>CAVWTV010000001.1:0-1414104 GCA_963757965.1 uncultured Acidobacteriaceae bacterium
ATCAAAAAAGGATCAATGACCGTGTCGAGGCCCAGTTGAACGTGGCTCAGATGAACTGGGCGGGTGAGAATCGCACCGCCGATCAGCGCGCAGACAAGCATGGCTGCCAGGCCTGGATAAAGAAAGAGCCAGGCCGGGCTGAAGAGCAGCATAAAGCGCAGGTGGCGCCACCCGTCGCGATAGGGTAGCAGGTGGGGCGGGCGGTTGCGGCCGTCCTTGCTGAGAGTGGTGGGCACTTCGGCGATCTTAAGTCCCATGAGCGTGGCCTTGATCACCATCTCGGAGGCGAATTCCATGCCGGTGGTGTGCAGGTCCATCTGCTGGAACGCCGCCTGCGAAAAGCCGCGCAGGCCGCAATGGAAGTCGCCGGCACTGGGGTGGAAGAGCAGCCGGCCGATGGAGGAGAGCAGCCGGATTGCCGATGTAGCGGTTCTTCCAGGGCATGGCGCCTGGGCGATGCCGCCCTTGAAGCGGTTGCCCATCACCAGGTCGTAGCCGTCGCGCAGATTCTCGACAATGCCGTCGAGGTTCTCGAAGTCGTAGCTGTCGTCGGCGTCGCCCATGATGACAGTAGCGGCCGCGCGCGGCGGTGATGCGCTCCGTAGAGCGCCGCGCCGTAGCCGCGAATCGGGGATCGGAACCACCCGCGCGCCCAGGCCGGTTGCGATCTGCTGCGAGCCGTCGGTCGAGCCGTTGTCGCCGATCACGACCTCGCCCGCTGACGCCGCTGCGCGGCGCAGAAAGCCCTGCGCCTTGTGGATGCAGGCCGCCAGGGTCTCCGCCTCGTTCAGGCAGGGCATCACAATGCTGAGTTCAACGGCCATGTGCTGGAGCTCGATTCCGCTTGAAACCCGCAGAATTTCACGCGGGAGGATTGGTCCGCGTCGAGTGTAGCACAGGGGTTGAGTTGCTTGTGTTTCCGTGCCATTCTCCTATGCGAGCAGCCATGGGAGAACCGCGCGGCGTGGCCCTCTATCGAACAAGATGCCACACCGGGGCGGCGGAACCGGTGCATGGCGATTCCATAACTCGGCCAAGCCAGGCGCGCTTACAGCGGTTCCACAATTGCTGTACCCCAAAGTCACTGCTCTCAAGTGGCATTTTTCCTGAAGAAAATGCCACCCAGTACGATGCCTGCAAGGGTAAGTGAACGGTGGAATCGCGAATACCATCTATCACGATATATCTCGCATATGGGCGGGAAAGGCTCAGGCCCTTGTCCAATAAGTAGAGAGGTTGACCAAAAAAGTCGGGATGTCTGATCAGAGCCTTTTCAGGGGCTATGGAGGCTGCGGAGAAACGCCTTCTAGAAGGCAAGAAGCGCCAGGGCACGACTTTAGTCGTGCCGTAAGTAGCTTTAAAATCAATACGAGCTTCAGCCTCTGAGGCAAGTTTTTCGGGGCTTTCGCCTGTTCTTCGCGGTTTTCCGCAGCCTCTAAAGCCCATTGTTTATTTTCAGCGGTTTGCAGCAACCTTCGGCAAGCTCAGGTCAGCCTAAAAGGCGTGCACTTTCAAATCTACCCATCAACAGACGTTTTTTCCCAGCCTGCAGAGCCTGGCCGCAAGAAGACGGGAGTTCTCCACCCAAGGTGTGAGCCAAATCACACCCGAAGGGCCTATGATGGATTGAGAATTAGTTCGCTGGGAGACCTCGATGGCTCCCAGCCTGCGTGCGAGAATCATCAGGTGATTTGGAGTCATCAATGGCAGCCTTCGGTAGTTTTGCTCTTCTCATCGCTCTGGCGCTGGCCGCCTACAACCTGCTGGCCGGGGCCGTCGCCTTGCGCCTGATTGCCACCGGTCAGCCCGCGCCCATCTCGCCGGAGCGGCTGGCCGACACGGCGCGCCGCGCCGGAATCGCCGGCTTTGTGGCCGTCACCGCGGCGGCCTTCGCGCTGATCTGGTCGGTCTTTACCAACGATTTCTCCATCACCTACATCATGGAGCACTCGAACCGCGCCCTGCCCGGCGCCTACAAGTTCTCCGCGCTGTGGAGCGGCCAGGAGGGTTCGCTGCTGCTGTGGGCGTGGCTGCTGGGGATGTACGGCTTTGTGCTGCGCCTGACGCACAAGACGAGACGTGAAGCTCTACGCCTACGCCGGCACGATTCTGGCCGGAATCCAGGTCTTCTTCCTGGCCGTGCTGAACTTTGCCGCGCCGCCTTTTGCGCTGCTCAAGGGCGCCGATTCCCGACGACGGCAACGGCCTGAATCCGCTGCTGCAATATCCGGAGATGGTGATTCATCCGCCGATGCTTTACCTGGGCTACGTGGGCTTCTCGGTTCCCTTCGCCTTTGCGCTGGGCGCGCTGATGATGCGCTATCCCGGCGAAAAGTGGATCAAGATCACGCGCGTCTGGACGATGGTGACCTGGCTGTTTCTCACCTTCGGCATCTTCCTGGGCATGCACTGGGCCTACGCCGTGCTGGGCTGGGGCGGCTACTGGGGCTGGGACCCGGTGGAGAACGCCAGCTTCATGCCCTGGCTCACCGGCACCGCCTTTCTGCACTCCGTGATGATGCAGGAGAAGAAAGGCATGATGAAGAGCTGGAATGTCTGGCTCATCTTCTCCACCTTCCTGCTGACGCTGCTGGGCACGCTGCTGACCCGCGCCGGGCTGGTCAGTTCGGTGCACGCCTTCGCGCAGTCGTCCATCGGCACATGGTTCGTGGTCTTCATGGTGATCGTGCTGGCGGTCTGCATCTTCACTTACATCCTGCAGCGCAGCCACCTGAAGAGCGAGCACCAGCTGGAGTCGCTGGTCAGCCGCGAGTCGAGCTTCCTGTTCAACAATCTGGTGCTGCTGGCGGCCTGCTTCGTGATTCTGTGGGGAACGCTGTTCCCCATCCTGTCAGCGAGTACGTGGTGGGCAACAAGGTCACCGTGGGCGCGCCGTTCTATAACCGCGTGGCCGTGCCCATCGGCCTGTTCCTGCTGTTTCTGACCGGCGTGGGGCCGCTGCTGCCCTGGCGCGCTACTTCGCTTCAAGAGCATCAGGCGCAACTTCGTGCTGCCGGTCATTGCGCTGTGGGCCACGGTGATTGTCTGCCTGGCCGTGGGCGTGCGGCCATGGAAGGACGGCGCATTCGACAGCGGCAACTTCTATGCGCTGGTGGCCTTTGCGCTTTCGGCGGCGGTGTTGACCGCGATTCTCTCGGAGTTTCTGCGCGGCGCGGGCGTGATCTCGCAAGCAGACCGGGCGCAATCTCTTCTCGGCCATGTAGCTGCTGACGCGCCGCAACACGCGGCGCTACGGCGGCTACATCATCCACATCGGCGTGGTGATCATGGTGATCGGCCTGGCCGGCGCGGCCTTCAACCGCAACGAGGAGAAGCGAACTGGCGCTGCACGACAAGCTGACCATCGGCCCTTACACGCTGGAGTGCGTGGGCTTCACGCAGGACTCGAACCCCAACTACAACTCCGAATACGCGCTGCTGGATGTGTACAAGGGCGGCAAGAAGCAGTTCCAGATGACGCCGGAGAAGCGGGTCTACCTGGCCAGCGAACAGCCGCAGACCATGGTGGCCATTCACTCGGTTCCGAGCTGGGATCTGTATGTGGTGTATGAGGGCACGAATCCCGACACCGGCCAGCCGATCATCAAGGCGTTCCTGAATCCGCTGGTGGGCTGGATCTGGGCGGGCCTGGTGGTGATGGTCTTCGGCACGTTGGTGGCGCTGGTTCCCAGCTCTGAGCCCGGCCACCGCGGCCCTGCGCGTGCCTGCGCCGAACGGCGCCAGCTGAGCCGGCGCTGAAGGGAGGCCAGCTGATGAGCCATCCGATGCGCTTGACTTTTTGGATCAAGAGCGCTGCAGGCGGTGGCTGCTGGCTGTGGCCGTCTGCTTCTCGCTGGGCGCAACCGATGCCGGCTCCCGCTACAACGACCTGAACCACCGGCTGATGTGCACCTGCGGCTGCGCGCAGATTGCTGGGCGAGTGCAACCACGTGGGCTGCCCAGACGTCAGGCCAGCGAGCTGAACGAGCTGAGCGCCGCGCATCGCCGCCGGCAAGAGCGACAAGGAGATTCTTGCGATCGTTTGCCGCCAAGTACGGCGCGACGGTGCTGGCCGCGCCCACCACGCAGGGCTTCGACCTGGTGGCCTGGATTGCGCCCTTCGCGGTCTTTGCGCGGCGCTGCTGGGCACGATTCTGCTGGTGCGGCGCTGGTCGGTCGGGCAGGACGCGAAGCCGGCAGCCGCAGGCCATCGGATCGCCGACCCCGCGATGCGCGAGCGCCGAGAAAAGATTCGCCGGGAAACCGGCGGCGACGGAGGCTATTGAGCCATGACCGAACCAGGGCCTGATTGCCGGCGCTGCTGCTGGCGTTTGCGCTGCTTGTTCTACACCTTCTGGCCGGAGAACGTCTTTGCCAGCCAGCGCGAGAAGACGCGGCTGGACTACCTGCTGGAGCGCAAGGAACAGCTCTACGAAAATCTGCGCGACCTGAACTTCGAGTTCAAGCGCCGGCAAGTATCCTGAAGAGGATTTCAGTGCCCAGCGCGCGCAGCTTGAAAACGAGACGGCGCAGCTGCTGGCCGAGATCGAGCATTTGCAACAGGCGTAACTTTCACCGAATCCCCCGCCTGGGCGCTCAAGATTTCGCACATTGAGAAGTAGGATTCTCAGTCGCGGTGGTGAAAGCCGAGAATAACAAGAGCCGTCCCTCAGGGGCTAAAGCCCTTGGTTTCCCATCAACCATATACGGCACGGCTGAAGCCGTGCCCTTTCAAAGCCTCCCGTTCACCACGAACGTGAGGCTTATCATCCTGAGCGAAGCGGAGTCGAAGGATCTGCGGTTGTTCTTCTTCCCGTCTTTTTTCAACCAACCACGACACACCAGTAGGATTCCGCCACGACCATGAAATCGATCCAGTTTCTTCTCCGCACCCTTGCCTTGAGCCTGCTCGTTCACGGGCGCACTGGCGCAGGCCGCCTCCGTCACCGGCACCGTAACCAACAAGACCACCGGCAAGCCCGCCGCGGGCGACACGGTTGTGCTGGTGGACGTGCAGGCCGGCATGGGCGAAGTGGCCAAGGCCACCACCGACGCCCAGGGGCACTACTCACTCGCCAAGCCCGGCAACAGCCATTACCTGGTGCGCGTCACCCATCAGGGCGCGACCTACTTCATCGCCGCGCCCGAGGGCGGCGCGCCCGGCGACATCCCGGTCTACGACGTGGCCGCCAAGGTCGATGGCGTCGAGCATCGAAGAGGATGTGCTGGGCCTGGAAACGGACAACGGGCAGCTTCGTGTGGTCGAGCGGTACTATTGTCCACAACACCAGCACCCCGCCACGCACCCAGTGGCGGCAGCATTCCTTTGAGATCGTGCTGCCGGACGAGGCCGTCGTCCAGAGCGTCTCGGCGCAGCGCCCCACCAGCGGCCTGCCGACCAACATCAAGCTGGACCCCGACGGCCCCAAGGGCCACTACTCCTTCAACTTCCCCATCCAGCCCGACAACGGCGACAAGGACACACTCTTCCAGATCGAGTACACCGTGCCCTACAGCGGCGGCAAGTACACCTTCCATCCGCAACTCTCGCTGCCGGCAAGAACCGTTTGGGTGGTGCTGCCCAAGAGCATGAGCCTCTCCTCGGGTGGAGACTCGGCCTTCCAGTCCTCGCCGCAGGACCCCGCCGTCCAGACCTTTGTGTCGAGAAGCGCCGTGCCGGGCAAGGCACTGGAGTTCACAGTCACAGGCAGCGGCTCGCTGCCGCGCGAAACCAGGGCGCTTCTGCCCAGCAAGCCGGGGCCGGCATGGGCGCCAGCAGTTCAGACGACACGAGCGCTCCCGGCAGCAGGCCCGGCGGCGGCATCGGCGCTCCCATCACCACACCCGACCCGCTCACCAAATACAAGTGGTGGATTCTTGCCGGTCTCGCGCTGCTGCTTGCTGCCGCTGCGGCCTTCCTGCTGCGCAAGCAGCCGGGCGCGCCCGCCGCTGGCGCGGTTCAGACCTCAGCCGTGCAGGCCTTTGCTCCCGCCACGCCGGCGGGCCTCAACGCCTCACTGCTCAACGTGCTCAAGGAGGAGCTGTTCGCCTTGGAAAGCGAGAAGCTCTCAGGAACCATCTCGGCCTCGGAGTACGCCGAAATCAAGGCGGCGTTGGAGACGGTGCTCAAACGAGCATTGAAGAGAGGCCAGTAGAGGTCCTCATTTCGTTGACAATCAACCGCGTCGAACCCGGCGAATCGAAGTTCGCGGTCTCCCATGTCCATAGAGCGGGCCATGGGAGGCCCATTGATCTTCATCTTGATGGGCGGGCCGCGGAAGCATGGGCCACTCTGTGTGACTGCGTATTCGGTTAGCGGCCTTTGGCCCCCGGCTCCTTCTCCACCAGCGGCACCCAGAAGCGGAAGCTGGCGCCCTTGCCCGGGATGCTTTCGGCTTCGATGCCGCCGCCGTGCGCGGCCAGAATGGCGCGGGTGATGGCCAGGCCCATCCCCGAGCCCTTTCCTGCCCGTTGTGCCTCTTCTTGCCGCGGTAGAACTTCTCGAAGATCAGCGGCAGGTCGAGGGCGTCGATGCCGGGGCCGTTGTCCTCCACGCGAAACTCCAGCCGGTCGCCCATCGCGCCGGCTGCTCAGCGTGATGCGGCTGCCCGGCGGCGTATAGCGCGGCCGCGTTTTCCAGCAGGTGGCGCAGCACCCGGCCCAGCAGGTGCGGATCGAACCAGGCCGGCTCGTCCGGTCTCCGGTCTTCGACGGCGATCGTCACCCGGTGCGCGGCCAGAGCCTTGCGCGACTCCTCCACGGCCTGCTCGAGCAGCGCGCGCGGATGCTGCGGAGCCAGGTGGACCTGCACCACGTTGGCGTCGATCTCGGCCATCTCCACGGCCTCGCCGATCAGCAGATCCAGCCGCGAGGCCTCTTCGTCGACGATGGCCGCCAGGTCCAGCCGCCCGGCCTCGTCCAGCCCCTCGCCCTCCAGCAGCGTGGTGGCGGCGGCGCGGATCGAGGTCAGCGGCGTGCGCAGTTCGTGGGTCAGCGAGTCGATCAGCGCCGTGCGCAGCCGCTCGCCTTCGCGCGCCGCCTCCATGCGCGCCGTGGCCTCAATGGCCATGGAGCGCGCCAGCACGATGGCCACCTGCGCGCTGACCGCCGTGGCCACCTCGCGCGAAAGCAGCGCCGGCCGCCAGCCCAGCGCGCCCACCGGCCGCAGTCCCAGCATCAGCGGCATGGCCGTGAAGTCGCCCGGCATGATCCAGCGTGGGATTCTGGCCCTGCGTCATGGCCCGCAGACTGGCCTGGATGCTCATCGGCAGATCGGCGGTCGAAGCGTAGAACTGGTCCTGGTCGCAGACGTAGAGCACCACGCCATCCAGCGCAAAGATGCGGTCGATCAGCCGCGGCAGGTCGCGGATCAGCCCGGCGGCGTCCTCGTGCAGCATCATCTCCTGGCTCAGTTCGTAGAGCCGCTCCACATCCTCCCGCCGCTGCTCGGCCTGCCGGGTCTGGCGGCGCGCCCGCTCCGCCACCCGGCTCACCACCACGCAACTGGCCAGGAACGAGATCATCGCCACCCACTCCTGCGCGCCCGCCAGCCGCAAGGTGTCGAAACGGAGGCAGAAAGAAATAGTCGAAGGAGAGCGCGCAGAGCAGCGCGATATAGAGCGAGAGCCAGATCCCGGCCTGGGTGGCCGACCAGACCACCAGCACCAGAAACACCATCCCCGCGGTGGTCGAGTTGGCGCCCAGCCAGACCAGCAGCAGCGGTGGTCAGCACCGCCATCAGCGTGCGCCACAAACCAGTGAACAATTCCCCGCGAATCGGAGAGCCCGTTCATGATCTTCATCACCGGAATCATACCCGGCCGGCCCGGATGATGTAATCTTCCGATGAAAGAAGAACACCATGCCGGGCAGAATTCTGGTTATCGACGACGAACCGCAGATCACGCGCGTGCTGCGCGCCGCGCTCTCCGCGCAGGGCTACGACGTGCGCACCGCCAACGATCCCGAGGAGGGCCTGCAGGTCTTCCGCGACTGGCCGCCCGACCTGGTGATCACCGACCTGATGATGCCCGGCATGAGCGGCGTCGAGGTCTGCCGCGCCATCCGCGCCCAGTGCCGCCACGCCGGTGCTGGTCCTCTCGGTCCGCGACCACGAGCGCTCCAAGGTCGAGGCGCTCGACGCCGGCGCCGACGACTACGTGACCAAGCCCTTCAGCATTCAGGAGCTGCTGGCCCGGGTGCGCGCCCATCTGCGCCGCGCTCCCGGAGCGGACCACCGCCGCCATCGAGGCCGGCGACTTCGTGGTGGACGCCGAGGCCCACTCCATCACCGTGCAGGGCAAGCCCATCCACCTCACGCCCAAGGAATTCGACCTGCTGCTCCACCTGGCCCGCCACGCCGGCAAGGTGATGACCCATCGCGCCCTGCTGACCGCCGTCTGGGGCGCGCAGTCGGCCCACCAGCCGGAGTATCTGCGCGTCTTCGTCGGCCAGTTGCGCAAGAAGCTCGAAGCCGAGACCGGCAAGCAGTACATCCAGACCGAGCCCTGGGTGGGCTACCGCTTCATCCCCGAGGGCTGGAGCGGCAACGAGGAATGAGCCCCACCCGGAGATCAATGGATCTTTATTCGCCTGCTGGTACCATCCAAGCATGAATGGAAACCGGAAAAATCGCCGTCTTGCGCCCCTCTGGCGGGCAACGGTCGAAGCCGCTTTTATTGTCTTCCTGTTCTATTCGAACCTTCTGATGGGGGAATTTACCCGCAGCAGCGGACCGGGCAAGACCCTGGCGTTCGCTCTCGCCGACATCTTCACTGCCACCAACTTTTCCATCGCAATGGTCTCCTCGCTGATCGGGTACGCCATTTTTGAGTACCTTCGGAAGAAGCTGTAAAGACGGTTCGCCCTGGATGCGCCGTTCCCCGTCCTTTGGCTTTCTTTTAGGTACCCGAGATGGAAAACTAGAACTCATCTCAAAAGCCCCGCCAAGCTCCAAAAAGTCGACCCTCAGGGGCTAAAGCCCCTTGTTTTTCCTGGCAACTGGCGGCACGGCTGAAGCCGTGCCCTTTCAAAACCTAAAGCCTGTTGTTTTTGCTGGCAACTGGCGGCACGGCTGAAGCCGCGCCCTTTCAAAACCTAAAGCCTGTTGTTTTTGCTAGCAACTGGCGGTACGGCTGAAGCCGTGCCCTTTCAAAACCTGTTGATGAGATGGCTTCTGGGTTCTTTGCGTGTTCTCGCCTGTTCCTTACGCTTTTCTTAGGAAACCTTTTCGATACTTAAACAGGGCCTGAACCAGAATGAATCTGGAGCAAGAAACCAAGCACTTCGGACTGTGAGACCTGACATGCAAGATTTCACGATGTTGCTGTTCACCGTTGTTTTCTTCGCCCTGGCGTTTCTCTACGTCAAGGCATGCCAGAAGTTGAGGTAGCCCATGCACATCGACATCATCACCGTGGTTGCGCTGATTCTGTCCGTCCTGCTGCTTGGCTACCTGACCCTCACCCTGCTCTTCCCGGAGAAGTTCTGACATGTCCGCCAACGGCTGGTTGCAGTTTGCCATCTTCTCTCTGATTCTGCTTGCAAGCGTTCGTCCGGTGGGCATCTATCTGGCCCGCGTGCTGGAGGGGGAGCGCACCTGGCTGGATCCGGTGCTCCGCCCCATCGAGCGGCTCATCTACAAGCTCTCGCGGCGTCAACGCCGACAAGGAGATGAACTGGCGCGAGTACGCCTTTGCCGTGCTGGGCTTCTCCGCCGTCAGCATGCTGCTGACCTACGCCATCGAGCGGCTGCAGAGCTTTCTTCCATTGGAACCCGCAGGGGCTCGCCGCCGTCGGCCCCGATCTGGCCTGGAACACCGCCGCCAGCTTCACCACCAACACCAACTGGCAGTCGTATACGCCCGAGACCACCATGAGCTATCTCACCCAGATGGCCGGCCTGGCGACGCACAACTTCTGGTCCGCGGCGGTGGGCATCGTGGTGGCCGTGGCGCTGATCCGCGGCATCAAGCGGACCACCTCCGGCACCATCGGCAACTTCTGGGTCGACATGCCACGCGCACCCTGCTCTACGTGCTGCTGCCCGGCTCGTTCATCTATGCGCTGCTGCTGGTCGGCCAGGGCGTTCCGCAGAACCTGCAAGGCCTACACGACGGCCCATCCGCTGGAACAGCCCGCGCAGACGCAGACCATCGCGCAGGGCCCGGTGGCCTCGCAGGAAGCCATCAAGATGCTGGGCACCAACGGCGGCGGATTCTTCAACGCCAACAGCGCCCATCCCTTTGAGAACCCCACGCCGTTCTCGAACTTTCTGCAGATGCTCTCCATCTTCATCATTCCCGCGGGACTCACCTATACGCTGGGCCGCATGACCGGCTCGCCGGGCCACGGCTGGGCCGTGCTGGCCGCCATGTTCGTGCTCTTCGCCGCCGGATTCACCACCGTCTACTGGGCCGAGTCGCAGCCCCATCCGCTGATTCACGGCGCGGCGCAAACCAGCACCGCGACCGCGCCGGGCGGCAACATGGAGGGCAAGGAAGTCCGCAACGGCATCGCCCAGTCCTCGCTCTTCGCCACCATCACCACCGACGCCAGTTGCGGCGCGGTCAACGGCATGCACGACAGCTTCACTCCCCTGGGCGGCATGGTGGTGCTCACCAACATCATGCTCGGCGAGGTGGTCTTCGGCGGCGTGGGCTCGGGCCTGTACGGCATCCTCATCTTCGTGGTGCTGGCGGTCTTCATCGCCGGCCTCATGGTGGGCCGCACGCCGGAGTACCTGGGCAAGAAGATCGAGGCCTACGACGTGAAGATGTCCATGCTTTACGTGCTCATCTTCCCGCTCATCATCCTCACGCTCACCGCCATCTTCGTGCTCTCGCCCAACATCGGCCTATCCGCGCTCAGCCAATCACGGGCCGCACGGGCTGACCGAGATTCTCTACGCCTTCACCTCCGGCGCGGGCAACAACGGCTCGGCCTTTGCCGGGCTGAGTGCCAACACCTGGTGGTACAACGTGGCGCTGGGCTTGGACATGCTCAGCGGACGCCTCCTGATGATGATTCCGGTGCTGGCCCTGGCCGGCAACCTGGCCCAGAAGAAGAGCGTGCCGCCGTCGCCCGGAACCTTCCCGGTGAATACGGCATTCTGTTTACGTTGCTGCTGGTCGGCGTGATCGTGATCCTGGGCGCGCTCACTTTCTTCCCGGCGCTGAGCCTGGGACCGATTCTGGAACACCTGCTGCTGAAGGCCGGGCAGCTTTTCTAGCCTCTAGCTTCTAGCTACTACTTTTGGTCATTGGATTTGAATTTCAGGCTTTTCAACACGTGCAGCTAGAAGCTAGGAGCTAGCAGCTAGCGGCTGAATAAGAAACGGACTGACATGGCTGAAAAGAAAAGTCTTTGGAATACGGAAATCATGGGCCAGGCGCTGCTGGATTCGGTGCGCAAGCTCGATCCCCGCGGCATGGTCAAGAACCCGGTGATGTTTGTGGTCGAGGTGGGCAGCGTGCTGACCACCGCGCTGCTCATCGACAACACCGTCCACCACCGCCCCGGCTTCGGCTTCAATCTCCAGATCACCCTCTGGCTGTGGTTCACGGTGCTGTTCGCCAACTTTGCCGAGGCCATGGCCGAGGGCCGCGGCAAGGCCCAGGCCGACACGCTGCGCAAGGCCAAGGGCGAGACCATCGCCAAGCCGCTACACCGCCGACGGCGAGCTTTGAAGACGTCGCCAGCGGCCTGCTGCGCGCCGGCGACGTCATCTATGTCGAGGCCGGCAAGCTACATCGCCGGCGACGGCGAAGTCATTGAAGGCGTCGCCTCGGTCGACGAGTCGGCCATCACCGGCGAGTCGGCGCCCGTGATCCGCGAGGCCGGCGGCGACCGCTCGGCCGTCACCGGCGGCACCAAGGTGCTGTCCGACTGGATCAAGGTTCGCATCACCTCCAATCCCGGCGAGACCTTCCTCGACCGCATGATCGCCCTGGTCGAAGGCGCAACACGGCAGAAGACTCCCAACGAGATCGCGCTCAGCATTCTGCTCTCCGGCCTCACCATCGTCTTTCTGCTGGCCGTGGTCACGCTGCAGCCCTTCGCCATGTACTCCAAGGCGCCGCAGACCGTCTTCGTGCTGGTCTCGCTGCTGGTCTGCCTGATTCCCACCACCATCGGCGGCCTGCTCTCGGCCATCGGCATCGCCGGCATGGATCGCCTGGTGCAGTACAACGTGCTGGCCATGAGCGGACGCGCCGTGGAAGCCGCCGGCGACGTGAACACCCTGCTGCTCGACAAGACCGGAACCATCACCCTGGGCAATCGCCAGGCCACCGAGTTCATCCCCGCTCCCGACGTCAGCCACGAGCGGCTGGCCAACGCCGCGCAACTCGCATCGCTTTCCGACGAAACCCCCGAAGGCCGCTCCATCGTCGTGCTGGCCAAGGAGAAGTACAACCTGCGCGGACGCGACCTTGGCGGCATTCACGCCGAGTTCGTTCCCTTCACCGCGCAGACCCGCATGAGCGGCGTGAATCTGCCCGGCACGCGCATCCGCAAAGGCTCGGTGGATGCGATTGCCCGCTTCCTTGAGGAGCAGGGCTCGTCCCTGCCGCAAAAAGGTCCGCGACGCACGTGGAAGAGATTGCCCGCATGGGCGGAACGCCGCTGGTGGTCGCCGAAAACTCCACCGCCCTCGGCGTCATCTACCTCAAGGACATCGTCAAGGGCGGCCTCAAAGATCGCCTCGCTCGCCTGCGCGCCATGGGCATTCGCACCATCATGATTACCGGCGACAACCCGCTGACCGCGGCGGTGATCGCGCGCGAAGCCGGCGTGGACGACTTCCTGGCCGAGGCCAAGCCCAAGGACAAGATGGACCTGATCAAGCGCGAGCAGGGCAAGGGCAAGCTGGTCGCCATGACCGGCGACGGCACCAACGACGCTCCCGCGCTGGCCCAGGCCGACGTGGGCGTGGCCATGAACTCCGGCACGCAGGCCGCAAAAGAAGCCGGCAACATGGTCGATCTCGACTCCAACCCCACCAAGCTGATTGAGATCGTGGAGATCGGCAAGCAGTTGCTGATGACGCGCGGCGCTCTGACCACCTTCTCCATCGCCAACGACGTGGCCAAGTACTTCGCCATCATCCCCGCCATGTTCGCGGGCGTCTTCCCGGTGCTGAACGCGCTGAACATCATGTATCTGCACTCGCCGCAGTCGGCCATTCTTTCCGCGGTCATCTTCAACGCGCTGATCATCGTGGCGCTGATTCCGCTGGCGCTCAAGGGCGTCAAGTACGAGCCCAAGGCGGCAGACATTCTGTTGCGCAACAACCTGCTGATCTACGGCGTGGGCGGCGTGATTGTGCCCTTCATCGGCATCAAGGCCATCGACATGTTTCTCGTAGCCCTGCACCTGGCGTAGACGTAGACAAGGAGAACCACCGTGCATTCCACATCCACTTTGCCATCGGTCAAGCCAGCGCAAACAGCTTCGCCTGCGCATTCCGTCTGGGGAACATCCATCCGCTTCACGCTCGTCACCGCGGTTCTGCTCGGCATCGGGCTATCCGCTGGTGGTCACCGGCATCGCCGGCGCTGTGTTTCCGCACCAAGCTGGCGGGAAGCCTCATTCTCAAGGACGGCCAGGTCATCGGCTCGGAGTTGCTGGCGCAGAGCTTCACCTCCGACCGCTACTTTCATCCGCGGCCATCCGCGGCCGGCAACGGCTACGACGCCACCTCCTCCGGCGGATCGAACCTGGCTCAGTCAAACAAGGCTCTGGTGGACCGCATTCAGGGCTCATCGACAAGCTGTCCGCCGAGGCAAACCCGGCAAGCCAGTGCCGATCGACCTGGTGACCGCATCCGGGCTCGGGCCTCGATCCCGACATCACGCCGGACGCCGCCTACTTCCAGGCCGCTCGCGTGGCCAAGGCTCGCAATCTGAACGATGAGAGCGTCCGCAAACTGATCGAGCGCCACATTACCGGCCGTCAGCTCGGCCTGCTTGGCGAACCCCGCGTGAATGTGCTGGCTCTCAATCTCGAACTCGACAAAATCGCCAAATAGTCTTTCGTGACTGCGGCTTCCCTGTCACGGCAAAGGCGGCAAGGGGTGAACCCCCTTGCCGCCTTTGTTTGGTGCGCCAGCAAGGCTCCGCGGCCCGTCATTTTCGCGTATCGCTGCTGGAAGAACCTGACAGCGCTCAATGTGTCCCGAGACTCGCATCCTCTGAGCTGACCGGTTGAAGTGATCCGTTCTCGATCCTTGCGGCAGAGGCACACCGCATCGAGACCTGGGGCGCCCGGCGACTTCGCGCGGAAAAGGGTGAGCCTTCGGGCGAGGGTTCCCGCAATCCGCATCGCCGTTCCCGCTTTGAGCGCAGCTTGGGCTTTTCGCGTCTATCGGTTACCTGTGCAACGGTAGGAACTGGTACCCTGAAAGTGGGAAGAATCCCTTGGAAGAGCCGGGCTCCGATGGCCGGCGAGCGGAAGACATGGCGGAGTTCGTCATCAAGTTGGCCGATGAGCGCGGCCGCGTGCAGGAGCAGGTGCAGACCGCGGCCACCGCCGAGGAGCTGCGCGCCCGCTTTACCCATGCCGGCTACCACGTCTTCTCGGTCCGAGCGCGCTCGGGCTTTGGCGGCGGCTCGCGGCGCAAGGTCAAGCTGGAGCCGTTTCTCATCTTCAACCAGCAGTTCCTGACGCTGATCCGCGCCGGCCTGCCGATTCTGGGCTCGCTCGCAGATGCTGGCCAAGATCCAGAAGAACGCCCATTTCGCCGCCCAGTTGGACGACGTGGCCAACCGCGTGAAGACCGGCGACGCGCTCTCGTCGGCCTTCGAGGCGCAGAGCGGCTTTCCGGTCATGTACACCACCACGCTGCTGGCCGGCGAGCGCTCGCGGCAACCTGCAGGAGGTGCTGGAGCGCTACGTCAGCTTCCAGAAGCGTCTCGCTCACCTTCCGCAAGAAGCTGATCGGCCTCGCTGATCTATCCCGGCGTGCTGCTGACGCTGGTCATCGGGCTGATGATCTTCATGTTCGCCGTGGTGGTGCCGCAGTTTGCCGTGCTCTACGACCAGATGGGCTCCAAGCTGCCGGCCATGACCATGGACCTGCTGGCCTTCGGCAAATGGCTGCAACACAACTTCCTCTGGCTGCTGCTGGGATCGCTGGCGCGTGGCTGCCGGCGTCTACCGCTTCTCCATCACCGAGCGGGGCACGCGACTTTGTCGACGGCTTCCGCATCCGGCTGCCCGTCTTCGGCAAGATCTGGCTCAAGTACCAGGTGGCGCTGTTTGCGCGCACGCTCTCCACGCTGCTGACCGGCGGCTTGCCGCTGGTGCCGTCGCTGGAAACGGCGGCGCGCTCCATCTCTTCGCGCCGC
The DNA here is from genome assembly GCA_963757965.1 of uncultured Acidobacteriaceae bacterium. Lineage (GTDB taxonomy): Bacteria > Acidobacteriota > Terriglobia > Terriglobales > Acidobacteriaceae > Telmatobacter. The sequence continues at coordinate 15,348 of CAVWTV010000001.1, forward strand.
GTTTCGAAGGCGGTGTTCAACTTCGATCACCACGGTGCGCGAGGGCAAGAGCCTGGCCGAGGCGCTGATCCAGACCGGCGTCTTTCCCGACCTGGCCGCGGAGATGATCACCGTGGGCGAGCAGACCGGCGCGCTGCCGCAGATGCTCAACTCGGTGGCCGAGTTTTTCGAGGAGGACGTGGCCACGGCGCTGACCGCCGCGCTGGCGCTGATTGAGCCGGCCATCCTCATCGTCATGGGCGTGGTGGTGGTCTTCATTCTCATCTCGCTTTACCTGCCCATCTTCTCGCTGGGGCAGGCCGGCGGAGGTCAGGGGTAATCCCATGGCTGACACAACACGTCATTGCCGCTTCCGACGCCCGACCGGGCAGGACGAGCGCGCCCAGGCCGAGGCGCTGGCGCGCCGCTATCACGCCGAGTTCGTCGACCTGAAGAACTTCAAGATTCAGCACGACCTGCTGCGCACGGTGCCGGTGGAGCTGATGTTCCGCTACAACTTCGTGCCCATCGAGCAGCAGCAGGACGCGCTGGTGATCGCGGTCAGCGACCCCTCGCGGCTGATGGTGCTGGACGAGATCGCCGGCCTGCTCGGCGCACCGCATCATTGCCGCGCGTGGCCACGCTCTCGCAGATCACCGACCTGCTGAAGAAGACCGAGCAGTCGCAGCGCGTGCTGGACGAGGCCAGCGAAGGGCTGACCTTCGACGTGCTCACCGGCGACGACAACTCCGACGAGAACATCTCGATCGAGAAGCTGACCAGCGAAGAGGACATCAGCCCCATCATCCGCCTGGTGGACACCACCATCTTCACCGCGCTGGAGCGCCGCGCCTCCGATATTCACATCGAGACCAACGACGATTCGGTGGTGGTGAAGTACCGCATCGACGGCGTGCTGCAGGCGGCCATGGCGCCCATCGCGCGCGAGCATCACTCCACCATTCTGTGCCGCATCAAGATCATGAGCGAGCTGGACATTGCCGAGCGCCGCGTGCCGCAGGACGGCCGCTTCCGGGTGCGCTACAAGGGCCGCCTGATCGACTTCCGCGTCTCCATCATGCCCACGATTCATGGCGAAAACGCCGTGCTGCGCGTGCTCGACAAGGAGTCGATGAGCGAGAAGTTCCACAACCTGACGCTCGACGTGGTGGGCTTTGCCGAAGAGGATCTGAAGCGCTTCCGCCGCTACATCCGCGAGCCCTACGGCATGGTGCTGGTGACCGGGCCCACCGGCTCCGGCAAGACCACCACGCTCTACGCCGCGCTGAACGAGATCAAGAGCGACGAAGACAAGATCATCACCATCGAAGACCCGGTGGAGTACCAGATTCGCGGCATCACGCAGATTCCGGTCAACGAGAAGAAGGGCCTGACCTTTGCGCGCGGCCTGCGCTCCATTCTGCGCCACGATCCGGACAAGATTCTGGTGGGCGAAATCCGCGACCAGGAGACGGCGCAGATCGCCATCAACTCCGCGCTGACCGGGCACCTGGTGTTCACCACCGTCCACGCCAACAACGTGGTGGACGTGCTGGGCCGCTTTCTGAACATGGGCGTCGAGGCCTACAACTTTGTCTCCGCGCTCAACTGCATCCTGGCGCAGCGGCTGGTGCGCACCATCTGCGAGTACTGCGCGCGCACGGTCTACTACGACGACGACGTGCTGCTGGCCAGCGGCATGGACCCGGCGGAGTGGCGCGGCTTCGGCTTCCGCGAGGGCGCCGGGCTGCATGGAGTGCGGCGGCACCGGCTACCGCGGCCGAACCGCGATTCACGAACTGCTGGACTTGACCGACCCCATCCGCGAGCTGATTCTGGAGAAGAAACCCACCTCCGAGGTGCGCAAGCTGGCGCAGAAAGAGGGCATGAGCTTTCTGCGCGAGTCGGCGCTGGACCGCGTGCGGCGCGGCCTGACGACGCTCAAGGAGATCAACAAGGTTACGGTTTACGTTAGAAGGCGTCGAGGTAGGCGAAGGGACTAGGGACTCTGGTTCCGGGACTGGAGATTGGACTGAGGCACTTGAAGTGCGGGACGATGGGAGTAATCGCAGTGAATTCGATGCTGAGCAAGGTGAAGATCGGAACCCCGTCCGGCGGGCGCCCGCCGGCGGCGGTGGAGATTGCGCCCGAGGGAGTGCTGGCCGCGGCGCTGCCCGGCACGGGCCAAGCGCCGGTGTACGCCTTTCAGCCGCTGCCGGCCGGCGCGCTGATGCCCGGCATCGGCGAGCCCAACCTGCGCGCGCCGGAGGCGGTCGCCAGCGCCATCCGCTCCGCGCTCGGCCAGGTTTCGCCGCGCACCCGCGCCGTGACGCTGGTGCTGCCCGACACCGCGGTGCGCGTCTTTGTGCTGGACTTCGATTCCCTGCCCGCCAAGGCCGCTGAGGCTATTCCCGTGCTGCGCTTCCGGCTGCGCAAGATGGTTCCCTTCGACGTGGAGCACGCCGGAGTGAGCTACCAGATGCTGAGCGAGAGCAAGACCGAATGCAAGGTGCTGGCGGCGGTGATGCCCGGCCCCATTCTTGCATGAATACGAGGCCGCGGTGCGCGCGGCCGGCTACGAGCCGGGCGCGGTGCTGCCCTCGAGCCTGGCGGCGCTGGGGGCCATCGATTCGATGGAGGCCGTGCTGGCGGCCAACCTGAGCGGCTGGCGCTGACCACCTCGATCGCCAACGGCAACGATCTGCTGCTCTATCGCACGCTCGACCTGCCCGAGGATCCCGGCATGCGCCTGGAAGAGGTGCAGCGCGGCATTGCCGTGGCCGCGGCCTACTTTGAAGACAAGCTGCGGCGCCGGCCGAGCCGGCTGCATTACTGCCGGCGCAGGCACAGCGCGAAGAGTTTGCCCGGTGGATCGATACCCCGAGCTGGCCGTGGTCGACCTGGCGCCGCGGCCTGAGACTGGCGCCGTGACGTCGCTTGGCGACATGAGCATGGCCGGCGTTGCCGGCGCGCTGGCGGAGGCAGGATAACCGATGCGGATCACTCTCAATCTCGCCACTCGCCCCTTTGCCGACTCGGACCGGCACTCAAGCGCCTGCGCATCGCCATGGGCGTGCTGGCCCTGATCGCCATTGCCTTGGGTCTGGGATTGCGCGCCTTTCACCAGAAGGCCGAAGAGGCCCGCGCCCGCGAACACTCGCTGGACCAGCGGATTGCCGCAGTCGCTCAGGAGCGGCAAGGCTACCAGAGACCTGATGCACCAGCCGGACAACGCCGAAGTTGCTGACCCAGGCCGGCGCTGCTCAACAGCTCTTCGACGAAAAGACGTTCTCCTGGACGCTGGCCATGGAGGACCTGGAAACCGTGCTGCCCGGCGGAGTGCAGGTGCTCGACCCTCGAACCGCTGCGCGGCAAGGACGGCCACATCACCTTGCACTGCGCGTGATTGGCCCGCGCGACCGCGGCGTCGATCTGGTCGAGAATCTGGAGCACTCGAGGCGCTTTCTGTCTGCCGCGCATCGTGGGCGAGAACGCCGAGACCAGCGGCGGCCCAACGAGCGGCTGGAGCCGGTGAGCGCCTCCAACCGCTTCAACTTCGATCTGCTGGCCGAGTACAACCCGCCGCGCCGCAGGCAGAGGCCAAAGCGTCTGCCAAGGCGGAAAAAGCCCGCGGCGCAAAAGAGCGACGATGCCGGCCCCGGCAAATCACCGCGCCGCGCGCCGTCAATCGTGTTCCCGCGGCCTCTGGCGTTAGACTCCGCGCCCGGCCGCCAACCCTACACGGGTCCGGGCCGCCAGCCTGCGAGCCAGCGATTCGAATCCCGGCCAGGAGGCCCGCAATGAAAGCGACAAGCAGCTTTGCCTGGCGCGAGCGCCTGACTTCTCCGCTCACCTGGCACTATGCCGGCTTCGCGCTCCTGCTTGTGCTGGTCATTGGGCTGGCCGTGCGCTTCGGCCTGGACTGGGCCGCCACCAACAGCCGCTCCAGCAGACGCGCTGGCCGAGAAACAGATCCAATTGAAGGCGCTTGAACTGCAAACAGCTCCGCTGCGCGGCCTGGACAAGCGCGTAGAGGAGTCGCGCAGCCAGATCAAGGCCTTCTATGCCAAGCGCATCCCGCCCAACTACTCGTCGATCGCCTCGCCGCATCGGCGAACTGGAGGTCAAGGCCGGCGTGCGGCTGGCGCGGGTGCAGTACTCGCAGGGCCCGCGCGGGTCCGATCTGACAGAGATCTCGATGGACGCCGGCATCAGCGGCGACTATCCGCAGATCATGCGCTTTGTGAACAGCCTGGAGCGCGACCAGACTTTTTTTGTCATCCGGGGCATGGCGCTGACCGGGCAGCAGGGCGGCCTGGTCAATCTGCGGCTGCAGGTCTCCACCTGGCTGCGGCCGGCCGATGCAGCAGCCAGCGGATTGCCGCCAACGCCTGAACCGGAAAAGGGCGCATCGGGCTCGACCCCCGCGGCGAAGGAGGGCGAGTAGACATGGCCATTCGTCTGGGAACCGAAAACAAGCGCCAGGTGTACATTGTCGTCACCCTGTTCAGTTTCATTGCGATCTATGGCGGATGGAAGCTGTACAACGAATTCAGCACGTCGGCGCCGCGCCCGGTGGTCCAGGCGCAACCCGGAGCTGCGCAACACGCACCCGCTCAGGCCGCAAAACCGGCTTCGACCGCCGCGGCGCTGGGACCTGACGCGCAGAAGCTCTCCAATGCCGGACTGGACCCCTCTTTGCACTTCGGAGCGCTGGCGCAGACCGAGGATGTGGAGTACCACGGCACGGGGAGAAACATCTTCTCCGCCGAGTCCGCGCCCGCTGTGCGGATCGAGACTCCGGCCAAGAGCGCCAGAGAAAGCCAGGCGGCAGCCGCAGCCGCAAACGCACCCTACGAACCGCCGAAGCCGCCAGCCATCGAATTGAAGTACTTTGGCTACGCCCAGGCTAGAGACAAGTCGATTCGGGGATTTTTCATGCTTCGAGACGATATTTTCATGGCTCGCACCGGGGATATTGTCGATCACCGTTACAAGGTGGGCGCAATTTTGCCGGCCAGCGCCCAGGTGACCGATTTGAGCTACAACAACACGCAATCGCTGCCGCTGGTGGGGAATTAGGGAACCTCTGGTCAAGTTCAATTCTCAAAGCCAGTACTCCCTCAGGGGCTAAAGCCCGCTGTTTATTTTCAGCAGTTTGCGGCACGACTAAAGTCGTGCCCTTTCAAAACCGAACTTTCAGCACAGGCTGCTAAAGAGGCTGCGGAAAAACGCCTTCTGAAAGGCAAGAAGCGTCAGGGCACGACTGAAGTCGTGCCCTTTTAAGACTGGACTTAGACAGAGGTTCATTCATGCATTTTGAACGGACGCTTTGGATGAGACAGCAGACTTAGTCAATACGAAGGACCCGCTAGAAGCTGAAATGAAGAGGCCCGCTCCAACCCGCCGCCTTGTTCGCCCCTCGGAAGAGGGCTACATGATGCTTGCGGTCATTTTCTTGCTTGCGATACTGATTATTTCGCTCTCCGTTGCCCTGCCCCGGATCGCCAAGGAGATCCAGCGCGACCGCGAAGTTGAAACGATGCAACGGGGCAAGCAGTACATCCGCGCCGTCAAAATGTACTACAAGAAGTTCGGCGCGTATCCGCCCAACACCGACGCCCTGGCCAAGCCCACAAACGGGATTCGCTTTCTGCGCAAGAAATATGTAGACCCGACCACCGGCAAGGAGGAGTGGAAGCCGATCCGCCTGGGCCAGAACAAAGCCCCCACAGCGATGGGCTTCTTTGGCCAGCCGCTGGCGGGCTCGTCCGTTGGAGGCGTTGGGCCGGGCGGGATCGCAGGCGCCACCACCCCAGGCAGCGGAATCGGCTCTTCCTTCGGGAACAGTCCAAACAACTCCAACTTTGGCTCCAATGGCCCGATGAGCAGCAATCCGTTGTCCGGTTCGAGCGGCGCCGGCGGCACAACTGGCGGCACCGGCTCAACGGATCAAAGCGGAACCTCAGGCGCCGACACAGGCATCGGCGGACAGACCGGCCAGACCTTCGGCGGAGCCGGAATCATGGGCTTCTCGCCCAATAGCCCCAAGCAATCCATTCTGGTCTACAAGAAGAAGAACCATTACAACGAGTGGGAGTTTGTTTACGACCCCATCACAGACCGGATGACGTTGGGCAGCGGCGGAGCCGGCGCAGGCGGCCAATCGGCAGCCAGCATCTCGAACGGCATCGGCGGCAATTCCGGCTCGGTCGGCGGGCCGGGCAATGGTCCCAGCTCCGGATTAAGCGGAGGGCCGAACCCTGGCGGAAATTCGCCTACCCCGCCCCAGTCTCAGCAGCCGCAATGATTCAGACCGGAAGAGCGGCCTCCGACGGGTTGAGGTTGGTGGCGCTTCTGGCAAGGGCGCGTGAGACTTCGTGCTCCTCCAAGTGTCAAAGAGGAGACCTGACGCACTCGGGTTCATGGGGATGATTGCGAAATCGCAAGGTCTCGATCCCGGATTCTTGCCGACTTTACCTTTCGGCAATTCGAGAAATGCCTGGTAAGAAACAGATCGCAAGTTCAAGAAAGCAAGAAAATGCCTGTGCCTGAAGGCTCATGCTCCTTTGAAAGTCACACACATAAAAGGCGGAAACGCAGATCCTTCGCTTCGCTCAGGATGACAACTATATCGTAAATATATACAAACAAGCAATATAATATTTTGATATCATCTATACGAGTCCTGCACAGATACGTAGAGTCAATGACTTGCCGGAAAAATCTGCACGGAATCTGCACAGGACGCATCGAAAACAATAGAGGCGAATATGCCATTCGTCACCGACAAATCGGAACTCAAGCCAGGCCTGGTTCTCTTCCGGCGTGGCGACGTGGATCATCGGATGTGGTATTGCCGCATGAAGATCCCTAAAGCCGACCGCTACAAGACGGTTTCGCTCAAGACGACCGACATCGAGGTGGCGCGGGAACGCGCCTTCGACCAGGACGCAGACATCCGGTTTCGCTTGAAGCATGACGTTCCTGTGTTCAACCATCCCTTCCGCGAGGTCGGAAGAGAGTATCTGCTGAACCAGGAGGCGCGAGCGAGACGTGGAGAGATCAGCGCCGCACGTCCCAGGAAAGTTCGCGCCATTATCGAAGGCACCTTAGACCGATATGTAGGTTCAACGCAGGTCCACCTTATTGGCGATGAGCTTTGGGGCGGCTATCCGGCATGGCGGCGGGAGAACGGCGCGGGACGCAATAAGCGCAACGGTGTTCGGGAAATCACTGCCGACATGGCGCAAGCTTTCGCGGATACGGAAGCCGAGCGCCGCACCAAGGTTCAGCAAACCCTGGGCATCAGGGTTTTGAAGCCGATTGAAGTCAAACCTTCGGAAGAACGGACGGTTCCGTTTATTAGCGATTCCACCATCCGGCTGGAGATGTCCATCTTCGGCGCGGTGATGAATTACGCCATCAAAAAACGCTACGTTCCTGCCAGCCAGCGTTTCGACGAGCGGCCCAAGCTCAAGACCATGCGGCGCGACGAGTTTACGCTGGAAGAATACCGCAAACTCCACACTGTCGGAAGGAAGTGGATCGCCGAGGCGGATAAACCTTCAAGCATCTGGTATCGCACCGTCACCTACAACATGATCCTGATTGCCTGCAATACAGGCATGAGGCCGGCAGAGATGAAGAATCTCCGCTGGCGCGACATTATGCCTGCAAAAGACCGGGAGGGGCGCGAGATCGTTGTGCTGTTTGTCCAAGGCAAAGGCAAGTCGCGCAAGCTGGTGGCTCCTAAAAGCGTCGGAGAGTATCTGGAACGTATCCGCGTGATCTCCAAAGCCACGGAACCGGACGACAGAGTATTTACCAATGTCACCGGCAAGCCAGCGATAACTCTTTACAGCTCGCTGATTGCGGACCTTCTGAACGAAGCGAAACTGCGCGAGGGCACGCAGGGCGTGCCGCGCTCGACCTATTGCTTCCGGCACACCTACGCCACGCTCAGATTGCAGGAAGGCGTGGACGTATATTTCCTGGCCGAGCAGATGGGAACTTCCGTCCACATGATTGAAACCCACTATGGACACGTGAACACCATCAAGCACGCGGACCGCGTGCTGCAGGGGATGGCGGGGTGGGAACTGCCGCAACCGGACTATAGCAAGGCCAAGGCGGTGAAGGCGGCCGAGGTTCACGATAGGTCTAAAGGAGGTCAACGCAGCAAGGCGCGCTGACAATGAACCTCCCGAAGCCGTATTTTGCTGGAGCCGCTGGCGGAGGCTGGCGCAGGGACGTAGTTGTCCAAATGTCCGGCCCGGACGCTCCTCACTGAGATTGTTCTGATTTGCCGCTGCCCCGCTGGGGCGCTCTTAGCGGCAAATCTCCGCACGAGCCGCCGCTGGCGGCTGTTCTTCGTGCGCGCTCACCGGGCCAGGCACCGCCACTTTGATTACGGTTACGCCGTCACCAGCCACAGTGCCCATGGACTCGCCGCCGAGCGCGTCTTGATTCACGCCGATTCCAGCGTCCATCACGATTTGCTCAGTTCACGCTTCGGCTTCGGCGCTTTCGGAGACTGACCCGGGTCTGCTTTCCAGAATTGACCCACCTGTCCGGTAATCAAGATTGCAACTGAGGATTGGTGCAGGGCTTGGGGATGATGGTTCATCATGCCAGTTGCCCGGAAGCGCCCTTGTTGCATCTGCCATCGCTGGTTCCGTCCCGACAAACGAGTTGGCTCCCGGCAACATGCCTGTAGTAGGGCGTCGTGCCAGGCCATGCGTCGCCGCAAGAAGCAGGCGGCGTGGCGAGCGCGGAATCCGGATTACTTTTCCGGCCGGCGAATCCAGACCCGTGGGGCCTGCGACGAGCCGCCGGGACCGCTCCGTTTACCCCCTCCTTTGAATCGACTTCCCTGGGATATCGCGCAATCCCAGTTCGGCGTGCAAGGCGCTGATTTCATAGGCGTTATGGGCTCACTACTGCTTCACTCCGCGCAATCCCAGTTGAAGCTCTATCGTGTTGATTCCAGAGAAGATTCGGCTACACTACCCCATCTATCCGCGCAATCCCAGATTCCGCCTGCTGCATATTTGGGAGGTAGCAGTTCAGAGGGCGGTAGTCATGCGGCTGGAATTCCACCAACTTGAGCGGCGTCTTGAGCACCTTCGCGTGCGCCGGCCGGAACGGCATCGGCGGTTGCTGGCGTCGTTGGCAGCCAGCGGCCAGCAGACGCCGATCGTTGTGGTTCGAGCCGAGCAGCCTGACCGTTACCTGGTGATCGACGGCTACCAGCGGATCGCTGCGCTCGAGCAACTGGGCCGGGACACGGTCGAAGCGGTGGTCTGGTCACTGAGCGAAGTGGATGCTCTGCTTCTGGACCGGTCGATGCGTTCGGGCGATCACGAGACGGCTCTGGAAGAAGGCTGGCTTCTGGTGGAACTGGAGCAGCGCTTCAGCTATGGGCTGGAGGAGTTGGCCCGCCGTTTCGACCGCAGCACGAGTTGGGTATCGCGGCGGATGGGCCTGGTGGAGTTGCTTCCGCAGAGTGTGCAACAACAGGTGCGCGACGGCGCCATCCCGGCCCACGCGGCGATGAAGTTCCTGGTGCCAGTTGCACGCTCGAAACCGGAAGATAGCCGGCGCATGGCGGAGGGGTTTGCGCGTTATCGGCTGAGCAGCCGTGAAGCGGGACAGTTATATGCCGCTTGGCGCACGTCCACTGCGTCGGTTCGCGAGCGGCTTCTGGATGAGCCCCAACTGTTTCTGAAGACGCAACGCGAGCATGCAGTAGATCCGGCATCGCCAGCCATGGCGGAACTGGGCCGCGATCTGGAAGTAGTGGTTGCGATTGCGCGCCGAGCCAACCGCCGTCTGTCGGGCGCGACGGTGGAACTGGATATGCCGCAGTGCGCCGAGACGCACCGCAAGATCGATCGGGCGCTTGAAGAACTGGGCCGTCTTGCGGCCAAGATCCCACACCAACCCAACTCACACCCACAAGGAGCGGAGGATGTTGAGCCAGAGCCAACAAGCGGCGATTCTGGAACTGAATACGCAAGCGGTGAGCAAGCGCGAGATAGCGCGGGTGTTGAAGGTCAGCCGACTGACAGTGCGCGAAGTGCTGCGCTCCGGCTCGTCGGAGGTACCGGCGTTGGCGCGGGCGGAGATATGCGATCCCTACCGGCAGCAGATCCTGGAGCTGTTGCCAATGTGCAAGGGCAATCTCGTACGGGTCCAGGAAGAGCTGGCGGCGAGTGGAGCGACGCTGTCGTACTCTGCACTGACCGCCTTCTGCCGCCGGCATGGGATCGGGCAAGCGCCGATCGTTGCGGCGGGCCGTTATCACTTCTCTCCGGGCGAGGAGATGCAACACGACACCTCACCGCACGAGGTCCAACTGGGCGGCAAGCGGCGCAAGGCGCAGACCGCGTCGGCGGTTCTGTGTTACTCGCACATGCTGTTCTTCCAGTTGTATCCAACCTTCCAGCGCTTCGATTGCAAGGTCTTCCTGGTCGAGGCTCTGCGCTACTTCAACGGCGTTGCAAAGCGGGTGGAAATCGACAACACGCACGTTGTGGTGCTGCGCGGCACCGGGCGAGCGATGGTTCCAGTGCCGGAGATGGCGGCTTTTGCAGATCGATTCGGCTTCCAGTTCGCAGCACATGAGTTGGGCGACGCCAACCGTTCGGCTCGCGTTGAGAGACCCTTCTGGTTTATCGAGCGGAACTTCCTGGCGGGGCGCAGCTTCGCCAACTGGCAGGATCTGAACCAGCAGGCGCGGCAGTGGTGCGACCGCGTCAATGGCACTTACAAGAAGCATCTCCGCGCCGTGCCGCGGGAGTTGTTCGCGATGGAGCAGCAGCATCTGCGCCCGCTGCCGGTCTGGGTTCCCGAAGTCTACCGCCTGCACGAACGCATGGTGGATGTGGAAGGCTACGTCACGGTGAATACCAATCGTTACTCGGTTCCGGTTGGCTGGATCGGCCGCCGCGTCGAAGTGCGCGAGACCAGCAGCAAGATCGAGATCCAACTCGATGCCCGTCACCTGGTAACTCATCAGCGCATAGTCGAAGCCGAACGCCGGCATGTCATGCTGGCCGAACACCGGCCGCCGCGAGGCGTCAAGCGTCCCGATCCTCATCCGGAGGAAGCGCTGATCCTCAAGGCCGTGCCTGAAATCGCCGGCTATGTCGCGGCGCTGAAGCAGCACAGTCGCAAGCTTGTCGTTCTTGCCCTGCGCCAACTGCTGCGCATGGTGCGCGAGTATCCACGGGAACCGCTGCTGGCAGCAGTTGCTGAAGCTGCACGATACGGACTCTACGACCTGGACCGGGTCGAACGCATGATCCTGCGCATGGTGGCGCGCGACTACTTCCTGCTGAACAACGAACCGGAGAGCGAGAAATGAAACCGAGTGACGAACTGGAACAACTGCTGAAGAACCTTCACCTGAATCGCATCCTGGACATCTACGGCGAGCAGTCGAGCGCCGCCGAGAAAGAGGATGTCTCTTATTCCGAGTTCCTCACCCGCTTGCTCAGAGCGCAGTGGCAACATCGACAGGAAACCGCACTGGCGTGGAGAATCAAGCGCGCCAACCTGCCCGAGAACTGGTCGCTGACCAGCTTCCCCTTCGCGCGACAGCCTGGCGTCAACCGCAAGCAGATCCATACTCTGGCCGAGTTGGACTTCATCGCCAAGGCGGAGAACCTGGTGCTGGTCGGGCCGCCAGGCGTGGGCAAGACAGGACTGGCGTCTGGCCTGTTGCTGAAAGCGCTGGAGAATGGATACCGCTGCCAGTTCATCCGCGCACAGGACTTGTTCGATCAGATGTATGCCTCGCTGGCCGACCGCTCCTCGCGCCAACTGCTGAATCGCCTGAGCCGGCTTGACGCGCTTCTAATCGACGAGCTTGGCTATCTGACGCTAAAGCCCGAACAGTCCAACATCTTCTTCAAGCTGATGGAGGAGCGCTATCACCGCCACTCCACCATCATCACCACAAATCTCAGCTATGACGAATGGGGCAACTTCCTCGGCAACCCGGCCATGGTCGATGCGCTGTTGAGCCGTGTCCGCCACTACTGCCACACCATACAGATCGACGGACCATCGCTGCGAGATCCGCAAGGCTGAGGAGACGGCCATGGATCAACAACCATCCGGCCGCGAAGCCGGGGTCCCCACGGACAGGTCTTCGTTCGTGGGGCGGGAAGACTACGTGCGCAGGGTTCTCGAAGCCTATCGCGACACACCGGGAACATGCGGCAACCTGCGCCCGCCAGATCGCAAGCTGGCTGTTCAGCTCTATCAACGCGGTGTTCCCCTATCCATAGTTGAAAACGCACTTGTGCTGGCCGCGGTTCGCCGCCTGATCCGGCCTGTCGATGCTCCGCCGCTGGCCACCGTCCGTTCTCTGGCGTACTTCATGCCGATCATCGAGGAAGTGCTCGAAACAGAAGTTGGAGAAGAGTACTTCCAATACGCACGGCAAAAACTCCAGAGGCTCCGCTCAGCCTGATGGCGCACGCACAGCGCATGAAGCAACCACGCCTTCGGCGTGGGATGACACTGAAAAGCCAAACCCAGCCGCACCTGCGGTGCGGGATGATGCTCTATACATCCCTATCTCTACGAATGCTGTTCCTGCCATGGATCAGTTCTGCCAAGCACAACTGGATCACTCTTCCTTAGCGCCGAAGCGCTTCGGCTACGTCACCGTCTCCCGCGCCAGCCACGAAGCAACAATTTTGTGACCCGGCTCGTTGAGCAACTCGGAACGAAGGTGACCAAAACTGCGGCGCTCGAAATCAACCAGTCTGTCTCTATTCGGCATGGGCTGGGGCTGGGAATGGATTGATCTGATGGTCATGAGTTTTGCAGACGGAGTTATCATTCTCCGCTCTTCTCTTCCTCTGCCAAATAAACCAAAGAGATATCCAGGCTATAGGCATGCGATTCGTCACGCCGAGAGATCTTTGGAATCTAACCAGGCACCAAAATCCAACGCTTGCATGAACCCCGGCAACCTCAAGAGGCTTCCATAGCGATTCACGAGAACAGCTTTACTCGGATTGACGACAACAGTCCGTCCGCGCTCGCAGCCAGTGTGGAGTAACGTCCACGCCGCACTATCTGCGGGAGGGAGGCTATAGCCGATGATGGTCACTTCATCGGCACTCCTCAGTGCATCCAACGCCATTCTCCAGAGTCGATTGAAGATTCGGTTGCGCCGGTCTTCTCCGCCGTACTCTTTTAAGAAACTCGGATGCAACATGACTTGATATTCGCTTGGCGGACGCCTTGGAAGAGACGCATCTACGTGGTGGATGCCCAGCCCTTGCAATAAAAGAGGATCGAGAGCAATTTCAGTTTCAAGCGGCGCCGCAGAAAGTGCGCTAAGCGGGATGGAGCCGCCACCTTCAACGCTAAGATCGAAGCCCTGTGAAAAGACAGGCTTGGTGTACCACCCCACAGCCCCATGCAAGTGCAATACCTTAACCTGCGAAGACGGAAATGCAACAGGAGTTGTATCGTAGTCGTTCTGCTGAAACACTAACTGTGTCCCGTAACCATCCGAAAGCGTCCATTTCCCTAAATCGAGCAAGACTCGCTCAATCGTAGAGTCGTAGTTGAAGGTGATGACAGTATCGCCAGGATCAAGGAGCGCCCCGAATCTTTTTAGATTGTTCCAGCGATCGGCACTATAGTCCTTCATATCGCTGTCGTTTCTCTGTAGAAAGAAGTCCTCCATCGCCCACAGCAACTTGCTTCGCGCGTCTCGGTACTCCCCTATATCAGCAGCGAACGAATCGTGATGTGCTTCAGCCTCCTTGACTTCGTCCATACCTTTTTTGGCCGCACGCAACATCGAAATATGGCTATCGGAGATCAACCCTTCCGCCAGATCAAGAACCGTAAAAATCTGTTCGATGTTCCCATTCCAATATGCTTGGCGCAGTAATGGGTTGGAATTGTCCGCCAACCACTCTTTGAGTTTTGGCCAGTCGGTTTGATAATCAAACCTGTTGATGCAGTGCCCGCAACTGCCGATGTGTTCGTCGATAGCGTTGAACAAGGCTCCGCCAAGCGGGTAGATCGGATAAGACGCCCCTGCTCCCAGCACATAGACGCGCATCAACACCTCCCGCATGGCCGCGCCCGTCGGCGGCATTGGGTCCCAGCTATCGGCTCACCTGCCGAAACACGTCCGTCGTCAACTCCAGTGAGCAAAAGTTCGCATGGTCGTAGAGCGGCGGAAAAAGCTGGTCCGTGAAAATCGTATCTTCACTCTCCAGAGTTGCGGTATTGACCGTCCAGATTTCGTCGATGCTGCTCAACCACGCCTGAACCCTCGACTCATCCGGCACCAGAGCGAATTGGTCGGCAACAGAGCCGGCGACGGCATCCATTTCCAGCAGCAAAATCCTCTTGTCCGCGGAAGCCGCGGCGAGCTTCGGAATCTTCTTTTCCAGTGCCGCCAATACAATCTCCGGTCCCGGCTCGCCAGGATGGATACGGCCGGTGGAAAAATTGCCTCCGTCAGTGGCCGTTTTTCTCTTGCTCACACGCAAATCGAGGCTCCACTTTGGGCCACGCACAGTAATGGTTCGCGCACCTTCGGGAAGAGTAGTCAGTATCGGCGCGAGCTGTGCGATTATCTGTTGTGGCACCTCATCCCACTTGATACCCTTCGGAATCGCCCCGAACGCCTGCGTCACGATCACCATATGTCCTGCTTGAACGAGCCGCGGATGATTTTCCAGGACGGCAAGCGTCCGGAGAAAGCGTGCGGTGTCCTCCTTATGTCCGGGATACGGTTCAATCAAGGTGTGCTCAATCGCAAGCGTCCGTCCTTCGGCGTCACGGCACAGAGCATCGACATTTTTCTTCGAGGAATCGTCGTCAGGCCACGATTCGACTTGATACTTGCTGCCATTGAGCCGATTGTGAAGCCGCAGCCAGTGACCGATTACGTCTTTGTCCGTATATCCCGCCATAACACCTGCCAATAGTTCTCACCGTCATTCAACGACGGCAGACTCAAAGCCCGCCGCGACCAAATCGGGCACATGGAAGATCCGTTGCCCCGCTCTTCCGCCTATCTCCACTTCGCCCGTTTTCTCCAAGTTCGTTCGAATTGTGGGGATTTGCGATTCGAGATGGAGCGCTTTCATCGCCTTTACAAATCCAGACCACTTGAAGGCGCGCGTGGACAACCATGCGCCCTGATGAGAGAAAGGCCGCGCCCGGAGTTGGTAGGCTCCACCCTCTTCTGTGCGCACCGAGACGATGTAGGGCTGGTCCTCATAGTCTCCGAAGCGGCTGATGATGACCGCGCCTCCTTCGGGGAACACCGCTTGAATCTGGAGAACCCCGCCCATAGCTTGAATATAGTTACGCAGCGTGCTCAGGTACATATCCGCGCGTTGCTCGATCCGCGAGATCGAACTCTGCGGTACGTCCAAGAGCTCCGCCATGTCTGCCTGGGTAAGCTGTTTGGCGTTTCGCAGTTCATCCAGTGCCATGCGCTGCAATTCTTCGCGCACACGCTGCTTGTTTTCGGCAACGTCTGCCGGGTTCATCTTTGCTTGCAGTTCCTTATAGTTCCTTGCCATAACCGTCTCTCTCCTCGATGGGCATTCCCAGTACGGAGAACTGGTGCGCTCACTTGCTCACTCGGTTTCCAGCTCTTGCAAATGCTGGTCGTAAATGTCGTCTCCCCGAGGAACGTATTCCTCGTACCATCGGTCGTTTCCAGTCTTATCTCCGCCGATCAGCAAAAATGCTGTGCGGCGCGGGTCGAACGCGTAAAGCACCCGGTACGGGCGTCCCTCGTGCTGAATCCGAAGCTCCCGCATGTGCCTGTGCCGGGAGGTCTCCACGCCGGAGGAGTGGGGCATCTTCAGTGTCGGTCCGGCTTCGGCGAGCAACGTAACGCTGAAGTCAACGCTCTTCTGTTCGGCTTCGTTTAGCTGGTCCCACCACTCCCCGAATTCATCCGAAAATTCGACTTCCCAAGCCATCTCCTCTAATATGTCATGGTCGGCATAATGCCGTCAACAGCATTAACTAGTGCACATACTACCAATCACTTACAAAGACACGATGTTTGCTTTTGGTGGGAAGGAGCCCCTTCCCTGACTTTAGCCGCCGATCATGCCGGCGTCTTCCGTCACCCATCCCAGCGGGGCCGTTCCTTCCCCGCAACGCCCCTCCCTTACGTGCGCACGAGCGTACAGCAATAAGGAAGTGCCACCAATTTTCTTTCTCGTCGAGTGCCCCCGCTTCAGGCAACGGTCTGGCAGAGGCGGGAAGAACCCGTCAAGGGTCTCCGCTGCGCTCCGATGAACGGGCACCGAACGCGCGCCCTTGACTGAACCTTCCCGCCTCCGCCCGTTGCAAGAGCCATGAAGCGGGAGCACTCAACGAAAAAAATTAGGTTTGGGTGCTCTTGCTTCTGGACGCCAATCGGCCCCACGGGGCAACAGCAGGAGCAGCAGCAATGAATTCAGCAACACACTACCAGCATCGCAGCCACCACCGCCAGCAATGGCCAACCAGCAGCCACGCGCCGCACAGGAAAAATGCGGCGCAGCGGAGCCGCAGCGATTCGCCCTACCAGCAGCGCACCAGCGCAGAGTGACAACCCCACACAACTCTCATCAAGCAGGCCGTGGACTATCCTCATCCGACAGCTTGAGGCGGGAAAGAGCGAAACCTTGACCGCGTACCTCTGCGGCGATGGCGCGGTTCCACATATTACAGCTTCGGAAATATTTTGCCGATTGCGAGACAGAAGCCCGACGGCCAGCGCGTGGCGGGCATCCGGCACATGGAACGAAATGGGCCGGTTCGTGAAGAAGGGCGAAAAGGGCATCCAGATTCTCGCTCCCATGATGGGCTACAGGCGCAGAAAGAGCGCCGACAGCGAATCGGAGCCGGAACTGGAAACCAAGCCTCAGCCCATGCTGATCGGTTTCCGCGCCGTGTACGTGTTCGATGTGGCGCAGACCGAAGGTGCCGACCTGCCCGAGTTCGAGCACAGTATTACCGGCGAAGTGGGCGACCACCACGACCGGCTGATCGATTTCCTCGCACAGCAGAATATCGCGCTCGAATTCAACGAGAAGATTGCCCCGGCCCTTGGCGTCAGCTACGGCGGCAAGATCGCTCTGCTACCGGGGCAGTCCAAAGCCGAGGAATTCGTCAGCTTGGTACACGAAACGGCGCACGAACTTTTGCACAAGGCCGAGCCGCCGCACCATGACCACGGCCACAGTGCGCGAAACCGAAGCTGAGGCCGTGGCTTTCATCGTGGGCCAAGCCATCGGCTTGGAGATGGGCCGCGCCAGCAGCGACTACATCCAGATGTACGCGGGCAACGCCGCACTTCTGGCCGAGAGCCTTGAAGTCATCCAGCGCACCGCCTCCACCATCCTCCGGGCCATCCGCCCGGAGGAACCGGCGGCAACCGAAGCATTCGCAGCGGCCAGCTAGAGGCCCCAAGTTCTGAGCGGGTGCGCACGGAACGCGCCCGCTCTCCCATTCACGCTTGACAACCTCAACAGGAGAATCCCCATGACAGCCACAGTTGAAATGCAGTCCGAGTATCGCAACTTGCCGATCATCCAGTTGCAAGAATCACCTGCTAACCCGCGCCGCGTCTTTGAAGATGCGGCATTACAGGAACTCGCCGCCAGTATTCAGACTCAGGGTGTGCTTTCGCCGCTCTTGGTTCGGCAGAAGGGGCACAGCTACGAAATCGTAGCAGGGGCGCGGCGCTATCGCGCGGCGCAACTCGCTGGACTTGATTCCGTTCCTGTGCGCATCGTGGAACTGACTGACGCGCAAGCCCTCGAAACCAGCATCGTTGAGAACCTGCAAAGGCGCGATGTGCATCCGCTGGATGAGGCGTCCGGCTTTGTCTCGCTCTTACGTCTTGACTATACCGTGGAGCAGATCGGGGCCAAGGTCGGAAAGCCGCCGGCATACGTCGCCGCCCGCGCCCGTCTTGCGCAGCTTGCTCCGGCAGTGACCGAAGCCTTCGCGAAAGATGAAATCGGCGTGGGACACGCACTGCTGTTGGCGAAATTGCAGTCTGCCGAACAGGAACAGGCGCTCGCGGCCTGCTATCAGGACGCGTACACCAACGGTTCCAAGCCCAAGCGCATTCTGCTCCCTGTCCGCCATCTCCAGCAGTGGATTGAGCACAATATTCTGTTGGAGCTTGCCACCGCGCCGTTCTCCAAAGACGACGCACAGCTTGTGCCCGAGGCCGGTTCCTGCGTCGAATGCTCCAAGCGCACTGGGCACAACACATTGCTCTTTGCCGACATCGGGACCAACCAGCCTGATTCGTGCAGCGATCCGAAATGTTACGCCGCGAAGATCGACGCGCACGTAAAGCAGACCGTCGCCGCCAAGCCGAAACTGGTACAGATCAGCACCGCCTACGGTAAACCAGCCGACGGTAGTCCCGTCATCCCGCGCAACAAGTATGTCGAAATCAGGCAAGAAAAACCAAAGAGCAAGAACGAGCGCGACTGGCCTGAGTACAAATCGTGCAAGAACACGACCGAAGCCATTGTCACCGAGGGCACCGAGAAGGGCGAAACGAAGAAAGTTTGCGCCAATCCCGATTGCCCGGTCCATCACCCGCAGCGGCAACAACAGCGCAACCACGCCGACGGCGCATTCAAAGCCGAGCAGGAGAGGCGCCGCCGCGAGGAGGCCATCGCGCAGACCAGCGGAATGCGCGTTCTCAACGCCATCGGCGACGCTGTTCCCGTGCGGCTGATGAAACGCGACCTGCTGTTTGTGGCCGAACGGCTCACGACGATGCTGGACGAGCGGCGACTGTCAGTTCTCATCCGGCAGCACGGCATCGGCAAGCCCAAGGACAACGCTGCCCCGACAAAACTGCTGGCTGCATTTCTCCACAAGGCCGAGGAAAGCAAGCTGGGCCGCATCGTGATAGAGACGGCGATCCTTCTATCCACGCACAACCAGACAGACGCCGCGCGCATTCTCCGCGACGCTGCCCAGGTCTACAAGGTGGACGTGGACGCCATCTCCGCCGCCGTCAAGCAGGAATTCGCGGCAAAAGAGAAAGGCAACGCCGCGAAGAAGGCAACACCGAATCCAGCAACCAAACAACAGCCGAAGGCGGCGAAAAAGCCGGTTGCCGCATAACCATCGACCCAACAGAAGCACTCTGCGGAGCCAGTAAGACCGGCTCCGCATTTTTCCGCCCGCTGCCCGTTTGCCCACCCTCGTGCGATGCCCCGGACGAGCACCGGGGCGACAGCTTAATCCCACCCAACGGCCAGCGGCTAAAGGCACGCCGCCCTTCGGCACAAGGTCATAGTGCTTAGACAACAGTGGGTATTAGCAGGCCAGCGCAGAAATCGTCATAAGAGAGCACCTTTGTCTGGCGCTGTGCGGCTGCGATCGTTTAAGGCCGCTGCGCTCATGCGGTGACGCCTTTTCGGGGTGGATGGCGCGCTCTGATCGGGCAAAATCTGCAGAATGCTTGACTTTGCGCGATTACCTGCTACCGTGCTAGGCAACGGGAAATATCCGCGTATGTCATTAATTCGATTTGAAGTGACAGCCGAGAGGCCCAAGATCAATTCAATGCTCGACGTGATGGTTGCGGAAAAGACCCCATCGACTTGCCCTTTTTCTGTCATTCCGCTTGAGCACTGGGGTTCTCCGTACAAGACAGAGCGCGGACTTGTGGGAGAAGTCCTAAACCGCGCGATTCGTCTTCAAGGCAATGGCCCCACGATTGTAGAGGTATCAATGGATTGGATCGGGAATCACTCTACGACATGGCGAGATGAAATCATAGATTTGGCCCTGCAACAGTTCGCTACCCCGCCGCTTAGGGCACTATAGAATTTCGTACTTTCGCATCCTGTCGCGCCGAAACGTCTTGGCTTGTCGGCCCGAACACAGAGAGTGGGACGCCGGACTTTCGACGGGTGTCATCGCTGTAGGATAATGGGAAACAATCGGCAGAAACAATTGGTTTCAAATGTCCAATTACATCAGGGAGTTTCAAATCCGCACTCCAGAGCGGGCTTTGACCGTCATTAAGGGAAGTCTGCGAGACGCGGTCCTCGAAATCCATCGCTTGCTTAACATGGCCGACGCCGTAGTGTCGGCTTACGTGAGTGAGGATCAATCGAGGCCCGTCGTAACCGGATTCATGGATCGATGGGGCCAAATCTACACCCATCGTTACCTAAACTCTGGAGGCGGGACCGAGTTCGAGAATTGGCTTGATGCCGACAAACAAGTGGTCCGGTCACTACCCGAAGGTGCTTGGGGGATCAAGCGATTCGTGCGTGTCGCATTCCCAAATGTAGTTCCGGGAGAGGCTGTTCTGACTGTTGCCCCACACCAACTGCCCATGGTCGATTTTGCCCAGGAGAGCGGAAGACGGCGAAAGCATTACGGCAAATACATCGTCGATGGGATTCCGCTCCAAGTTGCAGGGGTGCAGGGATGGACGGCGCAATTTGTTATTAAGGACGACGAGGGGCGAACGCTCGGCCCGATAGGAATTCACGCGTATTACGAGAGCTCGGAACGGGCAGTCGAGATGGCCCTATCACACGCGGAGACAACTATCGATGCCGGCGTCATTCTGCCTGAAGGCGCGCCTCAGCGTGAACGTTAGGGTTTATGGCAGCAATCCAAATCGTGCTGAAACGCAATTCAGCTACAGCCGGTCGAACAGGCCCCGCAGGCTCGTCTTGAGTCCCTTAGCAATCCGCTCGATGGGCTGAAGGGATTACAATCCTTTCAACAGTTCTGAGAGTGAAGTCCCCAAAGCGACGGCGATCTTGCTGAGTGTTCGCAGTCCCGGCTCGCGCGTACCGCGCTCCAAGTCCGAAATGTGGACCTCGTGGACGCCCGACTGCTCGGCAAGATCAATCTGCCGCCAACTTTCGGCGCGGCGCAACTTCCTGATTCGCTCGCCTGTCGCAGCGCAGATGTCCCTTGCCATGCGTCCATCATCGGGTTAGCCTTTGCGCTATATTTAGCGCATACGCTCTTTGGCTCAGGAAAGGCGACCAGTATGCAGTTATCGGGAAAAATCCCTTTCTCGTTGCTTGTCTCGATTGCCCTGCTCGCGTCCGGTTGCGGCGGGAGCGGCAGCGGAAGCACCTCCCAACAGACACCTACCATAACGTCGGTTGCAGCGAGTTGTTCCCCGAGCTCGATTACCACGACTCAAACTTCAACCTGCACGGCAACGGCGAGTGGAACTGGGAATTACAGTTCTTCGGTCACTTGGTCCGTGAGCCCTGCAAGCGCGGGCACTGTAAGTAGCACTGGCGTCTTCACTCCAAGTGGTGCCGGGACAGCCACGATTACGGCAACGTCTACTCAAGACTCGACCAAGTCCGGCAATGCGACCGTGACAGTGACCTCCGCGCCGACGGTCACGTCGGTCTCCGTTGCCTGCTCCCCAACCTCCATATCCACCACTCAGACTTCCAACTGCATGGCAACTGTGCAGGGTACTGGAAACTACAGCACATCCGTGACGTGGTCTGTCAGTCCCACTGGCATCGGGGCAGTTAGCGCCTCCGGCGTATTTACACCGGCGTCTTCAGGAACGGCTACGATCACTGCAACGTCAACCCAAGACGCCGCAAAATCAGGATCGGCGTCAGTGGTAGTTGCAAGCCCAACTACAAGCAACGAATGGACCTGGGTCAATGGTTACCCAGGTATGGGTGGCTGGGCGGGCGTCTACGGCACTCAAGGCGTACCCGCTGCGACAAACGTCCCTGGGGTTCGCGATCTCGCTGTGAGTTGGATCGACCGCACTGGCAACCTCTGGCTCTTTGGAGGCGGGGGCCTAGCCGCTAACCCGGAAAGTGTAGCCGCAGGATTACTCAACGACCTCTGGGAGTTCAACCCTACGACGAGTGAATGGACCTGGGTGAGCGGCTCCCAAGTGGCGAATTCCCAAGGCGTCTACGGCACAAAAGGCGTACCCGCAGCCGGAAACGTCCCTGCGGGGCGAAGTGGTGCTGTAAGTTGGACCGACAACAACGGCAACCTCTGGCTCTTTGGCGGGGGAATATACGAGGGTGGCGGCATCGGTAGCGGCGCAAGTAATGTTGACTCGAGTCTTGGCGGCTCTCCTTCTGGCGCTGGGGCCGGGACTTTCAACGACCTCTGGGAGTTTAACCCGACGACGAGTGAATGGACTTGGGTAACTGGAAGTGGGTCCCAGGTGGCGGGTTCCTACGGCGTCTACGGTAACCAAGGCGTACCCGCCACCACCAACACCCCAGGAAGTCGCAGCGGGGCTGTAACTTGGACCGACAGCAGCGGCAACCTCTGGCTCTTCGGCGGGTACGGCGATGCATCCTCTGGCATCGGTTTACTGAACGACCTCTGGGAGTTCAATCCTACGACGAGTGAATGGACCTGGGTGAGCGGGTCAAATTCGGCGAATGCCCAAAGCGTGTACGGCACTCAAGGCGTACCCGCTGCTACAAACGTCCCTGGAGCGCGCAATCTTGCTGTAAGCTGGACCGACAGCAATGGGAACTTTTGGCTTTTTGGAGGCAACGTCGCAAGTGTGGCAGGTTCGATTGCGGGAGGCCTTGTATTTAACGACCTCTGGGAGTTCAATCCGACAACAAAGGAATGGACTTGGGTGAGTGGGTCTCAAACGGCCATGGCCGAAGGCGTCTATGGAACCCAAGGCGTTCCCGCTTCTACTAACGTTCCTCGGGGGCGCGAACTCGCAGTAAGTTGGACCGACAACAGTGGCAACTTCTGGCTCTTCGGCGGTGACGGGGTAACCACTTCCGGACTATATGGTTTTTTCAATGACCTCTGGGAATTCAATCCTCAGACAAAGGAATGGACTTGGGTGACCGGGGACAGCGGGGCGGGCAGTTGGGGAGGCGTCTACGGAACTGAAGGCGCGCCCGCTGATGCCAATCTTCCTGGGGCACGCAACGGCGTAGTAAGTTGGACCGACAGCAAGGGCAACCTTTGGCTCTTCGGCGGCGAAGGCTTCGCCGACGTTGGGGTTGGGGGCTTTTTCAACGACCTGTGGCGTTACCAGCCATAACTTTAGTACGAGAGTCCTGATTATGAGCTTCAACTGGCCTGATCCCATCAGCCTCATTGCCGACATGAGAGTTTACAATCGGGACGAGCTTGACCTTGGAGCTGGGAATATGATCGGGGACGCCGCGCAAGTACGCGATCAGGCGGAGGGAAAATGAAGCTCGTCCGTGTTCTTCTGATCGTCTTCTCTCTTTCGAGCACTTGTCTCGGCCAGCCTTCTCAATCTCCACGTCCAGCGCCAAAGCGATCCGCTCCAACGCCCGCAACCCCGCGCGACATTGCTCAAGTCGCGTTCAAATCGGTTGTACTTCTGGAGATGAATGATTCAAACGGCCAACCTCTCAGTCTTGGAAGCGGGTTTTATGTGTCGGATGGCATCATCGCAACAAATGCTCATGTCCTTGAGGGGGCGTCCAGCGGCACTGCCAAACTTGTCGGGGGCAACAACAAACTTGAGATATTGGGGACAATCGCTCTTGACCGTCACACTGATCTGGCACTCCTCAAAGTGAACAGTGCAGCGCCATCCCTTAGCCTTGGACCGAGCATAAATCCTGTCGTGGGAGATCAGGTTTATGTCGTTGGGAATCCTCTTGGACTCGAAGGAACATTCTCCGAGGGAATCATAAGCGGGGTAAGGCACCTTGAGTCGGACTCGATTCTCCAGATGACCGCGCCAATTTCTCCTGGGAGTAGTGGCGGGCCTGTCATGGACTCTTCTGGTGCAGTGATCGGCATTGCAGAGGCCACATTTAGCAACGGACAAAACCTCAACCTAGCCGTGCCAGTGTCTTACCTTTCCCGGCTCATGACCTCGGTGTCAGCCGAGACCCCGATAACGCCACTTAAAGCGCAAGCGAATATCCATTCCGAGGACAAATCGATAGTAGATGGAATGGGGGATCGCGCTGCATCCGGCGTTGTGGCCACTAATTTTACGTTCGATTATTACCATACCGTCGATTATCAGACAGGTCTTCACTGGGGTCCCGAGTTCCGTCTAACGAACAGGCTCCCGGTCACAGTTTCCGGCGTTCGGTTAAGAATCATTTATTATGACGCTTCTAAATCTGTGACGGATTTTGAGGAATTCTACTACGCGGGGTCTATTCCGCCGGGGCTTACAAAGACCGTTGAAGGCGGTCATGGGACGGAGGAAGCCGCGCGCGCTTACGGCTACTACGGCACTCACAGTGAAGACGGGGGCGAAGTCAACTGTACATGGGATGTTAACACTCAGAAGAATCGTTGCACTCCAGAGCCAAGCATGTCACCGAAAGTCGAACTCAGGATCATCGGGTTCGATGAGGACGCCTCGCAATAGAAGCCACTCGACCTCCGATGACGAATTCGCACCGCGTCCACTCAGTGATCGAAATCCGGCATCGTTTCAGCGATGAGCTGGGCAAACTGGACGGCAAAAACTCTGAGCTGGCCGCAAGTTTGCGGGCGATGCGGGCGGCCTGCCGGAAGTTCCTTGAGCGGGTGGGGACCGACAGACGCGAAGGCAACCACCACGCCAACGGCTGGGGCTTTCATAGCTGGATCTTCGGGAGCGCACTCGGGGAGTTGCAGGGGACGTTCGGCATCCATGTGGCTAAGATCGCCGCCGCGTTCAAGCTGGACGTGGAGGACCGGCTGGCCTCGATCCTGCCCGCGAATGCCGACGTCGATACCGGCGACGATGAACGGCTTTTCCGCCGCCTGCACCTCTGAACCCAGCATCTCAAGGACAGCCTGCTGAAGCAGCGACCTTCACCGAAATAGCTAGAAGGAGAAATAGAGTTGCACATCGTCGAGATGGAGAATCGGATGGAGTACGAGCTGGCCGAGGCGGTGCAGCGCCACTATCCGCTCGACTGGAAAGAAGACTCCATCACGCACGACTTGCTGATCCGGCTGCGAAAAGAGTTCAGCGAGACGACGCTGGAGGGACTGCGGTATCCCCTGCAACTTGCATGGGAGGTCTACAAGTTCCACGGCGCGCGTGAGACCAGCTACGGCGACATCGGCATGTTGATCCGTTACCGGCTCCCTTCGGGTGTGGACGTGGAAGCGGCGGGCTTCTTGGAGGCGAAAGTCCGGGGCCGCAACTCCACGAAGTTCCAACAGGTCCGGCACGAACAAATCAGCCGCATCCTGGCGCGGTCCCGGTACACGCGCCTGCTTCTGTACGACTACAACGTGGTGGCCGTGCTGGGTGATGACGGCTTCGATCCTGACTGGGACTGGCCCCATCCATTCCACAGGCGGCGGAGGATGTGGCATGGGACGGTGACCCACGGCCCCACGGTTCCGCTTGAGTTGGCGGCGGCGGTCAACCAGTTCGACGATGGCCTGTATCGGTTCGCGCACTCGTTCTCGCACCAAATGACACGCCGGTTTTTCCAGTTGCACGACGTAGACTTCAGCGAGGACGCGGTCAAGGCGGTGAAGGGGTTCCCGTCCGACCTGGGGGCGACTAACTACGTGATGGTGGTTCGGGGGGCGGCGCTCGGGCAGGAGATGCCGGAGGCGTTCGTGCCAAACGACAATGTGTATGGGCGGTTTGAGTAGACTGCCCGGAATTCAGCAGGCCGCCTTCCCGGGCGGCCTTACTGCTTGTTGAGGGTTGATTCTTGCCAGCAGACTGAGGATGTCAGTGCTACTTGCGCCGAATGGTAAAACCGAGAGCGATGATGGCGACGATGAGCTGAGCCACGCCTGCCAATAAGACTGCCATTTCCATAAGCGACGGCCTCCCGTGGCCGTTGCTAAGGCACTTCGAAAGTCGAGAAACGTGAAATCGCTGGCGGGGATTTTCGCTGGATTAGCTTTTGCGCTGCTGCGCAGCGGTTGTAGGGTTGACACGTCATCCCCAACGGGGTGCTGATTCGTAGACGCTTGTTTGCGTTTGTTAACGTGTGCGGTTTCAATCATTTGCAGCTTTGAGTTTTCGCGCGAAAACATTGGCGTTTACATTTGCAAACGACAAAGTTAGCAGATGTGAACATGATGATTCAGAATGCTTTACGGAAACCACCCTCAATGACTCGGCATCAAACCAAATGCAAGCCCAAGTCCTCGCCGGGGTCAATTTTGCTGTGGCTACTGCTGACCCAAAGCCGACTTCGCTGATTCCGCCAGCCATTTCCCCCGCACGGGAATCCGAGAATTACCGCGTCAAACAAACCGGCACCCGGCTGACCGAGGCTGAGTTTGCCGAAGTCGAGGCCGCTGCCGCCGACGAAGGCACGAACATTTCCGCCTGGATACGTGAGGCAATACTTGCCAGATTGAGCGCCGCTCAGAGAGTGAATACCGACCCAATTCTGTTGGCCGAGCTGATGGCGATTCGCAGCCCTCATCCTTAATCTGTTCGCGGCAGCTTCCAAAGGACCATTGACGGACGAATCGCTCCGCAAGATGCTGGTATACGCCGACTCCGTCAAACAGCAAAAGGCTGACGAGTTTCTGGTCAAACTGAGGGCCGGTGGCGGGGCTAAACCGCCGAAGGAGACGCCATGAGGCCGCTGCGTTTCCCAGGTCGTTTCCGGTGGTGGATCGTGGCTGTACTGGCGGTGATCTTCGGCTTTCCGCTATTCCCATTGGCGGCATGGTTGGCATGGGAGATGCCACCGCTGCAACGGTATTATTTGCTCAATTACCTTGACAGCACGGAGCGGGCAAAGCAGCCCGGTACAACGACCGAAGTTCAATGGGTGTACAAGACAGCTTCCGGGCGGAAAAGCACCCTGGCAACGAATCCCGATGTAGTCTCGGAAAACAGCGCCGATCCGCCTGTCCGGCTTTCCGAAGCCGCCATCGCGGATGGCTGGACGGGGATTGAGAAACACGCTCCCGTTCAGGTCAATTCAGCCCAGCTTGAGCAATTCTTACAGGAAGACATTTACAACGGCCGTGGCTATTGGACATTGATGCTGGAGCCGATTCTCATTGGCTTCGCATTGATGATGTTTCTGATTGCGGGCGGGCTTCAATTGAAAGAGTGGTTGGGGGCACCGGATCGAGACACGAACAGCGGCATGGACGCCGTACCCGAGGGCCGGAACTGCTGTCCTCCTGGCGATGGAACTGGAAGCTGAAGCCCGATGGCATTCGCTGGCAATTGCGCTGGCAGAACTTCCTGCTCGACTGGTGCAGCAAGCAGTTGCCCAGTTGGGCCACCCCAACTTTTCGTATGCCGGCGCAATCTCGAAGCTAACCACATCCTATTAATGGGCGACTCGGGCAGCGGCAAGTCTTCGGCCATCCGGCAAATCCTCCGCCAGATTGCCCAGCGGGGAGAGACGGCCATCGTCTACGACCCGGCGCTGGAGTTCACGCCGGAGTTCTACTCGCCCGAGCGCGGCGATCTGATTCTCAACCCACTCGATACGCGGTGCCCTTATTGGGACATCGCCGATGAGGTATCGACCGCGGAAGTGGCGACGGCGATGGCGGCGGCATTGTTTCCTGAAAAGGACCATGAAAAGGAATTCTTTACCGACGCGCCACGGCGCATCTTCGCCCGTCTGATGTGCCGGCGGCCTACCCCGCAGCAGCTTGTGCAATGGATGAGCGATCCGGCGGAGATCGCACGCATGGTGCAAGGAACCCCGTATGCCGCTTTTCTCGATTCCAGCGCGCCTGCCCAGAGCGCCGGAATCATCTCCAGTTTCAACATGATTGCGGACAGCTTCGAGCTGTTGCCCAGGGAGGATGACAACCGGCAACGGTTCTCCACTTCGCGCTGGGAATTCGAGCGCAACAAATGGGTGTTTCTTACCTCCAGGCCGACCTTCCGTGAGAAGCTATTGCCGCTGCATAGCGTATGGCTTGATATGCTGATTCTCCGCATGTTGGCGCCCTGCGTGAATCCGGCGAAGCCGGTGTGGTTTGTGCTGGACGAACTGGCCAGTTTGAACAAGCTGCCGCAGCTCCATACTGTCGTCACGGAGAGCCGCAAATCCGGCAACCCGGTTGTTCTCGGATTCCAGGGCCGGAGCCAGCTCGAAAAGCGTTACGGCAAGGACGCCGAAGTCATCCTCTCGCAGCCCGCGACAAAGATATTCCTCAAGACCTCCGAGCCGCACTCGGCAAAGTGGGTTTCCGATGCGATCGGCGAGGTGGAACTTGAGCGTTTGAAGGAGTCGCGCAGTGCGGGTCTGATTGGTGGCAGAAAGCAGTACACCCTTGAGATCACAACGCAGCCGCTCGTCATGGCCTCGGAGATTGCCGGACTGGAACCATTGCACGGCTACATCAAGCAGGAGAACTGCGTTGTTCGCGTGCGCTTTCCGTATGTCGCTCCGATAGAGAAGCAACCGCGCTTTATCGAGCGAACCGTGTCGGTATCGCCGCGTTCTGTTGCCGTGCAGCAGGCAGCGGTCAACTCTCAACAGGCAGCGAGTGCAGTCTCGAACGAGCCGCCAAAGAAGCCGGTCCAAAAGCAGATGGTATTCCCTGGGTCTGCACGACAAAAGGCTGGAAATGAAAAGCCGCGTGACTGGGATGAATCAGAGTGGATTGAGTGAAGCCTCAAAAGAGGCCTCCAGAACGGTACGACTCCACGTAAACCACGTTTCCAGAACCATGTTGCTCGAAACGCGCATTGGCGATTTACCATCATTCCAAAAATGCTCCGGGACACTGAGGCGTTCTTCAGGACCGATCCCTCCGGCGGCGCAGATTCTTGGATGATGAGGGTGAAGCTGCCAGAGTGGCTTGCAGGGCGGTTTCCCGCGGAACACCACGGCAAGCGGCCTTTTGGCGAACCGCCAGAGAAGCCTCTGTAGGTCCTGCCGCTCGAAGGCGCGATACCTGTCCTTATGTGTCCGCGCCGGAGCCGACTATATCTGAAGTGTTGAGCGAGGTCAGCGGTTCGCAAACCGTTTCAAGAAGGGAAAGAAACAATGGAGAGATCCTTTGACCTGCGCGTCGACATGTTGCGCGAGTTGCTGAAATGCTGCACGAGCGGCTCATGATCGCAATTTCATCGCTGCGCGCGAAACACCAACGTTGAACAATGCTCGGGCATCGGCCGCCAAGGTGGCGCGCCGGATGCTAGACAAAGGTTCGTGACGACGATCCTTAACGGGCTCTCCGGCGTGTACTATAATCCCGACAGTGTTCCGCTAAATTTTTACTGGGCGTTGTGCTCCCCCCTTCTACGTCTTACGCGGCACAAGGGATGTGTTTGCTCCTAAAGTACCTCACTGAACATCCTCTTGTGATCCCAAAGATTAGCGGCGAGGTGTGCCCGCATGTTCGATTTTGCGCGTTCTGAGTCCTTGCGTTGCCTGTCTCCTTTTCCCACCATCGCTTTCATTTGGATTCGCCGGGCTTGGCGCGCCAAGCTTACGCCGGCCGCAGTGCTGGCAGCGATCCTATGGCTGCTTGCGGCGGGCGCGTACGCGCAGACCATCTACACGGTGACGCTGGTCACTGACGCCCAATCGACGGACTCGTCGGGGAATCCCGGCTTGGGGCCGGGCGCGCCCGGCGATCTGCGCTACGGCATCCAGCAGTCCATCGCCGACGGCGGTACGCAGATCATCCAATTCAGCACGTCGATCTGCAACGCAAGCGTGCCCTGCAAGATTACGCTGAGCAATCCACTACCACCCATTGAGAATAACGGCGGCCTCAATCTCACCATCGATGGTGGAACCTTCGGCTGGGTCATCATCGACGGGGCGAGCTCCTACCGGGTGTTCTTTGTCGATGCCGGGACCGTGACGCTGAGAAACCTGCAGATTCAGATCGCTCTGGCGCAGGGTGGCGCGGGCGGCAACGGCGGCGGCGGCGGGGGCCTGGGCGCGGGCGCTGGACTGTTTGTCAATCAGTCCGGGGCGGTTGTCTCCGTACAGAATACTTACTTCGTGAACTGCGGAGCTCAAGGTGTCGCCGGCGGTAGCGCCGGTGTGCGTAATGGCGGCGGCGGCGGCGGCATGGATTACGGTGGCGCCGGCGGTGACGGCGCGGCGTTAAGTGCAGGCGGCGGCGGCATTCTCAGTGTCGGCCAACAGGGTATTACCAAGGCGGCAACGGCGGGAATGGCGGTGGCGGCGGCGGCGGCGGGGAGCCGTACGTCTACGGCGGCGGTGGCGGCGCCGCCTACGGCACGAATTCTCCTGGTATCACAGGTGACTTCTCCATTGGCAACGGCGGGAATGGCGGCTTCGGCGGCGGCGGTGGCGGCGGCTCCTGGATAGGCGACGGCGGGAATGGCGGCTTCGGCGGCGGTGGTGGCTGCTTCGGCTACGGATATGGCGATAATCCCGCGAATGGCGGCTTCGGCGGCGGTGGTGGCTGCGTAGGCAGCGGCGGCACGGATGGCGGGAATGGCGGTAACGGAGGATGGGGGTCGGTGGGTGGTGGCGGTGGCGGCGGCGCGGCCCTCGGGCCAGCGATCTTTGTCAACCAGGGCAGCCTCTACCTCTTTAATAGCGGCGCTTCCGGCTCCACGGCGACTCCCGGGTCGGGGGGGAGCGGGGGTGCTGACTATTCTGCTGCCCCTGGTGGACCTGGCACGGCCGTTTCGACCCCGGTCTTTAACAACCAGGGCAATGTCAACTGTTCGGCGACGAGCGGAGGTATCGCCGGTGCATTGAGCGGCAACGAGCCCAGCGATTCGTACAGCGTGCAGATCGCGCTCACTGCGCCCTCCCAGGTGACCGCGGGAGTGGAGACCAACTCGCTAACGGTCACGGCAAAGGATTCCAACCACAATTTGATTGCGGGCTACGCCGGCCCGGTCGATCTGACCAGCAGCAATGCCGAACCGTACTTTGCCTCCACGCCGGTTGCGCTTGCTTGCGGCACGGTCACGGAAGATTTCGGGCTCGGCAAGGTCGGATCATCGACAATCACCGCCACCGACGCCACCAATAGCGAGTGGACCAGCACATCCGGATCCATCACCGTTGTCCGGGGCAGGCGGGCGTCATCGTTGCAAACCCGGGTTCAACGCCACAGTGGGCGTTGCCAAACACGGCCTTCGCCGACGCGCTGTCCGGAACCGTGACGGATACATCCGGCAATGCCATTGGGAGCGCAAGCGTTACGTTCACCGCGCCTATGGGGATTCAGGCGTGTTCTCAAATGCAACGAACACGATCACGGTAGCAACCAACTCCTCGGGCATGCCTCGGCCAGCATATTCACAACCAACGGAGTGGGCGGGCCATACCGAACCGCATCGGTGGACCCGGCATAGCGGCTCCAGCGGCTTCTGGCTAACCGATGATTACGCGCCGGCGGTCACCGCAGATCCAACCGGTGCTTTCGTCGATGTGGGCGGCGGCGCTACCTTCACCGCTGCGGCCTGGGGTGGCCCCGCCGCCACCGTGCAATGGCGAGTGAGCACCGATCGCCGGGCAAACTACACCAATCTCAGTGGCGCCACCTCAGCGATGCTACCCTGGGCGGTGTGACGGCGGCGATGAACGGTTACCTGTATCAAGCCGTCTTTACCAACTTGGTAGGCTCGGAGACGACGACTGCGGCAACCTTGACGGTGGATTCCGCGGCGGTCACCACCAATCCAACCAGTGCTGCCGTCGATGCGGGCGGCGGCGCCACCTTCACCGCCGCGGCCTCGGGTAACCCCGCGCCCACCGTGCAGTGGCAAGTGAGCATTGACGGTGGGACCACCTTCACCAACTTCAGTGGCGGCACCTCGACGACTCTCGCGCTCAATGGTGTGACAGCGGCGATGAACGGTTACGAGTATCAGGCCGTCTTTACCAATGCGGTAGGTTCGGTGACCACGACCGCGGCCACTTTGACAGTGGTTTACGCGCCGGCCGTCACCACGAATCCAACCAGTGCTACCGTCGATGTGGGCGGCAGCGTCATCTTCACTGCTGCGGCCTCAGGTAGACCTGCGCCCACCGTGCAATGGCAAGTGAGCATCGATGGTGGACGAGCTTCAGCCCGGTGAGCGACGGCGGAGTCTATTCAGGCACGACGACAAACACGCTCGTGCTTACCGGCTTGACGTTCGCCATGAACGGCTACGAGTATGCGGCCGTTTTTACCAATGCGGAAGGATCGGTTACGACCACTGCGGCGCAGTTGATGGCGACGCCGACGTCGTGGTGAACACTACAGCGGACACGAACGACGGCGCAAGCGGCTGCGCCTCGGGCAGCGGTATATGCAGCCTGCGCGACGCGCTGGCGGCGGCATCGAACGACGACGCAGGCAACATCACCTTCGACACGACGGTCTTTGCCACAGCGCAGACCATCAGCCTGACCACGGGCGGCACGCTAGACATCGGCAATAACATGAGCATCGTGGGACCGGGCGCGAACTTGCTCTCCATCGACGGGGGAAACGCGGTCGAGGTCTTCAATATCGCCAGCGGCAGCACGGTTGCCATCTCCGGGGTGACGATTACCAACGGGAGCAGCAGCGATGGCGGCGGCATCTACAACGCCGGTACGCTGACGGTCACCAACAGCGCGTTCACCAGCAATTCCTCTTCCTACGCAGGCGGCGCCATCGAGAACGGCGGAACGCTGACGGTAGCGAACAGCACCTTCTCCGGCAATTCCTCTTCCTACGCAGGCGGCGCCATCGACAGCGACCATGGGACCACGCTGACGGTGGCCAACAGCACCTTCAGCGCGAATACCACGGCCAACTCTGGCGGCTATGGCGGCGGCATCTACGCTGACGACGGCAGCGCGCTAACGGTGGTGAACAGCACATTCAACGGCAATACCGCAACCAATGGCGGCGGCGTATATGGCAAAGGAACGATGGTGACGGCCAACATGCTCAGCCCTGACGCCATAGCCGGCAGCAGCTACACCGACAATGGCGGCAGTATCATTGCCGGAGTGAACGGCGTCACCAGTAGCAACATCAACCTCGCTCCACTGGGCTACTATGGCGGACCGGCACAGACTGTGCCTCCTGTGCAGGCCAGCGCGGGCATCTGCGCCGCATTGGCCACGGGCCTTGGCAACGACGCTTCCAATCACCCCATTGCCCTGGCGGCTACCGATCAGCGCGGCAATCCGCGTTCGACGACGCTCTACTCGAACGGCGGTGCGGCCTGCGTAGACGCGGGCGCGGTGCAGACGGCTTACTCACTGACCTTCACCATGTCGCCCTCGGAGCCGCAGCAGTCTGGAATACCGTTCACTCCGGCTCCATCGGTGCAGTTGAGTGACAACGGGCAAATAGAGGCGATTCCCCGGCGCGCCGATCACGGTGGCGCTCGTGCCGGTACCATCAGCAGCGGATCAACCACGGTCGGCACCGCTTCGACCGGTGTGTCCACATTCGGCGGCCTGATAGCCTCCACCTCCACGGCGCTGCCGAGCGATTTCATCATAGCTTCGGCCCAGGCTGGCCCCTACATCGTTACGGCCAACAGCGCCAACTTCGACATCGATCTGCCGCAGACCATTCACATCACTCAGGCCCTGCCCTCGACGGTTATCTACAACGGGCTGAGCCTCAACTACTCGACCAGCGCCACATCAACCTCGGGAGGCGCGGTCACCTTCACCATTGACGGCAACTCCACTCCCGGAATCGCGGGCATGGCCGGCAACACACTGACCATCTCCGGCCTAGGCACGGTTATTGTGGATGCCAACCAGGCGGGCAGCGGCAGCTATGCGGCGGCGCCACAGGTGCAACAGACCATCCAGGTTACGCGGGTCACGCCTGTTGCGATTGCGGTTTACTCCGGCCAGGGGCAATCGGCATATCTGGGCAATGCATTTGCCAATAATCTGACGGTCCAAGTGACGGATGGCAGCGGCAATGGCGTGTGGAATGCACCCGTGACCTTCACGGTGCCCTCGACGGGTGCAAGCGCCACGCTTTCCACCTATACGGCTGCTACCGATTTGAACGGCATGGCCGCCGTAAAGGCCACGGCTAACGCGACGGCGGGCGGACCTTATGCGGTAACGGCCAGCGTGATCGGCGTCAGTCCCGGCGCCAGTTTCAGCCTGACCAATCTGCCGTCTTCCACCTTCACGGTGACCACGCTGGTGGATGACAACCCCAACGGCAACGGCACTGGAAACGCTAGTCTCTGTAACGACACCTCGAACGGCGCCACACCCGACTCCTCTTGCAGCCTGCGCGACGCCATCGCGGCGGCGGCGGCGGCCGGTACCGCAAGCGGCATGCCGGTCGTCAACTTCGCCGTCACCGGCGATTACAACATGACCACCGGCGGCACGCTCACCATCGGCAACAATATGTACATCGTGGGGCCGGGCGCGAATCTGCTCACCATCGATGGGAAGAATGCGATTCGGGTCCTCAAAATAGCCAGCGGCAGCACGGTCTCCATCTCAGGACTGACCATCGCCTTAGGTCACGCCGCCGACCTCGCGATCGGCCACCCCGGAGGCGACAATGGAAACGGCGCCGGCATTCTCAACGCTGGCAGGCTGACGGTCACCAACAGCACCTTCGCGGGCAATGTCTCCTTCGCCCAAAACGAATTAGGCGGCGGCGGCATCTACAATAGCGGCACGCTGACGGTGACCAACTGCACCTTCTACGCTAATCTAGCCGAACAATCCGGCGGCGGCATCTACAATAGCGGCACGCTGACGGTGACGAATACTACCTTTAGCCTTAATACCGCAGGCACCTATGGCGGTGGCATCTACCACAGCACTGATAGCGCGATGACGCTGTCCAACAGTATCTTCGCGGGCAACAAGGATAGGGGCGGTGCCGCAGGCATCTCTGGCACTTATAGCGATCTAGGCGGCAATATTCTGGATTATGGCGACAACGCGGCTGTCGTGAATCTCCCTCAGCTGGGCAACAACGGCTGGCCGTCCGAGACTATGCTTCCGCCGCCGGGCTCGGCGACCATCTGCGCGGGCTTGGCCAGCGCGGCCGCCGGCGCGGGTTTGACGACCGACGAGCGCGGCGTGGCCATGAATCTGACCGCCGCGAACGCCGGCGACTACACCGGCGTGGGCGGCTATTGCCCCGCGGGCAGTGTAGACGCCGGCGCGGTGCAGACCGATTACGCGCTGGCCTTTACTGTTGCCCCGCCGTCCGCCGGTACTGCTCCCGGTACCTCGATGTCACCTGCGCCTGCCGTCACGCTGACGGAAAACGGAGCCGCGTTTACGGCAAGCTCGGTGAGCATTGCCTTGACGGACGCCAATGCCGATCTGACCTCCTCGCCGGCAACGGCTTGGACGTCCAGCGGGACCGCAGTCTTCAGCAGCCTCCTCTTCACCAACAGCACAAGCGGCGACACGCTGTTGGCGACCCTACCGCTAACTTCATCCCTGAGCATATCCGAGCCGAGCACCAGCTTCAGTGTGGTGACCACGGCAAGCACCGTCACCGCTGCCGCAAGTCAGACGGCCACCTTCAGCGCTAGCAGCCAGAGCGTAGCGCTCTCCGCTACCGTCACCAGCACGGCAGGCACAGTGAACGGCGGCACAGTTATTTTCACCGTGTTCAATGGGGCTACCCAGATCGGTGCCTCCACCTCTGCTGCCAATGTCACCAACGGCACTGCATCGTCCAGCTACACGCTGCCAGGCGGGACGAATGCGGGAACCTACACCATTGTAGCCACCTACTCGGGTACGAGCGGGTTCGCCTCCAGCAGCGACAACACGCACGTGTTCAGCATTAACCCAGCGACGGCTTTGATCACAGTGACGCCGTACAGCGTGACCTACGACGGCAACCCGCACACGGCTACGGGAACAGCAACCGGAGCAGATGGTTCCAGCCTCATTTCCGATCTGACGCTCGCGACAACCACACCACGGCGGCGGGAACAATTCGCCGACGCGTGGAGCTTCCACGATCCGAACGGCAATTATCAGCATGCCAGCGGAACAGTGAGCGACACCATCAGTAAGGCAACGGCGTCGGTGACGGTGACGCCCTACAGCGCGAGCTACGACGGTAATTCGCATACGGCGACGGCAACGGCGACGGGCATCCGCGGCATAGCGCTGTCGACTTCGGGCTTCGCGCTCTCAGGCACGACGCACACCAATGCGGGGACTTACGCATCCGACGCGTGGAGCTTCACCGACGCCAGCGGGAACTACCGACAGCCAGCGGAACAGTGAGCGACAACATCAGCAAGGCAACGGCGTCGGTCACGGTGACGCCCTACAGCGCGAGCTACGACGGTAATGCGCATACGGCGACGGGAACGGCGACGGGCATCGGCGGAGTAGCGCTATCGGCTTCGGGCTTTACGCTCTCAGGCACGACGCACACGAGTGCTGGCACTTACGCATCCGACGCGTGGAGCTTCACCGATGCCAGCGGCAACTACACGACAGCCAGCGGCACAGTGAGCGACACCATCAGCAAGGCAACGGCCATGGCGACGGTGACGCCGTACTCTGTCACCTACGACGGCAACACGCACACGGCGACAGGCGCGGCGACCGGCATCGGCGGAGTAGCGCTATCGGCTTCGGGCTTTACGCTCTCAGGCACGACGCACACGAGTGCTGGCGCCTACGCATCCGACGCGTGGAGCTTCACCGATGCCAGCGGCAACTACACGACAGCCAGCGGCACAGTGAGCGACGCCATCAGTAAGCTGGCGGCCTCGGTGACTCCTGCGGCAGCCAGCAAGACTTACGGCGCTGCTGACCTAGCCTCAGCGGCACTTTGAGTGGTTTTGTAGCTGCGGACAACGTGATGGCCAGCTACAGTCGCATTGCGGGTGAAACTGTGGCGGGCGGACCGTACCCGATCAGCGCGACACTGAGCCCAACCGCGGTGCTGGGTAACTACACCATCACTTACGGCGCGGCCAACTTCACCATCAACAAGGCCACTCCTACAGTTTCAGGATGGCCTACGGCTAGCCCGATTACCTTCGGGCAGTCGCTCAGCTCTTCGGCGCTGAGCGGAGGAACGGCATCGCCAGCGGGCAGCTTTGCTTGGACGACTTCCACTGCTACGCCTGGAACGGGCACGCCGTCCGAGAGTGTGACCTTCACCGCCATCGACGCAACTGACTACAACACGATGATCGGATCGGTGACATTGGCAGTCAACAATCCTGTAGCAGTCATCGGTAGCTTCTCGCCTGCATATACCAGTGCAGGTGGTGATGCCCTCACCCTTAACGTAGGCGGCCAGGGTTTCGCGGCGAATTCCATAGTCTATTGGGGCTCAACGGCGCTCGTTACCCAGTACGTGAGCGCGACACAACTTACCGCACAGCTTCCAGCCGTTGAGATCGCAACGGCTGGCATCTCGTCGATTACGGTCCAGACCCCCGCTCCAGGCGGAGGCACGTCGAACTCGATGCAATTTGAGATCGATTCTGCCGGGTCTGGAACGACCCCTCCAATTTTTACGATCGTGACGGCCACAGTGGCTCCAGGTTCGACGGCCGCCTACCCGGTGACTCTGCCTTCCTCGGCCACAAGTGTTTCAGTCACGTGCCTCAATCTACCAAGCGGAGCAAGCTGCAGCTACTCCTCCACTGCCGGTACGGTGACCATCACAACATCCTCAACGACATCGTCGGGCACCTATCAGATCACTGTGGTATTCACTGAAACATTGCCAGAAGTGGCCACTGCATTCATTGTGCTTCCAATTCTTCTATTACCACTTCTGTTCATGAGGAAAAGGACGGCTGCGCGTGGTATTTGGCTCACCGCATGTATAGGACTGGTGCTAGTGGCCGTCCTGGCATTCGATACCGGCTGCGGTGGAAAAAGCGGGAGTGGCCCGGCCCCGCCGCAGACGCACCAAGTAACGAGTTCGGGGGTAGTCACTCTGACCGTCCAGTAGGGGAACAGACCGCGTTCGGATTTGTCGACAGATTCGCATGGGGCCGTTGCGATGTTCAATAGGTGTCCGAGATGCCGCCGCAGAGGATGGCGGCGTCTCGGGACCGGCACGAATTCATCATGGCCGAGGTCTGCACTCGGCAACCCGCAGTCGGCAGCATCGCAGACCAACCTGCGAAGAGCAGCCAGTCGCAGGCTTATTGAGGGGGACGCGTAATGCCTTTGTTCGAGAGAAATACGGTGCCGAGTGACGACAGTCTTGTTAAATCTAAGCCGATGAGTTCTCTGATCAGATGATGGGGGATGCGCTGTGAACTTGGAAGAGCTAGGCAGCAGATTTCGTTTGAAGCAGAGCACTATCGCGTCATTTGCGCACAGCCCTGTCAACGAGAAATCTCAGAGACCATGGCTGAGCCCGCATAGGTCCTCAACGGTCGCCGAGGGTTCGCCGATTTACGTGGACATGATCTTCGGTTGACGATTAACAGCCCAATGCGCTAATTGAAGTGGGATGGGCCTTCGCTCAGTTTCTATAATTCTATAGCTTAGAGATAGAATCTCATCAGGCAGAAGCGAGATGCTGCCGCGCACGTTGTGGAGTACATGCGCATGTTGACCATCTCCAAATCGCTTGTCTGCGGGCCAGGCGCGGACGTATCACTCCCGCGAGTTTACTTCCGAAAAGCAGAACTACTGGAGCCGCGACCAGCAGGCGCATAGCGAGTGGCAGGGCAGGCTCGCGCAGGAGTGGGGTCTGCATGGCGAAGTCGGCTCCGAGCACTTCGCCCGCCTGAGTGAAGGCCAGCATCCTGAGAAGCGGCGTGCAGCTCGTCAAGCATCAGCCAGCACGCACCTACGAAAACGAGTACGGCAAGGAAATCACCAGCGTGGAGCACCGCGCCGGATGGGATGCCACATTCTCCGCACCCAAGTCAGTCTCTCTCACCGCGCTCGTGGGCGGCGATGATCGTGTGCGGGAGGCGCATCGTGAAAGTGTCCGCGTCGCTCTTGGAGAACTGGAGCGTTACACGCAGGCGCGCATCGGCAACGTCCATGCACCGGAGACGACCGGCAAGTTCATCGCGGCCACCTTCGAGCATGACACTGCCCGTCCGGTGGACGGTTATGCTGCGCCGCAGCTTCACACCCATGCCGTCATCTTCAATGTGACCGAACGCGAGAACGGCCAGACACGCGCGCTCCAGGAGCGCAGCTTGTTTCAGTCCCAGCAGTATGCGACCAGCGTGTACCGTTCCGAACTTGCCATGCGGTTGCATGGCTTGGGCTACGAGATCGAACGCGGCAAGCATGGTCAGCCGGAGATCAAGGGCTACACGCAGGAGTATCTCGACGCATCGAGTCCACGCCGTGAACAGATCAAAGAACACTTGCAGGAGATCGGGAGAGACGGCGCGGGCGCGGCGCAGGTCGCGGCCCATCGCACGCGGGACAGCAAGGAGTTGCTTTCGCCGGAAGAAGTGTTACAGCGGCATCGTGAACTAGCCGCGCAGTTCGGCCATCAGGCGGATCGCGTCGTCGCGCAAGCGCGCGAACAGGCACACCACCATGCGCAACAACCGGAGAAGACGGTGCAGCAGTCCGTGACCTATTCGCGCGCTCATGTCTTTGAGCGTTCGGCAGTGCAGGATGAGCGAGCGATCCTGCAAGCGGCGATGGATCGCAGCATGGGGCAGGCGACCTACGGCCAGGTGCGACATGAGTTTGAGCAGCGGGTGATGCGAGGCGAGTTCCGCGCAGTTGAACAAACTGATGGCCGCGCCGCGCCACAGTACACGACTGCCGAGATGATTCGCATGGAGAAGGAGATCGTCGGCCAGATGCAGAGAGGCAATGAGCGCGGCTATGGCGATCCGATGCTGGTTTCACCGCAGTTGCGAATTTGGACAGAAGACCGGCACCCGGAGTTGAGTCCGGCGCAACGCAGCGCGGTCGATGACATCTTTGTGAGCCGCGAGAAGATTGTTGGATTGGATGGAGTCGCCGGCGCCGGCAAGACGACGACGCTGGCTGTGGTCCGTGAAGGTGCGGAGGCGCAGGGATACACGGTCGAAGGATTCGCGCCGACATCCCGCGCGGCGCATAAGCTCGCCGAGGCCGGTATCGAGACTTCAACGCTCCAGCATCATCTTGCCAGGGGCGAGCAGCCGGACACCGGCGAGAAGCGATTGTATGTGCTCGATGAATCATCGCTTGCCTCAACGCGCCAGATGCACGAGTTCGTGACCCGGCTCCATCCGAATGACCGCGTTCTACTGGTAGGTGACACGCGCCAGCATGAGGCCGTCGAAGCGGGCCGCCCCTTCGCGCAGCTTCAGGAAGCGGGGATGCGCACGGCGAAGCTGGATGAGATCGTGCGGCAGCGCGACCCGGAGTTGAAGCAGAGCCGTCGAGCAGTTGGCGCACGGTCAGGTGGGAGCCGCTGTCGAAAGTCTTGACCGGCAGGGCCGCGTCCATGAGGTGAAGGGCCATGAGGAACGCATCTCGGCCATCGCGCGCGAGTATGCCAAGTCTCCCGAAAGCACACTCGTGGTTTCGCCGGACAACCGTTCGCGCACCGAGATCAATCAGCGGATACATGATGAGCTGCAATCGCGCGGCGTTGTGAGCCAGCAGGAGCACTCCATCAACACGCTTGTGCCGCGTCAGGAGATGACCGGCGCGGACCGCAGTTGGGCGCAGCAATACCAAGTCAATGACATCCTGCGCTACTCGCGCAGCTCGCAGGAGACTGGCATCGAGAAGGGCGAATACACCCGCGTTGTCTCGGTGAATGCGCAGGAAAACACGCTGACGGTGTCTGCGGACGAATGGAGAACAGACGACCTACGATCCGCGCCGCCAGATGGGAGTCTCGGTTTACCGCGAGCAGGAGAAGGCATTCTCCGTTGGCGACCGCATCCAGTTCACTGCGCCCAGCCAGGAATTGAAGATTGCGAACCGTGAACTTGGAACAGTGGAAGGCATCGCGCAGGATGGCACAATGCGATTGAAGCTGGACAACGAGCGCAGCATGAGCTTCGATCCGCAGCGGCATCCGCATCTGGATCACGGCTACGCCGTGACCAGCTACTCCAGCCAGGGGCAGACCGCGGACCGTGTGCTCATCAATGTAGATACGGAACTTGGCGCGAAGGATCTGCTCAATAACCGCATGGCCTATGTGTCAGTTTCGCGCGGCCAATGGGACGCTCAGATATTCACGAACGACCGAGAGAAGCTGTCGCAGGCTTTGGGCCATGATGTTTCGCACCAGAGCGCCCATACGCCCGACTTGAAACCGCCGCAACATGAGATAGCCGAGACTCCCAAACAGGAAAAGAGTCAGGGTATGGATATAGGGCTGAGCCTCTGAAGGCTCCGACGACGGATGCGATTATCCGTTGCATGAAGCCCATGGCTGAGACTTCGACTGATTGCGGCATCAACATTCGGTTTCATCGCTTCTGACCACTGAACATGCGGCGAAGATGCGGCCATCGCTGCGATCATTTATCGTTAGCAGTATGAACAGCAGGAACCGACATCGCGTATGGACATGGCTATTCTGTGCGTTGCTGTTCTGGCTTCACCTTCGGAAGAAGGGGCGACGCACCCCGGCTCCTCGTGCCCAAGGGACCTGTAGCAGGCAAAATTGGCTGAAATTTGCACAGTTTCCCTGCACAGTTCCTACACAGCCGAAAATTGGCATGTTATGTGCAATGAAAACAATGTGATGCAAAAGTTTTATCACCCGCTCAGGATGACGGCGTGGATGGGGCACCCTTTTTGTAGCGAAGGATTATGGAATCCGAGGTCTCAAAGGCGAGATCCTTGGGCAGGCTCAGGACAGGCTCTGGGGCACCCGGCGACGCCGGTGGGGGACTGCCTACTTTGCGGCGGGGGGCTGATCGAGGGGATCGAGTTCGACATTTCGGACCAAGGCTGGTCCGGCTCCGGGCGGGGTGGCTGTGGCGTAGAAAGCCAGACCCTGGCTGGTTGCGGCGGGATAGATAAGGTTGGTAAGGACGGTTTCGCCGTCTTCGGCGAAGACTTCGATGGAGTTGTTGTCGACCACGATTTCAATTGGAATTGAATTGTCTTGCGGGTGCCTGAGCGGGGCAGATACGCGGGCGGGGAAGTCGGGCGACCAGTCCGTCTTGCCGGAGCGGGTGCGATCGACAAAGATGCGGCCGGTGGCGTAGTTTACGCCTACCACGGTTTCCTCGGCAGCGGGTTCGCTGGGGTTGGTGGTGCTGCGGCGGAGGCGGACGCCGGCTTCCTCAGCGTCGCCGGGGTTGAGGATGAAGCTGAGCCGATAGACGCTTCCGGACTGCTTGAGAGCGGCAATGCGGGCATTGGCCTGGAAGATTGTCTGAAAGGGCGGAGCGCCGAACATGGCTGCGTATCGCTTTTCGTCAGGGATTGGCAGGATGGGTTGCTGCACCAGCAACAGCGGCTCCTGAGACGGGCTGAGAGCGGGATGGGCGGGCGACTGATGGAAATAGAGCCGGCGGGCGACGGTCATTTCGCCACGGCCGGGCAGGGAAGGCAGCTTGGCGGCGTATTGCCAGTTGCTCATCCAGGCAATCCATATATGGTCTTTATCGGGCGGGAGATTCGAGAACGAGGTGGAGGCGTAGAAGTCCTTGCCCCAGTCGGCCCAGTGCGGACCGGAGCCGGGGTGGTCTTCAACGAAGCGATAGCCGTCGAACTGGCCGACGAAGTACTGATCGGCTGAACCCTTTGCTGGGCCGCCCGGGTTGACATTGACGTTGAGCAGCCAGCGGCTGGAGACCGAGTTTCCCTTGGCATCGCGGACAGCGAGTTCGAAGAGGTCGGGGCACTCCCACACGCCTGAGATTGCGCCGGCGGGGCCGAATTCGCTGGCCATTTCCCATTGGCGGAGGTTCTTTGAGCGGTAGAAGCGAAGCTTGTGCTGTGCAGGGAGCGCGACGACCATGACCCAGCTCTGGGATGAGGCGTGCCAGAAGACTTTGGGGTCGCGGAAATCCTTGAGGCCGAGGTCGAGGACTGGATTCGAGGGGTATTTCGTCCAGGTTGTGCCGCCGTCGCGGCTGGAGGCGAGGTTCTGGGTCTGTTTGTCTTGCGAGGTTCCGGTGTAGATGGCGATGAGGCAGCCGGGGGACTTCTGGCTGGGGTCTCCGCAGAGGCCGCTGGTGTTAGTAAGATCCTCGATGGTGGATCCGCTGAAGATGGCCACGCCGTTCTCTTCGGCGAGCGCGACGGGGAGTTGCTTCCAGTGGGCCAGGTCGGGCGAGACCGCGTGGCCCCAACTCATGTGTCCCCATTGATCGCCTGAGGGGTTGGTCTGAAAGAAGAGATGATATTGGCCGTTGAGAAGGATGGGGCCATTGGGGTCGTTGATCCAGTTTGGCGGAGAAGAAAAGTGGATGCGAGGTTGCCACGGTGTGGTCGAGGCAGGCTCGGTTGCCGGCTGCTGGGCCAAGGCTTGCGAGGAGAAGAGCAGTGCCGCTGCGAGCAGGGAACCGAATCCGATCTGTGCCGGTGTGCGGTGCGGGATTTCTGTGGGCATGATTCGATTTTAATAGGTTGATTCAAGGTGGCAGAGTACAGGGGTGCGCGGGCCGCACGGGATCAGGCTTCAGCGTAGGCCGGTGATAAAGCTGTACATTCGTTAGTTTTGTCTTTGTGAGGGTTGAGCGAGGAACTATATGATGGATTTTCCCGAGGAGGTCACACGTGAAGCTGCTGATGAAGTTCAACCTGGTGTTGGTAGTGGTGTTCGGACTGGGGATGTTCCTGATTTCCCACTATGCCTATAACTTCCTGATGAACAACGCACGGGAGCAGGTGCTGCAGCAGGCCGAGCTGATGGAAGCCAGCGCAACTGCGACTAAGGAGTACACGGTAGACAAGGTGAGCCCGATTCTTGAGCACACACCGCAGCACGGGAGCGACTTTCTGGCGCAGACCATCCCATTCTCAGCGGCGAATGTCACGTTCAAGTACCTTCGATCGTCTTATCCGGACTATGTGCTTCAAGAAGCGGCGTTGAATCCAACCAACCTTGACGACCGGGCCGCGGATTGGGAAGCCGATCTCATCCACTTTTTCCGGGACCATCCCGACCAGAAGCGCCAGGTCGGGGAGCGGGATACGCCCACAGGGCAAGTGCTTTGGGTGGCTTACGCGGTGGTTACCGAGCCCGGATGCCTGCAGTGCCATAGCCGGCCTTCGGTTGCATCAAAAGCGATGATCAAGCACTACGGTCCCGATCACGGGTTCGGCTGGAACGCGAACGAAGTTATTGGAGCGCAGATCGTGTCGGTTCCGTTGTCGGTTCCGATTTCGATGGCGAACAAAGGATTTCGGGATTTGCTGATCGGCCTGGGCACCATCTTTCTGCTGACCATTGTGCTGATCGACGCTGCGATGTATCTTATCGTGATTCTTCCGCTGCGCCGGGTCTCAAAGAACGCCGACATCATCAGCAAGGGCGATGTCGATCTGCCGCCGCTCGAGGTCAAGGGCAAGGACGAGATTGCCGAAGTTACGGCGTCGTTCAATCGCATGCATACGAGCCTGGTGAAGGCTTTTGAGATGCTGAACGGATGATGCGGCTACAGTGATCTCGATTTGAGGAACGCGGCACGGTCGGTGTCGGAGCCGATCTGTTTGGCGGCTTCGCGATAGATGAAATCGACGTCGTCGGATTGGGCGGCGAGCTTCTTGACG
This sequence comes from uncultured Acidobacteriaceae bacterium, assembly GCA_963757965.1. GTDB lineage: Bacteria > Acidobacteriota > Terriglobia > Terriglobales > Acidobacteriaceae > Telmatobacter. Next base: position 59,894 of record CAVWTV010000001.1, read on the forward strand.
ACGAACTTGGCGACGGGGCCGATAAAGACGGCAAGTTTCTTGCTCACTTCCTCTAGCGGCAGGCTCTGCATGCCGCTAGAGGAGGGCATCTTCTGCGGCGGCGATCCGGCAGAGGATTGGGGAGCGGGGGCAACCGGGTTGGGGAGGGGCAGGGTGACCGCCGCGGCCTGTTCCCTGGCGCCCGGATTCAGATGAAGCGCGTGAAGGAACTCTTCGGCAGTGGAGATGCGGTGAGCAGGATCCTTGGCCAGCGCACGCATCACCGCGTCGGAGAGGGCAATCGGAACCTGCGGGGCAACCTGATGCGGAGGGATGGGCACGCGTTGCATATGGCCCACCATGATCTCGTAATTGCTGTTTCCGGTAATCGGGAGAGTGCCGGTCAACAGTTCGTAGAGGGTGACTCCGACGGAATAAAGATCGGATTGCGCCGTTGCCTTACTGCCGCTGACCTGTTCGGGAGACATGTAGTTCAACGAGCCGAGCATGTATCCGGTTTGCGTCAATTCGGCAGAGTGGTCAGTAAGTGCAATCCCAAAATCAAGCAACTTCACCACGTCGTTTTCAGCAATCATGATGTTGGCCGGCTTGATGTCTCGATGGACCACGCCGAGGCGATGCGCATAGATGAGGGCGTGCAGAACCTGAGCGGTGAATTCCATCAATTGCGGGAGCGTGATCGCTCCCTTTTGGCGGCGTGCGCCCAGGGTTTCGCCATGGATGAGTTCCATGATCATTGCGAGCTGGTTTTCATGGTAAAAGGCAGTGTGGAGCGCGGCGATGTTAGGGTGGCTGAGAGTAGCGAGGGTCTGCACTTCACGGCGAAACCGCTCCACCATCTCAGGCGTGCCCATCTGCTCGGGCAGCAGGATCTTCATGGCTTCGTGGCGCTGCGAAATCAAGTGGCGTACTTCGTAGACGACGCCAAGCCCGCCGGCGCCGAGCTTCGCCACGACTTCGTAATCGCCGATTCGTTGCCCAGGTTCAAATGCCATGGATTCTGTGATGGCCTCTCGGCAAGGGGGTTGCCTGCATCGAGTACATCCGATCACGACCTCCAGCGTCAAGCATCGAATTGAGGCTTCGCGGTGCGGCGCAGATTCCTTGCGGGGGCTGTGCGGCTAGTAACTGTCAGTTGCGCGATCCAACGGTGGGGGGTACGAGGGTTTGCATCGGGCCTCGATTTCATCTCGTTCGGCTTTTAGGCTGTTGCGGCAGGTTTGGCCGTGTAGATGGCGAGGCCCAGGCATAGTGCAATGAGAATTTCGACAACTACCGGAGCCTGAAAAAAGTATAACCAGGAGTTGACGGCGAGGGCGAGATAGGCGAGTACAAATGTTGCCACGATGGGACGAATCCTCAGGGCATGAGTCTTGGCAAGGGACCCCAGTTGCCAGAAGACGATGGCTTCAACGGCCAAGAAAATGGTCAAGGCGAGTCCGAGGCCCCGGTGGAAGTCCGCGTAGGTTCGCGTCAGGCCCATCACCAGGAATTGGTTGGATTGCATGGCGGCCAAGGCGGCCGAGGCGGCGCCTGGGTCCGGCTTGCTGAAGAGGCCGCCAATGGTGTGCAGGATCGAGTGAATCATCGTCAGAACGGATGCAATGCGGAGAAACAGTGCGGATTTCATTTTGCTCCCTCTCCGTTAGCTGCTTTGGCATACAGCGCCAGAATGCCTTCCCAGGCGCCCGGCCCATCGAAGATGGCGCGCAACTGCTCATAGCCCTTGCCATGGCGCTCGAGCTTGCTGTGCTCCAATTCGACAAGTGTGGTTGCCGGCCCTTCAACCGTGAAACGAATCTCGACCTCGCTGGCCCTGGCCATGTCCGGGTCGAACTTCCAGTCCGGCGAATCGTGTCCCGGACCCAGATGCCAGGAGAAGGCGACTCGATGGGGCGGGTCCCACTTGAGCACGGTGCCCCAGTCGCAGAGGTTGCCTTCGACGTCTCTTTCGTACCAGCGGCCGCCGATCCGCGGCTCGACGAAGATTGCCTCGAAGGGGTTTTTCCCAAGGTGGTGCGATGCGGGCCACCACGTCTCCATCTGTTCGACGAAGACGGAAAAGGCGCGATCGATGGGAGCCTGAACGCGCACGCTTTTACGGACGACGGCTTCTTGCACTGTGTCTGGCATGTGTTTCTCCACCGGGGATTTTTTCGACTGAGGTTTGAAACGATGTCAACGCTTTGGTCCAGAACTGGTCAAAGTGAGCGCGGAGGCGGGCGACTCCCTCGGGGTTCAACTGGTAGAGGCGGCGGGTTCCGGCGCGGTTATCGGTCACCAGGCCAGCGTCTTTGAGTACGCGCAGGTGCTGGGACACGGCGGGACGGCTCACAGGAAGCTCACGCGCCAGCTCGTTGACGGCGATGGGACCGGCAGCGAGCTTTTGAAAGATGGCCATTCGAGTCGAGTCGCCGATGGCATCGAGTCCGGATTGTAGGTAAGCATCCACTAACGGTAAGTTAGCACGCACCGATGGGGAGATGTCAAGAAAAAACTTCGGGGCCGGTGCAAAGGGCATTTTCGGCTGTGACGTCACTTTTGTATTGGCAGCGAATTGGTGGGAATCGGCAGGTGGCTGGGGTAAACTTGGACCCGATGAGGGTGTTTGGGATCGATTGCGGGACTGAGACTACAGGGTTTGGTGTCGTGGAGTCGGACGACACCGGACGGGCGCCGCGGCTGGTGTTGAAGGCGATGGGAGCAATCCGGTTGAAGAAAACGCTGACGACGGCGGAGCGGCTGTTGCAGGTGTTCCGGGAGCTGGGCGTGGAGATGGAGCGCTGGAAGCCGGATGCGGTGGCCATCGAGGAAGTTTTCTACTCAGTGAATGCAAAGTCTGCGCTGAAGCTGGGACAGGTTCGCGGCGTGGCGCTGCTGGCAGCTGCTGCGCAGGGACTGCCGGTGGCCGAGTATGCCCCGCTGAAGATCAAATCGAGCGTGGTGGGGTACGGGCTGGCCAAGAAGGAGCAGGTGCAGTTTATGGTGGCACGGCTGCTTGAGCTGGCCGAAGTGCCGGAATCCGCGGACGCGGCGGATGCTTTGGCGATTGCGATTTGCCACATTCATACGGCGCAGACGCTGGCGCTGCAAGGGGTGGGGCGATGAGGCGCGGAGTGCTGGCGGTTTGGCTGGCATTGGGGTTGGCGGGGTTGCCGGCGCGGGCCGGGGCTGCGAACGCGCCGGAGTTTCAGGTGGATTACTCGAACCCGGGACTTTCGCCGTCGCACTGGACGCTGACGCTTCATCCGGACGGGAGCGGGCATTTTCATTCCGATCGGCGCAACGCGGCGGCTGGTGTAAACCAGGGGAGCGGCGAAGAGAGCGGCAAGGAGACCCGGGTGCCCGACGTGGATCGGGATGTGCAAGTGAGCGGGGAGTTTACCGGGTACGTCTTTCAGACGGTGCGCCAACACAATTTACTCAGTCTTGATTGCGAGAGCCACATGAAGGTGGCGTTCCAGGGGTGGAAGAAACTGAGTTACAGCGGGCCCGAGGGAGCGGGCGGCTGCGAATTCAATTACTCGAAGGACAAGGATATTCAGGCGCTGGGGGATTCGCTGGTGGCGGTGGCGGGAACGATTCTGGAGGGGGCGCGGCTGGAGATACTCCTGCAGCATGACCGGCTGGGATTGGACGGTGAGATGGACTATATTTCAGAAGCATCGAAAGATGGGCGCTTACAGGAAATTGGTGCGATTCGGGGAATTCTCGACCGTGTGGCGGATGATCCGGACGTGATGGTGCGAGTACGGAGGCGTGCCAGGGCGATGTTGAACGGGATCGGGAAGTAGACGGAGGCAGGGAAGAGCCGCGCAAGGGGCAGAAATATAACCCTTGCAGGCGCGAAATTGGCGCGACTTTTCCTGGGGTGAGGGTGTCCTAGTTAGTGCAGGACTGGGCATTAACCGCCCATGGACCGTGAGCGCGAGGTGGGGACCGGGGTATGGGCTGGCATTGGAAAGGCGGAACGCCATGAAGCTTGGCCGGAATCGCAGGGGATGGATAGGTAGCTGGTTTGGCTCCGGAATTCTGGGGGTTGCGGCCCTTTCCGCTGCAACTGTCCTGCTGTTGCCTGGGGCGCTGGCAGACGATGCGGCGCCGGCGGCGAGCGCGGCGCGGCTGAGCAGCGTGGACGGGAAGGTGCAGATTTCGCTGGGTAGCCAGGTCATTGCGGATCAGGCCGTGGCCAACGCGCCGCTGTTTGAGGGGACCCGGGTAGCAACCGCGGAAGACGGCCGGGCAGAGATTCAGTTCGAGGACGGGAGCGTGGCGCGGCTTTCGCCCAACAGCTCATTGACGCTGACGGTGTTGCATGGGCAGGGTGGCGGCGGCGACTCGGAGATTGTGCTCGACGCGGGGTTGGGCTACTTTGAGTTGCGGGGCGCGGGACCGGCGGGGACGATAAGCGTAGGATTCGGCGAGGGCGTGGTGACGGCGGTAGGATTCACTGTGCTGCGGATCAACCTGGACAATCCGCCGGGTGAACTGGCTGTCTTCTCAGGCAATGCACACATGGAGCGTGGCGGCGCCCTGGCAGTGGACCTGCACGGGGGCGAGAGCGTGGTTCCGAATGGCGCGGACCCCAGCCACTACGACTTGTCTGAATCGATCGAGCCGGATTCATGGGATACATGGAACTCCGACCGCGACCAGATGCTGGCGGCTGAAGGGTCGTCGAGGACCGCGGCGACACAGGGATTTGCGGATAGCAGCAATCCTGCATGGAACGACCTGGACGCGAACGGTAACTGGTACAACGTTCCGGGCCAGGGGAATATCTGGTCGCCGAATGAAGCAAGCGACGCGGGATGGGATCCATACGGGAGCGGGTACTGGATGTGGACGCCGCGGTTTGGCTATGTGTGGGTATCCGGGTATTCATGGGGTTATCTGCCCTTTCAATGCGGGAATTGGAACTTCTACGACAACTTTGGTTGGGGTTGGGCGCCGGGGATGGGTGGCTGCGCTCGCAGGTGGGGCGGCGGCTATTATGGGCTGAACATCGGTATGATTCCCGGCGGCTACCGCCCGCCTGTTCGACCGCGTCCGCGTCCGCGCGGACCAGCCGGTCAAGGGGAGCCGATGGGGGTGCATCCGATGCTGGCTGTGAACCGTCGGCCTTCCGGTGGAATCGGCGGTCTGCCTTTACGGGACAGGTCGGGAACGGTTGTGATTGCCGGGCATCCGGTACAGGCTTTTCGTCCGCTGCCGCCACGGCCGCAATATGAACGCACCGCCTCGGGGTTTGTGAATCGGACGGTAATTGTGACTCCGGGCACAAGGACGGGAACGGTGGCGGGGCCGAGTTACGGGACAAGCCGGACGGGGTCTTCGTCTGGCTCGTACTACGGATCGAGGCCACCGGAGCCATCGGGCGGGAGCAGTGCGAGCCAACATGTCTCGACGCCGAGCCGTCCACCTTCCGGCGGGTATTCGGGCGGGGGATCGCCGGCTGGCCGCTCCTCCAGTGGTGGTGGCGGAAACACGGGTGGCGGGGGCGCTGCTCATAGCGGCGGTGGCGGCAGCGGTGGCGGATCGCACCGTTAAGGTTACGGCAGTTCAGGCATGTTACCTGAACGATGGATTGAATCATTGGCCGCAAAGTGACGGCTTCCAAGCGAGGCTGCCGCTCTGCGGCTGGGTTAGCATCCGAGTCATTCAGGAGCATAACTTCATTCGTAGAAGTCCGGCGCCTTTCGAAGTGCCTGCCATTGCAGGCTGTCGTGTCCAAAGACGACGAGCGACACCTTTTCCTTTGCAACAATGTCAAGCAGCTTTTGGGTGCCGGCGCGGAGCTGGTCCTCGTTCTCATCGTGCGGCCATGCGTTGCGGCTGGGAGTGAATAGACGCTCCATCATGACGGCATCGATGGCCAAGAGGATCGGGCCAAAACGGGGAAGGCGAAGAAGCACCGACTGGTGGCCGGTGGTGTGACCGCTTGTTTCAAGCAAGGTCAGGCCGGGCACAATTTCGATATCGCCGTCGACCAGGCGGTAGCGCAGGGCGGGATGATCCCAATGCGACCGGGACGAGGCAAATCGCGAATGGCCGGAACGGGCGAGTTCGTAGTGCGCGCGCTGGACGATGAATTCCGCGGCTGGAAAGAAGTCGTGATAGCCGGCGTGATCGATATCGAAGTGGGTGCAGATAACAGTGTCGATGCAGGAAGGCGGCAACGCCAGCACGGCGAGTTGTTCGATCACATTGGTTTGATTATCGAGTTGAGTGGCCCCGGAAGTGATTGCGTCCGGGGCAATCCCAGTATCGATGAGGATGTGGGCGCCGCTTGTTGTTTCGACCAAGTAACAACCGAGGACCATCTCAAGCGTGCGTCCTTCGCCGAGAGGCCTGGAGGCGGTTGCTAACTGAAAAAGGTATAGCCTGGCAAGAGTCGTTTCGTCCGATGACATGTTATTCCTCTTAGCCGGCTTGCAGTTTGGAGCTAGCCGGATTCGACATAAGAAATCGGTTGACGGAGCTGAAATACCGGGGCTTGGCCCATGACTGGTTCCGGCAGCGCGACTTACTATCTTCCGACTAATATTATATCACACCAGGCAGTTAGTAATCAAGATATGGAAAGGCCGCCCAACTCGATTCGGGCGGCCTTTGGCGTCGTGCATTGTGAAGCTGCCTATTGCCTCAATGCGCGATGCTTGTTGCGATAGATGGCGCGCGAGGTGCGGTTGAGGCGGTGGTTGAGCGCGATGCGATCGGCACGGGTGAGGCGACCGTGGTCGACGGCGCGCATGTGCCGCTCGGTGCGGCCAATGCGTACTTCGCGGCGTTCGAGACGGTTTGCCTGGCGTGCCGAAAGGCGGCCGCTTCTTGCGCCTTGGGCAATGCGGTGTTGCTGCATTGCACGGCGTTGGTTGATGGTGGCATGGTGCGGCGCAAACCCCGGAGCCGGAGCTGAAGGCGGAGCGGCTTGGCAAAAGCCAATGGTTGAGCTAAGTGCGAGAAGTCCGACGCCTAATAGTGAGAGTTTCATGGGTGTATCTCCTTTGGAGGCGGGGAATGTTATTCGTTCTTTCTTGCCGATCCGCGCTCACATTCATGCAGACACGAGTTATGGGGAACTGTTGCGAGGGTGTATGTCAAGAATTGTCACGGCAAGTTACTGAAGGGCGCGCCAAAGGGCGGCGAGGTCTTCAATGGGCATGGCTTCGGCGCGAAGGCGTGAATCGGCGGTGGCCAGCTCGAGCGCCGCAGCGATGGCGGCAGCGGGGAATCCGGCAGCGCGGAGATTGTTGGCGAGAGTCTTGCGCTTTTGGGCAAAGGCTTTGCGCACAAATGGAAGGAAGGTGGACTCCTCAACTCCGAGCTCCGCGAAGCGCGGCGCAAAGCGCCAGCGCAATACGGTGGAGTAAACGTCAGGCGGGGGAGAAAACGACTCGGGCGGGAGCGTAAAGAGAGATTCCGCGGGGCCGTACATTTGCACGGTGACGGAAAGCAGGCCGTAGTCTCGGGATCCCGGCTTGGCGGCGATGCGGTCGGCCACTTCGCGCTGGACCATGAGGACCGCGCGGTCGAGATTGCCGTGGCTGGCGGCGAGTTTCAGGAGAATCTGCGAAGTGATGCCGTAGGGGAGATTACCCACGACAATAAGCTGTTGGCCGACAGCCGCGGCGGCCGCAGTGAAGTCGAATTTCAACACATCCTGCGCGATCACGGTGACGCGGTCCGGCGGAAACTGGGTGTGAAGATGGGCGGCGAGGCCGGGGTCCAGTTCAACGGCGAGAACGTGAGCTGCGCGGGCCGCGAGTGCACCAGTGATGGCGCCTGCGCCGGGGCCGATTTCGACGACGGTGCGTCCGGCCAGATCGCCCAGCGAGGCGGCGATGCGCTGGATAGCCTGGGCGTCTGTGAGAAAGTTCTGGCCGAGCTTGGGCTTGGCGGGCATGGGCTTTATCGATGGTAGACGATTGCGACGACAAGCGAGGTTGGCGTTTGGGCTCATTGCGTCACACCCTTCTCACGCATCTCCTCGAAATGCTCAATCGAGACGGACGCAACCAGATTTGGATTACCGGCAGGAGCGTACGCCGTCTTCAGAGTCAACCTAAGTTACCTGTCGAGGGCCGATGGCAATCCGAATTGGGAATTCTATTGATTCAAAGTCTCGTTTGGGGTCTCTTCATTCCGTGGGAGACAAAATGTCTCAATTTCTACAGCTTTTGTCCATAGTCTGAGGATGTGGTTTGCCAGCCAGCCATTTCCATGAGTAGCCGAACATTCGAAGACCCGCCAAGAGAGGATGGTGACATTATGACCGGTAAATTGTTGATCGTTGAAGATGAGCCCATTGTCGCACTTGACCTGCAGGAGGAGGTCGAGGAATTTGGATGCGAGGTTGTCGGAGTGGCGGAGAGCGCCGACGAGGCGCTTATGGCGGTTGAGGAGAACCTGCCGGACCTGGCACTGATGGATGTGCGCATTGTGGGCAGTATGGATGGCGTCCAAACCGCGCGCTTATTGCGCGAGGCGTATGGAGTACCGGTGATCTTCCTTACTTCGTACAGCGACGACACTACCACTGCCAGAGCGGCTCGCGAGATGCCTTATGGTTACTTGACCAAGCCCTTTCAAAGCCGGGAGCTGAGGGCCACGCTGGAGGTGGCTCTGCATAAAGCCAAGGTGGACGAAGGGGTGCGGACGTCGCGCCTCAAGATGGCTTCGACCGTGGATGGCATGCATGAAGCGCTAATGATGGTTTCGCTTGACGGCGAAATCCAGTTTATGAATACAGCGGCTGAGCGCCTGACGGGCAGGGCACGGGAATATTCCACTGGCCGGCAGCTCGAGGAGGTGTTGGATTTGAGAGACCACCGCTCCCGTCTCGTGCCGATCATGAACGACCGCGAACAGAAGGTCACGATTGAGGAGTTTGGGCTGCGTGTCAGAGCGGCGGAGGGAGGCTCGCAGCTTGTAGACCTGACTGTCTGCCCGCTTGCGGACGATGCCGGCGGGTATCGGGGCTACGTGATTACGCTGCGCAAGGCGGACGAGCGGCTGCGCGCGCAAGCCATGGAGGGTTTCGTCACGGAGATCGATCCGTTTGAAGCGGCGTCTTTGCCGATGGTCCAGTTGGATGGCAACGGCCATATTGTGCGCGTCAATCAATCGCTTCTGCGGGAGTCGGGGATTGGGGCCGAGAGCCTGGTGGGGCGCACGCTGGCCAGCCTCGGCACCGACCCCGATCCGAGAATTGCCAAGCAGTTGATGCACAAGTTGTTGCAGGGGGACGCGAGGGTCACTACGTTTCGCCTGGGGGCCATTTTCTAGTGTGGCGTCTCAGAAGTTGGTTGAAGAAGTGCGCGACTGAGATGCAGGTCCTCGTTCGATTCGGCTAAGGGCAGGCTTTCGACTCCGCGCTCGAACGCTCCGCTCAGAATGACCACCTCTCTTGAGCTCTCGGGAGGAGCATTTGCGGCACGAACCTCCGGGAATCTCCGAATAAGTCGCGCTTTGAGTGACCAGTTCCCTCGGGGGCTAAAGCCCGCTTTGTTTTTGTTACATTTGTGGCACGACTGAAGTCGTGCCCTTTCAAAGCAATAAGTTTCTTCACAACCTGTGAAATCGTGCCCTTTGAGCGCAACGACTTATTCAGAGGGTCCCCAGGGTTGCAACTTGTCTCCGGCAGATGGGTATCGGGTTTGATTGACTGGCGGAGTTGCCGGTGTCAGGTACTGCAGAATCCAGTCTCTTGAAGGAGGTCGGGATGTCTCGCACGGAATACGTGCCTTTGGCTGATTCTTCACTGCCAGGCAGGCTCTTCAATGACCTACAAACTTCGCTTGACTCAACTCAAGCGTTCCGTGAAAGGCGGTCGCAGGACCGCAGGGATGGGGATTTGCGCGAGTCTAACCGGTTGTTGTGCGCAAGCGAACAGCGCTTCGAATTGCTTGTGGAGAGCGTGACCGATTACGCGATCTACATGCTCGATCCGGAGGGGCGAGTCACCAGTTGGAACGTGGGGGCCGAACGTCTCAAGGGTTACAAGGCTGAGGAGGTGTTGGACAGAAGCTTCTCAATGTTTTTTCTACCTGAGGCAGTGGAGGCTGGAGTGCCGGCACAGGAGCTGGCGGCGGCGGCGCTCGAGGGTCATTTTGAGAATGCGGGCTGGCGTCTGCGCAAGGATGAGAGGAAATTCTGGGCGCTTATAACCTTGACCGCAATCCGCGGTTCCAATGGCGAGCTGCTTGGCTTTGCCAAGATCACTCGCGACATGACTGCGCAGAAAGAATCTGAAGATGCCTTGAAGAGCCTCAACGCTCAACTGGAACGCTACCGGATCATTGTCGAAGGCGTGGCTGACTATTCGATCTACACGCTGGATGCGGAGGGGCGAATCGATAGCTGGACTAAAGCCACGGGGAACATCGTGGGACACACGGTCGAAGAGGCGCTGGGCAGCGATTACTCCCTTGTCTTCACTCCGGAGGAGATCGAAGATGGCCTGCCGCGGCAGGAGATGGAGGAAGCGGCGCGCAACGGATACTGCGCGACCGAAGGCTGGCGAGTTTGCCGGGACGGGAAACGCAACTGGGTCATCGGTGTGCTCACCGCGGTTCGCGATGAGACGGGGAAGCTGACGGGGTACATTCGCGTGGCCCGGGATATGACCACGAAGAAGCTGCATGAGGAGTCGCTGGCGCTGACGGCCATCGATCTCGAGAACCGTGTTGTTGAGAGGACCGTGCAGCTCCAAGAGACGGTGGCCGAGTTGCGTGTCAACAACAAGGAGAAGGAAGTTCTGCTTCGCGAGGTCTATCACCGCGTGAAGAACAACCTGCAGGTGGTTCAAAGCCTGCTTAAAATGCGAGGACGGAGCCTGCGAAGCGTTGAAGCCCGCCGTGCGATCGAGACTTCGGTTCAACGGATCCACGTGATGGCAATGGCGCACGAGCGCCTTTACAACATGCCCGACGTCACGAGCCTGCCCATCTGCACCTATCTACGAGATGTGATTGCGGGTGCAATCAAGTCGAACTCGGAGCAACCGGATTCGATCGACTTCGAGTTGGATTCCGAGGAGATTCTCCTCACGCTTCACGTTGCCATCCCATTCGGGCTAATGGTAAACGAGATTGTAACGAATTGTCTGAAGCATGGATTCGCTGACGGCCGGTCCGGCAAGATCCTTGTCTCTGTTCGGCGGATTCCTGGCGCGGTTCGGATGATTGTGAAGGACAACGGAGTTGGCCTTCCGGCCGATTTTGATCTGGCGAATTGCAATTCGATGGGTCTGAAGCTCGCCGCCAGCCTGGCGCATCAACTCGGGGGACATCTTAATTTCTCATCCGACGATGGCTGCCGCGTTCAGGCAGACCTGACCCGCCTGAATCCGCAAATTGCAAAAAAGAAGGAAGACCGGCAGTTGGACGAAGCATGAGGGCAAACATGGGCGTAGTAGACTGGCGCTTTGGCCGGATGTTTTGGCTGGCGCAGGTTTCTTCCGCTGGCCGGGGAGATTGCTCGAATGCGAATTGTGTTTGCCGCTTCGGAGTGCGTTCCGTTTGCGAAGACCGGCGGGTTGGCCGATGTGGTGGGCGCACTGCCGCCGGAACTGGCGAAGCTGGGGCACGAGGTTACGGTCTACCTGCCGTTGTATGCGGGTGTGAAGGGGCACATCAGGCCGGAGAACGGGGGCGAATGGAAGTCTGCGGTTCGGTCGATCACGATTCCTTTTGAGTCCTACAACCGATTTGTGGGAATCGTGGACGGGGGCAGGCGGGACGGGGTGCAGTATTACTTTGTGGATTGTCCGGAACTCTTTGACAGGCCGGGACTTTACGGAACGAAGACCGGCGATTATCCGAACAATTGGGAGCGGTTTGGGCTATTTTGCCGCGCGGTGCTGGAGGCGGCCAAGCTGCTGGGCGTACCCGAGGTTTTTCATGTTCACGACTGGCAGGCGGCGCTGATTCCGGTGTATCTGCGAACGGTCTATGCGCAAGATCCAATGCTGCAGGGTGCTGGGGTTGTGCTGACGATTCACAACGCCGGCTACCAGGGGTGGTTTCCGCCCGACACGACGGAGCGGCTGCTGTTTCCGTGGGAGATTTTCACCATGGACAAGGTGGAGCAGTTCGACAACTTCAATTTTCTGAAGGGCGGACTAGTCTACGCCGACATGTTGACAACGGTGAGCCGAAAATATGCGGAGGAGATTCAGACGCCGGAGTTTGGAGAGAAACTGGACGGCGTGCTGCGAGGGCGGGCGGCGGACCTGCGCGGAATTTTGAACGGCGTGGACTATACGCAGTGGGACCCGGAGACGGACGGCAATCTGGCGGGACATTTCAGCCCGGAAGATCTGGCGGGCAAGCGAGAGTGCCGCGCCGATCTGCTTCATGCATTTGGGTTGGAAAAGGTGGCGGATAAGACGGCGGTGATCGGGATTGTTTCGCGGCTCGCGCCGCAGAAGGGCTTCGACTTTGTGGCGGAGATTGCGGAAAAGCTGACGGAGCGGGACGCGGTTTTTGTGGCCCTGGGGACCGGAGAACCGATCTACGAGAGATTCTTCCGCGACTGGGCGTTCCGTCATGCGGGGCAGGTGGCCGTACAGATCCGCTACGACGACGCGCTGGCGCATAAGGTCGAGGCTGGGTCGGACATATTTCTGATGCCTTCGCGGTATGAGCCTTGCGGGCTGAACCAGATTTATTCGCTCAAGTACGGGACGGTGCCGGTGGTTCGGGCGACCGGCGGATTGGACGACACGATCGAGGAGTGGAACGCGGAACTGGGTACGGGAACGGGGTTCAAGTTCGAGGGCTTGAAGGCTGCGGGGCTGCTGGAGGAGATCGACCGTGCGCTGGCGGCGTTCAAGGATAAAGAGGGATGGAAGAAGCTGATGTTGAATGGGATGGCGCAGGATTATGGGTGGGCCGGGCCGGCACGGGTGTATGCGCTGGTGTATGAGGAAGCGATCAGGCGACGAATCTAAACGCAGGGAATTGCATCCATGTCATCGCTGACGATTGTCGAGACTATCGACTCAAGGCTGCAAGCGCGGGCAGGCGAAAGTTGCGAAGGGCGAAGTGGGCGCCGTAGGCGGTTAGATGTCCGCTGTCAAAGTAGAGCAGGCGGTCTCTGTCGCGGTAGGCGCAGCGGCTGGAATCAAGGCAGAAAGAGGGCTTGAGATCGACTAGTTCCGCGCCATCCTGGGCAGGGACAGCTTTATGGAGCGAGGCCGAGGTGATGGCGCCGGCCGATGCGTCACCGTTGTTCGGGGCGAAGCCTGGATCGATTGGGGAATTCATTTCAAGATCGAATTCTGGAGACGCGGAGTTTCTTATTTCAAGCTGAGTGCCGATTCCAAGAGCCACGGCTAAAAGCCTCCGAGCCGGGATGTGCGCGGCGCGGACTCTGGATAGAGGATCGAAGTCGAAGTTTGGTACATCTTCGAGCACAATGACATATTTGCCGGCCGCGCGCAGAGTTTGGACCTGCGCACTCAACGATTGAATGAAGAGCGCCTGTATGCCTCCCAGGCTTGGGATCTGGCTTGGAGTTCGGGGCTGGCGCGAGGTGTCGGCAATGAGCCAGCCGCTTTCCCAGGCACGCTCAAGGCAGCCGCTCCATGCGCCGGTCAGGACGACGATTCGGATGCGGGGGTCGGCCTGGATCAGGTCGAGGACCTTGCGATTGAAGTTGAGGCACCGGGAGGCTTGCGCTGGAATCCGCGGTATGTAACGCATGACGCCGGCGAGTGGCAGGCAAGAGGTCTTCGCAAATTGAACGAAGCCGTAGCCCTGAGCGATTGCCAAAGCGCGCAGCCCTGGGGCAAGGGCTGCGGCGTGACTGTCTCCCCAAAGCGCGACGGCGGGTGCCGGGTTCACTGCGGCATAGCAGGAAGGGGAAGCGTTGGGCCGATCTTCGTCATCCTCAACGAGGCATGGGTCGGAGGCCAGCGAGGGATTGGCTGTCTCCATTTTGGCCAGCACTGGATACCGCTGAGGAAGGCCGTGGCTTAGCCAGATGCAAGCGCAGGCGGCGAGGACGGCGGCGCTCATGACGGCGTAGCGCAGAAGAAGCGGCGCAGGCTGGCGGGTTGACCGTCGGAAAGGCTGCTCTATGAAGAAATAGGAAACTACAGCCAGAGGGAAGGCCGCCGCGACGGTGAAGAGTGGAAGGGCCGGGGGCAAGTTGCTGCTATTGACAATGTGAACGAAAGCCAGCAGGGGCCAATGCCACAGGTACCACGAGTAGGAGACTCTGCCCACAAAGGCGAGGGGTGGGAGGCTGAGTATGCGCCGGTTGATGAAGCCGGCGGGGACGGCGATGAGGATGGCTGTGCCGAGGACGGAAGGGAGCGCCGCAACTCCGGGAAAAGGGGTATGCGCATTGAGCAGGACGGCGGGCGCCAGCATCGAGAGAAGGCCGATCGGGCCCATGGATTGGCAGATGAAAACGGGCAGGGATTCGCGGTTGGAGCGCAGTTCGGCTATTGCAAGGGCAAGACCGATGCCCAATTCCCAGGCGCGTGCGGGAAGCAGATAGAACGCAGCCTGGAAAGCGGCCTCGGATTGGCTCATTAGTTCTTGTTGGGCCAGAAAGAAGGAGAGGGCGCAGACGGCGAAGATGGCAGGCAAGATGAAGCGGCGACGCATGCGCGCCAGCAGCGCGATGAGCAGAGGGACGATGGCGTAGAACTGCTCTTCGACGCCCAGCGACCAGGTCATGAGAAGTGGAATGAATTCGCTTTTTGTGTCGAAGTATTTTGCGCCATGCCAAAAGAGAATATTCGAAACTGAGAGCGTGGCGGCGAAGGCGGAGCGACCGAACTGGCGGGCCTCGAGGGGCGAGAGCAGCAGCAATGCGGCCACGATGGTGAACAGCAGGACGGCATAAAAGGCGGGCAGGATTCGCCGCGCGCGGCGCTGATAGAAGCGCAGGTAACTGAAGCTTCCGGCACGCACTTCAGAGAAGATGTGACCGCCAATGAGGTAGCCGGAGATGACAAAAAAGATGTCTACCCCGGTGAAGCCGCCGGGGAGCCACCGGAGGCCGGCGTGATAGAGGACGACGTTGAGAATGGCAAAGGCGCGGAGGCCATCGATGTCGGGGCGATAGGAACGGTTGGGAGTGCTGGTATTCGCGAGGCCCACGCAGGCCGCTCCGGCGAAGCAACTGAATTGCAGTGGGAGGGATGCGGAGTTCTACAGATGACGCAGGGTGCAAACCAGAACAAGGAAGGAGTCTGCGGTCATTCTATATCAAAGCTCGTGGCCAGGTCGTTGGCGCCAGGGCAACCGGAGGAACGCCGGATGGTGGATCGTTCCGCCCCTCCCTAGCGGGCGGATTCGGTTGGGAAGCTTTCCCCGGGTTGTCCGCCGTGGCGGACCGCGATGGATTTCATCCGCGGCTATTTTCGTCCTCTCTCTCCGGAAGGAATTCAAAGCTTTAAATGAGTTTCCAACCATGCAATCGTTTGCTAGGATGCAGGTATGAATCAGCCGATCATTATGGTGAGTGGAAGCAAGGGCGGCGTCGGGAAGTCGCTGACGGCGATGGCGTTGATGGACTATTTTTCGACGAACCACAAGTACGTGAAGCTGATCGACGCCGATGTCAACAATCCTGACGTGTTTCGCTGCTACGGCCGGACAACCAGCGGTGAGGTGCTGAGTTTGGACGACGTGGAGGGATGGATACACCTGGTGAACACTTGCGACGCGATGCCATTCAAGGCGGTGGTGGTGAACACGCCGGCGCAGAGCAATGTGGCCGTGGGCAAGCACGCGTCTCTGCTGGTGAATTCGCTGCGGGAGCTGGGGCGTCCGCTGATTACTCTTTGGGTGATTAATCGGCAGCGGGACAGCCTGGAGCTGCTCAACGAATACATTGCCCACGTGAATGGAGGCGTGATTCACGTGGTGTGCAACGGATATTTTGGAGAGGCAAAGAAGTTTGAGCTGTACGAGAAAAGCACGATTCGCCAGTCGGTCATCACGCAAGGGGGGAAGAGCCTGTTTCTGCCGGATCTTTCGGACCGGGTGACGGACGACCTTTATAGCAAACGCATCACGCTGGCGGAAGCGGCGCTACAGTTCAAACTGGGCGATCGCATCGAATTGCAGCGCTGGCGGGAATGGGTTGCAGCCATGTTTGGCGAGATCGGTGTTTGAGCGGGTCCTGGCTGGGCTGCGAAGAACTATTGATTGCTAGAATCAGCTGAGACCGCCTCGTCTTTCGAATTAGAGCAGAACCAACGAAGATGTATCCCTCAGGGGCTAAAGCCAACATTCTTGGCCACCGCCAGCGGCACGGCTGAAGCCGTGCCCTTTCAAAGCGGGGCATGGCAACTCTATCCCCGCTCTAGTACCAAAACCTGAGTGCGGGCCAGTCGGCGGCGTAGGTGCGCTTGCGGCGGCGCAGCCAATAGTAGTGGTGATGCTCGATGTCCATGATCCAGGGCGCGTCGAATGGGCCCAGATCGATGACTTCCTGGTAGCTGTCGGCGTAGTCCTTGGGGTCGTTGCCGAGGGTGAGTACAGATTCGCCGGTGTAGCCGTTCCATCCCCAATAAAAGTAATTTTGATGTCCGCTGATGGCGGTGGGCAGACCGTATTTTGTGCCCAGGATGTTCACAGCGCTGGCTTCGCCGTAGTTGCGGCAGAAGATGGCGGTATGGGCGCGCACGTCGGGCGGAAGCGCGTTGTAGCGCGCGGCGAAGCCCTCGACCATTTGCGGCCAGCCAAAGCGGTCCGAGAGGATTTGCGGCAGGGGGCTGGTGAACTTTTCCGATCGGGCGCTGTTGGGAGCAAAGACGGCGGTGTAGGCGGCGTACCTGTCTGGGGGCAGAATGGTGAGAACGACGGGGCCGGTTGCGACACAGAGGGCGACGAAGAAATTGACGGAGCAGGCGATGAGCGGCCAATTGCGCGTTGTAAGTTGGCCGAAGGCCACGGCTCCGGCGGCGAAGAGCACGGGATAGATGGGCGAGACGTAGTAATCCTTGCCGTGCATGAGCATCATCATGGCCAGGAAGATCAGATAGGTGAATGCGACGAAGCGCCAGGGACGGGCAGCGCGAGCAAATGTGAGCCAGGCAAGGCCGCCGATCCAGAGCGGGGCAGTTTCCCAAAGGAGGATCTTGATTTGTTCCCAGAGGAACGCGAGCGGTGGCAGCTTGATGTTCTTGTCGGAGTGGGCGACGCCGTTGAGGAACTCATAAGTAGGGAAGTGATTGACCCATTGCCAGATGAAGTTGGGCAGGGCCAGAAGAATCAGTACGGCGACGCCGGCGAGGCACCAGCGCGAGAGGAGGATTCGGCGCTGGGGGCTTAAAATAAGGCCGAACAGCAGTGCGACCAGGAAGAAGACAGTGGCGTGCTTGTTTTCGATGCCCAGGCCGGCCAGCAAACCGAAGAGCAGCCAGGCACGGGGAGTGGCGCTGCCGTCGGCCAGGCGAAGTGTGACCAGCATTACGCCCATCCATAAGGCGGGCTCGAAGGAGTTCATGGACATAAAGTTGGCGGTGCCGAGAAAGACTGGAGCGGCTAGAACCGCGGACATGGCCAGGAGTTGAGCACTGCGGCGCCCGCCAAGTTGCCAGGCAAGCAGGCCGGTGAGGCCTACGGTAACGCCACCGGCCAAAAAGCTGAAGATGCGAATACCAGTCGGCGAAATGCCGAAAAGGGCTTCGGCAACGCGCGCCTGCAGGGCTACAAGCGGAGGCTGATCTACATATCCCCAGGCCAGATGATGGCCGCATACGAGGAAATAGAGCTCATCGCGAAAGAATCCGTAGCCGAGATGCGTGCCCCACAAGGAGGTCAGGAAATGGACGAGGAAAGTGACGGCGGCAAGCAGTGAGGCAAGAAGCAGGGCAGGGCGCAGCGGGGTGCGCTCGGGAATAGGCGACAGGGTCTGGGACAAGGCGATTTTCTCCCTGGCGTCGGACTGGGTTTGCAATCCAAATTCCTCCACTTGTCTATATAGTCGATTGTATCCAAGAAGGGCGGAGAGAGTTTCACGGATGGGAGCATCCGGCTACTTCTGTGCCGACTTCTGGGCTGATTTCTCATCCAGCTCTTCGTACCACTGGGCACGTTCCTTCGACTGCTGATTCTGCTCAAAGTGGATTGCCCCGATAAATGTGTGCATGACATCGTCCAGTGTGCGGCCTGGCGCCAAGGTGCAGCTCTTGAATACATCGGTATCGGGGTTGGTATCGAGTTCAGGTGCGATGCAGGTCAGCAGCAAACCCTTCTTGTCGTTTACCTCGAAAGCGTGGCTTGTGGCCCTGGAGCCGTTGACGGATGCGGGAGCCGGATTCGTCTTGGAGAGTTGGGGCTGCGTTGAAGGCTGGGAACTTGGTCTTGCGCCCGCCGGAGTTGAAGCCGGGGCCTGTTGCGGAGCGAAGGCGATGGAAGCCAGAAGTGCGAGGATCGCGACGAGTGTTCTCATGATCACCTTCAACTTCCCTGAGCTAACATTCGGATGATAGTTGGCCTATCGGCAGAATGGGGAAATTGTTGACCCACTCTGCGCCGGAGAAAGTGTGGAGGATGAGACGCCCGGCTGTGGTGGTATATGTGTCAGAAAGTACCCGCCCCGCTCACCAGCGCCAAAAATCGCAGCAATAGAGCATTTCTCCTGGTGGCATTGAGCAAGAAGCATTCCCTCAGGGGCTAAGACCCACTGATTGTGTGCCCTTTCAAAACCACTCTACACCAACTTCGAAAATGCTCCAAGGCCGTCGCATTGATTGCCTTCTTTGGTACGACTGAAGTTGAGCCCTGATACAAGACCAGAGAACAAAACTCTAGCTAACTTCTGACTCATGGCACTAGTGCTTAGACTGTATGATTTTTTAATTGCTCCTGGACAAGTGCGGGCGTGGACGCCCGCACGACAGCCGGCCTGGAGACCGGCGCTACATTCCGGCAATTACAAAATCACGCGGTTTTGGTACTAGCAGGCGCCGTGTGTTTCGGATGAGAGCGACTGAGCGATCGGGTTGAGACCGAGACGCTTCCTGCATTCCTCGAGCATGTCTTTGGTGCGCGTGGCCCCGACGCGGCTGACACCAATGGCACGAACGGTCAACAGAGCATCGAGATCGCGAATCCCGCCTGCCGCCTTTACTTGAACTTTCGGCGGGGAATGTTTGCGCATCAATTCGAGATCGGGCAGGGTTGCTCCGCCGGGGGCGTATCCGGTCGAGGTCTTGACCCAGTCGACGCCAATCTCGCCGCAAATCTGGCATAAGCGAATCTTTGAAGCATCGTCGTGATAGGCATTCTCAAAGATCACTTTGATCTTTGCGCCTTCGCCATGGATGATTTCAGTCAGATCGGCGATCTCATTTTGGACATACTGCCAGTCCGCGCTTCGAGCCCTGCCGATGTTGATCACCACATCCAGTTCCTGGCCACCGTCATTGAGCGCCTGCCGGGCTTCAGCGAGTTTGACTGCTGTGGTGTGACCGCCATGCGGAAATCCAATCGTGGTGCTGGCGAAGACGGTGGTTCCCACCAGCAACTCAGCGCACCGGGCCAGGTAATAGGGCATGATGCAGACGCTTGCGGTGTTATATCGAATTGCCAGCGCACAGCCTTCTTCCAGCTCCTGGGTGGTCAAGCTGGGATTCAGGAGCGAATGATCGATCATTTTGGCTATTGCTTCGTAATTGTAAGAATCCTTCACAATTCATCTCCAGAATCCGGCTTGCCACGCGAAGCGGCGCTTCCGCGGGATATAGATAGATTGGCATAGCGGCATGGCGATTGTCGTGAGGCTCGACACAAGCCTGGACTGACGGCTGTCTGGGAGGGATGGATACCGATTGGCTGCGGGCTGATCGGGGAAGATTCGGCCCAGGACAAAAACGCCACAGCGCGACCCCTTCCGGCCGCGCTATGGCGTTCTGTTTCTCCGTTGTTTTTGGCACCCGTTATTGCACGTCGCTCACCTTGCCGCCTTGGAAGGTGACCTTCATGCCGTCGTAGTAATAGATGGTGTTGGGTCCAAGATTTGCTACGCGTGTGGGCGTGCCGAGCTTAGCCAGAACCTGGTCGGTGGTCTGACCCATCTCGACGGATGCAGGCAGGGCATTGAGTGCCTCTCCACCACCGGCTCCCGGCGCTGCCGTCTCGGTGGTTACGTCCTTCTCGGACTGGTTACCCTGCTGGTCCTGCTGCTGAATCTGGGCCGCATCGGTGGGATCAGGCGGAGGCGCGACAGAGGCATACGCGGCCTGAACGGGCGCGGCATGAGCTGACGGCGGAGCCGCGGGAATTCCGCCCGTGCCCTGTTTGGACTGCAGATCCTGGAGGCCCTGGTCGATAGTCTCCCGCATGTGGTTCTGCATCTCCTGCAAGTCGGTCAAGCTGACTTGAACGGTAAGGGAAATCTGGCACTCCGGGTTACCCTTGCTGGAGAGAACGACCAGGTTGGCCGTGGTCGCATCGGAGGGAGGCGCAGTCCTCAACTGGAGCGCATCGCCGTCGCTGACCGCGCATTCCTGCCCGGATGAATCGGTGACATCCAGACTGCCTCCAGCCACGAAGACGTGGGGACGGCCATCGCTCAAGAGGCGCGCAATGCCGCTGGAACCGGGGTCAATATCCTGCCCGGCGGCGTTCTGCAGAGCTTCCTGGTTCTCGAGCGCGATCTGGCTTTTCACCTCATCGGCGATCATGTCCTTGACTTCGGGAGAGAGCACCGGCGGTCCACCTGCGTTGCCGGCATAGCCATCCACTTCTTGAGCTTCCTGGTGGGCGGCATACTCCGCCTGCAGATCCTGAGAGATGAGATAGTCGGTCAACCAGAATGCAGCCGAGCGGTAGACCGGATAGGGCTGAAAGTAGTATCCGTAGCGGCCGTACCAGGGAGCACCACCCCATCCCCAACCGTAGGAAATGGGCCGGGCCCATGAGTTGTATGCCCATCCGTAGTAACTGGGACCCCAGAACACCCCGGGGGCATAAACGTTCAGATAGAGACCGCGGTAGCCCCAGCCGTGGTAGTAGCGGTTGTATTCGTGGCCATGATAGAAGTAGGCGCGGCGCCCAAAGTCGTGACCATGGTAGTCATAGCCACGCTGGACGTATCCGCGGCGCCCCTGCTCGGACACGATGCGACCGTGATCGGGGCGCTCGACCTCGACCCTGCGGCCACCTGCCAGTCCGTGATGAACATCCATCCCTCTCCGGACATCATGGACATCTGCCACCCTGCCGTTGGCGCGAGTGCGGAAGGCGTCGCCGCTCCGGGTGGCGTGCTCATTGCTTCCGTGCGGCGCGGGGCCGCCGTGAAATGCCGAATGGCTGGTGCTGCCGCCACCCGGGCCGTATCCGCCCGGACCACCGGCAAAGTGCCCCCCGGTTGTGTTTGAACCATGCGAGCCCATGGAGGTTGAGCCGCTCGATCCCATTCCGTTTGTGTTTGAACCATGCGATCCCATGGAGGTTGAACCATTCGAGCCCATTCCTGTTGTGCCTGAGCCGTGCGGGCCGGTTCCTGTTGTGTTAGAGCCGTGCGAGCCCATGGAGGTTGAGCCGCCTGAGCCCATGGAGGTTGAACCGTGCGAGCCGGTTCCTGTTGTGTTTGAACCGTGCGAGCCGCCGCTACCGGCGGTTGAAGCGTGCGAGGCCGAAGCGCCTGCAGCTGCCTTTGCAGGCGCCTTGGTGGGGGGTACGGCCTTGTCGGTATTGGCCGCGCTTGCCAGGCTTGCCGCGCCGAGCAGCCCGACAAGAATCAGTGTCGCGAAAACAATTCTCTTACCTTCGCGGAGCGATTGAATCGACATCGTATCCTCATTCCTGTTGCGGCCCGCGCACCCTTGAGGACGCGCGAACGGCTTACTCAGCGTTGCTCAATCTTTCGTTGGTTGGAGTCACCTTCATGTCCTTGTAGTAGAGGGTTTCCTTGTCCCCCTACTTTTTCATCCGGGCCGGTTGCCGGAAAGCTGCATCAAGCTTAACGACGGTCAGGTCCCGGTCCGTCCGGAAGCGCCAACCCTTTTCACTTGAATCCTATGTCAATTCCGATTCTTGGATTGCGGGGACCGCATTAGGCCCCCAAAAACTTACATCAAGGTTGTGGAGAAGTCAAGAGAATCATACCGGGTGTCGCACGCCGGCGATGTCCTATGAACGCAAACCCAGCATGCAGGTCAAAGTTTCGTGACGGGCACGGATTTTTGTATTTACGCCGTTTAGAAATCACGGCGCGAAGGGTCGGATGAACCGGCTTGCGAAGGCGGAATGGGAACGCAGATGCTCCATCGCAACTGCGGCTTCGAGTAATGAAAGAGCCGCTCTCATGCATCAAGAACCGCATCTCTTGCCATCGATTCTTCTTGTTTGAAGCCTGGAAATGTGAAGGAAGCTTTGGCTTCCGCGTTGAATGCGACGGAAGAGGAGCTTGCATCGGTCAAGCGGACAGAACCAGGAGAAAAACACAGGTGACGTTGTCCTGACCGCCGCGATCCTTGGCAACCTGGATCAGGCTGGCACAGGCGTTATCAAAGGTCGAGGCACATAGGATGGCGGAGATTTCGTCCTGAGCAACATAGCGGGTGAGGCCGTCGGTGGCGAGAAGGATCCCGGTGCCAGAAGTCAGATCGACTGAAAAAAAGTCGGGCTGAACGTCGGCTGAAACTCCGACAGCGCGTGTAATGATGGACTCCATCCCCTGTAGGTCAACGGAGTGTGCGCTCTCGATAGTCAGCGTTCCATTGCGAATGAGTTCGTTGATATAGGAATGGTCGACAGTAAGTTGCGTTGCGTGGCCATCCTTGACGATGTAGGCGCGACTGTCGCCGACGTTCCCAAGAATAAGTTTGTTCCCATCCAGCGCAGCCGCAACCACCGTTGTCCCCATACCGCGGTGCTCAGGGACCTGGCCATTTTCCCAAACATCCGAATTCGCCATATTGATGGCATGAAGCAGCCTGGTGCTGACGGGAAGATCCGAGCCGGCAGAGGATGAAAAGGACTCGAGTATCGCCGCCACCGCACGGGAACTTGCGACTTCTCCGCTGGCCATTCCGCCCATGCCGTCGCAAACGACAAAGATGCCGAGGGACTCGTCGAAGCCCAGGAAGTCCTCATTATTGGTGCGAACGCAACCAATATCGCTGAGCGACGAAACCAGGATGCGAATGGGCGCGGCGGCGGTTTGCAAGGAAAGTTCGGCATTCACCACGGCACCTGCCGGCGGCGCAGTTGAGGCCGGCTGTTCTCCCGATGGATTGGCTTGCGAAGGTTCGTTTGTGAATTCTTCAGTCATAGCTTCCGATTAGTTGTGTTCGATACGGTCGCTTCTGTTGGTCTATCAGCGAGCGACGTTTGAAACACAGTGGAATCCTTTCATGAATTCAGGGTTCAGCAAAGGCGCTCCGGACCCGGAGGCGTCGAAGAGCACAACCTCGGGCGTTTGATTGTTGAAACTGAAGAAGAACTTCAAGCGATTGGGAGACACCTGGGGCGCTGCAAAGCCAAAGTGGAAGACGGACCAAGGTCCTGTCATCTGCGGCGCTGTGTTCTTTTGGGTATTCAGGGTGATTCTGCTTGAAGGTGAAGAGACCCAGTGGAATGTAGCCGATTCGCCGCCAGACTTGATTTGCTTGCCATCGATGTTAAGCACTGCATCGGAAACGCCGGCGGACTTGACCTCAGCGAGGGTGAAATCAAGCGAAGGCTGATTTCCGCCGGAGGGATAGAGGTTGGAGGAGATCTTCAGGGCGTTGTCGAGGAAAGCCAGGAAGGACGGGCTGATTTTTACTGTAGAGCCGGGCGCAGGCACGTACTGAGAGCCCTGCTGAACGACGAGGGCTTTCAGCGTGGTGTTGTAGAACTGGGCAAAGGAACCTGACCCTGGCGCGAAGATCTGGGCGACCTCGTCGGTGGTAGCTTCAGCGGAGGACTGGGGGTTGAACGGGAACTTGGCGAGCACGGGGCCGATCTGGGCGCAGAAGGTCTTGGCTCCTCCGCCGGCGGCACTTGCGGGCGCTTGCGAAGCCAGGTCCTGAGCGGATTTGATGGGCGCCTGAAGGAGATTGAAGCTGGTCTTATCCATTCCGCCGGCGGGATCGGGGATGAAGCTGTTGCGAAGATTCTCCGCGGCTTGCTCGCCTGCAATGGCTGCCTGCGTAACGGGCGCGGCCGCGGTGGGATCGTTTGCGCTGGTGGCGTTGAGCGTGAGGTTTTTGACCGCTCCTTCAAGAGCCTGTAGAGCCGAAACGTAGGCCTGATTGGTAGGAGCAAGAAAGACATTGCCCGGATTGGAGGGTGGAACCACGGCCTGGGGCGCCTGGAAGGCGTTGGCGATGTCAGGTGAAGCAACGCCAGTGTTGATCGAAATGAGCGAGAACAGTTGCAACAGAGCGGAGGTATTGGAATCGAGGGCGCCGAGCTTGAGGCCGGCGTCGGCAAAGCTCTTGTAGGGAATGAACTGGGCCTTGTTGAGGTAAGTCCGCCAGGCCTGGATGTAGTCGGCGGTGTAGGCCGATTTCAACTGTGTCGAAAGAGCGACGCGGTCGATTGGAGGGCCAGTCGATGGCCCGAGCACCCATTCTTCACCGCGGAAGTAAGGATCGGGATGCAGGATCGCGTCTTGCATGAAGGCGAAGCCATCCTTGGTAAAGGCTCCCTGGACCGGATAACCGTCAATAACGTATTGCACGGAACCGGGGAATTTGCCGTTGAAGTTGAAACCGGGGACTTTGTGGTTGGCGGCGGCAAGCATGCTTTGGTAGACATGCTGGAAACCCTGGAAACCATTGAGATAAGCGCGGGCCTGAGCGACAACAATGTCATTCCGGTTCCCGCCGCTGCCGGCCAGGCATCCGGATGCGCCGGGAAGCATGCGGGCATAAAACTCGAACTGAGATTGCGCGAGGCGAGAAAGGTCAGAAGCAGGCGTCGCGTTGCCGGCCCATTCGGTGAGCAGGGCGGATGGAAGGAAGTCAACCGTGTCCTGGGCGGAGTCGGGGTCGGGGTTGGTGGCTGTGATGAGGTAGGCCTTGAGCGGCCTGTAGGTCGCGCCGTAGTCGGAATCGGGGGTAGGAACGGCGGGCACAGCGCGGAGTTTGTTGAGCAAGTTCTCCTGGGTCGGGGCAAGGAGTAGAGTGCGGAACTTGGTCGAGTAGGCGCGGCAGGCAATGGGATAGAGCGCCTCGCCGTGGTAAAGGCCAAACCGATCGAGAAGCGGTGGGCCATCTTTGCGATAGGTTCCCAACTCTTCGAGGACGGCTCTCAACTGGTCGAGGGTATTCAGGTCGCCTTGCGATGCGAACGTACCCGTCGAAACCGGGGAGACAGGCGCGTTTGCGGCAGCGGCTACGCGCTCTTCAAGCGAACGATTTCGGAAGAACGAGACAGTGAACAGGGTAAGGAAGATCAGGATGATTGCGCAGGAAACGGCCAGCAGTGTGCGCTTTAGATAACTGGTCCTGACGCTTGAGCGGCTGGCTTCAAGGGCTGACTTATCGGCAAGCAGTATCTTCGAGAACAGGTGGGGAAGGAAGACCCACTGGGGAACCTTTCGTGTGCCGCCTCGCCTGGATTGCGGAACCGGCGCTTGCTGAGCCTCGGCACCTGCAAGCGAAAAAATGCGGGTCGCTCCGGCGTCGATAGGAACGGAGACGTGGGGTTGCGCTGGGCCGACGTCGAGGACGTCCTCGACCATGTGGGCGCGCATGCCGGCAAAGAAGAAGCCGCGCAGGAATGGATTGACTCCAATCTGGCTGGGGCGGGCAACTTCAGCGAGGAAGGCGACGATGCCTGGACGGAGTTTGCGCAGGTCGCGGGGAAACTCATAGCCGCGGGCCAAATCCTTGAGTTCCCCGCCACGGGAGAGAATGTCGAGTCGAAACTCCGACAGGGCGAATAGAAGCTGATCTAACTTCGCACCGATCAGGGCCGTCGCCTGCTCGGTATAGAGGCCGGTGCCGGAATGAAGCGAGGAAAGCAGGGAACCGATGGGGAGCTTGACTTCTTCTTCAGAGAGACGGGCAACGTATTCGGCAAAGGGAGTTACATTATCGAGCTTGGTGAAGAGAATGTAGATTGGGAGCGAGATGCCGAGGGTCTGAGAAAGCTGGCGAAGGCGCTCATTGAGCATTTGAGCCAGTGCGCGAATCTGTTCGGTGGTGTTGGGCGCAAGGATGCGTTCGACGCTCACGCAGACGACAACGGAACGAGCGGGCAGGCGACTGTCAGAGGAGAAGACGGAGCCGAGACGAGCAGGGATGGTGGCTTTGAGGAGCCTTGTCCAGAGTCCGGGCTGGCGCAACAGCGCGCCGCCGGCTTCAACAACGATGTAGTTACCCGCCAACCAGATATTGGCCAGTTGGGTTGGAACAATCATTCCGTCCTGAAAGACGTTGCCGGCGAGTAACTCGGGATCGAGGCCGGATTGGAGCACAGTCTGCGTCTTGGCGGAGTTCTCATCTCCGATCACGTAGATCAGCGGCATGGAGGCCAGGGATTTTACGCCGGGCCGGCCAGCTTGCTTGATCCTCGCATTGGTATCGCGGAGCAGGGTGTTGAGATTGATTGCGTCGGGCGAGTCTTGCCCGGCTGCACCCTGGGCGGCTTTGCTCTGCTTGTACAGGTACCAGACAATGAAGGCAGTGGTCAGGGCTCCCAGCAGGCCGAGAATTACGCAAAACAGGATGAGCTTTGTGCCTTCAAAGTGGAGGGCGAATCCGCCCCATATCACGAGCGCCAGATAAACGAGGAAGATAAGTGTTCCAATCAGAATCCGCTTCACAGGGACACCTCCGAAAGGCTGGATGCCGGGTACGAAGGATATGCCGCGGGGGGCCGATGCACAGAAGCAAGGGCCATGGAAGATTGGCCCATGCCGCTTGAAGCGATAGGCATGGATTGGCCAAGGAGCAGCACATAGCCGAGGTAAGCCATCAGAGTGAAGACTGCGAGAACGATCGCGGTTACCGTCAAGCCACGCACCCAGGAGTCGGCTTTGCGGCGGGGTGGGGCAGCGGGAGTTTCCATGGGGCGAAAGAGCGCATATGAGCCTCGAATTCGGGTAATCTTCTCGCGGATGCGGTGAAGGATGGAGTGGATCTCGGAGGCATCTCCGAATGCGAAGCGGCCGCGGTAGCCCAGCAAGAGACACAGGCCATGCAACTCAAGCACATCGGCAACTTCAGCCGATTCGGGGCGATTGAGCAGATCGGTCAAGTTGCGAAAGAACAACTCACCCGCGACGTGTCCTCCGAACATCTCCTCCTGGAGAGGACGCCGGGCCCAGTCTGCGAAGGTGGGGTCTTGGGAATTCAGGACGCTTTCGTCGAGGAATCCGATCATAGCGTAAATCGCCATCTTGGAGGCCTCATCGCTGTAACCCATGGCGGCGGCATCCTTGACGGCTGCTGAAATCATTCTGCGCAGCGTGGCGCGAAAAGAGTCAGCATTTTCAACGCGCTGAACGAAGAATCGGGTACGAAGAACGACGGTAAAAACTTCCTGGAAGGCCAATGCCAGATCATTGGTCTTCGTCTCTTGGGGAGCAGAAGCTGGAGAAGAAGTCATGCGGAGGCCTCCGTGATGATGGTGAGTTCAAAGGATGCGTCGCCCAGGTCGCCGGGCACATAAACGCCCACGTTCTTGGTCTGAAGTATATGTTGCCAGCAGGCGCCGCTGAGGGAGATGGAGAAGTAGTGCATGTCCGCGTGGGCATGAAGAGCGGAGGGCGGGACGGGCAGGTGCATGAGCTCCATGCCGGGCAGGGCGCGCTGAACCAGCTTTGCGACCCCCTCGGCGGAGCAGACTTTGACGAGCGTCGGCGTCTGGCGGAGGATCAGCGAGTCGGTGATCGAAGCGCGGACGCCGAAGATCCACCGGGCACGGCGGAGGCAACGCTCGTCCTTCACATCGGCCGCATAGATGTACTTGTCAGCCTTGTGGAACTGTAGAGTAACGGCATTGGATGGCGCCACAACCTCGAGATAACGCCGGATCAGCGAATCCAGGCCCTTGAACGTGGAGGCCAGATCGCGATGCACATATTTTGGGAGTTCGTCGCGGGTCGCTTCGAGGGAAAAGGTACTGAGGGCGCCGGCGAGGCGGACGAGATCGCGATAGACTTCCTCGGGGTGACTGCGACGGTCCTGAAGATGGTGGCGCAAGGCGGGAAGCGCTGAGCAAAGGGAGTGAAGGAACCAGTAGTTCGATACATCGAGGGCGGAAGTGCCGAGTTCAAAACGGCCGGAGCTCAGCCTCAATGCGCGAGTGGACTCGATCTTCTCTTCGACGGCCTGCGCCAGGCGGTGGAGCAGCAGGACCAGGCCTTCGCTGGCGCCGATGCGCAGACAAGGCGGAATGAAGTCGGGATCGCTGGTGAACCCGCCGGCTCCATCGCGAAGGATGCGGGCGATCGGGAAAGAGATTGTGTCGCCGGATAACTGAGCCTGGCTCAAGAGCACGAGATTCTTGCGCGCAAAGGAGACGTTGAACTCGCCCAGGCCAATGGAATCGTCTCTGAGGGTGCGCTCGACGGCGCTGTAGCGCGTGCCGGCGCCTGCAGCGAGGTTGCAGTCGAGGCCCTGGTCTTTCCGGGGCGGGATGGCCAGATAAAGAACGATTTCACTGTCGGTGGAAGAGAAAAGGTCCTTCAACTGCGCGGGCTCCGGAGCCGAGTCACAGTCGGGCAGATCGAAGATGAGGCCGTCGGGCAGGATGCCGGATGCGAAGGTCAGGATGGCGAGACCGTTGCGCAGGGCTTCAGAATCCAGAGAGAAGTGGAGAAATCCCCATGGCTCCTGGCGGAGATTGGAATTGAGAAACCAGAGCGTGTCTTCGAAATAGCGACTCTGGGTCTGGAAGTGATGGGGACCGAGATGCATTCCTTCCGACCAGACGACGCGCGACAGGAATTTCATAATGGGGGACCACCAAGGGCGACGGTTAAAGATCAGGTTCGATTCCGGATCAATGCAAAACGAATGCCCGCGAGAGCAGTTTGAAATCTGGCCGAAAGAGCAAGACGCCGTATCGGACGGACCGGGAAGAACTTCGAGGAGCTTATTCGACCGATATGGCAGGGCGCAACCGGATTATACTCAAAATCTTTTTGAGGAAATAGGTAAATCGGGAGCAACGAATGATTTATGCTACCCGCAACGCACCTGAGGGCTTCCCCCTATGGACAAACCGACAAACGGTGGACCGAACGATATTCCCTTGCCGGAGAGTTCCGGCTCCGAGCAGGACTTCGGAGCGACCGGTGTTTTCAAGGCAGTGCAGCCGTCCGACGCGACGACCGAGTTGGCCGCAGGGCAAGAAGCAGGAGCCGGCACGCAAGGAAGGCGGCCGGCGGATCCGTTCAACCCACCAAGCTTTATGGGCTCGAGACCTCTTGCGGAACCCGTGGTACACAAGGTTGTGCTTGGCGGCGGGGCGGAGAGTTCGCCGGAGTTGCTGGACCGGATTCGGATAGCGTCACAAGAGAAACCTTCCGCGATAGAGAAGCCGCCTGCCGCTCCTCCCTCGGGCGAAAAACCGGGTGGGGGATTCACGCAGTTGCTGCGCACCCTGGAAGTCGAGATGCCCTCGGCAACCGCTGCTTCAAAGGGCGCGCCTCCGCCGGAACCCCGGCCTGCCGCTCAGGATTCTGGATTCACATCCTTGCTGCGCACACTGGGCGCTGAGGAACCGGCGGCGACTGCTCCGGCAGCGCCAGCGAAGATCGGGCAGCCGGCTCCTGCGTTTGCTCCGCAAGAGCCTAGCAGGATGCCGCCGGCGCCAGGCCCGGCTCCAAGCCCAGCTCAAGGTTCCGGTGGATTTACAGAACTTTTGCGCACTGCTCCTGGCGGCGATCCGATGATGACCTATCCGTTGGGTTCACGTCCGGCAACGGCTCCGCCTCCCGCGGAGAACAAGCCAGGAACATTCACGCAGCTATTTGGAACATTAGACGCGAGTGAGGCGCCGCCATCGGCTCCTCCTCCTGCGGAGAACAAGCCAGGAACATTCACGCAGCTATTCGGAACTTTAGGCGGGAGCGAGGCGCCGCCATCGGCTTCGCAGCCAAGCGAAAAGGCAGACTCGTCCGGCGGGAGTGCCGGTTCCTTCACTCGAATGCTATCGGTTGAACCGCTCGTTGCTCCCCCACCGAGCGAAAGGGCAGATTCCTCAGGCGGTGGTGCGGGTTCCTTTACTCGGATGCTATCGCTGGAACCGCCAGCGGAGCCGGCCGAGATGCCGCGATTTGAAGAGAGCAAGCCGATTGCGGATCGGCTGAATTATGGACTTACGCCTGAACCGGGGCGGCCGGCCGTGGCGAGCAGTTCTGCATTTTCTCCGCAGCCTCTTTCGGAGCCGGAACCGGCTCCGATCGCTCCGCAATCGGGAGGCGTTGGCATTACGCGGTTGATTCAAATGTTGGATGAACCCTCAAAGGCGCCGACGCCACAGAGAGAAGCGCCGCCTGCGAGGCCTGTTTCGGGGACAGAGCCAGGCGTCTGGACGCAGACCTTCGCAACTCTTTCCCCGCCCAACGATCCACCCGCGGCGGCGGCAAAGGCTCCGGATTGGGGTCCGCCGCAGGCACCGCCAACGGCAGCCGCATACCCAGTTCCGCCCGCGGCTCATGCAGCGCCCAGCTTCGCTCAGCCGGCGGTGAATGCACCACCGGCGGCTTCCGGTCCAAGTGAGTTCACCCGCATCCTCGATGCATCGCGGATGCGCGAGATGGCCATGCGGGGAGGGCAGGCTGCGGGTGCCGAGGGCGCCGTCCCAGCGCCACCTCCACCGCAGTTTTCGGCTCCTCCGCCGCCTCCACCCATGCCGAGTTATCCGGTTCCCGTTACGCCGCCGTCGGTCGGGATGCAAGGGGGCGGTGCGATGGCTCGTCCGGTCGTGTATCCTCCATCGGTTCCGCAAGCGCCTGGAATGTATGCTCCGACTCCACACGTTCCGCAAGCGCCTGGGATGTACGTTCCAGCGCCGCCGATGCCTTCGGCTCCGCCCGCCCCGCCGCCAAAGCCGGATAAGCCCGCGGCGGGAGGACTACAGCAGATGGTGCCTATCTTGCTCGTCGTGGTGATCGTCTTGCTGGTGGTGCTGATCGTGACGGTTTTCTTTTTGATGAAGCATTAGACAGGGCGTCCCACCCCGGAGCTAAGTGGAGATAACTGCTCCCGGCCTCATGCCGGCTCCGCGAGCAGGATGATGAGTTCCATTTGCGGGTTGAGAATTTCCGAAGGTGCGTAGACAGCGAAATTTCGTGCGCGCTGAACCGATTCCCAAACAGGCCCACCCTGCTCGATAGCGAAATACTGGTGTCGCAGCTTAACCGGGATCGATCTCGGTGGCGTGGGAACGTGCTGCAGGCGCAATCCCGGCAGGGCGTTGCGGATCAGTGTCTCGAGCTGAGTAGCAGAGCAGGCCTTGAGTAACTGCGGGGTACGATCGATGAGGTCTGCGTCGCGGATGTCGGCCGAAATGGCGAGGTAGAAACGCGAACCCTGGAAGTAAGAGTCTTTATCGATCGATGTTGCGTAAATAGTATCCCTGACCAGCTTGAGCGGAAGCGCAACGAAGTTACTGGGGACGACCGTTTCGAGCATGACGCGGATGAGGCGGTCTAACTCGCCGAAGCAAGTGCCGAGCTGCTCGTGGTTGTAGGCGGGCAGGTCCTTGGGGGCAATCTTGCTGGAGAAGGCGGTGAGCGCTCCGGCCATGTCGGAGAGTTCATTGAAGAGCATTTCGGGCTGAATATTGCTCGATTCGAGGAAGTGGCGGAGCACGGGGAGGTGGCTATTGACAGTGTAGAGAAGCCAGAAATTGGCTACGTCGGAGGCGGTAAAGTCTGCGAGCGACTGATTTTTCTGGCGACGGGTGCCGGAAAGCTGGCTGCCGCGCGCGACCAGCAGCTCAACCATGTTACTCAGGATGCGCTTGAGAGTGGGGTGTGCGTGAATATCGATGAGCGGCGGAATATAAGTGGGATCGACCTGATAAGTGCCGGTCTCTGAACGCAGGATGCGCATGCAACCGAGCAGGACCGATCCCTCCCGGTTTTCGCCGTCGGCGAGGATTTGCAGGTTCTTTCGCGCCACCTGGACGGGCTTCTCGCCGCTCCCGGTATTCTCATCGCGAACCATCTGCAGTTGGGAGAGGAAGCGGGTGCTGACCCTGCCGCGATCCACGGAAACGTTCATGCCTCCCTGGAGATACTCCGGCACGGCAAGGTAGAAGGTGCAGCTTTGCCGGCCATCGGAGAAGCATTCGTCGAGTACCCGCGCGGGCGGCGGATATTCCGAGGCGGGAATGTCCAGGGGAAGCGCATCGGGGAATATGCCGGAAGCTTGGGTGATGGCGAGCCGGCCCTCCGAGAGTGCTTTGGTGTCGATCTGAATCTCGCGAAAGCCCCAGGACCGGGCATACAGGGAGTCCAGGTAGAACCGGGCGCTGTCTTCAACGAAGCGCTCCTGCGCCTGCAGGTGCTGGGGCGAGAGGAAGGTGCCTTTTGACCAGATGACGGGCTGTAGCTGTCTCATTTGCAGAGCAACCTCGGAGCAGATGTGATGTTACCGGTTCAGCCGAGACGGTGTCCAAACCGGAGGCTGGGAACGATCCCTGGGGACTTTGAGGAATCCACGATCATGGTCGCACAGGTGCGAAGAGAGTTATAAATCTTTTTTTCACAACATCTCCTTCCGGCATGAGTTAGGGTAATATCAGACATTCAAAGAATCTTCTGGACAGTCTCCCTTTTTTGTGATTTCTTTGATTTTGTCACGGTCCCCGCATCACAGGAGGTTTATGGCAAGAGAGAGTTCGCAGCAGAAGCTGAGTCGCGTCCGGGCTCCCCGGGTGCAAATCACTTACGACGTAGAAGTAGGAAACGCGATCGAACTGAAGGAACTGCCTTTCGTGATGGGTGTCCTGGGCGATCTGACGGGACAGCCGGAACAGCCGCTGGCAGCCTTGAAAGATCGCAAGTTTGTCGAAATCAACCCAGATAACTTCGACAGCGTGCTGAAAGGAATGGCCCCCCATTTGCAGTACTCGGTCGAGAACAAGCTGAGCGACAAGGCCGGGCAGATCGGCGTCAATCTCCACTTTGAATCGTTCGAGGACTTCTCGCCTGCGAAGGTCGCCGAACAGGTGGGTCCGATCAAGGAGTTACTTGATTTGCGGCTGCGGCTTTCCAATCTTCGTGGAAGCTTGCAGGGCAACGACAAACTCGATCAGGCGCTATTCGACGCGGTCTCAAAGACGGAAGACCTGAATAAGCTGAAGGCTGAAATGGGTAGCACGGCAGAGGGAGGCAAGAATGAGTAGCCCAGCTAATCCGTTGGCGGCTCAGACCGCTGAGACACAGACTACTGAAGTATCGCTTCTGGACCAGATCGTAGCGCAGGGGCGCTTTGGCAAGGATACGCTTGCCCAGGAGCGGGGCAAGGACATGGTGAAGGAGTTCATCAACCAGGTTCTTGAAGGGCACATGACCCTCAGCCGCGATGCCGAGGCAACGATCGGCGCGCGCATCGCGGATATTGACCGCATGATCTCGCTGCAACTGAACGAGGTCATCCATCACCCGTCGTTCCAGAAGCTGGAAGCCACCTGGACCGGAATCAGGCACCTCGTCATCAACAGCGAAACCAGCGAAATGCTGAAGATCAAGCTGCTGAATGTCCCGAAGAGGGACCTTCTCAGGGATCTGCAGCGGGCACTGGAGTTCGATCAGAGCGCACTCTTCAAGAAAGTGTACGAAGAGGAGTTCGGCGTCTTCGGCGGCGCTCCTTTCGCGGCTCTGGTGGGCGACTACGAGTTCGGGCGCAGCGGCGAAGATATCGAATTGCTGGAGAAGGTGTCGCAGGTAGCCTCGGCGGCTCACGCGCCATTCCTCTCGGCGGCGTCGCCGGAGATGATCAACCTGGGCGAGTTCGGCCAGATTACGGGGATCCGGGATATTGGAAAGGTCTTCGACAGCACCGAGTATGCCCGGTGGAAGGGATTCCGGCAGACCGACGACTCTCGTTACGTTGCTCTTACCCTGCCTCACGTTTTGATGCGC
Organism: uncultured Acidobacteriaceae bacterium; assembly: GCA_963757965.1. Taxonomy (GTDB): domain Bacteria; phylum Acidobacteriota; class Terriglobia; order Terriglobales; family Acidobacteriaceae; genus Telmatobacter. The sequence continues at coordinate 93,914 of CAVWTV010000001.1, forward strand.
GAGCCATACGGCAAGGACACGAGGCATGATTGACGAGTTCGCCTTTGAAGAGGGCGTCGACGGCAGGGACCACTCGAAGTATCTGTGGGGCAATGCCGCGTACTCTCTGGCCGGTCGGCTGACCAATTCCTTTGCCCGGTTCGGCTGGTGCGCGTCAATTCGCGGCGTGGAGAACGGCGGCCTGGTGGAAGCGATGGCCACGCACAACTTCCGCACCGATGAAGGCGACGTAGCATTGAAATGCCCCACGGAAGTTTCCATTACCGACCGTCGGGAGAAGGAGCTTGCCGACCAGGGTTTTGTACCGCTGGTACATTGCAAGGGGACGGACTATGCCGCCTTCTTCAGTGTGCAGACCTGCAACAAGCCCAAGCTCTACGACAAGCCGGAGGCTAACGCCAACGCAAGGCTGTCGGCGCAGTTGCCGTATATGCTTGCCATGTCCCGTTTCGCGCACTATCTGAAGGCGATGATGCGCGACAAACTGGGCAGCACGATGAGCCGCTCGTCAGGCCGAGAGTTTCCTGAGTCAGTGGATCGCCAATTATGTGATCGCGGACGATAACGCGTCGCCGGCCGCCAAGTCTGCAAGGCCGTTGCGCGAAGCTCGCATCGAGGTCATGGAAGTGCCTGGAAAGCCCGGGGCATTGCGCGCCGTGGCGTTCCTGCGTCCCCACTTCCAACTGGATGAACTCACAGTGTCTCTGAGGCTGGTAGCGGATTTGCCCCAACCGGCGGGCAAATAGATAGCTGCTCCTAGGCTCTCGAACCAACAATTCCCCAACCGGCCTTTGAATGGGCCTGAATACGAAAGGATACCGGCATGGCAGTTGATTTTTATTTGAAACTCAAAGACATTGAAGGTGAAGCGGTAACGGCGGGCTTCGAGAAGCAGATCCAACTTCTTTCTTTCAGTTGGGGTGGCAGTAACGTCTCATCTGTTGCCGGAACGGGCGGTTCCGGAGCAGGCAGGGTGGATCTCTCAGACCTGAGCATCATGAAGCACATGGATAAGGCGACTCCGGCGCTCTTCAAGGCTCTGATCTCGGGGACGCACATCCCGACCGGAGTTTTGGAGGCGACCAAGGCGGGCGGCAAAGGCAAGCCGTTCCTCAAGCTCAGTTTCGAGGAGTTGTATGTGACTTCGCAGCAGGTCTCGGCGTCGAGCGAGATTCCGACCGAGAGCATCTCCTTCAGTTACAACAAGATCAAGGAAGAGTACTGGACGCAGGACGAGAAGGGAACCCTTACGGCCGCAGGGGATGTCACTTACGAGCTCAAGGCCAACAAGGTCACCTAAGGGACAATGACGCCACTTGCGCTTTACCGCGAAGGTAAGCTGCGGGAAGCCATCACGGCGCTTGGCGACGAGTTGAGGTCCAATCCTCTCGACGTCAAGCGCCGTACGTTCCTGTTCGAGCTTCTGCTGTTTGCCGGGGAGTTTGACCGGGCAGAGAAGCAGTTGGATATTCTGGCGGGGGCGGATTCAGAGGCGGCGATGGGACTGCTGCTGTATCGCAGCGCGTTGCACGCGGAGCGCACCCGGCAAGCGATGTTTGCCAACCATGAGATGCCCCCCTCAAAACATGAGGCCGTTCATGGTGGAGAATGCAACGGAACCGGCTTCGCCGAGTTCAGCGATGCGGACCCGCGCATCGGCGCGAACCTTGAAGTGTTTATTGCCGGCAGTTACACCTGGATTCCGATTCACTATCTGCGCCGGCTCGAGATCCAGGCTCCCGCCAACCTTCGCGACCTGGTTTGGGCGCGCGCGCGTTGTGGAGACGAGCGCGGACTTCCGTCTGCAGGAACTTGGCGAATTGCTGCTTCCCGTACTTTGCCCGCTGTCGTCGCGCCATGCGGATGAAACCGTCCAGTTGGGCCGCGAATCGGCCTGGGAGCCGGACGAGGCGTTTGGCGAGGTCCCCTACGGCGCGAAAACGATGATCGTCGATGAAGCGGAGATTCCGCTGCTCGATATCCGCAGCGTGACGTGGTCTGCGCCTGAGAAGGAGTCTCAAGATGCCTCTGCGTGAGGATTTGCTTACGCCGATTGCAGGAGAGAACCCGTCGGGCGAAGACCTCTATTACGGCATGGTCTTCGCTCAAATCAAGGAGGCGCGCAAAGAAGACGAGGATCTTCCGGAAGGGCAGATGGTCCTGGCCCAGAAGAAGAAGGCGGACCATCGAGCGGTCATCAAGATGGCAGGCGATGCGCTGGCCAAGAAGAGCAAGGATCTTCGGCTGGCAGGCTGGCTTGTGGAATCGCAGTTGCGAGTTGAAGGCCTTTCCATCCTGTCGCCCGGTATCGAACTGCTTCGATCGATCCAGGAGACCTTCTGGCCCACATTCTATCCCCCGATTGAAGAGGGCAACGACCTTGAGATGCGCATGCTCACGGTGGAAGGCGCGGCCGCGCTGATTGTTGCGGCCGTTCGCAAGGCGCCAATTACCAAGAGCGGCTTGAGTTTTGAAGACTACTTGCAATCTCGCGCCGTGGGCTATGAGAAAGATGCAAGCGGCCGCTCCAAGCAGGAAGTGCGCGAGGATGCGATCGCTCACGGCAAGCTGACCGCCGAGGATTTCGACACGGCGGTCGCGGGGAGCCCGAAGAGCCTATACGCGGAGGCAGACGCAGCCCTTGCGGAATCGCTCCTGGCGGCAGAGCAACTGGATCAATTCCAACAGGAGAAATACGGAGACAACGCGCCGAATCTGTCGAGACTGTTGGATGGGCTCGGAGAGGTTCATCGGTTGGTGGAATCGCTGCTCAATGAGCGGCGCAAAACGGACCCCGATCCGGTGCCGGTTTCTGATGAGCCGGAGGCTTCCGCAGAGGGTCAAGAGCCTGGTGAAGGCGGTGCGGATGGAACGCCGGCACGCCAAACAGCCCGTCGCACACCGGCAATGGCGGGGCAATTAGGCGGTATCGACGATGCTTATGCGCTGGTGGTGGAGAGCGCGGAGTTTTTATTCGGAATGGATCCGAAGTCTCCCATACCGTATCTTGTATGTTCCGGATTGCGGCTGGGCGAGACGCGCATGCAGGGGCCGTCGCCGCAACCGGGCTTTGCTGTGGGACCAGGTGCTGAGATACGACAATCGCTTCGAACGATGGCCACCAAGGGGGAGTGGGGCCAATTGCTGCGGGCATCCCTGCCGATTCTGGCCAGCGAATGCTCCAGAACGTGGCTGGATCTGCATCGATACATCTGGCGAGCCGGACAGGAAACGGGAGCCGAGGCGATCTCGGACGCGGTGGTGGGAACGGTGAAGAGCCTTCTCGTAGTGCGGCCTGAACTTCGCTATTGGACGCTTGAGGACGACACCGGAACAGCAAACCCGGAGACTCAGCAGTGGCTGGATTCCACCGTTCTGCAATAAGGGATTTGCAGTGATTCCGGGAGGACGCGTTGGCCAGAACCAAGTCTGAAATCCTCGTTACTCAATCGTTGATCGACCGGCTGACGGATATCGAGCAGTGGCCGGAAACACGCGCCGCTTCGATCGCAATGTATCGAGATTCGCTGAAGCGAGATCTTGAGTGGTTGCTCAATACCAGAAAACCTGTAATGCCGGAGTTAGAACCCTTTCCAGCGACCAGCGCCTCGGTATTGAACTTTGGCTTGCCGGATGTTCACAGCTTCGGCGGTTCCGCGGGAAAGGACGAGAAATCGCTCATTGCCGCTTTGGAGAAGTGCATTCGAACCTATGAGCCGCGCATCAAGCAGCCTCGTGTTTTTATGAGTCGCACAGATATGCTGAGCAGGAGCCTGAAGTTTCATATTGAAGGGCAAATTACCTACGAAAACATGGACGAAGAGATCAAATTCGACACAGTGCTCGAGTTGATAAGCGGCGAGTACGAGGTAAAGTAAGTCATGCGCGAGGAGATGCTGGAATACTATGAGCGCGAACTCACCTATCTACACCAGATGGGCAGCGAGTTTGCGCGCAAGTATCCCAAGGTAGCCGGCCGGTTGTTGCTGGATCCGGACCGCAGCGACGACCCGCACGTGGGGCGTCTTCTGGAGGGCTTCGCGTTTCTTGCCGCGCGTGTTCATCGCAGGATCGATGACGATTTTCCAGAGATATGCGATGCCCTCACCAGAGTCATTCATCCGGGCTATCTCCGGCCCACTCCGTCGATGACCATCGTGGAAATCCAGCCGGATCCGGCGCAGGGGAAAAAGACAGCGGGGATGCGCATTCCGCGAGGGACCCCGCTTGTGTCAAAAGCGACGGTCGATGGGTTGCCTTGCCGCTTTCAGACTGCATTTGACGTGGATCTCTGGCCATTTTCGGTTGCGGCAGCGGAGTGGCGCCAGCCTGAGCGAATGCAGCGGCCGCCACGAGCCACCGTGGGCATCCAGGCAGCAGCCGCGGCCCGGTTGCGGCTGCGCTGCCAAAAGGATGTCGTATTTACGGGGCTCCCGCTTTCACGCCTGCGCTTTCATCTGGCGGGAGATGCAAGCGTGGTGTATTCGCTCTATGAACTTCTCTCAGAGAAATGCATCGAGATACAACTTCGCGATCCGAAGGATGAGAAGCGACTGATCAGCCTGGAACCACAGCGGATTCGCATGGCTGGGTTCGACGCAGAGGATTGCCTGTTGCCATTTGTGCGGCGATCGATGGACGGTCACCGCCTTTTGCAAGAGTACTTCGCGCTGCCGGAGAAGTTTTTGTTCTTTGACATCGAAGGTCTGGAGCCATTGGCAGAATCCGGATTTGGCGAAGAAGCCGAGATCGTTTTCCTCTTCTCCAGCTTCGAACGGACGGAAAGGCAGCAGGTTTTGGAGCTTGGCGTGAACGAGCGGACGTTCCGGCTCGGATGCTCGCCGGCGATCAATCTGTTCTCGCAGATGTCGGAGCCGATCCTTCTCAGCCAGACGCGCGATCACTACACCATCGTTCCTGACAATCGTCATTCGACAGTGATGGAGATTTTCAGCATTGAAGAGGTGATTGCAACAAATCCAAGATTGCGGCAATCCGTGGTGCTGGAGCCCATGCATGCGTACCGGCATCAGACGCGGAAACGAGACGATCTTGCATTCTGGGCGGCAACCCGCCATTTGAATGAGTTCGGCGAGCGCCAGCCCTCGACAATGACCATCTCCGTCGTCGATCTGACGGGAAGCATTGCGGATCCCGAGGCGGACGTACTGATGGTGCGAACTCTCTGCAGCAATTTCGACCTGCCATCTCGCCTTCAGTTCGGGCTTGAAGCAGGGGACTTCGACGCTACAGGTTACCCGGCAGCCAAGACTGTGATTGCGTTGCGCCGCCCCTCGCCCAGCGTAGATCCACCTGCGGGGCAAGGACAGTTCTGGCGTCTCATCTCGCTCCTCTCGCTGAATTATCTCTCGCTCAACGAAGAGGGCCGCACCGCCATGCAGGAGATTCTCAGGCTGCATAACACGTCCGACTCGCCGGCGAGCGAGAACCATGTCGGATCGATATTGCGCATGGACTCGTCGCCCAACTTTGCACTGGTCGACTCAGCGTACGGGCTAATTCCCGCGCGCGGCACACAAGTGGAGATGGAGTTTGACGAACAGCAGTTTGCGGGCAGCGGATTGTATCTGTTTGCCGCAGTGCTCGATCGATTTCTCGCCAGTTATGCCTCGATGAACAGCTTCTCGCAACTTACCGCGCGGAGCAGCCTGCGAAAGGAGGTGCTGGGGAAATGGCCGCCGCGAGCCGGAACTCAAGCTCTGCTCTAACCGAGCAGACAAGTTTAATCGATGAACGAGGTGAGTTTCAGAATCTTCGCAAGATGCTGGACGAAGAGCCGTTCCGCGTGCACTTCTTTCAGGCTGTGCGCATGCTGCAAAGAATGGAGAAGGATCTCAAGCCGGTGGGATACTTCGTCACGCCGCAAGGGGAGACGATCCGCTTCTCGTCACGGACTTCGCTAGGGTTTCCGCCGAGTGAGATTTACCAATTGCAGCGGACGGAAAACGGGCCGATAAGCATGACGGTAGAGTTCATGGGACTCTGTGCCGCAATCTCTGTCATGCCTCCTCCATACGCTGAGTTCTTGCTCGATCGAATCCGGCAAAAAGATCATGCGATGGAAGACTTCCTCAATATCTTCAACCATCGCATGATTTCATTCTTTTATAGAGGCTGGGAGAAATACCGCTTTTTTATCGAATACGAAAGAACGAGAGACGACCGGCTTTCAAATCGTTTGATGGATTTGTTGGGCCTTGGCACTGAAGGCCTGCGCGATCGAGGCGGAATCCCGGATGCAGCATACTTGAACTATGCGGCGTTGTTGGCGCGTCATGTGCGTACGGCAGCCTCGTTGCAGCAGATTCTAGCAGACTACTTTGGAGTCGATGTTCATATCCAGCAATTTGCCGGTGCCTGGCGGAAGCTGAGTTTGGAAAACCAAACTTGTTTCACCGGCTTTGGGGGGCCGAGCGAACGCCTGGGTGTAGGAGTTGTGGCCGGGGACGAAGTATGGGATCATCACGGGCGAATCCGCATTTCGCTGGGGCCGATGCCCTTCGCGCAGTACCTGAAGTTTCTGCCCGGGCAGGAAGCCTATCTCGAACTTGTGGCATGGTTGAAGTTTTACTCCAACGGAAGTTATGAAACAGAGGTTCAATTGGTTCTGGCGCGCGAGGATGCGCCGTCCTGCGAGTTAGGGTCCGGCGGCCAGAAGCGCCCACAACTTGGGCTTGTAAGCTGGTTGAAGACCAGACCGCTCAATCGCGATCCCGCCGATGCGACTTACCTGGTGCAGTGAGATGAGTTCAATAAAAGAGGAGATGGAAGGTCATGAGCACAAACCTGAAGGCACTTATCGAGAAGCTGAACGATACGACACGGCGAGCGCTTGAGGCAGCGGCAGGCTTGTGCGTTTCGCGGACTCATTATGACATTGAGATAGAACACTACCTGTTGAAGGCGCTGGACAGCACCGACAACGACATTGCCGCGATCCTCAAGCACTTTTCAATTGACCGCTCCCGGCTAACCAAGGAGTTGGAGCGCAGCCTCGACTCGTTGAAGAGCGGCAATGCGCGCTCGCCCGCATTCAGCCCTGCCGTGGTCAAGATGCTCTCGGAAGCCTGGACCGTTGCCAGCATCGATTTCAACGCCGGCAACATCCGCACGGGGTTCACACTGCTTGCACTGTTGGGCCACGATGAGATGTCTCGGATGGTCAAGGAAATCAGCAAGGAACTGCAGTTGATTCCCGTGGAGGTCTTGCGCAGCGGGTTTTACGATATTGTGGCCAGGTCAAAGGAAGAGCAAACGAGCCTGGCGGAAGCGGGCCCTGGACAGGCAGAGAGCGCCGAAGGGGGAGACGGCACCCCGCGGCCATCCAAGGGAAACACTCCGCATCTGGATCAATACACTGTGAACCTGACGGCAAATGCCAAAGCAGGGAAAATCGATCCTGTGTTGGGACGGGACCAGGAAATTCGGCAGATGATCGACATTCTGATGCGGCGGCGGCAGAACAATCCGATTCTTACCGGCGAGGCCGGTGTGGGCAAGACGGCAGTCGTCGAAGGTTTCGCCAATCGGGTTGTAAGCGGCGATGTCCCGCCGGCTCTGCAGGGTATCCATATTCACAGCCTCGATCTGGCGCTGCTGCAGGCGGGCGCCGGGGTCAAGGGCGAGTTCGAGAACCGCCTGAAGGGACTGATCAAGGAAGTGAAGTCTTCAACGGAGAAGATCATTCTCTTTATCGATGAGGCGCACACCATGATTGGCGCGGGCGGACAAGCGGGACAGAACGATGCGGCCAATCTGCTGAAGCCGGCGCTTGCCCGCGGTGAGCTGCGAACCATCGCCGCGACCACCTGGTCGGAGTACAAAAAATACTTCGAGAAGGATCCCGCGCTGGCCAGAAGGTTTCAGGTTGTGAAGGTTGAAGAGCCGACTGAAGAGGTTGCCTGCACGATGCTGCGCGGCATTGTGGGGTCGCTCGAGAAACATCACAACCTGCGCATTCTCGATGAGGCAGTTACAGCGACAGTTCGCCTATCTCACCGCTATATCGCCGGCCGGCAACTGCCGGACAAGGCTGTTTCGGTGCTTGACACTGCATGTGCGCGGCTTGCATTGGGTCAGAATTCAACTCCTCCAAGGCTCGAGGACATTCAGCGTCAGCTCGACGCGCTTGAAGTGCAGAAGCGAGTCCTCGCGCGGGAGACTAAGATTGGCGCCGACCATCAGGAGAGGCTGGAACTGATCGAGACGCAGATAGCCGCCGCGAAAGAAGATGAGGCGATCCTCAAGGAGCAATGGGAGAAGGAAAAGGGGCTGATCGAAAAGATTCGCAAACTGCAGGAAAGCCTTGAGTCTGCCGAGAAGGAAGGCTCTGAGTCCGCGGGCAAAGAGAGCGAGATACAAGCTGAACTCAAGCAGATTGAGGCTGAGCTTGAAACGCTGCAGGGCGAGCGGGGGATGATGCGGGTCTCAGTAGACGCACAGATTGTGGGCGAGGTGATTTCAGCCTGGACCGGAATTCCGCTGGGCAAAATGGTCCGCAATGAGATCGAGACTGTGCTCACCCTCGATGAACACCTGAAGAAGCGGGTGATCGGACAAGATTACGCGCTTGCAGCGATTGCGCAACGAATTCTTACATCGCGCGCAAACATGGACGATCCCGTCAAGCCGGTCGGTGTCTTTCTCCTGATTGGGCCAAGCGGCGTTGGAAAGACGGAGACTGCCATTGCGCTTGCCGACGTTTTGTATGGCGGCGAACGGAATATGATCACCATCAATATGTCGGAGTTCCAGGAGGCCCACACAGTCTCAACCTTGAAGGGGTCGCCTCCTGGGTACGTCGGATACGGTGAAGGCGGCGTCTTGACTGAGGCTGTGCGGCGCCGGCCCTATTCAGTGGTGCTGCTGGACGAGGTTGAGAAGGCCCATCCCGATGTGTTGGAGCTCTTCTTCCAGGTGTTTGACAAAGGCAGGATGGAAGATGGAGAAGGGCGCGAGATCGACTTCAGGAACACAATCATTCTGCTGACGAGCAATGCGGCAACGGATACGTTTATGAAACTGTGCGCCGATCCAGAGACCATGCCCGACAGCACGGGAATGCTGGCGGCTCTGAAACCGGAATTGAACAAGATTTTCAAGCCGGCGTTTCTTGGCAGGCTCATGATCGTGCCATACTTCCCGGTGCGCGATGAAGCCCTGAAGCAGATTATCCGCTTGAAGCTTGGCAAGATTCAGAAGCGTTTGCTGGAGACGCACAAGGTCGATCTTGTGTACGGCGACGTTCTTTTGAACGAGATTGCCGGGCGTTGCACTGAAGTGGAAAGCGGCGCGCGTAACGTGGATAACATACTATCCAATACGATGCTGCCGGAGTTATCGCGACAGATCCTAACCCAGTTAGCGGGAGGGGCGAAAGCAGATCGCGTGACCATCTCAGTGGCGGACGGCACGCTGACGTACTCATGGGATTCCGCGTCTTGATCCGGACCAGGTCAATGACTTTTTCAGGAAGATGTTGCAAGAAACAGGCGGGGTTGGCATGGCAGGCCTGAAGCAGATAGACCGGTTGATGCAGTTCTCAAGCCCGTTGGGCAAGGACGTACTGCTGATTGAGTCGCTTGACGGCGCGGAAGGGATTTCGCGCCTGTTCGAGTATCACGTCGAACTGCTGGCAACCGTGGATGCAACGATCGACTCCAAGTCGGTCGTCGGCTCCAAGGTCTCGGTTGCAATCAGCCTGAACGATGCGCAGGGATCGCGCTGGATCAACGGGATTGTTGCATCCTTTGAACAATGTGCCGGCGACCCGGAGTTCAATGTTTACAAGGCGCGGATTGTACCGTCGATGTGGCAACTTACGTTGAGCGCTAACTGCCGCGTGTTTCAGAAGATGACAGTCAAGGATATTGTCAAGAAAGTAATTGGCGAGTATGGACTGTCGATTTCGGATCAAACCACGGCCTCATACAAGCCGCTCGAATACTGCACGCAGTATTCGGAGTCAGATTTCCATTTTGTTGCACGCATTCTGGAAGAGAGTGGCATCTTCTTTTGGTTTGAACATTCGGACCAGGACAACAAGATTGTATTTGGCGACTCGCGAACCGCCTATCAGGACTGCCCGCTGTCGGCTTCAGTCCCCTATGGTCTGAACAAGAAAGGCGCGGAAGGTTCATACGGTGCGAGTGTAATCGAGTTCACCTCGACGGCATCAATGGTTTCGGGTAAGCACTCAACGTCAGACTATAACTTTCGCAACTTCGCCCGAGCCGATGCGCCGGACAAGGACAGCGCAAGCCCCTACGGAAAGAATGCCTTCGACCAGTATCTTTATCCCGCCGGATCCGAAGGCTACGCAAACGATGGAACGCAACCCAGCACGGATCTTGAGACCTTGTTTATCGAGACCCGGCAGCTCGCTTCCGACTCCACGGCCGAAGTCTTTCGCGGCAACTCCAATGCGCGCTCCCTCTGCGCGGGCTACACTTTTAGCCTTACCGGCAATCCGCGCACGGCGTGGAACAAGAAGTACCTGCTGACTACGGTTACGATGCATGCCGACCAGGTTCCGTCCTATCGAGCGGAAGACTCGGCGCTGGGAGCTGGATACAGCAATCGGTTCACAGCGGTCTCCTCGGATATTGTCTACAAGCCTCCGCTGACATTGTTGAAGCCCAAGATCTACGGCCCACAGACGGCTGTTGTTGTGGGGGAATCCGGCGAGGAGATTACGATAGATTCGCTGGGGCGCATCAAGGTCCAGTTTTTCTGGGACAAGACTGAAGCGCGGGGAGCGACAACCGACAGCGTTTGGTTGCGCGTGGCACAGAGTTGGGCGGGGAATGGCTGGGGTGCGCATTTCTGGCCGCGCATCAAGGACGAAGTCGTCGTCCAATTCCTGAATGGCGATCCCGATAACCCGTTGATTACCGGTTCGCTTTATAACGGCGTCAATTCAACTCCGTATACCTTGCCTGATAACAAGACCCGTTCCGGGATACTTACGCGGAGCAGCATAGGCGGCTCGGCATCCAACGCAAATGAACTTCGATTTGAAGACAAGAAGGGAAGCGAGCAAGTTTATCTGCACGCCGAAAAGGACATGGATGAGTCGATCGAACAGGACCGGCGCATCTCTGTGGGGAAGAACGACTCGCTGATTGTCACAGGTAATCAGACCGAGCAAGTCAAAGGGAATTACAACTGCCAGGTCCAGAAAGATTCAGTTCAGCAGATAAAGGGAAAATCGGATCTTTCTATCACAGGCGACCTGAATGAAAGCGTGTCGGGGAGTCACTCCCTGAGTATCAGTTCCAGCGAAGCTGTGCAGGTAAGCCAGGCTTATTCCATGAATGCCGGCACCACGGTCTATATCAAGGGAGGAATGACGGTGGTGATTGAAGCAGGTTTGCAACTCAGCCTGCTAGCATCCGGAAACTTTATCGACATCGGGCCTGCCGGGGTTGCGATCTCAGGAACGATGGTGCTAATCAACAGCGGCGGCGCAGCGGGTTCTGGAAGCGCGGGGTCGATCACCGCTCCTGGAACGCCGACCGAACCCGACAAGGCGGAAGGGACCACCTAAGGCGCCGCTTTGAACTGGGGAGCATTCAGGGCGTTACGACCGGTCAGTCGGTTTTAAATCAAACCACGAAACGATCGAGGTCATTTGACGGAAACATGGGCACAATCCGGCGCCGTTGCCCATTTTCCCTCGGTTGGCCGATGGAGTGTGACGACCATTCCGGCGGGTTGGATTTATGTTGCGGACTTTGGGATACGGCAGATGGCGATGGCGCCGGGAACGGTGACCGCGAGTGTGAGTGTGGGACAAGATTCGCTAAGCTCTGAGAGCGGCCTCGCAGACTATATCGAGAAGCAGAAGACTCTTATCGGGAACCACCTGAAAGAGGCGAAGTTTGCCGGTCCGCAAGCGACCGCATTTCCTGGCGCCGATGAAGCTCAGTTGCTCTTCGTGCGTCACAACGTGGATTCAGTTGGGAGCATGTTGCATGCTCAGACCTACGCGCGCTTGGGCCTGTGGTCGGGCATCATTACCTTGACGGCCCTGGAGGCGCAACTCAGGGCCGTAAGGCCGGACTACGATGCATTTGTGAAGGGATTGCGCATTTTGCCGGAACCAGCGAGTTAGCGGGCAGTAGGCACTTAGTAACTTGAGATTGAACCCGGAGGGCGTTCAATGCCGCCAGCAGCCAGAGTCACCGACATGCACGTCTGTCCGATGGTTACTGTACTTGTGCCTCATGTTGGCGGCCCGATCCTGCCGCCGGGCGCGCCAACGGTACTCATCGACTTCCTGCCCGCGGCCACCTTAACGAGCATGGCGACCTGCGTTGGCCCGCCGGATATGATCATCATGGGATCGATGGGAGTTATGATCAACTTTCTTCCGGCCGCCCGAATGGGGGATCCAACAGTGCATGGCGGGGTGATCGTGCTGGGATCCTTTACTTGCATCATTGGTGAAGTTGGCACTCCGTCACCGGGGGCAGGCGGATTGGGCGGAGTTATGGGTGGACTGGCCGCCTGCGGCGCACTCTAACCCGCAACAATGCAAAGGCCAAATGAGCAGCGGTTATTGACGGAATTCGGAGATGAGGCTTACTGACCCGTCGCGTCCCATACCTTAAGCAAAGATGGCGAAACGTATTGACGCACCGGGCTGTAATTGGCTTTGCGAGCCTGTCTAAAGGCCGATTGGGCGTCCGCGGAAGGTCCTTGCCACTTTGCTCGAGGCGTTTCAATCATTGCCTGCTCGAGCAAGCTTGCACCGAGGTAGAAGTACGCCACGCCTGGACTCTCGGCGGTCTGCGAGGACTTTAGATAGTCCTTGAGCGCTGTTTGAGCGTCGTCGAACTGCGAGTTATAAAAATACCGAATCGCAGACTTCAATTCGTTCCTAACAGCATCTGGATTGCTCCGGATCGCCTGTCCAATTCTCGCAATGCTTTTCTGGGCGTCGGTGTTTGCAGGGTCTAACTTGAGAACCAGGCCATAATCCTTCAGCGCCGCAAGCAAATCGCCTTGCTTCTCAGCGTTGCTCGCATCGTCGGTCAACTTGGCCATTTGTTTGGTTTTTTCAGCAGCCGAATCCTGTGCGGTCTTGGGAGCGGTAGTTGGATTCGCTACCGGTGGAGCAGTCTTGGGTTGGGCAGGCTTTTGCAACGCAGCCATCATTCCGGCTGGATTATCCGGCCCATTCGGGTTCAGATTCTCTGCCAACGTAAGCTGTCTAATTGCTTCCTGGGGACTGCTGCTTTGTAGACTCCTGGCTTGATTGATGTACCCATTGTAGAGGGCAACGTCGTTGACATACACGTTCGCGGATGCCTTGAGATCCGCGTTGGTCATGCTTTGCGCAAGCGTAACGACACTGTTAAAGTCGCCCTTATCCCAGGCCGCCTTGACCTGATTGAGAAGTCTCTCGTTCTTGATCCGGTCGAGCAAGAACCTGGCCTGGCCGGATAACTTCTGATCGTAAGTCGTGACCAACTTGGCAAAGGACTCGGCCTTGTCCAGGTCATGATTCTTGTAGGCGGAAATTGCGCTGGCTAGCCACGCGGTGTCGTCGTTGTTAAGACCCGCGCGGAAGCTATTGCAGGTGTCGACGAACTTCTTGTTCTTGGGTTCCATCTCGGCGGCTTCGCAGTAATCCTGAACCTGTTTGGCCCTGTCGTTGTCTTCAGTCCTGGCACGATCGGCAAAATTCGTCGCCTCTTGTCTAGGCTTTTCATTCTGAGCCTGTGCCGGCGCAATGAAAGCGGAAAGGGCTATGCAGAAGGCGGGAACCAGCGGTCGGAAGTTCACTTTGCACCCCCGACGATCTGATCGATTGCGTTGTCGTCGATCGGCTTAAATTCAATGGAGCATATCTGGACGAGTTGAGCCGCACTGCATTGTTGCTGCTTGGTCGCTCCGTCAACGCCTTTGAAGGCCACCGTATAGTTGCCGACCGGAACGTCGTCGAGACGCAGCGGAGTCCAATGATCTCCTGCCGGCAGGGCAACGGCCTTGCCTTTGTCCGAGGTGACGCTTACAACCTCCGCATAAGGTGTCGCGTTGAGTTCGAGAACGCCCAGTGGCCCGACCGGGGCGGGACGCAAGAAGAGCCAGTATCCGGCGCCAGCGGCAGCGAGAACAACGACCGCAACGACTCCAAGAAGAAGCCCGATGGGAAATGCTGACTTGGCCTTTGCAGCGGCTGTGGTTGGGAATGCGGCTGCAGACGTTGCCGCGACTGGCACGGCCTGCTTTGCCGGCGGCTGCGGTTCAGGGGCTTTCTTTTTGGGCGAAGCCTTTGCGGCCTCTTTGGCGAGGCGTTTCAGGCTTGCCTGCAGTTCGGGGTCCGCAAATTCCGCTGCACCGGCCACGCTATTGAGTGCTTCAGCAGCGCGGGGCCGCTGCTCTTGCTGAATGGCTTGTGTGGCCGATTCAACTGCACCGCTTAGAAGTTGGTTGGCTATTTCCGCGCGTTTTCTCTTGAACTCATCGATGGCGAGAGTAACTCGCTGAGAATCCCCGTAAGTACGTTGCGCGGCTTCAAGTTCATTGAGCGCATTGCGGAGGTCGAGCCTCTGTAGGGCAGCGTTGGCATTCTCGATTGCTTTCGCGATGGAATGTTCTCGCTCGTTAGCAGCAGTCAGCTTCGCAGTCAGTTCGCGCACGCGGGAATGGTTCTGAATATCCTGCGGCTGGCTGGAAAGAAACTGGAGCGCTTTTTCAGGGTCTTTGTCCCCCAGCGCGAGTCCACGGGCAACAACGGCATCGATGCGCCGAACCAACTCAGCCGCGCTAGCAGTTGCCTGGCGAAGCAACTGCTCAACGGATGGGTCCTTGGTTTCCAAAGCCGCGGGCTGCAAAAGCGCAATTGCAGCATCCAACTCTCCGGCGGCAATCAGCGCCTGCGCATCCCGGGTGACGCTTGCTGTCTTTTGAGCAACCTCAGCCTTTCGATGCTGCTCCTGTGCATAGGTCAGCAAGGATCTAAAGTCAGAACTTTCTCCGCACTCAATTTGAGCAGACTCCAGAATCTGGACGGCCTCGTCAAACTGTTTCGCTTCGATTCGCGCTTGTGCCTGCTTCAGAAAACCAAGTTTCCGTTCCTCGTAGCTTGCCTTCTTTAGCTGCTCGAAGACCTTTTCTTCAAGAGCCATCAGGCGGGGCTCTCCAGGCATCTGCGCGAGTGCCTCATGGACGGCGGTGAGAGCCTCCTGGGGGTTGGTCAGAAAAATGTTGTACACATGCAGCGACGTCTTCTCAACCAGCTTCATGGCGGCTTGTTCGCGCTGCTTTGCTTCAGCTTCCGCCTTCAATTGCAGCAGCACAGCTTCCCCAGGCAGCCGCTCCTGTGCGCGTTGAATCAGGGTCAGTGCGTGCTCGAATTCGTTGGCTGTAATGCACTCTGAGATCTCCGCGACGATCTGGTCGATGATCTTGCGCCGCCGCTGTTCCTCCTGACGCTCAACTGCCTGCTGGTACAGTTGCTGTGTTTCTGCATCGGTCGGGTCGATTTCGAGAGCCGCGCGCAGGTTTTTAATCGCTTCTGTGTACTGCCGGGCGCCAAGTTGATCGCGAGCCGCATCGCTGAACTGACGGCGCGCTTTATCTTTGGATGAGCGCTCGGATTCTTGCAGAATCCTAGCGCGTTCATTGCGGAGGTCTGTGTTGCGCTCATCGAGTTGAAGCGCCTTTTCGATCAGTTCGCCGGCCACGGTGTAATCGCTGCGCTTGCGGGCGTCGCGAGACTGTTCCAGGAGAGCGACAACCTTGTCAGCCTTCTCCTTCAATCGTGTGGCGTTTTCGATTTTTTCAGTAATCTCGGTATTTGTCCGGTCGAGCGAGGCCGCCTGATTGTAGAACTCGATGGCCTCAGCATATTTCTGCCCAAGGACCGCCTCGTCACCATCCGATACCAGTTGCCGGGTCTGGACCGATCTTTGCTGTCGCGAAACCTTCTCCTGGACTTCGCGAAGCAGCTTCTTGACCTCTGTATTTTGGGGATTCAGCTTTTGCAGGTCGAGCAATACGGGTCGAGCGCTGGTCCACTGTTCCCGTTCCATGAGCGGCCGCACCGTACCCAGAACCTCAGCCACATGGTCGCGCTTAAGATTTTCGTTGATCGCTTCGATATCGGCTGCCATTTCTTCCGCAGCTTCATATCGATCGTCTGGATTCTTTGCCAGCCCGCGGTCGATCAAGTGGTCAAGGGCGGGAGGATAATCGGTAAGCGTGTTCGAAAGCGGGTCATGCGGTTCGCGGATGACCCTGTGCAGGGTAGCAGGGTCGTCACCGGGAAATGGCAGCCGCCCGGTTAGCAGCAGGTAGAGGATGCAAGCTGCAGACCAGATGTCGGACCTGCCGTCCGCGGGCTTGCCCAGAAGCCGTTCGGGCGAGATGTAGTGAAAGGTGCCGATCACCATGCCCGTCTGCGTGTGGCCAGCGCGGTCTTGCAGGCGGGCGACGCCAAAGTCCACGATCTTGATCACTCCATCCGGCAGCACCATCATGTTTGCCGGCTTGATGTCTCGATGGATAACTCCCTTTTGGTGCGCATAGCCCAGGCCGAGGCATAACTGGCGAATCATATCCAGTTTCTCGATCAGAGAGAACCTATGCCCGGAGCGCATCATATTCTCCAGCGAATCGCCGGGGAGATATTCCATGACGATGTAGGGGAGGCCATCCTGTTCGCCGAAATCGTAGACGGTAACAATGTTGGGATGATTCAGGACGCCGGAACGGGCCTCCATGAGGAAGCGCTGGCGCAGCTCCTCGGTCGCTTCAGTGAGGGTCTTGATCGCCACCTCGCGACCGACGGAGTTGTCCATTCCCCGGTAGACGACGCCCATGCCGCCAACACCCAGAATGCCCAGGATTGGATACTTGCCGATTTGAGTGACAGTCGCTCCAGTATCCATGCTAGTCCCCGTTCATGTTCAATAGGTTTGAATTGAGGGAAGCCCAAAGTGAGCCGCAATTTGGGTGCATAGTCAGTATCTCTCAGAACGGCCAGTTTTCACACGGAAATCGGTACCTTGGGGGGCGTTTCTCCCCGGCGCGCAAATGGAAGCACCGATACGTGCCGGATAAGTCGATTGGCGGCCGAAACAGCCGGGCGGGTGAAGCGATTAATGGCGAAGCTGTTCACTATCGTAACTTTTAGCGCGCGGCAGCGGCCCTGTCAAGAACCTGGCCGGCGCCGATACGCCGCAGCTTGCCGGGAGCGCAAGGTTGGAGCCCCAAAGGGCGAGTCCAGGCACCAACATTGCGTCTCTGCCGGAGGCGTTCGGACCGATGATGTTCACTTAGTCCGCACCCTCGTCATTCTGTCAGGGCTAACCCATGGACGGCAGGGAATTCCGTAACCTGGGAATGGGTTGACGTAACATCCCGCTTGACAATTCCATACTTCCGGGTTTTGATTAATCCAATCCGACTCACCCCGTCCTGCTGCAACGTGGCCGGGACTCCCTCGATCCTCACGCGGGTATGCGTGTGGTATACCCGATCCACCAGATCGCAGTTGACACTGAAAGGAGCTACCGTGTCTGAAGAAACACCGCAAAGCGGCTTAACCGATAATGCTGCCGCCGGGCTCGCCTACGTAACCATCATCCCGGCGATCATCTTTCTGGTCGTTGCGCCTTACAACCAGAAATCGTTCGTCCGCTTCCATTGCTGGCAGTCAATCTTCCTGTGTGTTGCGGCCGTGGTCATCCACATTTTGCTGCTGTTTATTCCATTTGTGGGATGGGCGCTGTCGCTTCCGTTCAGCCTGCTGGTGATTGTGGTCTGGGTAATCTGCCTGGTCAAGGCCTTCAACGGCCAAAGGTTTTCACTGCCGTTGATCGGCAAGTTCGCCGAGCAGCAAGCAGGAGCTTGATTTTCAAGGCTATTGGTCTGGTGGCGCTCCGGGAAGGAAGGCTGGAGCGCCACCAGAACTTCTATTGAAACGGCTGCTGCACGTGCTTATCTGTACTTGCGCAGGACACCCAGCACCCGGCCTTGAATCGCGACCTGTGCCGCGGGAACATAGATTGGGTCCATTTCCATGTTGGCCGGCTGCAACCGGACTACGTTCCCCTCTGTAAAGAATCGCTTCAATGTGGTCTCGGATCCATGCACGAGGGCCACAACAATCTCACCCTGCCGGGCGGTCCGCGTGCGCTCAACCAACACATAATCACCGCTGATAATGTGCTCGTCGCGCATGGAGTCGCCGCGCACTTCAAGAGCAAAAACGTCGCGGTTGCCCACCACGTCGTGCAGCGAGATGGTTTCCGGCGTCTCGACCGTTTCCACGGGGAGCCCGGCGGCGATGCGCCCTGCAAGCGGCAGCCTGTCGCTGGTCCGGGTCCTGGTCCCGGGCGGAAGCACATCGATCGAGCGGCTGCGGTTATGCACGCGATCGAGCAACCCCTTCTTTTCGAGGTTGGTGATGTGCTTGTGCACCGTTGCCAGGCTTTTCAGCCCCATTCCGCGCGCAATCTCCTCAAACGACGGGGAATATCCATTGCGCGTAACAAAGGACTCGAGGAAGTCAAGAACTTCTTTTTGCCTTCGGGTAACAGCCATGGCGAATTATAGCGAGTAATTCTCGCTACCCCTTTCCAAGTATTTGACTCTAAAGGAGAATAGCGTACTTGGGATTGAATGTGAGGATGTTGAATCTGTGGTTCCAGTACGGAATTGGGTGCGATCGTGGTGTCCAAATGCGGCCGGACCTGCAAATTGTGGATACCATATATGGATACCAACCCACCATGCCAGGCTAGTGGCTCCGGAAGAAAAGAACGGCTGTTGGGCTGGTTTGATCATCTGCACCACTGTAGCACAAAAGCGAAGCAATGGCGAAACAGACAATTTGTTTAGCGAGGCTATTTCGTGACGCCTGCATCAATCTAGTAACGGCGGGAATCGCCAGAAGGTTGCCTGGAATGCGCAGCACGGCCTCATAGAGATAAGCTCGCTTGAGCTTCCCAGGCGGAAGCAATCAAGCTCATGACTTGCCTCCTGGGGAATGGGTGGCCGGGGGCGCCGTTCCTACAACGACCAAATCGACTCGGCGATTCACTTTTCGGCCCTCGGGTGTTGCGTTGCCGGCTATGGGCCGGTACTGCCCGTAGCCAACCACCGAGATTTGCTTCGGGTCGAAGCCGGCATCGTCGACAAGGAGCAGCAGCACAGCCATCGCGCGCGCCGTCGAGAGTTCCCAATTCGAGCGGAACTGCGCTGTATGAATTGGCTGATCGTCGGAATGACCCTCGATGCGAAGCTCCAATCCACGTTGCGATAATATTCTGCCGATCTTCTCGATCTTCTCGCCTGCGCCGGGCAACAGGTCAGCTTGACCGCTGTTGAAGAATCCAAGTTCTCTCAGGCTGATTACGAATCCTTCCGGGGTGATTCGAATCTCCATTTCTTTATTCCGAAGTTCCGTACCGATGACCCCCTCAAGCTGCTTTCTCAACGCGACGACATCGACGGCCGAAGCGCCCGCGTAATTCTTGTCAGGATTCTCAAGACGGTCGGAGGGCGTTCCAATCGTCGTATCGGGGACGATGTTGGGATAGGCAACTCCACCGTTGGTCGCCCCGCCGGAGGATGCGCCGAGCTGCTGGAAGCCGACCTGGATGGCTTGAGAGAGCTTCTTCATCATCTGGTTGTCCCGGTAGGAAGACGCAAACAGGACAACAAACAGCGCGAAAAGCAGAGTCATGAAATCCGAATAGGAAATCAGCCAGCGTTCCTTGTCGGTCGCCTCCTCAGTTTGTCTTCTTCTTCTTCTCATCGACTGGCCACCTTCTTCAGAGCATGCCCGGGTTTATTAAGGAACTTTCCAAGTTGCAACTCCAAGGCTCGGGGATGCACACCTTCGACGATCGACAACACCGCTTCAAGTGTCATCTCCTGAACCACTTGTTTTTCGCGCAATCGAATTCTGAGCTTTCCGGCCCAGGGCAGGAAGAGGAGATTTGCCGACCCGACCCCATAAATGGTAGCGACGAACGCAACCGCGATGCCCTTGCCGACCTCGGTCACATCCTGAAGCCGTTGCATCACCTGAACCAGGCCAAGAACTGCACCGAGGATCCCAATGGTCGGCGCGAAGCCGCCCGCAGCTTCGAAGACCTTCGGGATCTTTTCATCCTTTTCGCCTTGATAGTCGAGTTGAATCTCCATCATCTTGCGCAGGTCGGCGGGTTTGACTCCATCGATTGCCAGCATGAGGCTCTCTTTCAGAAAAGGATCTCGAATCTTCTCCAACTCCGCATCGAGGGAAACGATCCCTTCTTTGCGAGCCTTGTATGCGAATCGGAGGAGATTCTGGACCAGGCTGTCGGGCTCCGGGTCCGCATGCAGCAGGACCTCAATGAACTGCTGTAGCGCCTGGATCACGGTGCGAAGGGGAAATTGGACCATGACGGCGCCCAGGGTACCGCCGAAGACAATCAAGGCAGCAGTCGGCTGCAGCACCTGGGGCAGCTTGACACCATCGAGCATCAAGCCTGTCCCGAGCCCCGCGAACGCGAGGGCTAACCCCCCGATAGTGCTTTTGTCGATAGTTGTCTTCACGAAGTCCAGTCACCGAAGCAAGAGCAAGCAGGCGGGGCAACCAAGCATGACGGCCACAAAGTCCGCATCCTGCCCTCGCCGATTTGCTAGCGGACTTTGCCTGAATGCTGTCGTGCAGCATTTCAAACACGTTGATCCTCTATCGGCAAACGGAACAAGGGTTTCTAGGGTCTCGGTAATCGAATGACTGGTGCGAAGACAGATTCGCCGTCCGCGGCGCTGGGCACTCCGCGGACGGTTGTTCAGCGGGCGTCTTCGCGGTCCCTTATGCAGTGATGGAAAAGGTGCTGGCCGGGGGCAGCACAGAGGTGTTCAGCCCACCGCCAAAGGGGCTTTGCTGGAGTGAACCGTATGCCAACATGGCGGCAGCCAGCGGATCGGAACCGGATGAGCAGGGTTTACCGGATACACCGCTTGAGAGGCTGTTGCCGGCATTCGACACCGGTCCGGTCGGCGAGTGGCGCAACATCTGTGTCACGTCTTGAGCCAAGGTCGTCTTGAATGCGGTGAAGTCAGCTTGTGCAGCGGGGAGGTTGCCTGATTTCAGATCCTGGCTGATTTGCGAAAGCTGCCCGGTAACCGAGGTTCCAACAGCGCTCGCATTGGAGCCAGACTCGAGCAGTCCCTGGTGCAGGGCGCCAAACACTGACTGCGCACCTGTGTTCAAGCTGGCTGAGGAGGGCAACAATTTCTGCGCGACCTGCGACACGGCGTTTGCGAAAAGACTGCTACCGAGAATTCCTGCTACAGACATGTGCGCCTCCCGAGCGAAAAGGCATAGCGCCGCGGATCAAAGTCGCAAGTGCGGCATGCAGTTCAGCTGCCTGAAGGAGCTGCACGTCGGGAGCCAAAGCGAAGTGCTCGATTGCCTCTTTGATAACCGTATTTAAATGAGCTTCTTAGGGCAAAGTGTCCAATCGGATATCGGGCTTATGACTGGGCATTAACTGCCCATCCGGCAAGAATAGGGCGCGGGAAACGGTCGTTTGAGCAGGCAACGTTCAGACTATGTGCTTATTTGCAAAAAAGTAGCGCCGACCTCCAGGTCGGCTGTCTTGTCGGCCTCCTGGCCCGCACAGGAACCCTGGCGGCTTGGACGCCACCAGTACAGCCGCTCTAGAGAGCGGCGCTACTCGAATGCACAATTTACGGATCAGCTCACAGGGCCGAAACTCATCCGAAGCGAGGTGTTTCCCGGTGCGCCCCTAGAAGGAGAGCCTCGATTTGCCGATTAAAAGCGGGCAACTCGAAGCCGCAATTCGGCAGGGGCATGCCAAAGGACGAAGCCACATGTTTACGATCATCGGAATTGTCATCGTTTTCGGCGCGGTGCTGACCGGCTTCCTGATGGAAAAGGGGCCCGTCGCTGTTCTGGTCCAGCCATCCGAATTTGTGATCATCGCGGGAGCTGCGCTCGGAACCCTGCTCGCGGCAAATCCTGTGCACGTCTTGAAGAAGATCGTCAGCGGCCTGACCGGAATTCTTGTGGGCTCAAAGTTCTCGAAGAATCAATACATCGACTCTCTCAAGATGATGTTCAGTCTCTTCAATAAGGCGCGCAAAGACGGATTGGTGGGAATTGAGAGCGATGTTGAAGAACCGGAGAAGAGTCCGGTGTTTTCCAAATATCCGAGTTTCCTGAAAAACGGTCATTTTCGAAGCTTCGTGTGCGACACAATGCGCATGGCGATCACTGGAGGCGTTAGTTCTCATGACGTCGACCAGATGATGGAACTCGATATGGAGGTCCATCATGCCGGTGCGAGGACTCCGACGGCCGCGTTGTCCACGATGGCGGATGCCTTGCCCGGCCTGGGAATCGTCGCCGCGGTTCTGGGGGTTGTGCTCACGATGAGTTCCCTTGGCGGACCGCCCGAAGAGATCGGGCACAAGGTGGCGGCAGCGCTGGTGGGAACGTTTTTGGGAATTCTGCTGTGTTACGGAATGGTTGGCCCACTGGCGGCGAAGATGTCAAAGCAGGTCGACGAGGAACATGCCTACTACCACGTTTTGCGGGTTGTCATGCTCTCCTACATCAAAGGAATGTCTCCGCTGCTTTCGATTGAAATGGGACGGCGGGCAATTCCCGATCATGTTCGGCCGAGCTTTCAGGAAGTGGAGAAAGCGTGCCGCCATAAGGACGAATCGGTCGCATCGGTAGCGGCATAGAAAAGGTCATCGGAAGAGAGCATCATGACAAAAACGCCTCCAATTATCATCGTCAAGAAGAGTTCGGGTCACCATGAGGCTCACGGCGGCGCCTGGAAGGTGGCCTATGCCGATTTCGTGACAGCAATGATGGCTTTGTTTATCGTTCTTTGGATGATGAACGCAAGTAAGGAAGTTCAGGAGGCGGTTGGCGGATACTTCAAAGACCCAAGCGGCAGTTCCAAGATGGTGGGCAGCAATAAGAACGGCGCGGGGGTCTTTGTGGCACTGAAAAAGGATGACCTGACAAAGCTCAAGGCGCAGCTCGAAAAATCCATTCACCGTGTCGACCCGATGGACAAGTTGAAGGGACAAATCGAGATCACGATGACGGATGAGGGCTTGCGGATTGAGCTGATGGAGTCGGCCGCGGGTACATTCTTTGAGTTGGGAAGCCCGAAGCCTACGCCCGCGCTTAAAGTTCTGTTGCAGGTTTTATCTGAGCAATTGGGGCAGCTTCCGAACAGAATATCGATCGAAGGGCACACCGATTCCAAGCCCTACTCACAGAGCAAGACCTACGACAACTGGGATCTGTCGTCGGATCGGGCAAACGAGGCACGACGAATGATGCAGAAGGAAGGGGTCAGGCCGGACCAGATATCGCAGGTACGCGGATTCTCAGATCAACGGCTCAAGATACCTGCGCAACCGGAGGATCCGTCCAATCGCAGGATCTCGCTCGTGGTTCAGTACCAGGACAATGGAGTCTCCCAAATACCTCTTCCCAAGCAACTTATCGCTGCAGCAGGGCAGCCGTCAAAGTAACAGTCAGCCGCCACGGACTAGCCAATTAGTTGAGGCCCCGGCCTGCTCTGGGCCTCTGCCAGCGAAGCAACAAAATGAGCCATCTCCTTGCGCTCTGCTTCCGACTTAAATATGAACTGCAAACCGTCCAATTTTAACTCGGAGCGCGCCACGCGCGCACCGAGTTCAACTGTCATGCCCTTGTGGCTGACTTTTACCATCCCGATACGTTTCGGCAGGGGATTCTTGAGAGTCTCTAACACCATGCCGTCTTTGCTGATCTCCCGGCATCGTGCCACGACGGTCAGGTCCTCGAAGGTGATCTGAACCGGAAGATCGACAGGAAATCTTGGCGCCCGATATACGAATCTCCGCATAATCGCTCACTTGAATTAAATGTGTGCGCTTCCTGACTCGACACCCCTACAGGACTGCGCCGCTCCGGTTCGCTTAGGCCGAAAAATCCCACCACTGCCGGCTCAGCCTGTGCAGCCTTCTCAGCCACGATTTCATTGCAAATCGGAACACTACAAACCCTAAACTAGGCCGGATGCTAGCAGTTTTAGTGCAGAATGTCCAAAAGCCTAGCGGTTTCCACGAATTGCGCGGCCCGGTATCGCCGCACGTTACTGTCAAGGCAAGGTAACCGATTAGCTGGTCCGCAGAATATTACCACCTCTTTTACCTCTGCGATGTGATGTGCATCACAGGAACAGAAATGGCAGAAATGCGGAATCTCGCGAGATCTTTACAAGTTTGGTTCGTGATAATCGCGCATTTGTTGATTTTTACGAAAAGCACGGGATAGTATGGGCTTGCATCCACATAGCACCAAAGTAACCACACCGACTAGCAAGATGAGCTCGCAGTATCAATTTGGGTGAGTCAAGAAGCGTAGCAGAAATCGAATCGCAGAACTCGCAGGACAGGGACACCAAGGGGGCAAATGATTTCCGCGTCTGCGCAATATCAAGAGCGAACTAATTCAGACTTCCGGGTATTCAATCCATACGCTGGCCGACACGTGCTGATCGTCGAAGACGATGTTTCGCTGGCTAACTTCATAAGCGATGAACTTCGGACTGAATCCTTCGTCGTCGATTTGGCTCACGATGCCGAATCGGCAATAGAGATCCTTGAGGGAGGCCGGCGGTGTGACCTGGTGATTCTCGACCTGAATCTCCCGAATCTCGACGGCATGAGTTTGCTGCAGCGCGTGAGGCCGTCCAGACCGCGGATGCCTATGATCGTGCTTTCGGCGCGGAGCCGCGTCGAGGACAAAGTGAGAGCCCTGCAGAACGGAGCGAATGATTATCTGGTGAAGCCGTTCTCGTTTCTAGAGCTTCTTGCCCGTGTACAGGCTCTTCTGCGCCACAATGCCGGGCCTATAGAAAACGTTTCCCGCGTGGGAAACCTCGCGTTGTACCGCGAGGAGCGCCTGGTTGAACGGAACGGCAGGCGGATCGATCTGACACCCCGCGAATTCTCGGTTCTTGAATACATGATGCGCAACGCTGGACGCTCAGTACCTCGCGCGCAGCTTTTCGAGGAAGTGTGGAACATGCCGCACGATCCCTCGACAAATATCGTCGACGTTTACATGAAATACGTGCGCGACAAGGTGGACCTTCCAGGGGAGCAAAAACTAACCCATACAGTTCGAGGAATCGGCTATGTTCTCCGCGAAGAGTAACGATGTGTTGAAGAACGAAGGCTCATCCAATTGGATGGGCGCCGAATCTGACATGTTCCATGCCCATCTGTCTTCCTGTCTCCATGCAATGGGCCAGCCGCTTACAGTGCTGCGCTGCACGGTCGCGGCCGCCGCTGTACAGGGCATCCCCGCTGCAAAGCTGGAAAAGCACTTGGGCACTTCGGCTGGGCAGGTACAGCTTCTGTGCGGCCTGTTCGACTGTTTGCGGGAGCTTGTGGATTTAAGCCAGTTCGACGGAGAGCGCTCACCCGTGGAGGTTGCGCAATTATTGTCCTTTGTCGTTGAAGACCAGATGCCTTTGCTTCAGGCATCTGACTTGGCGATCGACGTAAGCATCCCATCAGAGATCCATTCAACCATGCTGGCAGATATGAACAGGTCGTTGAAGGCGCTGACCTCCGTGCTCAAGATTGCAGCTTCCGTCTCATCCCGGGGCGATGTCATCGAGGTGAGGGTTGCACGAAGGAATGGCGGTGTTGAGTTGATCGTCCAGAACGAGCGTGCCCACCGTAGAACCTTCACTTCGTTGCAACGCATGAGCCTGGCAGTGGCTGAAGCCAATATCCGGAGCCAGGAGGGGGACTACGTGTGCGCTGAAGACCCATTTCGTGTGTCATTGACGCTGCCGGTTCAGAATCCGGCCCACAATCGAGTTTTGAATATTGCCCAAGTGAAGGATGGGAAGGCTCGCTTTGAAGCTCTGGCGAGCCAGCCTTGTTCATGATATCCACCGCAAGATCGGCCCCAGTTTCCAGGGAATGTCTCACAATCCACGAAGGGAGAAAGACTTCATGGCAAGTACGGTAACGCAATTCGCAAGCCACGACGATCGAGGTCCGATCGATGTGTTTATTGTCTGCCCAAGCTCCAGGCTCCGTCAGGAACTGAATAACAAGCTGAATCTTCCCCGTTGGAATGTGGTTCAAGCAGGAACCGGCTCTGGAGCGTTGGAGATGCTCCAGCAACATGGTGCAGATGATGGGATCATGCTGCTTGACCCGAATCTGCCGGATCTGGGGCTCAATGAGTTTCTCGACATTGTAGAGGTTCAGTATCCGAACCTTCAGCTAATGACCCTGGACTCCAACACTGGGCAATTGATGCGTTCTCGGGACGGTTTCTTTCATAACGTCCATTGCTAATTCAAGCAGGGATTCCTGATTCTAATGCGCGTTGCGGAATCTGTAACAGGGGGAGGCCACATGGCAAGTCTCGTTGCGCAATTCACCCGTCAAGAGGATCGGCTGCCAATCGATGTGTTCGTTGTCTGCCCCAACTCCAGACTTCGCCAGGATTTAAATATCAAACTGGGACTTCCGCGTTGGAATGTGATTCCGGCAGGAAGCGGCGCTGCAGCACTCGAGTTGCTGCAAAAGCATGGCGCCGACGATGGAATCCTTTTGCTCGATCCGAATCTGCCGGATCTTGAGCTGAATGAGTTCCTCGGCATCGTAAGAGTTCGGTGTCCGAACATTCAGCTGATGACACTGAACTCCCACACTGGACAGTTGTTGATCGGAGGTGCATCGCCGACCCCCCTATCGACGCGGCTTGCCGAATTGATCAACCGTGGAGTCGACGCGGCTCCGAGACCTGCTACGGGCAATGACGGCGAGGTTTACCGTCATATGCACGACGGCAGGACCAATCTGCGCGGCATGATTGGCGATTCCGAGCCGATGAAGCGCACCTACCATTTGACGCGCATGGTCGCGGCCCGCGACACGACGGTCTTGGTCACCGGGGAAAGTGGTACGGGCAAGGAACTCGTCGCACAGGAAATCCATTTGATCAGCCCGCGGCGAAAGCAGCCGTTTGTGGTGGTGAATTGCTCCGCCATCCCCGAGACACTGCTCGAGGCAGAGCTCTTCGGCTATGTAAAGGGCGCGTTTACCGGTGCGGTCCAATCGCGCATCGGACGGATCCATGCGGCGCACGGCGGCACGCTGTTTCTCGACGAGATCGGCGACATGCCGTTGTCGCTGCAAAGCAAGATTCTGAGATTCCTGGAACAGGGAGAAGTGCAGCGTCTGGGCGGACTCGACAATCTGAGGGTCGACGTTCGGGTGGTCGCGGCGACCAATGCCGATCTCAAAAAGCTCATCTCTCAACAGCAATTCCGCGAGGATCTGTATTACCGCCTCGCCATTTTTCCCATCCAACTGCCGCCGCTGCGCGAGCGGATGAGCGATCTGGAGGAATTGGCTGAGGCGTTTGTTGCCAAATACAGCCGTGGGATTTCGCTGAGCCGCGAGGCATTGCAAGTGTTGCAGCAGCACAACTGGCCTGGGAATGTCAGGGAGTTGCGCAACGTGATCGAGCGCGCAACGGTATTAGTGGGAACGGGGGACGAAATCAAGCCCGAGCACATTTTCTTGTGATTCAGTTTCCCGTTGTGGGCAAGCATTTCCAGTTTGGCACTCATCGTGCTACTAGATAGGCAAATGCTGCCCGGTTCTCATGTAGTTCCAATAAACAGCGTCGCGCCACCCCCTCTGCAGAATCCGGGGATGCTGGCAGACGCCTTCTCAGAGTTCATCTCCGCGTCGTCGATGCTGGAGGCGTCTTACCGCGACCTGCAACAGGAAGTTGCCCACCTCGGATTCGAATTGGCGGAGCGCAACGCCGCTCTCACCAGAAGCTTGGCAGAGAACGATCGGATGCGCGCAGCCCTGCAGCAGATCATCGATTCGATGCCTTGCGGCGTGCTGGTGCTGGATGCCGCCGAAGCCATCGTGACGATCAACCCGGAAGGGCGCAGGCTGCTCGGGCTTGGAAGCACGGATGTGCGCAATCTGCGCGCGCTTTCCGCGGTGAGCCGAATTGACTTCGAGTCTCTCGCGGGCAAGTCGGAAGATCGCCTCGACAACGAACTTTGCATTCCATCCGCGGCGGGAGAGCGCTGGTTGGCAATCGGCAATCGGAAGCTGCGTTGCCCATCTCCCGACCGGGAGTCGGGTGATCGGAGAACTCCTCTAGAGAGCGTTTGGATTCTCCGCGACATTACCGCTCACAAGCATGCCGAGCGCGAACGCGAGTCGGCGCGCAACAATATGGCGCTGGCCGAGATGTCGACGATTTTGGCCCACGAGATTAGGAATCCGTTAGAGAGCATGGAATTGTTTGCCGGCTTGATCGCCGAAGACCCGGCGCAGAACACACAGTGGGTCTCTCATCTGCGCGCGGGCATTCGCATGCTTTCGGCAACTGTCAACAATGTACTGAGCATCCATAGTGGAGGGGTTCCTCATCTTGCCCCCGTGCATCTGACCGCCTGCGCGCAAAGCGGGATGGAGTTTGTCCGGCCAATCGCGGAGCAGGCCGGTGTGGAGCTCCTGTTGGTGCAATGCGATGACAGCCTTGTGATTCAGGGCAATGAGAACATGCTTCGTCAGATGATCCTGAATCTCATTTGCAATGCGATTCGCCACACGCCCGCTGGCGGAAAGATCGAAGTATCAACCAGAAAGAAATCGCGGCAAGGAAGCATCGGCGCGCTGCTGGAGATCGAGGACACTGGCTGCGGAATTCCCTCGGAGCTGATCGATCGCATTTTCGATGCCGGCTTCAGCGGGGGTGGCGACACCCCGGGGCTTGGCCTGGCCGTTTGCAAGCGCCTTATGAACCAACACCGCGGAGAGATTCGCGTTTCAAGCCGCGTGAACTGCGGCAGCACCTTCCAATTGGAGTTTCCGACCCTATGACGAGAGATGAAGCGCCTTCGGTAATGGTGGTAGACGACGAACCGGGCATTCGAACCGCGCTCCGCGCCAATTTCCTTCGCCACGGTTGGCGTGTTGAGACTGCCAGCGGCGTTCGAGACGCGATCTTCAAGCTCGAAGACCGTGAGTTCGACTTGGTGGTAACCGATATTCGGATGCCGGATGGAACGGGCTTGGAAGTGATGCGCTCGGCGCGTCGCGCCGCTCCGGGAGCGGCCATCATTTTGCTCACAGCATACGGCTCGGTTCCGGATGCGGTGAGCGCCATGCGCGACGGGGCCCTGGATTATTTGACCAAGCCGATTTCGTTCGACCAATTGCAGGCAACTGCCGCCCAGGTTATGCATCGGGCCAGACAAAACGCGGTCGATGATTCCACCCCGGCTGGAGACATTGTTGGACGCGCTCCGTCGTTGCTTCGCGCAATCCAACGTGCTCGCGCGGCAGCCGGCACAGGCGCCGATGTTCTTATTGAAGCGGAAAGTGGAACAGGCAAGGAATTGCTGGCGCGATTCATTCACGATTCGAGCGATCGAAACCGGAAGCCGTTTGTCGCCTTGAACTGTGCCGCGGTGCCCGAGTCGCTGCTCGAGAGCGAGTTATTCGGCCATGGCCGGGGAGCATTCACCGGCGCATTCGCTGCCAAGCCGGGAAAGTTTGAACTGGCGGATGGTGGGACGATCTTGCTCGACGAGATCGGAGAAATGCCGCTCCACCTGCAACCCAAACTCCTGCGAGCCCTGCAGGAACGTGAGTTTGAAAGACTTGGCGAATCTCGATCGGTGCATGTCGACATACGAGTGATCGCCACGACCAACGTTTCACTCGCCTCGATGGTCGAACGCGGTGACTTCCGCAGCGATCTGTACTATCGGCTGAATGTGATTCCTCTTTCGTTGCCGCCACTGCGTGAGCGCCGGGAGGACATTCCTGTTCTTGCCCATTATTTCGCGGCAAGATTTGCCCGCCAGTTGGGAACCGAGCCTCCCCGGATTCATCCGGAGTTTCTCAACCGTTTGCAGTCGCACAACTGGCCCGGGAATGTGCGGGAACTGGCGAACTTCATGCGGCGGGTTCTCACTCTGAGCGGAACGCTCGAGATTGACGGCCGCTGTTTCGAAACGGAGTTCCAGGGAGCTTCGAAGATTTCGATTGCGTCTCCGGCCGCGTTTTCAGCCCCTGCCGCGGGCACCCCAATCCGCCAGGTCGAGCGGCTGCACCTGGAGAGCACCCTGGCGCTGACGGACGGGAATCGAACCCACGCGGCTGAGATGCTCGGCATCAGCCTGAGAACCCTGCGCAACAAGATCCGCGAATACGGGCTTCCACCCAGGAGGTACGCATAACATGTCCACATTCTCTGCGATTCAAATAATCCAAGGCTACATGCAGGTGGTTACGGACCGCCAGCAACAGATCACATCGAACATAGCCAATGTCGATACCCCGGGATATCACAGCAAGGATGTGAACTTCCAGGCGGCGATGCGACAAGTGATGAATGGGAGTAACAGCGCACAAATGCAGCCTGTTTCTCAGGAGGAATTCGGACTAACAGAGCGTCCGGACGGGAACAACGTAGATATCGACCGTGAGAGCCTTCTGCTTTCGCAGACGCAACTTCAGTATCAGCTTGGCGTGCAGTTGGTTAAGTCGCAGTTTCACACACTGCTGACGGCAATCAAGGAGGGATAAGCAGTCATGGGCCTTTTTGACATGTTGAGCATAAGCGCATCCGCCCTGACCGCGGAAAGACAGCGGGCGGAAGTTACCTCTGCTAACCTGGCCAACGCCGAGACGACACATACCGACTCAGGCGGCCCGTATGTGCGCAAGGAAGTTGTCTTCAGCGCCACGGCGGGCTCGCCGTTTCACACCGTTTTCAATCAACTTGGTCAGTTTTCTCAGGCGCCGGCGGGTACGGTCCGGCTTAGTCAGGTAGTAAGTGATCCAACTCCGCCTGTCCGGCGCTATGAACCAGGGAATCCGGATGCAGATGAGGCAGGATATGTGGAGTATCCCGCCATCAACCCGGTCAACGAGATGGTGGACCTCATGGGAGCTGCCCGCGCATATCAGCTGAATGCATCGGCGGTGTCAGCGGCCAAGCAAATGATTCAGGAATCCATCGACATTTTGAAAACTTCGTAAGTCGGGAGGTGAAAGATGAGCAACGTCAGTCTTGGCGGAATTCCAACCTCGTACATGCCTGATACCGCGTCCTTCGGCGTAGGAAACGATAGCGAAGGGATCAGTTTCGGAGACGTGCTGAAGAACGCCGTTCAAGGCGTGAATCAACTGAACCAGTCAGCCAACGCACAGGTCGGTAACCTGCTGCAAGGCGGAGGCGGCGACGTGAACAACGTCATGATTGCCGTGGAAAAGGCGGATGTTTCATTCCAGCTCATGATGCAGGTTCGCAACAAGATTGTGAGCGCATACCAGGAAATAGAAAAGATGCAGTTCTAAGACGGAGACGAGATGGCAGGCCCTAACGAAGCAATCACGCAGGCACGGCAGTTCTGGGAGACCCGAAGTTCGCGGCAGAAGTGGCTCCTTCTCGCCGGGGCGTGCGCAACGGTGTTGCTGGTCGCACTCTTCGTCCGGTTGATCGGGTCATCCGACTATAAGCCGATCTCAACCGGTCTGGAACCTGCCGAGGCAGAAGCACTCTCCGCGCAACTCGATGCCGATGGCATCCCCCATCAGACCAGCGCCGACGGAAAGACGATCAGCGTTCCCGCTGAAAAGCTTGCAGAAGCCCGCATGAAGACCGCGTCTCAGGGCGCCCCGCACAGCGGGCGGATGGGGTTCGAGTTATTCGACAAGATGTCGTGGGGGCAGACTGAATTCGACCAGAAGGTCACTTATCAACGCGCACTTGAAGGGGAGCTCGAGAAGACGATCGAGACGCTCGGCGATGTGGAAAGCGCTCGCGTGCATCTGGTGATGGCGAAGGATTCCGTTTTTCTGGACAAGGACCAACCGGCCAAGGCATCGGTCATCTTAAAGCTTCACGGCAAAGGTCTTCCCAAAGAGTCCGCTCAGGCCATCGCGCGGCTCGTGTCAGGAGCGGTCAATCAGCTTAGTCCGGAAGATGTCTCCATCATCGACGCCGATTCGGCCAGGTCCCTGGGAGTGGGCCACAATGGGCAGGGCGATGCTGACGGCATTGAGGAAAATCTAACGCAGCGGCTGATCGGCACGCTAGAGCCGGTGGTGGGTGCCGACAAGATTCGCGCCAGCGTCACCGTCGATCAGACACAGGAATCGACCGAAGAGAGTCAGGAGAAATACGATCCGGCAGTAACTGCGGTGCTGAGCGATCAGAAATCCGAGGAGACGGCCAATGGCGGCGCGGTCCCTTCGGGTGTTGCAGGGACCACGAGCAACACGCCATCGCCAACTAAGACTGCCGACGCTACAACCAAGCAAGGCGCGGCACTGAATCAGGCGCAGAGTCCATCGCAATCGTCGAAGACCGAGTCGGCGCAGTACGGAGTGAATAAGGTCATTCTCCACACAGTATTGCCCGCCGGGCGAATCGAGCGTGTTAGTGCGGCCATTCTTGTGGACGACGTGGTTGCGAAGAGTGTTCAGGGTGGCAAGACGACCTACACGCGCCGTAAGTGGACGCAGCCTGAGTTGGACAAGATTCAGGGGCTTGCGGAAGCAGTCATTGGCTTCGATGCAAAGCGCGGCGACACAGTGACGGTTCAGAACATGTCATTCGACTCCGACCCAATCGGAGCGGATCTTCCCGCCCCGAACTGGATGGACAAGGGACGCAAGGTCGTCACCGATTACTCGTCTGTGCTTAGACCCGCTTCGCTGCTCCTACTATTTATGTTGGCCTATCTGATCATCGTGCGGCCGATCCAGAAGCAAGTCATGAGCCAGGCACCGGCCCAATTAAGTGCGCCTGGGCAAGCCTCCTTGGCGGGGGGGCCAGGAATGATCCGGCTCGGGGGGGGCTACGCGGACCGGGATGAGAGTGCACAGGAAGCCACCAAACTAAAAGATCAAATGGTCGGAGTCATCAAGCAGAAACCGGTGAACTCAACGCGCGCCGTGCAGGCCTGGTTGCGAGAGGAGCAATCATGAGCGTAGCGGAACCTATCTCTCTCAGTGGTGCTCGCAAGGCTGCGATTCTTTTTTCGCTGCTCGGAGAGGACGCTGCAGCGCCAGTGTTCCGGAATCTTGCCGAGGATGAACTGCAGCGAGTTACCGAAGAAGTGGCAAACCTGGGGCAGGTCCCATTCGAAGTTAGCCTGGAAGTGTTGAGGGAGTTCCAGCAACTGATTTCCGCTCAGGAATTCATGGCTGTGGGAGGCCAGGACGTTGCAAGCCGGCTACTAATCAAAGCCCTCGGAGAAAACGGCGCCAAGAGCATGCTCGAGCGGCTGACACGTTCCGGCGAGCTGAACTCATCGCGGGCCGACTCGTTCAAGAAGGCGGACCCGCAGCAGCTGGCCAGGTTCCTGGTCGGCGAGCATTCACAGACCAGGGCATTGGTTCTTAATCATCTCGATCCGAAGCAGGCCTCGGCGGTGTTGATGAAGCTGGAGCCGGAAACGCGAGCCGATTGCGTGAGGCGGCTTGCGAATCTGGGTCAATTCTCTCCGGAGGTAGCCTCGAAGGTTTCCACCGTGTTGAATCGCCGATTGAAGTCCGTGGGCGACCACCCAAAGCGTGCCGATTCCGGATACAGGAGCGTCGCCGAACTTATGAACAGGCTTGACCCCGCTACTACGAAAGACATTCTTGAAAGCATTGAACGCGAGGAGCCAAAGGTTGCGATCGGCATTCGGGATTTCATGTTCACGTTCGACGACTTTCTTGAAGTTCCCGAACAGGAACTGCGAACCTTGGTGAATTCGGTTGACAAGAAAACCTTGATGATCGCACTCAAAGGGGCAAGCGAGGAATTGAAGAGCCGCTTCTATCGCACCATGTCGTCGCGTGCCGTCGATATGTTGAAGGAAGACTCCGAAGTGATGGGGCCGGTTAAAGGCAAAGACGTGGCTAAGGCGCATGCGGAGATTGTCGCCATCGCACGAAAACTCGAGGCGGAAGGCACGATGGTATTGAAGAATGAGGGGGAAGACGAATATGTCCTCTAGCGCGGATTTCAATTCGGTGCTTTCGGTTCCGATCATGGCCCTGGAATACCGCGACTTGTCAGGCATTTCGGCTTCGGGTGGTGCAGGGAGCCGGCCTCTTGGAACGCGATTTGCCGACGGAAACGGCAGGAGCCATGTCGATGGCCTGCTTTCCAAAGCAGAAGCAGATGAGAGGATCAAGCTCGCGAGGGCCGAAGCGGTCCTGCAGGCGCGCCAGGAATATGAGCAGAAGCTCGACGTTGCGCGCACATCCATCGCGACCGCGCTGAGGGCTTTCGAAACGGAGAGAGCCGAATATTATGCCCGCGTAGAAGCGGAGGTTGTTCAACTTGCCTTGGCGATTGCCGCCAAGATACTGCATCGGGAAGCGCAAGTCGATCCGATGTTGGTAGCAGCCCTGGTGAGAATGGCGACGGAGAAGATGCGTGACGGCTCCAGCGTGACTGTTCGCGTGGGCGTGGGAAACGGCAAGCGATGGAAGGAGTTCTTTGACCGGCAATCGGGAGCGGTGCGCTTCGAAGTGGTTGAAGATGCGGGGCTCCGCGATAAGGACTGCGTGCTCGAGACTGAGCTTGGATCGACCAACTTTGGTCTGGACACTCAATTGAAGGAAGTGGAGCAGGGATTCTTCGATCTGCTTGCTTTGAGGCCGGTAAATCCATGAACCGTTCGATCCTGGCACCCTACATGCACCATCTTCACGCCGGCTCCACATTGCGCTGGAGAGGCCGGGTCAATCAGGTTGTCGGTAACCTGATTGAGTCGGAGGGCCCGTTCTGCTCTGTGGGAGAGTCGTGCGAGATCACTGGCGCCGGCGGCCGATCGTATGCAGGAGAGATCATTGGCTTTCGTGGATCGATCATGCTATCGATGGCTGCCGCCAATCCGCAGGGCATTCGCTTCGGGGATCAAATCATGACGTGGGGCGCCCGGCCGTCAGTTCGAGTCGGACCGGAGTTGTTGGGGCGAGTGATCGACCCTACGGGGAATCCGGTCGATGGAAAAGGAGAGTACCGGGCCACGCATGGGGTTAGCATCGACGGTTCGGTGCCGTTGGCTCTTGAGCGCGCCCCTATCCGTGAGCCGCTCGGCTGCGGTATCAGGGCGATCGATGGTTTCCTGACCTGTGGGAGAGGACAGCGTGTCGGCATCTTTGGCGGAAGCGGCGTGGGAAAGAGCACGCTGATTGGCATGATGGCGCGTGGGACGTCGGCAGACATGACGGTGCTGGCCCTGGTTGGGGAGCGCGGCCGAGAGGTGGGCGAGTTTCTCGAAGTTCTCGGCGACGAGGGTCTTCGCCGCGCGGTGGTTCTCGTATCCACTTCAGACCAATCGCCGCTGCTGCGGATCAGAGCGGCCCTGGCGGCAACGGCGGTTGCCGAATACTTCGCAAGCCTCGGCAAGAATGTGCTTCTGGTCGTGGATTCGCTCACACGCTTTGCAATGGCGCAACGCGAAATTGGATTGGCCGCCGGTGAGCCGCCGACCGCGAAAGGCTACACGCCTTCGGTATTGAATATGCTCGCCCGGCTCGTAGAGCGGGCCGGGAACTTCTCACAAGGCAGCATCACTGCCTTCTACACCGTGCTGATGGAGGGCGACGATCAGCAAGATCCAGTGGTCGATACGGTCCGCTCGCTCCTGGATGGCAACGTGGTTCTGGATAGAAATCTTGCCATGAGCAGTCACTATCCCCCAATCTCCATTCTGGATAGCCTTAGCCGATTGATGCCCAATGTGGCGTCGGAGCAGCATGTTGCCAAAGCGAATTCTCTGCGGCGATTGATGGCGGCCTATGCGCGGTCCGAGGACTTGATCCGCATCGGCGCCTATCAGAAGGGCTCCGATCCCATTCTGGATACTGCCATTCAGAATCTGCCCGTACTGAATGAGTTCTTACAGCAGAAGCCCGATGTTCTCTGCAAACACGAGGAAATAGTCAAATTGCTGATGGCTCTGCCAGGCTAGAGCCGACCTCGTGCAGTTGAACGCGAAAGCGGGCACGGACATCAAGGCCCTGAATCACATCACGCAACCGGAGAAAAGCTAGAGCAATGCCATTTCGGTTCCCACTTGCGACTGTGCTTCGGGTCAGGGAGAGCCTGCAGAGGCATGAAGAGCGCGCACTCCAGAAGATCGTGCTCGAAATGGCTCGCGTGGCGCGTCGGATCGATCACTTGACTGCAGAGATCGCTGAGGCCTTCAACGCTGAGGAGCGAGCTATGCAGCGGCCCATTCCAGCAAGCCAGGTGCAAATGCTCGTTTGGACGACACAGGCGGCCATAGAGATGAGGATGGCACTGGAACGCGATCGTCAGACTCTCGAACGGCAGCGCGATCGGCAATTGAAGGTCTATCACGCAGCTTACCGCAACAGCGAAACTCTGATCGAATTGCGCGATTCACAGCGAGAAAAGTACGAGCAGGAAGAATCTCGAGCTGACCAAAGGCGACTTGACGACATATTCGGTGCGCGGCGTCAGCGCAGCTAGAGCTATCGATCGATTACCGGGCTGGCAGTGCACAGTCCTTTCTCAATATTCCCATCGGCGCAGGCAACCTAAACTCAGATACGAGACCAGCATCATCTGTGGGCACACATTGCCCAGTTGGGGCGGCAATGGTTGCCGGTTTGCCCGGACAATCTAGCGCTCTGCTCGGGAGCAATCCAATAACACCTTTGTAATCAGCAGCCTGAGCCGGTGTGCTTTGCCGCTGAGGCGCGACAAAGTTGGCACCCAACATGCATCTACGTTTGGCATGCGTGGTGCATCGCCAGTGACGACAGTGAATTCAGCTCCGACGCCGCCGTTACAAACCGGCAAGATCGACCGCAGTTTTCTGGCGGCACTTGCCGAAGCTTCTACGAACGGAAGCATCGGAAACAGCGCGGCAGGCTCTGGCTCAGGGGTGACTGCGGAAAAGAACACGGCGAAAAGCGGTGCAGGCGTGCAGCAAGGAGAGCTGTTACCTGTACTTCAAGGCAAGCCCGCTAACAGTCAAACCGACGCAAGTACGACAGAGACTCTTCCTCCTGTCGATCATGCCAAAGTCCCGGCGAGGGGGACGCCTAAAGCACAGGGGCATGGTCTTGCACCAAATCGCACGACATCCGAATCGCCTGCGACAACTCAGGTGCCTCGTATTGCGGAGCCTTCAACAGTCGCCCCCGATTTTCAAGCACAGCTCGTTGCTGCGCATTGGACGCGAAACTCATCTGCCGCTGAGCCTCCTGCAACCCCGCAGGCGCGAATGGCAGCTGAAACGCCTCTCATTGCCAGGCCCGCGCCGGTCGTTCCCAATATCCAGACGCAGTTTGTTGCTGCGCAGTGGACGCAAAACGCATCTGCCATTGAGTTGCCTGCAACCCCGCAGGCGCAATTGGCAACTGAAACGCCTCTCAATGCGAGGTCCTCAGCAGACCTTCCGAATATCCAGACGAAGTTCGTTGCTACGCAGTGGACGCGAAACGCATCTGCCGCTGAGCCTCCTGCAACCCCGCAGGCGCAATTGGCAACTGAAACGCCTCTCAATGCGAGGTCCTCAGCAGACCTTCCGAATATCCAGACGAAGTTCGTTGCTACGCAGTGGACGCGAAACGCATCTGCCACTGAGCTGCCTGCAACCCCGCAGGCGCGAATGGCAACTGAAACGCCTCTCATTGCCAGGCCCGCGCCGGTCGTTCCCAATATCCAGACGAAGTTCGTTGCTGCGCATTGGACGCGAAACGCATCTGCCATTGAGTTGCCTGCAACCCCGCAGGCGCAATTGGCAACTGAAACGCCTCTCAATGCGAGGTCCTCAGCAGACCTTTCGAATATCCAGACGAAGTTCGCTGCTGCGCAGTGGGCGCAAAACGCATCTGCCATTGAGTTGCCTGCAACCCCGCAGGCGCAATTGGCAACTGAAACGCCTCTCAATGCGAGGTCCTCAGCAGACCTTTCGAATATCCAGACGAAGTTCGCTGCTGCGCAGTGGGCGCAAAACGCATCTGCCATTGAGTTGCCTGAAACCCCGCAGGCACAATTGGCAACTGAAACGCCTCTCAATGCGAGGTCCTCAGCAGACCTTCCGAATATCCAGACGAAGTTCGCTGCTACGCAGTGGACGCGAAACGCATCTGCCACGGAGCAGCCTGCAACCCAACAGGCGCAAATGGCAACTGAAACGCCTCACAATGTGGCGTCCGCGGCAGTCGCCATCGATTTTCAAGCGCAGGTCGTTGCTGCGCAGGCGACGCGCGAAGCATCAGCCACTGAGCTGCCTGCGACCAATCAGGCGAACACGGCCGATGAAATGCCTCTCAATGCGACGCCCTCAGCGGTCACTCCCGATTTCCGAGCGCAGTTCATTCCTGCGCAGACGACGCGCGAAGCATCAGCCACTGAGCTGCCTGCGACCAATCAGGCGAACACGGCCGATGAAATGCCTCTCAATGCGACGCCCTCAGCGGTCACTCCCGATTTCCGAGCGCAGTTCATTCCTGCGCGGACGACGCAAGAACCATCAGCCACTGAGCTGCCTGCGACCAAGCAGGCGAACACGGCCGATGAAATGCCTCTCAATGCGACGCCCTCAGCAGTCACCCCCGATTTCCAAGCGCAGTTCGTTGCTGCGCAGGCGACGCAACAAGCATCTTCCGCTGAGCTGCCTGCAAGCCAGCGAGCGCAAGCTGCAACTGGAGTGCCTGTCAATTCTGATCCCGTAGCAGTCACCCCCGAAATCCAAGCGCAGTTCGTTCCTGCGCAGACAACGCGCGAAACATCTGCCACCGAGCCGCCTCCAACGCAGCAGGCGCACATGGCTGCGGCGGCGCCAACTGGCTCAGTTCGAGTGCAAGCCGTAGACGGCCCTACATCGGTGGCCGAGGAAATGGTCCAGACATCCGTGCAAGTGCCGTTGCCAGTAGCTTTCCCCGGCATTGCAGCGATGGGGGCAGATGGCGCCACCGGGTGGAAACAAACAGCTAAAGCGGCGGAGTTGAAGGATGCTTCTGGCGCAACGGCCCCCAAGAATCCAGCCCTCGCGAAAGCGACGGATTCGGAAATCGATAATACCGCGTCGACGGCGGTTGGGACCCACAATAGGGCATCCGCCGGTCAGAACAGCGGCCAATCTCCGCAGAATACGAACGGCAGTCCCGATCAGACAGGATCTGTTTCGGCTCGGGTTGCGGCCGGCAGTTTGCCCCAGGCGCAGGCACCGGCGCAACCGATCGCGGCTTCTGGGGCTTCCCACGAGATCGCATCGAACGCCCTCATGCCAGAAGGTATTGCAGTTGGATTCCATCCTGCCGAGCAAAGGGAAGTCCCCATTGCCAACCAACAGGATATCGGCGAGGGCGTAGTAACGACGGCCATCAACAGCGCGAAGGTTCTTCAGTCGATGGGCCAGACAGAGATGCGTGTCGGATTGCACACGAGCGAGTTTGGCGACATCTCGATCCGAACTTCAGTATCGCAACAGCAAATGCAGGCTCAGATTTCGCTCGATCACTCCGAGTTGAGCCAGGCAATAGCGGCTCATATCTCATCGGTGCAGACAAAGCTGGGAAACGAGCATGGCATCCAGGCATCGATCCAGATCAACAACCAGGGGGCATCGTATTCAAGTGACTCTGGGCAACCTTCACAAAGACAGCAAAACGCGTTTGCCGGTTTCACGCGCTCAGCAGATGCCGCGGACTATGTCGAGGCCGAAGACGGGATGAGCCTCGGAGTGCTTGCGGCAACTGGCAATAATCACCGGCTGGACATCAGAGCCTAAGGCTCTATCACTTTCCGAAAAGGGAGGGCAAATGAACATTCAAGGTATGCACCCCAGCATGATCGCACCGGTGCAGGGACAAACCGCCAGTGCGCCTGCGGCTGCTAGTGGCACGAGTGCCACGTCGGGCGGCTCTTCGAGCAGCTCGAACGGTATTTCGTCGGCCAACCTTCAGGATACATTTCTGAACCTGCTTGTGACCGAACTGCAGAATCAGGATCCCACCGCTCCGGTCGATCCGACCCAGATGGTTGGCCAGCTTGTTTCGCTCAACCAACTGGATCAACTCATCTCGATCAACTCCACATTGTCGAGCTTAGTGCCATCCACATCGAGTTCAGGAAACACAAGCCAAACCGGGGGGACGGGGGCGTCGGGATCCTCCGGGTCCTCTGGCTCCTCGGGCGCAAAACCGGCCAATGCAGTCTCGGCTTCCGTTGCGCCGGGCCAACTTCAACCGGCGAACAGCAGTATTCCAAGTTCGTCCGATCTCATGAACCTGTACGGCAGCTTCGGGGCTCCGGCTCCCACTTCAAATTGAACCACCACAGGAGGCAGTTAAATGGCATCGTACGCGATTCCACTCTCAGGTCTTCAGGCAGATTCTTCTCTGCTCAACGTGATCTCAAACAACCTTGCGAACTTGAACACAGACGGCTACAAGAATGAGACGCTGAACTTCGGCGATATCTTCGCAGAGGCACAAGGCGCATCGGGCAATGGCGACCCAATCCAGATAGGATCGGGAGTGGCGGTCGACGGCACCACCGCGAACTTTTCCAATGGCAACGTCGATTCAACCGGCGTTGCGTCAAACATGGCACTCCAGGGCAACGGAATGTTCGTGGTGCAGAATAGCGACGGGCAAACAAGCTACACGCGCGACGGCGATTTCACTGTGAATAACGCGGGCCAGCTCATTACTCCTGCCGGAGAACTGGTTATGGGGTATTCGGCGACCAACGGGGTGGTCTCGAGCGCCAGCACGCTGGGCGCCCTCACGGTGAACTCGACAGGAACGGTACCCGGTGCGGCTACCTCATCGTTCCAACTGACAACCAATCTTGACTCAAGCACTGCCAATGGTACTTCATTCAGCACGCCACTGACCGTCTACGACTCGCTGGGAACTCCGCAAACCCTGAATGTCGAGTTTACAAACACGGGAACTGGCGCGTGGACCTACAACATCACGATCCCGGCGGCCGCTGTAGGAAAAACTGGCAATCCAGTGTCGGTTTCGACGGGCCCGATGACCTTCGATCAAAGCGGCAATCTGCTTACGCCTGCGGGCGGATCAATCACGGGCATCAAAGTCACGGGCTTGGCGGACAACGCCGCGGACATGGACCTGACCTGGAATCTGGGCGGAACGGGAAGCTCGTCGATCACCCAATTGGATTCGGCGAGCGCCACGAGCGCGACCTCTCAGAACGGCTATGGAGTTGGAACGCTCACCGGCTACACAGTTGCCCCGGACGGAACCATCGAGGGACAGTACAGCAACGACCAAACGCAGGCGCTGGGACAAGTGGCAATTGCCAGCTTCGGGAATGTTCAGGGACTCTCGCAATCAAATAACGGAGACTATCAACCCACAGCCTCCTCGGGAGCCGCAGTGATTGGAAGGGCCGAGGCCGGCGGGAACGGTACGATCCAAGGCTCATCGATTGAAGAGTCCAACGTGGACCTCTCTGCTGAGTTTTCCGCGATGATCGTGGCGCAGCAAAGTTACGAAGCCAATGCAAAGGCTCTCACGACCTTCGATCAGATTGCGGAGGCGACGATTCGGCTCGTTACCTAGCATTGAGTGGAAGGGCGAATTCGTTAAGCAACGATTAGAAGCTTCCGCCAGGAGAAAGCAACTCCTGGCGGGAGCACTGCGCCTGCCCTTAGTTCTCATGGCTGTCTCACCACTTGGCCATGTCAATCCAGTGGGCAATATTTGCCTGCAAGATATTATCGATCAATAACTTATCGGAGACAAACACCCTCCCGGGCGATGGCTCAAGTTCGCCCTGAATTCCGGCCCTCCAATTGCATTGACCTTTGTGCGTTCGCTCTACTCTCGTCTTCACGATCCGCCACCTGCATCAAGCTGGGCCGGTCATTGAAACACGATTGGGGCGGGATGCGTGCGAGGTTCAATGAGTACCGCAGTCCTGAATCCAGAGCCGAAGTTTGAAGAGTCTTCCCATTCGACCCCGGTGGCGGTCGAAATGGATTTACTCGACACCATGCCGTGGCTGCCCTGCAGGCTGAGCCTCGAAATACCCGCGGTCCGATTCACGATTGGCGACCTTCTCACTCTTGCCAAGGGCTCGATCGTAGAAACCGCCTATCACCAAACCAGCGATGTTCCGCTGCGGGTCAATCAACTCCTTCTCGGTTGGACTGAATTCGACGTCATCGGAGATCGTCTCGCGGTGCGCATAACGGATCAAGCATGACGGTGCAGAATCGCAATCACACTCCGCCGCTCATCGGCCCGCGTTGGCAGGAGTTCTCTCTTGCGCCCGCGCCGGCGGCTCGAGAAGCATCCTTTCATGCTTCGCTCCGAGAGTGTGCGGTCGATTACGTGAAGCAATCTGAACCGGAACCGCAAGAATCCGTTTCCATTCAACCTCGGGCGAACGAGCTGCAACAGTCTCCCCCCACTTCGCGCGGCCGCTCATGGCCATGGTCGCGGACGAAAAACACGTTGTCTTCGAACAAGCAGTTGCAAGTAGTCAAACCGGCCACCGTCGAATCGCGTGCGCCCAACCTCTCGCAGGCGGTTCAACCACAAGGGTCTGGTTCGCGCGTCCTTGCACGCCTATGGTCATGGCTCCATGCGAAATACTCGCTGTCGTCCACGAAGCGACTGCGGGTCATGGAGATGGTTCCGCTTGGCGAAAAGAGATTTCTGGCCGTGGTGAGCGTTGAAGGCCGCGAATTCCTGATTGGAGGAGGAGCATCCGGAGTGTCGGTGGTTACACAGTTGGAGGGGGCGCTCGAAACTGCCGGCGCTGCTCACGCTGAATTCGCCTTGCGGGGGAAGTCCGCATGAATCGGAACCGCGCAGGCCGAAGGGTAACGACGATGGCGTCGATTTTAATTGCACTTACTGCTTCGGCGGCGGGTCAGGGACGCTTCCCGACGATTTCCGCCGACATCGTCGACCCCGGCAGTACGGCAAGTCGAACCGATCGCAGTGCGCCAGGGGATGGCGCAGGATCTTCTTCGAGGATCGACAACTCCGCAGGGACCTCTACCACCTCCCAGCCGGGAATTGGCGGAGGCTTGCAGATTACAGGCGCACCCGGCAACTCCGTGCCTTGGTCCATCGTTATTTTGCTCACCGGGCTCACGCTGATTCCTTCAGTTCTGGTGTGCATGACGCCGTTCGCACGGCTGCTGATTGTTTTTCACTTTCTGCGGCAGGCTCTTGGACTCCAGACCACACCTTCAAACCAGACGCTCATCGGACTCTCGATGATCCTGACATTCTTCCTCATGCAGCCGGTCGCAAACAAGATTTATGTAGACGCTTTTGTTCCGATGCAGGGGGGACAGATCACCGCCATTGAAGCGATCACTCGGGCGGAGGCGCCCCTTCGTGAGTTCATGAGCCGCTTTGTCCGCGAAAAGGACGTGGCCCTCTTCATTGAATTGGCGAAGGAACCTCGTCCAGCTTCGCCCAATGACCTGTCGATGCGCGTGCTTCTGCCGGCCTATATCTTGTCTGAGCTGAAAGCAGGCTTTCAGATCGGCACCGTGCTGTTTCTTCCATTCCTGATCGTGGATATGGTGGTGGCTTCGATCACCACATCCGTCGGCATGTTCCAACTGCCGCCTGTGGTCATTTCAACCCCGCTCAAGCTGCTTCTTTTCCTGATCGTAGACGGCTGGCATCTCTTGATCGGATCTCTTATGAGGAGTTTTCAATAACGCCATGGACGTAGATAGCGTTGTATTGCTCGGTCGAATGATGCTGCAGGAGGTGATTATCCTGGTTGGCCCGATCCTGGGTGTAGCCATCGTCGTCAGCCTGATTGTCAACATCGCTCAGACACTGACGTCGCTGCAGGACAACACAATTTCGACAGTGGCGCGCCTGTTCTGCACGGGAGCCGCACTGTTCATCCTGATGCCGTGGATGTGGCGTCACCTTT
This sequence comes from uncultured Acidobacteriaceae bacterium, assembly GCA_963757965.1. Classification (GTDB taxonomy): domain Bacteria; phylum Acidobacteriota; class Terriglobia; order Terriglobales; family Acidobacteriaceae; genus Telmatobacter. The sequence continues at coordinate 137,928 of CAVWTV010000001.1, forward strand.
CGCTTTACACGCTGGCATTGTTTTCCGACTTTAAGGTGTTCTTGGGATGATTGAAATACCTCTACTCACGATCATCAGCGGCCTGCTGACCATTAGTGTTCGCCTCACCGGGCTTATGCTTTTCGCGCCGTGGTTTGGCAGCACAGTCATTCCGGCACGGATCAAGGCTGGGCTGGTCCTGGCCCTGACGCTACTTCTATTTCCCAGTGTAGGGAAGGGAATCGCCACCTACCCCATGGCCCAATGGCCCGTCCTGGTCATCACCGAGTTCATCATTGGCGTGGGGATGGGCCTCGCAACCAATGTCGTCTTCGAGGCTGCCCAGTTGGCGGGAGAGATCCTCGGAATTCAAATGGGCTACTCCCTGGTGAACATAATCGATCCGATGTCTCAGGTTGAAACAAAGGTGATTCCGCTCTTTTACCAGTCCATGATTGTCTTGCTCTTCCTGTGCATGGATGTTCACTACTGGATTCTGAAAGCGATCGGGAAGAGCTTCCTGTACGTGCCGCCCGGCACGATGCACTTGAGTGGCGTATTTACATGGACGATTCTCGCGACCGGCGGCACTCTTTTTGGATTGGGTGTTCAAATTGCCGCGCCGGTTCTGTCCGCCACTCTGGTAACCGATGTATTTCTCGGATTGCTGGGCAAAGCTTCCCCCCAGATGCCGTTGATCGTGCTCGGACCGGCAATCAAGAGCATTCTGGGAATCCTGATATTGATTGCAACGCTCAGGTTCTGGCCGGATCTCTACCATCACCTTTTTGTCGATTCCGTAACCGCGGGCGAACGCCTGCTCCACCTGGCGCGATGAGGCTAAATGGCTGACTCGAACAAAACCGAAAAGGCAACACCGCGACACCGGCAAAAGGCGCGCGAGCAAGGCCGCGTGACGCGTTCGCGCGAACTGACCAGTGCCCTGACTCTGTTTGCGGTGGGGGGTGTGCTGTGCCTTATGGTCCGCCAGGGACCGGCACATTGGAGCGCCTTCTTCCGCGAAACGCTTGAGTCCGCAAACACCGACATGATCGAGACAAACGGGCCGTTACTCTTCTGGACGAGTGTAGAAGCACTGCGTTGGGTGGTCCCGATTCTGGCGTCCGCGTTTGTTGTATCGCTTGTCGCCGGGTTGGCGCAAGGCGGATTTGTCGTCGCGCCAGAGGCGCTTGCACCCAACTTCGAAAGAATCAGCCCTGCCGGCAAGCTGCAACAGATCTTTTCCCCCGCGGGGCTCAGCAACATTCTCAAGAGTTTTATTCCGTTCTCCGCAATGGTCTGGGTTGGCGTCGCTTGTCTTGCCAGCCATTGGGGAGAGATTCTCGGCAGCTCTTACGCAGAGCCGCGCGGATTTATCAGTCTTCTCGGCACGATTCTCGTCGAGCTCTGCTGGGAGTGCGGTCTGATCCTGCTCGTTTGGTCAGGTGTGGACTACATGCTCCTGCACCTGAAGAACGAAGGCGACCTCAAGATGAGCCGCCAGGAAATCCGCGAGGAAATGAAGGAAACCGAAGGCAATCCCGCGAACAAGGGAAGAATCCGAAGGTTGCAGCGCCAGGCACGCCGCAAGAGGATGATCAAGGCCGCGGAAACCGCGACCGTCGTCATCACCAACCCCACTCACTACGCAGTCGCACTCAAGTTCGAATTGAACATGGCGGCGCCCATTGTTGTGGCAAAGGGGCTCGATCTGCTGGCGGCCAAGATCAAGGATATTGCCAGGGACCACGACATTCCAATCATGGAGAATCGGCCCCTTGCCCAGGCGCTCTACAGGGGCGCGGAAGTCGGCGACACAATCCCCTCTGCGCTGTACCACGCTGTTGCTGAAATTCTTGTCCTGGTCTACAAGGCTCAGGACGAAGTGAAACGCCGTGAGGCTCAACGGAGAGCCACTGCCAACCCGTCGGGAGAAATGAGACTGTCGTGATCAAGAAGAAAGGGCTTCTGAGCACATTACGCGCATCCACCGATTGGTTCATTCCGACCGGTGCGGTCGCCCTGGTATTCGTAATGTTGGTGCCATTGCCGAGCTTCATGCTCGACTTGCTGCTTACCCTGAGCATTACGGCTTCTGTGCTTGTACTGCTGACTGCAATTCAGATTCAGCGTCCGGTGCAATTCTCTGTATTTCCGAGCGTCATCCTTCTTTTGACGCTGATGAGGCTTTCACTTGACCTGGCCAGCACGCGGCGCATCCTGCTCCATGGGAACGAGGGTTCATCGGCGGCGGGGCACGTGATTGAGGCCTTCGGGCAGTTTGTAGTGGGTGGTAACTACATTGTCGGTTTTGTCATCTTTATAGCGCTAATTGCCATTCAATATCTGGTCGTGAGCCACGGCGCCGTTCGTACTGCCGAGGTGACGGCACGATTCACCCTCGACGCCATGCCTGGCAAGCAGATGGCCATCGATTCCGACCTGAATACCGGGCTGATCAACGCCGACCAGGCAAGAGAACGCCGGGAACTAGTGGCGCGCGAGGCGGAGTTTTGCGGCTCCATGGACGGCGCGGCCCGCTTTAGTCAACGCGATTCGCTGGCCACGATTCTGATCATGGCGATCAACATCATTGCGGGTTTCCTGATCGGCGTATTTCAACAGGGTGTTCCGTTCCAGCAAGCTCTGAAGACTTACACCATTCTCACCGTCGGCGATGGGTTGGTTACGATCATTCCTTCACTGCTGGTCTCGGTTGCGGGTGGGATCGTTGTTACGCGGGCCGGATCGGACTTTTCGCTGGGCACCGACATCGGGAAGCAGATGTTCAGGACCGCTCGTCCGCTATGGATTGTCAGCGGAGTCCTGTTGATATTGGCCTTGATTCCCGGCATGCCGAAGGTATCGTTTGTAGCGTTGGGCGGTATTTTGATGTTCGCCGCCTGGAAGATGAAACCCGGCGGCGCACTGGAATCGGCCACCGGCGCGAAGGCCACGGCAGGAAAGGGCGCTGCCGGAATGCCGACAGTCGATCCCATGGATGCTGTGCTTAAACTGGACGAACTTATGCTCGAGGTGGGCGTAGGTCTTGTGCCCCTTGTGGATGCGAAGCAGGGTGGCCAGTTGCTTTCGAGGGTGAAATCGCTGCGTAAGAATCTTGCACAACAACTGGGATTCCTGGCCCCATCGATTCACATCACCGACAACTTATCCCTCAGGGAAAGAGAGTATGTCGTCTACCTTCGCGGCGTTGAGATTGCGCGCTGGGAACTTCGGCGCGACCGGTTGCTTGCGGTAAACTCGAACCCCAGGCCTGGCGATATTCCGGGACAGGATACGCGTGAACCGGCCTTCAATTCACCGGCGAAGTGGATCACGCCCGATCTGCAGGCTCAGGCCATCTCCGCCGGATATGCCGTTGTCGACCACACGTCCGTGCTGGCAGCTCACCTTACCGAAATCATCAGGCAAAATGCGCACGACCTGCTGACTCGCCAGGAATCCAAGCGCCTCATCGATCGCTTGGCCGACTCGCATCCGAAACTAGTGGAAGAGCTGATTCCGAAACTCATGAGCCTCGGTGAAGTGCAAAAGGTGCTTCAACAGTTGCTCAGAGAGCAAGTGTCCATTCGCGATCTCGGAACAATTCTCGAAGTGCTGATCGAGACGGCAGCGGTCAACAAGAATCCAGTAGTCCTTGTCGAATCGGTCAGGCACGCCCTTGGACGCGCACTCATTCGCCCGCTGCTCGACGATCTCGGCCAGCTGAAGGTGGTCACGCTGCATAACTCCATTGAGGAAGAATGCACCCGCACCTCGTCTCAGCAGCCACAGATTCTTCCCGCGGGCGGAGCGTTGCAGGTCTCCGTGGTGCACAGGGTGTTGGATGGCCTGCGTGCCATGCTCGGCGAACAGGTAACGATTGCGCCGCCGGTGCTGCTTTGTTCTTCTCCGGGCCGCTTTTACCTGAGGCGGCTGCTGGAGCCGTTCATTCCAAAGATCGTGGTGATTTCACCTTCCGAGATACCTCCAATGACCCCCGTACTCTCGCTAGGTTCGGTTCGATGAACAATGTTTGTTTTCACATGGACGAAGAGGTGAAGAAATGACGCCAGCCGAAGTGGCATACAAATCAAGCGTCGCCGAAGTCGAGGACCCGAACGATCTTGTGATGCAGGAATTGTCACAGGTTTACTACGTTGCCGCCCGAATTCGTGAGCGGCTTCCTCGACAGGTTGAGTTGGAGGATCTTGTGAATGCTGGGGTGATCGGCCTGCTTGAAGCGAGCCGGAGCTTCGACCGTTCAAAGAACATCCAGTTCAAGGCCTATGCGAAGTTTCGAATCCGAGGCGCAATTCTCGACAGCCTGCGCGAGGCCGACTGGGGGTCGCGCTCCCTGCGCAGACGCGGACGCGAGATAGCCGAGGCAACCGCGCGGCTCGAAGCCAGGTTAAGGCGTCATCCAATGGAGTCCGAGGTCGCGGAGGAAATGCACCTAGAGACCAGTCAACTGCAAAAAATCGTTGCACAGATCGACGGTCTTTTTGTGGTGGGCCAGCAGACCGCGGTCTCAAACGATCGGACCACGCTGCTCGATGTGATCGAATCCGCGCCGAGCTTGAACGATCCAGACCCGTTCGATCTCTGTCTGCGGGGTGAAATGAGGGCTCATCTTGCCGAAGCCATCTCACAGCTCAGCCAGAGGGAGCAACTGATTCTGTCTCTTTACTATCGCGAAGAGCTCACGATGAAGGAGATATCGGAAGTGGTGGGAGTAGCGCTTTCGCGTGTTTCGCAGATACTTCAGGCAACGTTAAAAAAGCTCAGAGAGTTGCTCGCGCACCTGCAGGAGGGACCATCGGCAGGCTACGCGTCGAAGGGAGGATCAGTTGAGCGTGCTTAGTCGGGAGGATCTAGAGGCAACGGTCAAGGTCTCACAGCAGAAAGGAACATCGACTGCGGACTGCCAGCCGCGTTCGGTGCAGACCTACAATTTCAGATCGGCGGGAAGAATGTCGAACGAGAATGCACGGGCTCTGACCGCGATTCACGAGACATTCGCACGCCAACTGGCGGTTACCTTGAACGATTACATTGGGACGGAGCTGGAGGTGAAACTAAGGGGGCTCGAGCAGCTTCCAATGCAGGAGCACATCGCAAACATTCCCCCCCTGAGCTACATCGTTCCATTTGTCCTGCGCTCGGTTCCATGCACCGTCTTCGTAGAATGCGATCTCAACGTCGTATTTCCAATCATCGAACGGCTGCTGGGCGGGGTGGGTGGCCCCGTAGACGGAATTCGAGAGCTTTCTGAGCTCGAAGAAGAAATCATGCAAGACGTCACCTCCTTGATCGCCCGAAAGGCGGAACAGGCATGGCATCTTCCCAACATGTCTCTGGAACAGGGCCGCCGAACCAAGTCCTCGCTGATGAGCCAGAGCTGCTCGCTTACGGAAAAAGTCTCAATGCTCAAATTCACGATCGAGATCGCGGGTACCACAGGTGCGTTCCAATTGGTTCTCTCGACTTCGTTCACCAATCTTCTAATCACCAAGATCCACGGGGATCAGACGAAAGCAAAAAACAGATTGCGCTATTTTCCAATGCCCAGTATTCGTGAACGGATTTTGGATTGCGATGTGGTCGTTGCGGCCGGTCTCTTCCCCTTGAGAGTTCCAGTGCGCGATTTGGTCGGGCTTCAAGCAGGAAGCGTCCTGAAGCTCCGAGCGCCAGTTGGAGCGCCCGCGGCATTGAGCTTAGAGGGACGGGAATTATTTGAGGCGGTTCCGGTAAGGAACGGATTGCAAAAAGCAGCTCAACTCGTTCGCCGCGCTCAGCGGACAAGCTGGGAAGGAGAGTAGAAATGGTCGATGACCGGAAAAACACTGATGCGGCGCGGCGATTTGCCAGCGCATTTGCGGAGTCTCTCGCGGGATCCATGGTCCAATTACTCGGAGTTCGATGGCGCTTTGCGGTTCTGGATAGTCCGGACCTTCCTTCTCGCCAGGAACAGTCGATCGATTTCAAGTTGACGCTCGATGGTGGACTCCATGGTCAAAGCTTCGTTCAATTCAGCGAGTCGCAGGTCGTTGCGATCGCTTCGAAGATATTGGACCGGCCGAAATCGGCTCTCACCGAAGAGCACAGCCAGGCAATGGTAAAGCTCATCTCGTCGGCGACGGCCGGGGTTAGTTCATCGCTATCCAGCAACTATGGCGAATTTACCGTCCAGGTTGACATGGTCGAGGGGCTGACCCTTGACGAACTGCTCGTTGTTCCCCTTGCCGTTACAGAGGGAGAGCCATCGGACGAGCCAGTAATGCTCTGCTTTGACAGCGAGCTGCTGGCAAAGCTATCTCGCAACACCAATGGCAAAGATGCGATTGATGCGAAGAACCCCAGCGTAGATCCAGTCAATCTGAAACTTGTGATGGACGTCGAATTGAATGTTTCGCTTCGATTCGGCCAGCGTCAAATGCCGCTTCGCGAAGTGCTGGAACTGGCCAGCGGCTCGGTAATTGAGTTGGACCGCCAGGTGGACGAGCCTGTGGAACTGCTCCTCGATGGCAAGGTTATTGCTCGCGGCGAAGCCGTCATCGTTGACGGCAACTACGGATTGCGGGTCACGGAAATTCCGCAACCCATTGCATCCCAACTTATTCATTGATCGCCGGAGGAATTGAATTCGATGAACTTTTCGTTGCGCGAAATGATATCGGGGACCAGCCGGGACGGGAAGCAAATGGCCTGCGCGCTTCGGGAATGCCCGAACACACTGCTTATGCGAATCGTGGCCCAGGGCAATACCGGAATCCGTGTGGACCAGGACTGGTACTGCAGCGTCGGTTGCTTTGCCGAAGCCGCATTCAACCGGTTTACAGCAATCTCAGCGGGGCGCGTAGTGGAGATGCCGCACAGCCCTCGATTGACAATCGGCCTGGCGATGCTTGCCAAGGGCTACCTGACGGAGGGCCAGCTTCGCTATGCGACGGCTCACACCAGGATACGAGGCGAGGCACTGGAAGTCGTTCTGATCCGGCTTGGCCTTGCCGACGAATGGCAACTGACAGCGGCGAGAGCGGCTCAGTGGGGAGTTCCGGTACTCGGAAAGGACCGCATCGGCCATCCGGTAGAGGCGGATATTCCGGTTGCACTCCTGCGTGCATACTCGGCGGCGCCATTGCATTATTCCGCTGCCGGGAAAAGATTGATCCTGGGTTTTGTTGATCGTGTCGAGCATAGCCTTCTCATTTCACTGGAAGAAATCACTGGATGCAGGGCGGAGCCATGCTTCATAACGCCAACCGAATACGCGGAGCAAATGACCCGGTTAACGGCAATTCCAGATCACCGTGAGATGGTTTTCGAGGATAGCCTTACGCCGGCGCAGATGGCCAACAGCCTTGCCGGCGCCGCGGCGGAGGTCTCCGCGCGAGAAGCGAGATTTGCGCATTCGCAAAACCTGGTATGGGTCAGGTTGGCGGGCAAACGGCGCAAGATCGACGTGCTCTTTCGTGGAAAAATCGAATCGGGGCTTGAAATGACTGGGAATTCTTGTCTGGTCGAGGATAGAATTGGTTCCTGGGGGTAGAGAGATCCCCGTGACCTGCCGATGAATGTTGCAGGTGGTGGCACAATGCCCAACGGTGAACATTCTCAAAGCCCAATCGGCCTCAAGCAGGTTGTAATCCTGCAGCCAACGCAAGTCGCTGCTGCTTCCGATCTCGCAATACCCATCATGCAAGAGACTCTCTTGCTTCTCGACCTTGTGGTTCAGGAGCCATGCGTCAATCTTCGCGAAATGTCCCAGCTTGTTCTTGACGATCTGGGGGCCACGTTGCAGATCTTGCGCCTGGCGGGGCGCGAGTACGGTAACTCGAACGACCGTCCCCTGCGAATCGAGGATTGCATCTCGGCCCTCGGCGTCGATGCGTGTATGCAGGCCGTTTCTGAGGAAAGGGCAGCTCGTCATGGCCGGCAGAGAGTGATTGCCGAGATGTGGGCGCATTCCAGAGAGATAGCGCAATACTGCAGGGAAGTTGCAGACGAACTGCCGGAGATCGATCCTGAGCAAGCCTACCTGGTCGGCCTCCTCCATTTGATCGGATATCTCCCCCTTGTTCTTGGATGGGACGACACCAGAAATGATCCGGCCGCTGAAGCGCTTAGCGGATTTCAAATGGCAAAGCGATGGTCGCTTCCACACTTTGTGCAGCAGTTCTTCTCGGAGATTCAATCGGCGGAATGCAATTCCGAATGGTCGGAGATCGTGCGATTGGCCCATCAGCGCGCCACTCGATCATCCGTCAAATGCCCATTCGATACGGAGTTCCGCCCAATCCTCATTTAGGATGCATAGGCAACTTCCCTCGATGCGCCGCGCCATAACGGTGAGCGCTGATTGTTTTTGGATGAGAAGAAGCGACAGGATTTGAATCCTGATGCGTCTGGTCATTCCTCTTCTCATCGGACCCTCATCAACTACCCTGCTTTGACCTCGATTTCGACCCTTTCCGGGTAAAGATTGCCGGGATAATTGGCACTCGGATTGCTTTGATGTAGGTCGAGGGAACCATATGGGCAGTGGATACTATGCTGCGAGTACAGCTCTAATTGCTCGTACACAGGCACTGGATACGATCGCCAACAATCTGGCGAACGCCAGCACGGTCGGATTCAGGGCTGAACATAACGTCTTCAAGTCCGTCCTCGCGGACGCTGGAAATGCGTCGGGCACGGCGCTCAATCAGGCGGTCAACGATTACAGCATCCTGGGCGGAACAACCCTCGACCTCGGCCAGGGCGCCCTGCAAAAGACCGGAAACGATCTCGATCTTGGTATCCAAGGGTCGGGCTTCTTCGTCGTCCAAACCGCGAATGGCCCAATGTATACACGCAACGGCGCCTTTCAGGTCGCAAGCAATGGCCAGTTGATTACCTCCACCGGCGATGCCGTCATGGGCGACAAGGGCACCATATCAATACCCCCTGGCCCGGTCACAATCAGTTCGGATGGAACCATTTCTTCAAATGGAGCAGTGGCAGGCAAAGTGAAGTTGGTTCAATTCCCGGCCGGCACGCCCGTGACGAGCGCGGGCGGCAACTACTATTCCGCTCCTTCGAAAAGCGAGATACCGGCGACCGATTCAACGGTGCAGCAGGGGGTTCTGGAAAGCTCGAACGTGAATCCCATAACCAGCATGGTCGAGCTCATCACCGCGCAGCGATCGGCAGAAATGATGCAGCGTGCGCTTTCGATCTACAACCAGGATATGGACAAAACCGCAACCAAAGAACTTCCCAAGGTCGGCTAAAGGAGATCAAGAATGTTTCACGCCCTGTACACCGCAGCCAGCGGAATGACTGCACAGCAAGTCAATCTCGACAATATCGCCAACAATCTCGCCAACTCCAGCACCTCCGGATTTCAATCGCGCCGCGTGCAGTTCTCCGATCTTCTCTATCAGAATGAAGTGATGCCGGGTGCGGCCGCGACACAGCAGACCACAGTGTCTTCCGGATTGCAGATCGGGCTTGGCACGAGATCCGCCAACACCGAGATTGTTCAGACACAGGGCGATTTGACGAACACGGGAAACCCCTTGGATCTTGCGATCGAAGGTACCGGGTTTTTCCAGATTCTGCTGCCGAGCAATCAAATTGGCTACACGCGGGCAGGTTCCTTTCAGACGGATGCACAGGGCAACCTGGTTACGGCGAACGGCAATAAGCTTCAGCCGACGATTACGATTCCGCCCACAGCGACCAACGTTACGATCGGCAGCGATGGCACGGTGAGCGTTTCGCTGCCTGGACAAACGGCAACGTCGCAGGTGGGAGTGATCCAACTGGCGAGTTTCGCGAACCCCGGCGGCCTGGACAGTGTCGGCAACAACATTTATCTGCAAACCACCGCATCGGGAAATCCTATTGTCGGCGTACCGGGCGGGTCGGACGGCCTCGGCACACTTCAGCAGGGAATGCTTGAACAGGCAAACGTCAACATTGTGGACGAATTCGTGAACATGATTTTGGCGCAACGTTCGTATGAGTCCAATTCGCGAGTGGTCAAAGCAGCAGATGAAATGTTGCAAGGTTTGAACCAGCTTGCTCAATAAGGTGATCGCGCGATGAAGAACGAGAGGTCGATTTCGGCGATGGCGCTTTGCGCAGCGATGGCATTCCCAGTCGCGGCTGCGGCGAATCCAATCGCCATTACAGAGGCGCAGGTCGCGGACGTGCTCAGCGAAGCAGGTATCAAGGTATCTGCGCGGCAGGTTACGCTTCTGTCCGAGGTTGTTGCTTCAAAGAGCAATCCTGCGCTCAGGGTTGAGTCCATGGAGCGCTGGGGCGACCATCGCATGAGAGTCCGCCTGGCTTGCGATTCGAATACCGAATGCCTCCCGTTCGTGGTTGCTGTCAATTGGGGTGGCAACGACGCGATGCCGTCCGGCCCGACAAGTGCCGCGACTGCAGGCTCGCCGGCCAAAACTGGCTCGCGAGCCTTTGTTGTGCATGCCGGGTCGCCCGCAATTCTTCTGCTCGACGGCGACCACGTGCATATCCAACTGCCTGTGACTTGCCTGGAGAACGGCGCTGCAGGCCAAACGGTTCGCGTCGTTAGCAAGGACCAGCGCCGGACTTACTCTGCTCAAGTGTTTTCTGAATCAGTGTTGAAGGGCAGATTGTGAGAATCGCTTCGATGAGAATGCGCGCCCTCCGAAATCTCGTGGTTGGAATCCTGCTGGTCGTCGCGGCTGCTCAAATGGGGCGGGCGCTGGGCCTCAAGAAGCAGAAGAACGACGCTGCGCACTTGCGAGAGCAGTACTTGACTCGGCTGCAGGAGCAGGATGTGCACGCGGATACGGGAAGGACTGTTGGCAGTCTGTGGTCCTCAGGGGGTAATCCGTTAGGAGACATCTCCACCGACTACAAGGCACAGAAGGTCAACGACACAATCGTGATCATCGCCGCAGTCCAAACGGCAGCGACCCAGAGCGGAACTTCGAGTTCTCAGCGAACGTTCCAAACCACCTCCGGAATCACCGGGCTCGCAGGAGACGTGAAGACCACCGGCCTCAATCCTCTGCTGAACGCCAACTCTGCAACGCAGTTGGCGGGCCAGGGAGCAACGGCCAGGAATACCACGTTTCAAACCAGCCTTACTGGACAGGTCGTGGCAGTATTGCCAAGCGGCAACCTGGTGGTCGAAGCGCAACGCAAGATCTTCATGAACAATCAGCACGAGGATATTACGATCCGCGGAGTCGTTCGCCCCGGCGATATCGGCCCAAACAACACAATCTCTTCTGCCGCTTTGAGCAATCTTGAGATTGAGATGAAGGGCAAGGGAATCATCTCCGACGCTACCAGACCCATCAACCCCATCATGAGAGCCATTCTGTGGCTAATTGGATTCTGATGCCGATGAAGCTGAAGCACACAATCTCGCACGCAAGCTGGACGACTTTATGTTCCGCTTTGGCTTTGTGCGCATTCTTGTTTCCGCCGGCGCTCAATGCCGCGGCGGATACCGATCGCCAGGTCATGGTCCGGGATATTACCAATGTTGAGGGTGTGAGAGACAACCTGTTGGTGGGCTACGGTCTGGTGACCGGACTGCGTGGCACCGGCGACACGCAACAGACCATCTTTACCATGCAGACGCTGGCCAATGCCATGCAGAAGATGGGGGTGCTGGTTCCCTCTGGAACCGCCGTTGTAAAAAATGTGGCGGCGGTGTTTATCACGGCGTCTCTTCCGCCATTTGCCCGGCCAGGCGCGAAACTCGATGTGACCGTTTCATCCGTCGGCGATGCCCGCAGCCTGGAAGGCGGCATCTTGCTGATGAGCGCGATGCGCGGTCCGGATGGACTGATCTATGCCGAGGCGCAGGGACCGCTGGTGATGGGAGGCTACACGGCCGGCGAGGGCGCGAACCGGAAGGAAGTGAACTCCGCCAACGTCGGCACGATTCCCAACGGGGCGATCATCGAACGCGACACAGCAGTGGATCTCAAGGGATTCAAGACAGTGTCGCTGCTGCTGCGGAATCCGGATTTTGCGACAGCTACCCAGATCGCCGAAACCGTGAACCGGGAGTTCAAGAAGTCTGTCGCAATTGCGCTCGACAGCAGGCGCATCGACATCAGCGTTGCCGACGCATCTGCGCAATCGGTGCCACAGTTGATTGCGAGAGTGCAGGGTCTGATGCTCAGCGTTGACACTCCGGCCAAAATCATAATCAACGAGCGGACCGGCACAATTGTTCTCGGCGGCAGTGTCAAGCTTTTGCCCGTCTCCGTGATCCACGGCAGTCTATCCATTCAGGTCGTCACCTCCTATGAGGTCGTGCCGGGGGCAATGATGCCCGGTCAGAAAACTCCAGTCCCCGCCACGTTGGTGCCGGAGACCAGGGTGAATGTAAACGACGGTCCGGCCCAGTCGATGCGGCTGGATGAGGGCGCGAATGTTGAGGAACTGGTCAACGGACTTCACGCCATAGGCACGACCGCTCGCGATGTGGTGGCAATTCTTCAGGCCATCAAGGCCGAGGGCGGAATCCAGGCTGATTTGGAGATTCAATAAATGGCAACGAGTTTGGCATTGGGCTCACTGAGCCCGCAACAAAGCGTTTTGCAAGCGAGGCAGGACCAGCTGGTTCACCAGATGCAGTCCCCTGAACAGCTGAGCGACGCCAAGATCGACAAGGGATCCAAGGAGTTTGAAGCCATCCTGCTGGGAAGCTGGCTGCAACAGGCAGAGCAATCGTTTTCCACGCTGCCGGGCGCCGATGACGACAACAAGGATGTTGCGAGCGACCAGGTGACGAGCTTCGGCGTACAGGCTTTATCGACCTCTCTGGCGGCCTCCGGGGGCATTGGAATCAGCAAAATGATCGCCAAGGCCATGCATGCGGCGGCCGACAAGGCAAATTCGCTGACCACCTCGCAGACGGATCAGTCGAAGGAAACAGAAGTTGCAAAAGAAAGATGAGATTTAGACTAGACTTTTTCGTGAATCTGCCGATAGGGACAGCGGTGTAGTGTAAGGAGCCGGCGATGAGAATCGATGCATACAGTTTAGCGGCGAGCGATGTTTCCAGCGATGCGAGTCTACAGAAGGCCGGCGCGCAGAAAGTCACTCATTCAGTCGAGGCGAACATAGAGGATCGGGCTACCCTCAAGTCCGATTCGGCATCTCCCAATTCGCTTGCGAGCATAGCTCTCAGTTCGCCCGAGGTTCGACAGGAGAAGGTGGATAGCCTGATCCAATCCATCCAAAGCGGACAGTACGAACTGAACCCGGCCAAGATCGCTTCGGCGATGATCGACGAACACGCTTGAGATGAGTGGCGCTACGGCGGGTCACCGGTCGAGAGTCTGTTGAGAGTGTGTGAAGGATGAACTCTGGCGATACACAGAATCGAGACCGGAACGCGACGGAGTATCTCCAGCTATTGGGGGTTCTGGCCGTCGAATTGGAAAAGGCCATGCAAGCCATTGCTCAGAACGCACTTCCGGATCTTGAAGAAAGCGTCGTTAACCAGCACGCGTTGAGCGACAGACTTACCTCGCTCGTAAATCAAATATGCATTCCTCTTGAAACCGAGGCCTCCGCTTCTCAACCTTGCCTCGATGAAGACATGGTTCGGCAAATTCGCTCCGCGTCCTGTTCGTTACAACAGCTCAACCGGCGTTACGCCGCTCTGCTTCAGCACTCCAGCCGCTCCGTCGCACAGATGGCCGCGCTTTTCAACTCGGTTCGAGGGCAAATTCAGGAGGCTTCTGGGTCCAGGCTGAAGGTTCAGACCTGGTCTTGCCAGATGTAATCGATATGAGTGGCTTGAATACATCGCTTCTGATCGGCTTGCAGGCGCTGGAAGCAAACCAGGGCGCTCTCAATGCCACAAGCAACAACATCGCCAATGTCAACACTGCCGGATACACCCGCGAAGTTGCGCAGTTCAGCGAGAACCAGCAAAACGAGTCCGGCAACAGCGTAACCGGCGGAGGCGTTTCGCTGGATTCAATTCAAAGCATCCGTGACGAATTGCTCAACCTTCAGATTCAACAGCAGACGTCTCTGCAAAGCAGCGCCGACGCGCAATCGTCCAGTCTCCAGCAGATTCAAACTTCCTTCACATCGACGGGCGGCGACATAGCGAGCGCTCTGACCATGTTTTCAAGCAGCCTTGCGCAATTGTCCGCGAGTCCCACCAGCACCGCTGCTCAGCAGAGCGTCATCTCTAGCGGCCAGGACCTTGCCGGAGCGTTCAACTCTACCGCCAACGCGCTGACCGGTGCCCAATCGCAAGCGAACACACAAGTCACGCAGACCGTTGCTCAGATCAACACGCTGACCCAGCAGATCGCGCAGTTGAACGGTCAGTTGGCGCAGGTGCCGGCAAATGAGAATGGCGGTACGATTCAGGACCAGCGCGACCAGTTGGTCCAGCAGCTCGCGGGTCTTACGAGTATCTCGATTACGCAAAGCAACGATGGAGAGACCATCACCACCGCCAACGGTTCGCCGCTGGTTATAGGCGGACAGAGCTACAATCTTCAGACTGCCACCGGCAGCAACGGGCTCCAGAAGGTCATCGATTCGAATGGCGCCGACATCACGAATTCGATCCAAGGGGGAACACTCGGCGGGGTTCTGCAGGTCCGTGACCAGATCGTTCCCGGCCTCCTCTCGCAGTTGAACACCCTCGCCAGCCAGTTTGCCGCCAGCTTCAACGCTGCCCAGGCAAAAGGTTTTGACTCGAACGGCGTCAAGGGTGCGGCGTTCTTCAGTGTGCCGTCGAACGCCGGCAACGCCGGTGCGGCCGCGGGCATCGCCGTCTCCCTGACCGATCCGTCGCAGATTGCCATCAGTTCGGATGGATCCGCAGGCAGCAACGGCAACATCGCCAATCTATCCGCGGCGCTGACTCAGAATCTGCCTTCAGGCCAAACGCCCGCTGCAGCCTATGCCAGTCTGGTCTTTCAGGTGGGTAATGCCGCCTCCAATGCCAGCACCCAATCCACCGCCATCGGTCAAAACCTGACGCAGCTCACAAACCAACAGGGTTCTGTCTCGGCGGTAAATGTCGATGAGGAAACCACCAACCTGCTTCGTTACCAGACGGCCTATGAAGCGGCTACACGAATCGTCAGTACGATTCAGGTGCTCAACAACGCAATTCTCAACATGGGCTCCACAACGAGCTTCTAACGACTATGCGCATTGACCCAAACATCGTCCCCGAAATTCTCGCCGGCCTGCAACAGAGCCAGGCGTCGCTCAACACCGCATTGAAGCAGGTGTCCACTGGCAAGAGCGTGACTGTGCCTTCAGACAACCCAGCCGCGGCAGCGGACATGGTGCAAAACACCATAGAAACCGGGGACGTGGATCAGTACACGCAAAACATTTCGACAGTCCAAGCCACGGTGCAATCTGCCAGTTCAGCATTGAGTTCGGTGGTTACGTCTCTGACGCAGGCATTGTCGCTCGGCACCGAGGGCGCGAATGGCACCAACAACGCGGAGGATCTGCAGGCGCTGGCAGGACAGGTGAAGGGGATCCTGGCTTCCGTGGTGTCTCTTGCGAATACGTCGGTCGGGGGGATATATGTATTCGGCGGAACCGGCACAACGACTCCTTACACGGCAGATTCGTCCTCGTCTACCGGCTACGCCTACAACGGCACCGAAGACACGAACTCCGTGCAGGTGGGCGAAGAGATGAGCGTTGAGGTAAACATTCCGGGAAGCCAGATCTTCTCCAACTCGAGCAACAACGTTTTGGGGTCGTTGAGTTCGCTGGTCAGTGCTCTCGAAAGCGGAGACAGCTCGCAGATCGCAACGGCCACCGCGAGTGTGGACTCGGCCATTAGCTATGTCGGCCAGCAGCAGGTCTTTTACAGCAATGCCAGCAATCAGCTGACCTCTCAGGGGCAATACCTGCAACAGGACACGGTGACCCTGGCGTCGCAAGAGAACAACCTGATCGGTGTGGATATGGCCACCGCTGCGACGAACCTGAGCCAGGCTGAAACCGCCAATAGCGCAGCCCTCGCTGCCGCGGCAAAGGTGCTGCCAATCTCCTTGTTGAACTACCTGGCGCCCCCGGCTTGATCCAAGTCGTCGCGTAAGTTCCTTCCCAAAGCAAGAGCGGCAACGAGATGGCCTCTCGCTGCCGCTCAATCTTGGGTCTCATTACCCTTGTAGGAATGATCAGGGCCAGGCATTTGCAGTGTGCAAGGCTGGGCGGCGGAGAATTAAGCCGACCAGCGAGATGAGCTGCGCTCCCACATCGGCAACGAAGAGCCGGGATAGGTCGGAGGCTGAACCCAGCCTTGAACGTGCGCCGCGGGTGTTGTGCCCCCCATTTCGGCCTTCTGCCAGACCGCCCGAATTTCCAGGATACGCGCCATCTCTTCTTCAAGAATCTCAGGGGACCTGCCGGCTTGCGCTTCGATCATCTTGCGCCGCAAGGAGGAGTAGAACGCACGAAGCCGCTCGGCCAGCTCTCCACCGTTTCCGCGGTCGATCGCATCCTCCAGATGGGCGATCACAAGCAGCGCGTGGTTCACTTCCTTGCACCGCTTCTCGACATCGTTGGTACGCTCAGCGGTTGCCGCGCGTCGCAGGTCGCCCGCAAGCGTGTCGTATAGAGCGATCAGCAGGCCAAACCCGCTGGCGCCGGCAAGCGCGGTTTTCCTGTATGCCAGTTCCATTGGACTCATGGTCTTCTCCGGTTAGCCCCCTCAAGAGGACTTGTTCATGCCCAATTCGGCGTCGATATTCTTGAGCTCGTTCGGCAGTTGTTGCAGTGCGATCTCAGCCTGGCTGTATTCGGCTTGCAACCGCACTTTCAGAGGAGTGATGACGTTGCTCTGGAAATTGTCGATGTTGTCCTGCAAGGTTGTGTATTCGGTGCTGATACTTTTGAGATCCACAGTGAATGCGCCATCCGCGGGACTGACAAAGCTGGTGAGCTGCTGGTCCATCGAATTTGCAAATCCATTCAGCGCAGAGCCTTGAAAGAAATCTTGGACCCCACTGAAATTGTTCTGGAGGGCATTGGTCAATGTTCCGCTATCTACGCTGAGTGTGCCGTCGCTGTTCATCTTGATGCCGAGCGATGCCAGGCTCGTCATCGTTGCGCCGCTCCCCGATCCGGTCGCCGACGAGTAGTCCAATGCCCCCAGGAGTCCGCTTTGCAAGGACTGCACCGTCGGATCTTCTGCCAGAACCCCCTGGCCTGATCCCGATGTATAGGCAAATTGGGCATTTACGGCTTTGATCAACGTGTTGTAGTCGCTGACAAACTGATTGATGGCCGTCGACGCCTGAGAAGTGTCGGGCGCCACGGAGAGTGTAACTTCGGTGCCGGGACTGGCACTCTGCAGATTGAGCGTCACGCCGGGCAACACGCCCGTCACCGTATTGGACGCGCTCGAAATTCCAATTCCATTCACCGTAAGAGAGGCATTGCTGCCAGGCTCAGCCTGCGTGAATCCGAAGCTCCCTCCGGAGGATGACACCGTGAAACTGCCGGCACTGCCTGAACTGTCGCTCGTAATCGCCAGTCGAGCGCCGGACGCGTCGGTGATAATGCTCGCGGTAACGCCAAGCCCCGCACTGTTGATGGCGTTTTCCAGATCGGTCAGGGTGTTGACGCCGCTTCCGGTAGCGATGGTTGTCGGGGACCCGCCGGCGGGCGTGATTGTGATAGACTCCGCCGGCAAGTCCGTCGTGGCGCTCGACACCGCACTGGAGGAATAGGATGCCGTGGTAGCCAGGCTATTCACTACGACGATGTCGTTTCCCGCGGCGCTCCCGGCCGCTGCCGAGCCCTTGACAATTCCGGAGTTCGAAGAGGTTACCGCGCTTGCCGAAAAAGGCCCCGTCAAGCTGTTGAGCGATTGCATGTCGCTGTCGAGGTTGGTTGTGTAGGTCTGGATCTGTGTCAAGGCGCTGGTCTGGCTCTGCAGGAGGCTTTGCTGCGACTCCCACGCGTTCTCCGGAGCTTCAGCGGCACTTAGCCCTGCGTTGACCGCGGCGGTAACATCGATGCCTTCGCTGGTCGATCCCGTTGCTGCCTCAAGAATGGCGCTCAGATCGATTGCCGATGAATTATTCGACGATAGAAGCGAACTCAATATGGAGGATGTACTCATACGGTTTCCCGGTCCTTTGCTCGGAGCACGTTATGATCCAGCGCGTCGAGGTTGCATCAATTCTAACCGCAAAATAAATATCGGCACATTCAGTTTGAGGTTTCAGATTGCCGGGAAAAGAAAAACGGTGGCGCGAACTGGGCGCCACCGCTCTGAGAATGAAGCGACTCTTACTGCAGGAGCTTCAGGACATTCTGCTCCGCGGCGTTCGATTGCTGGATAGCAGCGAAACCGGTCTGCTCCAGGACGTTGAACTGCGTCATGTTCGAGGTCACCGTCGCGATGTCGGCGTTCTGAACGTTGTTCTGTGCGCTGGTCAGGTTTTCGACCTGTGTATTCTCAACGTTTGAATTCGACGTCAGTTGGTTGATGCTGGCGCCGATGGTTCCGCGCAGTGCGGAAACGGTGTCGATTGCGGCGGTGATGTCGGTCAGCGCCGTTTGGGCTTTGTCGGTGGAGGTCAGGACATCTTTGTTAAGGGACAGCGTTGTAGACGAAAGCGTGCCGATCGTCGTGCTGGTAGTGGTGGCGCCTGAAGACGTGCCATCGCTGGTGAAGGTAGTCGGAGCGGTAGCGCTGAACACAGCCGTTCCGTTGTAGTTTGTGGTCGAGCCGATGGCGCTGATCTCAGTCAGAATCGACTGAAACTCCGTGTCCAGAGCAGTCGACTGGTCGGTCGTGAGGCCGCCGTTCGAGGCCTCGGTTGCGATCGTGACAGCCTGGTTGAGGATTGTGTTGACCTGCGAGAGCGCACCGTCAGCGGTCTGCAAGAGGCCGATGCCGTCCGATGCGTTTTGGCTGGACTGGGTGAGGGCCGAGATACTGGCGCCCAAATCCGCGGCGATTGACAAACCTGCCGGGTCATCGGCTCCGGAGTTGATCTTCAAACCGGTGGAGAGTTGCTGCAGGGTTTTTTGCAGGCTTGCCTGCGTATTGGCGACGGCATTCTCCGCTACCAGCGAAGAAACGTTGTTCAGGACACTAATGCTCATTGTGTTGGCTCCTCGTTTCGAATTCCGCCTGCACCGAAACCGTTCTGTCTACTGCACAG
This sequence comes from uncultured Acidobacteriaceae bacterium, assembly GCA_963757965.1. Taxonomy (GTDB): domain Bacteria; phylum Acidobacteriota; class Terriglobia; order Terriglobales; family Acidobacteriaceae; genus Telmatobacter. The sequence continues at coordinate 157,091 of CAVWTV010000001.1, forward strand.
CTCAGAATCGTTACTTGGAGCAGGAGGTTGATGTTGCGGGCACTCTATCGGCATCTTATTGGCGGATTCTAGTGTGCCCTCAAGAAAAGTCTGAAGCTGCATGTCAGCTGAAGTGGGTTTCGGGGGCAGATTTCTCCGCAACGTGCGCCGGGGCGTTACTCTTGTTCGAGGGGTGCGACCTTGCTCCAGCTCGGCGTAGAGCGCAGTCTTGCGCTTGTCCCGCGCCAAGCCTCTATCGTGACGCAAGAAGGCAGCGGCTCTTCGTCTCGGCGCTCGCTTCTGGAACAGCTTTCGGCCGCAAAGAAGCCATTACCAAAGTGCGCGATGAAGCCTCGGGAAAGCACAGAGCGATGGGCATTTCTGACCAACATGCATGGCCGCTTCCCATGTTGCAGACCAATTCGCAGGCGTCGGCAGGGAATAGGTCCTGGTTGCTCACCGGGATGGCGGCGGACCGAAGTGGATCTGCCCTGAAGAAAAACCGCGATCCTGCCGATACTTGTAATTAACGGTCCGCTCATCGACGAGTCCCGGGCAGGGATGGGCTTTGGACAGAATCGTTCTGAGGGCAAATGATCTCGCTTAAAAAGTACCTTGATTCCGTAGACGGCGGCGTTCAAACGCATCCCGAGCAGGATACCGATAGCATTCTTCCCGCGACCGTTGCGGCTTATGGCTCAGCCTTGAATGAAATGGGGAATTGCGGGATGGAGGCCTATCCCGCGCTCGGTGCGGATCTGAAACGGGGTCTCGGCAAAGTGGAGCAGAGCCTGGCCTGCGACATGACCTCGGAGCAGGTCGCCAGCGCGGAAACGAGCGTGCGCGAGCAGTTGCAAAACTGGGGCAAGCGCGCGGCCCAGCAGAACCAGCAAAAGACGTGCGAGGTGAAGGAACTGCTGATCGTCATGGCCCACACCGCCGAGTCCGTCGGTGAGCGCGACAAGCGCTGCGCCGGACAGATGAACGCGGTCACGGCCCGGCTGCAAAGAATCGCCAGCCTGGACGACCTTACCAAGGTGCGCGCCTCGATTGAAGAGAGCGCCGCGGAGTTGAAATCGCAGATTGAACGAATGACCACGGAGGGCAAGGCGGCGATCGAAAAGCTTCGGGGCGAGGTCTCAGGCTACCAGACCAAGCTAGAAGAAGCCGAGCACATTGCTTCGAGCGATGGACTGACGGGGCTGCGTAACCGTCTTTGGGTGGAGGCCCAGATTGAGCGCCGAATGGCCGGCGCAAGTCCGCTGTGCGTTGCAATCGTCGATATCGATGACTTCAAGAAGGTCAACGACAATCATGGCCATGTGGCCGGCGACGAATTGCTGAAGCAGTTTGCCACGGAAATCAAGTTCGCGTGCCGTTCGACCGATGTGATTGGACGCTGGGGCGGTGACGAATTCATTATCCTTCTGGATTGCGGCATCGCGGAGGCCCAAGTGCAGATCGACCGCCTGAGGGACTGGGTCTGCGGAAGCTATAAAGTAACCGGAAAGTCCGGCCCGGTGAGTCTGCGGATTAACGCCTCTATCGGCGTAGCAGAGCACCGGCCGCCCGAGACGATGAAGCAACTTCTCTCGAGAGCCGATGCCGCCATGTACGAAATCAAGGCGGTCTCCAGGAAAAGGGGCGGCGGCTCGGCGAAATAAACCCGCCGGCACGGTGCGGCTGCGAAACTAAGCAAGCTGAAGGCGACTGCGGCCGAGAGCTGTACGTTCAAGAAGGAAAAAGTCGGAGAACCCGTCGACCGTGACAGCCGTCACGCCGCGGTCCTCTGTCGCATTTTTGGGAACAACCTGAAAACAAACCCACTTTCGGAATCGCAAATCCATCTTTCCACTTTCAAATCTTGAGTTCCTCCCCGCCACGCTTGATGGTGGAGGAGGCAACTGATTAGCGCAGGCTAAACTGCCCGCTGAAACGTGGATCCGGCCGCCTTCCAGGGCTGCCGGCGTTCGAGGGAGAGAGGGTGCAATGAGGCTTTTGATTGCCGAAGACGACAAGGCGCTGGGATTGTTTCTATGCCGCGGCCTGGAGGCCGATGGGCATCGGGTTCGACTGGCACACGATGGAGCGGAGGCCGTGGAGGCGTTTCGCCAGGAGATGCCCGATCTGACCATTCTAGATCTCAACATGCCGGTCAAGGACGGCGAGCAGGTGCTCGAGGAGATTCGCTTGCTCGACCTCGACCTGCCCGTTCTGGTACTTACCGCCCGGCAGGAGGTTGAGGCACGCGTTCGCTGCCTCGATCACGGGGCTGACGACATGATGGTCAAGCCATTCAGCCTGCACGAATTGCGGGCGCGCTGCCGGGCCTTGCTGCGGCGCAAGCGGGAGGCGCGGCTGCGGTTGCGCGCCGGAGACCTGGAACTGGACCGGCTGGATCACACGGCGCGCCGCGGCGCTGTTCCGGTGATCCTCACCAACAAGGAATTCGCCTTGCTCGAACACCTGATGCTCAATCGCGGCCAGTGTGTATCGCGGGTGGAGCTGCTGGATTCGGTCTGGAATCTGGAACCTGCACAGACCACCAACATCGTGGACGTCTACGTGAACTACCTGCGCCGCAAACTCAAGGATCCGCCTCCGGGTCAACTGATCCGGACGGTGCGCGGGCAGGGCTACGTGGTGCCTTCTGAGGCCGATCTCGCGGTGACGGTGGCTCCAGCAATTTCCGCCTTGGCAATGCCTCCGGCCCTTCCTCTGCTTCCGGCCAAAGCGGCGGCGACCGGCATGGCCGCCGATATGCAATGAACTCCCGTCATCAGCCCAACGATTAGGAGAATACAAAAATGCTGCCTGTCCCGGTTCCTGTTTCTTCAACCTCGACTTCCACCCGCATCCGGCCACGCACTGCTTTGATAACCAGCGCGGACCGCAGCTTTCGCCAACGGCTCGCTGAAATCCTGACTGGCCTTCGCTGGCAGGTTCGCGAGGCCGACGGCGGCGCACAGGCATGGGCCGAAGCTGAAGCTGCCGCGCCTGAGGCAATCATCGTCGATTCATGGCTGCCCGATCTCGATCTGGCTGAGTTTATTAAGGATTTTCGCGACAGTTTTCCCCTTGTGGACCTTGTGACATCCGGCAACTTGTCGGCCGAGGAGAGCCCCCGTGGGCCTCACCGCCAGGAATTGCTTTACGCGTTGCGGCGAAGTCAGGATACAGACACGGCGGCATGGAACACTGCATCGGCACTCAACGGCTTTAACCCGGCCCCTGGCGGAATGGGCTCCGATTCTTGGCCGATCGCAGCCCCCGCTCGCACATTTCTGGCCGCTTCCGCGCCGAAGAACGGCTTGCCCGCGCCAGGCGTCACCCAGAGAAGTTCCATAACGGCCGCACCGATTCGATCGGAGACGCCGAACCGCGACGAGGCTCAAGCCGGCGGACGGCTGCCGGAGTTGATCGGCGGCGCTGCCTGCATGCTTGAGATCAGCCGCCGCGTTCGCCTGGTAGCTCCGCGCTCGACCCCGGTGCTGATTGAAGGGCCCACCGGCTCCGGCAAGGAGCTGGTCGCCGAAGCGTTGCATCGGCTCTCGACCAGAAGCCGCAGGCCTTTTGTGGCCATCAACTGTGCGGCGATTCCCGAGGCCTTGCTTGAAGCAGAGCTGTTCGGTCACACGCGCGGGGCCTTTACCGGCGCGGTGCAGGGACGCATAGGACGCATCGAAAGCGCCGATGGAGGAACTTTGTTCCTGGACGAAATCGGCGAGATGCCACTGGCGCTTCAATCCAAGCTGCTGCGCTTTGTGGAATGCGGAGAGCTGCAGCGCGTGGGCGACAACGAAACGGTGAAGGTGGATGTGCGCATTTTGGCCGCGACCCATCGGCCGTTGGCCCAGCAAACCCAGACCGGAGCCTTTCGCTCCGATCTCTATTACCGCCTGGCTGTCTTCCTGATCCGCACACCGTCGTTGGCCGAGCATGCTCAGGATCTTCCTTTGCTGGTGGATCACTTTATGCAGCGGTTGGGGCGCGATGCGCCGGTCAAACGCGTCGATCGGGGGGCCATGGACCTGCTTGCCGCGCACGACTGGCCGGGCAATGTCCGCGAGCTCGAACACGTGCTGGAGCGGGGAGCCATTCTGGCCGGCGACGAATCCGTATTGACCGCGACGGAGATCGACTTTGGGCTGGCAATGAACTGACCCGATCCGCCCGCGAGCCGGCGGGCGGACGCGCATTGGTTGGACGCGCAGAGGGAGGTCGGGATGGGCATCGAGATCGAGACCCGGATGAGCGAGCAGTTGGCTCGTTACTTGGACCTGAGCACCAGCCAGGCCAAGCTCACGGCGGCCAACATGGCGAATATCGATACCCCCGGCTATCGCGCGGTGGGGATGGACTTCGAGGCCGAGATGCGCGAGGCCCTGGACGGTGTCGACCATGGGCGCGCACCCAGGCATGTGCGCCTCAAAGCTGTGGATGGGCTGATTGCTCGCCCCGACGGCAACAACGTCTCAATGGATCGCGAGGGTCTGAATCTGGCCGAGGCGCAACTGAAATTCAAGACCGGCGTCGCGCTGCTTCGCCTGGAGTATCAGCGGCTTCTCGACGCCATTCACTCCGACAGCAAGTAGCCCGGTTCCGGCCTCTCGACCAGGGAAACGAAAGGAGCCAACAGAATGAACCTCTTTGGGCTGATGGAAACCTCAGGCGATGCCATGCAGGCCGAACGGATGCGCGCCGAGGTGGTGGCTGCGAACATGGCCAATGCGGAGACCACCCGTACCCCGTCCGGCGGCGCTTACCACCGCCAGCACGTTGTCTTCGCCGCCAATCAGGGCGATCCTGGGTTCCTCGACTCCATGACTGCGGCATCGGGGACCGCCGCTTCGGGAGGCTGGGGATCGAGCTTGCCGGCCTCATCGGCTTTGGGGACACTCAATGGTCAGTTGTCCGGCATCGATTCCACCGGCACCGGGCCAGTTGCTCCGGGCGTTCACATTGTGCAGGTCGTCGAAGATACGTCTCCACCCCTCAAGCGATACGATCCGGGCCATCCCGACGCGGGATCCGATGGATATGTTTCGTATCCGGACATTAATCCACTCACAGAGATGGTGGACCTGATGGGGGCGACGCGTGCATATGGTCTAAACAGTTCCGCCGTGCAAGCCGAGAAGGGCATGATCGCCTCGGCGCTGGAGATAGCCAAGTCGTAACGGCAGAGCGACCAGGCCCCGAAGACGAATCGTGGCGCGAAACAGGAAACGAAATACCAGGCGGACCAGACAGCGAAGCATGAAGGAGGAGCAATGTTGCCAGCAATGAACCCCATGAGTGCCGCGGCTCCGGCGTTATCGAGTATCTCGGGGTCGGCCCAATTCGGATCTAACCTGTCCGGAACGGGCCTGACCGGCCAGGGCGGATTTCCGGCCTCGGCATTGACCACGGGCCAGGCGGCCGCGCCCGCTCCATTCTCCGACCTGCTAACCGATGCGGTCGGTCAGGTGAGCCAACTTGAAGATCGTGCACATATCGCAGTGACCGGACTGATGACCGGTTCCGGCGTGGATGTACACCAGGCAATGATCGCCACCGAGAAGGCGAGCATGGCCTTCGAACTGGCTCTGTCCGTTCGCAACAAAGCCGTTCAGGCCTATCAGCAGGTGATTGGGATGCAGTTCTAAAGCCGTAGCCGGACTTTTGGGGCGGAAGGGCCGGCGGGTAGACATCGGACCGGTCCGCTAATGAACGTCGACCGAAGACAACGCGGGAACAACGGGAAGAGCGGCGGGACACGCCAACGATGGCCACGGGAACACAGTTGGAAAGAAGCGCGCCGGGTACGCCTGGACAACCCCAGTGGACAGACCGGATGGCCGGCCTGTGGACCGGATTGCGCGTCCGTTGGGCTACGATGCGGCCCGCACAGCGCGGTTGGACCGCAGCGGCCGCGGTTCTGATCCTGGCATTGACAGGTGGGCTCCTCTGGAACACGCTGGGTCCCGACTGGCGCACCCTATATGCGGGCCTGGACACGGAGGATGCGCGCCAGACGGGCCAGATCCTCACCCAGGCGCAGATTCCGTTTGAGCTGACCTCCGACGGATCGGGCATCCGCGTTCCAGCCGCCGATTTGGACAAGGCGAGGCTGGCCACCGCTGCCAAGGGCGGCGTCAAGAGCGGGCGGCTGGGCTTCGAGATCTTCGACAAGCCCAATTGGGTCGGCTCCGAGTTCGATGAGCAGGTGAACTATCAGCGGGCTCTCGAAGGGGAACTCGAGCATACAGTTGGGACCTTGACCGATGTCGAGTCGGCCCGGGTCCATCTGGTGCTGCCCCACGATTCGCTTTTTCGCGAGCAGGAACGGCCGGCCAAGGCCTCGGTGGTGCTGAAGCTGCGCCATCGTTCGCTGGCCGACGGCGAGCCCGAAGCAATCCGCAACCTGGTCGCCTCCGCCGTCGATGGGCTGACGCCGGAACGGGTTGTGCTGGTGGACGCCGCGGGCCATGCGCCGCTCGGCCCCAAGACCGGCGACGCGCTGCGCCTGAGCGCGGAGCAGGCTCTTGAGGACAAGCTGGTCGCCACCCTGGAGCCGGTGACTGGAGTGGGCAACGTACGCGCATCGGTGACCCTGGATTACAATCCAGCCGCCACCGAGGAGACCGAGGAGACCTACGATCCGGACCAGACGGTGACCACTTCAATGCAGCGCACCGAACAAACATCCGGGCCCCAGCCGGTGGCTGCGGGAGTTCCAGGGACGGCTTCGAACGCGCCCAATACCCAGGCTGTGCCCGTCTACCCGCAGCAGACCACTCAGCCGCAGAGCGCCAAGTCGGAGTCTGGCGCCTACGCAAGTTCAAAAACCGTGCGCCACACCCTCGAGAATGCGGGCCGGGTGCGTCGCCTGACGGCTGCCATCGTGGTGAACGACCGGCTGGCGCAGATGGCGGCCAAGGGAAAGAACGCAGTATGGCAGCCGCGTTCAGCGGACGAGCTGCGCAACCTGACCGCGCTGGCACAAGCGGCGGTGGGTTTCGACTCGACGCGCGGCGACATGCTGACGGTTGAAGATCTGGCGTTTGACGACAACCGCGCCCAGCAGCCGGCCTCGATGCCCGTCCAGGTGCTGGCCACGGCAGAGAATTCGCCGGTTCTGGTCAGGTATCTGGCCATGCTGGCCGGCGTTCTGATCGTTCTGGCATTCGGTGTTCGTCCCGCGCTCCGCCATGCGCGGACCGCTCCCGGTATCGAAGCCAAGTCGCAGTCGCGGCAGTTGCCCACGGTGTTGGCGAACCAACCGCCTCTGGCGCCGCCTGAGCCCGTCGAGCTCGATCCCGAACGAATCCGGACACAGGAGATCTTTGAACAGGTATCGGGGCACCTCAAGCGCGAACCGACGCAGAGCTCACGCCTCTTGCAGAGCTGGATTCACTCCGACTAGCCGGGGGCCTGGGCGGGATCGGGCCTAAGGGCGCGCGGCGTTGGGACGGGCAGGGAAGCGCGGCAACGGGAGAGGACCAGGACTTTGGGCGATCAGGGAGAGAACGGACCGGCAAGACGCCACAACTCGGCAAATCTGTCCGGATTGCGCAAGGCGGCCATTCTGTTGGTGGCTGTAGGCGAGGAACTGGCCAAGGAGATTCTTCGCGCTCTGCCCGAAGTGGACGTGCAGCGGCTCACCGAAGAGCTGGCCGACCTGAGAGGCATTACTCCCGAGCTCTCCGGCGAGGTGCTGGAGGAGTTCTGGGAGCTCCTGGAGACCCAGGGATTCGTGGTTCATGGCGGCCTCGACTATGCCAGCCGTCTGCTGATGGAGACCTTTGGGAAGGAGCGCGCCGACGACCTTCTGATGCTGGTGCGTCGCTCACAGGAGGCTGCTCAAGGCAATCTGGCCAAGCTGCAGCGCACCGACCCGCAGCAGTTGGGCAAGCTGCTCGATTCCGAGCATCCGCAGACAATTGCTCTGGTTCTCGCCCACCTCGATCCGCGCCGCGCATCGCTGGTGCTCGACAACCTGAGCGAGGAGCACAAGGTTGTTTCCATTCAGCGGCTGGCCGAAATGCGCCAGTTTTCGCCGGAGATGGCGCAAAAGGTTGCCCACATCCTGCACCGGCGGCTGGAGAGCATGGGCGACACGGCTCGCAAGAGCTACTCCGGCTTCAAGGCGGTGGCCGATCTGTTGAACCGGGTGAATGCCGAAGAGGCGAAGAAGATTCTCGAGACCATTGAGGACGGCGCGCCGGAGCTGGCCCTGAGCATTCGCAACCTGATGTTCACCTTTGAAGACCTGGTCACAGTACCTCCCGCCACCATCCGCGAGATCGTTTCCGGAGTGGACAAGCGGCAGTTGGCGATGGCGCTGCGCGGGGCCAACGAGGAACTGCGCGCGCAGATCTTCAAGTCGATGAGTTCGCGGGCCGTCGAGATGTTGAAGGAAGACATGGAGGTGCTGGGTCCGGTGCGCTCGCGCGAGGTGGCCCAGGCCCAGCAGGAGATCCTCAACCTGGCCAGGCGCCTGGAGGCCGAGGGCAAGGTGGTTCTCAAATTGGAGACCGGGGACGAGATGCTGGCGTGATTCGGTTTTCAGTGATCAGTGGTCAGTGATCAACGGCTCCGCCTGAATGCATGACGGGCGACTGACAACTGAGAGCTGACAACTGACAACTCGGAAAGGAAGACCTTGCAGCAGCCGGGATCGGCAACGGGAAAAGGCGCGTCGTGGCGGATCGAGCAATTCGATTATCCGTCCGGGCCGAATGCCGTGTCGCTGCCGGGTTGGGATGGATTGACCACGGATTCCGCATCCGCCGCCGAAGAGGCCACGCGCAATCGCGCTTGCAGCGGCAACGAGACCGGCATGCGCCCCGAGTTTGAAAAACAATTGGCCGAGGAGACGCGCAAGTCCTTCGAGGCCGGGCGCGAAAGAGGCAGGCAGGAGGGCCGCCAGACCGAGCACGAGGCGCAGGCCGCGGCTCTGGCGGCTGCCGAAGAGCAGCGGGTAAGGCAAGCGGTCGAGTCGGCGCGGAATTTCGCCGAGGAGCGCGACAGGTACCTGAACGCGGTTGAGCACGAGGTGGTGGATCTTGCGCTGATGGTGGCTGCCCGGGTCCTGCGCCGCGAGGCACAGATGGATCCGCTGCTTCTGACCGGAGCGGTGCGGGTGGCCCTTGGGCAGCTCTCCAGTTCAACCCGAGTGCGGCTCCGGGTGCCCCCGGCCGAGCTGATTTTGTGGACCGAAACCATCCTGCGATTACCCAAGCTCGCGGTGCGGCCCGAAGTTGTCTCCGGAGAAGGTATGCGGCTGGGCGATTGCATGATTGAGACGGAGATGGGTTCGGTGGACTTGGGAGTTCGTGCGCAACTGGGCGAGATTGAGCGCGGCTTCTTTGACCGCGTCGGCGGAGGCATTGGCGAGCCGGCCCCAGGATCCGATCCCTCCGTATCCGGCCAACCCCAGGGTCAGGAGGATCGCGAATGAAAACTGCTGCCCGGCCGCTTCTTGCCCGCTACTTTGCCCGTCTCAGCCGCGGTCATCCCTGGCGCTGGCGTGGACAGGTCCTCGAATCGGTAGGTCAAACCATTGAATCGTCGGGCCCGTTGAGCTCGGTGGGCGAGTGCTGCGAGATCACGGACCAGTTCGGGCATTTGCATCTCGCAGAGGTCATCGGGTTTCGCGGTTCGAATGTGCTGTCGATGCCGGTCGAGAGCACAGAGGGCATTCGCTTTGGGGATGAGGTAGCAGCCCTCGGCGTGAGTCCCGAGATCGAGGTAGGTCCGGCTCTGATGGGCAGGGTGCTGAATGCGCTTGGCGCGCCCATCGATCGAGGCCGGCCTCCGGTCGTCTCCTTGACCTTTCCTTTGGATCCCGCGGTGGTTTCGCCGCTTGACCGCACGCCGATTCGAACCCCATTGGGCACCGGCATTCGCGTTCTCGATGCCCTGCTGACCGTGGGCCGGGGGCAGCGAGTGGGTATCTTCGGCGGGTCGGGCGTGGGCAAGAGCACGCTGATCGGGATGATGACGCGCAACACCGAGGCCGATGTGACGGTGGTGGGGCTGGTGGGCGAGCGCGGCCGCGAAGTGGGGGAGTTCCTTGACGACGCGCTCGGCGTGGAGGGCAGAAAGCGCTCGGTTGTTGTGGTCTCGACTTCAGATCAGTCGCCGCTGCTGCGCATGAGGGCGGCGCTTGCCGCTACGACTGTGGCAGAGTTTTTTGCGGCCCAGGGGAAACATGTGTTGCTGGTTCTCGATTCGCTTACCCGCTTCGCCATGGCCGCCCGTGAGATCGGACTGGCCGCGGGCGAGCCGCCGACAGCCAAAGGCTATACTCCCTCGGTCTTCACCCGGCTGGCGCGCCTGGTGGAGCGAACCGGCCAGTTTCGCGTGGGTTCGATTACCGCCTTTTACACCGTTCTGATGGAAGGCGACGACCAGCAGGACCCGCTGGTGGACGCGGTGCGATCGCTGTTGGACGGCCACGTGGTGCTTTCCCGCACCCTGGCCGCCGAGGGTTGGTATCCTCCCATCGAGGTGCTCGACTCGATCAGCAGGCTGATGCCGTCGGTGACCCAGCCGGAGCATCGGGAGCAGGCCGCTCTGCTGCGCCGGCTGATGGCCGTCTACGCCCGCTCCGAGGACCTGGTGCGCATCGGCGCGTACAAGCCGGGCTCGGACCCCGATCTTGATCGCGCATTGCGTGCCCGTGGAGCGATGCGCGCGTTCGTGACCCAGGACTCGCGCGAGCAAGTCCGCTTTGGCGATTGCGTTCGCCGGCTTTCGACCCTGGCTGGGGAGATATAGACTATGGCAGTGTCGCGCGCGCTGCGCCGCCTACTCCGCATACGGGATCTTGAAGAAGAACAATGCAGGCTGGCGCTCGAATCCGCGACGGGCTCGCTTCACCGTCTGCAACATGCGCTTGAGGCCACCTTCGAACGCGGACGGCGCGGACGGCGTTTGATTGAGGCGAGCGTACACAGCGGGGAACTGCCGGATCGACTGGCCGGCCTCGAAGAGATGCGATCGGCAGGATGCCATGCCCAGGCCCTGGTCCCGAGGATCGCGGATGCGCAGCTGGATGTGGCCGCGCTGCGCGAGGAGTTCCTATCGAAAAGGGTCGAACGCCGCCAGGCAGAAACTCTGATCGAAGAAACCGAGGCTCGCGACGCCATCGAGGCCGCCAGGCGCAGCCAGCAGAATATGGACGACTGGTTCGGCAATCGGATGCATCGCAAGGATGCCGAAGCGGCGATTGAGAATCCAAGAGTAAGCGGCCGGCCGGGCCGGTCATCGAGATGACCCGGAGCCGGAGGCTTCGTCCGTGTCCCCCCCCCGATGTACCATCCGGCAAAGAGTATGTATTGCGGGAATACTTGAGAGAAAATCCATGCAATTGCTGTACCGGATTCCTGAATGGGAATCAGCGATCCAAATCGTGACAATGCTTTAACCCGGTTCTGCTTTCTTTGGCACGAAATCTGCATTCACTCGGCTCATGACCGTTGCCGCGCGAATCGATCCGGGGATGAGTGGCCATTCGGAGCCTGGTCAGGGTCAGGCTCTCACCCACGGCGCCGCAAAGGCGCATGGTACAGGGTGGGCCGGTGCTCCAGCCGCAAACTCTCCTTTGTCTTCCGCACCGGGCGCGGAGAGCTTCCGGTCCGGTTGGCAATCGCTGCTGGCTTCGATGAGCGCCGATGAAAACAGCCTCATCCAGCACGAGCCGGCAGCAGATGGAATGCAAGTGCAGGCTGCATCTGTTTTGACTGGGTCGACAGGCAAAACGTCCCGGCCGGCTTCGCCCACTGCTGAAGCCCCGGCGTTGACCTTGGTTCCGCCCGGAACACAACCTCAAAAGCCGGCCGCGATCGCGACGCATATGCCTCTTGCGATTAAGCGAGCCGCAATTCCGGCCTGGGTGGCGCCACCGGCGGCGCCTCTGCAGGTTGCGCCAGATTCGCGTCAAAAAAGCCCGGCATTCGCTTTGTCAGGAGTCTCCCCTCGCAGTGATCGGGCGAGCAGTTCCGAGCACGGCCCGAAACAGAAAGCGGCCCCAGTCGTGGGCGAGAGTCCACTGGCTTTTGCGACGGTCGCGAATGTTCCACAGGCAATCATGCCGTCGCCAAGCACAGGAGGCCCGGTCGAAAATGCTGCCCAGCCGCTACCGAGTCTTCCACTCGCCCATGTCGCCGCCTCACCTCCAACGGCTCCCCTATTGGACTCCTTCAATCCAAATCCACAACACGCCGCCAATCGGGGTGCAATCGCGGGTAGCTTCAGCCGAACTGCGATTCAAACCTCAGGCGCGACAAGCGAACTGCGTGTGGCGCATGCAGTACCACCCGCCGGCTTCAATGACCGAGCGGACAGTGCGGCCGATGCCGAATTCCATTCGCCCAACATCGTAACCGGATCGCCGGGCGCGCGTTCCTTGTCCCCAGACGATCTTCATGTGTCTGCCGGCGAGGCGCCCGAAGCCGCGAGCCCAGTAGAGGAAAAGGGAACCCGAACAGTCGCGTTGAGCCCGGCGCGTCCAGCAGGCTTCGACGCGCACGCCGAAGCAGCGACCGATGAGGGTAATCCTCAACCGGAGATGCCGACTTGGGCAAGGGAAGTACATCCAACAATTCCGGCAGGCTCAAGTGAATCTGCTGAGGCAACGGGCAAAGCAAGCGACCTCGCGGTGGACTCGGCTGGATCGGCGGCGGCACGCTCATACTATCCAGACTCTCGGATTTCGACCGCCGGGCCCGGCCTTGCATCGCGCAGCCGGGCCGCAATCGGAGGCGGAATCCCCGCGCCGCCCGTTGGCGCCTCGCTCAATCCTTCCACAAACCCATCGGTTCCAGTTCGTTCTTCAGGGTCCAGCGTGCTGCTCGGCCCGGCCAATCTCGCACCCTCAACTGAACCTCAGACGCGGGTGACAGGCGATCCTGCTCAATCGCCGGTCAGGACGCACCCTCAGCCTGAGGAATCGCTGGAATCGTCTTCCCAGGCGCGCATTCCAATTCAGTCGCGGCTTGGCAGCCCGGAAGGGGAGACCGTCTCATCTCCAGTCGCCGCGGATTGGCTGGGGCAGACTTCGGCGATTCAAGCTGTAGCCCCATTCCAACCCGCCCCAGTCGCGCCGATGGCCCCTCCCGTTGGGAAGGCCGGTTTGGCCGCGGACGAGGCCAACCGGACGAGCATAACTTCGCTGCGCGCCAGCAGAGCGGTCGGTCCAGCCGCGCAAGGAAACGACCAGGCCGACGGGCAAATTGCCAGCCCTGCAACAGATTCTTACCCACAGATGCGGGACCTCGCGGCTGCAAACATGCCAATAAGCCTGGCCGGCGGCACCATGGGAAATCCGGCCGCGAGCACAGTCAGTCCGTCAGCTCGCGAGCCATTCGCCGCTCTGGATGGCGGGGCGGCAAACGCATCGCCGACGTGGATTCACGCCGGGGCTCAGCGCGCCGAAGCGGGGTTTCACGATCCCGCTCTGGGCTGGATCGGCGTGAGGGCAAACTCGGCGAGCGGCGGAGTGCATGCATCCCTGGTACCCGATTCGGCGGATGCGGCACAGGCGCTGGGCGGCCACATGACGGGGTTAAACGCATACCTGGTCGAGCAGCGCACACCGGTCGAGACTCTGACCGTGGCCGCTCCCGATCACCGCTCGATCTCGTCCGGCATGGACCAATCCGGGCATCGGGGAATGCACCAGGGAGCGGGACAGGATTCCGGACAGGGTGGCGCTTCAGATGCCCCGTCCCATACGCGGCAAAACGCACCAGCCGTGACCGAGGCAGCTTCTTCGATTGAAGCTGCGCCAGCCGGCAGGCCTGAGGCAAGCGCGCGGGCAGGCGATTTGGAAGGCCTTCACATTTCGGTGATGGCCTGAACTTCGGCCGCAGGGATTGAGGCGAGTGGGCCAGCAGGACGAGCCAAGGCGATACGGAACACAAGCAGTCGAGGGGAACATAAGAGCCGGAGAGAGGAAGCAGGGAAAGATGGCGGCAATGGCAGGAATCTTGAATCACCAAATGACGGCGGGGCAAGCGCTGACTGGTACTGGCGCAGCTCCCATGGCGGGCTCCGCAAGCGGGACGGGCAGCAGCGCAAGCAACTCCAGCAGCGATTCGGCCACCATCTCGGCCAATGACTTTCTTACCTTGCTGGTGACCGAGATGCAAAATCAGGACCCGACCGCGGACACCGATCCAAACGAGTACATCAACCAGCTTGTTTCCGTAAACAGCCTGGAGCAACTGATCGACATCAATCAGAATCTGTCGACGGCGCTGGGAAGTTCGAGCGGGACCTCAGGCACAGGCACACCCTCCACGCAGGCCACAGCGTCCACGTCGAGCTTGACGGCCAAGAGCACAGTCGGCGCGAATGCGCAGGCTCAGGCGGCTGGGCATCAAAAAGCAACGGCACTCGCCGCAACCCACTCCGCGGCTTCCGCTACGCCAACATCGACGATGCCTGGAGCTATCAGCCAGTTTGCACAGGCTCAAGGTTCGGCGCAAGCTCCCGGCAATCTCAGCATTCCTGAAGCCAAGCCCGCGGCGCAACGCGTAGCGAGCGCCCTGAATGGGCGGTCTCACTCGCAGTTGAATGCAATCGGCTTCTCGGGAGCCAGATGAAGTTCGATCACCAGCTGGCCGCCGCGGCTTGCCAAAACCTTCAGGGAAGATTCAAGGAGATCCACAATGCCGAGTTTTTATATTCCACTTTCCGGCCTGGACGCCGATTCGACGGCGCTCAACACCATCGCCAATAACCTGTCCAACATGAATACGACAGGCTTCAAAGCGCAAACCACAAACTTCAGCGATCTGTTTTACCAGCAAATGGGATCGACCGGCTCGGGCGATGAGATTCAAGCGGGAACAGGCGTGCAAGTGGCCTCGAACAGCACCGATTTCACTGGCGGCTCCATCTCCTCGACAGGCATTGCAACCGATGCTGGGATCAATGGAACAGGATTCTTTGTGTTGGACAACAACGGGAGTCAACTTTACACACGGGACGGCAACTTCCAGACCAGTGCGGCGGGCGCTCTTCAATCCACCGACGGCCAGTCGGTCATGGGGTACTCGGCCGTGAACGGGGTTGTCAATACCAGCGGCGGGTTGAGCGACATTGTGATTCCAGTGGGCCAGGTCATGCAGCCTTCGGCCACATCGTCGTTCAGCATGACCCAGAATCTCGATTCGGAGTCTCCGGTCGGAACGCAAACCAGCGGCCAGGTGCAGCTCTACGACTCTCTTGGAAACAAATACGATGCAACAGTGACCTATACCAACCTGGGAAGCAATCAATGGAGTTATAGAATCACTGTTCCCGACACATTGTCGGCGGCCCCGGCAACAGCCGCGGCAGCCGTGACCTTGCCGGTGGCGACGCCCACGCCGACTGCGACCACAGTTACTGTTGGTGCAACCGCCGTAGCTCCAACGACAATCGCCGTCGGCAGCTCGGTAACGGCAACAACGCCGATCGCCATATCGACGAACACCACATTGGCTGCAGCCGCGGCGACGCCAGGGTCAATAAGTCACCCCGCGGTAACATCGGATGCGCCGGTTTCAACGCCGGTTGCGAACAGCGCTTTGGCGGCTGCGGCGGGTTCACCGGCCGGCACATATCTCTACAACTTCAACGGCTCGGGAGCCACGGTGGGTTCTGCGACGAATCTGACGATCACCGGTCTCGATGGGGCAGGTAATTCCCAGACCATCTCCGCCCCGGCGATAGGCGCCAATGAATCGCTGGCCGCTTATGCGGCCGATCTGACTACAGCACTGGGCCCCACGGGGGCGAACATCGTCGGCGTCAAGGTATCGGTCAATGGCAGTCAATTGTCGATCGTTGGACCCGCCAGCCTCACCACCGCCAACGGTGTGAGCCAGGATTTCTCGTCGACAACATCCGGCTTCAACTTTGCGACGACCGCTACGATCGATCCCGCCGTGGCGATGACGATTACCGGGCCAACGACCTCCGGCGGCACGGCAACCATCGTCGCGCCGGCGATAGGCGTCAACGAGACGGTATCCCAATATGCAACCGCTCTTAACACCGCCCTGGGACCGGCGGGCGCGAAGATGGTGGGCGTTGTGGTGAATGGCAAAGATGCGACTGGCCTGTTATCCATTGCCGGCCCATCGACCATGACGATCAACGGCAGCGCCAGCCTGGCACAGGATGTCGCGTTGACAACGACAAACTACAACTTCGTCACCAGCAACGGCGCTCTGGCTACAGTGGATCCTCTGACAACGTTAAACATTACGGAGGGGGCCTTAGGTCCAGTCACCGCGCCCGCATTCACTTCAAGTCAATCGGTCGCCAGCTACGCAGCGGCTCTGCAAGGGGCGTTGACCACGGCCGGCATCACCGACGTCACGGTGAATGGCGCCAATGGAACTCTGTCGATCAAGGGGCCGTCGAATATGGCCATCGCCGGCGCGGTAAAGCAGGACTTCTCGGGAACGCAGACCAATTACAACTTCGGTACCTACACCGACCCGACTACGGGTTTGACGACTCCGGCCACGATCGCATCGACGACGAGTCTGACCATTTCAGCGCCCAAAACGGATGGCACAGTAGGGACTATTACCGTTCCTCCGTCGAATCCTGCCGGCGAATCGGTGGGCCAGTACGTAATCGACCTGCAGGGCGCATTGGGCCAGGCAAAGATAACCGGAGTGACAGTGCAAGCCGTCAACGGGCAGCTTTCGATCGTCGGGCCCACGACCATGACGGTGGCCGGCAGCGTGAACCAGGACATGGTAGGGACGACCAACCTCTACAACTTCCAGGCGAATGCGACCGTCGATCCCACGACCAACCTGGTCATTACCGGACAAACGGCCAGCGGCGCGACCGTTGCAATCACCGCGCCGGCAGTTGCGTCCGGGGAGACGGTATCGCAATATGCCACGGCGCTGGCCAGCGCACTGACTGCGGACAAGATCGCCAACGTGACGGTCACGGCTACGAATGGGCAGTTATCGATCGTAGGCGCCAACATGTCGACTACTGGCCAAGTGAAGCAGGGGTTGGCGGATTCAGCCATCAACTACGACTTCGGCTCCAGCGCCACGGTCAACGCGGCGACAAACATAACCATTGTCGGGCCCACGTTGAGCGGCAACCCGGCGACGGCAATTACCACCGCGCCACCCGTGATCGCCGGTGAAACCGTGGCTCAATATGCCACTGCACTTTCCAACGCGCTCACGCAGGCAGGCATCGATACTGGCCCCGACGGGGTGTCGGTCTCAGCCAATGGCGGCCAATTGTCGATCATCGGGCCGACAGCCACTCTCAAGACCGCCGGCTCCGCCAGCCAGGATCTCAGCGCGCAAACCATCAGTTACAACTTCGGCGCCAGCGGCGGCCAGGTGGCCACGGTCGATCCCACCACCAATCTGGCGATTACCGGGTTGACCACCAGCGGCGCCACGGCTACCACCACAGCGCCGACGATCACCCCCGGCCAGACCCTGATCGGTTACGCATCGGCCCTCACCAGCGCGTTGGCAAATGCGGGAATCACCGGGGTAACGGTAACGGCCACGGCCGCAGGGCAGTTGTCGATCACCGGAGCTAACATTTCGACTGCGGGAAGCCTGATTCAGGACCCGGTGGCGTCCGCCAATGCGAGCGGAACTCTGACCTTCAATTCAAGCGGCAACTTGCTGGCGCCGGCCGCGAACTTGACCAACATCAGCTTTGCCGGGTTGGCCGACGACGCCGCGACAATGAACATGACCTGGAATCTCTTTGGCGCCAGCGGAACAGGGAACATCAGCCAGACTGCGGCTGCTTCGGGGCAATCGGCTCAGAACGCCAACGGGTATTCAAGCGGAGCCTACGAGCAATTCACCATCGCCTCCGATGGCACAATCGCAGCAACCTATTCCAACGGGCAGACGCAGAACGTGGGGCAAGTCGCGATTGCTTCAGTAAGCAATCAGCAGGGATTAGTGGACGTTGGATCGACCGAATACCAAACCACGGCCGCATCCGGTCAAGCTGCGGCGGGCGTAGCTGGAACTGACGGGCGCGGCACGCTGGAAGGCGCATCGCTGGAAGCCTCGAACGTGAACATCTCAGCCGAATTCTCCGACCTGATCATTGCCCAGCGCGCTTTCGAAGCCAACTCCAAGGCCGTGACTACCTTCGACACGGTAACCCAGGAAACCATCAACATGATCCACTAAGCCAGATGGGAGGCGGTCCTCATGACCGCCTCCCATCTCCATTCATCTCGCGCGAACTTCAATGAACAGGCCCTTGGCCTCGGCCAGTGCGGTTCCTTTGGCGTTCAGAATCTTCGCTTCAGTCCAGTGTTTGCGGCCTTCGCTGCGAACGATTCGCCCTTCTATGCGGAGTTCCGTGGCGGAGGGAACCGGGCGCAGGTAGTCGACCTCCATTTGGCGAGTCATCGCCGTTCGGCCACTCGCGCGGACGGCCTTGCTCATGGCTTCATCCAGCAGCGTGGCGATGATGCCTCCGTGCAGATAATGCGCAGGGCCCTCGAAGCGATCCGGCACCGTGGCATTGCAGACCACCGAACCATCTTCGGCGAGCAGAAATTCCAGGTGCAGTCCGGCCGGATTGGCTGGCCCACAACCAAAGCAACGATTATGCGCCGCGTGCACAAACGATTTGAGATGCTCGATCGTCTCCGTCATTTCTCCTCGTTAGATCGTCCCAGCAAGAACCTTCGCGTACGTTTCGCGGTCAACATTGCCGCCTGTCAGAATGATGCCGATCCGTTTGCCTGCATGATTGTGCTTTTCCTTGAGAGCCGCGGCCAGTGCGGAGGCTCCGGCGCCTTCTGCCAGGTTGTGGGTGTCTTGGAAATACGCGCGCATGGCCTGGGCAATTTCAGCGTCGGAGACTTCAACAATCCGGGCGACGTTTTCCCAGACGATCTCCATCGCTTGCGGATTGGGAGTGCGGCAGGACTGGCCGTCGGAAATCAAGGTGCGCGCCGGAGCTTCCACAATTTTGTGCTGCTTGAAGCTGAGCGCATAAGAAGGGGACTGGGCAGCCACCACGCCGACAATCTCGGTCGCGAGCCCCAATGCCTTGCGCGCCGCGGCAACGCCGCAGATGGACGAGCCCAGCCCGATCGGCACATAAACGGTATCGAGTGGCGGCGCTGCCTCGAAGAGTTCAAGCGCGTATGTGGCAGTGCCCATTACCAGGCGTTCGTGGAAGGACTCGACCATGACAAAGCCGCGATCAGCTGCGAAGGTGGCGGCAAACTCCAGCGAAGCCTGGAAGTCGTGCCCGTGTTCAATGAGTTCGGCGCCCTGAGCCATGATGGCGCGGTTCTGATCTTTGCTGTTGCCGTGGGGCACGACAATCGCCGCCTTCAGTCCCAGGAGTCGCGCGGCCATGGCCACGCCCTGCCCGAAGTTGCCGCGCGTGGCCGCCACAACGCCGGTAAGCTCAGGGCTTTTCCGCTTGAGCCAGTCCAGATAGACGAGGGCTCCACGCAGCTTGAAAGCGCCCACCGGCGAGTGGTTTTCGTGCTTGATCCAGGCTTCGACCTTTGGCTCCGCGCCAGCCGAGAGTCGTTCATCGATCAACGGCCACGTATACTGTGGCGTAGGTTGCATGTGGCGATAGACCAGCGTTTGAGCGTGGCGGATCTTGGCTAAAGAGGGAAGCGGCATGGCTCCAGCATACGATCTTGAAGCCGCCAGGATGAAGCCAAAGCGTCGTGATCGTCCCATCTGACGGAAACTGCCCGCTTGACCCGGACTGCGCGTCCGTTCAGACTGATTGGGCGATCCTTTTGCCGGGGGAATTCACCGCCGCCGGCTTCCCGACCACAAAATTCCCGGAGGAACCTCATCCCATGACATCGATCAATCGCAGAACCGCTCTACTGCAGATGGGCGCGATGGCCAGCGCTGCCCTGATTTCCGAAACCCTGCGCGCCGAGGGATTTCCCAACGGCCAAGCCGCACCTGCAACTGCTCCGGCAACTGCCCAGGCAACCCCGCCGGCAGTTCCGACCGGGCCTTTTACACTGCCGCCTTTACCCTACGCGTACGACGCGCTCGAACCCTACTTCGATGCGCCCACCATGCACCTGCACCATGACAAACACCACCAGGCCTATGTGAACAATCTCAACGTCGCTATAGCCACGCATCCTGATTTGGCGGGAAGGTCTGTCTGGGAGCTCGTGGAGACCCTGAATGTGTTGCCCGAATCTGTCCGCATTGCAGTCCGCAACCAAGGCGGTGGACACGCCAACCATTCCTTCTGGTGGCCGACGTTAGGCAAAGGCGGAGCAGCCCCCACCGGCGAGCTTTCCAAGGCCATCGACGCCAAATTTGGTTCGCTCTCAGCATTTCAGGACAAGCTGACCGCGGCTGCAATGGGCGTATTCGGCAGCGGCTGGGCCTGGCTGGTCAAGCTGCCCGATGGCACTGTGGGAATTGAGACCACGCCCAACCAGGACACGCCGTTCACCGTGGGCCACATACCGGTAATTGGCGTCGACGTATGGGAACATGCCTACTACCTGAAGTACCAGAACAAGCGCGCCGACTACGTGAAGGCATTCTTCCAGGTGCTGAATTGGGACTACGTGAGCGGGCGGTTTGCCGAGAAAGCGTAGACGGAATTTGGATGGCGTTCGAACCATGGCGGGTCGCCTGGCAGTGATTCTGGTTGGAATGGCAGCCGGGCTTGGGATCGTGTTAGCCGGCTGCCATTCGACGCCTTCGCTCAGTCCGCAACAGCAGGAAGGGAAGCAACTCTACCAGGTTCGCTGCGCCCACTGCCACGAAGACAACGATCTGGCTCTGAAGAAGGTTCCGCCGGACCTGCATCATCTCTTCGAGCGCCCTAATCTGCCCAGCGGCCTTCCCGCAACGGACGCCGAAGTTCGCAAGAATGCGCTGACCGGGAGAGGCATGATGCCTTCCTTTGCCGGCCGATTTACCGACGAGCAGATGGCAGCACTGCTCGACTATCTGCACACGGGGTTGCGCTGAAAAACCGCCCCAACCGATCAGCCCCCATTCCTGAGGCAAACTCAACCGCATTCACGGTATACTCTGGATTACCATGGCGACCGAAAAAACGTTCTACCTTGAGACCTTCGGCTGCCAGATGAATGCCCATGACTCCGAAAAGGTGATTGGCACATTGCAGCAGCAGGGTTACCGGCAGGTACTGGCGGAGGAAGACGCCGGCCTGATCCTCTACAACACTTGCTCCATCCGCGACAAAGCCGAGCAAAAGGTCTTCCACCGGCTCGATGAATACAAGCGCCAACATAGGGAAGGCAAGCGCTTCGGCGTGTTGGGCTGCGTGGCTCAGCAGGAGGGCGAAAAGATCTTCGAGCGGGCGCCTTATGTCTCGCTGGTCTCCGGATCGGCCTCGTACCGCAAGCTGCCGGAGATGCTCGCCCGACTCGAAGCCGGGGAGACCCGCGTCACAGGGCTCGACGATCGCCAGACCGATGAGACATTTGAAACCGAGTTCACCGCTCGCCAGAACCCTTACCGGGGATACATCACCATCATCGAGGGCTGCGATAAGTTCTGCTCCTACTGCGTCGTGCCTTATACGCGTGGCAAGGAACGCAGCCGCGGTTCGGACTCTGTGCTGGCCGAAGGCCGGCGCATTGCAGATCTCGGCTACACCGAGATTCAACTGCTGGGCCAGAACGTGAACAGCTATCGCGATCCGGAAGGGAAGCGGAGCTTCGCGGAACTGCTTGCCGCCGTTGGCCAGGTTTCCGGAATCCGCCGTGTGCGCTTTACCACCAGCCATCCGCGCGACTTTACCCGCGACATTGTCGAGGTGATCGACGCCGTGCCCACGCTCTGCGACCACGTACACCTGCCAGTGCAGTCGGGCTCCGCGCGCGTGCTGAAGATGATGGCCCGGGAGTACACGCCCGAGTGGTACCTGGAGAAGATCGGATGGATCAAGGCAGCTCGCCGGCCGATCTCACTGTCGACAGACATTATTGTAGGTTTTCCTGGCGAAACCCCCGACGACTTTATCGAAACCATGGATCTGCTCGCGGAAGTCGAGTACGATTGCGTCTTCGGCTTCAAGTACTCGGCCCGGCCCAACACACCGGCACTGACGATGATTGACTCCATTCCCGATGCGGAGAAGTCTCAACGGCTTCAAGTGCTGCTTGACCGGCAGCGTGAGATTCAAAGAATCAATTACGCCAGACATTTGGGGCAGATTATTGAAGTAATGGTTGAGGGTCAGAATCCAGCACGCGGACAGATTTCTGGGCGCAGCAGCCAGAACAAACCAGTTAACTTCACCTGTGCTCAACCCATCGCGCCGGCTCCAGGGAGCTATCTGCAAGTTAGAATTACAGCAACCCATCCGAATAGTTTGGTTGGGGAGGCCGTCTAAGGTTGTAGAGTTGACGGAAGCAGGCAAGCATGGATATTGAGGTGAGAATACGCGGACTGATGATGGACCCCGCCACCAATATGCCCATCGTCGTGCTGAAGGATGTTGCTTCTGAGACGGTCATGCCGATCTGGGTTGGCATCTTTGAAGCCAACGCCATCGCCATCGAGATCGAGAAGGTTGCTGCTCCTCGCCCGATGACTCATGATCTGGCCAGAAATCTAATCCAACACATGAATGCGCAGTTGGAACGGGTAGTTATTACGGAACTTAGAGACGATACATTTCTCGCTGTCCTGTGGCTTCGCCAAGGAGATGAGCCGGTGACTATTGACGCCCGGCCCTCGGACGCAATCGCGCTGGCTTTACGCGCCGATTGTCCTATTTATGTCTCCGAACAAGTCATGCAGACCGCGAAGCTGAACACCACAGGCCCGCCCGAAGGGCCGACTGCGGAGCAACTGCGGGGCTGGCTCGAAGGGTTGAACGATGAAGACCTGGGCCGCTACAAGATGTAGGTGGAGCAGGGCATCGTATGGACATACTCTTTGAAGTTGAGACAAGAGAGATATTTAGCGGAGTACTTTCATTTTGCGGTTTCAGTATACAGAATATCTGTTATCGGACATGTTAGGCCTGTTCGCTAATTGCGTATCCCAGCCAGCAACCCCTCGATCTCGGCCCTTTCGTCCCCGGAAGCCGGAAGCAGCGGCGCTCGCGGACGCCCCCCATAGTAGCCGTTGAAGTCACATGCGTATTTGACGCCGCTGATTCCCAACTGGCCGACGACGCGCTTGGCAGCACCGGCGATGCGCATCTCCTTTTCCTCCGCCAATTTCAAATCATGATCTTTCCATGCAAGATACACCTCGACGCAAGCCTGGGGAGCGCACGCTGCAAAACCCAGGACTGCGCCGCCAGCCCCAGCCTGCAACGACGCCACCAGTCCCGAGGTTGAGCCGGTCATCACCTGAAACCCAACGTCCTTTGTCCGCGTTTTGATGGGAGCCGCCGAAGGAGCGACGGCCAGCGCCAACCCACCCGCCAGATCGCCCGCCGAGACAAAGTTGCTGGTTCCCTCGGCCTTGGGCGCCAACATGCGGGTCGTTACCGCCTCGAAAATGGGGGTGACCGTCGTGGTTCGCCGGGGAGCGTTGCGGGTGGACTCGACAAGCGAACGAATGCGCTCAATGTCTCCGGTAGAATCCTTGATCCCAATGATGTTGGGGTGTTGGGCCAGTTCCGCAACCAGCTCGATTGGCATCGGATAAGGAACAAATTTGGGAATGTTGTAGAGCAGCATCGGCAACGGCGAGCGGTCTGCTACGCTTCGGAAGTAATGCAGCACGGCTGCCGGCGGCATCAGTGGCGCGTAGTACGTGGGGGTGCGAACCAGAACCGCATCGTACTGGAACTCCGCAGCCGCCTCAGCCAGCTCCACAGTGGCCTTCACGCTCTCCCGCCCCACACCGGCGATCAGGACCTTCTCCGGAGACGTGGATTCCGCGGCCACGCGCAATACGTCGCGCGACTCCGCGCCATCCAGCATGACCGCCTCGCCCGTGGAACCCAGCATCACCATTCCCGACAGCAACCCGCGCGAGTAGCGGGCCATGTTGGCTTCAATTTTGCGAAAATGGACCCGCTCGTTCGAGTAGAACGGCGTAGGAACCGCGGCAAAGATGCCCTCAATCAGCATGGTTTCATTGTAGAACCCTGATGACGAACTTGACTCTTGACTTCCCTGCTGCCAAAACGAAGATGGAATTGTCCACGTTTGCGCTGAGGTGTATGTTGAATAGGCGATAATCTGAACCAAGAAGTTCTTGAGGAGTATACGGTGGAGTCCTTAATGCATCAGGAAGAGGAGGAACAGGGCGCATCGAAGCTGTCCAGGCAGGCGCTCTGGTTCTTCATCCACACTCTAATCGCGCTTGCATCGTGGCTGGGCCTTATGCTGCTCGGCTACGCGCTGAACCCGCCGGCGGTTTCGCAAACCTTCATCCTTATCCTGTGCCTTTTTGTGCCGTTGGTCGTGGGTCACTTCGTTGCGCGGCTGCATCCGGACGACATGGCCGCAAGCGTTTGGCTTCTCGGCCTGATCTGGCTGCTCATTATCAGCCTGTGGGTACTCGACATGCCGACAGGGCCAAACCAGTGTTTCCAATGCGACGCAACGGATAAGCTGTCCCGGACCTTTTTCAGTATCCCCAAGCCCAGTGGGCTGATCGACGACGATGGACCTTTTATCGGCACCTGGCCCGCGGCGGCCCTGATTGGCTACTCCATCGGCGCGTGGCTCGCCATCCGGCACATTCGATCGAGCGAATAGGAGCGCTGCAACAACAAGTTTTGCCTCAGGAGCCGGTGGCCGCGTGCAGTTCCTGCAGTGCATAAACCGTGATGCGATTCCCTTGCATGGCGGCGATCCCCTCGACGGCAGCCTGCGCGGCGGCGATGGTGGTAATGGTTGGAACCCGCCTGAGCACCGCGGCCCGGCGGATCGCCTTTTCATCGAAGATTGTGTCCTGGCCCCGCGGCGTATTCACGACCAGCTGAATGCGGTCACCCTTGATCAGGTCCACAATGTTCGGCCGGCCCTCCTCGACTTTGAAGACCCGCTCCACAATCAAGCCCGCGCGCTCAAGCACGTTGGCCGTGCCCTCCGTGGCAACAATCTTGAAGCCAAGTTCCACGTAGCGGCGCACAAGTTCTATCGCCGCCGGCTTGTCGTGGTCGTTCACGCTGAAGAATACAGTCCCGCTGCGGGGCAGAACTTGGCCCGCGGAAAGCTGTGCTTTGGCAAAAGCCTCTCCAAAGCTGGCTGCTACACCCATCACTTCGCCGGTCGATTTCATCTCCGGCCCTAGTACCGTATCGACCCCTGCAAACTTCGACCACGGGAAGACCGGAGACTTTACGTAGTAATGCTCGCCTGTTCCCAGGTCCTTGCCTGAGGAAAGTTGGGCCGGAAGCAGTTCGCGCAACGTGCGGCCGGTCATGAGCCGCGCGGCGATCTTGGCTAACGGAATGCCTGTCGCCTTCGACACGTAGGGCACGGTGCGCGAAGCGCGCGGATTAACCTCGATTACGTAAACATGATCCTCGCCCGCCGCGTCGCGCTGGATAGCGAACTGCAGATTGACCAGCCCGACCACCTTGAGCGCGAGAGCGAGCTTGCGCGTGTAAGTGCGCAGAGTCTCCAGCGTCTCTGGCCGAATGCTCACGGCAGGCAGCACGCAAGAGGAGTCGCCGCTGTGGATGCCGGCCTCTTCGATATGCTGCATGATGCCGGCGATGATCACATCCTCCGAGTCGCAAAGCGCGTCAACGTCCACTTCAACGGCGCTCTCTAGAAAATGATCGACGAGCACCGGCCTCTCCTGGGAGTACTCGACCGCCTGGCGCATGTAAAGAGCCACAGCTTCGGCGTCGTACGCAATCACCATGGCCCTGCCACCGAGCACGTAGCTGGGCCGCACCAGAACCGGGTAACCGATCCGCTCTCCAACGGCCAGTGCCTCTTCCACGCTGGTGGCCGTGCCGCCGCGAGGCTGCGGAATATCCAGGTCTTCCAGCAGCTTGCCGAAGCGTTTGCGATCCTCCGCCAGGTCGATAGACTCCGGCGAGGTCCCGATGATGGGCACGCCCGCCGCCCTCAGCCGCTGCGCAAGATTCAGCGGTGTCTGCCCGCCGAACTGAACGATCATTCCGATCGGGGCGCCAGCCTGTGCCTCGTGGTTGTAAACCGCCAGCACATCCTCAAGCGTCAGCGGCTCAAAGTAGAGCCGGTCGCTGGTATCGTAGTCAGTGGAGACAGTCTCAGGGTTGCAGTTCACCATGATCGTCTCGTAGCCATCTTCCTTCAGCGCAAAGGCTGCGTGGCAGCAGCAGTAGTCGAATTCGATGCCCTGACCGATCCGGTTTGGCCCCGAGCCCAGAATGATGATCTTGTGCGTCGAGGTCGGCGGCGCCTCGTCCTCTTCGTCGTAAGTCGAATAGAGGTACGGAGTCATGGATTCGAACTCCGCGGCGCAGGTGTCAACCAGCTTGAAAACCGGCCTGATCCCCTTCCCTTCGCGCAGTTCCCTCACCTGCTTGATGCCCGCGTGGCCTTCCAGTTTCCACTCCGCGGCAATGCGCTGATCGCTCAGGCCGAGCCGCTTAAGCCGACGCAGCTCGTCGTCTGTGATGGCTTCCGGCGTGGTTCCGGCAATTTGATTCTGCGCCAGAGTGATCTCGCGAATCTGATGCAGGAACCATGGATCCATGCTGGTAAGCCGGGCCACTTCGCGCACGCTCATGCCGCGTTCAAAGGCGAATCGAATGTAGCTGAGCCGCTCCGGTTGCGGTGTGACCAGCCTTTGAATCAGCCTGCGCGGCTCCATCGTCTCACTGTCGGTCTTCTTGCCGGTTTCAAGCGAGCGCACCGCTTTCATCAGCGATTCTTTGAAGGTCCGCCCGATCGCCATCACTTCACCCACGGACTTCATCTGAGGGCCCAGCGTCTCGTCGGAACCGGGGAATTTTTCGAACTGCCACTTGGGGATTTTGACCACCACGTAGTCAATCGTCGGCTCGAAGCAGGCTGGAGTCTTCCGCGTGATGTCGTTGGGAATCTCGTCGAGCGTGTAGCCAACTGCCAGCTTGGCTGCGATCTTGGCGATAGGAAATCCGGTGGCCTTCGAAGCCAGCGCTGAGGAACGCGAGACGCGCGGATTCATCTCGATCACCGTCATGCGGCCGTCCAGAGGGTTGACGGCGAATTGAACATTAGACCCGCCGGTTTCGACGCCAATCTCCCGCATCACGGCGATGGCGGCGTCGCGCATCTTCTGGTACTCGCGATCGGTGAGCGTCTGCGCTGGCGCCACGGTGATCGAGTCGCCGGTATGCACGCCCATCGGGTCGAAATTCTCAATCGAGCAGATGATGATGACATTGTCCGCAAGGTCCCGCATCACCTCCAGCTCGTATTCCTTCCAGCCCAGCACGCTCTCCTCGATAAGGCACTCATGTACGGGCGACAGGTCCAATCCGCGCGCCAGAATCTCCATCAGCTCTTCGCGATTGTAGGCAATGCCGCCGCCTGTGCCACCCAGCGTAAAACTAGGACGAATCAGCACTGGAAACCCCAGCTTGCTGGCGAATTCCAACCCGTCGCGCAGGTTGTTTACCAGCGCGGATTTTGAAACCTCGAGGCCGATGCGAAGCATTGCATCCTTGAAGAGCAGCCGATCCTCGGCCTTCTTAATGGCTTCAAGCTTGGCTCCGATCAACTCCACGTTATAGCGATCCAGAATCCCCGCGTCGGCCAGATCGACGGCGAGGTTCAGCGCCGTCTGCCCGCCCACCGTCGGCAACAGCGCAAACTTGCCTGAGGCGGGATCGACGACCAGCATCTCCGCCTCAATGCGAATGATCTCCTCGACGTACTCGCGAGTGAGCGGCTCGATGTAGGTGCGGTCAGCCAAATCGGGATCGGTCATGATGGTGGCCGGGTTCGAGTTCACCAACACCACCTCGTAGCCCTCCTGCTTGAGAGCCTTGCAGGCCTGCGTGCCGGAGTAGTCGAACTCCGCCGACTGCCCAATCACAATCGGCCCCGAGCCGATCACCAAAATCTTCTGTATGTCATCTCTGCGTGGCATGGGCTAGGTCGGTCGCTCTTCTTCCGATGTTGTGCGGCTGTGCCAGGAATGCCCTGTCTGGGCATCAAAGGTGTCCGCTATTATTCCTTCGCCAACGGCCCACGATTTGCGGTGATTCTGGCCCTTCGCATCAGGGTACGCATAGCGCAGATCGTAAGCGTCATAAAGCCGTTGGAAAAACCTCGAATAGTGTATCGGACTATCTGAGGCAGGATAATCTGGCCATACCTCGACCTTCCCCTCCAAGCATCGGTAGACCAGCAGGCCGATGGATTCATATCGCATAGGCGGGTCGCTGATAGTTCCGCGACCATTCAGCGCACACAATGCGTTGTGGTAACGGACGATGCTGTCGAGTGGCCGATCCTGCGAGTCGAACGAGGCATCATTAGCATTGATTCCATCCCCAGTTCGCCCGAACTTGATCAGGTGGAGGAAACCGAATACAAATCCTGGATACATCATGTGGATGTTGACGCAATCGCCCGGTGCCTCTTCCATTCGATTGGTAAGATTCCGAAATGCGTTTCCGGTGCTCTTGACCGAGATGCCGAGCGCCGGCCCGATCCCAGGAGGAAACACCGTGACATCAAGGTTCTTGTACTTCATTCCTCCAAGTACACTTTGTTCGGTCCGATCTTCCGCCTGAGCTGAGTAATCCAGAGCAGAGCTGTTGCCGTAGCCAGCTTTGCTGACGAGCGCTGGACGCGGATGTAGCCATTCTGGCGGAAAGCCTCCTTCAACAACCAACCGGTTCGAGCAATGAGCATGCACAAGCTTGATGTGCTGGCCCGACTGGGTCTTTGCATCCCTGCACAGAGCACCCAGCGCGCGCTCCAGGGTGGTTACGGGGATTTGCGTTACTGGTGTTTTCGCCATTGTTCCATCCTCATTGCAGCTTCGCGCAGAGAAAGACACTCGGCTTCTGTCAGTCCGATCTCTTTTCTCAAGAGGTGACGGTCAAACAAGTCGAGATTTCGGTTGCTTGAATTCGTCAAGCCGCGATCACAGTGATTGAGTAGCATCTGCGCGTGAGATGCGCTAGGGCCAATCACGAGAATGCGTTCAGCCTCCGATGGCTCAATCTTGAAGAGCCCGCCCCCTAGCGCATGACCCTCCATTTCACAACTCAGTTTGGTCAGCGAATTGCGCCATGACGCTGCATAGGAATTCACGTCGCAGCCCATTAGGAAGCGCAAAAGATGAATCGTATTCGGAGCAACAAGACCCGCTGTATTCGTGACGAGTCGAGGCATCTCACCAGACATGTAGGACAAAAAGGCGTCTGCCACCCGCACATGGGGTACAACGTACCAGAATCTTCTTGTTCTGCACTTGTAGCGATCCGCCACACCATCGATCTCGCCCTGATGCAGATAACGCTGCACAGGGCCAGGCAACGATTCCTTCGCAACGGCTGGAAGCGACAGGAGATGAACCTTCTCGCCAGCCTTCCGCCTGGCGGCCCACTGATCCTGGCGAAAGGCGATCCCTTCAACATCGCGAAGGTTGAGCGCCGCAGGCCGGAGAAACTTGTCGCCGATCTTCCATTGTCTCTGCTCGTCATCCGACAAATGGAAGAAGTTGTTTGCGCCCGTCACGTATCCTATGCCGACGTCTGCGACATCGCCGAGCCTTCGTACCTTGGGATGCGCAGCTAGTGCGTTGTAAAGCGAAAGTGTCGAATCCGGTAAAACGTAATGGCTCAGCCGAAACTTGCCATCTTCTACCGTTTCGAGATTGACCGTTCTTGTTTCTCTGCCTTCACTTTTCAGACTGTCCGCGGAGGTCACGGTGAACTGATTGCAGCGCTCGCCGTACCCTTCGCAAAACAGCAATACCGTGCTTTGGCCGAGCCCGCCGAAAAGTTTGTCCCTGAACATCTCTATTGCGACGCATTTGAAATGCTGAACTAGGTACTTCAACACCTCCCGGGCATACATTGCGTGGCCCAATTCCGACGGCATCACCATTGCCATACGCCCGCCGGGACGAAGAAACCGAGCGGAATGCACGACGAAGGGCGCCCATGAAGATGAAAGACGCGGCAACTGAACCCCCGCTTCAATCGCTCGAATATGCGCCTTTGAGGTCAAATCACCATTGAAGGTTTGGTAGCGGATATAGGGAGGGTTTCCGACCACGCAGTCGAATCCGGGCAGAGACTGCGGTGTAAGGTCGAAGAAATCGCTCAGGATTAATCTCGCATTACGCACTCGCTGACGCGATTCTTGCAACGCATCCACGGAGACATCGATGCCATGCAAACGAAACGAAGAGGAGCCGAAGTGAGCTAAGCGGGCCGAAGCAGCTGCCAGGAAGGCACCATCTCCGCAACTCGGATCAAGGAGAGCGGCGCTGCCATCGCGAATCGCCCATCCCACAAGACGGTTTACGACGGTTTCCTCGGTATAGAACGCACCGAGCGCCTTCGGTTCCGGTCTTTCCTTTCTAGCTGCGAGTCCGCTCATGATTTCCACTCCTCCATCATCTGCCGGAAGTCGCGGAAGAGGTAGTGCGAATCGTGCGGGCCGGGAGCGGCTTCGGGGTGGTATTGCACGCTGAACAGCGGCAGCGTCTTGTGGCGCAGGCCCTCGAGCGTCTGGTCGTTCAAGTCCACATGGGTCAACTCCACCTCGTTTGCGTTGATCGAGTCCGGATCGACGGCGAAATTGTGATTGTGCGCAGTAATTTCGACCTTGCCGCTGCTCATGTTCTTGACCGGGTGGTTGCCGCCATGATGGCCGAACTTGAGCTTGTAAGTCTTGCCGCCCAGAGCCAGGCCGGTAAGTTGGTGGCCGAGGCAGATGCCGAAGACGGGCACGCGGCCAAGGAAGTTGCGGATCGAGCGCACAGCGTACTCCACCGGCTCCGGGTCGCCTGGGCCGTTCGACAGAAAGACCCCGTCCGGCTTCAGCTCCAGCACATCCTCGGCAGTGGTCTCGGCAGGCACAACGGTCACCCGGCAGCCTTCCCGGGTCAGCATCCGAAGGATGTTCTGCTTGATGCCGAAGTCATACGCCACGACATGCAGCAAGCTTCGGAGGGCTTCCTCCTTTTTGAGAAAGCCCTCACTCAGCAAAGGCTCGCCCGCCTGGTTGCGGCTGTCGGAGGAATCGAACTGGTAAATACTCTTCGTCGAGACAACGCGGGCCAGGTCCGTGCCGTCCATTTTGCGAATGCTTCTGGCCTTCTGGACCAGCGCTTCGACGTCGGCGACGGCGGTTGAAATCACGCCGCGCATTACGCCGTGGGTCCGCAGATGGCGAACCAGCGCACGGGTGTCGATCTCGGCCAGCACCGGCACCTGATATCGCTCCATATATTCGTCGGTCACCTGTTCTGAGCGCCAGTTGGAGCTGATGGGCGAGAACTCGCGGACGATCAGCCCCTCGATATATGGCTTGGCCGATTCGTTGTCTGCCTGGTTAGTGCCGTAGTTGCCGATTTGAGGGTTGGTGAGAACGACGATTTGCCCGGCGTAGGAGGGATCGGTGGCGATTTCCTGGTAACCGGTAAGAGAAGTATTGAAAACAACCTCGCCCAGGCTTTCACTTGGGTGCCCATAGCCGAGGCCACGGAAGATGCGCCCGTCTTCGAGCGCCAGAATCGCCTGCATCGCGTCTCCGGGGAGTGGATTCAATCGATTCTACCACCTGCGCCACCTGCGGTGGGGCAGACGCTCGCTGTTCGCTCGCTCGGGCTAGGTCGGTCCGCGCCGTTCGCTTGCCGCTAGCGCACCACTCCCGCGTCTCTCGTAGGCCAATACACGAAGACGGCCTTGCCGTAGATGAGCGACCGGTCCACGGGGCCAAACTCGCGGCTGTCGGAGGAGATGGAGCGGTGGTCGCCCATCATGAAATAGAACTCCTCGGGAACGACCATCTCCGGCATGGACCTGGTGTCGCGATACTCCTCTGGCACATAGCCTTCGTCCAGCCGCTTTCCGTTGAGCCATACGCGGCCATGGTCGATACGCAGCCGGTCGCCCGGCAGCGCGATCACACGCTTGATGTAGCTCTTCTCCGGGTCGCGCGGATACCGGAAAACCACCACGTCGCCGCGTTCGATGGCCGTCACGTGATAGACGAACTTGTTAATGAACAGCCGATCGCGATCTTCAAGCCGCGGCAACATGCTGGTGCCTTCCACCCGGACCGGCTGGTAAAGAAACGTGATGATGAGGACCGAAGCACCCGCGGAGATCAGCAAATCGCGGATCCACAACCCAATTCCGGCGCCTTTGCGCGGCTGCGCCGGGACAGGATCCAGTTCCGGCTTGCCGGGGCCCGTCTCAACGACAGAGGTCGATTGTGGGTGAGGAGTATTTTGTGAAACCATCTGCATCTTCTTTTAGCTTACCCGAAATCACGCGCAACCGAGACCCCCGGGCGGGCATAAGATGCGGGCGCGGATTGGTTTTTCAAGTGGTTTCGGTTGGCTGGCGGCGGGAACGAAGCTCTGAGCGCTGCCTGGTTGGCCGACGCCGGCGAGGTTCTCTTCCTCCAACAGCAGCGGCCTCTGCAGGCTCATCTCCACCTGCGTTCCACTCTCGATATTGACGTCCGCGCCGCGCGTAAAGAGCGATACCAGGCCGACAGCGGCTAGTCCAGCCCCAAGGCCGGCGATGCCTCCGGCGAGCGGGTGCCCCCCCGCCAGGCCGCCAATCGAGCCAACCGTGCCCCCGGTTGGAATGGCAATTTCTGCCGCCTTGGCTGCGTTCCGTCCCCGGTCCGCATCCTGTTCTATGGTTCCTTCGCCATTCTCTTTAACTTGCTGCGTCTTGGCGCCGGGAAGGCTATCAACCAGGCCTGGGACCTCCACGACCGAGCCATTGGGAAAGATCATTGAGGTGAAGTGGATGTCCAGCTGCGACTTGCCCTTGACGCGCCCTGCGCGCGCAACCCGATCAACCACGCCCTGCACGTAAACCCCGGCAGGAATCATGACCCTGTTTCCGACGACCACGGGAAAGACCGATGCAAGGTACACGCCATCGCCCGCCTTGGCGCTCTTGGTGTTGATGCCGCTACGCAATTGCAGCAGAACCCTGGTGCCGGCAGGGACGGTGTAGATCTTCTTCGTTTGAGCGGGCACCGGAACAGATGCAGGCGCTGGCGATGTCGCGTTGGCCGATGCCTCTGGAGTTGCTGCAGCAGGTGCAGCGGCCGTCTGGTTTGCATTAGTGGGCTGTGCAGCAGAAGCCGGAATCGGTGCGCCGGGAGCCGGCTCGGGCGCCGCTGGCGCCTGTGCCAAACCTGGCTCGGAAGCAACCACGAACACGCACAGTGCGATTGCAGCCAACAACGTTCCGTGCAGCAAACGCATAGACTCCTCCGTATGACCCTTGTTGCAATAGACGAATCGTTCGCCTCCAAGGATAGCCTCATTTGATGGGTCCAAGCATAAAAATCAGTCATCGGGCTCGGCGACGGCCCTCGATCCGCGTTACGATGCAAAACAGCGATGCAAACTAAAACCGCTGCCCCGAGCCCTTCCAAAGCCGGCCCAGATAGCCGGTTCGCCGCCGTTTACCGTGTGCTCTCCGATGCAATTGCCGCCCGCGCCTTCCCCGGTTGCGCCTTCGGAGTCCTGGCCGGCCGAGAAGTCGTGCTGCAAGACGCACTGGGGCATTTTACCTACGACGACGAAGCGCCGGAGGTCCTCGCTGAGACCGTCTTCGACGTAGCCAGCCTCACCAAGGTAGTTTCAACGACGTCCGTGGCCATGCTGCTTTATCAGCGCGGCCTGCTCGACCTGGAAAGGCCTCTAGGCGACTTGCTGCCCGGCTTTGTGGTGGGCCGCGCGCCGGGCGACTACGCGCGTTATGTGACGCTACGCCATCTGCTGGCACACAATTCAGGGCTGCCCGGCTACGCTGATTTTTTCCGCATGGCCGCAACGCCGGCCGCGCTGTTTCGCGCCTGCCTCGAGTTGCCCCTCGAAGCGGAGCCGGGCACCCGCGCTGAATACTCCGACCCCGGCTTCATCCTTCTCGGCAAGGCGCTGGAGGTTGATACCCGCGAGTATCTTGCAACCTGGGCCCGCCACGAAGTCTTCGAGCCACTTGGGCTCACCGCCACAGGATTCTGCCCGGCCCCGGATATGCGACCCTCAATTCCGCCTACTGAGGAGGACACAAGCTTTCGCCATCGCCGTATTCAGGGCGAGGTGCAGGACGAAAATGCATGGCTGCTCAAAGGCGCTGCCGGGCACGCCGGACTCTTCTCCAATGTGCCTGACCTGCTGCGTTTTGCATCCGAAATCCTCGATGCCAGCCTGGAAATGGCCTCGGAATCCGCAAAGCCGCGCCTGTTCGGCGCCGCCACCATCGAGTTCTTCGCTCAGCGGCAAGGCCCCGAAGGCAGTTCGCGCGCGCTCGGTTGGGATACGCCTTCTGAAAACTCAACGTCCGGCCGCCATTTCTCTTCTCGCTCGATTGGACACCTGGGCTTCAGCGGCTGTTCTCTATGGATTGACCGGGACGCCGGGGTGGCTGTCGCGCTGCTTACCAACCGAACCTGGCCCGACCGGCAGTGCCGGCTGATTCGCGAAGTCTGGCCGGTTTTTCACGACGCCGTTCGCGAAGCCCTCTAGCAAGCCCTATGTTTTCCGCTTCCCGGCGGGTACGGCCGACCAGATTCTTCTTCGATTTGACAGGTTTCCAGATACAATCAACAGTTGGGGGCTTACGCATGCTGACAAGTTCGACGATGCAGGACACGCCCGGCGCTGAAACAAATGATGCAAAGAAAGACCAGGCCTCCCTGCTTCAAGAGTTGATCACTGAGAGCCAGAACGATGCTTCTCAAGGGTTGGACACAAAATCCGCACTGGAAATTGCCCGCATCATCAACCATGAGGATGTGAAGGTTCCAGTCGCGGTGAAGAAGGCCATTCCCGAGATTGCGCAGGTCATCGATCAGGTGGCCCGATCTCTTCGCGATGGCGGCAGGCTGATCTATGTCGGAGCCGGTTCCAGCGGCCGCATTGCGGCGCTCGACTCCTCGGAGTGTCCGCCCACATACTCCACGGCTCCAGGCCAGGTGCAATACATTATGGCCGGCGGACCGAAGGCGTTAGCCTCAGCCGTCGAAGTCAACGAGGACTCCGAAGAGCTTGGCCAGCGCGACATCGCCCGCCGCCGTCCCACCCGCAAAGACGTGGTGGTTGGCGTCTCCGCTTCAGGCCGTACACCCTACGTAGTGGCCGCCGTGGCCTATGCGCGCGCCCGCGGAGCACACACTGCCGCTGTCACTTGCAACCACGACACTCCTCTGGCTGCGGCCGCCGACATATCTATCGTCGCGGACGTTGGCCCCGAGGTGATCTCCGGTTCCACGCGCATGAAGGCCGGCTCCGCCCAGAAGATGATTCTGAACATGATCACCACCGGCGCAATGACTCGCCTGGGCTATGTGTACGAGAACCTGATGGTGAACGTGCACATGCAAAACTCAAAGCTGGTCGAGCGCGGCATCCGCATCCTCATGAAGGCGTGCAAGATCGACCGCGAGACCGCTGTCCAGACCATCAAGAGCGCCGGCCGAAGCGTCCCCGTTGCCTTGGTCATGCTCAAAGCCCGAGTCGACAAGCCCGAAGCCGTCCGCCGCCTGGCCAAGTCCGACGGCAACGTCCGCCTGGCGATTGAGGACAATGTGCTGGAGCTGTAGCCAAGGGTGCAAAGAAGAGATGGTTTAAAAGGGCACGACTTTAGTCGTGACGCATCTGCTACAAAGAACGTGGCCTGTAGCCCCTGAGGGAATGAGCGTCTCCTCTTCCCCTCCCCATCCGGATCTCCGATTTACACTAAAAGGCTAGGAGTTCCTCTTCTTCATGGATAAATTCGTCATCCGCGGCGGCAATCCGCTGGTGGGCACCATTCGCGTCTCAGGCGCGAAGAACTCGGCGCTGCCCTGCATGGCCGCAGCCATTCTTACCGAGGACGAGGTCACGCTCGAGAATATTCCCCAGGTGCGGGATATCGAGACCGAACGGCGGCTGTTGGTGTCGATGGGCGCCGAGGTCGAGCTTGGCTATGGGCGCGCGCAACATCGCACCACCATCAGTTGCCGGACGCTCTCCGATCCCGTGGCCAAATACGAAATTGTCAAAACCATGCGAGCCAGTTCCCTGGTGCTGGGTCCGCTTATTGCGCGCGCCGGAATGGCGCGTGTAGCCATGCCCGGCGGATGCGCCATTGGCGGCAGGCCGATCGATCTGCACATCGAGGGTCTGGAAAAGATGGGCGCCACCATCACTCAAGAACACGGATATCTGGAGGCCCGCGCGGAGCGATTGAGAGGCGCGCATATTGTATTTGACAAGATCACCGTCACCGGCACAGAAGACTTGCTCATGGCAGCCGTGCTTGCAGAGGGAGAGACCCTCATGGAAAACTGTGCGCGTGAGCCAGAAGTTGCCGACCTCGCGGCTCTGCTGACTGCCATGGGCGCAATGATCGACGGAGCGGGCGCCTCCACCATTCGTGTCAAGGGCGTGAAGCGGCTTCATGGCGCACGCTATCGCATCAACCCCGATCGTATCGAGGCGGGAACGTTTCTGTTAGCCGGCGCGATTACGCGCGGCGACCTGATCGTATCCAACTGCAACCCGGCTCACCTGGGCTCAGTCATCTCTAAATTAAGAGAAGTTGGCGCGCGCGTGGATATTCTTGGACCGGACACTGTTCGAGTGCGTGCCGACGGGAAGCTGCAAGCGGCTGACATCTCTACCGAAGAGTACCCCGGCTTTCCTACCGACATGCAGGCACAATATATGGCGCTTGCAACTCAAGGCGAAGGTGTGAGCGTGGTCAAGGAAAACATCTTCGAAAATCGCTTCATGCACGTGCAGGAGTTGGTGCGCATGGGCGCCAATATCAAGGTGGACGGCAGCAGCGCCACCGTGAGCGGACCGTCTCGACTTTCATCCGCGGCCGTCATGTGCTCGGACTTGCGGGCGTCGGCGTCGTTGGTGCTGGCCGCGCTGGTAGCAGATGGAGAGTCCATTCTCGATCGCGTCTACCACATGGATCGCGGTTACGAGCGGATCGAGGAGAAGCTTCGCGGCGTGGGTGCGCAAATTCGTCGCATGGGAAATGTCTTCGCGCCCAAAGAAGAAGAGCTGATCGTTCGATAACGCTAACGCAATCTTGCGGCCAATAAAGATCAGCCCCATTGCGCCTCGCGTCCCATTTTGGGCGCACGTTAGTACCTTGTTCGGTTCGATGAGTACGGCTCTCCATGACGATGGCAATGCTGGAAGCTATTCGCTTGATTTCAGCGGGATTGTGGACTTCGAATTCGAGAATTTCTGTTCCATTCAATCGTCTGAGAACCGTACGCTCTTCCTGGTTCTACGACGGATTTATATCCAATATTGGGTGCCTACTACCAAAGAGCCATGGTGTTGCCGCCGGAATTATCGATTCTATAAGAGTAAGGAATTCCACTTTTTGAGGTGAGCTTGTTCAATTGGAACGAGATTCCGGACCTCGCAGCCATTGCCTTGCTGACGGCCGCCTTTGCATCCGTGTCTCGACGCAACCCGACTCCGGTTTCCCGAGTCTGGCTCACCGGCTGGATCATGATTGCAGTGCACTTTGCCGCCTTCCTCTTCTTGCTTATGCCGGGCTTCTGGGGACAACTGGCAGGGTTCGTTGGAATTTCCGCGTTGGTCTGGGCCGGGCTCCTCTTCATGTGGTCATCGGTTCCCTACCGCCGTGAGATTTCCAGCCGCTGGATGTTCGCGGTATTGGGAATATCGAATACTCTCTATATCGCACTTCTCTCTGCCAGTCCAATTGCAGATCGTGCTTTGATCCCAGCCGCGATCCTGGTTAGCGCCTTGCCGTGGTTGGTAGCGCTGTTGGCCTTGAGAAACTTCAAAAGCCCGCTGCGTTGGGTTCTGGTCGGCCTGTATTCCACCCTGTCCAGTTTTCTGCTCCTCACTCAATTCAAGTCTGGCGATGGAGGCAGTCTGGCCCTCAATGGCGTGTTGTTCACAGTCTATTTCGGCTGCTGCATCCATTTCTGGTACGCTTACCGCCGCACCACGGCCGGATCGTTCATCACGGTCGCCGGATTTCTTGCCTGGGCTTCGGTATTCGCGGTGGCGCCATGGTTGCAAGCCTTTCTGCCGAACGTACATGTCGAGAGCGAAGTGTGGAATCTGCCAAAATATTTGGTCGCCGTCGGCATGATCCTCGTGTTGCTTGAAGACCAGATTGAACACAACCGGCATTTGGCGTTGCACGACCATCTGACCGGGCTGCCCAACCGCCGCCTCTACCAGGACCGGCTCACCATCGCCATCGAGCGTGCCCGCCGCTCCGAAGCCCAGACTGCCTTGCTGGTGGTGGATCTGGACCGCTTCAAGCAAGTCAATGACACGATGGGCCATCACGTGGGAGATTTGGTATTGCAACACGTGGCAACCATGTTCTCCGCGCGCGTCCGCCGCTCCGACACCGTGGCGCGA
This sequence comes from uncultured Acidobacteriaceae bacterium, assembly GCA_963757965.1. GTDB lineage: Bacteria > Acidobacteriota > Terriglobia > Terriglobales > Acidobacteriaceae > Telmatobacter. The sequence goes on from CAVWTV010000001.1 coordinate 195,586, forward strand.
ACCGGCGGCGACGAGTTTTCAATCGTCCTTGAAGAGCCCACAAGCCGTGCAGATGCCTTCCGTGTAGGAGAGGCGCTGAAGCTGATCCTCGATGAGCCGATGCAACTGGAGGGAAAGGAAGTCCGGGTCGGCGCCAGCATTGGTATTGCGATCTTTCCAGACGACGCGGATGAGATGGAGCCTCTATGCGTCGCGGCAGATCTCCGGATGTATGACGCCAAGAATTATTCCGCGAGCATTTCCCGCGACATCGAGCCAGCAGAACGCCATTTGCTCCCGGCTCTCAAGTAAGCCTCTGCCGGCAGCAAAAGAGCCGAACGCGGATCCGTCGAATGTGTTCAAATCATTGCGGAACAAAAGCAAGGCCCGGACAAATTTGTCCGGGCCTTGCCTTTGTTGCCAATCATTCCCTCAGCTAACCCGCATTTCTCACCCGTCACCGAAAATCGTAGCGCCGGTCTCCAGACCGGCTGTTCTGAGGGCCTCCCGGCCCTCAGAGACTTCGCCAGACCTTGAATTCTGGGCTGTCGCGCCGCCTGTGAGAAATGCAGGCTAACCCTGACCGCCACCTGGACCGCGTCCGCCGCCGGGACCGCCAGGCCGACGGCGACGGCGACGGCGATTGCTGTTGTTGGCCGGAGGACGGCCCGCGCCAGATGGTTGCGCAACCACGACCGGCGCACCCTCGACGCGGTTGAAGTTCGGCTCGCTCTCTTCGTCGAACTCTTCGCCCGCTTCGTCTTCGAAATCGTCTCCGCCCTCAATCAGGATCGTGCTCTGGTTGGACTTCGGCTGCCTTTCGTCGAACTCGTTGCGTGGCCTCGCGGGTGGAACAAACGGTGCCGGCTGTTCGGACTCCTCTGCCTCCGCCGCAGCCGGAGCCGAGGGAGCAAGCTTTGCCTTCTGCTCCTTGATGAGCGCCTTGCGGCTAAGCTTGATGCGATTGCCTTCGATAGCCAGCACCTTCACCATCACCTGATCGCCTTCGCGCAGTTCGTCCTTCACTTCCTTCACGCGATGCTCCGCGATTTCGGAGATGTGCAACAAGCCGTCGGTGCCTGGAAAGAGTTCCACAAACGCGCCAAACTCCGCCAACCGCACCACCTTGCCGAGATAGACCTTTCCAATCTCGGGCACCGCGGTGATGTTGCCGATCATTTCCAGCGCCTTCTTCAAGCCATCCGCATCGCTCGAGGCGACACTCACCCGGCCTGTGTCGTCCACATCGATCTTGGCGCCGGTCTGCTCGATGATGCCGCGGATGGTCGCGCCGCCCTTTCCGATCAGGTCGCGAATCTTATCGGTCGGAATCATCACGGTTTCGATGCGAGGCGCGTAGGCTGAACGCTCCGTGCGCGGTCCGTCGAGCACCGCATCCATCTTGTCCAGCAGGAAGAGCCTGCCCTTGCGCGCCTGCTCCATTGCCTGCTGAAGAATCTCGCGCGTCAGGCCGCCGATCTTGATGTCCATTTGCAATGCGGTGATGCCCTTGCGCGTGCCGGCCACTTTGAAGTCCATATCGCCGTAGTGGTCTTCCGCGCCGGCAATGTCGGTAAGGATGGCGTAGTCGTCGCCTTCCTTGACCAGACCCATGGCCACACCGGCAACCGCACCTTTCAGCGCGATGCCAGAGTCAAAGAGCGCCAAGCTCGCGCCACAGACCGAGGCCATTGACGAAGAGCCGTTGGACTCCAGAATGTCGGAGACAATTCGAATCGTGTAAGGCGATTCTTCGGCGCTGGGCAGAACCGCTGTAATGGCGCGCTCGGCCAGTGCTCCGTGGCCAATTTCGCGCCGTCCAGTTCCGGTCATGCGGCCTGTTTCGCCCACGCAAAACGGCGGGAAGTTGTAGTGAAGCATGAAGGGCTTCTTCTTTTCGCCTTCATAACTCTCCAGACGCTGGCCGTCGTCGGTCGTGCCCAGAGTTGCCGTAACCAGGGCCTGCGTCTCCCCGCGAGTAAACAGCGCCGAACCATGAACGCGCGGCAGTACGCTGGTTTCGATGGTGATCTGGCGAATCTCGTCAAAGGCGCGGCGGTCCGGCCGAATGCGCTCGTGGGTCACCTGCTCGCGGAAGGTCCGTTCGCGCAGATGCTCATAGTAGTGCGCCAGCTTCTTCTTCGCTGCTGGATCGTCGGCGGGCAGCTCCGCAGCCAACTCTTCCTTGATCCGCTTGATTAGAGCGTAGCTTTCCGTTTTGCCGTGGGCCTTGGTGTCGAGTGCGTCCTTGAGCCGGTCGCCGATCTTGGCCTTCAGCCCGGCGTAGTAACCTTCATCAAACTCCGGCGCTGTAAACGCACGCTTGGGTTTGCCGGCCAGGGCAACCAACTCGTCGATCGCCGCGACGATCTTCTTGATCTCAGTGTGGGCAAACTCGATGGCCGCCAGAATCACTTCTTCAGACTCTTCCTTGGCGCCCGACTCGATCATCACGATGCCGTCTTTATGACCGACAACCATAATGTTGACCGTGGTGTCGGCGCGCTCGGAATACGTGGGATTGATGACGAACTCGCCATTCACACGGCCGACGCGGACTGCGCCAACAGTGGCGCTGAAAGGAATGTCGGACAGCGCCAGCGCGCAAGCGGCGGCGTTGATGCCGACCACATCGGGGTCGTTTTCCTTGTCGGCGGAAAAGACCAAAGCAATCACCTGCGTCTCATTGCGGAACCCGTCGGGGAACAAGGGGCGGATGGGGCGATCGATCTGCCTGCAGGTCAGAACTTCTTTTTCGCTGGGCCGGCCTTCGCGCTTGATGAAGCCGCCGGGAATGCGCCCGCCCGCGTAGGTGTATTCGCGGTAATCCACGGTGAGGGGGAAGAAGTCGATGCCTTCCCTGGGATCTGGGGAAGCCACGGCAGTGGCCAGAACAACGGTTTCGCCCGTGGTGACCAGTGCGGCGCCAGAGGCTTGCTTGGCCATGCGGCCGGTCTCAAAAACCAGCCGCTTGCCGCCGGCAAGCTCGACGGCTACTTCATGCTTCGTAGACATAGTGTCCTCGTTTCGTTTTGTTCGCTTGAGAAACTTGTGGTGGGAAGGCGCCGGAAGGTGCTGGAGAAGCTGACGAGCCGCACGAAAGCAGACAGGCTGCGCGCAAAAGAGTGGGCGTTGCGCGGGGGAGCGGATTCTCCCGGCCTGAATGTCGATCGCGACGCGGGGATCGCGCTCAGCCGATAGCTGTGCGCAAGCCCTGGCAGCGAGAGCAGTTCGCCAGGTACACCATGGCCCCAGGTTCTGGGTGGAACGGGGGCCGTGACCAATGTCCGGTCTGGGCGCTTCCGTGTCAAAGTGTGCTTTCTGATTACTTGCGGATACCGAGTTTGCCGATCACGTCGCGGTAGCGGTCGGTATCGTGCGTCTTCAGGTAATCCAGCAGGCGGCGGCGCTTGCTGACCAGCATCAAAAGTCCACGCCGGGAAGCGTGATCCTTCTTGTGGGTCTTGAAATGCTCGGTCAGTTCGCCAATCCGCTCACTCAGAATCGCGATCTGGACTTCCGGCGAACCGGTGTCCGAATCGTGGGTGCGGAAGCGTTCAATCAGGGTTGTTTTCTTAGCAGTCGCCAGCACGGCGTGTGTTACTCCTCTTGTCTTCTCAGGTCCACTCTTAAGTGTCTAGTGTGAGATTACCATGAATGCCCGGACCGACGCTATTCTGCAGCATCCTGGTGGGTGGTCAGCCAGAGATTTAGTCCAGTTTGTTTCTCGACAATATTGTCTGAATCTCTTCGCCCGAACGATGCCGACGATAGCGAGATAATCTCAGACCGACATATAGGCCAATCGCTCCAAGTAGTCCACTGCCCAGCACCACAGCCAAAATCTCAAGCCAGCGCATCACTCCCCCAAATTACTCTCCATCCCATATGCGAACCCAGGCAATCTCAGTGCGCGCCGAATCGGAAAAGCCGATTGTCGAACCGCTCCTTAATGACTTCAACAATGCGCGCGTGTCGAGCTCCCGGATGATCCGGGTTCAACAAGTAGTTCCAGGTGTAAGGGGCAATCGCAGACGGGACACGAGCAAACGGCGACTCCCGCAGGGCCAGCCATGCATCGCCAATCTTCCGCGTGACCTCTTCCTGTATCTTCCAATCGAGTCCTGAAGGAGGTTCCAAGGACTTAATCTCCGACGCGACGCCCATTGAGATTCGAAGCAGTTGATAAGTGCGCGGAAGAATTCCCTCCGGCCTCACATCCATCAAGTGAACCAAACGCTCGACGATCGCACCTGCCGGACTCTCAGCCAGGTAAACAACCCTGCTTCCCTCCGTATGCCATCGCGCTGACGTGAAGCGACCGCCCTCGCCGCTCAAATCGGCATGGCTGCTAATTCGCCACAAAGTCATGACCGGAGATAGGGATTGCAAAACTATACGAACATTCCTTCGTCGATTTGGATCAGGAAGCCCTGAACGGCGTGTTCTCCGGCTTCAGTTCGCAACATGGAGAGCGCCGTCCTTCCGTCAAAACGGTGCATCTGAGAAAGCAGCCATTTCCGGCCGTCCTCACGATCTCCATAAACCTTTACGGCCAATTCGTACATGCGAACGACACGGAACAGCCGATCCGACTCTTCCATGCTCAGCGGCTCCTGGCGCTGGCGGCGGTGCTTCAATGTCCGCGGAGGGATCACCACTTCCATCAGCTCTTTGAGAGAAATTCCTGAATAGGCAGAAAACTCCTCCAACAGATTGATCGTGACGCCGCGCTCAATGTCTCTCCAGCTGAACGCGAAGGCAGGCGATGGCTCTAAAGCGACTGTGGCAACTTGACCCATAAAGACATTATGCCACACTTTTCGCGGCATTTTGTCCCTTTATCTAAATCCGCTCCTCAACTCACCAGGCCGATCAGTCAATAGCGGAAAGACTCGTAGTTAGAAACTAGCTGCGAAACCCGCCGTTTACCGCTCTCCCACCAGCCAGTAATTAGTCCGGGCCACGATCCGTGCCCCATAATCCTGCGCGGTTTTCACCCGGATCGTATGCAGGCCGGGCGTTGGATCGGAGGGACTGAACGTGATCAGATACCGGTTGCGTGCGTGCTTGGCCGCATCCAAAACTCGCTGCTCAAATCCCTTGTCACCGGTAAAGGTGGTGTACTCCCCGCCGCTCATGTGGGCGACTTCTTTGGAGACATTCTTCTTGAATGCCTGCACAGTCATGGCCAGGGTCGAGAACATGTTCATGGTCCGGTCGTCGCCATTGTCCTTCACGTCGTGAAGCAGTTCGGCGCGCGATGGAGAAAACGACACGCTCAGCACCAGCACGTCCGACCTGCCGATCTTCTCTATCAGCTGCTCCGGCTTGGTGTGCTTGCTGCCGTGGTCGCGCTCCTCGCTGATCAACAACAGAACGCGCCGATACTCCTTGGGCTGCGTCGCCAGCAGATCGACGGCGTAGCTCACCGTATCCAGAATCGCATCGCCGCCGTTGCCCGCCTGAAGATTCTTGAGAGAATCGCCGACTTCATCGCTGGAGTGCGTGTAGTCCAAAAGCAAATGCGGCTTGGAATCGAAGCCCACCAGCGCCGCCTGGCTCCTGCCGTCGGAGAGAAACGTATCGAGCAGCGGCCCGAGCTTAGCCAGCTTGTCGAATTCGAGCGCGCTCGCTCCGCCCTCTTCGACAGCCACCACCAGAGCAACCGGCGCTGTGTCCATCTCTTCCTGTACGCGAATCTTCTGCGGCGCTCCGTTATCTTCGAGCACAAAATCGTTCGGCTTCAGACCGTAGACAACGCCGCCGCCGCGCTTCTCAACCAGCGTAGGCACCAGCACTTCCTGTGCCGTGACACGCAGAGTGGTTGCCTCAGTGTGGCTTGAAGGAAGTGGCAAGGGAGGCTCGGCCGGAGGCATTTGCTGCGCCGCGGAAGCAATGGCGGTTACAAGCAATGCCCCGAGGACTGCGCCAGCCAAGTGAATCTGTCCAATCCTCATGCGTAAAAGATCTCCAAAAAGCAGTGGTCAGTTCTTGGTGATCGGTTGTATAAGCTCAAATGCGGAGAGAAAAGCCAAGAACACATAAACAACTTGACAATCCGCCAGAGTCGCCCATGCTTTCCCTGACCCCTGACCCCTGACCCCTGACCCCTGTTCTCCGTTACACCTGCTTATGCACTTCGTGATCCAGCCTGTCTGTCCAGACGAGGAAACTCAACAGCTCCCAGCGCGAGGCCCATACGAAACTAAACACCTTCTTGGCGGTCAACGTCTCGGCCTTCTGACCGGAGTAAGTCTCGACGCGCCAACGCAGGTATTCGCTCCGCCACGGAGTCAGCCGATGACCGCGCGTCGCATTCCATACAAATCGAATCGCAGCGAGCAAGGTGTTTCCTTCTGCTCAAAGTATAGACGGCTGCAGCCCGACGAATCTCCTATTGCAGCTTGCTGAACAAGCTGTTCGACGCCGAATCGAGTTGCGCGATCACGTCTTCAAGCGCCGTCTGCTGGGTTTCAGCCAATGAGAGCTGCGTTGCAACTGACGCCACATCGGCCTGCATCAGATTGGTCTGCGCGGTGGTCAACTGGGTCTGATCGCTGGTCACCGCTTCTGAAGCTCCGGTAATTTGCGTGATCGAGTTGTCGATGGTCACTCGCTGCTGCGAAACGTAGTTCATCGCCGTGCTCAATGCCACCGTATCGGTCACCGCCCTGTTGGTGTCGACGGTGCCGCTGGCGTAGTCGGCCACAAGATTATTGAGAGCACCAAAAACGCTGTTCGAGCCGCTTGCCGAAAAGATTTGATCGCCCGGTACATTCAACTGGATCTTTTGACCGTTGGGCGTCTGCAGATAGTTGACATCCCCGTCGCCGTTATAGGCAGTGGTGGCTGGAGAGGTGCTGGTCGAGGCCGTGAACGGAGTTGTCGAAGTCTGTCCGCCGGCAAAGATGTACTGGCCCTGGTAGTTGGTGTTGGCCAGCGACTGCACCTCATCGAGGATGCCGGAGATCTGATTGCCGATGGACTTTACATCGCTCGGGTTCAAGGTGCCGTTATTGGCGTTGGTAGCCAGAGAAATGGCCTGTGCAAGCTGCGAAATAACACTACCCAATGTCGAATCGGCAACCTGCAACTGCCCCGTCACAAGACTCGAACTTTGCGTGAACGAATCGTCCTGCTGAATCTGGTTGAGCAGCAAAACATTTTGACCGGCTGCAACCGGATTCTGGCTAAGTGCGGTGATGCTTACGCCGCTCGAAAGCTCAGCCGTCAATTGCTGCTGGCTGGCCTGGGCCTGATCGAGCGAGCCTACAAGATTCGAGACATAATTCGGATCCACCCGCATAGCATTCCTCCACGAACTTGAATGCCTCTCCATCCCCATGAACTATCCGCCTTTGGCCGGACTAGGAAACCGTTGTCGTCTCGCCCAGATTCAAGGCCGAGGCCATGATCGTATCCAGCATCGTAAATACCTTTGAAGCGGCCTCATAGCTCCGCTCCAATGTCGTCATCGAAGAAGCCTCATCGTCCAGATTGACCCTGGAAAGCGCATCGTTTTGCGTCTGCAACTGAGTCACCGATGCGTTCTCGGCCGTGTTCTCCGCCTGCACGCCGGAGACGGTCGACCCCAGCGTGGAGACAAGATTTGAAAAGAAGTTGGTCGGCGACAGGCCATTGACAATCGATTGATTCGCGAGCTTCGCCATCGCCGCGGCATTGGAGTTGTCGCCTGTCCCCTGCCCCGCCCCGGCGGCAGCAATCTGGTTGGGATCGGTCATCGCCACGCTCATTGCGCCGCACTGCCGGCAACCACAGTGGGCTGGTTGAAGATGTAGAGAGGACTGGCCGTGCTTCCGCTGACTCCATTCAGATCGATCCCCCCACTGTTCAGCGCGTTCACCTGAGTGGAAACGCTGTAAGCGAGTTGATCGAGCGAAGATAGAACACCGGGAATGTCCTGGTCGCGAGCGGTCAAATATCCGCCGAGTTGTCCGCCTCCGCCCGCCAGTTGCGAGGTCACATCCAAAGTCCCCACGAAAAAATCTGTGACTCCGCCGACCGTCCCTGCCGTCATCTGATCACTCGATCCCTCCGAAACCAATAACTGTCCGGAGGTCGTCGTGATCGCAAGGCCGTTGTTCTCGGTCGCAATCTGGTTGATGCCGATCAGTTGCGAAAGCTTGCTCAGGTCCTGCTGGCGCTGGTCCTCAAGCGTCCCTGCATCCGCCCCCGGCGAGGTGGTCTGGATCTGTTGGTTCAGTTGCGCAATAGCGCCGGTCAGCGCATTCACCTGGCTGGGAACCCCACCCGCCTCCTGGTCCAGCGCCGACCTCTGCTGGTTCAGGCTGGCTGCCGCATTGGACACATCCCCTGCCAGCGTGGATGCGGCAGACAGAACGCCCTGGCGCAACGCATTGTTGGTAGGGTTAGCTTCGAGCTTGGAGAAAGAACTAAAAAAGCTGGTGATGTCACTGCCGATGTCTCCGGCTGTCGCGCTGGCTGAACCCGAATCCGGCGTGAACAGCGCCTGAACGCTGTCAAGCGCGGTCAGCCGCGTTCCCGATGCCGACGCCAACTGCTGCTGCTGGTTCAGCCTCTCCGCCAGCACCTTGTCCCGCAACGACGTTGCGCCTGTCTCCGAGGCACCGTCTCCTCGAGAAGCGCCGTTGATCTGAAGCGGCTCGTTCTCCCGCCAGGTGGGAATCTCCTCCGTGTACCCAGGGGTATTCGCATTGGCCACATTGTTGGCCACGATGCTCAGTGCCGACTGGTCGGCATCGAGCGCGCCCGACATGATGCTGAATGCGGAGCTAATTGTTCCCATGGACGCTCTCCGTCGCCGCCCATCCCCGGCGCTGAGGCTCCCTGTACTCCAACCGGCCGGCGCGCAATTCACTCAACCGATTCATTACTTGCAGATTGGCCCGCGTTGCCTCAAGAACACGGCCAAAAACCGCCAAGTCTCCCACTGCTTCCCTGGCCTGGCGCGCCAATACCGTGCGTTCAGCCGCGCTCTTCGCAGCCGGATCGCGATTGAGCGCCTGGCACGACAACGCCAGTTCCTCCAGCCGGTCAGCATCCAGGCAAGCCAATGCCCGGGACGCCTCCCTGACAAGTTCCCTCAGCTCCGGCTGCCCAACAATACCTTGCATTGCCAGCTTTCCTTTCCGTGCCGCCTGCTGCTTCCGATTCCCGCCTGCATCCGCGGACGGAGCCGGCGCAATCATGGCGCTCATCCGACTCGCAGTCCCCGGCAAGCGCCTTCAACCTGCGGCGCACCGCAACCCCCGCGGATCGGTCTTCCTACTGCTCCCCGCCCAGCATCGAGTCCACAACCTTTGACGCAACCGCGGATGGAGCCACATTGTAAGTGCCCGCCGCCAGAGCGGCCTGAACGGAAGCAACCTTGTCTGTGCGCACGCCCGGTTCGGCGGCCGTCTGTGAGACTTCGCTCCCGGCACTGCTGAACGTTGCCTGGTCGCTGCCCAGGCCGCTGCCGCCTACTGCGCTGTTGCTCCGGGGCTGCGGTGCGGCCGGGGCCGGGGTCGTCACCCCCAGAAGTGATTTCAATCCATCGAGACTAGTGCGAATGTCCATACACATTGCTCCTTGCTGGGACTATCGGCAGCCCTTCTAATCACTGTAGTCATTCATGCGATTTCATTACGGTATTGCTGTGCAGGTTTCCGGTTACCGGCGCGGTTGCGGTCCTGGTACCAGATCGGGAGAGATCCTGGACGATGCTGTTGGCAATCCCGAATCCTCCGCCCTCGCTCAGCGCCCGTCCCAATGCTTCCGACGCGAATTCGGTCAGCGCACCGCCCGAACCCGACTCGCTGTCGGAGTCCGCGTCGTCGCCCGTCAACGAACTCCCCTGGGTCATGGGCTTCATCAACTCCTTCATCATCTGCGCTTCGAACTCATGCGCCGCTCGCACCAGCCTGGGCTGCGGAACGGCTGCACCTGCTGCGCCGGGCGTTGCCGTTAGAGAGGTGATCGATTGCATTCAAGAATCCTCAATTACAGAACTTCCAGGTCGGCTTCGAGTGCGCCGGCCGCCTTCATGGCCTGCAGAATCGAGATCACATCCCGAGCTCCGGCTCCCGTCCGTTGCAACTCCTGGACCAGATCTTCCACCGTTGCTCCCTCTTTCAGGTCGATGCGGTTGACCGGCTTGTCCTGAGCCTGCACCGTGGTCTGCTGCTCAACCTCCGTCGTTCCCGAGGAACCGGGGTTGGGCTGCGAGACTCTGACTTCGGAGATCACGTTCACAGAAAGGCCTCCGTGGAGGATCGAGACCGGCTGCAGGCGAACCGTGCCTCCGATGACGACGGTTCCGGTCCGCTCATTGACCACAACGCGGGCACGCGGGTACACCTCGATTTCCACCGCCTCGACCCGTTCCAGCAAGGCCGCGATGTCCTCATCCGGAGCAGTGGTAACCTCCACAAGCCTGCTATCGACGGCATGTGCCCGGCCTGAGCCCAGCACACGATCGATGGACGCCGCCATCCGCTCGGAGGTGTGAAAATCCGCATCGTTCAGGACCACGCCGACGATATGCATCTGCTTCAGGTCGAATAGAACCGGCCGCTCCACCAACGCCCCGCCGGGGATGCGCGCCGTCGTCGGGTGGTTGAGGAGCTTCGTATTCCCCCCGCCCGACGCCATGTAGCCTCCCAAAACCAAAGACCCCTGCGCCTGGGCGTAGACCTGCCCGTCCGGCCCGTAGAGCGGGGTCATCAGCAGGATGCCGCCCTCGAGCGATCGCGCATCGCCCGCGGAGGAGGCGGTGATGTCCAACTTGTAGCCGGGCCGGCTGAAGGGCGGCAAAGTGGCCACCACAAAGACCCCGGCCATGTTCTTCACCTGCATGTTGCTGGCGCTGTTCGAGCCGGTTTGGGGAACTGTGATGCCCATCCGCTCCAGCGCGGAGATCAGCGTCTGTGCCGGAAAGACCGTTTGCGAGCTGTCTCCCGTGCCCCTCAGTCCGACCACCAGCCCATAACCTACCAGCTGATTGTCCCGAATTCCCTCGATCGTAGCCACATCCTTGACACGAGCCAATTGCGGTGCATTCTGGCCCTGGGCAAAGACCGCCGCTAGCCCCAACAGAGCCGCAAGTGCAATACACCTGCCGATGAGAGATTCGAAGTTGCCCGGCGCCGAATTGTCTCTGCTACCTCGCATGGTTTATTCTTCCCGCAACGTCTTTCTTGCCCTTTTCCCTGACCCCTGATCTCTGACCCCTGATCTCTGCTCTCAAAAAATCAAGAGCCTCTCGAGGAAGCGCACCAGCGGATTCTGCCGGTATGTCGAATCGTTGACGATTCCCTTGCCCGTCACTTCCAGTTCAAGGTCGGTCATGGCCGTCGAAAGCACCTGGTTCTGGGAACTCACGTCTTCGGGCCGCACCAGGCCGCGCAACTTGATCAGCTGTGTCTGCTGCGAGAAGGTCAACTGCCGGGTGGCCTGCACAACCAGCATTCCGTTGGGCAGCACATCCACAACCTCCGCGCCAAACGTGGTCGCCAGGCTGGAGTTGGTCGTGCTCTGCCCCTGCGCCGTCAGCCCCGAGGCCGCGTTCATGCCAACCAGATTCTTCAGGGCATTGGAACCCTTGAGAAGACCGAACAGCGAGGTCAGCCCGGAATTGGCGTTCGAGGCCCGGGAGTTTTTCACCTGTCCGTCGGTCGAGGCGGCCAGGCTTTCTGTGACCACAATCGAGACCACATCGTGCAAACGAACGGCTTTGGCATCGGTGCCCAGCCGCACCAGCCGGCCCTCCGGGCTCCAGATCGAACCCGGCGTGCGCACCTCCGCCGCCTGCTGTGCCCGAACCCGCTCGACATAGGCATGCAGAGCCTCCTCGGGAGGTGTCGGCTTGGCTGCCGGAACAAATGGGATGTGCTTTCTGCCCGCGGCCGGAGCCGGGCTGACCCCCGGCAAGGCAACGATGACCGCAAGAGTGCAGCGAAGGATGCGGCCCTGCAACGGTTTCGAAGATGAACTCGAAAACGGGCTAGAAGACGGCCTTGATTTCATGGCCTTGCCTCCGTCTCCGCCAAAAGCGCCGCTCGTCCAGCCGCCAATGCCACCACACGGACCACTCTGCCGCCAATCGCCAACCGCACATTGAGCGGAGAGCCAGCCGCAGCCGGATTGAGCGCGACTGCCTCCAGCCAGGCCTCGACGACTGCTGTGTCTTCCTCGACAATCAAACGGTCCCCGGCGTGGATCACCGGCTGAGCGGTCGCAGTTCCAGCCCCTTTGCGAACATTGTTGAGCGCCTTACCCCGCGGTTCGCCTGCCAGCACCATGCGGCCCGGTCCGCCCGGATGGCTGGAATCTCGCATCAGAAGCCATCGTGCCCCGTTATGCGGGTCGTCGATCTCGCGGACAACCTCGCCCGTAGCCTGCATCGCCACGGCATCCGGCCCCGCCAATGAAATCATGACCATGGGCCCGGACGGCGCCAGGATTGCCGCCTGACCGAAGGAGCCGGCCGAAGCTGCCAGAGCCCCCAGCGCCACGCCCAACCGCATTCTCCCACCCGTTCTCATTCGGTCTCCAGCGCCGCAATTGTTCATAAACCGCTTCATCTCTACCGGGTCATGTTATTGACCTGGGAATACATATCGTCCGCGGCCTTGATGACTTTCGAGTTCGATTCGTAGGCCCGCTGCGCCAGCACCATCTGCACGAACATGGTCACCACGTCCACATTCGAGTTTTCGAGGTAACCCTGTTGCAAGGTACCTAATCCCTCTGTCCCGCCGGGGTTGCCTAGAACCGGGTCGCCGGAGCTGAGCGTGGTCTGCAACAGATTCGAACCCATGCTTTCCAGGCCGCCCGGATTGGGGAACGTGGCCAGTTGCAATTGGCCAAGCTGCGAGGGGTTCTGCTGCCCGGCGAGGGTCGCGTTCACCACACCATACTGGGTGATGGTGACCGCCGTCGCATTGGAGGGGATGGTGATGGTGGGAATCACCGGGTCGCCGTCCGTGGTCACCAGTGTCCCCTGATTGTTCAGTTGAAACTGACCGGCGCGAGTGTAGGCGATGGTTCCATCGGGCCGCTGCACCTGAAAGAACCCGGTGCCCTCGATGGCCACGTCCAGAGGATTGGACGTTTGATTCAGCGAACCCTGGGTCATGATGACCTCGGTAGCCGCCGACTTGGTCCCCAACCCGATCTGCAGGCCGGCCGAAACCGTGGACTGGCTTTGCGCCGCCCCCGGCGTCACCAGGTTCTGGTAGACCATGTCCTGGAACTCCAGGCGCAACTGGCGAAATCCGGTTGTCGATGAGTTGGCCAGGTTGTTGGCAATGGTGTCCAGGTTCAGTTGCTGGGCGCTCATGCCGCTGGCTGCCGTATACAACGCTCGAATCATAGACGCTCCTTAACAGGGGTCAGAGATCAGGGATCAGGGATCAGAAAACCCGGCTCCTGAACCACAACCGCCAACTCCCTTGCAACGGACTGCTGCTTCCCCGTCCAATTTCCGACTTCGGGTTCTAAACAACTGACTGCTCACCAACCTCGAATTCCTGACCCCTGACCCCTGATCCCTGATCCGTGTACTTCACACCCTGGGCAGATCCTCGGTTGCGATCTTGTTGAACTCCGTGTGGAAGATGGTCAGCGCCCTTTGCATCATCTCCGCCTGACGCTGCATCACAATCAGGTCGAGAGAACCCTGAATGACGTCCTGATTGGCTGCCTCGATCTCTCCCTGGTGGACCGCGGCATTCGTCACGGGGATGGGAACAGTCCCCTGCGGAGGGAGGTACCGGTTGGCTCCCTCGGGTGTCAACTGAACACCGGGCGCAAAAGTGAACACGCCCACCGTAGCCACCACGCCGCCGGCCACCGAAACCACTCCGTTGGCGCCGACCGTTACCTCACCCGGCGGAATGGGAATCGCCTGGCCCACTGTTGAAAGCACCGATTCGCCCGCCGCTGTAACCAGTTGTCCGTTCTGTGCGCGGTGGAAGCCGCCGTCCCGTGTGTAGCGAAGGCCGTTGGCCGTAGATACCTGAAAGAACCCCTCGCCCTCGATGGCCAGATCGAGGGGATTGCCGGTTTGCTGAAGCGCGCCTTGCGCCATGCTCAGTCGGTCTCCGCCCAATAGGCCGTAGTTGTTCACCACCTGCCCGAGCTGCGACGCAATCGCGTCGGGCCCCAGAAGCACGGAGCGGAAGTACTCACGCTCTGCTCTGTAACCCGGAGTCTGCGCGTTGGCCAGATTCGCGGCCGCCGTGTCCAGGGCCTGAGTTCGCGCAACCAGCCCGGTCATCGCCGCATAATATCCGCTGTCCATCGGGCGGTCCCCCTGTCGCACGACGATGAGTGGAGCAGTTGGAGGACCGGAAGAGAGAGGAAGGGATTAGAGGGGATTAGGAATGGGGCGCCGGATCGATCGGACCCGGATCTATAAGGACGGGGACGAGGGCAAGAGATGGACAGCGGAGAATCGCACCACCGGTCTCAACCTGTTTTTGCCGCAACGGTCGATGCGCCGCGCGCCGTTTCGCCTCCGGCGCGCCCATTCGGCCGAGCCGATTTGGCTGACAAGCCGCGGGAACCGTTTCGCCCGCGCCGATTTGGATGACAAGCCGCGGGAGCCGTTTCGCCCGCGCCGATTTGGATGAGCAACTGCGGAGCCGTTTCGCCCAGGTTCTTACTGCAAACCGTCGCAGATGATCGTCACTTCAAAGCTCGAGTCCTCAAAACGATAACAGTGGTTCAGCTTGAACTCGGGAGCCTGGACGTGGAGGTTGTAATCGCGGCCGGTAATCACGGCCGGAATCGACAGGCCGCAGTTGGCTGCCAGATTGGGGACTTTGCCCTTCCACGCGCCGGCCAGCATGTTGCAGATCTCGCCGATACCGTCCTTTACCGTGTCGTCGACCTCGTCGAACTCCATCCCGGTCATGTGCGCGGCGATCCTGATGGCCGCCGAACTGCTGCTCTTGAACAGGCAGGCTCCGCTCAAGAGGCCGCCAAACCCTACCACTGCAGTCACCGACTCCGGCTCGATCAGAGCCGGTCCGGGGTCGCGCCGGCAGGCCAATCCCAACATCGTCTGGAAGACCTCTTCCACACTTGCATCCAGGTTCCTCGGATCGGAGACCAGTTGCACGGATTCACGCAACGAGACTGCCATCGTACGCTCCATTCCCTTTTCGCCACCGGCTCCCGCTGTCGCGATCGCCGCCTTGCGCACACCGTTCAAGAGCACATCGCTACCCCCCAGCTACACCGCATTCAACAACGACAGCACCCGTTCCTTCACCTGCTCAGCTGTGAACGGCTTGCGGATGTATCCCTGCGCCCCGGCCAGGATGGCCTGTTTGACATGCTCCTCGCTCGACTCGGTGGTGATCATGACCACCGGAACGCCGGGAGCAAGGTTCTGCGCTCTGATCTGGCGCAAAAATTCCAGCCCATCCATCGAGGGCATGTTGATATCGGACAGAATCAGGTCAACCTGCTTCGACCTCAAGACATCCAACCCATCGGTGCCGCTGCCAGCCTCGTAGACCACCAGCGGGTCCAGGCCCGCCTGGCGCAGCGAACGCTCCACAATCTTGCGCATCACCGTGGAATCGTCGACGATGAGGGTACGAATTTCTTTCATGCCCAGGCTCCTCTGCTGCTGTGTTTATCGGCGCGCTCATTCGATCCATGAGAGCCATTTTCGCCCCCGGCGGAGCTCCTTGGGGCAGATCGCCCCCGCGATCCTAGCGCATGCCGATCGAACAGATCAGGTCCTGGACGGATCCAATCTCCGGCACCGCTCCCAACCTGGGTCGCAGCCACATCCTTAACCACAGGCAGTCATGGACACGAACAAGCTTGGACTCAACCGGACGCGCCTTTTCAATCGATTTCGAAAGCGCGTGGGCCATTGCCGACTCCGAACTGGCCTCGATCAACTCCACCTCGGGAAACCTGGAGATCAGCATGCGCGCATGAGCCGCGCGGAACAGCGATTCCTCGACCAGCCCGCCTTCCACCCTCAATCCCGTCATCCGCTCGATGGCCAGGGCGACGACCGGGTCGAGCCGGTCTTCAAAACCCAAATAGAGGAGCTTGCCCGCCGCCACCCGCAACGGCAGCGCTCCAAAGGCGTCCACAAACAGCCGCGGAACCAGCACCGTCAGGGCCTCGGCATCGTGATAATCCATCGCCAGCACCGGGCAGCTCCATTGCAAACCGAGAGCGCGGGTAACCAACTGCTCGCTCACCCCTTCCCGATGCACCAGCCAGCGGCCCAGCCGGCCCGCGCCGGCCGTCCTCTGCGCATCGAGCGCCCGGCGCAACTGCCCGGCGTCGATCCAACCCTGCTCCAGCATCGTCAGCCCCAGCGGAATCCGGTGACGGTGAATCTCGAGGCGTGGGGCCGTACCGTCCAGTTCGCGCCGAACCGCCAGCGCCACACGCGCCTCTGTACATGCCGCCGAACAACTCCACCCAGCCTCGAATACAGGCACGGAACGGCCCCGCCACAGGTGCAGCCAGCCCGAATCGCAACCTTCGTTGGCGCAGGTTTCAAGCAGGGTGAGCCGCCGCCCAAGGGAGACCGTTCTGGCCGGCAAACTCCCTTTGGGTTTCGATTCCTCAGCCGCCCCACCCGCCAACAGCATCCTCCCGCCCGCATCGGGCAGATTCTCCCGTGACCTCCGGCTTAAAAGAGGCATCGAATGCTCTCCAGCCGCTTCCTGGGTGCGGCAACTTCGGTTACCCGGAGGCCGAAGTTTCCGTTCACCAGCACCACCTCGCCGCGCGCCACAATCTTGTCGCCGACGATCAGATCTACCGGGTCCGAGACGTTGCGATCCAACTGCACCACGTCGCCGGGGCCCAGGTCGAGAAGCTGGCCCAGCGGCATCTCGCAGGAACCAAAGCGCAGCGTGGCCTCCAGCTCAACATCGAGCAGGAGTTCGATCCCGGGACTCAGGGCTGTCCCCGGGCTCAAGGCTGCCGCGGGGGCCTTTTCGGAGGCGGCCGGCTGCTCGGTCGCAGGTTTTGCCGCCGGTTTGGGGGCGCGCACCTCGTCCCGGACAAGGATCGTCCAGGCGCGATCGCCCGACTTCAACTGGAACGCGCGCGAGACCTTGCTTTCTCCATTAATTGCCTCGAACCTTTCGACGCGGCACTTCTTCCCCGTCTTGGCCAGCAGCTCTCCAGCCGCGGCATCGGCGACTTCGCGCAACAATTCGCCCCAGCCGGCCTTCTGGTCCATCCCTTCGCCCACCAGCGGCGTCTCCAGAACCGTGCCCTCGAGGACCACGGCGAAGCGTCCCTGCTCATCCCCGGAAACGGTTGCGGCAAAGCCAAACGAGTCTCCCGCGAGCGGCTTGGGCATCGACTCGACCAGCTGCGGCTCTCCGGCAAGCGCCTGCGAGAACAGGGCCGAAGCCGCGCCGATCCAACAGTCGAGATAGGTCATCATGCCTCGGCCTCGCCGATGCGGCGATCCATGCGCGCGCCGCGGTGCGGTCCCAGGCGGATGGCATGGGCCTGAGAGAACGGCTGTCCGCCCAGTTGCCATACAGGAACCGTGTTGGCGGGCAGATCGAGGCGAAGCACCATCCCCGGCTCCAGGTTTTCGATGCTGCTTGCCGCCAGCCGCACCGTGGGTAACTGCAGGGAACCACCGAAGCGGATCCTTCGCGCCGTGGCTTCGATCCGCGCCCTGGTCTCTCCGGCGTGGCGGCGGCTGCGGCCCCAGTCCGAGGTCAGGCGGCGAAGAATGGTGTTGGCTACCACGGCTGGAAACGCCAGATTGAGCAGGCCCGAGCTGTGCGGCATGCGAATCTCGAAGCTCAGGCAAAGCGTCTTCTCGTTGACCGACATGATGCGGGCCACCTGGGTCTGCATCTGCCGCCGCTCGAAGTTGAAGCTCAGGCCCACCGGCTGCCAGGCCGCGGTCAACTCCCGGCAGATGATCTCGACCACGCTGCCCAGGATCGCCTCTTCGATGTCGGTGAGCTCGCGCATCGGTCCTTCCTTGCCCTCGCCGCCCAGCAGCAGGTCGATGACCGGCGGCGCCAGCGCCAGGTCAAGCTGCAGAACCGAAAGCGCTCCGAGCGGCTCCAGCCGGACAGAGGCCACATAGCTTATCTCGGGAATCCGCAGCAGAAACTCGTTGAACTGAATCTGCTCCGCCGAGACCAGGTTGACCTGAAAGCGGGTGCGCAGCCAGGCGGCCAGATTGTGGGTCAGATTGCGGGCGAACAGGTCGTTCAACATGCTGATCGCGCGCAACTGGTCGGTCGAGATCTGTCCGGCCGAGGTGAAGTTATAGGGCACAACCTTGGCCCGCACCTCGATTCGCGCGGCCTCCGGCGTCGAGCTTCGCGCGGCCTCAAAGAGAGCGTCGATCTCGGCCTGCTTGAGCGTCTTTTCGATCACTGCCTATCCCCTTTAAATGACTGCCTGCATCGCGCTTGCACTGAGCCGGTCCTTGCACCCGATCCGTCAGCGCCGCCGAGGCTCCGCCGGTCTGCGCGCACCTGACCTGTCGAAGGACCCGCGCGCCGCCAGGTCGCGGAGCGCGGCCCGGAGGTGGACCACCGCCGAGGCATGCACCTGCGAAACTCTCGACTCGACCACCCCCAGCGCCAGGCCGATCTCGCGCATGGTCATCTCCTCGTAGTAGTAAAGCGTCATCACCAGGCGTTCCCGATCCGGCAGATGGGCGATCGCATCCCCCAGCCGGTCTTCCAGTTCCCCGCGCAGGCAGCGGAAGAGCGGATCCTCTTCCGGCCGGCCCGGCACATAGGCCAGCTCCTCTTCGCCCGAGTCCTCGTTGCGCTCCATGTGCAGCGTGCCGATCTCCAGGCCCTTCAGATCGCCGAGCAACTGCTGGTACTCCTCCAGCCCCAGCCCCATCTCCGCGGCTACCTCGCCCTCGCCCGGAGCCACGCCCATGCGCCCCGTCAGCACCCGGATCGCCTCTTCGACCGCGCGGCCCTTGCGGCGCAGCTCCCTCGGACTCCAGTCGAGCGTGCGCAGGCTGTCCAGAATCGCGCCACGGATACGGAACTGCGCGTAACTGCGGAATTGAACCTTTTTCGTAGGATCGAACTTGGCGAAAGCATCCATCAGGCCGACTACCCCGGCTGAGACCAGGTCCTCAATGTCCACATGCTGGGGCAGGCGCTCATGGATGCGCCGGGCCAGGAAGCGAACGATCGGCAGATGCTCGAGCAGAATCCGCTCCTGCTCTCCGTTCAGCCCCGGCCCCGCCGAAGCGCTGGGCGGATATCCGCCGGTAGAGCTGCCCCGCCGCACTGCCCCCTGGGTCCTCGCTGTAGCCGCGTTCTCGATTCCCATCTTTGCCCCCCTGTCCAACCGGCCCAGCCCTCAGCGCACCGTTCCCACCGGACGCAAACGGATCTCCGGAGGAATCTCCCCGGCGGCGATCACCGCCAGCCTGGGCAACACCGGCTCCAGCCAGCGCTTCACGTGATAGCGGGCCGGACTGGGACAAAGAAGCACGGGGAGGACCGCGGCGGAGGAGGCGCCGATAAGTTGCCTCACAGAATCGGTCAGGCGGCGGACCAGAGGGGTTCCGGGCTGCGCGGCTGAGGCCAGCAGCCGCTGGTTGGACTCCGGCGCCAAGGTGGAGAGGATCTCTTCCTCGAGCGGCGGGGCGAGCAGCAGGACCGGCAACTGGCCCTCGCCGTCCAGCAGGGGCCGAATCAGCCGCCGCCCCAGGACCTGGCGCGAGGCCTCGACCAGCGCAATCAGGTTCTTGTTCACCGGCGCGGTCTCGAGCAGCGCTTCGAGAATGGAGCCCAGATCGCGAATCGAAACCCGCTCCCGAAGCAGTTGCTCGAGAACCCGACCGACCTCGCCCAGGCTCAGCAGCTTGGGCACCAGCTCCTCCATCAGCTTGGGGTGGCTGTCGTTCAGCGAATCGAGCAGCCGCTTGGTCTCCGCACGGCCCAGCAGTTCGTACCCGTGCCGCCTGATCAGCTCGCCCAGGTGGGTCGTCATCACCGTGACCGCATCCACAACCGAATAGCCGGCGGCGATTGCCTGATCTTCCAGAGCCGGCGCGATCCAGATTGCCGGCACGCCAAAGGCCGGCTCACGGGCCTCTTTGCCGGCCAGAGGCCTGCGCCCAGGGTCTCCGGAAACAGCCAGCAGATGCGCCCCTTCGGTCTGCCAGCGGCCGATCTCGAGGCCCCGCAAGCAGAAGAGGTACTCGCGCGGACGCAGACGCAGATTGTCCGAGATGTGTACGGGTGGAACCAGAAAGCCCATCTCGGAAGAAAGATGGCGGCGCAGCGACCGGACCCGGCTGAGCAATTGGCCGCCCTGCTTCTCGTCGACCAGCGGGATCAACTGGAAGCCGATTTCAAGTGTCAGCTCTTCCAGGCGCAAGAGCTGGGCGAGGTCGGAGCCCTGCGCCTGCTCCGCCTTCTTCTTTTCGCCGGTTCCCAACTCTGGAGGCGGAGCCGCCTGGGCACGGGCGGAGACATGCCGGCCGCCCCAGTAGAGCGCCGCTGCCACAGACAGAAACGCCAGCTTGGGCAGCCCCGGAATCAGGCACATCGCGGCGGAGACCAGGCTGGCCAGATAAAGCGTGCCCGGCTTGGCCAGAAGCTGTTGCCGGATTTCGCCGCCCAGCAGGCCCGCTGAATTGGCCCTGGTCAGCGTAATGCCCCCGGCAATCGACACCAGAAGCGAAGGAATCAGCGTGACCAGCCCGTCGCCCACCGTCAAAACTGTGTAAGTGCGCGCCGCTTCGCCCAGTTCAATGCCCTGCTGCAGGGTTCCAATCAGCAGGCCCGCGACGATATTGATCGCCGTAATCAGAATCGTGGCCAGCGAATCCCTCTGGTTGAACCGTGCCGCGCCGTCCATCGCGCCGTAGAACTCGGCCTCGCGGGCAATTCCCTGACGGCGTCGCCGGGCCTCCGCCTCATCGATCAAACCGGCGTTCATGTCGGCGTCGATGGCCATCTGCTTTCCCGGCAACGCATCGAGGGTGAACCGGGCGGTGACCTCGGCGGTGCGCACGGCGCCATGAGAGACGACCAGGAACTGAATCGCAATCAACGCCAGAAAGAGCACAAAGCCGACCACGTAGTTACCGCCCACCACGAACTGGCCGAAGGCCTCGATGACCTTGCCGGCCGCGGCGGTGCCCTCGGAGCCATGCAGCAGAATGCGGCGGCTCGATGCGATGTTCAGGGCCAGGCGAAAGAGCGTCAACAGCAGCAGCAGCGTGGGAAAGACCGAGAGTTCGACGGCGCGGCGAATCTGCACCGCGGAGAGAAAGACGATGATCGAGGCGGCCATCGAAATGGCCAGCAGGAAATCCAGGGCAGCGGCAGGCAGCGGCACCAGCATCACGAAAACCACGCTGATGGCGGCCAGCGGCAGCACGAACTCGCGCATGCGCTGCCAGATGGATTGGCCAGGCAAGGAACCCGCGGCCAGGGCGGCTGTACTCATTGCAAACCTCCGTCGAATGGCGGCGAGCCTCGTCCAGGTCTGCGGGACTCGGCCGCTGCCTGGGCATTGGCCCGCGCCGACGACTCGCGGACGCGGCGCTCGCGCAACTCGGCCTCCACCCTCTGGCGATAGAGATAGGCCAGAATGGCGGCGACCGCGGCATAAAGATCGACCGGAATTGCCTGCCCCACCTCGACCGAGCGGTAGAGGGATCGGGCCAGCGGCGGGTTCTCGATGATCGGCACACCCGCCCAGCGAGCCTCGGCCTTGATCTCCTCAGCCAGCAGGTTGCGTCCCTTGGCGACCATCTTGGGAGCCTCCATGGTGGCGAAATCGAAGCTCAGGGCGACGGCATAGTGCGTAGGGTTGGTAAAAACTACCGCCGCCTTCGAAACATCGGCCTTGACCTTGCGGCGGCGCGCCTGGCGCTGCAGATTGCGGATGCGGCCGCGAATCTGCGGATTGCCCTCGGTCTGCTTCATCTCGTCGCGCATGTCCTGGCGGCTCATCTTCAGCCGCGACTCGCGGCTCTGCCACTCCACCAGGTAGTCGATCGCCGACCAGCAGAAGAGCAGCCATGCGGCTGCCAGCAGCAGCCCGTAGACGTCGGAGCCGAGCATCTCCAGCCGCGCGATCGAGAAGGGAGGAAGCGTCAGTTGACGGGCAATGCGCTGGACTGCGAAGACGGCCAGCAGGCCGGCGGGAATCAGCGATTTGGCCATGCGGGCCGCGGCCCGCAGCGAAAACAGGTTCTTGATGTTGGTGGCCGGGTTGATGCGGTCCAGTTTGAAGCCGACCGCCCCGGCAAAGAAGCTGACTCCGCCAGTCTGCGCCACTCCCACCCCGAGGGCGGCCATGGCCACTGCCGCCATCATCACGCCCGGCGGTCCCAGAGCGGCCATCGTCAGCTTGCGCAGCGCGTAAAGCGTCGGCTGAATCTCGGCGGGATCCCAGCGCGCCGGGTTCCCGAGATCGAGAAATGCAGCAAAAGTTCCCCTCCAGGTAATCAGCATGCGGCTTCCCAACGCCCCGAGAACCATCACGCCGGCCAGGGTTCCGGCCGCGGCTGAAAGCTCCCTGCTGTGCAGTACGTCGCCCTCCTTGCGAGCCTGCTCACGGCGGTGCTGGGTTGCCTGTTCTGTGCGCTCTCCGGCCATCGGCTAGCCTCCGAACCCACCAGCCGCACCAGTGCCGGGCGTCGCGATCATCCGCTCCGCCAGGTCGAGCAGGCTGTCAAAGCGGGCCTCTATGAAGCGCGGCCACAGGGCCAGCGAAGCTGTCAGCAGGGCAAAGCCGGTCAGAGTCTTCAGCGGCACGGTCAGGTTCATCACCGGCAACTGCGGGCTCAGCTTGCCCATCAGAGCTACCGCCACCTCAACCAGCATGGTCGCGGCCAGCACCGGCGCGGCCAACTCCACCGCTGCCAGGAAGATTCCCCCGGCCGCATGCACAATGCCGAGCGCAGTGGGCGGAGCAAGGCCATAGCTGCCCAGCGGCGCCGCCCGGAAGCTGCGCACCATCGAGGCCAGAATGATCCGGTCCAGTCCCGCGGCAATGATCACCAGCGAGCCCATCAGTTGGAACAGATCGCCCAGCAGCGGGGTCTGGATTTGCGAAGTGGGGTCGAGCAGATTGACCATCGAGAAGCTGAACTGCACGCCGGCAATCTGCCCGGCAAACAGCAGCATCTCGTTGAGCAGCGTAAGCGTCAGCCCGTAAACCAGGCCCACGGCGAGCTCGCCCATCAACGCGGGTAGGCTGAGGCTGGTCTGGGCATGAGGCAGGGTGGCCACCAGCGGAGCCAGCAGGAAGCCCACCGCACCCACAAAGACCGCCTTGGTGCGAAGGGGAAGCGCGGTCGAGGAGAAGAACGGAGCAAAAGCGACCATCCCGCTCACCCGCACCAGAGCCAGCGTCATCGCGCTCAGAAAGTTGCTCCACTCCGGCATAATCGCCATCACCCTTTAACCGCTAGCTGCTTCTCTCCGGCCCCAAAAGAGGCGGTCATCCTGAGCGAAGCGTTCTTCAGCGGAGCCGAAGGACCTGCAATTCGCCCGTCTGTCTTCTTCATCGAACCTCGGACACATCTAACTGGAAGCTGCCTTCTTTCACCCCAGGTATCGGTGTAAGATCGACAAGCAACAGCCGGGTATAGGCCGCCATCCGCGCCAGGAACCAGGGCATCCCGACCAGCAGAATCATGGCACACCGCCGCCAGCCGGGGCACGCTGGTCAGCGACTGCTCCTGCAGGCTGGTCAGCGTCTGGACCAGGCTCAGCAGAAAGCTCAGCAGCGCGGTGGCAATCAGCAGCGGCGCGGCCAGAATCATGGCCTCCTTCATCAGTTGGCGCAGCAGTTCGGCAACCAGGTCGGGCGTCATTGGAATTCCTTTCAAAAGCTCTTCAACAGCGAGTTGGCCAGCAGGTTCCAGCCGTCCACCATCACAAACAGCAGAATCTTCAGCGGCGTCGACACCACCACCGGCGGCAAGCTGGAACATGCCGATCGAGGTGGTAATCGATGCCGTCACCATGTCGATCAGCAGAAACGGCAGAAACAGCACCGCGCCGATCGCAGAAGCCGGCCTTCAGCTCGGAGAGGATGTAGGCCGGAACCACCACCCGCATGGGCAGGTCGTCGGCTGTGTTGGGGCGCGCGATCTGGCCCGCCGCGGTAAACAGCGCCAGGTCCTTCTCGCGCGCGTAATGCAGCAGAAAATGCTTCACCGGCTGCGCGCCGCGGTCGATGGCCTCCATGCCGGTGATCTGGCCGGCGCGGTAGGGCTCCACCGCCTGCTGGTCCACCTGGTTCAGCACCGGCGTCATCAGAAACCAGGTCATCATCAGCGCCAGTCCCATCAGCGTGGGATTGGAGGGCGCGGTCTGCGTGCCCAGCGCCTGGCGCAGAAAGTGGAAGACCACCAGCAGCCGCACCATCGGCGTCATGGCCATCAGAATCGCGGGCAGCAGGGTGATCAGCGTGAGAACCAGCAGAATCGTCCAGGGGGTCGAATCCGAGGGATGGAGTTGTGCATTCAAGTCGGGCAAGAGCGCTGCGGGCGCGGCGATGGCCAGTTGCACGGTGTCGAGGCCTACCATGAGATCCTCGCCGCCCTGCCGGCGGACGCGCGCGGAACTGCGCCCGGCATCGGGCCTGCGCTTCGAGCCGGCTTTCCTGAATTGCCCGCATGGAACCGTCGCATCTCGCCATCCAGGGCATAAAACGCCGGCGCGCCCTCCGGCGACGTGGCAACCAGGAAACGCCTGCCCTCCGCCTCGACCAGGGCCAGCGACTGCCGCGGGGCCAGGGCAATGCGTTCCAGCAGCGCCAGCCGGGGCCTTGGAAGCCGGCTAGATCGTCAGCCGGTCCAGCAGCCAGCCCGCCAGCCCGCCAACCCTCCCGCTCTCCCCGTTTCCGCGCTGCTTCATCTCCCAGCCTCTCCCCTGCTCCATATTCCCTAGTCCCTAGTCCCTGCTTTTCTCAGGCCAGCCGGGTGATCCGCACCGCCAACTGCGAGTCGATGACCTCAAACTCGCTCCAGGCCAGTTGCACATCGCCGGATGCCAGCGGCATGTCTTCCCCATGCGCCCATTGCGTCTCGATCACCTGGCCCGAATCGAGCGCCAGCAGATTGCGCACGCGAAACTCCCGCACCGGAATGGCCACATCCATCTCCACCGGCAGCCGCGCAACCGGACCGCTGAGCGCAATCAGATCGCCCTCCTCCGCCTGATGGGTCAACGGCACCAGCGCCTTTTCCGCAGCCAGTTCAGCCGCCCCTGTTCTCTCGGCCTCCTGCGGCGACGCTGTGCTGTGGGCTGGCCATGTGCCAGGGAACCATGCAGAAAGGTGACCAGAAAAGCGACAAGTCGATTGGAAAGGGTTCAGAAAACCTCATGCTTGGTGACGCGCCGAGTGAGACTCGTCATTCACATCGCTGCTACACTGGAAGGTGAGAGCAAAGCGCGCGCGAGGCGGCCCTCAGCCACCCATTGCGCCGCGAATCGAGGTCAATGACGATGCCGGAACAGAACGAAAACAGGAACTCCGCAACCAGCCTGCGCCTCAAGGTGGGCCTGGCGGAGATGCTCAAGGGCGGCGTCATCATGGACGTGATGAACGTGGAGCAGGCCCGCATCGCCGAGGAGGCCGGCGCCACCTCGGTCATGGCACTGGAGCGCGTGCCGGCTATGATCCGCGCCGAAGGCGGCGTAGCCCGCATGGCCAAGCCCAGCCTCATCAAGCAGATCATTCAGGCCGTGTCCATTCCGGTCATGGCCAAGGCCCGCATCGGCCACTTCGCCGAGGCGCAGATCCTGCAGGAGCTGGGCGTCGACTTCATCGACGAAAGCGAAGTCCTTACCCCCGCCGACGAGGCCCACCACATCGACAAGCACGCCTTTACCACGCCATTTGTATGCGGCGCGCGCAACCTGGGCGAGGCCCTGCGGCGCATCGCCGAGGGCGCGGCCATGATCCGCACCAAGGGCGAGGCGGGCACCGGCGACGTAGTCTTCGCTGTCCGGCACATGCGCCAGATTATCCGCGAGATGCGCGCCCTCACCGTTCTCTCCGACCAGGAACTCTACGCTGCCGCCAAGGATCATCAGGCCCCGTATGAGCTGATCCGCATGGTTGCGCAGACCGGCAAACTCCCGGTGCCGAACTTTTCGGCCGGTGGCATCGCCACCCCGGCCGACGCAGCCTTGATGATGCAACTGGGCGCCGAAGCCATCTTCGTCGGCTCCGGAATTTTTATGAAGGAGCGCGCCACTCCTCTAGACGTAGAAAACGATCCCAAGGAGCGCGAAGAAGCCGTCTCCCGCGCCAAGGCCATCGTCGCAGCCACCACCCACTTCAACGACCCCAAGATCCTGGCCGAAGTCTCCGAGCAGGTGACGGGAACCATGAAGGGCCTTGCCGCCGCCGGGTTAGAAGAGTCCCAACTCCTCCAAACCCGCGGCTGGTGAGCTCGCCGCTCGGGCAGACGCTCGCTATTCGCTCGCACGAGCTTCGTCGCTTCGCATCCTTGCGCTAGAAAAAAAGCGCAAGGATGGGGTGCCCGGCTTGTCAGAAGGTTCGTCCGCCTCCACATTGAACGTATGTAGGGCCCTCAACTTGCAAACGCTGATGCGAATAGCGCGGCCGCGCGGAAAGCCCCAGCGTAATATCGTGGAGAGGATTTCGTTATGAACACTGCTCCGTCGGAAGCCAGAGACCCTCACGAATACGACATCGAGTACGAAACTGCGGCCAGCCGCGACATGCTGAAAAGGCGCATTCCGGACAGGCTGAACACGATCAAGCTGGCCATCGTCGATATCGACAAGAGCCGATCCTGCGAACCTTGGCGGTTGGCTCTCACTGTCGACCTCATCGACGCCATCGAGCGTAATTGCGAACAGCTACTCGAAACGATGGACAAGGATAGGCTCCCGGCCTCCGCATGGATTGCCCGCAATCTCCTGGAGCTGCTGGTATGGGTGAAATATTGCGGCGTTTCGAGGGAGAATGCCTGGCGTTTCCACGAAGACGCCTTGCGGGACATGAAGGGCCTGATGGACGCTCATGCAAAGTCCTGCGCCGCCACGGGCATCGTGGAAGAGACGTCCGCGATCGGCGCTGAGCGCCTCCAGCAAGCGGCCTCCGAAAAGCTCGGCATCGACGAGATCGACGCCAAGTTCCTCGCCGTCGCTGAGGCATCGGTCGCCGGCGTTGACCTCGGGGAACGGTACACTCCGCTTAACAAATGGCTATCGAAATTCGCGCACCCGACTGCCGGCCTCGTGCACGGCATCACTCATCAGGCCGAAGCATGGCACCAACTGCAGGCCGTCGGCACGACCCAAGGGGTGTATTTCGCGGCGCAGGCCACGATTGCGATGGAAGCCCAGCTTGGCCTGCCTTCGCCGGCCTAAAGGCGGGTGGCCCAGGTGCCGGGTGCCCCACATCTCGATTTTGAGACGTGGGAGACGATGAACCTCGACTGGCCGTTTTTGTTCTCGGATACTCTGGATTCTGAGTAAGCGGATGCCCCACCCGCGCGGCGTCTTTGTTTTGCCGCTAGGGTGGGAAACCACGAACCCCAATTCCCCGCGCCGAAGGCATCTATTCCGCACTTGACATGTACGGTGATACCGTACATGATGAATACGTGAGGCGCCATGTAGCTTGTCCGCTTTCGCCACAAAGGATTGGAACAGCTCTACCAGGACGGAAAATCTCGTGCTGTGCCGTCCGCTATTGCCGAAAAGCTCAGCAAGCTGCTCTTCGCCATCGAAACCGCCGGGGCGCTGGAACAACTCGGCAAGTTCCCCGGCTGGAAGCTGCATCCCTAAAGGGTGACCTCAAGGGGTTTTGGAGCATGACCGTAACCGGAAACTGGCGATTGATCTTTCGCTATGACGAGGATGCCAATGCAGCCAGCGATATTGACCTGATCGACTACCACTGAGGAGGCCGAAATGCCCATGAAAAACCCGCCCCATCCCGGCGACTTGATCAAGACCGAAGTCATCGAAGCCCTCGGCCTCAGCGTGTCAAGAGCAGCGGAGATTTTGCAGGTGCGCCGCGCCACGCTCTCCGATCTTCTCAACGGCAAATCCGCCCTCACGCCTGACATGGCGCTGCGCATCGAAAAAGCCTTCGGCCCGCAGATGGACCACCTCCTGCGCATGCAGCTCGCCTATGACGTGGCAAAAACCAGGGAGCGCGAAAAGAGCAACCCGATCGAGCGGTATGTGCAGGCTTGAACGGTGCCGCGCGCCCCACCCTTCGCTTTCCTCTAGCGTAGGGTCGGAACGAAGGCCGCCATTGCGAGCGAATAGCGAGCGTCTTCCCCACCGCAGGTGGTGCTTGACACTGTAAACTAAATAGTCTACACTTCGAGAATGATCGCCGGGTTCAGGCACAAGGGGCTTGAAGAGATTTACAGCACCGGCAACACCCGCCGGATTGGCGCCGAATATCTCAGGAAGTGCGTCCGCATATTGCAATTGCTGGAGGCTGCGAGCGAACCCGAAGATTTAGACATCGCCGGTTTTCACTTCCACGGCTTGCAAGGCAAACCGAAACGATGGGCCGTGCGGGTGACCGGCAATTACCGGATCACCTTTGGTTGGCAAGGCGAAACTGCCTTGGATATCGATTTCGAGGACTACCACTAGCTGCCCACGATACGGAGGAGGTTATGGAGAGAAAGAGCGCACTACCACCCGTTCATCCGGGTGAGATTCTCAAGGAAGACGTTCTGCCGTCTGTTGGCCTGTCCGTAACCGCGGCAGCGAAGGCTCTCGGCGTCTCCCGCCAGATGCTTCACGACATCCTGGCGGAGCGCAGGCCACTTTCCGCCGCCATGTGCCTGAGGGTCTCTCGCCTCGTAGGCGGCTCTCCGGAAGTGTGGATGCGATTGCAGGCAGCCTACGACCTGAAGATGGCGGAACTAGACAAGAATGTCATGGAACGCGTCGCGCTGATCACGCCGCTGCAACAAGTTGACGAAGTTCGGGCCTGAATTGTCCTCGGCGGCATCGTTTGCCGATGAATGAACTGTCGAACAACCCAGCCGAAGGCGGTGCGCCCCAAGTGCCAAAGAAAGATAAACGACAGGAGCCTCTCAAGGATCCTCTGCTCGACCCGGATGGCCCAGAACTCGGGGATGACTTCCTAGCCCTTTGCGGGGAACGGAATCGCCGCTTCGTGGAGCGCCTGCGAGCCGAAGAAGAAGCTAAGCGTCAGGCCGAGGCTGCTCGCCTTCACCGCCTGGCCCACCCCTTGATCGGTGTCCTCGCCATTCAGGGCGACTATGCCGCCCATGCCGAGGCGCTCTCCGACGCCGGCGCCGAGCCAGTCGAAGTGCGCAAGCCGGACCAGTTGGCCGCCCTCGATGGCCTGATCCTGCCCGGCGGCGAATCGACCACCATCCTTCGATTTCTCGAGAAGCACCGCTTCTTTGAATCGCTCCAAGAGTATTGCGGAACCCATCCGGTCTTTGGCACTTGCGCCGGGACCATTCTGCTGGCGCGCGAAGTTCGGAACCCGGCACAGCGCAGTCTCGGGCTGCTCGATGCAGTTGTCGAGCGCAACGCCTACGGACGCCAGATCGACTCGACCATCTTGAAGACCGAGACCGCGCTTCCCGGCGGTCCGCTGGAAATGGTCTTCATTCGCGCTCCGCGCATCGTCGAAACCGGCGCCGGCGTTCAGGTGCTGGCCCTCCGCGATGGCTCCCCGGCTTTGGTGCGCCAGGACTCCATCATGGCAGCCACATTTCATCCCGAACTTTCCTCCGATCGCCGGGTCCACGCGTTGTTTGTGCGGATTGTGACCGAGTCGGCCGCAACCCGGGCAGGCGCAAGCTGATCTATTCCGGATTGAAGACCGCATCACACCCGCCCGGAACAGAACGAATCGCGTAATTCACTGCCATCCCCCCCGTTTCTGGGTGCGTCCAATCCAAAGTGGGAGTAATCTCATCTTCACAGAGGCCATGAATGCTTTCCACTTTTACGCGTACCTCAACCGAAACGGAACGGAAGGAGCCGGGAATCGGCGGAAAACCGCCTGTGACCCCCCGGCCAACCGGCGGAGGTGGCGGCGGTGGGGACGACGACTGGAAGAATGAGCGGGGCGGTCCGCGCGAACGTCTCCATCGCATCCGATTTTTTCTTTTTTCCGCCCTGGCCGCGGACATGCTCTTTTTTGCCGTGTTGGTTCTGGCATTTTTCACGCGCCAGGCAGGCCTGTCAATGAACCCCCGCACACACGAGTTCACGCGCGACTGGACCCCGCTGCGGCTGCCCGCGATCCTTTATCTCAATACCGCCGTGCTACTCCTTAGCAGCTTGACCATCGAGCGGGCGCGCCTCAGTATCTTCCGCGAGATCGACGTGCTGGAGGAGTGGCTGGGACTGGGCCGGCCGGCTTTGCGCCGCACCATTCCATGGGTCGCTGCAACCCTTCTGTTGGGCCTCCTGTTCCTGGCCGGGCAGGCTATCGCATGGAGCCGGTTGACGGCAGTAGGTTATGCCTTCGATAGATCTGCGACGCCAGCAAGCTACTTCTTTTACCTCATCACCGGCCTTCATGCCGCCCATTTATTGCTCGGCATACTGGCTCTGATTCTCTGCCTAAGTACTCTGAGTTGGTTCAAACGCGTGGAATACCGCCAGATTGCCGTGGACGTCACCGCCTGGTACTGGCACACCATGAGCCTGGCCTGGTTGCTGCTGTTTGCCGTACTGGCCCTGGGGCAGTAGCCCAATATAGACGCCACGCCTTCCATTCCGTTCCGTGAAACCGCCTCGGATGTCTCATCGGTCCACCGGCGTTCTCAACCCGCGGACGGATAATTCGGTGCCCGCTGCCGCCGCCAACCTGCTAAATCGCTATCCCCGCTTCAGCGGGGGCTAACTTGCTGCATAGAACCGAAGACGCCGTCCCCGTTTGGATTCTTCAACTCGCGGCAGAATCGGAATCCTGTTTATTCTTCACGCTCAAGCCGCGTGGCGATGCAGCAACGCGCGCCAGCGCTCGCCCAGAGAAGGTATCTCAGGACATTCGAAATAGACCGCGCGGTTGCGCGCCATGAGCAACTGCACCGCCTCAAGTTGCGAGTTGCTGGAGGAGAACGACGCGCCGCAGTGGACGAATTCGTCGGTCAGGTACTCGATTGCGTGGCCAAGAATCTCCAGCGCATGCCCGGCCTGCGGGCTGATCCGGCGCCGGCGGTTCACACGCACACGAACTGCAGCGGAGGACTCAACGAGTGTCGGAATCGCAAAGCCGGTTGTCATTGAAGCTGCCATGGTGTCGCTCCTCACACTGCTTTTCGGCTCCCTTGGAGTTCTTTTCAGATTACAAACGTAATTTGACCCATTCAGTACCACGGGAAGTGTTGCTCACCTGAATGCGAACTCCAGTGATTTATCTCACCGTTGATGCGTCTCGGCTCCGAATTTGCCGGCCCCCAGGGTACCCGGATGACGTGCATTTCGATGTCCAGCCTAAAGGCGAAAAGATTAGCCAGCTCAAATGTGGGCGCAACTACCTGATTCCTGAGCGGCGAACCACATTGCTTTACCGTCCGGCCACGATTCTGACTCCCGCCCTATCGTTCATAACGGGCTTCAGGCCTCCGCCTTGACGTGAGACGCCTGAAAACCTAATCTCAAACCAGCGCCCTGTTCGATCGGAGTCGTTCGCGGCCCCCGACGGGCCGGGTGCAACATTTGCGGACTTTTCCGAACCGGGAGGCGACTATCCCCTACTACTGGCAGTATCTCCCGCTGTTCATGCAGATCGTTTTTGTGTTCTTGCTTGGGTTGGGAATGGTTGTGGGCTCCTGGTTCGTTGGGCGGCATCGCAACTCAGCCACCAAGCTGGCCGCATACGAATGCGGAATTGTCGCAGTCGGCGACGCCCGGGGACGCTTCAGTGTCCGCTTTTATCTGGTCGCCGTCCTGTTCATCCTGTTCGACGTGGAAGCGGTCTTCATGATGCCCTGGGCGGTCGTCTACCGCAAACTGCCTCAGATCACCGGCTCTCCGCTCTTTGGTTTCTGGGAGATGCTGGTCTATCTGGGCTTCGTCGCCGTGGGACTCTACTACATCGTGCGCAAAGGCATCCTGAACTGGAGCCAGGACAAGGCGGATCTATAGGATGAGCACCACGAAATCATTGCTGGGCAAGATGGCCGTGCTGGAGGAACTTCCCGAGCACCCGGCGCTCAAGGCCATTCTTGCCTGGGACCCGGCGGCGCTGACTGACGCCAAGTTCGACCGCAACGAGTTGACCCTCACCATCGCGGCCAACGAGATTCGTGCCGCGGCCGCCACGGTGCAAGCGGCCGGCTACAATTTCTTCGAGGACATGACCGCAGTCGACTGGTTCCCTTCCTCGCCCCGCTTCCAATTGAGCTACCACATTCTTTCGCATACATATAAGGAGCACATCCGGCTGCGCGTGCTCGTCGAGGATGGGAACCCGTCGGTCGATTCGATCACGCCAGTCTGGCCGTCTGCCAACTACTACGAGCGCGAAGTCTTCGATCTGTTTGGTGTGCGGTTTGAGGGCCATCCCAACCTGCGCCGCATCATGATGCCGGACGATTGGGTCGGCCATCCATTGCGCAAGGACTATCCGGTGGAGGGCTACCGCTGATGCATTTCTCCTTCAACACGCCATCGAAACCACGGCCGCAACGCGGCGACTTTATTAAGAAGTCGCCGCCCTTCAATCTATCTGCAAGGGCTATCTCCGAAGGAGAAATGCTTTAGATGACCGATATGATCGGCACCCCCATACTCGAAGCTCCGCCGGCCACCGGCGCCAGGGACCAGCATATGGTCCTGAATATGGGGCCGCAGCACCCGGCGACGCACGGAGTTCTGCGCCTGGTGCTGGAGATTGACGGCGAAATCATCGTGCGGATCTATCCGGAGATAGGCTATCTGCACACCGGCATCGAGAAGACCTGCGAGGCCAAGTTCTACCAGCAGGTTGTGCCTCTCACCGACCGCATCAACTACCTTGACCCGCTTTCGAACAATCTCTGTTATGCCCTTGCTGTCGAAAAGCTTCTCGGTCTTGAGATTCCCGAAAAGGCCCAGTGGATGCGAGTCCTGCTGGTCGAGTTGAGCCGCCTCAATTCGCATTTGATCTGGCTCGGCACGCACGCCATGGACATCGGCGCGCTTACCGTCTTTCTCTACACCTTCCGCGAGCGCGAAGATATTCTCAGGCTCTTTGAGGCGGTGGCCGGACAGCGGATGATGACCAGCTACATCCGCATCGGCGGCCTGGCGCTGGAGCCGCCCCTGGACTTCCTCGACCGCGTGCAGGCGTTCATCCGCACCTTCCCTGAAAAAGTCGACGAGTACGCAAATCTGCTCACCGGCAATCCGATCTTCAAGGGCCGCCTGAAAGGTGTGGGCTATATCTCCGGCGACGATGCGATTGCGCTGGGCGTGACCGGGCCCCCGTTGCGAGCTTCGGGCGTGGACTTCGACCTGCGCCGCGATATGCCCTATTCCAGCTACGAGAAGTTCAAGTTCGAGGTCCCGACTTCGACCGACGGCGACTGCTGGGCGCGCTATGCGGTGAGGCTCGTCGAGATGCGCGAGAGCGCAAAGATCATTCAGCAGGCCCTCGACGGCATGCCTGAAGGCGCGGTGAAGGCCGACGCGCCCAAAATCGTGTTACCGGACCGGGAAAAAATGAAGACCCAGATGGAGGCCCTGATCCATCACTTCAAGATTGTTACCGAAGGCTTTGAAGTACCCGCCGGCGAAGTCTATCAGGGCATTGAAGCAGGACATGGGCAGACCGGCTACTATGTGGTTTCAGACGGCACAGCCAAACCCTATCGGGTTCATATGCGCTATCCGTCCTTTGCTACATTGCAGGCTCTTGAGACCATGTGCAAGGGCAGGATGTTGGCCGACGTTGTTGCTGTGATCGGATCGATCGATATCGTATTGGGTGAAATCGACAGGTAAGGAGGAGGCGGGCATGGTTGATTATGAGAAGCTTGCAGCCCAGGCAAAGGCGGCTCAGGACGCCGCCAGCTTCGCGTCTCGCAAGGCACAGGAATCGGCGGTGGATCCGAAGGTCTTTTTCCAGCGGGTAACCACAAACCTCAATGAGGAGATGAACAAGGCCAATGTGGAGCTCCTCAAGAGAGGAATTGATCCCATTTCGCGGAATCACCTGCCCAACTTCGACGGCGTTATCTTTCTTGTGTTCGGCATTGGATTCATGTGCAGGGTGGAGCTTGATGCTCAACCGCGCGGGTCTCGTGTCAAGGCCATCATCTGCGGCCCGCCGAATGGACACGAACTCTCGCGCAAGGAATTCTTCTTCGGCCAGGAAGCTTCACCTTCCGGATCGCCGAATGCTGAAAAAGGGGGATTGCGACTCGTCGGGCCCACTCCTCAGGAAATTGCACAAGACATCATTGCGGGTATTGTGATTGGCACATTCGATTGAGTTTGGTTTTGCTGTCTACGATGAGCTTTGGGTTTCGCTGGCATCGCTGCTTCGCAGCTATACCGCGGCCCACGGGCTGAACGGCAACCGTCAGGCATCGGTCGAGTTGGGTGAGGAGAGAATTCTGGTTCGCCACGGCGAGGGTTGGCTGGATTTGCGCCGCGACGGCGCCACGGTGAACTGGCAGCGCGAAGACGGAAGCAACGGCACACTTGAATTGACGGCAGACGGACGATTGCACGACCAGGCAAACCCGGAGGCGGACGTAGAGATGGATATAGCAGCCGAAGCGTGGGCGCGAGATCTGATGCGGGAGTTAGCGCAATGAGTCTTGAAACCATGACCCTGTTTTCGCCCCAGTTGGCGGCGCGCTTCGATGCGCTGGTCGAGAAATACCCGCTGCGGCGTTCCGCGCTCATCCCCATGCTTCTCTACGCGCAAGATGAGATCGGCTATCTTTCCGACTCGGTGGTCGCCGAAGTGGCCGAGCGCATCGGCATCTCAGAACTCGAAGTGCGCAACGTAGCCTCCTACTATTCCATGCTGCGTTTCAAGCCGGCAGGCAAGTACAACGTGCAGGTCTGCACGAACATCAGTTGCATGCTCCGCGGAGCCTATGACGTGTACGAGCGTTTCCAGGAGGAATTGGGCGTCGGCCACAAGGGCGTCACGGCTGACGGCATATTTTCTCTCGAAGAGGTCGAGTGCATCGGCGCCTGCTGCTGGGCCCCGGCCATCCAGGTCAACTACGACTTCCATGACGAATTGAAACCCGAGCTTGTGCCCGGCATTCTGGCCGGCTATCGCGGCAAGGCCGAATCGGAAGGGAAGGTCCCCCATGCCTAGACTGGTCTCCCATCCCGACGAGGTAAAGATCGTCACCCGGCGCTTTGGCCAGGGAGCGGCAAAGATCGACCGCTATCTCGAGCTAGGCGGCTACGCTTCGGCGCAAGAAGTGTCTGGCGCAGGGTCCAGCCTGGATCATCGACGAGATGAAGGCGTCGAATCTTCGCGGCCGGGGAGGCGCGGGCTTTCCAACGGGCCTGAAATGGTCGTTCGTTCCCAAGCAATCGGACAAACCAAAATTCGTGCTGGTGAACGGCGACGAGAGCGAGCCTGGAACCTGCAAGGATCACTTGATCTTTCTTCACGATCCCCATGCAGTGATTGAAGGTACGATCATCGCCGGCCTGGCCATCGGCGCGAGAATGGGCTTCATCTATCTGCGCGGCGAGTATCGGTACCTTCTCGAAATCATGGAAAAGGCCGTCGCCGACGCCTACGACCGAGGATTTCTCGGCAAGAACATCTTCGGCTCCGATACTGAATTTCAGATCATCACGCAAACCGGCGCGGGCGCTTATGAAGTGGGCGAAGAATCCGCGCTGATGGAGTCGCTCGAAGGCAAGCGAGGGATTCCACGCATCAAGCCGCCGTTTCCCGCAGTCGTCGGACTCTACGGCGGACCCACGGTCATCAATAACGCTGAGACCATCGCCACAGTACCTCATGTAATAGAAATGGGCGCGGCAGCCTACTCCGCGGCAGGTTCGCCGCGCAATGGCGGAACGCGCCTCTTCTGCATCAGCGGCCACGTCGAGCGCCCCGGCGTCTACGAGTTGCCCATGGGCTACAACCTGAAGAAGATGATTTACGAAGTGGCGGGCGGAATTCGCGGCGGGCGGAAATTGAAAGCGGTTGTCCCCGGCGGCTCCTCGACCCCGGTGCTGCTGCCCGAGGAGATCGAGAACCTGGGCATGGACTTCGATCAGGTTGGGAAGGCCGGATCGATGCTCGGCTCGGGCGGCGTTGTAGTGATCGACGACCAGACCTGCATTGTCGAATTCGCTCTCCGTACCATCAGCTTTTATCAGCACGAGAGCTGCGGCTGGTGCATTCCCTGCCGCGAAGGCACCGACTGGCTCAAGAAATCGCTAACCCGCTTCCACGCCGGATTCGGCACCGCCAAAGACATCGACAACATTCAGTACCTGGCCGAGAACATGCTGGGCCGCACCTTCTGCCCGCTGGGCGACGCGGCGGCCATGCCCACGATTGGATTCGTGAAGAAGTTCCGCAAGGAGTTCGAGGACCACCTGAACGGCAAGCCCTGCCCGTTCGCGCGCGAGGGCGTGCCGCAGTTGACGGTGGTGTAATTAATCGGCAGGGCGCGAATTTCTTATAATTTCCGAAGACAGATTGGCTCGAATGTACAATCGAAAAGGGCAAGAGCCACAAAGAGGAAGGCACGAAATGGGGGAGTCAGACGGCTTGACAGTGCCAGAAATTCCGCCGGAGATCTTTTCAATTAACTCCATTTTGGTCGCCTGCAGCGATGCAGACCGGTTCGTGAACGATCTTGAGCTCGATATCACCGAGGCACAGCGCAAAAGGCTACTAGCGCAATTCATCTTCTTTCACCACTTCATGGCGATTGACACAGTGGGTTATGCCATTAAGGACACCAAGTTGTACCGCGAATACTGCGAAAGGATGGTAGCTGCAATCCAGCCAGAGACTGACTTCCCAGCCTACGAATCCGTTGGTTTGGCGCCACTGCGGCATTTCTCAGACAAGGATCGGGCTGGAGCGATCAAAGAATGCTTCTTTAGCGTAGGCAATATCAGTGTATGCATGGCGCAGGATCTATATCTCGGGCGAAGGCCATTCGAGTCGGAACTCGAAATTATGACCCGCCCCTCGATTCGGGACATGACGGGATGGGACTCGAACGATTCGAACTCCATGCAATACTTCTGTGCCGCGTTAATCGCACGTCTCACTCTCGCGCTGAATGCAGGCGAACGCACTGATTTCTTCACCTTCGCAGAGCTGCCGGGCTGTGCATACGCTGTGACTAGGGCGTCATTCAAAATGTACATCGGGATCCTGGGAGGAGGGGTCGTGAGAATGGACGACAGCCGTCGGACGAGCAAACCCGAGGTCGCAAGAAAGGGCTGGTTATCAAAGCTGATCGGATAGCTTGGTAATCCGCGACGTGAAAAGCTGGCACGCAAACGATTATCCGCGAACTTTCCAGTGGCGACGGCTCATCATCGTGTGCTGTAGTCATTATTGAGAGGTGCCGTGCGATGGACGGAGCAACAATAGTAGCCAGGATTTTGGGCGACGAAAACATCGAGAAGGCTCTGTGCGGGAGCCTTATGGCTGCAACGAAAGGATATGTGGGCTGGACAGTACGCGTGACGGGGGCCCACAACAACGACAAATGGGTAGTCAGCGTGGAGAGCCCATCCGGAATAAAGTCCCAGAATACCGAGCTCACGCTACACGATAACAAGACGGCTCAAAGAGTCGTTCAGATTGTGATTGAGCAGATCGCCGCCGTCCAAGCAGCCGAGCGCCCTAAGTCTCGCTTCTGAGACCTGGGGACAGACTGAAGAAGGCTGGACTTGAGGAGTGGAGGTTTAACGATGGGAACAGATTTGCGTGAAGCATCGATCTCTTTGGAAGATCAGGTACGGCACTGGCGACATCCGGTTAAGAACGGTTTGATCACCCTTGCGGGGGATGAAGATGGCGATATTCCAGAACTGACCGCAAGCTTTCTTTATGGAGGCGCACAGATTGAGCTGCCAGATGTTCTTGACCGTAATTGAGGCCGGGCCGGTTAGCTTCGGCGCATTTGCCCCCGACATACAGGGGTGCGCTACCTTCTCCGTCTCGAAGGACGAAGTGAAATTGCTTTTCAAGGCAGCTGCCGACGCACATCTTCGAGAACTCGCAAAGGCCGGAGAACAAATTCCAATCGCTGAGACGACAGAGATTCCAGGGCTCACTATCGGTGTACCATCTGGAGCAATTACCCTTGAATGGACAGACGTTGAACTTCCGGCAGTAGCGTAGAGACAGAGCCTAAGGACACGAATGGCAGACGTAACTTTCACCGTAGATGGAAAGAAGCTGACGGCTCCCGCGGGGACGCTGCTGATCGACGCTTGCCGCAAGGCGGGGATCGAGATTCCTGCGTTCTGCTACTACCCAGGGCTGAGCCTGCAGGCTGCCTGCCGGATGTGCGTGGTGCGGCAGGAGAAGGTGCCCAAGCTGCAGACGGCCTGCACGACGACGGTTGCCGAGGGCCAGGTCTTTGTTACCGAGTCGCCGGAGATTGCGCAGGCGCGCAAGGCGACCATCGAGCTGCTGCTGGGCAACCATCCGCTCGATTGCCCGGTTTGCGATGCCGGCGGCGAGTGCGAACTGCAGGACATGACTTTCAAGTACGGCGCGGGCGAGAGCCTTTACGCCGAGGCGAAGGCACACCGCGAGGAGCAGCAGTGGTCGCCCGCCGTGTTCTACGATCGCCCGCGCTGCATCCTCTGTTACCGCTGCATCCGGATGTGCGGCGAAGGCATGGATGTGTGGGCGCTGGGGGTGCAGAATCGCGGCGTCAGCTCAGTCATCGCACCGAACAGCCTTGCGCCGGACGGCCAGAGCGGTCAGCTCGATTGCGAACAGTGCGGCATGTGCATCGACGTTTGCCCGGTGGGCGCGCTGACCTCGGGCAGCTATCGCTACAAGACGCGGCCGTGGGAGATGAACCACGTGTCGACGGTTTGCACGCACTGCGCCGACGGCTGCAAGGTGACGCTGGGCGTGCGCCAGGTGAATGACGGCTCGGAAATTGTGCGCGCCGACAACCGCGACAAGAGCGGCATCAACGGCGACTTCCTCTGCGCCAAAGGCCGTTTCGGCTTCGATTTCGTCGAGAGCCCCGAGCGCCTCTCGAAGCCTCTGGTGCGCAACGCCCAGGGCAAGCTGGAACCGGCCACCTGGGAACATGCGCTGCGTTTTGCGGCCGGCAAGCTGAAGGAGATTCGCGACAGCAAGATCGGGCGCGGCCATTGGCGTCATCGGCTCGAACCAGACCACCAACGAAGAGAACTACCTGCTGCAGAAGTTCGCGCGGACGGTTCTCCAGACCAACAACATCGACCACGAGCGCAGCACGGACTTACGCCGCGTTTGCGCGCGCCCTCGCCGGGCACAACGGCAAGACCGCCAGCCTGCGCGACATTGCCTCCGCGCCCGCAATCCTGCTGATCGGCGGCGATCCCACCCAGGAGCATCCGCTTCTGGCGTGGACCATTCGAACCAATGTGCGGCTGAACCGCGCCCGCCTTTACGTTGCCAATTCCAAGCCCATCAAGCTTGAGCGCCAGGCCAAGGCCGCGCAGGACCTGCCTCCGGATGGCTACGAGGACCTCCCAGCTTTTCTCGATGCCGGCGACGCCGCTTTCACCAAGGCCGTTCTAGCCGAGGAGTCGCTCGTCGTTGTTTTTGGCCAGGAGTTTCGCGGCACGACTGTCGAATCGCTCGTTCAGTGGGGTTTGAAGCGCGGCCCCAATTCCGAATCTGTCCGTTTCGCCTACCTCGGCGACCACGCCAACTCCCGCGGCGCTGCCGACATGGGGCTCTTCCCTGACCTGCTGCCCGGCTATGTGCCCGTTACCGCTCCCGGCGCATTTGCGGAATACTCCGGCCTGCCTGCGACGCCCGGCAAGTCTCTGCCTGAAATGTTCGAAGCGGCTGGCAAAGGCGAGCTTGGCGCATTGCTTGTCGTCGGAGCGAATCCGGTGGCCACGCTGGCCGTAGACCCCGCGTCGCTGAAGAATACATTTGTTATCGTTCAGGACATTTTTCTCACCGAGACCGCGGCCCTGGCAGACGTGGTGTTTCCCGCCGCCAGTCTCTACGAAAAGACCGGCACCATCACCAACACTTACGGCGACGTGCAACTGACCAAGAAAGCTGCCGATCGCGCCGGCGTCAAGCCGGACTTTGAGATTCTCGTGCGCCTGGCCGGCGCCATGGGCGTTGATGTAAAGGCTTTGGTGCCCTTCGGCAAGGGAGCCGTGACCGCGGACCTGGGCCAGTCGCGCGGCGCGCAATCCGGCGAGGCCGACCGTCACTCCGTATGGCTGGCGGCCAACAACCTTGAACCCAAGCTGAGCCCCTTCGATCCGCTGGCCCTATTTGATGAAATTGTCCGGCTGGTTCCCGGCTATGCCGTGGACCGGCTCAATCTCTTTGGCGGCAACGATGTGCGAACCGAGCCCGGCTTCGTGCCGGTTGCGGCTCTGACTCAAGCAACCCCCGCTCCGGTCGTTCCCGCGCACGATGGATTGTTCACCTCCGGAACGCTGGGCAACTACAGCCCTGCGCTCAAGGAACTTGAAAACCATCAGGCGCACGAATTGGCGGAGACCGCGGCGGATTAGCAGTTTGGCACCAAGCGTACGGGCTTTAGGGAGTCTCTGAATAAGTCGATGATTTGAAAGGGCACGACTTTAGTCGTGCCGCAAACGCAACAAAGAAAGCGTGGGCTTTAGCCTCTGAGGGAGTGTTCGGGGATCGTCAGCCTTCCCTCGGCGGCTAAAGCCGAAAATAAAAACGGCTTTAAGCGGACGGGCTGAAGCCCGCCCCCTTCAACGATCGCGGTTCCCGAACTGGCGCAAGAAAGGCTAAAGGCAAGTGACGTTACTGCAATTTTTCCTGTGGAGCCTGCTCAAGGTGGCCGTGGTCACGGTGGTGCTACTGCTGGGCGTCGCTTACACCGTGCTGCTGGAGCGCAAGCTGGTGGGCCGCATCCAGAATCGTTGGGGGCCGAGCCGCGTGGGCCCGTTCGGCCTGCTGCAGCCGCTGGTAGACGGCGCAAAATCCTTCCTCAAAGAGGACCTGATCCCGACCGGCGTCTACAAGCCGCTCTATCTGCTTGCGCCCATCCTCTCCCTGGGCTGCGCGCTGCTCTCGATTGCCGTGGTCCCCTTCGGCGAACCCAACGTTGGACCCGCCGGCATGCACCTGTTCGAGATCTCTGACGTCAACATCGGCTTGCTGGTGATCATGGGCGTCACTTCCATCGGCGTCTACGGCGTTGCGCTGGCCGGCTGGTCGTCGAACAACAAATACTCTCTGCTCGGCTCGCTCCGGTCCTCGGCGCAGTTGATCAGCTACGAACTTGCACTTGGGCTTTCGCTGGTGGGCGTAGTGTTGCGCGCCGGCTCACTCAACCTGCGCGTGATCGTCGAGCAGCAGGCGACCAAAGGCGTTCTAACCTGGAATATCTTCGGCGGGCTACAGTTTGTCGCCTTCTTTATCTACCTGACGGCAGCTTATGCTGAGACAAACCGCTCACCCTTCGATCTGGTCGAGGCAGAGAGCGAGTTGGCCGGCGGATACAACGTCGAGTACAGCTCCATGAAGTTCGCCATGTTCTTCATGGCCGAGTACGCCAACATGATCATGGTGGGCTGCGTGGCCACACTGCTCTTCCTGGGCGGATGGACCAGCCCATTCGGAAACCTGATTCCTCCACCGGAGAACATTTTTGTTCACGCGTTGTTTCCCATCTTCTGGTTCGTGATCAAGGTCTTTAGCTTTCTCTTCTTGTACGTCTGGGTCCGGGGAACGCTGCCCCGTTTCCGCTATGACCAGTTGATGAACTTCGGCTGGCAATACCTGATGCCGCTTGCCATCTTGAACATTGTGGCAACAAGCCTTTGGTTCGCCTATCACCCGCCTTCCTGACCCCCGCGGCGGCGAGCCTTTGGCTTGCTCATCGCTGAGTTACAATCGGGAAGGATTTTCCCGGAGCCAAACGCGAAACCGGTGCGCTTTGCTCCATAGTCCTTCCCCTCAATTGCAGGTTCATTTTGATCCTGCCCTCACCCGCACGTGACGGTAAAATGCACCTTCTCCTGTTCCTGCTGTTTGCCGGATTCTGCCTGGCCGGGGCCATCAACCTCCTGCTCCAGAGCCATCCCATTAACAGCGCCCTCTCGCTGATTGTGGTGATGACCTCGCTGGCCGTGCTTTACCTGCTGCTGGGCGCGGAGTTTCTGGCCGCCGCGCAGGTCATCGTCTATGCCGGCGCCATCATGGTCCTGTTCACCTTCGTGGTTATGCTGCTCAACGCCGGCCGTGAAGAGCGCACCATGGGCAGCCGTACCTGGCGTGCCGTCGGCTTTCCTGCGGTT
This sequence comes from uncultured Acidobacteriaceae bacterium, assembly GCA_963757965.1. Lineage (GTDB taxonomy): Bacteria > Acidobacteriota > Terriglobia > Terriglobales > Acidobacteriaceae > Telmatobacter. The sequence continues at coordinate 237,996 of CAVWTV010000001.1, forward strand.
GTGGCCATTCTGGGCGTCCTTGCCACCGTCATCTTCAAGGCCCAAGGCATGGGCGTGGCGTCGCTCGCAGACGGCATCACCTCTACTGAAGACCTGAGCCGCGTCCTCTTTCGCGAACTTCTGCTGCCCTTCGAAGTCACATCGGTGCTCATCCTCATCGCCATTCTGGGCGCGGTTGCGCTGGCCCGCCACGGCCATGGCGACCCCGACGGAAATCGAGAAAGGACAGGCCGGCAAGTGAACTCATTCCTCTCGCAAAATGTTCCGCTTTCCTGGTATCTGCTGCTAAGCGCAGTGCTGTTTTCGCTCGGCGTCATCGGCTTCCTCATCAAGCGCAACCTCATCACTGTCTTCATGTCCATTGAGCTTATGCTCAACGCCGTCAATCTTTCTTTTGTGACCTTCGCCCACCAGTGGCATGCGGTGAAGGGGCAGATCTTCGTCTTCTTTGTGATGATGGTGGCCGCGGCGGAAGCTGCCGTGGGACTGGCCATCATCATTGCTGTCTTCCGCGCCCGCGCAACCCTGGCCGTCGACCGTATCGACCTGATGAAACTATGAGCGACGCACCTCTTCATATCTGGCTCATTCCGCTGCTGCCTTTCGCCGGGTTCCTGATCAATGGAATCCTCGGCAGGCGGCTGCCGAAATGGCTTGTGACCACGGTTGCGTTGCTTGCACCGCTGGCGGCATTCGCGCTCGTACTAACCGCTGTATCAAGTCTGCTCGGACCCGAAGACGGGCCCAGCCCATTGCCCTACGTCGAGACATTCGGCCACTGGATCAACCTCGGCACGCTGCACATCGACTTCACCTTCGTCCTCGATCAGCTCTCGCTCGTCATGCTGCTGGTCGTCACCGGCGTTGGCTTCCTCATCCACATCTACTCCGTCGGCTACATGCACGACGAAGAAGGCTACGCGCGCTACTTCAGCTACCTGAACCTCTTCCTCTTCTTCATGACCGTGCTGGTGCTGGCCGGCAATGCTCTGCTGATGTTTGTGGGCTGGGAGGGCGTGGGTCTCGCCTCCTATCTGCTCATCGGCTTCTACTTCCAAAAGACCTCGGCGGCCGACGCGGGCAAGAAGGCCTTCATCGTCAACCGCATCGGCGACTTCGGCTTCCTGATCGGAATGTTTCTGCTGCTGGCCAACTTCGGCACGCTCACCTTCAGCGAGATCGCCGCAAAACTCGCCGCGAATCCTGCCTGGCAGGGCGGCATTCTCACCGTCATCGCGCTTTGCCTGCTGCTCGGCGCGACCGGCAAGAGCGCGCAACTTCCGCTCTACATCTGGCTGCCCGACGCCATGGAAGGCCCCACGCCCGTCTCCGCGCTCATTCACGCCGCCACCATGGTCACCGCCGGCGTTTACATGATCGCCCGCACGCATGTCTTGTTCGACCACTCGCCCTTTGCGCTCGGCGTGGTGGCCGTCGTCGGCGCGGCTACGGCCCTCTTTGCCGCGACAATTGCTCTAGTCCAGAACGACATCAAGCGCGTCTTGGCCTATTCCACCATCTCGCAACTCGGCTACATGTTCCTCGGCTGCGGCGTTGCGGCTTACTCGGCCGGCATCTTCCACCTGGTGACTCACGCGTTTTTCAAGGCTCTTCTCTTCCTCGCGGCAGGCTCAGTGATCCACGCCATCGGCGGCGAGCAGGACCTGCGCAAGATGGGCGGCCTATGGAAGAAGCTTCCCGTCACCTTTGCCGTAACCACCGTGGGCGTGTTGGCCATCGCCGGCTTCTTTCCCTTCGCCGGGTTCTTCTCGAAGGATGCGATTCTCTACGCCGCTTACGCGCAAGGCACGAGTGGGAAACTTCTGTGGTTTGTTGGCCTGGTTACTGCCTTGCTGACATCGTTCTACATGTTCCGCCTCTGGTATCTGGCATTCCTGGGCAAATCGCGCAGCGGGCATGAACATCATCACGCCACACCATGGTCCATGCTCGTGCCTATCGTGATTCTTGGCCTGCTCTCGATCTGCGGCGGCTGGATCGGCATCGAACGCTTCGCTGCATTCCTGGCGCCTTCTGTTGGTGTGCGAACCGCCGAGGCAGGCAGCGCGAATCTTGAGCTGACGCTGAGCATCGCCGCCGTCGGCGTTGCGATTCTCGGCTGGCTTCTTGCACACTTGTTCTACAAGCAAGGATCGGAGCGCCCGGCAAAACTGGCCGCTGCTCTTCCCGCCGGTTACAAACTGCTGGCTCACAAATACTACGTCGACGAGTTCTATCGGGCGATCGTAGTCACGCCGCTGCTCATCACTGCCCGTTATGTTCTGGGCGGATTTGTGGACAAAGGCGTTCTTGGTGGCTCCGCATGGCTGCTCGCAGGCACTGCCAAGTTCTCAGGCGCGCTTTTGCAGCGCTGGCAGTCCGGCAATCTTCGCTCCTATGCGGCATGGCTGGCTGCGGGTGCGGCGGCGGTGCTGCTCTTTGTTGTGGTTCCCTGGTCGACGGTGCTGGCCAGTCTAGCGGCATTTCATTTTGGCGTGGCGGGGCACTAGAGAATGAACGCGATAAACAATTCGATTCTCACGTGGATCGTTCTTGTCCCGCTGGCCGGAGCGGTTCTGGTGGCGCTGCTCCCCGATCGCGCAAGGCTGCCCAATTGGATCGCTCTGCTGACAGCCCTCGTCAGTTTCGGCCTCACGCTCCACCTGCCGGCTCATTTTGTCCTCGGCCAGAGCGGCTTCCAATTTGTAATCAACACGCCCTGGATCGAGAACCCCGCAATCTTCTACCACGTTGGCGTGGATGGTCTGAGCCTTTGGTTGGTTGTGCTGACCGGCCTGCTCGCGCCCCTCGGCGTAATCGCCAGTTGGAACGCTATCACCGAACGCCGCAAGATCTTTTTCGTGCTCTTCCTGCTCCAGCAGACGGCCATGTTCGGCGTTTTCATCTCCCTCGACCTGATGCTCTACTACGCCTTCTGGGAGCTTTCGCTGGTGCCCATGGCGATCCTGATTGCCATGTACGGCCGCAAGGATGGCCCCAGAGCAGCACTCAAGTTTTTCCTCTTCACGTTCATTCCTTCCGCGCCGCTGCTGGTTGCAATCCTGTGGCTCTATGCGAAGACAGGCAGCTTCGACTTTGTCACACTGCAGATTCTCATTGCCAACGGCAACTTCCCTGCCGGCCCCCTCTACTGGGCTGCTCTCGCCTTCCTGCTGGCCTTTGCCGTCAAGGTCCCGGTATTCCCTCTGCACGGATGGCTTGCGGATACTTTCAGCGAAGCTCCCGTGGCGCTGGCCATGGTCGTGGCCGGCAAGCTGGGCCTCTACTCCATGCTGCGCTTCCACATTGGACTGTTTCCTGTGCAGGCGCGCACCGTGGCTCCCTGGCTCATCGCTCTTGCGGTCATCGGCATCCTCTACGGCGCGTGTCTCGCCCTGGTGCAGCGCGACTTCTGGCGCTTGCTTGCCTTTGCCGCGCTGAGCCACCTGAGCCTGATCACGCTGGGGATTTACGGCTTCACGTTTACCGGCTCGGCCGGGGCCGTCTACCAGATCCTCAACCACGGTGTAGTCGATGGCGCGCTTTTCCTGCTCCTCGGCTTCCTCTACGATCGCTACGCCACCAGCCAGATCGCCGACTATGGCGGAGTTGCCGCCAGGCTGCCGCGTACCGCTACGCTCTTTGTCATCGCCTCCCTCGCCATGATCGGACTGCCCATGCTGAACAACTTCGTCGGCGAGTTCCTGATCCTTTCCAGCACCTTTATCGGCGTGAGCCGCGGCTGGGCGATTGCCGCTTCGCTCGGCGTAATTCTCGGCGCAGCCTACATGCTCTGGCTCGTCCAGCGCATCTTCTACGGACCGCAGAGCGAGCTGACCAAATCGAAGCCGGCTGACGATTTGCATTTCAGAGAGTTGGCTGTCTTGGCGCCTCTGGCTGTGCTCATGCTGGTCATGGGCCTGGCGCCGTCCATTTGGCTGCCATCGATCAAGACCGGCGTACATCCTCCTGACTCGAAGGTGATCATGGTCCTTCAGGGGCCAGTCCTGCCTCGATCGATACTGTCAATTTCATCCCATGAGGAGGGCCAGCGGTGACTCCAGTTCCCGATATCTACCGCATCCTTCCCGAGGTGATCCTCACCCTGACCGGCGTAGCTGTGATGTTCATCGATGCCTCGCTGCCTTCCGGATGGCCGCGCCGTCCGCTCGGCTGGGTGGCCGCGATTGGAACGACATTGGCTCTGTGGGCCAGCCTCTGGCAGTTCTCCCTGCCCCAGGGAACCGGCTTCTACTCGACGGTCGAGACCAGTGCCTTCACCATCTTCTTCCACGTGCTCATCTGCGGCATCGTGCTTGTTGCGCTGTTGCTTTCGCTCGACACACTGCCCGAGGACAGCCATCACCAGGGCGAGTTCTATGCGCTCATCGTCTTCGGCGCGGTTGGCATGTGCCTGCTCACCGGCGCTGTCGAGCTGTTGCTGGTCTTCATCGCTCTTGAGATTTCATCCATCTCCACCTACATCCTGGCCGGCTACCGCAAGAACACCGGACGCGGGCCTGAAGCCGCGATCAAGTACTTCCTCCTCGGCTCTTTTGCCACCGCCTTCCTTCTCTATGGCGTCGCGCTGATCTTCGGCGCCACTGGCACCACTCAGATTTACGAGATCGCCCATCTTGCGCCCTCCGCCCAGAATCAATCGTTTGTTCTGGCAGGCCTGGCGCTCATGCTGGTCGGCATCCTTTTCAAAGTATCCGCCGCGCCCTTCCATGTGTGGACGCCCGACGTGTACGAAGGCGCTCCTGCTCCCGTCGTCGCGCTGCTTTCGACCGCGCCCAAGGCCGCCGCTTTCGCGCTGCTGCTGCGCGTGGTCTACGAGATGTTCCCCAGTCTCCACGGACTCTGGTCGCCGCTGCTGTGGATCGTCGCCGTCCTTTCCATGACCGTGGGCAATCTCGCCGCTCTGCGCCAGGAAAACGTCAAGCGGATGCTCGCCTACTCCTCCATCGCCCATGCCGGCTACCTGCTGGCGGCATTCGCCGGCCTTGGAACCAGCGGCATTGCCGCCGCCAGCTTTTACACCGCGGCATACGCAGCCATGAACGTCGGCATCTTTGCCGTCATCACGCTGGTGAGCGGGTACGACGAAAAGCTGCCCATGATCGAGGATTATCGCGGCCTCATCTACCGTTCTCCGCTGCTCGGCGGTTTGCTGATTTTCTTCCTCGCGTCTCTGGTCGGAATTCCCTTTACCGGCGGCTTTTTCGGCAAGTTCTACTCCTTCTCGGCAGCGATTGACGGCGGCGCGATAGCATTGGCCATCATCGGTCTGCTCAACTCCGGATTGGCGGCGGCCTACTATCTGCGTCTGGCTCTGGTTGCGGCACAGCATTCTCCCTCCAAAAATGCTGAAGAAACTGCCGCCGCGCCCCAGGTCGGCATTGCTGTTGGAGCGGCCCTGTTTTTTGCGGTTGCCGCCACGCTGATTCTGGGCATCGCACCCGGCGAGGTGCTGCGGGCCGCTGAGGCTGCGGCGCATACCCTGCAAGCGCCTTCCGCGCAGACCACAACACCGGGACTCAGCGTTGCTCAGCAGCCAAATCCGTAGAACTCGTCACCAGGTTTCCCTGCGCAGCCGGCGTCAGCAGGCTCTTGTAGAACTCGGTGATCAGCCCTAGGACTCGCCGGTTCGCATAATGCTCAATCACCCACGCCCGCGCCGCCTGACCCATGCGCCGGCGCCGCTCCGGATTGCGGAGCAGCTTGAGCACTGCTTCGCTGATGGCCTCGGGGTAACCGGGCGGTATCAGCAGGCCGGTCACCTCAGGCACTACGGAATCGCGCGACCCTGTAGCAATCGTCGTGATGACTGGAATACCCGTCGCCGCGGCCTCCAACACGACATTGGGAAATCCCTCCCGCCGGGTGGGCAGGACCATCAGATCCATGGCGCGGTAGTAGGGCGCTGTATCGGCCACAAACCCGGCACAATGCACGCGCGGATGACTTTCAATCCTGCGGCGAAGGTCGGCGCTCAATGCGTCTTCAGCGGCATCGAACCAACCCACCAGCAGCAGGTGCGCTTCCGGTTCGGCCTGCTGAATCGTGTCAAATGCCTCCATCAACTCAGGCAGTCCCTTGTCGCTGGTCAACCGGCCGACAAAACCCAACACAAGGGCTTCTTCGGCAAGGCCGAGCCGATTTCTTACGCCACTCGGGCCGGGTGAGAATCGTTCCACGTCGACCCCGTTGCTGCTGCCATCCCCGATCAGTTTCAGTTTGGCCACGGGTGCCAGGCCCAGGGCGATTGCTTCGTCACGCATGCTGTGGCTATTGCAAAGCACAACCTGGGCGCAGGCCGATGCTACCCGCTCCGCCACCAGCAGAATGCGTCGCTTGAAGCCCTTCGTGCCTTCAACCTTGAGCCCGCGCAGCATATAGACACGCTCCGGCACCCCCGCAAACAAGGCCGCCAACGTCCCCAGCAGCCCTGCCTTGGGTGTGCTGAACTCCGTCACGTCCGGCCTGAGCCAGAGCAGTAGCCACCAAAGCCGTATCAATGAAACTAGATCCGCAATCGGCTTGATTTCCCGTTGCATCGAAACGGCAATCGACTCGATCCCCTCACGTGCTGCGATTCGCTTCAGCAGTTCGCCGGGGCTGGAGACGAGCGTCACGCGAAAGCCCGCTTCGCGCAGCGCGCGCAAACGCCCGGTCAGATTGAGACAGGATTGTGGATGGGTGATGCCCACAACGATGTGAGGAATGAACTGTGATGAGTACGTACGGAGTGCAGAATGTGCTTGACGTGCTTCGGAATCAGACATAGGACGACCCTCACTCTCCGCCGTTTCAGGTCATGATCTCGGAACATGAAATGAAATCGGCTTTCAACACAGAGGTGTAGGTTCGTCATGGATTTTCCCCTAAATCAAGATCAAATGAAAACAAAGGAGCCCGGCCCCAAAAAGGTGCGCTCTGAAAAACTCGCCTTGAATTCTCATGGCGGTAATTCGAGAACGCAAAGTCACTGTATCAGTTCTGCACAGTTTGGAGAGTGACGGAGCAGAATCGAAGGTATTGTGTAGCGCAAATGCATTGATTCCGTGGCCTATACTCGCCTTGCTCTCAAGCAGGCAGCTCAATGCCGATCAAGCCAAATCCGACGGTCTTGCTGCTCATCCCCCACCTTGGCGGCGGCGGAGCCGAGCAGGTGACATCGCTCCTGGCGCGAGGACTCTCCCCCGGGAAGTACGACTTGCACCTGGGGCTCGTCACGCAGACCAATGCCGGCCCGGAGGCCATGCCTTCCTGGGTGCAGCTCCACGCCCTCGGAGCCTGTCGCGTGCGCGCCGGAGCAATCAAGCTGCTCCTGCTTGTCCGCCGCCTCAAACCGGATGTGATCCTCTCCGGAATGTTTCATCTGAATTTTCTGGTGCTACTGCTGCGGCCGCTTTTCCCACGTGGAACCCACGTCCTGGTGCGGCAAAATGGAACCGTCTCCGCCGCACTCTCCTTCGGAAATCTGCCTGGATATACGCGGCGGCTTTATCGGCTTCTCTACCGCCGGGCAGACCGCGTGATCTGCCAGACAGAGGCGATGGCTAGAGACCTCATCGACCAGCTTGGCATTCAACCGGAACTGCTCGCGGTCCTGTCAAATCCACTGGATATAGAAGCAGTCCGGGCCATTGCCAGGGACAATCCGGCCCACTGGCCCGGAACGACTTCGCAGGCTCCAGGGCAGCATCTGTTGGCGATTGGCCGGCTCTCGCGAGAAAAGGGCTTCGACCTTCTGTTGCAGGCGCTGGCAATCGTACGCCAACAGTTCCCCAACGCCGATCTGCTCATCGTCGGGCCCGGCCCTGAAGAGGCGTCCTTGAAGGCACAGTGCCGCGATTTAGGCTTGCAGTCGGTCGTACGATTTGCCGGTCATGTTGAGCATCCTGCCGTGTACTTTCAAGGTGCTTCGCTGTTTGTGCTTTCTTCGCGGCACGAAGGCATGCCCAACGCCCTGCTCGAAGCAGCCGCCGGCGGGCTTCCCATCGTGGCGTTGCCTGCATCCGGCGGTGTGAGTGACCTGCTGAGCGATAAGCCCGGTGCCTGGTTGGCCACGGAAGTTTCTGCCCAAGCGTTAGCGGTCGCTCTTCTCGCGGCACTCGAAGCCTTGCAGCCCGGTGAACGCTTTGCGCAAGCATTTATTGAAGAGTTCCGATTGTCGCACGCTATTCACGCCTACGAGAGCCTGATCGAAACGGTTCTGCCCAACTCAAGAGTCGCCGATCGAGAATGCTCGAGAATCCGGTTGCACCCACGATGAACCAAGTTGCATTGGTCATTCCCGGACTCGATCGCATCGGCGGTGCGGAACGTCAGGTCATCCTGTTGGCCAAAGGACTGCGCCGGCGCAGCTGGAAGGTCAGCGTGGTGGCCCTCTCAGGAACCGGAGGCGACGCGGCAGCCGAGTTGCTCGCTGCGGGAGTCGGCTTTCTGACCCTGCGGATGCACAAGGGCCTGGCCGACCCGCGTGGGTGGATTCGCTTCCACCGCTGGATTCGCCACCAGCGCCCTGACCTGGTTCATGCTCATTTGCCCCATGCTGCGTGGCTGGCGCGCTGGTCGCGGCTGGCTGCGCCTGTCCGTGTTGCCGTCGACACTCTGCACAGCTCTTCAACGGGCACGATGGGCCGGAAGCTCGGTTACAGGTGGAGCGGTTGGCTTGCCGATCAAGTGACCGCCGTGAGCCAGGCCGCTGCGATCGCGCATTTGTCCTGCTCAATGGTGAGTCAAAGCAAACTCATCGTTCTGCCCAACGGCGTGGATGGGAACGTCTGGCGATCCGATCCGCAAATCCGCAAAGCCGCGCGCCTGGAGCTAGGGCTCGAACGGGAGTTTATCTGGCTGGCTGCTGGGCGGCTGGAGCCGGTGAAGGACTATCCAACGCTACTCGCGGCCATGGTGCAGGTTCCGGAACCTGCACGGCTTCTGATCGCCGGCGCCGGGCCTCTGCACAGCCAGCTGATCCAGCTCGCCGCGAAGCTCGGCCTTGAACATCGTGTCCGTTTTCTGGGCTTCGAGCTGGATATTGCGCGATGGATGCAGGCTGCGGATGGCTTCGTTCTCTCCTCTCGCTGGGAGGGGCTTCCGATGGGACTTCTCGAGGCTGCCGCCTGCGGCTTGCCTGCGGTAGCTACCTGCGTTCCCGGCACTCCGGAGGTTGTCCTCGATGGGCAGACCGGCTGGCTGACTCCCGCCGGTGATTCCACCGCCCTTGGTGAGTTCATGACCAGGATGGTGCGGCTCCCTTCCCAGGAGCGACACGCAATGGGCGAGCGCGCGCGCCGGCTTGTGATGGAGCGCTTCAGCCTCGATAGCGTCCTTGACCAGTGGGAAGCGCTTTACTTGCGCCTGCTGCAGAGCAAACCCCGGCCGGTTCGCTGGGGACACGTGGATTAGAGCAGCTCTCCTGTTGGTGCAGAGCGGTCTTGAAAGGGCACGACTTCACAGGCTGCGGAAAAACTCGTTCGGGCGGTAGGCCAGGGATTCATCCCTGGTATAAGATCAACAGAATCAACGCGGGCTTTAGCCCCTAAGGCATGCTTTTCGCCGCATTTAGCCCAGAACAGGTGTCTTTCCGCAGCCTGTTCAGTCGTGCCAAAAGACGCAGAGAGAAACCTCGGGCCTTAGCCCCTGACGGAAAGCCTCACTCTATACCATCAAGAGGAATGCTATAACACGCTGGTGAGAGCCTTTAGTTCGCGATGCCGTCCAGTTTTTCCTGATACTCGACGATCTTCTTCAGGACATCGTAGGGAGCGCCGCCAATGGGAACCATGCGGCCGTTGACCATCAGCACCGGAGTCTCATTGATATTCAAATCCTGGGCCAGCTTCACTGAGGCTTCGACGGATGCGCCGACTTCGTGAGTCGTGGAGCAGGCTTCGATCTTGGCCGGATCGAGGCCGGCCTTGACCACGGCGCTATTCAAGGTAAGAGTCTGGCCATCCGGCGTTGCCAATCCATCCTGCCCATCGAAGACGGCCGCTTCAAACTGGAAGAAGGCATTGCTGCCGCCCTGCTTGGCCGCGCAGACGGCGTACTCGGCGGCCCTGACAGCCGCGGGGTGGATTCTGGCCAGCGGATAGTTCTGAAAGACGATGCGAGCCTTCGGAAAATCCACCGCCAGCTTGTCCATGTTGGCCTGCGCGTCTTTGCAATGGGGGCACTGGAAATCGGCAAACTCGACAAGTTCGAGATCCTTGGCGGCTGAGCCGCGATACGGACCGTCAGCGCGCGCTTGCAGCATGGCGCGATAATCCGCAAAGGGGTGCTCTCCGAAAGCAATCACCTGGTCGTCGGCGATGATGTGCTTTCCGTCCGGGAGCGCAAAGAAGCCAATTGCCCCTGGCTTCTGCTTGCCGCTCTTGTCTCCAACAACAACAACGACCTTGCTAATCCCCTCGACCGGAGTCTTGAGGATGGCCTGCACCTGCCAGATGCGGTTCTCATCGTAGCCCCAGCTGGTCTGAAGAAACGCGTTGACTGTTTCCTTGGTAGGCGATGTTGCGGTGAAGTTGGCAGGATCTGGTATGGGAAACACGGGCGCGGCAGCTGGCGCAGGCGCTGCGGGCGCCGCTGCGGACGGCAGTTGTGGGGGCGCAGCCGGAACCTGCTGCTGGGCAACGGCTGCGAAGAAGGGCAATGAAAACGCGGCCAGCACGGCCACACTGGCAAAACGGATGGACAGACGGATCAAGCTGATTCTCCTTAAATGGCATTACCAGGGACGCTTCATCCATGGTAATGCGTTCGCGCGGGGAAACTCCCGCACATTAGCTTATACCTGAACTTTGACGGCGATGGGAAATCTGCGGCCCATGCCAAACGACTTGGAGGTCACCTTCAGGACCGGTGCGGCCTGCTGGCGTTTGTACTCGGAGCGTTCCACCAGGCGTACAACCTGTTGGACGAGCTCGAGGGAGAATCCGTTTGCCTGAGCGATGCTTTCGGCGGTCTCATATCGCTCCACATAGGCTTCGAGAATCGGATCGAGGACCTCGTAGGGAGGCAGCGAATCGGTGTCCTTCTGGTCCGGGCGCAGCTCGGCCGAGGGCGGCTTTTCAAGAACGGCGGGCGGAATTACTTCATGGTCTCGATTGAGCCATCGGCAGACCGCATAGACGCGTGTCTTCACCAGGTCGCCGATCACCGCCAGTGCCCCAACCATGTCGCCGTAGAGAGTGCAGTATCCCACCGCCATCTCCGATTTGTTGCCGGTGGTGAGCACCAGGGCCGAAAACTTGTTGGAGAGGGCCATCAACAGGGCGCCGCGTATGCGGGACTGGATGTTCTCTTCGGTCGTGTCGGCATTCATTCCCGCGAACTGCGGCGCGAGCGCACGCGTGTACTCGTCGAAGAGCCCGCTGATGCCGATTACCTCAAACTCGATTCCAAGATTTGCGGCCAATCTCCGGCTGTCTTCAATCGATCCCGCCGAGGAGTACGGGCTGGGCATGCCAACGCCGAGCACGTTCTCGGCGCCCAGGGCGTCTTTCGCGATCGCAGCCACCAGCGCGGAGTCGATACCGCCACTCAGGCCCACGAGAACTTTGCGAAAGCCGCACTTGCGCACGTAATCGCGTGTACCGAGCACCAATGCGTGGTAAGCGGCCGCGGTATCGTTCTCTTCCGGAGCACACATCCCGGGCGAATTGAACTCCGCATTCAAGTCCACAATCACGAGGTCCTCCTCGAAGGAGGCAGCCTGGGCAATCAGCTCTCCGCGCGAGTTGAAGGCCACCGAGGAGCCGTCGAAGATGAGGCTGTCGTCGCCGCCAACCTGATTGCACATCAGCACCGGCACACCGTCGCGGCGCGCAATGGCGGCCAGCATCTCGCGGCGAAGCGCGCGCTTCCCGTGCCAGAAAGGCGACGAAGAGAGGTTGATATGCACGGCTGGGTGCTGGCGCATCAACTCTTCAATCGGGTCTATTTCGTAGAGACGCCGCGGCCAGAAGTTCTTGTCGTTCCAGGCGTCCTCGCAAATGGTGATGGCCAACCGTACGCCGTCCAACTCGACGACCAGTTGCGGCTTGGATGGTGCAAAGTAGCGCTGCTCGTCGAAAACGTCGTAAAACGGCAACAGCCGCTTGTGCTGTTCAAGCAGCAGACGGCCCCCATCCAAAAGAACCGCGGCGTTTACGGCCGGCTTGCCAGTGTCGCCATCCGCGGCCAAGGCCACGCCTGCCACCACTGCGGTCGTCAAATCGCCGGTTGCCGCGGCAAGCTCATCGACTGCCGTACGGCACCGGGCCAGGAAGCTGGGCTTCTCAAGGAAATCGGCAGGAGGATAGCCGCAGATGGCCAACTCGGAGAAAACGGTCAGGCGCGCACCCAACCCGGCCGCCCGCCGGCTGGCGGCGACGATCTTTTCAAGATTCCCGGTAAAGTCTCCGACGGTCGGATTGATCTGAGCCAGTGCGATCTTCACATCTATAGTTTAATCCCCGAGATGAAATGGGCCGTCTCTGTCGGGCGACCCACGGATGCGTCGAACTCGGGAGCACTGCTAAGAGCCGGTTCCGGCGAACACCACGATGATGGTGCGCATGATGATCTTCAGGTCGAGCCAAATGCTCCAGTTGTCGATGTAGGTAACATCAAGCGAGATATAGCTATCGAACGACGGGTCCTGACGAGCCTGCACTTGCCACAGGCCGGTGATCCCCGGGGTCACGTCAAGGCGGCGCAGGTGGCTCAGTTTGTACTCCAGCACCTCGCTAGCCAGCGGCGGGCGCGGACCGACGATGCTCATGTCGCCCTTGAGAACGTTGATGAACTGAGGCAGCTCATCGAGCGAATACTTGCGCAGCAAGCGCCCCACGGTGGTGATGCGGGGATCGTTGGAAATCTTGAACAAGACGCCGTCGCGCTCGTTCATGTGCATCACATCCGCCCGGCGCTCTTCCGCGTCACGGACCATGGTGCGGAACTTGGTGCATTTAAATACGCGGCCTTTCTTGCCGATGCGCTCAGAGGAGTAGAAGATCGGGCCGCGCGAATCCAGCTTGACGGCGATCGCAACAGCCAGCAGCACAGGCGACAGGACTACCAAGGCCAGGATAGAGAACAGTACATCGATCGCTCTCTTGAACAACAGGCCCACCTCGGGGACGTGGCCGCAATGCAGTGGGATGGTGGGAAACTGGCCGATATACTCGATCGGACTGTTCCACGCCAGGCCGTCGTACATGTCGGGGACCACGCGCAGATCCACGCCATGCGCACGAGCCTGATCCAGCACGTTCTGCACGATCCCGCGCTCACAGGGAGTGGTAAAGAAGATCTCATCCACAAATTGCTTGCGGGCGTTTTGGAAGAGAGTGTCGAGCGATCCCACGACATCGCCGGAGGTCGCCGTAAAACGTGAGTTGGTGCCGGGAAAGTCTATGAAGCCCTTGAATGTATAACCAAGGTGGCGAATGCTCTCAAGGTGGTGGCGAAGGGCATGCGCCTCAGGCCCGGTGCCAAGGATGAGCACGTTTCGGGTGCCCACGCCGCGATCGAACCGCCGGTAAATCATCATTCGGTAGATGAGCCGGCGCAAGCTCAGCGAAATGGTGACCAGGCCCACCGTGATCAACACGATGCCGCGGGGAATATCCTGCGCATGAACTAGATACAGTGTGCCGGTGAGCAGCAGGCCGGAGGTGAAACAGGCCTGCACACTCAACCTCTGCTCATCCAGAAAGCTGGCCACGCGGGTGGGAGTGTATAAATGCATCCTCCGGCTGGTGATGATAAGAGCAAATGTAAACCCGCACAAAAGAGCCAGCAGGATGCCCATCGAACGGCCATAAATCAGCGTGCCGTGCCAGAATCCCCTGGCGCCTGCAACTGGGCCGGTATGGAACTCGTAGAGTGTAGCGAGTACGGCAGAAGCGAGGACGGTAGCTGCATCCGCAAACATCCACAGCTTGGTGGCGCCCCTTGAGTTTCGCGTCGATTGCGCTGCCGCTCCGCCCGCCCATTCAGAGGAAGCAGACACTGAAGCCGAAACTCTTTGCCAGAAATCCGATGTCGCCATATCCGTTCCGCAGACCTCAGTTCAGAAAGAGGGTGGGACTTGGGGCCCACAATGAAACCTTCAAAAGAGCAGGTGAAAATGCGCAATTAAGAGCCGGAGCTTTGTTGGTTGGATACCCATTTGCATTCCCAGGTTGCCTTCTGCGACACAACCCGCCACTGTGCCCACAAACAATCAGCTCCATTGGCTTGCCTGTGCCCAGAAACGACGCTCACAATTTGCGTTCATCTGTGTACCAAAGGGAAACAGATAACCGTCGTTTCGCAGCAGCGAAACTGTGTACACGCAAACAAATTGGTTTTAACTGCCTATGAACGCGGCCCAATCCATGAAGGCAAAACTCAAGAAACGGGTCCGATGAACCGCATTCAATTGGGTCAAAATCGATGAGAACAAACCAATTATACCAAACCCGGCCGATTTCGATTTCTCCCCAATTGCGGTCGGTTTCCCGGAATCCCCTATGCCGAATGCCTGAGAAAACCGCCTGATTAAGCATCCCCCGAGTTACCGGCGCATAGCAAGAAGAATCTTATGATCCCCTGGTTACTAGATGATAAATGACTTATGCCGAAGGTAACTGATACGCATCCAGAGTTAGGAACTGGCGAATATTCGGGTCGGTAGAGCTAAGAAACTCCTTCAGCGGACCGAAGAACCGAGCCTGGCCTAGATCCAAGAAAAGGACCTGGTCGGCGAGCCGCTTGGCAAAGCGCATATCGTGAGTGACCACAACGCTGGTGAACCCCAATTGGCGTTTGAGGCGTTGGATCAGATCTCCCAGGCGGCGCGCAATAATCGGGTCGACCATCGTGGTCGGCTCGTCGTAAAGCACCACCTCCGGCTGCGCCGCCAGCGCTCGAGCGATAGCCACAGCACGCTTGCGCCCAGTCGAGAGGCTGGCGGGCAGATCGTCCACTACGTCTTCAGCGCCCACCAGGCCGATCAGGCGATCGACGACCTGTTGGATCTGGTCCTCGGCCAGCCCCCCCTTTTCACGCAAGGGAAAGGCGACATTCTCTCGCACGCTGAGCGAGTCGAAGAGTGCGCCGTTCTGAAAAACCATAGTCACGCGCTTGCGGATGGCCTGCATGCCCTCCTCGGTGAGGCCGTTGATCTCCTCTCCGTCGACGCAGATGGAGCCAACTTGCGGGTGGAGAAAGCCCATCAGGATGCGCAAGGCCACCGATTTCCCTACTCCGCTTCGTCCCAGAATGCAGAGGGTCTGCCCGCGGTTCACCGTAAAGCTCACATTATCCAGAACTTTGCGCTCACCAAACCAGATCGAGACGTGACTGAAGGAGATCATGGGAACCGAGGATTCAGAGACCAGCGTGGGAGCCGTGAGTTCCGGGTCGCCGCCATGAGCTTCGGGCAACATTTCGGTAAGCTCCGGATTGGATGCAGATTCGAACATCTCGGTGAGATCAGATTACGCGATACGGGTGGAGGCGGTACTCATGCGCGAGGCAAAGACCTTCAGGCGAGTTGACGTTCAAGAACCAACGAACTGCCGGAAGTTCTTCAGGATGAGCCACTTGGCCGGATTGAACCAGCGTCTCGACGGGAAGTACGCTCATTGGCCGGCCGAGATTGGATGTGGCGGCTTGAAGCGCCGAAAAGCAACCCAGACGGCCTGCCTGGAGTTCGCTTGCGAGTTCGGTCAGGATTTTCCGGTCCAATACTGCCGGAAATGTCTGGGCAAATCCGTTGACCGATGGGACGGTAACGGGCCGGCCTGTATTGCGGGCGTGGTCCAACAAAAAGGCAATCAACGAGACGGGCATCAACGGCAAATCGATCGGCAGGAAGACCGCAAGGCGCGCGGAAGTCGAAGCGAGCGCCGCGCAGATTCCAGCTAAAGGGCCCAAGCCAGGTTGGGAATCCTGGACCAGCGGCGCAAGTGCGGCAAGGGCCGAGGACCCGCCAGCGAGGGAGGCAGTGAGGCCGGCCGCACGCAGAATGCCGAGTGCGTGCACGACGAGCGGTTGACCGCCAAGCCGAACCAGCGCCTTGTCCTCTCCCATGCGGCTCGATCGCCCTCCAGCCAGGACAAAACCGGCGGCATCGGGATTGGGGTCGGGGTTGGTTTCGTAAATCGGCATAGAATAGCTCCGTGTACGAATGGGATGAAGCCAAGCGCGAAGCGAACCTGCGGAAGCACAGGCTCGACTTCCGCGACGCCTATCTGGTCTATGACCATCCGCGAAAAATCACATTCCGGCTACAAAAAGGAGCGGAAGTGAGATTCCAGGACGTTGCGCTGGTAGAAGTAGCCGGAAAATGTCTTATCCTTGGTGTATACACTACGCGGCCAGAACGTAAGGATTATTTCGTTCCGGTTCGCTTCGCGGAGGGAAAGGAGGGCCTATGGAATTCAAAGGAAATCTCCCTAGCGCAGAGCCGAGCTTGTCGGATTGGGAATGGGTCAAAGAGCAAATCGCCGCCGACGCCCCGGTTCCTTACGACGCCAGCGACCCTGACGACGGCCCCTACGACCCCAACGACGATGCCGCCGTAGACCGCTTTCTCACCGACGCGAATCGAGTCCATCCGGTTCCGACGGTGAAAGACCGGAAGGTCGCCAAGGCCTCCTGATTCCGGAGACACTTCCGGCGTTCGTTCCCAGGTCTGAGAGTCCGGACATGCGGCACCCGGCTACTTTCTAGTCGCTATTCTCCTGGGGAAGCCAGAACTCCCGTGCTGCCAAAGTGTCCATCAAACTCTCTTCAGAGCCAAACAGCGAGAATGAGTTTACGTTGTACTCTTCGAGTTCCTGGAGAACCTTCGCCCGCTCGATCACGGGAACGGTGAATTTCCAGCAAATGCCCTGCTGATGAAGGCCGTCATCGAATACCTTTTGATAAGGCTCGAAGCGCCACTCTGTGTTGAAGCCAAGGCACAGAGTGTATTCGCTCTGCTGTAAGAAGTGCCTGCGGTGGGTGCTCACATATGGTCCTTGGCGATACACCACGCTCATCCCATTTCCTGAGATCCTATTGCGAATGCCGGATAGAACGTAAATAGAAACTTTCCCGCTTGAGGTTTCGTTGGCCTTGTTGAACGCGAAGTACGCTGCAACGTACACGGATCGCGACCAGTCCAGAAGGGGCGACGGGAAACCGTGATGACGCAGGTATGCCATGTAACCGTAAGCAGGACACCTCCCGCCCCACAGATCGAAGTCAAACTCGTAGGTTTCGGATCGTTTCTCAACTTCCGGGTACTCGTCGATCGACCACTCCTCACCGGTGAAACTTTCAATCTGTGGCCTGATCTTGGAAATCACGCGATAGTAGTCCTGAAAGGGCATCCCCTCCCGCCGACGATCAAGCGTCGTCCTCAGCCGCCAACAAGAATTCTCCTGACCGCGAAACAGCAGAGGGTATGAGTCGTCCGCTTTGAGGGATTGGTCGCGCTCTCGTCGGAGGTCGGCTAACTCGACCTTAAACTCCTCCCAAGTATTTACATTTTTCTCTTCCATCTTTTCGTCATCCATTTGGACATCATATTGGACAAGAGGAGAGTTAGAGTTGCAGGCTGCCCCAGGTCTCGCTATCAGGATCTTGGATTCCAACCTTACCGTCCCACTTCCTCCAGAAACCGGATCAGCGACTCGATGCCAAGCTCGAAGTTCTTCAGGTGGAACTTCTCGTTGGGGGCGTGGATGTTGTCGTCGGGCAGGCCGAAGCCCATCATCACGCTGGGCAGGCCGAGGTGGCGGTCGAAGTCGCCGACGATGGGGATGGAGCCGCCGGAGCGGATGAAGACCGTGTCCTTGCCCCAAACCTCATGCAGGGCGCGGCGTGGCGGCCTGGATGTAGGGGTTGTCGACGGGAATCAGGCAGGGGTCGCCGGAGTGAATCAGGCGCACCTCGACATCGACGCCCGCGGGGGCGATCTTCTCCACATAGCTCTTGTAGAGGGCGAAGGCCTTGGCCGGGGTCATGCCGGGAACCAGGCGCATGGAGACTTTGGCCACGGCCTTGGCGGGGATGACGGTCTTGGCGCCGGCGCCGATGAAGCCGCCGGGGATGCCGTGCACGTCGAGCGTGGGCCGCGCCCAGGTGCGCTCCAGCACGCTGTAGCCCGCCTCGCCCACCAGTTGCTTGCGAGCCCACCTCGGCGATGCGGTACTGCTCTTCGTCGAAGGGCAGGCTGTGCCAGGCGGCCAGCTCCTCGGGGCTGGGCGGAATGATGTCGTCGTAGAAGCCGGGGATGAGGATGTGGCCGTCCTCGTCCTTGAGCTTGGCGAGGATCTGCGCCAGGGCGACGAAGGGATTGGGCGCCGCGCCGCCGTACATGCCGGAGTGCAGATCGGTTTTTGCGCCGCGGACTTCAAGCTCGGTGTAGATCATGCCGCGCAGGCCGACGCACAGAGTGGGCAGGCCGGGCGCAAAGAACTCGGTATCGGAGACCAGGGCAAAGTCGGCTTGCAAGCTCGGCCGGCTTGGAGGCGACAAAGCGCGCAATTCCCTCCCCTCCCACTTCTTCTTCGCCTTCAAACAGGACGCGCACATTGATCGGCAGCGAGCCGTTGGCGGCCAGCAGCGACTCAAGCGCTTTGACCTGCGCAACCACCTGGCCCTTGTCGTCCACGGCGCCGCGGGCGTAGATGTTGCCGTTGCGCTCGGTCGGCTCGAAGGGCGGAGAGAGCCACTCGTCGAGCGGATCGGGGGGCTGAACATCGTAGTGGCCATAGACCAGCACGGTGGGCTTGCCGGCGGCGTGCAGCCAGTCGGCATAGACCAGCGGATGGCCCTCGGTCTCGATCAGGCGAACGTTCTGCATGCCGATGCGGGTGAGTTCCGCTGCCAGTGCTTCGGCGGCGTGGCGGCAATCGGCCTTGTGCTCGGGCAGCGTGGAGATGGAAGGAATGCGCAGCAGCGCCTTCAGTTCATCGAGAAAACGGGGATAGTTCTGGCGGGCGTAAGCAACTGCGGAAGAAGACATTCAAGCTCTCCTTGCAACTGTTGTCACAATCAACACAAGAGTATAGGCCCTTGACGCGCACATTCGCGCCGGCCATGAGTTGGTCCCGACTCAGTACCGGCCGACTTTGGGATCGACCTCCGCCGACCAGGCATCGATACCGCCGCGCAGAGACTGCGCCTGCTCGAAGCCCTGGTTGCGCAGCCATACGGTCACATTCATCGAGCGCATGCCAAGGTGGCAGACGACGATAAGGCGTTCGTCGGGATCCAACTCCTGGTGGGCGCGAGCCGGCACATCGCCCATGGGCATGGGCACGCTGCCGTCGATGCGGGCCGTTGCAAATTCCCATGACTCGCGCACATCGATCAGTTTGGCTTTGCCTTCGCTCACAAGCGCCGCAGCCTCGGCAGGGGAAATCTCGTAGTCCAGCATGACTCCAGTTTAAGGCCTTATTTGCGAGGCGGAGAACGGGCGCGGCGAATCGGCTCTCCGGTTGCTCCACGGCCGGCACGATACTCTTGAAAGAGATGCCTCCGATTCTCAATGCGCAGTCAGTGACCAAACAGTTTGGCGCGAAGCCCCTGTTTCAGAACATCTCTTTCACCGTTGACGATGGCGCACGAATTGGGCTCATCGGTCCCAATGGAGCGGGCAAGTCGACGCTGCTGGCGATTCTGGCCGGACAGGTCGAGCCGGACTCGGGCGAGTTGGCCGTGCGCAAGCGGGCTCGCGCTGCTTATGTGCCGCAGGATTCGCGCTTTGCTGCCGGGCTCACCATCAGGCGAGTTTTGGAGCAGGCGCTGGCCGCGGCACATGTAAACGAGACAGAGCGTGAGGGACGATTGCGCGAGCTGACTGGCCGCGCGGGATTCGCGGATCTCAACGCGGAGGCGGCTTCGCTCTCCGGCGGCTGGCGCAAGCGGCTGGCCATTACACAGGCCATGGTCATTGAGCCGGAGGTGATGCTGCTGGACGAGCCTACGAATCATCTCGACCTTGCAGGCATTGAATGGCTCGAAGAGTTGCTGACTCATTCACCCTTCGCCGCAGTGACTGTGAGCCATGACCGCTATTTTCTGGAGTCGACTTCGAGCGAGATCATCGAGCTGAACCGCATCTTTGCCGACGGATTGCTGCGCGTAAAGGGGACGTTCAGCCGCTTTCTTGAGGAGAAGCAGGCTTACCTCGAATCGCAGAATCGCCAGCAGGAGAGCCTTCGCAACCAAGTCCGAACGGAGATCGAATGGCTCCGCCGCGGCCCCAAGGCGCGGACTACAAAATCGAAGGCGCGCATCGACACGGCTAATGCGATGATCGGCCAACTGGCTGCGATGGACTCGCGCACCACGGTCAACACGGCGGGGATCGACTTCGATGCGAGCCAGCGCAAAACGAAAAGACTAGTCGAGTTCAAGGATGTGGCATGCGATGTTCCGGGCAGCGAAGCGGAGAATAGCCGCCGGCTATTCTCAGGCCTGAATTTCATCCTCACTGCTGGCATGAAAGTTGGTTTGGTGGGACCGAATGGGAGCGGGAAGACCACGTTTCTGCGGCTGCTGCGGGGTGAGATTGAGCCTGCCGAGGGCAGCATTCGCAGGGCCGAAGCGTTGCGGATGGTCTACTTCAGCCAGATGCGAGAGCTGGACGAAAACCTCACGCTGCGCCGCGCCCTGGCGCCGGAGGGCGACGGCATCATTTACCAAGGGCGGACCGTGCATGTGGCCAGTTGGGCGGCGCGGTTCCTGTTCACAGGAGAACAGCTCAATCAGCCTGTCCGCAATCTGTCCGGCGGCGAGCGGGCGCGGGTGCTCATTGCAAAGCTGATGCTGGAGCCGGCCGATGTTCTGCTGCTCGACGAGCCGACCAACGATCTTGACATTCCAACGCTAGAAATCCTTGAAGAGAATCTGATCGACTTTCCGGGCGCGCTTGTGCTGGTGACGCACGATCGCTACTTGCTGAACCGCGTCTCTTCGACCGTTCTTGGGCTCGACGGCAGGGGCAACACGGGGCGATTTGCGGACTATGCGCAATGGGAAGATTGGCTCGAAGACCAGAATCAGGTAGAGCAGGACGCGGAGGTGCGGTCCAAATCCGAGCCGAAGACTGACTCCGCTGGCTCCGTTAACTCAGCTAGAAAAAAACTCTCATACCTCGAAGCGCGCGAGTTCGCGGCAATTGAGCTGCGCGTGGAGGAGTCCGATGCCCGCCTGGCCGCTGCGCACGCTCGCGTGGAGCACCCGGAGATTGCAACCAATGCGACGGCACTGCAGGAAGCGCTGGCCGGACTGGATCGAGCGCAGCACGAGAGCGACACACTCTACGCACGTTGGGCGGAATTGACTGAGAAGGCGGGGTAGCGCAAACGGCAGGGTCCTGATTGCCAAAACGCACATGATCACCAAGCAATTTATAATTCGCACCGCGAGAGGTTGTATCTGGATGATCAAGATGAACACATTGCGGATGATGCGAGTTGCGACCGGAGTTCTGGCTGCCGCGCTGGGCGGTGGGGTCTCGGCTCAGTCGATCCCTCAATCGACACCGGAGCCCGTGAACCCACATGCGACGCCAGAAGCGCGCGCCTTGCTGGCTTATATCGATTCGATCTCGGGCAAGGCGACGATCGCCGGCCAACACAACTATCCCAACGACGGCTCGCGCTGGACGGACCTGGCCTACGACCTGACGGCGAAGTATCCCGGGCTGTTTGGGCAGGACTTCGGCTTCTCAGCCGGCGACGACAAGGACTCAGTGCTCTCGCGGCCCGCGATGATCGAAGAGGCCGAGCGGCAGTACCGCAACGGAGCAGTCATCGCGCTCACATGGCATGAAGTGAGGCCCACGGACGACGAGCCGGTCACGTTCCGCGATAGCGTGCAAGGCCATCTTACAGACTATGAATGGAAGGAACTGCTCACTCCCGGCAGCCCGCTGAACAACCGCTGGTGTGCGCAGGTGGACGTGGTGGCCGGGTATCTGCGGCAACTGCGCGACGCGCATGTTCCAGTGCTGTTTCGCGCCTATCACGAGATGAACGGCAACTGGTTCTGGTGGGGCGGACGGCCGGGCAAGGACGGTTCAGCGCAGCTTTACCGGATGATTTACGACCGCTTCGTCAACCTTCATCATCTGGACAATCTGGTGTGGGTTTGGAATGTGAACGCACCCAGCGTCAATGCCGGCCCGATCGGCGACTACTATCCAGGACCTCAATTCGCCGACTTGGTGACCATGGATATTTACGGCGAGTTCAAGCAGGACTACTACACCGGCATGCTCGACCTGGCCGCGGGCAAACCCATTGCGCTGGCTGAGGTGGGCGGTCTGCCCGGCCCGGAGGTGCTTGAGCAGCAGCCGCGGTGGACCTACTTCATGTGCTGGAGCGAGTGGATTCACTCCAACAACACGCTGGAAGCGGCCAATGCGATCTACCACTCGCCGCGCGTGCTGAATCGCGACGATCCGCGGCTGGCCGGGCCGATGGAGGCGATCCGCAAAGCCACGGCCAAGCGGACTGAAGGAGCAATCGAGGCAGAACCAGTTAGCCCCGGCGCAACGGCGGAGGCACAGGCGCTGCTGGCACATCTGCGAGCCGCCTCGACGGACCGCACGCTGAGCGGCCAGGTGAATGGGCCCGCTTCCCAAGGTGCGGAGACTGCTGCGGTGTTGCAAATAACGGGGAGGAAACCGGCGATCTACGGCGCGACGCTCCTGGGAGGGATCGCGCACTCTTCAAAACCCGACACAACCGCAGTGCAGGGCAACTTGGTGCAGGGACTCATCGCCGCCCGCTCCAGCGGATCGGTCATCGCCCTCACCTGGCTGGCTCCGCGACCCACTGACAACGCCCAAGCCAGCCCCGGAGACAAGCTGACCGAATTCGAGTGGAACGAACTGCTCACGCCGGGCAGCGCCCTCAACCAGCGTTGGCACGAGCAAATGGATGAGGCAGCGGAGACGCTCAAGCAGCTTGAAAAAGCCGGAGTTCCCGTCCTCTGGAATCCGTTTCCCGACGCAAACAGCCAGAACTTCTGGTGGGCAGGGCGCAAAGGCAATCACGGCTCGGCGGAGCTTTATCGCCAAGTCTTCGATCGCCTCGTGAATCATGACGGATTGCACAATCTGCTTTGGGTGTGGCAGGCTGTTCCACCCGATTCCAGGCCCGGCGGCGCTGGATCCTTCAGTGACTTCTTCCCTGGTTCGCTCTACACGGATGCGCTTCAGATTCGAGTGAGCCAGGCCGATACACGATTCGCCGGCGGCCGTTCTCTGGAGCAAGCCGCGGGCGGAAAGGTCATCGGTGTGGATCTGACGGGCGATCTGCCTTCACCCGATGCTTTCGCGGGCCACAATGGCTGGGCCTGGTTTCTGGCAGGCGTTCAACCGGCCTCGATTGCGCGAGACGAAGCCCTGCGCAAGCTCTACGACGATCCGCACATTGTCTCGCTTGCGCCGGCGCAATAGACGGCTGCAAGGATGATCGGCGCCGAAGCTCTTTCACGGACGTGCGTGGTAGAAAGTAAGGGACGGGATTGGCGGACACATGGAGAGCACTGTAAAAGTCCTCATTGTCGAAGACGAGCCTCATGCGCTGATGGGGCTTGCGGAGCTGATCTCCGGATGGGGATACCGAACCGAGACCGCGCGCGATGGCATTGAAGGCTGGGAAAAGGCGCTGGCCTGGGAACCGGCCATTGTGGTCACCGACTTGAAGATGCCGCGGCTGGACGGGATTGGGCTTTTGACAAAGCTCACTGAAGAGGGATCGGCGCTCAAGGAGAATCTGGCGGTGGTAGTGCTCACCGCGATGGGGTCCGTGGACCTGGCCGTCGAAGCGATGAAGCTGGGCGCCTACGACTTTCTTCAAAAGCCGATCGACGCCACGCGGCTGCGCACCATTCTGGCGAATGCGACACGCCAGCGGGACACGCAGATCGAGCTGGAAGTGGCGCGCCGCCGGCTGCGCGAAAGCGGAGTCCTGGGCGCGCTGGTGGGCAGCTCGCGCTCGATGCAGGAGATCTTCGGCCTTATCGAGCGGATTGCTCCATCCAACGTATCCGTGCTCATTACCGGGGAAAGCGGAACCGGCAAGGAGCTGGTGGCGCGCACGCTGCACGATCTGAGCCCACGCAAGGCGAAGCCATTTGTTGCGGTGAACTGTGCGGCGATTCCGGAGACGCTGATCGAGAGCGAGATCTTCGGCCACGAGAAGGGCGCCTTCACCGGCGCGGTGGAACGGCGGATTGGCTGCTTCGAGCTAGCCAACGGAGGAACGCTGTTGCTGGATGAGGTGGGCGAGATGCCTTCTGCCACCCAGGCAAAGCTGTTGCGCGTATTGGAAGAGCGGAAGCTGCGCAGGCTGGGGGCGCGCACCGAGCAGGATATCGATGTGCGCGTGCTGGCCGCCACCAACCGCGATCCAAATGAGGCGGTCGCCGATGGGCACTTGCGCCCGGACCTCTTCTACCGGCTCAATGTCTTCAACATCACCATGCCGCCGCTGCGCGAACATCTTGAAGATGCGCCGGCAATGGTCGAGGCCATGCTGAGCGAGATGAACCAGAAGCACGGCCGCAAGGTCTCAGGAGTGGCCCCGTCGATGCTGGAGCGGATGCTGGCCTATGACTGGCCGGGCAATGCGCGCGAACTGCGCAACACCGTTGAGCGGGCGGTGATTCTGTGCTCGGACGGAGCGCCGCTGGATGTGGGGCACCTGGCTGCAGGATTCGGCAAGAGCAAGATTCCGGCTACGCAAATCATGGATGCAGGCGTGGTGCCGGTGCGCGTAGGCTCGACCGTTGACGAGGCCGAGCGCCTGCTGATTTTGCGCACGCTCGAAGCCACCGGGCAGAACAAGACTCGCGCCGCGGAAATTCTGGGTGTGAGCCTCAAGACGCTCCATAACAAGCTCAAAGAGTACGGGCGCGCCCGTGACGAGCAGCAGGGTTGATCGATGCGCCTTAAGACCAAACTCGTTCTGGCCATCACGATCCTGGTGTTTCTGATCTCGGGAATTCTTTCGCTTGTTTATGTAACTCAGCTTCTGCAGTCGGCGGTGCAGCAAACCTATGACACGAACCGCATGGTCGCGGATCAAATTCAGTTTGCTTTGCGCAATGCTCTGGAGAGTGGCCTCAAAGACCAGACGGTCGATCCCAACAATCCCGCGCAGTTGCGCAATCTCGAAGCCGAGGCGCTGCGGAAAGATACATCGCTGCAGGCGGTGGTCGAGTCGGTCAACCTCTACTCCCTCACGGTTTACGACATCAACATCGGCGACGCGCAATCGAGTACGCTGCTCAGCACGAATCCCGAGAACGAAGACAAGCCGATGCCGGCGCGGCCGAACTACGACCAACTGCTTCATGCAAATGCCATTCAGTTGCTCGAAACGGTCTACGGTCCGCCGACGGTGTTCGATGTTGTGGTGCCGATTGCACGGAATGGCCAGCCATTTGTGACGGTGCACGTCGGGGTACGCACCACGCTGCTGCGGGCCTTCTATGCGCCGTGGCTGACGGATGCGCTGACGCTGATGGGTTTTGCGCTGGCAACGGCGCTGGTCGCGGCCTTCCTGCTGAGCAACGGCGCCCTCAGGCCTATGGAGAGGATCAGCAGACAGCTTGATGCCTTGACCGCTGCCGGCGAGGTTATGGGCGCGGTGGAAGTAGCTGGAAAGCAGGAAAAACCGAGGAAGCTCGACAAGCAGGATATGGCGGCCCGCGTCTCAAGCAAAATCGAACGCATCGGCCAGCGCATGCGCAATGTGGAAGAGGTGTTCTCAGCCTTGAAGGAAAATCTCGATCAGATCCTTGGCAACCTGCAGGATGGAATCCTGCTCTTTACGGGAGACGGGCGCGCGGTGCTCGTGTCGGAGGCTGCGCGGCGGTTTCTGCGCGTGGAGGGCGGCAACATTCTTGGCCTGCATGGGCGCGAGATCTTCGATCGTTCGACAGTGCTCGGCCGAACCTTGCGCGAGGCATTCGACGCACACGTAAATCTGATCCAGGAAGAGGTTCTGACCGAGACGGGGAGGCGGATTCAGGCCTCGCTGGACTTTATCCACGACGATAAGACGCAGCAAGGGCTGGGCGCGCTGATCACTCTTCACGACCTGGAGTCTGCCGAAGAGATTGAGTCGGAACTGGAACTTTCGCGACGCATGGCGGCCATCGGAAGGCTCACCTCGGGCGTTGGCCATGAAGTTAAGAATCCGATCAATGCCATCGTGGTGCACCTCGAGTTGCTGAAGAGCAAACTGGGCGATACGAGCGCCCCGGCTGCCCGTCACTTAGAAATTATTGACGCGGAGATTCATCGCCTCGATCGCGTTGTGCAGATGCTGGTGGACTTTACCCGCCCGGTCGAACTTCAACTCCGCGAGCAGGATCTGCGATCCGTCATCAACGACGTGCTGGCCCTGGCCGCCGAGGAACTTTCAACACATAACATTTCGCTTGTCAGCCAGATGCCGCCGAATCCGCTGATGGCCAATTGCGATGCCGATCTGCTCAAGCAGGCGGCGCTCAACGTGATTCAAAACGGCGCACATGCCATGCCCGAGGGCGGCACGCTGGAAGTCTCGCTCGCTGAGGACCGCAAGTTTGCTGTGCTGCGAATATCGGATCAGGGGTCCGGCATTCCCGACGAGATCAAGGACAAGATATTCGATCTATACTTCACGACCAAAAGCGGCGGCAGCGGGATCGGACTGGCCATGACCTACCGAATTGTCCAGTTACACCATGGAAGCATCGAAGTACAATCGGATGCAGGCCGTGGCACGGAGTTCCTGCTGCGAATTCCACTTGCCGCTACGGAATGGGTGCGCCGGCATCTTCAGCCGGCCGGCGTTCAAAACAAGAAAGGGTTCGGGGGATGAGGTCGCCTGCCAGGAGCGTCGCATGGCTGCTGCCGTTCTTGCTGACGGCTTGCTTCCACAAGACCCATCCGATCAATACGACGCAGTATTTGCCGCCGCCGAGTGCGGTTCCCAAGCCCGAGATTCAGGCTGTCGAGCTTCCGCCTTCGGCAACGACGATCCCCAGCGTGCCCCTTACGTCCGACGCAGAAGTGGAGCAGTCGCCCAAGCAGCCGGCAAGGCACCGGAGGCCGGTCAACAAGAATGCCGCGGACACTGCCCAGCAAGCGGTCAACAACACTCCGCCGGCGCCGGTAGAGACTCCGGCAGTCAGCGCCATCGGACAGCTTTCCTCGGGGAACTCTTCCAGTTCGCAACAGCAGACACTGGATTCAATTGCGGCCACGGAGCGGGGGCTGAATGGGATCAATCGGACGTTGAGCGATCAGGAGCAGAAGACGGCAGCCCACATCAGGGAGTTCCTGAAGCAGGCGCGAGAAGCGCTGGCCTCCGGTGACGTGGATGGCGCGCGCACGCTGGCCGCCAAAGCCAAGGTGCTGCTCAGCGAATTGGCGGGCAGATAGCTCGCATCCCACCCTTCGGTCGCCGCGGCAACCGCGAAGGAGGAGGCACCCGGATTGGATTTCCAGGTGTTGCTACCGCTCGCCCCAACTCAGCTTGCTGCGCAGCGCCTCGAAAAAGCCGCTCTCGCTCATGCGGATCAAGTTGACCGTGTGGGTTGAGCGCCGGCAACGCACCTCATCGCCCAGATGCAATACAACGGCCTTTTGCCCATCGACGGTCAAGAGCGCCTGATTCGGAATGCCCTCGACACGCACCGCCAACGACGCATCGCCGCGCACCACGATGGGCCGCAGAGTGAGCAGATGGGGGCAGATCGGCGTGACCACCATCGCATCCACATCCGGCGTGAGGATGGGACCATTCGCTGCCAGCGTATACGCCGTAGAGCCGGTGGGAGTGGAGACGATAACGCCGTCAGCGCGGAAGCGGGCTACACTCTTGCCGTCCAGTTCCACCGCAAAATCACCCATGCGGGCAATGTCGCCCTTGGTGACGACTACGTCGTTCAACGCCTCGTAGGTGGAGTGAATTTCACCTTCACGCCAGAGCGCGGCATGCAACATGACCCTGGCATCGATGGTGTGACAATCGCTGCACCAGCTCTCCAGCGTCGAGTAAAGGTCTGCCAGGCGGACCTCGGTCAAGAAGCCGAGAAAGCCTAAATTCACGCTTAGAATCGGCGTGCCACTGGCGGCAAAGATGCGCGCCACCGAGAGCAGCGTACCGTCACCCCCGAGAACGATGACCAGCCCTGGCGCAAAGGATGGCATTTCCGCCCGATCCACAGCAGGCGCGTCCGTAGTGTATTGGCCACCTTCAAGGTCAAGGAATGGATCGTAGCTGTGCTGGCGCAGCCACCCGATCAACTCCGGCAAAAGCTGGGCCAGCTCTTCCTTCTGCGGTTTGCAGACAATCGCGACGCGAATCATGCAGTCCTAAGTGTACCGGAGCACCTGCGCCGCGGCAGGCGGCGCATGGCACGCGCTCCCCCGGCGCATCAACTCTAACACCGCTTCGCGTAGAGAAGGAACTCCCGGTTTCCCTCCGCGCCTGTAATCGGCGATGGAATGGTCTGGACAACCTGCCAGCCCAGCGATCGAACACAATCGGCCACCTTGTCGATCGCGAGTCTGTGCCCTTCGGGATCGCGGACAATGCCCCCTTTCCCGACGTACTCCCGGCCGGCTTCAAACTGCGGCTTGACCAGAATTACAGCCTGAGAAAGCGATGGCGCGGCGGCCAGCACAGGCCCCAGTAGCAGCGTCGCGGAGATGAACGACACGTCCATGACGAGGAAAACAAGCTCAGGCGTTCCCTTTCCTGCCGTAAGAGCCGACGGTTCAAGAAATCGGGCATTGGTGCGCTCCATCAGGCGCACGCGTGGGTCGTTGCGTAGTTTCATGGCGATCTGGCCGAAGCCGGTATCGATCGCAGTCACGTGTATTGCCCCGTGCTGAAGCAGGCAATCGGTGAATCCGCCGGTGCTGGTCCCGACGTCAAGACAAGCCATGCCGCTCACGGATATCTGCCAGTGATCCAGCGCGCCGGCCAGCTTGAGCCCGCCACGACTCACGTACGGCGGCTCCTCGCCAAGAATCCGGATGGACGAATCTGCTGGAACCGTGGTGCCAGGCTTGTCGACCTTCTGCTCCCGAACCAGTACCCGGCCTTCAAGGATGTAGGCGCGAGCCCGTTCGCGACTTGGAGCCAGACCACGCTCGACGAGCAGAAGATCCACGCGCATTTTTTCGCCGGCTGTCATCGCTGCTTTCGACTCACCCGCCAAATAAACAGCCAGAGAAGTTCACCTTTTGGGAACCTCCTCTGGCTGTTTCGATTCGCATCGGTTCAAAACCAGCCTTACGGGATCGCCTGGCAGGCCTGCAACAGGGTCTGTTTCCCTGTGGGTGCGGGCGTGGGGTGGGCAGGCGTTGGCGGCAGATTGCAGGGCTGGCCATAACCTGGGACCCGGCTCACGCTGTTCGAGTTGCCCGACGATGCGTTTTGGGTGCTGACTCGAACATCCACGATGTTGCCTTCAACCAGGACCGTCGTGTCTACAATGTCGAGATCGGTACGGATGAGTGTGAGGTATGGGCTGTCCGGTGAGGCGACGTAAACCTTGCCATACTGCGAATTCTCAGTCGAAACCACAGTGCGCGGATGGCCGATGACCGGTAACGGCGCCTTCTCAACCGTGTGGCTGGACAAGTTCACGATCGATACGGTGCCGTCGGTCTGGTTGGCCGTATAGGCGCGGCTGCCGTCGGCAAGCACCGTCACGCTGGCGGGATTGATGCCCACGGGAATGGTATACGTCGTGCCGAAGGTCGAGCTGTCGTTACCGTACTCATCCAGGCTGACGTCGATCACGCTGATGGAGTTCCCGTCATAGTTAGCCACGACCAACTGGCTGGTTGTTGCGTTGAACTCGGCGTACACCGGCCCGGCGATGGCGGTCATTCCGGTTGTTCCGTTTGGAGGGGTGATGCCGGTGGCGGCAACAGCAGCCAAGGAAAGCGGCAACTTCGGATGGCACGTTACCGTCTGTCCGCTCTGGTTGAGAAACGGAGTGCATTGATCCACCGTGTTTAGCTGGCTGTTGATCACCGTAATCGTGTCGTCTCCGCGGTTCATCACGAAGAATCGCCGGTTGTCGTTATTCTGCACGGCGTAAACGGGGCATTTGCCCAACGGAATGTTGGCCGAAATCGTATAGGTTGAGGTCTCAATCGCGGTCGCCGAGCCGATGGGCCCGGTGGTGGGCGAGAGATTGCACTCTACCCCAGTGGGGTTGGTTGTGTTCTGGCTGATGACATAGTTACGCTGGGCTACAAGACTGGGACCGACGATGGTGATAGGTGTAGACGCGGGCGCAACCGGAATGGCGAGCTTGAAAGACTCTGGAATTCCCTGAAAAAAATCCACAACATTGCCGTTAAGATCGGCTGCCCACAGTGCTGCCGACGGCGAAAACATGTTCACTGGCATTGCCGCGGAAGACACGGTCGAGAAACTCACCTGCTTCTGCTGTAGCGAGGGGGAAAGGGGGAAGTTGCTCAAGGTGCCGTCGCTGTTGAGGGTGTAACCGTTGGAACCGGTCTCGTCGATGGTGAAGGCGCTGGGGCCGGGACCGATGGGCGCGTAGGCCAGCACCGAGTCGCCGGAGTAGTCGATGATGGTGGCAATGCCAGGGGTGGTGGGCGACGGAGCTGAAACCACAATCGCGTACGACGTCGGCTGCGCAGCCGGGCCGTTGGAGTTAACGGGCGTAACCACCGGACGATAGTTGTTGCCGCATCCGGCAACCAGGGAAACAGCCCCGACGACAGCGCACACCTGAACCAATCGCAGCCGCGTTTGGCCTGAATTCATGAAGAAGAGCCTCATTCAGTTCTTTCCTGCTTACTTCGTGATTGTAAATCAGGGAGCCGGGGGTTAGACGCGGCTGGCGTGTGGAAGGGTATCGGCGCGGGCAAGACCATCGTCTCGCCCATCGCCTCGTTCAAAACGACAACATGAAATCAGTGTCCGGCGACTCCGCCGACGACCTCAACAACATCGCTGTCTGCGACGCTCCAGGCTTCCGCTCCCTCGTGGGTCAACTGCTTTTTGGCTTCGTTCCAGTGGAGGCGGGTGATGGAACCCGCGCCATTCTCATAAGCATAGGTCTTGCCATCATCGGAAAACAGCGTGAAGGATGTGTCCGCCCCGGCGTAGACCTGAATTTTGGCGATGGCCTGGATTTCGTGCGTGCTTTCCACAGGCGCGCCCAGCGGAACGATCGAGCCCGCCTTCACGAACAACGGAATGGTGTCGATGGGGGCCTGAACCGTGATCGTCTGGCCGCCTTTCACGCGCTCCTGGGTCCAGTAGTCGTACCAGTCGGTCCCGGCGGGCAGATAAACCTCGCGGCTGGTCGCGCCCTGCTCAGTAACCGGCGCCACCAGGAACGCCGGCCCGAACATGTATTCATCGCGCAGATCGGCGACCTTCGGGTCGTTGGGGAAATCTAGAGGCAGCGCACGCAGGAATGGCGCTCCAGTGAGCCAGGTTTGATAGCCCAGCGAGTAGATGTACGGCATCAGCCGATAGCGCAGGCGCAGGTATTTTTCCAGAATTGGCTCAGCCTGTTTGCCGTAGGACCAGACCTCGTTGGTGGGACGGCTGCCGTGGGCTCTCATGATGGGCAGGAAGGTCGCGTACTGGAACCAGCGGGTGTAAAGCTCCGGGTAGTCGTCGTAGCCGCCCACGTTGGCGCGCGCGTCTGAGGGATCGAGCAAGGGCGGATGGGCTGGATGATGCTCCTCTGGCAGATATTGCCAGCCGCCTGTGTCGTTCGACCAGTAAGTCAGACCGGAGGCTGCGAAGTCCAGGCCGGTGGGAATCTGCCTCTTGTACGCGTCCCAGGTGGGATAGATGTCGGAGGACCAGAAGATGGCTCCGTTACGCTGCGCACCCAGATAGGCATCGCGCGAGAGGATGAGCGCCCGCTTGTTGGGCTCGTCTTTGCGGAAGCCGTTATAGAGCGCCGCGGTGTGAAACAGCGGGTAGACGTTGAAGAACTGCGTGCCGGGACCGATGTGGTAGTAAGCGCCATTGGGAGGCAGGTCGGGCTCGGTTTCGTCGGCCCAGAGCGAGTCGAATCCCAAGCTCAGAATGTTGTCGTGGATAGTCTTCCAATACCACGCGGCAGCCTCGGGATTTGTGGTGTCGATGTCCGATCCGGCGCGGTCATAAGGCAAACCATTGATGGGTGTGCCGTCGGCCAGGTGGATGAGCCAACCCTTTTCGCGCAACTCCGCGTAGTAGCGATCCTCGGGCACGAACCGCGGCCAGACACTGATCATGGTCTCAAAGCCCATCGCGTGGAGCCGCTTGTTCATGGCCACGGGATCGGGCCAGAATTTGGGGTCCATATCCATCTGCCCCATTTTGGTGTAGTAGAACCAGTCCACCACCATCACGTCGGCAGGCAGATGGCGGTCGCGATATCCCTG
This sequence comes from uncultured Acidobacteriaceae bacterium, assembly GCA_963757965.1. Lineage (GTDB taxonomy): Bacteria > Acidobacteriota > Terriglobia > Terriglobales > Acidobacteriaceae > Telmatobacter. The sequence continues at coordinate 270,427 of CAVWTV010000001.1, forward strand.
GGCAACGTCCAGCACTTCCTTCTGGCTTGCGTAGCGCTGCTTGCATTGGATGTAGCCATACGCAGCCTTGGGAAGCATGTGCGTGGGGCCGGTCAGTTGCTTGTAGCCGGCGAAGATTTCATCGGCGTTGGCTCCGGCAATCACGAAGAACGAGACCCGGTCGCCCACCTCGGACTTCCAGCGGGTTTGCTCATTGAAGCCGGGCTCAATGGTTGTCCTCGATGGGTTGTCCCACACCAGCCCGTAGCCCTTGTTGGTCACCAGGAACGGCACACAGAAGCTTGGAGCAGCCGGGGCGGTGTAATCGGCCTGGCAATGCACCGGGTGACCGCGATGGTCGAGAAAACCCTCGTGGTTTTGGCCAAGGCCGTAGTAGTGCTCATCGTCGGGCGAAACGAACGTTGCGCCGACCTCGTAGAACTCGGGATCGGTGGGGCGGCGATCGGCGGCCACGGAGGCCGTGCCGTCCTTGTGATTCGGCACCGACTGCGACCAGCCTTTGAGTTCGAGCAACGTCTTGCCGTCGGGCGTGCGCAGCGTAATGTGCGCGCCCGGCGTGGAGCCGTTGAAATACTTGTGAATGTCATTTTCGGTCTGCATCGGCGGATGCGCGGGGGGAAGATCGCGATCGACGGTGGCCACGATTCTCGCCGACTGGTAAACGTCGGACTGTGCGGTTTGGCTTGCAGTCCAGCCGGAGGCAGCGGGCGCTGCAATCAAACCATATCCCGGCCCGGCGAGCGCAGGCTCGCGGTTCAGGCTCATCGTCACACGAAGAATATTTGGCGCATACGGCTCGAGCACAATAGTCTCGCCCTTGCGATCGATTTCCAGGCGCTGGCTCGGAGATTGGGCCAGGGTAGAGGCTGTGATCAGAACGAAACCGGTAAGAATTGCAAGAACGGACGAAAGCCTTTGCATGAAGAACTCCGTGGACACGCGAATCTGCGAGAAAGCGCCGCGCAGATGAGTGTAAACCGATTCACTTAGGCTTTCCCAATCGAAAGGATATAGACAGGGCAATTGCACGAAGATCCCAACCGCGAGGAAAAATGCGCTTTGAAAGGGCACGACTTCAGTCGGGCCGCAAAATGCAGAGAAGAATCCTCGGCTTTACAGGCTGCGGAAAACTCCCAATCAAGTCCGGTCTTGTATCAGGGCATGACTTCAGTCGTGCCGAAAGTGGCCACTTCAGATCCCGGCTTTAGCCGCTGCGGAATTGCAAATAATTGAAAACAAATAACGCAGGGGCTAAAGCCCGGCATTTCTCTGTTACCTCTGCGGCACGACTGAAGTCGTGCCCTGATACAAAGCCATTCCCCAACAGAGTTTTTCCGCAGCCTGATTAGCCCCCGAGGGAAGGTTCTAGGTCGTCCAAGAACATCCCTCGCCGGCTAAAGCCGAAAAACCTTGACCCTGAAATCGGCACGGCACCCAGAGGGTACCCAGCCGTGCCCTTTCAAGGCGGTTGTTCTTTGTGATTCGCAGCCTTCATGCGATTGCCATTTGGAAATGAGCCTCCTCTGGGGGTGGGGAGACAGGCGATACGATGAAGCGTGGCGCAAATGAAACGGATGCTGCAGTCGAATCTTGCCTGGCAATCTAAGTCGGTGCTGCTGGTGGTGATGCCCCTTGTGGGCGCCGGCGTGGTGCTGCAGGCTCATTGGTGGGCGACGCAATCGGCTCCGGTGGCCATCTGGACGATCGGCCTCAGCCTGGTGCTTGCCCTGGTGGTGCTGAAGCTGCGCGCCGCCACGCCCGCGGGAGCGGTCGCCGGTGCGGCCATCACCGCCAACCTCATGTTTTCTACCGTGATATTTCCTTACACGCCGTGGCAGACGGCGCTGCCGTCGGTGCTGGCGGTCTCACTGCTCGCCTGGATTGCGACACGGCTGGGCCGTCCACAGAAGGAGCGGTTGGGAACTGCGGAAAAGCGGCGAGGCCGGGACGCGTCGCAGGTGGCCGCAAATCTTGGAGTGGCCGCGCTTGCCTCAAACGAATTTGTGCAGTCTTGGTTGACGAATTCCGACTGGTTTGCCCGCGTAACCCTTGCGCCCATGCCCATGTTTGCCGTGCCGCTGGCGGCGCTGGCTGAAGCCGCCGCGGATACGGTCTCCTCGGAGATTGGCCAGGTTCTGGGTGGACGGCCTCGCATGTTGACGACCTTCCGCAAGGTCGGGCCTGGCGAGGACGGAGCAGTCAGCCTGGCCGGCACGCTGGCCGGTTTGGCCGCGGCGGGAATCGTGGCGGCGCTGGGGACACTGGCCATGCGCGGCGATTCCGCGATGTTTTGGATCAGTTGCGCGGGAGCCGCTTTCGGGATGTTTTTCGACAGCCTGCTGGGAGCAACGCTGGAGCGGCGCGGCTGGCTTAACAACGACGCGGTGAACTTTCTTTCCACTGCCGGCGCCGCGGCCTTCGCACTCGGAGTGATGGCGATTCTTCCGCATTCGGGAGTGGAGCAATTCCCCGTGATCCGCCTGACGCGCTGACTTCAGTGCAGGTCGAGCCGCCAGAGCGTATAGCTTAATATTTCGTGAGAGAGGCGCTCGGCCTCCTGTGATGCTTCCGGCACGGCAATGCGCGGCCGAGGCGATGTAAGCACGTTGAGCCCGTCCGCCGCGCATATCTCGTGAATCCGGAACAGGTGCGTTCCGTCGCTGACGATGACCAGCCGCCGCAACCCGTTGGCGCGCGCGATCACGGCAATGCGGCGGGCGGATTCTTCAGTGTCGCGGCTCACGGTCTCGGCAATGATGGCTCCCTCGGGAACCCCCATGCCCATCAAATACTCGCGGCCTACTGCGCCCTCGGAGTACTCATCCCCGCCAGCACCGCCCAGGGTAATGATGAGTGGAGCGATGCCCCGCTTGTATAGGGCAAGTGCGTGGTCCAGACGCGCGCGGTAGACCGGAGAAGGCCGTCCGTCGTACTCCGCCGCGCCAAAAACGCAGATCGCGTCAGACGGTGCGGCCTGGTCAAGGCTCGCGTAGGTTTCAATCTGGACGTAGACCGAGTGACACCAGGCAGCGACACCCACCGCCAGTGCGAGCAGCAGCACAAGCGTAGCGCGCAGAATCCAGTTGCGGTGTTTTTGCGGCTTGGCCCGGCGGCTCATGCGCACCTTCTAAAAGCAGGGACTAGGGACTAGGGAATAGGGAATAGAAACCCATCATGAAGTGGCCCACGATCTATAGGCCGAAAACTGATTCGTTCCATCTGTTCCCTAGTCCCTATTCCCTAGTCCCTAGTCCCTATTCCCTAGTCCCTGATCTCTGTTATCGCTGCAAGACCATGACGATTTCGTGGGTTGGAATGGCGCCCTCGCGCAGAATCTCCCAGCGTCCCGGGCCCAAGCGAGAGATCGACGATGGTCGTGGGCTGAGCGCGGCCGGTGGGACCGCCGTCGATAATCAGCGGAATGCGGTCGCCGATCTGGTCGCGGACGCAGCCTGCGTTGGTACACTCCGCCGCCCCCTGCAAATTGGCCGAGGTTGCCGTGATGGGCAGCCCGAAGCGCTCCACAACGGCGCGCGGAATGGCCGCGTCCGGCACGCGCAGGGCCACGTTGCCGGTATTGGCCGTAGAGCGAAGCGGCAGCTTGGTGCCGGCGCGGACGATGATCGTCAGCGGGCCAGGCCAGAAGCGTTCCGCCAGCTTGTCAAGCAGCGGGTCGGTGTCGCGCGCCAGTTCGTAGGCCTGGGACAAGGAGGAGATCAGCAGCGAGAGCGGCTTGTGCTTCTGCCGGCGTCTTCAACCTGTAGATCTGCTCCACGGCGATGCAGATTGACCGGGTCCACTGCCAGGCCGTAGAAGGTGTCGGTGGGCAAGGCGACAACATCGCCCTTGCGCAGGCAGGAGACGATATAGTCGATCCGGTCCGGCTGGGGTTCATCGGGATGGACGCGCAAGATCTCCGCGGACAAAAGGGTCTACCTCAATTCCCGAATTACAGACGCCGTAAAGACGGAAGCTATCACAGCACCAGCCGCGGCGGGCAAGTTCAAGCGGCGCATTCAGGTGCTTCCGCCAGCAAAAACGGCATAGAATCGGCTAAGGATACAAAGGTTTCCGGCCGATGCCTGTTCGCATTGTACAGAGTAAACAGAATGCCCGCCTGAAGCAGTTGCGCCGGGCGCTGGCCCACCCCCTTCGCGAGCGAGACCGCGAAGGGCGAGCTTTGGCCGGAATCGAGGGGCCTAACCTGCTCGAAGAGGCTCTGCGCGCCGGGCTGCGCATCGATTGTGCTTTTTGTGGCTCAGGGCGCCGAGCACCTGCTGGAAGCGACTGGCTCTGCCGCCGGAGACCGAGATCCTGCTGCTGCCGAGAGACATGCTTGACTCGGCACTGGCGACCGAAACGCCGCAGCCGGTCGCGGCGCTGGTCGAGCCGCCGGATTGGACCTGGGCGCACGTGGTTGGCGGCCACAGAAAATCCGCGGCGTTGATCCTGGTGCTTGCCGGCCTCCAGGACCCAGGCAATCTGGGCACAATTCTGCGCTCCGCCGAGGCATTCGGCGCCAATGGCGTTCTCTGTCTGCCCGGAACCGTGAGCGCCTGGAACCCGAAGGCTGTCCGTGCTTCGGCCGGAAGCGTCTTTCGGCTTCCGCTGCTGGCAGTGAGCGAAAGGGCCTGCTTCGATCGGCTGCGAGAGGCAGGCGTGAAGATATGGACAGCCACCGCACACGGCGCACAACCGGCCGATCTGGTGGACCTCGCTGGAGCCGTAGCGCTGCTTATCGGGAATGAGGGCAGCGGCGTACCGAAAGATCTGGCTGCAATGGCCGATGGGGCGATCACGATTCCCTGCCCTGGCCCGGTCGAGAGCCTGAATGCGGCAGTCGCGGCAAGCGTGTTGCTCTACGAAGCATCGCGGCAACGGTCCGCGGTGAGTGGCGGCCCGGCTGACCATTGCGGGAGCAAGCGATGAGCCTTTTTGACGGCGAGCCCGAAGGCCCGAAAGGCACGATTCGTACCGCGCCCTTGGCCGAACGCATGAGACCGCGCAGCCTTGAGGAGTTGTGCGGCCAGGAGCACCTGGTCGGTCCCGGCAAGCCGCTGCGCGTTCAGATCGAGCACGACGATTCCGGCTCCATGATTCTCTGGGGTCCGCCCGGAGTGGGCAAGACCACTCTGGCCAAGATCATCGCCGAAACCACCAAGGCCAGCTTCATCGAGTTCTCCGCCGTGATGAGCGGCATCAAGGAGATCAAGCAGGTGATGGTCGCCGCCGCCCAGGCGTCGGAGATGCACTCCCGCACCATCCTGTTCGTCGATGAGATTCACCGCTTCAACAAGGCTCAGCAGGACGCATTCCTGCCCTACGTCGAGCGCGGGACAATTCGGCTGATTGGCGCGACGACGGAGAATCCGTCGTTCGAGATCATCTCCGCGCTGCTGTCGCGCTGCCGCGTCTACGTGCTGGAGCCGCTCACCGAAGAGCAGATCACCGCGCTGCTGCGGCGTGCAGTTGAAGACCGTGAGCGCGGCCTTGGCGCGCTCGAATTGACCGCGGACGACGATGCGCTGGAACTGATTGCCAGCTACTCCAGCGGCGACTGCCGCAACGCCTACAACACGCTCGAAGTGGCCGCGCAACTGGCTCTGGAACCGAGTCGGGCAGGGCAAAAAACATATCGACAAAGCGCTGGCCGGCGAGGCCGTGCAGCAGCGCGTGCTCATGTACGACAAGTCCGGCGAAGAGCACTACAACCTGATCTCGGCGCTGCACAAGAGCGTGCGCAACAGCGATCCCGACGCGGCGCTCTACTGGCTGGCGCGCATGTTTGCCGCCGGCGAAGACCCGCTCTACCTGGCGCGCCGCGTGGTGCGCATGGCCGTCGAAGACATCGGCCTGGCCGCTCCCGAGGCGCTGAACCTGTGCCTGTCGGCCAAGCAGGCCATGGAGTTCCTGGGCTCGCCCGAAGGCGACCTGGCGCTGGCCGAGGCGGTGGTTTATCTTTCGCTGGCGCCCAAGTCGAACTCCGTCTACACCGCTTACGGCGCCGTGCAGCAGGAGATCGAGCACACCCGCCAGGAGCCTGTGCCGCTGCACCTGCGCAACGCGCCCACGCGGCTGATGAAGGAGCTCGATTACGGCAAAGGCTACCTCTACGCCCACGACGAAGAAGGCCGCGTGGCCGACATGGATTGCCTGCCCGACTCGCTCAAGGGACGCAGCTACTACAAGCCCACCCAGGAAGGCCGCGAAAAGCTGCTGGCGCAGCGCATGGAAGAGATCCGGCGCATTCGGGCTGCGAAGCGCGGCGGCGCCGGGAGGCCCTAATGGTGAGGTTTGTCACCAACAAGGGATCGACTTACGTCGGGTGTTGCATTTATTGTGGCACGACTCAAGGAAAGCTGACAGAAGAGCACGTTTCGCCATATGGGCTGAATGGACTTATTACGCTGCTTGATGCAAGCTGCGGCGATTGTGCCAGGATCACGTCGCAGATTGAGTTTCATGTGCTTCGGGATATGTGGGGCGCAGCCCGCACGGAGATGGGCTATCGCACAAGAAACAAGAAAGGCGCTGAGGAACTCTATCCCCTCACGATAATTTGCGACGGTGTCAGGTCCGTTCGGGAAGTTCCGCTCAAAGATGCATTAAAGATTATAGAATTGCCCATCTTCAGAGCCCCGGCAACTCTTGATGGACGAACTGCGCCGCATAAGATTGAGTGTGTTTCCAAGGATCAGATTGTACTGGACGAACAAAGGGAGGACCTCGCAAGAAGGGTCGGAGCGGATGAGGTCTGTCCTCCTGACTTCGACCCGGACAAATTCGCACGCTTTGTAGCAAAGTGCTCCTATGGATACGCAGTTGAGAGGTATGGAATGGAAGCGTTTGAATCCATCTATGTTCGATCGGCGATACTCGGAACGACAAAAGACATTGGGCGATGGGTTGGATCGCCCGACACACGTGAACTCCCAGTCCGTAAAACACCGATGTCTGGCGGATTCAAAATCCTTCCGGACAACGACGTCCTGGTTCGGATTAAACTCTTTCCACGCTTTGACGGGGCTGAATACGTCACCGTCATCGGTAAAATGAAACCGTTTCACGCTGATCAGTATCGCCTAATCAAAGGCGGACGTGAAGCACCAAGGGTAACACCCAGATGATCGTACCCTTCCCGCTTAGAATGGGTTCTCGTCCTGCCAATGCAGATCCCGGCGGTCATGGTGTCGCGCGCGCGGCTGTATCCTTCTCCTCTTTATCCAGAGCGATTCGTATGATTTCGCAAACCTCGGCCTCAAGGCTTCGGTTGTTGCGTTCCGCACGCCGCTCCAACGCAAGCTTTAGTTCAGGTTCGACCCTGCGAATCAGAAGCTGCGCCATCGTACACCTCGTTAATTCTCACAATAGCAGCAATGCGATGGACCCGAGACTTTACCGATGTGCGCGCTGAATATTGAAGCGGCCCGATGGCCCATCCGGGGACGGCCTGTTCCCTATTCCCTACTCCCTGACCTGGGTTGCAGGCTTGGGCAACCCGTTCAGGGCCTCGGTGACAATGCCGGGGGTCAAGACTTCCGGCAGCATCTGCGGGCTCGCTTTGGCCCGGTGTATAGAGCGCGTAGGCTGGAACGCCGCTGCGTCCAAGAGCGGTCAATGCCTGCGTAATGGCTTCGTCGTGGCGGGTCCAGTCGGCCTTCATCAGGACCACATTGCGAGCCTGAAAAGCCTGCTCTACTTCGGGCTGGTTCAGAGCCACGCGCTCATTCACCTGGCAGCTCAGGCACCATTTCGCGGTGAAGTCCACAAACACGGGCTGCCCCGCGGCCAGCGAACGGCTGACGGCAGCCTGCGACCAGGGCTGCCAAAGGCCTTTTGTCTCAGGCGTCATTCGAGCGTCTCTGAGGCCACAGCCAGCTTCCCCGGCGCGAAGACGCCGATGGCAATCACGCCGAGCAGGATGAGAGCCGCGACTGACGGCAGCCCAGCGCCTGGCCGGCCAGCGGCCCAGGAACCACCCGGCAATGGCCAGCAACAAAAAACTCGCCAGCAATGCCGCGAGCAGGCTGGAGCCGTAGGCCTGCGCCAGCACCCACCCCAGCCAAATGACTGTGGCAAAGATTGGAACTGAGACTGCCTGCCGCAGGACCTCCATCCATGCGCCGGGTTTGGGAAGCACTCGCGTCCAGGCCGGTTGCAGCGTAAGCGCAACATAGGGCGCGGCCAGGCCAAGAGCCAGCGCCGTGAAGACGGCAAACGTCACTGCGGCGGGCTGGGCAAGAGCGTAGCCAATGGCTGCTCCCATGAACGGTGCAGTGCAGGGCGTAGCCACGATCACTGCCAAAACGCCCGTGAAAAAGCTGCCGGTGTAGCCTTGCTTTGCGGCCTTGTTTGTCTACCAGTAACGCCCCGCCGGCGCTGGTTAGCGAGAGTCCGATCTCGAATTGACCGGCGAGCGAAAGTCCGAGGAAGAAGAGCAGTCCGGCCATCAGCTCAAGGAAGATTGGCGATTGAAACTGGAATCCCCAACCCAGTGTTGCTCCCGCCGCGCGCAGCCCCAGCAGCACAGCCACCAGCACCCAGAACGAGACAAGAATGCCGGCGGTGTAGACAAAGCCGTGCGCGCGCAGCTTGTGCCGCTCTTCGTTGCCGGAGTTGACCAGCGCCAGCCCCTTCAGGAACAGGACCGGGAAGACGCAGGGCATGAGGTTCAAGATCAGGCCGCCAAGAAAAGCCAGGCCTGAAACACGAACCAGTTCACTCAACGAGAGCGGTTTGCCGCCGGACGGGTTCGCGGGCGAGGGCGTTGGCGCAGGCCCCGATGCGAACAGCGCTGCCACCGAGGCGGCAGGATGGGATGCCGCCGATGCCAGCGGTTGAGCCGTAACTTTGCCAGGCAGTGCCGCAAACTCGAATGCCCGCCCGCCCGAGAGTTCGAGAACACCCTTTAATTGAGCTGGATTCGCGGCAAGACTCGCGTCTTTCTTGAGGTCAAGAACCAGGCCCCTCGCCGTGGGCGTCAGCATTTGCGGAGCGGGATTGTCGAGGATGTTCTCGTCGGACGGGAAGAATGAAGCCTCGGTCTCTTTCTGGCCGGTTTCGACGGAGAGGCGGAAGCCATCCTTGGTCGGCTGAAAGATGGCCTTGTCGGTGGACGGCAATGGCTTGGGAAACGAATTCTGAAACTCTACCCACGCGCCAGCGTCCGGTGGAAAATACGAGGTCCCTTTGGGATCTTCGACCACGAGGTAGCGCGTCACTTCGAGATCCGCCTTGCCCGGGATGCAAACCGCGCGGCAAACCAGCCAATCGACTTTGGCGTGCAGCATGGCCGGGCCGGGCTTTGCTCCTTTCGCAACGTCGAGTGCAATCGGGAAGAGAACATCATTCTCGTAGCCGAAGTCCATGAGCGGGCCGAGCGGCAGCCTTTTCGGCACAGGAAACTGCATTGGGCCTGCGGCGACGCCATCGGGAAGCGTCCACTGAATGTGCGGAGGCTCGCCCGCATCTCCCGGATTCTTCCAGTAGATGTGCCAACCTGGCTCCAATTGGAAGTAAAGTCCGGCCGGGTCGTGGCCCACTGGAAGAAAATTGCCTCCAGGGAAGACAAGTCGCACATGCACGTGCGGTGCATCGGCGGAACTTGACGTCGCCTGCGCGGGCAGGCCCCCGGAAAGCGAAAGCAGAAAAACGAAGATCAAACGGGGAAGGCGCATGAAGGCGGACTGGTGACTCCTGATGATTGGACTCTCCGGACTGATTGATGGTCGCACCGAGTTTTTCCGTTTACCTTCGGGGGTGCAATTCCGGGTGCGCTGCATGCTCGCGCAAGATGCAATCGTTCTGGACGCATTTGACTCCGGCGGCGCGGGCGCGGGCCACTGCCCCTTCGTGAATCACCTCGTCCTGCAGCCACAGGTATGGAATTCCAAGCCGGATGACATCGTCTACGATGGCCGGCACGTGTTCGGATGCACGAAAGACGTCTACGAGGTCGATGCAGGTCCCGGTCTGCTCGCGGGCAGCGGTCTGCGCAGCTTCGAGGTCCGGGTAACACTTGAGCCCGAGCACCTCGCTCAGCGCCGGATTCACGGGAATCACGCGATAGCCGTTCGCGGCCAGATAGCGGCCGATGTTATGGCTGGCGCGCCAGGTCTTATCGCTGATGCCCACGACGGCGATGGTCTTCGCGGTGTGCAGCATCTCATCGATGATGGCTCGATCATTGCTCATGACGTCTTTCCAACTGCACTACACATCCAGTTCGTCGTCCGACTCAGCGGCAACTGCGGTTCCTCGGCGCTTGGCCAGCAGATAACCGCGAAGGAACGGCTCCAGGTAGCCGTCGAGCACCTTGTCCACATCGCCCACTTCGACTTTGGTGCGGTGGTCCTTGGCGATGCGGTACGGCTGCAGGACATACGAGCGAATCTGCGAGCCGAAGTTGATCTCCAGCTTCGAGTCTTCGAGCTTCTTGCTCACAGCCCGCTTCTTCTCAAGCTCATATTCGTACAGCCGCGAGCGCAGCATCTTCATCGCCTTCTCGCGGTTCTTGTGCTGCGAGCGCTCGTTCTGGCATTGCACCACGATTCCGGTGGGCAGATGCGTCATGCGCACGGCGGAGTCGGTGGTGTTGACGTGCTGGCCGCCCTTGCCGCCGGAGCGGTAAGTGTCGATGCGCAGGTCCTCCACGCTTCAAATCCACGTGAATGGTTTCGTCGATCTCCGGCGAAACGTAGACCGAGGCAAACGAGGTGTGGCGCCGCTTGGCTGAGTCGAAGGGCGAAATGCGCACCAGGCGATGAACGCCGCTTTCGCCGGCCAGTTGCCCGAACGCGTATTCGCCGATGATGGTGAAGGTCGCGGACTTGATGCCCGCCTCTTCGCCGTCCTGGTAGTCGTTGATCTCCGTCTTGAATCCCTGCTGCTCGGCCCAGCGCAGGTACATGCGCATCAGCATCTCGGCCCAGTCCTGGCTCTCGGTGCCGCCCGCGCCTGGATGAACGGTGACGATGGCGTTGAGCGGATCGGCCTCGCCGCTGAGCATGGTCCGCGCTTCAAGCTCTTCGGCAAAAGTGGCCAGCGCCTTGATGTCGCGCTCCAGATCGGCCAGAACGTCTTCGCCCTCGCGCGCCAGCTCGAAGTAGGCTTCAACGTCGCCGGTGCGGCGCACCAGTTCATCGTCGTCGGCAACAAGTTTTTCAAGGCGCTTGCGGTCGCGCATCAACGGCTTGCTGGCGCCGGGATCGGTCCAGAGAGCCGGATCGGCCAGCTTGGTTTCTATTGCGGCTAATTCCCTGCGGATGCGAGCCGGGTCAAAGATACTCCCGCAGGTCGCGCACTTGGTCGCGCACCGGAGCATATGCGAATTCGAGATCGTTCAACGACATATTGGCTCTTATGACCTGACTTTGGATTTGACTTTGAGGAGCAGGCTGGCGCGCAAGGCCCAACCGACAATCCCCAGACCAAGTATGGCACATGCCCACCCGAAGACGTCGCCATGTGCGGTGTAGAAGGTCACATCGTCCCGGAATCCGTAGGCGGCGGGCAACGCATCCACCTGGTGGCGCGGGATGCTCTGACGCACTCGGCCGTAGGGGTCGATCACGGCGGTCACGCCGTTGTTGGTGTCGCGCAGAATCCAGCGGCGGTTTTCGATGGCCCTCATGCGCAGCATGTTCAGGTGCTGCCAGGGGGCGCTGGTGTCGCCGTACCAGCCGTCGTCGCTGATGTTGACCAGCACCTCGGCGCCCAGCTGCTGGAAACTCGCGGACCTCATCGGCGAAGACCGATTCGTAGCAGATGAAGACGCCGTAACGATGAGCCCGGCCGTCCTGAGTGGGAAGGCGAAAGACTTTGCGCTCGTCTCCGCGCGTGAATGCCGAGACCCGGCCGGTGAGCTTGTGGGCAAAGGCGAGCAGATTCTGGAAGGGAATGTATTCGCCGAATGGAACGAGGTGAATCTTGTCGTACCGTCCTACGCGGGCGCCATCCACGCCCACGATCAGCGCGGAGTTGTAGTAACGCCAAGTGCCGTCCTCTTGCGACAAATCCGCACCTATGTTACCGACCACAAGCGGGGCCTGCTCCTGGCGCGCAATCGAATCGAGCACATGTTGAAAGCGCGGGTCGCCTTCCTCAAACGGCGCGGGCGATTCCGGCCACACAACCAGGTCGGGATGGGTGGGATAGGGCGGGCAGACAACCTCGCCATTGGATGCGCCGGTCTGGGGGATTCCGGCGATGTACGTTTTGCACTGCTCATCAGCGAGCCTGTCGAACTCGGCGATGTGGCGGTCCCACTCGCCTGGACCGCGCCAGAGGTTGTCGGCAGCTACGTCCAGGTTTGGCTGGACCAGCACAGCGGTTGCCGTCGGCGCAGGCTTGGGCGGCGCGATCGTCACGCCAAGGGCTCCTATCATCAGCAGAACCGAACCCGCGATCCCCCACAGCCGCCGATCTGAACACTTGCCCAACACCAGCCCCCCAGCGATCAGCGCGTTGACCGCAACCAGCACAAAGCTGATCCCGTAGACCCCTGTCCACGGTGCAAGCTGATTCACCAGCCCGTTATCCACCTGCGAGTAGCCCAGCTGATCCCACGGCACGCTGGTGATGCGCGAAGCGGCCAGCTCCAGTCCCGCCCACAGAACGGGCGCAGCAGCCAGCGTCAGCCGCGTGCTTCCCGTCGCCTTCCGCACCAGCATGACGCCCCAACCGAAGATCCCGAAGTAGAGTCCCAAGACCATGCTGTAGCCGAGTAGAAGCAGCGTCGGCGCAAACAGGGGCATTTCGCCATAGCCCAGCATGACATCGCGAACCCAGTAGCAGTTTCCGATGTACCAGAGGATCCCGCAAAAATAGGAGAGAAGAAAGGCCCGACGCAGCGGTCGTGGCTGCTCCGTAGCAGGCTTCGACAGAATGGCCCAAAGAAGCGGAACCAGACCAAACCATGCAAAGACGGCGCGCCAGACAGGGAGCGGGCCGGCAAGCGGAAACGGCAACTCAAGCAAGGCGGCGGAAAGTCCGGCAGCGGCCCACAATAACCCGGACCGCGAAATCCTAAAGGTGCGCGGCATACAGGGCCGAGTCTATCGCATCCGGTGGCCGAATGCAGAGAGCCGCACGGCTAAATTACTCACGCATCCAATTCAAATATTCGGTGAACTTCTTACCTGAGAAGAAAAGCAGCTTGGGATCGGCCCCATTGCGAAGGAACTTGAGAGCGCCGCCACGTTCTGATGCTATCCAATTGACTTCTGGAGTTTGGAGTCGACCGATAATCCGGAACGGGTTACAATCATGGTTATGCAATTTGCGATTCTTGGAATGCGCATTCTCACGTGGATGTTTTTTGTCGGCCTTGCCGGCTCGGCGGTGGTCGTGCTGATCAGCTTCTGGGAGGACGGTAAAGAACTGTTCGGTAAAGATTAAATCAGGCTTTTAGCGCGATCTTTAGACGATCCTCATATTGTGTATTGACTCTCGTTCCGTTCCAAAATAGACTCACGGCAGGGCCGGCGATGATATCGCTATCTCGAGTTTGAAGCGCTGGCTAACGCGCCGGCATCACCAAGATGGCATCTTCCAGAACGACCGTTGCCCCACCCTCCAACCGCGTTCGCCTCATCGTGGCGTCCTCGGTGATGCTTACTTTTATTTCCTTCTGGCGGGCGGCGGCCATCGTACTCTGCGATCTGGGCTCGTCCGCATTTTATGCCGGGGGAATTGCTGAAGAAGCTGTCGGCGCGGCAGCGCCATGGTTCATTTTGGCCATCATGCTGTTCAGCTTCGCGGTTCGCGCGGTCTATGTCGAAAGCTGTTCGATGTTTACCCGCGGCGGCGTCTACCGCGTGGTGAAGGAGGCCCTGGGCGGCACCTTCGCTAAACTTAGCGTATCGGCGCTGATGTTCGATTACATTCTTACCGGACCGATCTCCGGCGTTTCAGCCGGGCAATACATTACAGGCCTGATGAATGAGATGTTGATGGTGGCAAACACCAGCCACTGGCTTCCTCCGGCTCTAATGACTTCGCAGAACATCCCTTTTCAGTTCGACATGAACCACACCTCGGCGGTCTTCGCGGCTGCCGTGACCATTTTTTACTGGTGGCAGAACATCAAGGGCATCGAGGAATCCAGCGGCAAGGCTCTGCGTGTCATGCAAATTACCACGGTGATGGTGATTCTGCTTTTGCTTTGGGGCATCTTCTCGGTGATGGTGCGCGGAGTCCATCTGCCTCCTCCGCCTACGCCATCGCATCTCAAGTTCAGCACCGATGCGCTGGGCTTTCTAAGGGGAACTCCACTCGTGCCGGTGCTTGGTCTGTTTGGCATTCTCATGGCCTTCGGTCACTCGGTTCTGGCCATGAGCGGCGAAGAAAGCCTGGCGCAGGTCAATCGCGAGATCGAGCATCCCAAGCTCAAGAACCTGAAGCGCGCGGCGATCGTTATTGCCATATATAGCCTGATCTTTACCGGCGGCGCAACGCTGCTGGCCTCGATGCTGATTCCCACGTGGGAACGCACCCATATCTATCAGGACAACCTGATCGCCGGCCTGGCCATGTACATGGTGGGACCGCTGTTCTGGCGCATCGCATTCCGCATTTTTGTTGTGCTGGTCGGATTCCTGATCCTGTCCGGAGCCATCAACACGTCAATGATCGGCTCGACCGGGGTGCTGATGCGCGTGGCCGAAGACGGCGTGCTTACCGACTGGTTCCGCAAGCCGCATACCAAATTCGGCACCAGTCATCGCATCATCAATCTCATCTTTGTTCTCCAGATGGTCACCATCGTCGCCAGCCGCGGCGACGTGATCACCCTGGGCGAGGCGTACGCATTCGGCGTGATCTGGTCGTTCACCTTCAACAGCCTGGCCATGCTCGTGCTGCGCTGGAAGTATCACGGCGAACGCGGCTGGAAGGTCCCTCCGAATATACGCATCGGCAAATCCGAGATCCCCATCGGGCTGCTTTCGGTCTTCATGGTGCTGTTTTCAATAGCGGTCGTCAATCTCTTTACCAAGTCGGTTGCCACGGTGAGCGGATGTGTGTTTGCCGCGGGCTTCTTTGTTATTTTCACCGTCTCCGAGCGGCTGAACCTGCGCAAGCACGCGATCACCGCGCGACAAATGAAGGATCACTTCCAACTGGAGCATCAGGACACGATTAGCCGGGAGTCGACGGCAATCCGTCCGGGAGCAATCATGGTGACCATGCGAGACGCCGCCAATCCCCTGGCGCTCAAGTGGACGCTTTCCCGCACCAACACCGACGAGAAGGACATTGTGGTCATCAGCGTACGCATGATGGGCGTGGGCGGACCGGAGTTTCTAAGCGCGGAGGATCAGACCTTCAGCGAACACGAGCAGATGATCTTCACCAAGGCCGTCTCTGTCGCCGAAAGCTTCGGCAAGAAAGTATCGCTGCTGGTGGTTCCAGCCGGAGATGTATTCGCGGCTCTTGTCCAGGGCGCAAATTCGCTGGAAGTGGATTCGGTGGTGTCTGGAGTTTCGAGCAAATTGACTGCCGAGGAACAGGCCTATTACATGGGACAGGCCTGGGAGGCGCTGCCCGAACCCAAGCGCCAGTTCAATTTCTATGTTATCGATTCCAACGGCGGGGTGAAGGTCTTCTACATTGGGCCGCACGCACCTAACCTCAGCCCCGACGACGTGCAACTGGTCCACCGGTTGTGGTTGAATATGCGCCGCGATCCCTCGGTGTCTGACCTGCATCACAGCGACATCATCACTTATGCGCTGACCCGGCTGGCCGGCCAATACGCGCGAGAGAAGCAGGAGATACTCCGCGATCTGCGCAACTATCGCGCGGCTGAGTCTCCGGCTTCAATGCGCCTCGGCGGTCACGCACTCTCCAACATCCCAGCAACGCCAACCGCACCCGGACTTCCCTCACCTGCATCCTCGTCCAAGTCATCAAGTTCTGAGTAGAGTTCCGGATGCTCCTATATTCGGCAGATAGGCGTGCCGAAGTTGTGCGCCATCCCCTCATGACCGCGCACCGGTCTGCGTAAGAGTACTCCGAAATGGGTTATAGTTCGCATTTTTTGTTTGTA
Source organism: uncultured Acidobacteriaceae bacterium (assembly GCA_963757965.1). Classification (GTDB taxonomy): domain Bacteria; phylum Acidobacteriota; class Terriglobia; order Terriglobales; family Acidobacteriaceae; genus Telmatobacter. The sequence continues at coordinate 286,475 of CAVWTV010000001.1, forward strand.
AAAGAGTTTACAGTTGCGTATTGTGTTTCAAGGACAAGTGGTTGACCCGCACGCGTTTTTCACTTAGGCACAACGGGAATTGGGCCACTTATAAAGACCTAACAGGAGGAACCGTGGGAGTTTCAAATATTCTGGCAGATATCGATCGGGAGATCGCTCAGTTGCAACACGCGCGCGCCGTGCTAAGCGGCGCCGCGATGCCAAAAGGCAAGAAGCCGGCGGCAGCCCCAGCCGCAAAGAAAAGGGGCAGGAAGAAGAAAAGGAACCTCACCCCTGAAGGTCGGAAGCGAATTGCCGAAGCCGTGAAGCGGCGCTGGGCTGAGCAGAAGAAGGCGGCAGGTAAGTAGCTGAACCCGCGGAGATGTACGGGCTGGCTTGATCGCCAGCCCGTTTTCTTTGCTCGTGCCGCGGAAATTTGAAACTCGAACTAGTGTACTGAGTCTGAAGTTCGTTCAATAAATGCCGCATACACGAAACCCCAAGAAAGGCGGTCATCCTGAGCGAAGCGTTCTACAGCGGAGTCGAAGGACCTGCATTTCCATCGCGTACTTCTGTAACGAACTTCTGACTCACCACACTAGATAGAATCCCCAGGCGCGCACTGGATGACGTGGACGCTGGCATCGATAAGTGCGATGAGTTCTTCCGGTGTGCCCTTCAGCGGCGGGAATGTTCCGAAATGAAGAGGAAGAACTGTCGCCGCCTTTAGAAAACCGACTGCCAGCCCGGCCTCCTTCGGTCCCATCGTGTAATGCCCGCCAATCGGAAGCATGGCCACTTCAGGCCGATAGAGTTCGCGAATCAGATTCATGTCGGTGAAGACCGCGGTATCTCCGGCGTGATAAAGCACGGGACCGTCAGTAATCGTCAAAACATAACCGGCAGCGACTCCGACATAGTGCGTTCCCTTTTCATCCTGCGCCCCGGCAGAGTGTTTGGCCTCGACCATGGTGACAGCCACATCATCCAGTTGCACGGTTCCACCTAGGTTCATCCCGATCGTATTAGCCACTCCCTTGCCCGTGACATAGTCGGCTAGCTCGTAGATTGCCACCACCGTGGAACCATGTTTCGATGCCACCGGCACGACATCGGAAATATGGTCGCCGTGGCCGTGGGTCAACAGGGTGTAGTGAATCTTCGACGGCAGAACAAAATCTTTCGGGTACTTGGGATTCTGCGTAATAAACGGATCGATCAGAATGTTAGTACCTTTAGCTGTCTGAATAAGCACAGTCGCATGCCCGAGCCAGGTGATGCGCGTTCCTTTCAGTGAATTCATGTTTCCTCCAGAGGGATTGTGCGCGATCTACCGAGTCATAATAACTTCGGAGACGCTATCTTTGGCGAGAAACTGCCGATGGCCCGACCAGCCGGAAAAGAGACGCTCGATGCTGCGGTTGGTAAACGCGCGCTGGATGAGAAACGGCTGCGCCAACTGCATATCGACATCGTCGCCCGGTGTAACGTGAAAGCGGCAGTGTACGGTCTCCTCACCCTTGGTCCGCGTGTGAAAGAAAGCCAACACCTGCCCGCCAGGACTCATCGCCGAATATAGATGCGCAACCACCGGCGCCACCAGCGGTTCGGGCAGGTAATCGAGATCCGTCCAAAGCAGCGCCACGTCAAACGTGCGTCCGGCAAAATTGAGCGAGTGTTCGAGAAAACCGCTGACATTCCAAACAGGATTGCCATCTTCATCCGTGCCGTTCTGCCAGTTTCCGGTGCAGGCATCGTGGACCAGATCGGCAAGAAAGATGCTATGGCCCAGCCCGGTCAGGTAGTTGATATTAGCGGGCGACGTATATCCGGTGTCGATGATTGAAAGCCCAGGCTCAGCCATCAGCCGCTTGCGCAGCGCGGCCCAACCGCCGGAGTAGCGCGGCACTCTAGGCCCGCTGAATCCCGTTGAGGAAACGGTTGGGCCAGTCTCATGCTTCTTCTCAAACCAACGGCTAAGCAACCCGACATCCCCTTGCGGTCAAACAGATTACCGCCCGCGAGACCGAATCGTGGGGGCCTTTCAAAGAATTTGGCCCTGCTGCGCCGCGTGGGCAACCTCGTGCCCCTTGACCACGGCTTGTGTCAAGTCCACTTTGCCCCGGAATACTGCGTTATCCTCGACCGCGAGGCGCAGAGCGCGAATGTCGCCTTCCACGTTGCACCCGGCACGCAATTCCACGCGGCCGCTGGCAAGCACATTGCCTTTCACCTGGCCCAGAATCAGCACATCCTTGGCGCTGAGGTCGGCAGCGACATTGGCACTGGGGCCAATCGTCAAGCGGCTCTCCGTGAGGGTGACGGTTCCCTCTACGCGTCCGTCCACGATCAAGTCTTCACTTCCCTTCACTTCGCCGCAAATCACAACCGTCTTGCCGATTCGCGCGGGAGCGTTCTCCACTGGCATGGTCTTGTTCCTTCCGTGGGCCAGAACAAGGCCCTGCCCGAACTATACGCAAACGGGCCGCTTCGATTCAAACCAGGAATCCCGATGGGTACTACCGCGTCTAACAGAGCATGGCGAGCCGCGAAGAGCGACAGGGGCCCAAAGACCATTAAACTGAGAAGGCCCGTTAAACTGATGTTGATGCGCCGACCGTTGACTCTCATCGTTCTATTACCATGGGCGATGCTGTTCTCTGTGCCGTCCAGGGCTCAGACAGCTTCATCCACGCCGCCCGCTCTAACGCCGAGTCAGGCGCAGGCGCTGGTCGAGCGGGCGCTCGCCACCGAGTCGCGTGCTGCTCAGGAATTCACCCACCCCAGCCATCCCATGCGCTATTGTCTGCGCAAATCCAGCCCGCGCCTTACCTCAACCAAGGAGATTCTCGAATCCGCGGACGGCGATGTGGCCCGCCTGTTCGAGATCGACGACATGCCGCTCAGCCAGGCCGCCGAGCAGACGGAACAGGTGCGGCTGGATGCACTGCTTGCAAATCCAAGTCTCCAGCAGCATCGCAAACAGAGTGAGGACAGCGACACGGCGCGCGCAATGAAGGTGTTGCAGGTGCTGCCCACCGCATTCCTCTACCAATTCGCAGGAACGGGCACCACCGCCACCGGCATGGTGGAGAAGTTTACCTTCAAACCCAACCCGCAATTCTCGCCCCCAGACCTGGAGACGGGAGTTCTGACCGCGATGGCCGGGGAGATTTGGATCGACCCCGCCCAGGAGCGCGTGGTGCGCCTGGCGGGCAGCCTCCAACAGGACAAGGATTTTGGCTGGGGCATTCTTGGCCAACTGGACAAGGGCGGCTGGGTCCAGATCGACCAGGCCGATGTCGGCGGACACCAGTGGCGGATCGTGCATCTGCAATTGAAAATGAACGGGCGCGTGCTCTGGAAGACCAAGAACTCCGATTCCGTGCAGGACTATAGCCGGTTCTCTCCGGTGCCCGCGGGCCTGAGCTACAAACAGGCCATTCAGATGCTGCGAGCCGGTCCAGGAGGCAACGCCCAAGCCAGCCGGTAGAGATCAGATGAGAAACAAATCGGCCCCAACCGATTGGATGAGGCCGATTTGCTCTTGAAGCCTGCCTTACTTCACCTTGATGAGAATGATGACCAGGGTGAACAGGGTTAGAGATTCGATGAGAGCCAGGCCGAGGACCAGGAAGATCATCAGGCCGCCGCGGGCGCCGGGGTTGCGGGCCAGCGCTTCGCAAGCTGAAGCCGTTGCCTTGCCTTGACCCAGGCCGCAGAGACCCGCGGCCAGCGCCATGCCGATGCCCGCGCCGATCGGCACCAGGCTGATTGTGGTCACGCCGCCATCCGCAAAGGCCGGCATGGCAAAGCACAGGACCGCGAGGGTCATGAACACATACTGAAGATTCTTCATATTTCTCCTGCTTCCCTGAATTTTGGCCGCCAGTGGGTGGTTGAGGCTCACCGTGCTGGCCCCCTCACGCTTGCGGCCGTTGTTTGTCCGGAGCGGAAGCGCTCTCCGGCGATTTCGTTTGGTCAGTCGTAGACGAGATTGTCGAAAGCAAAAAAACAGAGCGTGTTTCAAAAAACCGCATTGTGTCAGGGCATGACTTTAGTCGTGCCGAAAGAGGCCGAAAGAAGCTGGGGTTTTAACCCCTGAGGGACTGCAATCAAGACTCGGCAAGCATTTTTGAAACATGTCCTTGTGTACTGAGTCTGAAGTTCGTTCAATAAATGCCGCATACACGAAACCCCAAGAAAGGCGGTCATCCTGAGCGAAGCGTTCTACAGCGGAGTCGAAGGACCTGCATTTCCATCGCGTACTCCTGTAACGAACTTCTGACTCGCCACACTAGTGCTCCTTGGCAACTGCCAGCGACAGATAAATCATGGTCAGCAGCATGAACACAAAGGCTTGAATGATCGACACAAAAACGTGCAGCCCCAGAAAAATGACCGGCACACCGACCGGCACCAGCGAGAAGAACCCAAGGCTCACCATGTCGCTGGCGAACATGTTGGCGTAAAGACGGATGGTGAGCGATAGCATGCGCGCAAGGTGAGAGACGAGTTCAATGGGCAGCAGCAGCCAGGCCATCCACCAGATGGGTCCGCAAAAATGCTTGAGATAACCAATCACGCCCTGGGCGCGGAAGCCCTGGTAGTTGTAAAAGAGGAACGTTGGCACGGCGAGGCCCAACGGAACCCACGGTGAACTGGTGGGAGCGGAGATGCCGGGAATCAGCCCGAGCAGATTGTTGATCAGGACAAACAGAAAAATGCAGGTGTAAAAAGACTGGAAGCGCTCATATCCATGACCGATGATTTGCTCGCCCAAATCACCGCCGAGCTGATTGACGATCTCGGCGACGTGTTGCGCCGCATTTGGCTTCTCCACCGACAGGGTCACCCGCACAAGGAGAAAGAAGGCAATCATGCCGGTGACAACCAGCAGTTCCAACGCGAACGCTTGATTGACCTTGACAGCCTGCTGGGCGGCATCCCCCGGAGCAAGTCCGATGGATTGGAAAGCCTTGGCCTCGAAGCCCATGAAAACATTGTTTAGCACACGGACAAGCGCAAATGATTCCGGCATGAAAACTTGATTCCTTCTGCCTCCGGGCCTGGGACCGCACCCGCCGCTCGAGCGTCAGTCGCGGAGCATCCTTATCGCTTCCCAGCCGATGGCCATTGCTGCCAGGCCCAGCCCGCAAAGAAGCGCAATTACAGAACCCTGGAAACACTTCAGGCTACCATAAATGACCCCCGCAAATACGGTGAGCCTGAGCACAAAGAAGATGACTACCGCCGGGGCGCTCCGGGGCGTCTGCTGGTTGTCGAGTTTGGCGTTGATCACCCGGACCAGACGCTGCCATTCGAAGATGCTGGCCGCGGAGATCAGCGTGCCGGTCACCAGCATTGCGCCGTCCCGCCAGCCCGAGGCCACCAACACCACCACCGCCGCAACCATCCCTAGAATGAGCGTGTTGCGGATGGCTCGCCTAAACAGCGCCTCCATGTCCTGGCTGCTGATATCGGCGATAGGCTGGGTAGATTCGCTCATCATTTTCCGTTCGAGCTTCCCTTTTGGGAATCATCGCCACCATCGCTCCCGGATCGGGAATCCCGCTCGGCAGCCATCGCCATCCGGATCACGTAAACCAGCCCGGAGATGCACCCGAAGACGATCCCGGCAATCGCTATCCAGGACTGATGCAGCTTGTGGTCAAGGAATGCCCCCGCCAGCCAGCCGATCATCGCCGCCGAAGGCAGCAGCAGCGCTATCTGCATCAGCTTCTCAGCTTCCGCAATGGCCCCGATGCCGCTCGACAACTTCGCGCGCGGCTTCGAGTCCGGAATGGGGCGATTGAAGGCCATTGAGGTTCCTGTTCAGCATACAGCGCAGACCATCAAGCGGGTATACTTCCCTTTTGGGCCTAGCAGCCCGTGGCCAAAGTCGGGTGTTGAAAGGCGCGACTTCAATCGAGCTTTGAAAGGGCACGACATTAAGTCTTGAAAGGGAACGGCGTCGGGTTTTGAAAGGGCACGACTTCAGTCGTGCCGCAGATGCCTGATTGCGAAATATGGGCTTTAGCCCCTGAGGGATGTTCTTCAGCAATTTGGACCTCTGCCGCAGGCTGCTTGCCCTTAGACTTGGAAGGAAACATGGAGTTCGATTCGGAGTTCGAACAGGGCCTTTTTGCCCTGCGCCAGACCAAACTAACGGAAATCGAGAAGTTGGGACAGCCAGCCTATCCCAACCAGTTCCCTGCCTCGCATACCATCCCCGAAGTTCGCGCCAAGTGGGGCCAGGCGCAAGCCGAGGAACTTGAGGCGAATCGCGTCACCGTGGCTGTGGCAGGCCGCATTATGGCCATCCGCGCGCAAGGGAAGGCCGGCTTCGCGACGCTTCAGCAAGGAGGCGAGCGGCTGCAGATTTACGTCCGCCTCGATGCGGTGGGCGAGCAGGACTTTGCCCTCTACAAACTCCTCGACCTTGGCGATCACATCGGCGTCAGCGGCTACCTCTTCCGCACGCGGACAGGCGAGTTGACCATCCACGTCGAGCGCCTGACGTTTCTCTCCAAAGCCATGCTGGCGCTGCCGGAGAAGTTTCACGGGCTGGCCGACGTGGAGCTGCGCTACCGCCAGCGTTATGTGGACCTGTTCACCAACATGGACAGCCGCGAAGTCTTCGTCAAGCGCGCCAAGGTGCTGCGGGCGCTGCGTCAATTTTTCGACGCGCGCGGCTACCTCGAAGTAGAAACGCCGATGATGCAGCAGATCGCCGGCGGCGCGGCGGCGCGGCCCTTCACCACGCACCACAACGCGCTGGATATGGATCTGTTCCTGCGCATCGCCCCGGAGCTTTATTTGAAGCGGCTTGTAGTCGGCGGAATGGATCGTGTGTATGAGATCAACCGCAACTTCCGCAACGAAGGCGTAAGCACCCAGCACAATCCCGAGTTCACCATGCTCGAGTTCTACCAAGCCTACGCGAACTATCAAGACCTGATGCAAATCACCGAAGAGATGATCGAGTTTGTTGCTCGTGAGGTGAATGGGACGACCATCACGAACTTCAACGGCGTCGAGATCGATCTGAGCACGTGGACTCGGCTGACCATGCGCGAGGCCATCTGCGAGTTTTGGCCACATGAGGCTGGCGCAAAGCCGGCGCACACCGCGTTCGAGTCCGCACCGGTGCTTCAGGCCAGGCTTCATGCCGCAATGAGTTCGCTCGAGTCCGCCGCAGGACAAACTGCGCGCCTCAACCCCGAGCGCATCGCGGAGTTGAAGACGATCCACGGCGCGGTCACCGCGGTCTACTACGATTCCATGAAGGGCGCGCCGGTCGGCAAGTCTGTCTACAACTTATTTGAAGCCGTGGTCGAACCGTTCCTAATCCAGCCGACCATCATCTACGACTATCCGACCGAAGTTTCGCCGCTCTCGAAAGCCAAACCCGACGACCCTGCCCACGTGGAGCGCTTCGAGTTCTTTGCCGGCGGCTTCGAGCTAGGCAACGCATTCAGCGAGCTGAACGATCCGGTCGAACAGCAGAAGCGCTTTGAGGAGCAGCTCGCCCAGCGCGCCAGCGGCGACGACGAGGCTCACCAGATGGACGAGGACTACGTGCGCGCGCTGGCCTATGGACTGCCTCCAACTGCCGGCGAAGGCCTGGGCGTAGATCGCCTCGTCATGCTGCTCACCGGCTCCAAATCCATCCGCGATGTGATTCTGTTTCCGCTGATGAGAAACAAAGAGCAGGGACCAGGGACTAGGGAACAGGGAACAGCAGACACTGAATAGACACGTTCATCGGTCACGGTTTTTCTTTCGTCCCTAGTCCCTTGTCCCTAGTCCCTTCTATCCACCAGGAGCTCTTCATTGAATATCATGTTCGTCGGCGACATCTTCGGCAGCGCGGGGCGCAGGATCGTGCGCGAGCACATCGGTCATTTGCGCAAGGCGCACGCAGTGGAACTTGTCGTCATCAACGCCGAAAACGCAGCCGGCGGATTCGGCCTGACGCCGCAGATCGCAGAAGATCTTTTCGACCTTGGCGCGGATGTTTTGACTACGGGCAACCACGTCTGGGACAAACGAGAGCTTATCGATTACATGAACTCGGTGCCCTCAGATAGTAATGACCGGCCGCGCCGCGTCCTGCGCCCGGCTAATCTGCAGCCAGGGCTACCCGGCCACGGCGTCTACGAGGGAACAACAGAAAGCGGCGTGGATTACGCGGTAATCGACCTGATGGGACGCGTGTTCATGAGCGGAACAAACGATCCCTTCCACTTCGTCAACGACCTGCTGGCCGGAATCAAAGCCAAGGTAATTGTTGTCGATTTCCACGCCGAGGCAACCAGCGAAAAGGTTGCCATGGGCTGGCATCTCGATGGACGCGTCACCGCCGTGCTGGGCACGCACACACACATCCCTACCGCCGATGAGCGCGTGCTGCCCGGAGGAACCGCTTACCAGACCGATGTGGGCATGAGCGGCCCTTATGACAGCGTGATCGGCGTCGAGGTGGACCTGGTACTGCGCAAGTTTCTCACCAGCATGCCGGGCAAATTCGAAGCTGCCAAGGGCAACCCCAAAATGTGCGCCGCCCTGATTACATGCGATCCGCTGACGGGACGCGCCTCGGCAATTCAGCGAATCATACTTGGCGAATAGCGAAGAGCAGTGGTTAGTGATTAGTGGTTAGTGATTAGCCGCTTGCTGACCAGCCCATCCGTGAACAGGTAGCGCTGGCCTCCAGGCCGGCTGTCGTGCGGCTCTCCTGACCCCCACATCGCTGCCGGCGGCGAGGACGCCGGCAGTACAGCCGGTCTGGAGACCGGCGCTACCCCAAGAGCTAACTTACGGCGAATTTCTAACTTGCAATTGCCGGCGTCCGTCCACTAACCACTGTTCACTATCCACTGATCACTGCACCCCGTTCCCCGCCAGGTCGATGTCCTGGACGGTCGGCGGCAGCGGCGCGCCTTTGACCTGTGCCGCATCCGGGGGAACAGAATTGATTCTTAGCAGCCCTACGGGGTAATGCGTGGCCCTCAGCAATCTTCCTTTGCCATCGAACGTCATGGTCCACTGCATGAGCTTGGGCGAAGCTGCCGCGTCGGTGAATTCGACGATTGCCCCGCCCTGCACCTGGATCTTCACCATGGCCGGAATGGCCGCGGGAAACTTCCGGCTCTCGGGGCTTGGCGTCAGATCCGCGGCCTGAGCGTGACCGCCTGCCAGCGCGGCATAGCACAGGCCTGTGCCCAGCCAGTCGGGAGCCTTGTCGGGATTCTCCTCGGCCCGGATGTGATTGAAGGCTGAGATGGTCAACGCGTTGATGGGCGCGGGGGAAAACAGCGAATAGCCCCGCAATCGAATAGGAATGATGCGAACACGGCCATCGCCCTCGCGCGGAATCGAGGCCGTAAACAAGCTTACGTCTCCCGCTCCGCTATCGCGCGTGAAGCGCAGGAAGATGTGGTTTGGCAACGCCGGGCACACCAACTCCCGATAGCTCCATTTGCCCTGGTTGAAATCTATCCCGAAGAATGCGGCATGTTCGCCGATCGAGGACTCCGCGTCTGCTTCAAGTTCGCGGTCCTTTTCGGGAATTTGATCCATCGGCCGGATCTCGACCGGCGCCACACGTCCCGGAGTTTCAGAACCCGGCGGGAACGGTTTGGGTGGCAAAGGCTCGGGCACTTGCCTGACCTTGTAATGGGGCGCGGAAGAATCCTGGGCGGCCTGGGTCTGGGCCTTCATCGAGCCACAAACCGCTGCGATCGATGCCGCAGCCAAAACGAGCGCCAGAATTCTGCTGTATGCCATGCTTCCCTTAGGTTAGCACCGCGTGCGGCCCGCCACCTGAACAGCAATAGCCGGAAAAAAGGGCAGCCGTTGATGGCTGCCCTTATTGTCTTCCAGGAGCGGGAGGTTCCAATTTGGATCGGCTTATCAGTGCGATGCGGGCCTGTGTCCGGCCACCGGCTTGTGCACCGGGGCCGCCTTCTTCTTCTCTTCCTGAATGAAGCCGTCACGAAGAACGATCTCCGCGGTCTGCGCCATGGTGGCCGTTGCTGGAATCTGCCGGTAGGTGTCGTAGGTTCCATCCAGCTCGGCTTGCCCCTTGGACTGTAGCCCAAACTCGAAGCCCACTGCGGGAACTTCCTTGCAGGGCGCCGGCTCCTTCATGTTGACGATGAAGTCGGGGGTCTTCGCATCCTTGGCGTCCTGTGTAACGGCAACCTTGATCACCGAGACCGTGCCCTCAACCGCAAGCTTCGAAATCGGCTTCTTATAGTCCGGCGAGAGGGCTTCAATTTTGTCGCTATCGTCTTTCACGCCGTTGGTCAGGATGAACTGCTTCTTGGCGTCGGCGGTGGCCGTCGCATCAAGAATGTCCGCGCACGTCATGGGAGACTTGAGAGCCACAACGAAGTCGGCGGTCTTGGCAGCTTGGGTGATGGCAACCTTGAGCCCTGTCACAGGAGCCGCCAGCTCAACTCCCGGAACCGGCGTCGGCTGATCCTTCATGACGGCCCAAATCTGCGCAGCGTCCTCCTTGCTGCCAAGGGCCAGAATGGTCTCTTTGTCGGAAAGAGCCAGGGAGCCCAGTTTGGTGCTGGGATCGGTCAGCATGGCGTGAATCGTCTCGGCTGGAGTTGGCGCGGGCTTAATCGAAAGGTCTCCCGGAGGAAACGTCGTGGCCAGTGCCTTTGCCTTGATGTCGTCCAGTCCATCCAGCTTGCCGTGGTACTTCTTGTAATAGTATTCGAGCTTAGGTTCGATCTGCGCCTTGTAGTTCGCTGGAGCAAAATCCCAGACGCGCGCGAAGAACCAGACAGCCTTGACCAAATCCTGGCCGGCCCCCGGCAGACTATACGCGGTAGCCAGTTGAAGGGTGTCGGGCAATCCGGTGCTTTTTGACTGTGCGTCCGTAAAGAGCATCAACTCTGCCGAATACTCCCCCTCGGCAGCCTTGAGATCTTTCTTCGAGATCGCGTCATCCAACGCAACCGCCGAGTGATACATCGGATAAGTCGCGTCGGTCATCTTCTTCCAGTCGGGGTCGGAAGTGCCCGCGGGCTTGGCAGTGGCCAGTCCCTTGTGAGCCAGTGCCGCGGCATCGTCGCAGGTCTGCGCATCCTGGGTTTTACCGCACTGGCTCTTCTTGATTACGACTGAGATATAAATCGCTTTCACGTTGTCTGGATCCACCTGCAGAAGGCGGCTTGCAGCACTCAGGGCATGGTCGGGGTCGTTCAGACCCTGGTAGGTATCCATCAGCATATCGAGAACAGCCTTCTTGACCACGCTCTGGGGATACTTGACCAGAAAATCTTCCAGAGCCGAGGCTTTCGCCTTCAGATCGGACTGCGTGGTGGCCATTTGATAAGCGTTGAATTCGGCCGGATCCTTGATTGTGATCGAATCCTGCGCTCGCAGCGTGGGCGCGTAAACGAGGCTCAAGCTCGCCAAGGCCATCACGGACGCAAAGACTAACTTCTTCATGCAGTGCTCCTGGGAAATACCGGAATGCAGATCGAAATCCAAACACTCGCTCACGGAAGACACAACCGTTCTGTAATGCGGTTGAGTGCCGGGGTGATGCGTAAACAATACCACGGCTTCCTAGGCGGTCTTCAAAGGATTATAGAAAGCTGTGCCCTTCGTGACAAGCAAAGTTGTGCGGGAAAGGAATATTCGCGCCGGCCGCCTCTGTTCCAGTGCCCGGATAACGCGCCAAAACGGGGCATAACGGTTTAGACACCGGGTCAGGAAAAACTGTTCCTGGAAAGACCATGCAGGCCCAAGCTGCTCTGGTGAACCGTCCCTACTGTAGCAGCCGCACAAGTTCTGCCTGTTCTGCCAGAAAAGCGTCGTGTCCATGGGCGCTGGTCATCTCGCGATAGTCGGCCTGGACGCCGGCCGCGCGAATCGTATCGGCAAACTGGCGCACATTCTCGGGAGGGAACAGCCAGTCTGAGCTCATGCCGACAAAACTCAATCGCGCGCGGATACGGCTAAAGACCTCGGCAGGCGAGGCATGGCCATGCAGCGGATCCCAGGTGTCCATAGTGCGCAGGATGGCCAGATAGGAATTGGCATCGAAGCGGTCGACGAATCGCTGGCCCTGGTGGTCAAGGTAGCCGGCAATGTCAAAACGCCCCCCGATCAGCCCGCCGCCCTGATCGTCGAGTCCCCATGGGTCCTCCCCATTGCGATTTGGATTGCGCCCGAAACGCTCGTCGAACAACACGGCGGATTTGTAGCTGAGCATGGCGATCTGGCGCGCCAGCGACAGCCCGCGGTGCGGAGGACGCTGCGGTGGATAGCGCCCACCTTGCCAATCCGGGTCGCTCAGAATTGCATGGCGCTGCAAATGATTGAGCGCCAGGCCCATGGCCGAAAGCGGCGCAACGCCAATGATCAGCGCCCGCTCCACGCGTTCCGGATTCAGGATGGCCCAATCCAGGGCCTGCATGCCCCCGATCGAGCCGCCCAGAACCAGCCGCAGCCGCCGGATTCCCATCGAGTCCAGCAGGCTCGCCTGCGCACGAACGTTGTCCCGAATTGAAACAAGCGGAAAATCAGGACCGTACACCAAGCCAGTCTCCGGGTCGACCGAACCCGGTCCGGTCGACCCATAACAGGAGCCCAGCATGTTGATACAGATCACAAAGTCGTGCTCCAGCGACAGCACGGCGCCGGGAGCGAAGATCTCCGGCCACCAGGAGCCCACCTGCGCCGACCCGGAGAGCGCGTGGCAGACCAGCACCGCGTTGTCGCGGCCCGCATTCAGCCGGCCATACACGGCATAGTGCAGGGTTACGCCGGCCAGCGTGCGGCCGGACTCCAGCAATAGGTGCTCGTCGAGCACAAAGTCGCCTTCGTACGTAGGCACCAGAATCTGCCTTCCGGGCCCGGTCGCGTCAGGCAAGGCTGTCCCTTCGCCGGCGCCGATGGTGGCTTCAGTCATTACACTCATTGTGCAGCATGGTCCGCCGTTATGGGTAAACCCACCCCCGATTGTCCGGTTGCCGTCTCGATGGCCTGGTCAAGATCGGCCAATATGTCGCGGATATCCTCGATGCCCACGGAGAGCCGAACCAGCTCCGGAGTGACGCCGGTCGTGGCTTGCTCCTCCACGGAAAGCTGCTGGTGGGTCGTCGAGGCCGGGTGGATCACCAGCGACTTGGCGTCGCCGATATTGGCCACGAGCGAAAACAGTTCCAGAGTGTCGATCAGCTTCTTGCCGGCCTCATACCCGCCCTTGATCCCGAAGGTAACCAGCGCGCCTTTGCCATGTGGCAAGTATTTTTGCGCCCGCGCGTAGTACGGGCTCGACTCAAGACCCGGATAATTCACCCATTCAACGCCGGGATGGTGCGCCAGGTGCTTAGCCACGGCCAGCGCATTCTCCGAGTGCCGTTGCAAGCGGAGGTGAAGCGTCTCAATGCCCTGCAGCAGCAGAAACGCGTTGAAAGGCGAGAGCGCGGCGCCTGTATCGCGCAGTCCCTGCACGCGCGCTTTGAGGATGAATGCCAGCGGCCCGAATGCTTCTGTGTAGCGGAGGCCATGGTAGGACGGGTCGGGCTCGGTGAACTCCCTGAATCGCCCTGAACCCGCCCAGTCGAACTTGCCGGCGTCCACAATGACTCCTCCGATGGTGGTGCCATGCCCGCCAAGAAACTTGGTGGCTGAGTTGACCACGATGTCAGCGCCCCACTCGATGGGCCGCACCAGCGCCGGCGAGGCTGAGGTATTGTCGATGACCAGCGGCAGCTTATGCTCATGAGCAATCGCCGCGATCCGCTCGACGTCCACCACATCCAGCTTGGGATTGCCGAGCGTCTCGGTATAGATGGCCCGCGTCTTGTCGTTGATGGCTGCGCGAAGTCCATCGAAATCGTCCGCGTCGACAAACCGCACAGTGATGCCGAGCCGCGGAAAGGTGTAATGGAAAAGGTTATAGGTGCCTCCGTAGAGCGATGTCGTGGAGATGATCTCCTCTCCCGCCGAAGCCAGCGTGGTGAGCGTAAGTGTCTCCGCCGCCTGGCCTGATGCCGTGGCCAGGCCCGCCGCTCCGCCCTCAAGCGCCGCGACGCGCTTCTCGAACACATCCGTGGTCGGGTTCATGATGCGGGTATAGATATTGCCGAACTCTTTCAGGCCGAAGAGCCGGCCGGCGTGGTCGGCGTCCTGGAAGACATAGGACGTGGTCTGGTAGATGGGCACGGCTCTTGAGCCGGTCGCCGGATCGGGCGATTGGCCGGCGTGCACGGCGAGGGTGGCTAGCTGGTGCTGCTTCGGTTCGGACATGGTGGGCTCCTCCAAGTTGCTGTGGGTTAGATCGGAAATGGGGCGGGAACAGACTACCTGCCTCGCCCAAAGAACGCAAAACGGCCCGAATCCATCTGGACCCGGGCCGCCTGGTTTTAAGATCGTTTGCGTTTAGCGCATTCGCGTCTCAAGAGCCCGACGGACGGGTCCGCATGCCATACACATCCACATGGCCATGACCTTAACTCCGGGTTCCCTTGAGCTTTGCATCAAAGAAAGTATCGGCGGAAGGTGGCTTGAAAGTCAAATGATTCTGTCGCATCAGGACAATGCATGGTTACGATGGGAACGTAAAACACCCGCGTCTCCCTACTCTTCGGGCTTCCACACGTACCCTCCCGGCTGCGGCAAACCGATGTGAGCGAGCACGCGGCAAACAAACTGCCGCGCCATCTCGGTAGAGTCAACGGGGCGGAAATAGAACGCCGGGCTGCAGGGAAAGATAATCGCTCCGGCCTCTGCGGCCAGGGTCATGTTGCGCAGATGAATGCGGTTGAAGGGCGTCTCCCGCACGCACAGCAGCAATGGGCGCCGTTCCTTGAGCGTCACATCGGCGGCTCTCGAAATCAGCGAGTTGGCCAATCCGTTTGCAATCGCCGCCAGCGTCCCCATCGAGCATGGCAGCACGATCATTCCATTCGACGGATGGCTGCCGCTGGCGATTGCCGCGCCAATGTCCGCGTCCGAATGCTGCACAGTCTTCACAGGCGCAGCGCCAAGCAGTTTTTCCAGCAGATCGTTGCGCCCGCTTACGCCGAGTTCCTCGGCCAACACGCGCAGCGAGTTTTCAGAAGCCACAAAGTGGACGCGGACCACGCGCCCGTCCGCCTCCAGCGCGCGCAGCAATTCACGGCCAAAGATTGCGCCGGAAGCGCCGGTGAGAGCAACGGTGAGATTCATTCAGCTCCGATTCACTAGTCTCCAGCGTTCTAATATCCCGCGCGCCGGAGGCGCTATGTTGGGTAGCCCCGCGCTTCAGCGTGGGGTGGGGTGGGGTGCGGTTTCGTGCGATTGGAATAGAACGAGTCCCGTAGGGACGGTGTCATTTCCCATTACCCAAATACGTAACGCGCGTTGCCGGGTGCCCCATGTCCCGCTTCTGAGACCCGGGAAACAAAACACCAACCCTCGCACGATCCGTTGCAGAAAATTACCCTCCATCGGCGCACAATCACAATAGGCCTGCAATCCTGAACCCGCAGGCGCTTTCTGAACCTCGGAACGCCAGTCAACTTCCGCGCCCATGGCGGGGAAAACGGGCTGGAAGCACTCCAAAAGAAGCCCCTACTTCCTCCAAACTTTGGCGTTTTCCTCTAAACCATTGATTCCAAGCATGTTTCCTAAAATCTGTGCGAGTGTCGCTATGAAAACAAAGGAGTTATCCCAACACGCGCTTGAAGATCGCCTCCACATTCCCCAACTGCCGCGTGTAATCGAAGGTCTTCTCCAGCTTCTCCGGGCTTAACAGCGCTCTGATCTCCGGATCTTTCGCGACCTCATCGCGGAAGACCAGATCATCTTTCCAAGCCTTCATGGCGTGCGCCTGAACCAGCCGGTAGGCGTCTTCGCGCAACATTCCGGCCTCGGCCAGATCGAGCAGCAATTGGCCACTGAAGATCAGGCCGCCCGTGCTTTCAAGATTCTTCTTCATCCGCTCCGGGTAGACCAACAGCCTGTCGATCAAGTTCTCGGTCTTCGCCAGCAGATAATCAACCAGGATGGTCGAGTCAGGGAAAATGACCCGCTCGACGGAAGAGTGCGAGATGTCGCGCTCGTGCCACAGAGCAATATCTTCAAACGCCGCCTGCGCATTGCCCCGCAACACGCGCGCCAGTCCGCTGATCTGTTCCGACGTAATGGGGTTCTTCTTGTGCGGCATGGCCGAGGAGCCCTTCTGCTTCTCGCTGAAGTACTCCTGCGCCTCGCGCACTTCGGTCCGTTGCAGGTGTCGTATCTCGACGGCGATCTTGTCCAGCGTGCTGCCGATAATTGCCAGCGTGGAAATATAGGCCGCGTGGCGGTCGCGCTGGATCACCTGCGTAGCCACCGGCGCCGGCTTCAGGCCCAGCCGTTCGCAGATTCGCTCTTCGTGCTCCGGCTTCAGGTGGCCAAAGGTCCCCACCGCGCCGGAGAGCTTGCCCACGCGCATGTCCTCGGCCGCCGCGTCAAAGCGAACAAGGTTGCGCTCCATCTCGGCGTACCAGTTGAGCAGCTTCAGGCCAAAGGTCGTGGGCTCGGCGTGAATGCCGTGCGTGCGGCCAATGGTGGGCGTGTGCTTGAACTCCAATGCACGGCGTTTCAGCACCGCCAGCAGCTCGACGAGGCCCGCGCGGATCAGCACCGAGGCCTCCTTCACCTGCAGCGCCTGCGCCGTGTCAACCACATCGTTCGAAGTCAGCCCATAGTGCAGCCAGCGGGACTGGCCGTCCAGGCCTTGGCTCTTTAGCGATTCTGCAACTGCGGTCGTGAAGGCGATCACATCGTGCTTCACCTCCGCCTCGATCTCCTGAATGCGAGCCACCGTAAAGGCCGCCTTCTCCGCTATAGCTGTCGGCCGCCTCGGCGGGAATCACGCCGTCCTCGGCAAGCACAGCGCTCGCCGCCGACTCTACCTGAAGCCAGCAGCGATACTTGTTTTCTTCCGTCCAGATGTTGCCCATGCCGGGGCGTGTATAGCGTTCGATCAACGGAAAACTCCTTGCCGTGACCGCTCGACACGGCCTCTGTCAACTCTTGATTGTACGAGGAGATAGCCTTCAAGAGCGAGGAATTCCCAAGCGCCGATAAAGTTCGTCGTACAGCAGCCCGCGGCCCGGCTTGTACGGCTGAAACCACTCGCCATCGATTACCAGTTGCGGAATCGCGCGCTTGCCCACATGGCGCATCACCTCTGCCGAAGCAGCCGGGTTGAGATCCACGTTGATCTCGGTATACGGAATCCCGTTCGTCTCGAGAAACTGCTTGGCGGCCCGGCAATCCCGGCACCAGGCAGCCGTGTACATCTGCACGTTCATAGGGCCATTTTACGGCCCTTGCCCTGTTACCATCTGTGACGATGACCGCCGATGAAATCAAGGCATTGCTGAATCTGAAGCCGCACCCGGTCGAGGGAGGATTCTTCCGCCGCACTTACACATGCGCCGGCGCGATCGAGCTTCCGCGTGGCTCGCGTCCCCTGGGGACGGCGATCTACTACCTGCTGGAACCGGGAACCTTTTCCGAGATGCACTATCTTGATTCCGACGAAATCTTCCACTTCTATCTTGGCGACCCGGTTGAAATGCTTCAACTCCATCCCGATGGGCGCTCGGAGACTTATGCCCTTGGAAAGGATTTGGCCGCGGGACAACACGTGCAGCTAGTCGTCCCAGCGGGAGTTTGGCAGGGCACGCGTTTGGTCGGTGACGGGAAGGTGGCACTGTTGGGCTGCACCGTAACTCCCGGCTTCGACTTTGCCGATTATCGCAGTGGGAGTTATGCGGAGTTAGTGGCACAATGGCCGGCAGAGGCTGCAAGGATCAAGGGCCTGACAAGAAAGTATCTTGGCCAGAAGCTAACTCGACCTGCGCTCACGAAAGAAATTCCGCAGTAACTCCGCCGACTCTTCAGCGAGAGTTCCCTGCTGCACTTGCATCTGATGATTGAGTTGCGGGTGGTTGAGCACGGAAAGCACCGACCCCGCCGCGCCCGCTTTCGGGTCGGACGCGGCAAACACCAGCCGGTCGAGCCGGGCATGGATCATTGCCCCGGCGCACATGGCGCACGGCTCAAGCGTCACATAGAGCGTGCAGCCGTTGAGCCGGTAATTGCCGAGCGCCGCAGCCGCCGCGCGCAAGGCCACAATCTCCGCGTGCGCTGTCGGGTCCAGGTCGCGCAGCACGCGATTTTGCCCGCGCCCAACAATCGCTCCGCCGCTGACAACCACCGCGCCAATCGGCACCTCGCCCGCCTCCGCAGCCAAGCGGGCTTCGGCGAGAGCGGCTTGCATAGCTTCGAGATCAGTCATTTGCAAACAATTGCATCTTACGTAGGTCACTAAAATTGAGTACGTGAATTCCCTGGCTTTCCAAAGCACCAGAGAGCCTATGATCTTCGGTTATAACGAGCGCCTCCGAAGACAACTTGGTCAAGGCAGCGTCCGTAATACCGAAAGCCACAAACTCGGGCATTCCAGCCAGCTCGGTCGCAGGAATCCACTTCTCCCGAAGCACTGCCGGTTCTTGGTCGGACACAATCAGTGTTGCCAGATTTATATACCAATCTCGCTTGTATGGTTCGCGCAAGCTGTTTCCCAGATTGCTAACTTCCGTCAAGACATGCGGAGTTGTGAGAAGAACAGTGAAGGACCCGAGAAGATGAACCAGCAGCTCATAGTCCTTGATCGTGTAGTCGCTGATTCGTTTGAATCGCTGAAATAGGTGGACGCCCAACAATCCCGAAAGGAAGACGAGCAGGAGATTGGAGTCCAAGAGAACGCTCTTTCCTGCATGGCGCGCGAAAAGTTGCTCTTCCAATGTCATGTATTAAGCTCAGAACGATGGGCCTGGATTGCTTACGGATATGAGGTGGCCATCCTCGGCATCGACGGAGACCACCTTTTCAATCCTTTGTCTGCGTATGACGTCTGCCAGCGATCCAACTTTGGGATTATCACCGCTGTGAGCGTAAAAGGTTATCACCCACCTTCGCATGTCAGCCAGATCCTTCGACAACTGCATCTCGTCAACTTTCGGATCCAAAGCCGCGAAGTCTGGAATCACTTCGCCCAGGTAGGTGCGGGCTTTGACTAAGACTTCACTGGGAGCAAGCATCATCAGACCTCCGTGACAGCATTATATTCCATATCAAGAGCTAGCCGCGGGCTGCTGCTGCGTCATGCAGTGCAGCGTTCCCAGCCCCCACACCAGGTCCACGCTGTGAATCCCAATCACCTCGCGTCCCGGAAAAACATCCGCAAGAATATTCAGCGCCACGCGATCGTTGGGATCGTGAAAGGTCGGCACTAACACCAACCCATTCGCAATATAGAAGTTTGCATAACTCGCCGGGAGGCGCTGGCCGCGAAAAATCACCGGCCTCGGCAGCGGCAGCTCGACCAACGCGAATTGCTTGCCGTCCAGCGTGCGCGCAGCCTTCAAGCGGGCCAGATTCTCGGCCAGCGGCGCATGGTTGTCGTCCTTCGTGTTTGGCTCAACGGCCGTCACGATAGTCGTCGGCGCAACGAACCGGCTGATATCGTCCACATGGCCATGCGTGTCGTCACCGGCTACGCCGCGGCCCAGCCAGATCACTTGGTCAATTCCCAAATAGTCGTGAAAAGCCTTCTCCATTTGCGAGCGGCTCACTCCAGGATTGCGCTGCTGCACGTTGCTCAGCAAACACTCCTCGGTGGTGAGCAGAATGCCCGCGCCGTTCGTATCGATCGAGCCGCCTTCGAGCACCAAACGCTGGGAGGAGCCGTCCTCCCGCCGCAGCGCCGGCACCCATTCCGGCAAGCCTAGCAGTTCAGTCACGCGGCTTGGCACCTGATCGTCGAGCTGCCAGTCGGAGTACTTGGCCCACGCGTTGAATTGCCAGTTGGTCACTGCCAACTGGCCTTCGGCGTTGCGAATCCCGTCTTTCCGAATAAAGATGGGCCCCGAGTCGCGCGTCCACACCCGATTGGTTGGCCACAGATGAAAGCTCACTTTGTCGACGTGCACGCCGGCACGCTTCAGAATGCCCCTCACGCGCGCTTCGGTCTTCTCGTCGTTGACGAGGATCTCGACGCGCTCCCGCTGGGAGAGCAGCCGGACAATCTCTGCATAAAGCCATGGAATGGCCTGAAATTTGCCGGGCCAGTCCTCGGGATTGTGCGGCCATGCAAGCCATGTGGCTTCGTGGCGCTCCCACTCGGCAGGCATGCGATAGCCCAGCTCTCGCGGCGTCGTTGTGATCATGTCTACCTGGAATCTCCGTCTGCAGACCACGTGTTCACCGGATCTAGAAACCGTTTGGCGATGGGCGCATAGGCATCGATGCGCCGATCGCGCAGAAACGGCCAGTTGCGGCGCGTGTCCTCAATCAGCCCCAGGTCGATCTCGCCGAGCAGAATCTCTTCCGCGTCGTGCGAAGCCTTGGCAATGATCCGGCCAAACGGGTCGGCCAGGAAGCTTCCGCCCCAGAACTCAATGCCCGGCCCGGTAGCCCGATTGCCCTGCACATCGCCGTGCTCGACTCCAACGCGATTCACTCCGGCCACATAAACTCCATTTGCGATGGCGTGCGCACGCTGAATGGTTTGCCACGCATCAAATTGCGCGGCGCCGAATTCATCTTTCTCCGCCGGATGCCAGCCAATTGCGGTGGGATAAAACAGCACCTCCGCCCCCTGCAACGCGGTCAGGCGGGCGGCCTCGGGATACCACTGATCCCAGCAGATTAGAGAGCCCACTCGCCCAAAGGACGTGTCTACGGCCTGAAAGCCCAAGTCTCCAGGCGCGAAGTAATACTTTTCGTAGTACAGCGGATCGTCCGGGATGTGCATCTTGCGATAGACGCCGGCGATGGCTCCATCGCTGTTCAGGGTGACCGCGGTATTGTGATAAAGCCCCGGCGCGCGGCGCTCGAAGAGAGAAGCAATAATCGCGACGCGATTGTCCCGCGCGACCTCCGCAAGCTTCTCCGTCGAAGGCCCAGGGATCGGCTCGGCCAGGTCGAATAGCTTGATATCCTCGCGCTGGCAAAAGTATTGTGCGCGGAACAACTCAGGCAGGCAGACGATGTTCGCGCCCAGCCGCGCGGCCTCTTCAATGCGCCGCACCGCCGAAGCAAAGTTCGCCTCCGGGTCCGCGCCCATGCGCATCTGCACCAGACCGACAATGTATTTGCGCGCATTCAACATGGTTCTTCGCCGGCCAACCCTCCTACACGGCTCCAATACAGGATGCCGGATGCGGCAAGGCCAACCCCTTCCAGCGGGATTGGCCCGAATTATCCGCTGTACGCGATACCTACTCTTCGAGAATCAGAACCGCTGCGGCGATCGTGGTGGTCCACAGTCCGCGCTTGTCGCCCACAGCGGATTGGGTAATGTTGCTGGTGCGCACGATCTTGTTCGAGATCCGGTAAATCTCCTTCTTCTCGTCCCAACTGGTATCCGGATCGAATTCGACGTCGAGGGTGGTTGCGAGCATCTCGGCGGCCAGTTCCTCGGCGTATTCGCCCGCCTGCTCTTCGGTCTCGCCAAAGCTGTGGTGCTCGCTCAGGTAGCCGTACGTGTCGCGGTCGGCGGGAATAGCCACGCCAATACTCGACACGATCAGCCGGTGCGGCTCGCGCGTGGAATTCTCCGCGATAACCGAAAAAACCACCTCGCCGTGATTCAGGTAAGTGAGACCTTCCTTGCGCGGAATCACCTTGCACCGCGGCGGGAAGATCGAAGAGACGCGCACAAGATTCTGCGAGGCGATGCCCGCATCCCGAAGCGCCAGCTCAAAGGAGGTGAGACGCTCCTTGTGTTTGCCTACTCCCTTGGTAAAAAAAAGCTTCTTCGGGACCATGCCTTTTCCCAATTTCTATGTACCCTCCGTGGTTTCAAGATTGCCAATGCTGTACAACGTTCCCGCATGAGTCTATCGCATCCGGCTGGCTGGGAACAGCATTACAGGCGATTTCATCGCACTTTCATGGCGGCATCGGGAAGGGCTTCAGGATTGGAGTAGCGGGTTGACCCATCGCAGCCCTGGGAAACGGGCGAAGTCGCGGTCTGTGGTGTGGAGCACTCCGCCACATTCGATGGCCAGCGCAGCCAGTTCCGCATCTGTCGTGAGCGGGCCTCGCACTTGGCCCTCGATCAGCATTTGCTGGAGCAGGTTCCAATGATGCTCCCCCGGCGCGAGGAGGCGAACGTGTTTTATATCCATCCATCGCTGGACGATGCCAATGGCCTGTTCCATGGATATGCTATTGGTGAAGATGCGTGGATTTGTGGTGAGCCGCAGAAACGCCCAGACTACCTGCCACGGCAGTCCGATCAACTCCTGCTCCGAAAACACCTTGCCCAGCCACGCGCGGGCGATAGAATGATGCGGCGACGTGCCGTCGTACGCGTAAAGAAGAAGATTCACGTCAATGACAATCACCTGTAGTACGGTCCTTCTGCTTCTTCCAGGAGTTCCGCAATACAGTCGTAGCTGAGCCCCGGGCGCAATCCCATAAAAAGGGGCGTCACTTCGAAGGGCTTGCCTGTTTCCGGTTGGCGGCTGGCCGTCAGGCCTCGGCGCAGCAGGTTGTTCACCGTCCCTTTGAAGGTGTCTCCGGAACGCCGAACCTCCTCCTCGACAAGGCGGGCGACATCGTCATCGATGGTCAGAGTGGTGCGCACGTCATGATGCTACCCTTCAAGGCATCATGATGTCAATCCAACAACAAGTGACTCAATGCCGGGCGTTTCTTGAAGGCTGGAGTGGCCTGTTCCATCAGGCCCGCGCGCTAGCCCGCGATTGCCACCACCAATTTGCGGATGTTAGCCTCAAGCTTGAACCCGCAAGAAGAAGGATCCCCAAAAGCTATGCAAACCACATACAACGGCTTGGCGCTTCCCGCGGACGGGCAGCCCATCGACTACAAGGACGGGCAATTTGAAGTGCCCGACAATCCCATCATTCCTTTCATCGAGGGCGACGGCACCGGCCGCGACATCTGGAAAGCTTCGCAGCGCGTATTCGACGCCGCGGTTGAGAAAGCTTACGGCGGCAAGCGCGCTATCCGCTGGTTTGAAATCTTCGCCGGCGAAAAGGCATTCCGCCAGTTCAATACCTGGCTGCCCGACGACTCGGTGGCCGCGGCGCGCGACTTGAGAGTCTCAATCAAAGGGCCGCTGACCACGCCCATTGGCGGCGGCATTCGCTCGCTCAACGTGGCTTTGCGCCAGTTGCTCGACCTCTACGCCTGCGTGCGTCCGGTCAAGTACTACCAGGGCGTGCCCAGCCCCGTGAAGCACCCCGAAAAGGTCGATATCGTCATCTTTCGCGAGAATACAGAGGACGTCTATTCTGGCATCGAGTTCAAGCAGGGCACCGAAGATGTCGCACGCCTCATCGAGTTCATCAACGAAGATTTGCTCAAAGGCGGCAAGAAGAAAATCCGCTCCGATTCTGGCGTCGGCATTAAGCCCATCAGCATCTTCGGAACCAAGCGCCTGGTTCGTTACGCCATCCGCGCGGCTCTCGACATGGGCCGCAAAACCGTGACGCTGGTTCACAAAGGCAACATCCAGAAGTTCACCGAGGGCGCTTTTCGCGAGTGGGGGTACGAGGTCGCCGGCCAGGAGTTCCGTGACCAGACCGTCACCGAGCGCGAGAGCTGGATTCTGGGCAATTTCGATGCCAACCCCAACATCACTATCGAAGAGAATGCCGCGCTGATCGAGCCCGGCCTCGAATTCGGAAATCAGAAATTCCGTGACGATCTCTACGCCGAGATCAAAGGCGTACTCGACTCGATCGGAAAAACCCACGGCAACGGCGCATGGAAGAATAAGGTCCTCATCAACGATCGCATCGCCGATTCGATCTTCCAGCAGATCATCATTCGCCCCTCCGACTACAGCGTTCTGGCCACCACCAACCTCAACGGCGACTACATCTCCGACGCGGCTGCGGCGCAGGTTGGCGGGCTCGGCATCGCTCCCGGCGCCAATATCGGCGATGGCTTCGCAGTGTTCGAAGCCACCCACGGGACTGCTCCGAAATATGCGGACAAGGACGTAATCAACCCCGGTTCCGTTATCCTTTCCGGCGTCATGCTGCTCGACTTTATTGGCTGGAAAGAAGCCGCCAAGCTGATCGAGACGGCAATGGAGAAGACCATTCAGCAGAAGTTCGTCACCTACGACTTCGAGCGCCAGACCGCCGGCGCAACCAAGGTCGGCACCAGCGAGTTCGCCACGCGCATCATAGGAAATATGTAACAACAGCGGTCAGCCGTCAGTGATCAGTTTTGAAAGGGCACGGCTTTAGCCGTGCCACGAGAAATACCGACCGACTTGTTCTGAAGGGTACGGGCTTCAGCCCGTACATAAACTGACTAAAATGAATGTGGGCTTTAGCCCCCGGGTTTGCTCTTTGGGAGATTCTTGTTTCACCGGGAGAAAATGAAATGCGTAAGAAAGTCAGCATTGTAGGCGCAGGCAACGTAGGCGCGACGGCCGCGCATTGGATTGCGGCGAAGGAACTCGCCGATGTGGTTCTGATCGACGTAGTCGAGGGCATTCCGCAGGGCAAGGCACTGGACCTGCTCGAAGCCCTGCCCATTGAGAAGCGCGACGTCAGCGTCATCGGCTCCAACGACTACGCGGCCACGGCCCACTCCGATATCGTGGTCATCACTGCGGGCATTCCGCGCAAGCCGGGCATGAGCCGCGACGACCTCCTCAACACCAACTTCAAAATTATGTCCGACGTAGTCGCGAAGGTCGTCGCGCAATCGCCCGAGTCGATCTTGATCATCGTGTCGAACCCGCTCGACGCCATGGCTCAGACCGCTTATCGCCAGGCGGGCTTCAACCGCGAACGCGTCATCGGCATGGCGGGCATCCTCGACTCCGCGCGCTTCCGCACGTTTATTGCCGCTGAACTGAATGTCAGTGTCGAGAATGTAACAGCCTTTGTGCTCGGCGGCCATGGCGATACCATGGTCCCGCTTCCCCGCTACTCCACGGTCGCAGGCATTCCCATCACCGAACTCATCGCACCCGATCGCCTTGAGGCTCTGGTGCAGCGCACGCGCGACGGCGGCGCTGAGATCGTGAAACATCTCAAGACCGGCAGCGCCTACTATGCGCCTTCCGCCGCGGCTGTCGAGATGGTCGAGGCCATCCTCAAGGACAAGAAAAAGATTCTGCCTTGCGCGGCATATCTGCAAGGCGAGTACGGCATCGATGGCTTCTACATAGGCGTCCCCTGCAAACTCGGAGCCGCAGGACTCGAACAGATCATCCAGATCAAACTAACTCCCGAAGAGGATGCGGCTCTGAAGAAAAGCGCCGAAGCCGTCAAGGAGCTATGCGCCGTCATCGGCGTCTAGCGTTGTCTTGAATTCGCTGCTTCGAGCATTGCGGTTGTCATTTTGTCGTTGACAGGAACGCCGTCGAGCCGTCAGCCTGAAACATCTGAATTCAGAACAAGGATGGGTATCGATGACTTTCCCCAAATTGGCAGCAGTCGGTGCAATCGCCCTCATGGCAACCGCCGTCTCCTCGGCGCAACAGAAATTCCCAATGCAATCGGGCGAGTGGGCGGTCACCCTCACGGTTGCCGCACCGAACGGTAAGCCGGCGGTGCTGCTCTACTGTTTGAACGATGAAACGTGGGATAAGGCGCTCATCCACAACCCCGCCTGCTCAACGCAAAAGCTTTCGATCACTTCCAGCGGCGCGAGTTACGTTATGGATTGTCAACACGGTTCCGTCGAGACAAAGGGCTCCGTTAGTATTGCCTTTGACGGAAAGCAGCACATGGTCACCAAGGATTCCATCGACACCATCACCAACGGTCAAACCGCCCATAAGGAGTACTCGGCGGACTACCGTTGGAAGGGTCCTTCCTGCGACCCCAACGCGGACATGAATTTGAAGTTCAACAAACAGCATTGATTCGAGTTTCTCGTCCCACGGTCGCCCACCGCTCCCTCCGGTGAGCTTGATTCACCGCTTTAGGACCGGCGTTCTCACTGCATCTCAAACTGCACCACGTCCGGGCCAATCTTTGCGGCGCACTGCCGGGGCGCAAGATGGCCGCAGCCCGGAATGACGTCAAGTTGCGATTGCGGGACGAGACTATGCATGGTCTGGGCCTGGCTGAGCGGGGTAATCCGGTCCTTTTCACCCCACACGATCAGCACCGGCATTTTCAACTGCGGCAATAGCTTGTCGGTCGCATCCTGCCCGGTCATCATGCTGTCGAGAGCGCGACGAACGACCCACGCATTCTTTCTCGAAAGGCGCACAATATCCCTGGCGATGAACCCCGGCACGTCCGGCGAAACCGGCATCAGCAGCGCGTCCAATTGCGCCAATTGCTCCGTATTGTCCGGCGTAAACAGCCGCACATCCCACTTCGGCGTTTCCTTGATCCCGGCCGCGTCGAAGAGTATCAGCCGCCGCGCCCGTTCCGGATGCCGGAAGGCAATGTGCTGCACGATTGCGCCGCCCATCGACCAGCCGCCAAGATCCACCTGCTTCAATCCCAGCGCATCCATGAAGCCGACAACGATTTCGGCCTCATCGTGCACCGAATAGGAGAAGCCTGCCGGCCTTTCGCTTAGCCCATAGCCGGCCAAATCGGGCATATAAACGCGGAAACCGGCATTGGCAAGGTAGGGCGCGAGGTCGCGCCAGTCATCGCCGCGGCCTCCAAGCCCGTGCACCAGCACCACGACAGGACCATCCGCCGGCCCTTCCGCGTTGTAGTGGACCCGATAACCATCAACTGTGACCGAGCGGGACTGAAATCCGGAAAGAAATTCGTGCGCATACATCATTCCGTTGAAGTAGCTTACCGGCCGCAGCCAAAATCCAACCGCCGCAGCCACCAACAGCAATACAACAATTTGAGCAAACCGCTTCATCGTTCCTCCCTCGCATCCGTGCCCAGTTTTCGTGCCTTCTGCCAACCGGCCTCGATTACGCGCACCGTCACCGGGTCAAGGCGCAGTCTCCGCCGCGGCGGATGGCTGTTCCATTCCGTCCGTTCCACCCATCGCACCGCATCCGCATCCGAGGCCGCCCTCAATTCCCCACCCACTACGCGGCACAGGTAATCGGCAATCACATAATGGTAGCGGACCCGCGCTCCTTCGCGATGAATGCGGTCCAGCAACTCGACCAGTTCCACCGGCTCGACCGTTAGCCCAGTCTCTTCGCTCACCTCGCGGACAACGCCGGCCGTGAGCGATTCACCCACCTCAAGCATGCCGCCTGGCAAAGTCCATTTACCCAGCATGGGCTCGGTTCCGCGCCGCACCAGCAGCACCCGGCCTTGATCCACAACCACCGCGCCCACGCCCACCAGCGGCGCTTCGGGAAACTCTCGCTGCATTGCCCCTCCAAAACATCAACGCCATCTTGCCAGGACGAGCGGCTGGTAAGAACCGCTCTCGGCAGGCATCAGCCATCGCACTTCCCGGAAGCCGGCGGATTCCAGCACTGTCGAAAGCTCATTGCGAAGTAAGCATCGATATTCGGATACGAAGTGATGCGTTGTCCATGCTTGCTCAAATTGCGTGGTGATATAAAGGTGCAACGTGTACCTCGCATCGTCGATCCAGTCCCACACCTGATGAACGATCCGTCGTTCACTATGCTTGCCAAAGAATGAAGGGCCCACAGTAGTCGGTCGTTTGAGAATCATTGAGTCGTAATCTCGAATGCTGGCGATGAACAGACCATTTGATTTGAGCTTTGAGCTCATGGCTGCAATTGCGCGACAAAGCTGGCCAGACGTGAGATGCGGAAGAGCATTATCCAGCGCGGCTACAACATCGAAGTCGCTTTCCGCGATCTCAGTCAAGGATGTCATATCGGAAACGTGGAACGAGATCTCCAAGCCGCGCATCTCCGCTTCGTGCCGCGCCCTATCCACTGCCGCTCGACTGAGATCGGAGGCAACAACCTGATGGCCCAGACCTGCTAGCCCCAGCGCCTGAGTTCCGATCCCACACGCACAGTCGAGGACCTTCAACGGATGGCCCTGTGCCTGTGTCGCGAGGAGTGAATTCAGGACTACGGCTTGCCGTTCGATCGACCTGTTCCAATCCTCGAAGATCAAGTGATAATGATCCGCAAGAGGTTCGTAGAAGCTCAGGATTCTCTCTGCCATCAAGCCGGCCCTGCTTTTGCCGATGATGAAAGCCTATCAACCTTCAACCGGATGGACCAATCCTGCATCGTCTGCCCCAGGGCTATCATCAAAGACAAACAGGAGAAGAGAAATGGCGGAGTTCACGCTGCGAATCGAAAACATGCATTGCGGCTCTTGCATTCGCCGCGTCAGCCAGGCCCTGGCTTCGACCGAAGGCATTCACGTGGAAGAGGTACGTCTGGGCGCGGCGCGGCTGAGCACCGCTCAAGACGCGCCGCCGGTCGAGCTTGCCGTTGCCGCCTTGGCCAAGGCCGGCTACCCAGCCCAACTGGAACAGTAGATGTCCGCACCCGCAACGGAAACCGCGCGAGCATTGGAAACACTGACGCTGCCGGTGCTGGGCATGACCTGCGCCTCCTGCCAGCATCATGTGGAAGAAGCGCTGCGCTCGACCGCCGGAGTGCAATCGGCGCATGTCGATCTGATGGCCAATCGTGCCAGCGTGGTCTTCGATCCTGCTGTCGCCACTCCCGCAACCTTGATCGAGGCCATTCGCGCCGCCGGCTATGACGCCGTTTTGCCACGAACCGATGCTTCAGCTTCTGAAGCCTCACCAAAGGCGGACGCGAGTCACATCAAAGCCTTCGCCACGCTCGCCGGCGGCGCAATCGCGATGCTGCTGGCCATGCCGCTTGGAACCGAAATGGGCGCGCTGGACCACGCCCTCATGCGCATGTTGCCTTGGCTTTATGCGTTGCCGCCGAACCCGTTGCGCTGGTTCCTGCTGATTCTCACGGCGGTCATCATGGTGTGGGCCGGGCGTGGCATCTATTCGAGCGCCATCCGCGCCCTGCGCCATGGAACCACCAACATGAATACGCTGGTCAGCCTCGGAACCAGCGTGGCCTTCGTTTACTCCGCGTATGCAACCCTCTGGCCGGCTAACGGGCGCGAGGTTTATTTTGACGCGGTTCTACTGATCGTCGGTTTCCTGCTGCTGGGCAAGACGCTTGAAGGCCGCGCCAAACGCCGCGCATTGGCAGCGCTGGATTCGCTCTCCCGGCTGCGGCCAGTCACAGCCCGGCGCATTCGCGATGGAATCCAGACCACCGTCCCTCTCGCCGATGTTCAGATCGGCGACAGCATTCTGGTCCTGCCTGGAGAGCGATTCCCGGTCGACGCCGCCATTCTCGAAGGCCGCACATCGGTGGACGAATCGATGCTCACCGGCGAACCGACGCCTCAGCCGCGAGAGCCCGGCGGTCGGGTTTTGGCCGGCTCGCTCAACTACGACGGGGCCGTCACTTGCAAGGCCGAATCGCTTGGCGAGGCCACGGTGCTGGCGCAGATCACGCAAATGGTCGAGCAGGCGCAGTCCTCGCGCGCGCCGATGGAGCGGCTCGCCGACCGTGCCAGTTCAATCTTTGTCCCCATCGTGCTGGCCCTGGCGGTAGTTACGTTTTTGGCCTGGTTCATCGCCGCCCACTCGCTCCCGTTGGCGCTTGCCAACACCGTCGCCGTACTGGTGGTCGCCTGCCCTTGCGCCATGGGATTGGCCGTTCCCGCTGCGCTCACGGTGGCCGTGGGTCGCGGCGCACAACTCGGTGTGCTCTTCAAGGGTGGAGAAGCTCTGGAACGCCTGGCGCATCTGGACGCAATCGTCCTCGACAAGACCGGAACGCTTACCGTAGGCAGACCCGCGCTGGAAGGCGTCCATTCACTTGCCGGCCACACCGAGGACGATCTGCTGCGCATGGCAGCGGCAGCCGAGGAGCGGTCGAACCATCCACTGGCGCACGCCGTTGTGGATGCTGCGCGGGCGCGGGGTCTGGTCTGGCAACCCGCCGAAGACGTTCAGATTCTGCCCGGCCGCGGTCTCACAGCCAAGGTCGAAGGCAGCGATTGTCTGCTCGGCAATGAAGTACTATTCCATGAACTCAGCATCCCGCTCCCGGTCCGTATTCCACCATCGGAACCCGGCGTGACCCGTCTGTGGATGGCTCTCGACAACGTTCCTGCAGGCTATTTCGATGCTCGCGACATTCTCCGTCCCGATGCGACAGCGGCAGTGGCCGCACTGCGCCAGGCTGGACCGGGGCACCGGGGTCTCCGCATCTTCATGCTTACCGGCGATTCAGCCGCGGCAGCCGCGCCAATCGCTCTCGAAGCCGGAATCACCGAAGTCGAAGCCGGCCTGGACCCAGCCGGCAAGCTGGCGCGCATTCGAGCTCTCCAGCAGAGCGGCCTGCGCGTCGCGATGGTTGGAGACGGCATCAACGACGCCGCGGCACTGGCTCAAGCCGACGCCGGAATCGCCATCGGCACGGGGGCCGACTTGGCGCAGGAGGCCGGCGATGTGCTATTGCTGCGCGCGAATCCACTTGCGATTCCGGCAGCACTCGATCTTGCCCGTTCGACTCTCCGCATCATGCGCCAGAACCTGGTCTGGGCCGCGGCCTACAACGTACTCGGCATTCCCCTGGCCGCCGGCGCGCTTTACCCGGCCTTCCACATTCTGCTTACTCCTTGGCTTGCCGCCGCGGCCATGGCGCTCAGCTCGGTCTGCGTCTTGGCCAACAGTCTTCGCCTGCGCGGCTGGCGGCCGTCACAAGGGCTTGCTTCCCACCCTTCAGTCGCCGCGGGTCGCCGCGGCGACTGAAGGATGGGACACCCGCCGGTAAGCTAAACTAACCTGAGAGCCTGTCTGTGCGCATCCTGACCCGTTACATTCTCGGCGAGATTCTCTCCCACACGCTGATCGGTTGCGCGCTCTTCACCTTCATTCTGTTCATGAAAGAGCTGCCCCACATCCTGGAAATGGTGGTGCGCAACAGCTCCACCTTCACCAACGTGATGGAAGTTGTGGTCTTCACGCTGCCCAACTTTTTCATGGTCACCATTCCCATGGCAGTGCTGGTTGGGGTGCTGCTGGGGATGAGCCGCCTGGCGGGCGACAGTGAGATCGTCGCCATGCGCGCGTCGGGCCTGGGCATCGGCTACTTCGTCCGCGTTGCATCCATTGTTGCTGTCGGCGGCACGCTGCTGGGACTGGGAAACTCCCTGTTGGTGGTTCCGCGCGCAAATCAGGCCATTCTCGATCTGCAAAAGGCTCTCGTCTCGCAGGCTTCTTACGAGATTCAGCCACGCGTCTTCGATGAGGACTTTCGCAACTTTGTTCTCTACGTGCAAAACGTGATTCCAGGCACCGGGGCTGTCAACTGGCGCAATGTGTTCATGGCCGATATCAGCGATCCCAACGCGCCGAAGATTACCACCGCCGCCTCGGCTACAGTGGTGAGCGACTCCAGCCGCGACCGCTCCAGCCCTGACCTGCTCATGCAGTTGCGCAACGGAACGGAAGATGAAGCCAAGGCCGGCGAGCCGCAACTGTCCAACACGTCTACGTTCGACGTGACCGATCGGCCTTTCGTCCCCAGCCAGCAGAACGAAGGCCATCTCGGACGCCTGGACACCTTCATTTACGCAATGTCGATGGATGAACTGCGGACGCGCAGCCACGGCCCCGACGGCAAGCGATTCCTGCTCGAAATCAACAAGCGTTTTGCGTATCCGGCCGCATGCCTGGTTCTCATGCTGGTCGGCGTCCCGCTAGGCGTCACTTCGCGCAGAGGCGGCAAGAGCTCTGCCATGGTGGCGGCACTGGCGCTGGTCATCTCCTATTACTCGCTGTCACTGATCGGCAACGCCCTGGGCCGTCAAACCTGGGTACCGGCGTTTCTCGCAGTGTGGTCGGCAAACCTGCTCTTTGCCGCCGGCGGAATCTTCCTGTTATGGCAGATGGCAAGCGGCGGGCGCGTCCTCGGCGCCCTCACCACCTGGGCCGCCCGTTCTCCCCATCCAAAGCCAGCTTCAGCTCCCCGGCAAAACCGCGGTCCCCTCGCCACCCTCGTTGCCAGGTTTCAAAGGCGCAGGTCACGGGCTAGATCCCGCGGTGTCTTCCCGCGCATTCTCGACCAATATGTAGTGATGGAGTTTCTGAAGACTTTCCTCATGGTGCTGTGCACGTTCGTCATGCTCATGCTGGTCTTCACCACCTTCGATCTGCTGGCGGACATCCTGCGCAATCACGTTGCGCTGTCCACTGTCGGCGCTTATTTGATCAACTTGACGCCCGATATGCTCTACCAGCTTGCGCCGCTGGCTGTGCTCATCTCGGTGCTGGTCACCTTCGGCGCACTCAACCGCAACAGCGAGATCATCGCGATGAAGGCAACCGGCATCAGCCTTTACCGCTTGGTTGTTCCTGTTGTGGTCATCGCCGCCATGCTGGCCTTCAGCCTCTTCCTTTTCGCCCAGTTCTATCTGCCTCAGGCCAACCAGAGGCAGGAGGCTTTGCGCGACATCATCAAAGGCCGCCCGCCGCGGACCGTGCTCCATCCCGAGCAGACCTGGATCTTCGGCCAGCCGCATGCCGGTGAGCCCGCCCGCATCTTCCACTACCAGTTCTTCGATCCCGATCTCAAAGAGTTCGCGAATCTCTCCATCTTCGAATTCGATTCATCCTCGTTCGCGCTCTCCCGTCGCATCTTCGCCTCCCGCGCATCCTGGAACCCCGAAACCGGCTCCTGGCGATTCCTTGACGGCTGGCAACGCGATATCGAGGGCGGAAAGGTGACCGAATACCACGAGTTCATTCAGACCTCATTCTCTGAGATCCATGAAGACCCCGGCTATTTCACCAAGGAAGAGAAGCAGGCGCAGGAGATGAACTTCGGCCAGCTTGACCGTTACATCTCCGACCTGCGCCAGAGCGGCTTTGACACCGTGCGGCTGCGGGTACAACTCTGGCAAAAGCTGGCCTACCCGCTTATTGCCGTCGTCATGGCCGTGCTGGCAATCCCCTTCGCGCTATCGATGGGCCGCCGAGGCTCGCTGACCGGCATCGCAGTCGCCATTGCAGTGGCGCTCGCTTTTTTTGTGGTCGACAGCCTCTTTGGCGCCATGGGCAATGTCAACTATCTGCCCGCGGCACTGGCCGCCTGGTCCTCGGATATTCTCTTCGGGCTGACCGGCGGATACCTGCTACTGAGAACTCCGACATAAGCCCTTGGGAGCGTCCCATAAATAACAAGAGCCTCCCGCATCGGAAGGCTCAGAGTTTTGTGGCGTCGAAAGACTGTTTACCGCGGACGCAGCGACTTGATTGCCTCCGGCAGCCGCTCTTCAATAATTTTGGCGCGCTCCGCGGCAATGCCGCCCAGATACGCTGGCGCGGGCGTGGTGGTAAGCACCAGCGCCAGACCAATCAAGGAGAAACAAACCCCTGCAATCATCGCCGAAACCAGCATATGGTACATGTCGAAGATGTCCAGACCGAAGACGTTGATGAAAACATACTCAAACGGCTTGATATGCACTATCACGGCCAGCGCGAAGAGGAAGAAGAGCACCGACAAGGACGTCAGGATCGCCAGCGTCACATCAATCGTGCGATGAACCTTCTGCCGGGCGCTGCAGTGAGCACATTCAGCCAAATGGCGCTCATAGTCCTTGCGCATCTCCGGAGCAATTCCGGAGATGTCGTATCGCCAGCTTGCCAGGATGCCGCCTACGACTCTATCCGTGCATTCGGTTTTTGCCATAGACGTAAACACTCACCTTACAGACAACGTGCCCGCCCGCCAACAAGTTGCATGGCTCACATGGCAAACGACAAACGTGACCATTGGATGCTCCACCGGCCCTCTCGGATTCAGTGGTGCTTGACCCTACCTCGCCCCGGCAAAAGGGCATTTGCGCTTCCCTTTGCCAATCCACTTGGCACAGAGCGATGCCCGTTCCGACCAATTGTAATCTAATTGACTTAAAAGTAAATAGACGACAGAGCCTCATGCTGGGCGGCCAGCAGAAGCCGATTGGCCAGCAGGCTCGCCCGGCCGTTCAGCGCCCGCTCCGCCGTAACCCTTGCCAGTTCAGGTAGATTATTGCTCTCTGACAGATGAGCAAGAATTACGTAGGCCGCCTGGCCGTCGTACTCGTTCTCGAGGAACGCCGCCGCTGCCTCGTTCGAAAGGTGGCCCACGCGCGACAGCACCCGCTGCTTTACTGACCACGGGTAGGGTCCGTCGCGCAGCATCTCCAAATCGTGGTTTGACTCCAGCAGCAGCAGATCCACGCCCCTGAGCTGCGCCTTCACGTTGGGCGGAATGTACCCCAGGTCGGTGGCAAAGGCAATTCGCACCCCTTCTGTCCTGAAGACAAAGCCCACCGGATCGGCTGCGTCGTGGGGAATGGTGAATGGACTGACGGCAATATCGCCGATCTCGAATGGCTGCCCGGCCTGGAAGTATTCAACCGCCGGCAGCCAGGTGGAGTCCTTTTGCGGCACTGGAGGTGCCGATTCCGGCTCGCTTGCGTCCGCCCTGGATTCCTTGTTGACCGCCTCGGAATCGACCACAATATCGGATTCCTCTGCCTCACCCTCGGTGTCGAATTGCGCTGCATCGGCCTCGGCCTGACGCTCGGCTGCCTGTTTCCGGCACTGCTCCATCCACAGCGCATAGGTCATTTGCCGTCGAGGCGTCAGCCAGCGCATCCAGGCGCGATGCGTGCCCTCCGTGAAGTACACCGGGATGCCCAGCTTGCGCGCCGTGACGGACAGACCGTGAATGTGGTCCACATGCTCGTGGGTCACGACGATCGCGTCCAGCGTCTCCGGCTCTTCGCCCGCCAGGCGCATGCGCCGGAACAGCTCGCGGCAGCTCAGCCCGGCGTCGACAAGAATGCGCGTGCGCCCACCGGAGACAACCGTGCTGTTCCCCTTGGACCCCGAAGCCAGCACCGTGAACCGCACCATCATGTGAGCATAGCGCGCGCGGCTGCGGCACTCAAGTGCGCGGAACCTCACTTATCATGCCCAGGATGTTGTCGTCCGGATCCTTCAGAAAGGCCATCCTCAGGTCGTGACCGGGCATCCTCGCCACCAGGTGCGGAGCTTGTGGGAAAACCACACCCTGCCCCTCCAACACGGCGTGTGTCTCCTGGATGTTCTGGACTCTAAAATACAAAATCGTTCCCCCGCGCGGCCCTGGCTGCTCGGAAGCACCGATCATGAAGCGAAGATCCCCACACTGAAAGAACGCCATGTTCCCGGCATCGAACAGAAACTTCATTCCGAGTGTGTTCTGGTAGAAATCTCTCGATTTGGCCAGATCGCCAACCGTAATGGCAATCTGGCCGATCGTGTCGAAATGCACGGCAGATCGCGTTGACCCATTGATTCCGTCCATTCTTCCTCCCTTCAGTCGTACGCCAGAATATATGCAGCCGAGCCCTACACTCCGCCCGGCAGGTTCGCCGGAATCTCGATCGACACCAGGGTTCCACGTCCCGGATTGCTGACCACGTTGAATCGCGCCTGGTTGCCGTAGAGCACCTCCAGCCGTTCCTGCACATTCTTCATGCCGATGCCTGCCCCCTCCCGGCGCAGCGCTGAGGCCGGTCTATTGCCCATGCCCACCCCGTCGTCGGCCACCTCAATCAGCACGCGATCCCCATCCAGCCGGCTGCGAAGTGTTACCGTTCCTCCTTTCAGGCGGGGCTCCAGACCGTGCTTGATGCTGTTTTCAATCAGCGGCTGCAACAAAATGCTGGGAACCAGCACGCCCAGTGTCCGCGGGTCGATCTCCTTTTCCACCCTCAGCTTGTCCGCTCCGAAACGCACCACCTCAATGTCAAGGTAATCGTCGGTGAAGCTCAGTTCGTCGCGCAATGGTACATAGGTATCGTGATCCTTCAGCAGCGCGCGCAGAATGTTGGCCAGCTTGACCGTCATCTCGCGCGCCAACTCCGGTCTATTTCGCACCAGCGAGGCAATGGAGTTGAGCGTATTGAATAGGAAGTGCGGGTTGATCTGCCGCTGCAGGGCGTCTAGCCGGGCTTCGAGCAGCAGCCGCTTCTGCTCTTCGAGTTTAAGTTCGACGCGTAGCGTATTCCAAACCTTCAGCGCGATGCCCACGTCGATGGGAGCGCACAGCAGCACCAGCAACTGCAGCCACCATTGACTGGCCAGCAGCGCAAACAGCCGGTGCGGAAAGGCGTGGGCGAAATAGTCCCGGCAGGCCTCCGCAGCCACAATGAGAAACAGCATCAGAAACTGGCGGTCGATGCGCGGCTGGCGCAGGTTTCGGCGCACCCAGCGGTAGAGGCTCAAGTCGATGAACGGTGTAAATGACCAGGTCTCCTCGTTCTCGACAAAGCCGCCTAGCAGGCCCGCTGCCAGACCCAGGGCCGCGTTGAATGGCAGGGCCAGGTACTCGTGGTGATAAACGGCGGGCGCGGACAGCACCACCCCGCCCAGCACCGCCCAGCCCGGCCCCAGGAGCAGCCCCAGAAGGATCACCGTGGCAAAGGAGATGTCGGCGGCCAGGAAGTTGGGCACCCAGAACCGCACCCACACGCCAAGCGTTAGCGGCACCAGAAAAAACGCCAGCAAGGCCAGGGTCTGCCGGGATGTGCGCTTCTCGGCGAAGATAAGCCGCCGGAAGGTAACCACGCGCGCCAACACGCTGGCCACCGACGCCACCACGCCCAGCTTGACCAGCAGCGTGATCAGAATGAGATTGTCCGTCACCCCATCACTGTATCGCACTGAGGAGATCGGGGGCAGGGAGCACCAAGCGTACAATCCACTCATGAGTTTCAAAGCTGGGGTCCTTCTCATATTTGCTTGGCCCGCGTTCTGCTATGGACAGACCGCAACTCAGGACATCTCGCCGTCTCAATTGCAGGCCGTTAACGATCTACAGCTCGATCAAGCAGTGAAGCTGCGTGAAACTTATAAGGCGCCGCTCAAGTCTGCCTATAAACGCCAAATCTCAATGACAGGCAAGGACTGTCAGGCAGAGAGTCAAAAGGGGCAGCAGCCATACAACATATGCATGGGGCAGGCATGTCAGCACGCCGATGAAGACAATGCGATTTTCTACAACAACCTCCAGTTGCTGTGCCACGACCAGGACCAGCTCACAACGCTGCAGGCTTTCGAGAAAGCATGGCGGATATACAAGGAAAGCGCCATAAAGGCAACACACGCCGCGTGGCCAGACGGTACCGGGGCATCGGGATTTGCTTCGCAGGTGTACTTGTCAATGGTGCGCGATCACATGCGCGAACTGGACGAAATCTACGGCCTCAATATCGCGCAATAGCGCTCTATCGGGCACGATTCAGGGTAGCGGAATCAGCGTTCAGGAGTCAGTGAGGCACCCGCGCAAAGTAGAATATGACCATGGCGTTTGTCAGCGTGACGAAGATTGCCGAGGCCAACTTCCCTACCCGCTGGGGCGACTTCCGCGTCCTCGGATTTGAGGGTCAGTTGCCGGCTCCGCGCCCGTGTTGCGAACAAAGCGCGCTCAAAGGCAAAGAGGTGGAGGGCTTGGTCGCGCTGGTGATGGGCGATATCCACTCCGCGCCGCCGCTGGTGCGAATCCACTCGCAATGCCTGACCGGCGATGTTTTTGGTTCGCTTCGTTGTGATTGCCGTCTCCAACTCGAACTGGCTCTGGGCAAGATCGCCGAAGCCGGAGCGGGCATCCTGCTCTATGAGCAGCAGGAGGGCCGCGGAATCGGCCTGATGGCCAAGTTGAAGGCCTACGAGCTACAAGATCAAGGCATGGACACGGTCGAGGCCAATGTCGAACTGGGCTTCGCCGCCGACTGCCGCGCGTACGAGTTGCCCGCCGAAGTTCTCAAGCTACTCGGCGTCACTCAGGTCCGGCTCATCACGAACAATCCTGAAAAGGTCTCCGCGCTCGAGTCCGCCGGCATCTCCGTCGTCGAGCGCGTCTCCGCCGAAGTCGAGCTTCAGGACTCCTTCGAGGGCTATCTGAGGACCAAGCACGAAAAGATGGGCCACATTCAGGATTCAATTCCAGAAGCGCTGGTCACCGAGAAGTAGCCAGGCTATTTCTGCAGCGCCCTCAGCACCTTGGTCGTTGTAACCACCTGCCCCACGTGCCGCTGGGTGTGGTCGGCCACGTGAATCAGCGCGCCGCCAATGCTGGTCGGCAGTTTTGTACGACCCACATAACGGGCGTTGTCCAAGTCCGCGGTGGCCAGCACCCTGATGCGATCCGCGGCATTGACGAACGAGAATTCAACGTCGGCCAGCAGCATGCCCAGTGTCTCGTCTCCGGACTTCTCAGACTTCAGAGCCGACAACTGTTCTTCAGAGAGCGGCTTGCCTTCCGCATAGCTCAGCAGCCGGTCGGTCGAGCGAGCGATATGGCGCAGATGAAACGCAATTGACGTGAGCCCCAGCGGTTGTGCGTGGATCTGGGCATCTTTCAATCCAGCGGTCCATTTGGTCAGATCGTCGAGAGCCAGATCGAGCGCATGCAGCACCGCGCGGCCCACCGCGGGAACGTCGGCGTAAGTTCCTCGCAGCCACGGCTCAACGTAAGGCACAGGGGAAGTGCTCATCGGGAACTTGTCCTTTAACCGGCGCTCTTTACACGCACCACGGTGATCTTCTCAAAGCCCTCTTCAAACACCGGCGGTTTCAGCTTCTCGGCCATCTTGCGCATCACGTCTTCGCTCACTGAGCGATCGCGCTTGCTGTTGCGCTCCAGGCAGACTTCAAGCGGTACATCGAAAAACACCGCCTGAACCTCGTATCCAAAGCTCTTGGACATCTTGATCCACTGGCGGCGCTCATGAATGGAGAGATTGGTCGCGTCCACGTAGTTCCATGGCATGCGGGCAATCAGCCTCGCCCGCAGCAGCGAACGCAGCGTCGAGAAGACCAGGCCCTGATAGCGCTGTTCCTCTACATCGTCGAAGAGAATATTGCGCAGCAGGTCGCTGGAGAGCGGCGTGACCCCGCGACGGCGGAACCAGGTGGTCTTGCCTGAGCCGGGCATACCGATAGCCAGCACAACATACCCCTTGGGAGCCTGCGGCGAGCGCTCCACCGCTTCGGCTTCTGGCGGGGGCACTGAAGGAATCTCCGGCTGCGTTTCTAGCTCGAACCGCCCGGAACCGGCTGCCTCATCCCAATCCTGCTTGGCGGGCCGCTCGTGCCTTGGCGGCCGCACCGGAGCTGCAGGCCGCGGAGGCGCCTGAACCGGAGGCCGTTGCGCAGGGCTCTGCCGCGGCGCCGGCGCCGCGGCCGGCCTGTCGTCTGGATAAAAAGGAACCAGCGGAGCTGGCTGATCCGATGGGAGTTCCTGGCCAATTTTGCCTGTGGATTCCGAAATATTGGGAGCGCGTCTGGAACGTCTTCTCATGCCGCCTTCAAACCTTTGCTGTGATACCCGAATACCATAGTTGCCGACACCGCTGCAAATGGTGTGAATACCGTCACATCCATTCCCGAATCAGGAAAGGCACACTATCGAGGAGGGAGTCTCCGGGAAAAACGAGACAGTCGAACTTTCATTTCGTCCGCCGCAGGCTCCAGTGTTAGGATCAAGGGTTTGGTGGAATTGCCTTCTGGATCATTTTCAGACGCCGAACACCACGCAAGCTTAATTCACAGCCTCACCGATTACGAAGGAGAAATCACACATGGCAGTAAAGGTTGGTATCAACGGCTTCGGCCGCATTGGCCGCAACGTTTTGCGCGCCGCGCTTGGCAATGCAGAGATCGATTTTGTTGCCGTTAACGACTTGACCAGCCCGGCGATTCTGGCCCACCTGCTCAAGTACGACTCGATCCTCGGCAACTTGAAGAATGAGATCGGCCACGGTGACGACTTCATCACCGTCGACGGCAAGAAGATCAAGGTCTGGGCGGAGCGCGACCCCGCCAAGCTGCCCTGGGCCGACGTTGGCGCGCAGATTGTGATCGAATCCACCGGCCACTTTACCGATGGCTCCAAAGCCAGGGCTCACCTGGGCGCGACCGTCAAGAAGGTCATCATCTCCGCTCCCGCCTCCAATGAAGACATCACCCTGGTCCTGGGCGTCAATCAGGACAAGTACGACCCCGCCAAGGACAACATCATCTCCAACGCCAGTTGCACCACCAATTGCCTTGCGCCGGTCGTCAAGGTAATTCTTGAAACTACGGGCCTCGTCAGCGGCATCATGACCACGATCCATAGCTACACCAACGATCAGGTCATCCTCGACTTCCCGCATAAGGACCTCCGTCGTGCCCGCGCCGCCGCCCTCAGTATGATTCCCAGCTCCACCGGCGCCGCCAAGGCCCTCAAGCTGGTCATTCCAGAGACCGCTGGCAAGCTCGACGGCTTTGCCATCCGCGTCCCAACCCCCAACGTCTCCATCGTCGATCTGACCTACATCGCCGAGAAGCCGACGACAGTCGAAACCCTGAACGCCGCCTTTACGGCTGCCGCAGCGGGCGAGCTCAAGGGAATCTTGGGTGTCGACTCCAACCTCCTGGTCAGCTCCGACTACAAGGGCAACCCGCTGTCATCCATCGTCGATCTGCCCCTGACCAAAGTCGTCGGCAACAGCGTCAAGGTGCTCAGTTGGTACGACAACGAGTGGGGCTACTCCAACCGCGTCGTCGATTTGATCGGCTTCCTCGCGGCAAAGGGCCTGTAAGCCGTAACGTCACAAATCCGGGTGCCCCACCCTCGCCGCGTCTTTGTTCTTGCGGCTTGGGTGGGAGGCCATGCCCAACTTCAAGGAAGGCAAATCTCCCATGTCCAAGCTCTCGATTCGCGACATCGATCTGACCAATAAGCGGCTGTTTATCCGCGTCGACTTCAACGTGCCGCTCACTGAAGACGGTTCGACCATCACCGACGACACCCGCATCGTGGCCACGCTACCCACCATCGTCTACGCCCTCAAGCGCAAAGCCAAGGTCATCCTGGCCTCGCATCTCGGCCGCCCCAAGGGCAAGCCCAATCCGAAGTACTCGCTGCGCCCTGTCGTTGTCCGGCTGCGCGAGCTGCTCGACAAACAGTTGGGCGAATCCGTCAACGTGGCCTTCTCTCCGGACTGCATCGGCGAAGTAGCCAGCGAAATGGCGCGCCAGCTTGAATCCGGCCAGGTGCTGCTGCTCGAAAACCTTCGCTACCACCCCGAAGAAGAAGCCAACGATCCAGCCTTCTCCAAGGCGCTGGCCTCGCTGGCCGAGGTCTATGTCAACGACGCATTCGGCTCCGCGCATCGCGCCCACGCCTCCACGGAAGGCATCACGCACTTCCTCAAGCCCGCCGTCGCCGGCCTGCTGATGGAAAAGGAAATCACCTACCTCGGCAAGGCGCTCGAATCGCCCGAGAAGCCGTTCGTGGCCATCATCGGCGGCTCCAAAATCTCCGGCAAGATCGACGTCATCGACAACCTGCTCGACAAGGTCGATACGCTGGTCATCGTCGGCGGCATGGCCTACACCTTCCAGCGCGCTCTCGGCGTCACCACCGGCAAATCGCTCGTCGAAGAAGACAAGATCGACATGGCCAAGGCGGCCCTCGACAAGGCCAAGGCAAAGGGCGTCAATCTGCTGCTGCCCGTCGACAACGTCCTCGCCGACAACTTCTCGCCCGACGCCAACACTCAGTTGTGGGACTGCTCGGTCAACTTCCCCGCCGACTGGCAGGGCCTGGACATCGGTCCCAAGTCGATCGCCGCGATTGAAGAAGTGGTTTCGACCGCCCGGACGATTGTCTGGAACGGCCCCGCCGGCGTCTTCGAGTTTCCCAAATTTGCCGTGGGCACCAACGCCATCGCCCAAGCCGTGGCAGCCAACAAGGCGGCCATCTCCATCATCGGCGGCGGCGACTCGGTGAGCGCCATCAACCAGGCCGGCGTAGCCGACCAGATCACCCACATCTCCACCGGCGGCGGCGCTTCGCCTCGAGTTCCTTGAAGGCAAGAAGCTGCCCGGCGTGGAGGCGCTGACGGATAAGTAGCACAGAGATCAGTTGTCAGTGAACAGCGGTCAGTAAATGCCGCATCCGGCCTGAAGGGCTGCTGGATGCGGCATTTGTTGTTGTGATCTTCTGCTAGCGGTAAGGGGTATACTCAGTGGCCAAGACGAGCGACCCAGGATTTGGCCGCGTAGACATGGAAGGAGGGACTGCTATGAACGTAATCGTGACGGCGCCATCCGCGGACGAGGTCAGAAAAGCATGTGCAAAATCCAACCCTGACATCCCTGACATGAACGACCCCGACCCCGCGTTGTTCAAGCTCTTTACACAGTATCCAGAGAACACGAACCCATCCCAAGTTCTCCTGAAAGTCGTGACTCTGAACTCCCTTTACTCGTTGCTGATTCGGGTGAATAGCCAATATTCACCAACTGATCCTAAGTATGCACCGACTGTTTACGACGTCGCTCGACACATCGTAGAGATCAAGATCGATGAGGTATTGAGCCGCGCAGACGAGGCGCTTGTAGCGAGAATTGCAAATGTCAAAGTGGCTGGCAGGAATCACTACTATTACTCTTTTGCGACGAAGTACTGCAGCTTTCACCGGCCTGAATCATATCCGATTTTCGATTCACGAGTGACGGAATATCTTTGGCAGTTCAGAAATCAGGGCGGCCTTCCTCGATTTCAGCAGCAGGTGCTGTGGAAGTACCCGGAATTCAAGAGAATCATCGACAGATTGAAGGAGCAGTACAGCCTCCAGGGTTTTTCCTACAAACAGATCGACGCATTTCTTTACCTTGAAGGCGGGAAGCTGCTCACAGCCAAAGAGGCTGCTAAAGAGAAAAAGAAGCAGTCCGCGGCTGCGGCTGAATCGCAGCCGATGCTGTCCGAATCGAAATGAACATGGAGAAACCGAATCCTGAGCTGATCGACGACGAAAACCCGGAATGGACTGACGAAGATTTCGCAAAGGCGGTTCCGTTCTCCGGTCTGCCCCTTGAATTGCAGAAACTGCTCTCCGGGGAGAAGCACATCAAGCCCGACGCGGAATCCTCGTCCTCCCGCCAGCCCGCCGCCTGAGTTGCGCTCCGCCGATAGGTGTTTGTGTGTTTAGGTGTATACTTGGGCTGGAGCATCCCATGGCCACCAACACCACTCGTTGGAATCTCGTCGTCCCCAAAGAACTCGACAAATCCTTGCGCCAGTTCCTCGCCAATGAAGGCAGAGGTAAGAAAGGCGACCTCTCCCGCTTTGTCGCCGAGGCCGTCAACAAACACATCTTTGACACCGCGCACAATGCGATCCTCGAGCACAATGCAAATGTGCCTTTGGAGGAGATTGAGGCGGCTGTCGAGGAGTCCCTGGCATGGGCGCGGGCGCGGAAGCGCTGATGCTGGTACTGCTCGACAGTAACATCTACTTCAGCGCATTGATCTCTCCGCTGGGTTCCCCTGCGCGCATCGTCCGCGCCTGGAGAAATGGCAGGTTTTATTTGCTTACTTGCAAGCAGCAGATTGACGAGATTCGCGCCGCGAGCCGCAACCCCAAGTTCCGCGATCTGTTCCAACCTCACCATGTCGGCGACATGCTCAACCACCTGTATAGTGCGACTGTCTGGGAGGGTCCACTGCCGCGCAGACATCATGCCGCCGACCCGGCAGACAGCTACTTGTTGGACCTGATGGAAGAGGCGCAGCCCGATTATGCCGTGACTGGGGATAAGCGATCCGGCTTGCTCGAAATCGACAAGCTGGGGCGGACGAAGA
This sequence comes from uncultured Acidobacteriaceae bacterium, assembly GCA_963757965.1. Classification (GTDB taxonomy): domain Bacteria; phylum Acidobacteriota; class Terriglobia; order Terriglobales; family Acidobacteriaceae; genus Telmatobacter. The sequence goes on from CAVWTV010000001.1 coordinate 330,185, forward strand.
TTCTGAGCGCAACTGCTTTCTCATTGCACGTGCTGCACCTGTAGTTTCCAATTGCGAAGGACCAGCTGAAAGGAGCGAAATCAATATGAGAAAGCCAAATCCTGAGTTGATCGACGATGAAAACCCGGAATGAACCGACGAGGATTTCGCAAAAGCGGTTCCGTTCTCAGGCTTGCCCTTGGAAATGCAGAAGCTGCTCTCCGGGGAGAAGCCCGTCCGGCCCGAAGCGGAATCCTCGTCCTCCCGCCAGCCCGCAGCCTGAGGCCGAGATGACTAGCCGGTGTTTTCCGGATCGCCTAGTTCCTTCAGATCCCAGACGCCTTCAAGCGGTGAGATGATGTCTCCTTCAACGACACCGCTCCCGCCCATCGCTCCAAATAGCTCAGCCTCGACTGGTATCGGCATCAACTTGGCGATCGGGCGACCGTCCTTCGTGATGACGACAGTAAGTCCCTCCGCGGCGACCTGATCGATCAACTCGTCGCACTTCGACTCCAGTTCCTCCGCGGAAATTGTGATCTGCATCCGGTTCCTTCACATCTAAAGAATAGTGACGTAGGCTGTTCGCCAGGAGAAAAGCAGTGGGATATTTCACGCGGGTCTTGTCAAAGCAGGAAGAGTTCCCAACGTTCGACGAGCTCGCGCAATTGATTCGCGATACCCATCCCGGTTACAAACTCGCAGTCGAGAACGGCGATGAAGATGACTGGGAGACTCTGCTGCTCGCCGGCAATGATGAAGTCGAAGTCGCTGTCATCGAGCGGAATCCCGTGAGCGATGGGTCGACCGGCCAAGACCAGATCGCCGACTTCCTCGAAGAAATCCAGGATTGCAAGCCCGCAAGCAGCGTTGATTGGCTTGCGGAATATCTGGCTGAGGTCAAGACCGTCTACGCTTTCCAGCACCTGCAAGGAGCCGAGACTGAAGAAGGCGGCAACGCCCTCCATGCCCTGCGCTCGTCCCTCTGGGAGCGGGGGGACGCTATCATCCAGGCCGATGGCGAAGGCTTTACCAATGAGGACGGCTACCACATCGTCTGGCAGTTTTCCGACTCCGTTTCAGGGCCCTGGAACATGGGCGTCCTGCAGGATGGCACGTGGCATCACTTCAAGATGGACCTGGGCGACCCCGATCATCGAGCCGCCTTCCTTGAGGGCGAAGTGCCGGACGATTTGACCGCAATTCGCGCAACCGGGCCGCAAGACTAGCCCCGCGCGTTTCCGCTGTCTCCGCTTCCTGATTCGCTTCGCCTGTGCCCTCCGTCACCCGCCTCCCTAAATCCATCGGCTAGAATCGGCATGAGGAACCCAACAAAATGCCCCGTAAAGCCCTTATCGCCGCCAACTGGAAGATGTACAAAACGCCTGCCGAGGCCAAGGCCTTCGTCGATGCTTTCTTGCCGCTTGTTGCTGGACACGACCGTGACGAGATCGCCCTGTTCCCCTCGCCCGTGCTGCTGCCCACCGTGATTGAAGCCGCCAAAGGCTCCAACGTCGCCGTCGGCTGCCAGAACATCCACTTTGCCGAGGAGGGCGCTTACACCGGTGAGACCTCGATCGGACAACTCCTCGCTGTAGGCGGAACGCATACGCTGATCGGCCACTCCGAGCGCCGCCAATACTTTGCCGAGACCGACGAGATCGTCAACAAGAAGCTGCATACCGCGCTCAAGCACGGTGTCGTCCCGATTGTTTGCATCGGCGAAGTCCTTGCCGAACGCGAAGCCGGCGAAACAGCCAGCGTCCTCAAGACCCAGATCGCTGGAGCCTTTGCCGGCATCACCGCCGAAGCCGCCGCACCCATTGTGATTGCCTATGAGCCGGTCTGGGCCATCGGCACCGGAAAGACCGCTACGCCCGAGATTGCCGTGGACGCGCACAAGATCATCCGCGCCGAGGTTGCCAAGCTGCTGGGCGAAGATGTCGCCGCCGCGATCCGCATTCTCTACGGCGGCAGCGTCAAGCCCGACAACGCCAACGCCCTCATCGGCCAGGAAGAGATTGATGGCGCACTGGTCGGCGGCGCCAGCCTCAAGCCCGATTCCTTTGCCGCAATCGTGAAGTATTAGGCTTCGCCGCTCAAGCGTGCGACCACGAGCCGCAGCCATCCGTTGGGCTGCGGTTCGTGGCATGCGCGGTTAGGATAGATTTGACCCGCCAGGTTTTTGGGGGCGAATTCTCAGCCACGCTCATGACCCGCAAGAAATCCAAATCCGAGCCCGTCGTCTCCCCTTTCAAGGCTAATCTCGCGACCGCCCGCCGCTCGGCGTCCGCTTCCCCGCCAACGGTGTCCGGCCGGTGGGTACTGATCGCAGTGAGCATCGCAATTGTGGCTGCCGGAGTCTGCGCCTGGGGTACGCTGTGCCTGCTCTTCTGGCAGGGGAGCTGGCAGTTGCTCTACCATCCCAACTCCGCTATCACCCGAACTCCGGCCAGTGTGGGGTTAGCCTTCGACTCGGTCGGATTTGCCACCAACGAGGCCGGCGAACCGCGGCTCAAAGGCTGGTGGGTTGCAGGCAATCCTGGCGCCCGCTACACCGCGATCTACCTGCACGGCGCGGCCGGCAACCTCGGCGACACGGTCGATGCGCTCGTCCCGCTGCACGACGCGGGGCTGAACGTGTTCGCATTCGATTATCGCGGCTACGGAAATAGCAAATTTGAGCGGCCCAGCGAAGCGCGCTGGCGCGAAGATGCGGAGTCAGCAATTGAGTACCTGACCAACACACGCCACGTTCCCGCCGGTTCTATCGTTCTCTTCGGACGAGGCCTGGGCGCGAATCTGGCGCTAGAAGTAGCCGCGGCACATCCCGAGTTCGCGGGCCTGGTGATGGACGAGCCGCTCGCCGCGCCAACCGATGCGATCTTCGGCGACCCGCGCGCAAGGCTGGTTCCTGCTCATCTGTTGGTGCGCGACCGTTGGGATTCGAATCCGACTGCCGCAAAGCTAAGCATCCCGTCGTTGTGGTTCTATCGCTCACAGGCCATCGGCCAACAAAACGCATACCAGTTGGTCACCGCGCGCAAGGAGCGAGTTTGGCTGACGAAGCCAAGCAACACAACGAAGGATTACAGCTCCGCGCTGACACGTTGGCTCGGCGATTTGCCCTCACCGGGCTCGCAGGCTAACGCACCCACCCGCTGACTCGCCCACTCACCGCGGCATATCGCGGTGCAGCACCTTCACCTGGTAGCCGGCCTTCTTGAGCCGCTTGCCGATTTCTACGGCCATCATTACGCTGCGGTGCTGGCCGCCGGTGCAGCCGAAGGCTACCGTCAAATAGCTTTTGCCCTCTTCGACATAGTGGGGCAGCAGATAGAGAATCATGTCGGTGACGCGGGAGAGAAACTCGACGGTCTGCGGGAATCCTCGGATGTAGGCGGCCACCTTGGGATTCTGGCCGGTCTTCTTGCGAAACTCGGGCACAAAGTGAGGATTGGGCAGGAAGCGCACATCGAAGACCAGGTCGGCGTCCAGCGGCACTCCGTTCTTGAAGCCGAAACTCAGGCACGAGACCAGCAGTTGCTTGGTCTTCTCTTCCTTGCCAAATCTGGCCTGGATGTGCGCGCGCAGCTCATGCACGTTGAAGTTCGATGTGTCGATCAGGGTGTCGGCAACGTTGCGGATGGGGTCGAGCAACTGGCGCTCTTCGACGATGGAACGCGAGACTGTGTCTGACCGGCCGAGCGGGTGCGGGCGGCGCGTCTCGGAGTAGCGCTGCACCAGCACCGCGTCCTGCGCGTCGAGAAACACGACCCGCGTGGGCAGAAGCTTCTTGACGGTTTTGAGAATTTCCGGGAGGCGATCGAGCGTGGCTCCTTCGCGAATGTCCACCACAATTGCGGCACGCTCCACTTCGCTGGACTTGCGTACTAGACGGGCAAAATCGGGCAGCAACTCAAGCGGCAGGTTATCGACGGCGTGGAAACCAAGATCCTCAAACGACTTGATGGCCGAGGCCTTGCCCGCGCCTGAGATTCCGGTCACAATGACCAGTTCCTTGGCTTGCTTCTTCAGTGTGCCAGCGGGTTTTTGGGCTTTGGGCGGTGGAGAAACTCGGGGCACGCGCTTTGAAGACTTCATGCGGACATGCTACACCGACGGGGGACGTGAGAGACAAATTCAGCGAGTTAGCCCCGCCGAGGCGGGCATGGCAAGTTGGCAGGTTAGCAGCGAAGTGGTCGCATTTGATTTCATCGCTCGCGGACGGACGCGGACGTGGACGTCCGCACGACAGCCGATCCAGAGATCGGCGCTACACTCTGGCGGGTTATGCTTCGGGAACTCTGGTCCAGTAGCCCAGGCTGGCAAGATGCAGCGCCCGGTTTGCGTCGACGGCATAGGAGAGCAGGTGCCCCTGGCCCAGTTCGCAGCCCATGCGGGACATCGCTTCCAGTTGAGCGGCTGTCTCAATTCCCTGGCCAATGACCTGCATACCCAGCGTGTGGCCGAGATGAATGACCGACTCCAGCACTGCCAGTTGGCGGCCGGTCGAGGTCGCGGCGACGGTGAGCCTGGGGTCCAGTTTCACAACGTCGATGGGCAGGCGGGCCAGCAGGTTGAGAGGCGCCAGGCTGGAGCCGAAATTGTCCACCGCAATGCGCACATTGCAGTCCACCATGCGCTGCAGAATCGCGACCGCCGCATCCGGGTTTTCGTTGAGCGCGCTCTCCGAAACCTCAAAGAGAAGGCGCGTTGCGTCCACGCCGGTCGCCGCCAGAGCCATCTTCAACTGCGCAACCATGTCCGGGTGATAGAACTGCCGTTGCGACACGTTGACGGTCAGTGTGAGGTCGCTCTGAGGCAATTCCTCGGTCCACTTTTGCAACTGCCTGCAGACCGTTTCCACCGTTTCCCTGCCCAGGCTGATGGAGAGCCCGGTGTCTTCGGCCACGGGCAACAGTTCGTTGAAGCTGTCTACCGAGCCGTCGGCCCGGCGCCAGCGCAACAGCGACTCGAAGCCCTCGAGCTTGCCCGTTTGCAGGCGGTAGATCGGCTGATACCAGACCTCGAACTGACGCCTCTCGACCACATTGCGGAGTTCCCGCTCGCGATCCAGCTGGCTTGAGACGTGCCCTTCCATCTGCTTATCGAAGATTTCGAAGCGCCCGCCGCCCGCCTGCTTGGCGGTATACATGGCGAAGTCGGCATCTCGGATCAGCAACTCGGGGGCGGTGTGTTCCGGGCCGGCCATGGCCGCGCCGATGCTGGCGCCGGCCTGGATCGGGTCTCCGAAGATTTCAAACGGCCGCTGCATCTCGGCCAGGACGCGTGTGGCAACGGTATCGAGATCGCCGATCGATAGAATGTTTTCCACAAGTATGCCAAACTCGTCGCCGCCCAGGCGAGCCGCCGAGTCCTGGGGACGCAACGACGCGCGCAGCCGGTCTGAAACTGCTTTCAGCAAGATGTCGCCGGCCGCGTGGCCCATGGTGTCGTTGATCTCCTTGAAGTGGTCGAGATCCAGAAAGAGCACGCCGCAGGTCTGATCGCGGCGACGCAGGCGGCGACTGAGCGCCAGGGTCAGTCGATCGGTGAAGAGCGCACGATTGGGAAGCTCGGTGAGCACGTCGTGCATGGCATCGTGCTGCAGCTTGGCTTCAGTCTGTTTGCGGTCGCCTATGTCGCGGAAGGTGAATACGTAGCCGACCTTGGCGCCGTCCACCAGGAGCGGTCCGGCCAGCATGGCTACATCCACGAGTTCCCCATCCCTGGTGATGCGCACGGTTTCGATGGTGGCGCGGCCGTGCTGATCCACCGTTTTTTCAAGCAGTGCATGTTCGTTCTGGCGCGTCTCGGGCACAATCAGTTCGCGCAGGTTTTCACCGCTGGCTTCCTCGGCCGTGTATCCAAACATCTGCGTAAACACCGGATTGGTGTAGAGGACATGGCTGCCGTGCACGATGGCCACCGCCTCGGGAAGGCTGGCAAGCACGTCTTCCATCAGCCGCGATCTGGGCGCCTGTTCGCGGCCACCGGGATGAGCAACGATCACGGCCTCGCGAAGCTCGGGATTGAGCATGCAGTAAGTGCCTTCGACCGGAAGCAGTCGGCCGTTCCTGGCTGGCAGCGTCGCATGGAACGGGCTGCCGCGCCTGGTTCCAGTGAGCAGGGTCTGCGGCTCGGCCGTTCCCGGGAATAGACCCCACAAAACGTCTTCAACGTTGCGCGAGACCCATGGCTCGTCGGCGAGGCCGAGCATCTGCCGCGCTTCGACGTTGGCAAACACAATATTGCCTGCCCGCTCGAGGAAAACCAGAACCGGCAGCGCGTCGAGGATCTCCTGCTGCTGAGGGGAGTCCGAGTTCTCGGGCAGATTCAAACTCACAGTCTCCATGGGGAGTGACTTTTTCCCATCCTCGCTCGCTTCCCTTGCGGCGCCATTGCGCTGTTGAATCAGGAAAGCCTATGCGAGAATCGTATGCCGCGTGGGGCGCGGCAACCATCCCCTAAAGCGGGCATCCGGTGCAACCAAAGTCTGTCGGATCTCCCATTTACATGCTGATTGCGGATGGTGCCGCAGCCCACTGCTCACCAGTTCAGGGGGGACGGGTGACGCTGAAGTAACGTTCGTCAGAACGCCTGTTCTTCGATGAATCCGCCTGCGCGAATCAGATGTGGATCATGTCGTTCCGGGCTGCGAATTCATCCGCAACCCGGAACGATGTTTCGCCTCATGCCAACCGCTTCTTGAAAGGCTGTAGGGAATCTCCGCGCAAGTCTTGTTGTCCCGTTGCCGTTCCCTCACGGGCAAAAGCCCTGTCCCTCTGTTGGCCGCTTCGCAGCACGACTAAACAGGCTGCGGAAAAACGCATGGTCTAGGCCGAATGCGGCGAAAAGCATACCTCAGGGGCTAAAGCCCGCGTTGATTCTGTTGATCTTATACCAGGGATGAATCCCTGGCCTACCGCCCGAACGAGTTTTTCCGCAGCCTGTAAAGTCGTGCCCTTTCAAAGCTCCGACCTATTCAGAGGTTCTCTAAGGAATCTCCACCAGCTCCATCTGTCCGTCGCGACGGCGGTGAAGCACAAACATATCTCCGCCCTGGTTGCGGAAGATAAGCAGATCGCGGTCGCGGAACTCCGCATCCTTCACGGCCTCCTCGATGGTCATGGGCCGCAGAACGATTGCTTCCCCGCTCTTGAGGATGTGAGGCTCGACCACAGTCGGCTTGTTGGGAAAGGAGTGGACTGCGATCGATGCGCGAGCCCGGGCGCGCGATGGGGCCGGCTTGCCGTCCGCCGCTACTGAAACCACCATCGGAGCGCGAGCCTTGGGCCGGGCAACTGGAGGAGCGGTAAGCACCTTCTCGCCTTTGGGCAGCCGTTTGCCCTCCAGACGCCGGTCCCGGTAGCGGCGCGCCTGGTTTTCGGCATGCTCCATCGCCTCGCGAAGCGCAGCATCCAGACTGGCGCCCTTGCCGGTTGCGGCGATTGTCTGCGTTCGCGCCTGCACGGTCAGTTCCACGATCTGCAGGTGCCTCTGCGCGCCGAAAGTGACGCTGGCGCGCGCCGACTTGCCCAAAATCCGGGCGATACGTTCCATCCCCTCCTCGGCCTGCGTGCGCAGCGCTTTGGAGATCTTCACTTGTCGCGCGGTGAACTCCACTTCCATGGTCAGCCTCCGCTTTCGTTCTCTCAGCCTGAGAATCTCTGCTGAGGAAACTCGGATTCTACAGTATTTCAGTGGCTAGTGATTAGTGATTAGTGGACAGTTTTCAGTTTTCAGGGGTCAGGGGTCAGGGGTCGGGGTCAGGGGTCAGGGGTCAGGGGTCAGGGGTCAGGGGTCAGGGGTCAGGGGTCAGGGGTCAGATGAATTGTCGGTGAGAGCCGGCCGTTGTCAAGTGCTGTCATTCAACCATCCTCCGGCACGAGGCAAGCTCTGCGGACTAACCACTAATCACTAGCCACTAACGACTGGCTTTTTCACCCGTTCCGGCGGCGGCGCTGGTGGGTGGATGGAATGCTCATGTCTTCGCGATACTTAGCCACGGTGCGGCGGGTGAGCTGGATGCCCTGCGCGCCCAGCATTGCGGCGAGTTGGTCGTCGGTGAGCGGGTGACGGGGATCTTCATCTTCGATCAGCTTCTTCACCTTCCTCTTCAGAACGAGCAATGGCGTGTCGGCGCCCTCCGGCCCGTTCGATCCCTCGGAGAAGAAGAATCGCAGCTCGATGACCCCCTGCGGAGTGTGCGCATACTTGTTGGCCACGGCGCGGCTGACTGTCGAAGGATGAACGCCGATCTCTTCCGCGACTTCCTTGATCATCATGGGCCGGAGCGCCTCGACGCCCAGTTCCAGAAAATCCTGCTGGCGGCGCACAATCACTTCGCAAGTCCGCAGAATCGTGCTCTTCCTCTGGGCGATGTTGCGCATCAGTTGCATTGCGGAGCGGAACCGCTCCTTCACGTAGTCCTTGACTTCCTTGTCGGTACCCTCAGCCGTCAGCATGCGCCGGTAGCGCTGGCTGAGGCGCAGGCTGGGCAGGTCCTCCTCGTTCATTGAGACGGCCCACTCCCCTCCGCGCTTGACGAATACTACATCGGGCTCGATCAGCCGGGTCTGCTCGCGGTTGTAGAGGCGGCCCGGCCGGGGATCCAGGGTACGAATGAACTCGACGCCCGCATCGGCCTCTCTTGGAGTGATGTGCGCGGCGCGCGCGAGATCTTTCACGTCCCGTTTTTGCAGCAGTTGCAGGTGCTGGTCCACAATCAGCGCAGCCACTGTCATACTGCGCCGCCGGTCTTCGAGGTGCGCTTCTGCCTCGGCACGGAATCCGCGATGCGGATCTTCATCGGAAATTTCTGCATTCTTGGCGTACAACTGGCTGAACTCGTGCTGCTGGGCCGCAATCTGGATCAGCAAGCACTCGCGCAAATCCCTAGCCCCCACGCCCGCCGGGTCGAGATGCTGTACGAGATCGACGGCTCGGCGAATCAGATCGACCGCGGCGGTCAGTTCCTCCTCGGCATGCTCATCCGCGCCATCGTCTTTTGCGGCCCGAACGAATGCAACAGCCAGTTCTTCCTCACTGGTGGCCAGGTAACCGTCTTCGTCCAGATTTCCAACCACGAACTGCGCAGCATCATGGAGCTGCGGATCGAGGGTCAGAGCGCCCAGTTGCCACGCCAGGTGATCGGACAAAGTCGTTGGCTGGGAGAGAAAGTGTTCGAACGAGGGCCTCTCGCTGTCGTCGAACTCCGGCTGCGTGCGATAGCCGGGATCAAGATAGTCGCGAAAGTAAGACCCGAAGTCGATTTCCTCGAACGGGTCCTTGGGCGAGGCGGAAGGCTCCTCCGCTCCGCGTGCCAGTTGCTCTTCCGCTCCACGTTCCAGTTGCTCCTCGCGGCCCGCAACCTGATCCAGCATCGGCACCGTCTCGTCAATTTCTTCAAGGACGGGATTCTCAACCATCTCGGCATCGATCATCTCCTTCAGCTCGAGTTTGTTGAGCGCAAGGACACTGACCATCTGCATGAGTCCCGGGGTGAGGACCTGGCGTTGGGAGACCTTCAGGCTCAAATTGGGTTGCAACAGCGCCATAAACGGGACTCGTTCTCACTGTAAGTGTAATCGCGTAGGAAAAGGGCTCATGACCATTCTGTCCAGCTTTCATGCTCGCGTTCCAGAATGAGCAACGATCGATTCGGGAAACTCCGACTGGGATACCGTTCCCCGCGATGCATGGTGGGCACATTGACAAATATTAAGTACAACGAAACGGGACTTGCAATCACCTGGAAGAATCAAAGGTACTAACCCAGTGAGAACCCCTCGCCCAGATAAAGGCGCCGGACCTCCACGTTATTGCCCAGTTCATGGGGCGTGCCGGCAAAGATAATCTGCCCCTCTGCAATAATGTACGCCCGATCGGTCACGCTCAACGTCTCGCGCACGTTGTGATCGGTGATCAGAATCCCGATTCCGCTGGCCTTCAAATCGAAGATGATCTTCTGCAGCTCAAGCACGGCGATGGGATCGATTCCGCTGAAGGGCTCGTCAAGCAGGATAAAGCTGGGCTGAATGCACAGGCAACGCGCAATCTCGACCCGCCGCCGTTCGCCGCCTGAAAGCGCGTAGCCCCGGGTGGTGCGGATGTGGCCCAGGTTGAGCTGATGAATTAGCCGCTCGGTCCTGGTTCGCCGCTCCCTGTTGCCCAGCGGCTGCGCTTCAAGCACCGCCATGATGTTCTCTTCGACGGTCAGCTTGCGGAAGACCGAAGGTTCCTGGGGCAGATAACTGATGCCGAAGTTGCGCGCCCGCAGGTACATGGGCACGCGCGTAATGTCGGTGTCGTCGACCATCACGCGCCCGGTTTCGGGCGCTACCAGTCCCACGATGATGTAGAAACTGGTCGTCTTGCCGGCGCCGTTCGGACCGAGCAGCCCCACCACTTCCCCGCGGGAGATGCGCAGGTCAACTCCGCGCACAACCTGGCGTCCCTTGTAGCTCTTGCCGATTCCCTCAGCGATCAATGTTTCCATTGATGGCTTGCACTCGCTCCCGCGCTTACTTCGGCGCCGTCGTCTCTGTCTTTGTCGTACGGCCTTCCACGCTCACGCTATCACTCGCGGCTATCGAAAATCAAAGCTTCTCCGGTCACGTTTCCCCGCGCCGGATCGGTCATTCGCGGGGGCGACGCGGCGGTTCCTGTCAACACATACTCCCCTGACTCGCTCGTGTACACAAGCTGCTCCCCGGTTCCACGCCGCCCACCGGATGTCAAAGTAACATGCCCCCGAGCCGTCAGCCGATCCACCTGCGCCTGGCCGCCATCTTTGCCGGCGTGATTGCCGGGCGGAAGCAGGAACACTTCCACTTCATTGGAAACGGAGGTGGCCGTCCCGGTCTCGGCAACCACTGTGCCCAGCGCGCCTGCATTCATGATCGCCTTGCGCTCGGCGTCGGAATACTTCAGGTCGCCGCCGCGGATGCGAATCACGCTAAGCTGGGCCAGCTTTCCGGACGCGTCCTTTTCCGGACCGGAATTGGCGCCTGTAGCCGCGCCGCCCGCACTCAGCAGAATTGCACGAACCGGTTCAGCCGCGTCCGTGCTGCGCGAAACCAGCGTCTGCTTTTGCCGGTCGAGCACAATCACCGGGCCGGCAACCGAGTTTGCCTGCTGCCATAGCCGCGCATGTCCGCGGAAAGTGACTTCGCCAGTCGCCTGATGCAATTGAGCCTCGGCCGAGATGGCATGCGCCGGTCCCTTTCCACCCAGAACCATGCCGCCCTGGCCTGTTTGCCCAGCCGCACCGTTGGCGGACCTCGCCTGCTGGCCAGCCGGGGCAGCAGTTGTGTCCAGCCACGTCGCCTTTACGTTCCCATGCGCAAATGTATCGCCGGATTGCTGCGATACGTCCACCTTGTCCGCAGTGAGCTGCAGCCCGCCGTCTTCTACGCGCGGGTTCACCGTAAGGTGCAGCCACTCGCCCGCGCCCTCGTACACCGCATGTCCTGAAGTAGCTCGCATGGGCGCTTCCGGTTGCGCACCGGGCTTGGCTGCGGGCTGCTGGGTAAGCAGCACGTGGCCGTCCAGCACCGCCGACTGAATTTGCCCCGGACCGCTCGAACCCTTAGCCGAGTTAGCGGAGTTTGCCTTGCCGGCCACAGCGGCGAAATGCGCAACCAGCTTGTCTCCGGTCGCCGTGTCCCGTATTCCCGAAGCCGTGGTCTCTTCCATGCTTGCGTGCCCAGTACCCGTCATCGCGGTTAACATCGATCCCGGCCCGAATTCCCCGGTCACCGCATCGGCTGCCAGCCTGGAGGGGACAACCACTCCGTTGCCACGCTGGCTTTCGCCGGTAACTACGACCCCTTCCACCCCTTGCAGCATCGCCGGCTCAACCTGCCCCTTGCCGGCGTTGCGGAAATCGACATCGGCCACGGGAGAACGCCAGGTCCGGCTCACCCGCAGCAGGCCTTCCTTGGCGTTGGCTGCCCCGGGCTGAGTCAGCTCGTCGCTGCGCATCTCAACGCCGCGCTCCATGTGGGTGTGGTGCAGATCTCCCTGCGCCGTGAATTCAAGCTCTGCCGTGGGCGAGGCGCCATGTACGCGGCGGGTCTGCTTTCCAGACTCACTCTCGTTCGCGCTCGACGAGTCCATCGTCACCCCGTCTTCCAGATCGCCGTGGCGAGGCTGATTGTGCTCATTGAAGTCCATCGATGCCTTGGGCGCGGCCAGATGAGTGCCAGTCGCGGTGGTCAGCGTGAACCCGTTCATCGCATCCAGGTGAACCACGGTCCCGTCTTGGCGAAACAGAATCTTCGCGTCGCCGGCCGTGGCTACGCCGTCACGGAGATTGGCCGTAGCCGCGTGCATGACGCAGTTCTGGCTGCTGCGGTCGAACTCCGCATGTTGAGCATGGATCTCGACCGGATCACTGCCGCGCCGGGTATTCAATTCGACCGCCCGATCCAGCACCAGGTGGCCCATCTTCGAGTCGTAGGTTGCGCCCATCGAGTTGCCGGTTCCCTGCACCATGGAAAAATCCACGCGCTGGCTGGTTGTCGACACTCCAGTCTTGTAATCGAAGGCCAGTCCGCTGGTTTTTACGTGAATCTCGCCCGTTTCCGCAGTCTGCGCAACGGTGGCCAGCGGTTGGGCCTTGCTCTTGCTGTTCACCGCGTGCTCCGGCGTGGCCTTGGGAGCAATGGCCGGGGCCACTCCTGGACGCATCAACGTAATCTCGACCGGCCCAGCGGCTGTTGCCATCTCCGTCTTCTGGTCGTACTCAAACTCGCCGCCCTCGATGCGATCTACGCGGCCGCCTTCCGCGTCGTAGAGCTCGATCTTCACGTCGTGAAGAATGGCGCGGTCGTTTTTCAACTGAACCACTTTTGACGCGTGGATCTTGTACTGCGAATGCGCGCCGAAGGCATGGGACAAGGTATAGCCGTTGGCCTCCTGCTGAACGTTGACGCCCAGCGGCTTCAGCACCTGTTGAATGCTGAAGTGCTGCTTCCACTTGTCTACGCCGAGAAACACCGCCAGCGCCCCCACTAGCAGAATGCCTGCCGCAAGCACCAGCGTCCGCAACCGTTCAATGGTGAATCGCACCCTCAGTTGGTCACCCCGAGCCTTGCCGCAAGACGCTGGGCAAGGCTCTCGCCCAGCTCGCTCCACAAGAGCCGCGCCGTAGCCCCAGAAGCCTTTTCGAGAGCCGCCGTAAGTTCCACCAGTTGGCGCACGTTTTCTTCGACGTGCCGCGCCGCCACGGAGTCCAGCTCCAATTCCTCTTCAAGAAAAGGCGCGTCCGTCCCGAAATCAATGCGGATGTGCCCATCGGCCTCGTATGCCCCTTCGTCGAAGAGCGGGCCGTAGCCCGTGACCCGCACCAGCCGCGGCTCACGCACCCAGCGCCCAAGCGCACGGTCATCCTGAGCGGAGTCCGCCGCGGCGGACGAAGTCGAAGGACCCGCATTTTCGCTCTCCAGCTCCCACAAACTCCAGCCGATTTGAAATTCGTAGGCGTAATCGTCGTGGAGCAGTTCGAGTGTCTCCTCGACGGCAAACCGCGGCTCGGCGCCTCGTTCACCCCAGCCAAAAACGCGTTGAAATACCGGCGACTCGGTCCAACTGATCGGCCACACCGTAGCCGCGTAGACACGGGGTTCGCCGCCGTGCTTGGCAAACTCCGAGAGCACTGCTGTCAGCTTGTCGGGAATCGCCGCAAGGCGCAGATTCGGAAACCAAAGGCTCAGATAAAGCGTGTCGGACATCTCTATAGATTGTAGACGGCGGAACGGACGCAAAGAAGCGGAGGAATGCAGCGACCCACTGAACGCGCTGGGTGCCCCAGGTCTCGCTTTTGAGGGCTGGGAACCCAAACACTCAACCCTTATGCCGTCACAATCTCGCTGAAGTCGGCAATGCCGGAGAAACCGCTCAGGACCTCTGGATCAAGTCCAGGTGTGCCGCCGCGGATGTCCGGATCTGGATCGAGCACCATGACCTTCTCGAAGAAAGCGTCCACTGCCGGGCGAAGCGTGGCGATCAGAGCCAGTGCTTCTCCGTAGGCCCGCGCCGCGCGCAACTTCGCCACCCTCGGAGCCAAGGTGTGCGGCCTCATCCACAAGCTGTTTGGCCTCCATCGAGAGCCTTTCCCTCTCTGCCGGTGCAGCAGTGAATCCCTTCTCCTCGGCCTGCCGCAGAATGTTCTTGATGCGCTTGAACGCCGCCGAAATCGCCGCGAAATCCTCCGAGCCGCGCACAGCCGTAAGCGCCTCGGCGCGTGCAATCGCATCGCGCACGAAACTTGCGTCAGCCGCCAGGACAGCATTCACCACGTCGTATGCAAAGCCGCGAACATCTTTCAGATAGAAGTGCAGACGCTCGCGGAGAAAAGCTGCAACCTCTTCGCGATTGCCTCCTTTTACACCGCTCGCCTGCACAACTTCACTCAGAGTGAGTGGCAATCCCGACTCCGCCAGAATCTTCACAATCCCGTTGGCTGCGCGACGAAGTGCAAACGGATCCTTTGACCCCGTTGGCGCATTGCCGATGCCAAACATGGCCGTGACAGTCTGAATTCGATCCGCCAATCCCAGCAATTGTCCCTCGATCGAAAGCGGGATCTCATCCTCGGTTGAAGCCGGCGTGTACTGCTCATAGATGGCCAGTGCAACCCGCTCTCCTAGGCCTTGTGCCCGCGCGTAGAGTCCGCCGATAACTCCTTGTAACTCGGTGAACTCCTTGACTAACTCAGTCGTAAGGTCGGTCTTGGCTAGCTCGACGGCTTTCAGGAGAGCCGTCTCGTCGAACGCAACGCCAGCATCCTTCACTGTCTGCGCTAGTCCCCGGGCAACGGCCAGGTTTGCCTCGGTCTTCCAGTGATAGCTGCCCAGTTCTTTCTGGAAGGTCACGTTTTTCAGGCTCTCCACGCGGTCGACGAGCGGAATTTTCTGATCGAAGTCCCAGAAGAAGCGGGCGTCCTTGAAGCGGGCGCGCAGGACGCGGGCGTTGCCGTGGCGGATGATGGCTTCGGCCTTCGTCGTCCACCTGCGTGTTGAGCACGGCCAGAAAGTGCGGGGCGAGCTTGCCGTCCGCGCCTTCGACGGCGAAGTATTTCTGGTGGTCGCGCATCACCGTGACCAGCACCTCTTCAGGCAGGGCAAGGTACTCGGGCTCGAAATCGCCCAGCACCACGGTGGGCCACTCGGTGAGATGGACGACAGTCTCGATGAGCGGCTCATCTTCACGCCAGCGCGCGCCGGCAACGGTGCGGGTCGCGGCGTCGAGAGCCTTGCGGATCGAATGCCTGCGCTCGGCCACATCGGCGACGACAAATGCCTTGCGCAGCGCTTCGGCGTAGTTTGTAGCCTGGTCGATGACCACAGGCGCCTCGCCGTGCAGCACGCGATGGCCGCGGCTTGCATTCCCGGCGGCGATCCCCGCGATCTCCAGTGGAACAATCGTCGAATCCATCAGCGCGACCAGCCAGCGCACAGGCCGGACAAAACGCTCGGGCTTACCGGCGCGCCAGTACATATTCTTGGCCCAGTAGAGGCCTAGAACTTCCTTGGGCAATTCGGCGGCCAGCAAATCCGCGGCACCGCGGCCTTGGCGCTTCACCGTTAGCGCCCGACATATTCGCCCTTGGCGTTGTTACTTTTTCCAGAGCCTCGACAGCCACGCCCGCCTTCTTCGCAAAGGCTTCTGCCGCGGCTGTCGGCGAGCCATCCTTGAAGCCTACCTTCCAGGAGGGGCCGGTCAGCTTCTCTTCCGTATCCGCCTGGCTCGGCAACACGTCCTCAACCAGCACAGCCAATCGCCGCGGCGTCGAGTAAGTCGTCAATTTGGCAGCGGGGCCGAGCAGCCGCTCGCGCGTGAGCAGATCGTTAACTCTGCGGCCTAACTCGGCCTCAGCTCCGGCTATCATGCGGGCGGGAACTTCTTCGAGGCCAATTTCCAATAAAAAGTCTGACATTGTCTTATTGCTTTCCCAGAAACCCGGTAGAGATTCTTGAATGAGTCTTCCCGCGGCGCCAACATTTCCCTCAGGGGCTAAAGCCCGGGTTGTTTTTGTCGCATTGCGGCACGACTAAAGTCGTGCCCTTTCAAAACCTTTGCCGACGGCAGAGTTTTTCCGCAACTTGTAAAGCCGTGCCCTGTCAAAGCTCCGATTGATTCCAAGTCTCACAAAGTTGTCTGCTGTCCCACATACACCTTGGCCACGGCTACCGCCAGGTTCCTGATCCGCGCAATCATGCCAACGCGCTCGGTGACGCTGATCGCTCCGCGCGCGTCCAGAAGATTAAACAGGTTCGAGCACTTCAGCGCCAGCTCATAGGTCGACATCAGCGGGAAGCGGCGCTTCTCGGCCGCGCTTGCCTTCTCGTCCGCCAACACGGCATTGCCCTTCGCCAGCAGCGCCTGCGCCTCGGCCTCATAGCTGTTGAAGTGCGCCCAGAGACGGTCAACGTCGGCTTCCTCGAAGTTATAGACCGAGTACTGCAGCTCCTCGGTCAGCCGCACATCTCCATAAGTCACAACCGCGCCCGTGTCCGGGTCGCGCGCCCACACCACATCGTAGACCGAGTCCACGTCTTGAATAAAAGCGCAAAGCCGTTCCAGTCCGTAGGTCAGCTCCGCGCAGATGGGGTCCAGGTCCAGCCCGCCGCACTGCTGAAAATAGGTGAACTGGGTAATCTCCATGCCGTCCATCATCACCTGCCAGCCCACGCCCCAGGCGCCCACGGTAGGGCCTTCCCAGTTGTCCTCCTCGAACTTCAAGTCGTGCTTGGAGAGATCGATCCCAATCGCTTCCAGCGACTGTAGATAGAGCTCCTGCACATTCACCGGCGGCGGCTTGAGGATGAGCTGAAACTGTGTATGCCGGAACAGCCGGTTGGGATTCTCGCCGTAGCGTCCGTCGGCTGGCCTGCGCGAGGGCTGGGCATAGCCGACACGATAGGGCTTGGGCCCCAGCACGCGAAGAAATGTCTCCGGAGCCATGGTTCCCGCGCCGACTTCAACGTCGTAGGGCTGCTGGATTACGCAGCCGCGCGCCGCCCAAAAACTCTGCAAGCGGAACAAAAGCTCCTGGAAGGTAAGCGAAGCGGAGTTGGACTGCGGCGAAACCATGGATGTAGGCACTGGAGGCACTCTCTTGTCGGGACTCGAAGAGTATTTTATCAGCCGGGCAGAGACGGGCTGGATAGCCCTTTCAACGTTCAGGCCAGCGTGAGCAGGTTGGCCGCGTAGGCCTCGCCGGCCAGGGCCTGGATGGTGCGGTCGAGGGTGACCAGGATGGCTTCGTTGCGAACGGCGAGGCCAAGAAGGAGGGCGTCGGTGACCTGGCGGTAGCCATGCAAACGAGGCGTGAAGGGCTGAATAAGTTCAAGCCATGAATGCTCGGTGGGCAGGTTTTCGCAGTTGGGAAGAGCCGCGATCTCCTGCAACAGCAAGATCGCGCCGCTCATCGAGAGCCCGCCAATGATTGGGTTGGCCATCAGGCGCACAAATCCGGCCTCGGTGATCGGACAGAAAAGAAAACGTGCGACTCCGATTCGCAGGCGCCAATTGTCTGCAGCCAGATGATGGACGTGGCTAGGATCGCTGAGCGCGACTAGAACATTGACATCGGGCAGATAGGCGGGTTTAGACAAACTCTTCATCCTGCGCTTTCAGAACCATTTCGGTGGTCAGGATACGGTTCCTGAGCGGAAGAGTGGGAAAACCGGAAGCGGATCGGCCGAACTTTGGGGTTTCGGATGCGCTCGACGCAGCCTGTCCGCCCTTTCGGATCAGGTCGGTGATGGCGTTGCCGAGGGTAAGCCCATTCGCGTGAGCGTAGACCTCGGCGAACTCACGGGCATCGTCGGCGATATTGACGTTGGTTCTCATGTCGATATTATGCACTGCTTTGCGATTGCGTGCAAGATCTGCGATGCGTGCCATGTAGAGTATCCTGCACGCATTGCGGTCGTTGCTCCGCCGGATGAACCGCGGGTTCATATCACTTCGAAGCTGATTTTTGAGACGCGCAAGCCCCATGTTTTCAAGAATCGGGAAAACGTCTCAGGTTCTACCCTTTGACACAAGGCGACAAAGCCATCGTCTTCGCGCTCAATAATCGCCGTCATTCGCTGAAGTTTATTCGACCCGGATTCTGCGCCATCCATGGTTAGCGGTTCCGTTGTCCATGCCGCGATCGATACCGCGCGCGATTAGCAAGAGTTCCTCATCGAGGGTCTGCGCCCAAACCTTACACTGCACAAGGATGCAGATGGTGTATTACAATGTAATTCAGAGGAGGTGCATCATGGCTGCTAACGCGTTGGTTCAGACCCGCATAGATGGAGCCATTAAAGAGGAAGCGACGGTAGTCTTGAGTGCTATCGGGCTAACGGTTTCAGACGCTGTGCGCCTGATGCTAACCCGCGTCGCACGCGAGAAAGCACTTCCGTTCGAGCCTTTGGTTCCAAACCAGGAGACTATCGCAGCGATGAAAGACGTTCGCGCGGGGAAGGTTGAACCCGTTTCCCTGAGCGATATGCAAGCGGCGCTCGATGCGGACGATTAACCAGTCATCGCGTTTCAAGCGGGACTTCAAGCGCGAAGCGAGAGGGCAACACCGTCAATTCCTCAAAGAGAATTGGGTCACGATCCTGAAGATGTTGGCCAATGATGAGCCGTTGCCGGCTCACCTCTACGACCACCCGCTGTCGGGGGATTGGGCGGATTTTCGAGTACACCACATTCGCCCCGATTTGATTTTGATCTACAACAAGCCAGAGAATGACATCCTGCACCTTGCGCGTTTGGGCTCAAATTCAGAACTTGGACTTTAAGGCTGAAACCGGGCCAGGCCATGGACGCCAAAAATAAGAATCCTAATCAGAGCCATTGTTATATTCTTGCCAGCGCCTCGGCCGAACGCAGCTTTCGCTCTAAATGCCGCTCCAGGGCCTGCAGAGTGAAGCGGCGTAGATCCTGTCCGCGACGCCGTGGCCAGGGCTCGGCGGCAAAGGCCGCTGCCGGCGCCCGCAGCATACGCTGCGCCAGTTGCCAGGAGTCCGCCGAAAGCAGGCTGGCGTTGCCGTTTCGATGGACGGAGCAGAAGAGGCCATCTCCAAGGGTGTTGAAGCTGGTTTCGCCAGCCCGCAGAGCCTCGCCGCAGGCCGTGCAGTGGGCAATGTCCGGCAACAGGCCCATGAGGCGCGTCATCCACAAGGAGAAATAGGTCAGCGCCATCCATGGCTGGACGATATCGGACTGTACGGCCGTCGTCTGCTCCAGCACCGCCAGCAGCAGGCGGAAAACCGTCTCCTGAGGGTCGTGCTCGGGCAGGGCCTCGTCGAGCACTTCTGCAAAGAAGCTCAGCACCGCCATGCGCGCATGGTCGACCGGCGCGGAAAGCGGCGAGCGGACGATCTCCAGCTGATCGAGCCGCACCAAGCTCCTGCCCAGGCCGCTCGGCAAACCAGGCGCGGGCCACGGTCATGGGCTCCAGTGCCCCGCCAAAGCGCTTGCGGCTCCTGAGCGCCGACTTGGCCACGCCCTTCATCCGGCCATAATCGCGCGTGAAAAAGCTCACGATCAGGTCGGCCTCATGCACCGGCCAGGTACGCAGAACCACGGCTTCCGAGGTAAGAACGCTCATGCGTTTACCATCTTCGCACTGGCACGGGCGCTCAGGCGAGGGTTACAATAGGCGCAGAGGTTCCAAATGCCCACCGCAATGGTCACCTTCAACGGCCGCATCACCCTTCCTTCACACGTACGCAAAGAGCTTGGATTGAAGACCGGCGACAGCGTCGATTTTGTTGAGATCGAGAAGGGACGTTTTGCCATCAGGTGCAGCGGCCAATCGCGGATGGGGTTCGATCCATTCCCCGCCGCGAACGAGACGGACAGCACTGTTCAGTAGGCTTGGCCGCGGACTCTCTAGCCAGCAATTCCAACGGACTCACGGTGCGCAGATGCAAACGCGCATCCCGCTGCTGCAGGACGCGCGCTCTGCCAATCTGCAATTGCGCGAAAACCTCGCGACAGCTTAGCGGCCGAAGTGCGTGGCGTTCTTCTCGGTAAAGTGAGCCCACTTCTCCGGCAGGTCGTCCTGCGCAAAGATGGCCGAGACCGGGCAGGCCGGGACGCACGCGCCGCAGTCGATGCACTCGACCGGGTCGATGAACAACTGGTCGGCCTCGGCGAAGCCGTCTTCGTCCTTTTTGGGGTGGATGCAATCGACCGGACAGGCGTCCACACAGGCGGTGTCCTTGGTGCCGATACAGGGTTCTGCAATGACGTATGCCATCTCTGAATTCTCCGGGGAACTGAACCTTCGACGCTGATAGTAGCACAGGACCCCAAAAGCTGACTCACCCTTGTGGCGCTGAGTTTTGCCATGCGGGAATCTGAAGAATCATCCCCGATACTGTTCCCGTTATCCAGTACCGAATCGGAACCCGCTCACCGGGCTTTCGCTGCGCGCCGCTGGGCGAACTCCTGCGGCGTGGGGATGGGCGTCAGACCGCGACCGGCAAACATATCGTTGAACAGGCCAACCAACTCGTCGTGGATGAGCCCGTTTGACGCCAGTACCTCACGGCTGTCCAGCTTGAAGTTGCCGCCGGAAAAGTCCGTCACCCGGCCCCCGGCTTCTTCAACCAGCAGAATTCCAGCCGCCGTGTCCCAGGGGTTCAGGTTGAACTCCCAGAAGGCGTCCATGCGGCCTGAAGCGACTGAAGCCAGGTCGAGCGCCGCCGAACCCGCCCGGCGCAGCCCATGCGAGCGCAGCGTGAACTCGTGATAGAAGTGGACGTTCGGACTGTCGTGGCGCTTGCGGCTGGGAAACCCGGTGGCCAACAGCGCCTCGGCCAGCTCCGGCGTGTGCGAAACCCGCATCGGCTTGCCGTTCAGCCATGCGCCTTTTCCGCGTTCGGCGGTAAACAGCTCGTCGCGCATGGGGTCGTAGATGACGGCAGCCACCAGGGTTCCGTCCTGATCCGCTTCGATTCCCACTTGCCTTCGTTCCAGGCCCAACGAAACGCAGAATTGCGGCAGGCCGTGGGCAAAGTTGGTGGTGCCGTCCAGCGGGTCAACGTACCAGCGAAACTCCCCGTCCAGCCGTTCCCGCGTCCCCTCTTCGCCATAGATTCCGTGGCCTGGAAAAGCCTCGCTCAGCCGCTCCCTGATCAGCTTTTCGGCCGTGCGGTCGGCTACCGTCACCAGATCCACGTCGCCTTTGTACTCGGTTTCGACGCCCGCGGCCAGGAACTCGCGCAACCGCGCGCCAGCCTCCTCGGCGATGGCCGAGGCCTTGGGAACCCATACAAACTCCGGCGCTAACGGTTGGCTCAAGAGGCCACCCCGGAAGAGACCGGCTTGCGCGCAGACTTCAAATCTGCGCCGATTCTCTCTCGCGCGCTTGCCCCGGCGGCCCCCTCAGACAGCGGAGCGCGCTTCCGCCCGGATTCGGAGATGCTGCGGATCTGATGTTTGTAGATGAAGAGGTTGGGCTGGCCCTCGCGCGTCAGGCGCAGCATCGCGTCGTCGAAGTACTCGATCCATCCACGCACGGTCTCACCGTCGCGCAATTTGATGGTGACCACGACCTGGCGTTCGCTGAGCGAGCGCAGATAGAGCGCCTCCTGTCCGGTTTCGCCCGGCGGAGGCGCCTTGGAGCGGCGGCGCGAGGATAAAGGAGAGGTCATGCTGCCATTCTAGATGCACCGCAGCGAAAACAGCGGAGCGATGTCTCGGTAATGGCCGGTTTCCGAGGGGTCTCTCGGCGCGCACGGTCAGGCCACGGGTCCGGAACGACCAGTTAGCTGACCTTGCGCACCATATTGTCAAACAATTCCTGTAGGTGACGTTCGCTGCTCTTTCCGTTTATCGCTTGCCTGAGCAGAACTTCAAGGTCGCGCTCCCCAAACAGAAGGGCTAGCCCATTTTTGATTGCTATTTCCTTAATGTGTGCGTAGTAGGCTTGCTTGATCTCTGGGCCACCCCGGTACGCGATCACACAGAACCGACCAATCCTATCATTCAAGTAGTGGTCGACTTGGGCAAAATCGTCCGCCGCTAATTCGTTGTAATTCTTGCACTCGAAGATTATCTGAGTCGCAGAGTAGCGATCTCGGACGAGCTTCCAGAACCCAGACTGCGAGTGATTTCCGGCCACCCAATCACGAATGCTCCGGCCGTCCACCGTGCGGACGCGTGGTTCCACGTTGCTAAGCGAGCGGAAAAAGCAGAGACGAATGATCTCGCCAACAATCGCCTCATATTCCGTGGCGTTTTCCTTGCCACGCGGTAGCTCCCCAAGGCTTGCCTGTATTTCCTCAAGCTTGTTCCGATAT
This sequence comes from uncultured Acidobacteriaceae bacterium, assembly GCA_963757965.1. Lineage (GTDB taxonomy): Bacteria > Acidobacteriota > Terriglobia > Terriglobales > Acidobacteriaceae > Telmatobacter. Next base: position 352,492 of record CAVWTV010000001.1, read on the forward strand.
TCTTGTCCAAACTCGAACGAGTTCGGCAATTCTTCGAGAAGGCCATCTCTCTTTAATTCCAGGCTCTCATCAAGTGTCGGGATGAGGACGTCTCTTAATTGCAATGCATCTGCGTATGTATCGTGAATTACCAGAAGGCTGTCCTGTGAGATTTGGTCCGGATTGAAAGGCTGAGTGTCTTGAACCTTGAACTGAACGTCGCGTTTCGCGTTCGCTACGCCGGCGAAGCCTATTCCGTACAGTAGGGAGGTAAAAGCGAACGGGGTGGTGTGCTGATAGATCCACCTCTGGCAATTCGTCTGAATTTCCTGGTCCATGAGCAGCTTCTTCAGAAAGTCGTCAATGGCCTTGGACGTGAACCGTTTTCCCAGCCCAAAGAAGCGGGTAAGGACCAACCTCAGCTGTGGATAGTTTTCGGCATACTCGTCGCAAAGCTCTTTGAGCCTGCTTTCGGAGAATCTCCGTTTGGCTGCATCCAAATCGGCAAGCATGATTCTTGAATTCTGGTGAGATTGTGCATTCTCCAGTGCGAACGAACAGTAGGCCAAGACGTCACGCGGCCGTTGCTGACAGAAATTGAACACCGCTCCCTCAGACCGGGCGTCGCCCTCAAAAAAGGCGTTCCACGTCGGCCCACCTAAAGCTGGCTTTGAAATGAGATTCCTGCGGAGTCGGCGCTCAATAAGCTCCCGAAGGAGCTCGCGAGTCCATTCGAGCGAGTTGACGGATGTTTCTAGTCTGGAGAATTCAAGGTCAACGTTCCTAACCCGGTCGAACATGTTCTCCCTGATGAAAAGGAGAACCGATACGTGCCGAGATATGGCGTTAAGCTCAACGCACGCGTGCATGAGAGCCATCAGGACCGTTACAGCGTTGTTGGTGCCGTCCCAGTCTTCATCGATTCTGTCGATCAGAATCAGGAGATTGCGTCTCGGCTCAATGGACGCATCAACGATCTGTTGGATTAACTTTTTGCTGCGCTGATTGAATCTGTTCCATTCCTTCTCCCGGCCCGCGTCGAGAGCGCTTACGCCTTCCTCGACAAGTTCGAGCATCCTGGTATCAAACTCGAATTGCTCTATCGCATTCCGCTCCCTTTGAATCTCGTCGAATGGGTGAGCAACCACAAACGAGAACGCACCGCCCTTCTTCCATACTGCGACAGCTTCGTCAAGTAGTGATCGTTTGAAGCAGGTCACAAGCGTCTTGAATGTTCGCTGGGTTAATACTTCGTCTCCAGATTTCACGTATTTGTCGAGTGAGGAGAATAATTCGGGGAGGATCAGAACCGTACGCTTCGAGTCTCGACCTTCTAGGTAGTAAGTCGTAGCAGTCTTACCGGAGCCGCGCCTGCCAACAAAGATGCACTTTGAGGCTCCTCGACTGGCCGCAGCCCTCATCGATGGGGTCTCCACGAACATCTGGGGGTCCGAGCGAACAACGTCGTATTCGGCAAACGAATGACCGAGTGCCGCCTTCTTGACTGAGTCCTTTGGGAGTTGGAAAACGGCAGCGATTTTCGCCAGTTGGAAGCCTCGCTTTCAGTTATAACCATGGTGAGAAACACCCACGGGGTAAACGGGCGATTTAGTTATCCCATGATAAGCCTTTCAATGGGGGTTGGCGGGTGGCCGACATCTGGCCAATAAAGGTGGACGCCCCGCATTCCGCGTTCGAGATGCGGGAGAGTAAACACTTCAACCCGGCACCCGTTCATTTGGGACGAATCTAGATTTGGGCGGGCCGCCGCCAATGGCTCCAAGAAATCAACCCCGAATCCGCCCTTATCAGTTGCCCTTGCCCGGCGAGTCCATGTAATAGCCGGTCTTGTGGCGGATGTTGAAGGCGTCGGGCGCGGCTCTGGGGATGGTTACCTGGACGCGGTGGAAGGCCCTTCCGGGCTCCTGATTCTTCGGGTAATATCCAATCAAATATTGGGTGCGGAGGTCGTCGCTGACCTGCGCAAAGGCCTTGTTCAGACCGCCTTCGCTGACGTAAAAGCTCTTGCCGCCGGTCTGCTCGGCGAGGGTAATCAGCGCGTGCTCGCCGCCGAGGTCGCGGCCGGCGCTGGCTTCGATGGGCACGTCGATGATGGAGTAGATCATGACCTCGTTGCGCAGAGCCTGCTCCAGCGCCTGGGCATAGGTGGTGTTCTTGGCCGTGTCGCCGCCGTCTGAGACCAGCACCAGCACCTTGCGGCCATGGCGCGGGCCGAGCCGTTCGGAACCAAGATAAATGGCATCGTAAAGCGCGGTAGCGTAATCGCTGTGCAACTGGCCGAGGCCACGATCGATGAGCGCAACTTTGTTGGTGAAGGGCGTCAGCTCGTTGACGTAGGTGGCGAACTGGAGCAGGCTCATCTGGTCCTGCGGGCGCATGATGGCGCGCACAAACCGGCGCGCAGCGTCAGCCTCCTCGCCCATATCCTTTTTCACGCTGCCGCTGGTGTCGATGGCCAAGGTGATGTTGAGGGGCTGCTCCGATTGCCGCTCGAAGACCGATATCTGTTGCGGCCGGCCGTCTTCGGATATGGCGAAGTCGTCGCGCGTAAGCCCGCCTACAGTGGAACCATTCTTGTCGGTCACGTTCACAAACAGGTTCACCAGCTTCACGTCGACGCGAAGCGTGGTCTCTTGCGCGGGTGATGCGAGGGACGCCAGGAAGAGCAATGAGCAAGCGCCTGCACGGCGAAAGGATTGGTTGGCTTTGCGAGGTCGAGGCGCATCCGAGCTTTCAATTTTGTGTTCAACAATTTGCAATGCCGCAGCGGCTAAAGCCGAAAAGGTTTGGGGCATTGGTTGGCACGACTGAAGTCGTGCCCTGACACGATCACAGGCCGAATTTATCGCTCGGATTCCGCAGGCCTTACAGATCATGCGAAGCCTCCGGCGGCGCTACGGCCAGGCCATCGGGAAACGGCTCGCCAGCGGCCCACACTGTTCCGTCCGCAAAGGTCTCTTTCTTCCAGATGGGAACCGTCCTTTTGAGCGTGTCGATGAGCCAGCGGCAGGCATCGAAGGCCTGCGCGCGGTGCGCTGAGGCCACCACGATGAGCACGCTTGTCTCGCCCACTTCAAGCCGCCCCAGGCGATGAATCATCGTCACCTGGCGCACGTCAAATCGGGTCCGCGCCTCGCCGGCCAGCTCCCGCATTTGCTTCGCGGCCATCTCTTCATAGGCCTCGTAGTCCAGATGGAGCGTCTGCCGGCCGCGGGTGTGGTTGCGGACAATGCCGTCAAAGACCACCACGGCTCCGTCGTCGCCTCTCTTGGCCGCAGCAATCAGTTCTTCTGAATCGATAGGCGAGCGTGTTAGCGCTACAGCCGCCCCATCATGGCTGCCGATCCGATCTTGAACGTCCCCGCGATCCGCATGCCCGCCGGAGACAGGCGGCAACAGGCCGACTTCATCGCCCTCGCACAGCACGTGGGTTGTAGTGGCATACTCGGCGTTGACGCTGACGGCTATGCCGCGCAGTGCTTGCGCGGATTGCCTCTCAGACAGCCGGGCCAGCAGATCCGCAACGGTTGCGCCGTCTTGCAACTCGACCGTCGCAGGGGAAGCGCCCAGCCAATCTTTCAGCACGCCAAAGGGGAGAACTCGCACTTCGATCATCTGGAGAAAAGAATACCGCCTGCCGGTTAGACGCGGCAGGCGGCATTCGGTCGAGGCTTAAACCATCTTGTAGAGGAAGCCGGTCGGGGTGCCCCAGAGGTTGCGAGCGCGGTCCTCATAGAAGATGCTGAACTCGATGCCCGCCATATCGTAGTCGAAGAGCGGGACGCGGTCGAAGGTGTAGTCGCCGCGAACCGAATACTCGTCGCCGCCGCAGTCGATCATAAGCGTTTCGCCGGTAGAAAGGCGCTCAGGATGGGTGAGGAGCATGCTGACAAAGGAAAAGACGCCGAGGCCAAATTCATTTCCAGCCATTGCCACGCGGGTGCGGCGTGCAGAGGAGCCGCGGTGAAGCAGGCCGGCCTGGGCGCCGACGACGAGGATATCGTTGCCCTCCTGCTGTTCGCCAAGAATCTTTTCCGCCAGCTTGGAGCGTTCGCTTTGGCGTAGATAGGTCGGGCCTAAACGCCCGATGATGCGATTCTGAAACTTCCGTTTGGTGGCCAACACTCCAATTGCGAGTTCCACCGCTTCATTGTAGGTTGGGGCCAGCGCCTGCCAGCGCGGGATGGCAAACCAGTTTTCGGCGCCTTCGGGCAACGGCCTGCGGCCAAGCTTTTCCAAGCAACTGCCGAGGCTGGGGAAGTACTTCTTGAGTTCGGTCACCTGGGCCTCAACCGGCCGCACCCGGTAGGTGGGCGGATACACGCGGTTCGAGCCCACCTCTTCATCCTTGTACTTATCGCTCACTGTGTGACGGTGGATAATATCCACCACCGCGCCGGCAACTTCGCGCTTGAGCTTCTTGTCCATCTCGAGCACAGCCTGCGCGCTGTGCCGGTCCAGCTGTTCGATGGCGGTCTTGTAGGCATCCTGTACGGCTTCGCCGAGAAACTCCTGGAGCATCCTGTTCTGTTGCTCTGTCGTGTTTCCGGAGAGCTGCAAAGGAACCAGCAGATGGGAGATCGCATTTGGGTTTAGTTGTGAAGTCGCCATGGTCACCGCACTCCGCGCGTTTCCGCGTAATTGGTATCTGTGACCTTTATCGGCAACGCGGAAGATTACCTGAGAGGCGGGGAGATGGCTTGTCCCTTACCGGAAACGTTGGCAAAGCTGGACCATTTGGGGAATCCAGCGGGCTTGAGTTCCCGCCCAATTCAAGCGAATGAGACATCCTAGTGTGGTGAGTCAGAAGTTCGTTACAGATGTACGCGATGGAAATGCAGGCCCTTCGACTCCGCTGTAGAACGCTTCGCTCAGGATGACCGCTTCTCTTGGGGTTTCGTGTATGCGGCATTTATTGAACGAACTTCAGACTCAGTACACTAGCCTGAATTTCTCGGAGACGGCGCGACAGCCCAGAATTCAAGGCCTGGGGAGGTATCTGAGGGCCGGGAGGCCCTCAGTGCAGCCGGTCTCCCACCCCAGCGAGCACAAATCGCTCGCCGGGGACCCCGGTCTGGAGACCGGCGCTACGATTTTCGGCGGCCGGTGAGAATGCGGGCTAGGAATCCCAGTCGTCGGACGATGACTGCCCGCCATTCCAAGTGAACTCTATTCTATTGAAGGTCAACTGGAACTCCTCGGCCTCGGACGGGGCCACTGGTTCGTTTCCGTGCCCCGGTTTCGGCAAGGGGAACTTCATCGGAACGGGTTTGTGCATGTGGCCTAGCAGCATGGCCTCAACCAGCGTGAGCGTGGCCAGCAATTGGGCGATGTTCTTCAGATTTCCCTGGAGAAATTCGATGGTGAGCGCGGGCAGGACCTTTTGGCCCGCCATGGCACCGAAAAGGCGTGAAGAGGCGGCGTCGGCTTCCTTGAGCAAGACGAGGGGATGAGGATCGCGTCTGTTCAGGTTATGAAAGGTTGCAGCCGCCAATCCAACTCCAGTCTGCCGGAAGTTCCGCGGGGTGATCATGGCGAATCCATGCGCCAGACGATAGATCCGGCTCACGCTGCTTGCCAATGCCAACCCCTTTGCGGAAAAGCGAACAAAGATGCTCATAACGCCTCCGCGTAGATGGTTGCCTGAAGCTTTGTCTTGGTGCAAATTAGCAAGATCGTAGCATCGGCGGCCTGCTGTCGCAATTTCTTTTGCTCTGAGGCGGCGGGCCGGGGCTACGTTTCAGCGCAAGAAACAAGGGCCGCCGGTAAGGCGGCCCTTGTGGTTGGAGAGTGCATTTGCTCAGGCGACAGGGCCTGTGGTCATCGCAGTCGCGGCCGGGTTGGTGTCCGGACGCGCCTTCAACAGTGGCAGGGCCACGGCCAGCACGTCTTCGATGCGGCTCGCGTAGTGGACCGCGACCCCTTCCGTCAGCTCCGGCGTCAGGTCTTCCTCCACGTCCTGGCGGTTTTCAGCGGGCAGGATGATGGTTTGCACACCTGCGCGCCGCGCAGCCAGGAACTTCTCCTTGATGCCGCCCACCGGCAGCACGTTGCCGCTGAGCGTGATCTCGCCGGTCATGGCGGTCAACGGGCGCACTGGCGTATCCGTCAACAGCGAGGCCAGAACCGTGGCCATGGTCACGCCTGCCGAAGGTCCGTCCTTGGGAATCGCGCCTGCTGGAACGTGAATGTGCAGGTCGATCTCCTTGGTGAAGTCCTCGGCCAGCCCCAGCTCGGCCGCGTTCGAGCGGACCCAGGTCAGCGCGGCCTGCATCGACTCCTGCATGACTTCGCCGATCTGCCCGGTCATGGTGAAGCCGCCCTTGCCTTTCATCTTGTTGGCCTCGATGAAGAGGATGTCGCCCCCGGCCGGCGTCCAGGCCAGACCGACGGCCACGCCGGGGCGCTTTACCCGCTCAGAGACTTCGGTTTCGACGCGTACCTGAATGCCGCCGAGAAACTCCTTCACGACTTCGCGGGTCACAACCAGCTTGGCCGCATTGCCCTCGACTACGCGGCGGGCCTGCTTGCGGCAAATGGTCCCCAGAACCTGCTCGATTTTGCGCACGCCGGCTTCGCGGGTGTAGTGGCGCACCATGTAGCGCAACGCGTCCTCGGGAAACTCAATCTGTTCCGGAGTAATACCGTTCTCCTTGATCTGCCGCGGAATCAGGTATTGGAAGGCAATATGCACCTTCTCCTCTTCGCTGTAGCCCTGCAGGAAGATCAACTCCATCCTGTCCAGCAGCGGCGGCGGCACCGTATCGAGCATGTTGGCCGTGCAGATGAACAGGACCTTCGACAGATCGAACGGCACGTCCAGATAGTGGTCACGGAAGGTGTTGTTCTGCTCAGGGTCCAGCGTCTCAAGCAATGCCGAGGCCGGATCGCCGCGGAAGTCCCTGCCCAGCTTGTCGATTTCGTCGAGCATGATCACCGGATCGTTGACTTCAGCCCGGCGAATGCTCTGGATGATCTGCCCTGGCAGCGCGCCGATATAGGTCCGGCGATGGCCGCGAATCTCCGCCTCGTCGTGCATGCCACCGAGGGAGATGCGCTGAAACTTGCGGCCCAGCGCCCGGGCGATCGACCGGCCAAGACTGGTCTTGCCAACGCCTGGAGCGCCAACGAAGCAAAGAATCGGACCCTTCATGTCCGGCTTCAACTCCAGCACACTGAGGTAGTCGAGAATTCGATCCTTCACCTTCTTCAGCTCGTAGTGGTCTTCGTCCAGAATCTCCTTGGCCTTGTTGATGTCGATTTTGGAACCGGAGCTCTTGGCCCAGGGCAGAATTGACAGCCAGTCGATGTAGTTGCGCGTGAGCGAGTAGTCGGCGGCCATCGGAGACATGCGCGACAGCCGGTTCAACTCCTTCATGGCCTCTTTCTTCACGTCTTCCGGCATTCCGGCGGCTTCGATTCTCGTGCGCAACTCCTCGGTCTCGCGCTGGCCTTCGTCCTGCTCGCCAAGTTCCTTTTGGATGGCCTTGAGCTGCTCGCGAAGATAGTAATCCCGCTGCGACTGCTGCACCTGATCCTGGACCTCGGTCTGGATCTTGTTGCGCAACTGCTGCACCTCGATCTCCTTGGCAAGGTGCTTGTTCACCAACTCCAGCCGGTCCAGAATGGCGGGCGTCTCAAGCAGTTGCTGCTTGTCGTCGGTGGTCAAGAATGGCAGCGAGGAAGCCACGAAATCCACAAGCCTGCAGGGCTCCTCGATGTTTGCGGCGATGGTTCTGAGCTCATCGGATAGCGTCTGCGACTCGGAGACAATCTGTTGGAACTGCGCAATCACGTTGCGCACCAGCGCCTCAATGCTGGCGGTGGAGGCCGGCTGGGACTCTTCCAACGTCTCGACCTCGGCCACCATGAAAGGCTCGGTCTGGGAATAGCGCAGCAGGCGGACCCGCTCCACCCCTTCGGTAAATACAAACCGGCTCTGGTTGGGCATCCGCACCACTTTATGGACTGTGGCCAGGGTCCCCACCACGTGCAGATCGGAAGGCTTGGGCGCGTCGAGGCGCGGGTCGATCTGGGCCGTTACCACAATCGTCCGCTCCTCACCCAGTGACTCGATCAACTGGATGGAGCTCTCCCGGCCCACCGTCAAGGGGAGAACCGCGTGGGGAAACAGTACCGTATCGCGCACTGGCAGAACGGGAATCCTGCGGACTCCGGGGGCGCTCTTTCCCGATGCATTCTTGGAGGGCGGCGGAGTCAAAGGCTGGTTCGACATTGAGTGTCCTCTTATCAACTTAATTAGACAATGCAAGGCTCAAAAAGTTTCAGGAATCTGCTTCCAGTGGCGATTTTCCTTTTCTTCGATCCGCATCTGGTTGCTGCCTTCCGGAAGATACGGTCACGCGACTGACGATGTTCCCCTTCCCGAGCCTTGGCATGTCGCCGAACCACCTCTCTGGCCATGGGCAGCTCAACGGGCTGCGGAAATAGACTTTTTCGGGGTCAAATGCGACGAAAAGCACACCTCAGGGGCTAAAGCCCACGTTGATTCTGTTGACGTTATACCAGGGATGAATCCCTGGCCTACCACCCGCATGAGTTTCTCCTCAGCCGGTAAAGCGACCGTAGACCCGCGGTGGCTTGAATGGTGTATCGGCCAAAGCCGGTTTATGGTGAGGAAGATGGAAGGCTTGACAGGCTGCGGAAAAACGCATGTTCTGGGCCGAATGCGGCGAAAAGCATACCTCAGGGGCTAAAGCCCGCGTTGATTCTGTTGATCTTATACCAGGGATGAATCCCTGGCCTACCGCCCGAACGAGTTTTTCCGCAGCCTGTAAAGTCGTGCCCTGACACATTCCGGAGTAGGAGTCGAGTTTTTCCGCAGCCTGTTGAGCCCGCCGGTTCGGCGGGGATCGAACTGCCGGGCCGGTTCAGCCGCGATGGGTCGCATCTTCCTCGTTCTTGATTGCCGATTCGATCTGGGCCCACAATTCGTCTGGCGGTTCCACTGTGGGAAACAGTTGGCGGGCAGCCGCGGCTATCGTCTCCAGGTCGGCGAGCAGGGCGCGGCAAAGCTCGCAAGTCTTGATATGGGGGTGTTCAGCCATCTGGCCGCCCGATCCGATCAGCTCCGGCAGTTGGGCCTGGAATTCGGCGCAGGTCAAATTATTGGCGTTTTCTGTCATCGCCGACCCTCCTGCGGCGAAGAGCTGCGCAGGGCTTCGCGCAGCTTCAACCGCGCCTTGTGCAACTGGGACTTGCTGTTCCCGATCGAGCAATCGAGCATCTGGGCAATCTCATTATGCTCGTATCCCTCGATGTCGTGGAGCACAAAGATGAGCCGATACCCGGCGGGCAGATCATCGATGGCGCGAATCAGTGTCATGCGGTCAATGGCGCCGGAGAGGGAGAGATCGCGTGCTCCGAAGTCGCGCCCAGGTCGATCCTCAGCCGCGGGGTCAATGGCTTCGTCCAGCGAGGTCAATGACAAACCCTTCTTCCTTAGATGCATCAGAACCACGTTGATGGCCAACCGGTGCAGCCAGGTGGAAAAGGCCGAGTCGCCGCGAAAGGTCGCAATTTTGCGGTGCAGTTGGAGGAATGCCTCCTGGGTCAGATCTTCCGCTTCAGCAATATTGCCCACCATGCGCAGGCATAGAGAATAGATGCGCCGCTTGTGGAGTGAGTAAAGCAGGGCGAATGCATGATGGTCGCCGGCCTGTGCCCGGGCCAACGCCTCCGCCTCGCCGGCGCTGGGAAGCGCACTGCGCGCGAAGCTAGCGCTAGACGGCTCTGAAGCCGCCACGGCTTTCACTTCCGCAGACAACTGGGAACCGGCGTTGGGCGTTTGCGTCTGGGATTTCAAATGGGGCATGCGCTTCCTTGGCTGTGAAGAGTCACTCTACCAACCGCGCGGCTGCGCCAGCCAACATTCCTCGTTAGTATAGGGTACAGCGATTGAGTTGGCGGTGCTTCGGGGTTACCCGCGTCCGAAATGTTCTGCATCTATTCATTGGATGCTGCATTTCGGCGGGACAGGGCGTCGCTTCACGCACTTTTTGGAGAGAGATGATCTTCTGGACAAGGCCGGCAGCGATTCGTTGTGGGATTCTGCTCGCAGGCGCTCTTGTCTTCGGAGTCACCGCCGAAAGTGTTTGCCGGAGCCAGGTGCAACCCAGCACGGATGGCTCAGGCAGCCAGGCTTCATCCGCCCCAGCCGTGCCGGCAACGGGCTCATCTTCTCAGGCACTTGGCGACTCCCTCACCTCGTGGAAAGGCTTGCCGGTGCGGCAGATTTCTCTTGAAGGTGTCGCAACCGAACGTCTTTCCCCACTGGCCGGGCATCTAGCACAGGCCGAGGGAGCGCCGCTCGACCCGGAAGACCTGCGAAGAAGCCTGCGCCAACTTTACGCAACCGGCCTTTTTGACACCATTGAAGTTGCGGGAACGCGCCAGCAGGATGGAGTGTTTCTGGTTTTCAAAGGCACGCCACGCACATTTATTGGAACCGTCACCGTGGACGGAGCCAAAGGCGCCACGTTGAATACGCAGCTTCAGCGTGCCAGCCAACTCTCGCCCGGAGCGCGCTTTACGAAGGCCAAATTGAGCCAGGCACTGGAACAAATGCGCCAGACGCTGGCGCAAAACGGCTTCCGCGAGCCGACGATCGCACAATCGATGACCCCGCATCCGAAAGATCAGCTGATCGACATCGCGTTTCAAGTTGTGCAAGGCCCTCAGGCGCGCGTGGGAACGATCCAGGTTACGGGCGACTCCGGGATGACCGCCGATGAGTTCCGCCGCCACGCCCACTTGAAAACCAACGCGCACATAGACCATGACACCGTAAGCCGCGCCCTGAGCGGGGTTTTGAAGTATTACCAGGCCCAGGAGCGCCTGGAGGCTGAGATCAAACTCGAATCCGAGCACTATACCGCGGAGTCCAAGAGGTCCAACTTCAGCTTTTCCGCCAACCGGGGGCCCGTCGTGAAAGTCCTCGTCGACGGGGCGAAAATCAGTTCCGAACGGACAAAACACGTGATTCCCATCTTTGAGGAGGGAACCGTCGACGACGATCTGCTGAACGAGGGCAATCGCCGGCTTCGCAACTACTACCAGGGGCAGGGCTACTTTGACGTCAAGGTGGATCACGAAGTGCAATCGACCAACGCCGAAAAGGTGACGATCCTCTACAAGGTGCGCCTGGGACCTCGCCGCCGTCTTGAGAATGTATCGGTCACGGGAAACCACTACTTCGACTCCGCTACGCTGCTGGAACTTCTCAATGCCCACGCCGCCAACGCCATCGACCGCCATGGAGCCTATAGCCAGGCCCTTGTTTCCGCCGACGTGAGCGCCTTGGAGGCCGTCTACAAGAACAACGGCTTCTCCAAGGTCAAGGTCACACCCGAGACGAGCACTCCTGAAACCAGTGCAGCGGACCCCAGTGCCCCTTCCACCAATGCACCAGGGACCAGCCCGGCCGCGGCACGGGCCGGCGCAAAGGCGAGGACGGACCCGCTCAGGCTTGTCTACCGCATCGCAGAGGGTGTACAGCAGCGCGTGGGAACGGTGCGGATCGAGGGGACCGAAGATGCGAATGCAAAGCGGCTTTCCCTGCTGATGAACACCACGCCAGGGCAGTTGGTTTCGCCCCAGAACCTGGCCGGGGACCGCGACGCGCTGTTGACCGATTACATGAGCCACGGCTACCTCAAGGTTGCCATCGATGTGGCCGAGCAGCCGGATTCGGCTGACGCCAACAAGCTGGACGTTGTCTTCCACATCGCCGAAGGACAACAGACCTTTGTGCGCAACGTGCTGCTCACAGGACTGCATTACACACGTCCGGAAACGGTTGCCAAAGCCATCGCGCTGCACCCCGGCGACCCACTCGACGAAACCGCTCTCATCGACACGCAGCGCAATCTCTACGAGTTCGCGTTGTTCAACGAGGTCGATACAGCGGTCGAAAATCCGTCCGGCAGCGAGGCCGACAAGACGGTTCTTCTGCAGGCGGTAGAAGCGAAGCGATGGGCGTTGACCTATGGCTTCGGATTCGAGGCGCAGACCGGAACTCCGCTTTACAATTGCGGCGGCATCGTCGCCAGCGGCGCCAAGTGCAACCCCGACGGCAAAACCGGAGTCAGCCCCCGCGTGCTTGCCGACCTGACCCGCAACAACATCTTCGGCCGCGAGCTGTCGGCCTCGCTGCAAGGCAACTACGGATTGCTCGAACAGAAGGTCAACCTGCTCATCCAGGAGCCGCACTTTGAAGGCAACCGGGACTTTGGCCTCTCAGTCTCCGCCGGCTACGCCAATAGCCTGGATGTGACCACCTACGTGGCTTCGAAGCTGGAGGCCGGTATGCGCTTCACCGAGAACTTCAGCATACCGATCCCATTCCTTTCCAAAGCTAATACCCTTGTGTATGAATTGGACTTCCGCCGCGTCAAGGTGCAGGCAAACAGCCTTCAGGTCTTCCCGCAGGAAATTTCGTTGCTGTCGACAGCGGTGCGCGTGGCGGGTCCGGCGTTCACTTGGATTCGCGATACCCGCGACTCGCCCATGGATGCCCACCGCGGTACCTATACGAGCCTTCAGGACTTTCTCTCCCATCGATTCCTCGGCGCCCAGGCTGAATTCAACCGCCTCGACGTTTCCAACTCCAGCTACTACAGCTTCGACAAAGGCCGCTACGTGCTGGCCCGCAACACCCGCTACGGCCAGGAGCGGGCCTTTGGCACACCCTCGGAAGAGCTGATTCCCCTGCCGGAGCGGCTCTATGCCGGCGGGTCCACTTCGCTGCGAGGTTTTTCAATCAACGCGGCCGGTCCCCGCGACCCGCAGACCGGCTACCCCATCGGCGGAGCCGGCGCGCTGATCAACAGCACGGAATTGCGCCTGCCGCCGCCGATGATTCCCTGGTTCGCCAATACGCTCAGCTTCGTGGTCTTCCACGATATGGGCAACATCTTCACCAACGCCTCCGACGCCTGGGCCAGCGCTCTGAGGGTTCGGCAGCCGGACCGCGACACGTGCAAAATCACTCCGCCGAACAGCGCCAATGTTCCCCCGCCGTCGGGTCCGCTGACCTCAACGGGGCGGCAGGGCGGGTGCAGCTTCAACTACTTCTCCCACGCGATTGGCACCGGTTTGCGCTACCATACCCCGGCAGGCCCCATCCGGATCGACTTCAGCTATAACCTGAATACGCCCATCTATCCGGTGATTTACAACTACTCGAATCCGAGCGCCCCAACCACTGTGGGCGAGGCCAGCCACTTCAACTTCTTCTTCAGCCTGGGGCAGACGTTCTGATGCGCAACCGGCCTCCAACCCGGATCAAGAACCTGACTGCATTGGCGAGCAGCTTCGTGGCGGCATGCCGCGGCCTTCGCAGCAGCGTATTTGTCTTCGCGGCGCTCCTGGCTCTTGCTATGCCATTGCAGGCCATCGCCCAGACGCCCCCCGATTCGGTCGTCCTCGATCGCGTGGTCGCCGTCGTCAACAACCAAGCCATCCTCGCCAGCGATCTGGACGACGAGATCCGGCTCTCGGTACTCGATCCAGGCAGAGGCGGCCTGGGTATTCTTACCCGCGAGCAAGCGCTTGACCAGCTCATCTCGCGCACCCTCATTCAGCAGCAGATTCGCGACGAGGATATGCAGTCGATCGAGCCCTCCCCGGCCGAGGTCGACGCCCGCCTGGCGGATATCCGAAAGGAAATCCCGACCTGCGTCCGGCAGAACTGCGCTTCGGAAGCCGGATGGAAGGCTTTCCTGATTGCCCACGGCCTGACGACGGAGCGGGTTCAGACCTATCTGCGCTACCGCATCGAGATCCTCCGCTTCATCGAGGAGCGCTTCCGCCAGGGCATTCAGATCCCGCAGCAGGATATCCAGTCCTACTACAACGAAACGCTGCTGCCGCAATACGCCAAGGGTGAAGCGATTCCGCCGCTGGACCAGGTGGCGCCGCGCATTCAGGAAATTCTTTTGCAGCAGCGGGTCAATGTGCTCTTCGACGGTTGGCTTGAGAACCTGCGCAAGCAGGGTGAGATCGAGGTGCTTGACCCCACGCTTGAATCTTCGGCAACCCAGAGCAGTCCCCAGTTCGGAGGTCGGCAATGAGCGAGCACGAGTCCATCTTCGGCTCCGGGCTTCCCGTTGCTCCCGAGCCGGCTCAGCCTCGTAAACGCCACCGGTTGCGGCGGTTTTTCCTGCGTCATGTTCCGCTTTCGCTGGCCGCCTTGGCGATTTTGCTGGCAGTTGCCGTCGTGGGCCTCTACTTCTGGGCCAGCTCATCCCATGGCGAGGCCCTGATGCGCGAGCGGCTCGTGGCCTGGCTCGAAGAAGCAACCGGCGGACGCGTAGAGATTGCCACATTCCACTGGCATTTGCTCAGTCTCGAGGCCGATGCGGGCGGCCTGGTGATTCATGGTCTTGAAGCCCCCGGCGATGCGCCATACGCGCAAGTTGAAAATCTGCGCGTTCGCCTGAGTGTGCTGGGTTTCCTGAGCCCGCGCATTCTGCTGCGCGAGGCTGACGTAAACCGCCCGGCATTCCACCTGATCGTGTATGTCGACGGCGCCACAAATCAGCCACATGCCGGCAAGCCGCGAAAGCAGCAAAAGTCCGCGCTCAACACGTTCTTCGATCTCGAGGCAGGACGGGTTTCAGTCGAGCAGGGCGTCCTGCACTATGAGGACCGCGCCGCGAACTTCGACTTGCAGAACCGCTGGATCCCGCTGGACTTCGAAGCCAACGATGTTTCCCTGGTGATGAGCTACATGCCCGCCGCAGTGAACGCGCCTGTGTTCTACCGCATCGAGGCCGGAGCCGCGGATCTGAACATGTCGCGAGGCAAGGCCAAGCCCATGAACGGGACAATGCGGGCCACGCTGGATCTGACGCGCAACGCGGTCATTCTTCGTTCCCTGCGCATCACCTCCAGGGCCGCGGCCACGACGCCTCGAACCAAGAGCCACGCGACGGAAGAACACACCGTGGAATTCTCCGGCACGCTCGAAGACTTTTCTCATCCACGCTGGCAGGCCAAGGCGACCGGCGAATTCGATATGAGGATCATGGACCCCGTCTTCGGCTATCCGTTTGCGCCCCAAGGCATCGCGCGTCTTGATCTGGACGCCGCGGGCCAGGGTGGGGAATTTCGCGCCGATGGCAGTGTTCATATCGACGACGGCGCCTATATTGCGCCTGGCGTCGATGTGACCGGCGTAAATGCGGACACGCATGTCCATGCCGACCCAAGGCAGTTGGTCGTCACCGTGACCGGCGCCCGCCTTCGCGAGGGCGGTCAGGTCGAGGGTGAGCTTCAACTGACCCCATGGCTGGCTCCTGTCCCAGGCTCTGCTACCTTGAAGAAGCCGGCGGGCATTCAGACGGCGCGATCGGCATCCGCCCCCAAGCTTGATCCGGCTGTTCACCCTCCCCCGCCTTTCGTTCCCATCAGCGGCAACGTGAAGGCCCAGTTCAAAGGTGTTGCCCTGGATACGATTCTCGACATCGTAGCCCAGGGACCTTTTCAGCGCCTGGGATTCGACACACGCGTCAACGGTACGGCCACGGCATCATGGTCAAGTGGAGACGTTGGCACCCTCGTCGTAGCCGCCGCGGTGAGTCTGAGCCCCTCCACACAAGGTGTAAAGAATGAGGTTCCCGCCACCGGTTCCCTCGATGCAACGTACACCCAGCGCAACGGCGCAGTAGATCTGCGCAGACTCGAGGTCAACACGCCCGCCAGCCAGCTTCTGGCGCAGGGACATCTTGGCGCATTTCCGCTCACCAGCAATACCGCGCTTGCTGTCGAGTTTCATTCGAGCAATCTCGATGAATTCGACACCGTGCTCCGCGATCTGGGATTGAATCGCAATGGCAAATCGGGAACGGCGGCGCTGCCAGCGGCTCTGACCGGCCAGGTTGATTTTCTCCATGGCACATGGAACGGCTCGCTGGTCGATCCGCGTCTTGCGGGAAACGCGAAGGCGACACATCTGTCCATTGAAATGCCGGCCATGCAGACTGGGAATGCGAGCCAACCCGCCAAGAATCAGCCTGTTCAAACTGTTCAATCTGTCCAATTCGATTCGGTTGAGGCCACCGGCAGCTACTCGGCCGAGAGAATCGCCATAGAGCGCGGCCTGCTGCGCCGCGGAAAATCCGAAATCAATCTGACCGGCACGCTCGGTGCAGCGGCCGAAAGGGGGCGCACCCCGGCATTCGACGCAAACTCCGTATTGCATGCGCGGGTGCAGGCCAACAAAGTCGGCCTCGACGATGTGCAGGCGCTTGCCGGCAGAATCGTGACAGCCACGGGCACGGTCGATGCACAACTCCAGGCCGACGGGCCCATTCATGCCCTGGGCGGCTCAGGATGGGTGGAGCTGAACGGCGGCAGCGTCTACGGTGAGCCTGTCACGCGGCTGCGCGCCCAGGGAACGATGACCGACGACGTGATCAAGTTGGCCTCGGTTAATGTGAGCGCGCCGGCCGGCGATCTCTCGGCAACGGGCAGCTACGACCTCAAGGGGCGCCGCTTCCAGATCGACGCCAAGGGCGCTGGCATCGACGTAGCCAAGTTCGAGACGGTACAGCGTCAAGGAATCGATGTTACCGGCAAACTGGGCTTTACCGCGCAGCTCTCAGGCACAACCGACGACCCGCGGCTCGATGCCCACGCAACGCTCAGTCCACTCGCCCTCGCCGGAGAACCCCTTGGTGGCCTGGACTTCGTAGCTCACACATTCGATCGATCCCTGACTTACAACGCAACAACCCGCCTGGAGGGCGCCGAACTGAACCTCCACGGCCGGACCGCGCTAACTGGCGACAACGCCACCGAGGCCGAGATTGTATTCTCCCGCTTCAATATCGGCGGCCTGCTGAAGACGGCGCACATCCAGGGACTCACCGGAACGTCCGCATTGGCAGGCACGATCACGGTCGAGGGACCGCTCGCGCATCCCGGCCAGCTTCGCGGCGAGGCCCGCCTCGATTCGTTGGCTGTAACGGTTGCCGGAGTCCACCTGGAGAGCCAGGGCGGCGTCCATGCCACGCTGGCCGACGCCCGCGTCAAGCTCGATCCGCTCCACGTTACAGGCGAAGAGACCGACCTTCATGTACAGGGCAGCCTGGCACTGAAGGGCCAGCAGCAACTGGACGTTGCCGCTAACGGCTCAATCAACTTGAAGCTTGCTGAATCCCTCGATCCCGACCTTACCGCGAGCGGGACCACCACGTTCCAGGTTGAAGCGCACGGCCCTTTGAAAAGCCCTGGGTTGCAGGGACGCATCGACTTTCAGAACGGTTATTTGTCACTGGAGGACATACCCAACGGCCTGAGCCAGCTGCACGGGACTCTCGAATTCAATCAGAATCGCCTCGAAGTCAAATCGCTCACAGCCATGAGCGGGGGCGGCCTGTTGAGTGTGGGGGGGTACCTGGCTTACCAGCACGGCATCTACGCCGACCTCTCGGTCAGCGGCAAGGGAATCCGCATTCGCTATCCGCCTGGAGTAAGCTCGCTGGCCGACGCCACGCTGCACCTTCAAGGCTCACAGAACAACCTTCTGCTCGGCGGCGACGTGCTGATCACGCGGTTCTCCGTTAGCCCCGATTTGGACATCGCGGCTTTGGCCGCACAGGCCAACGCCGTCCAGACCATTGCGCCCCCTGACGCGCCATCGAACCACGTTCGCCTCGATGTGCATGTGGTTTCGTCGCCGCAGTTGAACTTCCAGAATGCCTACGCCAAGCTGGCCGGAGACGTCGACCTGCGCCTGCGCGGCACCGTCGCTTCGCCCTCGCTGCTGGGCCGCGTATCCATCACCGAGGGCAGCGCCACCATTGCCGGTACCCGCTACGACCTGCAGCGCGGCGACATCTTTTTCACCAATCCGGTGCGCATCGAACCCCAGATCGACCTCAACGCCACCGCTCGCGTCGAGGATTACGACATCACACTGGGCCTGCACGGAACGGTCGCCAACCCCGCCGTCACCTGGCGCAGCGACCCTCCGCTGCCCGAAGCCGACGTGGTTGCCCTGCTGGCCCTGGGCCGCACCGAAAATCAGCAGCGCCTCTACACCCAGCAGCAAGAGCGTGCTCTCGCCAATCCCACCACCGATGCGCTGCTGGGCGGAGCGCTGAACGCCACCGTGAGCAGCCGAGTGCAGAAGCTCTTCGGCGCTGGCTCTGTCAAGGTCGACCCAAACTACCTGGGCGCGCTGGGCAACTCCACCTCGCGCATCATCGTCGAGGAACAGCTCGGCCGCGACCTCACCCTCACCTACGCCACCAACGTGAATACAACCAGCCAGCAACTGATCCAGGCCGAGGTCGCACTCAACCGTCAGTTCTCCATCGTCGTTGCCCGCGACGAGTCGGGCGTGTTTTCGATGGTCTTTAAGGCAACGCGGCGCTTCAAGTGAGGAGTCAGGGATCAGGGATCAGGGGTCAGGGGTCAGGGGAAAATGCCGGGTGCCCCAGAGCCCGCCCTGAGTTTGTCGAAGGGGCTCGCCCTTGAGACATGGAAGTCGATGCGCACCCCTCGCGAAACCTTTCCGTAAAACTTGTGTCTAATCGGGACGAACGGCAGCCCGCTTCGGGCGCCCCACGCTCTTGACCGCTGAAGGCCGAGCAACTCCGGGGTGGGTTGCCGCATCAGTTGTTCTGCGTCCTCAAGGAGGTATTCAAAATGAAAAAGAAGATTCGCACGATCAAGACCTTGGTTCTGGCGGTCACACTCGCAGGAGCCATGCTGAGCCTGCCCCAGACGGCTCTCGCCGCGCAGGGCGGAGACGATGCGGGAACGGCGCGCGAGCTACAGGCCAAGCTGAACAAATCGCAGTTCAAGAACGTGAAGGTCGATGTGAAGAACGGCATCGTCACGCTCTCCGGGGCTGTGGATCTTTACGAATACAAGGCCGATGCCGACAAGCGCGCCCACAAGGAAAAGGGCATCGTGGCGGTTCGCAACGATATTGAAGTCGCCGGCCCCAGTGTTTCAGACGATCAACTGCGCGCCAAGCTGGGCGAAAAGCTGGAATACGACCGCGTGGGCTATGGGAACGTCTTCGATGCCATCAGCATTGGCATCGAGAACGGCGTAGTCACCCTCGGAGGCCATGCGCTCGACTATCCGAGCAGAGACTCGGCCATTGGACTGGTCAGCACCTATCCCGGAGTCAAAGATGTGGTCGACGAAATCCAGGTCGATCCTCCCTCGGCCATGGACGACGGGACCCGCATCGCGGAGTACCGCGCCATCTACGGCTATCCGTCCTTGAACAGATATGCGATCGACCCGGCAAAGACGATCCGCATTACCGTGTCGGGCGGCCATGTGCAGCTTGATGGCATCGTCGATACCCAGGCCGACAAGGACACGGCCAATATCCGCGCCAACGGCGTCCCCGGCGTCTTCAGCGTAAAAAACAACCTGCAAGTAGCCAACCAGCCCTCTGAATCGCAGAAGCAAGCCGCGGTCCAGTAGGCGGTAGCGGATTTGCGTAATTCACTTGGCCACGGAACTAATCCCTCCGTGGCCATTTTTCTTGTGCCACCGCGGAAGGCAGGCAGCAAGCCGCAGGGCAAGGCGAGGCCATGCCTCGACATTCACACATTTGTAACGACAATTCGCGTTTTATTCCTTACACTTATCAACTATGGCCATCGACGCTCCCCTCACCATCGATCGCAAAGAAGGTAAAGCTCCCGGCACGGTGATCTTCCATCTCAACGGCCCCCTCACCTTGCGCAACATGTTCGACTTCCAATCGATGCTGCGCGGCGGCGAGCCGCCCGCCGTCACCATCATCGACCTGACCGGCGTTCCCTATATGGATTCCACCGGCATGGGCATGATCGTCAACCACTTTGTCCGCTGTCAGGCGAAAGGCGTAAAGCTGATTGCCGCCGGAGTCAATTCGCGCGTCCTCGAACTGTTCAAGCTGACCAAAGTGGATACGGTGATTCCCCTCACCGCCACGGTTGACGAAGCGGAAGCTCGCGTCTGATCGGAAGCCAAGCGTGACGTCCGAGACCAGATTCCTGCCGGCCCCTCAAGTAAACTGGATTCAACATGCCAGGCTTGTGGTTCAGGACGCGGACAACATTGGAGATGATCAAGTGGGAGCACTCCATCTTTGCGCTCCCTTTTGCCCTCACCGCGACCATTCTTGCCGCCGGAGGATGGCCCGCGTGGCGAACGATTCTTTGGATTCTCGTCGCCATGATCGCCGCGCGCTCCTGCGCCATGGCCTTCAACCGCTGGGCCGACGCCGAACTGGACGCCGCCAACCCCCGCACCCGCACCCGCGCCATTCCTGCCGGCCTGCTCTCTCGCCAATTTGTCCTCGGCTTTACGCTGGCCGCCGCTGCCGTCTTTGTCCTGGCTTCAGCCGAACTCAACCGGCTCACCCTTTACCTGTCGCCATTTGTCTTGTTGGTGCTGCTGGGCTATAGCTACATGAAACGGATCTCGCGCTGGTCGCACCTGGTGCTGGGGCTGTCCCTCGGCCTCGCTCCCTCGGCAGCCTGGATCGCCGTTCGCGGCTCCCTCGATCCCCGCATCCTGGTGCTCACCGCGGCGGTCACGCTCTGGACTGGCGGCTTCGATGTACTATACGCCTGCCAGGATTACGATCATGACCGCGCCGCCGGCCTCTACAGCCTGCCCCAGTCCATCGGCATTCCCGGCGCCTTCATGGCTGCCCGCGCCATGCATCTGGCTATGATGGTTTTGTTGGTCTGGTTCGGAATACTGTTTCATTTTCGGACAGTCGGCTGGCTGGGCGTTGCCGCGGTGGGCCTTTTGCTGGCCTATGAGCACTCGCTGGTTTCTCCAGGCGACCTGCGCCGACTCAATGCCGCATTTTTCACCATGAACGGCGTCATCGCCACGGTCTTCCTTGTCTTTGTGGCTGCTGACCTTTGGCTTCGGAGTTGATTTTCATGCCTTCAGAACGAAACCCCGACGAAATTCCGGAAGAGATTCCGATTGCCCTGTGGTATGGTGCCAGAAAGCAGTCCTTCCAGGCCGCTCCCGTGGCCGACCCAGCAAAAGATCAAATAGGAGAACCAGGCAGCGGAATGAAGATTGCCATTCAAGGAGAACCCGGCTCATTCAGCCACGAAGCGGCCATGAAACTGGTTGCCGATGCGGTCATCGTTCCCTTTTCACTTTCAGCGGATGCTTTTGCCGCTTTGGAGAATGGAGCGGTGGAGGCTGCGGTGATTCCCATCGAGAACAGCCTGGCCGGCTCGGTGGCCGAGCACTTCGATCTGCTGCTCACCCACGATGTCAGAGTCGAGCGGGAGACGCTGCTGCGCATCCGCCACAACCTGATCGCCATCTCTGGCACATCTAAAGGCGAAATTGACCGCGTCTTCTCTCATCCCGTCGCGCTGGCGCAGTGCCGGCGTTTTCTTGCGCAGCACCCCAGAATGGAAGCCTTCGCCTTCTACGACACCGCCGGCAGCGTGAAGCAACTGGTTGAGTTGCGCGATCGCCACGCGGCGGCAATTGCCAGCGAAGCCGCGGCGCACTACTACGGCGCACAGATTCTTCAGGCCGACATTGAGGACAATCCGGAAAACTACACGCGCTTCTTCCTGGTTCGCCGCACCGCGGACGCCGTCCCCGATCCCCTCGCCAACAAGATCAGCCTGTCGTTTTCCGTGGAGGACAGACCGTGGACCCTGGTTCGCGCGCTGAATGAGATTTCAGCCATCGGCACCAATATGACCAAGATCGAGTCCCGGCCCGTCCACGGCAAACCATGGGAGTACATCTTTTATGTGGATTGCCAGATCCACTCTCCCGAAGAGGGATCGCGCGCTATCGAGGCGCTGCGCCCCCATTGCGTGATGGTCAAGGAGTTGGGGCGATACCAGGAAGCGCCCCGGCAGGGCGGAGCCGAGGCGTGAACTATTGATCTAAGGGCAACAAAACGGTTGAAGCACCCCTAAGCCACTCCCGGCCTTTTTTGTGTACGCTCTTTGCGTGGTTCTAGGGGCCAGCAATCTTATTGGCCGGAAAGCTGATGGCTCTCTTTATCCTTTCGGTCATCACCTTCTCTTCACAAGCGACGCTATTCAGCGTGCGTCGTTGCGAATCATAAAAGACAACGTAGCAGAAGGTCGCGCTACGCCTTGGGGTGTTATCGAACCCGTCTCTATAGGACAGATTTCCGGACACAAGCACCCCGGTCTTTCGCTGGGAAAAATCGCCTTGGTCGAAGCTCGGGAGGGGGGTCCACAGCATAGGAGGGCTGGCGTAAGTGGAATCCGGAACATCCCATTCGCTCCAATGCCCTTCAATTTTCTCTCCTATAGGGAATCCCACAGTGCGGTCAGTTTCGGTTCCTCTGCGAACCGTCATTTCAAAGAGCGTCATTTTTCCCGCAGTAGATGGAAGGTGTCCAATGTTGATGACGCTCAACATAAGAGCCCTAAGACTGTTATCTATGTTGGCTCCAATAGGAATCAGGTAGGCGTGCTCCGAGACTATGAGGGAGTTCTGGGTGGCCTCAGCGGATTCCTTGAAATTGTTGGCCTGTTCCTGGAGTTTCCCAACAGCGCTCCACCCCGCGTTGTTAATCCCCTGAGCGGCTCCGGAAAATGTCCATCCGGCATTTTGAATCTGGGTCGCCGCGCCGATGAGACTCTGCGTCTGGCGCGAACTGTCGTCGGCAATCTGACGCATAGTGTGAAGCTGGCATCCGGCGATGATGGCATAAGCGATAGTGGCAACAGCAATCGCGGCGGTCATTATGAAAGAACCCTTTGTGATGGGGCTCGCAGAGCGCCACGAATTCCTCCATTTCTTTCCTCTGCTTTGGGACTCGTCGTGCCGTTTTACGGCAGTCTCAACTTGATTATCTATGTATGCTTTAACGGGCGGAGACAGCGGATCGCTGTGGGTTCGGTCTTCGCCACCGTCGGAGTATTCTTGATCTGGCATGGGGTAGCTTCGCTTTAGAATCGTGGATATGAAACACGAATACCACGAAGGACCAAGGGCTGGCGAGAACTTTGAATAATTGGTGCGTGCTGCCCTTCAGGCAATGGAGGTTGAGGTCCAGAAGAAACAGCCCCGGATTATAGTGATCCACTAAAGCAAAAGCCATCCCCGCCGGGAGGATGGCTTTTCACAAACCGCAGAACAATCCGGTAAGCCCTACACCTTCGCTTCCAAATCCGCGATCACGTCGAAGAAGCGCTGATCGAGGCGCCGGTTCGAGGCGATGGCTTCCTTGATGGTGATGTCGGTGATGTCGGTGCCGTGCAGGACGGCGATCCGGCCCCACTTCTTGTCGTGCACCATGTCGATGGCGTGCAGGCCATAACGCTGTCCCAGGGTGCGGTCGTAGGCCGTGGGTACGCCGCCGCGTTGAGTATGCCCCAGGTTCACTGAGCGGGTCTCGTAGCCGGTCTTCTTCTCGATCAGCTCGGCCAGCGCTTCGCCGATTCCCGACAAGCGCGCATGACCAAATGAATCCAGCTTGGCGCCTTCGTCGATCACCTGGCCCACCTCGGGCAGATGGCAGCCCTCGGCCACCACCACCACGCCGTAGTGCTTGCCGTGGTCGTAGTTGTACTTGAGCAGCGCGCACACATGGTCGATGTCGATCTCTTTCTCGGGGACCAGGATCACATGCGCCCCGCCTGCGACGCCTGAGGCATAGGCGATCCAGCCGGCATCGCGGCCCATCACTTCGACGACGACTACGCGATTGTGCGAGTCGGCGGTGGTGTGGATGCGGTCGATGGCCTCGGTGGCGATCATGACGGCGGTGTCGAAGCCGAAGGTCTGGTCGGTCCCGTTGATGTCGTTGTCGATGGTCTTGGGCACGCCGACGCTGGGCACGCCGTGCTCGCTCAGGAACAACGTCACCGACTGCGTGTCGTCTCCACCAAGCGCGATCAACGCGTCGATATTGTTAAGCTTCAGGACTTCCTGGACCTTGTCGATGCCGCCGGGAATCTTTTTCACGTTGGTTCGCGACGAGTGCAGGATTGTTCCGCCCTTCAACTGGATGCCATCGGTGCTTTCCAGGGTCAGCGGAATCCAATTGTTGTCGAGCACACCGCGCCAGCCGTTGAGAAAGCCGATGAACTCATCGCCGTAGTGGTTGATGCCCTTTTTCACCGCAGCATAAATGACCGCATTCAGTCCGGGGCAATCGCCGCCACCGGTCAATAAAGCAACTCGCATCGCATCATCTCCTGATCGAAGGCGCGGCATAAAAAGCCGAGCCGGGAGGAACTCCCTGAGCCGTATGAACGAGCCCGACAAATGGGCCGTTCTCGACGCCTTAACCAGTGTAACCCCACGCTGTAAAGCAAAATCGTGACCACGCTCACGTTCCTCGAAGGTTTCCGAAAAAGTGCATTTCATTGGGCGATTGGCGCGCCCGGGTGGTTCAATAAGGTATGCCTTCAACCGGTGCGCTGTTGCTACTGGCCTTTGCCAGCCTGGTCATCGTTCTTTTGCTCGTGGTGCTGCAACTGACCCGGCTGGGACTCCTTATCCGCGCGACCATCCCCGACCGGCCGCGCCGCCGGATGTTCATCGCGTCGGTCTCTTTTCTGGTCACGTTCATCGGCGTCCGCGTCCTCGTCAGCACGATCACCCACAATGAAGGCCCCTTTCAGTGGGTCACTGTGCGCGGACACCACATTCATCACCTGGTGTGGGGCATCCTGATCCTGTTGATGGTGGGTTACGGCTGGCTGCTCGATCTGGGCAACCGCCATTCGCCGATGTCCATCCTTCTAAGCCGCCTGATGTCGGTGAGCTATGGCGCCGGCGCGGCACTCACACTGGACGAATTCGCACTGTGGCTCAACCTCGATCCGCAAGCGTACTGGTCGCGCGAGGGCCGCATCAGCATCGACGCCATCATCGTGTTTGGCAGCTTGCTATGCGTCGGCGCATGGGGCGCCCCTTTCTTTCGCGGAGTCCGGCGCCTTTGGGGCGATCGCCGTCTGGTCGAGAAAAAGCTGGCCTCCCCTATTCGCCTCGTGAGGTTGCTTCGTCCGCGTAAAGAGCGTCGATAACCCCGTCGTATCGTGCCGTAATGACACGCCGCTTGAGCTTCATTGAAGGCGTCAGTTCGCCCGACTCGAGGGTCCACTCATCTGCCACAACCCGGAATCGCTTGAGGGTTTCAAAGTTGGCAAGGCCGCCGTTCACCTCGCGGACAATCTCGCCGTAAAGAGCAACCACGCGGCTGTCAGCCACGAGTTCTGCGCGCGATTTTGCTTCGATGCCGTGATGACGGGCCCACTCCTCCAGCGCCGCAAAATTGGGCGAGATTAGCGCGGAGATGAACTTGTGCTTGTCTCCCACAAGCGCCGCCTGCGCCACCAGAACGTTGTTCTTGAGCTTGTTCTCGATGGGCTGGGGCGCCACCAGCTTGCCGCCCGAGGTCTTCAGCAATTCCTTCTTGCGGTCGGTGATAAAAAGAAATCCGTCCGCGTCAAGGTGAGCAATATCGCCGCTGCGGAACCATCCCTCCGCGTCAAAGCATTCGGCATTGGCTTCCGGCTTGTGCCAGTAGCCTGCAAACACCGACGGCCCGCGAACCAATAACTCCCCATCGCCGGCAAACTTCAGCTCGACATTGTCCAGGGGAAAGCCCGCGGAGCCCAGACGATGCTTGAGCGGCGTATTCAGCGCAATGACAGGCGAAGTTTCGGTCAAGCCGTATCCCTCCCAAAGCGCAATGCCAACCGAGGCGAACCAGAGGCCGGTGTCGATACCCAAAGGCGCGCCGCCGGAAACAAAGACTTTTACCCGCCCGCCGAATGCCTCGCTCACTTTGGAATAGACCAGCTTAGCCGCCAGTTTCCACATCGGCGAGGAGGGCTTGCGGCCGTCGTACACAGTCTCGCGGTGAGCCGAGCCAAGCCGAACGGCCCAGGCCAGAATGCGCTTCTTCACCGGCGAAAGCGAAGACTGCCGCTCCACTTCCTGGCGAATTTTTTCGTACACCCGCGGCACCCCTACAAGCACAGTGGGCCTGACTTCGCGCATCGCCTTGGGCAGTTTATCGAACTTCGAGCAATAGGCTACCTGCGCCCCGTAGTTGTACATCACATAGTCCAGTGCGCGGGCGGTGATGTGCGATAGAGGTAAAAACGAGATGCAGGAGTCGGTGGAGTCGAAGGTGAAGTCCACCCCGGCGATATTCTGGTTGGCGGCAATGTTGCCATGTGTCAAAGCAACGCCCTTGGGCTCGCCGGTGGTCCCTGACGTATAGATCAGGGTTGCAAGGTCCTTGGGCTCGACGCTACGAACCAATGCGTCGAAGATCGGGTCGCGTTCATTGCCGCGGTCATCGGCCCCGGCCACCAGGTCCTTGAAGGCGATCGCTCCCTCCGGCGGCCCCTGAGAGTCCGTCCCTGGAGAATCCATGATCACAATCCGTTCAAGCTCAGTCCGGCTGCGAACAGCGTACAGCTTGTCGAATTGCTCGTGAGTTGAGACCACGGCAATCCGGCAGCCGGCATCCCGCACCAGCACTGCCACCTGCTCGCCTGTCAGCGTGGGATAAATAGGCACATCGACTGCGCCGATGGCCAGCGCCGCGAAATCCGTGACCGCCCACTCCCAGCGGTTTTCCCCGATCAATGCGATGCGATCGCCTTTTTGTGCGCCCCAACTGAGAAATGCTTCACCCACAGCCCGGACGCGCTGATACATCTGATCGGAGGAAATGGGTTGCCATTGGCCAAAATCGTCCTGCCAGAGCACGGCACGCGGGTTGGCGGCCGCGGCCACACGGCAAAAAAGATCGTTGATAGTGGAAATCGGTGTCGTAGGTGTCATGGAATTGAAATAGAGGACGCCACCGGTTTTACGGCGCGGCCAGTCGAGAGTGTATCAGCGCAGAGGGAGAAACGGCTTGCCTGTCGCCGCGGAATTTGCGGCCTGTCCCTGCCTTCGAGGGCCGAAAGCCCGCCAGGAGCAGGTTTTCTACAGCGTATCCTGACGTTTACAATGCAGGCAGAGCACCAAGAGATTGCTCGCCCCGAGAAGCATTGAGGATTTTCCCGTTTGAACCATGCCTAGGATCCTGCCCGATCTGTCCATCAGCGAACCCGACCCAGCCCTGCTCAATAACCTCGCATGGTTGAAGCGCGCTTTACTGGCCGTCGCGGCTTTGATTGCTGTTGTTACGCTTGGCGCATGGCTCATTCCGCAGATCGATGGAATCCTTCCCGAAGGCTGGCGCCTCATGAAAGCCAATTCCGCGCTCGCCGTGCTTTTGGCCGCAATCAGTCTGCATCTCTCTGAGCCGCGCTACAGCAGGCGGATGCACCTGCTCAGCCAATTGCTGGCAGTCCTGGTGGCACTGCTGGGCATTTCGGTGGTCATCGAATACTCGGCTCACATCCCGCTCGGGATTGACACGCTGCTCGCTTTGGATCGCGTTTCCACTTCGGAGTTTCCCGGAAGGATGGCCCCGCAGACAGCCGATGGAATCGCATTGTTGGGGATTGCGCTGCTCCCTATCGGCGCGCAAAGCCGGCTTTCAACATTGCTGGCCGATCTTCTCGTCTCATGCCTGTGCGTGCTGGTCCTTGTTCTTGTCTCCGGGCATATCTTTGGCGCCATGAGGATTTTCGGCATCTCCTCGACTGTCCAGACGTCTCCGCAGACCCTGGCATGCATGGCCCTGCTGACCACGGTGGCCGTCTTCCGCCGAGCCGAGAATGGCATCTTCTCCATCTTCCTGGGCCATGGAATCGGCAGCAAAATTGCCAGAACACTCGCGCCCATTCTGCTGGTGTTGTCGTTTGCGCGCGAGGCCGGCCGAGCCCACCTCGTCCAGACTCTGCAGATTCCGGAGAACTACGCCACAGCCATTCTCGCTTCCATTGCCACGGCTGTGTCCTTCGTTCTGTTGCTCTTCCTGACCTGGCGCATCCACGCCATGGAATTGGAGATTCGCAATCTTTCCCTGCGCGATGAATTGACGGGATTGCATAATCTGCGCGGGTTCCACCTGCTTGCCGAACAAGCGCTGCGGCTGGCACAGCGTTCTCAAGTCCAGGTCTCCGTGCTGTTCATCGATCTGGATAATCTGAAAGAGATCAACGACTCACTGGGACACAGCACCGGCTCGGCATTCCTGGTCGAAACAGCGGACCTGTTGAAAGGGATCTTTCGCGAATCGGATGTGCTGGGGCGTATCGGCGGAGATGAATTCGCCGTGGTTTGCCAGTGCAGCCCGGTAGCCATTTCAATTGCGGCTCAGCGCCTGGAAGCAGGCTGCGCGGCCCGGAACGCAGAGGCCGGCCGGCAATTCCCTTTCAGCTTCAGCGTTGGCCACGTGACTTCGGATGAACACGCCCACCAGTCTTTGAAGAAGCTGTTGGCCGAAGCAGACAAAGCGATGTATGAGGAAAAGAGGCGCAAGAAGCTGAATCGCGGTTGAAGAGGCTGCGGAAAAAGGCCGGCCTGCGGTGAAGAATCTCAAAATCCGTCTCTCAGGGGATAAAGCCCGACGTTTACTTTGTCGCATTTGCGGCACGACTAAAGTCGTGCCCTGACACTTTCCGGGGTTGGGGTCGAGTTTTTCCGCAGCCTGCGAAGACATCGCCGCGATGCACGTTACTTTGGAGGTTCGGCGACAAACATTCTTGCATACTTATGCAGTTCTGTTGTATATTTATTCATGCGCGGCCCCTGAACTGCGGGCCGCGCTTTCAATTTGGCCGGAAAAGGCCGTAGCAATTGTCCGTGGAATAAGATGAAGTTTCAAAGGCACAACGCGATACGGGACCTGCTGTCAAGCTCCCTGGTCACCAACCAGGACGAGCTGCGCCGCAAGCTGCGCCGCCGCGGCTTTGCAGTTACGCAGGCCACGCTCTCTCGCGATATTCACGAACTGCGCCTCTCCAAGGGACCAAGCGGTTATTCCATGCCCAACGGCAATGGCGGAATCAGAGGCAATGGTTCGTCCACTGCCGTTATCGAGGACAACAGTCCTCCGTCAGTGGCCGACATGATGGAGAGTTTCGGCCTGCGAGTGCGCCAGGCTATGAATCAAGTAGTCGTGGGAACGGTGATGGGCGGAGCACAGCCCACAGCCGCGGCCCTCGACCATGAGGGATGGCCGGAGGTGGTGGGCACCGTTGCCGGCGACGATACCGTTCTGGTCATTTGTCCAGACCCGCGCCGGGCAGGCGAAGTGGAAGCGCGCCTGAGGGCCTTTCTGGAGTCATGACCGATACGATACAAACCGCAGTTATTGGAGTCACAGGGTACGCCGGAGCCGAGTTGGCGCGGCTGCTGCTGCGGCATCCCCGTCTCCAAGGCGCCCCTCCGGTCTTTGCCGGGCGCCCAAATGCGAACCCAGACGCCAAGGATGCAGCGCGCGGCGGCGGTGTGCCGCTGGCCGAAATCCATCCCCAGCTCGGGGACAACAGCGGCGCGCGGAATCTGAAGCAGGAGCCGTTCTCCTGGGAACTGCTCGCCAGCCGCGGCGTGGAATTTTGTTCCTCGCCACTCCCCACGAGCAGTCGCGCGAATGGGTACCCTGAAGCGCTTGCCCGTGGGATTCGCGTGATCGATCTGAGCGGCGCGTGGCGGCTCACCGATCCAGCCAATCGCGCCGTCTATGGATTCGAGGATGAGGGATCCGATAAGGCTGTCGCGACGCAGGCCGAGGCCGTCTACGGCATCCCCGAGTTGCATCGCGCGCAGATCGCCGGTGCCCGGCTCGTCGCCAATCCCGGATGTTACGCGACCTCGATCATCCTGGCGCTGAAGCCGCTGGTCGCTGCCGGGCTCATCGATCTGGACCATGGCATAGTAGCCGATTCGAAGAGCGGCGTAAGCGGCGCGGGCAAAGCTCCCACCGCGAAGACGCACTTCATGTACGCGGCAGACAATTTGTCGGCATATGCGGCCTTCACGCATCGCCACACTGGAGAGCTGCTTGAGCAAATCGGCGTCGGCCAAAGTCAGATCGTCTTCACGCCGCATCTGCTGCCGATTCCGCGTGGGATTCTCTCCACGATCTATGTGCGCTTTCGCGAGACGCAGAACCAGGCCGCCGTGGCAAAAGTGTATCGCGATTTTTTTGCAGGCAGTCCCATGGTGCGTATCCACGACAAGGTGTTGCCGCAGATTCAATACTCGGTGCACACAAACTATGCCGACATCGGCTTTCAAATTGCGCCAGACGGGCGCCGCGCCATCGTCGTCAGTTGCCTTGATAACTTGTTGAAGGGCGCGTCCTCGCAGGCCGTGCAGAACATGAACGTAATGCTTGGATACGGCGAAGCCGAGGGTCTCGAATGAAGTCCGAAGCGGAGGGCCAGGAATGAAATACGTCGTCAAACTAGGCGGGGCGGGCCTTGAAACTCCATCGCTTCTGGACGGTTGCACGCGCGCCATTACGGAACTTGTCCGCGACGGCAATCAGGTTGCCGTCGTTCACGGCGGCGGTGTGCAGTTGACCCACATGTTGAAGGCACTGGGCAAACAAAGCGAGTTCGTTGCCGGCCTGCGCGTCACCGATGCGGAAACCCGCGACGTGGCCCTGATGGTTCTTGCCGGCAAAGTCAACAAGGGCCTGGTAGCGGCTCTGGGCGCGCTCGGACAGCCGGCTGTGGGATTGTCCGGCGGCGACGGCCTTCTCTTTCGCGCCCGCAAAAAGCGGGCCTTGCTGGACGGTGGCGGGCCCGACCTCGGCTACGTGGGCGAAATCGTCGCCAGCGATCCCAGGTGGATCGAGGCCATCTGGCAGTTGAACGGCGTGCCGGTGATCTCTTCCATGGCGCTCGGCTTCGACGGCGAGTACTACAACATCAACGCCGACGAGATGGCCGCGGCCTGCGCTGTTGCCTGCCATGCCGATGCACTCGTCTTCCTGACCGATGTCCCCGGCGTCAAGGGCGCAAACGGAGAAGTACTCCGATGGCTCTCCATCGATCAGATCGCCGAGATGGCCAAGAGCGCCGTAATCTCTGGCGGCATGTTGCCCAAGCTCAGCGCCTGCCGTGAAGCTCTGTTGAACGGCGTAAAGCGCGTAAGAATTTTGCCCGCGGAGGCTGCCGGTTCTCTTCCCGACCTGTGCAGCTCCCGCGTAGCCCAAGGCACCGAAGTGATGGTTGCCTAAGGATTGTTTTAT
This sequence comes from uncultured Acidobacteriaceae bacterium, assembly GCA_963757965.1. GTDB lineage: Bacteria > Acidobacteriota > Terriglobia > Terriglobales > Acidobacteriaceae > Telmatobacter. The sequence goes on from CAVWTV010000001.1 coordinate 383,627, forward strand.
CGACCGGTCTTGTGTCAGGGCATGACTTCAGTCGTGCCGTAAGTGGCAAAAAATGAATCCGGGCTTTAGCCCCTGTGGGAATGCCGATGGCTTGTTCAAAGCTTCCCAGCCGTCAAAGGAGACATGACATTGACGAAACTCGATCAAATTCGCGCCGCGGAATCGAAACTTCTGCTGCAAACCTACGACCGCAGCCCCATCCTCTTTGTCGGTGGCGAGGGCGTGTACATCGTTGACGAGAACGGTACGAAGTACCTCGACCTGCTCAGCGGCATTGGCGTCAACGCACTTGGCTATAGCCACCCGGTGATTGAAGAGGCCATCGCTCGTCAGAGCCGCGCCCTCATCCACACCTCGAACCTCTACTACCACGAAGGTCAGGCGGAGCTGGCGCTGCGCCTCACCGAGCGCACCGGCCTCGACCGCGTCTTCTTCGCCAACACCGGCACCGAAGCATGGGAAGGCGCAATGAAGCTGGCGCGCGGCTATGCCGGCCTCAAGCGCAGCGAAGGCGTCAACATCGGAACCAAGTTTCTGGCCCTTGAGCAGAGCTTCCACGGCCGCACCTTCGGCGCCGTCTCGACCACATTTAAAGAAAAGTACCGCGAGCCGTTCGGCCCCGTCGTTCCCGGCGTTGAGTTCGTTCGCTTCAACGATGTTGCCGATCTGCGCGCCAAGTTTTCGAGCGAAGTCTGCGCCATCCTCGTCGAAGCCGTCCAGGGCGAAGGCGGCGTGCGTCCGCTCACGCAGGAGTTCTTCGCCGAGGCTCGCGCACTTGCCAGCTCAACCGGCGCGCTGCTTATTGTGGATGAAATCCAGTCCGGGATGGGCCGCACCGGCAAGTGGTGCGCCTATCAGCACTACGGCATTCAACCTGACGTCACCACACTGGCCAAGCCGATTGCCGGCGGTTTGCCCCTCGGCGCTGTCCTCTGCACCGAAGAAGTTGCGCGCGTGATGCATGCCGGTATGCACGGCACCACGTTCGGCGGAGGCCCGCTCGCTTGCGCTGTCGCCATCGCCGTCATTGACTACATGGAGAGAGAGAATCTTCTCGCTCACGCCACCGAAGTCGGCGACTATTTTCAAGCCCAGTTGCGCTCCCTCGCCACGCGCCACAGCGCCATTGTCGACGTGCGCGGAAAGGGCTTGATGATTGCGGCCGAGCTTGATTCCGCGGATCTCGCCAAGCTCATCGTCGCCGAGATGCTCAAGCGGCACATCCTCATCAACTGCACCAGCGACACGGTGTTGCGCTTCCTGCCGCCGTACATTCTGGAGCGCTCTCACGTGGACACCGCCATCGCGGCGTTGGACGAAATCTTCACCGAACATGCCGGCGTACTCAATGCGAATTCGAACGCCTCTCACACCACTGCGCAGGCAGTTGGAGGACAGAACCATGGCTAGCAAAGCAACCCTCGAACCCACAGAAACAACAGTGACTGTTCAAAAAGATCCCGATATTCTTGGCGCGGCCGCGCGTCTCGCCGGCGAAGACATGTGTTCCGTCGCCGACTTGTCCAGCGCCGAAGTGCGCGCCATCCTCAAACTCGGTCACGACGTCAAGCGCAATCCGCGCGAGTATCGTCACGCCCTCGACGCCAAACAAATGGTGCTCATGTTTGAGAAGGCCAGCCTGCGCACGCGCCTCAGCTTCGAGACCGGCATCAACACCATGGGCGGCAACGCAATCTTCGTCGATTGCACCAACTCGCCTCTTGGTGAGCGCGAGGCCATCGCCGATGTCGCGCGCAACGTCGAGCGCTGGGTCGACATCATCGTGCTGCGCACCTACGCGCACGACACCATCGTCGAGATGGCAGCAAACTCGCGTGTGCCCGTCGTCAATGCGCTCTCCGACTTCGAGCATCCCTGCCAGGCGCTTGCCGATTTCATGACCCTTCAAGAGCACTTCGGCACAGCGGCCGGTCTCAACTTCACCTATGTCGGCGACGGCAACAACGTTTGCCACTCGCTGATGCTCACCGGCGCGCAACTGGGGTCGAACGTTACCATCGCCACGCCGCGCGGTTACTCGCCCGACATCGAGATCGTAACCCGCGCGCGAGAGATCGCCGCGGCCAACGGCTGCGAAGTCCGCCTGCTGCAGGACCCGCAGGCTGCCGTCGAAGGCGCCGATGCGGTCTACACAGATGTCTGCGTCAGCATGGGCTTCGAGCACGAATCAACAAAGCGAGCTCCAATTTTTCGCCCATTTCAAGTCAACGAGGCCCTGATGGGCAAAGCCGCGCCGCACGCCGTCTTCATGCACTGCCTGCCCGCCCGCCGCAACGCTGAAGTAACTGACGCAGTGCTCGACAGCCCGCAGTCGATAGTCTTCGACCAGGCCGAAAACCGCATGCATTGTCAAAAGGCCCTGTTGCTGCTGCTGCTCGGCGGCTTGGCAAACACGGCGAGCCTTCAGTAGCTCGCGGGATTTTCGCTCGGTGACTAATTCACTTTTTCACTTGTTCACTTCTTCACTAAAGGCGCACGCATGTCCGTAATTCTCGAATCACTGCCCGCCGGCCAAAAAGTCGGCATTGCCTTCTCCGGCGGGCTTGACACCTCCGCCGCCCTGCACTGGATGAGGCTGAAGGGCGCCATCCCCTATGCCTACACGGCCAACCTGGGCCAGCCCGACGAAACTGACTACGACGCGATCCCGCGTGCGGCGCTCGAATACGGCGCAGAAGAGGCTCGCCTCATTGATTGCCGCGGCCCGCTGGTTCGCGAAGGTATCGCCGCACTGCAGGCCGGCGCATTCCACATCACGACGGCTGGAGTTCCTTACTTCAACACCACTCCCATCGGCCGCGCCGTCACCGGAACGATGCTGGTGGCTGCAATGAAGGAGGACGACGTCCACATCTGGGGCGACGGCTCCACCTTCAAGGGCAATGACATCGAGCGCTTCTACCGCTACGGCCTGCTTGTCAATCCCGACCTCAAGGTCTATAAACCCTGGCTCGACGCCGCTTTCATCGACGAGCTCGGCGGCCGCGCCGAGATGTCCGCCTTCATGCAGCAGCACGGCTTTGCGTATAAGATGTCCGCCGAGAAGGCCTACTCCACCGACTCCAACCTGCTCGGCGCAACACACGAAGCAAAGGACCTGGAGCAGCTTTCCTCGTCTATCAAAATAGTTACCCCCATCATGGGCGTGGCCTCGTGGCGCGACGATGTCGAAGTCAAGCGTGAGGAGATAACCGTCCGCTTTGAAGAAGGGTTTCCGGTCGCGCTCAATGGCCGCCAATTTGACGACGCCGTCGAGCTTCTTCTCGAAGCCAATCGCATCGGTGGCCGTCACGGTCTCGGCATGTCCGATCAAATTGAGAATCGCATCATCGAAGCCAAGTCCCGCGGCATCTATGAGGCGCCGGGGCTCGCATTGCTCTTCATCGCCTACGAGCGGCTCATCACCGGCATTCACAACGAAGACACCATCGAGCAGTACCGCGACAATGGCCGCAAGCTTGGCCGCCTGCTCTACCAGGGCCGCTGGTTCGACTCGCAGGCCATCATGCTCCGCGAAGGAGCCCAGCGTTGGGTCGCCAAACCCATCACCGGCGAAGTCACCGTGGAGCTGCGCCGCGGCAACGACTATTCGATTCTCAACACCGAGTCGGCCAACCTCACCTTTCATCCCGAGCGCCTGAGCATGGAGAAGACCGAATCCACCTTCTCTCCGCGCGACCGCATCGGCCAGCTCACCATGCGCAATCTTGACATCGCAGACACCCGCGATAAGCTGCTTACCTACGCCGCGGCTGGCCTGCTCACCCTCAGCAAGGGCAGCGAAATGCCCAGATTGAACAGCGCCCCTGAAAAGGAGCAAGAGAGTAGCGCCGGTCTCTAGACCGGCTGTAATGCGGGCGTCCTCGCCCGCACCGCGAAGGTAACCTGAATCAATGTCGAATGAACAACAATCCGGAAAGATGTGGTCCGGCCGCTTTCGCGAGCCGCTCGATGGCGAGTTTGAAGCGTGGCAGCGGTCGCTTCCCTTCGACTGGCGGCTGCTTCCCCAGGAGATTGCCGCCAGCAAAGCCCACGCATCGGCTCTTTGTGCCGCACAGATCCTCACCGACGGTGAGACAGCGCAAATCCGCGCCGCGCTCGATTCGATTGCCGCCGATCACGCGTCCGAAGCGGGCCAGGCCCAGGTGCGCAACCATGCGTCCGCGGAAGACATTCATCATTTCGTCGAATTGTCTTTAGTCGACCGCATCGGCTCCCTCGCCCTCAAGCTGCACACCGGCCGCAGCCGCAACGAGCAGATCGCCACAGACCTGCGACTCTACGTCCGCGAACACATCGGCCGGATCGTTGAAGCGCTTGCCCATTGGGCTGGGGCGCTGGTCGAGCAGGCACGCAACGCAGGCGAAGCGGCAATGCCCAGCTACACGCACATGCAGCGCGCCGAGCCCGTGCTCGTCGCTCACTGGCTGCTTGCCTACGTCGAGATGATTCTTCGCGACGCAGATCGTCTGCGTGATTGTTCTGCCCGGCTCAACTATTGTCCACTCGGCTCGGGCGCAGTGGCGGGCGCTACGCTCAAGCTCGATCGCACCATCGCCGCGCGCGAACTCGGCTTTACCGCGCCCACGTCCAACAGCATCGATGCTACAAGCGACCGCGATTTTGCGCTGGAGTTCGCCCAGGCCGCGGCCACGCTGGGAATTCACATCTCGCGCTTCGCGGAGGAGATCACCCTCTTCGCGACCGCCGAGTTCGGCTTCATCGATCTGGCAGAGGCTTTCTCAACAGGCTCAAGCGCCATGCCGCAAAAGAAGAATCCCGACCTCACTGAACTGCTGCGCGGCAAGAGCGGTCGGCTGCTTGGCGCGGCCACCACGCTTGCGACTCTGCTCAAGGGCCTGCCGCTTGCCTACAATAAGGACCTGCAGGAGACGCAGGAGCCGGTCTTTGCCGTAGCCGATACTCTCGACGGAATGTTGAGCCTGTTGCCGAAGTTTACGCGCGCGCTCCGCTTCCGTCATGACCGGATGCAAGCGGCTGCGCAATCCGGCTATCTGAATGCGATGGCCGCCGCAACCTATCTCGTTCACAAGGGCGTTCCCTTTCGCACCGCGCACGAGAAAATCGGCAATGCCGTGCGCTTCGCCATCGAAAAAGGCGCCGAAGTCGGCGACCTCACGCTGACAGAGTTGCGCGAGTTTGGACCGGAGTTTGAGGAAGACTTTTTTTCGGCCATCGCGCTCAACGCAACGCTCGATTGCCACGATGTGATTGGAGGAACTGCGCGCGCCCGCGTGGAGCAGGCGCTGGCTGATGCGTCGGAGCGAATTGCGGCTCTTGCTACACTGAATGCAGGGGAGGTCGTCCATGTTGGTGCGTAAGGCCCTGCTCCAGGACGCCTCAAACGTCTACGACCTGGTGAACTCGCTCTCTACCGACGGCACGCTGCTCAAGCGCCCCTTCGCTGAGATTTGCGAAAACATTCGCGACTTCACGGTGGCCGAATCGGATGGCGGCGTGTTTCTCGGCTGCGGCGCTCTGCACTTTTACGGGCCGCATCTGTGCGAGGTGCGTTCGATCGTGGTCAAGCCCGAAGCCAAGGGACAGGGCGCCGGCGGCCGAATCCTAGGCGCGCTCATCGAAGAAGCCGAAGAGCACGGCATCCAATCCGTCTGCCTGTTCACGCGCATCCCCGACTTCTTTTTCAAGTATGGTTTCCGCACCGTCGAAGACAAGTCCGAGCTGCCCGACAAGATCTTCAAGGACTGCCAGAGCTGCCCGCGCCTGCACCGCTGCGACGAAGTCGCCATGGTCCGCGGCCGCATCCCGCGCATGTCCATCCTCGGCCCGCGCCAGGAAGCGCAGATGCTCGTCCGCCTCTCCGGCTAATTCTTGGTGAGCATCGCCGCCGCAACCGCGGCCTGCCCATAACTCAGCCCTCCATCCCCGGGGCTGACCTGCCTATGCACGAAAACCTTGAACCCTTCCTCTTCGAGTCCTGAACGCAGCAACCGCGCCAGCCGCCGGTTATGCATGCATCCGCCGCTCAGCACCACAGTATTAATTCCGCTCTCGATACGCGCATTGGCCGCAGCGTTGATAAACCCTTCTGCGATTCCTGCATGAAACCTCGCTGATATGCGGCTTGCCGGCACGCCGCGCCCAAGGTCCTGCAACACCGCTTTCCACATCTTGCCGGTTCGAATCACAGCTCCACTTGCCGAGCCTTCATCTGCCTCATGCAGCTCCAGAACGTAGTCCCCCTGCTCAAATCTGTCGGCTCCATCAACAGCAATTCCCTCCAGCTCAATCGCCGCCTGCGCCTCGTAGTCCACCACACGCCGCCCCAGCACCACGGCTGCTACCGCATCGAAAAGCCGCCCCAGGCTCGATGTCATGCGGCGAGTTGACCTCGCGCTCAATCATTCGCTTCAGTACACGCGCCTCTTTCCGCTCTGCGCCCGAGCAGCGCCAGCATCTGCTCCGACTCCACATCAAACTCCGCAGCATGAAGCGCTCCCAACGCCATCCGCCACGGCTCCTTCACCGCCGCATCGCCGCCCGGCATCGGCACATACTCAAGATGCGCAAACCGCTCAAAGCCATCCAGCCGCGCAATCAGCACTTCCCCGCCCCAGATCCGCCCATCCGTCCCGTAGCCGGTCCCATCCAGCGCCAGGCCGATTGCCTCGTCCAGCCCATGCTCCGCCATGCATCCAGCCACATGCGCATGATGATGCTGCACGGCGATCAGCGGCAGTCCTCGCTCGCTCGCCCACTCCTTCGCCCACTCGGTGGATAAATATCCCGGATGCATGTCGTGCACCACCGTCTCCGGCTCAATCTCAAAGGTCCGCATCAGGTGATCGAGAGACTCTTTGAAAAACTCGAGGCCGGTCAGATTTTCGAGATCGCCCAGATGCTGGCTCTGATAAACGCGCCGCCCCCGCGCCAGCGCAAACACATTCTTCAAATGCCCGCCCACGGCCAGCAGCGGCGGGGCTTCAAACGGCAGCTCCACGCCCAGCGGCACAAATCCCCGCGCCCGCCGAATCAGTTGCGGAGCGCCATCCACCACCGCCGCAACCGAATCGTCGCACCGCTGCAAAATCTCGCGGTCGTGCATCAGAAACGCATCGGCAATCGCGCCCAGCCGCGCCAACGCTTCATCGTTGTCGATGGCAATCGGCTCCTCGCTCAGATTCGCAGAAGTCATCACCAGAGCCTTCAACCGGCCATCGGCAAAGAGCAGATGCTGCAGCGGCGCATAGGGCAGAAACAGGCCCAGCCATGGAATCCCGGCGCCACTCCCGGCGCCAAGTCAGTCCAACTCCTCGGCAATTCCGCAGCCCGGCCGCGCGCGCGCCAGCACAATCGGCCGCGCCGACGTCTGCAGCAGCGCTTCTTCCTCCGCTGTCAGCGCGCAAATCTCCCGCGCCGCCTCCACATCTTTCACCATCACGGCTAGCGGCTTCCCGTAGCGATGTTTGCGCTCTCTCAGCCGCATCACCGCTGCCTGGTTGGTCGCATCCACACTCAGGTGAAATCCGCCAACCCCCTTGATGGCCATAATCTCGCCCGCTGCCAAGCGATCGATCGTCGCCGCCACAGGATTCTCCGCTGAAATCGCGCCACCATCCGCTGCGACGAGCCACACTCGCGGCCCGCAATCCCAGCAAGCATTGGGCTGCGCGTGAAACCGTCTATTCAACGGATCGTCGTACTCCGCCTGGCAAGCGGCGCACATTTTGAAGTGCGCCATCGAAGTCTGCGGCCGGTCATAAGGAATGTGTCGCGTAATCGTGAACCGCGGCCCGCAGTTGGTGCAATTCAAGAATGGATATCCGTAGCGCCGGTCTCGCGGGTCGAGCAGCTCCCGCAAACAGTCCGCGCAGGTGGCCGCATCCGCCGGAATTCCCGTGCTGACGCGCCCCAACACTTCGCTGGCGACGATCCTGAAGCCGCGCTCGCCCGTCGCCGCAACCTCGCGGACTTCGATCGAATCGATCCGCGACAACGGTGGCGCCTCGGCGCGAAGCCGTTCCAGAAACGCGGCCACATGTCCCGCTGCTCCCTCAACCTCAATCGTCACTCCATCCGTATCGTTGCCGATGAGCCCAGCCAGGCCCTCCTCAAGAGCCAGCCGGTAAACAAACGGCCTGAAACCCACACCCTGCACCACGCCGCGCACCAACACGCCGCGCCGCTGGGACAGTCGCTCTCGATTCAATTGGGTTTCATCCGTCAAAATCGAGCCTCATACCGCAGACCAGCATACTCGTGGCGGTACCCTGTTGTATTGATTCTATTCAGCGTCCCACATCGCGAGAACTCGACCCTGCATGTGCGGTGCGTCACATCGTCAACCTACTGCGCAAACTAGCATTCCAAGCATGATAGCCGCGAACCTAATTCTCGCTGCGCCGTGTTCGCTCCTGTTGGGTGCCGTGCTTCAGCTTCTGGTTGCGCGGCTCTGTTCCGCACGCACAAAGGGAATCCTCGCAGCTCTCACCTGTCTGCCCGCTGTTCTCGCTGTGGTTGCCACTGTGCCGTTGGTTCATGCAGGCCAAGCGATCGACCTCAATCTCCTCCATTGGGACGGGCCGCTTGCCCTGGTTTTGCATGTTGACGCGCTCAGCGTGCTGTTCGCCTTCATGGGCACCTGCCTGGGCGGATTCGTGCTGCTCTATTCCATTGGGTACATGGCGCACGACAAGGCTGCCACGCGCTTCTACTGCTCCATGCTGATCTTCATCGGCGGCTTCGTCGGCCTGGTTTACAGCGCCAACCTCTTCATCTTTTATCTGTGCTGGGAGCTGGTTGGCCTCTGCTCCTTCAGCCTGGTCGGCTTCTGGTATACCAACCCCGAAGCGGTCAGTGGCGCGCGCAAAGTTTTGCTCATGACCCATATTGCGGGCTACGGCCTGCTCGCGGCCATTCTGGTCGTTTATCACCGCACCGGCAGCGCATTGTGGACCGATCCGGCCGTGGCGCGCAGCTTTACCGGCGGTATTTTTGTACTCATGCTTGCCGCGCTGGTGGCCAAATCCGTTCAAGTCCCACTGCACACATGGATTCCCGAAGCCATGGCCGCGCCAACGCCGGTGAGCGCGCTGCTTCACGCGGCCTGTTATGTAAAAGCTGGCGTATATCTGGCCGCCCGCATGCACAGTTTTGGTGTGTGGCCGCAGGCCTGGGGCTCGACGCTGGTCTGGATCGGCACCGCCACCATGGCCGTCGGCGTGATGTACGCCATGGTGCAGACGGATTTGAAGCGCATGCTGGCCTTCTCGACCGTGAGCCAGATCGGCTACATGATGATGGGCATCGGCATCGGCACCCCGCTGGCCATCACCGCCGGGCTGCTGCATTGCCTCAATCACGGATTCTTCAAGGGCGGACTGTTCCTCACCGCCGGCTCGGTGCAGCACTCCGCCGGCACGCGCGACATGAACCAGCTAGGCGGCCTGGCACAGCGCATGCCGCGAACGACTTTGTCCTGGCTGATCGGCGTGGGCAGCATGATGGGCATTCCGCTCATGAGCGGCTTTGCCAGCAAGTGGATGCTCTACGCCGCGGCACTGCAGGCCGGATGGGCCGTTCCCGCCATGGTGGCCTGGATCGTCAGCCTGGGCACCGTCTTTCTCTGCGCCAAGGCTACGAGCGCGGTTTTTCTCGGACCGCTTACCGAAGCGACAAAAGACGCGCATGAAGCTCCGCCCACAATGGTTTGGGGAATGGGGTTTATGGCTGCGGGCAGCGTGGTGCTGGGGATCGCGCCGCAGTTGGCCGTCAACTACTTCCTCAATCCCATCCTGAGCGTGCTCGGATTGGGCACGGGCGTTCAGGTTACATGGTTCGGATTGTTCGCCAATGCCGGCAGCTTTTCGACAACCGGCGGCCTGGTGCTGGCTCTGGTCTCGCTCGTTCTCGGCGGATTGATTTACGCGATTGCATACGTCGCGCGGCCTGCCACAGTCACAGGCGGCGCTGCCCTGGCCGGCGCGGGCGGCGGAATCTTTACCGGCGGCGAGCCTTTGTCCGATCAAGGCCGGCTCACGGCCGGCGACTTCTCCAGCATCTTCCTGCAAAACTGGAAGGAATTCTTCCGCTGGACAAATGTCGACGCTGTCTATCTCAGCGTCTGGCGCGGCTTGCAAGCTGTATCGCGCGGGTTGGGAGTCGCAGTCTCGTGGATGGAGCGGAACGCCACTGTGTTGGTCATCTTGCTGGCGGCCGCCGTCTTCGCTTGCGTCCGCTGGGCCGTGCCTGCGGGTCAGACTAATTGGGCCCCACTGGCTGCCGAGCCGCGCACGCCGGCTTTTCTTATCCTTGCCCTTGCCGTCGCTGCCGTCGCGCTGCTTTTTGCCTCGCTCACCATCAAGGCGCGCACCAAGCTCCCGTTGTGGCCCTGCATGATAATCGTCGGCGGTCTTTCGGTCGCGGGCCTGATGGTCGCGAACCCATGGCTGCGGCTTGGCCTTCTCGAATCCGCTGCCTTGCTCACTGTCTTACGGGTCTGGCTCACGGCGCGCTCAAAGGCCGCCAAATTCACCTACCTCGCCGTAGTGCTCATCTCCGCCGGGTCCATCCTGGCCAGCGAAATGCTCTACAACGAGCAAAATCAGGCCTGGTCGCGCGCTTTTCTGCTCACCAGCATTGTCGTTAAATTGGCTGCTGTCCCGCTCTTCTTCTGGCTACTCAGTCTTGCCGACGAGCTGCCTGCACTCGTACTCGGCCTGATCATTGCCATCGTCGATATGGCCGCATTCGCTGAGTTCGCCATCGAAGTCCAGCTCAACCCCGGCGCCCTCACGCCACCGCTGCTGCTTTACGTCGCCGCGGTCACTTCACTGCTCGCCGCACTGTTGATGCTCACGCAGCGCAGCCTCAAGCGCCTGCTGGTTCTCTCGACAATTGAAGACGTAGGCTTCCTCCTGCTGGGCCTCGCTTCCGTCTCTGTGCTCGGAATGATGGGCGCGATGATCGCCGCCACCACCCACGCCCTCGCCAAAGCTCTTCTCTTCATCTGCCTGAGCGCCCCCGAGGCCGACGGCGCACTCGACGGCGAGCACACCGGCCTCATCACTCGCTACCCGGTCAGCGCATTCGGATTCCTCTTCGGCATGCTGGCCATGCTGGGAATTCCGCCCATGCTCGGATACCTCGGCCGCTGGCGCCTTTACGAAACAGCAGTTCAGATCGGATGGCCGCTGGCGGCCGTCTTCATCCTCTCCTCTATCTTTGCCCTCATTGCATATGTGCTGGCCCTGACCCGCGTCTGGTGGGGTCCGCCGCATGATCCAAGCCCGCCCGCCGCCGATAAGCAACGCAGTGAGCCACTCGTGCTGCGGGCCGTCATTGTTGTCCTCGTCGCCATCCTGCTTGTCGGCGGCATCTGGCCCGGCGTTCTCGAAATGATCCACTGGGGGCAGCTATGAATCTCTGGAATCGATTGATGTGCTACTCCCGCCGCCGCAGTCCCTGGCTCTTTCATATGAACGGGGGCAGTTGCAACGGCTGCGACATCGAGCTGATCGCCAGCCTCACCCCGCGCTACGATGCCGAACAACTCGGCGTGCGCCTTGAAGGCAGTCCGCGCCACGCCGATATCTTGTGCATCACCGGTCCGATCACCCATAACGCCGTGAATGCCATCAAGACCGTCTACGATCAGGTGTGCGGGCCCAAAGCCGTCGTAGCCATCGGTTCCTGCCCCGCCACCACCAACGTCTTCATCGACAGCCGCACCCTCGACGGCCCGCTCAACCTGCATATTCCTGTCGATGTCTTCGTCCCCGGCTGCCCGCCGCGCCCCGACGCCATCATTCAAGGCGTAGCCAAGGCCGCGGAGATCCTGGCCGAGAGAGCCGCGAAGAAACTGCCCATCGCACCCGTCGTCATGCCGCTGGTCGGCCCAGGATGCAACGGCGCCTGCGCATGCGGTGCGGCCCCTTCTCATGAGGCCCAGCCATGAACCTGACCACAGCCTTGGCGCGCTTTCTCATCTTTCCCGGACTGCTCTTCGCCGTTCCCGCCGCGTGGTTCTTCCTTTGGGTCGAACGCAAATCCGTGGCCTTGATGCAGGGCCGCATCGGCCCGCCCTTCATGCAGCCCTTCTACGACTTCATCAAGCTGCTGGGCAAAGACACGCCGCCGCGCGAGCGGCATAGGCGGCCTGCTCATGAAGCTCTGGCCGCTGATCGCCGTCTCCGCGGCTGCCGGCGCGGTCGGCCTGCTGCCCGTCCTGCCGGCCTCCGGAGGCTTCGAGGGCGACCTGATCCTGCTCCTCGCCCTGCTCGAACTGCCCTCCATGTGCATCATCGCCGCCGGCTTCTCTTCCCGCTCCATCTTCGGCGAAATCGGCTCGGCGCGTGAGGCAGTCTTGAGCGTCTCCTACAACGTAGTCTTTCTCCTGGCCATCGTCTCCATCGCCGCCTCGCAGCATACCTTCCGCCTCGAAGCCCTCGCGCAACTCCCCGCCTCGCCCATGCATTGGCTGGGCGTGATCGCGATTCTGGTCTGCCTGCCCGCCAAGCTGCACATCAATCCCTTCTCGCTGCCCAACGCCGAGCAGGAAATCTACTCCGGCCCCATGACCGAATACGCCGGCCCCGAGCTGGCCATGTGGGAGCTGTCGCACGGCCTTGAGTGGGTCGCCGCCACCGGCCTGGTGGCCACGCTGGCCGCCCCGCATCTCACCGTCTGGTGGATCGCGGCTCTGGTCTTCGTCGCCCTCTCCTTTGCAGTCGTCCTGCTGCTCTCCGCGGTCGCCGCCGCCACCGCGCGCCTGGCCATCGACACAACCGTGCGCTTCTACTGGCAAGTCACGCTCATCTTCGCGGTTCTCGCCATCTCGTCCGCGCTCTTCATGAGGTTCCGGTCATGAACATTCTCGCCATGCTCTGGAAGAACCTGTGGGGCGGCTCGCGGACCATGCTCTTCCCCGCGCGCCCCAAAGTCAGCGAAGGCTACCGCGGCCTGGTGCGCTTCGATCCCGACCTGTGCACCGGCTGCGCCATCTGCCGATTCCGCTGCACCGCCCGCGCCATCGAGTTTCGCGCCGGCAAAGGCGAATTCGTGTGGAGCTACGATCCCGGCCACTGCACCTTCTGCGGCCGCTGCATCGAGGGCTGCAAAGCCCACGCCATCACGCCAGGATTCTGAAACCCCGCCCGTGTATTTGAACATCGGCGAGCTCAAGAATTCCTACACCGTCGCGCGCAAGGCGCCAACGCCAAAGCCGGCTGCCTCTGCAACACCCGCGGCTGCACCGCCGCCTGCTGCCGGCCCCGCGAATGACCCGTCCCCAGGAGGCACCCAATGAACGCAGTTGAAGCAATCCCGAAACAGAGCTTGCTCGAATCCATCCCCGCAGAAGCTGGGCATCTCGGATTCATGGACCGAAAAAGGCGGCGTCCACTGGCTCGCAACCCGGCGCATTCAACGTGCGCGAGCTGGCCGCGGTCATGAACGAGTGCCACGCCCGCTTCATCACCATCACCGCCTACCAGATGCCCGGCGATCGAGGGCATTCGCCTGGAATATCACTGGGACCTCGATGGCCAGGTGCTGGGCTTCTCCTTTCCAGCTCGCCGGCAATTCCATCGAGAGCATCTACGACCTCTGCGAGGCCGTCGACTGGATCGAGCGCGAAATCCACGAAGGCTTTGCCATCGACTTTACCGGGCGCGAGTACGAACCCCTGCTCCTGCGCCAGGGAGACAAACCAGGCGTGAACCTACGCGAGACTGGGGCCCCCAGCAAGCCCGCTTCTGGCTTGTTGGGGCAGGAAGAGGTCAAAAAATGAGCTACAAAATCCCCATGGGCCCCTACCATCCGGCCCTCGAAGAACCCTACAAGCTGGACATGATCTGCGAAGGCGAAACCGTCATCCGACGCCAAGCTGCATATCGGTTTCAACTTCCGCGGCATCGAGCACCTGGCCGAGACCCGCAACTACATCCAGGTCATCGCCCTGATGGAGCGCGTCTGCGGCATCTGCTCCAACATCCACACCCTCACCCTTTGCCAGGCCATGGAGCAGCTCACCGGCCACACCCCGCCGCCGCGCGCACTCTACATCCGCGTCATCATGGCCGAGCTCGAGCGCCTCCACTCCCACGTGCTCTGGGCGGGCATCGCCGCCAAGCTCATGGGCTTCAAAACCATGTTCATGACCTGCTTTGAAATCCGCGAGAAGGTCATGGACGTGCTCCAGGCCATCTCCGGCAACCGCGTCAACTACTCCATGAACCGCATCGGCGGCGTCAATCGCGACATCGACGATCCGCTCGCCATCCTGGCCATGGTCGAGCAGCTTGAAAGCGAGATGGTCCGCACCGTCATCCCCATCTTCACCACCAGCTCCACGGCCCGGTCGCGCTGCGCCGGCATCGGCGTGCTGACCCAAGAAAAAGCCATCTCCTGCGGCGTTGTCGGACCCACAGCACGCGCCTCGGGATTGCCTCAGGATCTTCGCCGCGCCGCGCCCTACGCCGCCTACGCCGAGATGGACTTCGACGTCCCCGTCGCAGCCCGACGGCGACGTCCGCGCCCGCCTGCTGGTCCGCGCTCTCGAAATCATGGAAAGCTGCAAGATTCTTCGCCAGGCGCTCAGCAAAATGCCGCCCGGCGAAATCTCCACCGGCGACGCCAAGATCGACTTCTCAGCCGGAACAGCCACCAGCCGCGTCGAGGCGCCTCGCGGAGAGGTCATGTACAGCGTCTCCTGGAAGGAAAGCTCCAGAAACCCCAGCCGGGTACACGTGCGCACGCCCACCTTCGCCAACATGCCCGCCGTCCGCTGGATGGTGATCGGCGCGCGCCTCGCCGACACGCCCCTGATCCAGGCATCGATAGACCCTTGCTACTCCTGCACTGACCGGTAGGTCGAGCCAATCGCTCTTCGCGGACTGCTGGATCGTGCTGGCGAAAAGGTAACTTCCTAGTTGCCGACAATCCGACCTGAACAGCTTTCGGGCGACGTCTCGGGAACGACCGGCTGTGGTAAATGACCTGCATCAGAGGGCAGGTATGCCACAACTGGTAAAATCCGTCCATGGCTCAAGAACTCAGTTGGAAAGAAGCGGCCCGCGTCGTTCTTCAAGACGCGAAGGAACCGATGACCGCGCAAGAGATCGTCGTCGAGATCGTTCATCGAGGACTTCACCCCAACACGGGTGCGACGCCGGCAGCCACCGTCGGCGCACAGATTTACGTTTCGATCAAGGAAGAAGGCGCGGAGTCACCGTTTATCCGCCCTATGCCCGGGCGCTTTGCGCTTCGTGGTCCGGGACAATTCGCGACATCCTCACAAGCACCTGAAGACCTGAGCGAGAAGGATCCTCAAGAAGGCACATCGCAGGTTGCGGGAGTTGTGAATGCGCTCGGTATGTTCTGGGAGCGGTCCAGGGTTGATTGGAAGCCTTCGCAACCAAAGCTATTCGGCTGCCAACCAAATGGAACCATCTTCACGGACTTCTGCGGCCAGCGTGGCGTGTATCTTCTGCATGACTACCAAGGCGTCGTGTATTTGGGTCGAGTCACTGATCGGGACCTGGGCGTTCGACTTAGGGAGCACACAACAGACCGGCTTAATGGCCGCTGGAATCGTTTTTCATGGTTCGGAGTGTATCCGGTTACTGAGGATGGAAACCTCAACGTAAACGCTGATTTCTCGAAGATTTCGGTCAACTCGGTAATCGCCGCTATGGAGGCGGTCCTAATCGAAGCGTTAGAGCCGCGTCAGAACCGCAAGCGAGGCGATGTCAACTTCGAGGCGATTGAATTCCAACAGGCGGAGGACCCCGAAATCGACAAGAAGCGCAAGTTAGCGATTCTCGAAAAGGTTACGGCCGAGGTGCTGAAGGGCGTGTAAGCCTTAATTTCGGTGCGGATTGCCCTCTGCCTCCACTAAATCTGCACTCCTCAGACTCCGGAGGATGCATCATGCCGATTAAATATCGCGAATTGTGCCAAATCGAGTCGCTGCCAAGCTGTACCGACGACGAGATTCTTCGCCTCTGGGACGAGATTCAATCGGATAAGTTCGAGTGGGACGAGGAGTGGTTCCGCGCACTTTGTCACGAAACCTGGAAGACGAGGTCGCTGTGCCCGGACATTGATTTTCATAAAGGAGAGCTGCACTTTCCGGTTTCGGAAGATGACATGCGTCTGATTAATCAGAATTCGCTGGACCCGTGGGTACGTCCACGTCAAGAAAGGAACGATTTCTCTTACATCTTGAGTTACGCACAGTCGTTCGCGGGCTATGACTACGCGGAACGGGCCGGCTTCGAATTGGGCGAGTTCGCAAACACGCGCGCGGAGGAGTACTACAAAACGGGGAAGCCGCCAGAGGATTTTGTGTCGCTGAGATGTTGCTTGTTCTTTGAGATTCGCCGGCAGCGCCATGCGGGCCTGCGTGAGCACAACTGGCGATATATCCAAGACCTCTTTAAAGCCACCTGCGCCGCTTACGCCAAGCAATCTCCGTTGCAAAAATCCGAGGGATCAAAAGTGTGATGAACATCCTCCTCAAACCCGAATGGGGAGGTTGACCGCCTATCCGGCAGTGACTAGTCAAGCAATAACCCAACCTCGTTCCGGCCAACCATCCACTTCACAGCTTTTTGATTGCTGACAATGCCCGACCGTTCGGCCACATATCGCCAGTGTCGACAATTACCCTAAAGAAGACATCATCCCGAGGCATCTTCCCCCATGAACCTCAATTCCTATCCCGCGGCGCAAAAGATCGCAGCCGCATTCTTCGTCGCCTGTCTCGCCCTGAGCCCTGCCCCCGCCCAGCAGCCCGACCAGGCCACGGTCATCCAGCGCATCGACGCGGCCGTCAAAGCCAGGCTCGACAGCATCGAGGCCTACACCGTCAACGAGCACTACGCCGTCTTCAGGGGCGACGACGAGACTCATCCCGTGGCGGAAATGTCGGTGAAGACCACATACCAGGAGAAGACCGGCAAGAGTTACTCGATCCTCTCCCAATCGGGTTCATCCCTCATACAAAACGCGGTCCTGAAACCGATCCTAGACAATGAGAAGCTTCTCAACCAGCCCGGCAACCGCGAATCAGCGTGGCTCACCTCTGCAAACTACGTGATGAAACTCAAGCCCGGCGCGCCCCAGCAACTCGATGGCCGCGAATGCCTCGTCCTCGACATCTCTCCCATTCGGACCGCTCCAAACCTCATTCAAGGCACTTTGTGGGTTGACGCGAAGGACGGTTCAATCGTGCAGCTTCAGGGTACGGCCACCAAAAGTCCTTCCTTCCTCACCGGACCCGCCGAGGTGCTGCGCCATTACGCGAATGTGAGCGGCTTCGCCCAGGCCACGCGTGCCCGGGCCGTTTCTAACAGCTTTCTGTTTGGAATGACCGTCGTGACCATCGACTACCGGGACTACCAGGTCCAGCTTCGTCAACCGCGGTGAGCGCGACTGTCTCCCCGGCGATCGTCCCCAGTCCCAAATTGGATCGGCGGGGGCCCGGTCTCACCGATTGAGATGGCCTCCCACCGCCGTGACACCTATCACGGTCAGCCGTTGCCCCGGCTGGTAACAATATGAAGAGAGAACAAGCCGGGGAACAATCTTCGATTGCAACCCGCTCGTCTTTTACCGGGAGGGAACCTTGCCAGCATTCACACCTCCGCCGCTGCCTAGCGACGACAAACGTTGGAAGATCGTGAACGGCACCATGCGCAAGAATGGGTTTGCCCGTCACGCGCTGATTGAAACGCTGCACACCGTTCAGTCCTCTTTTGGCTATCTGGACGACGATGCCATCCGTTTTGTTGCCCGTTCCCTGCGCGTGCCGCTCAGCCAGGCTTACGGCGTGGTGACTTTCTACCACTACTTCAGCTTGAAGCCCCCCGGCAAGCACACCGTGACCGTCTGCGCCGGGACCGCCTGCTACATCAAAGGCTCCGACAAACTGATAGCCGCCGCGGAAAAGCGTCTGGGGATTCCCCAGGGCCAGACCACCCCGGATGGGAAGATCAGCCTGATGACCGCCCGCTGTGTGGGCGCCTGCAGCCGCGCGCCGGTGGTGCTGCGCGACGGCGAAGTGATGGGCGAAGTGAGCAGCGAGCAGGTGATTGAGGAACTGGAAAGGTGGGCGGTCGAATGACGATCGAAGAGCTTGAACAGATTGCCAAAAGCGTCTGCCAGGAGAACGAGAAATACGATTTCGAGGTCAACGTCTGCATGGACCTGGCCTGCTCCAGTCAAGGCGCGCTACAGTTGAAGGACGAGCTGGTCAAGGCCGCCGAGGCTTCCGGCAAGAATGTACACATCCGCCGCACCGGTTGCATGGGTCCATGTTCCTCCGGCCCGCTGGTGCGGATTGACCCGGACGAGACCCTCTATCACCACGTGAAGGCCGACCATGCCGAAGCCATTGTCAACAGCCTGGGCGGCGAGCCCGTGCCCGACTTGCAGTGCGATCTGAACGAGCACTTCGACAAGCAGGTGCGCGTGGTTTTGGAGAACGCCGGCTATATCGATCCGGAAAAGATCGACGAATACATCGCCCGCGACGGTTACAAGGCCCTTTTGACGGCTCTGACCGAAATGACACCTAACGGCGTCGTTCACCGGGTCACCGAGAGCGGGCTGCGTGGTCGCGGAGGCGGCGGCTATCCCACCGGGTTGAAGTGGAGCACCGTGGCCAAGGCCTCGGGCGACGTGAAGTACGTGGTCTGCAATGGCGACGAGGGCGACCCCGGCGCGTTCATGGATCGCAGCGTCATGGAAGGCGACCCGCATCGGGTCATCGAGGGCATGGCCCTTGCCGCCTACGCTGTCGGCGCCAGCAAGGGCTTTATCTATGTGCGCGCGGAATATCCCACAGCGGTTAGCCGGCTGACGGCCGGACTGCGCGACGCCCGGCGCCGCGGCCTGCTGGGCAACAACATCTGCAATACGCCCTTCAACTTCGACATAGAGATCCGCCTCGGCGCGGGAGCCTTCGTCTGCGGAGAAGAAACCGCGCTGCTCGCCTCCATTGAAGGCAAGCGCGGCACTCCCAGACCCCGGCCGCCCTATCCCGCGGTCAGCGGCCTCTTTGGCAAGCCCACCCTGATCAACAACGTCGAGACGTACGCAAATATAGCTCCCATCGTCCGTAACGGCGGAAAGTGGTTTGCCAATATGGGTTCGGAGAGAAGCAAAGGCACCAAGGTCTTCGCGCTCACCGGCAAAATCTCCAACACCGGCCTGGTTGAAGTGCCCATGGGCATCAAACTGCGCGAGATCATCGAGGTCATCGGCGGCGGCGTACCCGGCGGACACACCTTCAAGGCTGTGCAAACCGGCGGTCCGTCCGGTGGTTGCATCCCCGCCGAGATGCTCGACGTCGGCGTCAGTTACGATGCCCTCGTCAGGCTCGGCTCGATCATGGGCTCCGGCGGCATGATCGTCATGGACGATACCTCCTGCATGGTCAATGTGGCCCGGTTCTTCATCGAATTCTGCATGACCGAATCCTGCGGCAAGTGCATCCCCTGCCGCGCGGGCACTGCCCAAATGTTCACGCTGCTGACGAAGATCTGCACTGGGAATGCCTCCATGGACGACCTGGAGCTGCTGGAGAGCTTGTGTTCCACGGTCAAGGAGGCCAGCCTTTGCGGGCTGGGCCAGACGGCGCCAAACCCGGTGCTGAGCACCCTGAAGTACTTCCGCAACGAGTACATCGAACACATCGTGGACAAGCATTGCCGGGCCGGAGTTTGCAACATTGAAGCCCCTGTGACCGATCGAAAAGAGGTGTTGGCATGAGCGAAACTGGGAGCAACGTCAAAACTCTCGTAATCGACGATCAGGAAGTCAGCGCTCTTGCCGGCCAGACCATTCTCGATGTGGCGCGGGAGAACGACATCGATATTCCCACGCTCTGCCATATGGAGGGCCTGACCGATGTGGGCGCGTGCCGCCTCTGCCTGGTGGAAATAAAGGGGAGCAACAAGTTGTTGCCGGCCTGCGTCACCACCGTCTTCGAGGGCATGGAAGTCAGCACCAAAACCGAGCGGCTCGACAAGCATCGCCGCATGATCCTCGAGTTGCTCTTCGCCGAGCGCAATCACATCTGTTCGGTTTGCGTGGCCAACGGGCACTGCGAGCTGCAGTCCATGGCGCAGGACCTGGGCGTGACCCACATCAGCCTGCCCTACCGAAATCCCGAACTGGGCGTCGATGCATCGCTCGATCGATTCACGGTCGATCACAATCGCTGCATCCTTTGCACCCGCTGCGTCCGCGTCTGCGCCGAAATCGAGGGCGCGCACGTGTGGGATGTGATGGGCCGCGGCATCAACTCGCTCGTCATCACAGATCTGCACGACAACTGGGGAAGCTCCAGTTGCACCCGCTGCGGAAAATGCGTGCAGGTCTGCCCCACCGGAGCGCTGTTCGACAAGAGCAAGGTCGGCTCCGACCACCCCAAGTATCCCGATTTTCTGCCTTACCTGAACCTGATGAGGGAAGCACAATGAGCAAACTGAAGTTGGCAACGGTCTGGTTGGATGGGTGTTCCGGATGTCACATGTCGTTCCTCGACATGGACGAACGCCTCATTGAGTTGGCGGAACTCGCCGACCTCGTCTACAGCCCATTGGTAGACACCAAGGAGTTTCCCGACGAGGTCGACATCGCCCTTGTGGAGGGAGCGGTCGCTTCGGAAGACGACGAGAGGAAGATCAGGAAAGTTCGCGCCCACTCCAAGCTCCTGATCGCCATGGGCGATTGCGCCGTCGCCGGCAACGTTCCTTCGATGCGCAACCCGATTGGCCCTGAAGCCATTCTGAATCGCGCATACATCGAGAACGCCGACGCGCAGCCGCAGATTCCCTGCGTCGTGGTACCAAAATTACTCCGCGTTGTCCGCCCCATTCACGAATTCGTCAAGGTCGATGTATTCCTTCCCGGCTGCCCTCCCTCGGCCGATACCTTCCACACCGCGCTGACTGCGCTGGTAACCGGTGAGCCGCTGGACATTCCCGCCCTCACCCGCTTTGGAGCGTAATCCATGAGCCAGACCATCCTCATCGATCCCGTTACCCGCCTCGAAGGCCACGGCAAGATCACCATCCAACTTGACAGCCAGGGCGAAGTCGAAGACGCGCACTTTCATGTAACCCAAGTCCGCGGCTTCGAGCGCTTCTCGCAGGGCCGGCCATTTTATGAGATGCCCAGCCTGATGGCGCGCATCTGCGGCATCTGCCCGGTCTCGCACCTGATCGCTTCGGCCAAGGCCTGCGAGGCCATCATGTCGGTGCGAATCCCGCATACCGCCGCGCAACTGCGGCGCGCGTTGAACCTGGCGCAGATGGTCCAGTCCCATGCATTGAGCTTCTTCTATCTCGCATCGCCTGACTTGCTTTTGGGCATGGAGTCCGACCCCAAGGCACGCCACGTCTTTGGAGTGGTGGCCGCGAAGCCTGAACTTGGCCGCGCCGGCGTCGCGCTGCGCCGTTTTGGCCAGCACATGATTGAACTGCTCGCCAACAAGCGCATCCATCCCGGATGGGTTGTGCCCGGCGGCGTCACCGAGCCGCTCGATCCAGCCAAGCGCGATGAGATTCTGTCCATGCTTCCCGAAGCCTACGCCAACGCTTCGCTCGCGCTGGCTGCTTACAAGCAGATCGCCGATACCTTCAAGCCGGAGATCGAGGTCTTCGCCAACTTCCCGTCGAACTACATGAGCTTGATCAACGAGGACGAGTCGATCGAGTTCACCGACGGCGCGTTGCGCATGATCGACCCCAAGGGCGCAATCCTCGACGACGGAATTACCGCCAGCCAGTTCAGCGAGAAGATCGGCGAAGCCGTCGAGCCTTACAGCTTCACCAAGTTTGCGTACTACAAGCCGCTCGGCTACCCCGAGGGCAGCTATCGCGTCGGACCTCTGGCGCGCCTCAACATCGTCAAATCCATGGGCACGCCGCTGGCGGAAAAGGAGCTGGCCGAATTCAAGCAGCTCGCGGCCGGACCGGTCGAAAGCGCGTTCCATTACCATCACGCGCGCCTCATCGAACTCCTCTACGGCATCGAAAAGATCGAGCAAATCCTCAGTGATCCGCTCATTCTCGACAAACACGTCCGCGCCAGCGCCGGCGTGAATCGCTTGGAAGGCGCAGGCCAGGCCGAAGCCCCGCGCGGTACCCTCTATCACCACTACAAGGTCGACGAGAACGGCCTCATCACCTGGGCCAACCTGGTCATCGCCACCGGGCAGAACAACAACGCCATGAACAAGGGCGTTCTGCAAGCCGCCAAGCACTACATCAAGGAAGGCAAGTTCACCGAGGGCATTCTCAACCGCGTCGAAGCTGTCATTCGCACCTTCGATCCGTGCCTCAGTTGCTCCACGCACGCCTTCGGCCAGATGCCGCTCGCGCTCTCGCTCGTCAACGCCGACGGCGAAGTCGTCGATCAGGTAATACGCTAGGATGTTTTGAAAGGGCACGACTTCAGTCGTGCCGCTTGGCGGTAGATAGTAGTATGGGCTTTTAGCCCCTGATGGAATGTGAGAGATTGAATTCACGTTTCCGCAGGGGCTAAAGCCCAAAATATTCTGGTGTCATCTTTCGGCACGACTGAAGTCGTGCCCTGGCACTCCAATGATTCCGAATGATTTCTTGTCCCTTGTAACGCAATGCCCTTTCGAAGCCGGGACTATCGATGACCCAACAAAAAGCCCGCTGCCTCATCCTCGCCTGCGGCAACACCCTGCGCGGCGATGACGGCGTCGGCCCATGGCTCGCCGAATGGGCCGAGGAGAAATTCGGACACGACCTCAGCGTCGTCGTCCTGATTCGCCAGCAATGGACCCCCGAGCTTGCCGAAGATATGGCCCGTTCCGAGTCTGTCCTGTTTATCGACTGCTCAATCGATTGCGCGCCCGGATCGGTCAACCTGATGCCCGTCGAGCCAGTCTCTGCAACACAAGGGCTCGCAACCCATCACCAAGGCGCGCCGCAACTCCTCGCCCTGGCCCGCGAGCTCTACGGCTCCCTGCCTGCGAATGCGCAACTGCTGACTATCGGCGCCGGGGCGACGGAGTTGGGCGAAGTCTTCAGCGACGCGGTCATCGACGCGCTCCCCGAAGCGTGCCGCCTCCTCGAAGACACGATCCTGCGTCTGCTCTCCAGAGAGTAGGACCGGTGTAGGCCGGGGCTGGTAGGCCGGGGTTTCAACCCCCGCAATGGCGCGACCCAAATGAGCCGGGGCTTCAGCCCCCGAGGTTCAGCTCTTGAAAGCCTACCCCAGGGGCTAAAGCCCCGCGAATTTGACTCCTTCGGATACCAGGGCTAAAGCCCTGGCCTACCAATTCCGTTCTGCGACCCTTCTTCTCCTAGAAAGCCGCCACCGTCTGACGCAAGCTATACGAACTCAGCGTCTTGATGTAGTTGCCGCGATCGAACGGCGACGTATCCGGCACAGACCGCCGGCTCAGGCATCCGCGCGTCTCCCAAAGCGAGGCATACTCGCGCTTCTCCAGCCAGTAGCGCACGTCGGCCAGCACCCTGCCGATGTGCTCGATGCCGTGAATGTGCAGCGCCGAAGCCATCATGGTAATTCCCGCGCCGGCCATGATCCCCTTCAGCACATCCTCGGCCGAGTGAATTCCGCCCGAAATGGCAAGATCGATATTCATGTTCCCGTACAGAATGGCCGCCCAATGCAGGCGCGACAGCAGTTCCGACGGTGTTGAAAAGTGAAGTGTCGGCCTGACCTCAAGCGTCTCGATGTCGAAGTCCGGCTGATAGAAGCGGTTGAAGAGCACCACTCCGCGAGCGCCCACGCCTTCAAGCCGCGCCACCAGGTGAGGTACGCTGGTGAACGAACGCGAAAGCTTCACGGCCACCGGAACCTTTACCGCCTGGGTGACGGCAGAAACCAGGTCGAGCAACTGAAGCTCAAGCTCGGTCGAGGTCTGGCTGCGGTCCGTCGCCAGCGCGTAGGTATTCAACTCGATTGCATCGGCGCCGGCCTGCTCCATGTCCTTGGCAAACCGCACCCAGCCGCCAGGCGTGGCGCCGTTCAGGCTGGCCATGATCGGGATCGCCACTGCCGCTTTGGATCGGCGCAGGTGTTCGAGATAGACCTCCTGCGTCATGCGGTAATCGTCAAGATCGGGCAGGTAGCCAAGCGACTCGGCAAAGGACTCGGTGCCCCGCGAGAGGTCCTCGTCCAATGCCCGCGACTCAAGCTCCAACTGCTCTTCGAACAGCGAAGTCAGCACGATCGCCGACGCGCCCGCATCCTCCATCCGTCGAACATTGTCGATCGATTCCGAAAGCGGGGTCGACGACACAACGATGGGGCCATTTAACTTCAAACCAAGATACTGCGTTGAAAAATCGATCATTCGGTGCCTCCGTCCACTACGGCTACCAGCTTCTCTTCGGTCTTTTCTTCCGGCGCGATGTGCGGTGTTTCTCCGCGGCCGGCCATCGCGGCGCGACCCGAGTAAACGCGCCACTGCCGTTCGACATCGTCTTGAGCTTCGGCCAGCAGCTTTGCCGCCAGGTCCGGATTGCTCCGCGCCAGCATGGTGTACCGCGCTTCGCGGTAGCTGTACTCCTTGAGCCGGATCGACGGCGCCTTGGAGTCGAGTTGGAAGGGGTTCTTGCCTTCCTCGCGCAGCGGCGGATTGTAGCGCATCAGCGGCCAGTAGCCCGACTGGACCGCAAGCTTCTGTTGCTCCAGCCCATGCACCAGGTCATACCCGTGGGCGATGCAACTTGAGTAAGCAATAATGAGCGAAGGCCCATCGTATGCTTCGGCCTCCTGGAAGGCCTTCACCACGTGCGTGTCGTTTCCGCCCAGCGCAACCTGCGCGACGTAGACCGAGCCGTAACTCACGGCTTCCATCGCCAGGTCTTTCCTGCTGTTACTCTTGCCGCTTGCCGCAAACTTGGCCACTGCGCCCCTCGGCGTAGCCTTTGACATCTGCCCGCCGGTATTCGAATAGACCTCGGTATCCAGCACCAGCACATTCACGTTCTTGCCGGAACCGAGCACATGGTCCAATCCGCCGAAGCCGATATCGAACGCCCATCCGTCGCCGCCCAGAATCCACACGCTCTTCCGCACCAGCGAATCGGCAATGGCCAGCAGGTTGCGCGCGTCGGAAGATTCGTTGCCGGCAAGCTTCTCGCGCAAGGCCGCCACGCGCTCCCGCTGCTTGTTGATCTCCGTCTCTGTCTTCTGCGGAGCGCTTAGCATGTCCGCAACCAGCTCCACGCCAATCTGCGGCGCAAGCCGCGTAACCAGCGTCTCGGCAAAAACCTTCTGCTGATCGAGCGCGGTTCTCATTCCGAAGCCGAACTCCGCATTGTCCTCGAACAGCGAGTTGGCCCATGTCGGTCCGCGTCCCTCCGCATTGCTTGTGTAAGGCGTAGTGGGCAGGTTGCCGCCGTAAATCGACGAGCAGCCCGTGGCATTGGCGATGTACAGCCGGTCGCCGAAGAGTTGCGTCAGTAGTTTGATGTATGCCGTCTCGCCGCAGCCCGCGCATGCGCCCGAAAACTCGAACAGCGGCTGCAAAAGTTGAATATCCTTTACCTGCGTGTGCGACAGCTTGGCGCGGTCGGTCTCCGGCAGGCTCAGGAAGAAGTCCCAGTTGTCGCGCTCCGCCGCGCGCAGCGGCGGTTGCGGCGCCATGTTGATGGCCTTGTGGCCGGCGTCGCTCTTGCTCTTTACCGGGCACACTTCCACGCAGACCGCGCAGCCGGTGCAATCCTCGGGAGCCACCTGCAAGCGTGTAGTGGTCGTTCTCCATCGCCTTCCACTTGGGCTTGGCCCATTGGAAGGTCGCCGGCGCCTTGTCGCCAAGCTCCGGACTGTAGACCTTGGAGCGAATCACTGCGTGCGGGCAAACCATCACACACTTGCCGCACTGAATGCACAGGTCCTTGTCCCACACCGGGATGAACTGCGCAATGTTCCGCTTCTCCCATTGCGCCGTGCCCGTCGGGAAGGCGCCGCCGGCGGGAATCGCGCTCACCGGAAGCAAGTCGCCGTGGCCTCCGGCAATCTGGCCCAGCACGTTGCGCACAAACTCGGGCGCGTCCGAGCTGATCGAAGGAATCAGATCGAATTCCGACGATGGCGCGGCCGGCAGTTCAACCTTTTCCAGATGCGCCAGCGCATGATCGACCGCGGCAAAGTTCTTTTCGACAACCGCCTCGCCCCGTTTGCCATAGGTCTTCTTGATGGCCTTCTTGATCTGCGCAATGGCTTCCTCGCGCGGCAAAACCCCGCTGATGGCAAAGAAGCAGGCCTGCATGATGGTGTTGATACGCGTGCCCATTCCGGCATCGCGCGCCACCTTGTTGCCGTCGATCACGTAGAACTCGATCTTCTTGGCCAGCATCTCCTGCTGCGTAGTCTTCGGCAGATGATCCCAAACCTCAGCCGCCGAATAAGGCGAGTTGAGCAGGAAGACCGCGCCCGGCATGGCCGCTTCCACCACGTTCATCTTCTCAAGGAAGCTGAAGTTGTGGCAGGCCACAAAGCTGGCGCGCGTAATCAGATAACTTGACCGGATCGGGTTCGGCCCGAAGCGCAGATGCGAAGTGGTCATCGAACCCGACTTCTTCGAGTCGTAGACAAAGTAGCCCTGCGCAAAGTTCGGCGTGTTGTCGCCGATGATCTTGATCGAGTTCTTATTGGCGCCCACGGTGCCGTCGGAACCCAGTCCATAGAACAGCGCCCTCACCGTCTTCGGATCTTCGGTTGAGAATGCCGGATCGTAGCTCAGGCTCGAATGCGACACATCGTCGTCGATCCCGATCGTGAAGTGATTCTTCGGCTCCGGCTTGGCCAGCTCGTCGAAGATGCCCTTCACCATGGCCGGCGTGAACTCCTTCGAAGACAGCCCATAACGCCCGCCGATCACCGTCGGCTTGATGGCGAATGGCAAGTCAGCATTCTCTGCCAATGCAGTCATAATGTCCTGATAGAGCGGCTCGCCCATTCCGCCCGGCTCCTTGCAGCGGTCGAGAACAGCAATCGACTTGACCGTAGCGGGCAGCGCAGCCAGGAAAGCGCTCGCGTCGAATGGCCGATAGAGGCGAACCTTCAGCAGCCCCAGCTTCTCGCCCTGCTTGTTCAGCAGATCGACGGCTTCTTCGGCAGCCTCTGCGCCAGAGCCCATCAGCACAATCACACGCTCCGCATCGGGCGCGCCGTAGTAATCGAACAAGTGGTAGGCGCGGCCGGTCTGCGCGGCAAAGCGATCCATCACCGACTGCACGATTCCCGGAACCGCCGCATGGAAGGGATTGCAGGCCTCGCGAGCCTGGAAGAAAACATCGGGATTCTGCGCCGTGCCGCGAATGATCGGCCGGTCCGGCGTCAGCGCGTTCTTGCGGAACGCAATAATGTACTTGTCGTCCACCATCGCCCGGATGGTCTCGTCGCTGATGGGCAGGATCTTGCCCACTTCGTGCGAAGTGCGGAACCCGTCAAAGAAATGAATGAAAGGAATGCGGGATTCAAGCGTGGCGATCTGCGCCACCAGTGCCAGGTCGTGTACCTCTTGAACGGAATTGGAGGCCAGCATCGCCCAGCCCGTCGACCGGCAAGCCATCACGTCGGAGTGGTCGCCGAAGATCGACAGCGCATGGGTGGCCAGGGTCCGGGCCGTCACGTGCATGGTCGCCGGGGTCAGCTCGCCGGCAATCTTGAACATGTTGGGAATCATCAGCAGCAGGCCCTGCGACGCCGTAAATGTGGTCCCGAACGCCCCTGCCTGCAATGCCCCATGCAACGCGCCTGCCGCGCCGCCTTCGCTCTGCAGTTCTTCCACAATGGGCAACGCGCCCCAAATATTCTTCTTCCCTTCCGAGCGCCACTGATCCGCCCACTCGGCCATCGGCGACGAGGGGGTAATCGGATAGATTGCAACCACTTCGGAGAGACGATAGGCCACCGAGGCGGCCGCCTCGTTCCCATCCAGAATCACCATTTTCTGTTCACTCATTCGCTTTGCCTCACAGCGCGGCCGGAGGAAAAAAGCCGCTGGAATGAGTCTCTTCTGACGGGGGTCTAGAGTCGCTGTGATGAGAGACACAGGCCGGGTACGCAATCCCACATTGTGGTCAGAGGTCCCAATGGAAGTTCGCCAGCCCTTACCTGTAGCGGACGACTCCCAGTTGCTTTCGCTCGCGTTCTTACCTATCCTCAATGTATGGAATTACTCACCCATGACGAGCTTGTGCGTCTGACTCCGCCGGAGCGCCTTGCGCTGATCTCGCAGCTTTGGGACAGCTTGGAAGACGGCCAGCTCCCTTTGACAGCCGCGCAGCAGGCGGAGCTTGACAGCCGCCTTGCAACGCTCGATCAGGACCGCCGCGAAGGCATCACCTGGGCGAGCCTTGAAGGCCGAGCTTGAGCAGCGCTGCCCATAGTGCAGCCGGTTATCTTCACCCGGCACGCCCGCACCGAGTTAATCGACGCGCAGGATTGGTACGAGAACGAGGCTCCCGGCCTGGGCCGGCGCTTCCGCGCGGCAGTTGACGCCGTCGTCCAGCGCATGAGCGCCACCCCTCGGCAATTCCCCGTGATTTACAAGAACGTGCGCCGCGCCCTGCTCCGCCGCTTTCCCTACGCGCTAATGTTCGTAATTGAGGCCGACGGCACGCTCACCGTTATCGCCTGCTTCCACGGCAGCCGCGATCCGGCGCACTGGCAAAAGCGGGCCTGAACTACCGGCGGAGCCCCCCTGCCCCGTGCGGAGGATCAAGGATGTCCAGTAACGTCAGCACTGTAGCCTGTAACACTATCGATCACGCTTAAAAGGGATCGAGCCTTCAGAAGTTGCAGATGGGATGTTTTACTGTCATCTTCCATTGGCTTTCCATCAAACGGACTGGTGTAAGTCGTCCTCGCACTTAGCGATGTAGTAAGTGCTTGTTTGGCCTCCTCAATCTGGCCCGCAAGCAGGAGCCAAAACCCGTGGTACATGTAACTGAATTGATCCGAGTTCGTCTGACTCTGGAGGATTTCGCCACTGTCAGTAACCATGTTATCTATATTTATTCTGTCTCCAGTACCGGCGAACAGCACCTTCCATTGTTTGGTGCGCTGGTCCTTGTATGCAATCATCAAATACCGCACAAGCAATGGCGTACCAGCCTTGGAAACAGCAGTCATTTGAAGAAGACGTCTATACCCTTGCACGCCCGGTATATCCGTGTCGAAGCGTTTCTCAAAAATGGTCGTGTCTTCAGTGAAACTCGGTCGCTCATAGAAGCCCATATCTGCTTCGCCTGTGATCCACTGGATCTGCCTTAGCATCTCCTTACCCTCAGGTAGATCGGCGATTTGTATTCCTCTCAAGAAGGTATCCGTCGCGTTTTTTGCAGCCGCAAGGTCGTCCACCACGGGGGCAGGTGCTACTGATGTAGGTGTGCGGCGTGCT
The DNA here is from genome assembly GCA_963757965.1 of uncultured Acidobacteriaceae bacterium. Classification (GTDB taxonomy): domain Bacteria; phylum Acidobacteriota; class Terriglobia; order Terriglobales; family Acidobacteriaceae; genus Telmatobacter. Next base: position 413,058 of record CAVWTV010000001.1, read on the forward strand.
TTCTCTTGAGCAACCGACAACGATGGAATGAAACTCATAAATAGCGAAGTAGCCAAAACGATTACTACTTTGCCCATTGTTTAACTCCTTGCAAAGGGCGGAACCTGAGGCGCTACGAATTTAGTTCTTCCAACGCAGCTTTGATCTTGTCCTTCCAGGCCTCACCCTGACCAGCCTTGTATTCCTCTCTAGTTATCAGCACCTGTCTATGGCTCGATGTCGGAAGAAACTGCAACCAAAGTTCATAATCGCCGTTGAGCCGTTTCCCGCACCGTGCGCTGTCAATGGCAGGAGCCACTTCCTTAACGTATTGCTCGATCCACCGACATTCTGGGTCTGTCTCGTAATCAGCTGGCACGCTTACATGGTATCAGAAAGGGTAGAACCTGAGACGGTCGACGGAGGCGCGTAAACAGCGGGGTTACACGTCTCACAACTCAGTCTCAAATCCCTTGCCCCTGCCGCGTTTCCCTATCGGCAAAATGGTTAGCGGCCGCATGCTCAGCAGCACCTCGACTTAGCCAGGGAGCCCTTCCACCAGCGCCTCCCACTCGTCTTCCAGCGTCTCCCGATAAAACCTCCGCCCAGCCCGCGAATACCAGTAGTCCGCGTTCCACGCCTCGCCCTCCTTCCGGTGCAAATACGCATGAACGGCCATCCCGTCCGGCGTCTCAAGCTCATCCACCAGCGCGTGCGCGCGGGCCCAATCCCCCTTCGCGTCCCACCACAGCGCCATCAGCGTTACGGGCAGACCGTTGGGCGGCTCTTCCTGGCTCAGAGATGCGCGGAACCGTTCAGGCTGCATGGAATGGTTGTATCACTCATTTTCTCCGCCGGGAAACAACTTTTCGGGACAACGAATGTGATTTGGATCACTTTCCGCAATCTTCGCCACTGATAAGAATGGCTCATCGTTCCGATGAAAGATGCAGCGAGCTCCGCCGGTGGGCTGCCGAAGGGACGGTGATAGACCACCCGACGCCGCTTCCCGGAGGTTGCTCCATGAGTCTTCATCGCACGAAAGGTGCAGAAACCAGCAATTGCAATCCAGACCAATTTGGTCGTATACTGAAGTCCGACTATTACGGTCGTAGTTTTCGTCTGGTTTTTCGTTTCAAGGTCCTGCCCTTCCGGCGGCCCATGGGAGCAAGGCAGTTGAGCGTGTTAAGCGAACTGAAAGTCGGCGAGACCGGGGTGCTGGTGGCCCTCGACCTGCCTGAATCCGTGCAGAACCATCTGATGCATATGGGGTTTGTCCCCGACGCCCTGGTCACGGCCTTGCGCCGCGCCCCGGCCGGCGATCCGACCGTTTATGGCGTTGACGGCATGGAGATCGCTCTCCGCCACGAGACCGCCGAAGCCATCCGCGTTCGCTCCGCCGAAAACGGCATCCCAAGCACTCCCGAAGCCGAAGTAGACACCAGTTTTGACGTCCCCGAGCTCATCGAGGCTTCGCGATGAACGCCTGTTGCGACGTTCCGGCGTTCGTCCCACCCTCCGCTCCGCCCGCCGCCGGAGCGCTCAAAACCGTCGTGCTCATCGGGCCGCCAAACTCCGGCAAGTCCACTCTTTTCAATCGATTGACAGGCCTGCGCCAGAAGGTGGCCAACTACCCCGGCGTCACCGTCGAGCAGCGCATGGGCCTGATGGCCGGCGTGGGCCGCGACGACCTCACCTTGATCGACCTGCCCGGCATCTACTCGCTGACTCCTTATTCTGAAGACGCCCGCGTCTCCATCGACGTACTCCGCGGCAAAATGCCCGGCACGCCCAAGCCGGACGCGGTGCTCATTGTTCTCGACTCCCTGCATCTGACCCGCCAGTTGATGCTGGCCGCGCCGGTTCTGGCTCTCGGCTTGCCCACGCTGGTTCTGCTCAACATGAGCGACCTGATGGACGCCCGCGGCGGCCACATCGACCCGCTGAAACTCGCTCGCGAGCTGGGCGCGCCCGTCGCCCAGATCAGCGCCACCCATGGAACCGGCCTCGATGCCGTGGCCCTCTTCCTCAATCAGCAGACCAACCGCGAAGCCGCCAAGCCCCTGGCCCTGCCCGTCGTGGGCAACGCCGCCAGCGCGCACACCTGGGCCGCACAAGTCAGCCGCAACACCGGCTACCGCGCACCCCTTTCAGTCGAAGGCACGCGCAAGATCGACAACATCCTCCTCCACCGCATCTGGGGACCGCTCTTGTTCCTGGTCGTGGTGGTGGGCGTCTTTGAGGTGGTTTTCTCCATCGGCCAGCCGCATGTCCGACGGTTTTGGCGACATTCTGGCGCGCATGGGCGGCCTCGTGCGCCCCTTCCTGCCCGCCGGCTGGATTCAGTCCCTGCTCCTCGACGGCGCATGGAAGGGCATCTCCTCGGTCCTGGTTTTCCTGCCCCAGATCCTGCTGCTGTTTCTCTTCATCGGCATCCTTGAAGACACCGGCTACCTGGCCCGCGCCGCCCTCATCGCCGACCGCGTCATGCGGACAATCGGCTTGAACGGCAAAGCCTTCATTCCCCTGCTTTCCGCCTACGCCTGCGCCGTCCCCGCCATCATGGCCACGCGCACCATCGAGAACAAGCGCGACCGCTTCGCCACCATTCTGGTCACGCCCTTCATGACCTGCTCGGCGCGGCTGCCGGTGTACATGCTCCTTATCGCCGCCTTCATTCCCAACATCGCGTTCCTGCACGGCTTTCTCGGCCTGCGCACCATCGTCATGCTCAGCCTCTACCTGGCTGGATTCGTCGGCGCAATGACCACCGCATGGCTGCTCAAAAGCTCCATCCTCAAGTCCAGCGAGACCCCGTTCATCCTCGAGCTGCCGCAATATCGCATGCCCACTCTGTGGTCGCTCGGTCTGCGCCTTGTGGACCGCGCCAGCATCTTCCTGCGCCAGGCCGGAACGGTCATTCTCTCCGTCACGCTTGCCTTGTGGGTCCTTGCCCATCTGCCCGTCGTTCATACTCCTGGAGGCACATACTCCGCGCCCGAACTGGCCGACAGCATCATCGGCCGCCTCGGCCATTTCATCGAGCCCGCCATTGCGCCGCTCGGCTTCAACTGGAAGATCGGCATCGGCCTGCTCTCCTCGGTCCTGGCCCGCGAAGTCATGGTCAGCACCATGGGAACTCTGTATGGCGCCGACCCCGAAACCCAGGCCATGCACCTGCAAACCGCCCTCCACCACGACATGACCCTGGGCGGCGCGCTGGCGCTGATGATCTTCTTCGCCTTCGCCATGCAGTGCACTTCGACCATGGCCGTAGTCCGCCGCGAAACCAACAGTTGGAAGTGGCCGGCCGTCCAGTTCCTCTATATGCTGGTGCTGGCCTACGGCGCTGCCTTCGTCGTCAACCACGTCGTCATGGCAATCTGGGGATAACCCTCAAACTCCTCGACTCTCGCGTTTTCTGCCCTTGCACAATGCACAGTGCCGAGGAATCATTCCTGCATGGCCGGCCGAATCCGCTGAGAGTCTGGGTTGACGGCCCAACTCGCACAAGCTATCATCGCTTTCCTCCCCAGGGATCAGCTCCCTGCGGCACCTTTCACAGTCCCCAACGAAGTCAAGCAGCACCAAAAAGGAGTTTTTACGATGTCGGCTCCGCGTTTCCTCTCCTGCCTCGCCCTTCTCGCGCTCACCGCGCTGGTGCCGGCCCAAACGCCCCCCACCGCCTACACCATTACTCAAAACATACCCGATAACGTAACGATGACCGTCTCTCGCAATGGCTCCCAGGCCCTGATCGACTACAAGTACCCAGCCAAGCAAGACGGCACTCCAGCCACCCGCTCCTTGAGCCTCTACGACCTGAAAGCGGGCGTCACCCATACCTGGGACCCCGCCGCCACGCCCATCTCCTGCAGTGCCGGCACATTCAGCGGCGACTGGGGCGATCCTTACCAATCGACTGCGGAAATCACCGCCGGCATCGCCAAGGGCGACTTGAAGCCCGCTGGCGCTGAGACCGTCAACAGTATCCCTACCAAGGTCTATACAGGGGCTTCCCAGGGAATGAACATCAAAGCCTGGCTCGATCAGAAGGACGGCCTGGTTATCAAGGCTGGCTTCGGCGCTCCCGGCGCGGCAATGACCTACATGGTCGACATCCGCAGCGTCTCCCTCGCCACTCCTCCGGCATCGGTTTTCGTTTTGCCCGCCGCCTGCGCCGGAGTCAAACCACCCCCCACAGCAGCCGAACTGATGGCCGAGGAGACCGGCGACAGCGGCGCCAACTTCGTTAACGCCAGCTACGGTCCCGGATCCAAGAACTCGTGTTCCATCGTCATCCGCGTCGTCGCCGCCAAGACCATGGCCCCCAGCACCCGCAAATGGCAGGCAGCCATCGACACCACCTACAATCAGGACGCCCCAACGCCGCCCCACTACGAATTTGGCACAGGCAGAGACGGCAGCTCCACCTTCGCCGGCGGCGGCATCCACGAGATCACCAGCCAGATCCACAACGACATGCTGCGCATTGACAATCCGCCCGCCTATTTCAACCTGGCCATGAACGTGATCCAACCCGGCCACGGCACCGGCATCGGCCTCGTCTACCGTCAGTGCTTCGCCCCCGTCACCATGCTTTATTACATTCTCAAAGACCCCAACGACCCCGGTTCCGGCGGCGACTATCTCTACGCCAAAGCAGGCAAATACGCCGCTGTCCCGACCCACTGAAATTGACGGTTTTGAAAGCTGTCAGCGCTGGGCGCCCAGGCCATTTCGCGCCCTCTGCGAAATGGGTAGGAAGCAACCTGACCCAACCCGCCTATGAGAAACTAGAAGAGCAGAAGTCCTCCAGGCATGTGGGTGCCCCAGGGTCTCGCATTTGAAACCTGGGAAAGCAGTCCGCGCGCCCCAACAACGACTCAACCCATGCCCCATTCGGCCCCCGCAGCCGACACCAAACTGCGGCCCGCACTTAGGATCAAGAAAAAGAATGCTCAGTGTCAGCAATGTCTCCATGCGCTACGGTTCGAAGGTGCTCTTCGAAGACGTCAGCGTCAGCTTTGTCCCCGGCCGCCGCTACGGCCTCACCGGCCCCAACGGCTCCGGCAAGTCCACATTCATGAAGATTCTCACTGGCGAGCTCGACGCGCAAAGAGGCACCGTCGTCCGCCCGCGCAAGTTCGGCGTCCTCAGGCAAGATCAGTTCGCCTTCGACGCTTATCGCGTCATCGACACCGTTATCATGGGCAACAAGGGCCTCTGGGCGGCTCTCGACGAGCGCGACCGCATCTACGAGAAACCTGACCTCTCCGACCAGGACGGCATGAGATTAGGCGAGCTCGAAGGCACCATCGGCGACGAAGACGGCTACACCGCCGAATCCGACGCCGCCGTCCTCCTCGACGGCCTCGACATCCCCGAAGCACTGCACGACCGCAAAATGAGCGAGCTCCAGGGCGGCCAAAAAGTCCGCGTTCTGCTCGCGCAAGCCCTCTTCGGCAAGCCTGAGGCTCTGTTACTTGACGAGCCCACCAACTATCTCGATCTCGAATCCATCCACTGGCTCCAGGACTTCCTCGACCACTACGACGGCACCCTCATCGGCATCTCCCACGACCGCCACTTCCTCAACAGCGTCACCACCCACACGGCCGACATCGATTACGAAACCATCATTGTCTATACAGGTGGATATGACGACATGGTGATGGCCAAGACCCAGATCCGCTCCACACTCGAGTCGCAAAACGCCCAGCGCGATAAGAAGATTGCCCAGCTCAACGACTTCATCGCGCGCTTTGCCGCAGGAACCCGCTCTTCCCAGGTTACGAGCAGGCGCAAAGAGGTCGAACGCCTCCAGACTAACGACCTGGCCCGCTCCAACATTCAGCGCCCTTACATCCGCTTCGACCAGACCCGCCCCAGCGGCAAGCACGTCCTCGAGTTCAAGCACCTGACCAAGCTCTATGGCGACCACAAGGTCCTCGACGCCTTCACCGCCAACGTCCTGCGCGGTGAACGAATCTGCCTCATGGGCCGCAACGGCGCCGGTAAGACTACCCTCCTCAAGAGCCTGCTCGCGAACTATCCCGGCCTGGCCGACAAGGACTTCGAACTCGACTCCGGCTCTGTCTTCTGGGGTCACGAAGCCCAGATCGGCTACTTCCCGCAAGACGTCGGCGCAACCATCGAGCATGGTTTAACTGTCGCGGAATGGCTCCATCGCTGGAACCCCGCAGCCCACGTCGAAGATATCCGCGGCATCTTAGGCCAGATGTTATTCAGCGGAGAAGAAGGCGACAAGCAGACCAAGGCCCTAAGCGGCGGCGAGCAAGCAAGATTAGCCTTCTGCAAACTAATCCTGACCAAGCCCAACTTCCTGATCTTCGACGAACCCACTAACCATCTCGACTTAGAAGCCATCAACGCCCTTAACATAGCATTGCAGCGCTACGAAGGCACCGTCCTGTTAGTAACTCACGACCACGACTTGATAGACGAAGTAGCCACCAGGTTATGGGTTTTCAAAGAAGACAGCATAGAAGACTTCCAAGCCCCCTACGCCGAGTGGAAAGGCAAACACAACTAACGCTGAGCAATATCCGCACAATTATTTGTAGCGCCGGTCTCCAGACCGGCTGTCGCGCGGGCGTCTCCGCCCGCGCTCCAAACCCACTTCCACCCCTTCAGCCCTGCCCGCTCCGGATTGCTCACCACATACCGGACGGCGCGCTCCAACTCGTCCCCATTGCGGATCAGACGGTCATAATACTCGCGCTGCCAGAACGCGCCGCTGCGGCCGAGGATCACATTGGCCTTTCTAGCCGTAAAGGACTTCCAGCCTTGCAGCACCGTGCTCAGTCTCTGCCCCGGCAGCAACCGGCAAATCCCGTGCACGTGATTGGGCATGACACACCAGGCCACGAGCCGATACCGCTTTCCCTCCCAGAAACGCAGTGCGTTGGCCATGAGTTCGCCAATGCGCGGATCGCGCAGGAAACACGCGCCCGCACCGCGATCAAAATACTCTTCCAATTTTGCCGGACTGAATTCGGCGACCAACACCTCCTGGGACGGCAATAGATGAGCGCCAACCCGTTTTGCCTCGATCAAAATGCGGTGACGTTCCGCTACCTTTTCCAGTACCGGCCGCGGCAGGGAGTCCGCCAGATGAAAGGTAACGAAATACAGGCCTGCGTCCTTCTCCCAATGGGGCAGGCGGCCGCGTTGCCGAATGCGCACTTCGCCAAACCGAGGTTGTATTGCGCCCTGAACGACCGCAGCGGTTGCAGGCTGGGGACGGGCGATTGGCTTGACCATAAGTGCGAATTCTACGCCGAATGGATGGGTGCGGGCGAGACGCCCGCACGACAGCCGGTCTGGAGACCGGCGCTACTCCGGGCGGCGGGTGGCGCAAGTCTTACCTTCCCAAAAGATTGGGTTCCCCGAAGACCGCCGAGCCGCGCAGCCTTCCCTCGTCAAGCCGCCGGGGAAGCCTTTGTGGTCAATTCAACTCCCAAAGCCTTCATGACAGCCAGCGTTTTCTTCAGCGTAGGGCTGCCCTTTTCGTCGAACGAGCGATAGGGTTGCTCGCGCGACAGGCCGGTCCGGCTGGCAATCTGAGCCATTACTTTCGCCCGCGCCACCACGCCCAGAGCATGAGATATGTAGTGGCCCAGCCTAAGCCGGCGAGCATCGCGGTAAGAGTGGAAGCTCCTGCCATTTCAACCCACCCGCCATTGCAGCGGGCAAAACTCGGAAAGCCGCGCAAAGTCCCGCGCGTTCGCCGTAATGACTTCAATGCCGCATCGCGCCGCGCTCGTCGCGATCAGCGCGTCGTTGGTCAGCCGGCCTTGGCCGATCCGCTCGAATCCGTACTTCGCACCGATCTTTGCCAGAATCCGGCCGGTCTGCGTCCAGTCACTCAGATTCGGGACCAGCAGCCGCCTGGCTCTCTCAAAATCTCTCTCCAGTTTCTCGATCAGTCTGATGCCCGCCGCGTCCGCCCCTGCGTAGAGCTCCTCCACCACCACCGAGCTCACCCAGATCGGCGCCTTCCGCCGCCAACGTTCGAAGATCAGCGCGCCGTCTCGATCCCCTCGAAACGCGCCGATGTACACCGAAGAATCAAACAGAATTTGCATCCGCCCTACTCAAGCACGCCGTACACATCGCGCACCGTCGCCTTCGAGCGGACAAACCGGTCATGCGCCTGATTTGCATTACGGTTCCGCTCATGTTCGAGGATTGCCAAGTCGATCGCACGCTCAACGGTCTCCGTCTCGGTCGCGGCGTCAAGCAGCTTCTGCGCGCGCTTCAGCTTCGCGCCATCCAGCCGGAAGTGCTTGTGGACCACCATCGTTTTCGCCGACCCCATAAAGCCCCCCTTGCATGCATCCTAGCACCGATGTGTACAAATCTGGCAATTGTGAACACCAAGCCAAAGCGGCAGCCCCTCCTTGACGCAGTTTTCGCCAAGGTTGACAACAAACCAGCCTCGGCGTGTAATCGAATTTGTTGGTTGTGGTGAAGGAGTTCACCCTTAACCGCTGTCGACCGTAACGGCCCGACAGATGATGACTCCTGACAGGGAATCCTGTTGCGGAGTCATATCCCAGCACGATCTCCCCATACAACATGTGCGCACAAGCCCGAGCGGAGTTGATCCTCGCCCGTGCCGCCCGGTCCATGTTGTGTATTGTATGAACTTGAGAGGAGAGAGGCTTTGCAGAGATACCTGTTCATCGCCGTGGGTGGCGCGCTCGGTTCCATTGCCCGCTTCTGGGTCGGCTCCACGATTTCAGGCCGCATGGGTATCAAATTCCCTTACGGCACTTTCGTCGTCAACCTGACCGCCTGCCTCATTATCGGTTTCACGCTGACCTATCTTGGCAAGCGAGCCGACCTGAGTCCGGCGTTGAGATTCCTGATCCCGGTTGGCTTCATCGGCGCGTACAGCACCTTCTCGACCTTTGAGTGGGAGACGCTCTCGACCCTTCGCTCAGGCGCCTTCTTTCTGGCCGCGCTCTACACCGTCGGAAGCATCGTACTCGGCCTCATCGCAGTCTGGGGTGGATCGTGGCTGGCCGAGGTTCTTTCCTAATCTCCGATGATTCGGCTCTGTGTCGAGCGAACTTGCCAAATATGTCTGAACAGTGCTCCAATCCTTCCTTGCCGAATGGGAGAGTCGCACGCCCGGAGGAGGGACAAGAATGCTTCAGTCAGGCAAGGCCGTCAAGGTCTCAATCTACCTCAGCGATGGGGCCAAGCATCACGGAATCCCGGTGTACACCAGCCTCCTGGACTTCCTCTTCCACCACGGAGTGTACGGCGCCACGGTGCTCAAGGGAGTTGCCGGATTCGGCTCAACCCATCGCGTTCATTCGGCCCACATTCTCGAAATCTCCGACCACCTGCCCATCAAAATCGAGTTCATCGAGACCCGCGAAAAGGTCGATGCGATCCTGCCTGAACTGGAGAAACGAACCAGCGGCGGGCTGATCGAACTTCAGGAAACCACAATCGTCATTCCGCCAAAAAACTGACTCGCCGCGTTTACTCAGCCGAAGTAAACGGTGAAGCCGGCAGCCCCTCGCCGTTGAACAGGTTGCATTGTGGGCTGTTGGCCCAGCCGTAGCGCACATACACTGGCTCGGCCACCGATTCGCTCGCCGCCACCACGGAATGTCCTTCAATCCTGGCCGTAGCCGGAAAAAACTTGCCATCCGCCCCTGCAACCTCGAAGCCTGCAAGTTCTCCGCCCTTGGCAACAAGCCCTTTGGCGTGATGACTGAACCACACTCGCATCGCATTCCCTTCCGGCGTTGCCTGGCGAAAGGTCGGCCCGGAGTAGTTGATGTCCTCGCCATAGCTGATCGCCCGTGCGGCCAGTGCCAGCCGATGGCCAACGTCCACCTTGTCGGTCGGGTGCACGTTGTCCGGATTGCCGATGTCGATGGTCACCGCCATAGCCGTGTTGGTCAGCTCGAGCGCCTTCAACTGCTGCTCGCGAAGCTCGGCCCAATCTTCTCCTGGTCCAGACTTGAAGTTCGAAATCTGCACGTAGAGAAATGGAAAGTCGCCCACGCCCCACTGCTTGCGCCAATCCTCAATCATGGTGCGAAAGACGCGGTTGTAAAGCGGCGCCCTAACGAGCGCGCTGTTGCTCTCGCCCTGGTACCAGATGACGCCGCGAATGGGAAACGGCGTAAGCGGCGCGATCATGCCGTTGTAGAGCATGGCCGGGCCCCAACTGGTCAGTTGCGGACGCCATGGAAACTGCGGGTCCGGCTTGCCCTGCGCCTTGGCTTCGTCACGCTGGCGCTGCTGGTCCCTCGCCACGAGTGGCGCATCCGCTTCCCGCTCGGTCATCCTGCCCCATGAAACGAACAGCGGCGCAAGGGCCGCATCCGCGCCCAGCGCGGCCATGCGTGTCCAGGCCTCGGCCACGGTGCCCCCCCAGGTGGAGTCGATCACGCCCACCGGCACATGCTCCCGGCTCTCAATCTCGCGGGCAAAGTACCACGCCACCGCGGAGAAATCCTTCGCGGTCTCCGGCGTTGAGGCCGCCCAACCGGCATCGAGTTCGACGTCGTCTTGCCGAGATTCAATCGCTTTCTTCTTGACGATTAGCAACCGAATGTTCCGATTGCCCGCATGGGGCAGGTCCGCATCCGCCGTCGCTGCCTGGCGCATTGCGAACTCCATGTTGGATTGACCGGAAGCGACCCACACATCGCCGACAAGTACGTCGTCGAGCTTGATGGTGTCGGCAGCAGGAGACGCCGCTTCATTGTCGGCGGCCGCCGGCGAGCCCGTCACAGTCAGCTCAAATGGCCCGCCCGCCGCGCCCGGCGAAAGGTAGATGCTCCATCGACCCAAGGGTCCAGCCGTGGTCGACCGAGTCTCGCCGCGAAAGCTGACGCTTATTGCTTCCCCAGGTGCGGCCATCCCCCAGACGTGCACAGGCAGGTCCCGCTGGACCACCATATGACTGGCCAGAATCCGGGGCAGCGTGACTTGCGCGGCGAGAGCCGCGCCCGGAAGAAGAGCAAGCAGGAGCAGAGGACGCAGATTCAAGAGAAGCCTCGCTTTGAAAAAAGTGCTTGAAGACATTCCGCTCGGGTTTTGGGCGGAGGTTCTCGGAATGAGAACGTTAGCAGAGAGAGGGGCCACTCGTCAGCCCCAGGATCGCTGCCTCCATGGCACTGTTTGCCTCCACGGCCTTTCCTCTCAGTCAAGGCCTTCACGGGGCATGGCACTCGATGGACTTTCTTTCACAATTGACGTTTCCTGCGTTGACAGCGCCTTCCCGGCTCGCACAAAATCCGAATAGCGCGGGCATTCAGGCCACCGGCGCCGCTGCGGCAACCTCTCTCGAAATCCCAGAAGAATGCGGCAGCAAATTCCGGCCAGAGAAATGGATGCACACATGAGTAATTCCGCCCCGCAGAATCTCAAGAACCATGGACGACTCGATCCGCCCTATCACATGGTTCTGGCAGCCATCCTGGCTGTCAATTTCATCATCGCCATTACGTTCCTCGTGAACCACTTCAACATCTACGCCTCATGGCTGCTGATTCTCTCGATCGCCGCGTTCATCCCCGTGCTGAAAATACGCACCTATCCCCTCAAGGTTCAGGATCGGGTCATCCGGCTTGAAGAGCGGCTGCGTTTGCAGGCCCTGGCTCCGGCGGAGTGGCACGCGCAGATCTACCACCTCACTGAAGACCAGTTGATAGGGCTGCGCTTTGCCGCCGATGACGAGGTCGTCGAGCTTGCCAAGCAGGCGCTTGAACATAACCTGGACCGCAAACAGATCAAGGAGCGCATCAAGAGCTGGCGCCCCGACAAGTGGCGGATCTAAGCGCTGCGATCGTGGCGGCGGCTCCGCATTTCCGATTGACGGAACCGCCGCGCGAGTTATTCCTTCGGCGGTTCCGCTGATTGCTTGGTCTCGGCTTCGGTCAGTGCCTCGATGTCCAGGCCGTGCTCCTCACGGTAGTGCTCCACAGGCATCTTCCCATCCCACCACGCCCAGTTCATCGGGTACACATCGGGATCGAAGAACACCTGGTAGAAGTGCCAGATGAGAATCGCCAGCGTGGCCAGAATCGCCTCGTAGAAGTGCACCGCGGTGGCTACATCGATCCACCAGCGCGCCAGCAGATCTCCGACCCACACTTTGGCCCACAGCATGATGCCGGTTAGCCCCATCAGCGCCGTACCCCACACCAGCGCCCAGTACTCAGCCTTTTCCGCATAACTGAAGCGGCTGAATTTGGGCTTCTCGCTGCTAAGTCCGAGGTAGTAGCGCATCGTTCCCCATGCGTCGAATGCATCCTTCGGCACTGGCGCGAGAGCACGAATAAGACGCCGTCCTTCTCTCGCCGCAACAAGGTAGAAAAGATGATAGATTCCCGCACCGATCAGGATAACTCCCGCGACGCGATGGATAATGCTGCGCAAGTGCTCGCCCATGCCAAGCACTTCAGCAAACCATGAGTTTGGAAACTTGAGGGCAAATCCAGTAAGAACCAGCACAATGAAACTCGACAGCAACACCAGATGCTGCCAGCGCTGGTTGGTGGTCATGCGAACCATGTTGGGATTCTGCATCCTTCGCCGAGTCACAGCCTTGCTGCGCCAGATGATGAAGTTATGCAGGAACATCGCGCCGATGACCACAATAATCAGCGCAAGATAGAACCATCTGACCCAGCGAACCGCAATCGAACCAATATCGTTCGAATGGCTGCCATCCAAGTGCACCTTGGTGAGAGTGAACTTCTGAGTCACTCCGCGATGACACTTTCCGCACGTAACATCGAGATTTGCCTTGTTGATGGTCGATCGCGGATCGCTCGATGGAAAAATGTTATGCACGCCATGGCAACTGGCGCAGTTAGCCACCACCAGCGATCCGCCCTCAGAAGCCAGGCCGTGATAACTGTCAAGGTAAGTCGAGACGCGGTTTCCCTGCACGCCGAACTCTTGCGACAGCCGCACTCCTTCGTGGCAGCGCGCACAAGTAGTCCGCGCCAGGTTCTGCTCCGATACCGAAGAGTTGGGATCGATGTGCGCCTTGATCGAATGGATTCCGTGGCAGTCCGTGCAAACCGGGGCCAGCCCATTGCCGCGGCTGATTCCCTGCCCGTGAATGCTCTGCATGAAGGTCTGCTGAATCTCGGTATGACACTTGCCGCAGGTTTGGGGAACGTTGAACTTGTAGATAGGCGACTTCTGATCGTTGGCGGGAAGAATCTCGTGCGACCCGTGACAATCCGTGCAGACCGCGGCCTTGGTCGATCCCTTCTCGGTCGCCAGCCCATGCACACTCTCCTGATAAGACACAAACGTCTGCGCGCTCTCGCCGTCCTTTTCAATCAGGAATTTCTGCCCGTGACACCTGCCGCAAGTGACTGGAATGTTGCCATGATTGACTGGCGACTTGGCGTCGTCGGCAGCCAGAATCTCGTGCGCGCTTCCATGGCAATCCACGCACGTTGCCGCCGGCGCTCCGCCGGCCTTCGCCGCCTTGGCATGGGTGCCATGCGCGTATGCATCCTGCGCATCCGCATGGCACTGGGCGCAAGTGACCTTTTGCGGCGTGGCCTCGTGGACCAGGCTCCTCACGTCCTTGTGGCAATCGACGCAACTGAACATTCCGCCGTGGACGGAATGCCTCAGCTTGTTTTCATCCACATACAAGCTGACCTTGCTGCCGTTTGCATCTTCATTCAATGTGCCGTCGGAGTGGCAGGCAAGACAGTCCTTGTCTTTCAGCTCTTGCTCAGCGCGCGCGGCAGAGGCCCAAACAAACAGCAATACGGAAAGAATGATTGCGAGGTTTCTTCTGAATGCGTTCACGCCTATGAGGAGATGCTTCGGCGGAAATACCCGCAGTGACTGGAGTCACAGGTTGGAAGGTCAATTGGGCTGCTTTGAAAGGGCACGACTTCAGTCGTGCCCTGATACAAAACAGCACCGTTGAAGCACTTATTCATGCGCACTGCCTTAGAACTTATCCGCAAATAGGTAGCGCCGGCCTCCAGGCCGGCTGTCGTGCGGGTCTCCTGACCCGCGCCTCGCTGCTGGCGGCGTGGACGCCGCCAGTACAGCCGCTCTGGAGAGCGGCGCTACTCGAATGTGCAATTTACGGATAAGCTCTTAGAAGAAGTACGCGCTCAGGGTCAACACCAGAAGAGTCAATCCGATGGTGATGGCCGTGAATCCAACGATCTTGGAGAAATTGATCTGCCAAAGCGCCGGCGCGGACGCAACCCTTCCCTCCAGCTTTCCTTCCTTGGCCAGCCTCTCGTACTCCTCTTTGCGTTTGTGCTTGAACTCCGCTTCGCTCTCCACGCCGGTAAAAATCACCATATCCATGGGGAAGCTGTCAGGGCGCAGATGGGTATTGACAAAGTGAATGGAGAAGATGAAGAGAATGGCCAACAGTCCTTCTTCACTGTGGATCACCAACACCGCATTCAGCGCCCATCCGGGCAGAAATCTTGCGAAGAACGGAGCAAACCACATTGCATACCCTGAGAAGCCGATGACCACCATGCCCCAGAAGACCGCCCAATAATCGAACTTCTCCCAATAGGCATAGCGATCGAACTGCGGCTTTGGACCCAGCCCAAGCATCCAGCGAAGGTGCCCAACCAGATCCTTCACATCCTTCCAGTTGGCCACCATCGAGATCGGACCCCAGAAGATTCCCTTCTCCCGATTGATGATTCCGCGCTGAACAATCTCTTTTACGTGGATCAGAAACGCAATGGTCAAGACCACGGCGAAGAATTTATGGAAGAAAATGATCGTTCCGAATCCGCCGACGCCGCTGGCAAAATGCCTTGCCCAGGCGCTCTCGCTGAATCGCATGGGCAATCCCGTTGCCGCCAGACCCAGAAACGTGGTGAACAGAACGGCGTGCATATATCTCTGCTCACGCGTGAAGCGCATGAACCACCGCCCTTCCACGCCGCCCTGCCCTTTTATTCCTTCTGCGATGGGGCTTCCGTCTGCCGCCTGCTTAAGATCGGACATTCTTTCCTCCCTTTGGCGATCTCTTTTTGACCTGGTCATATCGCGAGCGGATCAGCCACAGTATGGTGTGAATCATGAAGAACGTAAGCACGCTTGCCAGCAGAAGATTCATGAACAAGCGGATGAAATAGAGCGCCGGATTCAGCTTCCGGTTGCGCGCGTTGGCATGCGGCTGGTATTGAACAAAGCTTGCGTTTGCGCCCACGTGGCACCTGCCGCAAGTCTTCACGAGGTTGGCCGGGGCGATGGGTGAGCGCGGATCGGACGCTGGCAGAATCTCGTGCGCTCCGTGGCAGTCCCAGCAGCGCGCCGTCTCAACGTAGCCACCGAGCGAGCCCAGTTGAGAGTGGAACGTATCGCGGTAAGTGCTGAACTTTTCCTTATGGCAACTTCCGCAGATGGGTGTGGACTGCGTGCGAAAAGCCGCGGCAGTGGGCTGCTCGATGGCGTGCGAAGTGTGGCAATCGGAGCAGACTGGCGCATCCAGATGGCCGGCCGCAACGGCCTTTCCGTGCACTCCGTTTTCATAATCCGCGGTGATTCCCGCGTGGCAGTTTCCGCACGTCTTGGGAACATTCACCTTGTACGTTGGGCTCAGCGGATCCGTGTGGCTCAGAATGTGATGCGATCCATGGCAGCTCTGGCAGTTCGCGGCAACCAGCAGGCCTTCCTTGCTGAGCGCAAACCCGTGGATGGAGTCGATATACATCGGATAGACGTTGGGCAGGCCGTGCTTCTTCGCCATCGCATCGTTGCCGTGGCATGCGCCGCAGGTGCGCGGAACATTGAGCGGATACACAGCCGACTGCGGGTCGGTCTTGGGAAAGATCGCATGAGCGTCCCCATGGCAACTGGTGCAGGGATGCTCCGCGCGGGATGCATGAACGCTTCCAACCAGCCCTGCCGCCTCATCCGCGTGGCAGGTCTCGCACTTGACGGGAGTGATCTGGTCCGGATGAGGGTAGTCCTTGATGGTGGTGTGGCAATCGCCGCACTTCAGAATGCCGTGGATGCTGGCGCCGAACTTGTGCGCATCGACCCCGACATTATGCCCGGATGCGTCTTGCATGGTCGTATCCGAGTGGCAGGACAGGCAATCCGTCTGCGCCTGCGCCGGGCGAGGCGCCGCAAAAAGCAGAAGC
This sequence comes from uncultured Acidobacteriaceae bacterium, assembly GCA_963757965.1. Classification (GTDB taxonomy): domain Bacteria; phylum Acidobacteriota; class Terriglobia; order Terriglobales; family Acidobacteriaceae; genus Telmatobacter. Next base: position 429,200 of record CAVWTV010000001.1, read on the forward strand.
GCGGCCAGGGTCAACGTAATGGAGGAAACGGTCTTCATCTCAGCTCCGAATAGGCCTACCGTCTCCAGGTGCGAATGAGAAAGGCTGCGGCCTTTCTCATTCGGTTCACACAGCACGGTCAGGGCTTTGCTCGCTCACCCGCCTACTTTTGCAGTGTGCGAATGTACGAGACCACATCCTTGATCTGGGCGTCGGTCAGTTTCCCGGCATAAGCGGGCATCTTCCCCTTGCCGTTCTTGGTCGAAGCGATGAACTGCGCGTCGGATGCCTTGACCATCGCCGGGTCCTTGAACGAAAGCACCTTCATGCTCTTCGCAACAGGTGTGGCGGCGAGCCCGTCCGCGCCATGGCACATGGCGCACTTCGGAGTGGCAGTCTTGTATACATCTGCGCCGGGCGCCTGTGCGAAGGCAGGCCCTGCAATGGAAGCGGCAAGCAGGATAATACAGGCCGTTCTGAATCCTCGAATCATGGTTATGCTCCTTTGCCGGTGCCTTGCCGGTCCTTGGCAGTTTCCCGGTGTAGTCCCCTTCATACAGGCTGAATTTCAGCCTCGTATGTGACACAGGCCACACATCGGAAGGAGCGCTGTCACAAAATGTGCCGGAAATCACCGGACCTTGCTATTCCCACCGCCGCGCCGGTCCCTGCTCCAAGGTGATACAGGTCACATGCCACGGTGCCCCCGATCAAGCACAATATCTCCGCTGCCGGAGGTGTAAAGCGATGGGCACTATTGCGTTACCCGATGCAAAGACTATGTTGACTCTCCCTGGGGATGCTGTACGCCAGATTCAATGGCGATTCGCCGACCGCTTCGATCTGCAGATGCTTGTCCAATCGGCGAGAGGTGTCGCGCGCGGAACGGTGGCGCGCCTGGTCGCAGCCGGAGAACGCAACACCCACGAGTGGACCCCGGGGAAGAACGGAATGCTGGAGGCCTTCGATCGCGCCGGCATCACCGCAGTCTTCATGGAGCCGGAAGAAGGCGGCTTCATCTCCGGCCCAAAGAACCTGGCGCTGGCGCTTTGCGCTTTTGAGCTTGCCTGGGTCGACGGCGGCGCGGCCACCGCCAGTCTGGCCAGCTTTCTGGCCCTGTCGCCCATCCACGAGCGCGGCACTCCGCTGCAGGTAGCCCGCTACAAGACGCTTGCCGCACCACCGCAGGCGGGCAATTCCCGCAAACCCTGGCGCGGAGCCTTTGCACTGACCGAGCCGATCCCCTACGTCGGCGTCGATACCGGCATGTTGAGCGGGAGAGTGAGCATAGCTGAGTGGAAAGACGGCGAAGAGCCCTGGCTACAGGTGGAAAAACGCGGCCGGTTCATCACCAACATCGCCTTTGCCAACTTCGTCACCGCCGCGGTCAACTCCAGCGATCCGCGCATCAAAGGCAGTTGCGTTGTCATCCTTGAAGACGGCGACGAAGGATCCTTCGATCGCGGAACTCCGACCAAGAAGATGGTTCACCAGCTTTCTTCCACCGGCGATCCCATCTTCAGTCTCAAAGTTCCAGCCAGCCGCATCGTCGGCGGATACACCATCAAGGACGGCGTCATCGTTCCCGCCTTCAATCACAGCGAGATCATCGAGGCGGTCTTCCGCCGTACCCGCGTTCCGGTTGGCCTGATGACCGCAGCCAAACTGCTCTCGGCGGTCGAGCCGGTCATCCGTTATCAGCGCGAACGCTTCCGCGGCGCGGAGGGAGCAAGACCAGGCTCGGTTCGCTACGAGCAAGGCATTCAGCAGCGTGAAGATGCGCTCCACCGGCTGGTGGACGTCTGGGCCACCGGCGAAGCCGCCACCTCCCTCGGCTTCGCCGCCGCCCGCCTTTTCGACACCCTCGATCCACTGGAAAAGCTCAAGACTGCGCTCCTGCGTGCGCGTGGAATCCAAGGCGGGCGCGCGGAGATGAAAGCTCTTCGGGAGAGCGAACAGGCCGCTATCGAATTGCTCTCGCTTAGGGCCAACAACCCCGACAGCCCGCGCCGTGCCGAGCTAGAAGCCGATCCCCTGGTCGAGTATGTCGTGCTTGACGCCGAGGCAAACGTAATATGTCCCGCAACCAAGCTCTGGAATACCGGCCACGGCGCAAACATGCTGCGCGAGGCCGTGAGCCTGATGGGCGGCTACGGAATCACCGAGGATTGCCCCGGCTTCCTGGCCAACAAATGGATGGACGCCCAGCTTGAAGCCACATACGAAGGACCGGAGGCTGTGCAGCGCCGCCAATTGACGGTGACCATGACCAGCGAGGTCTTTCTGGCCGAGTTCCGCACCTGGACCGTCGAGATGCGCCGCATCGCCTCTGACAATCCCGGAACCGGCGCATGCACGCTGGCCTCCGCCATGAACCTCTGGCTGTGGACGCTGGATTATCTGCAAAGAAACACCGACCCCGATGGCGGCAAGCTTTATCATGGGCAGCGCCAGGGCGTGACCTTTGCACTCGCGGATGCGCTGTGCTGGCTGCTCGCCTCGCGCTACCAGATTCTCGACGTGCTCGAGCTGGAAGCTTGCGGCGGCAACGACGCCGTCGCTGCTGAAGGTCTCGCCGGGACTGTGCAGTTCCTCAGCGACCTTTGCCACACCCAGGCCGCTCAGGGCGCGGGCGAGGTTTCGCGCATCTGCGCCGAGCTGGTCTTCGGCTACAACCATCACCCGTCGTGGGCCGATGAAGCGCACAAGGGATGCTTCCTGGCCAGCGAATTGGAGTTCTACGAGGAGACGATGCCCGGCATCACCGCACTTGCCGTCGACGTGCTCCAGGCCGATGGCAGTCATCCGCAGAAGGCGGGACCATGCGCCGGGTGCGCCGGCTCCAGCGAGTTCCTGCGCCTCCAGAACAAGCTGGCCACCTGCCTGAGCGGCTGCCGACTGGCCAAGGATCGCGCCGCGGAGACCGTCGGCAAGGTCATGATCCCCGAAGCGCTGGACTATCCAGCAACGGGGCCCGCATGACCGCCAGCCGCAAAAGCTGGGTGCCCCATCCTCGCCATCATCCTGAGCGAGCAAAGCGAGTCGAAGGACCTGCGGTTTGCACTCTTGTGGCATGGGTGGGAAGCCACGAACCTGGACCAGCCACGTCGATGAGGACACTTGCATGAGCGTGGAAGCCACAACCGCCGCCGAACCCGCCCCCGACCTCGACCGCCCAACCATGGAAGTCGACATCGCCTGCGCCGGCTTCGGTCCCGCCATGGGCGGCTTTCTGACCACCCTCACTCGGGAGTGGACCGAGCATCCCGACGACCCGGCCTTCGAGAGCAAGGTCGCCCCAGGAATGCCGCTGCAGGTCCTCTGCTACGAGCGCGCCGACGACATTGCCTCCGGCGTCAGCGGCGTCGTCACCAGGCGCGCAGGGTATTCGCGCCAGTTTTCCCGATCTGAATCCCGCCGAAATTCCCATGGCCGCCAACGTCGGCAAGGAACGAGTCTTCTATCTGCTCGACCCCATCGGCGCCAGCCGCCGCTCCGTACTTTTGCGGCTCGGCGATTCCGTACTGCGGGCAGCCGGCTGGCTGTTCGGCGTCCGCGACCACGCCTTCGAACTCCCCTGGACGCCTTCCTTCCTGCACAAGCACGGCGGCCTGGTCCTCTCCATCGGCCAGTTCAACCAGTGGGTCGGATCGCAGCTCATGGCGACTGGCCTCGTGCAGATCTGGCCAGCCACGCCGGTCAGCGCGCCGATCTTCCTCGACCACGGCGTCGCAGGCCTGCGTCTCGCCGACCAGGGCGTCGACCGGTCCGGCGCTCCAGCCGACGGCTTCATGGCCGGAATGGATGTGCTCGCCCAACTGACCGTCGTCGGCGATGGTCCCGTCGGCGCTGTCGGCCAGCAGATCGACCGCAAGCTCGGCATGCCCGAAGGTCACGCGCACAACGAATGGGCGCTGGGCATGAAGATGGTCATCGAATTGCCGGAAGACTCTCCGCTCAAGCCCGGCACCGTCTGGCACACCTTCGGCTTCCCGGAACCGGAGATCTTCGGCTTCCTCTACGTTCACCCCGGCCACCTCGTCTCGGTCGGCATCTTCGTACCCTCATGGCTGGGCGACCCCTCGCGCACCGCGTATCGCTACCTGCAGCACTACATCCAGCATCCCGCCCTCTGGCGCAACCTCAAAGATGGAACCCTGCGCTCCTGGGGCGCCAAGTCTCTCGACGAGTCCGGCCGTCGCGGCGAGCCATTTCTCGCAGGAGACGGCTACGCCCGCATCGGCGAGGGCTCCGGCTCGACCAACATGCTCACCGGCTCCGGCGTCGACGAAGCCTGGACCACCGGCACTCAACTGGCCGAAGCAGTAATCGAACTGCTACGCGCCGGCAAACCTTTCACTCAGGAAAACCTTGGTGCTACTTACGAAACTCGCCGCCGTGCAAGCTGGGTTGAACGCGGCGCACGCGAAGCAGAAAATGCCCGCAACGGCTTTCATGACGGCATCGTCAAGGGCATGATCGGCATGGCCCTCGCCGGACTCACCAAAGGCCGCTTCTCACTCGGCCCAAAAACTCCGCCAGCAAATGAGCGCATGCTGTCGTCCACGTTTGGCATCAAGCCGGAAAAACTCGCCGAACTGGCTCTGGCCGCGCAGGCCGGCGGTCGTCCGCTCCACGATGCCTTGCTCTCGGCTCGCGGCTGGCCCGAGATTCCGCTCGACGGCCGCTTGCTGGTCACTCAGCAGGACGCGCTTCTGTTAGGCGGCAAAGTGCAGGCCATGCCCGGCTTTGCCGATCACGTCGTCTTTCGCGACCAGCAACTGTGCGCCCATTGCGTTGAGAAGACCTGCATCGCCATGTGTTCCGGCCAGGCCCTCACTCACGGTGCCAACGGCGTGCCCGATTTTGAAAGAGAAAAATGCGTCCACTGCGGCGCCTGTTTGTGGAACTGCGGCCAATCCGCTTCCGCCGGCGAAAGTAACATCGACTTCCAAGCCGGCGCAGGCGGACTGCACTCCGCCGAAAACTGATACTCCCGCCTCGTTGAGGCTTTGAAAGGGCACGGCTTTAGCCGTGCCGCAAATGCTGAAATATCGACGTGGGCTTTAGTCCCTGAGGTATGCTTTTCGCCGCATTCGGCCCAGAACATGCGTTTTTCCGCAGCCTGTAAAGCCGTGCCCTTTCAAAGCAGAAGGAATACGATCAGTTCTTGACAAAGGAAAGAAAAATGTCAAATGCAGTACACATTGTCGTTTGCGCCGGCATCGTTCCCGACCCGCTGCAAACTCTCGAACCCATCACCACCCCCAACGGCCCCGGCCTGAAAAACGAAATGGTTTTGCCGGCGGTTCTCGATCCATGGGCTGCGTGCGCACTCTATGAAGCCGCAGCACTGGCCGCCCGGAATCCCGGCAGTAAAGTCTGGCTCGTGAGTCTTGGTCCCAAAGCCAAGCTGCAACAAGTCATGATGACCGTGGCTCAGAAAGTCAACTTCGAGCTGGTTCCCATCGACGGCCCCATTGGTGGATTTCCCGACGCGCATGCAACCGCAGCCGCGCTCGCCGAGACCATCGCCGCCATTCCCGGCCTCGACCGCGAACGTCTTCTCCTTTTCGGCGGCTGGGAGTCGGCCACGCGCGGCGCCGGCGTCACGCTCCAGCTAGTCGGCGAGCGCCTAGGGATCACCGATCAGTTCCAGGGCGTCGATCAGATCGAACTCCGCGACGACGGAAGCTTTGAAGTCCTGGAGCGCGTCGAAGGCGGCAAGCACCAGGTTTCTATTTGCTCGGGAGCTCCCGCCGTCCTCGGCTGGGCCACCGGCAATCTCGCCGAGCCGCGCAACAATCCCCAGGTCGGCATGGCCAATATGCGGACCATGATGCCCGCGCTGCAAAGAGCCAAAGCTGCGTCGCTACCCGCCAACGGCCTGAGCTACATTTCCGTCGCCCTGCCCAAGCAGCAGCGCACAACCAGGGTGGTTAAAGACCTGACGCCCGACCAGATCGCAAACGAATTGGTTGACTGGATTGGAGCCGATTGAGCCCATGGAAAGCATTCTTGTATTAACGCACGCCGATGAAACTGGCTCGGCCCTGACTAAAGCCTCGCTTGAGGCCGTAGCCGCCGGCATTGAGCTATCCGCCCAACGCAGTGCGCCTCTTACCATTGGCATCGTCGCCGTCAATGCGGCCCCCGCCGCGAGCGCCGTTGCCTGCGCCGGAGCCTATATCCGCTCCGTCTCGGGCGAACTCTTCGCACAGCCCCGCTACTCCACGGATGCCGCCGCCTGCGAAGCTCTATGCCGCACCGCGCAGGCCACCATCGTGCTCGCCCCAGCCAACTCGCGCTTCTCACGGGTCGCCGCCGGCGTAGCCCATCGCCTCGGCGGCTTCATCGACACGCACATTACTTCAATCGCCGGCGGAGACACAATCGAAGCAACGCGCTGGTTCTATCGCCAACGAGTCGAAGCTGTTCTCAGCCGCGCCCTTCGTCCATGGTTCTTGCTGCTCGACTCCGGCACCCAGCCTCCCTTTGTCGGCAACGCAGGGCCGGTCCAGGTCGAAGAGGTCCAAGTTCAGCTCCCAACCATTCGCACCACCGTCAGCGGCCTGCGTGAGCCGAAGCAGGATCAGCAGACCATTCGCCCCGACGCCAAGCTTCTTCTTGTGGCTGGCGCGGGCTGGACCAAGAAGCAGTCCGACGGCCAGATCCACGCCGCCGAAGCGGGCGACCTCATTCTCGGTTTCATTAGAGCTGCGGGCGCATCGCTCGGCAGCAGCAAATCGCTCGTCGACCAGGGCAGCGAAGGGCAGTCCGTCCTTCCCTTCCTAACGCATCTCAACCAGATTGGCCAGACCGGAGCAACTCCGCGCCACGCCAAAGGCCTTTCCACCTGCTGCCACGGCGAGGAGCCGCACGTGGTCGGCTGGCGATTCATCGCCGAGCGCCGCGCCATCTCGCTCGACCCCAACTGCGGCTGGACCCGCGGCAAAGCCGACGTGGTCTATGTCGCCGACGCCTTCCAGGTGATGGCCAAAGTCAATGCTTTGTTGGAAAGGAAGAACGCGTAGAGGCCTCTTCGATGAAGCAGACTCTTAAACCTTGAGCGCCGCCGAGAGCGAGAGAGTTTCCATGATGCGCTTCATGGCTCCCTCGTCGTTGGCGATCGTCGCCAGCAGCTTTTCTTTTAGCTCATCGCGTTTGGCATAGAGTCGAAGCGGTTCCGGCGGGTTGTGAAGCAGCTCTTTTCCCACCAGCGCCCGAACGATGAAAGGCATATACGACGAGTAATCGCCCTGCATGCCTACGGTCTGCGTCGTGTAAGTCTCCGGATTGACCTTGCCCCAAGACACCGCCTCTGCCGGTGCGCACGACGACAAGCTGCCGTCCGTCACCGGCGATGAAACGATCTGAGCGTCGTAATCGTAACCGCGGATGTTCTCCAGGAAAAAGATTTGCGAGAGCGTCGGTTCCGGCTGCAGCGAATAGTTCTTCGGAACCCCGCCTCCCAGAATCATGATGGCAAGCGATTTCGCCTCCGAGCCGAACAATCCCCAGTGATGGTAAGCGCACGATTCGAACACATCCTCGTGAAGGTCGTAATCGAAACCGTATTGAATCTTCCCCAGTCGTGCCAGCGTCCAGAGCTTCACGGAATTCAGAAACGCGCTGCCGTCCGCGGGCGCTCCGATAAAAACCGGCAATTCCATCTCCGCGCAAGTGCTCATGAGGCCCGGAGCAACGCCAAGCGCTCGTTCCCTCTCACCATACTGCTTTCCAAGCAGATAGTTGCGTTCGGTAGTCGTCATCCGCTTCTGAAACTCGGGCTTTTGCAGTATTTCGGTCAATACCGCGTCCTGGTCGAAGAGCACCTGCTCGTCGAAGCCCGTGTCGGTCACGCGAATAATGCCGTTCTCGCGCAGCTCGGCATCGTCGCCAAACAGTTCCACTTCGCGTATCGGCCGTTCGGCGCTCTTGCGCAGGCAGTCGTGTCCGTCGTGATAGCAGATCGCGTCGGTTACCGTGATGTATGCCGTGTTCGCCGCCTTGAGCAGCGGAATGAGCCACGCGCGGTGTTGATCGGAAACCGTGATCGGACCGGCGCATGTCACCACCAGCGGAATGCGCTGCTCGATCACCGCTTTCATTGCTTCATACACACGCCGAAGATAGGCGCCGCCGAAGGCTGGGAGAGATGCGAGAAACACCTCGTTCAGATCCTGGCATTCCGTAACCGGCTTTCCGGTCACCGCCCTACCCATCAGTCGATTCTTCGTGGAACACTCGCTCATTGCAGTAGCCTCATATCAAGTTGACAACATGTTCAGGCATACTGCAACACTGCGATTGAGACGCTCCACTAGACGGCGCCCACGATTCCGGCTTGTTTCGGGAACTGAGTATGGCAGGTGGCCCAGGTCTCGCTGTTGTTGCCTGGGGCCCACACACCTTTAGTCCCACTGTATCGTTGGAAGCAGCCCTCTTCCAGCCTTCATTTTTTCGAAATCACGAACGGCCCCTTCAACTCCTGCCCATCCCCGCCCACAAACGCGGTCCGACCGATGGCCGGAATCCCAATCTCCCACTCCGGTCCCGCCAGATCCGGCATCGGCTTGGCCTGGAACAGCTTCTTGCACTGACGCGCCGTCCATTGCGCCCACCGCTTCGATTTCTTGCGCCGCGCACTGTCCGTCGAAATTCCCGTGCCCGCATACATCTGCCGGTAGAGCTTGGAAAGAAAGATGAACGCGATCCGCGAAGTGATGTTCGGGCGGCACGCCGACCGCTTCCAGATCGGACCCCAGTTATAGAATCTGTCCCACACCTTCTGCGTGCGCTCCCGAATCTCATCCGAACTCATCGTAGGATGCGGCGTAAACATCTTGGGCCTGACGGCAGTCGGAATCAGCCAGTAGCGGGTAATCGGCACATCGCCCACCATGGTTGGGTTCTGCGACTGCTCCTTCTCCCAGCGCCCAAAATCCACCGTGCCCGGAAACGGCGTCATCATCACGAACTGCGCAAACGTGACGCCCGCCTTCATGCGCCATCTCCACCGTCGCATCGAAGGTCGCCGGCTTGTCCGTCGGCAGCCCGAAGATGAACGAGCCCAGCACATGCACTCCATGCGCCTTGAACGTCTGCAGCTGCTTCGCCAGCGCCTCGCCGGAGTAGTTCCAGTCCTTGAAGACCGCCTTCAGTCCCTCCGGCGTCACCGCTTCCACGCCCACCAGCGCGCCCTTGATATTGGCCTTCTTCATCGCGTCAAGATACTCGCCGTCTTCGCCGGCCTCCATCGTGATCTGCGTAAAGAACACCATGTCCTTGGGCAGCTTGGCCAGCTCTTCCATCAGTTGAAAGCGCTCTTCGCGAATCGCCGTCAGCTCTTCCAGTTTGGCCGTGTTGTTCTGCTCTCGCGCCAGCCGCAGATCGGTCAGCGTCACCGGATAGAAGTTGTCGTCGGCCAGCGCAATGAACCGGAACCCAAGCCGCCGCAGCGTCGACGATCTCGTCGATCACACTTTGAAACTGCCGCTGCCGCGGCTTCTGCCCATCGGTCCGCCACACGCTGCAAAACGAGCAGTGCTTCGGGCATCCGCGAATGGTCTGCACCGAGGCCCACATATATTTTTCCGGCGTTCATCAGATCCCAGCGCGCCGCCAGGAACTCGCTCGCCTTCGATCCGTCCGCCCTCGTAGACCTTCTCCGGCTTGCCTGCCAGGCAATCGGTCACCACCTTGCCCCAGGCCACATCGCCGTCGCCCTTCACCACCGCATGTGCCTGCGCCGCGCTCCAGCGCTTCCTCGGGAAACAGCGTGGCGTGAATGCCGCCATACACCACCCACGCGCCGCGGCTGCGCGCCATCCGGCCCACCTCGTAGCCGCGCAGCGCATTGCCCGTGTGCACGCTGATGCCCACAATGTCTCCCGCCTGAATCGTCTCCGGCACAATCTGCTCCAGAGACTCATCCACCAGAATCGGATCGCCCGCAAAGCGCGGCGTGGCTGCCGCAAGCACAAAAAGCCAACGCGGCGTAATGACCGCAGTACCAAAAGAATTGTCGCTGGGATTGACCAGATGAACGCTCAACCGATCCAACCTTTCGATTTGCAGGTGAGGGGTGCGAAGAAAGTGGTATCAGAAGAGCGTTGTCGGAATCGAACACATCTTTGGCGGAAAGGCCCTACCAAACGATGGACGATGTCAAATTGTTCCCGCCTGATCGTTCTGTCAATCTTACGGGGTCCTGCTGGCAAAAGGTGATCAATTCTGACCATTTTTATTTGGAAAGACAATATTGACCAATATTTGCTTGATACGCAGCGTCGAACACACTCTTGGACCCTATCCTACGCTGCTGCACTCCTGCACCGGAATCGGCACCTGCTCCACGATCTCCAGGCCAAATCCTTCAAGCGCAGGAATGTGCATCGGTGTATTCGAAAGCAGGCGAATGCGCTGGATGCCCAGGTCGGACAAGATTTGCCCGCCGAGTCCGATCGCCCGCAAGATCCGCCCGGTGCGGGCCTGCGAGCCTTCGCGCGCCCGCAGTTCCGGATGCAGAACCAGCCGCGGTGTGCCCGAGTCTGGACTCTCATGCGAAACAGCCTCTCCGCTTGCCTCGAATGCCCGCGGCTCGGCTGCCGTGCGGTCGATCTCAAACCCGCGCGAAGTATTGTGCAGGTAAAGCACGGCGCCGCAACCCTCCTCTGCAATCATGCGCATCGACTGATCGAGAATCTCGCGGCAGTGGCAGTCCGCGGAAAACACGTCGCCGGCCGTGCAGCGCGTGTGCACCCTCACCAGAACGGCGTGCTCGCAAGGTGTTCGGGCTTGACCCTGACTTGAAGGCGCCAGACCCAAATCCCCCGACAATCCAGGCAACCCGGGGCCCATATCCGCCGGACCGCTGTTGAAGGCCGGACAGTCCCGGCAAAGGTCGCCCCGCACCAGCGCGATGTGGCTCTCTCCGCCATTCACCTCGCTCTCGTACGCAATCATGCGGAACTCACCGTAGCGCGTCTGAATCCGGCTCTCGCCCGCGCGCACAATGTACCGCTCATTGCGCAGCCGGTAGCGGATCAGTTCCGCTACGGTAAGAATGAGCAGCCCATGCTCCTTGCAGAACGGGATCAGATCGGGTATCCGCGCCATCTCTCCGTCGTCGCGCATGATCTCGCAAATCACTCCAGCCGGATTGAGCCCAGCCAACCTCGCCAGGTCGACCGATGCCTCGGTCTGCCCCGCGCGCACCAGCACGCCACCCTTGCGCGCACGCAAGGGAAAGATGTGCCCCGGCCTGGCTAGATCCGAATAGGTGGTCCGCGCATCGATCGCGGTTCTAATCGTGTGCGCACGGTCCGCCGCCGAAATGCCCGTCGTCACTCCTTCGCGCGCCTCGATCGTTTCGGTGAACGCAGTGCCGAATCGAGACGAGTTTTGCTGCGTCATCGGGAACAGCCGCAAATAATCCGCCCGCTCCTCGGTCAGCGTCAGGCAGATCAGTCCGCGGCCGTAGCGAGCCATGAAGTTGATGGCCTCCGGCGTCACGTGATCGGCCGCCAGCGTCAGGTCGCCCTCGTTTTCGCGGTCCTCGTCGTCCACCACAACCACCATCCGCCCACCGCGAATCTCGGCCAGCGCGCCGGGAACGTCGGTGAACGGAAGCTCGAAGCTGCGGGAAGTATGCGGCATGACCTGGCTACCATTCTCGCCCATGGCAGGCACAAACGGCAAAAGACCGTTGAACACAGACCTGGTGCCGATTCCGGGTCGCCCAAGATAAAGGCGGAAGAACTCCCGTCTTCATTCCGCCCCCAACGCATCGCCTTCCCGCATCGCCACGGCGAGAATATGCCGACTCAAGAGAGGTACTTGTTCCAGGGCGCAGAGTCGGTAGTCTGAGTGCAGGTATTCGCTCGTTCGATTTACCCCAGCAGCTCAAGGAGAGAGACAATGCAATCATTCGACACCGGAGCCGCGCGCAAGGGCCGCAGCAGAGCAAGCAAGCGGCTTGACGCGATTGCGGCGGTGATTTTGACGTTGGGTGCGGGAGTGCCCTCAGGATATGCCCAACAGGCAGCCGCTGTGGTTCCTGACAAGTCGGCTTCCGACCTGCCTCAGGAACCGGTGCCAACGCCCACCCAGCCGCTCAACCTGCGCCAATCGCAGCGCGATTTTTCAAAGCCCGCTGGGCGTCTTCTGGGCAACCCGATCAAGCCCTACATGCCCACGAACATTCCCAAGGCCAACTTTCTTAATTCGCCGCGCCTTACCGATATGGTCAAGGACGGCAAAATCTACCTGAGCCTTTCCGATGCGCTGGCGCTTGCACTTGAGAACAACTACGACATTGCCATCTCCCGCTATTACATGGACCTGGCTGACCTGGATATTCTGCGCGCTAAATCCGGACAGTTGCTGCAAGGCTCGGGTGCGACGGTCAACAGCACTACGCAGGGCGGGTACTCCTCGACCACCGGCGCGGGCGGTGGCCCGGGCGCTTCCACAGGTGGTGCTGCCTCAGGCACCGGCGGGCTGCAGATCACTGCCTCCGGGGCGGGTCCCAATCCCCAAAGCTATATAGATCCCAGCGTCACAGCGGCGCTCAAGTTCGATAACGCGAGCACGCCCTCCAGCAACTTCTTTACCGGCGGCACCAGCAAGACCAACACATATGACTTCACCTATAACCAGGGCTTTGTGACGGGTACTGCATTTCAATTCACGTTCAACAACAGTTACGCAACCAACACAAATGGCATCGCATCCTACAGCCCGCAATACAACGCGAGCTTCAACGCCCAGGTAAGCCAGCACCTGTTGTACGGTGCCGGCATCTGGGTCAACAAACGTTTCGTTTACCAGGCAATCAACAATCGCCGCATCACCGACTCGACCTTTCGCCAGCAGATTCTCTATACCGTGAATCAGGTCGAGAACATCTACTGGGGTCTCGTAAACGCCTATGAGGACGTGCAGGCCAAGCAGCGCGCACTCGAGCAGAGCAGCCTGGTAGCGAAGGAAAATCGCAGGCAGTTGGAGATCGGCTCCATGGCCCCTCTCGACGTGCTCAACGCCGACCAATCCGTCGCGGCGGACAAGCAAGCCCTCGTCAGCTCCCAGAACACCCTGAAGTATCAGCAGCAGATCATCAAGCAGGCCATCGTGCGCAACCTCAACGATCCGGTGCTGGTGGCGGCCGAAGTGATTCCAACCGACCGCGTAAGCATCGAAGAGATTCCCGAGGAGAAGCAATCGGTCGACGACCTTGTGGAGCAGGCCTTCAAACAGAGCCCGGCGCTGGAACAGGCCGCGCTGGCCCTGAAGAACGACGAAATCAGCCTCCGTGGCGCGAAAAAAGGGCTCTTGCCGACTGTGGATGTCTTCGCGTATCTGGGCGGCTCGGGCTTGGCCGGAACACAAAATCCGAATTGCAATCCGCTATTCGGGTGCTCCCCAACAACCGGCGGCTACGGAACGGCGCTCAATAACACCTTTAACGATTCGTCGCCTGACAAAGGGTTTGGCTTCAACGCGACGATTCCCATCCGCAATCGAACCGCTCAGGCAGAGCAGGCCTCCGCGCTGATCCAGTACCGGCAGGCCGAGCTTCACCTCGAACAGCTCTACACTCAGATCCGAACCAGCGTGACCAACTCGCTCTTTGCGCTCACCAACGATCGCGCGCAAGTGCTTTCTTCCATCGCAGCCGAAGACTATGCCCAGCAGAACCTCGATGCGGAAAAGAAGAAACTGAGTTTTGGCTCGTCGACCTCGGCTTTGGTACTGCAACAGCAGCGCGCCCTCGCTTCGGCCGAGAACACACTGATCCAGGCCAACGCCACCTATGCAAAAGACCGCGCGGGACTGTATCAGACACTTGCCAGTACCCTGGAGCACTACGGCATCAATTTGCAAGACGCTGCCACAGGAAATGTGACGGCGGCGCCGGTGGTGCCCGGACTGACGCCCGCCAAGGAGACCAAAGACGCCACGACAGCGGCGCCCGCCAGCAACTAGAGTCTGAAATCCGAAAACTGCGCTGATTCCTCTCCAGACAACAAGAGCGCCGCCCAAGGGCGGCGCTCCTAAAAGTAAAATCAGAAAACGGCCTACAACGTCGATTCGATCTCGAACCCCCAGGCCTCGAGAAGCGCCTCAGGGATATACTTGGAATTCTTGTTCCGGCGAGCCCACTCCCGCAAACGGGTTGATCGAATGTACTGATCCGGACTAAGCTTGAACTCCTTCACGATCTGCTCGAAGGAGGTCACAGTGGGCACAACCGGGCCGATGGGCTCCGGCTTGCCCCAATTTGGATTTCCACGACGCTTTGCCATTGATTTGGTTTCCTTAGAAAGGTGTGATTTGCGCTAACATCCTCGGAAACGGGCGGGGGGACCTGTCTATCCTGAGGGTACTTCCAGCTTCTTATTCTAGGGCTTTTTTCTTCAAAAATCAATAGAAAAGTGAGCGCTTACCTACGAATTCTTGAAGTCGATTCCAATGGGGAAACAGACTTATATCATTCTTCTATCAAATGTTAAGGGCCAGCTCACCCGATCCATTTCACTTTCCAGGCGCTCCTTGCTCTCGCCGGATTCGCAATACGCCGGTCATCGCCGGGCCAGTACTCTTATTACAATAGAGGCATATGGCGAAATCCTGGCGAGCACGGGCGTTCCATCTGCTGCCTCGAACAATATGTCTCTTACTTCTGGCTGGCGCAATGGCCCCGTGCAGGGCCGTCGAGCTCAAAGTTAGCCGCGACGCCATCGAGCGCACACTCAAGCAGAAGCTCTTCAGTGACCCAAACGGCCGCTACTACCTGAAAGGTAGCGCCACTTCAGCCTGCTGGGTGTACGCCGAGGACCCAAAACTCCGTTTTGTCCAGGACCGGATCGTCGTCGAGGTCAAGACCCATGCGCGCCTCGGCAAGGCGGTTGGCGGAGCCTGCCTGGGCATCTCCCTCACGCTTCCCGCCGAAGTCTCGCTGGCGCCCGATGGCGAGGGCGAAACCATCGGCTTCCGCGATGCCCGCGTGGACCACGTCAGCGCTCAAAAGGAGCTCAACTTCCTGCTTACCCCGTTTCTCAGCCACCAGATTCCCTCCTCGATGAAGGTCAACGCCTCCGATCTGCTGCGCAGCGCGCTCCAGGGCTCGACCGCTTCTTCCGGCTTCAAAGTGACGCTGGAACGGCTCAAGATTCACTCTGTGCAGATTCAGGGCGATTCACTCATCGTCGATGCAGATGGCGATTTGAGTGTGCAATAAAGCCATAACCGCTCCAGGAAGCGGTGCTCTAATGAATGAGTCAATATGAATGCGGTCCACATCGAACTCCGCCATCTTTCGCTCCGGAGCATTGGCTGCACGAGGATCTAGCCATGCGGAAATGGGTACTTTGCATCATTCTGGCCGGCATCGCGCTTCCGGCCTTTGCCGCCAATCGCGTAACCGTAGTGCAGTTGCAGCAGATATTGACCGCAGCCAAGGCCAAGCCCGATGCCGATCTAGCCAAGCAACTCTCCGGCCTTGAACTCAGCGAACGGCTGAGTTCCGCCTCGCTGGCCCGCCTGCAAGCAAGCCTGCCCGGTGAAAATTCCCGGCAGGCGTTGGTTGGGCTGGCTGACGCCTCCGCCTTCCTCGACCCTCCCGCCGCGGAGATCCCCTCCAAGCCAACCCCTGAGGTTGCCGAACAGCGCCGAATGCTGGCGCTCACTGTGGCCTACGTCGTCAAGACCATCCCGCAGTTGCCCAACCTATTCGCCACACGCGATACAAACCGCTTTGAGGACACGCCGCAGTTGCAACGTGGCACCTTCTTCGTGCCCTACGAACCGTTGCACTCCATCGGGCTCACCTCCGCCACCGTGCTCTACCGCGATGGCAAGGAAGCCATTGATACCGGCGATAGCAAGAAGCCTCCGCCGGCGACCGGTGGCCTGACGACAATGGGCGTCTTCGGCCCAATCCTGAGTACTGTATTGCTTGACGCTGCCCAGAACAAGCTTTCCTGGAGCCGCTGGGAACAGGGACCAGCCGGGCCGGAAGCCGTCTTCAGCTACGAAGTTCCCAAAGAAAAGTCCCATTACGAGGTGAACTACTGCTGCGTTATCGATCAAGCTGCAACCGTGGCGGCCAACGTGCATCCCTATCGCCCCATCGTCGGCTACCACGGCGAATTGACCATCGATCCCGCCACTGGGACCATCCTTCGCATCGTTGCAGAGGCAGATCTGAAACCAACCGAACCTGTGGTCAGAGCCGCGATCATGGTGGAATACGGCCCCACGGACATTGGCGGCAAGACCTACTTTTGCCCGGTCAGGAGCGTATCGGCCGCCAAGGCGCAGACCGTCCAATTCGATCCCATATACAAATTCCCCTTGGCAAACCAATTGCAACCGCTCAAAACATCGCTGAACGATGTTGCGTTCAATCAGTATCACGTCTTCCGTGCGGATTCCCAGGTGCTCACCGAAGCAGTCGCCGATCAACCCCCGGCCCCGAATCCCCCCGGCAGCAATGGCTCCGCCGGCTCAGCCGCGCCGCTCTCGTCTTCCACGCCCGCCAGTCCGGCAGAACCACCATCCGAGACCGCAAGCGCATCCACCCCGGCCGCCGGCAGCGGCCCCGTTCCTCCGCCCGCTCCCGAGGCCGCGCCGGCCCCTCCGCCTGAACCGGCCACTCCCGAAATCAGCATCGAGGCAGCCACTGGGTTACCTGACACACCATCCAATTTCCATCCTTCCCCATCGCAGTCGAGCTTCACCCTCCACACCACAGCCCGGCTGGTAGACGTGGGCGTAGTCGCCTACGACAAGAAGGGTCATCCGGTTACCGATCTCAAACTGGGTGACTTCGAGATTTACGACAGCGGCCGCAAGCAGGAAGTCCGCTTCTTCTCCCAGGCCGCCGCATCTGCGCCCGCGGCAGGGCCTGGAACGCCCGCGGCACAGCCAGACCAGGCGTCGAGTTCTCAACCCGAGCCCGTCTTCTCAAACCGCCGCGGCACTCCCTCAGCCGCTGCTCCAGCCTCGGGCAACTCAGCGGGCAACCTCACTGTCCTCCTGCTCGACGGAAGCAACCTCTCATTCAGCGATCTGAACTACGCCCGCAGCGAAGCTCTACGCTTTCTTCAGGCGCTGACTCCGGACGAACGGGTCGCGCTCTACACCATGAAAATGACCGGCTACCAGGTTGTGTCAGAGGGAACCACGGACCACGCCGTGGTCGCTGAAAAACTTCGCAAATGGATGCCCAGCGCGCAGGACCTTGCAAATGCCCAGGACGAAGAGGGCCGCAATCGCCAGAACATGGAGACCGTTCGCAGCGTCGAGGATATGCTCAGCGTCAACGGGAACTCCACCAACGATTCCCAGGGCAATACCCAGGCCCTTGACCCCAGTCTGCGCGATAATGGCGCAAATCCAGCCGGCTATGCCCTGTCGATCCTGGTTGGCGTGGCCCGGCATCTTGGCGCGCTCCCCGGCCACAAGAGCCTGGTCTGGATCGCAAGCGACAACGTCCTTGCCGACTGGAGCAACAACTCGGTCACCATCGAAAGAGGCAGCAAGGTAATTGAGCCCTTCGCCCTGCGCGCCCAGGAAGCGATGAACGATGCTCACGTCAGCATCTACCCCCTCGACGCATCGCAGTTGGAAGCCAACGTCGTCGACGCCAGCATCGGGCGCCGCAATGTCGAACTCTCGCCTGTGACGCCTGCGATCGGCCCCGCCGCTGGAGTTTCTCCCCTTGGCCCTGAAATGACGGCAGGTCCCGATATTAACCCCACCGGCCAGGGCCGCGACCTGAGGCCTGGCCGTCTGACCGCACAGATGCAGCAGGATCTCCATCCCATCCAGGGCGTCCTCCGCGAAGTGGCCGATGCCACGGGCGGACGCATCTTCAGGCGTTCCGGCAGCATTGCCACGGAGCTCGACGGCGTGGTCAACGATGGCCGCGCCGCTTACCTGCTCAGCTTTACCCCCGACCAGCCGGCAGACAACAAGTACCACCCGATCACTGTCAAGCTCTCCGGCCGTAAAGACATCGTGCTCCGTTACCGCACCGGCTTTCAGTACAACCAGGAAGCCTCAACCACCAAGGACCGTTTTCGCGAGGCGGTCTGGCAGGCCACGAACGCCAGCGAAATTGCTCTCACCGCCTATCCTGCGCCTGGGCCCAAAGGCGCCGCGATCAAGCTCAACATCGCTGCTACCGACCTTGACCTTGCGCAGCAAGGCGAGCGATGGACCGATAGGCTCGACATCTTCCTCGTTCAGCGGGATGACGAAGGCCTTCATGCCCAGGTCACAGGGCAGACTCTTGGCCTCCACCTGAAACCGGAGACCTACCAAAGGTTGTTGCGCGACGGAATACCCTTCGAAGCGAACGTCGAATCCCGCCCCGAAACGGCCTCGGTCCGCTTGATCGTTGTGGATGAAAATTCCGGTAGGATGGGATCGGTGACCATGCCGACCGTCGCGCTGGCCGCAAAGCCATAACCGTCTAATCGGGCAAAAGGTCTGTTGAACCTCCGCCATTGGACAGTCCGCGCTGTCCCCAATTAAGCTGCCGAACGAGAGGTTCCATCCGCAGCCATGACACTGACCAGAAGAGACTTTGCAAAACTCGGCGCGCTCTCGCTCGCCGCCCGCTTCGTTCCAGTTCTCAACGCCCAGGCCCCGGCGAAGAAGATTGGCTACGCCGTCATCGGCCTGGGCCGCATCGCGGACCACTTCATGCGCGGCGTTCTCGACACCACGAACTCGCAGATCACCGGCTTGGTCAGTGGCCATCGCGACAAGGCCGACCGCATCGCGGCTCAGTACGGCGTCGCTTCCAATTGCATCTACAGCTACGATAACTTCGACCAGATCGCGCACAACCCGGCCATCGATGCCGTTTACGTGGCGCTGCCCAACTCCATGCATGCCGAGTTCACCATCCGCGCCGCCAAGGCCGGCAAGCATGTGCTCTGCGAGAAGCCCATGTCCACCAACGTCGCCGATGCCGAGGCCATGATCGCCGCCTGCAAAGCCGCCAACGTCAAGCTAATGATCGCCTACCGCTGCCACTACGAGCCCACCAACCTCAGGGCCGTGAAGCTTATCCGCGACGGCGCGCTCGGCCAGGTGCAGGCCATCGAAAGCTCATTCGGCTTCAACATGGGACCCAACGAATGGCGCACCAATAAGAAACTCGCCGGCGGAGGGCCGGTCTTCGACGTCGGCATCTACTCCCTGAACGCCTGCCGCTATCTGACTGGGGAAGAGCCTGCGGCAATCTCCGCCTATGCCTCTACCATCGACCACGATCCTCGCTTTGCCGAGGTCGAAGAGAACATGTCGTGGACCATGAAGTTTCCCTCCGGCATCCTGGCCACCTGCAACACCACCTACGGCGCAAACATGCCGGGCTACTATCACGTCTACGGCTCCAAGGGTTGGCTCCAGGTTGACAATGCGTTCGTCTACGAGGGCCTCCACCTGCGTGCCGAGTATTCCGGCACCAAGCTCGACGAGCCCAACCCGGCCAAAGATCCCTCCCACTTCATGGCCGAGGCCGCGCATTTTTCCCGCAATATTCAAGACGGAACGGAACCGAGAGCTTCCGGCGAAGAAGGCCTTCGCGACATGCGCCTCATCACCGAAATCTATCGGTCGGCGGGGATTGCGATCTAAGGTGGCGCCTCAGAAGTTCGTTGAAGAAGTGCGCGACGGAAATGCAGGTCCTTCGACTCTCCGCCGCGGCGGACTTCGCTCAGGATGACCGCCTCTCCTGGGGTCTCAGGAAGAGCGGGTGCCCCATCCATCGAGCGGTCGCCGCGGCGACCTCGATGGGTGGGATGGTTCGACCAATCGATGGTCCCTCCCGTGCTCCATGCCCCTCACTCCAGCCCCAAAATCCTCCGATTCCGCTCTGCGTCCGCGCCCGCCCCCGCGAAGTCGTCGAACGCCCGTTCCGTCACCCGGATAATGTGATCGCGCGTGAACACGGCACCTTCCGCCGCGCCCACTTCTGGATGCTTGATGCAGCACTCCCACTCCACCACCGCCCAGCCCGGATAGTCGTACTGCGCCATCTTGCTGAACACCGCCTTGAAGTCGATCTGCCCATCGCCCAGCGACCGGAACCGCCCCGGCCGGTCGATCCACGCCTGGTAACCGCCGTAGACTCCCGACCGCCCACTCGGCCTGAACTCCGCATCCTTCACGTGGAAGGCGCGCACCCGGTCGTGATAGAGATCGAGGAAGGCCAGGTAGTCCAACTGTTGGAGAATCATATGGCTCGGGTCGTAGAGAATATTCGCCCGCACATGCCCGCCGACAGCCTCAAGGAACCGCTCGAACGTCGCGCCGTCGTGCAGGTCCTCGCCCGGATGCAGCTCATAGCAGACATCCACGCCGGCCTCGTCGAAAGCCTGCAAGATCGGCAGCCACCGCCGCCCCAGCTCCGCGAAGGCCTCGTCGATCAGTCCCGCCGGCCGCTGCGGCCACGGATAGAAAAACGGCCAGGCCAGCGCCCCTGAAAACGTAGCGTGCGCGTTCAACCCAAGATTCCTGCTGGCCTGGGCTGCCCAGAGCAACTGTTGCACCGCCCACTGCTGCCGTCCCTTCAAGTCTTCCGCGAACTCTTCCGGCGCAAATCCCTCAAACAAAGTGTTATATGCTGGATGTTCCGCCACAAGTTGTCCCTGCAAATGTGTGGATAACTCGGTCACAGCCAGCCCCGCGCGGCTCACCACGCCCAGCACTTCGTCGCAATACCCCTGGCTCTCCGCAGCCAGCTTCAAATCGAACAGCCGCCCGTCCCAGCTCGGAATCTGCACCCCGGTAAAGCCCAGTCCCGCCGCCCACTGCGCCATTCCTTCAAGCGTGTTGTACGGCGACTCATCCCCTGCAAACTGCGCCAGAAAAATTCCCGGCCCCTTGATCGTCTTCATCGCATTCCCCCGCCAAACGTGAGATTCTAAAACTCCACCCAGCTTCCAACCCGATTGCTCTCAATCGCCCGCTCGATAAACCGCATCCCGCGCACTCCAGCCACAATTCCCGGCAGCGTAGCCGGCAGCGCCTTCGCCGTCCCAGCCCGCAGCGCAATCAGACCATCCGCAAACTCCCTATACAGCACCGCGAATGCCTCGATGTATCCCTCCGGATGCCCTCCCGGAAGCCGCGTCACCGCCCGCGCATCTGCTCCCAGATAACTCCCCGCCGCATGACGAATCTCCTCCGGACCATCCTGCCATTTCACCCGCAGCCGATTCGGATCCTCCTGATGCCAATCGATCGAGCCATTCTCCCCAAAAACCCGCAGCCGCAGCCCGTTCCGTTCACCCGCCGCCACCTGCGAGGCCATCAGCACTCCGCTCGCGCCGTTATCCAACCGCAGCAGCGCATTGCAATCGTCATCCAGCCGCCGACCCTCCACAACCGTCCGAAGCGTCGCATTCAGGCTCGTCACCTTCAACCCGGTCACATACTCCGTCAGATGAAACGCATGAGTCCCGATGTCCCCAATGCACCCACCCGGCCCGCTCAGCGCCGGATCAGCTCGCCATGCCGCCTGTTTCTGCCCCGTCTGCTCCAGCGGATGGCTCAACCACCCCTGCAAATACTCGACCGCAATCTTCCGAATCTTCCCCAGCTTTCCGCTCGCACAGATCGCCCGCGCCTCCCGAACCAGCGAGTACCCCGCATAGGTATGCGTCAATCCATACGCCAGCCCGCTCTTCGCCACCGCCGCTTCCAGCGCCAGCACCTCGTCATACGTAGCCGTAGCAGGCTTGTCGCTCATCACCGCGAACCCAGCCTCCAACGCCGCCTCCGCCACCGGCAGGTGTAGATGATTGGGAGTAACGATCACCACAAAGTCGATCGCGTCCACCCGCTCCCGCTCCGCCTTCATCATCTCCCGATAGTCTGCATACGCCCTCGCGGGATCGATCCCAAATCCCTCTCCAGCCGCCTTCGACCGCTCCGCCGACTGCGAGAAAGCTCCCGCCACCAGCTCAATTTTGCCGTCCAGTTCGGCGGCCATCTTGTGTACCGGCCCAATGAAGGCGCCCGGCCCTCCGCCCACCATGCCCATGCGCAGCTTGCGCTCCACCGCCATAGCTTCCATCCCCCTTGCAGAGCCACCCTCTGCCCACCCCAGAAACATTAGCACGACCGGCGATTCGCCCGGCACGCAGGCAGGGCAATCGCATTTGGATTCTTCTTCACACCGATTGCAGACCTGACCGTTATCTCGAATCTCTTGTCTTCTTTGCCGATCATTTCGGCTCTCCGGCGCACAATGAGAATACAAACTGAGATCTCCACGAGCGAACCCATGGCCCAGAACCTTCATTCCCACAACTCGACTCCCTCTGGCAGGGAGGAAAAGTTCCCAAAAACAAAAAAATCGACCCCCCTCCCCCCCCTTTTTACGTAACTGGATGAAAACAAACCTGTTGAGTTTTTGAGCTCTTCGCCCCTCGTTGATAACAAAGGACTTGTCGGTGCCAAGTTTTACGCAAACCTTCGCATCGCGCCACCGATCTGCCGAAAACAAATAACTTACGTTCAACCGGGATAGCCAGCCGCCGCCCAGGACGCGCAAATGTAAGGCGTCAAGTCTCAGAGCACAACAAATCCCAACCCCATCGTTTCAAATGCGATTGCCCTGGGCACGCAGGCCGTCACAACCTGTTCCAGGGACAATGCGATAAAGTGTCAGTGGAAGCCGATACGAACCATGAACAAAATCATCATTCCCGATTCCCCCCGCCGCTGGGACTGCCTGAGTCTGGGCGAAGTGATGCTCCGCCTCGATCCCGGCGAGAGCCGCATCCACACCACGCGCCAGTTCCAGGTCTGGGAAGGCGGCGGCGAGTACAACGTAGCGCGCGGATTGCGCCGCTGTTTCGGCCTGCGCACCGCAATCGCCACAGCCCTGGCCGACAATCCCGTCGGCCGCCTCGTCGAAGACCTTATCCTTCAAGGCGGCGTCGACTATTCCCTGCTCAAGTGGGTTCCGTACGACGGCGTAGGCCGCACCGTGCGCAACGGCCTCAACTTCACCGAGCGCGGATTCGGCGTGCGCGCCGCCGCAGGCTGCTCCGACCGCGGACATACCGCTATCAGCCAGGTCAAAACAGGCGACTTCGACTGGGAAACCATCTTTGGCCCCGCCAATGGTTCCCGCTGGCTGCACACCGGCGGCATCTTCGCCGCGCTCTCCGCCTCCACCGCCGAGGTAGCTGCCGAAGCCATGGACGCCGCTCGGAGCCACGGGACTCCTGTTTCGTATGACCTCAACTTCCGCGATTCGCTCTGGAAGTCCATCGGCGGCAAGGCAAGAGCTCAGGAAGTGAACCGCGAGCTGGTCCGCAAGGTCGACCTGCTGCTGGGAAATGAAGAAGATTTCTCGGCCATGCTAGGCGTCCATATCAAGGGCGTCAGCGACGACTTCGCGGAACTGCCCATCGCCGGCTACGAAGAGATGCTGCGCGAAGTTGCTGCCAGTTATCCGAACCTGAAGCTCATCGCAAGCACCCTGCGCACCGCGCAAACTGCCAGCCGCAACGCCTGGGGAGCCATCGCGCTTTATGAGGACCAGATCGTCCACGTCCCCCAGCGCGACATCGACATCTTCGACCGCGTCGGCGGCGGCGACAGCTTTGCCTCCGGCCTCATTTATGGACTGCTTACCGGCAAGCCCATCGACTGGGCCGTCCGCTGCGGCGTAGCCCACGGCGCACTCGCCATGACCACCCCCGGCGACACCAGCATGGCCACGCTGGCCGAAGTCGAACGCATCATCAAAGGCGGGTCAGCCCGGATCGCCCGCTAGCCCGAAAGAAATATTGGAGTAAGGAAAATGCAGGAAACCACAGCCCAGATCATCGAAAGCGTCGGCCTCATTCCCGTCCTTCGCGCCAAGAATGCCGCCCAGGCCCACGCCGTTGTCAAAGCCATGATCGCCGGCGGCGTCACCGTAGTTGAAGTCACCATGACCGTCCCCGGCGCAATCGATGTGCTGAAAGAACTCAAGCAGGAATACGGAGACAAGCTCCTGCTCGGCTCCGGCACCGTGACCACCGCCGAACAAGCCGAAGCCACCATCGACGCCGGCGCGGAGTTCGTCGTCAGCCCCAGCCTCCACCCCGCGGTCATCGCCATGACCAAAAAGAAGGGCAAGCTCTCCATTCCCGGCTCGCTCACGCCCACTGAAGTCATTACCGCCTGGAACGAGGGCGCGGACTATGTGAAGATCTTTCCTTGTTCCGCCATGGGCGGCGCAAGCTACCTCAAGTCGCTCCTCGCGCCATTTCCGTATCTCAAGCTCATTCCCACAGGCGGCGTTACGCTGCAAACTGCTGAGAGTTTCCTCCGCGCTGGAGCCCGTGCTCTTGGCGTGGGCAGCGACCTGGTCAACCTGGCCGCCGTCGACGCCGGAAACCCGGAGACCATCACCGAAACCGCACGCGCTTACTTGAATGTGCTGGCCCAGGTCCGCAAATAGCTGCATCCAGCAAAACGCAGGTAGCGCGGTGGGTTGGTCAGTGCTCCCTGTGACACGAGTCACGATTCGCCGGTAACTGCATGTGTTCCCATAGCCTCGGGCATCGCCCGAAAGCGGGGAGCACATGAAAAGCGAGATCGATCGGACCAGCAAAGCACCTGGCAGCAAATTCGCGCGCATCGGCGCCACAGTCGTAGGCTTTTCGGCCTTGGTCTGGTTTCTTCTTCGCGTCATCCCCAAGCCCAGCCGCGCAACCTATCCCTGTCAGCGAGCAGCGTTCCCCGTGGCCAGCGCGTTTGTTCTATGGCTCTGCGGATCGGTGGCCGGCGTCTTTTCCTTCGCCAGCCTCCGCCAATTGGTTCGCCGTTATCGCTGGGCTGCCGTCGGTTTCTGTGCACTGACTCTGGTCGCCGGCGGCGCGTGGCTCATGCATTCCAGAGCCATCTCAGCCGCGGAGATTTCCACGCGCTATAACTTCGAGCCCAAGCAGCGCAATGTTCCCCTCGGCACAGCCCGCGGCGTCTATCCGGGGCGCGTAGTCTGGGCTCGCGATCCCAAGGCCGCTCACTGGACCGGACATCTTGAATCTGCAACCGACCAGTGGTGGATGGAAGGCAGTACCGATCAGCCGCGCGTCGACGCCATGCTCTCGGCAACCCTCCGCAAGCTCACCGGAGCCGCCACCGACGATGAAGCCTGGAAGACCATCTTCACTTACTACGGCCACGCGCGCGGCCTTGACAAGACTGGCTACCATTCCGGAGAGATTGTTGCCGTGAAGGTCAACCTGAACAACAGCAGCATTCAGGGGCCCGGCAACATCGTGAATGTCTCGCCGCAGGTTGCGCTCGCCATGGTCCGCCAGCTTGTCGAGCACGCCCATGTCCCAGCGGGCGATATCGTCGTCTACGACGTGCGCCGCGACATTTATCCGGGGCTGCTCACCAAAATCTGGAGCGAGTACAAAGACGTGCGTTTCCTCCAGGCCGATCCGCCCGATCCCGCGCAACCAAAGAATCCCGGTTATGGAAACTACCACGGCCTTGAGGCTGCGCAGTGGGTCGAAGGCGTGAGCTACTCAGCCAACACCTATCACGACGCCAAGCTCATCCCTCAGCAGATCATGGACGCGACCTATATCGTGAACCTCGCCCTGCTCAAGGCGCACTCTTATCCCTACGCGGCGTCAGAAGGCGGCGACGAGGGCCAGACCGGCATTACCATGACCGGCAAGAATCACTTCGGCTCCATCAAGGGCACGCCGGAGCTGCACTACGCCATCAACACCAACCAGGGCGCCACACCGCACGCCTATTCGCCCATCGTTGATCTATCCGCGTCGCCCAACCTTGGAGCCAAGACCATCCTGTATGTGCTTGACGGCCTTTATTGCGCGCGCCGCCACCAGTCTTACCCCCTCCACTTCCCCAATGCCCCATTCGACAACCGCGTTGAACCCTACGCCAATACGGATTGGCCATCCAGCATTCTGGCATCGCTCGACGGCGTCGCGCTCGACTCGGTCGGTCTCGACATTCTGGTATCGCAGACCAAGAACAACCTCGACGCAAACAACCACCCCCGCATCATGATCCGCGAGAACGCCGACGACTATCTTCAGGAAGAAGCGCTTGCCGATCACCCGCCCAGCGGCACCGCTTACCGCCAGAATGGCAAGCCGGTCAGCAGCCTCGGCGTCACCGAGCATTGGGACAACGATCTTAGCCGCCTATACTCGCGCAACAAAGACCCGAAGACGGGCCACGGTATCGAGCTTATTTACCTGTCGGCAAAGTAACAAGTGTACTGAGTCTGAAGTTCGTTCAATAAATGCCGCATACACGAAACCCCAAGAGAGGCGGTCATCCTGAGCGAAGCGTTCTACAGCGGAGTCGAAGGACCTGCATTTCCATCGCGTACTTCTGTAACGAACTTCTGACTCACCACACTAGGCTTCGACTTGATTTACGGCAGAATACTACCGTCCGGAAAGTATTCCGGGCCGCCTCGCACCGCAGCGCGCCCGGCCGTTGCCGCACACTGGGGAACCATGCACCGCACACGGTATACTTCCTCTATCCATTGAATTCTTCTGGCCCTTATTCCATGACCGACCCGACCCGATCCACTTCTGAATCTCCCGCGAGCCAGCCGCAGCCATTTCGGCTCGACGGCCGCCACGCACTCGTCACCGGCGGCGCCAGCGGCATCGGCGAAGCCACGGTCAAGGAACTGGTTCGCGCCGGCGCCTTCGTCTGGATCGCCGACATAAACATCGCCGCCGCGGAAGCGTTGGCCCAATCCACAGGCTCGGCCAAAGCCATCCATCTCGATGTCACCAGCCCCGGCTCAATCTCCGCCGCTTTCGCCCGCCTTGACCGGCTCGACATTCTGGTCAATAACGCCGGCATCGGACATGTCGGCTCCATTGAAACCACCGAGCCGGAGGACTTCGACCGCCTGCTCAACGTCAACGTTCGCGGCGTTTATCTAGTCACCCGAGCATTCCTGCCGCTACTGCTTGCCACACAGCAGAACCACGTTGGCTCCATCGTCAACATCGGCTCCGTCTCCGGCCTGGTCGGCATCAAGCAGCGCTTCGCTTACTGCACCACCAAGGGCGCGGTCATCGCCATGACCCGCCAGCTCGCCGTCGAGTACCCCAAGGCCCTGCGCGTCAACGCCATCTGTCCCGGCACCGTGCAGTCGCCCTTCGTCGAGGGCTATCTGGAGAAATTTCACAAGCATAATAAGGAAGAGATGCGCGCCGAGCTTCGAGCCCGCCAGCCCATCGGCCGCCTCGGCCAGCCGGAGGAGATCGCTTCCATGATTCGTTACCTGGCGTCCGATGAAGCCGCCTTCGTCACCGGCTCCCTGTTCACCATCGACGGAGGCTGGACCGCGGCCTGATCAGGTCGAACCGTTCGCTTTTATAATTTCGCCCCGGAGGTCAAATGAAACTCGTATCTTTCTCCCTCGCCGATGGAAGCATCCGTCCCGGCTCTCTTGTTGAAGAAACCAACCAGGTAATCGACCTCAGTGCCGACTACCCGGATGCGCTTTCGGTCATCACCGCCGGACTCACCTCCGTCGATCCAGGCAGAAACTATCCTGCCCACCATCTCAGCGAGGTTCGCCTTCATGCGCCCCTGCTCAACCCGCCGCGCATCTTTCTAATCGGTCTCAACTACCGCGACCACGCCATCGAATCCGGCCTCGCCATTCCTGCCACCCCGGTCGCATTCCTGAAGCTGCCCACCGCGATCGTCGGCCCCGGCGAATCCATCGTTCTGCCCGTGAACACCCGCGAACCTGACTATGAGGCTGAGTTCGCCTTTGTGATCGGCCGCGGCGGTTATCGAATCACCCTTGAAGAGGCTCTCAGCCACGTCTACGGCTACACCATCCTCAACGACGTCAGCGCCCGCGATATTCAAAACGCATCCTCGCAATGGTCTCTGGCCAAGAGCTTCCCCACCTTCTGCCCGCTCGGACCAGCCATCGTCACCGCGGATGCCATCGCCGACCCGCACGCGCTGGCCATCAGCCTCACCATCGACGGCGTGGTCCACCAGAATTCCAACACCCGCGAACTGATCTTCCAGGTGCCCAGGCTGATCGAGTTCATTTCCTCGATCACTCCGCTCTTCCCCGGTGACATCGTCTCCACAGGCACGCCCTCCGGCGTTGGCCTGGGCCGCACTCCCAAGCGCTGGCTCCAGCCCGGCGAAACCGTTTCCATCACCGTGGAAGGCATCGGCACCCTAACCAACCCGGTAGTAGCCGAGTAACTCACTAACTCAGCTAACTCCACTCACAGAAAAGGTCCCCGCACCCTGGGGACCTTTTCCTAACTCCGCTAACTCGCTGACCTTCTGCCTAGCTGACTTCGTGTTCTTTGTGCTCCCCGCCAAACCACGCATAAAGCGCCACCCCGGCAAAACAGACGACCGGCACCAAATATGCCGTCTGCAGCGCCAGCATTCCCATCACCTTGGTCAGCGCCGCACCGCCCAGAATCGCCATCACCAGCAGCGATCCCGCCGTCTTCGTCTTATCGCCCATTCCCTTCAAGCCCAGAGCGAAAATCGTCGGGAACATGATCGACATGAACAGGCTCGTCGTCAGCAGGCAACACGCTCCCAGCCAGTTCAGGTGAGTCACCGCCACCAGCCCCAGCGCCACGTTCACCACCGCGTAAATCCCCAGCAGCGTTCGCGCCTGGACGTGTTTCATCAGCCATGCCGATCCAAACCGCCCCACCGCAAACGCCGCCAGAGTGCCCGTCAGCATGTATCCCGCCGCCTTATCGCCAACGCCGGTTGCCTGCTCCACATAGGGGATGAAGTAACTCCAGGTACCCACCTGCGCGCCCACGTAAAGAAACTGCGCAAGCACCGCAAACACAAAATGGCGCTGAAGCAGGGACACATGCCGCGGCGCCCCCGCATCCTCACGGGAAACGTCCTCTGCGCCCAGAGCAGGGAACTTGGTCAGCACCACCAGCAGTGCCCAGAACAGCGCCACTGCTCCAAGAACCAGGTAGGGCGCCACCACCCGCAGCGTCTCGGCATGAAGGTAGGCCTGGTATGTCCCCTGCGCCTGCATGACCGCCGTCTGCGCATCCGTCAGCTTCACGCCTGAAAAAATAAAAACGGTACCGATCAATCCCGCCGTGATCGAACCGAGAGGATTGAATGCCTGCGAAAAATTCAGCCGCCGCTCGCTCGACCCCGACGGCCCCAGTTGCGCGATAAACGGATTGGACGCCGTCTCAAGAAACGATAACCCGCTGGCAATCACAAACTGTGCCGCCAGAAAGAATACATAAATCCCAGCCTGGGCCGCAGGGTAAAACAACAGGCACCCCGTCCCCAGCAGCACCAACCCGGTCACGATCCCCGTCTTGTAGCCAAACCGTCGCATCAATTGACCCGCCGGGATCGCCAACAGGAAATACCCAAGATAGAACCAGATCTGTATGCCAGCCGCGCTCGACCGGTTGATGTTGAACGACTTCATGAACTGCCGGATCAGAATATCGTTCAAGTTGTTGGGAATCGCCCACAAAAAGAACAGCACCGTTACCACCAGAAACGGCAACAGCCGCCCGTGCGGGATCAACGGAGCTTCCAGTTCCTCATCCAGCGGTTGCCTTCCGTCTTGACTCGTCGAACCAGCGGAGATTCCCAATCTGTCCACGCCCTTTCTTGCAACCAGTTTCGTCCGCCCAAGCTGGCAACCGACCCGTCGCGAAAACGATTTCATTTTCACGCGCAGCCGCACCGCCCTGCAAACGTCCCACCCTTTCTATCCAATCGGTCGATCTGCTGGCAAATCCGGGCTCCAGGGATTCCAGAAACGGACGGGCCGCGCGTACCCGGCTAGGGAATGCTTCCCAAAAGCACCCGGCCCGAGAATCATGGTAGACTAGACCTAGTCAAGTCAAAGGGGGTTCCCATGCCAACCGCAACTTCCACTGCACAAACTGTGAACATCTACGAAGCCAAGACCCAACTCTCCAAACTTGTCGATCTGGCCTCTTCCGGCACTGACGTGGTCATCGCGCGCGCCGGCAAGCCCGTGGCCCGGCTGACCAGCCTCAAAAATGAAAGGCCGCCACTTGTGCCGGGGCTTCTTGAAGGTGAAGGGTGGATCGCAGATGATTTCAACGCCCCAATTCCGGACGACCTCCAGGCTGCCTTTGAGGGCCGCGGATGAGGCTTCTTCTGGATACGCAAATTGTCTACTGGTTCTTTTATGAGCGGCTGAATGTTCCCAATGAAGCATGGAATGCCATGAAAAATGCCGAGGCAATATTTGTTTCTGCTGCCTCCATTTGGGAGATTGCCATCAAAGTCCGCATTGGCAAGATGAATGCCGATCCGGTGCGGATCGCCCAGTTATTGGAGGCTGCAGGATTCCGAGAACTGCCCGTATTCGCAAAGCATACAGCCCTGGTCGCCAACCTTCCGCTGCTCCACGGCGATCCGTTTGACCGCCTCCTCGTCGCTCAGGCAATCGAAGAACCCATGCAATTGCTCACAGCAGACTCACAGTTGAGGCAATACTCCGAACTCGTCATTCTGGTTTAACCCGAGGCTTCCCAGGTCGCCGCTTCACAACACCCGCCCCAACCACTTCCCCGTATGCGACAACAAGCTCCCCGCCACTTCCTCCGGCGTCCCCGCCGCCACAATCTGTCCGCCGCCTTCCCCGCCTTCCGGTCCCAGATCGATCACCCAGTCGGCGCACTTGATCACGTCCAGATTGTGCTCGATCACAATCAGCGACCCGCCCCCATCGATCAGCTTCCGAAACGCCGTCAGCAGCTTCGACACATCGTCGAAGTGCAGACCCGTCGTGGGTTCGTCCAGAATGTAGAGCACGCGGCTGGCCTGCGAGGGCTTGGCGTTTGCATTGGCCGCGCGCACTTGCGACAGATGCGCCGCCAGTTTCACGCGCTGCGCCTCGCCGCCTGATAGTGTGGTCGCCGACTGGCCAAGCCGCAAGTAGCCCAGGCCAATCTCGTCGAGCACAGCCAGTTTTTCGAGCAGCCGCGTCTGCCCGGCAAAGAACCTGAGCGCTTCCTTCACCGTCATCTGCAGCACTTCGTGAATGTTCTTGCCCTTGTACTCGACCTGCAGCACTTTGGCCTGGTAGCGCGTGCCGTTGCAGTCCTCGCAGGGCAATTCAACGTCGGCCAGAAACTGCATCTCCACCGTGACCGTGCCATCGCCATCGCATGTGTTGCAGCGACCGCCGGGAACGTTGAAAGAGAAATGTCCCGGCGTCAACGAGAGCCGCTTCGCCTCCGGCTGTGCGGCAAACAACTCGCGCACCAGGTCGAATCCCTTGATGTAAGTAATCGGATTCGAGCGCGGCGTCCGCCCGATCGGCGTCTGGTCCACCAGAACCACATCGTTCAGCCGCTCAACACCAGACAACGATTTGTAAACCGAAGACGGATCAGCCCCATCGCTCTGACCCAGCGCCCGCATCACCGCCCGATAAAGCACCTGGTGAACCAGCGTGGACTTGCCCGACCCAGAAACCCCGGTAATCGCCACCAGCAGCCCCAGCGGAATCTCCACGTCCAAACCGTGAAGATTGTTCGCATCGGCGCCGCGCAGCACAAGCTTCTCCTTGCCGGGAGAACGCCGCCGCGTCGGCACTGGAATCGACACCTGCCCGGAAAGATATCGCCCCGTAAGCGAGTTTGGATTGGCCTCGATCTCCGCCAGAACGCCCTCCGCCAGGATCTTGCCGCCATGCTCACCCGCTCCCGGCCCCAGATCCAGCAGATGATCGGCTGCGCGTAGCACATCCGCGTCGTGCTCTACCACGATGATGGTGTTTCCCAGGTCGCGCAGCTCTTCAAGAATGCGAATCAGCCGCGCCGTGTCCCGCGTATGCAACCCGATTGACGGCTCATCCAGAACGTACAGCGCTCCCACCAGCCGCGACCCAAGCGAAGTGGCAAGCTGAATTCGCTGCGCCTCGCCTCCCGACAGGGTCGAAGCCAGCCGGTCCAGCGTCAAATACTCCAACCCTACTGCGTCCAGAAAATTCAGCCGCTGCCGCACCTCGTCCAGAATCGGCCCTGCAATCTCTTCCTGCGTCGCCGTCAGCCTCAGGCCGCCGAAAAACTCCTTGGCCTGCGCAATCGTCATCGCCGTAACCTGGCAGATGTTCTTCCCATTGATGCGCACGCTACGCGCTTCGGCCCGCAGACGCTGCCCGCGGCAATCAGGGCACTCCGCGTAACCCCGATACTTGCTCAGCATCACCCGCACATGCAGCTTGTACTTCTTCCGCTCCATCTGCGCAAAGAATCCAAAGACGCCCGCGAAGCTTCCCTTGCCTCGCAGCACCGTCTCGCGAGCCTGCTCAGGCATCTCCCGCCATGGCACATCCATTGGAATCCCCAGCTCCGCGGCCTGCTTGCGCAGATCGCTGAACCATGGCCGATACTTGGGCCGCTCCCACGGGTCGATTGCGCCCTCGCTCAGGCTCAATCCTTTATCCGGAATCACAAGGTTCAGGTCGAAGTCCACCGTGTTCCCGAATCCCTGACACCGCGGACACGCCCCAAACGGATTGTTGAAACTGAACAGCCGCGGCTCCGGCTCCCTGCCTGGCCGATGGCAGCTCTTGCACTCATACGCGCCTGAGAACCGATGCCGCTTCCGCTCCGCCGCCTGGTCGCGCGGAACCGGGGTCCCCGCGGACAGGCGGGTACTCTCTGGGTGGTCTGTGGGGTGGGGGACCTCTTCAAAGACCACTTCCCCGCCTTCGCGATAAGCAATCTCGGCCGCATCCACAATCCGCGCCCGATTCTCCGCGCTGACCACAATTCGATCCAGCAGCACAAACACCGGCAGCGTGAAGTCCAGATCCAGCAGCGACTCGGGCGTTGAAAACTCGAAGATCCTGTCCCGCTGGTAGAGCCTGTTAAACCCGCTCGCCCGAAGTTCGCTCAGTCGAGCCTTCAGCGTCTCCGTGTGCGGCGAATCGCCTCCGCTCACCACCGGCTTGCCCTTTACACTAGCCCGCGTCGCAGTCTTCGCAGGCTTTGCCGTGGCTTTCGCATCAGCCTCCGGACCGGGCGTCGAACTCGCCACCGGAAACAACACATTCAGCCTGGTTCCCTCGCCCAGCGCCAGCGTTGCCTCGGCGATCTCGTCCATCGAGTCGCGCTTCACCAGCCCATCGCAGAAGACGCAGTACACCGTCCCGCAGCGCGCATACAGCAGCCGCAGGTAATCGTAAATCTCGGTCGCCGTCGCAACCGTCGAGCGCGGATTCCGCGTCGTATTTTTCTGCTTGATTGCGATCGCCGGGGCCAGGCCGTCGATCACGTCCACATCCGGCTTTTCTATCCGCTCAAGAAACTGCCGCGCATACGACGACAGCGACTCCACATACCGCCGCTGTCCCTCCGCATAGATCGTGTCGAAGGCCAGCGAACTCTTCCCCGAACCCGACACGCCGCTGACCACCGTCAGCTTTCCATGTGGAATCTCGCAGGAGATGTTCTTCAGGTTGTGAGTCCGCGCACCGCGGATGATGATGGCGTCATTCAAAGGGAGAGCACCGGGAAGAAGACCAGAATTCGTCCGGCCGCGCCTGTGTCCCCTCAAAGAGGCTCAGGGCGCAACCGGCCATTCTTCATTATAGGCCGCGCCGCAACAGCACAATTTGGCGGCTGTGAATCCGCTATGAAAACGAAGACAAGCCAGCCACGTCGAACACTCAGCCGCCCCGACCTGCCCCGCCCAGCCGCTGGCCCATTAAACTGTTATTGAGGTATTCCGTGCTTCGTTCTTCCCTTGTCGTCCTGCTCGCCTCGGCCGCCGCTTTAGCACAGTCACCCGCGCACAGTCCCGCGGCGCAAGCCCCCGCAACAGCCGCCGATGCCCAATCGATCTCGGAACAAGTCATCGATGCCGAAGCCTCGATCGTCAAATCCGATTGGAAATCCGCTCAAATCAAGCTTGAATCCTGGCTCGCCGTCCATCCCACCGACCCACGCGCCCTCTTTGACGCCGGCTACGTGGCCGATGCGCAGAACCGCCTTGACGATGCCGCCGCCCTATACCGCCGTGCCGTCGACGCCGATCCCAATTCGTTTGAGGCACACATATCCCTCGGGCTGCTGCTGGCGCGGCAAGGCAAATCAGCAGAAGCTCGTCCGGAACTTGTTGCCGCCACCAAGCTCGACTCCGGCGATGCCGATCCCGCAATGAAAGCCCGCGCCTGGCGCGCACTGGCTCAGATCGACCGGCCGAGACCTGGAAATCCAGGCGACACCACGGAAGCCTCAAACGATCTGCTTGAAGCCCTCAAGCTCACACCCGAAACACCGGCAGACACACTGATCGCCGCCAGCCTCGCCGACGAAGCTGGCGCGTACGACGTCGCCGAGACCGCCTACCGCCGCGTCCTGGCCCACGACCCCAAATCCGCCGACGCCAGCTCTGGCCTTGCCCACATCATGATCGTCCGCAAACAGTACCCCGAAGCTGAAACCTTCCTCCGCGCCGCCCTTGAAAAATCGCCCGAAGACCCAGCCCTCACCGCGCAACTGGCCACTGTCATGGTCGCTCTGGACAAAGCCGAGGCCATTCCGCTCGTCCAGAAACTCCACGACGCCCATCCCGACGACCCAGCCATCACCCGCATGCTGGCTGAGGTGCTGGCGGAAGCCGGTGACGCTACCGGCTCCGACCACTTCTATGCCCGCCTGCTTGCCGCCAGTCCCAACGATCCGGCTCTGCTGATCGCCCATGGACAGAACCTGATCCGCCAGCTCAAATACGTCGAGGCCTTCACCGCCTTTGACAAGGCTACTCAACTGGAACCGGACAACGCAGACGGTTGGAGCGGCCTCGCCTTCGCCGCCTCAAAGACCAGACAGCCCGCCATCGCCCTGCACGCTCTCACCATGAGATCGAAATTCCTGCCGGAAGTTGCTTCGACATACTTCCTGTGGGCCATTTCATACGATTCCCTGCATCAAAACGTCGAGGCCGCGACCTACTACCACCACTTTCTGGATGCCTCCACCGGAAAGTTCCCCGATCAGGAATGGCAGGCGCGGCAACGTCTAATTTTGCTCGAAAAAAAGCCCGGCGATCGGCGATGATGTGCTCCTATATGCGGTGACCCTGCAACCGTCCACAGTGTCGGCCCGATGAAATTCGCAAATCTTTCCTCTTGCGTTCTCTTATCGATTGATCCTATAGTCACGGTCAAGGGTAAAGCCGCACCAGCGGAGGTTACTCATGCTGTCGAAGATTCCCCTGGCAGTATTCGCGCTCCTCGCCATGACTTCTGTCCCGGCTTGTGCATCCGGGGCCGATGACAAGACGTTTGACCAGCAAAGCATCGACGCGCTGGTAGTCAAGGCCAGCCAGGCGCAGCCCCGCGACCAGTGCTTCCTCTACTCTGAGATCGTTCATGAGATGACTGAGTTAAGCCTCCGCCAATACGCCGCCGGCGACGAGGTCAAGTCTGCGGACCTGCTAAGGCAGATTCAGGGTTTGGCGCACAAAATCCACCTTTCCATGGCCGACGACAATAAGCGGCTCAAGAATGCCGAAATCCTGCTCCGTCACACTGCCTTCCGCCTCACCGAGATGCTGCACAGCAGCAGCTTTGAAGACCGCACGCTGGTCCAGCAGACCCTCACTCAGGTGAACCAGGCTCAGAACGAAGCCATGATGGAAGTCTTCCGCAAGTAGCCGCCGCTCTGCGCTTCAGGTTTTCATTCCGGCTGCCCGCGCAACCCGCCTGACGATTCGCGACTTTGAAGAAACACATGATTGAAACGCGAATTCAACCCCACGAGAATCCGTGCTATAACTGACCCAACACGGGAGCGGCCTCAGCCGCCGACCTGGTTGCTTTTCTCCGATCCTGTCCTCTGACCCCTGATCCCTGTTCTTCGCGTGTGAGTCCATGAGCCCGATCCGCCGTTTCGCACTAATCCTGCTCGGCCTTTTTGTTGCCGTCCCCCTGCATGCCCAAAAGGAAATGCGCGAGCCGTTGACCGAAGCCCAGATTGAGAAGATCCGCGAAGCAGGCATCGAACCGGATGAGCGCGTCAAACTCTATACTCAGTTCCTCGACGAACACGCCGACGTAATCAAAGGACTCACCAATCGCGGCAAATCCGCCGCCCGTGGCCGCCGCCTCGACGATGAACTCCAGGACTTTACCGCCCTCATGGACGAGTTCGGCTCCAACCTGGACGTCTACTCCGACCGACACGCCGACATTCGCAAATCCCTGAAGCCGCTCCCCGCCGCCACCCAGCGGTGGCTCGGCATTTTGCGTGCGCTGCCCGGCGAGCCCTCCTTTGACCTGGCGCGCAAAGAAGCCATCGAAAGCGGTGAAGAGCTAGCCGACCAATCCACGCGTCTGCTTCGTGAAGAGGACGAGTACTTCGCACTCCACAAAGACGAGCAAGGCCAGGATCGCGCCGAACCGAAATAAGGCAGGGATCAGGGGTCAGAGATCAGGGATCAGAAAGGCCCCGAGCCTCCTATGACAACTTCTATCTGCTAGCTTTCAGCCGCCTCCTCCTAGTGTACTGAGTCTGAAGTTCGTTCAATAAATGCCGCATACACGAAACCCCAAGAGAGGCGGTCATCCTGAGCGAAGCGTTCTACAGCGGAGTCGAAGGACCTGCATTTCCATCGCGTACTTCTGTAACGAACTTCTGACTCACCACACTAGCGAAACGTTGGTATTCCAGTCCGACCTGCGGTTGCTCTTAAGGTCCTGATACCTGTTCCCTGACCCCTGACCACCCGGGCAATCGCATTTGGATTCTTCTCCACACCGATTGCAGACCTGACCGTTATCTCGAATCTCTTATCTTCTTTGCCGATCATTTCGGCTCTCCGGCGCACAATGAGAATACAAACTGAGATCTCCACGAGCGAACCCATGGCCCAGAACCTTCATTCCCACAACTCGACTCCCTCTGGCAGGGAGGAAAAGTTCCCAAAAACAAAAAAATCGACCCCCCTCCCCCCCTTTTTACGTAACTGGATGAAAACAAACCTGTTGAGTTTTTGAGCTCTTCGCCTCTCGTTGATAACAAAGGACTTGTCAGTGCCAAGTTTTACGCAAACCTTCGCATCGCGCCACCGATCTGCCGAAAACAAAGAACTTACGTTCAACCGGGCTAGCCAGCCGCCGCCCAGGACGCGCAAATGTAAGGCGTCAAGTCTCAGAGCACAACAAATCCCAACCCCATCGTTTCAAATGCGATTGCCCTGCCCCTGACCACTGATCACTACCCACTGACCACTGTCCTTGTGCTAACCTCCATCTTGGTGGCCGTCGATTTCATTCCAATTTTCCTTGAGCAGTACCGAGCCTTGCGACCGAGGGCCCCGATCCCTCCCATCGCGGTTCGTTTCCGCCGCTTCACCTCACTGAACACCACCATCCGCCTCCGCGAAGGCAGCATTCACGTCAACCTCTCCGATCTGCTCGAGGGCGCGCCGGATTCCGTCGCCCGCGCCATCGCCCATATCCTGCTCGCCAAGCTCTACAAGAAGCCCATCGACGCCGCGCAGAGCCTGCGCTACAAGCGTTTTGCCTCCTCGGCCGCCGTCACCCGCCAAACCGAACTCATCCGGCACGCCCGCGGCAGCAAGCGCTTCACCGGGCCAGAAGGCCGCTTCTATCACCTTGAAGAGGTCTTCGATTCGCTGAATGTCCGATTCTTCGGCGGGCTTCTCGGCCGGCCCGAGCTAACCTGGAGCGAGCACCTGTCCAAGCGCGCCCTCGGCCATTACGACGCCGCGCACAACACCATCGTCGTCAGCCGCGTCTTCGACCGCCCCTCAAGCCCCCGCTATGCCATCGAATACCTGCTCTACCACGAGATGCTCCACCTCAAGCACCCGGTCCGCATGCGCGGCCTCCGCCGCTGCGTCCACTCCCGCGAGTTCAAAGCTGAGGAAGCGCTTTTTCCCCAACTCGCTCAGGCACTCGCGTTCATCAAGCGCCTGCAATGAAATGAGTCGGCGCTAGCATTGCTAGCATTGCTTTCAATGCTAGCAAGACCGTGGTATCCTTTTTTATGGCGACTTTAACGATCCGCAATCTCGACGAGAAGGTAAAGCGCAAGCTCCAGATCCGCGCTGCAATCAACGGCCGCTCCATGGAGGCCGAAGTACGTGAGACGCTCTCAAGTCTTGTCGCGAGCAGTCCCGACTTACCGAGAGAGGGTCTTGGAACCGCTCTCCACAAGCGGTTTGCCGCTCTTGGGGGCGTAGAACTTGAGATTCCGCCCCGCCAGTTTTCCACCCGCCCGGTTCCATCGTCGGAGCACAAGGAAGGCCTGGGAACGGCGATCCATAAGCTCTTTGCGCCGCTTGGCGGTGTGGAGCTTGAAATTCCTCCGCGCCGCAAGTCGCATCGAGAGATTCCGACATTTGAATGATGATCCTGCTCGACACCAACGTCCTTTCGGAGCCGATGAAGCCCAGGCCCGAGCCATCCGTAATGGCTTGGATCGATTCACAAAGCCGAGATGAGCTCTGGACCTGCACGATCGCCGTCGCTGAGGTTCTCTCCGGCTTGGATCTTATGCCGGTCGGAAGGCGCCGAGACGAGCTCAGGGAGAAAGCCGAATACATGCTCTCGAACCTATTTGCGGACCGAATTCTCGCGTTCGATCAGAAAGCTGCACGGATGTACGGAGCGGTTCTCAGATCCAGGAACTCGGTAGGGCGGCCAGTCGATGAAATGGACGCACTCATTGCGGCTACTGCACTCGCAAATGACGCCGCATTGGCCACGCGCAACACTTCCCATTTCGAGCACTGCGGAATACAACTGGTGAATCCGTGGCCGTAGATTGAGCAGCCCCTACGCCGCTTTTTCCGCCGCCGCAGCGTCTTCCGGTCCGGTTTCCGTGCGCGTGGCTGCCCACAAGATTAGAGCGACGCCCGCAACCACCGAACCGGCGCTGGCCAGTTGAGCGTTGGATAACCCCCAGAGTACCTTCGGGTTGCGGCGCACAAACTCAACCAGAAAGCGAGCAATTCCGCTGAGCACCAAGTACTCGCCCACAATCGCGCCCGTCCCGTGCGGCTTTCCGCCGCGTCGCCAAAGCCACCATCCGATCAGCAACCCCGCCCCAAGCTCATAAAGCGGCGTCGGATGCACGCGGACAAGCGTCGGCTCAATGCCGTGCGGAAAGCTCATGCCCCACGGCAGCGTTGTCGCAATCCCGTAGCAGCCGTCTCCTGAGAGAAAGCAGCCGATGCGTCCAATCCCGTAGCCGATAGCCGCCGCCGGTGCAGCCAGATCCAGCGTCCGCAACCCGCCGATCTTCGCCCACCAGCCCTGAAACACCAGCGCCGAGATGCCGAACAGTAGTCCGCCATACCACGCAAAACCGGCTGTATCCCAGAGCACCCGCCAGCCCATCTCCCTGAACTCGATTGGCGTGTCGATTACGTGCCACAGTTTGGCGCCCAGAATGCCAAGCAGCCCGGCGACCACAACCATTCCCATCGCATCCGCGCTCACCCGGGCCCGCCGGAAGCCCCGCTCCATCACAAAAGCAGCCGCAACCAGGGCAAACCACAGCATCAGACCGAAGGTGGGAAGGTTGAATCGGAAGATATGGATATAAGGCAGCATGTCTTATCAAGTATAGACGCGCCGATGTGTACAAAGACGCGACCCAGCCCTCGGTCTTAAATCTGCACGGCCGTAATTTGCATCCCTGATTTGCACAATAGTTCTTGCCGGATACATGCGCTTTCGCGCGATACTGTGTGCATGGATACCGTCACCTATAAAGGACTTGAGGTTCTCTACACCCGCCAACAGATCGCCGACCGCGTCGCCGAGATGGGCGCTCAAATCACCCGTGACCTCAACGGCGAAAAGCTGGTCATGGTCGGCGTGCTCAAGGGCGCGGCGCCCTTTCTGGCCGATCTGGCCAGGGCCGTTTCCATTGACGCGACCTTCGACTTCGTCGCCACCAGCAGCTACGGCAAAGGCCAGCGATCCTCCGGCGCCGTCAAGCTCATCAAGGATCTCGACGAGCCCATCGAGGGCAAAAACGTCCTCGTGGTCGAAGACATCCTCGACACCGGCCTCACCCTCAGCTACCTGCGCAAGCTGTTTCTCCAGCAGCACCCCAAGACCCTGCGCATCGCCGCCCTGCTCGACAAGCCTTCCCGCCGCCTCGAAAAGATCGAGGCCGATTATGTCGGCTTCTCCATCCCCAACCTCTTCGTCATCGGATACGGCATGGACTACGCCGAGCGCTACCGCAACCTGCCCGACATCTGCCTGATGACGCCGGACCATCCCGAATAGCTCATTACTGCAGATTTCGCGCGTAAGCTGGACTCCAGCGGAGAATCTGCGGATAATGATTCTGCGCGTGTCGATCGACAATTTCGACCGGCTAAATTGGGGCTTCGCCCATTTGCATCAGACCAACCTGTTCGTTGCAGCGCTCCCCGGATTGCTTTCGCCCATGAAAAGATACCTTCGGGGAACTTCGCCAAGAAGAAGCGGAGAAAAGCGAACGCTGTGTGAAAGGTCTAAATGGACACTTATTTAGTCACCGGCGCGGCCGGCTTCATTGGCAGGTCGATCGCCGCGGAGTTGCTCGCGCGCGGCAAGAAAGTTCGTGGCATCGACAACTTCTCCACCGGCAAGCGCGAAAATCTCGTTGGCCTGGAGGCCATGGACCTCATCGAGGCCGACATCAACGATGCCGCTGCCGTTTCGGAAGCCTGTCGCGGCGTCGATTGCGTATTCCACGAAGCGGCCATCCCGTCCGTGCCGCGTTCCATA
This sequence comes from uncultured Acidobacteriaceae bacterium, assembly GCA_963757965.1. Classification (GTDB taxonomy): domain Bacteria; phylum Acidobacteriota; class Terriglobia; order Terriglobales; family Acidobacteriaceae; genus Telmatobacter. The sequence continues at coordinate 470,013 of CAVWTV010000001.1, forward strand.
GAAGACCCGGTTGCCTCGAACTACGCGGGGGTGTCGGGAACGGTCCAGTTGCTTGTGGCGGCCCGGAATGCGAAGGTCCGCCGCGTTGTTTATGCAGGCTCGTCGTCGGTCTACGGCAATACGCCGACACTGCCCAAAACCGAAGACATGCCCCCCAGCCCAATTTCCCCCTACGCGGTTGCCAAGCTGGCTGGCGAATACTATCTACAGTCCTTCACCCGCGTGTACGGATTGGAGACCGTGACGCTCCGCTACTTCAACGTCTTCGGCCCCTGTCAGGATCCCACTTCACAATACTCGGGAGTCTTAGCCATCTTTGCTCTCAAGATGCTGGCCGGTGAAACGCCAACGATCTATGGTGACGGCGAACAGAGCCGCGACTTTACTTTCATTCAAAATGTTGTCCACGGCAATCTGCTTGCCTCAGAGGCCCCCGCCGAACGCGTATCCGGCAGAGTCTTCAACCTGGCCACCGGCAATCGAATCACGCTCAACCAGGCTGTGCAGATATTGCGCAATGCGACCGGATATGCCGGAGAGGTTCGCTATGTCCCCGAACGCGGCGGCGATGTCAAGCACTCGCTGGCCGGCATCGAACTTGCGCGGCAATGCTTCGGATACGAGCCGCTGGTGCAATTCAACGAGGGTCTGGAACGCACGGTCGCGTGGTACCGGACGATCGCCAAACCCGTAACCGTCAGCGCAGGGGGTGCGCAATGAACCCGGACCCTTCCGAAAAGATTCAAGAAACCAAGCGTAAAATCGAAACTCGCGAGGCGAGGATCGGCATTGTTGGCATGGGTTACGTCGGCCTGCCGCTTGCCCTGCTGTTCAGCGAGGAGCGCTTCGCAATCACCGGCTTCGACATCGATCCCCACAAAGTCGACACGCTGAATTGCGGCGAATCGTACATCGTTCGCATCTCCCCCGCGGAGATTCAGGCCGCACGGCAGAATGGCTTCAATGCCACGACGGATTACACCCTGATTGCCCAGATGGACGTCGTCATCATCTGCGTGCCCACTCCGCTCAACGAATATCACGAACCCGATCTCAGCTATGTTACCGGCACGGTAAGCAGCCATCGCCGCCCACCTCCAGCAAGGCCAGCTCATTATCCTGGAGAGCACCACCTATCCCGGCACCACCGAGGAAGTTGTTGTTCCGCTGTTGGAGCAGGGAAATCCCTCCGGCCTTCGCGTGGCGCGAGACGCCGAAAGCTCCGGATTCTACGTCGCTTTCTCGCCCGAGCGCGAAGATCCCGGCAACGATACGGTCGCCCGCCGCGACATTCCAAAAGTCGTGGGCGGTTGCGGACCAGTAGCTCTCGAACTGGCCTCCGCCGTCTACTCGACCATCTTCAACCGCACCGTTCCGGTCTCTTCGCCGGCCGCGGCGGAGATGACCAAGCTGCTTGAAAACATCTACCGCTGCGTCAACATCGCCCTGGTCAACGAACTGAAGCAGCTTTGCATGCGCATGGGCATCGACCTGTTTGAAGTCATCGACGCCGCCAAAACCAAGCCCTTCGGCTTCCAGGCCTTCTATCCCGGCCCCGGCCTCGGCGGCCACTGCATCCCCATCGACCCTTTCTACCTCTCCTGGAAAGCGAAGCAGTTCGATTTCAACACGCGCTTCATCGAACTCGCCGGCCAGGTCAACGCTGGCCATGCCCTACTTCGTGGTCGAGAACATCGTCGAAGCCATGAGCCAGCGCGGCAAGCCGCTGCTTGGTTCACGCGTCCTCGTGCTCGGCATGGCCTACAAGCGCGACATCGACGACCTGCGCGAGTCGCCCTCGCTCACCATCATCGAGTTGCTGCAAAAGCGCGGCGCCCATGTCGAATACAACGATCCCTTTTTCCCCTCAGTCGGCCGCGGACGCAAGTACGCCCTCAACATGACCTGCACCCCGCTCGAACAGATTCCCGAATTCGACTGCGTTGTCATCGTCACCGATCACTCGCAATACGACTACGCCGACATCGTGAACAAAGCCAAGCTGGTGGTTGACACCCGCAATGCCACCAAGGGGATTGAGGCCGCAAATATCGTTCGCTGCTGATGGATCGGGCTTCAGCATGAAGGGTACGGGCTTCAGCGTGAAGGGTACGGGCTTCAGCGTGAAGGGTACGGGCTTCAGCCCGTACATAAATCGCGCAAATTGAATCTGGGCTTTACAGGCTGCGGAAAAACTCTGTTGGGGAAAGGCTTTGTATCAGGGCACGACTTCAGTCGTGCCGCAGAGGCAACAAAGAAACGCCGGGCTTTAGCCCCTGCGTTATTTGTTTTCAGTTATTTGCAATTATGCAGCGGCTAAAGCCAGGATCTGAAGTGGCCACTTTCGGCACGACTGAAGTCGTGCCCTGATACAAGACCGGACTTGATTGGGAGTTTTTCCGCAGCCTGTCTAGCCCCTGAGGAACTTGCTTGCAATCTTACCCACCACCAAATATTGCCCCCTTATGTGCAAGGCTCTATACTCATCTCCCGTACGCTGCCCGGTGAACCGGCCCCGGATTGCAGCATTTTCCGGCAAGGAGCATCCCCTTTGGCTGCTATTACGCCTATCCAGGAATCCGATTTAGATTTCGACAACGGCAGCTTCGATTCGGCGGCATTTGCCGCACAGGCTCTGTCGAACACCGAGTTGCTGGCCGCCGTCATCGACCACACCCTGCTTAAGCCCGATGCCACACGCGAGCAGGTCGAGAACCTCTGCGAAGAGGCGATCCGCTATCGCTTCGCATCCGTCATGATCAATCCGATTTGGGCATCCACAGCGGTCGCCATTCTCTCCGGAACCGTCATTCCCGTCGGCGCGTCCGTCGGATTTCCCTTCGGCGCCTCGCTGGTCTCCACCCTGCGTCAGGAAACTGCCGCTCTCATCCGCCTCGGCGTCCGCGAGTTCGACATGGTCATCCCCATTGGCCAGCTCAAAAGCGGCAATCATCACGCAGTCCATCACACCATTCACGCCGCTGCCGCCATCGCCCATCATCATGGCGCGGTGCTCAAAGTCACTCTTGAAACAGCTCTGCTCTCGGTCGCGGAAAAACTTCGCGGCGGCGAGATCGCCATCCAGGCCGGCGCGGACTTCCTCAAGACTTCTTCCGGTTTCGCCGGCGGCGGCGCAACCCCGGGCGACGTGGCACTGCTCCGAGGCATGGCCGGCGCACGCTGCGGCGTCAAGGCCTCAGGCGGCATCCGCACCCTGGCTGACGCGCGCGCCCTCCTCGAAGCCGGCGCAAACCGCCTCGGCGCCTCCGCTTCCGTCGCGATTGTCCGCGAACTCGAAGCGGAGTGAGAACAGAGATCAGGGGTCAGAGATCAGGGATCAGACGAACGAATGGCGTAATTACGGACAATCTCGAGCTGGCTTGCAGACGCTTTGATCGAACCGTCCGGCCATAGACCCTGATCTCTGACCCCAGATCTCTGTTTGCGTTATCATTCCTATTCGACACCCATGTCCAGAATTCCCCCATCTCCGCAAGAAGAACCGGAGCTCGAAGGCGACTACCGCCCAGCGGACCCAGCCCAATCCGGCGCTCATCTTGACCCCATCAACGCCCGCGTAGAACCTGCGGACGTAGCCTACCTGGCGCGGATGGCCGACACGCTCAACACCACGCTCGATCTGCAAACCCTCCTCGTCCGCACCTCGGAACTGGTCCGCGCCGTCATTCATTACCGCATCTTTGCGATTCTTCTGCTTAACGATCACACCCACGAACTCCGCATGCGCTTCCAGATCGGCCACACTCCCGAGATTGAGCGAGCCCGCTTCCCCATGGGCAAAGGAGTGGTCGGCCAGGTTGCCCTTACCCGCCTGCCCATCCTTTTGAACGACGTTTCCACGTCGCCGCACTACATCTCCGTCAATCCCGAAGTCCGCTCCGAACTGGCAGTCCCGCTCATCGCCAAGAACCGCCTCATCGGTGTCATGGATCTCGAGAGCGAGCAACCCGATTACTTCCAGCCAGAGCACCTCCACCTGCTCACCCTCACCGCCAGCCGCATCGCTCAGGCCATTGAGAACGCCCGCCTCTATGCACGCGTCTCCCGGCAGGCGCAGACCCTTGAAGTGCTCAATGAGATTGCCGTCGAGCTGGCCTCCATCCTTGATCTCGACCCCCTGCTCGAGCGCGTAGGCCAGCTCCTCCGCCGCCTCATCGACTACCAGATGTTCACCATCATGCTTCTCGATGAAAAAGGCGAGACCCTCGTCACCCGCTACGCGTGGCGCTTCGGCTATACCCACGCCCCGCGCCGCCGCATCGCCATCACCAGCGGCCTGGTCGGCGCAGCCGTGCGCGAATGGCGCTCCATCAATGTCCCCGACGTTCGCAAGGACCCGCGCTACCTCCCCATGAACGAGGAGACGCGCTCCGAGCTGGTCGTTCCCCTCTTCTACAAAGGCCGCATCATCGGCGTATTCGATCTCGAACACACCCGAACCGGCTTCTTCAACGAGGAGCACGAGCGCATGTTGACCACCTTGTCCGCGCAGGTGGCCATCGCGATCGAGAACGCCCGCCTCTACCAGGCCGTCCGCCGCCAGGAGCGGCAGCTCGAGCGCGATATCGCCATGGCCCGCGAGGTCCAGCTCCGCCTGCTGCCGCCCACCCCACCCGAACATCCCCATGCCCAGTTTGCCGTCCGCTTTCTCCCCGCTCGCACCATCGGCGGCGACCTCTACGATTTCGTCGACTACGGTCCCAACCGCACTGCTATCGTCCTCGGCGACGTCAGCGGAAAAGCCGCCCCTGCCGCCTTGTTCGCCGCCCTTGTCAGCGGCATCATGCGCTCGGCGGCAACCCAGCAGCCCGAACCGGCCCAGATGCTCGCATTCCTCAACGATGCCCTCCAGGAGCGTAAGCTCGAATCGCAATACGTCTCCATGCTCTTCGCTCTCTGGAACGACGAAAACCAGACCCTTCAAGTGGCCAATTCCGGCGCAGTTCAGCCCGTCTTCTGCCGCGACGGACAGTCTGTCACCGTAAGAGCCGAGGGCCTGCCGCTAGGCCTCTTCCCCAACGTCACCTATGAAGAGTTGAATGTCGCTGCCCAGCCCGGCGACGCCATCCTCTTCGTCTCCGATGGCATCCTCGACGCCGAGAATGCCCAGGGAGACATGTACGGCGACGACCGTCTCGCCGGCCTGCTCTGCGCCAACCGCGACCGGCCCGCCCAGGACATCGCCGACGCCATCCTCGCCGACGTTACCCTCTTTCAGGGCGACCACGACCGCTTCGACGACGAAACCATCATCGTGCTATGCGTGCGCTAAGAGCTTATTCGTGAATTGCGCATTCAAGTAGCGCGGCTCTCCAGAGCGGCTGTACTGGCGGCGTCCACGCCGCCAAGGTCCGTCCGCGGGCCAGGAGGCCCCCAGGACAGCCGACCTGGAGGTCGGCGCTACTCATATACCAATAGGCGCTAAATCGATTCACAAATCGACCGGCTTAGTGGTTATGGCAAAACCGCAGAAGTGGCTATTGCCACCAACCACCCAAGAGGAACTAAATGAAGATGCCGCTCCCATCCCCGCACCTCTCGCGGCGTCCGAAATGCACAAGGCCCTCGCCACCTTCGGCGCAGTTGTTCTAACCATCCTTCTCGCCGCCCCGGTTGCGTCCACCCAGGGAGCGGTCCACACCGCCGCCCTCGACATCACCCACGACAAGCCCTTCGTCATGGTCATGGTCAATGGCAAGGGTCCCTTCCGCTTCGTCGTCGACACCGGCACCGGCGGTGAAGCCTTCATAACCCGCGAGCTCGCCGACCAGTTGGGCCTCTCCACTTCCGGCCAGATCCACTTATCCGATCCCAGCGGTCAGGGCGCTCAGAAAGTCCCGATGGTTGTCCTTCACTCGCTGCGGGTTGCCGGCGTCGAGTTCACCGGAGTCAAAGCCGCGGTCCACAACCTCAGCGCCGGAGACGGCTACTGTCAGGGTCTGCTCGGCTTTCTCCTCTTTCGCCACTATCTCCTGACCCTCGATTACCCAAACCGCCGCATGCAGCTCTCCCCTGGAGAATTGGCTCCCGATGGTGGCCAATCGGTTCTGCCCTTCCGCATGCCGGATGGAATTCCTGTCGTGTCCCTGGCCATTGGCGCAACTTACATCGATGCCCAAATCGATTCAGGCGGAGCTGGCCTGAGCCTGCCTCTTCGAGCTGACATCGAAGCTGAAGTTCGTCTCCGGCTCCGACAGCCTCAGCAATGCCCAATCCCTTTCCACGCGATTCCTGGTGAAAGGCGCCACGCTCAGCTCCAATGTGCGCCTGGGTTCCTATACCTTTAAACATCCGTTTATTGAAGTGAATCCCGCTTTCCCATTGGCAAACTTCGGCTCATGCCCCATGCAGAACTTTTCCCTGACCTTCGATCAGAAAAACAATCTGGTCCGATTCAACGCCGGTCGCCACACTCTTCATCTCTCCCCCACCCCCGAGCCCGTCCGCCTGGTCAACGCCCCCGCCACGCAGCCCCCGAATCGAACCCTCGTTCCCGTGGGATAACGCGCTTTCACCGGCGCGTTAAGTCGAAACCGACCCCGTCCACTCCGGGCCTTTGCAGGCTTGGGAGCCCGGAAGAAAACAGCAGATGCCGGGCCGACGCTGACTCTCTTACAAATATTGAATATCTGTTTGCATTCCGATTGAAATCCTCGTACGATCCTATCGGTATTCGACGAGTTGATAATTTGCTCGGATTCTTCATCGCCCCTATCCCACTGAGTTACATATGGTGATGAAGGCCAAGGTGAAGACGCATGTACGTTCGCAATCTTCGCACGATGTCTCTGTTGTTCGTCTGTGGTCTCCTTGTTCCAATCATGCAGGCCCAGCCCTCCGTTCCCCAGTCTTACATCCTCACAGTCTCTTCGAGCATGGCGCTCGAAGCGATGTCGGCTAACTCCGCGGTAGAGGCCAAGGTTTCGCGATTCGGTCCCAGGGAGTTTGTGGATGTGACCGCGACGGCGAAGGCGGGCAACGCCATTCACGCGCAACACTGGTTCGACCTGGTGGCCCACAAGGCCTACTCGCTCGACCTGGTCAAGAATTCCTGCTCCTGGATGACCTATACCGGAGCGGATATGCCCCAAATGTACGATCCGCTTGGCACCCCCGCCCCATCCGCCGCAGACCTGGCCGCATTCAACAAGAACATCGTGCGCCGGGAGAACGTCAACGGCATTGCGGCCAAGCTCTCGGAAAGTACCAGCGATCAGGGCAAGATGAGCATTTGGGCTGCGGAAAATGGCAACTACCCCGTCAAGGCGGTAATGACCTTTCCGGGCGCACCGCCAATGTTGATGCAGGAAGTGAAAGAGCTGCACTTCGAGAAGCCGGATATCGCGCTGCTCACGCCGCCCCCAAACTGCACGACCCACACGCAGGGCGAGTGGACCGCCACCGGGATGAGCGCTCACTTTGATATTGACATTGACGCGCAGGGATCGGGATCGGTCGACTTGAAGACCGGCAAGGCTACGGGGGACGCGACGGTCAAATCCACCAATAAACCGCGCTGACCTCTCGCGCCATCGTATCAGCGGAAGGAATTGCAGCTATTCCCGCCCATTTCAAAACAACAAACAAGGTTTGCCAAGGAGCCATCATGAAATTCATCTTCCGCACTCTGCTCGTGGCGCTCGCCGCGCTCACTATCGCTTCAACCGCCTTCGGCCAGTCAGATGCTGAGGGATCAAAGGATTTCCCCGGCATCACCCGCATGCCCAATACCTGGCTCAAGACCTACAACCACCTGAGGTTCGATGCCTTCAAATTCCCCATCGCAACGGTTCACAACCAGTTTCAGTACCAGTCCATCGAAGGAGAGCATTACTTCATCCGTTACCAGGTCAAGAGCGGCAATGAACCCACGAGTCCTCTGCAAGAGGTTCGCAACTACGAAAATGCTGCGAAGGCGGCGGGGGGCCAAGTGGTTTGGGAATACCTAAACGGCAATAACAGCGGCGAGACCACCTTCAAGCTGCACAAGGGCTCATCGGTGATTTGGGTCTATCTCCTCGCCTATACAAGCCAATATGAGATGCATATCGTTGAGCAGCAGGCGATGGCACAGGAGGTGACCGTTGATGCGGCGGCCATGGCCTCTAACATTGCAGACAACGGAAGCGTGGCCATCTACGGCATCAACTTCGACACCGCCAGTTCTGTCATCAAGCCGGATTCCGAGCCGGCAATCGACGAGATCGCCAAGCTGCTGACTAACAATCCCGCGCTCAAGGTTTATATCGTCGGCCACACCGACATGGTGGGCGATGCGGCCAGCAACGTGAGGCTTTCGCAGGCGCGCGCACAATCGGTGATCACCGCTCTGGTCTCGAAGCACGGCATTGCCGCCGCCCGCCTGATCGCATTTGGCAATGGCCCTTACGCTCCTGTCGCGTCGAACAAGACCGACGATGGAAGAGCCAAGAACCGCCGCGTCGAGCTGGTGGAGATCGCAACCAGGTAAATCGGCGCCCGGGGTGTCGCATTGCAACACCCCGGGCAACATTCCGCAGCTCCCACCGCAAGAACCCGACATCGGATCCCGATCATTGAATAGCCTGAGGCGTCTCATCTGTTAGCCGCTGATTGACGGTTGCCACCGCCCGACTTTGAAGCCGGCATTTCGCCGAAGTTTGAACACTTGTAGGCCCACTTGGCAGGCCCGTCTCAACCCACGCGCTTGCTTGACGCCCATCCCGCCCTCTGTTCTACTTCATTCAAGGTCATGCACAGGTCCAGCGCCAACACGAGCCAGTTCCCGCCAACGCCGGCCGCCCCGTCGATCCCCGGCAGCCGAATTATCGGCCCCAACTTGTGCGCGGGAATCGAAGCCTGACAGACTGATTTTTCACCATAAGCACCGCCCAGGCCACCTCCCGCAAATGCGGCTGGTGGTCTTTCCTGTCTACGCACTTTTTTATAAGGAGTAGCTCATTGGAATCCGTCACCCTCTCCAGCATCCAGGCCGCGCGTGCCCGCATCGGCGACTCCATCTACGTCTCGCCCTGCCAGCTCTCTCACGACCTCTCCGACCTGACCGGACTGCCTCTGCATCTGAAGCTTGAGAACCTTCAGCGCACCGGCTCCTTCAAGGAGCGAGGCGCTCTCAACAAACTGCTCTCCCTCGGAGAAACCGAACGCATGCGCGGCGTCATCGCCGCCAGCGCCGGAAACCACGCCCAGGGCGTCGCATTCCACGCCGCAGCCCTCCGCATTCGCGCCCAGATCGTCATGCCTCTGGCCACCCCGCAGATCAAGGTCGCGGCTACACGCGGTTTCGGGGCAGAAGTCATCCTCCACGGCGCCAGCTACGACGAAGCCTGCGACGAAGCCATGCGACGCCGCGTCGAAGGGGGCCGCACCTTCATCCACGCTTTCGACGACGCTGAAGTGATTGCCGGCCAGGGCACCATCGCCCTTGAACTGCTCGAGCAGGTTCCCGACATCGAAGCGGTCGTTGTCCCCGTCGGCGGCGGCGGACTCATCGCCGGCATCGCCTGCGCCCTCAAAGAGACAGATCCCAAAATCCGCGTCATCGGCGTCGAGCCCGAGCGCCTGCCCTCCATGCTGCGTGCCCGCGAGGCCGGCCACCCCGTCACCATCGCCGCTGAAGCCACCGTCGCCGATGGCATCGCCGTCCGACGCGCCGGTGACCTGACCCTCCCACTCGTCTCCCGCTACGTCGACGAAATCGTCACCGTCGACGACGAAGAAATCGCCAGCGCCATCCTCATGCTCCTCGAACACGAAAAGACTCTGGCCGAGGGCGCAGGAGCAGCCGCCCTGGCCGCCGTCCTCCAATCCAAAACCAACCTTCGCCACCGCCGCACCGTCGTCCTGGTCAGCGGTGGCAACATCGACGTCTCCCTGCTGGCCAAGATCATCGAGCGCGGCCTGGTCAAGGATGGCCGCCTGCTGCGCCTGCGCGTCTATCTCCAGGACCGCCCAGGCGCTCTCCACTCCCTAACCCAGATCCTCGCCCGCGAGCGAGCCAACATCGTAGAAACCGTCCACAACCGCGCCTACTATGGAGTTAGCCTGGGAGAGACCGTCATCGACATCACCCTCGAAACCCGCGGCGCAACCCACATCACCGCAATCAACCATGCCCTGCGCGAGGCCAGCTTCCGCTTCGAGCGCATTCAATAGCAGGTGCCCCATCCATTCCGCGTCTTTTTGCGGAATGGGTGGGAAACCAGGAAGCCGATCCGCCTCAATTCTCCAGGAGTTTTATGTACTCGCCAAAATTCAATCAAGTCGCCGACCGCGCCACCCTCATCGAGGCCATGCGCGCCTACTCCTTCGCCATCCTATTCGGTCCGCAATCCACCCCGGAGTCCCCTGCCCCGCTCGTCGCCACCCATCTCCCCCTCGTCGTCAAGGACGAAGGCGAGCACGGCCTTATCGAAGGCCACTTCGCCAAGGCCAATCGCCACTGGCAGTCCCTGGCCGGCCGCGAGACCCTCGTCGTCTTCCCCGGACCGCACAGCTACATTTCGCCCACGCTCTACGTCGAGCAGCTTTCAGTCCCCACCTGGAACTACATCGCCGTCCACGCCTGCGGCATCCTGTCGCTGGTCGACGACGAACCCGCCAAAGACGCCTTGCTCTCCGGCTTGATCCAGGCCAACGAGCCTGCATTTGCCGGACAATGGCGCGCCATGCCCGATGGCTTCCGCCGCACCATGCTCGCCGGAATCGTCGGCTTCCGCATCCCCATCTCCCGCATCGAAGGAAAATTCAAGCTAAGCCAAAATCGCACCGAGCCCGAACGCCGCAACGTCCACGCGTCCCAAGCCGCCGGAACCCCCGACCAGCAAGCCCTCGCCGCCTGGATGGCGCGACTCGATGCCGAAGGTATCATTTGATACCAGAAATGCGCTATACTGATACCGGAGGGGCTCCATGATGCATCCAGATCGCGTTGCCGATGTAATGGGTGGAATGGCAATCCTGGGCAGCCGTGTTCTTTCCGTGCAGGACCTTGAAGCCGCTGTCGAAACCGGCCTTCCCAAGCGCGCCCTGCGTCTCACGCTTGCTCGCGTCTGCTCCTCGGCTCAGCATGCCCGCTCGCTGCTATACAAAGTCGTCCCCGAGGCCACCTTTAAGCGCCGCACCCGCCTCACCCCAGCGGAGAGCGAACGCACCGAGCGCCTGGCCAGGGTGATTGCCGCGGCAGAGTACGTGTGGGACAGCCGCGACGACGCCCGCGAATGGCTCACCAAACCACACCCCGAACTCGAAAACCGGCCGCCCCTTGAGGCCGCTCTCACCGAGCTCGGCGCACGCCGCGCTGAAGAGGTGCTTGATCGTCTCTTCTACGGCATTCCCGCCTGAATCCGCCCTTCATGCGCTGCTTCCGCATCGGCGACTCTCGCTTTCCGCTCTTTGACGGGACCGGCGCGCGTACCTACGGCGGCCGCTGGAACTCCCCTGGCCGCGCCGTTATCTACGCCGCCGAAACCTACTCCGGCGCAATCCTCGAGATCCTCGTCCATGCAAACCTGAACCGCTTGCCACGTACCCACGCCGTCCTCACCATCGAAATCCCCGCCGGTCTTGCGGTGGAGTGTCTCGCCCCCAACGATCTTCCCGGCTGGAGCCTTTCCAATCAAGCCATCAGCCGGGCCTTCGGCGACCGCTGGCTCGCCGATGCCAGAAGCCCAATCTTGATGGTTCCATCCCTCGTCACCGGGGGCCGCGAACACAACGTACTGCTCAACCCCGCTCATCCTGACTTCGCGCGCATCACGCACTCCCAACCTAAGCCAGTTGTATGGGATGAAAGGCTGTTTGCGAGGTAACGCATGGTGGCGATGCGACTCTGGATACCCAGCAATTGCACCGTTACTGAAGAGCACCCATTCCGCAACCTTCTCCTCCTTTGCTATACTCGTAGAGTTCACTTCCGTGCGGAGGTGGCGAAATTGGCAGACGCACCAGCTTGAGGTGCTGGCGCCCAAAAGGCATAGGGGTTCAAGTCCCCTCTTCCGCACCAAAGACTCTCCTGTCCCGCCCATTCGGACAGACCTGAAAGCAGATCGAGAATGCATATCCTCCTCTACGTCTTCGTCGTCCTTCACGTGCTTGTCTGCCTCTTCTTGATCGGTGTCGTTCTCCTCCAGCAAGGCCGCTCGGCCGACCTGGCAGGCGCCTTCGGCGGCCAGGGTTCGCAGACCGCATTCGGCCCCCGCGCCGCTGCCAACGTCCTCACCCGCCTCACCACCTGGTCGGCAATCATCTTCATGCTTACCTCGATCGGCCTGACCGTCCTCTACCAGCGCACCACCGCCACTCACTCGGTGCTTGAAGGCGCTAAGCCCGCCCCAGCATCCGCACCCGCCAAATCCGGCAAATAGACCGCGCACTCTCCGCATTCTCGATGGACAAACGGCAGGCCAGACGGCCTGCCATTCTTGTTTCCGGCCCCGCCGCGCCCGCGTCTCCACCATAATCAAATAAATCCTGTTGACATTTCTATCTAGTAGATATATCTTCTAGCTATATGAAGCGAAGCCAAACCGCCTACGTAATCCTGGGAATCCTCGCCATCCATGACAACCAGTCCGGATACGAGATTCGCAAGACCATCCAGCAGACCGTCGGCTTCTTCTGGGGCGAAAGCTTCGGCCAAATCTACCCCACCCTCAAGAAGCTTCTCGCCGATGGCCTGATCGCGCCCGCCAAGTCAGGCGCCGCGCCCAAACCAAGGCGGCAAGAATACTCGATTACCCCTGCCGGGCTCACCTGCCTTCAGGAGTGGCTGGCCGTTCCCTACCGCGACGATCCGCCCCGCGACGAGTTTCTGCTCAAACTGTTCTTTGGCGACAAAGCCGCTCCCACGGTCTCCATCGAACACATCCGCAAGTTCCAGGAGAAGCACCGCCGCTTGCTCGACACCCTACTGGAAATAGAAGGCCTGGCGCGCGTCCACAGCTCTCACTATCCCGGCTTCCCGTTCTGGATGCTCACTCTGACCTTCGGCGTGGCACAGCTCCGTTCCGCATTGGAATGGAGTGAATCCGCCCTTGCAATGCTTTCCTCCACCGAAGCCGGCATTGACCCGAAAACCTCAAGCCCGCAACCACCAGCCAAAACCGCCGCCAAACCCTGAACTTCCCTTGAGTTTCACAACCGGCATTCCGCAACCGGAGGTCCCGAACCAGCGCACAGCAAGCGCCTAAAGGAGAATCGCAACATGCAAGAAACGCTTCGTCCCAACCGCTGGTCGCAACTCCTGGCCTGGGGCCTCTTCATCCTCTTCATTCTCGGCTATTTCCTGTCTCGCATTGGAACCTGGACGGGACCCATCCTCGGTGTCTGGTTTGCAGGCACCCAGAAACCCCGTCGCGGGTTCATCTTGTTGCTGGCCTTCTCGTTCATTCCCACCCTGCTCTTTGGTTGGCGCAAATTCCCGCTCTCGGGGCCCGAAGCCGCACTGCACTACCTGGGCATGACACTGCTGGCCTCTGTGCTGGGCATTCTACCCCTCACCTTCCATCGCCTCGTCAGCCCGCGCCTTCCCGGACTGCTTTCCACGCTTTCATTTCCGCTGGCTGCGGTCGCATTCAAGTTCCTCATCGCGCCGCCGCTGCACATCCCCGCACCCGATTCCGCCGTCATCCCTCTGTTTCTCATCTCCTGGTTTGCGGCATTGGTCGTTTGGATGTGGAACCAGGAATTCCGGCGCTCGAAACTCGGCGAAGGCCCGGCCTTCTTTGTCCTGATCTTTGCAATTTGGGTCGGGTATTGGTCATTCCGCCTCTTGAATGGAACCGGAGCGCCGCGGATCGTTCCCTTCGACACCGAAGCTGCCTGGGGTTGCGCGCTCGGAGCGCTCGTCCTGGCCCTGCTGGCTCTCTTCAATCCCGGTAAACGCGTGCGCTGGGCAAGCCGTCCGGAGACCGTCGCCCTGCTGCAAAGTCCCGCCACCGGCAACCCTTTGCATGTCGTCGTGGAAAAAGGCCGCGAAGCCCTGCTCAGCACCTCAGGCGAACGCTTCCCCATCCGCCACGGTATTCCCTTCGTTCCTCACCGCAGAGGATCTCACCGGCGACAACGGCAAATACAACCACGTATACGAAACAATCGGCGGCTTCTACGACGATGTCCAGCGCGTCTTCGTGGCTCTCAAAGGCTTCGACCGCGAAGCATACTTCCGCAGCTACATGAGCCTGCTCGAAGCCAAACCCGGCGATTCGGTGCTTGAGACTTCAGTGGGCACCGGCCTCAACTTCAAATATCTGCCCCGCGGCGTCAAGCTCTCCGGCCTCGACCTGTCACCCGAAATGCTCGTAAACTGCCAGGCCAACCTGCGCCGCTGGAAGATCGATGCGGATCTCTATTTAGGCAACGCCGAGAGCCTGCCCTTCACCGATTCCAGCTTCGACGTCGTCTTCCATGTCGGCGGAATCAACTTCTTCAACGATCGCGCCAAGGCCATCCGCGAGATGATTCGCGTCGCCAAGCCGGGCAGCCTGCTGCTCATTGCCGATGAGACCGAGAAGCACGTGAAACAGGTCTATGAGAAAGGGCTGGGCTCATACAGGAATCGGAAGGAACCGGTCAGTCCGCCCATCGATCTGGTGCCGCCCGAGATGCAGGAAACCCATCTCGAAATTGGGAGAACCGGCGAATGGTACATGCTCACCTTCCGCAAGCCGCTTCAGGGTGGCGAGCCGGCGTGAAGGGGACGGGCTTCACAGGCTGCGGAAAAACTCTGTTGGGGAAAAGCACTGTAACAGGGCACGACTTCAGTCGTGCCGCAGAGGCAACAAAGAAATGTCGGGCTTTAGCCCCTGCGGTTTTTGTTTTCAGTTATTTGCAATTACGTGGCGGCTAAAGCCGGAATCTGAAATGGCCACTTTCGGCACGACTGAAGTCGTGCCCTGATACAAGACCGGACTTGACTCGGAGCTTTTCCGCAGCCTCTTCAGCCCGCACATAATCCCGGCGAAAGGATCGGAGCTTTAGCCCCGAGGGAAGCTTATTAAACCAACCCGCTGCCGGCCTTAAGCCTAAAATAGAACCATGATTCTCGAGACCTTTCCCGTCGGCCCGCTGCAATGCAACTGCACCATCCTCGGCGACGAGGAGGCCGGCGAGGCTATCGTCATCGATCCCGGCGACGAGGTCGGCCGCATCCACAAGCGCCTCACCGAGCTCGGCCTCAAGCTCAAGCAGATTCTCGTCACCCACGCTCACATCGATCACGTCGGCGGCGCGCTCAAGCTCAAACGCCTCACCGGTGCCCCCATCCTGCTCAACGAGTACGACCTGCCCCTTCTCAAGATGATGGAAATGCAAGCCGGCTGGGTCGGCATCGAAACCCCCGAGACCGCGCCCCCCGACGCCAGCCTCACCGACGGCCTCGTTGTCGGCCTCGAGCGCTACCCAGCCACCGTACTCCACACCCCCGGTCACACTCAAGGCTCGGTCTGCCTCCACTTTGCCCCGCTCAACATGCTCATCGCCGGCGACACGCTCTTTGCCGGAAGCATCGGCCGCACCGATCTGCCCGGCGGCAACTCCCGCCAGATTCTGGACTCGATTCACTCCCGCCTGCTGGCTCTTCCCGAGGAAACCAGAGTGCTGCCAGGCCACGGTCCCCCAACCACCATCGGCGAGGAGCGCTATAACAACCCGTTCCTCCGCACACGCTGACCAGAGCAATTCGCGCTATGGAAGCTCTGAATAAGTCGACGATTTGAAAGCGCACGACCGGGTACCGGGGTGCCCTCTGGGCTGGGTCGCGTGCCGCAAATGCAACAGAAAGAACGCGGGCTTTAGCCCCCGAGGGAACGGACGGATAGAAGTGCAACCTAATCACTTAACAAACTAAGTTTCAATATCTTATGGGCAACAGCTCAAGCAACACTTACATTGGAACTCCCTATTTATTACCAGCTTGATTCGTTCGAAAATAGTTAACAAGCCACGCGACTCCTGTGGAAAACTCCCGCTCCATCCCCAGCAGGCTCACCACCAGCCAACCGGACTCCGGGAATCCAAAGAAGTATCCCGGATGAACCCAGACCCCGCGCTCCAGCAACTCCAGCGCCGTCTGCTCGTCGGGCTGGATCGCCGGAATCCGCAGCACCGCGTACCATCCACCCTCTCGTTCTAACCTCTGCACCTCGGGCTGCCCTTCCAGGTGCTGGTCAAGTTCCGCCAGATTCTTCCCCAACCGCTCCTGAATCTGCTCCTGGATCTGTTCCCGCCCTTCCAGCCAGGCCGGCAGCGCGCACTGCACCGGAGCGTTCATCGAGAGAAACGTATCCGCAATCACCTCCAGCCGCTCCATCGCCGGCCCGCAATTCGGGACCCGTGGCCACAATCCACGCTGCCTTCATCTGCGGCAGCCCCACGATCTTGCTCAGCCCACTTACCACAAAAACAGGAACGGTCTCAAGTCCGGCAGCGAAGCTCCGTTCCGCTCCGTGCAGGCCGTAATCCAGAAAAACCTCGTCGACAATCAACGAAAGATCGTTTTCCCAACACAGCCGTTCCAGACCCTGCGCCTCCCACCACTTGGTGAAGTGCCCCGTCGGGTTGTTGGGGTGAACCAGCACAATCGCCCGCGTCTCGGGCGTAATCGCTCGCCGAATCCCCTCTGGATCGACCTGCCAGCCCTGGTCGTACACCAATGCCGCGGATTTCAGCCGCACATCGTCCAGAACCGCCAGAAAATCGAACAGCGGGTACCCCGGCTGCGGAACCACGATCTCATTCCCCGGATCGCAGAGCAGGCGAAACAAGAAACTGTAAGCTTCACTGGTGCTTGTGGTCAGAATGATTTGTTCCGGCTTGATTCGAGCTCCGTGCTCCGCGTAATAGGCGCAAATCGCCTCGCGCGCGCGCAGGCTCCCCCTTGGCTGCGGGTCGTAGTCGAGCGCCTGCGGATCGGTAAGGGCCGCCAGCAAATCCGGCGGATATTCAAACCCGCACCGAGTAGGGTTCGAGGCCGTCAGGTCGGCAATCGGAAGTCCGGCCTCGACCCGCAGCCGATGGGCCCGCGCCAGCTCGCTCTCCTCCGTGTTCCAGCCCGTTCTCTGCGAAAAATACATGACTTGATTCCATCAATAACCTGGCAATGGGTCAGTTTGAAGGGTACGGGCTTTAGCCCGTACATAAATTGAGCAAAATGAACCTGGGCTTTAGCCCCTGAGGGACGCTTCCTTCAAACTGACCCACTACCAATAATCTGGTCTCGTCCGCCCCACCGCCGGCGGTCGTGCACAATAGGAGCAAGCGTCCTTTTCAACCATACACGGGTGCTATCGGGGAGGAACATTGGGTCTGCGCGCGGTTGTCTTCGACTATGGAATGGTTTTAACAGGTGTGCCGGACCCCGAATCCCACGCCGCCCTGCTTCGCATCACCGGCCTGCCGCCCGACCGGTTCGAGCCCCTGTATTGGGCCGACCGTCATGACTATGACCTGGGCAACCTCACCGGCCTCGCCTTCTGGCAAAAGCTTCTCCATGATGCCGGCCTCAGCCTTGCCCCCGGCGCCGCCGAAGAGCTGAATCAGTGGGACGCCCGCATGTGGACCACGCAGAACCTGGCCATGCTGGCCTGGCAACAGCAGCTCAAGCAGCGCGGCCTGCTCACCGCGATCCTCTCCAACCTGGGAGACAACGTACTAGCCAGCGTCGAGCGCGAGTTCGCCTGGATTCACAATTTCGATGTGCTGGTTTGGAGCTATCAGCTCCATATCGCCAAGCCTGAGGCGGCAATCTATCGCCACATCCTCAATCAGCTCGGCACGGCTCCCGAAGAGACCCTCTTCCTCGACGACAAGATGGTCAACGTCGACGCCGCGCGAGCCCTGGGAATCCAGGCGCTCCAGTTCTCCACCGTCGACCGGCTCCGAGCCGATCTGATCGCCGCAGGCCTCGATAGCCAGCTCCCCCTGCCTTGAACAGAACCGTTGCCAAACCTGCTGCCGGCTACCGGCCCGATGATTTGCCCAGATGGTAGCTCAACCCGACCTTGGCCGACAGTTCGTCGAGCCCGGGATTGCTTTTCACGATGTACGCGTTCGAAAAATGGAAGTACTCGACCGGATCCACGCGCAGCTCCACCCGGTCCGTCATTCTGATTTGCAACCCGAAGTCACCCTGAAACGCGAAGCTCGCATAGCTCGCGTTTGGCGAGAGCACCTTGATCGGAAAGAAAATACCCCCTGCCTTGCCAATCAGGTAGGGCTTGACTTTCATGTTGCTCCGCCACATATAACGAAAGCCGAACGGCGAAAGCCCCATCCCATGCACAAACTTGTTGTTGGGCGAAAGTGGATTTCCCCAGACATCGGCCAGCGCCGGTTCGCTGAGCAGCACAAAAGGAAGAAGCTCCACAACATAATCCACCCGCGCCTTCAGGAAGTAGTGCCATATGTGACGGTCGTACTCCACCCCCGCCGTCCATATTGTGCAGCGCAGCGCGGCGCCAAACATCTTGTGATCGCCGTATGAAATCATCCCTGACACGGCAAGTTCGCTCTCCACCGGCTTCTTCTCGCGCGTCTTCTTCGTCTCCCCGCTATCAATTTCCGCCGGAGCATCCAACATCGCCGGAGCATTCAAGCCAGCCACGCTATCGCTCTCCAGGGTAGTGTTGGATGTCATTGGCGCGTCCGGCGCATCCGGCAACGATGAGATCGGCGGAGCGGCCATCGCTGCGGCTGCCTCCGGCTCCTGCGAGTGAGCCAGTTGCGGCGCGAGAAGACAGCCCAGCGCCAGAATCGCCAGACGATTCAGTCCAAAGATTCGCGCCATGCGACGCTCTATCCGGTGCAGTGCCAGCACAGATTCATAGAATAAATTGGGAAGCAATATGTCTCCTGGAAAGTCGTCGTGGAAAGGCCAAGCCCAAGAAACTAAAACGAGCCGACAGATGCGACCACTATAGCATGCCCACAAGTCCCGGCCCGCCACATTCTTAAGAGAGGCGGGTGCCCCATCCATCGAGCGGTCGCCGCGGCGACCTTGATAGGTGGGATACCAATCCGCCTCAAGGACCCAGCGCTTTTCTGTGAAGCTGTCCACCGTGCAAATTGCTACGATGCCAATCCCAGTCCCACCAGATTCGCCGCCAGGATGATGATGATCATCCCCGCCCAGAGAATTCGAACCGGCCTGCTTCCTACGCCCTTCCACTCACTCAGTGCCAGACCGACAAGGCCCGCGAACAGAACATAGCCGCTCATGTGCAGCATCCAGTTCACATACGAGAGCCGTTCTGGAATGTTGGCCTGACCCCATGCGTAAAAGAAGAACTGCAGATACCACATGATTCCGCCCATTGCGGCCAACCCTGCATTCTTCAGCAGGATTCCACCGGGGTGAGATAGATCGCGGCGGATAGATAGCCTCTTCAAAGCAATCAGGCGGATAAAGCAATAACTCATATTCACGATTGCGCCGCCGCCCATGATAAAGACATAACTCGGCAATGCCGCATAGAGCGGGTTCACGCCCAGATGAAGCGCCGCTTGTTTCATCGGCTCCGCCGCATCGATGGCAAATGCCATGCCGGAGGAGAAAATACCGCAAAGGACCGCAAGAAGCAGTCCCAGCTTCAGATTGAACTCCCTGAGCTCGCCGCTAAGTTTCATCTCTTTCTGATGGCCGGCATAGGAGACGATAGCCACGCCCAGCAGCGCGACTAATACCCCTGCCATGGTGAATTGACCGCCTTTGGTCGTAAACAGAATCGCAGCCTGGCCGTGCAGAATAGGTGGCAGGAGCGTACCCACCATCAGGGTCACGCCAATGGCCACGCCGACACCCAGAGAAATCCCCAGATGGCGCATCGTCAGGCCATAACTTACATTTCCAATCCCCCACATGGCTCCGAAAAGAGCGGCCTTCAACAGAACATGCGGATCCATCGATGCATAGAAGGCGAAAAAGTCCGGAAGCAGCAGATAGCTCACGGAGATTGGCAGCAGTATCCAGGAGAAGAAACCCGCCACGGCCCAGGTGGTCTCCCAGGACCATTGCTTCACCTTCCCAATGGGCGCATAGAACGATGCGGCCGATGCCGCCCCAACCATGTGCCATCCGATCCCAGCCAGTATTGCCGGCATTTGTTCTCCTATTCTCCATGCTTCCGGCACATTGAATGTGTTGCCGGAAAGCTGGTTCCACAATTACTGCATCTCGACCTCAAATGTGTAACTGCCGGCGGCTAACTCAAATCCGCTCTTCTGGCCGAAACTCGCCGCCGTGACCTGCTTGCTCTCCATCAGCGGAATGCCTTCCAGCTTATAACGCCCAGCCTCGCTCGTGCTCAATCCAAGCCAGCCCGCCGTATTTGCGGGAATCGTAACATGCCATAGTGCCGTAGTTCCCTCCACCGACCAATCCGAATGAATCGTGCCATAAGCAGAGGCGTAGTCGAACTTCACGCTCCCCAATCTCCGGTCGAACGCCGGATGCAGCACCACCGTGTGGAAACCCGCATCGATCGGCGTTGCATCCACGCCCGCCGCATAGCGATAGATCCAATCCGCCACCGCGCCGTATGCGTAGTGATTGTAGGAGTTCATGCTCGGATCGTCCTTCATCTGGTCGCCGTTCCACCGCTCCCACATCGTCGTAGCGCCGTGCTCCACCAGGTAGCCCCACGACGGATACTGCGTGTTGAGCAGCAGCTTGTAAGCCAGTTCCGAATGCCCGCTCTTGGTCAGCTCCTCCAGCAGATACGGAGTGCCCAGAAAGCCCGTGCTCAGCAGCCCGTGGTTGGCTTCGATCTTGTCCACCAGCTTTTGCGCGGAAGCCGCGCGCAGCTCCTCCGGCAACAGGTTCATGTGCAGCGCCAGCACGTAGCTGGTCTGCGTTGCGCCGCCCTGGCTCTTCGCATTGGGATTGTCGATCTGCCCGAAGGGCGACGGGCTGTTGTCCGCGCCGGCCACAAAACCGTCGCCATGAACATATTTTTTCTGGAAGGCCGCGCGAATCTTCTCAAACAGCCGCGCATACCTATCCGCGTCCGCGGTGCGCCCGGTCGCGCGCGCCATCTGCTGCATCATGGTTACGTCATAGGCCCAATAGGCGGTCGCGATCAGCCCCTGGTCGGTGCGCCCTTCGGGCGAGAGCCAGTCCCCAAACGGAGTTCCCGATTCGTGCATCCACAGCCCATCGGGATTGGCGGCTTCGATGGCATCGAGATACTTCCCCATCGCGCTCCAGTTCTGCTCGATCACGCTTGTGTCGCCGGTTTGCAGCCACGATGTCCAGGGAATGATCACGCCCGCGTCGCTCCATCCGGCTCCCGAGCCCGATGACTGCTGCGCGGTTCCCGGCGAGTAGACGCCGTAGTACGGCGTTCCTACCTGCGTGCCGCGCATATCTTCTGCAAACTTGCGTGTAAATGCAGCCAGGTCCATGTTGTAACTGGCCGCGCGCCAGAACACCTGCGCATCCGCCATCCAGCCCAGCCGCTCGTCACGCTGCGGGCAGTCTGTCGGTATACCGACAAAGTTCGACCGCTGCCCCCACAAAATGTTGCTCCACAGCTTGTTGATCATCTCGTTGCCGGTCTCGAGCTTTGCCGTGAAGGGCGCATCCGTGTGGATGACTTCTGCCTTCAACGCGTCCAAGCCCGGCGCCGCTGTCAATCCCGTCACTTCGGCATATCTGAAGCCGTGAAAACTGAAGAACGCCTGATATTCGAACCTGAACCCTGGCCCGCTGGGAACATGATCGGTGGATTCGGTGAACGTAGACACCATGGTGTCTGTAGCCTTAGCGGTACGAAGATTGTCGGTATAGATGGTGCCGTCTGGATTCAGAATCTCCGCAAAGCGAATGCGGACTCGATAACCACCGTGCAGTCCTCGCAGGGTCAACTTTTCCAAGCCGGTAAGGTTCTGCCCGAAGTCGTACACATAGGCCCCAGGCTTGGGCTCCGTCATCGAAACCGCGTGTACCTCGCGTTCGATCCGAATTGGCTGAAAGTCCTGGGCTACGATTTGCACTGGCGCGGGGTGAATGATCGTTGCCTTGTTCTTGATGACGTCGGGAAACTCCGGATCTGATTCGCCGACAAAACCCTCGTCGACGTTGATTGATTCCCCGTCATACAGCTCTGCACGCATACCGTTTGGCGCAGCCTGCCAGTCCGCATCGGTTGTCACCCACTCCACGGTTCCGTCTGTGTGCTCAATGCGCAACTGCGCTAGGAGTGCGGGTGGCGTATCTCCATAATTGTTCGGCTGCTGAAACCACTCCAGCGGAGTTGAATACCAGCCAGGCGCCAGCCAAAAAGAGATCGCATTCTTGCCCACCACAAGCAGATTCGTCACATCGTAGGTCTGGTAGACGACCCGCTGGCGATAGTCTGTCCATCCCGGCGCGAGTATCTGGTCGCTCACCTGGCCCCGATTCAGCCACAGATAATAGGCTCCCAGCGCCGTGGCGTAGAGCCGCGCTGACTTAACCGGCTTGCTCACCGTGAATGAGCGCCGCAAGGTCTTCACACTGTCCGGAATCCATGGATGACCGAGCGGCTGGCTCATCGGCCCCGCCCCCTGCGACCGGTCCACCGCCGTCTTCCACGCCGAGTCGTCAAAGCCCTTCTCCTGCCAGCCCTGCGGAGCATGAATAGCAGACTTCCAATCCGTCCCGCGCGAAATCGCAGCCATGGTTCCGTCCGCGTATTCCACCACCAGCGTTGCAATCATCGGCGGCGCATCGGCCGCATCCATGCCGGATGGATTGACGAAATAGTGAACGGTCTCAACCGCAATCGCATTCACCCCGCCGCTCAGCTTCCCCGTAACGTCTGCCCTCACAAACTTCTTCCACGGCATCTGCTTATATGGTGGAAGCGGGTCGGCCGTCAGCACCTGCGCTCCGTTGATCCATGCTGAAACGGTGTCCTCCCCGGTTGCGTAAAGCACCGCACGCCGCACTGCCTTTCCAAGCGTCACCGTCTGCCTGTAAGCGATACGCTGCTCGGCCGCCTTGTCCGCATCGAGCAGCTTTGCATCCGGGCTGATAACCCAGACCGCCGGAGCGTGGCGCACCGCATCTTCATCCGCGGTCTCGTAGCCAATCCACTGGGCGCGCCAGGCCTCCTGTGTTCCCAGTCCCGACTCCCACCAGCTGATCTCGCTCTCCGCATACGGCTTGCCCGCCGCATCCCAAACCTGCACCCGCCAGAACGAGCGCGTAGACGCCGCGATTGCCGGCCCCTTGTAGCGCACATTCAAAGACTCGCCCGACTCGATCCGCCCGCTATCCCAGACGTCCGCCCTGCCCTGGCGCAGCAACTCCTCATGCGAAGCAACCAGCACCTCATACGCAGTCTGCTTCGCGCCCCGCCCCGGATCCTGCAACTGCCATGAAAAACGCGGCGCACGATCGTCGATCCCCAGCGGCGTCCTCAGATTATCGACGCGCAGCTCCACCGGCCCGGTGAATGCCGGAACGGCTGCCACCAGCACTGTCGCCGCCATCCCCAACAAGGCCGCACACACCATCCAAATCGAAAGTCGCTTGCTCATGAGCCTGCCCTCTGTCTGAAAGAAGCCCGTCCATTGTGCAGCCTGCCGCCTTGCTTTGGAAAGCCGCCCCGGTTTGGCAGGCGTTCTGGTGCACAAATGTATCAAATGAAATGATTTCTGGCCGGGATAACCTTAAACAACGCTGTGACGCTATGTCAAAAGCAGTTTCGATGCCTTCGCAGCAAAAAGCGTACCGGTTGAACGGTACATGAAAAGGAGCCCGATGGCCTCTAACTCTTCGTCTTGGCCCCCAGTTGCAGAACGACTGTCTTCTCGGTATTCCCGCGCCGGACGGTGACATGGAGCTGATCGCCAACTTTGCCGAACAGCCTCTCCTTGGCTTCCTCACCCTGGCTCGCCGTCAAGGGACTACCATCTACTGCAACAATCTGGTCTCCCGCCTTCATCCCAGACTGGGCAGCCGCTGAGCCGGGATCCACTGTGACGACCGTCGCGCTGGCTTTATCTGAAGCATCAATCTGGAATCCCGTCGACGCAAAGTCGCCGGTCTTGATGTAGCCAAACGGCTTGAAATGATTGGTGCACACCTCCAGCGCGACCGGGGCCAACGGTCCAGCGCCCATGCAGGGGACGAACTCGCCGCGCCAATTCACCAGTACCCTGACAATGATGAACATGTTGGGAGACTTCGGGGCGCCGCTGGGCGGGTTCTGCGGGGAGCGCACGAGGCTAATCTCCGGGCCGGCGTCGCCGCGCTTGATCGTCAAATGCAATGTCTCGCCTCGACGGCCAAACACTGCCTTCGCCGCCATCGCTCCAGGGGTAGGCTTCACTGGCTGGCCTTCAACGGCCGTAATCGTGTCTCCCACCGCCAGTCCCGCATGGGCCGCCGCGGAATCTGCATCGATGGCCCCGATGACCCCGTCGTCCTTGCCCGTGATTCCTATGGTCATGCCTGGGTATCCCAGCTCGGTTGCCCGTATGAACCCAGCCTGCTCTGCCATTTGAGCGCATTTCTTGGCCAACGGGCCGCCGACCGGCCCAATGCCTGCGCAAGGTGCGGTTGCGCCTTCCCGGTTCATCAGAACTGTCTCGAATTGTCCGAAAGCCGGCGCTGTTCCGCAGGCAAGCAGGCTCGCAGTAAGGAGAAGTACCTGACCCCTTGTCAAAGATGGCCTCCGGGGATGGTTAATCATATCCCAAACATCGCTCTGCCTTGAACGCGCCTTTCATTCTTGTTTTGCATCGTTCTTGAAGAACATTCGCTCCCGTTTCGCTTTCTCCGGAGACCTTCTCCCGTTACACTCTCCCCATGGCCCTTCGCCTATTAGCAGCCACCACCAGTCAGGGCAAGCTCCGCGACTTCCGCACCGCCGCCGCGGCTCACGCGATCTTCATCGATGCCCTGCCCGCGCTCGGGACCATCCCCGCTCCAGAAGAAAACGGCGCCTCCTTCGTTGCCAACGCCACCCTCAAAGCCGTCTACTACTCCCGCTTTGCTCCCGGCATGATGGTCCTGGCCGATGACTCCGGCCTCGAAGTCGACTCCCTCGACGGCGCTCCCGGCATCCGCTCCGCCCGATTCGCCGCCGATTCCGGCCTTGTCGATTCGCCCGACGCCAACGATAACTCCGACGTCTGGAACAACATGATCCTCTTGCAGCGCCTTGCCGGTGTACCACTCGCCAAGCGGACAGCGCGTTATTGCTGTGCGCTGGTGGCCGCTCGCGACGGACAGCCCTTGCTCACCGCGAATGGCACAGTCGAGGGCATTATCCTTGAAGCGCCTCGCGGCACCGGCGGCTTTGGCTACGACCCGCTCTTCTATCTGCCCGACCTCGGCAAGACCATGGCTGAACTCGACCTCGAAACCAAGCACACATTGAGCCATCGCGGCCGCGCCCTCGCGGCTTTGCTGCCTATGCTGAGCGACTGAAGCCGCCCCGCATATCTCGTCTTAAAAACAATCGCCTTCGAGCGAGTTGACGAGGGTGATGTGCGACACCAATAATGCAACTGAATTAAGAGACGCTTCGCCGTACCTCAATCCGATACAAACTCAGCCCGCAGCCTCTTAGGAGCCGACAATTCCATGGCAACTGCCCAACAACCTGCCGCGCCCCCGGTTCGCAACCCAGCCCGTCCAACTGTCCGCAAGGGCGTACAGCCGATCCGCGCCGCCCAGGGAAACTCCTTCGTCTTCCGCAAGCTCCACTCGCTGCTCGGCGTCGTCCCCATCGGCGCATTTCTGCTTGAGCATCTGCTCTCGAACTTCGAGGCCCTCAAAGGCCCGCTCGCCTACGGAGCCCAGGTCAAGTTCCTCAACAGCCTGCCCCTGGTCCGCGTGCTCGAATGGACCTTCATTTTCCTGCCCATCCTCTATCACGGCATCTACGGCGTCTACATCTGGCTGCGCGGCAAATCGAACATCGTCTACTACCCCTGGGCCGGCAACTGGATGTACACCGCCCAGCGCTACACCGGCCTGATCGCGATCCTCTACATCGGCCAGCACGTCATACGCCAGCGCTTCATGGGCATCAGCCTTCCTGAGAACCCTTACGCTGCCTTCCACAAGGTGCAGGTCGAGCTCTCCAACCCGTGGATGGTGGCCGTCTACGCGATCGCCATGATCGCCATCTGCTGGCACTTCTCCTACGGCATCTGGCTGTTCGCGGCCAAGTGGGGCATCACCCCCGGCGCAACTGCCCGCAAGCGTTTCGGCTACGCCTGCGCCTTGCTCGGCGTCGTTCTCGCGGTCATGGGACTGGCCAGCATCTGGGCCTTCATCGGCGGCAAATACCCCAACGTCCCTGAGAATCTGACCCCTGCAGTCTCTGTTTTGGTGGCTCATGCCAACTCAAATAGCGTGTAGGTCTGAATCCCTTCTGGTTTCAGGCCGCGGTATGTGCATTAGAAACGGGTCCCTGATCTCTGATCTCTGACCCCTGATCTCTGAAAAGGATGTTCGTTCATGGCAGCACCCAGAATCATCGTGGTTGGCGGAGGCCTCGCCGGGCTCGCGGCGGTCATCAAGATCGCCGAGGCGGGCGGCAACGTCGACCTGTTCTCGATCGTCCCGGTCAAGCGTTCCCACTCGGTCTGCGCGCAGGGCGGCATCAACGCCGCAAAGAATCTGAAGGGCGAAGGCGACACCACCGACAAGCACTTCGACGACACCATCTACGGCGGCGACTTCCTGGCCAACCAGACTCCCGTGAAAGCCATGTGCGAGGCCGCGCCGGCCATCATCGACCTGCTCGACCGCATGGGCGTGCCCTTCAACCGCACGCCTGAGGGACTGCTCGATTTCCGCCGCTTCGGCGGCACGCTCTACAACCGCACCGCATTCGCCGGAGCCACAACCGGGCAGCAATTGCTCTACGCGCTCGACGAACAAGTCCGCCGCCACGAGTCCACCGGCCATGTGAAAAAGTACGAAGGCTGGGAGTTTCTCTCCGCCGTGCTCGACTCCAAAGGCGCAGCTCGCGGCATCACCGCCCTCGACCTGCGCACCATGGAATTGCGCAGCTTCCCCGCCGACGCCATCATCCTGGCCACCGGCGGCAACGGAGCCCTCTTCGGCAAGAGCACCAACTCCGTGGTCTGCACCGGCTCCGCCCAGTCGGCCATCTTCCAGCAGGGCGCATACTACGCCAACGGCGAGTTCATTCAGGTCCATCCCACCTGCATCCCCGGCGAAGACAAGCTGCGGCTCATGTCGGAATCGGCGCGCGGCGAAGGCGGCCGCGTTTGGGTTCCACGCATCGCGGGCGACATGCGTCCCATCAAGCAAATCCCCGACTCCGATCGCTGGTACTTCCTTGAGGAGTGGTATCCAAAATACGGCAACCTCGTCCCGCGCGACGTGGCCACCCGCGCCATTCATAAGGTTGTGTATGAATACGGCCTGGGCCTCGACGGGCAGCCGATGGTCTATCTCGACCTGACCCACATCGACCGCGCCACCCTCAATCGCAAGCTCGAAGGCATTCTCGAAATCTATGAGAAATTTGTAGGGGACGACCCGCGCGACACTCCCATGAAGATCTTCCCCGGCATGCACTACACCATGGGCGGCCTGTGGGTGGACTTCGACCAGATGACCAACATCCCCGGCATCTTTGCGGCAGGCGAGTGCGAGTATCAGTACCACGGCGCCAATCGCCTGGGCGCAAACTCGCTGGTCAGTTGCATCTTTGGCGGCTTCCGAGCCGGCCCCAACGCTCTTCATTACACGCATGGCCTGGAATGCCCGGACGGAGATTGCGGTAATGTCGGCGAACTGACCCGGCAGGCCGAGATCAACGCAAAGCTGCTCAAGAACGAAGGCACTGAGAATCCCTTCAAGCTCTGGCGCGAACTGGGTCAAACCATGACCGAGCATGCCACCGTCATCCGCTACAACAAGGGTCTGAAGGCAGCCGACGAAAAGATCGTCGAGCTGCTCGAGCGCTTCAAGAAAGTGAACCTCTCCGACCGCAGCCAGTGGGCCAACACCAGCTTCGCTTTCGCCCGCCAGCTAAAGAACATGCTGGAGCTATCCCGCACCGTTGTTCAGGGAGCGCTGCTGCGCGATGAATCCCGCGGCGCTCACTACAAACCCGACTTTCCCGACCGCAACGACGAGAAGTTTTTGAAGACCACCAAGGCCAGCTTTACCGGCGCACCGGAAGGTCCGCGCTTCGAATACGAAGAAGTGGATACGCAGTACATCAAGCCGCGCCCGCGCAGCTACACCGCAACCAAATAGCCTTGTAACAGGGCATGACTGGTAGGTCAGGGCTTTAGCCCTGACACAAAGACGAAGTTTTGAAAGGGCACGACTTTAGTCGTGCCGCAAGTGCCGATCAAGAGAATCCGGGGCATTAGCCCCTGAGGGATCAAGAACATCATGGCAACCAAGACCGTAGCATTCGAAATCAAGCGCCAGGCCAGCCCCGATGCCCCGTCCATATGGGAGAGCTTCGAGCTCGAGTGGCGCCCCGGCATGAACGTCATCTCCGCCATGATGGAGATCGCCGCCAACCCCGTCACCGCCGACGGCCGCGCCACCACCCCCATCACCTACGATTCCAATTGTCTGGAGGAAATCTGCGGGTCCTGCGCCATGAGGATCAACGGCAAGGCCCGCATGGCCTGCTCGGCGCTGGTCGACAATCTTGAGCAGCCCATCCGCGTCGAGCCGCTCTCGAAGTTCCCGCTGGTCCGCGACCTTCAGGTCGATCGCTCCGTCCTGTTCGAAAACCTGATGAGCGTCAAAGCCTGGGTCCCCGTCGACGGCACTTACGATCTGGGTTCGGGCCCCCGCGTCTTTCCGCAACAGCAGGAAGCCAACTACCCGCTCTCCAACTGCATCTCCTGCTGCTGCTGCATGGATGTCTGCCCGCAGTTCAATGAGGACACCGGCTTCGTCGGCGCAGCCACCATCGCCCAGGTCAAGCTCTTCAACAATCACCCCACCGGCAAAGTCTTCAAAGAAGACCGCCTACGCGCCCTGGCCGGCGACGGCGGCATTCAGGAGTGCGGCTTCGCCCAGAACTGCGTCGACACCTGCCCCAAGCAGATTCCGCTAACAGACGCCATCTCCGACATCAGCCGCGACGTGCTCATCCAGAAGGCCAAGGACTTTCTGCGCAGCTAAGTTAGACTTTTGCAGAACATTAAAGCCCATTGGCGCACAATTGAATTCAGATGACAATTGCAGAAGCCGCGCACGGCGCAGAACCTCAAACTCTCAAGAACTTCACAGTAACTGTGGGGATCTGCCCGGTCCGTACCCGCTACATAGCCCCCCCACCCCCCTACCTGGTGGTATCAAGGCCACATTGGACTTTAGTACCGTAAAGCCGACCGCCTTCAACTTGCCTGCCGCCCCACGCAACGGAGCGCGGTGAAACTGTGCCCCGCGCCCACCCGCTAGCTGAACTGCGTTGGTGTTCTACGCCTTGAGCGTGGCTTTCTGCCCCTCGCTGAGCTTGGCCACCAACCCTTTTGGAAACGGCCGGCAAGCGCAATTCTTTGTATGCTCAAGATGCCACTCGATCCGCTGTTTCGCCGTCGCGCCTTCCTGCATCTTGTGTTCTTTATGCCACTCCCGATTCATCGCTCCTCCTGGTGGCTTGTTCCCTGATCTCTGATCTCTGACCTTAAAACAACAGCGGCCTCAAGAGCACACGCTCGTGAGGCCGCTGCCGGTGGACTGTTGGGATTGGACTGGAGGCCTTCGCGCTTCCGCGAGTGCCAGAGCCGTGACGGAATTCCTCCGCCGGGTCTTATCTGGGGGCTGGGGCGCAAGGCCTCAGGCCTCAGTCACCTCACGTACGAAACAACTGGAATAGTCACTTTGCATCAGCTGGATCAACCTCCTTTCCCGTGTAAACCCAAACTACTGCCAACCCCGCCGCCGCGTCAAGCGCTCTTTTCCGATTGCCCCGCGTCGAATCCGGACCCTAAACCAGCGCCAGGTTCAAATTCTCGATCGCCTCGTCGATCTCCGCTGTGCTCTTGTATCCGACCGTGACACAATCCACACGAGCTTTTTTCATGGCGAACCGCATCGCCTTCTGCCGATCCTCGCGGCCAAACGTGCCCTCACCGACCAGCTTCATCCCGATCACGCCAAGCCCTTCTTTATGGACCTCCTTGATATGCGTCACAACTTCGGGCACATTGCCCAGGTCCTCCGTGTCGGGGATCTCGGCGTCCATGCGCGTACCCTTGTGATTCACACGGATCATGGCCAGGTCCAGCCACTTGAAACTCGGAACCTGCCGCAAAGCCGGAAGCCCATGCACCGATGCGCCGTGACTGACAATGGCATGCCTCGACTCCGCTTCCATAATGCCATCCTGCCACTTGACCGTATCCGCAGGCCACGTCGCCGTGTGTTGCCAGTGAAGCAGCATGATGTCGAAGTAGTCTGTGTTTGCCAGTTTGCGCAACTCGTCGAATTTAGCCTGCGGATCGACGCCTTCACTCGTCGTCACCTTCGACATAAGCCGGTAACTATCCCTTGGAATCCCCTTCAGAGCCACTCCCAGCATCGCGTGCATATTGGTGTAAGATTCGGCCGTCTCAAAAAAGCGAATCCCGTTGTCGTAGGCGTGGCGCACCAGGCGCGTAAACCCTTCCTGCCCCACGTCGCGCTGTACCTTGCCACTGAAGCTCCCGGTGCCAAAGGCCAACCGAGTCACCTTCACGCCGGATTTGCCCAGCGTCACCCAATCCGTCGCCTTTGCGCTCTCTCCCCACAGCGACAGCCCGCCGGCCCCTGCAAGCGCGCTCGCCGCAAGTCCGGTCTTGATGAAACTTCGCCTGGACCACTGTGCCATCTTGACCTCCTCAATTTGGCTTCCGGGCTGCCAATTGCCCGAATGGTACCACAACAGCTCTTTCACCAGCTATGCAGCCACTCCTCATCCCGCCCAATTCTCACCGGCGCGCGGAACAGCTCGCTGAGCCTCGCCTCGGTCAGCAGTTCCTCCCGCGGCCCGTCTCCAACAATACGCCCCTCCCGCATCAGGATTACCCGCTCGACCTCCGGCAATATATCGCCCAGGTGATGGGTCACCAGCACCAGCCCCGTTCCCTCCCGAGCGAGCCGCCGCAGCGTCTCGCGCAGCTCCCGTTGCGCCGCCAGGTCCAGCGCATTCGAAGGCTCATCGAGCAGAAGCTGCTTGGGACGATGCACGAGCGCCCGCGCTATCAGAATCCGACGCTTCTCTCCCGCCGACATCTCGCCCACCAGTCGCCCGGCCAGGTGCGGCGCTTCCATCCGTTCCAGCGCCTCTCGTGCCCGCTCTCGCATCTCCCTCGTAACCTCAAGATTCGGCCACAGCGTCGAAGCGGAAAAGAACCCGGCGATCACCGCATCCAGCCCCGTCGTCACAGCCGTTCGCTCCCCCGGCAACTCCGCGCCGACCACACCAAAATGCCTGCGCAGTTGCGTCAGGTCCCACCGCTCGCGACCAAAGATCCGCATCACCATCCCGGGCCGAAAAACGGGATAGATCTGGCACGTCATCGCCATGATCAGTGTCGACTTTCCGCACCCGTTCGGCCCCAGAATCGCCACATGTTCACCGGCGCGCACCTCAGGTTCACATCGTGCAACACCACTCGCTCCCCGCGCGCCACGTTCACATGCCGCAGCTCAAGAAAATCGGCCTGCCCCGCATTCCCCGCCGCGCCTCTAGTCTTCTCCGTCATCAAGCCCTCATCCACCTGCTAGATTAAATGGGTTAGCTCCTGCCATCATGACGAAAACCGACATGCCCGACGTCTCTCAGTTCCTCATTCCGCGCGGCTTCCGCTTTGGCGCTGCCAAAGCCGGCCTCAAGAAGAGCGGCCGAACCGACTTTGCCCTCATCGTCGCCGATCTGCCTGCCAGCGCCGCCGCCGTCTTCACCGCCAATCGCGTCACCGCGGCACCGCTCATCGTTGACAAGGCCCATCTCCGCGCCACCGGCGGCCATGTCCGCGTCGCAGCCATCAACGCCGGCAACGCCAACTGCGCCGCCGGCGAGCCAGGCCTCGCCGCTGCTCGCGCCACCTGTGCCGCTGTCGCCGAGACCTTCAACTGCAAGCCGGAAGAAGTCTTTCCATCTTCCACCGGTATCATCGGCGTACCATTACCCGCTGAAAAGCTGATCGCCGCTCTTCCCGGCCTGGCCGCGTCGCTCGGCTCGGAGTTACCCCACTTCGAGCAAGTGGCGCAGGCCATCCTCACCACAGACACCGTCGAGAAGACCGCTTTCGCGCGAATCGAAATAGCTGGTCCCAACTGTGCGAGTCAGGAGATCCGCATCGCCGCTCTGGGCAAGGGCTCCGGCATGATTCACCCCCAGCTCGTGCCCCACGCCACCATGCTCGTCTACGTCCTAACCGACGCCGCCATCGAGCCCGCCGTTCTTGACGGGTACCTCCAACAATCCGTCGAAGTCAGCTTCAACCGCATCTCTGTCGATGGCGATACGTCTACCAATGACACAGTTCTGCTACTGGCCTCAGGCGCGAGCGGAGCCGTAGTCGGTCCCGGCAATGCTGAGTTCGCCGCAGCCCTGACCGAGGTCTGCACCTCGCTGGCTCGTCAGATTGTCGCCGACGGCGAAGGCATCACTCATGTCATCGAATTGCACATTGAAGGCGCGGCCTCCGACGCCGACGCGCTCAAGGTCGCCAAGGCCATCGCGCACTCACCGCTCGTCAAGACCGCGTGGGCTGGCGGCGATCCCAACTGGGGACGCCTGGCCGCAGCCATCGGCTACTCCGGCGCGGAAATCGATCCCGACCGCATCGACATCAGCTTCGGCGATCTGCCCATCTGCCGCAACGGCGGCCGCGCACCGGAGTTCGACGAAGCCGCTGCCCATGCCTATATCGCCCAGCGGGAGTTCACCATCGACATCCAGCTCCACCAAGGCTCCGGCTCCTGCGTCTTCTGGACCACCGACCTGACCGTCGAATACATCCACATCAACGCCGACTACTCGTCGTAGGGTTGTGCGGCTTTCGAGTCCCTTTCACTTGGTTTCTGCGCGATCTGCCTGACTAACATGCGCCTGACTCGCCGCCTTCACTGGCGCGGCCCACACCTGATAACTATTGAAGAGAAACTGCCCGCCAAGAATCAGCAGCCAGATCCATAATGCAAACCGCAACGGCCGCTTTGGCACCCGCGTGCTGAGGATCGTTCCGGTAATCGCACCGGCAATGCCTCCGCCAATCAGTTGCAGCAGTAACTCGGTATTTGAAGCGTGCGAAAACCAATGCGCACCGCTGCCGATCAACGAAACGATAAAGCCGAATGCGATATCGGTACCCACCACCTGTGCGGGCAGCAAAGGAGTAAGACTCAACAGCGCTGCGCTGCCCAGCGCCCCGGCCCCGGCAGAAGAGAATCCCACTTCCGCGCCCACCGGCAACATCAGCCACCCCAGCAGCGGGCTGCGGTCTTTCGTGTTTTCGCTCGCGCTTCTTATCGCGAATCGAAAAGAACAATTGCCAGCCCGCCGTTGTCACCAGAATCGCGCCCAGCAGCGCATTCAGCAGGTTCTGCGATCCGACGTTGACCAGATGCTTCAGAAACAGCGACCCGACGATTACGCCCGGCACCCCGCCCGCGAGCATGTATGCAAGCGTCCGCCAGGCCACGTTGCGCCGCGCAATTTGCGCCGGCACCAATATCAGCTTCACCGCCGTCGCAAACATCAAGCCCGATGCCGACCGCAACCGGTGCAGGCACCCCAAGAAACAGCATCAGGACCGGCACAGTGATGGTTCCCGCGCCCACCCCGGTCAGCGCGATGAACAATGCAATCACAAATCCAATCACGTACTGCATAGGATTCCCTCAGTTCTCTGCGCCTGCCTCAACTCGACGGCGCCGCCTGAATGTGGATACCGCACTCAACCTTGCGGCCGGCCCAACGCCCCGACCGCGGATCGTTCGGATCAAGCGGAAGCGATGTACATGGCTCGCAGCCAATCGAGGAGTATCCGCGCTCATACAGCGGCAGCAGCGGAATTGATAGTTGTTCGCAGGCGTACCACACGTCTCGCGTCGTCCACTCGGCCAGCGGAGCAAGCTTCAGCACCTGTTTCCCGCCTGGCAATGCAAATAGCGCCGACTCTTCAAGCGCCGTCCGGCTCCGCGCCTGCTCTCTCCGCAACCCCGTCAGCCATACGCGATACTCCGCAACCGCCTTGAACAGCGGCTCAACCTTGCGCAGTTTGCAGCATTGGTCAGGCGCAGTTTGATACAAAATCCCAAATTCAGCCTCTTGCTCAGCGACCGTCTTCTCCGGCAGTAAGTTGATCAGGTTCAACTGCCATTCCTGTGCAATGCGGTCGCGATAGGCATAAGTCTCCGCAAAGTGATATCCCGTTTCGAGAAACAGAATCGGTATCTTCACATCTAACTCGATTGCCAACTTTGTCAGCAGCACATCCTCAGCCTGAAAGCTGCATGTCAGGCATACATCGCCCGCGCCGGTAACTTCCCGCGCCAGTGTCGCTCGCACCGCGTCAAGCTTTGCATCCACCTGCGAATTGATCTCAGCAATACTCAATGTCTCTACCCTTTCCGCTTCTGCCCGGAACCATTTCCGGCTTAAATCTCCCAATCTATCTGCCCCGGAGACTGACAAATTCCGTTTCGTTCCAACAACCTGTTGACCTCTGAGATCGCCTTCTCGACCTCGCTTGCGTTCACGACGATTCGGTCCTCGTCAACTTGCGCGGCCAGTTCATCGCTGTCGTTCGGAGTAATCACCAGCGCCAGCAGCCCCGATGCAGCGATCGACTTTGCCATCAATTCAGGCAGTCCCGCGCTCGCACCCGAGGGCTCATCCCCGGCCTCAACGCGCACGGTAATCACCCCATGCAGAAACAGCGAACGCTCGATCTGATCGATCGCTTCTGCCGGTCCATTCAACTCCAGAACACCGCCCCGATGACCCCACCGAGCGAATCTTTCCTTTTCCGTCACGGGTCCAGACAGGCCCGAGCCAGTAACTCGGAGCTCGGATATCGCCGTAATCATCCCCGCGGCAACCGTAGCGTTGGTCTCGGGATCGATCAGGATGAAAGCGCCGGTCGAACGATTCTGGCCGTAGAGATCCAGAGCCATCGGCCGCAGCAAAGTGATACTCACCACGCCGATCCCATTCAGCTCCAGCGTGTCCCCGGCGTCGCGCGAAAGCGTGCTGATATCGGTGCGATGGTCGATCGATGAAACAAATGCAGGCACCGTATGGCTCGTGTGCTTCAGCAGATAACGGCGATTCCTGGCAAGCGGCCGCTGATCCATCCACACCACTGCGGCCTTTACTCGCTTCGCCAAGGTTGCCGGTGTGTCCGCTGAGACAATCAGATCGCCACGGCTGATGTCGACTTCATGATTCAGCACCAGCGTGACCGATAGCGGTGCGTGAGCCTCGGCAAGGTCTCCGTCCCAGGTCACAATTCGCTCAATCTCCGCGGTGCGCCCTGAAGGAAGCACCGCAATCCTGTCGCCCTTGTGAACCGTTCCCGAAGCAATCTGCCCGGCAAATCCGCGAAACGTGTGATCCGGCCGAGTTACCCGCTGCACTGGAAAGCGGAACGGAGCCGTGCGTGTGTCCAGCGAAGTCGGCGCAGCTTCAAGTAACTCAAGCAGGGATGGCCCGCTGTACCACGGCATTGCGTCCGTACGATGGACGATGTTGTCGCCAACCAGCGCGCTGACCGGAACGAAAACCGCTTCAACCGGATTGCCCGTGTCGGCCGCGATCTGCTCCAGCACC
This sequence comes from uncultured Acidobacteriaceae bacterium, assembly GCA_963757965.1. GTDB lineage: Bacteria > Acidobacteriota > Terriglobia > Terriglobales > Acidobacteriaceae > Telmatobacter. Next base: position 505,802 of record CAVWTV010000001.1, read on the forward strand.
AGCCTGAAATCCCGCTCGATCGCACGGAATGTTGCCTCGTCGTAACCGATCAAGTCCATCTTGTTCACGGCGACAAGAATGTGCCGCACACGCAGCAGCGACGCGATGTAAGCGTGCCGCCGCGACTGCACCAGCACGCCTTTGGCGGCATCGATCAGCACCACCGCAGCATCGGCCGTCGAAGACCCCGTCGCCATGTTGCGCGTGTACTGCTCGTGTCCCGGCGTATCCGCAATGATGAACTTGCGCCGCGCCGTTGAAAAGTAGCGATAGGCAACATCGATCGTGATGCCCTGTTCGCGCTCCGCGCGCAGCCCGTCCGTCAACAGCGCGAAATCGATCTGTCCTGGAGCAGTCGTGCCCTTGCCTTCGATGGAACGCACCTGGTCTTCGTAGACCGACTGCGTGTCGTAGAGCAGCCGCCCGATCAGTGTGGACTTCCCATCGTCCACGCTGCCCGCCGTCGAAAAGCGCAGCAGATCCTTCCCGCGCTCCTGCTCAAGGAACTCATCGATCGAAAAACTTGGAATCGTCGAAGCAGCCATTTAGAAGTAACCCTCCCGCTTCTTCAATTCCATCGAGCCTTCCTGGTCGTGATCGATCACGCGATTGGCCCGCTCCGACGTGTGAAACGAGATCAACTCGGCAATGATGTCGGGAATCGTCTCTGCGTCTGAGCGAATGGCCCCGGTGCAGGGACTGCATCCCAGCGAGCGCAGCCGTGACTTCACCATCGTTGGCTTCTCGCCAATCCGCGCAACAAAATCCTGTTCGATCGGCAGCAGCCCATCGCCGCGCACGTACATCGGGCGCTCCTTGGCAAAGTACAAATCCACAACCGGAATCTTCTCCTCGTGGATGTATTGCCACACATCCATCTCCGTCCAGTTCGACAGCGGAAACACGCGAATGCTCTCGCCCGGATGAATCCTCGCGTTGTACAGGTTCCACAATTCAGGCCGCTGATTCTTCGGGTCCCACTGCCCCGCGCCGTCGCGGAAGGAATAGATCCGCTCCTTGGCGCGCGACTTCTCTTCATCTCGCCGTGCCCCGCCAAACGCCGCATCGAAGTTGTAGTGCCTGAGCGCATCCAGCAGCGCCTGCGTCTTCAGCAGTCCGCAGCAGCGCTTCGTGTCCAGCGCAATCGGATTCGTCCCCGCCGCAATTGCGCTTTCATTGCGCCACACCAGCAGCTCCGCGCCGACTGAGCGCGCCATCTCATCGCGGAACGTAAGCATCTCCGCAAACTTGAACCCGGTGTCTACGTGCAGGAGTGGAAACGGAATCGGCCCTGGATAAAATGCCTTCTGCGCGAGTCGCAACATCACCGAGGAGTCTTTGCCGATCGAGTACAGCATCACCGGCCGTTCAAACTCCGAGGCCACTTCGCGCAGGATGTGCAGGCTCTCCGCTTCGAGCAGGCGCAAATGGCTCAGCCGCCCTGAGGCAGCGTGCGCTCGGGATGAAGCTTGTACACTTTCAGCAACCGGCATATGACCTCAATCTGGGATTTGAATGCCGGAGAAAAACGAACACGAACCCGGCCGTTCAGCTACGGGTGTGTCTTCTTGATCGATTGTGCTGGGGGATCAGAGACTAGTTCGTACACCCGTCGAAGATGTTCGACAGGCGACAACAAGAGCGGCTTTGGGAAGCACAAACCATCTCTCAGTCGATACTAACAAAGTCTCGCTGTTGGCACAAATCCAACTTTTGAGCCAGCGTTGCAGTCGGTGAAAGCCCCTCATTTTCCTGAACTCGCCATTCCCTTGCCCATTTACAATCCAAACTACCCGTGAGGTTGTTCATTCAATGACGCCCAAAACAAAGGAAACAAGCGTCTTAACAGCGGCGCCATCGATTCAGAACGGCTTTTCACTCATCCCTAATGAAAAGCTGATTCAGCTCTACACCACCATGCTCAATTGCCGGGCGATCCACGACCGACTTCGCATCCTTTCCAAAGAAAACAAGTTGGCTGTGAACCTCGACGCCTCCTCGAGTCAGGAAGCGGCTACCGTCGGCCTAATGATCGACCTACTACCGGAAGACACCATCGCGCCCCACCCTGGTGACATCATCCCATTCTTTATCAGTGGCTTGCCGCTCGAAGTACTGCTCCGCAGCCTCTTCCGGCCCATCGCCCCTGCACCCTCGGTTGGCGACCAACTCAAAACTGCCACCGAAGCTGCCATGCGCAATAAGCGAAGCAATAACAAGAAGATAGCCGTCGTCGTATCCAACGAATCCACCTCACCCGGCCCCTGGCAAAAAGCACTGGCCTCTGCCGATTCCCACAACCTGCCCGTGATCTTCTTGTCCTTGAACCACATCCCCCTGAAAACAAAGAAACATTGCCTTCCGGCCGTCACCGTCGATGGCAATGACGCAGTGGCCGTATATAGAGTCGCCTGCGAAGCCATCGCCCACGCCCGCCTGGGCAACGGTCCCACTCTCATTGAATGTCAACCCTACGTTCTAGACCCCGGCGACCCCATCCTGAATATGGAGAAGTACCTTACCCGCAAGGGAATCTTCAGCACGGACTTCAAGAACGAGGTTGCCGCTGAATTCAGGAATGAACTCGACGCCGCTATGGGGCAAATATCTCGGCCAGAGCGGCGAGGGTTACCCTTAGAATTGCTGGAGCGATAGTCCCGGCGCGTTTGACCAGGAGGGTTTTGTCAATCGCGCGAATCTGATCAAGCAAGATGAGTCCCTGCTTGCCGCCATACCGGACATTAATTCGGAAGGGTGCCGGGCGGCTTCCGGTGGTCATCGGCGCAACAATCGCCGTGCGTAGGAAATCGTGCATCTCGGGTGGCGAAATTACGACGCAGGGTCGAGTCTTCTGAATCTCGCTGCCGACTGTCGGGTCGAGGTTCACAAGCCAAACCTCACCGCGTTTCACCACGTCAACTCCGCATCGCCCTCATTTGCAAACTCTGGAAGCACCAAGCCATCGTCGCCAGCTGCCGCCAGTTCCCTGCTAGCCTCGGCCCAGCCAGTGCGCGGCGCGGCCTTGGGCCTGCGCAACACCAGCGTGTCGCCCTCCACCAGCATCTCGGCCTGATCCAACAGCCCCACCTGTTGCAGCAGCGGTTTGGGAATCAACACCCCTTGCGAGTTCCCCACACGCCGTATCGTCGTAAGCATGGAATCTCCACGTAATAACAATGTTACTACGAGCGAGGATAGGTCCCTAACGCGCCCGCGGATGCGTCCGGTCGTAGACCTGCGTCAACTGAGCTGTGGTCAGTTGTGTGTACCGCTGCGTCGTTGAGAGCCGCTCGTGGCCCAGAAGCTCCTGGATGGCGCGCAGATCGGCGCCTTCCTCAAGAAGATGCGTGCCAAATGCGTGGCGAAGCGTGTGTGGGTGCACGTCGGCGGAGAGTCCGCGCAGAACGGCGATGCGCTTCACAATGCGGCCCACGCTTCGAGTGGTGAGCCGCGCCTGGCCGCCGGCCTTCCCAAGGCCGCGCAACTGAAGATTGATGAACAAAGCCGGAGTGGTGCGTCCGTTGGCGCTTCCTGCTGCAGCCAACCGCGCCGAACGCTCGCCGATATAGGCCCGGAGCGCCTGTGCAGCCGCATCGCCCAGTGGAACATAGCGTTGCTTCTGACCCTTGCCGCGCACCAGCACTGCCTCGTTGGCCCAATGAATGTCGTCGAGATTCAGCCCGGTCAATTCCGCATTGCGGATGCCGCAGCCGTACAGCATTTCGAGAATGGCCTTGTCTCGCGCCGGCCAGGTGGCCGCATCCTCGCCCACCGAGTCCACAATTCGGTTCATCTGCTCGATCGAAGGCACTCGCGGCAGATGCTTGGGCAAGCGCGGCGTCGACACAAGCGAGGCCGCATTTTGATCGAGGTGTCCTGCCCGAGCCAGCCACTTGAACCAGCTCCGAATGGCCGCCAGCGCGCGCGCCGCGGAGGCCTTCGATAGACTGCGGTCATAAAGCGTTCCGAGGTAGATGCGGATGTCGGTGTGCTCGATTCTGTCCACAGTCTGTTCATCGCCGTACCGATCGACGACAAAGACCGCAAAGCTATTCAGTTCTCTTTTGTATGCGCGCAGCGTATGCGCGGATGCGCCTCGTTCATTGGCCAGCACACGCAAATAGCTTGCCACCAGCGAATTCAACGAACTTGCAATTGCCGTAGCGCTCATGACGAATTCCCGCTCGAATTCGTCCGCGAAACAAGATGCAAGCCACCCTTCAGGACAGGATGTAAGCCCGAAGGCTCCTCGACCTCCGCCTGTTGCCGCCGGCCTCGCGGATGATGCTCGCGATGCACGGCCTTTAGCCGTCCCAGGGCCAGATGAGTGTAGACCTGCGTGGTTGAAATGTCGGCATGGCCCAGAATCAGCTGCACGCTGCGCAAGTCGGCGCCGTGCTCAACCATGTGGGTGGCGCAACTATGGCGCAGCCGGTGCGGGCTGGCCGCCCCGTTCGCTGTCTTCACCAGGTGCCAGACCCATTGGCGCGTCAGCGGCATACCGCGTATGGAGAGAAAGAGCCGCGCTCCACCCTGTCGCGCTGCATTCGTCTTTGGCGCTGTGCTGATACGCGCCAGGTGCGGACGGCCTTCGCGCAAGTAGGTCTCCAGAGCCTCCACAGCGGCTCGGCCCAGCGGCACAATCCGCTCCTTGTCGCCCTTGCCGCGCACCTGCACGCGGCCTGCGTCCAACCCAAGATCGCCGGTGGAGAGCGCCGTCACCTCAGAGACGCGCAGCCCGCCCGCGTACAGCAATTCCAAAATCGCGCTGTCGCGGAGCGCCGTTGCGCGCGCCTGCGGATGCGATGCGTTCATGGCCGCCCGCTCCAGCATCTCCACCACTTCAGGCTCGGCCAGCGATTTGGGCAGCACCTTCCACGCCCTCGGTGACTCAATATTCACGGTTGGGTCGTGGTGAATCCGACGGTCAAGCAGCAGCCACTTGTAAAACCCGCGCAGGCAACTCAGCTTGCGTGCTGACGATCGCGCATCGATTCCGTGTTCCCGAAGGTGTTCAAGAAACGCCGCCACATCCTGTTGCATCGCCGTCAACAGCACGCCCTGGCGATTCTCGATAAACTCGGCGAATGTCTTCAGATCGCTATCGTAGGCCTCGCAGGTGAGCGGGCGCAGCCCCTTCTCCACCCGCAGATAGACCTGGTAGTCCTTCAAAAGCGATAAATTGCGTGCGCTGTCCACACTTCCGATTATCCGCGCCTTGAAGCCATTCACACCGGCGCCGGTCAGCTTACCGAACCTCGTTCATCAAGGAATCAACTTCATTAACATCGGTTCATTTTTATGTAACGGCAACAAGAATTCTGGCCTCGAAGCGGATGCGAACACAGCCGCGTGCGGGCGGCCAGTGATATATTTCCACGTGGCCGGAAACGCCAGATGCAGGTTCCGAAAAAGACCGCACCAGCGGGGCTGTCGCTCATTCAACAGCAGTGCTGGCAAGGTCCGATCGCCGCCCAGGAGGATTGCTCATGAGGTCCATGTCTCGCCGGTTTTTCAGCCTGCAATTTTTGCCCTTGTTGTTGATGACGGCCGGTGCATTCCGGCTGGCCGGGGCTGCCCCGGTATTGATGATCTCCATCGACGGATTGAAGCCGGAGTACGTTCTGGAAGCCGATGCAAGGGGCATGAAACTGCCCTACTTGCGCAGCCTCGTTCGCGATGGAGCGTATGCCAAAGGCGTGGTTGGAGTATGGCCGACCATGACCTACCCCAGTCACACCACGCTGTTGACAGGAGTCGCGCCGGCCGAGCATGGCATCTATAACAACGTTGAGTTCGATCCCGAACGGCACTTTTCAGCAGCATGGAACTGGTATGCGCCTGAGATCCGGGTTCCGACCTTGTGGAAGGTTGCGCACGACGCCGGCCTGCGCACGGCCAGCGTGGGTTGGCCGGTGAGTGCGGGCGCAACGGATGTGGATGATCTGATCCCGGAATACTGGCGGAGCGCAGATCCCTCGCACGCCGTCAATCCGCTGGATCGGGAACTCATAGCCGCACTCTCACGCCCGGCGGCGCTGCTCAAGCAAATAGAGCCTGCAGCCGGCGTATACATGATGGGCAACGACACCAGCATTGGTGGAGATGAGACCAAGACGCGCTATTCGATCGAGATTCTGCGCAGTCAAAGACCCTCGTTGATGACCATTCACCTCAGTTCCCTCGATGAAACTCAGCACGCGCACGGTCCATTCAGCGAGGAAGCCAATCAGACCCTGGAAGCCATCGACGGAATGGTTGCGCGGCTGGCGGATGCGGCGTTGAAGATCGATCCATCGACGGTCGTGCTTATCGTCTCCGATCATGGATTCCTCACCCTCACGCACGCAGTCAATCTCAATGTTCCTTTCGCGCAGGCGGGGCTGATCCAGGCGGCTCCAAACTCGGATGCGAACTCGCCCACGATCGTCTCATGGAAGGCCATGCCCTGGGCAGCAGGCGGCATGGCTGCCATTATGCTTCACGATGCGGGCGACCGTCAGACCGAGCAGCAGGTGCGCGAGCTTCTAGCGAAGCTGGCGGCGGATGAAAACAACGGCATTCAAGAGATTCTCGATCGCGACGCGATGAAGAAGCGCGGAGGATTTCCAGACGCGGCCTTTGTCGTTGTTCTGAAACAGGGCTACTATCTTGTCGGCGCCGGATTGACGGGCAGCATGGTCGCCCCGATTCCCGGCCGAAGAGGCTCTCATGGATTCTCGCCGGAGTTTCCAGAAATGCGCGCATCGTTCTTCATGGTGGGCGCGGGGATTGCCCATCATCGCGATCTTGGGGTGATCGACATGCGGCAGGTTGCGCCGACCGTCGCCAGCATTCTGAATGTTCCTATGCCGACGGCAAAGGCCACACCGCTGCACGTTCAACCCTGAGAAGCCTCTGAATTAATCGACATGCTCGTTCGCGGCTCTCAGAGCGGCTGCCCGTCATAGGCCTGAAACAGCACCTCCACGGGATGGATGGCCCTGAACGTGGTCCCATGTTCTATCTGCATCTGACAGGTCGCGCACTCGGTCGCGACCATCTCCGGCTTTGCCGCGTTGACGCCATCGAACAGGCGCTGGCCGACTGCCATCGACACATTGTATTTTTCCTGCTTGAAGCCGTAGGTCCCCGACATTCCGCAACAGCCAGCCTCCATGTCTTCGATCGTCAGGCCGGGAATCTGACTCAGCAAGTGATACCACGGGCGTCCCATGCCTTGTGCCTTTTGATGGCAAGGCGCGTGATATGCGAGCCGCAGATTGACTTGCTTGAAGCCGGTGTTGAGCTTTCCCGCATCCGACTGCGCCATCAGCAACTCTCCGGCGTCAAGCGTATTGTCGCCAATTCGCCGCGCCGCGTCTGCGAACTCTTTCTCGTCGCTGAGCAAGCCGCCAAACCCTGTCTTGAGCATATATCCGCAGCTCGAACAGGCAGTCACCACGCGCATTCCCGCTTCAACCTGTTTCACCAGGCTGCACACGTTAGCCCGCGCCTGGGCCCGCGCCTCGGCCTGATCGCCGTTGGCGGTCGCCGGCACTCCGCAGCACCCCGTTGATGCAACATCCACCGCAAAGCCGTTCAGTTCGAGAAGATCGATCGCCTTGCGGCCGAGGTCCGGCCTGTTATAGCGAATAAAGCAGCCTGGAAAGAACACGACGCGCATCAGATCCCCTTTGCCCGTTCCCCTAGCAGGCGTTTGCAGATTCGGGCGTGTGTAGGAAGGAAACTTTCGATGCGGCGCGATCAGCATCAGCTTTGACATCAGGAAGCGGGCCGGCCTCAGGGAAAGTGCGAAGTTTGAAACCTCGGGCAGAATGGTGGTCAGCATCCCCAGCAAGCCGGGACGCGCAAACCACCAGTCCCGCAAGGCTCGAACAAGCGGCTTGCGATGTTCTGCCTTGGCTTGCGCGATCATCTCCGAGACGCTCACCTGGTGGGGACACGCGAGGTCGCATCGGTGACATCCCAGGCAGTATTCCAGCCACTCCGTGTCTGTAGAAATACCTTCGCGCCGCAAGCGCTCAAGCTCCGGGCCAAGGTGCTTGGGGCCGGGATACCGCGAATGAACGCCAAACACCGGGCATGCATCGTTGCAAACGGCGCATTTCAGGCAGTTGTCGATTGCCGTGTCATCTGGCCGCATAGCTTCCCCTTGCGGCGGCTGCGAATTTCGCCGCTCTATAGCCTGTCAGAATCTCCATCGCATCCGCGCGGCTGCCGGCGCCATTGTTCGCGAGCGATCCGGCAGTGAAGAGATTCGATGCCACTGCCGAACCATCGGCATCAAGCGGGCGCGTTTGAGCATCGGCTCCTCGACAGTTTCGAGCAAGAAGAGATGAAGCGTGCCGGCCACTCGCCAGCACCACACTCTCACCGCGCAGAATCAGCGGGTGGCCCGGGCTGGCCACATGCACACCGGTGCATAGCCCATCGTGAATCTCCAACTGCCGCACCGGGAAGCCTTGAAACAGCTCCACCCCAATCCACTGAAGGTAGCTCCACAGACGGTGAAACAGGCGCAGGCCGGGGATGGACGGAGGCAGAGTCGGCAACTCACCGAGAGAGCAACCAACCTCACGTTCAAACTGAAGAATCTGCGACTCATCCGAATGCAGCCCTAACATGCTGGGCACAAAAATGCGCTCAAATCCAGACGCCGCCCGCCGCAAGACGTCAATCAGGTCAGAGCGAAATTCCGGATCGCAATCGAAGCGTTTTGCGATGCGCAGCGTTGTCACCGGGGCTCCGCAGTCGCGCGTCAGGGATACTTGCCGCGCCGCGTAACTGCAAACAAGACCCAATGAGCGCGCTCGTTCATTCATCCGTTCAGCCATGAAGTTTTCGTCGAAGTCCGACAACCCTCGAATGCCGACAATCGCGGTCGAGGCGTCAGCGCGAGGCTCGGCATTCCAGAGCAGGCGAGGCGCGAGCGCAACATTCTTGAAATCGCCGAGAATTGTGGGCAGAGAACGCCTGCTTGCGATGTCACCTTCGAACGGGCAACCCACCAGCCGCGCCATCTCGCAAAGAAACTCGATGGCTTCTGTGAGTTCGGGTACCGCGCCCAATCGAGCGATCTCCTCGCTCTCCAGGCAACAGGAACCCAGGAAAAAAGATCCCGGCCCGGTCGCGACCAGCGCAACGCGCAGGTTCTCGCGTGCAGCCATCGCAGCCGCAATAAGACCGGAAATTCCGGCGCCGATGACAACAACGTCGAAGCGGTTACTATCCATCTGGCGCTCCTGAATCTACGCAGATCGACTGCTCCGCACCGTAGAGTTTCTGGCTGAGATCGAGTTGTTCCGCCTGGTTGCCCTCGTGGACAAACGCCTGTCCCTTCCAACGCTCATCGAGGAAAGAGGAAAGCTCGGCGGCGGCTTGCGAGGCCGGCCAGAGATGCATCTGAAACCCTGCCAGCATAGCCCTGTAGCCGCAGAACGTTCCCTGACAGGGTCCGAAGCCAAGGCGCGTCCGCCGGCCAGCATCGGCAATAGTCTGCGCAGGCAGCGGCGTGAATTGGCCGAGAATATATTCCAACTCCCCGCGCGTTACAAGTTCGCATTCGCAGACCAACTCGGCGAGGGCGGGCCGCACCTCGATAGCATCGAGCACACGAGCAGCTTCAGGCCCGAGCCGGCGCTCCATTCTCTCGGCAACCGGCTGCGGCAGCATCTCAATTGCGCGGCGGTGACTCTTGCGATCGACGACAGGCCGCAACGAAACCCCGGCGGTAGTGCATTCCGAAACGATCCCCAGTTTCTTTGATACGCAGTCGCAGACTTCTGCTGCCATGAGGCGATAGGTGGTGAGCTTGCCGCCAACAATCGAAACAAATCCGCCAACGCCGTCCAGGGCTTCGTGATCGAACAGGGCAAAGCCGCGGCTTATCTCGCGGCCTCCTTCGCCGCCCCGTCGTTCAGGGTTGTATAAAGCGCGAACTCCGCTAAAAACGCGCAGGATGCGTGCGTTGACGAGTCCAGGAATAAGTTCATTGCCCAACTGCAGCAGGCCGTCAACCTCTCCCGAAGAAGCTCGAAGTCCGTCCGGACCTGAAACTGGCATCGAAGTTGTGCCCAGAATCGATGCCGGACCGGCGGGCACCAGGATGTCGCCGTCGCCAGCCATGCGGCATCGGTTGATGACCCGGCTGCTCGGACGATCGTTGAGCACCAGCAGCGTGCCCTTGTCGCAGCGAATCGGGACCTCGACCCCGGCCAGCGCGGCAACGCTCTCTGCGCAGCCCCCCGCGGCGTTGACCACCACATCGCACGCGATCTCGCACTCCTCGCCATTGCGCGTGTTGCGGTAAAGCACGCCGCGCACTCGCCCATTGACGATGTGAATGGCATGCACCTTGGCGTAGGTGTAGAACTTCGCTCCGCGTGCGACAGCTGCCCCTATGTTTGCCAGCACCAGACGAAAGACATCCACGTGCGCATCGGGACAAGTGAAGGCGCCTAGAATGTCCGGCGCCAGATTCGGCTCAAGCTCGCGTGCCTCTTCCGCGCTCAAGCGGCGGCTGGGAATTCCAACATCACCTGCGGCGCGCCACCACTGTTCGAAGAATGCCGGATCGTCGTGAGCGCACTGCACAAAGAGCCCCCCGACGTCATCCACGCAATGAGGCGCAATCGCCTTGACGATCCGATTCTCGGCAACGCAATCGCGGGCAGTTCCAGGATCCTTTCCCACGTAGCGGCCGCCGGAGTGCAGTAAACCGTGGCAACGGCCGGTGGCGCCATTGGCAATGTCCCCCTGTTCCAGCAGGGTGGCGGAGATGCCGCGAAGGCTCAAATCCCAGAGAATGCCCGCCCCCGTCGCGCCTCCGCCGATAATCACGACCTGGGTCGATTCCATACCTTTTCTCCTAGCGCCGACTGCATCGAGATCGCATCGCGAACCAAGCAGCGAGACTTGCGCGCGTCTCTGCCGCAAGAGCGGAGATTGCGCACAAGACGATTTGAACCTGCGCAAAGCAAGTGTGAACAAGCGCCAGCTTGCCCGCATGAATGCAGGTGTCCGATGCGTTGAGTGCTTTCAGGTAGAGAGGAGTCCGGGAATTGGCAGGAAGTTACTGAGAGAATATGGCAATTGTCGGACTACTGCCACTCTGAATGCAGAACCCAATAGCCATCGAGGCACTCGCCCCCGGCTTCTTCAGCAGCATTCAGTCACCGTTCGCGCTCTCTCAGTCACTCTTCACGAAACGGATTAGAACTAAACAACCCTTGAATATGCTCCAATTCGGCGCAATATGTCAACCGCCACTCTCTTCCAAACAAGATGAGCCTGAAGCTGCGGTCATGCCGGGCAGTGAACATCCGCAAAGCCGACGCTCCAAACAGCCAACGCCAGTCCGTTGGTTTCTTCCCCTGTCGGTCCGCAAGTCATTCCTTGAACTCTCACCTCATGGAATGCCCTCTTCGCCATGGATGAACGCCAGCCTTAGCTTGCGGATCGGCGCAGCCACTCAGACGAACCCAACCACAGCCCAAACTCCTCTAACGGCAACGGGCGGCTGAACAGGTAGCCTTGGAACGAATGGCAGCCGAGACCGGTGAGAAAGTCCAGCTGTTCTTCCGTTTCAACGCCCTCGGCCACCACCAGCAAACCCAGCGCGCGGCCCAGGGAGATAATGGTTCGTGCAATGGCATCGCTCGCGACATCGGACAGAATATCCCGAACAAATGCCCGGTCGATCTTTAATTCGTCCAGAGGCAATCGCTTCAGGTGGGCCAGTGACGAATAGCCGGTTCCAAAGTCGTCCACTGAGAATCTCAGTCCATGGGACTTGAGTTCGGTCATTTTGGCTATGACCTCCTCGCAGTTCGCCACCAGGGTGCTCTCAGTGATTTCCAGTTTGAGACGATTCGGATTGGCCCCGGTGCGCTTGACGGTGGCCAACAAATCTTCCACGAAATCCGCCTGGCGGAACTGCCGCGCGCTGATGTTGACTGCAATCGGGATATGGCTCATCTCCCTCACGCCTGCCCATGCGGCAATTTGCTTGCAAGCTGTCTCGATCACCCGAGCTCCCAAAGGCAAGATCAGCCCGGTTTCCTCAGCCAAGGGAATAAAATCGTCGGGCGCCAGTATCCCACGCACCGGATGTTTCAGGCGCAAGAGGGCCTCGACACCAATCAACTGGGAACCCTCAACTTGAGGCTGATAGCAGAGCAAGAACTGATTGCCCTTGATTGCTTGTTGGAGGTCTTCTTCCAGCGCCGCGCGCGCATTGGCGACAGTCTGCAAGGCCGTAGCGAAAAAGCGAACTGTGTTGCCGCCGGCCTCTTTGGCCTGATGCATCGCAAGTTCCGCCTGCTGGAACACCTCGGTCGTGTTTTCAGGATAGGACCCCAAGACAGCGATCCCGAAACTCAATGTCTTATGAATTTCGTGGCCGGCGAGTAGAAATGGCCGGCCAGCGGCAAGTAGGATCTTTTTGCTGACGGCCTGTGCCCGGGCCGCGGCATCCTCAGAGGTATTGCTCAGGTATTCGAGCACTATCGCAAACTCGTCTCCGCCCAATCGAGCCACGGTGTCGGACTAGCGAACGCATGCGATGAGACGCTGGGCAACCTCTTGCAATAGAAGGTCGCCGGCTTGATGGCCAAGGGTTTCGTTGACCCTCTTGAAACCATCGATATCGACGAAAAATAATGCCCGTTTGAAACCGCGAGCACGGGCGCCGGGGGTCTGGCCCAACCGATCCATCAACAGGCGGCGGTTGGGAAGGTGCGTTAATGTGTCGTAGAAAGCAAGATCCCTTATCTTTTCAGCAGCCTCTTTCGCCTCGGAGATATCGCGGGCTATCGAAAGCACACTGGGAACGCCGTCTATCTCAATCACCGATGCCGAGACGAGCGCCGAGAAAATCTCGCCGTCCTTTCTTCTAAATTGGTACTCGACATTCCGCACATTGTTGGTCCGGCGAAGCTCTTGCACAAAACTCCGCCTATCATGCGGATCCGTCCAGAAGTTGATTTCCAGCGACGTTCGCCCAATGACCTCTTTGGATTCAAATCCTGAGGCATCGTAGAATGCCTTGTTGACCTCGATATAGGCCCCATCGCTGAGGCGGCTGATCGTAACGATATCGGGACTGGTCTGGAACACGGTGCGGTAGCGTTCCTCGCTCACCCTCAGCTCGTCCAGCGCTGCCGCCAGGTGCTCCTCGGCTATCTTGCGGGAATTGATATCTTCGACCACTGCCACGTAGTGAAGGACTCCGCCCCGGGGGTCGCGATGAACTGAAATGGTCACCCTAGCCCAGATCAAGCTGCCGTCCTTGCGAACAAAGCGTTTATCCCAACTTCGAATTCCGGTCGCTCCTGCCGTCAGGCCTTTGAGGGCCTGGGTGGTTTCCTCCTGATCTTCCGGGGCGGTGACCTGCTCAAACGTCAAGCCGGAAATCTCCTCGAGGGGGTAGCCAATGATCTCGGCAAATCGCTCGTTACACCTCAAAATCCCGCTTTCGAATGAGGCATAGACGATGCCGACCGCGGCGTGCTCGAAGATTTCGCGGTTGCGTTCCTCGCTTTCGCGAAGTCGAATCTTCGCCTGCTCGCGCTCGGTAATATCCCTTCCAAAGACCGAAACCCCGATGGCCTTCCCCGGTACGATGATCGAGTTGAACACCAGTTCCAGCATCCGGCCATCGAGCAGGGAATACTCGGTCCGGAAAGTGCCTTCCGTAAGTACTCGATCGTAGAGCGGAGGCCAGAGCGCCGCCCTCTCCGGTGGAAGCAGATCCTCGACACGCATTCCCACTTCCACCTCTGCGCCATAGGTGGCTTGTATGTGCCGCCGCAATGCGCCATTGAATGCAATCAGTCGCCGATCAACGTCCACCGACCAGATCAGGTCTTCGCTGCTCTCAATCAATGCCGAGAGATCTGTTTCAGCTTGACGGTACATCTTGGACTCTTTCCATGGCCTGCGGGAGCCGGCGACACCTCTACAACCGAAACTGCAAAGACCATGTTGGTCAAGGCCTTGTCCCAGTTATTTGGATCGCCTTCGGAATTGGGTTGAGTGCATCCTTTCCCCGGCAATGCAAGTTTGTATCGAGTGAGCCTGAGCGCGAAGGTAAGATACTCCCTCCTGTCTGGTCATGATGGTCAATTTCGAACGATTTGCGAGTTTTCTTCTTCGGGCTGCCGGCGCCAGAACTTCAAAACCGGCCAGACGACTGGCTTTCAGTTCAAAGAGAGGATGAAAAGGCGGGACGATTTCGAGGAGTTTTAGGCTTCCCTCATGGGATTACTGTGCGCTGATTTATATGACACTTAGAAGACACTACCCATAACTACCGCAAGATATGCCCCTAACAAGCGATTGCTGAACTTGTTCGATGAATTTACACCGCGCGAAGATATTTTTTGTGAGGGCATCAAGGCTTGCCACGTCGGGTTCGTTCAAGTTGCCTCAGAATGCGAGATGGATTGTTTTGGCAAGGTATACTTTCCGCGAAAAGTTGAATTCAGGAAAGTTATCTGGATATGCGCAAGATAAGGACCCTTCTTCATCTTCAATCGCTGTGGGCGGCTCTGATGCTTGCGGCCTTGCCGCTGAGCGCACAACAGAATCAAGCTGCTCTGAGTTTTCAAACCACAAGCGGGCAAAGCACGTTTCACATCGGCGAGCGCATCCCGCTCCAACTTACCTTCAGCAGCCCAAACGACACCGAATAGCTTCGCCAACAGCTTGAAGGACGCCGGGAAGCAATGTCGGGTATGAAACGGGTGTCGTTAACCTGAGCGTCTATTGGTTCGGGCCTAGGATCGCCGGGACTAATCCTCGGCCTGCCTGTGCCGCAGAGCAAGAGCCCTGAACGGTTTCGCACCCTGCCGATCGAGCCGCATCCCAAGTCCACCGGTACAATCAAGAAGTCCAACGTTTGAGGCTGGGCCAATTGCCAAAGGGTGAGGATGAGCAACATCGCAAAACCTGCTGACGGCTCCCTGGAAAAACAAGCGATTCGCAAGATCACCTGGAGACTGATTCCGTTCCTGATGCTGCTCTATTTCGTAGCATTTCTTGACAGGATCAACGTAGGATTCGCAGCTCTGACTATGAACAAGGATGTGGGCCTGACGGCGCAGATGTTCGGCCTTGGTTCGGGCATCTTCTTTCTTGGCTACTTTATGTTTGAAGTGCCCTCGACAATCATTCTGCACAAAGTGGGAGCACGTTTCTGGATTGGGCGGGTGATGTTCACCTGGGGTCTTGTCTCGATCGCAATGGCATTCACTCGAGGCCCGACAAGCTTTTATCTACTGAGATTCCTGCTCGGCCTGGCAGAAGCCGGCTTTTTCCCGGGAATCATCCTTTATCTCAGCTACTGGTTTCCCTCGCATCATCGCTCGACGGTGACTGCGATGTTTATGGCTGCCGCGCCGGCCGCCGGGCTGATAGGCTCGCCAATCTCAGGTGTCTTGATGCAACTCAATGGCCTGCTGGGTCTGAGGGGATGGCAGTGGCTTTTCATTGCCGAAGGTTTTCCCGCGGTGGTGCTGGGACTGATCACATATCGCTTTCTCAGCGATCGTCCTGCCGACGCCGCCTGGCTCACCGTTGAAGAGCGCAGTTGGCTCTCGCAAGCGATCGCGCAGGAGCAAGCCGGCATCAAGGATCCGCGCAGACACAGCGCCTTGCATGCTTTGGCGGATTGGAAGGTCCTCGCGCTTTCCCTAGCATACTTTGGCACCTCCGCAGGCCTCTACACGGTTGGCTTCTGGGCCCCGCTCATCGTCAAGGGCCTTGGCTTTTCAGTCATGAATGTAGGTTTCCTCCTTGCCATCCCGAACCTGATTGCGGTCATCGGCATGGTGTTCTGGTCAAGCCACTCGGACCGCAGCGGAGAGCGCTATTGGCATGCAGCAATCGCCTGTTTGATAGGGGCCCTGGGAATGGCTGTTGCCGCTCGCGCAGGCTCGTCTGCAATCCTCGCGATCACCGGACTGTCACTGACCGCCTTCGGGGTGAGCGCTGCGAAACCGCCCCTTTGGAGTCTGCCAACGACTTTCTTTGGCGGTACCGCGGCTGCCGCGTCCATTGGACTCATCAACTCCCTGGGCACGTTGGGCGGCTTCGCGGGACCCTACATGATTGGCTTGACCAATGAAACTGGCGGCAACTTCAATCGCGGCCTTTATCTGGTTGGGGGTACGCTGATCGTGTCTGCGGTGACCATCGTGGCAATGCGATTCGCGCGCCAGGCGACGCTACCCCAAAATTGTCAAACCGGAAAGGTGTTCTAACATGTCCAACGTGAGCGAGAAAGTCTGTACCTGCAGAGGTCAAGCGGATCGCATTTACAAAATAGCCGTCATCCCAGGCGATGGAATCGGGAAGGAGGTCGTTCCCGAGGGCGTACGCGTGCTTGAGGCCGCTGCCAGCAAATATGGCTTCAAACTTCAGCTTGAGGAGTTTTCCTTCGCTTCCTGCGAATACTATCTGAAGCACAACAAGATGCTGCCGGACGACTGGAAGAGCCGGATCGGCCACCACGACGCGATCTTTTTCGGGGCTGTAGGCTGGCCAGAAACTGTTCCCG
Organism: uncultured Acidobacteriaceae bacterium; assembly: GCA_963757965.1. Taxonomy (GTDB): domain Bacteria; phylum Acidobacteriota; class Terriglobia; order Terriglobales; family Acidobacteriaceae; genus Telmatobacter. Next base: position 522,363 of record CAVWTV010000001.1, read on the forward strand.
ACCACATCTCGCTGTGGGGATCGTTGATCCAGTTCCGCCGCGAATTCGATCAGTACGTAAACCTGAGGCCAGTTCGGCTCATGCCTGGCGTCCCGTGCCCACTCGCCGGCCGGGTTCCTGGCGATATCGATTTCTTTGTGGTTCGCGAGAACACCGAGGGCGAGTACTCGTCGATTGGCGGCAGAATCTTCCCCGGAACCGATCGCGAGGTGGTCATTCAGGAAACCGTGATGACCCGAGTCGGCGTCGATCGCATCCTGAACTTCGCATTCAATCTGGCGAACAGGCGCGAAAAGAAACATCTGACTTCCGCCACCAAGTCGAACGGAATCTCCATCACCATGCCCTTCTGGGATGAGCGTGTGGAGGAGATCGGCAAAGCCTTCCCCGCCGTTACGTGGGACAAATATCACATCGACATTCTCACCGCGCACTTCGTGCTGAACCCCAACCGCTTCGACGTCGTCGTAGCCTCAAACCTTTTCGGCGACATCCTCTCCGATCTCGGGCCGGCCTGTGCCGGTACCATTGGCATCGCTCCCTCGGCGAACATCAATCCTGAACGCCAGTACCCGTCTCTCTTCGAGCCCGTCCATGGCTCCGCACCGGACATCGCGGGAAAGGGCATCGCGAATCCCATTGGGCAGGTCTGGTCGGCCGCAATGATGCTCGATCACCTTGGTGAACCTGAAGCTGCCGCAGCCATCCTCAAGGCCATCGAGGTCACCCTGACCGACAAATCACGGTGCACTCGGGACGTAGGTGGCAGCGCCGATACTTACACCGCTGGCAAATCTATCGCCAACGCGCTCGCCTCGATCGGCGCATAGATTGAGCAAGCCTTGAACTCGAATTGAGATGGGGGCACAAGGCTCCCTGACGCTGCGGCGATTGCGGGGAGAAGTCCGCGGCTCGGAGGGGTTCGCACGGCTCAGGTCTTGGTTCTGAGACCTGGGATAGGATGAACTTTCTTCCTTTCTTCTAGGCAACATCCCGATTGGAGATAGAATCGGCACTTCCCTGGTTGACCCAGTTGGCCGAGACTTCTCGCATTCCACAAGTGACGGTCGCATCACCGTACAGAACTCCGTTTTAGTCGACACAGAATGAGTTGGGGAAGGATGGGCGACACTACATTCCAGTCAATTGGTTGCCCATTGGCGTAGAAACCCTACCTAATTGCCCACCCCATTTCTAAGTCCTGGGCGAAGAAACGGCCATACGTACACGACCCGGCCGCCGGCGAGGCTCGGATGGTTTCCGGGGCGACTATCTGGAAAAGGCCCGAGTAGGCGACAAACCAGGAGTTGTTCATTTCAGGCACTATCAGGTGTCCAAGAAGCCCTTCGGTTCACGCTAAGCCCTGTGCGCGCCAATTGACATCACCCTTCTCGCAAGACGTCATAGAAAGCAGCAATCTGACCACCTTCAGGTTCGCGACGAGTCCCGAAATCGAGGCTCGTTTGGGGTTACTTGACCTCTCCATCTTCAGCTTCAGCGGCGGAAACTGGTTTGGCCTGGCCAGCCTCCGAGCTAATCTTGCCCCATTCTGTAACGAATTCCCCGCTTGTGTCTTTATTCGATTGAATGCACAAGCCGAGGACGCTTCTTACCATGAATTTGTACAGCTTTCGAGCTGTTTGCGTTGTACTCTTGCTCTCACTGAGCGGAGTGGCATCCGTTGCGGAAGACCCGCTCACCCTTCGTCAGGCCATAGACCTTGCGCTTGGGCAAAGCCCCGAAGCCGCAATCGCGCGCGCTGACAACCTGGGAGCTAAGTCGGCAGCCATTTTCGCGCGCACCCAACTTCTGCCGCAGCTGAACTTCACTGAGGACATTTCCCGCGGCAACGACCCCGTTTACGCCTTCGGCACGAGGCTCCGGCAGCGACAGTTCACGCAAGCCGATTTTGCGCTGAACGCTCTGAACTTTCCGCAGCCGATAGGGAACTTCTCCACGCGCTTCTCTGGGCAGTGGGTGGCTTTCGATTCGTTCAAGACACAGAAGGAGATCCACCGCGCCGATCTGTTCAAGGAAAGCGCCTCCTCTTCCGCGAAGGCTGTGGACCAGCAGATTGTTTTCCACGTTGTCGCTGCGTACCAGCAAGTGCTGTACGCGCAGCGGGAGATCGACGTCGCCCAGCATGAACAGGAGACTGCGGCGGCGCTGCTGAATTCGGTGGACGAGCACGTGAAGGCCGGACTTGCGGTCGAGTCGGACCGGATGTCGGCCCAGGTGAATGCGGCCGCACGCAAAGAGGAGTTGATTGCGGCACAGGGCGACCTTGAACTGGCGTGGGCGGCGTTGCGCGAGGCGATGGGCGCGCCGGATCTGAAGGCAACCGAGTTGAAGCCGATTGAGCCGCATGCGTTTCCGCAGGGCGCGCTGGATGAGGAGATGGCGAAGGCCGCAAAGACGCGGCCCGACCTGACGGCCCTGGGACAGGCGCAATCGGCGCAGGCGTCCGCGGTGGGGGCGGCAAAGTCTGACTTCGGTCCACGCGTCAGTGCCTACGGAAACTGGGAAGAAGACCGGACATCGTTTGCCGGCTCAGGCGGCAACAACTGGGTGGCCGGCGTCCAGATCAGCGTGGATCATTCTGCCTATTGGCAAGCGCGCGCAACTGGCGAGGGAGAACGCGGCAAAACAGAAGATCGACGCGCAAGTGGCGGCCACGCAGCAGCATCTGCGTCTCGAAGTCAGCCAGGCGCACATTCACCGGCAGACAGCGGCGTTGCAGCTGGAGACGGCGCGTGCTGCGATGGATCAATCGGCGGAGAGTCTGCGCATTCTCAAGAACCGCTATAGCGCGGGGCTCGCCACTATCACCGATCTGCTGCGGGCAGAGGACGCCGAGCGGCAGAGCCAATCCAATTACTGGCATGCCGTGTACGGAAATGCTATGGCCTATAGCGAACTTTTATACGCAACCGGGACTTTGACTCCCGATGCTGCGGAGGAACTGCAATGAAGAATGTCATATGGGCAAGTTTGCTTGCCGCTTCCGCGGCGATGATCGCTGGCTGCCATGGCGGCGAAACTGCCGCAACGCCGGGAGCTGCACAAACCATGCAGGCGCGGGTTGTTGAAAGCCAGCAACAACAGTTGCCTGTGAACCTGCAATCCACGGGGACAGTTCATGCTCGGGAAACCGCGATCGTTTCGGCACAGGTGATGGGCCGCATTCAGCAGGTGCTGGTGCGTGAAGGAGACAGCGTGCGGGCCGGGCAGACCCTGGTGGTGCTCGACGATGCGGCGCTGCGCTCACAAGTAGAGCAGGCGCAGGCAGGCGTGAAGGCGGCGCAGAACGCGCAAGCCGCCGCACAGACGAACGCCGCTCTGGCGGCAAGCACGCTGGACCGGTACAAGCAGCTTGAGTCCGAAAAGAGCGTAAGTCCGCAGGAAATGGATGAAGTGTCGCAGCGGGCCGAAGCAGCAGCGGCGAGCCTGGAGGCAATGCGTGCGCAGACCGACGCGGCGCGAGCCCAGGAGAACGGGGCGCGCACGATGATGAGTATACACGCGGCTGGTTGCGCCCTTCGCCGGCGTGGTCACAGCGCGCATGGCCGATCCGGGGACGATGGCCGCACCAGGCGTGCCGCTTACTTCAAGTGGATCAGGCCGGAGCATTGCAACTGGACGCCACAGTGGATGAGTCGGTGATTGGCGCGATTCACAAGGGGATGAAGGTGCAGGTGGCAATCGATGGCAGCGCATCATCGAACCTGGATGGGCGGGTGGCCGAGATCGTCCCCGCGGCCGATCCATCGAGTCACAGCTTTCTCGTCAAGATCGACCTGCCATCCTCAAGCCAGACGCGCGCGGGCATGTATGGAACTGCCGAGTTCGCCAATGGCGCAAGGCAGGCGATACTCATTCCGCGTTCCGCCGTCGTCTCGCGCGGCTCGCTCAACTGTGTGTATGTTCTCGACGGCCAGGGGATTGCGCAACTTCGCTACATCACTCTGGGCGCGGCTACAGGGCAATCTCGTCGAAGTCCTGTCGGGCGTTTCCGGCGGTGAGAAGCTCGTTGACGTACCCTCCGACCGGGACCTGGCCGGGAAGCGCATTGAGGTCGCAGCCATGAAGCAAGACCTTGGAATTGCCGGGCGGCTGGCACACACATTTATCAACTCCAAGCTGACGTTGCTCTTCATTGCCGCATCGTTGGGCATCGGGATCTTCGCCGTTGCGATCATTCCCCGCGAGGAAGAGCCGCAGATTCTTGTTCCAATGCTGGACATTGCCACCGCCATGCCAGGCGCATCCCCAGCCGAGGTGGAAGAGCGGGTTACGCTGCCCATCGAGAACCTGGTGCATCAGATCTCAGGCGTCGAGTATGTGTACTCGACGTCGGCGCCGGGGCAGAGCCTGGTGATTGTCCGCTTTCTTGTCGGCACGCCGCAGGAGGACGCGCTGATCAAGGTCTATAGCAAACTCTATTCGAACTTCGATCGCATGCCGCCAGGAGTTTCGCAGCCGCTGATCAAGGCCCGCTCCATCGACGATGTGCCGATTTTGGCCATGACGCTGTGGGGCGAGCACTACAACGGCTTTCAGCTGCGCGCCATCGCGGACGAGATGCAGCACAATATTGGGCAGATTAGCGACGTATCGGAGACAACGATCATCGGCGGCCTTCCACGCACCATGCGCGTTGTGCTCAGCACGGAAAAGCTGAGCGCCTACGGGCTGTCGCCCATGGCGATCGTCGGGCATTTGCAGGCCGCGAATGCCAGCGTGCAGGCTGGGAACTTCTCCGATAACAACCAGGAAGTCCGCGTCGACGCCGGCAATCTTTTCAACCGCCGCGAGGATCTGGAAGCAGTCGTGGTGAGCGTGGTCCGCGGGCATCCTGTGTATCTGCGGGACGTAGCCGACAAGATCGTGGATGGCGCCGCCGAGCCGTCGGACTATGTGGTCTACGGCACCACGAGCGCGGACTCCAAAGCGTCTCAAGGAGCACATCAGTACCCGGCCGTGACGATTACTGTGGCCAAGCGCAAGGGGACCAACGCGACCGATATTTCAAATGCTGTGCTCAAGCGCGTTCATGAGATGCAGGGCGTGACCATTCCCCACGACGTGACGGTGACTACTACTCGGAATTATGGAGAGACAGCGAAGAACAAGTCAGATGAGTTGCTTGAGCACCTGCTGCTGGCCACTTTGTCTGTGACTCTGCTCGTCGCGCTCTTCCTCGGCTGGCGTGAGTCGGGGGTTGTGCTGCTGGCTATTCCGGTCACGCTGGCGCTGACCATGTCGGTCTTCTACTTTTTGGGCTATACCATCAACCGTGTCACGCTCTTTGCCCTGATTTTCTCCATCGGCATCCTCGTCGATGATGCCATTGTTGTGGTCGAGAACATGGTGCGGCACTTCCGGTTGCCTGAGAATCACGGCCGGCCCATGAGTGAAGTTGCGGTCGAAGCGGTGGCCGAGGTGGGCAACCCAACGATTCTGGCCACGTTTGCTGTGATTGCGGCAGTCCTGCCGATGGCTTTTGTGCGCGGATTGATGGGGCCCTACATGCGGCCCATACCCGTCGGCGCTTCGGCGGCAATGCTCTTCTCGCTGATGGTTGCCTTTGTGGTTTCTCCATGGGCTGCCCTTCGCCTGCTGGGCAAGCATCTTGAAGGAGCCAAACTGCTGGAACCGGAGACCGAGAATTGGCGGACCAGACTCTATCGCCAAATCATGACGCCACTGATCCGGTCTCCACGCAATCGCGTTCTGTTCTTCATTGGAGTGGCGGTGCTACTTCTGATCTCGGTGGCTCTGGTGCCTATAGGGCTCGTGAAAGTGAAGATGCTGCCGTTCGACAACAAGAGCGAGTTGCAGGTAGTCATCAACATGCCCGACGGCACGCCACTGGAGCAGACGGCGCGTGTCGCGCAGGCGCTCGGCGATGAGCTTGCGCGGCAACCGGATGTGCTGAACTACCAGACTTACACAGGAACGTCGGGACCCTATAACTTCAACGGGCTGGTCCGCCACTACTACATGCGCCGCCAGCCGAACCAGGCCGACATTCAGGTGAACCTGCTGCCCGCCAAGCAGCGCGACGTACAGAGCCATGCCATTGCCAAGCGGCTTCGTCCGTTGCTGGACGCGATCGGTAACGCGTATGGCGCGCGAATCCAAGTCAGCGAAGTGCCGCCGGGGCCGCCGGTGATCCAGACGCTGGTTGCGGAGGTCTACGGTCCGGACCTCGATGGCCAGACTCAGGTAGCGCAGCAGATCAAGTCGATCTTTCAGCACACTCCGGGCGTTGTTGACACCGATTGGTACGTCGAAGATCCGCAACCCAGACTCGTCATGCGCGTCGATGAGGTGAAGGCCGCACAGCATGGCATCGCGGTCTCGGACGTAGCTCATGCCCTGGCACTTGCCATTTCAGGAACCGAGGTAGGGCTGATGCACGATCAGGCCGCACGCGAACCAGTGCCGGCAATTGTCGAACTTGACCGCGCAGATCGTTCCTCCGAACAAGGGCTTGACAATATTCACCTGCCCGGCGCGGACGGCGGCATGGTGTCGTTGCGCGAGTTGGTCGTCGTCGAAGACAAGACAATCGAGCGGAACATCTATCACAAGAATTTGCGCCGAGTGGTTTATGTCACAGGAGACGTGGCTGGAGCGGTGGAAAGCCCGGTCTACGCCATCCTGAAGATGAACAAGGAACTCGATCACCTCACGCTTCCGGCCGGATACACGCTGACCCGCTATAACGCTTCGATGCCGGAGTCCACAGATCACTACTCGATGAAGTGGGACGGTGAATGGCACATCACCATCGAGGTCTTCCGCGACATGGGCCTTGCATTCGCCGCGGTGCTGGTGCTCATCTATGTGCTCGTCGTGGGATGGTTCCGCTCGTTCATTGTGCCGCTGATCATCATGGCTCCCATTCCGCTCACCCTGGTCGGGATCATGCCTGCTCATGCCATGCTGGGCGCATTCTTTACGGCAACTTCAATGATTGGATTCATCGCAGGCGCCGGCATCATCGTGCGCAACTCGATTATCCTCGTCGACTTCATCGAGCTTCGCATTCGCCAGGGAATGCCGCTGGCCGAAGCGGTGATCGATGCCGGCGCTACGCGCTTCCGTCCCATGTTGTTGACGGCAGCAGCGGTTGTGGTCGGCGCAAGCGTGATTCTTACAGACCCCATCTTTCAGGGGCTCGCTTTGTCACTGATTGCGGGGGCGGTAGCATCGACCTTCCTTTCGTGGCCCACCATTCCGGTGCTCTATTACATGGTTCACTGCGGCCGCCAAACCTTGCCTGGACATCAACCAGAAATCGAACGAGGAGATTCCGTATGACAGTTGAACGCGGTTTGCGCCTAATTGCGGGCGCCATGGTTCTGATATCACTGCTGCTTGCGCATTTCGTGTCGCTCCATTGGCTGTGGCTAACAGCCTTTGTGGGACTCAATCTGCTGCAATCGGCTTTCACTAACTGGTGCCCGGCCATGGTTATGCTGCGCGCCATTGGCTTGAAAGATGCCAACGGCTGCGGGGCCAGGTAAGAAGGAGGAACGCAGTGACGGCGTCGCGAAACGATGAAGCGCGGTCGAGAAGTCCTCACCAAAGTCGCGGCGAACAACTCGCACATGTCGAAGAGTTAAAGGATGAGGTCTATCGCCAAATGTTTCGCCTGGAGGCAAGCCGGCCCGGTGCCGACGTCAGTCTCGCGATTGCCTTGCTCCGTGCATGGGTCGCCGCAGGTTCCGACCATGAAATGACCAAAGCGCGAGTGTGGCTGAAGAAGATCTCTCCCATTTGCATTCTCATGATCGAGTCCGCGCGCCAAGCCAATTGCACAGGACAAAAGTGCACGAAGTAAGTTCCAGCTTGTACGCAGTGGCAGAATATACTGGTCTTGCTCCCGGGGAGCACAAAATCGATGCGACCTGAACTGATCGAGGCAACGGACCTGCTGCAACGCAACACTCCTGAAGCCGTTGAAAAGGCCATCGGATTGCTCCAGAACACGGTGTATTCCTTCAGCATGAAGGTCTGCGGGCACCCGCAGGACGCTGAAGATACCATGCAGGAAGTCCTCTATCGTTCGCTCGGTCACCTTGCCAAAATTCAGAATCCGCAAGCTCTTGCGGTCTGGCTTTATACCGTAACCAGAAACCGCTGCTGGCGCATGCGCCGCAAACCGGCTCATGCGCCCGACGGCACCTTCTCACTTGATGAATTGATGCCGGATGGGGTGGAGCTGGGGCGATTACTCAAGGATGCCGCTGAAAGTCCGGAAGGCAACCTGCTTCACGCCGAGCAGCACCATCTGCTGCATCAGGCAGTGCTGGGGATCCCGGTGCAATTACGTATTGTTCTCGTCCTCCACGACATGGAGGAACTGAATACCGACCAAGTGGCACAGATCCTCGATCTACAGCAAGGAACGGTGCGGGTCAGGCTGCATCGTGCGCGTCTGGCCATCCGAAGAGAGATGAGCAGAACACTCGAAGGCGCGCCGGAAGAAGCGGAGAACATGGGGACGGCCAAGAAACGGGCGAAAGTCGCCGGGCGCAAAGCCGGGAAACGTCCCGCCGAGTGCCGCGAACTGTTCATGAACCTCTCTGAATACCTGGATGGCCGCGTAGAGCCGCGCACCTGCGATCAGATGCGCGAGCATATCGAGGCGTGTCCGGCTTGTGTCTCGTTTCTGCGCGATCTGCGCGGCGCCATTGATCGATGCCGCTCGCTTGAGGTCCCATGCGACCCCACCGTTGCGCCGCGCCTGCGTTCTATCCTCACCCAGGAGTACCTGCGCCTGCTGGGATTGCCGGGCGCAGAAAGAAAATCGGTTGTGCTGTAACGAATCCGCCTAGGCATGTCTTTCTTTCATTAGAAAGCGAGATTTCTATGGAAGTGACGATTAAGCACCTTGACCATGTAAAGTTCCTCATCCAGGCTGGGTCGCACACGATTCTTTGTGACCAGCCAGCCGGCAACGGCGGAAACGACGAAGGGATGACCCCGCCGGAGTTGTTGCTCGCATCGTTGGGCTCCTGCGCAGCCTTCTATGCCGTTCAATATCTGAAGATCCACAACTTGGCACAGAGCGGCATCGAGGTTTCAGTCACCGCCGACAAGCTCAAACAGCCTGCCAGAGTTGGAAACTTCCGCATCCTAGTAAGCTGCCCCGTACTTCTTACCGAGAGCGAGACAGAGGGGCTGATGCGTTCTGTTCACAACTGTCTGGTGCACAACACGCTGATAACGAGGCCCAACATTAGGATCGAGTTGTCAACAAGAGAGATAGCCGCCCTGCACGCTTGACTGTAAGGGCCGCTTGACCGCCCTTGCACCAGGTTGAAGTGGCGATCTTGAAGCCACCCGCGTGGTAAACTGAACACATGTCAGGAGTTTCCCCTGCCCGACCGCTCAGGTGCAATGTACTTGCTGTATGCCTATGCTTTCTGGCATTTGCATTTGCGGTCGAGGCAAAGTGGGCCTGGTACGGTCCACAGGGTGGCCTTGGGAGCGATCTAAGCGCTGCAAAGGCCCGTCCGGCTGAACTACCTGACGTTGTGGTGCACGGGGTGCCCGCGCCCGATCTCGCCAGTCTTCAAATTCCATTTGCCCTCCTGGCGACCTTTGCGGTCGCCTGCCTCCTGAGTGCGGATGTGTTGCTCCGACGGGATGTCACATACAATCACGCGCGGGTTTCTGCCGCGCCCTATTTTTCTTCTGTTCACTTCTTCCGCCCCCCGCCCGTTCGCTGACATTTCTGAAAACTTGCGTTGATGTGCACTGACCATTTCACGGCCGATGCGCGTCCCTATTTGCGATTTCAGCTTCTGCGAGGTTATCAGACATGTTTTTGCCGTCTCCGGCGCGGTGTCTTCCGCTTGGCTCTTTGCTCTTGTTGGGAGCATTCAACATCGGCTGCCATCAGTCCCAATCGTCCGTTCAAAACAGTCTTCCAACTGCGCCGGTTGCAATGGTTGGGCGCTCGCCCCTTTCCAATCGGCTTGAAGTGGCGGGAGAATTCTTGCCTTTCCAGGAGGTGGAGATTCACGCCAAGGTCACCGGATACGTCCGCAAGATATACGTGGATATTGGCGATCACGTACGCGCCGGACAACCGCTCGCCGACCTCGAAGTCCCGGAGATGACTGCGCAGGTTGAAGGCGCCCAGTCAGTCGTGCAGCGCAGTCAGCAGGACATTCTCCGCGCCAAGAGTGTAATTGCACAAACAGAAGCAGACTATGCCGCCCTTCACGCGGCCTCGCAACGGCTCAAGCAGGCTTCCGATGCCCGGCCAGGATTGATTGCGCAGCAGGAGTTGGATGATGCTGAAGCCAAGAACTTGTCCGCAAAGGCGCAGGTTGAAGCCTCCAGGTCCCAACTTGCAGCCATGGAACAATCTCTGGGGGCCGCGCAAGCTCAGCACCGGCAGTTCGCATCGCTCGCTGATTACTCGCATATCACAGCTCCGTTTGATGGCATCATTACGTGGCGCTATGCGGATACAGGGGCGCTGCTTCAGGCAGGCACTTCCAACGCCGGCTCGATGCCGGTCGTCAAAATTGCGCAAGTCAACATTCTCCGGCTGCGTCTCCCGGTTCCTGAAGCCCTGGCCGGATTCGTCCACATTGGCGATTCAGCACATATCCACGTTCAGGCCACCGGAGAGGAGCTGATCGGCAAGGTCGTGCGCACAACGGGCGAACTCGATCTCGCCACGCGCTCTCTTCAGGTTGAGATCGACCTGGACAACGGCGATGGAAAGCTTACCCCCGGCATGTATGCCGACGTGATCCTGAACATTCAGCGCAGCGGCAATGGGTTGACCATCCCAGTTGAAGCTGTCGATCGCAGTCAATCCAATCCATTTGCGCTGGTTGTAAACACACAGGGTCACATCGAGAGGCGAACTCTGCACTTGGGAATGGAGACACCACGCCTGATCGAAGTGATCGAAGGACTGAAGGAAGGGGAACGCGTTGTTGTTGCCAACCTCTCATCTTTCCAACCGGGAGAAGCGGTTGACGCCAAAGAAATCACCCTGCCGAATGGGAAGAACGATGCCAGAAACGGGGAGGAGTAATCATGTCGAAGTTTGCTCTTCGCTATCCCTTCTTCATCATCATGCTTTGCATGATCGTCGCCGTCGTGGGCTCTGTTACCGTGGCGCGAATGCCGGTGGACCTTTTTCCGGAGATCAAGATCCCCGTCGTCATTGTTGCCACGTTTTATAACGGAATGCCGCCTGAACAGATTGAAGCCAACATCACCAATCCCTTCGAGCGCTTCTTTACCCTGGGCAGCGGGATCGATCATATCGAATCGCGATCGTTGACGGGAGTGAGCCTGATTCGCGTTTACTTTCAGCCGGGCACCGACGCCGACGCCGCCGTTACTACTATCTCGAATCTGGCCATGGCGCAGTTGCGGCGCTTGCCACCCGGCACATTGCCCCCTGTCGTGCTCAAGTTCGATGCATCCAGCCTGCCTGTCTGCCTCATCACGCTCAAGGGCGAAGGGCTGAATGAGACACAACTGCACGATCAGGGGCAATTCAACGTCCGCAATCAGATTGCCGGTGTGCCGGGGGCGTCCGTGCCGCAGCCCTTCGGCGGCAAGTACCGGCAGATTCAGGTCTATGTCGATCCGGTAAAGCTTGAAGCTCACCAACTCAGCCCCATGGATGTTGTGCGCTCGGTGGACCAGGCCAACGCCATTCTTCCTGCCGGCGATGTGCGCATCGGCTCGCGCGATTTCAACATCTATACCAACTCGCAGTTCCCCACCACCGAACAGATCGATCGGTTGCCGCTCAAATCAGTTGGCAACGGCCAGCTTCTTGTTTCCGATATTGGCGAGGCCAAGGATGATGCCGCAATTCAAACCAATATCGTGCGCGTCGACGGACAGAAATCCGTCTACCTGGCGATTCTGAAACAAGGCGGTGGAAGCAATACCATCTCCGTCGTTAACGGAATCCGGCATGCCCTCGAGCATTTGCTCGATGTACCCAAGACCCTCGTAACCAGGGTGGTCTTCGATCAATCTGCATTCGTCAAGACAGCCATTTCAAACCTGGGCAGCGAAGGCGGAATCGGCCTCGTCCTCACCGCGCTGATGATTCTCATCTTCCTCGGCAGCGGGCGCGCTACCGTAGCCGTCATGTTATCGATTCCGCTCTCTGCCTTGGCCGCGTTTCTCATCCTCAACATGGTGGGAGAAACCATCAACTCGATGGTGCTTGGCGGATTGGCGCTGGCATTTTCCCGGCTCATCGATAACTCGGTTGTTGTTCTCGAGAACATCTTTCGCCATCTCGAAATGGGTGAGTCGCCTGAAGAGGCTGCTGAAACGGGCGGACGGGAGGTGGCTCTGCCCGTTCTTGCCGCCACGTTCACCACCGCCATTGTGTTCTTTCCTGTTGTCTTTCTTTACGGGGTAAGTCGCTTTCTTTTCACCGCTCTGGCGCTCTCCGTCGTACTCTCGCTATTTGCTTCCTATGCGGTGGCGCTTACGGTGGTTCCGCTCTTCTGCGCGCGGTTTATCGGCAACATTCACAATCAGGCTGCTCATCATCAAGGGGGCAACTGGTTTCAGAGATTTGTGCGTTGGTTCAATCGCCGCTACGATCGCATGCTTATGCACTACGACATCGCCGTTCGCAAGAGCCTTTTGAAGCCAGTGGCTACCGTCTCCGGCATTCTGGGCATCTTTCTGGTGAGCCTCTGCCTTTTTCCCTTGATGGGGCTGTCTTTTTTCCCCAGAACGGACCCTGGACAATTTGTCCTCAACGTAAAGGCGCCAAGCGGCACACGGCTGGAAGTAACGGACCAGTACATCGACAGGGCCGAGCAGGAGATTCGATCCGTCATTCCTCCAGAGGATCTGGGCATGATTGTCTCCAACATCGGCATTACTCCGGATTTCTCGGCGATCTACACCAGTAACTCCGGTCAACATACGGCCTTTGTGCAGGTAAGTCTGAAGAAGGGCCATCGCAAAAGTAGCTTTGCCTATATGGACCTGGTGCGCGCCAGGCTCCATAACGACATGCCTGAACTCTCCACGTATCTTCAAACAGGCGGTCTCGTCGATGCCGTGGTCAATCTTGGCCTTCCCGCTCCCATCGATATCCAGGTTGAAGGCAACAACTTGAACGAGGCCTACGCTACAGCGAGCAACCTCGCCTCGCAAATTCGCAAGCTCAACGGCGTGAGCGACGTATTGATTCCGCAAGATTTGGACTATCCCGGCCTTCAACTCAACGTGAATCGAGAGATGGCGGGAAAGCTCGGCCTGGATTCCAGCGAAATCGTCGATAACGTTATTACCGCCCTGACCTCAAACGGCATGATCGCTCCAAGTTATTACGTCGATCGAAAGAATGGAAATAACTACTTGCTCACGGTTCAGTTCCCGATGGCCGATATCAAATCCATCACCGATCTCGAACAGATTCCGATTCGCGCCCGCAATGGCGCCATCGCCACAAACCTGGGCGCGGTCACAAGTATTCAGCAGATCGACACACCCACAGAGGTGGACCACTATCAAATTGAACGCGTCATCGATGTATATGTTTCGCCATCGGGAGAAGACCTGGGTGGATTCGCAAATCGGGTTGATCGCATCATCGCCGGCACAGCCATACCAAATGATTTGCGCGTCACCGTGCGCGGGTCGGTGGAAGGAATGAAGAAGTCCTTTGCCAGCTTTGGCATTGGTTTGATTCTGTCGGTGATTCTGGTCTATCTGATTCTGATGGCGCAGTTCGCTTCGTTCAAAGACCCGTTCATCATCCTGCTTGCCATTCCGCCCGGCATCATGGGGGTCATCCTCTTTCTCCTTTTTACACACACCACGCTCAACGTCATGTCCCTTATGGGCGTAGTCATGATGACCGGAATCGTCGTCTCGAACTCGATTCTCATCGTCGAGTTCACACGCAACCTGCGAGAGGAAGGAATGCCGGTTGAAGAGGCCGTAGCCATGGCCTGTCGCGTCCGGCTCCGCCCGGTCCTCATGACCTCTCTGGCAACCATCCTCGGAATGGTTCCAATGGCACTCGCGCTCGAGGAGGGGAGTGAGCTCTATGCTCCGCTGGCGCGCGCCGTCATCGGCGGACTCTCCGTATCCGTAGTTCTCACAGTCTTCGTGGTTCCGGCTGCGTATCTCATCGTGCATCGCCGTAACGGAAGAAACCTTCAAGGAGAACAGTCATGAACAAGTTCATCCAAACCTGCGCTACAGTCTTTGCGCTGGCGTTGGCCTGCGCTGCGATGAGAGCGCAGCAGACGACGACGCCCACAGCGCCGTCCACGCCAACGCTGACCCTTGCGGATGCGGAACGTCTCGCCATCCAGCGCAATCCCCGCATCAGTATTGCCCGGCTGCTGCAACTCGCGCAGGCTCAGGTCACGCGAGAAGCTCGTTCAGCCGAACTGCCCACCGCAACCGCCGGCCTTACCGCGGTTGATTCCCATGCCGGAAGCCGAATCACGGCTGGACTTCTCAACAACCCCAGCGTTTACGATCGCGCCGCGGGCGGTCTGACAGTCAGCCAGCTCATCACCGATTTCGGGCGCACTCACAACCTCATCCTCAGTGCGGAATCGCGAGACAAAGCCCAGAAGGATGCAGAACTGGCCAGCAGGGATGACGTGATCCTTGCGGTGGATCAAGCGTTCTATCAGGCACTGAGCAGTCAGGCAGTGGTTAAGGTGGCAGAACAAACCGTCGCGGCGCATCAGGCTACATCAGACAAGATCGGTGCCCTTGCAGCTTCAAAGCTCAAATCCTCACTCGATCTCAGCTTCGCCAACGTCGAACTTTCCCAGGCAAACCTGCTTCTGCTCGACGCTCAAGACGCAGCTCAGAGCAACTTGGCGAACCTGAACGCTCTGCTCGGCTCTGAAACGGATGAACACTACACCCTCATTGACGAGACCCCCACCAGTGCGGAACTGCCTCCAGAGAATGTTGAGCCGCTGGTGCAGATGGCGTTCGCTTCGCGCCCGGATCTCGCCGCACTCAACGAGAGCTACACTGCTGCACGCCAATTCAGCGCGGCCGAGCACGCACTTGGCCGGCCCACAATCTCCGCGCTTGCGGCCGCCGGCGGCACTCCCGTGCGCTCGGACCAAATCACCTCGTCATGGTATGGAGCCGTCGGGGCTAACGTGAACATTCCCATCTTCAACGGCTTCCTATTCTCAGCGCAAGCTTGAGAATCCGACCTGCGGGCAAGCGCAGTTCAACAGGAAGTAAGAAACCTGCGGGAATTGATTGCCCGCGATGTTCGCACCTCTGCTCTCACTGCGCAGGCCGCGTTTCACAGAATCGATGTCGCCAGGCAATTGCGTGATCAGTCCAACCAGGCATCGGATCTTGCGCAGACCCGGTATCAGTTGGGACTTAGCGGCATCGTCGAACTGAGTCAGGCACAATTGGCACAAACGGCGGGAGCCATTGCTTACGCAGACGCACGCTACGCGTACCAGCAATCTCTCGCCATGCTGAAATTCCAGACCGGCCAATAACGAGCATGAAGGGTGCACATTGCATTCCAAGGGCAAATGAAAACTGTTTGACGGAACAGGACTATGGGTCTGCGCGAAGCGAATTGAAAAGGGCCGAGTACACTGGCCTGTTGTCGATCACGAGCAGCGCAAGGTGGTGTTGAGGCGCGAGCAATTGACGATGCGCTGGGCGCATCGATCTTTCCCAGACACGCGAACGCAAGTGGTATCGCAAGCCCCTCGCGGAGGAATCATCGAAGTTACAAAAGACCGCATGAATACAGTAGATTATGCTTGCCTGTGCACAGGATTATCTGTTATTCAATAAGCATCGCGAGTGCGACTCTCCACCCTGCCGCAACGTCCACTCCGACCGGTGCTGCATCTTCCCACGCGGAACTTCTCGAACAACTGAAAGGGCATCTGGAGCCGTCGCCGCTTGCTGCGGTGAACGGCAAGTTCAACTCGTAGTGAGATTACCCCCGGCAGAGCCGGAGGATCTCCCGTTTGATTAGGAGCCGTTTCACGGGTTATTGGCCCCGAACGTCTGTCAGGATCAACTGTTGGCCGAGGAGTGGCTTGTGAATGACCGCCCAACGAGAGACGATCCGTTTTTTGCCCTCCAGGCGACCAATGGCAGGCGCCGGCAACGGCTGGGGGAATGATCGAGAATGATACATCTAGAACTCCGAACTCAAGCGGGCTCAACGCGCCAAGATCGCGTGTATCATGCATGAAAAGCCTGTAGGTGATGCAGAAAGAGCGAATTACGACGGAGTCGGATTTCGAGAAGCAAGAACCCGACCAGAGTTATGATCCTGTTCTGGCTGCATGGACCAACTCCCCATCTGTCACCAAGGCGTTTCTGAGGAATGGCGAATCTTTAACGCCGATCCAGAAAGCCGGAATTATCGCAAGGAGAGGCCACCTTACGGGCGATCATCTGGTGTCCCGCAGCCTTGACGTGCCTGACGCGATCGGCGAAATCGGGCCCCTCCTCGGCCAACAGGGCGTGATCATTGCCAAATTCGAGCTGGGTTGCAAGAGCGGGGCAAAGTCGGTGTGTTTGCCAGAGACGAAGTTCTAGGGTGCACGGCTCGAAGGATGAGCGCCTGGCACCAAGGATGAAACGCCGCCGCAAACCGGCGGTGGCGTTTCTGCGGCCCCGACTTATTTTGTCGGATCGGCGACACGGCCCATAAAGAGGATGCCGCCTGTTCGTGTGTCGCGGATGAGGAAGAGGAAAGGATGGTCGGCGCGGAAGACGATGGGCGGGGGCTCGGGAGTGGACTGGCGCATGGCAGTTGCCACCATGATGGTCGACGTTGCTGCCGCAGCTTCGGTGCCTTGTTCATTCACGTCGATATACGCCTTGTGAATGGCTGCGGAGATGGAGAAATCCGGCTTGCCCGTCATCCCCGAGAAATCCGCCGCGGCACTGAATGCCTGCGGCATGCCCAACGCAGTCAAGGCCCCGCTAAGCTCAAATTGCTGCGTCATGGTAAAGCGTGGCAGGGTAAGAATCACTTTATCGACGGGCTCAAGCCGTTGCAGCCAGTCTTTCGTCGCCGCGGCTGTGAAGGACTGTTCCAGTGTCGGCAGGCCTCCAGTTTCCTTTGGCAGCAGGACAACCATCGAGAGTTCGCCTCCCTCATAGGGAAGTTCCAGCTCCTGGAACGTGCCGCCGTCGTGGTAACGGTACCTTCCGGTGCGATGCATAAGCGGCGTCTTGACTGACTGCGCCGCCGAGAGGTGAAACTCCTCGTCCTGCGAATAGACTTTGTTGAATGGATCTAGCCAATCCCCTTTGAAGTAGATGGTGTTGGTCAGCACCAGCCTCGTAGCGGGAGTGAGCACTCCCGGCTGCAGCAGGTTCTCGATCTTGCCGTTGGTCTGCTGCTCCACCCAATGGTTGATCGTCGCGCGCACGGCGTCGGGCGAGGCTTTGAAGTTCACCCGATGAAAACCTGCTCCGTAGTTGGCCTGAGTGAGCTTCAGATAGCTATCGAGAAAGCTCGCGTCCTGTTGTGCCCAGAGTGCGTCGGCTACGTGCAGTTCGTAGCCCTTGTGTTTGGCATTTAGGTCGGCCAGCAGCGCGCCCATAGCCTGGTGCAGCCGGTCCTGGGGCAATGTGAAGTGAAAGACCTGCTCCATCTCGGAGGCGGTTTGGCCGCGCGCGCCGGCGTAAGCCATGGCGAACGCAGTGGAGATGCTCTCTGGCGAGAAGAAGAGGTTGCCCTGATGGGTGCGCAACTGCCTGTAGAGGTCAACTGCGAAGGCATTGCTGTCTTTTACGACCCCTGCCTGATCCGAAGCCGCAACAGCAAGTGGCTGCGCGCAGAGTAGAACCGCCGGGGAAAGCACGAAAGGGATCAGCATCAGCGGCGATGGTTTCATTTGACCGGAATCTCCATTTTAGAAACAAAATCCCTGCAATTCTAAGCCCGTTGGCGCAAACTGCAAGACAAACGAAGTAGTTTCAAGGGAAAAGCCGGGCGATTCTCCGCTGTCCTTGCCTCGGCCGCCTCATCGAGAACCCTCCAAGTCAATTGCGCCGAGGTTGGCATCGAAAACAGCTTAGCGTTTGTAGCGGGCAAGACGAGGAGTTATCTGGCAATTGTTCCTCTCTGCTCTGGGCGGTAACCGCCTTTCAGATCATCTGGAGGAATGCTCATGCCAGGTCATGTCCTGAGTCCCGACCAACGGTGGCGCTTGAGTTACCGGCTATCCAGACAATGAGCGAAGAATTGCTCAACTTCCCATTTGGCGACCACACACCCGCATCCCGAATGTTGGCAGCGATCAGAGTATTAAAGAGCTTGCGCCTGGTCTCGGTTAACTAACGTTTCAACTCCCAAATGATCCGCATGGTGCTGCGTTTTCAATTTCAGCCTGAAGCCTGACCATTCCCTCTCCGGGGATTGACTGCGTATAGTGCAATCAGTGGCTTCCCTCGTTAGAGGTAATGCAATGGTCCGACCCCTGCGCGCCTCTGTCAAAGTCGCGGCCCTTTTTGCCTGCGGCATTCTGGCCCTGATCTCGCCATCTGCGTTTCCCGAAAACGCGCCAGTCAAAGGCGAAATCGCCACCCTCATCACCTTCGGCCAATCAGTAGCTCCGCTTTATGGGCCATGGAAGTTCCATATCGGCGATTCGCCCCTGGACCCCGCAACCCACCAGCCGCTGTGGGCCGAGCCGTCATTCAACGACTCCGCTTGGGAGAACGTCGACCTCACTCCGCAGCCCGGCATCGTGGATCCTTTCACCGGAGACCCTCACTACGTGAAGGGCTGGACCACCCGGGGTCACCCAGGCTACTGGGGCTACGCCTGGTACCGAATCCGGGTGCCCGCCACAGTGCAGCCAGGAGAGAAGCTGGCCCTTGTAGAAAACGGAGTCGACGACGGCTACCACGTGTTCGCTCAAGGAAAGCCGCTGGGCAGCGAAGGCAATTTCGGCACAGATCGAGGCTGGCCGGTGGTTTACTTCCCCCAGCCCGCGATGTTCGTCTTGCCTTCCATTTCCGGATCGGTCGGCAATGGGAACGCACCTCCCACGCAGATTCTCGCTTTTCGCGTCTGGATGAGCCCGGTTCGGCTTTCCCATCATCCGTTCACGGGAGGATTCCATTACGCGCCGCTGCTGGGCGAATCAGGTGCAATCGCCGCCCAGAATCATCTTGCGTGGCTCGAACTGGTCCGCCATTACGCGTTTTCCGGCCTGCTCGTCGTAGTGTTTCTCCTACTTTCCGTGGTCGCCGCGAGCCTCATCCTGTTTGACCGCTCCGATCCGGTGTACCTGTGGGTGGCTGCCGCGATCTTCCTGGCCACGTTACGGGAGGCCGTCTTCTCACTGGCCAACTGGACGCATCTGGTGTCCCTTCGCGAGTTCTTTCTGCTCCTTGAGGTATTCATCGCGCCGCTCATCATCGGTGTCTGGGCGATGGTGTGGTGGATTTGGTTCCGATTGCGCCGCCCGGCATGGGTCCCGAAGGCCATCGCCGCTCTCATTTTGCTGGATATGGGCCTCCAACTGCTCGGCGAAGAACTGCTCTATGGCATGCCTCGTTTGTTGGGTGACTTCTCTCACGCCGCATCGGGGGTCGTGCGGCTGGTACTGCTCGCCCTCCTTGTGTTCATCGTTGCCAGGGGAATCCGCCAGCAGGGCAAGGATGCTTGGCTGGTGCTGCCCGCCGTAGTGCTCATGGCGTTCTCGCAGTTCCAGGGCGAGCTGATCAGCCTGCGAATGCATGGAACCTTCCTGGCCTTCGGCACGGTGTTCTTCTACAACGAGGCTGCCGACCTGGTCCTGGCTGCGGTCATCGCCTTGCTGATGCTGCGCCGGCTCCTGCTGTCGCTTCGCCGCCAGCGTCAAATGGCTCTGGATGTGAAGCAAGCGCAGGAGGTGCAGCAGTTGATTTTGCCGGAAGCGATGACGACCTTTCCCGGTTTGTCGATTGAGAGCGAATACCGGCCCGCATTGGAGGTGGGCGGCGACTTCTTCCAGATCCTGCCGCACAGATCGGACGGAAGCCTGTTGATTGTGGCTGGCGACGTGACCGGCAAGGGACTGAAGGCCGGGATGCTGGTGGCGCTGCTGGTGGGAGCCATCCGTACCGCGGCGCAGTTCGATCCGGATCCGATGACGGTGATGCAGGCGTTGAATTTGCGGCTCTGCATGCGGGGTCACGCGAACGCCACTTGCCTCGCTCTGGTCATTGCTCAGGATGGCACTGTGAAGCTGGTCAATGCCGGCCATATCGCTCCCCACCTCAACGGCGAGCAGCTAGCGATGCAGGGTGCTCTACCGCTGGGAATCATGGAAGGTGCAGAGTTCTCTGTGATGCACTTTCAACTGACGGATGGCGACAAGCTGGTGTTTATGTCTGACGGCATCGCCGAAGCCACAGACGCGGATGGCCATCTCTTTGGCTTCGAGCGTGTTAGCGAGTTGCTGCGCACAGCCAAATCCGCCGGCGAGGTCGCCAACGCTGCCCAATCCTTCGGCCAGGAAGATGACATCAGCGTAATCTCTGTCACCCGCACCGCTGTGCTGGAAGGTGCCGCAGAATAGGCTAACCGTGTGGTCGTGCCCGAGTCACCGGCCATGCGGAAGTGTTCTTAGCAAGTGCAGTTGTCCGGTATTTCAAGCAAGTGAAATGTCCGGTTCTAATAAATTAGCCAGTCGTCGCAGTGGCGGTGGTAAAGTGCGAATCT
This sequence comes from uncultured Acidobacteriaceae bacterium, assembly GCA_963757965.1. GTDB lineage: Bacteria > Acidobacteriota > Terriglobia > Terriglobales > Acidobacteriaceae > Telmatobacter. Next base: position 543,088 of record CAVWTV010000001.1, read on the forward strand.
CGCGTTGTTTGTGGGATTTGCAAGCGGGGTGGGAAGGACGAGCCTGCGACAGCCAGCCACTTCGCACCCGCAGCCGCCCGCCCCTTGTCAGCTTGATTAGTCCCGATTTTGCATTCAGCGAGAATGCGGACTCACGTTTATCCACACCCTGCATCGACTCTTGCAATAAGACCTATTCAATCTTCGCGCAGCAGCAACAAAGGATCGATCGACAGCGCGCGTTGCGCTGGAATCCAGGTAGCCACGAGTCCCAGCAACAACATCGCCAGGACAACGCCGCCCAATACCAGCGGATCGCGGGGCGTGGCCTGATACACGATGAAAGCGAGCACCTTGGCGGCCAGAACGCCCAGTAGCAACCCCGCCGCCGAACCCAAAGCAAGTAATTTCAACGGACGTCCCAAGGCAGTCTGCAAGACCTCTTTCCGCCGCGCGCCCAGGGCGATTCGGATCCCCAGTTCCCGCAGCCGCTTGCTCACCGAGCAGGCAGCCATTCCAAAGATGCCGGTGATCGACAGCATGGCGCCCAGCCCGCCCAGCACACCCAGCGCCACCGTGGCCACAAGGGGGGCAAACAGGGCGACATCCAGTCCTTCGGTCCACGATTGGATGTTGAAAGGCAGGCCGGGGTCAATGTTTTTAAGCGTACCCCTGATATCTTTCGCAAGTTGCTGCGGATCGCGATTGGAGCGAATCACCAGGCACATCGAGCTGGTGGGCCTTTGCGTGAAAGGGATAAACATCGCGGGCCGCGGATCCTCGGTTAATAAATAGTACTTGCCGTCTTCCGCAACACCCACTACTTGTACCCGCGTTCCGTCCTCCCGCTTGTAATACCGGCCCATCGCGTTGCTAACCGAACCGAAGATCCTGCGCGCAAAATATGCGTTGACCACGGCCACCGGCGGCGCATTCTTCCCATCCTGCGATGAGAAACTTCTCCCGCTCACCAAGACTGTGCCCGCCGCGCTGAAGTATTCCGGAGAGATGCTGAACACTCGTACGTTCGCAGCGGCATTCGATGGCTTCAGGTCAGTGGTTTGGTCGGCAAATACATCCTCAGTTGATCCCCCGCCTCCCAGGGGGATGTAACTCACCATTCCTACAGACTTGACGCCGGGGAGTCTCTCCAACGCATCGATCATGCGCCTTTGCAGTTCGGACACTCTGTCGCCGCTATAACCTGCCATGGACAGAGTTGTATCCGCCAGCATCGCATTCTGCGGTTCAAAGCCGAAGTTGCTGTGCATCGAGCGCACCAGCCCGCGCACCGCCACCAACGATGAAGTCACCAGCACGGCACAGATGGCTATCTGCACCACCAGCAATAGATCTCGCAGAGTAACCCGGTGTCCGGTATTCCCTGCGATGATGCCGGTCGATCCTGACTTGACCACCTCATATGGATTGGTGCGGAGTATCTGCCTCACCGGTACCGCGCCGAAGAGAAATCCGCTGGCAAGCGCCAACAGCAAGGCGACCAGGTAGACCTTTGCGTCAGCGTACACAGCCACATGCATGGGAAATTGCGGAATCGGATGCCACGCGCTCAGCTCGCGCAACAGCGCAATGCTGCCCAACAGCCCCAGGGCGCCGCCGGCGAGTGAAATCAGCACGGCCTCGGTAAAGATTCCGCGCAGAATGCGTTTGCGGCTCGATCCAAGCGCCAGGCGCAGAGCCACTTCGCGGGAGCGGTCAGCGGCGCGCGCGGCAAACAGGCTGCCCAGGTTGGCGCACGCTGCCAGCAGAATCAATCCCGCCAGCAGCATCATTCCAGTCATGAATCCCTTCACCCCCGGCCCAAGCATGTCGCCCACAAGACTGGGGCGCGCCAGGGAGTAGGTCATATAGGCATCGTCTTTCGGGTAGGTCTTTTCGAGGTACGACCCGACGGAGTTCAAATCGCCAATGGCCTGTGCCGGGGTGACGCCCGCCTTCAGATGGCCGAGCACCATGTAGATGTCGCGTTGTCCGCGCGCGTTCAGGACCTTCAGCCCCTGAATCTGCTCCTGCTGAACCATCGGCGCCCAGAAGTCCGGAAAGAAGAAAAGCAATGTCCCGTTGAAGTCTGGCGGCGCGACCCCGAGGATTGTAAGAGGATGTTTGTTGAGCTGAACGACGCGGCCCACCACGCCGCGATCGTCCTGAAAGTGGCTGTGCCAATATGCGTAGGAGATGACTAAATACGGAGCGCTGTTCGGGCCATGCTCATCGGCGTCGTGGAAGAAACGGCCAAGAAAAGGCTGAATCTCCATTGCGTCGAAGTAGTTTCCTGTTACCTCGTAGCCCCAGGCCTTGGATGGATTGTTGCCCGTATCCAGACCCACCGGAACGAGGATATAGCCTGTCAAAGCTTCGAATGTGCGGTTGCGATCGCGCAGATCGAGATAGTCGGGACACGACGTAGCCTGGTCCTTATAGCCGCCGCGCTCGATTGTGTAGTGGCTTTGCGCGTGAGGCACATTCAGGGGCCGCAGGATCAGCGCATTCAATACACCAAACACCACGGCATTTGCGCCGATGGCCAGCGCCAGGGTGCATACGGCCGCGACTGTAAAGGTTGGCGAACGCCGCAGTTGGCGCGAGGCGAATCGCACATCGCCCCAAATCGATTCCAGCGCGGTCCACTGCCACACTTCCCGGCTGCGCTCCTCAAGCACTGTCCGATTGCCGAAGGCCAGGCGCGCTTGCCGTGCCGCTTCCGTTGGACTCATACCTTCGCCTATCAACTGATCCGTGCGCTCATCAATATGCAGGCGGATTTCTTCTGAGAGCTCGTCCAAGAGCTTGCGGCGACGGAAAATGTTGGGTATGGACCCACCTGGGTAAGCTAATCGCCGTGCTTGGAGAAAATGGGGCTGACATTTGAGCCGTGAATGCTGGTGTGACAAACGATGCAAGACTGGGATTGCCCTGCTTGTGAGTGGTACGTACCGGCGGGCGTGGGGGTGGCGAAGTTAGGCGACGGAGAATGGCACTGAAGACAGATGGAGTCCACGTTGGCGCGATTGAGCAGGTGTGGATTTGGCCCTCCATGCCGAAAGTGGCAAGCAGTGCAACCTTCGCTCTTCACGGCGGCGTGCTCATAAACGAACGGACCAGCCGTTTCGGCGTGGCACCTGACACAAAAGGCGTTCTGCTCGATGGCTGGCCTGCGGCCCTTTATTTTGTAAGTGCCGTGCGGGTCGTGGCAATCGGAGCACTGAACCAGTCCCTCATTCACCTTATGGTGGACGGGCATGGAGAACTGCGGCTTGATATCGGTGTGGCACTGGTAGCAGAGCGTAGGCTGAGGCGCTTTGAGCAGGGACTCCACCTTGCAATGGTGAATATCGTGGCAGCCGGTGCAACTTACATTGCCCGCGGCGTGATCCGAGTCGTCAAGGCCCCGGTGCTTTGCCAGGTGGCACTTCAGGCACCTGGCGTCTACTTCCTTGGTGGTTCCGTTTGCGGGGTTGAAGATATTGGCTTTGTTGCCGCTTTCAACATGTGCTTGGCCTTCACCGTGGCAATCCGCGCAACTGACCCCGTTGCGGCCCTGCATTCTCGTCGTCTTGGAATGAGGATTGCTGGCAAAGTCGCCGGCAATCTCTTTGTGGCAGGTGGCGCAAACGTCGGCGCCCACGGAAATCTCAGAAGTCGTGTCCTTCTCCTGCTCTGTGGCCGTTATGCCGACTGCATCGGCCTTCGTCGCGGAAGCAGCCTGAGCTGCGGTGGGCATCATGCTCGCACTCACCAACAAGACCAAACAAAATCGCAATCCCGGCAAATTTCCGAGAATGGTACCAATCGGTAATCGCGTTACAGGTCGATCTCGATGCATGAAACGCTTCCAGCTTCCAATGATACTTTTGCTGAGAGCAACTGGCTAGTCAGGTAACCGACGGTTGTTTCCGCTACATACATGAAGCCGCAACCCCCTGATGGAAGGGGGGCCTGACTTCAGGTTTAGAATCGAGATCCATCGCCGGGGTTCAATAAAGCCGCCAGCAACTCCGAGTCTATAGCTGACTACCACCAAGCCTCGCCGTTGAAAGGACTGCCTGATTCTGTCGCTGAAGTCCGAAGCAAAAACGGTGACCTATTGGGATTTGTTTCGTTGAAGATGACAGAAAGTTCATTCGCGTACCTATGAACGGTCAATTGTGGCCTGCCGATAATGCATACGGAGGCAATTCATGAACCTGTCAATCAACAATTCCATTGCTCCTTCAACGCCCCTGCCAGAACATCATGGGACAACACCAACCCCGGTGCAATCGCAACCATCGCCGGCCTCTCCGCCGACCGACACCGTTACCCTCAGCCCCGCCGCTCAGAAGGCATCGCAAGCGGGAGATGTCGATCATGACGGCGACTCGCACTAGAAGCCTGAATTGGAGGGCCATACTCTCATGAATTCGTGGAAGTATGGCCATCGAATTGTGACCGTCGTTGTGAAACCAATCGGACCGCTGCCTTTGGGGTTCCTTTGGCCTCAACAACCGGGGCCGTCCCGATAGGGATCTAACGTTTATCAGGACTGACCGCCACCGGCCCAGTTTTTCGGGGCCACCCCTCAAGCACCCACCGGACAGGTCGGGGTACGTTCCGCGCGCTACGACCGGCGTGGCAACGATCCTGAGCATACCCACCTACTCCGTCCGCAGCGCTGCCATGGGATCGATTGAGGCGGCAAGGCGTGCAAGGATCCAGCAGGCCAAGAGAGCAACACGGCCTTGCAGTCATCGAGTGCGTTTGTTTGTTTGTAATTCAGCACCCGGCAATTTGCTCCGCACTGAATCGCTTCTCCGTCGTCATCGTGCACTTACTTCCGGGTATCCCAAAAGTTAATATTTCCCTTGGTTCAAAAATACTGCGACTTATCGTTCGATATGTGCAAAATTGAACAGAATTCTGCGTGGGCATTTGCGAATATTTTCGAGGGTACGTCTGTGAACGCGCTGTCCCGCGCAATTGAGATTTCTGGATTATGGGCGCCAGGTTTGCCGCGCAATGGTGAAACCAATGGGAAAAGGCCCAGGCAAGACAGTACTTCTGATCGAGAATGACCCCGAACAGACTCGCTTGATCCGCGCAATGTTCAACGATCAGGGCACACATGCCTTTGAATTGAGTTGCGTTGAGTGCATGAGTGAAGCCGAGACGTATTTCGCCGGGCATTCGGTTGACATTGTCTTACTAGACTTGGGATTGTCCGATCCAGGGGGACTCGAGACAGTCAGAAGGGCTCGCGCAGCCGCGCCCCGCGTCTCCATTGTGCTGCTTTCCAGTCCGGACGGCGAGCCGATGGCTGTTCAAGCCATTCAAGAGGGCGCCCAAGACTATCTCATCAAGGGCCAGATCGAGCCGCAAAAACTTATGCGAGCCCTGAGCAATGCTGTTGAGCGCAAGATCATCGAAGAGACCCTGTTCAATGCAAAGGAACGCGCCCAGGTCACTCTCGACTGCATCGCCGATGCCCTGATCTGCACCGACATGTCGGGAAACATCACCTTCCTCAATCCCGTTGCGGAAAGAATGACCGGCTGGCGGGTGCATGAAGCGGCCGGTCGGCCCCTGGCCGAGGCTTTCCGGGTCGTGGACGCTGCCACTCGCATTTTAATCCGGGATCCGATGGCGAAAGCAGCATCGGAAGACCGGACGGGAGAGCTGCCGTTGAACAGTATCCTCATCCACCGCGACGGACATGAATACTTCATCGAAGATTCTGTAGCCCCCATCCACGACCGGGAGGGCCAGGTTGCCGGAGCGGTTATCGTTTTCCGCGACGTGAGCGCGGCGCGGGCACAGAAGGAGCAGATAACCTATTTGGCCGAGCACGACTTCTTGACCAGCTTGCCCAATCGACTGCTCCTTAACGACCGGGTTGGCCAGGCGATCTCCCTCGCACGACGGCACGGGGGCCAGGTCGCAGTGCTGTTTCTGGATTTGGACGGCTTCAAACAAATTAACGATTCCCTCGGACACACGGCTGGCGACAAACTTCTTCAATCTGTCGCAGAGCGCTTGCTGGGTTGTGTACGCTCCCCCGACACGGTAAGCCGGCAGGGAGGCGATGAGTTTGTCTTGCTGCTGCAAGACCTGAAGCAATCGGATGATGCCGCCGCTACGGCAAGAAGAGTGTTACAAGCGCTGGCGGAGGTTCATTCCATCGAAGGCCACGAGCTTCACGTCACCGCAAGTATTGGAGTGAGCGTCTACCCCGATGACGGCCAGGATGCGGAGACGCTCATCAAGAACGCGGACGCCGCGATGTATGACGCCAAGAAGAGCGGACGCCGGAACTATCAGTTCTACCGGCCGGAAATGAACGACCGCGCCGTGAACCTCGAATCCATCGAGCAGAGTCTGCTGCATGCCCTCACGCGGAAAGAATTGACGTTGCACTACCAGCCCAAGATCGATCTGAAGACGGGAGTCATTTCCGGGGCGGAAGCGCTGTCCCGCTGGCTGCATCCCACGCGAGGATCGGTCCCCGCGGGGCAGTTCATTCCCATGGCAGAGGAATTCGGCCTGATTCTGCCCATCGACGCCTGGGTTCTCCGCGAGGCCTGCATGCAAGCCCAAGCCTGGACGGATGCGGGTTTGCCCGTAAAAGCGATGGCCGTCAACGTCTCGGGAATGCAGTTTCAAAGCGAGGACTTCCTGGATGCCCTGTGCGCAACCCTCAGCGAGACTGGCTTGGATCCGGGGGTCCTGGAACTGGACGTAACTGAGAGCATCTTGATGAAGCACCCCGAGAACGCGGCCTTCATCCTGAAAGCCATGAGGGATAAGGGGGTGCACGTGTCGGTCGATAACTTCGGCATGGGCAACACAAGCCTGAGCTGTATGCAGAAGTTGCCCCTCGATGCCCTCAAGATCGACCGGTCGTTCGTCCGCCGGATCACCACCGATCCCGGCGGAATGGCCACCGTGGGAGCAATCATCGGCATGGGTCAAAGCCCTAACCTGCGGGTCATTGCCGAGGGTGTCGAAACCGCTGAAGATCTGGAATTCCTATGGGAACACGATTGTGACGAGGCGCAGAGAAACTTTTTCAGCCGGCCCGTGCCCCCGGAACAGCTGGCCAGCCTGTTCCAACCGCAGTGATCCTTTCATCGCAAGGATTCTCGTTGATCGCGGCCGTAGTCCTATAGTAGGGCGCTCTTTGCAGCGACAAGTTGCTACCCACCCTTGATGATGAACACGGTTTTGTCATCGATGCGGTCGGCCTCGTCGATCTGCCGCAGTTGATCGTCATTCCTGACCGCATGATCCAGAATCGCGTTGCAAATTTCTTTTGCCGGCTCCTGTTTGTGTTCTTCTATAATTTGCTCGATCTCTTGCTTGGCCTGCTCATCGCTGCCGTCATAAACGCCGTCTGTATAGAGAAAGAGGACATCTCCCCTGCCCATTAGGGTGATTTCCGCCACGTCGGAGGAGCTCATCTGACTCGCGCGAAGCTTAATGGAAACGTACTTGTTTCGGTCGGGATGGTCCTCGGGAATTTCGAGTCCAAGCGCGGGGAATTGCACCATGCAATCCTTCTTGATCTCCATGAACCTCCCAAATTTTGCGGAGAATACAAGCGGTGGTGGATGACCGAAGTTGATAAAGCGGAAGAGGCCGTCGGGACGTATCTCCCCATACAGCATGGTCGCGATCTCGCGGGGACTGTCTTCCGCGTCTCGGCTCAAAGCGTTCCTGGCGGTAACGGACTGCGCAAGCCTTAGGTTAATTCTCTCGAAGAATGCCGGTGTTGTTTTCCCATTGCAATCGAGCTCGGAGAGCATGGCAGTATGAAAAGTGTCATGCACCGTCGACGCAATCTTGGCCGCGATGATGCCATGTCCCTGGGCATCCACCAACAACACCCCCGCGGTGGTATAGAGCTCTTGCAGGTTCTCGGCAATGCTCAGTTGCTCCGAACTCTTCGCCTTCCTGTATTGCGCGGCGTCGCTGGCTGTGTATTCCGGTCTGGATTGCAACCACTGCACATGAACATCGACTTCGTTTCGCGGTCCCACGCCCTTTGGCAGAGGTTCCAGGTACTTCTTTGATAACTTGTATGCGCGTGCAATTCGCGCGCCGATGTTATAGCGCTGGTGAAAGTTGATGTACTCGAAGAGATCGCCGCCCACTTTCTCCGCGGGAATCGAGTTACCGTACATCTCAATTCCAGCCAACTGGGGGATCGTACCCTCCACTGGCATCAATCTCTTACGAAGGTACTCGTCAATGCTGTTATCTAACAGCGGCGGCGCCATATCCGGGACCAGGGGCCTAGGCTGCAAGTGCCTCTCCTATCCATCTCCACTTTGGACCTTAATTGTATATGGGTTTGCCTGGAATCATCGACTTTTCGCGACACTCTCGAAAGAAGTCTGCTGCCTCTTCGGGCGCCGCGTGACGATCCCCCGCGCTGTGTCGCTTACCCGTTGCAGATACGGTCATCTTGCCGGTCTCTGCTCTCGTCCTCTAGCGCGTCAATTCTTCCACTGTCGAAACCAAGGCCTGTATATTCTCGGTGGGCGCATGAGGCGGCATTCCTCCCCCGCAGGAAACAATCAAGCGTGTCCGGTCATCCAGAACGTTCAGCAGTTCAGTCACGGTACGCTTTACGTCCGCCGGCGTTCCCTCGGCCAGCACGTCGCGCGGAGCAATGTTGCCCATCAGCGCGATCCGATTGTTCGTCCAGATCTTCATGTCCGCCAGTTTGTGTTGAACGCCGAAGTTGAGCAGATTGATTCCCGCCGCCTCGAGCAAAGGCGCGCTGGCCTTGCACGGCGCATCGTTATGGAAGAATTTCACCGTCACGTCTGCGTCGAATGCTCGCTGCAAGTAAGGCAGGGCGAAGGTTTCAAAATCGCGGCGGCTCACAAATCCAACAATATCGTCGAGCAGGAATATGCCATCGATCGATGGGAATGTTTCGCGCTGATATGCGATCCAGTCCACCAGAAACTCCGTGACGATCGCGAGCAGGTGATGCATCAGCTCCGGTTCGGTCTTGATTGATTCCAGGAATTCCGGCGTGCCCATCAGGAACGAGGCAATATTGAGCGGCCCGCGCGCCACCGCGAAGCGGATCTTGTGGCCGGCCTTCTCCATCTTTGGCTGCAAGTGCTGGAGCCGCTTGATCGCAAAAGGCAGTAAGCCGTGTTTGCGCGGATTGGGCTTCTCCAGACGCTCCACCTGGGACGGAGTGTGCAGCACTTTCCTGGCGAATGGAAACTCGTCCTCGCCCCAAACGGAGACAGAGCCGAAGGCGGAGGGTTCCGTGCACATCCCGTATTCCGACCAGAAGCCGGGCAAGAACATCGCCCCCGGAAATGTGCGAATCGCCTTGAGATTGTCGTCCAGAAACACACTTTCGTCGGTAAAGTAATCCAGAATCGAATGGCCCGCCCAATTCGGAAGCCAGGGGCTATCGATGATGAAGGCGGTCGGGACCGGACTCAGCGCCTCCCCGCGAACCACAGAGACGAGCGTGTTCCATTGCTGATCGTTCATGGCTGGCCTTTAGCTCGCGCTGGAGCGCTGATTCCTTCTGACAGCAGCAATGTTACTGTAGCGCGGCGTCTGCCGAAAACATTGCCTCACAAAAAGGCGGCGGCCTGGTTAATTCAGTACCGTTGAAGACAGCCGGGACCCGCGGATCGGCGCACCTGGTGGACAAAATCCTGTCCCGGTCTTAGACTCGGTGCGACGCAGCTATCGATCTTCCTTTGTCGCCGGTTTGGAGCACAACAACGCTGCGGGAAAGTTTGTGTATGCGATGACGGGCCGCGATCGAATACTTGCTGTACTGGCCGGACAGCAGCCCGACCACATCCCGTGCATGCCCATAACAATGACGTTTGCCGCCGATATCTCTGGAGTCAAGTACCTGCGATATGTGCGCGATTACAGGATCATGGCGGATGCACAGCTCAAAACCGCCGAAACATTCGGGCTGGACTATGTCTCAACAATTTCCGATCCCACTCGTGAAGCCGCAGATCTGGGCGCACATGTTCAGTGGTACGACGACCGTCCCCCGGCAATCCTCGAAAACCAGGCTCTGTTTGCGGATGCGGCTGCTCTTGGCCGGATGGAACCCATGGCGCACGTTGCAGGCGGGCGCATGGAAGATCGTATCCGCGGCATCGAGTTACTGAGGGAACGAGCCGGCAGCGAACTATTCGTCGAGGGATGGGTGGAAGGTCCATGCGCAGAGGCTGCCGACCTGCGTGGAATCAATCGGCTGATGATGGACTTTTCCGACGATCCGGCGTTCGCTCACGACCTGTTCGACTTTACATTGCAAGTCGCAATCCGTTTCTCCGTCGCGCAGATTCAAGCCGGAGCCGACATTATAGGAGTCGGAGATGCGGCTGCATCGCTGGTGGGACCGCGCATATATAAAGAATTCGTGTGGCCATGGGAGAAGAAGTTGGTTGATTCCATCCACGAAAACGGCGGGAGAGTGCGTCTCCACATCTGTGGGAATACGCGGCGAATACTCGATGGAATGGGCGCACTCGGCTGCGAAATGGTTGACATCGACTACCCGGTGTCTATGGAGCTTGCGCGATCTCAAACCGGTCGTTTGCAAACGCTTACAGGCAACATGGATCCCGTGCGGGAGCTGCGCGACGGCTCTCCGGAGACAATCGCACGGGCGCTTGAAGCGTTGCAGCAACAGGCGGGCGCACAATGGATTGTGGCAGCGGGATGTGAGGTGGTCCGCGATACTCCGCACGAGAACTTGCGTGCCATGGTAGAGTTCGCCCAGACGCACGCAGCGAGCGTTGCCGCTTGAATTAATTTTCGCAGGTGTGAACCATGACCAGGTCCTCGGAACTTTACGATGCTATCCTCAACGGCGATGCCAAGAAGGCGCACGCCGCTACGCAAGCTGCGATCGATGCGGGAGTGGAACCGATGAGCTTGATCCAAGAATCCATGGTTCCGGCAATGGACGAAGTGGGCCGCCTGTTTGAGGAGGAAGAGTACTTCGTTCCCGAACTTCTGCTCGCGGGGCGCGCTATGAAGAGCTCGATGGAGTTACTACGCCCGCTGATGACGGCATCCGGCGAAAAGCTCTCAGCGCGGGTGGTGATTGGAACGGTCATGGGCGACCAGCACGACATCGGGAAGAACATCGTTGCATCCATGCTCGAAGGCAGTGGATTCGAAGTGATCGATCTTGGCGCCGACGTACCGGCTGAAGCGTTTGTGGCCGCGGTTAAGGAGCGGAAGCCGCAGTTCGTCTGTCTTTCGGCGCTGCTGACAGTGACCATGCCGGCCATGAAAACAACAATCGATGCGCTCGAAGCCGCCGGACTGCGAACCAATGTGAAGGTGCTCATCGGTGGCGCTCCCGTTACGTCGCGGTATGCGAAGGAGATTGGCGCCGATGGGTTCAGTGAAAATGCAAGCGGTGCGGTCGGGCTGGTTAGAAGCCTCCTGTCTGAAGCTCGATGACGACAGGATGCTCGCTATGACTCATCGATATAGGGCTGCTGTTCACGGTACGGTTCAGCACGGCGTCGGAGGGTGTCCCTGGTGAAGCCATGCGTTTCAAGGTGATCGGTTGCCAGGTTCTCACCCGGGAGATCGGCCACGTCATCTCCCGATCGACGCACTCGATTGCGGCGGAGATATTGCCGATGGGCCTGCACGATCTGGGTGCTTCGATGCGCCCGTACTTACAGAACCGAATCGATGCCGCAGACAAAGAAGGCTATGACGCAATCCTGCTGGGTTACGCGCTCTGCGGCCGTGGAACTGAGGGCCTGCTCGCTGGATTGACGAAGCTGGTCCTGCCCCGCGCACATGATTGCATTGGACTGTTGATGGGCAGTCGCGATCGTTTCCAGACCTTTTTCGACGCGCATCCTGGGGTATATTTTCGCTCTCCAGGTTGGATAGAAAATCAGACCGCGGACCGGAATCTTCAGCCAGCTTTTTCCGCGGATCATAACTCGACCTGGGCACGGCAAACTCGCGAGCAGCTTGTCGCGCAATACGGCGATGACAATGGCAATTACCTCTTTGAGCAATTCAGCGCGTATCGCCGCCGATATTCCAAGCTGACCTACATCTCCACCGGCGTTGAGTCCGACGATGCCTGCCGCGACCTTGCGCACGCCGAAGCAGAACGGGAGGGATGGACCTTTGAAGAGGTCAAGGGCTCCCTCACATTGCTCGAGCGTCTTGTAAATGGGGATTGGGATCAGGCGGATTTCTTGGTTGTGCCTCCAGGCGCGAGCGTACGGAGTTCTCTCGGCGAATCCATTGTGGAAGCTATATGAGCGTCGCGACCGTGCGCATACGGCTTGAGCCAATGTCGGTTGAGGTCGAAGTGCCCCTGGGGGAATCGCTCGCAACCACTCTTCCGCGGTTCGGCGTCGAGTTTCCATGCGGAGGAACGGGCCTCTGCGGAGGGTGCGGCGTCCGCGTCCTCAATGGATCGCTTCCGAGCACTGGTCCGGACCTCTCGGTATTTTCGTCGGCGGAGCTAGACGCTGGCTGGCGGCTCGCCTGTCAGGCGCGCGCGCAGATGCCGCTGGTGCTCGAGTGCGGCCAATGGCAAATGGATATTTTAACGGATAACTCCAGCCTATCTGCCGGGTGTAAGTCTGGCCTGGGAATTGCCATCGATCTGGGTACAACAACCATTGCCGCGCAGATGATCGATATGGCTACGGGCAGCGCTCTAGCGGTTGAGACGAGTCTCAATCCCCAGTCATCGTTCGGATCCGACGTGATGAGCAGGATCAAGGCAGCATTGTCCGGCTCCGATTTGACCACAATGGTTCGCCAGGCTTTGCGGCAAACGATCGCGAAGCTGGCCGGTGGGCGCGAACAGGAGATTGCCGAAGTGGTGCTTGTCGGCAACACGGCAATGCATCACCTGTTCGCCGGACTCGAAGTTGAACCACTCGCCCATGCGCCCTTTCATTCACCCCATTTGCGTGCGCAGAGCTTTGCGCCTCACGAACTCGACTGGCCGCTGCCTTCTACCTGCCTCATTCGCTTTGAGCGTTGTCTGGGCGGCTTTGTCGGATCGGATATTCTGGCCGGAATTCTTGCCGTCGGCCTGTCCGGCGCGGACGACCTGCTGGCATTGATTGATCTGGGTACCAATGGCGAGATTGCGATCGGCAACCGTCACCGAATTCTCTGCGCATCGACCGCGGCAGGTCCCGCCTTTGAAGCTGGTTCCATCCGCATGGGAATGCGCGCGGCCACCGGCGCGATTGCGCACGTATCGCTCCTCGATAACAAAATGTGCGCCACTGTGATCGGAAACGTTGAAGCTCGGGGCATTTGCGGCAGTGGACTTGTCGACGCCGTTGCTGTGGGTCTCAAGCGCGGGAAGATCCTGCCTTCAGGCCGGATCGCAGATGGGACAAAGCTGTTCACGATAAGGCCCCCTGTCGTCCTCTTCCAGACGGACATTCGCGAGTTGCAGTTGGCAAAGGCTGCCGTTGCATCTGGATTCAGGCTTCTGTTGAAGCATCTGGGCGCAAGCGCAAACAATATCAAAAGCATTTACCTCGCCGGTGCATTCGGCAACTATGTGCAGGCAGAAAGCGCGATCGACATTGGGTTAATCGAGGCGGACTTCGACCGAATCCGCGCCATGGGCAACACGGCGCTGCGCGGCGCCAAGATGCTGCTTCTCGCTGCGACTGAGCCGGTGCTGCCTAACATCGAGCATGTCAGTCTTGCCGCCGACCCCGGCTTTCCGGATGCTTTTATGAATTGCATCGCCTTTCCTGGAAATCGGGTGGTTGAATCTCTCGAGAACCGGCCGGAGCTATACTAGCGCGGAACCGGACAAGCAAGCCGACGCCTAAGATTGAAGCCGACTCACGCACATGCCTCAAGAGGACAAAGACTTCGCCAACCAGAAACCCACCAATCAATCAACGGAGTCTCGCATGGCTTATCCAGACAAAATGATTGAAACTTTGGTCAAGAAAGACGGCCAAGCCAGAACGGATATGGCAATCCAGCAGGCGCGCGCATGAGCCGCCTTCACGAGTGGCTGGCAGGCGGTGTTCTCATCACGGATGGCGCGTGGGGAACGGAGTTGCAGGCAAAAGGGCTTCCCCCCGGCACGGTGCCGGACGCGTGGAACCTTACCCATCCTGAGAACGTTGAAGCGGTGGCGCGCGCCTATGTTGAAGCGGGCAGTCAGGTTGTCCTCACCAATACCTTTCGAGCCAACGCCATGGCGATGACAGGCGTCTCGGATGCCAACTTGGATGCGATCAATCGCGCGGGTGTTGCAATTTCACGCCGGGCAGCAGGCGATGCACTGGTGTTTGCCTCGATCGGTCCGACGGGAAAAATGCTCCTGTCGGGAGACATGACCGGTGAGCAAGCCTCCGCCGCTTTTGCCGCGCAGTCGAGTTCGCTGGCGACAGCGGGCGCCGACGCGCTTCTGATTGAGACCATGAGCGACATCGAGGAGGCGCGTCTGGCAGTGGAAGCGGCCAGGCGAACGGGATTGCCTGTCCTCGCCTCCTTCGCGTTCGACTCCGGCAAAAAAAGCGACCGCACCATGATGGGCGCAACGCCTGAAGCCGTTGCCGCGGCGATGGCAGAGGCCGGCGCAGACGCAGTCGGCGCGAACTGCGGAGTAGGCGTGGAGCAGGTTGTAGCCATCTGCCGGCGGTTGCGCGCGGCCTGCGACCTGCCCATCTGGATCAAGCCGAACGCCGGCTTACCCACCATCGACGGGGCGGTCATCCGCTATGGAACGTCAGCGGAATTCTTTGCTTCCCACTTTGCAGCCCTGCGCGAGGCAGGTGCCTCATTTATTGGCAGTTGCTGCGGTTCAACACCGGAGTTCGTTCGCGCCCTGGTGATCGCCCGGCGCGCCGCATCGTAGATCTAGTCGAAGGTACTTGGAATCACCATTCCGAGCTCCTTTCGAACTCGATCGGTCTCAAAATGGACGACAAACCCTTTTCTTTTCAAACTCCGAATTTTGACCTTGACAACGATTAGAAGGGGGATATAGCGTTTGTTCGCTCTTCAAACCATATGTCGTCGAACGTCGAAACCGATCCAACTTTGGAGGCTCTACCCTATGCTACGCAAACTCATGAGACCCATCCTCGGGTCTGTAATTGCTCTTTGCGCGCTTGCGTTCTCGCAAGTGCTGTTAGGACAGGCAGTTAACGCAACCCTTCTGGGAACGGTCACGGATTCATCGGGTGCGACCGTTGCCAGTGCCCACGTCACGGCTACCGAAACAGCGACCGGACTCCTGCATGAGTCTGTGACCAATGAAAGCGGCAACTTCACCTTCCCCGATCTGCAGCCAGGCCTTTATTCAATTACAGTCGCTGCGAAGGGTTTCAAGAAGGCAACCCACGAAAACATCGACCTGGCCAGCAACTCATCCACCCGCGTCGATCTCGCTCTTGTGCCCGGCAATGTATCTGAGACTGTTGTTGTAACGACAGCGCCTCCGGCGCTACAGACCGATCGCGCCGACATCAGCACCAAGATCGAAGCGGAAAGCGTTGTGGATATGCCACTGGGCACCAACCGCAACTACCAGTCGCTGCTCAACCTTGTCCCCGGCGTCGCCCCCCAGGTCTTCCAGCATTCACAGTTTTTCAACGCTGCGAGTTCGCTGCAGACCGAGGCGAACGGCATGCCGCGCGTCACAAATCTCTATCAGATTGAAGGCATCGACGACGACGAGCGCACCGGCCTGCTGCAGATCATCATTCCGCCCGCTGAGGCCATCGGGTCCGTCGACATCTCCACCAACAACTACGAAGCTGAGTTGGGCCGCTCAGTAGGCGCCATCACCAACGTCACCCTCAAGTCCGGCACCAACAGCATCCATGGTTCGGCCTTCGAGTTCATTCAGAACAACGCCGTCAATGCCCGCTCATACTTTGGCCCCCCTCTCGGCCACTTGTCGTATAACTACTTTGGCGGCGCGGTTGGAGGTCCCATCAAGAAGGACAAGATCTTCTACTTCGGCGACTATCTGCACACCGTCGATCACGAGTCCGTCTCCAGCACCTTCACCATCCCCGATGCCCGCTACTACACCAATGCGGGCGTAACCACGGGTTGTACCGATCCGAAAGGATGTATCGACCTGAGCGGCGCGATGAACGGCACCAAGGGTCAGGTCTATGACCCCACGACCGGCGATGGATCGACAGTTCATCGCACGCCGTTTACAAACAACCAGATTCCGTACAGCAGAGTAAGCCCGGTCTCGCTGGCTATGCTCACGCAGTTGAACGCGGCAGCAACGAAATACGGGACTCTCGTCACCAAGCCGATGAACACCCCGACCAACAATTATTCCACCCATCTGCCCTTCACCAAATCCACAGACAGCTTCGACCTCAAGGGCGATTACGCACTGAACGAAAAGAACCATGTCAGCGGGCGCTATAGCTTCCAAAAAGTTGTCACCTTCCAGCAGGCTGCCTTCGGCGCGTTTCTGGGCGGACCGCAGGGCGGCGGCTTTGAAGGAACGGGCAATCAGAAGTCTTACAGCACCGGCATCAACTTCGATCACGTCTTTTCGCCGACATTCTTTACCGAAGTGCGCGTCGGAATGGCCCATCTCGGCAACAGCGCCCAACCTAACGACTATGGCAGCAATGACGCAACCACAATTGGCGTTCCCGGGGTAAACATCAGCGGGCAGCCCTTTACCAGCGGCCAGGTCGCGGTTACTCTCGGCGGCGTATTCTCCAGCCCCATAATCGGCTACTCAGCTTCGGTGCCGTGGATCAGAGCCGAGTCGAATTTCGACATCGTCAATAACTGGACCAAAATCATCGGAAACCACACCTTCAAATGGGGCGTGGACATTCGCCGGGTTCACGACGACTTGCTCCAGGATCAGACCTTCAGCCCGCGCGGCGCTTACACCTTCGCCGACGTGCAAACCTCGGACGGAAACTCTCCGGGAACAACTGTTGCCAACAATATCGCCAGTTTCCTGCTCGACTACCCGAGCCAGGCCGGTCGCGATCTGAACACTTTCTTCCCGCGCTACCGGCAGTGGTGGGTCTTTGGCTTCGCCAGCGATAAATGGCAGGCTACTCCCAAGCTGACCGCCGATTTGGGGGTGCGATGGGACTTCTATCCGCCTGCAACACCAGCCGTAGCCGGCGGGTTCTCCAACTACAACCCAACTAACGACACCCTGGTTCTGGCCGGCCTTGGCAGCAATCCGTCCAACCTGGGCATGACCACGCAGTACAAGTACTTTGCTCCGCGCATCGGTCTCGCCTACCGGCTCCGGCCCGACACGGTCATCCGTGCAGGCTTCGGCATCAGCTACACGCCTTTTACGGACAACACCTACGCGTACAACTACCCCGTCCGTGCCAACAACAGCTATCAGCCCGTGGGCAATGGGTTCAGTGCGGCGGTTCTCGGCGACGGCTCGACCGTAGCTACATTCGCGGGGGGATTCCCGGCGCCGGTTCCCATCACCATTCCTTCCAATGGAATCATTGCCTTGCCGCAATCGACGACAGGACTTACCGGCGTGCCCCTTCTCATCGCCAAGCAGTTAATCGCCCAGGTCTACACGGACATTAATCCGAATTTCAAGAATTCCTACGCGAATTCCTGGAATTTGGCTGTGCAGCAGGCGCTCCCGTTCGATATGTCTCTGCAGCTTGCCTACGTGGCCAACCACGGCACAGATATGAACGTCAGCCAGAACATCAACCAGCCCCTCACCTACGGGGGTGGCTCCAGTTCGGACCCGGAATACGCCACTTTCGGACGCACCGCGGCCACGAATGAATACTTCATGGGTTTCTCCTCGAACTACGACTCGCTGCAGGCCCAGCTCACCAAGCGCGTCTCGCATGGGCTGAACTTCACGTCCGCCTTTACGTGGGGCAAGGCGCTTGACTACGCTACCGGCGGAGACGATAACGGCAGTCTGTATTTCTTCATCAACCCGCGTAGAGGCTATGCACCCGCGGACTTCGACCGCAAGTTCAATTTCGAGAACACCTTCACTTATGCGCTACCCTTCGGCAGAGGCCATCAGCTCATGAATACCACTGTTGAGGATGCCATTCTCGGAGGCTGGAAGCTCTCCGGAATCATCTCCGTGCTCTCCGGACTGCCCTTCAGCGTCACCGCCAGCGGCGGCACACTCAATACGCCCGGAACCACGCAGACTGCGACACTGACCGGCAGCTTCACGAAACTCGGCGGCATCGGATCGACTTCGCCCTGGTTCGATCCAACTGTCTTCTCGCAACCTACCGGCTGCACGGCCACGCCTTGCACCAATCCCGGCCTTGGCAATACCGGAAGAAACCAATTCCGCGGTCCTGGTTACATTCAGGACAATTTCTCCATCTTCAAGAAGTTCGCCCTTTATCGCGAGACGGCGATCGAGGTTCGCTTGGACGCCTTCCAGTTGAGCAACACGCCGCAATTCGGCCTGCCCAACGGGAGCGGCCCGAACGGCGCATCGGGCTTTGGCACCATCACCGGCACCCTGGGCAGCGGCCAGGGCAGCGTGAACGGCATCGGGGGAGGACGAACACTACAGGGATCGGCTCGGTTCTCGTTCTAAAGCCACTCCCGCCAACATCAACTTCACGGGCCGGTCACTGCTTGCCAGGGTGACCGGCCATTTAACTTGATCACCTCGGCTGCAGCGATCACCGTTTGACCGGCCTCAGCCAAAGGAGAAATATGGAAGCCTATACCAGGCGAAGCTTTCTCAAGTCGGCAGCGATGGGCGCAGCCGTTTGCTCTGCACGCCCGCTCTTCATTCACGCAGAGCCGTCGAAATCTCCCTTCAAGGTTTCCGTCATCAACGATGAGATATCGCCGGACTTTGACCACGTCTGTTACGTTGTATCGCACGATTTCGGTTTGAGCTGGATCGAACTCCGCTCCATGTGGGGCAAGAGCATCATCGCCCTGAACGCAGCCGAGATCGGCGAATCGCAGAAGATCCTCGCCAAATACAATTTGCAGGTCACCGACATCGCCAGTCCGCTCGGCAAAACCGACTGGCCCGGTGCGCCCAAATCGTCCGAAGGTCCCAAAGGCGACATGCACAATGCCGCCGAGGTCACCTTCAAGCAGCAGGACGACATCCTGGAGAAGTCGATAGCCATGGCCAATCAGTTCAAGACGGACAAAGTACGCTGTTTCGACTTCTGGCGTCTGGAAGACGTTGCGCCGTATCGCGCCGGCATTGATGAGAAGCTGCGGGATTGGGCCGAAGCAGCCGGCAAGCAGGGTGTAATGCTGGTGCTTGAGAACGAGCCTGCGTGCAACACCGCAACCGGCCGCGAGGCTGCGCGGACTCTGAATGCGATAAAAACGCCAAACCTGGCGCTTAACTGGGACCCCGCCAATGCAGTGATGCGCGGCGAGCTCGATGCCTTCCCTGTTGCCTGGGACCTGCTGCCCAAGAATCGCATTCATCACTGCCACTGCAAGAACGCAATCAAAGGCTCGGATGGCAAAATCGAGTGGTCACCCGTCGATAAGGGAATCCTCGACTGGACTGCACAGTTCCGCGCCCTCAAGCAACTTGGCTATCATGACGCAGTGAGCCTTGAGACGCATTGGCATGGCGGCGGCACGCCGGAAGAGTCCTCGCGGATAAGCTGGGCGGGCATGAAGCAAGCTTTGAAAGACTCTGGCACCCTTTAGCTCGGTCATCGGTTGCCTCGCGATTCTCAACCCCAATTCGATGACCGACACTTTTGTCGTTCAAATGGAGAAGCAAATTGGTTACTCGACGTGAGTTTCTCGACACACTTGCAGTAGGAGCCGCGGGTCTGGCGATCGGTTCGACCGCCAAGAGCTACGGCCAGATTATGGGCGCCAACGATCGCCTCAACTTTGCCATCATCGGCCTCAACTCGCGAGCCTATGCGCATCTGGCCGCTCTCAAGGGGAATAAGGAAACGGCTCGCGTCGCCCATGTGTGCGATGTCGATAGCACAATCCTGAAGCGGTTTGCCGACAGCACCGAAAAGGCGCTTGGCTATGCTCCTTCGACCCACAAGGACTTTCGCGAGATTCTCCAGTTGAAGGAGGCTGACGCCATCACCATCGCAACGCCTGACCACTGGCACGCTCCCATGGCCATCGCCGGCGTGCAGGCCGGGAAGAATGTCTACGTGGAGAAGCCGTGCAGCCACAACCCCGCTGAAGGCGCGCTGCTGGTTGCGGTCCAGAAGAAGTACGGGAAGCTGGTCCAGATGGGAAACCAGAGGCGCTCCAACCACCTCTGCATCGAAGCCGTCGACAAGATTCGCAACGGAATCATCGGCGCCCCTTACTTCAGCAAGGGATGGTACAGCAACACACGCAAGTCGATCGGTCATGGCAAGGAAATACCCGTGCCGGCGCAGCTCGATTGGGATCTCTGGCAGGGGCCTGCGCCGCGAAGACCCTACAAGGACAATGTTCACCCCTATAATTGGCATTGGTTCAGAACCTGGGGAACCGGCGAGACCTTGAACAACGGGACTCACGAGATCGATGTTTGCCGCTGGGCGCTCGGCGTCGACTACCCGAAGAGCATCACAGCCTCCGGCGGCAGGTACGCCTTCAAGGACGATTGGCAGTTTTATGACACCCTTGTTACCAGCTACGATTACGGCGACAAGATGATCTCGTGGGAGTGCAAGTGCTGCAACGAGATGAAGTATTACGGCCGCGACCGCGGATCGACGGTCATAGGAACCACCGGATCGATGCTCATCGACGGGGATGGCTATGAGGTCTACGACCTGAAGGGAACCAAATTGAGCGAGGCCAAACTCGGCGATGCCCACGGCTCCTCCGATCTGGTCGGCAGCGATTCCATGACGGTTGCTCACTTCGCCAACTTCATCGCGGGCATCCGCAAGGGAGAAAAGCTCAACTCCCCGGTCTCCATCGGCAACGTGGCTGTGACCATGCTGCAGCTTTCAAACGTCGCCTGGGAAGTAAACCGGGCGCTGCAGCTCGACACCGCCGACGGAAAGATCCTCAACGATTCAGAAGCAATGAAGATGTGGGACCGGGAGTATGAGAAAGGCTGGGCCCCACATCTCTAGTGAGTGCGGGCGGCAGCCGCAGGGCTGCCGCCACCCGCTTTGAACCACTCGTTATGGAACCAGCAACCCGCTTTCAGTAGTAAACGAGGAGAATCCAAGAATATGAAGCAGACTCTATCACGTCGCAATTTTGTTCAGTCGGGCGCCCTTATTGCCGCCGCATGCGCCACATCAACCGCATCCCCCTCTTTCGGGGAGTGGACGCCGACCCACGGAAGACCTACACCGATCCGTTTGGGCATGGCCAGTTACACCTTTCGCAGTTTCACGCGCGCACAGGTCATCGGATTCATGAAGCAGCTCAACCTTGCGGATATCAACTGCAAGGACGTCAAGGATCACCTTCCCATGGATCCCGCGCTCGAAGCTCAGGCCGTGGCCGACTACACGGCCGCCGGTATCAAGCTCCATGCAGCGGGAACGATTGCTTTCCCAAAAGACGACGACGACGATATTCGCAGCAAGTTCGAATACTGCAAGCGGGCGGGCATCAACGTGATCGTCGCGGGCGACCCTCTTCCTGAATCCTTGCCGCGCATTGAGAAATTCGTCAAGGAATACGATATCCGCTTCGCCATTCACAATCATGGCCCCGAGGACAAGATTTTCCATTCACCGCTGGATGTTCTGAAGGCGGTGAAGAACATGGATCCGCGCATGGGATGCTGCATCGACGTAGGCCATGCCGCGCGTGCCGGCACGGACGTACTTCAGGCCATCCACGACGTGGGACCGCGCGTTTTCGATGTTCATATCAAGGACCTGGCGAATTTTCAAAGCCGGGACAGCCAGGTTGATGTGGGCGACGGAATCATGCCGATACGCGGGATCTTCGAAGCCCTCATTGCCATCAACTACAAGGGTTTTGTCGATCTCGAATATGAGATACATGGCGACAACCCAATGCCTGGCGTCATTGAGAGCTTTGGCTTCATGCGGGGCGTTCTTGCGGGCATTGGATATGCAACGCACCCCTGATCCCGAGCGACATTAGGGGCCAAGCTATGTGTCGCCAGCCGATCGCCCGCCGGAGGGTAACCGATGGCGGGAAATTGAGAGGAAATCTTGCCTACGACAGGGCTTCGCCAACTTTGGAAAGCCGGTTCGAGTATATACTTGTGGTCTGACCTCTCCGCGTCAGTCAAGACCAACTGTCAGTGAAAGGGTATGGCCTCAGTCCATGTTGATCCATGAAGACCGATTGTTTCCCGCCGAGCCTGGAGCTCGATCCATAGCCAGGGCCCTATATTCGCAAATCAAGGATCTACCCATCGTGAGCCCCCACGGGCACACGCAGGCCGTCTGGTTCGCGAAGAACGAGCCTTTCCCCGATCCGGCCAAGCTCTTCGTGGAACCCGATCACTACGTCTATCGCATGCTCTTAAGCCAGGGCATTCCGATGGCGGATCTTGAGATCGGAGTGCCGGAGATGAAGGACGCGCGCAAGGTCTGGCGCCTTTTTGCCAAGAACTACTTCCTGTTCCGCGGAACCCCGACCCGGATGTGGCTGGATTTTGCCTTCCAGGAGCTTTTTGGTCTCATGGACCGGCTCTCGGAGAAGACCGCCGACCTTTATTTCGACACCATCTCCGAGAAGCTGCGCACGCCAGAGTTCCTTCCCAGAGCGCTCTACGAACAATTCAACATTGAAGTTCTGGCCACGACCGACACGCCCACCGAATCGCTGGCCGACCACAAGGCGATCCGCGAATCCGGCTGGAAGGCGAGAATTATCCCGAATTTCCGTCCCGACTCGGTGGTTGACCCGGAGTTCCTGGGATTTGCCACCAACATCGCGCTGCTCGGTGAACAAACCGGGGAAGACACAGCAACCTGGCAAGGCTACCTGAATGCGCTCGCCAAGGCGCGGGGCCGCTTCCGCGAGTTAGGATGCACGGCCACCGACCATGGTCATCCTACAGCCCAAACTGCCGACCTTCCGTTGGCCGAGGCCGCTGAGCTCTACAGCGAAGTGCTGGCGGGCAACGCCGGCGCCGAGAAGGAGGAGCTGTTCCGCGCCCAAATGCTCACCGAAATGGCGCGCATGAGCCTGGAGGACGGTTTGGTCATGCAGATCCATCCAGGGAGCAGACGCAACCACAACCGCAAGGTCTACGAGCGTTACGGCCGTGACGTGGGATGCGACATCCCTATGGCAACAAACTACGTGGACGCTCTGCACCCCCTGCTTAACCGGTTTGGCAATGAGAGCAGCCTGACCATCATTCTTTTCACGCTGGACGAATCGACCTATAGCCGGGAACTGGCCCCTCTTGCCGGACATTATCCATGCTTGCGCCTTGGGCCTCCTTGGTGGTTTCATGACAGTCCTGAGGGAATGACGCGATTCCGGGAGCAGGCTACTGAGACAGCGGGCTTCTACAATACCGTAGGGTTCAACGACGACACCAGAGCCTTTCTCTCCATTCCAGCACGGCACGACGTTGCGCGGCGCATGGACTGTGCCTTTCTGGCCAAGCTGGTCACCGAACACCGGCTGGACGAAGATGAGGCGTTCGAAGTGGCGCATGAGCTCACCTACGATTTGGTGAAACGGGCATATCGACTTTAAGGAGAGTGCATGGCGAGCAGTACGGACCTCAAAACTCAGGGCCAAAGCGTCTCATCCTCCGGCGCGCACATTGGGCATATGCGCTGGACCATCTGCGCCATGCTTTTCGCCGCCACGACCATCAACTACATGGACCGGCAGGTTCTGGGGCTTCTCAAGCCGACGCTAATGCAAAGCGTCGCCAATCATGGCATCGGGCTAACCGAGGCGAGCTACGGGACCGTCATTGCGTTCTTTACCGCTTTTTATGCGCTCGGCCAGTTGGGGGCGGGACGCTTTGTCGACAAGATCGGCACCCGCATCGGCTACATCGTCATCATGGGCCTCTGGAGCCTCTCCGCGATGAGCCACGCGCTGGTCAATTCAGTGCTTCAGCTCGGCATTGCGCGCGCCTCCCTTGGCATAGGCGAATCCGGTAACTTCCCTGCCGCCAACAAAACCAACGCGGAATGGTTTCCGCAGAAGGAACGCTCGCTTTCTTTCGGCATCTTCAACTGCGGCGCTAATGTCGGCGTGATCCTGGCCACGCTTCTCGTTCCCCCCGTAACCTATTTCTTTGGCTGGCACGCCGCCTTTTTGATCACCGGCTTTTTGTCGGCATCGTGGATCCTGGTGTGGTTCCTTAAATACAAGAAGCCCACTGAATATCCGAACCTCTCCGCCGCGGAACTTGCCTACATCAACCAGGACCCTCCGGAGAAGCCAGGTCCATCCACACCGTGGATCAAGTTGTTTGCCTTTCCTCAGACATGGGCATTTGCAATTCCAAAATTCCTCACGGATCCCATCTGGTGGTTCTATCTCTACTGGCTGCCGGGGTACTTTTATGACAAATTTCATCTGAGCCTGGCGGGCCTTGGGTTGCCGATCCTGATCGTTTACAACGCCTCGGCCATCGGCAGCATCTTCGGAGGCTATCTGCCCGCCCCGTTCATCCGCCTGGGACTTTCGGCAGAGCGCGCGCGGATTGCGGCCATGCTTCTCTGCGCTTGCCTAGTGGTTCCCGTCTTTCTTATCAACTTCCTTCACGCAGACAACTTCGCAAAATGGGCAGCTATCGGACTGCTCAGCCTGGCCACGGCAGCGCACCAGGGATTCTCCGCCAATCTCTTCACGACGGCTTCGGACATGTTCCCGCGCAGTGCGGTGGGCTCGATTACCGGCATCGGCACCATGGCCGGAGCGGTCGGAGGCTTTCTGTTTTCCACATACATCGGTCATATCCTGCAACTGACACATGGTGACTATTCGATCCTCTTTATCATCGCAGCGACCGTGTATCTGTTTTCGCTGCTCATCAACGTTCTGCTTGCTCCTGGGCTGAAGAAAGTGGAGTTAGTTGCATGAGTCTTTACCTTGCTACCGGAAGTGCCGACAGCGATTTATCTTCGCAGCAACTGAAGGACCTGCTTTCCGAAGGGCTGGCCAAGCTCGGAGAGCGAAAGAAGGTACTCGCCGTGCCGCCCGACCAGAGCCGCGAACATTCCCGCGCCGGCGAATTGGCTGTCTACACGGGTCAGTATTACGGTGACCGGCTCAAGGCCATTCTTCCCGCGCTTGGCACTCACACCGCCATGCGCCAGGATCAGCTAGAGCACATGTTCCCAGGAATGCCTCTTGACTTGTTCCGCGCGCATAACTGGAGAACCGACATTGAGACGCTCGGGGAGATTCCCTCGGA
Organism: uncultured Acidobacteriaceae bacterium; assembly: GCA_963757965.1. Lineage (GTDB taxonomy): Bacteria > Acidobacteriota > Terriglobia > Terriglobales > Acidobacteriaceae > Telmatobacter. Next base: position 568,412 of record CAVWTV010000001.1, read on the forward strand.
GTTTATTCGCGAGCAATCGGAAGGCAAGCTGAGTTATACATGGCCGGCGCAAGTCAATCGGCTTATTACCCAAGGGGGCTTCGATCTCATTCTATCGATCGGCCAAGTTGTGCCCCATGAAGTTATAGGGATGGCCAACTACACAAAGAACATCCTGATCGGCACCGGAGGCCGCGAGAGCATCAATCGCAGTCACTATCTTGGCGCGGTTTACGGCATGGAACGGATCATGGGGCGCGCCGACAACCCAGTCCGCAACGTGCTCAGCTATGCCTCCGACCATTTTCTGCGTCATCTTCCCATCGTTTATGTGCTCACCGTCGTGGGACGCCGCGCTGACGGAGGGTTGGCAGTGCGCGGCCTGTTCATTGGCGATGATATTGAGTGCTTTTACCGTGCCGCCGAGCTTAGCCTGAAGGTCAACTTCGAGATAGTCGATCAACCCATCCGCAAAGCTGTCGTGTATCTCGATCCGCACGAGTTTCACAGCACCTGGCTTGGCAACAAGGCCGTCTATCGCACGCGCATGGCACTGGCTGACGATGCGGAGCTGATCATCCTCGCTCCGGGCGTGAAGGAGTTCGGTGAGGATATGACCATCGACTTGCTGATCCGTAAATACGGCTATTTCGGGACTCCGGCCACGCTTCAAGCCGTCGAAAACAATGCGGACATTGCCGGCGACCTGAGCGCGGCCGCGCACCTGATCCACGGTTCGTCCGAGGGCCGATTCAACATCACCTGGTGCCCCGGACACCTCACCAAAGAGGAGATTGTCGGCGTCGGCTTTGGCTATGGCAATCTCGACGCGATGGTCAAACGCTACGATCCCGAGAAGCTTAAGGACGGCTATAACACGATCGACGGCGAAGAGGTCTTTTTCATTTCTAACCCGGGATTGGGCCTGTGGGCACATCGCAGCCGGCTCTGAAATATAGGCACACCGGGGACCTGCCGCAGAGGTCGACAAGGTTGGTCTGTTTGCAACAGGAATGGAGAATTGATGGCTTCCCAGCTCTTTAATCTCGAAGGCAAAGTCGCGGTGGTGACTGGAGGCACCTCCGGCATCGGGCGCGCTTTGAGTCTCGGCCTCGCCGATGCCGGCGCCGATGTGATCGCCACTGCTCGACGAAAGCAACAGGTAGAAGATGCCGCAAATGAAATCGAGGCGCGCGGACGAAAGACACTGCGCCTGGCCTCCGATGTGGCCGACCGCGCCTCACTCGAGCAGTTGCTGGCCGCCGCCCTCGACAGCTTCGGTAAAGTCGACATTCTCGTCAACTGTGCCGGAACAATCAAGCGCACGCCCACTCTGACCATGCCCGAAGAAGAGTGGACCGCAATCATCGACACCAACCTCACAGGAACGCTGCGCGCCTGCCAGGTCTTCGGCAAAGCCATGCTGGAGCGCGGTTATGGCCGCATCGTGAACATCAGCTCGCTGAACGCTTTCGTGGCCCTGAGCGAGGTCGCGGCCTATGCCGCAAGCAAGTCCGGTGTCTCTTCCCTGACCCGTTCGTTGGCAGTCGAGTGGTCCAAGAAAGGCGTAACGGTAAACGCGATCGCTCCCGGAGTCTTCCGCACCGACCTGAACGCAACTCTGCTCGACAGCACTCCGCGCGGGCATGAACTGCTGATGCGCACGCCCATGGGACGCTTCGGCAAGACCGAAGAGTTGGTTGGAGCCGCGGTTTTTCTCGCCTCCGATGGCGCTTCTTTTGTCACCGGACAAACCCTGGTTGTCGATGGAGGGTTCCTGGCCAGCGGAGTCAACCAGTAACTCATGCTCACGGCGGATGCATGGAGTCTCCGAAGTGCTTTGGCAGTAGAAAGGGAAAGATGCTTACGAAGATGTACGTTGGGCTCATTGCAACTGGAGCTTTGACAATGCTTGGAGGAGTTAGCTGCTTGGCAGAATCGGGTCAGGCGCCGACTTCGTTTATCGCCCCATCGACCATGGCCCGCATCGGGTCCATCGATGATCGGTTTCAGTCCTACAACATCGAGATGGTTGAGGTAACAGGGGGAAGATTCTGGAAGCCGTATGCCAGCAAGGCCGAAGCCACTGCTGCGGCATCAAAACAGCCCAGTTCGAATCAGCCCGCGGGCATGGACCCTGGACTCTATCAATACCGCCAGCCTATCAATCTGGGGAATCCTCGGCTGCGCAAGCTTGCCGCTGCCCTTGGACCCGCCTATCTTCGCGTCAGCGGCACGTGGGCTAACACCACTTACTTCCAGAACTCCGACGAACCCGCACCGGCTGCCCCACCAAAGGGCTTCAATGGCGTTCTCACTCGCCCGCAATGGAAGGGCGTTGTCGACTTCTCCAACGCGGTAAATGCGGAGATTGTCACTTCTGTTGCAGTGAGCCCAGGGACCCGCGACGCCGCGGGTTTGTGGACTCCGGAACAGGCGCGTGTTTTCTTTGAGTACACCAAATCCGTCGGCGGTCACATAGCCGCCGCCGAATACATGAATGAGCCCAACATTGCCGAGCTGGGCGGCGCTCCGAAGGGCTATAGTGCAGCGGACTACGGTCGCGATGTTGCTGCCTTCCGCGCCTTCGCAAAACAGGCCGCTCCCGACATGATCTTTCTTGGTCCGGGGTCCGCCGGAGAAGGCACACTGATGACACCGTCATCCATGCACACGCTCTCAAGTGCTGACCTGTTCACCGCTACGGGTCCGGTCTTCGATGCTGTTTCCTACCATTCTTACGGAGGGGTCTCAAGCCGCTGCTCGGCGTTCGGGGCGGCATCCACAACTACCGCCTCCGCCGCCCTGTCTGAAGAATGGCTCGCTCGCCCTGACAAGATTGAAGCGTTCTATGGCGGCATCCGCGATCGATTCGAGCCTGGAAAGCCCCTCTGGCTCACTGAGACCGCGCAGACCGCATGTGGAGGAGACCGCTGGGCTTCCACGTTCCTCGACACATTCCGCTATCTCAATCAGCTCGGCATTCTGGCCAAGCGCGCGGTGCAGGTCCACATGCACAACACCCTCGCCGCCAGCGACTATGGCTTGCTCGATGAGAATACCTATGAGCCGCGACCCAACTATTGGGCAGCGGTCCTGTGGCGGAGGCTCATGGGCACCGTGGTTCTCGAGGCAGGCGCCGCGCCTGCTCCGAATCTGCATGTCTACGCACAGTGCCTGCGAAATCACCCCGGTGGGGTTGCCCTTCTGGTGATCAACGCAGATCAGACTGCATCGCAGTCGATCGGAGTTCCGGCCGCCTCAGAGCGCTACACGCTCACGGCCCAGGATCTCCAGGATCGCCATGTGAAACTGAATGGAATCGAATTGCAACTCGGCGCCGGCGACTCCTTGCCGGAGCTCAATGGACTCGCAACCCGCGCCGGCCAGGTAACGTTCGCACCGGCAAGCATCACGTTTCTTGCCATTCCCAAGGCCCACAACGCGAGCTGCCGGTAGTGTGCGAAAGAGTTGACGCTGCGCTCTTTCCAGTAGACTTTTTGCCAGCCCTGCGGCCGGACATTTGTACAGTTCCGCTGCGCTTTTTATCGGCTCCCGGCACGGGCCTGTTGCAGTTCAACCGCCGGAGCCAGCATTCATTCCGAGTAACCACTTCACGGAGATATTGGAGAATTTATGCCAGACGCATCGTGTGATATCGGCCTGATCGGCCTTGCCGTCATGGGACAGAATCTTGTCCTCAACATGAACGACCACGGCTATAAGGTAGCCGTGTTTAACCGCACTGTATCCAAGGTAGACGACTTTGTGGCCAACGAAGCAAAGGGGACCCAGGTCGTTGGAGCGCACTCTCTCGAGGAATTTGCCGGCCTGCTCAAGCGTCCGCGCCGCGTGATGCTGATGGTCAAAGCAGGCGACACAGTCGACCAGATGATCGACCATGTGCTGCCGTACCTTGAAGCCGGCGATATCGTCATTGACGGCGGCAACTCCCTGTTCACCGACTCCAACCGCCGTACCAAGGACCTCGCCGCAAAGGGCATTCTATTCATCGGGACAGGTGTTTCGGGCGGCGAAGAAGGTGCGCGCTTCGGTCCCTCGATCATGCCCGGCGGAAATCCTGCCGCATGGCCGCATGTGAAGCCCATCTTTCAGGCCATTGCAGCAAAGGTCGAGGACGGAACGCCCTGCTGCGATTGGGTAGGCGAGGACGGCGCCGGTCACTACGTCAAGATGGTTCACAACGGCATTGAATACGGCGACATGCAGCTGATCTGCGAGGCATACGACCTGCTTCAGCGCGGTCTCGGCCTAACTGCCGACGAGCTTGCGGAAGTCTTTACCGGCTGGAACAAGGGCGAGTTGGACAGTTATCTGATCGAGATATCCAGCCATATCTTTGCCAAGAAGGACGAGGATGGCCAGCCGCTCGTCGATAAGATTCTGGATACGGCAGGCCAGAAAGGCACCGGCAAGTGGACGGTGTTCAGTTCGCTCGATCTTGGCCAACCCGTCACCTTGATTGGCGAATCCGTCTTCGCGCGCTGCCTGTCGGCTCTGAAAGAAGAACGAGTCGAGGCATCGACAATTCTGGAAGGCCCGGCGTCGAAGGCCGCTTTTGGCGACCGTACCGCCTTCATCGAGGATGTGCGCTGCGCGCTTTACTGCTCCAAAATCGTGTCTTACGCGCAGGGTTACATGCTGCTCAGGGCCGCGGCCAAGGAGAATGGCTGGAACCTGAACATGGGCGGCATTGCCCTGATGTGGCGTGGCGGGTGCATCATTCGCAGCCGCTTTCTGGGCAAGATCAAGGAAGCTTTCGACAAGAATCCCGGGCTTGAGAATCTGCTTCTGGACAGCTTCTTTTCTGGAGCTGTCAACCAATATCAAGCCTCGTGGCGCAAGGCGCTGGTGCATGCGGTCGAACTGGGCGTGCCCACACCGGCATTCTCTACCGCGCTGGCGTTCTTTGACGGCTATAGAACGGGACGCCTGCCCGCAAATCTACTGCAAGCGCAGCGCGATTACTTCGGCGCGCACACCTATGAGCGCACCGACAAGCCGCGGGGCGAGTTTTTCCACACAAATTGGACAGGCAGGGGAGGCCGGGTATCCTCCTCGACTTATACCGTCTAACTTAGTCGTCAGTAACTCAAGCGCTTCAATGCGCCTTTGATTAAGGCGACGCCGAGCGTCTCTCTTCCTTTGAAAGAGACACTCGGCGCATTCTGCTCCACCAGACGGTCTTTGTTCGCGGCGGAAAAATCTGGCTATTTAATTTGACGCTTACCCAAAATGCTCCGCTCCTGTTAATATGAATGACGATCAAACTATAGCCGCACCACGCCTAGCAGAATCAGTTGACGGCCTGCATTGCACAGGCCCAATCGGAGAGAAACGAAATGCCCAGGCCGCCGGCGCCGCGCTTATCTTTCATCAATAAAGTGAGCGCATCGAACAAAATCCCACGCCAGATCAATCGAAACCTCATCTTCAATCAGATACGAACCAGGCAACCTATCTCTCGTGCCGACCTGGCCCGCGTCTCCGGCCTTCAAAGAAGTACGGTTTCGCTTATTGTTGAGGAACTGCTCGCCGAGCGATGGATCGTTGAGGGATCGATGGGCAGGCTTCCACGCGGGCGTAGGCCCACTTTTCTGAATCTGAATGGACAGCGCGGCGTACTTGCTTTGGATATTCATCCTTCGCAGACTACCTTGGCCGTACTTGACCTAAGTGGCAAGATACTCTCGCAGAATCTGATCGCGTTGCCTGAGGACCCCAAGAAGGTCATCGCTGCAATTGTGGATGCAATTCAGAAGATGATCGCCGCGAATAGCGACCGGTCCTTCGACGGCATTGGCATGAGTTTGCCCGGCCGTTTTGACCTTGAGATCAAGGCGTCGAATCAAGCCGCGTCCAATCAAGCCAAGTCGATTTTCGCGCCCAATGTCAGCTGGCCCATCGGGCAGATCAAGTCCCGTGTCGAACAAGCCACAGGCCTGCCGGTTGTTGTGGATAACGTCGCCAATGCCTGCGCGTTGTCTGAGGTCTGGTTCGGAGATACAGACGGGATGCACGATCTGGTCGTGGTCAATGTGTCGGAGGGTATTGGCACTGGCATCTTTGCAAATGGCCGTATCATCCGCGGAGAAGGCGGTCTGGCCGGCGAGTTTGGTCACGTGCAGGTCGATCCAAATGGATTGGCGTGCTCCTGTGGAAGCAGAGGATGCTGGGAAACCCTGGCCTCCAATCGCGCGGGGATGCGATATTACACGGAGATTGCGAAGAAGCCCTCGCCAGCTTTCGAGAACCTGCTCAAGCTAGCTGCCGCCGGCGACCCCGCGGGCAAGGAGGCGATCGATAGAATGTGCATCGCTCTAGGCCGCGGCCTGCATATGATCGCGACCGCCTTGGCTCCCACCGAGATTGTGGTTGTAGGCGACGTTACACCGCTTTGGTATCTGGTTGGTCCGCTGGTTGAAGCGGAGATGCTGCGCAACCCGCTGGTGAGAGTTCCCAGGCTCCGGCCCGCTCATGAGGGCAATAGGGCGCGATTGCGCAGCGCTGTAGCGCTTGTCATGCACGAGAACCTTCTCTGACGGCTGCGGCCCTTCAAGATACTTTTCCGGAAAGTTTTCGATTGAGGAATAGCCTATGCAACGCAGAGAGCTCATGCAAGCAATGGTGGCCACTGCCGCCACCGGGCTTGTGCCGTCAGTGTCCGCAGCCTCGGAACCGCGCCAGCATCCTTTTTCAAGTTCGACCTCTTCCGTCCCACATGTGCTCGCGGAGATTTCTCGCGACAGTCTTCGCGTCAAGGTGTATTCGGATGCCACGGCAATTGTGTCAGACCGTCAGAACGGCGCGGAATGGAGATTCGGTCCCGTCGCATTTCAGGAAGAGGGCCCGGTAGACGAAGGCGCCGTCTGGCTGCGTACCGAGCGCTCCATCTGCGAACAGTATCCCGGAAGATTTGCCGGCGTCGTCGAAGGGGACGGTTTCCGTTTCTGGGTGCTGGATGCAGAAGGAAGCAGCCGCGGTTCGTTTCATGCCGTATTGACCATTCAAGACAATGGGCTCGAATGGAGAATCCTCCAGATCGACGACTCGCTGCCAAGCCTCTCGTTTCCCACGCCGCTAGAATGCGACAGCCTGGTGCTGCCGCAGCATCTCGGCAGGTGGGTGCGGTCTCCGTTGCAGGGGCGCCATTGCTGGCCGTTTTTCTCCGCCATGAACATGCGTTGGTTCGGCGGTCTTCGCGGCCAGAACGGCTATCTTGCCATCCTTCCCGGAGAGCAGTGCGCCGATGCCGTGATCTCCGCCACTGAAATGTCCGCAGCGCCCATGTGGTTGCAGCGATTAGGTGAGTGGAAGGGCGACCGCAGAATTCGCTACCAGTTTGTGCGCGGAAACTACATTGCCCTGGCCAAGACATACCGTGCATGGGCGCAAGCGCATGGCTTGCATCGCAGCCTCACCGACAAACTGCGCGACGCGCCGGCCTTGTCGGCGCTCACCAGCGGGCGGCTGATCTCCTGCCTGCAAGCGGAGCCTGCCGAAAACGCGCGATTCTATGCGGACCGCTTGACCAATCCACCACCAGGTGATCCACCAACGCCCTATCGAATTTACCTCACCCATCGCCAGGCAGCGCAGGTGCTTGACGAATTGCCCGCGGCCGGCGTGCCCCGCGCGCTGGTGGTGATGCGCGGCTGGATTCGCGGCGGTTACGACTGGTCGCATCCAGACATATGGCCTCCAGACGAGCGGCTCGGCAGCGTGGAAGAGCTGCGCGCGCTCTCGGCGAGTAGCGGACCATTCACTGTGGCCTTGCATGATAACTATCAGGACAGTTACAAGCACAATCCGAGTTGGCCGCTCGGTGTGAATCGGACCAGAGAGCAGCGACCTATGCGAGGCGGTTACTGGGACGGCGGCCAGGCATATATTCTCAGCGCCGCCGCGGGCCTCTCCTACGCCCGCAGCAATTGGAAAATGGAGCAGCAACTGGCGCCCCGCGCCATGTATATCGACACCACCTCGGCCGTGCAGACCTACCAGTCTTTCGAACCTGGAAAGCTGCAACAGCGCGCCGAAGACGTTGCCAACAAAGCGCGGCTGCTCAAGTTCTACAAAGAATGCGGCGTTGTGCTGGGCAGCGAGGAGGGCGCGGATTTTGCAATCCCTTACATTGACTGGTGTGAGAACCGGCACGAGCGCATCACGGGCGAGTCAATCCCACTCTGGCCTCTTGTCTTTCACGATGCCGTGGTGAGCGGGCGCTATACGGGCAGCACCTGGGCCGGCGCGGTCGCAGGGGGCACCGAATACCCGTCATGGCTGCTGGATATGTTGTGGGGCTATGCGGCGCTCTCTGAACTTGGGCTCTTCGAGCAGCGCAGCGCTGCCTTTGAACGAATGCGCGCCACCCGCCAACTGGACGCATGGTTTGCAACTATCAGTACCGACGCAATGGACGATCACGCATTTCTTTCCAGCGACGAAACACTCGAGCGCACGCAATTCTCTTCAGGCCGTTCGATTATCGTAAACTTCGCACCTGAGCCGCAAACATACAATGGAAGAACCCTGCCCGCTCATGGCTATTCCGCATGCAACGAACACGGAGAGAGCCTGGTTCTCTAACTGACTACCTGAGCAAGTTCAAGCCGTAGTCGATGAGCACCTCTCCCTTCAACTTCGATAACTGCATACCGGGATTTTTCCACCAACTCCATGCGACAATGCACCTCTTGCCCATTTAGCTGCGCCTTGTCCGCGCGGCGGTCTTTCGGCAGCGGTACTCGAAGCGTTGCGTTATCGGCGCAACTGGTGTAGTCGAGAGTGATCGAGCCGCCCTCTTCCAGATAATGATAATGAACATAGCCACGCGAAGCTGGATAACGCACACTGACTTCAGCTTCCTTTGTGCCGGCCGCGAGCCATCGCGGCGATACCCGCGCAGTGCGAAAGCCTGCCCCAGTGTCTTCGACTCCGGCAAGCCCTTCGAGCAACGCCGCCGTCACGCAACCCGCTCCCCAATTGTTGGGCATCCCTGTTGACACGTCGCTCCATGGAGGCAAGTACGGCGGCATGTTCGAAAGCGTTATTCCAATCACGAGCCACTTCGAAGCCGTCTCCATGCTTTCCAGCTCAAGCGCCTCAATCGGCACGTCGCTCTTTTGCGGCTCGAAGCTGCCGATCCAAACGCCCACGTTGTCGATCAGTCCGCTCTTACCGCGCCAAGCAACCTGCATCCTTTCCTGCGTGTTCGTTCCATAGCGGTTGTTGAACTCAAGATCTTCCGGCGCCCAGAAGGAGTTTACGTTGACGCCACGCTCAATGTATTCGACCTGCTTGCTCCCATCCTGGTAGTGAATCGTCAGCTTGCCAAGGGTCGAGCCCGGCCCCGAAGAGGCGTGCAAGAGATAAAAGCTCCGACAGATCTTGTTGACGGGAATCTGCGTCTTTGCCGCGTACTTCGGCAACGAAGCCACTCCAACACACACGCGGTGACCGTTGTCTTCTGCCGATGCAATCTTGAATGGCACACCTCGAAAACTCTGCGCGCCGGTTGGGAAGTCCATTAGATAGTTGTTGGGTTCGTCTACCCAACCTGGCACTCCATCGCCGCCTTTGCCGGTATCGCAGTTAGCCTGAGCACGCAAGTCCACCGAATCATAATCCGTCGGCGGACGCTCTGGCGCCTTACCGCGAAGAATGCCCGGCAGAAAATCTCGATGGCTCTTGGAAATCTCATGCACGCGCCGCAAAATGTCCACTCCATATTGCTCGTACCCATGCTGAAAACAGCCGCGCGCCAACTCACCAGCCGTACATGCAAGAACACCGCCGTTGACGTAGTCCCAAATTCCCTGCTCGCTTCCAAAGCCCTTGAGGAATGGCGGATAGATCGAATAGAACTCTCCCGGCGAACTTTTTGGCATATCTTTGCGGATTGCCTCATAACTCTGGATGATTCCACGGGCTTGTTGCTGAGTAATTCCGCGGTTCAGCGTGTAAGCGTTGGAGAGCGAGACCTGGCTGCTCATATCCACGCCAAGGTCGGGATGAAAGTCGGGATCTTCAGGCACCCAATGCGTGTAGAAGTTTCCATTCCACGAGACACGGTTAAGCCGTTCTTCAAGATCGGCAGCCAGTTTGCGCATCTCCTCCGCATCGCGCGGGCGCTCTGCCAGATCGAGCATCTCGGCAAGGTTGCGGCATCCGGCGATCAATCCCGTGTTATCTCCGAAGAAGACTCCGAAGTGTGTCTTCTCCAGGTCGATTACCATAATGTCGCCGCCTACCAGCGCGGCCTCGCTATCGCAGAGAAAGTCCCACGTATCGATGGTGAGGCCTCGCTTGATGAGACCAAACTTCTTTGACCAGCGGTAGGAATTGCTCGTGCTGTATCGCACCGCGTGCAATGCGCGATCCAGATGCTCGCGCATCCAGGCGTCATCGCCGGTCGTCTTCCAAACCAGGTACAGCGCCTCAAGAAAGTACATCTCCACGTGGTTTTCTACAGGAGCGCGCCGCAAACCCAGAAAGCCCCCGTCAGCGGATCGCGAAAAATCGCCGTACTTGAAACGCCGGTCCCAGTCGTTCTCCGGAGGTGTCCTGTCAATGTGGTTCTCCCAGATCATGCCGTCTTCGCGCTGAGTCACTGAGAATATTTCGAAGCTTTGCTTAACCTCCGGCCAGAAATAGCGCATGCCTTTGAGCGTGTTCGTGTTGTCCAGCAGCCAGTCTACCCAGTAGGTGTACACGCGGCCATTATGCCGGCGCGCGCCTATTGGCCCATCCGAAGCCATCGTCCAATAGAGGGTGTCGAGCAGGTGCTGAAACTCCCCGCTCTCTTCTCGAATCTCGGTGTGCGCATCCACCTGCAAACTGGAATGACCCACGAGTTTGCCATCCTGATCGAGAAGCAAGACTGTGTGCGCGCCCAGTGCTCCGCCTGTTCGAAACGAAGCCGGCAGCGTTACGCGCCGATCGAAATACAGCGTGCCTTCACCATCGAGAACCAGCAACCGGTGCTCGCCGGCCCCTTGCACGGTCACATCATCGAGCGGACTATACATTGCCTTCACCGGCGAGAGAGCGAGAGTTTGCACACCCTGCATTTGCTGTGGCTGCGCTTGCAAGCTCGCCACACAACCCGCTCCCAGAACACCCGCCGGAAGAACTGAAAGAAACTCCCGTCGCGACTGCATAATTGCCTCTCACTAACTTCAAGGCACAGCGTTGGGCATCCGACGTGTGCTACGATTCGTATTTCCATTCGGCAGCAGTTTGAAAAGCGATTGCCTGCATTATGGATGCCTTGGTGCCACAGTGAAGAATACTCTTTCCGCCTCAAACATGCTGGCCGCAGCCTTGACGATTGCCTACGTTGCAGCCTTCTGCGCATCCGCCCAGGATGCGACCGTAATCGGAAACCCACGCGTCGACAAACTGCTGGCGCAGATGACCCTGGACGAAAAGATTGCCATGATTCACGGTGCGGGCGAAGACGCCTCGACCTATCAGGGTCAGGCAGGTTATCTGCCGGGAATCAATAGGCTCGGTATTCCGCCCATGCGTTTCGCGGATGGCCCGCCGGGAGTGTTGACGCGCGTGCCCTCGATCGCGCCCACGTCCACAATGGGGGTCGCGTCCACGTTCAGCCGCGAAGATGCACGCCTGAATGGAGCGGTGATTGGCCGCGAGGCAAGGTCGCACGGCGTGACCGTGGCGCTTCAGCCTTTCATCAACATCGATCGGGATCTGAATTATGGCCGCGGCTATAACACATTTGGCGAGGACCCTTTCCTGACCGGCGAAATGGGCGCGGCGGAAATACAAGGAATTCAAGGCGAAGGGGTCATGTCGCAGGCCAAACACTATATCGGCTACGACACCGATGCTTCTAACGTTTTCATTGACGATCAGGCTTTACACGAGGTGTACCTGGCACCATTCGCGGCGGCGAGCAAGGCCGGAGTATCTTCGATCATGTGTTCGTATAACAAGATCAACGGGCCCTACTCCTGCGGCAATCCTGAGACACTGGGGAAGCTATTGAAGGAGGAGACCGGCTTCAAGGGATTTGTAACATCGGATTGGGGCGCCACGCACGCAACCGACTTTATCAAGGCCGGGCTCGACATGGAAATGTCGGGGCCGCTTCCGGTTCCGTTTAACGGGCCTTCGTTTTTTGTCAACGGACCCAAACGTGAAGCCCCTGAAAGCGGAAAGCCCGAAGGACCGGCGCTGAGCGATGCGGGCCTGCCTGAAGAATCGGCCCAGAGGCCCTGGGATTATTCTCCGGAGCCAATGCCAACGACCGACCTTAAGAAGCTTGTTGCGTCAGGCGTGGTTTCAGAAGATACCATTACTCGCGCCGCGGGGCGAGTGCTCTTGCAGATGGATAGATTCGGCTATCTCGACGGGAAGATCAAGCTGGAAGTTACGCCCTCGGATAACTCTGAAAACATCAAGATCGTCGAGCAGACGGCTATTGACGCCGCGGTGCTTCTCAAGAATCAAGGCGGCGCGCTGCCGCTCAAGCCTGCCGATCTGGAGAACCTGACGATGATCGGCCCAGGTGCGGGCCAGACCGTTGCAATAGGCCTGACCGGCGAGAAAGCCGTCGGCCTGCCGGAGCTTGAAGTGGGACCTTTGGCCGCGCTCAGGAAGTTAGCGGGTGCAAGCGCGCATGTTACCTACGCTGTTGCCGACGATATGGACGGGACAGCGATTCCCGCGCAGTATCTCTCACATTTTGGCGAGCTGGGATTGGAGCGCCGCGTGTGGAACGAAGACGCGATCTCCATCGACAAGGAAATCAACTTTACGCGCGCCGCTGGAACTGCGCTGCCCGCTAACCAGAGCATCGTCTGGACCGGCACTCTTACTGTTCCCGAAAGCGGCAAGTATCGCATTCACCTGCAGCTTCTCGGCTGCTACGGAAAGCTCAAGATCGACGATCAGGTGGTTGACAAGAATTGGTTCAACTTTATCCACGGTGAAATCATCCAGGCCGGAGAAGCTAACATCTTTCCAACTACCGACGGACTTGACAATCTGCGCGCCGCGATGGAGCTTAGCGCGGGCCCTCACCGCCTTTCGCTTGAAATAGCTCCAGATACCTCAAACAGCCCCATTCAGGTGCGGGTAAGCTGGGTAACTCCGCAACAGCAGGCCGATAACTATCGCGCGGCCATTGAAGGGGCACGGCGGGCAAAGACCGCAGTCGTTTTTGTTTGGAGCCGCACACGGCCCGTCTTTGGACTTCCAGGCGATCAGGACAAACTCATCCGCGATGTGGCTGCCGTGAACCCAAACACGATCGTCGTGCTCAACGTGAGCCAGGCTGTCGCGATGCCCTGGTTGGACCAGGTGAAGGCCGTGCTCGATATGGGATGGACGGGAGACCTGGGCGGCCCGGCAACGGCCAAGCTGCTGCTCGGCCAAGCCAATACCGGCGGACGCCTGCCCTTCACATGGCCAAAACGGATTGAAGATACGCCCGCCAACGATCCTGCATTTCCGGAGCGCTCATACAAAAGCGTGAACGGAAAGACCACCTTCAGCGAAGGCGTTCTAGTGGGTTATCGCTGGTTCGATCGCCAAAACATTGAGCCCCTGTTTCCGTTTGGATTTGGATTGTCTTACACAACATTCAGTTATTCCGGGATGAAGACTGGTATCGCCGCAGACTTCGGAGTCGACGTGACGGTGACAATTCAGAACACGGGTTCCATTGCGGGGGATGAAGTGGCGCAGGTGTATCTCGACAAACCCGCGCATGCCCCTGCCGGCATTCAGTTTGCGGATGACGTTCTAGGCGGCTTCGACCGTGTTCATCTTGCTCCCGGCGAATCCAAAGAGATGGTCATTCATATCCCGCATCGGCAATTGGAATATTGGTCGACTGCGCAGCATCAATGGCTAACTCCGGCGGGCACACGGACACTCTGGGTTGGGAGTTCTTCACGGGACCGCAAGCTGGAAGGGCGAGTCAAGATCGGCGCGAAATAGCTTGCCATGCGGTTGCTATTTCCATCGGAAGATGCGCAGTGAGACCGCAAACGGGACAACAGACCAGGCCAGCAGTATTACCACCGGAAGCATGAGTTGCCCAAGACTCATGCCTTGCAGCATATTTCCGCGCATTGCGTCGATGGCCGCCGTCAATGGCAGCGCACGCACGAGCGGCTGAATCACAGCCGGAAAGCGAGTGGCGGAAAAGAATATGCCTGACAGAATCCACATGGGGAGCATCACCAGATTCATCAGCCCCGAAACAGCTTCCGTCGTCCTGGCGCGCGAAGAGACCAACAATCCCAGCGCCGAAAACGCCATTGAGGTCAGGAGACAGAGCAACCCAAGCTGCGGCAGCGACCCGCGAAACGGCACGCCAAAGGCCACGCGCGCGAACCCCAGAAACACTGCAATCTCTATGATCAGCAACGCCAGCCGCGACAGCAGAAACGACATCAGGTACTGCCAGCGCGGCATGGGCGAAGCAACCATTCGCTTCAGCAGCTTCTTCTGCCTGGCTTCGACAATCGCAAAGCCCAGGCCCCACATCGCCGAGCCCATGAGGTTCATGCCAAGCAGGCCCGGCACAACGAAGTCGATATAGCGCGCGCCCGTTTCATGCACCAATTGGTTCTCTGCGCGAACCGCCTGATGCTGTCCTGCCGCCGTCTGAATAGCCCGATCCGCGATCATTCGCGCTGTCCGCGCATCGGGATTGGTGTCGTCGAATTTGTACACCACGCCGTCCGGCCTCTGGATCGCGAGCATGAGAATGCGTCCAGTGGCCAGGGCTCGGGCGCCGTCCGCCTCGTCGAGCGTCGCGGCTGTCAGGCCTTTGTCGGCGGCCAGCGCCCGCGTCAGTTGCGTTGTGGTTGCGCCCACCTGCACCACATCCGCCGGCCTGTTTCTGAACGCAATGCCCAGCCCGACAGCCAGCAGAATCGGAAAGATGAAAATCCAGAAGATCGCCTCAGGCTCGCGCAGAATCAACTTGAAGCGAATCATGGTCAATTGATAGAGGCTGCTCAGCTCCAGCTTATTCATCGCGCAGATTTCTTCCTGTGAGGTGAACAAAGACGTCTTCCAGCGACGCCGAGTGCGTGCGAAACTCGCTCAGATGCAGCTCCTGCGCGGCTAACGCGGCAAAGATGCGCGGCACGGCGAGATGCAGCTCGCTGACGGAGAGCTGATGCAGCCCCGCATCCACGCGATGCGACTGCACGCCGGAAATCGCCGTCAATAGAGCCGCATCCACAACCCCGTGACCGGCGCCCGCATCCATGCCGCTCACGGCAAATTCGACAATGTCCTCGCCGCCCACCGTGGCGATCAGTTGCTGCGGAGTACCCAGCGCAATCACCCGCCCATGATCCATAATCGCTACGCGGTCGCACAGCCGCTCGGCTTCTTCCATGTAGTGGGTGGTGAGAATAATGGTTCGCCCGGCCTGCTTCAGCCGGTCGACAAGATCCCACAAGTGACGCCGGGCCTGCGGATCGAGGCCCGTCGTCGGCTCGTCGAGAAAGAGCAACTCAGGGTCGCCAACCAAAGCGCAAGCCATCGCCAGCCGTTGCTTTTGGCCCCCAGACAGTCCACCTACGCGCGATTTTCGTTTCTCCTCCAGTTGCGCTGTTTCGATCGACTCGTCCACTGAAATCCCGCGCTTGAAAAAACTGCGGAACAACCGCAGGGTCTCTTCCACGGTCAGCTTGTCGGGAAACTGAGTCTCCTGCAACTGAATCCCGATGCGCTGCCGCAATGCTTCTGCCCCGGTGCGCCAGTTGAGCCCCAGCACCTCGACCGTCCCGTCGTCGGGAGCGGTCAGCCCCTCGCATATTTCGATGGTGGTCGTCTTCCCGGCGCCATTTGGGCCCAGAAGGCCGAAGCACTCGCCCTGCGCAACCTCCAGGTCGAGACCGTCAACAGCCTGCACATCGGCAAAGGCTTTTCGCACGCCGCGCAGGCGCAGCGAATGGCCGCTCCGTTGTTCACCCGTCACCGGCGCAATATCAGAAGCAGCCCCCGAGATCATCTCGCCGTTTCTTGGAACATTCGTCACCGCCCTAGACTACCGTACTTTCTTGCCTGAGGTCCTTGAAGAATCCGTAACAATCCGCAACCTGGTGACAGAGGCTGGATTGGGTACGGTTCAACTTCCCCGCTACCCCGGCTCCGGGTAAACTATATTCATGGCGGAGATTCAGCGCAGGAAAACACCAACGGTCAAAATCGGACAGGTTCGGGTCGGCTGGGAGGTTCCGGTCGTGGTTCAGTCCATGACCAACACCGACACCGCGGACGTTGCCGGCACCATCGAACAGGTGGCGGCGCTGGCTCTGGCCGGTTCCGAGATCGTTCGCGTGACTGTTAACAATGAGGGCGCGGCCGAGGCCGTTCCGCACATCGTCGAGGGGCTTGACAAGCGCGGAATTCGCGTGCCGATCGTGGGCGACTTCCACTACAATGGCCACCTGCTGCTCAAGAAGTTTCCCGCCACGGCGCGCGCGCTGGCAAAGTACCGAATCAATCCCGGCAACGCGTCGATTGGAAAGAAAGACAACGACAATTTTCAGGTGATGGTAGAGTGCGCGGTCGAGAACCAGAAGCCGGTCCGCATCGGCGTCAATTGGGGCTCGTTGGACCAGGCTCTTTTAACGCGCATGATGGACCAAAACAGCAAGCTGGCTGAGCCGCTCCCAGCCCGCGACGTAATGATGGAAGCCATGGTGGTGAGCGCGCTGGACTCAGCCAAGGCGGCCGAGCGGTATGGGTTGAGGCACGACCAGATCATCCTCTCCGCCAAGGTCTCCGGAGTGCGCGATTTGGTGGACGTCTACACCAGCCTGGCCTCGCGCTGCGACTACGCGCTGCACCTCGGGCTGACGGAAGCGGGCATGGGCTCGAAGGGGCTCATTGCTTCAACGGCCGGTCTCGCGCCGCTGCTGCTGGCCGGGATCGGCGATACCATTCGTGTCTCCCTCACGCCGAAGCCGGGCGGCGACCGGACGGAAGAGGTGCAGGCCGCGCAGCAGATTCTGCAGTCGCTCGGCATTCGCAGCTTCATGCCGCAGGTGACCAGTTGCCCAGGTTGCGGGAGGACCACAAGTACTTATTTCCAGGAGCTGGCCGAGCAGATCCAGAGCTACTTGAGGACTTCAATGCCGGAATGGCGGAAGAAGTATCCGGGCGTCGAGGAACTCAAGCTGGCGGTGATGGGTTGCGTCGTCAACGGCCCCGGAGAATCGAAGCACGCCAATCTTGGAATCAGTTTGCCCGGCACGTTCGAAGAGCCGAAGGCGCCGGTCTATGTGGATGGCAAGCTCTTAAAGACTCTGCACGGCGACACGATTGTGGCTGAGTTCAAGCAGATTCTCGATCACTACGTTGAGAGCCACTATGGGCAGGGGGCGAAGAGCGAGGAATTGGTGGGGGCGCGGTAGGTCCCAACACAATTCCAAATGATGAGCCGGGTGCGCTGGGTCTTGCTCCTGAAAGGTGGGAGTCGATTGAAGTCTGACGAGTACGGCTTACGATGTCAGCGCCCCGAGAAACGGGTTCTCAATCCGCACGCCGTCGACCACCTGCCCGTGCTGCAAATCCTCGGTCAAAAGCTTCGAGCAACGGGCCTCGGAGGCGGCAGCCACCACAAGGCCATCCCAAATTGAGAAGCCATATCTCTTACTCAATCCAAGAGCACGCAGGTGTGTCTCAACGCTCAGGGACCTGGGGTTTGGGCAGAGAATCAAAATCTTTTCGATTGCCTCTTGAACTTCCGTCCACGTCATGGCAAGTTTTGCCCGCGCGACCGACGCAAACTCATTCAATACCTGCACACTGACCATTCCGCCGTCGAGTAACAACTGGCGTGCCCTGGCGGTTCGGTAGTCCTCGTGGCTGTTGGCATAGACCAGAACGTTTGTGTCCAGGAATATCTCCGCGCTCATCGCGCGACCGGTTCCCGATCCTGGTGTTGAGACGAGTGGCGCATCATGCCGCGTTCATAGATCTCGTCGCGATTGAACTTGTATCCGGGCGGAAGCGGCTTGGCGAGTTTGCGGATCGCCTCGATCGCCTCCAGGCGCCTGCGGTCGCGACTCACCTGAAACTGGTGCTCCCCTGTGATCTCGAATTGAATCTCCTCGCCTGGCGCAAGCTTCAGCTTCTCAACCACTTCCGCAGGAATGCGGACGGCCAGGCTGTTTCCCCATTTTGCGAGTTTCATGGTCTCCGACCTCCGGATATACATTTCAATTGTATATCCATTTTGGGCTGGATAGGGTAGTTTTCCGATGAATTGACTCATTACGAAGGGAGCACAGCACTCCTTTTCCCAGAGATTTCGCGCTAGTCTTGCTGCATTCTTCCGGAGAGGATTCTCATGCCCCTGCGCGGCTGGCGTTGGCTCGTGCTTTTGCTGGTCGCAGCGCCCATTCCGGCCCTTGCTGCCGGGCAAAAGCTCTGCGTAACCGCTGACCAGGCCGCAAAACTTGTCAACAAGGACGTCTGCTTGACGGCCTTCGTTTATGACGTGGTGCAGTTGCCGGATGGGACCCGGTTTCTGGACGTATGCACGCCGCAGACGTCCGACGATGCTTGCCGGTTCACCATCGTGAGCCTGTGGGAGGACCACGACGAGGTGGGAGAGCTTGGGAAGTATCGCAGTATGAACGTGCAGGTTCGCGGGATCGTGCAACCTATGCATGGGCGTGCGGGAATGGTTCTGAGCCATGTCCGGCAGTTTTCCGGCGGGCCGCCGAAGTTCAAGCCGAACCCGAAGCTGGCGCACGGATTCAGCGCGGATCAGAGCCGTCCGGCGGTTAACGATCCCAACCTGCGCTCGCAAGGCGGACGCCGCGCCTTCATGAATACGAGGGATAAAGAAATACGGCCGGCAAAGTGAACGGATTCCTATGGATGCTTTCGCCTGTGTCTCAGAGAAAGAACCATGAACTCGGAGCGCATTTTCGCCTTTCGTTCGTTGAAAACATGCCTAACCTATTTTGTTTCATTCTGTTGCGAGAAAACGAGCAAAAAATAAAAAAGGCGCTCGTTTTCTTCCTGATTCGACGGATGTTTGCACACCGTCTTATTGTGCGCCAACAGCGCGAAATCTTGTGCAAACGGGGCGTAGATTCGTTGCAGCTGAGCATCCGACGCCTGATCGCTCAAGGCGGAAGAACGAGTTTGGCTAGGATGAAACAAGGACGCAAGTTCAACAAAACATGGAGCGATTGTGCGATCCCACCCATCGGACAAGAACAAGAACGTCCGATGGATGGGGCACAGGTTCATTCGCCGTGTGTCGGCGATGCTGGTGGGGGACTAAGACGTGACTAATGTTGTGTAACTGAAGTTCGTCGTAGAGGTCATTGAATGAAAATGCAGGTCCTTCGACTCCGCTGGAAAGCGCTTCGCTCAGGAAGACGGCCTTTGGGGGGGCTCTCAAGTTGAGCGCATTTATTGAATGATCTCGATACTCAGGACACTAGGCTGTTTCTTCAAGCGGCGGAGCAAACCGCGCGCCCATGCGCAGAATCACCGCGGAGATGACCAGAAAGATCAGCGTGGCTCCAAGGCCGATGCGAAGATTGGAGCGGTCGGAGATGGCTCCAATGATCTGCGGCGAGAAGGTATCGCCGAAGAAATGGATGAAGAACAGGTTCAAGGAAATGGCCGTGGCCCGCACCGGCGCGGAGACGGAGTTCACGATGGCGGCGTTCAATGGGCCCGTGTTCAGGAAAAGAAAGAACTCGGTCACAAAGAGGGCCGGAATAGCCCATGATTGCGGCCCGAAGAAGACCACCACGCCACATGGCAGCGTCAGCGCCACGCTCCAGAACGACAAGAGATAGAGTGCCCGATGGTTTGTTCGCAGCCATCGCTGCGCCAGCATGCCGCCAACGAGCGTCCCGGCAATGCCGTCAACTACTGTGATTCCGCCCATTACCAGACCGGCGCGGCTCACCGAGAGGCCGGCGGAGCGGTGCAGAAACGTGGGAACCCATGCGGAGATACCGCCCATTGCGAAGGTCAGCGCTGCAAGCCCAAAGGTCGCGGTCAGGAAAGCAGGATTCTTGAAGAGACCCCAGAAAGTGGCGCGATCGGTGGTGGCGCGAACGTGGTCACTGGCGCCGCGCTCCGGCTCGCGCCCAATCCAGCCATAAAGCACCGCAATGACGAGGCCTGGAATGGCGCAAACAAAAAACGGCGCGCGCCAGCCCCAGTGCGAGCCCAGTTCTCCGCCCGCCAGGTAGCCGAGCGCCGCGCCCACGGGAATGGCCAGATAGAAGATGGTGAGAATCCGGTTGCGTTCCCTCTCGGGATAAAAATCGGCCAGCACTGCCGGCGCAAAGATTACAAACGTGGCCTCGCCGACGCCCACGATGGCATGGCGAATGTAGAGCGTCCAGTAGTCGTGGACCCAGGCTGTTCCCAGCGTGGCTACGCTCCAAAGCAACGCCCCCGCAATGATCAAAGGCTTGCGGCGGAAATGGTCGCCGAGCCAGCCGGTCAGCGGCGCTACCAGCATGTACACCACAAAGAGCGCCGTGGTGAGCGCGCCCATTTGCTGGTCGGAGGTGTGAAACTCGCGCTGAATCAGAGACACTTCGCCGGGCAGAATATAGCGGTCGATGTAATTGAAGAGATTCAGTCCGATGAGCAGCAGGAGCGTCCCCAGGGCGGGGTTGACGCGCGCGCGGAAGACTTGGGATGAGGAGGCCAATGGGAGTCGTGTTCGCTGGGATCGGCGAGACGTACCACGAATATCACAAGCGGAGGTCCAGGTGCGGAAAAAGGCCAGTTCTCGGGGAAAATCAGTGAAGAGCATACCTCATGGCTAAGAGCTTATCCGCAAATGGGTAGCGCCGGCCTCCATTCCGGCTGTCGTGCGGGTCTCCTGACCCGCACATCGCTGCTGGCGGCGTGGACGCCGCCAGTACAGCCGGTCTGGAGACCGGCGCTACATCAAGAGCTCATTTACGGATAAGTTCTAAAACCCGCATTGATTCTGTTGATCTTATACCAGGGATGAATCCCTTGCCTACCGCACGAACGAGTTTTTCCGCAGCCTGCTCAGGCTGCCGGTCTTGGCCAGCGGGCCTCGACGGTTGTCCCGATGCCGCCTCGGGGACGGAACTCGCCGCGTACGGCGGCCCACACGGGATTGCAGGCTTTGACGACGTCTTCGAGGACCTGATTGACGATGTTTTCCTGGAAGATTCCCAGATTGCGGTAGCTGAACAGGTATTCTTTCAGCGATTTGAGCTCCAGGCAACGGTCGCGGGGCATGTAGCGGATGGTGAGCACGCCGAAGTCGGGCAGGCCGGTCTTGGGGCAAACGGAGGTCAGTTCCGGGTCGTCGATGAGAATCTCATAGCCGGGAAACTGGTTTTCCCAGGTTTCGATGTCGGGGAAGGCAAAGTCCAGCCCGGCCTTGGCATGAGCATCGGTGTAACGGGGTTCCTGAGCCATGCGTCCATTGTACGAGCCGAATGTTGCCGGAAGCATTTCCCGGATTGCTTGCCGCACATCGCCGGCGCAGATTCTTTGCTCCGCAAAGGCAGGTTTTTGAGTCCTATATACTGACTCAGGAAAGCTCAATGGCAGAAGATAGATCGCAGGCGCGCCGGGTTTGGCTTTGGATAGGCTCGGCCATCCTTCTTATCGCGGTTTTTTATACGGCCCGATATCTTATGCGGGACCGATTGCCGGTGCGTGAAGCACAGGCGACACGCGCTGAGCTTATCAATACGGTGCCCACGAATGGCCGCGTGGAACCGGAAGTCAACTACCAGATCGTCAGCCCCGTCGCCACGACCGTGAAAGCGGTTTACGTGCAGCAAGGGGACCAGGTCGCGGCCGGCAAACTCCTGATGGTGCTGGACGACGTGGAAGCGCGGGCCCGCATGGCCACGGCGGAGAGCGGCGTGAAGGCGGCCGAAGCAGCACTTGAGGCTGCTACCCACAACGGGACGCAGGCGGAGCGTCAGGCGTCGGACGCGGATATTGCCCGCGCCCAGCTTGATCGCGATCAGGCGCAACACGATCTGGATGCGCTTGTCAGGCTACAGTCGACGGGGGCGGCGTCGGCAGGCGAAGTAGCAGCGGCCCGGGAACGGGTGGAGACAGCCAAAGCCACACAGCACGCTTCCGATCAGAGCGCAAAGAGCCGCTTTTCGCCGGCAGAGGTGGAGCGGGCACGGGCAGCCCTGGCCGATGCAGAGGCCAATCTGGCGGCAGCGCGGCAGATTGAAGCGCAGACAACGATCCGGGCCCCGATTGCCGGAACAGTCTATGCCGTGAATTCGGGGCGGACGGAGTTTGTGGAACAGGGCAAGCTGCTGCTTGAGGTGGCCGACCTGCATCATCTGCGCGTGCGAGCCTATTTTGACGAGCCGGAGATCGGCCGGCTGGCAGTGGGGCAGTCGATTCAGATCAAGTGGGACGCCAAGCCGGGGCTATCCTGGCAGGGTCACATTATTCGCATCCCTTCCACGGTTATCACTTACGGAACGCGCAACGTGGGCGAAGTGATGGTTCAAATCGACGATGCCGATGGTGAACTGCTTCCGGATACGAACGTGACGGTGACGGTGACCACCGCGAAGGAAGCGAATGCGCTCACCATCCCTCGCGAAGCTCTCCATTCGGAAAACGGCAAGTCCTACGTCTACAAGGTGGCTGGCAACAGGCTGGTGCGAACGCCGGTGACGATCGGAACTCCAAATCTGACCCAGGCGCCAATTCTCTCCGGACTCAACGATGGAGATTGGGTGGCAACAGGGACAACCAACGGACTGCCTTTGCAGGAGGGCGTTCCAATCCAGGTAAAGCGGCCGTGATTTCCAATTCCAGCCGAGCGGTGAAGCTCTTGCGCCTGGCGGCGAAGGGACTGTCGGCGGTGTCGCTCGTGACTTCTCTAGCTTTTTCAGGAACCGCACAGGCCCACTCATCTTCGGATGGAGCGTTGTCGCCGACGCTGGCTCTGGCCAATTCTGCGTTGCAAGCTGGCGAAGCAGACAAGGCGCTCTCGCTGCTCGGATCTCTTCCCCAATCGAGCGAAGGCGCGGCCGAGGCGGCAAACCTGGAGTGTCGGGTCCGACTGACGCTGGACCAGTGGGAAGCTGCTACGAGCAAGTGCCAGCAAGCGGTGCAGCTCGACGGGCAGAACTCCGGATACCATCTTTGGCTGGGGCGTGCATTGGGCGAGAAGGCGGACCGAGCCTCATTCCTGACCGCATATTCGCTTGCCAAGCGAACCAGAGCCGAGTTTGAAGAGTCGGTGCGGCTCGACGGCCGCAATGCCGACGCGCTGGCCGACCTGGGCGAGTTTTACGAGCAAGCCCCCGGCGTGGTGGGCGGCGGGATCGACAAGGCCGAGGCGATTGCCGCGCGACTTGACAGTGTCGATCCGGCACGGGCTCACGAGCTTCGCGCTGAGATTGCCGAACAGCAAAAGGACTACGGCGGCGCGGAACGGGAGTACAGGCAGGCGATCGGGGCCAGTAAACATCCGGCTTCGCATTGGATTTCGCTGGCCAGCTTCTATCGCCGCCGCAAGCGTTGGACAGAGATGGAGACAGCGGTGCACAGTGGGGAAACGGCAGCCGAACGCGACAAGGCGTTAAATTCCCGCGCCGGCCTGGCCCTTTATGACGGGGCCTCGCTGCTCAGCGAAACGCATCGCGACCCTGCGCTTGCCGCCAAAATGCTCGAAGATTATCTGGCCGGCCCGGCAAAGACGGAGGAAGCTCCGGCGTTTGTAGCGCACCTGCGCTTGGCGCGGCTCAAGGATGAGCTTGGCGACCCGGCAGCCGCAAGCCGCGAACGGGCAGCGGCGCAGGCCCTGGCCAATGAATACAAGCCTGCGGAGCATGCACGGTGAAAATGAAACCCAATCCGCGCAAGGCCTGGGCGCAAACCATTCTCGCATTCGTGTTTGCGGCTGCGCCTGCACTGCTGCCAGCGCAGGTAACTCTGGCCACGGCGGTGGACCTGGCTCAGCGCAACTCGACCGCCGTGAAGCTTGCCCAAGCCGATGTGCAAAAGGCAAACGCGGTGTTGGCACAGACCATCGATGTGTATATTCCCAGCCTTACTGTCGGCTCCACTGTCGGCTACTCGATCGGATTTCCCACCGGCCAGCCCTCGGTGGCAAATGCTCAGTTCCAGTCCCTTATCTTCAGCTTTTCACAACGCCAATACACCCGCGCAGCCCGCGCCGGAGTGCAGGCCGCTACCCTTGGCCTGAAGGACACACTCGAGCAGGTCGCGCTCGATACTTCAACGGCCTACATCGAACTGGACACGGTCAACCGCGAACTCGAAGCGGCCCGCCAGCAGGAAGCACTCACCGACCGTCTGGAAACCATCGAACAGGAGCGCACCGAGGCCGGGGTTGACCCACCGAGCGATTTCCTGGATTCCCGCCTCACGGCCGCGCAATTGAAGGTCAGACGCATCCACCTGGAAGCCCGCGCCGCAACGCTGGCCAAACAGCTCGCCGTGCTCACAGGCATGCCCGCAGGGTCCATTACGTTCGATCACGCCAGTATTCCGGAGATTCCCGCAGTCAAAGCAGACGAGACGCCGCGAGCCACCGCTGGAATCGAGGCTGCCGGCTTGCTGGCTCAATCAAGGCGATTGCAGGCGCGCGGCGACGACATGGTTACACGCCGTCCGCAGCTGTCTTTTGGGGCGCAATACAACCTCGACTCCGATGCGCTGAACAACTACAGCACCTTTTTCAAGAACTTTACTCCAAACAATGTGGCTTTTGGATTTTCATTTCAGATCCCGCTGTTTGACCGCAACCAACACGACAAATCGAAACAATCGGCCGCCGAAGCCCTTCGCGCCACCGTGGAAGCCGAGCAGGCCCGTGAGCAGAACGATATTCAGATCGCTTCCCTCACCGGTAACCTGCGCGAACTGGACGCGCTGGCCGAGGTTGCCAGCCTGAAGCAGCAGATTGCCGACGAGCAGCTCAAGACGGTGCTGGCCCAACTCGAGCTGGGCAATGGGGCCAGCAGCGGTCCAGCCGCCCAGCCCCAGCTATCCCCGAAGGCTGAACAACTGGCCCGCATCGATGAGCGCCAGAAATATGAGGATTCGCTCGACGCGGCGCTCGACCTTGCCAAAGCCCGGCTGAGCCTGCTTCGCGCGCTGGGGCACATGGAAGACTGGCTGGCTGAATTGCACGGGAAGTAGCCTGAAACAGATCGAAAGCATTTCAAAATACGTCAAAATGTTAGAATTGAAGGGATGCCTATGCCCCTGAAAACACTTTTGCTGAATCCGCCCTCGTTCGAGAATTTTGACGGTGGCGCGAGCTCGCGCTGGCCGGCTACGCGCGAGATTGAGTCTTACTGGTACCCGGTCTGGCTGACGTATCCGGCCGGCCTGCTGGAGGGATCGCGGCTGCTCGATGCGCCCCCGCACCACGTCTCGGCCCAGGAAACCATCAACATCTGCAAGGACTACGAGTTCCTGGTGCTGTTCACCTCGACGGTCGGCTGGGAAGGCGACCAGCGGCTGGCGGAAACCATCAAGGCGGCCAATCCTTCCATCCGTATCGCGTTCGTCGGCCCGCCGGTGACCACAGACCCGGATCGAGCCCTCAACGAATGCTCGGCGCTGGACTTCATCTGCCGGCGCGAGTTCGACTACTCCGTGGTCGAGTTCGCCCAGGGAAAGCCGCTCAACGAGATTCTTGGAATCAGCTACAAGCTCGACGGCAAGATCGTTCACAATCCAGACCGGCCGCAGATCGAAGACCTGGATGCGATGCCCTGGGCCACCAAAATCTACAAGCGCGATATGGACGTGACGCGCTACAACGTGCCCTTCCTGCTGCACCCGTTTATTGCGCTTTACTCCACGCGCGGATGCCCGGCGCAGTGTACCTTCTGCCTGTGGCCGCAGACGCTGAGCGGGCACGCCTGGCGCAAGCGTTCCACGGATGACGTGGCGGCGGAACTGAAATGGGCCAAAGAGAACTTCCCCGACGTGAAGGAGTTCTTCTTCGACGACGACACGTTCAACATCCAGAAGGTTCGCACCATCGAACTCTGTGAAAAGCTCAAGCCGCTCAACATCACCTGGAGCTGCACCTCGCGCGTTACTACAGATCGTGAGACGCTGAAGGCCATGAAGGATTCCGGCTGCCGCCTGCTCATTGTCGGCTTCGAGTCCGGCGACCCTCAGATCCTGAAGAACGTCAAGAAGGGCGCCACGGTGGAGCGCGCGCGCGCCTTCGCCAAGGACTGCAACGACCTGGGCCTCACCATTCATGGCGACTTCATCCTGGGGCTGCCCGGCGAAACCAAGGAGTCGATCCGCAACACGATCAACTTCGCCAAGACGCTGGATTGCGAGACCATCCAGGTATCGATCGCCCACGCCTATCCGGGGACTGAATTCTACGACTATGCCAAGGCGAATGGCTTCATCACCAATGAACGCATGGAGGACGGCGGCGGCCACCAGATGGCGCACATCGAGTATCCGGGATTGCCGACCGACTACGTAATGGAAATGGTGCACAAGTTTTACGATGAATACTACTTCCGCCCCAAGGCCGCATTCCGCGTGGTGTGGAAGGCATTTGTGAATCGCGATTTGCCCCGGCTCTATGTCGAGGCGAAGGCGTTCTTGAAGCTGCGCGCGCAGCGCAACAAGATGGTCAAAGTGGCGCGCAGCCACCAGGCCGATCCGCCAGCCCCGGTCGGCGCCGGCGCGTAGAATCAGTCGAAACGCAATTCATCGAGGGCGGCGCCTGGCGTCCGCCCTCGACTTGTATCCGAATAAGAGATGAGGATCATCTAAAGACGGATGACTCACGCAAGACTTCTGCCGCGGCAATACATGATCCTGGGGCTGGTCGCTGTCTGCGCCCCTCTCGGCGATTCGTGCCTCTCGCGCGGCATGACCGTTATGCCGTCCATCTCGCTCTCTCATCCCGCCACGCTTATTGCAGCCGTATTCACTCCATGGATCGCCTTCGGGATCGCGCTGCTGATCGGGTTCTTCGCCAGTTATCTGACGGCGCTGTCGTGGGCCGATCTCACTTTCGTATTGCCTGCAACCGCATTCGGCAATGTAATCGTGGCGCTGCTCGCCCGCTTCTGGCTTCACGATTCAATCTCGCTCGAGCGCTGGGCGGGGATCGTGCTGATTACCCTGGGCGTAAGCTTCGTTGCTCAAGGGCCCTCGCTGACTGAAAGGCCGGCAAGCCGCGAGGCACCAGAGTTGGCGATTGAAATTGAACGGGAGCAGGTGCGATGAACTTGGCTTCGCAGGCCGCGCACGTTGATCCATGGTCCGCTGCGGCCATGATTGCCTGTGTGGTCCTCTGCTCGACGGCCGGTGAAGTGCTGACAGCGGCCGCCATGAAATCGCTCGGCGATCTGGATGAGATTCGCGCTCACTCGGGACTGAAAGGGGCCATTCGCGCGGTGCTTACCTGCCCGCTTTTTTTCGGCGGCGTGAGCTTTTTGGCCCTCGCGTTCTTCTCATTGCTGTTCGCGTTGAACCACCTCAACCTGAGCCTGGTTGCGCCCGCATCGGCCTCGCTGACGCTTGTGACCAACGCCATCGCCGGCAAAATCTTTCTCAAAGAGAACGTCGACCGCCGCCGCTGGACTGCGGCTGTGCTGGTCTGCGTCGGGGTCTATTTGCTGGCGCATTGAAGACAGGGTTCAGAGATCAGGGGTCAGGGATCAGAAAGACAGGCGCCTATTGCGCTCGCCCTATTCCCTGCTCCCTGTTCCCTGTACTTAACCACCGCATCAAGCCCCGCGGCTTCAAGTCAGCATTCAGAATTGCGCGCGGTTCACCGATGCTTGCGCAAACAGCCTCTGCCGCAAGATGGCCCGACCGCGCTGCGCTCTCCATGGTCGAAGGCCATCCGGTTGCCGTCCAGTCGCCGGCCAGAAACAGATTTGGCCAGGGTGAGATAACCGAGGGACGCGCGGAATCGATTCCCGGCGGGACGCCGAATGTGGCACGCACTTCCTTTACAAACGCAAACTTCTCGAGCTTTGCTTCTTTCACTCGTGGGAAAAACTCCGCCAGTTCTTTCAGTGCGAGCGCAATGGCTTGCTCTCGCGAGAGCTCGGCAAAACTGCGCGATGCGCTGACCACAAGTTCGATATAGTGCCCGCCTCGCCCTGTCTGCAAGCGTGACTGGTTGAACATCCAATGAACCTCTCGATCCAGCAGGACCGCATGGTCGAGTTCCGTAATCTCCCGGTCAAACCAAAGATGAACGCTGCAAATCGGCCAGTGGCGATGCTGTTCAATCTGCCGGATGAGACTGTCAGCGCCCGCCGCCGGGGGTAAATGGGCCAACAGCTTTTGCGTTGCTTCAAATGGCAGGGCGAGAACCAGATAGTCCGAGAGAAGTTCGCCGGTGCGCGTGCTTACACTCCACTCGGCGGCTTCCTCATCCCACGCCGCGCCTTCAACATTTGTTCTCAAATCCACGCTGCCGCCGTGCTCTGAAAGAAATGGCGTGACGCCCGCATACAACTCGCTCAACGAAACGCGGCTCATGCCCATACTGCCACCTTCCACCGTGTTCAGGAAGCCTTCGCGAATGATCTTTGTCGCATAGGGTACGGCAATCGCATCCAGATCCGCGTTCAGCGCGCTGGCAATGACCAGCCGCCAAAAGCGGTTCATTGCGCCCTCGGTTTGCTTGTGCCTCTGGAGCCAATCTTCCAGAGATTCGCCTGCATCCTCCATCGCGGCCGGCCGCATCATCGCACGCAGCGCGCGACCCAGCGCGATCTTGTCTTGAAGGCTGAAGGCCTTCGCGTTGAGGAAGCTGGGCGCGCTATGCAGCGGCGAGGGCAGCCGTATTGGGCCAAGCGCGAATGGACCCAGCCGCGACCTCTGCCCACCCGGCTCGATCATGGTCATGTCGGTGGTCCAGTGAATCTTGTCTGCGACTCCGATGCGCCGGTAGAAGCCGAGCAGATTTGTGCAGCAGGCGAACAACACGTGCTGGCAGTTATCGATGACCTCGCCAACGCCGGGATGCATATAGGAACTGGCGCGTCCGCCGAGATAGCCGCGCCGCTCGACTAGTTGCACGCGCAGCCCGGCCTCGGCCAAGGCGCAGGCGGCGCTCATGCCTGCCACGCCAGCGCCGATTACCGTGACGGACTTTCCCGATCTTTCAAGCAGACCGCTCAAATGAACACCCGTGCGAACCCCATCCGCACCAGTCCCACCAGCATAATCCCAATCTTCCCGATCAGCGGCACAGTTGCGCGCCGCGAGAACACATCGTAATCGGCGCGTTCAATCCGCTTGAGCAACGAATGATAGATTCGCACCAGGACCCAAAGGGCAGGGCGGCTCTCGCGATCGATCAGCGGCAGCAACAACTGCGCGGACTCGTAGAATTTCTCGGCACGCCCGGCAACCTCGGCAATCAGCGCGCGTTCGTTTGCAGTTGGCGGCGCTTTCGGAGACCGATGCAGCAAGGAGTCCAGTGAAACGCCGTGCCTCGCCAGATCTTCCAGGGGAAGATAGACGCGATTGCGCGAAGCGTCCTCGGCCACATCGCGAAGAATGTTAGTCAGTTGGAAGGCAATGCCCGCTTTTTCAGCGAGCTTCTCCGCCCGCTGGCCTTGATAGCCGAAGATGCGAATGCACACCAGCCCCACCACCGACGCAACCAGGTAGCAATAGCGATAGAGATCGTCGAAGGTTGCGTAGGTGTTGGGTGCATCGCCCGCGGCGTGCTGAACATCCATCGTTACGCCGGCGATCAGCTCATCCAGAAGGCTCAATGGAATTCCGAATCGCTCCGTCGCGTCGCGAGCAGCAAGAAAAACAGGATCGCCGGTGGCTGGATTATCAGGGACGGAGCCACCGCAAACTCGGCGCCAATCCGCCAGCCATGCGTCAAGGCGCGCACGCCGCTCTTCGCGCGACAGGCTCTCGTCGTCGGCCAGATCGTCGGCCTGGCGCATGAAGGCATAGATTGCGCAGATCGCATTGCGTCGCGGCATGGGCAGCGCAACAAAGGCGTAATAAAAATTCTTAGCTTCGCGTTTGGCAATCGCGCGGCAGGCCGCATAAGCCGCGTCTAACGCGACCCCATTCGACGTGCTCCGATCCGTTCTTGGTTCGTGCTTCAAGCCGCCTTCTCTGCGCGCCTTCCGCCCCCGGTTAGACTCAGAAAGGGCAGCAGCTTGCCGGCAACCGCCCGCAGCGCAAGCTGCGCTTTGGCGCCCTTGGATATTGCCGGGCGCGCGCTTAGAACGTCATAGTCGCAACGTTCGATTGCCCGCAATATCTCCAGGCCGCCGCGGCTGAACAAATCGAGATCCAGCGCAAGGTCGCGGCTCACCAACCCGATCAGCGGAAGCCCCTCTTCAAACAGCCCGCGCGCATACTCGACCTCGCAGCGCATCAGTCCGCGGAATGCGGGGGTGGCAATTCCCTCGGCCAAAGTCTGATCGTTCACGTGAAAGAACTCCATGTCGTTTTGGGGCAGATAGACACGCCCGCGCGCGTAATCCTGGCGGACGTCTTGCCAAAAATTCGCAAGCTGCAGGGCCGTGCAGGTGGCATCCGAGAACCCTAACAACGCCTCATCCGCCTGGCCGCAGACACAAAGTACAAGGCGCCCGACTGGATTGGCCGAATAGCGGCAATAAGCCAGCACGTCTTCCATGGTGGCGTAGCGCGTAACTGTCTGGTCCTGGCGAAAAGCCGTCAACAAGTCCGCAAACGGCTCCTTGGGAATCCCGCACTGACTGATCGTCTCGCCTAACGCGATAAAGACCGGATGGCGCGACTGGCCCTTGTAGCAGGCATTGAGCTCCTGCTCCCAAACATCCAGGAGAGCCAGCGCTACCTTCGGGTCGCCCACTTCGTCGCCAAGATCGTCGGAGATGCGGCAGTAGGCGTAAATCGCATGAAAATGCGTCCGCAGTTCCGTGGGCAGGAACCAGGAGGCCACATGAAAGTTCTCGTAATGCGACTCAGCAAGTTGCTTGCAATAATCGCGCGCCTCGTCGAGCGTGGGCGCAACTTCGGGAATGCGATAGCTGGCAGGAAGCACGGCCCAGCCGCTCTCGATGAGCTCTTCCTTCGAGCGCGGCGCCGGCTGCAGGCCCTGTTCTGGCGTTGGCTCTGGCTCTTTTGTTTCTTTGTCCGGCAGCACGGTCATCGATTTGTCTCAGGGCACTATCGCGGTCTTGATCTCGCTGCTTCGCTTCATCAGCTTCTCAAAGACGCGGTTGAGTTCGTAGAGGTGAGCGTGGCCGGTAATGAAAGCCTGTGCCTGGAACCGTCCTCCGGCAATCAGATCGAGGGCCTTGCGGCAAAGAGCCGGCGTGTGATGGAAGGTGGCGCGCAGAGTAATGTCGCTATAGTGAATCCGATTGGTGTCCAAAGTGACCTGAGTTCCAACCGCACATCCACCAAAGAAATTCACAGTGCCGCCCTTGCGCACAAGTTCCACCGCCTCCTGCCACGCATCTGGTACGCCAACTGCCTCGATGGCAATATCCACGCCCCGGTCCTTGGGCGTGAGCGCACGCGTTTCGCGAATGGCCTTGCGAATGTTGGTCGTCTGCACTACGTGCGCCGCGCCCAGTTGGCGCGCTGCTTCCACCTGGCCGTCGTGCTTGACGATAGCTATCGCTTCGTAGCCGGCCAGCACAGCCACGTGCAGAATCATCAGTCCCAGCGGACCGCCGCCGATGACCGCCAACGTATCCCCTGCGCGCGGGCGCGAATCCTCGAATCCATGCACGGCACACGCAAGCGGCTCAGTCAACGCAGCGTGCTCCAGGGGCACGTGATCGGGAATATGGAGCGTATTCATGGCCACGATCCGCGCCGGAATACGGATGAACTCAGCGTATGCGCCGTTATTGAAAAGCAGGTCGTCGCAGAGATTCTCCTGGCCACGCTCACAGAAAAAACAATGTCCGCACGGTGCGGAATTCAGAGCCACCACACGGTCGCCCGCGACAAATCCGGTGACTCCCTCGCCCGCCTCGACAATCGTCCCCGCCTGCTCGTGGCCAAACAGCGCGGGAGGCACAATCATTCGCGCATGGTAGCCGCGGCGAAAAACCTTCAGATCGGTTCCACAGGTGAGCGCCGCACCCACGCGCACAATGAGTTCACCAGGCGCGGCCTTGGGTATGGGCACCCTCTCGATACGAATATCTTCGCGGCCGTGGAGGATTGCGGCCTTCATGGTTGTGGCCATCAGGTTCACCCTAACTGGCTCCCGCTCCAAGTACAGGCTCAAGCATAATCTTCATTGAGTCGGCCTTGGGGTGCGAAGCAATTTCAATCGCTTCCACGGCCCGCTCCAGCGGAAAGCGGTGCGAAATCAGTTGCGTCAAATTGAATCCACTTTTGTAGCCGCCAAACACCAGGTCGGTTACCTCATCCAGAATCTCAAACGAGGATGAGTACGAACCCATGAGAGTTTTTTCGTCCATGCATACCGCGCCAGGATCGATGACTGCTTCGCCATGCTGCGTCTGCGCAAACAGCATGACCTTTCCGCCCGGCCGCGCCGCGTCCATTGCCGTCTTGATCAGCGCATTGCCACCCACCGCCAGAATCACAGCATCCGCCCCGCGTCCTTCGGTCTCAGCAAACACTCGCTCGACCACATTCTCGCTTCCCGCGTCAATCGGATCTTTGAGTCCAAACTTGGCGGCGATGGCATGTCGCTCAGGATAAAGATCCGACGTGAGCACTCTTGCCCCGGTCCGTCTGGCCAGCGCCGCATGCATCAGCCCGATCGGTCCCTGGCCGATGACCAGCACCGTGTCGTCGGATTGAAGGTTCAGCAGCTTTACCCCCTTCAGCACCGTATTCACTGGCTCAACGAACGCCGCCTGCTCAAACGGAACGCCATCGGGAATCCGCACCACGCCGCGGCTGGCCGTGATCCAGTCCATCACGCGAATATACTCCGCAAAGCCGCCGCCTGACGGCTCGAATCCCGCCGTAACTCCAACTTTCTTGTAAAGCGCGCACTGGGTCGGCGTCCGCTTGCGGCAGTTGTAGCAATCCCCGCAAGGAACGTGATGGTGAACCACCACTCGCTCGCCCGGCGCAAAGCGGGTAACGTCCTCGCCGACTTTGACGATTGTCCCCGACATCTCGTGCCCGAAGATCCGCGGTGCGGAGTGTGAGCCGGTATGAATCTTCTTCAGATCCGTCCCGCAGATGCCGCAGGTCGCCACTTTGATCAGCAGTTCCCCCGGGCCGATCTCCGGCACGGGCACCGTCTCCAGGCGCATGTCGTTCACGCCGCGATAGACCACAGCCTGCATGGTCGCGGGAACGTTCCCAGCGAACTGGCTTTCAATGTTTGAAGTTTGGGTCGCCATTGCGATTCGTAGGAGCTCCTTGTTCATGGATTCTTTGCAGATTTTCGAGCAAGCGCTCCCTCATGCCAAGGGCGGCCTTCCTGCTATTCTCACCCATCCGCATGAGTGCGGACCAGTGCCAAGGACGAATAAAGATAAAAAGGATAAACCGCAGCAGCTTGAATTGCCCATGATCCGAGATAAACCTATTGAAATCAGGGAGTTGGTCTTGCAAAGAGTCGCTCACTCCTTTTAGGCAAAAAAAAGGAACAGCGCGCATCGCAGACAGTCGCGCAACCGCCGCCGCCTCCATATCGACCAGTTCGGCCCCGTAGGCCAGCGCAAGGCGGCGCTTCTCCCGCTCATCCGCAACCTTTGGACTGGTCACCAGCCAGCGCTCCTGGTCCCATTCGGCAGACCGGAAGCGCTCCCCGGTACGAGCGTCGACCACCCCGGAGACCCAATAGGTGCGCCCCGCCTCAAGCTCCTCAGTCAGGGCGCCGGCCCATCCGATGGAAACGACGGAGGAGAGAGTCCCATCCCCTTCGACTTCGGCAAAGGCGCGTGTCGCCGCGTCAACACCAGCTCCGGCGCACGCAGCGACCCACTCGCCTTCATCAGATTCCCAGCGCCAAAGATGCACGCCATTGCGGCGCTCGTGTTCCCAGCCGCGCACCAGCGGCTTCAACTCGCCGGGCATGGCGGCAATGATCGCGACGCGGGTCATGCACGTACCTGGGGCGCGTAGCCGTACGCCCGGAACCACTCAATCGCAGCGCGCATCGCCGGATACACCGGCACAATGCGAAATCCAAGCTGCTGCTGCGCATGCGCGCTGGAGGCATACATCTTTTTCCGCCCCATGCGCACCTCTTCGAGAGTAGCCCTCGGTTCCCGGCCGCGAATACGGCCCGTTATCCACTCCTCGAAGAACGCATAGGTCGCGGCTACCGCGAAAGGAATCTTTACCGTGGGCGAGGGAATGCCGGTGATGGCCGACATCTTGTCGAGGATCTGCTTCAGGGTCAGATTCTCTCCGCCCAGAATGTACCGCTTGCCAGGCTGCCCAACTGTTAGCGCCGCTACGTGAGTCCGGGCGACCTCGGCAACGTCGACAAGATTCAGGCCGGTGTCCATGTAGGCGGGAAATTTGCCGTTGAGGAAGTCTACGAAGATTCGGCCAGTGGGCGTGGGCTTGGCGTCGTTTGGCCCGATCGGCGTGGTGGGATTCAGAATGATGACTTGCTGCCCGCCCTTAGCCGCGGAGATCGCTTCCCGCTCGGCGAGGAACTTCGATCGCTTGTAGTGGCCGACCATGTCTCTAAGTGAAACCGGCGTGTCTTCGTTGATGACCAGGCCGTCGGTGCGAAAGTGCATGGTGGCCACGCTCGAGGTGTAAACGAAGCGCGGAACCTGCGCCTCGCGGGCAAGCCGCAACAGCTCGCGAGTACCATCCACGTTGGCGCGGTACATGGCCTCCGGATCTCGAATCCACAGTCTGTAGTCGGCGGCCACATGAACGACGGCGTCGCAACCGGCGAGTGCCGGCCTGAGCGTATCAGGCTCGCTCAAGTCGCCCACATGCGTTTCGCCAGCAATTCCTTCGAGGTTGGCAAGTTTGCTGCTTTTGCGCACGAGCATGCGGAGCGCAGCGCCTTCGCCGGCGAGAGCCTTGGCCACATGATGGCCCACAAAGCCGGTCGCACCTGTAAGAAAGACTTTCATCTGAGTTGTCAGTGATGAGTGGTTAGTGTTCAGTTATTAGTGGCCAGTTCCTGGCGGCTTTTCGCAGCAAATGACACCATACAAAGGACCGATTCCAGAAGACGACAATGCACGCGGGAATCAGTTACAACTGGCCACTGATAACCGATCTCTGACCACTGTTCCTTACTCCAGCGCCTCGGGCTCAAGCGCAATGTTCTTCTCGCCGGCGGCCTTCTTTTCGTTGTACTTCTTTACCCAGTCTTCCCAGTGCTTGCCGGCGGCGCGATCTTTGCCGCTGAACTCAATGCGCGCAATCTCGGCATAACTCATCTTGCGCTTCTCGGGCGCGCTTGGAGTAAAGTACTGGACATAGGAATCGGCGAGTGAACCGCCAGTGAGCCGGTTGAAGATATACGCCTCGATGCGGTCGCCGGACTTGAGAGTTAGAGTAACATCGCCGCGATAGTCGAAGGCCTTCTCCAAAGCCTGGCGCAGCTCTTCGTCGCTTGCTAACTCGGGGACCCAGCCTTCAAGCCGCTCTTGGTCGGCGCCCGGAGCCAGCTCCAAATCTTCCACCTGCTGCAGCGTGTATTTCATCACTTCAGCGGTCATGCGTTGGTCTCCTCAAGGCTATGAACTGGATTGGCGATCTGGACCAGCGCGGCCGGACCGTGCGGAGCAGGCTCATCCAGAAGCCTGAGAGCATGTGCGTCGCGATACTTGCTGAAGTTACCCTTGACCATTGCGAAGAAGCCCTTCAGCGAGCCGAACCCGTCAATGACCGCGGGCGCTTCATAACCGCAACTGACCATGCAGTTGGCGCATTTGGGGTTGCCGCTGGCAGCGCCATATTCGGTCCACTTAGTAGTCTCAAGCAGTTCCTTGTAACTCTCCGCGTAGCCTTCCTGAAGCAGATAGCAAGGCTTCTGCCAGCCAAAGATACTGTAGGCAGGCATGCCCCACGGAATGCACTCATAACTGCGGTCGCCCATGAGGAACTCGAGAAACAAGGGCGACATGTTGAACTTCCAGGTCGGCTTGCGATTGGACAGGATGGCTCGGAATAACCGGCGCACGCGGGCGCGCCCCAGGAACCGAGTCTGGTCGGGAGCCTTCTCGTAACTGTAGCCCGGCGAGAGCACGATGCCTTCCACGCCCATGCCCATCACTTCGTCAAAAAATGCGCGCACGTTGTTGGGGTCGGTGCCATCGAAGAACGTGGCATTGGTTGTGACGCGGAAGCCGCGCCTCACCGCCTCCTTGATGCCTTCGACCGCAATGTCGTAGCCGCCTTCGCGGCAAACGGAGAAGTCATGATGCTCGCGCTGCCCATCGAGGTGCACGGAGAAGGTGAGGTACTTCGACGGCGTAAACTCCGGCAGCCGCCGCTTCAGTTCAAGCGCGTTGGTGCATAGGTAGATGTATTTCTTGCGTGCGATGAGGCCGTTGACGATCTCGACGATCTGGGGGTGCAAGAGCGGTTCGCCGCCCGGGATAGACACCATGGGCGCGCCGCATTCGTCGATAGCGGCAAAGCATTCCGCGGGAGTGAGCTGCTTCTTCAAAATGTGCGGCGGATACTGCACCTTGCCGCAACCGGCGCAGGCCAGATTACAGCGGAAGAGCGGCTCAAGCATCAGCACCAACGGGTACTGCTTCTTGCCGGCCAGCTTCTTCATCAGCACATAGGTTGAAACCGTCCACATCTGGGAGATAGGAATAGCCATCTTATGAATAACCTCCAGCGCGCAGTTGTTTACCCAGCGCGTTCCATAGCCCGTCTGTAAGTGGTTAAAGCCAGCAGCGGGAAGTATTGGCGATACATCTCGTACGCCAGGTAAAAAACTCTTGGGAAGCCAGTTCCAGTGTACAAGGCCTGGCGCGTAACTCCTGCTCCAACGCGCTCGTCCCAACTGCCATCAGCGTCCTGCCGGGTTAGCAGCCAGCGCACGCCCTTGGCAATCGAGTCTGACCGGTCGTCGCCCGCGGCCAGAAGCGCCAGCAGGGCCCAGGCCGTCTGCGAAGGCGTACTCGGTCCCACCCCGCGCGTATTCGGGTCGTCGTAACTTCCGCACGTCTCGCCCCAGCCGCCGTCCGGATTTTGCACCATGCGGATCCACTCCGCGGCCTGCTGGATCTGCGGTTCAAGATGATCGATGCCGATGACGTCAAGCCCGCGCAGCACCAGGAAGGTTCCGTAGATATAGTTCGCTCCCCAGCGCCCAAACCAGCTTCCATCCGGTTCCTGCCGACTCATTATAAACTTGACAGCCTTCTCAACGCGCTTATCATCGCGCGTATAGCCATAGGTCGCCAGCATCTCCAGAATTCTCCCAGTTATGTCCACAGTGGGCGGATCTAACATGGCATTGTGATCGGCGAAGGGAATGTACTGGAAGATCATCTTGGTGTTGTCTTTGTCGAAGCTTCCCCAGCCGCCGTTCTTGCATTGCATGGCGAATTCCCATTCAATGGCGCGCTGCGCGACCTTATGCTGATAGCCTTCGCGCGGGTTATCCACCTTGTTCAGAGCCAGCAGAACCTGCGCGGTGTCATCCGTGTCCGGATAGAACTCGTTGTTGTATTCGAAGTACCAACCTCCGGGCTCGGTGTGCGGCACCTTAACAGCCCAGTCCCCTTTGTGCCGGACTTCCTTCGACAACATCCAGTCCACGGCCTTGATCATGCGCGGATCGTTGCGCGGAACTCCCGCCTCGCCGAGCGCGTATACCGCCTGCGCCGTATCCCACACCGGCGACATGGCCGGCTGCATGCGGAAGGTCGGCTCGGGCATGTCCGGACTTGCAGGCTCCTCGATGCCGAGCTTCTCAAACTCGTCGCGGGCGCGGATCACCTGCGGATCGTCCTCGGAGTAACCCAGACAGCGCAGGGCAATAATCGCATTCAACATTGCCGGATAGATGGCGCCCAGGCCATCTGTCATCTCCAGCCGAGCCAGCATCCACTTTTCCGCCTTGGCCAGCGCCAGTTTGCGCAACGGCCGCAGGTGTACGGCCTCCGCAAAATGGAGAACCCGGTCCAGAATCAGAAATATGTTCCGCCACGAGACGATCTTCTTGCGATCCAACCTGAGACGTAACTCGGCATTCGCGCGGCCGCCTACAAATAACTCATCGATACTCTGCTCCGGTGGAATCTTCTTGAAGGGCTTCTTGGCATAGATGATAGCCAGCGGCACTAGAATGGAGCGCGACCACGAAGATATCTCGTAGATATTAAAGTAAAACCAGTTGGGAAACAGGACTATCTCTGGAGGAATGGCCGGAACCGCGTCGTAATCATACTGGCCAAGGCCGCAGAGATACATCTTGGTGAAGGTGTTACAGGCCACGACGCCACCGTGCGCCAAAACCCATTCACGGCACTTGGTCATCCGCGCATCGTCCGCGCCAATACCCATCAGCTTGGCGGAGAAGTAACACTTTACCGAGAGCGAAATATTTCCCGGTCCGCCGGGATAGAGGCTCCAACTACCATCTTCGTTCTGGTAGCGCAGCATTTCGGTAAGTGCACGCTTTAGCCGCCCTGGATCGCCGCTCTCCAATTGAGTGTGGAGATAGATGTAGTCGGCCTCGAGCATCGAGTCGCCCTCGAGTTCTCCGCACCAGTACCCGTCAGGATGCTGTTCAGATAGTAGGTGCTCGCGCGACCGTTCAATGGCCGACTCCACATCCGCCAGGTCGGCGTCTATCCGCCCAAACCTCGGAACCGCGGACCTCGGAATCCACGACTTCGGTGCCCCAACTTCTGGTTCCACAGACTGCGTTTTCCCGTGCTGTTGTCTCATGCGGTTTCAAGCGCCTCAGTTTCTATCCGGAAGAATCAAACCAACACCAATTCCGGAAGCAACTCCGTATCCGGGTTAAGCTAGTTTCAAGTTTGAGACTTAGCAGTCTCATCGTCGAATCTTGCTATCTCCGAAGAACTCTACTGCCTGATCCCTGCGGGAATCCCCAGCGAACCGTCTGTGTTCGTTGAGGCGGCTGCTTCCGGTGTTTATCTAACTGCCACCGGCTCTGCCCCACTCGCGCTGCCAATCGCCTGAATAATCTCGGGCGGCAGCCCGAAGCGGACATTTTCCGGCATCACTTCAACCTCTTCGACGTTTTCGTAGCCGTTAAGTCGCAAATAGTTGACGACGTCCTCCACCAGCACCTCAGGAGCGGATGCGCCAGCCGTGACCGCAACATTTGTCACTCCCTGGAGCCATTTGGGGTCGATGGCCGCGGAGTTATCGATGAGGTAGCCGATCGTTCCCAGGTTCCTTGAAACTTCGACTAACCGATTGGAATTTGAGCTGTTTGTGGAACCCACGACGAGCACCAGCTCGGCGTTGTGCGCCACGTTGCGCACCGCAACCTGGCGGTTCTCCGTGGCATAACAGATGTCCTGCGAGTGCGGCCCGGCGATATTCGGGAACTTGAGCTTCAGCGCATGGATGATGTCTCGCGCCTCGTCGAGGCTGAGGGTCGTCTGGGTGAGATAAGCCACGCGGTTCGGGTCGGGCACTTGCAGCGCATCGACATCCGCCACATTTGAAACCACCTGGGTCACTTCCGGCGCTTCGCCCAGCGTGCCCTCGATCTCATCGTGGTCGCGGTGGCCTATGAGCACCAGCGAGTAGCCCTGCTTGGCGAATTTGACCGCCTCGATGTGCACCTTGGTGACCAGGGGACAGGTTGCGTCAATCACCTTCAAACCGCGTCCTTTGCTTAGCTCCCTGACCGCCGGCGACACACCGTGCGCCGAATAGATCACGCGCTGCCCGTCGGGCACGTCGTCGATCTCATGAACGAAGATCGCTCCCTTTTCTGCCAGCTCATTGACAACATAGCGGTTATGAACGATTTCGCGGCGCACATAGATCGGAGCGCCAAAGGTTTCGAGTGCGATTTTGACAATGTCAATCGCGCGCACCACACCTGCGCAAAAGCCTCTTGGCTTGAGCAACAACACCCTCTTCTGGCTGGGGGAAGTCTCGGCGTGATTTCCGTTCGAGATGGAGTCGAGGACCGATGTAGTCACATCTCTCAGTATACCAACCGGCGAACCATAGGGACAGGAAAGAACTCAACAGTCGCGGCACATCGCGTGTCTGCTCAGGCGCAAGCAACAGACCACGCAACTGCTCTAAAGCATCGCGTAGTTTAGCTTCAGAATATTGCGGAACAGAGATCGACTGGGCGACTTGACGCACCCTGAAAAGCCACGCAAGCTGAGCCGGTGGCACCTCTCTTTCTTCGTAAGAATTTCTCTTCTTCGCGGCATGCTCAAGATAAGGAATCTCGGATGGATCTGAGACCCGAAAGAAACGAACTAGCTGCTCTTCAAGCATGTTCGCGTCCGAATTGATGAGCCAGCCCCGATTGACCATCTCGCGCACAGGGTACTGTACGTGCATCTTCCCTAGGAGAGAAACCCCAGGGCTCGGGGGTTTGGCCAACGCCATATCGTGATTTTTTTGCAGGTTTGCAAACAGATCAGAGTGAACATTGAATGCGTCTCCAAGAGCACGTGCCATATCGGGACTGATGCCTCTCTTGCCGCTCACTATCATGTTTACAGCCTGTTCCGGCACGCCAAGAATGAACGCAAGATCGCGCTGGCTCCAGCCGCGCTCGTCCAGCTCCTCCTTGATGTAAAAGCCAGGATGCTTAATCCAATTGATTGTCATGCCCATACCCCCGCCCTCCAGCTCGTCAAGCGTGATCCCAAATCCTCAAAATCGTTATCTTGTTTGGACTGCAAGCCGTATCGATTGTGAAGATTAGCCTGAATTGATCGTTTAACCGAATCGATCTCTCTTCTCCCTCCATTTTTTCGTAGTGCAAACTGCGCCAATTGCGGATAGACCGTTCGTCTGGAACACTGCGCAGAAAACCCAGCTTATTTCGCATCGAGTCTATAATCGCGAATGGAAGCTTGGTTTTATGGGCTTCGTCGGTCTCGACTAGCTCCAGTTTCTTGTCCGCAAATTCAATGTCCACACTTTTTGGCCTCAAATGCAATCTCAGAATAGCGCGGGGAGCTTAGATAGTCAATACATTACTGAACGCCATGCATTAAACTGAACTTTATGCTTGACAAATAGCGCAAAGTTCACTATGCTCTCTACATGAACAGGCTACCGACTGCGAAACGCGCACAGATCATCCAAATGCTTGTTGAGGGTGCAAGCCTACGCTCAACAAGCCGGATGGCGGACGTTTCCATAAACACTGTCTCGAAGCTGCTACTCGACATCGCCGACGCTGCTCATACCTACCACGATCAGACCGTGCGAAACGTGCGTTGCCGCAGAGTTCAAGCCGATGAGATTTGGTGCTTTGTTGGAGCAAAGGCGAAGAATGCCACCCCATCACAGAAGGCTGACGGATGGGGCGATGTTTGGACCTGGACCGCTATCGATGCTGATACGAAGCTCTGTGTCTCCTACCTAGTCGGCGGACGGGATGGATGGTGGGCACGCGAGTTCATGCAGGACGTTGCAAGCCGCATTCGCGGTAAGGTTCAACTCACCACAGATCAACACCGCGCTTATCTGGGGGCCGTAGAAGACGCATTCGGCGCGGATATTGACTATGCCCAGTTGCAAAAGATTTATGGCGCTTCCAGCGAGCCTGAGACGCGCTACAGCCCTGCCAAGTGCATCGGCTGCGATATGAAGACGATCAGTGGAAGCCCGGACCCAGAGCACGTTTCGACCAGCTACGTAGAGCGCCAGAATCTCACTATGCGCATGAGCATTCGCCGGTTTACACGGCTTACGAACGCTTTCTCGAAGAAGATCGAAAATCACGCCGCTGCGGTGGCCTTACACTTTATTCACTACAATTTTGCAAGGGTTCACAAGACACTGCGTATTACACCAGCGATGGCAGCCGGCATCTCAGATCACGTTTGGAGCTATGAGGAAATCGCAGCGCTGGCTAACTAATCTATATCCTTACGATTATGGTTTCGCAAAGCTTCCAACAAGGCATGGCGCTGTTGCGGGGACATCTCTTCCACAAGTTTGGCCCAATCCTTGATCCTGTCTAATCGAGACAACAGATCGCGCATCGCCTCCACATCGTCCATCGCTTCACCTCTGCTCTTGATGATAAACCGTTGTCAAAGTTCAAACTGAGACACTACCAAACAGCGCCTGCTCACTTCTCGTCAAGGCCCGTCACAACCTTTGCGAGGAGTCGCCGCCAAGGACTGTTCACCTTGTAACAAGGCGTCGCAGTTACGGTTGCCTTGGTAACGCTGAGCAGCTTTCGACGAACGAGCCACCCAACAGCAGACTGGGCCGAACTCTTCGATACTCCAATGGACTCGGCCAGCTCCTGGTAGCTGATCTTGACCGGGCAGCCCCGGCGCTGCCCTTCTGCCGTTAGCCATAAGTAGACGAGGAAGCTCACCGGCCTCTTGTCATGCCCGACGAGGTCCCGCATCAATACATCGGTAACGTAATCATCGACATTCGGCATCGCTATACCAATGGCTAGTATAGCAATATCAACCAGATTGCAATGCTTGGGATGGCCGGATATAGTCCGAGAATCTCGAAGAGCGGAGGCCACCATGATTCGTGGAATAAAGATCGTCAGCATCCCGGTCAGCAACCAGGATGTTTCGCTGAAGTTTTACACCGAACAGCTCGGATTCAAGGTCGCAACCGATCAGGCCCTGGGACCGGGGCAGCGATGGATTGAACTGTTGATCCCAGGATCCGATGTGAATCTTGCACTTTTTACGCCGGAGGGCCATGAGAACCGCATTGGCGGCTTTCAGCCAGTAACGTTCTGGTGCGACGACGTCTTCGCCACTGCGAAGTTCCTCAAGTCGAGGGGAGTGGAACTGGCCGCAGAACCCAAAAAGGAGGTCTGGGGGACCATGGCACAGTTCAAAGATCCGGACGGCAATCAGTTCGTCTTTTCCAGCAGGTGAAACAGGAGCGCCAATGACCTGCGGTGCCCCAGCCTTTCGCCTTTTTTCTGGTCGCCTTTTTTCTGGCGAAAGGGCGGGAGTCCACGAACCCTAACCGGTTTCATCGGGGGGTGGCGCCAACACACTCAGGGAATCCTGACCCAGCTCTCGGTTCGCCCCAGCAGGGAGATGCCGATATAGCCGCGCATATGCAGCCCGTCCTTCCCGACGGTCCAGATCTTGCCCTTGTATTCCCGACCATTCTCCGGGTCCACGACGGTTCCGCCCACCCAGTCGTCTCCCTCCGGATGGAAGTTGCGCATGATGACCATGCCCAGGATGAGCTGGTTCTCGTACTCGCCGGAACACTTGTCGCACACATCCCGCGAAGAGCGGCCAGGGCGCACCTGCGTGACGCGGCCAAACAGTTTGCCGTTCTCCAGGTAGGTTTCCACCTGGCCGCCGCTTGTGCCGTCGCTGTTGACCACCTGCCAGTGCCCGACAGCGTTCTGAAGTTTCGGCGAGAGTTGCTGCGCGCCGGCTCCGGCAACGGAAACCAGCGCCAAGAGTGCAACAGCGAATGCGCAGAGGCTTTTGTGTCGAGCCGTTTCCAAGATGTCACCCCTGTTTACGGATTATAGGGCGAACGGGCAATCAGGATTGCTGGAGGTGGGGGAGCAGATCGACGCGAACCCGGTTCCGCTTCTGTATCTGCCAGAGGTGACGCTCTTCTCTCAGTACAGTGCTGAAAATCTAACTACGCGCCTGCGTTTTCGCCGGTCTTGCCATCGGGTTTCAGGTCTTCAAACTGATCGATCAGTACATCGCCTTCGGGGAACACCGCGCGAATTTGCAAGTCCCCGCCGATGGCGCGGACATAGCTGCGGAGCGTGCTGATGTACATATCTGTGCGCCGCTCCACCTTGGAAACAGCACCCTGCGAGACCTTGAGCACCTGGGCCAACTGCGCCTGTGTCAGTTCCCTTGCGTCTCGCAGCCCCTCAAGCGGCATTGCCTTCAGAGCCTCCTGCACGCGCTGCTCCACTCGGGCGCGACGGTGCGGTTCCATCTTTGCTTGAAGTTCCTTGAAATTGCGAGCCATGCTATTTCCCTCCCAGTGGTAAGCGGTCTTTGTGTTGAGCACTCAACTGCCAATCTCTTTCAGATGCTTTTCGTAAATCCTGTCGGCCAGTGGAACAAGCTCCTCATACCAGTTTGGCTTGCCTGTTTTGTCGCCGCCTATCAGCAGAATCGCAACGCGTCTCGGATCGAATGCAAACAGAATCCGGTATGGCCGTCCTTCATGCTGGCAGCGCAGCTCACGCATGTTCGGAAACCGGGAGCCCCGACTAACCGTATCAGCATGAGGCCGCTTGAGATGAATGCCTTGCTCTTGCAAGAGACGAACTGAAAAATTTACGCTGTCCTGCTCATCGGCATCAAGGCTGTCCCACCACTCCCCGAATTCTCGGGTGAACTCGACCTCATACGCCATAGAATCAATATTCCACCAAAGTTATATATTCCGTCAAGGTAATAATTCTGCGTTGCAAGGCAATGGAACCCAGCTTCAAGGCGAGGCCTTGAAGGCCGCCCGGCAACACCGGCTGAAAACAAAACGGTCCGGTCAAGCGTCAGTTCGAATGCCCGGAACCATTGGAATAAATGCTGGCGGGATTGGGCAGGAACCAGGAAGCTCCTCCAAATGGACTGTGACTGGCAAAATCCGGAGCCGGGGGCAGGTAGCTACTCTGAATGTTCGGC
The DNA here is from genome assembly GCA_963757965.1 of uncultured Acidobacteriaceae bacterium. Classification (GTDB taxonomy): domain Bacteria; phylum Acidobacteriota; class Terriglobia; order Terriglobales; family Acidobacteriaceae; genus Telmatobacter. Next base: position 613,156 of record CAVWTV010000001.1, read on the forward strand.
TTCTCCTGCATCCAGGACAAGTTGTATTTGGCGGGCTGCCCCACCTCAGACCAGCGCGATGTGAGATTCCCTGACTCAGTTTGCAAGAAGACTCTCATTCCGGCTGACCTCCTGCTTTGAGCCAATCATGCGCTCATTCTGACGAATGATCAAGCTCCTTGCGGATGGAAAATGGACGGTACGTTTCGCATTTGTCGCGCTGGAGCTACCGGCTCGCCGCAATCATCTGCGCGGCGTGCTGCAGGCTGGTTTCGGTTACCTTGGCGCCGCTCACCATGCGCGCCACTTCATGCATGCGCGCGCGATCATCGAGCAAGCGGATCTGCATCTTCGTGCGGCCATCGGCTTCGCGCTTTTCAACCACGAAGTGCTGATCGGCGAAGGCGGCAATCTGGGGCAAATGGGTTACGCAGAGGACCTGCTGGCCGCGGCCCAGACTCTTTAGCTTCTGTCCGACGGCTTCGGCGGCGCGGCCGCCGATTCCTATATCGATTTCGTCGAAGACCAGCGTCCTGGGGGTCGCTGTTTTCTTTTTTGGCTTGATCGCGCCTTCTTCTACGCTGACCTTCAGTGCCAGCATGACGCGGCTCATTTCGCCGCCCGAGGCGATCTCGTGCAGCGGTTTCAGGGGCTCGCCGGGGTTGGTGGCGATGCGGTATTCGACCTCGTCCCAGCCGGAGGGGGCCCAATGAGCGGTCGACGGAGAGCCTCCCTCTGGGGCTAAAGCCCCGGCTGACGTTGGCCCGCTTTCGGCACGACTGAAGTCGTTCCCTTTCAGAGATATGCGGTCCTCCGCGGACTTAACGGCGACTTCGAACCGCACCTTCATGGCCAGCGAATTGATCTGGGCTTCGGCTAGCTTGGCCAGCTTGTCCGCAGCCGCTTTGCGGTCGGCGCTCAGGGCTGAGGCGGCGACGCGATAGGCCGCCGCTGCTTCATCCAACTCGGCTCGCAGCGACTTGAGAATCTCATCGCGATCCTCAATCTCTGCCAGCTTGCGGCCAACTTCTTCTCCAAAGGCAATGACCTCGGCGACGGTCTTGCCGTACTTGCGCTTCAGCCGGTCCACTGCCGCGAGGCGGTCTTCGATTTCGGCGAGCCGCTCCGGCGAGGCATTGATTCCCTGCCCATAGTCCCGCAAGCTGCCGGACACATCTCCAAGCATGGCTCGCGCTGAATCCAACTGGCCGGCAACCTCGGTAAACCGCCCGTCGTAGCGCGCCAGTTCCTCGACATTGCGCACCGCAGCCCGCAGCGCAACCTCTGCCGATGCACCGCCCTCATACAGCTGCTCGAAGGCCCCCATCGCCGCGGCATAAAGCTTCTCAGCGTTGGCCAGGACGCGTTTTTCCGTCTCCAGAGCTTCGTCCTCGCCCGCCGCAAGGCGTGAGGCTTCGATCTCCTTGTGCTGATAGTTCCACAGGTCGAGCATGCGCAGGCGATCCTGCTCGCCTATGACCATTGCGTCCAGCTTGCCGGAAGCCTCCTTCCAGCGCGCGAAAGCCTCGCCGACGGCCTCCGTGGAGAGCCCGCCAAAGCGATCGAGCAAAATGCGCTGCTGGGCCTGGTCGAAGCTGCTCAGCGACTCGCTCTGGGCATGGACCAGCGCCAGTTCGGGCGCCAACTGCTTGAGCACAGCTACGGTGGCCGGCTGGTTGTTCACAAACACGCGGCCCTTGCCCGAGGAGAGAATCTCGCGGCGCAGGATGATCTCGTTCCCGTCCGCGTCGATGCCGTTTTCTTCGAGAATTGTCTCCGCGCTGGGCGTGGACTCGAAGACGCATGCGACGACGGCTTTGTCGGCTCCGTGGCGGACAACTTCCGTGGAGGACTTGCCTCCCATTAGCAGGGCCAGCGCATCCACGAGAATCGACTTGCCCGCGCCCGTCTCGCCGGTCAGAAGATTCAGCCCAGGACCAAACACAGCTATGGCATGATCGATGACGGCGTAGTTCTCGGCGCGCAGTTCGACAAGCATCCTGAGCGTACCTCTTGAAACCGGATGGATTGCTCGGGACAATTTGCCGGGACAATCCGAGCGCAGCATAGCATGAATGGCGCGTGCTCTGGTCAGACAACCAACAGCGCGGGCACTCGGGAGCATCCAATCGATAACTTGGAAGTGACCATCCGGTCTGATACCGTGGATATTGAGGTGATTGCCGATTTTTAACGCCGCCTTCCTTTCGATTATGTTGATGATGCAGGCCGATGGCGCCCCGCTTCCTTCAGCGTCCGGGCCTAACGCGCTGGTGGAGATATTCAACAATATCGGTTTCGCAGCCCAGGTTGTGCTGGTGATTCTCGCCATCGCCAGTTTCTATTCCTGGCTGGTCATTCTGGGCAAGATTTCCTCCTTCCGCAAGGCCACCAGCCAGAGCCGCAAATTCATCCGCTCGTTTCGCAAGGCCAGCCGCCTGCAGGAGATTGCAACGCTGGCTGCCGACTGCAAAGCCAGCCCGCTAGCCCAGGTCTTTGAAGATGTCTACGAGACCTACAAGCGGCAGACGGGCGGCTCGGGGCCGCCGCGCAATCTCACCCCGCTGGAGCGCTCGGCGCAGACCGCAGCCTCGGAGGCCGTCACCATCCTGGAACGGCGCATGACCTGGCTGGCTACGATCGCGTCCACCACTGTTTATGTAGGACTCTTCGGCACCGTGGTCGGCATCATTGACGCATTTCACGGCCTGGGAACGGCGGGCTCCGCAACCTTGCGCGCGGTCGCTCCCGGCATCTCCGAGGCGCTGATCACCACCGCGGCGGGACTTTTTGTGGCGATTCCCGCACTTGTCGCGTACAACCAGTTCACCGCCCGCATTCGCATCTTCGCATCGGCCACCGACGATTTTTGCCGCGAGCTGCTGAACTCCTTCGAAGAGATTCCCGTCCGAGCCTCAAGCTCGCCCGCAGCAGCGCGCAACCAGGAGACCGTCAATCCCACAAATCCCCCACGAGAGGGGGCGGAACGTGGCCTTTACAAGTAACGCCGGCCAGACTCGTTCCTCGCTCGCGGAGATCAACGTCACGCCGCTGGTCGACGTGGTGCTTGTGCTTCTGATCATCTTCATGATCTCGGCGCCGGTCTTGCAGTCGGGCATTGAGGTTTCAGTTCCCAAGACCCGCACAGTGAAAGAGATCACGCAGCAGCGGCTGGTGCTGACAATAAACCGCAATCAGGATGTTTTCCTCGGCGACCAGTTGATTAACATTCACGAAGTGACGCAGAAGCTTCGCGAGCAGAGCGCCGATCCCGCGCATCAGGTCATTTATTTGCGCGCCGACGAGAACGTGCCTTTCGGCGCCTTTGCCAGCGTCATGGACGCGGTGAAGCAAGCCGGCATCACCAACATCTCCATCGTCACCCAGCCGTTGGAAGCGAAGGCATCCACGGAAGGGGGAACGTAGCAGCCGTATGACCAGCATCCTGGAAGGCCCAGAAGGCACTGACCAACTCGAACGGGAGATCACGCCCTCTTCTGACCCGGTTGCAGGGCCCGCCGCAGGCTCGCTTGTGCTCCACGGCGCGCTGTTCGGCGGACTTCTTTTCTACGGCATCCTCAACGGCTTCTTCCACCACAACCCGTGGGGCAATCCCGGAGCGGGCGGGGCGATTCAAGTGACGCTGGTCTCGAATGCGCTGCCGCTGCCTGCCGATCAGCCGCAAAACCAGAACGTTCTGTCTACCGAGACCCCCAGCCAGGCACCCGCGGAGCCCACGCCCAAAGCCAAACAAGCCGTGGATGCAACCGCGATCCCCATCTCCGGCAAGCAGGTGAAGCCGCAGAAGCAGGCGCAGAATGTGCCCAAGACGCAGCCGCACCAGCCCCAGCCCAAACAGGACAACCGCGCCCAGTTCGGCGAGCAGTCGGGTATGTCCATGGCCCGCTCGACCATGGCACAGACCTCGGCCGACGCGCCGGTCAACATTGCAAATGGAGACTTCGGCACACGCTTCCCCTGGTACGTGGATGGCATCAAACGAAAGGTGGGCCAAAACTGGATTCGCGGACAGGTGGACCCACGCACACCCAGGGGGGCCGTGGTGCAGATCTACTTCAGGGTCAATCGACAGGGGGGCCCGTCAAATTTCAAAGTCAGCACGGCAAGCGGCAGCCCCACGCTTGACCGATCGTGCCTTTTAGCCACGCAGCGGGTTGATACTTTCGGCGATCTGCCCAGGGAATCGAACGATCAATGGCTCGACGTGACCTATGATTGTACGTACTGAGTCCTGGCGCGCCGGAGACCCAACGAACCTTTCCCAAACAATTTGAAGGACCGCTCATCGCATGAAGATTAATCCCCGCAAGGCATTCCGCACTCTTTCTCTCGTTGGCTCTCTTGTCGTCTTTCTCGCGGCACCACAAATGCACGCCCAGGATTGGGTTCATACCGGCACCAACTTGGGGAACGACCGCATTCGCATCGCTGCCGCCGACTTCAAACCTGTGGGCGGCGATCCGCAGGCCCCGGCCCTGAAAGCAATCTTCGACGCCACTCTCTATAGCGACCTGGCCGGCGCCGGCATCTTCGAAGTGGTCTCGAAAAGCCTCTCGCCCCAGTCGACGCCGGGTTCGCCGCAGGAGATCAATCTGCCTCAGTGGTCCTCTGCGCCGGCGAATGCTGCGATGGTCGCTTTCGGGGCGCTCTCGGCAGACAACGGACGCCTCAGCGTGTACGGCTGGCTTTTCGATACGCGCAACGCTACCACCCCCCAAGTGCTGGGCAAGCAGTACAACGAAGCGGCAAGCCAGGACATGGCGCGCACCATTGCCCACCGTTTCGCCGACGAGATCATCCTTCGCCTGGGCGGCGGCATCAACGGCATCGCCGAAACCAAGATCTACTTTGTCAGCACCCGCAGCGGCTCCAAGGAAATCTGGGTGATGGACTACGACGGCCAGAACCAGCACCCCATCACCCACCTGGGCAGCACTTCGATCTCGCCGCGCGTCTCACCGGACAACAGCCGCGTCTCTTTTTCTTCACTTGGCCCCGAGGGCTGGGCCATTCGCATGTACTCGCTCGACCTGAACCGCCTGGTCGCCTTCCCCGCCGGGGTTGCCGGAGGAAGTAATTTCTCTCCCGCGTGGTCGGCCGACGGAACGAAGATCGCTTTTTCCTCGGCGCGGACGGGCGATTCGGAGATCTGGACCGCCGACGCCAATGGAGGCAATCTTCGCCGCGTTACCAGCTTCCGCGGACCCGACGTTGCGCCCACCTGGAACCCGCGAACCAATGCGCAACTGGCTTGGGTGAGCGGACGTACCGGCGAGCCGCAGATCTACACCATGGAGCAGGACGGCTCCAACGTCCAGCGCATCACCGACGGCGGCTATGCCGTCTCCCCGTCATGGTCGCCCAACGGCCAGTTGCTGGCCTTCAGTTGGAATCGCAAATACGGTCCCGGTGACCCCGGCGGCGTGGACATCCACGTGATCGACATCGCCAGCAAGAACTATATTCAGCTCACGCACGAGGCGGGAAGCAACGACTACCCGTGCTGGGCTCCCGACAATCGCCATATTGTGTTTGAACGCACCATCGGGCACCACTCGCAGATATGGTCGATGCTGGCCGACGGCACGGAGCAGCATCAGCTCACCCACGCCGGGGACAACTTCATGCCCAACTGGAGTTCGAAGTGACCAAAGCCCAAGTGGCGGAGACTCGGCCAACGGCGAATCATGGATCGGCGAAAAGTGTGCGCGCCATCACGCAATGTCTCGCACACATTCAGGTAGATGCATCGGTTCCGGCCCTTTTGAACTATGATCCTATGGTTGCAGGAATCCTCGCGCGGCCTGTACCGGAGGGTTCGTTCCGGAGAAGTGGCAGCCGATCGGTTTCGCGTTTCAGGCGCTCGGCGCCGTGGACGATGGAGTTGACAACAGCATTTTGCTTGAATGGATTTGGAACTGAACAGCAATCCAACTTGGGGTATTCTGCATCTGTTTGATCAGGGCCAAGAGCCCAGTGCATGGCCGAGGGCGACGGTTCGGCACGGAGACACAAGAACCTGCATCGCTCGGAACTCAATCTTGAATTTGCCGAAGGAGTATTCCCTTGAATCTACGAAATCGGATCCTGGTGCCTGTAGTCCTGCTTGTTGCTCTGGCCGCTGTTGCAGGTTGCAAAAAGCAGCCGCCGCCGGCCCCGCCCGCGGAAGAGACCGCACCGGCGCCCGCCATTCAAACTCCAACTGCGCAGATCACGGCCACCCCGTCGGTGGTTAACGCAGGGGACCAGGTTGTGCTCTCATGGCGGACCGCGGACGCCACTACCGTCTCCATCGACGGCATTGGCGATGTGCCCACGTCGGGCGTCAAGACCGTAACCCCGACCGAGTCGACCAGCTATCACCTTGTGGCGCGCGGCGCGGGCGGATCGGCCGATGCCACCGCTCGTGTCACACTGAATGCGCCGCCGGCCGTTGTCGTGCCCACCACCACCGTGAGCACTGAAGAGGAGTTCAAGGCCCATGTTCAGGACGCCTTCTTCGATTACGACACGTACGACATTCGCGGCGATGCCCAAACCATTCTGTCCGCCGATGCCTCCTGGCTGGTATCTCATCCCGATATCAAGGTCGTGATCGGCGGCTATTGCGACGAGCGCGGCTCCAACGAGTACAACCTTGCGCTGGGACAGAATCGCGCCGATGCCGCCAAAAATGCCCTGGTGACAGCCGGAGTGGCGGGCGGCCGCATCCGCGTGATCAGCTACGGCAAGGAGAAACCCTACTGTAGCGAGTCGACCGAAGAGTGCTGGCAGCAGAACCGGCGCGCCGGATTCGCCCTCGACCGGTAAACTGTATTCAGGACGTCAGACAGCTAACTGGGCGTCCCAGGTCTTCCGCCGCGGCGGACCGCAACCGAAGACCTGGGACGCCAAAAACGCCAACGACCCAAGGCAGCCGTGCTGTCCACGGTTTCCTATTCCCCCTCTGACCGGTGAGATATGCCAAAGCCACACAATCTTCGCAATCGAATCGTCACCGCGGCGGTCCTGGCCGTGGTTCTCGCCTCCGCGCCCCAACCCGCGCACGCCGCTTCAAAGGAGATCATCGAGCTGCAAACCCAGGTGCAGCAACTGCTGGACATGATGCAACGCCTCCAGTCCACGATGGATGCCAAATTCAGCGTCATGCAGCATCTGGTTGAGCAGACCGCGGACAACACCAACCAGATGTCAGTCGCCGTCAACGCCCTGCAGCAGAAGATCAATGCGCAGAACGAAGCGGGCAGCGGCAAGCTGGATACGGTCTCCGGCCAGGTGCAGTCGCTCAACGATTCCGTCGACGAGTTGAAGTCGCGCATCGCCAAGCTCGACAAGTCGATTCAGGATTTGCAGGCCCAGTTGCAGAACATCCAGAGTCCGCCCAACGGGACCGCTCCCGGCGCCGGTCCGCAAGTGACTGCACCCCTTAACGGCTCACCGTCTGCCGGGAACCCTGGCGCCGCCATGCCTCAGATGGGCAATCAGGCGCCTCCACTCGCTGAAACTTTTCAGGCCGGCGTCCGCGACTACAACGCCGCACGCTACGACGTGGCCGGAGCCGAGTTCCAGGACGTGCTCCGCTACTATCCGTTGGACGAACTGGCCGGTCAGGCGCAGTTCTATCTCGGCGAAATCGCATATCGGCAGCTCGACTACGCAGCTGCGGTGAAGGCCTTCAATGCCGTGCTGGAATCATTTCCGGGCAGTCCCAAAGCGCCTGCGGCGCAATTGCGCAAGGGACTCGCGCTTCTACAGTTGAACAAGAAGGAAGCCGGCATCAGCGAGCTCCGCCTGCTCATCAAGCGCCATCCGCAGACTCCTGAGGCCGCACAGGCCCGCACCAAGCTGAACGCTTTGGGCATCCGCATCGCGGTACCGGCGCCGGCGACTCGCTGAACCGATCACCGTCAAAGTCACACACTTTCGCGACAGAAAAGCCCCGCATTGAGCGAAGCTTCTTCTGTCGCGTCTACCTCTTCATTTGCCGTTACTGCAAGCTTGCCATCAGGCCGTCGAGCGCCGACTTCGAGGGCCGAGTTATCGACTCCGGCAGTTGCCCAAGCGGCTCGTCCACCACATTCAGCAGGTCGATGAATGTCGGCTTCCGGGTGTCGATATAGAACACCCCGGTCAGAATCTCATCGTTCGCCTGCGACTCCATCAGCGTGCGGACGGCGTTTGCCTTGTCAGTCGGATCGTAGCTCTCGTGCAGCTTGCGCAGGCGCAGGTTGGAGCCGTCGTGCATCTCAACTTCGTACACCTCGCCCGAGCCGTAATCGACTTCGATGTCGTCGAAGCTGGCCACGAAATCCACCTCGTTGATCGGCTCGTCGTTGTCCTGCATGAACTTGTAGCTCTTCGTCGATCCCTCGTGGTCGTTGAAGGTCACGCAGGGGCTGATGACGTCGAGCATTACCGTACCCTTGTGCGCAATCGCCGCTTTCAGCATCTGAAGCAGTTGTTTCTTGTCGCCGGAGAATGAACGCCCTACAAACGTGGCGCCCATCTGGATCGCGAGCGCGCAGGTGTCGATGCCGGGCAGATCGTTCACAACGCCGGTCTTCAGCCTCGATCCGAGGTCCGCGGTCGCCGAGAACTGCCCCTTGGTCAACCCATAAACACCGTTGTCCTCGATGATGTAAATCATCGGCAAATTGCGCCGCATCATGTGGACAAACTGTCCCATGCCGATCGATGCGGAATCGCCGTCGCCGGAGACGCCAAGCGTGGTCATGGTGTGGTTGGCCAGGATGGCCCCGGTGGAGACCGAGGGCATGCGCCCATGGACGCTGTTGAAGCTGTGCGCGCGGCTCATGAAGTAGGCCGGGCTCTTCGACGAGCAGCCGATGCCGCTCATCTTCATCACCCGCTCCGGCTCTACGCCCATCTCGTACATCGCTTCGACAATGCGCTCGGAGATCGCGTTGTGTCCGCAGCCGGCGCAGAGCGTGGTTTTGCCGCCTCGGTATTCCAGAATCGGAAGGCCAATGTGATTCACTTTAGGTGCTGGCGCCGTGGTTGCCATTTAGAGGCCCTCCTTGGTCGTAAACTCTTCAGTAATTGTCTGAGCATCCAGCGGCAATCCGTTGTAATGCAAAATACTGCGCAGCTTCACGATCTGGTCAGCGGGAAGATCGAGCTTCAACAGGCTGGCCAACTGTGCATCGCGATTCTGCTCGACCACGTAAACGCGGTCGTGCGAGGCCACAAAGTCGTGAATTTCGTGCGCAAACGGATAGGCCCGGATGCGCATGTAATCCACATTCTGCTTGTATTTGCTCTTGATCTGATCAAGGCTCTCGCGCATGGCAAAGTCGGTGCTGCCGTAGGCGAGAACGCCGATCTTCGACGTTCCGTCTTTCACCGTCACCGGCGCTGGAACCAGCTTGCGCGCGTTCTCAAACTTCCGTGAGAGCCGCTCCATGACCTCGACGTACTCATCCGGCTTCTCGGTGTAGCCGGCCGCATCGTTGTGTCCTGAGCCGCGCGTGAAATACGCGGCCTTGGGGTGACGCGTGCCGGGCAGCGTCCGCCAGCCGATTGCATCCCCGTCCACGTCGCGGTAGCGCGCAAATCCGCCCAGCCGATCCAGATCTTCGGCCGTCAACACCTTGCCTCGATCCAGCGGCTTTGCCGGATACTCGAAGACTTCCGACATCCAGTTATTCATGCCCAGATCGAGATCCGAGAGCACGAATACCGGCGTCTGCAGCCGCTCTGCCAGGTCGAATGCCGCATATGCCAACTCGTAGCACTCTCTTACATTTCCCGGCAAAATAACAACGTGCTTCGTATCGCCGTGGGAAAGAAACGCCACGCTGAGCAGATCCGCCTGTGAGGTCCGCGTCGGCATTCCCGTCGACGGGCCGGTCCGCTGAATGTCGAAGATCACTCCTGGAATCTCGGCGTAGTAGCCGAGGCCGGCAAACTCCGCCATCAGCGAAATCCCCGGGCCCGATGTTGCGGTCATCGACCGGGCGCCGGCCCAGCCCGCGCCCAGCACCATGCCGATGGCCGCCAACTCGTCCTCGGCCTGCACGACGGCGTAGGTAGCCTTGCCTTCCGGGGTCACTCGAAACTTCTTCAGCAGATCCGTGGTTGCTTCGACAACCGAGGTCGAAGGCGTGATCGGGTACCATGCCACCACCGTCACGCCGGCGAAAACAGCGCCCATTCCCGCAGCCGCATTGCCGTCGATGATGATCTTGCCGGCTGTCTGATTCGAACGCTCGATGAAGTAGGGGTCCTGCTTGGGCAGATTCTCCTGAGCGTAGTCGAAGCCGGCTTTCACCGCGCCGAAGTTGAGTTCGAATACCTTCACCTTCTTGGCAAATTGCTTCTGCAGCCCCTTTTCCACCACACCCAGATCGATGCGCAGCAACTGCGCCACCGCGCCGACATAGACCATATTTCTGACCAGCTTGCGCAGCTTGGGCTCGGAGCAGATCGTGGCGGTAATCTTGTCCAGCGGGACAGGATAGAAAATCACGTCGTCGCGATACTGCTTGAGGTTCAGCTTCTCCTCGTAAATGGCCACGCCGCCGGGCGGCAGCGCCAGCGTATCCTCGCGGGCCGTGTCCGGATTCAGAGCCACAAGTACCTCGGCGTCGCGCTTGCGCGCCACGTAGCCATCTTTACTTGCCCGGATGGTGTACCAGGTGGGAAGTCCGGCGATATTCGACGGGAACAGGTTTTTGCCGCTTACGGGAACACCCATTCCGAAGATGCTTTTCAGCAGTACGCTATTGGCGGATTGCGAGCCGGACCCGTTCACCGTTGCTACGTTGATGCTGAAGTCGTTGATCACGCGCTCACGCACGCTTGTTGTGCCCTCAAGATGACCGAGGGCTAAGTCGCCTGTCGCCATTTGGCGGAATTCCCTTCCAAAAAAATCCGGAAAGACCTAGTCTTTCCGTCATATCGAGCATGACTCGATATTTCGCCACCATATGTGATTATAGTCACTTTGAAACTTCTCCGTCCCACTTCTACACCAAAGTGTTACCTCTTTGAGTCCCATTAATTGGAACGCGCCTGAAACAGCCCCTGATCCCATTCCCGCAATGGGCACCCGGCTGGAATCCCGGCAGGTGCAAGAATCCCTGTTTTCGCCCCTGGAAGGCTCCAATCCACTTCACACTGTCCTGTCGCATTGCGAATACGCTATATTGACTAAATCCCTGGCCGGAAGTTGCAGGTGCGGGTAACACGAGAACCGGCCGTTTTGCTCGAGGAGGGTCGAATGAAGATCACGGACACAGTTGGATTGGTGCTGAAGACCAAGGGCCACAACAATATCCTGTCCGTAACACCGGAACAGTCGGTCTACGAGGCGATCGAGAAGATGGCCGAGTACAACATCGGCGCTCTGCTGGTCGTTTCCGACGATCGGCTGGTCGGCATCGTCTCTGAGCGCGACTACGCCCGCAAAGGTGTCCTCATGGGCCACCCGTCCAAGGAGACCCAGGTCCACCAGATCATGACCAGCCCGGTGATCTTTGTCGGTCCGCATTACTCGGTGGATGAATGCATGGCCATCATGACCCAGCACGATTTCCGCCATCTCCCCGTTTTGGAGCATGACAAGGTGGTCGGAGTCTTATCCGTCGGCGACCTGGTGAGGTGGGTCATCTCCGGCCAGCAGCAAACCATCGAGGCGCTGGAGGGCTACATTACCGGAGGATATCCGGGCTGACTTCCGTGCTCGCAATCCCAACCCTCAAGCTGTTCTGCATCGGAAGGCCGGGGTTTCCACCTCGGTGCAAGGCCACCCACCGCGATGAACGACAAGGAAACCGAAATCTTCGACTTTCGTCCGATTCCGTTCCAAATCCGCATCGGCGTCACCGGTCACCGGCAGCTGAAGCATCCAGGCGTGTTGCAAAAACAAGTGACAGAGGCCATCGATACCCTGCTTTGGAGCCTGTACGACGAGGCCTCACGCAGCATCGTCAAACGCGTCAAGCTCGCAGGCACGACCCCCGTCTTGTACCGTATCTTGAGCTCCCTTGCCGAGGGCGCCGACCGCATGGTCGCCGGCACGGTTCTTGCGTATCCGCAGGCGAGCTTGCTGGCTGTACTTCCGCTCACTGTCGAGGATTGCCTCGATGACTTCGCAACAGATGAGTCGAAGCAGGAGTTCCGCGAATTCCTCTCAAAGTCGAATCGGACAGTCCTGCTGCGGAAGCGCAATATCCGCGAGGACCGCCGTGACCCTCAGGACCAGCTTGAGCTGCGACGCCAGGCCTATGAAGCCGCCGGACGATACGTGGTCGACCACAGCGATTTGCTCATCGCCGTCTGGGATGGAGATCAAGCACGAGGCCGGGGCGGCACGGCTGAGATCGTGCGGTATGCCCTGAGCAACGATCGCCCGGTCATCCGGATCTGGGACCACGCGCTCGAGGTCCTTAACCGCGGAGAATCCAAGGGACTCGATGCATCGGCAATCGAGGGCATCGATTCCTTCAACCGGCAGCCGATCGTGGACTCGCAATCAGTTCAATATGCGAGCAACCTCGAGCGCGATGTCTTTGAGAAGCCCCGGAGCGCCGCCTCAATCCCTGCAGCCGCGCGGGAGATGGTGAGCCACTACCTTTTTCCCTATTATGTGCGGGCTTCCGTCATGGCAAAGAAGAGTCGCGACGCATTTCAACACAAGGGCAGGAACGTCTATGTTCTGTCTGCCGCGGCGGTGGGCTGCGCGGCGACGGCGGTTCTTTTCCCGCCGCTCGGGGTGCTTGGGTTCGGGACTGAGCTGGCGCTGTTGATCGCCATTCTGCTCACACTGCGCAGCGAAAGAAACGTGGGCCAGCATAGAACATGGATCGAGCACCGGTTCCTGACGGAGCGCCTCCGCGCAGGCATCTTCATGGCTATTTGCGGCGTGGACCCAAGCCCAATCAATGTGCCCGCATACATGGGCCACTCGCAAACCGTGAACGACTGGACGGTCCGCGCGTTCCAGGAAATCTGGCACCGGCTTCCGCCGTTCTCCCGATGCGATGCAAGCAACTATGTATCCCTCAACGCATTTGTGCGCGAGGCGTGGGTCGAGGATCAGACGAAGTTTCACAAGGATAAGCAGGAACGGGAGGGCCGCATACACCGGAGGCTCACGCGAGCGGGTTCGATTGTGGTCACAACAACGGTCGTGGCGGCAGTCGCGCACATCGCCTTTCTGCTGCTGGTAAAGGAACCGGCGGCGAGCACTGGAACCTGGCCGCCGATGGACACAGTTCTGCATCAAGCACTGACATTTGTGGCCCTGCTCTTCCCGGCGATCGCGGCGTCTCTCTCAGCAATGGATGACCAGGGCCAACACCGGCGCCTCGAAGAACGCAGCAAGAATATGAAGGAGCAACTGGAACACCTGAGCACGCAGATGGCATCGGTTAGAAATCCCGAGGAGTTCGAGAAGGCCTTGCGGAATCTCGATGAACAGTTGATGCTCCGCGAGACCCAGGACTGGCTGATGCTTATGAGGTACGTCGAGATTAAGGCGGGGTAGGACCTGCCTCAAGAGCGAAGGATTTGCCGATGCCTCAAATCCAGGGTGGGTCTACAATCGAAAACGGGAGAGGTGCTATTCCAAGTGCCGCACATCATGTCCGCCGCTGCGCCGGAAGGCCGGGGACGCCATGACCTCAAAATGCCGGTCACGCAGAGCGAAGCCATTGGCAACTGCTTGCTGCATGGGCCGGCACAAGCCGAAATCAGTTCCCGGAGGGTAAATCCACACCATGATCACGCCGCACCGACTTCCTCTTGCATGTTCCCTTCTCCTGGTTTGCTCGGCCATGGCTGCGGCGCAGGCCGCGCCTCCCCAGGCCGCGAGCCTGGATCTGAAGTTTGATTTCGGCGCCGGCCCCGCCAAACCCGGGTACACGCAAGTCGCTCCCACGGCTGCGTACAGCGACGATGCAGGCTATGGCTACGAACCCGGTGCGCAAATCGCCACGGGTGACAATGGCAACACCACCACCAGCGAAAAGCCGTTCATGTTTTCGGCCAAGGTGCCCGAGGGCAACTATAACGTGACGGTGAAGTTCGGAGACTCCACCGTTGCCACCGCTACAACCTTCAAGGCTGAGTCGGGCCGGCTGATGCTTGAACGTGTCGAGGTTCCGGCCGGCCAGATCGTCGAGCGAACCTTTACTACCAACGTCCGCACCCCACATCTGCCCAAGCTGCCAATGAACGCAACCGGCCGCGAAGAGGTGACCCTGGACCAGTTCGATGGCAGCAACAAGCGCGATTGGGACGACAAGTTGACCGTTGAAGTCGTGAGCCCACATGCCGCCCTGCGTTCAATTGAAATCAGCTCGGCGCCGAATGCTCCTACCGTGTTTATCGCGGGCGATTCTACCGTCACTGACCGCGATGGCGGTGGCGACGTGAGCTGGGGACAGTTGCTCTCAGTCTTTTTCAAGCCCGGGGTCGCTGTTTCAAACCATGCGCAGTCGGGCGAGACGATGAAGTCATTTGAAAGCGCGCTCCGTCTTGACAAGATCCTGAGCCAGATGAAGAAGGGCGACTATCTGTTCATGCAGTTCGCTCACAACGATTCGAAGGAAGCCTGGCCGCAGACCTATGTCGAGCCGGAGACGACTTACAAGGCTTATTTGAAGGTATATATCGCAGAGGCCCGCCGGCGTGGAGCAACGCCCGTGCTGGTAACAGCGATGGATCGCGGCGTTCGCGGCACCGGCGCGCCCACACACGGCCATGGCGGCTATCCGCAGGCTATGCGCGAAGCGGCCAGCGAGGAGCATGTTCCGCTCATCGATCTATACAACATGAGCATCGCGTTCTATGAATCCGCCGGCGCTGACGCCGCGAAAATTCTGGCCGATGGAACGCATTCAACCGCGTACGGCGGTTATGAATTCGCCAAGTGCATTGTGATGGGGATCAAGGAGAACAAGCTTGATCTGGCCAGCTTCGTCGTCGACGACTTCAAAGATTTCGATCCCGCGCATCCCGACAGCTTTGCGGCACTGAACCTGGGCGCCATCTTCTTCGGTGGCGGAGGGAGGCGTGGCCCAGGGGGACCAAACGGCGCAGCGCCGACGGCAACTCCTGGCGCGGCGCCTGCGGCCAATCCGCCGCCCAACACAGGCAACCCCGGTCCGGGGCCGCTGTAAGTCTTTGCAACTGTCGTTTCAAATGTCGACAGATGGTCCGTCTGGCCGGCCAGCAGGGAAAGTCTTCATTTGATCTCTGCCTTATGCCACCGACGGCCGCGGTTCCACTTTTCTGGTGGTGATGACAACCTTGGACGGAGTCAGTTCGGGGCCGTCCCAGCCTTCTTTCACCGCCTCGACATGGATCTCGCCGGAGCGCTTGGTTGCCTGCACAATCACCTGCGCCAAGCCATTGAAGAGGGAACGTTTCGGCTCTTTGTCGCTCTCCTGGCAATTGGGGTCGCCGTTGCCTACGCCGATCAGCTTGCCCTCGCCTGAAATCCTGAACCCAATGAAGTTATTGGCCGTTGGAACCGCGCGGCCTTCCTTGTCCAGCGCCTCCACCTTCAGGATTGCCAGATCCTCCCCATTGGCGTCGATTTCGTTCCGGTCGGCAGTCAGCCGAATTGCCACAGCGGGGCCGGTGGTCTCGCGCTTCTCCATCAGCACGACCTTGCCGTCCTTGCTTCCGCGCGCTTCGATCGAACCGGGTTCGTACTTTGCTTTCCACTCCACATGCCCAAGGTGCGGAACCTTCTTGCTTCCCTGGCTCTGCCCATTCACAAACAGTTCCACCTCGTCTAGATTCGAGTACACCCAAACCGGAATCTCGTCGCCTTCCCTGCCCTCGAAGTTCCAGTGTGGGAACAGGTGCAGTGCCGGCTCCTTGCCCCACCACGCCTTGTAGTAGAAGAAGTTGTCTTTGGGGAATCCGCACATATCCACGATTCCGAACTGCGAGTTGATCGACGGCCAACCGTAAGGCGTTGGCTCGCCTCGATAATCGAAGCCCGTCCAGGCAAATCCTCCTGCCTCCCAATCGCGCGTCCCATAGAACTTCCACCACTCCTCAGCCGTTTCGCCCCACCGTACAACCCCGTCGTATGAGTTGATGGTGTTGCGTAACGGATCGGTGGTGTAAGCGCCGCGGGTACCTATGGCGCTGGAAGTTTCCGACCCATAAATAGGCCGGGTTGGATGCTCCTTGTGATATGCGTCGGGCAGGTTCAAACCGTAGTTGAAGCCAATGATGTCGAACGCGTCGGAGACACCCTTCCGGTTGTCGCCATTGACCGCGGCCGATACCACCCGAGTGGGGTCGAGTTCCTTGCATCGACGCACCATGGTTGCGGCGATCATCGCGCCTTGCTCGGCCATCGCGCTCTGCAACTGGCCTTCTTCGTTGCCGATCGACCACAAGATGATCGACGGCGAGTTGCGATAGCGCTTGACCATTGCCTCAAGCTGAGCCAATCCTTCCGGGCTCGAACTCATCTGCCGGGTCTCGCACATCATCATCATCCCCATGCGATCGCATGCTTCCACCCACTCCGGCGTGGGCATATTGTGCGAGGTGCGCACGGCATTGCCGCCCATCTCCTTGAGCACGGCCACGCGGAACCATTGCAGCCTGTCAGGCACTGCCGCACCCACTCCCGCGTGATCCTGGTGGTTGCAGGTACCCTGAATCTTCAGCGGCTTGCCGTTCAAGAAGAAGCCTTTGTCCGCATCGAACAACGCCGTACGCACACCGAAGCTGACCCGCTCCGCATCGCGCGGCTTGCCGCCCGCCTCTACCGTCACAATCGCCGAATAGAGGTTTGGGGCATCCACAGACCACAGTGCCGGATTGGCCAGGTTTGCGGTTGCGGTAAACGATGCTGAGCCATCTGCGCCAATCGACTGCGGCGCAGCCTCGGCTGTAGCTACGGTCTTGCCCGCAGTGTCGAGAATCTGCCAGGTCACCTTGGCGGTCTCAGCCTGCTTGCCCTGATTCTTGACCAATGTGCCCAGGGAGAGCGTGGCTGTGTCGCCGCTCAATGCTGTGCGGACGGTACTTTCCAACTTGCCCAGGTGCAACGCATCGGTCTTGGTCAGCCACACATGGCGATAGATGCCGGCGCCCTCGTAAAACCACCCATCGCCGAAACTCGCGTCCACGCGAGCGACAATGTAGTTCCTGGCTCCGTAGGTCAAGAAGTCTGTCAGGTCGAAGTGGAAGGGCGCATAGCCGTTGTCGTTGCGTCCGATGAAGCAGCCATTCACGAAGATCAAAATGTCGCGGAATACGCCATCGAATTCGACGGAAATCCTGCGCCCCGCATCGCTGGCCGGAATCTCGAACTCCCGCCGGTACCAGCCCACACTTGTCTCGGGATAGCGCCTGCCTAGCGGCTTATAACCATGCGAGTTCAGGGCCTCGTCGCGCACAAACGGCAATTCAACCGCCCAGTCGTGCGGCAGATTGAGCGCCCGCCACTTGGAATCGTCGAATTTGGCCTTTGCGAATGCGAAATCGCCGGTCTTGGCAAAGTCGCCCTGACCGTAGCCGAAATCGAGGTCGTGCGATGGGTCAATGGCGTTACCGAACTGGAACTTCCAGCCGAAATCGAAGAGCAGTTTCTCGCGCGGCGCAAGGGCGGCGAGCGCCTCGGCCGATGCGGCCCCGGGATGAGCGGCGAGCAAGGCGGCGGTGCGCCCCCAGGCCGAGCGCGCCACTAGAGATGAAGCGGAAAGTGCTGCTACGGAAGAGAGCAAATCACGACGAGAAATGCTTAGCATGGCGATCCTTTTTCAGTTGAAGTCTAGCCACAGGATAGACCCACAACACGAGCGTTAAAACAACCCTGAACTATATACCAGGCGGCGTTCCAATGTAAACGATTTCACTCCGTTCTGGATACTCGTCCACGACTCCCAGCCAGAGCACTTTCCCATCCTAGGGTTGAGTGGGCAATTATGTTAGATTCAAGGAGACAGTCCACCCTCCGGAGAGATGGCCGAGTGGTTTAAGGCGCACGCTTGGAAAGCGTGTGTACTTTAACGAGTACCGTGGGTTCGAATCCCACTCTCTCCGCCAATAGATTCTAAAAGACTTATAAAACGAAAACCGATCGTTACGGGCAATAGCGGGCAACGGGTCTATAATGGATTCAATCTCCCTCAATCTCTATCGTCGCCACTGCGCGGAGTCCCGACCGCGCATGATACTCCTTTAATATGCGTGAAGAAATGGCGTTAGATCATCGAAGGCGCGTCATCCGCTCCAGTGCTGATGCGGAGGCGCTTCATGCCAAGTTGCTCGATGGAGCCGCTCGTACTGTCACCTGGCTAAGAAACTTCGACGCTGGCGCCGAACCTATAAATCTGCTCAGAAAATTGCGATTTGAGACGGTCGGCCACGATCCGCTGACGGGCGAACCCTAAATGTGATCGAACAGCTCAACCAGACGTTCACGATCTTGGCATCGCTACGGGCTGTCGAACGCCTTTTCGAACTTCATCCGGAAGCGGCCGGATTCCGCTTGGCTCTTTGTACCTGCAGTGGGCGCGATATCGAGAGTGTTGAGCCGGGCCTGGTCGCAGCCGAAGTCTTCTCCGCGACTCATCCGAACAGCAACAATAAGCTCCGGAAGGAGATCGCCCGCTTGGCCAGCGACACGTCTCTTCACAGGTATGTTTTCTTTGCATCGCCCAAGTGGGTTCCCGGCAGGCATGAGCGACTAGAGGTGCCTGGAATTGGAGTTCAGGTCTATGCGACCGAGCCCTGATTGCCAGGAAGGCCATTACCGGAGCTTTCCTTTGACAAGATCAAACTGCTGATATTCAATGGGCAGCGAGAACATTTTCGTCAGCGCACTCAGATAAGATCGCGTTTCGTCATCAACCGTTGGCTCGCCAACAATGATGAGGCGCTCTGCGACCTGTGCGCCTGGCCAGAATGAGTATTCAAGTAACTGAGCCAGCGCTTCTCGGATGCAGCCGCGCGCCGACATTGATGTCTTGATTTCATAGAACCAGAATTTCTTTCCTTGCCGGACTACCAGATCGACTTTTCCGCCCGCATTTGCAATCTCGGCTCTGACGTTCTCTTCTCCATATTTCTGTGAAAGGTACTGGTAGAGGCCGAATTCAAGATCGTTGTGTCGCAACCGCACGTTAAGTTCCCGTTCGACCGTCGAAGCCTTGGTTGACGATGGACGAGGCTTATAACCTGCTTCGAAGCGGAACTTGGACGCAGGCTGATCCGTTGCCGCCGGGAATGTATGCGAACTCTCAACGAAACGGTAGAGTGGGAGCAGGCGCTCGAAATCTCGAACGATCAGATCGAAGTCGATCTGTGCCGACGGCTGGGCTCTTCCCAGGAATACGAATACTTTGCTTCGTACCAAATCCGGCGCTATGGGTGCGGGCGGATAATCCGTCGATCGGGCGCCATGGTCCCAATACCACATCGACATGTCCGCAAATTCCTGCGGGTATATTGTCAAGAATTCGTTGAAGCGCCTGACGCTCGGGACGAGAGCCTCGATATTCGGAAGCGTCTGGCTGGGCTCGAACGAGAACGCAATACGGCAGCTTCCAAGTCCTGGTCATCGGGAACTAAGTGCTTATCCGCATATAAGTAGCGCCGACCTCCAGGCCGGCTGTCCTTTGGGCCTCCTGGCCCGTACAGGAACCCTGGCGGCGTGGACGCCGCCAGTACAGCCGCTCTAGAGAGCGGCGCTACTCGAATGCACAATTTACGGATAAACTCTAAAGCAAACCACATTCATAACTCGGGTATAGCAGCGATTCGCACAAAGATGGGCTCATAGCACACCGGCCGATTGGTCCGGGAAGGATGCGGTCCCCGTGCCGATGCTCTGCTAACATCGGAGCCGCTCACGTCTCAGCTGGTGCTACGCCTTTGGGCCAGCTTGCGGAGATGACATTCCGGGAGTTTGTTCCGCTCCTGTTGCGTGAACCGGGCAACGGGCAACTCATTGTGCCCCCGCCAAACCCTCTCATTCGGTGTCGGGATTGGGCAGCATAACGTCTCTGACGATCTCATTCATCTCCGCACAGGCCGCGATGAATCCTCGCAGGGTTCTTCTAGTGGAGCCAAAGGTATCAAACTCCTCATCGGACAAACCGTCTTCGGTGTAGGCGCGCTTGAAGTCGGGAAATTGCTTCAGCAGAGTCTCGATGATCTTTGGATCTACCGGGTTTTGAATTCTTGGCGCCACTTCAATATCGCTCGCATTGTAGCGGCGCTGCCATGTGCACGGCGGTGAAATGACCACATCGCCACCGATGAATTCGCTCCAATGCATGTGATTGCGGAATGCCGCGGAAAGAAGCCGTATCCGGTATCCACGCTCCTGGAACAGCGCGTAGGCCTTCTTGAACACCGCCACTCCGGCCCACTCCAGGTAACCCGGATCGACAGAGAGTTGCCTTTTCTCCATCACGACCTTGAGCCAATCGTCGAGCCGTCCTACCATGATGGTGCAGACCGGCCCCATGGTTGAGATATCCAATCCTTCAGCCTCTCTCCGGCTCAGGCCCCGCTCCACAGCCTTCGCAACCTCGACCGCCTGTGGGATCGTGAAGCTGACGGTGGCATTGATACTGATCCCGAGATAGGTAGCTTGCTCGATGGCGACGATGCCCGCGCGGGTGGCCGGAATCTTGACAATCATGTTCGGGGCAAGCTGGTTGAAATGGATCGCCTGGGCCAGAATTGCATCGGTGTTGCGATAGAGCCTGGGATCAGTCTGGATGGAAAGGCGGCCATTTCGGCCATGATGCCGATCGAAGATGGGCTTGAGCAATTTAGCCGCATTCGCCGACATTTCTTCGACGACCTTCCAGGCGATTTCATCTTCGGTCGCCTGAGAATAGGCTTCCGCCAGGGCTTTGATGCGACCTTTCCGCGCGGCCATTTCGTTCTTGAGCACGGACACAACGATGGAGGGATTGCATGTAGCCCCCACAGCACCATGGTCGATCGAATAGGTTAGTTCTTCGATCGAGGCCGAATCATTCCACAGGCAGGTAGGGGTGGTCTGAGTCATTTTGAAAAGGGGGCTCTTGTAGAGGATCTTGGGATCGAAATCGGCCATGCGCCCTCCAGTCGATGCACACGTGTGCATCGGAATCATACCATCCCTGAGTGTTGGCGACAAGACAGCTCGACATCCCGTAGTGGGTCAGTTTTAAAGAACCTTCCCTCAGGGGCTAAAGCCCAGGATCATTTTTGCCTGCTTATGTACGGTCTGAAGCCCGTACCCTTCAGACTGACCCATTGCCGGGCATTTCTTGACAACCTCTGAATCCTGAGTCATTATAGACGCATTGCAAACGTGTGCATTGCGCAATTCGCGCACCGAGGCCCAAATTTCCCACGGGGATTTACGGATGGAAGGAGAAACCATAAACAGCTTGCTTGTTCGTTCGGAAGTGTTCCGGAATCGAATTGAAGATTTCGGATATGAGTATTTATCGTTTCAGACTCGCAAACTGTCGCCGGGAGAAACATACAACGGAGAAACTGCTGGCAACGAGCTGGCCATTGTGGTGTTGGGCGGCATCTGCTCGGTGAAGAGCTCGCACGGCGAGTGGCACAACATCGGCGGGCGAGCTTCGGTGTTCGACGGCATTCCGTATACGCTCTATCTCCCGATCGAGAGCGCGTTTTCTGTCGCTGGCGATACCGATTGCGATCTCGCCTTATGTTACGCCCGCGCCGAAGAAGAGCATCCTGCGCGCCTGGTTACGCCCGATGAAGTAACGGTGGAGATTCGCGGCGGCGGAAACGCCACACGGCAGATCAACAGCATGATTCCGCCGAGTTTTCCCGCGCACCGCCTGATTGTGGTTGAGGTGTTCACGCCCGCCGGCAACTGGTCGAGCTTTCCGCCGCATAAGCACGACGTGCATAATCCTCCGGGAGAAGTTGACCTCGAAGAGATTTATTACTACCGCGTGCAGCGCCCTGAAGGCTTTGCAATTCAGAAGGTCTATACCGCCGATCGCCGGCTCGATGAGACCATCACGGTGCGCGACGGCGAATTGGTCCTGGTGCCTGAGGGCTATCATCCTGTCGCAGCCGCGCATGGCTACAACGTGTACTACCTGAATGCACTGGCGGGATCGGCGCGTTCGCTGGCCGCCTCCGACGATCCCGACTATGCGTGGGTCAAAGGCTGCTGGAAGGAATTGGATCCAAGAGTGCCGGTGGTGAAAAGGTGAAAGAGATGGAAACGCGTCGTTTAACGATGGCCCAGGCGCTGATTCAATTCCTGAAGAACCAGTATGTCGAACGCGATGGGCAGCAACATGCTTTCTTTGCCGGCGTTGTGGGCATCTTCGGGCACGGAAACGTGGCGGGAATCGGCCAGGCTCTGCAACAGAATCCTGATTTCCCGTACATTCTTGTTCGCAACGAGCAGTCCGGCGTGCATATGGCGGCTGCATTCGCCAAGGCCAGCAATCGGATGCGCGCCTTTGCATGCACATCGTCGATCGGCCCCGGCGCGACGAACATGATTACGGGAGCGGCGTTGGCCACCATCAATCGCCTGCCGGTGTTGCTGCTGCCAGGCGATATCTTCGCTCGCCGCAATGTGGCTCCCGTGTTGCAGCAGTTGGAATCGACATCCACGCAGGATATCGGCGTCAACGATTGCTTCAAGCCGGTGTCGCGCTACTGGGACAGAATCTACCGGCCCGAGCAACTGGTCACGGCGCTGCCCGAAGCCATGCGAGTGCTCACGTCGCCCTCCGACTGCGGAGCTGTGACACTTGCGTTGCCACAGGATGTGCAAGCCGAAGCGTACGACTATCCCGAAGAACTGTTCCGCAAGCGGGTGTGGCTGATTCGCCGCGGGCAACCGGATACGGTCTCGCTTGGCAGGGCCGTCGAAGCAATCCGCTTGAGCCGCAGGCCGCTCATCGTGGCCGGCGGCGGCGTGCTGATGAGCGAGGCTTCGCGGGCGCTTGGTGCTTTCGTTGCGCGGACCGGCGTTCCTGTCGCCGAAACACAGGCAGGTAAAGGCTCTCTGGCGTGGGACCACCCGCGGGAGATGGGCGCAATTGGCGCGACAGGCACACTGGCTTCCAATCGCCTTGCGAATTCGGCCGACCTGGTCATCGGCATCGGCACTCGCTATTCCGATTTCACATCCGCTTCGATGACCGCATTCCAGAATCCCCGAGTCCGCTTCGTCAACATTAATACGGCAGAGTTCGATGCGTACAAGGTCGGGGCGATTCCAGTTGTTTCAGACGCGCGCATTGCGCTTGAGCAGCTCAGCGCCTCCCTGCACGATTACAGAGTGGGCGCGGATTATGCGGCCGAAGTTGCCAGCTTGAAGGCTCAATGGGAGGCCGAAGTGGACCGCCTGTTTCATCTCAACAACCCTGGGCGGCCTGCACAAAGCGAGGTGATCGGCGCCATCTGGGAGGCATCCGGGCCACGCGATGTGCTGCTCTCGGCAGCGGGAAGCCATCCTGGCGACCTGCACAAGCTTTGGCGCACGCGCACGCCCAACGGCTATCACATGGAGTACGGCTACTCCTGCATGGGCTATGAAATCCCCGGCGCCATCGGAGCAAAGATGGCCGATCCAAGCCGCGAGGTTTATGTCTTCCTCGGCGATGGAACCTACTTGATGATGCCCACCGAGATCGTCACCTCAGTACAAGAGGGAGTGAAGATTGTCATCGTCCTGGTCGACAATCACGGCTTTGCCAGCATCGGCGCTTTAAGCCGCTCGCTGGGTCAAAAAGGATTTGGAACCAGCTACCGAAATCGCTCCAAAGCATCGGGGCAGTTGGATGGAGACCCGCTGCAAGTGGATTATGTGGCCAACGCGCGCAGTCTGGGTGCATGCGCATTGAAGGCCAACAGCCTTGCTGAGCTGAGAGAAGCCTTGCAGAAAGCCAAGGAGTTTGATCGTACAACCGTCATCGTGGTCGAGACAGATCCGTCGGTAAGCGTTCCCAGCTACGAATCTTGGTGGGACGTTGCCGTGGCCGAAGTCTCCGAGTCGGAAGAAGTGCGCGAAGCAAGGGCTCACTATGAAGTGGCATGCAAGCGCGAGCGCCATCACCTTTAAACACAATGGAGAACAGAAACACGCGAAGGCAGCGGCAAAAACAGAACGCCGATTAATAATTCGGAACCGGGAATTCGGGTCGGAATCTGAAGGAAGAAAGAATGAGAAGGCTATTGGTCGGCAATGCTCCATGTTCCTGGGGCAGGCTGGAATTCGCGGCGGCGAAGGGGGAGCAGATTCCCTTTGACCGCATGCTGAATGAACTGGCTGAGACCGGCTACACCGGAACGGAGTTGGGCGATTGGGGTTATATGCCCACGGATCCGGTCATGCTGAGCGCGGAACTGGCTCGGCGCGACCTGGTGATGCTGGGCGCGTTTGTGCCAGTGGCGCTCAAGTGCTCCGATGCCCATGCGGCGGGCATCGCCAATGCAGTGAAGACAGCGCGCCTGCTGGCCGCTGTGGCCACAACGCCCGCGCCCTACCTGGTGCTGGCTGACAACAACGGAACCGAGAAAGACCGAACTCGGCTGGCCGGCCGCGTCACTGCGGAGTCGGGTTTGAGTCCCTCGGAGTGGAAGGTTTTTGCGGGCGGTGCGGATCGATTGGCGCGCGCCGTATTCGAGGAGACAGGCCTGCGGACCGTCTTTCATCACCATTGCGCGGGGTATGTCGAGACCCCGGATGAGATTGCAACCTTGCTCGGCCTGACCGATCCACGCTGGCTCGGGCTGGTGCTCGACTCCGGTCACTATTGCTACGGGAGTGGAACTTGCGATGTCGACATTGTCGCGGCACTGAAACGGTTCGGGAACCGCGTGTGGTACATTCACCTGAAGGATTGCGAACCGGAGATCGCAAGGCGCGCACGGGCCGAGCATTGGGACTACTTCACGGCCTTGCATCATGGCGTATTCTGCGAACTGGGCAAAGGCTGCGTGGATTTTCCTGCCCTGTTGCTCCACCTGGGCGAGCGACACTACGAGGGCTATGTTCTGGTCGAGCAGGACATCCTGCCCGGCACGGGTTCGCCTAAAAACAGCGCGCGCCGAAACCGCGAATATCTCCGTTTAATCGAACGCCATTTTATCGAAATGGCACAGCCATCAACCTTGTTCAGTCATTCTTTTTGAGGACACCGTGAGCACGCAAAAGCTTCATATCGGAATCATCGGCGCCGGCCGCATTGGCCGCGTGCATGCTGAAACACTGGCGTTTCGTTTACCCGAAGCAGAAATTGTTGCGATTACCGACATTAGCCGCGGGGCCGCGCAAGCGTTGGCCAGCCGCTGCAACATTTCCAATGTTGTCGAATCGAGTGCGGAAATCCTCGCCGATGCCCAAATCGAGGCGGTATTGATCTGCTCGCCCACACCCACGCACGCCGATTTGATTGTCGAGACGGCCAAGGCCGGCAAACACATCTTCTGCGAGAAGCCGATTGCGCATAGCCTGGGACAGATCGACCGCGCCCTCGCCGCGGTTGATGCGGCTGGGGTGCAATTGCAAATTGGATTCAACCGTCGCTTCGATGCCAACTTCGCCCGTGTCCGCAAGGCAGTGGCCACCGGCGAAATCGGCGCACCCAGCTTGTTGCATATCATCAGCCGCGACCCCGCGCCGCCGCCCATCAGCTACATCCGGTCTTCCGGCGGCATATTCGCGGATATGACCATTCACGATTTCGATATGGCGCGCTTCCTCATCGGCGACGAGGTGGAAGAGATCTATACGGCGGCCGGCGTCATGGTCGATCCGGAGATCGGACTGGCGGGCGATCTTGACACCGCGCTGGTCGTGCTGCGCTTCCGCAACGGAGTGATCGGCACCATCGACAACAGCCGCATGGCCGTCTATGGTTACGATCAACGCGTAGAAGTTCTGGGCAGTAAAGGAAAGATTGCCACTGAAAACTGCTACCCGAATCAGGCCGTCGTCAGTTCCGGCGATGCGGTCTACAAAGACCTGCCACTCAACTTCTTCATGGAACGATACACTGACAGTTTTACGGCGGAGCTGCGTTCGTTTGTCAACGCCATACGAGAAAAGCAACCGACGGAAGTGAACGGCATGGATGGACGGATTCCCGTGCAAATGGCGCTGGCTGCGCGCAAATCCTACGATGAACACCGCCCCGTGCGCATGGAAGAGATCACAGTTTGAAGCGGTTCGTTCTCGGCCGGCTGGCATGAGGTTTGTGGAGGGGACGAATTCGCCCTCTAGCTTGCAGGGGACAAACGGCCAACCAGCGTAAGGTCGATCCCTACCTCTTTGGCAACCTTGAGGACGAACACGCTCGGGTCCTTCAATCCCCACTGCACATACGGGACCGTAAAGTGCCCTTTTGCTGTGAGGCTTGCACCATCAATATGAAGCTGCATTGGAAGCGTCAGGTCGTGCGGAGTACCGTGAAGAGTGAAGACGCCGTTGACCTGAATGACGGAATCGCCGCTGGCAGCGATCGTTCCTTGATAGCTTTTGGGCACGAAGGAGACTTCGGCATAGTGCGCCACGTCCAGGACCTTCGCATTCATGTCCCTGTCCCGCCCCTTGTCGCCACTATCTCCGCTGCCGGCTGCGACCACCACAGATCCTGAGATAATCGGAGCCCTTCGATCGAATTCAATTGAACCGCTTTGCACGTGAAAGGTTCCAATCACGGAGTGCCCCGTGCCGGTGAGTGCAAAGGCTACTTTGCTTGCATCGGGATTGACAGTGAAAGTCTGATGCTGGGCAAGCGCGACAGGAATAAGCGACATCGGGAGGGCGAGAAAGATTGTTTTTGCGAACGTCTTCATGGTTCTTCTCCAGTGTTGGATGGGTTCTACGGCTTTTGACTCGATTGCGCGATGACCCGCGACAACCACAGGCTGATCGAAGCGATTTGCCGGTCGGACAAGTATTCGTGTCCGGGCATATCGGTTCCGGGAATTCCGAATTTGGCAATTTGCGATAGGCGTTCCATGCGCAGAGCTTCCGGACCTGCGGGAGGAAGATAGAAATAGGGGCCGACGGCGAGATCGGGCGGAAGGCGCTTGAATGAGGCTCGCCAGGCTTGGCGGGTGCGCCCGTTCTTGCTGTGGCAGGTGGCGCAGTCGCGCTCGAAGAGCCGCTCCCCCAATGCCGGGTCGGCCTCGCGCATCGCTTCGGATGGAGGCTGCCAAAGCCTCTCCTCTGCGACATGCTGTTCCGTGCCCGCGCTATGCGAACTTGCAAGATAAGCCACCAGATCGTCTCCGCGGCCATCGCGAAAAAGCATCGCAAATGAGGGCATGATCGAAGATCCGCTGACCTCGGCGGGATCGTAGAAATGGGCCCTCAACCAAAGTGCCGAACGCCGCGCGCCCACCTGAGACAGGTCGGGCCCCTGGCGGCGGTTGCCGATCAGCGGCGGATGCTGAAGACGAATCTCCGCAATCGATTCGACTGGCCCCCACATAAGTGCATCGGGAGAATTAGGCCGGACATATTGCGTGTGGCAGTGGATGCAGCCCTCGGAGATGTATACCTGGCGTCCGCGCTCGACTTGCTTGAGTTTTTGCGACATATCGTCTGCAACGAGGAGGCGATTGAGAATGAAGGATGCGAAAACGACAAATGCGGTGAGCGCAATTTCCCGCGTACGTTGACGCATTGCACTGAAGAGCCATGGCAGCAGGACAACTGCCCCTGCTCCGGCAACAAAAGTGGGCGGAACGTGGCCGAGATGCTGGCCCATGCCGATTCCCATTGCGGAGCCGAACCAGCCGGCAATAGCGTAGATCCATCCCGCCTGACGGCCTCGCTCCTCAGCCGAGGCCGTGGTTGCAATCAAAGACGGATAAGCGACGAGAGCAACTGAATAGAACGAGACGCCGATGGGATAGAGAACCGAGGCGAGCGCGACGCGCTCGGGATCGAGGAGCAGCAGGCAGGCGGCCCCAAGCGCAAGGAATGACACGCAGAGAACGAATGACAGTCCGCGTCGGCTGAGAAGCCATGCGCATATGATGGCCGCGGCGAGGTGCAGCAGGCCATCTGTCCACAGGTGAACGGAACCCTGCCAGGTTCCTGCCTTCAAAGCTGGAGTGTTCTGAATGATGAAGAATGCAGCCGAGTCAAGCCAGACGAGGGCGGCAAAGCAAAGAAGCACGCGCAGAAACGGAATGGAGCGCTGCGGCTGAGTCCGGTTCTCCTCGAGCGGAGCCGGCGCGAGCAGCAATGTAACTCCAATTCCCGCGAGACACAGCAATCCAGCCACGACCGCCTGCACTTCAGGAATGGCGGTGAAGAATGGCGGAAAGTTGCAGAAAAGATAGCCGGACCCTGTGGCCAGGCCTACACCAATTAGCGGGTTGCGATTGCCAAGCCACTGCCGAAGGTTGATAGCCAGCGTTACGGTGAGCAGCCCGAGCCCGGAACCGATGAGAAACGACACGACTACACTTGCCGCGAGACCAAGCGGAAGAAGCGGCAAGAACGCCGCAACTCCCGAGACAAGAAGTCCAAAGCGAAGCCGCACCCTTGGTGATGGCCAGGGGCTCATGCGCGGAGCCAGCAGGCTGAAGAGGATTCCTCCAATAGCCATCGCCGCCATCACGGCCTTCAGCTGCGTGTCTCCCAACCCCAGGCTCGCCAGCCGCTTCAGGAACGCGAACTGAGCGAAGATGAGGAAGTAGACATACGTGATCGCCACAAGGACCACGCCCTGCCAACCGGATTTGCTCTCGTCACCGCGCAGCATGGGCCAGCCAGCCTTTGCGCAGACCAATCGCCTGAATCAACACGCATGCTCCGTCAGATAGGGCAACCGTCACCCAGCCCGCCTCAAGAGTCTGAGTCAGAATCTGCGCGACGATAAAAATGGCCACTCCGCTCCGTGTAAATGCCGTGAGCAGCCACACCATTTCAAGCTTGGGCACACTCGCGCATCGGACGATAAGGTATGCACCGTAGAGGCAGGACAGGCCGACGGAAAGAACAAAGGCTCCGATGAACGATAGGAATGGGAGCGAGTCTGTTGGTACGTGCAGGCCCATCAGCCGGAGCGTGAACACCGGTGCAATCATGAGCAGTGCGCCCGTTGAAGCGTCGGAGAGTCCGATCAGCATTTGATAAGCGAAGATCATGGGACGGTTCATGCTGTCTTCTCCAGTACGGCGTGTGTGGAAACTGAATCGGGGGCGGGCTCGCGCAGTAGTGTCGATGCGTCGACAAGCCAGTCGAGAGAGGCAAGAAACATGAGAATGCCGGTGATGAGGCGAAGGACATAGAGAACATTGCGCGCCATTCCAGGCACGATGGTGAACGTTGGATCGAAGCCTTCGCGCCAACCGGCGACAGTCACCACCACAACGTAGGCAATGACGCTGCCGTTCCAGAGATAAAAGGACCTGGCTCGATTGAAGATCCACCCTCCGTCGCCCAGCAGTTGGACGATGACGAAGATGATAAAGCTCGACGTGAAACCGGCCATCGCAATGAACGAGTGGCCCACCAGGCCATCGGTGAACTTGAAGTGGTCGAGAACGCCGGGAAGAAAGAACACCCAGCCTGTAACCAGCAGCGCTGCCCACCACCAAAGAAATGCCAGGCGCCAACCTCGCGTGTTGCTGTGCCACTTGAAGGCTGCGTAGTACGCAGGAGTCAGCGGCAGCCAGGCGAGGAGGCTGCCAAGGGTTAGGTACTGCGCGGGAAAGTGGTGGCTCACATCGGCGCGGCCAAGAGCGGCGCAAAGCAGCGACTCACCAACCAGTGCGATCCAGCCGATGGCGATGATCCCGGTGCTCCGAACCTTCCGGCGCGCGATTCCAAAAGGAAGCAGAAGAAGAATGGCAACGATGGCCAGAGACGACTCCAGTTGGCTTGCGCCTGTGGGGCCGCCGGTATCGGGATTCACGGGAGGGTAACTGCTGGGGCTCGCCGCGACAAACATGACGAAAGGAACAACCAATAGGATCACGAGCCCAATGAGCTTCGCTGCCAGTGAAGCTAACTCGGAAATTCTCCAAGCACTCTGGTCCCTGATGAGGGCAAATGCCAATAGTATCCAAACAGCGACCAGAGCGGCGGTGAACAGAACGCGTGCGTACCCGGTCCAGTCGAGAAACAGTTTGCCGCTCGAGTAACCAGAGAGCCACGAGAGTGCGCCCAAACCCAGAGCTGCCGACCACACCCAGAGAACCGGTCTGCACCATTGCGCCGCCGCTCCGCGATCTGCGCCGTAGATCTTGATCAGAAAGCCGACTAGTGGAAGGCTTGTCCATCCGTAAAGCTCCAGATTCATGTGCACCATGATCCAGCGCCCGTACGTCCACTCGCCCAGCAGCGGATTCAGAGACGGAACAAGCAAAAGGATTGCGAGCAGCACGCCGATTGCGTTCGCCGTGACGAGCCAGAACAGGCTGTGCCATGCGGCGCTCGCAACAACCTGCGCATCCGGACGCTGAGGCGCAAGTTCATCGAGAATATTCAGCTTCATGAATCTTTCCATCGTGCATCTCCAGAAGCTTGTCGCAGCGCTCAGCCAGACTGCGATCGTGCGTGGCCATCACCATGGTCACTCCTTCGCTGGCTACAATTTCAAGCAATAACTCAAAGACTGTGGCACTGGTCGTTTCATCCAACGAGCCGGTGGGTTCGTCCGCAAGCAGAATCCTAGGTCGATTCATAAGCGCACGGCAAAGTGCGGTGCGCTGCCGCTCTCCGCCAGAGAGTTTCTGAACGCGATGACCAAGGCGATGAGTGAGTCCAGTGCGATCCGCGAGTTGGCGCAGACGAGCCTGTGCAGCGTGCCGGTCAGTTCCCGCCGCAACAGTAGGGATGAGGCAGTTCTCTTCCAGCGTCAGATCCGGAATCAGATTGTGAAGTTGAAACACGAAACCCACCTCATGCCTGAGCAATCGCAGCAGGTTGAAGTGGCGATCGATCTCGACGCCATCGACAAACACGCGACCTCGGTCAGCCGAATCCAAACCACCCAACAAGTGGAGAAGAGTGCTTTTCCCGCAGCCCGAGGGGCCGCAGAGCGCGGTCGTCTGGCCTTCGATGGCTTCAAAATTGACGCCCTTCAGGACTGCGATGGCTCCATCGTCATAGCTCTTCCAAACGTCCTCGGCGCGAAGAACGATGCAATCCCGACGGTTCACTTCCAACAGTGCAATTCTCATTCGAAGCGTAGCGCCTCTACCGCTCGGACGCGTATGGCATATGTTGCGGGATAAAGCGCACCGGCAATTCCAGTGCTCAAGGCGAGAAGAATCACAATCAGCATCACAACAGGTTGGACAGAAACGTCGACATAGCCGTGAAGAGCAGGGAGCTGCTTGAGGATGACGAGAAGGCAAGTCCCTGTCAGCAACCCCAGCACCGCGCCCACCAGAGAAACAACCGCGGACTCGCCAAAGATCATTCCCGCGATTTGAATGTGTGAGAAGCCGTTCACGCGCAGGATCGCAATCTCGCGAATGCGCGTGAACACCGACATGATCATGGTGTTTGCCACGCCTAGGCCGCCCAGCAGCAGCCCACATCCGCCGACCGCCCAGGCCGTAGCTTTAAGGATCTTGAACTGCGAGTAGGAGCGGGTGAACTCCGCGTCTTCAAGGCCGATCAGGTCGGGAAACTTCGACTTCACCATGTTCTTGAACAACGCAGCATCGTCCTTGTTGCGCAGTTTGATGGTGATTACCGACGAACTGCCTTCCTTGTGGAAGAAGGATTGAGCAGAATTGAGGGGCATGAATACGCCGCCGTCTTCAAACCCGTTCGCGGTCTTCACAATCCCGATCACGTGGAAGACTCCGTGGCCGATTGGCACCTGCTCACCGAGTCTTGCACCAAGAAGCTCCGCGGCCCGCTCGCCAAGAACAACATCGTCGGAGTGTTGCGCAAACGCGAAGCGATCGCCCTGCACCCAGGTGGCCTTGCGAATGCGTGCGTCGTCCGCGGTGACGCCGAAGCAGGTGATAATCGGATGATCGGCGCTGGACACGACCCCGAACAGCACCGGGTCGGCGTGCGACACCATCGGCCAGCCGGCGATTTCCTCCATGGCTGAGGCGGGAACGTTGCTGAAAAACAGATCGGAGACGTTGCGCTCAAACACAATGATTTCGCTATCGCTCGACAGGATGCCGGAAAACATCCCGACCGCGCCCTGCAGAATGGTGACCACGGTCAGCATGGCGGCCACGCTGAATGCGATGCCCGCAATACTGATGAACGATCGAATGCGATGGCGGCGAAGATTGGTCACAATCAGCTTGAGAAACATCACCGTTGCTCTCCCGAACTCATGACGCAGGCATCTTCGGTGACGCTGGTGAGCTCCTCCTCAAGGTTGCTCCGCAGCTTTCCGAGGAAGTTCATTTCCGGCCTCGATTTCAGGAGCTGGCCGAGCGTCCGATCGCCAAGACGGATGAATCTGGTAAGGCGCTGAATCGCTCCGGGAACTCCCATCACCGATGCGGCGTTTGGCCGGTCAAGCAAGAGATCGCGGGCAACAGTCTTTCCGGCCTGGGCTGGGCTTGCGAGCAGATCCTTCAGGTCGTCGACCATCTGGTAGGTCAGGCCCCAGTAAAGCGCAATCCGCTCCAGAAGCTGGAGCTCGCGGGCTGAAGCACCGCCCAGCATTGCGGGCAGAATCAGCGTAAGCCGGATCAACGAAACCGTCTTGCCCCGCGCAATTCTCTCGGTCGTGGCCCGGTTGTGGGGCAAGGTTCCGTAGTGCAGATCGAGACTCTGCCCGTTCAGCAGCCCCTGAATGCCAAGACACTGCTCAATATAGGCCAGTGCGCGCAACTGACATGGCTGCGCTGCGCTGGACGCTGCCCGCCAACTGAGCGCGTAGGCGCGATTGATGAGGGCAAGTGCGGTAAGAATCGCGCCCGCCTCGCCGAATGCAAAATGAACGCAGGGCACGCCGCGCCGCTCCATGGCATTGTCCATGCATGGCAGATCGTCGAAGACCAGCGACGCGGTGTGGAAGTATTCGAGCGCAATGGCCAGATCTGTGGCGGCGGCCGCATCGAGGCCATACGCCGTGGCAACTTGAAAGACCATCCGTGGGCGGACGAGGCTGCCGGGATTGTCGAGCACATGACGCAGCGCTTCCTCGAATGGAGCGTCGAGTGTCGCCGGGAGAGGCAGGTAAGTTCTAAAGGCGTCCGCCAACTGCGGCGTGTCCAGTGTGTACATCGATTGCGCCGCTGTCACGCTTGTCCTCATCTTGTTCTCATCTTGCGGTTCAAGAAACGTGGGACGTCGAGTGTAATGGTTCCCGATCTTCCGAATCGTCTGGAGCGTTGACATTCAACCGTGAGACGGATGCGCGGCCTCAATGGAAAGCGGGAACTTGTGTCTTCGCAGATGACGATTTGTTCATCTTTCTCTTGCCGCATCCAAGCACAACAGAATTCGCGAATTGTCTTTCTCCAGGATAGCGACGCACAATGACTGCTAGCCGACGTTCAGATGACAATGTGTTCATTTGGCGGCTGCCTCAGTGACTTTTTCGCGCGGACTCTCGCGTCTCGAGGTTCCTCTATGAAAACTCGGTCGAAATGCACTAATATCCCCACATGCGGCTTCTGTTAGTTGAAGACGAGATCGACATTCAAAGCTTCCTGAGAACTTCGCTGGAGGAGGCCGGATATCAAGTTGAAGCAGCGACTGACGGCAAAACGGCCGAGCAATTGGCGTTGGATGGCCCCTTCGACATATTGATCGTTGACCTCGGCCTGCCTGACCAGGACGGCATCAGCTTAATCCTCAGGTTGCGCCAAATTGGCGTGCGCGCACCTGTACTGATTTTGTCGGCCCGCCGCAGTGTCGATGACAGGGTACGAGGCCTCGAGCAGGGCGGAGACGATTATCTCACGAAGCCTTTCGCCCTTGCCGAGTTACTGGCCAGGCTTCGCAACCTGCTCAAGCGCAATAGCCCGGTTGCGGGCGAAGCGACGCGGCTGCGCGTGTTGGATCTTGAGTTGGATCTTCTGCGGCGGGAAGCATCGCGAGGTGGAGAGATCCTGCAACTGACCCAGCAGGAGTTTGTATTGCTCGAGTACCTCTGCCGGAACGCAGGCCGCGTGGTAACCCGCTCGATGATCCTCGATAAAGTCTGGGGCATGCGCATCCAGCCTGACACCAACGTGGTGGACGTTCACATATACCGCCTGCGCGGAAAGGTCGATGGCAAAGGACAGCAACCGTTGATTCGAACACTGCGAGGTGTTGGCTATGTCCTCAAAGACCGCTAAGCCCGTCATGCACAGTGCCGCATGGCGCATCTCTTTGTGGGCAACCCTGGCGTTTGCCATCGGGACCATGCTGGTATTCGTGTTCCTTCATCGATTTGTCGCCGAAGATATTCAACGCCGCAGCGATGCATGGCTTTCGGGAGAGGTCGAAGTGCTTGCCGACGTCGCTGAGCGGACTCCCAAGGATGCACTCTATGACCGGGTCGTCGGAGAGGTGGCAGAGTTGGCAGGCAAGGAAGTGCCCAACAAGGACCTGTCGGAAGGCACCTCAAACGACTCAGTATTCTTCCTCCAGACCGGCGACGACGGCTCATTGAAGCTCTGGGTTGGCGCGGGGACCGGAGAGCCGAATCTCCAGGCCATTCAGGCACGCAAGATCGTTCCCGACCACCCAACGGACCTGCAGGTCAGAGGATTCGGCGTTCCCTTTCGCGTGGCCTCTACGCGCATCGACGATGGCAGCTACATCTACCTGGGCTTGTCGGAACGGGATCAATTGCGCGTGCTCCGGAGCCTTCGTCTGCGCTTCATCCTGCTGTGGCTGCTCATTGTCCTTCTCGGGTTTGGCATCGTTTTCACTACCACCCGGCGGATGCTGAGTCACGTGCGGAGAATCACCGAGGCCGCGTCGAGAATCGGCCATTCCGATCTTGGAGCAAGGGTACCGGCAACGGAGCGAAAAGACGAAGTGGGCCACCTTGCCCTGACTCTGAACCGCATGCTCGATCGCATTGAGAGTTCAATCCATCAGTTGCACACCATCACGGATTCGCTCGCGCATGACCTGCGCAGCCCGCTCACTGCAATTCGCGGGAAACTCGAGATGTCGTTGTATGCAGCGACCCAGGGCGAGCAGGCAGAGCCTATCGTCTCTGCCATTGAGGAGTTGGATCGCCTGACCGACTTTCTAAACAAGTCCCTGGATGTTGCCGAAGCCAAGGCGGATGCTCTTCGACTCACTCGCAGTGAGATTGACCTGGGAGAGTTGCTTAGAGTCATGACCGACCTCTACGAGCCCAGCATGGCGGAAAAGGGCCTTCAGATCCGATTGCATAGCGCAGGTTCGGTAAAGATAGAAGCGGACGCGGCTTTAATCCATCGCATGATTGCGAATCTCTTTGACAACGAACTCAAACACCTGCCCACGGCCTGCACTGTGACCATCCGACTCCAGACGGAAGATGAGTCGATCGAGATGATCTTCGAAGATGACGGACCGGGATTTTCCGCGGAAGTAATGCATCACTTGTTCGAGCGGCGAGTGAAAGGAATAGAATCCAACGGTCACGGTCTCGGCCTCGCATTCATCGATGCCGTTGCCCGCGCTCACGGCGGGAAGGTGACGGTATGCAACCGTGAAATCGGCGGTGCAAAGATCGCTGTCACGCTCCCGCTGGCCGGCAAAGAGCCCAGGCGACCGCCGGTGGCGGCGATGCACGGCATCAACTGAGCATCGACCTGCTTTCCAAAAGGAGAATCGGTGACCCATATCGTGATTGCGCGGGGCATGTTGGCAATTCTCTGCGGCATGCAGGGGGCTGGGACGCTGGCGATCGACCTGAACCGCACGCACGCAACGAATCCAATCTGGCCAAAGCACGCGAGATTCCATCTGGTTTGGCAGGCAATGAGTTATGCCGTATTGTCCTTGCTGGAGATCGCGCTCATTCTTGCCCCGTGCCCTTTCCAGGGCCAGCGCTTTTATCTGGCCGCAACCCTCGCCTTCATCCCCATGCTGAGTTTCCTGGCTGCATTTGTTTGGCGAAAGAGGTATGACGGCGCTTTATCCGACCCCAACGGAATTCCACCTGTCAAGGTCGTAGTCTTCAGCTCGGAGCTTCACTTCGACCTCAGTCTTCTGGCCGAGATGTTGGCGCTGTCGATGCTTGTTGGGATCGTTGCACTCTTCAAGTATTGAAGATGTGCGACACCATCGTTTTGCATGGATGAGATACGGTGCGGTCATGCAGTCCGCATGGTGCGAACTGCGGTCCAGCGCCGTCATTGCAGAAGACTGTCCGTCGGTTTGCACCCAAGACGGCACTCATTCTCCGGCTACAGGCCGCGGCCTCGCACGGGCTCTGGGCTAGAAACACTTCCGCTCCGTTGTGCTGCGGCGGAGCGCCGTCGGTTGGATGGTTGGGCATTATGTTTGCCGCTGGCACCACAACGATTGGACGTAACGACCGGCACGGCTTCGCTCCAGCTAGGATTTCTACCGCCTTACACAGCGCGCCAGGAAACAGTCCGGTAGAGGCGGACTGGGGTATACTGGCGCGATGCTGGGAATGCACGCGAAATTCCCTGCAAAAAGGAGTTGGCCTGTGAAATTGATTCTGAACTATGTTGCAATCCTTTGTATTGCCGCCTCCACGATGACACCTGCGTTTGCGCAAGGCGCAGGGGCGGATACCTACAAGGCAAAGTGCGCCATGTGCCACGGCGCGGACGGGCTGGGCAACACCCCGGCCGGCAAGAGCTTGAAGGCCGCGTCTTTCAAAGACCCGGCGCTGGTCAAGGCCCCGGACGCGCAACTAATTGCGGCGGTGAAGAATGGCAAAGGCAAGATGCCGGCTTCGATTGGTGCTAAGCTGACCGACGCCCAAATCAAAGATGTCATCGCCTACGTCCGCACTTTGCAGAAATAGCGATCGGCTGGAGCGGGAAACTGACAAGGGAATTGAGAGTGTATTCGGCAGGCGCAGGAAGAATGGACGGCGTTCTTCCCGCTTCGTAATGGGGCCTTCGCCGACCATGGGCAGACGCGCCGGCTCGCGGGTTTGTCTCTGTTCTCATGCCACTTGCCGTGTTCCGGCTCACCGCTTGCCGGCAGTTCACTGCAAAATGCCGGCTTTCTATCTTCTGAAAATGTGATCTCCGTCACAGACTTGGACTTCTTTGAACCCATACGGTTCTCTCACGATGTGCTGCCAGAGTGTTTCGCCCCGAAACGCCCTTGGTGGGTTTGTATGTCAGCCCTCACTACGGGAGGTCGCGATTCTTGGCTAGCAATAACAGCGCGTTCAGAGTCTTCAAACTGGAAGCTGCGGCAGGAGGTTCGGACCATGTGCGCTGACCACACTCCACAGCCCATGACTTCGCGCCGGCGAGCGATTGAAGTCTTCCTCGGCGGCGGGCTTCTCGCCTCTCTGGCTTCGTTTATTTATCCCGTGCTGCGCTTTCTTGTCCCACCTGCGGTGATCGATCTTGGTGGCGATGAGGTTGTGGCGGCCAAGGTTGCGGAGATGAAGCCGAATACCGGGAAAATCTTCCGCTTTGGGAGCCGTCCGGGCCTGTTGATCCTGAACAACGACGGCACCTATCGCGCTCTGTCCGCCACATGCACCCACCTCGGCTGCACCGTGCAGTATCGCCCCGATCTGCGCGAGATCTGGTGCGCCTGCCACAACGGCATCTACGACCTCAATGGCCGCAACGTTTCAGGCCCCCCCCCAAGACCCCTCACTGTGTTCGACGTTCACCTGCGTGGC
Source organism: uncultured Acidobacteriaceae bacterium (assembly GCA_963757965.1). GTDB lineage: Bacteria > Acidobacteriota > Terriglobia > Terriglobales > Acidobacteriaceae > Telmatobacter. Next base: position 650,895 of record CAVWTV010000001.1, read on the forward strand.
GATGAAATTGTCGTCAACCGGAAGCGGGAGGCGTGACGGTGATATCCGCCCTCATACACTGGCTCGATGAACGGCTTGACCTGGAGGGTATTCTTGCGCCGTTCAAGCACAAGACCGTCCCCACGCATCGGCTGTCCTATTGGTATTTCTTCGGCGGCATCACGCTTTTCCTCTTCATCATTCAGGTGCTGACCGGAATCCTGCTGCTGCTCTATTACCGTCCGGGCGCAAATGAGGCATTCGAGAGCGTTCAATACATCATGACGCGGGTGCAGTTTGGCTGGCTGATTCGTTCAGTCCACGCATGGTCGGCCAATCTGATGATCTTCACGGCATTCGTGCATATGTTCAGTGTGCTGTTCCTCAAGGCCTACCGTAAACCCAGGGAACTGACGTGGGTCACCGGCGTGATTCTTCTGGTTCTTGTCATGGGATTCGGCTTCAGCGGCTATCTGCTGCCCTGGAACACGCTGGCCTTCTTCGCCACCAAGGTGGGAACGGAGATTGCCGGTCAGGTTCCCATCATCGGCAAACCCATAATGATCTTTCTCCGCGGCGGCGAAGAGGTGACTGGCGCCACGCTGAGCAGGTTCTTCGGATTCCACGTCGCCGTTCTGCCCGGATTGGTCACCGTACTCATCGCGATCCACCTGTTCCTGGTTCAACGGCAGGGCATCAGCGTTCCGCCAAAGCTGGACGTTCAGTGGACAGCAAATCCGTCGGCACGGCGGGAGATGAAGTTCTTTCCCAACTTCATGCTGCGGGAGATGATGGCCTGGTATGTGGCCATGGGAGTGCTGGGGGCGCTGGCCGCAATCTTCCCCTGGAACCTCGGCGTCAAAGCAGATCCATTTGTCTCCGCACCGGCGGGAATTAAGCCCGAATGGTACTTCCTGTTCATGTTTCAGACCCTCAAGGTCATTCCGTCCAAAGTCTGGTTCGTCGACGGAGAGGTATTGGGTGTTCTTGGTTGCAGTCTGGCCGGCCTGTTGTGGCTGCTGTTGCCTTTCTTTGAGAGTGACCATCCCGCACGCACCAAAGGATGGATCACGGGTCTTGCAATCTTTGCCCTCGTGTACGTGATAGGTATGAGCATCTATGGCTACGTTGCGCAATAAGGTCCGACCGTTCGTCCCGGCTCGCCGAGTCTGGCTGGGCGGGCTGATCCTGCTGGGAGCGAGCCTGAGCTATGGGCAAGCCGTGAACTCCTGTCTGGATTGCCATTCCGCCCAGCCTGGCCGGCTTGAAGTAACTCCGGAGAAATTCAGCCAGGACATTCACGCGCAAAAGGGATTGACCTGCACCAGTTGCCACGGAGGCGACTCAAGCAGCTACGATCCTGACCAGGCGATGAGCCGCAAGGCGGGATGGAAGGGCAAGATCGATCGCAAGCAGATTCCGGAGTTGTGCGGATCGTGCCATTCCAACCCGGCCTTCATGCGCCAGTACAACCCCAGCCTGCGCACCGATCAGTTGGACCAGTACCACACCAGTATCCACGGCAAGCGCCTGGCAGCCGGAGACGCCAAGGTTGCCGTTTGCACGGATTGTCATAGCGTCCACGATCTCAGGCCGCCCAGCGATCCGCGTTCTACGGTGAATCCGGTCAACGTGGCCAAGACGTGCTCGCGCTGCCACTCCGACGCGGCTTACATGAAGCAGTACGGGATTCCCACCGATCAGTTTGCCAACTACAACACCAGCGTCCACCACGACGCGATGGTGGTTCGCGGTGACCTGAGCGCGCCCACCTGCACAACCTGTCACGGCAATCATGGCGCGGCGCCGCCCGGGGTGGATAAGGTTCAGAACGTTTGTTCGACCTGCCACGCCTTCCAGGCCCAGATGTACCAGAAGAGCACGCACAGCAAGGCCTTCGAGGACAGGTCACTTCCGGGGTGCGTTGTGTGCCACAGCAACCACGGCATCCATATGCCTTCCGACGCGATGCTGGGCACGGGACCGAGCGGTGTTTGCATGAGGTGTCATGCTCCGGGCGACCATTGCGATCGGGCAAGGGTCGACATCCTGGATAACCTTACTCACCTGGACGCATCGATCAAGGACGCGGACCAGTCTCTGCGCCTCGCCGAGTCTGCCGGCATGGAGGTAAGCGAGGCTCGCCTCAGCCAGGATCAGGCAAAGGATGCGCTGACCAAAGCGCGCGTCACCATACACACCTTCCAGGCTGCACTGGTAGACCAGGATGTTCAAGCCGGCATGAAGATTGCCAGCGCGAACCTGAAAGCCGGGCAGGACGCGATGGTGGAGCGCAATCATCGCCGCATCGGGCTTGGCATATGCCTGATCGCCATTGCCATCATGCTTGTTGGGCTTTGGCTGTACATCAAAAAGTTGGAGAGTTAGATCCACAACGGTAAAATGTCTGAGCTATAGCTGCCTGCCGGCGGATTGCACCTTCGGGAGTCCGCTTGAAGCCACGTGCTCCTGTGAGCCTGGTCCTGTTCCGCGGGATGACGATTAAACCACAAAGCATATGACTTGGCGCTGGCCGGCTGCCTGGCTTCAGATGACATGGCGGTCCCTCTGGACGAACATGCTGCGCCGCCAACCTCCGACGATGCGCTGGACCCGGTTTTGATTGACGTCTACATTACAAACGTCTGCCGCATGAATCGATTCCAAGGGAAATGGGGCATATGAAATAATGTTTGGTCGCTCTCGATTCGTCATCGACTGAGTGCGGCCAACAGCGCACGTTGGAAGAAGGAAACACGAAAGATGAGATTCCTCGTATCTGTTTTGCGGCTTGCAGCACTGTGTTCAGCAGTTTCCTTGTGTGTTTCGCCGGCAGTTTGCCAGAGTAACTCCTCGGCATCGAAGGACGCACAGACAGTTCCGCCCTCGCCTGGAACTCAACGCATCCAGAACGGCGTTCAACTGAAACTCGGCGATCTGAACGTCAAGGTGCAGTTCCATTCGAAAGAGATTGTCCGCGTCGTGAAATGGCCGGCTGGCGGCACATCTGAGAAAGTCAGCCTCTCCGTCAAACAGAAGGTTGTGCCCAATCTGAATGTGCGCATCGAAGAGAACCAAGCAGGAGTTACACTCAGTTGCGGCCAGGTGAAGCTTCTCATTAGCAAGCGCGATGGATCGATTGAATATCTTAGCAGTAACAATCGCACGATTCTAAAAGAGCTGGGACGGCCCAGTTTTGCGCCCACCCAGATCAAGCGTGAAGAGAGGGCCTTTAGCGTTCAGCAGAACTTTAAGTTGAGCGCGGATGAAGGCGTGTATGGCCTGGGACAGCAGCAGTTAGGCGTCATGAACTATCGCGGGCGGACGGTTAAGATTGTGCAGGCTAACACCAAGGCTGTTACACCTGTTCTGGTTTCGACCGCGGGATATGGAATTCTCTGGGATAACTATTCCAAGACGATCTTCGACGACAGCAAAGACAAGACGTCCTTCTGGTCTGAGGTAGCCGATAACATCGATTACTACTTTTTTTATGGCCCCACGATAGACGGGGAGATTGCGGGATACCGGGAACTTACGGGCGAGGCTCCAATGTACGGCAAGTGGGCCTACGGTTACTGGCAAAGCAAGGAACACTACGCCACGCGCGACGAACTGCTCGGCATCGCGCAGCAGTACCGCGATCGCCGGATACCGATCGACAACATCGTGCAGGATTGGAATTACTGGGGAAATAACGATAACTGGGGAGGAATGATCTTCGATGAAACCAAGTATCCCCGCCCTAAGGAGATGATCGATCAACTGCATAAGGAGAACTTTCACCTTATGATTTCGATCTGGGCCGGGCTGGGGCCGTCTTCGCAGATTTACAAGGACATGGACACCCACGGTTTCCTGTTTCCGACCGTGGGCTGGGCGGGATTCAAGTACTTCGATGTGTACAATCCCGCCGCCACGGATTTGTATTGGAAGTACGCGAATGAGGGGCTTTTTTCAAAGGGCGTCGACGGATGGTGGATGGATTCAACCGAACCGGATATCGTGAACGCGCTGACGCAGGAGAGCGAAGAGTATGAGATGAAGAGAGAGCCGGACAATCATCTCGGCACCTTTGCCAGATATCTCAACACTTACTCGCTGCTCGACACCGATGCTATCTACAAGAATCAGCGCAAGGAGACGGACCGGAAGCGGGTTTACATTCTCACCCGCTCAACCTTCGCAGGCCAGCAGAGGGCCGCGGCAACCACCTGGTCGGGAGATATCGGCTCGAGTTGGGAAGTTTACAAGAGGCAGATTGCGGCCGGTATCAACCACAGCATGTCCGGCATTCCCTATTGGACTTTCGATATCGGCGGTTATTCGCTGGGATGCCAGGGCGGCGTTTTCATGAACGGCGGCAAGGACCCTGCGTATCAGGAGTTCTACACGCGCATGTTCCAGTTCGGCGCCTTCGCTCCCATCTTCCGGTCGCACGGTTCTGAGACTCCGCGCGAGATTTGGGAGTTTGGCGAATATACCCCGGTGCTGGAGAAATTCGACACGCTGCGCTACCGTCTGCTGCCCTATATCTATTCGCTGGGCTGGCAGGTTACGCACAACGGCTACACGATCATGCGCGGCCTCGCGATGGATTTCACGGGAGACCGTAAAACGTATTCGATCGACGATCAATATATGTTCGGTCCGGCGATCATGGTGTCGCCAGTTACGACATTTATGTATCATCGCCCGCCGGAGTTAGGCACGTTGGTTGCACCCGCGCAATTCAAGACCAAGGACGGAAAACCCGGCCTGTATGCGACCTACTTTTGCGACAACGAGTTCAAGACCCCATGTCATGAAGATGTGGAACCGGATGTGAATCTGGATTGGTACACGGGCTACGCGAGTTTCATTACCGGACCGAAGTTCTCAATCCGCTGGGAAGGTAAGCTGATTCCCTCTGAAACCGGGGACTATCGTTTCGACCTGAAAAGCTTCGGGCCAAGGCGGGTGTATCTCGACGGCAAGGAGGTGGCGCATAACTACGAGTCGATGGAGTCCTGGACCGTTCCCGTGGCGCTGGTTGCCGGCAAGGAATACGACTTCAAATTCGAGACTGCAAACAGTTCGCTGGGCGCCTTCAGGGCTCAACTCTACTGGAAGACTCCGGCTATTCACGCCAAGGAATCCGTCGTCGAAGCAAGGGAGAAGACGAGGAGCGTCTATCTGCCGGCGGGGAGTTCGTGGTTCGATTTCTGGACAGGGGAGAAGCTGGAGGGCGGCAGAAACGTCGTGGCGGATGCGCCCATCGAGAAAATGCCGCTCACGGTCAAGGCCGGATCCATTTTGCCGATGGGACCTTTGCTTCAGTACTCCGCAGAAAAACCTGCCGACCCAATCGAGTTGCGCATCTATCCCGGAGCCGATGGCAGCTTCACCCTGTATGAGGACGAGAGCGACAACTACAACTACGAAAAGGGCGTCTATTCGACGATTGCGTTCTATTGGGACGATGCAAAGCGGCTGCTCACAGTCGATGCAAGGAAGGGCGAATTTCCAGGCATGTTGACGACTCGGGTTTTCCAGGTGGTGATTGTAGGAAAGAGCCATGGCACGGGCGTGGACGTAACCAGCAATCCGGACAAGGTGATTTCGTACCAGGGCGAACGGCAGGTCATTCCATTTCAGCTGTAATCGTCGAACATGCAATTCCAACCTCTTCGGGAGTTCAAAGCGCGACTCCGCACTCCGCAGTTGATTTGCGGCTGCGAGAGATTTATCCTTCTTGTTCGGACCCTTTGATCGAGGCTCCCGCGCCAGAGGCGGGGAGCCAGTTTTTTTTGAATCGACTTTTCAGTTCCATGCGGAGACATGTAAATGGCCCTCCAACCAGTTGCATCCACGCGCGTCTCGGCCCACTCCGTTCAGCCAATCCCGTTAGTGCTGAACGGGCGCATGCTCGAAGCCAACCGGGGTATTCCGCTCAATCTTGACTGGGTGGAAAAAGTCCGGGTCAACACCAGTGCGGTGGAGCGCCGGGCGGCGACTCATTGTGCGCGGCGCACCGTCAAGAAGGAGAATCAGGCGGCGTGGCTGCTGCGCGCCATTGCGTGCACGGATTTGACCACACTGAGCGGCGACGACACGGCCGATCGCGTGCGGCGGCTCTGCGCCAAGGCGCGCAACCCGCTGCAGCGGCAACTGGCGGAGGGTCTGGGCATCGAGGAGCTGCATCTGACGGTGGGCGCTGTCTGCGTCTATCACGCCTTTGTTGAAACGGCGGTGAAGGCGCTGGAGGGATCGGGCATTCCGGTGGCCGCGGTCTCGGCCGGATTCCCCGCCGGATTGTCGCCGCTGGCGGAGCGGGTGGACGAGATTCACCGCTCGGTGGAAGCAGGCGCGCAAGAGATCGACATCGTGATTACGCGGGCACATGTCTTTAATGGCGATTGGCAGGCGCTCTACGACGAGATTGCGGCATTCAAGCAGGCTTGCGGGCTTGTACACATGAAGGCGATTCTGGCCACCGGCGACCTGATGACGCTGCGCAACGTAGCTCGCGCAAGTTGGGTGGCCATGATGGCAGGCGCGGACTTCATCAAGACCTCGACCGGCAAGGAAGCGGTGAACGCTACGCTCCCGGTTTCGCTGACCATGGTGCGCGCCATTCGCGACTACGCGGAGCGGACTGGCATGGCGGTTGGCTTCAAGGCGGCCGGCGGCATCCGCACCGCGAAGCAGTCGCTGGACTGGCTGGCGTTGATGAAGGATGAGCTGGGGCGTCCGTGGCTGGAACCGTCACTATTTCGCTTCGGCGCCAGCGGCATGTTGGGCGACATCGAGCGCCAACTGGAGCATCATCTGACCGGCCGTTATTCGGCGGCGTACCGTCATCCCGTCGCCTAGAGCTTGTTGATAGCTTGATGGCTTTCGAGCATTGGAAGGAGACGCTGTGAGCATTGCGGAAAAGTTCTACACCATGGAGTACGGAGCCGCGCCGGAGGATCCGAAGGAAGCGGTGCAATGGCTGGAGCGGCATCATCGCCGGTTTGGAGAGTTCATCGGCGGGGCCTGGGTGAAGCCGGCGAGCGGCGAATATCAAACCACAAGCGATCCCTCCTGCGGCGACACCCTTGCCGAGGTCGCCAAGGGCAATGCCGAGGATGTAGAAGCCGCCGTGGCAGCCGCACGGAAGGCTCAGCCCGGCTGGCAGGCGCTGAGCGGACACGAGCGGGCCCGCTACCTCTATGCTCTCGCCCGGCAGGTGCAGAAGCACTCGCGCCGGCTGGCCGTGCTCGAGTCGATGGACAATGGCAAGCCCATCCGCGAGAGCCGGGACATCGACATTCCTCTCGTTGCGCGGCATTTTTACCATCATGCCGGTTGGGCGCAGTTGCTGGAATCGGAGTTTCCTAACTACACGGCATGCGGAGTGGTGGGCCAGGTCATCCCGTGGAATTTTCCGCTGCTGATGTTTGCCTGGAAGGTAGCGCCGGCGTTGGCCGCGGGCAACACGGTGGTCATCAAGCCGGCGAAATATACGCCACTAACAGCTCTGGCGTTCGCCGAGTTGGCCATGGAAGTTGGCCTGCCTCCTGGCGTGCTGAATGTTCTCACCTGTGACGCCAAGACCGGCCAGTTACTGATCGAGCATCCAGGCATAGATAAAATTGCGTTTACCGGCTCGACTGAAGTGGGCCGCATCATCCGCAAGGCCACTGCGCAATCGCACAAGAAGCTATCGCTTGAGTTGGGCGGCAAATCGCCGTTCGTCGTCTTCGACGACGCCGATCTCGACTCCGCTGTGGAGGGCCTGGTAGACGCCATCTGGTTTAATCAAGGACAGGTCTGCTGCGCGGGCTCGCGCCTTCTGGTGCAGGAGCGAGTGGCTGAGACGCTCTATGCCCGGCTCCGCGCGCGCATGGAAACGCTGCGCGTTGGACATCCGCTGGACAAGTCGATTGACATCGGCGCGATCGTTTCGCCGGTGCAGCTTGAAACCATCCGCCGCATGGTGGACGCGGGCGTGGCAGAGGGCGCAACGTGCTGGCAGCCGCACAACCCGCTGCCGGAAAAGGGCTGTTATTTCCCGCCCACGCTGTTGACCGATGTGCAGCCCGCGTCGACCGTGGCGCAGGAAGAGATCTTCGGTCCGGTGCTCGCAGCGATGACCTTCCGCACGCCTGCGGAGGCCGTTGAACTGGCCAACAATACTGTCTATGGGTTGGCGGCGAGCATCTGGAGCGAGAACATCAATGTGGCGCTGGACCTGGCTGCGCAGGTAAAGGCAGGCGTGGTCTGGGTCAATTGCACCAACCAGTTCGACGCAGCTTGCGGATTCGGCGGCTATCGCGAATCCGGATATGGCCGCGAAGGCGGCCGCGAGGGCATGCTCGAGTATCTGTCGCCGAAATGGCTTCACGCGCTGCCGCCGGCCAAGTCTGCGGCAAGCCGCGCGAACACTTCGGACGATCAAGATAGCCTTGCAACGGCCGGTTCCCCCATCGACCGCACCGTGAAGCAGTACATCGGCGGAAAACAGGCGCGGCCCGACTCCGGCTATTCTTTCCCGATCTACGGGGCAGAGGGCCAACTGCTTGGCGAAGCGCCACTCGGCAACCGCAAGGACATACGAAACGCGGTGGAAGCTGCGCGCGCCGCCTCCGGCTGGGCAAAGGCGACGGCGCATACACGCGCTCAGGTCATTTATTACATCGCCGAAAACATGATTCAGCGGAGAGATGAGATCGTGCACCGGCTCGCCGCGGCCATCGGAGAGGAACAAGCTGCGGTCGAGGCCGATCTCTCCATTGAGCGCATCTTCACCTATGCCGCGTGGGCGGACAAATACGACGGACTCGTGCATCATCCGCCGGGACGCAACATCACAATCGCGATGCCTGAGCCGGTTGGGGCCATCGGCATTCTTGCTCCTTCGGAAGCGCCGCTGCTCGGCTTGCTCTCTTTGGTGCTGCCGGCCATTGCAGTGGGCAACACCGTGGTTGCCGTGCCCTCGGACCGCTATCCGCTCATCGTGGGTGACCTCTATCAGGTGCTCGACACCAGCGATCTGCCCGGCGGGGTCGTCAATCTTGTCGCGGGCAAGCCGGCGGAACTTGCCAAGACTCTGGCGGAACACGATGGCATCGAAGCCATCTGGTGCTTCCGGAGCAACGAGGAAGCCGCGATGGTGCGAGCCGCCTCGATCGGCAACATGAAGCAGGTGTGGACCAACGACGGCCACGAGTACGATTGGTTCAATCCGGCTCAGGCCGAAGGCCGCTGGTTTCTGCAACACGCCACGCAGGTTAAGAATATCTGGGTGCCGTACGGAGAATGATTTTCGGAGCAGCGACAAACTTTGGACACGTGCTATACAACATAGCCACCTTTTTGTAAATTGCCGCGAAGAATTCCAAGACGAAATTCCTTGCGGCGCCGACTTAGTTCGATTGTTAGCCATGTAATCATCAGGCCAAAACTTAACGGGAGAAGATATGTCGCGAGTTACAGTTTCATCGATCCTTTTTGTCTCCATGTGCCTTGTGCAATTGCCTTTGAGCCGGATCATGGCGCAGACGCCAGCACCGGATAAGACTTCAACGGGAAGCTCAGTGCGTTTTCAGTTTGTTTCCGACGGTCCTCTGTCGCAGGTTTGGGGGCGAGCAGACGAAATACCCCGTCAATTCTTTCCCGAGCGTTTGCCGGCCTTCTTTTCGAAGACGATCGTCTTCGATAACGGCATTCCCCGGGACGCAAGAGTCAGCTGGATTTTCACCGGCCGCGATGGAGGCTTCACTGTCGAAGTGAGCCATTCCCTGGTGCGGGTCTATCAAAAGTTCTATGACTCCTATGGGCTGATCGACAGCCACACGACTAACCCGGAGAGAATCGTCCAGGAAACCGTGGCCATCGTGCCCGGAGAGATTCACTCGCTCACGGTGATCCTCGATGCGCATTTATCGCTCAGCGTGCTGCTGAACGGTTCTCCACTTGTGCAACAAACCTGCATGATGGACGTGAGCCGGCATCAGCTTCTGTTTCAGGGGCCGCGCACGCGGCACCTTGTGCTTTCCGGCGAACTGCTGGCCTCGCAAGCCGCGGACACTGCGGTGTCGGTGGACCCAACGCATCGCCACCAGACCATCTACGGTTTCGGTGGGAGCCCTGGCATGCCAGCCTATCTGGAGCTGAGCGAAGCGGGCAAGAAGCAGTACTGGGACATTCTTGTGCGCTATAACCTTCTCATCGACCGCGAGTACCCGATGGGCACCAAGCTTCTTCCCGACATGTCGAACCTGGACAACCCGGCCGATGCCAAGCCGCACTACTATGGGGATGACTTCCCAAACGGCGAGTTATCCAACTTTGCTTATAACGCCGAGGCCTTGAAGTTAGGCAGCAAGGTTATCTACGAACTGTGGGCGTTGCCCGCCTGGGCGACCAAGGACTACACCGATCCAGACGGAAAGGTGTTCAAGGGCGCCGCGAATCCCGTTGAGTGGGCCCGGGCAATGGTGACTTATGCCCGGATGGAGAAAGAGAAGACCGGCCGGGCGCCGGATGTGATCGGGATCCAGAACGAAGTTCAGCAACCGAAGGAAATCAGCTTTGAGATGGTAAAGACGCTGCGCCGCGAGCTGGACGCGGCCGGATTCAAAGAAGTGAAGATTCACATGCCCGATGCAAGTTATGTGGCGCTGGGGACGGAGGTCGCAAATACGCTCAGGTCCGATCCCGAAGTGTGGAGCAAGATCGATATCGCGGCCTCGCATGTGTACGACTTTCAGGACCACTTTACCGACCCGGATACTTTCGACGATCAGTTCAAGGCATTGCGCGCGGCCAACGGCGACAAGCCATTTCTGGCGACCGAGATTTCCATGAACAATGTCCGGCTGCAGATTAACTCTTACCGGGCGGCTTTCAATGTAGGTCAGCTCTATCACAAGAACATGACGATAATGGACGCGATTGGGCTGGCCTACTGCTGGTTGATCCTCGATGTCGAGCAACCCAACTTTGGCGCGACGCGATCACTGCTTGTGCCCGATCGCTATCACGGAGACATTCCGGTGGCAAGCAGCTATCAGCTTCGCGTCCTGGGAGCGTATAGCAGGCACCTTCCTGAAGGCATGGTTCGCGTGGATGCGGGCAGCACCAATCCAGACCTGCTGGTGAGCGCCTACGAGGGCAATGGAAAGACGCGGACTTTAATTGCGACAAACCGCTCCACCAGCCCGCAGAATCTGACTGTAAACTGGCCGGGGACTACATGGAAAGAGTTGGAGCGCGTTAGCCAGTATGCCGAAAACACTCCGGAAGCTGTGCCCGCAACGATCGTGGTTCAGCCCGGCGAGATCGTAACACTAAGCACCATTGTGTTACCGCCCGCCAATCATTGATGGCTTGAGCTCGCGGCGGCATCTATACGAGCAGGTAGTTGACGCCGCGTTCGTCCAACCATTCACGTTGGTCCGGGGCAAGGCCGCGGTCGGAGATGATTTGATCGATCTCGGCCAGGTCCGCAACGTGAATCATCGCTCTTCTGCCGAATTTTGTGTGGTCCGCCACAATCACAACGCGATGCGCACACCTCATCATGGCGCGAATCGACTCAACCACAAGAGCGCTCGTGTCGCTGATTCCATCCGCGGTAATTCCGCGGATTCCCAGGATGGCAACGTCAGCCGAAATGCTGTGAAGCATTCGCTCGCAGATTGGGCCAAACTGAATGCCCAGGCGCGGATAGAGATATCCGCCAGTTAAAGTGACCTCTGTCTGCCTGCACTCCCAAAACACCTGGGCAACCGGAATCGAGTTGGTGATGATCTGAATCGGGCGATCCAGAAGACACCTGGCGACCTCGGCCACAGTCGATCCGCCGCCCAGGACGATCGTTTGCCCATCCTGAACCAGATCCGCCGCAGCCCGTCCGATAAGAATCTTTTCTTCCTGGCAGCTTACTGAAAGCCGTTTGTAGTCGAGCGCTTCCTCGCGCGAGGTGGTCGACATGGCACCGCCGTGGACGCGCCGGATGTTATGGCTGCGTTCCAGTTCAATCAAGTCGCGGCGAACCGTTGCCCTCGAAGAACCAAGTCCGGCGCACAAATCCTCAAGGCTCACGAAGTCTTGCCTTGACAAGGCGTCCTGGATGTATCGAAGCCGCTCGACTTGATTCATATCGGCAAAAGCACCATTGGGCAATCACCTGGAATTCGCACCCGCTCGCAAACCGCTCACTTGCCGGCTATAGCTCCCATCACCGCATCCGTAACCGACTTCACGAGCGCCTCCAGATCGGCTTCAGGCGCTCTACCGGCTGGCCCGTCACAAGGGGTCGGAGTGAGTGCGATTGAGCCCGGCACTTCAAGATCGGATAGTTGACACTCCTTCATTCGCGAAGTGTCGAACCGAATGTCGGGCAGCCCGAGGCGCTTCTTGATGGCCAGCAGGTCGGAGCCTTGCTGTTCCGACATGTGAGATATGGGAACGCCGAGTTGAGCGGCCAGCATCAAGGTCCAGCAGTAAGTCTCAAGCACTTCGGCGTACCACTCGGCGTGAGTTACTGTATCGGCCCAGCAGACGATTCCGTGATTTGCGAGAAGGACGGTGTTGTGTTGCTTGACGAAGGGCAGCACTGTCTGGGCAAACTCCACCGAGCCCGGCGTCTTGTAAGGCGATATCGCAACCTTGCCGACAAACACTTCGAATTCCGGAACGATCAGATTCGGCGGTACGCGGCCAGTAATCGCATAGGCGGTTGCATGCGGGGGATGACAATGAACGACAGACTTGGCCTCCGGCACTTCCTTGTAGATTTCAAGATGCAGAAAAATCTCGCTGGTCCGCGGCTGGTTTCCGGCAATCTGCTTTCCGTCGAGATCCACAAGAGACAATACCTCCGGGGTCAGATCGAACTTGCTCACCAGCGTCGGCGTGCAGATGACCTCATTGGGACCGATCCGATAAGAAATGTTGCCGCCGTTGCCGTCCACAAACTGGCGCATCCAGAGCTTGCGCCCCACCGCGCAGATTTCCTTCTTGATCTCTTCGGCTTCAGGCGTGAAGAACAACTTTGGATTGGGAGCGGGGCGCTTCTGCGGCGACCCGTTATTGCCGGAGGCTGCGACAGCGGGGGATGCAGTATACGCCGCTGGAGCCGCGGCCTTGGCTGCGCTGCCTGCCTCAATGGCGATATTGTGCTGGGCCAGGAAGTCGCGCGCCGAAGGGGTCACAACGCAGTTTTCTCCGATTAGGACGCGGCTGGCGCCTGCCGTATGGGCACTCTGGGCATCGCGCATCGACAAAAGCTTCTTGCCTGAAATATCGACGCTCTTCATTTCGTTCGTCACTTCCCCACCTCAGATCTTCAAGTAGCTGCTTATTGCTGGACGCTGATTGAATCCACGATCAAGGAACAATACGCATCCACCGGCACGGCATCGGGCCAGAATGGATTTGCCGCCTCGCGGCCCTCGGTAAATGCCACCATCTGTCCATCGGCGGCTCCGAGTTCATCAATTGCTACCAAAGCCTTGCCGCCGCCCAATCCATTGCCCGCCTGCAAATTCTCCATGGTCACCGGTTCCAGCACTACAAGCGTCATGCCGCCATACGCTGCGACGGCCGGATTGAGAACGACGCGGCCCCGAACCATGCCCAGTCTCATGCGCCACTCCCGCCTCGAGATTCCGCGCCGTGCGGCTCATCCACAATTCCCACCACCACCATGCGAGCGGGTGTGTTGTTGCCAAGCCTGGCCCGCGCAATGTCGCCATCCGTCGAGACAATCACCGTGTTCCCGCTTCCCGCACCCAGCCAGTCCACCACTACAATCGGCTCCAACGCGGCACTCCCGTCGGCTTCAAGCCGCTGCGCAATCAGAAACCTGCAGCCCTCCAGCGACGGATGCTTTACTGCCGCAACTACAGTTCCGCCTATGCGCGCCAGAAACATAGCTATATGATCCGCAACGCATTGCCGACAACCATCTGCCGCTCGCGTGTGAAGGTGAGCGGAGTGGTGATTCCCTCGCCCGTCGGAGTGGCGATGGTGTGGCTGAAGTATCCCGGACCGCCAACGCCGAGCGAGGCCGGCGATGCGGCATTCTGAATGAAAAGAGTCGTATTCATGGCCCGCGCCATGCGGGTTGCCGTCTCTGCGTTTTGCGTGTGGATGATGGCCGTGTGCCGGTAGCCGTGCTCGGCCTTGACCGCCGCCGCAATAGCCGCGTCGGCATCGCGCACGCGCACCACCGGGACGAAGGGCATCATCTGTTCTTCAACGACGAAGGCGTGATTCTCATCGGTCTCGCCAAACAAAAGATCGGTTCCGGCCGGCGCGCGTACGCCCGCGGCTGCTGCCAGGACCGCGACATCTTTGCCGACGAAATCCTTCTTGACGTGCGCCCGGGAGCAGCCGCCGCCTCCGCCTTCGAAGGTAAACGCGGCTTTGGTCAGCCGTTCAATGGCTGCAGTGTCTAGCTGGTAAGCGCCGGCGCGGCGCATCGCATCGATAAACTTATCCGCGACCGAGGCGACAACAAAGACCTCTTTCTCGCCGATGCAGAGCAGGTTGTTGTCGAAGGCCGCGCCCGCGATGATGCACTCCGCGGCGCGATCGAGATCGGCGGTCTCGTCGACCACGACTGGAGGATTGCCAGGGCCTCCCGCGATGACCCGCTTGCCGGATTTGGCTGCTGCATGGGCTACCGCCGTGCCGCCAGTGACGCACAGCAAGGCGATCTTGGGATGATTGAAGATTTGGTCGGCCGCTTCAAGGCTGGCTTCACGCGCGGCCGTTAGCACGTTGGCGACACCAAACTCACGCTCGATCTCGCGATTCCAAAGCTGCAGCGCGTAGCGCGCCACGTTGGCTCCCGACGGGTGCGGCCCGAATACCGCGGTGTTGCCCGCCGCCAGGATGTTGATGGCATTCGAAGCCATGGTTGGTACAGAATGCGTTACGGGCAGCATCATGCCAATGACGCCCCAGGGCGCCCGCTCAATGATGCATAGTCCGGTTTGATCGCTCCGTGCGTCGCTGCGCATCGCTTCAACCCCAAGCACAAAGCGCATGTTGGTTAGCTTGAGAATCTTGTGGTCGAGGCGGCCGACCTTGGTCTCCTCCATCTCCATGCGGCCCAGTTCCTCGCGGCGTTCCATGCAGATGCGGCGAATGACGTCGATCATTCGCCCGCGCTCCTCAAGGCTCATGGCCGCGACCTTCTTTTGAGCCTCAAATGCCGCGTTGACAGCTTCGTCCACGGTCGAGAATATTCCGTCGCGCGGCGCAGCGGCCTTCACGCTGAAGGCGGCAGGCGGAGCCGGTTGTTGCATCTGGACGCGCAGCCGAGCCACAACCTCTTTGGCGATATCCGCGATCACCTGCGCCGGAATTGGTTCCTGGATCTGCATTTATGGCTTCTCCAATACTTTGCCTTCGACCTCAACGGAATCGACAATACCGACGATCACCGCGTCGACCGGCGCATCTTTCGTCGTCGGGGTGAGACGCGCCGAACTGCCCTGCGTGAACAACACGCACTCGCCCACTCCCGCGCCAACGCTGTCAACCGCGACCACGGAACTGCCCGAGATTTGCAGCTTGCCATCCCTGCTGATGTACGGCTGAATGAGCAGCAGCTTCATCCCCATGAACTTCGCGTTCTTCTGGGTGGCGACAACATTGCCAATGACCTTCGCTATAAACATGCCGGTTCACCTCGTGCGCCACGGCCGCTAAATCCCTGCCGCTTGCGGTTATTTCGGCAACACGGATCCGAGCGTTCCATGCGGCCGCGCGATCACATGCACGCTCTGCACCTCGCCCACGGCACGGGCAGCGCTGGCGCCTGCATCGACCGCGGCACGAACCGAGCCTACGTCTCCCTGAACAAACACCGAGCACAGACCGCTGCCGATCTTGTTCCAGCCGACGAATTGCACGCTAGCCGCTTTCAGCATTGCGTCCGTAGCCTGGACCAGTGCCACCAGGCCCTTCGTCTCGATCATTCCAATCGCCTCATTGGCCATTTCTATTCTCCTGACTCCGTGTTACTTCAAGAAGCTTTCAACCAGCGCATCGTGGGGACGCGCAATCACGTGCGAGGATACGAGTTCGCCGACGACCTTGGCCGCGGCCGAGCCTGCATCCACCGCGGCGCGCACCGAGCCTACATCGCCGCGAACAATAGCTGTTACGTATCCGCCGCCGATCTGCACGGTCTTTACCAGCTCTACGCTTGCGGCTTTCACCATCGCGTCACATGCCTCGACAAGTCCGACGAGGCCCTTCGTTTCAATCAATCCGATTGCTTCGCTCATCTGTCTCCTCCGCCTGCTAGGCTCCGTTACCTTTCTTGGGCGCAGCCTTTTTGTCCGGCTGGACAAAAGACGGCAGCTCGTCGTGGGGGCGGGAGATCACCTGAACGCTGACCACCTCGCCGATCCGGGATGCCGCTTCCGCTCCCGCATCCGTAGCTGCCTTGACCGCGGCCACGTCCCCTTCCACGAAGGCGGTCACCAGTCCGGAACCTACGGACTGCCAGCCGGTGAACGTCACGTTTGCGGACTTGAGCATGGCGTCGGTCGCCTCAAACAGCGCAACCAGGCCTTTGGTCTCAATCATTCCAAGCGCTTGCTTCATCGCTTCCTCTCTTCTTCGTTGTTTTACTTGACTCGTTGTCTTGCTTGACCCTTTGTTTTACCTGAACAGCTCAATGTCTTTCGTCAGGTGCAAACCGCACGCGTTGGCCTCGTCGGTATCCATATGAACGTTGAGCTTGGACGTGGGGTCGATGCGTACATGCACGTTGTTGAAGGTCAGGCCCGCCTCGCCGCCGATGCGGAGCTTCATGCGGTCGCCCTTGGCAACGCCGAAATGCAATGCCTCAGTTGGGTTCATATGCACATGGATCGCGGCGCGAATCACGCCCTCTTTCAATTCGACCACGCCCTTGGGGCCGATGATGACGGCTCCGGGCGTGCCTGCAATGTTGCCGGAAAGACGCACCGGAATGTCGTTGAAACCCAGCATGATGGCGTCTGTAAATGCCAGCTCGACCTGAGATTGCTTGCGCATCGGCCCCAAAATGCGGAGATTTGAAATCAAGCCGGCTCCGCGGTCCGACGATCGTTACCGTTTCCTTGGCCGCGAAGTTGCCTTCCTGAAATAGCGGCCGATCGAATGTAAGTTCCGAACCCGGTCCGAAGAGAACATCCATGTCTTCACGGCAGACATGCATGTGCCGCGAAGAAGTCTGCACCGTCAGCACCGGCGCCGCGCCGCTCTTCCCTTTTCCAAGGTATTCGAGAGCGACCTGGCGGACGATCCTGCTCCACCATCGATCTGTCGATGGAACCAGCCGAGTTCAATCCTGCTAAACTTGCGCTTCCCATAAGAATTCCTGACCGTTTCTGCCTTACCTTACCTGCCCTGCCAGTGTCTGTTCCGCTGCCTTCGCACGCCCCACAACTGCCACGGTCTCGCGCGCCACAATCGCCTCTTCGTTGGCCGGAACCACCAGCACCTTAACCGGAGAGGTGTCCGTTGAGATCGTACCTTCGCAGTTGATCGACTGGTTCTTTTCCTCGTCGAGCTCGACTCCGAATGCCGTCAGATTTTTCAGCACAGCGCCGCGTATCTCCGCGCTGTTCTCGCCGATGCCGCCGGAAAATGTGATGGCATCGATGCCGCCAAGCGTGAGCATGAACGCGCCAACATAGTGGCGAATCGCACGGACAAACACGTCGAGTGCGAGCTGGGCATGCGTGCTGCCCGCGGCGGCAGCCTGGTCCAGGTCGCGAAGATCGCCGCTCGTCCCGCTGATTCCGGCCAGCCCCGAGCGGCTCCCCAGAAGGCTCGCCATCTGGTCCGGATCAAGCCCAAGTTTCTTCATCATGTGCAATACGGCGAAGACGTCGATATCGCCAACCCGGTTATTCTGCGGCAGTCCGGACTGGGGCGAAGTACCGAAGCTTGTGTCTTCCGCAATGCCATTGCGAAATGCGGCCACGCTCGAACTGCCTCCGAGATGGCAGGAGATGTGGCGAAGATCTTTGCGCCCCAGCAGGGCCTGAGTCCGTTCACTCGCGGAGCGATGGCTGGCCCCGTGGAATCCATAGCGGCGCATGCCAAACTCTGTGCGCCATTCGTACGGAACCGCATACGTGGTAGCCGCTTCATCCATCTGCCTGTACGGCCCGGTCTCGATCACCGCAACCAGCGGGACTCCGGGAAGTTCCTTTTGAAAAGCCCGAATGGCAGCGATGTAGGGAGGGTTGTGCGCAGGCGCGATGAATGAAAACTCCTCCATCGCCGCCAGAAATTCCTCATCGATCAACTGAGGTTCGGAGTGGGTCCCAGCGTGTACCACCTTGAAGCCAACCGCACCCACCTCCGCCAGACTCGCCAGAGCCTTCCCTTCCCCCGCAATCGCCGCAATACACTGGCGAATCGCCGACGGATAGTCTGGACAATCGCCGCCCGGCTGGCCGATCCGTTCCACCCGCCCCGAGGCCAAAACCGACTCACCGGGCATGTCGAGAACCCGGAACTTGAACGAAGTGCTGCCGATATTTGGAATCAGGCAATTCATTTTTGAACGATTTTGAACACTCTTGAATTAATATAAAACATACAGTACAGTTTAGGTCAGAGTCAATCGCCATTTTTTGACTGGATTTTGAGGTCGAGCCTGAATGACGGCAATTGCGGGCAACTCGCGAGTTGATCGAGCCGGGGGCGGGTCCCAACACTCTTCTCCCGATCGTCTTGAGGAACTCGGCATCGTTGGAGCGGGCGGGGGAGGGTTTCCTGCCGCCGCGAAGTTCAGAACCAAAGTCTCGACGGTGATCGCCAACGCCGCCGAATGCGAACCTCTGCTGCACAAAGACAAGGAACTGCTTCACCATTACGCCGAGCCATTTCTGCGCGGTCTGCGCATGGCCATGGAGATGGTCGGCGCTGGCGAAGGCGTCGTCGGAATCAAGGAGAAGTATCACGACATCATAGCTGCACTGGAGAGCACGGCGCCGGCGGGTGTGCGCGTCGTACCGTTGCCGGACTGCTACCCCGCGGGCGACGAATTTATTCTGGTTCACCTTGTCACCGGCCGCGTCATTCCGCCCGGCGGCCTTCCCAAGGATGTGGACACGGTCGTCTCCAACGTTGAAACTCTCATCAACATCGCCCTGGATCAGCCGGTGACCCACAAGTACCTCACCGTGGCCGGCGCTGTCGAAAACCCCGTCACACTTCGTGTTCCTGTCGGCATGACCATCGGCGAAGTAATCGAAGCCGCCGGCGGTCCCACCGTGCCCGATATCGGCATCCTTATCGGCGGCGTGATGATGGCGAAACCCGCCGCCAGCCTCGACATTCCCGTCACCAAGACCACCGGCGGAATCATCGTGCTGCCCGCCTCGCACAGTCTAATCAAGCGCCACAATGCTCCCATGATTCAGGTGAACCGCATCGGGCGCTCGGCATGCGATCAGTGCCGCTTCTGCACGGAATTCTGTCCGCGCTTTCTGCTCGGACATCCCATCGAGCCACATCGCGCCATGCAGTCGCTCGGATTTGCGACCGGTGCGGATCCGATGGTCGCCACGCTCTATTGTTGCGAGTGCAATCTCTGCACCATGTATGCGTGCCCTGAAGATCTCGACCCCAAGAGCGTCTGCGTGCAGGCCAAGCCGCTGGCGCGGGAGCGTGGCCTGGTTTTCAAGGGCGATCCCGCATCCATAACGCCGCATCCCATGGCTGAGTATCGTCGGGTTCCGATGCGCAGACTGATCGCCAGGCTCGGTTTGGGCGAGTTCAACAACGTTGGCCCGCTTTCCGACTATACTTTTTCGCCGCGCAAGGTCAACGTACTGTTGAAGCAGCACGCCGGCGTTCCGGCGGTCGCGGTTGTCAAGTGCGGCGATCGGGTGCGCGTAGGCGATCTGCTCGCGGCGCCGCCGCAAGGCAAGCTCGGAGCAAGGATTCACGCCAGCATCGACGGTATGGTTACGGTCAACAGCGATTCAGTGACGATCGAAGCATAGGGCGAAAAAGGAGTTCAACTCGTGTCTGACACCAGCTCTATCGGACTTATCGAACTTTCCAGCGTGGCCACCGGTTTCCTGGTTCAGGACACAATGCTGAAGGCCGGAAACATCAAGCTGCTCATGGCCCGCAGTATCTGCTCGGGCAAATATCTTATCGTGGTCGCCGGCGACGTCACCTCAGTCGCGGCCGCCGTGCAGGCCGGCGGCATAGCTGCGGGCCCATCGCTCATTGAGAGACGACAGATCGCGCGGGTGCATCCCTCAGTTCTTGAAGCAATCTCCAACTCCGTCGATATCGATCCCAAACAGTTGCGCTCCATCGGCATCGTCGAGACATTCTCGGCGGCGAGCATCATCCAGGTAGCCGACGAAGCCGTCAAATCCGCCAACGTTACCCTGCTCCGTGTTCACCTGGCCATGGCTCTTGGCGGCAAGGGATTCGTGTTGATGGCCGGCGATGTAGCCAGCGTTCAGGCCGCTGTGGCAGCCGGCGCAAAAGTCGCAGGCGAGGATGGGATGCTCGTAGGCAAGGGCGTGATTGCCGCACCATCGGAAGAGCTCTTCCGGGATTACATTTAGTTCAGTAACAGCTCATCGTCGTTCTTCGCAGCACCTTTCCAGCAAGCTCGCGGTTATATTTCCCGGCGCTCAGAACGGCGTGTCCATTGATCA
Organism: uncultured Acidobacteriaceae bacterium; assembly: GCA_963757965.1. Classification (GTDB taxonomy): domain Bacteria; phylum Acidobacteriota; class Terriglobia; order Terriglobales; family Acidobacteriaceae; genus Telmatobacter. Next base: position 671,552 of record CAVWTV010000001.1, read on the forward strand.
TGACATGTTCAATACCCACCGGAAACTGCACCGGATCGACAAACGTTCCCTTATCGACGATCGTGTCTGGATTGAAAACAACGATGTCGGCAAAGTTGCCTGCCATCAATGATCCCCTGCGATCGAAGCCAAATACCTCGGCCGGCTTTGAAGTCATCTTTCGAATTGCATCCTCGAGCGTGAGAGCTTTTTCTTCGCGGACATACTTTCCCAGCACGCGCGGAAACGATCCGAAGACCCGCGGATGAGGCTTGCCCCCGAGAAGACCATCCGTGCAGACATTCTGCTCCGGCCGAGTCAGAAAACGGATGACGTGTTCTTCGGTGCCATAGAAATCAACCATGCCCACCGCATTCTCTTCCTCAAGCAGCAGATCGAACGCCGCATCGTACGGACTCTTGCCGCGAATCTCGCCGATCTCTTGCAGATTCTTGCCAACCAAATCCTGGTTCGCGTCCGTCTTCACGCTGGTAACGAAAATCTGCTCAAGCCCGGCGAAGTCTACAAAATTGTCCCAGCCCGGAATGCCATGTTCGATATCGTGGATCATGCGCCCTCGAAGCTCCGAGCTGCTCAGCCGCTCCAATAGCTTGTCGGTGCCTCCGTCGTGTGCCCAGGGCGGCAGAATCACACTCAGCATGGTGCTTCCGGCAACATAAGGATATTGGTCGAACGATGTCCTTATCCCCTCTGCCGCTGCCTTGTCGAGCAGTTCGACGACCTGGTCGATGAGGCCCCAGTTCTTGCGGCCGCAGACCTTGAAGTGCGAGAAGTGAATCTTCACGCCGGACCTTCGCCCGATTTCGATGACCTCCTCCATCGATGTCAGGATCGTATCGGCTTCGCTGCGCTGATGCACGACGAATGCGCCGTCGAACTCCGCAACGACCTTGCATAATTCGATCAACTCCGCGGTCTCGGCATAGGCGCAGGGCATATAGATCAGGCCCGTCGAGAGGCCAAACGCGCCCACCTTCATCTCGCGCCTTGTAATCTCGCGCATCCGCTCGAGCTCTTCCGGCGAAGGCTTGCGGTTGTCCAGCCCCATCGCCTCCATACGAACGTTGCCGTGCGGAATCAGATAGCTTTCATTCAGGCCGACACCTTTCTCTTCGAGCGCCTTCAAATAGCCATCGGTCGTTTCGTAATTCCAATCCAACTCCTCGCTGTCCCCTTCAAGTCCAGCCAGGTTCTTTCGCCACGGTGAGATGTATCGCTTGGGCAACGGCGCCATCGAGATTCCGTCCTGGCCGAGCAACTCTGTCGTCACGCCCTGGCGAATCTTGGCTTCGACATATGGATTGAGCATCACCTCAAGATCGGAGTGGCTATGCGTATCGATGAAGCCCGGCGCCACGATCAGCCCCTCGGCATCGATGATCCGATCGAACCCTTCGCCGTTCCGCACCGTGCCGATGTCAACAATGAGTTCGTCCTCAACGACGAGACTGGACTGGTACCGGGCCTTTCCAGCACCGTCCACGATCCAGCCATTCTCGATCAGAGTTTTCATGCTCACAACCCTTTTTGCAAGACAGCCGCAAGAATCCAGTAGTACCCTTCAACGGCCTTCAACAACTGATCGATTTCGATGTATTCATCGATCGTGTGCGCCAGGTTCTCTCTGGAGGGACCAAAGCCGATGGTCTTGATTCCGGCTTCACCCGCATAGTGACTGCCGTTCGTGCAAAACGAGTATTGTGTTATCTCCGGAGTCAACCCTGCGTTGCGCAATCCTGCCAAAGCCGATTGCACAAACTCATCGTCCTCGTCCAATGCCCACCCTGGGAAGAACCGCTCACCGCCAATCTCTTCGCCGGTGTAACACCTCTGCACGTCGCTGGCAAAATGCGCGCTGGCTTCGAACTCCGCATCCCTCTGCTTCATTTCGGCAATCAGTGCCAGCAATGGCTCGAGAACGGATTCCTTTGTCTCCCCTACCAGCAAACGGCGGTCGTACGTTGCGCGGCAGTACTCCGGCACTACCGATGCACCGGGGTACGGCGAAGACTTGATGTCGGTCAGTTCCAGTATTCCCTCGCCGAGAATCTCATGCACGGGCGCACTGAGCTTGCCAATCTCTCCAATCAGTTCAGCCATCTTGTAAACTGCGTTGACTCCCGCTCGCGGATTGGCAGAATGCGCCGGCTTGCCGAAAGTCTCCACCACAATCTCTGCCCTGCCCCGCTGCCCTCGTTTCAAATTCAGTTCGGAAGACTCGCCGATCACAACGTAATCGGGCTTGATGCGTTCGCTGATTTTTCTGGCGGCGATCCCCTCGAAAAGCTCCTCGTAAACAACTCCGGAAACGTAAATCTCCCCCGCAAAGTCCCATCGCCTGTCCAACGCGAAGAACGCAGCGGCCGCGATCATGGCGCTCACAGCTCCTTTCATGTCCGAGGCGCCGCGCCCGTAAATTCTTCCATTGTCGATTTCGCCGCCGAAGGGCTTGTGTGCCCACTTTGATTCATCTGGAACCGGAACAACGTCGATGTGGCCATCGAGCAGCAACACTTTGCCAGGGCGATTCCCCTTGATGCGCCCCAGAACGCTGCCGTAGCCGTCAACAATCACCTCGTCAAAACCCAGTGAGTCGAAGGTCTGCTTCATGCGTTCTGCTGCGCCGTCTTCGTGCCCCGATAAGCTCTTGTTCTGAATGAGTGCCTGGCACAAGGCAATCGCCAATTGGCCCCGCGCAGCTGTCATCTTCATTTCAACATTCCTTCCCGGACTTGCGATGGCCGCGTTGCGCGCGGTCTCACCGGCTGTAGGGCGTCTCTTTGAGCGGAAGACTAGGTCGAAGCTTTCCGTCCCGCTGGAAATATGCGCAAGCCACCGCAGGCGCAGTCGGAATCATCACGATCTCTCCCACTCCCTTTGCCCCATAGGCCAGCGTGGCGGAGTTCTTCTCAATGATGTGACACTCAATCTCCGGCACCTGCGTGGAACGCAGCAATCCGAGCGTGCCCAACGTCACTGTCGGTGCGCCATTCTGAACTGTGAACTCCTCCGTCAGCGCATACCCCAACCCCATCACAACGCCGCCTTCGATCTGCCCCTGAACACCGTTTGGATTGATGGCCTTGCCCACATCGTGCGCGGCGACGACCTTCTGAACTCTCCCGGCCGCGTCCAGAATGACAACCTGCGTCGCGTAGCCATAAGCAACGTGGCTGAAGCGGTTCGGTTTGTCCGAAGTCATGGGATCAGTCACGCAATCGTACTCGCGGTAGTACTCATTGCCTTCGAGTTCTGCGAGTGAATGACTGCGCAGATCGTCGCTCAGCGCAAGCCCCGCTCTACGCGCAGCCTCGCCGGTGATGAGAGTCTGGCGGGAGGCCGTACTGGTGCCGCTGTTGGGCGTCACCATGGTGTCGGGCGCGTGAATTCTGATTGCCGTTCTGGGCAGCCCCGTCGATTCAGCCACGATCTGCTGCAGCACGGTTCCCAGTCCCTGGCCCATGCAGGCAGCGCTGGTGCATATCGTCACGCCACCGTTCTCCATCTTCAACTTCACGCGACCCACATCGGGCACGCCAACGCCCTTCCCGCTGTTCTTGAATGCACATGCAATTCCCGCATTCGGATGAGCGTCCATCGCGTCCTTCACCGCAAGCAGCGTCTCCTTGAATGCGGTCCCATCGTCTGCAAACTGCCCGTTGGAAAGTACTCCGCCGGGTTCAATGGCATTCCGGAAACGAATCTCCCACGGGGAGATTCCAACCTTCGCCGCGAGCAGGTTCAGTGTGCTCTCCATAGCGAAGCAGGTCTGCGTTACTCCAAAGCCGCGAAATGCGCCGGATGGAATATTGTTGGTGTAGACAGCACGCCCCTCGATATCGACGTTGTCGATCTGGTAGGGACCCGCAGCGTGCGTGCAAGCCCGCTGCAAAACCGGCCCGCCAAGTGACGCGTACGCTCCCGTGTCTGCGACGATGCGAGCTTTGACTGCCACAATCTTCCCGCACTCATCGCACGCCGCGGTGTATTCCATTTCCATGGGATGACGCTTTGGATGGACAAGAAAACTTTCCTTGCGGCTGAACGTGAGTTTGACTGGCTTCCCGCTATGCCATGCCAGCAACGCGGCGTGATGCTGCACAGATAGATCTTCCTTGCCGCCAAATCCTCCGCCAACCAGCTTGCTGATCACGCGCACTTTTTCATCCGCCACACCAAGCATCTCCACAATGCCGCGGTGGTCGTCGTAGACGCCCTGGCCTGCCGTATAAACCGTGAGCGATCCATCCTGCGCGGGAATTGCCAGAGCGCTCTCCGGCTCCAGAAAGGCGTGCTCCTGGCGCGGCGTCGAATATTGCTGTGTGACGACGTACTTCGCGTTGGCGATTGCCTGATCGACATTGCCCCGTTTCAACACGGTTTCCGAAAGCAGATTTCCTTTGGGGTGCAGGCGCGGCGCGCCCTCCGCCATGGCCGCCTGCGGAGACAGCAATGGCGGAAGTTCTTCATACTCCACGCGAATCAACGCCACTGCCTGTCGAGCCGCCTGCTTTGTTGTTGCGGCGAGCACGACCAGCGCGTCGCCCACATAGCGAGTCTCCTCGCCTTCGGCAATCATTACCGGCCAATCGTGAACGATATGGCCCAGCAAGCGTTCGCCCGGCACGTCTTTCGCGGTCAGCACAATCTCAACACCGGGCAGCGCACGTGCCGCGGAGATGTCGATCTTTTTCACAATTGCGCGGGGATGTTTTGTCCTCAGCACAGCGCCATGCAACATGCCCGGAACCTGCATATCGTCAACAAATTCGCCTGTGCCAAACAGTTTTTCGGTCGAATCGACGGGAGCGACCCGCTCGCCCACTCTTCCTGTGAGGTCGTTTGCGTGAACAGCTTCTTCAGCGCGGAACGCAGCCGCGGCCATGTGAATTGCCCGCTCGATTTTCAGGTAGCCCGTGCAGCGGCACAGGTTGTAGCGAATCGCCCTCTTGACTTCAGCCGGTGTGGGATCGAGACCCTGGTCCAGGAGCGATTTCGCGCTCATCACGACGCCCGGCATGCAGAAGCCGCACTGCACCGCTCCAACTTCGCCGAACGCCCAGGAATAAACATCCCTTTCACGAGCCGAGAGGCCTTCGATGGTCGTGATTGCCTTCCCTTGCACTTTGGCTACGGTCAACGTGCAGGCCCGCCAGGCTTTGCCGTTCACCAATACCGAGCAGGAGCCGCAAACTCCTTCGGCACAGCCATCCTTCACCGATGCGAGGCGCGCCTCTTCACGCAGATACTCCAGCAGGTTCATGTCCTCTGCGACTGCGACGTCGTGCTGGTTCAGCGTGAACTGGAACATGGCCGTTGCTCCTTCAAAGCCAATCACCGTGCGGCGAGGATTTTGCGGTTGTATTCGCCGACCTTTGCATACTGCACGTCCCAGAATTCCTGGCTGCGCATGGAATCGAGAAAAGCCTTGGAGTAGCCGAACTTCACCCAATCGTTTTCTTTTTGCGCAAAGAGCTGTTCCTTCATTGCAGGCTTGCGGAAGTCGAAGACATGATCGTCTGCGGCGCTAAGAAAAATGTCGTGCGTCCAGCGATCCAATACTTGCGGAGCCAGCTCAAGATAGCGGGCATTCAACTCTTTGAGCACGGAGTTGTAGCGGTCGAAGCCGTCGGTTGCAACGGTTACGACATTGTCTTTCGGCCCCAGGCGCAGAAACTTCGCCAGCTTGATGGCGCCCAGCACGTTGCAAATGCCGGAGGGACCAAAGGCATCGCGCAGGCTCAATGCAACGTCCCGGTCCACGCCAATCCTGACCAGCGAATCCACTCCATCGTGAAGAATCTTCACTCCCTGCACGGTCTCTTCATCATGTATGAGGATGACGAAATCGGTTTGCAGCACGTTGTGAATCAGCGTGCACATCTTGTCGCCGATTCCTTCGATGCGATGCTGGCCGCGTCCTCCGTTGGCCAGTGTCGAACACTCATACGGCTCCAGCGCGGCAATCTTCGCATCGGGAAAGATCGCCTTGATCTGGTCGCCCGCCGCAAGGGTTCCAGCGGAGCCTGGCGCAGAAGTAAAACCCGCGATGCGCCCGTTGCCCACGCCTTTCACAGCTTCGATCGCGCTTCTTCCGGTTACATGGCGATGAAAGCGATAGTTGGGGAACAGCTCAAACTGAGCCAGAGCCCTGTTGTTCGGATCCTTCATCAGTTCCCTGGTCTTCTCGAGAGTCAGAATCACATCCGATTCAGAGCCGGGCGTCAATTCCAGTTCGCCGCCATATCTCTTGATTCGTTCATACCGTTCCTTGCTCATGCTGTCCGGCATGATGACGATGGCGCGGAAGCCGAGCAGCTTCGAAACATAGGCCGTTCCAATGCCGAAGTTTCCCGTCGAAGGGCCGAGGATGGTGTGCTTGCCGGGCAAGATATCGCCATCGACAATTCCTTCGATCAACGTGCTGTAGGCCGGGCCCACCTTGTGCGATCCGGACGGGAAACCGCAGCCAAGCATCACCACGATATTTGCATCGATGCCCGTAAGCGCCTTCGGTAATACGACCTTGCGCACATGATGAGCCGCATCCTTCCAAGTAATGTTGAACAGGTTGATGGGGTTCAGTTCATCCTGCTTCAACGCGGTCAAGGCGCGGTCGCGCACATCTTTGTCGAGAAGACCTGGGTCGAGCATCTCATCGTAAGTCGGGCCAAATGGAATCTTCGTCATCTTGAACTCTGCTCGCTTTCATCGCTCTCAAGCCATCGGCAACATCAGGCAGTCACTGCTATATCTACTGCTTTGCGAATGTCTTCCATGTCGGGACGCACCTGAATCGCTCGTCCCACCGCGCGCATTGCGCTTTGAATATCTTTGAGTCCGTTCCCGGTCATGACAATCGCAACGCTTTCAGAACGGCCGATTACGCCCAACTCCACGGCCCGCTTGACTCCCGCCGCGCCTGCCACTCCGGCCGGTTCGCCGAACACTCCAGCCCTTCGCGCCAGCAGGGGGATGGACTCGAAGAATCTCATCGTCGGAGACAGAGACGAATGCACCGCCGGACTCAGTAACTGCGTTCATGCCCTTGCTGAAGTTGCGTGGATGTCCCACCGCGATGGAATCCGCCAGCGTGTGAGCTTCGCATAGAACCAATGGACTATGATCCTCCCACGCTGTGAGGAAAGGCTTGCATCCATCGGCCTGCACGCCGAGTATACGCGGTAGCCGCGGAATGAAACCGAGGATATGCATCTCCCGCAGCCCCTTCCAAACGCCGCCAATCGTGCAGCCGTCGCCGACACTGACCACAACCCAGTCGGGAGAATCTCCCGGCATAAGTCGCAGGAACTGCTCTCCGAGTTCCAGCGATACCGTCTTCTTGCCCTCGATCAGGTAGGGATTGATGGCGCAGTTGCGGTTGTACCAGCCGAACTCCGCGCTGGCCTGCATGCAAAGCTCCCATGCTTGATCGTAGGTTCCCTGCACGGAGAATACCTGCGCGCCGAAGACCAGCAACTGAGCCACCTTCGCGGCCGGCGCGTTCGCGGGAACAAAGATCGACGCCGGCATTTGTGCCGCCGCGGCGAAGCCGGCCAGCGAAGACGCCGCGTTGCCGGTTGAGGCGCACGCGATCTTCGACGCCTTTTTTTCCAAGGCCTTCACAACGCCAATTGCACTGGCGCGGTCTTTGAAGGATGCAGTGGGATTGCGGCCCTCGTCCTTGACCCAGCACCGCGCCACGCCTAACTCATTTGCCAGTCGAGGCGCGTCATAAAGCGGCGTCCATCCCACCTGCAGGTGCGGAATCAGCGTTCGATCGCCGACCGGCAGCAAGGGAAGATAACGCCACATCGACCAATCCGCATTCTGCGCCAGTGAAGAAGGGTTAAGGTCCGCCTTGATTTTGTCATAGTCGTACACGACGTCGAGAATGCCGTTATGGGAGCCGCACGCCGGGCAAAAGTACTCCACTTCATTCGTGTTGTAAGTGCGCCTGCAATGCACGCACTGAAGCCCGGTAACATAGCTCATTGTTTCTTACTCCGTCGCAGGCCATCTTCTCCGCGGGGCGCCAACTTACTGGGCGATACTGAGAGCCCGCCGTTTGCAGCGGCTTATGCACAGCCCGCACATGAAGCACTTCTCTTCGTCGATATGCAACTCTTCATCCGCTGAGATGGCGCCATATGGGCAGCTTACTTCACACTGGCCGCAAAGAGAGCACCGCTCCATGTCCACACTGGGCAAGTGCTCGGCCCTGGGTGCGCCTCTTTCCGCCATCTTGCGAATAGTCAGGCCTTTGATCTCTTCGACCGATCTGTATCCGTGCCCGTCGAGGAAGGCGTCGAGTTCCTTGGCAATCCTTCCGTAGACCGCGGGACCGCGCAGGATGGCCTCCGTGCAAACCTGAACAGCGGATGCGCCAGCCATGAACATCTCCGCCGCATCGCGGCCATTGCAGACGCCGCCAACGCCGAAGATTGGAATCTTCACCACGCGTGCGGCCTGATACACACAACGCAGCGCCAGCGGCTTGATCGCAGCGCCGGACAGCCAGCCGAAGCCGTCCTTGCTCCCCATAAGCGGCAGCCCCGTCTCCAGATCGATGCTCAGGCACGGGCCAAAAGAGTTGATCATCACCAGCCCATCGGCGCCCTCATCCTCGAGCGCGACCGCAATCTCCTGGATGTTGGGGTGTGGGCTCAGTTTCATGAATACCGGCACATCCACTGCATCCTTGGCGGCCCTGAGCGCGTTGACGATGGGCGAAATATCGTTGCCAACATAGTGCGTGGAAAGCTCAAGGGCGTCCGCAAACGGCCTAACCAATGGCGCCAGTTCCCGAATCTGATCGGCGGTATATCCCAACCCCACGATCACCGGCAACCCCGCGGACCGGACCAATTCATATTCCTTTTCGATCCATTGCTCTTTGGGCAGCTCGGACCACAGCTCCGCATTTAGAAACCCGCCGCGAATCTCCGCCATGCAAGGGCGCGGCACCTCCGCCGCCTTTACTGAAATTGTTTTGGTGACCAGTCCGCCCGCGCCCCCTTTTGCGGCAGCCAGCAGGATAGTTCCATCTTTCGACGGCGGTCCGGCGGCAGGCAGAATCGGGTTCGCTAATTCGATTCCGCAAATTGTCACATTCAGCTTTGCCATTTTCGCTCCGCTCCAGAGACTTTCCGCAAGACGACCGAGCAATGATTTGCACAGTTGCGCCGATCTGTGAAGTGCCGCTGGACCTTGGTCCTGCGTGGCCCTTAACCCGTTGGAGACAGCAAAGATCCAGATTAGCCGCAATTAGATTGTTGCCCCGCCTTCGATTGCCCCGATGTGATACACATCACATTGAGACGCCGACCCATTCGCTAGAATTCCGGCACAATGAACACTTCTGCCATCCTGTTGGCCGGCAACGGGCGGTTAATCACGCGCGACGACCGGCTGCCATTCGTTGAGAACGGCTGCGTTGCGATTCGGGATGGCCAGATCCTCGAAGTTGGCGCGACCGCCGGCTTGATGCAACGCTACCCCTCCGCGCAGTTTCTCGATGCGCGCGGCGGGTTGATCATGCCCGGCCTCATCAACACGCACATGCATCTGTACAGCACATTTGCGCGTGGAATGGCGTTGAAGGACGCTGCGCCGGATAACTTCGTCGAGATTCTCGAGCGTCTATGGTGGCGGCTGGACAAGGTGCTCACCCTGGAAGATGTCTATCTGAGCGCCATGGTGGCAATGATCGACTGCGTCAAGAACGGCACGACCACTATCTTCGATCATCATTCCAGCCCCGGCGCCATCGTAGGCAGCCTTTCCCGCATCGCCGAGGCCGCGCACCAGACCGGCCTTCGAAGTTGCCTATGTTATGAAGTTACGGATCGCGACGGCACTGAAGTTACTGACCAAAGCATCGCGGAGAATCGCGCGTTCCTCGAGAGTTGCAGGCAATCTCCGGACGATTTGATTCGCGGTCTATTTGGTCTCCACGCTTCGTTTACCTTGAGCGACCAGACTCTTGCCCGTTGCGCCCAGGCCGCCACGGAAGTCGATGCGGGCTTTCACGTCCATTTGGCTGAAGCGGAATCGGATGTGATTCAGTGCCTTCGTGAGCACGGCAAGCGCGTTGTCGAACGGTTCAATGACCACGGCATTCTTGGCCCCAGGACCATCGCTGCCCATTGTGTTCATGTCGACGATCGCGAGATCGACCTTTTGCAAAGCAGCCAGACCAACGTGATCCACAATCCTGAGTCCAATATGGGGAATGCGGTGGGCTGTGCTCCGGTTCTCAAAATGATAAAGCGCGGTGTTCGCGTAGGTCTGGGCAGCGATGGCTACACCTGCGATATGTTCGAATCGCTCAAGGTAGCCAATCTCCTCCACAAGCACCAATCTGGACAGCCGGGCGCGGCCTGGGCCGAGCCTCCGGCAATGCTGTTTGGCCGGAACGCCGCCATTGCCAGCGCGTGTTTCGGCCGCCCCATTGGCCAGTTGATTCCAGGCGCGCTTGCCGACATCATCGTGGTGGACTACGATCCGCCAACGCCTCTCCGCGCCCCCAATCTGAACAGCCACATCCTTTTCGGCGTGTCCGGCCGAGCTGTCCGGACAACGATCATTGGCGGGCGTGTTGTCATGCAGGATCGAGAGCTTGTCGGCATCGATGAGAGTGAGATCATGGCCAAAGCAAGGGTTGCGGCGGGAAAGTTGTGGCAGCGATTTTAGACCGCATTGATTCCGGTAGACGCAGAGTTTCTTCGCATCGGAAATGCCTCCGCCCGTCTCATTTTCCGATTGACAGATGGGCCTGCCGGCATTCATGATTTGGTGTCGAGTGCACACGTGTGCGATGACTCGGTATAGCCAAATTGAAAAGAGTCGCGCCCATCATGCCAGGCAGGTCTCGGTCGATACCTTCGCGAATGTCCAAAGCGCGTCCCGGTTCACAATCTTCACCATCTTCATTCCCTACTCGTTCCTGCTGTGCGGGCAAGCCTTACGATAAAACCAGACCCGTGCCAATGAAAGACATCACGACATGAAACAGTCAAGCCTCAAAGCCATCCTCACCGACGTGCATCTCTGGGTGCCGGTGGTCGTATTGATTCTTGGAATAACCCTTCTTATGACTCTGAGGTGATTTTGTGAGCGACCACTTATCGGGCGCACCGGGGCGATCGACGCTTTCCCTGCACAAACTCGGCGTTTTCTGCGGACTGGCCGCGGCCGTCTGGCTCGGCACTGCCGAAGCACCTACCAAACTCGTGAATGCCGGGTTCTCTCCCTTCACGATCTCTCTGGGTATGGTGATGGGGGCCTTTGTGGCCCGCTGGACGGTCCCCATGCTTCTCAAGGGCACCGGCTTTGTCCTGACCGACCTGCGCAACAAACCTCACCTGATTGTGTGGGCTGTTCTGGCTGGAATGCTTTGGGCGGTGGCCAATACTCTGACCATCTTCGCGGTTCGCAACGTGGGCCTTTCCATCGCCTTTCCGCTGTGGAATACCAATAGCCTGGTCGGACTGTTCTGGGGCTGGCTGCTCTTCAAAGAACTACGCGGTTCCGGCTTCAAAGGATGGGCCAAAGTATTGGGAGGAGCCTTGGCCATTGTTGGGGGAGCTGGAGTTCTTGCTTACGCCACTTCGCAGCAGTCCTCCAATACTCCTGGCAAGGCTGCCGCGGGCATCCTGGCCGCGCTCGGTGCAGGTGTACTGCTTGGCACCATGTATATTCCTTACCGCAAGGCCTATATCAGCGGCATGAATCCGCTTTCGTTCGTAACCATCTTCACCTTTGGCGAGTTAGGCACTGTAATAACTCTCGGAGCGATCTTCTTTGGCGGCGTCGGACATCTGGCTGCCGAATTGGAACGCGCGCGGCCCATGCTCTTCTGGCCGTTTCTTGGCGGCTTCTGCTGGGTCATCGGCGACCTGTTCCAAAACTTTGCGGCCAAGTATATCGGCATCGGACGCGGCATCCCTCTTTCCAATACCAACCAGCTTTGGGGATTGGCCTGGGGCGCACTGGTCTTCGCCGAATTCTCCGGTTTGACACTCACCGGGAAGCTGCTCATCGTCACCGGATCCTTGGTGATGATTACAGGCGCTCTCTCCATCAGCACGGCCGCGCCGCAAGGTATGGAACTGACCAACTGGAACGAGGCCATGAACAGGGAGGTCACTCGCTATGAGTTAGATCCTGAACGAGTAGCAGCGGTGGTGCGAGGCGACGACCCGCTCGCCGGACAGCCGCACCAGCGACGCTGGTGGGAGGTTCTGGTCATGTGCGCCGCTGTCGGAGTCTTTGTCTGGCTGGCCATCGGCACCAGGGCGCAGCACATCACCGTCAGCATTCCATGGATCATTGTCCTTGTGGTGGGAACGATCCTGCCTTTGGGAGTGTGCGGGACACTGCTATGGCGGCGGACGCGCTTCTCCTAGCGAATCTCTCCACAAGTCTCCAGTTTTCTGGGCGCTAACTTTAGTCGCGCCGCATCGCCGAATGTTTGGCCAATCGGCAATGCGTATGATTCGCCGAGCAACTGGCAATATCATAGGTTCCCGGACTTCACGATCCTGGCATTGCGTGGCGAGAGCTTCCAACTCATGGAGAGCAGCACAATTGCCAGGAATGTGCATATCAGCACCGCACATAGCGCCGTGTTCCAGCCATACCGTTCAGCCAGCGTGCCGATGCCTTTGCCTTCGATCGTTCGCCCGATGTAGCCAAAGAGCCCGATGAATCCGGCTGCTGTTCCCACCGCCTTCTTTGAAGTGAAATCAAGCGCTCCTACTACTAACAACAAGATCGTCGGATAAACAAAAAACCCAATGACACCGAATAAGACAAGGTCCAGCCAGAGTTTGTTATCGGGGCTATAAATGATTCCTATATACGCGAGAAGAACTGGAATCATGCAGAGAGTACTCATCATTCCACGGCGCCCGCCCAGCTTATCGGATAACCAGCCCACCAGAATGCTGCTGAAGATTGCAGAAAACTCCAGTGCTGCCGTGCTAACTCCTCCTTGCTTCAGACTGGCGTGTTTCACCTCTTTCAGATAAGTCGGTCCCCAATCCAGCATGGCGTATCGGGCAATGTAAGTAAAGAAATTCGCGCCCGCGAAGAGCCAGACATAGCGATTTTTCAAAATGTAATTCACCAATAGGTCGCCCGTGGCAAGCTCCTTTTCACTGTTCTCATTGCCTCCCGCCGGGTAGTCGTTTCGATATTCCTCAATAGGCGGAAGTCCCACCGACTGGGGTGTGTCTCTAAGCCGGACAAGAAGATACATCGCGCACACGATCGCGAGAATGGCGGGGACATAAAATGCCGAACGCCAGCCAAGCACCGAAGTGCTGTAGGCAACAATGAGACCGGTCAGCCCTCCTCCCAGGTTCTGGGCCACGTTCCAGATTGCGAATTTGGTTCCACGTTCGCTGAGGCTGTACCAGTGACCCAGCGACCGTCCGCAAGGCGCCCATCCCATGCTCTGTGCCAGTCCGTTCAAAGACCAGAGAGCCAGATGCATCGAGTAACTGCTCGCTGTGGCAAAAGCCAAGTTGCAACAAGCGGTGAAGATCAATCCCATGGGCATGAAGTAACGAGGGTTGCTTCGATCCGACCATGCACCCATGATGAACTTGCCGACGCCATATGAGATAGCTGTCGCTGCCAGCAGGTCTCCTATCTGCCCTTTGCTATAGCCAAGCGATTGACCTATCTCCCTGGAGACGACCGGGAGATTGTTTCTAACTAGATAGAAAACAGCGTAGCCGATAAATGTAGATTCCAGTATCTGCCATCGCAGTTTAGGATAAAGCCGCTTCACCTGCGCATCGGGAAGCCTGTCGATGTGCGCGGCCGGCTTTAGGAATGGAAAGTTCCAACTCATGAATAGCCTCACTCGCTCATTTACTTATGCGATTCTGTCATGAAACACAGGATGCAGCTACCGGGAATGCTCCTTCGCCGGCTCTCTTGACAATGCGCAGAGGCAGACTATCTCGCCGCTCCCGATTCATGCGGCGTCACCCTCCCTATAAAGATAGCCCTTTGCAATATCGACAAAGCTGGTCAGGTCCTTGGCCGTCCAGGCCGCATTCCTGTTCAATTCCCTGGCGAGAATACTTGCGACTACAGGCGCAGCTTCGATGGCGGCGCGCGCATCGAGGAAGAGGGCGCGGGTGCGTCGGGCAAGGACATCTTCTACCGTTCGCGCCATTTCATTTCGCGCCGCCCAAACCACTTCGCGCAGGCGAAATGGAAGACGCGGGTGCAGAAGCGCGCCGAGCCCGGCGTCTTCGCATGACAACGCGCAAAGCAACGGCAAATCCGATCCGTAGACACGCTCCCACTCGAATGTCGCTTCACCCGAATCCATGGCCCAGCCGTGAAGCTTCATCTCCAGGGTTCGCGACCTTCGCGCAGGGAGTGAAGCAACCTGACTTGCGTAGTCGATCGTATCTTGTCCCATGCGCCGATAAGTGGTCCACTTGCCTCCAGTGACCGTCACCACGCCGGATTGCGAAACCAGGATTGTGTGGTCTCTGGAGAGCTTCGATGTCTTGACGCCGCCTTTTCGCACCAGAGGCCGCAGGCCCGACCACACGCTGAGAATCTCCGCATCGGAGGGTGTACGACCGAAGTAGCGATTGATGTGCTCTAGCAGGAACTTCTTCTCCGTGGCATGCGCCCGGGGTTCGGCACTCGCTTTTTCGACGGGCTCATCCGTCGTCCCCACGATCGTCGCACCGTGCCATGGAATAGCGAAAAGCACTCGCCCATCCGAAGTTCTTGGAATCATCAGCGCCGTATTGCCGGGAAAGAAAGAGCGCGGCAAGACGAAATGCGTGCCCTGGCTGACTGCAAGAAACGAGCCATGAACAGCCTGATCCAGGGCGAGCGTATCCTCCACATTGACGCCGCAGGCGTTGATGACCACCTTGGCTTGCAGGTCGAAGAACGCGTCGCCTTCCCGGTCTCGCGCCTGAATACCGACCGTCTTTCCGCCCTGCCGCACAAAGCCGGCAGCCTCAACATAGTTGATCGCCGTGCCTCCGAGATCCTGAAATGTGCGCAACAGTGCGATCGCAAAGCGGGCATCGTCGAACTGACCATCGTGATAGAGAATGCCACCGCGGAGACCGTCTCCGACAAGTCCCGGCAGTCGGCCAAGCGTGCTCTCGCGCGAAAGCAATTCAGATCGGCCCATCGACAATCTTCCCGATAGCCGCTCGTAAACTTTGAGTCCAAGACCGTAGTAAGGAAGCGAATGATAGCTGTATGCCGGAACAACAAAGGACAAATCGTGAACCAGGTGAGGAGCGTTCCTCAACATATGGCCGCGTTCCCGAAGTGCATCCAGAACAAGCGTCAGATCGAGCTGTTCCAGGTAGCGAACTCCGCCATGAACGAGCTTTGTACTTCGACTCGAAGTCCCTTTGGCGAAATCGAACCGCTCGACCAGGAGGGTGCGATAGCCCCTGGACGCGGCTTCAACGGCGGCGCCCAGCCCGGTGGCGCCGCCACCTATCACCAGCACATCCCATGGCTTTGATTGTTCACCTAGCTCACGCAGAATGTCTGCTCTCATTGACACACCTGCAACTTTCAGACTCGGGCGAAGAGCGTTGCACGCGATCAGGCGAAGCGCGCCCCGATGCGTGCTGCAGCGCCCAATCCTGTGTCACGCTCGCCGATGAGGCCTTGAAAAGGCGCTGGGGCAGAACCAAGAAGGATGTATCCCGCAGGGGCTAAAGCCCACATCCTTGGATACTGCCAGCGGCACGGCTGAAGCCATGCCCTTTCAAAGAGAGACATAGACGTGTGTGCCAGCCAGTGAATCTGGCTGGCACACAACTGTGTTGCAGGTTAATAGACGACCTTCAATCCGAACTGAATGATACGCGGCTCGAAGGTTCCCGTGATGGTACCGCCGCCGATGCTGGTTGGCGCGGAGGTGTTGTTATCCGTGCCGGAGACGGTGCCACCGCCCGAGCCGCCGGGCATGTAAAGGTTCGTGTGGTTGAAGATGTTATAGAACTCCGAGCGGAACTCGATCTTGATTCTTTCAATCGGGGTGTCGAACCGCTTGTTGAAGTCCAGATCGGTCTCGTAGAACTTCGGCGTACGGCCATAGTTCTTGGGCAAGTTGCCGAACGGGCTCGATGGGCCGTTGGCGGCGGTGTTGCCCACATAGGTTGAAGGTAAGGTCAGAGCAGCCGCGTTGACATATTGAACGTACCCGCTGGCGAGCTTTGTCTTCTGGATATAGGACGCGCCGGAAACGAGGTTGGGGCGAAAGAGATTCTCACCGCGCCAGTTTTGCGTGAGCATCGGCGAAGTTGCATTAGCCGCTGCCGGCGAATACGTCAGGTTGAAGGGCGTGCCTCCCTGGGCGGTGTTGATGGCGCTGATCTGCCATCCGCCGAGAATAGTGTTCACGACCGGGGTGGCGGTGGCCAGGTAGTGGCGGCCGCGTCCAAACGGCAGGTCGTAGACGAGGCTGGTGACATTGTCGACGGGCAGGTTGTAATCCGACTGTCCGTAGTCTCCCCGGAGGTTGTTGCCGTCCTGCGGGTCAGGCGTGTTGGCCTCGAGGGTGGATGAGGCATTATCCAGCGCATGTCCCCAGGTGAAGGAGTTCAGCAAGGTCAACCCGGCGACAAAGCGCTGCTCGTAGCGGGCTTGAAGCGAGTTGTAGTGGGACCAGAACCCGTTGAGGGCCTCAGTGATGTCGCCGTTGTTGAAGGTGGGATAGAGGGTCGGATTATTCAGCAGGTAGCCTCCCCAGTTGGGGTAGGGACGAGACCAGCCAAGCGCCGGATTCCCATTGATGAAGCCGAGGGAAGGGTTCTTCTGGTTGGCGTTGATGAAGCCCTGCAGATGAACACCGTGGTTGCCCACAAAGGCCACGTCGACAAGAATGTTCTTGGCCAGGGATTTCTGCACGCTCAAAAAGTAGCTCTCAGCGTAGCCGTCCTTGGTGTTGGGGGGAATCGAGTCGATGTTATCGGTGCCCGCGCTGAAAGTGGTGGCGAGACCGGCGGGATAGCCCTGCGAGAGTCTAACGTAGCCATTCGTCGTGCCAACGGCCGGGTTGGTTACCGACGTGATCATCGCAAACGGAGCGTTGATGGCGATGTTGTTGCCGGAACCGGCGCGCCAGTAGTGGACAAATGCGGTTCCGTAGCCGCCGCGGATGGCAATGCTGGGCGTGAGGGCGAAGGCAAAGCCGATCCGTGGAGCGTAGTCGCCGAATTGCGGTTTCACCAGGGTACTCCCGTAGACGCCGCTGCCGCTGTAGGGAGAGATGCACGCGGCCGTGCCGCAGAGCGGAGAACTGGCGGTCGTGTAACCCGGCTGCAACGTCAGCAAGGTCCCGGTCGCCGGGTTGAAGTTTGAGATATGGCCGTTCCGCTCCGACCAGGGCGAACCATACTCCCACCGCACTCCCAGATTGAATGTCAGCCTGGGAGCGAGCTTCCAGTCGTCCTGTGCGTAGACGCTGTCCATGGTCTGGTCGATGTGGGTAATGTAATAGGTCGCCAGCGAGAAGGCTTTGCTTGCTCCGAAGAGGAAGTCGGCCCAGTACGTGTCTGCCACGGCGCTTGTTCCGCTCGGGCAATTTGACGAGCCGGCCGACGCAGGGCATACGCTGTATGCGCCGTTGAAAGTGAAGGAGCCATAGAGCGGATTCGAGTCTTCAATCTCCTCCCAGACGTGCTCGTATTCATAGCCGAATTTGAGGGAGTGCTTGCCCTTTACCCAGGAGAAGTTCAACTTGGGGTCGACCAGCGACGGGTTCTGCCACTGGGGATTCGTACTCTGGCGTCCGAACGAGGTAAAGCCGCCTGAGATCGCCATCGAGGGCAGGCCGCCGGAGACGCCTGCGATAGCCGGCAGGCCCGGTATATCGCCCTGGGGGAACGACGTGTCGCCAACCGCGAACGTCCATTTGCCGGCCCTTGTGCCGGAGAGCGCGACCCGGGCGTCGAGAACTTTGTTGTCGCCCATCAGTTGCGTAAAACCAAGCGCAATCTGCTCGTCGTGAATCAGGATGTGGCCGTTGGTTTGCATATCGATCGGCTCGGGCAGAAGGTTAAAGTTTTTGCCTATTTCCTTGCGGTCGCTGACCTTGAGGAACCATGAAGTGTCCTTGCTCTGCTGGAAATCCAGGCGAAGGTCGCCCTTGTCAGCGTTATCCTTGAACGGCGCATTCAAAGGGCAGTCGTTGGTGGCCACGCCTGATCCGGCCAAACCGGCCGTTACCGTGCATTTGCCGGGGAGTGCACCCAGGTATAGTTTGGCGATCGCCAGGGCAGTCGGGTCAGCATCGGCCCGGGCTTGAGAGGGCCAGCTGGTCAGCGGCGTCCCCGCCGGTATGTACGTGCCCGGATGCCACGGGTCCTGCACCGCAACCGCCAGACTGCCATTGAGTTCATTGGTCGTGGGAACGGTATCGACTACCGTCGGCGTTAGCGTCTGACGGAATCCCTCATAATCGACGAAGTAGAAGAACCTGTTTGTCATGATCGGCCCGCCAAAGTTCGCGCCGAATTGATTGCGATTGAAGACCGGCTTGAAATACGGGTACTGAGTGCCAGTGAGAGCATTGATCGAGACCGGCTTGATGTAGCCAAATGCATTCAGATCGGTGTTTCGAACGAACTCGTAAAGCGTGGTATGGAACTGGTTTGTACCGCTCTTGGTCGCAACGTTGATGGTGCCGCCCGAGGAGCGGCCGTATTCGGCGCTCTCATTGTTGGTCACCACTTCAAACTGGGCGACGGAGTCCGGCGGGGGCGCAATAATCTGGTTGTCGAAGCCCTGGTTGCTCTCGCCATAGGCATTGTTGTCCATGCCGTCCAGCATGAAGTCGTTGAACATGCTGCGCTGGCCGTTGACATTGAACGACCCTGCGCGCGTGAGGCTGGTGACGGCCGTCGTTGTTGCATCGGCAGGCGCCGGACGCGTGCCGGTGACGTAATCCACCAGGTCGGAGAAGTTCCGGCTCACCAGTGGCAGAGCTTCCGTTTGATACTCGGTGACCGTCTGGCCGCGCTGGCTTGAATCGGTTTCAAGCTGCAGCGCGACATCGGTTACCTCGACCGTGGTCTGGGTCGCGCCAACCTTCAGCACGAGGTCGATGCGCACACGCGCGCCGACTGCAATTGTGATGTCCTTCGCAACCGCATCGGCGAAACCTTTGCCCTTGGCAGAGATCGTGTAGATTCCAAAGCGAACGGACGGAACTTCATAATCGCCCGACTCGTTCGATGTTACCGTTGAGGCAAATCCCGTTGCATTGTTCGTGACGGTAACGGCGGCATTGGGGACCACAGCCCCATTGGCGTCGTGAATGGTGCCCACCAGGCTTCCATTTTCATACTGGGCAAAGGCGTTGAGTGCCGGAAAGAGTAAGACAGTAGCTATCGCCACGTGGAACCACCGGAGAACTTGAATCTTGCATTTCGCCTTGTTGAGTGGTGCTTCCGTGCATTCGCTGTGCAACTGCGTGCACTTCTCGACGGGAAGGATTGAATAACCCGGCCCCGCTCCTAAAATCCGCATTGATCTTTCTTGCTGTCCCATATGCCGATTCCTCGCAATCATGGTGCCTCCGAGCGATGCTAGTCCACTATTGTTAAGGCGCATTAAAAAAATCCACCGCCAAATACATACCGTCCCTGCAAGGACGGCGTCACCGCTCACCCCTTAGGGAAGGCCTGTATTTGGCGGTGGATCTCTCTTATTCCTCTTCCGCGCCTGGAAACTAACAATAATGGTGTGCGGGTGTCAATGGGAAACTTGGCCTGGTCAAACATTTTTGAAGGATAAGCCGCCCATTTTGCCCGGTCTGTTCATCGGCAAACCCTTGCTCGACGCTCAATGCTGCACGGATCTTCGTGAGCAAACCGATCGAAGGGCGGGATGTGCGCCATTCAGGAACCTCGCTGAAGCTCTAGCGGATTCGAAAGGCGATCCCATGGCGCAAAATGAAATACTGAACCGGGAGACGGCATGAAAGATGGCATGAAATCGGATCTCAAAGCTGGAGGAACGTGGGCGATCTTTTGCTCCTGGATTGCGTTTGTCGCGCTCGCGGCTTTAGCCTGTCCGGATTATGGTTCGGCGCAAACCACCCTGAGCATCTCAGCGGCGGCCAGCTTGAAGGATGCGCTCGCGGACGCTGAGAATGCATATGCGAAGGGCCAGGCCCATCTCGAATTCAGCAATAACTTCGGCTCCTCGGGGACACTGGCTATGCAGATCGACCAGGGCGCACCGGCGGATGTGTTTCTGTCTGCTGCTGCCAAACCGATGGACGATCTGGAAGCAAAGGGATTGATCGTCGCCGGGACCCGCAGGAATTTGCTGCGAAACTCGCTGGTGCTGATTGCCCCGCTCGATTCCGAACTTCACGACTTTCAGGGGCTCGCCGGAAGCTCAGTACGGACGATTGCTCTTGGCGACCCGGCGAGCGTTCCGGCTGGGCAATACGGAAGGCAGACGCTGGCGTCCCTTCATTTGCTGGAAAAACTCAACGCCAAACTTGTTCTTGCCAAGGATGTCCGTCAGGTTCTCACCTATGTTGAGACTGGAAATGCCGATGCGGGCCTTGTGTATGCGACCGACGCACACATTTCCAGCAAGGTTCGCGTTGTGGCTACCGCACCCGATTCGACGCACGATCCCATCGTCTACCCCGTTGCGGTGATCAAGGGTGGCCGTAATGAACCGGCTGCGCGAAGCTTTGTCGAATTCCTCGGCAGCCCCACCGCAAAGGCCGTCTTTGTGAAGCGCGGATTTACAATAGCCGCACCGTGAATCTGCCCTCCGATCTCGATCTGTCGCCGCTCTATATCTCGCTTGCCACTACCTGCGCTGCTACAGTCGCGACTTTCTTTTTGGGCATGGCCGCGGCGAAGCTGATGTTCGGCCTGCGCGGCAGCCTGCGCGCCTGGATCGACGGGGTTTTGACACTTCCTCTGGTGCTGCCGCCGACGGTTGTTGGCTTTTTTCTGCTGTTGCTTTTCGGACGGCGGAGTTTCATCGGCCACGCGTTGCAAGAGCTTGGCATCACCATTGTCTTCTCGTGGCCGGCAACGGTTATTGCCGCAACCGTGGTGGCTTTTCCACTGATGTACCGGACCACCCTGGGTGCGTTCGATCAGGTCAGCCGGAACTTCCTTGATGCGGCACGTACGCTCGGAGCTTCAGAGGGCGTCGTCTTCCGCCGAGTGCTTTTGCCGCTGGCTGCGCCGGGCGTACTCGCGGGAACGGTGCTGGCCTTTGCCCGCGCAATGGGCGAATTCGGGGCCACGATGATGCTCGCCGGAAATATACCCGGCCGCACGCAGACCATGCCGATCGCAATCTTCTCTGCCGCCGCCGGCGGAGACATGCGCGAGGCCTTTCTCTGGGTCGCCCTGATCGTGGTTATCTCGCTGGCAATCATTCGCCTCTTGAATCGGGAGAACGCATTCCGCAAGCCAGCCCGCGATCAAGTCGCTTCTTCTCTCGCTCCAGCTCCAGTTCCGCCCTTGTCCATAAAGCAGGAACCACCTGCGCATCGTGCGACACTGGATGTCGAATTCGTCAAGACCCTCGACCAGTTTGAATTGGATGTGCGGCTCTCCGCAGGCGCGGGCGCGGTGGGCCTGCTTGGAGCCTCCGGTGCCGGAAAAACGATGACGCTGCGCATGATTGCGGGGATCGTTGCGCCGGATCGTGGACGCATTGTTCTGAACAATCGCGTCCTCTTTGACGGCGAGGCAGGCGTCAACATTTCCGCGGCGCGCAGAAAGATCGGCGTCGTGTTTCAGGACTACGCTCTTTTTCCAAATATGACGGTGGCCGAAAACGTCGGCTTTGGGCTGCGAGCGCAACCCCTGCACGAGCGGCAGGCGCGCGTCCAGGAGCAGCTTGAACGGATGCACATTGCCGAGCTCGCCAACCGCAATCCGGCTGAAATCTCAGGCGGGCAACGGCAGCGTGTGGCCATTGCGCGGTGCATGGCCATTGAACCGGATGCGCTGCTGTTCGATGAGCCGTTTGCAGCCCTCGATCCGCACCTGCGCCGGCAGACGGAAGAACAACTGCGCGAGGCCCTGGCAAACTACAACGGCGTGGTCGTCTTTGTCACTCACGACATGGAAGAAGCTTTTCGCTTCTGTACCGACCTGCTTGTACTGGATCAAGGGAAGGTCATTGCCAGCGGGCCAAAGCACCGGATATTCGAGCAGCCGGCTACTGTGGCTACAGCGCGCCTGACCGGCTGCAAGAACATTGTTCCTGCCCGCCGCATCGGCGCAGACCGGATCGCCGTTGAGGCATGGGACTGCGAACTAGTCACAAAGGGCCCCGATGCGTTGACGCACGTCGGGATTCGCTCGCATCAGATCGTATTCCAGTTAACTTCGATTGGGGAAAACACGTTTCCATGCTGGCTTGTAACCACCAGTGAAGCGCCCCATGAGATGACTCTCTATTTGCGGCTGCATGCAGCACCCGAGGCAGGTGTGCCGCCGCATCTGCAGGCGGACGTCCCCAAGGAGATTTGGCGCACGTTGAGCGCCGAGCCTCAGCCATGGCATGTTCAGCTCGATCCGAGCCGGTTGCTCTTGCTTCGAGACTAGAAGGCCTTAATCCCGAAATGAAGACGGCATTGCCCCATTCGGTCCTTTCTTCAAACCTTCACGTGCAAAACCCTTCCAGTTTGGAAGAGAATGGAGATAAAGGGATTTTCCCCCAGGATTGAGGAACACTTGACACCGACGCAGATAGAGAGTCCGAAGTGGAACGCAGAGCAGTTCGAGCGAATGGTTCTGGATAGCAATCCAAAGATCGCGGTCCTCGATTGCGATGGAACCCTCTGGAGCGGAGACGCGGGCTACGGATTCATGATCTGGACTCTGGAGCAGGGCCTGGTTTCGCGCTCCACAAGCGATTGGATCGACACCCGCTACCGGGCCTACAAGCAAGGCCAGGTAAGCGAAGTGGAAATCTGCGGTGAATGGTGCAGATCTACGAGGGCCTGCGCGAACAGGAGTTGCGCGCCGCCGCGGCCCAGTATGTGCAGGAGTTTGTGCGCCCCCGTGTATTCCGTGAAATGACCTCGCTGGTGGCCACGCTGCTAAGAGCCGGCGTGGAAATCTGGGCTGTCAGCTCCACCAACCGCTGGGTGGTTGCCGAGGGCGTGCGCGATTTCTCCATTCCTGAGGATCGGGTTCTGGCCGCCGAGGTCCGCGTCACCGACGGCGTGATCACCAGCAAAATCGTTGACGTGCCGACCGACGAGGGCAAGGCCGCCACATTGAGGCGGATTGGGATTCCGGCCCCCGACGCGGCATTCGGCAACTCCATTCACGACCTGGCCATGCTGCAGATCGCCCGCCGAGCCTTCCCTGTCAACCCATCCCCCGCGCTGCTTGAGGCGGCGGCAAAGAACGGCTGGGGCTACTTCCGGCCTGATGGCGCGGAAGGAATCGAGGCGAAGGTCGGAGGCGAATAAACTTGCGCGCGCCCGGTTTCACGGCCTGCATCTCTTTTAGTGCGTTTACACTAGACCTGTGGAACAAGCTCAGGCAGACTCCAATACCCGGCCCACCGGCCCCGCCCTCCGTTTTGTCGCGGCGGCGCTCATCGTGCGCGGCGGCGAGGTGCTGATCGGTCAACGCCGTGCGGATCAGCCAATGGCGTTGCAGTGGGAGTTTCCCGGCGGCAAGATTGAGGCCGGTGAAAGCGCGGAGCAGGCGCTGGCCCGCGAGCTGGATGAGGAACTGGGCATCCAGGCCGTCATCGGCCCCCGGATCACGCGCATCCGCCACAACTACCGCCATGGCGGCGCCGTGGACCTGCAGTTTTTCGCAGTCCACGAGTTTTCCGGCGAGATCGAAAGCCGTATCTACACCAGGTACGCTGGGTTCGGCTCGAAGAGCTGGCTGGCTACGAGTTCCTGGCCGCCGACCGCGGCCTGATTCGCGACCTGGCGGCTGGAAAGCTGCTGTAACCACCTGCGGTGGGGCAGAAGCCTTCGGCCCTCGTGGGAGCGGTCTCTTGACTCCCGTTACGTTACGCATTACGATTGGCTGTGATCCAATTCTTTCGCCACAAGGGTCTAAAACGCCTCTATGAGGATGACGACCCTCGTGGCGTTGCGGCGGAGCATCTATCCAAACTGCGCAACATCCTTGCACGCCTCGATGCAGCTGGCACGGTGGAGGATATGGATCTTCCCGGCTTCAACCTGCATGCCCTGAAAGGGCAGTTGCGTGGATTCATGGCGGTCACGGTTCGAGCCAATTGGCGAGTGAACTTTCGATTTGATGAGGGCCACGCGTTTGAGGTCGATTATGTCGATTATCACTAAGGAGGTTTCCCCATGCCGATGAAGAACCCGCCCCATCCCGGCACCGTTGTTCTATCTGAATGCATCGAGCCGCTCGGCCTCACCATCACGCAGGCCGCGGCAGCTCTCGGCGTCACACGCACCACTCTCTCAGAACTGGTCAACGGCAAGCGCGGCATCTCCCCAGAGATGGCCATCCGCCTCTCGCAGGTCTTTGGCGGCAGCGCCCAAAGCTGGATTACACAGCAGGCTCATTACGACCTTGCCCAGATCCCCGCCGGCCGCATTCAGCTCAAACGCCTGGCCGTGGCGTGAAGATCGACCGCGCCCCTTCCCGGGTTCTAGAATCCAGATCTGGGGGCCCGGCGCTGGGCTAGTTCCTGCCCACTTGCATTACCAAGCTCCCGTCTTGGAGGTCGACTTCTCGAATCGTGCCATCGGTAGCTTCAAGATGGACATATTGCCCCCCGCCCGCTACTACGTGGCCCCAAGCCTTGGGAATAGTCACATTGCTTTGGGCTTTAACCACGGTGGGAGACATATGGCCAAGCAAATAGCCAACGAAAACCGACGCAATTACCAGCCCGACTCTTGCGATCCACGCCTTCATTGATTCACATCTTTCGCAACAAATTCTAACGCGACAACTACCACAATGAACACTGCGACAAACCCGCCCATGATTTAATGGTCTGGCCGGATCACCAGTCCTCACTTTGAAACCTTGGGCACTGCGGACCTACAAGTCCTTAGGCGGCCAGCGGCCTGATCTTCGGCCGCTTCCTCTTCGACTCCATCCACAGGTCGTACTGAAGCTGGGCCTTTGAGAAGAAGGCAGGAGAGAGCGCCAGAGCCTCGCCGAGCCGGATGCTGAGGTCCATGGTCACCGAGGTCCGGCCATTGAGGATGCGCGAAATGGTGGCGCGCGCCACGCCGATATGTTCAGCGAGCTCGGTTGCGGTTCTCTTGCCTAGTGTACTGAGTCTGAAGTTCGTTCAATAAATGCCGCATACACGAAACCCCAAGAGAGGCGGTCATCCTGAGCGAAGCGTTCTACAGCGGAGTCGAAGGACCTGCATTTCCATCGCGTACTTCTGTAACGAACTTCTGACTCACCACACTAGAAACTCCTTCAGCAATTCTCCTGGGCTTGCCGGGTTGTGCATCATCGTCATAAATTAGCGCATCTGCTTCTGTTTCTCGCGTCCGGCGTTCGGCCGACGCGACCTCCGCGCCATCGCTAGGCTACCTGTTCATAAGGGCGGTGGTGGAGGCGAATCAACTCCTCAGAGCGCAGTGCAGCCATAGCGTAGGTGCGCCCTTGATCGTCGCTGAATTCGACCTCGGCAACGGAGGGGGCGAGCAGTTCAACGACGGTTCCAACCTGGCCGCGCACAAGTCCCTTCTCGGGCATATCGTTGAGCACAGCGACTTCGGCAAGAAGCTCCATCTCTCTTACACCTCCCTCATTCTAAAGAATGTAGCACGTAACATACCGCGGAACAATTTCATCGCTTCGGACAATCCAGCAACTCCGAACATTGGCCACACGTTCGTCGCGCCTCAATTCAAAATCTATTATGTACCGAGTGCCATACTGATCCGAAACTCCGGGTGCGGCTTTTCCCGTCCGGGCCGCGTCCATCAGAGCGGCGCGAAGTTCTTCCGCATCGGCAGCGGTCATCCCGAGGACGCCCTGAAACACTCGCGCCTTATGTCGGCCGCGAGGATGCGCGGTACTCAGGCAATAATCCCGAAGTTTCTCAATCTCGACATTCGACGACTCTCCATTTGGCAACTTCATCGCTTTCTCCACTGCATTGCGATCGTACGGACTACCCTCGCGCTGTCCCTCAATGTCCCGGCATCATCCCCCAAAGCATCACCAGCGTCATCCCGATCACGATGATGCTCGTTCCCCACGCAATCACATTCCAGATGCGGGAGTTCTTGTGTTCGCCCATCAGGTCGGTGCGGTTGATCAGCATCAGCATCAGGATGATCACCACCGGCAGCAAGACACCGTTCAAAACCTGGGAGAGAATGGCGAAGTTGATCAACTGCGCGTCAGGCAGCAGTAGCACGGTCAACGCGCCGCCCGCGATCAGCAGCGTGTACAGCCAATAGAAAAACGGCGCTTCCTTGAAGTTCTTATCCACTCCCGATTCGAACCCCAGCCCCTCGCACACCGTGTAGGCCGTCGAAATCGGCAAAATCGAAGCTGCGAACAGCGAAGCATTGAAAAGTCCGAACGCGAAGAGGATGAATGCATAGTCGCCGGCCAGCGGCCGCATCGCCTCTGCCGCATCCGACGCCACCTGGATTGCTCCCATTCCATGCACGTAAAGCGTGGCCGCGCAGGCTACGATGATGAACCAGGCCACAATGTCGGTGAACAGGCTGCCGATGATTACGTCGAGCCGCGAGGCCCCGTAGTCCTTCACGCGGATGCCTTTTTCCACGATCGAAGACTGCAGGTAAAACTGCATCCACGGGGCAATGGTTGTGCCCACGACGCCGATGGCCATGTACATATACGCCTTGTCGCGCCAGACCGTTTTTTGCGGGAGTTGGACAGTGGCCAGCAGAGCATCGTGCCAGCTTGGCTGCGAGAGCACACCCGCAAATATATAGGCGATATAAACCAACGAGGCAACGATGAAGATCTTCTCCGTGCTCTTGTAGCTGCCGCGCACCACCATGTACCAGACCAGCAGCGCGCAAAACGTGACGGAGACGAACTTGGACACATGGAACAGGTGCATCGACCCGGCAATTCCGATGAACTCGGTGACCACGTTGGTGTAGTTGACCACCACCAGCATCACCATCAAAACGAAGGTGAGGCGCAGGCCGAACTCCTCGCGGATCAGGTCGCTCAAGCCCTTGCCGGTGACTACGCCCATGCGGGCGCACATCTCCTGCACCACGATCAACGCGATGGTGATGGGAATCATGGTCCACAGCAGGGTGTATCCGTATTGCGCGCCGGCCTGGGAGTAGGTGAGGATGCCGCCGGAGTCGTTATCGACATTGGCGGTAATAAATCCGGGGCCGAGAACGGCCAGAAACAGCAGTATCCGGATTCGCCAGCGCTTCCACATTCCCGAGATCCTATGGGGGATTCATAAAGTTTCCTCACTGACCATAACAGGCGAGACCCGTGTGCGCGAACCCGCTGGACGCGAACCTTCCGAAGGCCCTGAATCATGGGTTGACAGATTCTCTGTACCACGGTACATTGGTATGAATGTAACAGGAGGAAGCCATGCCGTCAGAGCAGCAAAACCGTGAACCCGTCGTCGTAGAACGCGTCCAAACCGGCGTCCGGATCGAAAAGCGCATGTTGAAAGTGCTCAAAGCCATCGCCGAGCAGAAAGATATGACCCTCGGCGACCTGCTCGAGGGAATCGTCCTCCACGCCTTCGAGGGCAAGCTCGTTCCCTTCTCCGCCCAGACCCTTAAAGAGATTGAGCAATTCAAGTCCCTCTACGGCATGACCCTCAAGGCCTCTGACAGCCACAACCTCAAGGAGCGGAAGCGATGAAGCCGGCCTCCGGGCCGTGAAACAGACTCTCCGAACAATCCCGCGTATAGTCCGTCCGTACCCGGCTAGTGTACTGAGTCTGAAGTTCGTTCAATAAATGCCGCATACACGAAACCCCAAGAGAGGCGGTCATCCTGAGCGAAGCGTTCTACAGCGGAGTCGAAGGACCTGCATTTCCATCGCGTACTTCTGTAACGAACTTCTGACTCACCACACTAGTGTGGGTTGCTTGATTGCACTCCTTGACAGGCCCCGGCGCGCAAGACTACAACTCGGTTTCAACCTCAGCGAAACCAAGGGGCTAACTCAATGCATCCTTCCGATCCAAATGAAAGCCTGCCGGCGCGGCGCAGGCTGTTGGGCATCATGGTCTCGGCGGCCGCTCTGCTGGGCCTGAATGCGGCTGGAGCTGCCGCGGGCGAACCGAGGTCAGAGGTTGCGGCGTCGGAACTGACAGCGGCTGTTCCAGAGGAATTGTTGGCGCTGGCCCGGCTCCGCAACTACAAGACTCGCCGCTCATCGAGCTGGGACCGCACAGGAGGCAATAACGACGCGGTCCCCGTGGAGCCGGGACAGACGGCAACGCTGCTTGAAGTTGCGGGCGCGGGTGTGGTCACGCATCTTTGGTTCACCATCAATTCGCAGGATCGGATGCACTTGAAGAACCTTGTTTTGCGTGCATGGTGGGACGGAGAAACGACGCCTTCTGTCGAGGTACCGATTGGCGACTTCTTCGGCCTGGGACTGGGCGAATATTTCGTCTACCAGTCGGCGCTGCTGGCCGTGGCTCCCATCAAGGCGCTCAACGCATATTTCCAGATGCCGTTCGCATCCTCGGCGCGAATTGCCGTCAGCAATGAAGGCAAGGTCCGCACTGACAACCTTTACTTCGCTGTGGACTACATCACGCTCCCGGCGCTGCCTGCTGACCTGGGCCGCTTTCATGCCCAATACCGCCAGGCCGCTCCCTGCAAGGGCTGGACCGACGACTGGACCAACGAATACGAAGCCCGGATCAACGACCGCAAGAACCTGAGCGGCGCCGAGAACTACGTCTTTCTGGAGGCTGCGGGCAAAGGGCACTTTGTGGGAGTGACGCACGCCGTGGAGCAGAATCAAGAACAGTGGTTCGGCGAAGGCGACGACATGATCTTCATCGACGGCGACACGCAGCCCACCATCAACGGCACCGGAACCGAGGACTATTACAACGGGGCCTGGGATTTTGGCGGCAAGGAATTCGCCTACATGCACAATGGCGCCCCTTACATGGTGGACCCGGAGAGGATCGGCGGGCGCTGCTGCCTTTACCGGTGGCACATCGAGAGCCCGATCGCCTTTGAAAAGTCGATCCGGGTGACCATTGAACATGGGCACGCCAACCATCGCGCCGACAATTTTTATTCGACGGCTTACTGGTACCAGGCGGAACCGCATGCGGCGTTTCCGGCGCTGCCTGCGCCTGCGGCGCGGGCGCCCAAGATATTTCTCGTTGGCGGGGCTGGGCCTGCGGCAGTGCCGGCTCCGTAAGGTGAGCCGGGATCAGGCTGTGGCCAGGACCAGGGGCTCGGCTTCGTCGGCAGTCTCGGAGGCGACTCCGCTTAGAAGGGTGTTCACCACGTCAGCGGCGCTGTAGGTGTCACGGCCCGGCGCCAAAAACTGCGCAATGGTGTTCAGGTCGTCGCCTACTGTGACCAGCGCAGGCTCAACGACATCGTCTTTGCGCGACTGCGCGTGACCGATGTTGGCCAGCAGCGCATTGCACAGGCATTTTCTACCCACCGTATCCTCAACCTTGCCGCCCTTGGCGATGTAATTGTCCACAGGCTCGGCCGCGCAACGGTAGCCAATCCGGCCATCTTGTTCTGAGTACGGCTCGCGGAGATAGCCAAGATCGCACACGCGCTTGCGTTCCTGATAAATGGGCAGTTCCGATGAAGTGCCTTCGAGCAACGCAACCTTGAACGGAAACCCGGTCGGCGAGGCCAGAGGATCTGTAAACACAACGCCAGAACCGGTTTTGGCTTGGGCCATGAGCTTTTTCTTCAGGTCGGGACGCATGCCGGATTCCTGGCTGAACGCGAACGCAGTTCCTACCTGGATACCCGCTGCGCCTTGTTCGAGGGCTTCGCGCAGCTTCTCGGCGTTTCCATAGCCGCCCGCAAGCCAGAACGGAACGCCCAACGCCCGCAGTTCTTCCAGGTTGACCCGATCGCGCTCACCATAGACAGGCTCTCCAGCGGCGTTGAGCTGGAGCTTTCCCCGGGGCGGCGCATTGTGGCCGCCTGCCGTAGGGGTCTCGATCACCAATCCGTTGACGCGGCCACTGGCCCGGCGCAGCATGGTTGTGGCCAGCGTGTTAGAGGAGACGATGGCCAGGAACTGGGGCCGATGGAGCAGGGGAAGCGGACCTTCAACATAATCGGCCGGATCGAATTGCATCTGCGTATCCTGGCCCGGCAACGCGCCCGCCACCGATAACTTGTATTCGGCCGCATGATGCGCCGCAAAGGCGTCCAACACGCCTGGAATGTGCAGAGGAATGCCCGCGCCCATCAGCACATAGCCAACACCGGCCAGCATCGCTCCATAGATTGAGGGCAGGTGGGGCATCTGCACTTTTTCAAGAAAATTGATTCCGACGGGATTCTTGTGACCCTCCCGGGCCAGAAAAACCTCCACGAAGTTGCTCACGATGCAGAGCTCAACCAGCTTCCGAGTGTCCTTCCGCTGATGCATCGGAATCGCAGGATAAGGAGCTTCACTAGGCTTGCCGCCGGGAACAAAGTACTCCTGCCAGATGCGTCTCGCCATATCCGGAAATGGAAAGGCCTCCAGTCCGCGGCGCATGTATCCGCCCTCGTCTCCATCGACGAGGCGGCGGACAAACAATGAATCGAGCGCCGTCCCGGACACGACACCGAGCTGGCCGAGTCTGGAGACGGCATTTGCCAGACGCCAATTCGAGACGCCCACGCCCATGCCGCCCTGGATAATTTTGGGAAACTGCATCATCCTTGGATTCTTTCACAAATTCGGATAAATTCGTGGATTTTCTCTCAGCATAGGCCCATCGGTTGAATAGAAGTGAGCAATTCTGCTCAACATTTGGCCAATTGGAACCTGTTTCCAGGGGCTATCGGGGTTTCCTAGAGCTTCTCGCGCAGCAAGCTGATCACCTGGTCGGCCTGCACCACGCCCACCATGCGGCCCTGAGCATCGACCACCGGCAGCGCGTGCAGGTTGTACTTGTCGAATAGTTCGGCCAGGTCGTCCTGATGCATATCGGCGGGGCAGGAGAGCACGCGGGGCTCGGCCAGAACGGCCAGGCGAGTCTCCGGCAGCGCCATCACCAGCCGCGCCAGCGAGATGGCTCCCCGCAGCACGCGCTTCTCGTCCAGCAGGAAGACTTCTGTGACGCTCTCGGGGTCGCCGTCGAAGCTGCGAAGCGCCTGCACGGCCTGGGCCACGGTTGATTCCAGGCCCAGATAGATGAAGTCGGTGGTCATGCATCCCGCGGCGGAGCGCTCATCGAACTCGAGAAGTTCCTCGACTTCCTGCCGCTCTTCCGGCTCCATCTCTTCGAGAATGGCGTCAGACTGCTCCTCCGACAGCTCGGCCAGCAAGTCGGCTGCCGCGCCGGGGTCCATCTCTTCGACAATGTCGGCGATCTTCTCCTCGTCAAGCTTCTCGAGAAGGGCTTTTTGCAGCTTGGGATCGACCTCTTCGAGGGCTTCGGCGGCCACTTCCTCGTCCAGCGACGTGAACACGGCCTCGCGCTCCGCGGGCGCAAGGTCCTCTAGATATCTCTGCCAGGTCGGAGGGGTGCATCTCCGCCAGCCGCTCGTATGCGATGCGCAGTTTGACCCGACGCGCCGGGTCGACTTCGATCACGTCCACAAACTCCCACGGAATGCCGTGCGCCCCGAGCTTGCGCGAGATGGTTTCAAGCGTTGCCCGCGGCAGCAGCCCCTTGAAGACCCTGCGAAAAGCTCCGCGCAGACCCACCTCAACCTCAGCCACGCGCAGCAGATGCGCCGCGCCCCGGCCCAGCCACTCCAGATCCACATCGTTCACGCGGACAACCTTGCGGCCGTGAATATCGATGATCTGCCGGTCCACCAGATCCTGCTGAAGGTAGAGGTAGTTTCCCTGCTCCTTGAGCGGAACCATGGCTCCCGACGACCGCAACTCGAGCGTGCCCGCGGGCGTCTCCATCACATCTTCCGAGGGCACGATAAACAGTCCGGAGCGGGTCTTGAGCACCAGGCCGGCCACCTTGCCCGCATCCGGGCCGGTGGCCACGGCAATATCCTTGAGCCGCCCGCGCAGGTGGCCCTGTGCGTCGGTTACCGGGGTTCCCAGCAGCGCAGTCAGGCTTACGCGGGATGTGGTGCGAGGCTGCATGAGGAGAGTGTATTCCCTCGACGCCGGGTTGCGCCTGGCGGCGAATCCGGTTTGATAACGGTCGCGCCGAAAGCAGGCAAGCCCATGCCGCCGAGCATATGTCAAGGTTTGACATCCAATTCGACCGCCTGTACTCTCAAGCCAGAGTATTGAGCGGTTGCATGGGAGGGCCTCGTGGATCAGATGAATGTTTCGATAACGGACCACCTGGCGGAGTACGTGCGGGCCAGGGTCAAGAGCGGCCGCTACAACAATGCCAGCGAAGTGGTTCGCGAGGCTCTTCGCCGCATGGAAGAAGCAGACCAGCGATCGTTGCGGCTAGGAAATCCAACGGTCGAAGATGTCCTGACCGACCTTGAAGCCGATCAGATCGAAAGCATCCGGCAGCGGGTTCGGGCTGGCATTGCGTCCATCGACCGTGGCGAGTTCACCGCGTACGAAGGCCGCGCTGGGCTGGCTTCGCTGACGGCAGGCGTAAAAGCCAGGGGGCGCAAACTGCTCGCTGAGACCCCGGAGAAGTAATGCGGTTTCATGTCTCGAAGGAAGCCGAACAGGACCTGGATCAGATCTTTGTTTACTGGGCTCTGAACGCAGGACTTAACCTGGCAGACCGGACTGTCGAGGCTGTTGAAGCTCGCTTTGCACTGATTGGCGATTTTCCAGGTGCCGGCAGAAGACGCGACGAAATTGGACCTGGCGTCCGCAGCTTCCCCGCCGGCGAATACCTGATCTACTTCCGCAAGTCGAGAAGAGCCGTCGAGATTATTCACGTTTTTCACGGGGCACGGGACCAGCGAAGCGCTTTCAGAGATGCCGCGATGAAATGATGGCTTGGCCCTCGGTTCGCTTGCGACGCCCTGAAACTGGCGCCCGGCCCTGAACCCCCCTTGACACATTCTCTTCCAGCCATGAAACTGCCAGCAAGGTTGATGTGGCGCGGAATGGCGGATGTGCGCCTCCGCTCCAGAACAGGCGGATTCGATCGCGGTGAGCACACCCAAAGACGGACGGATCAGTTTTACGCTGAACTCCACCATGGAGAGCGTCGGCGAGGTGGAGGCGGCCGCCGATAAATTGGCGGAGCAGGCTGGCATCGACGAAGATGAGCGCTTCCGCGTTACCATGGCGGTCCGCGAGGCCGCTGTTAACGCCGTTTTGCACGGAAACGAGTACGACCCCACCAAGAAGATTACCTTCAGCATGGAAAATACCGGCTTGGCGCTTGTGTTTACCATCGCCGACCAGGGCAGGGGCCTGGTTCCGGAGTCGATTCCAGACCCCCTTGCGCCGGAGAATCTTTTGCGCGGCACTGGCCGCGGCATCTTCCTCATCCGATCCTTCATGGATGAGGTACACTTTCGACAATTGCATCCTGGAACCGAGTTGACGCTGGTAAAAAATCTGACGCCGGCAGAGGGAAAAACCGATTAAGCTACTTGCGCGGCGGCCCTCGGCGGCGGGCGGAGATTGAACAAAACTCTGCAAACGGCATTGCGGTTTCAAGTTTTCCATGCCACCGCGCCCGGCGAAAGTGCTATAACCGTAGTACGAAACAAGGAGGAATTTCCGTGGCACTTACTATTGCTTCGCGTGAATTGGACGGCGTAACCGTTCTGGACCTCAGCGGGCGGATCACCCTCGGCGAGGGCAGTGTACAGATTCGCGATGCCATTCGTGACCTGATTGGCAAGGGACAGAAGAGCATCCTGTTGAATCTGGGAGACGTGAACTATATCGATAGCTCCGGGTTGGGCGAGCTGGTCAGCGCCTTCACCACATGCAAGAATCAGGGCGCAGCGCTCAAGCTGCTGAAGCTCACCAAGAAGGTTCATGACCTGCTGCAGTTAACCAAGCTTTACACGATCTTCGACATCTACGACGACGAAGCAAGCGCCATCGCGTCCTTCAAGTAGTCCGGCGACGCCAGAACTTCAACCGCTGAAAAGGCCATCCCGCAATGCAGGATGGCCTTTTCGCGTGATCCCGACTGCCTGACTAGAACTTCACGTTCGGCACCTGGCGCGCCGCCGGGCTGGCAGCGAAGTAGGCGTCGTTCTCCTTGAATCCGGCCATGCCCGCCCAGATGTTGTTGGGGAATTGAAGGATGAATGTGTTGTAGTCCTGGATCGCGTCGTTGTAGCGTTTACGCGCCACGCCGATGCGATTCTCGGTTCCTGAGAGCTCGTCCTGCAGGCGCATGAACTGCTCGCTCGAACGTAGTTGAGGATAGTTCTCGGTGAGCAGCAGCAGCCGTCCGATTGCCGAATCCAACTGCCCATTGGCCGCGATCTTGGCTTGCGGCCCCTGCGCGTTCAACATGCCGGCGCGCGCATTGGCAATGTCGCCAAAGACGGTGCTTTCTTCCTTGGTAAAGCCCTTCACCGTCTCCACAAGGTTGGGAATCAAGTCGGCGCGCCGCTCCATTTGCACGTCGACCTCCGACCACATGGCCTTCACATTCTGATCTTTGGCCACCATCTGGTTCCTGGCGCCCACATAGCTGCTGAACACCATGAAAACTCCCAAAACCAGAACGCCAACCACCCCAAGCGCAATCCAAAGTCCCTTGCTCATACTCTCTCTTTCTCCTCCGGTCCGCCGCGGCGGACTTGCCCGCCGTGGCGGGCCCCTTTCTCACTTGAAAACTCTACCAGCTTCCCCCGGCGCCACCGCCGCCAAACCCGCCGCCGCCAAACCCGCCAAACCCGCCGCCGCCGCCACCACCGCCGCCGAACCCACCGCCACCACTGCCGAACCCGCCGCCGCCAATGAACGGACCCCTTCCCCATCCTCCGCCAAACAATCCAAAACCGAACAGAAACCGCAGCAAGTGGAAGCCGCCAAAGAAAATCAGCACGATGATGAACAGGATGATCTTTCCCGCCGCTGGACTGTGCCTTACCGGCTGTTGAACCACCGGGGCTGGTTCGTCGTCGGTCAGCGTCACCTTGGCATCGGCGGCGATCACCCGCGCCAACTCGCCCACAGCGAGCGATACTGCGCCGTCATAATCGCTGGCGCGCAGATTGGGGACCATATCCCGGCCAATGTCGCCCACCTTGCCATCGGGCAGGATGCCTTCCAATCCGTAACCCACGTCGATCCGATACTTGTGGTCGTTTACCGCAAGAAGGAACAGAACTCCACGGTCCGACCCTTTTTTCCCCATCTTCCACTTGTCTTCAAGCCGGTTGGCGTAGTCCGCCGCGTCGTCCCCATCCATGGTCGTGACGGTTACGATTGCCAACTGCGAGTTGGCCGGGGAGTGGTCCAGTTGGGTGCAGATGCGGTCGAGCCGCGAAACGGTATCGGCCGAAAGCACATGCGCGTAATCGCTCACGTAATCGGTGGGCTGGGGCAGGTCTTCAACCCGCTCGGCCATGGCAGCAGAAGCGGAGAATCCCAACGAGGCGGCCAGCAGTAGCCGGAAAACCTTCGAAATGGCGCGGCGAAAGCCTTTCATCGCTCTCCATTGTACGCGGATGGAGGCGCAAAGGTTCCATCGGTACCTGGCTTCCAGCTCTTAGCTCTTGCACTACACTGGGAAGGAAATGACTTCAAGCCAGCTCCCCCCAATTCCCACTGCCCGCAAGGATCACAAAGAGACCCAGTTGCATGGCGTTGTCCTGACCGACGACTACGCGTGGTTGCGTGGCAAGGAAGACCCCGAGGTCACCGCGTACCTCGAGGCCGAAAACGCTTACGCCGAGGCCTTGATGGCTCCGCTCGCCGGCCTGCGTGACGACCTTTACCAGGAGATGCTCTCGCACATCAAACAGACCGACGTCTCAGTTCCCTATCGAAACGGCGCCTGGTGGTACTACACGCGCACCGAAGAGGGATTGCAATACGCGGTTCACTGCCGCACGCACGGCTCCCCCAACGCGACTGAGGACACGCCGGAGCAGGTGATCCTGGACGGCAACCAACTGGCCCACGGCCACGCCTTTTTTTCAATCGGCGCGACGGGCATAAGCGACGATGGCCGCTGGCTGGCCTACACCACTGACACCACGGGCTTCCGCCAATACGCGTTGCACATCAAGGACCTGACCACCGGCGAGACTCTGCCCGGTGAGGTGGAGCGTGTCGGCTCCGTGGCCTGGGCCGCGGACAATCGCACACTTTTCTACACCGTCGAGGACGAGGAGCAGAAGCGACAGTACCAGCTTTGGCGGCATCTGCGGGGAACGCCGCACGCCGCCGACGTGCTGGTC
This sequence comes from uncultured Acidobacteriaceae bacterium, assembly GCA_963757965.1. Taxonomy (GTDB): domain Bacteria; phylum Acidobacteriota; class Terriglobia; order Terriglobales; family Acidobacteriaceae; genus Telmatobacter. The sequence goes on from CAVWTV010000001.1 coordinate 708,048, forward strand.
TATCAGGACGACGATGAGCGCTTCAATCTGGGCGCGGGCCGCACCCGCGATGGCAAGTTTCTGGTGCTCGAATCGGCCAGCCACACCACCAGCGAATCGCGGGTGTTGGCGGCGAACGAGCCCGAAGGCTCGTTCGCAATCGTCAGTCCGCGCGAGGACGAGCACGAATACTCGATCGACCACCGCTATGGCCTTTGGTTTATCCGCACCAACGATCGGGGAAGAAACTTCCGCCTGGTCACGGCTCCGGTAGCCTCGCCGGGCCGCGAGCACTGGACCGAGTGCGTTGCACATCGCGAAGACGTCATGCTCGAAGACGTGGATTTGTTCGCCGGCTTTTTTGTGGCTTGCGAGCGTGAAGAAGGCCTGCCCCGGCTGCGCGTTTGGCACTTCAGAGGCGACGGGCCAGAAGCAGTGAGTACCGGCGAGATTGCATTCCCCGAGCCGGCTTATAGCGCCCATCCTCACGTCAATCGCATCTTCGACACGCATACATTCCGCTATGCCTATCAGTCGCTGGTCACGCCCAGTTCGGTCTACGAGTACGACGTAACCACGGGCGATTCCACGCTGCTCAAGCAACTGGAGATTCCCGGCGGCTTCGACCGCACTCTCTATGCCAGCGAGCGGGTCCACGCCATAGCGCCGGACGGCGTCAAGGTCCCCGTCTCCCTCGTCTACCGCAAGGACAAGCAGGTAGCGCCAATCTCCTTACCGGAAGGAGTAGCGCCGATCTCTAGATCGGCTGTCGTGGGGGCCTCCAGGCCCCTACAAAACCCCCTCTACGTCTACGGCTACGGCTCCTACGGTTACGCGCTTCCGCTCGGCTTTAGTTCCAATCGCCTCAGCCTGCTCGATCGCGGCATCGTCATGGCCTACGCCCACATCCGCGGCGGCGGCGATCTAGGCAAGCCCTGGCACGATGCCGGCAAGATGCTCGTCAAGCGCAACACCTTCACGGACTTCATCGCCGTGGTCGAGCACCTGACTGGACATGGATCTGGATCAGGCTACGGCGACCCTGCACGCGTGGGCATCGAGGGCGGGTCGGCGGGCGGCCTGCTGATGGGCGCGGTTGTGAACCTGCGCCCCGATCTGTTTCGCGCCGTCGTCTCGCACGTGCCGTTTGTCGACGTGATGAACACCATGCTCGACGCCACGCTCCCGCTCACCGTTCCCGAGTATGAGGAGTGGGGCAATCCAAATGAGGAGACTTACTTCAAGTACATGTTGAGCTATTCGCCGTATGACAATCTGAAGCCAGCAAGTTATCCGGCGATGTTAGTCAAGACATCGCTCAACGACAGCCAGGTCATGTACTGGGAACCGGCCAAGTATGTAGCCAAGCTCCGCACCCTCAAGGCGGATAACAACCCGCTGCTGCTTTTGACCAACATGCAAGCCGGGCACGGAGGCGCAAGCGGGCGCTACGACTACCTGAAAGAGATCGCGTTTGACTTCGCGTTTCTGCTACGCGAGCTGGGAATTGTCCCGTAAGACCGATCCGGCCAGAACGAAAGCACCAAATGCTCACGAACGAGGGACCACTCTTGAGCGGCACTGACGAAACAATCCGTCCAGAGGGAGCCGCAGCCTCAGCCGCGCCCGAACCGCGCATGTTCAGCGGTTCTTCTCATGCCTGGCGTGCGCTCCGTCATCGCAACTTCCGCCTCTTCTTCGGAGGGCAGAGCATCTCGCTGATCGGCACGTGGATGACGCGCATCGCCACCAGTTGGCTGGTCTACCGGCTCACCGGATCGGCGCTGCTGCTGGGCACGATCAGCTTCGCGGGCCAGATTCCAACGTTCATATTTGCACCCTTCGCCGGCGTATGGGTGGATAGGCTCGATCGACGGCAGGTTCTGGTCTGGACGCAAACATTATCGATGATTCAATCGCTCGCGCTGGCCGCCCTGACGCTCTCGCATCACATCACCATTCCCTTGCTGCTCGGGTTGAGCGTAATGCAGGGCATCATCAACGCATTCGATATGCCCGGCCGCCAGTCCTTCATGGTGCAGATGGTCGAAGACCGCGACGACCTGTCGAACGCCATCGCCATCAACTCATCGATGGTGAACATGACGCGCCTGGTAGGCCCGTCGCTGGCGGGGATGTTGATCGCAGTTACCAGCGAAGGCTGGTGCTTTCTTATCGACGGCATAAGTTACCTGGCTGTCATTGCCTCGCTGCTGATGATGCGTATTCACATCCCCGCAATCAAGCGAAAAGTAACTTCAACTTGGACTGACTTGAAGGCAGGTTGGACTTATGTTTCGGAGTTTCTGCCTATCCGGACCATCCTCTCGCTGTTCGCCGTCTGCAGTCTGATGGGGATGCCGTTCGTGGTGTTGATGCCGATCTTTGCGGCCCGAGTGCTGCATGGAGGCCCGCATACGCTCGGCTTCCTGATGGGCGCAATGGGCATCGGCGCGCTCGGATCGGCGCTCTCGCTTGCGGCGCGCAAGAGCGTGCGGGGATTGGTGCGCATGATCCCCATCGCCGCCGCGGTATTTGGCCTGGGGCTGATTGGCTTCGGTGCGTCGCGCGTCCTCTGGCTTTCCATGATGATGGTCGCGGTGGCGGGCATGGGTATGATGATGGGAATGGCGGCCAGCAACACCGTCATTCAGACCATCGTGAGCGAAGACAAGCGCGGGCGCGTGATGAGCTACTACACGATGGCGTTCATGGGCATGGCGCCCTTCGGCAGCCTCCTGGCCGGAACCATGGCGAATGGCGTTGGCGCACCTGTGCCTGGACCTCTAGCGCCGGTGTGGTGGCGCATGCTGGCCGGAGCCATCGCTCATGGCATCGGTGCTCCATGGACGGTGATCTTGAATGGATTCGTGCTCGTGCTGGGCGCAGCATGGTTCACGACGAAGTTGCCCAGGCTGCGCAGCCAGATTCGACCGATCTATCAGGAGATGGGAATTGTGCCGTCTGAAGAAAGCATGCAGCAATGAGCAATATCAGCCGTTCTGCGTTCTGCCGCACAGATGAACCGTGATGCCTAACTCCGCAAGCATCGCGGCCTTCGTCGCCAGAGCCTTGTCGGCTGCCTCCGCTGAAGGCGCATACGCGATGTTGACGTGATTGGCGCGATGGCGAGCCATCATCTGATTCTGACTTACGCCGTGCAAGACGGCATGAACGATGGGCCACTGCGTCGTCGTCTCGCGCCAGCGGCGCTCCGTCTCGGCTGCGGGCAGCCTCACGACCGTGCCTCTGCCAAGGTCCGCATGAAGTGCGCCACCCTCAACAAACACGCGGCTCCAGACGATCTCGCCTGGCTTGCCGATGCCCTTCAGCGATCCGCCGCCAAGCGGGAAATACATGGCCGGTTGACGCTCGCTGATTGCCCCGGTATATCCATCGACAAAATGATTCGCAGGCGCGGCACCAGAGATTTGCAGCAGCCAGACAAACGCGTCGATGTCTTTGTAGTATTCGCCCCAGCGAACATCGTGCAGCGTCGTCGATGGGTCAAGCCCGAGCGCATTCCAGCAGCGATTCGTAATGAGCGCATCTACGCCGGCGCATTCGTCCACCTCGTTGAAGTGCACCAGCGGTCCGCCGGCATAAAGCTCTTCGCTTGTTCCATCGGCGAAGACTGGAGGGCGATCCGCATTGTTCAGCATTCCCTCCGCAAGATCCGATGCGGGGGTCATGTCCTTCAATCCCTGCTGATACTGAATGCCGATTGCATCGCAGCCGAACTCCTTGGCGATCCGCACCGCCGCGATATACATCTTGCATTGCTCGATCACCTGGTCGAGCGTCAACTCCGTTGCTGGGTCCTTGCCCAGATCGAACTTCACCCTCTTGGCAACAAGCCATTGGTAGACGGCCTCGGCTTCCGCCTCAGTTACTGTCCGCATCTTAGCCACGAGAGCCGATTGACTTAGCCGCTCCTTGTAGATCCCAGCCGGGTTGAGTAACTCGTCATCGATGATGGCGTTGTACATGCCCATGCAGCCTTCATCGAAGATACCGATGATAGCTTTGCGATGCTTTAGATCTGCGGCGAGCAATGCGCCCAACGCAGCGCATTCGGCGGACAATTTGGCCTGATCGAGTGAATGCACATGCGACTGATCGTGGCTGATTCTTCCATCGCGTAGCCATTCCTGAAGCGCGCCGAGAAAATAATCGTCCGCAAAGTCCTTGCTCCAGATCGACGAAAACTTCCTGCCCGCCTTGATGAGCGATCCATTCAGATTGAGCAGCCCCACGAGCCCTGGCCATTGTCCAGACCAATTAGCGACAGTAAGAATTGGCCCCCGGTGACTTCGCAGACCCGGCAGAACATGATGACTGTACTGCCAAGCGGCGGTCGCAAAAACCAACCGGGCTTCCGGATGAATGTTCATGAAGACATCCATTCCCATGCGCTGCGAAGAGATGAATCCATGCTTTTCCGTCTCGTTGTAAGCGTGGGCACGCACAAGCTTGATGCCCTGCCGAGCAAAGGTCGCAGTCAGCTTCTCTTCCATGTCTCTCTGCGCGGGCCAACACGCCTGGTTTGCCGCCAGCCGCAGGTCGCCGCTGGTGATCAGTAGTACTTCATCTGCTGCCGGTTTGCTCTCTTGCACTTCCATTGCGTTCCTTCCATGCAACTGCCCCATTCGCTGCAACAGAGAAATATACTCCCCTTGGCCGACTCAGACCCACTCCCCCTGACGTATCAGAGGTTCCGCAACACCCCCGGCAGTAATGCCATCGATGTCAAGCTGGCCCGACCCGATCATCCAGTCCACATGGATCAGGCTGTCGTTGGCGCCCTTTGCCGCAAGCTGCTCCGGCGTCAGTTTGTCTCCTTCGCGCACGCACGATGAGTAAGCCTGCCCAAGGGCAATATGCGACGCGGCATTCTCATCGAAAAGCGTGTTCAGGAACAGCATTCCGCTGGCTGCGATCGGCGACGAATGCGGAACGAGCGCCACCTCGCCCAAACGGCGCGCGCCATCGTCGGTGTCGATCAGCCTCTTCAGCACTTGCTCGCCTCTGCTCGCGTGCGCCTCCACAATCCGTCCTTTTTCAAACCGCACCTGAATGCCCTCGATCAGCGTTCCCTGGTGGGAGAGCGGCTTGGTGGCCGTCACTATACCATCGGCGCGGTCCTTGTGCGGCGTGGTGAACACTTCTTCCGTGGGCATGTTGGGAATGCAGTAGAGGCCGTTTCCCGCCGTTGTCCCCCCGCCCAGCCAGAGATGGTCATCGGCAAGACCAAGGCGAAAATCGGTTCCCGGCCCCCGATACTGCAACGCCGCATAGCGCTTTTCGTTCAATCGCGCCGAGCGCTTATGCAGATCTGCATCGTGCGACTTCCACGCCGCAACGGGGTCGTCGCTGTTGATGCGAGTCGTCTGGAAGATCGCGTCCCACAGCTTGACCAACGCCGCGTCTGGCGCATCTTCAGGAAACATCGACGCCGCCCACGCCGGAGTGGCGCTCGCCACAATGGTCCAGTTAATCTCGTGGCGCGTAATCAGCTCGAGCGCCGGCCTGTATGCCATCGAGACAGCACGATTTGCCCGCCCTACTTTGTCGGGATCTTCATTCGAGAGCAGCGCCGGATTCCCCCCGGCGATCGCCAGCCGCGCCGCGCCGCTCTTGAACGCCGCGCCCATTCCGTCGTACAACCACTTGGCCGCGTGGTCAAAGCTCTCGTCCGGCGCGAAGTGGTAGCGCATCAACGATGCTTCATCGTCGCTATAAAGTGTCGTCACCAGCGAAGCGCCTGCGCGATAAGCCTGCTCCGTGATGCGGCGCGCCAGCGGCAGAGCATCCAAAGATGCTGTCATCACGAGTTCCTGGCCTGCACGCAGGCCGAGCCCAACCCGCACCGCAACCTCGGCAAGCAGGTCCAGTTTCTGTTCGTGCGTACGCTCGTCAGCCGTCACCGCAGCCACACTCATGTCTTTTTGTCCTTGGATTTCTTTCCATGTCTCGATACAAGAATCGTGGTGGGCAGTGAGGGACTCGAACCCCCGACTTCCTGCTTGTAAGGCAGGCGCTCTAACCAACTGAGCTAACCGCCCACGCTTGGCTGCAAGGCGATTGCGGCCTTCTCAAATCATACCAGCGTAGTGACACACGCGAGATTTGAAGCCGTTCAACCAGCGCAGCAGTCCCGGTTGATACACTCAGCCCGTGAGACGTCTCATCCTCAATGCCGACGACTTCGGGTTGACATCCGGCATCAACCGGGCCATTGCGGAGCTGCATCGGGCGGGCGTGCTGACCAGCGCCACGCTGATGGCGCACGAGAAGGCCACCGATGAGGCGATCGGGATTGCGCGGTCAACGCCATCGCTCGGCGTGGGCTGCCATGTGGTCCTGGTGGATCGAGAACCGGTGCTTCGCGGAGGTTTTCAGCCTTCAATGGGCGCCTTCCTGCGCAGGGTGATTGCCGGGCGCATCGATTCGGCCGCAATTGAAGCGGAAGCCTTCGCGCAGATCGAACTGCTGCAGAGCCGCGGCCTGACCCTAACCCACATTGACACACACAAGCACACACACATGTTTCCGGCGGTGCTTCGGCCGGTGCTGCGCGCGGCGCGAAAGGCGGGCATTGGCGCGGTGCGCAATCCCTTCGAGCCGGCGTGGAGCTTGCGAGCTACGTTGAGTGCTCCCTGGACTCGTCGGAATGCAGTGAGGCTGCTGCGGCGGCTTGAGCCTACTTTCCGGCGCATTGTGGCCGAAGAAGGCTTTTCGACAACCGACGGCAACCTTGGCATCTCGGCCACTGGGTCCCTTGATTCAGAAACGCTCAATTCTCTTATGGGCAAGCTTCCTCCCGGCACATGGGAGTTGATCACCCATCCCGGCTACAGCGACGCCGATTTGGCCGCGGCGGGAACCCGGCTGCTGGCCTCGCGTAACGTCGAACGAGAGGCGCTGCTCGCACTCCGACAACTGGATCGACTGGAACTGATCAGCTTTGCCGAGCTTGTCTCGGGTTGAACTTCTCGTTCGTGAAGCTCGTAATGAATTGGCATCGAGTACGACTAATCCCGCGTCAAGGACACGAGGCGGCGTTCCTCGAGCCCGTAGAAAGTTGGAGAAAGCTTGAGCATCCATCTCATCTGGACCATTCTGTTGTGGGGCTGGCCGGCCTCTGAGGTTCTGTTGGCCGTCACCACGCACACACGCAAGAGCGGCGGAAACCTGCGGGACCGCGGATCGGTGTTTGTGGTTTGGGGGACGATCTTCTGTTCAATGATGGCCGCGGGATGGATGACCGCATGGGTGCCGAAAACAAATTTTGCTATTCCACTTTGGCTCGGCTACGCTGCGGCGGCACTGATGCTCGCGGGGCTTATCATCCGGTGGACGGCGATTTTCTCGCTGGGAAAGGCATTCAGCGTCAACGTGGCTATTCGCGATGGGCAGACGCTCTATCGTTCGGGCCTATATCGAGTTGTTCGCCACCCTTCTTATTCGGGAATGCTGATTTGCTTTATAGCCATCGCGATCATTGAGCAGAATTGGATTTCGGCTGCGGTGGTTTTGCTATTCCCGACTGCGGCGCTGCTCTATAGAATTCATGTGGAAGAGAGAGCATTGAATGAGGCATTCGGCGCGCAATATGCGGAATACTCCAAGGCTACAATGCGTTTGATTCCAGGACTCTACTAGGGAGCCTCACATGCGCATTGGGATTACGTGCTATCCCACCTACGGTGGTTCCGGCGTGGTGGCAACGGAACTGGGAATCGAGCTGGCGGCGCTGGGCCACGAGGTCCACTTCATCTCCTATTCGCAGCCGTTCCGGCTCAATGGGCGCGACGAAGGCATTTATTATCACGAAGTTCCGGTCTCGAGCTACCCGCTCTTCGAGTTTCCCCCCTACGACCTGGCGCTGGCCTCGCGAATGGTGGAAGTTGCTGAATACTATGAGCTTGACCTGCTCCATGTGCATTACGCCATTCCTCATTCGGTCAGCGCGCTACTGGCCCGGCAAATGGCCGCCTCACGTGGACGACGCCTGCCTTTTGTGACAACACTCCACGGCACCGACATCACGCTCGTCGGCCTTGACCGCTGCTACCTGCCGATCACCAAGTACGCCATTCAGGAGAGCGACGGGGTCACGAGCATCTCCAACTATCTAAAGGAGAAAACTGTCGAGGACTTCGACGTGACGCGGGAGATTGAAGTGGTGACGAACTTCGTCAACTGCGATGTCTACACGCCCATCCGCGACGAGGCAAAAAGGGCCGAGGCGCGCCGGCGGCTGGCTGCGCCCAATGAAGCCATCCTGATGCATCTCTCGAATTTCAGGCCGGTCAAGCGCGTGGTCGACACAGTGAAAGTCTTCGCCAAGGTGGTGCGTGAGATTCCGGCGCAACTGGTGCTGGTGGGCGACGGCCCCGACCGCTCGGCGGCGGAGTGGCTGGCTCATGACCTGGGGATTCACTCCAAGGTCCACTTCATGGGTAAGCAGGAGCGCGTCAACGAGCTGCTCCCTCTGGCGGATATCATGTTGATGCCAAGCGAGTTGGAGTCGTTCGGACTGGCCGCTCTCGAGGCCATGGCCTGCATGGTCCCATCGATCGCAACCGGGGTGGGAGGGGTTCCGGAGCTGATTGACGATGGGATAACGGGGCTGCTGTATCCGGTGGGCGACGTAGAGGCTATGTCACTGGGAGCATTGAGCTTGCTCAGGGACCGCGAGAGACTAGAGGGGATGCGCGAGGCCGGCCGTAAGACCGCGCAAAAGCGGTTCTGCTCCTCGCTGGTCGTGCCGCAGTACGTGCGCTACTACGAGGCGGTTCTTGGCGGCCGGTGATCCGACGAATTTGAAGGCTCTCACGGAGTCCATCGGAGGATGTGCCGCTAGATTGCACCGTGGATGCCGCAAATACGAGTATTCTTAAAAGAAGCATTACATCTCTCATTCAAGACAAGGAAAGACATGGCGGAGATTGCCGTTGAGGCCACCGAAGTACCTGCGCAGTTGCCCAAAGTCCGCGTGGCCGTTCTGGGCGCCGGAAAGATGGGCGGCATTCTGTTGCAGGCTTTTCTGAAGCAGAACCTGTTTGCTCCCGATCAGATCCACGCGACCGTTGGTCATGCCGAACGGGCGCTGGCGCTGAGCACGCAGTGGGGCGTGGACGTGAGCACCAACAACCTGGAGGCAGCCAAACAGGCCGACCTGATTGTACTGGCAGTGAAGCCCTTTCAGGTGCCGGGTCTGATCGACGAGATTCGTCCGGCGCTCAGCAAAGACAAGTCGTTGATCTCCATCGCGGCGTCGGTGAAGACGCGCGCCATTGAGGACGCGGCGGGGCTGGAGATTGCCGTCATTCGCGCCATGCCCAACACTCCATCGGCACTGGGAGCGGGCGCCGCCGCATTGTGCCGAGGCCGCTTTGTCTCCGCAGCGCAGATGGAGCTGGCCGAGCGCATCTTCGAGACCGTGGGCCGCACTGTGACGGTGGACGAGAAGCACATGGACGCCGTTACCGGCCTGTCGGCATCAGGACCGGCCTACATTTACATCATCATTGAGGCGCTGGCCGAGGCGGGCGTGAAGGTGGGGCTGCCCCGCGATATCGCCACGCAGTTGGCGGCGCAAACCACCTTCGGCGCGGCCAAGATGGTGCTGGAAACCGGCTATCATCCGGCGCTGCTGAAAGACGCGGTGACGACTCCGGCCGGCTGCACGATCGACGGCATTCTGGAACTTGAAGAAGGCGGTTTGCGCGTCACGCTGATCAAGGCCGTGATGCGGGCCACGGAGCGAGCTAAGCAATTGGCGGCGGGGTGACCTGATCGCCTCCGACCCCAACCGCCGCGTAATGATGTTCATCTATCCAGGGTCTCAAAGTCGAGACCAGGGTGCCCCACGTCACTTGCTGACCTGCTAACTCACTATCTTGCCCATCCAACGCCCAACCTGGCTGCCGTCTTACATCCCCGAACTGCAAGGGCTGCGCGGGATTGCGGTTTTGGCGGTGGTCGTCTATCACTGCCATCCGCGGCTTGAGGGCACGTGGATTCACTACGCCAGCCTGTGGGGATGGGCGGGCGTGAATCTTTTCTTTGTGCTCTCTGGCTTTCTCATCACGTCGATCCTGCTGGAGGCGCGAGAGAAGCCTCGCTACTTCCGCAACTTTTATGCACGCAGGGCGCTGCGGATCTGGCCGGTTTACGTGCTGGTGCTGGTGGTCGTTTATCTTGAGGCGCCGTGGTTCATCGGCCCCACCATTCTGCAAGCCGTGAAAGCCGCACCCTGGCTGGCTTACATCTTTTTTGTCCAGAATCTCTTTCATCTTTCGCTGCCGCCGGCCATTGGGCCCACCTGGTCGCTGGCCATTGAGGAGCAGTACTACTTCCTATGGGCGCCGCTGGTGCGCTTTCTTCGCCGGCCATGGATGCTGGCTGTTGTATTGAGTGCGGCTCTGATGGGATCGCCGCTGATGCGCATGACGCATCTGGCGTGGATCACGCCCACCCACACGCTGACCCATCTGGACGGCATCGCGTGGGGCAGCCTGCTGGCGTTGGGCTTGCACAAGCTTCCGCTCAGCCGCCGCATCTGGCTCTGGATGGGACTGATTGCGCTGCCGCTGGGAGTGTTGGCTGCAGCTACCGTGGCGGGCGGGACGGCGTTTTTGGACTCCGCACTGGCGGTGGGCTTTGCCGGTGCGGTGCTGGCCTCGATCGCGTCGACAGGAGCGCGCAATCCGCTCAATGCCGTGCTGCGCCGCGGACCGCTGGCCTTCTATGGCCGCATCAGCTACGGCCTCTACATGACCCACATCATGGTCTTCATCTTTTTGGGCTCGTTCGACATGCGCATGGACCGCTTTGGAATGGCCGGGAACCTGTCCGTGGTAGCGTTCCGGTTGGCGGCTTCCACGGCGCTGGCCACCGCGCTCTGGTACGGGTTCGAGTCGCAAATTCTCAAGTTGAAGCGTCATTTTTGACGATCGATTCCCCGAATCGGCGGATGATTGCGCAAGTGGCTGTTTTACCAATGTGTGACTCGAATCACCCATAACCTTAACGGACGCCTGCTAGCCTTTCAGTTGCGCCCAATTTCTCCGTGCGAGGTGCCATGTGAGCGAAGAGACAGCGAGCAACAACCCCCTTAGCCCGGAACAGTTGGCCACGATGGACGCCTACTGGCGAGCCGCCAACTATCTCTCCGTCGGCCAGATCTACCTGAAGGACAATCCCCTGCTGGAGCGCCCGCTCACGCTCGATGACGTGAAGCCGCGGCTGCTGGGCCACTGGGGCACCACACCGGGGCTCAACTTTCTTTATGTTCACTGGAATCGCCTGATCCGCGAGCGCGACCTGAACATGCTGTACGTCATCGGCCCAGGACACGGCGGTCCGGGGATCGTGGCGAATACCTATCTTGAGGGCTCCTACTCGGAGATTTATCCGCACATCGAGCAGAACAAGGACGGCATCAAGCGGCTCTTCCGGCAGTTCAGTTGGCCCTACGGGATTCCCAGCCACGTAGCTCCCGAGACGCCGGGATCGATCCACGAAGGCGGCGAGCTCGGCTACTCGCTGGTGCACGCATACGGCGCGGCATTCGACAATCCGAACCTGATCGTAGCCTGCGTGGTGGGCGATGGCGAGGCCGAAACCGGGCCGCTGGCCACAAGCTGGCACTCGAACAAGTTTCTCAACCCGGCCACCGACGGCGCCGTGCTGCCTATTCTGCATTTGAATGGCTACAAGATTGCCAACCCGACGATTCTGGCGCGAATTCCTCATGCGGAGCTGGAGAGCCTGATGCGCGGCTACGGCTATGAGCCCTTCACGCTGGAAGGCGACGACCCGGCCGTCATGCACCAGCAGGCAGCAACGGTCTTCGACACTATGCTGGATCGCATTGCCGCCATTCAAAAGGCGGCGCGCGAAGAAGGTTCGACAGCGCGGCCGGCATGGCCAATGCTCATCATGCGCACGCCGAAGGGTTGGACCGGGCCCAAGTTTGTCGACGGCAAGCCTGTCGAGAATACCTGGCGCGCCCATCAGGTTCCGCTCTCCGAGATCTTCGAGAAACCAGACCACCTGCGCCTGCTGGAAGAGTGGATGCGCAGCTACAAGCCCGAGGAACTCTTCGACGAGAAGGGCCATTTCCGTCCGGATCTGGCGGATATCGCGCCCAAGGGCCGGCTGCGCATGGGAATGAATCCCCACGCCAACGGCGGGCTGTTGCTGAAGCCCCTCAATCTGCCCAGCTTCCGCGACTTCGCGGTGAAGATCGAAGGCCGCGGCCAGAAGGACGTGGAATCCACGCGCGTTCTTGGTCAGTTGTTGCACTCGGTCATGGAGCAAAACAAGGACCAGAAGAACTTCCGCGTCTTCGGCCCCGATGAGACGGCTTCAAACCGCCTCCAGGACGTGATTACAGGAACCGGCAAGGCGTGGATGGCCGAGACGCTGCCAGTGGACGAGAACCTCTCGGAAACCGGGCGCGTCATGGAAGTGCTCAGCGAGCACATGTGCCAGGGCTGGCTCGAGGGCTACCTGCTCACCGGGCGGCACGGGTTCTTCTCCTGTTATGAGGCCTTCATCCACATCGTCGACTCGATGGCGAACCAGCACGCAAAATGGCTGAAGGTCACCCGCGGGATTCCCTGGCGCAAGCCAATTGCATCGCTCAACTATCTGCTCAGCTCGCTGGTGTGGCGGCAAGACCATAACGGCTTCAGCCACCAGGACCCCGGCTTCATCGACCACCTGATGAACAAGAAAGCCGACGTGGTGCGCATCTATCTGCCGCCCGACGCCAACACTCTGCTCTCAGTGGCCGATCATTGCCTGCGCAGCAGGAACTATATCAACCTCATCGTTGCCGGCAAGCAGCCTGCCCCTCAATGGCTCACCATTGAGGAGGCCGTCGCTCACAGCACTACGGGGCTTGGCGTGTGGCAGTGGGCCTCGAACGAAGACGGCAACGGGCCAGAGGTGGTTATGGCCTGTTGCGGCGACGTGCCCACACTCGAGACTCTCGCCGCCGTTACCCTGTTGCGCGCCAAGGCGCCCGATCTGCGCATCCGCGTTGTCAACGTGGTTGACCTGATGGCGTTGCAGCCTGCCTCCGAGCATCCGCACGGCCTGCCAGACGAACAGTTCGATTCGATCTTTCCCGTCGGAGTACCCGTTGTCTTCGCATTTCACGGCTATCCGTGGCTCATACACCGGCTAACGTACCGGCGGCACAACCACGACAACATCCACGTGCGCGGCTACAAAGAAGAGGGCACAACAACAACCCCCTTCGACATGTGCGTACTCAACAATATCGACCGATTCCAACTGACGCTGGACGCGATCAAGCGCGTTCCGAGGCTCAAGCCGCAGGCCGATGCGGCTGAGCAATGGTACTCCGAGGCCATTCAGCGCCATCGGCTGTATGTGGCCGAGATAGGCGACGACATGCCTGAGATAAAAGACTGGCGCTGGCCGCAAAGCTAACTTGCTGACTTACTGGGTGCCCCAGTTATCGTTGTTGAGACCTGGGACTTGCCGCTAACTCGCTGACTTATTCAACCCTGACTCAAGAGGTCTTCATTCATGCCGTCTTTGCCCGTTCTGGTCTTAAACAGCGGTTCATCTTCCATTAAGTTTTCAGTCTATGAAGCCGGCAACGGCGAACGGCGCAAGCTGCACGAGGGCGCAGTAGATGGCATCGGCACCGACCTGGGCAAGTTCTGGATCAAGGACGCCACCGGCAAGAAGCTTGTCGACCAGACTCCATCGCTGCCCACACGCGCGGTTGCCTTTAAGCTTGTAGCTGACGCGCTACACTCCGGCGACTTCCCTACCCCGGTAGCCATCGGCCATCGCATGGTTTGCGGCGGCCCCACGGTGCAGGAGAACCAGCTCATCACTCCTGAATTGATCGATGAGATGGAGCGCTACACGGCCTTTGCGCCGCTGCACACGCCCATCGCCGTATACATCATGCGCGAGTCTCTGCGCCTGTTTCAAGGCGTCCCCAACTTCGTCTGCCTTGACTCCTACTTCCATCGCACCATGCCTGAAGTGGTGACCCACATGCCCATCCCGGAGGAGTATTCGGCGATGGGCGTGCGCCGCTACGGAGCTCATGGAATCTCGTATGAGTCGATTGTTTTCCAGTTGCAGCCCAACGTGCCGGAGAAGCTGATCGTGGCGCACCTGGGCAACGGCGCTTCAATCTCCGCCATTCGCAACGGCAAGGGCCTCGACACGTCGATGGGTCTCACCCCCACTGGCGGCATCATCAGTGGTACGCGTACCGGCGACATCGATCCGGGCGTGCTTCTTTTCATCCTGCGCAAGATAGCGGAGACCGGCGCCAGCGCTTCTGAAGCTGCCGATAAGTTAGAAACCGTGGCCAGCAAGAAAGCCGGCTTGCTCGGCGTAAGCGATCTCTCCAACGACATGCGCGACCTGCGCGAAGCCATCAAAGAGGGCAACACCAAAGCAAAACTAGCTGTTGCCAAGTTCACCTGGACCATCGCCAAGTGGATCGGGAGTTATGTGGCAGAGTTAAACGGGCTGGACATGCTGGTCTTCACCGGCGGCATCGGCGAAAACGACATCGCCTCGCGGGCTGAGATCTGCGCCGGACTTGGAGCACTGGGCATTATGCTCGATCCGGTCCGCAACAACGTCCGCGGCGAAGCAGTGATTTCCGCCGAGAACTCGCAAGTCATTGTGCGCGTCATTCCGCCGGCCGAGGATCTGATCATCGTCAATCATGTGGTAAGGCTGCTGGGTGAGTAGGCCGCCCGCCGCTTGTTCTACACTATTGTGTTCCATACGGAGCCTTCCTTTATGTCTATTGCCGCCATTCTCATCGATGCAAAACGTCTTCCCGCGCCTGCTCTGCGCCGCTTTGCGTGGGGCGTGTTGGTTTACTTCATCGCCGTGATCCTGTGGGGCACGCTGGTGCGCGCCACCGGCTCGGGAGCGGGCTGCGGCAACCACTGGCCGCTGTGCAACGGAACCGTGATGCAGCACTCGGCAAGTGTGAATACGATGATCGAGTTCACACATCGCATCACCAGCGGCATCTCGCTCTTTTCCGTTGTGGGGCTGCTGTGGTGGACATACGCCGGCACAGTGCGCGGCCACCTGGCGCGCGCGGCTGCCGTGGCCTCGGTGGTGTTCACCGTCATAGAAGCAATGCTGGGGGCGTTTCTGGTCAAGCTCGGCCTGACGGCGCAGAGCCAGTCGCCGCTGCGCCCAGCCTACCTGGCGCTGCACCTCACCAATACGCTGTTGCTGCTGGCGGCGCTCACGCTGACAGCGCACCTGCTCAGCCGCCGCAAGGGTTTTCTGAGTGGCGGCATTCGCCTGGTTGCACCGTTCGGCGCCATCGCTACCGTAGTGGTGGTGATGATTGTGGGCGTGACCGGCTCGCTGGCCGCGCTGGGCGACACTCTCTTTCCGGCTACTTCGCTCGGATCCGCGCTGGCGCAGGACTTCAGCGCCACCAGCGGCTGGCTGGTGCGCTGGCGTTGGACGCACCCAACCGTTGCTTTCTTTGCCAGTGTGTTCTTGATTTGGTTGCTGGTGCGCGCTGCGCAGCGATCCACCGCCTGGGACAATCGCCGCCTTTCCGCGCTGGTGCTCTTACTGTTGGCGACGGTCTATACGCTGGGCGTGCTGGACGTGGTTCTGCTTGCGCCGCTGTGGGTGCAGGTTGCCCACCTGCTGGCCGCGGACTCACTCTGGGCGGCGCTGGTGGTGTTGACGGCACGGCTGACGATTCAGCCGAGGGAAGCGGAATAAGATTCTTGCAACCGAATTGCCCTCCGCCTAGGGAGCGGAGAGCAGCTCCTCCACTTGCGCTTCCATTGCGTTCAAATCCGATTCGCCTTCGAATCGTGCGCGAATGATGCCTCTTCGGTCGATCAGATAGGTAACGGGAAGGCCGAGAATCCCGCCGTAACGCTCTCCCAGCCGGACATCGCCCATCATCGCCGGATAGTTCAAGTGCAGCTTTTCGTCGAGAGCACGCGCGGGAGGTTCATTGTCGTCCATTGAAACGCCCAGGACCTGCAAGCCTTGCGGGCCGTAGCGATTTTGCCATTCGGCAAAGAGCGGCATCTCTTGCAAGCAGGGTGCGCACCAGGTTGCCCAGAAGTTGAGAAGCACGACTTTGCCTCGATAACTCGCCAGATGCACCCGAGCGCGATGAAAATCCGTGCGCACAAAGTCTGGGGCTCGCTTGTGCATGGGAAGGGGCGCACCAAGAATCCACGCGCTGGGACTTAACAGGACTGCGGCGATCAGAAGCGCTGAACAGCGCATGGTGCCAATGTTGAGCCGCGAGCAGCGATCGTCACTTCTCAACACCGTATCCCTTTGCAACCCAATCTACTCCGAAATTATTCGGAATGTAGAGAGCCTTAACGTTGCTGAAGCCGAGATCGAGCAATTGCTGAAACGCGGGGCCGAGATTTGGACAGCGTTCCCAAGGGCAGCATCCGCAATAGATGACGATGAGTTTGCCTTTCGGCTGCGAGGCTACTCGCCGCCGAAGCAACTCCTGGCCTTCCGGCTGCGCGCCGGGGCCCGCATATTCCGACCCCGGAATGTGCGCCTCAGAGAAGAGCATGCGAGAGCCGACCTGCAGAATCAAAGCCGGATGCTGCTTGGGATGCTGAAGCATCTCGTGCAATTGCTGCGGTTGCATCAGGTCATTGAGCGGAATGGACGCGGCCCGCTCAATTGCGGCCGGAGGCTGGAACTGGGCGCGAACTGAAGACACGAACAGCCCGAGAAGGATTACCGGGAGGATACGCAGCCAGCATCTCTCGCGATTTCTAACCATGGTATGGACCCCCATCAAGTGGCTGCAAACTGGCTGCGTTCCCTGCATTACATCACGACCAGCACGCCCGTCGCGGTATACGTGCTGCCCTCTGCTTTGGCTGCAAGCTGAGGGAGTTCCTGCGTCGGGGTCAGATTCTCGATGACGTCATCGCGCAGCAGCACTGTGTCCTCAGCCTTGCCGCCGCGGATGCTTGGGTTCCATGCAAAGGCCTGGTTATTGACCACGACCTCAGTGCCCGCTGGTGTGGCGACCCACTCTCGCTCACCGTAGCCGGTCGGGCCGCCCTGGTGATGGAACTGCTCTTCGCCGGGAAAACCCTGGGCCGCATAGGCCGCCTGGGCCACGCGGAACAACTCAGCTGACGTAGCGCCGACGCGGGTTGCGTTCAGCAGAGCGGCGTTGACCTGAGCCGCGGCCTCAAAGCGCGAGGCAAGCTCTGCCGGCAACTCACCGAAATGTACAAACCGGGTGATCGAGATGGCCAGTCCCCACTTTCGCGAACACAGATTGAGCATGGCGTACTGCTTGAGCCGCTTGCCGCGCGGCACGGCGTGCTTGTATTTGAAGATCCGCTCGTCAACGGCATAGAGGGCGACCGCAGGCAGGATGCCACGGCGCAAAAGGCCGGCTTCAGTGATGGCCTCAAGGTCGTACTCGCTCAGGCCGGGCTCGACTTGGTGAAGCGCCTCGACCGTGGCTGCCGCAGTCTCCGCGCCCAGCCAGCGATAGCGCGCAATCTCGCTCTCGCTCAGCGCCGCGCGCAGCGGATAGAGATTGACCGGTCTCAAACCTGCGCCCGGTGTGTCCGATCCCAGAGCTCCGCCGGCCAGCTTGCCCGCTGCTGCCACGGTATCGTCCGCGTACCAGGGAAAAAGCACTGGCTCGAAGTCCAATGCGCCGAACTCTTCGTCGTGCAGGCGCGGCGCTTCGTTCTCCGTGGTGAAGTAGTAGCGCTTGCCCGCCGCGGTGACCAGCAGCGAACCGACGCCGGTCTCGCCGGGAGTGAGCACGCGCAGTTCGACGGCGCCGCCTGTCACCCAGGCCACATTCTCATTGCGCCGGATGAGAACGCCGGCCAACCCTTGCGCGTGCAGCCATTCCACCAATTGCTCGTGCTTCGCGTCCAACTCTGCATTCCACGCAGCTTCGGTCACCAACGTGGAGCCGTTCGCTACCAGACTCTTGGCGATTCTCTTACTCATGATTGCGTTTCCTTTTCAGTACAGGGACTAAGGGACTAGGGAGCTTCGCGGCTGCCAGAACATAAGGCCGGATCGCGTGACAGGGTTCTAGTCCCTACGTCCCTTAGTCCCTAGTCCCTTGCTTTATCAGTCTTCCAGCGCCGGGTGATAGTGGCTCTCCCAGCCGAGGTAGCGAGCCGCTTCATGCACGGCCTTTGAGACGTCGCTGAAGTTGGCGGCAACGTGGTGCTCGAAGCCCTCGCGGCAGATGTACTTGAGCAGCTTCTGCAACTGCGGAATCTCGGCCACGCCAGCGCCGCCGAAGGTCTCCAGCGGATCGTCGGTGAATTTGCCCGCGCCGGTGTAGCCGCGAATCACGCCGCGGCGATCGTCGGTCGAGTAGCGCGCATAGCTCATTGCGCCGGCCTTCACGCGGCCCACGCAGGTGCCGAAGGTGTTCTCCTTGCCCACCGTGCCGGCGATGATCTCCTGGTAGTCCATGCGGACATCCTTGAAGAAGTGCTTGGGCAGGTTGGAGCAGTGGAAGCAGACGCACTTGTCGGGATGGCTGCCGTAGTTATTGTTCCAGTCGAGCAGCGCCGAGGGCGTGCCCGAGGCCAGGGCCAGCATGTACATGCTCAGCGTGCCGGGCACATCCACTTCGCAGGCGGAGGGGATGAGGTCGTTGCTCATCATGCTCATGATGGTGCAAGGCACCACGCCGAAGAACTCTTCCATCGAGGTCCAGCACTGCACGGCGCTGATGGTGACGTGGGTCTGCTTCATCCAGCCGTCGATGACCGCGCCCAGCTTGGCCATCTTGAGCAGTGCCGTCGTCGGGAATGCCGGAAGTGGTGACGTAGCTCTTGATGGCGGCCAGCTTGGCCTGCGCGGCATCGTCGTTGTCCTTCATCTTGTTGATGCGGCCGAAGATTTCCGACAGGTCGATCGTCTCGATGGTGATGCCGCTGGTCTCGAGAATGCGCTCGGAGTAGCGGACGGTGTTGAATGCCGTGGGACGCGCGCCGATGGCGCCGATGCGCAGATTCTTGAGCCCCTTCACGATGCGGCAGACAGCGGAGAACCATTCGAGATCGGCCTTGAACTCGGGCGAACTGAGGCTCTCAGTGTGCAGCGTGGTCAGCGAATAAGGAATGCCGTACTGCATCATGTTGTTGCAGCAGCTCATTTTGCCGCAGAAGCTGTCGCGGCGCATGGCGATGGTCATGTCGTCGGAGCGGTCGGGCGTGGCCTGCACCAGCACCGGAACCTTGAGGCCGGAGAGGCGGATAGCGTCCACAATGCCGCGCTCCTCGCCGAAGTTGGGCAAGGTGACGATGATGCCGTCAATCTCTTCAGCGTGCTTCTTGAAAAGCTCGGCGCAGCGCTGCGCCTCGGCATAGGTTTCCACTGCGCCATGCACCGAATCTTCCGGGCCCAACACAATGGCCCGTGCTCCCGCCGCTTCAAGAACAGAAATGATTTCATCGCGCCCTGTCTTGGCCAAGTGGCTCGGAAAGAATCCGCGATTGCCTACCACCACACCGAATGTCATCGAACGTTGCGCTGTCATTGTTACTTGCTCCTTGTACCGCATGTTACAGATCAACCGTTGCGGCCCGGGCGAAAGCGGAGGCCGTAAAACAGGCCCACGGCAAGCAGCAGCGCGCCCCACCATACAGAAGCATGATAGTTGGCCACGGCCATTTGCGGAAGGGTGAACTCATAAAGGCCGTAGCCAAGGATCATCGTGCCGTAGACGGTAAGCAGAACACCGATAAAGAACCAGATGGAGATACCGGACGAATGCATATGTGCTCCTTACCAGAAGTAGATGTTGAGGGCCAGGAAGAGGACGATCGCGATTGCCGTCCAGAACCATTCGTTCTTGTAGAACGGAACGGGCTCTTCTGTGGGCAGCGGCGTCGCGCCATAGACCACTCCAGCCAGCTCGGCAATGGGCCGCGGCTTGGTAAACAGGCTGACAATCACATTGACGCCGACCGATGTGCTGACGGACCAAAGTGCGCGATACATGTTTTCGGCCATGTCTTTGGCATCGGGCGAGAGGGCGACATACTTAAGGGCCGAGGGGTCGAACTTGACCCAGGCCCAGAGGCCAATGGAGGTCAGCGTGCCCAGCAGCAGCCCCCAGAATCCTCCCTGCTTTGTGGCGCGCTTCCAGAACATCCCCAGCAGCACCACTCCGAGCAGCGGTGAGATGAAGAAGCTGAAGAGCGCCTGCACATAATCCATGATGCCGGCGGCATTCATGACCAGGTAGGCAGCGCCGATGGAGATGACCACGCCGACAATGGTCACAATTCTTCCGACAAGAACATAGTGCTCGTCTTTGGCATGCTTGACGATGTGCGGCTGGTAGATGTCGTAGGTGAAGATGGCGGTGAAGGCGCTCACGTTGCCGGCCATTCCGCTCATAAATCCAGCAATGAGTGCGGTGATGCCCAGGCCGAGCAAGCCTGGTCCCAAGTAGCGGACCATCATCAGCGGCAGCACTTCGTTATAGCTGTGCAGGCCTGCGCCAGGGTGCGCGGCCACCACGTTTTCGCCGACCAGATGCATCAGGCTGCCGTCGGAGTTGGTCAACACCACCAGGCCCAGCAGGCCGGGAAGAATCACGATGAACGGGACGGCCATCTTGAAGAAGGAGCCGATCACCGGCGCCAACCGTGCCGACCGCAGGGAGTTGGCGGCGAGCACGCGCTGGACAACAAGAAAGTCCGTGGTCCAGTAGCCAAAGCTGATGGCGAATCCAAGGCCAAAGAGGATGCCGGTCCAGTGAATGCCCATCGGGTTGTCGGCAAAGTGCCCCATGCTGCGCCACATGTGGGTGTAGTCGCCGGGGGCGGTCGCGCCGGTGGCGATGTTGTGGGCCAGGCGAGCCTTGAAGCCGCTCCAGCCGCCGGTCTCGATGAGTCCGAGGATGGGGACCAGCAGCGCGCCGCCCCAGATGAGGACGAACTGGAGAACCTCGTTGAAGATGGCCGAGCGCAGGCCGCCGAGCGCGACATAGGCGGCAACGGCGAGGGAGCTGACGATGATGGAGAAGTTCAGATCCCAGCCAAGAACGATCTTCATCACTTCCGCCATGGCGAACATGTTCACGCCGCTCATGAGCACGGTCATGAAGGCGAAGGAGACTGCAGCCACAGTGCTGGAGCCCTGACCGTAGCGGAGTTTCAGGTATCCGGGGACGGAGTGGGTCTTGCAGACGTAGTAGAAGGGCATCATGACCATGCCGAGGAAGAGCATGGCGGGGATGGCGCCCACCCAGTACCAGTGCGCGGCGAGAATGCCGTACTGGTAAGATGAACCGGCCCAGCCCATGAGTTCAAGCGAGCCAAGGTTGGCAGAGACAAAGCTCAAACCGGCGATCCAGGCGGTCATCTCGCGCCCGGCCATGAAGAACTCTTCGCTGGTGTTGGCCTTGCTCTTCAGGTAGAAGCCGATCCAGATCACCATCACGAAGTAGATGGCGATCACCGCGATGTCGAGAGGACTTAA
Organism: uncultured Acidobacteriaceae bacterium; assembly: GCA_963757965.1. Lineage (GTDB taxonomy): Bacteria > Acidobacteriota > Terriglobia > Terriglobales > Acidobacteriaceae > Telmatobacter. The sequence goes on from CAVWTV010000001.1 coordinate 729,564, forward strand.
ATGCGCCAACGACGGAGCGCCGAGAGCGATGAACGCCGCGGTCGAGGAAGGCGAACCGCTGGCGGCAATGGAGGCGGGGAGCAATCCGAACATTCTGTCACCTGAAGTTGGGTGAATTCGTCCGCGAGGCGCTCGGACGTTCGCAGTCAAGTAAATGGCTTTACTCCTGTATCTGTCAAGCGGGCAAACGGCGACTTGGGAAAACGGCCTTACCGCGCACGGCGGTCTGCTCAGAGAGGGGAGAATCCGCGGCTCCGAATGGAATCGCCAACGAAAAAGCGCTTGCCAGCGAAGTTTTTCATGCCCGGCTCCAGATGAATCAATGGGAATCGCTACGGTAAATACCAACTCACTGTCATTGCCGGCATTCCTGTTCCCAAACGCGGATCATCAGATCTCCGGCTGCATGGCGAAAGGCCACCGACAGCGAATCCTCCGTCCGAGGCATGTCGCAAAATTCCATTGCCTCCACGGCGGACTCAGGGACGGCCATGGTGCAGGGCCGCGGCAACGAAGACTTGATGGTGCCGGCGATCATGTTGGCGATCTCTCTGACGGCGTCCAGCGCGTCGGCCTCGACCACTGTGTCGATGGGCTGCATCATCATGGCAGCCGTTGCTGCGTAAGCCAGCCCCCGGGCTATCCGCACCTCAATGCGGCCCTTCCACTCGCCGGAAAAGTCTACGCTGCCCAGGATGTGTCCCGCGTCCACACAAAACTGCTCGGCAATCAGCATCGAATCCAGCGTCATGACCAACATCTGCTCCCAGAACTGAGCGTTGGCTTGGATCACGCACTGTTCGTCGAGTCGAGCTCGCATGTGCGCGCTCCCTTCCGGGCAATCGTCACCGTATTTGGTTCCTTCCAAGCTAATCGGTCGATTCTCAGAGGGTCTTAATCGTTGAGCCTGAGGCGCGATTTCCACCGTCATTCGAACATTCTAATGGTGAGCCAAATCACTCCAGCGGGTGCTCGCTGGCACATCTCCTCGTTTTGATTCGGTGGCACCCTTTCCTCTGCGAGGTGAATGCCATGACGGATTCAAGCCTGAACGCCGGTCCTCCCACCGGTAAGGACGGTTGGGCCCATCCGTCTGTCCTTCTCGTCGCCACGGATTTGAGCGACCTGGATCGCCTGATGCCATTTGCACTCGAACAGGCGGTGGAGACAAAAGCGCGCTTGATTCTGCTGCACGTGCTTGCTCCCTCTATTCCTGTATCGGCGAATGTCGTTGGTCTGCCCTACTGCGATCCCGGCGGAGGGCTCGATCTTGCCGGCCAGACACTCAGCCCCTGGTGCGAGTTGGCATGCCGCCAAAATATCGACTGTGACGCAGTGGTGCGCGAGGGTCATGCCGCAAGACAAATCGAAGACGCTGTCCGCGAATTCCAGGCAGACCGCGTTCTTCTCGGAACCCGGAGCCGTAGCAAGCTGGGCAAGTTGCTGTTAGGCTCCGTGGCAGAACAAGTGCTGCGCTCGGTCAACCTCCCGGTCATTACCGTGGGACCCGAGGCTCATCTCCCGGTGGCAGGCGGCGACGTCAAACGCGTCGTTCTGCATGCCACCACTCTTCGAGAGACCTCTCGCCCGAGCGCCGCGCTTGCTTGTCGGATTGCAGCCAGTCAAGGTGCAACGCTGGTTTTGCTTCATGTGTTGCCGCCTCTCGACGAGCCCACGTCCGAGCTGACCGGTCGAAGCGGCCAGCCTTCAGGACTGGACAATGCGGCCTTGCATGAACTCCGCGTTCTTGCCGGCCAGACCGGCGCCGGCTGCTGCTCAGAGGTGGAGGCGCATGTCGTGCACGGCAACCCGTCCATCGAAATTCTTTCCGAGGCTTCGGAACGCCGGGCAACCCTGATAGTTCTGGGCGCAACCGAGCGTTCGGCCTTCCAGAATCTCACCCGGGACCGCACCATTTATCAGGTTCTGGCCCACGCGCGCTGTCCGGTGCTCACGCTGCGAGAAACACAGAGCAACCTCTACGCGGAGGACCGGGAGGTTGGGGCAGGCTTCATCGGAAGTGAGGGGAAAAAGGAAGAGACTAGGCCGTAAGGCGTTCCAACTGGTCGGGCTTCACGATGGTCATGCTGGCGCCCTTGATGGCGATCCAATTGTCGCGCCGAAACTGGTTGAGCAGACGCGTTACAGTTTCGCGCGAGGTGCCCGCCATGTTGGCGATCTCTTCGTGCGTCAGCGCCATGGTAAAGCGGATCTCCGACTTGCCGTTGGCGGAAGCGCGTCCCCAATCCAACAGCAGCCGAGCCAGGCGCCCGGCAGCCGAGCCGGACAGGGCCAGCCGCTTGGCGTCGTGAAACACGGTCAGATATTCGCCGGAAAGAGATTGCGCGGCGTGCATGCTGGCAATGCCGTGGCGACCGAGGAAATCGACAAACTCCTGCTTGCGCACCGTTTTTACCTGGCAGGGCTCGATGGCCTCCGCAGTCACTTCGTGCGGAACATTGGCGAGAACCGCGCTCAGACCCATCACGTCGCCGGGGCCGGCGATCTTTAGAATCATGGTCTTGCCGTCGCGAGAGGTCGAGGAGATTTTTACCTGGCCAAAGCAGATGACAAAGACGTTCCGTGCCGGGTCGCCTTCGGCAAACAGTTTGGCGCCCCGGGCATGGCTCATCATAATGCCGATCCCGTCGTAATCGCGTAACGCTTCCGGTGTGAGATTGCAGAACATGCGCAGATGGCGATGCTCGCAATTAATACAATCTTCCGGAGGGTGATGGGAGTGAAATGAGGCCATGCTTTTCCCGCTGGTCAAATTGCAGTATAGCGCAATAAGCAAGAGTTTGGGCCGAGCAGGGACTTCCTGTGGATTTCCAAGCTGAGACAGGGAGGTCCAGGAACAGGAATTTGCAGCTCAAGAAATGTTCTGCTTAGGCCAGTGCGGCTTCTGCGCCTCCGCGCCGCATCCGTACTGTGCGGGTCAGGCAGCAGAGGTCATAAGCACGAGAGACCTCTCGGGCCAGTTCCTCCAAAAGCCGCATCCGAAGCGGCGGATAGTCCTGAAACGCCAAATTCAGGGCGCCAATCGGCAGCAGAAGGACGGATCCAGGGGTGAGTGCGGTCAGCGTGTAGGTATGTTGCCCGTCCCCCAACGCTGCCGCCAGTTCCACCAGATCTCCAGGGCGCGCCGGACCCAGCGTCAACCGCGTCGCCATCCGCTCCGTCTTGCGCAGGAATTGACCTGAAATCACCACGTAAAGCCCTTTGCAGATCTCCGACTGGCGAAACACAATCTCCCCTGCATCGAAATCGATGCACTGGGCTGAGCCGTTCAGCACATTCCCGGTCGCCGGAGGGCATTCCATCAGCTCTGCCAGCGGTCGCGCCTGCACGGCATCCATTCGCCCGAATCTTGCCTCAGGTTCCATGGTTACATCTCCCTCATCAACCATTGCCCGCTTCCGGCACCCCGTCCCGCGGCCAGTGGCTTCGGCTCTCCGACTGCCCGCCCGTTCCTGGCGTGCGCGCTTGCTACTGCGGATTTGCGTTGAACCACGCTTCACGGTCCAATCTCCATACCCGGCAAATCAATCCAAATGCAAGTACTTCAGAGATGAGTACAAGGAGCCGAGAAGGCCGGATCTCTGCTTCCGCCTGCCCATCGATCGTCAAAGGCTAAACAACCACTCATGCGCTCTCCAGGGCGCTATTCGGTTCCGACGGAGGTATAAATTTCCCGTTCCCGATTGAATAGCGAGGGGACCTTTTCCGGCGGAACGCACAGCACGGGCGCGCGGGAACGTGCAAGCAGGGCAAAGGCGGTTCCATGCGGCCCCGGCGTATCGCTCGAACGCTTCACGCCAGCTACCAATATGCTGGGATGGTACTGGGCGATCGCCTCGGCCATTACGTCTGGCGGATTGCCGTCCTTGACCGTAAAACGCACCGGAAAACGCCCGCTCGGTTTGATCCCAAACTCCTCGAGCCTGGTTGCGGCGGGGTTGAGAAAGGCCGTCGCCTCGGCCGAACCGCGTGCATGCAGCACAATCAACGTGCGATGGAATGTCTCCGCCAGCGAATAGGCAGTGTCCACTGCGGCCGACGTAGCCTCATTCCGCTCCATCGCCAGCAGCACCGGCCCGCCCGGAGTGGGCCGGAATTCGCCCACATTCCAGTCCGCAGCCACCGCCAGCACGGGGCAATTCGACGACCGCACCAATTGCTCGGCAATGGCGCCCACAATTACCGGTCCCGCGCCGCTCATTCCCTTGGTGCCAATCACAATCAGTCCAGCCTCGTATTGGCGCGCAACATCCAAAAGCATCTGGGCTATCGCGCCCTGGCGGACCTCCGAATGGCTTGGGATGCCTTCGCGCAAAAGGTCGCCGGCCAATTGGTCAAGCACGGCGCGCGCCTGCTCGCTGAGGTCTTTCCGCAAACGGCCGGGAACACGATCCACGTCGACATAGTCCATCGGGTCAAGGCCGTGCGCCAGAACAATGCGCGCTCCATACCCTCCCGCCAATTTGCGGGCATAGCCCAAAGCTGCCTCCGACTGGCCGCTCAAGTCAGTAGCCACCACGATGGTCTTCATACTGGCCGCAAAGCTCATTGATTCCTCCCGACGCCCCGCGCCGTCCCACTTCATGCCCATTGGACTCCGAGTCTGCTCTCTCATCCACACCAAAGGCAGTGACACCATTCACCCCGCGCTGTGATTCGTGTCACAGTTGCAAGTTCTCGATAGCGATGCAGGACCTTGCCGACAGGACGCGTCCTCAACCGCGACTGTGACCCACAGGGTATACATGCGTGGGGCAAATGCGTTAGCCTTCTGCGCGTCATGAGAAACCCAATGCGATCCTCCGCTCCGTCGTTTTTGCCTTTCAGCAGCGCATTCTTGCTGCCAGTAGTATTCATTTGCGTTCTCGCGTCCACGGTGCAGGCTTTGGCTCAGGCTCCTGCTGCCGACTCGCCCGCCATCGAGGCCAAAGCTCGCGCCCTGGTGGCGAAGCTCTCGCTCGAACAAAAGATCGAATTGATAGGCGGCGTGGATAGCATGTTCACCCACGCAGAACCGTCCATTGACCTGCCTCGCTTCAAGATGTCGGACGCCTCGGTCGGCGTCCGGACATGGGGACCGACCACTGCCTACGCCGGCGGCGCTGCGCTGGCCGCCAGTTGGGACCCGGAGCTGGCGCGAAAGATTGGCGAAAGCCTGGGCCGGGATGCCCGCTCCCGAAGCGTGAATTTTCTGCTCGGCCCGGGCGTCAACATCGCCCGATCGCCGATCGCCGGGCGTAACTTCGAGTACCTGTCCGAGGATCCTTACCTGAACTCAACCCTCGTGGTTCCGTTCATCGAGGGCGTGCAGTCGCAGGGCGTCATCGCAACGGTCAAGCATTATGCCTTGAACGATCAGGAGTACAACCGGCACAACGCAAGCTCCGACGTCGACGAGCGGATCATGCGCGAAATCTACCTGCCGGCCTTTGAAGCGGCTGTCACCAAGGGGCACGTTGACGCGGTCATGAACTCTTACAACCTGATCAATGGCGTCCACGCCACCCAGAACGAGTTCCTCAACTTGAAGGTGCTGAAAGGCGAGTGGGGGTTCAAGGGCGTCTTGATGTCGGACTGGGACGCAACCTACGATGCGGTGGGCGCGGCCAATAACGGGCTCGACCTGGAAATGCCCAGCCCGCGCTTCATGAATGCCAAGGGACTGCTGGCTGCGGTCAAGGATGGAACTGTCAGAGAATCCACCATCGACGACAAGGTGATTCGCCTGCTTCGCACCGTGCTGCGTTATGACTTTCATGAACGTCCACAGTTCGATCCGGCCGACTCGACCTACTCCGTCGCCGGCCGCGCCGTGGCCCTCGAAGGCGCGCTGGAGAGCCTGACGCTCCTGAAGAATGACGGGCATCTTCTGCCGCTTAACCCGGCCAAGATCAAGACCATTGCCGTCATCGGCCCCAACGCATGGCCCGCGGTCACCGGCGGCGGAGGCTCCTCTGAGGCGACGGCCTTTGAGCCGGTCAGCACCTTGACTGGAATTGCCAACCTGCTCGGACCGAATGCGCATGTGCTTTACACGCGCGGCCTGCCCGAGATGAACGATGTCTTCCGGAAAACAACTTGGGACGGCCCCATCCAAGTGGCTACCTACCCGAGCAAGGACTTTACTGGAACACCGGAAACTACCACGGTGACAAGCATTGGCGACTACAGAAGGGAACGCCGCGGGCCAGCCGAGAACAGCGGGCCGCGCAGCATTCGCTATTCCGCGAATTACACGGCTGTCAAAGCCGGCCAGTATCTGATTCTGGCGGCTTACCAATCATGGGGCGGCGACTTCAAGGTCATCGTCGACGGCAAGCAACTGCCCATTCCACCGCACGCCGAGGGCCTCGTCCCGCCGTTCTGGACACTCGATCTGAACGCCGGCCAGAAAGTGAACGTGGTAGCCGAGTGCGTTCAAGGCAATTTCGGCGGCAGCTTCAGCCTTGGAATCGCTTACGGCCCGGAGCTGGTTTCGCCCGAGGTTAGAGCTTACGCAGCCGCAGCCGACGTGGTGGTGGTGGCGGCCGGCTTCAGCGCCGGCACCGAGAGCGAGGGCAGCGACCGCTCTTTCGCTTTGCCTTGGGGGCAGGACGCGCTGATTGAAGCCGCCGCTGCGGCAAATCCGCACACCATCGTCACGCTCACCGGCGGCGGCGGCATGGATACGCGGCGTTGGCTCAATGACGTGCCGGTGATACTCCACGCCTACTATCCCGGCCAAGAGGGCGGGACGGCGATCGCGGAGGTTCTCTTCGGCAAGCACAACCCCGAAGGCAAGCTGCCCGTCAGCTTCGACATCAGCTGGGACGAGAATCCTTCGGCCCGTTACTACTATCCGATCAAAGGCGCCGACACCACGCTGCATGTGACCGAGCCCGGACGCCCGCCAGTGGATTACGTCATTCCCCACGTGAAGTACGACGACGGCCTCATGGTGGGCTACCGCTACTGGACCACGATGGGAAAGCATCCGCTCTTTGCGTTCGGCTTCGGGCTCAGCTACACAACCTTCAGCTTCTCCAAGCTGCAAGTGGCTGCGACGGCTGCATCCGGCTCAACGATCCCAGTCAGCTTCGACGTAACCAACACAGGCAGTGTTGCCGGAGCAGAGGTTGCCCAACTCTACGTCTCCGATCCTTCCGCCAGAACCAACCGGCCCGAGCGCGAACTGAAAGGCTTTGAGAAAGTCCGCCTTGCGCCCGGCGAAACCAAACATGTCACCCTCAACCTCGACGCCCGCGCCTTCAGCTACTGGGACTTGGCCGCTCACAAGTGGACGATCGATCCCGGCAAGTTTGTAGTTCGCGTCGGCGACTCCAGCGAAAACACCCCGCTGCATGCGGATTTGACCTTGAACTGACGCCACCGCGCACCAGCTGGTCGGCCTCCCTCTTGAACGAGCCATGCCGACCAGTTCTGTATTGGCCACATAATAGAGTATTGACATTTGTACGTACAACGGATAGGCTCGAAAGAGACTGGGAAGATGAGCCGAACCGTTTGGGCTCCGGCAAAAAGCCGTGAAAATCTTCGCAAGCACAGCGTCCGCTTCGAAACTGCATCGCTCGTCTTCGATGATCCGTGGATCCTTTCGCGAAAGGACCTATCGCACGATGACGCGGAAGAACGCTACAACGCCATTGGAGAGATTGCCGCAGGCACGGTTCTGTTTGTCGTCTTCACGGTTCGGGAACAAGATGAAGTGGAAGCCATTCGCCTGATTTCCGCACGAGGCGCATCCGCCCAGGAAAAGAGGTCCCATGAAGAAGCTCGCAGCCGCGCTCAATCGGGATATAGCCACCATCGCCGCCAAGACCGACGCTACAATTGATTTCTCCGACATGCCCGAGGTCCTGGATTGGACCGATGCGGAAGTTGGCCTTTTCTACCGGCCGGTCAAACGCCCGGTAACCATCAGGCTGGACGAAGACGTCATTGATTGGCTGAAAAGTTATGGGCGCGGCTATCAGACAAAGGCCAACCTGCTTCTGCGCCACGCAATGGAATCCAGCCAGCAGACATCCTCAAAGGCTCGTGGAGCCGCTTGACCCGGAGTTGCCAGCAAGGCAATGATGGCATGATGAAGCGTGTCCTCTTGTCGTGGAGCAGCGGAAAAGACAGCGCCTGGGCGCTGCACCTCCTCCGCCAGAATCCGGAGATTGAGTTGGTCGGCCTGCTGACCACTTTGAACTCAGAGTTCCAACGGGTTGCAATGCACGGCACGCGCCTCTCTGTCCTCGAAGCGCAAGCAGAATCCGCCCGGTTGCCTTTATGGATCGTGCCGCTGCCCTGGCCATGCTCCAACGAAGTCTACGAACAGCGCATGGGCGAAGTCTGCCGGCGCGCGGTCGATGAGCGCGTCGATGCGGTTGCGTTTGGCGATCTCTTTTTGCAAGACGTCCGCGCCTATCGCGAGACGCAGCTCAAGCCGACCGGCCTTGAGCCGTTGTTTCCCCTTTGGGAGATTCCGACCGCGGAGTTGGCGCGCGAGATGATTGCAGGCGGCCTGCGCGCAACGCTGTCTTGCGTGGACACGAAGCAATTGCTGGGCTCGTTTGCCGGCCGGGAATTCGACGCTGCCCTGTTGCAGGACTTCCCGCCTGACACAGACCCCTGCGGCGAGCGAGGCGAGTTCCATACGTGCGTTTACGACGGACCCATGTTCTCGGCTCCGCTACGCCTGCAGGCGGGAGAAGTGGTCGATCGCGACGGCTTCATGTTCGCCGACTTTCAATGAGTGTTCTCTACTGCTTCTTGAATATGTCCCAAATCTTGCTGCCTTGTTTCTCGGGCTTCTGGTGCTTATCCACCGGCTCCAGATTTTGCGCGGGCTCCGGCAAGCCGGCCTCGGCTGCCGTGGGCAGGGTGTGCGTATCCCACCATTGCTGCTGCACAAGGTTCCAGCGCTCGCAGCGCCCGATCCACAGTTGCGCGGCGGCTTCGTATTGAGCCAGGTTGTTCGGGAGCCAGTAGGGGCGGTTGTCGCGCAGCCAGGCTTGCTTGTAGAGATCCTCGAGCAGGGTGTAGCCGTCGCGGATGTCTTCGAGGTGTCCGTTGTTCGAGCAGATGGTATCGAGCATTACAGGCACCTCGCTCCATCGGTCCTTGTCCGCAACCAGCAGCCGCGCATGTGCGTAGAGCGCAGCGGACTCATCGGCGGCCTGGAATTTGAGGCCGACATAGTCGATGCGGCGCGCACCCAGTTCGAGGGCATCCAATGCCTCAGGATTCTCAAGCGTGCCTTTGTCAAGCCTGGCCGCCGCGCGCGCTTCGGCTACAAGCGTAATGGCGCGCTCGGCGTTCAGACGCAATTCACCGGACACGGGCCGCAGCTTGGCAGCCGCCTTCTGTCCCTCGGCGGAGAAGGGATCCATCCAAAAGTACTTGTCCTGGGCGTCGCCGAGTCCGGCCTTCTTCAGCACGGCGTGCGCAGCCATCAACTCACGCTGGGCCTGGCTTACCTTGCCGGTTGTGTCGCCGTGAAATGCGAGCCCGTAGGAAGCCGTAAAGGAATCCTCCGAGCTTTCGCCCTGCTGCCAGCCAGCCGCCGCGCCAAACAGCACGCCAAACCAGTTCTCGTCGAAGATGCCCTCACCGTCGTCGTTCCAGACGGTGTTCAGTTCGCCCTTCGCACCGAGCTTCTGGCCGTCGCGCACGAAGGCCCGAATGTTGCCGAGAGCCTCATTATTGTTGGGGTAGAGCCGGTTCCAGTTGTTTACGCCGGGTGCGACCCAGGTCTCAAGGCCGGCCTTCGTGAACGGCTCAATCAGCGGCGTAAAATCCGGCTCGGCGTCATAGCGCCAAGGGACAGCGATCATGTCCTTAGGCAGCGTCCCAACGAGGTCAGGCGAGTTGACGGCCACATCTCCCCAGAAGAGCAGTTGCTTGTGATTCGGCTCAAGCGTGGTGTGGATCTGGGAGAGAAAGTCGAGGTAAACCGCGCCCAGTCCGCGCGCCTGCACCTGGTCCCGAGTCCTGCCCATACCAAGTTCGAAGGTTTCATCGGCGCCGATATGCACCCATGGCCCGGGAAACACCTTGGCCAACTCTCCAAACCAGCTTGCGATCAGCGGCAACGTGCCGGAGTCGCCGGGAGCGAGAACAGAACCATGCGAACTCTCGCCTAGCGACGAGAACTGTTCGAACTTGAGCAGGTTGTGCAGATGGCCGAACGACTCCTGCTCGGGAATGATCGCGATGTGGTATTGAGCCGCGTACTCGACCAGTTCGCGCGCCTCGTCCGGAGTCATGGCCCCGCCGGGAATCGCTGCGACCGGTGACCTATCGTATGCGAACGTATGCTCAAAGTACGGCGAAAAAATGTTGACCTTGTATGCCGCCAGGGTGCGAATCTCGCGCTTGAGGAAATCCATGTTCGGCAATGGGCCGCGCGACCAGTCGTCGGATAGCCCGCGATGCGCCATCGCCGGCCAGTCGCGGAGGGTGGGCAAAAGGAGCACGGCGTCCTTGCCTCGGCCGCGGATCAACTGCTTCACCGTCTGCGCGCCATAGAAGATGCCCGCGGAGGTCTCTGCAATTACAGCCAGGCCGCCCTGATCGTCGGGCACGACGGCGTACCCTTCATCGTGCATGGCCGGATCGAAGCTCAGGTTATGGCGCGTGAGAAGTTCCTGCGCTTCCGGGAAATCCGCCCGCTCCAGGCGAATGTTCGGGGCATCCTCATGCACCGTTCTCTTGCCCAGGCTCTGCTCGATCAGGTCCTCGGCGGCAAATGCATCCTCCGCATCCTTCCGGGCGGAGACAAAGAAGCCGACACCTCCAATCGGAATCGACTGCACCGCGTGGCATTCGCGCGGCGCTGGTATCAAGTGCAGGTCGTCGCAGGTCGGCTCACTAGCAGATTGCGCAAGCGCGCCTGCCGCGACGCACAATAGGAGCAAAGGAGCAATCGAAGAAAGGTTGCGCATGGCGTCCCCGGCGACATTGAATCCCCTGTCAGCCTAGCGTATCACCGCTGCGGACTTGGAGCGGAATGAGCCAGCCGGCGGTTGGTACTTTAGTCCCGCAAGCTCTTCAGCGCCGGGTAGAGCTTGCGCCACTTCGCATATCCGGCCTTGTAGGCAGCCAGGTCTCCGGCGTCCGGCTCGATGCGCTGTGCCACCTCGATGGCCTGCCCGCAGGCTTCGTCGAGATTGGCCCACTGGCCGGCGCCAACGCCTGCCATGAGCGCGGAACCAAAGGCGCCGCCTTCTTCAGCGGTGAGCACCTCGACGGCCTGGCCGTAGATGCCGGCTTGAATCTTCCGCCATAATAGGCCGCGCGCGCCACCTCCGCCGAGGCGAACAGCGGTGACGGGAATTCCCAGTTCGGCGAAGAGCGAGAATGTGTCTTCGAGTGAATAGGCCACGCCCTCGAGCACGGCGCGGGTAAAGTGGGCCGCGGTATGCACGGTCGAGATGCCCGCAAAGGCCGCCCGCACTTCAGGGTCAAGGTGCGGCGTGCGCTCGCCGAGCAGGTAGGGCGCCCACTCCAGTCCCTCGCTGCCTGCTGGAATCTTGACGGCTGCTTCAGTCATGCTGTCATAGTCCTGGCCGGCGAAAAACGTCTCTTTGAACCAGCGCAGGCTGAGGCCCGCCGACTGGGTCACGCCCATGACGTGCCACAGCCCCGGAACGGCGTGGCAGAAGGTGTGAAGCCGGCCCTTGGGGTCCTTGGTGGGAGCAGCCGTGGCGGCAAAAACGACCCCTGAAGTGCCGATAGTGGCGGAAACCGAACCGGGTTGCAGAATTCCCATGCCCACCGCGCCCGCACCCTGGTCGCCGGCGCCGGCCACAACTGGCGTGCCCGCGGCCAGACCGGTGAGCCCTGCCGCCGCTTCGCTGATGCGGGCGCAGACTTCCGGCGATTCAAATACTTTCGGAAGCCAGCTCTCGGGAATCCCCGCCGCCTCCGCCACTTCCTTCGACCAGCGGCGGTGCGTCACGTCCAACAGCAGCGTTCCGGAGGCTTCCTGCACGTCGATGGCGTACTCGCCCGTCAGACGATAGCGCACGTAGTCTTTCGGGCACAGAATATGGCGGATCTTTGCAAAAATCTCCGGCTCATGCTCCTTGACCCAAAGCACTTTTGTCAAAGTGAAGTTGGGCAGGGCCGGGTTGCAGGTCAGCTCGATAAGACGCTCGTAGCCGATCTTCTCAGTCAGCCAGTCGCACTCGGGTTGGGTGCGGGTGTCGCACCAGATGAGGGACGGCCGCAGCACCGCGCCGTTCTCGTCGAGCATCACCGCGCCGTGCATCTGCCCCGTGAGGCCAATGGCTGCGATGGGTTCCTTAGGCTCAGGAGCCGCAGCCAGCGCCCCACGAATGGCCTCTTGCGCCGCGCGCCACCAGTCTTCGGGGTCCTGCTCCGCCCAGCCTGGGTGAGCCGTCTTGAACGGTTCATGATCGCATGATGCCCCGGCAATCAGTTTGCCCGCACCATCCACCAGCACTGCCCGCGTACCGCCCGTGCCCACATCCATTCCCAGGAACCACATGCCTTGTCTCCCTATGTAAATCGCTTTTCCCGGCGAACGAAGCATAGCAGTACAGCCTAATGAGGGGAAAGGACGGCGAGTGGCCACGATTTACACCATCACGATGTGAGACCAGAGCCCGGACTGTGACCATTAGCACATGCGCCTGACTCCAGCCGGGCGAAAATGATTGCGTGAGGCTTGCCGGCTATCCACCGCGCCAGCCAGGAGAGTCTTCTATGAGTGACCTTGCACCCTTGGCTGAAGCCGTTGCCGTTGACCCGTTGGTCGGCCATCCCGCCGACTATCACGTCTTTCACAAATTCATCGAGCGCTGCAAGCAGCTTCCGGCCATCTCCACCGCTGTGGTCTGGCCGCTTTCCGACGTAGCGATGAAGGGCACGGTTGAAGCGGCGGTCGAGGGCCTGATCGAGCCAACTTTGATCGGCGACGAAGCCGCGATGAAGGAGCTGGCCGCCAAGATTGGCCTGGACATCGGCGCCTACCCGATTCTTCATGCCGAAACCGAGAGCAAGGCAGCGGAGCTGGGCGTGGCGATGTGCCGTTCAGGTAATGCGCTGGCCATGATGAAGGGCAGCCTGCACACCGACGCACTCATGAAAGCCGCGATGAACCGGGATACCGGCCTGCGCACCGCGCGCCGCATCAGCCATGTTTTTATCATGGATACCCCGGCCTACGCCCGCACGCTGATGATTACCGATGCGGCCATCAACATCACTCCCGAGCTCGAAGACAAGATTCACATTGTGCAGAACGCCATCGACCTGGCGCATGCGCTGGGCATTCCCGAGCCCAAGGTGGCGCTGCTATCGGCGGTGGAGACGGTCAACCCGAAGATCAAGTCCACGCTGGATGCGGCCGCCTTGTGCAAGATGGCCGACCGCGGCCAGATCACCGGCGGCATCCTCGATGGGCCATTGGCTTTCGATACTGCCGTCAGCGCCAAGGCTGCCGCGATCAAAGGCCTGGTTTCGCCGGTCACGGGACAGGCCGACATCCTGGTCGTCCCCGATCTGGAGAGCGGCAACATGCTGGCCAAGCAGCTTGAATACCTGGGCGGCGCGCAACTGGCCGGGATCGTTCTCGGCGCCCGCGTACCGACCATCCTCACCAGCCGGGCGGATTCGGCCGAGACCCGGCTCACCAGTTGCGCCGTGGCCGTGCTGCTGCACTATGCAACGCACCCGCAGGTGAAGGTCTAGGCTCCAAACCGAGCCGCAAAAAAAATCGAACAGGCGCCAACTTCATTGAGATTGGTGCCTTTTCGATGCCAAAAAGGGTTCGGAACGCCAGATTGGCCCAGGGCAATCGCATTTGGATTCTTCCCCACACCGATTGCAGACCTGACCGTTATCTCGAATCTCTTATCTTCTTTGCCGATCATTTCGGCTCTCCGGCGCACAATGAGAATACAAACTGAGATCTCCACGAGCGAACCCATGGCCCAGAACCTTCATTCCCACAACTCGACTCCCTCTGGCAGGGAGGAAAAGTTCCCAAAAACAAAAAAATCGACCCCCCTCCCCCCCCTTTTTACGTAACTGGATGAAAACAAACCTGTTGAGTTTTTGAGCTCTTCGCCTCTCGTTGATAACAAAGGACTTGTCAGTGCCAAGTTTTACGCAAACCTTCGCATCGCGCCACCGATCTGCCGAAAACAAAGAACTTACGTTCAACCGGGATAGCCAGCCGCCGCCCAGGACGCGCAAATGTAAGGCGTCAAGTCTCAGAGCACAACAAATCCCAACCCCATCGTTTCAAATGCGATTGCCCTGCAGATTGGCCAGAGAGCGATAGCAAAACCGGGTTACTTGGCGTACATTAAATTGCGATTCCCCGAAGTATTCTTGCAAGACCCCTTAAAGATCGTTCCGGCTTCTTCCGATGAAAGTGGTATGCCGGCCGGTGAAAGTGGTATTCCGGGTTCAAGGGAGAAGCTGTATCTTGAGGCATTCTGCGCAACTGCGCCCTGAATTGAGCCGAAGTGGCCAAAGGCGTCAGATTTCTGCGTTGTCGAGAGGAAGATTACGGGCCTGGGGAAGGCCGAAATGCCCCATCAAGCTAAAGCAAATCTCGCAGCCTTGATCGAAAGCACGGATGACTATATCTGGTCGGTGGACCTCGACTATCGATTGAATACATTCAACAAGGCCATGGAGCGCGACTACGCAATCAGTTTTGGCGTTCATGCCGCGGTTGGAATGCGCCCGGAGCAATTGTTCCCGCCAGAACTAGCGGTACAGTGGATTCAGCTGTACGAGCGTGCCCTTGGAGAAGGCCGTTTCCGGACGGAATACGACCTCGTCAATGGCAACGCCCTTGAGCTCTCGCTAAACCCCCTCGTCGTCGATGGGAAGACGACCGGCATTTCCGTCTTCGGGAAAGACATTACCAAGCACAAGCGGGCCGAGACAGCCCTGCGCGAGAGCCTGGATACACTTCGCGATGCGCAGAAAGCCGGTTCCCTTGGCTCCTATGTTCTCGATATCAAGGGCGATATATGGACAAGCTCGGATGTCTTGGACGAGATCTTCGGAATCGACAAGAGCTATAAGCACGACCTGGCAGCTTGGGCGGCCTTGCTCCATCCCGATGACCGCGCCACGATGAATGTCTATTTCGCGGATGAGGTCCTTGGCAAGGGAGAGCCGTTCAATAAGGAATACCGCATCGTCCGTCCGTCGGACGGTGCGGAGCGCTGGCTGCATGGAATGGGCAGGCTCGATTTCGACGCTCAGGGAAAGCCTGCGACGATGCGCGGCGTGATTAGAGACATCACCGAGCGCAAACAGGTCGACCTCCAACTTCGCGAAAGTGAGGCGCGTTACAGGGAAACCTTCGAGCAAGCCGCGGTCGGCATCGTTCACACCTCGTTCGACGGCAAGTTCCTGAGGTGCAACGCACGCTTCGCTGAAATCATCGGCTACCCGCTCGAAGAAATCTGCGGCATGACATTCCAGCAAATTACCGTCGCGGAAGATCTGGCCGGCAGTCTCGGGTCGTTGAAAGAAATTCCCTCGACCAAGACCGGCGGTGCGATCTGGGAGAAGCGCTATATCCGCAGGGACGGCAGCCTGATCTGGGTAAAAATCACTGTCTCAACGCAACGCGACGCCGCGGGACAAGCCCTTCATTACATCTCCGTGGTAGAGGACATCGATGCCCGCAAGATTGCGGAGGATCGCCTGGCCAAGGCGCAGGAAGCCCTTGAGGCAAGCGAGAATCGCTATCGCACCGCATTCCAGACCAGCCTGGACGGAATCACGATCAGTCACCTGAGCGATGGCAAATACATCGATGTCAACAAGGCGTTTCTCGATATTGTGGGCTACGAGCCCGAGGAGGTCATTGGGCGAACGTCGCACGAAGTCAATCTCTGGGTGGGTGCGGGCGATCGGGACAGACTGGTGGAGTTGTTGCGCCGGAATGCAAGTTTCCGGGATGTGGAGATCCGGTACGCCAAGAAGAATGGAGAACTCATCTGGGTTCTGCTGTCATGCTCCGTGATTGAGATCAAGGGAGTGTTCTGCGTCCTGAGCGTAGTGCGGGATATCTCCGAAACCAAGGCGGCAGAGGAGCGCCTGGCCCAGGCTCAGCAAGCTCAGCGAACCAGCGAGGCTCGCTATCGCACCGCATTCCAGACCAGCCCCAATGCAGTTTCAATCAACCGTCTCGAGGATGGGATGTACTTCGACGTCAATCGAGCATTTCTCGACGCCATGGGATTCGACCGGGACGAAGTCATCGGGCGAACATCGCGGGAGATGAACATCTGGGTCGACCCTGGCGATCGAGGAAGAATAAGGAGAGCGCTGTCCCAGGACTCGGTCTTCCGCGGCGAAATCCGGTTTAGAAAGAAGAACGGGGAGATACTCTGGGGGTTGATGTCGGCCTCGCTGTTTGAACATGAAGGCGTCTCCTGCACCCTTTCCGTCACCCAGGACATCACGGATTCCAAGGCCGCCGGCGAACGCCTTGCCGAAGCGCAAACAGCTCTGCTCAGTAGTGAAGAACGCTATCGCACCGCGTTCCAAACGAGTCTCGACTCGGTGACCATCAATCGTATTGCCGATGGAATGTATATCGAATGCAATAAGGCTTTTCTCGACACCACAGGATATCAACGCAATGAGATCATTGGACGCACTTCGCTGGAACTGAACATCTGGTCGGATCCCCGCGATCGAAAGAGTCTTGTGGATATCCTGCGTCAAAACTCATCTTGCCGGGATTTGGAAGCCAGGTTTCGCAAGAAGAACGGGGAGTTGTATTGGGGTTTGATGTCCGCCTCGCTGATTGAGCTTGACGGACAAACCTGCATGCTCTCTGTGGCGCGCGATATCACCGATGCCAAGGCAGCGGCGGAAGAGATCAGGAATCTCGCTTTTTACGATCCGCTGACCAGCCTGCCCAACCGCCGCCTGCTGCTCGATCGGTTGCAGCAGGTTTTGACCGCGGGCGCCAAGCAAGGCCGATTGCATGCCTTGATGCTCATCGATCTGGACCACTTCAAGACGCTGAACGACACGCTCGGCCATCAGGCAGGCGACCTGCTGCTGCAGGAAGTTGCACGTCGACTTGCCAATTGCGTTCAGGAAAACGACACCGTGGCCCGACTGGTGGGTGACGAGTTTGTGGTGATGGTTGAGGATCTGGGCGAGACGGCCGAGGACGCCGCGAAACAGGCCAAAAACGCTGCTGAAAATGTGCTGAGTGCCGTTGCCCAGACCTTCCGGATCGGCGGCCGCGAATGCCGCTGCACCGCCAGCATCGGAATCACGATTTTTGGAGATGGAAGAGAAGGCGCGGACGTGGTTTTGCAGCAGGCCGACATTGCCATGGATCAGGCCAAGGCGGATGGCAGCAACACCGTGCGCTTCTTCTCGCCGGCATTGCAAACTGCGGTGAATGCCCGCGCCGCAATGGAAACAGAACTCCGGCAGGCAATCGATGAACACCAGTTCGTGCTCTACTATCAGCCGCAAGTGGAAGGCGCACACCTGATCGGCGCCGAGGCCCTGATTCGATGGAACCATCCGGCGCGCGGCCTTTTGCTGCCGGGCGAGTTCATCGCGTTTGCCGAGGAAACCGGCCTGATCCTGCCTCTGGGAGATTGGGTTCTGGAGACAGCTTGCAAGCAAATTGCGGCCTGGGCGCATCTGGATGAGCCAGCGTACGTCTCGGTTGCGGTCAACATCAGCGCGCGCCAGTTCCACCAGCCGGACTTTGTCGATAAAGTGTTGGCTGCGCTAGAACGGACCGGGGCCGACCCGCATAGCCTGGAACTGGAACTCACCGAGAGCATGCTGGCGGACAGCATTGAAGAGGTCATTGCCAAAATGACCGAACTCAAGTCGCATGGCTTGAGATTTTCACTCGACGATTTTGGCACCGGCTATTCCTCCCTGGCCTACTTGAAGCGTCTGCCCCTGGACCAATTCAAGATCGACCGGTCTTTTGTTCAGGACATTCTGGCGGATGCCAGCAGCGGCGCGATTGCTCAGACCATTATTTCCCTCAGCCGGGCAATGAGCTTGCCGGTGATTGCGGAGGGAGTTGAGACCGAGGCACAACGCAACTTTCTCGCAAATCTCGGCTGCCATTCGTTCCAGGGTTACCTGATCAGCCGCCCGCTCGCCTTGAAAGAATTCGAGCGGCAGTGGCTGGGCCGCAAAGATAGCGCCGCCCCGATTCCCATCGAACCGCTATCCGTCGCCGTCGTCGCTCGCAAGCGACGCTCGATTGCATAAAGGACGGCAGCCCGTGGGCAATCAATCCATCGACATGCTCAACTGGTGGCGAACATCGGCGCCGCGAATCCAGAAGATTACATCGGTCGCGATATTTGACGCGTGATCCGCAATCCGCTCCAGATTGCGCGCCACCAGGATGCCGTTCATGGATTGCTGGGTATACTGCGGCTTTTCCTGGATGAGCTTGAGCAAGTCGGCGTGGGCGCGGCGATTCATCCGATCGATCTCATCGTCCATTTCGCGGACAGAGTCGGCCAGGCGCGCGTCGCCCTCAAGCAGTGCCTGCACGGCGGAGCGGATCATGCGTCCGGCAAACTCACCCATGGCCGCAAAATCCACCGGCAGATCGACTTCTTCGGCCTTGAGAATGTCTTTGGTCCGGCGAGCGATGCCCATTGACTGGTCGCCGATCCGTTCCAGGTCGCCATTGATCTTGATCACGGCCAGAATAAAACGCAGATCGATGGCCATCGGCTGCTCCTTGGCGAGCAGTTCATAGGCCATCTCGTCCAGTTCGCGCTGCGCCGTGTTGATGGCCGTCTCATTCTGCTTGACATATTGGCAAAGGCCCTTGTCGCGCTGGAGATAGGCGTCTACCGCGGACTCGACCGCCTGCTGCGCCAGAGCAGCCATGGCTAGGAGCTTGTCCTTGAGTTCGGCGAGTTGTTGTTGAAAGTGAATTCGCGGCACGCCTGTTTATCCCTCATTAACGATTGTGCATCAACCCATGTTGCGAAAGGATAAAAATCCGGGAATGCACCAGAACTGTTACGCTTCTGGGGCAAAAGTCCCATGATGGGTTGGACGCGCGCCGGGCCGGGAAGATGTTTTAGCCTAAAGGTATGGAAACCGTGCCCGCTTCAGAGCCTGGAATGCTCAGCCTGAACCCTGCCAATTGCGAAAGCCGCCAGATTTACAAATTGATGACCGGCATCATTGTGCCGCGGCCTGTGGCGCTTGTGTCGACCGTCGACCGCAACGGAGCGGCCAATCTGGCGCCGTTCAGCTTCTTCTCGGGAGTGGGCGCGAATCCCCCCACGGTGCTCTTTTGTCCTTCCGTGCGCGCAGCAACCCCGTCCAATCCAGACATCAGAAAAGATACGCTGCGCAACGTCGAGGAGACGGGCGAGTTCGTTGTGAATATTGTCAGCGAGGCCATCTCGGCAGCCGCCAATGCCTCCTCTGCCGAGGTTCCTTCAGAGGTGGATGAGTTTGTGCTGGCGGGTCTCACTCCGATAGCGAGCCACGCGGTTCGACCGCCGCGAGTGGCCGAGTCGCCAGCGCAGATGGAGTGCAAACTGCTTCAGGTGATTTACACCAATCGCGCGCCGGGTGGAGGCGTGATCGTGCTGGGCGAGGTGATCCGATTCCATGTGCGCGAGGATCTATTGGAGAACTTCCGCATCGATCCGGCAGGTTTGGATGCGGTGGGCCGCATGGCGGGCAATACCTGGGTGCGGACCGGCGACCGCTTTGAATTGATCCGGCCAAAGTAGGCGCAGATCCGGCCCGGTTGAGGTTCCGGGCGCGCAGCCGCTATCTCCGCTTGTATTGGCCGCGCTTGGAGGGAAGAATCCTCACTTCATCATCGTCTCCGCTCCTGCGATCGGGACCGTCGGATGCGCGACTCTCAGCACGTCTGTCCGCCGCCGGGGTGTAGACAATGGGCTGGGGCGGAAGGAACTCCGGATGCGCTGTCACCAGTCTGGGCGAAGCGCTGGCCACGGATGCAGAAACCGGCTCCGGAGCCGGGACAAATGCCCGTTCAAAGACAGAGAGTTTTTCCACCCGATCGGCCCTGGGCGCAGGCTTCGGCGCAGGCTCATGCGGAACTTCGGTCTTGCGCATCTCTCTCAGTCCAAGCACGGTCACCAGATTCCTGAGGCCGTCGAATCGGGACCCAACGTGGGAAGAGGTTCGCGCGAGATCGGCCTCTTGAGCTTTTTCCGGCACGGCCCTGGTGTCGATCGCGGAAGCGAATGCGGGCGCCGGCTCCCAGACCGCAGGCTTAGAAACTTTGGCCGGGGGCGCGGCGGGCGGCGCGGGCGACGGGGCCACATCGATCTTTCGGCTAGGCGCTGGATCGGCCTTTGGCGCAATCGGAAGGGGCTGGGGTAAAGTTGCCACCGGTAGCGCCTCAAACACACGCGGGGGTTCCGCAGACTTTGCCACTTGGGCCGCAGGAACAGTTGCCGGTTCAATCGGCGCCGCGATCCGCGTCTCGGCGGCCATTGCCGAGTGCGGCAGCGGGTCCGCTATAGGCACATCGGGCTGGTGAAGCACTTGCGCCAACCACCAGGGATCGGGCGAAGCTGGAATTGGCGAAGCCTGAACCGGTGTCGCCGGCTGTTGTGTTCTGGAGGTCCGCGGAGGGACAGGCGATGGCTCCGTCGGCACAAAAAGCTGCTCATGAATCCTCAGCGGGGGCGCGGGATCGGGAGCCGGGCGTTCCGGTGCCTGGACAACCTGCATCGGAGGCGCGGACTGGGCCGACACAACCGGCTGCGGAGGCACGCTCACGGCAGCTTCCGCCGGAATCCGCTTATTGGCAGCCTGGTTGGCGGCGAACTCCTGACCCACAAACGGCTCCTCGACCGGCAACGGCTGGCTTCTAACCGTTCTCGTTGCATGGGCCTCGCTCTGCGCACTTAGATGATCTTCGATGGCCCGAACCGAATGCCGGAAGGCTGGGTCGGCCTTTCGCAGTCCAATGCGGTTCAGAACAAATCCCACTGTCGCCACATCGAGCCGCAGAAGAGTGGCCGCCACTTCGCGCAGTTGCGCGCGCGTGGTTACCCCGGACGCAACGATGACGATGGCGCAATCCACATGCCTTGCCAGGTACTCAGTCTCCGCCGAGACAACCAGCGGAGCGGTATCCGTGAGAACGAGACTGCCTTCCTGCGTTTCAGTCTCCTCCGCCATCTGCCGCACCAATGCGGAAGACCGGCTGGGCCGTTGAATCGTAGCCAGCGCCTGTTCCCCTTGACTGTCGCAGTTGACACGTGGAGCCGGGGGCGGAGTTCCTGAGGCATCGACAATCACCGTCGTCCTGCCCATGCTCTCCAACATGGCTCTCATCCGGGCGACTACCGTCGTAACCCCTGTCCCGGCTGCGGCGCCGGTAAAGATGCAGCTCTTCAGGTCACCCTGTTTGCGGGCATACTCGATCGCCGCCGCCAGGCGAAGCAGGTGCTCCTCCGCCACGCCATCCGGAACCTCGTCGAAGTCCGGCAGTTGCGCGATGGGCGGATAACCCAGCACCTGCTCGACGTCGTCGGCGATGTAGACCTTTGGATCCATCTTGTGCGCGATCACGGCGGCCATTAGTCCGAGCATGATCACCAGCGCCACAATCGCGACAGCATTGCGAAGCGCACTGGATTGGGCAAGGTGCAACGGCGCAACCGCCGGCGAAATCATGTACGCCGATCCCGGCGCGCCTACCTCGAGCATCTGGTTGTGCCATTGCTCGTCGATAGTCGCGAATCGCGCCTGCAGGCGGGTAATATCCGCCGCCAGGTCGCTCGCTCGCTGCAACTTCGACGTCGCGTTGCCCGCCGCCCCGGTCAGTTGGCCAAGCTGTGAGTTTAACTGCGCCTCTACGCCCGCAGCCCGTTCCAGGTTGGCGCGCAGCTTCAGTTGAATTCGAGCGGCAGCCTTGGTGCGCAGATCGTTCGCCATCGTTTCAAGCGAGGCGGTAATCTTAGCCAGCTCCTCCGCGTCCTGCTTGTACTGCGGATGGCTCGGCGTGAGGTTGGCCATCTGTGAAATCAAAACGGCGCGCCGCGCGTTCAGCGCGGTCTTCATGCTCACCAGCCCGGCATCGTTGGCAATCAGTTCATCGGCCTCCGCATCGAGCGCCGCCGACGACGGTCCCTTCGCCGCGCCAACCGAGGTATAGCTGGCCGCCGCATCGTCGTGGTCCGTGCGCGCCTTCACCAGTTCCGCGCGAATCCGCCCAATATCTTCGTCATAGTGATCTGGCACAGAGGAGCCGATCGATGCCTGCCCCAGTTGCTTGTTCAAGGCTTCCTGCTCGGCGCGGTCTGAGGTAAGCTCCTTCTGAATCCGATCCCGCTCCTCGCCCAGTACCGTCAATCTCAGCTTGTCGCCAGCCTTTTGCACACCGGCCGCGCTCTCGA
Organism: uncultured Acidobacteriaceae bacterium; assembly: GCA_963757965.1. GTDB lineage: Bacteria > Acidobacteriota > Terriglobia > Terriglobales > Acidobacteriaceae > Telmatobacter. Next base: position 751,985 of record CAVWTV010000001.1, read on the forward strand.
TATAGCTGGCGGCTACGGCATTGGCAATCTTGGCGGCATCATCCGGATCTGCGGCCCGTGCGCCCACCGAGAATTGATAGCTGGTACCCTCGCGCGTCACTTCGATCCTGCGCCGCAGCCCCTCCACGGCAGCCTGCTCGCTCTCATTCGCATCCCACCAAATGCCGTGACCCAGGTTGTGCAGCGCCGCGGTCAGCACGTCGGTGCGGCTCACATCGAGCATCTGCTGGGCAATATAGGATTCGTACGTGTTGTTGTCGTACGGCCAGCGCGGAGTGCCGCCATTGTGCTCCAGCATCGTCTGCGGCTCCGGCTGCACGTAGACAACCGCCTGCGCCAGGTAGACCTTCCACATAAGCAGGAAGTATGCCAGGCCCAGCAACAGGCCAGCCACCGCAAACGCCCACACCATGCGCCGGTGAAGCTGCACACTGCGTCGCAGATCCACCCGGAAGATTGCCTGCTCGGAGTTCTCGGGCGGAATCGGGCGCGGCGTCGACCCCGGCGGTCCAAGGTGGGTATCGCCGTTACCGATTGGTTCCATTGAGACGGAAGGACCAGGGAGTGAGCTCATGGCAGCCCCGTCGCCACCATGGCCAGCGTACCCGCCGATATCAGTGGGCTCAGCCGCTCAAGTACATATGTGGCTCGATAAAATCCGGTCTGGGGCACAAAAATAATCTCCCCCGGCTTCAGCGTGATCTCGTTGGTCTTGGCCGGATTGAGAATGTCGTTGAACGAGATAATTCGTGAAGTGCCGCTCTCCGGATCCACGATCTGAATGTGTGGCTTGCTGCCCGCCTTGGCGGAAACAACTCCACCCGCCTCGGCCAGAACACTGGCCAATGTCGACGTGCTGGTCAATGGAATGGCGCCCGGCTTCTCCACCTCGCCAAGCACTGAAACAAACCGCTCCGAGCCGGTCGGCACGTAGACCACATCGTCGCGCCGCAGGCGCAGATCGGCGAGCCCGTTGCCGGAATCGATCAGCGCCTTCAGTTGCACCCAGACCACCTCTTGGTGGCCGCGATAGATGGCACACCGCTCCGGAATCTCCGCCGGTCTGTTCGCCCCTCCGGTTTCAAGTCCGGCCCGGGTCAGCGCCTCCAGCAGCGTCGGCGTTCCATCGAAAATCACAACCCCCGGCTTCTCCACCGCGCCCAGCACCAGAATCTTGTTTGCGGTGTACTTGGTGACCGTCACCTGCGACGTCAGGTTCGCGTAATATCCCGCCATCACAGCGTCAATAGCTTTGGCTGCCTCCATGCGGGTAAGCCCATCCATGGTCACGTCGCCGGCCAGGGGCAGCGTAATGCGCCCGTCCGGCCCGATCACCAGTTTCGCCGTCAAGTCCGGCCGACCCGCAAAATCCACCGTGATCTCGTCCCCTCTGCCTAGCCGGTACTCTTCGTCCTCGCCAGGTTGAAAACTGCGCAGTGTATCGATCGGATTGGGCTTGAGCGTAGGGTTAGGAGGCTCCGGGTTCGTAGGCTGATCCTGCACTCCGCCTTGCGAAGCCACCGGCGCCTGCCCCCTCAATCCGCAGGCTCCCAAACTCACCAGAATAATGAAAGCAATATAAATGCGAGGTTTCATGCCGTTGCCTCCTGACCGCGCAAGACTCCCAGGCTATGGCGGATCATGCCCAGCCCTTTCTGCTTCTCGTCATCGGTCAAAACCCACCATTGCAACACTGCAATGCCCCCCGCCGCATAAATCAGTCCCGCGGCAACCAGTACTCCCGCCCCCTGCCAGCGGTTCAGTTCGCCCACCAGCCGTGCAACCGGCCACGCCAATACGCCCGCAATCAGGTACGGCAACACCCCCGGCAGAATCACCACCCGCAAAAACTTGGCCAGGCGAATATCCAGCACCCACAACGCCCTGCCCATCAGAACGCATGCCGAGCCAGCTGTGGCCACGCAAACAGCCGCTCCAATACCGAGTGGAGTCCACCGCCCCTCAATCCACCGAGCTGCCGGCAACGTCACCGCCAAAAGCGCCAGATTTGGAATTGTGTAAGTGAACTCCTCGTAGATCCGCCCCATTCCCCTGAAGATCGACGTTCCCGCTCCTGTCAGCATATGCGTATGCATGGCAAGACTGAATACCACAAACAGGGGCACCAGCGTATACCGCATGGGTAACGCAGGACCCAGCCACACCTGCAAAATCGGTCCCGCCCAAAAAGCCAGCACCGCCACAAATCCGGCGGTACACAGGTTCGAGTAGCGCGACCCGCGAAGGTAAAGCTCTCCAAGATTGTGCAGCTTGTTCTCGCGCTCCGAAGCAGCGTCCAAATGTGAGGCAGCCGGCAGCAGCGCCGCAAAAAATGCAGTGGGAACGGTCGACAGCGAGACCGGCCATTTCTTGGCCACATCCAGCAGCCCTGCGGCCGCTGCGCCCAGCGTCGCCAGTGCCGCAACCCGCTCCACCGATGCCAGAAAGATAGACAGCATGCTCTGAAACTGCACAATCCCGCCGAAATGAACCACGTATTTCAGCGACTCCCTCTTCACTAGACGCAGCGAGAGGTGCAGCCATTCGAGCTTGCGCCGCGCCCACCAGATGGTAAGCCCGTCGTTGATGACGGTGCGCACCAGGTAAGCCTCGGCCAGCCCCCTGATTCCCCGCCCCGCGCTCACCAGCCAGACAATCAGCGCGAACTCCGCCAGAATGCCTATCGTAACGAACACCTGGGTTGAGACAATCCGCTGCGTTCCCGTCAAAATATCGCTGAACGCGTTGAGCGAAATGCTCGACAAAAAGACGCCAAGCACAATCAGGACCGCCTCTCTAGCCTCTCCGGCATGCGCAGGCGGCAGCCGCAGCCACGGCGCTACCCAATTCCATCCCAGCAAAAAGCAAAGAAAAACACACCCGCACATGGGAATAGTGACCGCCAGGCCGGTCGAAAGCAATGAATTGGCTTTGTCGTATTCCTTGCGTGCGTGGAACTCCGCAACATATTTGATGTAAACGTTCGAGATGCCCAGCGTGGTAATGCCTACGTAAGACACCAGGATGAAAATCGTGGTCCAGATTCCGTAGGCTTCAAGGCCGATGTGCGCCAGCACAAATGGCACCAGGCAAACGCCCCTCGCCATGTTCACAACCCGCGCCACAATGGTGGCCAGAACGTTGCTTCCCAGCCGCCGGTTCACTTCGCTCATCTGCTGGCGCGCAGAATCCGGGCTGCCCATCTCCAGGGCCGCATCGGGATCGATCGTCCATTCAATCTTTTTCGCCGGCTCTTCGGCAGTTGGAGTGTTCATGGCTGCTGCGCCTCGCGCTTGGTGCGCGCCCATGAGGCACGAGCCCGTGACTGGCGAACCACCATCGGCGTGATGGCCGCCTTCCAAAGCAGATAAACCGGCGCCGCGGCCAGCGCTGCAAGCTCCTGCGCGGGCTCGTCGCCCAGCAGCGCCGACTCCAGCACATACAGAACCGCGATCGCCGCGCAGACGATCGCAAACACATGCAGCCAATGCACAGGCAATGCAGCCGTGAGCAGCAGCGCCAAAATCCCGCGCGAGAGTGGCAGGCTCCATACATCGGCCAGCGTCTCCAGAGCGCGCCAGTTGCCGTGCAATACCGCTGCGAATAACTGCCCTGTAGCCTGTCTGGCTACGCGCAGCCGGCCGCCTTCCCACCGTGCCTCTTGCGTGGCCTGTGCGGCACCGCCGGTGGGAATGTGCGCATGCACGAATGCCTCTCCAACCCACCGCACCCGAATGCCTGCCGCGATCAGTTTGGTGCTGTACTCCACATCCTCGGCAATGCTGTTCGCGTTAAACGGAACCCGCTCCAGCGTCTGAGCCGTCACCGCAAATCCGTTGCCGAATAGCCCGGTCGAGAACCCCAGGCCAGCCCGTCCCCTCGCCCGTACCACGTTCATCCCGCGGAACGCCAGCACCCGAAGCCGCGCCAGCGGCCGCAACCCATTCAAACCCTGAAGCTCCAGTTCGTACCGGCACTGTGTAGCCTCGGCGCCATCTTCCAGCGCCGACCGCGTGGCCGAAATCAGGTTTGTGCTCACCACTGAATCGGCATCCACCACCAGCACCGCATTGGCTCCCGCCGCCAGAGCCGCTGCAAATCCGTGACGAAGCGCCGCACTCTTCCCGCGAAGTTTGGAATTGTTCAGTTCCAACACCTGCGCCCCCGCTGCCGCCGCCGTTGCCGCTGTCGTATCAGAGCAGTTGTGCGCCACAACATACACAGGAATCGAGGCATCGGCCGCCAACACCGACTCAATCGTTCGCGCGATCATCAGCTCCTCGTTGTGGGCCGGCACCACCACTGCCAGATGAATCTCCCGCTGCACGGACCCCTTCGGCCTGCGCGTGCTGAAGAGATTGCCCAGGATCGACAGCGCCAGGTTCAGAAACAACGGCGTGGCGAATAGGGCCATCGTCACTGCCAGCGCCATGATTGAAACCTGAACCATCTACCCTCTCGTGTTCCTTTAAAAACCGCCCGCAACTGTTTGACTCAACCCGGCTTGCATTGTGTTACACACCGTCTTACGTCAGCACCCGCCGGAACTCAAAGCGCGGCGCGGCTGCCGCCTTCGCGCTCGCCGCAACCCGAACCGGATTCATCCCATGAACCCAGCCCACGATCAGAAAGAAGAGCAACTGGGTCTGCTCGCCCAGATACACTGTTGCAACCGCCGTCATCAGTCCGATCAGCACCGCCAGATGCGCAAAAACCAGGCCCTGATCCTCAGGCAGCATCGGCCGCGCCGCCAGCCACAACAGCCTGATTCCCAACCCCAACAGGATGGCCAGAAACAGCCCAAGCCCCACAAATCCCTGCGTCACCGCCAGCATCAGGTACTGGTTGTCGATCGACTTCTGCCCATTGATCGTCGGATAGGTGGTAATCCCCCATCCAAAAGCCTTCCGCTCCATCACCGTCGGCATGTAGTTGCGAATCAAATCCCGGCGATAGATTGCCGTCTGCTGCTCCTGGGTCTTGGCCTGGCTCTGATCGACACTCGTGTACTTGTTCCCGTAGTAGTAGCCCACCGAAAAGAACACCGTCACCAGCACGATAAAAGCCGCCGTCGCCTTGACCACGGGAAATTTCCGCATCAAGAACACGAACAGCAGCGCCAGCATCACGCCCAGCCACGGACCCCGCGACTGCGTCATCAGCAGGCCGCCCACAATCGCCCACATCACCGCGCCCCGCACCGTCAGACGCATCTCCTTGAAGATCCTCCGCGCTCCCCACTGGGGTTGAAACGTGCGCAGCCAGGTGCAGTAAACCAATCCCATCAGGAACACCATTCCCGCGAGGATGGCGTGGGCGAACGGCCCGATAATGCGCCCGAAACCCCAGCGCACCTGCGTTGGCCATGCCCACCACGCCTGCCCGGGAAAGAAGTGCTTGAACACCGTCTGCCAGGTGCTTTTGCCGGTCAAAAAGTCGAAGACGCTGATCGCGGCCACAATGGCCAGCAGCGTCACCATGCGCCGAATAACAGCTACCCTCACCGGTTCCCCGTTGTACGTTCCCCGTTCAATAAGCAACTTGCCCACCATGTAGGGCAATATGATCATCGTGATCCCGGCTACCATCTGAAATAGCCCGTTGTTGCCGTTCAAATCCAACGTCTCCGCGGGCGATGTAAAGATGCGCATCCAGGTCCCGTTGGCCAGCGGCGTGCTCATGCCCTCTGAAACTGCCTCGCTCACCGCAAACAGCACCACCAGCAAATCCATCCAATCGAAGCGCCAGCGCCGCATCTCCGTAAATAAAATGGCCACGCCCAACGGCAAAATCGCCGCGTCGGCAAACGTCACCGGCGGCATGTGCTCAAACCGAAGCTCGAACGACTGAGGCAGCAGCAGCACCGTGGGCAGATAGACATTGATCAGGGCGCTGCGCGTCGAGCCCATGGCCAGGACCACGACGCACGCTAATGCCGGGAGAAGGACGACTAGTTCCATTCCATCCCCACAAGAGCAAGAGAGGCGTGACGGCTTCGATTGTCCCTCCGGCCGCTATCCATCCCGCGCCCAATCAGGACGTCGAAGTATTCAGCCGGAATTTCTACGCTCGAATTCATGCGATCTCTTCCATCATTTCAGTGAAATAGACGCGTTGCGGGCCGGCTATCTCGCGACCCCTTCAACAACTTGATTGCCATCCCCGCTTTGTTGCCCACAGATTTTTGGGAAAGGCATGTAATGAGGCAAAGTTTTTCGCACGTCGCCGTTTCCTTGCGCACCTCACGAGCCTTTGTGCTGTACCAAATGTCGCGCGCCGACTGCCGCTTGATATTGCCGATCACCGGAAACCCTGCCGTGCATACCTCGACGTCGCCGTTCGTGCGGATGAAGAAATTGCGCATTCCTACCCGGCAAGGCAGCACAGAGCGAGGCGCCTTCACATTGCGAAAATGGTCGGGCATCAAGCGCAGGATATGCTCCGGCGTCAGGATAGGAGAGCCATTCTTCTGCATCGCAATCAGCGTCTCGATCACCACCTTGAACTCGGGCAGTTCCGCTTCCTCAATCCAAAGCTCGCTATAGGTTTCCGGAGACCAACGGTCCATGGTCTGCGCACTGACGCACAAGCCGCCCATCCGGGCCGCCCACTCCACCAGCGCCGGCAGATGACGAAAATTCTTCGAATTCACAGTTGGCTTGATAGTGATCGGAAAATCCACTTGGCGGCGCTTGCGCTCCTCCAGCAGGTAGACGATCCCATTGCTTAGCTTGTCGAACAGGCCGGGATAGCCGCGCAGATAATCGTGAACCTCGGCATACGGGGCGTCGACCGAGATGTTGACGTTGAAGGGGCGGGCGGCAACAACCTTTTCCACGATCGCTTTGGTCAGCCCCGATCCATTGGTCGTGACCCCGGCTTTGATCCCGTTGTCCCGGCACCAGGCGAGCAGGCCGATGAATCCAGGTTTGATAAACGGCTCGCCGCCCGAGAAGTTGATCGAAAAGTCTCCAACCAATTCCTTCACGCTGAGCACCGCATTCTGCCACTGCTCGATACTCATCTCCTCGGAGTACTCAGGCAGTCTCCAGTATTCGCAGTAGCGGCACTTTGCATTGCAACGCTGATTCACCAAGCCAAAGAACGTAACTGGCTTGGTGACGTCCAAACCTGTGTTCAGATATAGCTCCTCGGCGAATGCGTTGGTGGTATGCTTCCACCCCAGGCTTACAAGCTCGCCGATCTGCATTTGAACCTCGTTGATCGCGCTGGACGTTTGGGCGGTTGCGGTTGAGTTGGGCCGAAGCTGATCTGGGCTCAACGGTTGGTTAAGAAGCATCCGGCTCTAACTGCATTGTGAATCTGCGCCAACTACCCGCGAATTCGCGTCTGTGCCCGAAGTACATCCTGCTCGCCGCCAAGATCGATTCCCGCAGGGGTTTCAACTTGGGGCATCAGGGACCGGCCATGTGCAATCGCGGGTTGCCACTCGTCAAAAAGCGGTTGAGCGCACCATGCGTGAAGCAAAAAGCGAAGTTTGAAATTCAATCCTGCCAGAGACATCGACAGTCCGGCCTCGAGCAATTGGCGCCGCACATCCATCAGAGCGCCGAGCCCCGCCGCGGTCATTTGCCTCACCGATTGCAGATGCACCACCATCACCAGGCCATTGGCGATGCTGGCATGCACGGCCTCAAGCAGAGAAGCTGCGCTGTCTGCGCCGAGTCGGCCATGCACATAAACGTGCATCACCTGCGGCGTGTTGACCGTGGTTACATGAGACTGGCCCAGGGAGGGGCGCTGCATCCAGGCCGCGAGCAGCGTCAGCGGCAGCCGCCGACCCAAACCAAGAAGGTCGCGAAGATAGCGCGGCCCCAGCCTATAGGGCTCCTGCACAAATCGCATCGCCCATTCCAGGCCGCAATGCTGAATCCAGCGTGGAGCCCGAACCATGTCCCCCACAAGAATTTCAAAGCTGCCGCCAACGCCCATTGCCACCGGAACGCCCAGGCGCTTGCGATGCATCCAAATCCACTTTTCCTGCTTCGGATTTCCCAATGCGACCAGCAGAATGTCGGGCTTGGCGCTGTGAATCCGATGCAGGATCTCACTATGGTCCAGCCGCGCCATGTTCTCCTCGGTTGGTGCACAGGTGCCTACAACACGCACGCCCGGATAGTTCTCTTCCAGGAACTTCGCCGCCCGCTCAGCTACATCCCCTTTGCCGCCCAGTAGAAAAATTCCGTATCCCTTTTCCGCCGACAAGGCAGCCAGTCTGGGAACCAGATCTACTCCTGTCACACGCTCGGCCAGCGGGCATCCCAACAGCTTCGACGCCCATACCAGCGGCATTCCGTCAGGCAGCACCAGGCTGCAGCCCGCGATAATGCGATGCAGATGCTGGTCAGCGAGGGAATTAAGCCAGAAATCGAGATTTGCTGTCGCCACCTGATGGGTTCCGCCTGAATGAATCAGGCGCTCGATAGCCGCAACCGTCTCGCCTACCGTCAGACTGTCGAGCGGCAGTCCCAGAACTGCGATGGGGTACTTCGGATTCCGTTTCACGTTAAGCTTCCATTCCCCGCTCACCCAAGAAACACGTTCCGCATGGTGTAAGCTGCGGTCGCGGCCGCAATCCCCGGCCGCTCCATTCAATTTGTTGCCCGGTCCGCGTCCGCTTGCCGTTCTGCCGCTTCGAGAATTCGGCCTTCGCGTTGATGGCTAACCTGCCTCGCACCCACTTGCAATCAAGCCCTGCGCGCCATTAAAGCTCCAGATGTACTCTCATCGGCCCGGGTGGACTGATGGTTAGAAGCTACGCTGCAATGAGAGACCCAACAATGGCGAAAAGGTGGAGACGGGTGGCCTAACTGCTACGCCATTAGGTACATGCAATAACCGCAATACGGTAACCGCGCCTTGGTTACCTGAGGGTTGGTGTGCGCGTTCCAGGCCTTTATTTAGCCGATCGCGCTCTTGGTTTATGTGCCGAATCCATGTCGGCAACAAATCCTTATTCCTGCCACTCCAACACGGCCACCGAACAGGGGACCAGCGTCAGCTCACCACCGCCGAAGCGTTCCTCTTTTAACTTTACCTGCGGTGTCTCTTCGTTTGTGGCTCCCGGCCAGGGACTGGTGAGCATCCATAGGTTAACACGCGCATTGGATGCAATGCCAGGGGCGTCAAGGCTGACTCGCCTGGCTTCGTGCAGCCCATAGTTGAAGACGATCAGCCCGTGAGCTTTGCCGTCCTGAAAAGCATACGAATCGATCTCGTGAACGCCTCTCAGTTGCACTCCATCATTGCCCTCCGGCTGATCGTGCGTCGGGTTTTCGCCTGTAACCTCGACGCGCATCATGTTCCCGCGAATGACGCGGTTGGCAAGGGCCTCGACCAGGAACTGCGGACGCATGCGGCCATTCGCTCCCATCGCCACCACACTTCCCCACAGCCTGACCGACGTACCATCGCTCCGCTTGAAGCGAAACTGAGACAGGGCGAAGAGCATCTGATCGCGAACTCCGTGGTCTCGCATCATCCGCAGCATGTGGCCGGTGACCGCGATCCCGGCCGCAGCCGACGGAGTAAAGCGGTCAAGCACTCCCTGCGTCGCAGTGCCTTCAGTGGTGTGCAGATTCACCTCATACACCGCCAGTTGCCGTCCACCGGCTGAGGCTTGCGTGGCCTGGACGATGCCCTGCCGCGACATCTGCTCCGGCTGCGCCATTAACGGCCCATAGAGCTCGTCGTCATTGGCCCACTTCGTCACGTTGTGCATCAGATATGGGGCGAAGGCGAGCGTGTTGGCCTGCGGAACGGCTGCCAGCAGATCGACGTTCCTGTCTGACCACACCGCCTGAGCGCCAACTGCCAGATCGAAGCGGCCGGCGTCGGCTCCGGCGGCGGCGCGAAATACCGCGAAGACCTGGTTGGCCCGACGGCCATAAGCCGCCGCGTCGTCCATCGTTTCGCCCTTGAAGATCCCGTTCCAGGTTTCGTTGCCCAATTCAATGTGTATGGTCCGGAAGCTCAGTGTCCATGGCTGCCGGCGACCCGCGGCAATCCGCAATGCGCCTCCCTGCGTATCGGCGCCGCCGGCCAGATACTCGGCCAGCTTCCGCGCCTCGTCCTTGCTCATCGCCGTGGGCGCTACAATCCACGGTTCCGCGCCCACCTCCTGACACAGATCGAGAAACTCCGGAATCCCGACCGGAATGTCTTCCTGCCTGCTGGACCAGACCGTGTAGCCGGACCGCTGACGAGCTTGGAGCGGCGAAAGCAGATTGTCGACCGTGCTGCCCAGCCCTTCACCGCTCTCCATCAGCCGCAGCACACCCGGCTGCAACGCATTCAGAGTTTGCACCACCTCGTCGCGGAAGGCCGTTCGGTTGGCCGGGTCTCCGTCGGCTTGCTCAAGCGACGCGTCGTCGAGCAACAGGCTGCCGCCCGTCACGCTGAAGCTCGCTTCGATAGATCCTGACGGCCCGGTTGCTGCTTCGTTGCCGGAGAATTCGGCATGGTAGTCTGCCCAGGAGGACGTCAACTGAACATCCTGATTGAGAAAAGCCGGCATTCCATTGACCAGCCGCGCCACATACAGGTGCAGCGTGCGCGCCCCATTCAGCCCCTTGGCCCTGAAGCTTAGCCGGAACCGCCCGCGCATGCGCACAAACGTCATTCCGTCGCTGCTGTCGAAGTAGGACCTGATCTCGGCAAATTGTCCAGACCCCGCCGCTTCAACCCGCAAAGCCTGGTGGCCGAGCGTATTCGGAGAAAGGTCGTTGCGCTCGGCCTCCAGCCGCGCGCCGCCTTCGAGGCGGGGCCACCATCCCGCCGCGGGATCCCCTGGGTAGTCCTTTTGAGCAGCCAGCCAGTCTCCGGTCCCGATCCCTGTCTTGCCGGAATCGAGGCCAAGCCCGTACCCACCGCCGCTGGGGCCGCTGGTCAGCACCTTGCCCTTCCGCCCCGCCGCGGCTCCGTCCAGCACCTCGAAGCTGGCCCCATCCCAGAAGCCTGCCGGCCACGCGAACCCTTGCTGCGTATCGATGCACCGCGCCGGACCGCCAATGTTGCAATGCAGGATGCTGCGGTAGCTCATTCCCTCGAATCCCGGATTCCGGAAGAGGAGGTTCTTCATCATTTGCCCGGAATCGTAGTAGTTCTGCTCGCCGAGATTGATCCCCAGCCGGGTAACTCCGGGAAGAATGACCTGGCCCGTCACCCGCAGATGGGTTACACCGTTCCCCGATTGACCAGCGCCCCACACCAGGTTTGGCGCAACAGTCAGCACCGCGATCCCGACTAACGCGGCAAACCCACTCTGCAGGTTGCGCATCTTCATTTCCATTTCCCTAGCGTCCTTCCGCGCCGGACCCAGCCGCGAACCGATGGCGTGACTCCACCAAAGACATCGAGTGCCCCGACGCTCTTTCCTCCATTATGACTGACAAGCGCACTATAGGTTGCGAGACGGTTGTGTCGGAATCAGGCACACTCTGCCGCGGACTTCCCATCGACCCCCGGATAGAGCCGCGAAGTCGCAATCCCCATCACAAGCAGGATCGCGGCGTAGATCGCGACCTCGGGGAGGTAGGGCGAAGTCTTGACGATGCGATTCACGATTGTGGTCACAAACCAGAAATGCACCATGCATAAAAGCACAATCGTCCGCGCTCGCGACCTGGGTGCCATCACCGCGGCGGCAACCGGAATGGCCAGCACCACAAAGTCATAGAGCCCGTGCTTGAAGCATAGGAGTGTCATCGCCAGCGACACCGCCAATTGCATCCGCTCGTCCAGCCGCTTGTTGCGGCCAATCCAGATCGCGGCCCCCACCGCGGTCATCATTCCAAGCACCGCGGGAATATAAAATATTTCGGCCGTCGTCGCGCCATGGCTGCGCACCACGATCTCCAGCGAAGTCATCAGGTCGCCGGCCTCAGGTCCCTCTGCAATCTTCGCTGTCGCAAACGGCTCAATCGCCAGGGTCCACAGGCTGCCGCCAAGCATGCGCCAGACAACGAGTAAGCCAATCTGTGGCGGAATCGCCGAAATCAGTACCACACCGAATCGTTTCTTGATCAAAAGCACCAGCTCGATCAACGGAGAAAAGCTGTATTTGCTGAAGCTGATCCCCAGCGCCGAGCCTTTTGTCCAGCGGTTTCCGGCATAGAAGGCGATGGTCAACATCAATAGGGTGAAGATTCCATTTTGCCCATTTGACATGGTCACCCGGAACGGCGTTGAACTCAGCACCAGCAGCGTCACCAGCAAGGTGTGGTCCCGGTCCAGGTGAAACATGTCGCGGAGAATAACCAGAACGATCGCGAGAAAGGCCAGATTCAGCAGGCACCACCACACGCGGGCGTGCTCAAAAGACATGATGCCCAACGGCTCTAACAGAACGTAAAACTCACCCAGGTAATTCGGCTGTTGGCCCATGATGATCTGTCTTTGCGGATCGCCGTCGAGATAGGTCTTCCATGGATCCTGATGCTGCTAGAGCAGGTGCGCCCCGCTCCATTGGAAATCGATGCCAACCGTGACAGCCTCTTTCACTCCCACATAAGTCGAAACCGCTGCCATGAGAGCAAGCACGGTAAGAATCAGCACACCCAGCGCATTCGACTCAGGCAGTACACCTCTACGTTCACTCACGCCAGGCTTCTCAACCCCCATATCGACACTCTCACTCATTTTGTCAGGCAAGTATCGCTTACATTCTACTGTTGCGGCGACTTGCATTTAAACCGCCGGCAAGGCACATGACATACGTTCCAAGGAGCAATGCCAGCCAACCGAAAGTCGCGAACAGTTGACCTTGCCCCATCTGTTGAGCCGCGTCAACCGGATAGGCCGCGCCCCGGTGAAATACGCCGAACCATCGCTCCGGGCGCCAGACGAACAAGGCAGGAAACAGCAGAACAGCCTGAACCACAGGCCTTGCAGTGGCAAGAAGCGCAATGCCCACCGAATAGCAGCAAAGATCGTACGCGTGAATCGGCGTTGCGAGCCCAATGGAGAACACCAGAAGCATGATCGCCGCTGGATTGCCGCTCAAGGTCTCCCGGGAACGGTGCAACAACCTCGCCGCGAGAAAAAGAACCGCCAAGCAACAAAGTACCCCGAGTATTTGAGAAGAGAACTGCGAGATTCCCATTCTCAGGAAAAGCGCGGCGCTTCCAATCTCCACTGCCGGATCGTTGACCTGCAACGCGGCACACCTGCCGATCGAATCCAGGCAGCTTTGGATGAAATGGGAGTCGACCATGGCCGCGTAAACACAGGGAATGACAACGACGACAGATGCGATCGAGACCGCTTTACGTTGTTTGGGCTCGAACCATGGAATAAAAAGCCACAGCGGAAATGATCACTGCGGCTTTGCCGTGGCGATCGCCAAGCCGATCACAGTGAGCCATGGGCGCTGCAATCGGCATCCTACGAGGGCCATTGCGCAGGCGGCCGCAATGAACACGGACGTCTGTCCCGTAAAGATCGTCCCCGCGACACCGCCCATCGTGGACGCCAAGGCTACCCAGATCCAATGTACCGGTCCCAGCGGTGCGCCCAGAGATTCGCGAACGAGCCGATAGCAAGCCCAGAACAAAACCATTGAAGCGCCGAAGTTCATTAGAGAAAACAGCTTTGCCGCCGTGGGCCAGTCGAAGTAAGCCATGGGCAGCACCACCAGCATCAAAGTGGGTGGGTAGGCGAAGGCCCCGTCGGCAGTGCTCCCGAACTCAGTTCGGAGAGTGGGGTAGTAAACCGCGGCCTCGTATGGAGAATAGCCGCTTGCCCAGCACTTGGCGGCTGCGTAGAAGTAACGCGCATCGATGTCTTTCGCCGGCCCGCGCTGGATGACTCCGGAATACAAAACACTGCCCGCGACCAGACCAACCGCAAGAATGGGGATCAGGTATCGACTCACGATCCCGCGAGTAAGTAGAGTTTGCTTCATGTCATTCAGATTGTTAGTCAAGAGTATAGCGTGAATCGGCTCCGTCACAGCTTTCGGTGCGGGTCAAATGCAGGGCAATCGCATTTGAACTTTCATGGCGAGCGAACTTCTCAGGCTGCAGCAAAGACTCCATCGAAGCCAGCTTTGTAACAGGACACGACTTCACAGGCTGCGGAAAAACTCGTTCGGGCGGTAGGCCAGGGATTCATCCCTGGTATAAGATCAACAGAATCAACGCGGGCTTTAGCCCCTGAGGCATGCTTTTCGCCGCATTTAGCCCAGAACAGGTGTTTTTCCGCAGCCTGTTCAGTCGTGCCGCAAAACGCTCCGAAAAGAGAGGTCGGGCTTTAGCCCCTGCCACATTTCAAGCCCCCTGTGGTCTCTTTCTTGACCTTTTCCTGCATCGCAAGCGGCTTTTCCTCCAAATCCAAACGCAAGCTCGTTCAAATGCGATTGCCCTGGGGTCGAATGGCAGAGGATTCCATCTTCGATTTGCTGGGCATTCCGGGGTCGGGTCAGGCATTCACACGAGACTGCATCCTGCCGATCGCCTCGCTCGAGCGCGGCTCCGAATCCAATATGCGTATACTTGTTGCGGGTTGTACCTCAACTAGCAAAATTCCAAGCGATCCCGAGGGGCTGGCCGGTCACCCGGCCCTCGAACGGAATCAGGCTCGGGACCGCCGCGGCCTGGAGAGCAAGAGACCGTGCATATTTCGCCCTCGTATCCTTACGAAATCTCGGTCGTCGTCATTTCGTTCAACACGCGCGACATGCTGCGAGATTGCCTGCAATCTGTAGTTGCCGAATGCGGGCGGATGCCCCAGCGTGTGGCCGCTGAAATTCTGGTGGTGGACAACGCCTCCGCCGACGGATCCGCGGATATGGTGGACCGCGAATTCTCCACCTCCGCCGTTCCGGTCCGCCTGATCCGTAGCGATATAAATCTCGGCTTTGGCGTGGCCAACAATGTTGCCTTCGAAGCAGCGCGGGGCCGCTATCTGGTTCTGCTCAACTCCGACGCGTTTTTCCATCCCGGTGGCCTGCGACTGGCCCTGGAACACATGGACGCCAATCCGGCTGCCGGAATTGGCGGCGGGCGACTGGTGGGCCGCAATGGCGAAGCTCAACCATCGGCCCGCACCTTTCATTCCATCTGGCTTGACGCCCTGGTCCTTACCGGACTCTCCAATCGCTTTTCGCACTCGCGCATCTTCGGCGCTCCCGACCGCACCTGGGCCGACCCGAATCAATCGGCAGAGGTCGATTGGCTGCCTGGCGCGTTTCTCATCATCCGCCGCGAGACATTGGTCGAAGCCGGCCTCTTCGATCCCGTCTTCTTCCTTTATTATGAGGAAGTCGACTTGTGCCGCCGTGTGAAGGCAGCCGGGTTTCGCATCCTCTATTGGCCGGATATTGTCGTCACCCATATTGGCGGCGAATCCAGCCGCCAGTTGCGCTCGCTCCAGTACGATGAGACCGCCGCGCAGGTAGTGCTGTGGCGCATGAGGTCCACCCTGCTTTACTACCGAAAACATCATGGCGCGCACGCCTGGCTGGCCTTATGGCTCGAAGAGACTATTTACAATCTGCGCAGGTTTCGCAATCGTAACAGTAGCGACCCGTCCCGCCGCAAGCGCGCCGGGGAATTCGAACTGCTGGCCGGGCTGATGCGCAAGGCCTGGCAGGAGACAGATGGGGGGCGGGTCAGCCCGCCGCAACCCTGGTAAGACGTGAGGATGCTCATGGCTCACTCCATGAACGAAACCGATTGCTCAAGCGTTCCGTGCTGCATGATCGAGGCGCCCTGTGTTTGAAAACATCCGCGACGATTTCCGCGCCCACGAATGCAAGTTGAGCCGGCAGGGCTTCTGGACCATGTGCGTCTACCGCTTCGGGCGCTGGCGCTACACGATCCGATGGAAGCCGCTCAGGATGCCGTTTTCATTCCTCTATAAGTTGCTGAAAGTCCTGGCCGAAATATTGACCGGAATTGAGCTTCCATGTGAAGTAACACTTGGCCGCCGCTTCGTGATTGACCACTTCGGCGGCATCGTCGTCAGCGGAGATGCTGTTTTCGGCGACGATTGCCGTATCCGCAACGGCGTCACCGTGGGTCTGCGCCACACCGACCAGCGCGGCTCGCCGGTCATCGGCAACCGCGTCGACATCGGCGCCGGCGCCAAGGTCCTTGGCCCCATTCATATCGGCGACGACGTGGCCATCGGCGCCAATGCGGTAGTCATCACCGACGTTCCCTCAAATTCGATTGCCGTCGGTGTACCGGCCCGCATCCTGCCTCGCCGAAAGAACGAAAAAGCTTCGGAAAACTGAAATCGTATCAGGTTCGCTACCGCATCGTTTCCAGCAGCGGTTCTTGAATCCCTCGCCGGATAAGCTCGCTGCGATCGCTGACGGGCTGCCAGCCCAGTGTGGTCTTTGCCTCCGTGCAATCGAAAACGACCCGCCCCGTGCGGCTTTCCCAGTCGCGATAGGACGGCAATCGGCGCTCGGGATGTCGAACCGCAACCTTCACCATCCACTTCATCGTGTCCTGCAGATAGAACTTGAAAATCGGCGTGGCGTAGCGCTGAATGCGCATGCCTCCAGCGCGATCAAGTTCGTCCAGGTATTCCTGCGCGCTCAGGCAGGGGTCGCCGACCAGGTTGAACGACCTGCCTTCAATGTCCCGCGTTTCCATCGCGGCAATCAGCCCTCTGGCCACGTCGTCCACCAGCACCAGCGCCAGCTTGTTGTTGCCGTCGCCCCAGATCTGGCAGACCGCGTCGTGCCACCACATGCCCACGCCCCAGTGGAACGGGCTTCCTCCGCGCCCGATTACAACCCCCGGACGGACGATCACCAGCGGCAACCCGCGCTCCCGATGCATGCGCATCAGAATCTCCTCCGATGCAGCCTTGGCTCGCGCATAAAGATTCCTGCGCTCGATCCGCGGGTCGAGCGGTGTCTTTTCGGTAATCGTGCCCGCTCCCCGGCCCGCATAATACGAATCGATCGTCCCCGTGTAGATGAAGCGCTTGACGCCGGCCTCGAGGGCGCACTCGGCCACCTGCCGCGTGGCTTCAATCTCCAGTTGCTGGTAGTCCGCCCAGCTCTTCACGTTGGCCCGTGCCAGGTGAAAGACGCAGTCCACTCCCTGCATGGCCCGCAGCACGTCCTCTCGATTCCCCAGGTCCCCGACTTGCCATTGCAACTCCGGGGTTCGCAGGTCTTCTGGAATGCCGGCCGCGCTGCGAACCAACAATCTTACAGTTCGGCCTGAGCCGGTCAACCGCCGCACCAGTTCCTTGCCGATAAAGCCCGTGCCGCCCAATACAAGGATGCGCGGCAATTCAGCGGTACTTGCCGCAACGGGCGCCACTCGCGGAGCAACGTCCTCGGGCGGAAGATCGGCCAGAGCACCCATCGCTTCGCAGAGGCGAATCACCGTCGCGCCGGTGTGGCCGTCAATTCTTGCATCGAGCGGCAGGCCTCGCGGATCGTAAAAGGCGTCCATGGCCTGCGCAATACTTTCGCCGTAGGGATTGCCGCGCGCGCGAAGGTGCAGCTTCGATTCCACATAGTTCCGCAAGGTGCGGCGGGCCTGACGCTTCAGACTTTTCGCCTGGCTCACCAACGTCGCGTAATTCTCAAAATCGGGGTCGCTGGGTCGATGCTGATGGAGCGCGTAGGTCGTGCGTTCAAAGTCCACTGTAGCGGCCGCCAGCGAACCGCGCACATGAATCGTGTATTCGGCAAACCCCGGAACAAAGCAGAAGCGCAGCTCGACGGCTGTGTGGCCCTTGCTGGCGTTCACCTGCCAGCGGCGATAAAACTTCCGGCCTGTGGGCAGATCCGTGGGGTTTGAAGGATGAACCAGCACCTCCTCCGGCTCTCCCACAAGATCCAGCATGTGCGCCACGGAATGCGAGCCGATCTCGATGAGAATATTGCGCGGATCGCGCAGCATCCAGGTGTCGAACGGGCCATGCACAACCTGCGGCAACGGCTTGTGCCAAGTGATAATCACGTCGTCGATCCGGCCCAGCACTCCACTCTTCAGATCGCTGCGCAACCGTTCGTAGGGCTCCGAAAAGAGGAAGTTGTGTCCCACGCCCAGCCGCAGGCCGCGCTCATAAGCGAGCGCTTCCAAAGAGCGGCAGTCCGCGGCGCGATCGCACATCGGCTTTTCCAGCAACACGTTTACGCCGGCCTCAAGCAACCTCTTGGCCGCCGCAAAATGACGATCGGGAGGCAACAGGACATGCACCGCGTCAAGCTTTTCCGCTGCCAGCATCGCTTCAAGCGAGGCATAGGTTCGGGGTATGCCAAACTTCCCGGCCAGCGCTTGCGCCCGCGACAACGAATAGTCGCACACGGCAACAAGTTCCACATTGGCCACCGATCGAACTGCCTGCGCATGCCAGTCGGCAATGTACCCGGCGCCCAGCAGAGCCACACGGCGCATCGACCCGGCGCTTCGCGCACCGGAAGAGGCCTTCGATCCAGCTATGTCGGTTGCTGCGTCCTCACCCGTCCGCGTCATTGGATGGACTTGCTCCCTCTGTATTCGATAATCGTCATTGCATGGCCGCGGCGCTGCCGCCAATTGTACTCAAGCAGCCCTTCGAGCATGGGAAACTTGGCAATCACCGTGAACAACGCGTAGACCAGCGCGTCGCGGTTTCCCCAGCCGCGCTTTCTTCCGCCGAGATAAATGCGGCCGAACTGGAGCAGGTAGAGAGTCAGCATCGCGACCAGCGAGAGCCCATAGGTGAAAGGCGCAAGACACAACGCGGACAACGGCAGCACCAGGGCCCAAAGCCAGACCTTGCGGCAATCGCGGACAAAGTACCGCTCCTCGCCCTTGCCATGAAGAGCCGCCACATGCGCGTAGGCGTGGCCCGTGCGCCTGGTTCTGCGCCACCATTCGCTGAAGTGCGTCATGGCCATATCGTGGCGCGCCATCGGCGTATCCAGCAGCAGAATCTTCCAGCCCAGACCCCGCACGCGAATGCAGAATTCGTCGTCCTCGGCCGCGATTACGTCGGGCCGAAAACCGCCCGCCTCAATGAAGACAGCTCGCCGGATCATGAACCTTCCGCCGGAGCTGCGCATCTCCCCCGGCTGCTCTTGCCATTCCAGGTCGCACAGCCTGTTATAGACGCTTGCCTCAGGATGGATCTCGCGCACATGTCCGCAGACAATGGCCACATCCTGCCGTTCATCGAGGGCCTCGACGCCGCGCTCGAGCCAACCATCGACAAGGTCGCAGTCGCCATCGACAAACTGAACAAAGTCGGCATCCGGTTCGTGCTCCATCACACGCGCAAAGCCTTCATTGCGCGCCCGCGCCGCGCTGAACGGCTGCGCCGAATCGAGTTGGACCACGATGCAGCCCACAGACGCGGCATATTCAGCACTTCCGTCTTCGGAACCGGAATCGACGTAGACCACCGTCCCCGCGCCAGCCATCGCCGCGCGCAAACAGCTCTTCAAACGATCCCCCTCGTTCCGCCCGATAGCGATAATGGCGACGGTTTGGTTGGACTCGGGGATCATGCGATTCAATTCTAAAGCGCCGAAGAAGTTATAGATATGTTGCTAAGGATGTAGAGCAGCTCAGACTCGACCGTTCCCGTCGCTAACCCATCTCGACCGGGCAAAGTAGAATTCGACAAATGGTTGAGCAATGTGCAATCTGCGGATGTGAGCTTCAACGCACGGTGGGAACTTATGCACGCCCAACAACTGAGGGCCGGAGCCACGCAACTAGGCATCACTTTGTCCCCGAGCGATTTTTCGGACGTTCCGCGAATCGACGCGGCAAAAAGACGACCGGGATCTTCGACTCCTATCCCGGGGGCAGGAGGGCAAATCCGAAGTGTTTTGCTATGAATGCCATGAGGAACTCCTGCACAACCCAGTCTTATTACCTGAAGACATCGAGCTTTTCGCTCTGTTGGTTCGGATCCACGATCTTTCGGAAGAATCGAAACCCGCAAATCGTTCCAAAATCGCCAGGCGCGTTGCCCTGTTCCACGATGTGATAACGAGGGGGTTGAGGGCTATGTACGAAGACGAGACCGGCGGTGGCAAGTCGAATAACGAGATGGATTCCTAGCGAGATCCCTAGTTTACGGGAACGGAATCTCCACCTCTGTAAAGCTCCCAGGCGGAGCAGCATCGACCGCGTCTACAATTAGCTGCACGTAAGGCCGAATTTGCTCCGACTGCTGACGGCCAAGGATCAAAACCGCAATCTTCCTACCCGCAAGACTCTGCTGGTATCGCATGTTCTTGTCTGTGGTGAGCAGCATCTCGAATCCGGATTCTTCAGCGACCCGGAGCAGGTCTCCATTCCTAAGCCTGTCCCAACTTTGCTGCGCAGCTGTGCGGACAATGTGACCCTTGAGGTACGGCCGAAGCGGCACCGGTGTCGCCTGATCGAAGAGGATAAGCATCTAAGCTGCGTAACTCGGTTCTTTTTCTAAACTGCGAGCCGCGAATTCTATTACCGCTTTCACCTGCTCGCGATCAAGCCCGTCGAACCATTCCATCAGGTCGTCGATGCTAGCTCCAGCAGCGATGTTTTCAAAGATTGCGGAAACAGGCATGCGGGTTCCGCGCAGCACCCAGGCCCCGCTCACCTTGCCGGGAACGCTTTCGACAGCATCGCATTGTGACCAATCGAGAATCGCCATTCTCCGACCTCCCGCTTCAAGAGTACGCCAAAACGTATGCAGCGCAACAGACCCTCACGCCGCCGTCATATCCTGCCCCCTGGCCTCGCGGCCCAGCAGCGCCAGCCCCGCCAGCGCCAACGCCACAACAATCACGGTAACCGCCAGCACCGCCGGATAACTCCCCCAACGCTCGGCGGCAAGCGCCTGTCCCTTGCCGTTCCACGAAGTCACAAGCCCGCCTAACTGGTACGCAAGCCCCGGAGCCGTAGCTCGCACCGGCGCCGGCGATAACTCGGTAAGATACGCCGGAACAACCCCCCACGCTCCCTGCACCATAAACTGCATCAGCACCGCGCCGATGCCCAGCGTGATGGCCGAATGGCCATAGGCGTAAAGCGGAATCACCGGAATGGCCAACAGCGCCGCGGTCACAATCGCCCGCTTGCGGCCCCACCTTTCCGACAGTGTTCCAAACACAAACCCGCCGGCGATGGAGCCGAATCCATAGAGAACGCCGATCAGCCCGACGGTTGAAGGCGACAGCCTGGTCAGCAGGAACGTCGGATACACATCCTGTGTGCCGTGCGAGAAGCTCATGAAAGCCGTCATCAGCAGCACCAGAAATAGAAACGTCGGCAAGAAAGCCAGCAGTCGAGGCCCCGCGCCGGCCTCACTGGAACTGACCACTCCGGCCTTGTCCGCCAGCCGCTTCTTCGCGCCAGCGAGCCACACCGGCGATTCCTCAACCCGCGCTTGCACATAAAACACCAGCAGCGCCGGCGTCGCGCCCAGAATGAACAACCCACGCCAGCCGATTCCGGGAATCACCAGCCCCCACAATCCAAAGCCGTGAAAGAAAACCGCGAAGGCGGCAGAGGCCAGAATCGACCCCATCGCATATCCCTCCTGCAAAACTCCGGAAAACGACCCGCGGCCCTCCCGAGGCAACGTTTCAAGAGCCAGCGCAGCGCCCACGCCCCACTCGCCGCCCATGGCCAGCCCAAAGAGCGCCCGGAGCACCAGAAGCACCGTCAGCGAAGGCGCAAACGCGCAGGCCAGTTCGATCACTGAGAAGCTGAGAATATTCACCATCAGCACCGGCCGCCGCCCGTAGCGATCGGCAAGTACACCGAACAGCAGCGCCCCAACCGGCCGAAACGCCTGCGTCAAGAAGACCGCGCCGAGCACCGCAGAGGGCTTGGCATGAAACTCCCCTGCGATTGCCGGAACGCAGAAGATGAGGATGAAAAAATCCAGCGAGTCGAGCGTCCACCCCAGGAAGGCTGCGACAAACGTATGCCGCTGCGGGCGGGTGAGTTGGCGGAAATGATCAATCACAGACATAGGCGGCAGCATACCAGACCGGATTCTCAAAAAGCGCGCGCCGCCCGTTCTTCGTCTCGGCCTCCGCCGAAAACCTGGTACGATCTCCGCCCGGACTGCGCTCCCCGGTCCCTGACAATCGCGAAAATCTCACCTGGAAAGAAATATTTGTTGGAACGAATAGATTCCCTCGTGCGTCCAATTTATAAGACCCGCTAGATGCAGCACCGAAAGGATTCCCTTCTATGAAGCGTATCGCACTTGCAACCGGCATTCTGGCCCTGGCAGCTCCCCTGGCCCTGGCTCAAACCTCCACCTGGACCTCCGACGCAGCGCACAGCGAAGTGGACTTCAGCATCAAACACATGGCCATTTCGAACGTGCATGGCCGCTTCGGCAAAGTTGCCGCAACCATCGCATACAATGAAGCCGACATCGCGAAATCGAGCGTCAATGCCACCATCGACGTCTCCGGCGTAGATACCGGAAATTCCTCCCGCGACTCCGACCTCAAGAGCTCGAACTTCTTCGACGTGGAAAAGTTCCCCACCGCAACGTTTACCAGCACCAGCGTCGTGAAGAACGGAGACAAGCTCACGATCAACGGCAACCTGACCGTGCATGGCGTCACAAAGCCTGTCGTGCTTGAAGCCGAGGGCCCTGCGGGACCGGTTCCGGGGATGGATCACAAGCCTCACGCCGGCTTCTCCGCGACCACCACCATCAGCCGTTTCGACTTCGGCATCGCATCCAAGTACCCGGCCAGCGTGGTTGGCGACGCCGTCAAGCTCACGATCGAACTCGATGTCGTGAAGCAGTAACGGCATGAATGAGCGGATGCGGGCGGTTGATTCCGCCTTCATCGCGCAGACTGAGAAGCTTTGCAAAGGAGAGGCCGTCGATGTCAGGCTTGAAACTCGAAATTGTGCAGGAGGCGCCCTTTTCCAGCGTGGAAGAAGAGGCGCTGCTCAACCTGCTCCGAACATCCGACTGCCTGCATCGCGCCTTTCACTTGAAGACCCGCGACTGGGGCGTGACATCGACGCAGTACAACGTGCTGCGGATTCTGCGCGGCGCGCAGCCGCACGGGCTCACCTGTTCGGCCATCGGAAGCAGAATGATCACTGCCGAACCGGATATTACGCGCCTGCTTTCCCGGCTGAAGGCGCTCAGACTTGTCCGCCAGAAACGCGACCCGCACGATCGGCGCGTGGTCTGGACGCACATCTCCGAGGCTGGCCTTGATCTGCTGCGAAAGATGGACCCGGCGATCAAGCGGCTCCCAGGCGAACTACTGGGACATCTTGAGAGCGCGGAATTGTCAGAGCTGATCCGCTTGCTCGAGCTCGCCCGCAAAGCCAACCAAACGGGCGAAGTTCCCGAAGGCTAAGCAGTCTTTGGCGATGCAAATCGGCGCCGCCGGCTAGCCCACCCGTTGTCTGGTGTCCTGAGTCTAATGTTCATTCAACGATTACACTCCACCTGAGATCTCAAATCAGGCGGTCATCCTGAGCGAAGCGCTTTTCAGCGGAGTCGAAGGACCTGCATTTCCGTCTCGTACTTCTGTAGTGAACTTCCGGCTCAGGACACTCGTTCCTCCTTCCCCGCTCCATGAACTGGGTGGGTCAGCAGAAAGTCCGGTCCCCTGTTTCCGGTTCCAGCGAAGCGGGCGAACCCACCCGCCTGCGATAGCCTTGATCGTTTGACTTCTCGTGCTGTGGAATTCCTGAAATTCGTCTCTTGACAAATTCTGGTTGGCGTCGCAAACTAGTAGGCATTGACAACGATGGCCGCAATCTCAAACCGGCAATGCATCGACGGCTTGCCTTTGGCGATCATGGAGGAACGAGAATGGATCAAGTCGAAAGTCTCTTGAAACGGCCCACTTCTTACAGCAACATCGACGGCACTGGAGAGCTGGGTGCGGGGTTCATTGGTCTGGGTTTCGCGCTGATCATCTGGTTGCAGCTAAACACGCCCAAGGGCGCGATTTGGCACCAGATGTATGTGCTGTTCATTTGGGTTGGGTTCATGGTCGCGATCACTCACTACGGGACAAATGCGATCAAGAACCGCATCACCTATCCGCGTACAGGATTCGTCGCCTATCGCACACACAACATCATCTGGTTAGCAATCCTCTCATTCATGATTTCAGCGTTGGCTAGCGCGGGTCTGGCTCTAGCTGCCCGCTCGCACAGGGATATTGCGATGCCGGTCTTTATCATTGGCCTTCTTTTTGCCGCGAGCTACGCCTACGGTATCGCCAGGGCTGTTCGGTGGAAATGGACGGTGGTTCTGGCGCTGGTGCTCGGCTCGCTGGTGATTGCTGTCCTTCCTGGCGACATTACGGCCACTCTGTCTGGCGGCGCATCTGTGTCCGCCTGGTTTTCAGCCAGGCTCGCCGGGGCATTCCTGCTTTGCATGACGCTGTGCGGCACGCTCTTATTGATTTCGGGGGCCATCAGTTTTTGGCTCTATCTTCGCCATACACAAGCTCCAGTGAAGGAGGCCAATGAACCGGCAAACTCAGACGTTCACTGAGATCGACCGTGTGATTCACGAACCGGGGCGGCTGATGATTGTCGCGCTGCTGTTCGCCGTCGACCGGGCCGACTTCCTCTATCTGCAACACGAGACAGAGATGAACAAGGGCACGCTGTCTAGCCATCTCTCGCGATTGGAGGAAGCTGGTTACGTCGAGGTGTTGAAGACATATCGTGGAAAGGTGCCGCAGACACTGCTACATCTCACCGGCGCGGGCCGCAAGGCTTTTGAACAATATCGCCGGAAACTCAAAGAGGCACTTTAGATGAAGGGTCATAAGGTGCTGGACAGCTAACTGCCCACGACCTTCTGAGCCACCAGTTCTTCGTCCGCATCCGTGTGAATGATCTTGTTGTGCAGGCAATAGAGTGCCAGCTCAAGTCGATCCGAGACTCCGAGCTTGTCGTAGATCTTGCGCAAATAGTTTTTAATGACCTGCTCGGTCGTGCTCAACTGGAAGGCAATTTCCTTGTTGCGCTTGCCCTGGGTAATGCAGGTGATGATGGCCATCTCCTTGGGAGAAAGCCGGGGTTGACTGCGCGGACTCACCAGCGCCGAGGCCTGCGACCGATACGCCTCGATCACCCAATTCACCGATTGATTGTCAATCCAGGTTTCTCCCGCGGCGATGCGGCGCACACAGCGGACCAGCAGGTCGGGCGAGATGGAGCGGGAGATGATGCCGCGAACACCGCGGCGATAAAGCTCCACTGTGTGATTCTCGTCGGCTGAAACCGCCTGCACAATCAGCTTCACGTCGGGCGCGACCCGCAGCAGTTCGGGGATGACGTTGGTCGTCCCGGCCAGCAGACTTCCCTCCAGCAGAACAACGTCGGTGGGAAAGCGCTCGACAGCAAGCCGCAGATTCTCGATAGAATCGGCTTGGGCAACTACTCGCAGATCGTCTTCGAGGGCAAAGACCTTGCGGATGCCAACGCGGTAGATGGCCTGGGAGTCCGCAAGAATGATGCGAACCGTCCCGGGCTTGACCGGCGCGTCAAGTATCTCGCCCTCGGCAGAATCGTCCAAGAAATCCATAATGGTCTGGCTGGGCAACCGGGCTGTCACTGCTCCGCGAACTTATATTCGTCGATTGTAGCGGCAGCCAGATATTGCTTTTGGCTTATGCAGCAGCGTACCACACGTCCCAGACAATGAACCAGAACATCGCGTGGAGTTCCCAGTACGGGACCCGGCATGCGCAGCGAAAATCGGATATCTGCGCCGGTCTCCAGCTTCCGGTCCAATTCAAGAAGCGCTCCGCTGGCGGAAATATTCCGTGTATGCGCGGAGAAATCCGTTTTCCCCGCTGAAACAACCGCAGGCAACACGAGCGGGAAACGAACCGCGCAACGCACTTCTTGCCGATGCGTAGCCGGCGAAGGCTGAGCTGTGGAAATCGATTTCGCAGTCTTTAGAGCTCTCATAGATTGCATCCTGGTTCCTAGTGGGGGATGCTTAAGCAACTCTAACTAACTTTTCCCGTTCGCTACACGGCACCAAAGTTTTCAATAAAGTAACCGGCTGCCCAATCTCTTTGAAATATGGCTCATTCCTGCCCCTTAATCGCGCATGTGTTCTTTCTCGATCTGATTGGTATTACACGGTTTATGTATTCATTTGTTCGGATAATGCATCCCGCCACCCGGCTCCGCAGGCACAGTTAACTACTTGGATACTGGAGTCTGTTCCATTGGGAAAAAAGCGGCCGAGGCGCCCACCCACTCCTGATTCTTGTTGTGGTCCACCCCCATCATCTTGCCCCGGCCCAGGCGCACAAGTGACAGAACCGGGGTCAGGCTATCTCCATCCGGCCAGAGATACAAGATGCGAATTTCCGCCTGAGTCAGCCCGTGCGGCGTCTCGACCGTGGGCTCAAAGTGCATTCTCTGCTGCAAGAGAAAGTCCGCCCGCTGACCCGCCGGAATCGCTTCCAACTGAGCCTGAGAGGGCTCAAACTGAATCCCCTTTCCCGCAAAAGAGAACAGCGGCTTCAGCAGCAGCTCTCTATATATATTGTCTCGACGCGCCTGCGACGGCAGCGGTACGCCTGCATTCGCCAACTTCGCCCGTCCATCCCCCTCCAGAAAATCGTTCAAGAAAACCGCGGGAGGAACCGCTGCGTGACCGCCGGGCAGACTCGAAAGCCCACCTCCGGTCGACAGCCACGGAATGGAGAACTTCGATATCAGGAAGTACCAGTTCGGATGGCCCGCCCACTCCACATCCCAGGCCCTCGTCAAGTCAAAGGGCAACCGGACCTGGCGCGCAATCAACTCGTCGGCGATGGTCCGGTTATAGATGCGGTGAATGGGGACAAGCCGGCAGGAGGCATTGCGATAGTGCAACTTGTTCTGGACAGCTTCCAGACTCCGAATATCCACGACGGCAATGCCCAGGCGGCGCGCCGTCACCTCGAAGTCGGGCCGGGTCTTCTGGTTCAGCGGGTCCACTTCAGTCAGAACCACGTTTTCGGGATCGTGAACGCCGAGCACAGTCTGCGCCATAAGATCCCAATAGCTGGCTTCGTCCAGTCCACCCAGAAAGCAGCCCAGTCCCTCCGGCAGCCCGAAAGCCTCCCGATAGGCGGTGCACAATACATCCTGGTAGCCGTAGACCGACGGGAATGCCTGAATCTCGACCAGCCTGGGAACCAGGTCGCCCTCTGCTGTTCTCACCAGTCCGAAATCGGCAGTTAGAAAGTTGGGGTGGGCCGTCGTCCCGGCCACACGGTACCCCGCTGGGATGGACTGCCGGGCAGTTGCAAGATACGCAGGATCGATCAGCAGCACATGAGCCAGATCCGCGCCGGCCGCCGCCATCGATTCCAGCAGCGTCAGTGGCACAAAAATGGGCGTCTCCGCTACCCGAAAGCCGACCCTTGTGCCGCAATGCCGCTCCAGCAAATCCAATAGCGACACATATTGTTCCGCGCTGAACCCCTCGTTAAATCGTCCTCGCAATTCCGGAATCAATGCATCGTCCTCAATCCAATGGTAATCCGCTTCTGTCGGAGAAAACGCTCGGCGACTAACACGTTGGTTTGCACCATAGTTTCATTTTCGTTCCAGGCAACTGATTGCAAAACCGACCGACTTTTGAACAGCTAGCCTGGTTTCTGACCGTTTTTCCACCACAATATTCTTCATTTCTTCGCCTTGAAGAGGATGGAAACACCCCAATTCTCCTAAATTTTGGAAAAAAAGTTACTTTTGTTGTAGCTTTCGTACAACTTATGGGTTACTCTTCTGGTACAAAGTTTTCTCCAAGGGAGTACACCCTATATGAACCCCAATGCGTTGAAGTCCAGTCTTCCCATCCTCGGTGTTGTCCTTCTTTCAGGTGCCGCCTTGTTGATGGCGAGCCCCGTGATTGTTTCGCCGCCGCCAACGCCTGCAGCTTTTGCGAGTCCCGTGATCGTATCGCCGCCGCCTGCGCCTGTAGCCGCTGCGAGCCCGGTCATCGTGTCGCCGCCGCCAGCACCCAGAGCCGCTGCGAGCCCGGTTATCGTGTCGCCGCCGCCAGCACCCAGAGCCGCTGCGAGCCCGGTCATCGTGTCGCCGCCGCCCGCGCCCAGAGCCGCTGCCAGTCCCGTGATCGTATCGCCTCCGCCCGCAGTCGCTGTGGCTAGCCCCGTGATCGTATCGCCGCCGCCCGCAGTCGCTTAATTACCGACCGCCATATAGAGCAGGGAATCCGTCTATGGTGCTGCTACAATGCTTTTGTTCTTGTAGTAGTAAACTCTTCTGTCTTGGGAGCTTGGCGGGAGGCGGACGGTGACCCTGGACAACGTACTTTGGCTGGCTGGAGACGGAGCAACGGCAGTCGTCGTTGCTCTGCTTGTCTTCAGGGGCACGTTCCGGGCATTCCCCATATTCTCTGCCTATCTCGCCTGGAGCCTGCTGAGCGATGCTGCGGCATTCGCGGCAATACATCTATACTCTGCCAGTTACAAGAGCGTCTTTCTGGTCGTCTTGATCATCGACCATCTCTTCCAATTTGGCGTGCTGGTTGAGCTCTCGTGGTCCGTACTGCGGCCGCTCCGGGCGGCTTTGCCACGCTGGACCTTGCCGGCCATTGCGGCGCTGATCTTCCTGGTTGGCGTAGTGATCTGGCCGCTTGCCACCGGCCCTGGGCTCAACAATTATCCGCTTTCCAGCCGCATGATCTTTCACGTGCAAACAACCTTCGCAATCCTGCGGATCCTGTTCTTTCTGATTCTGGCTGGATGCAGTCAGCTGCTCTCGATCGGATGGCGGGATCGCGAGCTCCAGATTGCAACCGGCCTCGGATTCTATTCTCTTGTCAGCATGGCAGTGTGGATGCGCCATACCAGCCAGGCCGTGGGTGGGGCACAGTATCACCTGCTCGATCAGATGGTGGCTGTCAGTTACGTCTGTTCCCTCGCCTATTGGGCCGTGTGCTTCGTCACAAAAGAGGCCGAACGCCGGGAATTCACTCCGCAGATGCAGACCCTGCTGCTGGCGATGGCTGGAACTGCCAGAACCACCCGGATTGCCTTGACGGAATCGTCGTCCGACAAGAACCGGGATCAAAGAGACTAACGCCGAATCCTGCATTCTTCTAAGCGCGGGAACTCCCGGATTTGCGCATTTTTTACGGCGCCCCCTACATTGCAAATCGAGTGATTCCAGCCCGGCGCAACGGTCCGGCTGTTGAGTCGTCTCCAACGCCGTGGGCTCATTACTCGTCCGTCCGATCCCGGGTTGGAGCTTCTTATCTACAACTTATGGGGTATAACTGCGATTTTTTCCTACACAAGTCATGAATTCTCTGCTACTAGTTAAAGGGTAAGGCAAAGGTTCGCCGGTTGGCTGTAACTGAAGTCGGTGTTACAAATCCCGGATTGAGGATCTAAGATCATGCTACTTCTCATTCAAATCGCCTCGGTTTTCAGTGTTGCGCTCTACCTCATTCGGTGGCGTGCCGCAGTTAGCCGCAGGAACTCGCAATCCTGGGACTCGCTCATGGCCCGCCTGCGTCCCGACTGGAGCGCCCATCAACTCAGCGACCACTTCCTCTGGCAAGAGGGATTGAGCGCGACGCCAGAAGATGCCTGGCAGCGCATGGAAGGCCCAAAAGGCCTCTGGGTCATGTATCAGAATGCGCGTGTAATGCTGGAAATGGCAGACTATGCCGCCAAGAACAGCGAGACCGTCGACCGCTTGCTCGTGGAGACTCTGCGCAGCGACGCCATGCAAATTCGCGTTTGCGTGCTCATGGCCCTGGCCCAGTACGGCTTTACGCAGGCCAGCGAAGGGGTTCGTGTCAATGCCTTCCGCGCCGCTCAGATGTATACAGGAATGGCCGCGAGGATGACCCAACTCCTGCAGGAGAATGCAGCCGGCATGGTTCCCAATTTTGTAGCAGCGATGTAGTTCTCCTCCTCGATCCGAGAGGAAAAGCCCCGGCCTTGGCTGGGGCTTTTCCTTGCGCCGTGCGATCTTTGCCGATTCTGCTGCACAAACCGAATTGTCGCGCGCATTAACTCGATTCCCACTAACCTTGAATGAACGTTCCGTGCATCTCGAAGCGGTTCCGGATCCTCTTACCTATAAGTGGAATCCGTCTGCAACTTATAGGTCAAAACACCAATATTTCCACTTACAGATGGAAAGTATTCTGATATTAATTGTTCATGCAGCAATGGCCGGAAAAATTGCTCTACCATTCCTGGCAGTTATCAATTTGAGCTTTAAGGATCAACGATGATACTTCCTCTGCTTCAGATTGCACTGATCGTGGCCATCGGCCTTTATCTCGGACACTTGCGCGCACGCTTGCGCCGCCGCAACACACAGTCATGGGGTTCGCTTCTGGCCCGCCTCCGTCCTGAATGGAGCGCCCGCGAGCTTGGCGATCATTCCCTGTGGCAAGAAGCGCTCAATGTTACCGCCGAAGATGCGTGGCAGCGCATGGATGGCCCGAGGGGTCTGTGGGCGATGTACGAGAATGCGCAGGTCATGATGGAGATGGCCGACTACGCCGCCAGAAACTCAGACACCGTCGACCGTGTGCTTCTGGAGACTCTTCGCAGCGACGCCATGCAGATTCGCGTGTGCGTTTTCAGCGCCCTGATTCAGTACGCGCTGAGCAAGGCTAACGAGGGCATTCGCATCAACGCCTTCCGTGCCGCCTCAACTTACGCCAACATGGCTGCACAGTTGACCTCGTTTCTGCAGGTCAGCGAGCCCGGCATGGTCCCCAATTTTGTAGCGGCCATGTAATTCGATACTCCTTGCAATGCAAAAACCCGGCAATTGCCGGGTTTCTTGTTTGGATATGCTCATTACTCCAGGCTCAAACCGCATTGGACGCAAGAAACGCGTTGATCCTTTCGTATTCTTCCCCGCCGAGCCTGAATGTCAGCGCGGGCGCCAGTCCCTCAACCTGCTTGCCGCTGCGGCCGCCCACGATTGCCGCGGTTACCGCCGGGTTGTGCAGCGTCCAGGCCACGGCCACGACGCCGGGGCTCACGCCGTGTCCGCTGCCAATCTCGCGCAGCACCTCCACCAGGCACAGGTTCCGGCTAAGCCGCGGCTCGCTGAACTCAACATTCTTCCGCCTCCAATCTTCGGCCGGCAAAGCCGCGATCCGCTCGGCGGTCATTGTTCCGGCCAGCAGCCCCGAGAGCATCGGCGAGTAGTTGATCGCGCCGATGCCGTTGGCCTGCGCAAAAGGCAGAATCTCCGCCTCGATACCACGCCGCAGCATGGAGTATGGCGGCTGCAGGCTGGTGATGGGCGCAATCTTTTGTGCTCGCTTCATTTGCTCGATTGAGAAATTCGAGACGCCAATCCAGCGGATCTTGCCCTGCTCTCGAAGCTGGGCCAGCGCCTCCCAGCCCTCCTCCAGCTCATCGTCGGGATTGGGCCAATGAATCTGGTAGAGGTCGATGGTTTCCACCCCCAGCCGGCCAAGCGAGCCCTCCAACTCCTCCGCAAGCGACTTGGCCCTGAGGGAGCGGTAAATGGAGCGGTCCTCATGCCAGCGCATCGAGCACTTGGTAAAGATCAGCGGCTTGGGGCCGGAGTGGCTACTGATGGCTCGGCCAACCACCTCTTCCGAATGGCCGAGCCCGTAAATTGCCGCCGTGTCGATCCAGTTGACGCCCAGATCGAGTGCGCGATGAATGGCGGCAACGGATTCGCTATCGTCCTGGGGTCCCCATGAGAACTCCCAGTTGGCGCCGCCGATGGCCCAGGCGCCGAATCCGATGGCGGTAAGTTGAAGGTCGGAGTTGCCGAGTGTGCGAAGGGGGGGGGAAACAGTATTGGTCATGACAACAGGTTGGATGCGCAGAAGGCGGCTTGGCTGCAAGAACTTCAGAAGCCTAAATTACAGATCGCACCACTGTGCGCTCTGACATCATTTTCAGAGCTTGATGTAGAATTGCTTCAGGCGCATCATATTAGATTGGTGATGCGGGAGGAGGATTTCGATGAGAACCACCCTCGAAATAAGAGACGACGTCATGGAAAAGGTAAAAGAGTATGCCGCAGCCCGCTCGATCTCGCAGGGCGCAGCCGTTTCTGACGTCCTGGAGCGCGGCTTCAATGCCGAGGTGCCAACCAAATGGGAGAACGGCATCCTGATCTTTTCTCCCGGACCGGAGGGCGCGGTCACGGCAGAGCACGTAATGAAGCTCAAGGATGATCTGGAAGGGGAGATTTGGTGAGCGTAGGCCTGCTCGACGTGAATGCGCTGATTGCCCTTCTTTGGGAGGAGCATCCATTTCACGGGCGCTGTGCCGAATGGTTCGCCCGCTCGGCAAAAAACGGATGGGCAACCTGCCCGATCACTGAATCCGGTTGCGTTCGAGTGCTCTGCACGCCTGCATTCACAGCGAACCCGCCGTCAGTCCAGGCAGCTATCCGGATGATAAAAACGGCTACCGAGTCGGGAAGAAATCATCGTTTCTGGATGGACGATCTTCCGCTGTCCGCCGTCGGCACGCGATGGCATGATCGACTTGGTCCCAAACAGATCACCGACGCATACCTGCTGGCTCTTGCCATTCAACACCGTGGGAAACTGGTCACCTTCGACCGGCGCATTCTCCAACTTGCCCCGGAGGGCAGCGTGGAGCGGGATGCGCTCGAGATTCTGAAATAGCTGTCTGGCGTCCCTCGGCTCAGTTTTTTACGCCGCGATCAAGAACCTTCCCTCGCGCATGATCTGCTCCGTGATTCGGTCCGGGCCGGCCCCGGACTCGAGCCAGATGTTGAAGCCCAGACCGACCACATCGATATGCGTGCCGGAACGCCAGGGCGCCCCCGTGTGCTCGCCGTAGGGATTGCCGAATGCAATGTGAATACCGGGGAACTTCTCGTCCTGCAGAATATTGCCGATCACCCGCTCCACGCCCAGGTTGGTTCCGATGGCGAACTCGCCCACGCGGTCGGAGTTTTCGTCGGTGTGCGTATAGGCCCAGAAATCCTCTTCGAGTTGCTTGTTCACGCTCGCACAGCTCACGATTCGATTGCCCGCGATTTCGATGGTGAGAGGCGTAGCCGCCAGCAAGCCGTAGCGAGCGCAGAGCCAGTCGCCCACTACGCCATCGACCACAAACGTGCCGTTTACCTCGCCTGGGGAGGTAAAACACTCGCCTCCGGGCAGGTTGCCCCACTTCTCCGGCGAAATGATGCCTGACGTCTTGAACCACTTATAGCCGGGATTCATCTCGGCGATAATATCGGTTCCCGCGGCGGTGGTGGCG
This sequence comes from uncultured Acidobacteriaceae bacterium, assembly GCA_963757965.1. GTDB lineage: Bacteria > Acidobacteriota > Terriglobia > Terriglobales > Acidobacteriaceae > Telmatobacter. The sequence continues at coordinate 785,205 of CAVWTV010000001.1, forward strand.
TGGATGCGGGTCGCCTTTCGCGCCCGCTCCAGGACTTTCTGGCTCAGCCGGTCCACCAGGTTGAAGTCTGCCCGCATGCCCTGGCACATGATCTCCGGAGAAATGTTGACCATGTGTGCATGGCGCATATGCCGCCGATTCACAATGTCGGTCATCTGCATCCGCGAGCGCAGCTCGTTGGCCTGCACCTGGACGGCGAAGATGGAAACCTGCGAGGTCTCCAGATCGGCCAGCACGGCTGCCGGCATGTCGACAAGCGGCCGCGGCGCAAGATCCTCCAGCACGAAGACGTTCCAAGGGCAACCCCGCTCGGCCAACTGCGTGGCTAGCGCGGCGGCTATCGGCTCGGTCACGCGGTCGGTAATCAGCGTGACCTTCTCCGAAGGATCGATGCTTAGGCAGGTGGTGACGGCAGAGCGTGCGCCAAGAGTGAATTCGGCAGGATAGTCAAGCGAAAGAAGATGCGCAGCGGTTTCGGTCATTCTCTGGATAAAGGTCCTCGCTATGATTGCCGCACTTGTAGAATGCGTATCCCATGAGGGTAAAGGAAAACTCATCGGAATGAAATGGGGAAGCGGTTGCAAGGGCCTCGTTGTGCCAAAACAAAACCGCGCTCAACCCCGGAATTCCCTGTCGCCCTTCGCAAACTGCGATAAGCTACAGCCCCGCCGCCGTCTCCCGCGCCATGTAATCGACCACCGCTTTCAGGTCGCCTTTGCTCTCTTCAAATACCTTGAGCTGGCGGTCGGCGCCGGTGCCCGTCTTCATGATCTTGCGCACGCCGTCGATGGCGTCGCGGCTGCCTAACTCGTCGACCGCCGCATCGATCAGGGCAAGATACTCTTCGAGCAAGTCGCGCAGGGGCAGCTCCTGTTGGCGGCCAAAGTCGATCAGCTTGCCGTCAAGCCCGTAACGCACAGCGCGAAACTTGTTCTCCATAAGCAGCGGACGCGCGTACTGCCGAAAGTCCTGATTAGCCTCATGCAGCTTGTAAAGGTAGAGAGCCGTGGCCTGGATCAGCGCCGCTATTGCCACCGTCTCCTCGGCGCGGAGCGGGATGTCGCAGGCGCGGACCTCAACCGTATTGAAAAATGGATGCGGCCGAATGTCCCACCATATCTTCTTGGCATTGTCGATGCAGTTAGTGCGCACCAGCAGACTTACATAGTTCTCAAACTCCGAGTAACTCTGAAAAGCATCGGGAATTCCGGTGCGGGGGAAGTTTTCAAAGACTTTGGCGCGATAACCCTTGTAGCCGGTGTTCAGTCCCAGCCAGAATGGGGAGTTAGTAGCCAGCGCCATGATGTGGGGCAGAAAGTAGCGCATTGAGTTCATGATGCGGATGGCTGCCTCGCGGTCTTCGATGCCTACATGCACGTGCAGGCCGAAGATCAGGTTCGCGCGGGCCACCAGTTGCAGATCCTTCACTACCTGGTGGTAGCGCGGGTCGGGATAGATTTCCTGCGTCCGCCAGTCGGCAAAAGGATGCGTTGCGCCGGCCACCAGCACCAGGTTGTGTTCCCTGGCCAGCTTGATCATCTCGCGGCGCAGTTCGTAAATATCCTCGCGGGCCTCGTCGATGTTGCGGCATACGCGGGTGCCCACCTCCACCACCGAGGTGTGCATCTCCGCCTTCACGCGCTCCTGTAGGCGCATCTTGCCCGCGGCCAGCATCTCCGTCTCAATATGCGAGCGCAGATCCCGCGTGACCGGGTCGATGGTCTGGTATTCCTCTTCAATCCCAAGCGAAAACGATGGCCGCATAGTAACTCCAGGGGACAGCTAGGGGCCATTGTAGCGGTTACGGGCGACCGCAACGTAGAGTGATTCGACCTTAGCGGGCCGGAGCAGACTTCTTCTTCACGGCAGGCTTCGTTTTCACTTTCTTTTTCGCCTTCACGGGCGCTCCCAGAAACACAGACCAGCGCAGTTCCGGCACATGCGGCGCCTTTCTGGCCTTTTCGATGGCCAGGTCCGCAACCTCGCGCACAATCCAATCGAAGTTCGCTTTCCCCACCGACTCCAAATCCGCATCCGGCGCGGGGTTCATGAAGTCGATCGCGTACGGCACCCCGTTCTCCACCGCAAACTCCACCGTATTCAGGTCGTAGCCCAGGGCGCGGCAAAGCTTCAGCGCATCCTGCTCGAATGCGTTTAAGCAGCTTCCGGTCGTAAGCCGGCGCGTCCTGCACATAGCGCTCCGCATGCGGCTTCCGCGGATCATAGGGCATGATGTGCACCTTCTTCTGCCCCACCACGTAGCAGCGGAAGTACTCCGTGAATTCGACCGCCTTCTGGTACGTCATGCACAGGTCGCGCGACTGGTCGTACGCCCTGAAGAACTCCTCGCGATTGTGAATGTGATACACATCGCGCCAGCCGCCGCCATCCACCGGCTTCAGGAATCCGTGCTCGCCCACGTAGGCAAACACACTGTCCCAATCCAGCGGATACTCCAGGTTGCGCATCGACCTGTCCGTGGTTCCTTCGGGAAGCTGCTTGTGGGGCAGGATCACGGTGGCGGGCACGGCCACGCCCAGCTTGGCGGCCAGCGTGTAGTTGAAAAACTTGTCGTCGGCCGACCACCAGAAAGGATTGTTGACGATCACCGTTCCGTTGATCGCGGCGTGCTTCAGATAGGCGCGATAGAAGGGAATGTCGTGCGAAATGCGATCCACGATCACCGAGTAGCTGGGCGCCTTGTCCAATCGCACCGCGCCGACCTCGACAAACTCCGCCTGAATCCCGTCGATGTTCCGCGCATTGATGTGCTCAACCAGTGCGCCTGGAAAGCTGTTCTCCATGCCGAAGAGGATGCCGATCTTTTTCATTGCGCTTTGACCTCCGTTGACTTCTCAAGTAAGCAAGGCCGCACGCACCGGGTGCGCGGCCAGAACAGTGCACGACACCAGTGTACGGCAGGCTCGTGTCGAACCATCTTGACCCGCGGTGCGCGGCTGGTTATTCTTCCTTTCCGCGGCGGGTGATAGAGCGCACGGACCGCGCAGCCGTGGTTTTCTATAATTGTTAGCCGTAAACAGGAATGCAACTGACCGTGATGCGGCAGGAGCCGGCAACAGGTTTTGCACCTCGAACTGTTCGGCGGCAATCAGTTATAGGGGAGGCAGTAATGAAATACCGTGCATTGACCGTCAACAGGGAGTTTGGGAGCGGCGGAGGGCGCATTGCGCAGACCATCGCCGGATGGCTGGGCTGGAAGCTGCTAGACCGCGACATTATCGACGCCATCGCCTACGCGGCGCACGTGGATTCCAGCGTCGTCCGCCACTACGATGAGCACGTGGTCTCCTGGCTGCGCCGCCTCAATCAGCAGGCCATGCGCAGCGCCGCCCTGGCGGCCGGCCTCGAGCTGCGCGAGGGTGCGGTCTTCGACGCCGAAGAGATGGTCAAACTGACGCAGAAAATTGTCGATGAAGCCTATTCCGAAGGCAATTGCGTCATCGTTGGCCGCGGCGCGCAATGCATCCTGCAGCACAAGCCCGACACATTTCACGTCTTCGTCTACGCCCCGCTCAAAGAGCGCATTCTGCGCCTCCGCGCTCGCCTGGAGAAGGGCGCCAACATCGAGCAGCGCATCCGCACCGTCGATGGAGAACGCGCCAAATATCTGCAGGAGTATTTCGGCAAGAGCTGGTGCAACCTCCACCTCTACGACCTGATGATCTCCTCCCACGAAGACGAGGACTCGACAGCGCGCGTAATTCTCAACGCCATGAAGGAAGGGTAGCCAGGGATCAGAGATCAGGGATCAGGGATCAGAAAAACAGTGGTCAGTGATCGGAGATCGGAGATCGGGTGCCCCAGGTCTAGTCCGCCGCGGCGGATGAGACCTGGGATGTAGTGTTCTCAACTGACCTGTCTTTTTGACCCCTGATCCCTGATCCCTGACCCCTGCTTTTTCACTTCCGCTCCACATCCCAATCGAAGCTGACTCCCGCAATCAATTCGTTCAGCTTGTCCACGGCAACCTTTTTCTGCTGCTCAAGGTCGGCAGTCTGTTTGCGGGCAGTCTGCAACTGGTCTTCGGCGCGGTTCAACTCGTCCACAAAGCGCTTGGCCGCATCGTTGCCCTTGAGCGCGGTCAGATTTTCGCGGTCCCGCGCCTCGTCGGCCGATGCGGTCTGTTCCGCCCTCTTCGATTCGTCGATGCGCCGATCCAAATCCGCCAGCGCCGTCTGTGCGTCGATCACCGGTTTGAGCTTGTCCAGCGCATCGGGAACGCGCTTGACGAGGTCGAGCAGATACTCGGTCTGGTTCTCGTCCGAACTCAGCTCAACGCTGGTGTCCTCCGGTCCACGCTCGCGTACTTCAAGCTTTTCCGTCGAGTGCGCGGCCACCGGCAGCCTGAAGCGATACAGGCTGGGCGACGTTTCCGCAGCCTTCACACCCTCGTCCAGCGTCCAGCCCCCGTCGTGGCGGGGATGCTCGATGAGAACGACGCGATCGACGTCAGCGGAGTTGGTAGCCGAATACGTCTCGGAGATCACATCCATGTGGCTTTCAATAATCACGCCCTTGCTGACCTTCACGTGATGCAGCGTCCGCTTGCCGTCGCTGTCCAAAACCTTGACGCGGACCGCCTGATCGGCCGCATACGATAGCAGCCGCTTCTCGCCAGGATGGATGGGATCGAGCAGGCCCTCACCGGCAAACTCTCCCCCTTCGAAGATCGAAAAACTGCCAGAGTCGAGCGTCAGCTTCGATTTGTTCTCCAGCAACACCGCCCTTAGCGGCATGTTCTCCTTCTCGTTCCATATCGTCAGGTGCTCGGCAGGCAGTTCCTGCTGCAGGATGGGCACCATCGCCGACTCGTTTTTGTGGATGGTCACCGGCTGCGTGAGCGCGTACTGGAAAAAGTCGTCGAAGGCGTTGGTGGAGACGTCCCCCTCCTGAATTGCATCACTGGCGCGATAGACGCCGCCGCCGTAGTTGCCGCCATAGCCGGCCCCGTTGCCCTGGCCCACGCCCATGGCCAGCCCTCCGCCAAGCCCTTGCATCCCTGCCACGCCAAACCCTGCGATTCGACCTGCGCTTACTGCCACCGATTGCGCGCTTCTGGCAGCCATCGCCTTTGCCATGGGCGCAGTTGCCGGGGCCATCAGCATCTCAGCCGCCTCATGCGTCTGCGGCGTCAACTGCGCCTGGGTCGCAATTGGAATCTCCTGCCGCCGCGTATAGATCGGCTGCGACAACGGCTGAATGAAACTCTGCGGCGCGCCGGCCACCAGCGAAAGCTGCACGTTGTCCCAGTCCGCGCCCACCGTGTTATCCACCACCGCCCAACCCTGCACCGTCGCCGAGCCGTTGGCCGTTTGCGGGAACACGATCCGGTAAGTCGACTTCCATACCGGGACCTCGCTGATGTAACTCACCCGCAACTGGCGTTCGCCCGCGCCGCGGTCCTCCAGCACCAGGTGGCGCACCTGCTGGTCCTGCGCCGACGCAACGATGTCAAGGTAGTTGGCAAACTGCTTTTGCATCGATGCGTCGAGCATGCGCACAGAGACCGCGTCGGTCAGTTCCGCCGTGCGCAGCGCTCCCGAGTCGGTCTCGACGATCAGATAGTAATGGTCCTCCGATATCGCGCCGTTCTTGTCCGTCTCCTTGCGAAACTCAATGTTGACCAGCTTGCCCGTCAGCGGAGCGCCCGCGCCGGTCACCTCCACGCGCTGCCCGCGAATGGCCTGATAGACGGCGATAGTCGCGGGAAAATCCTTCAGCCCCAGGGCCAGCGTCTTCAATTGCTGATCGATAGGCGTGGTCGAGTTGTAGTTGACGCCGGCAACCCGTCCGCCGCCCTCGTCGAGAACGGTCAAAGACTGCAACACATCGTTCAACTGCGTCGAGGTAAAGTCGATGGCCACATGCTGGTTGCCGCTCACCGTGCCGGCATGCTCAAAGTAGCCCACCCCGTTCTTGTAGAGAACGACCTTGCGCACCGGCAGGTCCTTGACCAGCACCTGCGGTGCGGCCAACTGCGCCTTCGGCGCCGACTGCGGCGGTGCGGGCTTGGACTGAGCGGCGACGACAGGCGTGAACCCGGCAAGACTAACGGCAACGAAGCCGAAAACGGCAACAATCCGGCGCATGAACCCTCCTCGGATCAAAAAACAGTAATGCTACTTCCTTGGACCCCGGCGAAGAGGAAATGGTTCCCGGAGAAATGCAAAGATCGCCGTTGCCCTTATCCTGCGAACGGGGCAACGGCGAAATCTTGCGCAATTCAGTTTTGTTTATTTTCGTAGCAGCCCGAATTCACCCGAAAATGGGTGCCCCTGGTCTCGATTCTGAGACCTGGGAAAGCAACATAGCCGGTGAACGAAGGACCCGCAACCTCAGTGTCCGGCGGCAGCAACGAGCTTTTGCAATTGCGCGAGGTGATTCAGGTCGTGTCCCGCCATGGTTTCGACAATGGTCATGAACGTCATGGTGCCCCGCTCGGGATGAGTGACCGGCCTGTCGGCCCCGGCGGGCAGCGCTTCGATGATCAGGCGAAGGTTCCAACTGCGCAGAGCCCTGAATACCTCAAGGGCTGCGGCGGCAGGAATTCCGGGATAGGTTGCGGCCCATTTGTCCTGGTCGAAGGGCTGAATGACGGGCGCGTCCTCGGCCAGCGTCTGGCGCAGCCGAGACGCGAAGACTACCTCGCAGTCGGCAAGGTGGCAGACGATCTCGGCGGCGCTCCATTTGCCGGGAGCCGGCGGGATTGCGGACTTTTCCGGTCCGAGTGCACCCAAAGCCCATTCAATAGCGCCCGCAGTCGCTTTGAGAATCGTCTCCAGTTGACGGCCGTCGAGAAAGCTCTCGTAGGGATTCTGTTGGCTCATTATTTCCTCCTGATCGGGAATGTCTTGGAGAATAGCTTATTACGTGCGGTTTGCAATCCATCAGGACCTGAACAGGCCGCGGAAAAACTCCTCGCTTTGAAAGGGCACGGCTTTAGCCGTGCCGCAAATGCACCAAAATAAACGTCGGGCTTTAGCCCCTGAGGCATGCCTCTTGCCAATTCTGGCTGCGAACATGTCTTTTCCGCAGCCTGTAAAGCCCAAGTTTATTCTGTTGCAATCCTGGCCCTCAGACACCGCTTGCTATTCCCTATTCCCTAGTCCCTCACAGATATTCCCGCACCATTCGCTCCCAGGTCGGCCAGTCGTGCGAGTTATGCGAGTCCCATATATACAGCTTGTGCGGAATTCCCTTCGCACTTAGGATGCGATCGAGATTCTGGTTTTGTCCCAGGCACTGATCGTCCCATCCCGTGGCCAGCACATAAGTGTTGTGCCGGTAACGGTCGAAGAACCATGGGTCGCTCAAGTTAGGCAGATAGTGCGTGGGTAGATTGTAGTAGCAGTCCTGGTCGTAGTAGCCGCCAAGAAAGTTGGCTATGTCGAACGCGCCAGACATCGACAGCATCCCCGTAAATACATCCGGATGGCGGAAGGCGATGTTCGCCGCATGATAGCCGCCAAAGCTGCAGCCGAGCGCCACAAGATGCGCGTCGCGATTCTTCAGGCGGACCTGCGGCACAACCTCGTGGATCAGGTAGTCCTCATACTGCATGTGCCGCGCAATCCGCCAGCGCGGCGCAACGGCTCGGTTATACCAGCTCTCCATATCCACCGAGTCCACGCAGTAGACCTGCAGCTGGCCGCCGTCGATCTTGCCGGAGAGAGCCGCGATCATGCCCCGGTCTTCGAACTCGAAGAACCTTCCGCCGGATGTGGGGAAGACGATGACGGGCAAGCCCGCGTGACCGAAGACGAGCAGTTCCATCTCCCTGCCCAATCGGCTGGAATGCCATTTGTGATACTCGCGATTCATGCTCCCCCACTCGCTCACCCCTGATCCCTGACCCCTGAATATTGGAGAACCGTCAATTTCTTGTTAATGTAACAGCCTGAGCTGATTTTCTGGCGTTTTCCCCGCCAATGCCGATAAAGCCTGGAGGGCCTTGGTCATTGAATCTCGATCCGCGAACGGCAGAAATCGATTCAGCGCAGCATGCGACCCTGGGCCTGCTCACGGCCGGGGAGGCAACACCGCATCCGCGCCTGAGGCTCCATCGAGCCTTCCCAAGCTCCTATCTGCCCGGCACGCGCGACCTCATCGTTTACGTCCCGCCGGGTTATGACCAGCATCCGAGGCGCACCTACCCCGTTCTCTACCTCCAGGATGGGCAGAACATTTTTGACGGTCGAACTTCCTTCATCCGCGGCCACACCTGGGCGATGCGCGAGCAGGCCGACGCAGCCATCGAGGCCGGCGAAGTGGAGCCGCTCATCATCGTCGGCATTTACAACGCAGGCGATCGCCGCCTGGCCGAATACACCCATGAGCGCGACTGGGAGCGCGGCGGCGGCGAAGCTGTCGAATACGGGCTCATGCTGACCCGCGAGATCCTGCCCTGGGTCGCCGGGCAGTACCGCGTGCGCACCGAGCGGGAGCAGACTGGCCTCGGCGGCTCTTCACTTGGGGGGCTGGTTTCGCTCTACCTGGGGCTGCGCTACGCGACATGGTTTGGCAGGCTGGCCGTCCTCTCGCCCAGCGTCTGGTGGAACAACAAGAGCATCCTCGGCTACCTCAACGAGCGCGCCCCCGAAATTTGGGAGCGTCCCCGCCTCTGGCTCGACGTGGGCGATAAAGAGGGCCGCCGCACCCTGCACGACGCCGAACAGCTCAACCGCCGCCTGAAAGCCAACGGCTGGCGCCAAGGTGAAAACCTCCACTTCGAGCGTGTCCCCGGCGGAACTCACGATGAAACGAGTTGGGCCAGGCGCGTGCGGCCCATGCTCCGCTTTCTATTCCCGGCTCAAGAAAGACGGAGGGAGCAGGGGCCTTCAGGCTCCTGAATACAGCAGTCGGATTGACAGCCTTCAGGCCCGGGCCCTACAAGCCGCTTCAAATCTCGCGGCTCGCGTCGTCCAGCTCATCGATCCGCCGCTGCAGCTTGCGCGCGGCATTTGCATTCAGCTTTGCGACGCCTAGAAAGCAGACGGCAAAGAAGATCGCTTCGGGTAGAACTATGAGGGCCGGATACTTCACGTGGCCCGGATTTGCATGGTAGAAGGCCACCAGCAGCATAGCCATGCCGGGAACAAGCGGGCCGAGATACCACCGCCAGACACTGCTGACGAGGTCACGCTGCTGTACGAGCTGCCGGCGTTGAAACTCGATGCAACTGGTGAGCCCTGCATCCTCCGGAAGCGGCCGCCATGAACCCTCAGACAGCATATGCCACATCGCGTAGAAAATACCGGCGATGAGCAGGCCGAAGCCGATGCGCACAAGCACGTCCCCAGCCCGCCAGAACTCGTAGCTGGAGAAAACCACCGCCGCAATTGCCGCAACATACTCGCGAACATTCCTCCAATGAATCCCGCGTTGAAACCGCCCGGCACTCACTCGAATCTGATCGATGGACATTCGCACTCCCTCCGTTGGTTGACTCTGCCAAAGCTCCTTCATTCGGCGATCCTGAGAGGATTCATCGCTCATCTCGCCCTCCTTCCTGAAACCTGTATTTCAGGACTTGCTTGATCCGGAAAATCTTCGTTGCCACATTGCGCGCGGAAAGGCCCGTGACTTCGGACGTCGATGCCGCATCCATGCCTTCGAGATAAGCCAGCATGACCTGCCGGTCCAGCGGCTTGAGTTGATAAATAAGTTCGTAAATCCTGCCCACCGCATCGCGTTGCCCTGCCGCCTCTTCACCTTCTGCCCGATCCGCCAGGTTCACCAACTCTTCGATCCCGACCGTAACCTGATTCTTCATCCGCAGCCGCCGGGAAACATGCGATGCGGCCGTATTGTGCGCTACCCGGTAGACCCACGTGCGCAGTGAGCACCGATTGCCGAAACTATCGAGACTCTTCCATAGCGCGATGTGAATCTCCTGCAGCAGATCGCGGCGAGTCTCCGGGTCGGCCTCATAGGCGCGAGCCAGCCGCTCCAGCGCCGCGCCGTGCAACGCTACGGCTTCCTCAAACTGGCTGTCCTGGCTGCGCCCGGTCTCTGGCATCGATTCAATTCGCCCCACATCCAAGGTAGTCTTCAGAGACAGAGATTTCTTACAGTCGGTAGGCACCGCTCAAATGGAACTCGGCATGGTGCCGAACATAAGCCGGACTCGCCCGTCGATCTGGCCCTCCCCCGCCACGAGTTGAACTTGCTTCAACGCCCGCTTTCGGCGATACTTAGATGTTGAGTCTTGTGTGGCCGGGCGCACACGCCTGGCCGTCTATTTGGCCTTGCGCGCCGCAGCAACACCGCCGCTGGCCGGAAAAGCCCCAAAGAACCGGGGCCCACGCGGACAGGTCTTAGTCCGTGGGGTGGAAAAGACCCCAACAGAGCACTGGATTTTGAAAGGAACCGTATCGCCGTGGTGATGATTCGTTTGGCGCGTTTTGGCGCACGCAAGCAACCCTACTATCGCATTGTGGCCATCGAGAAAGACCGCGCCCGCAATGGCCGTTCGATCGAGGTCGTCGGCACCTACAACCCCCGCACCAGCCCGGCCTCGGTCGACCTGAAGCACGAGCGCATCGCCTACTGGCGCAGTGTCGGCGCGCAGTTCTCGACCATCGTCGAGAAGTTGGTGGCCAAGAACCCGGCTCCGGTCGCGGGCGAAACACCGTCCAAGTCTCTGGAGTCTCCTGTGGCGCCGTTGACTCCATTGACTCCGGTCGAAGCCTGATCCTTTTTGCCCCGCCCGCGCCTTCCCCGAGGGCGTTCAAGTCTGGATGTGCGGAATTTCAGGCTTTTGCCTACCGATTTGCTGACAGCGGCAGGTGTGTGCTGATACGATTCGCGCACAGATTCAAGTCGCTAATTCTTTAGCACATAAGGTCAGGGGCACGAGCATGACCCAAAATACAATGGTCGCACCAACGTCAGTCGTCGAGCTGGTTCGCGAAATCGCGCAGGCCCTGGTGGATGAGCCGGCAGCGGTCGATGTGCAATCCGTCGACCGCGAGGAGAACACCGTCCTCAAGCTCCGGGTTGCGCCACAAGACGTGGGCAAGGTCATCGGCAAGCAGGGGCGCACCGCCCGCTCGGTGCGCACCATTCTGGGCGCCGTCAGCATGAAGCTGCATCACCGCTACACGCTCGACATCCTGGAAGAAGACGATTAAGCGTCGGCGTGACTGCGGGTGCCCTGCCGCCGCCGTTATCCTGAGCGAAGTCGAAGGACCTGCTTCTTGCCTTTTTGCGGCTAGAGCCTGCCCTGAGCGGAGTCGACGGGGTGGGAGCTAAAACCTCCACCAATCGCGGAGGCCGCGTTTGACCGCACCTGACGCACCACAAGTTGAGCAAACACAGCGATGGGTCTGGCTGGCGCGCATCCGCCGCCCCCAAGGGCGCAAGGGCGAAGTCTTCGCCGACATCCTGACCGATTTCCCTGAAAAATTTGCCGACCGCCGGCGGCTGTGGCTGCTCGCCGAGGGTGCGTCTAGCGCACCGCGCGAGGTCGAACTCGTGGCCCATTGGCTTCACAAAGGCGGCATTGTCCTGCACTTTTCCGGAATCGATTCCATCTCCGCCGCAGAAACTCTCAGCGGCCTCATGGTAGCCATTCCAATGGCCGAGCGAACCCCGCTTGGCGAGGACGAGGTTTACATCGCCGACCTGGTGGGATGCACGCTGTTCGATGTGGCCAACGCGGACGCTCCAGTCCGCGTTGGCGAGATCGAAGACGTCGACCGTTCGACCGGCCCCGTTGCCTTGCTGGTGGTTCGCGGCTCAACCGGCGAAGTCCTCATCCCCTTCGCCAAGAGCTATCTGCGGGCCCTCGATTTAGCAGCCAAGCGCGTAGAAATGGCCCTCCCCGAAGGCCTCGCCGACCTGAACGCGTAAGGAAGACTCCAGCCGCATCAAAAAGATCTGGCCGCTTTGAAAGGGCACGACTTCAGTCGTGCCAACAGAGGCCCCAAATAATTCCCGGCTTTAGCCGCTGAGGGAAGGCCAGCCCTCGGCAACATGCGCCCGCAATCCGCTATTGAAACGCCAACGGCTTCCAAACCCCATCCTGCTTCAGTGCCAGTTGAATCGGCCTCGGCGGCCCTTTGGGCGGAACCGTCACTTCAATCCACAGCTCCTGCCCTGGCTTCAACGGCGTCGGGATGATCGCGTGTTCCGGAATGTAGAAGTCGACAGGCGTATCCAGGCGGAGGTTTTCGCACGACGATCCAGGCCACGCAGCGACCGTCTGTCCTGCCGGATCGATCTCGCTGTCCGGAATGCGCAGCGCAACCAGTTTGTTGCCTTCAACCTTGATCTTCGCCGGAAAGCGGACGGCTTGCGCCGAATTGATTGAGAACTTCATCCCCACCGGCAGCCCGTCCACGTTCCTCGGCATCGAAGCCTCTTTTGCCGACGGCAGCGTGCTTTTGCAGCCATCAACGATAAGCTGCTCGCTCAGATAGCGGCCGCGCATCACCAGCTCCGGATCGTAGACAATCGTGCGCGCCCAAACCCGCGGGCACGTCCAGCGCTGATAGAGATACTTGGCAGCGATCAGGGAGACAATCGCCAACTGAATGACAAGCAGCGTGATCGATGTCCTAGAAAACGAAATATTGCCCAGTTTCATAGCGTCTCCTCCCTGGGAAGGGCGGGCTTTGCAGCATCCGCCGACTTCGAGTCGCCCATGTGTCCGATCAACCTTCGCCGCATCCGTTCCAGAGCCCATCCACCGGCCAGAAAGAGCACGCCCAGACCGATCAGGCCCAGCGAGCGGCCCACCTTGTCGAAGATGTCGCTGAAGTAGAACCAGATCACCACGATGGCAAAACCCACAATCCCCAGATTCACCAACGCGCGCGAAACCTGCCGCACGCCCCACCAGATGATGAAGACGGCGAAGGCCGCAACCAGCGCGTGGGCCAGCAGGTTGGGCACGACATACGTGAAGGTCTGGCGGAAGTTGCCGTTGTCGAAATGCTGCGTCCGAATCTGCATGCACCAGGGCAGCGCGATGGAAAGCACAAGCGCAGCAACCACTGGGGCGAAGCTCTTCCACAGCCGGAAAAGCGCGATCACCAGCGGCACCACGGCAATGTACGTCCAGCCCCACATGCGCGTCCCGAAGGACAGGTAGGTTTGAGAGCCATACGAGCGCCAGCCTCCCAAATCCAAGTTTGTCCCGACCAGCAAAGCGATGGCGGCGGCGGCAAAGAGAACTCCCTGCACAGCCTTGCGCTTCGAGCCGAGAAAGTACGTGAGGTAAAGAACCGACCAGACGATGAGGAACCGGCCCAGATAGACGTCTTCTCCGATGTGCCCCTGCGCGGCCAATGAAAGCTCGCTGAACAACCAGGCCGGAAACAGCAGCAGCGTGAGAATCTGCTGCGCCTCGTCGCGGAGCAGAATCCAGCCCGCCACCGCTGCGATGGCCCACAGCAGAACCGCCCCCGGCCAGTGCTCCTGGATATTGAAGATCTGGCCTACCAGGGCGATGGAGGCGCCAGTTGCGACCGTGCCCACGGCGTGCAGCGCGGTTGAGAGGCCGTGATAGCGTTCGCGCGCCCAGGCACCGCCCAGGTGGAAGACGGCCACCATCGCGATGACCAGCGCATAGCGCGCGCCGGGGCCAATCTCGTCCCAATGTGCCGAAACAAACAGCACCACGCCGCAGGCCAGCAAAATGGCTCCAAGAATCAGCGCCACCGTGCCTTGCCAGCCCATGCTTTTCGATCTTTGCCCGGTGGGGCCGGCCTGTTCCAACTCAAAGGCGCGGATGCGGTGGGCAGCCTCCGCATCCAGGACGCCGGCTTTTTGCCAGCGGTTTAGCAGCGATTCATAGTCAGCCATGGCAGTTGGCCAACATTAAAGCACAATCCGCGCCATCGCACCGTGATGCCTCCGCCGTCTATCATGAATCATCATGCGATTTGAGATCGTCACCATCTTTCCCGGCTTCTTTTCGAGCATCTTCGAGAATGGAATTCTGCGCCGGGCGCTGGCCGAGGGGCTGGTCGAGGTAGGCATCCACGATCTCCGCAACTTTACTCACGACCGCCATCGTACCGTCGACGACCGCCCCTTTGGCGGCGGCGAGGGCATGGTGCTGAAGCCCGAGCCACTGGCCGAAGCGCTGGCCTCGCTTGGAATCGAACCCAGATCCGTTCCCCAGCCTGCTGAAGAACTCGACGCTTTGAAAGGGCACGACTTGAGTCGTGCCGTAAGTGCAACAAAAAGACCCTCGGCTTTAGCCGCTGAGGGAACCCTGAAGGGTGCGGGCTTTAGCCCGTACAACAAGCCTGCAGAATCGGGAGGGGCTTTAGCCCCTGCGGAACAACGCACCCGCGTCATTCTCCTTTCCCCCCAGGGCCGCCCCTTTACCCAGGCAATCGCCCGTGAGCTGGCCGCGCTCGACCGCATTCTTCTGATTTGCGGCCGCTATGAAGGCGTGGACGAGCGCATCAACCTGCTCTACTGCGACATGGAACTCTCGATCGGCGACTACGTGCTAAGCGGAGGCGAACTGGCCGCCGCCGTGGTGATCGACGCAGCCATGCGCCTGATTCCCGGCGTGCTCGGCAACGAGGCGTCAAGTGAGTTTGAGAGCTTTGGCGTGGCCGACGCCGAGATCGCCGGCGATACGGAAGGCGTTCCCCGCTCCCAGCACGGAGCAGGCGGCCTGCTCGACTACCCGCACTACACCCGGCCGGCCGAGTTCGCCGGCCTGCGGACCCCTGAAGTTCTCTTGAACGGCGATCACCTGCAGATTCGCCACTGGCGCCGCGAGCAGCAGTTGCGCAAGACCCTGGCCAACCGGCCCGATCTGCTTGAAAATGCGATCCTCAGCAAGGAAGACCGCAAGCTCCTCGATTCGATCTCGAACGAAGAGGGCTAAGCAGCCTGCGGAAAAACTCCTGCAGGCGGTAGGCCAGGGATTCATCCCTGGTATAAGATCAACAGAATCAATGCTGGCTTTAGCCCCCGAGGCATGCTTTTCGCCGCATTTAGCCCCGAACAGGCGTTTTTTCGCAGCCTGTAAGACCCATCCGCAGTTTCCTAAAGAAACCCAAGCGCCGATTGCAGAAGATTGGGGTTCACAAGCGCAGAATGAATCCATGCGGTTCTTCCGCATCCTCAAATCACCTCCGCCTGGAAGGCACCCGCTGTATTTTTCTGATCGTTTTCACGTAACACAATGAAATAAAACATGTTAGGTCGATTCTTAAGCGAATTAACGGCGATCATCAACCGGTTTTGCACAAGG
Organism: uncultured Acidobacteriaceae bacterium; assembly: GCA_963757965.1. Taxonomy (GTDB): domain Bacteria; phylum Acidobacteriota; class Terriglobia; order Terriglobales; family Acidobacteriaceae; genus Telmatobacter. The sequence goes on from CAVWTV010000001.1 coordinate 800,449, forward strand.
GTTGCTACAGTTCGCCGACGCAAACATGGTCTTGCCTGCATGTTTAGCCACTTCTAGCTGCCCAATCGGAGTATTGTCCGGACCCCGAGCCGTTGTTGTTCCGGCGGAGCCTGCCCTTGGCGTGGTCGAAAGCGCGCGCTGGCATCGAACTACACAAACGGCTTCACCGCTGCAGGCTGATCCGCGCCCACCTGCCCTGCCGCAATCGCCGCGACATAGAAGTTCTCGCCGACGGCAGGGCTTCCGGCCAGGCGCCGCAGCATGGCCAATTGGCCAACATGGGTCAACGCATCGGCCACCGGCCCTTGAAACAGCCGCTCAATCTCCGCATGGAGAGGCTCGTCCGAGGCCAGATACGCCTCGAATGCGCCGAGGGCCGCAAAAAACCTCTGCTTCTCCTCCACCCAGGTGAGCGGGTCGGAGTTGTTCCAGGCTGGGCTACCGCTCGCCATGCTCAGCGACCATTCGAAGAGATCGCCCATGTGAGCCAGAATCTGTAGGGGCTGGCGGCCAGCGCCGTCGAAAGCGCCAAAGTCCTCCGGCGCGCCGTCGAGGGCTCTGGTTGCACGATAGGCGACGGCGGCCAGGGTGTGGCGTAGAAGTTCGCGCTTCTCATCCATACGAAGAGACTATACCGCAGTCCACACGCGGAAGGACCCGGCTCGCGGGAACCGGGCCTCCGCGTGCGTAGATGGATCAGCGGCGGTCGGGATCTCCCATCAGGTGAGCCATGGCCCGCTCGTAGCCGCGACGGAAGCCCTCGCGGTATTCATCGACCAGTCGCGGCGGGACGTTCGGGTTGCGGTACTCATCGCGGTTGTTGGGGTCGGGGCGGCGGTGGTTTTCAACATCTCTCCGGGCGCCGTCCATGCCATCCTGGAAACCGCGGCGCTGGATCTCGCTGAACTCACCGGGAGCGGCGTCCCACGGGCCTTGTTCCTGCCGGCCCGCCATTTGAGCCACACCCTCTTCGTAGCCGCGGCGGAAGCCTTCACGATAATCGTCGCGAAGCGCTGGCGGTACGCTCGGGGTGCGGTATTCATCGCGGTTTTCCGGGTCGGGGCGGCGGTGGCTTTCGGCATCCCGGCGCGCGGCGTCCATGCCATCCTGATAGCCGAGGCGCCCACGGTCGATCGTCCGGCCCTGCTCCGCATCCCAGCCGCCACGATCCGGTTCGCGAATCGGCGAAGGCGGCGGGGCCACCAATGGCGCCTGCATCAGATGCGAAACGCCCACGGCATATCCCCGGCGGAAGCCTTCCTGATACGCGTCCCACAGGCTGTGGGAAAGCCCTGGACGCCGGTATTCATCGCGATTATCGACGCTGGGACGGCGGTGATTCTCAAAGTCCTGGCGCGCGCCCTCAATTCCATCGCGGAAGCCGCGGCGCTGGGTTTCGTTGAGCTCGCCAGGAGGTACATCCCAGTCGCGCCCGCGATCGCGGTCTCGATCCTGGCTGAAGACGGGTGAAAGTGAACCCAGAGGCGAAGCAGATGCCCGGGCCACGGCTAACGTTGTAACTCCCAGAAGAAATAGAAGTGCAGGGGCTGCAATCCGGTTGACTTTCATCGAACGAACCCTCCAGTCGTCAAGAAGCGGACCTAGGATACCACCGGCGCATGAATTTGTGTTGCGGCAAGGCTGTGGCGGAGCAGTACGCGGTTGTCGCCGATTGCGGAAACTTGAGCGCAAAGCCGCCTGCCGGGTACCGCAAATCCAAGCAGGATTAGGCACGCGAACCTCTTCTCTGATAAACTTCAAGTTCTGAGTTCAACTCTAGGAAAAGACAATGTCAATTCATCCAGTAATGCAGCGCTTGGCCGACAAGCTCAACCGTACCGACCTCCCGGTATTCGTCCCCGGCGACCAGATTCGCGTCCAGGTTAGGATCAAGGAAGGCGAAAAGGAACGCTTGCAGGCCTTCGAGGGTCTGGTGATCGCCATCAATAAAGGGCCGCAGGGCACCTTTACCGTCCGCAAAATGAGCTTTGGCCAGGGCGTGGAGCGCATCTTCCCCTTCAATTCCAAAGTCATAGACAAGATTGAAAAGATCCGCAGCTACCGCGTGCGCCGCGCCAAGCTGTTTTACATTCGCGGGCTGCGCGGCAAGGCTGCCCGCCTGAAGGAAGTGGATCGCGTTACCGGCAAGGTGCGGGCGTAGATTCCAAGGACCTTCTTTATCCCCTTTATCCCCTTTCCACCAGACCCCCGGCCCATTCGGCTGGGGGTTTTGCTTTGTATTCGGACCCTTGCTTCCTATACTAAAAGCATGGCTAACGGGCCGGTTTGCGGATGGACGCTGGAACAGGCAGCGCGCAAGCTTGGAGCGCTGCGCATTGCCGGACTGGATGAGGTGGGGCGCGGACCGCTGTTTGGGCCCGTGGTGGCCGCGGCTGTGATTCTTCACAAGGGCTGCCACCTGGCGGGCTTGACCGACTCGAAAAAGCTCTCCGAGAAGAAGCGCAACGATCTCGAGCCGGAGATTCGAGCCAGCGCCGTGGCCTGGGCGATAGCTGTCGTCGACGCCGAAACCATCGACCGCATCAACATTCGCCGGGCCTCGCTGCTAGCCATGCGGCAGGCCGTCCAGCAACTGGCGCTTTCCCCGGACTATCTGCTGATCGACGGCCGCGACACCATCGACTGGGAGTGCCCGCAGCAGGCCGTCATCCAGGGCGACGCCACCAGCTTTTCGATTGCGGCGGCCAGCGTGTTGGCCAAGGTACATCGCGACCGCCTGCTGGTCGAACTCGACCGCGAGTTTCCCGGCTACGGCCTGGCGCAGCACAAGGGCTACTGCTCGCCCGAGCACGTTGCGGCGCTGGCTCGCCTGGGACCGACCCCGCTGCACCGCAAGAGCTTTCATCCGGTGGCGCAGACGCTGCTCCAATTCGATTGAAGTTATTCCGTAGTGATCAGAAATCTGGGTGCCCCATCCTCGCCGCGTCTCTGTTTTTCCGGCTAGGGTGGGTTGCCTGGGTGCACCATCCATCGAGCGGTCGCCGCGGCGACCTCGATGGGGGGAGTCGAGAAATTAAACCGCACGCGCTTTTCGCCGCTGCATCCATGTCAGCACCGGCCTTGCCGCCAGAAGCACAGCCAACACAATCGTCAAATTCAGCGGGCTCAGCACGCCGGGTTTCACCTGCCACCAGTAGTGAATCACTCCGCAGATGGCGGCCACATACACCAGCTTGTGCAGCCGGTTCCAGTTCTTCCCGCCCAACTTGCGGATGGCCCAATTCGTCGACGTCAGGGCCAATGGCAACAGCAGCAGCCACGCGGCCACGCCCACGGTGATGAAGCGCCGCTTGGCAATGTCGATCTCGACCGTGGTTACGTCGAAGCCGGCGTACAGCGCCACATAGGTCAGCAGGTGCACGGTGCCATAGAAGAACGCAAACAGCCCCAGCAAGCGGCGGAACTTGATCAGCCAGCTCAGCCGCGGCGAGAGGCTGCGCAGCGGAGTGATGGCCAGCGAGAGGATGATGAGCAGCAGCGTTATGTAGCCGGTGGAGAGCTCGATCTTGGCCGTAGGGTCGGGGCCGAGCGTATTGGTCACGGCTTCGTAGACGAGCAAGCCGAACTGCCAGAGGCAAGCCAGCCAGGTGAGCGCCTTGAGAATGATGAGCGTCGATCGTTTCATGGCTGCCTTAAGGAACCTCTGAATAAGTCGATGATTTGAAAGGGCACGACTTTAGTCGTGCCACAAATGCAACAACAAGAACGCGGACTTTAGCCCCTGAGGGAACGAACAGCTAGAAATCAGAACTAATCAGAGGTTCCTCAAAGTGGAGTTTGCGGCGTTAGCAAATCGGAGCTAGCCAACGCTGTGCCCCAAGAGCTAGTTGCTAGAAGCTAGCGGCTGATCCCTGGTCCCTGGTCCCTATTCCCTGTTCTTAGTAATTCCTCTTCAAATCCATCCCGTTATACAGCGAAGCCACCTGTTCGCCATAGCCGTTGAACAACAGCGTCGTCCGCCGCTGCGCGTAGAAGGGCAAGCCGATGCGCCGCTCCGTCTTCTGGCTCCAGCGCGGATGATCGACGTTGGGGTTCACGTTGGAGTAGAACCCATACTCGTTCGGCGCCTGATCGTTCCATGTGGTGGGCGGCGCCTTGTCGAGGAAACGAACGGCCACTATCGACTTGGCGGACTTGAATCCGTACTTCCAGGGCACGACAATGCGAACGGGCGCGCCGTTCTGGTTGGGCAGCACTTCGCCGTAGAGGCCGAAGGTCAAGCAGCGTCAGCGGGTTCATGGCCTCGTCCATGCGCAGTCCCTCGGAGTAGGGCCAATAGATAGCCTGGTCCAACGACCATTTCTCCACGTGCTTGTCGTAGTAGGAGAGGAACTGCACGTACTTCGCCGTTGAGAGCGGGTCGCACAGCTTGATGAACTCCGAAAGCGAGTAGCCCACCCAGGGAATCACCATGCTCCAGGCCTCGACGCAGCGATGGCGATAGACGCGATCTTCCAGCGGCCGCAGCTTGAGCAGCGTGTCGATGTCGAAGGTCTTCGGCGTTTTCACTTTGCCGTCGACGCGAATCGTCCACGGCCGCGTGGGCAGAACGCCGGCATTCTTTGCGGGCTCGTCCTTGTTCACGCCGAACTCGTAGAAGTTGTTGTAGTGGGTGACGTCGTCGTAGCTGGTCGAGTTGCTCGCCGGTCGTGGTCAGCGGGCTCTTCACCGTTTCCAGCTTGGTGCCGGCCAGCGCGCCAATGCGCGGCGACAGCACATCTGCCAGCCGATCCGCGCCCAGCGCTGCCGCGCCCGTGGCCACCGCGCCTGAGACAGCTCCGCGCAGAAAACGGCGGCGGTTCAGGTACTGGTCTTTCGACGTGATGGCGGACGAAGGAATGTCAGGCGGCTTACCGATGAGCATGGCTTGACCTCGCACGGGGAAAACTGCAATTGCAATCATTAGACACGATTGAAGGCTCCCGCGTTACAAGATACGTTCGAGCTCCGGCAACTTGACGGGGCAGGGCCAAAGAGAAAACTCGCCTACCTACCAGCGCTGGGTGCCCCAGAGCCTGCCGTGAGCTAGTCGAAGGGTCTCGAGTTTGAGACCTGGGAAACCAACAAGAAGGGCCATTGCCCCAACCGGCGCGCCCTCAGCATATAAATCAGCGTGCCCACGACGGCGATGCCCGCAGCCACTGCAATCCCGCCCAGCGCTTGGCTGCGATTCACCAGAATAAACACGAAGCCTGCCATCGCCACCAGCGGCGGCAGCGGATAGAGCGGCATCTTGAATGGCCGCGCAAGTTCCGGCCTCCGCACGCGCAGCAGCATCACGCCCACCTGTTGCAGAAAGAACTGCAGCAGGATGCGCGTGATGACCAGCATGGTAATCACCTGCGCCAGCGAGAAGAAGCAGAACGCAGCCGCCACCAGTCCCAGCGCAACGAGGGAGCGATGAGGAATGCCGTGCTTGGGATGAACCGCGGCCAGAAAACGGAAGTAGTTGCCATCTCGCGCGGCGGCGTAGGGCACGCGCGAGTAGCCCAGCAGCAGCGAAAACACCGATGCGAATGCAGTCCAGATGATCAGCGCGGCCATCAGGCGTCCGGCCCACGAGCCAAAGGCCGATTGCGCGATCTCCGCCACCAGTTGCAGTCGCACCGTTGCGCCGGCGGCAGCGTGCGCAGCGGCATCGCGCATCGACGGCAGCGCGGCCAGGTTCATGGTCACATAAAACGCCGAAACGAATAGCACGGAGAGCAGAATCGCGCGCGGAATCGTCCGCTCCGGCCGCCGCACCTCGCCGCCCAAAAAGCAGATGTTGTAGTAGCCCCAATAACAATAGGTCGTAAGCAGCGTTCCCTGCGCCAGCGCGCTCAAGGCAGCCGGAATTGACAAGGGAGCCGAAGCCGGCATCTGCCAACCGCCAGTTGCCGCCGCATGAGCGAATCCGGAGACAATGACCCCGGCAATGGCCGCCAGCACCCCGGCAAACAGCACCCACGCCAGCCGCGTGACGGAAGCAAAGATTGCGATAAAGCAGCGCCGTCACCAGCAGGCAAGCTGCCCGCGGCGGCAAAGTTGGTGTAGTGCAAGGCCGGCAACGCGGCAATCGGCGACGAGTCCATCCCCGGCCAGAACCAGGCCAGAAAACTCGACAGGCCAATGCAGCCTGAAGCAATCGAGAGCGGCGCGGTAAAGCTCACCTGCCAGACGTAGAGGAAGCTGAGCCAGTTTCCCGCCCCGTCCGGTCCGTAGATCTCGCGCAAGAATGCATAAGACCCGCCGGCCCTGCGGAAACGCCGCGCCCAGCTCCGCCCAAACCAGCCCGTCGGCAACCGCGATCGCCGCGCCCAGCACCCACGCCCAAACGGAGAGCCGGTAGCCCGCCGCCGCAATCACCAGCGGCAGCGTGATGAACGGGCCCACGCCGATCATCTCCAGCATGTTGAAGAGAACGGCGGAGCGCAGGCCGATGCGGCGCTCGAGCGATTCGGAGTCTGCGGAGATGGGCATCGAATGAGGCATGGGCGAATACGCTCACCGGATTGTACACTGACGGGAGTTATGTTCTTCTCCGACACCGTTCGCAGAGTTTATGGAACAGCAGCGGTCGCGGCACTTTCCGCGCTGATTCTGCTGAGCGCGCATCCCCTCACCGCCCAGCAGCCCGCGCAGCTTCCCCACGCCGAGCCCAATGCCATCGCGCTGCCGCTTGCCGAAGATCGCGGCGCGGCTGCGCTTGAGCAGTCAATCAGGCGGCTCTCGACCACGGCCAGCCTCATGATGATGGTTGCCCATCCCGACGACGAGGACGGCGCACTTCTCACCTATCTGTCGCGCGGCCTGGGCGTGCGTTGCACACTGCTGACGCTGACTCGTGGCGAGGGCGGCCAGAACGCCATGTCGGCCGACAGCTACGACGCGCTGGGCCTCATCCGGACCAACGAATTGTTGAAGGCCGGCGAGTTCTACGGCGTCAAGCAGCTTTGGGGCACCGAAGTCGACTTCGGCTTCTCAAAAACTCAGGAAGAAGCCTTTGCCAAATGGGGCCATGATCGCGTCCTTTACGACGCGGTGCTGGCTGTACGGCGCGAACGGCCGCAGATCATCGTGTCCACCTTTGTCGGCGGCATCACGGATGGCCACGGGCACCACCAGGTCTCCGGCGAAATCGCACAGGAGGCTTTCAAAGCCGCCGCCGACCCCAAGGTCTTTCCCGAACAACTGAAAGACGGCTTGAAGCCTTGGCAGCCGCTGGCCGTCTATTCGATGGTTCCCTTTGCCAGGGTCACAGACGGCAAGATGTTCGACTACGCGACGGGCAAATGGGCGCCCGCGAAGTTCAAGAACTACGTCACCGGCGAGTGGTCCACGGAGGTGCCGTCGACCGACGTCTCGATCCCGGTTGGAGCCCTTGACCCGGTGCTGGGACGCAGCTACTTGCAGATTGCGCGCGAGGGCTGGGGTGAGCAGAAGTCGCAAAACGGTGGGGCCAATCCAACTCTCAGCGGCCCGGCCAATACGAACTATCACCTCTGGGCCAGGGCCGACTTCGTGGAAGTTGACCCCAACGTCAAGTTCTTGGGCACAGACCTGTTTCATAACCAAAAAGTCGCGATCGACACAACGCTACTTGGGCTCCTCAAGCTTGCAGGCCCACAACCGCCCCTTTGGCTTGCTGAAGGCCTGCGGTCGATCGACACCGGACTCAAGCAAATCAAATCCGTAGAGTGTCAGGGCACGACTTCAGTCGTGCCGCATGAGCGCCAAAATGTATTCGGGCTTTAGCCCTGACGGATGCTTCCCTCTCGCACAGGCCCACGTGCTGGCTCACGTCTACCGCCAAACCCTCGACCTGCGCCCCAAAATCGCCGCTAGCAACCTCGCTCCGGTTTCCAAAACCAGCCTGCTCTTTGAACTCGACGCCAAGGTCGAGCAGTTCCAATCGGCTCTCAAGAACTTGCTCGGCCTGGACCTGATCGCCTTCACCACCAAAGCGACGAACGTGGGGAGCAGCGGCCCGTTTCCCGGCGGCTCGGCCGACGAAACCCCGCGCAGCGTAACGCCGGGAGAAGAGTTTCGGGTGCGCGTCCACACCGCGCGCGCCACGACCGAAGCCGCGCTCAGCCGCGTCTGGCTTGAAAGCACGGATGGCGACGAGTGGAAGAGTGAAAACACCTCCAGCGCCATCGATCCAACCGACCATCCAGCCCTGGCGACCGACCAGATCTTCAAGGTTCAGGCATCGCCGAACGCCGAGCCTACCCAGCCCTACTTCACCCGGCCCACGACCGAGCAGCCCTACTACGACCTGACCCATCCGGAGTACCGTGAGCGCTCGTTCGTCCCGTGGCCGCTCGCAGCCTGGGCCGAGTTTGCGTTTGACGGTGTTCCTATCCGGCTCGGCCAGGTTGTGCAGACCTTGGAGCGCGTCGTTGGCCCTGGCGGCATCTACGAGCCGCTCGTGGTGACGCCCGCCATCGGCGTCCGCATCGACCCGGAGGCGCGCATTCTGCCTCTTGACGGCAGCCCATTGCCGGTAAAGGTGACCGTTCATGCCGAGGGTCCAGCCGAGGGTACGGTCGCTCTCAAGCTCCCCGACGGATGGCGCGCCGAACCTGCCGAGATGCATTTCCGTTTCGAAACCGGCGGCGACAGCGAGCCATTTCCATTCTCCGTCACCCCGGCCCCGACCCATGCCGGCGCGTACACCATTCAGGCCGCCGCCAATTCCGCTGGACGCACCTACGAGTCCGGCTGGCAGAGCATCGGCTACCCCGGCTTGCGCCCGTACAACCTCTACAAGCCTGCGCAGCTCAAAACCGGCAAGGTTGATGTGAAGATCGCCGCCGGACTGCGCGTGGGCTACATCATGGGACCCGGCGACCTGGTTCCGGAGGCCATTGAAGCGCTGGGCATCACTCCCCACCTCCTGACAAATTCGGAGGTGAATTCAGGCGACTTTTCCTCGTGGAATGTTATTGTGGTCGGCATCCGCGCCTACACCACAAGCCCCGAACTGACCGCAGCCCAGCCGCGCCTCAATGAATTCGTCCGCAATGGCGGAACGCTGATCGTCCAGTACCAGACCGGCAACTTCCCTGCCCCGTTCCCGCTCTCCATGGGCCGTACCGCCGAACGGGTCGTCGACGAGCAGGCGCCCGTCAAGCTCCTTGACTCTGCCAACCCCCTGCTCACTAACCCCAACACCATCACCACCCGGGACTTTGACGGCTGGCTCGAAGAGCGCGGACACTCCTTCCTCGACACATGGGACCCGGCCTACACCGCCCTCACTGAGACTGCCGATCCCGGCCAGGATCCCCAGCGCGGCGGCCTGCTGGTTGCGCACCCCGGCAAAGGAACCTATATGTATGTCGCCTACGCGCTCTATCGGCAGCTTCCCGAGCTGGTGCCTGGAGCCTACCGCATTCTGGCCAACCTGCTCAGCGCGGGCCAATCGAGTCCCCCCGCCCAATAGCAAGCGGTCGAAGAGCGGTCTCCTCACCGCAGTTGTCCACCCTTCGGTGGAGAGAGAACTAGCCCAATCGACGGTTGCCCATCCCTCTGCCGCACGTCATGCTCAATAAACCGACATGAAAAAGCTTCCCCTTTCCCTGTTTTTCCTGCTCGCGGCAGCGAGTTTGTATGCGCAAGGCGGCCCGGCAAAGTCCGCCCCAAGCGGGTTCTTTAACCAATGGTCCGTTCGCACCTCGGCCATTCAGTCCAGGCAGCCTGCGTGGGCGGTTCCACTCGTGACCACCTATACCGGGCTCTTCCAGGTACTGCGCACCGACTTCGTACGCCAGATCACGCCTGCCCACACCGATACGTGGAACCTGGACAATAGCAAGGCCGTCAATTTCATTCCGTGGAATCACACCGAGTTTGCCATTGACCTACCACCTTTCATCAAGCACAACCTGCCTGCGCCCGCATCGAGCAAGGACGGATTCGGCGATTTCTCGTTCCTCGCCAAGTACCGCATCGCCAGCGGCAACGCGAAGCACGGCACCTACACGCTGAGCGCCTGGGCGTTGACCACAATCCCGACTGGCAGTTACAAGAATGGCTCAGCCAACGCCAGCATCCAGCCCAACCTGGGCGGCGGCAAGGGCTTTGGACACTTCGATGTGCAATCGACGATCGGAGCCACCCTGCCGACCGGCACTCCCGCCACCACCACGTCGGGCAGGCCCATTATCTGGAATACCGCGGCTCAGTACCACATCGGCAAGCTTTTCTGGCCAGAGATCGAGAGCAACGCTACCTTCTATAAAGGCGGCACGAACGACGGCAAGATGCAGGAGTTCATCACCCCCGGCATCATCGTCGGCAAATGCGGCTTGCGCCCTTCCGATCCGAAATCGCGTCCCGGCCTGGCTTTCGGCGGAGGCATGCAGATTGCCACCAGCCATTTCCACGCGTATAACCACGCACTGGTCCTGACCACGAGATGGATCTTCTAAGTTCAATGGGGATGGGGAAGCAATGTTAAAGAAATGTTAATAACTTCCCCGAGGCCTGTGGATAACATGGGCAATGATTATTGTTAATTGCAAGTTAATTCAACTCAAGCCTTTCAGATAACTCGCATCGGCAGCAACTCTATTAAAAACATGTAAATTCGTCATATATTCATACAACTCTGAGAGGCTGGGATACGGAAGAGGCAGGGATAGCTTCGCTTATGCGAACACGTTTCTTTGCCTTCAGTATTTCTCCCGCATGCCGCGAGCCACTTATCGGCTTCTTGTTAAGGTTTCGGGAATACGGGAGTGCCCAGCATCTGCCATGCAAGTACGCACAGCCACGAACCAACCAGATACTCAATGAAAAAGAGAGGCCCAATGAACTACAAGCTGAAAACTGCTGCCATAGCAATTCTGGCAGCCGGTCTAGTTGCCTCATCCGCCTATGCCACCGACCCAAAACCGCCAGTAAAAAAGCACGTGTCGGCCAAAGCCAAGACGCCTCCGCCGCCGACGGTGGCCGACCAGATTCAATCGTTGCGCGAGGAATTCCAGGGCCAGATCAATAACCTGAAGAGCGACCTCGCCGAGAAGGACGTGCAGTTGAAGAGGGCGCAGCAGGTGGCGGCCGACGCGCAGACCCAAGCCGACAAGGCAATCGCAGCCTCGTCGGCGCAGAACCAGGCAGTCACCGACAATGCCGCTGCAGTCACCACGCTGCAAAGCACCGTGACTGACATGAAGGCCAACAATGTCTCGATTGTGACTACGCTCTCGGATGAGACCGCGGCAATCAAGAAGGCCATCGCCAGCCCTGACTCGCTCCATTACAAGGGCATTACGATCTCTCCGGCGGGAAGCTTCATTGAGGCAGCTACCGTGAACCGCACTTCGGCCACCGGCGGCGGCATCAACACCCCGTTTACCGGTGTGCCACTTCAGTACGCAGACGCTCACAACATGAGCGAGTTTTTTGGGTCGGGCCGTCAGTCCCGACTGGCCATCAAGGCCATTGGCAACCTGGACATGATGACCCTGACCGCCTACTACGAACTCGATTGGCTGGGTACAGGCATCACATCCAACAACAACCAGAGCAACAGCTACGTGATGCGTCAGCGCCAAATCTGGGCTGAAGCGGCAATGAAGAATGGCTTGACCGTCAGCGCCGGCCAGATGTGGTCACTGGCCACCGAGACCACCAAGGGCACATCGAACGGATCAGAGATTCTCCCCGGCACCATCGACCCGCAGTATACTGCCGGCTTTGTCTGGACCCGTCAGTACGGCTTCCGTCTTAGCAAGAACATCGCAAATAAGGTTTGGTTCGCCGCCTCGGCTGAGAACGCTGAGACCCTGAACCCGGCTGGCAGCAACTTGCCCACGAACCTGCTGATCGGTTCTGCTGGTGTCGCTGGCGGTCTCTACAACGTGAATAACAACTACTCCTTCAACCTCGCTCCCGATTTTGTCGAAAAGATCGTCTTTGAACCCGGTTGGGGACACTGGGAAGCCTTCGGCATGCAGCGATTCTTCCGTGACCGCATTTATCCCACCTCGGGCTCGCCTTACAACGATTCGGAAGTGGGCGGCGGCGTTGGCGGCGGATTCCGGGCTCCCTTCGCGCAGAAAAAGATCTCCATCGGCCTAAAGGGCCTCTATGGATGGGGCGTCAGCCGCTACGGCGACTCCACCATCGCGGACGTTACCCTCCATCCGGACGGCACCATCGAGCCGCTCAAGACCTTCTCCGCTCTTGGGACGTTTGAAGCCAGCCCCAACGCCCGGCTCTCCATCTACATGAACTACGGCGGCGACTACGTCTATCGCGACTATGTCGGCTCCGGATCGACCGCCGTCGGCTACGGCATCCCGGGCGTCAACATGTCCGGTTGCACCACCGAGGTAAAGACCGGTGGATCGTTCAGCCCCTCCACTCCAGCCAACTGCGGGGCCAACAACAAGGACGTACAAGAGGCCTCCTTCGGCTACTGGTACAACTTCTACGCTGGTCCCAAGGGGCGTCTGCGCCAGGGCATCCAATACAGCTACATCCGCCGCGACCTCTGGTCCGGCGCGGGTGGCACGACGAATCCAGGCGGCGGCGCTCACGGCGACGACAATATCATCGAGACCAGCCTCCGCTACTACCTCCCATAGACCGCGGGCCTTCGGGTTCCGCGGCAATAAAAAGGGCAGCCCAAACCTGGGCTGCCCTTTCACTTTCCGGGAGAGGCTCTTTCGGCGAAACCTAGCGGGGATTGGCAAACCCGCAAACACGTAGTTGGTCAGTTTGAAAGAGGCCTCCCTCAGGGGCTGAAGCCCAGGTGCATTTTGGCCGGTCGATGTACGGGCTGAAGCCCGTACCCTTCAAACTGACCCACTACCCGCAAAGATGTGCAATTGACTTTCTCAGGACCTTTGAGTATCTTGTGAAAATACTGCTATGACTTGTTGTCTTCCCACCTGTCGATAAAGTTCTGCTGCCCCGCGCGGGCAAGGCGCCTCAGGTCCCAACTGATCCAATCTTCTTAAATTCCAAAGGAGAACCCAAAGTGCGAAAAGCTCTTTATGATCCCGTATCTGCATCCCCGCGACGGTTGCACCTATCCATTTCCGAAGTGCCTTTTATTTATATGACTTGTTGTCGCCCCGCCTGTTGGTAACCTCCGCCAACTGATGTGGGCCCCGGGGCCTAAGGTCCCAACCCATCCTGATTCAGAATTCAGATTCATCTTCCCCAATCCAAAGGAGTGTCCGAAGTGCTAAAGGCTCTTTCTGCTGTTCCGTCTGTGTCACTGCGCCGGTTGCCGCTAACCATCTCTGCCTTGCTCTTCCTGTTTGCCATTGCGGCGGCCCTGCCTCTGACCGCGCAGGACGACATCACCACACAAAACTCGACGTCCGGATACAATGGCGAATTCCTCACCGGGCCGGCCTCGAACCCGCTTAGCTTTTTGAACGGCGCGGCCGCCCGAACCACCGCTAACCCGGCACCCTACGATTTTCACGACTTTGCCCCAGCCACCTACCTCGACGAAAAGCTGCCCAATTGGCTCGATGTGCAGGCTGAGGAGCGGTTCCGGTACGAGGCGTACGACAATTCAAGCCTCAAAGCGAGGTGTGAATGACTCCTACCTGTTGAACCGCTTCCGGTTCCAGGTGGATCTGCATGCGTCCAGTTGGTTCCGGGTTACCGCGCAGGTGCAGGACGCCCGTGCGGGCTTCCAAAACCCGCCGATCGGGCCGCCGAATACCGTTCGCTGGGATCTGAAGCTGGCTTACGCCGAGATCGGCGCGCCCGATAAGCACTGGTTCAGCTTGCGCGTGGGCCGGCAGCTTGATCAACTACAACAACACCATCATCGCCAACTCCGAGTGGCGCAACCAGGCCCGTTCCTACGATGCGGCGGTGCTGAACCTGAATGCAAAGCGCGAGCACCTGGGCATCTTCGCCGCGTCGGCTGTGGTGCCGCAGGCCTATGGCGTGAGCCCGCATCAGGAAGGCAACAACATCTACGGAGCCTACGGCCGCATCGATGATTTTCTTGTGCCGCACTCGAACCTTGAGCCGTTCTTCCTGTGGCGCGTGCAGCCGGCAGAGGTCGTGGAAGCGGCTGTCGCCAAGACCACCGGCCATGAAAACGAGAAGGCTCTATGGCGTGCGCTTCAAGGCGCAAGCCCACGCGGCGCTCGATTACTGCGGCGAGGCGATCCTCGAAACCGGCAAGGTGGGATCGCAGCCGCATTCGATGCCTGGGCAGCGCAGGCAGGCGCGGCATACCAGTTCCTCGATGCTAGCGGCCAAGCCGCGCGTCTTTACCCAATACGACTACGCCACGGGCAACAGCAATCCGGCGCACGAACGCAGCGCACACCACCTTCGACACGATCTACCCGACAGCCCACGACCGCTTTGGAATCACCGACCTGTTCGGCTGGCAGAACATTGAGGCGGTGCGCGCGGGAGCCACCGTTGAGCCCCACCGGCGGCTCACCTTCACGGCGCAGGGGCTGGACTTTTGGGCGGCCGATCGCGCTGGACTCGATCTACAACACTTCGGGCAGGTTCGATCGTGTTTAACAAGACCGCCCACGGCCGCCATGTGGGCGCGGAGATCGATGGCTACTCCTGGTATGAACTCAATAAGCACTTCAACCTGGGCGGCGGCGTTGGCTACTTCGGCGGCGGCCAGATTCCTGACGCAACGTGACAACCAGCCACTCGTATCACGAACCTACTACTTTGCGCTGAACTTCAAAGACAACGGAAAGAAGTAGCCGACGCCGTATCACAGTCAGTCGTTGCCGCCGTCACAGCCAGAGGTTCGACTTTGCTCCATCCTATGGAATAGGCCGGAGTTTCGGGAAAAGGGCCAAGGGTTTGAGCAGACTGAGAGTTTCCTTGCTGGCGGCGAGACGCGATCTTGCCTGCGGCACCGATAAAGCCGACAGCGGCAGAGCCACCGCATGACGAGGAAAAACAGCCTCGTGGGACTCTGACGCTGTTTTGGTATTCACCGAAATCTGACTCGGTCAAGAATGAAACATTCACCAGATCGCGTGGAGCAACTGAAGACACTGAGCGCCTTGTTGCGCGAGGAAAACACGCTCGCGCTGGCCACCGTCGATGAGCACGGAGAAGTGAGCGTCGCCCCGCTCTTCTATCTTGTCGACGAACATCTCAGCTTGTTCTGGCTTTCCTCCCCATCAAGCTTGCACAGCCAGAATCTCAAGAAAGCGCCCAGGGCGGCTACCACGGTTTACCGGCACACAGAGAGTTGGAATGACATCCGCGGCGTGCAAATGCAGGGCATTGTGACCGTGATTACGGATCGAAAACGGCGCAGGCTTCTGATAAAGAGCTACTCGGAACGATTCAAGCTAGGCACACTTTTCACCGCGGCAATGAGCCGTTGCAGCTTGTATGAATTTCGGCCCGGCTTCTTCCGCTTCATCGACAACTCAAAGGGCTTCGGTTACAAGTTCGAACTCATACCTGAGGACGGCACGACCCGGCCTAGCTCTCGCGGCCTCTGAAAAACATTCTCCCGGCAAGGTTCATGCATCGATACTTTCCTACGGAGTTTCTCTCCGCAGCGTCTCAAGAACGAGCGACAGCGCATCTCGCCAATCGGGCATATGCACGCCGAAAGTGTCCTCCAGGCTCTGGCACGATAACCGCGAATTGGCCGGACGCCTGGCGGGGCGCGGAAACTCACTGGTCTTGATCGGCACAAGATTGGGCGCGGCCGTTCCATTGAACTCACACTGATCCGCAAGAAGAGCTTTTGCAAATCCAAACCATGTCGTGTCTCCGGCATTGGTCAGGTTGTAAATGCCGCTGCGTCCCTGAAGTCCACCCTTTGCCGGAGGCAGTAACTGCGCCAATATATCCGCGGTAGCTTGCGCGATGCACTCGCTCGAGGTCGGAGCGCCGCGCTGGTCATCTACAATCCGCAGCTCGCTGCGCTCCCCGGCCAAGCGCAACATCGTCAACAGGAAGTTACTTCCTCGCGCTCCATACACCCAGCTCGTGCGCAAAATGAGCGCCTCGCAGCCAATTGCCTGAATGGCCTCGTCGCCTGCTAGCTTCGTCTTCCCATAAACGCTCAGCGGGTTGGGAATGTCGGTTTCAAGATACGGGCCGGGCTTCGTGCCATCGAAGACATAATCGGTGGAGTAATGGACGAGGATGCTGCCCAGCCGTTTGGCTTCTTCCGCAATCACGCCAGGCGCCGTTCCGTTGATCGCCATGGCCAGCTCCGGCTCGCTCTCTGCCTTATCGACAGCCGTGTAAGCGGCGGCATTCAGGATGACCGCCGGTTCCGACGTGCGCACTGTCGCGCGAATGGAATCCGGTTGGGAAAAATCTACCTTGGGATATTCAACTGAAGCTACCTGTCCTAGGCAGGCCAACTTGTGGCGAAGTTCCCATCCCACCTGACCGGAACTGCCAAAAATCAATATCTTTGTCTTCGCCATCCGATTCCTTTAATACGACTCTAACTTGAAAACCTTCTACCTGCAACCGATTGAGCGGGCTCTAGATATCCGCAAAGTTAGCGTGTATTGACGCCGGCAAATGGAAAGGAACTCGAATTCAAGCCGACGCCGGCTCAAGCAACTCCGGATCCACCTCCATGGCCGCGTGCTGGTTGATGAGTCTCAGCGTGAGGACGAACCGATTGCCGGTGCATTTTCTGACCAGTGTCCCTTCAATTCCTCGCAACAACCCGCTCTTGATGCGAACCTTCTCGCCAATCACGAGCTCGCAGTACGGCTCGACCTGTTGCCCGCTCAAGCCGTTGCGCAGAATCTCAACGTCGGAATCGGGAAGAGGCACCGCCTCTTTGCCGTTGCCCACAATCTGCAAAACCCCTGGAGACTGGAGAACCTTCACGCGTTCCCGCGAACTGATGTGCACGAACAGATACGTGGGAAACAGCGGCAGAATGGTCTTGACGCGCTGCCGGTTCTTCCACAGCCGGACTGTCTCGTAGGTGGGAAGAAACGTCTCGATCTCCCGCAAGCCCAGGTGCTTCACCACGGATTTTTCGTTTTGCGGCACCGTGAAGACCGCGTACCATTTGCGCTCTCCGGCCCGCGCCCCCGATTCGCGATCCGGATACATGCCGCCGGACAAATCTGCACCCAAGCTTTCCATGTCCAACCCCCGATTCAAAATGAGACAAACTGTAGACCAAAGCCGGACGAGCCCAAACAGGCAACCCAATCAGGTCAGGCTCGCGCCAGATTCCGATCGCTTCTGCGCCCCATATCGCTGGAAGCCGGCCGGACCATGAATTCCACCGATCGAAGCGACTGAACAGGCCGGGCGGGAGGCGCGCCGATTCTTTGCAGCAGCGTCTCAAAGGAAGCATCGTCACGGAGCCGCCGCAGGGCGGGATCGGAGCCGAAACCTAGACTCCAAAGCGACCCTTCGGCATACGCGGCCTCAAGCCACTGCGCCGCCTGCCGCACATTGCCCAATCCAATCAGGACGAGCGCTCGGCCGTATGCATTGTTCGGCTTCTTTTGAGCGCTCGGTTGCTCGATGTTTTGATAGACATCAAGCGCCTTGCCGGTCTGCTTGGTCATCGCATAGGCATACCCCAGGGCGCCCTGCAGGGTTTGGCTGCGCGGAAAATCGACGGCGATTGCCTCGATCCGGTCAATGCTCGCGTCGATCGACCCGGCATGGTTCAAAGCAAGCGCTTCGATCGCGCCTATCGTGGCTCCCGATCCGCCGCTCCCCCTCACCTGCGCGACCAGTTCCAGAGTCCGTTCAAAGTCGCCTTGAAGGTACTTGCTCCAGCACACAATTGCGCCCAGCGTGGAAACCAGCGTGTTTTGCATCCACGCCTCCCATGCGCAATGGGAAGCGCTTGCCAGATCGCCTTCCGCGATGTGCAGCAGGGCCAGGCCGGCCAGGGCAAACGACATCCTCGGCTGCTTGCTCAACACGTCTTCAAAGCCCGCGCGCGCCTGCCGCCACCTTCGCTGGTAGACCATATTCAGCCATGCCTGGCTGCATCTTCCGTCAAGGTCCTGGGAGTCCAGTTGAGTTGCCCGCCGCAGCGCCTCGGTCGCGCAAGGGTATGCAACAGATCCGTCCATCACGCCTTCTAACGACGCGGAAATCATGGCGTCGGCGAGGCCTATAAAAGCCCGCGCGTTGCCAGGGTATTGATCGATCGCCTTGCGGTAGATGCCGGCGATGGTATTCAGATTCTCTTCCGAGTGGGTCTCCCACATTTCATTGGCGCGCGCCGTCAACTCCAGCGATCTTCGCTTGCGAGTCTCATGCTCCTCATCCCTGTCTGCGTCGCCGATGCAGGTTTCTTCGCCAAGGCTGATGAGCCAGCGATCTATCTCTGGCGAGTAGGCGAACACCGACCCTTTGCACCCTCCAAAATGATGAACCGGCAAGCCGTGAGATGCATGCCATCGCTGCACAGTCCGTGGGCTGCGCTCAAGATAATCGGCAATCGATTTCCAGGAATCCAATCGCAATTTGGGCATGATTCTGCAAACCTTTCTTGGCAGGTCAGGTCTTGCAGGTCTTGGGAAGGAGAGAGGTTCAGCGTGATGCAGTTTTCGACAATTGAATACGTATCGCCTGAGAAACTCGGATGGGCAAACTATAGCCCAACTGAGGATACGAATGCAATGAAGCTTTGATGAATTGCTTCTGTTGCTGACTGTACGAGCAGAGACCATTCAATGCAAGCGAAAACATCAGTTATTCGACACTGCATGGCGTGTCCTGTCGTGTTATGGCGCATCATGGTGCGAATTGTCTCATCCTTGCGACAATTCGGCGTGAGCATGCGCTTACGCAAAATGCAGTTGGCCGCGCCGTCCCAAGAATGTTCGTTCGCCGGGGAGCTTATCTCGCTGTTGGATAAGAGCCGATGCGACTTACCATCCCGCAGAGTTAGGCGCGTTGGAAGCTGGGAGTTATTGGACTAAAGTAACCTCGGCACCAAGTCGATGTCACAGTTTGGGACTCAGCGTGATTGGCTTAGCTATTGGGCGCGAGGTTCGCCCGTGGGCAAGAAAGCCGCGCCGGACACTTCGTCGCCCGAGGCCAGCACATCCCGCAATCGCTCTGAGTTGGCGCCGCTGCGACAGACGCCTGCCACCAGCATTCGCAGCGCAGTGGCCGGTGTCGTCTCCGGCTGCAGGCGGAATATCCATGGAATGTTTGTCGAGGTTAGCGCCTTGTCGCTGCTCAGCGCGACCACGGGAACAAAGCTCTTGAGCGCAAGTTGCTCGGACAGATGGCTGGCGTTGCGATCGAGGGCCACGATGGCGAGCGCGTGCTCGTCCATCAGCGCGTGAACCAGCTGTGTTGAAGCAGTTCCCCAATTCTGATCGCTCTCGACAGGCAGCAGTTTCATCGGCCGCCCCTTTGCCGCTCCGAATGCCAGCTCCGCCTGCACGTCAGGCGATGCTGCAACCTCGGCCGCCCTGGGCCCAAACAGGACAATGTCGATCGGTCCCGCTGGGACGTCGGCCCGATGCGGCCCAGCATAGTCGACGCCGTCCTCACCCACGCGCGCATACGGCTCTTGCCGCGCAAGAGGCGTCTGCCCCACCGCAGGTGGCTGTTTTTCCATCGTGGCAACTCTGTACGTGATCGCCCCGCCGTGTACCGTGCCAAGAAACAAAGGAGCCACATTCTTTTGGTTGGGGTCGAAGACCATGTGTCCAGTCACGCCGTCGTATTGTTCGATGTCGGCCAGCGCGTCATGAATGCGTGCGCGATTCAGGCCTGCCTTGCAGATCGAATCCAGCAGCATATTCATCGTGTCGTAGGCCATCGAGGCGAACTGCTCCGGCTTCTCGTGGAAGCGGTCCTCGAAGCGCTTGTTGAAATCCAGCCAGCGCGGGTCCTTGCGGGTGGGATCGTAGGGATACACGGCCTCGAAGCCCTCGGCGGCATCGCCGGCCTCTTTCAGCAGCGTGTCGCCCAGCGTGCGAAACGCGCCAAAGACGCGCTGCTTCATGCCCGCCGCGCGCATCTGCTTCAGAATCGCCGCCGCCTCGGCCTCGTCGTCCCACAGCACGACGGCGTCCGGCGCGCGAGCTCGCGGATCACCCTCAATTGCTTGGCGTAATCCGTGTCTCCGGGTTGAGAAGATCTGCTCCATCACAACCGGATGGCCCAGCCGGCGCGATGCATCGAGGAATTTGCGGAACGCCAAAGCGGCCGTAGCGGCTGCTTGACCCTGAGGACCGCAACGCGCTTCAGGCCAAGTTCGGTATAGATGTGGCGCGCCAGCGTCAGATACTGCATGCCGGTCATCCTGCATGGCGCCGAAGTACCACGGAATGATAGGTCTCGGGAATCGGTGGGGTCGGTCGATGGCCGAGTTGACGATCGGGAGTCTCGGCGCGCAGCGCCACGCGCAGAGCAATGTGCGTCGACTCGGAGCTGATGGAGCCGAAGATCGCCCAGTCCTGGTCGTCGTAGACCATCTTCACCGTTTCATTCGAGGCCGAGCCCCAGATGGCCGGGTCGGTGGGCCGGTCATCGCCATAGACCGCCTTCGCCTGCCAGTTGTCGTAGTCGTTGTGCAGCATCAGCTTGAAAGGCTTGCCGCCATAGCCGCCGCGCGCATTGGCCTCTTCCACCGCCAACTGCGCGCCGTGCAGCATGCGCAATCCAAAAACCGATTCGGAGTTGTGCTCGATCGGCCCGAAGAATCCGATGCGCACCTCGGTCAGGTTCTTCGGCTCGGGAATATCGCGCGCCGCGCCCGAATAGATATTGGGATGCGTGTAGTTGGTGTCGTAGGGCGCCGCGAACTTGGCATAGGGACGTCATGTCGGCCGGCTCGCCCGCATAGGGCACAACCTCGCGATCGCGCGGCGGCCCCGGCGGATGCGCGCCGCACTCGCACACTCTCTTGGGCGCGTCCTGATGCGCCGCGAGCGTCTGGCCCGCAAGACTCGATGCGGCGACCGTGACCAAAATGCATACCCCGGCCCACAACCATCCCTTGCGCATGACGACTACTCCTTGCTGTCTTCTGCCTTATCGGTGCGGAACATCGCGATGGCTTCGATCTCGACCAGCAGCTCCGGCCGGCACAGATGCGCCTGGATGCCGGTGGACGCGGGCAGCGGATCGAGTCCCTGCTCCTTGAAGAACGCCGTGCGCCCTGCGTTGAACACGTCGTAGTCGCGATCGATGTCGCGCAGGTAGCAACTGGTGCGCACAATGTCGTGCCAGGTGGCGCCTTCGGCCTCAAGCAGGCCGGTGATGTTGTCGAATGTGCGCCGCAACTGGGCGGGGAAGTCGCCAATGTGCACGCTTCTGCCATGCTCGTCGATCGAAGCCGTGCCGGAGATCAGCAGGATGACGACCCCGCCGATATCGATCCTCATGCCGCGCGAAAACGAGCTCGGCTTGGCGTAGGCGTAGGCCTCGTTGAGCACGCCGTGATTGGTGATCGCGCGCTTTTGATCGGCGCGTGTGCGATGGCTTCCAGAATATCTGCGAATGCATTCATGACTCGTTGGTCTCCTGAGTTCTTTATTCCTTTTGACGAATTCCGTGACTTAGACCCTTGGCGGTCGCGACCCAAATATCGTCGCCCTGAAAGTCGATGCCGAGAATGTAGTTGTGCGCCGGCGCGGTGGTCACTGCGACCGGCGTTACCTTGCCCTGCGCGTCGCGCACCGTCATCTCCGGCTTGCCGTCTTGCAACGACGGGCGTATAGACGGCCCAGTTCACGCCGTCGTAGTAGGCCAGCCCCTTGTCGGTGCAGAACCAGGCGCGCTTGGCGTCCACGCCTTTGATGAAGTTGGTGAAGTTCGAGGGAAGTCCGCTGTCTTTCTTGAGAAAGTTATGCCAGTAGCGCCCGTCGTAGCGGCTGTCGCCAAAGTACGTGGCCGCCCAGAGAATATTGTCCACATAACTGACCGAAGTGACAATCTCGTGGATCAATCCCTGATCCTTGAAGAGCACCATCTCCGTCTCTCCGTCGGGATCGTCGTACTTGTCCCACTTCCCGGTCTTCTGATCGTACTCAAGCACTCCGCTGCCCCAAATGCCGTAGTAGACCTTGGTTGCGAGTAGCAGAGACCGAATACGCCCAGATCTCGACCATGGGCGTGTTGCGCTCGTTGTAGAGCGACCACTGGTTGGTGTGCAGGTCCAGCCGGCAGCCGCCCGCAGCCGTGGCAATCCACACGTTCTCGCCTTCGATTGAGACGCCGTAGACCACATCGTTGCTCAGCCCGGAGTTCAACTGCGTGAAGCTGTCGATGTGCCCGCCGGAGATGCGGCTCAATCCGCCCATGGTGCCCGCCCATACGTCGCCGGTGCGCTTGTCGAGCGCCAGCGAAAGCACGGCGCGATGCGCCAGTCCATCTGCGGTGGTGTAGACCTTCCACGTGCGATTCTCGTACATGACCAGACCGTTGTCTGTGCCCGCCCAAATGCGATCCCCATCCACCAGCACGGCATACACGTGATCGTTCGGCAGGCCATTGGCGGTGGTGAAATTCTCAAAGCGGAAATGCGGCATCTGGGGCAGCGCGCGCGCCTGGGGCGCCGCAAAAGCCGTAGATCCCGCAGCAAGAATCAATGCGATCATGCACAGTTTTCTCATCGTGTCCTCAAATACTCAATCAGGTCGTTGAGCTCATCCTTGGTCAGGTCGTTGGTGCGCCCGTGCTTGTCTTCCGGGTTGTAGACCGTCCATATCTCTTCAAGCGAGCGCGCCGACCCATCGTGCAAAAAAGGCGCGGTGAGCGCGATATTGGTCAGCGGCGCGGACTTCAAAAGCCCGGTGTTGTCGTTGGGCTTGCGCGTGCCCACATCGAAAATCTTCTGGTTCGTGCCCTTGGGACCGCTGTGGCAATAGGAGCAGCGGTTGTATTCCGGAATCGGCTTCTTGAACTTGTCCACGGCACGTTCAAAGATGGCCTTGCCGCGCTCCTGCGCCGGCGTCTGCTCGCCATTCGCCAGCCGCCAGCGATTGGGCCGGGGCGCAAGGCTGCGAACGTACACGGCCAGATCGGTAAGTGTCAGATCGTCGTAGTTCTCAGACCGCCAGAAATACTTTTCCGTCCGCGGTCCGCACTCGGTGGGGATGTTCGGATTGGTGCCCGTCCACTTATATGGCTCGGTGTCCTTGACGCCCTCGAGCAGTTTGTTGTCCACGGTGTTGCGGCCAAAGCCATCCGGTTCCAGATTCCATTGCAGGCCGTCGAAGGTGGAATCGATGTGGCAACTGGAGCAGCCGATCTGCCCCTGAAACGAATAGCGCGCGGTATAAAAGGTCTGTTCTCCGCGGCGCAGCGCCGTGATCGTTCTTCGGTCCGGCCAGGGTAATCGTCGATAGCCACGCGGTTGGTGCGCGTGTCGATCACGCTGATCGTGTCGTCCAAGCCGATTGGCCACAAACAGCCTCCGCCCATCGTGCGACAGCGCAAGGCCGCGCGGATTGAGTCCCACCGGAATCCGTGTCGACAACATAGTTGGCGCTGGCGGAAAGGTCCTCGCGTGTACGGCCCCGCGTGCGTACGGATGAAGCGCAGCAGCCGCGGCACATCCACCACTGTCACCATCTCCGAGCCGCCGCAGGTGACGTAGATGCGCGATTTGTCCGGAGCAATCGCCACGCCGAACGGCTGCGAAGCGTAGCGCTCCAGTTCATCCAGCGGAATCTTCAACCGGTCTTGCCCACATCCGCGCCAAACAATTCAAGCGAATAGGTGAATGCCCCGCCGTGCTCGAGATGCGCCAGCGGAATCAGATTCTTCGGATGGTACTCGGCCGCCACGCCCAGCCGGCCATCGGCGGAGAACGCCACGTGAAAGACTCCGGCAATCGCGTGCAGCGGAATGCGATCGACTACCACGGCGCGCGCAACATCGATCACCGTGATCTCCGACTCCGGCGGCTCCGATTCTCGAAACCGGTCCTGCCGCGGCAGCGTATTCGGATACACATGCGTGGCGTAAAGCTTGGCTCCCATCCGGCGACGAGCGCCAGATAGCTCGACCCGCGCCCGGCCAGCAACCGCTTCTCTTCCTCGCCGGTTTGCGCATCGAGCACGGCTATGTCGTTGCTGATGCGATTGGCCACAAACAGCCGCTTGCCCGCCGGATCCTCAACCACGCTCGAAGGCTCCGCGCCCACCGGCCACGTCGCCACAACCGCAAGCGCTCTTTGTATCGATCACCGAAAGCGTGTCGTCCCACGAGTTGGTCACAAACAGCCGCGAGCCGTCAGGCGAAAGCGAAAACCCGCGCGGCACGCGCCCAACTGCGATGCTCTTGATCACCGCGTAGCTCGGTCGCATCGAGCACGCGCACCTCTTCGCTCTGCTGGCAGAGCACATAGAGCCGCGCACCATCCGGTGAAAGCAGAACCTCCAGCGGTGAAGCGTAAACCTCTGACGCGTCCATATCCGCCTGTGCCGCAGCGCGAACCGGCCGGCTCGAGCAACGGTGCTAGCGAAGCAAGTGCTAGGGCCGTGGCCATCAGCAGTCGCGCGCAGGCTCCTGCCCGTATTCCGATTTGGTAGCGCCTGCTCACTTTGGCTCCTCAACTTTGAGGACGCGATCCACGCTCAGCTTTTCCAGATGTCTGCTCACGCCCGCTCGGCCAGCGAACAATCAGCTTGTCGATCGTCGTTGCCGCGCCCAGGCCGAAATGCAGCCGCTCACCGTCTTGTGAAAGATAGCCCGATCCGGCCACGCGCTCCGCCGTTTGCCGCTTGCCCGCCGCGTACACTTCCACGCGCGCGCCAATCCCATCGCGATTGCTCCCCGTTCCGGTTTTCCCAGTCCTGGCGCCCACCAGCTTGATCTCGATCCAATGCCCCGTATTGGTTGAAACATTGTGCAGCAGCGTTCCCTTGCCGCCCAGGTTCACCAGAAACGCATCCACTTTGCCGTCGTTGTTGTAATCCGCAAAGCAAGCGCCGCGCGCCGTGGTGCGCTCGCTCAGCACCGAACCAGCATCCCGCGAAACATCCGCGAATTTGTCGTTGCCGAGTCCGCGAAACAGCGTGTGCTCCTGCGGAATCAGATGAATCAGCCCGCCGTGAAAAATGAGAATGTCGAGTAGCCCATCGTTGTCGAAGTCATATACACCCGTGCCCCAGCTAACGTATTGCGCATTCGCCTGCGAGACGCCGTTGGACGCGCCCAGATCTTCAAAGCTGAGTTTGCCGTGTTGCGCAGGAACCGGTTGTAATGCCCATCGGTCACCCACAGATCGAGCACTCCCCGGCCTTCGAAATCCGCAAACACCGGACCCATCGACGAAGTCGATTCGCCATTCTGTCCGAACGCCGTGCCCGTATCGTTGCCGATCTCTTCAAAGGTTCCATCGTGCTTGTTGTGAAATAGAAAATTCTCGGTGCGATCGTTGGCGACGTAGATGTCGTCCCAGCCGTCGTTGTCGAAATCCGCCGCCGTCACGCCCATGGTGCGGCCAACGTACGCGCCGATGCCCGACTTCTCCGTCACATCGGTAAACGTGCCGTCGCAGTTGTTATGGAAGAGTTGATTGGTCTCGCCCTCGTAATCGAGCGGTCCCGGATAATTGGTCGGCGCATAGAAGGCGCGATACTTGGGATCGAACTTCACGTAACGGCCCACAAAGAGATCGACGCATCCGTCCTTGTCGTAATCCAGCCACGTCGAACTGATGGCCCATCCCTCCACCTTGATGCCGGCCTTCTCCGTCACATCGGTAAAGTGGCCGTTGCCGTCGTTGTGATAGAGAATCGCCTTCCCGTAGCCGGTAACGAGCAGATCCTCGTTGCCGTCATTGTCGAAATCGGCCGCTGCCACCGCCATCGAATACATGTCCGGATTGAGCCCGGCCTTGTCCGTCACGTCCGTGAAGTGCCCGTTGCCGTCGTTGCGATATAGATGATTGTGTGGCGGAGTCGCAGGCTTTTCTTTCAGCGGATACGGATGCATCGAGTCGTCCAGCGGCCGTCCGTTGACGATGTAGAGAGACTCGAGGCCGGAGTTGTTGTAGTCGAACCACACGCATCCCGCGCCTGTTCCCTCAAGCAGCGACCCCAACTGCCGCGAGCCAAAGCTGTGCGTAAAGTCGATGCCCGCCTTGTCGGTCGCATCTTCAAACCGAATCACCGGCACCTGCGGTGCGGCAGGCGCGGCTGGCGCGGCAACGGTGGGATTGGCCGATGAAGCGACTGGAACCGGCGGCGAAGTCTGCGCCGCCGCCATCGTAACCGCACCGAATAAGAAAAGGATACGAACCATCATCTCAATTGCCTTTTGGCGTCGCGTGCTGCGCCTCGCCCAATCCATTCACACCCGACAAATCGCTCGGCGTCGTCGTGCGCTGCAGCACCGCTGGCAAGCGATTCTGCGATGTGCGCTCCGGCCCCGCGTGGCAGCCCACACAAATCCGCTGCTCGCCGCGCCGAATCCAGAACCATCCATGCTCCTGGCGCACAACCGCGCCCTTCTCATCGAGCAACGCAAAACGAATCTGCCTGTCTGCCGGCAGCCTTCACGAAAAAGGACCCATCCGGCTCTACCTGCGCTTTGCCAGTAACGACCGACTGTCCCGCGGCATCCATCGTCTCCAGCCGCACCGACGCAGGCGCTACCTTCATGTCGCCCTCGCGCGATAGCCGCGCATCAAGCGCCATCATGTTGGCGTAGTTCCAATCGTGCAGCCCGGAGGGATGACGCTTCGGCCTGGTGCGCGGCGCGACGATCGCCGGCTCGACAAGATCGTCTCCACTTTGCGCAAACACCGTTTGCAACGCGGCCGGACCTGACTTGAGCGAAGAATCGGGCTTCCACAATTTCAGCGCGTAATGCTCGCCGGCTCCGGGCCGCGCACTCACCAGCCAGTCGCCTGCTGCCGTTTCTGCAATCGCGCCTGCATACTCGGCGCGCGGCACAACGATGTGCGCCTCGGCGGCCAAAGGCGAAGTGAACCGCGCCAATGAATCCCCGTGCGTGAACACGACATCGCCAGACGCCAACTGCTTTCCGCCCCAGCGCGCCCTGCCGTGATCGCACCGGTAGGACTCAACGCCGCTTCCGTCGGAGTAAACGAGAAACAGTTCCGGCGTCGACCCCGAGCCGAGGGGGAAGCCAGCTTCAAACAAAATGCGTCCATCCAGCAGCACGTCCGCGGGAATCGCGCTGCCAGGCAAGTAGCTGAGCGGAAGCACGGTCGATCCCGCATTGGCGTCGATCGGCGCAAGTGCATTGTCAGCTTCCGCTCCGGCGGCTTCGAGGTGAAATCCCTGCGCCGTTCGCCGCGCGTAGACCAGCCGTCCGCCAGGCAGGTAGAACGGCCGAATCGCATCGCCTTCGCCGCCAATCAACTTGCGCAACGAATGATTCTCAAGAGTGAGTTCCCAAATCTGCCACGAATCGTCCGCCGCCTTCTTGCCCGCGAACAAGACTCTCTTGCCATCGAAGGAAATATTCGCATCGGCTGTGGCAGCATAGCCCTTGACCAGCGGTTCCGCCTTGCCTGCATGGACAAACAGCAATTGCGCACCCTTGGGAAATCGCTCTGCTCCGCGCAGTGCCGCGAGCGGCTCGTACACTGGCGCGGCGGTCACGATGACATCCGCGTCAACCTTCTCACTGGCATTTTGAACCGCGTCAGGTCCAAATCCGCAAATCGGAATCAGCATCGCCATCGACGCGATCATCGCCAGGACCCGGGCAGCAGGATTCATCCAACAGCCTCCATGAGCCTTGCGCCGATTGCCCCGCCTCGCGATCGCTGCTGCGTTCGCAGCGCCAGGAAGGGCTCGATCCCCTCCATCATCTCGTCGAATCCCGCAAAGTCCATCGACTGCTCACCGTCGCTCCACGCCTTGTCCGGGTTGGGATGCACTTCCACCAACAGACCATCCGCGCCGGCTGCAACACCGATGCGCGCCAGCGCTGGAACCAGGTCGCGATGCCCTGCAGCGTGACTCGGATCGGCAATCACAGGCAGGTGCGAAATCTGTTTGAGCAGCGCGATTGCGGCCACGTCGAACGTGTTCCGCATGGCCGTCTCGAAGGTGCGGATGCCGCGCTCGCAGAGAATGACGTTGGGGTTTCCGTTGTCCAGAATCAGCTGCGCCGAACCCAGCAGCTCGGCAATGGTAGCCGACATGCCGCGCTTCAACAAAATCGGCCGGCCCGAGCGCGCCGCCGCTTCAAGCAGCGAGTAGTTCTCCATGTTGCGGGTGCCGATCTGCAGAATGTCGGCGTACTCGGCAACCATGGGAACGTCGTCCTCCGACATCACCTCGGTCACGATGGCGAGGCCGCTTTCTTTTCGCGCGCGGGCCAGCATCCTGAGGCCGTCGAGGCCCAGGCCTTGAAAGGAATAAGGAGAACTGCGGGGCTTGAAGGCGCCGCCGCGGAGAATGCGCGCCCCGCCGCGGCGCACATGGTTGGCCGTGGCCATCAACTGGAACTCGGTCTCAACCGAGCAGGGCCCCGCCATGGTGATGAATTCGTCCCCTCCGATCTCGAGATCGAGAACGGATACGACGGTCTGTTCGAGCTGGGCGCTCTTCAGAACATCGGGACTTTCGGCAAATCGTTCGTGCCAAGTATCGCGCACGGTGCGCGCTCCGTTTCTGGGGAAGCGGAAGGTTTAGAGTACCGCTGGCCTCGCCAACCCGCCTCCATCCAAAGGTTGAGGCGCGGCCGCTCCGGCCGAACTTTCCGCCCGCTTTTTAGGGGGTCTTGAGTGCTGGTCTGTGATGGATGAACTTGACAGAGCGATATTCGAGGGTGCCCCATCCTCGCCGTCAGCCTGAGGCGGTTTGCATAAGTAAGTGCTTCAACGGTGTGGCTCGCCGCGGCGAGTGTCAGGGCACGACTTCATTAGCCTGCCCTGAGCGAAGTGGAAGGGTGCCGTAGAGGCCCAAAAATAAATAGGGACGCTCGCCATACATTTTGCCCCAATTTAGGCTTTTTTCCGCAGCCTGTTTACTCCTGCCGAACTCAGATTCAGACGACCGCCAGTTTAGCCTTGTCAGAACGCCTGCCTCGCGGAAAAGCCACTGCCGCCGCCCCAATCACACCCAATTGCTATTCGCCCCGCGCAACTAAGCGGCGTATCCTGGGTTCCAATAGGTGAAAGCTCGCGCCGTACCAGCACCCCGGCCACCTTCCCCAGGAGCGCCATCGATGGATCGCTTCAAAGCCACGCTAGCAGCTCTCTTGTGCCTCAGCCTGATCACCCCATCCGCGCCCTTGCTGGCCGAAACAACTTCCTCCCCCGCCAATCAGCCTCGAAAACACTCGTCCGCCCGTCAGCCTTATCAATTTGGCCAGTTGCACGGCGACGAACGCATTCTCCACGCCCTCAATCGCTTCACTTTCGGAGCGCGTCCAGGTGACCTCGATGCCCTCCGCGCAATGGGCTTGGAACAATGGTTTAGCCAGCAATTGCACCCCGAGGCCCTCGACGAGACAGACCTCAACGCCCGCCTCGCTCAGTTCCCTGCCATGCAATTGAGTCCGCAGGACTTGCTCTTCCGCCTGCCCAGCAACGCAATCATCCGCCAGGTAGCCGACGGCAAGGCGCCCGTCCCCAAGAACCCGGCGCTCCAGGCCATCTATAACAACGAGCTTGCCCGCGTAGAAATTCGCCGCCAGGAAAAAGACAAGCAGAACCAGCAGCAAGCCTCCGTCTACCCCAACGCCGCCATTTCAGCGGCTGCTTCACCTGCCACATCACCTCAGGACATCGCCGAATCCATGATCCAGCCCCCGGCCGCGCATCTAGCTCAGGCCTCAAATAGCCCCGCCAAGGCCGGCGGCGCCATGGCTTCAGTGGCCCCCGAATCATCGCGCCCAGCCGATTCAGGCCAGATGAATCGGATGTCTGCCCAGGCAAATGCCGAGGCCCCGCCCTTCCCGCAGGAACAGATCGCGCGCATCCTTGCGCTACCCCCGCCGCAGCGCATCAGCAGTCTGGGAGCCATGAAACAACCCGAATTCGACAGCTTCCGCAAAGCCATCAAGCCGCCGCAGCACGCCGCCCTCATCGCCGATCTCACTCCCGTGCAAAGAGAGTTTGTTGACGCGCTCGAGAACCCTCAGCGCGTGGTCGCCGACGAGTTGGCAGCCCAGCGCCTCACCCGCGACATCTATTCCAGCGCCCAGCTTCAGGAGGTCATGACCGACTTCTGGCTCAACCACTTCAACGTCTTCCTCCGCAAAAACGAGGAAACTCCCTACTACCTTGTCAGTTACGAACGCGACGTGATTCGCCCCCGCGCTCTCGGCAAATTCGAAGACCTGCTTAAAGCCACCGCGCACAGTCCCGCCATGCTTCTCTATCTCGACAACGCCACCAGCATGGGCCCCGATTCGCCCGCTGCCGAGCGCAACAAGATCAAGGACGCGCGCAATCCCAATGCGAAAAAGAAAGCTCCCGAAGGCCTCAATGAAAACTACGCCCGCGAGCTGATGGAATTGCACACTCTGGGCGTCAATGGCGGCTACACCCAGGCCGACGTCACCCAGGTCGCCCGCGTTCTCACCGGATGGACCGTCGATCGCCCAGCCCGCGGCGGAGAATTCAAATTTGACGAGAGCCGTCACGAGCCTGGAAAAAAAAAGGTTCTCGGCAAGAAGATCAAAGATCACGGCGAACAGGAAGGCCTCGAACTCCTTCACATGCTGGCTACGCGCCCAGCCACGGCCCAATTCATCTCGCGCAAACTCGCGGTCCGATTCGTTGGCGACGATCCTCCACAGGCTCTCGTCGATCGCATGGCCAAGTCCTACCTCTCCAGCGGCGGAGACATCGCAGCCGTGCTCAACACCCTCTTTCACTCCCCCGAGTTTTGGTCCGCCGGCGCGTATCGTGCCAAGGTAAAGACGCCCATCGAATTCGTCGTCTCCGCCGCCCGAGCCAGCAACGCAACCACAGACAACATGCAGCCCCTGGTCAACGCTCTCCGAGAAATGGGCATGCCGCTCTACGGTGCAATCCCTCCCACGGGATACAACTGGCAGGCCTCGACCTGGGTCAGCACCGGCGCACTGGTCAACCGCATGAACTTCGCCCTCAGGCTCGCCGCCAACAGGCTTCCCGGCATCGCCGTAGTCTGGCTCGCTCAGGCCTCTTCCGGTCCCATCGCCACCCCGGAATCCGAAGAGCAGCGTCTCGAAGCCGTTCTCGTTGCCGGCGGCGTCAGCGACTCCACCCGAGCCGCCGTCCTCGATCAATTCCAACAGCAGATCGCGCAAGCCGCAGCCCCGGCAAAGCCAATCCTCGCAGCCGTTAAGCCAGGCAATCCGGCTCAAGCTGCTGCCGCACTTGATCGCCAGGACCAACTGTTAGCTGGACTGTTACTAGGTTCACCGGAATTTCAGCGCCGATAACTCACCATGAGTCAGCCAAACGAGGTACACCATGCAGACCAACCGGAGATTCTTCCTTCGCAACGGCGCACTCGCCATAGCCGGCACCGCCGCCATCCCCAGCTTTCTGGTCCGCTCCGTCATGGCTGAGACCGCCGCCGCCCCCGGCCGCCGCCTCGTCGTCATCTTCCAGCGCGGAGCAGCCGATGGCCTAAACGTCGTTGTCCCTTATCGCGAACAGAATTACTACGCCATGCGCCCCGGCATCGCCATCCCCGGAACCCAAGTTCTCGATCTGGACGGCTTCTTCGGCCTCCATCCCTCGCTCGCGGCCTTCAAACCGCTCTATGACCAGGGCCATCTCGCCGTCGTCCATGCCGCAGGCTCGCCTGACATGTCCCGCTCCCACTTCGACGCACAAGACTACATGGAGTCGGGCACACCCGGCGTCAAGAACACTGACGACGGCTGGCTCAATCGTGCCCTTCAATCGGAAGACCTCCGCCACCATCGGGAGCACACCGCCTTCCGCGCTCTAGCCCTCGGCGCTCAGGTCCCGCGCACCCTCGCAGGCAAAATCCCCGCCATCGCCCTCTCCAATGTCAACAATTTCGCCGTCGGCCCTCAAAACCCCAATCGAAATGCAGCTCCCACCCCGGCAGCCGCCGCCTTCCAGGCCATGTACGGTGACAGTGGCGACAGCATCTTCCATGCCACCGGCGAAGAAACTTTCGAAGCCGTCAAAATGCTCCGCGACGCCAACCCCGCTCAGTACAAGCCTGCCCTCGGCGTCGACTATCCCAACACCGAATTCGGCAACAACATGAAGCAGATCGCACAACTGCTCAAGGCCAACCTCGGCGTCGAAGCTGCGTTCACCGACCTAAGCGGTTGGGATACACATCAGAACCAGGGCGGCGTCAACGGCCAGCTCGCCGATCGCCTCCGCGACTTCTCATCGAGCATCGCCGCCTTCTGGCGCGACCTCGGCGACGGCGCTGAAACTGTAACCCTCGTCACCATGTCGGAGTTCGGCCGCACCGCTCGCCAAAATGGAACTGGCGGCACCGACCACGGCCACGCAAACGCCATGTTCGTCCTCGGCGGCTCAGTCAAAGGCGGCAAAGTCTATGGCCGCTGGCCCGGCCTCGCCAACGAGCAGCTCAACGAAGGCCGCGACCTCGCCGTCACCACCGATTTCCGCCAGGTTCTCGGCGAAGCGGTAGCCAAGACGCTCGGCGCAACCAATCTCGACCTCGTCTTCCCCGGCGCAGGCCTCCGCACCGACCGCTTCCTCCGTCTCACCTAGCGCGCGAGCGGGACCACTCTGCCTGGGGAATATCGTGGAATACGACGAACACCATCGTGAATTTCCGCAGTCCAAGCCAATATTCCGAGACCTGAGTTGGTACCGTTCCCTGACCACTAACCACTAATCGCTAACCCAGGGCAATCGCATTTGGATTCTTCTTCACACCAATTGCAGACCTGACCGTTATCTCGAATCTCTTATCTTCTTTGCCGATCATTTCGGCTCTCCGGCGCACAATGAGAATACAAACTGAGATCTCCACGAGCGAACCCATGGCCCGGAACCTTCATTCCCACAACTCGACTCCCTCTGGCAGGGAGGAAAAGTTCCCGAAAACAAAAAAATCGACCCCCCTCCCCCCCTTTTTACGTAACTGGATGAAAACAAACCTGTTGAGTTTTTGAGCTCTTCGCCCCTCGTTGATAACAAAGGACTTGTCAGTGCCAACTTTTACGCAAACCTTCGCATCGCGCCACCGCTCTGCCGAAAACAAAGAACTTATGTCCAACCTGGCCAGCCATCCGCCGCTCAGGACGCGCAAATGTAAGGCGTCAAGTCTCAAAGCACGACACATCCCGACGCCGTCGTTTCAAATGCGATTGCCCTCAATCGCTAACCACTGTCTTCTAGCCCTCTACGCCCCGCATGATTTACCCTCAAACTCGTCATGAATATCAAGTACTCGCTCTTAATTTCCGCCATGACCGTGGCCTTTTCCGCCTCGGCCATGGCCCAGCAGTCCACCAAACCCGCGGAAGAACTGCCCGACGCGCCCCAGGCAACCGCCGCCGTGCTCGTCCGGCCCAACGGCCCATTTGTAGTGATGGATACCTCCATGGGCCGCATCACCTGCCAGTTTTATCAGCGGCAGGCCCCCCAAGCGGTAGCCAACTTCATCGGCCTTGCCGAAGGCGCCAAAGACTGGACCGACCCCAAGACCCAGAAGAAGCAGCACGGCAAATCGCTCTACAACGGCACCACCTTTCATCGCGTCATTCCCGAATTCATGATCCAGGGTGGAGACCCTGTCGGCACCGGCATGGGCGATCCCGGCTACAGCTTCAGCGACGAGTTAGATCCGAACCTCAACTTCGATCAACCCGGCAAGCTGGCCATGGCCAACTCCGGTCCCAACACCAACGGCAGCCAGTTCTTCATCACCGAGCAGGCCGTCGAATCGCTCAACCAGCACTACACCCTCTTCGGCCAGTGCGACGAGCCAAGCGTCGATGTCGTCAAAGCCATCGCCCGCGTCCAGCGCGACGGCAACGATAAGCCACTGACTGCCGTCATGCTCAAGAAAGTCACCATCGTCCGCGAAGGCCAGCCCATGCCACCGTCTCCAGCCGCCGCGCAGCCCGCTCCGCGCCCAAACCATAACCGAAGCAGTACAGTCGGGTGCCCCATCCATCTAGTCCGTTTCTGCGGACTAAATGGGTGGGAAGCCAAGAATCTCGACCATATCCGCGTACACAGGAGTCTCAATGTCCCTAGCAGCAGGAACCTACGCCGTCTTTTCCACCACCGAAGGCAAGATCACCGTCCGTCTCTTCGAGGCCGACGCGCCCATCACCGTCAAGAACTTCATCGAACTGGCCGAAGGCGCAAAGGAGTGGGCCCACCCCGTCACCCGCGCCAAATCGAAGGACAAGCTCTACGACGGCACCATCTTCCACCGCGTCATTCCCGACTTCATGATCCAGGGCGGCGACCCCGCTGGCACCGGCATGGGTGGCCCCGGCTACCGCTTCGAGGACGAGACCAAAGGTGCGCCCCACCGCTTCGACAAAGCCGGCAAGCTGGCCATGGCCAACTCCGGACCCAACACCAATGGCAGCCAGTTCTTCATTACCGTTGCGCCCACGCCCTGGCTCAACGGCAACCACACCATCTTCGGCGAAGTCGTCGAGGGCCAGGACATCGTCACCAAAATCTCCCTCGTCCCGACCGGCGCTCAAGACAAACCCCACAAGCCCGTCGTCGTCGAATCAGTCACAATCGAGCGCGTCAGCTAGTGTCCTGTCCCTAAAGTTTCGGCCCCTAGCTTTGAAAGGGCACGGCTTTAGCCGTGCCGAAAAATGCTGCAGAATCACCGGCCTTTAGGCCCTGAGGGAAGTTCTCTGGCCATCTGATTCGCGATCCTTCGCCCTTCAGTCACGACGTTAGCCACAAAGGAATAGTTCTTTCCGGGTTCCGCTCTACTCAAGGTTGCTGCGATTCAGGTCCCCACCCTTCGCGCTCTTTGCGAAGGGTGGGCCTTCACCGCACAACCCCAAAATCGCCGCCCCAAATTTCTCCACCTTGGCCGGCCCCATCCCGTCAATTTCCAGCAGTTCTTTCGGATTCTCCGGCCGCGCCTGTGCCAGCGCCTTCACCGTCCGGTCGTGCATTACTACATATGCCGGAACCCTCAACCGTTTGGCCTCACCCGCGCGCCACTCTTTAATCCGCTCCGCCAGTGCTTCTTCAGTCACCGTAAGCGACACCACAGCCGTTGCGGCCATCTTCGCTTCAACGCTCTTCACTTTTCCAATCTTGTCAGAATTCCTCCCAGTGTTCGCCTTTTTCCGCGACACCGTAGCCTCACCCCGCCCGCCAAACTCCGCCACCATCCCGTCGCTGATCAAAAGCTCCAGATTCGAACCCGCCCGCACCTCACGCCCCGCCTCCTTCAGCCGCACCTTGCGAAACTTCAGCACCTCTCCATTCTTCTCAAACTCTGCCTCTTCAATCTCGATCAACCCCGCCTGGACCATCGCCCCCAGCAGCCCTTCGAAATCGTCCCGGCTCATCCGCCCCACAAGTTCTAGACTCCGTTGCAGCGTCCCCACAGCCTTGTAATCCACCGGCCTTAAATCGTCAACAATAGCTTGCGCAATCCTCCGCTCCTCTGTCGTTGCCCGTCTGAAAAGCCGCAGCACCGCCCCTCCCGGATCGCACACATCGCACACCCCGCACGGCCTGCTCGCGTCCCCAAAGTCGCCAAAGTGCCTTACCAGCGCGCCCATCCGGCACTCGTTCTGCGTCGTAAACCGCAGCACCTTCTCAAATTGTTCTGCCCGATGCAGCGCTTGCACCGCATACGTTTTCTTCCATCCCGGCCCGCCCACCGTCACGTTGCCGCCAAAATCCATCCGCGCCCCGCCGTGAATCTCCAGCTTCTCCAGCGCCTTGTCGAACTCCTCCTCGCCCAGTCTCGAAGTCTGACTCGCCGCCTCCCGCAGCTCCTCCACTGCCCGCGGCTCCTCGCCGAGCGCTTTGAACACCTGCTGCAGATGCTCCAACGGCGGGTAGTCCCGATTAAGAAAGAAGTCATGTGTCCGTTGGTCCGCATAGCTATGCATCAGATAGGTCCGGCTCAACGCCCCGTCGCGCCCCGCGCGCCCGATCTCCTGGTAGTAGCCTTCCAGCGTTCCCGGCAGCCCCGCGTGGATGACCGTCCGGATATCCGCCTTGTCGATCCCCATCCCAAACGCGATCGTCGCCACCACCACTTCCAGCTCACCGGCCTGGAACGCCTTCTGCACCCGCTCCCGCGTCTCCGCATCAAGCCCCGCATGGTAAGCCGCCGCCCGAATCCTCCCGCCCAGTCGGCCTGAACCCCCACCCATCGATGCCGTCAGCGCCAAACCCTCCGCCAGCAACTCCGCATTCTTCCGCGAAGTCGCATAAACAATCGCGGGCCGTCTCTCCGGCTCAGCCAACAGCCTCGCAATCGCCCCCGCCCGTTGCGGAACCGGAACCTCCACCACTTCAATCGCCAAATTCTCCCGTCTGAATCCATGAATGAACTTGACCGGGCGCACCATCCCCAGTTGCGCCAGAATGTCCGCCTGCACCGTCGGCGTCGCCGTTGCCGTCAGCGCCAGAACAGGCGCCGCATCGCCACCGCCGCGTAGCCCCGGCAGGTGCTGCCCCAGCATCCTGTAGTCCGGCCTGAAGTCGTGCCCCCATTGCGAAATGCAATGCGCCTCATCGATCGCAATCAGCGCCAGCTTTCGCTTGGCCAGCATCTCCGCAAACCCCGGCACCCGCAACCGCTCCGGCGCGATGAACAGGAACTGCAAGCTCCCCTGCAAATAATCCACGCAGGCCTGCCGCGCAGCGCCGCGATCCAACCCCGAATGTACCCGCGCCACCTTGAGTCCGAGTGCGGCCAGCTTCGCTGCCTGGTCTTCCATCAGTGCGATCAGAGGAGAAATCACCAGCGCCGTCCCGCCCCGCGCAATCGCCGGCAACTGGTAGCAAAGGCTTTTCCCAGCCCCCGTCGGCATCACCAGTAGCAGATCTCGCCCTGCAATCGCCGCCCGGCAAACCTCCTCCTGATTCGCCCTGAACCGCGCAAAACCAAACACCGACTGCAGCAACGCAGCCAGCACGTCCGATTCAGCTACCGCATCCGATTTATGAGAAGTCGTCACAACAAGAGCGCCTGAGGCGGGGAGAACAATCACGAG
This sequence comes from uncultured Acidobacteriaceae bacterium, assembly GCA_963757965.1. Classification (GTDB taxonomy): domain Bacteria; phylum Acidobacteriota; class Terriglobia; order Terriglobales; family Acidobacteriaceae; genus Telmatobacter. Next base: position 837,520 of record CAVWTV010000001.1, read on the forward strand.
ATCTTCGCCGTATCTCTTCCAACTCTACAGGAGCCGTTGCCCGCCGCCGCCCACGCGCCCGGGCTGTCGTCATTTGTCTTACAATGTCAAAGTCAGTACGCCGCCGACCCTGCTGCCGCCAGATTGTCACTGCAAGCTTCAATCTGCGGCACAATTGTACCCGCCAGTCCTTGCATGATCCCATCGCTGACCCTCACGAGGATTCAATGATCTCTCGCCGCGCCTCTCTTTGGTCCTGCTCTCTTTTTGCATCCGTCGCCGCCATCGCCTGCCTGTTCCTCGCATCCGCCGCTCCAGCAGCCGCGCAGCGCCTTCCCGACAACGTCCGCCCCAGTCACTACACCCTCGCCCTCACGCCCGATCTCAAAGCCGCCACCTTCTCCGGCGTTGAGACCATTGACGTTACGCTCGCCGAACCTGCGGATCGCATCACCCTCAACGCCGCCGAAATCGATTTCAAAAGCGTGACCGTCACCGCCGGCGGCAAGCAGCAAACAGCCGCCGTCTCCCTCGACAAAGACAAGGAACAAGCCACCTTCAGCTTCCTTGAAAAGCTCCCGGCCGGCCAAGCCACCCTCGCCATCGCCTACACCGGCACCCTCAACAACGATCTTCGCGGCTTTTATCTCTCCAAAACTGCGCGCCGCAACTACGCCGTCACCCAGTTCGAGTCCACCGACGCCCGTCGCGCCTTTCCATCATTCGACGAGCCCGCCTTCAAAGCCACCTTCGATACCTCGCTGGTCATCGATGCCGCCGACACCGCCATCTCAAACACTCTCATCGCGTCCGACACCCCCGATGGCGAATCAAGCCCAGCCGCCGCCAAGCACACCCTCAAATTCCTTACCACTCCAAAAATGTCCACCTACCTTGTTGCCTTTCTTGTCGGCGACTTCCAGTGCTCCGCCGGCGAACAGGACGGCGTGGCCATCCGCGTCTGCGCCACTCCCGACAAGGTCGCCCTGACGCCCTACGGCGTCGAAATCGCCAAGTACATGCTCCACTACTACAACACCTACTTCGGCATTCCTTATCCCCTCAAAAAGCTTGACCTCATCGGCCTGCCCGACTTCGCGGCCGGCGCCATGGAAAACTTCGGAGCCATCACGTACCGCGAAACCGACCTGCTCCTCGACCCGCAAACGGCCTCCGTCGATGCGAAAAAGAGAGTCGCCATCGTCATCGCCCATGAGATGGCTCACCAGTGGTTCGGCGACCTCGTCACCATGCAGTGGTGGGATAACGTATGGCTCAACGAGGGCTTTGCCACTTGGATGGAGAACAAGTCCGTCGCCGCAATGCACCCGGAGTGGAACATGGACCAAACCGTCTCCACCGATGAGGACGGCACGTTGAATCTCGATGCTTCGCCCACCACCCGCGCCATCCGCGCCCGCGCCAACACTCCCGACGAAATCGAACAGATGTTCGACGGCATCTCCTACGGCAAAGCCAGCGACGTCCTGCTCACTGTCGAGAATTACCTCGGCGAAGAAACCTTCCGCAAGGGTGTGCACGCCTATCTCTCCGCCCACCTCTACGCCAACGCGACCGCGGAAGATTTCTGGAACGCGCAGGCCGCTGTCAGCCACAAGCCTGTCGACAAGATCATGGAGAGCCTCGTCGCTCAACGCGGCGAACCGCTGCTCACCTTCGGCGATCCGGCCGGCGCCTCGCCGCGGCGAGTTTCGGTTGCGCAAAGGCGCTTCTTTCTGAGCCCCAGCATCCAGCCTGATCCCGCCCAGAAATGGACTCTTCCCGTTTGCTTCAAAACCGCAAACGGTCAGGACTGCCAGACCCTCACTCCCGCAAATTCCACACTCAGAGTGCCTGCGTCCAGCCTCTTTTTTGCCAACGCCGGCGCCAAGGGCTACTACCGCAGCGCCTACACGCCCGCTGCTCACGCCGCGATCGTCGCCATCATCGAAACCGGCCTCGCTCCCACCGAACGCATCCGCTTTCTCGGCGACGAGTGGGCGCAACTGCGCAACGGCAGGGCCACTGTGGGCGACTATCTCAATCTCGCTGCCGCCGTCCATTCCGATCCCAACGCCGAAGTCGTCACCCAGGCTATTGACGGCATCACCCATATCTACTCGCAAATTGCAGCGACCCCCGAGGAGAAGGCCGCGCTCTCCGTCTGGATTCGGGCAACCTATGCTCCGGATTTCGCCAGGCTCGGGCCGCCATCCGAGCGCGATTCCTCCAACACACGCGAACTGCGCAACCAACTCTTCGGCCTCCTCGGCCACTACGGAAAAGAACCTGCCGTCCTCGCCCAGGCCCATCGGATGGCGCAGAATTATCTGCTCGATCCCAATTCGATCGATCCCACACTCAGCCGGAACGCTCTTGCCATCGCTGCGCGAAACGGCGACGCAGCACTTTTTGACGGCTTGCAAAAAGTCGCTGAAACCGCATCCAATCCGATCGTCCAGAACACCGCCCTGCGCCTTCTCGCTGAATTCCAGGACCCTTCCCTCGTCCAGCGCTCCCTCGACTACGCTGCCTCCGGCAAGGTCCGCAACCAGGACGCCGCAATCCAGTTCGCCACTCCCATCCAGAACGAAGAAACGCGTTCCCAGGCATGGAGCTACATCCAAATTAATTGGAACAAGGTCCAGTCTCAGCTCGCCGTCGGGATGGGCCGTTTCGTCGTGCGCTCCGTCGGCGAGTTCTGCTCCGCCGATGCACGCGAGGATGTCGAGAAGTTCTTCTCCACGCACAAACTTCCCGAAACAGCTCTCTCTCTCAATCACTCCATCGAGAACATCAACGGCTGCATCGAACTCCGCGCCCTCCAGCAACCAAGCCTCGATCGGTGGCTAACCACCCAGCCCAAACCGTAGCCTGCGACCCATCTCCAAACGATGACGAGGGTGCCGGGGCACCACCCACCCTGATTCGTTACCATAACCCCATGCCCCAATTCCCTCCCGGCCAAACGCTCCTCATCGACGCCGACGATACCCTGTGGGAAAACAACATCTATTTCGAGCGCGCCATCGCCGCATTCATCGGCTACCTCAATCATCACGAGTACTCGCCCGCTGAAGTCCGCCAGGCCCTCAACGCCGTCGAGCGCGAAACCATCCTCGCCCACGGTTACGGCCTCACCAGCTTCACCCGCTCCCTCGTCACCTGCTTCGAGCGCCTCAGCCCCGCGCCGGTCACCGAAGAGAAGGCCCAGCGCATTCTCGGCTTCGCCCGCTCCATCGCCGAGCAGGAGATCGAACTGCTCCCCGGCGTCGCCGAAACTCTCGCCGAGTTAGCCGGCCGCCATCGTCTCATCCTCATGACCAAAGGCAACCATGCCGAACAGGCTGACAAGCTAGCCCGCTCCGGCCTCGCCACAACCTTCACCGCCGTAGAAATTGTCGCCGAAAAGGACCCCGCCACCTACCGCGAAGTCATCGCCCGCCATGAGCTCGCACCCCACACCAGTTGGATGATCGGCAACAGCATCAAGAGCGACATCAACCCCGCCCTCGCCGCCGGACTCCACGCCGTCTTCCTCTTCCACAAGGACACCTGGGTCCTCGAACACGCCGCCCTTGACGCCGCGCCCCAAGGCCAGCACTTGCTCGAACTCGATTCCTTCGCTAAACTCGCCGCAATCTTCTAGGCTCAGCCGCTCGAATGGTCAAGAACAGAGGCAACCTGAAATGACCTGCACAGTTTCAAAGGTTAGAATGGAATCGCTGTTCTACCCGGTCCCCGAAGCATAACTCAACTCTCGGAGCAATCGATGATTCGTAGCGTTCTTCGCCAGATCTTTCGCCTCTCACTCCTGCCTCTCGCTGCCGTGGCCATCCTCACAACTCCAGCGGCCAGTTCCTTCGCGCAACCCCCCGCGAAAAAGGTCGTGAAAACCGAAAACGACCTGCCGCGATTCAACTACGCCATTCCAGGTACTGCGACCGATCTGCTGAACTCCGACGACGCTACGTTCAGCGTCTTTGCCGCCAAAGTGCAGGCCGATGTTGACTCCGTCCTGAACGATTACGACATCCAGGACCGCGCCACTTTGCGCAGCCTGCTCAGCGTGCGTCTCACGCTCCAGCTCCTTGCCGGAAACCAGGACCAGGCCGCGCTGAAGACCATGGCCGCCATCCGCGATCTTGAAGACAAGCCCGACGCCAAGCTCCTCAGCGGCCTTCGTGCCAGCGCCATCGTCCACGCTCACGAATCAACCGGTCAGTCCGCGGGCCCGGCCTTTAACGAGGCCTTTGCCAAGGACTACGCCGCCAGCCTGAAGCCGCTGCCCTGGGCCATCGTCGGCAACCGCATTAAAGAGGCCAAGAGCAGCGCGGAAATCGTCACAGCAGCCCTGATCCTGGGCAGCGTTCAGGCTAATGTAGAGCCGGCGCTGGCCAAGACCCATCAGCTCAGCAACGATCTCGCATGGGGCCTCGTAAACGAGCGTTTCTTCCTCAAGGACATCATCCCGCTCAAGGCTCCCACCGTTGAGGTTCTCACCCAGTTGGTCACCGCCAACAACACACAGAAGCCCGACATATGGCAGGCCCGCGAGGTCACCCTTACCGAGGCCGAAAAACTCACCCCCGTCAACGTCGCCATATGGGATTCCGGCTCCGACCTTTCGCTCTTTCCGGGGCGGACCTATACCGATCCGCGCCCGGCTCCAGGCGGCGATCCGCACGACCTCGCCTTCGACCTCAAGGGCTTTCCCGATCACGGCTATCTTCTCCCCCTCGACGCGAAACAACAGGACCAATATCCCTCGATGCGCGGCGAGTTGAAAGGCTTCTCCGATCTTCAACTGTCCATTGACAGCCCCGAGGCTACGGACCTGAAACACAAGCTGTCCACCATTAGCGCGGCTCAAATCCCAGCCTTCATCGAGCAACTCGAGTTCTTCAGCATCTTCTCGCACGGTACCCACGTCGCAGGTATCGCGTCTCGTGGCAACCCGGCCATTCGCCTCGCGGTCGGCCGCATCACCTTCGACTGGCACAACATTCCCCTTGCTCCGTCTGAAGAGCTCTCCCGCCGCTCCGCCGCCGACGATCAGGCTTACGTCGACTGGTTCCGCTCCAACCACATCCGCGTCGTAAATATGAGTTGGGGCGGTGGTCCGGGGGATTACGAATCGGCACTCGAGAAGAACGGGATGGGCAAGGACGCCGCCGATCGCAAGCAGATCGCCAACAAGCTCTTCGCCATCGAGCGCGAAGGGCTCTACAACGCCATCAAGAGCGCTCCTGAGATCCTCTTCATCTGCGCAGCCGGAAATGCTGACAGCAGCAGCACCTTCAACGAGATGATGCCCTCATCCTTCAAGCTTCCCAACCTGCTCACCGTCGGCGCTGTGGACCAGGCCGGCGACGAGGCCAGCTTCACCAGCTACGGCCCCACGGTCCTTGTCGACGCCAATGGCTACCAGGTCGAATCCGTAATCCCCGGAGGCGATAAGCTCCGCATGTCGGGAACTTCAATGGCCTCGCCCAACACCGTCAACCTCGCCGCCAAGCTGATCGCCCTCGATCCCAAACTCACACCCACTGAGACCATTCACTTGATCGTCGCCGGCGCCACCGCCAGCGAAGACGGCCGCCGCCACAACATCGACGAAAAGCACTCCGTCGATCTTCTCCACCAGATGCACGCCTCGTCTCCGCGCTAGCACTGTCAACTCGATCTCAATCAGAACGCCGTGCCCATCCATTGTGCGTCCATCGCACAATGGATGGGCGAACGTGGACGCAGGGTTTTGGTACGTCAGGGCTTCACGTGCTCCGGCAATGAGGCGGCAAAGAACTTCGAACGAATAGTGGTCAGGTCCAATAGCCACTTGTCGGGCATTTATACGAGCCACTATACTCCAAGCCGTGAAGAATCCACTTCCGGGCGCCCTGCCCACGCTGGCGGTTGACCGCAACGCAGCCACTCCGCTGCATAAGCAGATCTACGACGGATTTCGCACCGCAATTCTGAGCGGAGATTTGAGTCCGGGCCAGCAGATTCCTTCGAGCCGCGATCTCACCTCTGCCCTGAGCGTATCCCGCTTCCCCGTTCTCAACGCCTATGCCCAGTTGCTCGCCGAGGGATACCTGGAAAGCCGCGTCGGAGCGGGGACTTTTGTCTCCGCCTCTTTGCCCGAGCAACTCATGTCCGTTGCAACTCCGGCGGGCGGCTCGGAACCGCGTCCTTCCGGCCCGCGTCCCGTGGCCCGCCGTTCCTCGCTCTATCCCGCGTTTCCATACTCTGCCAGGTTGCGCGGTTGGGGCGCCTTTGGCGTTCACCAGCCCGGCCTCGACCAGTTCCCTTTCAAGATCTGGTCCAGCCTCGTCGTTCGCCACACCCGAAACCCCCACGCCAGCGCCATCCACCACATCGATCCGCGCGGCTCCGAGCGCTTTCGCAACGCAATCGCCAATTACCTTCGCACTGCCCGAGGAGTCAAGTGCGATCCCGGCCAGATCATCGTCGTTTCCGGATCGCAACAGGCGCTCGATATCACCGCGCGCGCCCTGCTTGACCCCGGAAACTCGGTCTGGGTCGAAGAGCCCGGCTATCCTCTCCAGCACATCGTGCTCAAAGCCGCCGGCTGCCGCCTCGTTCCCGTCCCTGCCGATCTCGAAGGAATGAATGTGAGCCTTGCCATGAAACGATCTCCCAGGGCGAGAGCCGCCTTTGTCACTCCATCCCACCAATATCCGCTTGGATCCACCATGAGCGCGTCGCGCCGCATTCAACTCCTCAATTGGGCCCAGAACGTGGGCGCCTGGGTCGTTGAAGACGACTACGACAGCGAATATCGCTATGAGAGCCTTCCCGTACCATCGCTGCACGGGTTGGATATGAATTCGCGCGTCATCTACATCGGAACATTCAGCAAGGTTTTATTCCCTTCCCTGAGGCTCGGCTACATTGTGGCTCCCCGCGATCTCGTGGACCGATTTGTCGCCGTCCGCTTTGCCATGGACATCTTCCCTCCCTACCTCTATCAGGAAGTACTGACCGACTTCATCGACGAAGGCCACTTCACGCGCCACCTCCGCAAGATGCGACAGGTTTACAGGGATCGGCGAACAGCCTTGATTGAAAGTCTCGCCGGAGAATTCCCTTTCGGCGCGGGTTTCGATGTGCACGGCTCCGAAGCCGGTATGCACCTGACCATGACCCTGCCCGAGGGACTCAATGACTTGGAAATCTCCGCCAGGGCTGCTCAGGACAGGCTCTGGCTCTGGCCCCTTTCACCCTCTTACCTGGGCGACAAGCCGCGGCACGGATTCATCCTCGGCTTTGGCAGCACACCGCCGGACGCGATTCCGCAAGCGGTTCGCCGGCTGCGCGCGTTCCTCAGCCCCCGTTGATTTCCTGGATTGCAAATTTGGCCCATCCGGCGCTGCAAAAAAGGACGGGATTCAACCCGTCCTTTCTTACGCCATACCTTGTCTTGGCCTGGCCGAAAAATGCTCTAGAAATGATACGCAACGCCGATCGTTGGACTGTAGATGTTGTACCACTTGTTGGTTTTCAAAGTCGTGTAGTTGAACGTTGGCACTGGGCTGATCATCCCGCGATATTCGCCTCGAATGTCGAAGCTGGGGCTGATCTCATAGGCGAAACCCGCGCCGTACACGGCGCCAATGGTTGTCTGGCGCCTCACGTCCAGGCTCGTGGTCCCGGTGTTGCGGATGGGCAGGAAAATGAAGCCCGCAGGCCCACCTTCAACAAATGGGTTCCACTTCTTGAAAACAAATGAGCGAACAAACTCGGCCGACATTTCTTGCGTGCGGGTGCTAACCACGTAGTTATTGGTGTTGGAAATCACGTAGTGAATCTTGTTCTGATACGTGATTCCGTAGTTGGCCTCGAGGGCGCTCGAGGGCGTCAGCATGAATCGGTAGCTGGCCAATGCACCTAAAGCGGCGTTCGCGCTCACCTGAACATCGGTTTGCGAGGCTCTGAATGGCTCAATGAGCCCAATTCCGCTAAGGCTGACGTCCTGGCGGCTTTCCTGAGCACGACCTGCGGCCACGAATACGACCAACAGAAATCCTAATAAGGCGATCTTCTTCATTCGGTCCTGAACCTCATCACTGCACAACCGTCCGGCTGGCAACGAGCTTGTCAAATCCGGCGCGCCGGTTCAAGCCGGGCCCCGCTTTCAGAATTGTAAATGGCCGGAACGGTCCGTTGCCGAAAGCTGATTTGCCGGAACATTTGAGGTAATAGACGCAGCGCGATCAAAAGGGGTGCCTTCCCTGCCTGAAACTAGCGATCTCAGCCCCTTCCGGTCCTCTGAAACAAAGCCTCCTCAGCCCGTCCGCTCTACGTGATAGTAAAACGGTGGTCCCTGCTCCTTCGCCAAGGCCCGAACCGTCTGTAGAAATGCCCTTGCGGCGTATGAAAGCGTGACCTGCCGCCGGTGAACCAGCCGCAGCACCCGTTTAACATCGAGTTCATCCACCGGAATCCGCACCAGATCCCCGGTCTCCAGCTCGCGGGCCACCGTCAAGTGCGGTACCAGCGCGACGCCGTTGCCCATTGCTACAAATCGCTTAATCGCCTCGATCGTCGGCAGCTCGATCTGCATGTTCAACGGCGTCCGGTAGCGCTGGAAGGCCTCAATCACCTTCCGCCGCAAGGGCGAGGTTACGTTGTGAGCCACAAAAAGCTCGTTTCCCAGGTCCTTGATCGATACACGCGCCGCGGTAGCCAGCGGGTGTTTTGGGCTCACGATGAAGGCAAGACTGTCTCCATACACTGCGATGGTGCGAAACTGCGACGGATCCGGCCGGAAAGAGATCACGCCCAGCTCGAACGTTCGCAGCATCAGCTCATCGGGAATGTGCGAGGCCAGCATCCGGTGCACCGTCACGCTCACATGGGGATACTCTCGCCGAAACTGGTCGATGGCCGCCAGCAGGTACATGCAGGTGTATTCGTTTGCCGCCAATTGCAACCGGCCGCGCTCCAGGCTCTTGAGCTCATCGAGCGCACTGGCCGCCTCCCGCCTCAGCGCCATCAGCCGCAACGCATAGTCGCGCAGCAGAACCCCTGCCGCTGTCAGCGATCCATCGCGCGCAGCGCGGTCGAAGAGGGTCTCTCCCACCGCTGCCTCCAGTTTGCGGATCACCTGGCTCACGGCCGGTTGCGTTCTGTGCATCCGCACCGCCGCCCGTGAGAAGCTCCGCTCCTCCGCAACCGCCAGAAACGTCTCCAGTTGACTAAGCTCCATCGAAAGCCTCCGAAAAACAGTGGCTGGTGATTAGCGGTTAGTGGTCAGCGCCCGACCGGATGCGCCACATCTTTGCTGACTGCCCGCCACTGATCACTAACCACTGATCACTAACCACTTCTTCATAAGCAATTGTAATCGCTTACCAAATAATAATAACTTTGCCTTATATTCCCTGCATGCGAGACACTGGCAATGTAGGCAGGAATCTTCCCTGGCAGGCGAATTCATGAGCGCAGACATCACCAATCACGTTACCTTCTTCGACACCACCCTCCGCGACGGTGAGCAGTCCCCCGGCTGCAGCATGACCACGCAGGAAAAGCTCACCATGGCCCATGCCCTTGAAGATCTGGGCGTGGACATCGTCGAGGCCGGCTTCGCCATGGCCTCCGAGGGCGACTTCGCGGCCATCGCTACCATCACCCAGGCCGTCCGCAAACCGCGCATTGCATCGTTGGCCCGCGCCAAGACCGAAGACATCGAAATGGCCGCGCGCGCCTTGCAGTTCGCCGACCGCGCCCGCATTCACATCTTCCTCGCTTCGAGCGACCTGCATTTGCAGTACAAGCTCAAGATCGGCCGCCAGGAGGCTCTCGACCTCACCGCCGAATCCATTCGGCTGGCTCGCACACACGTCGAAGATGTCGAGTTCTCGCCGGAAGACGCAACCCGCTCCGACCGCGACTTTCTTGTCGAGATGGTCCGCATCGCGGTCGAGGCCGGCGCCACCACCATCAACATGCCCGACACCGTCGGCTATTCCACGCCCGAGGAATACGGCCACATGTTTGCCGAGGTGCGCGCGCGCGTTCCGGCCATCGACGCGGAAGGCATTGTGCTCTCCTCGCACTGCCATGACGATCTGGGCCTGGCCGTAGCCAATTCGCTCGCCGCCATCCAGAACGGCGCCCGTCAGGTCGAGTGCACCATCAATGGCATCGGCGAGCGCGCCGGCAACGCTTCCCTTGAAGAGATCGCAGCCGCCCTCTACGTCCGCGGCGACCGCTACGGCGTCTCCACCAGCATCAAGCTTGAGAATCTCTACCCCACAAGCCAGGTGCTCGGCCAGATCATCACCTTCCGCCCGTCGCCCAACAAGGCCATCGTCGGCGACAACGCCTTTGCCCACGAATCCGGCATCCACCAACACGGCATGTTGGCCAACCCTCTTTGCTACGAGATCATGACTCCAACTTTGGTCGGCGTAGCCAAGACGCACCTGGTCCTCGGCAAGCACTCCGGCCGCGCCGCGCTCAGGCACCGATTGGAGCAACTCGGCTTCACGCTCACTCGCGAGGAGTTGCAACAGACCTACTACCGTTTCGTGGCCCTCGCCGACCGCAAGAAGAACATCTACGACCAGGATCTCATCGGAGTCGTGCCCGATCACATTCGCGAAAAGCGCCGCGAACCGGTCTCCGAACTTGATTGAGACTCACCCCATTGCGCGTTTGTTTGCGCATTGAACGGATTGCTGACAGCACGCTGTTTTGTAACAGGGCACGGCTGTTTTGTAACAGGGCACGGCTGTTTTGTAACAGGGCACGGCTGTTTTGTAACAGGGCACGACTTCAGTCGTGCCGCAAGTACAGAAGAATTAACGTGGGCTTTAGCCCCTGAGGAAATGCAAACCACTAACTGATCCCTGATCTCTGAACAAAATCCAAGGAGAGTAAGAATGAATCTGAAAGTTCTCGTAACCCCCGGCGACGGCATTGGCCCCGAAATCATCGAACAAGCCATTGGAGTATTACAAGAGGTTGCGGCAGCCGAGGGTCACACCCTGGAGCTGGATTACAAGCGCATTGGCGGTGTTGCCATCGAGCAGGATGGAACGCCTTTGCCGCCCGACACCGTGGCCGCAGCTCTGGACTCCGAAGCCGTCTTTTTAGGCGCTGTGGGCGACGATAAATTCAATTCTCTTCCTGCAAGTCAGCGTCCAGAGGCCGGTTTGCTCGGACTGCGCGCGGCCCTGGGCGGCTTCGCCAATCTGCGCCCCGTCTTTGCCTTCAAGGAACTGACGGTCAACAGCCCCCTACGCCCCGAGATCATCGACGGCACAGATATTATGTTTGTCCGCGAGCTGCTCGGCGGGCTCTACTATGGGCAGCCGCGCGGTTGGGATAAGGAAAAGGGCGTAGCTTTCAACACCATGATCTACACGCGCGATGAAGTTGTCCGCGTGGCCCGCGTCGCCTTTCAGTTGGCCCAGAAGCGCCGCAAGCTGGTTACCAGCGTCGACAAAGCCAACGTGCTCGAGGTTTCGCAGCTCTGGCGCGACACGATGATCGAGGTGGCCAAAGAGTTCCCCGATGTGACGTTGGAGCACCAGTTCGTCGACGCCATGTCGATGCACCTGATGAAGCGCCCGCGAGACTTCGACGTGGTCGTCACAGAGAACACATTCGGCGACATCCTCACCGATGAGGCTTCGGTGATCACCGGCTCGCTGGGCATGTTGCCCTCGGGGACCGTCGGCGGCAAGATCAATTTGTATGAGCCGGCCCACGGCTCCGCGCCCAAGCATGCGGGCAAGAACATCGCCAATCCGCTGGCCACCATCCTGACCGGCGCCATGCTTCTGCGCCACACGTTCGGGCTCGATGCGGAGGCCGACGCGATCGTCAAGGCGGTCCGCAAAGTGCTGGAACAAGGCTTCCGCACGCAGGACCTGGCGCGCACCAATCCCGAGGGATTGACCGTGCTAGGAACCCGCGAGATGGGCGCAAAAGTCCGCGAAACCGTAAAGACAATGCTAGTGAACCCATAACGTTTCATGAACCAACTGGGTGCCCCACCCTCGACGCGTACTTGTTTTTGCGGCTAGGGTGGGATCCGCAATCAACTCAACTGTGAACATACGGAGTTCCATGAGCCGAACCAAAAACATTATTCGAAAAAGTCTGGCAGCAGCACGTGGTCGTCGAGCCCGCAGGGCGAGCCCACCGTGCTCTACATCGACCTGCAACTGCTCCACGAGGTCACCTCGCCGCAGGCCTTTGAAGGTCTTCGCCTCGCCGGCCGCAAGGTCCGCCGCCCCGACCGCTCCATCGCCACCGTGGACCACAACGTGCCCACCACCATCGAGGGCCGCCTCAACATCGTCGATCAGATCGCGGCCACGCAAATCGCCACGCTGCGCAAGAACTGCGCCGACTTCGGCATCGAGCTTTACGACGTCGAACTCGCGCGACCAGGGCATCGTCCACGTCATCGGCCCCGAGCTCGGCATCACCAAGCCCGGCATGACCATCGTCTGCGGCGACTCGCACACCAGCACCCACGGCGCATTCGGAGCGCTTGGCGTTTGGCATCGGCACCAGCGAAGTGGAGCACGTGCTGGCCACGCAAACCCTGCCGCAATCCAAGCCCAAGACCTTCCGCATCGCCGTCGAAGGCGAGCTGCCCATCGGCGTCACCGCCAAAGACATCATCCTCGCCATCATCGGCCAGATCGGCACCGACGGCGCAACCGGCTGCGTCATCGAATACGCCGGCTCCGCCATTCGCGCCCTCTCGATGGAAGGCCGCATGACCGTCTGCAACATGAGCATCGAAGCCGGCGCGCGCGCCGGCATGATCGCTCCCGACGAAACGACCTTTGCCTACCTCAAGGGCCGCCGCTTCTCGCCAACAAGGCGCAGCCTGGGATCAAGCCGTCGCCGAATGGTCCAAGCTTCCCACCGATCCCGGCGCAACATTCGATCGCGAACTCGTCATCGACGCCGCGACGCTTGTTCCGTACGTCAGTTGGGGCACCAGCCCCGGCATGGTCGCGCCCATCACCTCCTCCGTGCCCGACCCCGCCGCCGCGCCCAACGAACAGCAGCGCAAAGACCTCGAGCGCGCACTTGAATACATGGGCCTCAACGCCAGGCACGCCGCTCGATGAAATCGTCATCGACCGCGTCTTCATTGGCTCCTGCACCAATGGCCGCATTGAAGATCTGCGCGCCGCCGCCCGCATCGCCGCGGGCTACAAGGTCTCCAGCCACGTCGGCGCCATGGTCGTTCCCGGCTCGCAGGCCGTCAAAGCGCAGGCCGAAGCCGAAGGCCTCGACAAGCGTCTTCATCGAAGCCGGCTTCGACTGGCGCGAGCCCGGCTGCTCCATGTGCCTGGGCATGAATCCCGACATTCTTTCGCCCGGCGAGCGTTGCGCCTCCACCAGCAACCGCAACTTCGAAGGCCGCCAGGGCCGCGGTGGCCGCACTCACCTCGTCTCGCCCGAGATGGCCGCCGCAGCCGCCATCGCCGGCCACTTCGTCGACATCCGCAACTGGGCCGTACGTGAACCCGCACTACACGGAGGCAAAGCCTGATGCAACCCTTTCGCACACTCACCGCACTGGCCGCGCCTCTCGACCGCACCAACGTCGATACCGACCAGATCATTCCCAAGCAGTTCCTCAAGCGCATCGAGCGCACCGGCTACGGCGACTTCCTCTTCTTCGACTGGCGCCGCACCGCCGCCGGCGATCCCGACCCGGCGTTTGTCTTGAACGATCCGCGCTACAAGGGCGCGCAAATACTCATCGCCGGCAAGAACTTCGCCTGCGGCTCCAGCCGCGAGCACGCCGCCTGGGCGCTCTAGCGACTACGGCTTCCGCGCCGTCATCGCGCCCACCTTCGCCGACATCTTTTTCTCCAACGCCGGCAAGAACGGCATCGTCCTCGTCCGCCTCAGCGAAGAGCAGGTCGCCCAGCTGCTCCACAACGCGAAGACCATTCCCAACTATCAACTCACCGTCTCGCTTGAAGCGCAGACAGTCACCGACGGCCACGGCTTCCACGCAACCTTCGAAGTCGACCCGTTCCGCAAGTTCTGCCTGATCGAAGGCCTCGACGACATCGGCCTAACCCTGCGCCACGCAGCAGCGCTCGACGCATTTGAAGCAAAGCACGACGAAGCAACCTGGCTGAAAGCGAAATAATCCGGGTGCCTCAGAGCCTGTCCTGAGCGAAATCGAAGGATCTCGCTTCTGAGACCTGGGATACCCACAACAATCAATGCGCGGAATCGATTCACAACACCGCGAACAAACTGACCACTGATCACTGACAACTGACCACTGGCGAACGAAGTGAGCAAATGACCATCGAAGGCAAGCGCCAAAGCATCCCGTTGACTGAAGGCCCCAGCCGCGCCGCCGCGCGCTCCTATCTGCGCGGCTCCGGCTTCGCCAAAGAAGACCTGCACAAGCCCATCATCGGCATCGCCAACACCTGGACCGAGATCGGCACCTGCAACGTCCACCTGCGCGAAATCGCCGAAGCCCTCAAGGAAGGCATTCGCGAAGCCGGCGGCACGCCCATGGAGTTCAACACCATCACCATCTCCGACGGCATCACCATGGGCACGCAGGGCATGAAGGCCTCGCTGGTCTCGCGCGAAGTCATCGCCGACTCCATCGAGTTAGTCGCCCGCGGCAACTTGTTCGACGGCCTGGTCGGCATCGGCGGCTGCGACAAGAACATGCCCGGCATCATCATGGCTCTCTGCCGCCTCGACATTCCCGGCATGATGCTCTACGGCGGCTCCATCGCTCCCGGCAAACTCAACGGCGTCGACATCACCATCCAGAATGTCTTTGAAGGCATCGGCTCCCACGCCGCCGGCCGCATCGACGACGCCGGCCTTGAAGCCCTCGAAGCCAACGCCTGTCCCGGCGCGGGCGCATGCGGCGGCCAGTTCACCGCCAACACCATGGCCATGAGCGGCGAAATCCTGGGCATCTCGCCCATCTATCTCTCCGGCGTTCCCGCCACCATCCAAAGACAAGCACGCCGCCACGCGCGAAGCCGGCCGCATCCTCATGGACGCCGTCCGCGCCAATCGCCGCCCCTCGCAGATCATCACCCGCAAGTCCATCGAGAACACCATCGCCAGCGTCGCCGCCAGCGGCGGTTCCACCAACGCCGTCCTGCATCTCATCGCCATCGCCCGCGAGATGGGCATCCCGCTCACCATCGACGACTTCGACGTGATCAGCAAGCGCACGCCCTTCATCTGCGACCTCACTCCGGCCGGCAAGTACGTCGCCTCGGACTATCAGGCCGCCGGCGGTTCGCGCCTGCTCGCCAAGCGCCTGATCGACGCCGGCCACGCCGACGGTTCCACGCTCACCATCAGCGGCAAGACGCTCGCCGAAGAAGCCGCGCTCGCCCAGGAGACTCCCGGCCAGGTCGTCATTCACACCTTCGAAAACCCCATCAAGCCCACCGGCGGCCTCGTCATCCTCAAAGGCAATCTCGCTCCCGAAGGCTGCGTGATGAAAGTCGCCGCCGCCAACCGCCTCGAGCATCGCGGCCCCGCGCGCGTCTTCGAATGCGAAGAAGATTGTTTTGCCGCCGTGCAGACCGGCACAGATCAAGCCCGGCGACGTGCTGGTCATTCGCTATGAAGGCCCCAAGGGCGGCCCCGGCATGCGCGAGATGCTGCAAGTTACCGCCGCCGTCTCCTCCAACGCCGAGCTCAGCGCGCACGTTGCCCTGCTCACCGACGGCCGCTTCTCCGGCGCAACCCGCGGCTTCACAGCCGGCCACGTCGCCCCCGAAGCTTTTGTCGGCGGTCCCATCGCCGCCGTCCGCGAAGGCGACATCATCCACTTCGACATTCCCAATCGCAAGCTGACCCTCGAAGTCAGCGAAGAAGAAATCGCTGCCCGCCTGAAAGGCTTCACACCTCCAGCCATTGCGCTGGCCCAAAGGCGTCTTCCGCAAATATGTCGATCGCGTAACATCCGCCTCCGAAGGCGCAACAACGTAAGAGTAACTTCCGACCGTCGGCTGGACCAGGCAACTAAGTTGAATTGGAAAGCGAAAAGCGCCTTCCGCAAAAAGGAAGTAAGATGACAACCACACCCGACGTAAACTTGTGGGACTCCGCTGAGCACGCATTGGACTATCTCCGGCGCGCCGACTCGATTCCGCATCGCGTCGAAGGTGAAGCCACCCTGCTGGAGTTCGTGCCTCTTGAGGCCAAGCGCATTCTCGATCTCGGCACCGGTGGTGGAAGGCTCCTCGCTCTCATGAAAGCCGCCAGGCCGAGCGCTCAGTTCGTTGGATTGGACTTCTCGCCAACCATGCTCGATGCGCTCCGCAATCTCTTCGCGGGCGACTGCAGCGTGACCATCGTCGCGCATGATTTTGAAAACACGTTGCCTCGCATGGAGCCGTTTGACGCAGTGATTTCTAGTTTTGCCATCCACCACGTCTCTCATGAACGAAAGCGCACACTGTATCGGGAGGTTTTCGAACTCCTCGCTCAAGGCGGCGTTTTCTGCAATCTTGAACACGTCGCATCGCCAACTCCTCGCCTCCACGCGGCGTTCCTCGAGACGATCTCCTGGGCGGACGAAGATCCATCGAACAAGCTTCTCGATCTTGAAACGCAGTTACAGTGGCTGCGCGAGATCGGCTTCATAGACGTCGATTGTCATTGGAAGTGGCGTGAGTTAGCTTTGCTCGCAGGCATCAAGCCTTCCGTAAGTAGTCGAGCTCGGCAAACGAGCTAGCATCTAACAAAGGAGTCCACCATGGGAACCAACACCGACACGCAAGCCGCGAACGCCCACCTCACCACTCCCACCCGCCTCACCGGCGCTGAGATTCTGTGGGCCACACTGGTTGGCGAAGGCGTCACCACCGTCTTCGGCTACCCCGGCGGCGCCATCTTGCCCGCCTACGACGCGCTGCGCAAGTTTCCCATTCACCATGTCCTGGTCCGCCATGAGCAAGGCGCCGCGCACATGGCCGACGGCTACGCGCGCGCCTCGGGCAAGGTCGGCGTGGCCATCGCCACCAGCGGTCCTGGCGCAACAAATCTCGTCACCGGCATCGCCACTGCCATGCTCGATTCCATTCCTATCGTCTGCGTCACCGGCAACGTCTCGAGCAAAATTCTCGGCACCGACGCGTTCCAGGAAGTCGACATCACCGGCATCACGCTGCCCATCACCAAGCACAACTTCCTCGTCAGCCGCACTGAGGATCTCGCGCCCGCCCTACGCCACGCCTTCCAGATCGCCGTCTCCGGCCGCCCCGGCCCGGTACTCGTCGACATCACCAAGGACGCGCAACAGGGCACCGCCATCTTCGACTTCGCCGCCGCCAAGCCGCGCCCCTATCGCCCTCACCCCATGCTCAGCGTCGAAGACTCTAGCCTTGCTCAGGCCGCCGAACTAATTCGCAACTCCAAGCGGCCCGTCATTCTCGCCGGCCACGGCGTCTCCGAATCCGGCGCCATGGAACAGGTCCGCACCCTCGCTGAGCGCGCCCAAATTCCCGTCGGCCTCACCCTTCTCGGCCTCGGCGGATTCCCCGCCTCGCATCCGCTCAACCTAGGCATGATGGGCATGCACGGCGAAGCATGGGTCAACCACGCCATTCAGGAAGCCGACCTGCTCATCGCCTGCGGCATGCGCTTCGACGATCGCGTTACCGGGACCACCGCCACCTATGCCACCAAGGCCAAAAAAATCCACATCGAGGTCGACCCCGCCGAGATCAACAAGAACATCAAGGTCGACGTGGCCCTCGTCGGCGACTTGCGCGAAGTGCTCGAGCAGTTGCTCCCGCGTATCTCCGGCCGCGACGGCTCCGCATGGCTCAAAACCATCGAGGCAAGCAAGGGCGATGTCGCTGTCCACGACATCAAGAACCTCCCCGACCTCGGCCATCTCTACGCCGCTCACGTCATCCACGACCTGTGGCGCATCACCGGCGGCAACGCCATCGTCGTCACCGATGTCGGCCAGCACCAGATGTGGGAGGCGCAGTATTACCACCACGAACAGCCCCGCACGCTCATCACCTCCGGCGGCCTCGGCACCATGGGCTTCGCGTTGCCCGCGGCTATCGGCGCGAAATTCGCCTGCCCCGATAAGGAAGTGTGGGTCGTCGTCGGCGATGGCGGATTCCAGATGACCGCGGCCGAGCTCTCCACCATTGCTCAGGAAGGAATCAAGATCAACATCGCCATCATCAACAACGGCTATCTCGGCATGGTCCGCCAGTGGCAGGAGTTTTTCTACGAGCGCAACTACGAGTCAACGCCGCTTGTAAGTCCAGATTTTGTAAAGCTCGCCGACGCCCACGGCATCGCGGGCCGCGCCGTCCACACGCGCGCCGAGGTGCTCTCTGCCGTCAACGAGGCCCGCTCAGCACCCGGAACGTTCCTGCTCAACTTCATGGTCGAAAAAGAAGAGTCCGTCTACCCCATGATTCCCGTCGGCGCGGCATTGCACGAGATGATCCGCCGCCCCGAAAGCGACCCATTGTTAGAGTCGCCAGACGACAAGTAGCGACAGTGCATAGTTGACAGTGAACAGTGGTCAGTTGTCCATGCCAATTCATGAAATGGATCGTCTTCACCGTTTACTGCCCACTGTTCACTGGAAAGGCCCTTATGCTTCACACATTCGTTGCTTACGTTGAGGATCTACCGGGCGTATTGACGCGCGTAGCGTCATTGTTCCGCCGCCTCAACATCAACATCAACTCGCTCACCGTCGGCCGCAGCGAGCGAGTTGGCCTGTCCCGCCTCACGCTTGTCTGCGAAGCATCCGCCGAGGCCGGCAACCGCATCCGCGCCAGTCTGTACAAGCTGGAAAACGTCGTCGATGTCGACGACATCGCCAAGGATCCGGCCGTCACTCGCGAACTTGCGCTCATCAAAGTAGCTGCCACGCCCCAAAATCGTTCGCAGATCTTCGATCTCGTCGAAGTCTTTCGCGCGCGCATCGTCGACCTTACATCCGAGTCGATGATGATCGAGATGACCGGCGTCGAAAGCAAGATCGAAGGCCTCATCGAGATTCTCCGCGAAGACGAGGGCCGCATCCTCGAAATCTGCCGCAGCGGCAAAATGACCATGCGCCGCGGCCATCACACCAGCCGTGTCCTCAAAGCAATGGGCGCCGGCGCAGATGAACCCGCCGAATCCGACATCGCCGTCGCCACAACCGAAGAAGAAATCTTCCCCGGCAAATCGGACTAATTGATTCCGCACGCCGCCGCAATGAATCAAACTCGAACCAAAACTAACCGCGCAAGCGCACCCAAAGGAAAATCGAAAAAATCATGGCCAAGACCTATTACGATCACGACGCCGACCTCTCCCTCATCCAGGCCAAGAAGGTCGCCATCATCGGCTACGGCTCTCAGGGGCACGCCCACGCCCTCAACCTCAAGGACTCCGGTGTTCAAGTCAAAGTCGGCCTCGCCGCTAACTCCAAGTCCATCGCCAAGGCCCAGAAGGCCGGCCTCGAAGTAACTACCGTCGCCGATGCCACTAAGTGGGCCGATGTGGTTATGGTCCTCGTCCCCGATCAGACCGCGGCCAAGTTATACGCCGAAGAAATCGGCCCCAATCTCACTCCCGGCAAGCTGCTCCTCTTCGCGCACGGATTCAACATCCACTTCAAGACCATCGTTCCGGCCGAGGGCATCGACGTCGGCATGGCCGCGCCCAAGGCTCCCGGCCATCGCGTCCGCGAAGTCTTCACCGAAGGCGGCGGCGTCCCCTGCCTCATCGCCATTCATCAGGACGCGACCGGCAACGCCCACGCCCTCACCCTCAGCTACCTCAAGGGCATCGGCGGCACGCGCGCCGGAGTCCTCGAGACCACATTCAAAGAGGAGACCGAGACCGATCTCTTCGGCGAGCAGGCCGTTCTCTGCGGCGGCGTCAGCGCCCTCGTCAAGGCTGGCTTTGAGACCCTCGTCGAAGCCGGCTATCAGCCCGAGAGCGCCTACTTCGAGTGCCTCCACGAACTCAAGCTGATCGTCGACCTCATCTATCGCGGCGGCCTCGCTTACATGCGCTACTCCATCTCCGACACCGCCGAGTGGGGCGACTACGTCTCCGGCCCGCGCGTCATCAACGAAGAGAGCCGCAAGGCCATGAAGCAGATCCTCGCCGAAATTCAGAATGGCAGCTTCGCCAAGCGCTTCCTCGCCGACCAGAACTCCGGCCGCAAAGAATTTCAAGCCTTCCGCGATGCCGAAGCCAAGCACCCCATCGAGATCATCGGCAAAACCCTCCGCGCCTCCATGCCCTTCCTCGACCCCGTCACCGTAGAAGAAGTCGCCAAGAACCGATAGACAAACAGCCTTCAGCTATTAGCTCTTAGCTTCTAGCTGGAGGCTGTTCCCGAGTAGGACCAAGAGACTACGATTGCCTTACGGTCCCCCAAATCGATTTCGGGATACAATCGTTCCATGGCGACCATCCACATCTCCGAAGCCGAAGCAGCCCGCGACTTTGCCGGGCTAATTGCCAAGGTGCGCGCCGGAGCCGAGATCGTCATCGAGAACGGCTCACACCCGCCTGCAATCCTGCGCTCCGAGTTCCCCGCCCCCCGCACTATCTCGGAGTCCATCGAAATCGCCCGTAAGCTTCAGCAGGAAACCGGCGAGTCCCCTGTGCTTGATCCGGATTTTGCCGATGATGTTGCTGAGATCATCCGCAATCGCAAGCCTTGGAATCCCCCGGCATCGGATTGATTCTAGATTCGAGCGTTGTCATCGCAGCCGAGCGAAAAGGCCTGGACGACCTCGCAATCCTTGAACAACTCAAGGCCCATTACGGCGAGGCTGCATTCGGCCTCGCGGTTATCACCATCGCCGAGATGACACACGGCGCCTACCGCGCGCAGAATGAGGCTCGCAAGTTGCGGCGTCTCGCGTTCGTTGATCGCCTCTGCCGGGAACTGGCGATCTACCCCATTACCGTCGAAATAGCCCGGACAGTCGGACGCATTGAAGGCCAGCAGGCAGCCCTCGGCTTTGCACTCGCGTTTGAAGATCTGGCAATCGGCGTCACTGCCCTGCAACTCGGCTACGACATCGCAACGCACAACGAAAAGGACTTCAAGCTCGTTCCGGGATTGCGGATTGTGAAGCCGAAGTAACCCCGTCTACTGACGATACTTCGCCCTCAACTCCTCATCCCTCACCCTAGATCCGTAGCCCAGTTCTCTCTCCCCAGAAGATCGGGCACGTGATTGAAGACTCCATCCCCAGTCACAAGAATCGCTCCCGCAGCAATCGCATGCGCCGCGATCAACATATCCATGCTCTCCAGCGGACGCCCTGCCGCCTCCTGTTTCACTCGCAATCGCCCGTACGCACGAGCCTCAGCCGAACCCAGCGGAAGAACCTTGATCCGAGCCAGAAACCAGCGCAGCGAATCGCGAAGACTCTTAGCGTTCGGATTCTTGGCCAGCCCAAACTCCAGCTCGAACTCCGTAACGATTGAAATGCAGGCTGTCTCGTCCATCCCCAGCCCAGCGAGCCTGGCGCGCGCGGCCGGAGACTTGCCCTTGACGATGTAGCTGACTGTATTGGTGTCGAGCATGTAAAGGCGGCTCATAGCTCGTCGCGTTCTTGAGACGGGCCCTGGGCGCGGTCCGAAAGGAAGTCGTCCGGGAATCCGGCCTTGTCCAGGGCGGCATAAACCTCGTCCCAGTTGCCCGGAGCCTGGGAAAGAATCACGTCTCCGCTCTGCGCATCCCGGCGGATGTAGACCTCTTTCGAGGTGAACCGGTACTCGGCTGGAATGCGGACAGCCTGGCTCCGCCCGCTCATGAAAACGCGCGCTTTTTCAACCTGTGCCATCTCCGAACCTCCTGAGATATACCATGCCATATCTCCTGACGTACTGCAACCGCCTTCCAGCATTCACCATCCCCACAGACCCCAAGCGGCCCGTTGGGCGCAACTGCGTGCCGTCATCGCCAAGACCGTCCCTGCTCCCACCAAACACGGTGCCTCTTTTGTCCATCAAATTCAAAAGGAAGTACTCCCAGCGGGACTTCTCCTCGTCTATCCCACTGAAGAACCGTTCTTGATCGACAATTCCCCAGACTGAGACCATATAAATGGCCACCCTAGTAGCCCGCAACGCGCCAATAAGGCGGGAAGCCGAACAAACCCGATCCTCCCGCCGTTTGCTGCTCGTCATTGTTCTTGTGGCGCTGGCCCTTCGCCTGGCGATCGTCCCATTCGGCAGCTCCAGCTTTGAAAACCTGATGGATGCCGACCACATCCACGCCTGGGAGCAGGGCAATGTGGCACGGGCTTTGGTGGCAGGCCAGGGCTTCGGCAGCCCATTCAATTCCACCCAACCCTCAGCCGTCATGCCGCCGGTCTATCCGCTCATCGTGGCTGCATTCTTTCGCGTCTTCGGCGTCCACACCGCCCAATCGATTGTGGCCATCCATGCCTTCGACTGCCTGATCAACGCGCTTGCCTGCATCCCGGTTTTCTTGCTCGCCCGTCGCAGCTTTGGGCCGCGCATGGCGTGGTGGGCGGCCTGGGCATGGGCATTTTCCCCGTATGGGATCTACTTTTCCGCGGCCTGGGCCTGGTCCACGCACCTGTTACTGCTCGGCCTGCTCTGGCTGCTGTATCTGGCTCAGGATATGGAATCCTCGCCGCGCCTTCGCCTCTGGGCCGGCTTTGGCTTGCTCGCCGGCTTTACCGCCCTCACCGAGCCGTCCATTCTCGTCGTCGTTCCCTTCCTGCTGGCGTTTGCCGCCTTCAGACTGTCCCGAGCCGGCCATCGCTGGCTGCTTCCGGGCGTGGTTGCCTCGCTGGTTCTCGCAGCCGCCATCTCGCCCTGGCTGATTCGCAATGCAATCGTCTTTCATCGCTTCATCCCCATCCGCGACAGCATGGGCCTGGAGCTATGGATGGGCAACAACGGCCACAACCTTCGCTGGACCAGCGACGATCTGCACCCGCTCCACGACGCCGAGGAACTGGCCGCATACAACGCCGGCGAACTGTCCTACATGGACAGCAAAGCGAAGCAGGCCAGGGCGTTCATCGAGGCCCATCCCAGTTGGTATGTATGGATGTGCGCCCGTCGCGCCGTCTACTTGTGGACCGGCTATTGGAGCTTCGATCGCGACTACCTTGCACAGGAACCGATGGACCTCGCAAACATCCCCTTCGACACCACCCTGACGCTGATCGGGCTGTTCGGGCTGTTCTTCGCCTGGCGCAGGAAGCCCTTTGAAGCCATCCGCTACGCCGGAGTCCTGTTGATGTTTCCGCTGATGTACTACTTCACCCATCCGGAGCCCTACCACCTGCGCCCACTCGACCCCTTGCTGCTGACTCTCGGCTGCTACGCGATTTCGGCCTTGCGCGAACCGGCCCTGGAGAGCGCCCTCGATAGGAAGGCTCCTGACGCCATCGCCGTGCAAGAAGCTTGACGGAGGAATGAGAGCTTCGACTTGAAGCGGCCAGTTTCAGAGATGCGCCGATTAGGCCCACGGCAAGCTGTCGACTCCAATCAAAGCCATCGAAGCGGAACCAAGCCATCCGCCATGCGGGAATCGCACTCCCAGAATCGGCTATCCTGAATCTGCACCCAGGAGGTCCCCGGATGGCTTCTCCCGTCCTCTCCCCGCCTGCCCATCCCACGCCCGTTGAAGAAATCGCGGCTGCTCTCGACAACGTAACGCCCCTGCACGGCCTGCCCATCGAAGATCGCCTCTGGCTCGCTCAGCACGGTGTCGAAGTGGTCGCTCAGCCCGGCGAAACCCTCTTCGAAGAAGGCACTCCGGCCGACCGGATGATCCTCATCCTCAAGGGTGAGATCCATGTGCGCCGCCATAGCGGTGGTCCCATGGAGCTATTCATTGGCCGGGCCGGACAAATGACTGGCCTGCTACCCTTTTCCAGAATGAAAGTCTCCGGCGGCCAGGGATTTGCCATCTCACCGGTCTGGGCGCTGCTCATTCACAAGTCGCAGTTCCCTGAGATGCTCCAGGCCATTCCTTCCATGACCCAGCGCGTGGTCTCCACGCTCCTCGACCGCGTCCGCGAAGTCACCCGCATCGAGCAGCAGGCCGAGAAGCTCGCCGCGCTCGGCAAGCTGGCCGGCAACCTGGCCCACGAGCTCAACAATCCAGCCTCCGCGGCCCAGCGCGCCGCATCAAGCCTCGTCATCGAGCTCCGCGCCAACCGCCAGAATCGATTCAAGCTCGTCAATCTATGCCTGAGCGAACAGCAGATCGAAGCCGTCGAGGCTTGGGAGCAGCGCGTCCTCAGCCGTACGACCCAATACGCCGACCAATCGGCCACCGCCTTGATCGCCCAGGAGGAAGCCATCCGTACCTGGCTCGGCACACTCGGCTGCGGCGAACCCTGGGAGGTCGCTCCCCAGTTGGCCGAGCAGGGCGTCACCCTCGCCGACCTCGACGATTTCCGCGCCATTCTGGGCCCCAACGAGACCTGCGTCTCGCTCCAGTTTTTTGCCCGCTACCTGCGCTCCTCGCGTTCCGCCGACACGCTGGTCCACTCCACCGCCCGCATCTTCGACCTGATCAGCGCCGTCAAGACCTACGCGTACATGGACCGCGCACCTATTCTCGAAGTGGATGTACCCGCCGGCCTCGACGCCACCGTGCAGATGTTCCAATCGCGCATGACCCATGTTGAAATCACACGCGACTATCAGCCCGATCTGCCCACCATCAGCGCCTACGGCAGCGAACTCAACCAGGTCTGGACAGCCCTGATCGAAAACGCGCTCGACGCCTTGGGCAACAGCGGCCAACTGCGCCTCACATGCCGCCTTGAAGCCGATATGCTTTTGGTTGAGATTTGGGATACCGGCCCCGGCATTCCACCCGAGTTGCAGGACCGCATCTTCGAGCCCTTCTTCACCACCAAGCCGCCCGGCCTGGGCCTGGGCCTGGGACTCGACAACGCCATGCGCATCGTCCGCAAGCACCGCGGGCACCTTAGCGTCCGCTCGGAGCCGGGTTCGACCTGCTTCCGCGTCCGCCTGCCGCTCGAACAGTTGCAAGCCTATTAAGGCAATCGCCCACAGGGCAGGTCAACGCCCCACAGCAGCGAGCGCGTAACTGAAAAGGAAAAGGACGGACAACACAGCCTGAAGCACAAGAGTCGGAACGAGGGGAGCCAGCGGGAGGAAGCCGCTTCGGACGGCAAGAATTTCGCCGATGACCAGACCGGCGATCACCGGGCAAACCGTTAAGACCAGAATCCCTTTCCGCTCAAGCGGACTGCGGGCGGCCCAGACAAGCAACACTGTCCAGCCCAGCATGAGCGCGGCGGCCGTATCGATGGCATATTTGAAATCGGAGCCGGGACAGAAGTCCTTCAAACCGAGAACTGCGCGCCCAACGGCCGGAAAGAGCATGGCCACGACAGCCAGAAGATCGGTAGCCGCACCGCACCAGAAGCTAACCCTGATCCAACGCGCCGCGCGGCTTTGTCCATTCACGACCGACTGCATTTGGTCTTCCTCAAACGTCAGCCGAATCGTACCACAGCCACGAAATCACGCCCCTCGAAGGGCCTGCCGGGCGCCGGATCTTTCCGCGTTTCCGCCGCGGCGGATGGGAAAGTGGGAAAGGAATCTTCCACTGCTCCTAGAACGAAACCAGAATAACTATGCTCAGCCAAGTTAGGTGGAGGGTTGCCGCTCCCTGGTGTTCGCGTCAACTGGAGTGGATAGCCTTCGGGGTAAATCCATTCTGGTTTCGCTTTAAGGCTCTACATCCACCCCGCGCCAGAAGGCCACGTAGCCCTTGATCTTGCGGGCAGCGGGCTTTGGGTCGGGGTAGTACCAGGCCGCATCGGGGTTATCCTGCTCCGCGATCACGAGGTTCAGGTACCGCGCCTGGCCCTTCCAGGGGCAAGTGGATGTGGTGCTGCTGGGGCGAAAATACTCGCGCTTGAGGCTGGCCTCGGGAAAGTAAATATTCCCTTCCACCGTCTCCGTCGTGTCACTTTCGGCAATGACTTTGCCGTTCCAAATCGCTCGCGCCATGGCTTGTTCCGGTCAAATCCGCTCGTTATCTCCAATCCTGGCCCCAAATCGAGGCCGGAGAGATGAACGGATACGACACTACCAGAGTTTGCGCGCTGGGTCGAGTCCAATCGCGCAAGGTCGACTCGGGGTTGCGGTCTAAGAATTTGAGCGGCGCCCTATTTGGCTTCCGCAATGCCATCGATATGAACGCTCTTCTTGGCCTCGTCGGCGGTAGCGGTGACCGTCACATGGTCGCCATAAAAGCCCTTCACCGCGTCAGGATTGTCGATGGTCCACACCGCCTTCTTGCCCTCGTCCACAAACACCGGGGCCATGCCGCCCTCGATGCACTTCTTCACGCAGGCCGCTCCGGTGCCGGCATGTTTCGCGCCGCACATCGAGTCGGATATCCACCCGTTGATCTTGGACGCGTCGGCTGCGCTGGCCACGGCTACGGCCAGACCGGATACGACAAAGAGTAAAGCCAGAACTCGTTTCACGAGGAACCTCCAGGGGATTGGGAATCTCGATCAGCTAACATCATGCTCCCCGAGACCTTGTTTCGGCAACAATTTCCGGCCTCGACGTTCTACCGGACCAAAAACTACTTCTGCGATTCCTGAGTCGCCGCCATGCTATTCCGCCGAGCCTGCACATTTTTCAACACCGACTCATAACGCTGGGACGCCGCGGAAAACCGCCCCACCAGCTCCGCCGTTTTGATCAGAAATCCCGGATTCTTCTCCCGAATCCCCTCCAGAATGTGCGAGAACTTGGCCAGCAGAAAGAACCCCTCAGCGTTGCAATCCACAAATAGCTCGGCTGAAACCGCCCCATGCAGCACCATAGCCGCTGCCATTTCCCAATAGGTAAGCACCTGGCGAAGCCAGGGATTGTGAGGGTCCGCGGGGTTTGAGGCGACGGCAAGAAACTCTTCCGCCGTCGCCGGCCAGAATTCACCCGTCATCCAGGCGCGAGCTTTGCGCATCTCCGCTTCAGTGCGCAGCTCATAGAGTCTTAGAATGATTTCAGCATCGGCAGGTGTAGCGAGCATTCTTTCCATCGGCAGTTCTCCGTTGCCAATACTAACGGATTCAGCCGCAACACGTTCGATTCCAGCCATACCACGCCGCCAGGATGGCGGGATCGCCATGGACGCTGGGCCTGTGGCCGCCCGGTAGGTCCGCAAACGGCTGCTCCTTACGCCTCGAGCAACCCGGCGCGGCAAAAATTCCGCAGGCCTGATTCGGTTCGTGCTTCGAGCTCCTGTTCCGCGATGGCAGGAAACTCCGCTTTCATCGCTTCGAGAAGTGCAGGCCGATCGCGGGTCCCGTCGAGCAACATTAGAAAGCTCCGCTGAACCGGATCGTCGAGTCTAAACCTGGCGTGCAGCAGGGTCGTGGCAAGCGCATTGCTCCGGGCTTCTTGCCGACTGCTGGCGCTGGCCCGTGGCCGCGCTGAAACCGCTCCAGCCACCGGAGCCCGCCACGCGTGAAGTTCGATGAACTTCGCCACCACCAACTGCATCAGCAGAGCGGTCCCCTCGCCGTCGAGTACGAATCCGGCCTCCGCAAGCCGCGCCTCAATCCCTTCAAAACTCACAGCGCGCGGCCACGCCGCCGCCAGTGCCTCCAGCAGCGCTATCGCGCCTGCGTGGTTCGATTCCATCTTGATCCCGCCCGGCAAACCGAAGACCCTCGCATCCGGCGTTTCTCCCGGCGCCGACGTCGCTTGTGAAGCAAGCAACAGCCGGCGAAGAGGCTTCGCCGGAAAATCGCGCCGCACAGCCCGCTCCGCTCTGCATAGCAGCGTCTCCCGGTACACACGCCCGCGCACAAAGTCCAGCATCTGCTCTTGTCTCACCATGTCGTCGCCCGCTGCGCTCTCAAGCGCCGATCGCAGGTCGGCACGGTAGCATGGATCGGTTGGCGGCGGCAGCTCTGATTCGCTCAAATACTGCAAACCGTGCTTCCGGGCGTGCTCCACAAATTCAAAGAAGTGCACCGGATGATATGCATCGGTCATTTCATCGTGGTAGGTGACCTGCGGGCCAACCTTTTCCATCTTCTTCAACTGCTCTTCCATCAGCAGGCGATAGGCATCCCCCTCCGGTCTCGCCTTAATCAGGAAACGAAGCAACTCAAGCCCCGCGGAAACCCTCTGCGGCGGGTCTTCGATGCCCTGCGCCCGGTAAAGCATCATTTCCCGAATCATCGAGCGAACAAAGCCGCCCGGCTTTGCATTGTAGCTCACAAATGCAACTCCATCCTGCGTGAGCAACTCTCCGCAGAGCGCCAACAGTCGATCGCGCACCGGCTCTGGGACCCAGGCATACAACCCCTGCGCAATGATGTAATCGAACTGGCCGAGTTCCGTCCCTGCGTCGAGCAGATTGTTCTCAAATAGACGCACGTTCCGCAGGCCAAGTTCGCGAATCCGATCCTGCCCGCGCTCGATGGGCAATCGAGCAAGGTCGAATCCTACGAACTCGCTCGTCGGGATGGCATACGCCATCGGAATCAGGTTCGCGCCCTCATTGCAGGCAATCTCAAGCACACGGCATCGCTCCACCGGCGATGGGCTGAGCCCATGCAGAAACGCCATCGCCGCCAAGCGGTCGGGATGTGTGTCTTTATAGGAAAAACTCGGATAGGCAACTGAATCGTAGGGATCTTGCTCCGTGTGCATTGCCTGGCTCCTTGAGTCCGATTCATATCATTGGCGCAAAAGCCCGGTCATCATTGCGGTCAATCACAGCAATATCTTCTTTTGGCGAAAAGACTTCGCTTCTCTAGTTCTCCGCTGCCGCGTTGGCGCGGACTCAGCCCTGTCGTCCACGGGCGTTGCCGACCCACGGAAGGATGAAACTGCGTCCGACGCTCCCGATTGCGATTCTCCAATTATGCCGGTTGCAACTCCTTCTTTCCGCCCTTCCTGGCGTCGCCCTTCTCCACCACCGGCCCATGCGTCTCCGCCGTCGGTGGCGGCGGCGCATTCCCAATCCGTTTCGAGTAGCTGCACACCACGCCCGCTTCCAGCGCTCCCGCAACTGACCCAGCCGCCTTTTTAGCCCGCTTCTTCGGTGCAACCTCTTCCTCGACGCCCTTCTTCTTGTTCGGGCATTCCAGGAAAATCCCCGACTTCAGCGTCTTCTCCACCAGGTACGGGCTGCCACACTCCGGACAATTCGTCGCCACCGGCTTCGAATTCGATGTGAAGTCGCACTTCGGGTAATTCGTACAGCCCCAGAAGATGTTGCCTCGCCGCGCCTTGCGCTCGGCCAAGTCGCCAACTCCGCACTTGGGGCACTTCAACCCTTCAATAATGTTTTGCTTTACATACTTGCACTTCGGATAACCGGAGCAGGACACGAACTCTCCGTAAACACCCTGCCGCAGCACCAGCGGCTTGCCGCACAGCGGGCAATCCTCACCCGTCGGCTTGGGCGTGGCCTGCTTCTGCTGCTGCTTCTGGCTCAGCTTGCGGAAGGTCTTGCAGGGCGGATCCTCGTTATATCCGGGACACGACATGAACATCCCGAACGGCCCGCGCCTCAGCACCATCACCCGCCCGCAGTTCTCGCAGTACTCCTCCTGCTCGCCCGCCTCCTGTGCCTCTGGCGTATTCAGGTCCGGCTTGCCGGCCGTGTTTTCCTTGGTAAACGTGCAACTCGCCTTATCCTTCTTGTTGTAGGCCGAACAAGCGTAGAAGCTGCCGAATTTGCCCCACTTCAACAGCAGCGGCGACCCGCACAGATCGCATTTTTCGTCCGTTACCTTTTCCATCCGCTTGATGTCGCGCATGGTCTTGCCGGCATCCTTGAGTTCATCCTCAAAGTAGCTGTAGAACCCCTTCATCAGGTCGGTCCACTTTTCCTTGCCTTCCTCGATGTCGTCCAGTTCCTCTTCGAGCCGCGCCGTGTACGCAATGTCGAAGATGTAAGGGAAGCTCTCCACCAGCAGGTCGCAGACCACCATGCCGATCTCGGTCGGATAAAATCGCCCGCTGATCTTGGTCACATACTCGCGATCCTGGATCGTGTTGATGATCGACGCATAGGTCGATGGCCGCCCAATGCCCCGCTCTTCGAGAACTTTCACCAGCGACGCTTCGTTGAAGCGCGGAGGCGGCTGCGTAAAGTGCTGCTCCGGGTCAAGCTTCTCCAGCTCCAGCTTCTTCACGTGGTCCAGATTGGGCAGCTTGTTCGAGGCTTCATCGTCGTCGTCCTTCTTCTCTTCCGCAACCTCGTAGACCTTGAGGAATCCGTCGAAGCGCACC
Organism: uncultured Acidobacteriaceae bacterium; assembly: GCA_963757965.1. Taxonomy (GTDB): domain Bacteria; phylum Acidobacteriota; class Terriglobia; order Terriglobales; family Acidobacteriaceae; genus Telmatobacter. The sequence goes on from CAVWTV010000001.1 coordinate 867,811, forward strand.
ACCGACCCGCTCACGCGGAAGTCATACGTCTTCCCGTTCTTCGCCGAAACCGCGGCAATCTTCGCCGTGGTTACATCGAAGATCGCCGGCATCATCTGCGACGCCACAAACCGCTGCCAGATCAGCCGGTATAGCTTCAGCTGTTCCTCCGTCAAATAGCGCGCAATCGAATCCGGGGTCCGCGAAGCATCCGTCGGACGGATCGCTTCGTGCGCATCCTGCGCCGCCTTCTTGCCCTTGTATACATTGGCTGTCGCGGGCAGATACTTGGCGCCCAAGTGCTTGCCGATCCACTCCCGCGCTCCTTCAATCGCCTCCGGCGCAATGCGCGGCGAATCGGTACGCATATACGTGATCAAGCCGACAGTGCCTTCCGCGCCAACATCGACGCCTTCATAAAGCCGCTGCGCCACGCCCATCGTGCGCCGCACGTTGAAGCCCAGCTTGCTGGCCGCATCCCGCTGCAACTGGCTGGTGATGAACGGAGCCAGCGGCCTTCTCTGCTGCTCCCTGGATTGAACGGAAACCAGCGACCACTGCGCCTTATCCAGAGCGGCGACCGCCTCTTGCATCGACTTCTCGTCAGCCAAGCGCATTGGCGATGAACTGATCTTTCCCGTCCTTGTCCTCGCCGTTCGCAACACGCGCCGGCTCTCCATCGATGCCCACAAAGCGCGCCTTGAAGCTTTTATCCGCCTGCTTCTCCGGGTGGAGCATTGCGTCCAGCGTCCAATACTCCACCGGACCGAATGCGCCAATCTCCCGCTCCCGCTCCACGATCAGCCGCACCGCCACCGTCTGCACGCGCCCCGCCGAAAGTCCGCGCCGCACCTTGTCCCATAGCAGCGGAGAAATCTGGTAACCCACCAGCCGGTCCAGCACGCGCCGCGTCTGCTGCGAATCCACCAGATTCTGGTCCACATCGCGGGCGTGCTTGAACGCCTCCTGCACCGCCTTCTTCGTAATCTCGTTGAAGGTCACGCGGCGAATCTTCTTCCGCTCCTTCGCCGAGGTCCCCAACTGCAGCGCCAGGTGATACGCAATCGCCTCGCCTTCGCGGTCCGGGTCAGGCGCAAGATAGATTTCGTCGGCGCTGGCGGCCGCCCGCTTCAACTGCGCAACAACCTTTTCTTTGCCTGGAGACACAATCAGCGTCGGCTCAAACGTCCGATTCTCCAACTCCACGCCAATTTCGTTCTTCGGCAGGTCCATGATGTGCCCTACCGATGCCAGCACCTCAAAACCCTTGCCAAGATATTTCTCGATCGTCTTTGCCTTGGCGGGCGACTCGACGATCACCAGTGATTTGCTCATTGCCATCCTTAGGCCAGTTCCCACTCCACCTGGCCAGCCCTGTTTGACTCGCGAGTGAGGATTTCGATTCTATTCTCTGACAGTCCGAACTCTGCCCGAGCGCGGACAGTTCCTCCCAGCCGGGAAAAAACCACCCGCAAATGTTGGACGCTACCACGGAACACCGTCCCGTTTCCAGTCCGGAGAAACTTTTTTGTCACCCGCCGTCCCATTTCGGCGCGCTTGAAACGTGATTGGAACAGGCCAAAGAGCAGAAGAATCAGGCCGATTAGCATCTCGGCACCGGCGCCAAAAAAAGAACTAAACGGGGACTGGTACCGAAACTGACAACTGACAACTGTCTTTCAAAGCGTCCTTACGTAGTTCTTCCCCGGCATGCACCGAATGCGCCCTGTTATCTCCAGCTCGAAAAGCGCCGTAAATACCTCGGAAGAAGTGAGTTGCGTCTCCAGAAGCTCCAGTATCTCGTCAATCTGCAAGCTCTCGTCAGAGCGCAGAACCTCCAGAACCATGGCCTCCTGGGGCCTCAGTATCGGATCAGGAAGAAGAGATGCAGTCGTCATCGATTTGGATTCAAATGGCGCCTCCGCCTCCAACTCCAGCCGCACATGCGACGGCAGATCCTCCCACACGTCCTCCCACGTGGCCACCAGCTTTGCACCCTGTTTAATCAATGTGTTAGGAGTCCATGAATTTTTGCTGGTCACATTGCCCGGCACCGCAAACAGGTCGCGATTCTGCTCCGCCGCGCACCGCGCCGTCACCCTGCGTTCCCGAGTTTTCCGCCGCCTCCACCACCAGAACCGCCACGCAGAGCCCGCTCAAAATCCGGTTGCGCCGTGGAAAATTCTGCGGCGCCGGAAACGTCCCCATCGGCAGCTCGCTCACGATCGCCCCGCCGCCTTCCAGAATCTCCTCGGCAAGCTTCTTGTTTTCCTTGGGATAGACCACGTCGATCCCCGTGCCCCACACCGCCACCGTCGGCATGCGCGCAGTCAATGCTCCGCGATGCGCGCAACTGTCGATGCCCCGCGCCATCCCGCTCACAATCAGCAGTCTCCGCACCGCCAGGTCCCGCGCCAGCATCTCCGCCACGCCTGACCCGTAGGGGGTTGGATGCCGCGTGCCCACCACCGCAATTGCCGGCCTGCTCAGCACGTTCAGCGGCCCGCGCACCCACAACACCGGCGGCGGGTCGTAGATTTCCTTGAGCCGCTCCGGATACTCCGCACAGCCAAACGTCAAGATAGCTGCGCCCTGCTGCGGCCACGCGCTCCCACTCCTCTTCGGCAGCCTGGCGCGCCTTGCCGTCAAAGATGAACTGCGCCGCCTCGGCCGGAAACCTCAGGCCCTCGAGCTCCGTCAACGGTAAACTGAAAATCCGGCTCGGTGTCTCCAACTGCTTCATCGCATCCAGAATCCGCTTCGGGCCCAGCCCCGGCGAAAGCGCCAGCGCCAGCCACGCCAGCCGCTCTTCATCCAACCTGATCGTTTGCGGTTGAACCGCGTTGTGCGGCAGCGTCGTCATTGCGAAACCTCTTCGGCTGAAAAGTACACTGGCGCGGTTGTCCTCACCGCAAGTCCAAACCGGGCTCGTTGGAAATTCCGCTCAAGTTACCCCGGACGAACGGCCCTGTCAAGCGGCTCCGTCACTCGTGGCCCATCGTGCCTGAAATGGTGCCGCCAAGGATACACCGCAAGAATCCTTCGCTCACGATGGATCGTCCAATTGGTAGTCTTTAGAAAGAGTGGCCTTTATCTCTCATAATCGTTTGCGCATTGCCGCGATCAACTTCCTCAATCCCGCGCCCCTCATGTGGGACTTCGAGCACCCGCCGCTTTCCGCTTCGCTCGCCCTCCGCTATCAAATCGATCGCATGTCTCCTTCCGATTGCGCCGCCGCCCTCTCCAGCGGCCAGGCCGATATCGGACTGGTTCCCATCGCCGCTCTCGCCACCACCCCTGGCCTTCGCATCCTACCCGGCTGCACCATCGCCTCCAAGGGCCGCGTCCGCTCTTTGCTGCTTGTACGTCGTCGCTAGCCAGCCCCTCGGCGCACTGCGCACCGTGGCCGCCGACATCGCCAGCCGCACTACCCTGGCCTACGCGCGCATCCTGTTCCACAAATGGGGCAACCCCGCGGTTCCCTTCCTGCCCGCAGCCGCCGACCTTGACTCCATGCTTGAAAAAGCCGACGCCGCCATCCTCATCGGCGACCCTGCACTCTTCGCGCTCGAAGAGCGGGAAAACCGCTTCGAGCGCACCGCGAAGAGCTCGTTTACCACGACCTCGCCCACGAGTGGCACACCCTCACCGGCCTTCCCTTCGTCTCCGCCGTCTGGGGCACTGCGTGCGGCGGACCTTTGGACGAATGTGTTGCCAGTGACTTCATCCAATCTCGCAACCACGGCCTTGAGAACATCGATGCCCTGGTAGCCGAGTGGTCTGCACGGCTGCCCATTCCCGACCAGACCATCCGCGCATATCTCACCACCAACATTCACTACGTTCTCGACGAAGAATGCCTCGAAGGCATGAAAGGCTTCTTCCGCATGGCCGCCGAACTAGGTGTCTTGCCCGATTACGGTTTCGCCGCTCCCAAACTGCTCACGCAGTGATTCCGCGATGGAGCGCCAGCTTTTTGAACCCTGGCTGCGCTAACTTGCTAACTCGCCATCTGGGACGATCCGCTCAGCGCATCGTCCCGCTGACTCGCTAATTCGGGTAAAGATTCGAGGCCCTACGCCACAAGCTGGAAGCTAATAGCTAAAAGCTGCTCTTAAATCTCCCACCGCAGCAGCGTCGCCCCCACCGTGAATCCAGCGCCCACCGCGGCCAGCAGCACCAGGTCGCCCTTCTTCAGCTTGCCCTCTTCAATGGCCGTCTCCATGGCCAGCGGAATCGTCCCCGCCGAAGTGTTCCCATACTTATCAATATTGATAATCACCCGCTCCGGGTCCATCCCCAGCCGGTCAGCCGTCGCGGTAATAATCCGCTTGTTGGCCTGGTGGGGAATAAAGCAGCCCAGGTCCGCGCCGGTCACGCCATTGCGCTCCAGCACCTTCGCCGTTGCCTCGGCCATCTTGCGCACCGCGAACTTGTACACCGCCGGCCCGTCCTGGTAGATGTAGTGCATCTTCTTGTCCACGGTCTCGTGGCGTCGACGGATTCAGGCTGCCGCCGCCCTTCAGATTCAGCGCCAGCGCCGCCCGACCCATCGATCTCGTTCACATAGTCGATAAAGCCGATCTCGCCCTCTTCCGCCGGCTCAATCAGCACCGCTCCGCCGCCGTCGCCAAACAGCACGCAGGTCGTCCGGTCGGTGTAGTCGGTCATGCGCGTATTGGCGTCCGCGCCGCAATCACCAGCACCTTCTTGTGCGCCCCGCTCTCCACCAGCTTCACGCCCGCCTGCAGCGCGAACACAAATCCCGAGCAGCCCGCCGAAACATCGAATCCCCACGCCCCTTTGGCGCCGATCTTGTCCTGCACCAGGCATGCCGTCGAGGGAAACATCATGTCCGGCGTCACCGTGCCCACGATGATGACTTCAAGCCCGAACTCGCCAATCTGTCGGCCTCAATCCCCCGCGCCGCCAGGCACTTCTTCGCCGCCTCCGCGCACATATCGCTCACGCCCAGCCCCTTGGCCAGCACGTGCCGCTCGCGGATGCCGGTGCGCTCCAGAATCCACTGGTCGTTCGTATCCACCATCTTTTCCAGGTCTTGATTGGTGATCACATCGGGGGGAACGTAGGTTCCAAGCGCCGTAATCTTGGCGCGCCGGCCCACCACAGGACGAACGATAAGGCTCAATGCATTTCTCCTTGCAGGCTGCCGAGTCTGCCGAGCTCTGATCCCTGATCCCTGATCTACTGGCGCAAAAAAGTACCGGGTGACCTACTGCGCCCGTACTAGCCCGTTACCGTTGCTTCCTTCCGGACCTGGCGGGATTGGCGGGATTACGTCGCGTAGGACCCGGCACTGATTGATTTTACCACTCGATTGCGGACCCATCGTCTGGCGAAAGAAACAGAATCGCAGGGGCGCCCGTGCAGCGCGATACATTGCTTCCCGGTACAATAGAAATGTGACCAAACCATCCCCACCCACGGCCCCTTCCGTGGGCTTTATTTCGTTAGGCTGCCCCAAAAACCTCGTCGACTCCGAGGTCATGATGGGCCTGCTCGACCGCGCCGGCGCGCGCCTCACCGCCCATCCCGAAGAAGCCGAAATCCTCGTCGTCAACACCTGCAGCTTCATCGACACCGCCAAGCAGGAATCCGTCGACACCATCCTCGAAATGGCCCGCTACAAGACCTCCGGCTCGGCGAAGAAGCTCATCGTCGCCGGCTGCCTCGTCGAGCGCTACCGCGACGAAATCCAGAAGAGCATTCCCGAAGTCGACGCCGTAGTCGGCACCGGCGAGCTCGAATCCATCCTCGAAGCCGCCGGCCTCGCGATGCCCTCCCGCACTTGCCTCGCCCTTCAACATCCTCACCAGCAATGGCCACGCCCACGCCGAAGTCCGCCCCGGCCATGAATCCCGCGCCGCCACCCACAAACCTGCTGACAACTCTGCACTGGCTGGAAATTCCAAAGGCTCTGTGTCAGGGCACGACTTCAGTCGTGCCGAAAGAACGCAAATATCGATTGGGGCATTAGCCCCTGAGGTAACCTCTCGCCCCGAAGGCGACCACCGCGAGCGCCAAGGCCGCTTCCGCCGCGACGACTGGCAGGGCGCAACCCATCTTCTACCCACCTATCTCTACGACGAATCCACCCCGCGCTTCCTCACCACGCCCAAATCCTCGGCCTACATCAAGATCGCCGAGGGCTGCGACCATCCCTGCACCTTCTGCGTCATCCCCAACCTTCGCGGCAAATTCCGCTCCCGCCGATTTGAATCGGTCGTCGCCGAAGCCCGCCAGCTCGTCGCGCGCGGCGTCCAGGAGATCACCCTCATCGGCCAGGACACCACCTGCTACGGCGAAGACCTCGGCATCAAAGACGGCCTCGCCACGCTGCTCGACGCCCTCGCCGCAATCGAAGGCCTGCGCTGGCTCCGCTTCCTCTACGCCTACCCCAACCGCATCACCAATCGCCTGCTCGACACCATCGCCACGCCACGACAACATCTGCAAATATCTCGACGTTCCGCTCCAGCACGCCTCGCCCGCCGTCCTCAAGACCATGAAGCGCGGCGCCGGCGCAGACATCTTCCTCAAGACCCTCGAAAAGGTCCGCGCCGCCGTTCCCGGCATCGCTCTTCGCACCAGCTTCATCGTCGGCTTCCCCGGCGAATCCGCCGAAGACGTCACCGTCCTCGAAGACTTCGTGAAAGAAGCAAAATTCGACTGGCTCGGCGTCTTCAGCTATTCCGATGAAGAAGGCTCAGCGGCGTTCTCGCTCGCCGGGCAAGTGCCCAAGCGCACCATTGAAGCCCGCAAGCGCCGCCTGATGAAGCTTCAGCAATCCATCTCCAAGCGCGCCAAGCAGCAGTGGATCGGCCGCGAGTTAGTCGTCCTCGCCGAAGGTGAAAGCGAAGAAACCCCGCTCCTCTGGCAAGGGCGCACCCAATACCACGCCCCTGAAATCGACGGCAAAGTCTACATCAACGACTTCGCCGAGTTAGGCCCCAGCGCCACCGCACTCGAGCCCGGCCGCTTCTACAAAGCACTAGTCACAGAAGCCCACGAATACGACGTCGTAGCCCGCATCGTCTCCGGCCCGCTGTAACCCCGATCGTTCAAGACTTGCAGTCGAGGACCCGTCATCGTCCACATCCCTCCCCTGAACGCTGCAAATTCCGGCAACGGTAACCCCGCGTATGGTACCAACTCGCCACGCCCGCTCCCCCGAATATGCGACTTGAAATCGCCCCAATCTGTTTTACTATCTTCACAGTTTCTATCCGCCCCCGAGGCGGTGCCGTTCCGCGAGATGGCGAATCCTTTCTGATACCTCAGTTCCCCTCGACTGACTGGGATCTCGGAGACCGGCCGCAGCATGACTGTCGACATCGATTACCGGACCTCCCTGGACGACCCTCGCAGACCGACTGCGAATGGCGGGCTCTTGCGCCCGATCTCGGCCTTGGCGCGGGAGAAGAAAACCTGGTCCCCGGGGCTGCTCACCGGCGTGCTTTGGCGCGGCTTTTCGAACATCGCCACTTTCTACCAAGTACTGCAGCTCATTAAGGTTCATCCTTTCTCTGAGGCTGCAAGGCTCCATCCAAGGTTCGCATTTAAATACCTCACCCACGACTACCTAACCCGAAGCTTTACCGTGCCGGAGCGAGCGGCCTGTTTCATTCATCACTACAGGCGGCTGCAGGCCGATTTTCCCGATCGTCTCTTGCGCCAATGCCTGAGCACGGATATTACCCTGCACGAAATCGAATGCGGCGGCAGCCGTTTCGCCTTCTCCATGGGATTGCCCCGGATCTGGGACAAGGAGGGCGAACTGTCACTCAATCTGCACTTGGATGGCGTCGTCGTCTTTGTTCTGTCATTTACCATCGTCCCAGGTTGGATCTTTCAATCTCAGGCAGCAGATGTTCTGTTGATCTCCCGAATCCAGGGCGTCTATGGATACTTCAACGAGATTCGCCGCTTAACCAGAACTCTTCACGATGTCGGGCCTGCCGCCCTGCTTCTCGCCGCCCTTTACGGATTCGCGGAGGCCCTCGGCATCGGCGAGTTCGCAGCCGTCTCCGCAATCCGTCAAAGCTCCTACACCGAGGAGCTATCCGCCCTTTACATCGATGCATATGACAATTTCTTCACCGGGCTTGGCCTCGCCATCAACGATTCCGGTTTCTTCCTCAGCCCCATTCCGCACCCGGACAAGCCCCTTTCGCAAATCAAGCAAGGCCACAAACTCAGGACCAGGGAGAAGCGTGCCTTCAAGCACAAGATTGCACAAGCCGTGTGCCATGCCCTTCAACAGCAGGCAGCCGGGGCCGACGCGGCGCCTTTGGTTGCCAGTACTCCCGATCAAGCCCCGGACCTCATCGAATCCTAAGGCCGCCCCCCTCCCCATCCCACGCTGTACCATAAGAATTGCCCGCTGCCTTTCGTGCGGAATCGTGCTCATGGCCGGAAAGAAAAAATCCGTCAAGCTCCACCGCTGTCCCACCTGCGGCATGCTGGTTAAATTCAGCGACGAGGACTTCCCGTTCTGCTCCGACCGCTGCCGCAAGATTGACCTCGGCAAGTGGGCTTCCGGCGTCTACAGAATCAGCTCTCCAGTTCTCGACCCCGAAGTCCTCGAAGACCTCGGCGGCCTGGGCAACGGCGGCAACAATGGCGATTCCTATGACGAATAGCTCTACCCCCAATACCACCACGCCGCCAATCCCCAGCCAGAAAAAAACGACCTGGGCTTGGACCGTCGCAACCTTCTTCGGCGCAGGCTTCGGCAAACCCGGCCCCGGCACTTGGGGCTCGGTCGCCGCCGTGCTTCTCTGGGCCGCTGAATCCATGGCCACGCACCCCAGTGCCCATACCATGCTCGTCGGTCTCCTTATCTGGATCGCTTTCTCCATCGCCCTCGGCGTTCCAGCCGCGACCATCGTGGCCCGTGAGTCCGGCCGCAAAGATCCTCAGTTCGTGGTCATCGACGAAGTTGCCGGCCAATGGATCGCCCTGCTCTTCAGCCCCGTCGACTGGAAGCACGCTCTTATTGCCCTTGCTCTCTTCCGCTTCTTCGACATCACCAAGCCGTTTCCCGTACGTCAGCTTGAAAGCCTCCCTGAAGGCTGGGGCATCGTCTTCGATGATGTGGCCGCCGGCCTGTATGCTTTGGGTGTAGCATCCTTGTTACGCATTTGGATTTGACATGCCCCGCATCCGTCCACAATCCGCACCTGAAACACTCCCCGAGCCGCGCATCGACGACATCGTCCCCCCCGCCGCTCTGCCCCTCGGGGAAGTCGAGCTGATCGGCGCATATCTTGGCCCCTTCAGCTTTGGGCTATCCGCAGTTTTGCCCGCCGTGCTGGTCGATGGGCATCCGGCCAACGTCTCAATGAGCCGGCCAACCCGTCTCGCGCTCCGTGTCCCCGAAGCCGCCACTACCGGCCTGGTTGAGGTCCGCAACCCTGCCGGCGCCAGCAACCGGGCGCCCATTCGCGTCGCAAATCAACTCAGCGAAGGACTGCACCCCGTCACCAGCCCCGCCGTCAGCCGCTCCGGCATGATCTATGCCACCATCTCCGGCTCTCGCGGCAAAATGACCCCGGTCTCCATTGTCCGCATCAGTCCCGACGGCCGCGGTACTCCATTTGTTACCGGCATCCTCAACGCCACGGGCCTCGCATTCAACCCCGACGGCGACTTGTTCGTCACCTCCCGCGCGGAGGGCAACGTGTACCGCGTCGACGCTTCCGGCGAGTTCAACGTCTACGCCGAAGGCATGGGCGTGGCTACCGGAGCTGCCTTCGACCCAGAGGGGAATCTGTTCGTCGGCGATCGCAGCGGCACCATCTTCAAGATCGATCCCCAGCGCCGCATCTTCGTCCATGCCACCCTCGAGCCCAGCGTCGCCGCCTATCACCTCGCCGCCGACGCTTCAGGCACCCTCTTCGTGACCGCTCCCTCTCTCTCGTCGAACGACGCAATCTGGGCCATCGACTCGCACGGCGAAACCCGAGTCTGGTTCCGCGGACTCGGCCGTCCACAGGGCCTCGCGCTTTCAAAGGATGGCGATGTCTACCTCGCCGCATGCCTCCATGGCCGGCGCGGACTGGTGCGCGTGACCCCCGCGGGCGTTGCCTCTCTCGTCCTGGCCGGAACAAACCTCGTCGGCGTTGCCTTTTCTCCCCTCGGCACCACCATCGTCGCAACCCACGACGCCGTTTACGATGTGGACTTGGGAGTTGAAGGATTGTCCCTGTTCTAGCTTCTCGCTCCCAGCTTCAAGCCTCAGGAACCGCACATGACTATTGCCATAACACCCGCGCCGCCTTATTACGCGGTCATCTTTACTTCCACCAGAACCGAAGATAACTCCGGATACGACGCCATGACCGATGCAATGGTCTCGCTCGCCGCGCTGCAACCCGGATTCCTCGGCATCGAATCGGCACGCGATTCGCTTGGCATCACTGTATCTTATTGGGATACCCTGGAAGCCATTGCGGCCTGGAAGCAGAACTCCGCCCATCTTGTGGCTCAGCAGCGTGGGCGCGATGTCTGGTATCAGACCTTCAAAACAAGAATCTGCCGCGTAGAGCGAGATTACGCGTATAACAAGGAATAATAAGCACAAGCCAATGTCGCCCTGGAGCACATCACAGCTAGAAGGTGAAAGCTAGGAGCTAAGAGCTGCTTCCATGAAATCCGAAATCATTGCCGTCGGCTCCGAGATGCTTACTCCCTGGCGTCAGGATACTAACTCGCTCTATCTCACTGAGAAGCTCAACGAGATCGGCGTTACGGTCACCTTCAAGACCATCGTCGGCGACCGGCGCAAGGATCTGGTCAACGCCATTCGCATCGCCCTCGGCCGCGCCGACATCCTCGCCATCATCGGCGGCCTCGGCCCCACCGAAGACGATTTAACCCGCGAAGCCGTCGCGGAAGCCCTCTCGCTCACCCTCCGCCGAGAAGCCACGCTGGTCGCCGCGCTTCATGCCCGCGCCGCCTCTTTTCGCATCCCCATGCCCACTAACAACCTCAAACAGGCCGACGTCCTCGAGGGCGCAACCGTGTTGCCCAACCCCAATGGAAGCGCTCCCGGCCAGTGGCTCGACACCCGATTCTCCGGTTATCGAAAGATCCTCCTGCTCGTCCCCGGCCCGCCCAGCGAGTGCCGTCCGCTCTTTGACGCCGAATGCCTGCCCCGTCTGCGCGCCGCAATTCCCAAGCGCTTCATCGCCAAGCGGACTCTTCGCGCCGCCATGATTCCCGAGTCCCAGGCCGACAAGTTTCTCGCCCCAATCTACACGCTTTATAAGGACGTCGAGACGACCATTCTGGCCCACTCGGGAGACATTCAGCTTTCACTCCTATGCTCAAAGCCCAGCGCCGAACAGGCTCAGCAGCGCGTCGACGAGCTGGCTGGAAAGATGGAGGAAGCTCTCGAGGATTGGCTCTACTCCTCCGATGGCGAAACACTCGAGCAGATCGTCCTGTTCTATCTCGGCCTCCGCCAATTTACCCTCGCTGTCGCGGAAAGCTGCACCGGCGGGATGATCTCCGAGCGCATCACCGGCGTTCCCGGCAGTTCGCGCTCCTTCCTTGGCGGCGCCATCGTCTACTCCGACGCCCTCAAGCACGCCTTCGCCGGCGTGTCACCGGAACTCATCGCCCAGCACGGCGCTGTCTCCGCCGAGGTCGCCAAAGCCGTCGCCCACGGCATTCGTCTGCGCACCGGAGCCACTCTGGGATTGGGCATAACCGGTATCGCCGGTCCCACCGGCGCCACCGAAGAAAAGCCCGTCGGCCTGGTCTACATAGCCCTCTCCGACGCCACGAAGAACGAAGTTACTGAGCGCACCTTCCGCGGCGACCGCCTGAGAATCCGCGAATTCGCCGCCCAGCAAGCGCTGGATCTGGTCCGCAGAAGGCTGATGTAACCATCGGCGGCCATTCGATTCCGTGTCTTCCCGGTGGTGCCTCAATTTGAAATTTCCACAGGTTCCGGGGGATGCTTGGATGTATCCATGACGACTATCTCTGCTTTGTAATAGCGCTTCCATCCATATTCTTCTTCGTTCTGATGCAGGCGTTCATGCTCGGCAAGCGTCACCGTACACCCTACAGCGGTTTCTAGAATTTCTCCGGCTCTTTCAGGCTTGGCGAGAAGCGCATCGATCATCTGGGTGCATTGAAAAACATGGTCATGGCGAAGATTGCCCTTATCGCGGAATTTGAGTGCGTCTTGGCTCTGATAACGGGTCTTATGAGTGGAGGACTCGGCTTGAGTGATCTTCCACAGCAATATGCGGAGCAACTCCCGGAGATGGTTGCGCAATATTTTTGGATCATTCTTGGCTGCGAGTAGCACATTCGTGAGTGCAATTGCGCTGCGTTTACGTTTGTCAGCGTGCGGATGAGGGTCGAAGTTCATACCCCACTATGCTGCGGCCAACCCTTCGATTTTCTCGTAGCACCAAACATGGTCCGATATGCCAGCCGGGGCCGGGTGCACCAGGTCTCGGTTCTGAGACCTGGGAGTCCTCAAGCCTCAACGATCCAACTCAAGCCGCGCACTGAACCCGCTGCACCCGGATCTGCTTCTCCCGCTTCCGTGTCTGCGCAATCTCGTAAGCGGACTGCATCCGCATCAGCGTGTCCATCCTCACGCCAAACGCCTTCTCGATGCGCAGCGCCATTTCCCCTGACAGCCCGGCCTTGCCGTTCAGCAAGCTCGACAACGCCGGCCGGGAGACTCCAAGCGCCACCGCTGCCGCCGTCACCGATAAACCGGCAGGCTCGACGATCTCAGTCCGAATAAAATCCCCGGGATGGGGAGGATTCTTCATGGTCATTGCGTTTTCCCTCCTAGTGGTAATCCTCTAAATTCACTTCGCGAACCTCGCGCTCCGCGGCATCGATCCAAAACGTCAACCGGAGATTTCCCGTTACGCTCAAACTCCATGTTCCCTTGCGGTCGCCGGTCAACGTATGCGCCCTCCATGCCGGGAGGTCTCGCAGTTCCCCGGGGTCGTCCATACCTTCCAGAAAGGCAAGCATCTTGCGCAGCTTGTCAGCAGCCTCCGGCGGGATTCCTTTCGTGCTGTCATCTTCATAGAGCCTCTTCAGGCCCTTATGAGCGAAGTCCCGAATCTTCATCTGGCCTACTGTAGCCTGTTGCTTAACACTTGTCAATCGCGAGTTGCCGAAAGCAGAGCGGGGGGCGCAGCGCAAAGAAATGGCACAAAAAGTATCCATTTCAACCGCAACGAAGGATAAGCTGTTTGTGGACGCCGCGCGAGTGGCGCGAATCTGAGGAGCCGGAAGCACGGGACATCGGCAATGAGGACGCCCGCGGCAACACAGAATTCAAACAGCAAGGAGCCATCCCCCTATGGACCCAAGCATGAATCCAGTCGCCTTCGATGAGCTCACGCGTGTCTTTGTCAGCTATGCGCGCGAGGACAAGAAATGGCTGGACCGCGACTACAGGTTCAACCTGATTCCGTTCCTGATGGAATCCCTGAAGAAGCAAAATGTCGTCTTCTGGTATGACAAGGATCTGAGGCCCGGCGACGAATTCAGAACGAATATCGAAGCGGAGATCGATCAGGCACAGATCGCCCTTCTGATCGTGAGCCAGGCGTTCCTGAACTCCGAGTTTATCGAGCAATATGAAATGTCCCGGATCGTGAATCGCGCCAAGCTGGGGCAAATGATCATCGTGCCGGTGCTGGTCGAACCCTGCGATTGGAGCGAGTATCCCGTCCTTGCCGATCGCCAGATGGTTCCCGGCTCCACGCCCTTGATCGACTTTACGGAGAGCGATCCCAAATGGGCCAGGGTAAAGGCCGAGATACTCGACGGACTCAAGACACAGATCAAGCGAATTCGCGCAACACAGGCTCCAGCTCAATCGCAGACGGACCAAAAGAGCCTACATCGTGAAGGCGCACAGGCCGAAGCCGGGCCGGTCTTCGAAGCAGTACCAGTCCAACCCAAGCCAATTCCGGGTGCAGTCAATGCCCGGCCCGCCAAGCCGAAAAATGAAGAGTTGACCCCTGGTTGGCGAAGGGTGCCCATATGGGCTTGGGGCGTTGTGGCAGTTTTGGCGCTGGTTGCGGTGTTTGCCGCCGGGCGCATCTTTGGCCCCCACCCGCAGCCAACCCCGTCAATTGTGCTCTCGACTCAACCCGCTTCAACGCCTGGGACGAATCCCAAACCCGTTAACACGCTGCCTGCCGTTCAACCGGCGCCGGCACCCGCACCTCGGGCAAATCCCATACCACCCGCGCAAAATCCCAATCCTGCGACAATGAAACAGCAGGCCGACGCGTTTTTCGATCAGAACCGTTATGCGCAGGCCGAACCGCTCTACTTTCAACTCTGCTTCGGCGGCAACGGACCCTCCTGCAACCGTTCCGGCTATATGTATCAGAACGGTCTTGGCGTCAAGATGGATGCTGCCGAGGCAGCAAATCTCTATACCCTTTCCTGCACCTACCGCTTTGCCAACGGCTGCAGCAACCTCGGAGACCTCTATTGGCAAGGCATCGGTGTCCCAAAGAATCTCACTTTGGCCCGGCAATTTCTAACCAAAGGCTGCAGCATGGGCAACCCGTTCGGCTGCGACAAGTTAAAGCAGATGCAATAGCGAATGGAATGCCGGAGATTCGCCGCAGTTGTAGCTGAAGAGGCTGTTGGATCGGAGCGCTCTGCATTCCGGGCTCGGGGAGCGCGGACATTGCCATCAAGCTGTGAGATGTCGCCAGCGTGAACAAGTAACGCACCAATGCGTTGCCTGAGCTTCGTGCACAACCACAGGGTCCCGTAGCGCCTCTCCCGATGTTAACCACCAATACGTGATCCCTATCACAAATTCCAGCCTACATAAATGCAACCATGGTTCCTAGGCTTGTCAAAAGGCACTTGTTCCACTTACTCGCTGTTTTTCTCCTCCCTGGAGGCTGTCCGTGAAAATGGACCCAAACGCATTCGTCGCCGATCAGCAACTAATTCAGGCCCTCGAAGACCGATCCACTGCAATCTCCTGTGGCGAAGAGCGCGTCCTTTTCCGTCAGGGCGAAGCGCCGGTCGGCCTTTACCTGGTCCACAAGGGCGAGGTCACCCTCACCATGGATTCCCGTCGGGGCTGCTCCGTATTGTCCATCCAGGCCGCCGCCGGTTCGCTCCTTGGCCTTCCCGGACTCATCGGCAACGAACCTTACACGTTGACAGCAACCGCCCGCGACGGCGCCCAACTGAGCTTCGTCTCCCGCGATAGTTTCCTCGCCCTCATGCAATCCGACCCGCTCCTATCCTTGAAGGTACTGCAGGTACTCGCCGCAGAGGTACGCTCGGCCCGCAACGCGATCCTCGAACGCTGATTCCGCCACGCCCGTCTCGGCGCACTCCTCAGCATTGACTCCATCCCCCCTGCCCTGAGAAACTCACCACAATGCGATATCGCGGAAAAGTTGAATTAGCCGCAGAACGGAAGATCCGCGAGCGCAACACACGCATCTACCGGCTTTGCCACTGGCCCATCTGGATCTGGGTCTTCTTCCTCACGCCCGGTCCGCTCACGTTTTCGCTCTTCACCCGCGGATTCCATTGGGGTAACTTGACGTGGCTCGCCGTGGTCCTCATCGGCACCGGTATTGCCCTCGTCCGCGGCCGGTTGCCAGGCGCGGAGCCGCGCCCCTACATCCTCCGCTTCGATGAGGACAAGCCCAATCCCCTCTATCGCCGCGTCTGCTACACCTTCGCCTGGAACGCCGTCATCAACTTCGCCTTGCTCAACCTGGCGGGCCTCGTCATCGCCACATTCACCGGCGTCTGGTACATGAAGCAGATTTATAACAACGCCTACTTCCCAATGTGCGCCATCATTCTGTTTCTCGGCGCCATCGGCAAGTTGCCCCGCGTCGGCCCCTCCACCAGGACCGAAGGCCTTGAGCGCCGCTACTTCTACGGCTCCGTCTGGGCCGTCACCGCCGCCCAAACCATACTCCTTGTCCTCTGGAAGACCCTGCCTCGAAACCACGCAACCGACCTCGTCAAAGTCTTCGTCTATATTGCCGCACTGGTTTTCACCGGCCTCTTAGCCCAGCACGGCAAACTCTATCGCACCCGTCCCATCCTACCCGGCGAATTGATAGTCTCCGACTGAGCCCTCATCGCCCTGGCGCGCAAGCGCCGTCTGCCGCAGCGCAGGTGCCTGCCCCGCCGCAGGTGGTAAACTCTCCTTCGGTATGCTCCTCGCCAGCCTGATCGTCGCGATCGCCGCTTACCTGCTCGGGTCCATCCCCACCGGATACCTGCTGGTTCGCATCTTCCGCCATCAGGACATCCGATCCATCGGCAGCGGCAACATCGGCGCAACCAACGTGCTTCGCTCTGGCGGCAAAGGCCTCGGCCTGGCCACCTTCCTCATCGACATGCTCAAAGGCTGCGCAGCCGTCTACCTTGCCCGCATGGCCGCCATCGCGCTCATCGCCCATGGCATTCCCATCGAATCCATCCGAAACTTCGAAGCTCTCGCCGCACTATGCGCGGTCCTCGGCCACATGTTCCCGCCCTGGCTCCGTTTTCACGGTGGAAGGGGCGTTTCCACTGGCTTTGGCGTCTTCCTGGTCGCCGCCCCGCTCGCCGCGCTCGCCGCCATCACGGTCTTCTTCCTTACAATTCTGATCACCCGCTATGTCTCCCTGGGCTCTATTCTCGGCGCAGCCAGCTTTCCCGTCTTCGCCTGGCTTCTCGTGAGCGGAGACCGGCCGCCCTTTTTCATCACCGTCCAGTTCATCGTCGCCGGGCTAATCATCGCCAAGCATTACCCAAACATTCGGCGCCTTCTCGCAGGCAAGGAATCCCGTTTCGGAGCCAAAAAACCCACATGAGCCGCATTGTCGTCTTAGGTTCCGGCGCCTGGGGAACAGCCCTCGCCCTCTCGCTTCACCGCCGTGGCTCGCACCAGATCACCCTCTGGGCGCACAGCCCTGAAGCCGCACTCGAAATCGCCGCGCCGCGCGAAAACACGCTGTTCCTGCCCGGCTTTCCCATCCCCGCCGAAATCGCCATCACTGGCAACGAAGCGGCCGCGGCCGATGCCGATATCGTCGTCTCCGTCGTTCCTTCCGAGTTCCTCCGACCCACCCTGGGCCGCCTTGGCCCCCACCTCCACTCCGGCCAGATCATTGTCAGCGCCACCAAAGGTGTTGAAGACCAGACCTTCCTGCGCATGACCCAGGTCATTGCCTCCAGCCTTTCGGACAGAGGCCTCAATCTCCACATCGGCGCGTTGTCCGGCCCCAGCTTCGCCGTGGAAGTGGCCCAGGCTCAGCCCACAGCCGTCACCGTTGCCTTCACCGACGCTCAAGTTGCCGCTCGCATCCAGAATGAGTTCTCTTCCGAAACCCTCCGCCTCTACACTTCCACCGATGTCATTGGTGTTGAACTCGGCGGAGCCCTCAAGAATGTCATCGCCATCGCGGCCGGAATCGCCGCCGGCGTTGGCCTCGGCTACAACTCCTCCGCCGCCCTCATGACCCGCGGCATTGCTGAAATCACTCGCCTCGCCATTGCCTGCGGCGGCCGCCGCGAAACTCTAGCCGGCCTCTCCGGCGCCGGCGATCTTGTCCTCACCTGCACCGGCTCACTCAGTCGCAACCGGACGGTCGGCGAGGCACTGGGTCAGGGCCGCAACCTTCCCGAAATCCTTCAGAGCCTGGGTGGCAAAGTCGCTGAAGGCGTCCGCACCACCCGTGCCGCCCTCGGCCTGGCCCGCCTGTACAACATTGAAATGCCCATCACCGAGCAGATGGAGCTCATCCTCGACGAAGGCAAAGACCCGCGCGAAGCCATCAGGCACCTCATGCTTCGCCCTGGCAAAGACGAGCGCTAGCGCCTGCTACCCCTCCGTTCAATCGTTCCGTTGGCACTGTGCAATACAAGACAGAACCCCCGCGCCTTCCCAACGCAGAATCGAAGAAGGACATCTTGAATGTCCAACGCGAGAACTCCCCCAGTTACCCTGCGATCCCGGCTTTTCTCGAAAAGGAGAACGGAATGCACGATTTGCTCACGAACGCCAACCTCACCGTTTGCGGGTTCATGCTTATCCTCGGTCTGATCGCTGCCGCTGCCACCTTCCTCGACCATAGTGCCCTGCAACCGATGCGCATCGCCGCAAGATCGCGCGATTCCGAGGACGGCTCGCCACCCGAGTCCGAATCATGACCTCTTGCAACAACTCTTCGAGAAAAAATTCGAAGCAAGAATTTGAGAAGAATTCGAGCAATCCGCCATTTAGAGGATCGGAAAATACTCGACAAATTCACTGAGCAATTTTGGCCAGCACGCCCTCGTTTCCCCGCTTAGGATCGATTGCATTGGCCCTCCCCCAGGGCCCGGAACCGCAACCATCAACCTCCGTTCGCCGGGAAAGTCCCCGCACAGGAGTACGCACATGGAATTTCAATTCAACGGAATGTACTACAGCTTCACGAACTTGCAGCTCATCGTCGCAGCATTTGTGCTGGTCGTCATCGTCGCGATTGCCATTGCCGCCTACATGGAGCATCTCAAAACCAAGACGCAGGCATTTCGCTTACGCTTCGGCTCGGAATACGATCGCGAGGTTCGCAAGAACGGCTCATCTCGCCAGGCAGAATCCAAACTGGCCGAGCGCGAAACCCACGTCAAGACTCTCGAAATTCGCGACCTCGGCGTCGTCGAGCGGGACCGCTTTGTCACCGAGTGGTACACCGTCCAATCCCGCTTCGTCGATCATCCCAAGGCCGCCGTCACTGAAGCCGACGACCTCATCAACGCGCTTCTCGAGGCCCGGGGCTATCCGCACGCCAGCTTCGAGCAGCGCGCCGCCGATCTCTCCGTGAGCTATCCGCGCGTCATGGAAAACTACCGCCTCGCACACACCGCCGCAGTGCGCCTCGGCAAGGTTGAAGCAACCACCGAAGAGCTAAGAACGGCGATGATCCAGTACCGCGCAGTTTTTGACGAGTTGGCGCACCCACTTAAGCCAGCCGAACAGAAGTCCGCGGCCTGACTCCAAGGGCCGCAAATTGGAGCGAAGCTGGCCCGTCTCCCAGACAGGCCCACCACTCCGGGATGGAATCCCAGGTCTCACCCCCGCATTTTGAGACTTGGGATTCCATTTTTGTAGATTCCCGCACTCACCCAGCCGCAACCCACCCGGCCGCGAAGCCTGGAAAGCACTTCAAGCCGCCAGCCCGAACCGCTCTTGCAGAACGCACATGCTCACCAGCAGCATCAGCACCTGGTCGTTGGCCGTCCGCGCTCCCACATCCATCCCTGGCAAGCGGTCCAGCAGCCCCACTACCTGCTTCTGATCGAAGAACGGCAGCGACTTCAGCACCGGCCCGCGCAGCATGTCCTGCACATACGTGCTGAAGGTATCGTCTGGATTCAGCGTCGCCGGCGGGCTCAGGAACGGATGCTTCTGCCTCCGGTAGACCGTGTCGATGATCACGTCGCGCACCGCTTCGCGCAGCACATACTTCTCCGTCATGCCGCGAATCTTCTGGTTCACCGGCTGCGACCGGATCAGCTCCACCAGCTTGTGATCCAGAAACGGCACGCGCCCCTCGATCGAGTGCGCCATCTCCATCCGGTCGCCCAGCATGGTCAATATATATCCCGCCATCACCGTCTTCGACCAAAGATAGAGCGACTGGTGCAGCGGATCCCTGCCGGTTAGCTGGGCGCGCAGGTCTACTTCGTCGAGAATGCCGTAGCACCCTTCCGTGGCCAAATACTTCTCCCGGAAATTCCCATCGAGCAGCGGCCGCATCTTCACCGCACGCGAGCCGAACGTCTCGATCCACGAAGGCACGTATCCCAGAATCCGCCGTACCGCTTCCGTCGACCCGGTATCCCCGTCCGGCAGCAGCAGACCGCGCGAAACTGAATTGTGGTCGTCGAGCCAGCTCAGCAGTTCCTTGATCGCCTCCGGATCCTGCCCCTCGCGGTTGTAGAGCAGCATGTCGCGGCGAAAATGCGGATACCCGCCCAGAATCTCATCCGATCCCTCGCCGGTAATCACCACCTTGTAGCCTGCGTCGCGCACCGCGCGGCTCAACATGTACTTGGCCACGCCGTGAGCGTTGACGCAAAGTGTCTCCGCCTGCGCAATCGCATCGGCGAAGTTCTCCGCCAGGTCATTTTGCCGAATGGGGATCGGGTTGAACTCCGCGCCGGCCATTGCGGCCATCTCTTTGGCGATCGGCCCCTCATCGTAAGCCGCCTGCTCAAACGTCAGCGTGAAGGCCCGTATCGGCTCGGGATGATGCTTCGCCGCCAGCCCCAGCACCGCGCACGAGTCCAATCCACCGCTCAGGTACACCCCCACCGGAACATCCGCGCGCAGGCGAATCCGCACCGCCTCCTCGAGCTCATGACGGAACTCCGCCGCATAGTCGGCATCCGAGCGCTTGGGCGCAGTGGCATCCGCTTTGGGGTAATCGAAGTCCCAGTACTGGTTCACCTGCGCATGCTTTTCGGTCACGATCATGAAGTGGCCCGGCGGAATCTGAAACACCCCGTCGTACAGCGTGCGCATCTGGTGTCCGCCAAACGCCACCGAGCGGTAGACACTCTCCTCGTCCCAGCGCGCCGGAACCCCCGCGGCAAACAGCGCCTTCACCTCCGACGCCATGTATAGCGTGCCATTGTGCCACGCATAAAACAGCGGCTTGATGCCGAATCGATCCCGCGCCGCAATCACTCTGCGCTGCGTCTCGTCCCACAACACCAGCGCGAACTCGCCGCGCAGGTGCTGCAGGCAACTCGTCCCGAAGTCCTCATAGAGATGCAGCGCAATCTCGCTGTCAGAGCGCGTGCGCAGCCGGTGCCCGCGTCCTTCCAGCTCTTTCTGGATCGCCTCGAAGCCATAGAACTCGCCATTCACAACGATCCGTGTCCGCTCGTCCTCGCTGGCAATCGGCTGATCGCCGGTAGAAAGATCGATGATGCTCAGCCGTGCATGGCCCAACCCCACCTTGCGGTCGGCTGAAATCCATTGCCGCTGCCCGTCGGGGCCGCGATGATAGAGGCTCTTGGTTGCGCGTTCCAGCTTTGTCGCGGAGACAGGCTCGCGACGTGAATAGAGAGCAACGATTCCACACATGCGTCCGTGGTCCTTGTCTTGCAGCTCTGAATTTCTTGTTTGCCCCGCGATCTGCTCTGAGGGGAAGCGCAGCCGCCTCGCGATTATAGCCACAGCCATCTATGAACGCGCCACAAGTTTCTATCGAACCGGTGAATCGATCCAGAAAGTGAAAGAGCGCGGCCATAGCCGCGCTCTTTGTTTTATCGGACTTCTGCGCTGTGCCTGGCAGTACCCCCCGGTACCAACCATGCCCTGCAGCCTTCCGCATCGGTTGAAGTCAGTTACTTCTTTTCTCCACCTGTGTGTCCGCGTCCATCGCGGGATTCGTTGCCTCTGAATTGCGCGGGGTCCCGGCGTTGTGCCGCTGCCTTTTCGCCAGCCTTCGGCGATTCGCCGTTATAGCCGTGTTGCGGGTCGAACGAGTTGTCTACGTTGCCACGGAAGTTATCGGGGCCGTGAAACCAAGGGCCAACGCCAACGAACACGCCGCCGGTAAACCATTCCGGACCGTAGTAGCCGTCGGGAACACATTTGTACGGAGCGTAGTCATAGTAGCCGTAGGGGCAATCCGGTGCCACTCCGATTTCGACCGTAACCTGAGCCGCCGCTTTGGGAGGGGTTGCCATAAACATGAACCCGGCAACAGCCGTTAACGCAAGAACTTTAAATCCGCTCATCCATTCTCCTCACTTTGGCCGGGGTCACTGCTAGCCTGCCCCAACATGATTGACAGTAGTGAGTCGAATTGTCTTAGTCTGAGCAATACCGGGCACCATCGATCTGGACGCCACGCCCAACCTATCCGCACCCCCCGGCAATCGCCCCAAGAATCAGCAGCGGCTCTTTCCCCTCCGCCACCAACTGCGGCAGGTCTTTATCCATCGGCTCGTGCGACCAGTCTTCCTCGCATGCGAAGATGCGCATGTATGCGCGCCGCTGCCCGGTGCCATGCTCGCGAATCGTCCCGCCCAGCGCGGGATAGCGCGACTCCAGCGCGTCAAGCACGCTCCGCATCGTTACTGGCGCGGCAACCTCCAGTGTGACTTCGGCGCCCGTTCCAGCCAGCGTGCGCAGATGCTGCGGCAACATGACGCGGATCACCGCACCACCCCACTGAATCGCGCTGGGCAGCCGCCCCGATCTCTGATCCCTGTCAGCCAAGCGTCTGCACCTCGATGGACAGTACCGTCGGCAGGTCGCGCACGATAGGGGACCAGCTATCGCCCGCATCGGCCGACGCGTATACCTGCCCGCCTGAAGTGCCGAAGTAGACGCCGCACTCGTCGAGCGAATCGACGGCCATGGCGTCGCGGTAGACATTCACGTAGCAGTCCTGTTGCGGCAGGCCTTTGGTGAGCGCCTCCCACTCGTTGCCGCCGGTGCGGCTGCGGTAGACGCGCAGCTTGCCGTCGGGCACAAAGTGCTCTGAGTCGCTCTTGATGGGGACGACGTAAAGCGTCTCCGGCTCGTGGGCGTGAACGTCGATCACGAAGCCAAAGTCGGTGGGCAGATTGCCGCTCACCTCGTGCCAGCTATCGCCCGCGTTGTCGCTGCGCATCACGTCCCAGTGCTTTTGCATGAAGAGCACGCCGGGGCGCTCTTTGTGCATCGCGACATGGTGGACGCAGTGGCCCACTTCGGCGTTCGGGTCGGGTATGAATTCGGAGACAAGGCCCTTGTTGATGGGCTTCCAGCTCTTGCCTGCGTCATCTGTGCGAAACGCGCCGGCAGCGGAGATGGCAATGTACATTCGCTCGGCGTTGCTGGGATCGAGAATGACAGTGTGGAGGCACATGCCGCCCGCGCCGGGCTGCCAGTGAGGACCCGAGCCGTGGCGGCGCAGGCCGGCCAGTTCATCCCACGTGGCGCCGCCGTCGGTGGATTTGAACAGCGCCGCATCCTCGACGCCGGCGAAGACGGTGTCAGCGTCGGTGAGAGACGGCTCAAGATGCCAGACGCGCTTGAACTCCCATGGATGCGGCGTGCCGTCGTACCACTGATGTGTGCCGGGCACGCCGTCATAGGCAAACTTGTTGCCCACTGCAGCCCATGTCGCCCCGCCGTCGTCGGAGCGCTGAATGACCTGGCCGGACCAACTACTGGACTGCGATGCATAGAGCCGGTTTGGGGCGACCGGCGAACCTTTCAGGTGGTAGATCTCCCACCCGGCAAAGAACGGGCCGCTTACCTCCCATTTGTCGCGCCTTCCATCGGCGCTGAGGATGAAAGCTCCCTTCTTCGTCCCGACCAGCACTCGGACTTTGCTCATCGACCTCCTCCTTGGTTGTGGTTGCGGCGTCTTACGTCTTCCGGGGAAAGCATTTCTTCAACGCCGTTGTGCGATTTTTCCCTATCTGACGTACCAAAGACAAGCATTTTCTTAACAGCACAGCCTTGCGATTGTGGTTCCTAGCCGCCAGTTCACTGCTCTACAATCGCCATCTCGGCAAAGCCCGAGAGTTTTCCCCATCAAGAATCGAGCACGGAGGACGAAAGAATGAAATTCATGTCAACCTGGGCCCTTTTACCCGGAACCATGCAAGAGACGGTCGAGCGGTTCCTCGCCGGGGAAGGAACGCCCGCGGAGGGCGTCACCCTGCTCGGCCGCTGGCACAACGTGGACTGCAGCGGCGGTTTTGCCCTCTACGAGACCCACAACGCAGCTGCACTGCATATGGGGGCGGCAAAGTGGGCCGATCTCATTGAGATCAGCACCGTTGCGGTGATTGAAGACGCCGAGGCTGGAGCCAACCTGGCCGCGGTCTTCAAGAAGTAACTTCGAAGCGAGCGGCAAGTCAGCGAGCCGGCGCCGGGCTGGCTTGCTGACTCGCCCGCTTGCCGCCCCCGATGCTCTAGACTCAAATCTGGACCATCATGAAGTTTTTTGGCGGCAAAAAAGACGCGGAGATCGCTCCCGAAGCCGAAGCGCCCAGGCCCGGCTTCTTCGACCGGATGAAGCAGGCCGTCAGCCGCACGCGCGAGTCGCTTTCATCGAAGATCGAAGGCATCGTCGCGCTGACGCGAACCGTCGATGAATCCACGCTGGAGAGTCTTGAATCGGCGCTGCTAACCAGCGACCTGGGCGTTCAGACGACCACCCGGATTCTGGATGCGTTGCGCGACCGGGCACGACGGCAGGCCATCGAAGGCGGAGACGAGTTGCGCGACCTGCTGAAGGAGCAGTTGCGGGCTATTCTTGAGGCTCCGCCGCGGGCCGTGATGACGCCGGAGGCGCCGCCGAAGGTTACATTTCTGGTTGGCGTGAACGGCACCGGGAAGACGACCTCGGCTGGCAAGCTGGCTGCCTGGTACCGGAATCAGAACGAAACAGTTCTGCTTTGCGCCGCGGATACGTTTCGCGCGGCGGCCATCGAGCAATTGGAGATCTGGGCCGCACGGTCGGGCGTGGAGATGATCAAGACGCGCCACGGGGGCGATCCGGCCGCAGTGCTTTACGACGCCATTACTGCCGCCAAGGCGCGGAATATTGACGAGCTGATCGTCGATACGGCAGGGCGGCTGCACACAAAAGCCGGCCTCATGGACGAGCTGGAAAAGATGCGCCGCACGGCTGCGCGGCTCGTCCCCGGCGCACCTCACGAGGTGCTGCTGGTGATGGATGCAACCACGGGTCAAAATGGATTGCAGCAGGCCAGACTGTTCACGCAGGCCGCCGGCGTCACGGGCATTTTGCTTACCAAGCTGGACGGCACGGCCAAGGGCGGAATTGCCGTCGCCATTGCCCAGGAACTCAACCTGCCGGTGCGCTTCGCCGGCGTGGGCGAGCAGATGACCGACCTGCTGGAGTTCTCGCCGGCTGCCTTTGTGGATTCACTGCTGGGGTAGGGGCGTGCGGGGAGTCATGCAGGGCAAACGCATCTTAAGCTCCCTGAGCGTTATTCGCGGTCGGCCTTGTAACAGATCCTGGTTTTGAAGCTCGCTGCAAAACCAGGGGCCAATCCTCCGCTCATCGCACTGCCCCCGCCTGCCTTCGCCACCGCTCTCCGTTCACGCCCGCAATCAGCAGCCACAGCATAAGCGGAATCTCTCCCACCCCGCCTGCAATGTAGTTGTATGGCGAGCACATCTTCGACAAACTCGCCGACACAAACGTCAGCCAGCCTGCCCCTGCCAGCAGCAGCAGTCCACCCAGGAACCGCGGCATGAACTCCGACCGGAGAATCAGCACTCCCAGCAGCGTGCAATAGAACCCGAAGAAGACGAGGCTATGCACGTGGACCGGAAAGAGGTTGTACTTCCAGAGCGCCTCGTCGGCGCAGCCTAGGAGGCCGAAGATCGCCGCTACAGCTGAGAGCCCGCGGCTGCCCGGCCGCAACAGAAGATAGATCAGAATCACCACCGTCACATAGGCCGCAGTCGCCGTCCAGTTTGTCCAGGTCAGAACCGCCCCGCGCAGCCTGCCCGAAAACGAGCTGAGCGAGGTGACCGTGTTCACCAGGTAAAAGAATCCGGCCAGCCTGGCCCACTGCTGCGGCGCCCGCGCCACCATCCCGTTCAAACTTGCTCCCTCGCCCATGTGAACTCTTTCCTCCGTCCCTCTGCTTTCCCGCACAGCCGCGAACAGGCACAGCCGCCCAGCCGCTGTCATCTGATACGCGGCCCCGCCCGGAAAGTTCCTCGTGCCCCCAAGCTGCTCCCGTTTACACTGGAGTGTTCCTCCTCCCATGACCCTTCGCCCCGAACTCGACCGCCAGTGGATGCAGCGAGCCCTGGAGCTGGCCCGGCGCGGCATCGCCGTCTCCTCGCCCAACCCGGCCGTGGGCTGCGTGATTCTGGATCGCGCCGGCCAGGTAGCCGGCGAAGGGTGGCACGAGTACGACCTCGTCGACCACGCCGAGATGGCTGCCCTCAAGGTTGCCGCTCAGCACGCCGGCGAGCGGTTGCGCGGCGGCACAGCCTACGTCACCCTGGAGCCTTGTAACCACACTGGCCGCACCGGTCCTTGCACCGACGCGCTGATTGCGGCGGGTCTGGGGCGCGTGGTCGCCGCCACCATCGATCCCAACCCGGCCGTGGCGGGTCACGGAATGGACCGCCTGCGCGCCGCCGGGATCGAGGTCGCGCTCGGCGGCTGCCAGGCCGAGGCGCGGCGGCTGAACGAGGGTTTTGCCCGCTGGAGCCAGCACCGGCGTCCACTGGTGCTGATGAAGGTGGCCATGACCCTGGATGGCCGCATCGCGCCGCCGCCGGGAGTGCATCATGTAGCCGCGCCTTACTGGATCACCTGCGAAGCGGCGCGGCTGGCCGTGCAGCCGCTGCGCTGGCAGGCGGATGCCGCCCTGACCGGCGTGGATACCGTGCTGGCGGACGACCCCTTGCTCACCGACCGCAGCGGTTTGCGGCGCCGCAGGCCGCTCTTGCGCGTGGTGCTGGACTCGGCTTTGCGCATGCCGCTCGACTCCAAGATGGTGAAGACGGCCAACCAGGATCTCGCGATCTTCACCGTCTCCAACGACCTGGCCCGCATCGCCGAGCTGCGCAGCCGCGGCGTCCGCGTCGAGGTGCTCCCGGCCGAAGCGGGGCGCGTCCCGCTGGGCAAAGTGTTGGACCTGCTGGGCGAAGAAGGCATTCTGACGCTGCTGACAGAGACCGGAACGCGGCTGAATACGGCTCTGCTGGCCGGCGGCCTCGTAGACCGCATTCACCTCTTCGTTTCGCCGCAGATCATGGGTTCCGACGCCGTGCCCGCCTTCCGCGGAATGACGCATGCCATCCACATGGCTGAGGTTGCGGTCGAGCGCTACAGCAACGACCTGGGGCTATGTTCGCTGCTCAAAGATCCGTGGCCTGACGACAGAGATCAGGGGTCAGGGATCAGGGATCAGTAATAGCCCGGTGAAAGGTGCTCCATACCGTCCTGGCAGGGGTGGCAGCGAGGTAGCGGATGCAGAATCGATATGTTGGTGACATAGGCGACTTCGTGAAGCTTGGTCTGCTCCGCGCCTTATCGCCCGATTACAAGCTGGGCGTTGTTTGGTACTTGGTACCAGATGAAGCGCACAACGGCGACGGAAGACATATCGAGTATCTTGAGGACCAGAAGAGGCGCGACGGTAAGGGATGGCGCTGGCTCGATCCAAACCTCTTCGACAGCCTTCATCGAATCGTAAAGGGCGGCGAGCGATCAGTTGCGGCCTTGGAACTGGAAAGCCTCGTCCCCAACTGCCAGTTCGCATCGGAGCCCCTTCCCCTGCCAAAGAGATTCTCGGAACGGCACGATGCAAGGGTTGAATGGCTGAAGAGAGCAAAGAAGAAGATTGCTGGCAGCAAGCTTGTTTTCCTCGATCCAGACAACGGGCTACAGCCGGAGAGATTCTCCCCAAAGAGAGGCAAAGCAATCAAGAGCGTGAGCTTTGAGGACTTAGCCAGCTTCAATGAGGAGGGGCGGACACTGATTGTCTATCATCATCAAACCCACAGAGAAGGCGGACACACTGCCGAGATTGGCTACAACGCCGACCGCCTCCGCGCCAATGGCTTTGGACAGGTAGATGCGTTGCGAGCGAGTCCTCATTCCCCGAGAGCGTTCTTTCTTTTGAACGCTACCGAAACAATTCGAGCTAGAGCAGCGGAATTCGCAGAAAGATGGGGAGATGATCGAGTTACTTGGCGTGAGAACCCCCGCTGAGGGCCTGATCCCTGACCCCTTAGAATGGAACCATGTTTACCGGAATCATCGAACAGACGGGGACGCTGGTCAGCCTGAAAGACACCGGGGGCGTGCGGCGGCTGACGGTCGAGGCGCCGGGGCTGGCTGGGCGGTTGCGCGAGGGAGACTCGCTGGGGGTCTCGGGCGTTTGTCTTACGGCCCTGGATGTGGACCCGACGCTGTTCCACGCCGATCTGGCGCAGGAGACGTTGGACCGGACTTCGCTGGGGTCGCTCGAACCTGGAGCCAAAGTCAACCTGGAGCTGCCGACTGCGGCGGGAAGTCCGTTGGGCGGCCACATCGTCCAGGGTCACGTGGACGGAACTGGCATCATGACCGGTC
This sequence comes from uncultured Acidobacteriaceae bacterium, assembly GCA_963757965.1. GTDB lineage: Bacteria > Acidobacteriota > Terriglobia > Terriglobales > Acidobacteriaceae > Telmatobacter. The sequence continues at coordinate 895,926 of CAVWTV010000001.1, forward strand.
TCGACCCGGTGATCTCCGAGAATAGCCACGAATTCGACAAGCGGACCACCGACTGGACCCTCAAAGTACGCGTTCCTGAAAACGTGCGGGCGTGGATGGTACACAAGGGGTCGGTGGCGGTTGAGGGCATCAGCCTGACGATTGCGGACTTCGATGGCGAGACAATCTCCATTGCCATACTCCCCTTGACTTATTGGCGCACCAACTTGCACACGCTCTCGATTGGCGCTCCCGTGAACGTGGAGGCGGATGTGCTGGTCAAGCTTGCCCATGCGCAGATGCTGGCCGACAAAAAGCCTGCGTTTGAGCTGACCGAGGCTTGGCTGGTGGCCAGCGGGTATTGAACGGGGAATCACGATGAGAAACTATAAAAGGCCGTAGTTAGAGGAACTATCCCACCCTAGCCACAAAAACAAGAACGTGGCGAGGATGGGGCACCCGGCACCCGGTCTATGGCTTGGCCGGCAGCTTGGGCGGGTCGGTGACATACTCGTCGCCGGTGCGAACTAATAACAGGGCGCGGCGGTCGGTCAATAACTTGAGCCGATTAGTAACTTCGATGAATTCTTTCTGCTGCTCGGCAGTTAGTGGCGTTGTAACTCCATTGACATTGCTCAGTTTGCCAAGCTCATCCAGGCGAGCTTGCAGCCTTGGTATCTCACGGTCGATGAGTATTGGGCGGATGACGGTGGTCTTTGCCTGCCCACGGGCTAACTCGTTGCGGTTGTTTTCGCCCCATACGGGAAGAATGCCCACATGGCCCAGCTCGACGCGAATGCCCGCCGGCCCATAGTCCTTGCGAACGGCGGAGAACAGTCCGATCATCGAGTCGCGCGGGTCGCCGTCCTTGTCGGGCATCAGGCCATCGACATAAGTGCGCGACTGGTTGGAGAGAAAATTTCCCAGCGAATAAAAGATGACGGTGTTGCGGCCGTCCTGGGTCGTGTAAGTTTCCACCGGCTGCAGAACGTGAGGATGGTGGCCGACGATGACCGAAGCTCCGGCGTCGAGCATCTTGTGCGCGGTCTCTACATCTTCGGGGCGTGGAGCGGGCGCGTACTCGATGCCCCAGTGAATGGAGACCACCAGAAAATCGCACTTCGTTCGTGCTTGTTTGATGGCATCAAGAACGGCGGCTTCGTCCGCGCCGGTTGCGCCGCCGGACTCGTTGGGATAAGGAAAGAAGTTCACGTGCGGCTGGTCGGCCTTATCGGGGTTGCGGTTGCCGTTGAGCCAGCGGGTCATGCCCAGCCAGCCAACCTTGATACCGTTGGCCTCCGCGATGACGGGCTGCCAGTTGTCGGCGGCGTTGTCGCCGGAACCGGCAAATAGCATGCCCTCATCGCGCAGGTGCTCGCGAGTCTCGGCGAACCCAGGCCAGCCCTGGTCCATGACGTGGTTGTTGGCGAACGAGACGATCTTGATGCCGTTTGCCTTGAGGGCTTCGATCAAAGCAACCGGGGCGTCGAACATGAACGGCTTCGACCCGCGCGAATGGGCGGGCGCCACTGGGGTCTCCATGTTGACGAAGCCAAAATCGGCGCGATGGAAGACGTCGCACACGTCGCTGAAGAGCGCGCCCCAGCCCGCGGTATTGGTGGGATCGGCGGAGGCTGCTGCCGCGGCGGCGGCGCGCACCGGCTCGTGGGGAATCACATCGCCGGCCACGGCAAAGCTGACCTGGGCAAGCTCATGTGGATAAGGAACGACGACGGCTGCTGGGCGACTGGCATGCGAGGCCGTCAGCAGCCCCGCGCCGAATGCGGCTGCAACGAGCAGCAGAGCACCACCCGCCAGACGCCAGTGCCTGCGCAGGATCGGCATGAGCCTCGCGCCGAATCCCGAATTGAATTGCCTGACGTGCATCGTCCAATCCATTGGTTGCGCCTGTCTGTTTTCGTTCATCTTGGGTGTCAGAGAAGAATGCAATCAGAATACAGGCTTGGCGGGCAGGCGGCGGATTCAGCGCCGATTCACCGACGCATCGGTTCCGCGTGTCTGGGGGGTCATCGAGTTTGCTTCCCCGGTCGTGACCGCGTCTCGGCGAGCAGAGTTTCACGGTACTAAAGTCCACTGTGGCACTAGTACCACCAGGTAGGGGGGGTGGGGGCTATGTAGCGGGGGTATAGACCGGTCACATGCCTGACAAGTCGCACATGGGGTACCCGAAGGTTGGCGTGATGTTTTTCATGGGTTGATAGTCCTGTTCAAGTCAATTTCAATTGTGCGCCGGGGGAGGGATATTTTATGCAAGGTCGGAGGGAAATTTCCGGTTCGGGTTCTGATGGCGGGCGTGGAATCCCAGGTGTCAAAGGCGAGACCTGGGACACCCGGTTTCATTGAACGAGTTTTGGAGGTGCGAGATTAGTCGTGAATCCCCACGATCAGAAGCACCACTGCGATGGTCACGACTCCAGCGACAGCGCCAAATATGGCGGCCTTGCTCATTCTTGAGACTACCTGTGCGGACCACCCTACCTTCTCGACCTGGGCATACTTCAGCGTCGTTGACCTGCCCTCTATCACAAGGACAAACCCGTCTGCGTCGGCTTCACTCACTAGGCCTTGCAACCGGCGATGGTCGTAGGTGTCGATGACGACGGTCAAGTGCTGCGAAATGGACTGGGAGATCTTCTTCTGGATATGGTCTATGTGTTTTTGATTTGGAACGGTGTCGGACCACAGTGCGGGACAGGTCAATACGAAAACAAGCAGGCAGGAAACGAGCCTTCTCATAGAGGGTTCCTCGGTGCCGGATTATAGGCTGTTCGCGCCCCACTGTCCGTGTAAGTGTCATCTTGGCAGTCCCGTCGAGGCATACCTCAGGGGCTAAAGCCCACATTCACTTTTTGACGCGTTTGCGGCACGACTCAAGTCGTGCCCTGACACGAAGTCATCGTGCATCCAGGCTTGATGCCGGGGCTGAAGCCCATTCCGAAATGTCGGCTTTATGCGGGGGTCGAAACCCCCGCCTCCCTCCGGACCGAGTTTTTCTGCGGTGCGCGGAAGTCCGACCATTTCGAGCCGAAGCTTTTGAGCGTTGCATCTGCTTTTGGCGTCTTGCTTTGTGAGGGCGCGGCGGTAGGTGAACATGGGGCCGAAGCTGGTACCCTGAAACTAGAGCTAAACACCTTGGAAAGGCCGGAATTTGAGATCCGGCGAGCGTGGGCATGGCAGAGTTTGTCATCAAGTTGGCCGATGAGCGCGGGCGGGTGCAGGAGCAGGTCCAGTCTGCCTTGACCGCGGAAGAACTGCGGGCGCGGTTCGTTCATGCGGGGTACCACGTGTTCTCTGTGCGGTCGCGTTCGGGGTTTGCGGGGTTCAAACGGCGCAAGGTCAAGCTGGAGCCGTTCCTGATCTTCAATCAGCAGTTCCTGACGCTGATCAAGGCCGGATTGCCGATTCTGGGCAGCTTGCAGATGCTGGCCAAGAATCAGAAAAATCCGCAATTTGCGGGGCAACTGGACGACATTTCGGCGCGCGTCAAGACGGGCGAATCGCTTTCGGCGGCGTTCGAGGCGCAGACCGGGTTTCCGGTGATGTACACAACCACGCTGCTGGCCGGCGAGCGGTCGGGCAACCTGCAGGAGGTGCTGGAGCGGTATGTGAGCTTCCAGCGGATCTCGCTGACGTTCAGAAAGAAGCTGATTACGTCGCTGATTTACCCCTGCGTGCTGATGGTGCTGGTAACGGCGCTGATGACCTTCATGTTTACGTTCGTGGTGCCGCAGTTTGCCACTCTGTACGAGCAACTGGGGTCGAAGCTGCCGGCGATGACGGTGACGCTGATTAACGTCAGCGGCTGGATGAACCGCAACATTATCTGGATTTTGCTGACGGTGCTGGTGGTTGGCGGAGGCGGATACCGGGCGGCCAGGACGGACCGTGGGCGGGATTTCGTGGACGCGTTCAGGTTGCGGGTGCCGGTACTGGGGAAGATCTGGCTGAAGTATCAGGTGGCCTTGTTTGCGCGTACGCTGTCGACGCTGCTCACCGGAGGACTGCCGCTGGTGCCGTCGCTGGAGACCGCGGCCAAGTCGATCTCGTCGAGAAAAGTGTCGAAGGCAGTGTTCGAGTCGATTGCCACGGTTCGCGAAGGCAAGGGCCTCGCCGAGTCGATGGTGCAGACGAATATCTTTCCCGACCTGGCCTCGGAGATGATCACGGTGGGCGAACAGACGGGCGCGCTGCCGGCGATGCTGAATTCGGTGGCGGAGTTCTTCGAGGACGATGTGGCCAATGCGCTGACGGCGGCGCTGGCGCTGATTGAGCCCATCATCCTGATCATCATGGGTGTGGTGGTGGTCTTCATTCTCATCTCGCTGTATCTGCCGATTTTCTCGCTGGGCGCGACCGGCGGCGGGGCTGGAGGGTAAAGCATGGCTGACTCGACACTACTTGTGGTTCCATTGACGGCGGCAGAGGATGAGCGGGCGCAGGCAGAGGCGCTGGCGCACCGCTATCACGCGGAGTTTGTCGACCTGAAGAACTTCAAGATTCAGCATGAACTGCTGCGCACGGTGCCGGTGGAGCTGATGTTCCGGTACAACTTTGTGCCGATCGAGCAGCATGGCGACGCGCTGGTGATCGCGGTGAGCGACCCGTCGAGGCTGATGGTGCTAGATGAGATTGCGGGGCTGCTTGGGCACCGGATTCTGGCGCGTGTGGCGACGCTTTCGCAGATCACCGACCTGCTGAAAAAGACGGAGCAGTCGCAGCGCGTGCTGGATGAGGCCAGCGAGGGGCTGACCTTCGACGTGCTGACAGGCGACGATAACAGCGACGAGAACATTTCGATTGAAAAGCTGACCAGCGAAGAGGACATCAGTCCGATCATCCGGCTGGTGGATACGACCATCTTCACGGCGCTGGAGCGCAGGGCGTCGGACATCCATATCGAGACCAACGACGAGTCCGTGGTGGTGAAGTACCGCATCGACGGTGTGTTGCAGATGGCGATGGCACCGATTGCGCGCGAGCATCACTCGACGATTCTGGGACGCATCAAGATCATGAGCGAGCTGGACATTGCGGAGCGCAGAGTGCCGCAGGACGGGCGCTTCAGGGTCCGATACAAGGGCAGGCTGATCGACTTCCGCGTTTCCATTATGCCGACGATTCATGGCGAGAACGCGGTGCTGCGCGTGCTGGACAAAGAGTCCATGAGCGAGAAGTTTCACCACCTGACGCTGGACGTGGTGGGGTTTGCCGATGAGGATCTGCGGCGGTTCCGGCGCTATATTCGCGAGCCTTATGGAATGGTCCTGGTGACCGGGCCGACGGGCTCGGGCAAGACGACGACACTCTACGCGGCGCTGAACGAGATCAAGAGCGACGAGGACAAGATCATCACCATCGAGGACCCGGTGGAGTATCAGATCCGCGGCATCACGCAGATTCCGGTGAACGAGAAGAAGGGGCTGACGTTTGCGCGCGGGCTGCGGTCTATTTTGCGTCACGATCCGGACAAGATTCTGGTGGGCGAGATCCGCGACAACGAAACGGCGCAGATTGCGATCAACTCCGCGCTGACCGGTCACCTGGTATTTACGACGGTACACGCCAACAACGTGGTGGACGTGCTGGGACGGTTTATCAACATGGGCGTCGAGGCGTACAACTTTGTGTCGGCGCTGAACTGCATTCTGGCGCAGCGGCTGGTGCGCACCATCTGTGAGCACTGCGCACACACGGTGAGTTACGACGACGAGATACTGTTGGCCAGCGGCATGGATCCAGCCGAATGGCGCGGGTTCGGTTTTCGCGAGGGAGCGGGTTGCATGGAGTGTGGCGGAACTGGATACCGCGGGCGAACGGCGATTCACGAGCTGATGGATTTGACCGACCCGATTCGTGAAGTGATTCTGGAGAAGAAGCCGACGTCGGAGGTGCGCAAGCTGGCTCGAAAAGAGGGCATGAGCTTTTTGCGCGAGTCGGCGCTGGACCGGGTGCGGCGCGGACTGACGACGCTCAAGGAAATCAACAAGGTTACGTTTATTGAAGCGTCACGGTAGTGGTTAGTGTGGTGTCTGCGAAGTTCTTTACGGAAGTGTGCGATGGAAATGCAGGTCCTTCGACTCCGCTGAAGAACGCTTCGTTCAGGATGACCGCCTTCTTGGGTTTGGAAATAAGGGCAGGACGACAGTGGCTAGCGATGGTGAAGCTTTGAAGTTGACGCTGAGCAAGGTAAAACTCGGGTCCGAGACGGGCGGGCGGCCGCCGGCGGCGGTGGAGATTTCGCCGGAGGGGGTGCTGGCAGCAGCAAATCCCGGGCTGGGGCAATCGCCGGTGTATGCTTTTCAGGCGTTGCCGGCGGGAGCGATTTTGCCGGGAATCGGCGAACCGAATCTGAGATCGCCGGAACTGGTTGCGTCGGCGATTCGCTCGACGCTGGGGCTGGTTTCGCCCCGGACGCGCTCCGTTACATTGGTGCTGCCCGACACCGTGGTGCGGGTGTTTGTTCTGGACTTCGATTCCCTCCCCAGCAAAGCAGCCGAGATCTATCCCGTGCTGCGTTTTCGGCTGCGCAAGATGGTTCCGTTCGACGTGGAACACGCGGGGATGAGCTACCAGGTTCTGGTGGAGAACAAGAATGAATGCAAGGTGCTTGCGGCGGTGCTGCCGGGGCCGGTTCTGGCTGAATACGAGGCTGCGGTGCGCGCAGCCGGATACGAGCCGGGCGCGGTGCTGCCGTCCGGCCTGGCGGCCCTTGAAGCGGGCGAGGCCAGCCAAAGCATGGAAGCGGTGCTGATTGCCAATCTGAGCGACCTGGCGCTGACCACTTCAATCACCAACGGGCAAGACCTGCTGCTCTATCGCACACTCGATCTTCCCGAGGATCCGGACTTGCGTGCACAGGAGGTGCAGCGAGGCATTGCAGTGGCTGCTGCCTATTATGAGGACAAGCTGGGCTCCAGGGCGCGCCGGCTCTACCTGTCTCATCACTTCGGCGCCGGCAACGACAGCAACGGCGAATTGGAGGCGTTCGCTCGGTGCATCGATGACCCGGAACTGACTGTGGTGGAGTTGGCGCCGCGGCCCGAATCCGGAGCGGTGACTTCATTGCGTAACGCAAGCATTGCCGGCGTGGCCGGTGCTCTGGCCCTCCACGGCGGGCAGGCGGGGACAAGATAATGCGGATCAGCCTCAATCTCGCAACCCGCCCGTTCGCCGACTTTGGGCCGGCGCTGAAGCGTTTGCGCATCGCCATGGGGGTTCTCCTGTTGATTGCGATTGGCCTGGTGTTCGGGTTGCGCGCCTTCGACAAGAAAGCTGAAGCCGCGCGCGCCCGCGACCACTCGTTGGATGGTCAGATTGCCCAGATCGCACAGGAACGGCAGAGTTACAAGGAGCTGATGCGGCAGCCGGCCAACGCCCAGCTGGTCCAGCAGGCCGCAACACTGAACCGGCTCTTCGATGAGAAATCGTTCTCGTGGACGCTGGCCATGGAGGACCTGGAAACGGTGCTGCCCGGCGGTGTGCAGGTGAGTACGCTCGAGCCGGCGCGGGCCAAGAATGGGCAAATTACGCTTCATCTTCGCGTCATTGGGCCGCGCGATCGAGCCGTCGAGCTGGTAAGAAATCTGGAGCATTCGAAGCGCTTTCTTTCGCCCCGAATTGTGGGCGAGAATGCCGAGGCGGCCGGAGTGCCCGGCGAGCGGTTGGAGCCGGTGAGCGCATCGACTAAGGTCGACTTCGAACTGCTCGCCGAGTACAACCCGGCATCCCCTGGAGAACGCAAAGCAGTGAAGAAGCAGGCAGCAGTGGAAGAGCGCTCCGAAAGCGGGGGAAGCAACGTGAACCAGGGCCAGGTTCGGTTGCGCCCAGTCCGTCCTCAGGCCGGACAGCCTTTCAGCGCGGGCCAGGGGCCAGGGCGCCAACCCTATACTGGGTCTCCGCAACCGCCGCTTCCGCCGAGCCGCAATCCCGCATCGATACGCGACCCATTAAAACCATTAGCTGGAGGGACGCGATGAACCATGGCAGCCCAAAATCGCTTTGGCGCGAGCGCCTGGTTTCTCCCTTGACCTGGCACTATGCCGGGTTCGCGGTGCTGCTTGCGTTGGTGATCGGATTGTCGATCAGGCTCGGGTTTGACTGGGCCGCTACCAACGGCCGGTCGACAGATGCATTGGCCGGCAAGCAGATCGAGCTCAAGGCAATGGAATTGGCCACCGCTCCACTGCGCGGCATGGACAAGCGCGTGGAAGAATTTCGAGCTGAATTGGAGCAGTTTTACGCCAAGCGGATCCCGGCCAACTACTCGTCGATTGCGACACGAATCGGTGAGCTTGAGGTGAAGTCTGGGGTGCGGCTCTCAAGGGTTCAGTACTCCCAGGGGCAGGCGGGGCAGGAACTGACAGAGATTTCGATGGATGCGGGCATAAGCGGCGAGTATCCGGCCATCATGCGCTTCATCAACAGCCTGGAGCGGGACCAGACTTTTTTTGTGATCCGTGCGATGCAATTGACGGGCCAGCAAGGCGGAGTGGTGAATCTGCGGCTGCGGGTTTCCACCTGGCTTCGGCCAGCGGATGCGGCGGCCAGCGGATTGCCGCCTACACCGGAGGCGAGCGAACCGAGCAGCGCCTCTGCCGGAAAGGAGGGCGAGTAGTCATGGCCCTTCGTCTGGGAGCGGAAAACAAGAAGCAGGTCTATATAGTGATTGCGCTGATCGCGGTGATTCTCCCGATTGCCGCGTGGGAGATTTACGGCATGGTGGCCACGCCCTCCGCGCCGGTTCGCCCGACAGCGCCCGCTGTGGCCCAGGTGCAACACGCCGCGGCCATTACGGATTCAGGTGCGGCTGCCCCGGCTTCAACGGGTTCCTCCGCAACCGCGGGGCCTGAGGCTCAAAGGCTGAATGACAGCGAACTCGACCCATCCCTGCACTTCGACAAGCTGGCCGAGGTCGAGCAGGTGGAATATGCGGGGACGGGCCGGAACATCTTCTCCGCCGAATCCGTGCCGGTGCCGGCGAGGATTGAGACCCCGATCGCAAGTGGGCGGAACAATCTGCAATCGGTGGCGACTCCAATTGCGTCGGGTCCACCCAAAGCGCCGGCGATCGATCTGAAGTACTTTGGTTATACGCAGACGAAGGACAAGTCGCTGAAGGCGTTTTTTGTCCACGGGGACGATGTGTTCATGGCAAGAACCGGCGAGATTGTCGACCATCGCTACAAGGTCGGGAACATCATGCCTGGGAGCGTGCAAGTAACGGACCTTTCGTATAACAACACGCAAACGCTGGCATTGTCGGCGAATTAAATGCTTGTAGCTTCTTGCAGAGGTTCTTTTCAGAAGTGCGCGATGCAAATGCAGATCCTTCGACTCCGCTGAAGAACGCTTCGCTCAGGATGACCGCCTCTTTTGGGGTTTCGACTATCGTTTATATGTTTGTGCATGAAAGTGAATTGCCGGGAGACGGAGGAAGCTAACCCCGGTAACGACCAGCTAGAAGCTAAAGGCTAGAAGCTAGGAGCTGGAGGAAGCCAGGAGCCAGGACGATGAAGACCAACACAATTCGCCAACGCAAGCCTGCTGAAGAGGGCTACATGCTGGTTGTGGTCATCTTCATCCTGGCCATTCTGATACTCTCTTTGACCGTCGCTGCGCCGGTAATAAGGAAAGAGATTCAACGCGACCGGGAAGTCGAGATGATGCACCGCGGAAAGCAGTACGCCCGCGCCGTGAAGCTCTATTACAAAAAGTTCGGCGGGTACCCGCCGAACATGGATGCACTCGTCAAGACGAACGGTGTCCGCTTTTTGCGCAAGAAGTATGTTGACATGACCACTGGCAAAGAGGAATGGAAGATCATCCGCGTGGGCCAGCAAAAGACACCGACCATGGGCTTCTTTGGCCAGCCGCTTGGCGCGGCCGGCGGGACAGCGTCAGCAGTGACGGGAGCGACCCCAATCGGCGGTGCGAGCCTGGGCGGACCAGGCAGCCCCGGTGGCAGCAGTTCGATGTTCGGCTCGAGTAGTCCCGGCCCGGGCACGCCGTCGGCGCCGGGAGATTCGACGAGCGGAGTAGACGCTACTAATCCCATGAGTTCCAGCGCCGGGTCCCCGTTTGCTTCGGGCCTGTCTGGGCAGAGTTTTGGGGGCATGCCGATCATGGGCTTCTCTCCCAATAGCCCCAAGGAATCCATCCTGGTTTACAAGAAGAAGAATCATTACAACGAATGGGAGTTTCTCTACGATCCGCGCTCCGATCTGATGACGATGGGCGGCAACCAGGGCAACATCGGCCAGCCAATAGGCGGCTCCACAACACCGGTGGGGAGTGGCGGCATAGGAAGTGGGTTCACCATCAATGGTTCATCCGGCTCGAACGGAATATTTGGGGGAAGCAACCCCGGCGGGAGTTCTCCGCCCACGCCCCCAACCACGCCGACGCCGTAGCCGTGGCGCTATCGCGCATATTCGACGCCAGCGCGATGCTGCCCTCGCTGTATTCCACGAACTGACGCTTTCGCGAAAAACTTCAAATATAAAAGGCCCGTACCCTTGATCTGGGCGGGCCTTTTGTGGAGGGCTAGAGCATTTCTCCTGATGGCATAGAGAAGGAAGCATTCCCTCAGGGGCTAAAGCCCCGCTGATTTTGTGGCCTTTGCGGCACGGCTGAAGCCGTGCCGCCTCAGAACGACTCCACACCAACTGCGAAAATACTCCAGAATCTTGGACAAACCATTTAGACGCTGAAGGAGGAGCCGCAGCCGCAGGTGCTCTTGACCTGAGGGTTCTCAAACTTGAATCCGGCGGCCTCAAGGGTTTCAACGTAGTCCACGATGCAACCGTTGAGGTACATCAGCGAGGTAGCATCCACAAAAACCTGCAAGTCGTCGAATTTGAAGACCTTGTCCATCATGCCGCTTTGGTTCTCAAAGGCCATGGAGTATTGGAAGCCGGAGCAGCCGCCCCCGACAACGCCTATGCGTAGCCCCGCGGGCAGCGGATCCTGGGTGGCCATGATCTCGCGAACCTTGGCAATGGCCTGAGGGGTCAGGTGAAGGGGCGCTTTCTTTTCAGTTTCGTGCTCGTGTGCAACGGTTGCTGTGGCCATGGTTTCCTCTCAAACTGTGATGTGCTCGCCGATTCTACGAAGATAGACCTGCTCCAAATGTACCCCTCTTGGGGCTCGGACACAAGCGCCATCGGCGGCTTTATACCATTGGATGCAACCGGAAGCGGGAAAGTCGCAGGGCGCGCAGGGCGGTTCAGAGCGCAACTTTGCATAAAAACTGGTGCGGGTCGCACAAATTGGTGATAGCCTTCTTTTCTGTTGACCCCATCGGGCGGACGCACCTTTCCCATTCGATTTCCGCCCAACAAAAACCAAGGAGCAGGCCATGTCATCACCAGCATTGAGCAAGGGCGAGTTCTTCGCTTTGGGAACGATTGCGCGGGCACGGCAGGACAACCTGAAAAGCCTGTTTGACGGCACGGAGCTGACTTTTGCCAAATACTCACGGCAAAAGTGCATCAAGAATGCGCTCTCGGACGCGGCGTCGCTTGGTTCGCAGACGAAAAAGCTCATCCAGGGCGTCAAGTCGGGCTCGACAACAGCTTCGGCCCTTTCGCAAGTTGGCGACATCCACTCCAATGGCGTCGAATTCATTCAGATCGCCAGCAACATCACCGATTACTCCGACGTGGTCAGTGCGGTCGGCAGCGAAGTTCTGCATTCGCTGGTTTCGGAGATGACTCCCTTCATCGGAGTGATTACCAGTTCCTTGAAAGCAGCGTCATCGTGGCGCGCCGTCGTGGCCAATGCCCGCGACATCTACAAGTCCGATTATTATCTGAAAGGTGTGCTGCCGGGCGACCCATCGGCGGCGGCCGAGGCGGTGATCGAAACGATCAAGCGCTTCCTTGCCGCAAATACGGTCGACGCCGTCGCAAATACCGCATCCGCGGCCACAAAGATAGCCGGTTTGTTTGCCGATTTCGGAACGGCCACGACGGCGGCCGTGGGAGCAGCGCGCGCGGCCGCCAAGCTGATTCAGGAGTTGGCGATTCTAGGCCGCGACTACCACGACATGAAGGCGGGCAATACGCTGCTGAAGGACCCAACGAGACTGGACCTGAATGTGTTCAAGGTTTGCCCGATTCTCGGCTGCTACCTGCTCTCCTGCTCCGACAGCAGCATGGTGCTGAATTTCTTCGTAGCCGACATTGGCCTGCCCGGCTGGATGACCAAGGTCGAGACGATGAAGAAAAACCAGCTCGATCCTCTGATCAAGAATGCGACGAAAGCCATCGTGAGCTCGCACCTCACGCTTGAGGGCCTGAAGTCCACCAAGGGAACCATCGGCAGCAAGGGAACGCTGGACCTGATCAAAGACAATATCAAGCACCACTTCAACAAGCTCATCAAGTCCAACGCGTCTCGCAGCGCCGGTGTGTGACGGGCTGGGAACTTGTTGAAATGGTACCTCGGAGCAGTGAATCTGACCCTCAGGAGCTAAAGCCCACACTGATTTTGCAGCGTTTGCGGCACGACTGAAGTCGTGCCCTTTCAAATCATCGACTTATTCAGAGGTTCCCTTCTCCCTAGTCGCTAGTCACTAGAAGTCCTCGCCGACAATTGACGCGCCGGTTCTTCGGACAAATCCCCCTCGGTACTTTGCCTTTACAATTCAGCACCTTGCGCCCCGTACACGGGTGCGACAGGCTCTGTCTGTGTGGTCAACAATGCCTGTGATTGTGATCACCTCAATGGTTCTCACCCGGGGGTATGATGATCAACCGTAAGGCCACTCCGCTGACGAGACCGCGCTACGCTCACGGACCCGCCGGCGTCAGGGACCTGAAGACATTTGGAGGTGGAGAATGACTATCGTACCTGTGATGTGGGGCGTTTGGGGTTTGCTTCTGCTGCTCACAATTGCCGTTTATCTTTACCAATCGCGCCTGACCCGCGACGAAGAAGACCAGATCTTCCTGAGCGATGGGTTCGAACATGAAAAGGCCCACCAATCGGCAATTGCGGCTAAGGTCACCAAGATTCAGCCTGTGTTGAAGATCTGCAAGGTGCTTGTTGCGGTCGCTACGGTCTTCGTGATCGGCTACTACATCTTCGACGTTTACAACCAGTTCAAATAGTCCGCGTCTCCAGCGACGGATTTACGCCAGTTGGCGGCAGCCGAAAGGTTGCTGCCGGCCGGTGAACGATCACATCTGTACTTACTCCACCTCCTGCCTGGCTCTATATCCGTCGCGTGCGACGATGTCGTATTTGAGCGGCTTGTGCTTCTCGTCTTGAATGCTCAAGGGACGGCCCTCGTCGTCGACCAGTTCCACATGCAGCTTGCGCCAGCTACCGTCCTGCTTGGCATTGATGGGGCGGTAAACCAATTCATATTTTGAGCGGATGTTCTGGTTGATCTCCCCGAAGATGTCCGGCATCTCTCCGGCAAAACGCGGGAAGTAGCTTGCGCCTCCAGTCAAATTGGCAAACGTCTTCATCTGGTTGTCGGCCTGCAGATAGTCCAGATCGCGGATTGAACCGCTCATGCCGCCGCGTCCTTCGGTCACAGCCCTCATGGCTCCGCCGGTTGAGACGGTGAAGATGGTGATGTCCTGCGAAACCTTGACCCTCTTGAGTATCTTGTCGAGGGTGAGCTTGGAAAAGGTATCGCGCCCGGAAGCGATGAGAACGATGTACTTGCGGCCCTCGATCCGGTCGAGCCGGTCGAGGCCTTCGTACAGCGCATCGAACAGGTTGGTATCGCTGAACATGGGTATGCGCAGGGAGTTGATCGCCTCCTCGAACTGGCGTTTGTCCTGGGTAAAGTCGGTGACAATCTGCGTATGCAAGTCGTAGGTCATCAGCGCCACATAGTCCTGCGGGCGCAACTGGTTTGCAAAGGCGAAGGCCGCGTTGCGCATGTCGTAGATAAAGGTGTAGCTTCTGGCGGCAAACTCGCACAGCAGCAATGCCGTGATGGGAGCCTCGACGCGCTTGAAGCCGGAGACCTTCTGCTCCACTCCATCCTCATAGACGCGGAAATTCGACGGCTTGAGGCCGGGAACAAACTGGTGGGTTTTTTCCAGAAGCACGCCGACGTCAACGGTGACCTCGGGGACCTCAACGCGCAGCGAGTAAGTCGGCATCCCGGCAGGATTTACGACCTTGCGCTCAGCCGGCGCAGGGGGCGGCGTATCGGCTGGGGGCACGTCCTTCTTCTTGGGCAGGGCGATGGCGCCGGAGTCGGCGCTGGGACCGCCTGAGTCCGGGGCAGCCTGGTCGGGCTGCTGCTGGGTCTGCTGCGGCGGAGGTGCGGCCTGTGCATGGACGAGCGGTGCGGCTGCCAGCGACGCAAAAAAAAGGACCGACACCGCAAGCGGCCGGCGGCAGAGATGGAAAACCGGTAGCCGCTTCGTGAAAATCGACGACAACGTTGACATGACGACCTCTGTGCTCAACAGCATACGGTAATACAGCTTCTCAATGCAGCTTCCGGCTCCCAGCACCTGGAGGCTCACGCGCTTCGGGCTGTACTCTTATAGACGTGAGAACCTCCCTGAAGGAAACCCGGACTCGGGTGGCGGCGGCAGCAATCGCGGTCGGCATGGCGTTCTTTTTATTGCTGGTCCCCGGTGCAGTGCGGGCGCAAAGCGGCGCTACTCAGGCGGGTCCGCCACCATCGAGCGGCGGAATCTTCCCCTTGAGCGAGGTGCGCCAGGGCATGACGGCGACTGCCTGGACGGTATTCAAGGGGAGCAGGCCGGAGGCGATGGAGGTTGAGATTCTCGGCGTGCTGCGGGGTGCGCGCGGGCCGGGCCAGGACATGATTCTTGTTCAACTGCACGGCCCCAAGCCGGAGTACACAGGCGTGGTGGCCGGCATGAGCGGCAGCCCGGTGTACATCGGCGACAAGCTGCTTGGTTCGTTGTCGTACCGCATTGGCCAGTTCAGCAAGGACCCGATCGCCGGAATCACGCCGATCGAGCAGATGCTCGAGGTGCGGGATCTGCCGGTCGACAAGGAGGGACTAGGGACTAAGGACAAGGGACTAGGGACTCGGGACCAGGGACTTGCTGGCCCGGCGGGCGGTGACAGCGGCGGAATCTATGCAAATGGAATGAACTTCCAGGCGATGGAGACTCCGCTGGTGATGAGCGGGTTCCGGCCCGAGGCGATTCGGCTTTGGCAGGAGCGCATGGCCGGGACGGGCCTGGAAATGGTCGCGGCCGGGGGAGCGGGAGCGGGCGCGGGCTCAGCGTCAGGATCGAGTGCAGCGACAGGCGGCAAGCTCATTACGGAGATTTCAGCAGCGGCGCTGGCCACCGTGGTGCCGGGATCGGCGGTGAGCGCTCAGCTTGTGCGCGGCGACCTCGAGATCTCGGCCACCTGCACCGTTACCTATATCGATCCGAAACAGCTTCTGGCGTGCGGCCATCCCATTCTGCAGGCCGGGCCGGTATCGCTGCCGATGACGACAGCCGAAGTTGTCGCCACGCTGGCCTCGCCCCTGAACGCTTTCAAGATCATCAACACCGGCGACACCATCGGCGCGTTCACCGAGGACCGCGACTCGGCGATTCGCGGCGTACTCGGCCAAAAAGCGCGGATGATCCCGGTGCATATCGCCTTGCAGGGCGCGACCAGCCAGAGGGAGCTGAATGTTGAAGTGCTCGATTTGCCTTCGCTGACGCCTCAGGCGATGCTGGTGGCGCTGTACGAAACGCTGCTGCAGACCAATGAGAGTACCGCGGATACCAGCTATCACCTCACCGGCAGCATCGATCTGGAGGGTTACCCGGCCGCTCCGCTGGACCTGTGGGCGTCGGCCGGCGGAAATATGGCCGCGCCTTTGGAGCTTGCGCTGCTGACCGGAGGGCGCTTCTCTCAGATTTATTCGAACGCCGGACGGCTGGGTGCTGTGCGGGGAATCGATCTTCACGTCGAGGCCATCCCTCGCCAGATGCAGGTGGAACTGGAGACGGCGAAGGTCGTTTCAAGCGACATTGCGCACGCCGGCGACACAGTGATCGTCGAGGCAACCATCCGGCCCTGGCAGCAGCCGGCACGGAATGTGCGGATTCCCGTCAAGTTGCCGGCAAGGTTGGGCGCGGGAAACATGCGACTGCTCGTTTCGGATGCCGGTACGCTGGACCGGACTCTGGATCAGCCGCGGCAGTCCACCCGCGCGCTCGAGCTGGACGCTGTGCTGGCACAAGCGCGGCGGCAGCACCCGGCAGACCGTATCTATGTGAGTCTGCTGGTGCCTGAGACCCAGGCTGGCTTGGCCGGCGTCACCCTGCAGAGCTTGCCGCTATCGATGGCGAACGCGTTGGAGCCGCTCAGGACCGCGCAGGATGTGAACCTGAATGGGGAATCGGCAGAGATCGAGGCCGAAGCTCCCGCCGGAGGAATTTTGAGCGGATTCCAGATACTGAACGTGCGCATAGAATCGGGCGGCGGAATAGACTAGGATTGACTCAGGGCTTCATCTTGCAGTTTTCCGCCTTGTGCCTATTCGGCAAGAGACTTAGCGTGTTTTTCACCCCCCAGTGAGGAATTCGAAACGATCATGGCTGAAATTCATGGACTTGCAGCGCACGCGGCTGGGGCAGAACTCTTGCCGTATCACTACGACCCAGGCAGACTAGGGCCGCAGGATGTGGAGATTGCGATCACCCACTGCGGTATCTGCCACAGCGACCTTCATCTGATATCGAACGACTGGGGCATCAGCCAGTATCCGTTCATTCCCGGCCATGAGATTGTCGGCAAAGTTGCGGCAGTTGGGGCCGAGGTGCGTTCGCTCAAAGTGGACCAGCGGGTAGGCCTTGGCTGGCAATCCAACTCCTGCGGTGAGTGCGAGTGGTGCAGCCGGGGGCTGGAGAATCTCTGCCCCGCGGCCGAGGGCACCTGCGTGCATCGCAACGGAGGCTATGCGGACTCGGTGCGCGCCAATGCCCGCTTCGTGTTTCCGATTCCCGAGGCTCTGGCAAGCGAGCACGCCGCGCCTCTGCTGTGCGGCGGCATTACGGTTTATAACCCACTGCGCACCCATGGCGTGAACCCGTCTTCACGGGTAGGCATCATCGGCATCGGCGGATTGGGCCACATGGCAATCCAGTTTGCCAGCGTCTTTGGCGCCGAGGTGACGGCCTTCTCGACCTCGGCCGGAAAAGAGAAGGAAGCCCGCGCCCTGGGCGCGCACCACTTCATCAATAGCCGCGAATCAAAGGCTCTCAAGGAAGTTGCCGGCACCCTGGACCTCATTGTGAGCACGGTGAATGCCGACCAGGATTGGGGCATCTTCATTCAGGCGCTGCGGCCCACCGGGACGCTGTGCTTTGTGGGCGTTCCGCCGTCGCCGGTTTCCATACACGCGTTCCCGCTAATCTCCGGCCTGCGCACGATAAGCGGCAACCCCACCGGGCCTCCTCACCGGATCAAAGAGATGCTCGATGTGGCCGCGCGCCACGGCGTGAAAGCACAGGTCGAGTTGTTCCCGATGGCCAAGGCCAACGAAGCGATCGAGAAGGTGAAGAAGAACAAGGTAAGGTATCGGGCGGTGCTGGCGAACTAGGCAATCGGGGATCGTGTCAGGAGTCCAGGCCTACGCGAGGCTATGCGGGATTGAGGGTTGCTGTAACTTTTGACAGCAGGTCCGAAGGGTGAACAGGTTTGCTGAGCAACGAAATTTGATGGACTGCGCTCTTGCCCGCGCTGAGCAGGTAGGCGGCGGATTGTTGCCCGGAGAGCAAGATGATTTTGCAGTCGGGAGATTCGTTCTTGACCGCGATGGCGAGATCGACGCCGCTCATCTGAGGTAGCAGGTCATCGGCGATGAGCAGGTCCGGCGGCACAAGCGCCGCGGTTTCCAGGGCGCCTTCTCCGTCATAGACAGCCATGGCAGCATAACCGCTTCGGGTCAGAATCTCCGCAAGCGTGTCTGCAACGATGGGTTCGTCATCGACCACCAGGACAATTGGGCGAAACGCGCTTGCCTCGGCTGATTCAGCAGGCAAAGGTACTTCCGCGATCGGCACGGTGGGAAAAATCGTTGCCGGCTTCGCGATCGATTTGGTTGGCGCGACCTGTTCGGTCTCAGGCATGGAACCCCCTGAACTCATTCACCACTGCCCGGGAAACTGGGCATCTAAAGCAGTTTACTTGTCCAACTTGAGGCACGTTTACGTCAATCGAGACCTGCGCTCTTACAAGTGGGGCATTGTGAATGCCACATGCCGGCGGATTTGTACCCTTGTTCACAAAGCAGAATACTGTCATTCGATTCTCCAATTCTGTTCAATTCAGGCCGGTCCAGGGCGCTCCCGAAGTTGAAGCGGAGGGCTGGGCGCTGACTGGAAGCTAAAGCGACCTGACCACCGCCTGAAATTAGCCTCTATGAGCGAACCTAGCAGGCTATTCAAGCTACGGGGAGACTCTTTGCGCTGCGCGGTAAGTCTTTCTAATCCGATCTTTATAGGAGGAAATTAGGGGCTGGGAGTTCTTGGCTAAGAATTCAGGAAGTCTTTGTCAGCGGCTTGCTTGTTCTAACGGCTGTCAGTATGCTGTCAATTAGAGGATAGCTTTACGTCAATTTAGGCATACGTTAAGCGCGCCGGTCCTTTTTCCCACACGCCTACCCGTGAGGCGGGCTCCACGACGTGTCAACCAACTCAGATTCGGGCGTACCGCGGATGAGGTTTGAATCTGTTCGTCAGCTTGATGTCCCAAAAGGCAGGGATGGAAAGCACAAGCTGATTGTGACGCAACTGTTGAGCGACATCGATCAATTGGGTGCGGGCACCGCACTGAAGATTCCGCTCTCCGCGTTGCCTGACACCAAGGAGAATATCCGCTCCGCTCTGAACCGCGCGACACGCTTCAGAGGGATGGAAGTGGCCACCTCGAGTGACGCCGACTTCCTTTATGTTTGGAAGGTTGAGGCCGAGTCCTGAATCCGCGAGGCTGCATAGTTCCTCTTGCAGTTCCATCTCATGAATGACAGTCGAACATGACAGACGTGCGCATCGACAAGTGGCTTTGGGCTGCGCGTTTTTTCAAGACGCGGGCGCAGGCTTCAAAGGGCTGCGACCTGGGCCGCATTCACTCGAACGGCATCCAGGCCAAGCCTGCACGCGTCGTCCGCGTGGGCGACATGCTGCTGATCAAGAACGCGGGCGGCGAATTCAATGTTGAAGTCCTGCTGCTCAGCGAGATGCGCGGACCCGCGCCTGTGGCGCAGACGCTCTATCGCGAGACCGTGGCCAGCAAAGAAGCGCGGCTCAAGGCGGCCGCGGAGCGCAAGGCGATGCAGGAGTTCGCGCCACTCGCCGAACACAGGCCGTCGAAGCGAGACCGCAGACGGATCATTCAATTCCGCGGCGAACGATAGATACGGGAAAATCGCACCTGCCCAGCCACTCTGCGTCAATTTACCGCGTTCAATGAGAGCCGCAGCTAGTCGGCCGCGCGGCAGCCTGTCGCTTTTGAAGTCGGGGTGACGCGCGGGACCGTATGCCGCATATCCAGCACAACTTCAACGCTAAATCCGATCACACTTGGATCGCTGGCCGCAACACCCTTGTACGCGGCGGCACAATCCGGAGGGGCAAGGTCCGCCAACCCGGTCGCTTCTCGAATCCTGCTCCAGCAGTTCTTTTCATCGGCGCGCAATGAGCAGGATGCCTGATACGTCCTGCGGTAACTCAGCTTGATTGCGGCAGTGTCGGCCGCTCCGTCCGCCGGATTGATCAGCTCAACGGCACGCATGCCCGCGGTGACATCCTCAAAGATCTTTGTGCCATCGAGACCGCTGAAGACGGCAAAGCCCATGGCATTGTTCGTCCCCTCGTCTGCGTCGAAAAAGACAAAATCGCCTTTGACACCCTTGAAATAGCCGGACCATTGCTTGGCCTCGACAACCATCTCGCTCTTCACGTTGGCTCGATGGCAATCCGGAGCTGTCTGGCCCTTGGGAACGGGGACGATGGAAAGCTGTTCGGCGCCCAATTCTCCCAGGTCAACCTGTTTGACCACGAAGTGCGGGAAGTAGAAACAGGAAAGCATCGGCTTGGATTGGGGATTGTCCGGGTCGCGCGGCAACGGCGTGTGAACTTCGCGCAAAGGCTTCTCGAAGAGAGCGGTAGAATCCGCCGCGCACGGCAATGAAAAGGCGAGGGCGAGCGAAACTCCGCAAGACACCAAGTACACGAGGGTCCTCATTTTTTGGCAGAGCCTCCTATCGGGGAACCGATTCCCAGGAATTGTACTTCCCGCGGGAATTGCGAGACCAATTGAAGTTTCTCCGGTCACGGCGCAGTGCCTTGATTACCTGGCGTCAATACGGGCAGGCGTCAGCACCGCTCCTTCTTCGTCGACCCAATAACTGCTTCTGGCGGTGACGTGAAGTTTGGGATAGTCCTTGAGGCGGAGCTCGAGGGCGTGATAGCCGGAATGCGGCGCATGGGGACGAAAGCTCAACACATAGCGATTGGGGACATGGTTGGAGATGGTGAGCAGGTCGCGTTCCAGGCTTCCGGCGTCGGTGAGTTTGTAGTATTCGCCGCCGGTGAGGTGAGCGACGGTCTCGGGGATGTTGCGTTTCAGCGCGTCGGTGGCGGCGATGGCGGCCATCTTGGCCAGCGCCAGCGGCGGAGCGAGCTGGGTGAGGCAGTCGTACGCCTGGATGGCCTTGTTCTGTGTGGCGTCGGGGTCCGGATCGGGGTCCTTGCCCATGCATCCATGGGGAGGATTCGGGTGGTGATTCTCACCGCCGGCGCCGATGGGCAGCTCCCGGGCGGCGTAATGCGCAGCCTCGGACTTTCCCGTTGAGAAGCCGATGCTGTAGATGACGGTGTTGGTGTCTGTGACCGCACGCAGTGCGTCTTCGAGTTCAAGGTGGCTGCCGCGATCGAGGGTCTCGCCGATCGTCAGAATTGCGCGGCGGTATCTTTGCGGCTGCTGGCGCAGCAGATCGACGGAGAATCCGAGCGCATCGAGAATTGCGGCGCCATTATCTCCAAAGGCGACGTCGTGAATGGCATCAGGCGATGCGCAATTCTCCTGGTGATGCTGGCGCGTGCAACCTGGCTCGAGGCCCCGGAGCGCGCCGGCTGCCTCGTCGAGGTCCGAAGTGAAGTCCTGGAGCAGCTTGGGGTGGCTGTCGAAAGTGACGACCGCAACCTTGTGGGGAACGTTGCCAACGATGGATTCGAGCATGGGCGCCAGCGGCGGCGCGATGGTGCTGAAGCGGTTAAATTGGCGCGCACCGGCTCCGCCAACCTCGATGACAACAACGAGTGCAAGCGGTTCGCCGCCAGTGTTCTCGTCGAGCGTGAGCCTCTGCTCGACGCCGTCATCCGTAAGCCGGAAATCGTCGGCCTTCAGCGTGAAGACCAGCTTCCCATCGGCGCTTCGAACCAGTGCGGGAACAATAACCAAATCGGTCTGCGTGCGCAGGGAGGGCGTCTGCGGCGCGGATTCGGAGGACAGCTGCGCGAGCGCGACAGAGGGCAGCAACAATGCGAGTGCGGCAATCAACTTCATCGGCACGGTCCCTTGTGGGTGATTGTAGGAGGTTCAGGTGGTCAGTTTGATAAGCCTTCCCTCGAGGGCTAAAGCCCGCGTCGACTCTGTTGAATCTGATACCAGGGATAAATCCCTGGCCTACCGCCCGAACGAGTTCTTCCGCAGCGTACGAAGACAGTACCCTTCAAACCGACTCGCTGCGACAGTTCACCGTAGCTGCCTAACTCCCGCCAACTTTAGTAGACTCAACGGCAGCATGAATGTTACTAACCGCATCGTTCCCCCCGGTGGCTTTTCGTGGCGTACCGTCCTCCTGGGCGCCGCCCTTGCAATCGCCGCCGCCGCCCAGCCTGTACTTGCTCAGAGCACTCACTTGTGGACCCAGTCGAAGCTGGAGGATTTTGAGAAGGGCACGCCGCAAGGGGTCGCCGTCACCAGCGATGGACATTTGCGCGAGGGGCCTGCGCTGAACGACGTGCTCACCACACCGTCGACGTTTGTCTGGTCAGTGGCTGTGGACAAGAATGGCGCCGCCTACCTGGGAACCGCTTCGCCGGCAACCGTGCTGCGCGTGGGCTCGGACGGCAAGCCCTTTACGCTCTTCGAGACCAAGGACCTGAGCGTGCAAGTGGTGCGGCTGGGTCCGGATGGCGCGCTCTACGCGGCAACTTTGCCGAGCGGCAAGGTCTATCGGCTGAAGGCCGACGCAACCGTCACGCAGAACGATGCGAACACTCCTCTGGTCTTTGACGCGGCCGTGTCGGAGCGGAATGAGGCCGACAAGGCGGCGAGCGGCGAGAAAGCGGAGGCCAAAACATCCGAGGGCAAAACGGACGAAACAAAGACGGATGTGAAATCGCACTACATCTGGGACATGACCTTCGATTCGGCGGGCCGGCTTTATATTGCAACGGGCGGGCCGGGGGCTGTGTACCGCGTGATTGCGGGGCAGACCGGGGCAAGGTCGGAGGAGTTTTTCAAGAGCGACGAAGCGCATATCCGGTGCCTGGCGTGGGACGCGAAAGGAAACCTGATCGCCGGGTCGGATGGATCGGGGCTGGTGTATCAGATCAATCCGCAGGGCAAAGGCTACGTGCTTTTTGAGGCGCCGCAAGCGGGAGATTACAGCGGTTGCGGTTGCCGCCAACGGAACCATCTACGCGGCCAGCGTGGGCGACAAGAGCCACAACCCGCTGCCTCCGCTGCCGGTGCAGGGGCAGGGCTCGATCACCATTACCGTGGTTCAGCCGGGATCGCTTGCGGCGGCTAACAGCAGCACTTCGTTGCCCGAGGGCAGCGAGATCTACGCGCTCACGCCCGCCTCTGAGACCCAGTTCAGGCGCCGCGTAAACTTTGGTCCGGAAAAGACGAGATTGTCTACGCGTTGGCCGCGCGCGCGGACGGACTGCTGGCGTTGACGGGCAATCGAGGGCGCGTCTTCAGGATCGCCGACGACGGCAGCTTTGCAGACGTGGCCCATTTGCAGGCGCAGCAGGGATTGAGCCTGGCTGTTGCGGAGGAAGCGGCCTCTTGATCGGCAGCGGCAATACCGGAAAGCTGCTGCGCTTTGGCGCGGCCACGAGCCAGCACGAATACGCCAGCGATGTGCTGGATGCCGGCGCATTGGCGCGCTTTGGCCGCCTGGAGGTAGAGCCCGGGTCCACCGGATATGAACTCTGGACGCGCACCGGAAACGTGGAGCAACCGGTGCGCGGCCGGAACGATTGGGGCTGGTCCGACTGGCAGCCGTTGAAGGATGGCGCGGTAGTCTCTCCGCCAGGGCGCTTCTTTGCAGTGGAAGGCGGTGCTCCACGCGGATGCAACGCTGGGCAGCGTGGGCGTGAACTACCTGCCGGTGAATTCGGCGCCGGTGGTGGACGAGTTGATGGTGGTTCCGGGAGCGCGCGTGAATGCGCAGGCCCAGGCTCAGAATCAGCCGGGCGCGCTCAGCATCGCATTTCCATCGGCAAATCAGGGCGTGACGGTGACATACGATGGCAACGCAGCTGCGCCATTGCAGGCCATCAAGGACCGCACTGCGATCACCGTGCGCTGGGCCGCCCACGACGACGACGGCGACGATCTGATCTATGCGCTCTACCTGCGCGGGGACGGCGAAAAAGTCTGGCGGCTGCTGAAGGATCAGATCACCGACAAAGGCTTACAGCTTCGACGCAACGCTGATTCCCGACGGCGGCTACCAGATCAAGGTGGTGGCCTCCGACGCGCCCTCGCACACGCCCGGCGACGCGCTGACGGGCGCCAAGGTGAGCGAGCGCTTCGAGGTGGATACAACGCCGCCGGTGGTGAGCGGGCTGAAGGCGATTGCAACCAGCAACGTGCGGGGGCGCGCCATGCTTGCAGTCGGCCATCGTGACCTTCGATGCCGAAGATGCGTTTTCGCCGATTGCCCACGCTGAGTATTCGCTGGACGCAGGGCCCTGGCAGTTCATTGAGCCGGTGGGCGGACTGTCCGACTCGCGGCATGAGCATTACGATGTGCGTCTCCGGCAAAGGACTTGGATGGCAAGCCCGGCGAGCATCTGATCACCGTCCGCGTCTACGACCGGCACGAGAATGTGGGCGCGGCCAAGACTGTGTTTTCCGTTCCGGCGAAGAGGTAGGCGCAATCCCACCCAAGCCACAAAAATCCGCCGCGGCGGATGGCGTGGATGGGGCACCCGGCAAAGCGAGATTGAATGCGATTTGAACTTTTTCTGGCGGCGCGCTACCTGAAGGCCAAGCGGCGGCAGGCCGTGGTGGGCGTGGTCACCGCTATCTCCATTGCCGGAGTGGCCGCCGGAGTGGCCGCGCTGGTGATTGCGCTGGCCATCACCAACGGCATGAGGCGCGACCTGCAGGACCGGCTGCTGGGCAACAGCGCTCACGTCGATCTGATGCGCATCGAGGCGGATGGCATCCGCGACTGGCGTCCACTGCTGGATAGGCTGCGCGGAGTGCCGCACGTGGTGGCCGCGGCTCCGGGAATTTATGGGCAGGTGCTGGTTTCACGCGGGCCGCGCGCCAGCTTTGCGCTGATCAAGGGCATTGTTCCCGCGGAGGAACGCACGGTCAGCGGCCTGCTCGACACCATCACGGCTGGGTCGGCAAAGGATCTCGACCCCGCGCCAGCAGGCGACGATGCTGACAAAGATCGGATCAACACGGCTTATCCGGCGCTGGTGCTGGGCGGCGACATTGCGGACACGATCGGCGTCCAGGTGGGCGACACCGTGCTCGTGACCAGCCCGCAAGGCGAGCTGACTCCGCTCGGTGGATTGATGCCCAAGTACCAGCGCTTTCGCGTGGCGGGCATCTTTCACTCCGGCTTTTACCAGTACGATTCCGCCATGGCCTTCATGCGGCTGGCCGATGCGCAGCAACTGTTCAGCGAGCCGGACTTGTTATCGGTGATCAGCTTCAAGGTGGACGATCTCGATCGAGCTCCGGAGATTGGGCGGGCAATAGAGCAAGCAGCCGGCAGAGGCTTCATGACCACCAACTGGATGGAGCAGAATCGCGAGCTTTTTCGCGCCCTCAAGGAAGAGCAGATCGTCACCTTCATCGTGATTGCGCTGATCGTGATGGTGGCTGCGCTGAACATCCTCATCGCGCTGACCATGATGGTGATGGAGAAGACGCGCGACATTGCCGTGATGATGAGCTTTGGCGTCGAGCCGGCCCAGGTGCGGCGGATCTTCCTGCTGCAAGGGCTTCTGATCAGCGTGATTGGAACTGCCGTGGGGCTGGCGCTGGGTTATTTTGCCTCCTGGGCAGGCGGGCATTACCACTTCATTCATCTCTCGGCCGAGGTCTACTCGATCGATACCCTGCCCTTCGCGCCGCGTCCGCTCGACGGCGTCATTGTGGCGGCCGTTTCAATCGGGATTTCGCTGCTGGCTACGCTGTATCCGTCGTCTTCAGCAGCGCGTGTGCGGCCGGCGGAGGCGCTGCGGTATGAGTAGGATGACTCCGAAATGCCTGCCCGGTTCCGAAGAGTTCTTGGTCTATAATTGCTGCCCAAGGGCGTGAAGTTGCTTTCCTTCACGGAAACAAGAGGGCGAGGCCCATGCTAATTAGGAATTTCGGTCATCTTTGGGAACACAAATACATCAACTATGGGACCGGGGGCAAGGGGAACAAGGGACACCTAAAGGGCTTAATCAGCGGTAACAAGGAAGCCGACTTCAGAGATCAAATCGGAATCTACGTGCCTTACGACAAGGATTTCGTTCCGATTTATGTCGGCCAGGCCGGAAGCGGCCAGAAGGGGCTGCTGAGCCGCTTGAATCAGCATGAAATAGTTCATTTGTGGAACCGCTGGGTGTATTTCAGCTGGTTTGGTTTTCGAAGAGTGAACAAGCAAAACAGAAAACTTTCCTCATTCGATGAAGTCGAGAAAATTTTTTAAGGCGAAAGGCAGCCTGTTATTGAACGAAGTGGAAGGGGCGCTCATAACGGCGTTGGAGCCAAAGCTGAACAAGCAAGGTGCGCGTTGGAAAGATGTAGAGAAGTACTCCCAATTTAGAGATGATGAGATGGAGGAGCCCACGGTTCGCGACTTAGCTAGGAGATTCGAGGAATTCGAAAAGACGCTTAAGGAGATTTGCTTGCCCTCGAAAGACTCGAAGTGACCTGAACACAGTCCAACTGTAGGGCAAGGGCAAAATATACCTACCACCTGCTCGACCAGCCATATTTGACAATGTGGCACATTTGTGTCACATTTGATGTATGCCAAGCGTAAACCTCCGCGAACTCCGTGACACCCGTCAACTGTTGACCTGGCTTGAGGCCGGCGAAGTCGTCGAACTCCGCAAGCGCAATCGCGTTGTCGGCCGGATCATTCCTGAATCGCCACGGACCAAGCCAGTCGAGTGGCCGGACTTCGCTGCTCGCCTCAAGGAGCAATTCGGCGACCGAATGATCCCCGCCGTGGATATTCTGATTGAGGAGAGGAATAGCCGCTGGTGACCATCTATGCGGATTCGAGCTTCGTAGTTTCCGGCTACATACAAGATTCGCATTCCGCGGAAGCTGTTCGTCGATTAGCTCTGCTGCCTTCAATTTGGATCACACCGCTTCACAGGTCGGAGTTGGCCCATGCGCTCCATCAATACGTATTTCGACGGACGTTGTCAGAGGTAGAAACACAGCGTCACTGGAACCGCTTCCAGCGGGACTGTCTAGAAGGAATTTGGATTCCAGTCAATTTGCCGGAAAGAACCTGGGATACCAGCATCGATCTAGCCCAGCGGTATGGGCCCACCATCGGCATCCGCACGCTGGACTCACTTCACGTCGCCTGCGCGATGGAATTGAGGGCCGAGAGATTCTGGACCTTCGACGACCGGCAGGCGCGGCTGGCAGAGGCTGTTGGACTGGATACGAGCGCCTGACTCCCAGCGGTAGGAAGGTCACTGCGGCGTGATGATCCCGCCCAGCGCGTGACGGCGCGGCAGGACGATGCCGCGATGATCGACCACCTGCGGCGGGGCAGAGTTTCGGGGATTCTCTTCTGGCAGGCAGGCCCGCTCGATCAATGCGCCTCCACAGGCGGGACACCAGTCCGCCTGGGTTTCGACGGCCAGCACGGCGTGGCAGTGACTGCAAATTCGCTCCATGGTCTCAAGACTATCTGCTGCGATGCCCGATGGACGAGGGAATTCCCGAACAAGTTCTCGTGATCAAGCGGACCTTCCCTCAGGGGCTAAAAGCCCCGATCCTTTTTTGGCCTCAACTGGCACGGCTGAAGCCATGCCCTTTCAAAACTTGGGCAGGTGGCCCGGTACACTGGATATATGCACCCTCCCGTTCGGCTTGTGGCAATCGACATGGATGGAACGCTGCTGCCGACGTTCGCGCAGACGATGAGCCTCCGAACCGCGCGGGCTCTCAGGGCCGCCCAGGAGGCTGGAATTACGGTTGCGGTTGCCACGGGACGGCGCACAGCCTACACCGCTCCGCTGCTTGAGGGGCTGGGCCTGCGAGCGGATACGCCTCTGCTTACGTCCAATGGTGCAGTGACCCGAACCCTCGCCGGAGAGCGCATCGATCGCGCCCAAATGGAGGCGCGGGTGGCGCGGGGACTATGCGGGGTGCTCAGGCCGTTTGGAGTGCTGGTTTTTACCTTCGACAAGCTGGGGCGCGGCGAGCTGGTGCTCGAGGAGCTGGACAAGGCGCAGGGACGCATCTCCCTTTGGGTAGAGGCCAACCGCAACGCCATCGAGGTGGTGAAGCCGCTTGAGCTGGCGCTCGGCGACGGCGAGGATCCGATTCAAGGCATGGTGACCGGCAGCCTGGACAAGATGAGAAAGGCCGAGCAGGCGCTGAAGGCCAGCCAGTGGAGCGGCAGTTGCGAATGCGTTCGGACCGAGTACCCGGCGCGGGATCTGTCGATTCTGGACCTGTTGCCGCCTGGGGTTTCAAAGGGCTGGGCGTTGCAGAGACTTGCTGCCCGGTTGGGCGTGGATCGCATGGAGACCATGGCGATTGGCGACAACTGGAACGATGTGGATATGCTGGAGTGGGCCGGACAGGGCGTTATGATGGGCAATGCGGCCGCGGAATTGCGGGCCTTGGCTACAACGCGCGGATGGAAACAGGCTCCGCCGAACGATGAGGATGGGGTCGCGGTGGTGCTGGAAGCTGTGGTGGCGAAAGTTGCGTCTGCCAAGGTCTGATTGAGAAACTATGGTTGGGAAGTGCAGTTGAGAATTCTCGCTAGACTATCGATTGCCGTGGCGATCTTGGCGGCGCTTGCTCCGCTTGCGCGTGCAGGCGAGCGCGTGACCCTGCGCAACGGCTACGAGGTGCAGTGCGACCACCATGCGCAGATCGAGGGGCGCGTGCGACTCTTCCTGAGCCCGAGCGAAGACAACTACATCGAATTCGCGCCGCGGGAGATTGGTGAAGTGGAGAAGGTTGCCGATCCGCCCGCGCAGAGTACCAGCAAAGGTGAATCTCCTTCAACCGTGCAGACTGCCGGGCGGGAGAGCAACCCTGCAAAGCCCTCAGCCGGAACAAGCGGGAAACTCAGCCCGGCGGACCTGGGCGAGATGCTGGCCAAAGCCGGTCAGGAGCACAACCTTGACGTAGACCTTCTGGCCAGCCTGGTAAAGGCCGAGAGCGGCGGCAATGCGCACGCCGTTAGCCATGCAGGCGCCCAGGGGCTGATGCAGCTTATGCCCGCGACCGCGGCCACGCTTGGAGTGCAAGACAGCTTCAAGCCCGAAGAGAATGTGCGCGGCGGGTCGGTTTATCTCGATTCCCTCCTCACCCACTTCCACGACAACCTGGCGCTGGCTCTGGCCGCCTACAACGCCGGACCGCAGGCAGTGGATAGATACCACGGCATTCCGCCTTACCGTGAGACCCAGGCATACGTGGCGCGGGTGATTCACGAGTTCAATCGCCGCGTGCTGGCGCGCGAGACGCCGGCAAACCAGGCCATGGCCGCATCGGCAACCGCGGAGGTCAAGCCCGGTCGCTAGTGTGGTGAATCCGAGATTCGTTACAGGAGTGCGCGACGGAAATGCAGGTCCTTCGACTCCGCTGAAAAGCGCTTCGCTCAGGATGACCGCCTCTGTTGAGCTCTGAGATTGGGCGTAATCGATGAATGAAATTCAGACTCAGAACGCTGGTACGGTTCCTCACATGCCAACAATCCAGTGCTGAAATCGTTCCGATTGGCGAGAATTTCGCGGCGTTCCCCGAAACCAGCCATTTAAACTTAGCCCGTACGCACAGGTTTGGACGGAGAACGCTTGAAGAAAAAGCAATTGATCCTGGGTTTGGTGGTACTGCTGGCGCTGGTTGCGCTGTTTATTTATGCACAACACCGGTACCCATTCCACTGGCACACGTTTGTGGAACAACTCAGGCTGGCCGACTGGCTCAAGATCGGCATTGGCGTTGGCTGCATCTATGTGGGCTACGCCTTCAGAGCGGTGCGCTGGGCTCTGCTGATGAGGCACAACAAGAGAGTGCCGCTGTTCTCGCTGCTGGGAACGCAGGTGATCGGCTTTACGGCGGTGGCGCTGATCGGCAGAGTGGCCGACCCGGTGCGGCCCTACCTGGTGACCAAGAGAACAGGGGTACCGCTGAGCACGCAGATCGCTGTTTATATTGTTGAACGGCTCTTCGACTTCGGCTCGATGGCGCTGATCGTCTCTTCCGTGATTCTGCTGGCGCCGGCGGGAACGCTGCCGCATCCCGAGCAGCTCAGGAAGGCGGGTTACGGCGGACTTGCGATTACGCTTCTGGCCGGGCTTTTTCTGGTTGCCGTGCGCCTGGCCGGCGGAGTCGTCGCCTCGTTTTTCGAAAGAACATTCGGACTGGTCTCAGAGAAGCTTGGCAAGGCCGTGGGAAACAAGGTCCGCGCCTTCCGCGCCGGGTTGGACACCATGCGCTCGTTCTCCGACTTCGCCATGGCCGCGACTCTCTCATTGACCATGTGGATGCTCATCACGCTGGCCTACCTGGAAACGATGCGGGCCTTCACGGCGAGTCCTCCGCTAGCTGCGATGGACCTCCCCAAGTGCATCCTGATGCTGGCGGTCAGCGGGGGCGCCAGCGTCTTCCAACTGCCGATCCTGGGTTGGTTTTCGCAGATTGGATTTGCGGCCGCGGCGATGGCCAGCTTCTTTGGCGCTTCGCCGGAGGCATCCACAGCCTGCGCTGCAACGCTGCTGATGGTCACCTTCCTGAGCATCGTGCCGGTGGGCCTGGTCTGGGCGCGGTTCGAGCACGTAAGCCTGCGCAAGATCACTCAGGAGAGCGGGCACGCGGGCGAGGTGCTGGCGGCGGATGAGCCGGCCGGCTAAAGCGCCGCCTCTTAACGCTTTCCGTTCTTAACGAGCAGCGTTATGATGGTGTGTGATCATTAGCTTCGCCGACGCCGATACAGAGCTGTTATGGGATACGGGCAAAAGCCGCCGCATCCCGGCCAATATTCGCACTTCGGCGCTGAAGAAGCTCTTTATCCTGCGCCGTGCGATTCAACTATCCGATCTAACAGCCCCGCCGGGCAATCGTCTGGAGTTGCTCTCCGGCGACCGGAAGGGCCAGCACAGCATTCGCATCAATAATCGGTTCCGTCTTTGCTTCAGATGGAGCGAAGGTGACGCATACGACGTTGCGATTGTCGATTATCACTAGGAGGCGCCATGAAGAAGATCCCTTTCGCTTACTCGATTCATCCCGGCGACATACTCAAGACTGAGTTCATGGAGCCGCTTGGGCTTTCCAGCTACCGGCTGGCCAAGGAACTGCATGTCTCCGCGCCACGGATAAACGACCTGGTGCGCGGGAAGCGGTCGATTACGGCGGATACGGCCATACGCCTGGGCACCTATTTTGGCACGTCCACGCAGCTATGGCTCGGGTTGCAGATGGATCACGATATCTGGATTGCGGCGAAGAACAAATCCCTGGCCAAGGTCAAGCCGAGGGCGCAGGCGGCGTAACGTCTCCAGCCGCGGGCAGCGCGGGCTTGCTGAACCGAATCTTATCCGGCCCGACAGCCCCACCGGTCATCAACATGCTCATCGCCTGCTCCATGTTCATGTCGGTCTCGGTGACCCGGTCGATGGGAAGAATCTGCAAAAAGGCAGAAGTCGGGTTGATGGCGTTGGGCAGCAGAACCGCGGCCAGCAGTTCGCCGGTGGTTTCGTCGGTCAACGTGCGGGTCAGAAATCCAATGCTCTTCTGGCCGGCAATCGGGAAATCGACCAGCACCACCCGCTGGCTCGACTCGTTCTTGGCCATCATGCTGTCGAGGAGCTGGCGCACGGACGTGTAGACCTTGGCGACAAAGGGCAGCCGGTCCAGCGCGGCCTCGAAGAGCTTGAATGCCTGGCGGCCCACCACCAGCGAGGTGATGCGCCCAACCACGTAGAGCACAACCAGGGTCAGCACAACAGCCAGCACGTACTGCAGCCACGGCTCGCGTGAGCCAATCGCCCGGGAAGATGGCGGCCAGCAATTGGATGAACGGCAAACCCGCCTTGGCCAGAATTCCAAGAAGGAAGCTGAAGATCAGGTAGGTAACGAACAGCGGACCGATGGTGATGATGCCGGCCAGGATGTTGCGTTGCAGGCTGCGCAGCGATCGGGCAAGAACTGGATTCACGCGTTTCTCCTGGTTTCGAGGATACGCGACTGCGGCCAATGCACGAGGGTGTTTGAACGTGGTTCACCCTGAAGATTGAAATCTTATATCATGCCTAAATGCCTTATATAGTAGATGGAGAAGGCAGGCATGAACGATCTAGAGGATTTTGGATTCAGAGGGTCGAACGAGCTTGGCCGGCGGGCCGGAGTTACCGGCGACCCGCAACCGCGCGCTGTCGGGTCCCCGCTGCCGGTCGGTTCCGGCAGCCCGCCCTCGCTCACCGCGGGCCAGGGAGATCCGCAGCAGTTCGGCGCCGCGCTAGCGCCGCCAGGACGCGCCTTGGCCAACCCGAACCCGAACCCGTCCGCCTCTTTTGTAGACATGACGACAAGTGTGCAGTGGTTCGCCAATGCGCTGCGCTCAGCGTTGCCATTTGTCCAGAAAATCCTGCCGCTGCTCGATGGAAACATCGCGACTGCCGTCTCAAATGTCATGACCCAGCACCCGCAGCCGAGTCCGGCGCCGCCACCGGTAAATCTTGAGCCTCTGGAAGACAGCCTGGCCGAGTTGCAGACGCAGCATCGCGACCTGCGCAATCAGATTGTGGACCAGAATACGTCGCTGAAGCGGGTCGAAGACCAGTTGGAAATGGTCCGCGAAGCTACCGACCGCAATACGCTGGAGCAGCAGGAGCTGCTTGAAGACCTGAAGTCTGTGGGCACAAAGGTGACTACCTTTGCATTTTTCGCGCTGGCCCTGCTGGCGATTTCAATTCTGGTCAACGTCATCCTGTATCTCCACATCCGCCGGGTTCTGCCCTAAGCCGCGGCTGAAGGCATTGCTGGGACGCCTTTCTTTCTTGCATTGCAAAGAATTGTGGCCGTTATCTTGTTTCGCCGAAAATTCGTCTTTAATTCCAAAACAGGACGATTTTCCACAGCGGAATTAATGTTCGCACCATCAATAGACTCTTCTGCTACACAAAAGCGAAGTAACTCGATTTTGCTCTCTTTTACGGACTTCGTGATTTGAATCATTGCCAGTCGTCTTTTCAAGGGGCTAGTATTCGGCATAGTTCACCCGGGTCTGCGCGATTTGGTCCGGCACCTCGCCAACTATGCTGTTTTTTCCAATCTCTATAAGAGTTACCAACGAGCGGCGCTTACCGGCGCACGCAATCGGAGTGTCACGTCATGGCATGGTACGCCTACTGCATCGGTGAAAAGCAAGCGTTTCCAGAACTGGCACGTCATCGCAAACCTGTTCCGATGGAATCCGTCGTCGGAGTGAGCGGCAACCAGGTCTTTCTTTACCCCGCCAGCGACCTGGCCGTGATCGTCAGCGAACACAACCCCGCTGAAACCTTGAACCAGAGATCCGGCGTGGACCACGCGCGTGTCATCGCCGACTGCTTCCAGCATTCGACGGTGCTGCCCTTCCGGTTCGGAACCGTCTTCAACGACGACGAGACCCTGCGCAAGTCGATTCGCTCCAACCAGCGGCAGTTTCTCGGCAACATCGACAAACTGCGCGGCAAGACCGAAATGCACCTCAAGATCTTTGTGGACGACTGTTGCGGCAAGGACCTGGAAAAGCTTCAGCCGGCCGAGGGTGTGGGCCGGGAGTATCTGAGCAATCTTCGCGAGAACGCGGCGCGCACGCGGGAGCGGCAGACGCGGGCACGGGCGGTGAGCTTCCAGATGCATCGGCTGTTTATGCCCCTGGACGAGGAAGTAAGCTGCCGGCTGACCGAAAGCGGCAAGATGGTGCTGGACATCGCCCACCTGATCGATCGCAAGTGCGTTGAGCGCTACCAGAACAAGTTCTCCACCACCAGCGCCATGATGCGCGAGTGCCAGATGCAGGTCTCCGGCCCCTGGCCGCCCTACCACTTCGTCCACCGCTTGACTCGCAACGGTCATGCGCAGCCCGCGGCGGCAGTGCCTGTGCAGATGCAGTGCCCGTCGGCACACCGGCCATCGGCATCCCGGAAGCGGTTCCGGCGCTGGCATAATTCCTGGACAGTATTGACCGAAAGCCCCGGCATCCAAGCCGGGGCTTTTATTTGCGAACATTCTGCTTGCAATCAGCCGCGGCTCTGTGAGATAACTACGCCATGCGTAGTACGCGACACGTAGTAATTACCGAAGAAGACCCGGAGATGGGCCACTATTCCGACCCTCCGTTGCTGGTGCTGGCCAGTCTGGCCAGCGGGCCCAAGCACGGACACGCGATGATCGAAGATATTGCCAGCCTGTGCGGGACGCACCTGGGTCCGGGAACGCTCTACGGGGCCATCGCCCGGCTGGAGCGGGTAGGCTGGATCGAGCCGCTGGAACCTGAGGAGCGCCGCCGTCCCTATCGCATCACCGGCGAAGGGCTGCGGGTGCTGCGCGCCAAGATGGCGACCCTGCAGCAGTTCGTTAAAGCCGGAGCGGAAAGGCTGGAGCCGCTATGAATCTCCGCCTGGCTCAGCTACTCACGCGGCTTTATCCGCGCGCATGGAGAGAGCGGTACGGTCCGGAATTTGAAACGCTCCTCCTCGATGGCAACGGCGGCATCCATGCCGGTGCAAATGTGATCTGGTCCGCTATCCGCGAACACATTTCCCCAACCCAAGGAGGCAAAATGGATCAACCCACTTATTCTTTTCGCGGGATGCTGAAGCATCCAAGCGCGTTTGTTCCTGTGGCCATGTCGCTGACCGCACTGGCGCTTGTGCTCGGCCACGTAGCCATGTTCGGCACAGGCCCCGAGGTCGTTGTCAACGGGAGGCCCGATGAGGGCACGGTCGCTCATCTCTGGCAACTGCTCATGGCCGGCCAGTTGCCGGTTCTGGCATTCTTCGCGATCAAGTGGCTACCGCGCGCGCCAAGGCAGACTCTGGGCGTGCTGGCCGTGCAAGCGGGAGCAGTTCTGGCCTCCATGGCGCCGGTCTATTTTCTCAACTTGTAATCAGTTGAATACGGCTAAGGCGTGCTTGGCGACTTGCGCCGGGTAAGCACGAAAGACTTCTTCTTGCGCCGATCGTTGGAGGCGTGGTCGATCTGCTTCCAGAAGCCAACGAAGTAGTCGATGGCGGAGATGGTCGATACCAGCACCGTAAAGTACATGGCGGCGATGGCGATCCACTTGACCGGAAAGATGAGGACGCCGAACTGCCACTTAACCCAGTGGTGGGCCAATATCGCCGCAACAACCGACACAATCTGAACAACTGTCTTGAGCTTGCCTAGGTCGCTGGCCTGGATCGTGAATCCTTCAGATGAAGCAATGGAGCGCAGCCCGGAGATGAGAAACTCGCGGCCGATGATGACGACCACGATCCAGACCTTTACCACCTGTGGGTTGTAGGCCACCAGAGCGATCAGGGCGCCGGTGACCATGATCTTGTCGGCGATAGGATCGAGCAACATGCCGATGGTTGTGATCTGCTTGCGCCTGCGGGCAAGGTAGCCGTCGAGGCCATCGGTAATCGAAGCCAGAACGAACAGAACCGATGCCGCAATCTCCTGCTCGCCGTTGGCGCCAAGCCACGTAAAGTGCGGCGAAAGAATCCAGAGCAGCAGGGGGATCATGACGATCCGGCTCATCGTGATGGAGTTAGGCAGGTTCATGCAGTTTGCGCGGAACCGGGAGAGGCGCCTTGGCTAGCTCCATTATTGCACTGCCGGTGCGAAACAGAGCCTTCGAGGTAATTTGCCGGGCAGACGATTCCCATGGCGGGATGATTTACCATTCGTAGCCATGGTCCTGATCGACATACAACTGACCGCCAGCGAAGTGCTGCGGGCGTTTCATCACGATGAACCATACCTGTTTCTCGGGGCCGCGTTTTCTACCGTGGCGTGGATTGCCGCGGGATTCTGCATCCTGCGCCGGCGGTGGGACGCGCTGCTGGTGTGGATGGCGATCTTTGCGCACCTGTACGGCCAGCGATTGTGGCTCGACTCGTTCCTGCTGCGCATGAGCATCCCGGACACTCTGTTCTTGGCGAAGCTCCGCCTTGCGACCGACTTTCTGATTCCCATTCCAGGCTTCATCTTCTTTCAGGTGGCGGGGTTCATTCCCAAAAGAGGAAAGCCGTTCACGGCGGTGCTGTGCTCGCTGTTCGGCATTCTTGTGGTGGCCACCTTTGTGGCGGGACCGCTGCCCGTGTTCCACAAGGTCAACGATGTGCTTGTGATCATTGCACTGCCGCTCATCCTGTTCCAGTCGCTGCGCGTCGCCAAGGCAGATCGGGATTTCGTGGTCCTGCGGCGCGGGTTACTGGTGTTTGTGGCGCTGGCCATGTGGGACAACACCCTGGGCGATCATTGGGATCTGCCCAGCATCGAGCCGTATGGATTTGCGATCCTCTTGGGCTGCCTGGGTTATGTGGCCGCTCGCCGTACCGTTGAACGCGATCTGGAACTCGGCGAAATCCATCGCGAGCTAGAGTTGGCGCGGAGCATTCAGCTTTCGATTCTGCCGGGAGCCTTCCCTGAGTCGGCCGACTTCCGCGTCGCGGCGCGATACGTGCCAATGACGTCCGTAGCCGGCGACCTGTACGACTTTCTGGAAGCGGGCGATCGGCAGGCAGGGCTTCTGATTGCGGATGTTTCCGGGCATGGGATCCCGGCGGCGCTGATCGCGTCGATGGTGAAGATGGCGGCCACCTCGCAGCGAGAGCACGCGGCCCAGCCGGCGCGTTTGTTGGCGGGAATGAATTCGGCTCTTTGCGGCAACACACAGGGCCAGTTTGTCACCGCGGCGTACGTGCATCTGGATGCCGTTGCGCGCGAATTGCGCTATGCGGCCGCCGGGCATCCGGCGATGCTGTTGCTGCGGCGCGGGGCCGTGACCGAGATTGCGGAGAACGGCCTGCCGCTGGCGATTACGGCGAACGCAAACTACTCCGGCAAAACACTGGCGCTCGAAGCCGGCGATCGGCTGTTGCTCTACACGGATGGCCT
The DNA here is from genome assembly GCA_963757965.1 of uncultured Acidobacteriaceae bacterium. GTDB lineage: Bacteria > Acidobacteriota > Terriglobia > Terriglobales > Acidobacteriaceae > Telmatobacter. Next base: position 932,499 of record CAVWTV010000001.1, read on the forward strand.
GGTAGAAGCGCGCAATGAGCAGGGCGAGCTTTTTGGCGAAGACCGGCTGAACGCGGCGCTGCGGGAAAGCTCCAGCTTGACCCCGGATGCAGCCGCGGATCGGATGATCGCATCCGCGCGGCAATGGGCCAAGTCGCAGGACGACGACCTTACTGTACTTGTCTGCGACTATCTGGGCGCGCAGTGAGTTCGCGCAGGCCGCTGCGAAACGAGGAACGGAGAATTCCTCCATCCCTCGTTCTTGCCCTCCGCCGGTGAGCGCTTCGCTGGAAGTCTACGCGTAGATGCCGCGCTGCCGGATGGTGAAGGACACGCGGTCGATGGCCAGCATGTACGCGGCGATCCGGTTGTTCACGTTGTGAGCTTCGGCGTAGCGCACCACATCGTCGAAGCTGTCGCGCAGAATGGTTTCAACCTGCTCGTTGACGATGGCTTCCTTCCAGAAGTAGCCCTGGCGGTCCTGCACCCACTCAAAATAACTGGCCGTTACGCCGCCGGCGTTGGCCAGAATGTCCGGCACAATGAAGATGCGCTTCTCGGCGAGGATTTCGTCGGCCACCGCAGTGGTGGGACCGTTGGCGCCCTCGACCACGATCTTCGCCTTGATTTTGTCGGCGTTGCGGCTGGTAATCACGTTCTCAGTTGCCGCGGGGATGAGGATGTCGCAATCCGACACGAGCAACTCCTCGCTGGGCGTGGCCTCGGCGCCGCGGAATCCAAGCGTGGTGCCGTTGCGATACTTGTATTCGACCAACTGGTGAATGTCGATGCCGGCGGAGTTGTGCAGGCCGCCATCGACCTCCGCCACGCCCACGATCTTGTAGCCGCGCTCGGTCATGAGGCGGGCGGCATTGGAGCCGACGTTGCCGAAGCCTTGAATCACAACCCTGCAGCCGTCGAGGGGAAGATTCAGGTAGCGCAAGCTCTCGTCGCAAGCCAGCATTACGCCGCGCCCCGTGGCCTCGATACGCCCGCGCGAACCGCCGATGGTAAGCGGCTTCCCCGTAACGACACTGGTTACGGTGTGGCCCATGTGCATGGAATAGGTGTCCATGATCCAGGCCATGGTCTGCTCGTTGGTGTTCACGTCGGGCGCGGGAACGTCCTTCTCCGGGCCGATAAAGTCGATGATCTCCGACGTGTAGCGGCGGGTCATGCGCTCCAGCTCGCCCTGGCTCATGTTCTTGGGGTCGCAGATGACTCCGCCCTTGGCCCCGCCAAAGGGGATGTTGACCACGGCGCACTTCCACGTCATCCAACTGGCCAGCGCGCGCACTTCGTCCAAAGTCACGTCGTGCGCATAGCGGATGCCGCCCTTGCACGGGCCGCGGGCGATGGAGTGTTGCACCCGGAAGCCGGTGAACATCGCGATCTTTCCCGTATCCATGGTTACGGGAAAGTGCACGATGACTTCGCGCGTGGGGGTGCGGAGCATCTTCCACAGGCCCTCATCCAGATTGAGCTTGCGCGCCGCAAAATCGAAACGCGCGTTTTGAGCCTCCCAGGGATTGATCTCCTGGTCCAAAGTCATATTCGGGGTGACACCTGCCATAGATCTCTCCAATTCCGACTGCCTGCCGGCGAGCACTGAGACCGATGAATTCTCAGGCGTCGCCGCGTTGGCCCGCAATTATGTATTGTACGCACCGGGGCAGTGTGGGACCAGATTCTGCAGGGCTGGATTCCCGTCGCGCGATCCCGAACAATTACACTGAGCGAGTGAAAGCTTCTTCCCAACCAGTCCAGCCCAGCCGTAAAGAGTTTCTCGCGCTCGCCAAAGAGCACACGCTTGTCCCCGTCTGCCGCACGCTGACGGCCGACCTCGAAACGCCGGTTTCGGCATTCCTGCGCGCTGCGTGGCGGGAGCGCGAGTGTTTCATGCTGGAGTCTGTCGAGAACGGCGAGCAGGTTGGGCGCTACACCTTCATCGGGCTGGCTCCGTTCAAGCGAATCGTCGCGCGCGGACGCAAGATCACCATTACCGAAGGAAGAAAAGTCGTCCAGACCGACGACGACATCTTTGCCGTGCTACGGCGCGCTCTGGAAGGCCACAAGCCGGCGCGTCTAGCGGGGCTGCCTCCGTTTACTGCCGGCGCGGTGGGCTTTTTCGCCTATGACGCAGTGCGGCAGATTGAGCGGCTGCCGGATCTGGCCAAGGACGAGCTCGGCGTTCCCGACGCCTGCCTGCTCTTCTTCGACGAAGTGCTGGCCTTCGACCATGTGCGCAAGGAGATTTGGCTGGTGGTGACGGCCGATGTGACAAAGCACAAGCCATCCGACGCGTACGCCAGGGCTGTGAGGCGGCTCGACAAGTTTGAGAAGCGGCTCGCGCAGCCGTTGCCCCCGGTAGCTAAGAAGGCCGCCAAGAAGCAGCCCGCGGGCAAGCTGAAGGTGAAATACAGGACGGCCAAGAAGGACTTTCTGGCCGCGGTCAACCGCACCAAGGAGTACATTGCCGCGGGGGATATTTTTCAAGCGGTCATCTCGCAGCGCTTCGATGTGGAGCCGGGCGCGGACAGCTTCCAGGTATACCGTTCCCTGCGCACCGTCAATCCGAGCCCGTATATGTTCTTCCTGCGCTTCTCGCCGGAGGGCGCTCTGGGCGCGCACGCCGGCGATGCAAAGAAGTCCGTAAGAAGGCAGGGTGGACAAACAATAGAACTAGCCGGTTCGTCGCCGGAGTTGCTGGTGCGCGTGAACAAGGGCAAGGTGGAGTACCGGCCGATTGCCGGAACGCGGCCGCGCGGCGCTACGGAAGAAGAAGACGAGCGAATGGCCGACGAAATGCTCCATGACGAGAAGGAGCGCGCCGAGCACGTGATGCTGGTCGACCTGGGACGCAACGACGTGGGCCGCGTGAGCGAGTTCGGATCGGTGAAGGTCGAGAAGTTGATGTTCGTCGAGCGGTACTCGCACGTGATGCACATCGTCAGCACCATCGAGGGCCGCCTCAGGCCGGAACTGACCGCCGTCGATGCCTTGCGCGCCTGCTTCCCTGCCGGCACGCTCAGCGGCGCGCCCAAGGTGCGGGCCATGGAGATCATCGAAGAACTGGAGCCGTCGCGGCGCGGAACGTACGGTGGCACGGTGCTCTACGCGGATTTTTCCGGCAATCTGGACTCGTGCATTGCGATCCGGTCCATGCTGGCCATCGGCGGCAAAGGCTATGTGCAATCCGGCGCGGGCATCGTGGCCGACTCAGTGCCGGAGCTGGAGCACCAGGAGTCCATCAACAAAGCGTCGGCGGTGATTCGGGCTATCGAGCGCGCGCGGGAGATGTGAGACGAGGGACTAGGGAGTAGGGAATAGAAAGAGCCCCAAACCGTTCCTCAACATCGAACCCTCGTTTCCAACTCGTGGCGCACACGTTGGCGCGCCCGCGGAGGTGAGAGGCTAGTCCCTATTCCCTACTCCCTAGTCCCTGCTCTTTCACTCCGCGCCGAAGACGCGGCGAAAGAACTTTCCTACACTCGAAAAGAAGCCGCCCTTCTTCTTGGGTGCCGGCGGTTTGGCGGACGGCGCCGCGGCTGCTTGGTCGGGCAGCGGCGTGGGTGCATGCTCGGCGGCGTTGTAAACCATCGGCGGAATCGGCGCGGGCTGCCCTTCACCGGGCTTTGCCACGCCGGGAGTCGCGGCGGGCAGCGGCGCCAGCCCCTCGCTAATTCCCAGCGGAAATTCGTTGCTTTGGGCAGGGACGGGCGGTGGGCAGCCGCAGGGCTCTTTTTCCTGGTCCACTACTTCGTGCAGGCTGCCATGCTGGAACATGACGCGCTGTCCGGGCTGGACGCGATAGACGCCGCCGTCAAAGACGCTGGTCACCAGAACATAAGGAGCGTTGGCCCCGACGTTGTCGACGCAGGTGTCGCCATGCTGGCCTAGCCGCACCTTCATATCCACCGCGCCAGGGCCGCCGATCAGGATGCGAAAGTCGGGGGTGAGTATGAAGTCTGAGTTGCGGCCAATGGCAAAGCTGGCCTCGATTGCGCCATGATCCATGGCCATCATCAGGCCGGGGACATCGGGGGCCCGGACGCTCGAGTCGGCGGACAGCTTGACTGTGGTCGAGGCGCAGACCAGCAGTGTGCCGCGATAGGGCAACTCGACTTGCGTGGTCGCCGCGCCGGAGGTAATGCTGCCGCTGCCGACAATCACCGCCGAGCCTTTTGAGACCTCCAGCGCGCCAGTGACCTTTGCTGCCTGGTCGGGATTCTTGCTGTCGAGCGCGACGATCGCGATTGGGCGTGCATCCGATGGAGGAGCCTGCGGCGGCGGAGTGGCTTCAGGAGGGGTTTGGGCGAAGAGCATGGGCGTGACAAGCATTGCCGCCGCCAGCGGCAGGATTCCGGCGAAGATGGCGCGGAGAACAGGGATCATGCGTCGCGTTATTCTCATGGCCACCTACATGTTCAGAAAATTGCGGATCATCTGGTGGCCGCCGTCGGTGAGCACGCTCTCGGGATGGAACTGCACGCCTTCAATCGGCAGCGAGCGATGGCGCAGCCCCATGATCACCGATCCGCCCGCTTTGCCTGCGCCGTTAGCTTCTGGAGTGCGCGCGGTGACGATAAGGTCGTTTGGGAGCGATTCCTGTTCGACAATAAGCGAATGATAGCGGGTGCAGGTTAGCGGCGTGGGCAGGCCGGCAAAGATGCCCTTGCCGTCGTGGTCCACCGGGCTGGTTTTGCCGTGCATGAGCTGATGTGCGCGCACGACGCGGCCACCGAAGGCCTCGCCGATAGCCTGGTGGCCGAGGCAGACGCCAAGAATGGGCGTTCGCCGCGGCGAACCGGCCATGTGGCGGATCAGCGGAACGAGAATGCCGGCTTCATGCGGCGTACAAGGCCCTGGCGAGAGCAGAATGCGATCCGGATGCAGCGCCTCGACCTGCTCCACCGTCAACTCGTCGTTGCGATAGACCTCGACCTCGGCGCCCAGTTCGCCCAGATACTGGACAAGGTTGTAGGTGAACGAATCGTAGTTGTCGAGGACGAAGACCATGCTCTCCAGTGTAGATGAAGTCCAGTGTATCGCGCGTGGGCCAAGGGGGCGGCGCAGGTTGGCAGGTTGCGCGCGGTGCGCCAATCTGCAAAACTGGCGATGGTTGCCGACGATGGTTCTTCATTTTCTGATTCAAGGCCGAGTGCAGGGGGTGGGCTTCCGGTGGTATGTACACCGGGAGGCCAGTGAGCTTGACCTGCGCGGCTGGGTGCGCAACACCGAAGAGGGCGAGGTGGAAGTCGTGGCTTCCGGCACGGAGGCCGACTTGGCTGAACTGCGCGCCAGCCTGCGCCGCGGACCGCGCGGCAGCCGCGTCGATCGCCTGGTCGAGCATTATTTGGACGATAGCGAAGCGGCGGAATTGGATTCGTTCAGGATTGAAGGGGCGTGGTAAAGCAGGGGTCAGAGAACAGAGATCAGAGATCAGGGGTCAGGGGTCAGGGGTCAAGGATCAGGGCCTTCAGAGCGGCTGCGGGTTGAGCTGGAAGACCAACGATTCGCTGGCAGCAAGTGATTGAAAGCTAGCAGATAGAAGTTGGCGTAGGAGGCTCGGGGCTTTTCTGATCCCTGATCCCTGATCTCTGATCTCTGATCCCTGATCTCTAGCCTTTATAATCTGGAAGGAACAGACGAATGCCCGAAGATACGAATGCGATCAGCAGTGGTAAGCCCGTCAACGTCGAGGCTCTGAAGTCGCTGGTGCGGACGGTGCCCGATTTCCCCAAGCCCGGCATTCTCTTTTACGACATCACCACGCTGCTGAAGGATAAGACCGGCTTTGCGCAGATGATCGATGCGCTGGCGGCTCACTACATTGCGCGCAAGATCGACCTGGTGCTGGGCATCGAGGCGCGCGGATTCATCTTTGGGCCGGCTCTGGCGTACCGATTGAACGCCGGGTTTGTGCCGGTGCGCAAGCCGCGTAAATTGCCCGCTCCCGTGGCCCGCGTGACCTATGACCTGGAGTACGGCTCCGACAGCCTGGAGATTCATCTGGACGCCATTCAGCGCGGCCAGCGCGTGGTGCTGGTGGACGACCTGCTGGCCACCGGCGGCACCATGGAAGCCACCATCAAGCTGGTAAAGCAGTTGGGCGGCGAGATTGCCGGCCTGGCCTTTGCCGTCGAGCTTGACTTTCTGAAGGGCCGCGAGCGGTTTAAGGATTACGACGTCTTCAGCCTGCTGCATTACGACGAATAGCGCGGGCGCTCTCGACCACGTTCCGGCACGCTTCAGGAAGCGTTGTCCGCCGCGGCCGCCGCCTCTTCCGACTCCTCTTCCGCGGCGTCCGGCTTGAACGACTGGGCATCGGCAAATCGGTATCCCACATACACATCCGTCAGCAGATAAACGGGGTTCGATGGGTCGTCCTCGATCTTCTTCCGCAACTGGCGGACGAACGTGCGCAGATACTCGACTTCTTCGCGGCAATCGGCGCCCCACACCGCGGCCAGCAGCTTGGCGTAGGTGACAACGCGCCCGGCGCGGCTCATCAGGCAATGCAGAATGTCGAATTCCTTGCGGGTGAGGTGCATCGATTGGCCGCTTTTGGTTACGACGCGCTTGGCCGGATCGAGACGGATTTCGCCGATCTCGATGGGTGCGTCCTCGTTCCGGATTGGAGCCCTTACACGGCGGACCGCGGCGCGAATCCGCGCGATCAGTTCCCTGGTGCTGAAGGGCTTGGTGACATAGTCGTCCGCCCCCAGATCGAGGGCGAGCACCTTTTCTTCTTCCTGGTCGCGGACGGTGAGCATGAGGATGGGCAGTCTGGGCGTTGCCGCACGAATGCGGCGCAGCGTCTCCACGCCGCCGATTCCCGGCATGTTCACATCCAGCAGCACAACATCGTACACCGCGGCGCGCAGCATTTGCAGCGCCTCCTCGCCTCGGGAGGCCTCCGCAACCTGGAAGCCGAGTTCCAGCAGTGGAGGCCGCAGCGCGCGGCGGATGGCCGGTTCGTCGTCAACGATAAGAACGCGAATTGCTGGCAGGTTCATCGGGATCACCTCTTCAATACGGGGGCTGGAATGGCCGCGAAAAATGTGGTTCCCTCATTCTCTTCGCTGCTCACCCACACATAACCGCCGTGAATCAGCGCGGCTCGTTTGGCCACGGAAAGGCCAATTCCGGTGCCCGAAGCGCGGTTTGGGTGAGTGGCGGAACGATAGTAGCGATCGAAAATGCGCTCCCGATCTTCCATTGGAATGACGGGGCCGAAACTATGGACCGAGAAGATCGCCTCGGCGTTCACCTGGACGACCCGGATGGTGATTGTCGTTCCGAAGATCGAGTATTTGCAAGCGTTGTCAATATACTGCGTGAGCAGCATGACCATCAGCTGGCGGTCGCAGCAGACAACCAGGTTGTCGTCTTTCAGGTCGATGAACACCTTCATGCTCGCCAGCCGGTCCCTCAGACTGGCCACAACTTCCTCAATCAACGACCCCACACCGACGGGCGTGGCATGGATCGTAACCTCGCCCGCGTCGAGCCGCGCGGTGGTCAGCAGGCGGGTGGTAAGGTCGCCCAGCTGGCCGGTCTGCTCATCGATAAGCGCAACCAGATCTGCCTGTCCAGGCGACAGGTGGCCCATTTCTCCCAGGCCGGTGCTGGCGGCGCGGATTGCGGTTAGCGGCGTCTTGTAGGCGTGGGCCAGGCTGTCAAGCACGGTTGCGCGCAACTGCTCGGTGCGGCGTTCCGTCTCAATCCGGCTCTCATTGGCGAAAGCCCGGTAGCGGTCGAAGGTGATGGCAATCAGCGAGGCGATGGCGTTGTTGGTGAGCGGGCTGGTCTCGCCGCGCACCACCAGGCTGCCCACCGGCACCGTTCCCAGACGAACCACTCTGCGCCCGATTCCGGTCTCGCCATCGTCGTCGGAGGTCTCGAAATAGTAGACGTTCTGCGCGACTTCCTGTGGATCCACCGCCCAATATCCGGCCTGATACACATCGTGCAGGTCGGCGTCGAATACTGCCACCGCCTCCAGCGAGAAGATCTCGTGAATCAGTTCAACCAGTTGTGGTCCGGGCTCGACGTGAAGGTTCATCTGCAGCGTGCGCCGCGTGAACTCATAGAGGTCGTGCATCTGCCCGCCCCGCGATTCAGCCTCGCGCGCGTTCCCTGTAACGCGTGCCGACAGCCTGCTGACCACAAGCGCGACAATCACAAACACGATCAGCGTAATCGAATTGGCGGGATCTTTCGCCGGATCGGACAGGGATTGAAAAGCGGGCTGCCTCGCGGTGAAGTAGGCATGAACCAGGACCGCAGTCAGAGAAACAATGGCCGCCTGCCAGAAGCCGCTCAGAAGAGCAATAGGAACAACGATCAGAAGATAAAGCAATACGGATATCGGCAGCAGCCATCCGGACCAATGCGCTAGGGCGGCCACAAGAATGACAGCCAGAATCCCCAGAACGCACTCCAGCGTGAACAGGAGCGCGCGCAGTCCCGAGCCGTGCGAGCGCCTGGCGCCGAAGAAGGAACGCATGGGCATGTAGGTTCCGGACAACCAGCCACCAACCTCTCGATTCCTGCAGGCCTCGGGGAAATCTTGGCGATTGGGAATCATGCTTCTTCGAAGAACGGAACAGAAACGGGGCGGGGTTCTTGCGCCCGGCGCCTCGATTTGAATTAGTCGTCCCGCGCCTGATCCCGCATCCTGGGTCGTCGCTCCATTTCAAAATGTCCCTGGCGGGTCAGCACGCGGATGTTTAGTGGAATTTTAACAGGCGTTGATGGATTCCTCACGCTGCCCAGATGATCTTTGCCAAGCGACCCTGAACACTAAGGCGAGGTGGGAAAATACTGGTGGTCCCCCAAGTGATCGCGCCCCTGCTGCCGGGGTCGAAGGGCGGAAGACGACGCGTGACGGGTCAAAGATGGGAGGAGCCCGACCGCAGCCCTCCCATACCAATGAAAAACAGAGCTCGAAGGAAGAGGGTTCTGTCCGGATTGCCGACGATCCATGCGTAGTATCAATTCGGAACACAGTGACGCTTCCCGGGACCAGCGGATCGTAACGTCGCTGGAAGCGCCGGGACCTTACTTGTACAAGTAGCGATTCGGGATATTCTTCAAAGGCGGCAGCTCTCTGCCGAGGGCCTGCAAGAGCGTGCGGATGTTGCCATAGATGTCTTCTTCAGACCGCTGAAACTGCCGTAAGAGACCGAGTTGTGCGTACGACACAGGTGTCACATCGAAGCACTCCGTCTCCCATTCGAAGCCTCTACCCCAAGTGATGCCAGGAAGAAAGACGTCGGCTCGGGCACCGGCTTCGACCAGCAGCCGCATCACTGGCTCCGAACGATTCGCCATCGAGTTCACTGTATGGAACAGCGGGGTCTGGCCGCCGAAACCGAATGAGTCGCTGTCGGCACGAGCATCAACGTCCGCTCCCAATTCAATGAGTTTGCGGGCGACCTGAAGATGGCCGTACTCTGCCGCCACATGCAAGAGCGAAGCTCCAGATAAGGGAGTGAAGGCACAGACCATTGTCGTCCTGTGCTTGAGGAGGCCTGGATCTTTGTGAAGGGCCGCGGCAAGAGCTTCTGGATCATTGAGCAAAACCGGAGCAAGTTTCGGATCGTCGAGGACCGCGCCGCGCTCCAAAAGTAAACGGAGACAGTCCGGAAAGCGGTCAGACCTGAGGTACATTTCGATCAGGATGTTTATGGGCTTTTTTCCGTCGATTTTCGAACGAACGTCAAAGCCATCGTCCAGCACCGCGTGAATTCGGTCAGCCGAATGAATCTCGAAAGCAGTCAGCAGTTCCGCCACCACAGTGTTCATTGGACCTCCCGGATCAGTAAAGAATACAGCACGAAGAGCCGTTGATCGAGGTACCGCCGATCAGTCCTGAAGTTGGTTTCTCGAACATTTCCTTGGAGTCAGACAAGCTCCGGTTGAATGACCGACTACTCGCAATAACCAGTTGATCAACATCCGTCGCGAAGCGCTGTCAAAGAATGGCTTCCGATCGGGCAAAACACGTCCGTCCCTCTACCGCCCAACTCTGCGGTATCATCCAGCATATGCAACTACGTAGCGCAATGCTTTACGTTAAGGACCTCGAAGGCATGACGGGGTTCTACGGTGAGATGCTCGGGATTGAGCCATCGAATCAGACTTTTACAAACGCGTCGGCCACCTTTGATACAGGTGATGTCCGATTCGTGCTACACGCACTTCCTGCTGACATTGCGAAAAATATCGAAATCGCATGCCCGCCGGTGCCGCGCGAACAAGAGCCTGTAAAGCTGATCTTTGAAGTGGCGGATGCGGAAGGCGAGCGGGAAAGGCTTGAGTCGCTCGGAACCCAAACATTGCGGCGTCCTTGGCAACAACTCGGACAAGCTTGCGACGTAGTGGATCCTGAAGGGAATATCTTTCAATTGTGCTCTTCTGGTTCCAACGCCCTGCCGTGATTTGTGGTTCCGGCTGTATGACAGCCAACCCGGAATTTACTGGTTAGTCAATAGGTCCAGACCGGAAACGGCCAGCCGGTCAATTCAAACCCGCCCTGCGACTTTTGAAATTCGGCCAATTCGTCGCCGTTCTGCTATGTGTAAGGCGTTTCGATATCGCCGCTGGACGGTGGTTCGTTTCAGATTCCTCATTTCATCTTTATTACGCAGGTTCTAGTGTGGAGTATCAGAAGTTCCTTTCAGGAGCACACGATGGAAATGCTGGTCCTTCGACTCCGCTGTATAACGCTTCGCTCAGGATGACCGCCTCCTTTGGGGTCTATTGAGGCGAACGAGACCGCCGGGTGGCATTTTTGTAAGCGATGTTTAACAATCTCCAGAAGGCATCTTGTCCGCGCAATGGGGCAGATGCTTGAGGCGGCGGCGCCCATGTTGGAAGTACAGTTCGCCCAGGTAAGCGACTTTGGGAAAATCCGTACCAACAATGAAGACGCGATGGGATCGTTCATCCCGGCTTCGCGCCAACAGGCCCGGACGCACGGTTACCTGTTCGCAGTTGCCGACGGGGTGGGAGGCATGGATCTGGGCGAGATTGCCTCGGCCACGGCGATTTCGGTAATTACCGAAGAGTTTGCCGGCGCGCAGGCGGGTACCATGCTGATAGGCCTGCTTCCCCGCCTGATCCAGCACGCCAACGCCGCCGTACACGATTGCACACTGGCCCCCGAATACCGAGGCAAAAAGATGGCCACAACCCTGGTAGCGTGCGCAATCCGCTTCGACCAGGCCATCGTGTCTCATGTAGGCGACTCCCGCTGCTACCTGGTTCGCAACGGCAAGGCCAAACAGATTACCCAGGACCACACCTGGGTGAATGAGCAGCGAAAAATGGGCATCATTTCCGTCAGCGAGATGGCCGAGTCGGAGTCCCGTCACGTGCTGATCCGCTCGCTGGGGCCGGAGATGTTTGTCTCCCCGGATACTACCGCCGTCACACTTCAGGCCGGCGACGTGCTGGTTCTTTGCTCCGACGGCCTCCACGATGAATTGGGCGAAACGGAGCTGGCCGGAATCGTCTCCCAGAATAAGAACATCGATGAGATTGCGAAAGAGCTGGTGGCTCGCGCGGTCGACATCGACGGCAACGACAACACAACCGCGCAGGTCATTCGCATCCGCTCGGTTGAGCAGATCGGAATGTACCGTGGCCGGCCTTACCGGCTGCCTTCCTGAGTCAGGACAGGATTTCCTGCAGCGTTACGAAATCCTTACTGTCAGGCCGCCTTCCACCTATAGAGTAGAACAAGTTACCCCGAGCCTGTTATTCATTTTGTGGCAGAGAGCGACGGGATCCAAATCAGGGAGCATGCCGCGTAATGGGTTACTACGAGAGCTTGGAGGCCGGTTCGAAGATCGATTTCTACCTCGTTGAGGCGCCGGTCGCACGCAGCGGCATGGCCTCGATCTACCGCGCCATCGACACTCGCGATAACCGCGTCGTCGCCCTGAAGATTCCTCATCCCGATCTTGAAGCCGACCCCATCCTCTTCGACCGCTTTAAACGCGAGTCTGGAATTGGCGAAAAACTGGATCACCCAAAGGTGATGCGCGTCTTCGCCGACGAAAAACGCTCGCGCATTTACATGGTGATGGAATGGTGCGAAGGCCGGTTGCTGCGCAACATTCTCGATGAGGACAGGATCCCGCATGACCGCGCAATTCGCATCGCCATCGGGGTTCTCGAGGCGCTCGAATACATCCACGCCAACGGCGTGGTGCACCGCGACCTGAAGCCGGAAAACATCATGGTCGATGCAGACGACAATGTGAAGCTCATCGACTTCGGCATCGCCAGCGACTCCGCCGCGCGGCGACTCACCTACGCCAACTTCACCGCGACCCTGGGCACTCCGAATTACATTTCCCCGGAACAGGTGAAAGGAAAGCGCGGGGATGGCCGGTCGGACATTTTTTCCGTCGGCGTGATCCTCTATGAAATGCTCACCGGCAAGCTGCCGTTCTCAGGCCCGTCGCCCATGGCCGCGATGAACGACCGCCTGCTGAATTACCCCACGCCGCCCCGGGTTGTCGATCCGTCCATTTCACCGCAGTTGCAGGAGATTCTGTATCGGTCGCTTGAGCGCGATCCCACAAAACGGTATGCCAAGGCGCAGAACTTTCTCTGGGATCTTCAGCATCGGGATCAGGTGGGGGTCGAGGACCGCGCTGAACTGCGAGATTGGCAAAAGCGAAAATCCCATCTCCTGCGCAAGATTTTGTATTATGGCGGGTTGGCGCTCATCCCCGTGGTAATTCTGCTGCTGATGGTCCTGGTCGCCCATCATAGGTGACCGCAATCGCCCCCGAGCACAGTCTTCAAAATCTTCATGAGTTCCTTATAGGCGAAGCCCTAGGATTCTGTTGAATACCCACCTCGCTTCCTAGCCAAAAAGGAGATTCATGACCAAGTACAAACTCGAATACATCTGGCTTGACGGCAAACAGCCCGTTCCCGAGCTTCGCGGCAAAACTCAACTCAAGTCCTTTGAGAAGCCGCCTACGCTTGCCGATTTGCCTCTTTGGGGTTTTGACGGCAGTTCCACCATGCAGGCAGAGGGAAGCAAGTCTGACTGCGTGCTCAAACCCGTGGCTCTCTATCCCGATGCAAGCCGCAAGGACGCCTATATCGTTCTTAGCGAAGTCATGCACCCCGATGACACCCCGCATTCCACCAACTATCGCGCAACGATCGAAGACGACCCAGACCTTTGGGTTGGTCTTGAGCAGGAATATTTCCTCTATAAAGATGGGCGTCCGCTCGGCTTCCCGAAAGACGGCCACCCGACACAGCCCCAGGGACCATATTATTGCGGCGTCGGCTACAAATACATGGGCAGCATTGCCCGCACAATCGTCGAAGAACACCTGGAACTCTGTCTTGCCGCTGGCATCAATCACGAAGGCATCAACGCCGAGGTCGCCAAGGGCCAGTGGGAATTCCAGATCTTCGCCAAAGGCTCCGCCAAGGCCGCCGACGACACATGGGTCGCTCGCTATCTGATGATGCGTCTCTGCGAGAAGTACGAAGTGGATCTGGTCTTGTATTGCAAGCCCATCAAAGGCGACTGGAATGGATCCGGCATGCATTGCAACTTCTCCACCAAATACATCCGTGAAGTAGGCGGCAAGGAATATTTAGAAGCTCTCATGAAGGCGTTCGAGGAAAACATCAGGGCGCACATCGACGTGTACGGCCCGGATAATCACCTGCGCTTGACCGGCCTGCACGAAACGCAAGCCATTGACAAGTTCAGTTATGGTCTCTCCGATCGCGGAGCTTCCGTCCGCCTGCCTGTCAACTTCATCAAGAACGGTTACAGAGGCTATCTTGAAGATCGCCGCCCGAACTCCGAGGCCGATCCCTACCAGATCGTCTCTCGCATTCTGAAGACAATCAACAGCGTTCCGAAGCCCTGAACCCGGCAAAACATGAATTCGGATGAGCCGGCAAGAGGCGCTGTAGCGGATTGCCTGAGCTCTTGCACCAGTTAGGTAATTCGCGGGTCGCAAAGAGCATGGGAAGTAACTGGCCGCAATCGGGGTATGGGATGGTGGAAAGCGAAGTTAGCTTTCCTCTACCCCATGCCCTGTTTCATTTTGGACTGCCGCGTTTCTCAGGCTGGCGGTCGATTCCGTTGATTGTTCCGACCCATTTCCGCAACAAGGAGAATCATGACGACTGAGTATCGCAATTTCCTGGCACTCTCTTATGAGGAGCTGGAAGAGCTCAATCTGGCTGCCAATGCCGACCGCGTGAACCGTGCTTCAGCCGACGAAATCCGCGACAAGCGGATCGAGTATCTGACCGGCGAAAAGCGCATCAAGGCCGTGACCGTGCTGTTCAGCGACCTCGAAGGCCGGCTGCACCTGCTCGACTACGACAAGAAGTTTCTGCTTGGCGCTTATGAGAATCTGACCTTCGATGGCTCGTCGATCCGCGGGTTCACCGAGCAGCAGGAAAGCGATCTGCGCCTGGGCATCGACTGGAGCGCTTTCTATTGGGTTCCCGCCGACGTCTTCGGCACCGGCAAGGTTCTGGTTTTCGGCACCGTCATCGATAAGGACGGCAGCCCCTACTCGGGCGACCTGCGCGGCGTGCTGAAGAACTATGCGGACACACTCTACAAGGAAAAGAATTACACCCTGAACGCAGCGAACGAGATCGAAGGGTTTCTGTTCGCGGGCAAGGATGCGGAGAAGCGTTACAATGAAACGGGCAAGTTCGAATTCGTCAACACCGGCGGCTACTATCACGCGCTTCCGCTCGATCCGCTGCGCCAGTTCATCGACACCTCGGCGGAAGTGCAGCGGGCATTGGGTTTCCAGAACGAAAAGGACCACCCCGAGGTAGCGCCCAGCCAGTTCGAGATCAACTACAGCTACGGGGAAGTGGTGTCGGCCGCGGACCGCATTCAGCTCTACAAGTTATTAACTCGCCAGGTAGCCAACAACATGGGCTTCACGGCCTGCTTCCTTCCCAAGCCCGTGGTGGGCGTGAACGGCAGCGGCATGCACTCGAATGTCTCCATCTCCGAGGGCAAGACTAACTTGTTCTGGGATCCGCAGGGGCACGAGAAGCTTTCCACCCTCGGTTGGGACTTTATCGATCGCATATTGACTTATGCCTTGGATATCTGCCTGATCACCAACCCCAGCGTCAACGCGTATCGCCGGCTCGACCCGCACTTCGAGGCGCCCAACCAGATCAAGGCCTCGGCCACCGACCGCGGTTCCATGGTGCGGATTCCCATCGGCAACTCGAAGTCGATGCGCGTTGAGGTGCGTTCCGTGTCGCCGGACGCCAACCCCTACCTGACCCTCTACTCGATCTTCAAGACCGGCATCGACGGCACTACCGCCATCATCGACAACCTGCGCCAGGCGCATCGCTATCTGCCGGATAACATCTACGACGCCATCGACGACTTCAAGTCATCGGAGTGGATCACTGAGATTCTGGGCGCGGACGTGCAAGGCCGATTCGCCGATCTCAAGCAGGCCGCGGCCAATCGCTCCCCGCGCGAGTTGGGAACCTTTGTCAAGGGCTCCGAGGTACAGTACCATCACGAGGTTTATAACCAGGCCCTCTGGAACAACTTCTAGATCGCGCTTAGCGGATTGAACCCCATGGCGAGAACCAATTCATCCGATGCTCCCCGAGTGATAGGATGTCTTGAAGTACCGCCTTCGGGAGAGGCAATTCATGAGCGAAGTTCCCCAACTCGGCGAACTTACATCCGAGCAGATCAGTTCGATTACACGACAGACGAATTATGGGACATGGCGCTTCCAGAAGACCTGGAAGCCGCTGCACATCGCTGACGCCGAGGGCTGCTGGTTTATCGACGGCGCGGGCAAGCGCTATCTCGATCTTTCATCGCAACTGATGTGCGTGAATCTTGGACACAAGAATCCGCGCGTGGTGGAGTCGATCGCGGAACAGGCTCGCGAGCTGGCCTATGTTGCCCCAGGACACGCAACCCGCGCGCGTGCCCGGCTGAGCGCCAAGCTGCTTGAAGTGCTGCCCGAGGGGCTGAACAAGTTTTTCTTCGCCACCAGCGGGACCGAAGCCAACGAAGCTGCCTTCAAGATTGCGCGCATGTTTACCGGCAAGAACAAGATTATCTCGCGCTACCGCTCCTATCACGGCTCAACAAATGGCTCCATCGCGGCCACGGGCGATCCGCGCCGCTGGGCCATGGAGCCGGGCGGCAAAGGGTCCGGCTTTATCTTTGCGCCGGAGACGAACTGTTACGACTGTCCCATCAAGCACACTTATCCAGCCTGTAACATTGCCTGCGCCGATTACATCGAGCACATGATTCGCAACGAGAGCGATGTTGCGGCTATCATTCTGGAGCCGGTGGTGGGCACCAACGGCGTGCTGGTCCCGCCGCCGGAGTACTTTCCGCGCTTGCGCTCTATCTGCGACAGATATGGCGTGTTGATGATCGGCGATGAGGTAATGGCCGGATGGGGCCGCACCGGCAAGTGGTTCTCCATGGATCACTGGAATGTCAAACCCGACATCCTTGTTACAGCGAAGGGCATAACTTCAGCCTATGTACCGCTCGGTCTCTGCGCCACGACCACCAAGATCGCCGATTACTTCGAAGACCATTACTTCTCCCACGGCCACACTTATGAAGCGCATCCCATGACGCTGGGGCCGGCGGTGGCAACCATCGAGGAGATGCAGAGGCTCAAACTCGTGGATCGCGCTGCTGAACTTGAGCCTTACGTCCGCGAGAAGCTCGAGACGCTTAAAGCGAAGCATCCATCCGTGAGCGATGTGCGCGGGCTCGGCCTCTTTTTCGCCGTTGAAATTGTGAAAAATCGCGCGACCAAACAACCCTTCAACACCATGCTCGACAAGGTTGAAGGCAAGCCTCTTGTGGTGGATCAGATCGCGGGCAAGATGATGGCGCAGGGAGTCTCGATCCAGGCGTGGGTAAGTCACTTTGTCATTGCCCCGCCGCTGATTGTGACCAAAGAAGAGCTAGATCTGGGCATTGCCGCGCTCGATGAAAACCTGGCCATCGCGGATGCTTTGGTGGAACAGTAGAGCGATCGTCAGTACTTGATCTTGCTCGGCGACGCAATCCATGCGGCAAAGCTGGCCCAGGCTTCGTCGCCTAGCAACTGCGTTGCGGGAAGCGCGCGCGCCGCATCGTCTTTGCGGAACTCTTCGTAGAGAAACGCGTCGTCGAAGCCGGCGCGCGCAGCATCTGTAGCCTTGGCGCCGTAGAAGACGGCATCGAGCCGCGCCCAGTAGCAGGCCGCCAGGCACATGGGACAGGGCTGGCAACTGGTGTAGAGTTCGCAGCCCTCGAGACTGAAGCTGTCCAGCGCCTTGCACGCAGCGCGGATCGCATTTACCTCGCCGTGGGCCGTGGGATCGTGGGCAGTAGTCACGGTGTTCACGCCCTCGCCGACGATCTGGCCCTGGCGCACGACCACCGCTGCAAACGGGCCGCCCGCGCCGCTTGTAACGTTCTGAGTAGCCAGCGCGATCGCTCGGCGCATAAACTCCGGATTGGGTTGGCGAGACATCGTAAGCTTGTTTTACTCCCCTATCGGGGCGAAAGTAAGAACAGTATGGCACAGGTGTTTCGTTCAACGCGCGTTCTTACGCAGCAGGGACTTGCTCCGGCAACCCTCCTTGTCGAGGGTGAGCGCATTGCCGAGGTGCGCGCCTGGAATGACGTGCCGCCGGCCGCACAACTGCGCGATTTTGGCGATCGAGCCCTGCTTCCCGGCCTGGTGGACTCGCATGTGCATATCAACGATCCGGGCCGGACAGATTCGGAAGGCGTAGGGTGGGAAGGCTTCTCGACGGCCACGCGTGCCGCAGCCTCAGGCGGGGTCACGACGCTGGTGGACATGCCGCTAAACTGCGTCCCTGAGACCGTCGAGCGTGGACGCTCTCGAAGGAAAACGCGCCGCTGCGAAGGATCAAAGCTGGGTGGATTGGGCCGCATGGGGCGGCGTGGTGCGCGGCAATTCCGAGGCTTTGCTTCCGCTCGCCGCTGCCGGCGTTCCCGGCTTCAAATGTTTTCTCATTCACTCCGGAATCGACGGCTTCAGTTGGGTGGATGAGGCTGATCTGCGACTGGCGCTTGACCAAATACGCGAGACAGGCCTGCGTGGAACCGGCCTGCCTTTGCTGGTCCATGCCGAAGTTGCCGGCCCGGTGAATGCTGCTACCGAGTCGCTCCATGCGGCTAACGCGGATTGGCGCAAGTATTCCACCTATCTTGCCTCGCGGCCCGATGCCGCGGAAGTTGAGGCGATCGAGCTGCTCATCCGCCTTGCCGAAGAGTTTGATACGCCTATCCACATTGTGCATCTGGCCAGTGCGCAAGCTCTGCCGCTGCTGGCCGAAGCGCGCAGCCGAGGCGTGCCGATCACGGTTGAGACATGCGTTCAGTATCTTTGGTTTGCCGCCGAAGAGATTCCCGATGGCGCAACGGAGTTCAAATGCGCTCCGCCGATCAGAGGGCGGGCCAATCGCGAGGCGCTGTGGGCCGCGCTGGAAGCCGGCTTGATCGACATGGTCACGACCGACCACTCGCCGTGCCCGCCGGCGATGAAGCGACGCGAAGAGGGCCGCTGGGATCTGGCCTGGGGAGGCATCGCGAGCCTCGGGCTGGCGCTGCCGGTGGTATGGACAGCGCTTGCGCGGCGCGGTGTGGATTCGGCCGCATCGATGGAGCGCATCGCCAAGTGGATGGCCGCTGCTCCCGCGCGGCTGGCTGGACTGGCCGGAAGAAAGGGCGTGCTCGCCGCAGGCGCCGACGCTGATTTCGTGGTCTTCGATCCCGATGCCGCCTGGACGGTTACGCCAGGAGCATCTGCACTTTCGCCACAAGCTCTCGCCCTACGTTGGCGCGGAGTTGCGAGGGCGAGTGCTGGAAACCTGGCTGCGCGGCGAGCAGATCTTCAATGCGGACGCACGCGCAAATTGCTTCATCGGTTCGCCGCGCGGCAGAGAGTTGGTGCGGCCATGAGAGACCGCGCGCAGCGTGCAATTGCAGAGTGCAAGCTCATTGCCGCAATGAGCGAGGAGCCGGGCCGCATCACGCGCCGGTTTCTTACTCCGCCTATGCACGACGTGCATGCGCACCTGCGCGCCCGCATGGAGGCGCTGGGCATGACGGTCGAAGTGGACGCAGCCGGCAACCTGCGCGGCCTATGGCAGCCTTCCGACCCGAGCAGCCAAACGCCTGATTCTCGGTTCGCACATCGACACCGTGCCCGACGCCGGCGCATTCGATGGCGTACTGGGCGTGGCTCTCGCGCTCGAATGGGTCGAGCTCGCGCAGCGAGCTCCAATTCCCGCTCGCCATCGAAGTGATCGCCTTCTCCGATGAAGAAGGTGTGCGCTTCGGCGTGCCGTTTCTCGGCAGCCGCGCTGTGGCAGGATGCTTCGACCCCGCACTGCTGGCGCTGCACGGATTCAGATGGCATTACTATCGAGGCCGCGATGCGCGCCTTCGGCCTTGATCCGAGCCGAATCGCCGAAGCTGTTCTGAGATCCAAATGCCATCGGCTTTATGGAGATTCACATCGAGCAGGGCCCGGTGCTGGAAGCGGAAGTTGCAGCGTCGCAGCGGTCTCAGGGATTGTTGGCCAGACGCGGCTCAACCTGATATTCACAGGCCAGGCCAATCATGCCGGAACCACGCCCATGCGCCTGCGCCACGATGCGCTGGCTGCCGCGGCGGAGTGGATCACGGCAGTTGAGGATTTGGCGCGAAGCACCGATGGCCTGGTTGCTACCGTGGGCAAAATTAGCGTCGAACCCAATGTCGGCAATGTGATTCCAGGAGTCGCGCAGGTGAGCCTCGAGGTGCGCAATGCCGACGATTCCACGCGTAAGGTCGCCGTGAGCGAACTGCTTGCCAAAGCCGCCTCGATCGCTCAGCGCCGCGGGATCGCCTTGCAACACAAAGATCAGTTGGAGCACCCGGCCGTGCCGATGGACGAGCGGCTGACGGCCTGGTTGGCTGACGCGATCGAGGCTAGCGGACTTCCCCGGAAGACAATGATCAGCGGCGCAGGCCACGATGCAATGGTGATGGCTGCGCGGGTGCCGACGGCGATGCTCTTTCTGCGCAGCCCCGGGGGCATCAGCCATCAATCCCGCGGAATCAGTGCTTGAAGAGGATGTTGAGGCCTCGTTGCACGTAGGCCGCGAGTTTCTTCTGCTCGTTGCCAATGAAATTGGATAGAATTCTCGAACGAGGTCAACGATTGCACGCATCTGGGAATAACTCGAAGCAGTCTGAAGCCGGACCACCTGCTGCAGACTCCGAACACTTTCATCCGCACGCCACTCCCCGGCGCAACAGGCGTGGAGTTTGTGGTGCATGCTGCCCCGCAACTGGGTGCGCAGCTTCACACAGATGACGGCCGAGTTTGCGGCTGGCGGCACGCTGGCACCCGCGCCGGCACAGCGTTTTATCTATGTGCTTGAAGGCGAGCTGGAACTCTGGGCCGGCGGCAAGGAACACGTTCTCGCTCCGGGCGGCTTCGCCTATATGCCGCAAGGCGCGCCGCATACTGTGCGTGCGCTGGCCAATTCTCGCGCGGCTGTGATCGAAAAGCCTTATGAAGCCTGCCCGGCGACAATAACGAAGCTCCAATGATTTGCATCGGCAACGAGGCCGCGATTGCCGCTGTCCCTCTGATGGGCGACGAGTCGCTGCGCGTGCGCTCGCTCATGCCCGACGGTCCCGCCTACGACTTTGCCGTGAACACCATGACCTACGATCCCGGCGCGGCGCTGAGCATGGTGGAGATTCACGTGATGGAGCACGGTCTGCTGATGCTCGAGGGCGGCGGCATCTACAGGCTCGGCGACTCGTGGTACCCGGTTGAGGCGGGCGACTTCATCTGGATGGCTCCTTACTGCCCGCAGTGGTTTGGCGCGCTTGGCAAGCGGCCGGCCAAATACCTCATCTACAAAGACTGGCGCAGGCATCCACTTGGAGGTTATGCGATCTGATGAGCACAAGACCCAGTCTCACCATCGACAGGTTGATTTCGGAGCTGGCTGCTCTGGCGCAGATCTCCGCAGCCGAGCCTCCGGTGGTCACGCGCGTGGTCTTCAGCGAGGCGGACCTGCGCGCCCGCGCTTACGTAAAAGGCCTGTGCGCGGCAGCGGGACTCACCGTGCATGAAGATGCGATCGGCAACACCTTCGCCCGCTGGCAAGGCAGCGATCCGGAGCTTGCGCCCATCGGCAACCGGCTCGCACATCGACGCCATTCCCAACGCCGGCTTCTATGACGGAACCGTCGGCGTGCTCGGCGGCCTCGAGGCAATTCGCGTCTTGCAGCAACTCGGATTCGCTCCCCGGCGCTCGATCGAACTGGTCATCTTCACCTCCGAGGAGCCGACTCGATTTGGCATCGGCTGCCTGGGCAGCCGCATGATGGGCAGCGTGCTGACTCCAGCCGCGGCGCTTACGCTGCGCGATAAGCAGGGCCGAGGCCTTGAAGAACTGCGCGCGCAGGCAGGATTTGCTGGCCCGCTTGAATCCGTCGCCTTGCCGCCCGGACGCTTTCACCAGTTTATTGAGTTGCACATCGAACAGGGGCCGTTCCTCGAAGCAGGAGGGAATCGACATAGGTCTGGTAACAGCCATCGCCGCGCCAGCCAGCCTGCGCATCAACATCGAGGGCGAAGGCGGCCACGCCGGCGGCAAGCTGATGCCCGGCCGCAAAGACGCGCTCTGCGCGGCAGCGGAGCTGATTCTCGCTCTCGAAGACGGCGCGCCAAATCCACGGGCGCAATCGATACGGTGGGCACCGTCGGCGTTTGCGAAGTCTTTCCCGGCGCGGTCAACAGCATTCCCTCGCGCGTGCGTCTTGAAACCGACATTCGCGACACAGACGGCGCCCGGCGCGACCGCGTGCTCGATGCACTGCTCGCTGCCTGCGCCAATGTGGCTGATCGGCGCGGGGTGATCGTCACAACGGAGCTGGTGAACGCCGATCCGCCCGCCGCATGCGATCCCGAAATTCTTGCGGCTATGGAAGAGTCGGCAATCGCAGCCGGCAAGAGCTACAAGAGGATGGTGAGCCGCGCCTACCACGATTCGCTTTTCATGGCGCGCATCGCACCCGTGGCTATGCTGTTCATTCCCTGCCGCGGCGGCGTCAGCCACCGGCCCGACGAATACGCATCGCCCGAGTGGATCGGAAGCGGCGTCCACGTATTGTCGCGGACCCTGGCCGCGCTGGCCAGTTGAAGCGCTCGCTTTGAAACTTCGCCGTTCCGTTGTATCCTATGCCACAACCCGTTTGGTGAATTTGGCCCGCGAAACCATGACCACGCATGCGAAAACCCGCATCGTCGGCAACTCCGTCCCTCGCAAGGAAGGAGTGGACAAGCTGCTGGGCCGCGCGCGCTATGTGGATGACATCGAGCGCGAGGGAATGTGGCACGGCGCAACGGTCCGAAGCTCGATTCCGCGCGGGCTCATCCAATCCGTTACCTTTGACCGGCGCATCGACTGGACCGAATTCGCCGTCGTCACCGCCGAAGATATCCCCGGGCAGAATCGCATTCAATTGATCGTCGCCGATCAACCCTGTCTCGCCGACGGGCAAGTGAACCACTGCGATGAAGCGATTGTCCTGCTCGCCCATCCCGACAAGCACAAGCTGCGCGAGGCCGTTGACGGTGTGCGCATTGAGTACGAGCCGCTCCCGTCTGTCTTCACCATCGAAGAAAGCGCGCGCCAGGAATCCCATCGTCTGGGGCGCCGACAACCTGCTCAAGAGCTTCCTGCTTGAAAAGGGCGACGTGGACTCCGCTTGGGCGCACGCCGCGCACATCGTCGAAGGCGAATATCGAACCGGCGCGCAGGAGCATCTCTACATTGAGAACAACGGCGTCATCGCGGAATGGAGCGAGGCGAATGGCGTTACGGTGTGGGGCTCGTTGCAGTGCCCCTTCTATGTGCACAAGTCGCTGCTTGCGGTCTTCGATTTGCCCGAAGACAAAGTGCGCGTGATTCAAACTGAGACCGGCGGCGCATTCGGCGGCAAGGAGGATTATCCTTCAGTGCTCGCTGCCCACGCGGCTCTGCTGGCGATGAAGTGCGGCCATCCTGTGAAGATGGTCTACGACCGAATGGAGGACCTGGCCGCTACCACCAAGCGCCATCCCTCGCGCGTTCGCCATCGCACCGCGCTCGACAAGGATGGCAAACTGCTGGCCATGGACATCGATCTGGCCACGGATGGCGGCGCCTATTCCACACTTTCGTCCACGGTTCTTTCGCGCGCCACGCTCCATTCGCCGGGGCCCGTATGTCTGCCCCAACGTGCGCGTACGTTCCAACTCATGGGCCACGAACACCGTTCCCTACGGCGCGTTTCGCGGCTTCGGCGCGCCGCAGGCCATCTTCGCCATTGAGCGCCACATGGATGAAATTGCCGCCGCCATCGGCCTCGATCCGATCGAGTTGCGGCGCAGAAACTTTCTCCACGATGGCGACACCACCGCAACCGAACAGGTGATGCGCGAGCCCGTAATCATGGATCAACTGCTCGATCGCGCTCTTGCGGAAAGCGATTACTATGCCAAGCGCGCGCAATTTGCCCGCGACAATCGGACCAATCCAGTCAAGCGCGGCATGGGCATCGCCGCGTTTTATCACGGCTCGGGATTCACCGGCTCCGGCGAGCGCTATTTGAATTCGCTCGCCGGCGTCGATGTAACGCCGGACGGAAAAGTGCGCGTGCTGGTATCGAGCACCGAATTTGGCCAGGGCACAAACACCGTGCTCACGCAGATTGCTGCTGAGGCCATCGGCATCGGCTACGACGATGTGATCGATGGCTCCGGCCGACACCGGCATCGTTCCCAACAGCGGACCTACCGTCGCCTCGCGCACCTCGATGGTCGTGGGCCGGCTCATTGAGCGCGCCGGTTTGCAGCTTGTGGCGCGCCTGCGCGAGGCACGCCGGGCTCGCGCGAACACTTTACCCGCGAAGAGTTTTTTGCGGCATGCGAACGCTATCGCGCCATCAATGGCGAAGTGGTTTCTCTCTGCCGCTACGAGCCGCCGCCGGGAATCTATCTGGGACGATCAGAAATATCACGGCGAAGCCTATCCGGCCTTTGCATGGTCGGTTCAGGTTGCGCAGGTGGCCGTCGACACTGTCACCTACTCCGCCGAGGTCGAGGAATTCTGGGCGGTGCAGGAGGTCGGCCGCGTGCTCAATCCGGTGCTCGCCGGCGGGCAGATTGAGGGCGGCATCGCGCAGGGCATCGGCTATGCGCTCTACGAAAAAGTTCGTCTTGCAGAACGGCCACATGGCCAACAACCAGATGACCAACTACATCATGCCGACCGCCGAAGATGTGCCGCCCATTCACGTTTTCTTTGAAGAGATTCCGTTTCAGCATGGCGGCTATGGCGCAAAAGGCATTGGCGAACTGCCGCACGACGGCCCCGCGCCGGCGATTCTGAATGCGATCAGAGACGCGACGGGCATTGGCTTTCATTCGATTCCATTGCTGCCTGAAGACCTGTTCGCGAAACTGGCAAAGCACCGCAGCAGTCGAGGAGACCGCTGCCGTATGAGCGAATCCTGGCCCACCATTCGCTTCACGGTCAACGGCGAAGCTTGTGCCGTGACATACGCCGCCAATGAAGCGTCTGCTCGACGTGCTGCGCGAAGACCTGCATCTGACCGGAACCAAGGAAGGCTGCGGCGAAGGCGAGTGCGGCTCGTGTTCGGTGCGCATGAATGGCGAGTTGGTGAACAGTTGCCTGGTGCCCGTGCTGCAGGCCGAAGGCGCCGACATCCAGACCGTCGAAGGGCTCGCAGTCAATGGAGAGTTGCACCCATTGCAGCAGGCCTTTCTGGATTGCGGCGGCGCGCAATGCGGCATCTGCACGCCGGGCATGTTGATGGCCGCGGCGCAATTGCTTGCCATCAATCCGCATCCCAACCTCGCCGAAATTCGCGAAGGGCTCGCCGGCAATCTCTGCCGCTGCACGGGATTCATGCGCATCTTTGAATCGGTCGTCGCGGCCGCGTCGAACGATGCGACGTGCTCTGAAAAGCAGGCGGCCAATGCGCGGTAATGCGGATGTGCATGAGATGATCGCGCCCGGCAGCTCTGCCCGCTGTGCTGATCTTGCTGGCCGCCGCGCCCGGCGAGTGGACGCCGATCGCAGGCGGCACGGAGCTGATGGTGGCCCACGCGGCTGGGCGGCTCGGCGCGCATAAACTTGTTAGCTTGTGGGGTATTCCGGAGCTGCGCTTCATTCAGAACGAAGCGGGAAGCATTGCGATTGGCGCGGGGGCAACGTTTCGCGATCTGCGCGCGCACGCGGAGATTGCGGCGGAGTTCCCGCTGTTGGCCAGAGCCTCAAGCTGGATCGGCTCGATCGCCAACCAGAGCCGCGCCACATTGGGCGGCAATCTTGTGAATGGATCGCCGGCCGCCGACTCCTCGCCAGCGCTGCTCGTTTACGATGCGGAGGTCGAGTTGGTTTCGGTGCGCGGCAGCCGCCGCATTCCCTATTCGTCCTTCCACACCGGCTACAAGCAGAATGCGATGGCCCCGGATGAACTGCTCTATGCGATTCATCTGCCGCGGCGATTTGCGCAACACAGGCAGTACCTGCGCAAAGTTGGAACGCGGCGCGCAATGGCGATATCAAAGGTTGAGTTGGCTGCGGCCGCCCTGCTTGAAGGCCGCGTCGTGAGCGAGGTTCGTGTGGCAGCGGCAAGCCTCGCTCCTTTTCCGGCTCGCCTTTTTCAGGTCGAAGCAGCACTGATTGGCCAATCCATCGACACGCAGACAATTCAATCCGCGCGGAAGGCGTTGCTGGCTGAGGCAAAGCCCATCGACGACATTCGCTCTACCGCGGAGTATCGCAGGCAGCGTGGCCGCAAACCTGCTTGAGGAATTCCTGAACGTGCTGCGGTTGGAGGGTTCGCCGAAATGAATGCCACGCTTCAATCATGGAATGCGGCCAGCGCGGATGAGGCGCTGGAAGCGATGATCGCCTGCTGCGGCGCGCGGCGATGGGCCGCGGCCATGGTTGCGCTGCGGCCCATTCGCACCGTCGCTGAATTGAGCGCGGCTGCCGATCGAAGAGTGGAGCGCGCATGCAGGAAGCAGATTGGATGGAGGCCTTTGCCTGCCATCCGCGCATTGGCGAACGTCCGCCGCGGCGGACTGCGCAAGCTTCGGCGCAATCGTCGGCATGGTCGCGGCAGGAGCAGGCCTCGATCACGGAAGCAGCCGAGCGAGTGCTTGCCGAACTCGCCGCCGGCAATGCAGGTTTACGAAAAGCGTTTCGGCTTTACTTATATCGTCTGCGCCACCGGCAAGAGCGCGGAAGAGATGCTCGCAATTCTCAATCGCCGCCTGGCCAGCGACCGCGCCGGCGAGTTGCGCGAGGCAGCCGAGCAGCAACGGCAGATCACGCAGATTCGTCTGGGAAAGTGGCTTATAGAATGAGCGCGATTACGACACATGTGTTGGATGCGGTGCTGGGCAAGCCGGCCGCCGGCATTTCAGTCTCGTCTTGAAAAGCGAGATGGAGACGCATGGAACGCCGTGCGAGAGAGCGCGACGGATGCGGATGGCCGTTGCCGCGATCTCGCGCAGAGTGCCGACTTTGGCCTCTACCGGCTCACCTTCGGCACGCGGAGCTTACCTTGCGGGCATCGGCCGCACCAGCATCTATCCGGAGATTTCAATCACATTTATCTGCGGCGGCGAAGCAACACTATCATCTGCCGCTGCTGTTGAGCGACAACAGCTACACAACCTATCGAGGAAGCTGACACGATGGCAAGACTGGGGAGCAATCGCTACGGAAAATCGCGCGTGCGCCTGTCGCGGATCACGCGGCACGGAGATCGTCACGAGTTCAACGAGTGGACCGTGCAGGTGCTGCTTGAAGGCGACTTCGAGACCAGCTTCACCGAGGCAGACAACAGCAAAATCCT
This sequence comes from uncultured Acidobacteriaceae bacterium, assembly GCA_963757965.1. Lineage (GTDB taxonomy): Bacteria > Acidobacteriota > Terriglobia > Terriglobales > Acidobacteriaceae > Telmatobacter. The sequence continues at coordinate 959,479 of CAVWTV010000001.1, forward strand.
GCCCACCGACACCATGAAGAACACTGTCTACTCGCTGGCGCGCGGCTCCAAAGCCGACACCATCGAAGACGTTTGCCATGGAGCTGGGCGACTATCTGCTGGCCAACAATCCGCAGGTATCCGGCGCCTGCGTTGAGATTGAAGAGAAAGCCTGGGAGCGGATGATCGTCGACGGCGCGCCGGAAGCCAACGACCTTCAAGCTCGGCGGGCCAGAGCTGCAAACCGTCCGCGCCGTTCGCGACCAGGGCCGCGAGTGGTCTATTGCGTCGGGCGTCGACGGCCTGGTCATTCTGAAGACCACCAAGTCCGCATTCACCGGCTACATCAAGGACAAGCTGACCACGCTCAAGCCGGCCACCGATCGAATCTTCGGCACTCGCGCCACAGCGAAATGGGAGTACGCAGCCGGCTCGCCGGATTATGCGCAAGTGCGCGCGCGAGTCATCGCAGCCATGCTCAAGGAGTTTGCGGCGCACAACAGCATGAGCGTGCAGCACACGCTGTTCGACATGGGCAAAGCCGCGCTGGCAGCAGCGCCGGAGATCGCGCGCATCACCCTCACCATGCCCAACCTGCACCACCTTCTGGCCGACCTGAGCCCATTCGGCCAGGACAATCCAAACCACATCTTCGTGCCCATCGACGAACCGCACGGCTATATCGAGGCCACCATCGAGCGATAATCGCTAAGCAGCCTCTGATTGAGTCCCATTTCTAGTCGTCGACTCCCTCAGGGGCTAAAGCCCGACGTTTTTCTTGTTGCATTTGCGGCAAGACTGAAGTCGTGCCCTTTCAAAGCATCGACCTATTCGGAGATTCCCTAATCGAGCTGCGTCAGATCCCCGGGCTGGTCGATGTCCACTTCGCCGCCCTCAAAATCCAGCGCGATCACTGGGCATGACGGGTTGACCAGCAATGCCCGTGCGCCTTTGTCGCCCTTGAGCGCGAACAACTCCGCAAAGACGCTGCGAGGAAATACGGCTGGGACGCCATGGATGCCGGCATAAGCCGAAGCCACGATGGCTGGTTGGCTCTGTGCGGCGAAGGCCTCGATCAATGCGCGCAGATGCGGCGCGGTGAGCCGAGGCTGGTCGCAGCCCAGGATGAGAACGCCGGAAACGCCTTTCGCGACGACGTCGAGGGTACTCAAGCCGGCATGGATTGAGCTGGCGATTCCCTTCTCCCATTGGTCGTTGATTGAGAGAATCACATTGTTCAAGGCGATCGACGCAACGATGATTTCGAAGTGGGCGCCCAGTGCGGCAATTACCGGCGCGGCACCGGCCTCGTTGGCCAGGCGGATCGCGCGCTCGATCAGGAATTCGCCGCGATACACGAGCAATTGTTTGGGCTGGCCCAGGCGATTGCTAGCCCCGGCGGCAAGAACAATAGCGGCAATCGATGCGCTCATGGCTGGCCTTCCGCGTCGGGAAGCAGCAGGATAAGCAGCACCAAACCGACAATTGCGAACATCCGGAATGCCGCCTGCTGACCGTTCCACGTGGGCGACTGCCACATCAGAAACCATTCGCCGCCCACGGCGAGAAATGCAACCAGCCACATCGACAAAGAAAGTGTGAGCGCGGCAACGGACACTCCCTTGGCAGCATTGAACGCGCTCGCCGGTCGCCGCAGCGCACCCAGAAGCCGAACCGCGCCCCACCACAGCAGAATTGCGGTGGCGATCTCCCAGGCAATGATGCTCAGGTAGAAAGCAAGATGAATAGCCGGCGAATGGATGGCGCGACCCATGCCGCGGTTGCCGGGAAAGGTCGTGTCCATCGTCAAAGTGTGACGCACAAACTGATAATTCGAGTCGAAATCTGTAAGGTTGTTGAAGATAACCAGCGCGTAGAATAGGGCGATTCCTGCCAACAGCAGCACCTTTGCCGAGCGTGTGACCATGGCCCATGCTAGCCTGACCCGATCCAACTCCTCAACAAAAATCTCTTATGCGGCGCACACAGCCGCCAAAGCCTGTGTGCCGCAATCAGCAAGCAGATCCTTCCCGATCTTGAGCTTTTTCCCGCCTCATGAATATCCACTGAAGCATGAGGAACAGAACGCAGCCCGAGCCGCCGTTTCGGTGTCGTTGACGTCTCCATGAAATGCGGACTGTTTTTGCACATTCCAACCGCAAAATATTTAGACGATCCTTATGCCCCGATATTTATTCTACGTACATCTTGTAGTTGATATCGGCCAAGATACCAAAAACACCACAACAAGACAACCAACAAAACACTAAGAGAAGAGCTCCAGATCGACTGGGCCCATTTTTCCACCTCTTAAACATCCTCAATGAACGTAAGGGGATATCCCTATTCGCGAGGCTCGACACATGCACTCTTCCATGCACAGTTTCACCTCTAAGTTCCCGCGGCTGCTCCTTATCCTGGCAGCCGTTGCGCTGTGCAGTTCGTACCTGTTTGCACAGCAGACGCTCGGCGGCATTACCGGCGAGGTGACGGATCCCTCAGGCGGCGCGATTCCCAACGCCACGGTGACGGTGGTGGACGAGCAAACCTCGCTCACCCGCTCGACCAAGACCAATGGCACAGGAAGCTACACTTTCGTGAACCTGCCCATCGACACGTACACGCTGACCTACACGGCGGATGGTTTCGATGTGCAGACGGACGCAGCACATCGCAGTGCAGGCCGACCGCACCGCCACGGTGAATGCCCAGCTCAAAGTGGGCCAGACCACAACGACCGTAGAGGTTGAAGCCACGCCGCTGATGAACGCCGTCGACACCACCAACGGCTACGTGCATGGACACGGCGCAGATTGAAGCCGTTCCGCTGGCGACCGGCAGCTTCACCGGCCTCGCGACCCAATCCACCGGAGTCAGCGCGGAGCTGGGTGGCGGAACCGGCGCCAATTCCGGTCTCGGCAATGCGCCCATCTGGGCCAACGGCCAGCGCGATACTTCGAACTCGTTCTTGCTCAACGGCGTTGACGCCAGCAACCTTTTCAACGGCAAGAGCACCAGCCAGGTGTCCTCGTCGCGCGTCATCAACTCGACCGGCGCCCAGACCAGCCCCGGCGGCGGCGGCGGCGTCATCGATTCCTCCGCCTCCATTTACCTCACCATCGGCAACGCCATCCCCACCCCGGCGCCAGAAACCATCTCCGAAGTCCGCGTGAACGCCTCGATGTACGACGCGCAGCAGGGATCGACCTCCGGCGCGCACATCGATCTGAGCACCGCTTCCGGCACCAATGCGTGGCACGGCTCTGCCTACGCTCATCGCGGCACCAGTTGGATCAATGCCGCTCCATTCTTCTTCAACCAGGATCCCGACGTTCCGGCTAACGACTAAGGTGCCGGAGTTGCACCGCTACATTCTTGGCGGCGCCATCGGCGGTCCCATCATCAAGGACAAGCTGTTCGGATTCCTCTCCTATCAGCACCTGCACGTCTCCGACCAGGAGATCGGCGACTCGTTCCTGGACGTTCCCGTTGGGCTGTCCGACGACCGCTCCGCGAATGCTCTGGCGAACCTGAGCAACAACTCGTTCGGTGCAAACGTCGGCAACTCGCCCATTACCGCAGCCAACATTGACCGCGACGCTCTTGTCTTGTTCAATTCGCCCGCGCTCCCCGGCGAGCCCGGCAAGTGGCTCATCCCCAACGATTCGCTCAAGGGCACGCCTCCTTCTGCTTCCCATCTCGACAACGCCTTCCTGCCCGGCACTGGCCGCTTTACGGCGGACCTGGCCGTGGCCGACCTCGACTACAACGCCACCAAAAAAGACACCCTCAGCCTCAAGTACTTCTACCAGCACGATCCGACGCTCGCGCCCTACGGCTACTCCAGCGTCCCCGGATTCACCGAGCACCTCGACTCCGGCGCGCAGGTCGCCTCCATCACCAATACCCTTGTGCTCAAGTCGAACCTCAGCACCACGCAGACGCTCGGCGTCCTTCGCGAGAAAGACTGGGGCGACAACGAGCAGGCTTTCGGGCCCGGCGCCATCCCCGGCGGCGCGGCAGGCACCGGCTCCATCAACATGTTCGGGTCGAAGTACTTTCCCGGCATCTCCATCTACAACGTACTTGGCCAGTACCAGCCCTCCGGCGTCAGTCCTGTTTACTTGAATATCGGCCCCAACGCCGAAGGACAGTCTGCCAACACCGGCATGTTCCAGAACCGGCTGGCCCCCTCAGGCAACGCGAATCTGGATCCTGGGCAAACACACCGTCAGCTTCGGCGCCAGCTACACCTACACGCAACTCAACACCATCGACAAGCGCACCGGCACCGGCACCATTGCCAGCGACGACTTCAGCCAGTTTGTGCAGGGCTATGTGTCGCCAGGCAGTTCGGCGACCGGCTTCTATGTCACCTCATTTCTGCAGGGCAATGCCAGCCGCTACTACCGCGCCAACCAGCTTGGCACCTACGTGCAGGACAAGTGGCAGATCACGCCGACCCTATCGCTCACCGCCGGCCTTCGCTATGACTGGGATGGCGGGCTGACGGAGAAGTACGGCCGCATCTTCAACTTCGAACCCAAGCTCTATAGCTACAATGCAGCCTCCGACGCGATCTCCGGCACTGGGTTGATCATCGCCGGCAACAACGCCAACGGCACCGCGGGCGTGAGCAACACCACCCTCACCGGCCGCCAATGGGGCATCGGCCCTCGCATCGGCGCCGCCTGGCAGCCCGCAATGTTTCACGGCAAGCTGGTGGTCCGCGCAGGCGGCGGCATGTACTACGACCGCGGCGAACTCTTCACTACTTCTCGCCCGGCTACGCCATCGGCACCGTTACCGGCGGCCCCTTCGGCGTCAACCAGCAGCTCCCCTTCGTCAATGCCTCGACCTGCCCGTCGGTCTCGCAGTCCCTATACGAGGGCTACATGCCCACCTGCGGCGGTAACGGTGGCTTCGGTCCCCCGGTCGACCCGCCAACCGCCGCCAGCGGCAATCTTGAGAATCCATATGGCACCAGCCTTGAATTCGCGGCTCCCACCAACCCCAAGGCCTCCGATCTGGCCAGTCACCTCCCCAACGTCTGCAGCATCGTGAACACTGGGTTGGGCGGTATCCCCGGAATTTGCCCGGCGGCCCCCGGAAATCCGAACGGATTGGTCACCAACAATGGCCAGCCGATCTCTCTCGGCGTCTACGACCGCGCCAACAAGCTGCCCTACACCATGAACTACACGCTGGATTTCCAGTGGCAGCCGCGCAACGATCTGGCCATCGAGATCGGCTACGTGGGCAACCTGGGCCGCCACCAGGTCATCCCAGTGCCGTTCAATCAGCCGACCATCGCTTCTCCCTCCAGTCCGGTCCTCTCCGGCGGCGCATGCCCGCAGAGCTTACAGCTACGGCTACAATGTGGGCTTCAATGACTTACCGTCTAAAGCGCCTTCTTGCCTGGGGTCGTCTGCGTATTATCTCGCAAACTACGAGGGCGGCAACGTCGACCTCCGCGTTCCCTACATCGGCTACGCGGCGGAGTCCATCTCCTATGAGGCCGCAAGGCGTCGATGCCTACAACGCGCTCCAGGCGCACATCGACAAGCGCATGAGCCACGGCATCCAGGTCGGCGCTTCCTACACCTATTCGCACGCGCTCGACGAGCAAAGCGGCCTCGGCCTCTTCTACTAACGGCAACAATCCCCTCAACCTGCGCAGCGGCTACGGTTCCTCCGACTTCGACCGCACTCACGTCCTCAACTTCAACTACGTCTTCCGTGTTCCCGAATTCGCCAAACAGAGCACTCTCGAAGGCAAATTCATCGATGGATGGGCGCTCGTCGGCGATACCGTGCTGCAGAGCGGCCAGCCCTACAGCGTCATCGACTTCTCCGGCGCCATTGGCAGCATCTACTACTCAACCGCCGACGGCATCACCAACCCCATCGTGCCGCTGGCCAACGGATGCACGGCCAAGAGCGCTCTCACTCATGCTTCCGGCGCTTGGTTCCCTGTCACCGGGGTATCGGCTCTGAAGCCGCAGTGCTTCACGCTTCCATTGCTGCCCGCAGGCGGCCTTAACGGCGCCATCCCCCCTGACGATCCATACGAGACCGGCTTCACTAGCGGCCAACGCAACATCTTCCGCCAGGCCTTCCAGAAGCGCGCCGATGCTTCGCTCATCGAAAGACACCAAATTGGGCGATCGCTACAGTCTCAAGTACACCTTCGACGTCTACAACCTGACCAACACCACCAGCTTCGATATTCCCGGCAACGAGGTCTCTCAAAACTCCGGTTACAATGCCTTCCCGGCTCCGGGTACGCCCGTCCTGCCCGGTACCTGCAATGCGTCTGGCGTTGGGACCGTCAAGGACAGTTTCTACAGCTGCCCGAGCGGCCTCGGCATCGTGACCCACACCATCGGCAGCCCGCGCCAGTTTCAAATGTCTCTGCACTTTGACTTCTAAGCCAGTTTTTGTTGAAACCATGCAACCTGGGTGCCCCACCCTCGCCATCCGCCGCGGCGGATTTTTGTGGCTAGGGTGGGATCGCCTGACGCAAACATGACAGGAACCGAGAGGACGCCTTGGCACGTCGCTGTACGGTTGCGCGCCAGAAAAAATGCGGCCGGCGGCATTCGTTTCCTACCCATACAATCTGGTTATGAGTCCTTCGCCATGGACGGTCCGTGGTCTGCGCCGCGAGCTTGCCGGCGGCTCTTTGCGCCCCTCCGCGTTGGCTGAGCAGGCCCTGGCCCACGCAAATGCGAATCCCGGCCGCAATACGTATCTTTGGCAGGATGCGGCGTGGACTCGCGCCGAGGCCGAACGCGCAGAGGCCATGCCGCGCGGCATCGGTGACCCATTTGGCGATGGCCGAAGCCCGCTGTGGGGCCTGCCCATCTCCGTGAAGGATTGCTTCGACCGGGCCGCTGCGCCCACCACCTGCGGCGTGCGATTCTATCGCGAGTTGAATGGCAACGCCGCTGAGGATTCCTGGCTCGTCGAGCAGTTACGCGCGGCTGGCGCGGTCATCACCGGCAAGACTCACCTGCATCCGCTGGCTTACGGCATCACGGGCGAGAATCCCGAATTTGGCGACTGCCTGCAGCCCGCGAGCCCAACCTCGCTCACCGGCGGATCGTCCTCCGGCGCGGCGGCCAGCGTCCAGGAAGGCTCTGCCGTAGCCGCCATCGGCACAGACACGGGCGGCTCCATTCGCGCGCCCGCCGCACTCTGCGGCTTGGCCGGCTACCGCGCCACGCTGGGCCGCGGCAATTGGCGCGGCGGCGCGCATCTGGCCGAATCCTTCGACACCATGGGCTGGCTCTTTCGCGACCTCGGGGATGCGCCGCTGCTGGCCGGCTTCTTCGCACCTCCTAACGCGAAACCAGCCGCCGCGATCACCCGTTTTGCCGTCGTCGATGAGAGCTTTCTGCACGATTGCGAGCCGGAGATCGTCGCCAGCCTCCACGCGACGGTCCGCGAACTCGAAGCCCTCGGCCTGCGAGCCTCCACGGTGAACGTCGATTGGTGGGCCGATTCCTTCGAAATCTTTGCGCCCATCCAGGCATGGGAAGCGGCACGAATCCACGCCGGCCACTTCGACCGCATTGAAGCCTCCATCCGCGAACGCTTGGAGTGGGGCGCAAGCATCCCGCCGGATGAAATCGCCGCCCTGCGCCACCGCCACGAAGCATTCCGTGCGCGTATGGACGAGCTCTTCGCCACCCACGAACTGGTGCTGCTTCCAGCCATACCCGTTCAGCGACTCGCCGCCGGTGCGGATCACAGCAAGACGCGAAGCCGTCTGCTCCGCTACACCGTCCCGTTCAGCCTGGGCGGCAACCCGGCGGTCGTCATTCCCTGCTCCGCGGGCGGAATGCAGTTGGTCGCGGCTCGCAACCGCGACCAAGCTCTAACGCAGCTCGCGGCCCAGCTTTGCGCCCGCGGAAAAACTCTGCTTTCAGCACAGGTTTTGATAGGGCACGACTTCAGTCGTGCCGCAAGCAACTGAAGATAAAAGATGGGCTTTAGCCCCTGAGGGATGCTTCCCTTCAATGTTGCCTGAGAACAGGCCTTTTTCGCAGCCTCTTTATTGACGGCTGCATAAGTAATCTCCTGCTAGCCGCGCCGGAGGCGCAGTGTTCGTTAGCCCCGCGCTTCAGCGTGGGGAAAGCGGATTTCACACGGGAACCCCGGAGTCCCGTAGGGACGGTACAGGACATGTCTTTTGCAGGAATCAAGACCCCCGGAAGCACCGCCTTGTCAAACTGATTCCGGTCCCACGCTCGCATCGCAATTCCTCTTCGACTGAGCGACAATAGAGGAATGACCGATCTGGAAAGAATTCTGCCTCTCTGGCGCGAGCTCCAAGCCGCCCAGGCAGACTTTGTTTTAGCCACGGTCGTAGCGGTCGAAGGCTCCAGCTATCGCAAGCCCGGCGCATGCATGTTGCTCGCTCCAGACGGCCGCCGCGCCGGCACGGTGAGCGGCGGATGCCTTGAAGCCCAGGTAGCCAGCCGCGCCTGGTGGCTTTCTTCCAATGGCCCAACCGTCCAGCGCTACTCCACGGTTGAAGAGGACGGCGACCTTCCCTATGGTTCCGGCTGCGGCGGCGTGGTCTACCTGCTCCTGGAACGCCGCCCAACTGCGGGACCTCTTCTCGCGGCCTTGCAAGAAGCCTTCGATCGCCGGATTCCGTTCGCAGTCGCAACCATCCTGGAGGGCGAGCAAATCGGCCGCCGCGCATTTGCCGGCTTCAAAGCAGGCTCAGCGGAAAACCTGCTGGCTGCCATTGAGCACGGCGATGCCAGGCTCAAAGACCTTGCCGAAATTGCGCTGAAAAGCAATGAGTCGATCGAGAATCGAATTCCAATTCAAGGCTCGGAGGTGCGCGTCTGGGCCAACTTCCGCCCCGCCCGCCCCGGCCTGTGGATCTTCGGCGCGGGCGACGATGCCAAGCCGCTGCTGGCCCTGGCAAAAGAATTGGGCTGGCATGTCGCCGTGGCCGACGGCCGCTCTCTGCTCGCCACCCGCGAGCGATTTCCCCTTGCCGATGAAGTAAGCGTCTTGCAGATCCAGGAGCTTCCGCAACATGAATCTGCCCGGCCGCATCAAGCCTTCGCAAATCTCCAACCCCAGGACGCAGCCGTCATTCTGACCCACAGCTTCGAGCAGGACTCGCGCGTTCTCGCTTCGCTGCTGGCGCTGGACACAAGCCTCGCTTACATTGGCGTACTCGGCCCGCAGCGCCGCACCCGCGAGCTGCTCGCCGAGGTTGCCCGCCTGCTCAACTTGCCCTCCACCCCGCAAAGCACAATCGCCGCCTGCATCGACCACTGGCTCTCTCAGCTTCACGCCCCGATGGGCCTCGATCTGGGCGCGGAATCGCCGGAGACCATCGCCTTCTCCATCCTTGCCGAGATTCAGCAGTCCCTCACCGCAGCCACGGCACACCCTCTGCGTGAGGTGCGCAGTGTCGCCCAGGCAATCCACGGCTGACCGCTCCAGCGCTTGCCGGACCGTTTATCGAACAAGCTCTCCAAATTTCACGCTTGTCGATATGCCTGTTGCTTCACCGAGGATTTGGACTAGAATATGTTCTCTGACCAGGTCGGAGTCTTGGCATTTGCTGACCCCGCATGATTGGGTTGGATGCGCCAAACAGGTCCGTGGGCCTAGACGAGACTATCTCTTCCAAGGAGTCGATGGATGGAGTCAGAATCCAGAGACATCGCAAAGGCACTCGCCGAACAACTGCCTCCGCTCAGCGCCAATGCAGCGGCCGTTGAGGCGGAACGATGTTTGTATTGCTACGATGCGCCCTGCACGCACGCCTGCCCGACTCATATCGATATTCCCCGCTTCATCAAGAAAATCGCCTCCCACAATCTGCGCGGCTCCGCGGGAACCATCTTCGCCTCAAACCTTCTGGGCGCAACCTGCGCGCGCGTTTGTCCAGTCCAGGAACTGTGCGAAGGCGCATGCGTCTTAGGCGCCGATCACAAGCCCATCTCCATTGGACGCCTGCAGCGCTATGCGATGGATTACGCGCGGGACCACCGCATTTATCCATCCGTCAAGGCCGCGCCGACGGGCCGATCCGTAGCCGTCATCGGCGCTGGGCCGGCGGGGCTTTCCTGCGCGGGCGAGTTGGCAAAGCTGGGCCACGCGGTCACTATCTTTGAGAAACGCAGCCTGCCCGGCGGCCTCTCTACCTACGGAATCATCGCGCTGCGCGAGCCGGTCGACATTGCCATCGAAGAAGCGCACATGATCGAGAGTCTTGGCGTCGAGATCAAAACCGGCATCGAATTCGGCAAGGATGTGACGCTGGCCGAGCTGCAGGCGAAATTCGGCGCCGTCGTGTTGAGCGCCGGCCTGGGCCGTACGCCTGAACTCGGAATCGAAGGCGAAGAAGTCATTGTCGATGGCCTCGAGTTCATTGAAGCCAGCAAGACCGGCGCATCTGCATTGAAGGTCGGCCGCAACGTCATCGTCATCGGAGCAGGCAACACCGCCATCGATTGCGCCACCATCGCCAGGCGGTTGGGCGCGGAACGCGTGACCATGGTCTATCGCCGCACCGATCGCGAGATGACTTGCTACGAGCACGAGTACGACTTTGCCCGTAAGGAAGGCATCGAGTTCCGCTTTCTCACCCAACCCGCGCGTGTGCTCCTGGGAGCCGGGCTTCCGGTCGGCCTCGAATGTCTGCGCGTTGAGTTGGGCGCACCGGATGCGTCCGGCCGCCCCGCGCCAACGACCGTCATTGATTCTGAATTTGTGCTCCACGCCGATCAGATCGTCAAGGCCATCGGCCAGAAAAAGCCGTCGCTGGCAAAACTGCTCGGCCTGGAAACAAACAAGGGCTTCATTGCCGTCGACGCCGGCTTTCAAACCAGCACGCCCGCTGTTTATGCCATCGGCGATTGCATTCGCGCAACCGGCGCTGCTTCCACCGTGATGGCCGTCGAGGATGGCAAGCTCGCCGCGGCGGCAATCCATCTAGAGTTCGCATCGCTCCCGACGGCAGCCGAGGAAACTTAACCATGGCAGACCTTCGCATCGACTTCGCCGGCATCAAGTCGCCCAATCCTTTCTGGCTGGCCTCCGCGCCGCCCACCAACTCCGGCGCGCAGATCCACAAAGCCTTTGAAGCCGGCTGGGGCGGCGCGGTCTGGAAGACCATCGGCGCTCCGGTGCTGAATGTTTCCAACCGCTACGGCGCATGGCATTACGGCCGCCAGCGCATGCTGGCCATCAATAACGTCGAGCTCATTTCCGACCGCCCCATCGAGATCAATCTGCGCGAGATTGCCGAGGTCAAGCGCGCTTGGCCCGATCGCGCGGTGATCGTCTCCGCCATGGTCGAATCCAAACCTGAGGCTTGGCGCGACATCGTGCGTCTCATCGAAGACACGGGCGCGGACGGCATCGAATTGAACTACGGCTGCCCGCACGGCATGAGCGAGCGCGGCATGGGCGCCGCCGTTGGCCAGGTTCCGGAATATTGCGAGCAGATTACGCGCTGGGTGATGGAAGCTGCAACCATTCCGGTCATCATGAAGCTCACGCCCAACATCACCAACATCGTTTTGCCGGCCCGCGCCGGAGTAGCCGCGGGAGCCAACGCGCTTTCGCTCATCAACACCATCAACTCCATCGTCGGCGTCGACCTCGACACGCTGGAGCTGACCCCGAGCATCGGTGGCAAGGGCGGCCACGGCGGTTATGCCGGGCCCGCCGTCAAGCCCATCGCACTGAATATGCTGGCCGCGCTCGGAACCGATGACATCGTGTCGAAGTCGGGCATTCCCATCTCCGGCATGGGCGGCATCGCCACCTGGCAAGACGCGGCGCAGTTCTTGCTTCTTGGCGCATCCAGCCTTCAGGTCTGCACTGCGGTCATGCACTACGGCTATCGCATCATCGAAGACCTTTGCGACGGTCTCTCCAACTGGATGGACGAGAAAGGCTTCAAGACCATCGCCGATGTGTGCGGGCACAGCCTGCATCGCGTCTCGGATTTCAAGAACTTCGACCTCTCCTTCCGCGCCGTCGCCCGCATCGACGCCGAAAAGTGCATCAAATGCAACTTATGCTACGTGGCCTGCAACGACACCGCGCATCAGTGCATCGACCTACTCTCGCCGCAAGGCACACTGGTCGAGCCGCGCAGCTTACGATCGTGCGCTCCAACGGCAAAGCATCAGGCCATTGAAACACGCCCGCAGCCCGTAGGTTCGCGAAGACGATTGCGTAGGCTGCCGGCTCTGCTATAACGTCTGTCCGGTGGACGATTGCATTCGAGATGGTCGAGCTTCCCTCCGGACGAAGTGAAGTTACATGGAGCGAGTTATCGGAGCAGCAAACCCAGGTCACCGAAGACTGGGAAACAATGAAGGCCTATCGCGAGCGCGTAGGCATTCACATTCACTAACTCACTTTCTGAACCGCGGGTGTGGGTGCGGGTGCCCCCGGTCTCGATGTTGAGACCGGGGTCTTATCAAGTGCAAGAGGAGAACGTTCAAATGGGACTTCTGATCAGGGGCGGAGAAATCGTAACTGCTGAAAGCCGGTCGCGCGCGGATATCTTCATCGAGAACGAAACCATCAGCCGCATCGGGCTTGACCTCGACGTGCCGTCGGGAACCGAAGTTATTGACGCCACCGGAAAGCTCGTCTTCCCCGGCTTCATCGATCCGCACGTCCACATTCATCTGCCCTTCATGGCCACCTTTGCCAAGGATACACACGCCACGGCGAGCAAGGCCGCTCTGATCGGCGGGACGACGACCTTCATCGAAATGGTCTGCCCTTCGCGCAATGAGGATGCGCTTGAGGGCTATAACATCTGGAAGCACAAGGCGGAGGGCAACAGCGCATGCGACTATGCGTTCCACATGGCCGTGACCCGCTACGACGCCAACGCCGAAGCGCAGCTTCGTGAGATTGTCGCGGATGGGACCGCTTCATTCAAGATCTTTCTTGCCTACAAGAACTTCTTCGGCGTCACCGATGAAGAGATGTTCAATACGCTCACGCTCGCGGCCAAGCTCGGCGTCATTACCACCGCCCACTGTGAGAACGCCGAGTTAGTAGGTCAGTTACAAGCTCTGCTGCTCGCCGAGGGTAAGACGGGGCCTGAATGGCATGAGCCGAGCCGTCCCGAGGCCGTTGAAGCGGAAGGAACAAGCCGCTTCGCCACCTTCTTGGAACAGACCGGCGCAACAGGCTACGTCGTGCATCTCTCCTGCGCTCCGGCTCTGCGCGCGGCTGTCGAAGCAAAACTGCGCGGCGTCAAGTTATACGTCGAATCGGTGCTCCCGCACTTTCTGCTCGACAAGAGTTATGCCGAGCGCACCGGCGTGGAAGGCATGAAGCACGTTATGTCGCCGCCCTTGCGCGACAAGCGCAATCTGCCTGTGTTGTGGAGCGCGCTCGCCGCCGGCTTGATTGACACCGTCGGCACCGACCACTGCCCGTTCGACACGGAACAGAAGCTTCTCGGCGAGAAAGCATTCACGCAGATTCCCAACGGCATTCCCGGCCTGGAAGATCGCGTGAACCTCATCTATACGTATGGTGTCAAGCGCGGCCAGCTCGATCTTCACCGTTTCGTCGATGCGCTCAGCACCCAGGCCGCAAAGCTCTTCGGCCTCTTCCCGCGCAAGGGAACCATCGCCGTCGGATCGGATGCCGACCTGGTCGTCTACGACACCGATTATCGCGGCGTCATCTCCGTCGCCACGCAGCACACCAACAACGACTACAACGGGTTCGAAGGCTTTGCCATCGAAGGCCGGCCATCCGTTGTCACTGTCCGCGGCAAGGTGCAGGTACGCGATGGAGTTTTTGTGGGTGAGCCTGGACGCGGTCAAATGATTCGCCGCAAGCCGAATCATGCCGCGCAGCAGGAGGTCGCTCATGCCCGCTGATGCTCGTGCTGCAATTGATTTGCTCAAGGAGTTGCGCGCGCTCACCGCCGATGAAAAGGGCGCACAGCGAGTGGCGTGGACCCCGACCTGGCTCAAGGCGCGCGAATGGTTCCAATCCAAGCTGCGCGACGCTGCCCATCGAGCATCACTACGATGCCGCGGGCAACAGTTGGTCCACGCTGGCCGGAGTCTCTGAGAAAACTCTGATAGTTGGCAGCCATCTCGACTCCGTTCCCAATGGAGGCTGGCTCGACGGCTGCTCTCGGCGTTATCGGCGCATTCGCGGTCCTGCGCCGCGTTGCAGAAGAATACAACGGCAAGCCGCCGATCACCGTCCGCCTGGTCGATTGGGCCGATGAGGAGGGCGCGCGTTTCGGGCGCAGTCTTTTCGGATCCTCAGCCTTCGCCGGCACTGCAACCATCGACCAGGATCGTGGCCGCACAGATGCAGCCGGCATCCGTCTTGAAGATGCGCTCGCTAATTGCGGCGTCTCCATCGATGCCATCGGCGATGCCCAGAAGGAACGGAAGAATGCGGCGGCCTATCTAGAGCTGCACATCGAGCAGGGCCCGGTTCTTGAGAGCATGGGCCTGCCGCTAGGCGCGGTGCTCGGCACCAAGGGCGTTGAGCGCCACGCCATCACCTTCCACGGCCAGGAAGCGCACTCCGGCTCCACGCCGATGAAGGCGCGCCGCGATGCCTTGGCGGCTGCCGCAAAATTGGCTCTTGAGATTCGCCCCATTGCGATGAAACATCCTGACGCGGTGTGCACCATCGGAAGCGTAAAGACGTTTCCCGGCATCGTAACCGCCGTCGTTGGCCGCTGCGAAGCTACGCTCGACCAGCGCGACCTGAATGCCGATGTGCTTGCCGAAATGTATCAGCGAAGCCCAGCACAAAAGCGAACAATTTGCGAGAGAGGAAGGCTGCACCGTCGAATGGTCGCGCATCTGGAACATTGCGCCGGAGCCCTTTCATCCTGCGCTCATCAACCTGTGTGAGGATGCGATTCGCGAGACTGCGGGCATCTCGCATCGCTTGCCATCCGGCCCGCTGCACGACGCGGCGGAGGTGTCGCGCTCCGGCATTCCTACCGACATGATGTTTGTGCAATCGCTCAAGGGCATCAGCCACAACAGAATTGAAGATACGCGGGAAGACCACCTTGACTTAGCCATCACCGCGTTCGACAAGCTCGCATCAAAGACGATTGAATGGATTCGTATGTTATGAGGAGGTTCTAAGAATATGAGTGGGATTGAAACATTGACCCCTGCCGCGATAACTCACTGGATCGATGGGAAGCCTGTTGCGGCAACCTCCGGGCGCATTGGCGTCGTCACCAATCCAGCTACAGGCGAAGTTATCGCCGAGGTGGGCTTTGCCAACGTTGAAGATGTGGACCGCGCTGTCGCCGCAGCCAAGGCCGCCGCCCACGACTGGCGGTCCACGCCTTTGTCGCGCCGCGCTGAAGCCCTTTTCAACCTGCGCAATTTGATTGCGGACCACCGCAACCAACTCGCCGATCTCATTAGCCGTGAGAATGGCAAGACCATGTCCGATGCGCTCGGCGAAGTTGCGCGCGCTCTTGAGAATGTCGAGTTCGCCTGCGGCATTCCCAACCTGGTCAAGGGCGGCTACACGGAGCAAGCCAGCCGCGGCGTCGACGTCTACCAGATTCGTCAGCCTCTAGGCGTGGTGGCCGGTATTACCCCCTTCAACTTTCCCGGCATGGTCCCGCTCTGGATGCTGTCGAACGCCATCGCCTGCGGCAACACATTCGTCCTCAAGCCATCCGAAAAAGTTCCGTCTGCCAGCGTCCTGATTGCGGAGTTGGCCAGGCAGGCGGGCATTCCCGACGGTGTCTTGAATCTTGTCAACGGCGATAAGGTTGCCGTTGACCGCCTTCTCGAACATCCCGATATCAAAGCGATCAGCTTTGTTGGCTCAACGCCCGTCGCGCGATACATCTATGAGACGGCCACGCGCAACGGCAAGCGCGTGCAAGCGCTGGGCGGGGCAAAGAATCACATGATGGTGCTGCCCGACGCCGATATTGCCATGGCCGCCGATGCCGCTGTCTCCGCCGGTTATGGCGCTGCCGGCGAACGCTGCATGGCCATTTCCATCGTGCTTGCTGTCGGCAATGTCGCTGACCCGTTGATCGAGGCGATACGCGAGCGCGTGGCCCGCATCAAGGTCGGTCCCGGCTCGGAGCCGCAGAACGAGATGGGCCCGCTCATCACCCGCGAGCACCGCGATCGAGTTGCCGCCCACCTTGACACCGCCGTTCAAGAAGGAGCCACGCTCACAATCGATGGCCGCCTCGATCCGGCAATGAACTCCAACGGATTTTTCCTCGGGCCATCGCTCATCGACAACGCCAAACCCGGAATGCATTGCTACGACCAGGAGATCTTTGGCCCCGTGCTCAGCGTAGTGCGCGTGCCAACCTATGCTGAAGGCCTTCGACTCATCAATGAAAACCCCTTCGGCAACGGCACCGCCATCTTTACTCAAAATGGCGGCGCCGCGCGGCAGTTTCAATTCGATGTCGAAGTGGGCATGGTGGGAATCAATGTGCCGATCCCTGTTCCCGTTTCCTATTACAGCTTCGGCGGGTGGAAGTCGTCGCTGTTCGGCGACCTGCACATGTACGGTCCCGAAGGCGTTCAGTTCTACACGCGGGCAAAGGTCGTCACCAGCCGTTGGCCCGACCCGGGCGCAAGCAAGGTCGACCTGGGCTTCCCGCAAGTGCGTTAAGCTATGCTGCCTCCTCCGCGGCGCCGGAGGAGGCAGGCACGCTCACCTTCATCAGAAATACGTACACCGCTCCCGCTGTAAAGAAGCCCACGAACCACGCATAGTCGTACAAGAAATGCAGTGGCTTCACCGCCAGCCCAATCAGCGCAATACCCACGCCCAGAACAAGCGCCACAACGGCGCGAGGATTGATGCCCTTTGTATAGCTGTAACTCCCCTCGCGATGATAGAGCGAGTTAACATCCAGCTCGGTCTTGCGGATCAGGAAGTAATCGCAAACCATGATGCCTGCCACCGGCCCCAGTAACCCGGAGTAACCCACCAACCATCCAAATATGTAGGAATCCGGCGTGGCCAGCAGTTTCCACGGACACATGCCGACGCCGAGAAACCCGGTAATCAAGCCGCCGGTCCGAAAGCTGATGAGCCGCGGATAGAGATTGGAAAAATCGTTCGACGGCGACACCACGTTGGCCCCGATGTTCACATTCAGCGTGGCGATGAGAATGGCGATGAGCGCCACAAAGGCCACCACAGGCTGATGAAACGCGCCGATCAGCACGATCGGGTTCCAAATCGGGTGGCCGAAAAGCACCGCCGAAGCCGACGTGACGGAGATACCCACGAACGTATAGAGCGTCATCGCCACGGGCAATCCGAACGCCTGACCCCATGCCTGCGACGTCTGCGATTTGGAGTAGCGTGTGAAGTCGGGGATGTTCAAGGCGAGCGTAGCCCAGTAACCCACCATGGCCGTGAGCGACGGAAAGAAAACGGCGAGAAACGCTCCGGTCGTGTGAAACTGGCTCGGCGTCGATAACATCGAACCGAAGCTCCCTGCCTTGATGCGTACCCAAATCAGCAGCGCGGCGGCCATCACAAACATGAAAGGCGCGCCAAAGGCTTGCAGGTGGCGAATGGATTCAACGCCGCGCCAAACCACCACCATATTGAGCAGCCAGAAGCCCAGGAAGCAGGCCCACAACACACCGTCCGCAGCGGCGAAGGACGGCCACATGACAGCTAGCATGGAATGAATTGCGGTTCCGCCGATCCAGGACTGAATCCCAAACCAACCGCAGGCCGCAATGGCGCGCAGAATCGCCGGCAAGTTAGCACCGCGCACTCCGAACGGCGCGCGTATGAACACCGGAAACGGAATGCCGTACTTTGCGCCCGCGTGCGCATTGAGCAACATCGGAATCAGAACAATCAAATTACCCAGCAGCACCGTGGCGATCGCCTGCTTCCAATCCATGCCCTTGGCGATCAGCGACGACGCAAGCTGATAAGTGGTGACCTCCATCGACATCGAGAACCAAAGGGCAATGTAGTTATACGCACCCCACGTGCGTTGCCCCGGCATCGTGGGCGCCAGGTCGCGATTCGAAAGTGACGGATCGATGGTGCTCACGGATGCTCCTCAACGATGAATGAGTGATGTGAATTGATCCCGGGAACTGCGCGATCCCGCTGCCGGTGGATTGATTTTACACTGCCGTCAAAAAAGGTCTTTCGCTGGACAAGAATCTACCCACTCCGCTCCGCACGATTGATTTTCTAATCCACAATATCTCTATTAGATTCTGCCAATGACTGGCGCGCCGTTGTGCCGAGCCAGACGCCGGCCTGCGATGAAGTTGCTGATTGCAGTTTCTGCTAACCCCCGGAACAAATCGGACGATGAACTAAGTGTCCTGCTGCGCGCGACAGGCCGTGAAACCTCCGGCAGACTGTGTGGCTGGGCTGGATACTCCGATGGCAACGAGACCGGAGAATCCCAATTGAGCGCACGACGTTGATGTGCATTTCTGGATGGAGACAGCATTGAAATCCGCGTCATGAGGATGCACTGATGGCAATGACAATTCTCGTCGTCGATGACTCGGTCACCATGGTCATGAGCCTCAAGGCCACTCTGTCGATGAATGGCTTTCAGGTGGAGACCGCCAACCATGGCCAGGCAGCGCTCGATAAGTTGAAATCGGGAGTCAAGCCCAATTTGATCATCACCGATATCAACATGCCCGTGATGGGAGGAATGGAGCTGATTGGAAAAGTGCGCGCCATTCCGGGCTTTCGATTCATTCCCATTCTCACGTTGACGACAGAAAGTGAAACGTCCAAGCGCGATGAGGGTAAGAAGCTCGGCGCTACGGGCTGGCTGGTCAAGCCGGTATCGGGCGATGACCTGGTCAGAGTCATCAAGAAGGTTCTGCCGGGGGCATAAGCAAATGGCGTCTGCGGGAACAATAGAAATTGCCGGGCTTTCTCGCGCGCCGTCCAGCGTCGAAAATGCGGATGACGACGCCTCTGCGGCTCATCGCAACGTCCGCCTGCGCCGAATCGGGATCCGGCTGCTCCGCGAAACGCTCGCCAGGCTCATGCTCAATACATTGTTCTTTTTTATCATCTCGTACATTCTCGGCCCGGTCTTCATTCCCTACCGAAACAAGATTGGCTGGCTCTTCCTGTTAATCATCGTTGTTCCTCTGCTGATAGGCCAATGGTACGACTGGACCGAGGCACGGCGCGCCGTTTCCGAAATGTGGGCATTCGGCCAGTTGAAATACAGCGATATATCGCGCGTACTGCAGCACGGCGAGGTGCTGCAGGCCGACACTAGAGACTCCAGGCCCTATATCGACGTGCTGCGCGAACAGATCGGAGATTCGCTTGCCGAATCGGAGGGCGAAGTAATGAAGGTCATCGAACAGATCGGCCTGCTCCATGCAAAGGCCAGTGAACAGAGAAAACGCATCGCTGAATCCATCAAAAGTGGCAACGAGTTGAATGAGAGCACAAACCTCCGGATCGAAAGCAACAAGCAGATCATCGCCGCGATCGAAATGCAGTTGGAGGCACAGAACGACGAATTCAAGAGCAATTTCGAGCGCATTCAGGGAATGGCCGGAGAAGTCGGCGCATTGGCGCCGCTTGTAAAGATCATCACTTCCATCGCACAACAGACAAGCCTCCTGGCCTTGAATGCGGAGATTGAGGCCGCGCGGGCTGGAAGCGCCGGCCGAGGCTTTGCCGTTGTGGCCTTTGAAGTCAGAAAGCTGGCCGTGCTATCTACCAAGGCGGCCACCGACATTTCTGAAAAGATCAAGACTACATGCAACAAGGTCGACACCGAGATGGCCGCAGCCAAGGACTCGCTGAAACGGCATGAGGCCAACGCCGCGATGAGTCATCTGATCGGCGACTTGGCCGGCATGCAGGATGAATTCTCGAAGAGCAGTCAATTGCTTCTCGAGGTCATCACCGAAGTCGATGCAAACTACGCAGAGAGCGTCGTCCGCCTGTCGCAGGCCTTGGGCCACATTCAGTTCCAGGATGTGATGCGCCAACGAATGGAGCACGTGCAGGAAGCCCTGACGCAAATGCGCGACCACCTGCAGTATTTGATGGATCAGGCTTACGATCCCGCCTGGGAAGGGCGGCTCGATCGTACTTTTAAACAACTGCTGGCCGATCATTTCCAGAGTTACAAAATGAAGAGCCAGGCAGTCACCCACCTTGCCGTTGCCGGCGGCAGCTCAACCGGCGACCACAGCAGGCCCGCCATCGAGTTGTTCTGAATTCTCGATCGACATCAAGAGCCTGCTTCCAACCACTCGCACTGTGTCAGGGCACGACTTCAGAGGTTGCGGAAAAACTCGTTCGGGCGGTAGGCCAGGGCTTCATCCCTGGTATAAGATCAACAGAATCGACGCGGGCTTTAGCCCCTGAGGTATGCTCTTCTCCGCCACGAGCCCAGAACAGGCGTTTTTCCGCAGCCTGCTTTAGCCCCTGAGGAGTGCTTCCTGCAGATTCTGGCTGAGAAACGGCCTCTTTCCGCAGCCTCTGAAGTCGTGCCCTTTCAGAGCAATCGTTCATGCAACCTCCTGGTTCATGCGATTGCCCTGCCAGTCCCTCCAGCAAAGACCAACCAAGAGGATTAGAGTGTTAGTGGGTGATTTCACTTAAGTCCAGATCCGGGAACTCGTAGACGGTCACCCTTTCCCAATCTCCGAGCAAAGCCTGGATCTCTCAGCACAACCGAACGCGCAACGTGGGGTACAGAATTGCCCGAATCCATTGATTGGCCTCTCAAGAAAGACTCGTCGCGGCCTCGCCGCCGCACATTCATTTTCCTCATCGGCGCTGTTGCTGTCATCGTGTTTTCGAGCCGGACCGCGATATCGTACTGGGTCGATCTGCTGTGGTTCCGCTCCCTCGGATACGCAGACGTGTTCTGGAAGACACGAGCCCTCGAGTGGGGAATCTTCGCGGCCTTCGCGGCCGCCACATTCCTGGTTCTCTTCGGGGCTTTCTGGGCCCTTAAGCGCGCTCACATCGAAGGCATGCCCAGCACGCATACCATTTTCATTGCGGGCAATCCGGTTAACCTGCCGGTCGAGTCCGCGCTGCGCCTCATCGGGGTTGTCGCCTCGCTGCTGATTTCGCTGGCCACCGCCGCGGCAATGGAAGCGCAATGGTCAACACTGGCCCTCTATTGGTATGCACCTCGCACATCCGGGAATGTATCGGACCCAATCTTTGGCCTGCCCCTCAACTTCTATTTCTTCACCTTGCCTGCCTGGCACCTCATCGTCGGCTGGCTACTGACTCTATCCGTTCTCAGTTGCGTTCTTGCCGTCTTGTTCATCGTCATCACGGGCGGGACCCGTGCACTTGGCGGGCATATGACCGGTGGTCTCCAACTGCCGTGGAGAGGCGTCTCAATTGCATTTGGGGTGCTTCTGTTCGTCCTCGCGATGCATGTGTACGTCGGCCGGTTCGACCTTTTGTTTGAACACCACACCATCTTCGAGGGAGTCACTTACACCGACGACCACGTCACGCTGACCGGCCTGCTCATTGTTTCCTGGGCTCTTGTTCTGGGAGCCGCAGTCGCCATGACCGGCGGCGTCGTCAAACCGCGCGGGCGCTGGCTCGTTGCAGCCATCGCTCCCGCCGTGATTTGTTATGTCCTTGTCGGCATAGTCGGCTGGTATGTCAGCAGCTTCATTGTCAAGCCGAACGAGCTGGTTCGCGAGCAGCCTTACATCGCTCATAACATCGAGATGACTCGCCAGGCATACGGCCTCGATCGATTCGCGCAGCGCGAGTTTCCCGCCGAGACCACCGTCGGAGCTACCGACCCTGCCAACAATCAGGCCACACTGCAAAACATCCGGCTGTGGGATTGGCACATGTTGCAGGACACGCTGCGCCAGCTTCAGGAGATTCGTACTTACTACGACTTTCCCGACATAGATATCGACCGGTACGAGATTGATGGCGCCAACCGCGAGGTGATGCTCGCCGCACGCGAGTTGAATGTGGACAAGTTACCGGAGAGCAGCCGCAACTGGATCAACGACAAACTCATCTACACCCACGGCTACGGAATTACCATGAACCCGGTCAACGGTTTCACGGCTGAGGGCTTGCCGACGCTGATGCTCAGCAACATGCCTGTCCAGAGCACAGTGAAGGGCCTCAGTGTAACTCGCCCAGAAATCTATTTCGGCGAAATGACCAACACCGACGTCTATGTGAAGACCCGGCAGCAGGAGTTCAACTACCCCGAGGGAGATAGCAATAACCTGACATCCTACCAAGGCACCGGAGGCATTGTGGTGGGCGGGTTCCTGCGCCGCATACTGCTCGCATTCGACCGCGGAGACCTGACCAAGCTGCCCTTTAGCGACGATGTCAACGCGCAGAGCCGCCTGCTCATGCGGCGCAACTTGCGCGATCGCGTTCAGGCGCTGGCGCCATTCCTGACCTTCGATCAGGATCCGTACATAGTGGTCGGCGAAGATGGCCGGCTCTTATGGGTCATGGATGCGTTCACCTCGTCGGATAGTTATCCCTATTCCGCGCACCACACTCTCGAGAACGAGTCCATCAATTACATGCGTAACAGCGTCAAGGCTGTTATCGACGCATACGACGGGACCACGACCTTCTATGTCTTCGACAGCGAAGATCCTATCCTGGCTGCGTATCGCGGCATCTTCCCTTCCCTGTTCAAGGACTCCTCGGAAATGCCGGCCTGGCTGCGCAAGCACGTCCGCTACCCCGAGTTATTGCTCAGCGCGCAGGCCGAGGTGTACGGCCTCTACCACATGACTAATCCTGAAGTGTTTTACAACCGCGAGGATCAGTGGACTGTAGCCACTGAAACCGGAACGGTCGAGGGCGGCGGCGGCGACCAAACCACACAGCCGATGCAGCCGAATTTCGTACTCATGAAACTGCCTGACGAGGCGGGGCTGGAGTTTGTCGAAATCCTCCCATTTACGCCCCTCAACCGCAACAACCTCATCGGCTGGATTGCCGGGCGCAGCGACGGCGCTCACTACGGCACGGCGGTGGTCTACGACTTTCCAAAAACCAGGCTCGTCGACGGGCCCCAGCAGATCGAATCCCGCATCGATCAGAACGCGCAGCTCTCCGGACAATTGACGTTGTGGAATCAGCAAGGCTCCCACGTCCGTCGCGGCAGCCTGCTGGTCATTCCCTGCGGACGCGCGCTGCTCTACGCCGAGCCCATTTACCTGCAAGCCGAACGAAGCCCCATGCCGGAGCTGCGTCTTGTTGTGCTCGCGCTGCAAGACCGTCTGGCTTACGCGCCAACATTCGAAGCGGCGCTTGCGTCTCTGTTCGGCTCCGAGACCTCCACGCTCAGCTCCTCTGAAGCGCCGCGTGCCGCGCCCGAAGCTGCGGGAGCAGCCAAACCTGTCGAGAATACCGACACGCTCATCGGTCTGGCCGGAAAAAACTTCACCGACTATCAGCGCCTGACATCGGAAGGCAAACTAGCCGAAGCCGGCCAGAAACTCGACGATCTGAAGCACGTCCTCGACAAGTTGAACGCGCTCCGAAAATAACGCCGGTAACTTCCACGCGCGAAGGGTTGCCCGCCACTAACAGTTCTGGTACTTCCAGTTGCGCTGCTTGCCTTCGCCGATCCACTCAACGGCCGTGGCGATGCGCTTGTCGCGGGTCTCGGCGCGTTTTGCATCGGCGATCCAGTCGATGTATTCCTTCTTGCAACTGGGGCTGAAGGCGGCAAACACGGCCGCGGCTTTCTTGTTCGCCTTCAGCGCTTTGGTGAACTCCGATGGCGTCTCGGGAGCCGGGGCCTTGACGACCTTGGGACGGGCCGCAATCGGGCTGGTGTACTGGCCGCTCTCGATAAACGCCACGGCCTTGCGCAGCAAATCGAGCATCTGCTTCTTGGCAGGCAAGTCTTCAATGCGCGTCAGCCGTCCCAGCGATCCCATTGCGTCAGGCTGCAGGACTCTTGCCTCGCGCAGGACCGCGGAAATCTCAACGCCCCAGAACCCGAAGCTGCAGTGTTCCTTGAAGGCAGACATATTGGCAAGGATGACGCCCTTGTATTCAAAAAATGGCCGGCTCCACTTGATGGTCTCAACAACGCCTGGACAGGCCTTATGCACCAATTCGCGGACGTGGTTGAGGATGGGCTGTGCGAACGGTTTGGATTTAGCGATGTAGGTGTCAATCCGCGGATCGAAGGTGTGGTCTGGGCTCACGTCTCACTCCTGAAGGCTTTGCAAAATAGTGTAAAGCCGTCCCGACAAATTGTGCAGCCGGAAATTCGCCCTATCCGCAAGCCCCAATGCCCGCCGGACTTGACCGGGAACCAGGGCCGACGCCTCTTGATTCCCGAGTTGTCAAAGGATGTAGCCATTGTCCCATTTGGCCCGCGATCGCAATCTCAGCCCCGCAGATATGGCTTCAAATACTCATCCAGCGCGCGCCGCACACCCTCCTTTTCTTCATTGGATAGAGGCGCATTGCGTCTGCCGCCCGCACCGCCACCGCCACCGGGTCCACCGGGGCCGGCTGCGGCGAGAGCCTGTCTGGCTTCCGGCTCCATGGGCTGAGGCCGCGACTTCGTGCCCTCCGGGAACACGCCTCGGGCAACCATCAGGTATTCGCTCGCGCCGGGAATGGTTGCGAACCCCTGAACGCGGCTGAACATATCGAACGCCTCGTGCTTCTTGCCGGCCCAGTAGAGTTCCATCACCTGCTGCAGCAGGTCGGCGTATTGAGGCGTGGGACACAGGCCAACAAAGCCCAGGGGCAGCTCTTCCAGCAGCAGGTTGCCCGTCCCGCCGCCCGCGGCCCAAACCGCCAGCTTGTTGCCGGTGCGCTGAATCAGTTCTCCAACGCGCTTCAGCGGGTCGCCGACCTCGTCCTTGGTCGCCTTCATGGTTGGGATCTGTTCAAACATCTTCACCATCAGATCCACGCTCACCGTACCCCGCGTCTGCACAATCAGCGGCAGATCCGTGGCCCCGCCGATGGCCTTGTAGTAGTCGAGGATCGCCTCATCGCTCACATTCCAGCCGTTGTTGGGCGGCATCGCGACAATCGCGTCGGCGCCATGACCCGCGGCGTGCTTGGCGTAGCGGATCGAGGTCGGCACGTCCCATGCCGTGTTCTGCACCGCGATTGCAATTGCCGACTTGCCGCCCTTGCCCGCAGCCAGAATCGTCTCCGCGCCTTCAATGCGCTCCGCGTCCGACAAGGTCGACCAACTGCTGGCAAACACCGGCCAGATCATCCCTGCAACGCGCCCCCGGTTGATGAACGCGACCTCCGCCGCAAGAGCCGCCGTATCCAGTTTGTCGTCCGCGGTAAACGGTGTTTCCATGATCGGATAAAGTCCGCGAAGCGGCTTGCCGCTCGCTGTCTTTAGATCGGCGCCATGGACGTCGGCAACCTGAGCAGTTGCCACAGGTTCCAAAAAAGCCGCGCCCAGCCCCACCATCCCAACATTCTGCAGAAAGGTCCGTCTGTCGATGCAATTGCCAGCGAAATCGTGCATGGTAAGTGTCTTCTCCTTATTGATCGGATAGGTTCGTGCAGGGCGAAAATCACCGGGATTACGCCGCGGCGAAGACTCGAAAACGCCGTCTCCGCGCTCGCATCCGGGATTATACGCGATTTCGAACACACTTGACCCGATCCGCCGGCAGGCTTCGACCCTGCTCATCATCGGATCTTGGCAGGGGTTCGCGCTCGCTTGGGTCTTCGGCATTCGAATAAATGCAATAGAAATGAAAACGGAGGCAACCGGCTGCATATTCACTTACAGTCGAGGAGCAGAATTATAATGGTCACAGTGTTAGGCACTGCTTAAGTGGCGGATCGAAAAGCGAACACAGCCGTTGACGCTTCTCAAGAGAGAATTTGGACCAAAACCAGGTTTCGCCATGAGATCGACCACGAAGATTCGGCGCGCGCTTTACCTCACCGGAATAGCCCTCTTATTCGCATTGTCTCTGGCGAAGTTCGCTTATGACGTTCGATGGTTGACCTACCCGGTCAATGACTTGACTGTGCCGTGGGTCGCCTCCAGGGCATTCATTGACGGCAAGAATCCCTATAACGACAACCAGGAGTTCGGGAGAATCTGGGCGACGACGCAGATTCCTTCGGCAGCCGGCTGCCCGGACTTCAATTGCATCCTTCACCTTGTTCAAATGGCATATCCGCCGACGGCGCTCCCGATCCTTGCGCCACTCGCCATGTTGAATTGGAAAGCGGCAGTCTATACTTATCTCGCGGGGTCGACTGCTCTGGTTGTTGCAATGATTTTCATGTTAGCGCAAAACTTGCGATTGCATTGGAGTCATCCCCGAAGGCTGTACCTGATTGCTTTCGCGCTGGCAATGGCGCCCCTGCACAGCGGCATTCATCAGTCCAATCCCAATACCCTGGTGTTTGCCTGCCTCGCCGCCGGGGTTTTATTCATGAATAGGAAGCCTTACTTATCGGGAATTGCGCTCGCGATTGCCATGTGCCTGAAGCCGCCGGTCGCTTTCCTCTTTTTCGCATACCCGTGGCTGCGAAGGAAGTGGAAGACCGCTTTCACTGCACTGGCGGGCGGCGCAGCCATAACTTCCACTAGCCTGCTCTGGATGCAGTATCACCATGTTGCATGGCTTGGACCCTATCTCGACGCAGTGGCGTCGTGGTCCGCATTGCGCAGCGCGCGCTTTGACAGTCCCGGTCTTGAAAAATTCCAGAATCTCAATCTGCAGGTTCTGGCATTTCAGCTTACCCATGGTCCGCTATGGTCCAATCTTGTCGCCTGGGCACTCTTCGCGATCTTGAGCGCCGCCTCGGCGTTCTTGATTTACACGCGCGTTTCAGAGAAAACCGAAGCGATCGGAATTGCCATCGTTGCCGTTCTCACGCTCCTGCCGGTCTACCAGAAAGTCTATACTGCCGCAATTCTAATCTTTGTGCTTTACTGGGCCGTTGAGAATTGGCCGCGAAGAGGCGCCAAGGCTGCGCTCATGGTGATGTTGCCGCTGCTGCTTCCGCTCGCCGCAATAACGCAGGTCGGCGAACTCGCGAGGTTTGTCCAGAGTCATAACCTGGGCTCGTGCTTCCTGTGGAACGCGTTCTTTATGCCGATAGTCATCTGGATTGAGTTATTTCTCTTGCTGATACTGCTGACTGCGCTTTACCGGACTTCGAAAACGTTCGGAGGCGAAAAGGTTGCTTAGCCTGGGAGTTCATGGATGATCGACGGAAAGCGAATTGCGGTTGTTATGCCGGCGTACAACGCCGAAAGGACCCTGGAGAAGACTGCCCGCGAATTGTCCGACGTCGTCGACATCAAGATCCTTGTCGACGATTCCAGCCAGGACCAGACTGCGGCTTTGTCGAGGCAACTCGGCATACAGACCTTTGTCCACGATGCAAATTATGGATATGGCCGCAATCAGCAGACATGCTACCGGGAGGCTCTAGCCACAGGCGCCGACATTGTCGTCATGCTCCACCCCGATTATCAGTACACACCTGCTCTTGTTCCGGCCATGGCAGGCATGATTGCAAGCGGGGTTTACGATATGGTGCTGGGTTCGAGAATCCTTGGCGGAGGGGCATTGAGAGGCGGGATGCCGCTGTACAAGTACGTTGCCAACCGGTTCCTGACGGCATTTCAAAACCTTTTTCTCGGTGTGAAGCTATCGGAATACCACACTGGGTTCAGGGCCTTCTCGCGGGAGTTATTGCTGGTTCTCCCCCTGCTTGAAAACTCCGACGACTTCGTATTCGATAACCAGATGATCGCCCAGGCAGTCATGTTCGGTTTCCGCATTGGAGAGATATCCTGCCCAACGAGTTACTTTGAAGAAGCTTCCTCAATCAACTTCAAGCGCAGTGTGAAATATGGATTGGGTGTACTTTGCACAACTGTCGGTTTCGTAGCGCACAAATGGGGAGTTTTCCACACGTCGAGATATGAATCAAACGGAAAAAAGCTAACTCAGGAATACTCGTCCGAAAAGACACCTGGCTTCTGAAGCTCCGTCTTGCGGCTTGTAGTGCCCAGCAACCTCTGCACCAGTTGGTACAGGGGAATCTGCCAGGAAAGGCGCGGTGGAGAGTAACCGCGGAATCGAAGCGTGGTCTTTGATGTTTTTCCCGGTACCGGGGAATTCTTCTAAAGCGCATCGCCCTGACTATTTTATTTTTTGGTGGACGCGGTAGGAATCGAACCTACAACCTGTCGGTTAAGAGCCGAATGCTCTGCCAGTTGAGCTACGCGTCCAGTCAAGCAGAATGAACCGTGGAGAGGGTTTTGCGCACGGCTCGGGGAGACAGATTATTCCCGCCAACCCTTGACGAATATAGCACAGACGGGACCAGATTCCAATGGCCGCGGCTATGCGAATGCAGATCGCGACGTGCGCCGAAAAGCTCTGCGGCGGCAACGCGGGCAAGTCGAGAAAAATGCGGATTGGTAAACTCTAGAAGGTGAAGGCCAGGCCGCCGGTGACGCCGCGCTGGTCCTCGGCAAACACCAGGATCGAACCGTCGCTCAGAAGGTAGGGCTGGTAGCCCTGCGCGAGCAGATTGCGCAGATCGAGCAGCGCTTCGAAGCCTCCCGTCCCGTCGCGGTGCAAGCGAATAGGCTGGCGAAGGTGAAGGTTGAGGTAGGGCTCGGCAGCATTCTGCGCATAAGGCGCAACACGGGTGACAGTGTCCTCGGGCTGCCATGTGTAGCTGGCCCGCCATCGCGTTCCGGTGCCCTCGAGCGTGCCGGAGAGCGAGATCGAGTACGACTGCGCGCGTCGCGGACGGGCTGCGGCAAGCATCGCAGTCAGATTCACAATCGGAGCCGAAGGCACTTGCGGAGCGGATGGCAAGACAATCGCTTCGCCGTTGGCGTAGCTGACGCGAACATGATTGCCGCCGGGCAAGCGGCGTTCCGCGCTGGCCACGAACCCGGCAGTCGAGAAGCCCGGACCGGCTGCGCGAAGAAGCCCACTGGCGCGATCTAGAAGAAATGCGCTGGAATCGGCCGCTGCATCGCCGGGCGCAAAATGGCCCATTGCCTCAAGAACAGGGTTGTCGATCTTGTCGGCGAATACCACCACAGCCATGCCCGATGCATCTGTGCGCCGCTCCCAGCCGATCTCCTGGTGCAACCCGTGTTCCATGGCCAGACTTCCGCTGCGCATCGAGAGCCGCGGCATCCAGGGCTGGGCTTCTGTGTCATCCGCGGAATCAACGCCGGGAACGAAAGTCGCCATCCGATAACCAATTGTGCTGTCGCCCTGGCGCCAGCCCACAGAGGCAAACGGCAGTGCCGCGGCTACGGTGTTTCCAGCCGCGCCATTGAAGCCAAAATTGGCAAAGCGCGCCAGCACCTGTGTAGAACCAACCTCGCCTTCGATCTCGTCACCCAAATTCACCGTTTCCCAGGTGCGGACCGCGGCCTCATCCAATCCGCCGGCGCCCGAGCCATCGATCTCCGGGTGAACCGCAACGGCAGCCACCGATTGAACCGACCCGGCAAAGCCCAGATCCTGGCGGAAACCAAGCATCGATTCCATTGCGGCATTGGTATTCGGAGCAAAATCCACGCTCGCCAGAAACTCGCGGCTGTTCGATGGTGTCTCTTCCACCGCGGAGGAGATGCGCTCCCCGCTCTCGCCGAATGTTCCTTCTTGCCCGGTAGCCACCAGGCGGGCCTTCAGCTTCGGCACCGCTCCGGAACCGTCTGAAACCACCACCAACGGCCCGTCTTCAAGCCAGCGCAGCAAAGGGCGATTGGCGGCTGAGCGCAGCGTCCACGCCCAGTCGTCCCTTTGGGCGTTGCCGGATCGCGGCTCCGCCGGCAGCCACTGCATCACTTCATATAAGGTGCTAAGCGTCAGATTGACGACCGTACTGGTGCGGACGCGCACGTTTTCCCGAAGAGACGGCAAAAAGGACGTGCCCATCGCCTTCACCGAATAGCGGCCGGGAAGCACCGACGCAATCACGAACCGGCCTTTGCTGTCGGTGTAAACGCTGGAAATTACCGTAAGGTCGGGGCGCATCAACTGGACCACGGCGCCAATCTGCCCCACTCCGCCGGAGTCGCGCACCAGGCCGGAAATCGAGACTGGCGCTGCACCGTGATTAGGCGCACACAGGCTCGGAGCGCTCCCTGCGGCTATCAGCACTGCCAAAACAACGAGTTGGGCCCTGCGCATCATCACCATGGGCAACCTGGCGACGTCATCTGGCAAATACGTTTGAAATTCCAACCTGCGCGGGTGTTCGAATCTTGCGTCCGATAACCCTGATGCGCTTGGTCCATACTATTCCACGACAAAAGGCGCCGATTGCGCAATCTCTTGTTTTGAGATTGTGTCGTCTATTCTGATCGTCACCTTGTACTTTCCCGGTTCAAGGCCTGCCATCGGCAGCGATTTCTCCACAGTCAACTGATCGCTATGTGCCCCCAGGTCCTTTGATTCCAGTTGTTTCTCAAAAATTACCATGCCCGTTGCTGCCTGGGAAATCTGGTAAGTCACTGTGGCAGAATTGCTCTTGGTTATGTCGTCGATACCAAGATTGTAAACCTGCATCCAGAAGTTGAGCATCTGCCCGCGCTTGAAGTTGATTGGAGTAGCCGCGTTGGGGCTAACCCGCGGGCAGATATGCGTATTGCCGATCACGCATGAACCCGCGCCAATCTCCCGCGACGAGACCGTGTTCATCTCATCAGCCAGAATCAGCGAAGAAGTAGCCAGCTTTTCGTCGTTGTATGTAGGCACTTCCAGACTGCGGCCATAGATCCCGATATGATCCGGGTTGTTCACGTCCTTGATGGCGATATCCAGACGGTAAAGGCCCGGCAGCAGCGGAAGAGCCTTCCAGTAGACCGATCGATGGCCGATGCTCTTTTCCAGCAACTCGGCCGGCTGTTCTATTGAGACCGTATCTTCCTGACTCTGTACCGTTTTGTGGGTCAGAGTGGTGACCTTCATCAGGATGTTTACATAGCCCCTTGACACCCCGTCCTTGGTCACATACGTGATGTCGCGGTTCCTCAACTGCACCGTAACGGGAACCAGAACCGTGCTGTCCGTCACCTTGATGAAGTCAGTGCGTACATCGAACGGGAACGGCGGCCCGGTCATCAGCTTGTGTTCTGAAATAAAGTTGTCCAGGTCGGTGAACTTGATCACCGGCGGGGCAAAAAGCTTGGCAGACAGCGCGATGCGGTCAAATTGCTTTGAAGCCTGCCCCTCCGACATCGGTCCCAAGCCCAGGCTCTCCAGGCCGTTCTTGCCGCGCTCCGCACGCTTGGCCATGCCCATCTCTTCCCACTGGGTCTGGCCGGCGCCGGGCGTGTGCGAAAGCGCATCCTTCTCGCCGCGATCGATGGTGAAGTGGTAGTCGCCGCACATGCAGGTATCGACAAATTCCACGTCGATGTTTTCGCCGACGCCCTCCAGGTACCGATAGTGCCAGATCTCAAAGGGGAAGGTGGAAGTTGTGCCGCCGCCCTCATCGAAGGGCCGCTCATACAACCCGCCCGATGGGTGCGCATCGATCGAGTCCGGCTTGCCGAAGGAGATGTAGATGTGGCCGCGATCCGTTCTCCAGCCGGGCTTGCCCGCGGCGAAGTGCTCATTGGCATACGCGATGCGCCGGTAATGCTCCTCGCGGAATTCGTTCTCGGGCGAGTCGGGATTGGGATTGCGCCGCAGCCAGAACTGCTCGATAAAGGCGTCCCGCTCCTCGTCGTTGCTGAGGTTCTTGAATGCCCGGGTCTCCTCGTCGGTGATGATCCAGATCACGTCCTGATTGAGCCAGGTCTTATAGGCCCCTTTCAACTCCTGCTTGACGGCCTTCTGGGCAGCAAACTTCTCCTTGTCGGAGCGCTCACGCTTCAGCGGATCCGGTTCCTCTGCCTGCCCCGCCGCGGCGGGTTGGCCCTGCTGCTGAAGACTTTGTTGAGCCTGTCCGGCTTGTTGAGCCTGACCCGCCGCCTGCTGAGCCTTTAGCCCAGGTGCGACGGCCACAGCCAGGCCACAACCCAGTGCGATAAACAAGTAGCGTCCACTGTTAAGCGTCATTGCCTTCAAAACTCCTGCGAACCTCTATTCTACGGGTCCCAATGAGGCTGGGCAAGATTCCGTATGGAGTTGGCTGTCCCTTGGACGCAAAATGGCCCCGAACGTAACCCGGAAACGGCAGAAAAACCGGCCCGATCAACGCTTCAAAGAAGTTTTGAGACCCTTCGCCCCGTTCAGGCGTCCAAAAGGCAAGCATATTCCTCAGGGTGCAACATTCCGAGCCTCCGCCCGCGAGCACCGCGAGCCGGCTGTACCAACCAGGATTTCCTTGATTACCGCTTGCCGGTTACCCGTTGACACCCTCGGAACTTTCCCGGCAGTGCGCAATCGATTTTGCAGACACTTGGAACCATCCCGGCAATAATTGCGTACACTGGAAGTGGAGAGATCTGGAGCACGAATCACCCATGAAAAAAATCCTCTTAATCGTTCTCGCCGTTCTTGTTACCGCCGGATTGGTGGCTTTCTTCATCTATCACCAGCAGTCCGGCTACACCAAGGTCCTGACCGCCAAGATCGCCAAACAGGATTTGGCCACGGTGGTCAGCGGCACCGGTCAAATCAAGCCGAACCTCATCATGAATGTAGGCGCCAACGTAATGGGCCGCGTCACTCACTTCTACGTGAAAGAGGGTGACATCGTGAAGAAGGGCGAAACCCTGGCGCAGATCGAGAATGTGCAACAGACGGCCAACGTCGCCGGCCAGGAAGCGGCCATATCCGCCGCCAAGACCGACATTGCCTCCTATATTGCCGCGGAGAAGACCGCCCAGGCCAACCTCGACCATGCCCAGGCCGACCTCGAACAGAAAAAGCTGGATTGGGATCGCGCCCAGAACCTTTACAAAGCCGGCATCATGGCCAAGCAGGACTTCGACGGCAAGAAGGCTGCCTACGACCTGGATGTGGCGTCGGTGGCGCAGGCCGTGGCTGGCCTCAATCAGTCCAAGGCGCAGACCGATTCGGCTCGCGGTCACCTCGGCACACAGGTCGCAACTCTGCGCGCCAATCAGGACATGCTCGACAAGACCATCGCCACCGCGCCGTTTGACGGAATCGTCACGAACATGCCCGTCAAGGAAGGCGAAACAGTTGTGACCGGCATCCAGAACACGGCTGGCTCCACGCTGATGACCCTGGCCGACATGAGCGTGATTACCGCCGAGGTCAAGGTGGACGAGACCGACATCGTCAATGTTCAGTTGGGTCAGCCCGCCGAAGTCACCGTCGACGCCATCCCGGGCAAAGTCTTCAACGGACACGTGACCCTGGTCGGCGACCAGGCGCTGCTCCGTTCCACCGGCCAGGCCACCTCCACGTCGACCAGCGGCACTGAAGAAGCCAAGGACTTCAAGGTCGTGGTCACGCTCGACAACCCGTCAAACGAACTGCGCCCCGGGCTCTCCACCACCGCCAAGATCACCACGGCTCACAAGCCGAGCGTGCTCGCTATTCCCATTCAGGCGCTCACCATGCACAACCCGGATGACGACAAGCCAAAGAGCCAGGGCGGCGTGCAGGCCGCATCCAGTTCCACACCCGCAAAAACCACGCTGATCCAGGGCGTCTACGTGGTCGACAAGGACGCGAAAGGCAAGCTGCGCGCCAAGTTTGTCCCCGTCACCACAGGCATCACCGGAGCAACAGACATCGAGGTGCTCTCCGGCCTCACCGAAGGCCAGGAAATCGTCACCGGCCCCTACAAGACGTTGCGTGCCTTGAAGAGCAACGCCCTGGTCAAGCGCGACACCATCAAGCCGGTTGTGCCGGGTGCAAGCGGGAGCTCTTAGCTCGGGCGGTAGGCCAGGGATTGATCCCTGGCATGAGATCAACTGAATCCACGCGGGCTTTAGCCCCTGAGGTATGCTTTTTGCCGCTCTTGATTCGGACAGGCCTTTTTCCGCGGACTGTTTAGCCCTTGAGCAGACAAAGGATAAGAATCGATGGCTCTTGAAAGCATTGGCAGCGAAGAACTTGTGCAACCGGCTCCGCCGACAGGCGATGTCATCGTAGTCGAGGATCTGTGGCGCACCTACGACATGGGCTCCGAACAGCAGGTGCAGGCCCTGCGCGGCATCTCGATGCGCATCAAGCACAACGAGTATGTCGCCATCATGGGTCCCTCGGGCTCCGGCAAATCCACGCTCATGAACCTCATCGGATGCCTCGACACACCCTCCAAAGGCAAGTACTGGCTCAACGGTCAACTCGTCAGCGAACTGGACGACGATCAGCTCGCGCGCATTCGTAATAAGGAGATCGGTTTCGTATTTCAAACTTTTAATCTGCTGGCCAGGGCCAGTTCGTTGCATAACGTCGAGCTGCCCCTCATCTATAACGGCACGCCTGCTGCCGCGCGCATCGCCCGCGCCAAGGAATCGCTCACCGACGTCGGCCTCGAGTCGCGCATGAACCACAAGCCAAACGAGCTCTCCGGCGGCCAGCGCCAGCGCGTGGCCATCGCCCGCGCCCTCGTCAACCACCCCTCCATCATCCTGGCCGACGAGCCCACCGGAAACCTCGACTCCAAGACCGGCCTCGAAATCATGGCGCTGCTAGACACCCTGCACGCCAATGGAAACACCATCGTGCTGGTCACACATGAGCCCGACATCGCCGACTTCGCCCATCGCGTTGTGCATATTCGCGACGGCCAGATCTTCTCCGACGAGCCCTCCAAACGACATCGCTAGAGCCAATCGACCAAGCCGATATCAAGCCTCGCAAACAACAGAATTCCTGGGCACATTGAGCCGGAGAGAAACCCATCCTCTCCGGTTCATGCTTTTTGTGCATTCGCCGATAAGACTTCTGTTGGCCTGTTATTCCGCTTTGAGGCCAGGGAGGCGACCTAAGTTGAAATCCATCCACATCGCCTCCCAATTTCATCCCTCGACCGCAGCCGTCGCGCATGTGGATGTGGACTCTCCGCAGGCCGCTCATCTTGTCGGCATCAGCGCCGCCTGGCGCAAGCTCATCATGCAGGCCGAAATGGCCGCCCCCCATGTCAACGTAGCCACGCTTGAGGGCGAGCCCGGCTCCGGCAAGCAGACCCTGGCCCGCTATCTCTTCAGCCGCTCCCCGCTCGCCGCATCCACCTTTCAGCGCCGCGACGCCCGCGAATGGCTGGTCGCCGACGCCGATCCCTCCACACTCGGCGGCTTTACCTATCTCGATCGCGTCGACTTGCTCGCCCCTCCAGGCCAGGGCCTTCTCCTCGGCGTCCTCAAAGGCCTCCAGGACCGTCCCCCAGGCCGCGCCGTCCTGCTCGCCTCCTCGCAGGCCTCGCTCCGCCAGATGGCCGGTCAGGGACTGCTCTTGCCCGACCTCGCATTCCGCCTCACCGCCGTCCGCTTCGCCATCCCCCCCTTGCGCCAGCGACGCGAAGACATCGCCTCCCTGGCCCAGTCCCTGCTCGACCGCATCTGCCACCGCTATCAGCAGCGACCCGTCATCCTCGGCCCGGGCACCCTCGGCCGCCTCCTCCAGCACAACTGGCCCGGAAACGTTCGCGAGTTGGCATCCGTCCTCGAAACCGCCCTCCTCGAAGCTGAAAACGGCGTCATCCGCCCCGACGACCTTTCCCTCCCCATCAGCCAGGATATGCAGTCGGACATGACGCCCGACATACACTCCGCCAGCCGCACCGACAACCTCTCCCTCGACGCCATAATTCGCCATCACGTCCAATACGTCCTCGACCTTAACCGCGGTAACAAACTCCGCGCCGCCCGCCAACTCTGCATCAGCCGCTCCACCCTCTACCGCATCCTGGGCAACGAAACCATCCTCGCCCACTGAACAAAACTGCCTGTCATCCTGAGCGAGCGAAGCAAGTCGAAGGACCTGCGGTTGCCTGTCATCCTGAGCAACAAATAAATGAAATGCGGTCATCCTGAGCGAAGCGTTCTTCAGCGGAGCCGAAGGACCTGCATTTGCTTTTCGTCGCTTTGAAAGGCCGCAGTTTCAACCGCGCCACAACCCCTCCACTCAATGAAGGGTACGGGCTTCAGCCCGTACATCAATCACCCACCCACCTTGAAAATCAATCGGCGCGACGAAGTCGCGCTCGAGGAGCGCATTGGCCGGTTACCGTCAACCCAAGGTCATGCCAGGCAGATCGGCGAACACTGGCCGCTACAAATCGAATTGGGCGCAACTGCAAGAAAAAAATGACAAATGCCCTCCGCATGTTACCCTGCAAAGGTTCTGAGGTGTACATGCGCCAACCTGCTTTGTCGCTCTTTGGGGCGGCTGCGTCCCGTTTGCGTTTCGCGGTCATTGCCGCGTTGCTTGCTTTCACCGCCCTTCCGCTCCTGGCGCAGGAGCAGCCGATCCCGGCCGAACTCAGCTTCCTTAACAAGGTTGGCAAGCCGTACCGCATCACCTACGAGCCCTGGACCGAAATGCAGATGCCGGAGGGAGATCGGGGAGGCGACGGGGTCGGCAAGGTGGTGCGCGGAAAGCATTGGCAGTTTCCCGTCATCGTTCCCGGCGCCATGACGCAGGATGCGATTTGGGCCATTATCAAGCCGGCCTTCCTTGCCAACGGCTGGACCGCGGTGCATGAGTGGTCCGCGGGAGGAATCGAGTTGTTTCTTCACTACCAGAAAGACGGGGTGGAGGCATGGGCCACAACCGGCCCCGGCGACCCGGAACGCGCCGGAGTGGACATGGTTGAGATTGCGCCGATGCCATTCAAGTTCACGCTCACGCCGCCATCCGCAACGCCTGAGCCGGTGAACCCTGACGCGGGCGATTTTCCCTGGCTGGGCCCGCTGCCGGGTTCCAAGTTCAGAAGCAGCGCGCCGGACCCCGCACCGTTCTATGTCGCCATCAAGGGCGCCAATGAGCCGGAACTGGTTGCTTCCGGCTCGATCATCAAGGCATACTACGCACCGCCGGATGGACTCTCGAATTCGCTTTTCCGCATCGCATATCACGACGCACTGACCGCGGCGGGCTGGACAATCGTCAATGAACGCATGGGCGCCGACGTGGCCATCTCGGCGCATTTCACCAAGAATGGCCGTAACCTGTGGGCATCTCTCCACAAGAACGACACCTTACGACATTCGCGTGGCCGACGCCGGCGCCGCGAACAAAGACATGGGCAGCGATCTCAAGACCAACTGCCACGTAGCCATCTACGGCGTGCTCTTCGACTTCAACAAGTCCACGCTTCAACCTGCCAGCGATCCGGTGTTGCAGCAGATTCTGGATCTGTTGAAGAAGAATCCCACGCAGAAGATCGAGGTCCAGGGACACACGGACAACGTGGGCGGCGATGCCTACAATCAAACGCTCTCTGAAGCGCGCGCCAAGGCGATCGTCACCTGGCTCACACAGCATGGGATCGCCGGCGACCGGCTTACAGCCAAAGGCTTTGGCAAGACCAGGCCGATTGCAGATAACGCAACCGACGCGGGCAGAGCGAAGAATCGCCGCGTCGAGATTGCCGACCCGAATTGCGCGGCACATTCGAAGTAGGCCGCGTGCCCCAGCCTTCGTCCGCCGCGGCGGATTCCCGGCGAAGGGTGATCCGGCCATGCACCCATCCCCGCCCTCCCACCCTCGTGCTCTAAACTCGACTGGATGACAATTTCGTCTAAAGTCTCATCCAGAGGCCCCGCTCCCTTGAGAAGATTCAATCTCCCCGTTCCGGCCGTCTCCCTTCTCCTGCTCTTGCTCTCCGCCCATGCGCTGCGCCCGCAAGCCCCGGTCAGCCCTCCTGCGACCTCCGCCTCCATCGAGTCAAACCGCAAAGCCCTCAACACAATCTTCAAAGACTACTGGGAAGATCGCCTCAAGAACGATCCCGAGTTTGCCTCGGCCATCGGCGACAAGCGTTACAACGACCAGATCGACGACTACTCCGTGAGAGCCGTCAACGCAAAACTTGAGCGCGAGCAAGCCCTCCTGATGCGCCTCGCAGCCATCGATCCCGCCGGATTGACCAATAAGGATAAAACCAGCCGCGATCTGCTGCTGCGCCTCTTCGCCGAAGGCCAGGAGGCCGCCGACTTCAAAGAGTGGGAGATGCCCGTCACCCAGCGCTCCGGCATCCAGATCGCCTACCCAAACCTCGTCGCCCAGCTCACCTTCACCACCGGCAAGGACTACGACGACTGGATCGCCCGCCTGCACGCCATCCCCAAAGCCTTCGACCAGGTCACCACCAACATGTCCATCGGCATGGACGATCACCGCGTGCCGCCTCGCTACCTGATCGCCAAGGCGCTCGACCAGGTCAAGCAGTTGGCCAATCAAAAGCCCGAAGACTCGCCCCTTGCACTGCCGCTCAAGAGCTTTCCCGCCTCCATCAAGGCCGCCGAGCAGGAGCGCATCAAGGTTGAGATGCTCGATGCCATCGGCAAAGAAGTCTTGCCCGCCTACCTGCGCTTTGCCCGCTTCCTTGAGGTCAGCTACATCCCCGCCTGCCGCGACACGCTGGGCATCGATTCCCTGCCCGACGGCGCGAAGTATTACCAGTTCCTAATCCGCCGCACCACTACCACCGATCTCACACCCGACAAGATTCATCAGCTCGGTCTCGACGAAGTCAGCCGCGACGAGGCCCAGATGCTGGCCATCGCGCAAAAGCTAGGCTTTCAAGACCTGAAGACCTTCCGCGCCAGCCTCAAGACCAACCCCAATATGCACGCAGCCTCGCGCCAAGCGCTGCTCGCGGCCTACAGCGGTTATCTCACAGCCATGGAGGCCAAGCTTCCCCAGCTCTTCGGCCGTCTGCCCAAGGCCAAATTTGAAGTGGTCCCGGTGCCTGAATACCAGGAGAAGCAAGCCGCGCCCGCCTACTATGAATCCGGCACTCCCAATGGCGCGCGACCCGGCCGCCTCTTCATCAACACCTACAACGCCGCCGATCGCAACCTCTACTCCGTCGAAGACATCGCCTACCACGAAGGCATTCCCGGCCACCACCTGCAAGTCTCCATCGCCCAGGAGCAGGAAGACGTTCCCACCTTCCGGAAGTACCAGCACTACACCGCTTACACCGAAGGCTGGGGCCTCTACGCCGAGCGCCTCGGCAAAGATGTCGGCTTCTACCAGGACCCATACTCGGACTACGGCCGTCTGGAAGGCGATATCTGGCGGGCGATACGGTTGGTGGTAGACACCGGCATCCACTCCCAGCACTGGACCCGCGAGCAAATGGTTCAGTACTTCCACGACCACTCCAACGTCGACGAAACCAGCATCCAGTCCGAAGTCGACCGCTATATCTCCCTGCCCAGCTCAGGCCCTGGCCTACAAGGTTGGCCAGCTCAAAATCCTCGAGTTGCGCGACCAGGCCAAAACAGCCCTCGGCGACAAGTTCGACATCCGCGCCTTCCATGACCAGGTACTCGACTCCGGCGCCCTGCCCCTCGACGTTCTCACTGAAAAGATCGATGCCTGGATCGCCACCCAGAAACCCGTCCCCCAGAAATGATCTTCCCGACAAACCGGATGCCCCAGAGCCCGCCCTGAGCTTGTCGAATGGGTCTCGCCCGCCGCGGCGGATTCTTGTGGCTTGGGTGGGATGAAACCACCTATTTCGCTGACCACTGACAACTGATCCCTGGTCCCTAGTCCCTAGTCCCTGTCGTTCTCGACCTTGGCAGCGAATCCCAGCCGCCCCCAGAACTCCTCCACCAGCGCCAGGGTCTGCGGAGCCGTCCGCGAAGTCGTCCGCAACAGTATCTCCCCACTCAACCCCGCCGCCAGGCTCGATGCCTCCGCGGCAATAGCCACGCACTTGTCCGGTCGATAGGTACAGTTAGCCAGGTCCGCAATCGACATCCGCGTAGTCGGCGTAGCCAGCACGGTCCGCGGCGGAGCCATCCGGTCCAGCAGCCAGAAGATCTCCAGCTTCGACTCCAGCTCGTCCGGCACACAGTCGATGGCCAGATCCGCGTCCCGCACCGCGTCCTCGATTGTCGAAACAAAATCGACCCCAATTGCCCTGTCATCCTGAGCGAAGCGCAGCGTAGTCAAAGGACCTGCGGTTTCGCTCCGCAACTCCAGATCGAGCGCCTGCCGGATGTATTCCTGCGCATGATGCAGGTTGGCCGGCATCACATCTTCCAGCAGCACGCGAAACCCGGCCCGCGCCGCGCTCAACGCCAGCCACCGCCCCAGCGGCCCCGCCCCGATGATAGCGACCGTAGTCAATTCAGGCAGCCTCTGCTTGTGCCCACGCCTTGAAAGGGCACGACCATTCTGCATCACGGCTCAACAGCACTGTGTCAGGGCACGACTTTAGTCGTGCCGATACCGCCATAAATGCGGCTTGGGCTTTAGCCCCTGAAGGAACGTCCGCTGCCTGAGCCCGCGCTTTGAAAGGGCACGACCATTCTGCATCACGGCTCAACAGCACTGTGTCAGGGCACGACTTTAGTCGTGCCGAAATGGCCGCTACATAAAGCCCGGGCTTTAGCCCCTGAGGGACGCTTTTCGCAGGTTTCCACAGCGGATTACTTGACACCCAGAGCCTGGGCAACGTCTTCCGCATTGGGCTTGGCATCGAGCAGGTGCTGCGCCACCCGCGCCCGCTCGTCCGCGGTCAGCGCAGGAATAGTCGCCAGCACCCGCCGCAGCGTCACCGCAACGTCGTCAATATAGTTCATCAAGCGAATAGCTTCTCCAGACAGCGGCATAATTTCCCTCGGCGTGTGAAGTTCTGTCTCTATTGTAGGCGGTGCGGTTCGGGCGGGAGAAGGATGAGCCGGGTGCCGGGTGCCCGATCCCTCGAGCGCCCTTTGCTCGAAGGTCGGGATACAAGCTGAGGCCTGGCCTTTCCAAAGCATCGCCTCATGAAGCGATTCACGAGCGCCCCACTCGTTTCAAGCATGACTGATCGCTGCCTTCGCCGCAAAACACAGATCGTCGAACACCCGTGCCTCAAAAACATCTCTCGCTCCAGCCGCGGCCGTGATTGCATTCAGCTTGCGTGACAGCCCGCGATAGGTCCGCATCATCTCTGGAACATTGGGCCGCGCCGCCCTTGTTCGAACAAATGCGTTGCAGATTTCGCGCATCACGCCTTCCACCGTTCCGTCATGGATGTTCGGGTCGGTGCCGTCCAAATCGCTCAAAGACTTCTGAACCCTGCGCACCTTCGACTCAACGCAGAAGCACTCAATAAAAAGCTGAACAGGGGCCGCAAACATACAGGCCGTTGCTTGTTGTGGGAGGCCGCACACTTATCGCCTCCAGAAAGTTTCCGGCAGCGCGTGCCCATCCACGAACTGGTCGAACCAGACTTTGAGCAACACCATCCGCAGCAGTAATACTTCACCCGGTATCTCCGTCGGCGCCATTCTCCGCATCAGCGCGGGCTTGAGCCGCCGATAGAGTTGGGGAGCTTGGGTCCGCAGGAAGCTCTTTCCTGCCTTCAAGGTGCGTTGTTTGAATGACGGGCGCGTTCCCCCAGACCGAATCGTCTGGTCGTAAAGAGCCGTCACCGCGTCGATATTCAGGATCTCGTGAAAGCTGTTTCGGCTCTCGATTAGATGCATCTTGAGAAACTGCTGGAGATCGAGACTCTTCTGAAACCTCTCAGGCCAGTTCTCGAGACTGTTCCGTGTGGCGATAGGAATGGCCATCAACTCGGGGAACACCTTTGAGGCGGTTTGTTTGTAGAGATACTTATTGAACCGATAT
This sequence comes from uncultured Acidobacteriaceae bacterium, assembly GCA_963757965.1. Taxonomy (GTDB): domain Bacteria; phylum Acidobacteriota; class Terriglobia; order Terriglobales; family Acidobacteriaceae; genus Telmatobacter. Next base: position 1,001,202 of record CAVWTV010000001.1, read on the forward strand.
CGGATCGGCACGGTCTGCATAAACTCCAAAAGCTCCCGGTCCAGCCAAGGGTTTCTGACATCGGCTACAGTCCTCTTACAGTAGGCGCTCCGCGTATGGTAGTGAAAGATGCGAGTAGCAAAATAGAAATGATCGCGTCGGTCTGTAAAACGCACGGAGGGGCAAGAGTCAAGCAGATCCCGAGTGATGCGTGCTGAGTAGTTGCGGAATCCTGGCAACTTCGAGGGAGTTATAAGCCGCTCAACCATGGGGTGATCCCCTAACTGGGCGATGCCCGCCGCAACCAGAACTTCCGGATCGCTGGTGGCCTCCGGGCGCGGGCCGAAACACTCCTCGCCGCGCAGGACATAGAGTCCACCAAATTCGTGACGGATGCGCCGCATGATGCAGAGTTCGTTGCTGTGAAAAGCGGGGTCGTCATTGAGTCCGTCGATCCTGTAGAGCATCTCTCCCAAGTCGCGTTGAAGACGTTCGGACTCCCGGCGCGCAAAGTGGTGATCGCTGCCAAGAAAGTTCGCGACCTGACGGGCTATTGCGGCATCGGAGTTGGCAAGATTCTCGTCTATCCCCCACGAGATGGTGTGCAGCCTTGCCCCTGTAAGCCGGTGCATGCAACCAGCGATGAGACGCGAATCGACGCCGCCGCTTAGCGGCACAAAAGCCCTATCCAGATTGCGCAACTGCTTGCCGACGGCCTTCAGGAGCAGCGCCGAAAGGCCTTCCACGTAATAGTCGTCGCCGCGGTCAATGGCGTCTCCGCAAGGCACGTATCGGCTCGACTCAGTGCGAGTCATTCGTCCATTTTCAACAGTGAGCACGGTGCCCGGGGGCAACGGCTTGACGTTCTTGAAAAAGGTCTGTTCAGCCAGTGGAGTACCGTTCATGAGAAAGGCTACGAGGGCATCCTCATCGACGCCGGCGTCGTATCCCGGCATGCGTGCCACCCCTTTTGCCTCCGGGGAAAAGTACAACCTGCCGCCCTGCATTCCGTAGAACACCGGCCGCGACGCGTAGTAATCGTTGAAGAGCAGGAACCTCCTTAGACGCCCATCTGCAACGAAGATGACATAGGAGCCATCCAGCGACTGCGGAAACTTGTTCTCAAGCTCAAGGTACATCCGAAGGAGGATTCGGCCAACATCGTCGCCGCTTGCCGCCGATTGGAATTGGGGGCCGTAAAACTCTCCGTAGAATCCAAGACTAACTCCCATCTCGGCGTTGTGAGCCATGCCGCAGATCATGTCGTCTATCTCAGGATTGACGATCACGGCAACGCTCTCTTCTGAGCAAGGAATCTGCTGCACGGAGTAATACGGTTCGTGTAACAGTGACTGAGTCAAGCTTGACAGAATGTCGGCCGGTTGGGGCAGACCCGCCGCCAGATTGATATAGCCCGCAATTCCTGGCATAGGTGCCTCCGTGGGTCAATCGCGAAGATGTTACGCCTGTTTTTGCAGTTGGGCCCGTTGGTTGAGTTAATGTCGCTTGAACCGGAATCTCCTTTTTGGGGACCGATTTGCCTCAATTGTACCGCTCCGAATTGAATCGTGGCGTAGCTGGGGGGTTTCGATCCAGTTGAACCCTGGAGAGATCGCGAATCGAATACCGGCAGCTTTGTATCAGCTCCAGAATTCGGTCGAGTCTGCGCTCGCCTCCTGGAATTCCCAGCGTGGCGCGCGGATCAAGCCCGAGGTGGGTCAACACCACGATATAAGCAAGGTAGAGACGGCTGAAGCCCTTGTCATAAGGAATGTTTACGAAGCAGGCATCTTCATCAACTGGCTGCGGCACTGTTGCTCTTCTTGCTCAACGCAGTCCCATTGGCCATGCTCTTTCCATTGTGCGAGTGTCCGTTGCTCGAACCTGTGGCGGCTTTTTTGCGCGCAGAAACCCGGGCAGGCGCCGGGCTCCTCATGATCTCAAGAATGCGCTTCTGCCGCGCCTTGCTGATCTTATGGCTCTTGGCCACCTCTTCAAGCGTCGGGATCGGCGTCGTGATGGTTACAAACTTGCGCATACAAATATCTTAGACCCGATCTGCATCTCCGCTCCAGCCTTTTGCAGATCATTTCCCTCTTCCGGCGCACAATAGAAATCGTGAGGAGAAGGAATTGAAGCCAACCGGTCCCGCTCGCATTGTCAGCTATGCCCAGGTTCAATCTGTCAGGGATGTGACCGGTCCGTACCCGTATCTGATACCCCCTCCCCCCTGTTTTTAGCTAAGTAATAGAAACCGAACAAGATACGTTTTCTCATATCAGATAAGTCATAGAAACAAAACAAGATACATTCTTGAAGTCGCCTTCTCGACATCGACCCGTCGCGATCTGCTCCGTTTACGCGCACTTTGTTGAGTTTCCCGTGCCAGTCGCGTTTATAACTGAAATCAAGCGAAGCAGGAGGTAGCCCATGAGCGAATTTGAAAGGACTGTAGCGCAGGCATTCATCCGCGCCATCAACCGTCAGGATGTGGACGCGCTGGCAAGCCTCATGACCGAAGACCACCGCTTCACCGACCCGCTTTCCAACATGGTCGCAGGACGCGAGAAGATGCGCGCCGCCTGGGCCGCCTACTTCCGCATGGTTCCCGACTACACCATCGCCATTGAAGAAACCTACAGCGATGGCCCTGTAGTGGTGATGCTCGGCGTGGCCGGGGGAACCTATGTTCACCCCAGCGACCAAGACCTGTCGCCGGGGACCCCGAATTACGCGCCCAATGGCCAGTTGAAGCCCGAAAACCGCTGGAAGACACCCGCGGCGTTGCGAGCCGTAATCGAAGCCGCCAAGGTGAGCGGTTGGAGAGTCTACGCGGATAACGACCCGATGCGCCGCCTCATGGCCTGAGCAGCGCTGGCACAAAACGCAACCGCAGGTTCTTCGACTCGTCCGCCGCGGCGGACTCGCTCAGAGTGACCGGATTTAGAGGTGGGGGAGGGCCTTGGGGAAGCCGCAGCTGACTTATAACTGGAGGAGTTATCAGGCCGGTAAGTAACAGGGACGTTTTTTGAGCAAAAAAACGTCCCGAGTTGCCGGCTCCAACATTTCGCACTCGGCCCCGAGTTTGGATTTCTCCTCCCTCGACACTTGGCTCTCTGCACTACACATGGATTGCTCCATGTTTCATGCCTAGCGCCCTGTGCTGCTCGCGGATATCTCCGCGCTCAACACTTATGCTCCGCGTGCCTTGTCCGGATATCTCCGAACTCTGCACTTAGGGCCCGCACCGGTCACGAATTACTTCGTGCTCGACACTTGACGCCTAGTGCTGCGCCTGGATTGCTCCATGCTCATCACCTTCCGCTCCGTACCGTCCCCGGATTTCTCCGTATCCGATACTTAGCGTTCCTCGCCGAACTTGGATTGCTCCTCGCTCGACACTTAGCGCCCTGCGCTGCTCACCGATTGCTCGGTGCTCAGAACTTGGAACTCCGCACCGCCCTCGGATTGCTCCGCGTGCGACACTTTGCGCTCGACTCCGCGCTCGGATTGCTCCTCGCTCGATGCCTTTGCGCCCCGCGCTTTCCACGGATTACTCCGCGTTCCACGCTTTTGCGCTTCCTGCTTCACGCGGATTGCTCCGCGCTCCACGTTTAGCGCCCCGTGCCGGTCACGAATTGCTCCGTGCTCGACACTTTGAGTTCCGCACCGCTCGCGGATTGCTCCGCGCTCGACACTTGACGCTCCGTGCTTCACCCGGATTGCTCCGTGTTCCACACTTACCGCTTCGCACCGGGCCCGGATTGCTCCGTGTTCGATACTTGGCGTTCCTCGCCGAACTTAGATTGCTCCTTGTTCGACTCTTAGCGTCCTGTGTTGCTCGCCGATTACTCGGTGCTCAACACTTAGTGCTCCCTGCTGGGGCCTTTCGGTATAGCCTTCAAAATCGTCATTGCTGAAGATACTCAGGCTTACCTAGCAACCCGGAATGAAAGTAACTATGCTCTTGTCGGAAACACGGTGTCAATACGTTTAGAAAAGATAATCCTGTGGATTTCGAGGAAATCCTGCTGTATCGGTGGAAATCTTTTGGGCACGATTTCGGGCTCGATCTTCAATCCATCCATCCGCTTGAATCGACAGGCAATAGCGTAACTCCGAAGTTAGTGCGCGAACACCGTCTCTTACCCAACAATCGAATACATTTGCGTGTCTCAAACAGGTAGCCCGATGAATGCGGCGCACACTTAGTCCTTTTCATCGGGGTCGGCAAGGATATCTGCAAGGCGATCGAGCCGCCGCTCCCATGGAATGCGGCGATCGGCGATCCATTGTGCCGCAACAGACAGGCCGGCAGCGTCGATCCGGCAGGTGCGGATGCGCCCCAGCTTCTCGGTCGCGACCAGTCCGCTCTCCTCCAGCACATGAAGATGTTGAACGACGGCGGCGAGCGTGATGCTGAGCGGCTTAGCCAGGCAGGAAACAGAGTCGGGACCCTGGCTGAGCCTTTCCAGGATAGCCCGGCGGGTGGGATCGCCGAGCGCGTGAAAAACACCGTCGACATCGGGCTTGCCTTTTTGCATGGTGATCGCCTTCCTGGCCGAAACTAGGCGGAGAGTGCCGCAGTGAGATTGTCGAGCAGCTTACGCCAGCCGTCTTCTCGCATCGCCGGACCGTCGGCGCCCTCGAAAAATGCCGCTTGATGGGTGAGGATTAGATCGGTGCCTGCTTCGGTGCGCAGCAGTTCGACCGTAGCCAGAGCAACCGAAATGCAGTTCCCCTGGATGCTCATCGTTGACGTGAATACGATGCGCCGGTTGGGAACAATGTTCTGGTAGATCGTCTCGCTGCTGCACTCGAGGCCGGCTACCGGGGTGCCTTCAGGGAGCAGAATCGTGGCCCTTTCTGTACCCCCGGCGCGGAAATCCAGTTCGTAGTGCCGGACCCTGGAGCGGTCGCCACCGAGAAACCAGCGGCGCTTTTTGTCTGGGTCGGCAAAGGCGGCAAAGACGCGTTCAGGGGCGACGGGGTAAGAGCGTTCCAGAACGAAGGTGCTATGGATTGTGGAGGGTTGCGGCATGGGACTTCCTTTCGGTGGAGGGGGATTGGTAAAGCATTGACTTAAGTATTGTTTGGATTGGATAGATTGTCAAGTGCAAACTTAAGTGTTTCTAGCTGTCCGGGCGGCGATTGGGGTGTCGGTAGGATGGGATTGTGCCGATGCGGTCTGGAAGATCGCTTTCGTAGTGTTGCGTTACGTAAGTACAATGGCCGGATGGATAAATCGTTGGAATCTGTGGCGCGGGAATTCGTGAACGCGATCAACAAGCAGGATCTGGAGACTTTGGCGACCTTAATGCCGGAGGAGCACCGGTTCATCGACTCACTGGGCAGGGTCTTAGTGGGCCGGGATCAGGTGCGCGCGGGGTGGGTGGAGTACTTCCGCATGGTCTCGGATTACTCGATCGAGCTTCAAGAGACGTTCATCCACGGGCCAGTAGTGGTGATGCTGGGGCTGGCGCAAGGCAGTTATGCGGTCGATGGCCAACTCACGGAGTTGGACCGCTGGAGCTCGCCCGCCGTGTTTCGGGCGTTTATCGACGACGACAAAGTGAAAGAATGGCGGGTCTACGCGGATAATGAGCCGGTCAGAAAACGGATCAGAAAAAGTAAGTAGGGCGGTGGAAGACGATAAAGACGTATAGTTCTGTGCTTCCCTCCCCTTCGACTGCGCAGAGAAGCTGGCATCGGACACGATAAGACTCTGCAGAGGGTGCGGCGCACTTCTGGCTGCGTGTCAAATAGCGGCCTTCATCCTCGCGCCTATAACTTCGGGAGCAAGGCAAGGACGCCTTTGCTGGGATTGGCAATGACGTGGGCGGCAACCAGGCGGCCAAGGCCTTCCACCTTTGCCTTGCCCGCTTCGACCGCGGCGCGAACGGAGCCGACGTCGCCTTTGATGAGAACGGTTATATAGCCGCCGCCAAGCTTCTCGCGCGCCAGCACCTCGACGGATGCAGTCTTCAGCGCCGTGTCGATTGCTTCGAATACGCCGGTGAAGCCCTGCGTTTCGATGAGGCCCACGGCAAAATTGGCTTGATCGCTCATAACATTCTCCGGTCTTTGAACTGACGGCTGTTCAATAAGTGCGTTGAAGTCGGGTGCTGCTTCATAGGCTGCGCGCGCATGTTCGGATGGAGCTGGTATCACGTGCACGACGACAGGAATCCGCATCGCTTTGGCGGTCTGCTCTGCGGCTTGTGCGGCGGACTCGATATCGCCGATGGCTCCGAGCAACTTCAGGCAGACTCCGGGCGCGTCGTTTAACTCGGTCTGCAACACTCGCACGTTGGCACACTTTTCCATTACATCGAGCACGACCATGGCCGGCGACCAGCCGCCAATCTCGATCAGAGCGAGCGCCTCAGTCAGAGCACACCCCTCTTCTTGAGTTCCTGCATGACGTTGACAACCACCTGCTTCACGATATCCTGCGGAGTACTTGCAGCCCTCACCGTGCAGCCGCCGGCCGGCCGTTCCACTAACTCAAAGTCGGCCAGAATGCACTGGAGAATTGTACTGAGGGAGGCATGATCGGCGCGCTGGGCGGTGGTTTGCGGCAGGCGTCCTTTACCAAAATGGAATCCGCGCAATTCGGCCGCAGCCCTGAAGCCGTCGGGGAATTCAAGCGGGCTAAGCATGGCGTCAAACAGCTCAAGGATGCGGAACTGCCATTGCATCGCCGCGGCGCTGTCTCCGGAACGAAACAGATCGTACATGCGCCGAGTAATCTCCGGCACCACGTTGCTCGATGCGTGTGTCCCGCCGTCGCAGCCGATCATCAGCATCGGAACCAGGACAGCTTCCCATCCGGTGAGGAACGAAAAATCCGGACGCTGCGGCCGCACCGCCAAAATCATCCGCATCATTGAAGCCAGGTCGCCGGAGGAATCCTTGATGCCGATCACCCTGGGGAACTCAAGGGCCAGGCGCCGGATCGTCGGCACATCGATGGGGCTGGCGAACATGGGAATGTTATAGAGGGTAATGTCGATCGGCGAGTGGCGGGCTATCTCGGCGAAGTACGCATACACCGATTCGGGAGTCAGCTTGTAGTAGAACGGCGCCACAATGGCTACCGCCCGCACACCCATCTCCGCGTAGGCCTCGCAAGCGGCAATCGTCTCCTTCACGTTGGCTTCGGCGGCGCCGGCGAGAATTGGAACGCGGCCGGCACATTCCTCCGCCACGATCCGGACGATGCGGCGGCGTTCTTCCACCGTGAAGCGCGTGAATTCGCCCGTTGACCCATTCGGGTAAACGCCATGCACGCCGCTTTCTATCAACCAGGAAACGAACCGGCGAAACTCCGGCTCGTTGATCTCGTCGCGCTCGTCCAGAGGCACCAGAAGCGGCGCGAAGATTCCTTCCAATTTGCTTGACTCGCCAGCGAACATGATAGGCACCAGAACTCAAATGTCAGGGTTCCAGTTTATGTTACTCCAGATTCCCGAGACTCACGCAGCGAGGCGGCCCATCCTCCCACAAGGAATGGACCGCCTCTTTGCATTCCGGAGTGTCTAACTGCCGACCGGAAATCTTTTGCTCGGGTTAAACAAACAGCTGGCTACAATGTTCGCTTGAACAGCGGCGTTGCGATCAACAGCGTCCCGATGCCGAATACGAAAAGAAAAAGGAGGTCGAACTGGATGGATTGGAAGCCGCCGTCTTTGAGAATGATGGATTTGAAGCCGTGGATGCAGTAGGTGAAGGGATCAATGACGGAGAGGGAGCGGAGCCACCAGGGAAAAGAGGAGATGGGATACATGGCCCCTGAAGGATAGAAGAGGAGAAGGTTGAGTACACCGAACATGGCGCGCGGCGTGAGCGGGTCTTCGACGCGAACCATGAGCAGAAACATCATGCCGTTGAAGGCTATCGAAGTGCCGAGAATCAGGGTCAGAAGCTGGAGCAGAACCCATGGATGAAAGATGATGCCAAGTCCCGCCATGAGCGAGCCGATGACGGTAAGGCAGATGCCGGAGAGAGTGGCCTTGATGGCGCTGGCCATGTTTAGGCCGAAGACCAGTTCGATCTTCGTGATTGGAGTTACAAGATAACCCTCGTGGACTCCCCGCGCCTTGTCGTCGATGTACAACATGCCTCCGCCGATCATCACGGAGATATACATGGCCAGGGCAATACAGGCGGGAAGCAGAAACTTCAAGTAATTTACATAGGGATATAGCTCGACGACCTCAAGGGCAATTTGGTTGGCCAGGCGCGGCTGGATGACCGGCGTGGTGAGGGCCGTGACGAGAGATTGCATCTCGCCCTCGAGACTGCCCGAAGTAAAGAGGTCGGAGTTATCTACGACGAAGCCGATGCGGGGCGCGTCATGGGCATAGACACGGCGAGAGTATTGCGCGGGAATGATGACGGCGCCATCGATCTTGCCGGTGCGGACGTCATCACGGGCCTTGTTCTCGTCTGTGTACTCGACGGTAGTGAAGGTCTTGATGTTGACGGCGATAGCGTCAAAGCCCTCGCGGATCTTTACCGCTTCCGGCCCGTGGTCGTAGTCGACGACGGCGACGCGGGCGCCGACGATCTTGCCGCCAAAGGCGTTGCCCATGATGAGCAACTGCATAATGGGCATCATGAGCGACATGACCATGAGCATGGGCGACCGGAAGAACTTGCGCATCTCGCGCTCGACGATAGCGAACATTCGGTTCATGGCTGAGCTCCGGGGCGGGGCGGCAAACTAAAGGCCGGTGGCTTGACCAGCTCGTCGCGAAGTTGGCGGCCGGTGTAGTGGACGAATACATCGTCGAGGGTAGTGTTCTGAACGCTGAGTGAAGTCAGAGTTTCTCCGAGGGATGCCGCTAGCTCGACTAACTGCATGGTCGTCTTGGAGCCGCTCGAAGTCAGGACTCGATAGTAGCCGGCACTTTCAGCCTGGACGTTGGTCACGCCTTCGAGCTTTTCGAGGCGCGCCTGCCAATCGCCGGCGTCACGCCCAAAGTGGACCTCGACGACATTCTCTCCGGGGACGCTGTGCTTCAACTCGATGGGCGTGCCGAGAGCGACTAGATTGCCGTGATCGACGATGGCGATGCGGTCGCACAGCGTATCCGCCTCTTCCATGTAATGGGTAGTGATGAGCATAGTGAGGTGGCGTGTTTTTCTGAGGTTGTCGAGCATTTCATAGACGGCGATTCGGGAGACGGGATCGAGGCCCGTGGTAGGTTCATCGAGAAAAAAGATTTGCGGATTGTGAACCAGGCCGCGCGCGATTTCAACGCGGCGGCGCATTCCGCCGGAAAGTGTCTTGACCTGCGCGTCCCGCCACTTGACTAGATCGACGGCTTCGAGGACCTCGTTGATGTTTTTAATGCGCTCGGCTTTGGGAACGCTGTAGAGCTTGGCATAGATGCTGAGGTTCTCCTCAACGGTAAGGTCGGGGTCGCTGGTCAGCGCCTGGGGAATGACGCCGATCCTGCGGCGAACGTCATCGGGATCTTCGGCTACGTTGAACCCGGCGACGTGTGCGCTTCCGCTGGTGATTGGGACCAGCGTCGTCATCATGCGGATGAGCGTGCTCTTGCCTGCCCCATTGGGACCGAGCAGGCCGAATATCTCGCCGTCGGCAACCGAAAAGCTGACTCCCTTGACGGCTTCAAAAGTGCCATAGCGCTTGACAATGTTTTCAACAGAAATGGCCGGATGCTGAATTGCGCCATCGCTGCCGATCGCCGCGCCGGATTGAACAAAATCGGGCTGGGTTGGCACGGTCACTGTTTCACCAGCTTGCTTTTTGGGATGTAGACCTCCGCGGTCATGCCGGGGACGAAGCGCTCGCCCGGATTGTCGATGAGCAGCTTCAACTGAATGGTCTTGATGTCGCGCTTGCGGCTGCTTACGTCGCGCTGCGTAGCAAAGTCGGCCTCCGCGGCTTTGGCGATGACCTTGCCCTGGATGGTTGCGCCCGAGGGCATGACAACCCGCAGCGAATCGCCCAGTTGGACGGTGTCGGCCTGAGTCTCAGGTAGGGGCGCATAGATCCAGGTCTGCGTCAGGTCCATGATCGTGACGATAGGCCCCCCGGCGGCGACTACCTCTCCCTGGCGAGTGGCGCGGACATTGACCTTCCCGCTGACCGGTGCGAAGACCTGGGAGTAGCCGACCTCGACCTTCGCTTGCTCGGCGAGGGCGCGGGCATTCGCCACCTGGTCGCGGGTCTCGTCCACCGTCCGGGCCGCGACGGTCGCAAGCAGTTCATGGGCGCGGGCCTGGCGCATGGAGGCCTCTGCGGCGGCAACGTTTTGGCGGGCTGTATCGACAGCAGCTTTGGCGGCCTGAAGCATCGTGGCTGCGTCGTCGCGAGCCTGGGCGCTCATAATGCCCTGCTGAGCGAGCGCAACGGTGCGGCTGGTGTCAGCCTGCTGGTGATCGTAGTTTGCCTGGGCCTGCGCCAGCGACGACTGCGCGGCCTTCACCTGAGCCTCGGCGTTAACGGCAGCGCTGCCTACCTCGCCCACGGTCTGGCGTTCGGTTTCGACCGTCTCGCCAAGCTTGAATCTCTGGCCGTTGGCGGTGGCCTCAGCAGCCGCGCGCGCAGCCTGAAGGTCTTCGCTCTCGATCACCGCGATAAGCTGGCCGGCCTTGACCGAATCGCCTTCATCAACGGTGAGGGTCTGGATGCGCCCGGGAATCTTCGCGCTGACCACGACTTCGTTGGCATCGACGGTGCCGATCAGTTGCAGGTCGCCAGAGGGCCGGACGGTGACGAAGTACCAGATCAGCGACCCAATGGTCAGCAGACCCAGGATTAAGAAAACTCGATTGCGTGCATTCATGCGTGCCTCACATTTCCCCAGTCGTTCAGTTCACTTCGATATTGTGGTTCCAACGTTCAAATCTCACAGAAATCGGTCTCAGTGCTACCGCAATGAGTGCGCAGCAAAAAGCCGACCGTACTCGCTCAGTTCAGGGATGTCACACATAGTTAACCACACTTAACATAAATTGTTAAGTATAATTATTGTGAATTCTCCCATTGCGGCCCCGCGCCCCCTCGTCCCGTCCCCTCGCCGGGTCTGGGTGGAGCAACTTCGCGAGCCGGCGAGAGGGCAAAGACATCAGTCGCGATTTTCTCGGGCATGGGCGTCGAGGCCAGAACACGCGCGGCAACCGCTGCTCCGTAATCGCGGTCGGCGAACAGCGACTGGCCCAGGAATTCGACTGCTGCCCGGCGGCGGAACTCAAGAGCGGAAACGTGGAAGGGATCGGTTTCCGCAATCAGCTTCATCATCGGCGCGGATAGGAAGTAGAAGACGTTCTGGCCAAGGATGGCGTACCCCACTTGTGTGGGTTCGACGTTGATCAGTTCCCCGGATCGAATTCCCTCCTCAGCCAGGGCGAGCATCTTGTCGCCCATGGGTCGGAAGAGCTTCTCGACGAGTGGGTGCATGGCGCTCGACTCGCCCTTGCGAAGGCGAATCATCTCCTGCTGCATGAGGCACTGGAAAACCGGCTGCGAGTAGATGCGATCAAAGTGCTGCAAGGCCGAGCGCACAAGCCGCTCACCCGCCGAACAGTCCAGGTTCAGCGTTTTCATGCTGAGGTTCGCAATGCACTCGGCAACGAATTCAAGGGTCGCGATGTACAGGGCTTCCTTGCCTTGGAAGTAATAGTAAATGAGAGCTTTGTTGACGCCGGCGGCCTCTGCGATTCGTTCCGTTCGGGCACCGGCCAGGCCGTTCGAGCTGAACTCACGGGTCGCAGCGTCTAGAATGCGCGTGCGCGTTTGGTCGGCGCGTTCGGCTTGGGTTCGGGATGGAGTCGTAGTTGCCATTAATCTTAACTAACTAGTTAGTAAATTAACTCATAACCCGCAGTTTTGCAAGCTTCTCACGTACAAAACCCGGCTGGACTCTACAAGTCATTTTTAAATCAATGAGATGGTAGGGTTCTCTAGGAGCCGAAGAGGCGGGAATGCACCGGCCTGAAACTCTCATTGACGGCACTTCTCAGGCCAGAAAGCTGATTCGCTGGGTTGGAGTCTCTGCGGCGGGTTCTGTGGAGGGTTGTTCCTCGTCTTCGCCAGCCAGGTTCTGGAATTCCTCTTCGCGGCCCTCATCCTCGGGTCCGTCGTCTTCAGCGCCGCGAGCGGATCCCCCGTTGCTGGGAGAGTAGGTTTCGTCGCCGGTTCTCGCCGTATTCTCTACCCGCTCCATGGGCAGTGGATCCAGGACCTTCTCGACGGCGCGAGTTAGGGGCAGAGGCGTGAGGTTGACGATTGGTGTGATTCCCATGGCCGGTCTCCTGGATCAGGGCGCGTTCAAGGGCTTGCCATGTCTCCTATTATCGACAGAAAAGCAAAGAACTCTAGAGTTTTCTTGGGAAGATGGTCCGAATTCAACACAGATTTCAGGGGCTGCCGGTGCGGCTTCTGCACTTCGCGACACAGGCAGAAGTTGGTAGACTGAGGCCATGATGGATGAACTTCAGTTCCGCAGCCGGGCCGAAACAGCTCTCGACGCGCTGATGCAGCACTTGATTGCGCGGGAGGCAGAAGACGAGGCCGGCTTCGAGGTCGAGGGACAGGGTGGATTGCTGAACGTGGTTTTCGAGGTGCCGCCGGGCAAGTTCGTGATCACGCCGAACGCGCCGGTGCAGCAAATCTGGATTTCGGCGCTTTCCACCAGCTTCAAACTCGACTGGGACGAAGCGGCGGCGGCGTTTGTGCTGCCCCGGACCGGTGAGCAGTTGACGGCGCTGGTCGATCGGCTGATCGGGGAACAACTGCAAGGCTGAGTCCGTATACCCACTCGGCTGCGTGGACTGTAACCAGCAAGCAGACAGTATCCAGGCAAATCATCGTTGTTTTGAAAGAGCACGGCTTTAGCCGCCGAGGGATTTATTGAAGATTGTCAAATCATCCCTCAGGGGCTGAAGCCCATAAGTTTTTGGGCTGCTTGCGGCACGGCTCAAGCCGTGCCCTTTCAAAACAATCCAAATGCGATTACCCTGTCACTGAATTCTTTTCCCCTTGACAGCTTAGGAGAGTTCGCGCTATCCTCCTAATCATCTTAGGGGTGACATGTGAACGACCAGGCTCAGCTTCTACCCGGCACTCTCGATCTGCTCATCCTCAGGGCGGTTTCGCTTGGAGCCCTGCATGGCTACGGCGTACTTCTGCGCATCGGGCAAATCTCCGGCAATGCGCTGTTCATCGAGCAGGGGGCGCTCTATCCCGGCCTCTTTCGCCTCGTTCGTCAGGGGTTGCTCAAAGCCAGTTGGGGCACGTCTGAAAACAATCGCCGCGCCAAATTCTATGAACTGACCGCGGCCGGCCGTAAGCGCCTGCGCGAAGAAACCGACAGTTGGAACCGGCTGGCGACTGCCATCGCCACCGCCCTCTCGCAACAACCGGAGGAAGCATGAGACTCCTTGACTGGCTTCGCTTCCGTGCTGCCGCTCTCTTCCAGCGTTCGCAGATGAGCGCCGAGCTGGAAGAGGAACTTCGCTCGCATATCGAGCACCGCGCCGACGATCTAGAACGCTCGGGCCTGAATCGCGCCCAAGCCGAACGCCGCGCCCGCATCGAGTTTGGCGCCCGTGACAAGTACAAAGCGGCGATCCACGAAGCGGCCGGCGGCAATTTTATCTTCACGGTTCTGCAGGATGTGCGCTACAGCCTGCGCGTTTTGCGCAAGTCGCCAAGTTTCACCATCGCCGCCGCTTTGACGCTGGCATTGGCAATCGGCGCGAACGCCGTGGTCTTCGGTTTGATGGATGGTCTCATCCTGCGCCCGCTGAATGTGCCCCAGGCGGAAAACCTCTACGGGACTGAATACGGGAACAATCCTGCGTGGCAATCCTATCCCAACTATCTCGACCTGCGCGATCGCAACCGCAGCTTCGAGGAACTGGCGGCCTTTAGCATGGCCTTGGGTGTGGGTCTGGACGCGGGCAAGGATGCAATTGTCGCCAACGGCTTCGCGACGACGGGGAACTACTTCGACGTGCTGCGCGTTCATCCGTATATTGGCCGGTTCTTCCATGCCGCCGATGAGCGCGGCTTCAACAGCGCTCCGTATATCGTGCTCACCTACGCGTATTGGCACAGCCGTTTCCAGGACGATCGAAGCATCGTGGGACGGACCGTTCAACTCAACAAGCATCCTTACACCATCATCGGTGTGGCGCCGCCAGGATTCCAGGGGACGTTGTTATTTCTCGCTCCCGATTTCTTTATGCCCATCGTCAATCAGGAGCAACTGGGCGGCGGAAATCCCAACGATCGCGGCAATGTCGGTGGAGTTTTCGAGGAGTTCGGACATCTGAAACCCGGAGTGACTCCCGCGCAGGCGATGGCCGATGTGGACTCTGTGGGCGCATATCTTGAAAGGACATATCCCAAAGAGATTGGTCACCACAGCACCGTTCTTTCCCGCCAAGGCCTCACTTCTTTCGGCCCCGGAGTACGGGCATTCGTTGCGGGCTTGATGTTGCTCGCCGTCTTGATTCTGCTGGCCGCATGCGCCAACCTCGGCAGCCTCTTTGCCGCGCGCGCCGCCGACCGTTCACGCGAAGTTGCTCTTCGGCTCGCGCTGGGTTCAAGCCGCAAACGCATCCTGCGCCAGTTATTCACCGAGGCCGTTCTGATCTCGCTCGGCGGAGGCGCGCTGGGACTCATAGCCAGTGAATTCTTGTTGCGCCGCATGAGCACATGGGAGCCAATCGCCGGTACACCCCTCCACCTGCCGGTAACTCCGGACGCAAAACTCTACGTGTTTGCTCTGGCTTTGGCCTTGGTCAGCGGATTCCTCTTCGGCATTGTTCCCGTGCGCCAGGTGCTGAGAGCCAATCCTTATGAGATCGTGAAAGCCGGTTCCAGCGCCAGGATGGGGAAGCGGCTGACGGTCCGCGACGTTCTGCTTGTTGTTCAGATCGCCATCTGTGCCGTTCTTGTCACGTCGTCCATGGTGGCCGTGCGCGGCCTGGTCCGCTCCCTGCATAGCAACTTCGGTTTTGAGCCGCGCAACACCATGCTGGCGGGGGTAAACCTGGCCTCAGCCGGTTACACCATCGACCAGGTCCCCGCCATGCAACGGCGCATGATCGATGCAATGCAGACCATTCACGGTGTAGAGGCCGTGGGATTGGTCCATGGCTACCCTCCCCTTGCCTATACCGCCGGCACCAAGGTGAGCGTGTTCAAGCAGGACGCCGGCGGTCTGCTGCCGGCAAATGCAGACCTCATGCCATTCCGATACGACATTTCTCCCGGATACTTCGATGCGGCCGGCACAAGCCTGCTGGCAGGCAGAAGTCTCTCCTGGCACGATGACAAGAACGCGCCTGCTGTTGCCGTCATCAATCGAGAATTCGCCGAGAAGTTATTTGGTTCCGTCACGAACGCCGTCGGCAGGATTTACAAGCTGCAGGATGGAACGCGAGTCGAGGTTGTAGGAGTCGTCGAAAACGGAAAGTATCAGGTTCTCACTGAATCGCAACAGCCTGCCATGTTTCTTCCATTTCTGCGATCGCCCTTCAGTTCGGCCTACATCGTGGTGCGCTCGAAGCGTGACCCGCAGGAACTTGCAGCGGCCATGAGGAGCAAGCTGCGCGAACTGGATGCGGGGCTGCCCGCCGACACACAGACCTGGAGTAGCCTGCTGGCGACCGTTCTTTTTCCTTCACGGATTGCGACCTTGGCGCTCGGTGTGATGGGCATGATGGGCGCCATGCTTTCGATTACGGGCATCTTCGGAATGGCATCGTACTCGGTGAGCAAGCGGCTGCGTGAGTTGGGAATTCGCATTGCGCTCGGCGCCAAGAGGACAGAAGTGCTCAAGGCGGCACTGGGCCGGCCAGTGAAGCTGCTGGCAATCGGCTCGGTGGCGGGATTGCTCCTCGGACTTCTCGCCACCAGGGTGCTGGCGTTCATCGTGTATCAGGCAACGCCGCGCGATCCGCTGGTATTGGGCGGCGTAGTTATAGCCATGCTGTTGCTGGGACTGGTCGCGACGTGGGTTCCGGCGCAACGAGCATTGTCCGTCAATCCTATGATCCTGCTGCGGGAAGAGTGAGCCGGCCCTGTCGACGGAGTACTACTTGCCCCTCACCCGAGAACTCTCTTGAGCGGATGATCGTAGTTCATCCCAACAGCTCTCGTAACTCAGTATTAACGGCGCGGAAATGCGGGAGATCTCTTGAAAGGAAAGAAATAGAAATGGCGAGTTCCGAATCCGAAAGAGCGCAAATCGGATGGGCAAGATTTGCGGGCTTCATGTATCTCTTCGTCGACCTAGCATACGTGCTTGGCCTTCTTATCGCCAACCGTTTGGAAGTTCCCGGAAACTTCGCGGAGACCGCCCACAGAATGGTGGCATCGGAGACGCTCTATCGCATCGCACTGTCCAGCCAACTAATCGCGACTATCTCCACTGTGTTTCTGGCCTTCGGTCTCTATGCGGCCGTCAAGCCGATAGGCGAGAATCTGGCATTGCTTGCTCTTCTGTTCAGGTTGGTCGAGGCCACGATCTTCGGACTGAACGTCCTCTTCAGCTTTGTTGTCCTGAAGGCGTTTGTTGCTGCCGACTACCTGAAAGCGTTCGGCGGCAATCAGCCAACGGTTCTCCTGAATCTGCGTTCCGCTTTCTACTCGGATTCGTTCACCATCGCCGGCATCTTCTTTAGCTTCGGCTCCATTCTCTTCTTTTATCTATTCCTCAAATCGACCTATATTCCAAAGGTGCTATCGGCATTCGGATTATTCTCATCTGCCTTGGTGACCATCATCAGTTTCACGGAGCTTATCTTGCCGCGCGATGCCGCAGCGCTCCAAGTCGGATGGGGTTGGGCGCCTCTGGCTCTCTCCGAGATCCTGGCTGGCCTTTGGCTCTTGTTCAAGGGCGTAAACCTCGAGCCGCGAGGGAAGTGATTTGAAAGGAGTCCAATGAAAGCGTTTGTATACACCCGCTACGGTCCGCCGGATGTGCTGCAGTTGAAGGAAGTGGCGACACCGGCGCCCGCTGAGAATCAGGTCTTGATCAAGGTTCACGCGGCTTCGGTCAACCCGCTTGACTGGCACTTCATGCGCGGCGAACCGTTTTTCATTCGCCTGATAACCGGGCTGCGAAAACCAAAGCACAACGTCCTCGGTTCCGATATTGCGGGGCGAGTCGAAGCCGTTGGTGCAAGCGTAAAGCTGTTTCAGCCTGGCGACGAGGTGTTTGGTGGACTTGCTGTTGGAGGCTTTGCCGAGTATGCGTGCGCCACGGAGAATCAACTGGCGTTGAAGCCGGCAAACCTGTCCTTTGAGCAAGCGGCAGCCATTCCCATTGCGGCCGTCACCGCCCTTCAGGGTCTTCGCGACAAAGGACAAATCAAGCCGGGCAGCAAGGTTCTGGTGGACGGCGCGTCCGGCGGCGTAGGTACATTTGCAATCCAGATCGCCAAATCGTTCGGAGCTGAAGTTACCGCCGTGTGCGGCACCGGAAAGGTCGACACAGCGCATTCGATCGGCGCGGACCATGTTATCAACTACACGCACCAAGATATCACCCGGAGCGGGCTGCATTACGATCTGATTCTGGGCGCCAACGCCTATCATTCGATCTTCGATTACAGGCGCGCGCTAAGCCGGAACGGAATCTATGTTGGCACCGGCGGCAAAGCGAGCATCCTCGGCATGCTTCAAGGCATGTTATTGGCGCCGCTTCTTTCGATTGGACACAAAAAGACACGCGGCTTAATCGCGAATATGAACAGGAAGGATTTGGATTTCCTGAAAGATCTTCTTGAAGCTGGAAAGATTGCCCCCGTCATAGATAGGCGTTACCCATTTGAAAAAGTAACTGAAGCTATTCGTTACCTCGAAGAAGGACATGCGCGAGGGAAAGTTGTCATCGGGTTTGCCGACGATAACTCAACTCAAAGCCTGGCCTTTGAATCGCGCGCTCTCAAATCAAGCTGAACCGCATATTCCTTGTCGAACCCCAGCGTGCATTCCGGCGCGCGCTAACCGGCGGGATTGACGATCTCAGAAGCCCGGAGGGGCCGGAGTTCCCGGCGCTACCGCACCCGGTTGCTGCTTGGTGAACTCAAATGTGCAAGGACGGCCAACAATACCCAGCCCCTCATTTCTTAGACCGGTACCGTCAGTCTCCTTGAAATTGGCTTTCACGTCCCAGGCGTATTCCTCGCCCTTGTGGGCGAAAACTCCGCGAGCATATTTCCTGGAGTTGATAATGCCGTCGCCGGCGAGCTTTGCGCTGCCGTCTTCCTCAATCTTTCCGGTCAGCACAAAAGAGCCGGGCTCGCCTTCGGTGCCCCGCGCGCCGCGCAGGTTGCCGCCGGTGACGACGCTTTCAAGAAACCAGGTGAAGCCCTCGGTACTTCCTTTTGGCGGGCAAACGATCTTGGTGCGCCAGGCACCGTCGAATTTTAAGGTAGGATGTTCCGCCGCAATAAGAATTCCCGGCAGAAAAAGACATGCGGCGACAAACAAAAAACGGGCGACTTTCATTCCGTTTCCTCCGCCGGGATTCTAGCACTATCGGTATGCGGAGTCCACGGGCCATGCCCGCCTAAAGATCGAGGACGGTCCGGCAAGAGCGCAGAACCGTCCTCCAGGCCTTACTGCAATGCGTAGACGGTCTGCAAAACCCGATCCGCAAGAGCCTTGGGGAGCGGGGCATAGGAGAGATTGGAGACTTCGCCTTCGCCGGAGTTGACGATCCAGCTCAGAAGGTCCTTCAGCACCTTGCCCTTGGCCGCATCCGGGCTATGGACCGGTATCAGCAGGTAGGTGAAGCTGGAGATGGGATAGGCATTGGCGCCCGGAGCATTCGTGATCGAGACGCGGTAATCGGCAGGAATCTTCGCGTTGGCGCCGGCTGCGGTGACACCTTCGATTGAAGCTTTCTCCCAGTTGCCGGCTGCGTTCTTCACTTCGCCGAAGCTGATCTTGTTCTGCAAAGCGTAGATCAACTCAACGTAGCCGATGGCGCCGGGCAGTTGGCGCACCATTCCGGCGACGCCTTCGTTGCCCTTGCCGCCCACGCCCACCGGCCATGCCGGCGAGGAGCCCTTGCTTGGACCGTCTGCCCATTCCTTGCTAACCTTGCTCAGGTAGTCGGTCCAAATGAAGCTGGTGCCGCTGCCGTCGGAACGATGGACAACGATGATCTTCTGGTCAGGCAGCTTCACGCCCGGGTTGTCCTTGGCAATGCGGGGGTCGGCCCACGTGCTGATCTTGCCCAGGAAAATGTCCGCCAGCACATCGCCGCTGAACTTGACGTCGGAAACGCCGGGAACGTTGAAGATGGGCACAACCGCGCCGAGCACAGTGGGAATATGCACAAGCTTGATCTTGGATGCAGCCAGCGCGTCATCGGTCATGGGCATGTCGGATGCGCCAAAGTCCACAAGTCCGCTGGTAAACTGCTTGATCCCGCCCCCGGAACCGATCGACTGGTAGTTGATTGCAACGCCGGGATGAGCCGCGGAATACTCGCTAAACCATTTGGAATAAATTGGATAAGGGAAAGTGGCGCCGGCCCCGACCAAATCCTGGGCATGTGCGGCGCTCACGGCCAATACCAACAGTACGACGCAGAGCAATGTCTTTTTCACTGAAATCTCCTTGCAGAATTACTGCCGATAGCGATTGTCTACGCCCAATGTTACGGGGGTTTGAATTGAGCGAAGGTTTGTTCAGAATTCTTGCTCCCAGACGGCGCGGGCGATGCAGCGCCGCTTTGAAGCGCAATGATGTCTCTCGGTGCGATGGACCACGCTAGCTGCTCGCGGAAACTGTCTTCTCGCCTGCCAGCGCGTGCGCAATTGGCAGCGTGAAATGGAATCGGGCGCCCGAGCCAAGTTCGCTTTCCGCCCATATTCGTCCACCATGAGCCTGCACTATGTGCTTGACGATGGCCAGGCCAAGCCCGGTGCCGCCGGACTCGCGGGACCGGGCCTTGTCGATGCGGTAGAAGCGCTCGAAGATGCGCCCCAGGTGCTCAGAGGCGATGCCGGGGCCAAAGTCCTGAACCGTAAACTGCACCTCGGTTTCGAGAAGGCGGGCGCCGACGCGGATACGCTTGCCGGCAGGGCCGTACTTGAGAGCATTCTCGATCAGATTCCCGAAGACCTGGTTCATGGCGTCGGGGTCGGCCATGACAAGATCTTCAGGCGCACCCGCGAATTCAAGCTCTACCTTGGAATCGACAATGATTCCGCCCAGCGACTCAATAGCATCGTGAACCAGCGCAGAGGCGCGAATGGTCTGCGGTACGACCTTGTAGTCGGGGCTCTCGACGCTGGCCAGCGCCAGCAGATCCTCCGTGAGCCTGTTCATGCGGGTGGCGTTCTTGAGAATTACGGCGAGGAATTCACGAGTGGTTTCGGGCCGCGCATTTGGATCCTCGACCAGCGTTTCGACGTAGCCCTGAATCGAAGTGAGCGGGGTGCGGAGTTCGTGGCTGACGTTGGCTATAAAGTCGCGGCGAGACTTTTCAGCCGCCTCGATGCGGGTCACATCGTGGAGAACGACGAGCGCGCCGCCGCTGGGCAGAGGCGCTGCGTTGATCTCAAAGATGCGCCCAGGGGCCAGTGAACTGGCGCGGCCGAAGCGCACTTCCCGGTTCTCAAGAGCTCCGCGGACACAGGCCAGCACCTCCGGATCGCGAACCGAATGCACCAGCGGGCGGCCGGGATGGATCTGGGTGCCTGCGATTCTCTGCATGACGGCGTTCGACCATCGAACCAGCCCCTCAGGGGTGATCGCCACGACCGCCTCCTGCATGGAATCGAGCATGGCGGCCAGTTCCTGGCGGCGGCTCTCGATCTCCGCAAAGCTCTCTCCGAGCCGCTCGGCGGTCTGGTCCAGGGCCGCTTCCATAACGGAGAGTTCATCGTCTTCGCGCTGGCCAAGACGCGCGCTCAAATCGCCGTCGGCGATGCGCCGGGCAAAGTCGACCACACGCTGCAAACGGGCGGAGATCCGGCTGGCCACCCAGGCCGCAATGGGAATAGCAACCGCCAGCGCAATCAGTCCGGACCAGAGGGCCTCGCGGCCGAGCAAATGCAGGTCCACCCCCGCCGAATGCTCAATAAGGCGGCGAAAAACAAACTCCATCACCACGGTGTGCAGAACCAGCAGAAGCACCAGAAGCGTGAGCAGTTTGGTGAACACTTTTGGGGTCAATCGGCACCGCTCCCATCCGTCACGGTTCGGCCGGCGCGCAGCTGGTCATTCGCCCTTAGGAAGCTCGAAGCGATAGCCGGCGCCCCGCACCGTCTTCAAGTAGCGCGGATTCTCAGGATCGACCTCGATTTTCTCACGGATGCGCCGCACATAGACATCGACCGAGCGGGGAGTGACAAAGCGAGCGTCCCCCCAAACCGCGTCGAGAAGGTGGTCGCGGCTGAAAACCCGGCCCGGATGACGTGCCAGATAATCGAGCAGGCGGAACTCGGTCGCCGTGGTGGTGGTCAACTCACCGCGCACAGTCAACTGCATGGCCCCGGCGTCGATGATCACCTCTTCAAAGCTGATGATCGAGGGGGTCGTAGGCCGTTCAAACCGGCGCAGCACGGCCTTGACGCGGGCCACCAGCTCCCGGGTTGCGAATGGCTTGGTAATGTAGTCGTCGGCGCCCAGCTCCAGGCCCAGCACACGATCGTTTTCGCCGGCGCGCGCCGTCAAAAAGATAATGGGAATCGTAGATAGGGCTGGGTTTGTGCGCAAGCGGCGGCACACATCCAGGCCGTCTCCGCCGGGAACCATGATGTCCAGCAGAAACAAGGCCGGCGGTTGGCGCTCGGCATCGGAAATCACGTTGGTTGCGGTGTGAAACAGGCGTGCCGAGAATCCAGCGGCTTCAAGGTGGTGCTGCACCAGCCGCGCGATATCGGTGTCGTCTTCCAGAACAAATACGGTTTGGCTCAAACGGTCGGCCCTCACCCGTCGGCCGTTTGCTGTCAGAAGGCTCAGGCCGCACGGAACCATTAACAGAGTAATGCAGCCGGGCAAATAGATTGCAAACGTTTGATGAATTTGGACCCAGAGCCGCTGGGTCAACTTTCTCTTGACGCCTCGCTGCGGGCTCTGCAACACTTCGTGCGCGCACCAAGACGCCTTTTCGTCAGCCACTTTGTCATTCCAGCGGCAGATCTCCGTTGTTCCCCGCTTCGGGACCTCACTGGAAGGCAAGAGCCAGTGGCCTGCCGTATGGAGCCGCGGCACAAACAGCACCGGCTCCTGGGCGCCCTGGGTGAGTTGACCCAAAAATCGAACTGAGATCGGGAGGGAAACATGAGGAAAAAAATCCTTGCGGAACTCTTGGGCACCTTTATTCTGGTGTTCTTTGGCGTTGGAACAGCAGTGGTGGCCGGCGACAAGGTGGGAATCGTGGGCATCGCGTTCGCATTTGGCCTTGGGCTGATTGCCGCGGCCTATGGAATTGGGCCCATCTCCGGGTGCCACATCAACCCGGCTGTGAGCCTGGGTGTCTGGGCTGCCGGACGCATGTCCGCAAAGGACATGATCGGATACTGGCTCGGCCAGTTCTCGGGCGCCATCGTGGCAGCATGGGTCATCTCGATCATCGCCCGCGGCGTCGCCGGCGGATACGACATTGCCGCCAGCGGCCTCGGCCAGGACGGCTGGGGCTCAGGCTATCAGGGCGGCTACAACATGACCTCCGCCATCCTGTTTGAGTTTATCGCCACGCTTATTTTTGTGATCGTAATCCTGGGCTCGACACAGAAAAGCGCTCCGGCTGGGTTTGCCGGGCTGGCCATCGGCATCACGCTGGTTGCCATCCACATCACCGGCATTCACATCACTGGCGTGAGCGTCAACCCGGCCCGCAGCCTTGGACCCGCGCTGATCGTCGGCGGCCAGGCACTGCAACAGGTTTGGCTCTTCCTGCTGGTTCCCAGCCTGGGCGGACTGGTTGCCGGATTGCTCTTCCGTGCCAAGACGCTGGCCGCGGACTAGGCGAGCTTCGCTTTTCGCGGACTTGCTCAGACCTTCTCTACTACCTTTGATTGCCCAAAACAAGCCGGGGAGCTGCCGATAACACGGACAGCTCCCCCGCTTGTCGCGTATAGGTCACCGTAGAGGTGGCCTGTGGGGCCGGAAGCGCAAAGCCACGAGTGGTGGACCGGCAAGTTGGCCGGGCCGGTCATCGCTGCGGGCCTGGTCCGGCTGGGGCTGCTCGCCGTGGCGCTCGCGCGCGGTGGAAGCGCTGCTCTCTACCGCGCAGATACTCTCAGTTATTCGGAGCCGGGACGCAATCTTCTGCTGCATGGAAGATTTGTCGAAGCCGGCGTGCCGGATATTGCGCGAACACCCGGATATGCGCTGTTTCTGGCTCTGGCGAGCCTGGCTGGGCCCATCGCCGTGGCTCTCGCACAGGTGATTATTTCCGTGGTTTCGGTTGCGCTGGTCTGGCGCCTGGCGCGGTCGGCTTTTCCGGAAGACCGCATCGCCGTCCTCGCTGCGTGGATCTTTGCCTTTGAGCCGCTGTCCATCGTCTATTCGATCCTGCTTCTATCGGAGACGCTGTTTCTCGCACTCTTTCTGTTAAGCCTGATACGGCTGGTCGAGTTTTTGCGAAGCCGCCGCCTGCGCGCTCTTGCGGCAGCGGGACTGTGGCTGGCGGCAGCAACCTTCGTGCGTCCGGTGACCTATTACCTGCCGGTCGCACTGGCGGCGGGATTGATGTTGGTTCTAGTGCGTGTTCCGGGGATGCGCTGGAAGGCTCCCGCAGTACTGCTGCTCAGTGTCTTGCCCTGGCTGGCCGCATGGCAGATGCGCAATCGCGTCGAAACCGGCTTTGCGGGATTCTCCAGCATCCAGACGCAAAACCTCTACTTCTTCAGCGCCGCCGAGGTTACCAGCCGCGTAGAGCACCGAACCCTCCCGGAGGTCCAACACGAGCTTGGATACAACGACGAACAGCTCTTTCTTGAACGGCATCCACAGGCCGCGGAATGGAACCAGGCACAGCGGTTGGAGTTCATGCGCACCGAAGCGAAACGGGTATTGCGAGCGCACCCTTGGCTGTTTCTGCTCACGCATCTTGCCGGTTCGGTTCGAACCTCGCTGAATCCTGGCGGCGCGGTTCTGCTCGATCTGGTAGACGCACCCGTGGACGACGAGACCTTCACGCGCGAACGCGAACAGGGCCCGCTGCGCGCGGCGCTGTGGATGGCCGGCCATCATCGCTGGCAGATGGCGATGATGGCCGCTTTAGGCTCGCTGCTGCTGGCGCTTTACGCTCTTGCTGGGCTGGGAGTTGTGCGCGGCGGCGCGCCCGGCGCCTGCCTATGGCTGCTCCTCGGCGTGTCCTTCTACTTCTTCGCCGTCTCCGGCGGCGCTGTCGCTGCAGCACGATTGAGGCTGCCCATCATGCCGATCCAATGCGTTCTGGCGGCCGCGGGAGTTGTGAGCTGCTGCCGGCCTGTTGTTTCTCCCGATAGCGATAGCATACGCTGAAGGCGTGGGCCCGGTTTCCTTTCCTCGCCGCGCTTATGAGGGGGTGTGCATGACGGGTACGATCCTGTTGATTGGTCTGATGGTCGGATTGGTTTCCGGCGTGGTGGGCATCGGCGGCGGCAT
This sequence comes from uncultured Acidobacteriaceae bacterium, assembly GCA_963757965.1. Lineage (GTDB taxonomy): Bacteria > Acidobacteriota > Terriglobia > Terriglobales > Acidobacteriaceae > Telmatobacter. Next base: position 1,025,791 of record CAVWTV010000001.1, read on the forward strand.
CCTGTTTGTCCCGGCGCTCGTGTGGCTGCTGGGCATGGACCAGCACAAGGCGCAGGGTACTTCGCTCGGGGCCCTGCTCTTGCCCGTGGGCGCTTTCGCCTTTTTTGAGTACTATCGCAAAGGCAATGCCGACATCCGCGTGGCGCTGCTGCTTGCTGCCGGATTCCTGGTGGGCGGATACTTCGGAGCGGTGGGGGCGCAGCATATTCCCGAGCTCTGGCTGCGCCGCATCTTTGCGCTCACATTGGTCCTCATCGGCGGGCGGATGTGGTTCACCCAATGAAACTGGCCCTCTTCATGCAATGGCAATGAAACGCAGCCTTATGTAGTCGGCAGTCCAATGGCCGTCTTCGTCGCGCAGCACGGGCGCAAGCAGCGCTGCGGTCTCCTCCACAACCGTGTCCTGTAGCCTCCCGGCAGGGCCTCGATCACGCCGCGCCGAAAGGTCCGAAGCCAGCCCTCCATGCCGCTCTCGGGCAGCGGCGTCGGGCGTGGAATCAGCGCAATCTGCTCCACCTTGAAGCCGTGGCGAACAAGGCGCCGCCCATAGCCATCGGGAGTGGGATAGTAGTTGACGCCATCCTCGCGATCGCCATAACCGTGACGCGCGAGCACAGCCATCAACGCCACGCGAATGGCGGCGATGTTGCCGTGGCCGCCCATCTCCGCGACAAAGCGCCCGCCGGGCTTCAGCACGCGGTGCACCTCGGCCATCATTGCGTCCTGCTCGCGAACCCAGTGCAGCGCGGCATTGGAAAAGACGGCATCGAAGCTATGCCGGCGGCATAAGGCAGCGCCTCGGCGCTGGCCTTCCTCGGCGTCGACGCCGCGCGCGCGCGCCGCTGCCACCATCTCCGCCGAAGCATCCACGCCGGTCACGCTGGCGCCGCAGGCAGCTATGCGCTGCAGTCAGTTGGCCGTCGCCGCAACCGAGGTCGAGAATCCGCTCGCCGGGCTGTGCTGCGAGCCACTCCAGCACGCCGCCGGCCAGTCCATGCACAAATGCGGCGTTTTGCCCGTATGCCTGCGGATCCCACGTCTGCTTTGCCATGTGCCGCCTCCATCTCTAGGACTGTTTGCATAAGCAAGTTTTGAAAGGGCACGGCTTCAGCCGTGCCGTGAGGGGCGCATAGTTAGCGGGCTTTAGCCCCTGAGGGAAGTTCTTTCATCGTCTCAAGTTATTGATGCAACCGTTTGAAGTGTCGCTAAAAAAAATGCATAACGCAAAGTTATTCAATCTTGGCTTGAATTAAAGAACTGTTATGCGACAACGAACGCTCCAACAAACCGCGCCTCAGATCGACTGCACCGGCAGCAGCGTCAGATCGTCCACCAGCCCCACTTCCTTTTGCACGAACGGCTCGCCGTAGCGAACGCCCGCGAGCAGGCCGTAGTGCCGGGCTTCGGCAATGGTGCGGTCGCGAATCTCCTCCTCCGCAACAAAAAGCCCGCTGCCCGCCGCCTGGTTGGCATACTGCGAGCGGTAGGCCATCAGCGCCCGATGGCGCTGCTCGATAAACGGCGTGATATCGACGATGAAGCTCGGACGCACATCGGCGTAAAGGCTGGCGTAGACGATCTTGAAGGGTCGGTGCGGGGGCGTGCCCGTTTCCACCTTGGCGAGGCCTGAAAGAAAGCAGGCCTCATACCCAAGCGTCGCCACCGCCGCATGATCCGGATGGCGGGCCTGCCAATAGGGCAGAATCACCACGTGCGGACGAAGCTCACGAACCACGCGCACAATCTTAATGCGGTTCTCTAGAGTGTTTTCAATCGCGCCATCGGGCAGATCGAGGGCCCGCCGCCATTGAATGCCCAGCAACTGCGCGGCGTTCGCAGCCTCTGTAGCCCGCTCTTCCGCACTGCCGCGCGTTCCCGCCTCACCCTGAGTCAGATCCAGAATTGCCGTGCGCAGCCCGCGCGAGGCCATGCGCAGCAGAGTCCCGCCGCAAGTTTGCTCCACGTCGTCGCGATGGGCGGCAATGGCCAGAACGTCAACCCCAGTGGAATCGAGGGAGAAATCGAAAACGGGGTTGACGGCCATTGGATTAGTAAACGGTGTTGTCGGTGTCGGAAAGCGCGTCCATGTACGCCACGTCGTACGCGGTTCCGGTAACCGTGACGTACTGGTTGTCGATCGACGAGCCGTCCACGGTGGAGTTGATGTAGACCTGACCTCCCTGTGCCGAGTAGACCTTGTGCAAGCCGGTGATCGAGGCAATGCCGGTCGCGTCGCCAATGTAAGGCAAAATCGCGGTCACGGCACTTTTGGAGGTGTTGAACATGGTGAGGCAACCATAGGGCAAACCAGTGGCAGCGCGCACGCCGTTCGTGCATTTGGTCATGCCGATCCACAGAGTGTTGTCGTCGCCCTCCACCATGCGGCTCAAGGCGCCTGGCGCCCCGTCGCTGATTGCGATCGGCTTGGAAGCAGTGCTGTTGGTGAGATTGACCACCGTCAGTTCGCCGGCGAAGAGCGTCTGGCCCTGAACCTGTTGAGGCTGCTGCCCCACGACGTACATGGTTGAGGTATCGACCAGGGCATTGCTCGCGCCGCCGGGAATCGGAATGGTGGAAGAGGCAAGTGCGGCATTTGTGGGCAAGGTTCCGGACTGTTGGCCGAGAAGAAAGATCATCGGAGCAATCGGCAGCGGCGTAACCGAGGCTTTGCTGCCGCCGCACTCGGGCCCGCAATTAAGGATGTATGCGGTTCCGCCGTCGGGCGAGAAGACCGCCTTGATGGGCCGGTCGAATACCAGCGGCGCACCATAGTAGTTGCCGGTCGCGTCCACGTGGTCGGGACTTTGCGCCTGGAAAAGGCAATAGTCGGGCACGCTCTGGGGCTCGCAGTCCATGGCGGCGCGAGGCCAGGTGCTTGGCCCTCCTGAGTAAGCCGTGGTCTGCGCCACGTTCAGCTTGCGCGGATAGTAAATGTAGTTCGAGTTCTGCACAAAGCCGAACGCCACGGATCCGCCGGGATTCACGCTCACCCGGTACACACCGGGAAGGCTCAGAGGGATGGATCCGCCGAGGGCATGGTCGACCACGGTGAACACATGGGCTCCCTGGTCGGCTGCAAAGACGTAGGTCTGGTTCCGGGTAATAAACACGCTGGCGGAAAGACCACTCACCCCGCCGGAATTCCCGTTAGTGCTCTCCTTGGAGTAGTCGATCGGATCGAAGCTGCCGTCACCGTAACCGTAGACAACGCCGCTCGTCTCCTCGGGCATGTTCTGGATGGTGATGGGCAGCGCGGCCGCGTAGCCGCCAATCGAAAACGACGAAGGCTTTCCGTTATAGCCGCTCCGGATGTCGTAGTATGCATCCACAAATGGCAGGGCGCCCTTGCTGAATGGGCTGGGGTTCTGAACCGCAATGAGAACACGGTTGACAAGCCCGCTGGGGGGCAGACTCCGGCCCGCAAAATAGGTGGTCTTTCCGCAACCTGCCACCGCGGCTGCAACAACCAGGGCTGAGGTAGCGTATATCAAAATACTTCTCTTCTTCAAAATCCCTTACCTCGACGGAAAGCGCGGTGCGTGCCGCGGATGATTGCATCTACAGGGTTACACTGCCCTGTTGAGGTTTGAGCGGCCGGGGCCGCCCCGTGAACACCTGAAATGCGGCTGCCCGCGCAGACGACAGACCGCAGATTCCTCCGGCCGAAAACCGGTGCTGAACAAGGTTATGACTCCCGAAGTATAACAAAGTGGCCCGGTCGTTTGGCGGGCAGCACCGGACTGGCATAGCATGACAAGAGAATGCCTTCGATTGCCGACATCTTCGCAACCCGCCCCGTACTGGCCGACGGCGCCATGGGAACCGTGCTTTACGCGCGCGGGATTTTCATCAACCGCTGTTACGACGAGCTGAACCTTTCCGACCCAGGGTTGATTCTCTCCATCCACGAGGAATACCTGCAAGCCGGCGCCGAGTTGCTTGAGACCAACACCTTCGGCGCGAATCGCTTCCGGCTGGCCCGGCATGGATTGGCCGCAAAGGTGGCTGAGATCAACGCGGCCGGGGTACGGGTGGCTCGCCAAGCCGTGAAACACCTCAAAGACAAGCAGGCCGGCGAGGCCTGGGTGGCCGGTTCGGTGGGCCCGCTCGGCGTGCGCCTCGAGCCCCTGGGCAAAACCGGCCTGGACGAAGCCCGCGACGCCTTTGCCGAGCAGATTCGTGCCTTGAAAGAGGCGGGCGTGGATATGCTCAGCATCGAGACCATGCCTGCGATGAATGAGGCTCATGTGGCGCTCGAGGCGGCGCGCGAGGTCGCTCCCCACCTGCCCGTGCTGGTCATGGTGACAGTGGACGACGAGAGCAACTGCCTTGACGGAGCCTCTCCGGCCCATGCGGCGGCTCTGCTCACCGAGTGGGGGGCGAGCGCTATCGGCGTGAATTGCTCCACCGGTCCAACCACCGTGCTCACCGCCATCGAGGCTATGCGCGCGGCCACCACCCTGCCGCTTGCCGCCTTGCCCAATGCCGGCATGCCCCGCGCCGTGGAAGGCCGCAACATCTACCTGTGTTCGCCCGAGTACATGGCCAGCTTTGCCCGCAAGGCCATCGCCGCCGGGGCGCAGATTGTGGGCGGCTGCTGCGGCACAACGCCCAACCACATCCGGGCCATGAGGTCGGCGATGCGTGCCATCGATGCACAGGCGCGTGTTGAGGCTTCCGGCGCCGTTCCGGAGTTGAACAGCGAGACGCCGCCGGCTCCGCTCGGCGCACGCTCCCGCATCGGCGCGCTGGTCGCGGAGAAGAGCTTCATCACCCTGGTGGAGATCGTTCCCCCGCGCGGCATCGACTGCACCGCCGAGATCGAGGGCGCGCGACTGCTGGCGCAGCTCGGCGTACACGCCATCAACGTGCCCGACTCGCCGCGCGCCTCGGCTCGAATGAGCGCGCAGAGCCTTTGCATTCAGATTCAGCAACACACCGGCATTGAGACGATTCTCCATTACACCTGCCGAGACCGCAACATTCTCTCCATCCAGTCCGACTTGCTCGGAGCCTCGTCCATCGGGCTGCACAACATTCTTTGCGTCACCGGGGATCCGCCCAAGCTGGGAAATTATCCTGACGCTACCGCAGTGTTTGACGTGGATGCCATCGGTCTGGTCAACATCGTGCGCCGGCTGAATCATGGCCTCGACATCGGCTCCAACGCGATCGGCTCCAGCACCAACTTCACTATTGGCATTGCCGCCAATCCCGGCGTGTCCGATATCGAGCAGGAATTGCGCCGCTTCGAATACAAGGTCGAGGCCGGTGCGGAGTACGCCATCACACAGCCCGTCTTCGACCTGCGTTTGCTGGAGAACTTCCTCGAACGCATCAAGGCCTTTCGCATTCCGGTGATCGCCGGAATCTGGCCCCTCACCAGTCTGCGCAACGCCGAATTCATGAAGAACGATCTGCGCGTCTCCATGCCGGAAGAGATTATGCTGCGGATGGCCCAGGTTGAATCGCCTGACGCAGCGCGCCGCGAAGGTATCGAGATTGCGCAAGAGATGCTGGAGGCGGTGCGCCCCATGGTGGATGGGGTGCAGGTGAGCGCGCCCTTCGGCCGTTACACCGCCGCCGCCGAAGTGATCGCCAGCGTGTTGCCCCCAGGGGCCAAAGAATAACCGCGCGGAGTAAACCCCATGCCCTCGTTTGAAGAATCGCTCAAGAAGCTCGAATCCATCGTCGATCAACTGGAAAAGGGCGACCTCGCCCTCGAAGAGTCGCTCAAGCTCTTCGAAGAGGGAGTCAGTCTTTCGGCTGCCTGCAAGCAGGAGCTCGAAGCCGCCGAAGGCAAGGTGCAGATGCTGGTGAAACAGCGCGACGGCTCGCTGAAGCCGGAAGCATTCCTGACGGAAAAGCCTGTCTAAGCGCAGGAAATAGGAAACATGAAAACTGGATTGTGTTTAGCTGGGTCAGTACATCCCTGAACGCTTTCCAATCTTGAATCTTTTTCAAAGGTCTTCCATTTGCATCGTTTCTGGACGCATCTCACGAGAGGGCGCAGCAGCCGTGCGCTGTTCCGTTGGTTCCGTGTCAGGAGTTCCGCTTGCGCCAGGCTTCATCTGTTCTCCCCTCATACACCGACAGTTTTCGCTGCATTGGCCCGGCCTGCGAAGACACCTGCTGCCAGGGATGGAGCGTGCCCATCGATCAGGCAGCATATGAAAAGTACCGGAATCTGCCCCCCAGCCCGTTGCGCACACTGATCGATGCGAGCATCCTCCTCACTCCGAAAGCCTATCTGGATTCGGAAGCCGGTAAGAACTCCGCCTTCGCCCAAATTCGGATGAACAATTCGAATCGTTGCCCGCTGCTTACCGAAGACTGCCTGTGCCGCATCCACGCTCAACTTGGCGAGCAGTTGCTCTCGCACGCCTGCTCGACCTATCCGCGCATTGTGCATGGGGCCGGCATCGTGGATGAGAAATCGCTGACCCTCTCCTGTCCTGAAGCAGCGCGCCTGGTGCTGCTCACGCCGGATTTGTTGGCCGCTGGACAGCCCGAAAAGCACGCCACAGGAGCAAATGAGGCTTTAGCCCCCGATAAGGACGGAGACTCGCTGCCACCCAATTTCCGGGCAATTCGCAAGGTGGTCCTGGCGCTGGTGCGGAATCGCATCTACCCGCTCTGGCAGCGGCTGTTTCTGCTTGACGTGCTCTGCCGGCGCCTCGATTCGATCTCCAAAGGCCAGTTGAAGCGGAGCATCCCCGATTTCCTGCGCGACTTTGAGGATACGGTAGCAACCGGTGCGCTGCGACCTGCAATGGACACGCTGCCGCTGGACCGCGCAGCGCAGTTGGATGTCGTACTGCGGCTAGCGGGATCGCTGCTCCACCGCTCCAACATTCACCCCCGCTTCGTCGAGTGCGTGCAGGCATTTACCGCCGGCATCGGAAATGCCCCGGGCGCTACACTACAGAGCCTGACGGCGCGATACTCCCTGGCGCACGATCGTTTTTACGAGCCGTTCTTTCGCCGCCAACCGCACATCGTGGAGAACTACCTGATCAACACCATCATTCGCTCCCAGTTCCCGTTCGGGCATGAAGGGATGTCGGCGAATGCGCATGACCAGCCGTCACATACCTTGCCCGAAATGACGCGTGAGTTTGCGTTGCTCGCCTCGCAGTTCGCGCTGATGAAGGGGCTGCTGATCGGTGTGGCGGGCTTTCATGGCGAAGCGTTCTCAGCCGAGCACGTGGTGCATACAATACAGGCCGCCTCCAAACACTTCGAGCATCACCCGGAATTCCTGAAAATGTCTCATGTGCTTCTTGTCGAGAGTCGGATGGATGGGGCCAGGGGCCTGGCGATTCTTCTCAGAAATGCCGGACCAGGAATTGCTTCCAACAGCCCCAGACCAGCATCTCCGGCGATCCACACCCCGGAATCACGCGCGCCAGAACCAAAGCCTTAGCCCCGACCCATAAGGAATGAAACTGTGCCCCATCCATCGGAAGTGTCGCCGCGGCGACTTTTTGTCCGATGGGTGGGAGTCTGTAGAACTCCATGACGACGTCTTGTTTTGTTGAACTTTTCCTTCCACCTACAACAACGCCCGCCCATGCAAGCGATCGCGAAGCCAAAACAGCATCTCCGGAGAGATCCGCTCAAGAGCCGCAAGGCTGAAGATCGGCTTGGGCAGTTGGCCGGCCTGGCAAAATCCGTTCGCACTCACACGATTCAACGGAGCATGAGCCACCAGCGCATCCGCGTGCTCAAGAGCAATAGCAAACGATAGCTTGCGCGCCGCATGATCCGCCGCTCCCTCGACCAGAAGACAGAGGTTGGGCTGAAGATGCTGCAGAATGCTGTTGGATTCGAAGATGAGATTTGTGCCTGGGCCAAAATTAGGCCAGAGTTCATCGAGCACCGGCGAGAGATCGGGTGTTGAAGGCTGATTGTGCATCGCCGGAGTGGTTAGGAATGCGCGCAAAGCACCGGCAGCCAAATAGCGGCCGGTATCGGTTCTCGGCCCCGCGCTTTTTTCTTCCCAGATGGGCTTGGGTTTGTCATGGTCGTGGGTAGTGATCTTGACGGCGGTCCAGCGGTACTCAGACAGAGCAGCAATGAGGCCGCAGACCAGCGCCGTCTTGCCAACGCCCCGGCTGCTGCCCCCCACCACAATGATCGCCATCGGCGCCAGTCCTATTCCCTATTCACTGTCTTCTGTTCCCTGTTCCTTGCCCTGAGGTTTTCGTCCCGCCTTCGCCAGCCGCGCCAGCACTACCTGTTCCCGCAGCACCTGCTTCAGCGGACGCGCCGGCGTACCCCACAGAACAGTTCCCGGCTTGAGCCCCTCATTTGTCACAGTCTTGCCGCTCAGCACGCCGGCCTGCCCGCCGAGAATTACGCCCGGCCCGACGTGGGCGTGGTCGCCGATGCCCACCTGTCCCGCGATGACCGCGCCCTTCCCGACTGTCGAAGAGCCGGAGATCCCGGTGAGTGCAACCAGGATCACGTCTTCGCCGATGTCGCAGTTGTGACCGACGTGGACGAGATTATCGATCTTTGTCCCGCGGCGGATGCGCGTCTCGGCCAGCGCTCCCCGATCAATCGTGGAGTTGGCGCCGATTTCAACGTCGTCTTCAATCACCAGCGTTCCCTGCTGCGGAAACTGTGTATACGCGCCGGTAGCGGGGTCGCGCACATATCCAAATCCATCGGCCCCGAGAACCGCGCCCGCATGTACCACGACTCGATTGCCGAGCGTGATTCCGGGATAGAGTGTCGCGCGCGGGTAGATGCGGCATTGTTCCCCGATGTAGACCCCCTGACCGACGATGGCGCCTGCTTCAATCCATGTCCCGGCGCCGACAAACGCGTGGTCGCCAATAAATGCGCAGGGACCGACGGTGACGCCTTCCCCTAGTTCGGTATCGACGCCAAGAACGGCTGCGGGATGAACTCCAGTCGATGGCGGAGAGGGGTTCAGGAGTTTGGCGGCGCGCGCAAACCACAGCCGAGGCTGGGCAGTTTCGACGACCGATCTACGCGGCAAAGAAGATGAGGGCGCCCCATCCTTGGCAGTAGTTTCATCGCTGCCAAGCGTGGGAAACAATGAGGCTCCCATCCCGTTCCGCACGATGATCGCCCCCGCGTTGCCAGTCAGCGTTTCGGCGGCCGACACTGCGTCCTCGGCAAAGGCAAGCTCGGATGGACCGGCCAGCTCAGACGAGTTCACGCCGGTGAGAATGGTCGCAGCGTTGCCCTGCACCAGCTTGCCGCCCAGCACTTCCACCAGTTCAGCCAGCGTCATGCGAGCCTCCTCAGGCGCAGCGTTTCAATATATCCCCGGCTCGCCCGCCGGTCTCGTCTTCCAGCGCCGGTGAATCCACAACCACTGGTCAGGATACCGCCGAATCCACGATTCGATCGCATTTGTGCATAACTGAGTGGCAACTAGAATGTCGGCGGCTGGGTTGGCGGTGTGCGGAATCTCGATCTCAGGCCCGAAGTGAAGTACGTATTTCCGTTCAGTCGGCTCCCAAAACATGAACCCCGGCAGCACCGCCGCGCCTGTCTTTCGCGCCACATGGGCCAGCCCGGTGGCTGTGCAGGCATCCATGCCGAAGAACTTTACAAATGAGCCTTGAGGCGGCGTCATGTTCGTATCCATCAGAATTCCGACCGTCTGGCCCCCATGCATGGCCAGCAGCAGCCCGCGCCCGAAATCGTCCTTGTGAATCACCTGGTTGCCGTGAAGGCAGCGGATGCCGTTCACAAAGTCGTCCAACCGGCGGTTATCGAGTCGGCGGATGACCATGCCCATCGGATAGCCCAGCAGCGAATGGTAGAAGCTCGACAGTTCCCACGCCCCCAGGTGGCCGGTAACCACCAGAACCCCTTTCCCGCGGCCCTGTGCGGCAAGATAGTGCTCCAGGCCTTCAGTCCGCAGCCACGCGCTCGTGTTTTGCGCGCTGTAGCGGGTCATGCGGCAAAACTCCACCAGTTGCCAGCCCAGATGAACGTAGACGCGTCGCAGAATGCGCGTTCGCTCGGCCGGCGACAGTTCCGGAAGCGCCATCTCCAGATTGCGCACACCCACGCGCCGAAGCCTGCCGAACGCCCAATAGACGGTGAAGGCAATCAGGCCGGCCAGCAGGCGCGCCAGCCCGCGCGGCATAAACCCAAGGGTGCGCGCCACGGCCACGACCAGCCAATACTCAAGGTTTTCCCGCATGGGGACTTCCCGCATCGTTGAAGCCAAAGATCAGTTTAGCCTCTCGATGCGGCCCGGTTCTGGCTCGGGGCAGTCCGCCCTCGCAAAACCAGCGTTGCAAGGACGGGGCGCCCCACACCCTACTGGTGGTGCTTCGCCTTCAGAAAGTTCTGCGCCACGTCGCGCACAAAGGCCACCGCGCCCGGCGGAACATCGACATCGCCCTTCAAGATGCCCTCAAAGCTCTGCCGCTGCCCGTAGTAGAGCGCCGTGTCATCCGAGTTCTGGCTTACGCTGGTTCCATCCAGATCGATCCCCGCAAACAGCCCCTTGCTGCGCGAGTAGCTGAGCAGCTCGGCGTTCATTTTCCAATCGGTCGCGGCCTGACCGCTGCGGCCCACCGGACCAGCCGCCGCCGAGGCGTCTCCGCCAATCTTGAACTTGTCCTTCAACAAGTCCTGGAACCCGCGGTCATTCACCGCAATTAGAACAAGGTCTGTAGCTTGGCCGCCTATTTGAAATCCAAATGACCCGCCTGCCATGCGAATGAAGACCGGCGCACTCCAGCCGTGGCCGGTGCGGCAGGTCACCACTCCCTGTCCGTATTGCGCCCCCACAACAAAAGCGCCCTTGAGCATGCCCGGTACAACGCCCACGCAGGTGGCCTGCTGAAGAATGTTCATCGGGATCGTGGCGTCCTTGGCGGCCATGATGCGGTCCAGGACGAGTTTGGCTGCGTCGACGCGGGCCTGCAAATCCGCCTTGCTCGACGCCGCAAATGCGCTGCCTGTGAGCAAGAAACAGAAACAAACGGAGGCAATCGCTCTCTTCATATCGGTTATCCTTTCCACTCCGCTGCCGCTGCCGGCACGGATGGTTCGTTTTCCAATTAGCCGGCTCGCAGGCAACAGGAGCGGGAATCCAACGAGCGCGATTCCGTTGCGCTGGCCGCGGGGTTCGCAATACTGGAACACCCTGAATCAGCCTACAACATGCGAGCGCGATTGCGGTTGAATGGCAGTGGCGCAATCTGAAGGGTGCGGGCTTCAGCGTGAAGGGTACGGGCTTCAGCCCGTACATAAATCGAGCAAAATGAATCTGGGCTTTGGAACTTATCCGTAAATGAGATCTTGATGTAGCGCCGGTCTCCAGACCGGCTGTACTGGCGGCGTCCACGCCGCCAGCAGCGATGCAGGTCAGGGGACCCGCACGACAGCCGGCCTGGAGGCCGGCGCTACCTATTTGCGGATTAGCTCCTAGTGTACTGAGTCTGAAGTTCGTTCAATAAATGCCGCATACACGAAACCCCAAGAGAGGCGGTCATCCTGAGCGAAGCGTTCTACAGCGGAGTCGAAGGACCTGCATTTCCATCGCGTACTTCTGTAACGAACTTCTGACTCACCACACTAGCCCCTGAGGGAAGCCTCTTTCAAACTGACCCACGACCGGTTGAATTGATCGCCGTCGCGGGGCGATGCCGGGCAATCGCATCCACAGCGAGTTCTCCCGGTGCCTGTGGCTTATCCGGCATGCCGAAAGGGCGTCCGCCGCGGCGGACGCCCTTGTCTGAGTGAGTTGCGGCACGCACCGACCACGAAAGCTCTGCTTCGAAGGCACAGACGGGTTGAAGTTGGGGGAGGGCTGGGTGATGCGCAGACGCGTTTTCTCCTGAAAACGAAGAAAACCAAAAAAAGAGGAGTTCCCAGGCACCATGGAAAACATGCTGTCTAGGAACTCCTTTCCCCAGATCTGCGTTGTTTCTGTTATTCAGTGTGTGGGAAACCAGGACATTCAACAAGAGTACGTTGGGAGCGGGTCACTAGGTAACCAGTATGTTGACTCTCTAGTTAATCCATTTGCAAAACCAACTACGACACCCGGAGAACAGTCTCTCGTGATGAGAGACGATGGAACCCAAAAAAGAGGAGTTCCCAATGCGCGTGGAGAATATGCGCTCGGGAACTCCTTTCCCCAGATCTGCGTTGTTCCTGGAAACAGTCTGTGCGAAAGTGGACTTTTTCATATGGTCAAAATTGCTCACTTTTTGGGTTACGGAAGTCGTATGTCCGTACGTAACCCCTTGAATTTACTCATTAATAAAGAGTAAAAAGCGGCGGTTGCGCATCGAAGATTCTGACCAACCCATTGTATTAAATATTTCCTTTGCAATAGTTTAGCCAAACCAGGAACGGTGAGCGGCAACACCTCGGAAGCCCAAAATCCGATCGGCGCGGCATTTGATCCAAGCAACGCGGGGCCGAAAAGCAAAAAAAGAGGAGTTCCCAGGCATCATGGAAAACATGCTGCCTGAGAACTCCTTTCCCCAGATCTGCGTTGTTTCTGTACTGGAGTGTCTGCGTAGTGTGGAAATCAGGCAAGAGTACAAAGGGAGTGTAGTAGGGCAATCGCATTTGGATTGTTTTGAAAGGGCACGGCTTTAGCCGTGCCGCAAAACAGCCAGAAAGCTTATGGGCTTCAGCCCCTGAGGCATGATTTGGGTATTTTCAATACACCCCTCGGCCGCTAAAGCCGGCAATATTGGGCCTGAAATCGGCACGGCTAAAGCCGTGTCCTTTCAAAACTACGATGATTTGCCTGGGATCGAAAGCCCGTACCATTCATTCCGCAAGCGAAAATCCAAATGCGATTGCCTTGGGGAGTGTAGTAATCTGCGCCACCGCCTGCCTTCTTCCGGCGGTTGCAGCCTGTAATCAACCACAGAGCATCACAGGCTCTAGCCGAGCCGCTGCTCCAGCGCGGATTTGCGCCGTTCGCTGCGGCGGCGCTCAACCGTCACCGGCCCGGGCTTGATCGGCCGGTTCAGCTCCCGCATCGAGAGCTCGGTCCGGTTTTCGGTCCCGGTCTTGCGCATCAGCCGCCCTACGTGCGCCTTCACCGTGCGCTCCTCGATTCCCAACTGCTGCGCGATCTCGCGATTCGAACAGGCCTCCATGATGCATTCAAGCACCTGGTGCTCCCGATCGGTCAGATGAGGACTCGCGTTCGTGAGGCTGGTATCGGGTCCCTTGATCAAGCGGTCAATCAGCTTTGAGAGCAGCCTGCGCGGCGCCCAGATTGAGCCGGCGGTCACCGTCTCGATTGCATCCCGAACCGCGTCCGCATCCGCATTCAAGTCCAGGTAGGCCCGGGCTCCCGCCACAATGGATTCCAGCACCAGTTCGTCGTTGCCTTCCGGGCCGATCACAATCAGCCGTATCGAAGGACGCGCCCGCCGAATGGCATCGAGAACCTCAACCCCCTTGTGGGAAGAATGCAGGTCCAGCAGCAGGTACTCGAGGGTGGGGTGCGCCAGAAGCTCATCGATGCTCCCCGGAATCGGAAGCAGTCGAGGTTTGCCCGGCAGAGAAGATTGCTCAAAGATGCTGGCAAGTCCTTCCAGCCGGAGCGGTTCGTCGGAAACCAGGCCAATACGAATTGCATCCGCACTACGATTCAAGGACATCTTGCCCCCCCCGTGATTGAGCAGGAGAGCTGAGCCCGGTGCGGTCGGGAGTGACTCAAGGTCACCCGTCGCCGCACATTCACGATCATATTCTGCCGCTCAAAACAGGTGGCTTGTGACAACCCCTAGAGCTTGGGAAGCACAATTCCCTGCTGATTCTGATATTTGCCCTTGCGGTCGGCATAGCTGACCTCGCAGGGCTCATCGGAGCGGAAAAACAGAATCTGGCACAGCCCTTCGTTGGCGTAGACCTTGGCCGGTAGCGGGGTGGTGTTGGAGATTTCCAGGGTCACGAATCCCTCCCACTCCGGCTCGAATGGCGTTACGTTCACAATGATTCCGCAACGCGCATAGGTCGACTTTCCAACGCAGATCGTCAGTACATCCCTGGGAATACGAAAATATTCGATCGATCGTGCCAGCGCAAACGAATTGGGCGGAACAATCACCGAGTCGGCCTGGACGGAGACAAATGACCGCTCGTCAAAGGCCTTGGGGTCGATGATTGCGCTGTTCACATTGGTGAAAATCTTGAACTCGTCGGAGACTCGAAGGTCATAACCATACGAGGAAAGCCCGTAGGAGATCACGCCGCTGGCCACCTGCTTCTCGCTGAATGGCTCAATCATGCGATGCTTGGTGGCCTGTTCCCTGATCCAACGGTCACTCTGAATCGACATTCTTCTCCCGTTCCGGAGATTCTTTCCTGTCCGGACAAAAGGCGCTTCAATTGTTGTAACGGACTAGGTCAACAATACTACGGATTGGTTATTGCATCCACCCCCGGCTGGCAAATTTTTACATGCTATGCCTGTGGAAATCGGCGGTGCGAGCCATTCGCCGCACTGTCAAGCCAAATTGACTCATTTCTAATCAATATTTCTCCCGCGGAAAAGAACGTATCGCCCGCCACCTCTTCCACAATCCCGTTAAAACCTCTAGCATCTTTCCTGCCAATCGTAGTAAAGTCAAACAGTTGCCAGCGAGGTTACCCCATTGATTAAGCAGGACATCGTCCATCATGTAATCGAGCGCACGGGCCTGCCCCGCATCAAGGCAGAAGCCGCGGTGGATACGGTCTTCGAGGGCCTGAAGCAGGCTCTGACCGCCGGTGAGCGCATCGAACTGCGCGGATTTGGCGTCTTCAGCGTCCGCGCGCGCAAAACCGGAATTGGCCGCAATCCCCGAACCGGAACCGAGGTCAGCATAACCCCCGGCAAGGCCGTCCGCTTCAAACCGGGCAAGGAGCTGCACTCGCTCGCGTCAGGCGAAACCCGCAAGACTTAAGCACCCTCCGATTGGTTCCAATTCTTGCGCGAACATGACCGGGGCTGAAGGCCGCGTCGCTTTTGCTGCATCTGCGGCGCGGCTGGAGTCCGGCTGGCATCGTCGGCCCACGGAGGGATGAAACTGGGTGCCCCACCGGGCGCGTCTTTGTTTTTGCGGCTAGGGTGGGTTTGCATACACCTTGCAATTTCTTTTGGTGTTGTTTTACTTGCGCTTTTGTTTCTTATCCGCCATCGCTAACGCAAGAGGAGTTCGGTGCGCTCAACCTTCCGGGACTATGGCCTGCCCTTGCTGCTGCTGGCGGCCAGCGTGGTTACCACAACCGCAAACGGCGCCCGCTTCATGCAGAATTTTGTTCGAGGCATGCCGCCAGTCCTGCGCGACAGCGATCTCTGGCCCTGGGGTTGGCTGGCTGCCCATCCTCAACTCTTCAAGACCGGCTGGGCCTTCTCCGCATCCCTGCTGGGCATCCTGCTCGTCCACGAGTTTGGCCATTACTTTGCCTGCCGCTGGCACCGCATTAGCGTCACGCTGCCCTGGGTGCTGCCGGCGCCCACGCTCAGCGGAACCGCCGGCGCCATCATCAGAATCCGCTCCCGCATTCCCAACCGCGACGCCCTGATGGATGTAGGCGTCTATGGCCCTCTGGCCGGTTACCTGGCCTCAGTCCTGGCTGTGGCATTCGGCTTTGCCATGAGCCACCCTGCCCCAGCCAACGCGCCTGAATCCCTCGTCCGATTTGGCGGCGAGCCACTCACCCTGAGCATGGTGCATGCGGTTCTGCTGCACTGGAACCCAAGCCTCCCCACCTTCGAGCACCTCACGCCTCACCCGGTGCTCGTAGCCGGCTGGATTGGCCTGTTCTTGACTTCGCTGAACCTCATCCCCGGCGGCCAGTTGGATGGCGGCCACCTGCTCTACGCTCTTTCGTCCCGGCTGCACCGGAGAATGACCTGGATTCTGCCCGTCCTGCTGTTGATCGCCGGCGTGCTCTGCTGGGTGGGATGGATCCTGTGGGGACTGATCCTGCTGCTGCCGGTGATGCGTCACCCGAAAGTCCCTCTACAAGGCGGACTGCATCGAGGCCGCGTGATCCTGGGCATCCTCGGCGTGGTGATCTTCCTTTTAACCTTCACGCTAACGCCGTTCTACGACAACTCCCTGCTGCAAATCCTGCACGTAGATCTGTTTCGGACCGCGCCGTGACCGCACGTCAGCACGTCGGCGGCAGGAGGCGCCCGAAAATGGCGTAGTGTCTCTATGATTGGGTGCGCTTACGAAGAAAAGATGGAATATCCCGCGCGCCGTGAGTTACGGCCACGATTTCCAGGACCCCGTTCTGAACGCGATAGATGATAAGGTACGCGCCCACAGGCCAGAAGAGGACACGGTAGGCTGTGAGGTCTTCCCTCTTATGTCCCATTCCAGGTGTTCTTGCAAGCTTCTCGAATGCGTCAAAGAGTTTGGCAATCCAGCGGTCGGCGGCTTCGATGTTGTCGTGAGCGATGTATTCCCAAATCTCGTCCAGGTCGAGTTCGCCCCGGTACTGAGAACGTACTCCATCATGCGCCGAGCCTTCTCCGCTCCCTCGACTTCTGTTGCAACCGTTTCCGCACCGCGCTGGGCTCGACGCGCTCGCCTCGGTCAAGCGACGCCAGCCTTGCCCCGAGTTCCTGGTTGAAGCCGGCGATTTGGGCAGTTCGCGCCTGGTCGTGCTCTTCGAGGAGGCGTAGCGCCTCGCGCACCACCTCGCTGGCCGAAGTGTAGCGGCCGGATTCCACTTTACCGATGACAAATCGATCCAGTTCGGGGGTCAGCGAAACATTCATCGGGAATATCTCCTCCTCTTGATGCTGGACCGAATAACACGGCTTGTCAATCTTTGGTATTTTGCGCTGAAGAGATTCCAGGCCTCAAGGGCTAGACCTGAGGCGCCCGACTCAAACAGCGCATGCGCGATGAGGGGGGCAACTGGTCACAAACCGTCACCAGTTGAAAACTTGCTTGGGCTGGATACAGAGACGCTCACCTTCAGCCGGGTGCCCCATCCATCGTGTACTTTGCGATGGGTGGGATTCACCGCAGCCCGCCGGTCTTCGTTTCTAAGCAGCCCTATTGAACGGCTCGATCTTTGGCTGTTTCTTTCGCGACGCCTGCCACATATCGAAGTCGGTCTGCAACTCATACCAGATTTCAGCGTGAGTGCCGAACGCGGCGGAAAGACGCAGCGACATATCGGCTGAGATACCGGCCTTGCCATTGAGAATGCGGGAAAGTGTTGCGCGGGAAACCTTCAAATGCCTTGCGGCAGAGGTTACTTCCACGTCGCCCAGAAATTCCCGAAGCACTTTGCCCGGGTGTGGCGGGTTGTGCATGCGCATATCGTTTTCTCCTAATGGCAATCCTACCCCTTGCCTCGGCGTTACATCAGCCGCAATGCGTCCACATCGACAACTAAGTTGCGGCGAGGAACACCAGCCTCATCGGCGTGCGCCAGCATTCCCCGCAGCGCAGCATTCAACGCCTTGCGCGACCCCGCCTTCAAAATCAAATGAAACCGGTAAGTCCCCTTGATCCGCGCGATCGGCGCGGTGCAAGGCCCGAGCACGCGCACGCCTTCCGGCGCGGCCTTCTGAAACCACTTGCCCAGCTCCGCCGACCAGCCTGCTGCCTCTTCCAATCTTTGCGATTGCACCAGCACGTTGGCCAGCACGGCGAACGGCGGATAGTGCATCCAGCGCCGGTATTTCAGCTCGCGCTCCACAAAGCTGGAGTAGTCGTGCTTGCTGGCTGCCACAATCGCATAGTGATCGGGATAGTAGGTCTGCACCACCACGCGCCCTGGAAGATCGCCGCGCCCGGCGCGCCCTGACACCTGCGTCATCAGTTGAAAAACCCGCTCGGCGGCGCGGAAGTCGGGCATCGACAGCGCATGGTCGCAGCCCACCACGCCAACCAGCGTGATGCCGTGAATGTCGTGCCCCTTGGCGATCATCTGCGTGCCCACCAGCAAGTTGATTTCGCCGGAGTGCAGGCGCGCCAGCAGCCGTTCAAGATCGTAACGCCCACGAACGGTGTCGCGGTCCATGCGGCCAATACGCGCATGCGGAAAAATCTCGCCCAGCCTGGCTTCTCCTTGTTCAGAACCCGCGCCGAGGTAGTAGAGATGCTCGCTGTCGCACTTCGGGCAGCGCGCCGGCACGGTGCGCCGATACCCGCAGTAGTGACACTCCAGCCGCTGGCCGGCCCGGGCAATGCCTGCATCTTCAGCAGGCGGTTTATGGTGCGTCAGCGAGATGGCGCAGTTCTGGCACTCCAGCTTTTCTCCGCAAGCCCGGCAGATCACCGCAAAGGAGTAGCCGCGCCGGTTCAGCAGAATCAGCGCCTGCTCGCCGCGATCCAAAGCGTCGCGAATCTGATCGACAAGCGCCCGTGAAAAAAGCTGGTCCTGCCCTGTCTGCTGGAACTCCTGCCGCATGTCGATCAGCTCCACTTCAGGCAGCGGGCGATTCATCACGCGGTCACGCATCTCAATGCGCATGTACTTGCCCGACGCCGAATTCTGCCAGCTCTCGAGCGATGGAGTCGCCGACCCCAGCACCACCACCGCGCCCTCGATTTTTGCCCGCATCACAGCCACGTCGCGCGCGTTGTAGCGCGGCGTCTCCTCCTGCTTGTAGCTCTGGTCGTGTTCTTCGTCGACAATAACCAAACCCAGATTCGGCGCCGGCGCAAAGATGGCCGACCGTGTGCCGACCACGATAGGCGCTTCACCCCGCCGGATGCGGCGCCACTGTTCGCTGCGTTCCTCCGGCGTAAGCGCGGAGTGAAGCAGCGCCACCCTCTGCCCGAATGCCTGATCGAGCAGCCCCGCGGTCTGCGGCGTGAGCCCGATCTCCGGAACCAGCAGAATCGACGAGAGGCCGCGGTCGAGAGCGCGCTGCATGGCGGCAAGATAAACGGCAGTCTTTCCCGACCCGGTGACCCCGTGCAGCAGGAAGGTCGTGAATCCCCCCAGCGCCGTTGCAATGTCGGCAAGTGCCACCGTCTGCGGCTCATTGAGCTGGAACGGCGGACCAGCCGGCTGCAGGCCGCCCAGTCGAAAGACTGCCGGCCGCTCGTCGATGCGAACCAGCCCCCGCCTCACCAATGTTTGCAGCGTCGAAGACGGCAGATCCCGCTTACGCAACTCGGCCAGCGGCAATTCGCCGCCGCAGGCCGCTAGCTCGGCCAGAATGCCCTGCTGCATCTGAGTCAGCGTGGGCAGACGCGTCTCGGGAATCAGCACGGCAAACCGCTCCGTGCGCCGCGCATCGCGCTCCACAGCCGAGGTCTCGCGCGCAATCCATTTCTTCCGCAACAACCCGGCCAGAACAGACAGTGTGGCAGCGGTGGCCGTGCGCAGCGTGGAGACCTTCACCGCCTCACCCGCCGCCAGCCGCGTCAGCACCCGGCGCTCCATATCCTGTTCTTCCCGCGACAGCCTTCCGCGCCGCTTTCCGCCGCCGCCCGATTTTGTTGCATGATCTAAATGTGCCGCGGGCTCCAAGCGGTAGGCCGGGGATTCAGCCCTGGCATCAAGGCCGGCAACATCGCCGGGTGCCCCAGAGCCTGCCCTGAGCTTGTCGAAGGGTCTCGTCCGCCGCGGCGGAGAGACCTGGGATTCCCCATCCATGCAATCCGCCAGCACATCGCGCCCCAGATCGGTGATCCGGTAATAGACGGTGCGGCGCACCTCCGCCATCAGCGGCAACATGCCCCGCAACACCTCGCCCAGCGGGGCCAGATAGTACTGCGCCATCCACTCGGCCAAAGCCAGCAGGCTGTCGCTCAGCAGCGGCTCTTCGTCGAGAACCGCCTCAATGAAGCGAACCTCAAAACCGGCGGGAGCCGCACTACTGAGGGCGGTAACCACGCCGATCAGCTTCTCATTTTTGAAAGGCGCGATCACCCGCGCGCCCCGCTGCGGAAGCTGGCCTTCCCGGGCCGCGTAGGTGAAGGTCCGGTCCAGCGGCACAGGCAACGCGACTTCGCAGTAAGCGGGCATCGGAGGCAAATCCCAGTGTAATGGGATTGCCCTTTAAAAGAGGGTGAGATGATCGGCGGTTGGAAAGATTGCTCTGGGCCACCAGTTGAAGGGGCGCTGCATCGAGAATTTACGGGTCCGGATGGTGCTGGAGAACTCAGTGGGACATTGGCTCGTCTGCGAGTAGCCCGGATATTCAAGTCAAAGGTATCGATGCACGCCGCGCGTGGCTTCGGAAGGGTATACAGTTAGGCTTCTCAGGCGGTCGTTTGGAGGGTGTTTCCAGTGGGTACTGGACGCCGCTTGAGAAACGGTCGAGTGGTCTAATCAGCCACTAGGGTTCGACTCCCTTGCCCTCCGCCAGGCACTCGGCCCCAAAATCTGATCCGCATCGCGTTGTCCAATGTGTTATTATGTTTATAGTTTCTCAGGCGGCGTCCAGATTCTAGGATACTAAGGTAGGCAAAGGCTCCGGATTGATTACCCGGAGCCTTTGTATTTCTGACGGACGCTTCCCAGCCATACTTTCGTCCTCAAGGCACAGGCAAATCTCGCGGATCAAGGTCGCGATACTCTAGTCAACGACATAAGCTCGATTAAGCGGATTCTGAAAAGGGCCTCTTTTTCAACTCGCATTGACGTGAAATACTTTCAGGATGAGCTTTCACCGTAGAACTGCCTGCGTTCTTGCCCTATTGTTGACCGCCTTCGCCGCCAATGCACTGGCGATAGCCGCGCAATCACCCGCTGCCACCATTGACCCGCTGCATGCCTGGGCGTCGGGTAAGGATCCCGTGGCGCTGGAATCGTGGGTGAATCAGCGGCTGGCCGAGGAACAGGCCGACATCGACAAGTTGCTTGCGGTCACTGGCCCGCGTACGGTGGAAAACACGCTGCGGCCCTTCGACGACGCACAGAACCAACTGGCGCTGTCCGGCAACAACGCCTTCCTGGTCTACTCGCTGGCCGACACGGCCGCGTTGCGCGACAAAGGGCAGGCGCTCACGGCAAAGATCTCCTCGGTCGCCACTGAGCTGAGCTTGAACCCCAAGGTCTACGCTGCGCTGGCTGCCGTTCCCCTCCCTGCCAACGACCCGCCGACCCGCCACTACCTTGAGCGGTCGCTGCTCGAGTACCGGCTCAGCGGCGTGGACAAAGACGACGCCACGCGGGCAAAGATTCGTGTCCTCAACGACAAGATCACCGACCTCTCGCTGAAGTTCGGGCGCAACGTGGCCGATGGCACCCTGAAGATCGCAGCCACAAAAGCCGAACTCGACGGCCTGCCCGCCGACTACATCGCCCTCCATAAGCCGGCCGCGGACGGCACATACACCCTGACCACCGAGCAGCCCGATGTCATGCCGGTGCTCGACTTTGCCAAGAGCCCCGATCTCCGCCGCAGAATGTTTCTGGCCTACGACGACAGGGCCTATCCACAAAATGTTCAGGTGCTCAAGGATTTGCTGACTGCACGGCAGGATCTGGCCACGATCCTCGGTTATGCCCATTGGGCGGACCTGGCCACCGCCGACCAGATGATCGGCTCGGCGGCGAACGTGCAGGCTATGCTCAACCAGGTGGACGAGGCCTCACGGAGCGCCGCACACACCGAGTTCGAGCAGTTGCTGGCCTTTGCGCAAGAGCGCGTACCGGGCCTGACAGAGCATCAGCCAATCCGATCGGCGCTATTGGTCCGAGCAGTACCGGCGCGCAAAGTATGACTTCGACGCGCAGAGCGTGCGTCCCTACTTCCCCTACGATCAGGTGCAGGCCGGAATCCTCAAGACCGCCGCGCGGCTCTTCCATGTCGAGTTCAAGCAGGTAAAGGATGCCGTCGTATGGGACCCGGCCGTTGACACCTTCGATGTCTTCGATGCCGCCGCAGGCAGCAAGGGCAAGCTGCTCGGCCGCATCTATCTCGACATGCACCCGCGCGAGGGCAAGGATAAGTGGTTTTCCAGCGCGCCGGTCATCCCCGGTATCCGCGGCCGGCAAATTCCCGAGGGCATGCTGGTGTGCAACTTCTCCGGCGGCAAGGCAGGCGATCCAGGATTGATGCAATACAGCGAGGTGGTAACGTTCTTCCACGAGTTCGGCCACCTGATGCACCACATTCTCGGCAGCCAGGGCCAGTGGTCTGGAGCAGGCGGCTTCAATGTGGAGGGAGACTTCGTCGAATCGCCTTCACAGATGCTCGAAGAGATGTTCCACGATACGGCGATTCTGCAGTCGTTCGGCAAGCACTACCAGACGGGCGAAACGATTCCTGCTGCCCTGATTGCAAAGATGAACGCCGCCGGACGCATATCGACGCGGATACTGGCTGCAGCGGCAGTTGATCTACGCAACCTACTCGCTCCAAGTCCACAACATGGATCCCGCCAAGGTCGATTTCGACGCCCTGGCAAAGCAGGACGACGCCCGTTTCAACCCATTCACGCCGGTAGAGGGCGACCACTTCTATGCCGCGTTCACACACCTTGTCGGCTACACCTCCAACTACTACACCTACGTGCTCGACAAGGTGATCGCCATCGACTTCTTTGCCCAGTTCGACAAGCACAACATGTTGGATGGGCCGACCGCCATGCGCTACCGCCGCGCGGTGCTTGAGCCGGGAGCAAGCAAGCCCGCCGCCGAGCTGGTCAAGGACTTCCTCGGCCGCCCGCAAAACATGGACGCGCTAAAGATATGGATGAATGAGGAGTTTCAGCCGCCAGCGGCCGCAGCGAAATAGCGGACACCTTTTCCGCGCAACGTAAAACAGGCCGCTGGCAGTACAATTCATTGCTGATGACTCCCAAGCCCGCTACGCCCGCCCCTGTCGCGCCCGTTCCTTCGCGGAGCGCTTCGTCCAAAACCAATGGCCCCGTCACGCTCGCCATCGATATCGGCGGCTCCGGGCTTAAAGCCATGCTGCTCGACCCGAGCGGCAAACCCGTCAGCGACCGCCAGCGCGTGGTGACGCCCGTGGTGCCCAACCCCGCTGCAGTGCTGGCCGGCCTCGAAGAACTCCGTAACCTGCTGCCCAAATTCGATCGCGTCTCGGTCGGATTCCCCGGTGTCATCAAGAAGGGAACCACCTGGACAGCGGCGAACCTCAATCCGGATTGGGTAGGCTTCCCGCTGGCCGCCGAGCTTGAAAAACGCTGGAAGAAGCCCGCACGCGTTGCCAACGACGCCGCCGTGCAGGGCTACGGAGCCATTAAGGGCGTGGGCGTTGAGCTGGCGCTCACTCTTGGCACCGGCCTCGGCTCTTCCCTCTTCACCGATGGCCACCTCTGCCCTGGCCTCGAGCTCGGACACCACCCCTGGCGCAAGAAAGGCATGTGCTACGAGGACTATCTCGGCCGCCGCGGCCTCGACAAGTTCGGCAAGAAAGTCTGGAACAAGTTCCTCCAGGCCGCCATCGCGCAGACCTCCGCCACCTTCAACTGGGATTTCCTCTACCTCGGCGGCGGAAACACCAAGAAGATCGACTTCGTCCTGGCCAAAAACGTCAGCATCGTCTCCAACGAAACCGGCCTGCTGGGCGGCGTGGCCTTGTGGCGAGATTGGAAGTAATCCACTCTCGTCTTCATTTCCATACGTATATAAAAGCTGCATTCACGAGCCCCATTCATCGCGACACCGATCGCGATGAATGAGGCTCCTCCAACAAGACCGGCCCGTTCCCGCATCTCGCCTTTCTCAGCTCATCCCAATCCCTTCCCCCAATATCCCTGTCAATACTGAAACAATTCAACTGCCGGAGTCGAACCTTCGCTCCTGGCTTGCGACCCGCGTCACTCCCCTGCCTCATGACCGATTCCTTTTGCCCAAAACCCCCACAAATAGATATTGACAGTGCTAGTTAGGAAAGCGTACTAATATTTCGCCTTTGAAATAATCCCCTCATGGAAACCAAACTGCGGCGGCAGCTTACGGAGGCCGCCCGAGGCTAACAAAATTTTAGGAGGAAAACTGGAATGTCCACCCCACGGCGTGTCGTTTCGACCGCAGCGCTCTTAGTCCTGGCGTTGCTCATCGCAAGCCCCACACTCTTCGCGCAGATTTCCACCAGGGCAACCATCACCGGAACTGTCACCGACGCCTCCGGCGCAGTGGTGCAAAGCGCAACCGTCACCGTTACCGACGATGCGACCAAAGTCGCCGTTCAGACACAAACCAACAGAGATGGTGTTTATATCGAGCCTGATCTGACCGTCGCCACCTACTCGGTCTCCTTCTCCAAGGCGGGCTTCAAGGCCTACACCGTCACCGGCGTTGAACTGCATCCGGCCACCACGGCCACCGTGAACGGTGCGCTTACGGTGGGCGCTGCCACGCAAAGCGTGACCGTCAAGGCGGTCTCCAGCGAAGTCGAAACCACCACTGCCGAGGTTTCCGCCGATATCGACAGCGATGAGGTAAGCACGCTGCCCATGAATGGCCGAAACTATCAGGGTTTGGCGGTCATGATGCCCGGCGTCACCAACCTGCAGCAAGGCTCCGCCATGACCACCGGTGGGCGCTCCACCAGCAGTCAGCTCTCCGTCAATGGCCTGGACGTGGCCCGAAGCTTCTATGTCCTCGACGGCGTCTGGAACGAGAACACCGGCAACATGACCCAGGAATCGGTGATTCCGAATCCTGACTCCCTTGAAGAAGTGCGCGTGCTCCAGAACAACTTCTCCGCGCAGTATTCCCTCATGGGCTCGTCGGTCATCCTCATGCAAACCAAGAGCGGCACCGCGGACCTTCACGGAGCGGCCTGGGAGTTCCTGCGCAACGACGATCTGAACTCAAAGCCCTACTTCAACACCACCATCCCGTCCTACAAGCAGAACATCTTCGGCTATAACGTAGGCGGTCCTGTATTCATTCCCCATCACTACAACGCCGATCGTCAAAAGACCTTCTTCTTCTGGGACCAGCAGTGGGTGGTTCTGCACACGCCCAACCAGGTCACAAGCACCATACCCACCGCGCTTCAGGCTTCCGGCTGCTTTGCCTCGCCGATCAAGGATCCGGTCACAGGCAAGAACTTCCCCTTCGGGACGGGCAATTGCCCCACCACCTATTACCAGATCCCGAACACCAGAATCAACACCAGCTCGGCGGCGTACCTGGCAAAGCTGTATCCGGCGCCCAATTATTCCCTCGCTGGCACCACCACCAACTACATCAATAACCAGGCCCAGATCACCGATCAGCGCGACGACGAGATCAAGATCGATCACAACTTCACCCCCAAGTACCACGCCTTGGGCGAGTACCTCGACGAATACCAGTCATATGCGCAGAACACTGAGAGCCCGGGTACAACTCCCATCAGCACGGAAACCGACTTTACACACAACAAGCTGGCCCAGGTCTCGCTGAATCAGACCCTGACCCCGAACATGATCAACACTACCAGCATCGCCATGAACATCTTCCTGCTCAACCTGACCCTGGTCGGAACCACAGACATCAGCCAGGTACCGGGGTTCACTGAGACGTTCTTCTATCCCGGCTCCACGTATTACAGCCGCACTCCTGTGGTGTCGTTCTCTGGCGGCATGGCTGGCGAGGGCATCCAGGCGGCTCGCCCCATCCCCCATGCGTCCGATCTCGACAATACCGTCACCGACAACTGGAGCTGGCTCAAGGGAAAGCACTACATCACGGCTGGCATAACCTTCGTCTTCAACACCAAACGACAGGTTTCCGGCCAGCAGACCAATGGGAACTTGTCCTTCAACGGAAACTCCACCAAACCCGCGTCCGGCTCGGTCCAGCAGGATGACTCGTTGGCGGATATGCTGCTCGGCTATGTCGGCGGCTTTAGCCAGGCCAGCAACGCGCCTCACGGCGATATGCATGACTTCTCTTGGTCGCCCTACGTCGAAGACCAGTTCAAGGCCTCTAAGAACTTGAGCTTCACCCTGGGCCTGCGCCTTTACCACTTGCCCTTGCCCTACGGTGTGCCCAATTCCGAGACAAACTGGGGCGCCGGTGTCTCAAATTCCAACATCTACGGCAACCCATCCTACGTTGCCGCTAACGCCCCCACCGTAAACGAATTCAGCGGTGCCACCAACCTCAAGTACCCCGCCACCTACAGCAACGGAATGCTCTACAACAGCGGGCTGTCCACAGGCCTCCCGGTAAACTTCTCCAACGCCCATAACTGGTACTTCGGGCCCGATGCCGGCTTCGCATGGGATGTCTTCGGCAATGGAAAAACCAGCCTCCGCGGCGGCTTCGGCATGAGCTACACGCGCATCTTTACAAACCAGGACTGCTCCTTCAATTGCATTGCCAATCCTCCCGTCTTCAGCAACCAGAACCTCTCGAATCTGGCATTCCCTTCAACCACGACATGGGACATTACAAAGGCCGGCGGCGCCGCCAATACTGAGAGCGTCATTTCCGTCTCCGCCGCGGACTACCAGGTCCAGGCTTCGCCCGTCGCCAGCTACTCGCTCGGAATACAGCATCAATTTCCCGCCAACATCACCGCCTCGGTGGTGGGAGCCGGCAGCCGTATCCAGCACCTGGTGGGCACATGGAACTGGAATCAGGCGCCCTACTACACCACCGGAGGCGTCAGCTACGACTACAACCCGCTCATCAGCGCAAATCCCGCAAACGGCAACAAGGGCGACAACTCGGCTTACTGGGCCCCTTATCAGGGTTTCGCCTCCATCAACGCCATTTCGACCCGGCTCCACCAGGAATGGAACGGCATGGAAGCGCAGGTCAAGCATCCCGTAACCAAATCGCTCTACCTCGCAGCGTCTTACACCTGGTCGCACGACACTTCAAACGCCATGGTCGACCCGTATAACCTCCAGCGCTTCCACGGCAACGTGTCTGGCCTTAACTTTCCTCAATCGTTCGCGATTACCTTGCTCTACAAACTGCCCTTCTTCGAACATGGAAATCTATTTGAAAAACTGACCATGGGAGGATGGAGCATCAACGACATCTCGACCTTCCGCGCCGGAAGCTCGATTACGCCGGGCGTGTCCTTTTCCACCTCGGGACTCACCGCGCGGCCATTCGTCGTGGCAGGTCAGACGACCAACGGACCCAAGACCTGGAAAAACGGCTCTACTCAGACCTGGTTCAACGCCGCGGCGTATGTCAATCCGACCGGTACCCAGGCTAACAGCACCCTGTCAAACGCCCTGCTCTATTACGGCTACTATGGCAACGCCCAGAACGGCACCATCCGCGGGCCCGGCCAGGAGGTTTGGAATGTGAGCCTCTTCAAGGAGTTCCACATCACGGAGAAAAACTACTTTGAGTTCCGTGCCGAGGCATTCAATCTGCTCAACCACGCCAACCCCTCAAACCCGAATGCCTCCATAGGCAATGCAAACATGAACAGGATTACCGGCACGGCCGATCCCCGCATTCTCGAAATGGCCCTGCGCTACAAGTTCTAATCGATCTTGAATCAAACTCAGAGACCCCCCAGCTTTGCTGGGGGGTCTCTTTTTTGCATAAAAGTCATTTGGTGGATTGTTGGGCGCTCCATCCCCAATCGAGAATCTTGAATGTCGAACCTTCATTTTGCCGATAATTATCGACCTTTGGCGCACGCTATCCATAGCCAGGAAGAACCATGGCAAACATCACCGTATCCGTCGACTTCATGCCGCTACATAGCCCCCCCTACCCCCCTACCTGGTGGTATTAGTACCGCAGTGGACTTTAGTACCGTGCAGTCGGACGCTTTCGACTTGCCTGCCCTTGGAGAATTTTCAACTCAAGTGTTAACTCGTCGATTGTGCCCCATCCATTGTGCGTCCTTTGCACAATGGATGGGCGGGCAATGATGTCCATCTCGACGGTAAAGAGTTAACCCGAATGCGCTCTAGTCACGTAAGCCCGTCCCAATCCAATGCCGGAGGGGTCTAAGTCACGACACAATTTCGAAGCTACGGCTTCGGACGAGTTGCCTTGAACGCGCCGCCCCACTCAGTGAACTGCCAGGTCCCGATGAGGGCGCCGGTGTCATCCAGCTTGCCAACCAGCTTGAGCGGCGCCGTCTGGCCGGATTCCTCGGAGGTCGTCTGAAACTCCAGGTCCATCTTGCCATCCTTGTAGGTGCCAGCCACGTCGGTCTTTCCCCATTTGCCGGTCACCGTACCATCCGCGGCCACGGTGAATTGGGCATCCGACTCGCGGTCGCCGCCCGGAGTTTCCATCACAAAGTGCCATTTGCCATTGATCCCGGCGTCCTGGGCATTCACTGTTTGCCGGCCCACCATCAAGCAGACCACTGCTACTGCGACCACCAGAAACTTCTTCACGCTTTCTCTCCTTGCTTGGCGCCGGCCGCGGGTTTGAGCCAGTGCAATTGCCAGTGTACCGCACGAAAGGGAATGCCCCTTCCATTGCCCTCAACCCTTTACCGGTGCTTTAAGGCCCAGCTCCCGCATCGCAATCTGAAGGTCCGCCCACGCTTCTTTCTTCTGCCGCGGATCGCGCAGTAAGTAGGCCGGATGATAAGTCACAATGAGCTGCATGCCGCGGAACGCATGCACGCGCCCGCGCAGACCGGCAAGCGGCTGCCGCTGCCCCAGCAGGTACGTTGCGGCCGTTGCTCCCAGCGCTACCAGCACCTGCGGCCGAACCACATCGATCTGGCGAAACAGAAATGGCGAGCACGTATTCGCCTCGTCCGGCTCCGGCGTCCGGTTGCCCGGCGGCCTGCACTTGACCACGTTGGCAATGTAAACTTCCTCGCGCTTCAGCCCCATCGCGGCGATCATGTTGTTCAGCAGTTGCCCGGCCTTGCCTACGAAAGGCAGCCCCTGTGCGTCT
Organism: uncultured Acidobacteriaceae bacterium; assembly: GCA_963757965.1. Lineage (GTDB taxonomy): Bacteria > Acidobacteriota > Terriglobia > Terriglobales > Acidobacteriaceae > Telmatobacter. The sequence continues at coordinate 1,054,543 of CAVWTV010000001.1, forward strand.
TCGTCCGCGCCTGGGCCTTCGCCCACAAACATCAGGCGGGCAGTAGGCGAGCCGTCGCCAAAGACAATCATGTTGCGGCCTGCGTGCAGCGCGCAGCGTGTGCAATCGCCGATCTCGTCGCGAATCAGATGCAGCGCGGATGCGCGGTCGGCCGGGGAAATGGTCGCCGCAATTTGCGGGGGCGCGAAAATGGGCTTGCGAGCGAAAATCCGAGAATCCTCCTGCGATGACGTAGGCTGGGGCGGTTCTGCAGACTCAGCCGCCATCGATTCGGCCGCCGGCAGCGCTGGATCGACCCGGCGGCGATAGAACTCGGTCAGGCCCAGATCGCGATAGAAGCGCACGCGCGCCACCAGAGCTTCGCGAGTTGCTGGGTCGAGCGTTTGCGCCACGTGTCGTCACTCCACAATCAGTTGCCGGGTTCGACCCGGCGCGGGACAGGCCTCTTCCCTCACCATATCCTGCCTCGATTTGTCACTCCGATGCTCATCCATCTCCAGCACCATCGATCGCGGACGGCGCAGCGTGACGATCTCGTCGAGAATGCGGTCGGCGAGCTTGCGCTTGTGCATCGCAGGCAGCTCGATCGAGGTCGTAAGCGTCAGAAAAGTGGCGGAATTTCTGTCCGCGTCAATGCCCACTCCATTGCCTGACACATCGTTGACCACTATCGCGTCGGCGCCCTTGCTCAGAAGTTTGGCGCGGCCGTTTGTCATAATGTCGTTGGTCTCCGCGGCAAAGCCGACGATGAGCTGGCCGGGACGACGCCGGCGAACCACCTCCGAAAGAATGTCTTCCGTGGGCGCCAATTCGAGGGTCATGGAGCCGGTGCGCTTGAGCTTCTGTTCGGAGACCACGATGGGGCGATAGTCGGCCACCGCTGCGGCTTTGATCACCAGCGTCGCCTCGGTCATGCGTTCGAGCACAGCCTGGCGCATCTGTTCGGCGGTGACGATACTGACAAGTTCGCAGCGCGCCGGCGGATGAAGGGCAGACGGGCCGCTGATCAGAATTACCGTTGCGCCGCGGCTCTGTGCGGCCTCCGCCAGCGCGTAGCCCATTTTTCCACTGGATCGGTTGCCAATGAAGCGGACGGGATCGAGAGCCTCGCGCGTGCCGCCCGCGGTAATCAGAACTGTTTCACCCGCCAGATCGTTGCGGCGGCTCAGAACCCCCAGCACAGCGTCGGCGATGGCCTCCGGCTCCGCCATACGGCCCGTTCCAACCATGCCGCAAGCCAGGTCGCCTGTGCCCGGTTCCACAACGCGGACGCCCCGCTCACGCAGCGTTTCAACGTTGGCTCGCGTGGCCGGGTGGTTCCACATATTCACGTTCATCGCGGGCGCCACCAGCACCGGCGCCTGAGTGGCCAGGTACATCGTGGTAAGAAAATCGTCGGCGATGCCGTGGGCGAATTTGGCCAGGATGTTGGCCGTGGCAGGGGCAACCACCAACGCATCGGCCCATTGCGCCTCGCCAATGTGCGCAATACCATTTTGTTCGCTTGAGGCTTCGCAGGATCCGTCGTCTGCGCCCGGGTCATCCCACAGGCTGGTGATGACCTTGTGGCCAGTCAGTGCGGCGAACGTGAGCGGCTGCACAAACTTCCCTGCCGACGCCGTCATGACAACATGAACTTCGAGAGCGTTGCGCTGTAGTGCGCGCACCAGTTCCGCCGCCTTGTATGCAGCGATCCCGCCGCAGACGCCCACGCATACTCTCATCGCTCGATTGTAGCCCGTTTCGATTGCGGCAGGCACGATGCGGAATGTGGAGAAATGGGCGCTTCAATCCCGTTCGGCCAGTGAGCCGAACCACCGAGTGCGAAATTGCTCGTCGGCTGTATAATTTGGGCGGTTGAGAGCAGAGGAAGAGGGCCCCAGCGATTGGGCGAGGTCTTTCACTAAATCGAAGGAGCGCCTGAATAAGTCGATGTTTTGAAAGGGCACGACTTTACAGGCTGCGGAAAAACTCGTTCGGGCGGTAGGCCAGGGATTCATCCCTGGTATAAGATCAACAGAATCAACGCGGGCTTTAGCCCCTGAGGCATGCTTTTCGCCGCATTTAGCCCAGAACAGGTGTTTTTCCGCAGCCTGTTTAGTCGTGCCGAAAGCGCCAACAAAGCGAACGCGGGCTTTAGCCCCTGAGGGAACGAAGGGCTAGAAGCGGGACTTGATCGGAGCTTCGCTAACTTGATTCTTCGAGAGGAAAAACGTGCAAGGTAAATTGGAATTGATGCTCGGGCCGATGAGAAGTAACAAGACCGCGGAGCTTTTGCGGCGCGCCGACATGCGCCGCCAGTACGCCAGCCAATATGTGATGGTTCTCAAGCCCAGCGACGATACCAAGGGCGGACCCGGCGTGGTTGAGAGCCGCAACCCGAGAGGTCATGGCAAGATGCAAGCCGTGGAATTCAAATCCAACGACCCATGGGAGGTTTTTCACGCGATCGCGGAAAAAGAATTGGAAATCGGCAAGAGAGTCGAATGCGTTGCGATCGATGAAGGGCAGTTTGTCGATCAGTTATTCCCTCTGACGCGGCGCCTGCTCGATGAGAATCACGACGTCCTCGTGGCCGGGCTGGACCTCGACTTCAGGGCTATTCCCTTCGGCGAGATGCTGAACCTGACATGGTTTGTGACCGCCTACGGCGGCAGCATCACCGAATGCATTGCATACTGCGCATGCGGGAACCGTGCCCTCTACTCACAGCGCCTTATCGGAGGCGAGCCTGCGCCCTACGACAGTCCCATCAAGATGCCCGGCGATTCCTACGAGCCGCGCTGCGCGGAACATTTCGTGCTGCCCGGCCGTCCACATTAACAGACTGCGATAAATGGCAAGTCCGCTACACTTGGCGACGGTGAGGATGACGGCGGCTATAATCGACTCCCGATGGATAATCCACCGGACAACCAGCCACTGCTCTCAGTCGTCATTCCGGCCTTTAACGAAGAAGCTACGTTGTCCGAGATCTTGGCTCGCCTGATAGCGATTCCGGAAATCGACGAAATCGTCCTCGTCGACGATGGCTCGACGGACGGAACCCCGGCAATAGCCGACCGGCTGGCTCTGGAGTTCCCAAGGATCAAAGTCGTCCACCACCACGCGAATGCGGGCAAGACAGCGGCGTTGAAAACGGGGTTCGCGCTGACGACAGGCAAGATCGTCATCGTCCAGGATGCCGACCTCGAATATGACCCGGCGGAAATCGGGGACGTGATCGCGCCGATTGTGGAAGGCCATGCGGACGTGGTTTACGGTTCGCGCTTCTTGGTGCGCGAGGCATCGCGCGTGTTGTATTTCTACCACTACATCGCCAACAAAGGGCTGACGTTCCTTTCGAACATGTGCACGAACGTCAACATGACCGATGTCGAAACCTGTTATAAGGCGTTCCGCGGCGAGATTATCCGCAACATGACGATTGTCAGCTCTGGGTTTGGCTTCGAGATTGAAGTCACGGCGAAAGTCGCCAAACTCGGTGCCTCGATCTATGAAGTGCCGATCTCATGCCACGGCCGGACTTAAGAGCAGGGCAAGAAGGTCGGGATGAGGGACTGCATCGCAGGGCTCTGGTATATCTTCCGGTTCAACTTCCTATGCGGACTCAAAGATTCGTTCCGCGCGCTACCGGAGGCGGGAAGCGCACACCGTGCCGCCAGGAGGAAGAGACAGTAGACAAATGGCATTCCTCGGGCAAATCAATTCGCATTCAGCGGCTGAGTGGGGCGGGAGGGTCGTGCTGATCAATGGCGCTTCAGAAGGAATCGGCGCTAATTGCACCAATGCGATGGGCCAGCGGGGAGCCAACCTCGCATTGACGCGAACCGGCGAACGTCTGTCCGGAACGCACCGAAGGCGTGTGCGCCAAGTAAGAGAAAAACTAGCTCAAAAGAATTGGAACGGCTGGCCCCTCGACCAGCGGCTTTACCACCGGAACCTCGGTCTTTACATAGGAGATCTTGCCGGCCTCGATCTCATCCTGTGCGATCCGGCAGGCCTTGGTGGACTGGCTGTGGACCAGAGCGTGGGAGCCGCTCTGCAACTGGCGCGCGCGGCGTGCGGCTACCAGAACCTTCCGGTAGTTGGAGTCGAATCCGGTCTCAATCGTCATTGGGGGTCCTCGTTATCCTCACTGGAGTCTTCCTCATCGGAGTCTTCCTGCTCGGGGAATTGATCGAAGTTCAACTGCTGCTGTCCAGTGGGGCCTAGAATGCCAAAGGCCTCCAGCACGGGCTTGAGCCGCTCCTGCGAGTTGTGCTGCAGGCACGCAGCGGCAACCTCCAACACCCGGCGCGAGCGATACGCAATCACTTCGCCATTGCGATAATAGCGCTCGGCAAGCACAATCGCTTCCAGTTGCGCCACCGCCCGATCCAATATGTCGTTGACCAGAATATAACCGTATTCGCGATAATTCTCAATCTCCTTGCTGGCCGCGTTGAGCCGCCGGTAAACTTCCTCCTCGTTTACCACGCCTTCCGCGCGGCTGCGATTGCGCAATCGGGTGCGAAGGACCCTGGGATTGGGCGGCAAAACAAAGATGCTGACAGCCTCAGGCATTCTGGCGCGTACTTGCGCAGCGCCCTGAACATCGATGTCGAGGAGCAGGTCATGGCCGGCCGAACGCGCCTCGTCGAGCGATTTGCGCGCGGTGCCGTAGAAGTTGCCGAAGACCTCCGCGTGCTCAAGGAAGACGCCCGCATCGAGCATGCGCTGAAACTCCTCGCGGCTGCTGAAGTTATACTCGCGCCCGTTCTCCTCAGAGCCGCGAGGCGGCCGCGTTGTCCACGAAATGGCGAACTCAACCCCGCTCACCTGCTTGCGCAGCTCGCTCACCAGCGTGCTTTTGCCCGAGCCCGAGGGTGCTGAAATGATGAAGAGAATTCCTGACACGATTCGCTTGTCCCTCTGTCCCCTGTTGCGACGGTTCTATTCCAGGTTCTGAATCTGTTCGCGCGCCTTTTCGATCTCCGACTTCATGGCCAGTCCCAGTTCGGTGATGCGGTTTCCCTTGCCGCTCACGCCGCCGGTCTTCGAGAGCAACGTGTTGGCCTCGCGGTTCATCTCCTGGAGAAGAAAATCCAGTTTCTTGCCCAACTCGCCACCGCCAGTCAACAATTCGCGGAAGTGCGCAATGTGCGTGTGCATGCGGGCCAGCTCTTCGGCAACGTCGCTCCGCTCGACCAGAACCGCAACTTCCTCGAGCAGCCGTTGCCGGTTGAACTCCGGGCCCGTGGCCGCAAGCAGACGCTGCGTCAGCCGCTCCTGGTAGCGCTGCTCGATCTCGGGGCGCAATTCGGCCACGCCTTCCGTTGCCTCGGACAGCTTGTCCAGCGTGGCGTTGAGAATCGCCTCCAGCGACTCGCCCTCGCGTGCCCGCATGACCTTCAACTGATCGAGCAGCGGCGCAATTTCTTTCTGCACGCTTTCAGACAGAGCCGCGAGATCTTCGTCGCCGCGGTTTTCAGCCTGCAGAGCGCCGGGCAGACGCAATATCGCGTTCAGGTCCGGCTCGCCGGTGAGCCGGTTTTCGGCGCGAGCCGCGGCAAAAGCGGCCAGGTAGCCTTCCACCAATTCGCGATTGTATCCGGCCTTTTGCTGGTTGCTTCGATCGACGGACAGGGTCAGCTCCACATGACCGCGGACGAGCGACTCCTTGAGCGTTTTGCGCAACTCGGCTTCAAGCGCGTCAAGGCTCGAGGGCAGCCGCAACTGCAGGTCGAGAAAGCGGTGATTCACGCTCTTCACGCTGAGCGTGTAGCTGAGCTGGCCCTGGTCGCGAAGCGGCACTTGAACCTGAACCCGCGCAAAGCCCGTCATTGAGTAAATCGGCATTTCCTGCTACTCCTCAGGCCCGATCGAAAGCGCCAGATGCAATTGAGGCGGGTCTTCTTCCAATGTGTCCAACCCCTGCGGCTCGTGCATGTCCATGAATTGCAGTTGATAAAGCCGCAGATACGTGGGCGACGACGTCAATAGTTCCTCGTGAGAGCCAACGGCGGTTATGCGGCCATCTTCAAGCACAGCGATGCGATTGGCGCGGCGAATCGTACCCAGGCGGTGTGCGATAACCAGCACGGTGCGTCCCTGCATCAGGTTGGCCAGCGCGGCCTGTACGAGCGACTCGCTTTCGGCATCGAGCGCCGAAGTCGCTTCATCCAAAATCAAAATCGGCGCGTTCTTGAGGATGGCGCGGGCAATGGCCAGGCGCTGGCGTTCGCCGCCCGAGAGCCGGAAGCCTTTTTCGCCGATTACCGTGTCATAACCTTGCGGCATGCGCAGAATGAAGTCGTGCGCAAGGGCGTTCTGCGCAGCCTGCTGCACCAGATCGAATTTCACTTCCGGCTGCCCATAGGCGATGTTATTGCGCACCGTGTCGTTGAAGAGGATGGTCTCCTGCGTCACCTGCGCAACCTGACGGCGCAGCGAAGCAAGCGTCAGGTCGCGAATGTCTTTGCCGTCGATGAGGATGCGGCCCGACGTAGCGTCGAAGAAGCGCGGAATCAGGTTGACCATCGTTGACTTGCCCGCCCCGCTTGGCCCCACCAGCGCCAGCACTTCGCCGACGCACATCCGCAGATCGACGTTGTGCAGAATCTGGTGCTCGCCCTCCTCGGTGCTGTACGAGAAACCCACATTCTCAAACTGCACCGACTGCTGAAAGCCCTTGAATATGCTTGCGCGGGGTCTTTCCTTCACGTCGTCCTTGGCGTCGAAGTAGGCGAAGATCGACAATGAAGCGCCCATGGCCTGTTGGAAGCTGTTGTAGAAAGAGGCGAACTTGCGCACCGGGTCGTAGAGCTTGAAGAGCAGGACGATAAAAGCGCCAAAGAGCCCGATGTTCATTCGGCCATGCTGAATCTCGTTGCGCCCGATGAGCAGCAGCAAAGCGATCGCCACATACCCGATGGTGTCCATCAATGGCGAACTGATGGACTGAATGCGGACGCTACGGAGATTCGCGCGGAACAAACGCGTAGCCGCTTTCTTGAAGCGCAGAATCTCCCAAAGCTCCGTGTTGAAGGCCTTGACGATGCGATTGCCGGTAACGGTTTCATGAAGAATATTCTGGATCTCGGCCAGCTTGTCCTGCCCGGTGCGGGTGCGGGTGCGCACTTCCCGGCCAATTCTGCGTGCCGAGGTCACAACTACGGGAATGAACAGAAGCAGCGCCCAACTGAGACGGCCGCCCAAGCCGATTACGAGCGCAATCCCCACCAGGAAGGTAAAGAATTGCTGCAGGAATTCGCCGATGACAGAGCTGACCGCGGTTTGCACCTTATCCACGTCGTTGATGAGTGTGGAAAGAATGGTGCCCGTAGCGTGCTTATGGAAAAAGCTGGTCGAGCGGCGCAGGGTGGCTTCGTAAAGGCTGTTACGCAGATCCGTGATCATGCCGAAGCCGGCGTAGTTGACCAGGTAGGTGCCCAGGTAGTCGCACAGGCCTTTGACGATCGTGGATGCTATCAGCGCAAAAGCCACCACCGTCCATGCATTGTGCATGAAGTGGGGAACGACAATCCTCAGGTCGAAGTGCCATTGGGAGTTGGGCAGGCCGAGAGTGATGGGTCCGTCAGGAGCCTTTGGGTCCAGAACATTGTTGAGGATGGGCTGAAAGAGAAGTGTGCGGAAGTTGTCCAGCAGGCCGACCACGGCCAGCAAAAGGACTCCGGGCAGGAGGTAGAGCCCGTAGGGAATTCCGTAGCGCAGGAGGCGGAGGAAATTCTTCATCCCGTTTGAACCGCCTGGCGCCCGCGTGTCACGGGGATGAGACACGCGCCTTGGGTGAAAATCTCCATCCCAGTATTGTATCCGGCGGGCGCTGCCTGCGCCTTACGAAGATGCTTGGTGACCTCTTAGGGATGAGGGATCGGAAAAGGGTGTCTGCACCAACTGCAAACGCAGGTTCCTAGCTTTGAAAAGAATTCCCTTGACTCCGGAATCCATTCCAGGGCTGATACTTGCTGTGTGACGACCACTGGAAGTCAAGGACGGAGCCTTCGATCCGGTGCTCTGGCCGGGGCGGCGGGAGTGAGCCCTGATACGCTCCGGCATTATGAGCGTATCGGGGTTCTCAAAAAACCGCCGCGTACGGATGCAGGGTACCGCATGTATCCGCCCGATGCCCTAGACCGCGTGGGTCTTATCCGGAATGGGCTTGCTGCAGGCTTCACGCTGAAGGAACTCGCAACCATTCTCCGGGTGAGGGATACGGGCGGCTCGCCATGCAAACAAGTGGCCGAGCTTGCCGGCGAGAAGGTGCGCCAACTGGACATGCAGATAGCGCGGCTCACCCAACTTAGGGATTTCCTCCAACTGACAGCACGAGAGTGGAACCGGCGCCTGGAGAAGATGCCCAACGGAGGCCGGGCAGGGCTGCTGGAATCCCTGGCCCGAGACAAGAATCAATGCGCGACCAACATGAAGGGAGAAAAACATGAGGACACAACTGGTCATTCTCGCCCTAGTAATTCCGGCGATCGCTTTCGGACAAAGCACAATGTCATGCCCAATGAACGACCAACACCAGGAAAGCTCTGAGCACCACGCTGCAGACGTTAATGCGCGTGGGGATGGCGCCATGGGGTTCTCGCATGATAAGTCCACGCATCACTTCGCACTTCTGGCAGACGGCGGCGCCATCGAGGTAAATGCCAACGACTCGGAGGATACGACTACGCGAGATGCCATACGAGCGCACCTTAACCACATCGCCCAGATGTTCACAGCGGGCAATTTTGAAATTCCAATGTTCATTCATGACACCATCCCACCGGGTGTCAGGGTGATGGAAACCAAACGCACGGCCATTTCCTATGTCTTCGAAATTTCGCCAAACGGCGGCAGAGTCCGCATCACAACCAGCGATCCGGAGGCAGTGAAAGCGGTCCACCAGTTTCTTGATTTCCAGATTGAAGATCACAGAACCGGCGATTCAAAGAGCCTTGGACCGCCGGCTTAGTGCAGACCCGTACACGGCGCATTCCTGATCGAAGTCGATATCCAGGCTGGTGATACGTGACGCTGGATTCATCGAGGGCATGGCTGCCGGATTGACACGCTCACTCTAGTTCCCTGCACCCCTGGCAATAAGTTGGGTGGTGGAGAAGCCCTCGACCAGGGGGACGATCTTGACCTGTCCGCCCCACGACTGGACTTCGCCGGTGCCGACCACGGAATCCACACCGTAGTCGCCTCCCTTGACGAGGACGTCGGGACGCGTGGCGACAATGAGTTCGAGCGGGGTCGGCTCGTCAAACACCACCACCGCATCGACGGCTGCGAGGGCGGCCAAAACGCGGGCGCGCTCGTTCTCGCCCACAATGGGGCGGTTGGGGCCTTTGAGGCCGCTTACCGATGCGTCGCTGTTGATAGCCACGATGAGCCGGTCTCCGAAGCGCCGAGCCTGTTCGAGCACAGTGATGTGTCCGATGTGCAAAAGATCGAAGCAGCCGTTGGTAAAGACAACGCGCTCGCCGTTGCTCTTCCATAGGGCCACACGGCTCAGCAATTCCTTGCGCGCAAGCACCTTGTCCTCGGCGTGCAGGGCAATCTCAGGAGCGAGCGCGGCAAGCAGTTCGTGCTTCTCGACGGGCACCGTGCCCACTTTGCCCACCACAATGCCGGCGGCAATATTTGCCAATTCCACGCAGGTCTCCGGCTTGAGACCGGAGGCGAGGCATAAGGCAAGCACGGAGATGACCGTGTCTCCGGCTCCGGAAACATCGAAGACCTGGCGCGCCACCGCAGGTGCGATGAAGCGGTTTCCCGGCCGCAGCAGCGCAATGCCCTTATCGCCGAGAGTTGCGGTGAGGAACTCGACTTCGAGCGTCGAGACCATGGCCTCGGCTGCGTCCAATACGGCATTCAAATCGTGCGCGTCAAGTTGCGTGGCCGTGCAAAGCTCGCCCAGGTTGGGGCAGATGGTTGTAGCGCCGCGGTAACGGGCAAAATCGGCGCTCTTGGGATCGACCAGCACCGGAATCCCCAGCTTGCGCGCGGCCTGAATCACGAGTTGGCATATACCGGGCGTAAACACACCCTTGGCGTAATCGGAAAGCACCACGGCATGAGAGCCGGGAAGATGCGCAAGCACTGCGGACACCAGCCGATCGTAGTCGGACCTTGGACGCGCGCCCAATCGCTCGCTGTCAAGGCGCAGCATCTGCTGCCTGCCGCCCAGAATGCGCTGCTTGGTGATGGTGGGAAAACCGTCGGAGACGACGAAATGAGGGAAGATTCCGCTTTTGCGCAGGCCCGCGGCGAGCAGTTTTTCGTTCTCGTCGCCGCCGGTGAAGCCAACCACGTGCGTCTGCGCGCCGAGGCGGGAGAGATTCATAGCCACGTTGGCAGCGCCGCCCGGTTGCTCGCTGTGGTGAGTGGCGCGAACCACGGGCACCGGCGCCTCTGGCGAGATGCGGCCTACGTCACCCCAGATGTACTGGTCGAGCATTACGTCGCCCACCACCAGCACGCGCTTCGAAGTCCACTTCTGCTCGATCTCCTGGATCACTTCGTGCAGTTGGTCGATCACCGCGAAACCCCCGATTGGACTGCGGCGTTCTGGTCCGCGGCAGGCTTTGTGACGATCCAGTCCAGCTCGATCCAGTCGCAGAGCATGTGCCCGGCCAGAATGTGAGCCTCCTGGATGCGCGCCGTTTCGCGAGAGTCGACGGCAAAGAGGTGGTCGGCCAGCGCGGCCAGTTTTCCGCCGCCTGCGCCGCTGAATGCCACCGTGACCAGCCCCTGAGAATGGGCGGCTTCCAGAGCGGCAATCACGTTGCGGCTGTTGCCTGAGGTTGAAATGCCCACCAAGAGGTCGCCGGGAACACCCAGCGCCTCCACCTGCCTGGAAAACACGGCCTCGAATCCGTAGTCGTTGGCCACAGAGGTCAGAATCGAAGTATCCGTGGTGAGCGCGATTGAGGCCAGACCGCGGCGCTCGCGGCGAAAGCGGCCAACGATCTCCGCAGCCAGGTGCTGCGAGTCACCGGCGCTGCCCCCGTTGCCGCACCAGAGAATCTTGCCGCCGCCGCGCAGGGTTGCGGTCATGGCCAGCGCAATCGCCTCCAGCGCCGGCTGCTGCGCCTCAATCTGGCGCACAACCTCAAGGTGCTCCGCGATGGCCTTCCCGAAGATGCTTGCCCGATCGGGACCGCTGGACATGTTTCCCTCACTTCTGCCGATTTGGCCTCCGATGGCCTGGCCGCCGCAAAGACCTCTATTGTTATCATAGCGGGGTGACCGACGCTCTCTGCACATCGTATCCGGGCCACGTCCAAACCGTGTTCCTCGACCGGGATGGGGTGGTGAACGAAAAGATGCCTGAGGGCCGCTATGTGACCCAATGGAGCGACTTTCAGCTTCTGCCCGGCGCGGTGGAGGCCATCGGCCTGCTCAACCGGGCCGGCCTGCGAGTCGTGGTGATCTCAAATCAGCGCGGTATTGCGCTGGGACTCTACACGGCTGAGAATGTGCGTGCCATCCACGCCGAATTCCAGAAACTGCTGGCGTTGTCCGGTGCGTACGTTGACGGCTTCTACTTTTGTCCGCACGACAAGGGGCAATGCAACTGCCGCAAGCCGCTGCCGGGGCTCTTCGAACAGGCTGTAGCAGACTTCCCTGGGATCGCCGCGGCAAGCAGCGTGATGATCGGCGATTCGAAGTCGGATATCGAGTTTGGGCGGCGGTTGGGGATGACTACGGCCTTCATTGACGGCGACCCGCAGCGGCAGAAACCGGACGCCGAAACGGCACGGGAGCTGGCCGATCTTCGCTATTCATCGCTCCATGAGGCGGTCAATGATTTGCTCGCGCAGCTGCAAGCCTCCGAATAGCATGCACTGCCTCGGACCGCCGCCGAAACCCCGCTAGTGCATTTTCAGCTCAAGTGTTAACACGCCGGTTGTGCCCCATCCATTGTGCGTCCTTTGCACAACGGGTGGGCGGGCAATGATGTCCATCTCGACGGTAAAGAGTCAACCCGAATGCGCTCTAGTTTTCGATTGCCTTCAGCGTGGCGTAGGTCTCGACAACGCCGTCTTCGAGTGCCGTGAGCTGCAGGTCGCAGCCCAGTTGGCGCAGGCCGGTGAGATCGGCCTCAGTGAAATGCTGATAACGGCCTTCAAGGTCGGCCGGAAATGGAATGTACTCGATCGGAACCTCGCCATGAACGGCCATCAGCGCCTTTGCGACATCGTTAAACGTGCGGCTGACGCCGGAGCCCGCATTGACCACGCCGCGATACGTCTTTGGCGCCTCACCGGATTTGGGCGCGTAGGGACCGATTTGCGCGAAGAACATGTTCATCCGGGCCAGGTCGCGGACATAAACAAAATCGCGGCGCTGCTCGCCGTCGCCGAAGCCGCCGGTACCGGCAAAGAGGCGCACACGGCCGGTTTCCTGCATTTGCTTCGTAAAATGATGGATGACCGAAGCCATGCGCCCCTTGTGCTGTTCGCGCGGCCCATAGACGTTGAAATAGCGAAGGCCCACGGCTGTGATCGGGACCCGGTCCACTTCGAGTTGATGGCGAAAGTAGTGATCGAAGGCCAGTTTTGAAAAGCCGTAAATATTCAGCGGGCGCTCGTTTTCGATGGTGGGTGTGAAGTGCCCGGGGCCGGACAGTCCGTAAATAGCCGCGGTGGAAGCATAGACCAGCGGCGCGCCCTGGCGAATGGCAAAGGCCAAGACTTCCTTGGTGTACTGGAAGTTGTTGTCCATCATGTAGACGCCGTCGTCTTCAAGCGTGTTGGAGCAGGCGCCCTGGTGCAGAATCGCCTCGACCTTGCCCGATCCCAGCGCATTCTCTCCGATGGCGCGGCGGAACTCCCGCTTGTCCATGCAGTCCACGTAGCGCGCCATGTGCAGATTCTCGAACTTCTTCACATTGGCGAAGTTGTCCACCACGAGAATGTCGGTGATGCCGTGGGCATTCAACTCGTGAACCAGGTTGCTGCCGATAAAGCCCGCGCCTCCGGTAACGATCAACATATCCGACGATTCCTCTTTGCGGCAGGGATCTACGCAAACCGCTCCACAGACCAGACGCCTTCAATGGTCGGCGATGACGGGATCTTTTCGGGTCTTCCCGCTCAGTGCCCTGCCCGCGGCTGCGGCCATCTCTTCAACGGCGATGGAGGTAAGGCAACGGCGAGCCTCGACCACGCAAGTTTCCAGTTTGCAACCGTGGCAACTGGTTTGATGATAAACGATCTGGTGCTGCTGCCCGGCCGGGTACCAGACGCCCGGAAGTCCTGCTGCGGAAAACGCAATCACGCAGGTTACTCCAACGCTGGCTGCCAGATGCATGGGCCCGGAGTCCGGCCCAAGAAATACATCGGCATGTTCAAGCACTGCAGCGGTCTCGCGCGGTGTGAGATGGCCGCACAAATTCACCTTGGGGCCGGTCCACTCGCCGGCAGCATACTCAGCCACCGCGGTGTCCTCCTTGGCGCCAATCAGCGCTAGTCCATATTGCGGATACTCCGCATTAAGCCGGACAAGAAGCGATCGCCAGTTCTCCCGGCCCCAGTCCTTGGCCTGCATCTTGGTGCCAGGGCCGCAGACGATCAAGGGCCTCCGCGCAAGTGCGCCCAGCGCCACGGTCGCAGTCTCGCGTTCAGTTGCGGTCAGTTCCAGGCTCCAGTTTTTCCGTTCTCCGGCGTTCGCATCGCCCAACCCGGCAAGCGAGCGGGCCAACCTGGAGGACTCAGACTCGTAAAGCCCGGTCGCACGGTCAAAGCGATGTTGCAGCTCTTCCTTGCCCGGCAGCCCCACGATCTGCTTCACGCCTGCTGCCCTGAAGAAGAGCCGGTCGCGGCGCACATTCCTCAAGGGACGCACCGGCATAAGGTAAACCAGCAGATCCGGCCGGAAGCGGCGAATCTGCCACCCCAGGCTTACCAATTCACCAACTCGGCGTGTGCCCACGGTGTAGCGCATGAACCGATCGACCAGCCCTGAGTCGCCCAGCACCGCCGCGGCGGCCGGGGCTTTGGCATGGACCGGAAAGTTGGTGAGCAGGACGCGTTCCGCCTGGGGATAGGTACGCGCAATCAGGTGAAAGCATGGGAGCGCGACCACCGTGTCGCCCAAACTGCCCAATCGGTAAATCAGCACCCTTCGAACTGTCGATCCAGATTCCAGGCTGCTTCTCCAAGATCGAACTGGTGGTGTCCGCCACACAGATGGTCGCTTATGTTTTGAAAGGGCACGACTTCAGTCGTGCCGTAAACGGCCCAAAATGAACTGGGCTTTAGCCCCCGAGGGAAGCCTCTGCTACGCATTCAACACATTCGCGGGCATCGGTAAATGACCCTATTTGCGACGGCCTACACTAGGAGCTTTGGTTTTGCAGAAAATTAACTTCGATTGCCGCACAATGGACATAGGTGCGAGTGAGCCATGAGTCGAGCAGAGGCCAAATGCCAAAACATTGAAGCTCTGACACTCCACCGCTCAACGATGTGTACCAGAAAATTAATACCCCCCCACCCCCCGTATACCCCTCCGGGGTATACGCCAAGCCGCGTCTCCCGGTTCCGATCGCAGTCTTTGCCGTAAAAGGAACTCCGGAAACGCCATCGGCCGGAACTTAGAAGCTAACCTTTCGTTGCGGGAACCAGGTGAGTTGGATAGTCGTTGTGGTCACGGTCTGCTGACCGGGAAGGTAGATGGGCGCTTTCCAGTGCTCGTAGGCGAAGTTGCCGTTGACCTCGAAGTCCTTGCCGATGCGTTTGACCACCTTGAACTCGATGTCGTTCAGCGTGGTCCCGCCGGGAACAAAATCCTTGGCCGCCTTTTGATTGCGCACGCCCACCTCGAACCACTCGTTGCCACTCAGATGATAGGTAATCCAGCCCTGGCCGCCTTTGTCTTCGCGGCCGATCCAGTCGCCGAAGAGCTGGCCGGCATTGGTGTAACCCTGTACCTGGATGGTCTCCCAGTACATGAATTGGCCTCCGTTGCTGCGCGAAACGGGCGGATCGGTGGAGACGCCTTCGACGCGCACATCGAGCTTGGAAACGCCCGGAACATGGGACAAATAGATGCCCGGTCGCCAGGAGGCACGGCGCGGTGCGTCGATGGGCGAGACATCGTCGTGAACTTCCGAGTCGCAGTAGAGCGTAAGCCACTTGCGGACGAAGGGAAGCCTGTAGGTGAAATCGAATGCGCCATAGCGCGCGCCCGGATCTCTGTTACTGAACTTGGTCGCGGGGTTGACTGCGGTCAGGCTAAGAAAACTCCGCAGGAAGGACTTGATGGTAATTCCTTCGTGCCCCTCGCCTCCCCAAATCACGGTGCGCTCAAAGCCGAGCTCCAGGTTCGGCGTGGGCTTGAAACTGACTTTCTCCACATGCACCCATGGGTCGTTCGGGTACTTGTGGCCTTTGAGCGATCCCACTAGAAACTCGTACCGGAATGGCCCTGTGAGTTGGGAGAGCAGCGGAATGCGCAGTGGCTCGACACGGTTGATATGGAACGCGTAGATGTTTTCCGCATTGTTGGAATAGGCCATGCCGCCACCCAACCCGGGGCCCATCCAATCGTCCTGTTTGCCGAAAGAAATCTCGTGATTCAGGTAATGGGCAGACACATACGCTTCCATCACTCGCCCATTTATGGCCGCCGGGATTGGTCCCAACGGGATGGTCGCCTGACCGGCTGGTGAGACCGGGAATTTGTAGTAACTGGGGTCGTAGGGAGGCGGGAGATCGATATTGGAAAGTGTCTGGCGCAGCGCTGTCGTGTAACCGGCAGTCGAAGGCGCACCGTGAAACTCACCGCGTGCATAGAGCAGGAACCGGCCTGCGCCCACGTAACCGCTTGCTCCGGAGTAGTTGTTGAAGCCGTTCGAATAAGGCCGGCCGTAGTCGTTTGTGACCGTCGACCCGAGATGATAGCTGTCGCGAAGCGGTGTGCCGGTGATGGCTCGCGCCACTGAGTAGACCGACTCGATGCGCGAATTGCCCTCATGCACAAGGCATGGACCCTGCATGTCGTCGCGCAGTGTCTGAATCAGCGCTTCATAAATACCTTGCGCTTCATCCGTTGCCGGCCCGGCGTCCGCGTCCTCGATGCGAGCGCCGGCTTCCTCCAGCATGTGATCCACACTTGAACGTGTCCAGGGGCGCATGCCCAGAAAAGCGCTATCCACAAAGCCCATCGAGAACAAACGCATCATCGCCGGATACACCCAGCTGTCGAGCGGAATGAACGGCGAATCGAGAAGAGAGGGCTCGCAGACGGGCACAGGACGGCCGGGATCGCGACCATGGCCCCAAGGCCAGTCCCCCGTTGCCGATCCAACCGCTGCCGACCCTGTCGCCGCCGGTCCAGACCCCGATGCTTCAGGCTGTTCGGCCGATGCTGCGCTCAGGGTCACAGGCAGAAAGCAGGCCAGCAGCACCGCGCTGAAAATCGCTGGAGCTTTGGCACATCGGCTGCCCAAATTCATACGCTCACTCATTCTCTCTATTCTTCTACGACTGTCTGACGTTGTATGCGAAAAAAGGAACCTGGGGAAAAACTTCAGCGGGATTCCAAATTGGCCAGGCATGAGGAAGACTTCGCGGCGCGCTTATGCCGTTAAAGCATTCGAACGAGCCACATTTGAAAGATACCATTCATAAGCTTCCTTCATGCCCGGTTCAAAATCGGTGGGAGCACTCCAACCCAGAGCGCGCAAGCGGCTGACATCCATTACCTTTCGCGGCGTGCCGTCGGGCTTCGATCGGTCAAAGGTGAAAGTTCCCGTCCAACCGATGATGGTGGCAATGCCCTGCGCCAGTTCCAGAATCGTCATGTCCTTTCCGGTGCCGGCATTCAGGAACATCTCGCCGGAATAATTCTTCATGACAAAGATGCAAGCGTCCGCCAGGTCTTCTGAGAAGAGGAATTCACGCCTCGGCGTTCCGCTTCCCCACAATTCGACGGTCGGGCAGCCTGCCATTTTGGCCGCATGAATCTTGATGATCAGTGCAGCCACAACATGGCCGCCCTCGGCATCGTAACGGTCTCCGGGGCCGTACAGATTGGTCGGCATCACAGAAACAAAGTCGCATCCATATTGGCGGCGAAAGGCCTGGCACAATTTGATGCCGGCAATCTTGGCGATTGCGTACCACTCATTGGTCGGCTCCAGCGGGCCTGTCAGCAGCGCCTCTTCGCGCATCGGCTGCTCGGCCATGCGCGGATAGATGCAGGAGGAGCCAAGAAACAGCAGCTTCTTGACCCCGTTACGCCACGCAGCATGAATGATATTGGTTTCGATGGCCAGGTTTTCATACAGGAACTCCGCCGGCCGCGTGGTGTTGGCCATAATGCCGCCGACGGTAGCAGCGGCAAGGAATACGGCATCGATCTTTCCATCGGCCATCCACGCATCGACTTCCGCCTGGCGCAACAGATCGAGTTCGCCGCGCGTAGCCGTTACAATTTCGCAACTCTCACGCTGCAGGCGCCGCACAATCGCCGAGCCTGCCATGCCGCGATGCCCCGCGACCCAGACCCGCCTGCAAGTCAAGTCGAAGCTACTCATGCCCAAGCTCTTTCATGTGGGCTTCCTTGGCGATGATCTTCAAATCCGAGCTCAACATCTCGGTGACTAGCTCTGGAAAAGCGATCGTGTGCTTCCAACCCAGAATGCGGTGTGCCTTTGAAGCGTCACCCAGAAGCAGATCAACCTCGGTGGGCCGGAAGTAACGGCTATCGATCCTCACCAATGGCTCGCCATTGACGGAATCGATCCCGACCTCATCAGCGCCCTTGCCCTTCCATTCGATTTTGCGATCGACCATGGAAAATGCCAGCTCAATAAACTCGCGAACGCTGTGCGTCTCGCCCGTTGCCAGAACGAAGTCGTCCGGCGTCGGCTGCTGTACGATCCGCCACATGCCTTCAACGTAATCGCGCGCATGGCCCCAGTCGCGCTTGGAGTCGAGATTGCCGATATACAGCGTCTTCTGCACCCCCAGGTGGATGCTCGCCACTGCGCGAGTAATCTTGCGCGTAACAAAAGTCTCTCCGCGAATCGGGCTCTCGTGATTGAACAGAATTCCGTTCGAGGCATGCATGCCGTAAGCTTCCCGGTAGTTCACAGTAATCCAGTAACCGTAGAGCTTGGCCACTCCGTAGGGGCTGCGCGGATAGAATGGCGTCGTCTCTTTCTGTGGAACTTCCTGGGCTTTCCCATATAACTCAGAGGTCGATGCCTGATAGAAGCGCGTCCTTTCTACGAGTCCGAGGATTCGGATCGCCTCCAGAATACGCAACGCGCCAAGCGCGTCGGCATTCGCGGTGTACTCCGGAGTTTCAAAGCTGACCTGCACGTGGCTTTGCGCGGCGAGATTATAAATCTCGTCCGGCTGCACGGCTTGAATGATGCGAATCAGATTCGTGGAGTCCGTCATGTCTCCGTAGTGAATCTGAAAGTGGCTGTCAGGCACATGGGGATCCTGGTAGATATGGTCGATGCGCGCTGTGTTGAACGATGAAGAGCGCCGCTTGATGCCATGCACAAGATAGCCCTTGCTCAGCAAGAGATCGGCAAGATAAGCACCGTCCTGGCCGGTAATGCCGGTGATTAGTGCAGTTTTCCCCATAAACGCGCCTCGTTAATTAGATTGATGGAGCAGCAAGAGCGAAACCTCCGATTGATCTATGTGAGATCGAACCGAGATACGGAAAGAACGCCTCTGCCGATGATGATAGTTTACAGCGAGTTCCCTGAAGTGTAGGTCGCATCGGTCTAAACGGTACATGCTCAGGATGCGATGGCTTCGGCGGCTTCGGCCTTGGCATGGACTGAGAAGCCCTTGATGACGTGAACGATCTGTACCGAAAGCGCCCCAAAGGCCGTATAGATATTCATCTTGAGAACGCCTTCAGAGGTGCTCAGTGGAAGAAACATAACACAGACAAGCTGCACCAGCGTAAGCACAATCACCTGAATCGATCCGCTCCACCAGAATATCCACTTGCGCGCGACAGCAATGGTCCACATGGCCCCCGTGAGATACCCAATCGCGGAAGCGTAGATAACGAGTTGAACCTGCGGAGTCAGGTTGCTGTATTTCGCGCCCAGCAGGAGGAGGTAGGCGCCGGGGCATATCTTCGCCGACGCAACCACGATGAGGGCAACTGCCGTAACTGCGCTCATTGCATTCAGGTATCGCTTGCGAAAGAGAGAACGTGGGCTCTTTGAGAAATAGGGTCCGATAAGTACGCCGTTCGATGAATTCAGCAGCAGAAACAGTTGGCCGATCCGGCCCGCTGCCGCAACCTCGGCGATTTGGCCCATGTGTCCGAACACAGCAATCAAAAAGAGCGATATCTGCCCTTGAAGCGCCTGATACACGGTACCCGGCAGCAGCGGCACCAGGAACCGCATCATCTCCCTGCCGTGCTCCCTTGAAGCTTTCCGCGGCACATGGATCCAACGTCGAGCCATGAATCTGTAAGAGACGCCCATGACCACAATGCTCAAAGTATTGGCCATGATCACCGTGATCGCGGAGATCCAATGCATGTAATACAGGACAACGGAACTAACGATGCGAAGAGCGGCTGCGGCAATCTGTGGGCTGTAAAACAAAACTAACTTGTTATTCAGCAGGAGGGGTATCTCGTAGTAAGACGCCCACGCTTGAAACTGTACCGTCAGCAGCACCGCGAGAGAAAGAAGGACAAGTTCCTGGCGCCCATATGCTTCGAATTTCGCATTGCGGAAGAGACCGGCAAGCAGAATGCCCGCGCCGCAAATAATCAGCAGAAGAACCTGCCTAAGATGGCTTGCGGTCTTTATATAAGAACCCAGGACATCCTTGTCCTGATATCTGGTGCCCACCAGGCCTGAAATGGCTCCCCCGAAGCCGATATCGGTAAGGATCGTAATCATTCCCTGGATGCCGAGAGCGATGGCGTAGATGGCGAAATCGGGTTTGGTCATCAAGCGAAGCAGCAGCAGTCCGGTTGCCGCGTTGAGCAATTGGACAGCGCTTTGACCACCAACAAAGGTGGACACCTTCTTTCCGACTCGGGAGATTCTGTTGAGATTCATAATCTCCCTATGGAGTAATCTGGCGGATGACACGGGCCGGGACACCAACCGCAATCGACAGGGGTGGAATGTCCTTGGTTACCACCGCGCCCGCGCCGATGATGCTGCCTCGTCCAATCCGAACGCCAGGAAGAACGATTGCGCCGGTACCCAGCCAGCAATCCTCTTCAATGGTCACCGGCACCTCGATCCCGCGGCGGCGGGTCGCGATCTGTTCAGAATGTGTGATTGCAGCAATCGAGCAGCCCGTGGAGATTTGGGTTCTTGCCCCGATATGAACCCCGCCGCCGCCGAAGATGTGGGTGAAGGCGTTGATGGCAACATCGTCTTCCAGAGTTACCCTGTCGGCTCCCCATATTCTAGCGTCTGAACTAATCGATACCCCCGCTCCGCAAGCGCGAAGTTCTTTCATGAGTCTTTCGTTGCGGTATTCCAGGTGCCATTTGATGAACTTATCAATGACTCTGAAGAACAGTCGCCTCAGCATAGCTTCTCCCGATTTGGAAACGCCGTCAACGAAGAAGGACGGACAGGTAAGTTATAACTCCAGCGGCGCCGCATTCGCTGATCCTCTTCGGGCTGACAGGACAGACTCATACATAACGAGATATCGAGGAACAAGCACCTTCCAACTATAGCAATCCTCGGCTCTTAGCCTCCCCAAGCCGCTGAGCCGCTGAAGCACTTCCTTTTGACCCGCGATCTGTCGAATACTCGATGCCAGCGCTCCCGGAACAGCCATGTCACTGTAGAGCGCCGCATCTCCCAGTGCCCACCGGAAGTGCGCGGTGTCGTGGCAGACAACCGGCACTCCTGCCGAACAGGCTTCGAGCAGCACCATCGGAAGCCCTTCCGACAGAGATGCAAGAACAAACAGGTCCGCCGCAGCCAATAGCGTCGGGACCTTTGCTCGCGGCACGGAGACGATCGTGTGCCGGCCGGGAAGAAGTTCCGCAGCCAAATCTCTCAGTTCCTGAGTCTCAGAGGTTGGCTGGCCAGCCATGCACAGAAACATTGAATCGTCGCGCAGGGCAGCAACTTCGCGAATCAGATAATCGAGTCTCTTGTGGCTTCGGTTCAGAGCGGCGACCGACAGAATTACGAATTTGTCCGTCGCAAGGCCGAACTGCTCGCGCGCAGCCGCCTTCCCTTCCGCTGAGCGAAATTTCTCTGGGTTGAGGCCGTACGGAACCAGATGCATGCGCCGCTGCGCGATGCCGAACCGAAGTGCGTCCTGCTCGCACTCTGCGCAGACCTGGTGAATGAAAATCTCAGGCCGGAAGTGCTCGGCAGAATAGGGACCGCCGTTGGACAGCAGCAGTTTGACACGCGAACCGGTCAAGCGCAGAAGCCGCGCCAACACGTTTCCGACAGTGCCGTCGCTGTAGTGAACCAGATCGATTCTTTTCAGAATCAGATACGGAAACAGGGCCAAGGCGAATGTAATCTGTTCCCAGCGAAATGCCGTCTTGGGGTCGACAAACCGCGCAAGGAGATCGCGCCTGAGGCATGGCACAACCACCTCGTTGGGCCCGCGCTTGCCGGAACCTTTGCACAGTGTGACGTCGACCTGCCCGGAGAGAGATCCAAAGAGCTCGCGTGCAAACGATTCATAGCCGCGCCGTATATGTTCCAAACCGCAGCATGCTATGACCATGCGCATTTTCAGAAATCTCCGGAAATAAGGTTATGCAAAGTTAGCACTGTTCCAGTCAGAATGCCTGTCGCTCCAAGCTATGCACCGGCGCGTTCCGGTTACACGGCCAGTTCCTTCGAATACTCGGAGTACCATTTCCAGGCGGAGCGGATAATGCAATCCAGGTCGGAGTGTTGCGGATGCCAATCCAACACCTTGCCTGCGAGCGAAGGATCTGCAACCAGAATGGCTGGATCGCCCTCCCGCCGAGAGACGATGTTGTGCGGCACCTTGCGCCCGGTCACATCCTCGGCGACGCTAATAACCTCCTTGACCGAATGCCCCTGGCCTGTTCCAAGATTCACCGCAATCGATGCTCCTCCGCCAAGCAGATAATCGAGAGCCTTCACATGGGCATCAGCCAGATCGGCTACATGAATGTAATCGCGCACGCAGGTTCCATCGGGGGTCGGATAGTCACCACCGTAAACTTCAAGCGGCCGCCCGCCGTCGATCGCCTGAAACACAAGGGGAATCAGATGCGTCTCCGGAGAGTGCTCTTCTCCAAGTTTCCCGCCGAGGTCAGCGCCGGCGGCATTGAAGTATCGCAGTGCCGCGCAGGTGAGATCGTGCGCGCCTGCGTACCAGTGCAGTGCACGCTCCATGACGAGCTTGGTCTCGCCATAAGGATTGACCGGGCGCTGAGGCGTATCCTCGGCAATCGGAATGCGGTCCGGCGTGCCGTAGGTGGCGCAACTCGAGGAGAAGACGACGTGATGCACACCGGATTCCAAGACGGCATTGAGAAGCGTTAGAGACTTGGTCACGTTGTTATCGAAGTATTTCTCCGGCCTCTTGACTGACTCGCCCACATAGGCGAAGGCCGCGAAATGCATCACCGCTGATATGTTGTATCGGCCGATCGTCTCCATCAGCTTATCCCGATCCCCGATATCTCCTTCGACAAATGGACCGAATTTCACAGCCCAGCGATGGCCGTAAATGAGATTGTCATAAGTGACAGGAACATATCCGCGCGCAGCCAGTGCTTTGGCCGCATGGCTGCCAATGTAGCCTGCGCCGCCGGTTACCAAAACAAACTTTTCCGATGAGTCATGCATGAGGCCTCCAATCTTATTAAGCTCAAAGTGGACAATTCTGCATTGAGGCTGAGTTACACGGGATTCAATAGTTTGGAATAGGCTGAATCTACCAGCTCTGCCGCCGCCTTCCATGTGTATTTTTCGGCAGCGTCACCGGCAGCTTGCCGGCCAAGCCTCTGGCGCAAACTCGAGTCGGTCATGATGAGCTCAACCGAGCGAACAATCTGTTCTGAATTGCCGGGTGAAACAAGAAGACCGTTTTGCCCGTCCTGCACAACATCCTTCATTCCGCAGGTTGCGGTCGTAATGGCGGGGATGCCGGTACACATCGCCTCAATAAGAGCAAGGGGCGTGCCTTCGAAGAAACTCGGCAGGAGAAAGACATCGTGGTCGAGCAGGACTTCGGCACATTCCGCATGCGAGAGCGGCGGGAACACGGTAATCCTTGAACGCAGCGATTCGGGGAAATCCGCAAGTACGCTCTCCGCAGGCGCTCCCGCGCCGAGAATTCCTAGCTGCAACCCAGGATGGCGGTCTGCCAAGATTGAAAACGCTTCGATCAACTGCCTGATCCCTTTTCGTTCAATCCATGTGCCGGAAAAGATCAACTTTATGCAGGTGCGATCATAGGATCGTCTTGGCGCAGCACCATGAAACTCCGGGCTTGTGCCGGGGAAGACTCGGGTAATTCTCTCTCGAGCAATATTGAAACGAGTCGCAAGAAAGGCCTTGTCTTCTTCATTCAGGCATAACACATGGTCGGCCTTCTTGAGCGTCAACCGCGACTGCCACAGGCTCAACATCGGGAACGATATGCGGGTCTTCAAACTCGGAGGCTCGGGGCCAGGCGGGTTCTTGCTCAGGCGCAACTCCCAGTAACGCTGCTCCACTCCGTGCGACATGGCCACAATAGCCGGTCCGCCCAATCGTGATTGCCCCAGAACAATAGCCGCGCCGGCAGGTTCATGAACGTTGATCACATCGTAGGGCTGGCCTCGGAGGAACGCTTCCCTGGCGTGACGACGGGCGTACCAGGTGAATGCATAGCGACGAAACCGCTGGCTACCGGCGGCTGGCAAATCGTCGGCGGTAAAGTAGTCTGTTTTCCATCCAAAAGCTTCGAGCTCGGCGTGGATGGATTCCATCAAGCGCGCCATTCCGCCCCAGTGACCCCGCATCGCGTTGTGCGCCACAAGCACGCGCCTGCCCCTGGAATGGTGGATCATGGTTGTCGATCTATCCTCTGTCGCCGTCAGCCAAATCAGATCCGTCGCGCATCTTGCGTTCCCCAACGACCCGCGCAGGCGTCCCCACGGCGATGGCGGCCGGCGGTACATCGTGGAACACCGAGCTCCGTGCCCCCACAACAGCACCACGTCCGATTGTGACTCCGGGAGCGATGAACACATCCGTTGCCAACCATGCCTCCGATCCGATCACAATCTTCTTGGCAAAGATGTCGAAGGTTGGGCTGGTGTAATCATGAGATCCCGCGCAAAGATAAGATCGCTGGGATACTACCGCACAATCTCCGATCTCGATCTCTCCGTAGGTGTATAACTGCACGTCGTCGCCGATGTGACAATGATCGCCAATGGTTAGCTTCCAGGGATAGGGAATCTTGACCGACGGGCGAATGATGGCGCCCCTACCGATGCGAGCCCCAAAACGTCTAAGCAGCCACGTGCGCCAGCCGTACATCACCTGCGGCGACATGGCGAACAGCGTGGACTGCACCAGCCACCACAACTGGACAATCACCTTCGATCGGCCGCGGAAACCGGGAGGCACTTGAAAGCGCTCCATCCGCTGATACCTATGCCGAACAGGCTCCCCGGATGGGGACAGCCCGTCGACGGATTGCAGCGGCGAAGCTTCACGCTCGTCAGCGGCCATCGGTTCCTTCCTTTAGAGGCATCGCGGCATGATCGGCGTTGGCAATGGAGGCATGAATGGATTCGCAACCGGTACAGCATGGCGGATAATACCATCTTGCCAGGGAACTGTGAAAGCGCCAGAAAAACACGATCAGCGCCAACTGAAGATTGGCCCAGACCTGGAAGAACAACTGCGCTGGATTCTTGACCATCCGCAAGCGAATTTGTTGAACCCCCCTCCGAACAAGAATGCGCGCTGCCATGCGAATGAAATATGACGACCCTTTTTCCACCGCTTTTGGGCCATGCAGATGCAGAAAGAGCAGGACCGAAAGCGAGTGGTGCTGGACTATGTGCCAGCCAAGCCGCAACTCGGGTTCGTGCCATACTCTTGCACTCGGCAGAAAGAGAACCTCGGAGTGCTTCTTGACGCGGAGGTGGAGATCGACATCTTCCATTGCGGCGAACGGGTATCTTTCATCGAATCCATTGATCTTCTCAAACAGTTCTCGCCGGATGGCAAAGTTGCAGGACCAGAGATAACCGCCTGTTTCATTTGCCGGAATTGCATCCGCGAAGCTGCCTGCCTCCCCCGTTGCGCTGATTCGTCCTTCAAATACGCCGATTCCCGGATTTCTCATTGCGGCATCCCGATAGATCGCAATCAGATTCCGATCCGGGATGCAGTCATCGTCCAGAAAAATCAAAAGCTCAGCGGTGGCGTGTGCAGCTCCACAATTTCGGTTGGCGGACGGGCCACGGTGTGGTCCGTGGACAACCTGAACGATCGCCATGTCCCCCTCGAGCACCTCCCTGGTTATCGACGAATCTCCGTCATCGCTGACGACGATCGAACAATCCGGGTGAGCGCAGACATCGGGAACGAGCCGGCTCAGGCACCGCCTAAGCAACTCATGCCGGTTCCGGGTGGGGATGATGACAGCAACGCTCGGCAAAATCATAAGTGGTGAGAAGAGTTCTGGCGCCTGTCGCAAGATAAATAGAGCGCTGTCCGATGACCTACGGCGACTGGTGTCCAACACCTTTCGTGGGCAAACCCATATCCAGTCCGAGGTCCAAGTGGGAATTGCCGGTGACTGATTGCTTTGGCATGGAGGTAGTTACGCCAGACGGTCGCCGAGTTCCGTCTCTCGCCGAACCGTGGCCTAAGGAAGCAACCCGCCACTGCGATCCGGCTGCCGCATGGCTCCTCCCTTTGGAACCGGACGTCACTCCGTGGCCAATGACGGAGGCTCCAGAAGAGTGGCCCGCAGTCGAATGGAAGGAACGCGTCGCGCCTGTGCCAGCGTTCGCATGGAAGCTGCTCGGCCTCGAAGGGGAGAATCCCGAGGGCATTCCGCCGCCGGATGGATGCGCACTCCCTCCAGAAGGGCGGACCTGCGTCGAACTGCCTGCGCCGGCGGCGGCAGGGCCGAGACTCGGCCCATCGTCATGCCAGATCCCGCCCTGCTGGGCGCCCGCTCCGAAACTCCCTCTTCCCGCACCCCACGAGGAGCCTCCGCCCGATCCCTGGCCCCCGATTGGAGCGGTTGCGCCTACAGTTGAACCGGCGCTGGGCGGTCTTTGACCGAAGTGGGTCGAGCTCGTAGCCTGCTGGCCTTGCATTCCCGGGCCGCAAATCGAGCACGCAAGGATTCCCTGGAGAATCAAGACAGCCTTCGCCCTCTTTTCAGAGTTCATCGAATCGTCCCTTCTTCCGGCAACGAACTCGCTGTAGATGTGACAACCGATAATAGGCTTCGCTCCAGATGCCCCAGAACACGGGCGGATGACCACCTGCGGTTTGCGTACTCCTGTGCATTTTGACCGTACTCGCGCAGATCCGCACCTCGAAATTCTTGAATTGCCTCGAGCAGTGCCGCCCCGTCTTCGGGTGGAACGATTCTGCCTGCTCCCGATTCGCGAACGGTTTGCGCAACTTCGCAGCTAGGATTGACCGAGGCAATCACTGGACACCCCGCAGCCAGATAGGTCACAATTTTCGACGGAAAAGCGATTTCGGAGACCGACCTTTGCTGGGTCAGCAGACAAACATCGCTCGCCGCCAACAGCCCCCGAAAATCCTCCGCTTCCAACAGAGGCAGAAAGCTCACATTGTGCAATCCAAGTTCAGCCACCCTCTGCCGGATTCTGTCGCAAACGGCGCCATCCCCGACAAACAGAAAATGCACCGAATCATCCGAGCGATTCAGTAGCGCGGCATCCACGATGACGTCCAGTCCCTGCTTGACGCCCATATTGCCGCTGTGCGTGACAAGGAACTTGTCTTGCAGGCCATTACGATCCCTGAAAGCGCTTCCCTCCTTTGTTCCGATGGTGAGCAAGGAGTCATCAACGCGCGCTTCGAGCAGTTCAACTTTTTCGGCCGGTACACCTTTGCCAATGATCCGGTTCCGCATCCCGTTGGTCAAAGTGGTGACCAACGCGGCGTTGCGATACGCAGCTCTTTCGACCTTGTACAGAATCTTCAGCGCCCACGATGGAAGCATGTTGAGTTCCGCCGCCGAGTCCGGTTGCAGATCTTCCACATCGAAGATATATGGAACTCGCCACAGGCGGCTCAACACAATGGCGGGGACGGCGAGACCCAGAGGTGGAGAAACAACCAAAAGCAGATCCGGGCGCTTGCGGAGAAATGCACTGATCATTGAGGAAGCTATAAATGAGGCTTCGTGCAGAACGCGCTTCAGTGACGTTGCAGACTTCGGAATATAGGCATAGCTGCGAGATATCTGAACTCCATTACGCTTTTCACGCAATACAAATTTGCCGGCATAGCCTTGCGGAACCTTCCATTCCGGATAATACGGAAATGTAGTGCATACTTCGACATCGTGACCGACGGCGGCGAGATATTCAGCGCGATAGGTTGTAAAAGCGCCGATCCCGGTCACTTCCGGCCAATAATTAATGCTTAGAATCAAGACCTTCATCGGCCAGCCTTCCAACTCTTGATTTTACACCGCTAGTTGTTACGCCATCAGCGGTTAGAAACGGATTCGAATGAAGCTAGAATCGACCGGCCAAATGCCAGGCGTGAGAAAAGGGCCTGTGCGCGATCCCTGGCTTGGCGTCGCCCATGGAATAAGTCACTCGAAATCACCGAGGAAAGAACTCGAACAAAATTATCTGGGCTATGTTGGCTGTAGCAGCAGCCAACTCCATCGAGTATCTCGTCAAATGGGCTGATAGCTGGGGCAACAGGCACCAGACCATTTGCCATCGCCTCCACCAGGACGTAGCCCCAGTCGTCAAGAACCGATCCGAAACAGAAAATATCTGCCTTCTGCATGACTAACTGAAGTTCCTGCCGCTTGAGATGGCCGAGGAACTCTACTTGGAAGCTAATTGCGGCGGCCGCACGCCGCACGGTGTCATCCGACTCACCGGCCAGTTGCAGGACGACGCCAGATGGCGGACACATCTCCTTCATGGCTTCGAGCATCCAGACGATCCTCTTCCGCGAATCGCCTAGACTGGCAGCGGCCATCAGCAGCTTGGTCCCGTCGCCGGCCCGATCCGAAACTGGCCCCATGCAGGTTCCGGGGTAAACCAGATCGCACGAGACAGATCGGCGGCGAAGACTCTTGAGCAGGGCTCCTGTGACGGGGAGTGTGCGATCGGCCGATCGGTACGCGCGCCAATCCTTCCTCCACCAACCCGTCGACGACAGAGCCGTTCGCACAAACGACTTGAGGCTCCCGTCTGGGACCATCAACGGAATCTTGCGAAGATAGGCAAACAGTTCGACTGGATAAGCCCAGGCAGCCACGAGCTGTGGACAAGCAACGCTCCGATCGACGAGAGTCGATTGATTCACGATGTAGCCGGACGGCCGCACGCCACGAGCCGTAAGGTCCGCGTGAATCCGTTGCAGCAAACCGTCCGGGCCCGCTCCGAGGAGACTCGCCGCGGCAGAGAACGCTTTGCCAATTCCAATCCGCCGCTGAGCGAACCTGCCTGCGATATCGATACGTACTACTTCAACTTCCGGAGTACCTGGAAGCCCAACATCCAGTGCGGCGATGAGGAGCACATTTCGCCCCAGTTCGTGAAGAGCATGCGCCGCTTCCCAACACCAGCTGGCCATTCCGTTTTGATTGTAGAGAAGGGCAACAACTAGCGGATCCGATGAAACGGAAGACGATAAAATGGAGTGGTTTTGAGAATTGCTGGCTTCTGCGGTACTCATGTCGGCTCGTCTCTGAAACCCAGTCCGTGTACCCTGACTTGACTAACATCCGGTTGGTCATAACACTTTGGACTTGACCAATGAGACCTCTTGAATGAGAACGCGTTCCAACGCTTCGAACCCAGGCCGCGAGTTATGTTGCCTTGCTCACGCCTTGTGCGATGACAGCGACTCCATCTCAGAACTCCTGCGAATGATCCGCCGCAGTGCGATCAGGCAGTAGCAAGCAATCGCAAGCGACACCAGGGTCACAGCTCCGAGTAGAAGCTTCGAAACGCCGGCGTACGCCGCCGAATTCATCCAGACGTTGACCGTATTCGAGGCATAGCGATTGATGGGAGAGTACGTAATCAGATAGGGGCCAGGAAGGTGCAAAGCTATGTTACGAAGGTTTGAAAGTGCACCTCTGATCATATCGATCGGTTGGCCACCACTTAGCGACCAAAGCATCGCGTCATGCCTGCCCTCCGCGTCGCCGAGCGCCATGCGAAAGTGCCAGTTTCCAATAATCGACGAAATAGAGAGAATCGCGCCCCACGTGAGAGCGCAGATGAGCAAGATGCGCCGCCACAACCTTTCTTTCATCCAATCCCAGCAGACGCAAGCCGGAAGGGCTAGAACGGGTGCAATGGTAATAAAATGTCTGGGCCCCCATCCCCAGGCGCCGTACCAGTCAGTTGCAAGTTTCGCATGAATAAGCAGCCACATTCCGGAAAGAAGAGCCACCAGAGTGGCCTCGATTGGGTAACTCGCCATGAAGCGGCGAAAACAAACGATCGATAGCAGGGCGAGTGGGATAAACAGGAATATGCTCTTGCCGGGCATAAACAGCAACCCAATCATTCCTGACACCGGATCGCCGGTCAATCCGCTGGTGGAAGCATATTGATCCGACATTACCGGCGCAATGAGCCAGTGTCCAGTGCGCAAATGATTGTAGTAAGTTTGCCAGGCGGCAAATGGGATCAGTACAGCGATGCCCATCAGCACAAGCCGGATCAGCCGCTTGCGATCATTCCACAAGACCATCGTCAGGTACACCAGGAAGGCTGGCAATACCAGCACCATGGTCAGCCGGGTAATGACCCCCAGCCCGCTCAAGGCTATTGCGATCAGGAAGAACCTCAACTTCATGGTTCTTCTGAATTGCAACAGGGTGAGAGTTGCGCCCGTCAGAATGCACATGCACAAGACACCGTCGTATAGATTTCGCGAATAGGTCCATACGAACGTGCAGAATGCAAGGGCCATTGAAGCAGCAAGTGCTGTCGCAATGGACTTATAGAAGCATATTCGGAGCATCGCGTAAAACAGCGCAATCGTGAGCGCGCAGTAGATAACTGGCATCAAACACGCGGTGAAGCCAGTAACAAAGCCGATCCTGCGCTGGTCGAAATGATTTGTCAGGGCTTTTTCCAACACAATGTTGACCCCGGCGGCGGGAAGAAGAAGAAGCGCATTCCCAAATTCATGGTATGCATAGGTTCGGCCATTGGGAGCAAGATAAGTGCATCCACCGTCCTCGAACATTCCCTCCGCAGGCGTTGCGAAACCCAGCGCGCCTTGGGTCAATATCAGGTGGGCGATCCGGTAATCGTAGGTGCCCTCCGATGTATCGAAGCCCGCCGAGGTTAGCAGAAACACCGAAAGAGCAAACCCAAAGACAAGCAGGATTTCAGAGCGCAGGGAAGCCGGCGCGGAAGTTGTTTGTTGTTGCTTTTCAGAAATGGAATCCAAGGTTCGAATCTCCTTGTGCAGACCGTGTTTCATATCTAGGTTCGGCCTGAAGCTTGGAACTTTTGCATGAGGTGTTCGTTGAATAGGCTTCTTGTACGCGCAAGAAGGAATCTGGGCTGGTGGCGCATGCGCGGTGGGCGTCGGTTGCGCCTCTGTTGCCCGAACCACGGCGTCGCAAGGACAACCGCCAATGGCCGCAGGCCTCACCGCGCACGCAGGCCGACCTTTCGTTGCTGCCAAGGCTGGTCCACGGCCTGCGCCGATACGATAGGAGTAGGCGCCAGACGCAACGCTGCCAGGGAAAAGGCTACACTCATCACCATGAATCCCTGTTCCGTCGGCTGCTCGAGTACGCCAAAGACTAAAGTCCAAAACATCAACGGAACCAGGAGCCACGGAAGCGGTTGATGCTCGCGCACGCGGGCAAGCGCTTTGGAGAGGATCATGACGGCCAGCAGACCGCGAAACAGCATGAATGCGAGCCCCGCGGGCGCTCCGAATTCGTTGATGACGCGAGAGAATTCGTCCTCTCCGGTCGTAAAGACCTGCGTGCCGGTCAGGAGCGTCGAAACCGCATTGGCGCCCTTGCCCACGCCGACGCCGAGCCAATTGCTCCTTCCAATGCTTTCTTCAATCGTTCCTGTTATCGGGTGAACGATACGCAACAAGATCGAATTCTCTGTGCTTCCCTCAGCAGTCGAGGCTTGGGAGAATCGCTCCACGAGAGTGCCCGTGGCGTCGGAGAAGACCGGCAGGCGCGCAACCAGAGCCGACACCACCAGCAGCGCTGCGATCATTTGCAGTGATTTTACAAACTGGGATACGCCAAAGAAGGCAGCCAATCCCAGGCAGGCAATAATCGAAGCCAGGAGAAACACCAGGGTACGACTGCCAATGATAGGAATCGACAGAACCAAAGCGCCGGCTGCCGCCGACAGCAGCCATTTCTTCGCGAATGTGGAGTTCGCCATGCCGTAGAAAATGAAGGCCGCCGCCAAGGGAACGTAAGACATGGGGCCCACAACATAGCTGAAGGTGGCGGAAGCCCTCACGTGACCAAGCGCGTAATTGAGTTGCTCGGTACCTCGATATGCCCCAACGTTGAGAAACGAGCCCGGCGGCGCCAGGTACTGCGCGATCTCCAGCGCGGTGAGGGGCAACAGGAGCCATAGGATACAGTTGCCGAATTTGCGCAGATCTTCCGCGTCGAGATTCGTTCCCATGATGAATGCGACCGGAAATGGAAGCAGGTAGGAGCGCAAGCCATACAAGGGAATGAACCATGGAGTATCCGATACGACCAACTGCAGCAGGCACAACGCCAATACGGTGGCAGTTAGGATCCCAACGACCGCAGACCACTCCTTAGGCCACTTGTGCGTGCGATAGGCCTCCCAGATGATGAGCAATCCGATCGGGTCACGAACAATCAGCAGAGGCCCGGAAAGCTGCGGCACAATCCATTTACGCAGCGCGCCTTCAAAGATCAGAAGAAGGAAGTACGTCCAGAAGAGCTTCTTCAGAAGCGGCATGCGAGGCGGCCGAACGATCGGGGGTCTCGATTCCCTCACTGCCATGTTGCGGCCCTCACAGCTTCAGCCCAATGATCGCGGTAACTCTTCCATGAGTGCGATTCCGCGGTTGCATGCGCCTGGCGCGACATGTCCGCCAGCAACTCCCGATCCCGGTTCAGCAGATTCAGCCGGTCGGCAATGGATTCGGCCGAACACACCGGGACCACAAAGCCCTCGTGTCCATCGCGAATCAGATCGCTGGCACCCACGTTCGGGGTGACGATGACCGGGAGTCCGCAGGCAAGCGCTTCAGTAACCACCAGCCCGAATGCTTCACTGATCGAGGGGAGCACAAGCACGTCCGACTGCGTCATGACGTCCAATACCTGCTCATGGGGAATCGTCTCCAACCATTTCCAGCGGCTGCACGCACTGTCAACGACATCATTGGGAGCGAAGCGCTGCCCAATCAGCGTGAGTTCAACGTCCGACCCAAGCATATCGACGGCGCTAAGAAGATAGCCTATCCCTTTTCGCTGATGAAGTGCGCCGGCAAATAGAATGCGCAACGGGCTGTGAGGTTCGGTTCGACTGCCGGTCCGAGCTCGGACGGACGGCGCACCATACGGCACAACCAGTATTTTTTCATCAGGGACCACTCCCGCCAGCGTTCGGCGCACATGCTGACTGGCCACAAAAACGAAGTCAGCAAGCGCCAGTTCCTGATCTTTCTCGCGCATGTGGTCATCGGAATCAGACAGCTTGGGAAGCACGGACGCCATGCGCGGATTTCGCGCCTGCTCCTCGCGCAGAAGATCGCGCTCCCAGTACCAGTAGCCGCTGGTGAGGTCATACAAAGTCCTGATGCCTTGTCTCTTTGCCTGAAGGAATGTCTGTCGTGCGCCACCTTCGTAGGCATACACGGCGTCGGCACCGATCTCCCCAACACGCCGCGCCACCCGGGCATCGAAGTGACGGTACATGCCGATCACCGAAAATGGGCGCTCTCCCGAACAAAAAAGACCTTGCAGAGGCCAGGACCTGACGCCGAGTCGAATAATTTCTCTCGATGGGACACTCTTCACGAGTTCCCTGGGTACGTCGGGAAAGGCGCGCCTGGCCAACCGATCGCGGAGCCTTGACGGCAGCACCCGATTCCAACTGGACTCGGGATTCCAGGCAATGGTCGTCCAGAATTCGGCGAGCATATCGTGCTCGACGAGGCTGCGGAGGGCATTGCGCACATTCTGATTGCCCGTAGGGTGCGACATCAGGATGGCGGGCTTTCCTTTGCGGGCGGCCATAGTCGCCAGCGTCTCTTCCTGAACGATACGCATGCCCCGTCTACACTTCCGCGGCTGCGGAAGCCGGCCGCAAGTCCGCTCCAGCCTCGGTGCCCGGCCGATCCATCCATGCCGCATATTCCGCTGCATGAATACGTAGCCGATGGCCTGAATACCAGGTCCATGCCGCGGCGGAACATTGTTCCAGCCCCTCATTCTGTACCGCATCCGCCGTCTTTTGGCTCACCACATGAATTCCGTCCTTCAGTCCGTCCACCTCTCCGGAAAAGGGTTCCGCAATGACAGGAATTACGCCCAGTGCGCAGAGACCCGCGAAGACTCCGGACTTTGCGAGGCTGAAAGAATCATGCTGCACAAAACCGAACATCGACTGCGACAGAACCCCGGCAAGATCAGTCGCGGCCAGCACTCCCATGCGTCTTATTGCAATTCCGCCCAATTCCGAGGAGACATCAAACTCCGGGCCGACATCCACAATTTCCTCGACTCCAAGGGTATGCAGCAGCTTCCCCAGAGAAGACAGCCGGCGATAGGCCTTTCGTCTCGTGTCCGCAAGACCAAAAACAACCAATGCCGGCCGTCTGCCGCGCAGAGCTGGCGGCTCCCGGCTCTCGCCAACATTTGAAAACATCGGCAAGAGCCGGACAGCAGGGACGCCGCCTTGGATTGCCTCGCGTTCGAGCCATTGCAAATGGCGAGTCGAATTGGTTGCAACCAGATCGCATGCCGCTGCGAGTCTGCGAACCACCTTCTGCTGGCGGCGCGTGTACCAGAAAGCGGATTTCCATGGCATTCCTGCTGCATACAATTCATGGAAGTGCGCCGCGATTGGGAACTCCGAACTCTTGCGGACGCGCTCCAGCGCCTCGGCAAGAATGAACGGGGCCCCGTCCCTCGAATAACCGTATCCGCTGCAATGGACGAGCAGTGCCGCAAACTGACCCTTGCTCAAAGAAATGCAGGCCTCAAGCAACTGCGATGGCGCGCAATAGAGGCGCGGATAAGGCACGCTGCAGCGCTCGGTGGAATTCAACACAACAAAAGCCGTGCGGATTTGAAAAGCTGCTTCTAACTCCTGCGCCAATAGGATTGCATGATCGCTCACCCCACAACGCTCGGGCTTCAGTTGGGCTACAACCTGAATCAGCAATCGATTCGTCGAGGGCATAGATAAATCCAAAGAAGGGACAGTCGCCGTCGGCCAGTTCGGACTCGGCAACCGAACATCGAGAACGGAATACGATGGGCCAACATTCACGAGCTCAGGTTGGATACCCGCGGGAACAAATACCTTAATGTCGGATCATCCGAGCGCGATCGAAAGACTGAATTCTCCCGCGAACAATGCGGGCCTTACTGGTACGCGGTTCGATAAATCGCCACGCTGGTGCCGATGTTGAGGGCCGAAGATATGGCCTGCTGGGCCACAAGCTTGGCGGTGCTCGTGGGAATGAACAGAATATCCCCGTCCTTCAGAGCTACATCTGGAGCCTTGGCGTCAAGGATCTTATTGACGTTGAGAATAATATCTTCCTTCCGGCCATCATCCAGTGTACGCACCAGATGCACATGATTCATGGACGCGGCCTGTCCGCTGCCCGCTGCCAGCGCCATTGCTGTTTCTACCGTAAGGGCTTTGCGGCCATCCAGGACGAATCCGCCGGGCCGATTCACCCTGCCCAGCACATATACGATGCCGGCCCTGGGAACCGTAATCGTGTCGCCTGGGAATATCTGAATTCGCGGGACAACGGGGGTGAGCGCCTCAGGGTTGTAATCGACCGTGATGGGGTGGTCCGGATCGGTCTTGCGGGTGATGATCACTTTGGAGGAAGCAACCGCCGAGACGCCGCCAGCGGCGGTCATCACATCGCTGAACATGCGGATGCCAAGGGCCGGGAACAGGCCGGGGGTTTTCACCTCCCCATTCACCAAAATGCCCTGGGTTGCATATTCGGCAATGAATACGGTGGCGTGGGCCTTGCCAGGCTTCAGAATGTCGGCTTCCACGTAACGGCTTTCGATGGTTGTGCCAACCTGCTCCGCGGTCAGGCCGTCGACATGGACCAGGCCCAGGAGGGGAACGGTGATGTCGCCTTTCTCGTCGACGCGAAAGCGGCCCGACAGATCCGCGTTGTCGTACATCGCGATTTCAATCAGATCGCCGGAACTGACCGTCAGTGCCGGCGCACTCGGCGTGGGGCTACTGGTTTGCTGGCCAAGGCCGGCACCTGATTGCAGCAAGATAAACGCCGAAATGGCCGCCGCGAACGCGAATGTCTTAGCCATGCTACTCACCTTTTTCATCGTCCTCAAGTCCGTAGGCGATATCCGAACCCTTGGGGGCATATCGGTATCCATACCCGTAGTTGTATCCGTACATGCCGTAGCGATAGGTGTAGAAGTTCTCAAGTCGCATGTCGACATCGTTGACGACGACTCCGGCAATGGGTGCATTGATCCGCCAGAGCAGATCGCGGGCGCGCAGCAAGGCGCGTTTGCGTGTCATTCCCGCGCGAGCTACCAGGATGACCGTATCGGCAAGCGCCGCCATGGCCTGCGTGTCGCTGACAGCAAGCACCGGGGCGGTGTCAAGGACCACGCGGTCGAACTCCTGCGCCCACTGATGCAACTGTTCCTCCATGCGAACGGAAGAAAGCATCTCGGCTGGATTGGGAGGCCGCGGGCCCGTCGGAAGCACCTTGAGCATCGGCAATTCAGCCACCGGACTTGCCAGTTCACTGAGAGTCGCCGGCTTTGTGAGCACGGTGGACAGGCCGAAATTCTTCTCCGTCAATTTGAACACGCGATCGAGGCTTCCACGGCGAAGATCGGCGTCCACCAGCAGAACCCGCTCTCCTCGCTGCGCGAACGCGACCGCAAGGTTGACGGCGGTCGTTGTTTTTCCTTCACCAGGGAATGCGCTGGTTACGACAATTACGCGCGGAGGCCTGTCGATAGAGGACAACAACAAAGAGCTGCGCAGCCCGCGGTAGGCTTCTGCCGCATGGGATTTGGAACTGTGCAGGGCAATAAGCTGCTGAGCGTGGACGCCTTCGGGAACGGGAGCTTCGGCGCCTTTGCGTCTGCGCTTGCGCTTTCCCCCCTCGCCCAATATGTGCGGAATGGTCGCGAGCGAGGCCAGCATCGACACGCTTTCCACCTCTTCCGACGTCTGCAGCGTATCGTCAATCGATTCGACCATGAACGCGAGAACAGTACCGCACAGCAGCCCGCCGATGAGGCCCATCATCATGGCCAGGGTCTTCCTGGGTGCGACCGGGGCAAGTGGAATCTGGGCACGATCGACGACCGTGATGTTGGTCGCCGAGAGGCCTGCAGTAACGCTGGCTTCCTTGAGCCGCATCTGCAATGCATCGTAGAGATCGCGGGTGAGTTCTGCTTCGTGGCGGAGAATTGCGTATTGAGCCTCGTCTTCGTTCAGACGGTAGGCGTCCTCCTTTTGCGCATCCAGCCGCTTCTGCAGCATTTCTTCCAGGCGAAGCGAGCCTGTGTATTCGTCGCGCACCTGACGTCTGGCTAGAGTGACTTCGTTGTTAATGCTGGACTCAATCTTGTCAATTTGCGCATTGAGTTCCTGCATTCTTGGATGGTGCTCGCCAAACTTTGAAGCCAGTTGCGCACGCTCGGTTTGCAGCGTGGTGAGTTGGTTTCGGAGATTGCCAAGCTCGGGATTGTCGCCCATCAGCGCCACGAGATCCGGATCTTGGGATTCAAACTCGCGCATCCGCGCTTCCTTCATGATCCTGTCTGCTTCGGCGGTCTCCAGGTCTCCGCTGATCTGGGCCAGGTTCTGCATCGTAAGATTCGAGGTCTCGTCGGTGCCAACGATGTTGTGCTGCCTCTGATAGTCCGCCAACTGGCGTTGCGCATCGCCCGCCTCTTGTTTGAGGCCTTCGAGCTGCTTCTGCAGCCACGTCGACACATACATGGTGCGGTCGAATTTTGACCGCAGATCCTCATCTTTATAGGTTTCGACCAGCCTGTTCACCACATCGGTAGCGAGCTTCGGATCGTTATTGCGATAGCGAATGTCGACCATCTGCGTCGCTGGAACGATCTGCACCTGCAATCCACCCCTGATCATGCCGATCAGGGCCAGACGCTCGCCGGTCGTCATCTCGCCGGAGGGCGGGGGTTCGCCGGGCTTGTTCGCTTTCTGCTCACCGCTACGAATCAGTTTCAAGAGATCGAGGCTTTGTGCGGTCTGAAGAATCACAGAGTTGCTCTGAAGAACAAGAATCTCCGTCTGCAAGGCGCTGGCGGACTCCCCGCCCCCGGCCTCTTCGGCAATCAAACTCTGCAGCCCCACGTTGGGAGAAGTGTTTGGCTTGATCTCAATGCGCGAAACACTCTCATAGACCGGCTTGGTGCGGAATGTATAAATAGTGGCGCCGGCAAGACAAATCAATGTCACTGCGAGAATGATGAATATCCGCTTCATCAGGACGCGCCAGACGTCCATCAGTGAGAGGCGCTCATTCGAGGGAACTATCATCGCCCGGGCACGAGCTATCTGGCCGGCTTGCGACTCGGGCTGCGGTTCAAGGGACATTTACACTCCTGAATTTACTTCGAACCAGTTCATTCTCATCCCCTTCGCAAACCACTCGAAATGCTATGGACCGAACGGAATTCATCCTTCGCAATGCCCCAGGGCGGAGGCGGGACTCTGGAATGTCAAGGGATGGAGAAAAAAGGTGAAATCAAAACAATGACAGGCCACATTCACCAAGAAAAGCCAACTCGATTCGGCGGATCGATGTTCCGGAGCACCTGAGAGGCGATGCCAGGAGTATTGCGAAGTACACGAAACAAACTGGCGCAGCCTCAAAGAACAGTCCCCCATCGATACAACTTCGCACTATGGATGAATGGCCTCATGGGCGGGCCCTTCTGTTGCGCCATCATGGCTTCGGCTGCCGGCAGGAGCTCCAGGGAGGACCAATTCCTTTTTCAAGTCTCGCATTCGGCGTCCATTCCAGCACTTGGGTCAGCCTGAAGTTTGCGATCAATCGCAGCCCAGGTTCCGGCCATGAAGTATTCAAAACCGATTCAGGTCAAATGCCAGCAAATGCGCGTCAGTCCGTCTGGATCGAGGATCGTCAAATCCATTAATACGGCGATGTTAATTAGCGGCAACATCTCCAGTCAAGGGGAGCATCACGCCAATGCCCGTCGATCACGCACGGTGAAATCCTGGAATTCCGGCTTTGGGCTGTGTGCAAGACTGAAGAGCGCCTGCCCTTGCGTTTCGATTGAAAAGTACATGTAAACAGCCGCGGGATCACAATGCCCAGTCATAACCCTGGAGCCGCCTTTCCCTCGGCTGTGTGCACGAAAATCGGGACCATCCTGCCGACACGATCTCAGAGTCTATCTTGGCTTGCGAAGGATTTGGGCAAAGCTTCGCCCGCCTCGCTTGGTACAAGGTTCTGCGCCACACTCGATCAGTGTACACTTCCAATCTTCGGACCCGACAGACAACGTGCACGGGAGCTGCATTGCGGGAACCTCAATTGCAGGCATGCGCTTTCACGCATCCTGCTTGTAATTCGGTCCCGCGCGAGCGAGATCGTTCGATGACTCGACTATATCAGCCATCCATCGGTAGTCAACGTACTAATTCTAAAGGGGCTACGCTTGTTCCCTGCAAGATGGAGCACACGACCTGATGCACCCGAAAGGAGGTCATCGTTCCGTTGGCTTTTGCCTTCCGATCGGAAACGATGGCAAACAGAATTTCCAGGAGGGCGGGCCCACCGTCGAAGCCGTCACCTCGGTGAGACTTTAGTCGTCGGGGCTCGATAGCTACTCGATCGACGGAGCTGTTTCATTCTTCTTGCCCGGCAATGATTCGCGAGTGAGCGCATGGTGAGTGCCCGCGCTCATGAAGCATCCATCGTGCAAGCGATTTGTTGCATAAAGGGGATTCCGAGGGCCGCCCGCGATTGCCGTCAATTCTTTACGGTTCGGAAAGGCTCGATGAGTTGGAACGGTTCAGGAATAAAGAGAATCTGGCATCCAACGAAATGATCCGAAAGACAGTTGGAGAGACGAGAGAATTCGGCAAACGAGCATCTTTGGCTCACGATTCTGTCTGACTTCGAAGCTCCCTGGGGGAGAAGAGCCGGTTGATGGCCACTGCTGTGCGGTTCATGGTGTAGCGCCTGACAAAACTGGCCCGTGCGCGAACGGCCATGGCTTCGCGCTCCTGTCTTGGCAGATTGAACCACCGCTGAAGTACGCGGTCCGTGCCTTCGAGCGTGTCTTCTTCGACGAGGCCCACTGCGTCTGCCTTGATATCGGGCCAGATGTTCACCTGGTTGCTGATGAGCACCGGGCGTCCGACAGCGAGGGACTCGATCACGGCGACTCCGAAATTCTCCTGGTGAGAGGGCAGCACGAACGCGTCGGATGCTCGCAGCGCGCCCCATTTGATGTCGCCGGCGATCATCCCGGGCCAGTGCACGCGGCTGGCAATGCCATGCTTTTCAGCAAGTCGCTGAAGCTTCGACTTTAGTCCTTCATGATCTGGACCGGCTATGACGAGGTCCACTTCCGGTGCGGCGGCTGCGGTTCCAGCGAATGCCCGAATGAGGAGGTCGCAGCCCTTTTTCTCGTGGAGGCGACCGAGAAACAGGAGATAGGAACGCGCGCGAAGCCCCGGCAGCATTTTATAGAAGGCCTCGATCTGTTCGGCTGGCGTTGCCCTGCGCGGTTTGATTGGCTCGGCGCCATTGGTCCCGCTTGTCTCGTGCTCTTTTCTGGGCTCCTCGGGATCGTTGATCCCAAAGGGAACGACAACGCTGTTCCAACTGTTGGGGCGGAAGCTGGTCTTGGCCAGATCTCGCTCCGTCTCGCCGGTAAAGAAGACCGCCCGCGCGTCGCGGAGGACGGCATACTGCAGAGGCCAGTACAGAATCTTCTTCAGGTGCTTGAGCGGGTACGTACGGTTGAACCAGGGATCCAGGGCGCCATGCGGAAATACCCCGTAGGGTACATGAGCGCGGCGGGCAGCGGAACGGACGGCAAGATCGGGGAACGTCCAGATGCCGTTCATCACGATCCCGTCAAAGCGATGCGCGTTCACGCGGAGCCAGCGCCAGAGTCGCGGCGAAAATGCGAAATTGCCCAGGAGAGACGGTCCGAGAGCATGGACCGGGCACGCAATTGAAGTCAGGAAGGCCTCACCGGGACTGTCCCCGCAAACCACTTCGATGGTGTCGCCGACTTCGGCATAGGCTTCAACAAGTTGGCGCACCACTTCTGGTGGACCGCCTGCCGCGGGAGAGAGAGTGCCGATGGCGTGAAGTATTTGCAGAAAGAACCGCGATGCCTTGCTGAATTTGAGTGGAACAGGTTCATGTTAAATCACGAACCTGGTCGAGAGTTTGATTTGAACCGGCTGCTAACCCAACGCTGTGACTCGCCTAATCCGTAACAGGCGTTGGCTCCGATCGACGGTCGGACTGCGCCGGTGGAATCAAGTGATCGGTTGAAATTGCGCAGAGATCGGCATAGGCCTTGAACATCGCATCCGGGCAGGAGCCGCCGTTCAAGAAAAGCCTATGCAAGGAGCAGTAGCTGACGACAATTGAGATCAGGGTGAGGACGACAGCCTTGGCATTTGCGCCGCGAATCTCGCCACTGTTGGCCCATGGCTCGAGGTAGTGGGCGACGACTTCGACCAACTGACCCAGGTGCTTGCGCAGGAGCGGATCGATATCCTCACCGAGTTCGAGGGTGCTGAATTGCAAGAGGCGCAGGAGCTCGGGCTTGTTCATGAGGGTCTCCGCGATCAACTCGAAGGCGCGCTCGAGCGCGATGCGCCCTGTCGTGGCTTCGGCGATGAAAGCCAGCAAATTGCCGCGCAGCTTTACCTGCTGCAACTGGGCATCGAGGACGGCGAGATAGAGGTCGCGCTTGCGGGGAAAATGGCGGTAGATCGTGACCTCGTTCACGCCCGCGCCGGAGGCGATGTCGCGGGTGCTGACGCCGTTATAGCCAAGCCTTGCAAAGAGCTCCGCGGCGCTGAGCAGGATGCGCTCGGCGGCGCCGCCGCGTTCTGGATTCGAGATTGATGTCATGGGTTTCCTTCTGGTGCGAATGGCAAAGGTTCGCAGGATTCATTCAAACTGTGCAGTTGTGGGATTTGGCGAAATTGACGTTTAGATTGAATAGGTTAGGTGCGATTTCACAGTTTCACAGTCAAAAATGCGCGGTCGTTGTTGGGCGGGATAGTTTCCTGGATTCGAGAAAGCTCCGGCTGGAAACAGGTGAAGAGAGGACGAACCATAGGAGGGGGTGGGGGATTATTTATTTGGTAAACAACCGGGAGGTCAACCGCGATGTTTACATACATTCCGATTGTGCGCCATGCGATGGTTATTTTCTGCAATGGGTGAAGGACGACGGGGACTCAGCGAAGGCACAGGGAACGGCTTTTGGGCGAGGCTTCGCCATCCTCAGTCCCATGGGGATTTCCACAAGACAGCAGCGGGAACAAGCGCGTATCCAAAAGTGCGCGGCCTTTGCTGCATGAAAGCAAGCACTCGCCTTCTTCTGATCGTCCTGATTCGATACAGTCGCGGAGTGCCGGTAAGGACACGTTAACAGAAATCCGCGGGCGGTGGATTGTCTTTTCTGTGAATTGAACTGAAAATGTTACTTTTGGATGAGGTTGCCCCGGACACTGGAGGCTTCGTTTGAGCGCTTTTGGGCCTTCCGGATTGCGCAAGGATGGCTTGCATGGGGGTATTGATGCCATGTTCTATGTTGGAGATGCTGGCTTGGCTTGTCGGTGACCGGCCCGGAACGACGCCGGGCCCTCGGGAAAGCTTGCCACATGCCGACATAACAGGACCGATCGACTCTTCGCTGAGCGAATGGCAATATGCGCTCGTTGAAGGCTGCGATCAGCCAGACGTTACAGACTCGAAAAACCGCCAGGCCACGCCTGCAAGTGGCTGTTAGCGGATGCGCAGTCTTTTCTCGATCTGGTGGATTCTTCGTCCTTTTATAATTAAGGCCCTGCCCTATGACCGCATTAAGACCATCTGAATGTCAGAACGGCGATGAAGCTCTCGCGCGCGGTGCCTGGGAGGAAGCGCGCCAGGCCTACCAAGAGGCAATTGCGAATTGTGATTCTCCTGAAGCATCCGAAGGCTTGGGGACTGCCGCCTGGTGGCTCGACCGAGCAGATTTGGTGTTCGATTCACGTGAGCGCGCGTATCGCTTGTTCCTTGCCATCGGGAATCCTAGAGGCGCTGCGCGAGTCGCAGTCTGGCTGGCGTGGGATTCTTGGGCCTTTCGAGGAGAGAATGCCATCGCAAATGGATGGCTGCAGCGGGCACGCCGGCTGCTGGAAGGCCAGCCATCTTGTCCGGAGCGCGCCTGGCTTGAGGCGCGGGAAGGATCTCTTTGTCTGCTCGAAGAAGGCGATCCGGTGCGGGCGCTTGCTTTCGCGTTGGAAGGGATTCGCATCGCGCAGGAATGCGGAAGCATTGACCTTGAGATGCTGGGCCGCGCAGTGCAAGGGCTCTCGTTGGTTGCGCAAGGCAACGTGGCAGAGGGAATGGGTAACCTCGACGAGGTGAACACAGCAGTCATCGCTGGGGAATTGACGGACCGGGTCGCGATCGGATTGTCAGGGTGTTACCTGATTGCAGCCTGCGAGCGAGTGCGCGACTATGACCGAGCGATGCAATGGTGCCGGCGGCTTAA
This sequence comes from uncultured Acidobacteriaceae bacterium, assembly GCA_963757965.1. GTDB lineage: Bacteria > Acidobacteriota > Terriglobia > Terriglobales > Acidobacteriaceae > Telmatobacter. The sequence goes on from CAVWTV010000001.1 coordinate 1,097,742, forward strand.
GGAATTCTGCGCGAAGTGGGGATTGCGGCCACTGTTCGCAGTGTGTCGCACACAGTATGCCTCAATCTGCTTGTGGCGCGGCACATGGGCTGAAGCTGAGCAGGAGTTATATGCAGCAAGCGAGGAATTAGCAGCGAGTCGTCCGGCGATGGTCGGCGAAGCGCTCGTACGACTGGCGGAGCTTCGGCGTCGTCAGGGGCGGCTTGTGGAGTCGGCAGCGCTGATCGAACAGGTGCCTCCGCACGGGGCGGGTTTGCTGGAACGCGCGGAACTGGCTTTCGACAGCGGCGATCCCGGCGCTGCTGTCGAGCGGGCCGAGCAGTATCTGCGCCACGTGCCACTGCTAAATCGGACCAATCGAGCGTCCGGACTGGAGATTCTGGTGCGGGCATATGTGACTCTCGGCAACTATCGGGCTGCTCAATCCTCGCTGTCGGAGCTGCACGAGATCGCAACGCTCGTCGAGACGGGCCCTCTTCAGGCGGCTGCGAGCTACGCTACCGGATATCTGGCCCTGGGACAAGATAGGGCGAACGAGGCGCGCAAATGCTTCGAGGATGCTGTGGATCTCTACCTTCGCAGTGGTGCCCCATTTGAAGTGGGGCGAGCTCGTATTGAGCTGGCTCGCACACTAGCTAGACTAGGGCGCAAAGACTCTGCGACGGCGGAAGCTGTACGCGCGAAGTTGTCGCTGTCGGAACTTAAGGCCGAGTTGGAGGTGGCGCGAGCTCAGGATCTTCTGGTGGCGCTCGAAACTTTGGAGCACATCAGTCCCGAACCAGTGTCGAAAGCCGAGTGTCAGCAACTGACGCGGCGAGAGATCGAGGTGCTGCACCTCGTAGCCGAAGGCCTGAACAATCAAGCCATCGCCAAGCAGCTATTCGTCAGCGAACACACAGTGCACAGGCACTTGGCCAACATCTTTAACAAGCTGAATGTCTCCACGCGCGCTGCCGCCGTCGCGCAGGGTACGCGGCGCGGACTGTTCGCCTGACGCCTCTGGCCCGTTCGGGCCATTTTATGTTTGGCAACTAAAATGACCCGTCGGTGCGATGCGTGCCAGATTGTCGCTCACGCATGGTAATCGTGCGGCGTTGGTGATCCAGGCCAGGCCCGAGGAGGCAAGACACGATGAAAGCAGTTTGGTTCACATTGGCGACGGGTGTAGCCCTGATTGTTGGTTCGCACAGCGTCCTATTCGCACAAACTCCTACCCACGTCATACAGACCCCGGCCGAGGCGCAGTGGGCACCAGCTCCCCCAATGCTCCCTGCCGGAGCACAGATTGCAGTAGTCGCCGGCGATCCCACCAAGGCGGTTCCGTACACGATTCGCCTGAAGTTCCCAGCCCGATACGAAATACCCGCTCATTCCCATCCGACCGATGAGCATGTCGTGGTGGTATCCGGTTCGCTGACCTTTGGAATGGGTGCCAAGCTATCAAAAGACAAGGCAAACAAGACGCTCGCCGCCGGAGGCTTCGCTCTCATGCCGGCGCAAATGAATCACTATGCCTACACCTCGAACGAAGTGACAACGATCATTCTTTACGGCCAGGGCCCCGTGGAATTCAAGTATGTGAACCCAGCCGACGATCCGCGCCATACCCAAGAAATGAAGAAATAGACGAGGGAGTTTCCATGAGAATTGCTGAAGATAAGGATGGCGTGCGAAATCGAGAATCAGCGCTCTCGATGAACGCTCCTGAGTTTAGGGCCTTGGGCCATCGACTCGTCGATCAGATCGCGCATTTTCTGGAGTCGCTTCCCGAGCGGAAAGTGACTCCAAGCGAGGCGCCGATGGAAGTTCGCCATGCCCTGCAGGCAGATCGTGCGCTTCCCAAAAAAGGCGAAGACGCGGGCACAATCCTAGATCGGACGACCGATCTTCTCATGGAGCACTCTCTTTTGAATGGGCATCCACGCTTTTGGGGATACATCACATCCTCCGCCGCGCCAATTGGGGCCCTCGGAGATTTGCTTGCCGCCGCAGTGAATCCAAATGTGGGAGCCTGGGCGCTCTCTCCCATGGCAAGTGAGATCGAAGCACAGACAATTCGATGGATCGCCGAGATACTGGGCTTCCCGAAAGACTGTGGAGGCCTGTTTGTCAGTGGCGGCAATATGGCAAACCTAGTCTGCGTCCTCGCGGCTCGACAAGCCAAGACTGGCTGGGATATGCGCAAAGAGGGGCTCAAGGGAAGCCCTTTGCGCATCTATTGTTCTTCTGAGACACACACATGGGTTCAGAAAGCCGCCGATGTTGCCGGATTGGGCACGGATGCTATTCGCTGGATTGCTGCGAATAGCCAGATGCAAATGGATCTTTCCGCGTTGCGAAAACAGATCGTCCGGGATCTAGAAGCTGGCGACCGCCCATTTCTGGTGATTGGCACTGCGGGAACGGTCAGCACTGGAGCCGTCGATCCATTGCGTGAAATTGGGATGGTCTGTCGCGAATTCAATCTGTGGTTCCATGTCGACGGCGCTTACGGCGCACTGGCTGTGATGGCCAAGGACCCGCCGCCGGAGCTTGCAGGAATGCTAGAGGCTGACTCTGTAGCAGTTGATCCTCACAAGTGGCTGTACGCGCCACTGGAGGCTGGCTGCGCATTTGTGCGCAGGCCTGAACACCTGCGAAAAGCATTTGCCTACCACCCTCCCTACTACCTTTTCGGGACGGAGGCCATCAACTACTTCGACATGGGGCCTCAGAATTCACGTGGATTCCGCGCGCTCAAGGTGTGGCTTGCGCTCCAGCAGGCCGGCCATGAGGGCTACGCACAAATGATCTCGGACGACATCTTCCTGGCTAAAGAGCTCTATCTGCAGATCTCGCAGCGTCCGGATTTTGAAGCACTGAGCTGTTCACTGAGCATCACAACATTTCGTTTTGTGCCCCTTGGCCTCGACCGTACCCATGCGGACACAGAAGCTTATCTGGACCGCTTGAATCGCGAAATCCTTCTGCAACTCAACAACGGAGGACAAGTCTATCTCTCGAACGCGATCGTATGCGGAAAGTTCGCGCTGCGCGCGTGCATTGTGAACTTTCGGACATCGCAAAGGGATATTCAAGAGTTGCCCATTCTGGTTTTGCAGATTGGTATGGAGAGAGATTGGGAACTGAGGCCGGATGCCCTTCGGCCAGAAAAGAGTTGAGCTATGAATGTGTCTGTACTCCATTCTCGGTAAGCGACTTTAGGGGCGACCTTCTTAGTGAACGCAGTCTGCGCGCTATTCTCAGGATTTCTCCTGGGAAACGCCGATGCGACCGGGAATGTGGCAGGTTCCAGTCAGGAATTCCAAGACTCGTCCCTCAGGGGCTAAGGAAGCTGCGGGAAACTCGGGAAGTCGGAGGCAATTGGGGTTGAGGGTCCTTCCGGGGCTAAAGCCCTGGTTGATTCTGTTGGCTTTATGTGGGGGTTAAAACCCCCGCCTCCCTCCCGATTGAGTTCCCTTCAGGGGCTAAAGCCCGACCTTTATCTTGTTGCATTTTCGGCACGACTGAAGTCATGCCCTGATACAAAGCGGGCTTTTGAAACACACCCTACGAAGAAACGAGATTCCGATCATGTTGCAAGTCGAAGAATCCAAATAGGAACCGCGTGTTCGGTCTTATGCGGCGAGTTAGCGCTCGGCGAAGCGGGGATAGCGGGTTGGCAAGTTAGCGCCGTCATCGCCGGACACAGTTTCATTCCCCGTGAGTCGGTGGACGACTGACGCTCGCCGCGGCGGGCGAGTTTTTGAAACACGCTCTAGTATGGTGAGTCAGAAGTTCTTTACAGAGGTGCGCGATGGAAATGCAGGTCCTTCGACTCCGCTGTAGAACGCTTCGCTCAGGATGACGTCCTATTTTGAGGTTTCGGGTAGGCGGCATTTGTTGAACGAACTTTAGGCTCAGGACACTAGTTTTTGGGCTTGACGATCGAGATCAGCGTGTCCTGATTGATGCTCTGGGTTTTCATGTCTCGCCAGGGACTCTGGACGGTTACGGTAACTCCGCCAATCTTGAACATTCCGCCCTTGGCGCTGGTGCTTACGACGGTGCCGCCGGGCAGCTTACTATAGAAGCTGTTGACCTTGGAGACGCTGTCGGGCGTACGGTAACAGGAGGCTTCCCCCGCCATCTGGGCGACGAACGCCGAGGCGCCGGCATCGTACTTTGCGCCGTCGTAGACGCGAACTCCGTACTTATCTTCGGCACCGGCCAGCAAGAGCCCGGCCGCCAGGACGACCCCAAACAGGACTGCAAACGATCTTAGTTTCAAGCAGATTCTCCTTGCCCACTCGCTCTGGCAAAACGTCGCGGTTGTTTGGTGCTGCTTATCGAGAATTTCCGTATTGCCATCGGGCTACGAGCCAAAATACCACAGGTTGACGCCGCTCGCGATCTCTTTTTGCGTTCGTTCCAACATCAAGCTGCCTGGCATGCCTTGCCGGGGCACATCCTGGATCAAAGCCTGGATTCATTTTGCCCGATTGAAGTACGGGCTGAAGCCCGTACCCTTCACGCTGACCGACTACCTAAGGTTCAGTAGGCTTTTAGGTCGACGATGGCTTTTAGGATGGTCTCGGGCTGGGGGAGGATGGCGTCTTCGAGGATGGGCTGGTAGGCGACGAAGGTGTCCATGGCGCCAATGCGGCGGACGGGGGCGTCGAGGGAGTCGAAGAGCTCGTCGGCGATGCGGGCGGCGATCTCGGCGCCGTAGCCCCAACTGAGCATGTCTTCATGGGCGACGATGACGCGACTGGTCTTGCGGACGCGTTTCGGCGATGGCTTCCCAGTCGTAGGGATTGAGGGTGCGGAGGTCGAGGATTTCTACGTCGATGCCTAGAAGCTGGGCCTTTTGCGCGGCCTGCAGGGCGCGGACGACCAGTGCGCCATAGGTGACGAGCGTGATGTGGGAGCCTGGGCGAACGATTTTGGCTTTGCCGAAGGGGATGGCGAAGTCGGGGCCGGGATAAGGGGCGCGGCCGTGGGTTTCGCGGTAGAGGCGCTTGTGTTCGAGGAAGAGGACAGGGTCGTCGCAGCGGATGGCGGTGCGCAGGAGGCCGTTGGCGTCGAGAGCGTTGGAGGGGAAGACGACGCGCAGGCCGGGGATGTGGGTGAAGATGCTTTCGCCGGACTGCGAGTGGTAGATGGAGCCGCCGGTGAGATAGCCGCCGATGGGCACGCGCAGCACCGCCGGCGAGGCCCAGGCGCCATTGGAGCGCCAGCGCATCAGGGCGAGCTCATTGCGAATCTGATGCATGGCAGGCCAGATGTAATCGAAGAACTGAATCTCGACGACGGGCTTCATGCCGCGGACAGCGTAACCGATGGCGCGGCCGACGATGTTGGCTTCGGCGAGCGGGGAGTTGAAGACGCGCTCGGAGCCGAACTCGGTCTGCAGGCCGGCGGTGAGCTTGAAGACGCCGCCTTTGCCTTCGACCTCTTCGAGGGCGTGGGCGCGGCTGGCGTCGGCTACGTCTTCGCCATAGACGACGATGCGGGGATCGCGGCGCATCTCGTCGTGTAGGCAGGCGTTGATGAGGTCGGCCATGGTGCGCGGACCGCTTCCCTTGGAGCTGCCGGCATGGCCGCCGCCGGCGAGACTCGATCCTGCTGTCTGCTCTTGGACGTGCTCGGTGGCGAAGTTGGCGCGGGTTGGGTCGAGATCCTCGGAGTAGACGTGGCGGGTAACGTCCGCCACTTTGGGCAGCGGAGCTTCGAGGGCGCGCTCGGCGGCTTCGGCGGCTTCAAGGTCGAGGGACTGCTCGAGGGCGTTGATCTCGCTCTCGGTGAGAATGCCTTCGCGAAGGAGGCGCATCTGCATCTTGGCCAGGGGATCGCGCATGGCGTCGGCTTCGCGCTCGGCGGCAGAGCGGTAGTGCTTGTCGTCGTCGGAGAATGCGTGGGAGTAGGGGCGGACGACATGGCCGTGGACAAAGGCTGGGCCAAGGCCGGCGCGGCAGTGCTCGGCGGCAGCCTCGAAAGCGCGGAGGCAGGCCTCGGGATCGGTGCCGTCTATTTCCGCGAAGTGGAAGTTGGGGAAGTTGGCGACCAGACTGGAGATGTTTCCGCCCGGCGTGTTCACTTCGACTGGAACGCTGATGGCGTAGCCGTTGTCTTCAACGCAGAAGATGACGGGGAGCTTCTGATTGGAGGCGGTGTTGAGGGCCTCCCAGAACTCGCCCTGGGAGGTTGAGCCTTCGCCTAGCGAGGTGAAGACTACTTCGTCGCCGTGGAATTCTACTTCGTGAAAGGCGCGGTAATCCCGATTCATCTTTGCTGGCGGCTTCGGGATGGCGGCTGAAATAGCGGCCGGCTTCGGCGCATCCGACTGCATGAAGCAGTTGCGTGGTGGTGGAGGAGGAGGTGCTGACGATATTGAGCTGGCGGCTGCTCCAGTGAGTGGGCATCTGTCGGCCGCCGCTGGCCGGATCGGTAGCTGCGCCGACGGCCTGGAGCAACATGTCGGCAGGCGTGACGCCGAGAGCGAGGCAGAGCGCGCGATCGCGGTAGTAGGGGAAGAACCAGTCGTAGCCGGGACGGAGGGCGAGGCCGGCGGTGACCTGAAGCGCCTCGTGGCCCGCGGCGGAGATTTGGAAGAAGATTTTCTGTTGGCGTTTGAGCAGGATTTCGCGGTCGTCGACGCGGCGGGAGAGGTACATGAGCCGGTAGATTTCGACCATGCGCTGCGGACTGAGGCTACCGGGGACGGCAGTCGACTCGGGCTCGCGAGCACTTGAGGCTGCCAGTTTCATTCCGTTCACACTCCATGAATGCCGATTATGGGGAAAACCAACCCTGATTGTAACAACCCTTCGCAGAATCGAACAGCAGCGAATTTGGCACCGGCCTCACGTGCCTGAGCTACGAAGATGGGGGTGTTCGGGATTCGTCAAACGCTGGATAGGCCAGGCGCGAGAGATCGGGCGCTATCTCATCAAGGGAGGAGGTTCGGGGTGAAATGGAGGCGCTCCGCGCACGGAGGTGCTCATCTTATCCTTGACGCTGTGGGCCAGCTTTTCGATTTCCGCGATTCTGCGAAGCTGGTCGGGAGTGAGCGAATCGGGGTTGGTGCTGCCAATTTCGGCATTGAGTTGCTGGGCGAGTTTGAGCAGCTTGTTGGTGTCGGCGACCAACTGCTTCTGACGGTCGGCATTGAGCATACGGAGTTGCTTTTCGCCCCAGAGAGGATCGCCGGGAGCGATATTGTCGTCCGCGGCGGAGGGTATCTGGCCAAACGGGTGTTGCAATCCGCTCTTTGGGGTCGGGGGCGGCCCGTTCTGCCCGCTCTGCGCAACACTCGGGAGAGCGGACAGGAGCGCAATGAAGAGCACCTTGCGGACAGTCTTGAGGCCTCGGTTTCCCATGCGGCCTGGCGATTTCAAGTGGGGCGCGGGCATGGCGTTTCACCTCGAAACTAACCTGGTCAAGTGGGGCCGAGAACTTTTTCAATTCGGTCCCGCGGTGAGCTTCATCTTTTCCTTCACGCTGTGGGCCAGGCGTTCTATCTCGTCAGCTTTGCGGATCACAGTGAGGGAGAGGGTGTCCTTGTTGGTTCTGTCTACCTCGGCCTTCAGGTCGGTGGCCAGCTTGAGCAGTTTGGCGCTGTCATCGGCAATCTGCTTTTTCCGTTCCAGGTTGGCTTGCGCGTAGTTCTGTTGTTTGGCCTGCTGTTCATGCATCCGCATCTGCGTGACGGCATCTGGCGGCTGATTGATGGGGGTTGGGTCATCGGCCTTGTCCATGCGAAGCGCGCCGCCAGGGGGCGAAGGGGTTAGTGCTTGGGTCTGGGCGGCCGCAGCGAGAGATGCGAAAAGAAGGAGGCAAGCCGGGAGAAGTCCCCATCGAACCCACAATCGACAGTCCGAGAGGATCGTGCCGGCGCGCCGGAGTTCGCAACCCTGACAGCTCACGAGATTCATCGGATGCCTCCTTAACCGCCGCCCACCGTGAGCTTCATTTTCTCTTTTACGCTGTGGGCCAGGCGCTCAATCTCGTCTGCCTTGCGAATGACGTTGAGCGAGAGCGTATCTTTGTTTGTCTTGTCGACCTCGGCCTTCAAATCGGTAGCCAGTTTGAGCAGCTTTACGCTGTCGTCGGCGATTTGCCTTTTGCGTTCGGCATTGGCGGCCGTATAGTTCAACTGCTTCGTATTTGTATCCTCCTCTTTCATCCGAATCTGGGCGTTCTTGTCGGGCGGATCAGTGAGAATGGGCGGATAGATTTGCCCGGGTCCGGCTTCGTCGGGGCCTTTCTGGTGGGGGACTACCGTGGTTACCTGCGCGCCTGACCGAGCGGTGCATGTGAGAACTGCCAAGGCGACCAGGGGGGCGAAGATCCATCCGCAATGAAGCCTCCAGGGCTGTCCGGTTGATCGCACGCCAGGCCGCGTGCTTCGGCGATTCTGGCTATTGCTGAACTGCATGGGGAACCTCCTGGCTTATGTTGCGTCGATTCTGCTTCTTTCGTTTGGGTTTCAAGGGAAGCCGCGGGTATCGGGCATCCAATCTGGCCTGCGGACAGTCTAGTCTAGAAACAGGAGTTTGGGATGCATCCTTTTTTACTGGCGGCAAGATCGGGCGTGTTTGCCGAGGGGCGGTTTCTGGGCAAGGTGCTTGACGAATGGTTCGTCGACATCCAGGAGTTCATTCGCCTGAAGCTGCCGCACTTGTTGGTGATTGCGGTTATCGCCTTTCTGCTCAGCCGATTACTACGGCTGATCACGTCCCACATGACACGCGTGGCGGAGCGGCATGCGGCCAGTGCGGACCGCATCTCGCAGGTGAAAACGGTAGCCGGAGTGATTCGGGCCACAGGGTTCGCGGTGATCGGCTTGATCGCCGGTCTGCAATTCCTGGATGCTCTGGGGGTGAATCTTGCTCCGCTGCTGGCCTCGGCGGGAGTTGTTGGAATCGCGATTGGCCTGGCCGCGCAGAATATCGTCAAGGATGTGCTGAACGGGATCATCATCCTGATCGAAGGGCAATTCGGAGTGGGCGACATGGTGCGTCTGGCCGGCCTGGCGGGCACGGTTGAGGGGATGACGCTGCGCAAGACTACAGTTCGCGACGCGGACGGAACTCTCTACATCATTCCCAACTCGCAGATCACCACGGTGGCCAACCTGAGCATCGGCTACTCGGTAGCGACCGTCAATGTGAGCGTGGACTTCTCGGCAAATCCGGATGTGGTGCTGACATTGTTGAAGGGCATCGCCATGGACGTGCGTAATAGTGAGGAGTTTCGCGACATCTTTGTCGCCGATCCGCAGATTCTGGGCGTGGATGCCGTGAAGGGATCTGAAGTTGTGTTTCCCGTGGTGTTCAAGACACTGGCAACCAAGCAGTACGCTCCGGTTCGGGAGTTCAGACGGCGGGTTCGGCTTGCGCTGGAGGAGAACCATCTGCTGCCGGGCGACCCGAATCGGGTGTTCAGTGCATTTGTCGAGAAGGCCACGGGCGGCAGCAAGCGGCGTGCTGCGGAGATGTCTGAGGCAGCCGACCCAACGGCGGTGAAGGCGCAGGACGGGAGCCCGTTCACGGGGGAATAGAGAGCGTGTTCAGGGGCCGTGCTTGAATATCCGTCAGGGACCAAAGCCCGGGTTCCCTTTGTTGCGATTGCGGCACGCGACCCGGCCCAGAGGGCGTCCCGGTACCCCGGTCGTGCCCTTGAGAAAGGCAAACGATTCTAATTATGTTGCAAGTTGAACCCTCCGAATGGGAACAGCGTGTGCGGTCCCATGCAGCGAGTTAGCCCCCTGCTGAATCGGGGATAGCGGGTTAGCAAGTTAGCGTTGGCGAACGCCGTTTGATCCCCCCTTGGGTCGGTGAAGACGGTGAACGGCTGACACAAATCGGGTTTGCTAAGTTCGCGATGGACGTTATCAATATTCTTGCAATGCGGGCGCCATGCGGCAGACCCACCCTAGCCACAAAAACAGAAACGGGGTGCCCAGTGGGCACCCAAAGCTGTCTCCTATAGGTCGAAGAAAAATTAGGTCGCGCGTTCGAGGGCTTCCAGCAGGGCTTCCGCATCGGTGATAGGCGGAAAGCAGGTGTGGCCGAGGCAGACGCGCGCCCATACCTGTGCACCGGGCGGCGGCGGTACGTTGAGCAGCATTTCAGCCAGTGCCTCAGGCACCCCCCCTGAAACGAGCCGATCGGGATCGATGCGAAAGACCGACTTGCTGACGCGGAAGCGGGCGATGGCTACGGCCTCGAGGCGCGCGGCCTCAGGGCCTGAGCCCACGACGATAACCTGCACGGGAGGCAGTAAAAGCCTCTCCAGCGCCAGGCCGTAGCTGCCGGCATAGAGTCCGAAGTGCTCGACGATGCCGGCAAAGGAGGCAAGCGTATCCTCGGCGATGTCGCGATATTCCTGTCGTCCGCTCAGGACCTCAAGGCGCAAGAGAGCCGAGGCGGCGGTGGGATTGCCAGCGGGGGTGGGCGTGTCCTGCAGAGGCTTGCGGCGGGCACCCAGTGCGCCGAGCGGAATGGTTCCCTGCTGGGGCGCGGCGGCATCGTAGAACGCGCCGGCGGTGCGGTCGTAAAAGTGGGCGATCATGGCGTCGGCGAGCTTGACCGCTGCCAGGTAAAGGTTCATGTTGCCGGTGGCCATCCATCCGTCGATGCAGGCGTGCACGGTAAAGGCGTAATCGTCGAGCGTTCCGGGGACCTTCTCGCCAGGCCGGCGGCCTGCGGGCGGCTCATCGGCGCCATAGGCAATGACGTGGCTCAGCGTCGCGCCGCCGTCCCAGGCTTCATTAAGTAGCCGGTCGAGCGAACGCAGCGCGAACTCCTGGGCCGAATCCATGCGCAGCACGCGCGCGGCCTCGAGGTAGGCGGTGATTGCCATCGCATTCCAGCCGGTGTAAAGGGTGCGGTCGATAAAAGGAGTGGGCCGCGCGTTGCGGGCGGCAAGCAGTTTGCGCCGGGTTGAATCGCGTTGTGCGCGCAGAGCGTCCCAGTCAAAGTTCTTGGCCAGGTCGCCTGCGTTCTCGGCCTTTTCTTCCAGCGTCCAATTCACATAGAGGACATTCTTCGCCGGGTTGTGGTGCATGTCGCCCAGCTCGCCGATGTCCCAGTAGCTTGCGGCAAAGTCCATTTCATCGGGGGTGAGGACGGCGCGCGCCTCGTCGAGGGTCCAGGTGAAGTAGTCGCCATCGTCGTCGAGGTCGATGTCGGCGTCCTGCGAGGCATAGAAGCCGCCACGCTCGCGATCGGTCATGGTGGAGTCGAGCCAGACAACGATCTCGCGCGCGGTCTGGAGAAAATCTTCGCGCACAAAACTCTGGAAGCCGTGCACGTAGTTGCGCAGCAGCTCGGAGTTGTCGTAGAGCATCTTCTCGAAGTGCGGAACCACCCAACGCTCATCGACACTGTAGCGGTGAAAGCCCCCAGCCAATTGGTCGTAAACGCCGCCGCGCGCCATTTTTTCGAGGGTGGTGGTGAAGGCGGTACGAGCCTCAGCCGCCTCTGGCTGTTGAGGGTCGCGGTTCATGGCCACTTCAAGCAGCAGGTCGAGCACCGAGGGGTGGGGAAACTTGGGCTGCGAACCGAAGCCGCCGTTGCGCGGGTCAAATTGTTTCAGCGCCGAGGCGGCAATCTTGTCGACCAGGGCCAGCGTGAGCTGGCCATCGCGGCCCGAGAAGGACTCATTCTGCTCGATGGCGGCCATGACGCTGGAAGCTGAGTCGAGCGCCTCGTCGCGGCGGTCGCGCCACACCTGGGCCATGGTTTCAAGCACACGGCCGAAGCCGGGACGGCCGTAGCGGTCGGCGGGAGGAAAGTATGTGCCGCCAAAGTAGGGCCGGCCATCGGGCGTAAGGAACGCCGTCAACGGCCAGCCGCCCTGCCCGCTGATGGCCGAAACCGCGGCCTGGTAGCGCGCGTCGACGTCGGGGCGTTCATCGCGATCCACTTTTACGGCGACATAGAGCTGGTTGATAAGCGCGGCGATCAACGGGTTCTCATAGGACTCGCGGTCCATGACGTGGCACCAGTGACACCAGACGGCGCCGATGTCGAGCAGGATGGGCTTGTCTTCAGCTTGCGCTTTTGCGAAGGCCTCCTCGCCCCACGCGCGCCACTGGACGGGCTGATGGCGCGCCGAGCGCAGGTAGGACGAAGCTGCGTGTTCCAGCTGGTTGAGGTGGCCGGGAGTTTGGGATTCGTCCTCAAGCATAAGTTGAGAATAAATGGTTGAGTCGCGGACGCCTTGGGGATAATGGACGCCCGGCCAGCTTTCTTCCGAATTACTGTTTGGCCAGTTCCGCCTTGATGGCCGCGACTAACTCGGGCGCGTCGGGCTGGGTGTCGGGTGCGAACCGCTCGACTACTTCGCCTGCACGGCTGACGAGAAACTTCTCGAAGTTCCAGAGTATTTCGGGGTCGGGGTTGGATTCGATGCCGTAGCCTTTGAGCTTCTCGCGGAAGGGAACTTCGGACAGGCTGACAGCTTTGGGCTGAGCGGCGATCAAGGCCGCATAGAGCGGATGCTTGTGGTCGCCGACAACGGTGATCTTGTCGAAGAGGGGAAACTGCACGCCGTAGTTCAGTGTGCAGAAGGACTGGATTTCTTCGTTGGTGCCCGGCTCCTGGGCCTTGAAATCGTTGGCCGGAAAGCCGGCGATGACCAGTCCCTGACCCTTGTACTGCTCGTAGACCTTTTCCAGGCCTTCATATTGCGGGGTCAAACCGCACTTTGAGGCGACGTTGACGACGAGCAGAACTTTGCCCTTGAACTCGGCCAACGATGTGTCTTCGCCGGTGATCTTCTTGACAGGGATGTCATAGATGGATGAACTCATAATGATTTTTGCCCTCCTGTTTCTCAATCATATAAGGCCAGATCGAGAAGTTTGGAGGGCGTATTCGATTATGTGTCGCGGCTACGGTTTCGTGGCCAGAATGAGCGGAGACGGGCCGTGGGTGTCGATGGTGCGTGGATCGACGAAGCCTGCCTCGCGGAGCCAGCCACCGATTTCTTCAAAGGAGAATGTGTCGCCGCAATCGGTGTTGACCAGCATGTTAACGCCGAAGATGAGGCCGCCAACCGGTCCGGTTCGATCGGCGTTCACGAGGAACTCCGCGATGGCGATGGTTGCGCCTGGGGCGAGCGCGTGGAAGGTCCTGGCTAGCAGAGCCTTGCTGCGGGCGATGCCTTCGCTGTGCAGGATGTGGCCGAGGGTTGCAACGTTGTGGCCGCTGCCATAATCCGCTTGCTGCAGGTCGCCTTCGGAGAAGGAGAAGCGATCGGAAAGTCCAAACCGCGCAACGGTGTTGCGGGTAACGGGAATCACTCCCGGCCAGTCGACGGAGGTGACGCGGACGTGGCTGGAACTCTGGGCCAGCGCAATGCCCCATACGCCCGATCCAGCAGCGAGATCGAGAACGCTTACCGGGCCGGTGGCGGCGCTGAGATTGAGGTGCACTGCCAGCTCCTGGGCGACGTGATAGCTCATGGGCAGGATGTCGTTGACGAATTGAGCGAAAAATTCGGTGCCGGGGCCCTGCTGATTGACCGATCCAACGGGAAGGCCGGTGGCGACAATTTCGTTCAGATGAAGCCAGCGGGGGAGCAGATGCTCGCTGGTGTGACGAATGAGTCCACCCTGGAACTCAGGCTTGGTGCTGACCAGAAATGCCGCGGTCTCAGGCGTGAGGCTATAACTTCCCTGCGCGTCCTTGGCGAGGAAATCGAGACCAACCAGCACATTCATGATCGAGGCCAACCCGCGCTCGGATGCGCCGGTTGCCTGGCTTACTTCCTGGAGGGATTTCGGACCGCTGTCGAGCACGTCAAAGACGCGGTGCTTGATGGCCGCCTCAAGAACGAGCGGCGGGGCGTAGGCGAAGGCAAGTTGATAGATGCGCTCTGGAGTTACAGGGGCAGTTGACTGGGTTGTCATGTCGACCTCTTACATGGAATACGGTGGGGAAACCGCAAGGGAAGAATAGCAGAGCGGAGTTATAGACGAGTATCTGTTTTTCAGCGCGTCAACCAAGGAGTTGTTTGGCGACTTTGATGTATAACTCGACCGCTCCAAGCAATTCTTTCTTGGCGAGCTTCTCAAACGGCGTGTGAGCGACGTGGATGGAGCCTGGACCCAGCAACAGCGGCTCACCCCAGTTACTCAAATGCGGAATGTCGGTAGCGAACTTGGCGATCATGGTGGGCAGGCCTTCGATGGCCTTCATGCGGATGAAAGGACTGTCGAGGGTGAATTCGACTTCGGCCAGATTACCCGCGGCTTCGACGAGTTGGGCGCGCACCTGGGCAGAGGGAGTGACGGTGCGAACCAGCACCTGGGCCTCGGCCTTGTCGGCGACGACGTTGGGCGCGTGGCCGCCGCTTATCTGGCCTATGTTCAGCGTGCTTGGGCCGATGTCTTCAAGCACCGGCAAGGGGAGGGCGAGGAGCCGGGCCAACACTTCAACCAATTTGTGAACGGCGCTTTCGCCGAGCTCGGGATAGGCGGAGTGGCACATCTTGCCGCTGGCCTTGAATGCAGCGCGCAGAGCGCCTTTGGAGGCCAGCGCCAGGCAATTGTCGGTGGGCTCGCCATTGATGAGAAAACGGCTGCCCTTCGGAGATAAGTTGGCCGCCTTTGCGCCGGCGGAGTCGCGCTCTTCACCGGAAACAAACAACAACGCAACGCGAAATCCCTGCGCACGAAGCGCCTCGGCGGCAGCCACCTGGGCGGCGATGATGCCCTTGGCGTCGGAAACGCCGCGGCCATACATGAAGTCCGCGTCTTCGCTGAAGGGGATGTAGGGCGGAACGGTGTCCATGTGGGTGGAGAACACCAGGTCGGGCGTCTGGCCCGGCACTCCGGCGTAGACATTCCAGCGCGGACCGCCGACAGGGCCTTCGGCAGGCTGTTCCACGGGGGTCTTCTCGACTTCCCACCCGCGGCTGCCAAGAAAACCAGCCAAGAAATCTCCGACCGCGCCCTCGTGGTAGGTGGTGGACTGAATCTCGCACAGCTGGCGGGTAAACCCGATGGGATCGATAGGGTCGAGAAAAAGACTGGTGGTCATGATGCTGTCAGAATATCGCACAAGGCGTTTGTTGCCTTCGATTTCAGCCGTGATCGAGCCTTTTGGAGCCAGTTACGATCGGGGAAACTCCCGGCGTGAAGGATGAGGAAGGGATGAAAAAAGAACTCGGCCGAGCGTAGAATTAGGAATGGTATGACCACTACAATCGCACCCGCCCAACCAACCACGGGTTTGGGCAGTTCGGGCCCCGCGGCTACCTTGCTGCGAAATGTGGATTTATTCGGGCCGGCCGGCCGGCTTGAGGCACTGCTGAACGAGGGTAAGGCCGACGCACCTTTTGCGGCGCTGGTCTGCCATCCTCACCCGCTGGGCGGCGGGACACTCTACAATAAGGTGGTTTACCACGCGTTGAAAGTCCTCAACGATCCGGAGTGGGGACTCGGCTGGCCGGTATTGCGCTTCAACTTTCGCGGCGTGGGATTGAGCGAGGGCGTGCACGACGGCGAGGCCGAGAGCGAGGATGTGCTGGCCGCAATGGAGTGGCTCGAAAACGAATACAAGCTTCCGCTGGTGGTGGTTGGCTTCAGCTTTGGCGCTGCGATGGCGGTTAAAGCCTGTTGGGGGCGGGCCTCAACGGGCAATCTCCCAGGTCACAAAAGCGAGACCCTTCGACGGGCTCAGGGCAGGCTCTGGGGCACCCAACTGAAAGCCGGTTGCGGGTCAGGGGCTTCAGATTCCATTGG
This sequence comes from uncultured Acidobacteriaceae bacterium, assembly GCA_963757965.1. GTDB lineage: Bacteria > Acidobacteriota > Terriglobia > Terriglobales > Acidobacteriaceae > Telmatobacter. The sequence goes on from CAVWTV010000001.1 coordinate 1,113,481, forward strand.
CGCGAATGTCAGTGCTCTGGCTTTGCTTGGACTGCCCACCCAGGCTGATGGCCGCAGTTTTAAATACGCCTTCCTCCAGGACTGCATCATTCCCAGACTATTTCTTAGCGGAGACTGCGACAGCTTCGCGCCTGCCGCAGAGCTGGCGCAGGTAGCCGCGGCTGCCGCCGAACCGAAACGCCTTGTACTCATACCCCTCGCCGATCACTTTTTTACCGGTCAACTGGAGCCGATGCAGCACGCGCTCTCCAGTTGGCTTAAGGAGCAACTGCTATGACTCCGGTAAGCGATGCCGCTCTGGAATCCCTTCATGCAACGGCCACAGAGATCTTTACCGGCGCTCTGGAAGCTTGCAACATCCCCATTGCCTTCGATCGGCGGATACGCTTTGAGGGCAACACGCTTCACCGGCTGTTGCCCGATGGCAGCGGCCCGGCGACGATCGATCTTTCTGGCTACAAGCGCATTTTTGTGATTGCGCTGGGCAAAGCTGCCAGCCCCATGCTCGATACGCTGCTCGACCGAATGAAGCGACGGGAGGGCCTGCGCGGCATCTGTTGTTCGAATCAGTTGCCCAAGCAGCGCAACTGGCGTTTCCGGTACTTCGAGGGTGGACATCCGCTTCCCAACGAAGAATCCTTCGCCGCGGCTCGCGCCGTGCTGGCCATGCTCAAGAAGGCCAAGAAGGACACGCTGATCTTCTTCCTCATCTCCGGCGGAGGATCGGCCATGTTCGATCTTCCGCTGGATTCGCAGATCACGCTCGACGACACCATCGCATTCCATCAACTTCTGGTTGGCTCGGGTGCGCCGATCAGCGAAGTCAATACGTTACGCAAACACTTTTCCGCGGTGAAGGGCGGTCGGCTGGCCATGGCTGCGCCGGAAGCAGCCAAGGTTTCGCTGCTGGTGCCCGATGTCCCACTGCGTTCTTTGGACGCACTCTCCTCGGGTCCCACGTCGCCCGATCACTCGACCGTTGCCGACGTGCGCGCGCTGCTGGCCAAGTACGAACTGGCGCCTAAGCTGCCGGCATCGATACGGGCTTTCTTTGAGCGCGAAGATTTGCCCGAGTCGCCCGGGAACAAGGTATGGCGTCCGCCGTTTTTCCCGCGCTTGCCATGGACCGATGCAACGCTGGCTCGCCGCGTGACTTCCGCAGCTTCAATGTCGGGCGAGGACGAGGCCTTCCGCGATTCGGTCTTCGAGATTCTGCTCTCAAGCCACGACCTTGTCGAGAACGCCCGCGTATTGGCCGAGAAGGCCGGGTACTACACCAGGATCGACAATAGCTGCGACGATTGGGACTATGCGGACGCCGCGCGGTACCTGCTGGAGCGCTTTCACTCGCTGCGCGCAACCCACCCGCGCCTTTGCCTGATCTCGGTGGGCGAAGTCACAGTGACCATTAACCGCACTCCTGGCGCCGGAGGCCGCAACCAGCAGTTTGTGATGGCTTGCGCGCTGGAACTGGAGGGGCACCCGGGCGAACGGCTAACCGTGCTGAGCGCCGGTTCGGACGGAATCGACGGCAACACACGGGCGGCTGGCGCAGTTGCCGACCCGACCACGGTGACCCGCGCCCATGCCTTTGGATTCCATCTGAAATCGTCGCTGGCGGCGTTCGACGCTTGTCCCATGTTCACCGCGCTTGGGGACTCCGTGGTAACCGGTCCGACGGGACACAACCTGCGCGATCTGCGGCTGCTGATTGCCGAGGAAAGTTAGTTCGGCGAATCGGGCGCATAACTTCCACAGAAGCCGATCCAATGCGGTAACATTGCTTTCACATTAATTCCGTCTGGATGAGGATGTGTTAGTGGCTCGAAGAGGAACGCGGAAGATAGCCGCCAAGGCTCCCGATATTCGCACCGTCGCTGCGCTCGCGAAGGTCTCCATCGCCACAGTCTCAAGAACCATCAACGGCTCTCCTGCCGTGAGCGATCGCTTGTCGAAGCGAGTCTGGCAGGCTATCGAGCATTTGAATTACTTTCCGAACACCCATGCGCGCAGCTTGGTTTCAGGCCGCAGCCGCATTCTGGGCATCATTGTCGAGAACATCACCAATCCCTTCTTCCCGGAGCTGATCCAGAGCTTTGAAGAGATCGCGGTCGCACACGGGTATGAGATTCTGGTCAGCTCCTCGAACAGCAATGCAGCCGTTCTGACCACCTGCGTACGGCGCATGCTGGAGCGCAAGGTGGAAGGAGTTGCGGTGATGACTTTCGGCCAGGAAGAGCCTTTGCTCGACCAGTTGGTTCACAACGATATTCCGATGGTGCTGGCTGAGTTCAAGCTGGACGCGCCCAAGGCAAGCACGATCCTGCTGGATTACACGACCGGAATTCACGAGGCCGTGAATCACCTGGTGGAACTGGGCCATCAGAAGATCGGGTTTCTGGCCGGCCCGCACAAGCTGCACTCTGCCATCACCCGCGAGAACGACTTTCGCACGGCGATGCAGGATGCGGGGCTGGGGATCCAGAAGAAGTGGATTATCGAGTGCGATCACACGCTGAAGGGCGGCGTAACCGGCTTTGGAAAGCTGCAGGTACTGTCGGCGCGGCCCACGGCCATTCTCTGCTCCAACGACATGACAGCGATCGGTGTACTGCGCGCCGCGTACATGGAGGGCCTGCGCGTGCCTCAGGACCTGTCGGTCATCGGGCTGGACGACATCGAGTTTGCCGAGTTCACGCTGCCCCCGCTGACTACGATTCGCCTGTCGCGCATCGATCTGGCGCGGGCCGCCTTCGAGGCCCTTCGTCAACAGGCGGAGGACCCCGGCAACCCGAAGATGCAGCGCGAGTTTCTGGTCTCAACCAGCCTGATTCTGCGCGATTCGACGGCAGCACCGGCGGGCACGCGCTGAAACACCTTTCCGAATTACGAAACCGAGTTAAAAGGAGAGAAGATGAACAAGGCAGTCCTTCGCGCGAGATTTGTATGGGCTCTCTTCGCAGTTCTTGCTGCTTCATGGTGCGGTTCGGCCCAATCGGCGCCGATGGTGACGGACAAAGATTCGGCGGCGCGTATTCAATGGTGGCGGGACGCCAAGTTCGGCCTGTTCATGCATTGGGGCGTCTATTCGATTCCTGGCCGCGGCGAGTGGGTTCAATGGCAGGAGCAGATTCCGGTCGACCAGTACGCGAAGCTGGCGGACCAGTTTCATCCCGACAAGTTCGATCCGGATGCGTGGGCCGCGATTGCCAAGGACGCAGGGATGAAGTACGCCGTGCTGACTGCGCGCCACCACGATGGATTCGCGCTCTTCGACGATCCAGGCAGCAGTTTTACAGCGATGAAATCGGCGGCGCACCACGACTTTGTTGCCGATTATGTGAAGGCGGTCCGCAAGGCCGGGCTGCGCGTCGGCTTGTATTACTCGCCGCTCGACTGGCGTTATCCCGGCTTCTTTTTCCCGGGCATTTATGAGCCGAATGCCGTGGAGTTGCGGACCCAGTATCACCGCCAGTTGAACGAGCTGGCTTCGCACTACGGCAAGCTCGATATTCTCTGGTTTGACGGCGGGGGCGGCGACTGGCTCGGATTCGGCGGAGTGAACTTCAAGGGCGGCTGGCAGGCGCGGCCCAAGGGACAACGCTATAGTGGCGCATTCAGTTGGCAGGACCAGGAGGCCGTGGACAATCTGAGGGAATTGCAGCCTTCCGTCATCATCAACGACAGAACGGATGCGGCGGCAGATTTTCGATCGCGTGAAGGCGATGGAAGACTCGGAGATTTTGAGAATCGGTATCCATGGGAGCTTTGCACAACGCTGACCGAAGGAGCATGGGGATATGTTCCGGACGCAAAGATCAAATCCCTTGACCACCTGATTCGCTTGTTGGTGTCTGCTGTGGGACGCGATGGGAATTTCATTCTGAACGTCGGTCCGCAGCCGGATGGACAGATCAGCCCTGCTTATGCGGCGCGCCTGCGCGAAATGGGCGAGTGGCTTCATCGGTACGGCGAGAGCATTTACGCAACGCGCGGCGGGCCGTACCTGCCGGGCGACTTTGGCGTCTCAACGTATCGGGACAAGACGATCTATCTGCATATTCTGAACCCGGCCGGCGCGACGCTTACGCTGCCGGCGCTGCCAGCAAAGATTCTGGAATGCTCTTCCCTGACGGGCGGAAAGGCATCGTGCAAGCAGAACGAAGGTGGAGTGGAGATCGCGGTCGAGGGAAATGCAAGCGCGATGGACACAATTGTGGTGATGAAGCTGGATTCGCCGGCGGCGGAGATCAAGACGATTGTGACTCCGGTGACGCCGAAAGCGTCGAGTGGAAAAGCGGGCGGAGGGTCCTAGTTGGCAGATTCCCGCCGGGGCTAAAGCCCGCGTTGATTCTGGTCGGATTGTGCGGGGGTTGAAAGCCCCCGCCTTTCAGCGGTTCCAGTTCTTCGACCAGGTGAAGCTCATACCTCTTACGACAGCTTGAAGGGTGCGCGATAGGGGCGCGTCATCAACTCGCTGGCGGCGGGGTCATTTAGGATCTTCTCGTTCGCGACGTCCCAGTGAAGCTTGCGGCCGACAAGCATGGAGATGAGTCCGAGATGTCCGGGCAGTGTGGAGTGGTGCGCGGTTTCGACCGGGGCAATAGTCGGCTTGCGCGATTTGACGCAGTCGATGAAGTTGCGCCGATGCTCTGCGGACTCATACAGCTTCACCTTGCGGAGATCATCGGGAAGCGAGTCGCCCTTGATCCAGTCGGGGTTGGATGCGTCGAATCCGCTGCGATCGACCCAGACCCAGCCGTCGGTGCCGATCCATTTGGTGCCCATGACGATCTCCGGATAGCCGCCGGCGATGGTGATGCCGACGTCGACGGGGTAGTGCGTGACTTCCTTGCGATACGTGCACTCGATCTTGTACTTCGTGGCGGTGTTCCAGACAGCATTGGCCGCTGGAAACTCGCCGCGGCCATCGATCTCTGACGGGCCGGTCAGATCGAAGCCGAGGCCCCAATGCGCAATATCGCCGTGGTGGCCGATCCAGTCGAGAAGCTGCCCGCCGCCGGTGTTATAGTTCCAGCGCCAGTTCTGGTAGACGCGGGCTTCGATGTAGGGCTCCATCTTTGAGGGGCCGATCCAATTCTCGTAGTCAAGCTCCGGCGGAGGCGGTGTTACCGCCAGATCCCAGGCGGGAGTTCCGGGCACGATTTCGGCCGGGCTGCCGATCTTGCCGGGCAGCGATAAGAGCTTCTGCATCAGCGCGGGAACGGTGCCGGGAAAATCGTGATGGCCGCCGGGCAGGCCGACCTCAACCCGCACAACATTGCCAATGAGGCCGTTGCGAACGATCTCCGCGGCCTTGTGGAATGTGGGCAGAGAACGCTGCCAGGAGCCCGTTTGCCAGATGATGCTGTTCTTTTGAACGGCCCGGACGATGGCCTGCTGCTCGGCGATGGTCTTGGCGAGAGGCTTTTCGCCGTAGATGTCTTTTTTTCGGCTTGCCGCATACGTGGCCAGCAGGGCGTGCGAGTGGTCGGGCACGGCGATCATCACGGCGTCGATGTCGTCCCGGGCCATGAGCTCGCGGTAGTCGCGATAGGACTTGCAGCCGGTGTTGCCGTAGTGCTTGTTGATGGTGTCCACAGCGGTTTGAAGGTGGCCGGAGTGGATGTCGCAGGCGGCGACGACCTGGCAATCATCGAGGGCCAGGAAGGCCTTGGTGTTGGCAGGCCCCATCATACCCCAACCGATGACGCCCAACGTAATGCGGTTCGATGCTGAGGGGCGGGCAAGGCCCCATGCGGCGGCGGGCATTGTCGCCGCGGCTCCGGCGGCTTTGAGAAAATCTCGCCGGGTGAATGCGGACCTTGAGTGCGGATTGGATTGCCGGTTTTTCATTGTTGTCTCCCAGAATTCTGCTTCAGGCCCCGCGCAAAGTGCAGCAGAATGGCAGCGTTGAAGTGAGCATGAATCGATGCACACGTAGGGTAGCACAGAGTTGTCGCCAAGCATGTTGCTGAGGCACGCCGCGGTTGTCCAACCCCACTTCAACCTTGGTCCATGTCACCGGCCTTGCGGAGCCCTGCCAAGAAAGCGACAATGCAAAGCTCCAAACAGGCCGTCACGCGTCAGAAAGTACCCGGCCCGCTCACACCGGCGCCCAAAACCGCAGCAATAGACTTACCGCACACACAAACTTCTCGCGGAATCAGCGCGTGCGAGAAATTCGGGCTAGTACCTTGGCCGTGTGATTTGGTAATTGTTCGTGGACGCCCGCGCGACAGCCGGTCTGGAGACCGGCGCTACATTCCGGCGATTGCACAATCACGCGGTCACGGCACTAGCCGAGGCCTTCATTCTCCGGGAGCTGTAAGTCCCGCCCCGCGCCAACACCCGGTAACTGCAACGTTTCCCCCGGACACACGCTTCCGATTTGCGTGGAGACTCCTCAGCCAAACGCTTATACTACGTGCAAATTGCACGAGACGGCTCCAAGCCTCGTTTGCGGGCGGAGCAAGGTATTTTGCCGAAGATTTACGGCATGCTAATGACGCCAAAGCCGCTGCACAATGGCCGCTTTTTCGATCGTTGCCTCGGGGGTATCATGCAGGACCAGGCCAGCGAAGTAACCGCGACGCCAAAGGGACAACCCGATCCGGCGGGCGGAGTTGGTGTGTCGAAGTCGAGGTTCAGCCTTACCCGAAGCTGGCCTGTGCTTGCGGGCCTGACATTCGGCCTGGTCGCGGGAGCCATTTCCGTGCGCTCGACGGGCGGACCCCGCTTCGACGGGCTTTTGATGTTCGCAGCTGCAATTGCCGCAATCGCAGTTGCGATGCTTTCCGTCCGCCTACTTCTCCAAAGCTCGCTCGGCACTTTGACCTCGACTGGGCAAGCCGCCACCTCGCACACCGACGCCGGGCAGGATTCAATTCAGGATTTGCTCGACTCCACTGGCCCCGCCGTGGTCGGCATTAGCGTCGATGGCAGTCTTACTTATGTCAATCCTTCCGGGGAACGCTTGCTTGGCTATCACGCGCAAGAACTGAAGAAGGCATGGAGCACCGTGGAGATTCTAGCTCCAGGCGAGGGAGCGCGTCTGGTTGCGGAGATGGAGAGACTGTGCGGAGTTCCGAGGTCGAACGAGGCTACCGCAGCCGGCCGGATGGTGGCCTATATGAACTGCGCGCGCAGCCTGCCTCCCAGCCAGGTGCCCAGCTTCGACGCGCAATTGCGGCACAAGGATGGAACGCTGCTCCCGGTCATGCTTCACATCTCCGCCCTGCGCGACACAACGGGAGTGTGCACGGGACTGGTAGCCGTTGCGCTCGATCAAAGCGCGACCATTCGCCAGGAGATGGCGCGGCGCGAGTCCCAGGAACGCTTTCGCGACCTGTTTGAGAACTCCAGCGAAATGATCGCCACGCTCAGCCCGGCGGGAAAGTTTCTGTACGTCAATCCGGCCTGGAAGCAATGCTTTGGCAAGGACGCGGCCGCCCTGCTGGAACTGGCCTCTTTTGAAAATCTGTTTGCGCCGGGCGAACGAAGCGAGGTGGGTGCGCTCTTCCGTCTCGCTCTGGATGGCGAGCCAGTGGATCGCGCGCCACTGCGCCACCATACGCCTGACGGACGCCTGCTGGACCTGGAACTGAGCCTGAGCCAGCGTCAGGAGGCCGGCAGTCCCCTGGCGGTGCGCTGCCTGGTGCGGGATGTGACCCAGCAGAAGCAGCGCGAACACCGTCTTGCGCTACAACTGCGGGTGAGCCAGATCGTGGGTGAGAATGCTTTCTCCGATCTGGCGTCCATGCGAATTCTCGAGGCCCTCTGTGTCTCCCAGGGCTGGGATATGGCGGTCAAATGGGGAGTGGACGCTGAAGGCAGCCGCCTGGAATTCTCCTCGGCATGGGCAGCTCCGGGGAAGCGCGCCGAGACCTTCATCCATGAGAGCATGGGCCTCACGCTGGCGGGCGGAGCCGACCTGCCTGGCCGCGCCTGGAAGGACGGCCGTACCGTTTGGATTGCCGATCTGGTCGCGATGCCCTACAGCCCGCGCGTCGAGTCCGCCTTGCGTCACGAAATGGTTTCCGGGTGGGCTGTCCCGGTGCGCGTCGGAAACAAGGTGCTGGCGGTTCTGGAATTCTATTGCCACTTCTGTCTTCGCGAGGACCGTGAGGCTTTGGCCGCGGTGGAGACCGTAGCCGCTTCGCTGGGGCAGATGCTGGCGCGCTCACATGAACATGGCCGCGCCGAGGAACTCTACCGGCAACAGGAGATCCTGCTCGACTCGGTGGCGGACGGCATCTGCGGCGTGGATCGCCACGGCATGGTCAGTTTTGCCAACCCTGCCGCCGCCCGTCTGCTTGGCGCTCCGGCCGCGAGTCTGACCGGCAAGTCGGTGCACGATCTGCTGCATGGGGCCGCGCCGCCCAACCTGGCTTGCACTGACGATTGCCCGATTCGCCGCGCCGGGGAAAGCCATAAGGCCTCGGCAGGCGAAGACACCATCTATCGCGCCGGCGGAACTTCGTTCCCCGCCGAATACGCCCTGACCCCCATCCTCGATCAAGGCCGCTTCTCCGGTTCCGTTCTCAGCTTCCGCGACATCAGCCAGCGCTATGCCCTCGACCGACTCAAGGATGAGTTCATTTCCACTGTCAGCCACGAACTGCGCACGCCTCTAACCTCCATCCGAGGAGCGCTTGGCCTGCTCTCCTCCGGAATTCTGGGCGAGATGAACGACAAGGCCGCCAACCTGCTTCGCATCGCCAGCACCAACTCCGACCGCCTGGTCAGGCTGATCAACGATATTCTCGACCTGGAACGGATCCAGAGCGGCCGCGAGCCTCTCGCTTTCCGCCCCGTCAAGTTGGCGGAGATCGTTCACCAGGCAATCGATGGCATGGCGCCGGTGGCGGAGGCGGCCGGCGTGCAGCTCATCCACGACACCACCAAAGTTGTCATCGCCGCCGACCCCGACCGCCTGCTTCAGGTGCTGACCAACCTGCTCTCGAACGCCGTCAAGTTCTCTCCGCCAAGCTCGACCATCTCCGTCATGCTGAGGCCCGGAACAAACGGCGTGACGCTTTCGGTGATCGATCAGGGCCGCGGCATTCCCGAAGACAAGCTTGAGGCCGTCTTCGGCCGCTTCCAGCAGGTTGATGCCTCCGACTCCCGGCAGAAAGGCGGCAGCGGACTGGGGCTGGCCATCTGCCGAACCATCGTCAATCAGCACTCCGGGCGCATTTGGGCAGAGCGCAATCCCGTTCGCGGAACTACATTCCGTGTCTTCCTTCCCTACAAGCCCGCTCCCGCTGAGGCGGCGGCCGTCTCACCCGATGAGCCTGCCACAGACGCTCCGTTGGCCGACGCCGACGCGGCTTCCCAGGCCTCGGTCTCAGCAACGTCGCCCAAGTTCGAATCCACTGCGTGACCAAGGTCCACTTCCAGCCGCACCTGAACTCCGCATAGAGTGGTTCAAAATGGCCGCCGAGCCTCGGATGCAGTCCGTCAGGGGTTAAAGCACCTCATTCTTCCGGCCCTTTTCGGCACGCGATCCAGAGGGTCCGCGGTCGTGCCCTGACACAAGGCGGATTTTTTGAAACACGTTCCAGGAACGCACTTGTTGCTCAAAGAGTTCCCCGCGCGCCCGAGTCTTCCCGCGCGCCCATCGACAGACCCGCCGAAACGTTCGAGAATGATCATGCAAGGCTAATGGGACTTGCTGAACCCCGATGTCTTGCCGCACGAGGCTGGTACCATGTCCCACCGCATCCTGATCATCGACGACGAGGAGGACATACGCGATGTAGCCGCGCTGAGCCTTGAGACTGTGGCTGGCTGGGACGTTGTAGTCGCCAGTTCCGGCGCACAAGGCCTTGCCCGCGCGATCGAGCATTTGCCCGACGCAATTCTTCTCGACGTAATGATGCCCGGAATGGACGGTCCCACTACGCTGCGCGAACTGCGCAAGAACCCGGTTACGGCCAAAATCCCCGTGCTGCTGCTTACCGCCAAGGTGCAAGCATCCGATCAGCGCCGCTTCGCCGACCTCGGCGTCGAGGCTGTCCTCTTCAAACCCTTCGACCCCATGACGCTATCCACACAGATCTCCGCCGTGCTGGGTTGGAACTGATTCCAGGAACTCGAATCTTGGACCGCATCGAACAGGACGCTCTCAATCAGGCTCTCGATCGCCTATGGGCGAAGTTTCTGCCGCAGTTGGAAGAGCGGGTCGGCCTATTGGAAACTTCCGCGGCGGCCTTCTCAGCCAACCAGCTCTCGCTCACCGGGCAACAGGCCGCCAACGCCGCCGCCCACAAGCTGGCCGGCGTGCTGGGAACCTTCGGCCTCACGAGGGGCACGGTTCTGGCCCGCGAGCTGGAGATCATGTACTCGGGCGAGGGCGGTCCCGACCGCTCGCTGGCCGCGCGATTGACCGCAGTCGCGGCTGAGTTGCGGACTATCATCGAAAGCCGCAAGTAAGGCCGCGCAGTTCAAAATGAGAAGGCCCGGACTTGGGGGTCCGGGCCTTTCTGCTGTTTTGCGCCGGCCAATTGAGCGCCGGCGATCCCAAGCCAGACTACTAATAAACGATGAATGTGAAGACAGTCGTATGTGTGATGCCTCCACCCGTGCCCGTGATCGTGATCGGGTAAGTGCCGTTTCTGGCAGTCCTGGAAACGGTCAGGGTGTAATTCGACGTTCCGGACCCCGGCGCTTTGATTGGGTTGGGACTGAAGCTCCCGGTCACGCCTGCTGGCAAGGCCGATGCCGAAAGGGTGATCGCCGAATTGAACCCGCCGGAGACCGCAGTGGACACCACGACGTATCCGCTCTGGTTCTGATAGAGGTAACCGGAGGTGGGAGAAACGGAGATGGTGAAGGCGGGGCTCGCCGGAGCAGTTACAGTCAGGGAGACGGTCGTTGTTTCTACCAATCCGCCACCCGAGCCGGTGATGGTGATGCTATAGGTGCCGGTCGCGGTGGTCGAGGCCACAGTGAAGGTTACCGTGGAGGAACCGGCGCCCGGCGCTGCGATGGACGTGGGGTTGAAGAGAAATGTAACCCCGGCCGGCAAACCGGATGCATTCAGGGCGACGGCTGAGTTGAAGCCATTGGAGACAACCGATGAGATGGAGGAGGTTCCGCTGTTGCCCCTCACCACGGAGACCGCATTGGGAGATGCCGAAAGGCTGAACGAAGGAGTCGTTGAAGGAGGGCCGCCCAGCGCGTTGATCAGGCCGCTTCCGTTGGGGCTGCCCCATCCGGTGGCAAGATCGTAGCCAGTGGTGGCCGAATAGCCATTGCTGCCGCTGGTGATGTCGTGGAAGTCGCTGTGATAGCTCGATCCTGCGCCGATCGTATACAACGACGGGTTGATGAAGCCGACTCCCTTGGCGGCGCCATTGGCGACCGCCTGTTGATTGACGAGGGCCAAATAGCCTGCCCACATGGGCGCCGCAAAACTGGTTCCACCGTATGAATTGGCCGTGCAGGTCGTCTGGTCGGCGCAAACGTAGAACGTGAAGTTCGAGTTGGCTGAAACATCGGGGCCGTTGCGATAAGTCTTGGAGCAACTGGCGCAGCTGCCAGCCGCGGCCGTCTGCCACGAGGGAATGGTGAACTTGTTGGGCGAAATGCCGCCGCCGCTGTCGGTCCATACGGTCTCAGAGCTCCATGCTCCGGCCGCGCCGCTGGTGTTCAGGTCAGTGCCGCCTACCGAAGTCACGTAAACACTGTCCGCCGGGTAGATCGCTGAGGTGGTTTTCCACGCGCTGCTGTCGCCGGCTGCCTGGAACAGGTTCTGCCCCTGGGCTGCGAACTCTTGAAAATAAGGGAGGTCGGCGCTGGGATCGGCTGGAGACCAGGTCCAGGAAGAGCTCAATTGCGAGGCCAACGGCTTGTGACTTGCCATGGAGCTAAAGATGGACGAATCCGACGAGCCAACAAACACCACCAGGCTCGAAAGCCCCGGCGCCATGCCGATGGCCTGGGTAATGTCGAGGGTCTGTTCCGTATCGTCGCAGGCCGGTGATACGCAACTGGTGCTGGTACCATCCGTCGAGACCAGCGTGATGGGAACGTTGTTGGTCTGTTTTGCATTTGCGTAGTACGTGGTCACGTCGGCCAGATCGGTACCGTAATACTCGAGCAAGCCAACCGACTGGCCGGCGCCGGTGAGAGTGCCGCCATAGTAAGCCGCCCGCATGTCGCTGCCGAGGAACGAAGCCGAGGGTCCAGACCCGGTCGTAGCGCGGGGTTGGGCATTGGGGTTTGCATTTCTGCTGAGGCCGGCGGGATGCGGGATGGAGTAGTTATCAAGTCCGGCGACGTGCCAGAGCGAGATGGGCAAGTCCACGGTGGGCTCGCGGTCGGCGGCGAAGAATGCACGATTCTCGGTGTCATGCTGGTAGCTGTTCATCTTCACGTGGAAAGCGCTCTGAACGTTCGCCACTGTCCCCGTTACATGCACGTTCATGCGATTGGGAGCGTTACCACTGACCGTGAGGCCGTTCGCCACCGCCCAATTGACCACGGAATCATAGTCCTGCTGGGTCGGGCCAAACCGCTCCGTGAACTCTTCCACGGTGAGGAATTGGCGGTAGGAGGCGCTGGTCGGATCGTAGAGTTGCTGCAGCAACGATTCCAGCCCTGCCTGATTGCGAAGCGGCAGAACGATGTCCAGGCTGATCGTCTGGCTTGACGGCAGGGGCCCGATGCGCTGCGCTTTACCGTTCTGTACCGCGTCGCGCACATGACGGGTTAACGCCGTCTGCGCCTGGGAATTCAGAGTCGCGATCGACAGCGTGGCAACAATTGCAAGCAAGAACAGGCCAATTCTCCGCACCATAGTTTCTCCTGTGATTGAGTAAATCCCTTTTGGAACGCGTTGTCATGGGGTGCCCGGGGAGCTTTGGAAGGGAAGATCAGCCCATTGGCAACGAACAACTTTGCTGGTGTAGGGTACCACCGGGGCCTGTGATTTGGGAGCAAAAAAGGAAGGAAATTCCCAACTTAAGTAACGTTAAGGCTGGGGTTTCCACAAAGGAAACCGGCCAGGATTTACGCTCTATGAGGAATTGGGCAGCCGGCCGTCCCGCCAGTTCTTTTACCCAACTCAGGCGAAGAGGCTACTTAATCGATTGAGTCCTCGCGCAGCGCCACCGCAGGCTCAACAGCCATGGCTCGCCGCGCGGGCAGATAGCAGGAGCCAAGCGCTGCCAGCGCCATCCCGCGTCCGCCCCGGGTGAACAATCCGCGAGCAAACCGCAGCAATTACACTTTGTAAGCAATGTCTCGTGAAGACAAATTCGCGCCGCAGCTTGACCTGACCTTTGATGAGCCGCGATCCACGCGCCGCATCTGGCCGGTCCGCCAGTTGGTCGCGCAGGTTCGCGAACTGGTCGAGCAGAAGTATGGCGATGTTTGGGTTGAGGGCGAAATCTCCAACTTCAGGCCCGCGCCCTCAGGTCATGTCTACTTCACGCTGAAGGATGCCGACGCGCAGTTGCCCATCGTTCTTTTTCGCCGTCAGGCCATGCTGCTTCGCTTCCGTCCCGAAGACGGCCTGCACGTACTTGTACGCGGACGCGTCAGCGTTTTTGAGCAGCGCGGCCAGATGCAACTTGTCGCCGAGACAATGGAGCCGGTCGGCGCAGGCTCCCTGCAACTTGCGTTCGAGCAACTCAAGGAGCGGCTCAAAGCCGAGGGCCTCTTCGACGCCGATCGAAAGATTCCGCTGCCCGCATTTCCGCGCACCGTGGGCATCGTCACCTCGCCCACCGGCGCAGTGATCCGCGACTTTCTCAACATCGTTGCCCGCCGCCACTCCGGCCTTAACGTACTGCTCTACCCAGTCTCAGTGCAGGGTGACTCTGCCCCCGCGGAGATCGAATCCGCCATCGGCGAGCTCAACACTTCAGGCCTCGGCAATTCTGGACTTGTCGACGTCATCGTCCTCGCCCGCGGCGGCGGATCGCTTGAAGACCTGGCCGCTTTCAACAGCGAACGCGTCGCCCGCGCGATTGCATCGAGCAGACTACCCATAGTTTCCGCGGTAGGTCATGAGACCGACTTCACCATCGCCGACTTCGCCGCCGACCTGCGCGCGCCCACTCCCTCTGCCGCTGCTGAGCTCATCACTGAAGCTCAGCACAAGATCGCCGAGCACCTCGCCAACCAAAGCCACCGTCTCGACCGCGCCATTCGCTTCCAGCTCTTGCAAGCGCGCCAGCGCCTCACCCGCTCTGCAGCGGCGGAGCGCGCCGAATCTCGCATTTCAACGCTGATTCACCGCCAGGCCCAGCGCCTTGACGACCTTGTCTTTCGCGCGGAAGCCACCATCGGCGGCCAACTCCGCCAGCGCCAGCGCCACGCCGCCGATCTTTCCGCCGCGGTCCTCCGCCACGATCCCCGCCAGGCCCTTGCCCAGGCCCGCGAACAGCTTTTGACCTGCCGCACCCACCTTTACCATTCCATGGAGCGGCTTCTTCACACCTCCGGTTCGACCCTCGGCGCTCTCGACGCGCGCCTCCACTCGCTCTCTCCGCTCGCCGTCCTCGATCGCGGCTACGCATTGGTCCTCGATGCCGCAGGCACTCTGGTCCGCACCACTGCCCAGCTCGCCAACGGCGACCTGCTCACGACGCGGCTCGCCGCCGGCACTTTCAGCAGCCGTGTTGAAGCCGGGGCGCCCGGCAAACGCCGCTCCCGCACAATAAAATCGAAGAAGAATCAAGACTGAATCAAGAATTGGCCCTATGACCGCACGCAACGAACGCAAGCTCTTCGGCACCGACGGCATTCGCGCCGTTGCCGGCGAATATCCTCTCGACCCCACCACCGTTTTTGCCGCCGGTCTTGCCCTCGGCCACTCGCTGCGCAAAACAAACGCCAAGCCAAAGGTTCTGTTGGGCCGCGACACCCGCGAATCCGGCCCGTGGATCGCCGCCACGCTCACCGCCGGACTTCGCCAGGCCAACGTGCGCGTTGAAAGCGCCGGCATCGTAACCACCCCAGCCGTCGCCTTCCTCGCGCGCGCCAATGGGTTTGACGCAGGCGTCGTTCTCTCCGCGTCGCACAATCCCTGGCGCGATAACGGCATCAAGCTCTTCGGCGCCGACGGATTCAAGTTTGCGGATGCACTCGAACTGGCCATGGAAGAAGATATCCTCCATCACGCCTCCAAAATAGCCGCGCCCGATCCCGCTTCGCTGCCACCCGTCGAAGACAACCCCGCCTACCATTCGGACTACATTCAGTTCCTCATCGATTCAGTTCCCGGGCTTTCCATTGCCGGTCTGCGCATCGTCGTCGACTGCGCCAACGGAGCGGCTGCGGCCATTGCCCCTGAGCTCTTCAGCCGCCTCAACGCGCATCTTGAGGCCGATGTCACCCTCCTCAACACCGCACCCAATGGACGCAACATCAACGAAAACTGCGGCGCGCTTCATCCCGCTTATGTCGCCGCGGAAGTGAAGACCCGAGGCGCCGACCTCGGCCTCACCTTCGACGGCGATGCCGACCGCTGCATGTTAGCCGGCCCGCATAACAACGTCATCAACGGCGACGCCATCCTGCTCATTACCGCGCGGGACCTCAAGGCCCGCGGCCTTCTCACTGGAGATTTAGTCGTCGCCACAACCATGTCCAACATGGGTCTTGAGGCGGCTCTCAAGCGCAGCGGCATTCACATGTTGCGCGCGCCGGTTGGCGATCGATACGTTCTTGAACAAATGTTGCAGAACAATGCCGCCCTCGGTGGTGAGCAGTCCGGCCACATCCTTCTGCCTCATCTCGCCACCACCGGCGACGGCCTTCTTACCGCGCTGGTTGTTCTGGACCTGATTGCCCGCACCGGCAAATCCATTGAAGAGCTGACCGCCGACCTGAAGGTCTACCCGCAAGTCATCGTCAACGTAAAAGTCCGCGAAAAGCGCCCTTTGGAATCCATCCCCGCCGTGGCAGCAGCCATTCGCGCCGCCGAAGAAGACTTGAAGGACTCCGGCCGCGTCGTCATTCGCTACTCAGGAACTGAAGCACTGGCGCGCGTCATGATCGAAGCCGAATCCGAAGCTTCAATGCACCGCCACGCCAACGCCATCGCCGACGCGATCCGCCACGAACTGGGGGTATAGCTGATTCCGAGGCGCATTCCCGGCGCCTACTCCGATCTCAGTGCCCGCATGGGATCGATCGACGCAGCCCGCCGGGCCGGGATCATGGCGGCGAGCACCGCCACAGCCAGCAACAACACTATGCTGACGGTGATCGCCAGCGGATCGCCAGGTTGCGTTTCGTAAAGCACGCTGCGCACCCAGCGGGTGGCAACGAAGGCCGCACCAAGTCCGACAAAAATGCCTCCGACGACCGGGTAGGCCGCCTGCCGGAGGACCAGCAAGGTGAGCGCTGCCCGATCAGAGCCGAGCGCGATGCGAATGCCGAACTCCTGCTGCCGCAGGGACACCGAGTAGGTGAGTACTCCGTAGACGCCGAGCAAGGCGAGCAGCAAAGCCGCCGCGCCGAAGCTCGAAAGCAGCAATGTCTGAAAGCGCTCCGTCGCCACCGAGTCGTCCACCTGATCGTCAAGAGATTTCAGCGTTGGGATCGGCACCTGAGGATCGACCTTCCAGACGACGCTGCGAATTGAATCTGCAAGCGCCGACGCAGACAGCCGACTGCGCACCAGAAAATACACACGCCAACGAGGATTCTCCCAGTAAGGCTGATAGACCATGTTGGCGGTCTTCTTCAGATCGTTCACGCGTGCGTCGGCAATCACACCGACCACCGTACGTGTTCCGGCGCCATCAAGAAAGTCGAAATGCTTGCCTATAGGGTCTTCTCCGGGCCACACCGTACGTGCAGTCTGCGCAGAGATCAGAGCATTTCCAGAGTGGCCCCGGTCTGCCAGTTCGAGATCGCGCCCCGCAATCAGCGGAATCTGCAACGTGCTGCGGTAGTTCGGGCTGACCATGCGCACATTGGCCATGGGGCGCTGCGACTCGGGCAGGGGATGATCGGGGCGGGTAACACCATCGATCCAGGACTCGCCCGCCATTGGCATCTCGCTGGTCACAGCCACGCTGGTGACGCCGGGAATCTGCGCCAGACCGTCCAGAGTGCGGTCAACGAATGCGATCTGCGCGGCTTTGAAATTGGGAGTCGAGTCGCCATAGTTTGAATTGAAGAGATTCACCTGAGCCAGCGTTACATGATCCGCGTCGAAGTTGCGTTGCTGCATAATCACACGCGCAAAGCTGCTCACCACCAGCGCGGTCACCACCAGCAATAGAAGTGTGCACGCAACCTCTGTACCCACCAGCACGCTCCGGATTCGGCTTCCCTGCCGCGTGTTGGCTACGCGGATGGAGTTGACCTGCATCACCGCCTGTGGATCGGCGCGCATCGAGCGCAGAGCCGGCAGAATCCCGAACAGCAGCGCTGTAGCAACCGACAATCCTGCCGCAAACAGCAGCACCGGCCAACTCACTCCAACTTCATTAAGGCGCGGC
Source organism: uncultured Acidobacteriaceae bacterium (assembly GCA_963757965.1). Lineage (GTDB taxonomy): Bacteria > Acidobacteriota > Terriglobia > Terriglobales > Acidobacteriaceae > Telmatobacter. Next base: position 1,130,949 of record CAVWTV010000001.1, read on the forward strand.
AGGCTCGCCGGCGCTGCCGCAATAAAAATACGCACTCCGGCGAATGCGAACAGAATTCCGAGCGCGCCGCCGATCGCGGCAAGCAACAGGCTCTCAATCAGCGCCAGTTGCAGCAGGCGCTTGCGCCCCGCTCCCAAGGCGGCGCGGATAGAACTCTCGCGCTCCCGTGAAACCGCGCGCGCCAGTTGCAGATTGGCCAGATTCACACATGCAATCAACAAAACCGCGGCGATGCCTGCGAGCAACAGCCACAGCCCCGCGCTGACCTTCCCCGTAACCTCCTGGGTTAGCGGAATCACCGCGATGCCCAAATGGCTCTGCATATGCATCGCAATCGCGTACGCCTGCTGCAACCCCTGCAGTTCGCTCTGCGCCTGACGTAGGGTTATACTGGCCCTGATCCGCCCAATCACAAGATAGTTGAAATCGCCATCGTCCGACATTTCTTGCGGATAGAGCACCAGCGGCTTGAACAGTTCCAGCGGAGGCGTTGCAAACTGTCCCGCCACCGGCATGATGTCGACATGAGGAAAGCTGAATGCTTTTGGCAAGACTCCAATGACCGTGCTCTCGCCCCCGTCGATGTGCAGCGTGCGCCCAACGGCATTTCGATCGCCCTGAAAATAGCGCTGCCATGCATTCCAGGTCAGAATCACCTCCGAGTCGTGATCCTTGGTCGCTTCCTCAGGCCGGAAGACGCGTCCCAGAGTCGGCTCAATCCCAAGCACGGAGAAGAAACTCGGCGCCACCTGGAGCCCGTTGACGATTTGCGGATGGTCGTTCCCCACGGCTATGCTAAATCCGCGCGGCTGAAAAATGGCTGCATCCTCAAGCGTCTTCGACTGCGCTCTTAAATTCAAATAGTGTTTGGAATTGTCGGGCAAGGTGGGACCCAGCTTAGCCATTTCCTGCACGGTTTCACGCAAAATGACAAGCTGCTTCGGATTGGCAAAGTCAAACGGCCTCAGCAGAACGCTGTTGACCACGCTGAAGATCGCTGTGTTGGCGCCAATCCCCAGGGCGAGCGTCAGAATCGCCGTGAGAGCGAAGCCCGGGGACTTACGCAATTGGCGCAGCGCAAAGCGCACATCCTGCGCCAGCATTCCCAGCCAAGGCATTCCGCGCTGCTCGCGGTAGCGCTCCTTGGTCTGCGTCACGCCGCCAAACCTGCGCAGCGCGACCGTCCGCGCCTCTTGGGCAGTCATGCCGTGCCGTACGTTCTCTTCGACCGCAAGGGCGATATGCGCGCGAAACTCCTCATCGAGGTCCGCATCCAGTTTGCGACTGCGGAAAAGAGCCGCGCAACGGCTCAGCAAAATCCGTATCAGGTCCATCTCCGCCTCCTAATTGGACGGCGCGAGAAACCGCGCCATCGTTCCGGCAATGCGCTCCCAGTTTTCGGTTTCCTGCGCCATCTGCTTGCGGCCAATGCGCGTCAGCGAATAGAACTTCGCCTGCCGCTTGGTCTCCGACAGACCCCACTCCGCCTTGATCCATCCCCGCTGCTGCAGGCGCAGAAGCGCAGGGTAGATGGTTCCCTGGTTCAGGCTGAGACCGTTGTCGCTCACCTGCTCAATGCGCCGCGCAATGCCGTACCCATGCAGCGGGCCCATCGATTCAAGGGTCTTGAGCACCATCAGGTCCAGCGTGCCCTGCAGAACATCCGATTTGTTTTCGCCCATTGTGTACCTGTTGTCTTTCTACAGATACAATGCACCCGGCATAGGTTGGATGTCAACATATAAATGACAGCCGTCAGAATGTATTTTCTATTCCCTATTCCCTGCCTTATAGATCCCGCCAGTTTGCTCCAAACCCCAGGTCGGCCACCAGCGGCACGCTGAGACTGACCACGCCTTCCATCTCCGTCTTCACAAGGGCGTCGATCTCGGCGGTCTCGTCCACCGGAACCTCGAAGAGCAACTCGTCATGCACCTGCAGAACCATGCGCGTTTTGAGCTTGCGCTCGGAAAGCTTGCGGTCGATCGCGATCATGGCCAACTTGATAAGGTCGGCTGCCGTACCTTGCAGCGGTGTATTGATAGCCGTGCGTTCGGCGAATCCGCGCTGGTTGGGGTTACGGCTCTCGATGTCTGGAATAGGTCGCACGCGTCCGAACAGCGTGCGCACCGATCCCTCCCGGCGGGTCTGATCCAAGGTTCGCTCTATGAACGCCCGAACGCCAACATAGCGGGCGAAATACCTTTCGATATAGGCCCTGGCTTCAGCCTGCGGAATTCCCAACTGTGCGGCGAGGCCGAACGCAGAGATGCCGTAGACGATGCCGAAGTTGACCGCCTTGGCCCGTCCGCGCGTCACCTTGTCCATGGTCTCGGCCGGAACGCCGAAGACCTCGCTGGCGGTGAGGGTGTGAATATCGATGTCCTCCGCATAGGCCTTCTTGAGCAGCGCATCGCCGCTGAAGTGCGCCAGCAGCCGCAGCTCAATCTGCGAATAATCCGCGGACAGCAGTTGAGTTCCCGGCGCAGCCGTCAATGCGGCGCGAATCTCCCGTCCGAGCTCGGTGCGAATAGGAATGTTCTGCAGATTCGGATTTACCGAGGACAGCCTCCCCGTCGCCGTTGCCGCTGCCTGAAACGTCGTGTGCACTCGCGAATCGGAATCGGCCAGTAGCGGCAATGCATCGATGTAGGTCGACTTCAACTTCGAAAGATGCCGGTATTCAAGCACCAGCCTCGGCACCTGGTGCTGCTCGGCAAGCTGCTCCAGCACATCTTGCGCCGTTGAAATGGCCTTGCTCTTGCCCCGGCTGGCTGGTGCGGGCAAGCCTAGATGAGTGAAGAGCACCTCGCCGAGTTGCTTCGGCGAATTGATATTGAACCGCCGCCCCGCCAGCTCAAAGATGCGTTCGCCCACCCGTTCCAGTTCCGCGCAGAACCGTTTTGAAAGCCCGTCCAAAACGGCAATATCGATGCGCACTCCAGCCTTTTCCATGCGGAAAAGAACCGGCGCCAGCGGCAGGTCGATCTCCGCGTAAACACGCTGGACGCCCGCCGTTTCCACCTCTGCGCGCAACGCCGGAACCAGCGCATGAATCGCAGCGGCGCCGGCGGCCAGCGTGGTTGGCGCAGTTTGCCCGTGCCGCGCCGCCACATCGGCCAGCGACTGCGTGGCATGAGTTGGATTGAGCGCGTAGGAGAGCAGCATCGTGTCTTCGACCGCGCCGCGAAGCTCAATGCCCTGCGCTGCGAGCAGGTGCAGAGCAGCCTTCCAATCGTGCGTCCGCTTGGCTACAGCAGCGTCTTCGAGCAGCGCGCGCAGCTCCGGCGTCAGCGGCAAGCGCAGCGCAATCGCTGGCTCAGCGCAAACGCCCACAGTGAAGCTGGCCTGCTTATCGGCCGCCTCGGCAACATCCAGCAGCGACATGGATTGCGGGGGTTCGTCCTCAACCTCCGGCGCAGGCGCCTTGGCATCGAGCGCAAAAGCAAAACCGCCGGTGCTAGCCGCAGCATAGAATGCGGCAGCCTGCTCGTCCGTAGGATCTTCGATCAACTCAATTGCTTGCGCTGTCTCAGAGGGCGCAAGCTCGCGCAGCATCGACGTGAATTCAAGCTCGGTGAACAGTTCGCGGCATGCCTCAAGATCCGGCGGCTGCGTCTTCATCGCACCCAAATCCAACTCCAGCGGCACATGAGAGTCGATCGTGACCAGCTCTTTCGACAACAGCACGGCGTCGCGGTTCTGCTCCAGCGATTCGCGATAGCTTTTGCGCTTGACCTCGGCGGCCCGGTCGAGCACCGCCTCCACGCTCCCGAACTCGACGATCAGCTCGACGCTGCCCTTGTCGCCAATGCCCGGCGCACCGGGAATGTTGTCGACCGCATCGCCGCGCAGCGCCATCACATCCACAACCTTCTCCGGAGGAACGCCCAGAGTCTCAACCACCTTGGCGGGATCGAGAATCAGGTTGTCCTTCTGCGGATTGAGAATCTTCACCAGCGGCGTAACCAACTGCATCATGTCCTTGTCGCCGGAGACGATGAAAACCTCATGCTGCTCGGCTGCTGCCTGCCGGGCCAGGGTTCCGATCACGTCGTCGGCCTCGAAGCCCTCAGCCTCGAGGATGGGAATACGCAACGCCTCAAGCGCGCGGCGAATGTAGGGAATCTGTCGCCGCAGGTCTTCGGGCATCGCTTCGCGATTGGCTTTGTAACCCTCGTAGCTGACCTCATCGAAGCTCTGCGTCTTTCCGTTCCATTTGCGCAGCGGTCCCATGGTCCGCGCCCGCTCATCGCGAAACACTTCTCCGCTGACGTCGAAGACCGCGGCAAAGTAGAGCGGCGCAAAATCCTGGCGCAGCTTCTTGATCATGTTGACAAAAACGTAAATGGCCGCCGTGGGCAGCCCGCCGCGCGTAGACATGGGCCGGCTGCGCTGCATCGCATGGTAGGCGCGAAAGATGAACGACATCGTGTCGAGCAGAAAGACGGGCGGCTTGGATTCGTCAGGCACGCTACAGAGTCTATCAGGGACCGGAGATCGTGGCCGTGCAAACCGTTACCGCGGCCCGATCGCTAATGGTTATCGTGGGCAGGAGGCGCAGGACACGGACATTGATCCGAAACCGCGCCGGGAGTCCTGGAGAACAGTTCGTAGGTGCGATCCCCCGCGCCTTCGCGCATCTCCATGCGCCATCCCGGCGTGTGTTCCAGCAGGTACGTGAGAGGCATGTCGGCAAGAAGCAGGGCGTGATCGATCCGGTATTTGTCCAGAATTTTCAACGGTTCGTGGAACTGCACGATCTCGAGATAATCCCGAAACTCGCCGTGTTCTTCAAATGTGTCGAATCGCGTATCCATAAAGTCGGGCTTGGAATTGAACGCCATAAAGTCCCCGGCAAAGTCCACGTTGAAGGTTCGCCAGCTCGGTTGAATCGACGCGACAATCTCGACCGGCTGCGCCAAAGCCAGCTCCTCTCGCATCGAGGCCTCGTTCGGAAAGAGATACACAACGACGCACACCACACCGGCCGCAATCAGCGCATTCATCGGCGGAATCGTTTTTTCATTCGGCTTCGAGAAGAAACTTCGCGCCGCGTCCCTGGCCAGCATGGGAATCGTAATCACGCTGGCGAGAAACAGGAAACGCGCATGGGCAAATGCCGCGTACCAGGCGAAGAATATGAAGGCAAGCTCGAACACCTTCCACTTTCGTCCCTTGATGCAGTTCGCAACGATCATCAGCGCAATGGCTAGCACCGCTGCCTTGCTGTCAAGCATGTCCAGATTCAAGGGCTGCCATTCCGCGACGGTGGCGATATTGAGCTTCTGGTTGATCATCATGCCGACTGGGTACCAGATGAGCCGCCAGCCGTAGGGGTTCACCCAAAGCACCACAACACAGGCGAAGAAAACCAGCAGCAACCGATTGCGGTCTTTGCCGCGCAAGGCTGCCTGCTCAAAGACACCCTTGTTGACTGGAATCATGCCGCAGAGGAAATAAAGCGCCAGCAACCCCAGACCGATGACCCAACTTCCATGCAGGTTGATCCATACCAGAAACAGTGGCGGCAGCAACCACAGCAGGTGCGTCTTGCCCCGTTCCGCGGCTTCCAGAATCGCCAGCTCCAATGACATTGCCAGGTAGCCGAACAAGATTGTTCGCGGGCCTGCATTCACCGTCATCAAAATATATCCGAGGGCCGCCGTCCACACCGCCGCTCCCGCATGGCGCGACATCCAATAGCCGCGAAAGTAGACCAGGACAATTGTGCTGTACAGGCAGAGACTGGTTACAAGATAGATGCCCCTGAGTCCGAGCCAACTGTAACCAAGCCAGAACGGCGTTTCGGCGAGCCACTCCGGATCCGTCCATCGCTCCCCCGCCACCGTAAACGAATACGGTTCGAAGCGAATGAAATGATGCGTCGTGAAGAGAATGCGAGCGTCCGCGAGATGGAACCAGATATCGGAATCCAGCAACACCTGCTTCGGCGGATGCAGGATCCCGGAAATGGCCAGCACCAGCAGCACCAGCAGGGCCGCGTTCATGGTGTGGCGGGAAAAGATGGGATTGAAATTACGAGGAATGAAGCCAGCCGCTCTATCTGCGTGTGGACGAGTCAAATGTGGGAGCTGTTCGACTGGAGGGGCATCCATGCCACTACAATACACTCCGGTTTCGCGTTGTTGAAAACAGGGTTGAAAAGCCGCTGCGGATCGATGAGCCGGACGACGGAATACTCTCGTCAGGCAAGAAACATGCAATCGCCATAGCTGAAGAAGCGATACTTCCGCTCGACCGCGTGCCGATAGGCGGCCAGTACCGCTTCCCGCCCGGCAAACGCGCTCACCAGCATCAGCAGGCTCGACTGGGGCAGGTGGAAGTTGGTAAGCAGCCCGCCCACCAGGCGAAACTCGAAGCCGGGCGAAATGAAGATTTCCGTCATGCCGGAATGGGGCTTCAGTTCACCCTCCGCGGCCTCAAGCGCAGCCGCCGCTGCGGCCTCCAGTGTGCGCACCACCGTTGTGCCGACAGCCACAATGCGGCGGCCTTCGCGGGCGGCTCGATTCACGGCATCCGCCGTGTCGGCGAGCAGCGTATACCGCTCGCGATGCAGGCTAACCTCGTCCAGCGTCTTTACACGCAGCGGGGCAAAAGTGCCCAGGCCCACATGCAAGGTGACGCGTGCAATCTCGACACCCCTTGCAGCCAATTCGGTCAATGTGTTCTGCGTAAAATGCAGCCCGGCCGTGGGTGCAGCCACCGAGCCCCGCTCGCCCGAGGCAAACACAGTCTGGTAACGCTTACGGTCTTCCGCCCCATCGTTGCGGCGAATGTAGGGCGGAAGCGGCATGTGCCCAATGCTGTCGAGAACGGCAAAGAAATCGTCGACGGGAGCAAATCGAAGCAAGCGTTCGCCGAACGCTCCACGCTCCAGCACTTCAGCCTGCAGCGCAATTGCGCCGGAGGCCGCGGGAAAAATGAGGATTTCGCCGATGGCAACCTTCCTGCCCGGCCTGACAAGAGCGCGCCATTGATCTTCGCCCGCAGGCTCCGTCAACAGAACCTCGACACGGCCGGTTGGCTTGTCGTGGTCGCGGATCAGAGTGCGCCGCGCATAAAGCCGCGCGGGAATAACGCGTGTGTCATTGAGCACGAGCAGGTCGCCCGGCTTCAACAGCGATGAAAAACTCGCAAACTTGGAATCTTGCAAGGCTCCGCCAGCGCGATCCATGACCAGCATGCGGCTCTGGCCGCGCTCCGCTGGAGGTTCTTGCGCAATCAACTCCGCAGGCAGGTCGAAGTCGAAGTCTTCAACGCGAAGGGCTTTCATTGCGTAGCCTTCTTGAAGTACTCCAGCGCCCGCAACCGCGCATACTCGATAGCCGCGTTCAGTTCTTCTCGCTTGGGCTCAAACTCTTCAGAAGAAAGATCGGTGGGAACCCGCGTCCATGGCCCCCAACTGACCACAATCCGCGTGAAGGGCCTGGGCACCAGGAATCTGTCCCACGATCGCATGGTCCATGCATGCTCGGGCTCAAGATGGAAGGCCCCGATCGGCGCGCCCGTCATTTGCGCCAGCTTGATGGGACCCATTTTGGTTCGATAGATCGGTCCGCGCGGGCCATCGGCGGTAAAAATTGCTGGGCCGCCGCCCTCAATCACATCCGCGAGACCCAGCAGGCCCTCCTTCGCGCCACGCGAGCTGGAACCGCGCACAGCATGAAAGCCGAACAACCCGAGAATGCGCGTGATCAGCTCGCCGTCAAAGCTGCGGCTGATGAGGATGGTCGCGTGAGTCCGGCGGAAATACACCGTGCAAGGCAGCACGCACTGATGCCAGAAACAGAAAATCTCCGCCCCCGCGCCCAGGCCGAAAACAAGGGGAGTAACGCCCTCGGCGGCAATCTCTTCAAAGCGCCAGGTACGGCTGACGAACCACAGCAGCGCCCACACCAGACGCGGAACCACGGCCAGCACCAGGCGCTGGGAGAACGTGAATTTGGGCGCGTCGTTCACTCCAATGATTCTAGGTCAACGGGTCTGGTTGCATATCCCCTTCGCTCAGGAGTAGCGCAGCCAGCGCAGCAGCTCCGGAAGTGTAGCCCGCTTGCCGTACATGAGAATGCCCACGCGATAAAGGCGTGAAGATGCCCAGAGAACGGCCCAGATGGCGGCGATCAGCAGGGCGATCGACGCCGCAAACTGCCAAAGCGGCGGCGTCTGTAAACCCACCAGCGGGATCATGATGAAAGGCGCGGTAGGCGGGAAGAGCGACAGCGCAATGGCCCAGACCGAGCCGGGATCGCTGAGCAGGAAGGGAAGAATGCCGAAGCTGAGCCACACAGGAATCACCGCCAGCGGCATATACATTTGCAGCTCCTGCGCCGTCTCGCAGGTCGCGGCCAGGCCGGAAAAGAACGCACTGTAGAGAAAGAAGCCCAGCACAAAGTACAGCGGAAACAGCAGACCTTCCGCCCAGGAGATATGAATCGCGAAATCGCCGGTAAGCAAAGGCGCGGCCAGCGCGGAGCCTGTGATCAGCACTGCCGCGGCCACCCAAATGGCAATTTGCGTCAGCCCCACGGCGCCCACGCCAAGCAGCTTGCCGGTGAGTAAATCCTCGGGCCGCGCCACGGAAAGCATGACCTCGAAGATCCGCGAGCTCTTGTCCTCGATCACCGAGCGGGCCATATCCATGCCGTAGAGCAGGATAGGCATGGTGAGCAGAAAGGCCATGGCGAATGCCTTGAAAAACGCCGCCATCCCGTTGCTCTTGGCCGACTTGCCCTGCTTGTCGATCTGCAGGGTTTCGATAGAGACGGTCTTCAGCAGCGCATCGGCTTCAACCGGACTCAACCCCCTGGCGATCAGCCGCTGATCGATCAGGCCTTGGTTGAGCGCGCGTTTCAACTGCTCGGCGGTATCAAAGTCGCCCGCGGCCTGCGAGGTATAAGTCGCCGTCGTCTTCCCCGCTGAAGATGTTATCGAAAGCACTCCGTCGATGGACTTGTTCTGAACCTGTCGCAGCAGAACGGCGCGCTCGTCCGCGGTTGCAGGCGCGACTACATCGACAGTGAATCTCGCTTCCTTGTCTTCGAGCATCTGGCCGCGGATGGCGTCGGCAAGCGGCGCGCTGTCTGCGGCAATGGCAATGTGCTTGCCCGTTTCGGCATGGTGGCCGGTCAAGTAGCTCACACCCAGCATCACAAGGATTAGAGCCGGCACCAGCACCGTGGAAAACTTGAACGCTCTGCCGCGTATCTGCTCAAGGTATTCGCGCCTGGCAATCAACAGCATGTTACGCATCGGTCTTGCCTCCCACGGTCTGGATGAAGATCTCCTCGAGCGACGGCTCAACCAGTTCGAAACGATAAATCGTGGCTGCCGCGGCGGCCTCGTGCAGCAGCTTCTGCGCGTCGCCGTGCGGCTTGAGCTTGATCTCCGCATGGCCGGAAAAGTTCTTCGCTTCCGCGATCTCATCGCTGTTCAGAAATGCGGAGCTGCCTTCAAACTCCACAATAACGCGGTTGCGCTCGTAGCGGGCCTTGATCTCGCGCATCTTGCCGGCCAGCACCGCCTCGCCGTTGTTGATCAGGCAGATTGAGTCGCACAGCTTCTCCACCTGGTCCATGCGATGAGTTGAGAACAGGATCGCCTTGCCGCGGGCTTTAAGCTCCAGAAGCGTTCGCTCCACCAGCGCCGCATTCACCGGGTCGAGTCCGCTGAACGGCTCGTCCATCACGATCAGTCCGGGGTCGTGGAGTAGCGACGCAATGAATTGAATTTTCTGCTGCATACCCTTGGAAAGCTCTCCAGTCTTCTTATGCAGCGAGTCGGCGATCTCCATGCGCTCGGCCCACGCCGTTGCGCGCTTGCGCGACTCCTCAGCGTCCAGGCCGTGCAACTCGCCGAAGAAAACCAGTTGGTCGATGACCTTCATTTTTTTATAAAGGCCGCGTTCCTCGGGAAGGTAGCCGACGCGCTCCAGGCTCTTGCGCTCGAAGGGCTTTTCAAAGAGGCTGATGCGGCCCGAGTCGGGAATGGTGATGCCCATCATCATCCGAATGGAGCTGGTTTTCCCCGCGCCGTTCGGGCCAAGCAGGCCGAACATCTGACCGGCATCGATGGATAGGCTCAGTTCGTGAACGGCAACCTTATTCTCGTAGGCCTTAGTCACTGCCGCGAGTTCGACAACTGGCATGAATTCTCCCGCCGTGTTCTCCCGACGCATGGTTCCGCTTATGTCGGGAAACGGCCTCTGGAGAAGTGTAGCAAAGCAAGCACCGCGCAGCCCCTTCCCAGACCTTGAGTTACGTCGATCTTCACTCCAAGGTTTCGGGGGAGCTGAGGGCTCGCGCATCGGAGTTTGCTTCCCGGCAAAGCAGATCGTATGCTTCAAGACGTTTCATCGCACTTTTCTGGATTCGACGTGCCACTTTGGTGGGAGAAGATGGCGATTTCAACGTTGTCAGGCGGTATATTGGCAATAGGTGTCGGCAAAGCGAATGGAAAACCTTCTCCAAATCAACGACTTCAAACCCGCCCCTGCCGAAGGACCCACCAACAAGCCGCAGACCGTTGCGGAAGTCGGCGTGCGTCCGTCGGTCCTCGAAGATTTGGCATTAAAGATCCTTTATTTGTCAGGTCCCTTCTCGGTTCTGGAGTTATCTAAACTAACTCGACTCAGCTACGAAGTTACAAATGAGCTATTCCTGCGCCTGCGAACGGAGCAGCTTTGCCAGGTAACTGGAATGGCCCATAACATTCCTAGTATTTCCATTACGTCGCTGGGCAGATCGCGAGCAATTGAGTTGCTTTCCCATAATCATTACACCGGGCCCGCGCCGGTGACCCTGACGACTTATGTGGAGCAGGTAAAGAAGCAGAGTGTCAAGAATGTTGTGGTGCGTCCCGCCGATGTGGAGCGCGCCTTTGCCCATCTTGTGATTGATGACAAGACCCTTTGGCAGCTCGGCACCGCACTGAACTCGGGTTCCTCGCTTTTTCTGTATGGCCCGGCCGGAACAGGGAAAACCACAATTGCCGAGACATTGACGCGCGTGATTGCGGAGGACGATGTCTGGATCCCCTACGCGGTGGAAATCGATAGCCAGATCATCACCATCTACGATCCGGCGATTCACAATCGCGTGGCAGAAGATGAACCTGAGAGCCGCGACGAGCGTTGGGTGCTCTGCAACCGGCCGGCAGTCCTGGTTGGCGGCGAACTTACGGTCGAGATGCTCGACCTTGAATTCAACCCGGTGACGAAGTATTATGTGGGGCCTCTGCAGATGAAGGCCAACAATGGAGTGTTGATCATCGATGACTTCGGGCGCCAGCGACTTCGCCCCGAAGAGCTTTTGAATCGCTGGATCGTTCCCCTCGATCGCAGAATCGACTTTCTCACCTTGGCGGGCGGAAAGAAGATTGAAGTACCCTTTGAGATGCTGGTTGTGTTTGCGTCCAACCTCGATCCCTTCGAGCTTGTCGATCCCGCGTTCCTGCGCAGAATTCAAACCAAGATCAAGGTCGGCGAGACAACCGACGAACAGTTCCGCGAGATCTTCCGCCGCGTAGCCGCCGACCGCGGAATCAAGGGCGAATCCGGCATCGTCGACATGCTCATCGGGATTATCAAGGGTACGTTGAAGCAGGAGTTACGGGCCTGCTTCCCGCGCGATATCATCAACCAGATCTGCTGGGCCGCAAGATACGAAGGCAAGAAGCCCTACCTCGATCGCGCCTCCCTGATCCAGGCGGTCGAAGCCTACTTCCTCGCCAAGTCCTGAGCGAACCCGCCAGACTTCGATTGCTGCCCATCGTCCAATAACGGTCGAAATGCGATAGCATCCAAACTGTGCCCGGCCTCGATACTCCGGTAATGTATGTCCGCGGCGTCGGCCCCAAGGTGGCGGAGATGCTCGTCGCCAAGGGAATCCTGACCGCCGAAGATCTGCTCTATCATCTCCCCTTTCGCTATGAGGACCGCCTGAACCCGCGCAGCCTCGACGAACTACAACCCGGCGAGACCGCCTCTGTCATTGCTGAAGTCCGCGGCGCAACGCTACTGCGCACGCGCAAGGCGCCCATCTTTGAAATGACCGTAGGCCAGGGTCGATTGTCGCTGAAATGCATCTGGTTCAACGGGACGTATCTGCAAGGCAAGTTTCACGCCGGGCAGACTGTCGCTGTCTTCGGCAAGGTCGAGCCATCGCGCTCCACCAGCAATCTAAAAATGATTCAGCCGCAGTTTGAGGTGCTGCCGGACGCGTCCGACGACGCCGAGACGCGCCTTATCGAAGTGGGCCGCATTACGCCGGTCTACGAATCGCTGGGCGGGAACCGCCTGACGTCTCGCTGGCAGCGCAAAACGATCTTCAATCTTCTGGAGTCGATGCGCGGCGCCGTTCCCGAGTGCTTGCCGCGCGAGATGTTAGCCCGCCTCGACCTGCCCGATCGCGAAACCGCTTTGCGCGAAGTTCATTTTCCACCCGAAGGCACGTCGTTTCCCCAACTGCAGGGCTCGGCAACGCCAGCGCACCGCCGGCTGATCTTTGAAGAGCTTTTCTTTTTGGAGCTGGGCCTGGAACTGAAGCGACGCCGCATGAGGCAGCGCGCCGGCATTGCATTCGACCCTTCCGTCAAGGTCCGCGAAGCCATCCGCGAAGTGCTGCCATTCCATCCGACTGCCGCGCAGAAGCGCGCATTGGGCGAGATTGTGGGAGACATGCGCCGGCCCAGCCCCATGCGCCGCCTGTTGCAAGGCGATGTGGGTTCGGGCAAGACCATCGTGGCGCTGCAGGCCATGCTATTGGCCATGGAAAACGACTACCAGGCGGCGCTGATGGCGCCCACAGAGATACTGGCCACGCAGCATTATCTGGCCGCGCGCAAATTGCTTGAGCGTTCGTCCCGGCGCTATCGAATCGTTCTGTTGACGGGCTCGCTCGACGAAGACCGCAAGCGGAGTACCCGCGGCATCATCAACAGCGGCGAGGCGCAATTGGTTATCGGCACCCACGCATTGATTGAAGAAAAAGTCGAGTTCGACCGGCTGGGACTCGTCGTCGTGGACGAGCAACATCGTTTCGGCGTGCTGCAAAGGTTCAAGCTGATGAAGAAGCCCAGGCCGGATGGGACGGAGAGGGCGGAACCGGACGTGCTGGTCATGACCGCAACGCCTATTCCGCGGACTCTTGCGCTTAGCTTGTACGGCGACCTTGACGTAAGCATTCTGGATGAACTGCCGCCGGGTCGAACGCCCATCGTCACCCGGCGCGTTCACGGCGAGCGTGCGGATGAGGTGTGGGATTTCGTGCGCAAACAGGCGGCTAAAGGCCGGCAAACCTACATCGTCTACCCGGTCATCGAGGGCTCAAAGGAAGACCAGCCGGAACTGGATTTCTCGCGCGATGAGCATGAAGAGAAACCCGAGCCGCCTGCCTTTCCGGCGCGCAAACCCACACACAAGGGCAAGACCGCGGAGCTTTTCCCGGGTTCCGTGCAGGAAGCGAATCCAGCCGCCAAATCCGGCTTGAAATCTGCTGTGGAGATGCACGAAAAGCTGCGCTCCGGCCCGCTTGCAGGCCTGCGCGTGGGCCTATTGCATGGCCGGCTCGACGCGGACGAGAAAGAGGTTGTGATGCGCCGCTTCCAGCGCGGCGAGATCGACGTGCTGGTGGCCACAACGGTCATCGAGGTCGGCGTCGATGTTCCCAACGCGACCGTAATGGTTGTGGAACACGCGGAGCGCTTCGGGCTGGCGCAACTACACCAGTTGCGCGGCCGTGTAGGCCGTGGAGGAGCCAAAAGCTACTGCATTCTGATGACCGGACCGCGCGTCACCCCGCTCGCCGAGGAGCGGCTGAACGCAATGGTTCGAACTCAGGATGGTTTCGAGTTGGCCGAGCTTGATCTGTCCATGCGCGGCCCCGGCGAGTTCTTCGGAACCCGCCAGGCCGGGCTGCCCGATTTTCGCGTGGCCAACCTGCTGCGCGACCGGCAGTTGCTTGAACTGGCCAAGATGGAAGCCGACAATTTTGCCAATGCTTCCGCTGCCGATCAAGCCAAAAGCTCTGAGGCTACCGATGCTGAACGGGCTCGTGTTTGGGCCCGACTCAAAGAGGCTTGGCAGCGCCGGTATGGATTGGTCGAGGCTGGCTGAGAAACTTCAGGCTGCCTCATGCGTCAATGAGCCGTGCGCCCTCTCCACTGGAAATGTCTGTATCTCCAGGTCGATGCTGGCAATCTCGTTTCCGCATTCATGCGGATGGCTGCATGTGCACAGGCAGAGTTCGGTGAATCGAATGTGCCCGGCCCGGCTCAGGTCGATTCCGGCGGCAATCAGCACGCTGTAAATGTCCACGCAAGCTTGTCGCTCGAATTCGAACAACATGTTCACCGTGCCCGTATCGTTCGCGCCTCGGCTCAGAACCCAGCCGCCGCAGCCAAGGATTGCTCCCGTCAGCGTCTTGACGAGGTGCGCAGGCTCCTCAATGCTGACAGCTTTCATTTGCATCGCCCAAGGTATGCTTGTTGCCTGTCCGCCGTTGAACTCCAGCATGATGAACCTCACTCTGGCCTTTATCGGAACCCGCCATTCGCACATCACGAATGTGCTGGAGTCGAACGGCTCTTGCCCTGCTTTGAAACATCCTTCCTTCCCAGCCGCCCGCAGCGCATTGCGCTGGTAATTGGATGAGCGCCGGCAACTCTTTCTGGGGCCGCCACGCGCTTGCCGAAACCGGGCCGCCTGAATGTCCGCAAACGCAATAAATGCGAAATGTTGTAGCTTAATAAACATCATGATCATCGGCTCCGGAATCGATCTGGTCGAGATTGGGCGCATCCAGCAGTCCATGGACCGTTATGGGAGCCGCTTTCTTGACCGCGTTTACACCCGCGCGGAGCAGGCCTATTGCCGCCGCAAGCGCAAGGCCGCAGAGAGCTTTGCCGCGCGGTTTGCCGCCAAAGAGGCGGGAGCCAAGGCCCTGGGAACCGGCATCAGTTTCGGTGTGAGCTGGATTGAGATCGAAGTGGTTCGCGAGCCGAGCGGGAGGCCCAACCTCGAGTTTCACGGGCGCGCCGCCGAGATTGCCGCACGGCTGGGCGTGGCCAGCGCTGCCCTTTCCATTACTCATACCGCCGGCCTTGCCATGGCCAGCGTGCTGCTCGAAGACGGGAGTTAGGGCCGTCCTGTCTGCTATCCTCAAGGCGTAAACCGCATCCGTTGTGCAAGAGGGAGCCAAGTGCCAAGCCGCAAAGAGATTCAATGGTCGCAACTGAGAGTGGGAGCGCTGGTCCTGGTGGCCATGGCCGTGCTCATCGGGATCATTTTTCTCATGTCGGGCAGCAGCGGTGGGCCGTTTGCGCGCAAGCTCAAGCTCCGCTCCTACTTTGGGAATGCCGCGGGACTCAAGGATGGAGCGCCCGTCACGCTGGAAGGCGTGACCATCGGCAACGTGATCCATGTTCGCGTGATTCCGGAGCGCGAGCCGACCCCGGTTGAAGTGACCATGCAGGTGGGATTGGAGTGGCTGCCCGACCTGCATACAACTTCGACTTCAATGATTGCCCAGGCCGGCGTTCTGGGGGACAGCTATTTGGATCTCAGCTCGGCAAACGCCAGCGGCCCCCCTCCGGCCGACAATGCGGAACTGAAGACCACCGGTGCGCCCAGCATTCAGGATGTGATCCGCACCAGCGAGGGTTCCATTGAGCAGATCACGGTGCTGGTTAAAAAAGTAGCGATCCTGGTGGATACGCTCAACTCCAAGAAGGGCACGGCGGGCGAGTTCATCAACAATCCCGATCTCTACCATAAGATCGACACAATCGCCGGCGATCTGCAGACCATCACCACCTCTATCGCCGGAGGCAAGGGCAGTCTGGGCAAGCTGATCACCGACGACACGCTGTACACGCGCGCCAACTCCGCCATTGACCGGCTGGACAGGATCACCACCGATCTGGACGCAGGCAAAGGCAGCGCCGGCAAGTTCCTCAAAGACGACTCGCTTTACAACAACCTGAACTCCGCTGTCTCCAATGCGAATCAGCTTGTGGGCGAGATCAACGGCGGCAAGGGCAGCCTGGGCAAGCTGGCCAAAGACCCCGCCTTTGCGCAGAAGCTGGATGACACTGTGACCCGGCTCGACGAAATTCTAAAGGGCGTGGAAGAAGGCAAGGGCACGCTCGGGCAACTCGCCCAGAATCGCTCGCTTTACGATCACGCCGATCAAACCATGGACCAGACGCAACAGTTGGTGAAGAGCATCCGCGAAGACCCCAAAAAGTACCTGATTATCCGATTGAAGATGTTTTAGCCTGGTGTCTCCGAAGTTCGTCGAGGAAGAAGGTTGGGCGAAATGCAGGTCCCCATTCGACTACGCTCCCGACGAAAATCAGAAGCGGGTCCTTCGACCGCGCTCAGGAGGCTTTCGACTCCGCTGTAGAACGCTTCGCTCAGGATGACCGCCTCTTTCCTGGGTTTCGGATGTCTGGCGTTTATTGAACGAACTTTAGAGACAGGACACAAGCAGCATCACGCAGATTGCGTAAAGACCTGGGATGATCACCTCGCCAGTTCGCTCGTCTGCTTTCCTCTGAACATCTTCCAGAACTCTACAAACCCCTTCAGCCGCACCACCTGAAAGTAGTCGTTGGCCACAAAGTAAAAAACCAGCGCAACGGCGCCGATGCCATGGAGCGCGTCTGCGCCAAGCTGATCGCTGAAAGGCAGCGGCGCGGCCGAGAACACCATTGCCAGCACCATCAGCGCCAGTTTCACAATGCCCATCACCAGGTTGATCTCCACCAGCTTGCCGGTGAACGCCTTGCCCAGACACAGGCTGCGCGCCAGCGCTTGAGCCGGATTGCAATTCTCAAGCAACATCAACAGCGGCGCAATCGACAGCGCCCAGCTCGCCAATGCCCACAGCGTATAGAACCCCAGGGAGAGAAAAATCAACCAGACCGAGTAACCCACCAGGTCGGGTTCACCGGCTGTAGTAATGTGCGTGGCCGCGACCCAGCCGATGGAGCGAAACCAGCCCCAGAAGGTCACGAGCAGCCCCAGCAGAAACGCCGCCTGCAACACCACCATCGGCAATGGCCTGAACGGCAGCCGCGGGTCTATCCGCTTGAGCAACGCGCTGCGGCCTAATCCGGAAACGACAACCCAACCCAGTGCGGCCGCCGGCGCGAGCCATCGCAGCACTGCACCCACATGCGGCTGATAGAGTGCCCAGGCGTGGGCAAGCTGGGTTGCCGCAACCCACGGATTCTGCGGATTGATCGCGCTGACCCCAGTGGAATCGAGCGGAAGCACAGCAAGGATGTGCTGCGCCTGGGCCCAGCAAACAGCCAGAAACGGAATGCCGAAGACCCATCGCCAGGCGACTTCGAGAAGCGTCAGCGACGGCCGCGCGAAGACCCAGCCCATCTGGCCGACCAGCGATTGGGTTCCGCGCAACGGCGCGGCCACGTTACCGCACCACCAGGTTAACCAGCTTGCCAGGAACCAGAATCAGCTTGACCACCGTCTTGCCCGCAATCCGCGCGTGAACCTTTTCATCCGCCAGCGCCGCAGCCTCAATCGCCATTGCATCGGCATCGGCAGCTACGCGAACGACATGGACCAGCTTGCCGTTGATCTGCACCGGAATCTCCAGCTCATCTTCCCTGGCCAGGCCAGGATCGCTCTTCGGCCACGGCGCACGCAAAACCGAACCCTCCCCGCCAAGCTCCTCCCACAACTCCGCCGCCAGATACGGTGCAAACGGCGCCAGCAGCAGCACCAGCGAACGCAGCAGTTCATTTACCACCGGCGCGCCGACCTCGCCCGCCGCCAGTTGCGCGTCGGATGCTTGAAGATCGTTGACCAGTTCCATAATGGCCGCAACGCAGGTGTTGAAATGCCAGCGGCCTTCAAAATCGAGCGTGATCTTGGCAATGGTCTGGTGCAGCTTGCGCAGCAATTTCAGCGACGTTCCGGCAGGAGCATCTGCTTGCTGGTCCCGCCCCGCGCGCGCCACCGGCGCATATTTCAAAACCAGTCTGTAGACGCGGGACAGAAAGCGGCTCACCCCGGCCACGCCGTCTTCCTGCCAGTCCAAATCCCGGTCCGGAGGCGCGGCAAACAGCGCGTACATGCGCGTGGCGTCTGCGCCGAAACGTCCCACCATATCGTCGGGCGAAACCACGTTGCCCTTCGACTTGGACATCTTCGCCCCATCCTTGATCACCATGCCTTGTGTAAACAACCGCTGCGCCGGCTCGTCGTTCACGATCAGCCCCAGGTCGCGCATCACCTTGGTCCAGAAGCGCGAATAGATCAGGTGCAGAATCGCGTGCTCCACGCCGCCAATGTACTGATCTATCGGAAACCAGTACTTTGCAATCGCCGGATCGAACGGCTCGCGATCATTCTTCGAATCCGTATAGCGGTAGAAGTACCAGCTTGAGTCTACGAACGTGTCCATCGTGTCGGTCTCGCGTTTCGCCGGCCGGCCGCATTTGGGACAAGTAGTGTTTAGAAACTCCGGCACGCGGCTGAGAGGCGACCCGCCCTGGCCGCCGCGGCGGCTAATCTCAATCTGCTCCGGCAGCAACACCGGCAACTGCGAGTCCGGCACCGGCACCAGCCCGTCCTGTTCGCAGTAAATCATGGGAATCGGCGTGCCCCAGTAGCGCTGCCGGCTCACGCCCCAGTCCTTCAACCGGAAGGTGACGGCGCGCTTGCCAAATTCGCCGCGCTCGGCAATCTCCTGCAGTTGTTCCTGAGCCTGCGCGCAGCTCAACCCGTCGAACTCGCCGGAGTTCACCAGTACGCCGTCTTCCGAAACAAAAGGCAGCACCACCGCCAGCGTCTTGTCCTCGGGATGAATCACCTGCGCAATGGGCAGGTCGTACTTCATCGCAAACTCGAAGTCCCGCTCATCGTGCGCCGGCACACTCATGATCGCGCCCGTGCCGTAGTCGGCAAGAATGTAGTTGGCCACCCAGATGGGCACGCGCTCGCCGTTGTAAGGGTTCACGGCAAAGCGCCCGGTTGGTGCTCCATGCTTTTCGATCGCGCCCAGGTCGCCGGCTTCGCGAGCGCGCTTCTGCTGCTCGATCATCTCGTCCACCTGGGCCTTCAGCTCAGGGTTGGCGGCGGTGAACTCCGCTACCAGCGCATGCTGCGGCGCAAGCTGCACGCTGGTCGCGCCAAAGATGGTGTCCACCCGCGTAGTAAACACGCGAATGCGCGTCTTTTCCAGTCCCAGCTCCTTGGCTCGCGACCCCTTCTTCCTGGCCTCTTCCAGGAAGAAATCCACCTCTGTCCCTTCGCTGCGGCCAATCCAGTTGCGCTGCATGGTGCGAACCTTTTCAGGCCAGCCATCCAGCTTGTCCAGCCCATCGAGCAGCTCCTGTGCGTAAGCGGTGATGCGGAAGAACCACTGCACCAGGTCGCGCTGTTCGACTTTGGTGTCCTCGTGCCGCCAGCAGCAGCCTTCCACCACCTGCTCGTTGGCCAGCACAGTGGCGCACTCCGGGCACCAGTTCACCTTGCTCTTCTTGCGGTAGACGAGGTCGCGCTCGTACATGCGCAGAAAGAACCACTGATTCCAGCGGTAGTAGTCGGGCAGGCAGGTGGTGATCTCCGTAGCCCAGTCAAATCCCATGCCCAGGCGCTCAAACTGCCGCTTCATCCCGGCAATGTTGTTGAGTGTCCACTCGCGCGGAGGCGTGTTGTTCTTGAGCGCGGCGTTCTCGGCCGGCAGCCCGAAGGCGTCCCACCCCATCGGATGCAGCACGTTGTAGCCGCGCATCCACATGTGCCGCGCCAGCGCATCCCCAATTGAATAGTTGCGCACGTGCCCGATGTGCAACGCGCCGCTCGGATAAGGCAGCATCTCGAGCACGTAGTATTTGGGTTTGCCGCAAGACGCGGGCTCGGCCGCATACAGCGCGGGGTCTGCCGCCCACCGCTGCTGCCACTTCGGTTCGATCGCCGCCGGGTCGTAACGAACTTCTTTGTCTTCCACCATCACTCTTTAAGTGTAAACGGAGAAGCAGTTCATGACTGCCGGCGAGCACGGCTCCACAGGAACCGGCTGGAGGGAGCTGTATCAAGGGTCACTTTTTGGGGCGCGATTCCGGTGGCACGAGTCCAGCCACGCGGTAATAAACGACAAGCTGTCCGTAATGCTCCCCGGAATGCTCCACAAAACCCCAAGCTCCTTCGGAAAAGCGCATCTGCCGGTTCGAGAACGGATCAACCCACAGGTCATTGAGACCGCCGTCGCCTTTGCTTTTGATCAGCGCCGCTCCATCCGCGAATGACTGCTTCACAAACTCCACGATGGCTGCTTTGGTTTTGTAGTCCGATCGCTTTGGGTCGCCGGAGGGCAGCCTGACACCCTTCACCGGGTTGATGAAGAAGTAATTCGCGCCGGCGGCGTGCAGCAGTTGTTCGGCAAACGACCGCTGAGCCGGGGTCGGCTTGAAGTCGTACTTGTCCTCGGGGAAGTCCTCGGCCATTGCAATCAGCTTTCGGCCAATTTCGTTCCAGTTATCAAGCAGAGCCTTCGATGGGCTTCCTGGGGGCTTAGGGGCGTAATCCATCAGGGGCGCTGTTTGGGCGTTTGCAAGGGGGAGGAACAGTGAGGCCATCAGGATGAGGAGAAGGTATTTACCGATGTTTTTCATGCGAAAACTCCTGTGCGCAAGACAATAGAGCGTTTCCCGATCCTTTGACTACAGGATTTTTCCGCTTGTGGCCAGGCAAATTCACGCAGAATGAACCAGACTCTTCAGCACCCGCACATTCCTCTCCTCGTCCCCAGGCTCGTCCACCGGCGTCTCCGCGATAAACGCGGCGTGAGCAAAGCGCTCGTCGTTGAGCAGTCGCCGGAACGGCTCGACGCCCATGGTGCCCTGGCCGATATGCTCATGCCGGTCGAGCTTCGATCCGCGCTCGGCCTTGGCGTCGTTGCAGTGCCAAACGCGTACCGCCTCAAACCCCACCGTCTGCGCAACCTTCTCCATCGTCTCCGCGTAGCCTTCATCGCTGACCAGGTCGTAACCGGCAACATGGGTGTGGCAAGTGTCGAGGCAAACGCCCACAGGCGCGGTGGGTTTGAGCCGCTCAACCAGTTCGGCAACCTGCTCAAAGCTGCCGCCGAGGGAAAACTCCGCGCCGGCAGTATTCTCTATCAATATATGAAGTCCAGTCCCGGGCCACGGAAGGCCTTCGATAGCGCGCGCGATCGAGTCCGCCGCCAGCTTCAGCCCCTCATCGCGCGTGAGTCCCTTCCACGACCCCGGATGCAGCACCAGGTACTCGGCGCCAAGAATCAGCGCCCGCTCAATCTCCGAG
Source organism: uncultured Acidobacteriaceae bacterium (assembly GCA_963757965.1). Lineage (GTDB taxonomy): Bacteria > Acidobacteriota > Terriglobia > Terriglobales > Acidobacteriaceae > Telmatobacter. The sequence goes on from CAVWTV010000001.1 coordinate 1,152,283, forward strand.
CGAAACGCGGCAACACTTTTTTCCCGCACCTCGTCCGACTGGCTGCACACGTTCACCAGGTAGCTGGTATGAATCGCCAGCGGCCCAACATCAAGGGCCGCTCGCAGCTCCCGCATTCGGGAAGCCTGCTTCGGGTCCACCTTAGGCGCGCGCCACATACGCGGGCTCGACGAAAAAATCTGAAATGTATTGGCGCCAATCTCTCGCGCCCGCTCGACGGCGTTAGAAGCGCCGCCCGCCGTCCCCAAATGCACCCCAATCCGCTTGCTCATGCGGATAGTCTAATTGGCTCGGCGCTAGTCGTCCTTACCGTTCGCACCCATCTTCGTTTGCACGTTCAGCATTGCCGTCCCGGCACATTACCAACGCGCGCTGTCCGTAATCAGGCGCTTCTTGCGATTCACGCTTAGAATCTGCACATGGAAGAGCCCTTCGATTCAATCGCTCGCGTCCTTTCCGATGTGATCTTGCCCAACCTCAAGAGTGTGCAAGCAAGCCAGAACGAGCAGATTGCCGCGAATGAACGGCTCGAACTTGAGATCGATGAGCTGCGCCTGCATCTGAATTCTCTCTTCGATTCCCTGTTGGCCCAGCTGATGGCCTGCCGCGCTGAGATCGCCGCCACACAGGCGATCCTGAAAACGGTCGGGGCACAGGATGCCTCGTGTACGGCGGAAGGCGGCGGTTTCATTCACTAGGCCCGCTTCCCGCTTGCCCGATCCAAAGTCAAGACGCTCCACGCCCCAGAGCAATCGCATTTGAAAGAGCTCGCGTTCGGATTTGGAGGAAGAGCTGCTTGCGATGCAGGGAAAAGGTCAACAAAGAGTCCACAGGCGGCTCAAAATGTGGCAGGGGCTAAAGCCCGACCTCTTTTTTCGGAGCGTTTTGCGGCACGACTGAAGTCGTGCCCTGTTACAAAGCTGGCTTCGATGGAGTCTTTGCGGCAGCGTGAGAAGTTCGCTCGCCATGAAAGTTCAAATGCGATTGCCCTGCTCCACGCCCATGCCCGCGCACCAGTCGCGCGCTCAGCCTGCAATAATCTCTGCATATGCGCACCGTGCTCACAGCGGAGAAGCTTTGCAACGGGGACAGCCTGCTCGACGATCCTGTGATCGAAATCGAAGACGGCCGGATCGCCTCGATTCGTACTCGAGCCGAAGTTGAAATCCCCGCCACGGCTTCCAGCCTGAACTATCCCGGCGCAACCCTTTCCCCGGCCTTTTTCGACGTGCACATCCACGGCGCGGCCGGCCACGACGTGATGGAAGCCACACCCGAGGCACTCAACGCCATCGGTCGCTTTCTCGCCGTCCACGGAACCGGCAGCTTTCTGGCCACCACGGTCACCGCCCCAATGGATGCAACCCTGCGCTCGCTTACGGGATTGGCCAAGCTCCTGTCTCACCCGCTCAGTCCGGATGAACCCGCCGCCCACCCCATCGGCATTCATCTCGAGGGTCCGTTTCTGTCGCACGCCAAGCGAGGCGTCCACCCGCCTGAGTACCTGCTCGCGCCAGACATCGCCGCCTTCGACCGTCTCTTCGATGCCGCCGAGGGGCACGTGCGTCTGATGACCCTGGCCCCCGAGCTACGCGGCGCACCCGACCTCGCTGCCCACGCCTCAGCGCGCGGCGTCCGCGTGTCTCTAGGACATTCAAACGCCACCGCCGCCCAAACGCGTGCCGTCATCGCCGCCGGCGCCGTCAGCGCCACCCACACTTTCAACGCCATGCGCGCCCTCGATCACCATGAACCCGGCATCCTAGGCGTCGTCCTGACTACCGATTCCCTTTTCGCCGAGCTTATCTGCGACGGCATCCACACCGCTCCCGAACTGGTCAAGCTGTGGTCGAAGTTGAAAGGCCCTGCCCGCGCCATTCTCGTCACCGACGCCATGAGCGCCACTGGAATGCCAGACGGCGCGTATCTGCTGGGCGGATTCACAGTCCAGGTCGCCAACGGCAAAGCCACGATGGGCGACGTCCTGGCAGGAAGCCTGCTGACCCTCGACCGCGCGTTGACGAATTTTGTCGCCTTCAGCGGGGCGCCCATCGAACAGGGCCTTCGCCTGCTCACCGCCAACCCGGCCGCCATGACTGGCCTCGGCGATCAAGCCGAGACGCTGGCCGTTGGCCACCCCGCCAACCTCGTAGCCGTAGACCCCTCCGGAAAGCTTGTAGCCTCCATCCACAACGGCCAGCCCATCGAACTTTGAGGCGAAGCGCAAGCCAATCGCAACGGGTTTCTAATGCACAAGTTAAAATGGCAAGTGAGCAAAATTGAACGCCATGCCCCGCAGGGGGTTTTGTAGCGTAACCTGCAGCGCCCCTTCCCGGAACAAAAAAGGAAAGCCTCCTGGAAACGAGGGGCTTTCACGCATCAGGAGGCTGACAGCCCCCCAGAGTGAGCGGCAGCGCCTGTGCATTGCATGCCAATTCTGAATACTCTAACTTGTTGTATCGGCGAGCCTTTTCGCCCGCCACAGGGCACCCTCAAGTGAGACGGCTGCTTCCTTTGCCACCGGCATTTCCGGCGCCGCTGCGTGCAATCCCGCAAAGAAGGCCTCGCGCACCAGCGTCATCTTCTCGACCACACCGCCGGTCCACGCCACCGGAACCTCGTCCACAATTCTGTGCCTTTCCCGCAGCTTTCCGCGCACCAGAAGCACGAAGTCGACCAGGTCGGCGGCAGCCTGCTTCAGAACGCCCAGAGCAACTGAGTCGCCGGCCTCGGCCAGGTCGTTGATCGCCGGCGCCAGCGCGGCAAAGTCCGGCCCCGGCGTGCTGTCGCCCAGGCTGACGAGATCTTCAAGGCTGTGCGTTCCCCAAATCTCGCCCACCTTCGCCAGGATCTTTGTCGGCTGTTCGCGGTCAAACGCATGCAGCGCCTGGCGCACGCTGTTCACCCCAATCCAATAGCCGGAACCCTCGTCGCCCAGCCGCGAACTGTAGCCGCCCGCGCACTCCCGGCTCCCGTCCGGCGCGCGTCCAATGGTGTTGGAGCCGGTGCCAGCGATCTGCAATATTCCCGGGCCTCCCTGGAAGGCCGCATCCAGCGCGATCACCTCGTCGCCCACAACTTCGGAGCGCTCCACGCCAAAGTCCTTTAGGACGGCGGTGATCCACTCCACCGTTCCCGGCAAGCTGGCACTGGCCACGCCCACCGAAGCCGCATGAACAGCGGTCAGGCCAGCCTTTGCGTAAACATCCTTCAGCAAAACGCGCAGGTTGTGCTCGGCAGCCTCCGCGCCCACCCGCAACCGCTTGATCGACCCGCTTTCCGCATGAGCCAACACTCGGCCATCCAATACGATCGACGCGCGTGTGCGTGTCCCACCACCGTCAACACCCAGAATTTCGTGCACTCTGCACGCTCCTTTTGGCCTGCTTCCCACCCTAGTGTCGTGAATCCGACGTTCTTTACAGAAGTACGCGGCGAAAAAGCAGGTCCTTCGACTCCGCTGAAGAACGCTTCGCTCAGGATGACCGCCTCTTTTGAGTTCAGGATGACCGCATTTCCTGCACGAACCTTGGAGGCAGGTCACTAGCTTACTTTTCTTGATTTCCACCGCCGTCGCGCAACGTTCCAGCCAACACGTTCAAGCTGCCATCGGTCTTTGGTGGATTGAGCCCAAGCATGTGGGCCAGCCACGGGTACAGATTCACATTCTCGAACGGTTCAACCGTCTTGCCCGAAACAATGTCAGGGCCCGCGGCAAAGAAGCTGGCCTTCATTTCAGGCACCGTTCGGGGATCGAATCCGTGCATGCCGGCAGTTGGCGGACGATCCTCTCTGCCCGGCGGGGGCGCATGGGCGCGGATAGCATAGGGGCCGGTGGGGATCACCACCGGGTCGCCTTCGCGGGGATTCTGGTTGTAATTGAGGCCCGCAGGCACGTCTTTGCGGCGATAAACCACAAAGAGCGGCGACGCCTTCTTGAGCTGGTTGTAGACGCGGACGCGGTCCTCTTCTGTTTTGCCATAGAGCAAAGACCCGGCGGCATCAAACCCATTGAGGTCGGCAAACTGGTCGAGTGTGATCCAACCGCCCTGGCTCCTGACCATGCCATGATCGCTCACGACCACCAGATCGATGGGCAGGCCAGTTGAGTCGAGAGCGGCTTTCAGCTTGCCTACCATCCCATCCATCTTGAGGGCTGCTGCTTTGGTTTCCGGCGCGTCGGGGCCGAACTCGTGACCTTCGTGGTCAGGCTCAGAGTAATAGATCGCGATGAAATGCGGACGTCCTGGCGGCGGCAGTTTCAGCAGGGCAACGGCATCGTCGATCCGCGCCTGCTGAACAGCGTCAGTGGCCTCGGTTTTGGAGTCGAACTGCGCGTACCAGGTGGGCCGGAAGCCTGCAATTTTGGCTTCGGAACCGACCCAGAACAGGCTGGCCGTGCGCATGCCCTGGCTCTCGGCCAAGCTCCAGAGAGGGGTGCCGTTGTACCACGCTCCATCTCTCACCGCTTTGGGGTCGCTCATGGCGTAGCGGGCCTGCGTGGCCTCGTCGTAAAAGCCGTTGGCCACCAGGCCCTGGTGCTCGGGATAGAGGCCGGTGACGAGGGTGTAGTGGTTGGGAAAAGTGATCGAAGGATAACTGGGAAACATGCCTTTCGGCGCCCAGACGCCCAGCTTGCCGATGGCCAGAAGGTGGATGGCGCGGTCGCGTTGTGCGTAGTCCCAGCGAAAGCCATCCAGCGAGACGAGCACCACGTAGTGCTGTGCTTGCGCATTGGCTGAGTTTGGCCCGTTGTCCACATGGATAAGCGGCAGCGCCGGGTTTTGGCCTTTGAATAAGCCGGGCTGCTGGGCAGGCAGGACCAGCCCGAATGCCAACGCGAGCGATGCAAGAGCCAGCCGGCTCTGCGAGCGAAATCGCATCGAGAATACCCCCGCACAAGCTTATCGCACCACAGGGGTCAGGGGTCAGGGTGGTGTCTCAGAAGTTCATTACAGAAGCGCACGATGGAAATGCAGGTCCTTCGACTCGCTGAAGAACGCTTCGCTCAGGATGACCGCCTTCTTGGGGCCCGCCGTCATTCTGGGTTCTTGAGCAGCCAATAATGAAAGCCGTCGACGATGGCCATCAGAGCCGCCTGGTTCAAATCGCTGCTGACTCCGGCGGTCTTCCACGGCTCATGCCCGTCCGCATTGAAACTCACAGTGACACGAACGTGAGCGGCCGTGTCATGCGCAGTTACATCAAGGGCGGTCACGCTGAATGTACCCAAGCGCATCTGCGCAAGAGCCGGGTACCATTTTTCCAATTCGTGCCGCATGGCCTTGGTGAGCGCATCGACGGGCCCGGAACCCTCGGCTCGGGTTGTGGCAACCGCAGAGTCGCCGATGGTCAAAAGCATGGAGGCCTGCACGTATCGGTTGCCGGTTTCATCCGACTCGTCGAGCACTCGCCAGCTCTTGACGGTGAATCGATCGCGCAGGGTCTTGCGCACCTTCATGCAGGCAAGCTTGAATGAAACCTCACTGGCGGTGAAGCCGCCGCCTTCGATCATTCCCTGGTTCTCGTCCATGAGGATCTGCGCCTGCGCGGAATCGAGGGCGACACCGAGCGATTGAGAGAGCAGCAGGATGTTGGCCTTGCCCGATTGACCGTTGACGCCGATCACCGGGCTTGCTCCGACTTTGGCGGGATCGCACCAGAGGTACGCGCCCGGGTTCTTGCGCTCGCTGCTGCCGTGCATTCCGGCCCAAGTTCCAAATGCGCCGGGACCAACGATCGGCGCACCGTGCGGAGGCTCAAGCGCGAAAGCGTCGTAGGCCGAGTGCGCCAGGCTGGTCAGGCCCGCGAGCGATTCGGGAGAGACAAACTCCGCTTCACCCCTGAGCTGCATGCCGCCGACGACGGTAGTGAGGTTCACATTTCCGCAGCGCTCACCGGTTCCGAGCAGAGTGCCTTGAATTTGAACGGCTCCGGAGAGAATGGCGGCTCGAGCATTGGCAACTCCAAGACCGCGATCGGTGTGACCGTGAAATCCGAATTGGGCATCGGGGTAAGTGCTGACCAGCCCGCCAATCACTTGCCCTACCTCTTCAGGACTGGCGCCACCGGTGGTATCGCAGACCACCAGCCGGCTTACTTTCTGGCCGGCGCATTCGCCGATCATCCGGTGGATGTAGTCGAGGCTTCGCTTGCTGAAATCGTCATCGCAGGCTTCGCCGTTTTCCCGGCGGCCACAAGCGGCGTCCATGGCGTGCTCAAAGTCGACGATGACCTCCAGGCCGTTGTCCTGAAGGCACTGAATGGTTTCCCGGGCCATGAGCAGGTTCTCTTCGGGGGTGGTTTCGAGAGACTTCACCACGTCGAGCAGGCGGGATTTGACGACAACAACAGCCACGGGGATGCGCTGCTTGTTGGCGACGATGAATTGCACATCGGGCCATTTCTGAACATCGGCGCCCCGGCCGCGGGTCCGGCCGAACAAGGCCAGCTTCATGGAGCCGGTGTCGGCCGAGCGCAAAGCGCCGGTCAAATCCGAGGTGAATTGATTCGCGCCGGCAAAGCCAATTTCAGCATAGTGGACACCGAAGGCAGACATGCGCTGAAGAAGAGCGACGGCGTTGGGCACGGAGATTTCGAGGTTGGGCTGCTGCATTCCGTCCCGAAGGCTCGTTTCAAACAGCTCGACTTTTCTGGTTCCGGTTTCTTTCATTTTTCCTTGGCGCCGATTACGCAGGTGTCGATCGCGAAGACGGCCTGGCAAGCAGGGTTGCGCCCCTCTATTCTACCTCCGCCGAGGATACCTTGACGGCGAGGGAGCCTAACCGGTCAGGGCAATCGCATTTGAAACGATGGGGTTGGGATTTGTTGTGCTCTGAGACTTGACGCCTTACATTTGCGCGTCCTGGGCGGCGGATGGCTGGCCAGGTTGGACATAAGTTCTTTGTTTTCGGCAGAGCGGTGGCGCGATGCGAAGGCTTGCGCAAAAGTTGGCACTGACAAGTCCTTTGTTATCAACGAGGGGCGAAGAGCTCAAAAAACTCAACAGATTTGTTTTCATCCAGTTACGTAAAAAGGGGGGGGAGGGGGGTCGATTTTTTTGTTTTTGGGAACTTTTCCTCCCTGCCAGAGGAAGTCGAGTTGTGGGAATGAAGGTTCCGGGCCATGGGTTCGCTCCTGGAGATCTCAGTTTGTATTCTCATTGTGCGCCGGAGAGCCGAAATGATCGGCAAAGAAGACAAGAGATTCGAGATAACGGTCAGGTCTGCAATCGGTGTGGAGAAGAATCCAAATGCGATTGCCCTGCCTAACCGGTACACGCGGCATTGCGGCCCTGAAAAAACGATTAACGTCTGCGGGCGAATTGGTGATATTGTCACAATTACCCAGATCAGCGAAATACGGAATTTCTCCTTTAACCCAAGAAGCCTCAGCCGTTCCCAGTTTTGGCACTTTCGCCGGATTCGCCCCTGCACTTCTGTTGAGGCGTGGCACAAGTGTCGACGCGTTTTTCTAGAGCGTGTTTCAAAAATGGCCGCTGTGGGTCGGCGGCAGCCCCTCAGGGGTTAAAACCCCCTATTCTTCCGGCCTTTTTCGGCACGACTGAAGTCATGCCCTGACACAAAGCGGATTCTTGAAACACGCTCGTACTCAAAACCTAGAAAGGCGAGACCCGATGAGCGAGACGTTTGAAGCAGCCGATGCCAATCTTGTTCTAACTTTGGAAGAGATCACGAGCCTGACCGAGGAAGGGGGCAAGCCTGCCGACACCCTCATGAATGTTGTGGCGCTGATCGCCGCACGATTCAATACCGACGTTTGCTCGGCGTATCTGCTGGAGCCGGATCGATCGAACCTGGTGTTGGCGGCGACGCTTGGGCTGGCACCCACGATCGATTGGCAAATTGCGCATGCCTCTGAATGAAGGACTCGCCGGGCTGGTGGCCGAAGAGGTGTTGCCGGTGGCGGTGGACGATGTGAAGAATCATCCCCGCTTCAAGTACTTCAAAGAGTCGGGAGAAGACGAATACCGCTCTTTCCTGGGTGTGCCGCTGATCGATGGCGGAATCCTGCAGGGAGTTCTGGTAGTGCAAACCAAGGCATCGCGGATTTTCGGGAAAGCGAGATCCGCATGTTGGTGGAGGCGGCCAGCCAGGTGGCGCCGGTGGTGAGCGAGGCGCGAACGCTGGACCGGTTCATTGCTCCGGTGCAGGAGCGGCTCTGGGCGCTGGCGCGCAACGTGTGGTGGAGCTGGGATCACGACTGTATCAGCTTGTTTCGCGATCTGAATCCCACACGCTGGCGGCAACTGAATCAGAATCCAATCTCACTGCTGAGCGAAATCCCGCTGGCCGAGATTGAGCGCCGCGCGACAGAGCTGGTTTTGCATAGCCGCATCAATTATGTGTACCGGCGCCAGCAGGAGTATCTGAATGCGGACCGGACCTGGGGCGCGGCGAACGCGGGGGTGCTGCGGCCCCGGCCGGTGGCATATTTTTCAGCCGAATTCGGGCTGCACGAATCGCTGCCCATTTATTCCGGCGGCCTGGGCGTGCTGGCAGGAGATCACATCAAAAGCGCATCGGACCTGGATATTCCGCTGTTCGGGATCGGGCTTATTTTATGGGCAAGGGTACTTTCTGCAGCGGCTTGACCAGAGTGGATGGCAGCAGGAAGAGTATCTGCAAACCGACGTGAATCAACTGCCGATGCAGCCGGCGATCGGGGAAAACGGCGAGCCGGTGGTGGTTGAAATCGCGACACGCGGCGCTGCGATCCGCGCCAAGGTGTGGCGGGTGAAGGTGGGCCGCATCGACCTGCTGCTGCTCGATTCAAACGTAGCTGGGAACGCGCCGGAAGATCGGGAAACGACCTCGCGTCTGTATGGAGGGGATGCGCGGACGAGGATTCGCCAGGAAGCTGCTGCTGGGCGTGGGAGGATTTCGCGCACTGAAGGCGATGGGCATCTCTCCCGGCGTCCTGCATCTGAACGAGGGACACAGCGGCTTTGCGGTCTTCGAGGCGATTCGCAGCCGGATGGTGGAAGAGGGCATCGACTTCAACACGGCGGCAAGCCAGATTCCGCGCGAGGTGATCTTCACCACGCACACGCCGGTGCCGGCCGGTCACGACCGGTTCTCTCGCCGATTTGATTGAGGAGCACCTGGGCCCGCTGCGCGAACAACTGGGGATTTCACACGAGAATCTCATGGGTTTTGGCCGCGAATATCCGACGGATCACGGGGAGCAATTCTGCATGACCGTGCTGGGGCTAAAGCTTTCGCGGCGCGTCAATGCGGTTTCATCGCTGCATGGGGAGGTTTCCCGAGCGATGTGGAAATGCCTCTATCCGGGCAGGCCGGAAGACGCGGTGCCGATCGGCCACATCACCAACGGCGTTCATGTGCCGTCGTGGCTGGCGCCGCAGATGTGTCGACTCTACGATCGGCACCTTGGGGTTGGATGGCAGAGCAACAGCGGTTCTTCGAAGACCTGGGAAGAGATTGAAAATGTGGACGACGGCGAGCTCTGGGAGACGCATCTCAGCCTGAAGGCGCAGCTTCTGGAGTTTGTGCGAAGCCGGGCATGGGAGCAGGCCAAACGCCGCGACGAGCCGAAGGAGACTCTCAATAAGCTGCTGCAAGGTGCTATCGCCCGACGCATTGACGATCGGCTTTGCGCGGCGGTTTGCCACCTATAAGCGCGCCAACCTGCTGCTGGCCGATATGCAGCGGCTGGCAGCGATGGTGAACGATCCCAAGCGACCGGTGCAGTTTGTGTTTGCCGGCAAGGCGCACCCGCACGACGAACCCGGCAAGAGAGTGTTGCAGCAGATTGCCGAAATGATGCGCAATACAGAGTTCGCAAACAAGTTTGTCTTCGTCGAGGACTACGACATCAACGTCGGCCGCTACCTGGTGCAGGGCGTGGATGTGTGGCTGAACAACCCGCGCCGGCCGCTTGAAGCTTCCGGCACCAGCGGACAGAAGGTCGTGCTCAATGGCGGCTTGAATCTTTCGGTGCTGGATGGCTGGTGGGCCGAGGCGTACGACGGGCTGAACGGCTTTGCCATCGGCGGCGGCAGAACCCACTCGAACTTCAATGTGCATGACAGCCGCGACGGCGAAGACCTGTACCGCGTGCTCCGAGACGAACTGATCCCGCTCTACTATCAGCGCGACCGTGACGGACTGCCGCGCGGATGGATCAAGCGCATGAAGCGGACGATTCGCACCCTGGGCTGGCGCTTCAATGCCGATCGCATGGTGATGGATTACACGCTGAAGTGCTACATTCCGGCGGCAGGAGGAACTTCGAGCGAGATCAGGCCGCCTTCATGATGCTCTGGGATTTGCACCATTTGTGCCTTATTCATGTCCCTCGTGCGGAGGCGCGGGCGGATGTGGTATATGTTTCGGCATGACTCGCCGCATGATTTTTGTTGCCGCTATTCTCTCAGTCGTCTTCTCTGCCACTGCCTCGTCAAACTCGCAAACCGTTGCGCCTGCGCCGCCCATGGGCTGGAACAGTTGGGACGCGTATGGGCTGACCATCGATGAAGCCGACTACAAGGCCAACACAAAAGTGCTGGCGGGCGTGGTGGGGTTCGGGTGGAAGTACTCGGTGATCGACGAGGGGTGGTATATGGAAAATCCCTTCGGCGCGCACCTGTTGGACAGGAAGTATCTGTGGGACGCGAATGGGATTCTGATTCCGGTGGCGAGCCGGTTCCCTTCGTCCGCAGGCGGGGCGGGATTCAAGCCTCTTGCGGACTGGGTTCATGCTCAGGGGCTCAAGTTCGGCATCCATATTGTGCGCGGGATTCCGAAGCAGGTTGTCGAGCAGAATCTGGCTATCGCCGGATCGAAGTTTCACGCCATCGACGCGGCAGACAAGGCGGACCTCTGCCCATGGGATGAAGGCAATTATGGCGTGAGCGATACGCCGGCAGGGCAGGCTTACTACGATTCCATGCTGAAGAAGTATGCGGGATGGGGTCTGGACTACATCAAGGTCGATTGCATCAGCGCGCATCCTTATAGGGTCAGCGAGATCAAGCAGATTGCCGAGGCGATCAAGAAGAGCGGGCGGCCGATTGTGCTGAGCCTCTCGCCTGGACCGACGGCGTTGGAACACGGCGCGGAGGTGGCGGAATATGCGCAGATGTGGCGCATCTCCGACGATCACTGGGACGGCTGGACGTTTCCGCACAAGGCCGGGGACGGAGACTTTCCGTCCGGAATTCTTCAGGCTTTCGATCTGCTTGCCAAGTGGGCTCCGTATGTCAGGCCGGGAAACTATCCCGATGCGGACATGCTTCCCTGGGGATCGCTGAGGCCGCATCCGGGGTGGGGCGAGCCGCGTCAGTCGCGGGAGACGCAGAACGAGCAGCGCACCGAGTTTACGTTGTGGGCGGTGGCGCGGTCGCCGCTGATTCTGGGGGCAAACCTGACCAAGCTGGATGACTTTTCGCGGTCTCTTATGACGAACCAGTCGATCCTCTTCATGGACCAGAATGCGACGTACAGCCATCCGCTCGACCCCGCCAGTCTGCCGCCCGGATTTGAACACGCACGGGTGTGGCGGGCGACGATCGACGCTCCAGGGGCAAGAAATTACACGGAGTTCTTTGCATTTTTCAACCTGGACGAAACGCCGGTGACGCTTCGCGCGACCTGGAAGCAACTCGGCCTGGATGGGGCGAAGCATGTGGCGCACGATCTGTGGACCGACAGCAGCGGCAAGGAGTCAAAAGAGATTACCGTGACGCTGCCGGCGCACGGAAGCGCGGTTTACCAGGTGCAGTGAAACGCGTAAGCCGGTTGTGCGAAACTAAACTGTCTGGCGAATGAGTCGGCAAGGTGACTCTGGCCGGCAGGATCGCTCCTATGCCTCTATTGCGCTCCGCCTTCATCGCACTCTCCCGAAGCAGAATTTTGCGGCAATTCAGCGAGCGCTCCGTCGTGGGCCGCCGGATGAGTTCGCGGTTCGTGGCGGGGATGGAGATTGACGACGCTCTGCGCGTGGCCGAGGCGGTGAACCAACAGGGCATGGCTGTGACTTTGGACTCGCTTGGCGAGAGCGTGACCTCAGAGACTGAGGCGCACCAGGCAGCCGATTTCTATCACCAACTGCTGGACTCGATTGCCGCACAGAAGTTGGACGCCAACATCAGCGTGAAACTCACGCAGATGGGCCTGCAACTGTCGCCGGTGCTGGCTGAATCGATCGCCTGGAAACTGGCCGAACATGCCGGCCGGTTGGGCAATTTTGTGCGCATCGACATGGAAGACTCGTCACTGACACAAGTGACGCTGGACATTGTGCGGCGGCTTCACTCGCGGCCTGAGGTGCGCGCGGCGATTGGAACAGTGATTCAGGCGTATCTTTTTCGATCAGAGGCTGACATTGAACAACTGCTTGCCGATGGCATCCGAGTGCGGCTGTGCAAGGGTGCGTACAAGGAGCCGGCGGAGGTGGCGTTTCCGCGCAAAGCGGACGTGAACGCGAATTACATCCGGCTGAGCGAGATGCTGATGGACAGCCCGGTGTATCATGCGTTGGCCACGCACGATGAGGCGATGATTGAGGCTGCAAAGTCGTTTGCCAAGCAACGTGGAATTGACGCCAGCCGCTTCGAGTTTCAGATGTTGTATGGAGTGCGCCGCGACCTGCAGCGCAACCTGGTGCGCGAGGGATACAAAGTGCGAGTTTATGTTCCCTTCGGCAGAGACTGGTACCCCTACTTCATGCGGCGTCTTGCAGAGCGGCCGGCAAACGCGATTTTCTTGGCGAAGAATTCCTTTCGGGCTTAACCGATCGTATTTAGTTGAGCGGATGGCTGAGGCTTTTCTATGCGGCAGCGGAAAAAGGCCTTTTCAGTATCAAGAGAGGCAAATAGCATACCTCAGGGGCTGAAGCCCGCGTTGAATCTGCTGCCCTTATACCAGGGATAAATCCCTAGTATAAGGCCGAATGAGTTTTTCCGCAGTCTGCTAGAAAGCCTCAGCTTGTCTTGGCTGCGGAAATGCTGGAAGAAACCCGGCCAGAAGGTTTTTCGAAGCTGGGGTCGGTGCGATGCGGATCCTGCGACTTGGATTTTTTCTTCCGAAGGTGACGGACCTTGTACATCACGAGTTCTCTGCATAAAGGACACTCCCAGGGATAGTAACCGAAAAAGGGATAGACCTTTCGCTGCATGAAGCTTTCCCGCATCAGCCGACGCATCTCGCACCCGCATGTTACGCAGTACATGTCAATCATCCTTATCAGCCGGCATTAACATTCTGGAGAGCACAACCGAACATCCAACAGTTTTCCAAAGTGACCAGACTCGATGAGCCGAACAGGTTCTCAACAACTTGCCTCAACAAGCCCGCTCCTGGCCGAATGAAGCCCAAAACGACTGTCGTACGTAGTTTACCTTGTATCTACCTTATCGAATCAACGCGCATTGTGAAAGAGAAGATTCGCCGAAATCCATTGATTGAAAGTAACGGCGCGGCTTCCCGATGACTGTGCAGCCTCTTCCCGCGCCGCGTTACTTTCCGCATTCACATCGCGGGTGAATCCTGCAACCGGCACAGCCCTTTCCGAGCCATGTCCGCGACCGCCTTGGCCAGGGTGTGCGAGGCGTTCAACGATTCCGGCCGTTCCAGGCGAATACCGAGTTTGGCAGCGTAACCGCGGAAGAGAATATCGACATCATAGAGAATCTCGACGTGGTCGCAGAGAAAGCCGATGGGCTGCAAGAGGAGGGTCTGGACACCTTCAGCAGCCAATCCGTCCAGGGTGGTCTCGACAGATGGGCCGATCCATGGACCGCCGCTGGCGCCCTGGCTTTGAAAGGCGAAGCTCCACTGGGGAATCTCGGGGACGCGCGCGGCCACGAGCTCAGCGGTGTGGCGGGCTTCGTGGGCATAGGGGTCCGCACCTTCGCCGGGCCAGAGGCGCGGATGGGCTGGTTGGCCTGCGGCAGCGGTCTCCTGTGCTTCGACGGTCCGTGTCGGGACGCTGTGCGCGGTAAACAGCACTGAGGCCGGCGCGCCGGCCTCAGCGCTGAGTTTGGTGAAGGCGGGGCGGAGGCGCTCGGCGAACGCCTCGGCAAGCAGCGGATGCCGTGCCCAACCCTCAGTAAAGTCGATGCGAAGGCTACCGGCTTCGGCCTGCACGGCTCGGCGGTAGAGGCCCACGCTGGTGCGGGAGTTTTGCGGCGCCATGCAGAGGACCGCTGCCTGCTCGACGCCATCGGCACGCATTTGGCGGACTACGTCTGGAATGTAGGGACGCCAGTTGCGCATACCGACGTAGACCCGCACGGGCTGGCCGGTGCACTCAAGTTCCGATTCCACCAGGCGCGCCTGTTCGAGTGTGATTTCAGTGAGTGGGCTGCGGCCAATGAGGGAGTAGCGGTGCTGAATCTCTTCGACGACCTGCTGCGGGAGCGGGCGGCCGCTGACTACGTTGCGCAGGTATTCGGGAATTTGCTCGACGGTCTCGGGGGTTCCATGGGCGAGGAGGAGGACGGCTTGTTTAGGCATGCGAGGGCTCACCATGGGGAGACGTTTGTGGCTTCCCACCCATCGGTCGCCGCGGCGACTGCGCGATGGATGGGGCACCCAAGTGAATGGCTGGTTCAGGCATTCGGTTCCTCGAGGCGGAACTCTCTGATCATGCGGACGACGGCCTGGACGTTATCGACGGGCGTTGAGGGGACAATGCCATGGCCAAGGTTGAAGATGTGGCCGGGGCGGCCGTTGGCGGCGCGGAGAATCTCTTTCACACGCAGTTCGAGGACTTCAGGGGGCGCAAAGAGGGTGATCGGGATCGAGGTTTCCCTGCACCGCGTGGCCGTGCCCAACGGCGCGCCAACCCTCGTCCAGGGGCTGACGCCAGTCGAGACCGATCACATCCGCGCCGGTCTTGGCCATCTCGGTGAGCAGGCCGGCGGTCTCGACGCCGAAATAGATGACAGGGACGCCCATCTTCTGAACCGATTCCACAAGGCGTTTGGAGGCGTCGAATGCGTACTCGCGATAGTCGGCAAGGCCGAGCGAACCTACCCAACTGTCGAAGATCTGGATGACATCTGCGCCGGCCTGGACCTGAAGGCGGCAGTATTCCTCGAGAACCTTGACGATCTTGTCGAGCAGCAGACGCCAGGACAGGGTGTCGCGATACATCATCTGCTTGGTGTGGATGTAATTCTTCGAGCCGCCGCCTTCGATCATGTAGCTGGCCAGGGTGTAGGGAGCGCCGCAAAAACCGATGATGCCGAGACGGTCGCGGAAGTGGGTTGCGACCTTCTGGATGGCGCGGGCAACATAGGCCAGGTCGGCGGCGCGGTCGGTGCGCAGGGCGCGGACATCTTCGGCGGTGCGGACGGGATGGTGAACGACAGGCCCCTCGCCAGCCTGAAACTCGAAGGGCAGGCCCATGGGTTCGAGCGGCAGCAGCAGGTCGGCAAAGATGATGGCCGCATCCACGCCCAGCTTCTCAGCGGCGGTGATGGTGACCTCAGAAGCCAAGTCGGGCTGCTTGCAGATTTCGACCAGGGTGTGGTGCTTGCGGACCTCGCGGTACTCCTGCATGTAGCGGCCGGCCTGGCGGAGAAACCAGACGGGCGTGCGGTCGACGGGACGGCGAAGACAGGCGCGGACGAAGCGGCTGCCGTCGAGGATCGTGTCCGGGATGGTCTCGACGACGGCCGGGTTTGGCTTGGGTGGTTCCATATATTGTCGATTTTACCGGGTCGGATGGAATGTGTATTGGGCGTGAGCAACGATCTTTGACGGGGCGAGGGGTTGGTGCTAGGATTCCGGCCAACTTCATCACATTCGAGAAGGGAGTGCTCAAATGCACATCGCTATTCTCAGTGGTATCGCCCGGGGCTTCCACGGGAAGGGCGCATTCCACTCATTCGTCATCCTTATGCTCTGTTGCTGTGCGTCGACGTTTGTAGCCAACCCGTCCTTGGCGGCTGCACCGGCCGCTCAGGGTCAGCAGCAAGCCGCTTCGCCTGCCAAGGAGATGCCGCCCATGCCGGCAGCGCCTCCCGAGGGCAAGGCGATCATCTGCATTTACCGGCCAGGGGCAGCCGTCGGCTCCGCCGCTCATGACCATCTTTATGTCAACGGCGTCTACCTGGCCACGGTGCTCAACAACGAATATGCCTGGGTTGAGGTGACGCCGGGCACGGTCGTCGTCACCGGGATGGCAAAAATGTACTACGGACCCAGCGTTATCATGTCCAGCGCCGCGGCGGTCAACCAGACAAGGGGCCAGGCCGAGAGAATTCGAGTCGAAGCCGAGTCGGGGAAGATTTATTACATGAAATGGTCCTCCGGAATGTTCGCCTCGGGCATCAAGGTGAAACTGATGGATTCAGAGACCGGCGCCAAGGAGATGAGCAAGCTGCATCCTTCCAAGCCCGCGGATACGGGCGAAGACAAAAGCGGTAACAAGGACGCGGCGAAATAGCGTCGCGGGTTTGAAGTTGGGACAATGCGCGTCTGCGGGCGACGCAGGTACGCAGTTTCGCGGGCTCACAGCGCTCCATGGCTAAGCAGGCAGGTCGAAGGCGGGCTGTTTTACGGTACTAAAGTCCACTGTGGTCCTAGTACCACCATGTAGGGGGGGTGGGGGGCTATGTAGCGTGAAAGCCGGGCCTCCCCGCTCGATTCCCACCCCGTGACGCAAAGAGCGCGGCACGGATGGGGTACGCGAATGATCTCTCACCATTCAATTGTGCGCCTTTGCGTGGTTATTCTCTGCAAAGAGGGTGGACTATTTTCGGATGGCTGACACACTCTTATGCATCTGATGTACATGTATTTGTGGAATCAATGAGTTACTGTACATCACTTTGCTGATTTGGATGGGCGCAAGGGGGTTTTCGAACGAGGGAGTCGCCCTGGTAAAGAAGTAGAGTCTTGAGCAGACCAGGCAAGACGCCAAAGCGCGGCGCCTTCAGAATTTGATCGGGGCCCTTTACTTTTCGTACAATGTAAAGCAGCGAGGTACTTTATGGAAGCCACTCTCAGCAGCAAAAACCAGGCTGTCATCCCCAAGGCGGTACGGCAATATCTACACCTCAAACCCGGCGATCGGTTTCGGTTCTTTTTTCAGCCTGATGGAGCCGTTGTAATTCTGCCCAAGATTCCCACGGCGCAGATTAAGGGGAGCGTTCCAAAGCTTGACGACCCTGTCTCGATTGAAGAGATGAATGCGGCCATTGAGGCTGGCGCAACAGAGAGATTCGCAAATGACCGGTCTTGATACAAATGTTGTTTTGCGCTACATGCTTCAGGATGATCCCAAGCAGACACCTCTGGCGAACCATATCTTCGACGAGAAGTTGAGCAAACAATACCCGGGATACATCACCCTCGTTACCGTACTCGAGATTGTATGGGTTCTGCGCAGTCTTCTAAAACAGACAGGTACTGAAATCGCAACTCATCTTGAACACCTTCTTGTGGCAGACTCCCTCGAAGTTCAGAATGCGCAGCAGGTCTTCGAGGCAGTATTCGCCCTTAGACGCGGAACAGGGGAATTCGAAGATGCATTGATAGGTGCCCTCAGCGCATGGGCGGGCTGTTCCACGACGTTGACGTTTGATCGGGGCGCCCTGGGTCTGCCAAATATTAGCCTGATTTCATGAGCATTGACCTTCGCGTCGATTCTTGATCCTGCGGGCAGGGCAAAACCCGCCGCGGGGTCAAGAGCGCTGTGAGCTGCGCTGCTTCCGCCTACTATTCCAGAATGGTCTGAGGCGACGACAAGTTAGGTTGTTCATATGTAAAGCTTTAAGCATTTGTGCATCCGATGCATAATGGTGGGCTGACAAAAAAGGGCCCCCGTTTTTGGCGGGGGCCAAGTTGCCTTGGTTCTCTCGTCTTGCGAGAGCTTGGTTGGCGGCCAACGGCGGGGCGGCCGTTGGCGCGGAAATGCCTCGGGGGAGGGCTGCGAACCTATTAGGGCCGCTCCGCACCATTCGAGGAGGCAACACCCTGTGAGAGTGTGGCTTCCTGGGCCGCCAAACTGTTTTCCATCAACCGGATGTGTACCGTGCTGGTTCTGACGCGGATCGGGCGGGCGTCCTCATCGCCGGTAGAGGCGACCTGGGCGTTGCCGAGCGCGACGGCGTGCATGCGGTAGACGGGAATCTGATGTTCTGTGACGAGGTAGCGCTTGACCGACTCAGCCAGACGTTCGGAGCTCTGGATGCCGACACTGCCGGTTGCGGGGGAGTGCGCTTCGACCTCAAGGATGTAGCCCTGCTGGCCGGTGACGGTGGCCGCAAGATCGTCAAGTTGCTTTTTGGCTGCCGCGGTGAGAATCGGCGAGCCGCTGCGGAAGGCGATGTCGGCTTCGGTGACCTGGCGATACTGGTCGAGGCCGTTGACGGTTGAGTTCAACCGATCGACATGGTTGCCGGCGGCATTGGCGGTGTTTCCAGCCATCATGGCCTGTTGACCGGCAGCGGTCGCGGCCTGGTTGGCTGCGTCGGCAGCGGACTGGGCGCGACGGATACCGGCCTGCGCCCGCGAATCCACATCCTTGATGTCGTTGCTGTTTTTGGCGTTGATTTCATCCAGCTCGCCGAGCCGGTCGTTAATGGCGTCGGTCTGCTTCTTCACCCACTTTTTGCGGGCGAATGGGTTCATGCGCCCCCAGAACCCCTCCTTCGCGGGCGTAATCGGCGTGGCAGCCACGGAGAGGGACTGCTGCTGAGCCGCGGAAGGAGGTGTGCTCTGGGGGTTCCCGGT
Source organism: uncultured Acidobacteriaceae bacterium (assembly GCA_963757965.1). GTDB lineage: Bacteria > Acidobacteriota > Terriglobia > Terriglobales > Acidobacteriaceae > Telmatobacter. Next base: position 1,171,014 of record CAVWTV010000001.1, read on the forward strand.
CTGCCACGCCTGCGACGAAGAGCCGTCGCCGGGGGCTGCGTTGGGCTGCATTGGCTGGGCTTGCGCGCCTGCCTGGGCGAACGCGGGAATTGCGACTGCCGATGCCAGAAAAATGGCGGCTAACTGGCAGTGGAACAAGCTTCGAGTTGGAGATTGGCTTCTCATTTTCGATGTGCGGCCCTCGCCGATTCGTATTTGGTAGAAAGCTTGGCTAGTGATCGGTGATGTCTGCTCTGCCTTTACAGATAGCAATGCCTGTTCCAAACCGGATTGTCTTTGGCAGGAATGACGATCTGGCTCATATTGTTTGACTTACGGGAGCCAGACTAGGAAAGATGAGGCCAAGTGTTGGCCGTGAGGGGCGGCTGGCAGGTGTAATTTTTGCAAGATCGAGTATTTTGTACAGGGTAAGAAGGGGGTGGTGTGGCGTCTCAGAAGTTCGTTGCAGAGGTAGGCGATGGCAATGCAGGTCCTTCGACTCCGCTGAAAAGCGCTTCGCTCAGGATGGCCGCTTTCTTGTGATGCTCGGGATGACCGCCTCTATTGGCGTCTCCGGTTGACAGGATTTATTGAACGAACTTTAGGGCAGGACACTGGGCGGGTTACCGGGTCTTGACGCGGATGACGCGGACCTCGGGGTAGACGCCGTCCCAGTCCGGGGAAACCGCGTCGAAGATGAGGCGGAAGTCATGGGTGTCGCTGGGCTTGAGGGGCGCGGCTGAGACCGGTTCCAGATCGACGTACGGCTCGCGAATGCGGATGAGTTTGAGCGGCTGGGTCTCATTCTGCGCTACCTCATGGGTAAAGGTGCGGAAGAGGACCTGCACGGTGACGCCGGTGACAGTGCTGTTGCCGGTGTTGGCGATGCGCCCGTCGAGGTATGTGACCTTGCTTCCGGCGAAGTTGGGTGCCTCGCTCATGGCGAGGTTGGCGATGGGCAGGTTTGCGGCATAGGGATCAGCGGCGGCGGAGATGGGCGTGACGTTGTTTGTGGACTTGCCGTGTTCGAGAACAAGGATCACGACGGCCGCGCCGACGATCACAACAGCAGCCGCCAGCGCCAGCGGCAGCCAGTTACGCTCGCGAGTTTCGCTGGGAGGCACAAGATCGAGATTGGAACCGGAGCTCACGAGCGGATTTTACACCCGTTACCAAAGGAATGCTTGGGCATCTCGCGTTCTAGATATTTGTATGGAAGTTTTCGTCGCAAATGCCGAACATTCAGATGGAGAGTCATTGTCTTGATTGAATCTCCAACTTTGTATGCAACTTTGGCGGCCGCTCCGGGTCTAAGGATTCAAATGCGAGGAACCGCTGTGCTTCAATCTCCGTAACTCTAGCTGAAAGGCTCAGAAAGGCAGGTTTACGATGCACTCCCTCCCCCAAACCGCATGCAATACTCTGCCATCTCTGCCCGCCCTGCAGGGGACCTCACTGCGTTCCCGCAGGGCGGAGGAACTGGCCTACCAGAGCCTGACTGTGGCCGCCATGCTGCTGCTGCTGGGTAGCCTTTGGGTGTTTTGAAAGGCAGCTTCTAGCTCTTAGCTCTTCTTGTGCGCCGAAAAGAGTTGGGCTCATTCCAAACTGTATCGAAGCGAGACACTCGCCTGAGCACTGGCTTCACAGGCTGCGGAAAAACGCCTGTTCAGGGTTAAGAGCGGTGAAAAAGCATACCTCAGGGGCTAAAGCCCGACGTTTATTTTGTTGCATTTGCGGCACGACTGAAGTCGTGCCCTTTCAAATCCTTTTCCGGCGGCAGAGTTTTTCCGCAGCCTGTTCAGCCGAAGCGGGCGCGCTTGACGGTCTGGCGGAAGTCTTCTCCGGTCATTTCAACGCGAACACACATCTCTGCGAGGCGGGAGCGCATGCGGTCGCCAATGCGGTCACCCAAGGTTTGCTCGCGGGCGGCGCGTTCGGGATCGGTGAGGCCGCCACCAGCCGCGGGCTGGTCGGGGTAGTTGGTGGTGATGATGGTGGTCTGCTTGTCGTTGTAGCGCGTATTCAGAACGAGGGCGACTGTGTCCCAAACCCACTCATTGGGCTTTTGCGCGCCCAGGTCGTCGAGCACCAGGACTTCGGCGGCAAAGACCGGCTTGAGCAATTCGAGTTCGGTGGTATGCACCTGCGGGTTGTAGCTGTTCTGGATGTTCTTGAGCAGCTCACGGTAGTCACAGAAAAGGCCGCGGACACCACGCTCCTGGACAAGGCGCCGAAGCACACCGACGGCGAGGTGAGTTTTGCCCACGCCGATAGAACCGGTGAAGAGCAACCCCTTGCCGGCGGTATCGACGGGGTAGGCCTCGACAAACTTACGCGCTGTGAGGTGGGCCCGGCCGAGCGAGGAGTCTGCGCCGCGAAAGGCGGTCTCATAACCGTCCAGGGTGTAATGGCGGTAGCGCTCGGGGATGTGCGTAGCGGCAAGGCGGCGGTCTTCGCGCACCATTTCCTGGCACTCGCAGGGGCGGGAAACCCATTGGCCGCCGTCGTTGACCACGCGTACCAGCCCGATTCCATTGCAAACTGTACAGACGCTCATGTGCATTCAAGGGTAGCGCAAACGGATTGGGGATGCCGCGGTGCAAGGCGTGGCGCCATGTGTGGAAAAGCCACCTGCCACCTGCGGTGGGGCAGACGCCTTCGGCCGGCCCGCGCTCGAAAAACGCGCGGGAGAAGAATGGTCTGGATGAGACAAGAACTGGCGTGGGCATCCGGCCGCATGTCCTTGGTGGATGCTCCGGGTGCAGATGGTGTGGGGGCCGTAGTATCTTTTCAGATTGTAGGGTTAGGGAATGGAGAGGCACATTGAATCGAGTCATTTTTCGCAATGCATTGGTGATTGGAGCGGCACTGGGCGGGCTGATGGCGCCGGGGCGTGCGGTGGGGCAGGCGCCGGTTGCTACCCAGACCGCGCCGGTCGGAGCCAAACCTGCCGCTCCCGCGCTCTCGCCCAGCGGGCATCCGCTAAACGACTACTGGATTGCCCACGACCAGCAGTTGTTGAACGACTTCGGCTGGCTGGCGAGGTTCAAGGAGGCTGATTTGGCGCTTGGTTCCCCCGCGGCAGGCGAGAAACGCGTTGTGTTCATGGGCGACTCGATCACGGAAGGGTGGAAGATTGAAGGGCCGGAGGGCTACTTTCCAGGCAAGCCATATGTCAATCGCGGAATAAGCGGGCAGACCACGCCACAGATGCTGGTGCGTTTTCGCCAGGACGTGATCGCGCTGAAGCCGAGCGCGGTGGTGATTCTGGCGGGCATCAACGACATTGCCGGGAACACGGGGCCGGAGACGCTGGAGCAGATCGAGGACAACTTTGCCTCGATGGCGGATCTCGCCGCGGCGAGTCATATTCGCGTGGTGCTGTGCTCGGTTATGCCGGCGTTCGATTTCGCGTGGAGCCCGGGGAAGACTCCAGCGCCGAAGGTTGCGGCGTTGAATGCTTGGATCAAGGGATACGCGGCGGAAAAGGGCTATGTATATGTGGATTACTACTCAGCGACGAAGGACGAGCGGGGTGGGCTTCCGTCTACGCTGAGCAGGGATGGAGTACATCCGTTGCCGGCGGGGTATGCGATTATGGCGCCGCTGGTTGAGGCGGGGATTGAAAAGGCGCTGAAAGCAGGGATTAGAGACTAGGGGCTATGGAGTAGGAAATTGATCCCGTTCGTTGCTAATCGGGCCAAATCCCCCTACAATAGAATGATTGCAGGAAAGGTTTGCCCGAAGAGATGCCCAAGGAAAAGATCCATCCCAATTATGCCGCGGTGCGGGTTATGTGCGCCTGCGGAAACAACTTTGAGACCCGGTCGACCCATAAGGGCGACATTCACGTGGAAATTTGCTCGGCTTGCCACCCGTTCTTTACCGGCAAGCAGCGCCTGGTAGATACAGCAGGGCGCGTCGAGCGGTTCCGTCGCAAGTATGCCAAGGCTGGCGAGGTGGCGGCGGTGAAGTAGCCGGCGCCGAAAGCAGTCGGCAAGCACGATTGGGCCTCCGCTGCGGCGGAGGCCTTTTCACATTTTGAATTGCGCAAAAAGGCTTTTATGATCGCCATCGAGGTCCAGCACTTTCTAGGCCGGGCAAGAGACTTTCGGAAAGGCAAGGATCTTTTGCTGGATGAGAAGCTCTTGGGGTCCGATCTGAGTTCGTACAGATTGTCCTCTGCATTGCTCGGCATTCACTGTGCTATTTCTTTCAGTGATGCCCTTAGAACCGGCATGGGGCGTGAAAGGTTATCCTCCGATGACCACAACAAAGCGGCCACTGATTTGGAAATTATGCTTAAGTCTCGAAGTTTTGGGAATCGGAAAGGGATTGGCCATCTCAAAAAGCTTCTAGGCATGAAGAGCAGGGTTGCGTATGACCCTGTCATGCTGAGGGAAAACGATATCGAGGATATAGCGAAGCAGGCCGAGCGTTTCGCAGATTGGGCAGAGGAAACGGGCAGGAAATTGAAGATTCAGGGGTGGTGAGATGAATGAACTTCAGGAACTTCAGATTGAGCACTATCGCGGCAGGGCGAAGAACGCATTACAGGATTACCTGATTCACAAGCTCCTTTATCCAAAGGTTTATTTAGACGCCGATTTGGACGGCTGGAAATTGGACGTTCTCGCCGTAGATCGGGCTGGATCGGGAGATGTTCACGGAGTAAGACTTGTACTCTGGGAGCCCGGCCACACAGACAACCATGGCTATTCACATCGCCTCGAAAAGGCTGTCGGAGACGCTGTACAGGAGTTCGTCGGGTTTCCTGGGCATTTTCGGTATCTTTCAGTTGTTTGTACCGAGCCGAAAAAGCAGCAGTGGATTCCGAGCCCGGGAATCAAGGATCAATCTCTCGCACCCGACGGAGTTGGGCGTGTAGGGATACTGTATCTGGACATAACCGAAGAGGACCCGTCGGTGAAGGTCCTACTCAAGGCCGAGCGCTTCCGCTCCTCGAAAGAGATCGTTGAGCTTGCCGACCGCTTCGTTGCCGAGCACACGGCCAACTGGGAGTACCGCGAGGAGCTTTGAACTGATGACGGTTGATGAGCAATAGTTGGGCCCGTCGTCTGTGACCAGTTAGCTGTCAACTTGGAAAATCATCATGGCTGGCAAGGGATTTACCGTCAAGAAGGACTGGGACAACCCCAGGGAGCACCAGATGCCGGCGGAAGCGCGGGTTCCGGCGGAGGTGCGCCTTGGGAACGTGCTGGTGGCTCCGGCTACGGTGCTGGCTCCCATGGCCGGGGTTACGGACACGGTCTTTCGGCGGTTTATCCGGCACGCGAGTTTGTTCACAAGGGAACAGGGATCAGAGAACAGGGATCAGGGGTCAGGATTCGCGGACGAGATTGACGCAACGGTAACCAATGCGCAGTCGGGGTGCGGGCTGCTGATGACGGAGTTCACTTCGGCGGATGGGCTGGCGCGGATGAGGGAGACGAAGCGGCGGCGGTATCTGACCTTCTACGACGATGAACACCCGATCGGGGCGCAACTGTTTGGGTCGAATGCGGAGACGCTGGCCGAGGCGGCGCGGATTGTGGAGCAGACGGGCTTCGATCTGGTGGACCTGAACCTGGGCTGCCCGGCCAAGCGGGTGGTTGGCTGCAATGGAGGGTCGGGGCTGCTGAGGGACTTGCCCAAGATCGGTGAGATTTTTCGAGCCGTGCGTAAGGCAGTGACAATTCCCTTCACCGTAAAATTCCGCATGGGCTGGAACGAAAAGCAGATCGTTTGCGTCGAGCTGGCGCGGATGGCTGAAGCCGAGGGGCTGAACGCCGTGGCGCTGCATGCACGGACGCGTGAGCAGGGCTACAGCGGGCAGGCGCAGTGGCAGTGGATTGCCGCCGTGAAGCAGGCTGTGGGGATTCCTGTGATTGGGAATGGAGACATTACAACGCCTGAAGCCGCTGTGGCCATGGTGGCGGAGACGGGCTGCGATGCGGTGATGATTGGGCGTGCGGCGCCGGCGAATCCATGGATCTTTCGACAAATCGCCCAGTACACGACGACGGGAAGATACGATACGGCGACGGTCGAAGATCGTTACCGGATGATTCGCGCTTACTTTCAGATGCTGTTGGACGAGGCCGAGGCGACGAAGGATTTGCCTCGTGACGGGCGCATGGGCGAGACGGCGGGCAAGATGAAGCAGTTTGCTACGTGGTTCACCCACGGAGTGCCGGGCGGAGCGAAGCTTCGGGCGGCCATCTACCATGCCAAGACCGGGCCCGAAGTGCTGGATCAGGTGGAGCTGTTTTTCGCGAAGCGGCGCGGAGATGCGGATGGCGGGATAGAGATGGAAGCGGCTGATGGACTCGGTTTGCCGGATGGGGCGCTGGTCTGCGATTAGAGCAATTTGGGAATTCTCTGACCTTTGCTTCATCGTTTCCCACCCATCGCAAAGTACGCGATGGATGGGGCACACGGCGATTCGGCTGATGGTATAGCTACCGGCTTCTCTGGATTTAGAAGAGGAGTGCGGGCGCGGACGCCCGCACGACAGCCGGACTGGAGTCCGGCGCTACGAAAACGGCGCTGTATTTTAAAGCTGCATGAGGGGCAGGCGGATGGTGGCGCGTGCGCCGTCTCCGTCTTCGCGGTTTTGGAGGCGGATTTCGCCGCCGTGGGCGCGGGCTATCTGCTGTGCGAGAGCGAGGCCAACGCCGCTGCCTGCGGGCTTGGTGGTGTAGAAGGGGACAAAGAGGTTTTCGGTATTCGCGATGCCGAGGCCGCGGTCTTCGATTATGACCAGAAGGCTGGAGTCGGCCACAGTCCAACTGGCACGCACGGGCTGTGAGTCGTTGGCCAGAGAGGCGTCGACGGCGTTGGCCAGCAGGTTGATCAACATCTGCTCCAACTGATCCGGGTCGGCCAAGAGAACGGCGGCGGGGCCGGGTTCAAGTTGAATTGGAATGCGTTGCTCGAGAAGTACGACGCGCTCAAGGAGCGGGCCGAGTTGCACCGATTTCAACTGCGGGGGCGGCAACTGGGCGAGGAGGCGGTAGGACTGGACGAAACGATGGAGGGCGTCGGCGCGGCTCTCGACTACGCCCAGTCCGCGGCGGAAGTCGTGGAGCGTGGCGTCGTCGCCTTGCATGTTTTCGACGCGCGCGAGCAGGCTTCCGGCGATGGACTTGATGGGGGCGAGGGAGTTGGAAAGCTCGTGGCCCAACACACGGATCAGGCGCTTCCAGGCGATCTGTTCTTCTTCCTGAAGCGGGAGGCTCACGTCCGCGAGCAAGAGAAGCGTGTGAGGCACGCCGTCCTGGCGAAAGACGGCCTTGCGCAGAAGCCAGCGGGTAGGATTTGGGGGAGACTTCGGGTTGGCATTGAAGGTGTGAATGGACTGGTCCGGCGCGGCAAGCAGATCTTCGAGACCAAGTTCGCGTGCGGAGTGACCAAAACACCGGGCTTGAGTAAGGCCAAGCAGTTTGACGCCGGCGTTGTTGACCAGTTGCAGCAGGTCTTCGCGGTCGAATGCAAACAGGGGAGCATGCATGACTTCAAGGATGCGGGCGAGCAGCGCGGTGGCCTCGAGCGAACGCACGCGCTGTTTCTGCAACAGATCGGCGAGGGCATTGACCTCCGCGGCCAGCTCGGCAATTGCGTCCTGCGATCCTGCGCCCCGGGCGCGGAAGGAGTAATCGCCCTCACGCAGCGACGACACAACATTGGAGAGCGTCTGCAATGGCCGGACCATGCCTTCAACGAGAGCCGCTGCCACAAGCACGAGATAGAGCAGCAGGCATCCGGCGAGAAGAAGCACAGGTGCGAGGTCGATTGGATGCCTGTACAAGAGCAGAACGCCAAGGACAAGAGCGGGCAGCGTCAACAGGAAACAGTAGAACCACGCACGGCGAACCGCCGAGCGCCGACGCCTGCGGGCATGCTTATCAAAGCCCATATTTTTCGATGCGCCGATAGAGTGCGGCACGGCTCAAGCCGAGGGATTCAGCGGCCTGCGAGATGTTGCCATCGCAGCGGCGGAGCACCTTCTTGATGAGCAGAGCCTCGACCTCGTCGATACTCATGTTCTCAAAGGACTGTGAAGCCGAACGTGCGGCGGCGATGGCGAGGTTGGCCGGTTCGACCTCATCGCCACGGCAGAGCAGTACGGCGCGCTCTACCGTATGCTCAAGCTCGCGCACGTTGCCCGGCCATGGGTATTGCATCATCTGCTGCATGGCGGCGGGAGAGAATGCGCCGACTTGCTTGCGATAGCGGGTGCGATTGCGGCCAAGGAAGTGCATGGCCAAAAGTGGAATGTCCTCACGCCGATCGCGAAGGGCGGGCAGATGAATCTCAACGGTGTTGATGCGGAAGAGCAAATCTTCGCGGAAGTTGCCGGCCTTGGCCTCCTCGAGCAACTGAGCATTGGTGGCGGAGAGAATGCGGACATCGACGCGCCGGGTTTGCGACGAGCCCACGCGTTCCAGTTCACCGGTCTCAATCACGCGAAGCAATTTGGCCTGCTGGCGCATGGGAACGTTGGCGATTTCGTCGAGAAAGAGCGTGCCGCCATTGGCCAGTTCGAAGCGGCCGATGCGATCGGTTCGGGCGTCAGTGAATGCGCCTTTCACATGGCCGAATATCTCGCTTTCGAAGGTGCCCTCAGGCAACCCGCCGGCGTTGACGGCCACCAGCGACCTGGCGGCGCGCGGGGAGGCGGCGTGGAGAAGCTTGGCGACGATTTCTTTTCCGGTGCCGTGCTCGCCGGTAATGAGCACGTTGGCGTCCGAGGGCCCGACCTGCGCAATCAACTCGAGCACCGGCTGCATGGAAGGCGCGCCGGCTAAAAACTCCGGCATGCCTTCGGCCCGGAGCAGGCGGTTCTCAAGCTCCAATTGGCGCGCGCGGCGCAGGGCTTGATGCAGCTCGGCGTGAACGCGGATGAGGGAGATCAGGCGCTCGTTCTCCCACGGCTTCTGAACAAAGTCGCGTGCGCCGCGCTTGATGGACTCGACGGCGAGATCGATGTTGCCCCATGCGGTCATGACGATCACCGGGATGCGAGTGTCGATCTCCTGGATGCGTGCAAGCAGATCGAGGCCTTCCTGGCCGGAGGTTGTGTCGCGGGTGTAGTTCAAGTCGATGAGCAGGACGTCGTAGTCGCTCTGTCCCAGCGCTTCAAGCAGCAGCCTGGGCGAGCGCACACAGGTGACGTCAATGCCCTGCGGGGCGAGCAGTAACTCGACGGCCTCGAGAATGTGGGGCTGATCGTCGGCGACCAGAACACGAATTCGCTCTTGCTTACTTGGAATTGTCTGCCTCCACTACGCCGGATCTTGCGTCGTTAATCGAAATTCCGTAATCCTCGAGAATGGACCCAGTGGCGCGGCGAACCTCGATGCGCGCCTTTTCGTAGGCGGTCTGCGCGGTCACCAGGGCCAGGTCGGCCAAACTCAGGTCGTGCTCTGAAGACAGCGTCTGCTGATTCGAGCCTACGCCAAGTTTCTGTTCCTTCTGCATGATGTCCAAAGTCCGTTGAGCCAGGTCGCGCGCCTTTTGCGCCGCATCGACGCGGCTTGCCCCTTGTTCCAGAGCATAGCTTGCGTTGCGGACCTCGATGCGGATCTGTTTCTTCCTCTCCTCCAGATACACCTGCGACTGACGGTATTCGAGCTCGGTGCGGTACTGATCGGCCTTGGCAATGCGGTTGCGCAAGGGCACATTCAACTGAAGGCCGACCTGGTAATCAGGCGAGGAGTAGTTCAACGCGTTCTCGACAGCGCCGCCGAAACCACCAGGGACGGTGGAGCCGCTGGAGGGACTGGTCGTGCCGCCGTATCCCGTTCCGGCATAGAAGCCGTATGCCGAGAGCGTGGGCAGCAGTGCGTTGCGCGCGGTCTTCCGACTGAGTTCGCTGTTTTGCAGAACCAGGGTCGACTCCAGCAGCTCAGTGCGATTCTTGAGCGCATCCGCAATCATATCCTGCGCCGACTTTGAGCTAGGCTGTATCCGAGTGCCGATATGATCGACCGGAATCACCGGCATCTCCTGCAAGACAGGATCGTCGAGCGAGCGGGTGATGGCGTTCTTCATATAGAGCTCTTGCAGCTCAAGATTGGTGCGCGCGACAGTCAGATCCTGCTGGCGATTGGCAACTTCTCCCTCCGCCTTAAGCACATCCATCTCCGGAATTGCCTGCAGCTCAAGCTGTTTGCGGCTGATGTCAAGGGTCTGACCGGCAAACTGCACCGAGCGCTCATCAACCTGCTCCTCATCGTAAGCGCTGACCAGGTCCCAATATAAGTTGCAGATTTGGGTAACGGTGGCGATTGTCTGGGCCCGAAAGGCGATGTCGGAGACCTTTTGATTGGTTCTGGCGATACGGAGGAATCGCAGGTTCGGGCCGAGTCCAAAGCCGGCAAGCAGTTGCTGCTGCATGAAGACCTGGACATACGAAGTCAACTGCGGATTGATACTTTGATTGGGGCTATTGAAGGTCTGGCGGTTGTTATTCCATACGACCTGCAGACCGCCGCCGGTAGGAAACGCCTCCTGATAGGTGAAATTGCCCAGGATGGTGTTTTCGTGGATGACTGGGACGCCGTAGACCGTCTTGTTAGGCAGCAGTTGCGTGAGGTGATCCACATAAGTGTTGGCAGAGATGAGCGGATCGTAGTTAGAGACGGAGGTTCCCGTGCCCAGGGTCGAAGTAACCAGTCCGGAAGCTCCGGCGCCCGCACCGCCGGCTCCGCCGCTGGTGCCGCCGGCTCCGCCGCCGGCGCCACTACCGAAGCCACCGACGCCGGCTCCGCCGGGGGTTCCCGAAACGACCCCGGTATTGACGCCGCGCACGGAGCCACCCGCCGAGGTGCGCAGAATGTCCATCTGCGCGATGGGGATGTTATAGCGAGCGATAACAAGGTCGAGATTGTTTTCGAGGGCAAGGTCAATGGCGTTTTGAAGGGAAAGATAGAGCTTGCCGTCGCGCACCAGCGAATCAAGGCGCGGAGAGTTGGCCAGGCTGGGCGGAGCTACCGAACTGCCGCGATAGGCGTCTATTGGGTTGCGCGAGGGGCGCAGCATTTCGTTGAAGGGAATTTGCGAGGCGGGCGCCTGCGATGCTTTGGCTGCCGGTGCGGGCGTCGGCGGGGAAGGCGCGGCAGCCTGCGCCGCGACTGGCTCGACAGCATAGGCGAGGTTGATCTGCAACAGGAGAATCGCGGCGACGGCCTGCATGGATCTTGCTAAGTTTGTTTTTGCTTGAATCACTTTGCGCCTACCTCCGCTGCCCTTGGCTGCAGCAGCTCATCGCGCGTGAGCCAGCCGTCGCGCAGTTCGAGGATGCGCTTGCCGTAGCGCGCGTTTTCTTCCGAGTGAGTGACCTGCACGATGGTTGTGCCTGCCTTGTTGAGTTCGCAGAAGAGTTCCATGATTTCCCGGGCCTGGGTGGAGTGGAGATTGCCGGTGGGCTCGTCGGCAAGCAGCAGCGCGGGAGCGTGGACCACGGCGCGCGCAATGCCCACGAGCTGCTGCTGACCGCCGGAGAGCTGCGAGGGAAAGAGATCTTTTTTGGCGACGATCTGAAAGCGATCGAGAATGTCGGCCACCATCCCCTGACGCTGGTTGGCAGGCAGATTCTTGTAGGAGAGGGGAAGGTCGATGTTTTCAGCCACGGTGAGATCGTCAAGCAGGTGATAGCTTTGAAAAACCATCCCGATACGCTGGCGCGCGAGGTCGGCGCGCTGCTTGCGGTTGAACTTGTGGACCGGCGTTTCGTCGAACCAGTACTCGCCGAGCCAACCGTCATCGAGAAGTGCGAGCACGTTGAGGAGCGAGGACTTCCCTGCCCCGGACGGTCCCATCACGGTGACGAACTCGCCCTCTTCGATGGTGATGCCAATGCGGCGCAGCACCCAAGTTTCAGTGTGGCCGGTCTTATAACTGCGCTCTACATGTTTCAGTTCGATCATGAAAGTTACTCCGATCTCAAAGCTAGAATGGGGTCGACCGTGGCGGCGCGGCGAGCGGGCAGCCATGCGGCGACAAAGGAGGCGGCAGCAAGCACAAGCACGACCGCGGTGAAGGTGAGACCGTCGTGCGCCTGGACGCCAAAGATGTAGGTGCGCGCGAGGGTGACGGCAAACCAGGCGAGAACTCCGCCGACCGTCAAGCCGAAAGTTACCAATAGGAGAGCCCGGCGCAAGACGAGGCGGAGTATGTTGGCCTGCGGAGCGCCAAGAGCGATGCGCAGTCCAATCTCGCGTGTGCGTTGCGCCACGGCGAAAGAGAGCAGGCCGTAGAGGCCGACCGCGGCGATCACTAGCGCAAGAACGGCAAAGCTTTCGAGCAGATGGGCGATGAGGGTCTGGCTGCCGAAGGAGTCTTCGACGGCTTCATGAATTGTTTTGACGTCGGTGGTGGCGGCGTCTGGAGCGACTTCATGGAGAGCTTTGTCGAATTGCGCGCGGAGCGAGTCGGCTGGAATTGCGCCACGAATGGCTACCTGGATGAAGGCGGTCGCGATTCCGTAAAGAGGCGTTCCGGGCTCGGTCTGCGCGAGACAGAAATAGATTTCCGGCCTGATGGCATCGGTGACGTGGGCTTGCTTCACATCGCCGATGACGCCGACGATGTGCATCTCTGCGAATCGTCCCTTGCCCATCGAGAAGGTATGGCCGATGGGATCCTGGCCGGGCAGATATTTGTTGACGAATGCCTGGTTCACGACGACGACGGGAGGAGCGGAGGCCGTGTCGTCTTCAGAGAAGAAGCGACCGCGGAGCATGGGAATGCCAAGCGCATCCACAAGGCCGGGCGAGGCCAAGCGGCCTTCGGCTGACGGAGTTTGAGACCGCGGAAGATCCTTGTGATCGAGATTGCCCGCGATTCTGACGGCGAACTCCGCGCGCAAGGGCAGGACCGAACTTAGCGCTGCCACTTTCACTCCGGGAATGGCGCGGAGCCGGTCGAGGAGCGGCAGATACGAATCGCGAACGATGTTGGTCTTCGTGTCGACCGCATCCTCGTCCCGATCAATCGCCCCCCCCGCGTTGACGATGATGCCGCCGGTGAGCACGTTCTGCTGCGTGAAGCCTAGCGGGACCTGACGCAGGGCGTGAATAGTGCGCAGAAAAAGCCCGGCGCCGACGAGGAAAACGAGAGTGAGTGCGAGCTGCGCTACGACCAGCGCTTCGCGGGTGCGATTCTGGCTGACGGAAGCGGTGGTGGTGACGCCGTGAAGGCTGCCCTGCACATCGCGGCGCGTGGCGCGCAGAGCAGGGAAAGCGCCGACAAGGACCGCGGTAAGGAACGTGAGAGCAGCCAAGCCGACAACGACCCGCCAGTCGAGATGAATGGCACTGGTGAGCGGCAAATTGCGCTTGATTTGATGCCAGAGCAGTTTGATGGCGGATTGGCCGAGGAGCAATCCGAAGACGCTGCCGATGGCACTGAGCAGAAGGCTCTCGACGATGGTTTGCTGGAGCAGGCGGGCGCGGCTGGCTCCCAACGCGGCGCGGACGGCCTGTTCACGAATACGCGAAACTGCGCGCGCCAGCATGAGGCTGGTGACGTTGAGACAGGCCAGCGCCCAGATGCCGAAGACCACGGCATAAAGTAGCATGAGTGGCTTGCGAACCTGCTGGCTCAGCGATTTCTGGTACTCCGTGGCCGCGATGCGGGGGGCTGGAGACGGTCCATTGGTGGGTTCTTTGGCAATGACGGCCTGGACGCGGTTGAGTTGATCGATTAGTTGGGCAGCCGTCATGCTGTCGGGCAGCCGGGCGAAGAACTCGTCGACCAACGCAGCCTGATCGATCGCCATCGTCGTCCGGCTCGCAGGGCTTAGTGACGCGGGCGACCAGATCTGATCGACATCGGCAAAGGGAAACGAAAAGCCCCCGGGCATGACTCCGAGAATCGTAAATGCCTGCCCCTTGATGGTGAGCGTCTTGCCCGCGATTTGAGGGTCGGAAGCGTAGAACTTGCGCCACACGTCTTCGCCAATGAGCACCACGTGATTACGGCCCGGGTCATTCTCCTCGTCGCGGAAGGAACGGCCGAGGATGGGTTGGACGCCGAGCATTGCAGGCAGGCCGGCGGTGACCTCGACCTTTTGCGCCTGGAAGCGGCCACCGGGAGCGACGATGCTGGCCATGGAGCGATTCAAGACCGCGCCGATACGTATTCCTGAGCCAACAGCGTCGCGCAACTGAACGATGTTGGCGTAGCTCATCATGTAATACGGCTCGGGACCCGTGCCTTTGATTTCGACGATGCGATCGGGCTGCGCGTAGGGCAGCGGACGGAGCAGGATTCCGTTCAACACTGTAAAGACGGCGATGTTGGCGCCAAGTCCAAGGGCGAGCACAGCAACGGCGGTGATTGTAAATCCCGGCGACTTGCGCAACTGGCGCAGCGCGAAACGCAGGTCCTGCACGATCGATCGCATTTTCATTCTCCTAATCTGCGCGGAGCGCTTTCATGGGCTCGACGCCGGCGGCGCGGCGGGCGGGAATCCAACTGGCAATCAAGGATGCGCTGAGCAATACAAGGGAGACGACGGCGATGGCCGCGTAGTCAATGGAGCCGACGCCGTAGACCGCGCTGTGCAACCCGCGGCCGATGAAGTAGGCTCCGACGAGACCGATCCCGAGACCGATGACGGCGAGAATGAGAGCTTCTTTGAGGACCAGGCTCATTACGTTTGCACGGCTGGCTCCGAGGGCTATGCGCAGGCCGATCTCGTGTTCGCGCTGGGCAACAGTGAAAGAAATGACGCCGTAGATGCCCACCACGGCAAGGAGCAGAGCAATAAAGGCGAATGTGCCCAGGAGCGTCATGATGAAGCGATCGGCGCCGAGGTTGCGGCTCTTGATCTCTTCAAGTGTGCGCGGTTCGGCAAGCGCAATTTGCGGGTCAACGGAATGAACGGCCGCGGAGATGCTGCGGAAGACCGTCGCGGGGTCGCCCGCGGTGTGAACGCCGATGTTGGCGCCAGGCCATGGAGTCTGCGCAAAAGGAACGACGATCACAGGAAAGTCGTCGCGGAAGCCGCCCGCTCGCACGTTGTTGAAGACGCCTACGACCTGCCAGGAAATGTAAGGACCGAGCTTGGCAACGCCAGGGATCAGCTCTTCGACATTGACGCGCTGCTGGAGCGGGTCTTTGCCGGCGAAGAATTTGTCAGCGAATTTCTTGTTCACCATGGCCACCCGCATCGTGGCGGCGGTGTCCTGATCGGTAAATGCGCGTCCGCGAAGAACAGGGATGCTGTAGGTCTTGAAGTAGTCGGGAGTGATCATGTCAAAGCCCGCGCCGGGGCGTTGGGATGGGTCGGCGAACTCGGGTTGGCCGGTGATGGTGAATTGCATTCCGATGTTGGTGCCTTCGAGTGGGAGGCCGGTAGAGACAGCCGCATCGATCACGCCGGGGACGGCCTTGATGCTGGCAACCATCTGCTGGTAATAAGCGACAATTCGCGCTGGATCTTTCGGGCGCGAGTCCGGCACGGGCAGCGAGAAGGTTTGAATATTCGTAATGCTTGTGCCGAGATCGACCTTGGTGAGATTCCAGAAGCTGTGGATGGCGAGTCCCGCTCCCGTGAGCAGGGAAAGTGCAAGAGCGAATTCTCCGACAACGAGAATACGGCGAATGCGGTGACGGCCCGCACCGGTGCCGGAGCGGCCGCCCTCTTTCAGAACCTCAGCCGGATCGACGCGGGTGGCAGACCAGGCCGGAGCGCAGCCAAAGAGCAGGCCGGAGATGGTGGACACAGCCAGCGTAAAGAGCAGGACGGGGAGATTGAGTCGAAGGTCGGCCTCGGTTGGAAGCGTTCCCGGGGGCATGATGGCCACAATCCCGCGCAAGAGGGCCCAGCCAAGGGCAACTCCAAGCCCGCCACCGATGAAGGCGAGGGCGAGGTTTTCAGTGAGGAACTGGGCGAAGATGGTTTTGCGCGAGGCGCCAAGAGCGGCGCGAACCGCCAATTCTTTCTGGCGAGTTGTGCCTCTGGCTAGCTGCAGGTTGGCAACGTTGACACAGGCGATGAGCAGCACAAAGCCCACGGCGCCGAGCAGTATCCAAAGCATCTGGATCTCTTCCTTGGGAAGGAAGTCGTTGTGCAGCGGCTCGACGAAAGCGCCCCAGCCTTTGTTGCTCTTTGGATTGGCTTGGGCTATGTTGGCGGTTACGGTGTCCATATCGGCTTGCGCCTGGTGGATGGTGACACCCTGCTTCATGCGGCCCATGACGAGCAGCCAGTGGAAGTCGTGATTAAGTTGTTCGGGCTTGAATGCAAGCGGGACAATAAGCCATTGGTCGAGCCGGTCCGGTTGTCCGGGTCCGAGTACACCGACAACGGTGTAGGGGATGCCATCGAGTTGTACGGTCTTGCCGACGATGTTGGGATCTGAGCCGAGGCGCCTCCAGAGCTTGTTGAGCAGAATGACCTCATGCTCTTTGCCGAGCGTACCCTCCTCGGGAAGAAAGTCACGGCCATAGAGGAACTGGTTCCCCGTCATGCGATACATGCCAGGGGTTGTGAACTGGCCCTGCAAATACTCAGGCTGCTCCTTTGTAGCCAGGTTGAAGCTCCCGCCGCTGAAGGCAGTGATGTCCTGGAAGACGGTGTTCCGGTTTTTCCAGTCGACAAAGTCCTGCGCGGCGATCGAGTTGCGAGAGCCCTGGATCTTCGACCAGACCATGACCAGTTGGTCGGGCTTCGGATAGGGCATGGGCGCGAGCAGCGTGGCGTAGACCACTGTAAAGATAGCCGTGGTGGCGCCGATGCCGAGAGCCAGCGTGATGACCGCAGTGAGGGCGAAGACGGGGGACTTGCTCAACTGGCGCAGCGCGTAATTGAGATTCCGAAAGATCGATGACATCAAGTTTCCTCTCTACTCGGGTTCGGATTACTCAGTACTGGATTACTCAGTACTTGATTACTCGGTACTTGATTACTCGGTTCTAAGGGCTTGCATGGATTCGACTGTTGCTGCGCGGCGCGCGGGAAGAACCGCGGCCAGTGCGACCATCACAGCCGTCAAGAGTACCGCGGCCATGAGTGTGAGCGGATCGAAAGTGGTGACACCATAAAGCAGGCTGCTGAATAGACGCGCCAGCGCAACCACAGAGGGCAGCGCAATGGCGGCAGCAACGGCAGCGATGAGGGCCATTTCGCGGACGACCAGGACAATTACGCCGGAGCGCGGTGAACCGAGGGCGAGGCGCACGCCGATCTCACGGGTGCGCTGCTCGGTGGAGTAGGCGAGCACTCCGTAAAGGCCAACGCCGGCGAGAATCATGGCCAGTACGGAGAAGCCTATAGACAGAAATGCCAGCGCGATAACGTCGGCGGCGCGTTGGTCTACTTCTTCCTCCATGGTGCGCAGACCGTCGACGACTAGCGTGGGATCGAGCTGATGAATGGTCTGACGGATCGAGGCTTTGAGGGCCTTGGGAGATTGAGCGGTGCGCACGTAGATTTCGAGGCCGCCGGGGTGTTCATCCTGCAGATAGGGCCTGTAGACCGCGGCGCCCATCTCAGTGCGTAGATTCTGGTGGCGAATATCGCCAACGACGCCAACGATGGTGATGTCGTTCTTGTCGCCGGAGCCGATTTGGCGACCGAGCGCGGCCTGGCGGCGACGCGTAGAAGCGCTTTGCGAAGGAGACATTGACGACGGCTACTTTGGGCTGCCCTTTTGCGTCGGCGGGAGTGAATTCGCGACCGACGAGGAGAGGCTGATGAAGGGTGGCAAAGTATCCGGAGGTAATCCACGGCTGCTCGAAGTTCAGGTGTTCGTCTTCGGCGGGTTTATATCCCTGTACGGAAAAGCTCGAGCTGCTGGTGTTTCCGGCTAGTTCGGCGTCTTCGGTGCCTGCAGCATTGAGCACGCCTGGAATCCGGCGCAGGGCGTCAAGAGCGGCCCCTTGGATTTGCGGAGCGCGGTCTTCACCGTAGCCGGAGTTGGTGGGATCGAGCGAGAAATTGACGAGGTGGGTGGTATCGAAACCGACCGGCTGGTGGCGGAGGTTGTCGAGGGTGCGGACGAACAGACCCGCGCCGGCGAGGAGCATGACGCTGAGGGTAATCTGCGCGCCGACGGCCAACTTGCGGAATCGCTGCGAGGTTTTCGAGGCCGTGCCTGCATTCTGGCGCAACGCCTGGGCTAGATCCGGACGCAGGAAGTGAAAGACGGGAGCGACGCTGAAGAGCAAGCTGACGACCAGCGAAATTCCTAATGTGAAGAGCAAGACGCGCATGTCGATCGCGGAAGAGTAGGGCTCCTGGCCGGGATCGGAGCTGGTCATTAGGCGGACCAAGGTTGTGGCCACCAGGGGCGCGAGCGCGAGGCCAACGGCAGCACCGGCGAGGCCGAGCAGGCCGCCCTCGACAAGCAATTGGGAAATGATGCGGCTGCGTTTTGCGCCGAGAGCGTAGCGCATGGACATTTCACGGACGCGGCCGGCAGCGCGCAGCAGCAACAGTGTAGCGACATTGATGGCGCACATGGCAACCAGCAGGCCGGCCATGCTCATGAGGACGATGAGCGGCGTCTTCAGCTCGGCGCGCTCGGGCGCGTAACCGGTGGAATCGTCGAGAACCTTGAGGCTGGTATCGAGGAAGTGTTGCTTGAAATGCTCTGACCGCGATTTGTACAGAGTGAGTTCATATGCGCGCAGCGAACGCCAGAGTGGGCCGAGGCTGGCCTGAGCTTGAGTCTCGGATACGCCGGGCTTGAGGCGCGCCACCAGCGTGAGCCAGATGGACTGATGGTTGGTGAGATTGTTTTCAGATTCCGTCCACGGCATGGCGACATCGACCATGCTGATGGGGATGAAGACGCCGGGCTTGTAGCCACCGATGGCGGTGGAGAAGTTTTCCGGCGCTACTCCGAGGATGGTGAACGGGTGGCCGTTGATGAGAACGATCTGGCCGACCACGTCGCGCGATGCGGCAAAGCGAGTCTTCCAATAATCGTAGCTAAGCACGACTACGGGATTGGCATTTTTTGCGGTGTCGTCTTGCGGCGTTAGCAGACGGCCGAGTGCGGGCTGGAGTCCGAGCAACTGGAAGTAATTGCCGGTTACTACTTCAGCGTCTTTGTCCTCGGCCTGGTTATGCCAACTTACACCCACATTGGCGCGGTCCGCGGCCAGCATCCCTTGGAAGACTTGATTCTTGTCGCGGAGGTCCTTGTACATGGGATAAGAGAAGAAGTTGTATTCGTCGCCGCCAAAGCTGCTGGCGGAACCGGAGAAGCCGCCGGTCCATTCGAAGCGGACTAGCTCTTTGGGTCGCTGGACGGGCAGCAAGCGGAGGAGGACCTGATCGAAGAGGGTGAAGACGGCGGCGTTGGCGCCGATGCCGAGGGCGAGCGTGACGATCACGGTGATGGTGAAGGCCGGCGACTTGCGCAACTGGCGGAGCGCGTAGCGGATGTCTTGAAGCATTATGTTCATCTTCGTCTCTCCTTAAAATAGCTATTCGGTTCGCAATGCCTGCATGGGTTCAATTGAAGCGGCGCGGCGGGCGGGGATTGAACATGCGAGCACCGCTACCAGGCAAAGCAAGGCTGCCACGGTTGCGAAGGTGAGCCAATCCGCTGTGCCTACTCCGTAGAGCATTCCGCGCAGGAACCGCGTAAGGAGAAGGGAAACGGCGATGCCTACGACGAGTCCGGCAAGCGTGAGACGCAAGCCCTGGCCGACGACCTGGCGAAAGATGGCCGCCTTGCTTGCGCCAAGCGCGATGCGGATGCCGATTTCATGGGTGCGCTGCTTTGTTGTGTAGGCAACGACGCCGTAAATTCCGACGATGGCGAGGACGAGCGCGAGCAGGCCGAAGGCTCCGGCAAAGACTGCCGCAATGCGCTGAAAGACGCTGCCCATGCCCATACTCGACCGGAGGGTGGTGACATTGAAGAGCGGTAGATTGGGATTGAGATCGGCAACTGTGCGCTCAACCGCCGAGGCCAGCGCCTGCGGATCGCCGGTGGCGCGGACATGAAGAATGGCCTCGCCCTCGAAGTCCTGAACCATGGGAAACAGGACCAGAGGCTCAGGTTCCGTAATGAGACGGCGGTATTTTCCATTGGCGGCGATGCCGACAACAGTCAACCAATGCCCAGACCAGAGTTCTATCCGCTTGCCGAGCGCGTCTTGTCCGGGCCAATAGCGATCGACAAATGCCTGGTTGACAATGGCTACGGGCTGGGCGGCATCGTTGTCCTGGTCGGTGAAGTCCCGGCCGGCGAGCAGTGGTGTGCGCAAGGTCTGGAGGTAGCCCGGCGAAACACTGCCTCGATCGACCTCGATGGTTTCGTGAGAATGGCGAACGTATCCTTCGGGCACCACGCCGCTGGAGTGGATGGTGAAGCTGAGCGGAGAAAAATCGCCGATGGCCGCCGACTGGACACCGGGAAGCTGTTTGATGCGAGCGATCAACCGGCGGTCAAACTCGGCGCCGGTTTTGTCGTTGTATCCCAACGGGTCGAGATCGAACGAGGCTACCAGGACGTGATTGGGATCGAATCCGGGATCGGATTTCTGCGCGTTGTCGAGGCTGCGGACAAACAACCCGGCGCAGGCGAGCAAGAGCAACGAGAGCGCAACCTGCGCGACGACGAGACCGCCGGCGAGGCGCGATTTCTGCAGCCCGCCGGAGGTGTTGAGCGCTTCGTCCTTCAAGACGGTGATGGGCGAAAGAGCGGAAGCGCGGAGGGCCGGGACGATGCCGGAGACTACTGCAGTAAGAATGGAAACGAGCATGGTAGCGAGCAGCACCGTGCCATCGAGGCTGCCGTTGATGGATAGCGGAAGCGTGGTTGCGGGCAAGAAGGTGGCCAGAGTCTTGGCTGTCCAGACGGTGCAAATGACCGCGACTGCACCGCCGGCAAGGGCGATGATGAGGTTCTCGATCATGAGCTGACGAACGAGGCGCCACTGCGTTGCACCCATCGATAAGCGAATGGCGAATTCGCGGCGGCGGGCGACGGAGCGGACCAGAAGCAGATTGGCGACGTTGGCGCAAGCCAGCAGCAGCAACACCGCGGCGAGAGCCAGCAGGATGGGCAAGGTTCCAGACAGATAGACATTGGCTCCAAACGGAGAGCGCCAGAGCGGATCGGTGGAGATTTGATTCGCTCCCTGGTGTTCGATTGGATAGCGATCGACAATGCGCTGCATGAGCAGGTTGAGCTCATTCTCTGCCTGCCGGCGATCCGCTCCCGGCCGGAGTACACCAAGCACGTTGAGCCAGGCTGCGCCCCGGTTTTGAGGCCGGTTTGAACCCCATATCTGATGATCCATGCCGAGCGGCAGCCAAATATCGGTGCGCAATCCCGACTTGCATCCTTGAAAGCCCGGCGGAGCAACGCCAACCACCGTGTAGGGGTAGAGATTGATCTCAATCGTCTTGCCAACGATGGCCGGATCGCCGGCAAAGCGGGTTTGCCACAGATCGTATCCCAGCACGGCCTGTGCTTTGCCCGCGCTTTCATTCTGAAGATTCGAGATAAGGGACTGACCGAGGATGGGCCGGACGCCGAGGACTTCAAAATAATTCGAAGAGGTAGCCGCCCCATAGATGCGTTCCGGCTTGCCGGTACCCGTGATGTACATGAAGTCGTCGTGGTAGCCAAGCATCCCGGAGAATGTTGTTGCGTGATCGCGAATGTCAACGAAGTCGGGGAAAGAAAACGGCGGACTGGGATGCTCGCTTCTTTCTCCGCGCATGATGGTGAGCATCTGTCCGGTCTGTGCCGCGCCGGGGATGGGATTGAAGAGCGTGGAGCGGATCCAACTGGCGATGGTGCTGTTTGCGCCGATGCCAAGGGCAAGCGTGAGCACAGCAGTCAGCGTAAACGCCGGCGACTTGCGCAGTTGCCGCAACGCATAACGCAGGTCTTGCAGCAGCATGGCTATGCCTCCACTTCTTCCGTGAGCTTCTTGAGCTCGTCTTCCGAGACCACCTTTCCGTCGAAGAGATGTACTTCGCGCTGAGCGTGCTTGGCGAAACGGGGGTCGTGCGTGACCATGCAGATGGTTGAGCCTTCGCGATGGAGATCGGAGAGGAGATGCATGACGGCTTCGCCGTTTTTTGAGTCGAGGTTGCCGGTGGGTTCGTCGGCGAGCAGGATGGAGGGCGAACCGGCAAGCGCACGGGCCACGGCAACGCGCTGCTGCTGGCCGCCGGAGAGCTGGGCGGGATAGTGCCTCATGCGGTGGGCCATGTTGACGCGCTCGAGGGCTTCCTTGACGCGGCTCTTACGCTCGGCCGAAGGCATGCCGGCGCGATAGGTGAGGGGCAGCTCGACATTCTCTTCAACGGTGAGGTCGCCGATGAGATTGAAGCTCTGGAAGATGAAGCCGATCTCCTGGTTGCGGATGCGGGAGCGATCGCCGAAGCTCAGGTTCTCGACAGGATTGTTGTTGAGCAGGTAGCGGCCGCCGGTGGGCGTATCGAGCAAGCCGAGGATGGACAGCAGCGTGGACTTGCCGCAGCCGGAAGGACCGGACATGGCCACATACTCGCCGCGTGAGATGGTGAGGTGAATGCCGGAGAGCGCGTGCGTCTCCACTTCGTCGGTGTAGAAGATCTTGGTAAGATCCTCGATTTCAATCAGAGTGTCATTCGATGCCATTCAATCCCCCTCGTCAGTTGTCAGAGATCAGAGCATCAGAGATCAGAGATCGGTTGTCAGTTATCAATGGTCAGTGATCCGTGGTCGCGGGCGGTGTTTGATCCCTGACCCCCGATCTCTGATCCCTGCTATTCCAGCCGGATGCGATCTACGCTGTCTTCGCGCGACATGTCGGAGAGAATCACTTCGTCGCCTTCCTTCAAACCTTCAAGCACCTGGATTGCATTGACCGAGGCGCGGCCCACCTTGACCGGCACACGCACGGCGCCCTTGCCTTCGGGATCGATCTTGAACAGGCTGAGCGTGGAGTTTTCATTGCCCAAGCGCCGGCCGGCCAACATAAAGAACATCGGTCAGGCGTTCCAGATCGATGGTGCCGTCCACGCTCAAGCTCGGAACCGCGCCCGGCGGAAGCGGTCCATCAAGTTCTACGTCAACGGTGCGCGTTCCGTTCACGACAGATGGATCAATTCTGGTGACATGGCCGGGAATGATGCCGTTATGCGTGTCGATGGAGGCGGGTTGGCCGATCTGGATGTCGCGAGCCTGGGTTTCGGCAATCTGGAGAGCGGCCTTGAGCTTGTCGAGCTGAATGACCTCGGCCACGGAGGTTCCGGCAGTCACGTGCTGGCCCACCTGCACCGGAGTTGCAAGCGGCGCGAGTACGCCGGAGATTCCCGCTCGGACCTGAAGCGCCGCCGACTGCTTCTGATAGAGGTCGAGCAGGGCTTTGGCCTGGTCGATCTTGGTCTGCGCCGAAGCAAGCTGGACCTCGATCGCTCTTCTGGTTCACGTCCAATTGCTGCTGACTGAGCTGATGCTGGGTGGTCAACTGATCGGCCGTGTTCTTTGACTTGCTGTAGGCGAGGCCGGAGATTACGCCCAGATCGTAGAGCGCCTTGTCGGTCTGGGCCTGCAACTGGTCCTGTGTAAAGTCGGAGTTGACCTGGGCGGCGGCGGTCTTCTTGTCCATCAGGGTGCTTTGCAGCGAGGCCTGAAGGCTCTTGTAGTCGGCCTGTGCGGCCTTGAGCGCCAAGCTGTGCGTTGAGGAGCTCCTGCTGAAGTTGGGGATCGGCCAGGTCCATGAGGATGGTGTCGGGAGTGACCTTGGCGCCGGGCAAGACGCGAATACGAACGACCGTAGCGTCAGTCTGGGCGGGGATGAGCTCGATCGAGTCTTCGCGAGGAACCAGCGAGCCGGTCGAGCCGCGCACCTGAATGGTCAGGTCGCCTCGTTTGACCGTGTCCGGCCAGATTGTGGAACGGTCTACGGTGGGGGCAGCCGGCTTGAGCCGCGACACAGCCAGCAATGCGACTGCAATCAAAACGACTACGACGCCGGAGACGATCCACAGGCGGCGCTTCCTCTTTTGCAATAAGTCTGGGCGTGCGATATCCATCACACCTTGATATAGCACTTGCCATGCCAAAGAAAAAGGAGATATGAGTGTTGAAAATAAGCTACTTACGGTTGTTTTTGCGCGTGTGGCACCGGTTTCAGTGACCGCTTCCGGTGTAGGAGTGTTCGAATTCGGACAGTCGAAAACGGCGCTAGACGCGTTCGACGGCGAGGGCAACGGCATTGCCGCCGCCGAGACACAACGAGGCGATGCCCTTGGATTTGCCGTGCCGCTGGAGGGCGTAGAGCAGGGTGACCAGCACGCGGGCGCCACTTGCGCCGATGGGGTGGCCGATGGCCACCGCGCCACCATGCACGTTGACCTTGGCGGGGTCGAGGCCCAGGTCGCGGTTCACCGCCAGGGCCTGAACGCTGAAGGCTTCGTTCAACTCAAAAAGGTCTACGGAATGGAGCGGCCAGCCTGCTTTTGCAGCCACTCTGCGGACGGCCTCGATGGGCGCAAGGCCGAACCACTCCGGCGCTCCGCCACTGGTGGATTGAGCGCGGATTACCACCAGCGGTTTGAGTCCCAGCGCTTGCGCTCGCTTTTCGCTGGTGACGACCAGCGCCGCTGCTCCGTCGCTGACGCCGGGCGCATTGCCGGCGGTAACAGTACCATCCTCAAGAAAAGCCGGCTTGAGGCTGGCGAGAATCTCCGCTGTGGTTTCGGGACGGATGGTTTCGTCGGCATTGAAGACGGATGGGGCCGCGCCATTGTGGGACGGCGGGATTTCTACAGGCAGAATTTCTTCGAGGTAGAAGCCGGCGGCTGTGGCGGCGGCAGCGCGGCGGTGTGACTCGACGGCAAAGGCGTCCTGCTCTTCGCGGCCGATGCCGTATTTCGAGGCAATCTTCTCCGCGCCAACGCCCATGTGAAAGGCATTGTATGCATCCCACAGACCGTCGAAGATCATTGAATCCACCAACTCGGCGTTCCCCATGCGATAGCCGGACCGGGCTTGAGGGAGGAGATACGGAGCGTTGGTCATCGACTCCATGCCGCCGGCTACAACGATCTCGGCATTCCCGGTTTGAATGGCCTGCGCGGCCAGGGCCACTGCCTTGAGGCCCGACCCGCAGACTTGATTGATGGTGAATGCGCTTGCCGCATTGCTCAGGCCACCGAAGATCGCCGCCTGGCGCGCAGGATTCTGGCCGAGGCCGGCCTGCAAGACGCAGCCCATGATGCATTCATCTATTTGTTGCGGTTCGATCCCGGAACGGCGGACCGCTTCTCGAACCACCAGCGCACCTAACTGCGGCGCGGAGAAGGACTGGAGCGATCCCTGGAACTTGCCGACCGGGGTGCGCACGGCGGAAACAATCACTGCATCCTTCATAAAGTTCTCTACGCCAGCTCTCTCCGCAGATCGAGGAGGACGCTCTCCAATTTACAGCGATTTTCGATTTCGTGCATTCGAACCGGCTGATTTCCAATTGGAGTACCGGCTGCTCACTGCGCCGCCAGCCTGACGCGCAGCGCGAAACCATACTTGCAGGCGGCATCCGGGGGCAGCTTCACGTTGAGCGCATCGGTGGTCTGGAGCCAGTCGACTTTCTGTTGCGAACCGAGCAGGTCGACGGCTTCGATCTGCAAGCTCTTGGTTGCTCCGGCTATGCCGAGCGCATGCACCGTTGCGGTTCCGTCCTGAGGACAGGCCAGGCTGATGACATAAAGATTATTGCCCTTTCGGGTAAAGCGAAAGTCCGACGAGGTATAGGGCTTCATGTCCTGGTCGGTAGCAAAGCCGGTCTTGATCTCGGTCGGACCTTCGCCATAGATCTTCCATGGCGCCGTGGCGTAGATGGCCTCGCCGTTGCGGTCGAGCCATGCGCCCATGTCGAGCAGGGTAGAGCGAACCTCATCTGGAATTGTGCCATCGGCTCGGGGGCCGATGCTGAGCAGAAGATTGCCATTCTTGCTGACGATATCGACGAGTTGGTGGATGAGGAGTTCGGGCGACTTGAACTCGTCGTGCTCCATGTAACCCCAGGACAGGTTGCTGATTGAGGTGTCGGTCTGCCAGTGGCGGGGATCGATATCGGTACGCAAGCTGCGCTCAAAGTCGCGCGCGCCGGCGGTCCACTCCATTGCATAGTCCTTGATGGTGATGACGCCCGCAATGCCATTGCGCTGAGCGAAGTTATTGTAGAAGGCGGTAAACTCGGTCACCCTGGGACGAAACACCGGCTGACCGACGCCGCCATCGAAGTAGACTAACTCGGGTTTGTATTTCTCTACTAACTCGACGGCGCGAGCGAGCCAGTCTTGCGTCCAGGCATCGCTTACATAGGTCCACTCGTTGTAGGGAAGGAAGTGGGGGTCATTGAGCCACTGATGGGCCGGGCCATAGAAGGATGCGTATTTCGGATCGTTGACATCGGAGCGGATGGAGCGGCCTTCATCGTAGTAGTAGTTATGTTCGGCGCGATGCGACGATAGCCCGAAATGCAGACCGGCATCGCGCGTGGCTTTCGATAACTCCGCAAGCACATCGCGATGCGGCCCCATCTTGACCACGGTCCAATCGGAGAGATCGGAGTCATACATCGAGAATCCATCGTGGTGTTCGGCAATGGGAATCACATACCTGGCGCCAGCCTGCTTGAAGAGCTTCACCCAATCCCGCGGGTCCCATTTTTCAGCGCGAAAATCGGGGATGAAATCCTTGTAACCCTGACCCTTGTCGAAAGAGCCGAAGCGATTTACAAAGTCCTGGTATGCCGGATCGCCGGGCCGGTACATGTTATGCGGATACCATTCATTGACGGCGCCGGGAACGGCATAGACTCCCCAGCCGATGAAGATTCCGAACTTTGCGTCCTTGAACCACTGCGGAATCTCATGGTTGCGGAGCGTCTCCCAATCGGGGCGGTAGGGACCGTCGTGAGCCTGCCGGTCCGCCTCCTTGAGCAGGGCATCGCGGCGAGGATCGTACTTCGCGACGGAGAGCTGCCACTCCCGATCAATCTCTTCCGCCGATTTGACCAGGTGCGTTGGCGCCAGTTGGTCGACTGCCTCAGCATTGATTTTGGGCGCAGGGGCTGTGGATGCTTCCGTCGTTTGTGCCGAAAAAGAAAGCGGCAATACACAGAGGGCCGCAATGGCCACCAGAAGCTGAGGAGCCTTGCAGTTCATCATTCGTTCTCCAAAGGGCGACATCTCGCAGGCAGGAAGCGCAGGCCCAATTGTAAACGTTCTCCGGGGTGCATCGACTTCAGCCACGCTTGAGTTGATGCATTGTCACATGTGCTAACCGAGGCCAGCAAGTTGGAAAGCTATCGACTCGGCTGAATTCCCGCATAGAAAAATCAAAGATCGATGCGGGAGTCAGGTTGCGCCTCCAACTCTGGCAGACACATGGGATTGATAACGAGGCGATCACGAATTCTTTTTACAATCCTCATTTCTTCCTTATATCGCATTTGAGTTACTTGGGTTAATCCGTTACGACCGGACCATATCAAGCACTGCAAGTCTTCCAGTTGGGATACGACGCGGCCAACTCAGCCGAGCAGCGCTGAAGCTGCGCCTGCAAGACAAATGAGCCGGCCGGGGGTGTCGCGGCGTAACTGTTTTGTTGGCTGTAAGCACGCTAAGTCATTCAACACACATCATTTCTTGGAGGAATAAATGCCGATGAACCTGCACCCGAATCGCATTCTTCAAATAGCGGCTGGAACCGCAATGGCATTCGCATTGATTGCCGGCGCGCAAACGCCAGCTCCGCCCGCGCCAGTTCCGGCAGCAACCCCCGCAGCTGCGCCAGCTGCAACTCCCGCACCGGCAGCCGATCAGACTGCGGCGGCGCCGGCTGCTCCTGCTGCGCCGACGTGGAGCGTCGGGCCCATGGACATCAGCGGATTTATCGACGGCTATTACAGCTTGAACTTCAATCGTCCCACGGTCGGGAACAATGGCGAGATCAACGACCTCTACAACTTCAACGACAAGACGGACCAATTCAACCTGAGCGCGGCGAAGCTGACGTTGAATCACGATCCGGACCCGATTGGCGCGCATGTCGACTTCATTTACGGGCGCACCAACAACCTGATCAACGCTGCTCCGACCAACAGCAGTTCCGCCGATCAGCTCAACTATATCGAGCAGGCTTTCCTCAGCTTGAAGCCGCCAAAGGCAAAGGGCTTTGAACTGGACTTTGGCAAATTCGTTACTTCGGCGGGCGCGGAAGTAATTGAAGCGAAGGATAACTGGAACTATTCGCGTTCTCTGCTCTTTGTAAATGCCATTCCATACTGGCACTTCGGCGCGCGCACCTCGATACCTGTCTCCAAGACAGATACGATCGGCTTCCAACTGGTCAATGGCTGGAACAACGTCTCCAAGAACAACGGCGGGATAACCGGCGCATTTACCAACGCGCTGACCAAGCCCAAGTACACGTGGAGCTTTAACGACTACATCGGTTCGGAGAACAACAACACCGCCTACGGAGTGCGCAACCTTATCGACACCACCTTGCTGTTGACACCGCCCGGAAAGTTCAATGCCTACCTCAACTACGACTTCGGCTCGAACATGGATGCCATTGAAGACCAGGGCAACAACAAGTTGAACACCTGGCAAGGCGGCGCCGTTGCCTTCCACGAACAAGAGACAGCTAAGTCAGCGTTTTCCGGAAGGTATGAGTACTTTACCGATCCAAATGGCTTTCAAACCGGTACCAAGCAAAGCGTGCAGGAAGTTACCGGGACTTATGAATACAAGTGGGTTGAAGGCCTGCTGACCCGATTGGAGTATCGCGGCGATTTTTCCAGCGTCGCTTCGTTCCACAAGGACGCAACTCAGATGGTGAAGCAGCAACAGACAATTACGATCGCGTTCATCGCTTTCTTCGGCCCGAAGCGCTAACCAGGCGCTTCCTACGTCGCACGGAACGAACGAATCATGAAGCCCGCTGCGGACACAGCGGGCTCAACCCGGGGGAACTTCACCGATCCCGATTGACAACATCAGATTAACAACATCCAGGAGAATGCTCATGGCAGATCAAAAAGCACCACAAATGCAGGCCACACTGGGCCTGACCGGGCTGACCAGCAACGCAATGGCCCTGATCGCCCCCGGCGCCTTTCTTTGGCTCACCTTTTTCATCCAAGCCACAACCGGCACGACGGCTCCAGCGATGTGGCTGGGCATCTTCGGCGCGCTGCTGCTGTGCCTGGCCACCGCGGTTTCCTACGCCGAGATCTCCAGGCTCTATCCAGGCACCGGGTCGAGCTACTACTACGCCGAGCAGGCCCTCTTGTCCCAAGACAAGTTATTCAAGTACGCGCGCGTGGCAAAGTTCATCGTCGGCTGGGGCTCGCATCTTTACTACTGGGTCTATCCGGGCGTAATGGTGGCCACGACCGGCATCTTCTGCGGCTACATCGTAGGTTTTCTCTATCCCAACGTGATGAGCGGATCGAACCCCGGGCCGGTGTTCATGGCGCTGGTGGCGATTGTCTTCTCGATCTTCGTGGGCTGGATCGCCTCGAAGGGGGCGGGCGCATCGACGGCTGTCAACCTGGCCATCAATGTCATCCAGATCTCGGCGCTGATCGTCTTCAGCGTTCTGGCGATCGGTTATCGCACCAGCCATCCGGCCGGGGCCGCCGCCTTCCAGTACGACAGCCAGTCACTGGCTACTTATACCTACCAGTTCGCCACGGCCAAGGACGGGTCGACGGTGCGCGACTCGGCAGGCAATCCGCTGCCGCTTTTGGACTCGGCAGGCAAGCCGGTTCCCTTCACCATCGACTATCCGGAGACGGACTCGACCGGAGCCTTCCTCTCGCACCCCAACGCCTTGTCGGTCATTTCCCCGCACAAGTTCAGCTACCTGTTCATCCAGGCAACGGTCGCGATTCTGATCCTGGTCGGATTCGAATCGGTGACCTCGATGGGAGGCGAGGCCAAGAATCCAACCAAGCATATTCCCATCGCGGTCATTGCTTCGCTGCTGATACAAGGACTGGTGTGTTACCTGATCGAGTATTTCGCGGCCAACTACTTCCTAAGCTCCGGCTACTCCATGGCGACCGCATCCAGCTCCGCGGCTCCGATCGGCGACATGATGATCATCGTCGGCGACGGGCTGCTGGGCCAGGGCCACGGCAAGTACTTCATGCTGGCCGAGGCGGTCACGGTCTTCTTCGCGCTGATCGGCACCACGCTGAGCTGCATGAACACAGGCGCCCGCGTGACCTATGCGATGGGCAAGGACGACGAAGCTCCTGAGCACTTCGGCATCCTTCATGCCGGTTCTCTTTCGCCGCGCAAGGCCATCTGGACGCTGGTAGTCATCTCGGCGGTCATCGGCGTAATCGCTGTCTCGCTAGTCTTCGGCGATGCCGGCGCGCCCACCGATGCGGCCATCGCCGCGCTGCCGCACGGCATCTTCTCCAACTTCGGCTATCTCACGCACGATCAGTTGGCGGCGTTGCCGAACTCGCTACTCACGATCACACTCACTTCCAACTTCGGCACGTTCATCCTGTACGCGCTGAGCTGCTTCCTGTGCATCGTGGCCTTCCACGGACGGCCCGACTATAGCTTCCTCAAGCACACACTTATCCCCGGCTTCGGTTTGCTGGCTAACATGGTCTGCATGGCCTTCTACCTGATCAGCCCCGCCTTCGGGCTAGGCACGTTCAAGGAACCGCTGTTGGCTGTGGGAATCGCCGCTGTCTGGGGCGTTTACGGAGCCATCTACTTCATTCGCTCATCGAAGTCGAAGGGGAAGTCGGTTCTACTCACTTCAAAGTAGACTTGCGCAATCGGTTGCGCTTGTCTCAACTCGAATTAATAATCCGCAAGAGAGGCCGGAGTTCAGCGAATGCTGAATTACCGGCCTTTCTGATTTCATTGACTGTAGGCAACCAAGTTATGGCAGTATCTGGCGCGAAGATCAGGAGCTTCTGTATCGAGGGGACGGCGTTAAGGAACCTCTGATTAAGTCGCATCTCTAGCCATTCGTTCCCTCAGGGGCTAAAGCCCGCGTTCTTCTTGATGCGTTTTCGGCACGACTAAAGTCGTGCCCTTTCAAACCATCGACCTATTCAGAAGTTCCGTAACCCGTCAACTTTGGAGTTACGTTTGTCTTTCCAGTTCGCGGGCGGCCTTTATAACACTTTCCGGCCGGCCGAGATCGCGCCACGCGTATTCATCGGCGCGAAAGGCGACGATCTTTTCTTCCTGTGCCGCGAGATGCAAATATGCGTCAATGATGGAAAAGACACCCTCTTCGCTGACTTTGGCAAAGAGTCTGGGTGATATGACGTGGATACCGGCAAAGGCCAGCGCCTGCAACTTCCGGGCAGGCCGCACCAATTCGGCTTGACTATATGCAGCGTTTGCGGCCTCTGCTTTCGCGGCAGGCCCAGCTCGACGACCGCAGAGCAGGCCATGCTCGTCGAAGAGCAGATACCGCGAAGTCTCACGGTCCTGAACTGCCAGGGTAGCCAAGGCATTCTGCAGGACGTGAAATCGGATCATGCGACCGAGATCGATCGTGCTGATGACATCGACGTTGTGCAGAATGAACGGTTCATCTAAGTTTCCACTGGAGTCAAGAAAGAACCAGGCTGCGTTCTTCAACGCGCCACCGGTGTCAAGCAGGACCTGCTCGCGAGAGACTTCAATGCGCATGCCGAAGTTTCCGTTGGCGTTCAAGTAGTCGACGATCATGTCTGCGTAATGATGCGTGTTGACAATCACCTCGCGCATTCCAAACGCGCGCAATCGGCAGAGGGCAATCTCCAACAAGGTACGGCCGGCAACTTCTACCAGCGCCTTCGGCCGGTCGTCGGTAAGCGGCCTAAGACGCGTGCCCAATCCGGCGGCAAGAATCATCGCCTTCATTTGTCCAACTTTTCCACTATCCCCAACTTTTCCAGCTCAATATGTCGAACCGCCACTTCTGCACCGGCGCCGGCCTGCAAGTGTTTCGCTAACTGTTCCGCCAGATACACAGAACGGTGCTGGCCACCTGTGCAGCCAAACGAGATCATGAGGTTCTTGAAACCGCGCCGTCGATAGCTGGCTACGCTTGCATCCACAAGAGACAAGGCGCTGGCTAGATACTGCTGCACACCTTCCTGGCCATTGAGATATTCAATTACCGCCGCGTCTTTGCCGGTCAACATGCGGAACTGTTGTTCACGTCCGGGATTGGGGAGACTGCGGGCATCGAAGACAAAGCCGCCGCCGTTTCCGGACTCATCGGCGGGCATTTCACGATGAAACGAGAAACTGAAGATCCGCACGGTCAAACTTTCTGTGGACGAGGCAAAGACCCGCAGTTTCTCCGAAGCCAGCATGTCCTTGAAGGCGTCCATCAGTGCCGGCAGGGCAATAGGCAGCTTGACGCGATCGGCCAGCCAGCGCAAATTCTTCAGCGCGTAAGGCACGCTCTGCAGAAAATGGGCCTTGCGCTCATAAAACCCTCTGAAGCCATATGCTCCCAGGGCCTGCATGATGCGGACGTAAACGAACGCGTAGTAGTGTTCCATGAAAGCTTCGCGGTCAACGTCGATGAAGGCGCCAAGGCAGTCGAGATAGTAGTCGAGCAACTGCTGGCGCAGCTCCGGCGGCAGATCGGCCTTGCCATCGTAAAGCAGAGACGCGATGTCGTATTGCAGCGCGCCTTTGCGGCCGCCCTGGTAGTCCAGGAAAAATGGCTGCCCGTCGCGCAACATGACATTGCGCGATTGGAAATCGCGATAGAGAAAGTAATCGTTCCTGGCGCCCAGCAAGAACTTCGTCAAGCGGCCGAAATCGTGCTCCAGCGCCTGTTCGTTGAAGGGCACGCCGGCGAGGCGAAGGAAATAGTACTTGAAATAGTTCAGGTCCCAGGCGATGGACTGGCGATCGAAGCTGGAGCGCGGATAGCACACCTTGTAATTCAAATCGCGGCCTGCCTCGACCTGAAAACGCGGTAACACGGCCACCACTTTGCGATACGCTTCAATCGCCGGCGGAGCGATGGATTCGCCGGTACGATTTGCGCCGAGAAACTCAAAGAGCGTCGTATCGCCCAGGTCTTCTTCAAGGTATGCGCCCTGGCTCAAATCCTCCGCGTAAATCTCCGGTACAGGCAATCCACGCCGGTAAAAGTGCTTTGAGAACTCAAGGAAGGCGACATTCTCCTCCCGCACGGAATAGAGGATGCCGATGGCGCTGAGTTTTCCGGCGGTTAGCCGGACGATGGTTCGCCCCGAGCCGCCTAGCTGGCCCTGAAGCGGCATCGCGTGTTCGGCCGGCAACTGGTAATGCTGCTCAAAAAGCCGCTTTAGAACGTCCATGAATGTCTTTCCGGGAATTGTTCCAGCTGCTTCACAACGATACCCAGTGTGGGGAAGCAAGCGCAATGAATCGAAACGCTGGATGGTAAAAAAGCTGGATGAGCGGATGTCCCCGAGGGTTCTCCGGAATGCTCCCGCGGCAGAGAATTCGGCTGAATTCGGTTATGCCCGCGGGTTGTTGAATTCTGGAGCTGGTAGGCGAGGCGGGGATCGAACCCACAACCCCCGGCTTAGAAGGCCGAGGGGTTACAGCCGTTCTGTCGGGGGTCACCGAACTCCCTCATTAATCTACACTTCCCGGACTTTGGCACTCAACGTGCGCAAATCGGCCGGTGCTCTAAAACGCTCCTGAAACCCGGCCGGCGAAGCGCCGTTTCTCCTCTTCGGCCGGTGCTCGAACGCCCATTTTTGGCATCCCTGACGCCCCGGCGAAGAGGCTGATCTCCACCTCTTTTGAACCGTGATTCCGCGAGGTGCTTCGTATGCCATTTGGACGGAAAGGCCAAACTTCCGAACTCTATATTGTCCCGCAACCTGCCGATAAACAACCCATGACTTCCGCACCGGACGGCGATGTGCACGAAATTAGTGATGTCGCTGTTGAAATTATTGAGCGATGGGGTTTTGACACGCGCCTGACCGGGGAACTGGCGCGAGAAATCCTGAATCCTAAGCGTGGGCATACGATCGATCACATCAACTGTCCGGGCTGCCAAGCGTATGACGAATTCGTGAAGTCCGATCTTCTCGGAATGGCGGGGCAGCGATTCGAAGATGCTGCTCA
Source organism: uncultured Acidobacteriaceae bacterium (assembly GCA_963757965.1). Taxonomy (GTDB): domain Bacteria; phylum Acidobacteriota; class Terriglobia; order Terriglobales; family Acidobacteriaceae; genus Telmatobacter. The sequence continues at coordinate 1,205,098 of CAVWTV010000001.1, forward strand.
AGTCTGGACCAGCGCACAGTGGAAATCCGATAAGCTGCGCCCTCGCACGCTGGAGTCGCTGGCCGATTACCTTAACTCGCTCGACAAGTTTTTCAAGAACATCCGCATGAGCTCGATCAATCCCGGGATGCTCAAGGCGTACCAGAATGCACGACTCTCCAATGCAATGGGAGTTGCAGGCAATATTCATCGTCCCTGGAAGAGGCTGGCAGGTCATTCGCGCATCAACCATGAACTGAACGTGCTCGGCCAGATGCTGCGCGCCTGTAAAGAGTGGGAGAAGATCCGTCCCTACTACTTTCCATTGAAGACCAACAAGTGGAGCCCACGCGAAATTCTCAGCGAAAAGGAAGAAGAAGAACTCTTCCGAAAAGTGGCCGGCTATCCGGAAGCGGAACTCGCCTACTGCATTGCCACGATCACCAACAACACTACCGCCAGCGGCATCGAACTCCGCAACCTCCGAATGGAGAACGTGTACCTTCGGCCCACAGGCGAAATCTCCGAGATCTACATCCCGGCGGAAGCGTGCAAGAACAATTATCGGCCTCGAAAAATCGCCCTGAATGAAGTGGCGAAATGGGCCGTGAGCAAGATGTATCAGCGCGCCATCAAACTTGGGGCAACAAAGCCGGAACACTATCTGTTCCCTATTCGCGTGAAGCAGGGCGAATACGATCCTACGCGCTCTGCCTCCCGGTGGTTCTTGCGCTGCTCATGGAATCATCTGCGCGATATCTCAGGTTTCGACCAGTTGCGGCCGCACGATCTGCGCCACCATGCCATTACGCGCATGCTTGAAAACGGAGTGGATGGCGATCTGGTGAATGCGATCAGCGGCCACGTCAGCAAGAGAATGCGGGAGTTTTATTCGCATCAGCGTGTCCGAGTCCGCTATGAGGCCGCTCAGGCAATTGAGCCCGACTACGACGTGCGGAAACTCGTGGCTGACGGACGCCGGCGGAGCAAGCAGGAGCGGCTGAAGGTAAAGTTGAAGCCTCAACAAAAAGAACCTATCGCGCAGCCAGTGGAACCGGACAAGGATCTCGAAGAATTGAAGCGCCTCAAGATCAGGGTGGACCAGCTGCTCGCCATGGCAAGGCCCAAAGAGAGATCGACGGTCTGATGGAGATTCAATTGCGAAGACCTCGGGCGCAGCGCTTCTTCCTGGGCGGCAACAGTTTGATTCAAATGCCCAACAGTGGCATATTTCCAGAGGTCCATTTCGCATCCTCCAGCCAGCATGGGTTGGAAACGTGATTTGGCTTGAATACCTCGATTGAAGCCGACTTAGCGTCCATAGATCTTCTTGCGACAATCAACCTTCCCGTAGCTTCACAAGGGATTCAGGACTGGAAGCTAAAGTGTTGCCTCGCCATGCCCGATAGATAAAAGCATGAGTTCTCAGTGTGTAGTCTGCCTCAAAAAATATAGCGCTCCGCTTCAGGTCGCCTACTCGCAGTTATTCACGTCCGGGCCGGCCCGCAGGAAAGGGGGCCTGTCTCTCCGCAGTTGTTCTTTCATTTTCACGTTAGTTCCCGTTCTAATGGCTAGCCTTTGCGGACTTTCACAGTCCACTGGCGATTTGAAAACTCTCCGCGGCTCAGTTCATCCTCTTGCTGCGATTTCCACTGACAAAGGCCTCGTGCCTGATTCCAAGCCCCTATCCAATCTGAAGATCTACATCGCTCCGACTCCCGCTCAGAGGGTCGATATTGCGAAACTTCTCGTGGACCAGCGCACCGTTGGGACGCCGTCCTATCGCCAGTGGCTGACACCCGAACAGTTTGGGGAACGATTTGGACTCTCATCCTCCGATGAATCCATCGTTCGTTCATGGCTCGAAGCCCAGGGTTTTGCCCGTATCAGCCTCTCCCGGTCAAGGACCGTGTTCAGCTTTTCAAGCACCGCCGGCCGGGCTTCTTCGGTCTTTCATACCTCGATTCACTCGCTCGAGTTGAACGGCCAGGAGCATTTCGCAAATACAAACGAAATCACCCTGCCCGTGACGATCTCGAATCTGGTTTTAGCCGTAACCGGGTTGAACGACTTTCATCCGACTCCGCAGCATGTTGCGCTATCCGCCAAGGCCCGACCGCAGTACACAACCATGAGCGGTCAAATCATCACGTTCGCTCCTGGCGATATCGCACTCGAGTACGATCTCAATCAACTATATTCGTCCGGGATCGATGGCGCGGGCATCACAGCCGTGGTCATTGGTGAGTCGGATATCGACTTGAACGACATTCGGGCCTACCGAACAGCGTTCAACCTGCCCGCCAACGATCCGAAAGTTCTCCTGGTCCCTGGTTCCACTGATCTTGGATTCATTCCTGAGACCGAACTGGAAGCGGATCTCGATCTCGAAGTCCTGGGAGCGGTGGCGCGTGGGGCAAATCTGCTCTACGTACAAGACTCGGATGTTGATGCCGCATTGCAATATGCCATTGACCAGAACCTGGGGTCTGTCGTCAACTTCAGCTATGCCGGAGCCGAATACATCGGTGAAACCTGGGGTGAAGAACAGGCAACCTATCAACTCATGGCTCAGCAGGCCAATGCTCAAGGTATAACCATTCTGGTAGCTGCCGGAGATTCCGGAGCCGCCGGCTGTGATCTAATGGCACCTGCGGTTAACGGGACGGTCGTGAGCTGGCCAGCCGACATACCCGAAATAACCGGTGTAGGCGGCACATCTTTGCCCTATAACGGTTCCGAGCAGATACGTCAATGGTTCTCTACAACTAACGATGCGTATGGGACGTCGCTCCTGGCGTATACACCTGAGGTGGTCTGGAACGATTCCATAACCCCGAACTCGATTGAGAATGGCAGTCTGGTCGCGTCTGGCGGCGGGGCGAGCCTTCTTTACCCGAAACCTGCCTGGCAGCAAGGCCCCGGCGTTCCGGCAGACGGAGCAAGAGACGTTCCTGACGTTTCCATGTATTCCATGAACTCCATGAGCAATGGCTCTGGGTACATCATTTGTTATGCAGGTGACTGTCCTTCAGGAGTGATGCCCAATGGACAGACGTCGGGCGCAATTACGGGCGGCACCTCAGCCTCCACTCCGCTTTTCGCGGGCGTTGTTGCGTTGCTCAACCAATACCTGCTTAAAAACGGGACGATCACAAGTCCTGGATTGGGCAATATAAATCCCAATCTCTACCTGCTGGCGTCCGTAACTACGGGGGTCTTCCACGATGTGACCCAGGGAAACAATAGGGTTCCGTGCAAGATCGGGAGTCCGGATTGCATTGCTGGAGCAGGAGCGTACGGGACAGAAGGGTACAACGCCGGGGTGGGATACGACCTGGCCACTGGGCTGGGCTCCGTCGATGCGTACAACCTCGCATTCGAATGGGCCTCTCACGCTCCGGTGGCCACAAAGCTCACTCTTGCAGCAGATTCGCAACCGGTGGTGATGGGGCAGAATCTCACGCTGAAGGCTACGGTTTCCGCGCCCAGCGGTATTCCATCCGGAACTGTTACATTCTATAGCGTCTTTGCCTCCGCATTTCAGGCGACACTTGTTGGGACGCAGGCACTTGGCTCCGATGGAACTGCTTCCTTTGCAGCGGGAGAGGTGGAAAGCAACATTGGCGCGTATTATGCCGAGTATTCTGGCGCGAAAGCGAACGACCGGCGAATGGCAGGTCGATGAGGGAAGGACCAGTTGGCTGAGGGATATTCTACCTTTGTCATGTTGACGGCAAGTAGGCCGAAATAGCCATTGGTGCTTCCATTGGAGCCCGTTAAACAGCGTGGTCCTGGACTTTGTGCTCGAGTCAGTGGTGACGGCGGTTATTTTTCTGTGGCTGCCGATCCCGTTTGGGAGAGTGCGTGTTTTTGCATCGTCCGGGCCGTTTGGCATGACGCATGGAGGTTGTGTTGGCCAAGCTTAGGAAGAACAAGAAGGCGCATGGGCTGGTGGCAGCACCGGTGATGGAGCCGAACGCGGCCGGGGTGGACATCGGAGCAACTGAGATTTACATCGCCGTGCCGCCGGATCGGGATACGCAGCCAGTGCGGCGGTTTGCGGCATTTACCGAGGACTTGAAAGCGGCCGCGGACTGGCTTGAACGCTGCCGTATCGAGACGGTGGCCATGGAGTCAACTGGGGTGTACTGGATTCCGTTATTTCAGATTCTGGAAGCGCGTGGGATGAAGGTGTGCCTGGTCAACGCCCGGCACGTGAAGAACGTGCCAGGGCGCAAAACGGACGTGAGCGATTGCCAGTGGCTGCAGTATTTGCACGCGGTGGGACTGTTGCGGGCCAGTTTCCGGCCGTCGGGGCAGGTGTGCGCGGTGCGGTCGCTGATGCGCTACCGGGAGAGTCTGGTGGGGATGGCGGCGGTGCATCTGCAGCATATGCAGAAGGCGCTGGATCAGATGAACCTGCAACTGCACCATGTCATCAGCGACCTGAGCGGGACGACCGGGATGGCGATTCTGGATGCGATTCTGTGCGGAGAGCGCAACCCGCTGAAGCTGGCCCAGCTGCGCGACCCGCGCATCAAGGCCAGCGCGGAGACGATCGCCAAGTCGCTGGTTGGGGACTACCGCCGGGAACATCTGTTTACTCTTCGCCAGTCGGTGACCGCGTATCGCAGCTACCAGCAACTGCTGGCCTGCTGCGATGTGGAGATCGAGCAGATGCTGGGCGAATTCCCGGACGGCGCCGGGCCGGACACACCTGTGCTGGCCGATCCAAAAGAACCGGCACAGGCCGCGGCGCAACGAGATGAAGTTCGACCTGCGCGGTCATCTGTATCGCATCTTCGGGGTGGACCTGACCGAAGTTCCCGGACATCAATGCGCTGACCGCCCATACGTTGTTGACCGAAGTGGGTCCTGACCTGTCGGCGTTCCCCAATGTGGGGGCCTTCACTTCGTGGATGGGGCTATGCCCGGACAACCGCGTAAGCGGCGGCAAAGTACTCAGTTCGCACACCCGCAAGGTGAACAACCGCGTAGCAAGAGCGCTGCGCATGGCCGCGCAGTCGCTGTTCCGCAGCCAGTCGTGGCTGGGCCAATACTATCGCCGCATGCGTGCCAAACTGGGAGCGCCCAAGGCCATCACCGCCTCCGCCCATAAACTGGCTCGCATCGTGTTCCACATGCTCACCAACCGGCATGCCTACGATGAAACGGTCTTCGCATAGCAGGAAATACAAAACCAACACAGGCTCCAACAAAGGCTCATGCAGCAGGCAAAAAAACACGGCTTCCAACTTATCCCAATCGCACAGAACTAGATGTGGTCCTTGGGAGGCTATAGCCCCAGTCTCGGGGGACCGATCACAGTCGTGTTGCCTACTGTTATAACCCTGGTAGCGTCCGACAGTCAGATTGACCTCGGATCGTTACTCACGCTGACTGCAAACGTTTCGGCGTTTTCTGGAACACCCACTGGAGGCACGGTCACATTCCTGGAAGGGGGAACCTCTCTGGGCACAGCAGATCTCAGCGGCGGACAAAGTTCTTTGTCGATCTCGACCTTATCCGCAGGGTCCCACTCGCTGACAGCCTCGTACCAGCCTATGGCCGGAACCGGTTACGCAGTCTCCTCTTCGGCATCGGTGACCGTGAAAGTGAACACACCTGATTTCACTCTTACGGCCACATCGACGTCGTTTACGGTGACTGCGGGTTCGACGGCCTCAACCACACTCAAGGTCGCCCCGCTTTACGGCTTCAACGGTTCCACGCCTACAATGGCCTGTTCCGGATTACCGTCCGGAGCCAGTTGCGTCTTTGGAACTCTCGCCACGGAAACCGACGGATCCATCAACATCCCTCTGAACATCACGACGCCAACTACCACCGCCGAAGTGAAGAGGATCGGGTTTCGTTCGGACTTCTGCTTTGCCTTCCTGCCTTTGCTGTTCTGCCTCGGACGGCGCCGGAAGGCGTTCGTTCGCGCACTCTACGGCTTCGTTCTGTTCGCGAGTCTGGCTGTATTCGGCATTGGCGGGAGCGGTTGCGGTGGTGGATCGGCAGGGACTTCTGGCGGCGGACAACAGGGTGGCAAAACGCCAACTACGAGCACCGTAACGGTAACGGCGTCCAGCACCGGTATTACACACCAGGTGCAGATTACCTTAACCGTAAAGTCAATACCCCCGGCAAAGCCGGGGGCTTGATTATGTGAGCCGCTCAAAGCGGCTTGAGCGGGGACGCTAACGCGGCCCCGGTTGGGTTGAGCCACCTTTCCGGTGGCTGATCACTTCCACAGGTTCAGTTGGTCCAAGCGCTCATCTTCTTTTTCCTGATTGCGGATGTAGTCTCGAACCACGGCTTCATCCCGCCCCACTGTCGACACGAAATATCCTCGTGCCCAGAAGTTTTGCCCAGCGTAGTTTTGCTTCCGTTCCCCGTACGTCCGAGCCAGATGGATCGCGCTCTTCCCCTTGATGTAGCCCACCACAGACGACACCGCATGCTTGGGCGGAATCGAGATCATGATGTGCACATGATCGGAGAGAAGATGACCCTCCTCAATGCGGCACTCCTTCTGCTCGGCCAACCTTCGGAACACCTCGCCCAAATGCTGCCGCAGATTGCCATAAAGCACCTTCCTGCGGCATTTGGGGATAAAAACAACGTGGTACTTGCACTCCCATTTCGAGTGGCTTAAGCTTTCATACTCGTCCATCCGGTTTCTCCTTGATGTGTGCTTGGCGGCTCACCTCGAAGAGTTTCTGGATGGACTCCCGGAAATGTCAAACTGTTACTGCCTCCCCGGCAAAGCCGGGGGAACTCCCGGGATATTAGCTTTAACCTCGTGCGCCCGGCGGACTAATCTCTGCCGGGTGCGTTAATCTCGCTGTTCGATCTTGGCTCAGAATGTCAAAGAGCGCATCACCACCAATCCGCTCACCGTTCGCGATCTCGCCAGACGTAGCGATCGTGTGGCAGCTTGTTAGCTTTCAAGGCCCTTGTCTGCTCTTTGCTGGCAAGTGGTCTGCTCCGGGTAGGCCTAGCCTTCCAGGGGCGCCCAGGCTGGATTTTGGCTTATCAGACATACGCCATAGCGCATATTTACAACTCACACGGTTTAGCGTATATTCACAGATCATGCGGCATTCCGTATAGGGCGGAGGTGTTTCGATGGATCAGATCACTCGCACCCCTAAGCAACTCGGCACGGTTCTGCAGCGCTACCGGAAAGCGACAGGCCTCACCCAGGAAGCACTTGCGGCCCGCATCCGATTGCGCCAGGCAACGATTTCAGCCCTGGAGACTTCAGCAACGGATGCTCGCTTGGGTACGCTGTTCGATACGCTGGCGGCTCTCAACCTGGAACTGGTGGTTCGCCCGAGGACCAAGGGCTCGACGAAGGACATTGAGGGGATCTTCTGATGGCCAGACAGCCTCACAATGTCCCGCTGAATGTTTACTTGAACAGCAGGCTCGTCGGACAGCTTCGTCGCGATCATGCTGGAGCAATCGCCTTTCTATACGATGCCGGCTGGCTGGCATGGCCGCACACGCTGCCGGTATCTCTCTCTTTGCCTCTGCGAGAAGCTGCTTACACGGGAACACCGGTATTGGCCGTCTTCGAGAATCTTCTACCGGACAACGTGGACCTGCGCAGGCGTATCTCTGCGCGCACGCAAGCAGAAGGGACTGACGCCTACAGCCTGCTGAATGCGATTGGACGGGACTGTGTGGGCGCGTTGCAGTTCCTGCCGCCGGATATTGATCCCGGGCAGGCGGGGGCGATTAACGGAGCCCCGATCAGCAAAGGTGGAATCTCGACCTTGCTGGCGAATCTTGCCACCTCACCATTGGGTATTGGCGAAGATGTGGAGTTTCGCATCTCGGTTGCTGGAGCGCAAGAAAAGACAGCTCTGCTCTATTGGAATCGGCGCTGGTACAAGCCGTACGGAACCACGGCAACCACTCACATTTTCAAGCCGTCAATAGGACGGCTCCCCAATGGCCTCGACCTGACCCACAGCGTCGAAAACGAGTATTTGTGTTTGAAACTGCTTGCGGCTATCGGCCTGCCTGCAGCCAAGGCACAGATGGCGACGTATGGAGAACGCCGTGTCCTGATTGTGGAGCGGTTCGATCGGCTGTGGACACAGGATGGGCGCTTACTGCGATTGCCGCAGGAGGACTGCTGCCAGGCGCTTTCTGTCGTTCCGTCCCGCAAGTATCAGAGCGATGGGGGGCCGGGGATCGAAGCGATTCTTCATCTGTTGCGCGGGAGCGATACCCCTGCGGAGGATCAGAGGATCTTTCTAAAAGCAGCGATTGCGTTCTGGCTGCTGGGCGCGACGGACGGACATGCCAAGAACTTTAGCGTGTTTTTGCTGCCCGGCGGCCGTTACCACATGGCGCCACTGTACGACGTGATTTCGGCGCAGCCGAGCGTCGATGCCAATCAGATCCGCCATAACCAATTTCGCCTGGCAATGGCGGTTGGGGACAACCGGCACTACATCATGAAGACGATCGCACCTCGGCACTTCATCCAAACAGCGAACAGCGCCGGCATCGGCGAGGAGGTCGTGGTTTCTATCTTCGATGAACTACGTGGGACGGCGGAAAAAGCCATTGATCGTGAGGCGGCGAGGTTGCCCAAGGGCTATCCCATGGAGGTTGCCGAGTCGATTATCTCCGGAATGAAGAGGCGGCTCCGGGCAATTTGAATAGGCCGAAGATTTCAACCGGAGAAAGCGCGAAATTCAGTTCGCTTGCGGAATGCCGTTTGCATGGTCCATGGGCGTTTGGCGGGACCGATCAACAGCAGTGGCCTCGAAACGTGCTTTGGACCGCTTTCAACAACTGAACCTTATTGATGGCCACTGTGATTCGAGAATCGTTGGGCTTGTAGGACGCGGCGGGTCCTGATTGACGTCTCGAAGAGGCGTGTGCCCGTGCACCCTGTCAGTTCTGACCGTTACGCAAATCCGCGCAGTCGGCGTCTTGGGTGTGCTTGTTCCCGATCCGCTCTATCAACACTGGGGCTGCTCCTTCCTGTCGGCGGTAATAGATCCGGCCAGCTTTGCCCGCTTCCATTTCAAAAAACTTTGGGCTGGTTCCACGAATCGGGCGCTTGCCATCAAGATACCCTCTGTTCATTCGGCTAAGCTCGCTCAGAAATGGCAGCTGATCCTGGGACGACAAGGAACAGTAGTACTCCAACGCTGCGTCTTTGAATTCCAGCGTGTGCAGAGTATAGCGAAACTGTGCCCGGGTCCTCCTCACCTCTTGTTTAAGGTGCCTAGAGTCAAGCTTTCCACGGCCCGAATCACTCTGCGAGGAACTTGGGACTTTCGGCGGGCCTTGCTTCGACTCTGATGCAGCGGTCTTGCCTGCCCTCAGCGGCTGTGGAGAGGCAAGCTCTTTCCGCTCTCGGACGCAGTCCCGAATTGCCTGTTGATCTCCGGGACTATTTTCAAAATAATCTAACCCGAATTCGGCTGCTACGCGACAGATTTCCGGATTCCGCAGCTCGAATATAATGCGCTCTTGCCGGGTTACCTTTCGGTGTCGAACCTCCAGTGCGATCTTGGCCGGGCGGGCAAGGCATGTACGTCTGTCTATGTCTTGCTGAAGTTCTAGGATCGAGTCGGAATCGATTGTCCTAGACGCATCTTCGATCAACCGAGCGGGCTTTGTTTCTTGAAAATCGAGTGCTTGCTGCGCCTTCGCCCGTGCAAGATCACCGTCAGTATGAGATAGCAGTTGTCGATTCGTGGCGATCAAAATAACGACGGGAAGGACTTTTTTGTAGTTGGGAGCACCAAGCTTCACTATCGCGGCCAAGCCGAGAGCGGACCAACCGAGCGGTCCGATCACAACCGATATTAGAGAGGACAGGCCAGTAAACACACCGAACCCGAGCCCGAGGCCTAACGCACCGTTGATCGCTCCTAGCACGGTGGACCCGAGCAGGTATACGCCAAATCCAGAGATCTGCGCGGCGCTGAGTGCCGCGAACCCTGATATTTCCGTTCCCAGTGTCTTGCCGTATTTGGAAGCTAGTGCCTCTGCTTGGGCCCTCAGCTTTGCCAGCTGTTCCGCGGTTAGCTTACTCGCGGCGTCATTCCAAACCTTCGCCACAATCGCCCGTTCAACTCCCAGGGAGTCGGCCGAAGGTAGCAACGTGACACCCATACGCTGTGCCAAGTCGCGAACGATTTCCCCGTAAGATTTGGTGGTACCGAACGTCCAGCTTCCAATGCTGCAGAACTCGTCTTCCAGCCGGTCCCGATGCTGGTTCAGCCACGCAGATTGCGCATCCGGATCGAGGTCACTGAACCATGCAGGAGGATTGCTCGGTAGATATGTGTTGAACGAAAGGTACCGCGCCGCTTCAACTAGAACTGGGGAAGGTAAGGCACTAAAAATCGGATCTCGCTGCATCGTTTTTCCACCTTCAAGCGGAGTGGCTCATCCATTGAGCAGGCCAAGCGTTTCGGCTAGTTCCTCTGCGAGTGCTGGCCGGAGAACATGTAATCCTCTCAGGCACATCACGGCTTGCTTTCTGTCTCCCATTTTGAGAAAGCACTGAGCTAGAAACGCCAACGAATTCACCCTCAACTCATCGTTTGCCTCCGACCAGCGCAGAACTTCGCCAAACCACTTTGCGGCTCGTGCGTAGTCCTCCCCGAAATAGCTGACTCCAAGGAGATGGCACGATTCACGATCCTGGGGAACGCCCTCAGCGACTCTCTCGAATAACTCTTGTGCTACGGCCTTATGCCCCTGCTTTTGGGCAGCTAAAGCCGCTTGAAACGTCTGCTCATAGGTGACGTGATGTGGTTTGGGTGCAGGCGAATCCTTACGGAACTTATCCAAGAAGTTCATTCTGATCCTCGCATACGTTTCCTTTACGACAAAGCACTTAATGTAGCGGCATGGCGGGATTGCCGGCCATCGAGAACGACTGTGGACGATCACGGGTCAGTGCCCCCTAGGATTCTCCGAACGAAGCCAAATAGGCCGTCGCGCGACCTGGTCGCTGCACGAGTTGATCCGATTGTGACCATTTTCTGATACCGGAGCGGACCCTTTCCGCCATAGATCCTCGCCTTGCCCTGCATGTTGATGCTGGCTCGTGCGCCGGGAACGCCCACGCTCAGGCGCGGTCCGCTTTTTGATAAGCTGACTCGAATCCCCGGCAGCAAGCGAAATGACTTCCTGAAGAACCAGCCCATCGATCACTCCTTGGCAGCTACGCGTTCAGCGAGTTTTTTGCAGTTCCTCGGTTAATTGAATGCCCTGGAACGGCCTCAGGGGCGGGAGCCGCAATTCTCGTAGGGCACGAAACGCCGCTTCGCAGTATCCAATCAACTCGGCAACATTGAGGCTGAGGCATACAGTCCTGTAGGTGTTCACCGCAGCCGCTTCGAGCACGCGCACCCTGCGGTTATCGTCAAGAATCGCTCGCCGATAGTCACGCAGCCTGCTCGCCAGGACGCGGCAAGCTTCAATTGTTCGATTGTTCCCTGAGATATTTGCGGATAGTTGCTCACGCGGGCCGCCAATTTTGACCTGGGCCTCGGCATCCGCAATGTGCCGGACCGCGTCCTTTTCATGCCCGCCGGTCCTAGGCAGGAAGTGTTCGTCGATCTCCGTCACAAAATGTGTCTGGAGCCGGTCGACGGCAAAGACCAGAAGTACGTACATTCCGTAATACCGTTTGGTTTCTGCTGGGGCTTCTTTGCTGGCGTCCACCAGTTCCTGCAATTGTTCTGTTACGCGACTGACATTCGAAATAACCGCGGCCATCGAAATAACGTCATCCACTACGGGCAGCAGAAAAGAGTCCGCTTGTTCCGGCGAGACGTTCAATCCGATGTGCTGCAGGTGATCGCGGAATCCGGCCTTCAGGCTTTCGATTTGCCTATTTCTCTCAGCAATCCGATCTGTCTCATCGGCGATGCTGTCTGTCAGAGCTTCCTTGTTCTGAACGACTAAACCTTCGACAAAGTTCTGCGATTTCTCGGCAGGAGCCGATAAGATCTGCTCCCGGTATCTTGTGATCCTGGCTTGGGACGCTTCATTCTCGATTTGGAGATATCGAATGCGGGTCCGATACCCGACCGCGCCACAAGTTCCGAGAACCGCCAAGAGTGTGTCGAGGATATCTTCGATATCTTGCTGGCAGCGCTTCTTCGTCTCCCGCCATGGAATCCAAGTCGATTCCGGCGTATCCTCAGATTCCTTGCGGTCGTAAATCGCTAGGGCCTTTTCAAGCGGTGGAGATGCCTTTTCCCAGAGCTCGCCGGCGGTTGGCTCTTCGGTGTCCGAATTCCGAACGAGCAAATCGCGCGCCTGACGCTGAACACCCTCAATCAAACGCCCCGCTTGGTCCACAGCACTTTGAACGTTCATCTCCTCGACAGTCCCTTGCCATGTCCACAAAATAGCAGAACTTATTCGTACCGAATTGTTTACCATGACCTCGAGCTCGCCCAGTGATGCAGAGCACAAGCCTGGAGGGATACCCAGTAGCGGCTATCTGCCGACTACAGGCGTTTCAAGCCGCGGAGGATCGGCGACACATCTCGACAGAATTAACGGAGACGATCACTGCAAATTTATCTTGCCTGCAATCTCTTTGGTGGATTTTCGCGATACGTCTACCTGTTCGGCATAGCGGGGCCAGTTGGCCACTGCCCTCTTTACCTTCGCCAGAATATCCGGTGCGTTCTTTATCCCATGCTGTTTGCCCAATGCCTGCAGTTGGGTTGGGCCGGGACTCCTGCCCTCACCCATGACGAGCATGCTTTGCTCGCCGCCCGGGCCATAGGAAAATACCAGGTCGTAGGCGGGCGCGAAGATCCACTCATTGCTCGCGTTCAGAAGGAACGAAAAGTTCTTCACGTGATCGTCGCGGTTATGAGCAAGGACGTTGAAGCAAGCCAGCGCATATGCTTTCTCGGCATTCTGGATGTTCCTGGTCAACGCCGAGGTCAAGCGCAAAACCATGTCGTAGTCGAGGCTGGGACTCCGATGATCGCCATGAATCAGGCCGCCAAGGCTGTGCATATGGATGCGGGCGTCGCCGTCCCGGTCGAAGCGCTTCGTGCCGAAGTACCTGTTTCGCTTCGTGCGGAAAAGATGGGTTTCTGGCATCTCGACGCCGGCGTCCTTGGCCATCAGGCTATAGGCGTATTCGATTGCCCCCACATCTCGCGCGTCATTGGACGAAGGAAACTTGATCATCCAATGCGCGAAGCCGAGTTGCAACTCCTGCCGGCCGTGAATGATCCTCTTCTTGTCGGCGCTCACCTGCGCAACGATCTTGGGCCGTGCGCCCGAAGACGAGCCATTGAGCCGCAGCAGTTCTTCCAGGACCGCTTCATTCTCTCCCTCCAACACAGCGGCTGCTTCTTCGTCGATTCTGTCGAGCGCCAAAGGAGCATCACCGGGGTTTTCGAAACCCAGTTCCGGCTCGTAGCTGAGAGCGCCCATGCCGTGCCGTCCCACATAGGCCAGCCGGTCGAGCGGATTCAGTTGGCCGCGATTGATGCCATGTTTCTCCACCGCGCGATCAAGCAGAAGGCGGCCCCATCCGTCTGGCAGACTGTCATTGAACACGCCAAACAGACCGTCGAAGATCGGGGTGTCGGCAGTGAACACGCCAGACCTGAGGGGAAGTTTGATCGGCGAAATCTCGATGCCCGAAGCGATGAATGAGGGGGCATATTCGAAGAGAACCCGCCTGTCCTTGAACGCGAGCCGCCCAACTTTGCGTCGTTGGTTTTGCGCATCAAGAAAGACGGTCAACAGTTCTGTCGGGCTATAAGCCATGGACGCGTCCTTTCCTGCCGGTGGCTCTGCGCCGCGGGGTGGGAGCCGCCAAAAGCGCGTCGAGCGATTGGGCAGCCGGGATTGCCTGACTTTCCGCGGCCAGCCTGTCGAAATCGTCCAGGCACCCGAGTACAAGAGCCAGCTTCAAAAGCGATTCCAGCGCTATCAGTCCCTGGCGCTCAAACCGCTTGAGCGAAGCCCACGTCACCCCCGAGCGCTCCGCCAGTTCCTTCTGCGACAGGTTCATTTCAAGACGCCGCACCTTGAACCGCGTCGCAATTCCGGTTCGTACTTCCTGCACCGTCTTAAGATTAATAGTCAATATATCGCCGTTAAATGAAAATTCTATCACACAATGGCCAATATTTAATCCACTACTTAGAAAAACCCACAACTTCTTCCGGCGCTGAAAGATTCACGCTCCGTGCTGGCCTTGTTCTGTAATCCCTGCGGTTCAATTCCGCGTCATCTGATGCTAATGATTCGATGGCGCGCATAAGCTGAACTGCACTACCTCAACACATCGCTAACTCCGGCCCGCCGCTCGTTGCCTAAAGCATCGAGAGGCGGGCCGTTTTGTTTCTGGAGGAAGTATGAAATCTGCCGAAGTCTTTGTGTCTGAACTCTGTCTAAGCTCGCGCGGTGCAGTCCCCACGACCACACGAATGAAACCTCCCTCAAGTCTGGATCCCGAGGTTAGGCAAGCCGCAAACCGCGGCCTCGCAGTCTTCCCCGTGCCCGAATTTGCGAAGTTGACAGGACAGTCTGAGTTCCTCGTCGGCGAAGCAACCAGCGATGTCTCTCGCTTGGAAGAGTTGGCGGCCGTGCACACGTCCTTCGCCTGGCATGCCGCAGTCGGTTCGTCACGGCTGTGCGTAGTCCGGCTTGATGGACTGAAGGGTCGAGCGTGGTTTGCGGCCAAGAACGAGGATCAGGGTGAGTGTCGCACCCTGGCAGCAATGCGGGGCGACGTCATTTGGGCAATCTTCCAATGGCCTGCAGGTTTAGTTCTTCGCGCCTCGGCGAAGGCGTTGGCCCCTGGAGTCAGGATCCTCACCGAGGACAATAGTTTTCCTCTTCCGCCATTTGGCGGTTGCTCTTGGATTGATCCGCGGGCCGAGATCGAAGCACTCCCCTACTGACTGCGGGCCATCGCATTTGAGCCACCAGACAGCCCGCCCGCAAAGGCGTTGCTGGTTGCTTCGCATAGAGCAAGCAACACCGATAGTCCGAGGCCATGGCCGGATCGATCTGCATCCATCGCCCGCAATTGAACGGAAAACTCGTGGTTGCGAGGATCGCGGTCTCCCACCAGTTCCTTGGATTGGGAATACAAATTCTGCTCGCCGAATCGGACGCTCTCGCGGAACGCCGGCGGCACGGGTGCGTTGAGAATCTTCACACCACTGCCTGGCCCGCTCGTCGCTTCGATGCGGTAGAGCGAAGGAGCCGTGTCTTGTGCGCCAGGGCTTATAGCCCATATTTGTCCAGGCGGTAGCGGGTCGGCCTCGATGGCTTCGTCGCTGTGCAACTCCGGCGTCGAAACGAACTGCTCGACGCCATCCACGCCGATAAAATAGCTGAAATGCGTGTTGCGGAACTCCGTCTTGAGGCACCGCTTCTGCTGTTCCTTCACCCGCCGGCGTGCCTCCAAAGCGATCCGCAGGACCATTTCGAGCTCCTCGATCGGGAATTGGCATGCCCGGATCGGGGAACAGCAGCTTGAGCAAACCACTTACGGTTTTGTTGACCGCTTCGATATCTCGACCGCTCAGTGCGCCGCCCCAGTGCGCTCGGCCTTGCAGCGCCGATATCCGTGTCCCTTCGCGCAGCTTCGTCCAGCATTCGGAAAGGTAATCGATCACAAGTCCGAAGTGGTCCGTCAGATGGTCGTCTGCCTTCAGCTTCGGGAAATCCCAGCCGGGTGCATAGGCATGAATGCGATCCATGAACGCCGTGTCATTGCGCATCTCCGGCGGCAACGGGCTCAGCAGATGGCCAATCCGCTGCTGCTGCTCAACGTCCACGTCAAAGTTGCCTACCATGACGATGCCGCCCGACGCCCGGATGCTCTCCTTGCCGCGCGAGAACTCGCCCGCCGCCATGTAGCCTTTGAGGATGTTCACGCCGTCCTTCTGATCAAACGAAATGCCCGACACCTCATCGAAACACACCACGTCGTAGAGGCATACCAGCCCGCGCTGGCCGCTGGACATGTTCACGAACATCTTCGCCACCGTCGCCTTGCCGCCCGATATCAGGTGCGAATACGGGGAAATCTGCTGGTACAGGTGGCTCTTGCCTGTGCCGCGGGGGCCGAGTTCGACGAGGTTGTAGTTCCGCTCCACGAACGGAATCATCCGCAGAAGCATCACCATCTTGGCCCGGTCCGACATGGACTGTCGGCTCCAAGCCGACTGAGCGAAGAAGGAAGTCCTTCCATTCGAGCGTGGTGAATCGCTCTCGCCCCTTGATGAGCGTCTCCAGCACGTCCGACTTGGAGAGTTGGATCGCCCGCAGGCTCTCGATGGCAAATGGCCGTCCGTGCTTTTCCTCGGCAATGGCCGCGTCGTAAGTCAACGTCACCTCGGCGTAAAACCCATCGGTGAGCATCCGCTCGTGCTCATGGACAAGGGTGTCCGCGATCCGCACGTCCTTCAGCCCCAGGCTCGGAAGCTCCACCAGAAACGAGTCGGTCTTGGCGTCTAGCCGAGCCTTCACGATGTCGATGAGCTTCACCGAGCCTTTCTTGCGGGCGTTGGCTTTGAAAAGCTCCTGGTCGCTTGTGCGGACGGTGCGGTCCTGTAGCTGTCGCTCGACGATCTTCAAGCCCTCTTCGATCTCCTGCTCATTCACCGTCGCGCAGTACCGCCCGAGCAGGAATTCGACGACGTAGGTGGGCACGGGATACTGCCGGCTGTACCGCCGCACAAGGTCTTTGCGGACGAGGTAGCCGTCGAAGGCCGATGCCGCATCAACTCGGAAACACGCGGTTTTGAAAAGTGAGCCACCTCTGATAGGTGCCCATACATTTCTCCGCCCCCATGCTCGAAGAACATCCTAATGTTTGGGGTTTTTCCTTCGAGTTTGTGGAGCGGCCTTTGGTCGAGTTCATTGAGCCGGGCGACGGATTCGAGTTGCTTCCGAATCAACGTCACGGCCTCCACCAAGTCGCCGTTGAGGATAAGATCGGTGACGATGAAATGAGTTCGGACATAGGAGGTCACCAAGCCGATCTGGCAGGAGATTCCTGAGTCTACCTTCTCGATGGGCTGGGAGAGCTTATCCTGCAGCGAAGCAACCAGGCCGTCGACCATTATCCGGAGGGTGTTGTCCTCCTCACGCTCAGCATCGCGGAAGTCCTCGCGGCATTTGTCGCGCGCTGCCATTCCTCGACCTTGGAAGTTGCAAGCTGCTGCGAGTAGCCCCTCCATCTGCTCTCTAGTGAAGTTCACACCATCACACTCTACTCGCGGTCCTGCTGGACCTTGTGGCTCAGCCATTCCTCGATAATACAAGGGCCCTGCAATGGGCATTGTCAGCGCTAGCGCCGTCTTCGTGTGGCAAGACCACCACGGGCAACCAGCATTGACCGGAACCCGCAAGCTAAGAGGCCCAATGCGGGACGTAGTATCTCGCAAATTAAGGACACTTGCACAATTTCCGGGAGAAATCGCCGGTCGCGGGCTCGGGCGTCTGCCCGCCTACCCCGTGGGCGTGCAAATGGACTGGCGCAACAACGCGAAAGAACTTAGCACTTTAGGAGAGGGCAACGTTCCCCAGTAGAGAACTCGTCGCAGTCCTGCGTCGAGAATTCTCACGGAATCCTCTGCTTCACCAAATTCACAAAACCTGCCTTCACGATGGGGGCTCGGAGAATTCGCCCTCGACTACTGCCACCGCGTCAGCTCCGTCTAAAGAGACCACAATACCCTTTCTGGGACAGTCCCAATGTCGGCTTTAACAGCGGCAATGCTGTCGAGAACCTCGCCTCGATCCCAACCAATTGCCCGGCCACTGCATTGTCCGTCCCGGCTCGCTGATGGACATTACCACGGCGAAGCAGGCCGAGTGGTTCAATTCCGGCGATCTGCGTTTTAAGCTGAAATACCCTTCAGTACATAGAGGTCTCGATCTCATGGATCGCAATCGTTAGAGTGCTACCATGACTCTGAATCGATCATCATTAAAAAGGAACCCCAATGCACGATGATGGAGTGATATCGATAGAGGTTTTGCCGTCCTGGTCACCGTCAGAACTTCGCAGCCGATTAGCTCAGTCCGTGGATTCAGCTGCTGGCCTCAGTGCAGCAGTAGCCTATTGGACTGTCGGCCCAAATTTCGTTAGTCCCAATCTCTCGGCGCGTATCGCTCCGAGGAACGGATTCCTGTGCGTAGATCTGCATCTGCCGACTGACATCGACAATCTGGCTGAATTGAAACGCGCTGGCGGTAACGTGTATCTCTTCATTCTTGATGTAAAGACCGTTAGCGACCACGGCAATGATGAAAAGCGGTGGTTGCTGCATTCCAAGATGCTGCTTTTCGACAAAAACGACGGGACCAGTGAACTGTGGGTGGGCTCCCACAACTGGACCCGGCGTGCGCTCATGGGACTGAACATCGAGAGCACGGTCCGGCTGCAATGTATGGCAGATTCGCCGATATTGAAGGGCGCTCGTAGCTACTTGGAAGGCATTCGATCACAGTGTGAGGCATTTGACCTCGGCAAAATAGAGTTCTATAAGCAACTGCAACGTCAGTACATAGATGGCAGTGATTTCACATTAGAGTTAGAGGGCGACGAGCCCGACCAATTATCAAAGACTACCGTGACGGTTTTCGGTACCGATGCCGAGGAGTTCCCAGCAATCAGAGGTTTCTTGGGTCGGAATATTTACGTTCAAGTGTATGACACGTCTTCTGATGCGTATTTCATCTATGAAGCTCGTCTGACGCAGGCCGGTGAAATGACGGCGTACAATCCAGCGGCGGGCGAGATCTCTTTTCCGGACCGGCGCTATGCGCACCGCGTCGGATCGAAGGCTCCGTTGCTCCTTCCACAGCAGGCCGTGCCGACCCACATTCTTGCTAAGGCATACTATTTTGTGACGATCGCGATTGACGCATTAGACAAGTCAGCAGAAGCATTTGAAATGCCCGAACGACGCAGTCCTTGGATTCGAATACCTGCTAAAGAAACCGAGGTGATTCAGCGGCTTCGGCAGCAGGATCTTGATGCTGTATTTGACGGGCGCAAGCCGACCGTTAAAGCACCAGTCGCGAATTACGAAGCTGCAACGCCTTATCGGCGCAGTCTGGCCGAGCGCCAGGAACGCCATGATCGACGTATCTTTAGCCGCAAGCTCATCCGACGCCAAGAAGAAGAGGAACAGAGCGAAAACGAATAGGGCGAGCTTTTGGCATTGCTCGTCGGTAAACTTCAGTCAGATTCCGCCATGACCGATCTCAATGCCGCGGTCAAGTGCCTGGAACACATCCAGGCTTATCGCGGCTCCGTCTCCTTGAGCAATCTCTCGCACTATCTCTTGGCTGCTCATCGGCCTTGATAGACGCCGCGGGAGCACGGAGCATCGAGGGAAATTCATCGAGGCTAAAGCAGAAGATTCCAATCGCCATGCCAACTTTCGGGTAGGAAACCGTCTCAAGACCGAATCGGAGGCCTTTTGAAAGTAACGCGGTTCGACATGTCTGAGTAATCGTATAGCTCGCCCAATATCGAACTTCTATCATCGTGTTTTTCTGCTTCAAGCCAGTTTTGTATCGGATCCGACCAGCAACTTCCAGACTTATTCTCCCATAGAAAAAACGCGCGGTCCCGGATTCGGTATTCCCGCTGTCTATCGGGGCAGACTATGTAGATTTGGGGTTTTGGAAAGCCCCGCTCTCCCAAGCGGCTGAAAAGCCTCACGAAGAGATGGTCTGGAAGACCTTCCCTTGCATATACCGCCAGACGATAAGGCCATGTGAAATCCGTAGCGGTGCGATCAAATCCGGAAAATGAAAGAAGTATGAAATCGATCACGCCGGGTGCGGTCAGTGCGCCAGCAGCAGTTGCATGCGCGTCTCGAATGGCCGGGCACGAACCGTTAGCGTCAGGCTGATGAAACTTGAGAGGAAGATCCAGCGCAACGCCTCCCGCAAGAGCTGGATCACGTTGCCTCGCGGCGCAAAGTTGCCTAGCGGCATCCTGTAACCTTTGGCCCATGGCCGCGACGATATTCTCTGCCGATTCGGTGACTAGGTCTTTACATTCTAAATAGCATAGGCCGGGCAAACACAGGTCTGGCGTCTTTTCACAACGTTTACCCGATTCTGGAACAATCGCGATTGGTTCTTGGGTTTGGTTCTTGATGTGAGCTGCGGTAAACAGGGTGAATTCCGGTCCCTGAAACTGGTGTTCGGAATTGTTGAACAGGCGCTCAACTTCCTGAAACAGGGTGTGACTCTTGATGTCGGAATCTATCTGCCTTCCATAGAGAGATTCTATGGACGTCACAACTCGAAACACACCGAGAATGGCACGTCCGATCTCGTCGGCTTTTGTGTCAGAAACCAAATCCGAGCGGGTAATGTAATCCATGTATTCGCTCGTTAGCGACCGGAGATGGCTGTTGGCTCTTTGTAATTGAATTCCAGGGGGAAGCAAGCTGAAGAGTAAGTCGAGGCGCTCTGAGGCGGCCCAGATTTCGCGCTCGTTCAAAATATTCCCTCCGGTTGCTCCGGTCCGAGCGCTGCCGCGACCCCGTATCGAGTGCTCCGCGCGTAGGCTGCCCATAACTCATTAGAGATTGTAACCCTATTTCGGGCTACGGGCAGATTGCAGGTCGCCTCCAGTTCAGCGCTTGAAGAAAGATCCGATAAACGCCCCAGGGTCCGCGCAACAGGCTTCATGGTTCGTCGGAATTCCTGACCGCGGGCCGACTCCCAATACTGATCTCCCAAGCATGCCTTAGCCGGCACTTGTCCGAGATGATGGATAGGATCGCTAAAGGACCGGAAGACGTGAAAAAATCAGTTAGGGCCGCAGATGAACTCCCATGAACGTGGATGACCTAGCAGTGTTTTCCATCGGCGTTCATCCGCATTCATTGGGGGCACCCACTGGATTCGCGCTGGGAGGACTACGAGATGCGGAAAGGGTTTACGAGAAAACCACAAGCGGACGAGCCCGCGACGCAAGGCAAGAACTACATAACGCCGAGCGGGCTGCAGCGCCTCAAAGATGAGCACCGGTTTCTGCTCACCAGGGAACGCCCGGCCGTGGCGGAGGTGGTGGCGTGGGCTGCCAGCAACGGCGATCGCAGTGAAAACGCCGACTATCAGTACGGCAAGCGGCGGCTGCGGCAGATCGATGGGCGGATTCGCTTTCTCACGAAGCGAATCGAAGCCGCGGAAGTGGTGGACCCGGAAGCTCCGAGAGCGGGGCAGGCGGCGACGAGGGCATTCTTCGGGGCGACCGTGCGCTATGCCAATGCCGCGGGAGCGGAGCGAGTGGTGAGCATCGTGGGCACCGACGAGGTCGATCTCAACCGCAACCACATCAGTTGGGTGTCACCTCTGGGGCGCGCGTTGATGAAGTCGGCAGCGGGTGACAGCGTAGTTCTCCAAGCGCCGGGCGGGACAGAATACCTGACCGTGCTGGAAGTGTGTTACGAGCGCATTTCTGTGGAACCGTTCCGTGAACCACCTGGATCCGAGGCCTCGGCAAAGGGACTCCCTCGCCGACGCTCCACCTGACGAAGAAGAGACGAAACGGCACAGGTGGTGAAAGAGCGACGACGGTAATAGAGCGCTATCGGCTTTTGGCAAGTGACAGGAGATGAGTTGAGGATTCCAGTCGCGATGCCGACTTATCAGGACAAATCAGCCCCCTGCCGCGCTTCGCGTATTAGAATTGCAGCTTCCATTGCCTTTGGATCCAAGCTGTATCTAAATCCATGGCCTGGAGATTCCAGTGATTAAGCTTCCGCCTTACCTCGGCGCGTCCTTCCACAAGACAGATCTTGCAAGTCCACTCATTGAGAGATAGCAATTGGGCGGGCCCTTTTCACCCAATCAACCAGCGCGAAGACTTCGCCAAGGCACTCGTGGCGGACTGCAGACGGAAGGGCCTCGGCGCGATCGCTATCACCGACCACCACGATCTCTGCATGTGGACCTACGTTCGAGATGCAGCTTCGTCCGAGCTAAGGCAGCGACGGAACGCCATTCGCCCCTGAGGACCAGCTCGTCGTCTTCCCAGGGGTCGAGCTCACTCTCTCGGCCCCTCCGTGCCAGGCGATCTTGCTTTTCGATCCCGAACTGACCGAAACAAAGCTTCAGCATATTTGGGGTGTCCTGAGCGTTACCCCGAACGAGGCCGCACAGCCAAAGACCACCACCACTCAGCAATTAAACACAGACCGAGACTATCGACGAGATAACATCAGGGCTGGCCGCGTTGCGGCTTAACCCCGAGGAAACCAATCCGAAACAGTTTAAGTATCCTCGGCGGACATTTCATTCTTTTGCCGAATTTGACACCGGGCGGGCACCAGACCCTTCTGCGACAGCATTTCCAAACTCATTACTCAGAAGCTCCATTCTGCGGCGGGATACATCGAAAAATGTCTCTATAGCTCGTTCGATGCTCGGTGACAAAAACAAACTCGAAGGGCGAGGCATCGCCTGGGGTAAGTAAGGCGGTTGGGATATTCCAGACGTCTGATTGCCGTACTGCGAAGACGAATTCCGGTGGCGCAACAATTGATTTCGGTCAACTCGGCGATTGGCCTACCTGGGTTAAGTGGGCCAGACCCTCCACGGAGGCGCTTCGTCAGGCTTGCCTTGCGAAATCATCGCGGATTTCGCAAACTGAGCCAACTTTTCCCTTGCTTCAAATCGTAGGAGTTAGGATTAGCGACAGCGTCTTCTTAGGCAACGTAGAACTCGGACTGAGCCCTCAGCTCAACTCCTTCATCGGGGGGAGAGGCACAGGAAAGTCCTCCCTCTTGGAATACATTCGATGGGCTCTTTGCGACGATCCGGCAGGTACTGGCGCCGACGAGAGGGAACTGCCGAACTTTGAGAAAAGGCGCAAAGCGCTCATCGAGGAGACGCTCAAACCAAAGCATGCAAGCGTCACTGTCTTTTATAAGCGCAACGAGGTGCTCTACGTCATTGAGCGGAGCTCAGAAGCCAAAGATGAGACTTGCAGTGTCACTGACAGTCGCGGAAACAAGGAGGTTCTGCGTGCTTCACAGGTCCGCCAGCAATTTCCAATCATTTCCTACGCCCAGAAGCAATTGAGTTCCGTTGGGACCCTGCCGGACGAGATTCATCGGCTTATCACCGATCCCGTCAAAGGCGAGCTTGCACAAATCAATGAGAGCGTTGAGACCGATATTCTGCCAACACTTCAACGGCAGAGAATCAACCAGCAACGCCTAAGCGACTTGATCTTCAGATATCAGCCGCAAAAAATGCAAACAAGAATCGAAAGGATCAGATAAGCGCGCTCCAAGGCCAACTTCAGGCACTCACGCCTAGCCAGCAAACCATTATCGACGAGCACGCCGCCTTTTCGGAATTGGAGCAATGGAAACGGAATCGGAAGACTTACCATCCGAAGTCCGCAAGACGCTCCTCGACGCGCGAGGTAGGATGCAATCACTACAGCAAATCACCCCGGCCCAGAAACTTCCCCATGCCAAGGAAATGGCCGAGGTGGCAACCGCGGCAAACCGATTCCACTCAAGGACTCTAGCCACCTGACCAATTGATAGAGGAGGCATCGGAAGCGAATGGCTCGATTCGAACAAAATAAATCCCTTGCCGCCCTGGGGCACGCGATTACGGAGCACACGGCTGCCTATCAGGCATGTATAGCGGAGAGCGCAAAGAACCAAAAACAGCTAGAAGAGATTCAGAGTCTGAATAAGCAACTAAAGGATTCAGAGGCGGCACAGATCGCGTTGGAATCGGAGAGGAGCAACGCTGGACGCTTCCCTTTCCGAGCAGGGGGAGGGGCCGATGGCGCAACTCTTGGACTCTTGAAAAAGAGAGGAGAAATTCTAGAAAGGCAATGTGGACAGATTTTTGGACAGGCCCAACATGGCTTTCGACCGGTTCTCGCGCGTCTCGGGGACGGGCGAGAAATTCGAGCGGCCATCACGGAAATAATCGAAGGGAGAAACGTTAAAGATAGCGAGCAGAAGATTTCCGACCTAAGTTCTGCCGTTACGGAATCCAAGAATCCCGTAACAAAATGGCAAGAGCTTATTGCCGAGCTCGATACACTCATTGCGAGTCGCGAAACTGCGACGCTTCCTTCGACACCCATTCTTTCAGCGGCCGGATTCACTTACGCAAACATCGAGTCACTTCGCAAAGGGCTTCCACAGGAGACGCTCGAAAAGAACAGATTCTTCAATATTCACGACAGAATTGAATTCGAATTTAAGCGCGGCATCAAGGCGGATGGCGCCGAGAATTTTGTCCCATTCATTTCAGCATCGCCGGGGCAACAAGCAACTTGTCTGCTGGAGACGCTTTTGTCGCAGAACGGCGCACCACTTCTCATCGATCAGCCCGAGGAGGACCTCGACAACGAGCAGATTCAGAGCGTGTCGGAGCGGATAATGACCACAAAGAGCCTCCGTCAGCTAATATTCGTTAGTCACAACGCAAACATTGTCGTAAATGGTGACTCTGAGTTGGTGGCATGCTTCAAATACCGAGACCAAAATGACAATTCAGTCGGCATCATCTCCCCGGTTGGATCAATCGATTGCGAGCCAGTTCGAGAGACGATTACGTCCGTAATGGAAGGCGGAAGGAGAGCCTTTGAGCTACGTAGAGAGAAGTACGGGTTTTAGACCGCCCCAGCCCGTATGTAATTGCCCGACGCCAGATACTGAAAAACGCGATAGGCAACTGCCATCTACTGCGGAGCGTGCACACGCGATTCCAGTCACGCCGGATCGGGCTACTGATCCGGCATCAGCCTGTCTTGCCACTCGGAGTGCGAACCGCGCGCGCTGTGACTTGGCGGGTGGGCAAGAGATGTCCTGCACAATGCTGCGAGCCCACGACGAAAGCGCCTTCCGGTCCTTGCTGAGTGACATCGGTCCGTGCCGAGTGTCCGCGGTGGATCTCGATCCACAACACCGCGCGAAATCGCGTGATAGGCTGTGTGGGTGCAAGATCAATCCACATTCACCCCCGGCCGGAATCGAAATCTCTTGTACACGCTTTTTGGAGTTTTCCACATTTTTCGGCCGGGGGTTACAGGTGGAAAAGGGGGTACGAAATGAAGGTAAGTATATGAAAACATGGGAAGTGGAGATTTAGTGGTAGGCGAGGCGGGGATCGAACCCACAACCCCCGGCTTAGAAGGCCGGTGCTCTATCCAATTGAGCTACTCGCCCGTGTACATTTCATTCTAGCTTCGATTGTTCTGAGAGTACATGAGCAAACTCCACCAGCGCGGCCTGCAAGGTTCTGGTTGCCTCGGCGCAGGAAGGACCGCAGGCAGTGAAGTACGCGGTGATTCCAAAGCTCAAGGATGCAGCATCCGCAGGAGCTGGGTCGAGGGCGGCCTGGCGGACGACCAGATCGACGCGGCAGCAACAAAGCGGAACTGCGCGGAGCAGGCTGCACAGATGTTTGCAATCGGCAACGGCTGTGGCGGGAAGATCCCACTTGCTCTGGTTTCGCGGCAACACATCGAGGTAAGCGGCGATCGCGTGGGCAGCGAATCCGGGCGGCGCATCCAACTCGTCGGGCTCGAAGCCCGCCGGGTCAAGGATAGACCAGACGTCGCACTTTGAGGTCCAGATCGGCGAAGTTGCGGCGTTGAGGACTTCGAGTGCGTCGGCCAATGCGGGGAGTCCCGCTGCTTCCGGCAACTGCGAGGCACGCTCAGGATGGAGGCGAAGATCGACGAAGCCTGGACCTTGGGCTTCAATCACCGGTGATTCACCGCCCACTTCAATTTCCCAATCAGCTTCCATTGGGTTGCCCCGCGGTAAGCAGCAAGTAGCGAATCACGGCCGCCTCAGCCCAGTGAATCTCCTCTCCCGGGTCACGGGAAAGATAGGCGCAGTGGCCTCCGTGACGGGTCTCGACAAAGGTGATATTCGGGTTGGCGAGAAGCCGATCGCGGGTCTCAGGAAAGAGCCGAATGAAGGGATCGTCCTGGGCGCACAGAATCAATGTGGGCACACCGATCCGATCCACGACGCGGGCGCTTGCGGCGCGGTGGTAGTAGTCGTCGGCATCGCGAAAATTGCAGTAGCGGGCCACAATCTTGCCGTCGAATTCGCGGATCGAGCGCACCGGCCCAATCTCCGCGGGCTTGGCATACCTGCCGGGAAACAGCTCCGCCTTGCGGGCGTAGCGAGCTTTGAGGCCGCGAAGAAATCTCCATTCATAGGGGCGATTGACCGGCTCGTGCAGGGCGTCGGCGCCGGCTGCGAGGTCGATAGCCGGGCAAACCGCTGCAACCGCAACCAACGGCTGACGGTTGCCCCACTCCCCAGCCAGTTTGAGCACCATGTTGCCGCCCATCGAGTAGCCAACCAGCGCTACGCGTTGAATGTTGAATCGCTGCGTGAAGTGGCGCACCACCGCGCCCACGTCGTCTGAAAGCCCGGAGTGATAGAGCGTGGGGGTGAGTGCATCCGAGCCACCGCAGTTGCGCATGTTCATGCGAATCACGTTGCAGCCGGCGGCCCAGGCGCGCGCCGCGATGCCCTGAATGTAACGTGAATCGGACGACCCCTCAAGCCCGTGGACCAGCACCAGCGTCAGGCGGCTGGCGCGGGCGGGATGGGGCTGCGGAAGCTCAGGCTGCCAGTGGCAATGGCATAGCACGCGGCTGCCGTCGGCCGGGTCCACTTCCACCGCCTCCGCAACACTGGCCAGTTGAAACGGCGGCCGGCGAAGAAAATTTCCCACAATCGTCTGCAAGTGGCCATTGCTCAGGCCGCGCCGCGGTTCAAATGAAGTCAGCCACGCCGGCAAAGCTGCGGGCTGGTTGTCAACTACTGCATTTTCACGGGCTTCTGCGTTCACGGAGACTCGGCGATTGCGCTGAATTGAGGAAGTCGGGCTGTGGCGGCGAGTGTCAATTGGGGCGGCTAGAGGGGATCGAACGTTTGAACCCCCTTTGCTTTCCGTAACTTACAGATTCTACGTTACCACAGATGCCAAGAATGCCACGGTTCCCTGGGCCCCCTGCACACTATTGCACGCTGAAGGCAGTTCACAGAGGCTATCAACTGGGATCCCGCAGCTGCCGATTGCTTAAGAAAGCAGACGATTATGGCGGAACAATGTGATCTGCTTTTCTCTCGGATTGATTCTAACCGACAAAGCAAAAAGACGAGGATCAACTCATTCGGGCCATTATCGAGCTGGCCTGCCAGTGTGGACGCCACGATTAGCACCAACGTACATGTGTGTCACGAACCTCTCAACTAGTAGAATTTGGCTAGTCTTGGACGCGACACACCGATCTGCCGGTCCGCCAAATCAGCGTGATGCGGAGAGGCTACTTGCCAGAGCCGGCCAAGAGTCTTGAAGCAGCATCAGCCTTGCGTGCTTGCAGTTGTAAGCCAGTGTTCCACTCACGGGCTTCCAACTGCTTCAGCTCTCTTATCGCTCGAACTTTATTCTCAGTTCCCCCCTGTACGCTTGCGAGGGCCGTTTGTGCCTTCCAGGCCAGGCCGGTAAATCCCAATGCCTCAGCTTCCCTTGAAACCGTATCCAGGAGGGTTCGCGATGAACGCAGGTCGTGGTCTGCCACGAGAGTTCGCGCCAGTTCAAGTGAGAACCTGAGCTGCAATTCGCGGTTTTCAGTCTTATCTTCAAGAGGCCGCAGTGCAATAGTTTCCTGCTTCGCTTCGTCGTTCTTTGATTCATCGAGCAGTGCGCCGGCCAGCACGAGGCCTGCGCCAAGTTCGTCATCCAGGAGCTGGTCTTGATGAAACTGATCCCTACATCGGCGAGCCTCCTGTTCGGCATCTCTTGCATGGCCCTCTTCAATGGCGAGTCGCGCGAGCGCAACCCTGGTCTGAAGAATCGTCTCTTTCTCGCCAATATCCTTTCTGAGTCGGAGCGCCATCTCATACTGCCCGCGGGCCGCGGCCAGTTGGTCCTGTTCCATGAATACGTCCCCAAGGCCCGACAAGCCATACGCTGCTGCGCTCTTATCGCCGGTTTCCGCGCCGATGGCAAGCGCCTGTTCATAATCTCTTTTTGCATCTTGAAGATCGGCCTTTTGCAAGGCGATCTCGCCCAGGTCGACCATTGCAAGGGCCATGCCGGCGCGATCGCCGACGAGCTTGTAGCCGACTAGCGCTTGCTCAAGCAACTTCCGGGCATCGACGAGTTTTCCGCGCTCAAGCAGAACGTCACCAACATTGTTTGAGGAAGCCGCAATGCCCTCTGTGTCTCCCACCTTTCGAAAGACCTCAATCGCTTCCCTCCACATGATTTCGGCCTTATCGAGATTGCCATGTTGAAAGTAAAGACCGGCCAGGTCATTGAGTGTGCGAGCGGCGTTGTTCTGGTCTCCGGCGCTTATGAAACTGTTGCGCGCAAGGTCGCACTCAGCGACCGACTGTTCCATGGACCCTCCATTGGAGGAGTCCTGCTGGCAGAGTATTCCGTAACCGCGGGCCATCATCAGCATGGCGCCTTGCGCCGATGCTTTGCCAATTGCCCGCTGGGCAGCCGCGCGATCTTTGGGTAGATCCTGGCCGGTCAGGACAGACGCTTCCATCAGGTCAATGCGCGGATCGCTGCCCACCGGCGCAGGAAGCATCCGGAGCTCGGCCAGTGTATGCACGGCGTCGGCTGGATTTATGCGATTTTGTATGTCGGCGAGTTGCAAGCCGTAGGTGAGATTGTCAGGAAAAAGGCTGAACAATTTCTGATAGGTCAGCACTGCGCCTTGCCAGTCGTTGGCCGACTGCTGGTATTGGCCCTGAATCGCGAGAGCTGTCTCCGGGGGCAGGTTTTGTGCAAGCTGCAGAGCACGTTTAGCCTCATTGCGTGCCTGTGCCTCATATCCCAGACCGCTCCAAGCACGGGCAAGAGAAGAGTGGGCCAGGGCGAAGTCTGGATCCGCAGTCACGGCTCTCTTCAGAAAATCGCGCCCGCCAACGAAATCGAAATCATAGAGCCGGGCGCGGCCTTCGCTGTAAGACTGCAGGGCAAGCTGGTTTGTTGACCCGGAGAATCGAGGAGCGTCGCGCGAAGGGTTGAGGTTCAGAGATGGGTTGAGGCCTTCACGAAGCCGGGAACCAGCCTGGGAAGCAAGATCGAAAAGGTCATTTTCGTTCCCGGTGATGGCGCCTTCGTAGACTGTCTCCCCGAGAGCCGAGTACTGGGCGCGAATGTCCAGGCGAATCCGATTCTTGCCGCCGTCACTAAGGAGCGTATACGAGCCTTCGACCACGACATCCGCGCCAAGATTCGATCTCAGTCGGGCCAGTGTATTCTTCGCCAGTGTATCCTCGGCCGGCAGAGAGAGGTCGTGTTTAACGCTTGCTACGTCCTCGCCGGATAGGAGGCGAAGGTCAAGAAGTGGGGCGGCGGGACGGTTCTGGCAGGCTGAGAGGATGAATGAACCAACCTTCTTCAATCGCTTGATTCTACGGGCAGCTCTACGTCAGGCGATCCCGATGGCGATCCGCCTCCTGTCGGTGTCGGATCGGATGGAACTCTCAGAATTCCACCGAATGATTCGGCTTGTTCTTGGCTGGAAGAATGATCTCGGTTACATCGTTCGTGTCCACGGTCAGCGCTGGTGCGGGTCATTGTTGCGGATGTATTCGAGCGTGACCGAGTTTTCATCGTCCAGCACAAAGGAGAGGTTGTTTCCGTTCAGGGCCATAGTGGGATTGTCGGACAGCCGCGTGTTGTGGTCGAGCGTCATGCCGGTCTGTTCGCCGCTGGGAAGCACATATCGCGGCGCGCCCGACCTGGTCTGATCGAAGCGCATACCCGCGGCGGTGAAGTCCCCACGGAGAGCGGCGCTGCGGCGTTCGGCATTCCAGAAGCGTCCGACATGGCGGTTGAAGACTCCGCGGGCGAGAACGCGCGCCTGTTGCTGTGCGGCGGGGGTTCCCAGGCTCCACAGGCGGGCCACTTCTGCCATGTCGGCGGTCTCCCGCGCGTTGGTCGCGGCGTTCCAGGCGGCGAGGTGGCCGCCGCTCAAGCGCTGGCCGTTGACCGCACGGCCCGCCTGGCGCTGGGCCGGCGTCAGCGCAAGGGAATCGAGGCTGGTCTGCTGCCTGCCACTGCCGGTGACACGTTGGCGAGGCGGACTACTCTTCTGACCGCCGCCACCCTGGAAGGAGGCGGCTTCATCCAGGGCCAGGTCGTCGTCCGACTGCGCGTTCTGGTTTTGGGCGGGGACGCCGGGGGAGTTCTGCGCAGAGGCGGCCGAACCGGAAGCAACAGCGCCGGCAACCTGCGTGGCCGCGCCGGCCGGTGTGGCCGGGACGGTAGGCGCGGCGGGAGTCGCGGGGGTCGCCGTAGATGGCGCGGAAGGCGTGATAACAGGATCGGGAGTCTCGCTCCGGAAGGTTGGCGAGCTTGCCGCGGTCTGTGCCGGAGCCATTGAGAGCTGCGCGGCAGCGCGGCCGGAGTAAATACCGGATTCGGGCTCCAGTATCAAGGCGGGCGTTCCGCCTCCTGTGCGCCCGTAAGGGAAGATCGGATCGGCCAGCCCCAGCGTGGAGGCGATAAGGGCGTTGCGGCTGGTCCGGGCGAATCCCTGGCCCACCTCGAATGCCTTTTTCTGACCCCAGGTTGGTCCTTTCTGCGGCTTGGCCTGAGACATCACGCCGGCTGTTGCGGCGCTGGTAATCCCGGCCTCCCATGCCTTATCGGTGTCGCCAGTGAGGGCGTAGCCGGTGCCGAACCCGATCCCTCCCGAGATCGCCATATTCGTCACGGTGCGCAGGGCGGGGCTCTCGATCGAATTGGCCGCAGCGCCCAGCGGTGCGGCCACCACGGCTGTCCCTGCCCCAATGAGCCCGGACTTCAACGAGTCCGTCGCGCTGCCGCCCTCAAGCGCTGTCCCCGTGGCGTTGGCAACAAAGTTGCCGCCCGCCTGGGCCACCGTCGATCGCACCACATTGCCGGCCGTGCTCACGCCGGCGGTACCCACGCCAAGCGCCGCGCTGAACACCTGCGTGGTGCCGGCGCCGAGTCCGGTCACAGCTCCTTGCTTTGCCGTTTTCCACGCATTGGCCTTGGCTTCCTCCACGGACCCGCCTTCGAGGCGGGTTGAGCTGTATCCCAGCCCCGCTCCCGCGAGACCGGTCACGCCGCTCGTTCCCAGGATGGTCAATCCGCCGCCGACCACCCCTGTCGCGCCAAGTCCGGCCGCCCCGGCTGCCACGATCGGCGCCGCAATCGCCGCCACCAGGGCAAGTTCGACCGCGACCGATACTGCCACGACGACTTTGAGTCCGTTGACGATCTGGTCCCCGGCATCCATCGCCCCATCGAATGTTTCGTTGAAGATCTCGCGCGCGTGCTGGGCCATCTCCACCGCCTGAAGGACCTGCATAGCTTCCGAGGCCAGGGACGCATTCGGGCTCTTGCTCATGTCCCGAAATTTGGTCACGTCCATGTTCGAGTTCTGGATCAGGGGCAGTACCCGGTCCCACATGTCGAAGGGGCTCAGGCCGCTCCAGTTGGTCACAAAGAACCCTACGATCTTGTTATCGTTGTTCACCTGGACGAAATCCTGCGCGCGCCCGAACGTGTATTCGTTCATCGAGCGCGCTTTGGCGGCGGCCTGCTCGAGTGCGGCCCCGGTGCTGGCGCGCAACTGGGCCACGGTTTCATCCGACATCCGGATCATCTCGCTGCCCTTCATCATGTACTGAATGCCGGGCTGTCCGGAGAGCGGCTTGATCTCGTCGATGCGGCGCATGGCGCTGAGCAATTCGGCCGTGTTGCCGTTGGAAGGCATTCCGATCGCCTGCTGAATGACCTTCGCGTGCCGCTCGTCCGCGCCCTTGGCGCGATCCTGGTCGAAGTCCGGCGCAAGAAAATTGAGCTCGGTGCGGAGAGTCTCGCGGTCCGCCTTGCTCACATCCGGGCGCTGCAGCCAGCCCACGATCCGGTCCAACTCTTCCTTGCGCTCCGCGGCATCTTGAAAGACGATGCTCGTCCTTTCCGCCAACACCCGCGGCTTCTCGCTCTCGCCGGCGCTGGGGTCCGGAGCGGCCGCCTGATGCTTCTTTCCCTTGGGGCGCGGCGGTTTGATGCTTTTGGCCGCGACGTTCCTGTTGCGGCGCGCCACTTCCGCGCGCAGTCCGGCGAGCGCGTCCTCCAATTGGATCGACTCAGGAGTGGTCGAAATCTGGCGGCCCATCCACTCGTTGATCTGGTCTACGTCTTCGACGAGCTGGCTGTAGCTTCGGCTCGACAGGTCCGGGAAAGAGTGGATGAACTCGTCGACCGAAAGCGCGAGGCCGCGCCGAGTGGACTCCAGAGCGACCGGCGTATGTTTCATGGCGTGGCCGTCTGCCACGGCTCGCGCTTGCCTCTCCGATTCCGGGTTGCCCGCGGCGGTAACGGCGCGCGCACTGCCGCGCTGTTGTATCACGTGGGCAAGCTCGTGGGCCAGAAGCGCGCGTCCGGCGGACGAGTGCATCTCCGGAGCAGTGGAGGGCCAGGCGATATCGCTACCTGCCGCGAAGGCTTGCGCGCGCAGGGCCAGGCTCGCCGCCCGCGCTTCGCGCCCGCGATGAATGCGCACGTCGTGCAGGGTGCTGCCGAAATGCGGCTCGAAATGCTCGCGCAGACCCGGCGAGAGGGGCTCTCCGTTCGACCTCATTGCCTCGCGCACGAACGCGGGGATGGCAACTTCCCCGACTTCGACCGGCGCCTGCGCCTTCTCAAGAGGCGCCCGTGCATGGGCCTGCGCGGGGGATTTTGATTCGCTCCGGGGGCGGGCGCAGCGCGGGCATCCGCCGCCGCATGGGCACACTCCCCTACCGGCGGGTCGCGTTGTTTGGGCGTCAGGCGAGGGCGAAGCCTCTCGGACTGGCCGGGTGGCGGCCCTGTGCGGCTTGTCTGCGCGCTTTTCGCTAGCGAACATTGCTCTCACCCCCCGGCGAATCGCGGTCCGGGCTCTCTCGATCTGAAGCGACTGCCCGGGCCGAATCGGAGTCGGTGTGAATGCGCACACCGCCCAGATCGGCGCCCAGGGCGGACTCGAAGTGGCTGCGGATCTCCTTGTTGAGCTCCTGGCCTTTGGATGGGGATTTTGCCGCGCAGGCGGGACAGCCGCAGGGGCAGGCGCCGCGGGTGTGGGAATGGGCTGAGTGAGGGGTTGGCTCCTGGGCCGCGCCGGCGGGCTGTTCGCGCACCGCCGGCCGGATCCGGGGAGCGAAACGCGTATCTCTGGCCATCATGGGCATGGAGCACTCTCCTTATGAAAGGGGCGCTGGTTGAGGTCTGCGGTCCCCCACCCTTCCGCGATGAAACTGCGGAGGGATGGGGCACCCGGGGACCCAGAGGCACATCCGGCCCCGGGGCGAAAACTCACGGCTGTTTTGCCTGAGTTGTGGGATTTGTGTACTCGTAGCCCTGCGGCGCAATTCCCAACTCGCGAATGGGCTGCGGGGGATCTCCGATGGGTGTCTGGCTGGTGAGCACGATCTTCTTGTAGATCGCCTGCCCGACGACCGGCGTAAAGCCGGCGGTGTCCAGGAAGATGGGGAGCCCTTTGTCATTCGCAATTTCGATATAGAGCGTGCCGCTTGTGGAGTCCGTCGTAGCCGAACTTTTCAAGACAAAGTAGCCGGTCTCGTCCGTGTAGGAGAAGCCGTCCTGCCGCTGCCACAGTTTCTGGCCGTCGACCAGAAAGACAGTGAGCGTGGCCAGGGGCTGCGAATTCGCGTCGTAGACGTTGCCTTGCAACGCCCACTCGTTTGCCGCAAGCGTCAGCACGGGGATCGAGGATTGCTGCCGCGTGGCGTTGACCTGGGCGATCACAGCCTTCGTAGCGGCTACCCGGGCCTGCGCCGCGATTGTACCCGCGTCCTTTGCCCCGTACTGCTTCTGGAGGCCGGCGGCATATCGCTGCTGCTGGGCCAGGCGGCCCTGATGCACAAGCGCCGCTCCGCTGAGTCTATTCTGCGAGGCCGTGCCGGCATTGACCAGGGTGGTGTTGAGTGTGTCCCCCAGGTTGGCGGGGGCGCCGGCGCTGCTTTGTGACGTTGCCATATTTTTTTCCTTCCATGCAGTGGTAGCCTGCCGGCACTGGTTGATTGAAAGGTACGAGGGCAGGCCCTGAACCTTCAAGTCTTGCGAAAGCCGCCGGAGATCGGGTTGCGGTCCGCGGCGGCGTGAAATTGCCCTTTCCCAGGCGCTCTAACTGGACGGCACAACCCACTTCGACAATCCTGCGCTCTCCAGGCCGCGCTCGCAGACAGCTTCGGAGAGCATATCGACCAGGATGATGTTGCCCGTCTTCACCGTTCGGGATCCAATCGCCAGCATGCAGTTGGTGGCGATGTTCTGCGTGGTGATGTTGGCCACGCCGATGGTGATTCCGGAGAGAACGACTGAGCCGATAGGCTCCTGGAACCGGTTGCCCATAACCTGGATGGTTCCGGCGAGCAGCAGGACATCGGTAAACGCGCTGAAAGTTGCCGCGTCCAGCCAGGTGGTGTTGTTGGAGAAGACCAGGCTGTCTGGGGTGAAGATCAGCACGGAGGTGATCTCGGTCTCGCCGCCGGCCCGCGCCTCAAGCTGGCATACGTTGTTGGTGAACAGCACGGTGCCGTTGCCGATGCCCGCGAAGGGATTGCCGCCTGTGGACAGAAAAGTATTGTTGTTCTCATACGCCATGCCGGCGACGCTGGTGGGTTGTGCGTTGCCCAGATCGCTCAGGTCGTTGGCTTTGCCCAGGTTCAGCACGAGCACGGTCTGGGCAAGCTGGAGCGCGGAGTTGGCGACCAGGCCGCCGGTGGTGAAGTGATTGTTGACAATGGCGGTGGGTCCCAGGCAAATCAGCACCAGCGCTTGACCGGCCGCAACCCGGACGGTGTTTTCGGCGATTCGCACCGAGGAGACGCCCAGTTCGTAGGCGGGGTGGCCGGCCAGGATGGTGTTGCCGTCGGCTTGCGGAGGCGTGGCGAAGAGAATCACGATGCCGCCGGACAGGATGCCAGAGTTGGCGTTCTCAGTGGCGGAGCCGTCCCAGTCACGGGTTTCGGCAATCTGGTTGCGGCTGATCTCAAGGCCCTCGCAGAGCAGGATGAAGATGCCGGAGACCTGGACGCCGGGATTCTCGCCGAAGTCCTGGACGGTGTTGTCACGGATGGTCAGCCCAGAGACATCGGGGACGGTAATGGCGCCCATGCCCATCATCGAGGTTGTATTCGACGCCGCTGTGGTGTCGATGGCACGCTGCACGGTCTCTTCGATGGTGTTTTCGACGATCGCGAGGGTGGCGATGCTGATGACCTCGTACTGGCTGGCAGTGCTGAACCAGGCGACCGGCCCGATGCCGCAGAGACCCATGGCGGCGATGAGATTGCGCTCGATGAAGATCTCCTGGAGCGGGCCGGCGTTGGCAAAGGTCTGGCCGGTGCTGGGGCCGCTGCCGGTGAGGGTGAGGCCGCCGGTGCAGCAGTCGTCGCCGCCTATGACCACGACGCCCCACCAGCCGCCGAGATCGTTGTTGCTGGAGTCGACAACGGTGATGCTGCCCAGGGTGATGCCATTGCGCGATCCGCCGAGAATTTCGTTGTCGCGAACGTAGACGAGGCTGGAGGGACCGCCGATCTGAATTCCGCCTGGATGCAGGAACTGGCTTCCGGAATCGATGGATCCGAGCGAGAGGTCACTGACGACGGTTGCGGGAAGGAAGTCCTTAACCGTCCCCGTGGATTGAATCGTAACCAGGTTATCTTCAACCCAAATCTGGTCGCCGCTGAAAAACGCCGCCGGCCAGTTGCTTTGCTCGTTCTTCATGAGGATGCGATTGCGCTTCGCGACCAGTTGCGTTGCTTTCACGGCCAGAATCGCCGGAGCCTTGGCGCCGGTCATGACGAGATCTTCGATGGTGACGTCGAAGACGCCGATTCGGATGACATTTTTCGCGGCCGCCCCGGTGGCGGCGGGATTCTTCTGTCCCTGAGGCGGGGGCGGCGGGGTGACCTCATCCATGCCGTCGAGCAGGATGCCGGCTTGATCGGTGGCGGCTTCCACGCAGAAGGAGCGGAATTGGACGTGTGCCGAGGCGGCCACCGTAAACACCGCGTGGATGCCGCCCTTCTCCTGGATGGGGCCCACCCAGGGCAGGGAGGCGCTGGGCGCGTTCGGATCGAGCGACTGCGAGGCGATGCGCGTCTGCCAGCCGCAGCCGTGAATGACCACGTCCTGACGCTGGGAGATGATCACGTTTTCGAAGTAGCGGCCGGGGAGGATGCAGACCTCACCGCCCCAGGCGGGCAGGGCGTCGACGGCCGCCTGGATGGAGGTGAACTCGCCAAAGGTGTTGACGCCGTCGCCTACGCGGTAGGTGCAGCAGCCCTGCGTCTGCGTGATGGGATGCATGGACTTGCGGCAGTCCTGGATTGTCTGCGAGACGAAGCCGCCCGCGCCGTCGCTGGTCCAGGTGATCTCAGCCAAAGGAACGCGGTGGTAGCGGACGCCTTGCGGCTTTTTCGAATCGATGAGAACGGTGGGGTTGGAAATGCCTTGCGCCCTGACCGGAAAGAGCCAGTAATCGCCGGGGAAGTAAGTCGCCGCGGGCTCGGTGGCGAACTGTAATTGGATGCCGCTCTCAAGAAGAGAGGGCAAGGTGGCGCCGCTGACAATGGGGAACGTGCTCACCGCGGCGATGCCGTCCCACAGGCGGAAGAAGGCGTCGCCGGCGACAGGGTAGGCGCCGAAATGGGGCGCGGCGTCCAGCTGAAGAACGCCCGCATTCAATGTGGCGTTGACGCCGGCAATGACGCGGGTGTAGCCCAGATCCGGGTCTTCTTCTTCTATCTCGAGATAGAAGGCGGTTTGATTGGAGCTGTTGATGGCCGCTGCGTTGGCATCGATGGTGACGGTGTGCGTGCCGGGATCATAGGCGCCGCGCCCCGCCAGGCCGCCGTTGGTGCGCGACCACTTGAACTCCGCGAAAGCCGCATTGGTGTCGGCAATCTCGATGCGGTAGAGCTGATGCTCGAAGCCGCTGTAGCCACCCGTAGCGTTGAGGGGGCAATCTCCGCCGGTGGTGACGGAAGGAACCAGCGAGACATTGAGCGTCCCGCGGCTGCTCTCGTTGTACTTCAGGCTGGCGCAGGTTTGCCCAACGGCCAGCCGCGCCAGGCGGAAGGCGCATTCGGTCTGGAGGCGCTCGGCGGTATCGGGGCCGCCGAGGGCGGGCTCGATCAGGTCTTCGGGCAGCGCGAAGCCGTTCACGGCGCGCTGCCAGACTTCGAGGACAACGGTGTCCATCGTGCCTTCAGCCACATCGCCGGCGCTGCCTTCGTTGGGAACGATGGGCGGCTCGATCCAGGTGGCCGTGCGCGTGACGCTGGTTGCGCCGGCGGCGCCATGGAGCCGCACCAGCAGGCCGTCGGCCCACAGGCGGCCGGTGTCCACGGTCAGGGTGACCGGGCCTCCGGCGGGGAGCGCTGCGGCGGTCACGAGAAAGCTGCCGGGCTCGGTCTGAGGGACTCCCGCGCATGCGCCGACTACGTCGCGCGCCGCCGTCTGCTGCCAGTCGTTCGCCAGCATGGTCTGCGCAATGCCGTCGCTGTCCAGCAGCACCTTGCCCTGCTGGGGCAGCACGCCATTGAAGTTCTTCGCCGCGCCAGTCCGCCAACGTGAAAAATCGCCTTTCACAGTGCCTCCACTTATGTAACGGGAATAATGTCCACGGTAGACCCGGCTGGCATGTTTTCGCGCAGACGGATCGAAAGGTTGCGCCACTTGTGCGATTCCAGCAGAAAGCCGAACGCGCCCATCTCGTCGATGCCGGGGCCGCCCTCGAGAATGCGGTCATCGCTGTCGAGCAGCAGTTGCGCGTAGCCGGGCTGGTTCCATTCGCTGGCTGTGAAGCCATAGGAGGCGCCGGTGACGCAGGCGAAGTTTTGCGGCAGGCGGTTCGTCTCACCCGAAAATGACGAATTGCGGATGCAGCCCACCTGGTTGTTCCACGCCACCAGCGCGTGGCAGAAGATGCCGCCCGACCCGGAGGCGGAGCGGGCCCGAGAGATGCCGAGCACCGTGAGCTGGGAGAACGAGAGCGGCGGACCGTAGCCGTTGACCGGATCGGCGAGGGAGCCGATGGCGATGGCGTTGGCGGCGGGCGTGGTGTTCGGCGGAGCGCCGGCATCGACGATGCTGCGTTCGAGAGACAGTGAGTAGACCGGCTCCATGAGCAGCGGCCCGCAGATCGACTGCTGCAGGACGATGTTCGGCGTGACTTTGAAGGTGTGAAATTCGGTGATGTCGGTGAAGCCGAATTCGGCGTCGAGGTGCATCGCGGCGATGGGCACGGTGGTTGCCGGGGGCTTGAGCGTAAGCGCGGAGCCCGGATCGAGGGTGCAGGCCACGACCTCCAGCCGTTCCACCGCGGCCTGGGCGATGAGCGGAATGGCGGGGCTGGCCGCCTCCTGCGTGATGTAGAGGCCCTGCAGGCGGACGTGCAGGTTGGCGACCAGGGCATCGATGTCGGTCTGGACCTGGCCCGCGCCGGCGACGACATCCTTGGGGCGAAACGCGAGCGGCAACTTCAACTGGATCACGGGGCGCGTGCCTGCCGCGGCGACGATGGCGAGCGGATATTTCAGGCTGAGCGCCCACAAGGTTCCTTCGAGCCTGGCGCCGGCGACGATGCTCAGGTCGAGTGTGTACGTCATGCTGTCTTCAATGGTGATGACTGCCGGGCCGATCGCCGTGTCGAGATTGTCGAGCGCGTGCTGCAGGGTACTGACCTTGAACTGCACGCTGCGCTGCTCGACGCCGGAGGCGGTCCACTCGGCGGGAAGAACAGTGTCGACGGGCTGCGCGCCGACCGGACCGACCTGGCCGTAGGTGTAGCTGACCAGCAGAGAGCTCTCAAGGGCACCGGCTTCGGGGCCGGTGGGCACGCCGACGACGATGCGGCCGATGCGGGGGTCGATGACGATTTCATTCTGCTGCAGCTCGGGAATCAGAGCGGCCTCCCAGGCGCACAGATTGGCGCCGCGAATGGTCCAGCCGGTGGCCACGAAATCCGCGGCGGGGAGGTGGAATTGCAGGCCGGCTTGCGATACCTGGACCGAATCGAGATTGGCCGCGGTGGCGTCGTAGGTGTCGATGGAAACGTAGTCCCAGGGAACGCCGAGGGGCGAGGCTTCCGTGATGCGCGGAGCCGGGATGGGGCCGGGGACTTCGTCCATGGTCGACAGGACGGGCGGGTCGGCGTTGGGCTGGATGCGCGCGGTGTTGAAGAGCACGGTGGGCAGCCCGTTGGGCTCCATGTCGAAGCGGGCCGCAAAGGCCGCGCCGGTGGGAGTGGCGGGAGCGAGTGTCTCCGCTCCGCGCGCGACTGGGAGCGAGACCGGCGCCCGATAGCCGGCGAGACGCCACAGGAAGATGGCCAGCGCGGGCAGGTTTGGCCGCAGGACGCCGATCTCGAGGTTCTTGAGGTCCGGATAGTGCGCGAAGGGATCGAAGGGTGTTCCCAGCAGGCTGAGGGTGGCCGGATCGCGCACGGACACATAGCCGCCGCGGGCTACGCCGGGGATGACCGATGCGGAGGAATGAATGTCGGGGCGCTGGTGATTCAGGTGCTGGTGCCAGGCGAGGATCTCGCGCAGCTCGACGCAGTGGGCCACCCACCCGGTGAGGTCGAAGGCCAGCAGCTCGATGCCGTGGATGGTGCCCTTGCGGCGGCGCAGCTCGATGGTGTCGGCCACGTCGGCGCGCAGCGTCCAGGGCGTTCCGGAGAGCACCGACGTGCCCAGCAGGTCGCCGATGTAAGGGATGGCCCAGGGGCTGCAGGTCTCGATGAAGTGGTCGCGATAGAGCTCGCCGATGTTGTCGTGGATGGCTCCGAAGGCGGTCTCCACCAGCGCAAGGTAGGCGGCAAGCTGGCCGGGCGGCATTTGTTCGGTGTCGCGCAGCCGGTAGATCTCCGGCAACCGGCTATAGAGGGGAACGGCTGGAGTGGTCATGCCGCACCTGCCGAGGGGTTGAACTGCGCGCCGTAGAGCGCAAGCACGCGATTGTTCGCGCAAGAGATCGCGGAGGCGTTCATCGTGGATGAGGGCACGGAAAGCGTGGTGGGGTCTTCGCCGGCGGCCGTGCCCAGGGAACCCAACGCCGTGACCTGCACCCAGGCCACGCCTTCCACGTTCTGCACCGTGCCTTCGATGCGGCTGGCGTATTCCGCCTCGCCGAGATCGCGCTGGTCGAGCGAGAAGAGCCCGCCGGTTGGCGCGGCCCTTCCATCGGAAGGAATCACGCCCAACGCCGCGCTGACGGCGGCTGTAACGGGACCCTGCTGGTAGCCCTTTATGAGGCCGATGAGCAGCGACAGATACACATATTCGAGGCTTGCGCCCACCACCTTCACGGCGTATCGGTTGGCGCCGCGGTCCGCGTTGGCCTGGGTCATGGCCGACTGAACGCTGGATAGCTGCGCGGGCGCGTCCTGAGACATGAGCACGCTGAGCTTGATCAAC
The DNA here is from genome assembly GCA_963757965.1 of uncultured Acidobacteriaceae bacterium. Classification (GTDB taxonomy): domain Bacteria; phylum Acidobacteriota; class Terriglobia; order Terriglobales; family Acidobacteriaceae; genus Telmatobacter. Next base: position 1,245,597 of record CAVWTV010000001.1, read on the forward strand.
GGCACGCCGCAATGGGTGTCCCACTTGGCCAGCGATTTCTCAACACCCGGCTGGGCGAGCGCCTCCGCCGCGAAGTCGGCCAGGCTGACAATGCGGCCCAACTCCTCGACACTGCGCGGGGCGGCGACCCGAACATGCGATGGATCTTCGTCGGCCGTGCCGCCGGTGACCTGGTTGTAGAGGTCGAGTTGCCTGAGTGTGGGCAGGCTCTTGTTGGCCTGGGCCTTGGCGCCGGACTGCCGCGAGCCGTTGGCGGCGTTGCCGGTGCGGTAGACCGCGGTCACGTTGCCCACGCCGGAAGGCAGGCGCGCGCCTGTGTCGCCGTCCCCGAATTGCACCCAGGAGTTGCCCGCTGTGTCTTCGCGCAGGATGTAGACCTGGTCGTTGGGTAGGCTGGCGTAGAGCGAATCCACCTCGCTCCACTCGATCTTGTTGACGAGGATGGTGAGCTGCGGCGCGCGCGGCGGGGTCAGCGACTCATCTTCAAGCCAGGTGAGCGGAGCCTTGGGCAACTGAAAGCTCTGGAAGGATTGGCGCGCATCGCCGTTGCCCAGCGCCACCGAGGGCTGGGTCTTGCCCTGGGTCATGGCGACCACATTGCCGAGGACGTCGATCGGGGCCGCGCCGATGGGGAAGTCGGTGTAGGTGAACTGCGTGAGCGCGCTGTCGAGTGTAACTGGATAGACGCCGATGCCGGTGCTGGACGCGGCGACAGCCTCATTGATGGTCACGGTGACCTCTTCCACCCGCGCCGCCGTATCGTCGGGATTGAGCTCGACAATTTGCAGCTTGCGACCGTCGAGCGCGGCGTAGTTGGCGACGGCGCCGTAGTAGGCGAGTGTCTTTACCGGGCTCGATCCCGACGGGAGTCGAATGCCGGTCACGGTGAATCCCTGTCCCGCAACCTCATGGCAGACGGCGGTGCGGCGGTCGGTTGTGACGTAATGGCCGGTGTGCGCGTGGCTTGTTTGCAGTTCGACGACCGAGACTCCGTTGGTCATGGGCCCCACGGTATCGGTCCCGCTGGTGACCTTGAATGCCGTGGCCGCCAAGAAGAGATTCTCGGTTTCGTTGTAGATGTTCGTAATCGTCAGATCGACCAGCATCACGATTCCGGCCGAGAGGTCGTTCACTTGACGCTCGAGGGGAAAGCCGTTCAGGATGTCGGGCAAGGCAATGGTCGTAACCACGGTAGTGGAACTGAGCTGGTGGGTCGAGTCCACGCTGAACAGGGTGATAGGCGCGTTGTAACCGAATGCCCGAAAGGTCCGGCCCAGCTTGTAGGCTTTGAACGTGCCGGCCGGCGTGGAGCCCTGCCAGCCGCCGGCGAGTGTGATGACCATCTGGTCGAGCACGGCGGTCACGCTCTGGACGACGGAGATTTGGCGATTGCTTACATCGCCCTCGTCCACGAGCATCATGCGGTCGCCGACTTTGAGGGTCACACCGGCGGCAGCGAGGCCGGCGGCGGTGGCGGCGATTTGCGCCGTGCCTGTGCCGATGGCGGCCAACTGAGTGGGCGGATACAGGTTGAAGCGGCTCAACGCGGGAAGGGCCAGGAGGCCGGTTGAGGTCTCAAAATTGGCCGGCGACGGCATGCCCGCGATCTGCGCGCTGAAGGGGAAGGCCGCCGGGATGGCGACCGGCTGGGCGCCGTTCAGCTCGAAAGCCACAAAGCCAGAGCCGCCCAGGCCGGGCGCGGGGCGATATCCGGTCAGGCGCACCAGCTGGGTGATGCTCTCCGGCCATGCGGCGGTGCCCAGCCAGGTCTCGTTGGCGTAGAGCTCCTGATAGAAGGTGAGGATGTCGCAGAGGATGGCCGCACCTTCGAGCAATGCAATGCCGGGATCGTCGGCCTGGCGGTGCGTCCACTTTTCGAGGAGTACGGTCTTGTCGAGAGCCGAGAGCATGGCGGCGCGGAAGTCAGAATAGCGGCCGATGCGGTATTGAATGCGGCTGAGCGAAGGCCGGTTGGAGATGGCGGCCGGAAATGCGAGCGGCGCGATGCATGGAGTGCTCATTGCCGGCCTCCCTGGTAGATGAAGGTAATGGATCCATCTTCCGGCCGATTGGGATCGTTGCTGACCAGCACGATCTCGCTCGGCCCCATGGTCATTACCGTGCTCGATGTCACGCTCTGGTTCCACCACCGGGCCATGGAGATCGAGACGAAGTGCTCCACGCCGGGGATGGCGGCCAGCACGCCTTCTATCCGGCTGGCATGCAGGGCCTGGCCGAAGGTCCAGTTGTCGGGGTTGAAGAAGGCCAACTGGCCGTCCGCTGTGAAGCCGGTGGAGAAGGCCTGCTCGATGACTGGCGCGACGTCGTCGAACCAGGTGTCGCTGGAGATGCAGATGTTGAGCGCGATGGTGAGGGGAACATACTCGGCAGCGCGCACTTCAACGTCTTCGCCGATCAAATGCACGGCATCGAGCGCCGACTCGACGGCGGCGCGCAGTGCGGGGCTGAGCGTCGTGGCGCCTTTGGGATCGATCGAAACGCGGACGGTGCGCCAGCTTCCTATCCACATATACCGTGCTTCCGCGCGCGCTACGCCTGTGATCTCTTCCGCGCGCGCCACATAGTCGGCCAGCGTGACGGCGCGCTGCTGATTGTAGAGAAAGGCCTCGGGAACGCTTCTGCGGATCACGTCGGCGCTCTCCGGCGCGGCGCCGTCGGTGATGTCGAAGGGATTCCAGACTGTGCCCAGGCTGACGTCGGGCGCGAGAGTCGAGTCGAAGCCGGTGACCGTATCCTTGCCGATGTTGCCATAGGGGCCGTAGCCGCTGAGCCAGTCGATGATTACCGTGGCGTCGTTCGCCAGGACCGCGCCGTTGGTGCCGTCGCCAAAGCGGATCAGGCTGCGCAGGTTCTCATCGGTCTCGACCACAAAGTCGAGGGCGCCGGACTCGGAGTGAATCAGGTCCGGCTGCTCATTCCAGTGCGTCGTTCCACTCGGGTCCACGACCTTGATGCGGACGGTGCTCACGGGCGCGTCATAGCCCTGATTGGCGGTCTTGGTCCACAGAACGGGGAAGGCCGGAGGCAGGCGGCACTCCACCGCGCCGGATGCATTGGTGTAGTACGCATACATGCCAGGCGACAGCGGCGTGCCGGGCGAAACATACTGGAACTCCTGCTTCGTGCCCTGCACCACATCGACGAGATTACCGTGGAAGAGCGAGATGTCCGGCACGCGAAGGCCGTTCACATCGACGACAAAGCAATACGTATCGGTGAGCGCATCGGTATCACTCCAGGTGACGTGCAGCACGGCATCGCCGGTGAGCGGATCGGACGCTGCCTTGGCGCCGATGAGCTGAACGACCTGGCGCTTGGTGGGGTCGGCTCCGGCAGCTTGCCCGGTGGCGGGATTGAGCCATTCCTGGACGAGGAGGCGCTGGATCTTGCCGTCGCGGATCAGATTCTGTGCGTTGAGCGCATTGGCGGCGCTGGAAAAGGCCAGGTCCGCGGAGGTGGCGCCCTTGGCCAGGGACGGGATCGCGTCACTCCACGTGTAGAGCTGAAGGCTGCTGAACAGGGGATCGATGGACGCGTCGGCAGATACGACAAACGCCGAAGCATCGGCCTGGGGCGGGAAGGCGCCGGTACACGCGGCGGTGCCTGCGTTTAAGGTATAGCCCGTTGTGCCGGGAAAGTTCAGCGCCAAGACGGTACTGGACTGGTTGCCCTCATAGGGGAAGTAGTCCATGAGCCGGGCGTGGCGGCGCAGAGAGATGCGCTTCTGCGCGGTGGGCCAGTAGGCCTCCTGCATCACGCGGTCCTGGTAGTTGCTGAGCTCGTCGGCGGCGGCGCTGAACAGGTCCAGCAGTACAACGTCGAGAGAGGCCTCGGTGGTCGCCTGCCAGTTGGGGACGCGCTGCATCATGGCGGCGATCAGGGTGTGGCGAAAGGAGTCGTAGTCCTTGGCCAGGTAGTCGATGGCCGGCTCGGTGACTGCCGGAGAAAAGATCGGAAGCGGCTTGCAGTTGGCGCTGAAGCAGCCGGGCCGGAAGCGGAATTGCAGCGTGGCAAATATGGGGTCGAATCCGGGCTCGAGAATCGTGAGCGTGTAGCGGCTGTAATCGCCCACGGGCGCGATGTTGAACTGGATTACGCCGGGACCGGAATGGGTAAGCGCGGTCACGTGTACCTGTCCGGAGAGCGAGCCGCCGATAACGCGTTCTCCTCCGGAAACCGAAAGAAGGGCCCACATCTCCGCCGGCGTCGATGCGGCGGTGACCAACGCATCAAGAGTCTGATCGTTATAGAAATGCACTTCGAGGACCGCGAAGGCCGGCGGGCTGGCCGAATCGAGCGTCACGATCCCGAAGTCGATGCCGTTGAGCGGGCCCAGATTGCGGGCGCGGGCCGCCAGAGCATCCGTGTTGTAGAGCACCGTGCTCATATCGTGTTCCTCTGGAAGACCGCCTGGACACTGCCGGTGGTTCCGGCCACCTGGTAGGTGATGACGATGTTGATGGCGGAGCCGGTGGTGGTGACCTGCACGTTCTGCAGGATGGCGCGGCCGCCCATCCAGTTCTGGATGGCCTGGGTGAGCGTGGCCTGGGCGATGGAAGCCGTGGATTCGTCGATGCCTTCAAACAGGAGGCGGCGCGCGCCGCCGCCAAACTCGGGCAGGAAGAGCCGTTCGCCGGGATCGGTGAGCACGAGCTGGGTGAGCTCCTGCAGCACCTGGTCGGCGAGCACATCGGCGGTCTTCGAGCGCCCGTAGGGACCGACGGCAAACGGAAACGCGAGGCGGCTTCCCACTGTGCTCATATCGCCTCCAACGTGGGCGCGCCGCCGGAAATGGTGGCCACGCCCTGCGGCGCGCCAGCCGCGTTATTGCACGATCCGACACTGCTAATCAGCACCACGCCTGCTCCATTGACCGTCAACTTGGTGGCCACGCCCGACCACTGGATGGTCATACAGGGAGAAGGCACTGTTCCCACGACGAACGAGCAGCCGGCGATGATCGGCATATCCGTCTCGAGCAGCGCCGGCATGCCGCCTGCCATAAGCACAGAGTTGGCGGTGACAAGCATGGCCATGCCTCCGTGCATGCACTGCACCTGGCTCGCGGTGGTGACGACTTGCGGCATCAGGAACCTACCTGCATGATGCCGCTGGCGGTGAGGCCGGAGGCATCGAGTTTGAACGACGTGGAGCCGATCGATAGCGTAATGTCCGAGCTGCCGAGCACGATTTTCGCTCCCTGCGGGTGAATCAGCGATAATTCCGACTTCCCGTCGTCGAGCACGACCTGAAGGCCGCCGCTGGAGATCCAGGTGCGCACGTTGGTGTCGGAGGGCGAGGGCATGTCGCCATTGGCCCACCAGCCGCCGACCCAGATGGGGTGCGACGGGTCGCCGCCTTCGAACTCCACCCAGACGCCATCGCCGACCTCGGGGACCACCACAAATCCGTGTTTCGGCCCGGCAAAGGGGACGCACGGCCATGCATCGGGCGAATTCGTGCTGCCGTAGACATCGGGCACCGAGAGCGTGAGCTTGCCGAGGTCGGAGCCGCTGGACACGCTGACCACCGTGCCGCGGTACTTTCCCCAGAACTTGTTACGCCGGTCGGCGGCCATGTCGCGCAGGGCCGTATCTGCATTTGTGACCATTTTCGAAAGCTCCCTTAAAACACCGAAGACGGAGTGGACGGCGCGGGACTGCCCGCGCCTGCGGACTGAGCGTTGCGCATGGCCCGGAACTGCTGCCCGTAACCGTTGCGGGTGAGCGTGTGCGTGACCTGCTTGATAAGCCAAGTGCCGCTGAGCCTGCCGTTGACGCCGGTGACCTGCACGTTCTGGTAGGGCTGCAGCACCGACGAGTAGGTGTCCTTCATCACCTCGCCGTCGGCCGTCATCACAAACGAGGCGCGCTGCGATGCGCCCTGCACTGCCTGGTTGTTGTCCACGGCGTCCGGCTGGCCGGGACGGAGCAGCCGATTGACCGACGGGCCCTGGGTGGGATCGGTTCCGAACTGCGGAATCTGCGAAGGATCGGCGGTGCGGGAATCCGAGCTGCGATCGTTCAAATTGACGCGTGTGGACTGGAAGACCGCGGTCTGCCCGGCCGGATTGCTGCTGTTGAAGTGGAAGATGTTGCGCCCGTTGCCGGTGAGCACCATGGGCGCCAGGCCGAAGTCCTTGGTTGGGTCGGGATCGTTCTTGAAGCAGCCGATGCTCTGGCCGGGATTCTGGCCGGGCAGCACGAAGCTGTGCATGTGCTGGCGGCGCGCCATCTGCTGCAGAAGTTCGGCATCCGTGCCGCGCATGACCGTGGTTTTGAAGGCGGGATTGGAGGATGCCGGCACGGAATCCACGTCGGTCGATGCGATCTGGCTGATTCCTTCAAACAACTGCGTCGCCACCTGGTCGTCCGAAACTCCCTGAAAGCTCTGCACGGTCTCGTCGCGGTGGAGATAGAAGCTGTCGTCCTGCACGGTCAACGTGACCATGCTCTTGCCGGGATCGCTGAACATCTCGCTGCGGTTGTTCATGATGGGCCCATCGATCAGCGGCACAAAAGGGCCGCTCTGGATGGAGACCTCGATCCGAATCCGGGCCATGCCGAGGAGAAAGCTTTCCTGCTCAACGTCCCAGTTGCCGTTGGTGTCGACGCACATCGGCACCTGGAGATGGGCCTGCCAGGCCATGTCCATCTCCTGCTCCACGGTGATGTCCTCAAAGCGCGCCAATTGATCGGCGGTCGCCGCAGTGCCATCGAGGAACAGCCTGTATTCACTGCAACTCATTTCCGGTCACTCTTAGTTCTGCGGTACGTCAATGCTCAGCTGTTGCGCGTTCTGGTCGCCTTCGAGCCACTGCTTGAGAAGGTTGTTGCCGTCGAGCGCCGAGTTTGCGTCGGTGACGTGCCAGTAGCGGGTGGCGTCGCCGTAGTTGCGCTCGGCGACGATGTCGAGCCGGTCGATGGTGGTAACCAGTGTCGGCGTGCCGGCGGTTGGGGGGATGGTGCGCAGCTTCACCGCGCTGACCCGGATGCCGTCGCTCAGCGTCAACTGAACGGTGGGCGTTTTGGCGTAGCGGGATGTATTCAAAAACATGCGCTCGTCTCCTTAGAAGGGAATCAGGTGCGTGATCAGCATGGCGCTGTTGACAAGATCGAGGGTGGCCATGGTGTCGCTGACCATCTGCGTGTAAGCCAGCGCGCCCTGGCCGATGGTGTCGCCGCAGCAGTCGCATGGGGTGATGACGGCGAGGCCGATGGCGACGTTGGCTTCGGTTGGGTTGAGCAGGCCGTCGTAGAGCTGCTCGGTGATGGTCATGGATTCGATGATGACGGGAAGAATGCGCGTGAGTCCCCAGATGAAAAGAATGCGGGGCGTCTGCACGCGGGGAACGGGCTGGGTGGGGGCGGGGCCCGACCCACCGAGCAGCGAGCCGATGGCGTCAATGGCGGCGCCGATGAGGCCGCCGGGGGTTTTGACGGGGAAGACCATGGCTTCAAGCGCCGCAAGCTGCGGGCCGATGCCGAAGAGAATGCCGAGCGGGTTGGAATCGTTCTTCTCGTCGGCGGCGCTGAAGCTGGCGTTGATGGTGAAGCGCTCATAGGCGGGCTCGCCGGCCTGGCTGGTCTCGCGTTGCGTGGCGTTGACGGCGCGCGACGGGATGGACAGCGTGCGGGTGATGGTTTCGGGATTGAACTGGAAGATGACGACGTTCGGGATCGGCCCGAGGAAATCGGTGCCGTACTCGACCAGCGCTCCCAGCATCGGTGTCGGCATATGCTACCTTCCCCTTCGCGGCGCGGTGCGGGCGGCTTTGTGCATCCCGCGCACGACTGATTCGGCGATTCTCCCCGCATTGGCCGGTCCTGGCCCGGCGGGCACGGAGATTTCGATCCGGCGCGGCGGCGCGGCTTGAGGCGTGGAGTCCGCCAGCGGCGCTGCGCCGAGACGATCGGCGAGGCGGCCGGCGACGGCGCGGCCCAAAGCATGCAATGCCGGAGCGGTGCGGTCCGCGCCTTGCAGCGAGCCGGGGGGCAGGCGCAATTCCAGGCGATCGATAACGATGCGGCGCACGGTCATCGCACACCTCGCGAAAGGCCGTTCCGCATGGCAGCGGCGCCGACGGGAATCCAGCGCTCGGTTTGCTGCGCGGTGAGCGGGCGGCTGAGCTTTTCGTATTCGCGCGCAACAGCTCGGATCATGGTTTCCATATCGAGGCGGGGATGGTGGGAGCGGGCCGCGGACTGCAAACAGGCGTTCAAGACAATGGAGCGGATGTTGCCGCCGGCCAAGGCGTACTCGGCCGCCAGGAACTCGAGATCGACCTCGGAGGCTTCGACTTCGGCGGGGATCGCTTTGCGCCAGATTGTCAGGCGCTCGGCTTCGCCGGGGAGGGGGAACTCGATGACAAAACGAATGCGGCGCAGGAAGGCTTCATCGAGATCCTTCTTGCGATTGGTGGCGAGAACGGCGAGGCCGCGGAAGTTTTCCATGCGCTCGAGGAGATAACTGACTTCAAGATTGGCGAAGCGGTCGTTGGAGCTTTTGACCTGGGTGCGCTGGCCGAAGAGGGCGTCGGCTTCATCGAAGAAGAGCAGGAGGTCGGCTTGCTCGGCGGCGTCGAAGAGTACGCGCAGGTTTTTCTCGGTCTCGCCGATGTATTTGTTCACGACCTGGGAGAGATCGACGCGATACATGGGTAGGCGCAACTTGGCGGCGAGCACTTCGGCGGCCATGGTTTTGCCGGTGCCGGGCGCGCCGGCAAAAAGCGCGGAGATGCCGGCATAACCCCAGACGCGGCCCGTGCCCCAGTGCGCATGGACCTGGGAGACGGCCTGCATGGCCTGGAGGAGCTCCTCGAACTGGCGGGTGCGGTCTTCGTCGAGCACCAGTTCTTCGCGCTTGAAGCGGGGCGCGACCAATTTGGCGTTGGCGCCGATCTGGACGCCTACTTCGAGCTCGCAGGCGGCGACCATCTGTTCGAGCGGCACTTCGATCGCGCCGCTGTCGAGAGAGCTGGCCACGCGGGCGATGCCTTCGGGGCCAAGGCGGAAGCGATGGGCAACCAGTTCCACACTTCCGGGCGCGGATGCGATGTTGCGCCGCTGCAGTTCGGTTCGCCAATGCTCGAGACGCTCTTCCAGGCTTAGCGAAGGGATGCGCAGCACGGGCAGGCGCTGGACGCTGGCGCCATGCTCCTCGCTGCGCGCGGCGGCGAAGACGTACAACGGAAACGCGGCGAGGGCGGCCTGCCAATGCTCGGCCGACGGCAACCCGCGGGAGGGGAGCAGCAGGGCGCCGCCGAGCAGCCAGCAGATCGTGCCGAGCGACTCCAGCGTTCCCTGGGACAACGCGAGGCCGGGCCGAGGCGAATAGATCGGCCGCTTGGTGCGCCTGGCGATTCTCTTCAGGACCGGCGCGGCGCTGGCGGCATCGAGATTCTCCGAGCTGAAGGGCATGGCGATGGGAACCACGCGCAGGGAGTCCGGCGGAGTGCACATGCGACGGGCAAGCAGCTCGACTTCCATGGGTGCGGCTTCTGCGCTCTCGGCAGCGCGCGCGCCGGCGATCAGCTCAAGCTCCGGCGGCGGCGCGGGCAAGCGGCCGACGAAGGCTTGAACTACCACAGAAGGCATGGAGAGGGCCGCGTTCCATTCGTCTGCGCCGCTCTCGACGCGGCGCAGAACTCCGAGCCGGTAGAGCACATGCGTGCCTGCCACCAGCGGCGTCAAGGCTTGCGGATCGTCCCAGAGCCATTGCGCCAAACCGAGCGTGGGCAGCGTCTTGCGGGCCTCGCCGTGCAAAGCGGCGAAGAGGTTGGCGGCCAGCGCGTCGCGACCCGCGACAAGAGCCAAGGCCATGACGAATCTTTCTGCGGGAGTAAGGTGCAACTCGCGCGCTACCCACGCGAAACTGCCCCGGCGGCCGCGTCCGGCGGCGGGCGGCTCTCCGGCCGATGCGATCTGCGCCTGGATGTAGCGCGCGGTCTCGTCCTCAAGGAAGAAGGCCTCGCGCTGCGCAACGGCGTTGTTGCGCTCGAGCGATTCGGCAAGCCAGTCGACGGGGCGCTGATTCCGCCAGAGCCAGCACAGTTCGCGGCGCATGCGCAGCGTGGCCTGGTCCAGCCACCATGCGGTGAAGGCATCGGCCTGGCGAACGCCGGGATGAGGGTCGCGTTCGCTCATGAGTGCACCATGTTCAGCACAAAGGCCTGTTTGGCTTGCTGCCCGTTGACACGCATCACGGCGAAGTAGACGCCGGGCGGCACGGCGCCTTCCTTGGGAATGGCGAACTGCTGCGCCGACTGGTCCGCGGGCAAAGTGAAAGCAGGGTCGTGCGCATCGAGCAGGATTGCGGCTACGCCGTCTTGCAGCAGCGCGAATTCGACGTAGTCGTGCTCGGTTCCGAGCAGCACACCGGTAAGGCCGATGGTCCCAAACACGTTCGGGTTAGTCCCGGAGACTGCGGTGAGCGTGCCCAGCGTCATTCCCAGGATGGTGGGGCGCAGACCCACGTTGACGACCGAACTCGAAAGCACGACACCGGTGGAGAGGGTCTGCGTGACGGAAACCGCGATGTTGCCGGCCGAAATCTTGTTTGGGTCAAGCGGCGCAACGACGGCTCGCAGCTGCGTGGATTGCTGCATCGTGACCGCGAGCTGCGCGGGGCCGAAGCTGACCGCAACGCTGGGCGCATTCAGGCCGTTGCCGGTCAGCGTCAGCGTGTCGCCCTGCTCGACCAGCGCCGGCGCCGCATCGTCAATGCGTGGACCCAGCGACGGCAGCACCGCGTTCTGCACGCCTGCCAGTCCGATCTTCGTGCCGGTCACATAATCGATGCCCACCAGTTGCAGACCCGAGGTGGGCGCAACAGGCCTGGCCACAAGCACGGGACGAATCTGAAACGCGATGGAGCAGCGGTATTTGTCGTCCGGGCCCTGCATCAGGCGCGACAAGAGATCGGGCGTGGCCTGATCGAAGCTCAGCTTCAACGGCTCGGGGTTATTCTTCGAGCGGCCGCTGCGCGTTCACCAGGCTTCCCCACAGCGCATTGTTGAGCCCGATCAGCACCTGCATTCCCATCCCCAGCACATCGTGGCTCTCGGCGGTGTCGCTCTCTCCGCTCAGGTCGAAGGCCGTCAGAAGATAGCGAAGCACCAGCCACAACGGAGCAGGCGTGCCCGGCGTGAAGACGATGTTGCGCATCGCGGCGTCGATCTCGACCTCGTACAGAAACAGGTTCAGCCGCGCGTTGGCAGTGGCGCCGGTGGAGGCAATGGTCTGCGGCCGGTCCACCGAGGCCACGATATGATAGGGCGCTATATTCGACAGGGCGGCATTCAACTGCGCCGCCAAGAAGCGGCTCACCGCGCCAACTGCGAGTCCTGTGTCGTTCAGCGACATGCACTAATTCCTGTCGAGAAAGCTGCGCGTCCAGCGGTTGTCCGCATCGGTTGCCGAGTAGGCGGTCGGCCTTTGGCGCGCGGGTTGCGGTGCTTGAGGGGCAGGGGCGGCTTCCGGCTCGACATGCACAACGATCGAGCCAAAGTTCACTTGAACGGTGTCGCGCTCGTTCTCGCGCCTGGCGTTGCCTTGAGCATTTGCATTGCGGCCGCTGGGAGCCGGCCGGGGGACGCGCGACTCCAGTACCGACACGATGTCCTTGTCCATGCTGTCGGCGGGGTAGATCGTCCGGATCGGCGACGGCCGCGGTTTTTCGGCAGGCCAGGTGGCGGCGAACTCCTCCGGCTGTTTGGGCATTAGCTGCTGAGTGCCCGTCTGCGCGGCGACCGGAGCGAGAGGCTGCATCCGGAGATGCCGCTGCCGGGTCAGAGCCCGCACCCTGGCCAGCACCGACTCGGCCTGTCTTGGGTCCGGCGCTTCGCTCACCGGCTTGGTGTGGAGGTTTGCAGGCTCACGGGACTGCGCTTGAGGCTGCGGCACTTCGTCGTGATCGAAGACCACCGACTCTTCGATTGCATCCGGAAACTCGCGGCGAATGTCCATTGCGGCGGGCGGAGTGCGATGCTGCGCTTCTACCGGTTCAGCGTCGATCCTGTGAGGCCGCTGTTCGGTCGAATCGGGCCACGGAACCGCTGCACGAACTTCCGCGGATTGCGGCGGCGGCGCATCGACGAACGACTCCTCTACGCGCAACGCGTTCTCGAACGCGAAGCTCCGCGATCTGCGCGGTTGAAAGCGTGCCGGTGTCTCTTTCGCGAGTCTGCGCAAGTAGCTCATTGGGTTGCTTCCGCTGCCTCGATCCGCGCGAGATAGCCCTGACGCCGCCAGGCCGGCATATCGAGAATCTCGGCTTCAGTCCAGTGGTAGCGCAGAGCGATGCGGTGCACGTCGTCGAGCAGGCCTTCCTGCGCACCGACCAGCCGCTGCAGAGCCGCGGCCGTCAACGCAGGCGCGGTGGTGGAACTCATTCCGCACTCGGGGCAAACCACCTGCATCTCGAATGCAGGGAGCGGGTCGAAGTCCTCCATCGCCTGGTCCACGGCGGCTTCAACCGCGTCGATGCCCAGGCCCTGCCGCTCCAGTTCGTCCCAGGATGGCTCCATGAGAATCTTGCGCAGGATCGTTCCCGGCTCGGCGCCGCCGGCCCGTTCAAGCCAGTCCACCTGGTCGCGCCCGGTGGGTCTTCGCAAGATCAAACGGCACCCTTCGAAGTCGACTTGCGCCGTCTCGCGGTGGCGCGAGCCATCGGCCAGCTCCGACAACTCCTCCGCGGTCAATTCGAATTCGCTTTCGCTTCTGCATTGGGCCGCCGCGCAGCGGAAGCGCCACGCAAACGGCAGCGCGTCGCTCAAGTCCGCCAGGGCAAGCAGCGCTTCGAGTTGCAATCCGACGGGAAGATCGAGCATGGTCTCTTCACGCACCGGCCTTCCGTCTCCGCTGCGCGTGCAAACGGAGAGCACTTTCGCTACAAGCACGGGAGACAAAGCATGGTCGAAGTCGATCTCGAGGTCTTGGGCGTCGCTCCCAAAGCGGCGCAGGCGCGCAGGCGCGGCATCGCCCTGCCGCACCGTGAGCCACGCTGGAATTGTTGGGAATTCCCGCTCCGCACGCATTTTGACCTCACACTTCTACGCATTGAAGCCCGTGGTGCAGCAGCCTTAAGCCGCCTGCGACTCGTCGGGCTCGGCGAGACTCGTGTCCCGCTCCCAGCCTTCCATCTCGATTTTCATCGACTCGATGGCGATGGCATTGGCGCTGGAATCAAGAGCCGGAACGGCCTGGTAGTCGCTCACCCAGCAGCCATGGAGGAGATATCGCTTCGCCACCTGGCCTTTCTCGTTGAGCACTTCGAGGGCGCACTCCTTGCGGAAGTTGACAAGGTCCATGGCCGTGTCGCCCGCATAGGGGTGCACTTTGTTGGCCCAGGCCTCGAAGGTCAGGTCCCAGGTGATTCCGCGCTCCAGGGTAACGCCATCGTAGGTGGTGCGGCCGGGGGTTTTGTGATCGACGCTGTTCTCGCCGCCGCTGCGGTGGGTGATCACGTTGGTGGTGCGCTTGAGGGCGCTGCACTTCATCACGCCCAGGACCGTGTTGCCGTCCCACTTGAGCTGGAACTTGTAGTTCTTGTAGGGGTCGATCCGGTTGGCGTTCTTTGTAAATCCGTTCGGCATCGTCTTCTCCTCGATTCAAGCCGCTGGCTCGATGGCTGGTTGTGGCAGCGCGGGACGGTCGCAGCCCCGCGCCCGCATCTCGTTAGCTCAGGTTGCCGACAATCTGCTGGATGGTGATGACCACGAACTCCGCCGGCTCGAGCGGAGCGAAGCCCACCACGATGTTCACGATGCCGTTGTCGATATCGGCCTGCGTGGTTGTCTCCGAGTCGCATTTCACGAAGAAAGCGTCAGACGGTGTGCTGCCCTGGAAGGCGCCCTGGCGGAAGAGTCCCATCATGAATGCACCGAGGTTCATGCGAATCTGCGCCCAGAGCGGCTCGTCGTTGGGCTCGAAGACCGCCCACTGCGTGCCGCGATAGAGGCTTTCCTCGAGGAACAGGGCCATGCGCCGTACGGGAATGTAAGTCCACTGGGTTCCGGAGTTATCGAACCCGGCGACGGTGCGCGCGCCCCACACCAGGAAGCCAGCCGGCATGCTGCGGATGCAATTGACTCCCTGGGGGTTCAGGATGCCGTTCTGCTTGTCAGTGAGCACGGTCTCGAGGCCCGTGACGCCGGTGAGCGCGGCGTTGGTGCCCGCGGGAGCTTTCCAGACGCCGCGGGACGAATCGGTTGCGGCGCAGACCCCGGCTACCATGCCCGACGGGCCGACGTAGCGCAGCGTTCCACCGTTGTTGAACTGTACGCGGGGGTAGAAAACTGCGGCATTGATGTCCGGGTCGCCGATGGGCTGGCGGAACTTCTGCACGTCGGAGGGGCCGGCATTGAGCAGGCCGTTCTTGGTCCAGCCCACCGGCGCATCGAGAAGCAGAAAGGCGCGCCGGCTCTGGCAATAAACGGCCGCGGAAGAGCGGATGGCGGCCCATTCGTTCTCGTCGGTAATGCCGTCGCCGGGAATGACCATCAGGTTGAAGAGGTCCACTGACTCGAGCGCATAAAAGCCGGTGCGGTTGGCCTCCACACCCTGGTAGTCGGTCAGAGTCGGCGGGTTGCCGTCCGTGGGCGCCGCGCCGAAGGCCGCCCAGCTTGCCGTGGTGCCGCCGCCCGATTTCGTGAAGGTTCCGTTGCCCGAGCCGCCGAACGGATAGGCCTGCACGTTAGAGACGAAGCCGCCGCGGAAGTCCGCCGAGGCCGTCGTGCCCTGCACGGAAAACGTGTCGACCCAATTCTGCGCCGGAGGGTTCTCATTCTCGATCGAGAGCCGGTAACCGGCCACTGTTGCCGAGTAGCCGGGGAGGTTGGAGTTGATGGTGTTAGCCATGAACTGCAGGTTCTCGCGAATGCCATCCGTATCGCCCGCAGTGGCGCCGGCCGTGAACGGCGGATCGCCGGCCGGCCAGGCGAAGGTCACCGAAATCCCATTGAGAGTGGCGCCGGTCACGTCGTTCACATGGGCCAGGCCCAGTTGATCGAAGGCGCCGGCGATATCTCCGTTCAGGTTGGGAGCAAGCGTCGGCAGGAAGGTGATTCCGTTGGGCACGGGCCGAAGATCGGCATAGCGCGCGACTTCAACTCCGCCCTGATTCACGCCCAGCATCAGTTTCTGGGCGATGTCGCCCGAGTTGGCCGGCTTGATCTGCACGCTGCTCTTCGGGTTGGCGCCGCCAGTGGAAGCTGAAATGATGCGCAGATAGTCCACATCGCCTTCGACGTCCGCGGGGTCGCCTACCGTGACGGCGAGGCCTGAAGCCGCTCCGAGCGCGTTGTTGATCGAGTTCTGGAGGTAGGTAAATGTGGCCGCATCGGTGGCCGTCGCCGTGAGGAGCGCCTTGCTGAGGTTCACCTGCGTCCATGCGGCGCCATCGACACTGATCTGGAAGCTGCCCTGGTCGCCGGCCGCGGGCCACGCGCCGGCGACGGCGGCGTTCCATCCGCCCGCCGCCACCACAATGGCTCCGCGCGCCTCACTGTAACCGGCGGTCAGCCCCGATATCGTGGTGGGCCCAGGCGCCGCGGTGATGTAGGACGACGACTGTGTAACGAATGTGGGCGCGTAGCGGGGCGAGTTCGGATCGAGCGACAGGCTGGCAAACGACTCGTTCGCCACCGCCTTCGTGGTGGGGTTCACGTAAGTGATCGTCAGGTTGAAGGTCGAGTCCGGCCAGGGCGTATTGTAATCGACGGCCGCGCTCAGGCCCGTGCCCCACAGCCCGGCCGAGTTGGCGCTTAACACCAGCACGCCGCCGCCGGCGAAGTTATTCAACTGCACCTGCGCCGGCTGTGCGCCGTTGGCCAGCCGCACCACAAAGCAGTCCGCGCCCCCGTTGGCAAAGAATTGCTGCACGCTTTGGGCCAGGCACGCTCCCGCCACCGGGCCACCGAATGTGCGCGTGTAGTCGGAGTAGCTCAGACATTCAATCGGGGTGTTCAAAGGGCCCTGCGAGGCCTGCCCGAAGAACGCGCCAATCGAAGTGGCAACACCGGTAATTGTGTGTACGCTGCTCGGCGCTTCGGCAATGTAAACGCCAGGGTACGTCAGTGTGGGGGGCATGAAAATCTCCTTCGAGACCCGGAAGATGGGACGTCAACGTGACGTGTTGAGGTGCGGGCCGGAGTTGGACATCAGGCATCCAACAGGCGTCTGTTCCAAGGCTCCGGCGCGACGCGGCGCTGGCCGGCCGGCCGTGAGTGGATCGTGTGGTTTAGATTCGGATACCGTTCGGCAACTCCGACGGATTAACCTCTCAAGAATCGTGCTTCAGGCATCTGTTTGAAATTCACACTATACGGGAGCTTCCGTTTTTGGTTCGCTGCACCAAGCAGCAAGCTTTCGGTTGATCCCGTTCGGGGGCTGATCGTGCATTCATTCAGATTCGGGGGATGGCACTAGGCAGGCAGCCTGCCTTCCAGATAAAAAGACACCAGAGGCAGGCCCGTTGTCAAGTTATTTTTCGCCGGCCTCCAGTCCGCCCGGGGGATATCCTGAGACGGTTTTTATTTCGCAATCATTTGCCACCAATACTTCAGTAGAGCTGCTGATTCGTGAATTCCTTGCCGGTAAGTCTGGATTTCCAACGCCAATCAATTGCGAGCTGGAATCCGGTGGACCTCGCCTGTTGCGAACTATCCAAAAGTCTTAGCGTTACTTCTTCCACATGCCTAAGGCCCTGGCTCACGCATCGGAGCGGACAGTCTTCAATGACGCCGGCAAAGTGCATGAGAAACTTATCCCATTTGTCGTTGTCGTTCGGGATGGAAGGATCGAGCTGCTGAGAACGCAAGTAGGCATCCAATTCATTTCTGAAAGTTGACATCGTGAGCACCGGTCCAAGCTGCTTCATAAAGCCCGTTTCCCGCTGGTGGTTGGCAACGGGTTTGGTACCCGGAGGTCTTCGCACACTAAGCGCGCCACTACCAGACCGGCGCGCCCATGGCCGCCGAACTCGTGGCCAAGCTCAAGAGGGCGGAAGTGTTCAATACTGGATACTCGCTCACCGAATCGCTCGCCGCCGCCGAACTCGACATGCAGTGGCACACGCTTCCACCCGGTGCGCCGCTCCAGGATGTCGATTTGTTTGAGCAGGCCGCGCTGGCAAAGACTCATCTCAACAAGAGCTACGTTCCGCCGACCTACCGTTCCACTTACTTTGAGCCCATCTGGGCATCGGGCTATTCGGCCGGCTACTACGGCTACCTGTGGAGCGAGATGCTGGACGACGACGCCTTCCAGTGGTTCGAAGACCACGGCGGCTTGACCCGCGCGAACGGCGACCATTTTCGCACGATGGTGCTCTCGCACCGAAGCTCTCAGGAACTGGGCGCGCTGTATCGGGACTGGGCGGGCCACGATCCCAGCAGCGAGCCGATCAAGAGGTATCGCGGACTTACCGAGGCAAAGTAGCGCCGAATGGTCGGGCAGCCCGAGTCTCAGCGACTTCAATCGGCCGCCATCCGATGGTGTCCCAGGTTCCCGTTTTTTGGGGCTCGGGAAAGAAACGAACCGACGCTGCGGCAAAACAGGCCCCGCCCATTTACACATAATCGCCAATGCTTCAATCGAGCATTGCAGGCAGAGGAATCTCCCGCTTCCGAGTTGCGGGCGGATCGCCGTTATCGTGAGAACATAGGCCAGTTGACGGAAACAATCCTTTTCACAAGTTGAAGGGGAATTATCGTTAACTGAAACGTGATAGAAACAAACAAATATGCCCTCCAATACGACTTCCTCGGAAGTCCCGTGAGCTCCGGATGGCTCTCATCCAGTGTCTTCGGGGCCTTGATTGGTCCCGAGCTCTCCCCAGGCTCGCCGACTATCAGACACCGCAGTCGGCGCTGCTTCCCATGCCTCCACTGCGCAAATTTCCATGAATCGAGCCTTCGTGGCCTTGTTGATGGCCATGTTTCGCAGAGGTTGAACCGGCGCCAATGAACACGTCAGTCGCATCGTTCCCAGCCTCTCCGGCTCTCCGCGAACTCGCCGTTTTTCGAGTCTTCCGGATGCCCTTTTTGCACTCTTTGGAGTGCCGCCGGTAAAGCCGCAGACCCATGATGTTGCCCCTCGAAGTTGGGTGACATCATAACGTCTATTGCGCGCTATCGCACGCTGACAAGTGAAAATCTAACCAAGTTATTGATTCTATAATGGGGCGGCTAGTGGGGATCGAACCCACGACATCCTGAGCCACAGTCAGGCGTTCTGCCGCTGAACTATAGCCGCCGTATATCCTATCGATTGTAGCATCGAATCAGGAGTACACACCTGCCCTGGCCCGAGGACCCGCCCATGCCCCGCCGCGCTCCAATCCCGGCAAACACTCAGCCTACAGGAGCATCAATAGCCCCGGGCTCCTCACTGGACCAGGACCGCTGGAACCGCGGGGCATGGCTCTTTCGCGACCGGACCCTGCATGGCCTGGAGATTCTTCTGGACGAGGCCTTTGTCATCCCCGGCACCGGCATCCGCTTTGGACTGGACGGAATTATCGGGCTGGTTCCCGGCCTGGGCGACGTGTTGGCGGGACTGCTTTCACTGATTATTCCCCTGGCAGCCTGGATTCGCGGCGTACCTTACGTGACGCTGGTGCGCATGGCGGTAAACCTCGGCATCGGCGTTCTGGTGGGCTCGATTCCCCTTTTTGGCGACATCTTCGACATTGCCTGGAAGGCCAACCGTCGCAACTACCTCCTGCTCACCCGCCATCTCGGCGAGTCTCGCCGCCACACTGGCCGCGACTGGGCGTTTCTGCTGATCCTTGCCGCGGCTCTTGCCCTGGTCTTCGCCATCCCCGTCGCGCTCGTGGTTTGGCTGCTGATCTGGCTGAGCCAGCTACAGGTTCCCGCAGTCGGAATGCGGTATTGAGAACCATCCGCGATACAATCAATCTGGAACGTCGGGGCGTAGCGCAGCCTGGTAGCGCATCTGCTTTGGGAGCAGAGGGTCGGGGGTTCGAATCCCTCCGCCCCGACCAGTTCAAAGTACTTCAAATCTCTGAATCACATCCCGAACGCAGCTTGAACTATTTTGTTATACCGTTCGCTGCCACTCGCAGGACTGCCTGAAAGGCCGGCTTCGGCTTGCCGCTGCGGTCGAAAAGGAGGGGATAGTTGGTGCGCCCTTTCACAGGCCAGTTGTTCTTCCAGGAATCCCCGTCCGTGACGCCCCAGAAGGTCACACGGCTGACAACGTCGCGGTGTTTCAGATAGACCCCGAACAGGCCGGCATATCGCTTCGCAAGCTCCTGCTGCACTGACGGCGGCAACCCGTCCGCATATGGATTCAGCTTTGGGTCCTGTTGGACTTTCAAGGAAACGTCGGCGCTTTGCTGCTGCGTGGCAGAAGGCAGCACATCGATGTCCAGCTCCGTGATCGCCACCTTGACCCCGAGCTTTGCAAAAGCGGAAATGGTAGCGTCCTCATCCTCAAGCGAGGGCCATGTGAGACTGTCATGCCCTTGCAGACCGACAGTTGTAATTGGGACTCCCTGGGCCTTCAGCTTCGCGATGAGGGCGAGCGCCCCGTTGAGCTTGGCAACATTCTCAAGCGAGTAGTCGTTGTAAGTCAGCTGTGCCTGCGGATCGGCTTCGTGGGCATACTCGAAGGCTTTCGCAATGTAATCCTCGCCGATAATCTTCAGCCAGAGTGATTGGCGCAGTGTTCCGTCTTCGTTGAGTGCTTCGTTGACCACGTCCCAGCTCTGAATGCGGCCTTTGTAGCGGCCGACAACCGTGGCAATGTGATCGTTCATGCGCTTCAGCAGCGTTTCGCGGTCGACGAGATTTCCTTTGTCGTCGCGAAAGACCCAATCCGGAACCTGGCTATGCCAGACCAGGTTATGGCCCACGATAAACATGTGGTGCTTCTCGCCGAAGGCCACGTACTGGTCGGCCGAGTCGAAGGAATACGTATCCGGCCTGGGATGAATGCGTTCCCACTTGAGGACGTTTTCAGGCGAGATCGAGTCGAACTGCGCGGCGACGATTGCCGCGCCGCGCGCGTCGTTCCCTGTGCTCTGCGCCTCATTGATGGCCGCGCCGACATGGAATGAACTCTGGTAAGCGTCTTTGAGGGTCGTTGGAGTTTGCGCGCCGGCCGCAATACTCACGGCGACGGTTACCGCTAACGCCGCGGTCCGTGCATTTTCCCGTAGATTCTCTAACATGGCCCTCCCCTATTTGAACCTCTGCCGAATCGATGGCAAGTCTACGAGGCTGTGTTTGGAGCAAACGCCTTGCGCCGTTCGGCCAGTTCGTTGGCGATCTTCTGGTTTCCTTCGCGCGAGATGGGATAGAAGAACAAGCATGCAGCTACAGCGAAGAACGCGAGTCCCGCGTATACGCTGGCGGTCAATAGAATACCGGATTGTGCATGCGCCGACTGCACCTGCGCCTCGGAGACGAATCCGTAGAAAGAGAAAAGCCAGCCGGCGATGGCGCCGCCGAGAGCGATGCCTGCCCAGAGGGCGAACACGACTGCGGACGTGACGGTACCGCTGGCGCGGCGGCCTGTCTTCCACTCGCCGTAGTCGGCCACGTCGCCCATCATCGCCCAGAGGATGGGTCCCGACAGTCCAAAGGAGAACTGGCGCAGTACTTCCACTGCGATGATCGCCACGGTGGCGTTCGTCGGAATGACGAACAGCGCCATACTGAACACGCCCGCCAAGAACATGCTGGCGATAAAAAGTTGGCGTTTGCCCACGCGGACGGACACGGCGGTGGAACAGGCAACGCCGGCGAGCAGTGCGGCAAGCCCGAATCCGTTGAACCAGGAGAAGAGGTCCACGTTGCGGGCAACAAATCTGAAATAGGGGAGCATAACGTTGCCGCGCAGCAAAATGGCCGTGAAATAAAACAATGTGGCCAGGAACAGCACCACCCATGGGCGGTTATTGAACAGGTCGAAAAGGTCCTGCCGGAGAGAGGTTTTCTGTTGCGGATCGGGCTGGATGCGCTCCTTGGTCGCGAAGAATGCCACGATGAAGAAAATGACGCTGAGAGCCGACAGCAGCCCCATGGTGTACTGGTAACCGCGCGCATCGTCGCCGCGGCCAAAGAACTTGACCATGGGGATGGCGAGACTGGCCACAATGAAGCCGGCGAAGTTGGCCGCGATCTGCCGGTACGACGCAATGCTGGTGCGCTCGTCGGGGTCCGAGGTCATGACCGCGGTGAGCGAGGCATAGGGTACGTTGTTGATGGTGTAGACGAGTCTCAGCAGGATATAGGTGGTCCACGCGTAGACGATCTTTCCAGCGGGACTGAAACCAGGCGTGGTGAAGGTGAGAACGCCGATGATACCAAAGGGCACGGCCGTCCACAGCAGCCAGGGCCGGAATTTGCCCCATTTGCTGCTGGTACGGTCGGCGATCATGCCCATGACCGGATTGAGGCAAGCCACACTGAGGCCGACGACCAGGAAGAGCGTCCCTGCCTGCGCCGCCGTAAGGCCAAAGGTGTGGGTGTAGAAGTCCAGTTGCAGAGCCAACATTGCCTGGAAGACAAAATTGGCCGCCATGTCGCCCAGGGCATAGCCAGACTTCTCAGCGAAGGAAAGTTTCTCGATCATTGCCGCCTCAACTTTCGCCGGCGCTCCCGGCCGTGCCTACCGCGTTACCTGCAACGTCAACTTCGTCAGGTCTGCATCCCGCGAAGAAGTGCCAACCATGATCTCAAACTCTCCCGGTTCGACGACATACTTCATATTCACGTCGTAGAAGCAGAGCAGGGCCGGCGTAATGTCGAGCGCCACTGTAGTGCGCTCGCCCGGCTCGAGTTGGACCTTCTTGAAGCCTTTGAGCTCCTTCACCGGCCGCGTCACCGAACTAACCAGGTCGCGGATGTAAAGCTGAATCACTTCCGTTCCAGCGCGCTTGCCGGTATTGGACACGTCCACAAGAACCTGCGTCGACTGATCCAGCCGAATCTTCTTCTTGGTCAATCTCGGGTTCTCGATCGCAAAGGTGGTGTAACTCAACCCATAACCGAACGCATACAGCGGGGAGACAGCGTCGAACAGGTAGCCGCGCCGCGCCGACGGCTTGTAGTTATAGAACACCGGCAGATGACCTACGGAGCGGGGAACCGAAATCGGAAGCTTGCCGCCGGGGTTGTAATCGCCGAACAGTACATCGGCAACGGCGCGTCCCGTCTCCTGGCCCAGATACCAGCATTCGTAAATCACGGGCACATTTTCGGCAACGTAGTTGATCGAGAGCGGCCTGCCGTTGAACAGGAAGACGATGACCGGCTTGCCCAGCGCGACCATTGCCTTGACGAGTTCTTCCTGGCGTCCAATCAGGTCCAGGCTGGTGCGATCGCCCATATGGTTGAGCCCCCATGCCTCGCGCGAGGTCTGCTCGTTTCCGCCGATCGCCAGCACGATGACATCGGCCTTCCGCGCCACGCGCACCGCTTCGGCAATCGCCTTCCGGTCCTCTTCCGGATCGCTCGGCACCACCGCATCCTGGTTCCACGAGCCGCCTATCGGTGATCTTGCAGCCCTCGCTGTAGAGGACCTTCAGCTTCTTCCCGGCCTTCTCCCGGATGCCTTCCAGGACCGTGACATTGTGTTTCGGCACGCCGCTGTACCCGCCCAGCAGTCCGCGATCCGCATTGGGACCGATCACGGCGATGGTCTTGATCGCATTCAAATCGAGAGGCGCAAGGTTGTTTTCATTCTTGAGCAGGGTAATCGCTTCATGCGCTGCCGTCAGCGCCAGGCCGCGATGCTCGTCGCAGCCCACCACGCGATCCGCCTCTTCCGGATCGACGTATGGGTCGTCGAACAACCCCATTTCAAACTTCCAGAAGAGCATCGGCGCTACCAGGTCGTCGAGTTGCGATTCCTTCAGCACGCCCTTCTTCACCAGCTCCACCAGGTGCAGGTAGCAATCCGGATCGGGCAGCTCGATGTTGACTCCCGCCTCGACTGCCAGCGCGCACGATTCCTTCTTATCTTTTGCCACGAAGTGGCCGTGCGTGTCCGGCCGGTAACCAAGCTCCCAGATGGCGTAGTAATCCGAAACGATAAATCCCTTGAAGCCCCACTCCTTGCGCAGCAAGTCGCGCAGCAGCCACTTGTTCGCATGCGATGGCACGCCATCGATCTCGTTGTATGACGCCATCAGCGTGACGGCTCCCGCCTCGCGCAGAGCTTCCCTGAAGGTGTAAAGGAATGTCTCCCGCAACACCCGCATGGAGACGTTAGCCGGAGCGCAGTTCATGCCCGATTCCGGCTGTCCGTGCCCCACAAAGTGCTTCAGCGTCGCCAGCACGTGCCGCTTGTCTTTGAAGGTTGCGTCTCCCTGAAAGCCGCGCACTGCGGCGATTCCCAATCGCGAAACCAGGTAAGGATCCTCGCCGTAGGTCTCCTCCACGCGGCCCCACCGAGGCTCGCGCGCCACATCCACCACCGGGGTGAGCGCATGGTGCGCACCCCGCAGGCGCGCCTCGAGAGCCGTCATCGTGAACAGCGACTCCACCAGCTCGGGGTTGAAGGTTGCGCCCAGGGCAATGGGCTGCGGAAAACTGGTTCCATCCGGGGCGGCGTGGCCGTGCAGACACTCTTCGTGGAACATCACCGGAATGCCCAGACGGCTGTTCTCAAGAAAGAACTTCTGAATGGAATTGGTCAGCTCGGCCATGCCGCGCGCGTTCTTGCCTCCGCCGGCATCGCTTGGCCGGCCGACCTGTCCCAGTCCACGGCTATTGCGAAACGACTTTTTCGCCTTCTGGAAATCGAAGTTGCCACTCGAATCCAGCATTGTCTCGGCCTTCGTCTGCCACACGCACATCATCTGAGCGGCCTTTTCCTCCAGCGTCATCTGCGAAAGTAGATTCTTCGCACGCCTGGCTGACGGCAGGCTGGCGTTCTTATAGTCTGAAGCAGCTTTGCGGGTAGTCACTGTGACTGTTGACTTCGGCTTTTTCATGCGATCCATTCCTCTGAGTTCTTGCTTGCGACAATGCGCGGCGAATGAGTGAGAAGAGGTTGTTCGATCTGAGTGGGCGCGGGTTCCAAATAGTGAAAAACGTCATCAATCGACCCGCGGCACATGGAAATTCTCGGCTCCGACTGGAGCGACAGAGAACAAACAGTGGAGGAATTGGTTTTGCTTCGAATTGAATCGACCGACACGCGCGCAGCAGGCAGGCATGTACCCGCTGGCCAGTCGGAGGAAATCGCAAGCCGTCGATGCGAAGAATCCACTTGCGCAGCTCCTGGACGGGAAGAGCGAACCGGAACCATGGTCTGCGAGGGAACTGAACCTCACGGCCCCTCAGAATTGCCTGCTCTGCCGCCTCAATCAATCTAGTAGCTCAAAATGGAAAGAGCAATAGGAAAATCGATTTTCTTCAACGCAGCCCCTGCCGGATGGCGGCGTGGCGAGCGCGTGGCTTCAGCGTGGTTGCGCGCGGCGGGCAGCGATATCAAACATGCCGCGATGTACGGCTGGGAGCAGAAGGCCGGTGGTTCAAATTCCTTCGCCCCGAGCAGCATACTTTTCTGCTTTCTGTTTTCTGCTACTGAACAAGACAGCGCCTGGCCCCGCTGACCTGAATCGGATCTTTTACGATCAGCAGATAAGAGAGTGCGCCAAGAATTGAGACCATGGAGCAGATCGCCAAAGGCAAGTAGAACGAGTGGGTGCGATCGAGCAGCCACCCTGTAATGACAGGGGCAAAGGACGCGCAGACGAAGCTGCCAAAGTTCTGGATGGTCGCAACCGAGGCCACAACTCCGGGAGGCGCCATGTACTGTACCAGGCACCAACCGGCGTTTCCCGCGAGATAATTGAAGAACAGCGCCATACCTATACCAAACGCCGCACCGGTTGCGTCAAGAATGTAGGGCACCAGCAAGGTGCAAGCGGCAGACAAAGTCATCCCCGTGATCAGAAGAGCTTTGTAGCTCTTAACAGGCGGAACTCCACGGCGCACAAGAGAGTCCGCGATCACGCCGCTGAGGAACATGCCGACTGCGCCGCAAGCAAACGGAATCATGGCGATCGTTCCAGTGGCGGCTACGCCGATGTGATGTTCGGCTTCAAGGTAATTCGGCATCCAGGACATGTAGAGCCACACCGTGTAATTGATGCCTCCAAAGCCGAGCATCATTCCCCACACAGTTCGCAAACGAAAGAGACTCAACCATTGGGATAGAGAGATGTCGGAGAGTTTTCTCGCCGCATCCGGGATCTCGAGATAGGCCCTTTCCCGATCGTTCAGGAAAACACTTTTGCGATCGCGGTAAAACGCGTACCAGACAACTGAGAGCAACAGGCCGGGCGCGCCGATGAGCATGAACATCCCTCGCCAGCCGAAAGCCAGCATGATCACCGTGAGCATCGGCGGCGCAATGGACTGGCCGAGGGTGGTCGCGGCGTTGACGATCGCCATCGGCGTAGCGCGGTCGCGAACGTCAAACCAGTCGTTGACCGTTTTGACCGCGCCGACGACGAACGGCGATTCACCGACCGCCAAACCGACGCGGGCCGCGGCAAAGGAAGCGAAGCCTCTGACGAAACCGGTGGCCGTCTGCGTCAAAGACCAGAGAAACATGCCCGCGCCCAGAACAATGCGTTCGCCGAAGCGGTCAAGCAGGACGCCGACGGGAAGCTGAGAGATGGCGTAGGACAAAGAAAAAACTGAGAGCAAGATCCCCATCCGCGTAGCCGACATACCGAGATCGGCGCGAATGGTTGTGTTGGCGATGGCCAGGGAGCCGCGATCGATATAGTTGATGACGCCGGCGATGGAGAGGATAGCAACCGCAATGAGTTGGATTCTCGCGATGCGGCGCGGCCTGCGTGGCCTGGGATCGGAAGCCATGCCTGATTAAATCACCCCATGCCGCCGGTGACGAAGGACAAGCGCGCGAGCGCGTGAATCATAGTGATACACCACGCGCATTGCACCGGGTCGAGCATGCCGGTTTCACAGCTTCATCGCCATTTTGGTGAGGCAAAGATCCAAGCTGCTATCCGATTAGAACCGCGCCGCCGTTTACGTTGAAAATCTCCCCGGAGATGAATCCGGCGAACGGAGTGCAGAGGAACAGGATGGGGCCGGCGATCTCGTGGACATGAGCGGGGCGGCCGAGAGGGATGCCGGGGAGGTGTCGGCCGGCGACCTCGGGGGTTGCAAAGGCGGAGGCGGACATCTCGGTCGAAACCCAGCCGGGAGCGACGCAATTGCAGTAAATGCCGAGCGGGGCGAGCTCGGAGGATAGGGTCTTGGTGAGGGAGATGAGCGCGCCTTTGCTGGCGGCATAGTCGGCATGCTTAGGATCGCCGCGCTGGCCGGCAGCGGAGGCGACCAGAACAATGTGGCCGCGAGCGCATTCGATTGGGCCGTTGGCATTTTCCGTTGGCGCGGGCCTGCTGAGCATGTGAGCGGCAGCAGCCTGGACGAGGCCGAAAGCCGCGTCGAGATTCACAGAAAGAGTGCGCCTCCAGCGAGCGGCATCCATGGTGTCAATGGAGCCATCGGGCGGCCAGATGCCGTGATTCACTATGAGGCAGTCGAGATCGCCAAACACGCTGAGAGCGCTGGCGACGAGAGCCTGGCCATCTTCGGGTGTGGCTAGTTCTTGCTGGATTGCGCGGCAGAGGCTTGGGCCACCGCACTCGTCGACGAGCTCCTGAGCCTGGGCTGAAGCCCGGTGGTAGCTGAAGACGACGTGGGCGCCAGCCTGACGGAAAAGGCGGACAGTAGCGGCGCCGATACCTCGCGAACCGCCGCTGATGAGGGCTACACGGCCAGAAAGCGAAAGCGAGACGCCGGGGGTTGGATCGGAGTTCATGGTCATTCCCTGATTTCCCGGCACGACCTCTTTTGTGTCGCCGATTGCACTAACCTGTGCCACGCTGGTGCCGGGGACCGTGACTCAGTTAAACAAAGAGAAGTCCGCTTTGAGCGTAGCGATAACCTGCGTTGCGGGATCGAGGACAGGGACCCCTGCTACGCTGGCGTTCGACTGCGGCTTCAGATCGACTTTCAGAGTCATGTGTTTCTTTGCGATGAATTGAAAGCTGACCGTATTCGAGACCTTCGACACGCTGCCGGCGCTGACCTCGACACGAAACTGGTGCAGGCCGGGCGGAACATAAAGGCTGTCATAGTCCGCCCTGTTTCCCGCGGTCCCCTTGTAAAAGGTCTTGCCATCCATCTCGACGGTGAAGTTGACAGCAGGTGGAACGTGCCCCAAATCGAACTTCAAACGGGCATTGTCTTTTGGGTCGATCTTTTTCGGGTCGAACCCCAAGGCTGCCAATTGCGGGTGAGGGGCTGGTGCGGGGGCAGGCGGCGCCACCGGCGGCACGACAACCGGCGCTGGTGCTGGAATCGCGGCCACCTGCGCGCTCTGTGGCACGCCGGCAGCCTTCTTTTGAGTCTTCGAGGGTGTGACCTTTGCGCTCGCAGAGGTCTTCGCTTGCGATGCGGGCGGGGGAACCGCCGGCGCCGCCTCCTCAGGTGCGGGGGTTACCGGCTGTGGAGGTGCGGCCACCGCGGGCGTGGGCGCTGGAGGGGCGACTGCGACAGGCGCCGGCTGCTGTTGCCGCGGAGCAGGCTGGCTGCGATGCAGAAACCAATATCCGCCCCCTGCCGCGGCGGCAGCAACCACCACGACCGCAATCAATGCAAAGATCAGCCCGCCGCCCTTTTTCCCAGGTTGAGCCGGCTTTGGCGGTTTCGGCGGTTTGACCGGCTTCGCTGGTTTGGCTGGCTTGACAGGAATTGCGGGCGGAGCTTGCGGCGGCATTGGCAAAGGAGCTGACGGCGGAGTAGGAGGTAACGGCTGAATCGTTGCCGCCACAACCGGCGCGGCGACAGTCTTTGGCCGCAGACTGACCGGAAGCATCGTGTCTTCCGATCCGCCTCCCGCTGCCGTAGCTTGCGGAGTGGCCGTCTGCATGGCTCCGCCCCTTTCATAGGCGCGTAACTCCGCAAGGGCCTGAGCAAGTTCCTCGCCGGTTTGATAGCGGTCGTAGGGACTCTTCGCCAGGCACTTGAGAATCACAGCCTGCAACGGGCCGGGGATGGCGGGATTCAGTTTTCCAGGCGGAACCGGCTCAGTATGGACAATTTTATAGGACACCGCCGTCATGGTCTCGCCGGGAAATGGCTGCTCTCCCGTGGACATCCAATAGAGGATGACGCCGAGCGAAAACAGGTCGGTGCGGCCATCGATTGGCGCGCCGGTAAACTGCTCGGGCGGCATGAATGCAGGCGTTCCCAGAAGCTGACCGCTGGTGGTAGCCTCTCCGGCGGTGAGCTTGGCAACGCCGAAATCCGTAATCTTCGGCCGCTCCTCGCCGTACACCTGGCGCGAAGTGAGCAGGATGTTCGCGGGCTTGATGTCGCGGTGAACTACGCCATGGCTGTGCGCGTACCCAAGGGCTTCGGCGACCTTCTGTCCGATCTCGCAGACGCGATCGAGCGACGACCGCTCGCCCTTTTTCATGGCGTCGGCGAGTGTTTGGCCATCGACGAATTCCATTACCAGAAAGGGCATTCCCTCGTCTTCGCCCACGTCGAAGACGGGCACAATTCCGGGGTGAGCCAGCGCCCCCGCTGCACGCGCCTCGCGGTAGAAGCGCTGGCGGAACTCGTTGGCTTGCTCGCTGGCCAATGCCGCTGTAAGGATGGTCTTGATGGCAACGATGCGATCCATTGCGGGGTCGCGCGCGCGGAATACGCTGCCCATGGCGCCGCGGCCCAACTCATCGATAATCTCGTAACGCGCAATTTTCTTGGGAATCGCCATAACTGGATTCGTAACACTCTAGCACATGGATGGGTGGTCTTGGGGAAGCAACTTCCAGGCGCTGGAGTAGCTTCCTGAGGGAGCCATAGTATCGCACGGCAGGCGATACGATGTCATGGGGATTGGCGGCGCGGGGCACATGAATCCCGGCCGCGAGCGGTGGAGTTCCATTCTGCCTTTACAATCGATGAAGAATCGGGGAGTCAACGCCGGGCGGACATGCCCCTAACTGGGCGCAAGCCGGCAGCGCGAGGAAACAGATGAGAGTTGGGATCGTTGGAACGGGCGCTGTCGCATGGAAACATGCTGATGCCTACAAGAACATTGGCTACCAGGTTAGAGCTTGCACGAATGTCACCTTGGAGCGCGGGCGCAAGTTTGCCGAAGCTACCGGAGCGGAATTCGTGCTGACTGTCGAAGAACTTTGCCGCCATCCGGAGATAGATATCGTCGATGTATGCACGTTTCCAGCTTATCGGCTTCCCGCTGTTGAGCTATCTGCGAGACATGGAAAGCATGTTCTCGTGCAGAAGCCGATGGCTATCGATCTCAAGACCGCCGAGCGGATGATCGCTGTGGCGAAAGATGCCGGAATTCAGCTGGGCGTTGTAAGTCAGCATCGCTTCGATAACTCCGTGCTATTTCTCAAGCAGGCAATCGAAGCCGGAAGGCTGGGGAGAATTCTGCAAGCAGATGCGTACATAAAATGGTATCGTTCAGCCGATTATTACTCACGCCCGATCAAGGGAAGCTGGGCCGTCGAGGGTGGAGGAGCGCTTATCAGCCAGGCTATCCATCAAGTCGATCTGCTGTTACACCTGGTCGGCGCTGTGGACGAGGTCTTTGGGTTCTGGAAGCTGGGAGGTTTGCATACGATTGAGTCTGAAGACTTGTTGAGCGCCCTGCTCCATTATTCGTCGGGCGCCCTGGGCGTGATTCAGGCTTCAACGTCACTTTGGCCAGGATATCCCGAAAGAATCGAGATTCATGGGACGAAGGGAACAGCCATTGTCACGGGCGATCAACTTACAACGTGGGATGTCATGGATGACTTCGGAGACCCGGCGCCGATAGGAAGCCAGGCCTCATCGGGGGCGTCGATTCCAATGGCCATCTCTACAGCGCCATTCGAAAGACTCTTCTCCGACTTTGGGGAATCATGCAAGGCTGGCAGGCCGCCTGCGTGTTCGGGCATTGACGGATTCAGGGCGCTCCAACTTGTCAGAAGTATCTACGCGTCTTGTTCCGAGGCGCGGAAGGTTGAGATCGCGCCGAAGGAGTTCTGAATCTCAGAACCGGACGCCTTAACTTACCAGTCGGTAAGCGTTCCATCCAGCTTTCGGTTGATCGGCAGATATGCGCGTTGATACGGATACTTTGCCGCCAGTGTCTCGTCTAACTCCACACCCAGGCCAGGCGCGTCACCCGGAAACATCATGCCATCCTTGAGGCTGTAACGATGTGGGAAAACCGCGTCCGTCTCACCGGTGTGGGGCATCAGCTCCTGTATCCCAAAATTATGAATCGCAGTATCGAAATGCAGCGCCGCCGCCATGGTTACCGGAGACAAGTCCGTTGCCCCGTGGAAGCCGGTGCGCACGTGATAAAGGCCGGCAAAGTCCGCAACCTTCTTGAGGTGAGTGAGTCCTCCTCCGTGAACAATCGTCATGCGCAGATAGTCGATCCACTGGTTGCGAATCAGGTCATGCGCGTCCCAGATTGAATTGAAGACCTCGCCCACGGCAATCGGCATTGTCGTATGCTCGCGGATGATCTTGAAGCCCTCTTGCAACTCGGCCGGCGTTGGATCTTCCATCCAGAACAGGTGAAACGGCTCCAACTCTTTACCTAGCCGTCCGGCTTCGATGGGCGTCAAGCGATGATGGCAGTCGTGCAGCAGGTGTAACTCATCCCCAAAAACCTCACGCGCGCGCGCGAAAAGCTTGGGAACGTGACGTAGATAAAGCTCACTTGACCACTCGCACTCCGATGGCAACCCGCGCTCGGCCGGTTCGTAGCGTCCCGGTCCCTTCGAAATGCCGTAGGTGGTCGATAGCCCTGGAATTCCGCTCTGCACCCGGATTGCTTTGAAGCCCATTTCCTTGTGCCGCGCCACGTCTTCCAGAGCTTGGTCGATGTCCTTGCCATTGGCGTGTGCATACACCAGAACGCCCTCGCGGCTCTTGCCGCCGAGCAAGTTATACACTGGTGTATTCAGCGCTTTGCCCTTGATATCCCAAAGGGCCACATCCACCGCGGCAATGGCTGCCATGGTCACCGGCCCTCGCCGCCAGTAAGCCCCGCGATAGAGATATTGCCAGATATCTTCCGTTTGAAACGGGTTGCGGCCGATGATACACGGGATCACATGCTCGGTAAGATAACTTGCCACCGCTAACTCGCGCCCGTTGACGGTGCCGTCTCCCAAGCCATGAATGCCCTCATCGGTCTCGAGTTTCAGTGTGACAAAGTTTCTGCCCGGCGAGGTAATATTTACAGTTGCCTTGGTAATCCTCATCGCAACACTTGCTCCTCTGTGCCGAATGAATTCGGGCGCCCGGCACTATTTATTGCCTTCTATCCTCCGACTATTGGTTTACTCCGCTGGCCAGGAAACCACCATCGACGGCAATCACCTGCCCTGTGACGAACGATGCTGCCTCCGAAGCCAGAAAGACTGCCGTACCGGCCACCTCCCGCGGCTCGCCGAAACGGCCCATGGGCGTGCGCAGAATCAGCTCGTCTCCTCGCGGAGTCCCTTGAATCAAGCTGCCGTTCAGGGGCGTTGGGAAAACTCCAGGCGCAATCGCATTTACAGTCACCCCTTTCCGCGCCCACTCGCAGGCCAAAGACTTTGTGAGCGACACAACCGCGGCCTTGCTCGCCGAGTATGCGGCGACTTCATAGAAGCTCACGAACGAAGAGAGAGAGGCGATGTTGACAATACGCCCATACCCGGCGCCAATCATGGTGCCGCCGAATATCTGGCAGCAGCGCAGGGTCCCCGTCAGGTTGGTCTCGATCACCCGCGACCAATCCGCTTCTTCCACTTCCAGAGTCGGCGCCATATGAGTAACTCCGGCCGCATTCACAAGGATATCCACCTTGCCAAACATCTTGAGTACCGCATCATGCAGTACCTGCACGGATGCCCTGTTCAACACGTCACTGACCACAGGCAGCGAACGCCGGCCAAGCGCCTCGATCTCTGCCGCTACCTCTTCAACATGCTCCTTACGCCGCGAACTGGCAACCACGTCGGCTCCGGATTCCGCGAGACCGAGCGCAATCGCGTATCCCAGCCCGGTGGTTCCTCCGGTCACAACTGCAACTCGCCCGCTCAGGTTAAGCAAGGTATAACTCATTGGGAAATTCTCTTGGTGCAATTCTACTGTCAATTCGGCGTTGGCAAACGAACAACCATCTCCACGGAGATCGCGAGCTAACAGATCGCTCCTTGTGAAACCGATCGCACGCCGCAACACACTGGGCTCATCGGTCTCGCGCTTGGCAAAGAATAGCAGATTGCATTGAACTTTTTTCGGCGCTATGGGACTGGGGCGGACTTCGTGAATTCAGCCGTGTTCATTTGTCTTTGGCTCTTTCAAGGCTTCCGTTGGGGACGAATTTGGCGGCAAATCCATTCCCGCGAGCGCTCGCTTGACATGGGCGCCCGGGAAAGAATAACTTCGCGTCGAACAGTAGATTGCCGTTCACAGGGATTTGGGTTCTCTCATTGGAAATACTGTTCGCCGAACGGAGGGGAGACAAGCATGAAATCTAGAGGCCGGCGCGATTTTCTGAAACAGACTGGATTGATGGGGTCGATAGCGATGATGACGGGTTTGCCAAATGGCGTGATGGCCCTGGGCGGAGAGCAAGGCCGCGTGATTGAAGATGCTGTAGCGCCTGCGCAATCGGGCGAGGCGCCGGAAAGCCACATCAAGTTCGCGGTTTGCGGCATGAGTCACGACCACATTATTGGCATGATCGGCGCCATTCAGCGCGGCGGCGGCGAACTGGTAGCGGCCTGGGCCGGCGAAGAGGACAAACTCGCCTCCTTCAAGAAGCGATTTCCGGACGTGAAGGTCGTCAAGACGCAGGATGAGATTCTGAACGACCCTGCGGTTCAACTTGTGCTCAGCTCACAGATCGCCAATGAACGGGCCCCGCTCGGCGTGCGTGCAATGAAGCATGGCAAGGATTTTCTGTCGGACAAGCCGGGGATGACGACCCTGGAACAACTGGCCGAGGTGCGGAAGACGATCGCAGAGACCAAGCGGATCTACGGCATCATGTACAGCGAGCGGCTGGAGGTGAAAGCGGCGGTGTATGCGGGCGTGCTGATCCAGCAAGGCGCGATCGGCAAGGTGATTCAGACAATCAACATCGCGCCTCATCAGATTGTTCAGGGCCACGGCGATGCGGGCGGGGGAGCGGGACGGCCGGAGTGGTTCTGGAATCCCGACCAATACGGCGGCATCCTCTGCGACATTGGTTCGCACCAGGTGGATCAGTTCCTCTATTACACGGGATCGAAGCAGGCCGAAGTGGTGGAGTCGCAGATTGCGAATGTGCGGCATCCGGATCGTCCGCGGTTTCAGGATTTCGGTGACATGGTGCTGCGCGGAGACCGCGGGCTGGGTTATGTGCGGCTGGACTGGTTCACCCCCGATGGACTCGGAACCTGGGGCGATGGACGGCTCTTTATTCTCGGCACCAACGGCTACATTGAGGTGCGCAAATACACCAATGTTGCTGTGGCGCATCAGGGCAACAATCTGTTCATCGTAGATAGCAAACAGGCCCGGTACATCGATTGCAACAACATGCCTCTGCCGTTTGGTCCTCAGTTTGTTGCGGATATTGTGAATCGGACGCACGTCGCGCAGGATCAGGAACAATGCCTTCTAGCGGCCGAACTGGTGATCAAGGCGCAAAAGAACGCCCGGCTCGTAACACTGAAGGACTAGCAGAAAGAGAGTGCGATGGCGCATGAAGTCAAGCGCGAAGTTTCACGGCGCAGGTTTTTGAAAGCCGGGCTGGGCGCGGCCGCGGTTGTTGGATTCCCGGCGATTGTGTCTTCCGCGGTGCTGGGCCAATTTGCGCCGAGCAAGCGCATCAATATCGGCGCCATCGGCGTGGGGCGCATCTCGCGCGTTCACGACATGGCTTCTCTGTTGCCCTACGACCGGGCCAGAATCATTGCG
Source organism: uncultured Acidobacteriaceae bacterium (assembly GCA_963757965.1). GTDB lineage: Bacteria > Acidobacteriota > Terriglobia > Terriglobales > Acidobacteriaceae > Telmatobacter. Next base: position 1,279,633 of record CAVWTV010000001.1, read on the forward strand.
GTCTGCGACCTGGATGCGCATCGCGTCGAGGACGGCAAAAAACTTGTCAATGACTTCTATGCGGCCAAGACGGGCAAAACCTACGACGGTGTAACCGGTTACGCAAACTATCATGACCTGCTGGCCAACAAAGATATCGACGCGGTAGTGGTGAGCACGCCGGATCATTGGCACGCTCTGATCGGTGTCGACGCCGTGCGGGCGGGCAAGGATGTATACCTGCAGAAGCCCGCGTCGCTGACGATTTCGGAAGGCCGCGCGCTGAGCAATGCGGTTCAGGCTTCAGGCCGGATCCTGCAGATCGGCAGCCAGCAACGCTCTACGGTGCAGTTTCGCTATGCCGCCGAGTTGGTGCGCAACGGGCGCATTGGCGACCTGCGGCGTGTCGAGGTCGGTTTGCCAGGAGACCCCGCCGGTGGCGACAAGACGCCCATGCCGGTTCCTGACGGGTTCAACTACGAGATGTGGCTGGGCGAGACTCCGTATGTGGTATTACACAGTAGACCGGGTGCATCCGCAAACAGGCTATGACCGTCCAGGGTGGCTGCGCTGCAGGCAGTTTGGCGCGGGCATGATAACGGGATGGGGCGCGCACCATATCGATAGCGCGCACTGGGGCATGAATACGGAGTACACCGGCCCGATTGAGGTGTGGGGCCACGCCGAGTTTCCCGATCACGGGCTTTGGGATGTGCATGGACCGTTCAAGACCGAGGCGTTGTATGCGAATGGCGTTCACATGAGCGTGAGCGGCGACTACGCGAACGGCATCAAATTCTACGGGACCAAGGGATGGATCTTCGTCTCGCGCGGCAACGAACAGGTCACGAAGAGCGATCCGGCGGCCAAGCTGAACGATGCAACCGCGCTGGCGTCGAGCGATCCGGCGATCATCAAGTCGGTCATCGGGCCGGACGAAATCCATCTGTATGAAAGCAAGGAACAGCATGGTAACTGGCTCGATTGCATCATCAGCCGCAAGGAGCCGATCTCGCCGGTGGAGATGGGGCATCGGGCATGTTCGACCTGTCTGATTCACGATATGGCGATGGTGCTGAAGCGCAAGCTTTACTGGGACCCAATGAAGGAGCGCTTCAAGAACGACGACGAGGCGAACGGCATGTTATCGCGGCCGCAACGCGCGCCTTACATGTTGTCCTAATACCTGCTATGAACCGGAGAGAGGGAGTCATGATTACCAGACGCGATGCCCTGGTTGGATTGCTGGCGATGCCGAGCGCGCTGCATGGACTCGCCGCGGCGGCTACCGAACAGCCGATTCTAGGACCAACAGTCTTCAACTGGAACGATATGAAGCCAGTCAAGAACAAGACCGGCGAGGTGCGGTCGCTTTGCAAGACTCCGACAGCGACACTGGATCAGTTGGAGATGCATGTCACGACTCTCAACCCGGGCGAGACCTCGCATCCTCCGCACAGGCACGTCAATGAAGAGCTGATCGTCATTCGCGAGGGTGACTGCGAGACTCTCTCGAACGGCATTTGGGTGAAGGTCGGGCCGGGGTCGGTGGTCTTCAACGCGTCGAACAGCTTGCACGGCTTCCGTAATATTGGCAAGACGCCAGCCACCTATCACGTGATCAACTGGAGCCCGAACAAGGACATGTCCGCGAAGGCGCCATCCTAGCTCCAGGGAATGAAGAAACCTGGCTGCATGCGAAGGCTTTGGCGAAAACGCTGCTTGCTGGAGGTCTATGGCAGGAGCAGGCCTCCCCTTGTCGGAGATTCGTCTAAGCGGAGAGTATTCTTACGTTCTGCCCCGGAAAGGCTCCGCATCGGTGATGGTTCCCTACCGGTTGATATACAATTCGCGCTGGAGCGCGACTTCGAATCGACAAGGCCACCTACCCATGCACAAACTTGCAATGACCTTGATCTTTGCGGCTACGATGCAGGGAGTTGCACAGACTCCTGCATCGAATCCGGTATCCATTCAAGTTGACCTGGCCAAGCCGCAGGGGGCGTATAAGCCCATCTACGCCTGGTTTGGCTACGACGAGTCAAACTTCACAACAATGAAATATGGCAAGCAACTGCTCAAGGAGCTGCATGACCTGAGCCCTGTGCCCGCGCACATTCGCGCGCATCATCTGCTCACTTCGGGAAATGGTGTGGCGGAGCTCAAGTGGAGTTCATCGAATGTATTCTCGCTGGGCCCTGATGGAAAGCCGGTGTACGATTTCGCAATCACCGACCAGACCTTCGACGAGTATCGGAAAGCCGGCGTACAGCCGATGGTCGAGCTTGGCTTTATGCCGAAGGACCTTGCAGCAACGGTTCCGGGAGTGGACACATACCAGATTCACTACCCAGCTAACACTACCTCCGGAGCCTCTAACAATCCGCCGAAAGACTATGCGATGTGGGGCGAACTGGTGCGGCGCTTTACAGAACATCTTGTCGAGCGCTATGGAAAGCAGCAGGTGAGCACGTGGTACTTCGAGGTGTGGAATGAGCCGGACATTGGGTACTGGCATGGAACGCCCGCGGAGTACTTCAAGCTTTACGACTACGCCGTAGCTGGAGTTCGGGCAGCGCTGCCGAATGCAATCGTGGGCGGGCCGGCTAGTACTGGTCCAGGCTCGGACAGGTCCTCTGGATTCCTGAATAACTTTCTGAAGCATTGCCTGAACGATAAGAGTGCCGCAAATGGCAAGCCGATTCCGCTCGATTTCATTTCGTTTCATCCCAAGGGCCGGCCGACCGTGGTGGATGGACATGTGCGGATGGGCCTGGCGAATGAGTTGAAGGCGACCGACGCGGGCTTTCACATTGTGGCGAAGTTTCCCCGGTATGCTCACCTACCCATCATTCTGAGCGAAGCCGATCCGGAGGGCTGCGCGGCTTGTTCGATGAAGACGAATCCGGCCAATGCATACCGCAACGGACCACTTTACGCAACTTACACGGCGGCGGCGATGAAGGCGCTGTTCGACTTGCAGGACCGGGCAGGGGTGAACCTGCTGGCGATGCTGTCGTGGTCGTTTGAATTCGAGGGCAAGGAGTACTTCGAGGGCTTTCGCACGCTAGCGACAAATGGCGTGGACAAGCCGGTGCTGAATGTCTTTCGGATGGCGGGTTTAATGTCCGGCGAGCGAGTGAAGACCGGCAGCACAGGACAAGTTCCGCTCGACGAGATTCTAAGCATGGGCGTCAAGCAGGCGCCGGACGTGGACGCGATAGCCACGAAAGCGGAGCATGAAGCGGCGGTCATGCTGTGGAACTACCACGACGACGACTTGCCAGCGCCCGGCGCAGCTGTGCAAGTGACCGTCTCTGGCATTCCGGCGGGAGTGAAGAGAGTGCTGCTCGAGCACTATCGTATCGACGACACACATAGCAACTCCTACACTGTGTGGAAGGCAATGGGCTCTCCGCAGGCTCCCACCGCCGAGCAGTATGCGCGGTTGCAAGAGGCTGGGCAATTGGAGCTACTGAACTCGCCGGAGTGGCTGGATGTTAGCGACGGCAAGGTGACGATCGGCACGGACCTTCCCCGCCAGGCAACCTCGCTGATGAGACTGAAGTGGTGAGCGGGGGCCAGCGCTGTTGAGAGAAGCCACGCAGATCAATAGGCCGGCAGCGATGAAACCTCAGTGGTATTTTGTCGCGCTGGTGACGGCGGCAATTGCCATCAGCTACTTTGACCGGCAAACGCTGCCCGTGGCGATCGCGGCAATCGAGCGGACGATCCCGCTGAGCAATCAGCAGTTCTCGTGGCTGCAGTTTGCGTTTCTCATCCCTTACGCACTGCTGTATGCGGCTGGCGGCCGGTTGTTGGATGTGCTGGGGACGCGCCGCGGATTCATTCTGATCATGCTGTGGTGGTCTGGAGCATGTGCGCTGCATGGGCTGGCAATGAGCTTCGGTTTTCTGATGGCGGCTCGATGCCTGCTGGGAATGGGCGAGGGCGGAGCGTTTCCCGCGGCAACCAGAGTTGTGGCGGAGTGGGTTCCGCTCGAGCGGCGATCGACGGCGATGGGGATCATCAATGCGGGGACCGCGGTTGGATCGGTGCTGGCTCCGCCGCTGATCGGTGTGGTGATTCTGACCAGTGGATGGAGGATGGTGTTCTTCGCATCGGGTGCGATTGGCCTCGCGTGGGTGGTGTGGTGGTTTGTGAGCTATCGGGGAAGCAATGACAATTCGAACTTTACACCCAAAGCGCGGCTGGCTGCGCGCGAGTTGTCATTTCTGGATGTAGTTGGAATGCGAAAGGTTCAGACGCTGGTCTTTGCCAAGTTCATGAGCGACTCGGCATGGTACTTTTACCTTTTCTGGCTGCCGAAATATCTCTACGACGTTCGCGGCTTCGACGTGAAGCAGGTAAGCTACTATGCGTGGATTCCCTATGCGGCGTCGGGCGTAGGAAGCTTTCTTGGAGGGTGGTTTTCGAGCGCGTTGCTGAGCCGGGGACATTCGCTCGATTTCTCAAGGAAGTTTGCTCTGGGGCTTAGCGCGCTGTTCATGCCGGTAGTGATGCTGGTACCGCATGTTCCGGTGGGGTGGGCGCTGGTGTTGTTCAGCATCGCATTTTTCTGTCAGCAGTCCTGGTCGGGATTGATCATGACACTGCCCGCGGACATCTTTCCGCTCGCCGCGGTGGGATCGGTATCGGGACTGGTCGGATTTGGCGGGGCCATTGGCGGAGCCATCTTCGGCATTGTCGCGGGATTTCTTTTGGGCCATGGATTTGGATATGGGACGCTGTTTTTTATCGTAGGAACGTTTCACATCATCGGGTTTCTGGCCATTCTGTTTCTCGGAGGCAAGATGCAACCGTTCAAGTTCCCAGACCTGTCAGCGAAAGCGAGTCAATCATGAAGATCACCGAAGTGCGCACGCGCGTCGTCCAATGGGAGGGCGAGACTACACCGCTGCCTCCCCACTTCTGCACCAATCCGATGGACCTGGTCATGTTCCGCGAAGCGTCCATGGGGAACTTTGCGTTCCATGGTTGGTTGCTGGTGGAAATATTTACCGATGCCGGCCTGGTGGGACTGGGCAATGCCGCGTTGTCGCCACTGGTGACCAAGGCGTGCGTTGATATCTACCTGAAGCCGCTGCTTGTGGGCGCCGACCCATGGGACATTGAGTTTCTGTGGCAGCAGATGTATCGGCGGACCATGGCGTTCGGCCGCAAGGGCGTCGCCATGACGGCGATCAGCGCGGTCGACATCGCGCTATGGGACTTGCTGGGCAAGTCAGTCAAACAGCCCGTATATCGGCTGCTGGGCGGACGCACAAAGAAGAGCATTCCGGTGTATGCGAGCCGTCTTTACAGCATGCCGCTCGATGAGTTGCGCGTCGAAGCGCAGCGCTACAAAGACGAAGGCTACAAGGCGATGAAGCTGCGTTTCGGATGGGGGCCGGTGGACGGCGCGGAGGGGATGCAGCACAATGTGGCGTTGGTGCGCACGGTACGCGAGGTCGTAGGCGATGGCGTCGATGTAATGGCGGATGCATATATGGGCTGGACGCTCGACTATGCCAAGCGCATGTTGCCGCTGCTCGAACCGTTCAATCTACGCTGGCTTGAAGAGCCTGTGATTCCCGACGATACGCGCGGATACAAAGAGCTTAAGGCCTACGGGCGCGTGCCGATTGCCGGCGGAGAGCACGAGTTCACGGTTTTTGGATTTCGCGACCTGCTGGAAGCCAATGCCCTCGACTACATTCAGTTCGACACGAATAGAGTTGGAGGGATCAGCCAGGCGCGCAAGATCGCCGCACTGGCCGAAGCGTATCAGGTTCCGGTCATTCCTCACGCCGGACAGATGCATAATTATCACGTCGTGATGGCCAGCCTGAACTCGCCCATGGCCGAGTTTTTTCCCAAGGTCGACGTTGAAGTGGGCAACGAGTTGTTCTGGTATATTTTCGACGGCGAACCGGTTCCCGCGGATGGCTCGATCGATCTCGACGAGGACCTTCCGGGTCTCGGCCTGACAGTCAACGAAGATTCGCTCAAGCGCTTCAAGATTATCGAGTGAGGAATGAGTAGATCATGATTCGTCTGGTTCAAATCAGCAACGGTTCTGAGCGCCGGGTTGCGCTTGTCGAGGAGCCCGGCCTCCGCTGCCTCGCTGAAGTTGAGAATATTTATGCGCTGGCGCAGCTCTGCATAGGTTGCGGGTTCAAATTGACTGAGCAGGCAAAATCGCTTGCATTTGGCGAGAGTCTGGACTACGACGCAGTTTATGCGGGGACTTCAGAGTGGCATCTGCTCCCTCCAATCGATGTGCCGGATGAACCTTGGCGCCTGACCATCACGGGAACCGGCCTCACTCACCTCGGAAGCGCGAAGCAGAGGCAGGCCATGCACGCTACGGGTAAGGATGCCGAGTCGATTCAAAAGCCAGCCGAAACAGTGACGGACAGCATGAAAATGTTTCAGTGGGGCGTGGAAGGCGGTCGCCCGCTGCCGGGCGAGATCGGGATCGCGCCGGAGTGGTTCTACAAGGGCAATGGAGCCATGTTGCGAGCGCCCTTTGAGCCCTTAACGATTCCAGCCCATGCGGAGGACGGCGGCGAAGAGGCTGAGATTGCGGGAATTTACATCATCGGCAAAGACGGCGCGCCGTATCGCATCGGCATGGCTGCTGGCAATGAGTTTTCCGACCATAAATTCGAGAAGCGCAACTATTTGAATCTTGCCGGCTCCAAGCTTCGCACGTGCAGCATCGGGCCTGAGCTGGTGATTGGCGCGGAGTTTCAGTCGATTCCCGGAGAGGTGCGAATCCAGCGGGGCGGGGAGACGATCTGGTCGAAAGCAGTGGAGACGGGAGGGGCGAATATGTGTCATAGCCTCGCCAATTTGGAGCATCATCACTTCAAGTTTGACGGCCACCGTCAACCCGGCGACGTGCATGTGCATTTTTTCGGCGCCCATTCATTGAGTTTTGGCGACGGCATTGTGATCGAGGATGGAGACTGGATGGAGGTGCGCTACGAGGGATTCGGGCGAGCGCTGCGCAACCCGGTCCACGTGGAGGCAAAGGAAACGAATCGCCAAGTGGCAGTGAGTTCGCTGGCCTGATGATGGACCGGGAGGGAGAGATTTCCGTGAGTGAAAGAGTAGCGCTTCTTGGACTGGGCACGATGGGCGCGGGCATGGCCGCGAATTTGATGAAGGCTGGATTCTCGCTAACCGTGTACAACCGCACCGTATCGAAGGCGCAGGTGTTGGTGAGAGGGGGCGCGCGCCTTGCAGCGACTCCGGCCGATGCTGCGCGGGGTGCGTCGCTTGTGATTGGAATGTTGGCCGACGACACGGCTTCGCGTGCAGTGTGGACGGGTGAGAACGGTGCACTCGACGGCGTTGAGAAAGGCGCCATCCTGATTGAGTCGAGCACGGTAAGCCCAGCATGGATCGTTCAGCTCGCGGCGCTTGCGGCCGAACGAGGCGCGGAATTTCTGGACGCCCCGGTGACCGGGAGCCGCATGCAGGCCGGGGCGGGCCAGCTTTCGTTTCTTGTGGGCGGAAGCGATCATGCGCTCAAAGCCGCTACGCCGGTGCTGAAAGCGATGAGCAAGGAGATCGTTTACCTGGGGCCGGTTGGCAGCGGCGCAAAGTTGAAGCTGATCAATAATTTTTTGTGCGGCGTTCAGGTGGCGTCCCTTGCAGAAGGGCTGGCGTGGATTGAGCGAAGCGGACTCGACCGCGAAAAGGCTTTGTCGATACTCAAGGCGGGTGCGCCGGGTAGTCCGCTGCTTGCGGCCATCTCAGAGCGAATGGTCAACCATTCCTACACGGTGAATTTCATGCTCAGGCTCATGACCAAGGATCTCAAGTATGCGCAGGCGGAAGCGGCAAACTGCGATGTCGATTTGAAGACGGCAGAGGTTGCGCGGAGCATTTTTGAAGCTGCGGTAGCAAAGGGATTCGGCGGCGAGGACATGGCAGCGGTCATCGAGCCTCTACGCGCAAGATAGACAGCGCCGAGAGATTCATGGGAGAAGAGAATCATGGCGGTCGAACAAGTATTGGTGGCGGGCGGGTGGCGTACTGCAACTGCGAAGTCTACATTTCGCGCGGCTAATCCCGCAACCGGCGAAACGCTTGAAGGCGAGTTCCCGGTGAGCGAATGGCAGGACTGCGAGGACGCGCTGAATGCCGCCGCGGCTGCGGCCATTGAGTTGCGAAAGGTTCCCGCTGAGAAGCTGGCAGACTTCCTCGACCTCTATGCGAAAAGGATGGAAGAGAACGCGGCTGCGCTGGTGAGCATGGCAAATGCGGAGACTGGACTGGCGGCCGTGCCTCGACTCAGGGATGTTGAATTGCCGCGAACAACAACACAGTTGCGTCAGGGAGCGGCGGCCGCGCGCGAGGGATCGTGGACGCAGGCGGTCATCGACACGAAGTCAAATATCCGTTCGCACTACGCACCGATCGGGCCGGTTGCGATCTTCGGGCCCAACAATTTTCCTTTCGCATTCAACGGTATCTCAGGCGGCGATTTGACGGCGGCCATCGCCACGGGCAATCCGGTCATCGCTAAAGCGAATCCTCTGCATCCGGGCACGAGCAAGCTGCTCGCCGAGTGCGCGATCACGGCTTTGACTGAAGTCGGTCTGCCGCCGGCGACATTGCAAATGATCTACCGCACCAGCAAGGAGGATGGGCTGCGACTGGTAAGCGACCCACGCATCGGTGCGGTCAGCTTTACTGGAAGCCGCGAGGCGGGGCTGCGTTTGAAGGCAGCGGCGGAGCGTGCCGGCAGGCCAATCTATCTTGAAATGTCGAGCCTGAATCCTGTGATTCTGTTGCCCGCCGCATTGGCTGAGCGCGGGGATGAGCTCGCCACCGAGTTGGCCGATAGCTGCCTGGCTGCAAGCGGCCAGTTCTGCACCAGCCCGAACCTGATTCTCATGATCGCCGGAGATGATGCTGAGCGGCTCGCCGCAAATCTGGCGGCAATCCTCGATCAGCGTCCGCCGGCTCCCCTGCTTTCCGCGGGCGGCCTGAAAGGGCTGGATGAAAACGTGCACGCGCTGATCGATTCAGGGGCCGCGGTGGTTACCGGCGCTGAGCGGATGGATGGCTGCGGCTGCCGCTACAAGAATACCCTTCTGCGCGCGACAGCAACGCAATTTTTAGCTCAGCCTGAGGGGCTCCAGCGTGAGGCGTTCGGCAACGCAACGATGGTGGTGATAGCAGAGAACATTTCACAGTTGCGCCAGGTCATTCAGGCTCTCGAAGGTAATCTTACCGGCAGCATTTATTCGAGCAAGACCGGCGAGGACGATGCAATCTACGCAGGCGTCGCCGGTGATCTTCGCTTCAAGGTGGGGCGTTTGTTGAACGACAAGATGCCAACTGGGGTAGCGCTGAGCCCGGCAATGAATCATGGCGGCCCCTATCCCGCAACCGGGCATCCGGGGTTCACCGCGGTCGGCATTCCAGCGTCGCTACTGCGTTTCGGCGCCCTGCATTGTTACGACAATGTTCGTTCGGATCGTCTGCCCGCAGTCTTGCAGGACAAGTCGCCGAACCCCGCAATGTGGCGCCGGATCGACGGTGCCTGGACCCGGGGCTAGAGGACGCGAACTCGTCCCGAACGCGAGGGATTCGCCGTGACGAGTTCAAGCGGGCTGTGAAAATATGGATTGTTTGGTAAACGCTTTCGCAACAGGTTGGCAAATGGAGAGTACGACGATGACGATGGCTTCTGGGGTGATGAACGCTGAGATTTCGATTGCGCCAATGAGAGTTTCGAGGACTGCGCTGCTGGCTGCGGCTGCCGTCATGATAGCCGCCGTTTGCATGGCACAGGCGCCGACGGCAACGCTGAACATTCAGCTGGATAAGCCGGCACATGCAGTGAGCCCAACGCTCTATGGACTGATGACGGAAGAGATCAACTACTCCTACGACGGCGGCTTGTACGCGGAGATGGTGCGCAACCGGACGTTCCAGGATCATGGCTGGGCCGGCGTCGGGCGGTGGAACATCGAGCACATGGGGAATTCCATTGCGACCATGGCGGTTGATCTGACGGACGGGCCAAGCGCGGCGCTCGACCACAGCCTGGCGATTACGGTGAAGCAGGCCGATCCTTCCAATCCAGCCGGAGTCAGGAACGAAGGCTATTGGGGAATGGCAGTGCGACCGAACACGTCCTACAAGGGGTCGCTTTACGCCAAGGCCGATTCGACCAGCATTGGACCGCTAACGGTTGCGCTGATCAATGACAACAGTGGCCAACCTGTAGCAACAGCCACGGTGCAGGGAATCTCGACCGAGTGGAAGCGCTATGAATTCGCACTGACGACGGGCAATGTTCAGCCTTCGGCGGAGAATCATCTGCTGCTAACTGTCGGTCATGCGGGCAAGCTGTGGATCGATCTTGTGTCGCTGTTTCCGCCGACCTACAAGAATCGCGAAAATGGAAATCGTCCTGACCTGATGGAGATGTTGGCGGCGATGCATCCGAAGTTTCTGCGTCTGCCGGGCGGCAACTATCTCGAGGGCGATCAGATCGACGAGAGGTTCGACTGGAAGAACACGATCGGCCCGCTCGTGGACCGGCCGACACATCTCAGCCCGTGGAATTATCAGTCTTCCGATGGCATGGGCTTGCTGGAGTTTCTCGAATGGTCGGAAGATCTGCATATGGATACGGTGCTCGCCGTGTATGCGGGCTACTCGCTGAAGGGTGACCACATTCGTCCCGGACCGGAGCTAACTCCATTTGTCGAGGACGCGATGGACGAGATCGAGTTTGCAACTGGCGACACATCCACTAAGTGGGGCGCGGTGCGGGCAAAGCTTGGGCATCCGCAGCCGTTTTCAATCAAGTATGTCGAAATCGGTAATGAGGACCAGTTCGACCGCTCCGGCAGTTATGAGGGCCGCTTTGCGCAGTTCTACAAAGCAATCAAGGCAAAGTATCCGCAACTTGAGTTGATTGCGACGACTCCCGTGCATAGGACGAAGCCGGATGTGGTGGACGATCACTACTACAAGCGCGCGGATGAGTTCTTTGACGATGTGCATCATTACGACACCATCGACCGGAACGGGCCGAAGATTTTTGTCGGCGAATGGGCCACTCGCGAGGGATCACCCACCACCAACATGGGCGCGGCGCTTGGCGATGCGGCGTGGATGACGGGCATGGAGCGCAACAGCGACCTGATTGTGATGGCTTCGTATGCTCCACTCTTCGTCAATGTGAATCCAGGCGGAATGCAGTGGGAGTCGGACCTGATCGGATACGATGCTATCTCCAGCTATGGCTCCCCGAGTTACTATGCGCAGGCCATGTTTGGGGAGTATCTGGGGACAGAGGTGCCAACATCTTCACTAATGGGCGCGACCGATCGATTCTTCTACTCTGTGACGCGCGATCCGGCAAAGGGCGAAGTATATCTGAAGCTGGTAAATGCATCTTCCGCCGCGCAGTCAGTTCAGATCGAGATGACAGGTGCAAGCAGCGTTTCAAGTACGGCGACGCTGGTATCGTTGACAGGCGCCAATGATGCGGAGACGAACGCTGTCTCCGCTCCGAAGCGCATCGTGCCGGTCAAGTCTACTCTCGAGAGCACTGCGGCGAGATTCGCTCATACTGTGCCACCCTATTCTGTACAAGTGATCGAGCTGCAGGCAAAGTAGCTTGTGGTTCGCAGCAATTTCATCTGTCTGTACAATAGGGTTAGAGCCAACAGGCTGGAATTGCACCGGAGAGAGCACACTATGGCGCTGATGAAAACGTCCAATCCTGCATTGAGCAGCAAGACCTTTACCGATCTTACAAGCGCGCAATATGGCGGGGCGATCGACGCGGCCAACCGCATGACTCTGAGCGGTACCGTGAACAAGACCGGCCTCTTGTTGATCTGCGTCATCGCTACCGCGGGCTGGACCTGGCACCTGTACCTTCAATCGCGCCAATCGACGGATGTAATGCCGCTGATGCTGGTCGGGTTGTTCGGCGGACTGATCTTCTCCATGGTCACCATTTTCAAAAAGGAGTGGTCTCCGGTGACCGCGCCTATCTACGCGCTGTTGGAAGGCTTGGTGCTCGGGGGATTGTCGGCTGTCTTCGATCAGCGCTATCCGGGAATCGCAATCCAGGCTGTTGGCCTCACCTTTGGCACGCTTTTCGTATTGCTGATGGCCTATAGCTCGGGACTTATCAAAGTCACGCAGAAGTTTCGCCTGGGAGTTATCGCAGCCACCGGCGGAATCATGGTCTTCTACCTGCTGGAGATGGTGCTGGGGTTCTTCGGAATTCAGTTTACCTCGATCAACGGATCTGGGATTATCGGCATCGGATTCAGTCTTGTCGTGGTCGCAGTGGCTGCCCTGAATCTGGTGCTCGATTTCGACTTCATCGAGCAAGGCGTGCAGGTAGGCGCTCCCAAATATATGGAGTGGTATGGCGCCTTTGGAATCATGGTCACGCTGGTCTGGCTCTATCTGGAGATACTTCGACTGCTATCCAAACTAAGAAGCAGAAACTAGGAGCGGCTCTGCGAATGCTGTCCGGCAGGACGAGTCATATCCCTTCGGGGCTGAAGCCCAAGGTTTTCCTGGTCTCCAGCGGCACGGATAGATCCGTGCTCTTTCAAAGCCACGCTAACACACAACCCTGACTAGCCGATGGCAACGTTTCGCGCATTGCGCAAGGGCTGCGGCATGGGCAATAGCATGATGAGCGCTCCTGCCATCATCAGCGACATGGACAGGAAGAAATAGCCGGCGCGAGAGTTGCCGGTGAGCGCCTGAAAGAGCCCAACCAGCCATGTGCCGGCAAACCCTCCGAGCGCGCCGAAGCTATTGATGAGAGCGATCACTTCTCCCGCAACATTTCTCGGCAACATCTCCGGCACAATCGAGAAGAATGGCCCGTAGGGCGCATACATGGCCGCACCGGCGAGTATCAAGAAAGCATAAGCCAGCCAGAAACTGTGCTCCGCCGTCATAAAGGAGATAAACAGCGCAGCCCCCGAGAGCAACAGAAACGGCCAGACGAAATTCTTGCGGCTTTGCGACCTGTCGGAGAAGTGTGCGACTCCCATCATCAGAATGATGGCCAGCAGGAATGGCGCGGTGTTCAGTAGGCCGACAGTTTCAATCCCGCGAGCCGATCCCGCACGGATCATCGTAGGAAGCCATAGCACAAAGCCATAAATTCCCGCGCTATAGAAGAAGTATTGTATGCACAGCAGGATCACGCCTGGCATCCGAAAGGTCGCTCGAAAGTTGGCCATGCGCGGAAGTGCGTCCTGTTCCATTTCCAGCTCGCCCTCAAGCTGGTCGCAGCATTCCTTGCTCAACCATGAGGCTTTGAGCGGGCGGTCGCGCACCACCATGACCCAGACAAAAGCCCACGCAACGGAAGGAATTCCTTCGAGTACGAATGTCATCTGCCAGCCGACTGCCTTGATGAGGTACCCCGTTACCGCGGACATCCACAAGACCGTGATCGGATTTCCCAGAATGAAAACTGCATTCGCCCGAGACCGCTCCGCGCGCGTAAACCAGTTAGTCAGCAGAATCAAAATCGACGGAAAAATTACGCTCTCCGCCACTCCCAGCAGAAACCGGTCGAGCGCCAGAAGCCAGAATTCCCTGATCACGCCCGTCAAAGCCGCAAGAACACCCCAACTCAGCAGCGCAAAGAACACGAGTCGAGTGACGCTCCTGCGGCGCGCGTACGCTGCGCCAGGTATTTGGAAGAGAAAGTAGCCCAGGAAAAAGAGCGACCCTAGAAAGGCTGACCGGGAATCGCTGATGTGAAGTGTTTTTGCCAGTCCAGCCGCCGCGCCAAATCCATAATTAGCCCGATCGAGATAAGCAAGGCTATAAGTGACGAAGACCGCGGGCATAAGATACACCCATCGGCGCCGCAAGCCCGGCAAACGCCGTGCCGAGTTTTGCGCTTCCTCATCCATCCAAGCTTTATAGCATCTCCGAGAGCAACTGCACCAATCGAAGGATCGACCTTATACTTGAGGTTGAAAGGGCCTTCCCATCGCAAACCTCTCGCTCACTTCGGTGCTGGAGACGGCGGACTCCAGCCTGCTTCGCGTCGCCACTCATGCGCGTGGCCCCGCCGGACTTCTGCCGCTCACCGCGGAGATGCTGCTTACTCAGCCTTCCGGAAATCTCTTCGGCCTAAGCCAAAATGCCGGCATGGGTTGGGATCCGAATCGCCTCCTCGATCCGGAGTTCTTGATCCTAAGCACCCACGGAGGCCTGCGCGCGGAAAATGGAGAGCCGATCGCTCTCGGCTTCCATACCGGGCACTGGGAAGTAGGGCTTCTGGTCGCCGAAGCGGCACGTGAATTGAAAGCGCTGCACGCCGTGCCTTTTGCAGGGGCATGCACCGATCCTTGCGATGGCCGCACGCAAGGCACAGCCGGCATGATGGACTCGTTGCCCTTTCGCAACGATGCCGCGATTGTGCTGCGCCGCCTGATGCGCTCGCTCCCCACCGGCAAAGGAGTTGTTGGCATCGCGACCTGCGACAAGGGACTGCCGGCGATGATGATGGCGCTGGCATCCTCCGGAAAGAATCCCGCCGTGCTCGTCCCCGGAGGCGTCACGCTTCTGCCGGAGTCGGGCGAGGATGCCGGAAAGGTTCAAACCATCGGTGCGCGCTTCGCGCAGAATCAGATCACATTGGAATATGCCGCCGAAGTTGGTTGCCGCGCTTGCGCTTCTCCGGGCGGCGGATGCCAGTTTCTGGGCACCGCGGCAACCGCGCAGGTGGTCGGTGAGGCGCTCGGGCTTGCCTTGCCTCATACCGCGCTCGCGCCTTCAGGCCAACCCATCTGGCTTGACGCCGCGCGCCGGTCGGGTCGCGCCATTTTACGCTTGCACGAACTGCAGATTGGGACAGAAGACATCTTGACGGAGGCGGCAATCCGCAACGCGATGGTCGTTCACGCAGCTTTCGGCGGATCTACAAACCTATTGCTGCACATCCCCGCCATTGCGCACGCGGCTGGATTGCGGCGGCCCACAGCCTCCGATTGGTCAGATGTCAATCGCCAAGTGCCGCGCCTCGTCGATGCGCTCCCCAACGGACCGCGCAACTTCGCCACAGTTCAGGTCTTTCTTGCCGGCGGCGTGCCGGAGGTGATGCTGCACCTGCGCGCGGCTGGACTTCTCGATACAAGCGTGAAGACAGTCTCGGGAGAATCACTCGGCGCATCGCTCGATTGGTGGCAGCAGAGTGCCCGGCGCTTTGAATTGCGTCGTACGCTTCAAGAGCGGGACGGCATCGATCCCGACGATGTGATTATGGCGCCGAGCCGCGCCCAATCCAGGGGGCTGACTTCTACCATCTGCTTTCCGGTGGGCAATCTCGCGCCGGAGGGCTCGGTCATCAAGAGCACCGCGATCGATGTTTCGCTCGTCGACGAGAACAATGTCTATCGTCATGTTGGCCCCGCCAGAGTCTTCATCACTGAAGAGTCCGCGATCCAGGCCATCAAAAGCGGCCAGGTGGCTCAAGGCGATGTCATTGTTCTTATCTGCGGTGGGCCTGCGGGCGCGGGCATGCAGGAGATTTATCAAATCACAGCGGCGCTCAAGCAGCTTCCTCACTGCAAGCATGTAGCAGTCTTGACCGATGCGCGCTTCAGCGGCGTCTCCACTGGAGCCTGCATCGGCCATATCTCTCCCGAGGCCCTTGCCGGCGGACCGATCGGCAAGGTTCAGGAAGGCGACCAGATCGAAATCGTGATTGATCGCGCCAGTCTGACCGGCTCTGTCAACGTCATTGGAGACGCAGATACGGTCGTCGGCGCGGAAGCAGGATCGCGCCTGCTTGCAGAGCGAACACCGCGCCCTGACCTGCGTCCACATCCGCTGCTGCCCGATGACACGCGGCTCTGGGCGGCTCTGGTGCAGGCTAGTGGAGGCGTCTGGGGCGGCTGCGTTTATGACGCCGACAAAATCATCGCGAAACTGGAGGAGCGCCAGTGAAGCTTTACC
Organism: uncultured Acidobacteriaceae bacterium; assembly: GCA_963757965.1. Classification (GTDB taxonomy): domain Bacteria; phylum Acidobacteriota; class Terriglobia; order Terriglobales; family Acidobacteriaceae; genus Telmatobacter. The sequence continues at coordinate 1,295,605 of CAVWTV010000001.1, forward strand.
GGACCAGCAAGGGACCTTTTGTAGGACAGGACGGAAGCTATTACAGCGTTCCCTCAACTTCGTGGGACGCGCTCGTAACGCAGGACGATCTGCCTGAGTATCTTCTTTCTATTATTCAGAACGGAGAAGCCTCGGAAGATTTTGCTTCCGCGAAGATTCTTGCGCCGATCGGCAATCAGGAAGTTTGGGCCGCAGGCGTTACGTACTACCGCAGCCGCAGTGCGCGAATGGAGGAATCGAAGAGCGCTGGCGGAGGCGACTTTTACGATCGCGTTTATGGCGCTGAGCGTCCAGAGCTTTTCTTCAAGGCCACCGCAAGCCGTGTGGCTGGGCCCGGAGATCGCGTTCGCATTCGCAGCGACGCAGCGTGGTCGGTTCCCGAGCCGGAGCTTACGCTGCTCATCGATCCTCGCGGCAAGATTGTCGGATACACCGTGGGCAACGATATGAGCTCTAGGGACATCGAGGGAGAAAACCCTCTTTACCTTCCGCAGGCCAAGGTCTATGACCGAAGTTGCGCTTTGGGCCCCTGCATCCTCATTGGCAGTGAGCCCCTGCCGGCCACAACACCGATTTGTTTGGAGATTCTCCGCCACGGCAGCACTGAATTCTCTGGCGCCACTGCGCTCACCGAGCTCAAACGCGCCCCATCCTCTCTGGTTGAGTACCTTTTTCGAGACAACATCTTTCCCTTTGGCGCGTTCCTGCTGACGGGAACCGGCATTGTCCCGCCGGATACGTTCACCCTGGCCGCCGGAGATCGGATTCGCATCACCATCGATCCGATCGGCACACTTGAAAACTACGTGGTCCGAGGCACACCGTAGACTATTGAATGTTCTAACCGGCGGATCATCCGAGCAAAGTTGAATCGGAACTCCATCCTCGCGCGAATGGACCATCGAGGCATTCCGGTATACAATCACTGATTGGCGGTCAGACCACTGCTGCTCATAGTTTCTTGACAATTGAACGGAGCAACGAACAGATTATTGTTCAAGATCGCTTTCCGGTGCTATCGATTACCAAACGGATGGACGCCGCAAAACTTTGACTCAGGAATTAAGCGCCATGCAAGATAAAAAGGCAGGGATTCTAGACACGCAGTTGACTGCCCAGGTGGTCAACCACATTCGGGCAAAAATAGAGGATGGCACCCTGCAACCCGGCGACAGGATCCCACCGGAGCGCGAGTTCGCGAAGATGCTCAAGATCAGCCGGGCGAGCCTGCGAACGGGGATCGGCTACTTGGCTGCGATGGGCGTGATGAAGGTGCGCCATGGCGTGGGAACCTTTGTGACCGATGGCCCGCCGGAAATAGGAAAGTCGTCGCTCGGGTTGCTGGGCGCGCTGCACGGATTCAAGCCATGGCAGATGTTTGAGGTGCGCAAGCTGATCGAAACCAGTCTGGCGGCCCTGGCGGCCGAACGCGGAAAAGAGGAGCACTTCACAGCGCTCGCCGAGGAATTGGCTGAGATGCATGCCACGATTGACGATCCGGCGCAATACCTGATTCACGATGTGCGTTTTCACCGGACCATCGCCGAGGCCTCGGGCAATCCAATTCTTGCCGCGCTGATGGAGACGGTTTCGACCACACTCTACGACGAGCGGCGCAAGACTGCCGAACAAGCCCGCGACCGCAAAAACTCTCTCGATGCGCATCGCGAGATTTACCGGGCGATTCGCGGTGGGCACCCGACAGAGGCGCGCAATGCGATGGAGCGCCACTTGCATTCGGCGGAGAGCGAACTTGCCGCCGAGCAGGCCGCGCCCGGGGGCAAACCTAAGCGGGAACGAAAAGCAAAGTAATTCGTCCCGGCTGCAAATGCGGCGCCTGTGGCGGACAGCCCAACCCGAATCGAAGCCTTGCTACGCCAGTTCGACCTTCAGCGTAATGCCCACATCGGAGATTCTCTCCCCGGGCATTTCAACCTTCAACGATGCTTCATCTTGCTTCCATTTGACCTCGCCCTTGTGGCCAAGGAGTTCCACATTGCGAATCCGGCCCGGATTTTGCTGACTTGCGAGACCAAACGCCTCGACCACCGCGGCCTTTTCCGGCCACCCCATCACGAAGGCATAGACGGCGCCGTTCTTGGCGGTGAATCGAACATCTGCCGAAGTAAGATCGTTCTGCTTATCCTCGTTGAAGTTGCCGGTTTCAATCTTGACCTTTGTGGAGGGGCCTTCGCCGTAGATCTTCCACGGACGCGAACCGTATATGCCTTCGCTGTTGACCGCCATCCACGCGGTGATTCCGTCCAGCGTTACCATCTCTTCGTAGTCCAGTTCGCCGGAGTTGGGCAGCGGGAAGTTCAACAGCAGGTTGCCGTTCTTGCTGACGATATCGGTTAGCAGATCGATGACCTTCTTGGCCGACTTGTATTTCTGTCCCCGCTTGTAATGCCACTGGCCGATGCAGGTGTCGGTTTGCCACGGGTTGGGCGCAATACCGTCGGAGACGCCGCGCTCATGATCCAGCAAGCACGTGCCGATGGCACAATCCATAGCGTCCTTGCTGGTATAGATAGCCTCAGTCTGTCCGCCGTGTAACTGGGCGCTCACGTTGTAAAGGTGCGAGACCATCTTCAGCCCGGTATCCTCGAAGGGAAGGTGGCCGTCGGTGTAAAGCAGGTCCGGCTGATACTTGTCGATCAGGTCGGTCATGCGGTCGAGGTAATGACGTTTCCATGCCTCGGGAATGCCATCGTCGTTCCATTGCATCTTGGCAGCATTGGCCCAGCGGGCGCAGTCGGCATCGTGATACAAGTCTGCGAACTGAGGATCGGCACCGTCATACGATACTCCGGCGAGAGGCCCGGCCTGGTCGGAGCCGTGGCTCACTCCGAACCACTTATAGCTGATCCAAAGGTGTTCACTTACTCCGAAGCGCAATCCCTCGTTCCGCGCCGCTTTCTGCCAGGTCCCGACGACATCTCTTTTCGGACCCATGTTGACCGCATTCCACTTCGTGTACTTCGAGTTCCATAAATCGAAGTTATCGTGGTGTACGCCCATGCTGACGAAGTACTTGGCGCCGGCCTTCTTGTACAGGCTCATCAGGTGTTCCGGGTCCCACTTGGCAGCCTTCCAGTTATTCACCAGGTCCTTGTAGCCGACCTTTGTAGGATGGCCGTAAGTCTCGACGTGGTACAAGTACTGATTCGATCCCTCGACGTACATATTCCGGGCGTACCAGTCCCCTTCTTCGATGGCCGACTGCGGTCCCCAGTGCGACCATATGCCGAACTTCGCGTCGCGAAACCAGTCCGGAATCCGGTAACCCTGGAGTGATTGCCTGGTGGGCAAAAAGTTTCCGCTCTGCGCTGCCTGGCCCTTTGCAAACCTTGTGAGAGCAAGAGCGGAACATGCACCGCCCATCCACTGCAGTAACTCACGCCTGTTCAATGCCATTTCGGATTCATTCCTTTCATGGTTCGGTTCGCGTCCAATTACAAAACTCGCGGTGTTCCTGTTTCTTCCAAGTTAGTTCGACCTATTTCAAAATCGAAACCAGCAGAGCCTCACGGAGCCGTTCTTCGGCTTCGGCGTTCCAGTAGCCGCAATCGAGTTCGAAAAAGACCGAGGTGTACGGAATCGTCATAGTCGTCTTGATAACAAGAACGCGGAAGACCTGGGCGGAACGGTCGAGCTTGACGATGATCTGCTCGTGCTCAAGGTGCTCTACGCTCGATCCGTACAGCGCTTCCTGGAGCTGTTGCTTGTATTCCGTGATGCCCGGCGCATCGTTCTCTCTGACGAAGGCAAGCTCCTTGTCGACATAAACATTTGCCCGGATGTGACCAGCCGCTGTAATAGCGTCGTGGACTTTCCGCACCACGGGAATCTGATCTTCGCCGGCGACAATCGTTTCAATTCCAGGCTTTGATTGAGCGGGATAGGCCGCATCGGCAACCACGATCCAGTTGCGATGTCCGAACAGCGGCAGACGTGTGTTGAGTTCGCGCTCCCAATCGAATGTTGCGGAAGTTACTGGCTCGGTCATGGCTTTTCCCTCGTTACAGAACTACTTTGCTGCCTCGGGCAACTCTTCATCGGCGCAGACAGCAACCTTGCCGCATTTGCCGGAGGCCATCAGCGCATACGCTTCGCCGGCGCGTTCCAGCGGGAACCTGTGAGTGATGATCTCAGCCGGGTGCAGATTCCAGCGGACCAGCCGCTCCACCAACTCTTCCATCAGCCACGTCGAGGTAACCCACGACCCATAGAGCGTCTTCTGGTCGTGAATCATGTCGGGCGACGGATTGATCTCGACCCTACCACCCTCGCCGATGAAAACGATCCTGCCCCACTTGCGCGTGGCGCGAATCGCGGTAGCTCGGGCTAAGTCATTCGCCGAACAGTCCACCGCGCGCTCGACGCCCATGCCGCCAGTCAGCTCCTTCACCTGCGCCACATTGTCAGGTCCAGACGCCAACACCGCGTCGCAGAGACCAAGATCAATGGCGATCTTCATGCGCTCCGGAACCACATCGATGCCGATGATCTTGTTTGCGCCGAGCTTGCGGCAGAGCGCGCCAGTGGCCAGGCCCACCGGCCCCAGGCCGGTAATCAGCACGGCGTGATTGCCGTCGATTCCGATTTTCTCCAGCCCCTCGTAAACAGTTCCAAACCCGCAAGCCACCTGCGCGCCATCGGCAAACGAGAGCTGCGTCGGGCAGGGCGATGAGATCCTTCTCTTCGGCCATCATGTAGTCGGCCATGCCGCCGTCGCGCTGCCATCCGTAGGCGCGGCGGTACTTCTCGCTGGTGCATGAGATCATGTATCCGCGCCGGCAATCGTTGCAAACCCCGCAGCCGGAGATGTGGTAGACAATCACCCGGTCGCCTGTCTTGAAGCGGCGGCAGCCCTCGCCGGCGGCCACGATCTGCCCGCACGGCTCGTGGCCCGCGATGACTCCCTGGTAGCCCTCGGGCCCCTTGCCAAGGTGCTCATGATAGATGCAGCGAATATCCGAACCGCAGATGGTCGAGGCCTTCATGCGCAGCAGCACTTCTCCGTGCCCCGGCACCGGCACCGGCACTGTGCGCATCTCAACCGTGCTGTTGCCGGGCAGGAACGCCGCAGTCATTGTGTCTTTCATTTCCCTGCTCTCCCCGAATTCGTCGATCCATGTATTCGTTTACATGCCGGCGCGAAACTCTCTTCCGCCTGCGCAATTCTACGCCGGAGTGATCTCTCCGTCGATATCCCAGAGGTCTTCCCAGGTCTGCCCATCCTTCCACAGAAAAACCTGACCCTTGATCAAGCGGCAGTTGCGATCGATTCCGGCAATCTCGCCGCATCTCTTCGTCGGTCAACGGATCGCCGACAACCCCCGCAAGATTGGCCCGGTAGTTATTGATCGAAAACGGAATCGGCGTCTGTCCGCGCTGCACCGCCCACTTGATGCACACCACCGCGGGATGAATCCCGTGGGCCTGCGCGATCTTGACGATGACCGGATCTTCAGTGGGCGCGGTGTCTTCCGGAGTGCGGTCGCGCTCCGGCCGGCCCGGCGAGCCGATGGGGCAATAGCCGATGGGCTCGATGCCGTTCTCAACAACAAACTTGAACAGCTCCGGCTGCTGAAAATGCGGATGCAGTTCCATCTCGTTGACCGCGGGCTTGATGCGGGCGTCGCGCAGCACCAGCTTCAGCTTGGGGATGGTCATGTTGGACGTGCCGATATGCCGCACCAGGCCCAGATCCACCAGCTCTTCCATCTTGCGCCACGTCTTCATGTAGCTTTCGTGGATGTAGGGCTTGGCGTCGGCGCTGCGCGAGGTCACATCGCAGCCCGGCGGATGGAAGTTGGGAAAAGGCCAATGGACAAGATAGAGATCGAGATACTCAAGGCGAAGGTCGGCCAGCGACTTGCGGCACTGAGGCAATCACATCGTCCTCGCCGTGCTTGTCGTTCCATAGCTTCGAGGTAATCCAGAGTTCCTCGCGCTTGATTCCGGCTTGCTGGATGGCTTCGAGCGAAGCCCCGACCTCCGCCTCGTTTCCGTAGACCGACGCGCAATCGAAGTGCCGGTAACCCACCGCGGCCGCGCCCTTGACCGCCTCGGCCACCTGGTTCGGAGTCACATGATCGGACCCGAACGTCCCCAGTCCAATCGCCGGCATGGTGGCGCCGGTATACAGCCTTCTTTGTGGAATTGTCTTTGGATCGATGGGGGCTGACGTGCTTTCGCTTGCCTGATTCATCCATGCTCCTCGCCGACAAGAAGCCTATCGCTAACCACCGCAGCCGCGCAATCGGGCCAGCAATGAATGACGGCAGAACCCCGCAAATCTAGTGTAGGCCGCCGCAAATAGGGTCATTTACCGATGCCCGCGAATGGGGTGAAATCCCGGAAGAGACTTCCCTCAGGGGCTAAAGCCCAACTCATTTTGCGCTGTTTACGGCACGACTGAAGTCGTGCCCTTTCAAGACATGAACGACCATCTGTGTGGCGGACACCACTAGATGGGCTGGAACCTTTATCCCTCGACCCGCACCAGCAGACAAGTGATGTTGTCGTGGCCGCCGGCCTTCTTTGCCGCCTCCACCAGGCGGGAACAAAGGACGCGCAGTGCGGGTTCGCCCGCGTCGCCAGTTCCGAGCAGGGATTCAACCTCAGCATCGGAAAGCTCGCGGGTCAAGCCGTCTGAGGAGAGCAGAAAGAGGTCGCCAGGCTCCGCCTCAAGCTCGAAAATATCCGGAGTCACCTGGCTTTGCGTCCCCAGAGCGCGGGTAATGACGTTGCGCAGCGGCGAACGCAACGCCTCGGAGTGGGTCATGCGGCCCATCCTGACCTGCTCCTCGACCAGGGAGTGGTCCTCAGTGAGCTGCTCCAACCGGTTGTGGCGCAGGCGGTAACATCGGCTGTCGCCGATGTTGAGCACCCACACGCGGCGCTCTTCCACCACGAGGCCCACCAGCGTGGTGCCCATGCCGCTGAGTTTGTTGTTGCGCTGGGAACGGGTGAAGATTGCCTCATTGGCGGCGGAAAGGGCCTGCTCAGCCACCGCCGGCAACGGGACGGTCTCGGTGCGGGCGCTCAGAAGGCGCATCACCTCATCCACTGCGATGGAACTGGCGATCTCCCCTGCCGCCGCGCCGCCCATGCCGTCGCAAACAACATAGACTCCGTGCTCGACGGAGAAGCCGAATGCATCTTCGTTGGACGGACGTTTGCGGCCGCGATCGCTAACCGCGGCAGCCGTGTAATTGACTACAGCCGAGCCCAAGCAAGATCTCCCATCAACCAGTCTACACGGGGTTGCGAATCCCATGCGACGGGAAGAACCGCCCGTCAGTGGCCTGTCTGATTCCCGGCGTCGGGCAGCGGCGGCGCGGCAGGCAGATCGAAAACCTGAATCGCGCCGGCGTTGAGAATCGCCACACGCCTGCCGCCGGGTGAAATGGCCACATTGCCGCCTGAATCGAGCGCCGGACTCGCGGGCGCCTCAAGCGCCACCTTGCCGTCCGCCGCATTGAAAACCCTGACCAACTGCCCTTTCACGTCCTCGCGGTCGAGCGGCTCAAATGGGTTAACCGAATGGGTTACAGCAAGCGTCTCCTGCGCGAGCCGGGACCCATTGGGCGCCATCACCACCATCGGCCAGATTGCCGACGCCGATGTGGAATCCTCCCAAAGACGGCGTCCGCCAATATCCATCGCAACCAGCTTGCGCCCTCCCGATCCTGTGCAGCCGGTCACCAGCACCTCGCGCTGCGAGACAAATTCAAACGCCGGCGAGCAGGCCGACTCCACACGTCCCAGAACCCTGCTGCCGCCATTGAAGTAATTCAAATTCAGCAGCCACTGCTGGCCGTTGCCGCGCATGCTTTCAAGATACCCGTCGGAATCGATGGGTAAATGCATGGTTGAAGGCACGCGGCTCACCAGCAGCACCCGGCCCGATTCCCAGTGCAGAATGCGCAACACAAGGTCGGTCTTCCTGGCTTCTGCTTTGCCGGGCTCATCGTGGCCCGCGTCGGTTTTGCCCAAATCGTTCGGGTTCAAGCTTGGCTGCACCGTCTTCTGCCCATCCCCGCTATCGGCGGATTTCTCAACAGCGGGCTCCCGCGAGTTGGTCACCATGAACTGCTGCGAAGGATCGAGTTCAAGCCACAGCAGCGGCCCGGGAAATTGCAACAGCGGCTTCAGTTCCAACTTGGCGTCGCCTTCCTGGAGGCTGTCGCGGTCGCGCAACAGAAAATGGCCGTTCTTGAGCATCCACAGGTAGCGCACCCGGTCGTGAACGGTCCACAAGGCCTCGGACTCGACCTTGCCCTCGGGCAGGGCCACCACGACAGCCCGAATCTGCCGCTCTTCGCCCCCGGTGCCGTCTTCAGCTTCGCGGCGCATGAGTCCCGGCACGCGGAAGGTAAACAGCAAATGGTTTTCGTCCAGAAAATCCAGCGAGACCAGGCTGTTGCGTGCGCCCAGGTAAATGGCTCCGGGCGCGGAAAAGCCCAGCGGCTCGGCGGGAACGGTGAATACCGGGGGCAGCGAGGGCTTTTCGGGAAGCCGGTCGGGAAGAGGCCGTTCTTTCGGCTGCTTGGGTTGGTCAGAGCGGGACGAATCCGTCCCAAATGCGGCGTTTGCCTGCGCCCCCGCCGCCGCCAAGGCACACAAAAACACTCCGGCAACCGCCAGGCTCAATCCCGCACCCTTGATCATCGTTGCCCGGAGCAGCCAATTCACCATCGAACTGTATTCTCGCCGATGTGCGCGGTTTTGGGGAGTGATGCACCTCTCTCTAGTGTGGTGAGTCAGAAGTTCGTTACAGAAGTACGCGATGGAAATGCAGGTCCTTCGACTCCGCTGTAGAACGCTTCGCTCAGGATGACCGCCTTTCTTGGGGTTTCGTGTATGCGGCATTTATTGAACGAACTTCAGACTCAGTACACTAGCAGGGCAATCGCATTTGAAACGACGGCGTCGCGATGTGTCGTGCTCTGAGACTTGACGCCTTACATTTGCGCGTCCTGGGCGGCGGATGGCTGGCCAGGTTGGACATAAGTTCTTTGTTTTCGGCAGATCGGTGGCGCGACGCGAAGGTTTGCGCACAAGTCTGTGCCGACAAGTCCTTTGTTATCAACGAGAGGCGAAGAGCTCAAAAACTCAACAGGTTTGTTTTCATCCAGTTACGTAAAAAGGGGGAGGGGGGTCGATTTTTTTGTTTTTGGGAACTTTTCCTCCCTGCCAGAGGGAGTCGAGTTGCGGGAATGAAGGTTCCGGGCCATGGGTTCGCTCGTGGAGATCTCAGTTTGTATTCTCATTGTGCGCCGGAGAGCCGAAATGATCGGCAAAGAAGACAAGAGATTCGAGATAACGGTCAGGTCTGCAATCGGTGTGGGGAAGAATCCAAATGCGATTGCCCTGCTCTCTCTAGTCAGGCCGGCTGGTTGCCGGCTTTTGGTCTCATTGCAAGAGCGCATACAACCAAATACCATGCCAGCCATGCCGGCGCGGTGAAAAGATTGAAGGCTGAGAAGAAGCCGACTCCCCAGACCGAGTCGATCAAGACCAAACCGCTGGCAATCGAAAGAATGACCAGCATGGTGCTGGACCGGGTAAGGTACGCGCCTTCGAGCAATGCCGGTATCGCCAGCACCTGGTCGAAGAGCCATCCGAACGGCGCCAGGACGATCGAAACCAGCATCACCGGGCTGCCGTTCTTCAACCAATCCCAGGTGTGGCGGCGCGGCCAGAAATAGGCGAGCGCCCAAACGCAGCCCAGCATGGCGGGCAGGAATTGCAGCCACAGCGTCTGCGGGCTCAGCCAAAGCCGCAGCGCAATGCCAAGGCACGGAATCGTCTCCTTCTCGATTCCTCCGGTTCGCATCATCTGTGAGTACTCGCTCCACGCCCTCGGGTCAATCAAATAGGTCGCGGCAAAACTTGCGGCCATGGTGACAGCCGCGCCGGCCAGTATCCTGTAACTTCCTTCCACTACGATCCACGCCAGCAGCACAACGCCGAAGACCAGAAACAGGTGCGGCTTCAGCGCGCACAACCAAAGCGACGCTCCAGCAAGGAAGGGGCGACTACGGTGCAGGCGCAGAAAGAGCACCAGCCCCAGCAGCGCGAACATGGCCGTCTGTCCGGCGAGCAGGCAGATAATCGCAGGCCCAAAAGAATAGGCGAGCCAATGCAGCGAATTCCTGGGGCGGCCGAACATCTGCCACAGCATCTGCACCGAAATAGCCAGGGAGGCCAGCAGCGCAAGGGACCAGAGCAGCGTTCCCACACGCAAGCCCACCAGGCCGAGCGGCAGCGCCAGCGGCAGCGCATAGGGCGGGTTGCGCATAAATCCGACGCTGTACAGGTCCGGCAGCCCCGCGGCCCGCTCGATCGGCCCCATGGCAACGGCGTCATAAGGATTAGCGTGATGGATCAACTGCTGGCCGGTGGCCCAATAGAAAACGAAATCGCGCGCGCCCGCGACCTTGCCTACCAGCGGAGCGACGCACATGAACAGGGCAACAATCACAAACGCAAGCCCGCTCACCAAAGCGATCGACAGCTCTGCGATCTTTGCAACTCGATCCGCCGCGGGCACATCCGTTCTGGTAGACATGAGCGCCATTCTACCAGTTGACGGGGCGGCCTTCCTGCACCTTCTCTTCGTGCTTCACTTGCCGCAAGGGAGGACTAACTGAACCGCCGCGACCTGGCCGTCATCCAGTTTGCAAAACAAATGAATAACTCCAATCCGCATTGGTTTCATGTCAAAACTGCCGCGTTGCATTAGCTCTCGCGGCGAGTTTCTGCCTCTATCCCGGCAGTTACTTTGGTCTGAAATGTATACCATGCCGACCTATTCACAATGCCCTGTGTACAGCCGTTTACACCGCAATCAGTTATTTCGGCATAGCCTGCTTCGTAAGTTATTGATTTATAACGACACGTGATTTTGGTCGAGAATGGCACACCGCTTGCAATAAGAAGGGTGCCCCGGCCGAGGCTGGGAAAATCAACCTACGGAGACGACTCAAAATGAATAACCTCTTTCTCAAGCTGTATGTGAAGTTCCAGGAACTGAAGAACAACGAAGAAGGCCAGGACATGGTCGAGTATGCCTTGGTTGTTGCTCTCATCGCCTTGGCCGCCACCGCTGCCATGCAGGGTGTAGGCACCGCTCTCACCAATCGCTTCAACAACATCAGCAGCGCAATCGGCTAATCCTTCCCCGAAAAGGTTGGGGCCGCAAACCATCTGGTTTTCTTTTGGGGGGGAGCCGCGTAACGCAAGATTATCTGCCACGGCGCACTCTCCCCTGTTTTTCAACCCGCGTTTGGAACCGCAGAACTGCTTCCCGTGATTGTGTTTCCGGTCTTGGACCAGACTGTTCATTGCCTTGAATACACGATGACTTAGCGACAGCGTTTCTGCGACCCTTCCGCATCATTGAAAGATCCCTTACTGCGATCGTGGCCAGGGCCGCATTGATTTGCGTTGGCCGGCTTTTCGCGATCCGTGCGCACTTTCGAGAAACGTGTAAGTTGATTTCACCCGAGACGCAGGCCCGGTCGAGGGCGGGAAGATCGACTTACGGAGATACGCCAATGAACAATCTTCTACTCAAACTGTTCTGGATGGTTCACGAGCTGAAAGACAGCGAAGAGGGCCAGGACATGGTTGAGTACGCATTAGTTGTAGCTCTGATCGCCCTGGCGGCCGTCGCCTCCATGCAGCACGTTGGCACGGCTCTTACCAACCGCTTCAATGCCATTAGCAGCGCAGTCGGCTAAGCATTACCGGGCTCTGTTTTTGTATTTCACTATGAACTCCGCGATAGCCTGTTGCGGCCATAGGTCTAATCGAAGACCAACTTTCTTCGATCTTGGTCGGGTAGCAAGTAATCCCTTGGCTTGGCATCGCTTGGATTTCGCGATCGCTTTCAATCGCAATCGCGAGATTGGCACGTCAGATTTTGGAACCAAAAGTGCCCCGGCCCGAGGCTGGGAAATTCAACCGACGGAGACGACTCAAATGAACAAGATGTTTCTCAAGTTTTACGCAATGTCCCAGGCGTTGAAGAACAATGAAGAGGGCCAGGATATGGTCGAATACGCCCTTGTTGTTGCTCTCATTGCCTTAGCCGCCACCACTGCCATCTCGGGTGTGGGCACCGCAATCGTTAGCCTGTTCACAAACGTCAGCAGCGGAATCGCCTAGTCTCAACCAGAAGGTTGGGGCTGCGGAGCCGGCTCGATCACCTCTGCCCAGCAGAGATGCGCAAGGATGAGGCGGGCGCCTGCCCACACTCTCCCTTGCATCTGAACCTGACTAAGGACCGGAAACATGAATCACGCTTCATGTTTCCGGTCCTTAACCAGTCTGAGGCGTTGCCTCGCTTTCGCGATGAAGTCCGCGACTGCCTGACGCCAGGCTCCTGCATAATTAGACCTATATGCTTCTGTCGACAACTCAGGGGAATACGACCGCTTCGTTAGGGCTGATCGAAGGCTGCCTTATCACGATCCTGGCTGGAGTGGCATATGTCGCGCCCCGGCTCGGCTCCGCATGGTTCTCGCGCATCGAGCGCGCGTTTTCGAGATTGTCGCGCAATAATGGCCTCGTTGTCGCGGCAGTGGGCCTGGCGACTTTGATCCTGCGCCTCGCCATCCTTCCTTTCAAACCGATTCCCTTGCCGTTTCTTCCTGACGACTTCAGCTTCCTTCTATCTGGCAACACATTCGCCCTCGGCCGATTGACCAACCCGACGCCTGCGCTGTGGACTCATTTCGAATCCATCCATATCTCAATGGTGCCCACCTATATGTCCATGTACTTTCCCGGACAGGGGCTGGTACTCGCCGCAGGTCAAGTGCTGTTCGGCAACCCCTGGTTCGGACAATTGATCATGAGCGCGCTCATGTGCGCCGCGATCTGCTGGATGCTTCAGGCCTGGCTCCCGTCATCCTGGGCACTGCTTGGCGGAATCCTGGCGGTGATCCGCCTGGGACTTTTCAGCTATTGGGTTAACACCTACACCGGCGGCGCGCTTCTTACCGCTCTCGGTGGCGCGCTGATCCTCGGCTCCCTACCGCGACTGATGAAGACGGCCAAGTCCCGCTACGGGATTCTGATGGGCGTGGGCATCGCATTTCAGGTGATCACTCGCCCCTACGAGGGAATGTTGCTTTGCCTTCCGGTCGCCTTCGTGCTCGGCCATTGGGCGCTGTTTGGAAAGAATCGTCCCGCGCCCGGCGTGCTCATTCGCCGCGCCGCCCTGCCTCTGCTGATCGTCGTCGGCGCCACCGCCTGGCTCGGCTATTACGATTACCGCGCCTTCGGCAAAGCAACCAACCTTCCCTACACGCTCAATCGCGCCCAGTACGCCGTCGCGCCATATTATGTCTGGCAATCCCAGCGTCCCGAGCCGCAATACAATCACGATTCAATGCGGCGGTTCTATCACGACGCCGAACTCAAGGCCTACTACAAGACTCATTCCCTGTCCGGATTCCCAGCCCAGGTTCTTCTGAAAGTGATGATTGTTCTGCTGTTCTACGGCGGCCTGGCACTGCTTCCTCCGCTCTTCATGGTGCGCCGCGTCTTTCTCGATCGACGCATCCGCTTCCTGGTTGTCTGCGTCCTCGTCCTGTGCGCAGGCATGTTGATCGAGATCTATATGATCCCTCATTACGTGGCCGCTTATACCGCTGCCTTCTATGCCATTGGCTTGCAGGCCATGCGCCACCTCAGGCTTTGGGCCCCCGACCACAAGCCGGTTGGGTTACAACTGGTCAGAATCACCATCTCGCTTTGCGTCGTCCTCGCTGTGGTGCGGTTATTCAACGTGCCGCTCCATCTGAGTGTTCCGGAATGGCCCGCCAGCAACTGGTCAGGCATGTGGTACGGCCCCGATCGCTACGGGACCGAGCGCGCGCAGATTGAGTCTCGCCTGGCAAGCCTTCCCGACAAACAACTGGTGCTGGTTAGAGAGCCGTATAACCGCGATTCCCTTGACCAGTGGGTCTATAACGAACCCGATATCGATAACGCCAAAGTCGTATGGGCAAACGACATGGCGCCCACCGATAATTTGCAATTGATTCAGTACTATCGGGACCGGAAGGTGTGGCTGGTCGAAATGGACACCCTGCCGGCGACAGTATCCCCGTACCCCATGCCAATCCAGTTGACCCCTGATTCAAGGTGATTCAACTGCCGATAACAGGCATGAGGAATGCCTGGTTGAGGAGTTGAAGCCCATGATCAACGGGAAGCGCATTGCGGTTGTGATGCCCGCGTACAACGCCGAGAAGACTCTGGAAAAGACAGTCCAGGAGTTATCCGACGTGGTAGACATCAAGATCCTCGTCGATGACTCCAGCAAGGACCAGACGGCGCGCCTCTCAAGGAAACTCGGCGTTCAGACATTCGTTCACGACGCTAACTACGGATACGGCCGCAATCAGCAGACCTGCTATCGCGAGGCTCTGGCCGCCGGCGCCGACATCGTCGTCATGGTCCATCCCGATTATCAATACACCCCATCCCTGGTTCCCGCGATGGCCGGCATGGTAGCCAGCGGCGTTTATGACATGGTCCTCGGCTCGAGGATCCTTGGAGCGGGCGCGTTGAAGGGCGGAATGCCCTTTTATAAATATGTCGCCAACCGCCTCCTCACGGCATTTCAAAATCTCTTTCTCGGCGTCAAGCTCTCTGAATATCACACCGGATTCCGCGCCTTTTCGCGTCAGTTGCTTGAGACTCTGCCGCTGCTAGAAAACTCCGACGACTTTGTTTTCGACAACCAGATGATCGCCCAGGCCGTGGCCTTCAATTTCAAGATTGGCGAGATCTCCTGCCCCACCAAATATTTTGATGAAGCCTCCTCCATCAACTTCAAGCGCAGCGTGAAGTATGGCTTCGGCGTGCTGGCCACCACATTCAGCTTCGTCGCCAATAAGATGGGCATCATCCGCGCGCCCAGATTCGGCGCGTCCGGCAGAAAAGTGACTCAGCAGTACTACTCCCATATTGCGCAAGGCTCGTGAGTGACTGAATGAGCGCGATGGCAAAGCAAGACGAGCAGCCGAATGAACCTCGCCTGTGGCAGCAATGCGCGGTCTTCCTGTTCTCATTTGCCATCCTCGTTTCCCGACGGCCGGATGCTGTTTTCCACGCACAGTTCTGGGCTGAGGACGGTAAGGTCTTTTTCGCGGACGCCTACAACGCAGGATGGTGGGGTTCGCTCTTCCATACAAATGTGGGGTACTTTCATGCTCTCCCGCGAATCGGCGCCGCCCTTGCGTTGCTTGTGCCCTTGACCCTCGCTCCTCTGGCCCTGAACCTTATTGCCTTAGCCGCGCAGGCGCTCCCCGTAAACCTGATGATCTCCTCGCGGTCTTCAGCGTGGGGCAGTCTGCGCTACCGCGCCATGCTGGCAGCCATTTATCTGGCCTTGCCGAATTGCAGAGAACTGAGCGCGACCATTACCAACTCCCAGTGCCTGCTTGCTCTGAGCGCCTTCCTGCTGCTTGTAGGAGCCATGCCGAGGGGCATCCCAAGCCGGCTGACAACGATCCTGTTTCTGTTGCTCGCCGGCCTGTCTGGACCATACTGCTTCTTTCTTCTGCCAATTGCGCTTTTTCTTGCATGGAAATATCGCGACCGCTGGCGCTGGACCTCCGTCGCCGCTCTAGCGTTATCCTGTCTCGTCCAAGCTTGGGGACTGCTGGTCGTCAGCCCCACTGCACGGCCCCATTTTTCCCTGGGCGCCAGTCCGGCGCTCTTTGCGCGAATCCTGGCGGGGCCAGTCTATCTCGGGACGTTGATCGGCGCTAACGTGCTAGGAGCGCATCCTGGCACTGGGTTCCAAATCTTCCTGGTCTGTGTGGCTGCTCTAGGGACTGCCATCATTCTTGTATGCTTCGTCAAATCAACATTGGAGATGAGGCTATTCATCCTGTTCTCCTCCATGGTCCTCGCCGCTTCGCTCATTGCTCCGATCGCTCATCCGCCACCCGGAGGATCCCTCTGGCAAGAGATGGCAGGCACGGGCGGCATTCATTACTGGTTTTTCCCCACGCTTGCATTCGCATGGTCCATCCTTTGGTGCACCCGCAGCCGAAGGATCGTGCCTAAGACCGTGTCGATTGCGCTTCTCTGCGTGATGTGCATCGGAATCGTGCGCGATTGGCGCCATCCAGCATTCCAGGATATGCATTTTGCGGAAGAAGCAAGGCGCTTTGAAGCTGCCCCGGCGGGAACGGCCATTACCATTCCCTTAAACCCGCCAGGCTGGGAGATGCGCCTCGTCAAACACCCAGAACATTGATTGCCGAAGGGGCGAATCATGGCGTCGATTTGGGGAAAATCGATCCTAACCATGGCACATCCACAAAGAGCAAGAGAACCATAAGCGCAATGCAGACGCAGAGAGGCACCATCAGCACCGGCTCCCGATAAAGACTCTCGGGATTCTGGACGGAGCTTTCGTGCCGAAAGGACAGGCTGAAGTACACCGCCATCAGCCAGGCAACAACCGGGAACGTGAGAATCAGCTCGATGCGATAGCGCATCAAGAATGCGCCAAAGAAAAGCATGGAAGCCGCAGCATAAAACGTCGCCGAATTGAGCAGGGATTCTTCGCTGTAGTACTCAAATGAACTGCGATAGCTGGCCGCAGTTGCTGGATTGGCAATCTGACGGTATTCGGAGAAACGCTTCAGGCTCATAAAATAACATCCGAGCATCCAATACGAAATCAGCAGGGAGACCGGGGGAAGTATGGCGGTTACCACCGAATACCAGCCAAGGCAAAAGCGCAGGGGGTTGTTGATGGATTCGCTCAAGACATCGATGTAAGGTACATCCTTGCTCCTGAGGGGCCGGATGTTATAAACGCATCCCATAATCCAGAGCGCGGCAGCTGTGAGTAGAAAGCCCCGGCCCAGCAAGCTCCCCAGCGCCAGGCCTGCCAGCATCATCCCGATCCATTGCGCATATCCCCATCCAGTATGAACTAGACCTCTGGCAGCGGGCCGGTTCTTCTTGGTGGGATGCAGTCTGTCGAACGGAGCGTCGAGGATCTCATTGATCACATAGTTACTGCAGGCAATGAGCGTCGATGCGACCAGGCCCAGAAGAATCCGCATCGAGAGGCTTAACGATAAGCCAGTTCCAGAAATTGCGATTGCCAGAACAATTCCTGGGAGAATGAATAACTGCTTGATGCTGTGATCGAGCCTCATGATCCGAACATGCGCTGCAATACGCTCTCGGAATTTGACTGGGGGAAAGTCGGGCGTTGTCATTCCGCGTCTCGTTTCATGACTGGAATCGCACTGCTTGTGTGGAACAGTATCGGTAGGGAACAAATTCTGCACACAATCGTACTACGAATGGATGCGGCCCTCGTGAACACAGCCTCGCCTGCAACGTCCTTGGGACTTTCAATCCCATTTCCTTATGGAATCCCCAGTATCTTGTGCGTCTGCAGGCTCAATCGCCACTGTGGACGATCGAGACAATAGCGCAGTGCAAGCTCGGTGTTCTCCGCGCGATTGAGTCCATCCATCGGTTGCAGAAAGAAATACTTGAAGGCGAAGCTCTCGAAGTTTTTGGGATCGGCTTCGCATTCGGACTGTGGAAAGACCAGCTTCAACTCGTCACCACGTGTCTGGACCAGTGCCGCGCCAGCCTTTGGGCTAACACAGACCCAGTCCAGTCCAGCCGGAGCCGCAATGGTTCCATTGGTTTCGACAGCAATTTCAAAATCGCAAGCATGAAGCGCATTGATCAGGCCCGCGTCCATTTGCAAGAGCGGCTCACCGCCGGTACACACGACAAATCGCTTCCCTGCTGAAGATTTCCTGGGCCATTTCGCCGCAACAGCCGCAGCCAACGCCTGGGCCGATTCGAACTTCCCGCCGCCGGGCCCATCCACGCCCACAAACTCCGTATCGCAAAAATTGCAAATTGCCGTAGCCCGATCCGCCTCGCGCCCCGACCATAGATTGCACCCCGCAAACCGGCAGAACACAGCCGCGCGGCCAGCCTGCGCACCCTCCCCTTGCAGCGTATAGAAGATTTCCTTGACGGCGTAACTCATGCTCAAGCCCGGCCTTCCCGATACCGCAACGGGTCCTCGATTCCGTTCTCCTTGAACCCTTTTTGCCGCAACAGGCACGAGTCGCATTGCCCGCATGGATCGCCGCTTGGCGACGGATCGTAGCAACTGCTGGTGAACCCGTAGTCCACGCCCAACTCAATTCCCGTTTCAACGATCTCCGCCTTGGTCAATGCGATCAGCGGCGTGTGAACCTTGAGTTGCTGTCGCCCTTCAACACCGGCCTTCGTGGCCAGATTGGCCATCTTCTCGAATGCCTCGATGAACTCCGGCCTGCAATCCGGATAGCCCGAGTAATCCAGCGCATTCACGCCAATGAAAATGTCGCTCGATCCCAACACCTCAGCCCACGCCAGCGCAAAAGAAAGAAAGATTGTGTTGCGCGCCGGAACGTAGGTGATCGGAATCCCGTGCGACATCTCGCCCGCCGTGCGCCCCTTGGGAACATCGATCTCATCGGTAAGCGCCGACCCGCCGAAGACGCGAAGATCGATGGCCACCGTTCGATGCTTTACCACGCCGATCGACGCGGCGACGCGGCTCGCCGCCTCCAATTCGTAGATGTGCCGTTGGCCATAAGAGAATGAGAGCGCGTAAAGCTCGTACCCCTGGCTCTTTGCGATCGCCAGCACCGTAGCCGAGTCAAGGCCTCCGCTCAACAACACCACCGCTTTTTTTGCTTGCGTCTCCATCACTTCAGATCGCCGCCCTTGCCGATATCCATCGAAGGCGGGACGGGGTTGCTCTCGTCGATCGATGCCTCAATGCACTGTTGCAGCAATCCTTTCGCTTCGAGGATGAATTCGATTGCATCGCGTGCCGCGCCTTCGCCGCCCTTGCTGGGAGTTACATAGTGGGCCTCGGCCTTCACCTGCGCCCGCGCATTGGCCACGGCCACGGCAAAGCCGCAGTTACGCATCACGGCCAAATCGATCACGTCGTCGCCCACGTACGCAATCTCTTCGAGCGTCACGCCTTCCTTCTCCATGATCTCGCGCACCGGCCGCATCTTGAATGCCTCGCCCTGATATACAAACTCAATCTTCAGGTCGCGGGCGCGAAGCGCAACGGTCTCGCTAATGCGCTTGGTAATAATGCCCAGCTTCATGCCGCCCAACCGCGCCAGCGTCATGCCGGCGCCGTCGTGCGCGCTGTACCCCTTGACCTCTATCATTTTGGTCGTCGGGCCGTCGGTGCCCGAAATCGGAAAGGGAAATAGCCAGATGGTGCCGTCGGTCCAAACTCCGTCCACGTCGAAAAGGATGATCTTGATGCGCCGGGCGCGATCTTGAGCAGAGAGTGTCATGCTTCAATTCTACCCACTGCTATCAGGATCGCTTCCAACGCGCGCCGGTTCGCGAGAAAATAGCAGCATGGATCAAGATCCCCCCTCCGCCTCGGTGCCGGCGCCGCTCGAACCCGAAGACTACTACTTCGAAGGTCCGTACCTGGTTTTTACGGCGGCTTATCACCTCAAGCGCGGCTCCTGCTGCGGCTCGGGATGCCGACACTGTCCCTATCGTGAAGCGGAAAAGACTACCTGACTTCCGCTCATTGCGCGGCCCCGGCTGTGCTCGCGGTCGTGGGAGCCTGAGCAGCGGGGGCCGCTTCTCGCACCAGCACCGCAAAGCGCGGAAACGCAAAGCTGCCGCCGGCGTCGTCAATGACATTCAACTGGCATAGATAAGAACCGGGCTTGAGCGCGGCAAGCGGCACATCCAACTCGATCGACACCGCGTCGCGCCCTTCCACATTGATGGCCTTGGCCTGCACCAGCGGCGTCTCGTAGACCTTCGTCGATCCCTGAATCAGTTCCAGGCTGCTCAGCAAATTGATCCCGGCCTTGGTTCCTTTTGGTGCATCCGCGGCCAGCTTCTCGTGAGCCGGCGCATAAATCTCGTAAAGCAGATACAGGTGCTGGTCCTGACGGAAGACATGGCTGATGTTCGGCACATACTCTTCGCCGTTGCGTACCAGTGGATCCTGTTTCTTGCTCGGCACCCGCATCGAAGCCAGCACAATCGAGCTCATCTTGAGCGGAGCCTTCTTCATATCCGGAAGCGAAATCTCCGCCTCAAACGATCCCATGCGGCCCGTCTGATTCTCGCGGACGACAAATTTCAAGCGGTACTTACCCGGCGGCAGGTTGAAGCTGGTGGTGTATTGGATATTCTTTTGCCGCGCCTGCAAACTCGGGTCGAGGTTCAGCTTCACTGTCTCTCTCGCATGGCCGATGGGCCGCTTCACCTCATCGATCACGGTGCCGATGATGTCCAGCGTGGCCTTGTCCTTGTCCCCGCCCTTCACAAACGGAATCTGCGAGCCGGGCACAATCAGCGAGACCGGCACAAAGAACCGGTTCTCATCCAGGCGGAAATACATTGCGTCCATATAGACGGCCATATCGGTTGCAGGCAGGTCGCTGGCCAACTGTTCCTCAAGTTCGCGCTCGCGGTCCTCGTGGCCGGAGTGGTTGAAGTCCGCCGGTGCGTAGTAGCCGGGCCGGTACTCAAGCTTCACGCCCGGCCGGTTGATCTTGATCGCCAGCTTGCGATAGCGGCCGTCGCGCAGCGGGTCCGTGCTGCGAAATCCTATTGCGTAGTAGGCCGAGGTGTCGCGTTCAACCTGGGCAAAGGCCGGAGCAAAATCGTTGGAGTCGAAGAACGCCTTGCCGCCCGTGTCGGTGGAGAGCGTTGCCATCACCTCTTGCGTGGCAAAGTTCGCGTTCATGTTGTTCATCAGCGCGCCGCCGTTGTAGGCGCCATTCCCGCGCAAGCTTCCGGTAGACGCATCGCCCAACGGAGAGACAGCCTGCAGGCCGCGCGTGTCCACGCTGTATATGGCCAGGTTGGCGCGCACCGCGGAGTTGATCGCCGCCCGCAGCGAAGCCTGATTCTCGATCCCATCGCGCGAGATTCCACCGGAAAAGTAAAGCAGCGACTTCTTCTCCGTGATTTTTTCGAGGGACTTCGCAACCGCTCGCAGCGCAAACAGCTCGCGATCTGTGTTGAGGTCGTTGTATTCGCTCTCGTCCGGCGTGTAACCTGTGGTGTCCTCCACCTGGTTCGAGTTCGCGGTGGCGCCCTGCGCTAAACCCTGGCCCTCGGTCCCGTTGTATACGGCCACTTCGTTGATCAGCGCCTGCTTGTCAGCCGTAAAATCCTGGTCCACCGTGAGCGTGTCGCCGAGCGAAACCAGCGCCACCAGGTCGGCCGGCTGCATTTTTTCCTTTAGAAATTCCTGCGCCGCGAGCACACTGCGATCCAGGTCTTCCGGCTGCATCGAGGTCAGATCGAAGAACATCACAATCAACCGGTGATTGCGCAGTTCCTCGGGCTTTGCCACCACCACGGCCTTCGATCCGTTGCCCGTCGTTCCCGCGGCCAATCCAACCACCGTGGCCTCATTCAGCGGCGTGGCCTTGTCGACACTTTCAAAGTCGAATGTCTCAATCTGCTGCTGCTTGCCGTTTTCGTAGATGCTGAAGTCGCTCTTCTTCAGCCCTTGCACTACCTCACCTGTCTTCGTGTCGCGCGCCACCACATTGGTCAGCACCAGTTCGCCATTCATCTTCAGAACAAAGCCGCCTTGCGGCGTATTCGAGACTTGAGCGCTCGTTGCATCGCCCGCGTTTTGCGCAAGCGCCGGCTGCGCCCCTGGCAATGCCATCGCCAGCGCCGCCAAAACCGCTCCGATCTTCCGCGCCCAATCCCTCATTAACTCCCCTTCGGCCCGACTGTTTAACGTACTGACTCACCGGGTGCCCCAGGTCTCGTCCGCCGCGGCGGAAGACCTGGGTTCAGCTAATCCGCTAGAACCGGAATCTCGCAGTAAACTGAAACGACCTCATCGCCGCGGCTGAGATTACTTGTCCCGCTGTAGGCGATGTTAGATTCGTATCCACGCCCGCGTACTGCACGGTATTGAACACGTTGTCGATGGTGGCTCGAATCTCCATGCTCCGCGTCTCGCCCATCCCCACCGTCTTTGAGAGCGCCATGTTGTTCTGGATCGTGCCCGGCCCTTCAATCGAATTGCGCGACGCGTTGCCGAACGCATTGCCAAGCGCATCGGGCACAGGCTGCGAAAACGCCGCGGTATTGAACCACCTCTTTTGCGATCCGCCTCCAGTGGTAATCGAGACGCCGGGCAATCGATTTGGGCGCAGCGTTCCTGCCGTGCCGTGCGCAACATCCGACACCGCAGCCGGATAACTGGGCGTAAGCCAATTGCCGGTGGCAAAGGTAAAGCTCCCTGAGACCGAGAACCCCTCCAAGATATGCGAGCCCACGCCTGTCGTAACCCAGAACTTATCCTTTCCGAAAGGTAACTCATAGAGATAAGTGCCGCTAACTTTGTGGCGCACATCGAAGCTTCGAGTTACTCTCCTCGGCGCCCAGATCCTGCCAGTTCTGAGCCACCACCGTCGAGGTCCCACCTACACCTCCGGCATCGTCGATCGAATGGGAGTACTGATAGTTCGCGCCCAGCGCGATGCCGCTCGACATCCGCTTGTTTAACCGCAGCGTGCCCGCATTGAACCGCGAAGAAGCTACAGCCTGCTCATAAGTAAACACAAGGCCTGTGGGATCGGTGCCGGGGCTGCTCACAGTGGCGCGCGGCGCGCTCTTGATGTCGAGGTTATTCCCCCTCGACCCGTTATAGCCGGCGTTCAGCACGACTCCCCAGGGAAGCGCCTTCTGCAGATCGAGATTCCACGCCTCAACGTAAGGCAGCGCGTAGTGCGGGTCGAGCGCGTAGTTGCCGGTCGAAGGGGTCGTGGAAACGTTCGGAAAACCGTTGGCCAAAGTGTACTTTCCCGCCGTTATTGCTTCGTTGGTCTGCTCGTTCACAAACGTCGGCTGATTCACCATCGGCTGGCGCGCCATGGTCGAGGCAAAGCTGCCGTACGAGCCGACGGTGTAGTTCATTCCGAAGCCCGCGCGCACGACCGTCTGCTTGGGCAACCGCAGCGCCACCCCAAGACGCGGCGCTATAGCCAGGCGGAATGGATGAACGAGCGAACTGGGCAACTGCCCGCTGAACGCGCCAACTCCGCCA
The DNA here is from genome assembly GCA_963757965.1 of uncultured Acidobacteriaceae bacterium. Classification (GTDB taxonomy): domain Bacteria; phylum Acidobacteriota; class Terriglobia; order Terriglobales; family Acidobacteriaceae; genus Telmatobacter. The sequence continues at coordinate 1,318,760 of CAVWTV010000001.1, forward strand.
GCCTGAGCCTCCGATGCTCCGGTGAAATTCGAAGAGGGATTCGTGTCCACGAATGCCAGGTGCCCATACTTCTCGGTGTACGGCGCAAAGAACTCATAGCGCAAACCATATTGCAGCGTAAGATTCGACCGCGCCCGCCAATCGTCTTGCGCATAGACATCGAACACGTTGTCGCGCAGATAACTCTTTGCAGCGGCCACGTCGAGGTTCGTCTCTTGCGGCAGTCCCAGCAGCAGATCCGCCAATGCCGTGCCAGTGGTTGGATCCTTGGCCGGGTCCTCGGTGAACTTGCCGCTGAACGTGAAGCTTCCCGTCGAGTTCGATCCGCCCAGAAAGTCGCGATGTACGCGCCGGTAGTCGCTGCCGAAACGAAAGTTGTGCTTGCCGTGAATCCAGCTCAACGTCTCCGACATGGAGATGGTTTGCGAGATCGAGAAGTTCGGCTGCGACTGATTGAGCCCGGCAATCGAGCCCACCTGGACGCTGGGCAGGCCATAGTCCAGCGGACTCGCATTCAGCGGCGCGCCGCCTGGGCCCAGAATGCCAAGCTGCGTTGCAATGTCGGTTCCGTTGGTAAAGAAATTCGTATTGTTGCTGTTGTTGCGATTCCAGTTGGCGTTGAAGATATTGGTCACTTTGTGATAACCGATGGTGTAACCGGCCTGCACAGCATTGGAACTCGATGCGCTCTTGCCGCCCAGTTGCGGGAACATGTTCACGTTATCTGACGCCGATTCGGTCCAGTTGTAGTTGACGTTGATGCTCTGGCGCAGCCCTTGATTCTGGTTCTGGTTCCTGCGCCCGCCGCCACCGCCGCCGCGCCCACCTCCGCCGGGTTGCGTTGCATTCTTGCCCAGGCTCCGGTTATAGCGCGCGCCGGCCTGCGTAGTGTTGGTCTGCGCCGTCGTCAGCAGGTGATAGTTATAGCCATTGATCGCGTTGCTGCCGGCGAGGTTCGGTTCTGGATAAAACTTCAGCAACGCCGCGGCCTGCGAAGCGATGCGCGTACTGGGAATCGCGTTTGCGATTCCATTGGCGAGGAACTGCTGGCCCGTCTTCGGGTCGTAGATAGCCGGCAATCCAGCGGCCGAAAAATCGCCCCCCCGTTCCGCATCCGTGGGCACCGTCGCGTACTCATTCAATGGACTCGAACTGCGCGAACCGGAAAGCGTCAGGAAGACCGTATCCTTGCCGCTCGGCTTGGTCAGATGCGGAATGTACGGCGCGCTCATGAACGTAATTCCAAACCGATTTGTCCCGGACGGAGGCTGCTGCTCCGGTTGCCCGGTCAGTGAAAACGGCTCCGCATTCAGCGCCGAGTTGCTGCCCATCCAATAGATTGCCCCATGCGGCTGGCCGGGATTGAATCCGCGGAAGTTGCCGCGCCCGCCGCCGCCGCCAAATCCTCCACCACCGCCGCCGAAACCGCCCCCACCGCCTCCAAATCCGCCGCCTCCACCGAATCCACCGCCGCCCAGCCCGCCGCCGAACAAGCCCCCGCCACCCGCCGGAAGTTGGCCGCCATTGGCGTTGCGATACGCGTCGATCGCATCACGAATCTGATCGATGTTCACTCCGGCCATGGGACTCACCTGGCCCGACTGCCCGCTGATGGCCACCGAATCCCCGCCGAAGTCGGAGTTGCCTGCAATCGAAGGCAGCGCCGCTCCCGCAGTCGCCACACTCTCTCCAGTCGCGCCCGCTTGTGTGTCGGGTTCGGGTTCGCCTGCCAACGCGCTCACCAGGCTTAGGCTTTGCGCGCTGTTCCCCGCCAGTTGCTGGACAATCGAACTGCCTGCTTGCTGACTCGCTGACTCCCTGGCCTGCTGCTGCGCAGCTCGCGAAGCCAATTCCAACGCAAAAGTCACGGTCTGGTCGTGGTTTGTGGCGTTGAGCACCGCCTCCTGCGAGCCGGGCGCAAACGCCGCAAACTGCGTCCGGATCACGTACCGGCCATTTTGCGGAATACTCATCGACCAGGCGCCGGCGATGTCGGTGGTGGTCGAATACCGCTTTCCTGTCAACGTATTCTGGGCCGTCACGGTCACGCCAGGCAGGGTGATGTTCCCGCTCTTGACCACGCCATGCAGCTTGCCACCGGCGATTACGGGAGTTGAAGCAGCTTGAGAGGTCGAGCCTGGGTTGGTCGAGCCCAGGTTGGTCGACCCCTGATTGGCCGAGTCCAGTTTAGGCGGAGATTGCGGGGCCACGGACGAGCCGGGCGCGCCGGCAGGCGAATTGGCCGGCGTTGGACCTGGGGTAACGCTCTGCGACCATGCCGCGCAGTTGCCGCCCACAATTGTCCCCAACGCTACTGCCCAAAAAACCGCTCGCCGCATCCAGGCTCCCTGCCATTTCCCGCTCGTACTCTGTCAGACGCTTCTCGCGCCGCGAAGGTTTACCGAGTCGCACCGGCCCAGACTCATCGTAAACTCAGCCATGGCTCCGAGCGAGGCCGCTTCTTCGCAAATGGGTCTCATTAACTTTCGCCCTTTTGCTGCCAATTCTGACGCCGTCAGTTGAGCCCCGCCGATGAAAGTTCAAGACCCTTACCTCGGGGCTTCAACATCCGGAAATCGCCGACAATTGTTCTTGCTTTCTGATCTGGCCCATGTTAACTATTGAGTCAATATTGATTTGATTGCTACCACCGAAGTAACCCTTGGTCGCTATCGGACAGGACTTTGAAAGACATGAAGATCGGTACAACCATTCGCACTCACCGCCTGCAGAAGGGGTTGTCTCAAGGGGATATCGAGAAGAAAACAGGCTTGTTGCGCTGCTACCTTTCGCGCGTCGAGAACGGCCACACCGTTCCGTCGCTGGACACATTGTCGAAGATTGCCCTGGCGCTCGATCTGCCCATTGCGCAGTTTTTTGCCGACGAGTCGATGGGCCACCAATTCAACACACAAAAACTCTCCGACGACGAATTGCGTTTTCTCACCCAGATCCGACGCTACTCCTCAAACCTGAATGAAAGCGACCGCAAGCTGTTGCTGGCCATGGTCAAGAAATTCGCCGCCACAGCAACCCGTTGACAAACTGAAGTCCTGGACGCATTCTTCACGGCTTTGGCCGGATGCAGAGCCTTTGCTAACCCAAAGTTTCTTTCACCAGCGATTCGATCTGGGCTTTCACGTCCTGCGGCTTCATAAAAAACGGCGTACGCAAGCATTGAAAGGTCAATTCCTGCGCGGCTTGAGAGTAATTCCAGGCCACCTCCACGCCAAATTTCGATGCAGTTCCGCTGTTGCCGATCAGGTCGAAGCCGTTCGCCTGGGCCTTCAGAAGCAAACTTGCATACTGCCCGGACGTGATGCCGCGAAATACTTGCGGCGTGGACTCTTCCATGGGGTTCTCCGTTGTGCAATCAATAATCCTGGTTGCAATCGAATGCTACCAGCAATCTAGGTAATTTTATGCAAACCGCCTGTGGGTTGCTCGCGATCCGCCACGGCACCCCGGCTCCGGCCCAATTCAACGAGTACAACGGCGCACCTTTGCAGCCCAGCGGAATTGCCTCAAGTGTGTGCAAGCCCATGCATTGGTGATGTCGTTGGGATGCTGTTTCCAAGTCTCTAAATTGCGGACTGGAGTAAAATTGGGCTAATCAATAAAGGGCCAGAAAGGGGAGCGAAGGATGGCAACGACGGCAGCGCATGTTTCACTGGATACCTATCTGACCACTCCCTATCAGCCGGACGTCGATTACGTCGATGGTGTGCTGGAGGATCGGAACGTCGGCGAATACGATCACAACGCCGTGCAGATGGCGATATTGTTTTGGTTCCACCAACACGGAAGAGAGTGGCGCATCCGGTCGATCCAGGAGCAGAGAACGAAAGTTGCTTCTACGAGGGTTCGAATTCCTGACGTTTGCGTTTTCTCCCGCGACGTACCCATCGAGCAGGTTTTTACCAAACCCCAGTTGATTGCCATCGAAGTTCTTTCGCCTGAAGACCGGCGTTCTCGCATCGCAGCTAGGATGAGCAACTTCCGCAGCTTCGGTGTGCCGAACCTCTGGGTCGTGGACCCGGAGACGCGTTCTGGTTGGGATTTGAGCGACGGAAATTGGGTGCTCAAGGAGCGGTTTGAAGTGGCGGGCTCGCCGATTTATCTGTCGCTTTCGGAACTCTTCGCAAGGATCGATGAAGATAACGCCGATTGAAGGCTGTCTCTAATTCCCAGGTCTCAGAATCGAGACCTAGGGCACCCGGCGATCCTCTCAATCGGCCGCGGCGGCTCTTTTCGCGGCAGGCTTTGCGGGCGGCCTTGTCGATTGCGGCCCTGGGATGGCGCTCAGCTCCACCTTGCCTTCCGCCAATTTCATCAGGAACTCCTGGCTGGAAAAGACCGGCGCGTCCTTGAGAACCTTGCTGGCGCGCAGGTAGTTTCCATCCGGCTGTTGCAGCCGCGCCTTCACGGTATCGGCCAAGTACGCGGGCAGAATCTCGTCGTGTATACGAGCCAGAGCCACCGGATCGCGCACCGGGAAGACCACTTCGCAACGCTCGAACAGGTTGCGCGGCATCCAATCGGCTGAGCCAAGATAGATCTCGCTGGTCCCACCATTGGCAAAGTGATAGATGCGCGAGTGTTCAAGGAACCGCCCGACAATCGAGCGCACGCGAATCCTCTCCGACAGCCCCTTCACGCCGGGCCGCAGAATGCAGAGGCCGCGGACGATCAGATCGATCTCGACGCCGGCTTGCGACGCCTGATAGAGCGCCTCGATCACGCTCGGCTCGAGCAGCGCGTTCATCTTGGCCACGATGTGCGCGGGACGCCCGGCCTGGGCGTGCTCCTGTTCCCGTCGAATCAGCCCCAGAAAGCTCTCGGCCATGGTCAGGGGCGCCACCAGCAGGGGACGATAGTCGTCTATTTCGGCGTGCGCGGTCAGATAGTTGAAGACCGTGTGCACGCGCTCGGTAATCTGCGGATCGCTGGTGAGCAAACTCAGGTCGGTGTAGAAGCGCGCGGTCACGGGGTTATAGTTGCCTGTGCCCAGGTGACAGTAGCGCCGCGTAACGCCGTCCTCGTCCCGCCGCACCAGCATGGCCAGCTTGCAATGCGTCTTCAGCCCCACCACGCCGTGGAAGACCTGCACGCCTGCATCCTCCATGCTGCGCGCCCAGCGGATGTTCGAAGCTTCGTCGAAGCGCGCCATCAGCTCCACCACCAGCGTGGCCTCCTTGGTGGCCGCGGCCTCAATCAGCGCTTCGAACATGGGCGCGTCGTGGCTGGTGCGGTAAAGGGTCTGCTTGATACTCACCACCGCATCGTCCCGCGCTCCCTGCTCGATAAATCCCACCACCGGATCGTAGGAGTCATATGGATGGTGCAGCAGAATATCGTGCTGACGCAGCTCGTCGAAGATACTCGTGGACTTCCGGCTCAGGTGCAGCGGCTTGGGTGTGAAGGGCGCGAACTTCAGGTCCGGCCGCTGCACATCGCTCGAAAAGAACATGAGCCGCGACAGGTTCACCGGGCCCTCGCCGCGAAATACCTGGCTCTCATCGAGCTCGAAGTTCACCCGCAGCCGTTCCACAATTTCAACGTGCGCGCCGGTCTCAATCTCCAGCCGTACCGCGTCGCCTTTGCGGCGGTTGTGCAGCTCCACGCGGATCGTCTCCAGCAGCGAGCGCGCTTCTTCTTCTTCAAAGTAGAGGTTGGAGTTGCGGGTGACGCGGAACGCGGCGTGAGCCAGAACCTCGTAGCCGCGGTACATGCTGCCCAGGTTCTGCGCAATCAGGTCCTGCAGCAGCAGGTAGTCGAACTTTCCGTCGGCCGCGGGCAGGCGAACGAAGCGCGGCAGCGCGCGCGGCACCGTCACCACGCCCAGCACCTGCGGCCCGGAGCTGCGCCGTTTGGCCCGCAGCAGCAGCGCCAGGCAAAGCGCCTTGTTCAGTACGCGGGGAAACGGATGCGCCGGATCGATCGAAATCGGCGTCAGCAGCGGATCGACCTCGCGCTGAAAGTAGCTCTGCGCAAATGTCCGGGCCTCTTCGTCAAGTTCTTTCCAGTCCAGCAGCCGGATACCCTGCTTGCGCAACTCAGGCAAGAGTTGATGGTTCCAGCAGCGGTACTGAGCGGCCACAAAACTGTGAATTTCGGCGGTCAAAACGGCCAGCGACTCGTCGGGACGCAGCCCATCGTAACCCGGCTCGCGGTAGCCGTCCTCAATGCGTTGCAGCAGGCCTGCCTGGCGAACTTCAACGTATTCGTCCAGATTGTTGCCGGTGATCGACAGAAACTTCACCCGCTCCAGCAGCGGGTTAGCCGGATCCTCGGCTTCCTCAAGCACACGCCGGTTGAACTGCATCCAGGAGTAGTCCCGGCCGTTAAACAGTTGCTGTTTCTTTTTGCTTCTGGCCATTCCGTCCGTCCAATGCGTGTGTTGGAAGTCTACAGCGTTGTCCTCAGGGCTCGCATCCCCGGCTGCCACAAATGCCTTCCCTTCAGCAAACTCATAAAGGGCGCGCGGGGTAAACGATGTTAACGCGGTGCAAAACCTGCGGTCCAAGGTTGGATTGACGCCTGGGCGCGACAGGTTGAGGATGAGAATATAAGAAGATAAGAGTTGAGCCAATTGGCCGCACCTCCGCAGAGAGGAGTCTTTCCCATGACTAAGGAAGCCGCACAATCGAATGACGCGCCAAACGACAGCCTAATCCCTCCCAAGCCGCTCCCAGCCGAAGCGCATGCGTTCTCAGAGCGCGTGCAAGGCCTGCTGGATGGCCAGCCGAAGGACGATGAGACGGTCGCCAAGGCGCTGGAGGGCATGGACGACATGTTCGACCTGATCGCGGCCGGCCTCTACACCCTGGCCTCGATGCTGGTCGGCGAAGGCGAGGAAAGCGTTCGCCTGGTGGAAACGGCGGTTGCCAACGCCGAGGTCTCCACCTGCCAGGACCCCGTGCAGGGCCGGAAAAGCAGCCGTCTGGCTCTCTGCAACGCGGCGCTCGAAACCTTGGCGCGGCGCGACGCGGCAAGCCTGGCCGCACCGGCTGGTCTCAAACATTCATCCACCTGCATCGAAGACGACGACCTGGACGCGGCGGGCGTTTCAAGCGCAGAACTGCTGAAAATGCTTGCAGGCCCGGACCGCGACCGCGTCAGGAACTGGCTCACCGGCCTGCCCACTCTCATGCGCACCATCTTTGTTTTGCGCGCAGTGGCCGGTTTCAGCGCGGCGGAGATCGCTGCCATGCTGGTAGACCACGGCGGCCCGCAAGCGGCCGGATGGACCGTCGATGCCGTACGCGAATTCTGCCGCCAGGGGCTCTGTTCGCTGGCCTCACAGCTGATTCAAGCCTCGACCGCTCGCTGATCCCCATGCTTTTGACGCAGAACCCGGCCGGCGCGGGTCCCAATCGGGCACCTGCGCCGCATCCACCTCCTGCCCCGCCTCGGTCCCCGTCCGCTAAACTAGATTTAAGAACCCTGCGCCCTTTGCCGAGCATCAAAAAAAACGAAGCCCTCTACTGGCAAATGCGCCTGGTTGTGAGTTGATTGACCTTGATTTCTTCCGAGTATCCAGGAATACGGACCGTCTGTCCCTGTGTCTCAGGCCTGTTGCTGAGCCTTGCCATTCTGGTCCCAGTTTTGGCAGCGCGCGGATTGGCGGCGCAGTCGCTTGGCATCCAGCCCCCTCAGGCCTCCGGGCCCACCGCAGCCAGTTTTCAGGGCAGCGTGACGACGGGTGGGGCCACATCGCAGCCTATCAGCCTCTCCCTCGACGAAGCCATCCAGCGAGGGCTGAAAACAAACCTGGGAATCATCCTGAGCGGAACTCAAACTGCCTCGGCCCGCGGCCAATTGCTCAGTCAACTGCAATCCCTGCTGCCCACGGTGGATGCCAGCGGCAAGGAAACGATCATGCAGGTCGATCTGCCGGCGGAAGGGTTGCGCATTCCCGGCTTTCCCACCATCATCGGGCCGTTCGGTTACACCGACGTCCGCGCTTCGCTCAGTTGGTCGCTGATCAACGTGAACTCCTTGCGCAAGTATCTGGCTGACCGCCACAACTTTGCGGCCGCCCAGCTCTCAGCGCAAGACGCGCGGGATATGGTCATCCTCACCGTCGGCAACGCCTATCTGCTCGTTCTGGCCGATGAATCCCAGGTGGCCAGCGTCGAGGCCCAGGTGGCCACGGCAAAGACTTCACTGAACCAGGCGATGGCCAACCACCAAGCAGGGACTGCCCCGCTTCTCGACGAGTTGAGGTCCCGCGTCGATTCCCAATCGCTCGATCAGCAGTTGATCGTTGCCAACAATGCTCTGGAGAAGGACAAGCTGGCCCTGGCGCGCGTCATCGGCCTGCCGCTGGCGCAAAGCTTTACCCTCACTGACCAGGCGCCCTATGCAGCCTTTGATCAAATCGATGTCGATGCCGCCATTCACCAGGCCCACGCCAACCGCAAAGACCTGGCGGCCATGGTGGAGCAGACCAAGGCAGCCGAGGAGCAGCGCAAGGCTGCTACCGCCGATCGCTTCCCCACATTCAAGTTCGACGGCGACTACGGCGATATCGGCACCACGCTGGCTCACTCGCACGGCACCGGCGATGCCACCGGCACGCTGAGTGTTCCGCTCTTCAAGGAATTTGAATTCCGCGGCGAGGCCCAGCAGGCGCAGGCTCAACTCGATGTTTCGCGCGCTCAGTTGAGCGACAAGAATGCACAGGTCGATGCCGACATTCGCGACGCATTGCTCGACATAGCCTCTGCGCAGAAACAGGTTGAAGTCGCCAAATCAAGCGTCGCCCTGGCCAACGAGGCGCTCAGCGAGGCACAGCAGCGGTATGCCAACGGAGTCAGCGACAATCTGGCCGTCAGCCAGGCCGAGCAGTCCGTAGCCCAGGCCAACAGTCAATATGTCAGCAGCCTCTACCAGCACAATGTCGCCAAGCTCAGCCTGGCGCGTGCCCTGGGAGTGGCAGAGAGTTACAAGAATTATCTGGGAGGAAAGTAATCGTGGCGGAATCAACACCAACACCAGCCCAAACGACAGCGGAGATTGAGCCCGACATGGAGAGCGCCCAGCCGAAGTCCAGCCGCAGGCTGCTCGTCGTGCTCGTGGTTCTGCTCCTGGTCGTGGTCGCGGCCGCAATCTGGTGGCACTCCACCTTTACTGAGGACACCGACGACGCGCAGGTGAACGGCCACCTGATTCAGGTCAGTTCGCGCATCAACGGACAGGTCCTCAAGGTCGACGTCCAGGAGAACCAGTTTGTGAAGCAAGGCGACGTCATCGCCGAACTGGACCCCGCGGACTATCGCGTCGCAGTCGAGAACTCCGAGGCCGCTCTGGCCAGTGCGCGAGCCAACGCCGCCGCTGCCGATGTGAACGTGCCCATTACCACCATCAACACCGGAAGCAACCTGCGCTCGGCGGACGCCGACGTCAGTGGTACCGTGGACGCCGTAGAACAGGTCCAGCAACAATTCGAAGCCGCGCATGCGCGTGTCATTCAGGCACAGGCTAATTTGACAAAGGCGCAGGCCGATCTGGACCGTTATCGGCCTCTGGTCGAAAAAGACGTGATCAGCAAGCAGCAGTGGGATGCCGCGGTTGCCGCGGCTGACGCGGACAAGGCCGCCGTCAACGACGCCATCGCCACCGAGCGGGCTGCAGGCGACGGAGTGGGGGTAGCTCGCCAGAAGCAGACCCAGGCCCAGGCCATGCTAAAGTACGCCGAGACCGGCCCGCAGCAGGTAGCCGCACAGAGTGCCCGCGCCAAGGCCGCGCTCGCCCAGGTTGCGCAGGCTCAGGCCCAGCTTGACCAGGCCCAGCTAAACCTCAGCTATACAAAGATTGTGGCTCCGGCGACGGGCATCGTCACCCGCAAGAGCGTCGAGATCGACCAGAACGTCTCCGCCGGCCAGAACCTGCTCACGCTCGTCTCGCTTCAAGACCTGTGGATCACGGCGAACTTCAAAGAGACCCAACTGCGCCACATGTCGGCCGGTCAGCCGGTCGAGATCGCGGTCGATGCCACTGGAAAGAAATATAGCGGCAAGGTGACTCAGATTGGCGGCGCAACCGGCTCCGTGCTCTCCCTGTTCCCGCCTGAGAACGCTACCGGCAACTACGTCAAAGTCGTGCAGCGCGTGCCTGTTCGCATCGACTTCACCAACCTGGCCAGCGAAGATCCGAACCACCTGCTCAGACCTGGATTGTCGGTTGAGCCTAAGGTGCGGGTGAAGTAGAATCACGGGGACTAGCCCTTCTGTTGGATAATTCTTTCTCTTTCCACCAGAGCTGCAACAATGAGATCGTGGAAAACGGAAGCCTCAAACAGCGATTGGCTGCCCGCGTTTTGCCGCAGCACAGGCAGCTTGCGCTTGACGGCGCGGAAGCTGGCAAGCATTTCTGGGACAGTCGTGGTCCGCTCAGGTTGATGGAAGATGTTTCGCAGGCCGACCATGACTCCCTTTGGCCTCCCGTTGTGGACTTGGGCGTCAATGCCATTGATGTCGCTCGTTGATCGCAGCATCCTGTAGGCCTTCTTTCCAAACACGAAAACCCGGTGCCGACCATTCGTCACGTGGGAACGGTAAAGCGCTAACCCAAGTTCGAGGGGCATATTAAAACGAGGAATCCCAGATGAGAGTTCAATCCTAGAGAGATCGTGAATTGAAACGTCTGATCCCTCAATCAGTCCGACAATTTGGTCGAGCCTTCCCTGATTGGGGACGGCGAGTGTTGCATTAATGCTCAGACCGAGTTGCGTAAGGCCCACGATGTATGCGAGGTATAAGTCCTCAAACTGATCGTCGTAGGGAACATTGAGAAAGACGGATTGAATGCGCTTGTGTCTTGCCACACCTAGCCTACCGTCGTCCGCTCGCTCGCGAGGACGATCGCTTTGCATTCGACTTCTTAATGCCTGTTCCTACTCGGGATTTGCCACTCGAGCGCTGTGAAGTCTTTGCGGTAGACGGCGAACTCATGATAAAGCGGACCGAGTCGATTCGCTTGGCGCTCAAGCCCAGTTGGTGACCCATCTCTTCAGCAGAGGGCACCCGATTCTTGATGACATAGGTTGTCATTGACACATTATAATACGATTCGAAATCCAGAAAGCGTGTGCTTCCGGAATTCGCCGATGCTGAACAGATCCGCATTGGCCATGTGCGAAAAGCGTACCGTGGCCATCGCTAGCCGCGGTTCGTGGCCAGCTTGAGCGTCTCGCGGACCTGCTGGAAGACGTCGCCTTCCGCCACGCCGCTTGCATCGCCATCGTCGATCGCCGCGCGCAGCGTTCGAGCTTGGCCTCAAAGATCCGCTCCTCCCGCTCCAGCGCTCGCAGAGCGGCACGCACCACCTCGCTGGCATTCTCAAAGCGCCCGCTCTCCACCCGCGCCAGCACGAAACTGTCGAGTTCCTGAGTCAGATTCACATTGCGAGTCGGCATGCAGTATCTCCCAAACCAGAAGCAAACTGAAACCAAGTCATACGCACCATTAGCAAACTTTGCAAATTGAGCCGCCAAAATGAAGGTTAAGCGGATGTCGATTCATCGCGAAGGAGACGCTTTTCGCCAAGCCCCTCAGCTTTTTAGCTTTAAGCTAGTAGCTAGAGGCTGGAGCTCAATTCGCATGAAAGACTCCATCTACGTCTCGAAAGAGAACTACCTCAAGGCCATCCTGGAGGCCGAGGCCGAAGGCCACCAGGTCATTCCGGCCACGCTGGCCCACTGGCTTGAGGTCTCCGCGCCCGCCGTCACCATGGCGCTCAAGCGGCTCAAGCGCGACGGCTTTGTCAGAGGTGGGCGCCGACGGCATCGTCCGTCTTACGCCTGCCGGCCGCGAGACCGCCTACCGCACCGCCCTGCGCCACCACCTCATCGAGCGCATGTTGAGCGAGATCTTCGGCATGGAGTGGTACGAAATCCACGAAGAGGCCGAGCGCCTGGAGCACGCCGTCTCGCCCGCCTTCGAGGCCAAGCTCAAGGAAAAACTCGGCGAGACCGGCTCTTGCCCGCATGGCAACTCAGTGCTCCCCGAGAGCCCGGCCAGCGCAAGAAGCGCGGCGAGACGCCGCCTCTCCGAGGCCGCCGAGGGCAAGCGCTACAGCGTCGATCAGCCTCCAGGAGCGCGATCCAAGGCTGCTGCTTCTTTCTCCATCACACCGGCATCGGCCCCGGCAAAAACCTGCGCGTGGTAAGCCAGAATTACGACCAAACCGTTTCGATTGAGCTATCTACCGGGAATTCAATCCTGGGCAGGCCGGCCGCGGAGGCGGTCTGGCTGCGGCCGGAAAATTCATCGTAATTCAACATAATATTATTTATTAACCATAATTAACAACCTGTGGCATACTGATGTTGAAGGGTGATTCCAGTCACTCCTTCGTCTTTACCCATGTCCACAGAATCCCAAACCCTCGCCGCGCTCCCCGAGCCCTCACTCGCCGGAGGTGCATTCGAGCGTGCGCGTCTCCCGCTCGCCCATTTACTGGCGGCGCCTGCTGGGCTTTCTCGGTCCCGGATTTCTCATCTCCGTCGGCTACATGGACCCCGGCAACTGGGCCACCGATATTGCCGGCGGTTCGCGATTCGGCTACACGCTGCTCTCCGTCATCATGGCCTCGAACCTCATGGCCATCCTGCTGCAAAGCCTGTCGCTCAAGCTCGGCGTCGCTACGGAGCGCGACCTGGCTCAGCTCTGCAACGAGAGCTACGGCCGCTGGGTCAGCTTTGGCCTCTGGGTCGGCGCGGAGATTGCCATCGCCGCCTGCGACCTGGCTGAAGTCATCGGCTCCGCCATCGCTCTCAACCTGCTCTTTCACATTCCGCTCTTTTACGGCGTGCTCATCACCGGCCTCGACGTGCTGCTGATCCTGCTCATGCAGCGCTGGGGCTTCCGCTATGTCGAAGCGCTGGTCATCGCGCTCATCGGCACCATCATCGCCCTGTTCGGCGTGCAACTGTTCTTGTCCAAGCCGGAATACTGGCCCGCTTTCAAAAACCTGCTCATCCCCGCGCCCTCCATCGTCACAAATCCCGAAATGCTCTACATCGCCATCGGCATGTTGGGCGCAACGGTGATGCCGCATAATCTTTACCTGCACTCTTCCATCGTCCAGAGCCGCAACTACAAGCGCACGCCCGCGGGCAAGCGCGAAGCCATCTTCATGGCCAACGTGGATTCGGCCCTGGCCCTCACCGTGGCGTTATTTGTGAATGCAGCGATTGTCGTTGTGGCGGCAGCGGTCTTTTATCGCAGCGGCCACTTTGAAGTCGCGGCCATTGAGGACGCCTACAAGCTCCTCAGCCCTCTGGTCGGCGCAGCCGGAGCAAGCACCATCTTCGCTGTTGCCCTTCTCGCCTCCGGGCAGAACTCCTCCATCACCGGCACCCTCGCCGGCCAAGTCGTCATGGAAGGGTTCATCCGCATCAAGGTTTCGCCGTGGCTGCGCCGTCTCATCACGCGTTCTCTGGCCATTATTCCAACCATCATTGTGGTGGCATTCACCGGCGAGCGCGGCACCGAGAAGCTGCTGCTGCTGAGCCAGGTGATTCTTTCGCTGCAATTGAGCTTCGCTGTCATTCCCCTGGTCATCTTCACCGGCAGCCGCAAGAAGATGGGCGAGTTCGTCAACGGCCCATGGCTGCAAGCGGTCTCCTGGATAGTCGCCGGCCTGATCGCCGGACTGAATGCGTGGTTCCTGGTGCTGATGCTGCGGTGAGACGAGGGACGAGGGACTAGGGAATAGAAAAATCTTCGACGCTTCAATGAATTGGGAATCCTCCTTGTGATGTTCTTGTTCCTGCTTGTATTGCAACAGCCGGAAGCCCCACCGAGCCGCACTCTAGTCCCTATTCCCTAGTCCCTAGTCCCTACCCTGCACTACCATGGATGCCATGCACGTTCTCTCCGCAGCCGAGATGCAAGCCTGTGATCTTGCAACGACAGATCAATTCGGCGTCCCCTCCCTGGATCTGATGCGAGCGGCAGCCGCCTCCGTCGCAGCCTTCGCGCGCCAGCAATTCCCCAACGCGCGCCGCGTGACAGTCTTGTGCGGCAGAGGCAACAATGGCGGCGATGGCATGATGGCCGCGCGCCTGCTCTGCGACGCCGGCCTCGATGTGACCACGCTGCTGCTGGGCGCGCCCAACAAGCTCACCGGCGATGCGGCCGAGGCATGGCTCGAGCTGGCCAGTCCCGCGCACGGATCGATCCACATCGTCGCCACTGCTGACGATCTCGCCCGCCACAACGCCGTCCTTGAAGCAGACCTGATCATCGACGCCGTATTAGGCACTGGCTTCAAGCCGCCGCTCAAAGGCATGGCGCTGGCCGCGCTTGAGTGGATCAAAACCAGCTCGGCACCAGTTCTCGCTATTGACTTGCCCTCCGGCTGGCCGGCCGACGAAACTACCGCGAATGTGACCGGTCCAGTCTTCCCCGCCGATGCCGTCATCACGTTTTCGGTGCCCAAGCAGGCGCACGTCTTTGGCCAGTTGACCCGCCGCTGGGACCAGCCGATCATTGTGGCGCCCATCGGTTCGCCTGAAGGCGCGATCGTCTCCCAGCTCAATCTGCAATGGGCCGGTTCGGCGCTGGCTATCACGCAGGCGCCGCGCCCCGCCGCAGCCAACAAAGGCAACTTCGGCCACGTGCTCGTCGTCGGCGGTTCCCTCGGATCTGCCGGCGGAAAATCGGGTGCGCCGGCCATGGCCTCTCTCGCGGCATTGCGAGCCGGTGCAGGCCTGGTCACGGCAGCGGTTCCCGCCCCGGCATTGCCACTGGTAGCCGCAGCCGCTCCAGAGCTGATGACCTTGCCGCTTACGCCCACTCCAACCGGACAAATCGCAGCGGAAAACCTTGCTCCCGAAGTTCTTGCAGTGCTCATGGCCGGTAAGACCGTGTTGGCCATCGGCCCCGGCCTGGGCCAAAGCCCCGACACAATCAAATTCACTACCGGGCTGCTCTCCGCTACCAGAATCACGGCCGTCATCGACGCCGACGCGCTCAACATTCTCGCCACCAAGCCGGTCTTGCTTGCCAAACTCGCCAAGGGACGCACGCTGGTGCTCACGCCGCATCCCGGCGAGATGGCACGGCTGGCCGGCATATCAATCATTGAGGTTCAAGCCAACCGGCTCGTGGTGGCGCGAACCTTTGCCCAGCGCAACGGCGTCACGCTGGTACTCAAGGGAGCGCGGACGCTCATCGCTCACCCCGATGGCCGAGTAGCCGTCAACACCACCGGCAATCCCGCCATGGCCAAGGGCGGCAGCGGCGACCTGCTGACTGGCCTCATCGCCGGGCTTCTCGCGCAGTATCCCGCCGACACGGCGCGTGCCGTCGAAGCCGCCGTTTATCTCCACGGATTGGCGGCCGATCTCGCTGTGCGGGACGCCGATCAGCACACTTTGCTGGCCACGGACAGTCTTGCACAATTTTCGCGGGCTTTTCGCTTTGATTCGCGCGGCCAGAACGGGTATGTTTGGTTGCAGGGGCTACCGGCGGAGTTGCAACCAACCCCGGGCTCACACGAGGCAGCCAAATGACCAGTGCCGTAGCCGAAGGCCGCATCCACCAGTTCACCACTCAGAGCGGCGCGGACACGGTCGAAGTCGGCCGCAAGCTGGTTCATTTGCTTGAGCCGCCGCAATTGCTGATCCTGCGCGGCGACCTCGGCACCGGCAAGACCACGCTGGTCAAGGGCATCGCCCAGGCGCTCGACGCCGCCGAGCCCGACGAAGTCACCAGTCCCACCTTTACCCTGATCCACGAATACGACGGCACCCGCGAAGGCAGGCCCGTGAAGCTCTTTCATCTTGATGTCTATCGTCTCGAAGGCGAGCGCCAACTGGAGACTCTTGGGATTGATGAGCTGCTCACTCCAGACTCATTGGTCCTGGTCGAGTGGGGCGAGAAGTTCAAGAGCATCCGCAAGAAAGCGACGGGCGAAATCGTCATCTCCTCCGCCGGCGGCGACGCCCGCAAAATTACGGTGACGCTGAAGGAATAGCAGGACCCTATTCCCTGCCCTTAGTACCCCATGACGTTATAGCCGCAATCCACGTAGAGCGTTTCGCCGGTGACGGCGCTTGAAAGGTCGCTGGCTAGAAACAGTGCTGCCCCGCCGACTTCTAGCTGGTCCACATTTCTGTGCAACGGCGCCCGGTCGGAGTGGGCCTTCATCATCTCGCCCAACGCGCCCACGCCTCGCGCAGCCAGCGTCTTGATCGGCCCGGCGGAGATGGCGTTCACGCGAATGTTCTTCCCGCCCAGGTCATAGGCCAGATAGCGCACCGTGCATTCGAGCGCCGCCTTGGCAACGGCCATCACGTTGTAGTTGGGGACAACCTTCTCGGCGGCGTAAAAGCTCAACGTCATGATGCTGCCGCCATCAGTCATCAGCGGCGCGGCGGCGCGGGTGACCGCGATGAGTGAATAGACGCTCACGTCGAGCGCGATACGGAAGCCTTCGCGGCTGGTGTTTGTGAACGACCCGCGCAAATCTTCAGGCGGCGCGAAAGCCACGGCATGGACAAGGATATCTACCTTGCCAAACTTCTCTTTGAAGGCAGCAAACAGACTTTCTACCTCGGCGTCGCTGGACACGTCGCATTGGAAGCCGCTGGCCCCAGGCAGTTCGTCGATGAGGCTCTGCGCCTCGAGCTTCAGGCGCTCGTTCTGGTAACAGATGGCCAAAGTGGCGCCGGCCTCGTGCAGTCTTTGGGCGATTCCCCAGGCAATGGAACGCTTGTTGGCCAGCCCGAAGACCACGGCCGTCTTACCCGCCAGATTGATCATGCTTACTCGCTTCCTCCAGGGTCAGTGAAAAAATCGAACAGAACTTGTCAGGATTGTTTCAGGGGATGCCGGACCCACCGTTTCTTAGAATATCAGCCGCCCAGGTCCACAAGCTCGACTTTGCCTACGGACCGACCCAAAAAGCGCGAGCCAAGGCGTTCAAATTTCTCCACCGAGTCAGTCGCAAAGCAGCGCAGATCCGGATTCACGGCTTCCTGACCGGTCGCACCCGTCAGCCCAATGCCATGGCCGAATTGGAGCACTGCGGCTTCGGCGGCGGCTTCGGCGGAGTCAATGACCCGCATGCCGGCCGGCACCGCCCGTTCAATCAGCGGCCGCAGCAGCGGGTAATGCGTGCAGCCAAGAACCAGCGTGTCAGGGTTGAGGCCCAGCGCCGCGGCTTCAGCATTCAGCTCGTTGAGATAGATCCGGATCACCTCGGCAGTCACCGGATGATCGGTCCAGCCCTCTTCCACCAGCGGCACCAGCAACGGGCAGGCTTTCTCGAGAGCCCGCAATCCCTGCGCGCTGCAGGCTGCCGCATAAGCGTGGCTATGCACCGTGGCGTCCGTTGCGATCACCAGCACGTCGCCGCTGCGCGAGGCAGCGCGCGCAGCCGTTGCTCCCGGCTCGATCACGCCCAGCACCGGAACCGGCACCGCATCCTGAATGGCATCCAGAGCGAGCGCACTCGCAGTATTGCAGGCGATCACCAAAAACTCCGCGCCCTGTTCGCGCACCAGAAACTGCGCGCTCTGCGCCGCGTAACGGGCAATCGTTCGTCGCGATTTCGATCCGTACGGCAGCCTGGCCGTATCGCCGATGAAAGCGAATCGAGCCTGCGGCAGCCGCGCCACCAGCGCGCGCAGCACCGTCAGCCCGCCAAATCCTGAATCAAATACGCCGATGGTTGGGGTCATATTCCTCGTTCCATTTATCAGGCTCGTCTCGGGATCGCTTTCAGCGCTGGTCATCAATGCGCTCCCCCAAGAGGCGCCGCCTCCGTGGCCAGATACGTGCGCGTCAGATCGGCGTGACCGGCGAGGTTCGCGCGCGGCTGCCCATCCACCAGAAATCGCACCTCGGTAACGCGGGGCAGGTTAGCGTGCAGCGTCCCGCAGATGGACATCACGGTAAGCGTCTCGGTCTCAATGCCCGAGGGATGGCTGGCAACAAATGCTCCGCTCAGGTTGACGACTGCGAGTTCGTCGCCCGTTGCCTGAGGCTCATTCGATGGGGGGCTTTGGCCTGCCGGATTAACCTTTGCCTGGCTGGCCTGGCCTTCCACATTCTGGGCCGGCAACAGGAAGACCTGGGCAATCGAGTTTGCGCCGCCGGGAACCGGATGAGCAGCATCGGGAGCGGCGTACAGATCAAGCAGTTTCCCAAGTACGGCGCGCGCCCGTGCGCCGGGGTCGCTGGGCAATGGCAACGATTGTGCTTGCGCCAGCATCGAGCCATCGGCATCGCTGGCCACCATGATCGTAGCCTGCTCGGCCGGCGCCACCTCTGGAGCCTGCGTCGGCGCGGAATCTTCCGCGGAGAGCAAACGCTGGTGGGCACGATCGCGCAACTGCCAGAGCGCCACGCCCATGACCGCCGACGCCACAACCAGCACGATAAAAAGGATGGTCTGGTAGCGCGGAATCATGGCTGATGGACCTCCGTACGCCATTCCAGCAGCGCCGCCGCGAGCGTCTCGGCGACCCGCGCCTGGTAGCCCGGATCGTCAAGTTCCGCAACCAGTTTCTTGCCTGCATCGCGTTCCGGCGCAATCTCCACGGCGACCGCCGGGCAGGTCATGCTGTCCACTGCGGGCAGCGCGGTTCGGCCCAGCGTCACGGACATGGCGGCGTGCAGCAGCGCGCTGTTCAGCGTCCCTGCAAGTGCCAGGCTGCGCGTCACCCAGGCCGCCTGCGCGGTCTTCCACGGAGCAAGTCGCACCGGTTGAACCGGCGCCATGTTGGAGACAAACAAATGCACGCCGGAACCGCTCTCCGATCCGTGGAGGCTCAGGCAGGCTTGAGCGTTGGCGTGGTTGGCTATCTCCGCCCGTCGATTCAAATCGACATTCGCATCGGATTCACGCGTGGTCAGCACCTGAATACCCCGAGCCGCCAGCAGCGAACGCAGCCTCACGCTGAGAGCAAGCGTAAAGGCCTTCTCTTCCTGTCCGTTCAGGCGTCCGCCCGGGTCGTCGCCGCCGTGAGCCGCATCCAGCACCACCACAAACCGCGATGAAGGAACTTGAAAGGCAGCCGGTGGACCCGGATGTGCTGGCGCCGATTGCGCAACGGCGTTTGCGCCAAGGGTTCCAGATGCTCCGCCTAGCCCAACCGCCAGCAGAGCCGTCAGCGGCCGAACCGCCTGCCGCCCCGCGAAAATCCACTTACTCCAGCGCATAGATGGTCAAACCGCTGAGCAGCTTGGGGAAGAAATCGGTGGCCTTTTGCGGCATCACGTCGCCGGCAAAGGCCACTTCTCGCAGTTGCTCCATGGAAACAGGGTTGGTGAGGAAGGTAACGTCTGCTTCGCCGCGCCTGCCCGCCGTGGTGGGGCGAACCAGGTCCACCGCTTCGCCGGCATCGCGCAGATAGCGGATGTTGGTCTGGTCGCGGACCTTTTCCGCATCCAGTCCCAGCAGCCGGTCGAGAACGATCGAATGCAGGTGGCTCAGATCGAGCTGCCGCTGGCGATCCGGCAGATCGGCAAGCGCCTTCGCTACGACTTCCGGTTTGGAGCGAAGCAGCAGAGCGCCGGCCCGCGTCACGGCGACGAACGCCGTCCCCTCCTGCCCTCCAAGCAATTCCATATAGCCCGCAGCCTCGCCCGCGGGCAGCGCCTCCACCGTGAAAAACTCCTCGGCGGCCTTGGCAAACGTCGCGGGATCGAACCCCGCCAAGCTATGCACCACGCGATGCGTGGGCAGAATCACCAGCCCGTCGGAGTCCATATTCACAAATGTCATCATCACGGCCGCTTCCGGGTACGGCGGCTGCGGCAGGTGGTTCGAGCCGTACTCGGCCTTGGCCGGCCCGGTGGGCGCGTGCTCTTTTGAATAATTCAGCGCCGTCTCGTACCGGTGGTGCCCGTCCGCTATGATCAGCTTCTTGTCCGCCATCGCCGTCGTCAGCAGCAAAATTGTCGCCGGGTCGCTAACGCGCCAAAGCCGGTGGAGTACTCCGTATTCGTCCGTGATTTCGGCTTCGGCCGGACCGTTGCCGTCGTACAGAATCTTCTCCACGCTGCCGGCAGGGTCGGAGTAGAGCATGAAAATCTGGCCAAAATGCGCGCGCGTCGCCTTGAGCAGGTTCAGCCGGTCGCTTTTAGGTTTGGATAACGTCTGTTCGTGCCGGAAAACGACCTGTTCCGAGTACTCGTGCAGCTTGCCAAGCGCGATAAATCCTCGCCGTTCTTTCGCCGCATCGGTGCCCGGAACCTTGAATCGCTGCGAATAGGCAAAGATGCAGGGATCCTTTTCCTGCACCAGAATGCCCTGCTCCCGCCAAGCCGCCAAATCCCGCGCCGCCCGCGTGTAAACACTCTCGCCGCGCTCGGCATCGAAGAGTTCAGGCAGCCCCAGGATGATGCGAACCAGGTTGAATGGGCTCCTTTGGTAATATGCCTGCTGCATGGCTGGGGAAATCTTGTCATAGGGCTGGGTGACAACGTCGTCCAGCCTAACCGCTGTGGAATTGTAGCGCCAGGCGCGAAATGGATAAATACGAGCCATACGAAAGGACTTACTCCCCGTCTAACAAGTTAGATTTACGCGTAGGTGTCCCCTTTTGCCATGCCGGGAAGCCTTTGCGCTTGGACTCGATTGTATCCCAGTGGCCACTGCGGCTTTATCCTTCCAGATACTGGTACCTACGATTTCATCAAAGCTGAACGGCTCGCCATCCATTGCACCCGCCGTGCTAATATCGCCTTCATTCCCTGGTTGTTTCTCTGGGGCTGCGCCATGAACATGCATCTTCCCCATCGGATTCTCCCAACCGGGCACATCAACGTGCGCCGGCTCGGCCGCTGGCTGTGCATCTGCGGATTGGCAGCGGCCTTCTGTCTCGCCCGTACCCAGGCCCAGGATCAGGACGACCAGCTCAACAAGGTGCATGTCAACCCGCCAGGCGCTACAACCTCCGCCCCGGCCGCGGGAGCGCCCGCCGGAGCTGAAGCGCCGGCCACCACCGGCACCGGAGCACTCAGGGTCCGCCCCGGTTCCTTCATCAGAATGAATGTGGACATGGTGCTCGTCCCGATCACCATTACCGATCCAATGAACCGCCTTGTCACCGGCCTCGAACAGGAAGACTTTCAGGTCTTCGAGAACAACAACCAGCAGAAGATCGCCACTTTCGCCACCGAGGACGCACCGGTTTCCATTGGCATCATCTTCGACCTCTCCGGCTCCATGTCCTCCAAGCTCATCCGCGCCCGCGAGTCGATCCTCCAATTCATCAAGACCGCCAACCCGCAGGACGAGTTTTTCGTGATCGGATTCAACGACCGTCCGGAGTTGATTGAGGACTTCACCAGCTCCGTCGAGGACATTCAAGCTCGCCTGGCCACGGTGCGCAGCGGCCACCGCACCGCTCTGTTGGACGCTATCTACTACGGCCTTGTCAAAATGAGGGAAGCCCGCCACGAACGCAGGGCGCTGCTTGTCGTCTCCGATGGCGGCGATAATCGTTCCCGCTACACCGAGGGCGAACTGCGCGCGCAGGTCCGCGAGTCAAGTGTGGAAATGTATTCCATTGGCATCTTCGACCCCTACGCTGCCACTCCTGAAGAACGGACTGGACCGCAACTGCTCACCGATCTGAGCGAAGAGACCGGCGGACGCCTCTTCCGCGTCGACGATATCGCCGAGATGGGCGACATTGCCGAGAAGATTTCCACCGAATTGCGAAACCAATATGTCATCGGCTACCGCCCCAAGGACCTGACCCGCGACGGCAAGTGGCGTAAAGTGAAGGTGAAGGTAAATCCTCCACAAGGATTGCCGCCTCTCACTGTCCATGCTCGCACCGGCTACTATGCGCCTTTGCAATAACGCTATATTCGGGATCCTTTTTGCCGGAACGGTGCTCGCACTGCCTGCGCAACAATCCGCCTCCCCAAAACCCCCGGCCCCCGCCAAGGCTGCTCCGAGTCAGGCCCAACCCGGTCAGACCCAGCCCAGTCAGGCCCCATCTCTCACTGTGGACACCGACCCAGTACGCTCCCCGGATACCGAGCCGCCCGCAACCGTCAACGGGCCCATCAAGAAGGAAGGCGAGGGCTATGTCCTGCACACCGACGTCGAAGAAGTGATTCTCAACGCCACCGTCCTCGAGGGCAACCGCCTGGTTCCGGACCTGACAAGAGACGATTTTCAGGTCTTCGAAGACGGCGTAAGACAGACGATCATCAGCTTCCAGCACACCGACCTTCCCGTCTCCATCGCCATGGTGGTCGACAACTCCGGCTCCATGTCGCGCAAGCGCCCATCGGTCAACAAGAGCGCCCTCGATCTGATCCAGGCCTCCAATCCCCAGGACGAAGCCTTTGTCGTGAACTTCTCCGACGAGGCCTTCATCGACCAGGAGTTCACCGCCGACGTGAACAAGCTGCGCGACGGCCTCGGCCACATCGAATCGAGGGGTGGCACCGCGCTTTACGACGCCGTTGTCGCCTCGGCGGACAAACTCGTCGCCGACGCCAAGCGCCCCAAACAGGTTCTCGTGCTCATCACGGACGGCGAGGACAACGCATCAACTCTAAATTTGGAACAAACCATCCGCCGCGTTCAGCAGCTCTCCGGTCCGGTCATCTATTCCATCGGCCTGCTCTTTGGCGACGAGATGACCCACGCCGAAGTCCGCCACGCGCGCCGTGCCCTTGAAATGCTCTCCACCGAGACCGGCGGCATGGCCTTCTTTCCCAAGTCGATCGAGCAGATCGACCAGATCTCCGCCGAAGTCGCCCGCGATATTCGCAATCAGTACACTCTCGGCTACCACTCCACCAAGCCCACAACCGAGCCCGGTTTCCGCCGCGTGCTGGTCACCGCCGAAGGCAAGGGTATGAGCAAACTCAACGTCCGCACCCGCACCGGCTACTTCCCCGTAGTCCGCGTCCCCAAAAAGCCCTCTTCACGATAAGCTAGAAGCCAGGAGCCAAAAGCCAAAAGCTAACCCATGTCCAACTACAAATACTCCACCCTCGCCGTTCACGCGGGCCAGCATCCCGATCCCCTCACCGGCGCCGTCAATGTCCCCGTCTATCTCTCTTCGACCTTCGAGCTGACCGGCATCGGCACCGACAAGGGCTGGGACTACTCGCGCGCCGGCAATCCAACCCGCGACCGCCTTGAAGAAGCTCTAGCCGCGCTCGAAGGCGGCTTCAGCGGTCATGCCTTCACCAGCGGCATGGCGGCCATCGCAGGTTTGGTGGCCATGCTCCACACCGGCGACCACCTCGTCTGTTCAAACCATGTGTACGCCGGCACGGTCCGCTTTTTCGACCGCATCGTGCGCCACTACGGCATCGACATCGAGTATGTTGACACCAGCAACCTCGACGCCGTGGCCGCGGCCATCCGGCCCAACACCAAACTGGTGCATATTGAAACGCCCAGCAATCCGCTGATGGTTTTGACCGACATTGCGGGGGTGAGCGAGATTGCCCACACCCACGGCATCGAAGTCAGCGTGGACAATACCTTCCTCTCGCCTGCCTTGCAGAGTCCGCTCGCCCTGGGCGCGGATATCGTGATGCATTCGACCACAAAGTACCTGAACGGCCACTCCGACGGCCTCGGCGGCGCGCTGATCGGGTCCACAGCCGAGCACAAGGAGCGCTTCGGCCTGGTGCAAAAAGCTGCCGGCGGCGTGCTCTCGCCCTTTGAGTGTTTCCTCGTCCTGCGCGGCATTCGGACGCTGCCCTTGCGCATCAAGCAGCACGAAGAGAACGGACGCGCCGTCGCCGAATTCCTCTCCACGCAGCCCAAGGTCAGCCGCCTCGCGTATCCGGGACTCAAGAGCCATCCGCAGCACGAGTTGGCTGTCAAGCAGCAGAAGGGCTTCGGCTCCATGCTCAGCTTCGATCTTGGCTCGCGCGATGCCGCCGCCCGCTTCCTTGCCGCCATCAAGCTTTTCATCAGCGCCGAATCGCTGGGCGGCGTTGAATCGCTGGCCTCCCATTCCGCGACCACCACGCACGCAGCGCTCAGCGACGAAGAGCGCGAGTCCCTCGGCATCACCCAGGGCATCATCCGTCTTTCCATCGGCATCGAGGACAAGGAAGACCTGATCGCGGACCTGGAGCAGGCGCTGGCCGCGGTGTAAACCTCAGTGCCCCACCGGCGCCGGCGCGGCCTTCGCCGGCCGGCGCATCAAGAACGGCAGCGGCACCAGGATCGCCGTCAGCCCAACCATCACCCAAATCACGTCGACATATGACAGCAGGCGCGCCTGCACCTGCGCCATGCCGTAGATCTGCGCGCCGGCTCGTTGCACAGCGTCGGGCATGGCGCTTCCGCGTTGCATCCACGCCCCGGCGAGCCCGACGCGGTACGCCTCAAACGGGCCATTGCCGCTCACCGTGTGCGCCCCCAGCATGGCCAGATGCTGCTGCGTCCGCCGCGCCAGCAGCGTGGTCACAAAGCTGATGCCCACGCTGCCGCCGAGGTTCCGCATCAGCGCGGAAAATCCGCTCACCTCGTTGTATTTCTCCTGCGGAATCCCCGCGTAGCAAAGCGTGTTAATGGGAATGAACAGGAACGGCAACCCCAGCGCGATCACCACCCGCCAGCTCACCGCAACGCCGAACGGGATGTTCAGATTCACCTCGGTCATGCGAAACAATCCGAATGTCGTGATTGTGAATCCCATCGCCACCAGCCAGCGCGGATCGAACTTCGGCGCCAGAAATCCCGCCACTGGAAACAGCACCATCAGCGCAATTCCGCCGCTTGAAACAGCCATCCCCGCCTGCTCCGCGGAGTAGCCCATGATCTCCTGCAAGAATTGCGGGATCAGCACCGTCGACGAATACAGCGATACCCCCACCATGAACATCACAAACATCGTCGTTCCCACGTTGCGCCGCAAGAGCAGCCGCAAATCCAGAATCGGGTGTTCGACGTGAAGCTGCCGGATCACGAAGACCACCAGCGTCACCACGGCGATCACCGTGCAGGTGACGATGAAGCGCGAGCTGAACCAGTCGTCCTCCTGCCCCTTGTCCAGCATCACCTGCAGCGCCCCGATCCCCACCACCAGCAGCCCCAGCCCCCAGTAATCCACGCTCTCGCGGCGCTTCTTGATCTCCGCCAGATAGGGCGGGTCCTCGACCACGCGATTGGTCAGGTAGAGCGAGAGAATGCCCACCGGAATGTTGATGAAGAAGATCCACCGCCAACTGTAGTTGTCCACAATCCAGCCGCCCACCGTGGGCCCGAGCACCGGCGCCAGCACCACCGCCATGCCATAAACAGCAAACGCCATGCTCCGCTTTTGCGGAGGAAATGTGTCGGCCAAGATCGACTGCTCGCTCGGCTGCAACCCTCCGCCCGCCGCCCCTTGCAGTACCCGGAAGAAGACCAGCACGCCCAGCGTTGGCGCCAGCCCGCACAGGAGCGATGCCGTCGTGAACAGGAACACGCAGGTCATATAAAACCGCTTGCGTCCCATGCGGTTCGCGATCCATCCGCTGATCGGCAGCACCACCGCGTTAGCCACCAGGTAGCTGGTCAGCACCCAGGTCGCCTCATCGCGGCTTGCCGAGAGCGACCCGCCAATGTGCCCCATCGCCACGTTGGCGATCGACGTGTCCAGCGCCTCCATAAACGTCGCCAGCGTAACCGTAATAGCAATGACCCACGGGTTGGCGCGCGGCCTCCACGTGTCGTGAAACGAAACTGTCGCAGCGGATGCCAGAAGGCTTGATCCTTTTTTCGGCGCGCGGAGCAACCGTTGATTCAGTGTGACGCTTCCCTTTCAGAATAAAGGATTCACCGTCAGGCTCGAAGCCGGAGCAGCAGCTGGAGTGTCCAAACAAGTTCACGATGGATTTCGTGCGCCTGCAAATCCCAATTCGCCTCGTGAACCGCTTCGCGGGACGCCCGGCTTCATTGAGGCTTGGCTTTGGGAGGGCTCTTGCGTTCTTCCGGCTTGAAATTCGTAGCTGAGGGCTGGGAAAGAACCTTTTCTGCCTGTACAAAGAGCTTTTGGGTGGCAGGGTCGGTTGCGGTGCGTGGCTCAAGCTTGGCTATCGTGGGTTCGAGGCTCTTTAGTTGCGCCTGCGCCTGAGGGTCGGACGGATCGTCTTGAACCTGCTGGAACGCTTTCGTGATCTCTATAACTCCGTTCTGATACTGGATTGACTGAATCGAAGGATATCCAATCATCACAATCGGAATGAACAGGGCCGGGATCAAAGCGGCAAAGGGCTTGTCTTTGAAGACGTTGCGGAGCAGGGCAATCACCAAAACGAGAAACAGCACGATGCCCAGCACCACGAGCACGATTTCATAAGAGTAGAGTCCGGCAAACAAGTTCATGTGTTTCTCCCTGGCGCGAATTTTGAAGCCGAGCCAAAACCAATCGGCCCCGATGAGCTGCTGACAGCAGAAGAGAAATTGCAGGTTGTTCCAGTATGTTTTCCCGGTTTCGCGAGGATACACCTTGGATCACCCGGCTCGCAATGTCTCTTTTCGCTTGTTACAGCTTGTTATAGCTTCTTGATAGGGCCACGGCTGCTCCCGCGCTGGGAAGGGGGGTTCGAGGCACGGCGAGGCCAGTCCGTGCAGGGTTGGAAGCAGCGGTTCCGGCTGTGTCATGCTTCTGAATATGGAAACGTGCGAAACTTCATCGGGGATGCGCGGTAGCGATGTCATGATTCTGCTCGGTATCGATACCTGCGGCCCCTCCGGCTCCGCGGTCCTCGGCAGCTTCCATGAAGGTCAGATTCAGATTCTCGGCCAGATCGAGTTTGAAGGCCGTAGCTACTCCGCCACGCTCGTAGCCGCCGTCGCCGATTTGCTCTCCCAAAACAATGTCGAGTTGAGCAGCATCGCGGCCATCGTTGCAGTCAACGGCCCGGGCAGCTTCACCGGCGTACGCGTTGGACTCAGCGCCGTCAAAGGCCTCGCCGAACCCGCCCAGATTCCGGTAGTCGCTGTTTCGCGGCTCGAAGTTCTCGCCCACAAAGCCGGCGTGTCCTCGGCAGCCCTCGATGCGCATCGCCACGAGATCTTCCTTCGTCTCGACTCGCCACCCTCAGGCGTTCGCGAACTCCTGGCCGGACCTACCGACTTTGCCACCATTGCACCACCGCCGCGCATCGCCGTTTGCGACGATGCTGCAGCCACACTTCTCTGCGCCGCATGGCCAACCACAGAGTTGCTTCGAACGCCAGCGCCAACCGCCGCCGATGCACTTCAGCTCTGCCCGCCTCGCTTCGCGGCCAGGAACTTCGTCGACCTGGCTCTCCTCGACGGTCACTACCTGCGCCGCTCCGACGCGGAAATCTTCGGCGAGCCGGCAGCCTCTCAGCGCATATGAATTCCCCAACGCACGAAGTCCAAATCCGCCCCATGACCGCGGCGGACCTCGACCGCGCAATTGAGATCGAACGCAGTCTCCAACAAGCGCCCCACTGGCCGCACTCGGCATGGATTGCCGCGCTCGACCCTCTAAGCTCTCCGCACCGCCTCGCCCTTGTCGTGGAGGACTCCAGCACCAATTCCATAAGCGGTTTCGCCGTCGCCAGCCTGCTCCCACCCCAGGCCGAACTGGAGTTGATCGCGGTCGCCCCTGAGTTCCAGCGCCGCGGTCTGGCCCGATTTCTCTTCGCGGCCATTGCACAAGAACTGAAGTCCGCGCAGGTCACCGACGTAAGCCTCGAAGTACGCGCCTCAAACCACCCCGCCCTGGCACTCTACCGCCATCTTGGCTTCGTCCAGACCACGCTCCGCCCGCGCTATTACGCTGACCCTGTTGAGGATGCGGTTCTCCTATTGCTTCGCCTGCCATAGCCGCCCCGGTCCGCCAACTGATGGCAACTTCGCGAACTTTCCAGTGATCTTCCTCACACATGACCCGATTCCCGACAGAAATCCACACCGCAAATGACCATCGTTCTTTTTAGGACTTGCCGTTTGAGCACCGACAGCGTTATATGTAAATGTTCTGTTACTAACGGAGGTGCTTGATGGACGAAGTACAAGATCCCACGCTGAGCGAAGAGATTGATCGCCTGCATGCCGAACATCATCGCTACGCTCAGCGGCTGGAAGATTTGCTTCAAAAACCGTATCTCTCCGAAGATGAACAGCTCGAACAAGTCCGCTTGAAGAAACTCAAGCTGCACGCCAAAGACCTGATCTTTGCCCTGGAGCGCCGCCAGCCTGCAATTGCCTAGGCTTCCAACGTCTTCCGGTTCATGCAGCCGAATTGCCCGAGCGTCGCCGCGCCCTCCCGCGCGGCCCCATTGTGGGTTTTGTGTCCACTGAAGCCTGCCGGGTCTGCGTCGCCAATTGAACAACATAGCCGTATTTCGCGCGGAATGACCGTATAATCGTTGGGGACGATGGTTCGTGACGGCTACATCTACGGTTTGAGCTTGCTGGCAGTTGCGGGGTTGCTGGCGTGGGCCACAGGGAGTTGGGTGTGGAGCATTGCTCCGGTGCTGCTGGCCGCGTTTTTTCTGTGGTTCTTCCGCGATCCTCATCGCACCGTACCCGATGGCTACGGTTTGATCGTATCGCCAGGCGACGGGCTGGTCACAGAAACGGTCACCATCGCCACTCCTCAAGGCCCCCGGCAGCGCATCAGCATCTTTCTCAGCGTCTTCGATGTGCATGTGAACCGCTCGCCCATCGGCGGCGTCATCAAGGCAGTCCGATACAGGAAGGGCCAGTACCTGAACGCCATGAACCCCGACTCGGCCCAGCACAACGAGCGAAACGTCGTCACGGTGAGCGGCCAGGGAACGGAAGTCACCTTCAAGCAGATTGCCGGCCTTCTCGCCCGCCGCATCGTCTTCAACCTCAGCGAGGGCGACACGGTGGAGCGAGGCCAGCGCGTCGGCCTCATCAAATTCGGCTCCAGGGTCGATGTCTTGCTGCCCGAACGGGCTAGCCTGCGGGTCAAGGTTGGCCAGCGCGTCAAGGGTGGCTCCAGCGTGCTTGCCGCCATGCCCGACGGAGAAGGCATATGAACGGCCGCGACCCAGCCCTTGCAATGGCCAACGCAAAGGCCCGTTTTCGCCGCGGAATGTTTCTGCTGCCTTCGCTGTTCACGGTCGGCAACATTGCCGCCGGCTTTTTTTCCATCACTGAAACCATCAAGGCCATCAGTGGCGACGCACCAACCCATCTCGACTGGGCAGCGATCGCCATTATCTTCGCCATCCCGTTCGACGCCCTGGATGGCCGCATCGCCCGCATGACCAACACCACGAGCGAATTCGGCAAGGAACTCGATTCGCTCGCCGACGCAATCACCTTTGGCGTTGCTCCTGCCCTGCTGGCCCTCATCTGGGGATTTCACTTTCTGCCCGATTCCATCAACCCCCAGTTGCGCCTCGACCTGCAACATGCCGGCGCTTTCATCTGCTTCCTGTTCCTCATCGGCGGAGTCTCCCGCCTGGCCCGCTTCAATATCAGTCAAGATGCCCAGCCGCAAAATCCCGGCAGACCGGGGAGAAAATACTTTGTTGGGATGCCCATTCCCGCCGCTGCGGGTTTCCTGGCTTCGACAGTCCATCTGTGTTGGGGAATTCCGGTGCCGGCGTGGTGGATCGCCAGTCTATGGCTGATCCTGGTCGGCCTCAGCGGCTTCTTGATGGTCAGCACGTGGCGCTTCTGGTCTGGCAAGGAAATCAACTTCTCCCGCAGCCATCCCTTCCAGATTCTGTTTGTCCTGTCGATCGTGGTTTACGTAGTCGTCAGGTTCTCACACTTTGTGTTTTTCGCCATTGGGCTGACCTACATGTTCTCCGGAATCTTCGCGCGAGCCGCGTATTCGTGGTCGCGCCGCCGGCGCAGGCGACCGGCCGGCACTGCCGCTCTCGATCCGGATTCAGGCACGCCCGAACCGGATCCATTGGGACCCTCATAATCCTGAGACACGCGAAACCACTCCAACCAAAGGACGCCTGTGTACAAGATTGCCATCGCCGGAGCCTCTACCCTGTTGGGCCGGGAGTTGAAAGACGCCCTGTCGGAGTCGCCGCTTGCGGCTGCCAGGATGACCCTGCTGGATGAGGAATCGGCTCGAGGGCAACTGGATCGGGTGGGCGAAGAGGTCACAGTCGTCCTGGCAATCGAACCGGATGCCTTCGAGCAAGTCGACTTTACCTTCTTCGCCGGCTCAGAAGACCTGACCCGCAAACACTGGCGCCAGGCGCTCCGGTCCGGTTCCACCGTGCTCGATCTCTCCGGCGCGCTCGACCAGGAGACCGGCGTTCTGGTACGCGCGCCCTGGCTTGGCTCAGAGTCCGTTATCCCCGACCTGTTTACCCCCGCAGTTGTTCCTGCCCACCCTGCCGCCCTCGCGTTGGCTCTGCTTCTTGACCGTCTGCAAATGGCCGCGCCGGTGCGCTTTGCCGCTGCAACCGTGCTCGAGCCGGCAAGCGAGTTTGGCCGCGCAGCCATGGACGAGCTGCACCAGCAGACCATTGCGCTGCTCAGCTTCCAGGGCCTCCCGCGCACCATCTACGACGCACAGGCGGCCTACAACCTGCTCCTCGGACTCGGCGAAGCCGCCTCCGTCAACCTGAGCACAGTCGAGGCGAGGATCCGCCGTCACTATGATTCCCTTTCCGCCGGCCGCTGGCCCGCGCTGGCCTTGCAGGTAGTTCACGCGCCTGTATTCCACGGCCACACCATGTCCATTGCCATCGAGCTTGAGCGCCCAGTCGATATCTCCGCCCTCGAAGAAGCTCTCAGCGGCGACCACGTCGACCTCGTCCTTGAAGACACCGATTCGCCTTCCAATCTCGCCGCCACCGGCCAGAACGACGTGCTCGTTCGCCTACGTCCCGAGCATGGCCCGCGCAATGCCACCCAGGTCTCCCGGCTGTGGCTCTGGGCCGCCTCAGACAACCTCCGCCTCCACGCTCAGAATGGCGTCGAGTGCGCGCTGGACTTGCGCCGGCTACGGCCCAAGGGAACGGTGCAGTAAGATCCCGCCAAATTACTTAGCGATTCCCTCTGTAAATCTCTTTCTCGCTGAGGATTCAAAGTGCGAGATAATGAGGCATGGATCAAGACGCAACCCCCGCAGTTGGATACCCCGCGATGCGAAAGACCCTTTCGCTTGAGGAAAAGCTGCGCCTGATCCACGAGTTGCGTGGGTGCACAGCCGGCGGCCCTTCCGGGTGCGATATGCTGCTCGAAGATCGGCGTCGGGAACGTCAACTGGAAATGGCCAAAGACGGCTGGTAGAAACCTAATTCGGCTGGAGCCAAGGCCCATCACCGCCCTCCGCACCTTCCCCAAACCCGCTCGATAAAGCCATCCGTCATCCCGGCAATATAGTCGGCCACCGTTCGCGCCAGCCCCTGCGTTGGAATCTCCGCGCGATGATCCTCGGGCAGCATCCCCGGATCGGCCATGAGCGCCGCAAATAATTCCTCGACGACTTCAGCCGCGTGCCTATGCAGCTCTTCCATCCCTGGAGTGTTGTAGAGATTGGCGTAGAGGAACTCCTTTGCTCCCACCCGCGCAGCCTCCATCCCCGGGCTGAGCGCAGCCTGCCGTTCCGGCGCCCGACGGATATCCTCAAGCGTCGTTGCCCCGATCGCGGCCACGCGCACCCGCACCTCCTCCAGCAAGTCCGTCACGAGCGCATTAAGGACCCCCATCAACGCCTCGTAAGTGGCAGTTTTCTGCGCCGCCGCTGGATATTCCCTGAGCACCGCATCATGGAACCCGCGAAACAGCTGCACGCCTTCGCGCACCTGCTCCAGTGTCAGGATGCCCGAGTCCAGCCCATCGTCCAGATCGGCGGTCAGGTAGGCAATCTCGTCGGCCAAGTCGATCAACTGGGCCTCAAGCGGCGGAAATTGGTCGAGAAAATATGCGGCCAGCTCCGGGTGCTCGGCCGCGGAGTAATCGCGCGAGTGCTTCACGATCCCCTCGCGCAGGCCCAGGGTCAGATTCAGCCCTCGAAACCCCGCGTAGCGTTCTTCAAACCAGGTCACGATGCGCAGCGCGTGCAGATTGTGGTCGAAGCTCAGTCCAAAGCCTCGCAGGCAGCCGTCTAGAGCCTTTTCTCCGGCATGGCCAAAGGGGGGGTGGCCGATGTCGTGGACCAGCGCCAGCGCTTCGGCCAAGTCCGAGTTCAGCCCCAGCGCAGTGGCCAGCGTGCGCGCAATTTGCGTCACTTCCAATGTGTGGGTCAGGCGGCTGCGAAAGTGGTCCCCCGGCGGATCGCCCAGCCGGCGCGTAAACACCTGGGTCTTGCCGGCCAGCCGTCGAAACGCCCGCGCATGAAGAATCCGCGCTCCATCCCTGGCAAAAGGAGACCGGTACGGGTGGGGCGGCTCTGCGTGCGCCCTCCGCGTCAGTTCATCGTCGTTACTTCCGCGAACCGCAATCCCCGCGGGGAGCACGGCCGCCGGCCTGGTTTCCGAATCCATCGTCGATCCTCAAACAGAGACTTCAAGTCTGGTTATACCGCACTCGGAAACGCCCGTGCTGCATCGACTCCTGTCTTGTGCTCTGAATCACCATCATTCCCGTCAGCCAGTGCTATAACGGTGCCCGTATGGCTGGGATTGGACCACGCCAGTTCTATCGGCGTTCCATCCGGCCCGATCGTTCGAGGGCCATCGCGCGCATGCAAGGCCCTGCGACTGCCCTGAAGAAAATCGAGTTTGCACTGGGAGACATCATGAAAACGATCCAGAAGACAGCGTTGACCCTGTTGGCGCTGGGTGTTGCGTTTGCGTCCGGCTGCAGCGGTCGCCATTCGACCAAAGAGGTGTACTACCTGATCTCAGCCAATGCCGCGCTGCCTTACTGGCAGACCGCGGCCGCAGGCTTCAAGAAAGCGGCAGCGGAGTACAAAGTAACCGCTAGAGTCGTTGGGCCTGACGGCTACGATCCGCAGGCCGAGCTCACCGAACTGCAAAACGCGGTTGCCGCCAAGCCCGCCGGTATCCTCATCTCGGTTGCCGACGCTTCGGTGCTTCAACCCGAGATCAATGCGGCCATCGATGCGGGCATTCCCGTCATCACCATGGACTCCGATGCCGCTGCCAGCCGCCGCCTCTACTTCATCGGGACAAACAACCTCGAAGCAGGCAGACTTGGCGGCCGCCGCATCGTCGAGAAGCTCGGCGGCAAGGGCAATGTTGTCTTCTTTACCATTGCCGGCCAGCCCAACACTGAAGAGCGGCTCAAGGGCTTCAAAGATGTCTTCGCCAGCCACCCCGACATCAAGATCGTCGATGTGGTCGACATCAAGGGCGATGTGCATGCCGCATTCGACAAGACCCAGGAGTTCATGGTCCTTGCCGGACCGAAGAAGATCGACGGATTTATCTGCCTCGATTCGGCCTCCGGCAAGATGGTCTCCGACGCCTTCAAGAGGACCAACGCCACCGACCGCGAGCTGATCGCCTGGGATGTGAATCAGGATACGCTGGACGGCATCAAGAGCGGCACCATCGACGCCACCGTCGCGCAGAAGCCCTTCGCCATGGCCTTCGTCGGTCTCAAGGGCCTGGACGAAGTCTTCCACTCACCGCCCAAGCAATTGAACAAGGACTTCAGCACCGACTCCTTCTCGCCCTATCCTGTCTTTGTAGATACCGGCACTTCGCTCGTGGACAAGAGCAACGTCGATCTCTACATCGCCTCCGCCGCGGAAGGAACCAAATAGTGCGAGCTCAAACGAACCGCTGGGCGCTTCGTCGTCTCCCATCCATTCCGCAAAGAACGCGGAATGGATGGGGGCACAGCGTTGGCGAGGGGAAGGGATCCAGTACCAAAAGAAAGGTTGACCATCTGACTGGCGTCTCAGTGAAAGGCATGCGGTGAGAAGATGTCGACGACGAACAGGAAGACCGTATCCCTGGTTCTCGGAAGCGGCGGCGCTCGAGGTTTGGCGCACATTGGCGTCATCCATTGGCTCGAAGAAAATGAATTCAAGATCAAGTCGATAGTCGGCTGCTCGATCGGCGCAGTCATCGGCGGCATCTACGCCGCCGGGAAACTGGACGAGTACGAGCAATGGGTTCGCTGCTTGACGAAGGTCGACATCGTCACGCTGCTCGATCTTTCGTGGGAGAAATCGGGCCTGGTGAGAGGAGAGAAACTCGTCAACACTCTGATCGGCCTTGTGGGGGAAAAACTGATCGAAGATCTCCCCATTTCATTTACGGCCGTCGCCACTGACCTGAGAGGCCAGAAGGAGGTTTGGATACGGTCGGGAAGTCTCTTCGATGCCATGCGCGCCTCTTTCGCCTTGCCTCTCTTCTTCACTCCGTTCAAGTTGAAGGGGGTCGATCTTGTCGATGGAGGGGTTCTGAATCCCTTGCCCGTCGCGCCGACGTCTGGCGATGAAACCGACATGACCATCGCCGTGGATCTGAACGGGCCCGGCGGGAGTCCTGCAGAGCCGGTCGACGTGAGCGCCGCCCAGCAGGCACCTTCGTCCCCGCTCCGTGAGAAGATCAATCGCTTCATCGGCCGCCTCCAACCCTCCATGACAAGTGGCGGCAATCGGGATTGGGGACCGTACGAAATCGCCATTCAGGCGTTCGACGCCATGCAGAGCACCATAGCCCGCCAGAAGCTGGCCGCCTATCCACCTGACATGGCCATAGAAATCCCCAGGAACGCGTGCCGAACCTTGGAGTTTGACCGGGCAGCCGAGATGATCGCATTGGGATACAGAATGACCAAGATGTGCGACTTCACGTCTTCGACCGGCAGGCGCTAGCAGACAACGCCGCCGGGCGCGTCCTGCTCGAAGAAGGCGAAGGCGCTAACTTCCGATTTGCCGGCATTCCGGACATCGGGCTGTCACCCCGCGCCGTTAC
This sequence comes from uncultured Acidobacteriaceae bacterium, assembly GCA_963757965.1. GTDB lineage: Bacteria > Acidobacteriota > Terriglobia > Terriglobales > Acidobacteriaceae > Telmatobacter. The sequence continues at coordinate 1,353,580 of CAVWTV010000001.1, forward strand.
TCCGGCTTCCCCGGCCCCGTTGCATTTTCCTGCTTGGCCAGCTTCACCTTTGCGTTATCCAGCTTGTGCTGCACCTTGGAAACAGGGGGACATGATACCTATTTCCTGCGGACAGTGTATCGTCCTCGTTATGGCACGACTGGCGCGTGTTGTGATCCCCGGGCTGCCGCATCATGTCACGCAGCGTGGCAATCGGCGCGAGGCAATATTCTTCGAAGACGCCGATCGCGAAGTCTATCTTGATCCCCGGGACGCAAACCATCCGGCGAAGATCACAACCAGCTAAGATTGCTGTGAAGGGAATAGGTATCATGTTCCCCTACTACCGCACCAAAGCCGAGCGTTTAGCGGAAAAGTACCGAGACCCGGGTTCCATCCGCTATAAGTTTCGCGAGGCCCGCTCAAGGCATGTTAAGAGAATCATCGATCGCATCTACGCCTCGGCCGGCTCTTGCCGTATTGTTGACATCGGCGGAGAAGAATACTACTGGCGCGTTTTTGGCCTTGATTATCTCTCAACCCGTAAAGTCTCAGTAACCCTCGTTAATCTGTACCGCGGCGAAGCTACCAATCCCATGTTTAACGCGGTCGTTGGCGATGGATGCGATATGCAATTCGCGGACAACTCGTTCGACCTTGCACATTCCAATTCAGTCATCGAACATGTTGGCTCCAGGGCGAGAATGGCGGTCTTTGCGCCTGAGATTGTGCGCCTTGCTCCAAGTTATTTCGTCCAGACTCCAAATTTCTGGTTCCCGTACGAGCCGCACATGAACGTGCCGCTAATACACTACCTGCCAAAGACCATCCAAGCGAAACTCGCGCTAAAGCTGCAACTGAACGCCGAGAATAAGATGAACAGTCGCGTCGAAGCGGACGACTTCATCAAGAACAATTCGATGCTGTCGTTTCGAGAGATGCGAAAGCTGTTCCCAGATTGCGAGATCCAGCGAGAGCGCTTCTTAGGCATTACAAAGTCGCTTCTGGCTATGAAGCCACCCCAATGACGGCACGACTCGTTCGTCGCTGGGCGCTCCACATCTGAAAGGTGATTAACTGGGTGCTCCAGGTCTGGATTCTCAGACCTGGGACGGAGAAGGCTGGTCGGAAACCGACGCGCCGTTACTCCGGCTTCCCCGGCCCCGTTGCATTTTCCTGCTTGGCCAGCTTCACCTTTGCGTTATCCAGCTTGTGCTGCACCTTGGCCACTTCCCCCGGCTCCACATCGGCCGCAGGCGACTTCGCCGACTCGGCCAGCGAGAGCTCCCATTGCGCCGCGGCCAGCCTGATCCGCCCGGTCTTCTCGTAGAGATCGCCCAGGTGGTCGTGGACCGTCGGGTCGGTCTGATCGCGCTCGACGGCCTGACGCAGGTTCTCCTCGGCCAGCTCGTACTGCCCAAGCTTGAAGTAGGCCCAGCCCAGCGAATCCAGGTACGCGCCGTTCATCGGCTCCAGTTCGACCGCCTTGCGAATCAGGCTCAACGCCTCGGTCAACCGGGTACCCTTGTCGGCCATCATGTAGCCCAGGTAGTTCATCGTCATTGCGCTTTTCGGGTCCAACTCCAGCGCCTGGCGGAAGAACTGCTCGGCCGGCTCATAGTGCTTCTGCCGCTCGGCCAACTCGCCGCGCAGAAATAGCAGATAGGTGCGGTCTTCGTTCTTGGTCGTCAGAGCGCCGGCTTTGTTGAACGCATCCTCGGCATCCTTCCAGCGGCGCAGCCGAATGTCGATCTGCCCCATCGCCAGCCACACGGTGCGGTCGTTGTCTGAGTTGTCAAGCTGCGCCCTGGCCATCGCCAGGCCCTCATCGGGCTTGCCCTGATCCGCCAGTTCCCCGGCCAGCATCAGCTTGAACTCCCTGTTCTTGGGGTCGGCATCCACCGCTTTGCGCGACACTTCGATGGCCTTGTCGAACTGCTTGGCGTCGCGATATGCGTCTACCTCGCCCTGGTATCCGCGCAGCGCCGTCTCGCCGCCCAGGTCGATCATCTTCTGGTAGGCGGCAATGGCCTTGTCCGTCTTGTTCTGTTCGTGATAGATGGCCCCCAGCCGGTCGAGGAAGATGCCGCGATTGTTCTTCTCCTCGGTGGTGTATGCGCCGTTGGCGTGCGAGGTCATGTCCACCATCTTTTCGTAGACCTGCGCCGCCTCGTCATAGCGGGCCAGCACGTCCAGCAGCAGGCCTTCGTTATATCCGGCTTCAAGCGAGGTGGGGTCCAGCTTGCGCGCCTTGCGGACGGTCGCCAGCGCATCCTCGTATTTGCCCTGGCGGCGCTCGATCTCGCCAATGTGAACCAGCGCCTCCGCATCCTCGGGATCGGCCTCGGCCAGCGCCTTGTATTGCTTCAGCGCTTCATCGAGCTGGTTGTTGTTGAGCAGCGCCTGGCCCAGCGCGTCCAGCGTATGCTCGTCTCCGGGGTCCAGCTCGACCGCGCGCTGATAGGCGGCAATCGCATCCTTGGGCCGCTTCAACTGGTCGTACGCCGCGCCCAGCGCAAACTCCATCCGGGGGCTGCGAGCGTCAACAGGAACCGCTTCAATCACCTTGACGGCATGTTCAATGTCGCCGCTCTCGGCATAGAGGCGCGCCAGATTCAGCACTACTTCTTCTGATTCGGGCTCGATCGCTTGCGCGGTCTTGAACTCCTCTTCCGCTTTCTTGGGATCGTGCTTCACAGTGTAAAGCTGGCCGAGAACCATCCGGTCTTCCACGCTCTTGGGCAGCAGAGCCACAATCTTTTCGAACTCGGCAATCGCCAGATCCAGCGCGTTGCCCGAGGGCGACGCCGACGATACCGCATTCGAGCCATCGCTCAACTGGCGCAGATAAATCTTTCCCAGCAGCTTGTGCGCTTCGATGTCGTTGGGTGAGTTTTTCAGCAGCATCCGCGCTGTCACCTCGGCATCGTGCGTATGGCCGGTACGGAAGTACAGATCGGCCAGTCCGTCGTTCAACTGCGACGAACCGGGGTCGGCGTTCAGAGCCAGCTTGTACTCCTCGATAGCCTGCGTCACCAGTTCCGGCCGGCCCAGCGTAACTGCATCCTCCTCGTAGGCATTTGCCAGAGCCAGGTGATAGTAAGCATGGGCACGATCGGCCGCTGAAACGGCGGTTGAGGAATCCACCGACGCCGTTTGCGGATTCCCGCTGCCACGCGCCTTGGCGGGGGCAGCACTCTCGGGAAGCGATCCTCCCGGCTCTGCCTGGCCTTGGGAATACAAAGCCGGTTGCAGGACCACAGAAGCGGCGGCAATCAACAGCCAGGAACGGAGCAAAGCAAATTTTAGTTTCATCATCCGGGGGATCCAGTGTCTTTTGACCCGCCCGGAAAGCAGAAGTTGATTCCGGAGAGCCGAAAGACAGCGCAGGCAGCCGATTGGAGGAACTCTGCCTATTGTAAAGACGATTCTAACCGTCATTGGTCGCAGCGGAACGCCGGAATGCGGGATTTTCCCAAAATCGAGCAGAACAAATCCGGCTTTGAGGACTCGATCCCCTCCCGGCACACTCGCCTCAATGCCGAAAGTGCCGAATCCCCGTAAACACCATCGCCAGACCCAGCTTGTCCGCGGCCGCAATCACCTCTTCGTCGCGCATCGACCCTCCCGGCTGAATCACGGCAGTTGCTCCGGCAGCGGCAACCGCTTCCAGCCCATCCGGGAACGGAAAGAACGCATCCGAAGCAGCCACTGAACCTGCCAGCGGCAGCACCGCCTTCATCGCTCCGAAGCGCGCAGCGTCCACGCGGCTCATCTGTCCCGCGCCCACGCCGATTGTCTGCCCATCGCGCGCATACACAATTGCATTCGACTTCACATGCTTGGCCACGCGCCACGCAAACAGCAGGCTGCGCAGTTCCTCAACCGTCGGCGGACGCCACGTCACCACCTTCAGCTCGCCCTCAGTCACCCGACCCGTATCCGCATCCTGCAACAGCAGCCCGCCTGAAACATGCTTCACCACCGGCCGCACCGCCGCTGACCGCACTTCCACCAGTCGCAGATTCTTCTTCGCCGCAAACCGCTCCCGCGCCTCAGCCGTGAATCCCGGCGCCGCGATTGCCTCCACGAACAGCTTGGCAATCTCCGCCGCCGCTTCCCCATCCACCTCGCGATTGATGCCCACAACTCCGCCAAAGGCAGACACCGGATCCGAGGCCAGCGCCTTCTGATATGCCTCCAAAATTGTCGCCGCAGTAGCCGCGCCGCAGGGGTTGGTGTGCTTGACGATAATCACCGCAGGCTCCTCGAACTCCTGCGCCAGCTCCCAGCATGCGTCCAGGTCCACAAGGTTGTTGAAACTCAGTTCCTTGCCCTGCAGTTGCTTCGCGCCCGCAATGCCCAGCCCCGAGCCGTCCGCATAAAGCGCCGCCCGCTGGTGCGGGTTCTCCCCATAGCGCAGCGATTGCGTCCGCGGAAGGTCGATCCGCAGCGTCGTGGGCAAAGCCGCCGTATCCGGCACAGCGGCCACATCCGGCAACGGCGCCTCCGCAATCGTGTCCAGCGTGTTGGCAATCGCGGAATCATATGCGGCGGTCGTTGCAAATGCTTGCCGCGCCAGCCGCCACCGAGTCTCCCGGCTCAACGCACCGCCATTAGCTTTCAGTTCCTCAGCCAGCGCCGCGTAATCGCTCACGCGCGTAACAATCGCCACGTCCTCGAAGTTCTTCGCCGCCGAACGAACCATCGACGGCCCGCCAATATCGATGTTTTCTATGAGATGACCAAAGGCAACTCCGGCCTGCGCGGCAGTTTTCTCAAACGCATAGAGATTCACCACCACCATATCGATCGGCTCAATCCCATGAGCGGCCACCGCCGCCTCGTGCTCCTTGTTGCCGCGAATGTAGAGCAGCCCTCCATGCACGCGCGGGTGCAGCGTCTTCACGCGCCCATCCAGCATCTCCGGAAAGTCCGTTATCTCGCTGATGTCCTTGCACGCCAATCCGGCTTCGCGCAGCGTCCGCGCCGTTCCGCCAGTCGACACCAGTTCTACGCCAAAGCCGGCCAGCGTCCGCGCAAACTCCACCAGTCCCGTCTTGTCCGTAACGCTCAGCAACGCCCGCCGAATCAGCTTTTCCGCGCTCACAATTTCTCCCTTAACTCCGAGTTTCCATTCCTGGCTTTCTTAAATGCGTTGCAACTGACAGGCTGTGCTCCTAGCCCCGGAATAACTGATCGCAAGCTCTTTACGAGGCCGAACGGTCTATGCAAAACTACGTCCTTGTATCAGGGCGCGACTTCAGTCGTGCCGCAAGGACCACGAAAGAACGTGGGCTTCAGCCCCTGCAGGATTGCATTCGGTAATGACTTGGCATTCTCCCTTAATCTCCAATGACAAATCAATGCTCGCGCCAATCCAAAAATAACTTTCCCTGACTCCCATCCTACAGCGTTCTCAAAAATGCTTTAGAGTGAAGTCATGGGAAGTTATCCCCCCACTCCTCCACCCCATGAGCAAGGAACCGTTCATGGAGGCCCCGAACCGCAATTTCTGCCTCCTGGCAACGGCACGTTCACGTCTCCGCCGCCGGCTCGCCGGCGACGGCGGTCCTGGACCTCAGCTCCGGCCACGTATTTTCTGGTCGGCATCAACTGCGTGGTCTACCTTGCCATGGTCGCGAATGGCGTCAGCGCAGTCAGTCCCACCACCGCTCAACTCATGCACTGGGGAGCCAACAATGCAGGCTCCGTGCTCATCAACGGCGAGTGGTGGCGCATCGTTTCAGCCATGTTTGTCCACGTGGGATTCCTTCACCTCGCCACCAACATGTGGTGCCTATGGAACCTCGGCTTGCTGGCCGAGCCGCTTATGGGATCGGCGGGCGTGATGGCCGTCTACATCCTCACCGGAGCAGCCGGCAACCTGCTTTCCACATTCAAGGGCTGGTACTCATTTCATGAGGCATGGGAGGCCTACCATGCAGCCGGCGGACTGGATCCCGCCGTCATGTTTCCCGCCGGAGCGGGCGCCTCGGGGGCGGTCTTCGGAATCGCCGGTGCACTGATCGTGCTGCTCAAGTCGGATCGCTTGCCGGTGCCGCCCATCGAGTTGAAGAAGCTGCGCAAGTCGGTCATCTACTTTGCCGGGCTCAACCTGGTGCTCGGCCTTTCAATCAACGCCGGCTCAAGCTACATGGGCGGTGGGCTGAACATCGACAACTTCGCCCACATGGGCGGATTCGGTTCCGGTCTGCTCTTCGCCGCCCCGCTCGTCCCCCGCCTCGGTTCGCCGCGGCCACTTTTCAATATGCGCCTTCGCGTTGCCGTCGGAATGCTCGTCGGCGTCCTTGTGCTGTTCAGCTTTTATCTGTCCAAGCTACCGGGCTGACGAGCACGGCCAACCATCTCTGTGCCCCATTCGACCCTGTGCCCCACCCATCGAGTCCGCTGCGGCGGACTCGATGGGTGGGAGGCGATCTCCTACAATTGAGCAGTGCCGCAGTTACTCCCCAATCCGCAGGCGCAAGCACGTGCTCCCATCCATCCAAGCGCCGTGACCCGCCCCTCGGGCGCGCCCCCATTATTGTGTCTGTGGCATCTGGCCAGCCTTGATGCACCCTCCGTCGCCGTGGCCTGGGCGCTCGGCTTCGCGTGGATCGCCGGAGTCCAGCTTCCACCGTGGGTGCTCTTGCTGCTGGCGCTGGTAACCTGGACCGTCTATGTGGCCGACCGCCTGCTCGACGCGCGCGCCGGTTTACGGAATGGCGCAACGCATCGCCTCCGCGAGCGCCATCGCTTCCATTGGCGTTACCGCCGCATTCTTATCCCGCTGGCGCTTGCCGCCGCCTGCGCCGCCTTGGGAATCGTCATTGCCCTGATGCCTGCAACGGCGCGCGAACGCAACACCTTGCTGGCCGCCGCCGCGCTGGTCTACTTCACCCGCGTCCATGCCAGACCTGGACTTTCAACAACCCGAAGCCTGTCTCGGTGGCTCACATTTCGATTTCCCCTCAAGGAACTGCTGGTTGCGCTCCTTTTCACCGCCGCCTGCGCCTTGCCCGCCGTCTCAAGGCTGCCCGGTGCTAACCCAGCGTGGCCGCTCTCTGCAACCGCTGCTTTCTTCGCCCTGCTTGCGTGGATCAATTGCCACGCCATCGAACAGTGGGAGTCCGATTCCAATCCATCCCCCGGGCCGAGTACCTTTCACCGTGCCGGTTTACTTGGGCTTCTGGGCCTTGTGCTGGCTGCTCTCCAGTTTCCATCTCATCCCCGCCCTGCCGCGCTGCTTGCCACGGCGGCCGCAAGTGCGTTGCTGCTCGCGCTGCTTGACCTCATGCGCAACCGCCTCACTCCCGTGGCCCTGCGCGCTGCCGCCGATCTCGTTTTGCTTGCCCCGCTCGCCTTGCTGGTGCGATGAATCCTCCAGCCAACTTTGACCGCCTCGCTCGAATCTATCGCTGGATGGAGTGGGCCAGCTTCGGCCCCTGGCTCGGCTGGTGCCGCTGCGCCTTCCTGCCTGAAGTCAGTGCTTGCCGCAACGCCATCGTCTTCGGCGACGGCGACGGCCGCTTCACCGCTCGCCTGCTCGCCGCGAATCCCACCGTCCACATCGACGCCGTCGACGCAAGCTCCGCTATGCTGAACGCTCTCTGCCGCCGCGCCGGACCAAACTTCGCTCGCGTCCGCACCCGCCTGGCCGACGCCCGCCAATGGCAACCTGCGGTGCCATCTGCAATCCTGCCAGATGAGAACCCGGCCTACGACCTCATCGCCACTCACTTTTTTCTGGATTGCCTGACCACCGCCGAGGTCCAATCCCTCGCCGCCAACCTTCGCCGCGCCATATCTCCCAACGCGGTGTGGCTGGTCTCGGAGTTCACCGTCCCTCCAGGCTTCTTCAGCCGCATCGTCGCCCGGCCCCTCGTTTCGGCGCTCTATGCGGCATTCGCCCTGCTCACCGGCCTCACCGTCCGCAGCCTGCCCAATCACGCCGCCGCCCTGCGCTGCGCCGGGTTCACTCTTCAACAGCGCCGCAAGTGGCTCGGCGGACTGCTTGTCAGTGAAGTTTGGTCGGTCCCCGAGACGAAATTGGTCTAGACTCAACTTCAAGGCCGCATGAGTCGCTCCGTGCGCTGCGCCAAATGTTACAACTGTGTTAATATCGATCCTCGCGGAGCGAAAAAAGCTCCTTCTTTCTTGATCGATCCAGATGATTCTTTACCTGATGCGCCACGCCAATGCCGGACTTCGCCGCGAGAACCCAGCTCTCGATCTCAAGCGAGGCCTCGTCAAGGAGGGCAAAGACCAGTGCATGTTGATGGCCCGCGTCCTCAGCGCCCTCAAGGTCCAGGTCGATGTCATCGTCTCCAGCCCACTGAAGCGCGCCCTGCAGACCGCGCAGTTTGTGGGCACTGAGCTTGGCTACGAATCCAAAGTCGAAGTCAGCAAAGCCCTGTCTCCCGGCGCGGATTACTCCGCCTTCCAGGACATGCTCGCCAAGTATGCCAATCGCGAAGGCGTGCTGATCGTCGGCCACAACCCCAATCTCTACCAGTTCCTCGGCCGCCTGGTCACCGGCAACGGCGGCGCCGCCATCCGCCTGCGCAAAGGCTCCATCGCCCGCATCCGCATGGATCGCCATCCGCCCATCCTGCAGTGGCTCATCGATCCCCGCACCGCCAGTTCCATCTACGCCAGCGTGCAGAAGAGCTCCCGCCCAAAGACCTCGCGGAAGTAATCCGCCTCTTTGCGCACCGACCAGAGCTCCAGCTCCGCGCCCGTCCGCCCCGGTTCAAGTTCCAGATAGACCCGCTTCGGATACACCTTCGCCGCAACCCTCAAAACATCCGAAGCCCGGTCCTGGTTCAGCGCCACCGCCAGCCTGAGCAGCACCACCGCCCGATGCACGTGATGGTGTTCCTCCGCCGGAATGTTTCTCAGTGCGCGGTCGCCGGGTTGCGGCCGGCTTTTGCCCAGGTAGCGCGCAATGGCTGAAACCGTCGTCCGCTGCAACTGCGTATATCCGTAGATTTCAGAGCTCGACACGATGTACTGCGTGTGCCGATGGTGTCCCTGGTGGTTGATGAACTTGCCCGTATCCTGCAGCATCGCCGCCGCCTCCAGCCAGCTCTCATACTCCGGCGGCAACTCGTGCAGCGCCTTCAGCTCCCTGAACAACTGCACCGCGTGCGCCCGCACCGCCTCCGCCTGCTTGAGATCCACTCCATATCGCCGCGCCGTCGCCAGCACGCTCTCCCAGCGCTCGTGCTCGAACTCCCTATGCGCCGTTGCCCTCGCATCCTGCTCCGCCAGCATCTGCGCCAGAATCCCGTCCCGCAAACCCAGCGCCGAATAACGAAACCCCGTCAATCCAAAGCTCTCCAGCAACCCCGCGTACACCTGCGTCCCGGCAACGATAATCTCCGCCCGCCGCGGTCCAATCCCCGGCACCACCTCCCGCTCCGGCAATGTCATCTTCGCCAGCTTCGCGGCCAGCTTGCGCACCTCGCCCGTCGGCACGATCCCCGCTGACTCGCTAACTCGCTGGTTTCTTGACTTACCAACACGTTTCCTTTCCTGCGAGCCACAAGCCTCCGCCAGCGCCGCCGCCGTCCCCGACGTTGCAATCGCCAGCCGCACCCCCTGCGGCTGAATCTTCCGATGCGCCCGCCGCAGCTCCCGTCCAATCCACTGCCTCATCCGCGCCAGCCCCTCCGCCGGCGCCGGGTCTGCACCCAGAAACTCCTCCGTCAACCGCACAGCTCCCAGCGGCACGCTGATCGTCTCCTTGATCCGCTTGTGCTCCGACAGCGTAATCTCGCAACTGCCCCCGCCCAGGTCGATCAGCAGCACCCGCCCGCCAATCCCCGGCACCGGAGTTCCGCCGCTCATCACCCCCAGGTGAATCAGCCGGCCCTCTTCCAATCCTGAAATAATCTCCAGATTCCAACCCGTCTCCGCCTTCACCCAGGCCTGAAACGCCGTCCCGTTGCGCGCATCCCGCATCGCCGCCGTGGCCACCACGCGAATCCTGTCCACTCCATGCGTCTGCACCGCCCGCTGAAACCGCTTCAGCGCCCGCAGCGTATTCGCCATCGCCTCCGGCGAAACCAGCCCTGACTCAAAGACGCTCGCCCCCAGCCGCGTCACCTCGCGGTCTTCAGCCAGGGTCCGCAGTTGGTGCGCAACAACCTTCGCAATCTTCAACCTGCACGAGTTCGACCCGATATCGATAGCGGCAAAAGTAGGCATTGCAGTTCCAAAGACTCCAGAGGATTAGAAATAAACTCTCTCGCGTCAAGATACACGACCACCCCGGCCACCCCGTGTGGAGATAGGGCCGCCATTCCGCGTAGTCTTTTTCATCGAAGCCAAACCCACCGCCTGGCCACGGGTGAGCAATCCAAGACAGTCCGACGCTCTGCAACGCGCTAGACTCCTCTTCATGAAAAATCCTGTGACAATTGCCAATGCTGAAATGGACGGCGAGGGTGGCCTGCTTGTGACCCTCTCTGACGGGACCGTATCCGCGTATGTTCTGGAGGAGGCTGTGCTCGCGCTGAAACGCAGCCAGGAAGCTGTCCGAGAGCTCCCGGTTTCAGACTCAAAATTAGAACCCGCAACGACGCTCTAGGACGCGCCGCCGCTCCAGCGGTGGCCCAACGCCGAGGCTGAATCGCCAAAGGAAGCAGCGCGCCCCGCCAGCCTCGCGCCGCCGTTGCGCGGCGACGCGTTCTGCCCCAGCGATGGTGCTCGCATTGAACGGGCATTATGCGGTAGGCCGGGGTTTCAACCCCGGCACAACCCAGCAGAAACAGAATCAGAAAGATCGTATCCGCGGCGAAGCCGCGCCCAGCCCCTATTCACTAGTCGAACGCATCCGATATGCCGACTAGTCAGGACGAATCTGCCGTCGACGAGTGATTTGGAGGTATAGCGTAAACCGACGCGTCAAAACTCCCGGGAGTGCCGATCATCTCAAGAACAACTCGACCAACCTTTATTGCCCATGCCATTGACCTCGAATCGAAGCAAACCGCCCTGGCCGGTGAGTCGCATTGTCAACAACTTGACCTGGGCGGACATCGCATTTGATTCCAGATCGGGAAGGGCGGGGTCGAAGTTTCCTGGAACAACGTATCTGGTCTTGCTGCCCTTCGGTCTTAAGTGGAGAAACCAGGACATCAGCAATGAGCGGCCAATCCGCTATAATTTGTCAAAATGTACGGCCCCAAGCTCTCTCGCAGAAGCCTCCTCAAGTGCATCGCAGCCGCCACACCTGCCACCATAATTCCCAACCCATTCCTGTCGCAGGGTATCAGTCCGCATCACATAGCTCCCGGTCCATTCCAGCCCACATGGGACTCGCTCACTGCCGGATACCAGACTCCGGAATGGTTCCGCGACGCTAAGTTCGGCATCTGGTCCTGCTGGGGGCCGGAGTCAATGCCCGAGCAAGGGGACTGGTACACCCGCAACCTCTATCTCCAAGGCTCCAGTCAGAACAAGTTCCACGTCGCCAACTACGGACACCCCTCGAAGTTCGGAGCCGTCGAGCTTAACCGCACCTGGAAGGCCGAACGCTGGCAGCCGGAACAGCTGATGGATTTGTTCGTCTCTGCCGGGGCAAAGTACTTTGTCGCGCTGGCGCAGCACCACGACAACTTCGACATCTACAACTCGCGCTTTCATGAGTGGAACTCGGTCAAAGTCGGCCCCAAACGCGACATCATTGCTGTCTGGGCGAAAGAGGCACGCAAGCGTGGGCTGCGTTTCGGTGTCTCCAACCACGGTGCACATGCCTGGCACTGGCTTCAGGTCGCGTACGACTACGATGCCGAAGGCCCGATGCAAGGCGTCCGCTACGATGCCTATACCCTTACGAGGGCAGACGGGAAGGGCAAGTGGTGGGACGGACTCGATCCCCAGAAACTCTACACCGGCCGCAATATCGTGATGCCGGATGGCTTCACCACCATAGCCGCCGCCAACCAGTGGCATGAGGCCAACGACCGCCCCTGGAACGAAGGCGTTCCGGCCATGGACCCCGGCTTCGCCGAGAATTGGTTTCTCCGCTGCCAGGACCTCGTCGATACATACGGCGCCGACCTGCTTTACTTCGACGATACCGAGTTGCCGTTGGGCCAGTATGGCATCGACCTCGTCGCCCACTACTATAACTCCAGCGTGCGCCAACACGGCAAGGTGGATGTGGTCGTTACCGCGAAGGAGATCAAGCCCGAACACGTCGGCTCGGTCACCCTGGACATCGAACGAGGTAAGGCCAACGGCATCCTCGCCCAGCCCTGGCAGACCGATACATGCATAGGTAACTGGTATTACCAGCGCTCGCTGTTCGAGAACCACAAGTATAAGACCCCCACCTTCGTCATCCACTCCCTCATCGATATCGTCAGCCGCAATGGGAATCTACTCCTCAGCATCCCCCTCCGCGGCGATGGCAGCATCGATGAGGACGAACACGCATTCCTCACCGGGCTTGCCTCGTGGATGCAGGTGCATGGTGGCGCGATCTACGGCACACGCCCCTTCAGCGTCTTCGGCGAAGGTCAGCCCGATGCCGCTGCCGCTGGTACCTTCAACGAAAAGAGGCAGCGGCCCTACACCACCGAAGACATTCGCTTCGTTACCAAGGGTGATACTCTGTATGCCTTCGCCTTCGTGTGGCCGACCGACGGCAAACTGCATATCAAGACCCTCGGCAGGGGATCAGCCGCCCTTCCGCGGCCCGTCCGGCTCGTCGAGATGGTCGGTGGAGGCCGGATCGCCTTCGATCAGGATGGCAGCGGCCTGCATCTCACCCTCCCCGCGAGCGCGCCCAACCCCTACGCCTACGCCTTCACCATCCGTGCCTGACGGTGTGGCTAACAGGCCAATGCGCTCATCCAGCATGGGTTGTCGAGCGAAGGACGGATCGGTCCCGAAAAACGCCGCAGTGTCGCCCAACCCGACGATCCCCACCCGTGCCCGAGCCTCACCCGACGGGAAGCGTCGGTAGCCTTCCAGTGCAACTTTCACCTGTTCCCTACTCCCTGTTTCCCGATCTCCGCCGCAGTTCATAAGACGATCCTCATTCCCCGGCTGTTATCCTTTCCCCAATGCCTCTTCAAGCCACCACAAGCCGGACCACCACCCACATCCGCCCCAAGGCAGCATCTTTTGTGCTCGCCACGTGGCTGCTGTTTGCGGCAATTTTTGGCGCTGTGCAGATCGGTTCCCTGTTCAACCCGCCGCTGCTCGACGACGTTGACGCCGCCCACGCACAGGCGGCTCAGGGCATCTCCGAAACCGGCGATTGGGTGACGTCGAAGATCGACGGCATTCGCTACATCGAGAAACCGCCGCTGCCTTACTGGCTCTCCGCCGGACTCTACCGCGTTTTCGGACAGAACGTTTTTTCCACACACCTGCCCAACGCCCTGGCCATGCTCGGGCTCACCTGGCTGTCGTGGCTATGGGCGCGCCGCGCCTGGGGACCGCGCGCCGGACTCTATGCAGGCCTGGCCGTACTCACGTCCATCGGCCCATTTCTATTTACCCGCTTCATCATTCCCGAGGCCCAGCTCAGCTTTTTCTTTCTGGTTGCTCTCTACTGCATGATCACCGGGCTTGAGGACAGCCGGCCGGCGCGCTTTTACACCATGTGGGCCGCGGTCGCACTGGCCACTCTCACCAAGGGACTCATCGCTCCCGTCTTCTTTATCGGCGCGGCTGTTCCCTATTTGATGTTGACCGGCCAATGGCGGCGCTGGCGCGCGTTGAAGCCCATCACCGGGCCACTCGTCTTTCTCTTGATCGCCGCGCCGTGGCATATTCTCTGCGGCCTCGCCAACCCCGACCAGGGCCACCCCATCGGCAACCACCCCACCATCGGAAATGTTCACGGCTTCTTCTACTTCTACTTCGTCAACGAGCATTTTCTGCGCTTCTTTGGGGCACGCTACCCGCACGATTACAACAAGCTTCCCTTCGCCCTCTACTGGATCCTGCATCTCGTCTGGCTCTTCCCATGGAGCCTGTTTCTGCCTGCGCTTGCCGTCGTCGCCTGGAAAACGCGCCGCACCTGGCTTCAGTACCTGCGCCCCGACGCCGGTCAGACGGTGGACTTCTATATCGACAACGCCAACCGCGAAGATGTTGCCACCTATGTGCTCAAGCTCAAGTTCCGCGTCCGGACAATCTGGTTGCTGAGCCTGTTCACAGCCTTCTCGCTGCTGTTCTTCTCCATCTCAACGAACCAGGAGTACTACACCTTCCCGGTCTGGCCGCCGCTCTTCATCCTCATCGCCGGTGTCCTCGCAGGCGTCGAGCAGAAGCGCGGCCTTGACGGCAGCCCCGACAGCGGCCGCAATAGCTCAAAACCAATCCTCTCGACCGCATGGCTCACCGGCGCCCAGGCGGTCTTCGCCGTAATTGGCGTTCTCGCAGCCGCAGCGCTCGCATGGGGACTATGGGACTCACGCCACCTGCCCTATGTGGACGACATTGGCACCCTGCTGGCGCATCGAGCCGTGGGCGACTACACGCTCTCCATGTCCCACTTCTTCGATCTCACCGGCCCATCGTTTGCCGCGCTGCGCCTGCCCGCCGCGATGGCCGCGATTGCTTTGCTCATCGGCCCCGCCGCCGGATGGCTGCTCCGCCTCAAAGGCAAACACATGGCCGCAACCATCAGCGTAGCCCTCACCTCGGCCGTCTTCCTAGTCGCCGCGCACATCGCCTTTGTCCGCTTCGAGCCCATGCTTAGCTCCGCGCAGATGGCCGACACCATCCTCGTGAAAGGCTCGCCATCCGACTCCTTCATCATCTTCGGCGACCAATCCGACGCCTCGTCCGTCATCTTCTATACGCACAGGTTTCTCGGGAAGCCTGCGTATCTGGTTCTTCCGCGTTGCGGCCAGCATGGCGAGGGTTCCACGCTGCTGTGGGGCTCCTGCTACCCAGACGCGCCCGACATCTACCTCAGCGACGATCGGCTTTCGAAGATCTGGGGCACCGGCGACCGCAAATGGCTCTTCGCACAGGATAAGAACCAGCAGAAAGCCGAGAGCCTGCTTGCCGGACGGCTCTATCCAGTGCAATCCGTCGCCGACAAGGCCCTCTGGACGGACCGGCCGCTGAAGTAGGCCACTTGAATTGGATGCGCCTCCCAGTTCTTCCATGGCAGACCGACTCCCGAGCCTAGGAAGAGCCTGATAGACTTTCGATGGCGTGCCAAACCTGCGCAAAATCGAACTTCTGGGGACGCTCCGGAATCGCTTCGGCGAACTCCAAATGCTCAGTGGGAGCAAATCGCTCTTCAAGATCGGCGAGGATGCCGCGCGAATCTATATTCGCTACTCGAAAGTGCATGCCAGCGGCAGCACCTTCTTCGGACTCCGCGATGTCGACTTGCGGCAGCTAGAAGGTCACAACGCTTTTCTTTGTTTCCTGCTCGACGATGGGTCGCCGCCTCTGTTCCTGCCATACGGAGACTTTGAAGAGATTTTCCGAAACGCACAAACTGCAAGTGACGGCCAATTCAAGGTACAACTGCTTTCGCGGAACGATGGGCTGGAACTCTACGTCGCTCGACAAGGCCGATTCAACGTGGAAGGCTATGTGGGATTGGAGCCAATCGCCCGCAGTCTCAACTCCGCCTTGCTACGTGAAGCACACGGCCTAACCCACTCGCAAGTACAGACCTTGCTTGCGGGTATCGGTCACATTAAAAGATATGGAGTTTACGTACCAGAACATGACGCAGGGAAGCTGGACTGGACACTAACTGAGCGATTTGCTTTGAGAGGCTGCATACCCTCCGGCTTTGATCCAATTCGCGGAATACTTTCGGAGATTGACGTGATGTGGGTAGCACCCGGAGGTGAGGCGATCGAAGGCCTGTTTGAGGTGGAACATTCGACGCCGGTTTACTCAGGACTCTTGCGCTTCAACGACATACTCCTAACCGACCCAAAAGTCTCCCGCTTCTCAATTGTTTCGAACGAGACCAGACGCGCCCTGTTCTCGCGGCAACTCTTTCGGCCCACCTTCAAAAAAAGTGGACTTGCCGACCTTACAAGCTTTCTTGAGTACTCCAACGTTCTTGACTGGCACATGCGTTTGGCGAAGAGAAAAGCAAGTGCAGGGCGGCAGGAACCGTGAGCGTATCCACCGTAAACGTAGTTCCGTCAGACCCAACAACGACGATCTCGAGAATCCTTTCGCGGGGCCCCACGGATTCCCACAGCACGAAGTGAGGCTCAATCCCCTCGATGCCTGCAATTCGGTCAAGCAGACGTACGCGCCACCGGCAGGGACGGATCGGTATCGTCCCCGCAATGCCCTTCGTCGTCAAGATCGGTTCCGCATTTGCTTAAGCAGACTCCACATCCGGGCCGCCCCCTATCTCGATATATGCGTCCTTCTCCTCCAGGCAAACCATCGCCAACCCGCCCTCGTCGATCACCACGGTCCCATCCTTGGGAAGGGATTTCAGCCACATTTTCAGATCTTCAATTGCAATCGCCATACAATCCTATCCTCCCTTTTTTGCTGATACTACGGTTAGGAAACCAGGGCTTCAGGGATATACCAAATTGGGTTATTGCCGGAGTCGAGCTGACGTCTACTCAGCCGCGCGCATCTTGCCTCCGGGCAGCAACTCGAAGACCCGCCCTCGCCAAAGAATCCGGTTGCCCCAATAGCTGGCCAACCAGAACCCGAATCCCATCAGGTCGCGCAGCGGATAGAGCAGCAGCAACCCCAACCAGCTCGTGTCACCGACCACCCCTCGCCCCACCGCAATCGCCAACACCAGCCGCGTCGCCACGCTCCAGGCCAGCAGCCCAGTTCCCCACCAGGGATGCCCCAGCAACGCCGCGGCCACGCATCCCAGCAGCCCAAACGGCATGCTGAAGGTGAGCGCTGTGCCCAGGTGCCCAACCGGCCGCGAAAACCGGGTCGACTTCATCCATCGTGTCTGGTGCTTCAGCGAATCCGCCATGGTCGAGTTGATCACCATGTGATCGATGGCGTGATGACTCAGCACCACCGTCTGGCCCAGCTTGTAGGTTTCGTTGCCCAGAATAAAATCGTCGGCGCAGTAGTCGGCCGTCACCCGGAATCCGCCCATGCGCCGAATCGTCTCCCGCCGGAACGCCATGGTTGGCCCGAGCACAAACTGCATCCCCTCCATGGCCTGCGCGGCCAGCACGCCTGAGGTCATCTCCACGCTCATGCCGACGGCCTCAAGGCGCGACCACAATCCGGGCCCAGACTCGTTCCGCGGGGCCGCCACGCCGCGATAAACGCAGCACATCGCACCCACGCGCTCGTCGGCAAACGGCAGAACCACGGCGCGCAGATAATCCGGCGTCACCCGCACATCGCTGTCGCTGATCACCAGGATTTCGTGCGCCGCTACGGCCTCCATCTTTTCCATCGAGGCTGCTTTTGCATTGATGTACTCGGGCT
Organism: uncultured Acidobacteriaceae bacterium; assembly: GCA_963757965.1. Lineage (GTDB taxonomy): Bacteria > Acidobacteriota > Terriglobia > Terriglobales > Acidobacteriaceae > Telmatobacter. The sequence goes on from CAVWTV010000001.1 coordinate 1,370,998, forward strand.
GGCCGCCTGTCGAAAGAAACTTCGCCGGAACCCGCGGATACTGAGCCGCCACACGCCGCGCCGTCTCCAGGCCGGCGTCGTCCGCCGTCCGCGCGCAGAAAAGAATCTCGAACTCCGGGTAGTCCTGCTCGAAAAACGACTTAAGATGCGCCTCAAGACCAGGCTCTCGCCCGTGCAGCGGCTTCATTAGCGTGAGCGCCGGCGTATAACCCGGCCGCGCCTGCAACAGGGCCAATGCCAGCCGCCGCCTGTGCAGATAGCCAGGCACCGCTGCCAGCACCATGCCCGCGAACACCGTAGAGGTCACCAGGCCGAGGACGGCCAATCCAAGAAGAGCGTACAACATGCAGAATCAAGCATACCCGTCTCAGGCCGGGTCCAGCCATCATGCCTTTTCAGTTTGAAAATGAAGCCCAAACGCGGGAAAAGTCAAAGCACAATCAGCTCACGGTTTGCGCGGCGTCACCGAACGCGTAACCGCCGTCGGCCTGCGAATGGGCACAATCGCCGCGCCGCCCGTGGGTGCGGCCTGCTGAAACCGCGTCAGCATCTCCGACCGTACGTACTCCACAAAACTCTGCATCTGCCGGTTCATCTCTTCCATCCGCTCCCGCATCTGCAGAATGATACCGATCCCCGCGATGTTCACCCCGAGGTCCCGCGCCAGGTTGAGGATGAACTCCAGCCGCTCCAGGTCCTCGTCGGTGTAGAGCCGCGTGTTGCCCTCGGTGCGCGACGGCTTCAGCAACTCCTCGCGCTCATACAAGCGCAGCGTCTGCGGATGAATCTCGTACATCTCAGCCACCGCCGAGATCATGTACGCGCCCTTCGATTTGCGTTTTGCAGCCATAGATTCTGCCTATCCGATAGCTTGTAACTTCTCTTGCCATCGTTCCGTCGTCATCTTGTAAGGCTCCAGTATCTCCTTCAGCTCAGCACCCGCGGATCGAACAAAATAATAACCCTTCTTCGTCCAAGAATCTGTCTTCGCATATCCCTTTTTTTCCATGACTTGCATGGCGTCGCTGAAGGTCAATGCATAAACGTCGCTCCGCTCCGGATCTTGAACATTCCAGACATACGCGATCAAGAGACGAGAGAATCGCTCGTACTTTCTGTCCAGCGAAAACGACTCATGCGAAGAGACCTTCAACTGAATCGGATAGGCTGCAAAGTCTTTGCCCCCATCACCGTCGCGATAGACAACCAAATCAATACCCTTGTCACGCAATGGCTCGGCAACCTCAAGGCCGGCGGCTACAAGGCGGGAAATTAGCAGGTGCTTTCCTGCGATTTCGGTAAGTTGCGAGTCGGGCTTGCTGAGTTCAAGCGGATCGTCCTCTTCCGGGTCATGGTCCAGAAGCGTGACGGTATGCCCTTTTCGATATCGGTCAGCAAAGCGACCGCGCGTAGCCCTTGAAAAATCAAACCTTGCGCGAATTTCAGTTTCATTCATATCTATTGGCGATTTCATACTCTCTCCTTTCCCAAGACTGCGCCTGTCTTGCGCTAATGATTCGGACTTTGTCACCGCTAACCGTAAAGTTCACGAAAAGCAGGCGGTTCCGATCTGAACGTCCAATACCGTGGATGCCTCTTCGAACGAAACCTTGTGCTTTTTCAGATTGCTTTGTGCTTTCGGCGGATACCACTCGAAAACAATTCCACGGATGTCGATTCTGTCGTCCTGCTCGGGAATCATCCGGCTCATCCTGGACTGCTAGCCTGGGAACTGCAACGATCTTAGCAAATTACACCTTGTCAAACAGCGCCACCCGCGGGTCCTGATTGTTCAGCCTGGCCAACTCGCGCATGATCTCCTTGCTGCGCTCATCTTGCAGCGTCGGCACCACCACCTCAACGGTAACAATCTGGTCGCCGCGCTGCCCCGGCCGCCCCGCATTCTCCACGCCCCGCTCCCGCATGCGCAGCTTCTGCCCGCTCTGCGTCCCAGGCGGAATCTTCAACTGCGCGCGACCGTCGATGGTCGGCACATCCACCTTCGCTCCCAACGAAGCCTCGGGCACTGTCACTGGCACCGTGATCTGAATATCGTCGCCCACCCGCGTAAACACCGGATGCGTCCCCGTCCGGACAATCACGAACAGATCGCCCGGCGGCCCACCGTTCAGCCCCGCATTCCCCTTGCCCTGCAGCCGAATCCGCTGCCCGTCGCGCGTCCCCGGCTTCATGCGGAACTCCACCGTCTCCGTCCGCGTAACCACACCTTCGCCATTGCATGTTGCGCAGTCGTTTGAAGTCCGTCCCGTCCCATTGCAGCCTGGGCACGGAATGTTGAACTTCATCCGCCCGCCCATCTGCGTCACCTGCCCCGTCCCGTTGCACTCCGGACATGGCATCTGCCCGCCGGTGTGCGCCTGCCCGTGGCAACCCGGGCAAACCTCCTGGCGATTCACCTGCAGCCGAGCCTGCCCGCCGCGAATCCCCATCCAGAAATCAACCGTTGCCTGGTACTCGAGATCCGTTCCCGGTTGCGGACCACGCGGCCGCTCCGGCTGCTGCTGCCCGCTGAATATCCCTGAAAAAATATCCTTGAAGCTGCCCCACGAATTCGAACCTGGCCCCGCCTGCTGTCCCGGATGCTGGCCAGACTGGCCTCCGGGCCCGCCCTGGAACCCGGAAAAGTCAAACCCGTCAAAATCCACCGGCGGCCGCCCGCCCGCACTCTGTTGGCGCGCATAGGCCTCCGCCGTCGCCGGGTCAATCTGGTCGGAGTAGAACCCAACCTGGTCGTAAACCTTCCGCTTCTTCTCGTCGCTCAGCACGTCGTTGGCCTCGGAGATCTCCTTGAACTTCTCCTCCGCCTTCTTGTCTCCCGGATTGACGTCCGGATGATACCGCCGCGCAGCTTTCCTGAACGCCTTGCGGATCTCCTCCGGCGTCGCCGTCTTCTTCACGCCAAGCGTGCCGTAATAATCCTTGTTTTGCGTAGTGGGCATAGTTTGTTTGAACTCGTTTCCTCGTTATTGAAGCTCCATCGGGATCTGACTCAAGCAATCCGCCTCGCCAGCAGCTTCCCGCTTCCAGTTCGAGGCGCCGGAAAGATCTCGATCTCAATCCGAGCCTTGACCTCCCTGCTGGCCAAAGCCAGGTCGTAAGACATCTGCATCTTCATCCAGAAATCCGGAGTTGTCCCAAAATATCGCGCCAGACGCAAGGCCGTATCCGCCGTAATTCCTCGGCGCTCCCTAAGAATCTCCGATATCCGCGTAACCGGTACTCGCAATGCAAGGGCCAAAGCATTTGCCGAAAGTCCCAGCGGTACAAGAAAATCCTCACGCAAGAACTCGCCCGGATGGATCGCCACCCCTCTCTGATCGTGCTTACGCGGAATGCTCATAGCCGGCTCTCCTTAGTGATAATCAACAATCCAGGCTTCCGCAATCACGCAATCCGCAGCGCCTTCTGCACCGCCTGCGGTTCTCGATCGATTACCATCAGGTAAGCGCGTGTCGGACCCTCGGGTACGCGCCTGCCCTGCTCCCAATGGCGAAGCGTGTTCACGCTGAATCCGAACCGGATGGCAAACTCCTGCTGAGTAAGCCCCAGCCGTCCCCGAATCGCCTTTACGTCGATCTCCGGCGGGATGTGAACCCGGTAGAGGCTCATGTCGGCGGTACCTTCGGCGAAGGCAATGGCCTCTTCAAATCCTCTGAGAATGCTGGCGCCAATCTTGCTCATCTTCCCGACCTCCGTCTGCGGTGTATCTCCACCAATATCTCCGACAATTTGTGGTACGCCTTGATCTCAGATTGCTCCAGGTCTTCGCGGTCGTTCTTGGCAAATGCCGTGAACAAATACAACGGCATCTCCAAATCGTGGAAGAAATAGATCACCCGCGCCCCGCCTCGCTTGCCGCGGCCTTCCAATCCCCAGCGCAGCTTTCTAACCCCGCCCGACCCCGGAATCACATCCCCCGCAGTCGGGTGGAAGGCCATGTACGCGACAAGTTCCTCCCGCTCCGCATCGTCCATCAACTTCTTCGTCGCGGCGAGGAACTCGGGCATTTCCACTACGGTGATTGGGCGCAATTGTTCCAAGATTTATTGTAGTGCATTGCACTACTCTCCGCAACGCCTCCTTGCTTCTATGTCTGCACTGTGAAACGATTTGCGCAGTCGGTCCCATTGAATGAAAGGAGGGCCCAATGAAGGAGTGGATGAGAGCGTTCATCGCATTTGTGGCCGTCATCGCCGGGGCGCTTCTCGTTGCTGAGAACGCAAATATTGCCGATTACATGCAATCTCTTCCTCAATCCATAAATGACCTAGCCAGCGCCATATTGGGTATCCTGCTTCTCGGAGGCGGGATAACATATTTCTGGACCCGAAGCCGGTTCTATAAAGGTTGACTAAGGAGCAGCTTAGAAATTACCTTGTCCGCTGAGAGCTGCGTTGATCAATCTGTCAAGCTTCGCGGTAATTTCCTTCGTATACATGCTCTTGCCGCTGTGTGAGTTTTGCTCAAGGTTCCGGAGAAGGTTCTCGCTGATGTCTATCGGGCGTCTGTTTGTGTTTGGCTTCTGCACATACACGCGATAAAGATCGACATCAAATTCCTTTCCAGCCTTTACAGGCATGTAGGCTGGGTGAAGAGCCTCCAGACGGCTTATGAACTGATCGAAGGCAGGCACGTTAGAAAACCCCACATCTTTGAATTTCATATGCACTCCTCGAATTGAAGTGGCGAGCAGCGATGCATTCGCCGCCCGCCTAAATGTGCAAGGTTAACTTCCTTGAAAAAAATCTTTGAGCGATTCGCTAAGTTTTGACCTATCTGGTTCGGGTGGTCGATTTCCAAATTGTTTGATTAGTCCGTTGATCTCTCCTGGAGAGACCTCAGAGGAGCGCCACTCCTCGCACCATGAAATGTCCTCAGGGGACCAGCCTGACGACTGTCTAACTTCCTTGACGACGGTGAGAACCCGGTCTAGCGGAGGTTCCTCCTCTTGTTGAGTGCTGCCATAAAAATATGAGGTTCCTGGCTTCCAGCCGGTTCGTGTGAGGTGATATTCCTGTTCATAGTGGTCGTATGACATTTGATTTAGCTCCTTTTATAAAATGATGAGAATGTAATGCAGGCCCTATTAGACTTTCTTGCTTTTTAGTCACGAATCAATGCGCCGGGGGTGGACGGGAAACTACGCCCACCCCGACGTTTGTCTAGTTATTTTGCTTCCCCACCTTAGGCGCAAAAACAAGAACGCGCCGAAGGTGGGGCACCCAGTTCGTGGCGAACTGAGCCAGCTCCACTTATTTCTTTTCTTCGACGTCCACGTACTCGGCGTCGATTACGCCTTCGTCTTTCTTGGCTTCGGCGGGGGGAGTGTCCGCACCGGGCGTTGGGCCAGCAGCGGCCGCGTTGGCTTTGTAGAGGACCTCGGCGAGCTTGTGGCTGGCTTTGGTCAGCTTCTCGTGAGCATCGTTGAGCTCCTTCGAGCTCGGCGTCCCTTCCAGCACCTTCTTCGACTCGGCCAGCACCTCCTCGACCTCGGTCTTCTCCGGCCCCTGGATCTTGTCGCCGTTGTCTTTCAACATCTTCTCGATGTTGTAGACCATCCCGTCGAGCGAGTTGCGCGCGTCGATCTCCTCGCGCTTCTCCTTGTCTTCGGCCGAGTGCGCTTCGGCTTCCTTCGCCATCTTCTCCACTTCGTCCTTGCTCAAACCCGAGCTTGAAGTAATGGTGATGCGCGTGTCCTTGCCAGTCGCGTTATCCTTGGCCGTCACGTTCAAAATGCCGTTGGCGTCGATGTCGAAGGTGACCTCGATCTGCGGAACTCCACGCGGCGCCGGAGGAAGCCCGCCCAGCTTGAACTTGCCCAGCGTCCGGTTCTGCGCAGCAAGAGGCCGCTCGCCTTGCAGCACGTGAACCTCAACCTCGGTCTGCGAGTCCGCAGCCGTCGAAAACGTCTCCGTCTTCTTGGTCGGAATCGTGGTATTCCGCGGAATCATGGGCGTGGCAACGCCGCCCAGCGTTTCAATGGCCAGCGTCAGTGGCGTCACGTCGAGCAGCAGCAGGTCCTTGACTTCGCCCGCCAGCACGCCCGCCTGCACCGCAGCGCCGATCGCCACCACTTCGTCCGGATTCACGCTGCGATTCGGCTCCCTGCCGAACATCTTCTTTACGATCTCCTGAATCTTCGGCATGCGCGTCTGCCCGCCCACCAGAACCACTTCATTGATCTGGCTCGCGGTCACGCCCGCATCCGTCATAGCCTTCTTGCAAGGCTCCAGAGACCGGTCCAGCAAGTCCTCGACAAGCTGCTCGAGCTTGGCCCGCGTCAGCTTGCGGACAAGGTGCTTGGGTCCGCTGGCGTCGGCGGTCACGAAGGGTAGGTTGATCTCCGTTTCGATGGTTGTCGAAAGCTCGATCTTGGCCTTCTCCGCGGCGTCTCTCAGCCGCTGCAGCGCCATCTCGTTGCCCTTCGAAGACAGATCGAGCCCCTGCTCCTGCTTGAACTCGGCAATCAGCCACTCCACGATCCGCTGGTCCAGATTGTCGCCGCCCAGGTGCGTATCGCCGTTGGTCGACTTGACCTCGATCACGCCTTCGCCCACTTCCAGAATCGAAATATCGAAGGTGCCGCCGCCAAAGTCGTACACGGCAATGGTCTCGTCCTTTTTCTTGTCGAGTCCATAAGCCAGCGCGGCCGCCGTCGGCTCGTTCACAATGCGCTTCACGTCCAGGCCGGCAATCTTGCCCGCATCCTTGGTAGCCTGCCGCTGCGCGTCGTTGAAGTAGGCCGGCACCGTGATCACAGCCTCGGTCACCGTCTCGCCCAGGTAAGCCTCTGCGGACTTCTTCAGCTTCTGCAGAATCATCGCCGAAATCTCGGGCGGCGTATACTCCTTGCCCTGCGCCAGCACGCCCACGTGATCGCCCTGCTGGACGACCTTGAACGGCACCATCTTCATCTCGTCGTTCACTTCGTTGTAGCGCCGCCCCATGAACCGCTTGATCGAGAAGATGGTGTTCTCAGGGTTGGTGATGGCCTGCCGCTTGGCCACCTGGCCCACCAGCCTTTCACCACTTTTTGAAAAAGCCACAATCGAGGGCGTAGTCCGCGCACCCTCTTCATTTGGAATGACTTTGGGCTCTCCGCCCTCAAGTACGGCCACGCACGAGTTCGTGGTGCCAAGGTCAATGCCGATAATCTTTGCCATGTTTGTTCCCTGCCTCTTCGATAAAATTCTGACTCTAATAAGATGCAGCATTGAGTGTATTAGTGTCAACTTTATTTGATGGTATCTCCATAAATCATCCGCCGGTCAGCTCCTCCTCCATCCGATCTCTCAATGCGGCACGGCTTTCCTTGCGGAAAATATAGGACTGATTTAGTCTTATTTAAAAAATACGACTGATTTAGTCGCATATCCAGGAGGAACCGCTTTGCCGTTGAGAACACTCAAGAGACTGTTGAGGCCGCCTTGTTTGCCGGCTGTATTCCTTGCATGCCTATTCGCCGTCCCGCTTTTGGCGCAGGATAAACCCTATTTTGTCACCTACTCCCATGACTTGGAGGAGCCCGGCAACCTGGAAATCGAGACTAAGACGGCGCTTGCCAAGCCGGACGGCGGCAACAACTACGGCGCCACGGCGATGGAGCTGGAATACGGCACGAGGGCCTGGTGGACCACTGAGCTGTATCTCGATGGCCAGGCCACTGCTCAGGATTCCACAGTGTTTACCGGCTTCCGGATTGAGAATCGCGTTCGGCCGCTCATGCGGGATCATGCCGTCAACCCTGTGCTTTACGTCGAGTACGAGAACATCTCGGGCGCCGACAAGACCATCCTTGAATTTGTCGGTCATGACAGCCAGGCCGATCTCGCCGGACCGAACAGCGATCTCCGCAAGGAGCACCAGCACGAGGCCGAACTGAAGCTCATTCTTTCTTCCAACGTGAAGGACTGGAACTTCTCGGAGAACTTCATCTCGGAAAAAGACCTCGGTCACGCCCCCTGGGAGTTCGGTTATGCCGTGGGCGCCACTCGTCCATTGCGCAGCGCGGCGGGCGGCCGGGAATGCACCTTTTGCGCAGAGAAGTTCGTCGCCGGCGTTGAAGCCTATGGTGGCCTGGGAAACACCTGGTCCCTGACCCTCCGCGACACCTCTCACTACGTTGCTCCAGTTGTTGGCTGGCAACTGCCCAGGGGAGTCCGGCTGAGCTTCTCCCCTGGTTTCGGCCTGACCGACGCGGCTCTCGCCCATGTGTACCGTGTGGGCTTGGCATTCGAGTTCGAACAGGTGGGCAACTGGTTCCATCGCTCTCAGAGAAGCAACAGTTCACAGGGAGGTGGCGAATGATTCGACGGAACGCCGTACTTCTTTCCTTGTTTTTAGGCGCGGCCGTTGCCTTCGGCGCGGCAGGAAGTTCCCTTTTGCAGCACGTCCCCGCGAAGGATCATGCCAGGATCAATCCCTTAGCCGGCAATCACGAGGCGCAGGCAGCCGGGGCGCTCGTCTATCGCGATCACTGCCAGCAATGCCACAAGGCGGATGCCATGGGCGACAACCGCAAGCACCCGGCACTACGCAGCGAACGAATTCGTGCCGCATCGGACGGCGACATCGAGTGGTTTTTGCGCCAAGGCGACCTGGCCCACGGCATGCCTTCATGGTCGAGCCTCCCCGAGGCGCAGCGTTGGCAGATTGTCGCCTATCTCCGGTCAGTTCAATAGAGAAGCTCACCTGCACCACTCTCGCCATCCGCGGCGAAAGATCCTCCCGGCGCGGGCGGGAATGAGCTCACCCGTGTAGTTGGGCAAAAGCTCGAGGTTAGAGCTGGTGGCTGCTCTCCCGCGACCGCCGTCACTGGCCTCCCGCACTCCAATCGTTTACCCTCAAGTGTTCCGCCCATCATGACCACCGCCGCCCTCCAAGCCCGTTACCCGCTCACTCAGGGCGTCAACCCCTGGCTGGTCACCGTCTCGGTCATGCTGCCCACCTTTATGGAGGTGCTGGACACCGCCATCGCATCGGTGGCCCTGCCGTACATCGCCGGCTCGCTCTCAGCCTCCAACTCTGAAGCCACCTGGGTCCTTACCAGTTATCTCGTCGCAAACGCCGTCATTCTACCCGCCTCCAACTGGTTCGCCCGCCGCTTCGGCCGCAAGCGCTTTCTGCTCTTCTGCGTCATCGTCTTCACTGTCGCTTCGTTCTTTTGCGGAGCGGCGCCCTCGCTCGGCGTCATACTGCTCGCCCGCGTCCTGCAGGGAGCGGGCGGCGGCGCCCTGCAACCCCTCTCGCAATCCATCCTGCTCGAAAGCTTTCCTGTCGCCAAGCGATCCATGGCCATGGCCGCCTACGGTCTGGGCATCGTCGTCGCCCCAGTCCTGGGACCCACCCTGGGCGGCTGGCTCACGGATACATTCAGTTGGCGCTACGCCTTCTATATCAATATTCCCGTCGGCATTCTGGCCGTTTTCATGATTGCCCGGTTCATCCACGATCCGCCGTACATCAAGAACGCCAAGGTCGGCCCGTTCGACAACATCGGCTTCGGCCTGCTCATCGTCTGGACCGGCTGCCTGCAAATCGTCCTCGACAAGGGCCAGGAAGACGACTGGTTCGGCGCTCTCTGGGTTCGCTGGGCGGTCACCGCGCTCGTCCTCGCCCTGATCGGATGGATCTGGCACTCCTGGACCCATCCCAAAGGACTCGTCGACCTGCACATCCTCAAGAACCGCAACTTCCGCACCGGTTGCTTCCTCATCGCCCTGCTCGGCATGTGCATCTACATCACCATCGCCATTCTGCCGCTCTACTATCAGGAGGTTCTTGGCTACACCGCCTTCACTGCCGGCCTGGTCGTAGGCCCCCGCGGCATCGGCTCGTTCGTCGGCTCGCCCATCATCGGCTTTCTCGGCTCGCGCATCGACCCGCGCAAGCTGCTTTGCGCCGGCTTCATCGGCTTCGGCGTCTGCGCCCTCGTCTTCGGCACCGTCAACCTCGACATTGGCCCCTACACCCTGCTCGTCCCCATCACCCTCACCGGATTCGCCCTCAGCTTCGTTTTCGTCCCCCTGGCCACCATGAGCACCTCCACGCTCACCCGCGACGAAATGGGCAACGCCACCGGCCTCTTCAACATGCTGCGCAACATCGGCGGATCGATCGGGATCGCCATGGCCACCACCGCGCTGATTCGCCGCTCAGCCCTTCACCAGAACGAGCTCGGCGCAAACCTCTCGCTCAACAGCTACATGCTCCAGCAAAAATCCGCCATGATCGCCGGCTACCTGGCCCACCGCATCGGCCCCGCCCAGGCGCGCCCCGGCTCCTTCGGCCTGCTCTACGGATTGATGCAGCAGCAGTCCGCCCTGATGGCCTACGTAGACGTCTTCCGCTGGACCGCGGTGTTGGCCTTTTTCTGCGCGGGTGCCGTCTGGCTCTTCAAAAAGCCAATCAAGAACGCTCCACCCCCAACCGGCATGCATTGAGCATCAAAGGACGCACGGCTTCAGCCGACCTAATGCGTTTCATCGAGGCAGTTCACGACCGCTCTTCCTCTACACTTGTTAGAACTCGAACGGAGTGTGCCTGGTTGCGTCTGCTTCCTCATTCTGCCGCCTTGGTTTTCTTAGCGGTTCTCGGCCCTACGGTCCTCGCCGCACAGGATGCTCAGGGGTTTCAATTCCGCTTTACTCAGAAGCCCGGCCCGTTTGCAGTAGGGCTCAAAGTGGTCGAGCAATATGACCGATCGCGCGTCTTCCAAACACCAAGCGGCCAACCCGATGCGCCTGTCACCACCGAAGGACCCCGCCCGCTCCAGACGTTGGTGTGGTATCCCGCGGAAGAATCGGCTGCCACGAAGATGACCATCGGGGATTATGCCGCCTTGATCTCGACGGAGACCAGCTTCGGCAAGCCCGTCGACCATGGAGAGCCTCAGTCATTCATCGCTGAATATGCGCGGGGCACCACCGCGCTTCCAGCCTGGGCGACTCGCAACGCTGCCATGCAGGCCACTCATTTTCCAGTCGTAATCTACGCCCCAAGTGCCAGCGCGCCGGCCAGTGAGAATATCGAGATCTGTGAGTACCTCGCCAGCTATGGGTTTGTCGTCATGGCCTCTCCGAGCATGGGCGCAAAGCAGCGTTCCATGACCATCGATCTCCCTGGAGCCAATGCGGAAGCACAGGACATCTCCTTCCTCATTGACTTCGCAAAGAGCCTTCCAGACACGGACATGTCTTCGGTCGCAGTCATCGGCTATAGCTGGGGTGGAATGGCGGCCTTGTTTGCCGCCGCCCTCGATAAGCGCATTGGCGCGCTCGTTTCGCTGGACGGCTCATTCCGTTACTCTCCAGGCACCGTGCAGGAAGCCACAGACGTTCATCCCGATCGTATGTTGATACCGTTGATCGTATTCAGCCGCGCTGAGGAAACTATCGAGTCCTGGGACTCCATGCACCAAAGCAAAAGTCAGGGCGGCCTTGCGCCTAACGTTCTGAATGAATGGACTCACGGCGACCTGCTCCACGTCCGGCTTCTCGCTGTTTCTCACATCCAGTTCAGCTCTTTATACCAGCGAAGTGAGCGTTTCCGAAAAGAAGCCCTGCATTTTTCACCTGCAGACTACTCGCTGGAGGAAGGCGCGGAAAGCTATAACTGGATGGCTCGATACACGCTGGAGTTCCTTGAAGCCAACCTGAAGCATGACCCGGAGGCCACGGGGTTTCTTAAGCGCACCCCAGCCGAGAACGGTGTCCCGAAGCACCTGATCGCGGCAAGCTTTCGGGCGGCTTCCAACAAACAAGTGGAACCTAACCACTAACAACCCACTTACGCCGCATCCCCGAACACCCGCACCCCAGCCGCCCTCGCTGCCCCAGCCAATTGCTTATCAAATGTCGCCAGCACTCCGGCGCGCCGCATTGCCAGTTCCAGATAAGTAGCGTCATAAGCCGTGAGGTTGTACATCCTGCCGAGATCGAGTACTCGCCCTTGCACAGGCGCGCCTGCAAAATCATCCTCGCTGATTGAGAGCAGAGCAACATCGGCAAGATAGCTCACGGACGCTTGAACTGTCAGCCGTTTTGCGCGTTCAAAAACTAGAATTGTATTCGCCACTTCCGCGTACCATAAGGCAGGCACATGCGCCCCGTGTGCGTTGACCTCGCCGAATGTCCGGCCGGCAAGAGCCGCTTCCACTGGGTCCGCCCTCACAATGAGCCATGCCAGCGCCATCGACGCATCGAGGACGATCGTCACGGCCTGCCTTCCTCAATCGCCGCTCGAATTTCCTCGTGAGAAATGCCCATGATGCTAGGGTTCCGAAGCCGTTGATAGGCCGCTTCAATCTCTTCGGGAGACCGAAGAGCAGTTGTCCTCCGAACAGGAACAACATCCGCCACCGCCCGCCCCCGCACAGTAATGGTGAACCGCTCTCCCTGATCCACCTTGCGCAGAATCTCTGAGAGCTTGGTCTTTGCCTCGAAGATTCCAATCTCGGTGTGTGTCCGCTCGTCAACCGGCATAAGCCCTCCAACCCGCTGTCCGTTCTTAATCAACTAGACAACAAACTAGATTACTCCACATCTCGATCCCATGCACCAATATTCCGCGGCAAATTCCGCCGGCTCACACTGCCAGCGGGACAAATCCCCCAGCCGCTTCGCTATACTCCTCGATCCGCCCAGTCAAGATGTCGTAGTACCAGCCATGCACCGTGAGCCGCCACTCAGCAACCGCGTGCTGCACCGCCGGCTGGGCCTTCAAGTTCGCCAATTGAGCCACCACGTTCCCACGAATCAGCGACGCCAGCTCGGCATGTTCTCCATCTGCCGGGTTCAACGGCTGCTTGTGCTTGAATGCCGCTTCCACGTGGCTTAGCCAACGCCGCGCCTTGGGCATTCTCTCGAGGCCGGTCTGATTGATTGCAGCCTTCAGCGCCCCGCAGTCGGAGTGCCCGCACAAGATGGCGCTCTTCACCTTCAGCACCTCAATCGCATATTCGATCGTCGCCGTCACCCCGTCCACATCGTGGCTGTGAACCGGCACCACATTCCCCGCATTCCGCGTGATAAACAAATCCCCCGGTCCCGTCCCCAGAATCAGGTCCGGCAACACCCGCGAGTCCGAACAGGTAATGAACAGCCACTCCGGCGCCTGCCGATCGCTCAGCAGCTTGTATTGGTCCCGCTTCCCCGGAAAAACCTCCGCCAGAAACCGCTTATGCCCCGCAATCAACCGATCCATCCAACCCCCAAATCGAACTTTGCCCGCAACCCGCCGTCGAGCCAGCCTTTGCTCAAGCCTATCGCACCCCCGATCGAACTGATACCTTTGTCGATGTCAGCCGGGTGCCCCAGGTCTCGTTTTGAGACTTGGGAGGCCACAAACTTCATCTGCCGGCCACTTTCTAGGAGGCTAGTCTCGCTCATGTCTCGAATCAAAACCCGCACTGCATTCTTTCTCTTGGCTATTTTCTCCCCGCTCGCCCCCGCCGCCCAATCCATCAGCACACTCGATCCAGCGCTCCAATCCCGCGTCGACCGAATCGCGCAGCAGGTCCTTGAACAGACAGGCGTCCCGAGCGCCTCAGTCGCCGTCGTCCAGCATGGCAAACTCGTCTATACCCACGCCTACGGCAGTGCCCGCCTGGCCACTGCAACCACCCACGCCATTGCCGCCGCGCCGGAGATGCGCTACTCCATCGGCTCCATTTCAAAGCAATTCACCGCAGCGGCCATTCTTCTGCTCCAGGAAGAGGGCAAACTCAGCCTGGATAATCCTTTGGACAGGTATGTTACTGGACTAACTCGCGGAAATGAGGTGACCATCAGGCAGATCCTCTCCCACACCTCCGGGTACCAGGACTACTGGCCCGAGGATTACGTCATGACCCCCATGCTTCACCCCGAGTCCTCCCAAGAGATCCTCGACACGTGGGCCAAGAAGCCTCTCGACTTCGAGCCCGGAACCCAATGGCAGTACTCCAACACCAATTTCGTCATCGCGGGCCGCATCGTCGAAGCCGTCACCGGCCACACGCTCATGGATTTCCTCACCAGCCGCATCTTCCACCCGCTCGGCATGCAGTCCGTCTGGAACTCCGACGAGGCCAAACTCACCCAGGCCGACGCCACTGCCTACTATCGTCACGCCCTCGGACCCCTGCGCGTGGCACCTAAAGAAGGCCGCGGCTGGATGTTCGCCGCCGGTGAGCTGGCCATGACCGCGCACGACCTTGCCCTCTGGGATGAGAGCCTCATCGCCCAATCCATCCTCAAACCAGACAGCTACAAACAGATGTTCACCGAGGTCAAGCTGAAAGACGGCAAGGGAACCCACTACGGCCTCGGCGTTGAAGTCATCGACCGGAATGGCCACCGCTCCATCGAGCATAGCGGCGAGGTCTCCGGCTTCGTCTCCGACAACGAAGTCCTCATCGACGACGGCGTCGCCGTAGCCGTCCTTACCAATCAGGATGCCGTTGGCGCTGCCTCGACCATCGCCCGACTCGCCGCCCCCGCCGTGCTCGCCGCACCGGCCACACCCGCCGAAACTCAGGCCCTGGCCATCTATCACGATCTGCAGCAAGGCCGCATCGACCGCGTTCCGCTCGCTCCCAACCTAAACGACTACTTCACTCCTGAGGCCCTCGCCGACTTCCAATCCAGCCTGGCGCCATTGGGTGAGCCGCTCACCTTCCATCAGACCTCAGAACAACTTCGCGGCGGCATGACCTTCCGCGCATTCCAGATCGTCTATCCCGGCAAGCACCTGACCCTGACCACCTACACCTACCCCGACGGCAAACTCGAGCAGTACCTCATTGCCCCGGCGGAGTAGGCAGGGAATCCCTTTCGGAAGCGCAACGCCCGTAAAGCCCGAACTGCTTTCACCAGAATCGTATGACTACTTGGTGACGACGATTTCCACTCGGCGGTTCAGTTGCCGGCCAGCCGGATTGTCCTGCCCATTGGGTTTCAGGTTGGGCGCAACCGGTCGAGCCGCCCCGTAGCCTTTGGGTGCGAAAGCGGACACCGGCATTGCGGCGTTCTCGATGAACCAGGTCTCAACAGCCTCGGCGCGTTCCTGCGAGAGCCGCAGGTTCACCGAAGGCGCGCCTTTGGCATCGGTGTATCCCTCCACGCGGATTACATCGTGCGTTCTCGCGGCCTTCATCTTGGCGGCGGCCTGACGCAGCGTGGAAACGGCATCAGGGCGGATATTGGCCTTGTCGAAATCGAAAAGAACATCGGCGGCAAGCAGAATGCGAAGCTCGCGGGCGCTCTCCTCGACCGTGAGCGCCTGGCCCGGATAAACAAGCTGCACCGGCTTGCCGGAAGTAAGACTGGTGCTGTCCGACGTCAGACTTACGGGACCGGAGGTCAGACTGGTGCTGCCCGAGCTGAGGCTGACCGGGCCGTTCTTCTGCGTGGTCGTGAGCGACGTGTCCGCTGGCTTCACGCTTGCGGAATTCCCGGCCTTGCCGTCGAAGCTGGCGTTGCCGGTGACCTGAAACTCGTAATAGCCCCCCATGCGGTTGATGGCCTGCTGTGCGGTGATCGCGACCACGACTCTAGTCCGCTTGTCGAAAGTGCCGTGATTCGAGACTTCCCCCAGGTTGCCCTGGGAGACGACGGGCTGGTGGAAGAAGACCTTGCCTGTCTCGTCGCTGAAGTCGAATGTGAGCGTCTGGCGGAGAGGATTCCCGAAAAGCCCCATCTCGTGAAAGGCCATGCGGAAGTCGATGCGGCCCGGTTCTCCATAGAAGTAGTAGTAGTGGGGACCGGTCATGCTGTCCACATTGCCTTTGTTCACGCCAGCAGCCAAAGGCGTGGGATGCTTCGGGTCGTGCGACTGCGAGCGCGCCTGGGACGGACTCGCGATGCACACGAGGAGCAGCGGAATGAGCGCGATTCGGCGCATGGAACCTCCGGGGAATCCAAGCCGGTCATCCCGGCGGCGTACCCAAACAGACTACATCGTATCTTGCCGGCATCAACGAGTTCACCAGGAAACTCGAGCGCGCCGGAAGTCCGCCCCACCGCAGGTGGTGGCGCGATACACTTAACCTTGACCTATGTTTGAAAACCTCACAGACAAACTCCAGCGCGCCTTTAAGTCTCTCCGAGGCCAGGGCACGCTCACTGAAGAAAACATCGCCGATGCCCTGCGCGAAATCCGCGTAGCCCTGCTCGAAGCCGACGTCAACCTCAACGTCGCCCGCGACCTGATCGAGCAGATCCGCGTCAAAGCCATCGGGACTGAGGTTCTAACCGCCCTCTCACCCTCCGAGCAGGTCATCAAGATCGTTCGCGACGAGCTCATCACCCTGCTTGGCAAAGACACAGCCCGCTTCAAATTCGCTTCGCAGCCGCCCACTGTAATCCTCATGGCAGGCCTTCAAGGCTCCGGCAAAACCACCACCTCCGGCAAACTCGCCGCCTGGCTCAAAAAGGGTGGCCACCGGCCCATGCTGGTCTCGGTCGACGTCTACCGTCCCGCCGCTCGCGAGCAGCTCAAAGTCGTCGCAAAATCCATCGAGGCGAAGCTCTACGAAGGCGACCAGAAAGGCGAGACCGCCGGCCCCGACCTCGTCGTCCGCCTAGCCAAAGAGGCCCTGCGCGAAGCCCGCATCATGGGCTGCGACACCCTCATCGTCGACACTGCTGGCCGCCTCCACATCGACGAAGCGTTGATGGATGAAATGGCCAGACTGAAGAAGCTCCTCAACCCCAGTGAGATTCTCTTCATCGCCGACGCCATGACCGGCCAGGACGCCGTCAACTCCGCTCAGGATTTCCACTCGCGCCTAGGTCTAACCGGCGTCGTCCTCACCAAGATGGATGGCGATGCCCGCGGTGGCGCGGCGCTCTCCATACGCCACGTAACCGGCCAGCCCATCAAGTTCATCGGCGTCGGCGAAAAACCCGACGCCTTCGAGCCCTTCCATCCCGATCGCATCGTCAGTCGCATTCTCGGCATGGGCGACATGATGTCCCTCATCGAGAAGGCCGAGTCCACCCTCGACCGCAAAAAGTCGGATGAGTTCGCCAAGAAAGCCCTCCTCGGCGACGGCTTCACGCTTGAAGACTTCCGCGACCAGTTGCGCCAGATCAAGAAGCTGGGGTCAATGGAGAGCATATTGAAGATGCTCCCTTCCGTCGGCCCATTCGCCGGCATGCAGCAAGCCGCCAGCCACGTCGACGAAAAACAGTTCGCGCGCCTCGAAGCCATCATCGATTCCATGACGCCCTACGAGCGCCGCAACCACGAAATCATCAGTGGCAGCCGCCGCAAGCGCATCGCCGCCGGCTCCGGCACGCAGGTTCAAGACGTAAACCAGCTCCTCCGCCAATACGCCCAGATGGCCAAAATGTTCAAGCAGATGGGCAAAGGCGGATTGGCCCGAAACATGATGCGCGGCGGCCTGAGCGGCCTTGGCATGAACCCCAAACAGCGCTTCGGGAGATAGAAACCATATCGCTCTTCCGCCCGTCACATTCGCAGTGCATTGTTCCAAAGACGCAATCATGACCACCACCAGCCTCCAGGACCAACTCGACGAGATCACCGCCAACACCCGCCAGTTGGTGCAGGCCGAACGGCTTGCCGTCGGCGAGCGCGCCGTTCAGGAGCTCTTCGCCTCCGGCATTGAAGACCGCATCCTCCCCGTCGGCGCCATCGCCCCCGAGTTCGCACTAAAAGATGCCACCGGCCGCCTGGTCCGCAGCGCCGACCTTCTATCCCTCGGGCCATTAGTCATCAAATTCTTTCGCGGCCGCTGGTGTTCTTATTGTGTGACCGAGTTAGAAGCCTGGCGCGACCTCTATGGCACCATCCGCGAGCGCGAAGCCTTGATGGTCGCCATCGGCCCGCAGATCGAGCGCCAGAGCGACTTCATGGCCGGCCAGCACGGCCTGCCCTTCCCGGTGCTCTCCGACCCCGGCTGCGCGCTCGCCGAAAAATTCGGCCTGGTCTACACCGTGCCCGAGTACCACCGCGCCTACTATCTCTCCATCCTCGTCAACATCCCATTCGTCAACGGCGAAAAGAGCTGGCGCCTTCCGCTGCCCGCCACCTATGTCATAAGTCGCGATGGGCGAGTGGCCTTCGCCGAAGCGCACGCCGACTTCCGCGTCCGCCCCGAGCCCGAAGAAGCTCTCGCCGCCGCTTTCGCGCACCATAGCCGCTAGCCCGCTATTTCCGCGCATATTGCAGATTCAATATCCCGATCTGATAGCAGCTGGTATCGGGGTAGGTGAGCGAGGCGGGATCTGCAGGGAGCTTCTTGGGAACCACGAGGCGCCAGGCCTCAGGCGCAAGCCAGGGATCGAAGCCGGCATCGTTCATGAGGGCCAGGGCAATGCGCAGCCGCTCCTCTTGCATGACCTCCATCTCTTTGCCGGCGATGCCGGAATTAAACACCGCTAAGTCAACTCCCGGGACAAACGCAAGAGCGACATCGACCGCGATATCGACACCGAGTTCCTTGCGCATTGTCACAACCGTGCGCGCAGCCTGTCTCTGCAGATTGCATGCGACTCCGTCCGCAATCACAGCGGCAAGCTGGTTGTCACTTTTCAGGCGGTCGATGGTCTGTTTGGAAACCAGCACCGCGCCGTCCAACAGGCAGACCGCGCCTTGCAACTTGCTGTTGTCGACCGCGAAGAAGCGGAAGTGGATCTTGGATGGGTCGTCGTCGGCCATGGCGCCCTGGTAGGCGGGCACCAGGGCCATACCGATGCGATGCACACGCTGCTGCAGCGGCTGGTCGGCGGGAAGCGTGTGCCAGCGGCCGAGACCGATCTTGAGCTGCTCGTCCTGCTCGAGGTTGGCGCCGTCGCCCGAGATAGCGGGCGTGCCCTTTCCCACACTGGTCATGGCATCGTCCTTTGCGTCCGCGGGACGGGTCTTGACCGTGGCAATCTCAAGATTCTTAACGGCTTTGAAAGCTGTGGGTTTGGCTGGGATGAACTGCGCCCTGGTGGCTTCGACGATTCCATCTTTGCCGCGCTTGCCGCTGAAATGGAGCCAGGTGTTTGTGGAGACGTCGGCAAGGGAATCGAGGTCCCCTAGGAAGTCGAGCTTCGTTGATGGTGTAATGCGAATGAGATAGCCATCCGCCTCATACACCGCGGTGGATGTGGCCGGCGAGTGAACGACCCGGGTGATGACACCGATGCCGGAGAGCTTCTGGTCCCAGTCGTCGTGGATCAAGACGGTAGTGGCCTTGATGGGCTTATAAAGGGGTCGAGTTCTCTGCCGGCCACCTGGACATATACGCCGACCCGCAGGGCGTTGCGGAGAGGGCTTGCGGTGGATGTGAATTGCGAGCCCATCAGGCCAAAGGAAGTTTCGGAGGTTATGTCGAACCGGCGGCCGTTGACCTCGAAACCTGTGGGCGGATGAATGCCGTTGATGTAGCCATCGATCGGATAAGTGGGCTGGGCGAGGAGGGGGACGGCGAGAACTGCAAGGGCAAAAGTGGCGAGGAGCCGGAAGGACGAA
The DNA here is from genome assembly GCA_963757965.1 of uncultured Acidobacteriaceae bacterium. Taxonomy (GTDB): domain Bacteria; phylum Acidobacteriota; class Terriglobia; order Terriglobales; family Acidobacteriaceae; genus Telmatobacter. The sequence goes on from CAVWTV010000001.1 coordinate 1,390,486, forward strand.
CTGGTGCCGGACACGGAAGACTCCATGGGATTGATCGCGGCAAGTATAGCTCACGGCACGGCGCACGGCGTGTGACCAGTCAGCAGGTGTAAAGGTAAGGCGCGAAAAAGCGCTCGGCCTGTGCGCGGGTGACCCCACGAACAAGAAAGACCTTCGACCGCGAGAGTTCGCCGACCCGGAGTTCGACGCGATCGCGGGGGAGGCCGAAAGACTCGGCGAGGAATTCGATGAGTGCGGCGTTGGCCTTGCCCTCGACCGGCGGCGCCTGCACGGCGATCTTCAATTGCGCGGCAGCGCCCTCGCCGTACAGCCCAACGATCGCCGTCTTCTTCGCTCCCGGCTGCGCGCGCACCGCCAGCGTCACTCCGCCTTTTACGTCGCGGATCATTCCGGCCCCGTCCACGGCGACCGCTTGCCGAACAGCCCCGTACCCACACGAATCCGCGTCGCGCCCTCTTCGATGGCCAGCGCGAAATCCCCGCTCATTCCCATCGACAACACATCCAGCCTCAACCTCGAATGCTCCGCCGCCCACAGGTCTCGCCACAATCTCAAGCTGCGAAAGCAAGCCCGCGTCACATCTTCCGCCACGCCCCAGGGCGCAATCGTCATCAGCCCGCGCGTTTCCAAATGCTCCAGCTCCGGCAGCCGCTCCAGCAGTTCCGCAGCCTCCAGAGACGCCGGCTCCAGCCCGACCTTCGTTTCCTCCGGACTCAGCTTCACCTCGATCAGCACCGGCAGCCGCTTGCCCAATTTGCCCGCCGCCTGGTTCAGCTTCTCAGCCAGCCGCGGCGAGTCCAATGAATCGATCGCGTCGAATAACTCCGCTGCCCGCGCCGCCTTATTCGATTGCAGATGACCAATCAGATGCACCTGAATCCTATCGCCAGCCCCACCCCGCCGCAGTCCCGCCAGTTCCGCCGCCTTCGCCGCAAACTCCTGCACCCGGCTCTCCCCAAAAAGCGAAAGCCCCAGCGCCTGGGCCTCCGCAATCGTAGCCGCCGGATAGGTCTTCGAAACAGCCATCAACTCAATCTCGCCGCGCTCCCGCCCAGCCGCGCGGCAAGCTCGCCCAATCGACGCTTCCAGCCGTTCCAGATTCTCTCTCAGTAAACTCATCGCGCACCCGCTGAAGCACGGCCCGCCTTGCCCGCATCCAACATGACTATGTGGGCAGTAATCCTTCTCATCTTCTCCAACATCTTCATGACCTTTGCCTGGTACGGCCACTTGAAATACCGCCAGGAGGCGCTGTGGAAGGTCATCCTCGTAAGCTGGGGAATCGCCTTTTTCGAATACGTGCTGCAAGTGCCGGCCAATCGCATCGGCCCCGCCCGATTCTCGCCCGTGCAGCTCAAGGTGATCCAGCAGATCGTCACACTCAGCGTCTTCGCCGTCTTCACCCTCTTCTATTTCGGCGAACACTTGCGCTGGAACCACGCCGCCTCCGGCGCCTGCAGGGTCGCCGCGGCGTTCTTCATATTTCATTCCTCGTAACGGCTGGAGAATCTTGAATCAATGCCCCAGCGCCTCGAGGTACTTCTCCGCCTCCAGCGCCGCCATGCACCCCGACCCCGCCGCCGTAATCGCCTGCCGGTACCGCCGGTCCTGCACGTCTCCGCACGCAAACACTCCCGGAACGACTGCCCCATTGAACGTCGTCAAGACATTCCCCGTAGTCTTGATGTATCCATCCTCATCGAGATCCATCTGCCCGCGGAACATCTTCGCATTCGGCTCGTGCCCAATCCCCAGGAACATCGCGCTTACCGCCAGCTCGCTCCGCTCGCCGTTGGCCACATCGCGCAGCTTGAGCCCCTTCACTTCTTTCTCTTCCAAGCCCAATACCTCTTCCACCACCGTGTTGGTGCGCAGTTCGATATTTGGATGAGCGATCGCCCGCTCCAGCATGATCTTCGAAGCGCGGAAGCTCTCACGCCTGTGAAGCAGCGTGACCTTGCTCGCAAAGCGGGTCAGAAACAGCGCCTCTTCCATCGCCGAGTCGCCGCCGCCCACCACCGCAATCTCCTTGCCGCGGAAGAAGAATCCGTCACACGTCGCGCAGCTTGAAACTCCATGCCCAATCAGCGCCTGTTCGCTCGCCAAGCCCAGCCATCGCGCGCTTGCCCCCGACGCCACAATCAGCGTCCGCGTGTGTATCTCCCCCACCGACGTATGCAGCTTGATCGGATGCGCACCCAGTTCCACAGAGCTCAAATGAGCCAACTGGAACGTCGCCCCAAACCGCTCCGCCTGCTTCTTCATGTTGTCGATCAGCTCCGGCCCCTGAATCCCATCCGGCCAGCCGGGAAAATTCTCCACTAAAGTCGTGATCGACAACTGTCCTCCAGGCTCGTGCCCCTCAAGAACCAGTGGTTTCAGTCCAGCGCGGCCGGTGTAGATGGCCGCCGTCAGTCCGGCGCAGCCGGAACCGAGAATAACGGTGTCGCGAATCTCTGTCATAAGGTTTCCCAGTCGATTTTAATCGCTGCCCGCGGCAACCCGCCCTTTGCTGCTCCGCCGCGTTCTCATATGATGAGCCTTATGGCGAATCTGACTCTAATCTACGGTCTGCGGCTCCTCCCCGAAGGCGAGGTCACTGAAATCCACGACGCCACGCTCAAGCTGGCCACTGGCCACCAAGCCCACGTCACCATGCATATGATCGAAGGCTCCCGCGAAGAGATCGAGACCCAGCTCAAGCGAAGCCTCGATGCCTTCTTCGATTTCTATCCCGAGATCTGAGTTCCCCGCTCTGGCCGCCAAGACTTCAACACGTTTCCCTTCGGCAGGCTTACGGCCCTGCCCGCAAGCGCCAGAAAAAGTTGCATCTCAGTCTCCGATCGTCGCTTTCTTAGCGCCATTCAATCTTTACACAATCACATAGAGCTCTCTTTCGCTTCGTCGTCATTAGCCGCATTTCATTGGGTTCCACTAATCCCCAAGCCATAACTCGGCGCCTATAACAAGCTAATCCCATCAACCAATTCCACTTACTTACAAAATACCGAATAGGCAACTGAAATGCTTCCACTCCGGATGCGAAAGCCGATCAACGGCTTGCGGCCGCCTCGAAGCCAAGGCAGAAGTGTCTTCCTAGCAGCACTCCGAGACGACGCACAACTGTCGCTCCGGAGTGCCTGCCGTGTTCTATCTTCATGCTTCTATCCTGCGCCGTTTGGCGATCGCTCTACTCGCTGCGATTCTCGTTTTCGCTCCCGCCGCCCATGCCGGAGGACCTAAATACGTGGCCGGGGTCAGCTTTTTCAACCCCGCCGTCCTCGGCCAGCCGATCCACTGGTCCGGCGGCAAGCTCAACTACTACGTCGATCAGGGCCCTCTCAGCAGCGCCGTCACCAACCAGCAAGCTACGGCCATGGTCGATGCAGCCGCAGCTCTCTGGTCCACCATTCCCACTGCAGCGGTCACCCTCACCGACATGGGCTCCCTGAACGAAGACGTCAACGGAGCCAACATCGCAGTCACCAACGGCCAGACCGCCCAGCCCGCAGACGTCACGCCCTCCGCCACCGGCTATCCGGTCGGCGTCATCTACGACGTGGACGGCTCAGTCATCGACGCTATCTTCGGCACCGGCGCCAGCCAGCCAACGAGTTGTCAGAACGACGGCGTCTGGGTCTGGATGGACAACGTCAACCCCGACGCCACCATCGCCCATGCCATCATCATGCTCAACGGCCTCTGCGCCACCAATTCCGATCTAATCGCCATGATGAGTTATGAGCTGGAGCGCGCCTTCGGCCGCGTTCTGAATCTGGACTACTCCCAGGTCAACCCCACCGCCCTGGCTGCCCAGCTTCCCGGAGGCGTTCAGGGCTGGCCGGTCATGCAGCCTCTCAGCGGCGTCTGCACGCAGTTTGGCGGCGACTGCATTCCCGACCCCGGCGTCCCGCGCTACGACGACATCGCCGCCCTCAGCCGCATCTATCCCATCACCGCCCAGAATCTCGCCAACTTCCCCGGCAAGCAGCTCACCGCCGCCAACACCGTCTCCATTCAAGGCACGGTCACCTTCCGCACCGGCTATGGCATGCAGGGCGTCAACGTCGTTGCCCGCCCCCTCGACGCCAATGGCATCCCGCTCTACCAATACACCGTCAGCTTCGTCTCCGGCGGATACTTCAATGGCAATCACGGCAACCCCATCAACGGATTCACCGACGCAAACGGCAATCTTCTCAACCTATGGGGATCCAATGATTCGACTCTTCAGGGTTACTTCGATCTCAGCGCAATCCCGCTGCCTCCTGGCATAACTACCGCTAACTATGAAATTACATTTGAGGCCATTAATCCCCTCTACATCCTCACTGACTCGGTCGGCCCCTATCTCGACGGACAGACAACCCCGTCCGGCACGCTCGCTGCCATCTCTGTCGCTTCGCTCTCCGCCGGCAGCTCGCAAACTCTCTACGTCAACGTTGCCGACTCCGCCTTCGGCGGCTTTCAGGATGCCATCGGAACCCAGGCTTCGCCGGTTCCCATGCCATCGAGCGGCCTCTGGTGCGGTCGCCTCAGCCAGGTCGGTCAAAGCGATTGGTTCAGCTTTCCGGTCCGCGCCAACCGGACATTCACGGTTGTCACGCAGGCCCTCGACGTGACCGGCGCGCCTACCGAGTTGAAAGCCATGCCCGCCATCGGAGTGTGGGATGCATTCGACCCCGTCGGCGCCCCAGCCATCGGCGCCGGTCCCGGCATGAACGGATACGCCACGGGGGAAACCTGGCTCCGCGTCAGTTCCATCGGAGACGATGTAGTCCGCATCGGCATCGCAGACCAGCGCGGAGACGGCCGCCCCGACTATCCATACAACGGCTGGGTTCTCTATGCGGACACCGTACAGCCCCAGCATCTCCCCGCCTCCGGTGGCCCCATCGTCATTCACGGCATGGGCTTCCGCCTGGCGGACACCGTTCTCGTCGGCGGCCAGCCGGCCCTCGTTACCAGCATTTCTCCCAACGAAATAACAGCCATCGCGCCCCCGGCTGCCGCCGGCACGATCGGCTCCGTCGATGTAGAAGTGGACGACCTTCCGCTCTTTTATGCCGCGGCCATCGTCTCCGGCGGCGTCAGTTACGATTCCGGCGAGGGCGACGCGCTGACCCTCAACACCGCCCCCATGAACATCGTCCCCGTTGGCGTACCCATCCCCTTCACCGTAACCGCCTATGGACCGCCAACCAGCACCGTCAACGGAACCGTCCTCACCCCGGCCGGCGGCGTCACCGTGATTTTCACCGACACCAGCGGCACCGCTACCCTGGCCTGCGGACTGCCCGTCTGCGCCGTCACCGCAACCGGCGACGGCCGAGCCACCATGAACGTCACCGCGGTCAACGGCGTCTGGTCCATCGTCACCGCTTCGCTCACCGATGGCGCCGGCGTTCAGGCTCAGTTTGCCGGCGGAACGCCTCCGGTGCTCGCCTCGATCACGCCCCAGCTTTCGCTCGCCGCCGGTGCAACCTTCACCTGGACGGTCCAGGCCATCGTCCTCAATAATGGCCAGCCCATGGGCGGGCAGGCTGTCGCATGGCAGACCTCCGCCGCAGGATTCACAGGCCTCGGCAGCACTGCCGCCATCAGCACCGCGAGCGGCATCGCCACGCGCCAGCTAACCGTCGGCCCGCTAGCCGAAGGCCAGACGGCCACCATCAACGCCTGCCTCAACGGCACCAGCCAGTGCATCGCTTACACCGCATTCGGCTCGCGGCCCGAGTACGCCGCTCTCGAAGCCGTCTCCGGCACAAACCAGAGCCTGGCTGTTCTCGGAACACCGAGCCAAATCACCCTTCGCCTCCTCGATATGGACGGCAACCCCATGGCCGGCGGCTCCGTCGCCCTTTATCAAGCGCTCTACGCGTGGGCCCCGCCCTGCGCCGCGCACGCCGTCTGTCCACCCTCCAACCTCCTCGCCACCCAGGCCGCAACCGCAACCTCCGCCATCGACGGCACCGTAGTCTTTTCGCCAGCCTCACTCCCCGGCGTAGCCACCAGCCTTCTCGGCCTGGCTGCCTCCGGCAACACGGCCACCATCGACATCGCCGTCGAGCAGCATCCGTAAGCAGCTTCTAGCTTTTAGCTCTCAGCTTTTACCTTTCTCCGGAGTGCCCGAAAACCGGGTGCCCCGCTCTCGCCACGCAGCCTGAGCAATCAATAAGGGGCGGTCATCCTGAGCGAAGCGCTTTTCAGCGGAGCCGAAGGACCTGCATTTTGGGCTCTTCCAACTCAACAAACTGGGTGCCCCCGGTCTCGCTTTTCAGACCGGGGAGCCGCAGACGCTCCGAATTAGTCGAGTAAACTGGTAGTGCGATGCTCGATCTGGCCTTTGTCCGCGCCAATCTTGGATTGGTGGAAGAAAAACTCCGCGCTCGCGGCGCTGACCCCGCCGCACTCCTCGGCGATTTCCGCGCCCTCGATCAGGCCCGCCGCGAAGCCATCACGCTCGCCGAACAATCCAAAGCCCGCCGCAATGAGTTGAGCCAGCAAGTGGGCGCTCTGAAAAAGTCCGGCCAGGACGCCTCGGCCATCATGGACGAGACCCGCGTCCTCAAGGAAAAACTCGACCAGCTCGACCAGACCGCTTTCCAGCTCGACGAGCAGCTCCGCCTCTCTCTTGCCCGCATTCCCAATCTCACCCGCGGCGAAGTGCCTGTCGGCCTCTCGGAGACCGACAACGTCACCGTAAGAACTTGGGGCGAGAAGCCTGTTTTCGATTTCGAACCAAAGCCTCATTGGGAACTGGGCGAGGCTCTCGGCATTCTTGACCTCGAACGCGCAGCCAAACTTTCCGGCGCTCGCTTCGCCGTTTACATGGGCGCAGGTGCTCGCCTTGAGCGCGCCCTGATCGGGTTCATGCTCGACCTGCACACTACTAAACACGGCTACAAAGAAGTCCTCCCGCCCTTCATGGTCAACTCAAAGTCGCTCTATGGCACCGGCCAGTTACCCAAGTTTGCCGAGGACCTCTTCAGATGTTCTGACGCTGACGCCGACGCCGTCGCCCGCGGCGAGTTTAAAGACAGCGACCACTGGCTCATCCCCACCGCCGAAGTCCCCGTCACCAACCTCTATCGCGACGAGATCCTCGACGACGCCCGTCTCCCCATCCGTCTCACCGCCTACACCCCCTGCTTCCGCGCGGAAGCAGGGGCGGCGGGCAAGGACACGCGCGGCATTATCCGCCAGCATCAATTTCAAAAAGTCGAGCTGGTCAAGTTCACTCGCCCCGAAAACTCCGACGCCGAGCACGAACGCCTCACCCGCGATGCCGAAGAGATTCTCGAAGCTCTCGAACTGCCGTACCGCCGCGTCCTGCTCTGCACCGGCGACACCGGCTTCTCCTCCGCCAAGACTTACGACCTCGAAGTCTGGCTTCCCGGCCAGCAGCTCTACCGCGAAATCTCCTCCTGCTCCAACTTCGAAGCCTTCCAGGCCCGCCGCGCCAACATCCGCTACCGGCCCGCCGGAGACAAGGGCGCGAAGACCAAGCCGGAGTTTGTCCACACCATCAACGGCAGCGGCCTCGCCGTCGGCCGCACCTGGCTGGCCATTCTTGAGAACTACCAGCAGCCCGACGGCTCAGTGCTGATTCCGCAGGCCCTGCGCCCTTATATGGGTGGCTTGGATAGAATTGTGAAGGAAACCTAATGGAACCTCCAACCCAGGCCGCGCCCGTCGCCCAATCGCGCCGCACCGTCAAGCAGATTCTGCTGAGCTACTTCTATTGGACCTACTCGCGCGGCAGCTTTCACTACGACATCATGGTCACGCTGATTCTTCTGTTCATCTTCGTCACGCCCTTCTTCTGGAACTACGGCGACAAGCCATCCCCGGCGGGCGGACCTCCGCATCCCATTCAGGTCATCGGCAACGACGGGCAAGGCGTGATCGTCACCGTCCCGGCCTCGGATGTAAATCTAGATCTGCGTACCACCGCTTCCGGACGCAGTGGTGAAGAAGGCCCTCCGCAAAGCCATTGAACCGGTTACCGGCGACGACGTATTCATTGTGCATTGGGAAACTGCAACCGACGCCCAGGGTAACTCCGCCTGGAAGGTCTGGGCCCATCGGTAACACGGGGTTTTGTTGCCGCTTTTGGCAAGCTCATTCATCTAACCCAAGGAAACTTATGCGTCCTGGAATCAAGCTTGTCATCGCGTCTTCCGTCGCACTGGTCCTGCTACCGGGCCTTGCCGCCGCTGCCGCGCCCGCGGATCAAAAGGACTTGAAACAGGTTCTGCAACAGCTCGACGTTGCGGCGGTCGGCTTCCATTCCACAGCCGCCGATGTAGAGTACGACAACGTCCAGACTGACCCAATCTATAACAAGGACATCGACAAGGGCGCCGTCTACTACAAGCGCAACGGTAAGTCCTTCCAAATGGCCGTGCATTTCAGCGAGGAGGCGGTTGGAGTCGAAGATAACAAGCCTGCGCATTTCAAGCCCGAGCCAAAGGACCTCATCTACTCCGCAGGCAAGGTTACGCTCTATCAAGCAGACAAGGTGTATGTCAAAGACGCCGCAAAGTTCGAGAGCTACCTGCTGCTCGGCTTTGGCGCCAGCGGCACGCAGTTAGCCGAAAAGTGGGAGATCAAGTATCTGGGCCCGGAAACTCTCCCGGACGGCAAGACCGGCGTCAAGACCGAGAAGCTGGAACTGGTGGCAATGGACCCAGATGTGCGTAAGATGATTCCCAAAGTGACCATCTGGATAGACCCCGTGCGCGCAGTAAGCCTCAAGCAGGTCTTCGACCTGGGCCAGGGTCAAAGCAAGACATGCTATTACTCCAACATCAAGCTCAATCCGGTCCTGCCTGACAGCGACTTCACCATCAAGACCGGAAGCAACACCCAAATCACGAGGTAGCAGCCAGGCTGTGTTTCTTCAATGGTTCAACTGCGTCCTGACAGAATCCCGCGGGAGCTAAGCCCTTGTTTCAACCGCCCTTTTTCGGCACCCTTCAACCTGCTCGCGGCAGGCTCTGAAGTCGAACCCCGACAAAAGCAACGCCTATGAAACAAGCCCTGTCAACTGCTATTTCTTCTTGTTCCATTTCAATACAATGTGGAAAACTCGTCCGAATAAGGGGGACGATTTCCCGCCGGTAAATCGTTTGAGCCTCCAAGCGTTGGTTACCATTTCCCGGCCGCTGATTACCCGTCCCAGCTCTCAGCTTCCTGTTTCGGTTTCCCTGCCGTCAAATTCCTCTAAATTACTGTCTCCCTTCCTTCTCTGGGCCATCCCGGTCTGGTTCGTTTCTGATTTTGAAAGCCGCGCCAGCGCGAATTGCCAATTTCAGGGCACAAATACCAAAGAGTGAGCGAGATACACTCGAACTGTTTTGTTTACTATTTAGTAATCTAGTAACCACTTTGTTCTGTTACTACAAACCCGGCAAAGTAGTAAACATCCGGCGCCTCCCTGCCAATCAGATGGTGCATAATCAGCCTGTAAACAGGGAAAAACGGGCCAAGGGGAGGAGAATTCTGTTGGGGTTTGCCCCGAATTCCATTCTCCTGAATTGATCAACGCGCAAATCCCCGACGACCACGGCCGGCAACTGCCAATCGTCTTGTGCGAGTGGCCATCGAACAGCAAGCAGGTTAACCGGGAGGCACAAGGAGCTGCATTGGATCGGTTTGAAGCTTCCCAGTCTCGCTTGCCGGGTTCCAGAATTTTGGAGCCTCTCGCGTCTTCGGTGATGGCGCCCAGAGTCCCCGGGGAGCGGCCTTTCCTAGTCCAAGCGGATGAGCCTGCTATCGGCAGCGACAGTCAGCCAGTTTTCGCTTTCGCGGGTTTCCGGCTTGAAGCCGATGGCACGCTTCTGCACGGAGAAGCCGTGGTTCATCTGCCTCCCAAAGAACTGGCGGCGCTTCGCTTCCTCCTGGCCCACCCCGGTCAAATTGTTTCGCCCGTTCAACTGCGCCAGGCGATCTGGGGAAATGTTCACGTGACCGCCGACAGCGTGCCCAAGTGTGTGTCTTCGTTGCGAGCCCGTCTAGGGCCCGAAGATTGCGTGCAGACGGTCTACAAGCGCGGATACCGCCTCACCGCCGAAGTGCTTGCTCACGGCGTGGCGCTGGCCGGCGCGCTCCCCAGGCTGGCCATTCCGCCCTTCGCTACCGAATACGGCATCCCCGACTATCTTGGCTCTGCCGTTGCGGAAGAGACGATTACGCGCCTCAGCAACGACACCGATCCGGCCGTCACAGTCCTTGCCCGGGATTCCGTTTTCACATTGGCCCGCCAGCGCCTGACTGCGCAGCAGATCGGTGAAGCCCTCAACGCGGACCTGGTACTGACAGGAACCATCCGCGCCGTGCCCGCCCATTTCCGCCTGCGCGCGGAGATGATCCGGGTCATGGACGGCGCTCAGATTTGGGCCGAAGACCTGCTCGTGGATCGAAACCGGGTGGCCGGGCTCGAATGCGAACTGATCGAACGCCTGGCCTTCCGCCTGCTAAGCACCGCTGCCATCGCAAGAGGCCGGCACGAAGCAGTCCCCGCTTCTCCTGACGACAGCAGAGACCATTCGCCCCAGAAAAGGCATTCCGAGGGCCTGTCCATCGCCGCCGTCGCCGAGCCTGTCGTCGAGATCGAAAGCGGTCCTTCCAGTCGCGAGGCCTACGAAATCTACCAGCAAGGACGTCATGAGTGGCAGAGCCTGCAACGCCATCGCATGCAGGACGGCCTGCAGCATCTGCACCGCGCCACCGAACTCGATCCCTCTCTGACTGCCGCGAAAGTGGACCTGGTACACCTCTGCGTCACACAGTCCTTGTACGGATTCATGGCTCCCGCCGTTGCCGCGGATATCGTGCGCCGCACGGCCGACTCGGTATTACCGGCGACGGGTTCTGGCCACTGGGGCGATGATTCGGCGGCCCGGGCGACAGGAGTTCATGGCTCCGACGATCAGTCAGATTCGGCATTCTCTCATCACTACGAAGCCATTCTGCCGGCGCTCGCCTGGGTCAATTTCCATGTAGACCGTGATTTGCCCGCGGCCCTTCGGGGATTCTCGCGCTCTGCGCATCTTCCGCACGATCCGTGGACCACTCGCGCGCGTTCCATGTTCTCACTAAGCCGCTACCGCTTTGCCGAGGCCATCGCACTGCTTCGCGCCGCTCTTCACCAGGACCCGTTTGCACCCTGGCTGCACGCGCGGCTTGCATGGGCTTTCCACCTCGCCGGGCAGGCGGAAGAGAGCGTTCGCCAGATCAATCACGCACTGGCTCTCTTTCCCGAGCATGAAGGAGCCGTTCTCTATGGCTCCATGATTCTTGCATTCAACGGAGAGCCCGGACGCGCCGCCGAACTTGCGCACGGCCTCGTCAAGCTTTCGCCGTACTTCGATCTTCCATCTGCCGTCCACGCCTACGCACTGGCCTGCGCCGGCCGGGCAGCCGAGGCGCGCGTCATCCTCGACCGGTTGCAATGGATGAGCCGTGAACGCTTTGTCCTCAACTCCTTCAATGCGGCCGTCCATGTTGCTCTCGGCGACCTCGATGCCGCAATCGCAGAACTGCGGACGACCAACGAGATTCGCTGCCCATGGTTCTTCCAGTTGCTCGCCGATCCGCGCCTCAAGCCCCTCCACGGCCACTCTGAGTTCGTTGAGCTGCAGTCCATTCTTCCCCGCATGGAAGCCGCCGCCGAAAGCCCTGAGTTGGAAGCCTGATCGAGCCTTCCTGCGCCTTTCGTGGTCACGATCGGTCTTTCCAATCCCACGCCTTAGGCAACTTCGCCGTCTTACTACTCGACTCATCCCGGCGGAACTGGCCAGCGATCGACCAGATCAGCGCCCAGATCAGCAGCAAAACTCCAATTGCGGTGAGCGCGACCCCGCCCGCCGCGCCAGGCCCGTTGGTGGTTATGCAGATGTTCAGCGACGCCCCCGAAAGCGGCGACGCTACGCGCATGCCCGCGGTGCCGTTGCAGTATCCAAAGATCAGCCACAGGCCCCAGCACAGGAATAGGACCGAGGCAATGACAAAGCGGTCAGGTTTCAATTGGGTTTCCTCGCTGATTGCATTTTCGCCAGAATTCTACCTTGAACCGCGTCAATTCTCAACGCAGCATTCATGCCGGCCTCTTCCGGAATTCGCCCGGTGACCCGCATCACAGGGCCTAGGTTGCCAATTCCTGAATAATCGTGAAGGATGGCCCTGAATGTGGTCCTGGGTGCTTCTTTGCCGTGCACGTGCAGTTCGTAGCTGAGTCCAGTTGCCAAAGCCGCGCACATGCATGTGGCCCTTAGGCCGGCCGAATCGGAGTTACACCTATGTACAAGATCGTCGAAGCCCGCAGCGTCGGCCTCAATATCAAGCAATTTGTCATTGAGGCGCCGCGCATTGCGCGCAAGCAAAGGCCGGGCCAATTCCTCATTCTCCGCCTGCACGAGAAAGGCGAGCGCATTCCCCTAACCATCAAGTGCTCCGACCCCGAGGCGGGCACCGTCACCATTGTGGTGCAGGCCATCGGCAAGACCACATCGCTTTTGAATTGTCTCGAAGCCGGAGACTGCATTCTGGACATCGTTGGGCCACTCGGCCAGCCCTCCGAAATTGAACTCTACGGCGCCTGCGTGATTCTTGCCGGCAGCGTGGGCACGGCCATGGCTCTGCCGACAGCCAACGCCCTCAAGCAGGCCGGGAACCACGTCGTCTTCATTGAAGGAGCGCGCAACATCGAGATGGTCGTCTTTGAAGACGAAGTGCGCCAGGCCAGCAACGAGACCTACATCATGACCGACGATGGCAGCTATGGCGAGCAAGGCCTGGTGACTCTCAAGCTCAACGACCTGCTTGCCGCCGGCCGCAAGATCGACTTCGTCCTCGCCGTCGGCCCGGTGCCCATGATGAGGGCCGTCGCCCAGATCGCAGGACCACTTGGGATTAAGACCATGGTCAGTCTCAACTCCATCATGGTGGATGGAACGGGCATGTGCGGCGGTTGCCGCGTGCTGCTCGGCAACAAGAGCAAGTTCGCCTGCGTCGATGGACCCGAGTTCGACGCCTCGCTGGTGAACTTCGAAGTCCTCATGCAACGCAACTCGATGTATCGCGACAAGGAATGCCAGTCGCTCAAGCATTTTCAGGAACACATGCAGGAGGAACTCACGCAGCTTCGCGCCGAGCTCGCTGCATCCGAGAACGAAGCGGGCGCCGAGCCAGCCCTGGCCGCGCAGGATGCGCATCATGGCTGAGATCAATTCTCTTCCGCTTAAAGAGCGCATGAAGATTCCCCGCATGCCCATGCCGGAGCTCGACGCAACGGTGCGCAGCCACAACTTTGAAGAAGTGAATCTGGGCCTCGAAGCCGCCGGCGCCCTCACCGAGGCCACGCGCTGCATCGCCTGCGCCAAGCCCGGCTGCGTCGTCGATTGCCCCGTCGGCGTAAAAATCAAAGAAGTCGTAGCCCTGATCTATGCGGGCGACTACCTTGCCGCGGCCGCCAAGCTGCGCGAGGACAATGCCCTGCCCGCCGTCACCGGCCGAGTATGCCCGCAGGAAAATCAATGCGAAGGCGGATGCGTTCTCGGCAAGAAAGGCGCGCCGGTCGCCATTGGCAACCTGGAGCGCTTTGTCGCCGACTTCGAGCGCGAGAGCGGACTGCTTGGACTGCCCTCCATTGCGCCCTCAACCGGCAAGAGCGTGGCCATTGTCGGCAGCGGTCCCGCCGGGCTGAGCGCCGCCGGCGACCTGGTGCAGAAAGGCCATCGCGTTCGCGTGTTTGAAGCCTTGCACGAACTAGGCGGCGTACTCATCTACGGAATCCCCGAGTTTCGCCTGCCCAAGTCGATCGTCAAAACCGAAGTAGACAACCTGCGCCGGTTGGGCGTCGAATTCGAGACCAACGTCGTCGTCGGCAAAAGCGTGACCATCGACGAATTGATGCGCAACGAACACTACGATGCAGTCTTCGTCGCCACCGGCGCGGGTCTGCCGCGCTTTCTCGACATTCCCGGCGAACACCTCAACGGAGTCTACTCGGCCAACGAATTCCTCACCCGCGTGAACCTGATGCGCGCCTGGCAGGACCCCGATTACGACGAGCCTGTCTACGATTGCCGCGATCGCGACGTGATCGTGGTAGGCGGCGGCAACACCGCCATGGACGCGGTGCGCACTTCACGCCGTCTCGGCGCGCGCTCTGCAACCCTGGTCTATCGGCGGTCGGAAACGGAGATGCCCGCACGCATTGAAGAGGTCAAGCACGCACGCCAGGAAGGCATCGAGTTCCGCATGTTGACCAATCCCATCGAGTTCATCGGAGACGAGAGAGGCTGGCTCACCGGAGCGCGCTGCATGAAGATGGAACTCGGGGCACCGGACCAGAGCGGCCGCCGCAGTCCTGTCGAAATCAGAGGCTCAGAATACATCCTGCCTTGCAACGTGGCCATCATCGGCGTCGGAACCACCGCCAATCCCCTCGTCCAGAGCACCACTCCGGACCTGAAGACCACCTCGCGAAACTACATCGTGGCCGATTCCGCCACCATGCGCACTTCAAAGCGCGGCGTCTTTGCCGGAGGCGATATCGTCACTGGCGGCGCTACGGTGATCCTGGCAATGGGAGCCGGCCGCAAAGCCGCCGCGTCGATTCACGAGTACCTCGGCAGCAGCGCGTGGGAAAGCGTAGCTTCTAACGGATAGTAGCTGATTCCAAAAAAATGGGCGGCAAGGTATCACCCCTGCCGCCGCCCGTCCCTGGGTTGTCTTGAAGTTACTGCAATCCTTCTCTTACTGCAGAAGCTTGGTTACTTCCTGCTGCACACTGTTGGCCTGCGCCAATGCAGCGATGCCCGTCTGGCTGAGAATCTCGTACTTCGACATGTTCGACGTCGCCGATGCATAGTCGGTCGCCTGAATCGCGTTCTGCGCCGACACTACGTTCTCCTGCTGCGTGGTCATCACTTGGCTGACTGAGTCCAGCGTGTTGATCTGCGCGCCGATATAACCGTCCTGCGCCGCTACGTCCATGATGGCCATGTTGAGATCGTTGAGTGCCGTCTCGGCATCGGTCTGGTTAGACAAGTCGGTCGCACTCAGCGACTGCCCCGCGCCGTCCGAGTAGCTCATCGTCGCTACACCGGTCGACCCGCCCGTGCTCGCAACAAAGTTCTCATAAGCCTCGCTTGCAAAGCCGGGCGCACTCTGGGTGCTGGCATCGTAGAGCGCCGTAGCAGGCGAGGAGTTGCTGAGCCCAATGTTGTAGTGACCCGCCGATGTGTAGCTCAGACCCTCGCCTTCAGTCGTGTCGGAAAGGTCGGAAGAGACACCGGAGATGTTCCCCGCTGTACCGTAAGTGTTCGACGTCAATATCACGTCGCCGGATGAGAGATTGAAGCTGGCCAAGACGCCATACGATCCTTGGTCGATCTGCTGCACCAACTGTTGGACCGTCTCGGATGGAACGTCCGTGCTTATCGTTGTTGGAGTCACGCTTCCGCCCATCGTGAAGCTGATGGTGCCGTTGGAAAGCGTATCGCTTTCGCTTCTGAACGAACCCAGCGTTGCGGACGATGGCACGTAGCCCATCGTATCGTTCAGGCTGCTGGTTCCCGCAATGGGCGTGTTGATATTGCTGGACATGGTTAGCGTAAGCCCCGTTGCGACCGGTGTGGCGATAATCCCCAGACTGGTATCGCCTGTAATTGCCGTCGCCAGCGCCTGAAGCGTTTCGTCGCTTGAGTCTGTGCCCACGGCGATGGTGCCGCCAACCCCCGTGCCGCTTGGAGTTGAGGTCCCGCCCATCGTGAACACTTCTGTCCCGCCTGTACCCGTCAGCGTGATGCTCCCCGTGACCACATCTGCTGACTGCGCCGTTGCCAGCGGTCCCGGCAAATTGACTGATGCGTTCGAAGCCGATGGTGAGATGCCCGCATGTCCCGCCGTTCCCGCGCCGCCAACAAAGTTCTCGACCCCCGCATCCGTCAATGTCGGCGTGCCAACTACAGAAATGCTGGTGTCGGGGTTGATTGACTGCAATTGCAATGCGCCGTTGACTACTGAAGCGTCAAGCCCCAGACCGCTTTGGCTGATTGCTGTAGCCAGATTTCCGAGCGTCTCCCCGGCGGTGGTGATGTTCGCTGCCGTGTTGCCGGCAGACGACAGGCCCATGGTGAAGGTAACGTTGCCGCCGGCGCCGCCACCGTTGTTCAGAACGATCGAGCCGGAAAGATTCTCCCCGTTGACGGTTTGACCCGTACCGACGATGGCCGAGGCATATGTGGGAGATGTGGAAGCCTGGCCCGGAGTCGGAGTGAGAGGTTCCGCGCTATAGGCATCGAGCAATGCGCTGGTGCTTACGTTCGCGTTGATGACGCTGGCCGGATCGGTCGACGTCACCACCAGGCCGCTTCCGTTTGACGCCATCGTTGCGGTGAAATCGAGGCTGTTGCCGGCATTCACGCCGGCCACGGACGTGTTGGAAGCATCGTCGATGGCCTGGATCAGAGCATTCATCGTGACGCCGTTCACAAGCACGGCGCCCGTTCCAAGCCCGCTCTCGTTCCCCGCTCCTGCTCCGCCCATGGTGAAGGTGGTCTTGACGCCGTGGCCCGTGTTTTGAAGAACAATATCGCCGGTGACACTATCGGTTCCCAGGTTGTGAGTCCCGCTGCCGAAAATCACTTGCGCAGGCACCGCTACTGGAACTCCCTGTGTGCCCTGCACAGGCGTCTCAGCCAGCGTGTCCGTCATGCCCGTGGTGACCGCGGTCAAGCCGCTCACGCCGGCCACCGTTGACTGCACGAAGATTCCGCCGCTTGCCGGATCCTCCGAAGCTGAAACGGTGAACCCCGCATTGGTGCCAACTTCGGCATTGATCGCAAAAACCAGGTTCGCCAGCGAATTGCCCTGCACATTGACGGTTCCATGGTTGCCGGCCGCGTACGTTGTAGCGCCGGCGTTGCCCATCGTGAAGGTTTCCGTTTCCCCGCCGTCGGTCACGATCAGCGAGCCGTTGAAAGTGCCGGCGGCTGCGTCGTTGATCATGCCGCCGTCCGTCAGCGCAACCACGCCGGACGCATGTTGCCCAGCCAGGTTTCCCGACACTGGATTCGTAAAGCTCAACCCGGAAAGGTCATTCAAACCGGCCGAAGTTACGGCGATGCTGGTGCCCGTCTCGGCCGTTGAAAATGCCAGGCCCGTGCTTGTCGCGTTCATTGTAGCCGTCAGATCCAGCGCGGTTGCGGCGATTGACGCGCCCTCCGGTGCAACTCCGTTGATTGCATTCATCAGCCCCGTGAGATTGCTCTCCGCGGTGGTCAGGTTGACTTGTGCGGCCGATGACGAGTACACCCCGTTGTCCATCGTGAAGGTGATCAGCCCCGACGCGCCGTTCGAGAGCACGATGCTGCCGCCCAGCGCATCGTTGCCGGCCGCGAAAATCGGATCGTTGTTCGCATCTTCGACAATGTTCGTGGCCACAGCCGCATTGAGACTCACTCCGCCGTTCGGAGTGGCCGCCATCGCCGCCGTGGGCGCTCCCGGAGTTACCGCGGGCGTATCCACCAGGCTGCTCACTGCGTTCAGCGTGGCGCCGACGTTGCTCGAAGTCAACACAATCTGTCCCCCGTTGTTGACCACGGCGCTGCCGATTCCGGCTGCCGTGCCGCCCGTTCCCGGTGTCTGCATGACGCCCAGCAAGCTGCCGATGGTAAGATTGCCGGCGCCGGTGTAGTAAGTATTCAAATGTCCGACTGTATTGTCGTTGGCGATGTTGCCGCCAACCACGAATGTAATCGGTGTGCCGGGGCTGTCGACAGTGTTGTTGGTGATGACGATGCTGCTGCCGGTACTGAGCGTGTCCAGAGCGTTGTAGCCGTTGCCGCCGGCCATGTTCAGCACCGTGATTCCGGGGAAGCCGGGGTTAGCGGGAGCGCCCGGCTCGCTGCTTTGCAGAGTCAGAATCGGCGTGGACATCAGCGTCGGGCTTCCCACTGCCGAAATTGTAGTTCCGGTCGTGTTCGACGTCAGAGAGAGTCCCGTGCTGCTTGCTCCTGCGCTCGCGCCCAAAGTAGCCGCTGCCGCAGCCGTTCCCGCGGCGCTTCCGTTGATGGCCGCTGCCATGCCGGCAAGGGTGCTGTTGGCCGCGCTCAGATAAACTTGGTTGGCGTTGTCCGTTCCAACCGCGTTATTCATCGTGAAGGTGACGTTGCCGTTGCCGTTGGTCAGCACAATCGTGCCGCTGAGCGCGTCCTTAATGGCATTCGTCCCGGTGATGCCAAATGTGGCTGTGGCTTGCGTTCCGGGCGTCCCCACCGTGCCGTTCGTTCCTGAAGCGAAACTCAAACTGACCGGATCGCTTGCCATGGTAACCGTTGCCGCCGTGATCGCAGGCACATAGCTTCCCGGCGTGACAGTCACTGACAACGGCCCCCCGTCGGCGTTTGCATCCGTCAGCGATAAACTCGACGTCCCTGCGCTTGTTGTCACCACAGTGGCCACAACCTGCGTGCCCGTTGTGTGAACGTTCGCCGCTGAAGCCTGGTTGATTGCGTAGGCCAGGTCCGAGAGTGAAGTTATGTCCGGCGTCACAGTCACTGAAATCGATGCCGCGGAGCCCGTCTGAATCGACACCGACTGGCCCTGGGTCAGAAGCGAGTTCGCTGAAGTTCCAGTTAGATTCAGAGTGCCGCTCGTGCTCGTGGCGCTCGGGTCTACGCCAACCGAAACCAGGCCGCCGGAGATCTGAATGCCGGTCTCGGTTCCGCCCCCGGCAACTCCGGCCTGCGCCTGTGTTGCAAAGCTCGCGCTCAGGCCCAGCCCCGCGTTGTTGATTGCGGCGATCATTCCATTCGCCGTGTTGGTGTACGTCGTGTCGCCGCCAACGGAGATGCTTGTCGTTGCGCTGCTCTGAGCGCCGTCCGCGCCTTTCACCAGATAGTTCACTTCGATCGTCGTTGTGCCTATGGTGTTCAGCGCGTCCGTGGATTGCGCATTCTGGCTGCCTTTCGACAGGTTGATGAACACATTGTTCTGGCCGTCGCTGTAGGCCATCACGCCGCCGGTGTCGCCCACCGTTGACTCCGACAGCGCCCGAATATTCAAGTCGTCGATCGACGAGCCCGCCGTCGAAGAGTCGCCCGTATAGATCGCAACCTCGGCGCCGTTAAACACCCGCTGCTGGTTGTAAGTGGTCGTCTGGCCGATGTTGTTCACTTCGGCCAATATCGACTGGTACTCCTGGTTCGCAGCGCTCTCTTGAGTGCTGTTGAGGGTGCCGTTCGAGGCTTCGGTAGCCAGCGTAATGGCACGGTTAAGCAGGTTTGTCACTTGCGAGAGGGCGCCGTCCGCCACATCCAGAAGACCAACACCTTCCGTCGCATTGGTCTCTGACTGCGTCAGCGCCGACGAGTTGGCTTCCAGACCGTTCACCAGCGATAGCCCGGCGGCGTCATCCGCTCCGGAGTTGATCCTCGACCCCGACGACAACTGCTCAAGAACCGTCTGCAGGCTAGTGTTTGTGTTGTTCAGGTTTCTCTCTGCGTAGATTGCTGAAAGATTGTTCAATACACCGAGGGCCATGGGACCAGCTCCTTCTTGAATGCTTTCCATCGCCCCGTGCCCGCGGCATATCTAACTGTCCGCCAGGCCTTCCGGCACTTCCGGATGAGCGTTTTTGCATCCACCCAGTTCATCGGTGCACTCAAGAATAACTTTAGTCATAAACTGTACAAGCCTTCCCAAGGCTTCCGTCGCACTTCAATTCACTCTGTCCTGCTTCCGTTCATTTGCTGTTCCAATTCGCTGCATTCGCTGTCCCGATTCGCTTCATCTGTTGTCCTAATCCGCTCCACCGATCTGTCTCGATTCGATCCACCGCTGAAAAGGAAACGGCGGCAAGAGGGTACCCTCTTGCCGCCAATGGTCTTGATAACCGAATTTGCTCTCAACAATTAAGACTTGAGCTACAAGCCCTTCTTGCTACTGAGTTCCACCCTGAGATGCGCCAGTCGCATCCGGACCGCCGCCGCCATCCATCGATTGCGGTCCTGGAGCTGCCGGTGCCGTACCCGGCCCTGCACCCGGAGCCGCGCCTGCCGGCGGAGGAGGCTGTCCCGGCCGATGCCTGTATTGCATGCCCGGTCCCTGCCCGCCAGGTCCCTCGCCGCCCTGGTTCCAGCGCCCGCGTCCCTGCCCGCCGGCTCCGCCACGACCTTGGCCGTCCCGTCCCATGCCGCGGCCTTCCTGACCGCGATGCTGGCGGAATTCCTGCACCTGCTTCCACTGCTCGGGCGTCAGCTTCCCGCGAATCGCCAACAGATACCGCGCATTCGCCTTCTCCAGCTCTGCACGGGCCTGCGCCACCTTGTCGATCCCCGCCAGAATCTGGGCCTCGTTCGGCGCGTCTGCCTTCACCAGCGGCTCCAGTGTCAACTCCGCCTTTTCAAGGCTGGCTCGCAGATCGATCAGCTTCTCACGATGTGACAGAAGAATATCGTCCATCGACTTCCGCTGCGCGTCGGTCAGCTTCAACTTCTCCACGATCTTGTCATTGTTCCACCAGCGCCCCTGGGCGCCCTGGCCCCCGAACGCCCTCTCAAACGGCGGCCGATGCTGCCCAGCGCCCATTCCCATTCCCATTCCCGGGCCGCCGCCTGGCGCCTGTGCACCGGCCGCCGCGCCCGCCAACAAAACTCCAGCAATCGCCAATCCCAACCGCAATGTCATTCCAGCCTTCATAGAACCTTCCTCCATGCCCTTGCAAAATTTTGTGATTCTGTTTCTCGATCTCGTTCCTTGCCGATCTCTTACTTCGCCTCTTCGTCCCCTAACTGCGCCAGAGGCTCCATGGCGCTCGGTACTTCACGTGACACATCGCTGTCCACCTTGGCCAGCAAATCTTCTTCGTCTTGCTTCACCTGCTGCTCGCGAAGCGCCTTCTGCTGCTCCGCCAACCGGGCCGCTGCCGCAATCCGCGCCTGCTCAATCTTCTGATGCCGCTCGAACATCCCGCCGGAAACGCCGCCCACCATCAACACGCCCGCCAGCGCCCACCCCGCCGCCAGCCGCCAGCTCCGGTGGCGCACATTTTGCGCTGTCGTCCGGGGCCGGCTATAGGCCGCATCGCTCCACGCATGAACGCTCATCCTGAAGTTCTTCAGCGCCTCTTCCACCGCCGGATCCTCAGGCACGCCCTCATGCAGCTCTGGCTCAACTTCCGCCGCATCTTGCACCCGGTCCGCCTTACCCGCCAATCTCTCCATCCAACTCATCGTTTACCCCCAAGCTCCGCGCGCACACGACCCAGGGCCCGCGAAAGATGCGCCTTCACCGTACCCTCGCTCAACCCGGTAGCCGCTGCAATCTCGCTCAACTCCCGTTCTTCCACGTACCGCAGCAGAAATACCGTTCTTTGCCGTTCGCTCAGACCCTTCACCGATTCCCAAACGCGCTCCACCTGCTCGCGCGCCAGCAACTGCTTCTCAGCCGAACTCTCCCCGCTCGGCAACCACTCGCTGGCCTCGTCCAGATCCACCGAGTTCGTTTGCGTGTGCCGCCAGAACTGCATCCGGCGGTTCCGCCAATGATCCTTTTGCAGGTTGATCGCGATGCGCATCAACCACGTCATCGCGCTTGAATCGCCGCGAAACCTGCTCCAATTCCGGTGCGCCTTCAGAAAACATTCCTGAGTCAACGTCTCCGCAAGGTCCACATCCCGCGTCGAAGCCAGCAGAAATCTGAAGATCTGCGGCCTGTGACGCTCGACGACACACGTGAACTCTTCGGCGGCAAACTCCCCCGCCGTCGCCATGGCTAACGGTTTCAATGCCGTGCCGGATGCCATCACTCAGGTAGACGCCCCCTTCGGTCGCGAGTTTACAACCCCAGTGACAATTCTGTGACATATAAAAAAACGGGAATCCCTTCTTTCCCGCGTGTTGTGCGGCTAACCGCCATTTCTCACATGGATCGATTTGAAGGTGGTCAGCGGTGCGAAGCATGCGGGAAGGGCCATCAACCGGCTTGAAATCGGCTTGGCGATGGGTTCGGCAAGTGCGCGGAGGGGCTCATCGCAGGTCGAGGTTGGATTTGAGGCATAGCTCCGCCAGGCCGATTCTTGTGTTGGTGTGGAAAAGTTGTTTGGTCGCGGTGGAGACGCTCAGCATCGCAGCGCGTCGAAGGCCCGAGCGTAAATCTGCTTCCACGGATAGGTGGAACTGAGTTCCAGCCACACGCGCCGGGCGCTGATGTGTACCAGGGCGCCGATTTTGAACAGTTTGAGGCGGATCGTATCCACCTGCGCTTCGGCCCACTCGGTGCCTTTCAGCGCCAGCCGCCGCAGAGCTTCAACCAGCGTATAAGCCAGCGCCGACAGGTACAGCCGCAGCTGATTGCCCTTCATTTCTTCCGTCGAGAGGCGATAGGCGAACAGGCACATCTGCTCCTTGATGCGGTTCTCCATCTCGCCGCGCTGGCAGTAGAACTTCTCGTACAGCTCGCGCGCCGCCCACTCATCGGTGCTGAGTGAGGTAACGACGAAGCGCGGGTTTTCGCCCTTGTCCAGATACTCAGCCTTTGCAACTACTCGCCTGGCCCGCGCCCAGCTCTTGTGCGTTTGATAGTCGAACTCGGTAAAGACACGCGCTGCCTTGCCGGTCTCGGCGTGCAGCAGCGTGGCCTCGTGCATCTGCTTGCCGATGATCTTCTGAAGCCGGCTGTTGCGCGCCAGACCGAACAGGAAGTCCACTTGGTTCTCCGCGGCCTCGCACCAAGCCATCAGTTCCTCGCGACAGAAGCCCGAGTCGCCGCGCAGCACGATGCGCACCTTGGGCCACCTGGAGCGCAACTGGGCCACGATGCGCTTGACCTCATCGAGCGCACCGGCCGCGCCATCCACATTGCTGGCGCGAAGCCGAGCACACAACAGTTGATCGCCGGCGAAGATATAGAGCGGCAAGTAGCAGTAGCTGTCGTAGTAACCATGAAAAAATCGCTCCGGCTGATGGCCGTGGAGCGGGATGTCGGTTGCATCCAGGTCGAGCACGATCTGGTCGGGCGCTTCGCCGTGCGACTCGATGAACAGATCGCAAAGCAGCGCGTCGATCTTCTCTGGCGCGTAATCGATCTTGTGATAGCGCTTGCTGCCGCCGGGAAGTTCCAGCCGGTTCAGCGTGCTCTTGCCGGCCAGGGGCTCTTCCAGCTTGCGCCGGCCTGCCAGCACCGCCATCAGCGGATCGTGGCGCAACTGCTCATGATCGTTCAGGTCCTCATAGCCCAGCGCCAGCCCGTAGATGCGCTGCGAGAGCATCTCACCGAGCTGGTGTTCAACCAGCAGCGGCGAACGCCGGTCGGTAAAACAAGACGCCACCCGCTTCAGCAAACCGATCTTGCGATCGGCCTGACGCAACAACAGCGCTCCGCCATCGGTCGACACTTGACCCGCTGTGAAACTGGCCTCTACGCGGCGCGAAAAATGAGATGCAAACGAGAAGACTTCTTGATTACACTCTGTCATGTGAAAGGCCGCCCTTTCCTCGGCCATAACCCGTCTCGATAACGTAGTTATGCCACAGAAAAGACGGCCTTTCCAGCTATTTTCTTCTTCCCGACTCACCCAAATCGACAATCCGCCTGTGAGATATG
>CAVWTV010000002.1:0-164025 GCA_963757965.1 uncultured Acidobacteriaceae bacterium
CGGGTTAATCGCGGCAACTCGGTGCGAGTCTCATTCTCCTGAACTGCGCATTAGTCATCCCATTGATCCCCGCGTTGCTCGCCCCAGCCAAACGACCCTTCAAAGTGCATGAATTCCTTCTCTTTTCCCGGCACAAGGTAAACGCTGATCACGTCAAAGCGGACCGGAGGCGCGGTCTCCTGGGGCAACTGGCGCACGTATTGCCGCGCCAGCCGGCGGAGGGTATGTCGCTTGTGTGAGTCCACGGAAACTTCGGCTGCGGCGATGTCATGCGCGGTCCGCGTCTTCACCTCGACAACGCAGAGCAGCGGTCCCTGCCACGCGATCAAATCAAGATCGCCAGGCACGTTGCCCGACGACCATCGCCGCGCCACCACGATGTAGCCCTTGCGCCGCAGATAGAAGAAGGCAGCGTCTTCACCCTCAATGCCCGTTGCCAGATGAGCGGGCAGACTTGCCGTCCCTCCACGCCGGTTCGCCATCCAATGCAACCCGGCGAGGCTGCGCTCCAGCCATGTAATCCGCGTCTGCGTCCATCCATGCCATTGCCAACCATTCTCGGCTTCATGCGCGGAAGTCGCAAATCCAGGCGATCCGGCGTGAACGATTGGCCCTTGGAAGACTCTTAAACTCAGGCCGTTGTAACTTCCAGTGCAGTCGCGTGCTCGTGTTCTCTCTCCACCTGCGTCAGCGCCTCTTCCAGGATGTCCAGAGCCACGGTAGCTTCGTGCTCATTGACGACCAGCGGAGGGGAAAGCCGCAACGAAGTCTCGCCGCATCCCAGCACCATCAGCCCGCGCTCGAAGGCCAGCGTCTCCACGCGGTTGCGCAGCGCGACGGCCGGTTCGCGCGTGGCCTTGTCCTTCACCAGTTCAATGCCGATCATCAGCCCGCGTCCGCGCACTTCGCCGACCAGCGGGTGCGTGTTCACCCATCCGCGCAGCCGCTCCAGCATCAACTCGCCCACGCGCCCTGCGTTATCCATCGCCTCGCGCTCGATGACGTCCATCGTCGCCAAAGCTGCGGCAATCGACACCGGGTTGCCGCCGAAGGTCGAGGCATGCGAACCGGGAACCCAGTCCATAATCTCCGCGCGCGTCATGCAAATGCCCAGCGGCATGCCGCTCGCAATGCCCTTGGCAATGCACACCATATCCGGCTCTACGCCGGAGTGCTCAACGGCCCACCATTTCCCGGTGCGCCCCACGCCGCATTGCACCTCGTCCACCACCAGCAGAATGCCGTGACGGTTGCAGATGGCGCGCAGTTCGCGCATGAAGTTATCCGGCGCCACCACATAGCCGCCTTCGCCCTGAATCGGCTCGATGAAGATTGCCGCAACCTCTTCCGGCGCGAGAATGGTCTTGAAAAGTTTCTCCTCGATGTAGTGTGCGCAGCCCATGCTGAATGCCTCTTCAGCTTGCTGGCCGCCCGTGCAACCGCGATAGGTATATGGAAAGCGAATGTGCGTGACGCCGGGAACCAAAGGGGAGAACCGCCGCTTCTGTTGTGGCTTGGAGCCGGTAAGCGACAACGCGCCCATCGTGCGCCCATGGAACGCGCCAAAGAACGAGATCACCTGCTGCCGCCCGGTGTGGTACCGGGCCAGCTTGAGAGCGCACTCGATGGCCTCGGCGCCGGAGTTGCCGTAGAAAAACTTATGCGGCCCCGGCATCGGCGCCACAGCCGAAAGCCGGTCGGCCAGGTCGGTGAGCGCCTCGTTGTAGAAATCGGTTCCGGAGATATGGATCAGCTCGGCGGCCTGCTTCTGAATGGCCGCAACCACCTCGGGGTGGCAGTGGCCAGTCGAAACGACGGCAATGCCCGCTGCAAAGTCGAGAAACTCGTTGCCATCCACATCCTCCACTCGGATGCCGCGCCCGCGCTTGGCCACCAGCGGATAGGAGCGTGTATAACTCGGCGAAATCAGCCGCGTATCCGCTGCCACCGCCGCCTGCGCCTTGGGGCCGGGCAGCGGACAAACAAGTTTCGGCCCATACTGCGCGTACAGCTCTTCCTTAGTCATCGTCATTCTCCTCTGCGAATAGGTTTATGCGGCCCTGAATAAGGCACGGCCACTGACCCAGTTGTCTGGGATCATCGATTTCTGCTCGCTCTCAAGAAGCGAGAAAAACATGCGAGTCCGCCGCGGCGGACGCCAGGCCGTTGCTAATCGCTGGCGAAGAGACTAGGTCGAGTGCGCATGGGCAGCACGCGCAGGTGCTTCCGCGGGCAGATGCTCCGTGCGCGCGACCGCGACCAGCGTCTGGAGGCTGGAGCAAGCATCAACGTGTGAATGGCGCGCATGTGCATGGGAATCCCGCTGGCTTGAGGATAGAACACTTTCACTGCCACTGTATAGCGGCGGCGAAATGCGGTGGCAGGCCAGCTTGAAGGGTACGGGCTTCAGCCCGTACATAAATCGACCAACATGAATTTGGGCTTCAGCCCCTGAAGGAAGGCTGGTGGGTCGCTCTTCAAAGAAATGAACGGCCCCGGCCTAATGCCGGAGCCGTTCGTTGGACCATGCTCGATTCAATCACGATCGCTGCATTTTCTTGAACGTGTCTACTGTGCGGCCTTCTTCGCATCGGCCGCAGGCTTGGCTGCTGCCTTGGCTGTCGCCGGCTTGGCCTTCCAGTAGCTGGGATCGGCCTTGAAGAAGCTTTCGGGCGGATAGCTCTGGGCAGGGTTGACGGAGTAGATCTCGGTGCGATCCTCATCGATGGAATCGGCGCGGAGTTCGCGGAGCTTCTTCTTCTGGTCGTCGGTCAGGGTTTTGCCGAGCTTCTCGTCGTCGGCAGCACTGGCGTCAATATCGTCCAGCGATTTGTCGGCGGTCAAGAATACATAGTAGCCGGAATCCTCGCCATATTCGGCGTGGAACGCATCCCAATGGGCGCTGGTTCCCGCCTTCCCATATAGGTCCGCCCACATCTTGGCCAGTTCGTGGAATTCCTTGCCGTGGCCGGAGCGAACGTGAATGATGTCGGCCTCAAGGAAGCGGTGGTGAAGGAGGTCAACCCCTGGCCGCAGGCTTAGATCGTCGTCGTAGCTGAAGATCAACTGCTTGGAGTCTTCAAGCAGTTCGCCGTCGGCCACATTAAGAGGCTCGAGCGCTGCCGCCGCGGCTGGATTATCGAAGATCTTGTTGGCCTTTCCCAGTTCGGCAAAAGAGTTGAATCCCGAGATGTAGATGGCTCGCGGCTTGCCCGACATTGAATTGTAGGCCCAGTAATTGATGGGGAACTTGGCTTTGGTCATGGCCTGAACGAACGCGCTCTCGGTCTTGTCATGCGCCATGCCGCCCTTGCCGGGCTTGGTGTATTCGACGGTGATTTGCAGGTACTTCGGTGGCGTCATTGTGGAAGGTTGATCTTGCGCCGCGGTCACCGAGATGCAGGCAACCGCAAGGGGCAGTCCCAAGAATAGGGGGCTGATCTTTCTCATGTGCTTAGTCCTCCTGGATTGGCTCAGGGATCGCTCACGGGGGACCTGGGGTAGGGGAAGTGTGGCGTTCAGAGCCTGTTCACTTGTACCCTCTTTTCCGCAATGATGTAAAGACCTTTCAGTACGGGTAGCATTCAGCGTTGCCGCAGCTCCTCTTCTCTTCCTGGTGTGCGACTAATCGGTAGACCGCGAACCACCTCACTTTTCGCGACACAGTCGACCCGAAATTCATTTAGGTCGCCGTAAGACCCGGGAAGCGCGCAAACTCCACACACGCTACCATGGAATCATCTTCATGGCGCATTCAACCATTCCGACGGTCCATGCGGAGGCGAAGCCTGTCTCGACCGCATCGATCGTGCTGGCCTTCGCCAGTGTCTACTTCTTTTGGGGCTCGACCTTCACGGCCATTCGCATTGGAGCGGCCGAAATGCCGGCACTGCTGCTTGCCGGGACGCGATTCGTGATTGCCGGCGTCATTCTGCTGGCATGGTGCCGTTGGCGCGGGCTGCGCCTCGTATGGCCACCCCAGACCATGCTGATGCTTGGGATGATCGGATTGCTGCTGCTGGGCGGGGGCAACGTGGGCCTGGTATATGCGGAGCGCGTCGTACCCAGCGGGCTGGCGTCGCTGGTGATGGCGGTAACTCCGCTGTATGTGGCGCTGATTGAAATGCTTTTGCCCGGAGGTGAGCCGCTGCCTGTGCGCGGCTGGCTCGGGCTGGGGATTGGCTTTGCAGGATTGGTAGCGTTGCTTTGGCCCTCGTTGCGCAGCGGCCTGGGCGGCGACCGCGCGCTACTCTGGTCCATCGCGGCCTTGCTGGGCGGGGCGCTATGCTGGGCGGTTGGCAGCATCGTATCCAGGCGGGCGCGGCTCAAGGTCAACAGCTTTGTGGCGGCAGCGTGGCAGATGATTGCGGCGGGGGCCTTGAGTACATTATTTGGCACTGCGCTGGGCCAATGGCCGCAGTTTCATCTAACCTTGAGCGCGGCCGGTTCGCTCGTCTATCTCATCACCGGAGGCTCGCTACTTGGCTACACCGGCTACATCTACCTCATCGAGCATGTGCCCGTGGGCAAGGTCACTTCGTATGCCTATGTGAACCCCGTTGTCGCCGTGCTGCTGGGAATCTTTTTCCTCCACGAGCGCCCCGCTCCAGCCGAGTTCGCCGGCATGGCCGCCATCGTGATCGCGGTCTTCCTGCTCACGACAGCGCGGTTCAAGGCAAAGAATGGTTCGCAACCGGTCGAAGTCTTGGAGCAGATGCCGGCCGAATAGGTTGGCTTGGAATCGACTCCTACTTCAGAAGCAAAACCGAAGCCGCCGACGCAATCCCCGCGATCGAAAAGACGATGCCCAGGTACCAATAGATCCGGCTGCGCGTGAGCAGCGTGACTGAACTGATCACCAGGCCAATCTCCAGCAGCGCCTCTCCCAAGTCAAAGCGGTTTGCGCGAGCCTCGGCTTGCTCAACCTTGACTTCCAGTGCTTCGGCTTTCTCCTGGTCGTCCTTCAACTCATCGGCCCACTTGGCCTGATGGTCCTTGTAGGACTTCGCGATCTTCTGCGCGGCGTCCTTGTCGGCGATGGTTACGACGCCCAGCAAGTCGGACATTAGTGCCGTGTCATTGGATCGGATTTTGTGGGCCTGGTATTCGTTCCATTGATCGGTGGCCTTGTTCTGGTTGAGCACCGCCTCCGTGTGCGTGCGATGACCCAGCACCGTGGTTACGGCCACCAGCACGGCGACCACGCTCATGGTAAAAGCGACCGGCCGCATTCTCGATTCACTCGATCCGTGCTCGGCTTGTTCTTCCAATTCCTGGGCTTCGTTGGCTTCCATCGGGTGACCTCATCCTTTCTATCGTTGTGGGGGATTCACTACTTCCGCTTCCAGCGTACCCCGTCTTTCGAGTCCTCGATCACAATTCCCTTTTCGGCTAATTCATTTCGAATCTGGTCGGCGCGGGCAAAGTTGCGCTGCTTCTTGGCTAGTGTCCGCTCGGCCACCAGAGCGTCGATGGCCTCGTCGGTAAGCGATTGACGGGAAAGAAGCTCCGGAGCAACATCGGCGAGCCTCCCGGCCTTTTCCGCCCACTCCAAAGCTCGCCGCGTGGGCTCGGCGTCGCTGTCCTCGATCACGTCAAACACGGCGTCAAAGCTGGCCAGCACAGCCAGGATCGCATCCCGATCGTCAACAAAACATTGCCCCTGGTCGATGGCCGTGTTCGCCGTGCGGATCAGGTCGAAGATCGGCGCACGAGCTTCCGCGGTGTTCAGGTCGTTTGATAAGGCTTCGACGTAGTTTGTTTGAGCGATCTTGGCGGCGCCCTGAAGCGCAGGATTCGAACCCGGCGCGAACTTCCCCTGGACGAGACGCTGGTGAAACGTGCGCAGCCGCTCGATCGCGTTGGTGGCTTCGATAAGTCCGTCGTATGTGAAGTTCAACTGGTGCCGATAGGGTACCGAAATCAGCGCCAGCCGGATTGCCGAGGCTTTGTAGCCCTTCAATAGCAGGTCGCGGATCGTGAAAAAGTTGCCCTCGCTCTTGGACATTTTGCGCCCGTCCACGAGCAGAAAGCGAACGTGCATCCAATGGCGGGCAAAGGGCTTATGGGTCGCGGTCTCGCTCTGTGCGATCTCGTTCTCGTGGTGCGGAAACATGAGGTCTTCGCCGCCCGCATGGAGGTCGAAGCTCTCGCCCAGGTACTCCATGGCCATCGTCGAGCATTCAATGTGCCAGCCGGGGCGGCCTCGGCCGATGGCGGTATCCCATGAGGTCTCGCCAGGCTTGGCTGCCTTCCACAGCGCAAAGTCGCGGGCGGAGTCCTTTTCGTACTCGTCGAGGTCGACTCGGGCGCCGTCTTCGATGCCGCTCAGGTCCTTTTTACTCAGCTTGCCGTAGTCGGGGAAGGCAGCGAGGCGAAAGTACCAACTGCCGTCCTCGGTCTGGTACGCGGCTCCAACCGCGGCCAGCTTCTGGATCAACTCGACCATCTTTGCAATGTGTTCGGTAGCGCGGGCAAGTTGCTCGGGGCGCTGGATCTTGAGGGTTTCCAGGTCTTCAAGGAAGGCCTGCTCGAAAGGAGCTGTGTACTCGCCAATGGGGATGCCCGCGGCAGCGGCGTTGCGAATGATCTTGTCATCGACGTCGGTGATGTTCATGACGTGGCGGACGGGGATCGAGAGCAGCGCCAGCGTGCGGCGAAGGACATCTATCTGCAGGAAAGTGCGGAAGTTGCCGATGTGGCCGTAATCGTAGACGGTTGGCCCGCAGGCGTACATGCGCACCGCTTTGCCGTCCATGGGCGAGAGATCGTCGACTTGTCCGGAAAGAGTATTGAAGAGGCGGAGAGGCATGGGATATCGGTTCTAACTGGCTGCTCGGCAACAGGTTGAAATCGGCGGCCTTGCGGCCCTTTCGATTGTAGCAAGACAGAGACCGGAAAGAGGAAATCGGGACCAGGAGATCTCGTCAGATTTGGAATAAGATAAAAGGTATGACAATGCAGGCGACAGGCCGGAAGATAAAGAAAAGCTTCACGCTGGCTCCAGAGGCGGTGGCGTTCCTGAGCGAGACCCGGGTGAAACGCAAGGCGGGGTCGGATTCCGAGGCGCTGGATTTGCTGCTTCGAGAACTGATGCTCGAAGCGAAGCGGCAGGAGTTGGAAGCAGCGACCAAGGAGTACTACGACACGGCTTCGGATGAAGAGCTCGCTGAACAACTGGAGTGGGCTGAGATGGCCAGTGCGAGTATGTGGCGCGGGGTTCCGGAATGACTGCGCATGAGCGGCGATCTCCGATGCGGGGAGAGATCTGGTGGGCGCATTTCGATTCGGACGAGCAGGACAAGAACCGGCCTGCTGTGATTGTCTCCACGAATGAACGCAACACTCACCCTCGCGCGGACACGGTGCTGGCGATTCCACTCTCGACATCGGTTCGCAAGCTTGGCCCCTGGCACCTGCTGTTGCGAGCCGGAGAGACTGGGCTGCGCGAGGACAGCGTTGCCTGGGCGGAGAATGTCAGCGCAGTCGCGAAGGATGAACTGATGGGGCCGGTCGCGGGTCATCGGCCGGTTACGAACACTCAGATTTGCCGCCTGGCGGGATTGGTGCGGCTGGCGATGGGATGCATGGGGTGAGTCGGCGTGCGGGTGCGGAGGTGCTGGCGCTCTAGATTTCGCGCCCGAGCGCGAGCGACGGGTCAGCAGAAAGGTCGCTTGGCGCGAATTCCCCTGCCAGGAAGCGCGGCCACGCGGCGGCGGCGATCATGGCTGCGTTGTCGGTAGAGAGCGCCAGGGTTGGGAACGAAACGCGGAGGTTGTGGCGCGCGCCTTCGGTGGTGAAGCGCCGGCGAAGCTCGCGGTTTGCGGCGACTCCTCCAGTTACAAGAATGCGCGAGACGGCGAGGGATTCGGCGGCGGCGAAGGTCTTCTTCATCAGGTCGCCTACTACGGCGTGCTGGAAGCTGGCGATCAGGTTGAGGGTCTGGGGATCGCAGGCAGCGAGTGCGTCTTCGACGGTGGGGTGGGCGGGGGCGTCGGCGCCGCTGAAGAGAGCGTCGCGGCGGGATTCGGCTTCAGGGCGGAGGTTGTGCAGTTCGACGTAGCGAAGTACAGCGGTCTTGATTCCCGAGAAGGAAAAGAGGAAGCGAGGGTCGAGGCCGGCGATGGGGGCGGTGCGGGCGGCTTTGGTGCGCGGCGCCCTTCCCGCCAAATGTAGCTTGGTTTTGATCCGCGAAAACGAGAAGGGGACAGCGTACGGATTGCCATGCTGGGCGAGAGCGTCGATCCACGGGCCTCCGGGATAGCCGAGGCCGAGGAGCTTGGCGACTTTGTCGAAGGCTTCGCCGGCGGCGTCGTCGAGGGTGCGGCCGATGAGGGTGTAGTGCCAGGTGCCGTGGGTAGGCCGGGCCAGGAAAAGGTGAGTGTGGCCGCCTGAGACGACCAGGGCTAGAGCCGGGGACTTCGCGTCTGGCGAATCGGCCGGGCTGCGGCCCGTTCCTTTTTGCTGCTCACGTTCATCTAGCAGGACGGCGTGAATGTGGCCTTCGAGGTGGTTGACAGCAACGAGGGGGAGCTCTTGCGCGAAGGCGAGTGCTTTGGCGTAGGTAATACCAACGAGAAGCGCACCGGCCAGTCCGGGACCATTGGTGACGGCGATGGCGTCGAGATCGGCCAGGGTAGTGTTGGCCTCGGCCAGGGCGGCGCGGACGACGGGAACGATCGCGCGGAGGTGCTCTCGGGAAGCTAGCTCCGGAACGACGCCTCCATAGCGTGAGTGGGTGGCTATCTGGGAAGCGACTACAGAGGAAAGAGTGCGGGAGCCGCGCTCGACGACTGCGGCAGCGGTCTCGTCGCATGAGGATTCGATGCCGAGGATCAGGCCGGAGCCGCGCATCTATCTAGTTTATCGGGTGAGGTGAGTGGGGTTTGGCAAGTTAGCAAGTTAGCGCGGAATGAGCGAGCGGGCTTTTGCGGTTTCCCACCCTTGCGATAGAATCCGCCGCGGCGGACAAGGATGGGGCACGTGTTTCTGATGGCAGAGAATAGAAACAGCTATGTTGCCGGATTCGCGACAATTCGATGCGGCTTTGCGGGTGGTGGGAGAGCTGCGCACGGCAGGATATGAGGCGTACCTGGCGGGGGGCTGCGTGCGGGACCTGCTGCTGGGACGGCAGCCGAAGGACTTCGACGTGGCAACGTCGGCGACGCCGGAGGTGGTGCTGGGGTTGTTTCCGAGGACCTTTGCCGTGGGTGCGCACTTTGGCGTGGTGCTCGTTGCCGACGGCGATGAAGAGGGCTACGGAACCACGGAGGTGGCGACGTTTCGCTCCGATGGCGCTTATTCGGACGGGCGGCATCCGAATGTGGTGCGGTATACCTCGAGCGCCGAGGAGGATGTGAAGCGGCGGGATTTTACGATCAATGGGTTGCTGCTTGATCCGCTGAAAGACATGGACGATTTGGGTTCAGCGGTGATCGATTATGTGGGCGGGGTTCGGGATCTGGAGCTTGGGATCGTGCGGGCGATCGGCAGAGCCGAGCTGCGGTTTCAGGAAGATCATCTGCGCATGTTGCGGGGGGTGAGATTCGCGGCGCGGTTTGGGTTCGAGATTGAGGAGGAAACGAAGCGCGCGATCCGTTCACTGGCCGCAAAGACCGCTGCGGTAAGCCGGGAGCGGGTACGGGATGAGTTGACAAAGATGCTGACCGAGGGCCGGGCGCGGAGGTCTTTCGAACTGCTCGATGAGACTGGCCTGCTGAAAGAAGTGCTTCCCGAAGTTGCGCGAATGAAGGGCGTGGAGCAGCCGGCGCAGTTTCATCCCGAGGGGGACGTTTGGGTGCATACGCTGGGATTGCTCAATCAATTGGGCGCGGGGTGCTCGGCGACCCTTGCATGGGGCGCTTTGTTGCACGATGTGGGCAAGCCGCCTACGTTCAGACGGGCGCCGGATCGAATCCGATTTGACGGGCATGTGGACGTGGGCGTGGCCATTGGGGCGGAGATTTGCCGGCGGTTCCGGTTCTCGAATGAAGACACGCGGCAGATTCTGGCGCTGATTGAGAATCACATGCGATTTTCGGATGCGGGGCGAATGAAAGCGTCGACGCTCAAGCGATTCTTCAGGCTGGATAGGTTTGAAGAGCATCTTGCGCTGCACCGGATGGATTGCATCGCGGGGAGCGGAAATCTGGAGCACTGGGGGTTTGTGCGTGAGCGGTACGATGCGATGCCGGAAGAGGCGGTCAGGCCGCGGCCCGTGATTACGGGGCGGGAGCTGATTGCGGCGGGGTATGCGCCAGGAGCGGGGTTCAAGGAGATGCTGCGGGCGGTAGAAGATGCGCAACTGGAGGGAACGATTGAGACCGCGGATGAGGCGCTGCGGCTGGTGCGTGAACGGTTTCCGTTCCCTGGTTGAAGGCTGGCATCGTTTAACGATCGGCGCTTTGAGTCGTTTGTAGCGTGGACTGCCGACGCCCGCCATCGCAGGCTCACGGGCTATAATTTTCCTTGAGTCTGCACATCGCCCTCGTACCCAAAGGTCATTGCATATCGGCCTTCGAATCGTTCGCGGACTGAGGCCGATTTTCAAATGAATAGGGAAGAACTCATCTTCGTCACCGGCGCGACCGGCTTTCTCGGCACGCGGCTGGTTCGCGAATTGCTCGATCGTAACCCGAAAGCCACGCTGGCGCTGCTGATCCGCGACAGACCGGGCCAATCGGGCAAGCAACGTGCCGCTTCGATTGTGTCTGCGAGCGAGCAGGCGCGCGTCGAAGTCTATTCCGGCGATGTCGGCCTGCCGAACTGCGGGTTGGATCCAGCAGCTTTCCAGCGGCTTTCCGCGGAGACGACGCGCGTGATTCATTGCGCCGCGACGGTGCGCTTCGATCACTCGCTGGACGAGGCTCGGCGCATCAACGTCGAGGGCACGCGGCGCGTGCTGGACTTTGCCGGCGGTGCGCGAAAGCTGCGGAGCCTGGCCTACGTCGGAACGGCCTATGTAGCCGGCGAGCGGGAAGATCTGGTCCGCGAGAGCGAGCTTGCCGTTGGGCAGAGTTATCGCAATACCTACGAGCAAACCAAGGCGGAAGCTGAGGCGCTGGTGCGTTCGCGGTTGGAGTCGTTGCCCGGCGTGATTCTGCGCCCCAGCATCATTGTGGGCGATTCACGCACCGGCGTCACCTCGAGCTTCAAGATGATGTATTGGCCGCTGAAGATCTATGCGCGGCGGCTGTGGCGCACAGTGCCGGGCTATCCTGATGCTGTGCTGGACATTGTGCCGGTGGATTTTGTTGCAACTGCCGTAGCGCGTCTGGCCTTTGACGAGGCCGCGCTGGGCAGCACGGTTCATCTCTGCGCGGGGCCCAAGGGCAGCGCAACCATCGATCAAGTGGCGCGGCGGGCAGCGGAGTACTTCAAGGTGCGGGAGCCGCGGTTCGTCGATCCGAAGTTCTTTTTTGCCGCGGTGCGGCCGCTGCTGTTCATGACCTTGTGGGGCCGCAAGCGTCGAGTACTGGTGGATGGGAGTGCCTATCGCGATTACTTCACCATGCGCATGCAATTCGATACGACCAACGCGGAGCGGCTGCTGGAGCCAGCCGGCTTACAACCGCCGCCGGTGATGGACTACCTGGATCGCCTGTTCAATTACTGCGTGGCCAGCGAATGGGGCCGCAAGGCGGTTGCTGCACCATGAATATATTCCGGCGTATTCAACTGTCGCGCGACCGCAGCGTGACGGTGGCCAATCTTGTGGACGAGTTGCTGCGACGGGGCGGCGATCACGAAGTCTCCGTGTTGGACGGCAGACCGTATTGGCTTGCCGAAATGCTAGGTCAAATCTGTTCGCTCGATGCGTTT
Organism: uncultured Acidobacteriaceae bacterium; assembly: GCA_963757965.1. Classification (GTDB taxonomy): domain Bacteria; phylum Acidobacteriota; class Terriglobia; order Terriglobales; family Acidobacteriaceae; genus Telmatobacter. The sequence continues at coordinate 11,821 of CAVWTV010000002.1, forward strand.
CTCCGGCAGACGGTCGGACTACGTCCGGGCCAGCCGGTGGCTATTTATCGCAGCAACGACCAGCGCTGCTTTCATTGGTTTCTGGCAATCATCCGCGCTGGGGGCATCGCGGTTCCGCTGAACCCAATGCTCACGCTTGCTGAAGTGCGCCGCATCCTGGCCGACAGCGGCACGGAAATTCTTGTCACCGACAAGGCGGTCTTCACACGCAACATCGAAGACCGCAAAGCTCTCGATGTGCGGACGTGGATTCAAGCAGAACTCGATGGGGATGCGGAGACGGAGACGCTAGACGGATTTGTGCGCGCGCCCGGCGACGGCAAAGCGGCTGGGGAGCCGTTTCCGCCTTCGGTCATCGATCCGGGAGCGACCATAGCTGTCTTTCATACGTCGGGCACCAGCGGATTTCCTAAAGGTGCGGCGCTTTCGAGCCGGGCTCTGCTGGGCGCGCGGGCGTCAACATTGCTGGCCGGATTCATCGTGGGACCCAAGGACCTTGCTTTCATCGCACTGCCTTGGTCGCACATCATGGCCGTCAGCATTGCGCTCTATGGCATGATGGTGGGCACGCGCGGTTGCTTTCTCGATCGCTTCGATGTGGCGCGCTCGCTGGACCTGATCGAACGGCTTGGCGTAACTGCGGTCATCGGCGTGCCTGCGATGCTAGCGCGGCTGGTCAATAGCAACCCTGATCCTGGACGGCTGGCGACTGTGCGGGTGTGGCTCTCGGCAAGCGATCACCTTCCCAGCGAAGTCCGGAAAAGGCTTCGGGAGTTCGGCGCCCTGGTCCGGCTGCCGGGCGGGCGACGCATTCCGCCGGTGCTGCTGAACGGCTACGGCATGGTGGAACTGGGTGGCCTGGCCATGATGGGCATCGATTTGTCGTTCTTGCCCGGTAGCGGCAATCTGTGCATTCCAGTGCCGCCTTTTCGCATCCGGGTGGCTGACGAAAACGGACGGGCTGTGCGAGCCGGCGTGACGGGCGAGTGCCAGATTTGGCGTCGCGGCATCGATCCCCACTACTGGAAGGATAAGCTGAAGGCGGAAAGCAACGGCGGGGGCTTGATGACCGAGGACGGCTGGCTACGCACGGGCGACCTGGCCACGAGGAACCGTCTTGGCCTGATCCGGATCGTGGGACGCATGAAGGATGTGATCAAGTCGGGTGGCTACTCAGTGTACGTGCGCGAACTGGAAGAAGCCATGACGGCGCATCCTGCTGTGGTGCGCGCTGCCGCCTTCGGCCTGCCCCACAAGGAAAAAGGAGAGATTCCGGTGGCGGCGGTGGAACTGCGGGCCGGTTCCCTGGCCGGCGAAAACGACTTGTTGGAGTGGTGCCGGCAAAGCCTGGCGCCCTACAAGGCGCCGCGGCGGATATGGATTCTCAATGCAGGCGAATTGCCGCATAATCACACTGGCAAAGTACTGCGGCAGAAGCTGCAGGAGCGGTTTTCGGGTGAGATGGACTGAGGCTCACGCGCTTGGTGGCCGATGGAGCCCATGAATTCTGGCCGATAAGCCTTGATTCCTTCCGGAGTGATACAGTTCCGGATAAGGTGGGTCGCTTTCTCTGGATGTGACCCGACTCACCGCCATGCGTAGTCGTGGATGAGATAAAGGGGATGAGCCTTCTTGGGCTTTGAAGCTGACTCGGCATGATCGATTCTTCCCTGAAAGAGAGAGAAAAACTATGAGCGCCACCGACGGTGTTGGTGCAGTTGTCGACTTTCAGGCTGACTGGGCAGGATTGGATTTGCCCGAGGCTGTGAGAGACGTGCTGAGCGCGGCACCGTTGGTGCAGACGCCGGAGACGCGGCAGCAACTGCTGGATTGGGCGCTGGGACGGTCGTCTGGAGCAACCGATTGGACGCTTGGCAATCGCGTAGACCACGGCCAGTACGAGGCGGTCTTTCAGGCTGCCGGGGTGGGACGGATTGTGGAAGCCGTAGTTACCAAGGCGCGAAATGGGCTGGCGATCAACTTTCCCGACCCGGCCATGCGCAGGCGCGATCCCGACGCGATGGTGATTGGCGACAATCTGCCGACAGACAAGCCTACCTATCAGCAGCGGTTCGGGCATGAATTCGAGAAGACTCGGGCCGCGACGCTGGACTGGCTGAAGACGCAGGAATTGGTTGTGATGCCGTTCTATGCGGGGACGGATGCGCTGCAATACGGATCGCTACTGATTGTTCCGCGGCAGGCGGCGTTTTTCGCGGCGGCGCTTGCGGATTTGCAGGGGATGATTCCGCGCAGCCAGGTCCCCGCGGGGTTCAAGATTACGGGTGGGGTGCTGTTTGTGGCGCCGCCGTTTCGGCACACGCACTTTGGCGGGCGGCAGGTGGTGGTGCACGATCGAATGGCGACCCACCAGGAAATCTTTGCGTACAACTTGTATCCGGGGCCGAGCGCGAAGAAGGGCGTCTATTCCATGCTGCTGGACATTGGCGAGCGGGAGGGCTGGACGACCAACCACTGCGCGGCTGTTGCGGTGGTGACGCCGTACGAAAATCAACTCATCCTGATGCACGAAGGAGCCTCGGGCGGTGGCAAGAGCGAGATGACGGAGCACATCCACCGCATGGAAGATGGGCGCCTGCTGATCGGGCGCAACGTGGTGACGCACGAGGAGCGGACGCTGAACCTGCCTGAGGCTTGCCACTTGAGGCCGATTGCGGACGATATGGCTTGCGCGCATCCGAAGAATCAAGGCACGAGCGAACGGCTGACCGTGGCCGATGCGGAGAATGGATGGTTTGTGCGCGTGGACCACATTCACAGGTACGGAACTGCACCCAACCTGGAGCGGCTGTGCATCGACCCGCCGGAGCCGCTGATTTTCTTGAACCACTACATTGTGCCGGGCGGCACTTGCCTGACCTGGGATCACGTCGAGGACGCGCCGGGCAAGCTGTGTCCGAATCCGCGGGTGATTTTGCCCAGGCGGATGCTGGAAGACATTCTCGATGGGCCGCAGCGCGTGGATGTGCGCAGCTTTGGGGTGCGGTGTCCGCCGACGCATAGCGAGAGCCGGCTTTACGGAATTTTGGCCATGATTCAAGTGCTGAGCCCGGCGCTGGCGTGGCTGTGGAGGCTGGTGGCGCCGAGGGGGCACGCGAATCCGAGCATTCAGGATTCGAAGAGTCTGGAGATGCAGTCGGAGGGTGTCGGCTCGTATTGGGCATTTGCGACCGGACGGCGCGTGGACCAGGCAAACCTGCTGCTGCGGCAGATTGTGGCGACGCCGGAGACGCGCTATGTGCTGCTGCCAAACCAGCACATCGGTGCGTGGAAGGTCGGGTTCATGGCGGAGTGGATTGCGCGCGAATACCTGGCGCGGCGCGGCAGCGCGAAGTTTGCGCGCGAGCAGGTGCGCGAGGCGCCGTTTCCGGTGCTGGGATACATTCCGCATCAGTTGAGGATTGAGGGCTCGATGATTCCGCGCGTGTTTCTTGCGGTCGAAGAACAGATCCAGGGCGGGATGGAAGTGTACGAAGAGGGCGCGCGGCAGTGGCGCGAGTTTTTTGCGCGCGAGCTCAAACAGTTCCTGGTTCCGGAGCTTGACCCGCTGGGCAAGCAGATCGTCGAGGCCTGCCTGGATGGCGCGCACCAGGAAGACTACCGCCGGCTGATCCCGCATCCGATGTTCAGGGACGATGGGTAGTTCGGGGATTGGAAGTTAGCGGTGGTAGTAAAGGCCGCCCTGCATGACGATGCAAGTGCGGCACGTGAAGTGAAAAATGCCCTAGAAGACGCGGAAGCCTCCTGTGTTGGTGGGCCAGAACTCGTTTGCGGAAAGAACCATGAGGGCGCCTAGTGAAGGGCTCGTCGGGGTCATCTTATATTCGAACCGCCCGCTCTTCTGGAGATAGAATGTCCAGTTGCCGCCGGAGCAGATGCCGATGACCGCGCCGAAGGGTTGATAGTCCGAGACCTGCGCGAGCGGAATGCCTTTGCTGTTGGCGAACTGCTGCTTCATCGCGGTTTGGCCGAGGGCAAAATCGGCGATGTAATCCGGACGCTCGACGACGGTGGCAACACCTTTCTTGATGATGTTCATGCGGGTGTCCATATCGGCAATCTTGTTCTGAATGCGGCCCAGCTTCGCGATATCCGTTTCGCCGCCTTTGGGAGGCGGTGAGACCTTTGCAGCATTGAGGTGAGAAACCTTTGGCGCTGTTGCGGGCCCCTCTACATAAACTGAACAGCCGTCGATTGTCGCGGTGGCGAAGAACAAGATGTCGTCCCCGTTATAGCCTGCGGGCGGAGACAGCTTTATTCTCGTTGTTCCGTTCTTGCGATACGGCAGGTAGTAGCAGGGGCGAAGAGTCTTCCAGTCCTTTTTGATTATTCCCGTCTTATGCACCGCGGAGACCTGCTGTGTCTCGACGTGAAGTTTCAAGTTCTTTGAAGGAATCGAATCGACGCGCAGATCGAAGTAGCTTACCTTGTTGTCGCTCGGCACATGCTCATACTTTTGAGTTACCAGACCAACGGTCCGGTCCTTGGCGACCAGGCGATCCTTGAAGAAATCGCCTGAACTGATTGGAATCTCCCGCAGCACGTTGAGAGTATCTGAGGGATTCAGCAGTTTTTTTACATAACCTTCTGACATTTGCGCCTCCGGGGAAGGATGGACTGCGTTTGGAGAATTCAGAACAGGCTCAACCTAGGAGCGGTGAATTCTGGTTTTCATTTCCGCTTCGCGTAGATGCGCCTGAGGCTGAGCGATCCTCTTGAAGGCCAACGGCTGCGAGAATCGGGGAATCGACGACCAACGTTTGGAGATTCTTCGCGTTTCAACGATGAAGGAACTGCATTCCCTATGTTGCTGATGGAGTTTGGGGCTGTCAAGCTGATTCTCAATGTCGCAAGGCGGTGAGTAATTGCGGCCGCGATTCGGGTGCCATGCCGCTATTCTTAACGGAGCTATGATCCCTGCTCCACGCCAATTCGATGTGATTGTTTTGGGAGCGGGCGCGGCGGGGTTGATGTGCGCGGCTACGGCCGGGCAGCGCGGTCGGCGGGTAGCGCTGCTGGAGCACAACACTCAACCGGGGCGGAAGATTCTCATCTCCGGCGGCGGGCGGTGCAATTTTACGAATCTGCACTGCGGGCCGCGGAACTTCATCTCTGAAAACCCACACTTTGCGAAGTCGGCGCTGGCGCTCTTTCAGCCGCGGCACTTTATCGAACTTGTCGATCGGCATGGGATCGCCTGGCATGAGAAGACGCTGGGTCAACTGTTTTGCGATGGATCGGCGCGGGCGATTCTGGAGATGCTGCTGGCCGAGTGTGCGCTGGGCGGCGTGGAGATTGTGCTCAATGCGGGCGCGATTCAGGTGGATCGGTCAGCGGGCAGCGGGTTTCGCGTGACCTGTTCGCATGGAAAGTTTCAGGCGGGCGCGCTGGTGGTGGCGACCGGCGGCCTGTCGATTCCCAAGATGGGTGCAACGGGATTGGGATATGAACTGGCGCGGCAGTTCGGCCTGGGCGTTGTGACGCCCAGGCCGGGGCTGGTTCCGCTGCTTCTGGGTGGGGACGAGGCGCGGTGGACGGCGTTAGCTGGCGTTGCGACGGAAGTCGTGGCGTCGGCAGGGGGATCGGAATTCAGAGAGAAAATGCTGGTGACACATCGCGGGTTGAGCGGACCGGCGGTCTTACAGGCTTCTTCGTATTGGCGCGCGGGAAGCGAACTGGTGGTGGATCTTGCGCCCGCGCAAAACGTGCTGGGGGCGCTGATGGAGCCTAAGGCAAGGCGGGACCCAGCAGCATTGAGGCAGGCACTGAAGGAGGTTGTGCCGCAGCGTCTGGCCCACTATCTAGCGGAGGCCGGCGGCTCGAACGGCTGGTCGAATGCGGCCCTCGATGCTTGCGAGCAAAGGCTGCATCATTGGGCGCTGCATCCGGTTGGGACCGAGGGATTCGAGAAGGCGGAGGTGACCGCGGGCGGCGTGAATACCGATGGTTTGCAGGCGCGCACGATGGAGGCGCGGGCGGTTCCGGGGCTTTTCTTCATTGGTGAAGCCGTGGACGTGACCGGGCAGTTGGGCGGATTCAACTTCCAGTGGGCGTGGGCTTCGGGGGTGGCGGCGGGGAGGGCGGTGTGAGAAAGATAGGGACAAGAAAATAGCGAATAGATCTCAGGAAACAATGAGAACAGCGAGGAAGCAAGCAAGCCGGTCAGCGTGGGACCGAGTTTAGTTTTCGGGTGGCGGATCGGCGCCGCGCGTCGGGTGATTGACTTGGCCCAGGCGCTTGACAAATTCATAGAGCACTTGCGGACCGGGGCCGGCGACCGCTGCGCCGGGATGGGAGTCGGCTTTCATCCAGGCAAATAGGAAGACCAGCGGAATCCAGCCGCGGGAGCCGTGTTCGAGTTCCGCACCGATGCTGTTGAGGACGCGCGAGAACTTGATTGGCAGCCTGACGGGGACGGCCTTCAGCGTTGCCGGATCGAAGCAGTGCTCGGGCGGGGATGTGACGAGGTACTCGCGGCAGATGAGCGGGCGGATGGGGTGAATGGAGCAGGACTCATCCTCAAGAAATGGACACGGGACCCGGGCATATAGGTAGTCGAGGGCTAGCTGGCTGGCGAAGTCGGTGTCGGCGAGCCAGTCTTCGTTCACCATGCGATCGATGAGTCCGGCGGCGGTGAGCTTGGTGAGCGCTTGGTGAAAACGCTCTGCGAGTTGCTGCTGTTGGGACTCAGGAAGGCTGCGAATCCACGCAGCGAGGGCCTCCGCCTCAAAAATGGTCAGCGGAACTATCTGGCGGCAGCAGGCGCCGCAGCCAGCCTTGCAGGAAACAGTGCGCCCCGCCTCGGCTAACTGCGCCGTGACACCCGCAATCAGTGAGTTTTCCAGCGATTGAATCACGGGCAGGATCTGCGTGAGGTTGGTCTGCCCGGCCGGCACGATGGCCGTTGCGGTGAACTTGCCATCGCCGACGCCAACAGCGAACTCGACAGATACGGTTTCCGAAGATGGAGACGGATTCGCGGCCATAGTGGTTGAATTCTAGCGGAATTTTGGTGCGAATGGGGCCGCTTTCAATTGCAAGGGCGCATGGCCGAGTGCTCGGCGTGCATGGTTTCAGCCGATTGCAGAACTCCGGCCCATATTTTGAACCCGGGGGATTTGAACCTTCGGGTGGATCGTGCTATCTTTCCTTGCCCGAGCAATCGGGACCTATTGCCGCTTCCCCGGCAGGAAACCTAAGAGGTTGCCATGAAGGTAATTATGTATTGCCCTTGGCCCAATCGTTCCTTTGTCGACCATGCCCTGGAGTATATTGCGGGGGCAAGCAACCGACAACACAAGAAGGAAAAACAATACTATGTGAGGGAGCACGGCCCGAAAGTACTCAACGACCTTCAGCCAACAGACCGCCTGTACATCCTGGGACACGGTGTGGACTCGGGAGGTTGTATCCAGGCAGATACCGACACCCCATGGAATCCAAATTACGCAGCTCTTGGTTATTCCGCCTATAACGGTCCGAAGGTAAAGACCACGATTTTGAAGCCGGCAGAGCTTGTTACCAAGCTTACACAAGCAGGTCTGCCTCAGGAAGTCACGGACATCCGCCTGTGGGTTTGCAAGGGCGGCGATAAAAGCTTCGATGATTTTGGTTGGACCTTCACGGCCCTACTTCTAAAGATTAACAAGGGGGCTATTGTTACGGCGTACAAGGGCTTCATGCTGCTGCCTCGTAAGACCGGGAAAAAGACCGGGCAGTTGTCCATGGAGGGCGAGTCCTCCGCTGCCAAGAACTTCAGGATGGTGGTGAACAATGACGAATTCTTTCGCCTCTATCGTGATGACGACTAACGGGGACATCGAGACGGCAGTTTGGAGATTGCCTCACGACTCGATAGGAAGACGATCTAACCTGCCGGCGAAAGCCGTTCTCGCACAGGCGAAGAATGCAGCTGAGCCCCCCGCAAATCCAATTTTGATTTTGCAAGCCCACCGATTGCCGAAGCAGTCTTCACTGCGCCGGCGGGGCGCCCGGCTTGCTGGGAGGCGTGAGGACGAAGCCTTTGCGGACAAGGGCGAAGCCTCCCTGAGGCAGTTCCGCCTGAAGCAGTTGGTTTTCAGGGCCAGAGAAGAGGTCGGTGTCGGCTGCGGCGATCCTGGCTACCAGGTGGTGGACAGTGATCGGCTTGCCGTCGAGAGTTCCCTCCATGTCGGCGTGGGTTGCGAGCTGGATCGGTTCTATGGAGCCGGCTTGCTTGGGGATGATGGCCCAGAGGTCGCGGTTGTTGCCGGCTACGGCGAGGGCGAGCAGGGTATCGAGTGCGCCGGGGTCGAAGTCGGCAAGGAACACCGAGGCGGGGTGCGCGGCCAGACGAATGGTGCTGCTGCGTCCGTTGGCGGAGATGTTGAGCAGAATCTGCGCCGCATCTGGAGCGGCATTCACGTTGACTGCGGAGCCATTGACAGTAGCGCTCAACTGGACATGTTTGAGGCTGTTAGCCGAGGTGAGCCGTTCGGTCTTGGAGAGATTGTAGTCAAGGCCCTGCATGGCGACGCGAACGACTGAAGTGGAGTTGTAACCCTCGGGGGCGGCGGTAAAGATGACGGTGGCTGTGCCGACGGAGTGGCCATGCTGAGAGATGATGAAGCTGCCGGACTGGCCCACCGCGTGGAGCGGGACTATGAACAGCGCCGCGAAAAGGGATAAAAGAGCGAATCTGCGCGTAGGGTTATTCATCGACTCTATGGGATTAGACACGAAATTTCGGAAAGGGTTGTGCAAGAGGCGAGAGGTCAATGGCCTCGAGTGGTTGGAGCTTGCATTAACCCACCCTAGCCACAAAAACAAAGACGTGGCGAGGGTGGGGCACCCAGATTCTGATAGCAGCACAGGGATTGAACAGGTCTTTCTGTTCCCTGTTCCCTTTTCCCTGCTTTTAGCCTTTGGCGACAACGAAGCGCTTGTTCACTTCGGCCCAGTTGACAACGTTCCACCAGGCTTCGAGGTACTTGGGGCGGAGGTTCTGGTACTTGAGGTAGTAAGCGTGTTCCCAGACATCGTTGCCGAGGACTGGGTAGAGGCCCTGCGAGAGGGGCGAGTCCTGGTTCGCTGTGGTGATGACCTTAAGCTTGCCGCCGGTGAAAACTAACCAGCCCCAGCCTGATCCGAACTGCTTGGCCGTGGTTTCGTTGAAGGCTTTCTTGAAGGCATCGAAGTCGCCGAAGTCGGCGGAGATTTGGGCGGCGATTGCGCCGGAGGGATGGCCGCCGATGCCGGAAGCGCTGACCGGGCCCATCAGGTTCCAAAATGCTGTGTGGTTCGAGTGGCCTCCGCCGTTGTTGCGGACCGCGCCGCGAATGTCCTCGGGAACTGCGGCCAGGTCGCGGATCAGGTCGTCGACAGACTTGGCGGCCAGATCGGGGTGGTTCGCCAGTGCGGCGTTCAGGTTGTTGATGTAGGCCTGGTGGTGCTTGTCGTGGTGGATCTTCATGGTTTCGGTGTCGATGAAGGGTTCGAGGGCGTTGTAGTCGTAGGGAAGCGGTGCAAGTTCGTAAGCCATAGGGGAATCTCCTCAGTTCGGATTGTACTGCGCTGGTTGGCCGGGACCATCGGATGCCGAGACTGGCGCGGCCGCATTGGGTTGAATCACGCTGATGCGCGATCGCCAAACAGTTTGATGCACGAAGCCAGATGGAAGGATGCCGGAAATTAAGAACAGGGTTCGGGAAAGTTATTGACTATGAAACCTCTGGTTCTGATAGAACATCGATAGTCAGGATAGCAACGAGCGGCTTCCCCAATCTGCCCGGCATTTCCAGCTTTCCCATTCAGAAAAGAGTTCTGCAACCATGAGCGAACAGCCGCAATACATCTGGCTTGCGCAGCAGGGCGAGGCCTTCGGCGCGCCGGGCACCGAACCGCGATGGACTTCGAGCCTGAAGGACGCGGTGGGGACGGCCTACGCGGCGTCGAGCCGAATCTGGTTTACGTGCTCGCACGGCATTTTGAACGAAGTCTACCATCCGACCATCGACCGGGCGCAGGTGCGCGATATGGAATTCCTGGTGACGGACGGGGAGACGTTTGTCCACGAAGAGAAGCGGGACCTGCAAACGACATTTGAATACATCCATCCGGAGGCGCTGGGAGTGCGGTATGTGAATAGCGATCCGGCGGGGCGCTACAGCGTGACCAAGGAGATCATCTGCGATCCGCATCACAGTGTGGTTTTGACGCACATGCGGCTGGAGGGGGATGCGGAGCTTCTGAAGCGGCTGAAGGTGTATGTGCTGGTTGCACCGCACCTCGACGGGGGTGGGGCGGGCAACTCCGCGAGGGCGGTCGACATTGCCGGGAACAAGACCTTGATGGCCTGGAAGAACGGCTGGTCGTTGGCGATGGGAGCGAGTTGCGGATTCGGTCGCGTGAGTTGCGGGTTTGTGGGATCGAGCGATGGCTGGCGCGACCTGATGGACAACTTCCGCATGGATTGGGAGTTTGGGTCGGCGACAGACGGAAATCTCGCGTTGATGGGGGAGCTGGATCTGAATTGCGGCAAACTGGAAGGTCCCGCGCGCGGCTACGAGTTTACAGTGGCGCTTGGCATCGGCGCCGGCCACCACACGGCTGCACAAAAGACGATGGGGGCGCTGGCAATGCCTTACCCGGAGAATCGCAGCCGGTTCATCACGCAATGGAAGCGGGCGGCGAATCCGGCGTGGCTTGAAGCGAAATCCGGAGATGAAGGCAAGCTGATGCGGGCCAGCCACTGTGTGCTGCTGGCACACGAGGACAAAACGTATTCAGGGGCGTTTGTAGCTTCGGCATCGATTCCGTGGGGTCAGGTCAAGGGCGACGACGACCTGGGCGGATATCACCTGGTGTGGACGCGCGACATGGTGCAGACAGCCACGGCGCTGCTGGCTTGCGGGCGCGCGGAAACGGCGCAGAGAGCGCTGGTTTATCTGGCCTGCACGCAGCAGCCGGATGGCGGATTTGCGCAGAACTTCTGGATCGATGGAACGCCTTACTGGACGGGGCTGCAGTTGGACGAGGTGGCGTTTCCGTTGATGCTGGCGTGGCGGCTGTGGAAGGCCAACGGGTTGGGCGAGCTGCACGGTCGCGCGTTTGTCGAGCGGGCCGCCGGGTTTCTGGTGCGCCATGCGCCTATTACCCAGCAGGAACGCTGGGAGGAGAATGCGGGCTATTCTCCATCGACGCTGGCGGCGGTCATTGCAGGTCTGATCTGCGCGGCGGAGATGATGCGGGCGTACGACTCGATTGAACTGGCCGAGTTTCTTGAAGAGTATGCCGACTGGATCGAGCACCACATCGAGGATTGGACGGTGACCAAGACTGGCGTGCTGCACCCTGCGATCAAGCGGCACTACATGCGCATAAGGCCGCCCGAGTGCGGCGCCGCATACGCGCACGAAGCCTGCGGGAAAGAGCTCATCCGCCTGTCGAACCGGCCGCCGGGGACAAGGTTCGAGTTTGAAGCGCGTGAGATCGTTGACGCGGGCTTTCTTGAGTTGGTTCGCTACGGTGTGCGCCGGGCCGACGACCCGCTGATTGTGGACTCGCTTGCGGTTGTGGATGCGGTGCTGAAGCGCGATCTGCAACAAGGGCCAGGCTGGCTGCGCTACAACTGGGACGGCTATGGGGACAGGGAAGACGGCAGCGCCTTCCAGGGCTGGGGCCAGGGTCGCGTGTGGCCCTTGCTGACCGGCGAACGCGCTCATTATGAGCTGGCCGCGGGCAAAGATATCTCCGAGCTGATCGAGACCTATGAGCGCTTCTCCGCTGGCGGCCAGATGTTGCCGGAGCAGGTGTGGGACGAGGCTGGCATGCCCGATTCGAGCCTGCAACCGGGGCTGCCTGCCGGCTCGGCGATGCCGCTGGTCTGGGCGCATGCCGAGTATCTGAAGCTGCTGCGCTCGGCCCTGGACGGCAAGGTATTCGACCGCATCGACCCGGTCTATGAGCGCTATTGCGAGCCGGGTGAGAGGAGTCGGACGCGGCGCGGTTTGGAGATTTACACAAGCAAGAGGCCGATCCAGAACATTGCCGCGGGCGGAACGCTGCGCATTCTCGATGAAAGGCAGTTTGAGGTGCTGTGGAGCGTGGACGGGTGGCAGACGACCATCAAGACGTTCGGCCGCAGCCTGGGCTATGCGGGCTTCAGCGCCGATATTGCGGAGGGAATTGAGAGCGGCGCCGTGGAATGGACGCTGCATTGGACGGAACAGGACAGCTGGCTTGGTTACAATGTGAAGGTGCAGGTCGACGCTCGTTGATCGGACATATCGGCGGATCGGCCAGTTGATGAAAAGGACATCCTGGAAAACAAAATGACAGCTACCCTTGCGGATTTATCTCTAGACGAACTTTCTATCGACACGCTGCGTTTGCTCGCCGTCGACTCCGTGGAGAAGGCCAAGGCCGGCCATCCGGGCGCGCCGCTGGGCTGCTCACCGATCGCCTACCTGCTGTTTCACAAGTTCATGAAGCACAATCCCGCCAATGCCAAATGGCCCGACCGCGATAGATTCGTCCTGTCGAACGGGCACGCTTCAGCCCTTCTATATTCGGCGCTGTTCCTCTCCGGCTATGACGTGACACTGGACGATCTGAAGAGCTTCAGGCAGTTGCATTCGCGGACACCGGGCCACCCTGAGTTCGGCGACACGGACGGCGTGGAAGCGACCACAGGGCCGTTGGGCCAGGGCATTGCCATGGCCGTGGGAATGGCGATGGCAGAGAAGCACTTGGCGGCGATCTATAACAAGCCCGGCTTTGACGTGGTGCACCACCACACCTATGCGCTGCTGGGCGACGGAGACCTGATGGAAGGCGTCTCGCACGAGGCGTGCGCGCTGGCGGGGACGCTGGGACTGGGCAAGCTGATCTTTCTCTACGACGACAACCTGATCTCGCTGGATGGGCCGACCGAACTGAGCTACAACGACAATGTTCCCGAGCGCTTCGAAGCGTACCACTGGCACGTGCAGCGCGTGGCGGACGGAAACGACCTCGAAGCCATTGAAGCGGCGATTGAAGCCGCGAAGAAAGAGACCGCCAGGCCATCGATCATCGCGGTGCGGACGGTGATCGGTTACGGCAGCCCCAAGGCCGGGACGAACAAGGTTCATGGCGAAGCGATGGGCCCCGAGAACGTTGCGGCGACCAAGAAGTTTTTCGGCTTCCCCGAAGATCAAAGCTTTTATGTTCCCGATGCGGCGCTGGCCAACTGGCGCCAGGCCGTCGATCGGGGCGCAAAGCTTGAAGCCAAGTGGAGGGCCGAGTTCGAAGGCTACGCGGCGGCGAACCCTGAGCTGGCGGCGGAGTTTGAGCGGACACAGAAGGGCGAGCTGAAGGCAGGTTGGGAAAAAGCAATTCCGAGTTTTCCGCCGGACAAGCCGCAGGCCACCCGCAACGCCGGCGGAGCGGTGATGAACGCGATTGCCGACGTGGTGCCGGAACTGTTTGGCGGCGCTGCCGACCTGACCTCATCGACAAGAACGATCTTCAAGCCGGGGGAAAGCTTCCATGTCACGCCCGCGGGTCGAAACGTCTTCTTCGGAGTGCGCGAGTTTGGTATGTGCGCTGAGGTCAACGGAATGGCCGCGCATGGAGGGCTGATTCCGTTTGGGTCGACGTTCTTTGTGTTTTCAGACTATGCGAAGCCCGCCATTCGGCTGGCGGCGCTAATGCAGGTGCATTCCTTGTTTGTGTTTACCCACGACTCGGTCGCGCTGGGCGAGGATGGGCCGACGCACCAGCCCGTCGAACACCTGATGGCGCTGCGAGCGGTTCCGGGGCTCACGGATTTTCGTCCGGCGGATGCCAACGAGACGGCTGCGGCCTGGAGGCTGGCTCTTGAACGCAAAGGGCCGAGCTTCTTTGCGCTGAGCCGCCAGGATTTGCCGGTGCTCGATCCGGCGACTCATGACGCGTATGCCGCGGTGAGCAAGGGAGCCTATGCGCTCGAAGATGCATCCAACCCGCAAGTGGTGCTGATTGGCACCGGCGCCGAGGTGTGGCCAGCCCTGGCAGCCGCGAAATTGCTGGCCGACGACGGAATTCGGGCACGGGTAGTCAGCTTCCCGAGCTGGAAGATTTTCGAGGAACAGACGGCGGAATACCAGGCAAGTGTGCTGCCGGCGGACGTGCCCAGACTTGCTATCGAGGCTGGGGCCACATTGGGCTGGTGGAAGTATGTGGGCCTGGACGGCGACGTGATCGGCCTGGATCGGTTCGGAGCCTCGGCGCCGGGGCCGAAGGTGCTGGCTGAATTTGGATTTACAGCGGATAACGTGGCGGCGCGAGCGAAGAAGCTGGTGAAGTAGCAAGTTAGCAGGTCAGTTAGTGAGCGGGATTGAATTTGCCCTGGGGCACTAAGTGGGTTCAGAATGCAGAACACAGGAAGAGGGTGTCTTCATTCGAGGAGAGCTAGCCTATGACAGACTGGTTCGCGCGCCCCGTTCTGCACGTTAAGGACGTAGAAGCCTCGCTTGGCTTTTACGTTAACCGGCTCGGCTTCACGAACACCTGGCGCCACAACGAGGACGGCAGAGCGGATGTCGCACAGGTCGACCGGCAGGGCTGCGCGCTTATCCTAGCCGACTCGTGGCCGGAGAAGATTGGCAAGGGGCTGATGTTCATTTCTTTGAACGTCGAGCCGGAGACACGCGAGGCCGCGGTCGCAGCATTGGACGCGCTGCGCGCGGATATCGCGGCCAACGGCGTTCCGGTCAAGGAGGGTTGGTGGGGCTACCGGCTTCTGGTCGTCGATGATCTCGACGGCAATCAGCATTTCTTCAACTATCCGAACGAGACTGCATCCGGTAAATAGGACGGCGAGCGCAGCGGAACGATCCCGGCGCTGACTCGCTGAGTCGAAAGGAATATAACGTGAAACTTGTTATAGCATCGGATCATGCCGGATTCCCTCTGAAGGAGGAGGTTCGCGCAAACCTTGCGCTTGCCGGGCACGAGGTGATCGACCTTGGGACGTATTTGCCCGATCCATCGGACGACTACCCCGATTTCGCCGAGAGGGTGGGCCTGGCGTTGAGGCGGGGCGATGCGCCGCGCGGGATTCTTATCTGCGGCTCGGGAGTGGGCGTTTGCGTTGCGGCCAACAAGATTCCGGGGATTCGCGCGGGCATGTGCCACGACACGTACTCGGCGCACCAGGGCGTTGAGCACGACGATATGAACGTGATTGTGCTGGGAGCGCGCATCATCGGTTCGGCGCTGGCGTTTGAAGTAGTTCATGCATTTATCGGCGCCAGATTCATTGCCTCGGAAGAGCGGTTTGTACGGCGGTACAAAAAGGTGCTGGCCATCGAGGCAAAGTATATGTGCGGAGACGGCTCGGCGAATCCGGCTTGAAACCCAGTCACGGAATTCGGCGGATGCCGGGCCCGCGATTGGCGGCAAATCCCCAGGAAACTTCATCAGGCATTCACGGCAGAAACGCATACTGAAAGGCGCCGATGTTCCCCTTCGACGTGATCCTCTTCGATGTTGGCGGAGTTCTGCTTACAAATGGCTGGGACCACCGCGAGCGCGCGGCGGCGATGAAGCATTTTCACCTCGATCCCGCGGCCTTCGAGGCCAGGCACCTTGCGCCTTACGATGCGTGGGAGCGTGGCGTCATTCCGTTGAAGTCCTATCTCGACGCGACCGTCTTTTATGAGCCGCGCCGCTTTTCGCAAGACGACTTTTTTGGATTCATGCTGAACCAGTCGAAGCTCCTTCCCAACGGCGCGCTGGGAATCCTTGAGGAGATTGCAGCATCGGATAAGTGCATGGTGGGTGCGCTGAACAACGAGGCGCGAGAGACCAACGAGTTCAGATTCGAAAGCTTCGGGCTGCGCCACTCCTTCGATGTTGCGCTGAGTTCGTGTTATCTGGGTCTGCGCAAGCCGGAGCCGGCCATCTATCGTCGCGCGCTGGATATCCTGGGCAGGCCGGCAGAGCGGATTCTTTTCATCGACGATCGGACCGAGAATGTGGCCGGCGCTGAGGCCGCGGGGATGAAGGCGATTGTGTTTGAGGGCGCGGATGCTTTGCGGGACGAGTTAGTGAGTTTGGGAGTTTTGTAGCGAGTCGGCATAGGAGGTTTTATGCAACTGGGGCTAATTGGACTGGGTAAGATGGGCGGTAACATGGCGGAACGGCTTCGGCTGGGCGGCCACCAGGTAGTCGGGTTCGACTTCAACGCCGAGGCAGTGGCTAAGTTGACGGCCACGGGGAACCTGGGCGTGTCAACGCTGGATGAGTTAGCCGCGAAGCTGGAGGGACGCAAGGCGATATGGATCATGGTGCCGCAGGGCAATCCGGTTGACGAGACCATCGCCAAGCTGGAGCCGCTGTTGAATCCCGGCGACATTCTGATCGACGGCGGTAACTCGAATTACAAGGATTCAATGCGGCGCCACCAGGAAGTTAGCGCCAAGGGATTCCAGTTTGTGGATGTGGGCACTTCCGGCGGAGTGTGGGGGCTTAAAGAGGGTTATAGCATGATGATCGGCGGTGACAAGGAGCCGGTCGAGTATCTGCGGCCTATCCTCGAGACACTGGCTCCGGCCGCCGACAAGGGTTGGGGACACGTGGGGCCGGGCGGTGCGGGCCATTTTGTGAAGATGATTCACAATGGGATCGAGTACGGCATGATGCAGGCTTATGCCGAGGGGTTTACGATCCTTGAGAAGAAAGAGGAATTTGGCCTGGACCTGGGCCAGATTTCGCAGATATGGCGCTACGGCAGCGTGGTGCGGAGCTGGCTGCTCGATCTTGCCGCCGATGCGTTGGCCAAGAATCCAACTCTAGAGGGGCTCGAGGCTTTTGTCGAGGACTCCGGCGAGGGACGCTGGACGGTCTTCGAGGCGATCGATTTGAATGTCTCCGCGCCGGTGATTACCGAGTCGTTGATGCGGCGAATCCGTTCGCGCGAGAACAATAACTTCACCGACCGCATGCTGGCTATCATGCGCAATGAGTTTGGCGGACATGCGGTGAAAAAAGACTAGTGGTGTCCGCCACACAGATGGTCGTTTATGTTTTGAAAGGGCGCGACTTCAGTCGTGCCGCAAATGCGAAAAAAGGAACGCGGGCTTTAGCCCCTGAGGGAACGGACGGCTAACAATGAGACTGCATAAGAGGTCCCCGGGCGAACAGGAAACACAGAATAGAGAGTTAGTGGAAAAGCAGGGGCGCTAAGTTGCGCTGGAGGAAACCGAGGATGGCGACGATAACGGCGAGTGTGCGTGCTGAGGATCTTTCCCATGTTCAGCGTGGCACGGAGCGGATTCCCGATCCCGGGATTCTGGTGATCTTTGGCGCGTCGGGTGACCTGACCAAGCGAAAGTTGCTGCCTGCACTGTTTCATCTGCGGCAGAACGATCTGCTGCCCAAGCAGTTTGCGATTGTCGGCGTGGCGCGCCGGCCGCTGGGCGACGAGTTTGCGAAGGATATGCGCGAGGGCATTGTTTCCTTTGGTGCAGTGGATGCGAGCGATGCGAAGTTAGATGATTTTGTGGCGAACATCGGTTATTACGCGCTTAACTTCGACGATCCTCAGGACTATGCGGGGTTGAAGGTCGAGTTAGAGCGCATCGCCAAGGAAAAAGGCATCGGCGGGGATCGCCTTTTCTATCTGGCGACGGCGCCTGAGTTTTTTGCCGGGATCATCGAGAACCTCGGCAAGCAGGGAATGGCGCAGCCGGAACATGGGAAGGTGGCAGTGGTGATTGAGAAGCCATTCGGCCATGACCTTGACTCCGCGCGGGAGTTGAACAGCCAAGTGAACGCCGTCTTCCATGAGAGCCAGGTCTTCCGCATCGACCACTACCTGGGCAAGGAGACGGTGCAGAATATTTTGGTCTTCCGTTTTGCGAATGGAATCTTCGAGCCGATCTGGAACCGGAATTACATTGACCACGTGCAGATCACCGCGGGCGAAACCCTGGGCGTGGAGGGGCGCGGGCCGTTCTACGAAAAGGCCGGCGCGCTGCGGGACGTGGTGCAGAACCACGTGATGGAGTTGCTGAGTTTTGTGACCATGGAGCCGCCGTCGAACTTTGAAGCGGAGAGCGTGCGGCGAGAAAAGCTGAAGGTTTATCAGGCTATTCCACCCATACCGATTCTGAACGTAGTGCGCGGCCAGTATGGGCCGGGCATCGTGAATGGACAGCACGTGGTGGGCTATCGCGACGAGGATCGGGTGAATCCCGAGTCGGGCACCGAGACCTATGCGGCGGTGCGGCTCCAGATTGAAAACTGGCGTTGGGCCGGGGTTCCTATTTATCTGCGCGCGGGCAAGCGGCTGAGGAAGCAGGCTACGGAGATCAGCATCCAGTTCAAGCAGCCGCCGCTATTGATCTTCAATCGCATGGCGGCAGCGGGCCCGTGCCAGGAGATTCAGCCCAACCTGCTCACCATCCGAATTCAGCCGGACGATGGCATCGCGCTCCGCTTTGGCGCCAAGGTGCCGAACACGCCGGGCATGAGTGTCTGTCCGGTGAACATGGACTTCGACTATTCAGCGGTTTTCGGCAATTCGAGCGCCAATGGCTATGAGCGGCTGCTGCTGGACGCCATGCTGGGCGACCAGACTCTGTTCGCTCACCGCGACGGCGTGGAGACGACCTGGGCGCTGTATACGCCGATCTTGCAGGCGTGGGCGGCAAAGAGTCCCGAAGTATTTCCCAACTACTTTGCGGGGACCTGGGGGCCGGAGTGCTCGGATCGGTTGCTCGAGCGCGGCGGGCATGTTTGGCGGAACAACCTGGGGCGGCAGGGATAAGAGTAGGGAGTAGGGAACAGCCGGTTGCTGGAAGCTTCGTGGCTTTCCGCCTGGCTGATTAGTCTTGTCATGGCTGTCTTTTGGGACCAAGTGTCCAAGTCAACGCGCAGTTTTTCTTGTTCCCTACTCCCTACTCCCTGTTCCCTATTCCCTGCCTGTTCCCCGTGCCTTTGTCCATGGCCTCGTTGGCCAGCCGGTCGGCTTCCTTGTTGCCGCCGCGGAGCGTGTGCCGCATCTCAAATCCTTCCAGCCGTGCGGCCAGCCGTTTGGCTTCCTGCCATAGCGGAATCAGGCCGGGGCTTTTCACCTTGTACAGACCTTTCATTTGCTTGACCATCAGCTCCGAGTCGGAGACCACGCAAAGGTGCTTGGCGCCGTTCTCGATCACCCACTTTAATACCGCCAGAAGACCGGAGTACTCGGCGTAGTTATTGGTCTGGTGGCCGAGGAATTCGCTGAGCCGGGCTACGACTCGGCCTTCGGGGTCTTCAATCACGGCGCCATAGCCGGAGGGGCCAGGGTTGCCGCGAGAACCGCCGTCGCAGTGGGCGGTGTGCCAGCCTTCGGAGGCGGCTGTAGGGAGATGGTCAAAGAGGTTTCCGGTCATTGAGTTCCAGTGTAGCGGGCGCGGTGACTTTGGGGAGCGTGATCTGCTTACCAAAAGCACCAGAATCCGTCTAGCCTAGTACGGACAATTCTCTATCCACCGGAGCAGAGAGCTGATGGGAACGGACGCGGTGAGCTACCCACTATCCCCGGTTGCGGTACCGGCGAGTTTAGCCTGGCCAGAGGTGCGGAAGGTACAATCCTTCCCAGGTATGGCTACAACAGAGGCGACGGGCCGGACAGATCGAGACGGAACAGGCGCTGGCTCCAACGGGTTGAGCCGGGCTCAGGAACGTGCGCAGGCGCGCGCGCCGGAGATGGAGTTGATTCGCGAGGCTCAAGCGGGCTCGCGGGCGGCATTCGACGCACTGGTGCGGCAGTATGAGCACCAGGTACTGCGCCTGGCGCTGCACCTGACGGGAAGCGAGCACGACGCCGAGGACATTTACCAGGAGGCCTTTTTGAAAGCCTACCGGTATATCGGGAACTTCCGCTTCGAATGCTCGTTCTACACGTGGATCTACCGGATCGTCACCAACCTTTGCCTGGATCAGCTGCGGCGCAAGAAGACCCGCCGGGAAGATCATGCGGTGGTGTTGGACCATTCCGGCGACGAGATCGACATGCTGGCATCGGTGAGTGACGAGCGGTCGTTTTCAAATCCCGCGAAGGAGCTTGATCGCAAGGTGCTGGGAGAACGGATTCAGGCGGCGCTGGTGAAGCTGACGCCGCGGGAACGGATGGTTTTTGAACTGAAGCATTACCAGGGACTGCGCTTGCGCACCATTGGAGAGATGCTGAGCACGACGGAAGAGACCGCCAAGAATACGCTCTTCCGGGCGACCAAGAAGTTGAGAACGCAATTGGCGGGATTGCGGTAAGAAGCCCTGGCAACCCGCCGCGGCGGGTGCGGAAATTCGGGGCCGAATGGGAAAGTTTTTTGAGGCTGGAAGGACGTAGCGATGAATTGCGAAATTGTACACGAGCGGATTGTGACGGCGGCATACGGAGAGCTGCCGGACGAGCAAATCCACGAGTTGGAGCGGCACATGGCAGGCTGCCCGGAGTGCCAGACTGAGCGGGATCAACTGCTGGCGCTGAAGGTGTTTGCCGATGCGCATCCAGTGCAGGAGCCGGCGCCAAATCTGGTAGCGCGCTCCCGGCAGCGCCTGGCGGAAGCGCTCGATGCTCTGCCTCCCAAGCGCTGGTATGAACGGCTGAGCCAGCGGATGACGAACAACTTTGCCAGTATCCAGGCCGCGCCGGTTGCGGCTTGCCTGCTGCTGGTAGCGGGGATTGGGGCCGGAAGCCTGGGCGGCTACGAGTATGCGCAGAATCGTGCGGCACATGCGGCGGCGATGCAAACTGCGAACATAGCGCAGCAGGCGCCGGCCGCGCAGGCCGAGATTGGCAATATTTCGAGCATTGTCCGTGAACCGAACAGCAAGATGGTTGAAGTGCGGTACAACCAGGTGGTTCCGCAGCGGATGGAGGGTTCGCTGGACGATCCGGCGATCCGGCAGTTGCTGATGCTGGCCAGCGAGAACTCGACATCGGCGGGGGTGCGGGACGACTCGGTGGGTCTGCTGGCGGCTGAGTGCCGTGCGGGGCACAGTTGCCAGGCAGCGGGCATTCGCGATGCGCTGATGGTGGCGCTCCGCTACGACAAGAATGCGGGCGTGCGGCAGAAGGCGCTGGAGGGATTGGAGCCTTACGTGGCCGAGGATGTTCGTGTGCGAGATGCGGTGCTGGAGGCTCTGTTGAACGACAGCGATGCTCGAATTCGCACGGCGGCGGTGAGCATTCTGGAGCCTGTGGAAGGCGACATGAGCGTGCGGCAGGTTTTGCACACGGTTGCCAATTCGGACCAGAGTCCACAGCTCCGGACCGTTTCAAGACAAGTCTTGCGGCGGGTACCTGAGATTCAGTAGAAAGGTTTTGCTTTCCGGTTACCGCAGCGTCAGAAAAGAGTGCGGAGCCGGGAATAAGAAGGAATGGGAGAACAAGAGATGAAACACTTTTTGAGGCCATATCGGAGTCTTGGGTTTTTCGTGTTGCTCGGCCTGGGAGCGGGGTTGGCGATGGCGCCGCCCGAAGCGCGAGCACAGTCGAGCGAGCTTGTGCAGTTTATGGGGCAGGAGCCGAGTCCGCTGCTTGGCCACTCATCGAGCTCACAGGGCTACTTGGGCGTGGATGTAGCCGACCTGGATCAGGAGAAGGCTCAGGCGCTGAAGGTCAAGGATGTGAAGGGCGCGGTGATTACACTGATCGACCACGATGCGCCCGCGGGACAGATTGGACTCAAGGTCAACGATGTGGTGCTGCAGCTTAACGGGCAGAACGTCGAGGGCGCCGAGCAGTTGCGCCGCATGTTGAGAGAGATTCCGGCGGGTCGCAAGGTGAGCATGCAGATCAGCCGCGACGGAAATATGCAGACGGTGACCGTGGAGCTTGCCGACCGCCGGGTGATGGAACAAGCGGTCTGGGACAAGATCGGCAACGGCGGAGACGTGTTTGCGCAGGGAACGGGGAAAGGCATCTTGACGGGCGGCGGCGATGAAGGGCTGCCTGGTGGATTCCATATGCCGTTCTTCGGCAGCACGCTCAATGTCGGCGCCATGGTTGAGCCG
The DNA here is from genome assembly GCA_963757965.1 of uncultured Acidobacteriaceae bacterium. Lineage (GTDB taxonomy): Bacteria > Acidobacteriota > Terriglobia > Terriglobales > Acidobacteriaceae > Telmatobacter. Next base: position 33,853 of record CAVWTV010000002.1, read on the forward strand.
CTCACCTCGCAAATGGCTGAATACCTGGGTGTCCCGAGCGGCGTCATGGTGAAGCAGGTGGCGCACAAGAGTGAGGCGGCTACCGCCGGGCTGAAGGCGTTCGACGTCATCCTGAAGGTGGGTCCCGATGCGGTCACCACGCTGGCGGATTGGGACCGTTCGCTGCGCGCCAACCAGGGCAAGCCGGTGCAAGTGACGATTCTGCGCGACAAGAAGCAGCAGACGCTCACGCTGCAAGTGGACTCGAAGCACAAACAGGGTCTGTTGGAGGAAGAAGATCTTTTTAGCGCGGGCGATTGCCCGTTGGTTGCCGAGATGTTGCCGGACCCGGATTTTGCCCAGCAGTTTGCCGCGCAGAATGAGGCCGCGGCCCAGGCAATGCGTGATCGGGCTGAGGCGATGCGCGATCGGGCTGAGCAATTGCGCGACAGCATCAAGGCACAGGACTTCAAGTTTGACCAGAAGCAGCTCGACGAAACGAAGCAGCAGATAGATGAGTGGAGGAAGAACTTCAAGTCCGAAGATTTCAAGGACTTCAAGTTCGAGGATTTCAAACTCGATCCGAAGCAGATGGAAGAACTCAGGAAGCAGATGGACGAGTTCCGCAGGAACTTCAAGCCGGAAGACTTCAAGATTGATCAGAAGCAGCTCGATGAGTTGAAGCGGCAGTTGGAAGAGATGAAGACGCTGGGGCTGGGCAGCTCCGTCTAAGAATCTGCAATCTTCTCACCGCACAGGGCGCCACCGGGATACCGCTTGGCGCCCTTGCTGTTGATCTGAATTTTGAAAACCAAAGTCGGCCCGCCAGCCTATCGCTTATTGCCGAGCAAATTGTTCATGGCGGCCAGATAGTTTGCCAGCGCCTCCCGCCCTTTCTTCGTCATGCGATAAAGCGTCTGCGGCTTGCGTGCTACAAACCGCTTCTCCATCGCCACGTAGCCGGCCGCTTCCAGCTTTACCATTTGCACGCTCAAGTTGCCGTCGGTGGCACGTGTCTTCTGGCGCAGCCAAGTGAAGTCTGCCTCGTCAACTCCCAAGAGCAGCGACAGCAGAGCCAGACGCAGCCTTCCGTGAATTACCGGATCGAGTTCTGGCAGGTCATCAGACATTTTTGGTCACCGATCCGCCGCTATTGGTGCGGTGGAGAATCATCGCGTAGAGGCCGAAGAGAGTCATGCCGAGACCCATCTCCACGAACATCACAAGTTGCACATCCCGCTGCGAATGGGCGAACAGCACCACGATGGCGCCCGTCCACCAGATGGCTGCGACGACTCCCTGCGCACGCCAGCGAAGGATGAATGCGCTGATTGCATGAGCCAGACCGACGATGATCAACAGCGCCGCAATATATGAGTACTGCCAAGTGAGATGCCGCGCCATCGCGGTGGTGATATAGATTGCCAGGGCGAGGCCCATCATGCCCCAGACAGCCTCCACTGCCCGCGATCGGATGTTCAGGCCGCAGTTTCGCTGGCGCGCTTGAAGTGCCCGGCCAACGAACGTGAGGACAACGCCGGCCACAAGGCATATCGGCCAGGCCCATTGTCCAATCCAGTTCGAGTCAGGCATAAAGAACAGCAGGCTCGTTGCTGCCAGACCCACCAAGCCCCACACGGCGAAGATCCAGCCGCATCGAAATGTCAACTGCCGGCCTTCGGCGATCATGGACGCCATCAACTCGACGCGCTGCACCAGCTCGTCGCGGGTTACTCCACCTTCGTTCTCAGAATCCACCATTTGTCCTGCCTCCATGAAGTACTTTAGTTGATAAAGTACTTCATGTCAAGGGATAAATGAAAAGTTCTTGGGAGTGGCGTTCTCTGCGTTGTTTGTGTGGGTGGGGCGGGCGGTTGGGAACGTATTCAGGGTCTCGGAAGTGAGACCCTTCGGCGAGCTCAGGGCAGGCGCTGGGGCACCCGGCCACGGGCTGCTTCCCGCGCATCCTTCAGCGCCCCGTTTTCCACATATTGACAAGTTGCTTTGCGGCAGCATTAAGCATATCTGCACTAAGATTAGGGCAAAGCCTGATGTGGTGTCTTCGGCGGTAATGACGTTAACAGTTCGCGGCCGCGAGCTTCTCAATGAGCCTTGGGTGAGAATTCAGAGAAGAGAATGACAAAGACGTTTGTTCCAGCGGGGCGGTTGAGCGCCAAATCGCGCGCATTCCGAAATGTGGTTGCCGATGTTCGGCACGCGGTGTTTTCTGTGCATCGGCATAGGCCGCTCCCTGATGGGCAGTTTCAAATTACGCCGCTGGGTTCCGGTTTCTTTGTCAGTTCCCAAGTATTCCTGACTTGCTGGCACGTCATCGACAGTCCCAGCTCTCCGCACCAGGCAGGCGACATCTATAAATTGGTAAACAACTTAGATGGAATGCACGGCATGATCCATGATGTAAGTGGGGGGCTCGGAAAGGACATCCACCTCTACCCCGATCAGGACTTCGCGATCTTGCTTTCAAACACGAAACCCGACCAAGCCTTCCTCCCGATCAGTTACGCCGGTGTTCCGGTTGGCCAGGAGATTGGCGTTGCGGGATATCCCCTCCCCCGCCTTGTCACGGACGCGAATGGAAGCGTCACGTTAACCGGAATGGTGTACCGAGTCGCCAAGGGCGTCGCCACTGCATTTTATCGGACCGATCTGAATTCAGGCGATGGGCATCCGCTTAAAGACACAATGATCTTAGAGGTGAACTTTCTTTTCGTTCCTGGCAACAGTGTGACCTGCCCCCGAAAAACTCTACCAATTAAAGTTGGAGTTCTCTCGTAATCTAAGCGGGAGGACAGGATGAAGAAGAGTCGGTACACGGAAGAGCAAATCATCGGGATATTGAAGCAGCACGAGGCTGGTGTGAAGACGGCGGATGTATGCCGTGAGCATGGGATCAGCACGGCGACGTTCTATGGGTGGAAGTCGAAGTTCGGCGGCATGGACGTGAGCGAGGCGCAGCGGCTGCGTGCGCTGGAAGATGAGAACCGGCGATTGAAGCTGCTTGTGGCGGAGCTGAGCCTGCACGGCGAAGCGCTGAAGGGCGTGATCCGAAAAAACGGCTGGAGCTTGCCGGTCTAAGAGGCGATGTTGCGTTCGCTCAGACTGAACATGGACTGAGCGAACGCACGGCCTGCAAGCTGCTGGGAGTGGAGCGATCGAGCTATCGATATGAGCCGCGGCCAGACCGTAACGCGGAGTTGCGAGATGCGCTGGTGAAGCTGGCACGGCAGAAGCCGCGCTATGGCTATCGCCGGCTGCACGCGTTGCTGAGCCGCCGTGGCTACGAGGTGAACGTGAAGCGTGTGTACCGGCTGTACGTTGAGGAGCGCCTGATGGTGCGACGCAAGAGGCGCAAGCATCTGCTGCGCGAGCGTGCTGCCGAGCCTCGGCTGACGGGTGCCAATCAGGAGTGGGCGATGGACTTCATCGTCGATGGGCTGGCGACGGGGCGGATGGTGCGCATCCTGAGCGTGGTGGATGCCTACACACGCGAGTGCCTGGCGCTTGAGGCCGACACCAGCCTCGGCTCGGGCCGTGTGACGCGCGTGCTGGAGCGGCTGATCGACGAGCGTGGCCGCCCGGAAAACCTTCGCTCGGACAACGGCCCGGAGTTCACCTCGCGCCGGATGCTGGGTTGGGCCGAGGACTGGAAAGTTGGACTGGTGCACATCCAGCCAGGCCGGCCGATGCAGAACGGCCATGTCGAAAGCTTCCACGGCAGACTGCGCGACGAGTGCCTGAACGCAACCTGGTTTCGAACGCTGAACGATGTCCGGTGTACTCTGGCAACGTGGCGTCAGGAGTACAACTGCGAGCGGCCCCACAGCTCGCTCGCCTACCGCACGCCCCAGGAGTTCAAGCTAGCCCTCGAAGGGAGCCGGGCCATGGCCCGGCTCCCTTCGGCAACCACAACCATCCAAACCAATGAGAAACTCCAGTTATGAATGGTTGAGAAAAAGGGGGCAGGTCAAGTGGTGGACCGATTTTCGACGCGGAGACTGGGAGAGCTGTCGCATATGTCAAAGGCTTTCAACGATATAAGATCCAGGAAGTCCACGAAAGATGCGAACTCATTCAGGTTCCCGATGGGTTGACCAAAGAGTACCTTGATAGCGTCTACGCAGTCTATTCGTTGGGGCTTACGCTTGAGCCGGTTCGGGCGTACCTCGAGAAATTTGGGGTTTCTCTATGACCCTATCGTTGATGCCCGCTATGTGACCGGAGCCAATCACCGATTGAAGGTGCCCAGCCACCTCAGCAGAAGTTGAGATGCAGGTCGTTCCAAGGGTCGTGATTCTTGCCTTTGGGTCCACCAAATCGAATCGAATCCAGCTTCCACGTTTTCGTCCGAACATACGATCCTCCGCGAGGCCCTGTGGGATATGGTGCGCGTCAAAGCAAAGGCGTTGCCAAACCTAACACACTTATCGGCTCACGGCCAGTTCACTTCAGTGTAGGCAATCATCCTGCCAGAATCTCAGAATGCAGTATTAGACCACAATTATCTGCATTCAAGTATGACGAGCGCTTGGAATGACCATTTCGCCAGAGCGCACCAACAAATGTCAAGCTGATCTGTCACAACACTCCTAAGTCTAAGATGAATCTTCTGGACTTTCGTCGCATATGAGCTGCGACATTGGTGGGATGGAGAAGCTTGACGGATAATGGGTCCTTCATCGCCCTGTCCGCGCTCCGACGGGCCTACATCCTTAGTTGCGCCTGCTGAAGCGTCATACTGATTCTGCAGCTAGCGGACTGTGATTCAATAGTAGAGATGTCAATTCCCCGGAGATCTACGGTGCGTGGGCGGGCGATTGCGGCTCGGCGGAAGGCGCGCGAGTACGCGATGGTGGTGCGTGCGCTCGCTTCTACTTCGCATCCGGTGCTGGCGCAGATTATTCCGGCGCGGTTCTGCAATCTTTCTTGCGGGTATTGCAACGAGTACGACAAGGTTTCTGAGCCGGTGCCGCTCGAAGAGATGGTCCGGCGGATCGACCACCTGGGGCGGCTGGGGACGGCGATGATCGGCATCTCGGGCGGCGAGCCGCTGACCCATCCGGATTTGGATGAGATTATTCGGCGGATGCGCAAGACGGGCGCGATTGCCGGGATGATTACAAATGGCTACCTGCTCAACGTGGAGAGGATCGAGCGGCTGAACCGGGCCGGCCTCGACCACATGCAGATCAGCATCGATAACCTTGTGCCGGACGAAGTTTCAAAGAAGAGCCTGAAGGTGCTGGACAAGAAGCTCGAGATGCTGGCCCAGTACGCCGAGTTTCACGTGAACATCAATTCGGTGGTGGGCGGAGGTTTCAAGGACCCGAACGACGCGCTGGTGATTGGCAAGCGGGCGCTGGAGCTGGGATTTGAATCGACGATTGGGATTATCCACGACGGCAGCGGGCAACTGAAGCCTCTGAAGGAAGACGAGGCCAAAGTCTACTTCGCAATGACGCACAGGAAGAAGACCAACTACGCGCAGTTCGACAAGTTTCAGGAGGCGATCGCGCAAGGCCGGCCGAACGATTGGCGCTGCCGGGCGGGGTCTAGGTATTTATATATCTGCGAGGACGGGCTGGTTCATTATTGCTCGCAGCAACGCGGGTATCCGGGCGTGCCGATTGCGGACTACACAACCGCGGATGTGAAGCGGGAATTCTTGACGGCCAAGAGCTGCGCGCCGAATTGCACGATCGGCTGTGTGCACAGGATCAGCTACATCGACCATTGGAGAGCGCCGCAGAAAGACACAGTGACACCAGGTGCGGCTTCGCAGGGCGGCCATGGGGCTGAGGTGCTGGTGAACATTCAAACTGGGGATTGAGGTTTCCGAAGGACGTTCCCCCGGGGCTAAAGCCTACGTTGAGTATGTCGGCTTCTTGCGGGGATTGAAACCCCCGCCTCCTTCCGGATCGAGCTTTTCCGCGGGCCGCAAAGCGCGGCCCTTTTCAAAGCAACTGAGTCTTATTGCGCATGCAGCAGCGGCGTCGGTGATCGCGGACGCCGCTGCTGCGTGCTTGGACCAGGTAGAGGCTAGTGGCTGGCTGGCTTTTTGGCCGGGGTCTTTGCCGGGGCCGTCTTCACTGGAGCGGCGGTGTCGGCCATGGCCTGGTCAATGATCTGGTAGAGGTTCTGGTCGGGGCGCTGGACCTGGATGAATGGCGCTCCCTTGCTGCCGGAAGTCACCACAAAGACTGTGGGGGTGGCGTTGATACCCATTCGGATGCCGAGGTCGTTGTCGGTTTTGACGTCGGCGGCGAGCTTGCCCTGCGGGTCGAGGGAAAAGGGCATGGCGATGTGATTGCTTTGCGCGAACTTTTCGGTCAACTGGCGAAGCAGGTCGGGGTTGTTGTAGAGTGACTGCTGCTTGGCGAAGACCTCGTTGCGATACTCTTCGCCGACGGCCTTGCTCTTGGTGTCGAACCAGCGGGCATTTACGGCGGCGATCGGGCTCCAGGCGTGGTAGGGAATGAGGAAGTCGTGACGGATCAAGGGGATTTTGTACTTGGCCGCGGCTGCTTCAAGGATCGGATTTGTGGTGGCGCAAACGGGGCACTCCATGTCCATAAACTCGACGATGGCCACGCGTGCGCCCGGAGGCGGGTGAAGCGCGGAGGTGTCGTGGAGCTGGATTCCGGGAGAAGGAGCGTTGAACTGGGCGCGGGCGCTAGGGCCGGCGGTGAGGGTGAGCGCGGCCAGGGATAGGAAAAGGCTGCCGCGGCATACGATCAGGCCGGCGCGGTTGGCGCGAGAGTGGAAAGGATGTGCAAGGCGGACGAAACCAAACATGGGTATTGGACGGCTCCCTGTAAGAGATTGTAACTGGAGAAAAGCGGCGAGCGGCGGGTCTACTGGCGATCGCGGCGGCGGGCGGCCATCCATTGACGCCATTTGTAGTCGGCATAGACGGTGGCGGCGACAAGCACGACGGCGATTATTGCGAGAAGGATCTTCATCGGAGGCTAGTTGTCAGTGGTCAGTTGTCAGGGGCCAGTTGTAACCCCGGGGGGTGGAACTTGGACGGGGTAAGGATAGCACTTTTCGATTTCCGTGGCGTGGCGACAGGCTGGGTCCGAATTGAACTTGGGTCTGATGCGTTAACCTCTTAGCTGCGGGCCGATGTTGGCTCAGGGACGTCTGTTTTGCGCATTGTTCTCTCGAATATCGGCACGTTGGGCGACATCAATCCATTGATCGCTGTTGCTTTGGAATTGAAGCGGCGGGGACATGTGCCGGTGATGGCGCTGCCGGCAGTGTTTGGGCCGAAGATTGCGCCGCTGGGACTGGAATTCCACGAGGTGCGGCCGGATATTGACCCCCTCAACACATTGCAGGCGGAGATGATCTACGACGTGCGCAAGGGCACGGAGCGGGGTCTGCGCGAGTTTCTGTTTCCGGCGCTGCGCAAGACATACGACGACCTGCTGGCTGCGGCGACCAAGCCGGAGCGGGCCGACCTGCTGCTGCTGGGCGAGTTGAACTATGCTGGGCCGCTGGTGGCGGAGGTGACGGGGATTCCCTGGGCGAGTTACGTGCTTGCGCCGCTTTCGTTTTTCTCGGCCTATGACCCGCCAGTGTTGCCGATGTTTCCGCGGCTGGCGCGGGCGGACAAGACGGTTCCTGGAATGGGGCGGGCGATCGCGCGGCTGGTGCGGTTCATGAGCCGGAAGTGGCCGGAGCCGATCTACGAATTGCGCGAAGAGCTTGGACTGGAGAGGGGCAAGAATCCATTGTTCGACGCCAAGCACTCGCCGCACCTGGTGCTTGCGCTGTTTTCGCGGGTTCTGGGCCAGGAGCAGAAGGACTGGCCGGAGCATGCAAAGATTACCGGCTTCTGCTACTACGACTCCGAGTCGGGGAATGGGGCGCTGCCGCCCCAGTTGGAAGAGTTCTTGGCCGCCGGTGAGCCGCCGGTGGTGTTTACGCTGGGCTCTGCGGCGGTGATGACGGCGGGACGGTTCTTTGAGTTCTCAGCCAAGGCGGCGATGAAGCTTGGTGTGCGCGCAGTGCTTCTGATTGGAGCAGACGTGCGCAATCGACCACGCCAGGCGCTGCCGGAGACGATCTGCGTGGCGGAGTACGCTCCGTATTCAAAGCTGTTTCCGCGGGCATCGCTGGTGGTGCACCAGGGTGGAGTTGGAACGACGGCCCAGTGCCTGCGGGCAGGCAAACCGATGCTGATCATGCCGTATTCGCACGACCAGCCCGACAACGCGCGGCGGATGCAGCGGCTGAAGGTTGCGCGGGTGATTCAGCGGACGAACTACACGCCGAGCAGGGTGGCCAAAAAGCTGCGGGGGATGCTGGAGGAACCGCGGTTTGCGTTGCGCGCCAAGCAGGTTGCGCACCGGCTGGAGCATGAGGATGGGACGCGGGCGGCGTGCGATGCGCTGGAAGAGCTTTACCGGAAGACGCGGTAAAGCAGATTCGTAGTACGCATAGACTTTTTGCCGGTGGTTAGAGGCGCCTTGCCGCGTCAAGCCGCTCGAATGCTTGGTTTCGGTCTACACCAATTCAAAAACTGCTTTAGCTCGCGCTCCGGTTTCGTTCTGGCATCGATTGGCCTACTTAAACTCCAGCCAGCTCCAATCCGTCATACTTGCGCCGGTTGACTGCAGGCTTGGCTTACAGGACCAAGGAAGCCAGTATGGAAGCAACCGCAACGCTTGAAACCACCAACCAAGGCTGTATCTTCCAGGCGGTGAGCAGGGCAAAGCCAAGCAAAGCGATCCAGAAGTCGCTTGCACGGAGAATGGTGGCCGTCCAAAGAGGATGGAAGAGCGCGGCAATGAGGATGCCGACCACACTCGCGTTGATGCCTTTCAGGGCGCACCGCATAGGCTTGTTTCCGCGGATGGCACTCCAAAACGGGAGTACAGCGGCCATGGCAAGCAAGCCGGGTGTGAAGATACCGACAACACCAAGCAGCCCAAAGAGGATCGGGCTGGGAGTCGGGCGGACGCTGGCTCCGAGGTATGCACCGAACGAGAAGAGAGGCCCCGGCAACACCTGGGCAGCCCCATAGCCCGCAAGAAACGATTGTTGCGTTACCCATCCGCGCGCAACCACTCCGTTTTCCAGCAAGGGCAGCACGACGTGACCACCGCCGAAGACGAGCGCCCCGGTTTGATAAAAGGCTGACAAGACGTCGATCCACGGCGCAGCGAAAACGCGAGCAAGTATCGGAAGGGCAAAGAGGAGCAGGAAAAAGGCAAACGCCGAAGCCGCACCCACGCTTTTCGACAGCCGCAAATCCACTGGATCGCCGATGGTCTCCTCACCGGAGCGGAGCACCAGCAGCCCCGCAGTCGCGCCCAGAACGATTGGAGCAATCGTCGCCACTTGCGGCGGCAAGAACAATGCAAGCGCCGTAGCGCCAACCGACAACGCGATGCGGATGCGGTCGGGCGCAAGAGACCTTTGCATTGCCAGAACCGCCTGAGCAACGATTGCAACCGCAGCAAGCTGCAAACCGTGCAGCAGCGCGTTTCCAATCCTTCCGCCTATGAAGGAATGTCCATAGGAGAAGGCAATCATGAGCATCACCGATGGAAGCGTAAAGCCAGTCCAGGCAACCAGGCCGCCGAGCCATCCCGCGCGAAGGATGCCGAGTGCAAATCCAGTTTGACTGCTAGCCGGTCCAGGGAGGGATTGAGAAATTGCAATGATCTCGGCAAGCTCGCTCTCGCTGCACCATTTGCGCCGCTCCACTAGCTCCGCGCGAAAGTAGCCCAGGTGCGCGATCGGCCCGCCGAAAGATGTACACCCAAGGCGCAGAAAAGCCAGCAGGACCTCGACACTTGAGGCGCGGCGAGGAATCCCATCCGGCCCTGCGGCCGAAGGTTCAGCGGGCACGGCGCCTCCAGTGGTCAAGCGATAAAGCTCCGGCGCCGAGTAGCGCAATTGAGATGAGCCCGGTCATCATGCAGAAGTCCGTTCGGCCTTCATGCATTGCGGCCCAAAATCCCTGTTTGAGCAGCATAGGAATTTTTGTGGCAGCGATAGCAACAGCAATGTCGATCAGCAAAGGCACAGTGGCCAGGGTTGTGAACAGTCCGACGACCAGGAGCGTCCCGCATGCGATCTCCGCAATGCCGACGAATGGACCGGTGAACTGCGGAACTGGAATTCCGATCCTGGCAAAGCGCCCAACCCCGAGCGCTGTTGGAAAAAGAAACTTTTGAATTCCCTCCGAGAGGAAGACCCACCCGACGAGGAATCGCAGCAAGAAAAGTCCCCATGCAGTTCGTTTCGAATCGTCGATCGCATTCATAGATACCTCTCCTCCTATTGGGTCCGGAGGATTGCTCTGGGCCATCCGGGTGAAAAATCACCTCGATTTCAATTCGCGGGCTACCACCGTGCGGATTGCATCAGGGCTTCGCCCGCAGTCTTAATGCCAACGTCGTTGTCCTTTCCCCAGGTCCAGTACATGCCCACGTAGGCGTAGTTCTCGGTTTGTCCAGCAACGGAGTGTCCATAGCAAAAAAGAAATTGTTCGTTGGGGTTGTGCTTGAAGTGGTAATAGCCTCCGACGTCGATCATGGCCGAGCGCTGGGTTTGCGCGGCGGCAAAGCCTTCACGTCCGTGCGCAAAGAGTTCCGCGCCCAGTTCGAGCCTTTCGTTGAGCTCGCGCTTTATCAACCAGCCGGTATATGGAAAGTCGCGATAGTTGGCTCGCGAGACCACCTGGTAGCCACCACCGCCGTCAAAGAGCCACTTTCCGGAGTTCTTTTGAAGCCAGACGGGAAGCTTGTACCAGACCTTTCCAACACCGAGGCCACTGTTGAAGTTTCCAGTGGGTATTTCAAACATGGTGAAGGTGCCGATTTGGGGAAAGTGCCTGGTCTCCTTGATGATGGCGAGTTTCACGCCCAGTTCCATATCGGTGAGACCGAACGCGCTTGGACCGGTACCGCCGGGCAGGTAAACTGGGCTGTTCGATGGGAAGACGCCTCCTAAAGGAAGTATGGCGTGCAGTTGCACCCTTGGAATTGCGCCCCAATTGAACTCGAAGGCCGGCCCTGTCGGGTCGATTTCCGCCGGCGTGCCGTCGACGCCGCCAAAGATATAGAACTCGTAGTGATGTAAATCGACCGGCACAGGGTCGTCGGTTTGATACGGAGGCCCCTGTGCCCACAGTTTTGACGCGGCAAGCAGCAGGAAGAGAAGAAGCGCCAGTCTTGAGCAAATCATGCGGGTAGTCCTCGATGGTTCTGCGCTCCTGAGAAAGCGGCGATTTTTGTCGCGCAGCGGAGGCCCGGTTTGAAAATGATATATCGAAATCCGATCATCCCCATCTGGAATCTTGAGCGTAAGGGTCATATTCATCTTGTGTTGCAACAACAGTGAGAACTGTTTTTCGGGCTGATCGAGATTCACGTGCTTGTGCTTGCGGCTCGCGAGCCGGTCTTCGGACTGGCGATGATGGAGGAGCAAAGGTATGCCTGCGAGCGAAGCTGGTGGCGCACCGGCTGGAGCATGAGGACGGCGTGCAATCGGCCTGCGATGGGCTTGAAGAACTTTACCGGAAGACGCCGCAGCGAAGCTCCGCCCCAGTTGCGGGGAGAGCCTCCGGTTCCTGATTACTGCCCGGTTAGTGTCAAGCGCTGTGGCCGGCGCACTGCATCACTCCAAGAAACGGGGTCCAGGGACCCACGGACTCTCGGTATTGGTGGGCCATGACCCTTGAGATCTGGTGCAGATGCGTGAGATCGTGCGCAGCCCAGGTTGCCAACAGGTCCGACAGAGTGACCGGCCCCAGGGAAGGATGTTGTCCGCGCAAAGCGAGGTCCTCCCGGCGCAGATTCAGCGCACGGAGTTCGGCCAGGTTTTCCGCTCGCAGGCTAGTGAACTCATCCAACAACTGCGCCATCGATTTGCCCCGGCTCTCTCGAGCCTGAGCCCAACGATCGAAGGTGTCAAAGGGGAGCGACTCGCCAGACTGGAGTATGCGCTTAGCCCTCGGAAGCCAGTCGGTCCGCTCGCCATGGATGAGGTGGCCGACCACATCGAAAGGGCTCCACGTGCCTTCGCCTTCATTCCGGAGCGTCCAGGCTTCCGGCAGATCGCGCAAGAGGGCATCGAGGGTGGCAGGAGTGCGAGTGAGAAGCGATATTGTCTGCTGGAGGTTATGCTGCATGCTGATCCTCAATTCGCAGGCGCACCGTCACATCCGGGGATAGGTTTTCGTTTTTCCGGTGCGGGCGTTGGTGACGGAGAAGCTGCCGTCGCGGGAGGCGACGACCTTGAGATAAGCACCGTCGGTGCCGCCTTTCAGATTCGCGATAAGGTCGTCGGCACTGTTGTGCGCGGCGTCGGAGCCCTCGGCGGTGTGCAGCATCCAGAGGTCGATCAGGCCCGGACTTTCGTGGACGGTCTGCCAGGCTTCAGGACTGCCGGCCTTGTGTGCACCGTTGTCCATGATGGCTACGCGGGGGTGAATGGCATGGACGAGGGCGCGGGTGTTTGAAAGATTGAAGCCGTGATGGTTGACGAGATAGAGGTCAATGGGAGGAATGGGATTAACGGGGCACACGAGCGCGACCTCCTTGGCCTTGGTCAGATCGCCAAGATCGAGGAAGCGGAACTTGCCGAAGGTGAGCAGAATGCCGGCCGAGCGGGCGTTCTCAGTGTCGTCAACGTCGGCCTTGGGCTCGGTTGCGCAATAGGGATTGGGCGTGGGCTTGATGCCGGGGATTGCCGCGATGTGCTCGCCGTCGCCGGTGAGCACGACGATGTCGAGGCCGGGGATCGAGATGGTGTCGCCGGGGTGGACGATGCGGTGCGGCTTGCCCTCGATGGCCTTTAGATAAGCGGCGTAATCGTGGCGGGTGATGTCGGAGTCTTCACGGTTGGGGCCGTGATCGAGAAATTCGCCGACAGAGACCTTGTCGACAAGCTCAGGAAGGCCGCCGACGTGGTCGCTGTGATAGTGCGTGACCAGCAGGTGATCGATACGGGTGATGCCGGCGTCGCGCATGGCCGCCTCGATGCGGGTGGAGTCGCGAAGGTTCTTGGTGGGCGAGCCGGTGTCGACCAGGAGGGACGCGCCGGAGGGCGTAACCAGCAGCGTGGCCTGGCCGCCCTCAACATCGACCGCATAGATGAGAAGATGCTTTGCTGGTGCTGACTGCGCGGCGGCTCGCCGCGGCTGCAACAGGACAGCGCCGCAGAGGGGCAGCAGCAAGAGTGCGGTGAAGATGAGAACGAGGCGCGGGAGGCAACGCTGGCGGATGGGGCGGGAATTGGCGGCAATTTGCATTTGGGGGACAGTGTAGCCGGTCTGCGCGTCAATGGGCAAAAATCGCGTGCGGGCGTGGGCTGGTGTAAACTGATTTCGACCCTGAAGCCGATTCGCCTTGGCGAACCGGTTCAATTGTGTCGGGACGTGGCTCAGCCTGGTAGAGCACTCGCTTGGGGTGCGAGGGGTCGGCAGTTCAAATCTGCCCGTCCCGACCATTTATTCCGCAGGACAACCATCACAATACATTTCTGTTCAGAGCCGCGGCCGTGAGTGCTTGCGGCTGTGGGGACTCGTGTGTTCAGCGGGGTCCAGCTTATGTTGGCGGCACGGTTGGTCTTTGCCCGGAACGCTGGCGGCGCCGCTCTTCGCGATGGCGAAGCTTTCTGGCACGATGAAGGCTGTAAGCCTGGAAAATATCCACAAACTTTCGCGCGTCGCAGTTGCGGCAACGCACGGGGTATTGCAAGAAGATCAATCGGACCATGTCCGATGGACGCAACTTGGATATGCGAAAGCTCGATGAATCACAAAAGACGCAATACAAAGCCAGGCTCCGATAGGGTGGGGAGACGGATTGCCGTGGGGAGTGAGAAGGCACTGTGAATCCGGTGCCAGGGTCGCCTGCACCCAACATTGGCTCTAAATTAGCACGAAATCAAGTTGGGTGACCATGGTTGAAGCTAGTCGACGGCTGTTTTCGTTCAAGCGGAAGGGCGTGTTTAGCTTTGCCGCGAAACTGCCTTCGAGCGGCGCCGGCCGCTAGGAAGGAAACAAGGAATCCGCGGCGGCGGGCAACGTGGCGATGCGTGTGCGGCGGCGCGGAGACTGGGCGACGGGCAAAGCTAGAAGACTGGCAATCTCGAGCAGTTCGGCACGGATCTGGCCAATAGCGGCAGCCATCGAATCGAGGCGCTGCGTGGAGGCATTGGCCGCCAGCGGCAGGCGCGGCTGGGAATCCCGCTGCGAGCTGGGCTGAGCATCGCGCAGCAGGTCTTTTTGCTGTGCATGGCGGCCCTGAGCAGTTTCGCGATGAGGCTGGCCGAGAGCCTGGCGGGCGCCGGCGAGCGTGTATCCCTCGGAATGGACGAGGCGCTTGATCTCCAGGATCAGTTCGACATCGCGGCGACGGTAAAGACGCTGGCCGGTTCCACTCTTGTTGGGCTTGAGCTGGGGGAACTGCGTCTCCCAAAAGCGCAGGACGTAGGTCTCCAGGTCGAGGATGCGGGCTACATCGCCAATTTTGAAGTAGAGGCGGTCGGGGATCGCTGGAGTGGTGTCGAGGGGGTGCGCGTGGGCAAGTTGGGTGGCCATAGGGAAAACGAGGAGGACACCGCAAATTGAGGCGGAGGCCTCGGTCTACGGGCAGTATAGGCCCAGAACTGCACCACAAGTGCGGCAATATAGAAGTAATTGTGGAAAGGGAGCCTGAAAATACAACAGGTAGTGGAAAACCTGGGACAGTTTCGGACTCCCGTGCGGGCAAGGTGCCGGCTCAGGCCGGTTCGGACCGGTGAACCACCTGCAAAACTACTTTCCAGCTATAGATTGGGTCAGGGCGCGACTTCACAGGCTGCGGAAAAACGCATGTTCTGGGCTAAATGCGGCGAAAAGCATGCCTCAGGGGCTAAAGCCCGCGTTGATTCTGTTGATCTTATACCAGGGATGAATCCCTGGCCTACCGCCCGAACGAGTTTTTCCGCAGCCTGTGAAGTCGTGCCCTGACACTCGCCGCGGCGAGCACTCTCAATGGAGTTTTGCAAGAGGCTCCGATCACTGCTTCTTGAGCACCGCGGTGCCTTTCTCGTCGGTTAGGATGGCGCTCTCCAGGAGGCGAAAGGACTGAGCTTTGGCGGGAGCAATCTCTACCTGGCGAACTGTGTATTCGCGGTCGTAGTGGAGGACGTTTCCCTTGGCTGAGACAGTGGAGTGATAGCTGGCAAAGTCGAGGTCGATGTTGATGGGGTCGGGGGTCTCATCGACGACGTATCCGGAAGGAATTGCAATGTCGAACGTGTCGTGCCAGCGGCCGGGGTGACCGACTTCGATGGAATAGGCGCGCGGCTTGCCCTCCATGACATCGGTCACGGCGCGGGCGTCGCTGCCAATGACACGGGGACGCAACAACAGCAGAGGGCCGGCGGGATGGGCGTAGCCGGTTGCGCTGAGGTGGAGATCGAGATCCAGCGGCTTGTCGAGATCCTCTGCGCCGCGGAATTCAAATCCCTTGAACGTCAGGCCGGGAAGATCCGAGCCGATACCATTCTCAAGTCTTTCGCGAAGCTCCTTTGAGTCGTTGGCTTTGATGAACGAGCGCTCATTGGTGGCGTTGTCGCCGGTGAAGACCTCGGAGACATCGCCGGCGATAGCGCCGTCGGAAGTTAGGGTGAAGGAGCCTTTGCGGGTGAGGCTGGAGGATTCGGCAGGAAGTATGGGCAGAGGCAACACCTGGCTGTCGTGTCCGTTGGAGATGTTGCCATATGCACCCTGCAGAGCGGCACGAATGAGGCCGACCGGGGTCTCTTCGTCGGTGGGATCGAAGATGAGAAGCGTCTTGCCGTTGACCGCCTTGACGAGGGCGAGCAAGCGGGGGTCGCTGATACCATCGGGCACTTCGATCCCGGTAATCATGTGATTTCCGGCGAGGGATGCATCGGCGGGATCGATGATGCCGCGGCGGGTGTCGACGTGGAGATAATGAGCGCGAATACCGACCGCCTGAAGCATGGAGATGAGCAGGGTGGTCTTGTCTTTGCAGTCTCCGTAGCGGTTGCGATAGATGTCGGCGGCGTAGTGAGCCTGCCAGCCGCCGATGCCGCGCTCGACGATGAAGTAACGGATGTTTTTCTGGATGTAGTCGGTGATGCGGCTGAGTTTGGAATAGAAATCGGGAGCGCCGGCGATGAGTTCCTGCGCTTTGGCGGTGATCTCCGGGGTGGGATCGGGGCGGTGCTCCTCCAACTGTTCCTGCCAGAGACCGATAGCGCGCCACTGGTTCTCAGTGCCCTTGACGGCTGCGTCTCCCCACTTGATCGACATTCGGGCGGCGAGAGCTCCCCACGCGGGGGTGTCGTGAATGTTCTCGAGATCGAGCGCGGGCATGTCCTTGATCTCCCAGCGCAGATGATTGGCGCCGGTCTCGATGGGCTTGACCTGGGGGAATTTGCCCCAGGACTCCGCATAGTGGCCGCCGGGAGGAAGGGCGAGTTCGAGCGCCTCGAAGACGAAGGGGATGGAAGACTGGATAGCCCACTCTTCTTCGTACATGTAGGGGCGGAGATGCTCCTCGGTTTCGCAGACGACGACGGAACCGGGGTCGCTGGCCGGGGGATTGACGGTTCGGATGCGCTCGGTGAATTGCAAGAAGGGAGCTGCGTACGCGCCATGATCGATGAAGTCCGATTCCATCGCCTGGAACTGGCGGCCGTCGGGAGCGATGGTCCAGGAACGGAAGTAGTTTAGCTTCTCGTCGACGTCGTAGCCGATGGAGCAGTGCGTATATCTGCGGCCCTGCGGCTTCAGAATGCGGATCGCCTCGCGCTCGCGCTCGACGGCGTGGTTCTCGCTGTCGATGGTGATCAGGTACTCATCGAAGAGGATCACCGCCGAAGAGTCTTTTGCGGTTACGGGCGTTGGCGTCTTGGCGGCGTCGACAGCCCATTGCGGCGCGGGCTCGGGCTTGTCTTTCGCGGCGGCGGGAACGCAACCTGCGAAGGCTGCAACATAGGCGAGAAGAACTGCGGCCGGAAGGATAGCAAGACGCGATGTCATCACTTGTCTTTCGCGGGCGGGGTTGCGGTGAGGACCAGTTGCTGTTGATCGGCGGCGGCAACTTTCTGGTAGAAGCCGCGCAGGTCCTCGTACTCCTTGGGCATGACAATCACGAAGGCGCGAGCCAGCGATCGGGCGATGGTCACCTGCCCTGGAGCAAGGACGGTTTTGTTGATAAATAGAGAATGGTCCGGCCAGGGAATCTTCGCATCTTGCGGCGAGCCCTCCACGGCGAGGCCGGCAGGCAGGCGGAAGGTGACCTGGTCGGTCACATGATCGGCATAGTGCATATCGACCGGTTCGAGCCGCTTGTCCTGATTGACAAAGGGGGCACGCCGGCGAGTCTGGAAGAAGAAGCCGGGAAGCAGAAGACGCTTGGGGGTTGCGGTGCCGAGCGTGCCCTGCACCTTGATGAACGCCTGCAATTTGGCGTCAGGATCGTCGAGGCCGGCGAAGTGGTCGAGGCGGGCCTCAACGCCGTCTGGAACGATCGACTCCAGATTGCGATCGAATTGCTTTTTGACTTCGTCGAGGTCGTATCTGAGGGCGGCCTGACGCCAATCGAGCGCCTCCTGGCCGGCCATGTCGATGCGGAAGTCGCCGGCGATGACGCCGTGAACGTCGATGTTGACGATCCCTATGCGCAAAAGGGTGTTGGCTGTGTAGGGCTGAAAGTCGGGGCTGGTGAAGGTGTGGCCGTTTGCGGTCTGGCGCATGCCGGCGCCAAGATGCCTCCAATGCACGAAGCCGAAGGGGCACATCTTTTCGCTGGGATCGACGTTGATCTCCTTGCCGTCGATTTTGAGAATGACGATGGTGTCCTGGAGCTGGTAAACGTTGAGGTAGCTGGCATCGAAGAGGCCATACTCGCGATCGACGACCTTCATCGCGTAGCCGGTGAGCCCGGCGGCGCGCGCCATGGCTAGATAAAGCAAGGCAATGTCCTCGCCGGAGCCGCTCTTCTGGGACCATGTATCTTCGGCGCGCTTGGCTGCCTTCAGGCCAAGCTGCTTGAGCTCGAATTGTCCTTTCACGCGCGAAAAATCGGTGTTGTCGATGCCCTGAACGGCCTTATAGAGCTTCTTGGCTTTGTCGAGATCGCTATCGCCCGGAGCAACCAGGCCGTCGACTGCTTCGTGGATGGTTTTCGTGGGTTCGGCGAAGTGATCCACATCCTTCGACCAGCGTTTGGCCGATGATTCCCAGAAGTCCTTCGAGTCAAATGAGCTCATGTAATAGAAGAGGACCTTGTAAAGAAAGCTCTGGATTGGAGGGGTCCACTCCTCATCCGGAATCGGCGGGACGTCGGTGATGTCAACGCTGTAAGTGCCAACCACGTTTGTCTTGATTTGCACCCCTTGTGGCAGGATCGGCCACCAGATGAGACTGTTGATGGCGTTGCCGTTTCCATCCACCAGGAACGAGCTGCTGGACAATCCATTGCCGGGAAGGAACGCCTTGTAGGGGGTGAAGGCGTAATGGGCCTTGTGAACAAAGTAGGGCCGCTGAATCTCCCAAAAGGGAGACGAGTAGTGGTGGTCGTCGTAGCGAAGGGTGTATCGATACTCCAGGATGCTGCCGACTTCCACGCTGGGCAGCGTGAACACAGTCCGGTTGATCTGCTGCTTGCTATCCCCGATGGTTGTCTTGGACGATATTAAGTCTTCGGGCTTGCCTTCTAGCGGAACCACCGTGCCGTCGGCATGGATGGTCCGGGCCTTGATATCTGTGATCTGGTTTTGGCCGTGGATGTAGGGGACTTCGACGGTGGCGAGTCCCTTGCCCTTTTCCTCGAGCACCTTGATCCTGGCGTAGTAGCTCTGGAAGTGCATCGGGTCGTTGTCGATCTCTTCGATGTTGAGATAGACGGCGGCGGCGCCCGGGGCTTTGGCGTCGGCGGTCATCTTGAGTTCTTCGTCGGTGGGCTGCTGGAATTGGGCAAAGAGAAGGGCCGGGGATACGATGGCGAGGAGCAGTGGGATATTACGAATGAAGACGGAGATACGCATCGATTTTTCCTTAGCGTTGAAGCAAGAGGCAGTGTAACGCCAACCTGATCAATTTTGATCACTTTTTCTTACTTCTACTTTGGGCGGAAAGGGGGGAAGAGGCAAGGGCAAAGGGCGGAAAAGCGGTGTGAGCTGTGCGCGCGGTCACACGGAGGTGTGGCGTGCAGGCCAATCGAATGAACACTATTTGTTGCTGGGGCCGGTTCCTTTTCGTTCCCGAATCGAAGGAGTAGTCGCCGTCTTCCTGGAGGGAAGATACGAAAATAGCCAGGCTGAAGCGTAGCGCAAGCCTGGGACAGCGTCGTGGTCATGTTCCTGCGTCCCGGAGGGCCGCACCGACGGTCCTCATCAGTGCTGAACCACGTTCATGCAATTGCCGTAGGTGTGGCTGTTGGGGCATGCGCCGCCCAGCCACTCGGAGCGGTAGACTGGTTCGGGCCGGAAAAGCGATTGAGAAGGGGTATCTGCGATGAAGCGGTTTGGCATTTTGGGGATTTGCGCCTGGGTGGGCATGGCAGGGTTGGCGGCGCCGGGTGCGCTGGCGCAGTGGAATACGCCGAATCCGGTGGTGAGCTTTGAAAAGCAGGCAGATCGCCTGGAGGTGAAGCAGAAGGATGGGGTGCTTCGGCTTGAGGTGAAGGCGGAGGACTTGCTGCACGTGACGTATTCGCCGCTCGAAGGCGCGAGGGCGGAACGCGCATCCGATTGGGTGGTGGTGAAGAAGGATTGGCCGGCGGCGGCGTTTGATGTGAGCTCGAACGACAGGTCGATCGCGCTTTCGACCGCCAAGTTGACGGTGATGATTGAAAAGGCGAGTGGGGCGATCCACTACATAGCGAGCGAAGGAGTTACAGGAGGCGGAGCGACGGGGCCGGGGTCCAACGGGCCGGGCATGCGGGGCAGAATGCTGACGACCGACGGGTACCGGTCGCTGCGGCCGGCGGAGGTGAACGGGGAGAAGACATTTCATGCCGAGGTGGTGTTCCCGATTTATGGGTCGAAAGAGGGGCTCTATGGGCTGGGGCAGCACCAGGCCGGGGTGTGGAACTATCGCGGCGAGACGGTCGATCTGTCGCAGGAGAACACGAACATTGCGATTCCGCTGCTGGTTTCAACGAATGGATATGGAATCTTCTGGAATAACGCTTCGAGGAGCGAGGTGAACAACCGGTTTATCCACGCGATGTATTTGAGCGCGGAGGTTGCGGACCGGATTGACTACTACTTTATCTATGGTCCGGAGCCGGACCAGATTATCGGGCGGTATCGCGAGCTGACCGGGGAGGTTCCGCTGTTTGGGCGCTGGGCCTACGGGTTCTGGCAGTGCAAGAACAAGTACGAATCGCAAGAGGAGATTGAAGGGGTGTCGGCGAAGTACCGGGCGCTGCATATTCCGGTGGACAACATCGTGCAGGACTGGTTCTGGTGGGTGACCATGGGCGAGATGAAGTGGAACCCGAGCTATCCTGACCCGCAGGGAATGATCGACAAGCTGCACGCCGAGCACTTTCACCTGATGGTGTCGATCTGGCCTTACTTCAGGCCAGGGAGCGCGACCTACGACGAGTTTGAAAAGAACGGCTGGTTCATAGCGAAGACGGTGCAGCAGAGTTTTCATCCGGTCGGCCAGGCGCTGTATGACCCGACCAATCCGGCGGCGCGCAAGCAGTATTGGGCCAATGCAAATACGGCGCTGTTTTCCAAAGGTGTTGACGCGTGGTGGCTCGATACGGACGAGCCCGAGACCGAGGGGCGCGAAGACAACATCTTGACTACCAACAAGCTTTACGTCGGCTCGGGCGCGCGCTATGCGAATGTGTATCCGCTGTTTCACACAGGGGGCGTATCGGAGGGGCAGCGGGCGGCTTCCGATGAGAAGCGGGTGTTTATCCTGTCGCGGTCGGCGTATGCGGGGACGCAGAGATTTGGCGTGACCGCCTGGTCGGGGGATGTGCTGAGCGATTGGGTCACGTTTCAACGGCAGATTCCGGCGGGGCTGAACTATTCGATTTCGGGAATGCCGTATTGGACGACGGATATTGGCGGGTTCATCTCCGGCGGCGACCTGAACGATCCGAAGTTCCGCGAGTTGTTCGTCCGCTGGTTTCAGTTCGGAACCTTCTCGCCGATCTTCAGGGTGCATGGGACCCGCAACCCCAGCGAGAACGAGCTTTGGTCGTATGGGCCGGATGCCGAGAAAATCTTGGTGGATTACGACACGCTGCGTTACCGGCTGATGCCGTACATCTACTCCCAGGCGTGGCAGGTGACGAGCAACCACGGCACCCTGATGCGGCCGCTGGTGATGGATTGGCGCAACGATGTCGAGGCGCAGAACACCGGGGACGAGTATCTGTTTGGGCCGTCGATCCTGGTGAGCCCCGTGACCACGCTGGGCGCGACGAGCCGGACGGTTTATCTGCCGCAGGCCCGGTGGTACAACTTCTGGACCGGCGAAAGAGTGGAAGGCGGAAAGCGGATTCAGGCCGACGCGCCTCTGAACAAGCTCCCGCTGTATGTGCGGGCGGGATCGATTCTGCCCATGGGGCCGGCGATGGAGTGGTCGACTGAAAAACCTGCCGACCCGATCGAGCTGCGCATCTATACAGGGGCGGATGGGGACTTCACGCTTTACGAGGATCAGAACGACGGATATGCCTATGAAAAGGGCGTGCACGCGACCATCGCGATGCACTGGGACGATGCGACGGAGACACTCTCGATGAGCCCGCGCGAGGGCAGCTTCCCTGGGATGCTGCCGCAAAGAACCTTCCGCATTGTGCTGGTGAGCAAGGACCACGGCGCGGGAATTGGCGAGACCGTCACGGAGGATAAGACGGTCACGTACAGGGGTGAGAAGACAGCCGATAGCTTCTAGCATCCCGAGTCTGAAGTTCGTTCAATAAATGCGCTCAACCTGAACCCCCCAAAGAGGCGGTCATCCTGAGCGAAGTCCGCCGCGGCGGACGGAGTCGAAGGACCTGCATTTCCATCGCGCAATTCTGTAAAGAACCTCTGAGACACCACACTAGCATCTCGCTGCTAGAATCTGACGCCTTCGAGCATCGTCGAGACCAAAGCGATGGGCAGTCCAACGACATTGAAGTAGTCGCCCTGGATGCGTGGAATCCAGCGGGCGGCGCGGCCCTGGATGGCGTAGGCGCCGGCCTTGTCCATCGGCTCGCCGGTGGCGATGTATTCGGCGATGTCTTGTTCCGACAAAGTGCGGAAGGTGACGCCGGTGATTTCGGCGGCTACTTCAATGCGCTCCGTTGTGACGACGGCGACGCCGGTGATGACGCGATGGGTGCGGCCGGAGAGCAGGCGCAACATGCGGGCGGCGTCGGCGGAGTCCTCCGGCTTGCCGAGGATATGGTTGTCGAGGGTGACGGTGGTGTCGGCGCCCAAGACAGCGAGATTGGCCGCGGAATTGGAGTTGCTACAGAACTCTGCAAAGACGGCCTCAGCCTTTTCTCGGGCGAGACGTACGACGTATGCGATGGGGTCTTCGTCCCGGTTAGGGTCCTCGGGGATGTTTGCGGGATGGACCTGAAATAGGAACCCGGCCTGCGCGAGGAGTTCTTGGCGGCGGGGCGAGGCTGAGGCCAGGATCAGCATATTGAGATTATGGCAGGGGTCGCGGAGCTTTATCAGTCATTGCGCAAGCATCTGCGTCGGTAATGGCAGTGCCACTTTGGGAATTCGTCCATCGTTTCCCGCCCAATCCGGTCATTCTGCCCGTGCTGTCAATAGGACAAAAAACGTCCACAAGTGTATCTAGCTGAAAACAAACATAAAACTTGCATAGAGAATCTGGCCCAAATGCGCAGATTATTTCCCCGTTCTTGGCTAACCTTAGAACATACAAAACGAACTAATCAACAAAGGGAAAGCGGAAGAGGCTTTCCCTATCTACTTCGGGCCATCTCCGCGGGTTCGCAGGCGTGGGGACGAAGAGGCTACAGCACCACTGACGGTGTGTCAGCGGTACGATTCCGGTGTGAAGTTGGCGCTGATTCCTTTCTACGGGAGTGCGAAATCCGTGGAACGGTGGGCCGGGATTGGCGGACAGATGGCAGTGCGAAGCAGAAAAGCAGCTGCAAGGAACGGTGTTGTAAAAGCCAGGAAACTCAGCAAAGAGGCGCTCAAACTGTTGGACGAAAAGGCCGTACTGATTGCCAAGGCGCTCTATAAGAGCACCCTCAAGGGTCATGTGCTCAGCGCAAGGCTGCTCGTTGACCTTGCGGAAGGAAACGTGGACGCGGAGGAAGCCATCGCCATGAGGCCTCTTCTCACCCAGGCCCAGGAACTGGCCATAGAGCCGGAGTGGCAGGACGAAACCCTTGAGCCCGTTGCATAAACGGTAGTTGCAGGCCGGGAGCGGCATTGAGCAGAAGTATCCTCCCGGCGGGAATACGGTAGAGGTGCAAGGTTGAGAGTCCATGCTCTCCGCCGTATTCCCAGGAAGAAGGAACACAGACAGATGGAGCTCACGATGAATCAGTGGCTGTTGCGCACCGGCAGAGGGATGGGACTGAAACTGGGAGTGGGATTGTGTCTGATTGGCCTGGCGATGGGGATTTTCGTCCGCGCGCAGGCGCCCACCACCACGACGGTTCAAGGGACAGTGTATCTGGCCAACGGGCATGCGGGTTCGGGAACAGTGTTCGTGAGTTGGCCTGCGTTTACGACGGCGAGCGGCCAGGCGGTGGCGGCGGACAGCACGACGGTGACGATTGCGGCGGATGGATTTGTGAGCGTGAATCTGGTTCCGAATCTGGGGTCGACGCCGGCCGGGTTGTATTACACGGCGGTTTACTACCTGAAGGACGGCACGACGAACACGCAGTATTGGGTTGTGCCCGCGGCGGCGCAGGCGAGCCTGGCCCAGGTACAGGCGCAACTGATGCCTGCGGTGCAGGCGGTGCAGGCGGTCGACAAGGCGTATGTGGACCAGGCGATTGCGGGAGCGGCCTTGAGCCAGTTGACGGCAACGGGCGGGACGCTGTCAGGGCCGCTGTATTTGAGCGGCGATCCGACGCAGCCGCTACAGGCGGCCGACAAGCACTATGTGGATACCACCTTCAGCCAGGCGGTTCCCTTGTCGGGCGGGACGATGACGGGGGCTTTAATTACGCCATCGGTGAACGGTGTGCAATCGCCGGTCGCAAGCAGCTCGCAGCCGACAATTCAGGCAGCGATGACCGCGGCGGGGACGAGCGGAGCGGTGGAGATTCCTCCGGCTTATGCGGGGAGCGATAGTTTCACCAATCCGAGCGGCGTGTATGTGAACGATCTGCGGCCGAACCGCGCCCAGCAGATTGAGCGCAGCGTTAAGGAGTTTGGCGCGGTGTGCGATGGGGTGACGGACGATACCAATGCGCTGCAGGCGGCGTTGAATTATGCGCTCGCACATGGGGTGGCGCTGACCATTCCGCAGGGCACATGCAAGACGCGGTCCTTGTATTGGGTTGGCCAGTCGATTGGGGGATTGGGCAAGCAGGTTTCTGCGTTGATGGGATTTCCCGGGCAGGATGTGCTGGCGTCGGGAACGGACACCATGAATATGCAGAGCTACACGCGGGTTCACGATCTGACAATCTATGTTGACCAGAGCCTGGATGTCTCCTGCTCGCCAGCCGAGGGTCGCGCGCCGGCGGGAAGCTGTGCCGTAGGCCGTCTGATCGAAAAGAACTCAATTTTTTCGCCGGGTGGCAATGGACTAACCGGAACGCTCGGAACCGGCGCGGGATGGTCGATCGGCAATTGCGCGATTGCCATGCCGGCGGCGCTTGGAACCGGCGGAAACGGGCTGCGCACGGCGGTGATTGAGAACCTGGAGATTGCGGCGACGGGCGTGGACCCGATGGCTGCGCAGTATCCCGGAGCGCATTCGACGCATACGTGCGGGCTTTATCTGGCGCAGTGGCCGCAGTGGAGCGAGTTCCGGAATATAGATATTCGCGGCCTGAATACGGGCATCGCGATTCCGGCATTGCCGGTAGCGGTGCCGGCGGGGCTGAACTCGGATTCGAACCGGTGGCAGAACATCGCGATTCAGGCGACGCACGGGTTTGCGGCGGCGGCGGGCTCGAACAACGTGCTGGATAACGCGGTGGCGGAGGTTGGGAACTCGGCGGCGACGGCTGAGCCTCCGACGGGGTTGGTGCTCGATCTTTCCGGTACGCAACAGGGGTGGACTGTCCGGAATGCCGTGGTGCTGCCGGCGTGGAATGCTGTGCAGCCGCAATTGACGGTGACGGCTTCGGGCGGCGCGGTGACCGCGGTGACGGTGGGGACGGAACATGGCTTGGGCTTCGATCCGTATGGCGCGCAGGTTCCGCTGACTTTCAGCGGGAGTTGCACGGCGACTGGCACTGCCGGCGTGAACACGAATGGGTCGCTCGGTGCGATTACTGTGACATCGGGCGGAGTGGGTTGTTCGGGAACGACCACGGCGAGCGTGAATGCGGCGGGGGCCTGGGACACGGCGGCGCCGGTGAATCTTATTGCCGGCCAGAATATGAGGTTTTTCGACGGGAATCTTCTGAAGGGAAACGGCGGTTACACGGTTTGGAATGCAGCTGCATCGGGGACCTACGGAACGCAGTTGGGCGGCGGCGGCGGAACGTTGCCAGGTGGAGGGAATTACCAGGCTCTTGTGGCAAACAACCCGATTGGAGCGGCATTCCAGGTGGACCAGTTTCCGGGCGCGGACTTCGGAGCGAAGTTACAGGCGTGCCTAAGTGCGGTAAGCGCGAGTTATGGAGGGACGTGCGATGCGCGTAACTTCACGGGCTCGCTTTCAATGGCGTCGAATCTTACCGTATCCAAGGCAAATGTAACTATCGACCTGCCCTGCGCGACGATATCGACGGCCAGTCAGATAATCGTTACCGCGGGCATTAGAAATGTGGCTTTGCGCGGGTGCGCATTGCGAGGCGCGAGCACGGCGAGTGGCAGCCAGGGCGGGACCGTGCTCATGTATTCGGGCCCGGGCTCGATGATCCAGATCGGCGATCCTGCTTATTTAGTCGATACGATGGGCTTTCATCTGGATGACGTGGTGATTAACACGACGGCGTCGAGCGCGGCGACGACACAGGGACTTGTAGCTTATCGTACGCAGGAGATGGACCTAGAAAGCCTGTATTTTCTGGGGAATCAAGATCAGACGGGCATGACGCTGGACGGGACCGGAAATTACACGGGGGGCACGTTCTTCGACAACGCGTTGAGTGGTTTCGGGACGGCAGTGAACGCGATCGGACACCAGATATCGAATGCGGCGACAACGGACTGGCTGAATGCGAGCACGTTTGTGCGCCTGCACATAAACTGCCCTGAGAGCGGGGGAAGTCCGATTGCGGGGACATACGGAATCAATCTGCAGCAGGGAGATGGAAACACGTTTACGGGAGGAGATGTAGAAGGATGCTCGACAGCGCTGCACTTAGGAGCGAACGCACAGAACAACACGATCGTGGGTTTGAGAAACGAAGTCTCGACCAACCAGGTTGTGGCGGATGCAGGCAGCGCCTACAACAGTTGGATGACGGGCGGGACGATGTTTACCGGCGCACTTACAGACAACGGCACGCGCAACAGCTTCCTCGATACATTTCACCGGAGTTTCAACGGCTTGAATGGTGATTGGTACGGCAGCCAGAAGGATGCGACAGTTACCAATCATTACCGCATCGGGATTGGCGTGGGAAACGAGCGCGGACTGCTGAACCGCTATCAGACGGACTACGGCTACCGCTGGACTACGGGGTTGAGCGATGCGACGGCGGGGGCGCAGTTCTACGAGATTCTGGATGAGTTGAACAGCGTTTACCGGCTGTCGATCGGACAGTATAACAACGGCCAGTCAAGCACCAACAATCAGACGGTGATCAATGCGGCGGGTTCGGGCGCGGTAGTGCTGAACGGATCGAATAACTCGGGTACCGGAGGCGTAGTTATAGGTTCCGGGGGCCCGAGCGAGACTACGGTTGCGACCATTAACAGCGCGGGAAATGCGCAGTTCAACGGGACGCTTCAAGTGGGCGGAATCTCGACATTCGCGGGCTCGCCGATGGTCAAGAACCAGGCGGATGCGGAGATAGACGCAACGCTGTGGGCGGGATCGACGACGGGACAAAAGGAATCGCTCATCTACAAGGACTGGAACGGAAACAGCCAGTGGTACATGGAGAAGGATGCAAACAATAACTGGATGCTGAATTCGGCGACAGGCGGCTTGGACAGCATCAAGGCTTACCAAAGCTCGAACAGCGGCGACACGTATATCGATGCATCGAATTCCTCGGGGGCTGTGCGCGTCAACTATGAGACGGGGTCGGGAACATCGTTCGATATTTATGGCGGGGCGAGCAGCACGCTGTATGCAAGCTTCACGGGTACGAATGCAATCAAGTTTCCCGGGCTTGCGGCCAGCAGCGGGCCAAATTGTCTGCAAGTGGATAACTCGGGATTCATCTCGAACACCGGTTCCGCTTGCGGAGCCGGCTCAGGTTCGGGCAGTGGCAGTGGCACGGTCGACGCGGGAAGCAATGGTCAAATCGCCTACTACGCGGCGAATGGCACGACCATCGGCGGCATTACCACGGTTGCCGTTAGTGCTGGAGGAACAGGAGCTTCAACTGCCGCCGGGGCGCTGACGAGCCTGAATGCACAGGCTGCTCTGGGTTACTCGCCTCTGAATCCTGCAAACAATCTCGGCGATGTAAGTTCCCCGAGTGCATCACTGGCGCACCTGGGCGCGGAGCCTATCGCTCTGCTGGGCAGCGGGGCTCCTTCGCTAACTTGTTCAGGCTCCGCAAACAGCGGGGCGTTCTATACTTCAGCCGCATTGAGTCTGTATCAGTGTTCCAACGTGACGGGCACTTATGTGTGGAACGCGGTTGGGGGCGCGGGCGGCGGAAGCGCAGGCGTCTCCAGTCTTAACTCTCTTTCGGGTGCGGTGAATGTAGTCGGCGGGACAGGCATCTCGGTAACTCCAACTGGCAACTCCATCACAATCGGCAACACCGGCGGCGGCGCTCCAGGCGTCTACTTCAATGTGCTGAGTTACGGGGCGGTCGCTGACCAAATGCCCTTGCGCACCTATGTGCAGGGAAGCCTGAACACCGGGAGCAACGTACTTTATGTGGCGTCGGGCGCTTTCACATCGGCGGATGCCGGCAAGTACATCGTCTTCTGGGGCTGGACATCGCAGCCATTTTCTACAACGCCCTCAGTCGCACAGATTGTATCGGTGACTAACTCGACAACTCTCGTGCTGAGCAAGACGGCAACCAACACAACCAACGCCTATATCACGTGGGGGACAGATAATGTTCCAGCGTTCAATGCGTGCGCGGCGGCGGTGGTAGCGGCGGGAGGGGGAACGTGCGCCATACCTGCCGGCGGCTACCTTCTGGCTACGTCTCCTTACTATGTGTTGACGGGTGCAAGCGATGACGGAAGCTACGGAACACCGGCCGGCGGCTCAGGCGCGGTAATTACACCCACGCTCTCCAGTGGGACGAGCGGCTCGATTACGGGCTGGACCGTGAACAATGGGGGAAGCCTTTATACGCCTAACTCGGTGCTGCAGGTGAGCATAAGTGGCGGCTGCGCGATTGGATACGACATGGGGCCCTGCGGGTGGGCATTTGCTACCGCATCGACAAACAGCAGCGGTCAGGTTGTGTCTGTAACCAATGTCCATGGCGGGTTCTTCAACTCGATCCCGACAGGTTCGGTGGCGCCATTGGGTGGCGACGGCGCGGCGGCGACGGCGACGATCGGCGGGGGCACGATGAACGCGCCGTCACTTACCGCAGGGGGAGCGGGATACACGCCAGATTCGACTCTGAGTTGGTATGCGCTGGCTGGCGGCAGCGGTTGCGCTGGATGGCAAGACTGGGGCGGGACGCAGATTGTGGCCGCGGGCAGTGTGGCGACGAACGCCGGCGGGTCAGCTTCAGGAACCATGTCCGTCAGCCACAATGCAACCGGCTGCACGTCGGCGCCTGCGATCGTGTTTGGGTCTGTCGCCTGCAACACAGGCACAATCGCCAGTCCTGTATGGGGACAGTGCTCGAACGTGGCTCCGTTGAATCCTGTGGCTCTGCCGGTTCAGGTGATGTTGACGCCCGGAGTCAGCTTTGCGGGGATGACGGGCGCGAGCCTTCAAGGTGTGGGGCTAACTTCGGTTTGGGATGGCATTTCAGTCGATAACAATGAGCCGATCATGTTCGGCGGCACCGTGCAAAGCGAAGATATCGGCGGGATCACTTTCGGCGGCGGCTTTGTCGGCATCCTGGCGACTAACAACGCGAACTATTCGAAGCTCCACGATCTGGGCTTCAATACTGGGATCGGGATTTGGACTGCCGCGACCGACATAGGGTTTGTCGCGGACAATCTTTCCTTCGGGGGATATGCCTCCTGGATCAACGGCGGTACCTGGTCGCACCGCATGGATGCTCCCGCGGGCGACGGCGGATTCTTCGATGCTAACTCTGTAAGTAATATTCTCACTCGAGTCAACACTTATGGAGGCTCCGGGTCCGTGTCGCAGAAGCTTGACGACTGGTTCAATGAGGATTTCTGGCGCGCGGAGTATAGCGGAGCCAGCACGGATTTCTTTGAGAGCTGCAAGTATCCGCAGACTCTGAGTCAGCGGCAAACCTCGCACACCTTCTTTGAGGCGCAGCAGGCCAACGGCTTGTGCTACCGGGGGATCGCTTCGATTGGAATGGCGATTCTAGCGAGGGATTCGCGGCCTACGGGCGTTGCAACATTCAATAACCTGATCGTGAAGCAAGCATCGAGATATCTGTTCTACGGCGATCTTGGCGGGATGACGGTCACGAACATGAGCGGCGAAGCTATGTCGCCGATAACCGGGAGCAACGACCCCTATCGCAGCGCTACGACACAGGAAGGCGCTGTGGTATTCGCCGGCGGATCATCGAGTGCCGGGAATACACAGGCAACGCTGAACGGTATCTACTGGACAAGCCCGTCTCAAAACATCGCGCAGTGTCTTTGGTCGCTGAATGGAGGAGGCAGCACGGCGGGCACTCCAGTCTCTACGATTTACAGCAACAATGAATGCTCCAATGTTACAAGCGGCCAGCCCGGACAAAATCCATCGTTTCAGTCTCCAATCGGTTTCAACCAGGGAGCGGTTATCGGCGCAGTGAATGGGGTCACTTATCCGCTGAGCTTCAATGCATGGTACAGCAATGCTTCGCACCAGAGTGGCGGCGTCCTGGGTGAGTACAACGGGCTGGCCATTCTTGGGCCTGATCTTGCCACGCATTATCTTGACATTCAATACGGAGCGATTGCGTCTTCTCAGCCATTCTCGGCGCCGAGTCTTGCCGATACGGGTGCGGCGTCTTCGAGCGGAACCTCGTGCCTGCAAATCAACGCCGCCGGGCTCATCTCCAACACCGGAGCTGTTTGCGGAAGCGGCGGTGGGGGCGGCGGTGGCAGCGTATCGTCTTTTGCGTCGCCTTCGGGAAGCTGGCCTGCGTGGCTTGTGCCGACGGTGACGAATGCGAGCAGCACCCCTTCGCTGGCGGTTGCGGCTTCGCTCACAATGGCGAACGTGGGAGCGGGGACCGCGCCAACAGGAACCTTCGTTTTTCCGGGCGCGATCACGGCAGCGACTACGAACTCCGTCGTGAATGCGGCTGAGTTTTCGGGCTCAGATTGCGGCGCGAAGATCAACGCCGCCGATACCTTATTAGGCAGCACGGGCGGGGAGATCGACGTGAATCAGGCGTGCGGGACAACCTGGACAACGCAGGTAGTCCTGAGTGCAAATCATAATCTCGTATTCACGCAGACAGGGACTTACGTGGTGGCCGGTATCACGGTGTCCGGCTCGAATACGATCGACCTGAGAGGCGCGGAACTGCAAATGCCCGCGTACTCGTACGGCCCGACAGCGGGCATGTTCACCACCTATAACGGTGCAACCGCAGCCAGCAACGTATGGATCGAGAATGGCGTGCTCGATGGCAATTGGTCGAATACTCCGTCTGCCAATACGTGCTTGTTTGCCGCGTGCCGTCCTGCGCTGAGAATCGATAACAACGGCAACTCGACGGCGGTTCACGACATTCATTTCCAGCACATGATCGCTCAGAACTGGAATAACCCGGTGGTGGAACTTATCAACAACTACCCGCTGCCGTATAACATCTGGCTTGACGGGGATAACATCTACAAGAACATTGGCACCCACGTGATTTACTCCGCCGGGTTCGATCGCAATTTCTTTGTGCGGGACAGCCTGTTTAGCAACTGGGGCGCCGGGCTGACCGTGGTTGGCTCTTGCG
Organism: uncultured Acidobacteriaceae bacterium; assembly: GCA_963757965.1. GTDB lineage: Bacteria > Acidobacteriota > Terriglobia > Terriglobales > Acidobacteriaceae > Telmatobacter. The sequence goes on from CAVWTV010000002.1 coordinate 65,226, forward strand.
TCTCGTCGGGTTCCTGCCACGCTGACCCCATCGTGACATTCGATTATACGGGCTATCCAGGCACAAGCCAGTTCACGATGGACGTGAGCGGCAACACCTTCGATAACACCACGATCGCGCCCGATGGCTACGGTTTTGCGGCTGAAATCGGAGCGGGCGGGACTGGCTGGGTGACGGACTTCACGTTTTCGAATAACCATATGAACGATCTCGGCACCGGAACGGGAGGGTGTCTCTCCGGTCAGTTCAACACTGCCACGGTCACTGGCAACGATTGGTCGAATTCGGGCGCGTGCGAGCTTCTTGGCAACAACATCACAGCGTCCGGCAACACGATCCGGAACGGCAAAATTCTGGTCTACCCATGGAGCAGCATTGCATCGCTGAAGAGCACGATTTCCGGCAACACCATATCCTACGTTCCAGGAGAGTCTAGCGGTGTTAGTTCGGGCGGCGTTGCTTACGACTCAAACCAGCAGGCCATCTCAGTGAGCGGTCTTGGCACGCAGCAAACCGCGACTCTGACGCAGGCGATCCAGCAGACCGCGCAGACCTTCACCATCGGCAGCATTGCTTTCACTCCGCAGACTACCTCCGGAACTCCCCCGGAGACGGTGTTGAATGGGACATTCACCGGTGGAACGAGCAACGGTTATAAAAACTGGGCATTCACAATTTCCGGCGCGTTTAACGGCGGGAACAATGGAACCTTCATTTGCGCGGCATCCACTGGGACCACGCTGACCTTTGTGAATGCGAAGGGAGCAGCAGAAACATCGCCTTCCGGCGCGACGGCGGTCAGCTCGGCCAGCACGACGAGTTATGTGGGCACATATTCCTTCGGCGGCTTCAATGGCCTGGCCGGCGAAGATCACATCGCGACAAGCGGTTTTACGAATGCAGGGAACAACAGCACTACTTTGCAGGTGCTTGCCAATTCCCTCACTGCGTTGGCTGTCTACAATTCGAGCGGCGTGAATGAATCTCACGCGGGTACGCTGAGCTTCTATCCTTCTTCGTATAACGCGAACGTCGGTCCCGATGTAATCGACATGGGCACATCGACCGGGAGCTGCGCCGGGGTGACTTTAGGCTTCGGCGCCGATGGGCAAGGAACGTTATATAACGTGTCGGTACACGATGTGACCGTGACCGCGCAGCCGGGGTTCAATAGCGCCTGTTCCGGCATTCAAGTGCTTACCCCGACGACAACTCCCGAGTCCTCGGGGTTCGATTTCAAGGGGAACGTTATAAACAATCTCTACTACGGTCTTCGCCTGGATGCCACAAGCGGAACGTTCCAGGATGTTACGGTCGAGAGTAATAAGATACTGGGCGCGAGCCTGCCGATCTATGTACCTTCGACGCCCAGCGGTTATCGGGTCTGGAACAATGTCACTTCGTCCACAGAGACGAGTGAGACCCTCAATGGCGGGGCGACGGTGGACGCATCCGGCAATATCTCATCTCCCGGCCGGGTTTCGGGCGGCGTCAATGTTCCGTATCCCGCCAATGGCGCGGTTACATGGAGTTCGGCGGTGGCAGTCAACGTGGTTACCCTGACAGGCAATGCAACAAGCTCGACGATTGCCAACGGAGCCTTCGCAGGTCAGCAGGTGTGCTTCGCGGTTACTCAAGGGTCTTCGGTCTACTCGATTGTGTGGCCCTCCAACATGAACGGAATGTCGCAGCCGAGTCAGTCCGCGTATTTCACGACTTATCAATGCGCGGTCTACCTGGCGGCGGGTAGCAGTTGGCAAGCGTTGGCGCCAGCCATCGACAGCGGTGGGAGCACATATCTCCCCGGCACGGTGAATGCGCCAACGATCGTCGACCGGGGATTGACCTCAGCCAGCCTTATCGGCACAAACGGCAGCGGAGGGTTGGTTGCGGCCTCATCAACAGGCACGGGCAATGCGGTGCTGGCGAACGGGCCGACGTTCACGGGAAATACGACGACGTTTGCGAACGGCGCCGCGGCCGAGCAGGACGTGGTCATCCAGCCGGGGACGGGCGCGGACCAGGTGGGCGCGCTGGGGTTCAACAGCTACTCCGGGACCTCGGAATGGAAGCTGCGGAAGGATGCGAGCAACTATTTCAAACTGACGGATGTGGTTAACTCACTGGACCGGGAGGTTTTTTATCCGAACGGCCAGACACTGATCAACTCCGGAGCCGGTGCGAACTCAGTGTTGATCAACAGCTCGACCAATAGCGGCACGGGGGGATTCTACGTGGAGAGCGGCGGGTCGAGCCCGGCGGTTGTCTTCTCGACAACGGCGAGCGGAAATACGACAGCGACGGGATTTGTTTCGGGCAAGTTCATCATGGGCTCGGGAACCATGTCGCTTGGAGCGGGCGCGGCGGCAGGGTCGAGCCCGGCGATTGCATGCGCGAGCGGTCACGTATGCGACGGGGTGAGCGGGACGGTGACGCTGACGACGGGCACGAGTACGGCGACGGGAACGCTGGCGACGCTGAGTTTTCCGAATACGCATTCGAACTCGGCAAACTGTGTGGTGACGCCGACGCTGAGCGGGACGGGGCTGGTGACGTCGATTAGTTGGAGCGAAAGCACGACGGCCCTTACGCTGACGGCCAACGCGGCGTTGGCGGCGAGCACGGCTTATCAGATACGGTACTGGTGCGGCGGGAATTAGCTAAATTCCCATCTAATTTGCAGCGGTTGGCTGCCTCCACATATTCATCGAATGACTCGGCGAGTTCGCCCCCGCCGTGACGGGGAAAGCGAGTTAGCAGGTTGGCATATTCAGAAGCCGGCAATTGGCTCGGCTCCAGGCTGAATGGGATGAGCGCTGGGCGGGTGGGGGTGGAGTTCTGTGGCATTGACAGAAGAGAAGCGCGCGTATGCGGCGCGGCTGGGTGAGCTGCGCCTGGAGGAGTTGGACAGGGAGGAACTGGAGCGGTTCGGGAGGATTCTGGATCAGCGGCCGGCGACACTGCGGGGGCGCACGGTGGGGATGGCCCTGGCGGAGCGGCTGCTGGTGGTGAGGACGCGCGATGGGAGGCCGGCTCGGCTGCGAGCAAATGCGACGCAGCGGGCGTTTGAGCGGAAACGCGGCCAGCGGAACATCGTGCTCAAGGCCAGGCAGATGGGGTTGACGACGTGGGCGGCGGCGCGGTTCTTCCTGAAGACCATTACCAGGCCGGGGACGCTGACGTTGGAGGTCGCGCACACGCAGGAGGCGGCGGAGGAGATCTTCCGGATTGTGCACAGATTTCTGGACTTCTTGCCGGAGGAGTTGCGCGAGGGTCCGCTCAGGACTTCGCGGGCCAATGTTCGGCAGATCGTGTTTCCGGAGATCGATGCCCAATACCGGGTGGTATCCGCGGGAGACCGGAACGCGGGCCGCGGGCTGACGGTGCAGAATCTGCACTGCTCGGAGCTGGCGCGCTGGCCGGGCGACCCGGCGGAGACACTGGCGGGGTTGCGGGCGTCGCTGGCGCCGGGGGCAGAGCTGATTCTGGAGTCGACGCCGGACGGGGTGGGCGGGTGCTTCCACGAGGAATGGCGGAAGGCCGGCGAGACGGGAATGGTGCGGCACTTCTTTCCATGGTGGATGGAGCGGCGGTACCGGGCTGGAACCGTGGACGAAGCCAGTTTAAGCGAGGAAGAGCGCGATCTTATGGTGCGGGAGCGCCTGGAACTGGAGCAGATCGGATTCCGGCGGAAGATACGGGCCGACTTTCGCGGGCTGGCGCGGCAGGAGTACGCCGAGGACGAAGAGAGCTGCTTTCTGGCTAGCGGAGATTCGGTGTTTGAGCTGGCGCCGATTGAGCAGCGGCTGGCGGAGATGGCCGAGCCGATCGAGAGGCGGCGTAACGGGGAGATCGAGATCTGGCTGCCTCCGTTGAAGGGCAAAGAGTACCTGGTGGCGGTGGACCCGGCCGGAGGGGGCAGCGAGGGAGACTACTCGGCGGCCCAGGTGCTGGAGATGGAGACAGGCTTGCAGTGCGCGGAGTTTGCCGGGCACGTGGGAGGCCTGGAGCTGGCGCGGCTGGTAACGGGGCTGGCGGCGGAGTACAACCAGGCGTGGCTTGTAGTGGAGAGAAACAACCACGGGATGGGGGTGCTGGCGCTGGCGGAGACGTCGTGCAGATATCCGCGGATCTACAGGCAAGGGGGACAGGCGGGGTGGCTGACCACGACCTTAAGCCGGCCGGCGGTGCTGGGGCTGCTGGACGCGGGGCTGGTGGAGGAGCCGGAGCGGTTCCAGAGCCGATGGCTGTTGGGCGAGTGCCGGAGTTTTGTGCGCATGGCCAACGGGAGCACCGGGGCCCGAGCCGGGACGCATGACGACCGGGTAATGGCGATGGCGGTTGGGCTCGGGGCGCGGGAGCGGCTGCTAGCCAGCGGTCAGAGATCAGGGAGTAGGGAGTAGGGATCGGATCCGTTGCATGGAGTCAAGTTTCAGCGGTCGATTGTGGCTGATCGTTGACCGCCAATAAAGTCGACTGCGGCTCGCCGGGTGTCTGACCCCTGACCCCTGATCCCAGACCCCTGATCCCTGACCCCTGATTTCTGATCTCAGCATTCCGCTTTGCAGATAATTTCGCTCCATGCGCATAGAATTCGATACGAGTAGGGAAATGGCGGGTTACGGGCTTGGCGGTGCTGGCGGTGCAGCAGATCCGGCGGATGCGGGGCGGTGCGCAGGGCCAGTTGATGCTGGGCGCGGACGGCAATATTTACGTTGTCAAGTTCCAGAACAACCCGCAGCACACGAGGGTGCTGGCCAATGAGTTTCTGGCCACGCGGCTGGCCCTGGCGGTGGGGTTGACGGTACCCGAGACTGAATTGGTGGAGGTCTCGAGCTGGCTGATCGAGAACACGCCGGAGCTGAGGATGGACCTGGGGCGAACCCAGGTGCGCTGCCAGCCGGGGCTGCAGTTCGGCTCGCGGTTTGTGGGCGGGCTAATGCCGGGGCAGGTGGTGGATTACCTGCCCGAGGAACAACTGGCCGAGGTGAGGAATCTGGGCGAGTTTGCCGGCATCCTGGGCCTCGACAAGTGGACGGGAAACGCCAACGGGCGCCAGGCGGTGTTCGCGCGCCGGCAGCGCGAGCGGCGCTACCGGACGGTGTTCATCGACTTCGGGTTTTGCTTTCACGCCGGAGACTGGAAGTTCGAGGATATTCCGCTGCGCGGGGTTTACTATCGCAACGACGTGTACCGGGAGGTTACCGGGTGGGAGTCGTTTGAGCCCTGGCTGACGCGGCTGGAGACGCTGCCGGCAGAGACGGTCTGGGCGGCGGCCAATGAGATCCCGCCGGAGTGGTACGGAGGCGACCTCGGCGACATGGAGCGTCTGGTGGAGAAACTGCTTTCGCGGCGCTGCCTGATCCGGGAGCTGATTGAAGACTTCGGGAGATCGGACAGGAGACCGTTTCCGAAATGGGGCCGGATGGGAAAAGGCGGAGAAGAAGCCTGGAAGCGGACGGGGTGGGGGACTAACATGGCGGAAAGAGCGATGTAGGGCATGAGGTGCGGAAGCGGGCAATGGACAGGGCATGAGTAGCGGATTCGAGCGGCGGGCATGCGAATTTCATCTGCTCCGGTATGTGCCGGATGCGGTGCGGAACGAGTATGTGCACATCGGGGTCATCCTGCGCGAGCAAGCCGCGGCGGGGCTTGAGCCGGCCCATGAGCCGGCGATGGTCCAGTTCACTCGCGACTGGCGCCGCGTGCGCTGCCTCGATCCGGAGGCGGACACAGCGGTCCTCGAAGGCATGGAAAACGAGCTGCGCCGTCGCTTTCAGGCCGAGCCGAAGGGGAACGAGCCTGCCGGCAGCCTCATGCGGCTGCTGACTGAATCGCTCTCGCTGAGCGTGCAGATGACCGAGGGCAAGGCATATTTGGCGGAGAGCCTTCCCGCCGGGATGGAAGAGTTGATGAAGATGTACGTCGATCCGCTTCCGCGCGAGCGCATGTCGCGGCTGAAGGGACGGGCCGCGATCCAGGCCAGGATGCGGACCGAGTTCGAACGGGCCGGGGTGTGGGAGCTGTTGAGGAAGAGAATCGCGGCCTCAGAGTACACGCGGCCGGGGGACCCGTTGCGGATCGATGTCGGCTATCGTCCCAACGGGTTGATCCGCATGTTTCAGGCGGTGAGCCTGGAGCCCGGCGTGGAGATGGCCAAGGTGCTGGCGTTCTCGGCGGCGGGATTGCGGGCCGGCGTGGAGCGGGTGGAGAAGGCGCAGCTTGAGTTGACGGCGGTGATTGAGCCGGCGGCCAGGCTGGGCGCAACCGGCGAAGAGCCGGAGAGGCTGGAAATGTACCGCTTCGGCGTCGAGACGATGGAAGAGCACCAGATCAGGGTGTTGACAACATCGGACCTGGGCCGGGTGGCGGAGACGGCGCGGCGCGAGCTGCGGGTGTGAAGAACAGGGATCAGGGGTCAGAGATCAGGGGTCAATTTCTTGACTGCGGGCGCTAACTGCGAGTAACTTGCTTCTTCGTTTCACTTATTCGTCGATAGCTTGCAGATAATTACAGGTCTTTGCTGTAGGATGGGATTTGTTGGATAGGAAACAGAGAGTTAGCAGCTAGCGGCTGGAAGCTGAAGGCAAAAGGCGCAACCATTTCAGGTTGCGCCTTTTGCTTTTTGCGCAAGAGCCGCGGAAGCGATGTGCTCTCTAGCGAAGTTACATTTGGCTAGAAGCTAAGAGCTGAAAGCTGAGAGCAAATAGCTAGTAGCTGGAAGCTGAGAAAGAAGGTGCGCGTGAAGGTAGGCGAACAGTTGCGGGAGGTCTGGCGGCAGGCGATTGGTGGTGACCCGAAGGCGGAGATAACCGCGTCGGCAGAGGCGGAGCGCAAGACGTTGGCGCTGCCGTCCATCTTGAGTCCGGTTCAGTTTCCGGGGCGGCTGCTGCCCAAGGCGACGCCGATGAATCTGCGCCGGTTCGCCGAAACCCCGGTTGTCCGCCGGGCGATCAACGTCATCAAGGACCGGATTGCGGCCATGGACTGGCAGGTGAGGGTGCGGCGCGGATTTCGCCAGCAGGATCTCGCGTTCACGGAGAGAAGGCTGCGGGCGTTGCGCCTGATGCTGGAAGAGCCGAACGCGGTGGACAGCTTTCGGACCCTGATAGAACAGGCCATCGAGGACGCGCTGACGGGCGGATTCGGCGCAATCGAAATGGAGCCGACCGGCGATCCGGATCGTCCGGCGATGATGTGGGCGGTGGATGGGGCTTCGATTCGAATCAATGCGCGATGGGACGGCGATCCGGAGACGCCGCGGTATGCGCAGGTAATGCCGGGACAACTGGAGTCGGCCGCGGTGGATCTGCGCGACGGCCAGTTGATGTACATCCGGATGAATCCGCGCAGCTTTACGCCCTTTGGGCTGGGACCGCTGGAGGTGGCCTTTGAGACGGTGAACCAGTTTCTGAGCGCGCACCGGTTCGCGGGCAAGCTGGCTGCCAACTCTGTGGCGCAGTATGCGCTGTGGCTGAACGAGGCCACGCCGGCGCAGCACGACCGGCTGATTCGCTGGTGGCAGGACGAGATTGAAGGGACAGGGCGGGTGCCGCTGATCTCGACGGAGCAGAAGCCGGAGGTGTTGCGCTTTGCGCAAGGTACGGATGCGGACATGCGGCTGGCCTGGCAGGAGTTTCTGATCCGGATGGTGGCCAACGCTTTCGATCTGCCACCGCTGCTGCTGGGGTTGGAGAGCGGATGTGAATCGCTCGACGGCCGCGGAGATGACCGACGAGGCGTTTCGCGGGGCGATTTCGCCGCTGGCGATGCTGCTGGCGGGGCATCTTACCCGCGACCTGTTCGGCAAGTGCATTGGCTGGCGGGAGTTCGAGTTTGTCTTCAACGAACTGAACGCGCGGGACGAGGAGACGGAACTGGCGGTGCAGGTGCAACTGCTGCAGGCCGGCGTGCTGACGGTGAATGAGGTGCGGGCGATGCGGGGGCTGGGGCCGATTGAGACAGGATCGGGTGGTGCAAGCTGGCGGGCGATGGCGGCAGCTGCAGCAGGCGAAGCAGCAACTACAAGCCGGACTATGTCCGCTGGTATCAGATGGAGCGGAGAGCGCATGCGATTGGAAGCGATGGCGGTAAAGATTCCCCACGTGGACGGGCACCCCAACCGGGTGCCGTTCGAAGGGGTATTGACGATGGTGAACGCGGCCAGCGACAAGGCTCCGGCCGGAGCGCGCGGGCACCGGGTGATGTTGACGCGCGAGGCGGCGGAGAAGGCGCTGCCTTCCTTGCTGGGCATGGCGGTGGATTACCGGCCGGGATGGGACGGCCACGATGCGCGGCGCAAGATCGGGCTGCTGACCGAGGCGGATCTGGTCGGGCAGCGGCTGGTGGTGCGCGGGTATCTCTACGCGCGCGACTTTCCCGAGGTGGCAGCGGCCATCGAGGCGTCAGCCGCGGCGACCCGAATGCGATGGGCATGAGTTACGAACTGGCCGATGCGCGGGTTGAGGATATGCGGGCCGAGGTGTGGAAGCTGACCCGCGTGACTTTTACCGGAGCGGCGATTCTGCTGCGGGAGAAGGCGGCCTACCGGGCCACGAGCTTCCGCATGGCGAGTTAGAAGAACAGTAAGTCAGCGCAAACTGGACACTTAGACACCTCTGAATAAGCACTAACAGCTCGTGGCGAAAGCCGGGTCTTGAAAGGGCACGGCTTCAGCAGTGCCGCAAGGATCGCAGAACCAACGTGGGCTTTAGCCCCTGAGGGAACGGACGGCTAACAGTGAGACTTAATCAGAGGCTCCTAACCACTAACCACTAACCACTAACAACTTAAGAAAGGAAGGTCATGGAAAAGGACGAGAGAGATATTGCGAGCGGCTTGAGGCCGCGACGACCCTGCTGGAGAGAACGCTGAACTGGTTGGAGGAACGTCAGGGCGCACTGACCGGCGAGGTGGAAAGAATCTCGGCAACGGTGGAGCAGGGCCGGCGCGAGGCGGAGCTGGCGGAGAAGCTGGCAGCGGTGGAGCGGGAACTGGCTGAAGTGAAGGCGGCGGCGCCCGCGGCACAGAATCCGCTGCGCAGAACGATGCCTGCGGCTACTTCAGAGATGCTGGCCAAACACGGCATCGGCGACGGACCGGTGGACGTGCGAACGCTGGATGCGGCCCTGGCGGGATTGAGCCTGGAGCAGCGCATCGCGGTCAAGAGCCAACTGCTGCGGGCCGGGTCGATCGCGTAAGCGCAGCGCGAATGCTTCCGCCGGCAACCTGAAAGCTGACTGGAGCGCACCGTGATCTCTGATCTCTGACCCTTGATCTCTGATCCCTGACCAACCAACCACTGGCCCCATGGAGGGGGCGGAAAGAGCCTATGAACGCAACCTTTGCAGACATTCACGCCGCAGCAGATTTCATCGGGCCGGGCGCTATCGAAGTTCCGCTGTATCAGACCGAGATCTTCGATATATGCCGGCGTTCGAGCCCCTTCGGGCAGCGCATCAAGCAGGTTCCGGCGACCGGTCACCCGTCGCGGTTCTTTGAGGAGACGGCGATTCCCAATCCGGGTTCGGCGGGCTTCGTCAATCCGCGCAGCATTGTGGCTCCGGTCGTCAGTCCGACGCGCGTGGAACGGAGCGTGCCGCTGAAGGCGATCGTTTCGCAGATCAACTACAACCTGTTCGACATTGAGCTGGGCGACCAGCAAAAGCAATTCGCGTATCTGCAGGCGAAAGACCTCGTGGACACGGTGAGCGGCGTGATGGTGACTCACGATGTGGCCCTGTGGAACGGCAACGATACCAGCCTGAGCACGCCGACGACCACGCAGTACATGGGAGTCACCGAGCAGATTATCGCCGGAGGCAATACGGTTTCGATCGGCACGGCTGCTTCAATCGTAGACGGGTTGAAGTCGGCGGTGGCGCAGATGGTGGCCAGCAACGGCTACTATGTGCGGCCCACGGCGATCTACGCCAACCCGGTGCTGCTTGATCTGATCGACCGGGAGATGAAGACCGAGTTCAACGTGGTGTTGAATACCGACAACATCACGGGTGGAATCAGGGTGAAGATGCTGTCGACGCAGGCTGGCGATCTGCCACTCATTCCGGACTGGAGCCTGAGTTACACGGGAACTCCGGGATCGGGTTCTGCGGTGCTCCCGGCTTACATCGTGACCGAGGATCTGATCGAGTACCACTGGCTCGGCGACCCGACGCCGCGTATCTTCCAGCTTGGACTGCCTAACTCGCTGACCTACCAATACGTTGCGGTCAAGTTCGGAGCTCCGGTGGTGAAGGGCGCTAACTACGCGCACTACCAGGTGCTGGTCGATCGCTAACTATTTCCTAAAGCTGGGTGCCCCGCCCTCGCCGCGGCCTTTTTTTGCGGCTAGGGTGGGGTTGACCGAAGTTACACACAACAGGAAGGGTGAATTATGGCATATCTGCAGCCAGCGGATTACCCAAATTATGGATTGCCGGCTGGAACGACGGCGGACTGGATCACAGCCGCCACAGCCTTGATCAACAGCTATTGCAGGCGGCCGGACCTGAACGTGATCCAGTACACGGAGCGCTTGCGCCTGACCAGCGGGTCACAGACGGTGTTGCTCAGTTATCTGCCGCTGGCTCCCTTGGGCATATCCGCGACGCCGATCGTGAGTATCCAGGGCCGGTACGCAAAGCCGCGGCGAGGGGAGATCTTGAACGAGCCGTTGTTCGAGATCGCATGGGCGTTTTCGCTTCCTGGCCAGTGGGCGGCGATCGATCCAAACTCAGTGGACTTTGACCCAAACACGGGAGAACTCACGCTGCCATGGAATGTGCTGGGACTGCCTTACAACGAAGTTGCGGTGACTTATACGGCAGGCCTGACGACTATCGGCGACGACGTAAAGACAGCATGCGCGCAGATTGTGCGCAATGCGCAATCGACGCCGGCGCTCAATGCAAGCAAGACCAAGATCGACACAATGCAGATGCAGTACTTCTCGAGTTCGCTGGTGGACGAAACGGTGCAGGCCTGGCTTCGCCCTTACATCGCGAACAGGCTGGGGTGAGCGATGAGCGATACGGCGCCGCGCAACCCAGTGGGAGCGTCGCAGATGCTGGCCGATGCCCTGCTGCGAAGCGTTGCAGGAACGTCGGCTCTTCTGCGGGTGACGGGCCCTACCACCGATTCGAACATGTCGGAGTTAGGCATTTTGGCTACAACCTTTGCGGATGTAGTGGTGAGCCCGGTAGTGATGCGCAAGCTGCGCCCAACCTGGCAGGAGGGCGGACAGTCGAAATGGGAGCTTCTGGTGTCGGCTACAGGCGTCGAGCAGCAGGTAAGCGCTCTGGATATAGTGTCGGCCCAAGCGCTTTTTGCCATGACTTTGGCGGTAACTGTGGCAGGGCAGGACTATCTGATCGAGTCGATTGCTTCAAACGAGGCTTTCGGAAAGGTCTATCTCTACCGGCTGCTCTTACGCGAGGCGCACCAGCAGGCGGTGTAACAAGCTTCAAGCTCTTAGCCTAACCACAATGCTTATCCGTAGACGATGCAGGAGCGTTACTTCATGCAGAATGCGAAGGACTCGTTTTATATGGCGCTGCGAAACCGGCTGGCCACGATCAAGCCGGAGCGGACGTTTTTGCTGCGCGGTGCGGTGCGGCCGGGAATTCTCGTGGAGGAAGCGGAGGCGCCCTTCAGCCAGCTACCCAGCGATGTGTTCATCCTGCGCTGGCTCGGTCTGGGCGTAGATATGAATCTTGGGTCCGTCATGGCGGCCGAGGAATGCGAGATCGTGTATCAAACGTGCGGGACGCAGAGTTTCGGTGGCCTGGATCGCGGCCGCTCGTTAAGCGAGATGGATGAGGAGTTAGTGGCGATGTTAGAGCCTTTCTACACGCCCAAGTTCAGTTACACAGCGACGCTGCCGACGGCGATGCTGACCAACGTCTTTTGGGACGAGCCGGGCTTTGGACCGGTCGTGGTCCAGCGGGACCGGCTCAGCCGGTCAGCCAAGGTGATGGTTTACAGCTACCAGGAGCAGGGGGAGTAAATGGCTGCAAATTGGTTTTCGGCTCCCGCGCCGGTGGTAAGGCGGGTTCGTGGATATTTCGCGCCTGTAAATCGTCCAACCCAAACGCCGGCTCTTTTCGATCCGGCAACGCAAGGCGGATTCAGTCTGGACGCTCCGCCAGCTCCGTGGATCGGCCTGGGTTGGATTCAGGATTTCACGCGCAAGCCGGGAAGCAAGACATCAGCCGTATTAACGGGCATTCCGGCCGCAACGCTGGAGCAGGTTCGAGAGACCCTCGAAGCGCAGGTTAGTTTGCAATTTCTGAGTTGGACAAAGCTCACCATGGCGCTGGCGACAGGGTCACAACACATGAATCTGCTGGCGCCGGCGACTGGGGCTGCTCCAGCCGCGGACGGAGCGGCGGCGGCTCTCGCGGCCGTTGTGCAGAATGGATCGACCGCCACATTCGTGGCACTGGCGGCAACCGATGCGGCAAAGTTTGCGCCCGGCGCCATCATCGCATTGGATGCCGATTATACCGGGCAGACTGGATTTGTTGGCGCCCCGGTTGCCGGCGCGTATGTGCGCCAGGCGCTCTCGGATGTGGACTATATTCGGCGAGTTACTTTCAACGTCGGACTTGTCGTGCAGGTGAATTCGACCGGGCTTACGCTTGCGGAGCCGTTGCCGGGCGGCGCGCCGGAGGCAGACGCGAAGTTACAGGCAGTAACCGGATTTGTCGACCGCGAAGGCGGCCTTTTCTATCAGGAATGGTCGGCGCTCTTTGTGATGCAAGGCAGTCAAGGGGAGAGAATCTTCTTCCACTATCCGCGATTGCAAACCATGTCCGGCGCGGAAGAAGCAGCCGTCCCACTGAGCGGAAAGAATCGGAACGGGCAGGCGCGGGTGGTGCTCAAGGGACAGTTCTTGGCGCTGCCAATTACCGATCCGCTGGACGGTGAACATGTGCTGTGTTATCGGAGCTTTCTTCCGGCGGCCAATGCGCTGGTGTGAGGAAGTTAGCAAAGCGGCGTGCTGCTAAGCCGGCGAGTTAGGGAACCTCTGAATAAGTCGACGATTTGAAAGGGCACGACTTTAGTCGCGCCGCATATGCCGCACAATCAACACAGGCTTTAGCCGCTGAGGGAACGAACGGCTAGAAATGGGACTTGATCAGGGGTTTCTTAGAGGGTGACGATGAAGATTTCAGTGCAGGGTCAGGACTATACAGCGGCGCTCGATGAAGCGCGGCCCTCGACGATTGAGCGCAAGCTGAATGAACCTTCCATTTGCCAGCTTTGGCTCAGCCTGCCGTCGAGCGGAACCTTGGCGACGCCCACGCGCAATCAAGCTTTGGCGGTGACGGGCGACGATGGCACTGTGTACTTCACCGGTTACATCGCGGTAACTCCGCTCCCTGAGTATGCGGGGCTTGCCATCGAGGGCCCGCGCTATCGAATTGCAATCCAGGCCGTGAGCGACGAAATTCTGCTTGACCAGTTACTCATGCCGCCCAGCGCGGGCATCACGGGCGAGACCGCCGGGGCGCTAATGACCGCATTGGTTCATCATGCCGGATCGGCGGTGTTATCGGCTCAAGGGCTTACATCGAATGTGCTTGTAAGCAACTTTGTTCCGGATCTGGGTGCATCGTGGAGCAAGAGTGCCGGACAAGTTGCAAGTCAGGCGCGTGCCTCGTATCGAGCGGTCAATGGGGCGCTGACGCTCTCATCCGTGCCCGGCACGGAGCATCCGCTGAGCGAAACCGACGGCAGTCTCAGTCTCGCCGGCTTGGTGCTCACCGCCAGCGTCAAGCGCGCGATGGCGAACGATGTAACAGTTTGCGGCGAACATGAGCCGGTCGCGTATGTTACCGAGTATTTCCTGGGCGACGGAGTTACGACGCGGTTTTATCTGGCCGCGGCCCCGTTCTTTCCTGCTGCATCCAGGTCCACAATCGTCAACGAGCTATTCAACGAAAGTGCGATCAACGAACAAGTGTGGGGCAACACGGGCGGATATGGTTATCTCTCGCTTGGCGCAGCCGGATTGGTCATGAACGGCGGCAATGGAATCGACGGCGAAACGCTGCTTATGTGGATCGATCCGCTGGAGATGGGCGGGACGCTTTTGCTCGAGGCCCAGGGGGTGAGCCTTTCGCCCGGTAGCACCGGAGTTCTGGCGGGCTTCTTCGTTGGGTACGAGACGCAGAGCGCATGCACTGCGGGGTTTAAAGTGACAGCGCAGCAAGGTACCGGGGCAGTTACATTGCAGCCGATAGTTGAAGGAATGCCCGTTGGGGCGACTTACGCAATAAATCCAGCAAACCAATACGCGCTGCGAACAAGGGTGCACTGCGCGGAGAACGAGCGGGCGCTGGCGGTCTACCGTTCCTTTGGAGATAGCGGCGCAATTACCCAGGGCGGCCTCACGAACCTATGCCCGGCGAAAATCCAGATGGAGATTCAGGAGTTTGTCAATGGCGTAGGTGGGATGCCGGTGACGCTCTACGATGGAGGGGTCGCCAGCTTGCCTTCGGCATGTTTTCTGGTTGCGGCCAGCAGCATTAATTTGATTGGAACCATGCGGGCGATCAGCCTGACCAATCTCGGATCGGGCTGGGTAGTGAGCACGCCGCCGGGCGGCGGTGCGTATACGAGGCGTGTGGGATCGGTGGCCGAAGCGGCGGAGTGCCATCTGGAGCGCACGGGCAAGGTTGTTTTCTATTTAGGGTACGCGCCCGTGTCGGGTGAGCAGATCGCGGTGAATTACCGCACGGTGGGCAGGGCCGTGGGACGAGCTGTGAACGCCGCGAGCCAGCAGGCACTGGCACAGGCCGGATCGCCCGCAGTGGCTGCGTGGATCGGTTCGGTAACCAGCCCCGCGGCGCGCAGCTCCACGGACTGCCTGAATGCGGCACTGGCCATTGAACAGGCGGCGTCCGGCGTGAGCGCGTTGTGGAGCGGTACTTACAGCGGAAACAAAACAAGCTTCGCCGCCGATGTCTGGCCGGGCGACGCGCTTCTGTTGAATGCGCCCTCGACCAACCTGAACGCAGACGTGGTGGTTCGCACGGTGAAGGTGAGTTATCGGGCCAGTTATCCCGATCTGGTGGAGTATGCAATTGCATTTGCCAACGACTGGGCCGACGACCTGGCAATCAAGACAAGCACGACGGTTCCAGAGGATGCGTGGCTGCCGGCGGCGATCGCACCCACACTGTTAGCCAACCTCACGACTCTTACTGTGACCACGCTGAACGGAAGCACGGTGGCGATAAGTGCCGGAGTGACTCCGCCCACGGGCGGGGGATTTGAGATTCGGCGGCGGGACTTTGCATTCATGCCGGGAGAGGATCCGGGCCTGGTAGTGAGGGCGACCCTGCCTAACATGACTTTCTCGCGGGAGACGGCCAACGACCGCTTCTACATTCGGATGTACGACGGTTCAACACCGCCGAATTACTCGGCATTTTCAACGGCGTTGTTCATCAATCTTCCGCTTGGATCGTGAGCGGCGATTTTTCGTAGGTAAGCATACGGGGATGGAGTCCAGCAAATGCGAATGATGAATGAATTTGAAGCGCAGGTGCTGAGCGACTTGAGCGTGCTAAAGACGCAGATGACGGGGCTGACGGGCGACGGCAGCGGCGGGCGCATCGCCGATCTGGAGCGGCGCATGGAGCGGCATGAGCAAAACTGGCAGCGGGCCAAGGGATTTCTGGCGGCTGTCAGCGTGCTATTCGCGGTGATGGAAGTGGCCGTGGAAGCGTGGCGTCATCACTGAGGATCGATGCAGCAGGCCTCAGTTAGAAAGCCTGCGCGTTCGTTTCCGGTTTGCGTTTTAGACCCTCGTATAATCGGGGTATGAGCGAACAGCCGTTGGTTGGCGTGGTGATGGGCAGCAAGAGCGACTACGAGGTCCTTTCGGCCGCAGTGGAGATTCTGCGCGAGCTTGAGATTCCGCATGAAGCGCGGGTGGTGAGCGCGCATCGTACCCCCGATCGGCTTTTTAAGTACGCGGAAACGGCGCGGGAACGCGGCCTGCGCGTGATCATTGCGGGTGCGGGCGGTGCGGCGCACTTGCCGGGAATGCTGGCGGCGAAGACGCTGGTTCCCGTGTTGGGAGTGCCGGTGGCGGCCACGCAGTTGAACGGCATGGACTCGCTGCTGTCGATCGTGCAGATGCCCAAAGGGGTGCCGGTAGGAACGTTGGCCATCGGCAAGCCCGGCGCGGCCAACGCGGCGCTGCTGGCGGCGGAAATACTTGCCGCGACCGATGCGCCACTCTACGAACGGCTGGCAGCATGGCGAGCGGCGCGCACCCAGGAGGTACTGGGGCAGGAGCTGCCAGGGTGAGCAGCAACGCCGAAGCTTCTCACGAAAAAAACAGTTCGATCATCCGGCCTGGCGGACTGCTGGCTATTCTGGGCGGCGGCCAACTGGGGCGCATGACGGCGATGGCCGCGCGGACCATGGGCTATCGAGTGCGCGTGATGGACCCAGAGCCTGCCTGCCCGGCCAGCTTTGTGGCCGACCAGACCATCGTGGGACGCTGGGACGATCACAGGGCTGCGCGGATGCTGGCGACCGGCGCCGACGTCGTGACTTTGGAGATCGAGCAGATCGGCGTCGACGCTCTTTCCGCGGTCGCCCAGCTTGCTCCGCTGCGTCCCGGCGTCGAACCGATTCGCATCATTCAGGACAAGACTCTGCAAAAGTCATGGCTCGCCGACGAGGGCTTTCCGGTTGGCGGATTTCGTGTGGTGGGCAGTGAATCCGAGCTCCACGAAGCGGTTGCCGCGCTGGGTGGGCGCGTGTTTCTGAAGATCGGCCGCGGCGGCTACGATGGGCGTGGGCAGGCGCGCATTGGTCTGGATGCGCCTGCGACCGAGGAAGCCATTGCGGCTGCGTGGGAGTGTCTCGGCGGCGAACCTGCGGTGGCAGAGAAGGCGCTCGATCTGGATTATGAGATCAGCGTGATGGCGGCGCGCAATCCCTCCGGTGAAGTGCGAAGCTATCCGGCCGCCCGCAATCATCATGAGAACCAGATTCTTGCGTGGAGCGTGCTGCCGGCCGGCGTGCCAGCGGAGCTTGAAAGCAAGCGCGGAAGCCTTGGCAGCGGCCATCATTTCGCGTCTTGGTTTGGAAGGCCTGCTCTGCGTTGAACTGTTTGTGACCAAACAAGGCGAGCTGCTGGTCAACGAGCTTGCGCCCCGTCCGCACAACAGCTACCACCAGAGCGAGCGCGGCTGCGTCACCAGCCAGTTTGAGCAGCACGTGCGCGCCGTGTGCAATCTGCCCCTTGGCCATACGGCGCTGATCACACCGGCGGCGATCGTGAATCTGCTCGGTGAGGTTTGGCTAGAGTGTGAGCCTGACTTTGCGGCGGCGCTGGCCGTGCCCGGCGTGCGGTTGCATCTTTATGAGAAGCACACGCCGCGCACGGGCAGAAAGATGGGGCACCTGTCGGCGATCGGCGCCACCGCGGAAGCGGCTTTGGAGCGAGTGCTTGAAGCGAAGCGGCGGCTATAGCGTTTTCGCCGAAGAATGCAGGTCCAATCCTCAATCAACCGGCTGATTCTTTTCCCACCGCTTCGGCCGGCGATTCTGCTGCAAGATCTTCTTGCGCAGGCGCAGCGATTTCGGCGTGACTTCGACCATCTCGTCTTCCGCGATGAACTCGATGGCCTGCTCCAGATTGAGCGCACTGCACAGGCACCAGGCGGATGGCCTCGTCCGCGCTTGAGGCGCGCATGTTGGTCATCTTCTTTTCGCGGACCACGTTCACATCGAGGTCGTTGTCGCGCGCGTGTTCGCCGACGATCATGCCTTCGTAGACTTCAACGCCAGCGCCCACAAAGAGAGTGCCGCGCTCCTGCAAACTGTTCAGCGAATAGGTGGTGGTCAGCCCCAGGCGGTCGGCGATCAATGCGCCGGTGGGGCGCTGCGGAATCTCGCCCTGATACGGCATGTAGCCGTCGAAGAGCGCATTCATGACAATCGTCCCGCGCGTCTCGGTGAGCATCTCGCTGCGCAGGCCGATGAGCCCGCGGCTGGGCACGCGAAACTCCATGCGCACGCGGCCGGAGCCGTGATTGTGCATCTTGGTCATCTCGCCCTTGCGCGGCCCAAGCTTTTCAATGACCACGCCGGTAAAGTTCTCGGGCACGTCGACGGTCAGGTGCTCCACCGGCTCCATGCGTGTGCCGTCGACCATTTTGGTCACGATCTCCGGGCGTCCGGCCATCAACTCGAAGCTCTCGCGGCGCATCATTTCGATGAGGATCGCCAGTTGCAATTCGCCGCGGCCCAGCACCTTGAAGCTGTCCGGCGAGCCGGTGTCTTCCACGCGAATCGAAACATTGGTCAACAGCTCTTTTTCGAGGCGCTCGCGCAGGTTGCGGCTGGTGACGTACTGGCCCTCGCGTCCGGCGAAGGGCGAATTGTTGACGCTGAACTGAATGGCGATGGTCGGCTCGTCGATGATGATCAGCGGCAGCGGCGATGGGTTCTCAACGCTGGTTATCGTCTCGCCGATGGTGATGCCCTCAACGCCGGCCACGGCCACAATGTCGCCCATGGTAGTCTCGGTGGTCTCGATGCGTTTGAGGCCGCTGAAGGTGAAAAGCTTGGTGATGCGCGTTTTTTGCAGGCTCCCATCGCGCTTTGAAATGGTCACATCGTCTCCAGCATGAAGAGTCCCCTGAAAGACGCGGCAGATGGCGATGCGGCCAAAGTAATCTGAGTAATCGAGATTCGTCACCAGGATCTGCAGCGTACCCTCAGCGTCGCCGGTGGCCGCGAGGAATGGTGGAAACGATGGTCTCAAACAGCGGCTGCAGATCAACGCCCGCAACGGCAGGATCGAGGGTCGCCGTGCCCGCCTTGGCCACAGCGTAGAGCACCGGAAAATCGAGCTGCGTTTCATCCGCATCGAGATCGATGAAAAGGTCGTAAATTTCGTTCAGCACTTCCTGCGGGCGGGCGTCGGGGCGATCGATCTTGTTAATCACCACGATGGGCAGCAGCTTGGCTTCAAGCGCCTTGGCCAGCACGTAGCGCGTCTGCGGCAGCGGGCCCTCGGCCGCGTCCACCAGCAGCATCACGCCGTCCACCATCTTGAGCGCGCGCTCCACCTCGCCGCCAAAATCGGCGTGGCCCGGCGTATCCACAATGTTGATCTTGCCGCCCTCGAAGTTGATGGCCGTGTTCTTGGCCAGGATGGTGATGCCGCGCTCCCGCTCCAGTTCGTTCGAGTCCATCACCCGGTCGGCCACCTGCTCGTTGGCGCGGAAGGTCCCCGACTGGCGCAGCATGGCGTCAACGAGGGTTGTCTTGCCGTGGTCAACATGGGCAATGATGGCGATATTGCGTATCGTCTGTGTCACAGGGAGGTTTGTTCCTTATCTTGTTCGGCCACGGAGGCCATGGGGTTGGGGGCGCCAGGAAGGCGAAGTGCCGCGCAGTGCGGCAACTTCCATTCTACCAGCAGGGGTGGGCGACAGGCATTGCGGCCGTGCTCCGCACGCGCGGATCAAGCAATTCAGGGACTCCTGAAGCGACCGAACAATCTTCCGAGCCGCATCTTTGCGATGAGTTCGGTAATGGAGCGCAGGATGCACGCCGTCAGTGCGACGGCGGCACGAACTCCGAGGGCAGAGCCGAGCCCTCGCTGAAGAAGAACTGCTCCATCTGCTCGACGAGGAACGTCTGCGCTGTCGGGGTCCAGGGCTGCAAGCGGTATTCGTTCAGGAGCATTTTCTGCCGCTCTACCCACTCGCCCCAGGCTGCCTTTGAGACATTCTTATAGATCTTCTGGCCGAACTCCGAGTCGAAAGGCGGCTCGTCCAGGCCCTCCATCTCCTTCTTGTTGCGCGTGCAAAATACCGTGTGTGCCATGCTTCATGCCCCCAGTTTCCATTGTAGATTCTATTGTATTGGATCGAGTTTGGGCTGCAACCAGCGAGCCGCGCTCACTGTTACGAATCCCACCCGAGCCGCAAAAACAAGGACGCGGCGCCCAGAGGGCGCCCAGGTGGGGCACCCGCTTTTGCGTGGGGCAAATTATTCTAGGGATGTATGTGCGGCCGATTTGCCCGTAAATCTACGCAGCAGGTTCTTGCCGACTGGTTTGGCGTGGAACTGGAGGACATGCCCTGGTTCGCGCCCAGCTACAACGTGGCGCCGCAGAGCGTGCAGCCTGTGGTCCGTCTCGGCCGTGACTCGGGCGACCGCGAGTTCGCCCTGATGCGCTGGGGCCTGGTGCCCTTCTGGGCCAAAGACGCCAAGTTCGGCTACAGCACCATCAACGCGCGCGCGGAAGAGGTAGCCGCGAAGCCCGCCTACCGTGAGGCTTTCAAGAAACGCCGCTGCCTGGTACCCGCCGACGCATTCTATGAGTGGCAGCGCATCGACAAGAAGACCAAGCACCCCTACGCCTTTGCGCTCCGAAGCGGTGAGCCCTACGCCTTGGCTGGCCTGTGGGATCGCTGGCAGCCCAAGGAGGGCGAGGCGCTGGAGACATTCACCATTCTCACCACCGATCCGAATGCGCTCATGGAGCCCATCCACAACCGGATGCCGGTGATTCTGGAGCCGCGCGATTACACGCGCTGGCTCGATCCCGGCGGGCTCGACTCTGGTGACTTGGCCCGTCCGCCTGTTGACCTGCTTCGCCCCTATCCGGCTGAAAGGATGACCTCATGGCCGGTCAGCGACCGCGTGGGAAACGTGCGCAACAACGATCCGGAATTGCTTGAATCCAGCGACCTACCGCGGCAATGACACGGCACCGGTTGTCTAACCCTGCACTGTTTTGCCGGGCCCAATCCAAAGACCAAGCGAAGATTGCGCTTGACAACTGACCCAATCAAAGCTTTTCTTGTGGTAATCCAGGTGCACGCCTTTCTCCCGCGCCCCCGCGGCATGGCTATTCCTCAGTTACCCGGTTTGTCATGAGCGTTGAGCAAGGGAATTCGCATAACATTCTCTAACAAGAAAGGAACCAATATGACCGATACACCGCAGTCTGGCCTCACTGACAATGCCGCCGGCGCAATCGCATACATAACGTTTATACCGGCGATCATCTTCCTGGCTATCCCTCCCTACAACACAAGTCCCTTCGTGCGCTTCCACGCCTGGCAGTCGATCTTTCTCAACATCGCGGCGTTCGTGGTCGCAATCGCATTTGCTATATTCGCGGTGGTTGCGGCAGCATTCTTGCCATGGGGCCTTTACGGATTGGTGCACATGGTCGGGCTGCTGATTGATCTCTTATGGTTCATCCTTTGGCTCGTATGCGTGATGAAGGCTGTTAATGGAGGCAAGTTTTCGATCCCGATTATTGGCCCGCTCGCCGAGCAGCAGGCCAACAAGTAGGCGGCCTTTAAACCCAAAGAGCGGCCTCTGTGTAGAGGCCGTTCTGTTCTAGCGCCGCTTGCCCTTCTTGCCGAAGCGCTTCTTTCCCTTCGATCCCGCCGCTCTCGAAGCCGGCGTCGCGGAGTCCCTGCGGTTGCTCTTCTTCGCCCTGGGAGAGGCCTTCCGCCCAGTCAGGACGAGACCCTCCTCCACAATTGAGAACTGCAGCCGGCGTTCCTGGGCCAGAATGCGGTCGAGGATCACCTGCACGCGATCCCCGGCGCGGAAGCGGCGGCCGGTGCGCTCGCCGATGATTTCGTGGGTGTTCTCGCGCCAGGTGTAGCGGTCGTCACGCAGCGAATCGATCGGAACCAGTCCCTCGACGAACAGGTCGATCAACTCCACAAACAGTCCGTATTTGGCGGGGTTCAGCACCAGCGCGGCAAACTCCTCGCCGACCCGGTCCTGCATAAAGCGGACTTTCTTCCACTCGATCAGCTCTCGTTCAGCCTCTGCCGCGCGGCGCTCGGTGAGACTGGTTTCCTCGGCGATCTGCGCCAACTCGGCTTCCGGAATGGGAGGCTCGATGGGAACAGTCCCGCCCGCCCCATACGCTGGGTGCCCCACCCTCGCCGCGTCTTTGCTTTTGCGGCTAGGGTGGGATGCAGCACCGCTCACCCGCTGCCCCTCATTCGGATGCGTCCAGGGCGAGCTGTGGCGTCCATGCGCAATCGCGCCGCTCCCGCTCACCCCTTCCCGCAGCAGCGTCTTGGCGATGCGATGGACGATCAAGTCGGGATAGCGGCGGATGGGCGAAGTGAAATGCGTATAACTGGGCGCGGCCAGCGCAAAGTGCCCTTCGTTGATCTCGGAGTAGCGCGCCTGCTTCAGCGAGCGAAGCATCAGGTAGCTCAAGATTCGCTCCTCCGGCTTGCCCTCGATGCGCGCGGCCAGCTTCTGATACATCCGCGGCGTAACCGGAATGTCTTCGGGCACCTCGTGCATGCGTGGATTGCGGCCGCGTCCGTGGAAGTCGCGCCGCTCGCCGCGGGTTTGTATGCGCTTGACGGGCAGAGCGCCCAGGCCGAGCGAGTAGCCGAAGGCCGCAGCCAGTTCTTCGAATTGGACGACGCGGCGCGGCTCGGGCTTCTCGTGAATGCGATAGATCGAGGGCACGCCCAGGTCTTCAAGCCATGTGGCCACGCACTCGTTGGCCGCCAGCATGAACTCTTCGATCAGGCGGTTGGCCCAGGTGCGCTCGGACTTGGTGACGCCGCGCATCTGGCCCTGGTCGTCGAACTCGATCACCGGCTCCGGCAGATCGAAGTCGATGCTGCCTCGCTCCTCGCGCCGCTTATTCATCAGCCCGGCGAGCAGCCTCATCCGCTCGAATTCTGGAACGAGCGCAGCGTTTCGCGCGCGGGCATCGGCATCGGGGTCCCCACCGACCGGTCTTCGTCGGTGGGGTGATTCATCGCCCTCGAGAATTGCGTGGACCTCGTTGTAAGTCAACCTCGCCGCGGAACGAATCACGCCCTCGACAATTTCGTAGCTCTCAATGCGGCCATCGGCGTCGAGCTGCATCAGGCAACTCAGCACCAGCCGGTCCTCGCCCGGACGCAGGCTGCAAATATCGGTCGAAAGCTCCTGCGGCAGCATGGGAATGGCGCGATCGGGGAAGTAGACGCTGGTTCCGCGCAGCCTCGCCTCCAGGTCGAGGTCCGTCCCCGCGCGCACATATTCGGACACATCGGCAATATGCACCTGCAACTCGTAGCCGCCGCCGGCGCGCTCCGTCACCAGGACTGCATCGTCAAAATCGCGGGCTGTCTCGCCATCGATGGTGACAATCGGCAGCGAGCGGAAATCGCGGCGGCTGGCGGCTTCGTCCGGGTCAAGATGGGCCACGCTGCGCGCCTCGGCCAGCACTTTATCCGGAAACACGCGCGGCAACTGGTGTTTCCGGATCATCATCTCCACATCCACGCCGAAGTCGTCCGGATCGCCGAGCACTTCAATCACGCGGCCTACCGGCGGCCGCGTAGGCGTTGGCCAACTGGTGATCTCAACATCGACGACCAGGCCCTCCAGGCCGTCGTGTGCGGCGGCGGCCGGGGCTTCCGGGCCCAACACGCGATGCGGCGTTGCGAGCTCGCCGGCTGTGGGCAGTTCCTCTCCGGGGGGAATCAAGATAGGCTGCGTCATTCGTTCGTCGAATGGAACCACATTGTGTCCCAGCGAGCGGTCCGAACGCGCGTAATGAAAAACTCCCACAACGGTAGGGTTGCGCCGCTCGATGACGCGGACAATGCGGCCCTGCCGGCGTCCATCGGCCTTGGGAGGTTCAACTTCAACCAGCACCTGGTCGCCCTGCATGGCGCCATTGATTTCATTCGGAGGAATAAAAATGTCGTCTTGCTCTGAAGACTGCCGTGGATCCGCCGCAGCGGACCTTCGGTTGGGCCGCACAAAGCCATAGCCGTCGCGGTGCAGATCGAGCCGGCCCGCGGCAAGGTTGTCGCGCGTTCCTGCAATAGGCCGCGGAATGCTCCAGTGCTCGCGGTCCAGCTTCATCAGCTCTCCGCGCGCAGTCAGCCGGGCCAACTGCTCCAGCAGCAAACGCCGCTCGCGCCCGCCGCCCAGGCTCAGCTCGCGGACAAGTTGTTTGTATCCGGCTTTCTGACCGGCGGAGCGGGCAATCCGCGCCACCAGTTCACGATCGGTCATAAAATAAGAGTAGGCTATTGGCAGGCTGTCGGAGTGTTAACAAAATTGGCAACCGATCCGCCTTGTTCACGCGTCTTCTCGTTAAACGGCAGTGCTCCGTCTTAGAATAACGAGGAAACAATGTTCTGGTGTGCCACGAGGGGATAGCATCCCACTTGTCGCCGCTCACTGGGTCGCCGGCTGGCAAGATTGTCCAGCGATCTAAACACTCGAATTTTTGGGCCCGCGGCATTGGACCCTGCCTTGGCAGCCCCGTCCTTCCAGGACAGAAAAGGAAATACTTTGAGCGCAATGTGGAAACCCAGCCAATCAGGACCAGTCCCCTCCAGCCCCGCTCCGGAGCCTCCGCGCCCCGCCCCACCTGCTCAGGCGTTTGAAGCCCCCGGCCGCGCACCCGTCCCCAGCGGCGATCAGGCCACGATCGGCAAGGGCCTGTTCTTCAAGGGGGAGATCACCGGCTCGGAGTCGCTGTTTGTCGACGGCAAGGTCGAGGGCAGCATCAACCTGCCCGGCAACCGCGTGACTATTGGTCGCAATGGCCAGGTCGCGGCCAACATTACTGCTCGCGAGATCGTCGTCCTGGGCAAGGTTCGCGGCAATGTTTCTGCTTCTGACCGCGTCGACATACGCGCCGAGGGCTCGCTCAGCGGTGACGTTTCAGCGGCTCGCATCAGCATCGAAGATGGCGCCTTTTTCAAGGGCGGCATCGACATCCGCAAACCCGAACCCAAGCTGGCTTCACCCGCCGCCCCGGCGGCAGCCCCTGAGATACTCAGGCCCGTTCAGCCGTAGCCAAGTTTCAGTCCGCGCACCGGCACCCGAGCCTCCGCGACAGTGGGGGCTTTTGTGTTTGCGAACGGCTCGAATGCGGGTGGTTTATCTATATAGCGTAGCGAGTAACCCAGTGGGTTCAATTCGGAAACGACCTTGAAATGAATGCAAAACGACTTGGAAATTAAGTGCATTTCATATATTGTATTTGACAGATAACAATAGAGATGACAAAATGTGAAATGGATTTGAGTTGAGAATGAAGTTGAAAATGAAATAGATGATCCAATGATTCGTTATGAGTTGCCAAAGCGCTGGATTCTCTACGATTCAACCGCCGTCATGACAGCTCTTGTTGAAGCCAAGTCGGCGGTCCAATCGCTTACGACTCTGCCATTTCAGAAGAGCTGGGTGGAAGCGCTCCAGGAACTGCAACTGAAGCGCGAGGTCGCCGGCACCAGCCGGATCGAGGGTGCGGAATTCACGGAGCGCGAGCTGGAAGAGGCGGTCCGGCCAGACGTTTCGCCCGAGGAATTGAGAACCCGGTCGCAGCGGCAGGCGCGTTCAGCCATGCAGGCATATCGCTGGATCGGAGAGCTGGCTTCCGACCTGCCGATTTCCGCCGACCTGGTGCGCGAGGTTCATCGTCGCCTTGTGGCAGGGTGCGATGACGACCATTGTCCCCCCGGTGTGCTTCGCGGGCGCGATTACAACGTCACTTTCGGCATACCCCCGCACCGGGGAGCGGAAGGAGGGCCAGCCTGCGAAGAGGCGTTTGCCGGACTTCTTCAATCTGTCCAAACCGAGTTCCGCGACCATGACGCGCTGGTGCAGGCAATGGCCGTGCACTATCACTTGGCCGCCATGCACCCGTTCCTCGATGGCAATGGCCGGACAGCCCGAGCCATGGAGGCGCTGGTTCTTCGCCGTGCTGGGCTGACCGATAGAGCATTCGTCGCGATGTCGAATTACTACTACGACGAGAAGCCAGCGTACTTGCGCATTCTCGGCGAAGTCAGGCAGGGCGGCCACGATCTTACGCCGTTCCTGGTGTTCGCGTTGAAAGGCGTGCGAATCCAATGCGAACGGTTAACCGCTGAGATTCGCAGGCACATGCAGCGCGCGTTGTTCCGCGATACGATGTACAGCCTCTTCAATCGGCTAGAGACAAAGCGTAAACGCATCATAGGGGAGCGGCAGGTCGAAATTCTGAAGGTTCTTCTGGATGAAAACAATGTCGCCATGCACGATCTATACAAGAGAATGCAACCTGCCTATAAGCTCATTCAGAATGGCAGGAAGGCTTTCTTTCGCGACATTGTACAGCTTGTGGCACTTCAATCAATCAATCTGAAACCAGACCCTTCCGGCATTGAGGATATAGGAATTTCCATCAACTTGAACTGGCCCCAAGAAATTGACGAAGGCGAATTCCTGCGGCGGATGAAGGCAATGCCCAAAGTCAAGACCTTCAAGTTCCTTTCCTGATAATGCCCTACCCCATCCCCAGCCGTTTCATCGCCACCCTGGGCAGCGCGGAGCCGGTCTTTTCCAGTACCCACCTTGCGACGACCAGCCAAAGCGCGCATCCGACCACCAGAAACCCCAGGTCGTTCCAGCGGATTTGCGCATGGGACAGATGCGCAGTTTCCAGATAGCCCAACATTCTGCCCAACCCCCACATTACCGCCCAGACTGCTGCGCCACTGGCCAGCGCGGCAAGCAGGCACCGGCCCAGTTCGGCATATTCCAGGCTGGCCAGCGAGACCATGCGGCGCTGGTGCAGAAGTACAGCGATAGTGACTGTCTGCACCGCGATTCCGATATTAGAAGCGATGGCCAGCCCCATGGCTCCCTGCCAGTGGTAGAGCGCGTAATAGACGGGCAGCGAAACCACCGTCACCACGGTTCCAGCAGCCATGGGGACGAACATGCTCCCCGCCGCATAGAAGGCGCGTGCATAGATGGCTTGAGCCGCCCACAGAAACAGCGAGACGGAGAAGACGGCGAAGTAGGCGGCGCACTCGCGGGCATCGGCCGATGAAAAGCGACCACCTAGAAAGAGCAACTCCACCAGCGGCGCGGCCAGGACCACCATGCCTGAGGCCGCCAGCAGTCCCAGGCCGGCCACCCGCGAGACGGAGTCCGCAACGCCGGTGGCAAACTCGTAGTGCCGCTCCTGCGACCACATGCTCGCGAAGAACGGCATGGTAGCCGCGCCCGCAGCCTGCGCCAGCATGGCCATGGGCGCGGTGAAGAGTTGTTTGGCGTAGCTCATCAGCGACACTGCTCCGCTGGTTGTCGATGCAAAGTGCGCGATGATCCAGTTGTCAGCCGTCACCAGCGAAACTCCGACCATCAGAGGCAGCGATAGCCGCACCCACTCGCGAAATCCCTCGTCGTGCAGGTCGAGGATCGGCCGGTAATGCGTTCCGGCGCGGCGGGCAAAGACCCAATTGAGAAGAAATGGTCCGAAGAAGGCGCCTGCCACCGTGCCAATGGCCAGCGAAGAGACTCCAATGCGCCGCACCAGCAATACACCACCCACAATGGTGCCCAGGCCATAGATCAGCGGCGCCACCGCCTGCACGCTGAATTGCTTCCGCACCAGCAGAACCGCGCCAAAGACTCCACCGGCAAAGAAGAACAACTGCGCGGGCAGCAGAATTCGCGTCAGGTGCACGCAAAGGGCCGCCTTTCGTGCATCGAAGCCATTGAACCACCAGTGGATATACCATGGCGCAAACACCTCGGCCAGCAGGATGGCTCCGCCCAGCACCAGGCACATGGTGGTCACAATCACCGACAGCGATCGCTGCCCCTCGCCCTCTCTTCCCGTATCGCGATAGCGCGTGAGGATGGTGACGAAGGTGATGGAAGCCGCTCCGCCGACAAGGAAGTACGAGATCATATCCGGCAGCACAAACGCGCCGTTCAGAGCGTCTGCTTCAACGCCGGTGCCGAAGAGCCAGACGATATACTTCACCCGCACCAGCCCGATGATGCGCGACAGAAAGGTCGAAGCCATCAGCAGGATGGTCGCAGTGAAGGCGGTATGTGCGTGCGAAGGGCGCAGAAGTCTCAGACCGCGCGCCCACCTTGAATGCGCTTGCCCCAGATTCGAGTCCCCAGACTTCAGGTCGAGGGAAGGTTGCGTTGGTCTGATTCCAGCCACTGAAGTAGATTCTACCGGGGCTGCGCGCGGACGGGACGCTGGTTTGCGAAGTATCCTGTGCAGGGGGGCACTGCATGCGAGGGACTCTTGGACTGGGGATTGCGATCTGGTTTGCTGTTGGCGCGGGAGCGATTGCCCAGGCAATTCATGGGCGCGAGGGGATTACGCTGCCGGCCCCGCCCGCCGTGGACGCTGTTCCCGTCGCCGACGACTACTTCGGGACAAGGATCCCCGACAGCTATCGCTGGCTTGAAGACGGCAAGAGCACGAACACGCGGGCTTTTATCGATGCCCAGAACGCCTACACATCGCGCTATATGAAGCAGGCGCGCATCCGCTCCCAGACGCTGGACGATCTGGACGAGTTGGAAAATGTCTCGGAGTGGCGCTTTCCCATGGAGCGTGCGGGCAGCTACTTCTTCCGCAAGCGGCTGGCCGGCGAGCAGCAGTTCTCCATCTATATCCGGCGGAACTGGGCTACCCAGAAAGGAACGCCCAAGGACGAGCGGATCATCGATCCCGAAAAGCTGGGCCGCGATCCCAACACTTCGGTCTCGCTGGCCGATGTCTCCCGCGACGGCAAGCTGGTTGCCTATGCGGTGCAGCAGGGCGGTGCAGACGAGGCGAGCATTCGTGTCTTCAACTCCAAGACCGGCAAGACCCTTGAAGACGAGCTGCCCACCGCACGCTACTTCAGCGTCGACTTCGCGCCGGATGGAGCAAGTCTTTACTACGCGCGCAATAACAAGCAGGGAACGCTGTTGTATCAGCACGTCCTGGGCACGCGAAACTCGCGCGACACGCTCATCTTTGGCCGTGAGTTTCGCGGCGAAGAGCTCACCGGCGACGATCTTTTCTCCGGGGTAGTCACCGACGATGGCCGCTACCTGGTGGTCACCATCGATCGTGGCGTGCCGGCCCGGCGTGTCGACATTATCTATCGCGATCTCACCAAGCCGGGTTCTACCTTCGAGGTTCTGGTCTGGGGACTGGACTCGCGGTTCAATGCGATCTACGCTCGGGGCGGCTGGTATGTGAAGACCGACTACAAATCGCCCAAAGGACGCATTCTCAAGGCCGATCCCGGCATCATGCCCGACGTCTGGAAGACCATTGTGCCCGAGGGCCCGGATGCCATCGCCGATTGGACCATCGTGGGCGGCAAAGTCTATGTGAATCGCCTCAAGGACGTGAAGTCCGAGACAGCAGTCTACACGCTGGATGGCAAGCCCTCAGGAAGCATTGACTTCGATGGAATCGGCTTGTCGTCTGTGGTCTGGGGCCGCACAACAGACCGTTACGGCTTCTTCAGTTTTCAGTCGTTCATTGTGCCGCCCACCATCTACCGGCTCGATACCGCTGACCGGCAAGCGCGAGGTCTTCTTCCAGCCGAAGATCACTTTCGACTCCAGCCAATACGAGCTCAAGCAGGTCTTCTTCAAGTCGAAGGACGGGACCCAAATCCCCATGTTCATCGCCGGCAAGAAGGGCCTGAAACACGACGGAACCGAGCGGCTGCTGATGACCGGCTACGGCGGCTTCAACATCAGCATGCAGCCCGTACTGGAGCCCGACGACAGCATGGTGGCTGGAGCAGGGCGGATGGTTCGCGCTGCCCAACCTGCGCGGCGGCGGCGAGTACGGCGAGACACTGGCACGAGCAGGGCATGTTCGAGAAGAAGCAGAATGTCTTCGACGACTGGTTTGCCGCAGCCGACTATCTGATCGCCAACAAGTACACATCGCCGGCAGCACTTCGCCATCGAGGGCGCGTCGAACGGCGGCCTGCTGATGGGCGCGGCCATCACGCAGCGGCCAGAGCTTTGGCGGCCGTGCTCTGCGGGTTTCCGCTGCTCGACATGCTGCGCTTCCAGAAGTTTCTGGTGGGCTCTTACTGGATTACCGAGTACGGCTCGTCAGACAAGGAAAAGCAGTTCCCCTACCTGCTCAAATACTCGCCCTACCAGAACGTGAAGGCGGGTACGGCCTATCCGGCGTCGATGTTCTTCACCGGCGACAGCGATACCCGCGTCGATCCGCTGCATGCGCGCAAGATGACGGCGCTGCTGCAGGCCGCCTCAACCAGCGGCCGGCCTATCCTGCTGCACTACAGCGTAGCCGGTGGTCACAGCGGGGGCATGAGCGTCGATCAGCAGATCCAGGACGACGCGGACAGTCTCAGCTTCCTGTGGACAGAAACAGCACAACCGGCTCATGGCAAGTAGCGCGTCGCCTCGCCCCGCACGGGTACTCCGGAGCGCTGCTCCGGCGTAACCTCATGCGCCGCTTTTCTTTTCCGATAAAGAAGAAGCGAGACCTGAGTGAAGATGCTACAAGCTGAGCAGAAAGCCGACAGACTTGACCGTCAAGAGGAAGATGCGCGGCTTGCTGCCCTCTTTTCGACGGGAATTCTCGATACACCGCCCGAACCGGCATACGATGCGATTACGAGGCTCGCCGCCGAATACTTCCGCGCCGATTCTGCCCTAATAGCCTTCGGCGATAAGAGTCGCGTCTGGATCAAGTCGCATTGGGGCCCGCACGTTCGCGAGGTTCCAAGGCAGAATTCCATCTTTGATTTGGTGCTGGCTAACGATGGTCCGGTAGTGGCCTCAAAGCACGTCCAGCACAGTCAATCCGAAGGGTCTCTGCCGGTCCTCGAACTACTCGGCGCAGGTTTCTTCGCCAGTGCGCCAGTGCGCTCATTCGACGGCAGGATTCTGGGCGCGCTGTCGATCTTTTCGAGCAAACCCCGGCCCGGCCTGGCCCCCGACGAACTGCTCATGCTGGAAAGCCTTGCGGATATGACTGCCAGCCAGTTGGAACTGCGCCGGCTGCGAAGATGTTTAGACGCGAATGAGTTGCCGCGGCCGCATGATGAAGGCGTTGCCGCAATATGGCCGAGCAGCGACGATTTACATTGCGCGCTGGACAAGCAACAGTTTGTGCTCTACTACCAGCCCGAGATTGAGCTCTCGACCCGCAAGATCGTTGGCCTTGAAGCCCTCATTCGCTGGCAGCACCCAGTGCGGGGTCTTGTCCCTCCCATGGAGTTCATTCCACTGGCCGAAGAGACTGGATTGATCCTGCCGATCGGCGATTGGGGACTTGGCCAGGCCTGCAAGCAGATTCAGGCCTGGTGTCGCGAGGACCCTCGCCACGGCTCATTGCGGGTCGGCGTCAACCTATCCGCCCGTCAATTTTCCCGCGACGGATTGGCAGATCACGTCAAGGCGCTTCTGCTTCAATTCGGCATTAGCAGCCGCCAACTCGGCCTTGAAATGACCGAGTCCAGCCTGATCCCGAACCTGCGCATCGCCCTCGAGGTGCTGGGCAGCTTGCGCAGGCTGGGAGTCTCTCTGCTCCTGGACGACTTTGGCACAGGGTACAGTTCGCTCAACCACCTGCATTCCTTTCCCTTCGACGTGTTGAAGATCGACCGCTCGTTCGTCGACCGCATGACTGACGGAGATCAGCCGCTTCAAATCGTGCGCACCATCATCGAATTGGCTCGCGTACTGGGGCTGGATGTGGTTGCCGAGGGAATAGAAACTCGCGAGCAATACCGCCTGCTGCAGCAATTGGGTTGCCGCTTCGGCCAGGGCTATCTCTTCGCCCGTCCCATGAGCGCCGAAGCTGTAACGGAGCTGTTGCGGCTTCCAGGACGCGTGCTCCCCGATCCCGAGGCCTGCGAACTCGTTCGCGCCTGACCCTGTCGCCGCACATTTTTGGGACCACGAAGCGAACTGTTCCTTTTCGGAACCCGCCAAGTCTCTTGAATGGAAAATGTCCCGAAGCCACGCCAACTTCGGGGTATCCTCCAAACCATGCCGCAAACAGCAACGCCCTCGCCTGCCTCCCCCAGCTTTGCGGGATTGCTGGCCGCTCTCGCCGCACCGGCGCAGAACAGCGCGCCCGCGTGGAACGACGATGAACTTGCAGACGACGTGGCAACTCTTAGCTACGAACGCGCCCTGCGCGCCCACTCGCGCTATCAGAATGTCGCTCCCGCCGATCTCACCGATCGCGCGCTCCTCGAGTCCGCCGAGCCGGCGTCTAACCAAGGCGAAAAAGAGTTCAGTGCCGTTGGTTCTCCCGTCCGACCGGCGGCAACCCCGCCGGATTTGCGATACTCGAGCACCGACGTTCATACGAAGGGCGACTCCAGTCTCCCCGCGGCACTTGGAAGCGATCTGAAATCCGCCAGCATCACAATCCGCTTGAGCAAGTTGGAAAGCGCTCAATTGCGCCAACGCGCCGCCGAAGCCGGCCTCACCATCTCCGCCTATCTGCGCTCCTGCACGTTTGAGGCTGAATCCCTGCGCACACTGGTCAAAGACACACTGGCGCAACTGCGCGCCAGCCCATCCAGTCCCGATCGATCCAACGCGATGAAAATCGTGCTCAACCCCGGCCGCCGCTCCGGGCTCCGCAGTTCCTGGCTTGAATGGCTACGGGCAATTCTGCCGCGCTGGCATTCCAGGCAAACGGCCGCACGCGCCTGATTATTCGACCTCCAGGACAAGGCACTTCAGGTACTCAGTCTCCGGCAGGTTCAGCATCACGGGATGATCGGGAGCGGCGCCGCGGCGTTCCAGCAGGCGCACGCGCCTGGAAGCATCGATGGCGGCTGAAGCCACGGCGGCCTCGAGTTCCGTCCACCCGACGTGGTGGGAGCAGGAACAGGTCACCAGCAGGCCGCCGGGGCGCATCATCCTGAGGGCGCGCAGATTCAGCTCCTTGTAGCCGCGAAGGGCTCCCTCGACGGCCCTGTGCGTCTTGGCGAAGGCGGGCGGATCGAGAACGATTGTGTCGAAGATTTCACCGGAGTCCGACCAGTCGCGCAGAATTTGAAACGCGTCACCCTCCATCCAGTCCACCTGCGCGGTGAGCTGGCCGCGATTGGCCTCAAGATTCCGCTCCGCCACTTCGAGCGAGGCGCGAGATGCGTCAATGCCTGTGACCTGGCTACTGACCTGCGCCAGATGCAGCGCAAAGCCGCCCTGATAGCAGCACACATCCAGGGCCCGGCCGCCCCCGTCACGACTGTTCGTCCCGAGCCTTCGCACCCACTCCTGCGCGGCGGCGTAGTTGGCCCGCTGGTCAAGAAAGGCGCCGGTCTTCTGTCCTGCGCTCGCGTCGAACTGGAAGACCAGCCCGTTGAGCCGGAATTGCGTTTGCGCAGCCGGATTCGCGGCGTCTTCAATAAACAAAGGCTCGGAACTGGGCGCGGCCAGTCCTTCCAACTCGCGCATGCGCGGGTCGGGCCTCTCCAGAATGGCCGTAAGCTGAAGTTTTTCGCGCAGCACGCGCACGCAAGTCTGCCGAACTGCGGCCGAATCCAGCCCCTTCGCCAGCAGTTGAAGGATAACCAAGCCCGCGTATTTGTCGATCACGATGCCAGGTAGCTCGTCGGCCTCGCTGAAACACAATCGACATGCGTCGGTTTCAGAACTTAGCATCGGCATGCGCCGGTCAATCGCGCGCCGCAGCCGGGTGGCCAGCAACTCCAGCCATCTGGTTTCATCGATGGCCTCGCGGGAAACCATCCGCAGCGCAATCTGCGATAAGGGGCTATAGAGCGCCGTGCCTAATAGCAGGCCGCGGCTGTCGGCAACCGGCAGCAGTGCCGGTGGATCTGCTTTGCCCGCTTCAGGCGAACCAGACTCGGGCAGTTCAGATTCTGGCAACTCAACGGCCTCAATGTCGGAGGCGTAAACCCAAAGATAGCCGCTGCGCAGGCGATCGGCGGCGCGGCGATTGACCAGCGCGCCAAAGACGAGACCAGGGGTTTGCGAGCCTGTCCCCTCCAATCCCGCTTGGGCCGGCCCGGCCCCCCTTCGCCCCGGATAGGGATTTCGCTTGGAGTCGCGGCCTTCCGGCCGTTGGGCCGGGGGAGGGTTCTCGTGATTTCGTTCCAAAGGCACATCCGGCCGTGGAGCTTTTTGTGACCTCCGGTTATTCGCAGGCCGGGGCTTGTTCGGTCTGAGCGGCTTATTCGGCTTGTCCATATTGCTCCGTTTGGGGTTTCACAAAAGCCCTCGGCCGGGAGCAATTGGGCCGCCGGCCCCTACTTTGCCTGAATGCTATTCAGGTAGCGGCTCAAATTGTTGATTCTGAGCAGCCTTTCCTGGTCACTAGCCTGGTTCATCTTACCAAGGATGGGTCCCCATATCGGCATCTCGAGCGAGCCGTGCGCCGGAATTTCCGCGCCAAACTCCAAGACTGTCTGGATGTGCGTATCCGGAAACTTCCCGCGATTGTTCCTGCTCAGTGTTGTCAAGTCCGCTGGCTGCGTCCTTAATGCGGAGGCAGCTGGGCCCTGGCCCCTGCCGTTGATGCCGTGGCACGGCGCGCAATAGCTGGCATACATCTGCTTGCCGCTGCTGGGCATGGTTCTGCTAGCCGGAATGGTAACCTTCGCTGTGGTTTCATCCGCGTAGGCCATGCTCACCGCAAAAGTTGCGGTGATGGCTGTAACTAAGAGGCGTTTCAACATAAATCCCTCGGTTCTGGACCTCTAGCCCGAAGGGCACTCTACTCCTGCTGTTGAGTACGCTGGATGTGACGGCCAGCACAGTCTATTGAGCCTTTCAGCCTAACCTGACTGCAAGGGAAAGGCTAACATCTGAGCTTATAGGCGGATTAGTTACAGCGCCATGGAAATGTAAATTGAACGGTTTCTTGCAAGATACACCTTTCTTAGTGTGCGGCAACGATTATCTAACCCCTCAATAGGTCGAAAGCAAACCTCTTCATCTTATCCTGCGCAACCAATTTCATTTCAGCCGTTAGGCCCGGCTTTGAATGATTATGAACCGTCGGATTCTGCCACTTCCGTGATAATTTCAGCCCCCGGAATGCAGGCCGCGCGTTTCATTTACCGGACTCACTCGCGCGATGACGCCAGCTTCCTAGGGCATCATCCATAAAGAGCTGCTTCCTCGATTGCGGCCCCCGATCGTGTCAGGGCTCGACTGAATCCGCGCCCTGACACTCGCCGCGGCGAGCCACACCGTCGAAGTACTTCTTCATGCGGACTGCTCAAGTTGCCCTTTGCCGTCCGCCGGGTTCATGCGTGTCCAACCGATGCGGCCTATAATGAAGCATGGCGAGCGTGCGGCATGCCATCCCCGCGGATATTCCCAGCGCCCCCCCGGCTCCTCCTGGGGACTCATCTGTCTCTACGCTTGATTTGCAGCCGGGCTCCCCGAAGCGTCCCGACGAACGCCAGCAGAAAGCCCAAATTGCCGAGCGCTTTGAGGCGCTGCTCAAGCACGTCCATGCCAACCGCCCCAGCGAAGACGTCTCTCTGATCCGCAAGGCCTGGGAGTTCTGCGTCCGTCATCATGACGGGCAGGTGCGAGCCTCTGGCGAGCCCTACATCGTTCACCCGCTCGAGGTGGCTGAGGTGCTGGCGGAGATGAAGATGGACTCAACCGCCATCGCCGCTGGCCTGTTGCACGATTCGGTCGAGGACACGCCGGCCACGAATGAAGAGATCGCGGCCGAGTTTGGCGACCAGGTGGCACACATCGTCGAGGGCGTAACCAAAATCGACAAGATCCAGTTTGCCAACCGCGAAGACCGCCAGGCGGAAAACGTACGCAAGATGCTGCTCGCCATGGTCTCCGATGTGCGCGTCGTGCTCATCAAGCTGGCCGACCGGCTGCATAACATGCGCACCCTCGAACATCTGCAGCCGGACCGCCAGGAAGCCATCGCGCGCGAAACCCAGGACATCTATGCCCCGCTTGCCCACCGTCTCGGCATGGGCAAAGTGCGCGGCGAACTCGAGGACCTGGCCTTCCGCTACACCGATCCTGTGAGCTATGAGAAAGTGTCGGCGGCGGTTGAAGCCCGGCGTATCGAGGGCGAGCAGTTTCTGCGCGGCGTTGAAGACACGCTTGTCGAGCAATTGCGCGAAAACAACATCGAGGCCCGCGTCGAGTGGCGCATCAAGCGCCTCTACTCCATCTTTCAGAAGATCGAGCGGTCAAAGGTCTCGTTCGACCAGGTCTACGATCTGCTCGCTATCCGCGTCATTACGCCTGACGTGGCCTCCTGCTACGCCGTTTTTGGGCTCATACACACTCTTTGGCGCCCGGTGCCGGGGCGCATCAAGGACTTTATCGCCATTCCCCGCGCCAATCGCTACCAGTCGTTGCACACCACCGTTATGGGCGCTAGCGGCCATCAATTCGAGGTCCAGATCCGCACCGAGGAGATGCACCGCATCGCCGAGGAAGGCATCGCCGCGCACTGGAAGTACAAGGCCGGCGGAGGCACGGTCACGGCCCGCGACGAGGAGCGGCTCAATTGGATCAGGCAGCTAGTCGAGTGGCAGAAGGAGATGACCGACCCCAACGAGTTCCTCTCCAGCCTGAAGATGGACCTGTATCCCGACGAGGCGTACACATTCACGCCCAAGGGCAAGGTCGTAGTAGTTCCGGCCGACGCCACGCCTATCGATTTTGCCTACACCATTCACACCGAGGTAGGCCACACCTGCGTCGGCGCAAAGGTGAACGGCCGCATGGTGCCGCTCAGAACCAAGCTGCGCACCGGCGATATTGTCGAAATCGTCACCCAGAAAGATCACAAGCCGAGCCGCGACTGGCTGACTTTTGTTAAAAGTCCCCGC
Source organism: uncultured Acidobacteriaceae bacterium (assembly GCA_963757965.1). Classification (GTDB taxonomy): domain Bacteria; phylum Acidobacteriota; class Terriglobia; order Terriglobales; family Acidobacteriaceae; genus Telmatobacter. The sequence continues at coordinate 101,873 of CAVWTV010000002.1, forward strand.
GCCCGCAACAAGATCAAACACTGGCTCAATGAAGATCAGCGCCGCCGGGCGGTGGATATTGGGCGCAAGCTGCTGGAGCGCGAGGCCAAGAGATTCAAGGTTCCACTGAGCCAGATCACCGACCAGGATCTTGGCCGCATCGCCAATGAATATGGCGTGGCCACGGCCGCTGATCTGCTGGCCACGCTCGGCCAGGGCAAGCACACCGCGCACCAGATTCTCAACAAGCTGATCCCGGGGTTTGCCACGCAGGCCGGCGACGAACCGGGCCCCGAAGCCAAGCCAAGCGCGAGCGGCACACCCGCCATGTCCGACGCGGTGCGCAAGCTGCACCTCACCGGCTCCGACTCGCTTCAGGTTGAAGGTCAGAACGATCTGCTCGTCTATCGAGCGCGATGTTGCAACCCCATTCGCGGCGAAGAGATCATCGGTTACGTCACTCGCGGCAAGGGCGTGGCCGTACATGCGCGCAGTTGTCCAAACGTGCAGAACCTGCTCTACGAAAGCGACCGCCGCATTTCCGTCGAGTGGTCCCGCGTAGGCGACCAGTCCGCCGGCCGTTCCCAGCGCTACCCGGTCAAGATCACCGTCTTCTGCGACGACCGCGCCGGCATGTTGAAGGAGTTGACCGCCGTCATCTCCGACGACAACACCAACATCCGCGGCGTAGAAATCCGCCAGGACCCAAGCGGCGAAGCGATTGTCGAGTTTGTAGTGGAAACCGAGGATGTGCACCATCTGAACCGCATGGTGCTTGGCCTGCGCCGTGTTCCCGGCGTTCGCGCCGTGCAGAGGACGCAAAAGCTGTAAGGGGCGCCCATGTTGTTTCGTTTCTATGACTTACCTGATATGGAAAAACATATCTTGTTCGGTTTCTATCACTTAGCTAAAAACATGGGGGGGAGGGGGTATCAGCCTCGGCCGGAAGAGACCGGTCAGATCCCTGACAGGCTCTTCTCTATTCCTATTGTGCTCCGAGGAGGGGATATTCTGCGCAAAGAGCGGAGGGGAAAATGCAAGTTCCTGTCCCATTGCGGCTGACGAATCCCAGGTCTCAAGGACGTGATCCCCTTCGACTTCGCTCTGGGCAGGCTTTCGACAAGCTCAGGACAGGCTCTGGGGCACCCGGCCGGGAAGTCAGACCGGCCTTTCCAGACATTGATGGCATTCTCACTTGAGCTGGTTCTGCGCCTGGTCTAAACCGCACAGACTAATGCCGGTCGCGATGCGACGCTGTCTTAGCGTGCGAATCATTGTGCGCCCAGGGGCGGAAGACAACCCGTCCCCGGCACACAGCTCGGACGGGAACGCTCAACAGGCGAAGCGCGGCCTCATAAGGAGAGATAATGTCGTTTGGAATCTACGCTGCCGGCTTTGCAATCATGATCGCCGGTCTGGCTTACGCGGCGCACCTGGTGCATATGCCCACGCATTGGATTGTCGTGGGCGCGGTCGTGCTGATTGGGATAGGAATTCTGTCGGGCGTGAAGGCCACGCGCCAGAGAGATTCTGCTAACTAAAGCGGCTCTCCCGCATGCTGCCGAATGAATTGGCCGCTGACTGAGGGCCACGGGCTGTAGGTCAGGGCTTTAACCCTGACAACAGAGGCGAGAATTGAATGGGGCTTTAGTCCCTGAGGCTACCTGCCGCCAAGCACCTGCTTCGCAATGGTAGCCAGTTGCATGTTCGACGTTCCTTCGTAGATTTTGCCTACTTTGGCGTCGCGATAGTACTTTTCCGCCGGGTAGTCGTGCACAAAGCCGTTGCCGCCGAAAACTTCAACGCACTGGCTGGCGACGCGCTCGGCCACCTGCGAGGTGAAGTACTTGGTCATGGCTGCCTCGCGCACGTACGGCTGCCCTGCGTCCTTCAGGCGTGCAGCGTTGTAGACCATTAGCTTGGCCGCTTCAATCTCCGTGGCCATCTCGGCCAGTGTGAACTGCACAGCCTGAAACTCCGCGATGGGCTTGCCGAACTGGCGGCGTTCCTTTGCATAGCGGGCCGCATGTTCCCACGCGCCCTCAGCCAGCCCCAGCATCTGCGCGCCGATCCCGATGCGCCCCTCGTTCAATGTTTCGATGGCGATCTTGTAGCCCTTGCCCGGATTGCCCAGCAGGTTCACTTCCGGAATCTCGCAGCCATCGAGAACCAATTCACAAGTGCTGCTGGCGCGAATACCAAGCTTGTCTTCCTTGCGGCCCACAGCAAATCCCGGCGTGCCCGCCTCAATCAAAAACGCCGTGATCCCTCGATAGCCGGCTGAAGAATCGACCGTGGCGAAGACGATAAACAGCCCAGCCTCGCGCGCATTCGAGATCCACAGCTTGCGCCCGCTCAGCCGAAAGCCGCCCGGCGTCTTCTCAGCGCGCGTCTGCAACGCAAACGCATCCGATCCCGAGCCCGCTTCGCTCAACGCATACGCGCCCACCGTACCAGCGGCCAGCTTTGGCAGCCAATGCTGTTGCTGTGGCTCCGTTCCCCAGCGGCGCAGCGCGTTGACGACCAGCGTATTGTGCACATCCACCAGCACGGCCACAGCCGGATCGACGATAGAAACAGCCTCGATGGCTAGCACCGCGTCAAAAAAGCTGCCGCCCGCCCCGCCCAGTTCCTCGGGAATCTGAATGCCCATCAGCCCCAGTTCGAAGATGCGCTCGACCAGCCCTTCGGCAAGCCGCTGTTCATCGTCCATGGTGCGTACATGCGGGCCGATCGTCTCCTCGGCAAACCTGCGCACGGTCGAGTAGAAGAGGCTCTCTTCTTCAGAGAGTTGAGTGAGCGGAGTTGGGATTGCTTGGGCCAACGAGGAATCTCCTCAGGCCTCCAGGCCTCGAAGTGTATCAGACCAGTTCCAGCGCAGCCGATCCCTTGCGGGGCGGAATATACCCCGTTGCGCGCCATGCAATGGCAAGCTTCTCGCGGTCGAGGAGCTTGCGAATCTGCCCGCGGGCGTGATCGGCCCAGGGGCCTCGATTGTCCAGCTTGCGGTAGCACTGCCAGTGGCGCAGAGCCTGACGCCCCAGGCCCTTCCGCTCGAACGCCAGGGCCAGGTTGTAGTGAGCGTCGGCGTACCGGGGCGCCAGCTCTACGGCCCGGCGGTATGCGGCAATCGATTCATCCAGCCGCTCGAGTTCGTCCAGCACGTTGCCTAGATCGAAGAACGCCAGCACATACGTTGGGTCGGCTTCGGTTGCGCGGCGGTAGAGTTCCTCGGCTCGGCCATATTGGCGCAGGTGAAAGAAAATGGTGCCCAGGTTGATGTAGGCTGCCGCGATACTGGGGATCGAAAGCAATAATCTCCTCGTAAATCGAGATCGCACGCTGCTTTTCGCCAGCTTCTTCGGCCTGCACCGCTGCCATGAAGCGGTCTTGCACGCCAAGCTGGCGAACTGATCCAACGGATCTCAGCGAAGAAGCCAGGGAGCCGTCCGACGCTTGCTCGGCATTTGCAGCCCGCTCAAAATCAAACAGTAACTGACGGCGAATGGGGTCCACCATCGCTCCATCATGGCGGAATGCAAGCCGCGTGCCAGTGCGCACCAGGCTGGCCTCTAGAAGCGGATTGGTCATCCCGGCCACGGCCTTCATGGCCATGATCGAATGCCGGATCGAGGCCGCGGGCACCGCTTCTTCGCGCAGCGCACGCACCGTTCTCAACTGCCCGAGATCCTGGAATGTGTAGGTCTCCCGTTGCGGGATCAGTTCGGCTCGCTCCCACCCCTGCAACTGGTGGCAACTGATCTGCATGATGCGCAATACGTCCTGACGGCTATAGCTGGTCACTCTTGAGTGCTCCCACCGGTAGTACGGCTCGGCCTCGGGGTTTGAACTCGTGTTCTGAGCTCGGTTCCTGGACCCTCATACCCGAATCAGATCCAGGACTCAGCTCTTGGAACAGCTGACTGAGAAACCGCTCTTGCTGCGATTATGCCAAGAGTATCCGTGGATATGAGGGCGGGAACTACCGCCGCAACAAAAATTCTGGTGGATAACGGGTGTCTGTCTTGATTCTTGGCGAGGCAGGCGCACAGGTTCAATCTGTGGAAAACGGAGGAGAAATGCATCAAACGCGGCATAACCCTGACAAACCGGGCACTCTGGTAATCGGACTGACCAGCCAAAGCGAGGGAATGGCGCTGACGAATTCCGCCATGCCATCCATCCCGCCTGGCGATTCTCAGCGTACAATTTTGTTGGTTCAGAGCCAGGATTTGGCTTGGTGCCGAAGCACATCAGTGCGCGGGAGCGACCACTATGAACTTTCCAGTCTGGGACGTAGCCTTTGGCGCTGGCTTGCTGATGGCGCTGGTTGCGGGCCTGCACGTCTTCGTCTCTCACTTTGCGGTCGGTGGAGGGCTATTCCTGGTTCTGACCGAGCGCAAGGCCCGCCGCAATAACGACAAGGAACTGCTCAACTGGTTGAAGTCGCATTCCAAATTCTTCGTGCTGGTCACGGTCGTCTTCGGAGCGGTTACCGGCGTTGGAATCTGGTTCACCATCGGCCTCATCAGTCCCACCGCGACCAGCGACCTGATCCATATCTGGGTCTGGGGCTGGGCCATCGAATGGGTTTTCTTCTTCCTCGAAATCACCGCCGCGCTGCTCTACCTTTACGGCTGGGACAAGCTCGACCCCAGGCTGCACCAATGGTACGGATGGATCTACTTCATCACTGCATATCTCAGCCTGGTCGTGATCAACGGCATCATCACCTTCATGTTGACCCCCGGCCACTGGATCGATAATCACGAGTTCTGGATCGGGTTCTTCAATCCTACTTACTGGCCCTCCCTGATCTTCCGCACCTGCGTCTGCCTTGCCTTGGCTGGAATCTACGCGCTCATCACCGCCAGCGTGCAGAAGGACGAAGCATTGAAGGCACGCATTGTCCGCTGGGGCGCGCTCTGGACCGTGCCGTCTCTCCTGCTGCTGCCGGTCTTCGCACGCTGGTACATCCGCGGGATTCCCGCCGACATCTGGGCCAGCGCTCGCGGCCCCATGCCCACGGGCACGCACTTTGCTCTGGCGGCTTGCATCCTGCTCGCGGTAACGCTGCTGCTCGCATTGGTAGCTCTCGTAATGCCGCGCCGTTTGCACCTGGCCTTCAGCCTGGTGGTTGCGCTGGTTGCCTTCGGCGCCATGGATTCGTTCGAGTTTGTACGCGAGTCCGTCCGCAAACCCTACGTCATTGAGAACTATCTCTACGCCAACTCGCTCTACTCTTCGTCCATGCCCGGCGACGGCGGCTTCACCGTCGACAAGATCAACGATGCCGGCGTGCTCAAGGTCGCCACGTGGATCGACGTCCGCGAGCTGACCAAAGATAATCAGGTCGCGGTGGGCCGCGAGATCTTCCGCGTCGAGTGCTCAAGCTGCCACACCCCGAGCAGCTATCGAGGCGTCCACCAATACATTGTCCTGCGCCAATGGGACCCGGACAAGATTCGCGCCATGCTGGGCAGCCTTTATATGATGCACAACGGCGTTATGCCACCCTTCGCCGGTACCGACGCCGAGCGCGATGCCCTGGGCGCCTACATCGGCTCTCTGCAGCCGCCGATTGCAAGTCCCTCCGGCCCCGCCGATGGCAAGACGGTCTACGAGCGCGACTGCGGCATGTGCCATCAGGTGCGGTCCGACGACCATCTTTTCGCAAACCTGCCCCGCGATCCGCAAGCCGCCACCGACGCACTAAAAGATCTTCCCGGCCTGTTCCCGGTCATGCCAGATCTCAAATTATCCGAAGACGAACGCCGGGCGCTCGTCCAGTGGGTCAATACGCAACGGCCCGCGCAAGCCGCCGCCGCGAAAGGAGGCAACTGAGATGCTAGATCCTAACCTGGTCCCCAACATGGTCCCAACGATTGACCCCAATCCATTGCCCGCGCCTTATTGGGTCTTCAAGCTGCTGCTCATCGTCACCTTCTTCCTGCATATCCTCGCCATGAACTGCATGCTCGGCGGCGCAGCTCTCGCGCTACTGGCTCGATGGCGTCAGGGGACCAACAAATTTGGAAACCGCATCTTCTTCGACGTGGCCAAGAAGGTGCCCGTCCTTTTGGCTGCAACCATCAGCCTCGGCATTGCTCCGCTGCTCTTCGTCCAGGTCCTCTACGGGCAGTACTTCTACACCTCGTCCATCCTGCTTGCCTGGCCGTGGTTCCTGGTGATTGTGTTTCTCATTGCCGCGTATTACGGCTTCTATTTCGTCTCCTATCGCGGCGAGAGCCGTCCCCGTGCGGCCGGGCGCGTCATGCTGTTCAGCACCACGCTCGTCCTCATCATCGGTTTCATCTACACCAACAACATCACCCTCGGCCTGGTCCCGTCGCGCTGGGCGCAGAAATATTTCTCAGGCGCCTCAGGATGGCACCTCAATCTGACCGAGCCCACGCTGTTTCCGCGTTATCTCCATTTCATGACCGCAGCGGTGGCCGTTGGCGGCCTGCTGCTGGTGCTTATTGCCTGGGCAAAATGGAAGCAGGATTCCGAATACGCGCGCGCAATCTTCCAGTTCGGCGGCAGGGCTTTTATTTACGCCACCATGGCTCAGTTTCCCGTCGGCTTCTGGTTCCTGCTCAGCCTGCCGCGCGATCTGCTCATGTTGTTCATGGGCGTCAATACATTGGCAACATCGCTGCTGGGCTTCGGCATCGTTGGAGCGTTGGCCTCCATCTACCTCATGTCCGAAGCCCTGCGGAAGGACAATGTTCGCGCCGCAGCCATCGCCGTCTCGACAATAACGGCCCTGATCGTTTTGACCATGTCCGTAATGCGGGACATCCTGCGCGATGCCTATCTCAAGCCCTACTTCCATCCCCAGGAGTTCGCGGTCAAGACGCAGTGGTCTCCGCTGCTGCTGTTCCTGGGGCTCTTCCTTGCCGGCGTCGCCCTCTGGATCGTCATGCTAATGCGCTACGGCTTTTTCACCAAAGCAAAAGCTGGGAGCAAGTAGCAACGGCCGGAAAGCGTCTAAGAACGAGCTTTGTGTCAGGGCACGACTTCAGTCGTGCCACATTCAGGAGCAAATGGGCGTGGGCTTTAGCCCCTGTGGGCATGCGGGTGCCCCCGGTCTCGTCCGCCGCGGCGGAAGACCGGGGATTACAACTACTTCTGTAACGTGCGAATATACGCCACCGCGGCCTTCATCTGATCGTCGGTCAGCTTGCCTTGGAAACTCGGCATCTTGTTCTTCCCGCTCTTCACAATCGCTATCAACTCTGCGTCCGGAGCCTTGATGATCGCCGGGTCCTTGAACGACGCGGCCTTCAGCATCTTCCCCGCCGGAGTGCCGGCCAATCCATCCACGCCGTGGCAAGGCGCGCACTTCGATTTGAAGACATCCGCCCCGCCGCTTTGCGCAGACCCCGGAACAGCAATCGACGCCGCGAGACCAAAAATCGCAATGCAATGAAGACGAATTTTCACTTGGGATAGCTCCTTGCCGGCGGAGTCGCGCAGCTTCGCGCCAGTATACCGTGGCGGAGCTGCTTCAACGATTTTGGGTAGTGGGTCAGTTTGAAGGGTACGGGCTTTACAGGCTGCGAAAAAACTCTACTCCCGCGGCATTTTGTGTAAGGGCACGACTTCAGTCGTGCCGCAAGTAGTTCAAAATAAACGTTGGGCTTTAGCCCCTGAGGCATGCTTTTCGCCGCTTTCGGCCCGGAAACGGCCTTTTTCTGCAGCCTGTTTAGCCCCTGAGGGAATGCGTATTCAAATTGATCCGGCACCTGATCTTTCTTACCGCGCCCCCTTCGACTGCCCCGCCCGCTGCAACGCCAGGCGCGTGATGGAGTCGCCCTGCTTCACCATCTCGTGCACCGCGAAGCCCTTTTCCGCCAGCGCTCCCGTCGGGCACGCCTGTACGCACTTGCCGCAAGCGGTGCAGTTCTTCGCCTGTCCCCAGTTGTCCTTCAGATCGCTGACGATGCGCGAGTAGATGCCGCGCGAAGCAACCTCCCACACATTCGCTCCTTCCAGCTCCGCGCACACTCGAACGCAGCGCGTGCACAAGATGCAGCGATTGTGGTCGAGAACGAAGCGAGGATGCGTCATGTCCACTGCCAGCCGCGGATTGTTGTACGAGTAGCGCACATGGGTGATGCCCAGCGATTGCGCCATCGCCTGCAGCTCGCAATGGCCGTTCGAAACGCACGCCGAGCAAATGTGGTTGCGCTCGACCAACAGTAATTCGACGGCCATCTTCCGATAGAGCGTCAGCTTGGCCGATGAAGTCTTGATCGACATGCCTTCCTGAATCGGCGTAGTGCAGGCCGGCAGCAGCCTGTCCGTGCCTGCAAGCTCCACCATGCACACGCGGCACGCCCCCACCGCGCTCAGTCCCTTCAGGTAGCAGAGCGTCGGAATCTGCTTGCCGTTGGCGCGGGCCGCCTCAAGGATCGTGTGTCCCTCGGGAGCAGTCACCAGTTCGCCATCAATACGAAGAGAGATCGTCTTTATCGGCAATGCGGCGGTCTTTCCATTTGATTGGTCCATCTCATCGGCCTCAATTGGTACTGACAGCGGCTCTCAAGTCGCAGCGAAGGCACCGGCGGCATTCCTCAAGCGCCTCTTGCGAATCCAGGCCGGAAACCACTTCAACCTGCGATTGAACACGAGTCTTTGCGGGCACATCGTGCGCGGTATGACGGCGGCTGAGGCTCGGCTCACCCGGCGCCATGCGGCTGTACTTGAACTCCGGAAACAGCTTTTCCCAGCGGTCTTCGCCCATCAGCCGCTCATCGATCTTGCGCGCCGCCTGCTTGCCGCCGCCCATGGCGTTCGATACGTTCGATGCGCCGGTGATCACGTCGCCGCCCGCGTAGAATCCGGGCCGGCTGGTCTCGAGCGTGAAGCGATCCACCGCGATCGTTCCTTCTTCTTTAAGCTCCAGTCCGGAAGCTCGGCAGAAGTCCAGATCGAATGTCTCGCCCACGGCCATAATCACGCTGTCGCAGTCGAAGCGCTGCACCTCATCGGTGAGAATGGGCCGTTTGCGTCCCGACTTGTCGTACTCGCCGAGCCGCGTCTTGACGATCTCGATGGCCTTCACTGTTCCATCCCGCCCGCCGATAATGCGGTGCGGCGCGGCCAGAAAAACGAAGCGCACACCCTCGTCCTCGGCGGCCTGAATCTCTTCATCGATCGCCGGCATGTCTTTGCGTTCGCGCCGATAAAGAATGGTCGCACTCGAGCCCATGCGCAGCACCGTCCGCGCCGAATCGATGGCCGCGTTGCCGCCGCCGATGATCGTGACGCGCGAGCCCGGCGAGACCTGCTCTCCTTTGGCCACGGCTTCGAGGAACGGCAATGCGGTATGCACGCCCTTCAACTCCGTTCCAGGAAGATGCAGCCACGATTCCTTCCATGTTCCGATGGACAGGAACACAGCATCGAACCGGCTTGCCAACTCGTTTAGCGGAAGATCGAATCCAACGCGCGTGTTGAACACTGTTTTTACGCCCATTCGCTCGATAAGATCCAATTCACGCCGCAGCACGGCTTTGGGGAGCCGGTACTCGGGAATGGCAAAGCGCAGCATGCCTCCCGCCTCGCCGTGCTCTTCAAAGATGGTCACGTCGTGGCCCAGCATCGACAGATAAAATGCGGCGGTCAGCCCTGTGGGCCCCGAACCGGCGACAGCGATCTTGCGCCCCGTCGGCGCCAGCTTGCGCGCCGCGATTCGCTCCACCATCGATTCGAAGCGATCGGACTGATAGATTGAATCGGCAATGAACCGATGTACCTCGCGCATATTCACCGACTCATCGAACGACTGGCGCCGGCAGCGATTGTCGCAAGGATGCTGGCAGATGCGCCCCGTCGAAGCAGGCAGTGGATTGTCCAGAATCACCGACTCAAACGCATCCTCGATCCGGCCCTCTTGATACAGCTCCAGGAAGCGCGGAATATTCATCCGCAGCGGGCAACTGTTCTCGCACGGAGAAAGCGCCAGCTCCTGGCAAACTCCCGCGCGGCAACGCCGTGCCAAAATGTGGTCTTCATACTCCTCGCGGAAATGGCGAATCGTCGTCAGCACCGGGTTCGGCGCCGATTGACCAAGCCCGCAAAGCGAGCTCTCGCGAATCATGCGCACCAATTCATCCAGCAGATTCAGGTGCTCCGGCGTTCCGTTCCCTTCGGTAATCGCATTCAGAATGCGCAGCGCCTTATTCAGCCCCACCCTGCACGGCACGCATTTGCCGCAGGACTCCGAGTGCGTGAACTCGATGAAGTAGCGCGCCACGTCCACCATGCAGTTGTCTTCATCCATCACCACCATGCCGCCCGAGCCCATGATGGAACCAATCTGCGCCAGGCTCTCGTAGTCCACCGGCGTGTCGAGCATCTCCGCCGGAATGCATCCGCCCGAAGGCCCGCCGGTTTGCACAGCCTTCACGCGGCGGCCGGGGCCGGCTCCTTCGCCAATGTCGTAGATATAGCTCTTCAGCGGAGTGCCCAGCGGCATCTCCACCAACCCTGTGTTCTGAATCTTGCCCACCAGCGAAATGACCTTTGTCCCAGGACTTTTCACGCTGCCGGTCTCGGCAAACCACGCGGGTCCGCGGCTCACGATGGGCGCAATGTTGCACCAGGTTTCAACGTTGTTGATGTTGGTCGGCTTGCCCCACAATCCTTTCTGTGCGGGAAACGGCGGTCGCGGACGCGGCCTGCCGGCAAAGCCCTCAAGCGATGCAATCAGCGCCGTCTCTTCGCCGCAGACAAACGCTCCCGCGCCCTGCACCAGATCGATATTGAAATTGAATCCCCGGTCGAGAATGTTCTTGCCCAGCAGCCCGTATTCGCGCGCCTGTTCAATGGCGCGCGTCAGCCGCCGCACCGCCAACGGATACTCGGCGCGAACATAAATGATGCCTTCCGTCGCCCCGGTTACGTACGCGCCGATAATCATCCCCTCCAGCAGCGAATGAGGATCGCCCTCGATCTCGTTGCGATTCATATATGCGCCAGGATCGCCCTCGTCGGCGTTGCAGATCATGTATTTCGTATCCGCTTTGGCCTTGGCCAGAAAGTCCCACTTGTTGCCGGTGAGGAATCCCGCGCCGCCGCGTCCGCGCAGCCGCGATGCCTTGATCTGTTCGATCACGCTCTCCCCGCGTCCGTCGATCAACACCTTATAAAGTGCTTGGTATCCGCCGACCGCGATGTACTCCTCGATGTCTCCGGGATTGATCAGCCCGCAATTTCGCAGCACAATCTTCTTCTGTCCCTTGAAAAATGGAATCGCATTCCACGGCGCAATCTCCGGATAACCCTGCCCGTACTTCACGTACCCTGTGATGTGATCCCATTCCTCGATCTTGCAAAATATCAGATCGGGCGGCATCACCCTGGTCGAAAGACTTTCCAGAATCCGCCCGGCATCGTTGGCATGCACGCGCCGCAAAATCACCAGCGGCCCGCCCGGAAGCCGGACATTGACCAGCGGCTCCTGAAAGCACGAGCCGAAGCAGCCCACGCCCACCAGCGACACATCCTGCCCGCTGCTTTGAATCGCCTCATTCAAAGCGTGGAAGACCTCCTCCGCTCCGTTGCCCCGGCCGCAGGTTCCCATGCCGACTGCAATGCGCGGAACCGCGGGCAACAGCTTCGAGAGCCCGGATTCGCGCACTGCGTTGAACGCGCCAATATCCTGAATCCGCGGCATCATTGCCTCCCCTGCTTCAGAGATTTCAGTTCCCGCTGCAGTGTTCGTTCGTTCACGTGGCTCAGAATGTGGTGGTTCACTTCAACCACGGGCGCCAGCGCGCATTGGCCGAAGCAGGCTACCGTGCGAACGGTGAACTTGCGGTCGGGCGTGGTCAGCGCCAGCTTGTCGGCATCGTTGGTCTCGTTCAAATCCTGTCCGCTCAGCCCTAGGTCAAGGCACAGCTTGGCCAACAAATCCCTTGAGCCGCGCGTGTGGCAGGCGGTTCCACGGCATACGCACACCACGTTGTCGCCTTGCGGGTCCAGGTTGAACAGCGCATAAAACGTCGCCGCGCTATACACCCTTGCCGGGGGCAGCCCGGTCTGCTCCGCAATCGTCCGCAACGACTCCATCGACAGGAATTTATGCGCATTGGCAGCTTGAACCGCACCCAGGATACCCAGCAGCGCACCGGGACGGCCCTCGTGCTCAGCAATGGTCTGGGCGATGAATTGCCTCTCGTGAGAACTCAGAACTTCGTCCGCAACACTCTGCATCACGCCTCCTCTTCAGACGCCGCGTCGCAGGCAGGCCAACGCGCAGGCCGCCAGGCACAGGATTCTTCTCTTTGTTTGGGAATCGGGTGGAGAACCGTCGACTGCATCCTCCGGAATCGCCGAATTTGGACGGCGCCAACCAGACCTTCCTCGGTTTCTGGACACGATCTCAGGAGAGGAAAGATGATGAAAAAGAGCGTGGTCAAGGGGGATTCGCTTGGCCGACGAATGTGCGGGCCGCGCTCAAAACCTCGGCGCTATCCGCGAAACATTTCCCCCATAATATGTCCGTACGAAACTCTGAACCGCTCGGCGTTCTTCTGGATGTGCCTCATATCACAGTCGCCTGTGATTAGGGAATTCTCGATAACGCCCGCTCAGCTACTGGGACCGCATGGCTTCTGGTCTACTAACTGCCAATCCCCAAACAGGTAACGCCGGCCTCCAGGCCGGCTGTCATGCGGGTCTCCTGACCCGCACATTGCTGCTGGCGGCGAGGACGCCGCCGCTACAGCCGGTCTGGAGACCGGCGCTACCTCAAGAGTTGATTTACGGATTAGTTCGAAAGGAATGGAGCCGAAGATCGGACTTGAACCGATGACCTGCTGATTACGAATCAGCTGCTCTACCAACTGAGCTACTTCGGCTAACTGCTCCTCAGATTGTATCGTTGCCGTCAGATTAGGTAAAGTTTGTGGGGCGGGCAAAGATGCTGTCACAGACCATTCAACTTGGGCTTCGGATCTTGATCGTGTGGGCGGGGGGCTTCCTGCTGGCGGTAGCCGTGGGTGCATTGTTGCCCGACAAGATCGGTTTCACGCTCACCACCGCCGAAAAGTCTCTCTTCATCCCCTTCAGCCGCGTCGGCTTCTGGACATGCGTACTCGGCGCCCTGATCGTCACCGCCCTGGTAGTATTCCGCGCCATCCGCGCCGATATCGGCTAGAGCACATTCCGCTAGGCGCCGGGCAATCGCGAAGGGTGCCGAACTGCATCGTCGACGCCAAAATCAAGTGGGGATGTTAATCAACTAGTAATTGCCGAGTAGGCGGTGACTCGACCGAAATCCTAGATTGGCTTCACTGATCCCGCTCTTATATCCAACACGAAAGCCGTTCCGCCGTTGACAAAAGTAGATTTTCCGTTCGGCAGGACCTTAAGTTCCGTTGTCATTCCTTTGAGGTGGGTGAGCTGCTTGATTTCGGTCCCAGTCACGTCACTCATAGAGTAGACATTGTAATCGTAGTTTCCGCCTGATTTATCCGTTGCAGCGAGGAACAAAATGTCCATTCCGTCATGTATGAAGCGGGCTTCGCCGTATGATGGCCCGACCGATGATTCACCAGGAACGTGCGGCTGAAATATCTTGTCCCTACCTGACGCCCCTAAACTAAACTCTTCGAGCAATGCTCCAATCGGGTAGCCGGTTGTGCTAATCAGGAGCTTCGTTCCGCTGTGATCGACTGGATCGGCGACGATATCGAGGGATTGGAGATCATAAAATGACGAGTGTGTGATCCGTGTAGGAGCATTATTCGCAGCCGATGGATTCGGTTGAATGGGAATTGAAAACACATCCCAATCGTGCCGCGCCGGGCGGGTAATCCCATCGTAATTTCCCGTAAAGGTTGACGCAGCGTAAAACACTCTTGTGTCATCGGAGGAAAAGGCGGGGTGAAGCGCGTCTTCGTCCCTGCCCGTTAAGACGTGAGGACTGCTTCCGTCAGTGCCCACCACCCACACCGCCGATTTGGAATCCGGCGAACTGGCGAACGAATAGACCACAAGCTTGCCGCTGTGTGAGAAGCTCGCCTCCGATTCGATTCCGGTTGAGGCGGAGGTAAGACGCACGCTCGCCCCGTTGGGTGAATCTTTGCGATAGAGGAACGAAGAATTTCCGCTATTTTGCGAAAGAAGAACAGCATCGCCGACCGGAGAAGCTGCTTGAACACTTTCAGGGGGCACAAAATTCTGTTGCTTCGCGCTCCAGGATGGTGCAAAGAAAACTAAGGCAATTGCGCCTGCGCCAACCACGATGACGCTGGCGAGGCTGACCACCACAATAGAAACAACCCTTCCAACTTGCATTGATGGCTCCGCTCAACTAAATCAATTTTGGCGATAGAACAGAATTCAAGTTTATTCCTACCGCTGATGACCGGCATTGAGATTGAGAGTTCCGGTTGTATCGTCGCCGATACGTACTTTACCATCCGGCGAGGTATGTGTTGCCGGTAGCACGACCGGAACGGTTTACTAATGCCAAGCCAAGTTCCGGGTTCCAAACCCGGGCTGGAGGGCCAGCAAGCTATCAAGTCGCCCGCTTTTTCAGACAAGTCACTGCCATTTCATTCCAGAAGGCCGACTCGCGATTACCGATCCCGTAGGAGTGGATTGCGCGAATCCCGCTACCAGTAGGCAAGTGGATCGGGAAGCACAGCGCCGCAGCTGCACTTCTGTTCCGGCGCTTCGACGGGAGTCATCTTGTCACAGCCAGGACAGCGGACGCGGCGGGGATTGAGCCGTCCCGGAATCCACACTCCGGTCATCCCCCCCTGCCCGAATTCCGAGGTAAAGTAGCGACTGACCACAGAACGATGCTCTCCCTGCTTCATCAAGGGTGCCATGGAATCCCGGGTTTCCCAAGCGGTGACGGTCATCAGGCAATCTCCCACGACAGCTGAGACCATGCTGATGAACCCCGGCATGGATAGCATGTCCATGGCAATCTTGCGGCTGCTTTCCCGGATGATTGCCCGCTCCTCTGCATTGCGCGCAAAGAAGTTGGTGATACTGAATGCCCCGGGAAGTGCGGTACTTCCATTGCTTGCCCGAACACTGGTGCCGAATCCGAAAGGGCCGATCGAGGAGGGTTGCACGATGATGTCAAGTCCCAAGGCACGCGGTACAGCGCCACCATCGAAATATCCCTGCAGGGAGAGGATCTTGCCGCTTTCGATGCGAGCGAAGTCGGCTCCGGCAAGCGCGATCGAACGACCCGTAGGTGGCAGGCCCATCATGGGGCCGGTGTTGGTGCCCTTCATGAGCCACTCGGCTGAGACCAATCCCTGATCATTATGGGTCAGACTTACCGTTTCGAAGCTCAAGTCGGGGAACGCATCCCAAAGGGATTGTGCATAGGCTGCTATTGCTGCTCCGGTAAGCAGGCCGGCAGTCGTTGGGTCGGTGTAGGTGCCGCCCTCAGCGAATGTGGCGACAATGTCGGCCCCATCATGCCGATTCCAGGCGTCGGTATAGTGCTGAAAGACTTCTGCTGGAGTTATGGGCATGCACGGATGCTAGCACAGGATCGCGAAGACATTCCAGGTTGTCACCGAGCCCAACATGATTCCACCTGCGGCACTCCCGGTAACCAGCATTGAATCCCGCGCCGCCCAATTTTCCCTCATCCCACCAGTGCAAACGAGCTATACTCCCTCCCATGCACGTCGACCCGATAGAAGAATGGCGCAGGCTACGCGAGCACTACACCCAACTGAACGACGAAGAGCTCTACGAGCTGGCTCTCGATTTTGGCAATCTCACCGAGACCGCTCAGCAGGTTCTGCGCGATGAGATGAGAAGCCGCGGTCTCGACGATCCGCGAGCCCCACGCCAAATCCCAAACTATGCAGCCGCTCTTGCCACTTCGAATTCAAACCCGCACATCAGCCAGCCAAGTGCCGCAACCGCAAATCAGGCCGAAGGGGACGAGACCGATCTTCCCCACGCGTACACTTGGAAGACGCAGCTATGCGAGTGCGAGAGCACCGAGCAGGCGTGGCAGATTCATCAGGTCCTTAAGCAAGCGCGAATCGATAGCTGGGTGGAGCACCCGGGTTCGCGTTACTCTTTCGGCATCACCTATCCCAGAGTCATGGTCGCGGCCGACCAGCTTGAGGCCGCAATCGAGATCGCCGCCAGACCTATCCCCAAAGAGATCGTCGAAGAATCCCAGATGGATCCGGCCGAGTATGAGCCGCCCACATGCCCAAAATGCGGCGCCGGCGATCCCGTCCTCGAAGCCGTCGATCCAGTCAACTCCTGGCTGTGCGAAGCCTGCGGAAACCAGTGGACGGAAGCCGCTGACGACGCCAACGCCGAGGTTCCCGGCAAGAACTAGACAACCGGCTGCCGCGGGGCGCAAAACCAGCCCAAAAACGGAAAGAGCCACCCGGCAACAGGGCAGCTCTCTCCTCAGGGAGAATAGTTCCAACGGAGGCAAAACCATCAGAACTTTCTGGCTGCATAGTAGGGATGTGCGAAGGGAGTGTCAAGGGGAAATCTGGAATGAAATAAGTTCTTCTAATTCAATCATTTAAAAATCATTTTCTGGAGAGGGTCTGGGGCTTTTCTTCGCCGCGTCTTCGCCTTTTCCCACTCCGCAATCCCCGTCTTTTATAGGTGTTTCTTCGGGTTTACGTCCTGTTTTCCACAGCTTTAGACTCCCCGTTAACCCTTTGGATGCGGTCCGTCAGCCCCCGCTGGCGGTTCCACCCATTTCTCCCGCAGATCCAGGCGAATGAACTCCACTTCGTAGACCGAAGAAACCGGCTTGCCGCGTGCGATGCGGTACAGCGCCCGGCCGCCGCCCAGGAAGAATCCGAGCAGGATAGCGGCGCTGGCGCCGATGATCACCAGGGTCACAATGCCCAGCAGCAGTTGCCCGGTCTTTGCCACCTCCGATTCCGTTGGCTGCGGAATCGAAGTAATCTCCGAATCGTAGTGCACCATGGCCAGCAGCTTGTGGCTCTCGTCGGGAATCGCGTCGCCGCTCACAATGGCCACCAGCGGCCCGCTTCGTCTCACTTCGAGCGAGGCAGCATCGGAGTCGGCCAGCGGCTTCGGCCATGCCGGCTGCGCCTGGCTGCCTGCCTTGATGTAGGCGCGAATCCTGGTCTCCTGCGCCGCGGCCATCTGCGGCGTCGGGTAATCGATGATGGTGAGCGTGGCCGGGTTTGAACGCAGCGAGTAGTTTGCCGTCACCGCCTCCGCACCGCGATCGAAGCCGACAAGCTCCGCCGGCAGCACTCCGCCGCCTCCCGCATAGCCCGTCGGCCCCAGCGCATAGTGGGTGGTTTGCCCATCCAGCGAATCCTTGGGCAGATTCCCCAGGATGGGCGGCGGCAGCGCCCTCGGCCCGTCCAGAGCAGGCAACAGTCCCGCCAGTTCGCGCAGTTCCGCGGCCGACATGGAACCGAGGCGTGAGAAGTTCGCATCCACCACGGTGTTGCCCACCCAGAAAATCACCCGGTTGTGATTCGACGTCGCGCCTGTCCCGATCTCTTCCTTGGGCCAGCCGTTCTGCCGGTAGAACGAATAGGCGCCGAAAGCGCCACTGGCGTCGTGAAAGCGCAGCGCGCGCAGGCTCAGCGTCTCGCCGCTGCGCTTGTAGTTGGCCAGCGCGCCATCCGTAAAGTCGTATTCCTTCAGCGCCTCCGCGTTTGTTGAATCAGCCTGGCTGGCATCGGTGAATGTCTTCGGCTTTTCCGCGGAAACCCACCCGGCAAAACTATCCGGCAGCAGCGCCTTTGGCACAGGCGGAAGCGTCAGGTGCGTAACGCCCTGAGGTTCAGGCGCCTTTGCCGGCCCAGCCTGTGCAACGGCCGTGGCCGCGCTCGCAAGCAAGGCCGCAGAACAGATTGAACAAGCGAGAACTGGAATCCAACGCATCAATAATGCTCCGGTAATCAGGGTACACGTTGTCACCCCAGCGACGAACACCTGTCGCCGGGGACCCCGACCTGGCGCAGGCGCAAGTCGCCGTCGCATTCCCTTTCTACTTGGACACTGACCGAGCCGGAAAGGTTCCCGCGCGGATCCTTACGACCCCGATTGGGCAACGAATGTCGGCGGCGGCGCTGGAGCCGGGAAGAGTATGTCTCCCAGCGCCTGGTAACGGCCACCGTAGAATAGCAGCGCGTATTCCCGAACCCCCGTGCTCAGAGGCCCTCCGAGGCAGATGCTGACTAACAACGCAAAGCCGAATGCAACTACGCCGAAGAAGACCTGGAGAAGGAAGCCGGCAACCGCGGCTGAGCCCGTCGCATCCGCGAAGGCCGAGTGAAGGCCGTACTCGAACGCACCATACGCGCCGGCCAGGGCGAGCCCCGGAATGATCAGCACGACAAACAAAGCGACCGTCGCAATCGTCGGCAGCACCACTCGCAGCAGCGCGTAAACAAAGAACTGCCTCTTCTCGGCCTTGATGCGAGCCCAAACCTCTGTCCACGCTTCGCCGGCCGTTGCGTCTTCGAGCGCGAAGTGCGGCAGCATGCAATCGCGCAGAATCAGATCGGTCACAAATCCAGCGAGCGCCAGCAATAGGATGATCGGAATCAGCGGCAACAGGAGAGCCAGCACCAGTCCGATATTGGGATGGCCGTTCTGTTGAATCTGGTGAAACACCTGCAACAACCCGGCTGCGAACGGAATCGCGACCAACCCCACGAGCAGCAGAAAGCAGAATCCCACCACCAGGTTCAGCCAGAAGAACCGCATCGCCTGCGTTCCATAGAGCCACCAACCTGGCCGAATCTCCTTGGTGTTGTGGATGAGGCAATGAAAGAACGCGAACCGCAGCCGCGTGACCAGATAGAAGATCGCAATCGACAAAACAATCGCCACCAGCACGACCGCTGCAATCGCCGCGATCCATTCCGGTTTGAGGCTGAACGGCGAATAGACGCTTGGTCCATTTCCCGACGGATGATTGGCGTGCGAACCGGAGTGGAAATTGCTCCCAAGGCCTTCTGTGACGATCGCGACCAGGCCAAGCTTCAGAAAGGTTCCCCATTTGAATGGCCTGAAGAGGAACGCCCTGGTGCGTTGAATGGCAAGCGAAACGGCATCTACGGCAGAAATGGCGCGCATATGGGTCCTTTCCCGGGAAGGCACAGCGTACCACGGAACTACGTAAATTCTATGTGCGTAGTTCCGCAGCCGGATGCTGCATCGCACTCCACCAGCTATCGAATGCCGCCAGCGCTCGCTCGCACACCAGCCGGTGGCGCTCCTTCTTGTCGCGAACCTTCTTGCGCAGCTCATCTTCGAGCGGCTCAAGCAAATCGAACGTGATGTTAGCCGGTTGAAACTCCTTCGGATCGGCATGAGTGATGTAATGCACCAGCGAGCCGAGAGCACAACCGCGCGGCGCCGGCGCAGGTTCCTCTCCACGCGCCAGTGCAGCCGCATAGATCCCTGCCAGCATCCCCGCTGCGATCGATTCCGTATAGCCCTCGACTCCGCAAAGCTGTCCCGCGAACATCAGCCACGGCGCATTCTTCAGCCGCAGGTTTTCATCCAGCAGCACCGGCGCTTGAATATATGTATTGCGATGAATCTGCCCATAGCGCAGGAAGCGCGCATTCTCAAGCCCCGGAATCAGCCGCAGCACACGAGCCTGCTCGCCAAACTTCAAATGATTCTGGAAGCCGACCACATTGTAGCTATCCGCGCGGACGTTTTCTTTGCGAAGCTGCACCACGGCCCAGGGCGTTTTTCCAGTACGCGGATCGCGCAGCCCCACCGGCTTCATCGGCCCAAAGCGCAGAGTGTCCCGTCCTCTGCGCGCCAGCACCTCGATGGGCAGGCAGCCTTCAAAATACTCAAGCTTTTCCCACTCTTTTGCTTCGGCAGCCTCGGCGGCCAGCAGCGCGTCGAGAAAGCGATCGAACTCCTCGCGATCCATCGGGCAGTTGATGTAATCGGCCGTGCCCTTGTCCCATCGCGCGGCCATGTAAACCCGATCCATGTCGATGGACTCGGCATCGACAATGGGCGAAATCGAATCGTAGAAGGCCAGGTGCCCAGAGCCGGTGATGCGCTCGATCTCCGCGCTCAGCGCGTCGGAGGTCAGCGGTCCGGTAGCCAAAATCGTCAGTCCATCCGCCGGGTCAAGCTGCGTTACCTCTTCGCGAATCACTCGAATCGCCGGCTCGTTGGCAATGGCCTCGGTAATGCGCCGCGAGAACTCCACGCGATCCACCGCCAGCGCGTGTCCCGCCGGTACGGCCGTCTGGTCCGCAATGCGCAGCAGCGCCGAACCCGCCCTTCGCATCTCCTGTTTCAGCAGCCATGGCGCGGTGTTGGGCGACTCGCTCTTCAGCGAATTCGAGCAGACCAGCTCGCCGAATTCAGTGGTCTGGTGGGCAGGCGTCAGCCGCGGCTTTCCATCCACCATGGCCCGCATCTCGTAGAGGTCCACCTGGCAGCCAAGCCGCGCCGCGGTCAGCGCCGCCTCAGGCCCAGCTAGTCCGCCGCCAATCACGCGAAGCCTCGTCATATTATCCTCGGCTGGAGTCCCCTATGTTCCTGGCGCGCAAGCGCCGTCTGCCCCACCGCAGGTGGCCAGCTGCGCCAGCGCTTCGCCGGTAATTCGCACATTGCGCCACTCATCCATGAATTCCGCTCCCATTGCGCGATAGAACTCGATCGCCGGCGTGTTCCAGTCCAGCACCTCCCACTGCAGGCGCGGGCAGTTTTTTTCAACAGCAATCGCCGCAACCCGTTGCAGCAGAGCCTTGCCGATTCCCAATCCGCGAAAATCCGGCTCGACGAAGAGGTCCTCAAGGTAGAGCCCCGGCCGCCCCATCCAGGTCGAGTAGTTGAAAAAGTAGAGGGCAAAGCCGGCAGCCCGTCCGTCGTGCTCGGCTATCAGACAGGAATAGAAAGGGTTAGAACCAAAGCCGTCGCGAAGTAATCCCTCTTCGGTCGCCGTCACCGCGTCCGGTTCCCGCTCGTAGGTGGCCAGAGCCCGAATGAAAGCGAGAATCTGGCCAACATCCGCCCTGGTTGCAAGCCGAATCGTGGTTGCCATCTCTGTATTCTAGAGTGTGATACAGCCCGCGTAGAGTGTGATCGAGGCCACAATCGGCAGCCTTCCCTGCACACTACCATGATGAAGCGGCAAATGCAGCGCCCTCCAACGCAGGTTCACTCG
Source organism: uncultured Acidobacteriaceae bacterium (assembly GCA_963757965.1). GTDB lineage: Bacteria > Acidobacteriota > Terriglobia > Terriglobales > Acidobacteriaceae > Telmatobacter. The sequence goes on from CAVWTV010000002.1 coordinate 123,021, forward strand.
CTTGGAGGCTCCTGCAACTTGCCGCCGGACTCAAACGTCCATTCATTTCGACTTGAAATCGGGGAGAAATGCATTTAGTTGCGCGCGGGTGTTGCATATCCTGCCACGCGCGCTTGTGTTGAGTAGTCGATTGGATTTAACTTGGGTCCTGCTGCTGGAAGCGGTTTTTGAAACCGGGCCCCGCGCTGCAACACACGGTACCAGGTGCAATCCGCCGCCGAAACCCCAGGTGTTTCGGCAGCTTCAGTTCGGCCCTGGAGCCTGTTTAGGGGCATATTCGATGGGAAAGCGCGGTTGGCGCAGACCAAAGATGAGCCTGCAAAATACCATTTTTTTGAGCCCGCGGGCAGCCTTGGCCCCGCCGCTCCCAAGGAGAAGATGATGAAACGCAACCATTCACTTTGGCTGGGCCTGCCCGCGGCGGCGGGCCTGCTCGCATTCGCCCTCTCGCCCTCATTCGCGCAGGCCCCCGCATCCTCCGCGCCCATGGGCAAGGTTCACGGCCACGTCACCAATCCGAGCGGAGCATCGCAAGCCGGCGGAACCGTGTCCCTAGTCGCAACCGACCGTGCCGCTTCAGGTCCTGGATTGTCCGCTTCGACATCCGACAAGGGCGTTTTCCCGGTCGATGCGAATGGCGATTACTCCGGCCAGGCCCCTCCGGGAAACTACACCGCCGTCTATCGCTCGGCCGGCATGACGCCGGATAAGCAGGCAGACCATGCCGATAATGTAAGGGTTGTTGTCGGCCAAGACACGCTGCAGGACATCGACATGTCCCGCAAGGAGTACATCGATGCTCTGCCCGCGGAGGACAAGAAGCAGTTGGAGGAGCTCAGGAAGCACAACTCCGAAGCCATGAAGGCCAACGAGGTCATCAAGGTCCTCAACAACGATTTGAGAGTTGTGACCCAGGACGTCAAGGACGCCGACGCTGCGCACATAACGGCGCTTCAGACCCTTGGCTCGACCGCCTCCAAATCCGATCTCGATGCCAAGGAAGCTGAGATCAAGACCGCCAAGTACTCCGAGATCGAGGCCCTCATGACCAAGGACACTGGCCTCAAACCGGATGCTTCCATTCTGTGGGCTCAACTGGGACAGGCTCAGGTCGGCTTGAAAAAGTATGACGAGGCGACGACGACCTACAAGAAGGTCCTCGACCTCGAGACCAACTCGAAGAAGCCGAATCCTCAGATCCAGGGCTTGGCGAACAGCGGTATGGGCGAAATCTATGCCCGCACCGGAAAGGTTCCCGAGGCTAACGCCGCTTACGATGCAGCCGCCAAGGTCAATCCAACCCAGGCTGGCTTCTACCTGAAGAACGAAGCCGTCATCTTCTTCCAGACGAACAACGGAGATGCCCAGGTAGCCGCTGCGGACGAGGCCATTGCCGCCGATCCGAACCAGCCCATCCTTTACTACCTCAAGGGCCAGGGGCTCATCCAGAAGGCCACGCTTGACCCCAAGACGCAGAGGATTGTTGCGCCTGCGGGCTGCCTTGAGGCTTATCAGAAATATCTTCAGTTGGCGCCCGATGGTCCCTATGCCGCCGAAGTGAAGGGCATTCTCGCCGGCTTCGATCAGAAGATCGACACCAGCTACAAAGCTCCCACTCCAACCAAGAAGAAGTGAGCATTCCGCTTTTCTTCTCGAAGGGCGTCCGCTGCGGCGGACGCCCTTCTTCTGCGCGCATTGAAGTCCGCAATGATTATGTTGGCTTTATGCGGGGGTTGAAACTCCCGCCTGCCTCCGGGTCACGTCTTTCCGCAAGCTGTGAAACCCTCTGCTCACTCCGGAATTCTCGATCGACAACTGAGGTATTTAGGAAAGGGGGATGCCCGGAGCAACAACTGGGTCTCGCCTGTCAGTTGGATTGAGTGAGGTAAGCCGGCGGGGGCAAGGCATTGGCGCAGAGCTCGCGCCGGGCTCGAGGATGAGCCGGCTGGTCGAGGCGCAGATTCGTCAGCGGGTTCAGGAAATCGCTCGGAGAGAAGCCTGTCTCAAGGATGCTGGACGCTGTAGGGCCCGGGCAGCACGGGCTCGGCCGGCCTGCTTGCATCCTCAGGCTTGCTGACCGCCGCGGTCCTCTTCGAGTAGATGTGAAACTCCACCACCAGGTCCAACAGTACGGGAACAGGTTTGCCGTCCTTGATGGCCGGCTCGAAGTTAGCTTTGCGAATCGATTGCACAGCGTTCTCGTCCAGTCCAAAGCCGATGGGCCGAGCCACTGCAATCTCTTGTGGCTTGCCGTCGGGGCCAATCACGGTGTGATAGAGAGCCATGCCGGAGACGGCATCGGCCTGCGCGAACTCATTGGACTCGGGCTGAAATACCGACATGAGTTTGGCTTTCTTGTCGACAGCATTCTGTCGAAACACCGTTGGGTCCGTGGGGCGGTAGTCGGCCTTTTCCGCGACTGCCTGATAGTAGAGCTTCCAGCAGTCGGGCATCGAGGCTTTCAGCCGGTCGTCGATTCCTACGGAAAAGATGCGGTCTATGGCGCTTCTGAGGAGATTGGCCGCGTGAGCCGGCGAGTCGGTGGCGGTAACGCTGGCCGGCTCGGCGGGACGCTCGGCTTCGGGTGCGGCAGCGATCCCCGCCTTGAGCTGATCTGCCTCGGATGGCTCCCTTGCCGCGGGAGTAGACTGGCCGGCCGATGCTGTGCCTGACGCAGGGGCTGGCTGTGACGCGGCAGGCGAGGCTGACATAGTTTGCGGCGGAGCGGCGAGCTTGGCGTTTTGCGCTTTTCCCTTGGGGCTGGCCTCCTTTTTGGTCTTGCGCACCAGCACCTGCTCGCGATCGACGGTGATCTTCAGCACTTTCTTCTTGGGAGTGATTCTGAGCGGCTCGACTGCCGTGGAGGTGTCCTCGTATGCCAGAGCTCCCAGAAAGTGCAACCCGTAGCGCGTCCCTTCCATCTCCAGCTTGTGCTTGGTGAGGTGTACCCTGTCGATCTGAATCTCATTGAGCGTAAAGGAGCCCTGCGGGGAGTGCCCGATCAGTATGCCCATTTCATTGAAGTTCAGGTCGTTGTCCATATAGCCGCCGCGCAGAAAAAGCTGCTTACCCAAAAGCATGTGTCTCAGCTCATCCTCGGTGATTTCACCGGGCAAAGGCGCAGGGGCTTCGGGTGTCCCTGTCTGGGCCGCGGCAGTTGGAACCGGGGTTGAATTATGGGTTGAATTCAGAGCGGTTTGCTGCGCGGTTACAGACTGAGAAAGCACCAGCGCCAAGGTGCCGCAGACGGCTATGGAGGCAAGCCGGATTCTTGCCGGAATTTCCCAGCGTAGAGGTGATTGAGTCACGAGCATTGGGGGTCCTATGAGCGCCACTCTAGCAGGATTCTGGATTCTGCTGGGAAAGTATCTCCCACTTGTGCGTGATTAAGGTGCCTACTTAGTTCCCTTTTGGGACTCGCTTCAGTTGCCATAGAATTCGCCGGAACAGGCCTAGAATGCGCCTTGTGTCTTGTCGATTCGGGGTGAGCCGGCGCAGCAGCAGGCGCAGGTCGTGGCGGTTTGCGGCCTGCATTGAGGGTGGGGAGTATTCGGCGGCGATCATTGCTTCTTCGACCACACGGGCTAGAAGCTCGAGATCGCTTGAGGGGGCGGCAGGGCTTTGCTCTTCTGGCTCCAACGCGGCCGGTTCAGGCACCACTTCAATAGCCGGATGTGCCGGCTGAAATGCCCGCAATGCCAGCTCATAAAGGCAGACAGCAACGGCCTGCCCCAGGTTCATCGAGGGCTGGCGGGAATCTGTGGGGATTTCGACGAGCAGGTGGCAGAGGGAAAGGTCTTCGCGCGTGAGCCCGTGCTTCTCCGAGCCAAAGACCAGGGCGATGTGTCCGTCGCGCTTTGCTTCCTCGGTCACGATCGAAGCCAGATTGGGTAGGACAACGACCTTTTGCAAGGGCTTGCGGTAGGTCAGGGTTCCCGTGCCCACGACCAGCGTGCAGTTGGCGACCGCCTCGGCCAGAGTCGCGGTCACGGCCGCGGATTCGAGCAACTGCGGCGCACCCACGGCAGAGCGTGCCGCGCGCCAGTTCGGGGCGTAGGGCGCGACCACCGTGAGCCGCGAAAAGCCGAAGTTGGCCATGGCGCGCGCAGCGGCACCGATGTTGAGCGGGTTGCGCGGAGAGACGAGAACGATCTCGATGCGGTCGCGTTGGGCGCAGGTGGTGGGCAAGAAACGATTGTAGAGCGGCAAGGGACGGCTTGCGGAAGTGGATTGCCTGGACCAGGCCCAACTCGCAGGCCGCAGATTCCCCGCGCGACGGCAATTCCGGCGTTGGCGGGAACACAGAAGCAGGTTCCGGTGTCCAAATGACTATGTTCGAGCAAGCCAGTCCGGGAGAATGGCGCAACCAGATTGCCGATTGGGTACTGCGGGGCGCCATCACGCTTGTATTCGTTCTCTTCGGTCTGGAGAAGTTCCCCTCGGCGCCCGGAACGCCGTGGGTGAAACTGTTTCAGCAGATAGGCTTCGGGCAATGGTTCCGGTACTTCACCGGCGTGGTGGAGATTATCGGCGGCGCTCATCCTCGATTTTGTGATCGGCCGCCCCGCGGACAGCTTTATTTCGACAGCGTTCTGCGCTGGCCTGGCGGTCTTCTGGTGGACTCGGCCGAGCCGGTGATTGCCGCAGGCGTTCGATGAGTCATTGGTCGAGCGATATAATCACGCCAAGAGGGTGAGCATGAATCGGCGAGATAGCCTGGAAGGTGTGCGGGAAGCGGTTCTGTACATGCTTCCTGTGTATCTGTCGTTCTATCAAGCGCTCGTTATGGCTGGAATCGGCAGAGCAATCGTTCTCTTATTGCTCACATTGCTGCTGATGTTTCTGGTGGCCAACAGCGCAGACATTGCGCGCGCTTTCACGGCCTTCATGAAGAGGCTGCCATCCTCATGGGTTGCTCCGGCTCCCAGTTTTGAGCTTCGGGAGCTTTCGTTCGCCTCGCTATATGTCGCCGCAACGCCCAGTCTCTCTCCGCTTTTTCAGCGTCCCCCGCCTATCTTCTCCTAGTTACCCCTGGCGATCTTCATGACATTGGAGCGTAACTACGCTCATGTCTCCCCATGGCTCTAACAGTCTTCCTGGACTTATCGCAGGGAAGAGAAGGTGCATTCATGAGTAATTCTTCTGTTCCGGCACTGGCCGGGTCTGTGGTCGACATGTACGAGGCACGGGTAAAGTGTCTCCAAAGTCAGATAGCGGTGAACCAAGCACGCGTATCTCGAATGCTAGCGGCTGGCGTCTTTGGAGCCGTTCTTCTTGCGGGCTTGTCGATGGCTGCGTTCGCGGGACAACGGTTCACTCCGGTTGGTCTGGCTGCTCCGCTAATTGGAACGGTGTGGGCATTCCGGAGTCTTATCCGCGGCCGAAGAGTTACGAGCCAGTTGGCGCATCGCTTGAGTTTTTACGAGCGAGGAATTGAACGGTTGAGTGAAAGCTGGCGCGGTCAGGGGCGCACGGGGTTGGAGTATGCGCGGCACAGCCATCTATATCAGGCAGACCTGGACATTCTGGGCGAGGGGTCGCTATTTGAACTGCTCTGCACAGCGCGATCTGGGGTGGGCGCTGAGCGGCTTGCGGCCTACCTGCTCGATCGCACTTCACTGCCTGAAGCGCGAGCTCGGCAGGAGGCCGTGAAGGAACTGCGGGACGCGATTGCTTTGCGCGAAGAGATTGCGCTGCTGGGCAAGTATCAGTTTCAAAACTGCGACGGAAAGCATCTGCGCGATTGGCTAAGTCTGCCGGTTCTGAAGGCGCATTCCAGTGTCTCGATCTTGCTGGCAGTTACGAGCGCGATCAGCTTGATGCTCGGCGTCTGCGGCTTCGCCACCTTGCTTGCCTGGAGTCAGATTGCGCCTGTGTTGACGCCATTGCTCGCGGTACAGGCAGCGATTGGTCTGGCGCTGATGCGCCCGGTCCGCCTGCGCCTGAAGATGCTCGTTGCGCTTGGCGGCGATGTGATGATATTGCGGCAAGGGGCGGGACTTATCGAGGGACAGCAATTCCATTCCGCGAAGTTGCGCCAACTGGTCGAACGTCTTCGGCAGCGAGATGCGGCGGCTGCGCTTCGCTTGCTGGAACGTTTTCTGGCTGCAATCGAGCGGAGGGAGGACTTCATTCTCTACGGGTTTGGACTGTGGCTGGCGGTGGGAACGCAGTTGGTTCTGGCCGTGGAGCGATGGCGAGCAGCTCACGAGAAAGACTTCAAAGACTGGGTTGACGCATGGGCTGAGTTTGAAGCGTTGAGCACGCTTGCATGTTATGCCTTCGAACATCCCGAAGACGAGTTTCCGGAGTTAATGGATGGTAGCGCGCGGTTTGAGGCCGAGGATTTATGTCACCCGCTTATTCAGCGGGATCGCGGAGTGGGCAACGATGTGGCGCTCAACGACGCAACCGCATTTTATCTAATCAGCGGCTCTAACATGGCGGGCAAGAGCACGTTTCTGCGCGCCATTGGATTGAACGCAGTCCTTGCCGCGGCGGGTGCGCCAGTGCGAGCGGTTCGAGCTCGCATGACCGTGTTCATTGTTTGCACATCCATTTTCATCGCGGATTCGTTAGTGGAGAGTAAGTCGAAATTCCTGGCGGAGGTTGAACGTTTGCGCGAGTCGATCCGCAGTACGGAAGGAGGCCGGCCAGTATTGTTCCTGATCGATGAGATTCTAGGTGGAACGAATTCACGAGATCGTCGAATCGCGGCGGAGGCAGTGCTGGAGGCATTAGTTGGGGGCGGCGCAGTGGGCGCACTTTCAACGCACGACCTGGCCTTGACGGAGATTGCCGAGAATCCCCGGCTACGCGGAGTCAACTTGCACATGCAAAGTGAGGACTCAGATCAACCGCTGGCATTCGACTACCGCATCAAGCCGGGGGTTCTGAGCCAGACGAATGCGCTGGCCATTGTGAGAATGATGGGCATCACTGTCTAGGCGGCTCAATTCGCAATTCAGTTGGTCTTAGGCGCCTCTGGCTGGGCCGCATTTGCGGTGTCAGATCCGACGCGCAAGGGAATCTCCAGCGTTCCTGCCTTGCCTGAGCCCCAGTCGTAGACCCCGGTCTCGAGGTATACATCGGTGTTGGGCAGGTCGATCTCGGCATGCGCCGGGATTCCGGACTTCTGAATTGACGCGTACACCTCCGGGCTCAGGTTCATGCCCAGCGTGGCTTCCGCCCAATTCACGGCCTTGCCGTCGCGGTTGTAAGCCTGCATGCCAACTTGAATGTTCCCGCTGTGCGTGCCTTGCGGAGTGGGATCGAGCTTCACGTCTTGCCAGCGGATCATGAAGTCTATGCTGTAGCGCGTGGTCGGCCCGGCAAGCTCAGCATTCTTTCCAGCGCGCTTTGCATTCGCCGGTGGTTGCGGCGAGGTTGGAACCACGCGCACACCATAGAGAAGCTGTGTGGAGCTGGGCAGGCCGTGAATAAGGAGCGGCCGGAGCGGATCGGCAGCCGGCATTGCTTCGGCCCTGCTGGTGTCGTCGGCGTTGTAGCCGCGGCGATAGGCGGTCTTGTATCTGCCCTTGGCGGTGACCTGAATTGCGATGCGCCGGTACGATCCATCCATCTTGTTGTTAGTTGGCGTGTAGGCAATCGTGTAATAGTGCGAACCGTCGTCGATGGCCCGCTTCACGGCGGTATTCAGATCGTTGGTGTTGTAGTAAGCCTTGCCGCCAGTGTCGGAGGCGATCTGCTCCATGTCCGCGATGACACCCGACCGACCGGCGGCTTCGGCGGTGTAAGCCCCCATGGGCATGCCGCTTCCGTGGCCTGGTCCCAGTGGATTGCTTCCCGGACCCGCGCTGTCGGCATCGATCACATGCTCGCTCATCATGCCTTGCGCGCCGACCGGGTAGACCGCAACTTTGGACAGCGTGAGCATGTCGGCGGTCTGCTTTACATTGCTCATGCCGATCTCCGAATTCTGGATGTCCGCTTTCTCGCTGATGTTGGGAAAGACGTCGGCCGGGAACGAGCTTGAAAACCAGATCAGGTTCTTCCGTCCGGGAACCGACCCCAAATACCGGGCCAGATAATTGAGCGCTTCGAGCGTCATGGCCGAGCGGTTGGTGTATTGAATTCTGGCATTGTCCGCATTGGCCGCTGCCACAGCTGCCACTCCCTCGCTGCTTCCGCGCCCGCCGAAATTCGCAGACATCGAGTTGATGGCGAAGGCATCGTCCATGGCGTCGTCGCGGGTTCTGAGCAGGAGCTCCTTCTCCGGCTGGTTCTTCTTGTCGTTCAGTGCCGCGGCCAGAACGCCGGCGTCGGCGGTGAATCCCTGCACAAAGCGCAGCTTCGAGCCCAGCATGAAAATGGCCGTCTGCGTTCCCGGCTCCATCGTCTTGAGGAAGTCCATGATCTGCCGATGGACGTAGGACTGGTCCGGCACGTCGGTGTTGAGGCTGTCGAGCAGCAGCACGTTCACGGCGTCGTTCAATGGAACCGGCGGAACGTTGGTGTAGACGTTGGGCGGCATCTTGGGCAGCGGTGGAATCGCGCCAGGGGGCAGCGCCCTGACCTTGTGCTCCTCGAAGAAATCGATGGCCTGAAGCTTGCCGTCTTCCATCACCTTGAAGTCGTCCTTGTGCAAGGCCGTGATCGGTTCGCCGTTTTCCCTGGTTACTACCACGTCGACCTCAACGGCGTGCGCATTGGCCTTGAAGACGGGAACCTGGCTCTCGCTGCCGGACTTGGACGGCGCGGGGGTTTGCGCACAGAGAAGCGCTACACAACAAAAGGAAAACACGAGGGACAAACGATGTGAACTCTTGAAGCGCACCGACTCCTCCAGGAACCGCTTGAGAACTTCTGGCCCCACAGCCAGTCCTGATTCTTAGACCGGGCGATTCTACGACAGGTTAGGGCGATAAATCCGAATTGCCTTGCGCTGACCGCGACCGGCGAGGTTGCCACCTTGATTCGGAGCACCGGGGCCGGAGGCTTTCGTAACGTTGTGCCACTGCGGAATCATGTGGTGTGATTCCGAGTTGGTACGAGCCGTCTGATTGTGCCGCGCGCCGTTTGTCGATGGCCCGGCAATCTGCGCGCGAAGGTCCTTCACAGTCAGCCAGCGGAGATGCGCATGAACCTCGCCCACTCGATCCAGTCCGTCGCCATGCCCATTGCAAAGGAGGTCGTGCCCCTACGGGTTCGTTTATGGGTGAGGGAACTCCGCAACGCCCGCCGCGTCAGCAGGAATGCCGGACGGATTGTCCTGGTGAACGAGATTCTTCCGGCTTATTCGAGATTGGGAGGGCGGATCCTTTGGATCGGTTGCCGCCTGTATACCAGCGGATATGCCGCCATTCTTGAGCGGAACGGCGGAGAATGCTGGACCACCGATATTGAAGTCGCGCACGCGAAATGGGGCGTGATGGGCCGCCATTTTACGTGGGACCTGGTGACGATCGACAGGCTCATCGCGGCCGAATCGTTCGATACTTTGCTTTGCAATGGAATCTTCGGATTTGGAGTGAACACGCGGCCTGCGCAATTGGCTGCGTTGCAGGCGATGCAGAGAGTCTTGAAGCCTGGCGGGAGGTTGCTGCTGGGGTGGAACACGGATCGGGTTGAAGATCCGACGACTTCCGAATTCGTGAAAAGCGCATTCGTTGGCGACGATCTAAATGGGGGAGGCGCGAGATGCGCTGTGCCCGAGGCAGGGTATGTGTACGATTTTCTGCGGCGGAAAGAGTAGGCGGAATACGGCTCTGGATTGGCGGCTTTGGCTGAAATGTTCTAGCCTCAAGAGGTGATCTGGACAAATCCTGCCGAGGCGGCGTTAAGCGAGCTGAATAGCGTGCCGTGGGTGCGCTTCGCGGTGCTGGCGCTGAGTTCGATCTTCTTCCTGGTCGATCCATTTGCGGCGATCCCTGGATTTCTTGCCATTACCGAGAGCGCGGACGCGGTGCGGCGCAAGAGGATGGCGCTCAAAGGCGCGCTCACCTGCTTCATTGTGCTGACCGGGTTTGCGCTTGGCAGGCCAGCTCCTGTTCAGGATGTTCGGCATCACGCTTCCGGCGTTTGAGGTGGCGGGCGGGCTGATTCTGCTGCTGATCGGGCTGGACATGCTGGAGGCCAAGCGTTCGCCGACCCAGGAAGCATCCGGCGATACCGAGGAGGCTGCAGCCAAGGAAGACGCCGGGATTGTGCCGCTTGGGCATCCCCATGCTGGCCGGGCCGGGAGCCATTTCCTCGGTGATGGTGCTGGTGGGCCAGGTGCCGAGCTTGTGGCATTGGGAGATGGGCGCCATTCTTGGTTCGATCACGTTTACCTGTCTTGTGACGCTACTGGGTTCTGGCCAGCGCCGGCCAGGTGCGCAAGGTGATGGGCGAGACCGGCATTCGCATCCTGGTGAGGATCATGGGGCTTCTTCTGGTGGCCCTGGCGATGCAGTTTTTTGTCAATGGACTCACGGACTTAGGAATCATCCCTAAACACTGAGCGGCGGTTTCCCACAGGAAGCGGCGTCTTTCCACAGGCTTGCGAGCTTGCTTTCCCGCCTTCCGATTGCTAGTCTTATGAGGTTGCAACGGGAAGCGTTTGGCAAGAGCCAGTCGCGACTCAGGGCAAAAGTTGCAATAAAGGGTGGCGTATGCTACTCTTTGAAAGTTGCAGATGAGCAGTGGAGCCTCCCGGTGGCCGTAAGGCCTGCCCCGTTGAGGGAGTGGGAAGCCAGTTGATGGAACTAGTTCGTTGGGTCAGGTGAGGCAATAGCCCCTGAACCCCTGTAGGGAATCCCGCAGAGAACAAGCCATTGCAAGACCCAGGAGTTAATATCTCCTGCGAGCCCTAGCGGCTCGGGTGCATTTTGCCGGTCGTTCTTTGATATTTTGCGCAGCGCGGCACTTCTTGACGGTCCTGGTTCTAGCGCCAAAAAAGGCAAGATTTATCTTGACATGAAGGTGAAACTTCGATAGTTTTAGAAGGTTCGCGCAAAAACGCCGGCCCATGCGGTTAAACGCAAAGTCGGCGAGCGCAACAAGTTCGAGGACACCCCGGCGTAACAGCCTGGGCCTCGATCCAAAAGGGCACCGCTCAGGCGGACCGCTCTCAAGGATCTTTGACAATTAGGTTGAACATGCCAGTCGTGAGAAGAGATCAGGTTTGGCTTGATCATTCTCACAAGTAAGGCATCGCGCGTTTTCGAGCGTGCGATGCATGCCGAACCTCACCGACCTCCGTCGGGTGAGGGGAAGCAATCAGGTTTCAAACGAGAGTTTGATCCTGGCTCAGAATCAACGCTGGCGGCGTGCCTAACACATGCAAGTCGAACGAGAAAGTGGAGCAATCCATGAGTAAAGTGGCGCACGGGTGAGTAACACGTGACTAACCTACCCTTGAGTGGGGGATAACTGAGGGAAACCTTAGCTAATACCGCATAATACCTACGGGTCAAAGGAGCAATTCGCTTAAGGAGGGGGTCGCGGCCGATTAGTTAGTTGGCGGGGTAATGGCCCACCAAGACTGTGATCGGTATCCGGCCTGAGAGGGCGCACGGACACACTGGAACTGAAACACGGTCCAGACTCCTACGGGAGGCAGCAGTGGGGAATTTTGCGCAATGGGGGAAACCCTGACGCAGCAACGCCGCGTGGAGGATGAAGTACTTCGGTACGTAAACTCCTTTCGATCGGGACGATAATGACGGTACCGGAAGAAGAAGCCCCGGCTAACTTCGTGCCAGCAGCCGCGGTAATACGAGGGGGGCAAGCGTTGTTCGGAATTATTGGGCGTAAAGGGTGCGTAGGCGGTTTGGTAAGTCTTGTGTGAAATCTCTGGGCTCAACTCAGAGACTGCACGAGAAACTGCCGGGCTTGAGTGTGGGAGAGGTGAGTGGAATTTCCGGTGTAGCGGTGAAATGCGTAGATATCGGAAGGAACACCTGTGGCGAAAGCGGCTCACTGGACCACAACTGACGCTGATGCACGAAAGCTAGGGGAGCAAACAGGATTAGATACCCTGGTAGTCCTAGCCCTAAACGATGATTGCTTGGTGTGACGGGTACCCAATCCCGCCGTGCCGTAGCTAACGCGTTAAGCAATCCGCCTGGGGAGTACGGTCGCAAGGCTGAAACTCAAAGGAATTGACGGGGGCCCGCACAAGCGGTGGAGCATGTGGTTTAATTCGACGCAACGCGAAGAACCTTACCTGGGCTCGAAATGTAGTGGACCGGAGTAGAAATATCCCTTCCCCGCAAGGGGCCGCAATATAGGTGCTGCATGGCTGTCGTCAGCTCGTGTCGTGAGATGTTGGGTTAAGTCCCGCAACGAGCGCAACCCTTATCCCCAGTTGCCATCATTCAGTTGGGCACTCTGGTGAAACCGCCTCGGATAACGGGGAGGAAGGTGGGGATGACGTCAAGTCCTCATGGCCTTTATGTCCAGGGCTACACACGTGCTACAATGGCCGGTACAAACCGTCGCAAACCCGCGAGGGGGAGCTAATCGGAAAAAGCCGGCCTCAGTTCGGATTGCAGTCTGCAACTCGACTGCATGAAGCTGGAATCGCTAGTAATCGCGGATCAGAATGCCGCGGTGAATACGTTCCCGGGCCTTGTACACACCGCCCGTCACATCACGAAAGTGGGTTGCACTAGAAGCCGGTGAGCCAACCGCAAGGGGGCAGCCGTCCAAGGTGTAATTCATGATTGGGGTGAAGTCGTAACAAGGTAGCCGTAGGAGAACCTGCGGCTGGATCACCTCCTTTCTAAAAGAGAAATGGTGGCATTGATGTTCCTTCCGCGAATGCGGACCGCATCCGATGTGAATCGGGCTGTGGTGAGCATGAATGTTCATCTACCCTGCAACTGCCGTCCCTGACGGCGGAAGCGGGAATTCTGATACAAGCCTTCTTTGCTTGATCGACCTTCGCACGATGGTCATGGGCGGCGTAGCCGCCCAGCATGTTCAACCTTGTCCTCGAAACCCTTTTTGACACTGAATGAGGTCTTTTGAGAGCCGCCTGGCTTGAGGCATTTGGCCTCAAGTGGGCGGGGGAGCCGGCCGATCGTAAATCCTGGGCCTGTAGCTCAGTTGGTTAGAGCGCACCCCTGATAAGGGTGAGGTCGGTAGTTCGAATCTACCCAGGCCCACCATCTTTGCCGCAGGCACCCAGTATGTGGGGCTGTAGCTCAGTTGGGAGAGCACCTGCTTTGCAAGCAGGGGGTCAGCGGTTCGATCCCGCTCAGCTCCACCAGAACTCATTCACTGTTTCCCGATCGCCGCCATCTTGATCTTCGTGATCAATGGTGACGCCGATCTGGAGACAGGCTGGGCAGTCTTTCGAGACTGAACTGGCAGGTTTCCCACCGCCTCAGGGCGGGCCTTCTCGATACAAATGGAAGGTTTGGATGTTTGACAACGAAATTGATTGGGTAAAGCGCATCGTGCTCTTGTCCCTCGTACCGGTGCCGTGAGGCTGCCGGAAGGATAAGTGCATCGATGGCGCAATACAAGGCCGAGCACAAGCAATGAGTCACCGCAAGTTGATGACTTAGGCAAAGTGTTCAAAGTAAGAAGAGTGTCTTTAGGAGTTGTAATCGAAGTCGTAATCTGGCGAGCGCGTGAGCGTAACAGGTTACTCGAGTTACTCTCAGGCGGAAGTAAGTAGGTTAACTCTGATCAGGACCGAAGCGATTCGGCTCCCTGCGCTGGAGTTAATTCTATGGTCAAGCTACTAAGGGCGCACGGTGGATGCCTTGGCAGAGACAGGCGATGAAGGACGTGGCAAGCTGCGATAAGCTTCGGTAAGCCGCACACAGGCGTTATAACCGGAGATCTCCGAATGGGGAAACCCTCCCGAGCAAACCTCGGGAACATCCCGCTGAATACATAGGCGGGCATGAGCGAACTCAGGGAAGTGAACCATCTCAGTACCTGAAGGAAAAGAAAGAAACCTCGATTCCGATAGTAGTGGCGAGCGAACTCGGAACAGCCCAAACCCGTGGCATTTCGGTGTCTCGGGGGTTGTAGGGTCCGCAACAGTAGAGTTACCAATCTGGTCGTTAGCCGAACCCTCAGGAAAGTGGGTCCATAGAGCGTGACAGGCGCGTAGGCGAAAATGATCCAGACTCGAAGCGGATACCTGAGTAAGGCGGGGCACGTGAAACCCTGCTTGAATCCACGGGGACCATCCCGTAAGGCTAAATACTCGTCTCTGACCGATAGTGAACCAGTACCGTGAGGGAAAGGCGAAAAGAACCCCGTCGAGGGGAGTGCAAAGTACCTGAAACCGTGTGCCTACAAGCAGTGGGAGGGCTATGCCCGCAAGGGAATGCCTGACCGCGTGCCTATTGCATAATGAGCCGGCTAGTTATTCTTGTCAGCAAGGTTAAGCGTAAGCGAGCCGAAGCGAAAGCGAGTCTGAACAGGGCGTTCAGTTGGCAGGAATAGACGCGAAGCGGGATGATCTACCCATGGCCAGGTTGAAGGTGGGGTAACACCCACTGGAGGACCGAACCGGTGTTTGTTGAAAAAAGCTCGGATGAGCTGTGGGTAGGGGTGAAAGGCTAATCAAATTCCGTGATAGCTCGTTCTCTCCGAAATAGCTTTAGGGCTAGCCTCGGACGAATTGCGTTGGTGGTAGAGAGATGGATGGACTAGGGGGCTTTCCGGCTTACTGAATCCAACCAAACTGCGAATGCCAGCGACAACATATCCGGGAGTCAGACGGTGGGGGCTAAGCCTCATCGTCGAGAGGGAAACAGCCCAGACCGCCTGCTAAGGTCCCCAAGTTACAGTTAAGTGGGAAAGGAAGTCGGAACGCTCAGACAGCCAGGAGGTTGGCTTAGAAGCAGCCATCCTTTAAAGAAAGCGTAATAGCTCACTGGTCAAGCGGTCCGGTGCCGACAATACAACGGGGCTAAAACTGTACACCGAAGCAGCGGATGCACGCCTCAGGCGTGCGTGGTAGGAGAGCATTCTCAACAGCGTCGAAGCCAGACTGAGAAGACTGGTGGAGCGTTGCGAAGAGACCCTGCCGGCATAAGTAGCGATAACGGAGGTGAGAACCCTCCGCGCCGAAAGTCTAAGGTTTCCTGAGGAAGGTTAATCCGCTCAGGGTTAGGCGGTCCCTAAGGTGAGGCCGAAAGGCGTAGCCGATGGACTGACGGTTAATATTCCGTCCCTCCCAATGTTCGTTTGACGATGGGGTGACGCAGAAGGATAAGCATGCCGCACTATGGCTATTGCGGTAGGTGCACGTAAGCTGGATCCGATAGGCAAATCCGTCGGGTCTTAACAGTGAGGCGTAACTCAGTCCCGTATGGGGCTTACGATTCTGATTCCACGCTGCCGAGAAAATCCTCTAAGGAGAACAAAGGGAACCGTACCCCAAACCGACACAGGTAGACGAGGAGAATATCCAAAGGCGCTCGAGTGAAAGCTCGTTAAGGAACTCGGCAAATTGGCTCCGTAACTTCGGGAGAAGGAGCGCCCGCGCAAGCGGGCCGCAGTGAAGCGCGTACGGCGACTGTTTAACAAAAACACAGGTCTCTGCTAAGTCGAAAACGACGTATAGGGGCTGACGCCTGCCCGGTGCCGGAAGGTTAAAAGGAGAGGTTAGCGCAAGCGAAGCTTTGAATTGAAGCCCCGGTGAACGGCGGCCGTAACTATAACGGTCCTAAGGTAGCGAAATTCCTTGTCGGGTAAGTTCCGACCTGCACGAATGGCGTAACGATCGTACGACTGTCTTAACGAGTTGCTCGGCGAACTTGTAGTACCGGTGAAGATGCCGGTTACCCGCAGCTAGACGGAAAGACCCCGTGCACCTTTACTACACCTTAACTATGGGTTATGATTCTTGCTGCGCAGGATAGGTGGGAGGCTTTGATACCAGGTTCTCGGACTTGGTGGAGCCAACGGTGAGATACCACCCTGCGAGTGTTGTGATCCTAACCTCCTCCCGTAATCCGGGAGAGGGACATAGTTAGGCGGGTAGTTTGACTGGGGCGGTCGCCTCCTAAATTGTAACGGAGGCGCGCGAAGCTACTCTCAGACTGTTTGGAAATCAGTCGTCGAGTGCAAAAGCATAAGAGTGGTTAACTGTGAGACCTACAAGTCGAGCAGGTACGAAAGTAGGCTTTAGTGATCCGGTGGTTCTGTATGGAAGGGCCATCGCTCAACGGATAAAAGGTACGCCGGGGATAACAGGCTGATCAATGCCAAGAGTTCATATCGACGCATTGGTTTGGCACCTCGATGTCGGCTCATCGCATCCTGGAGCTGTAGAAGGTTCCAAGGGTTAGGCTGTTCGCCTATTAAAGCGGTACGTGAGCTGGGTTCAGAACGTCGCGAGACAGTTCGGTCCCTATCTGCTGTGGGCGTAGGAGATTTGCGGGGGGCTGTCCTTAGTACGAGAGGACCGGGATGGACGAACCTCTTGTGTTCCAGTTGTCCTGCCAAGGGCACGGCTGGGTAGCGAAGTTCGGTTGTGATAACCGCTGAATGCATATAAGCGGGAAGCACGCCCCAAGATGAGATCTCCCTGAAGGGCCCAGAAAGACCATCTGGTTGATAGGCTGGGTGTGAAAGCGTAGTAATGCGTGAAGCTTACCAGTACTAATCGCCCGTTCGGCTTGTCCATAGAATTAACTCCGCGCAGTTAGGCGGATGCTCTTCTAACAAGCCTTGTAACATCCAATCAATTTCGTTGAAAAAGTTTTGTAAGTCGAAAGCTCTACATGCTTTGAAGTGCAAAGTTTTTGGCGCCAGATTGCAGTCCGCGTTCCTACTAAGTCCGGGAGAAACCATCCGGAGCCCAGGTAGACGCCGCGGCAGGCTGCGGGCAACCACCCGCCAAGCGCCATTCAAGTTTGCCGGTGACCATACTGCGAGGGATCACCCGTTCCCATCTCGAACACGGAAGTTAAGCCTCGCTGGGCCGATGGTACTGCACGGGCGACTGTGTGGGAGATTAGGTGATCGCCGGCAATAATATCGAACAAAAAGGCCATGCCTAAGAGGCATGGCCTTTTTGCGTCTGCCTAAATCTGCGGTAAGCTCTGCCGCTGGTGGAGGGTTTCAATGCGAGGACCTACGGCAACTCCCTGACCCAGATATTCCTGAAGCTGATTGGTTCGCTCTTGTCGCCGTGGGCTTGCAGCTTGATTGGTGCGGTGTCGTACTTCTTGTAGAAAGGCTTGCCGATAAAGAGCGTCTGGCCCCACAACTGGAAGTGGTTCTGCACCAGAACGCCGTTGAAAAATGCAGTAACATAGGCCGGAGTTTTCAGCGAGCCGTCGTCGTTGAAGGTTGGCGCGGTCCAGACTACATCGTAGGTCTGCCATTCACCGGGTTTGCGGCATGGGTTCACCAGCGGAGGGTTCTCTTTGTAGATGCTGGCGGCCTGGCCATTGACATAGGTGGTGTTGTTGTACGAATCCAGGATCTGCAGCTCGTAGCCATCGTCGCCCGGCCCTGTGGAAGCGAGAAACAGGCCGCTGTTGCCGCGCGCCTGGCCGCTGCCGGTGATGTTCTCCGGAACCTTGTACTCGAGATGGATCTGGTAGTTTTTGAATCTGCGCTTGGTCTCGATGTTACCCACGCCCGGCGCTTTCTTCACCAGCATCGTGCCACCGGTTACGATCCATTGCGCCGGTGTATGGTCCTGGGCAGAGACCCATTCGTCAAGGTTCTTGCCGTCGAAGAGCACAATTGCGTCAGAGGGCGGGGCCGCATCGGTTGCGCCCGGCGTGACGATCGCAGGGACTGGTGTCCAGACTTCCGTATCCTGGGGCTTTGGTTTGGGAGCCGCGGATTCCGGGGCTGCGGGTTGTTGCGCGCAAAGAGGAGCGGCCACAACAATCATGGAGGCGAAGGCTAGGAGTCTCGAAGTTTGGATGCGCATCATAAGGAATCACGATACACCGAAGGGGTTCGATGTGGTCAAGGCGGGAGACGAGTGCTTCGCGATCCCGTGAAGTCCCGAGACCCTGTCCAGAAACTCTGAAGAGATGCCTAATGTGGCACAGAGTGCATCCCTCAGGGGCTAAAGCCCACGTTGATTTTGGTGGCATTTACGGCACGACTGAAGTCGTGCCCTTTCAAAACATCCCGTAACGGTGGCAGTTTCTGGACAGATTCTGAGGCCGGGGCTAGCGGATCACGGACCAGATGGCCAGGTTGATTCCGACCATAAGGACTGCCGACGCGGGAATCAGGAGGAGAGCCTTTTTCAGGCGCAACGGATCGCCGCCGGCGATGGCTCCAATGACACGGGAGCTGACAGCGAGGCCTGCCCATCCACAGGTGATGACAAAGCCGATGGCGGTGCCGGCCATGCGCGGAAAGGCATTGCCGACCATGGCGAGAGTGGTGGGAAAGACCGGAGCCATGGAGAGGCCGGCGATAAACACCAGCACGAATGCAACGGTGGGCTTCGCGGTGCGGAGCATCAGAAATGTGGTGATGGCCATGGCGATGGAAGCTGCCAGGGTCACCGTGACCGCGGATACGTGGATGAGGATGGGGGAGACGCCGACGCGGCCGATCGAGCAGGCCGAGCGCGAATCCGAGGGAGAGGATGTTGAGGGCGCGCGATTCAGGAATGCCCTGGGCGATGAGGTGGCGCGGAAGCCAGTTCCACACGCCGACTTCGCAGGAGACGTAGAGGAACAGGAAGAGTCCGAGCATGAAAAGCAGGGGCCGGCCGAGGACGCTGCCGGCATCGGCGAGGATAAAGCCCGAAGTTCCGGATGGGCGCGGGCATCGTGGTGACGGCCTGGAACGACGAGCGCAAGCGACGGTGAGCGCGGCGACGGTGTAGCAGAGGCGAACCCAGTTCCTCTTGAAGAGATTGGCGGAGATGAACGGCGTGGCGAGTCCGCCGAGACCAAAGAAGAGGTTTACGAGGTTCAGCGCGGTGGCGCGATGCGCCTCGGTTACGCCGCTGACAAGCGCGTTGGCGCCGGTGACTACGATGCCGCCGCCGACTCCGAGCAGAAACAAGAGGAAGACAATGCTGCGGAATCCTTTTGAGCGGGGCAGGGAGAAAAGCGCAATGGCGATGAAAGCCAGGCCAAGAATCAGGCCAACTTTGTCGCCTTCGGTGTCGAGCAGTGGGCCCACGCCGAGCGAGGCGATCATCAGGCCGAGAGCTTGAGAAAATGCGATCGTGCCGTTCTGGGTTGGGGTCAGGCGGAAGCGGTCGGAGAGGTCAGGCAGGATGGTGCCGAGCATGGCGGCAATCATTCCATAGACAAAGATGGCGAGGATGGCGGCAGAGATCAACACTCGACTGGAGTCCTTTCAATGACCGATTTGAGAATACTGGATACGGGATCGGGCCTGGCGTTCTATGGGGATTGAGTGGACGTTTGGAGAGATCCGCTTGATCGAGACGGTCGACGGACAATTGTAGCGCCCCGTGGCAATGCTCGATCAATGATCCCTGCAATCGAAATGCCGGGCCCTGCATGTCTTCCGGGAAACTTAATGACGCCGCTTGCCGCCGGCTGCGCCGACTTCGTTCCAGTAGACTGGTAGGGCGATGAAAGCTATGTCGAGAAGGGGCGTGGGCGTTCTGCCGGCAGCACTGATTGCAGCGCTGATGACGGCGGGTTGCGGCACACCCGGCGCGCCGCTGCCGCCTTCGCTGAACCTGCCCGACCCGGTGACGGATCTGAGGGCTGTCCGCACCGGCAACCAGGTTGCACTGACCTGGACCATGCCCAAGAAGAACACGGATAAGCTGCTGCTGAAGGGCAGCATTCCAGTGCGGGTCTGCCGCAAGGAAGCCACGGAGAACTGCGCCGTTGCGCCAAGGAGTTTGACGCTGGCTCCTGAAGCTACGGGCGCCTTCACCGACACGCTTCCGCCGGAGGAGGCTGCCGGCGTTCCCCGCGCGCTCGCCTACTTTGTCGAGGTGAACAACGCGCGTGGGCGCTCTGCAGGGGCTTCGAATGTTGCGCAGGTGCTGGCCGGCGAAGCTCCCTCAGCGATTGCAGGGTTGTCTGCACAGGTGCGCAAGGGCGGCGTGGCGCTCCATTGGAGTGCTGATCCGCAGCAGCAACCCACGACCGACATTCGCCTGCATCGAAAACTGCTAACCCCCAAAGCGGATGCGAAGCCAAAGGCTCAGTCAGGCCTGCTGGCGCCAGCCCCCGAGCCGTTGGAGCGGACGCTGCTGGTCGAAAGTGGCGGAGAGGCTGGCCAAGTCCCCGACCGCGCTCTCGACAAGGAAACCAGTTTCGGCCAAGTCTACGAGTATCGCGCTCAGCGCGTGGCCCGCGTGACTGTGGATGGACAAACCCTGGAACTGGCTGGACCGCTGTCCGACGCGGTGCGGGTGGAAACGCTGGACGTGTTTCCGCCTGAAGTTCCTACCGGACTGGCGGCTGTGGCGTCGGCTGGAGATGCAGCAACCGGCGCATTCGTCGACCTGAATTGGCAGCCTGTAACCGATGCCGACCTGGCCGGCTATGCGGTCTATCGGCGCGAATCGGGCGCAGCCTGGCAGCGGATTTCGAGCGCGCAACCGATTGTTGGCCCAGCATTCCATGACCGCAATGTTCGGCTCGGTCACACTTACAATTATGCCGTGAGCGCCATCGACCAGGGCGGACATGAGAGCGCTCGCTCGGCTGAAACCGAGGAGACAGTACCAAGCCCATAGCCCGAGTATTTTGGCGCCTGGAGGTATTCCCATGAAATATTGTCGCTTCATGCTCGATGGCCTTGCCCATTACGGCGCCGTGGAAGATCGCGCGGGTGAACCCTGGATCGTGGACCTGAACACGGCTCCCGAAGATGACCTTGCATTTCGGCTGGAACACGGGAGAGCTACGTCGTGGAGTTTCAGTTTCGAGCCAATGCCATTGAGCACAGCCGATCTGCGGCCTCCTGTGACGCCCTCGAAGATTGTCTGCGTGGGCCGCAACTATCGCGACCATGTGAAGGAACTGGGCAATGAGCTGCCCGCGGAGCCGCTGCTCTTTTTCAAGCCTCCGTCTGCGCTGCTGAAACCGGGCGGCGTGGTGCGGATGCCGGCCGCATCGGCGCGCGTGGATTTCGAAGGCGAACTGGCGCTGGTGATCGGCGAGCGCACGCACAAACTCAAGGCGGATGCGGACTGGCGCAAGGTGATTCGAGGCTACACGCTGGCCAACGACATCACGGCGCGCGATTTGCAAAAGAAAGATGGCCAATGGACCCGCGCCAAGGGATTCGACACGTTCTGCCCGGTTGGCCCTATTGGTGAGCGACGAAATAGACCCTGAGGCGGCCGTTACAATCGAGACGCGAGTCAACGGCGAGCTTCGCCAGCAGGGCTCGACGCTCGATTTCATCTTTTCGATTCCGGCATTACTGGTTTATATCAGCGCCGCTATCACGCTGGAGGCGGGCGATCTGGTGCTCACCGGGACCCCGGCGGGAGTGGGGCCGCTTGCCGCCGGAGACTGTGTCGAAGTGAGCATTCCGGGCCTCGGCGTGCTGTCTAATATGGTGGAAGCGGAGTTTGACTGAAGCTGGCGACTGTGCCAAATGCAACCGGCGCTCAAATTCTGCATCTGAAATAGCTGTACACTATTGCCGAACACGCGCTGGACAAAGCGCCCTTCCCCAAGGAGGAATCATGCCGCAGAATCTACTCGAGCAGTTGCGCAGCTACACCGTGGTGGTCGCCGACACGGGCGATATTGAGGCGATGGAAAAGTTTCGCCCGCAGGATGCCACCACCAACCCTTCGCTGATCACCGCCGCGGCGCAGATGCCGCAATATCAGCCCATCGTGGACGGCGTGCTTATGGACGCGCGCAAGGAGCTGGGCGAGGGCGGCAGCGATGAAGCCGTCGCCAACCTGGCATTCCAGCGGCTGGCCATCGCTTTCGGGCAGAAGATTCTGGCCATCGTTCCGGGGCGCGTCTCAACGGAAGTGGACGCGCGCCTGTCCTACGATACCGAGGCGACCATCGCCCAGGCTCGCAGGATCATTGCGCAGTACGACCACGCGGGCATCGGCCGCGAACGCATCCTCATTAAGATCGCTTCAACGTGGGAGGGCATTCGCGCGGCTGAAGTGCTGGAGAAGGAAGGTATCCATTGCAACCTGACGCTGCTGTTCGGACTGCACCAGGCCATCGCGGCGGCTGACGCCGGCGTCACGCTGGTTTCGCCATTCGTGGGCAGAATCCTCGACTGGTACAAGAAAGACACGGGCAAGGATTACCACGGCGCTGACGATCCCGGCGTTATTTCCGTCACCGGCGTCTACAACTACTACAAGAAGTTCGGCTACAAGACGCAGGTGATGGGTGCCAGCTTCCGCAACCTCGGCGAGATTACGGAGCTTGCCGGATGCGACCTGCTCACCATCTCGCCGCAGTTGCTTGCCGAGCTCGAAGCCACCGATGGCGAGTTGCCGCGCAAGCTCGATCCCGAAGTCGCCAAGACACTTGTGATCTTGAAGCTCGAAGTGGACAAAGCGACATTCGCTGCGATGCACGCGGCAGATCGCATGGCTACGGACAAATTGAAGGAAGGCATTGAAGGCTTCTCAGCCGCGCTGGTGAAACTGGAAATGCTGCTGGCCAAGCGGCTTGCGGAATTGGAATCGCGCACCCCGGCTGCGGTGTAAGTACAAGACATCGACGGGCACGAAGGGCAACCCTGGCGGTTGCCTTTCGTGTTTCTGCGCGCAATCTCATTTGCAATCGATGGTCCACTCTGCCAACAAATCCGCCTGCCCCTGTTCAAAATTCATTTCGTTTCCGATAAGGTATTCGTCTAAGCACGATCAACAGGCAGTGGCCGACGTCTCGGGCTGCATTCAATGGGCAACAGGCCATCGCCTCACAGCAGATTGGCTGCGCTCGGTTGCGGTCATGGGAGGTGTGTATGCAGACTCCATCTAATCCGATCCCGTCTCATCCCCTTGAACCCTTCTTTCACCAGGCTGTGCGCAAGAGTTACGAGGGCGCGCTGGGACTGAACGATCCGGATGCGACCTCGTATGTTGCCCGTCTGCTCTGCGAGTTCTCTGAGACCGAAAAGCTTTATAGCGTCCGCGACGAGGTGGGGCGGCCCATCGAAGAGTTGTCTGAAATGATGCAGGCCGCCGATCCTGTCAATGGTTCCGCACCTTCGTTCGATGCGGAGCGGTCAGTGCGCAAGCACATTGGCGACTATGCGCTTTTTGTTGCCGGCATGTATCCCGAGGCTATGGCATCGAATCGCCGCCTTCGCCGCCGCTATCCCAGTCTTGGCGAACTCATCCTTGCAGGCAAAGAGAGTTACTTCATCGTCAGCCAGTTCAACCTGTTCGAGTATGAGCAGGAAGCTCCGTTGTTTGCGCGGCTTTCCGACCGCTTTGAGCGCTACATTCTCGGGCTTACGCTGGTACGCGAGGAGATAGGACCGCGCAAGCCTCTGCTGCTGCCGCCGCAGGTTAACTAGCGGGATTTGTCGCGCTGAGCGGGTTTGTGCCGCGTTGGCTTTCGTGAATCCCAGGTCTCAAGAGCGAGACCTGGGATTCCGCTGTTTGAAGCGTTGAATTCGGTCTGTTTATTCAGCAGCCGGCTTCGGATAACGGGGCGAGATTCAATCCGGCAGAATCTGACCATGGCTCCCCGTATCAGGGAATAGGCCCCTCCTCGGAAATGTTATTGCGCTGTTCCCGGTCTGAGCGTAGCGTTTCAGTAGGATGTCAGGGGACTGTCAGCGAAAACGACCGTATTGATAAGAAAAGAGATGGCAGCCATTCCGCTTTTGCATCCTGAAGCAAGTAGTTGGTTATTCGTTTGCTTCAGGTGATTCACTTGGCCGACTCCTCCATCCAATGGAAAGAGGGCGACCAAGCGACGTTGCCGAGGGTTAGAAGAAAAACAGAAGCTGGGCACGCTCAGCGTGAAACTGCCGGCGCGTTGGCTTCGTATCCATGATTGACTCGCGCATGACGGAGTAATGCGAATCCAGACCGCCCGCTGTTTTCTCTTAGCCGGACAAGTGCAAGCAAACAGAAGAAAGGGTCATGATCTTTTTCGCAGAGCACACAATAGAAGCCTGCGCAGTGGTTAATGTGGATCGTGGGAGGATTTGGACTTGGCTTTGAACCTGCCAGGACTTGGAACCCCGAAGTCTGGAGCAGTTGCCCGCGCGGAGGTTGATGCCTTCTCGCCGGGGCGGCTGCGCCGATCGGCGCGGATTCTGGCCGTGGATGACGAGCCGCATGTCCGGTCAATGATCGGCGCCACGCTGGAACGCCAGGGATTCGACGTGCAGTTGGCATCCAGTGGACGCGAAGCGCTGGAAATTCTGGAGCGCGGCGCTTTTGACCTGGTGCTCACCGACATCGTCATGCAGGACGGCAACGGCATTGCCTTGCTTGACCGCATTCATGGACAGCAACCGCAGCTTCCCGTCGTCATGGTCACGGCCATTCACGACATAAGCGTTGCCATCGACTCCATGCGCCGCGGCGCATACGACTACTTGCTCAAGCCATTCGAGCGGGAGCACCTGGTCAGCACCGTCAAGCGCGCACTCGACCATCGCCAGGCCTTGCAGGACAGTCACAATTACCAGCAGAATCTCGAGCAGGTTGTGACCGCACGGACGGAGATGCTTCGCCAGGCCATGGAGAATCTTGAGCACTCCTACGACGTAACCCTTGAAGCTCTGGGCGATGCACTCGACCTCAAGGACTCAGAGACCGAAGGTCACTCCAAGCGCGTTACCGCTTATACCATCGCACTGGCCAGAGCCATGGGCATCAGTCCGTCTCAGATCAAGATCATCGCGCGCGGCGCCTTCCTCCACGACATCGGCAAGATGGCCATCCCCGACGACATCCTGCGCAAGCCCGGAAAGCTGACCGAGGAAGAACAGGTAGTGATGCGCGAGCATTGTTCGCGCGGCTACCACATGCTGCGCAAGATCCCCTTCCTCTCCGAGGCGGCGGAGATTGTCTTCTCACATCAGGAGCACTTTGACGGGAGCGGCTATCCGAGCGGGCTATCCGGGGGAGAGATTCCCGTCGGCTCCCGCATCTTCGCCATCGCAGACACGCTTGACGCCATCACCAGCGACCGGCCTTACCGCAAGGCGCGCAGCTTCGACACCGCGCGTGAAGAGATCCTGAGCCATTCCGGAACCCAGTTCGACCCGAACGTTGTCGAGGTCTTTCTCAAGATTCCCAATGAGCTTTGGCATGAACTGCGATCTGAGATCACCGGCCAGAACAAGAGATTCTCTTCTTTCGACATTGCTCAATCCTCCGGCCCGCCCGCAAACTGAAACTTTCGCTCAGCCGCGGCAACGATAGCCAGCGCTCCGCATCTAACCGATCATCCCCGGAGCTTTCCCTTTGGAGTAGAAAAATGCCCGCACTCTCCGCCGCAGAAGTTGCTTCTCATCTGACCCGAGTTCCAGACTGGAAGGTCGAGAACGGTGAGTTGGTTCGGACCTTTCAATTCGAGGATTTTCGCGCCTCGATGCGCTTCGTGAACGAGGTTGCGGGCCTGGCCGAAGCGGCTACCCACCATCCCGACATCGACATCCGCTACAACCGCGTCCGCCTGGCTCTTGTGACCCACGACGCCGGCGGCCTCACCGCCAAGGACTTCGACCTCGCCGCTCAGGTAGACAAGCTGGCCTAGTCCTGGGGGTCGTCCTCAGAAATCCCAAAATGTGGATTTATAGGCTTTTCCTCGGCCTGGCGCAGTCTGGTCAAGGTTTTTCGGTACCACCAAGCCGCCGCCAGACCCCCCGCAAACACCGAAGCCGCTGCAACAATCCCCAGTTTAAGCCAACCTGGAGGGGGCGGGTCTGCGATGTTCGAAGTCGGTGAATTTTCAGATTCCAAAGAACCTGTCATGTCGTTAGAGATTCCCGTCTCCCTCTCTTGTCGTCGTTCAACCTGCAAAATAGGCCCATGAATGTCTCTCCATTTGATGCAGGTCGAACGAATAAGGATCAACTCCAAGATCCAAGAAAATAATTTCGATTTTTGTATTTGCTTTCTACCGAATCTATGGTATCTTGTATATATTCCAGTGAAGGAGACGGCACATGTGTCGCACCGGATCTGGAAGTAAGTTGCGTCACTGGCCTCCCGGCACGAACAGCTAAACCGTTCGTGCCGTCTTTTTTTTGCGCTAATTTGCCCTCCGCCCAAACAAGGACGTAACAGCTGGCTCCAGCCCCCCGTCGTGCCTGCGTTTCGGCCTATTCTGGCTTGAGGATTACAATGAAACGAAGAGAGGCCATCATGAAGAACTTCATCAAGCGCCGCTGGATCCTGGGTTTGGCCATCTTCGCCATTACCGCGGGCAGCTATGCGCAGTGGTCCAACCCCGCCGACGACGTTCCCGCTTACCACCCGTCCGCCCCCCTGAAAGTGAGCGCCCTGCCCCCAATCATGTCCGGCGCCCAGCTCACAGGCGAGAACTTCCGATTCCCCTGGCAGGTTCATGTCTACCAGCAGGCGATCAAGATTGGAAACGTGCTGTACCAATTGCCTTGCAACTGCCGCTGTGATCGTGCTCTTGGCCATACCAGTCTGCGCAGTTGCTATGAAGGCGCGCATGGGACCGAGTGCTCCACCTGCGCCAAAGAGGCCTTCTTCGCCTACGCGCAGACCAAGCTGGGCAAGACGCCGGCTGAGATTCGCGCCGCCATCGCCCGTCACGAGTACGAGAGCATCGACCTGGAAAAGGAATAGAGACTCAACGCAAGGCAGGGCAATCGCATTTGGATTCTTCCCCACACCGATTGCAGACCTGACCGTTATCTCGAATCTCTTATCTTCTTTGCCGATCATTTCGGCTCTCCGGCGCACAATGAGAATACAAACTGAGATCTCCACGAGCGAACCCATGGCCCGGAACCTTCATTCCCACAACTCGACTCCCTCTGGCAGGGAGGAAAAGTTCCCGAAAACAAAAAAATCGACCCCCCTCCCCCCCCTTTTTACGTAACTGGATGAAAACAAACCTGTTGAGTTTTTGATCTCTTCGCCCCTCGTTGATAACAAAGGACTTGTCAGTGCCAACTTTTACGCAAACCTTCGCATCGCGCCACCGATCTGCCGAAAACAAATAACTTACGTTCAACCGGGATAGCCAGCCGCCGCCCAGGACGCGCAAATGTAAGGCGTCAAGTCTCAGAGCACAACAAATCCCAACCCCATCGTTTCAAATGCGATTGCCCTGCTAGTGTACTGAGTCTGAAGTTCGTTCAATAAATGCCGCATACACGAAACCCCGAGAAAGGCGGTCATCCTGAGCGAAGCGTTCTACAGCGGAGTCGAAGGACCTGCATTTCCATCGCGTACTTCTGTAACGAACTTCTGACTCACCACACTAGCGTAGAATGGACATAGCAGCACGAGCCAGTTGGCCCGGCTCGCACTCTGTCCCACCCCCCATTTCGTGGGGTGGTTAATGGGGGCGTCACGGTTTCGACGGGATCGATTGCGGCTTAGGAGGCATGTCAGGGTGTGGGCACCTGTAATCGCCTGCAAAACAAAAGTTGCCAACGATAATCTGGCACTTGCAGCTTAATTAACTAAGCTGCCGTCTTCCGCGGTTTCGCCTGTGGGCTGCGAGCGGACGTCATTCAGTAGGCTGGCGTAAGCGGCTCGGTCCGTGTCGTCTTGCGCGAGATCATCGGACTAGCTTCATGCGCATCTTGTCCGTTCTGAGCGCATGACGCGAAATCATTCGGAACCGGACTGAGCATGGACTCTCCTGGCTGACAGCGATTTCGGACGCGGGTTCGACTCCCGCCGCCTCCACCAACTCTAAGTTACTTAATATCATACGACTTAGAGATTCAGACGAAGAAATTTGGGCTCAGACTGTACAGTCACTGTACAGTCGCGCTCCAAAATTTGCCCCAATTTGGCGATTCGAGCACAATTTCGCTGAAGTCGGGGTGCTCATGCTTTCCGTCTATACCCGCCACCATCCAGACTGTAAGAACGCCGACGACAAAACCTGGCGCCGCTGCGGCTGCCCCAAGTGGATATGGGGATCAGCTCGACGGCAAATTCATTCGCCAGAGCGCTCGGACCCACCGTTGGGAAGAGGCTGAAGAACTTCGCCGTCAAGCTCAGCGAGGGACTTGTGTCGGCCAGTCGTCCGCCTACAGTGCCCGTCCCGGCCATTGTTGCCGCACCGGCACCGCCGCCAATTGCAGATCCCGAACGGCCGAGAAAGCCGCGAGGGTAACGGTGGAGGCTGCGGTCAAAGCCTACCTGGCCGACGCGACAAGCCGCGGTGTGGCACCCGCGACCCTCACGAAACTCACCACCATCTTCCGCAAGCAGTTTCTTGCCTGGACGCGCGTCGAGGGGATCGAATACCTGGATGAACTGGATCTGGACACTCTGCTGAACTTCCGCAACACCTGGGAAGACGGTCCCCTCGCCAAGCAGAAAAAGCAGAGCCGAGTGATTGGGTTCTTCTGGGCCTGCGTGCGGCGCCGCTACCTGACCGAGAACCCCGCCATCGGTCTCGGGAAGATCAAGGTCGTGCAGATCCCGACCGACTACTTCCCGCCTGACGAATTCGAGAGGATCATCGCCGCAACCTACATTCGCCGGGGCGATCGCGGAGGCGGAGATGTGAAGGCGAATCAGACCGAGGCTTCGCACCATGACCCTGCTGATGCGTTGGAGCGGGCTACGCATCCGCGATGCGGTGACTCTCGAACGGCATCGCCTCAATGGCGATAGCCTTCTGCTCTATCAGGCAAAAACCGGGACACCTGTCTACGTGCCGCTCCCCCCGCACGTCGTGGAGGCGCTCGAAGACATTCCACCCGGCCCCAAGCCGAATCCCCGCTACTTCTTCTGGAGCGGCAATGGAGATCCGAAAAGCGCTGTTGCCGATTGGCAACGGAGTTATCGCCGTCTATTCAAATCGGCGGATATCAGAACAGCCGACGGCGAGAGAAAGCGATGCCATCCCCACATGTTCCGCGACACGTTTGCCGTGGAGATGCTGCTCGCCGGCGTACCCATCGATCAGGTTTCGCTCTTGCTCGGCCACGCGTCGGTGAAGATCACGGAAAAGAGCTACGCGCCTTTCGTGAAGGCCAGACAGATTCAGCTGCAGGAAAGCGTTCGCAACGCCTGGAAGGTTGGTCCACCAGCCGGAAAGGGGCCAGAAAGCCCCCCTACCGTTTCCTCGCGTCCGGCGAATCGAACTGGCTGGCAGTTGATCCACTCCGACAGGAAGTCGAAAGCCACGGCATGAGGAATGCCGGTTCAGTGCTTCCGCTGCCCTTCACAAAATGGCAATTTGACCGAGCCCTGAATCGGGGCTACAAGTGACTTCGCGCGTTGAAAGCCGACCGGGGCGATTCATGTTCCGGCCGGGATCGGCCACGCATTTTTTCAAAGCCTGCACAACATGCGAGGTGCAACATGGAACTCCAGCCACAACTGGAAAGTGTTTCTATGGCTATTGGCCAGCAGACCGCGTTTGGTGTTCCCGCACTTGAAAGGCATTACACCGTGTCGGAATTGGCAAAGCTCTGGTTCTTCAGCGAAAACACCATCCGGCGCCTTTTCAGCCAGGAACCGGGAGTGATCAGGCTCTCTCGCCAGCGCACCAGGGTCAAACGGGGCTACACCTCAATACGGATTCCTGAACGAATCGCGCAACGTGTTCACCGCCGTTTGCAGGGAGTCAATTGATTCCCTGCAAACCGCGTGCACCAAGAGAAATTGACAATTCGCCAAGTTCCCCGGCGGGCCTGATCGTTCGAGAGTTTGACCGAGTTTTCAACTTAATTGATCCTCCAACTGCATTCGTGGAGGCATCTGCATGTTTGAGTCCTACGAGGATTTGACGA
The DNA here is from genome assembly GCA_963757965.1 of uncultured Acidobacteriaceae bacterium. Taxonomy (GTDB): domain Bacteria; phylum Acidobacteriota; class Terriglobia; order Terriglobales; family Acidobacteriaceae; genus Telmatobacter. The sequence continues at coordinate 152,838 of CAVWTV010000002.1, forward strand.
GCCGGCTGAAGGCAACCGGCTATTTCATCGATCCGGTGATGATCAAGGTCGTCTATCTGGCGGCCAGGATGCAGAAGCCGCTGCTGCTCGAAGGGCCTGCGGGATCGGGCAAGACGCAATTGGCCGTATCGGTTGCCAAAGCCGCCGGAACGCATATCGAGCGGCTGCAGTGCTACCGCGGCGTGACCGAGGACCAGGCCATCGGGCGGTTCGACGAGGGGCTGCAGCGGCTCTATATGGAGTTCGCGCGCGGCGAGCACGCGGACTGGCAGAGCGTGCAGGCGAGCCTCAAAGGGCGTGACTTCTTCCGGGCGGGCCCGCTGATGCGCGCGCTTGAATGCGAGCGGCCGTGCGTTCTGCTGATTGACGAGTTGGACAAGGTGGACGAGGGTTTCGAGGCGATGTTGCTTGAGATCCTTTCGGCCTGGCAGTTGTCGATCCCTGAGTTCGGCACGGTCGAAGCCAAGAGCATTCCCTTCGTCGTGCTGACCAGCAACGAGGAACGCCGGTTGGGCGATCCCATCCGCCGGCGCAGCCTCTACGTGCGCGTCGAGCATCCGACGCCAGCCCGCGAGGCGGAGATCATCGCCAGCCGCACGCCCGACGCGGACGAGAAATTCCACCGGGAAATGGCGGGCATTGCGCTCTCGTTCCGCAATTATTCCCTCGAAAAGCCGCCGTCGGTCTCGGAGATGATCGACTTCGCCAACGCACTTCGGTTGCTTGGCACGGATCACGTGACGGAAGACCTGCGCGACGTGCTGCTGCCGTTTCTGGCAAAGACGGAAAAGGACCGGCGTCATCTGCTTTTGCGCGAAGGGTTCAAGAGCCTGCTCGTCGACGGCGCGCGTTTCGCCGCCAGGCTCACGGTTCCGGAGGCGACGGAATGATGAGGAGAATCCTTCCGCTCGCTTCTTCTGCTCTTTGCCACGCTGCCCTGCGCTCGCGCGCAGCCGGACGCATCGCAGGCGGAACGATGCGTGCGCCGGTACGCGGCTCATTACCGGCGTGCCGCCGGAGTTGATCGCCGCATTGATCGACGTTGAATCGCGCTGGAATCCACGTGCCGTTTCGGACAAGGGCGCGATGGGGCTGATGCAACTGATGCCGGCGACGGCGCGGCGCTTACGGGGCCAATCATCCATTCGAAGTGGAAGAAAACATCGCGGCGGGCACGCGCTACGTGACCGCGCTGATGTGGGAGTTTCATGGCGACATGAGGCTGGTGTCGGCCGCCTACTACGCGGGCGATCGCTGGATTGCCAGAGAGCGATTGAACTACAACAGCCCGGATGTCGTGGCCTACGTCGAGGCCGTCCGGCAGAGATACACGACGCGCAAACGCGCATCGACAGGTGCGCGAAGGAGGTAGAAGCAATGAGACATTTCGAAGTGTTCCTGGCGATGATGCTGCTTCCACTGTCAGCGTTGGCAGCGGATCACGCTGTGCCGGCGCGGGTTGCCACTCTGACGATCGATCCAAGAGAGGTGACGATCTTGCATCTGCGGCCGGATTTCGAGTCGTCGATTCATATGCCCGAGGATGTCACTTCCTTGATTCTGGGCAGTCCTGGCACATTCAAGGCTGAACATAACGAGGGCGAGCCGCAGTACGTCTACGTCAAGCCCATCACCAAGGAACCGGCGCAGTCGAATCTGCTGATCGCGACCAAATCAGGTCAGCACGTCACGATTGAGCTGATCAGCGCTGGCGCGAGCGCCGCAAACGACACGCCACCTGTTGACTTCCTGATCGAGTACCGCGCGGCTCGCAGTTTCCTGATCGCTGGCGACATGCCTGGACCGGGCAGCAACGGGCAAAGCCCAGGAACGGAAGACGAGTGCGCGCCCTTCCGGGCAGACACCCAATTCCGGCGATGCGCCCAGATCGGCTCTCGACGAGGTGTTCGCCCAACAGGCGCAGATCAACGCTCCTGAGTGGACGAAGTGGGAGGGCCGGCAGATCGAGACTTCTGTCGGCCAAGTCCGGCAGTGGAAGAACGAGACAGTGGTCACTTACTCGATCTTCAACAACTCAGATGCCTCGGTCGAGATTGTCCCTCCGCAAATCCAGATTGCCGGGCGCAAACCGGGAAAGAAGAAGTCGAAGAAGAGCAAGGGCATTCTCTCCGATCAGATGGAGATACGCGATTACAAGCTCAGTACTACGCGTCTCGAACCGGGAGCGCGTGCCGATGGCGTAGTCGTCTTCGACCGGCCCAACTTCAAAGAGTCCACCGAACAACTATTTCTCCAGATCGCGCAAGCGGATCAGGTCGACCGGCCGATTCTGATCCGGCTTCCGTTCACTCCGCCGTATCCATCCGACAACCAGTAGAAAGGGGCAATCGACTATGAGCATCAACGACAACACCGGAAGCAGCATTAATGGCTCGGCTGCTCCAGCAGGAGGCGCTGCGGAGCCGGGCGTATCGCAGGGGGGCGGGATCACTCAAGAACAGCCTGCGAAAGGCTCGTCAGCATTTGCGACGCGGGCAGACAAAAGCAGCTCGGAAGGATTGAGCAAAGGAAAACTGCTTCTTCTTGGCAGCGGACTTGCAATTGCAATTCTCTTCTTCATTTTTACGGCAATTGCGGGCAAAACACCCAGGAAACAGATTGCGGTCAAGCCGCAAGCACAGCAACAGAAGCAGACCGAAACGAAGCCAGCCAAGGGGAGCGTTACGCCTGTTATGGAAACCGTACGCACCGCGGCGCCGGACAATGCGGCCGGCCAACTTGGCCCGGGCGATATCCGGCGGACGCGTGCACTGACAGGTCAAGCGCCGCCAAAATCGAATTTAGATGCCACCGAGAAGCCTGCTACGGCAAAACCACTAGCCGGGCGCACGCTGGCCAGCGTGCCAACATTCGAAGAGACGCAACAGAAGTGGGAAGATCCGGCACCCTATGGCAACACATCGAGCCAACCCACGTCGCAGAGCCAGCAGCAAAACGCTTTGAAGGAGCCATCGCTTGTCTTTGTGCGGAATGTGACGCAGAGTTCGGCCGGAACGCTTTCAACGGCGAGCGCCGATAGGGACGCAACGCATCAACTGGACATCACGCCCGGAACGCGGATCGAGGCGAAACTCGAAACGCAAATCTCAAGCGCGGTACAGACGCCGATTGTGGCCGTGGTCGAGTACACCTACGCGATCGGTGACAAGATCGTCATACCTGCCGGTGCTCGCGTCTATGGATCGCTTCAACAGGCCGATCGTAGCGGACTGGTCAGCGTAAAGTTCGACGAGATCGAATTGCTCGACGGCGCCAGGGAGAATATCGAAGCCGTAGGCACGGGGCTCGATCTCGGACCGATCAAAGGCGACGTCTATGGAAAGAACACCGGCAAGAATTTCCTGGTTCGCGCCGCGTCCGGGATTGGCTCTGTGCTTGCCGAGGTCGCCGGCAACAACTCAAGCGCCGCATTCTCCGAAGACGATATGCTGCGGGAACGGCTGGCCGAGAATATCGGAACGGCCGGCGACACGGAGGTCATGAGCCTGAGCGCCAACAGCCGTGTAGTGGTATCGGTGCCTGCCGATACGAAGATATACATCGTCTTCACCAAGCACACCGAGAACAGCACAGAACTGCACAAGGTTGCGTCGGCTGTCCAATAGAGACTCCGGAAATCGCTACGAGCCCTGGCTTCGGCCAGGGCATTTTTATGGCCGGAAGAAGACGATGAAAGGCGAGGATAGTTTCGGGGGCGCATTGCCTAATTGAGGAAAGATCGATCCCGTTGCCTCATTGTGCGTTTAAGGCAGATCGTCCTCAATTCTCATTGCGCATTTGAGGAATTGTTGATCCCGATGCCTCAATGTGCGTTTGAGGCAAAATGCCTTCAATTCCTCATCGCGCACTTGAGGAATAATCGATCCGGATGCCTCATTGTGCGCTTGAGGCAAATTGCTTCAAATTCCTCATCACGCATTTGAGGAATTATCGATCCCGTTGCCTCGTTGTGCGTTTGAGGAAAATTCGTGGAGTGATCTCGCTCCAGGCGCTACTGGCGGATCAGAGAATACTTCCCGCAGCGGCGACACATGAAAGTGTGCGCCCAGTCCGAATGGAGATGCGGGTAGACCTCGCGGTTGTAGCGGGCGATCTTACGAGATGAAAAGAGCAAGCCAGCAAAAACGATAGACAGAGGAACAAAATAGGAAAGACTACTGCGCCCATTAGGGCACTATTTTGCGGATGTGCAAAACTGCACTGAGACCCGGCGTATACCCAAAAAGACAGAGAATGCGAACCCCCCCCAAAGAATAAACGTCCGAAATTTCGCTTCGAGAAGGGCGGCGATGCGGCTTTCGCGGAAAAGGACTGGCTGACACCGGAGGTGAAGCGGCCGGAGAAGCTGCGGGTGCCCTGCTCGTAAAGCAGGGACAGAGCGACGATCTCGGAGCTACCGCACTGCTCGCACCGATACGCGATTGCTTGTCCGGTGGCCGCCATCGTTCTCCTCCTGATCTGGCCGCGGCAGTTCCAGAATTCCTTCCATCAAGGATTCTAGCTCTTTCGCGAATACAGAGCTATAGAAAACACGCGTTTCTTATCACTTCTCGCCATTCTCCTACGCACCTAGATATTGATGCGTTCGTTGACGGGGATTCAGGCGGCAATTTGACGGAATTTCGATTCGCACTCATTCTCTCGTTCGACACGGATGCCAAGAGCAGCCGCGTCTAGGAGAAAAACGTATGAGAGACCGCTTGGCCTTCTGGCGGCGCGGACCTGCGTCCGCTTCGTCCACCACACTCGTACTCCACCGCCCGGCGGAGATCAACTGGCTGCACATCGCGCTGAAAATTGCTCTGAGCTTCATGCTCCTTGGCAATCTCATGGCGCCCTTCGCGGCCAGGGCTCAGAACCTCGGAACAAGCCCGCAGTTCGGCCAGGCCGTTCAGGGCCAGCAGGCGACTACGGTCGAGGGCACCGTCCTCAATATCGTCAACTGGGGCTGCAACGTCATCGCTCCGGTCATCGCCGTAGCCTGCCTTGGCGTCGCCGGTTGGCACTTCAAGAGCGGTCGCGGCTACATGGGCTGGGGAGTCACCGGCGTTGCCCTGATGGTGATCTCCGGACTCGGGCGCATGGCCGAGGGCTTCATCACTCAAGCGCAAGGCATTCAGTAAGGAGAGCCGGATGCCTGTGCCGCAATTCCTTCTCGACCTGTTGCAACTGCTGTTCGATCTGGCGGTTCCCGCGGCGTTCTGCACTCTGGCCGCCGCGGGCGTCAGCCTTCGGCAGGAGGGTGGAATCAATTTCCACATCAACGGCCGGGCGGGCAAATGGATTCTGTGGACGGTTGTTCTTCTTACAATCCCACAGCTTCTCTCATGGATTGCAGCGCAGGGCATTCATGTTCCTTCGGCCAGCGGATCGGTTGGAACAAGCTGGCTCGCCAGTATGGAAACGGTCTTCAAGAACTTCGTGAACCAGATTGTTGTTGCACGGCTGGTTCCAGTGATCGCGGCGTACTTCGTGCTGAAAGCGACGCTCGACGTGGCAGGTGGAGAGAATCCGCTCTCATCGATTCTCGCCGCGCTCTTCCTGATGTCGATCTCGGCGACGATGCAGTTGCTTCAAGGTTGGAACTCGGGCGGCGAATACGCGACGACCGACATGCTCACTTCCCTCTGGAACTACATCGCCGGCCAGATTATGCCGGCCGCGGCAGGACTGGCCTGTGTAGGCGCGGTCATCAATTATGTACGGCACAGGCCGTGGGTGCGGCTGATCTTTGCCGCCATTGCCTTTCTGAGTTTGAGTGGGCTGTTGGCGTTGTTCAAGGCCATGGCGGCTTGAGGAGATGCGATGAGTCTCGATGGTGCAATCACGAACCTCGCCTCCTGGGCCGGCAACGTGATGATGCCGACTATGGCTGGAGGATTCTTTGCAGCGGCGGTTTATCGCTACAGCAAGGGAGGCCAGTTCGAGCAGTTGCTCTATGGCGGCTTCGCTTCGTTGATGTGTTCGGGAATGCTCCGCGCGTTGGAGGGATTTGTCCAGCACGCCGGGCCGACCAGCGCGGACGGTTTCTGGATGGCGACGATGAGCCTGGTCAACTGGGTCGCTAACGTGATTCTTCCTGTGTTCGCTCTGACCCAGCTTGCCGCAATGGCCTTGCATATGGGCGGCGTGGTCTCGGAGATCTATCCGGGTTCGACCTGGATCAGGAAGTTCGTGGCTGCAATCGCCGCGTTGATGGTTTCAGGAATGGTGCGATTGGCGGAGTCGATGGTCACGCACGCGCACGGCATCTGAGGAGTTTGGTATGAGTCTCGATTTGACGCCTGTTCACCGCAATCTTCATACCAAGGTGACGTTTCTTGGACTGGAGTTCGAGGACTTGATTCTGGTGCTGGCGCTTGCCGCTCTGATGAATCTACTTGCGCACTTCGTAAGCGGCAATGCGCACGTCTTCGGGATGCCGCTCAACATCTTTATGGAGTTCATCGTGCCTGCGCTGGCGGTGCCGTTTCTGATTCTTTTCAAGTACGGGCGGCCTCGCGGTTATCTCACGGACCTGATGCGTTCGTTTTTTGCTCCAAAGGCGTGGTGCGCGCTTGAGCGAGATTCTGAGTTGACGCAGGCTTATCTGGTCGAAGAGGAGGACTAGCCGATGCAGGCCGCGATCAAAAACATGACCGATGGATCGGTCGCGCTCAAGCTCGACGCCGATGCAGCGCGGGCGGTCTTTGCAAGCGTTCTCTTCGCCGCGCGTTTCCACGAGGGGATCTCGCCGCTCGCCCGGATAGCCAAAGAAGAATTGGAGCGCGACAACCAGAAGACGACCAGACGAGGTGAACCATGCCGATGACGTATGCAGAGCACGAAAGAAAGAAGAAGTCGCCGGCAGTCTGCGAGCTGTTTTCCCTGCGGGATCTTCCCGAAGGCGAGAACATCATGGTCCGCACCAACGGCGCCTTCGTTGCGGGCTACGAGTTGCGCGGCATCCTTGGGTACTTCGCCACGGACGGCGACCGCAATCAGACCAAGGCGATGCTGGAGGCGCTCTTTCGAAGCGTGCCCGATGTCAGTATGCGCATCCAGTTCCGCTACGAGATCTCGGAACGCCTGGGCGACCTGTTCGACAACTACGTCAACGAACAGCGCGCCAGTCAGCCGGAGGTGACGGCGCTCGATGCGCACCGGCTGCGGATGTGGCGCGAGAAGGAGCAAGCCGGCTATTTCTTCGAGAACCGGTTGCAGGTCTACTACATCTGGGACCCGCGCATTCATGCCAAGCTCTATCACTCGGCCGAACAGAATCGCAAGCTGGGCGGCTTCACGCTGAGTCAGGCCAAGGCCATCCAGCGCGCGCGCAAGGAACATGAGACTTATCGCGCGGAGTTCGAGTCGATCCTGCGCGGCATCGAGGGATCGATGGAGGCGGCCAACCTTGGCTCGCGGCGGCTCACGACCCAGGAACTGTTCGAGGCGTTGAAGACAGCCCAGCATCCGACACGCCGCGATCACCGGTCATACGTGCCGCCGGAGGAGATGGTCGAGTATCAGAGCGCGCGGTATCAGGCGGCAGAAGCGAGCATCCTCAACGAGACCGAGACATACCTCAACATCGACGGGTATCTCTATGGCGTGGTGAGCATGAAAGAATTGCCCGATGCGACCTTCCCTGGGATGCTTCAGAACTTTTCGACCCTTGGCTTTCCGATCGTGGTCAGCGGCCAGGTGGTGATCCCGGACCAGGTGAAGGTGCTCAAGAGCTATAAGAAGCGGTTGCAGAAGATGACCGCGGCCCAGAAGGATGCGAACGGCAACTTCAAATCGAATCCGGAGGCCGAGGTTGCGCAAGCGCAGCTAATGCAGGTTCAGCGCGACATCATCTCGTCGTCGCTCAAGACGGCGAAGCTGAGTCTTTCGGTCGTCGTGCGGACCTCGCATCCGGCAGTGACGATGCGGGATCTCGAACAGTCGGAGCGCGAGTTTGCCAACCGTACGCAGGAGGTTCTGAACGCCTTCACGCACATGAACGGCGCGAAGGCCGTAGCGGAGACAATCGCCAAGCGCCGCATCTTCCTTGGGACCTTGCCCGGTCTGGGCGAAGCGGATAAGCGGGACCAGGACATGCTGACCTCGAATGTCGCCGATTTGGTTCCCGTCGAAATGCCGTGGATGGGCACCAGACGAAGCCCGCTCATTCTCTTCGAGACGCCCTACCGGCAGCTCATCCCCTTTTCGATGTTCGATCCGGATCTCTCGGATGCGAATGGCCTGTTGATGGCGAAAAGCGGCGGCGGCAAGACCCTGGCCGCGCAGCAGATGCTTCTGATGGCGGCGCGGGCAAACCCGTTGATTTCGATTCTGGAACGTGGCGACTCCTACCAGCCGCTGGTGGAGTTGATGGGCGGCGAGATGATCGAGATGTCGCTCGACTCGGACCAGACGATCAATCCCTGGGACCTGCCGAAGGGCGAAGACCGGCCCTCGAACGATCAGATTTCGTTTCTCAAAAATCTGACCCGGCACATGCTGGGCGAGAATACGCCGCCCGATCTCGACATCGACCTGCTCGACAGCGTCCTGCTCGAAGCCATCGGATCAACCTACAAGCGTTGCAGCGCGAAGACCTCGAATCCGATTCCGTTGTTTGGCGATTTGGCGGCGGAACTGGCGCACTGGCAGGACCGGGACCGCAACCAGAAGATCAACGCGATGGCGCAGATGGCCTCGACCAAGCTGCGGGCCTGGGTGGATGAGGGGCCGTATGCGCGGCTCTTCGACCGACCGACCACGGTTGAGCTGAATAATCCCTGGCTCTACTTCAACGTGGAGAAGTTGAAGGACGATCCGAGGTTGGAACGCGCCATGAGCCTGCTCATTGCGCACACAGCCACTTACCGGGCATCCGGCATTAACCGGCCGGCCAAGCATCGTTTTGCTCGATGAGTGCTGGGCGCTGCTGGAGTCGCCGATCCTGGCCAGCGTCGTCGTGCAGCTGTTCCGCACGGCGCGCAAGCGCAATGCCAGCGTCTGGGGGATCAGCCAGACGCCGGAGGATTTCGTCGGCACGCCGGACAAGCCCAACGAGCATGGCGCAGGCATCGTCAAGAACGCGACAACGAAGATCATAGGCAAGCAGCCGGGCGATATGACCGCGCTCCGGGAGCACGTCCACCTGAACGAGACGGCGCTCAATCAGATCAAAACCTTTGCCCATCCGAAGAGGGGCCACAGCGCGGAGTTCCTGATCGCGATCGGCGAGAAGGCCGAGTCGACGCACGCAATCCGTATCGTGCCCAGCCCGGTGGATTACTGGATCACAACGACCTATGCCCGCGAGCGCACCTACCGCAAATGGTGGATGAAAAAGAACGCGTCGATGGCTCAGATTGAGGCTTACGAAAAGCTAGCCGAGCGATTTCCGCGCGGTCTGGCCGATCTGGCGCCGCTCAAGGAGGAGTTGTCTGGCGAAATTCAGGAGGTACTTGCGCAATGAAGCAGGATGACACAAACCAGAGGCAACAGTGATTGCTGAACGGAATCCCGTGTTCAGGGGAGGCCGCTTTACATCAGGCAAGACAGAAGAATCAGGCGCCGGCGCTGGAAATGGCTGACCGCAGTGTGTGTCATTTGGCCATCGCAATGCTCGTGCCCATTAACGCGCACGCGGGCGTCTTGGATGTCTTTAGCGAACTCTTTGGCACGATCCAAAGCGACATCGGCGGCTCGCTCAAATGAATAAATCACTGACGCAGCAGGTTCAGCAACTCTACCAGACGACGATGTGGCCGCTGGCCGCGCTCAATCAGGCCCGCGGCTTCGTTGCGAACTCGATTTCAGGCTTTCGCGGCCAGATGAACCAGATCTTCAGTATTCCTACAACGAGCGCGGTAACAGCAGGTCCGCAACAGTTGATGGATCTTTCATAGCCGCCTGTCGTCGCAGATTCCGGCGCTTGGCGCGAGCTTCACGACCAACTACGGGCCCATTCCGCAGCAGAACAGCGCCGCTCCCCAGGATCGCCTGATGATGGACATGGATGACGCGCTGGGCCAGGAGAACCTGAAAACCACGCTGATCGCCGATCAGGGCGCGGCAGTCGATCCTCCAGACTGCAAACCAGATGGAGAGCCAGGTTGCCGTTACAACGCCGGGCTCCAATCCATATCTCACGGCGCAGGCGCAGGTCTCGAATCTCCATTTTGCCAGGCTTATCTGCAGAAGATGCTCGCCGCTCAATTGCGACAGGAGGCCGGCCGCATCGCTCACGACAACGTGCTTTTGAAGCGCAGAACGACAATCACGGGCGGGATCAACAGCCTAATCACCGGGGCGCTTACGGCGCACTAGGGAGGGATTTATGTCAGACACTAAAAAGTCAACAAGCAAAGTGCGCAAGTCATTTCCGTGGCGGCGCAAGCAGGAACCAACGTCCGAGGTTCCGGTATTCGGCGAGGGCTACGAACCAGCGCAATCCGAGCGTTCCTGGCGCAGGCCGCGTTGCTCAAGGCCGCTGCCGTCGTTCTGGCAGTTCTGACGATTATGCCGATGCGGGCGCACGGGCAATTTGGCATCGACTTGGCAGTGATTCTCACTGCGCTCGTAAAAATGCAATCGCTCATGTCCACCTACATCTCTGCGCCGCTCAGCACTATCAATCAGTATGAGCAAAGCGTGGCGAATTACGAGCAGCAGGTCATGTATCCACTTACGGCGATCAACCAGGCCAAGAGCTCCGTGACACAGTTTGAGAGCCAGTTCAGCCAGGTCTCGAACCTCTTTCATGTGAATGTCTCGAGCGCCACCCTGCCGCAGTCGAGCAACCTTGAGTCCCTATTGCTTTCGCGCAACGCCGGCAACGTGGGAAGCGTTTCCAGCCAGTTCCAGTCGGTCTACGGAGGTGTGATGCAGCAGAACGCCGCCTCGCCGGCCGTGCGAACAATGACCGATATGACCGATGCACAGGCTCAAGACGCAATGAAACGAGCAATCGAAATCGATGCTCTGGCGGATGCGGAACTTCAAGGAAGCGGACCAGATGGGCCAGCAGATCACGGCCGCGGCGCCGGGCAGCGCACCGATTCTCGAAGCTGAAGCCGATGTTTGGGTCGTGCGGGCAAACGCCTACACGCAGGCCGCGCTGGCGGAGTTGATGCGCACGCGCGGAATCGATCTCGCCAATCAGAGCGCCATCACAAAACTGGCGACCACG
>CAVWTV010000003.1:0-238295 GCA_963757965.1 uncultured Acidobacteriaceae bacterium
ATTGTGAGTTTTCGGCGAGGGTGCGTGACTCGAGTTAGCTTGCCTTGTTAGGTTGAATCAGCCGGCGAGGACAGCTGATATTGAGGCACAAGCGCGCATCGTCTATTCCCGAACCAATTGTTCAACTTCAACGCGAACTGGAGCAGTTCCGAGGTAGCCATCCGCCTCGGACCAGGCTGCCGGAGTCGCTATGGCAGTCTGCGGTGGAACTGGCGCGGCGACACGGTTTGTATTTGGTAGCTCACCCGCTGCGGCTGGACTATGCGCAATTGAAGAAACGACTGGGCGGATTTGTGAAAGCGCCGAGGAAGGTCGCCGCTCCGGCGTTTGTCGAGCTGATCGCTTCTCATGCGGTGTCGTTGTCGGAGTGCGTGATCGAGATCGAGTCCTCGATTGGCAGCAAGATGCGCATTCAGTGGAAGGGTTCTTCCGCACCTGATTGGACAATCCTGCTTCGTGCCTGGCGGGAAGCGGAACGATGATCCATATCACGGCGCAGATGCGCGTGCTGGTGGCGATCGAGCCGGTTGACGGGCGTAAGGGCATTGATTCCCTGGCTCGGGTATGCCAGGAAAAGCTTTCTGAAGATCCTTTTTCCGGCTGCGTTTTTATTTTTAGAAGTCGCAGTGGAACGTCGATTCGTCTCCTCTGCTATGACGGCCAGGGATACTACCTTGCGCAGAAGCGTCTCTCCAAAGGACGGTTCACGTGGTGGCCGGAATCGGCCTCCGCAGCCAAGCAGCTGGAGGCTTATGAAGCGCAGTTGCTGATGGTGGCCGGGGATGTGTCGCGGGTCCGTGCCGCTCCGATGTGGCGGCGAGTGAGCGAGTTGAAGTAAGGATCAAGAAAATCGCCACTACCCCCTTGCGTTCCAAGAAGAGTTGGTTCATACTTCTGGGCAATGACTGAGTTCAGATATCGCGGGCGTGAGATCGGAGAGGAAGACATCCTCTCTATACGCGCGCTGATCGAGCGTTACCCGAAGGAAAGCCGCCGCAAGCTATCGACGCGAATATGTGAAGCCTGGCAGTGGCGGCAGGCAAATGGGGCGTTGCGCGCCATGGTGTGCCGCGGCATGCTTCTGATGCTGGAGCGGGCGGGCCAGATCACGCTACCGCCGGTCAGTTATGTGCGGCATAATCCGCTGGCTCACAGAGCCCGGCCGGAAGCGGTGCTGATCGATAAGACTCCCATCGAAGATCCGTTGCGCAAACTGCAACCGCTGGAGTTCGAGCAAGTGCGGCGCACCGCGCAGGAGCCGCTGTTCAACAGTCTGATGGAGGAGCATCACTATCTTGGCTATGAACAGCCGGTTGGAGAGCACCTGAAGTATCTGGTGTGTGCAGAAGGCCGTCCCATCGCGTGCCTGGCCTGGTCATCGGCTCCGCGTCATCTCGGCAGCCGTGATCGCTACATCGGGTGGGATGCTGCGGCGCGGCGCAGCCGCATCCGCTTCATCGCGTATAACACGCGTTTCCTGATCCTGCCGTGGGTGCGGGTCGAGCATCTGGCCTCGCATATCCTGGGCCGGATGGCGGCGCGGATCTCCGATGACTGGCGGCAGATGTATGGTCATCCGATTTACTTCCTGGAGACGTTCATCGATCCTGAGCGATTCCGCGGGACCTGTTACCGTGCGGCCAACTGGGTGCTGATGGGCAGGACGACGGGACGGGGCAAACAATCCAACAGCTATGTTCCGAACCGGTCGATCAAGGAGGTTCTTGGTTATCCGTTGACGAAGCGTTTTCGTGAACTGCTTGGGGGCGTGGCATGAAGAAGGCCCGGCGCCGCATCGACGTGAACCTGGAAGAGTTGGACCGGGTGCTGGACGAAGCGCGAGAAGCGCCGTTGAGCGAGGCGGATCACGACAAGCTCAAAGATACTCTGCATGCGATGGCGGCGCTGCTGATCCGGTCGCGCAATACAGAGAAGACCAGCGAGGTGTTGGAAAAGCCTGAGGAGTCGGAGTCCGAAACGCAGGCGGATGACGATACGCCACCGCCGCCCGGGCACGGCCGCAATGGATCAGATGCGTTTAGTGGAGCGCACAAGGTAAATATCAAGCACCAGAAGTTGACCCACGGGGAGCGCTGCCCGGAGTGCGGCAAAGGCAACGTATACGGGCAGAAAGAGCCAAAGGTGTTGGTACGAGTTATCGGTCAGGCTCCTCTGGCGGCTACAGTTTACTCACTGGAACGGTTACGTTGCGGCGCGTGCGGTCAGGTGTTCACGGCACAGGAGCCGGAAGGAGTGGGACCGGATAAGTACGATGAGACGGCTGCGGCGATGATCGCCCAGCTCAAGTATGGCGCCGGAACTCCGTTCAATCGGCTGGAACAACTGGAGGCACAGATGGGGATTCCGCTGCCGGCGGCTACGCAGTGGGAGATCGTCGAAGAAGCAGCGCAGCCGCTCAAGCCGGCGCGGGATGAGTTGATCCGGCAAGCGGCCCAGGGCACGGTGGTCCATAACGATGACACTAGCATGCGGGTGCTCATGCTGCAGCGTGATCCCAAGGACGAGCGCACCGGTGTGTTCACCAGCGGCATCGTGTCTGTTGGCGAGGGACACAAGATCGCGCTCTACTTCACTGGCAGCCGGCATGCTGGCGAGAACCTCGCCGAGGTGCTCAAGAAGCGCAGCGCAGAGTTGCCCAGCCCGATTCAAATGTGCGATGCGCTGTCGCGCAATGTGCCGAAGTTGCCTGCGGGCGTGGAGATCCTGTTAGCTAACTGCCTAGCGCACGGTCGTCGGCAGTTCGTGGACGTGGCGGAGAACTTCCCAAATGAATGTCGCTATGTGCTGGAGATGCTGGGCCGAGTGTACGGACACGATGCCGAAGCACGCGAGCAAGGCCTGACGCCGGACGAGCGGTTGCAGCTTCATCAGCAACGCAGCCGGCCGGTGATGGATAAACTGCACGCGTGGCTTGAGGCGCAGTTAACCGAGCGAAGGACGGAGCCGAACTCCGGGCTGGGCCAGGCGATCGGGTATCTGCTGCGGCACTGGCAGCCTCTGACGTTGTTCCTTCGCAAAGCCGGAGCCCCGCTTGATAATAATGTCGCCGAAAGGGCCTTAAAGCGCGCCGTTTTACATCGAAAGAACGCACTCTTCTACCGTACTCTGCATGGCGCGCAAGTCGGCGATCTGTTCATGAGCCTGATCCACACCTGTCAGTTATGTGGCGCCAACTCCTTCGACTACCTGGTCGAGTTGCAGCGCCACGTCCGGGAACTGGCCGCCCGCCCCGCGGAATGGATGCCATGGAACTATCGCGAGACTCTGGGGCGAAGCGTGCCTCTCCCTGATTCGGCAGAGTTATGATGAATCCCTGATGGCCGGAAAGGATCGTCTTCGGCCATGCCCAGGGAGCATCTTGAAATGCCCGTAAAACAAGGGTCCGGCATCAGGAAATCCGGGAGGGTTTTTGGCCAGGGGAAAAAGACCGCCAAAACAGTCCGCGCCGGTCTCTATGCCCGCGTTTCCACTCAGGATCAGCAGACGCTGCCCATGCAAAATCGTGCCATGCGCGAGTATGCTGCACGGCGTGGCTGGATCATCGCAATGCAGGTGAAAGAGGTCGGCTCCGGTGCGACCCAGCGCCAGTTGCGGGAGAAGCTGCTGGGAGCTGCGCGGCGCCGGGAGATCGATGTCGTGCTGGTGTGGCGGCTGGACCGCTGGGGAAGATCTGTCACCGATCTGCTCGCCACAATGCAGGAACTCGAGCATCTGGGCGTCGGCTTCGTATCGCTGACCGAGGCGCTGGACCTGACCACGCCGGCAGGTCGTGCGATGGCTGGGCTGTTGGCAGTGTTCGCTAGCTTCGAGCGGGAGATCCTCGGGGAGCGCGTGCGGGCCGGTCTCGCTCAGGCCCGCCAGAACGGCAAGCAGTTGGGCCGACCCTTAACCGCTGGACTCCATGCCGGCCAGATCCGTAAACTTCATCGCTCCGGCCTCAGCAAGTCTGAAATCTCCCGCCGCCTCAACATCGGTCGCACTTCCGTGCGCCGAATCTTAACATCGGAAAAGGGCTGATATGGCAACGAAGAAGATCGCGAGTTCTCAGGACATCTATCAGATCAAGGTCACTCTGCTCGGCACCAAACCGCCGATCTGGCGCCGTCTGCTTGTTCCCTCGTCTCTGACGCTGGCGCGGTTACACGATGTGTTGCAAACCGCGATGGGCTGGGCGGGCGGTCACATGCACGAATTCCGCACGACTGATCGACACTTCGGGATCCCCGACCCTGAAGACCGAAGCATGGGCATGCCCTATGTAGAAAACGAGCGCACGGTTAAACTCTCTAAGGTGCTGTGGAGGCCCGGCGCCAAGCTTATATACACGTACGACTTCGGTGATAACTGGGAACACGCCATCGTTTTGGAGAAGCTTCTTCCCACCCCACTTGGCCTCGATCTTGAATATCCAGTCTGCATCGACGGGAAGCTTGCGTGCCCGCCAGACGACTGCGGAGGCATCCCCGGATACTACGAACTTATCGACGCGCTCGCTGACCCCGAACATGAACGGCACGAAGAAATCAGCGAATGGATAAGCGAAGACTTCGATCCCCAGGCCTTTTCAGTGGAAAACGTCAATCGAATGCTCTCACCCAAGCGCGGTACCGGCAAAGCCACCAAGAATTAAGTCCAGTTCCTTGATTACGCAGGCTTGCCGAAAACACACGATCCTTTGGCCACGCGCGTGCCCCCGGCGTCGTAGATGTAGCCGGTCAAGATGGTGGTGCCGTTGACCGTCTCGCCGAGCGCGCAGATGCGGCCCTCGGCATCGTAGAGGTACGAGTTCTTTCCGTCGTAGGTCATGTTGCCGGCCTGGTCGTAGGTGACGTTGCTGCCGGCCGCGTTTACGTTGGTCCAGGAAAGCTGGTTGTTGCCGTAGTAGGTGGCGCTGGTCGAGCCCGGCACCGCGGTGTCGTTGTTGCCGGTCCAGCTCTCGCTCTGACGGTTGCCGAAGGGGTCGTAGCTCCAGCCGGCCCCGACGCCCGCAAAGTTGGCGTTCACCCCGGCAGGCTGCGACGTGGGCGCCGCGGCGGTGACCACGCGGTTGAGGTTGTCGTAGGTGTAATTCCACTGGCCCATGACCGAATCGACCGCCGTGAGCAGGTTGCTGTTCCTATCGTATCCCCCGGCGGTGGGGATGTAATAGCTGTAGACCGCGCCGCTTGAATTTGCGCCGCCGCTCATGCTGGTGTAGGCGACGGTGAAGGACGGCGCGGTGAAGTCGACGGTGTCGTAGGTGATCGCCGCCAGCGCTGTTGTGCCATTCATAAAGCTCACGGTTCCGGTGGGCGTGCCTGTGCCTGACGCCGGCGCCACCACCACATTGAACGTCACGTTGGCGCCCGGAGTCACCGCAGTTGCCGAAGCCGTCAGCGTTGTGGTGGATGCGGTGAGGGCGGGCCCGGTGACGGTGACGGTCGTGGCGCTTGAGGCGCTTGGGGCAAACGTCGAGTTGCCTGCATACGAGGCCGTAATCGAATGGGTGTCCGGTTTCAATCATCGAGTTGCGTTGCCCGATCGGCGGCAAGGAATCAGGCAACGCTATCTCTCACTGAACCGTTACGGACACGGTTGTCGTCTGTGTCTGGCTTCCTCCGGTCGCCGTGACGGTAACCGTAGTTGTTCCGGCCGGCGTTGAATTCGACGATCCGCCGCCGCAACCCATCAGTGCACCGCCGGCAAGCGCAAGCAGCAGGACAACAAGCAGAACAAATCTCCGCGCTCCTTGCAAAAGCGCGCGATGCTGCCGCCGAGCCCGAAGCAAGCCGATAGCCCCGAGCAGAACGATGCATAAGAGCGGGTTGCGCTCGTTCGGGCGCGATGCCGGCAATTCTTTCCGCAGCGAAGCGGTCGCTACGTTGGTTGCAATGGTCAGCATAGTTGTTGACGCGGCGCCGCCGCTGGGAGTTACTGTTGCCGGACTGAAGGTGCAGGTTGCGTGAGCGGGCAGCCCTGAGCAGCTAAAGGCGATTGCAGACGAGAAGCCAAAGGCTGGCGTCACGGTGACGGTTGCGCTGGCGCTGCCTCCACTGGCGATTGAAACCGAGGCCGGGCTCAGAGACAGGCTGAAGTTAGACGTTCCGACCACAACGCTCACCGCCGCGGATGTGGAAGCGGCGAAAACGCCGTCTCCTCCATATTGAGCAGTGATGCTGTCAGTGCCCACGGGGAGCGAGGCGGTCGTAAGAGTTGCCGCGCCCGATCCATTCAGATTGCCAGTGCCGAGCGAGCTGGTTCCATTGAAGAAGGTCACTGTGCCTGTCGGAACGGTTGTGGCTCCGGAGGGCGGCGTCACCACCGCGGTAAGCGTCACGCTGCTCCCCGATGCAATGCTTGCGCTGCTTGACGTTAGCATGGTCGCGGAAACCAGCGGCGCCGGCGGAGTCACAGTCGTGCTGGCTTCCGCGCTTGTCTTCGCCGCTTCCACATTGCCGACGTTGTCCGTCCCGATGCTATAGAACCCGTAGTTGTGCCCGACTGTCCCCGTATAGCTTGCCGATGTCGCCGTCACGGTGTTCTGCCACGAGGTAAATGCGCCGCCATTGTCGGAGACGTAGACGCTGTAGCTGGCAATACCGGTGCCTACATCGGTTCCGGACCAGTCGACGGTGAATGTCGCCGTCTGGCCGGTCGTGGTCTCGGCGGCGGGAAGCGCGGCAACTCTACTTGTCGGCGGAGTCACATCCAGCGTATTGAGCCAGGTCGGCGTGTCGATTGGCGCATTGGCGTCGAAGACCACCGTCGCCATGTTAGTGAGTTGTGTTCCTGTAGAATGGCCCGACTTAGGCATGACGCTGAACAGCACGCTTCCTTGACCGACGATGCCGTCTGTATCCGGGGGCAGGAAGCCGACCGTTGGATCGGTGGGCGGCTGGCCGGTGGATGGATCGATCGAGGTGAACGTCCACTTCAGCAAGCCGGAGGAAGAATCCAGGCTGCCCTGGATGCGCACCGACAGGGTCGAATTGAGCTTGTAGAGTGTGGTGTAATTGGTTGACCCGTTGGGCAGATTGATCACATTCGATCCGAAGGAAACCGTCCCCAGGCTCAGCGTGGATAGGTCCACCAAGGATGGGTCGAGCTGATCGGTCACCACGACCTGTGCAGCTGGAAGCGTGGCGGTCGGTTCATTCTCGAAACCGACGTTATAGTGCAGCGGAGTGAACCCATTCACATAGAGGCTGGCGGAACGGTCGCCATTGGGGCCGGCTTTGTAATTGGGATCGATCGAGCCGCCTGAACTGCTGCAGCTTGCTCCGCCGGCTCCTGCCCCGGCCTGCGGGCGTGGCCTGACCAGGTAGGCCAAGCTTCCCATCGTCGATTGAGAAAGAGGGAGGTTGCCTTTGGAACGAAGCATGTACTTCGGCGCCGTTGGGCAGTATTGTCCCTTGTCGTCATGGCAAGGCTCTTGAATGTCCCACCAATTGGTTACCGGGACGCAGGTGAAGCCGGGCGTCGAGCTTACGCTGCACTGCTGCTTGTAGATGAGAATGCGAACATCGAAGGCGCAGGCCAACTGCGATTCCGAATCCAAAACAAACGGGCCGCAGATGTCGCAGTCCAGAGCGTTGATGGGGCCGGAGGCCGGCTTGGCACGGTCGGCGCCTTCCACCACGGAGACGCGGTGCGCGGATGCTCTCCGCACCTGTGTGATTGGCGGCTGACCCGCTAAGCTGCCATAGTCTTCCGCAACGGCCTGGAACGATGTAACTTCGGATGCGCCGGGCTGAGTTACAAATGGCGCCGCCAACGTGGACAGAGAGGCCGTGCCTTGCTGAACGTCGAGCATCTTTCCGAGCAGCGTGGCGAATTGCGTTGCGAAGGCAGAGGCCGCGCTGGCGCTCACGCTATTGACCTGAGTCGGAGACGGTTCCGTGCTACCAACGGTCGTAGAGGCCGCAGCCGTGCTCACGTAGTTCACATATGTCCCAAGGCAGTCATCGGTGGGCGCATTGGGCGCGGCGGATACGCAACTGGTGGGCAACGCTGCGGGATTCAGCGCGGCAAGGGACGCCCGCGCCGCCGACGCGGACGAGAACCACGGCGTTTGCGCCACCGCGTTGACCTCAAACACACTGGCATCCACGGGAGCCTCGATCTGGACAGGGATCGAGTAACTTTGTCCCGCCGCGAGGAAAGGAACCAGCAGTTCGCTGTAAGCGTAGCCGTCCGAGGCGGTAATCAAGCTGCCTTGCGAATAGTCGAAGTGTGTGGTGTCGGTCGGATCGGTTAGTGCGCCGCCCAGCGAAAGAAGCTCGATTCCGCCCGAAAACCCGACCTGCACCACCGTAAAGTATGCGTCCTGGGTTCCGGAGTTGCTGACGACGATGTCGTAGGTGGCAGGTTCCCCGGTGCGAATCTTCGGCCTGCCGATGACGTCTGCGGCAATGATCGGCCCCCCGCCGCTCTCGACGGTGAACGCGCCCGCTTTGGTGAAGGAGCTTCCGTTGGGGTTGGCGACCACCACGCTATAGGAACCCGTGGCCGCTCCGTTGAGCGAGAACGTGCAGTTGATGGAGGTTCCGCCGGCGTTGACCGTGGCCGCGACCGCGGCGATGGTCGTGGTTCCCTGCACCAGGCTGCAGGTTGCGCCGCTTGCATAGCCGGCTCCGTCAATGGTAATCGTGGTGTCGCCGGTGTCGCCCCCAACGACGGGGCCTATCGTTCCGATGGCGCCGTTGCCAAGCAAAGTGTAGTAGAAGTCGTATCCATCGGGGTTGGCGTCGCCGTCGGCGAAGACCGGCTGAAACGCGCTGGAGGTTACCGGATAGTTAGTTGAACCGGTGCCTCCCGCCAGATAGAAGTTTCCGTTGGCGTCCAACGCCAGCGCCGCCCGTCCGAGGTTCGCATCCTCGTCACCGCTGCCGCCGAAATAGGTTGCGTAGAGAATCTTCGACCCATCTGGCTGTAACTCGGTGAGAGTAACGTCATAACCACCGGCGTTGGCCGGCTGTAGCGATGTGCCCTGCACAATCCCCGGCCAGTCGGTGGATTGGCTCGTGGCGACGATCCAGATATTGTTGTTCGCATCCCAGACCGCGCGGTCGCCGTAGTCGAACTCCGACCCTCCGAGATAGGTGCCGTACGCCAGCGTGGTGGACTGTTGCCCTGGAGTCAATTCGGTCACGAAAAGATCCGCGCCCGCTGTGCCGTTCCCATTCAACTGGGTTGAAATAGCGTTCGAGGTGGTGGGGAAGTTGGACATGGCCACGTCACCGAGAACCCAGATGTTCCCTTTGCCGTCGGCATGAATCGTATGGCCGAACTGGTTGCATCCGGGAAAGCCGTTGGTGTCCTCCGTCGTGCCGCCAAGCACGGTGGAATAGATCAACGTCTTCAAGTCGGCACTCAACTCCGACACCGGAACGATCGAATTTGGGTTGGAGGAGTTGAAGCACCCGCCGCTCAGCGTGAACTGCGAACCCCGCTGGTACGCATTCGCCGTGGTGGGGTAGTCTGTGGATTCGGTCATGCCGGTGACATAAACATTTCCTTGCGGATCGAGGGATATGTCGTAAAGGCTTCCCGCCTCCGACGAGTTGGAGCCGCCCAGAAACGTGAGCGCGTCTATGGTCAGCGGCTGCGGGTTATTGGCATTGAACGCCACTTTGGCGATGAACCCGTTGTCGGTTCCGTTCGGCTTGGCCTGGTAGGCCCCGGCGGTCGCCGGCAGTCCAGGCGCGCTGGCCGCGCCCACAAACCAGAAGCCGCCGGCCGGGTCCGCCGCCATCCTATAAATGTTCTCGTTGCCGGACCCTCCCAGATAAGTGGAGTAGATAAGCTGCGAGCCATCGTTGCTGAGCACCGCGAAGAATGCATCTTCGCCGCCGCCGTAGGTTCCCTGATATGCATTGGCTGTGACCGGGAAATCGTCTGAAGACGTGCCACCTCCGACATACACCAAGCCGCTCGAATCGACTCGAATCCCTTCGCCCTGGTCGCCCGTATTGCCGCCCAAAAAGGTTGAGAACAGCAGGTCGCCGGATGGGTCGAACTTCATCACCACGGCGTTATAAATATAAACGCCGATATTCTTGCGAACCGTCTGGTAGGCATTGCCCGACACCGGAAAGTCCTGCGACGCTGCCTCGCCGGTGATATACACGTTGCCCGTCGCATCGAGCGTCATATCGATGGCCTGATCGTCATGCACACCGCCGGCGTAGGTCGAGTAAAGAAGATTGATCGTCGGATCGATGATCAGCGGCTTGGCAGTATCGTATTTCGCCGCCCGGAATCCGAACTCGTTGCGCGCAAGCTGAACGAACCCGCCCGCGATCGCCTTCTTCCCGCCCTGAAGACTCTGGTAGAGCATGGGACGATCCAGGCGGATTGCTCCCTCCGGCCCATTCAATTCGAGGTCTCCGTCTTTGCCGATCCGCGCGTCGCGATCGCCAGTAACGCGCAGCCGGATTTGCTGCGGATCGGCACCGGGAGCGACCGCCAGATCGTACTCCAATTTGCGATGAAGCTCGCCGTGATAGACCAGGTCGATTCCCGGATAAAGACTTCCGTATCGCACCCGGCCAAATCCTGTGACGTGGCTGCGCCATTTCGCCGGATCGTTGCCGATCATAAAGTTCGCGTAAGAATTGGAGGGTTCCAGGCCCACTGCCTTGGAATCCCGATTGGCGCCCACAAACTCCACCGTCGCGCTCTCGGTTTCCACCCGTTGCGGCGTCAGATCGGCAGTCCTGGCCGCGGCATCCGAGGCTGACTTTTGCTTGCCGGCCGTGGCGTCGGAGGCCGACTTTCTCCAACTGGTCAGAGTCATGCTCGCGTCGCCCAGCGTCAGCGAGTAACCAGCTCCGTTGGCTACAAATCGAGCTTCATGGCTTGCGCCCGCAACCGGATAGAACTCCAGCGGCTGGGCCCTCGTCGCGCCCAAAAGGTTCAAGCGCGCTGCCCGGGTCCTGGCGGCGCTGGCCGGAGCTTTTTGCAATCCCGCGTCCCCAATCGCTGGAGCCTTGGAAACGGCAGATGGCTGGGATGCGTGGGTGGAAAGCAATGCAACGCAAAGGAACGGCAAGTGCAGGGAATGGAACCGCATCGCTCGCACGATTCACCTCTTCAGATTGATTTTCTTGGGGAACCTCAAACGCCTGACGCCGCCAACCTTGCCGCGTCTGTAAGAAGTGTTTAAATCGTCCATTTCATCACGAAGAATTTTCTCGTTCCCGCAGAATGCCCGTTCGAGGGCTGCGCTGGCCGGTCCAATGTTACAGCGAGACAAATCTTTGTTGAGTGGATTCGGAGACGCTATATTGTGGCTACGAGCGCTTCTCGAGAGGGCGAGCCGAGCCGGAGACGGCGGCCATGAGGGCCCTCTATGGTAGAGCGAGACCTCAGCCGCAACATTCGCTCGTCTCGCACCCCGGCCGAAAACTCGCGGTTTTTTAGACCCTTTTTGTTACGGCGCAGATTCGCTTGTGGGCGTCGTTGAGTACGCGGCACTGGTCTTTGATCGGGCAGTCGATCCGCCGGGTGTTGGCGAGGATCTTGAGCTCTAGGAAGATCAAAATTTCATGTTGAAGCCTAGACGAAGCGTGGGAAGGCAACTTCGCTTCGATAGTTGCAGAAATAAAAATCGAGAATTGACGAAACCGACGACTCTTTGCCCCGGGACGTGGACATTCGATCGTGCGATCACAGGGTTTCCGCGCCGAAAACAGAGTCGTTAGGTCGCTGTGAATTCGCCGAAAGGTGATTTGGACGCGGGTGTGCCGCAAGAGGTAGTTGAAGCGGCGGAGCAGGTGAATCAACTCAAGTTCAGAGGTTACGGAACCGCAACGACTAAGATCTTAGCCTTGGCCATCCTCAGGCATCCCAGGCACCCACCAACCAGTCTTCCGCATAATCTCGCCGTTCGATGATCTAAGAGGATCTCGTTTATATCTAATCCATATGAGTTTTCGCCAAGGAGTGCGCCGAGGCCGCTGGCGCCATTTCTTGCCCAAGCAAGCCAGAAAGACCTGATATGCCGGGTTGGCTCGAGGCGCTAGCAAACCAAAATATTGGACACCGTGTTGATAGCGGTCCGGCAACTGCTGAATTAGCAACTCAATAAACTCTTTGACCGAATATTCCTGGACGGCATTCTTCTTGGTCTTGGTGTCTCTGTACCTGAATCGGACCGTCTCGCGGTCGTACGAGAGTATCTTATATTCGGCAATCGGCAGCCTACGGAGGTATCGAGAATAGTATTTGAGGAGCGCTGCTCTGGATGCAACATTTCTCACGCCGACCTTATACCACCGGTTGCGGTGGTCCGCCAAAATTTCCCGTAGTTCCGACTCCGACTTGTCCGAGGAGATGAGTCCGAGATCAAGCGCCGTCCGAAGGTAATCGATTAGAGCGTGCCGCCATTCTCGCATCAGGGCATCTTCAACATACCTAAAATTCCAGAGCACATCGCAAAGCCGTCCGTTTCCCGATCTGTCGAGTCCTCTCGATGAGACGATTAAATGGACATGCGAATTGAAATTGAGCCTGCTGGCGAACGTATGCGTTACGGCTAGAATCAAAACTCGGGCACCGTGTTCGCGGTCCGCCCAGTTCTGCAGCGCGGTCGCAGCAATGGCCGGAAGCCCGCGGAGAAGCTTACGATTCTCTCTAAATATCTCCCACAGATCTTTGTGCATCGTAAAAAGTACGCCTGCATAGGGGATATCAGGTAATTGACTGAGAACTCCCAGGAACCAATCCAGAATTATCCGTTGCGCACAACTCGCGCATGCCGGGCCCTTGCAGGTATAGCGAACAGTCAGTCTTGCGCCACTCGGCGAACGATAATATGCTCGTCCGAGCTTGCCGGTACCGCAGTCAAGCCATCTCTGAATAACGATGCGGACCTCAGGTCCCACACCGTCGTAGTCCCAAAAACCGCGATTCTCCCTGAAAATTCGCTTCAGCCACCGCTGTTTGTTCACCTGGCTATCTCCGATCTTCGAATTCGATCGCATTCAGAAAATCGCTCATGGTCCTTGAGATTTCAGGGGGCAGATCAAGGTCTTGCATCCACCGGATTGCGTCCTTCAAAGAGTCCAGGCAAGCGCCATGGGCTTTGCGCTTGACCTTCTTTGACAAGGCCTTTAGATATGCTAGGGAGCTGCGTCCCCGTTTCTCCCTACGCCTTTTGACCAAAGCATCTTGCTGGTCGCGGGCGCTCAACTTGTGCAGCTTCCATGCGTAATGAATGCTCACTTCGTTGGACCGGAGAGCTTGCATCAGCTGCTGCGAACATCCCGAATCGAGAATCTGCACCGCCTGTGTATAGCGACCTGTGGATACTCTGGCAATTGCTGCGAGCTTCGCCCTGGCGTCGACCCGCTGATCGTTGGTCAAATTTGACGAAGCCTTGTTCTTACCTCCAGCGCTCTGATTTGCGCGACCGAGGTCTCGGAGCTCGGTCCCAAAAGGTCGAGCCAGTTCCACGCGCGAGATCGGGTGCAACCAGTCCGTACGGCTATGAGTTTCCAGGATTCGTTGCAACGCTTCGTGTTCAGAGAGTTGAATTTCGAAGCACTGCAGGGTTTCGACCTTTTGGTGGCAAGCAATTCGCCAGCGGGCGTGACCATCGACAATCACGTTATCCTGCGTGATTATGAGAGGCAGGTCGAAGATTATGTTTCCGTACTTTTCCAGTTCCAGGATTCGTTCGTTTGTTGGCCCAAGGCCTAACTTGGCGATTTCAGATTGGAATCGAAGGCTAGCTGTGCTCCGCCTTACCAGACGGCCGATCATCTGGTGCCCGGCACCGGGCGATCCTGCGTTTTCAAATAGTGGCAGTTGGACAGATAAGTCTGGGACGATGTCCGCGCCACGCATCACCATTCGCGAGACGGTCTCGCCGCTTTCATCTGATGGCGCTACGGCCGGAGCTGCGAAGAGAGAGGGCTCCGTAGCCGGTTGCGGCTGCGTAACCTTCAAGCGCATCTGACCGGGATGCGCAGCTCCAGGTATTTGCTTTTCAGTCCGCGCGGGATTCATGACAGCTTCCGGCTATGCTTTACGCGCTCACGAATCCATTCCTCAATCTCAGATTCGAGCCAACCCACTGCGCGCGCCCCAAGCTGGACCGGCCGGGGGAACTCCGCACGAGAAACTGCCAAATATATCGAACTTCTCGAAAGTCCAACACGCGCCTTCACCGCAGGCAAACGAAGTATTGAAACTGCCATCGTCATCGCCGTCTCCATTCCGGTGTTGAAATCATTGGAGGACAAACACCGCTCAAGGTTCCACGCAGCTCGCGCAGCGGGGTCCTTGAAGAAGCGTTCGCGCAACACCGCAAGCCTTCACCAACGAACGCGGAGGCGAAGCATCTGCCTCTGCGGACGCAGTCCATGCCGCTAGCAGAAAACAAGAGCCATCCTGGTGCAGATGCACTCGCTGTTGATTCTGCGTTGTCTTGCGCTAAGGGGCGTTGCCGGGGTGATGCCGTGGCGTTGCCGGGGTGATGCCGTGGCGGTGCTGGTCTTGCGGGCCTTACCGGGTGTTGCGGGCGAATCTAGTACTTCCGGCCAGTCCGAACAAGCTCGAAGATTCCCATTGTCGAGAATCCCCTGCTTCACATTCAAACCAAGCTAAACACAGTTTGCATCAAACCCTTTGATACGTCAACAGGAGAAGCCGTCCATATTTCACCAAAAAGGTTCCGTGCAATCTCACAGTTAAGGTAGCCCGGCCGAAAGCACCGCATTCGCACCCAATGCGATGTCTACGATGCAAAGTTACATTGGCAGCATCCTTGGACCGACAAGCTTCGGAGGTGGCATCCCACCCGGGACGAGATAAACAGCCTTTCTGGTGTTGTTAATCGGGAGCCGGCATGGCGCGCATGGGTCTCGTGATCTTCCGCTATGTTGAATCCGAAAACACTCCGAGAGCCTGAGGCATTTTTCAGTCTCTATCTTGGAAACGGACGGCTCTTTCGGCCTGAGATGTCTACTCTTGAATCATCTCCAGACATGCTCTCCATGCAGGCGACAATTCGCCCAAGATCTCAGGTGGTTCAATCTCTCACTTGCGCCGACGCACTTCATTGGATTTTCCAATACCAGATTGCGATCTTGATCGCCATCCGCGCTGGAGGGGAGAGCTACCATCCACCTAATGAGCCTTTCATTGTGGTCGGAAATGAGCGCAGATCGGGCAGAGATTTCGGAGCGAGTCTAAGCGGCACTTCCGCTGAAGGGGAGCACCTTGCCACCACGTTGGGTGCGTTCTAGAAAATCCGCCCAGTCCTCCATCATTTTGGCGCGTGGTGCCAAATAAAGAGCGTGATTGTAAGCAGCGCTTACTGCGTTCCGCGGAGTGTGCGCAAGCTGCAATTCGATGTGGTCATGGTTGTAGCCCTGTTCGTGCAGGATCGTCGAAGCTAGGCCTCGGAAGCCGTGGCCGGTCATGCGGCCTTTGTAGCCCATTCGCTCAAGCGCCTTGAGAATGGTCATGTTGGACATCGGCTTCTTAGGATTCTGTTCGCCGGGGAAGACAAGGTCGCGATTGCCTGAGAGTGTCCGCAACAGATCCAGCACTTCGATGGCCCGAAGTGACAGCGGGACGATGTGCGGGGTCTTCATCTTCATGCGGGCTGCAGGAATTGACCACCGCTTGGCCTCGATGTCGAACTCGTCCCAGCGTGCGCAGATCAATTCACTTGTCCGGACGAAAGTCAGCGCCATGAGTTTAATGGCTAGCCGTGTCAATTGCCGTCCCTCATAAACCTCGATTGCGCGGAGCAGTGCCGGAAGCTCCTTAGCGTCTATCCGGGCCATATTCGTCTTGGTTGTCGGCTTCAGGATATCCGAGGGGCGAATCTCGGAGGCCGGGTTGCGACTGCTGTAACCGTGCGCGACAGAATAACGGAATACCATGCCCACGATCTGCAGGATTCGTTTCGCCATATCCGACGCTCCCCTGGCTTCAATTCCTTTGGCAAGCCGGACCAGTTCCATCGGCTCTACTTTCGCAATGGGCCGGCCTCCCAGGACCGGGTAGACGTTCACCTTCAGCCGGTTTTTTGTTGTAGCGGTATGGCGTACGCTCTTGTTGCCCCGCCAGTGTTCCAGCCACAACTCGGCGATCTTCTCGAATGTATGGTCCTTGGCCTCTTTGACGGCGGTCTTCTCTGCCCTCCGTTCGGCCATCGGATCCATGCCATTCACCAGCCGCTTGCGCCCTGCGTCCCTGCGTTCGCGCGCATCCGCCAGAGATAAGGAGGGGTAGGGGCCGAATGCCATCTGCTTCTCAGTGCCTTGAAATCGATACTTCCAGCGCCAGAGCCGACCGCCAGATGGAGTGACGAGGAGGTGCAGGCCTCCGCCATCGGAGAGCTTGTAAGGCTTCTCTGCAGGTTTCGATCGGCGAATCTCGGTATCAGTCAAGGCCATAGTAGGTGCCCCCCAGAGCCTGGGTGCACAGAATGCCCCCAGCTCTCGAAAAATGTGCCCCCAGGCATGCCCCCATCTGGAGTTGGCTTCCACAATACACCTTTGGACGCAAAAAGACAAAAGCCGCTGATTTATCAGCGGCTTGCATCGTATTTTTGGATTTTATTGGACGTCTCTGAATCTAATCTTGGTAGGCACGACTGGATTCGAACCAGCGACCTCTTCCGTGTCAAGGAAGCGCTCTAACCAACTGAGCTACGCGCCTGCAGGGTAACAACAGGTAGTCTATCAGGATCGCGGCCCCTGCGAAAGATAAGCATATCCCGCCCGCGGGTCATGCTGTACC
This sequence comes from uncultured Acidobacteriaceae bacterium, assembly GCA_963757965.1. GTDB lineage: Bacteria > Acidobacteriota > Terriglobia > Terriglobales > Acidobacteriaceae > Telmatobacter. The sequence goes on from CAVWTV010000003.1 coordinate 16,762, forward strand.
ATCATTGACGAACGAAGAACAGACGTCCTTCGGCAAGTTGCTTTCCATTGGGGCCAGTCCAGCGGCCCATTTCTCCGGGGTGCTATGTGATTCTGACGGCTTGACGATTTTGGTCTGAATCCGCTCTCTGCAAGAACCTGCTATGGCTGACATTGCGACCACGCGATTGAGTCCTTTCCGCACCCTTCCAAACCTGCTCACGCTGCTGCGCATTTGCCTCGCGCCGTTTCTGGTCGCCACAATCCTCGAGGGCAACTACGCCCTCAGCTTTGGCCTGTTTGTGGCGGCGGGCCTGACCGATGCGCTGGATGGCACATTGGCCCGCGTCCTAAAGCAGCGAAGCATGTTTGGCCAATACCTCGATCCTGTAGCCGACAAAGCCCTGCTCAGTGCGCTCTTCCTGGTGCTGATGCACCAGGGCCTGATTCCCGTCAGGGTGACGGTGTTGGTATTTGGCCGGGACGTGGGCATCCTGCTCGTTGCCGCCATTCTGCATGCGGCAATTGGGAGGAAGGAGTTCAAACCCAGCATCTTCGGCAAGGCCAATACCGCGGCCCAGGTTGCCGCGGTTGCCGCCGTGCTGCTGCATCAGCTCACCGCAACCCAATGGGTGGAGGAGTTTCGCCTGCTGGCGCTCGATGCAACCATGGTGCTCACCGTGGTTTCGGGCCTGCACTACGCGTGGCTGGTGTCAAGACGCGGAGGCGCCTCGCCTGCCAATGGCCTGAGCGCAAAGTGAACTCGCCGTAGATTGAAGTCGGTTTTGAACCTTACGCGCTTATAGGTCCTCCGAGGCGTCCTCTGTCTCAGCGCTTTCCTCGATCTCCATGTCGCGGAACTCCTCGGAGTCAAAGACCTCGCCACACTCCAGGCACTCGACATACTCGGTGTCTTCGTGCCGGGAAACGATACGTACCCTTGGGTGCTTGCAGATGGTTGCCATTGCTTCGGAATCGGTTCGATTAAAAGCTCTTTCCGCCAGATTGTAGCCGTCTTTTCTAAAATTTTGAACGGATATTTGTTGAAACTCTACTCTTTCGTGCAGATTTCTTGGCCACAAAGGGAAGGACCGTCCCAAACTGGACTACTATTGACACCGCGTCCCGCATTTGCGAGACTCAGAGTTGCTGCCGGTTCAGTGGAAACATCTGAACTTGTATACCGTGCCGAAGTGGCGGAATTGGCAGACGCGCGTGGTTCAGGTCCACGTACTCGCAAGGGTGTGGGGGTTCGAGTCCCTTCTTCGGCACCAATCCTTTAAAATCAATCACTTAGAGAAGCTTGTTACTATTTGTTACTAAATGCTGGCTTCCGCTGGAAACGGCTGGAAACCACTGGAAGTAATTCATTCCAAACCACTTAGCTTCCGTCTAACGAAGGAAGGAGCAAGGGTTTGGCGAATCGATCAGTTGTCCTTTATCAACGCATCAAAATCAAGAAAAAATGGGCCTATCGCAAGGCCTCTGAGGAGCTCACCGTTCTCGCTTCTGGCGAGTACTACATGAGCTGGAACGACGGAAAACGCAAGCGCTTGGATTCCGTCGGAAACGATCCCGAGGCAGCGCTCCATGCGCTCCAGAAGAAACGGCTGGAACTGGCCTACGTTGCAGCCGGTGGCGAGATCAAGCAGCCGGACAACATGAAGGATCTGGAGCACGCCTATTTGGCAGCCGGCGGGGAGATCAAGCAGGGCGACAATCACTCTGTCAGCAACGGCCAGAGAAAGCTGGTGAGGAAGGCAGTCGAGGAGTATTTGGCTGACTGCAACGACCGCCAGGGCAAATCTGGGTATGGCCTCGCTGCCCGTACTCCAGAAACCTATGAGTACCGCCTTGGCTTTCTGACCGAGTTCAAACCGAATGCGAGTATGGACCAGGTCAACGAGGAATTCATCAAGGGCTTTCGCCGCTTCCTTCACGACCACGAGAAGGATCTCTCAGACCGCACCAGCTACAACATCCTGCAGGCGGTGAGCACATTCCTCATCAAGAACGGCAGCAGCATAGCCAAGCCGATTCTCAAGGAAATGTCTTTTCCACCGACGGAAGTCATTCCCTACTCTGACGACGAAATGCAGAAGTTCTTTGCCGCTTGCGATGAGGAAGACGAACTCCTGTTCAAGTTCTTCCTTCACTCCATGGCGCGCGACATGGAGGTTGCCAACTGCGAAGTCCGCGACCTGAAGTTCGACAAGAACATCCTGCATATCTGCCCCAAGCCTGACCGGAACTTTCGTCTCAAGGGCAAGCGCTCCGGACAGGGAAAGAAGGGCCGCAAGGTCCCGATTCCCACGCTTTTTATGGCTCGCATGAAGGAATTCTGCTCGGGAAAAGGCCCGAGGGATCTGGTCTTCCCAAATGGAATTGGCGGAGTTGAGTATCACTACCTTCGAAGGTGCAAAAACATCGCCAAGCATGCCGGCCTGTCGAATTGGGAGGATTTCGATCTTCATCGCTGGAGGAAGACTGGGGCGACTCGGCATCACGAAAAAGGCGTGTCGGTTCGCAAAATCCAGGCATGGCTGGGACATGAAAGCTTGGAGGTGACGCTCGACTACCTGGGAGTCGAAGATGCCGCGAACGAGACGTCTCAGGAGCAGGTGAATACCGGCGCTCTTGCTGCGTTCGTGTGAACGGCAACTAACACTCGCGTTGGATGAGTTGAACGTCGCCACTGCGGGCTTGGCGATCTAAGTCTAGGAGGGCGTGAAAAGCGCGATTTGACCCTTTCATGGCCTGAGCAGGGGCAATCATGTCCCCGGATGTCAGAGCTCGCCCTTCATCCTTCTCGTTCCAGCCCTTTCCCGTTTCCTTTTCCGCTTGGAAAATCTTCCCACTATCCTCCAGCGCCGCAGCGCCCGCGCGCAAAAAAACCCTCCCTGACTCTACCGCAAACCAAAACACAGGCCCGCCATTCCCGCGCGGGGCCGCGCCCGCCTGTCCAACCCCACGAAAGGACAACCCATGACGTTTCTCGCTCGCTTTCTCTGGACACAGCACCCAAACTGCAACGCTGTCGAAACCCCTTAACCCATCCAGCCGCTGGCGGCCATGGCAATCGCGGCGGAACCCGATTGGCCAGAGCCAGACCAGCCGGATCTTCCGCCCGGCGCAGTGGCCGCCGCGCTCGAAGGGATCAACACAGCTTGGACCGTTGCCATCCATCCAAGCTCGTAATGTCGTGCAGGCTCCCGGTAGCCAGTTCCCGGCCATTCGGATTCCGCCTCGCAGGCCGATCCTCTTGGCCAGAGAAGCGGGTCTTGTTAGCCCTTATCTAATTGCTTCGAAGCCCAAATCGTCGCCTATCTAGATCAGTCGTGGGCCGGCTACTGCGAAGATTCGGCCATCAGGTGACGTAGACATGCTCGCCGATCGGCAAAATTCTCATGCCTCAACCAATCAGATACAGGCCGAAGACCAACATTTCGATCGGCCCAGTCCTAGCCGCGTCCAGCGGCGGCCAGTGTTCAAGTCAAAGGTCTCTCTATCGTCCAGAGGCTCGATAATTTGCGTGCTCCCACCAGTTAAGAGTGAAACGAGCCATGCGTCTGCCTAATCCCTTGGATTCCGAGGCAACGCAGGGTTTCCGGGGGCAGCATCGCGCCTGCCGCGATCATCGCGGCCTCCTGATGGAGGATGAGCTAGCAGGAAATCCATTAGCTCGCTATCCAGCTTTTCGCTTGTGATCTTATCGCCGAAGTTCGCACGTACCTCCTTTGCTGAGTCGAAGGCAGTGAACTTGACCGCCGAGGTAGAGGGGTTCCCTGTTTTCGCGAATTCGACTATGACGTCTTGCATGTCGTTCGAAAGTTCGTGATCCCAGGCAGTCCAGTCACGGGTTCGGCGAATAAGATTAAACGCATTGTAGGTTCCAAGCCAGTACGGCACATCGGAGGTGTGATATGCACCTGCGGTGGCAGGATCCAAGTCGGAGAAAGTAACGCCAGGCGTATACGGATGAGCGCGTGCGAACAGGTAAAGGTACGCCGGTTGTTTTCCAGTCTTTACTTGCGCGCGAGCCCACTCTCGAGCAGAAATCGCAAAGCCGCTGTCCTCCCCAATCAGTTCCGCATTCCGCCTCGCATCGGCATCATTCTCAACTGGAAGCAATTTCAGCAACGCCTCGGAAGCGGCTCCGTAAGACTGAACAGCTAGTGTCCTAAACTGCTCGGCAGTGGTTGCGGCTCGGATCGGCGGGGTGGTGCCGATATCATTGGCGGTCGAGCCGGCCAGCAACGGAACATCGATCTGCTTGCCTTGTTTGAAAATGCTGTCCACCGATTCCGGAAGCAAGTACCCGTCCACAATCGGCCCTGATTGAATACCTGCCGTTTGCGCCGCCGCGAAAACTTTGTCTGAGGAGATCGTGCGCATCTCTTCGAGGCTGCTGACTTTCAGCGCCTGTTGCAGCTTCAATCCTTGAGCCTCTGCAGTTGCAAGCGTCGAACCAGATGGAATCACGCCGCCCAGCATGGAGCCGCTCATACCCACGATATGCCGGAAGAGCCCCCTCGCAAGGGGACTTGCCTGAAGAATGTTGATTGACATGGATCCTGCTGATTGTCCAACCAGCGTGACGTTGCTGGGATCGCCGCCGAATGCCGTGATGTTCTTCTTCACCCATTCGAGCGCAGCGATCTGATCCAGCAAGCCCCAGTTCCCGCTTGCATTGTGGCCCGACTCCTTGGATGCTTCCGGGTGCGCGGTAAAGCCCATCACCCCCACACGGTAGTTCGCCTCTACGAAAATCGCGCCTTTCTTAGCAATCTGGTCACCCGCGTAGAGGGGCATTGAGGCCGAACCGATGTAGAATCCGCCTCCATAGATATAGACAATGACGGGAAGGTAATCGGCCGCTTTCGAACCGGCCGGCGCCCACACATTCAAGTAGAGACAATCTTCCCCGGCAAGCTCATCTCCAAAATACTGATTGGTCGTTGTGGGTCGCAGTCTCTGCAGACACTCAGCCGGCTTCCGGTTCGCCGTCCATACCCCATCCCACGGAACCACAGGCTGGGGCGCACGCCAGCGATTCTCTCGCAGTGGTGGCGCTGCAAATGGAACTCCGAAGTAGGTCTTGACGCCGTCGGTTCCCAGTGTGCCGGACACAAGCCCACCTTGAATCTTCAGGGGATCACCGGGAACTTTCCGAGTAATCTGCGCATTTACGCCCGAAAGGCCAAGACACACGACTCCACTCATCACGATGGCAGCAGACAATCTGGCCATGGGAACACGTTTCAAGTGCACGGTTTCTCCTTAATTCCTAAAGCGCATCCAAACAATCGACTTCGACAACACCTATTCAGCGACCGACCGACTCGGGCCCTTATTGCAGCGTGCAGCTTGCGTTTCCGGAGTCAGGCAAAGTGAGAACGCTGATTGTTGCAGGAGCGAAACTCACAACACCTCGCTTAAACTCTTCACCTTTGTATTCCGGGACAGAACCATCCGGCGCAACTCTTAGCTCTTGCCCATTAAGAAGCACCGTCTTACTCATCAAGTCCGGAGAGGAGAGCGTGTAGCGCGATCCTCCATTAGGCAGCGAAAGCGAATGAGCCTCCGACTTGCCTACATTGAGAATGAGCATCGCTACGCCACCCTTTTTGCCCTTCATGCATTGAGCGTAGATTCGCATTCCCGTGGATGAACTGATGTTGGGATCCAGCGCGCGCGTGCCCATTGTGCGCTTCCAGAGCAGTGCGGCCCAGTAGTTCGGACGTGGATCGTAGGATTCCTCATCGATCATTCCGTAGTCGCTGCTGGCAAGCGTGTTGTACATGATCGATTTCACACTTTTCTGCGCAAGGCTACCGAACTGATCAAGTAATCGGAATGAATCGATGAACGTTGATGCCCAAGTGTCGCCACCACAAGACGCTTCTCCGGTCTCGGTCAACCACAGATCTTTCCCGGGCAGATACTTATCCTTGAGCTTCGCGTAGAACTCCTCAACCCTGCGCCCGCGATCGAACCATTCTGGCGTCAAGAGCTGATCCACGTTCGCTGCGTCTGGGCTAGGGCAACGATGGGAACGCGTGTAGTAGACGTGATACGAAAAGCCATCGAACATTGGCCCCGTCGCCTCCATCAGCTTCTCCGTCGGTATGAGACGTGGAAAAGGTGTTCCCGAAAGGCCTTCAGCCGCGCTGCTCGGGCCAAGGTACAGTGTCCCCGGTGATTCTTTTCGGAGAAACTCCGCGAAGACCTTGCTATCGCGGCCGTATTCAGCCGCTCCATATGTATCCGAGACACCGCCGAGCATCATGAGTGTCGGCTCGTTCATGAATTCGATGGCGGCGATGCGGCCCCCCGCGGAGTGCGTAAAATCGAGCCAGGCCTTCGCCTGAGTACTCGTCCACTCACCGCCAGAATCGCGAACGCCGGCACTCGTGGTTACTGAGGCAACAATCTCGGCGTTTGCCGCATGCGCGAAGTCGACGACCCCTTTCCACTCCGATCGAGTCATAACATTTTGAAAGCCTGCCGGAGGTGTTTTTAGGGCCGGTTCATCGTTATCCTGGAAGTAGGTCGAGTTGCGCCATGTCCCGCTCACTCGTATATATGCCGGGCCTAGCGCAGCGGCCAGATTCCTTAGCTTCGTATTACTGAGGTCAATTGGCGGCCGAAATTGGAAGCGCGAATCAGACATGCCGGCACCACGGTTTGTGCCGGCGGGTGGGCGGGGTGCAGCGTCCTGGGGAAGAGATTTGAAGGGAGCCCAGAAACGGCCACCAGTCACCTCTACGGCTTCAACGTTATACGAAACGTATCTTGACCCCACCTCTCCAAGCACTTTCATGCTTCGAGGAGTCACCGGAGTCTGCCCGGATGTTGTTTTCGGTGCGCCACACAATGCAGCTGCCACAATCAAAAAGAAGAAGATCTGCTGCTTCACTCGAATCACTCTCACTGGTGTCTCCAATCCCAAGGGTCGAATGCAATAAATGCCGTATCGCTCGTGCCGGCCGTTTCCACGTTGCAGGTTTTGCAAGAGGAGTTCAATTGTCAAGCGTCTGACTCTTGCTAATCGCAACTTTGCCTGGACTTTGGCCTTTCAACAGAATCATCCATGACCGGTTCCTCTCCGCGTGTGGCTGTGAACTGTGTTTCTTCTCAAAATACAGGTTCACCAATCGTTAGCGCATCGGAACCGGTCACTTCATGAGGACTAGAAGTTAAGTTTCCCCCCAATTTGGATCTGCCGCATGGTGTTCGCGCCCGAGATCACTCCGAAGGTACCGGTGTTGACGGTGGCGCCAGGCGCCGAGCGGCTAACAATATTGAAGGCATTGGCCCCCTCGGCACGGAATTGAAAATTGATCCGATCATGGATCTGGATCGTGCGTGCCAAGGTCAAGTCAAGGCTATGGTAGGCAGGTGCGTTGATGATATAGGGCGATGAGCTTCCGTACTGGGGATTTCCTGCGACCGCCGGAACCTGCACGAACGCGGCCGTATTGAACCATTGTGATACGCTCTTTGGCCCTTTGAGTGATTGGCCAGCCACCAGATTGGCGCGCTCTCCCGAACCGCCATCCAAGCTAGCTTCAACTCCATTTGCTACCGTAAATGGAGCACCCGAATGCAAGCGTACGAGCGGTGTAAGCTCCCATCCATTGATAGCAGTTTTTACGATGCGATTGTTCGTGGCGACCAGAGGCTGCCAGATAATAGAAAACACCGCTTGATGGGTTAGATCATTTCCAGTTCTGCTTCTCTCCGCTCTTAGGTTGTTAACATTCTGAATTGAGCCTCCCGGGGTTCCGCCTTCAAGACCCACATCGCTGAGGGACTTCGACCATGTGTAGTAGCCGGATACGCTGAAATGATGTGCAAGCCTTTGAGCAACGGAGATCTGCAGGCCGTTGTAATCGGTATGGAACATGGTTTCCATTATGTTAAGAGTCCCGAGTGGCTGATAGGGGCGACGGCACTGAGCGTTCGTGGTTGTGGGAACGATCGTGGAGTTTGCGCCGCACAAAGCCTGTCCCAAGGAGGCTGCGTAGTTGTTAGTAGTGGAGGGATAGTTATGGTCATACATCAACCCCTGATTCATTCCGAATGAGCCCACATACGCAACCGTTACGCCTAGACTCTTAGTCAGCTGGCGTTGAATAGAGAGATTCGCCTGGACAGTCTCAGGCCAATCGTCCTTTCTATCGACGCCAGCCATGCCGGAGCCGAAGGGGAATATCGTTCCTGTGCTCGGGAAGGGATTGGTTCCACCTTGATACGGATTGCTCAGAGTCGTGCCAGTTACGCTCCCCGCGCTGGGGAAGCTATAGGCAAGCGCGAAGGGGTTTCCATTACCCCCCTGGGACCACAGTTCTTCCGAAACAGAGCCCCAGAAGAGTCCGACGCCGCCTCGAATGGAGGTTCTTCCATCTCCCCCTGGAGCATATGCAAACCCCACTCGGGGAGAAATATGTTCATACCTGACAGGAGTTATTCCACGAGGAACACCCGGGTCGCCTGGGAAAACGGCACCCAGGGGCGCATTAGGAAAGCGCACCGATTGCTCGCCAGGAATGAATGTGACCTCATGATCCGCATGCTCGACGGGAGGGGTTTGAACGTCATAGCGCAGGCCAAGGTTGAGAGTCAGGTTTCTTGTGATCCGATAGTCATCCTGAAAGAACGCCGCGTAGGTGAAGGACGTTGTACTCGTATAAGCTGGAGAATCCTGTTCCAATGAGGAGGGCGTGCCCAACAGGAAGTCCCCATACCCGTTCTTGGTTACAGATCCACTAAAGGTGCCGATACCGTAGTTGTTCAGCAATGCTGCCTTCGTAGCCTTATCCGTCAAGAACTCCCCGCCAAACTGGAGCGAATGTTTTCCCAGGGCCCAGACAGCTATGTCACGCAACGAATAGCTGTCGGTTGCACCTGGACCGGCGTTCGCATCAGTCATTGTCCAGAAACCTGTGACAGTCAACTTCGGCAAGGCGGCCGGCCCTTGTATGGCAAATGTTGAGCCGAGACTGCCTAAAGAGACAGCCGGCAAATCCTGGCGGTTACTGCGCATCCGGAGATAGGAAACCCACAAGTTGTTCACCACTCGCGGGCTAATTGACCATGTCTCATTCACGATGGAGTTTTGCTGTCTCCAGGTTTGTAGCATGGACGCGTAGGGGGAGATGAGGCCCGAGGTCTGTGCTGACGTTGCAATCGCCGATAAGTTACCCGCCGTCAAGAAGTAGGTAGCATACATCGAATGCTTTTGATTGATGACATGATTGACCTTGATCAAGAAATCATCTTGGACGGTAGGAGCGGGGGAGTATCCAGTCCAGGAGGCGTGGGGGCCTGCACTGTTGGTGATCGTTGTATTTGCGATGGGGACATAATTCAACAGGGCAGTCGCTACCCGATCGATTCGGTTAGGACAGATGACGTTCGTGACTCCATTGCACACAAAATTTGTGTGTGTCAGGGGATCGATCGGCAGTGTCCCGACGGATTGGGTGAAATTCCCCGTTCTTTCCAGCGCCGTGGGAACAATTGAACCCGATTGCAGTGTTGCGTCGGCTTGGCGTAGCCCGGCATACGATCCGAAGAAGAATGTCTTGTCTTTGCGGATTGGACCACCCAGGGTTGCTCCAAACTGATTTCTGTGCAAAGGTTCCTTCGGAGAGGTAGCGAGAGCACCCCAAGGCTGTGCATTCAGATGAGGATTCCTGAGAAACTCGAATACCGTGCCGTGAATCGTATTCGTTCCCGAGCGCACAAGTGCAGTGACAACTCCGTTCGCGAACCGACCGTCGGCGGCTCCATAGTTGCTTGTTTGAACTCTGAATTCCTGCAAAGCGTCAGGGTTGGGAATTCCACCACCCGCGGTATAGAGCTGGTTCAAATTGGGGGCGCCATCGAGGAAATAGCTCGTGGAGCCCGATCCATTTCTTACTCCACCGTTAATGACCGAGTATTGTGTTGGGGCCCCGAAGGCCTGGGAGACGGTGTTGTATTGGACACCAGGAGTCAAATCGAGCAATGTATATGCATTCCGATTGACTAACGGAAGCTCTGTCATGTCCTGGCGGCTTACCGTTGTTCCGATTTCGGCATTTGAAGTCTCAACCAGCGGCACATCGCTGGTCACCTGAACGACTTCATTGACAGCGCCCGGAGATAATTGCGCATTGAGGGTCACAGGGACACCTGCATCGACGGTGATTCCGCTCTGAACGTAAGTCTTGAATCCAGCAACCGAAACCGAGACCTTGTAATTTCCGGTGAGCAGAAAATCGACTCGGAAGGCTCCCGTCGCATTGGTTACGACAGTGCTTGTCATGCCACGGTCCACATCCGTTACGGAGACCTTCGCATTCGGAATCACCGCACCGCCTTCATCGCTTACCGTTCCCAGAATCGACCCGGTTGTAGCCTGAGCCTGCACCCATTGGCTTCCACTGAACAACAACACCAAAAGGAAAGCGACCAGCTGAATACCATGGTGTAATTTTGACTGAATCTCACGCATGCTGCCTCCTGTTTCAAATCAATTGAAATGATCGTTCGTCGAGCGGCGGGGCGCGCTATTTCTCACGCGCCCCTTGCCACACGATGATTTTGCGAGAAGGAAATCTGAATTCCTGAACTGTTGCCGGGTTTCAGGGTTGCTGTTGTTTACCCGGGAGCAGGTCGCCATACTTCTTCTCGAGGGATTTGGTGAATTGGTTATGCTGCCTCAGAGCATCCAACATGCCCATTACGTCATAGGCAGCGACTTGCGACTCGATAATCTGCTGGCCTTGCTTGCCCAATTCCTGCCTCTGATCGGCTGTAACTGCAGTCGGCCATCCGCCATGCTCGGAAGGGTCGGAGTAGAATCTGCCGTAGTCTGACTGAGCCGGGCCCCCGAGGAGGCGAGACAACTTGGTTGTGGATGGGTCGGCATCAAATTCATGTTTGGGTACCGAGAAATCGATTGGCATATCGTCCAGGCGTCCTGCAATCAGGTAAGCACCGAAGCTGATCGATTTCCTTTGAGTGAACGCTTCTTCCATCCCCCCACTGGCACTTGCGGTCGCACCAGGTGCACCAGAGGAGGAGGCGCTGGGCCGCTGGGCACCCGGCTGCCCCCCGGTGGAGGTGCGCCCTGCGGCGGCGATCCCGCCACAATCCATCCACGCTACCGTCAAATGGGTGTCGTCAAAAATCTCACGAATGAGCGGATGCATGGTATCTCCCGATGGCCCATGCGATGTGAGAAAGACAATGCGACGAAAGCCTTGCCTTATGAGTGAGTGGGTAATGACTTTCAAATACTGAAGGCCCTCTTCGGGGGTAACCATGACCGTGCCGTGACTGATTGTGGTACTGCCCGGGTAAAAATAGGCCAAGTACGGAAAAACCAAACCATCGGACTTCTCGGCGAGCTTCATCGCGTAGGCAAGTGGAATGACGTACTCCACGTCAGTCGGATTTCCGCCATTCAGCTCGGTTGGGCCAACCGGGACGAAGATGACGTCGTTGCGCTTCACATAATCGTCGATTTCGTACCCGGTTAGAGAAGTCAGGAGTCGCGTTCGCATTTTGGGCGTGCCAGCCGCGTTCGGAACCCCCGCTCCACTGGCCGACTGTGCATTGGCAAGAAACGAACTGACAGATCCGGTGAATGCGGTCAAGCACACCGCGATCCAAACGAGCTGCTTTACTTTTTGCTTCGAGAGAACCATGAGATCAACCCACAATTCGGTGCTGTTTCAGGCGGGACATGACGTTGACCCCGGAAGATTCCAGGCAACTGTCACTTGTTTCTGACTCGGCGATCGGCAACGATCCAAATCAAATGCGAAACTAGGCTGGCATCGAAGCTGATGTATAGGTCCGCTACGGAACCCTACAGATGAGCGTACGTATCGGAACCCATACATCCTTCTAGATCAAGAACATACCGGCCATTCCGTTACGTGCCCCGTTACCCCGGAACTGCCGTGCCCACTGCAGGCGCGCCCGCCTTCTCACGCACGTGCGCTGCACTATGGCAGAATTGGTTGTTGCGAATTCCAACCCAGCCACGGAGCCGCTTGAGAACGATTGAAGTAAATGAGGTAATGTGGGCCTAAGGAGGTAGCTGTGACAGAATCGTCCGTCAACGAAGACCGGCTGGTGAAAACGAAGGCGGAGCACCAGAAGATCGTCGCTCAAATGGAGCTGATTCTCGCGAGCCAGCACTTCTCCCATTCAAAACGGTCTCAGTTGCTGTTTCGATATATCGTTCTCAAGACCCTGCAAGGCCAGGTAAGCATTCTGAAGGAGAGAACGCTCGGGGTTGAGGTTTTTGAGAGAGCGCCCGATTACGATACCAATGCCGACCCGGTCGTTCGCATGACAGCCGGGGAAATCCGAAAACGAATCGCCCAGTACTACCATGACTCCGCTCATCGGGATGAGCTCCGAATCGACCTCCCGTCGGGTTCTTACACCGCTCAATTTCACATTCCCAAGCCGGTTGATGATCTGCACGATGTCGTTGCAAATCCTTCCCTTGCCCCCTTGCCGAAAGAGGTAGCACCCGATCAATTAGAAAAACATCCGCGGCCGGTCAGGCTAATGCGACCGGGCTCGATTCGATGGCTCGGCCCATTCTCCGGTCTGGCATTTCTACTGCTTGTCGCCTCGTATTTCGTTTTCGCTCGCCAGCACCGTTCTTCCACTGAGTTGGCTTGGGGAGATGTTCTGGACAGTCGTGCCACCACTTTGATCGCGGTGGGAGAACACTCGCTGAATTTCGATCCAAGTTCGACCGCTGATCAGAATTCGACGACCGATCAAACTTCAATGAGCGCAAGGCATCACATGGGCACCGATACTCTCAGCTACTCTGAGGCCCGAGCGCTGGTTCGTCTGGTTCGGATTCTTGATGACAACAAAATCCAATTCAACCTGCTGACTGCAAGCGAAACAACCTTCGCAGACCTGCGAAAAGGTCCAGCCGTTCTTCTCGGTGGATTGAATAATCCATGGACTTCGCGAGCACAAAAGCAACTGAGATACCAAGTTGCGACAGACAACAACGGCCTGGACTGGATTTCAGATGCGCGCGATCCGAGTTCCAGGAAATTCTCCGTGGACGTCAAGCTGCCATATTCCTCCTTGACCGCCGACTATGCCATTGTTGCTCGATTCTATGATTCAAACACTCAAAGGCCTACCTTGGTTGTCGCCGGACTCGCAGAAGACGGTACAAAAGCCGCGAGCGAATTCATAACAGACGATAAGGAGCTGGATGAGGCCGTCGGTGAATCTTTGCGAGGCTCAAAGGGAAAGAACTTTGAAGTTGTCATTGGAACTCAGGTGATTAACGGTGTCTCCGGGCCGCCCCGAGTACTGGCAAAAGAGATCTGGTGATTCTTTATTCACTGCTGCCAACTCGCCGTGCGTTCCGTTATAGGTCAACATGCGCCGCATCTCGATTGACCTTTCCCCTGAGTTGTCGAATGTGGACTGCGATTTTGACAAAGAGCACTTGTCCGTCGCTCACACCGTGGTAAACAATCATCCAGCCGTGCTTGGTTAGCATGGGCGGGGTTCCAGCGCCGATCTTGAGCCGTTCCCAGGGCGAGACCGGAGTCGCCAGTCTGTGATGAGAGGTAAACTGACCCAGGCGATCTGGTTGACGGTCCTTCAAGACCGGCGGGCAATAGGAAATCCAGATGCTCTCCCGATCGAGATCAACCACACGGGACTTCGGATGGCAAGCGGTCTCCTCCGGACGAGTGCCCGGAAAAAGCGGACGGTGGAGCATACCCAGCTCCAGTTTCCCGGAGGAGTTAGCCGCCATTTCTCACATGGATCGATTTGAAGGTGGTCAGCGGTGCGAAGCATGCGGGAAGGGCCATCACTCACCGCATACCGCTGGCCGCCTTTGAGGGACTTTGTGGACTGGCCGAACCAGGAGGTTTCTCGGGGCCATGCTCGGTGAATTGATCGTGAAGAACCACGTTCAGCAGCGACCTATGAACCCGAATCCGACCGTTGTATTCGATCAAGCCGAGCTTGCGAAATCGATTCATGAAGAAGCTCACGCGGGAGCGGGTGGTGCCGATCATCTCCGCCAGGGTCTCCTGCGAGATCTTGGGAATGTATTGTTCCGGTTCGCCCGGCTTGCCGAATTCCGCCATTAACAGGAGTATCCGCGCAAGGCGCTTTTCGCTGGAGTTGAAGAGCTGATCGACCAGATCCGCCTGGATGCGCATACTGCGTTCCAGCAGAAACTTCAAGAACAACTCGGAAAAGCTATTTTCCTCGTGCATCACGCGGACCATCTCGTCCCGCCCTATTTTGAGGGCGGTGCAGTCGGTAATGGCGGTAGCCGTGGACAAACGCAGTCCCGCCACGGCCGCAAGCGCCCCCTCTCCCACAAATTCACCTGGGGAAACCAGCGTGATCGTAGCTTCCTTCCCGACTGTGGAAACAACTGTGACTTTTGCACGGCCCGTCTGGAGATAAAAAACGGAGTCTGCGGGATCTCCCTGCGAAAAGAAGGCCTCCTTCGGCGCCAATTGAACTATTCTTCGCCCCAGGCCGGCGCTCGCCAGGAAGGCGGCGACATCGAATTCGGGCTTTTCAAGTTGAACCATCGATGGGCCTCCTTCCGGTTGCGGTCTCTGCAGGATGACCGCTGGAGGGGTGCGCGGCGGCATTCCCGTCCGGTTAACAAAGCAGGTGCGCGGTGAGCAAGGAATCATCTGCCTCAGGCAGAGTCTTGGGATGGCGGATGTTCCTCTTTCGCCTAAACACCCGGGCACTCTGTTCGAGTGCACACTTGAAGCCAAACTCTTGCGAATACGATACCCACAGCGGGCGGCAATCTGTCCAATTGTGCTCACCTTTCTAGGATTATTTCAAGTACTTTGGACTACGTGACGCCAAAATGGGGTCTGATGAAGTCCGCCGGGAGCCTCTTCATCAAAGCAATCGGCATGAGATTATTATGGCGGTAGATCCATCCCCTCAAGGCGAGAGGCGAAGCATGCAAAGGAAAGGATCCGATGCTCCCTCAAAAAAAGACGCGTGATTTGGCCCTCAGCCTCGTTGCGTGCGAGGCCGATGCCAGTACGTCCTCCCCGCAAACCGAACCTGCAACTGTGCGCGTCTATGAGAGGCTACGTCGGCAACTCGGCTCACCCGTGGGAGTTGACGGTTCCAGGCGCTCGCGTCTCGTGCCTTGGCTCTGGCCAAGTCGCAATCACCCCGGCTCAGCTCGGTGCAGCTTACGGCGCATGGCGGCTTGCGAGGTCTTGGCGAAGTTGAATCCCAGACGGACGCGGATGAGGATGGCGAGGCCGGAATCATTCTGATTGCGCAACTGCTCGGGCTGTTTCTTACCTTCCTTGGCGAGGCAACAACTCTGTGTTTGATAGAAGATTTACGCCTTCAGGTTGACGCCAGGACGGAGTCGGCCACGACCACAGAGGGCACGACAGCCTCAGCGGCCGATGGGCCTGTAATGGCTGCGGCTTTCGAGGATCTTTTGCTGGAAATCGATCGACTGAGGAGTGTGAGCGAACATATTGAAACCCTGGCTGACAGGCATTCAAGCATGGAAGATGGACTCGTGAGTGTTGCGGGAAACATTCGCAGTATTGCCACGGTTCTGGACGTTTTCACACTCATTCGAAGCAAGGCTGGCGGCCCGCAAGAAGAGGCGCCTAACCTACAAACGAATCTCTACATGAATTGAGTCCCGCCAGCACTACATCCAGAGCGGCTCTGGATGTTGAACACCCAACCGCGGAGGCGCTTCAAGAAGAGACAGAATCGTCGCATTGGCCTCAACGAAGCGTGCAACGATTATCGAAATCTGCTACCTGGAACAATGCAGGGCTGAACATGACGACTGCCCCAAAAATGCGAGATTTAGCCCACCGTCTTCTTGCTTTCGAAGCTGTCGCGACCAAGCCCTCCGAGCCTAAGGAGTTCGCGACCCTTCGCGTCTATGAGAAACTGCGCGACGGTCTGAGTGAGTTTGCTGGAGTTGCTGGTTTTGAGTCAATCGCTTCTCGCGCCTTGGCGTTGGCCCGAACAGAAACTCCCAGCCTTAACGCGGTGCGGGTCTCGTCGGATGGTGAATTACATGGGCTTGAACGGGACCTGGGCGAGATTGAACATCCAATCGACATTGACAAGGATCGGGCTGGCGAGTCCCAGGCCGGCGAAGGGGAAATCATCCTTATCGCCCGCATACTCGGCCTGCTTCTTCTCTTCCTTGGTGAAGCCATAGTATTGAGCCTGCTGCGGGTTACGTGGCCAGGTGCAGCCTTCGACGATCGCAATTCCGAGAATGGGAGAAAAGAGTGAGCGCACAAGACAGAGTAAAGATCAACAGACTCCCCACTGGAGTTCCGGGCCTTGACGAGATTGTGGGCGGCGGTCTCCCGGAATTTTCATTCAACATCGTCGCGGGCGCTCCCGGAAGCGGGAAGACGACGCTGGCGCACCAGTTCGTGTTTGCCAATGCGACCCCAGAGCGCCCTGCTCTCTATTTCACCGTCCTCGGCGAGTCCGCCATAAAAATGCTGCGATACCAGCAGCAGTACACATTCTTCGATCCTGCCAAGCTGGCGGACTCCATCCGCTTTATCAATCTGAGCCAGGTTGTTCTGGAGAAGGACCTGGGCGCGGTCTTGGTGGAGATTACCAAAGAAGTTGAAAAAGCTAACCCCTCCGTCGTCGTTGTGGACTCATTCCGCACCATGGTGCGGAAGCCGGAAAGCGAGATGGACCTGCAATCCTTCATTCAACGGTTGGCCCTGTTTCTGGCCAGTTGGCAAGCTACAACTTTCCTGATTGGTGAATATGCGGAGGAGGAGCTACGCGACAATCCCATCTTTACAGTTGCCGATGGTCTGTTCTGGCTGCGCCAAACACCGGAGCGAAATTCAGTTGTGCGGAAGTTGCAGATTATAAAACTGCGCGGTCGGGATTCTGTGCCGGGGCTGCACACATTCCGCATCACCGATGCCGGAGTGCAAGCCTTCTCGCGTACATTTGGGTTGATCGGACACCTGAAAGATCCGCCCGGCCATCGGCGCCTTTCCTTCGGTATTCCGGAGTTGGACAAGATGCTGGGTGGGGGCGTTCGCGAAGGTGATAGCGTCCTTGTGGCGGGGTCTTCGGGAACCGGGAAATCGGTTCTGGCAATCCTCGGTAAACGTCTGACAGAATATCAGGGCCTTATCAGCGGAATTCCCAGGCATTCGGACCGACCCACCTCGACCGAAGAGCCATCGCTGGATACGGGAATCGAGCATAAAACCTAACGGAGCATCGACGAACTCGAGGCTGTGGCCAATTACGGCCTCGATTCGCTGCGGGCTGGGCCGGGACCGCGGCTTCTCCATCCCTTGTGGTAAACCGCCCCTTTTTACGATGAGCAGCGCGGTCAGAATGTGGTTTGTATTTGCACCCCAGGTGAAACCGCGCTATGGCAAGCCTGGAAGTTCCGCTGTTCAGATACGGTCTTCGCGGGTTGCGGCTAATGTTGAATTATGGTCTCGGCCTTTGAGGGCTTCTGCGTGATCGCGGTCGTTGTCGGCAATTGCGATCGGTCCCACCCTCCGCCCAGTGCCGCGATCAGTTGAACAGACGCTGTCATTTCCTGAACATGAAGATTGTTCAATGTCTCCTGGTTGCCGAGCAATGTGGTCTGCGCTGTCACCACGTCGATGTACGGATCGATTCCGTTGTTATAGCGCCTCGTCTCCAACTCTAAGAATGTCTGCGCTGAGTCAACAGCTTCCTGCTGGCGCAGTGTCTGCTGCGACAGGATACGAACCGCCGCGAGATAGTCTTCCACCTGCTGGAACGCAGTAAGAACCGACTGGCGGTAGACGGCGAGATCTGCGTTGTAAGTGGCTATGTACTGGTTTACGGTAGCGCGGCGAAGACCGCCGTCGTAAACGACCTCTGAGATCGATGGGCCGACAGACCAGAAGCGGCTCGGCCAGGCGAGCAGGTTCTTGAGAGCCGAACTCTCAAAGCCGCCGCCGGCTGAGAGCGTCAGAGCGGGGTAAAAGGCTGCAGTCGCAACCCCAATCTGCGCATTCGCTGCTGCCATACTGCGCTCCGCCGCAGCGACGTCCGGGCGCCGTTCGAGAAGCTGGGACGGAATTCCAACGGGAATTGGCGGAGGTGCGGTGGTCAAGGGACGCACTGGAATGGAGAAGCTTGAGGCTGGCTTGCCGGCAAGCATAGCAATGGCATGTTCGTATTGCGCCCGCGCAATTCCAACATTGGTAGCCGCCGATTCCGCGCTGTGCAATGTCGTCTGCGCTTCAACCAGCGAAATCCGATCGTCCACGCCATTGTCATATCGAGCTTTCTCGCTCTCGACGGCTTTCTTGTCATCGTCCACGGTATCGTTGAGAAGCTGTTGCAACGCATCCTGGCCGCGAATCTCGAAGTAGTATTCGGCCAGGCTGGCTTGTTCCGTGAGGCGTTCATTCTCAAGGTCGGCAGCACTCAGTTGGGCAGAATACTGGCTGGCGCGCACTGCGTTATGTACTTTGTCCCAAAGATCGGGTTCCCACGACACATCGGCAGGAATAGAAAACACCTGCGTCTGCTTGGCGGACGATGTTCCTGTGCTGGAAGCAGACCCGACATTGGAAGATGGCTGCGATCGGGTGTAGGAGCCTCCCACGCTCACGTTGGGAAACAACTGAGAGCGCGTTTCACGCACCAGTGCGCGCGCTTCCATAAAGTTCTCGAACGCTTGTTGGACATTCTGATTGTCGATATTGAGTTCTTCTTCGAGCGCATTCAGCTCCGGCTCATTGTAAATCTCCCACCACTTGCCGCGGAGGGTCGCATCCTGCGGCTGCGCGACGGTCCATCCATCGGTCTCCTTGAACTGGGCAGGAGACTCCTTGAACGCCGCAGGCGCTGTGGCCGAGGGCGGAATATACTTTGGTCCCACGTTGCATCCTGCCAGTACCGAACAAAGCAATGCGGCATTGATTACGCGCAACGCTGCGGGCATTTGCCGGAGTTGCATGATCGTCCATTTCATAATGAACACTCCATAGGCATCATTCAGTAGGATGCTTCCGCGGTTCCATGCGCAAGATTGACTGGTTGTTTTGAAGAAAACCGGAGTCGCATTCGATCGAAGAACAGATACACAACCGGCGTGGTATAGAGGGTCAGCATCTGGCTGACGATCAGCCCGCCAGCGATCGTGATGCCGAGCGGCCGCCGGAGTTCAGAACCGGTGCCGGTTCCAAAGGCCAATGGGAGCGAGCCGAACAAGGCCGCCATTGTTGTCATCAGGATGGGACGGAAGCGGAGCCGGCACGCTTCAAAGATAGAATCCCTTGGGGATTTGCCGTGTTCTCGTTCCGCGACCAATGCAAAGTCGATCATCATAATGGCGTTCTTTTTCACAATGCCGATCAGCAGGATGATGCCGATAATTGAGATCACGTTGAGATCGATCTTGAACAGGATCAGTGCGAGCATCGCTCCGACGCTTGCCGACGGCAGAGTGGAAATGATTGTAAGCGGATGCACCAGGCTCTCGTAGAGAATTCCGAGAACAATATAGACCGCGAGCAATGCCGTGCCAATGAGGAGAGGCTCGCTTGCGAGCGAAGTTTGATATGCCGATGCCGTTCCAGAGAAAGAGCCGCGGACAGTTGGCGGCATGTTCAGCTTTGCCTGCATCTGGCTAACTTCACGGGTGGCATCGCTCAGCGACATGCCCGCGGCCAGGTTGAACGACACGGTAACCGATGGGAACGTACTGGTGTGGTTGATGACCAGCGGCATCGTGCTTGCTTGCGCCGAAGTGACCGTGGAAAGGGGAATAACGCCGTGGCCTGCGGTGTTGAGATAGATATTCTTGAGCCCTTCGGGGCTCTGCCAGTATGGCGGCGCTACCTCTAACACGACGTAATACTGATTCAATTGCGTATAGATAAGGGAAACTTGCGACTGCCCGAAGGCGCCGGAGAGTGCCTGATCCATGGATTGCGGCGTAACGCCAAGTCTTGCCGCCGTGGGGCGATCGTAACTCAGCAACTCTTCCAGGCCGTTATTCTGCGCATCGCTGCTAACATCCTGGAATCCGGGAAGCTTCTGCATACCCGCAAGCAGAATGGGCCCCCAATGCGACAGATCCGACACGTTGTCCGACTGAATGGTGTATTGGTACAGCGCATTGGCCGATCTTCCTCCGATGCGCAGATCCTGCGCTGCTTGAAGGAAGGCTGAAGCCACCGGAAGTTTATTCAACTGAGGCCGCAAGCGATTGATAACATCCGCCGCGGAAATCTTCCGCACATTCAGCGGCTTCAGGGCAATATTGATGCTGCCGGTGTTCCCGGTACCCGTATGGACGATGACATTCGCGACTGCCGGGTCAGCCTGGATGACCTTCTCGATTTGCCGGATCGAATTGTCCATCACCGCAAACGATGCGTCCTGCGGGCCTCTCGCGTTGCCTGTGACAACTCCTGTGTCTTGCTGCGGGAAGAATCCTTTCGGGATGATACCAATGAGATAGAAATTCAACCCGATCGTAAGCAGCAGAACCGCCAACATAGGGCCCGGATGCTTCAAGACCCACGTCAGGGAGCGGCTGTAAGTGGAGACCAGCCACGCAAATCCCTTCTCGGTTATGCGAAATGCACGGCCATGCCGGATCGTGCGCTCATCCTTGAAAAGATAGGCGCACATCATGGGCGTGGTCGTCAGGGAGATGACCATCGAAACAAGAATGGCCGTAGACAGCGTGATCGCAAATTCGCGGAACAACCGGCCCACGATTCCTGCCATGAACAGGATGGGAATGAACACCGCAATCAGCGACATGCTGATGGACAAAATGGTAAATCCAATCTCCCTGGAGCCCTCAAAGGCCGCCTTCATCGTGGGCATGCCCTCTTCACGGAGGCGAGAGATATTCTCCATCACCACAATCGCATCGTCCACGACAAACCCCGTAGAGATTGTTAAAGCCATGAGCGAGAGATTGTCGATGCTGAAGCCAAATAGATACATCACTGCAAATGTGCCCACCAGCGAAACAGGAACCGCGACGGTGGGAATCAGCGTTGCTCGCCAGTTGCGCAGAAAGATGAAAACGACAAGAATCACCAGAACAACCGATAGAATCAGGGTGCGCTCCACATCGCTGACAGAAGCGCGAATGGTTGTAGTGCGGTCAACGACAACTGTCGTTTTGATGCCTTGCGGAATCGACGCCTGAATCGCCGGCAATTGTGCTAGGACCCGGTCGACGGTTTCGATGATATTCGCGCCCGGCTGGCGAAAGATCTGAACAGTTATAGAGGGCACGCCATTCAAATATCCTGCATTGCGAATGTTCGACTGCCCTTGCGAAACGTCGGCCACGTCCGACAGCCTGACCGCGGCTCCTTTGTGATAGCCGATGATGAGCTGCTTGTAGTCGGCTGCCTGGTTCATCTGGTCGTTCGTCACGATGTCCGCGGTCGTATTTCCGTCTAAAAGTTGGCCGAGCGGCTCGTGAACATTCTCCTGGGTCACCATGGACTGAACATTCTGAATTGTGAGCCCGTGGCTGTACAACAGCGTGGGATTCACTTCAATGCGCACCGAAGGACCTGAACCTCCACCGACCGACACCTGCCCGACACCCGAAATCTGTGAGAGCTTCTGCGCCATCACAGACGACGCCTCGTCGTAGAGTGTCGGCTTGTCGTATTTGTCCGAGGTGAGGCCCAAAATCAGAATCGGCGCATCTGCGGGATTAACCTTTCGATACGAAGGGTTTGCCGGAAGGTTTGCCGGTAAGTATGTGCGTGCCGCGTTGATGGCCGCTTCCACATCTCGCGCTGCGCCATCGATGTCGCGGCTGAGGTCGAATTGCAGCGTGATATTGCTGCTGCCTAGCGAACTCGATGAGGTCATCTCAGTGACGCCGGCGATGTGGCTGAACTGCCGCTCCAGCGGTGTTGCAATTGAAGAGGCCGTGATGTCTGGGCTGCCGCCGGGCAAACCGGCCGAAACCGAGATGGTGGGGAAGTCGACCTGCGGCAAAGGAGAGACAGGCAGAACTTTGAAGGCGATGGCCCCGACCAGTATGATGCCCGCCGTGATCAGAGTCGTAGCGACGGGCCGGCGAATGAAAGGGGCAGAAATATTCATGCACCCTCCGCCGGTTCCGGTTGACTGCCGGTGTCGATGGCCTCTTTCGAACTGCTGAAGCGATGGCCGATCCGATCGAAGAAGATGTAAATGACAGGAGTGGTATAGAGCGTGAGAACCTGGCTAAGCAGCAGTCCGCCTACCATGGCAATGCCCAGAGGACGCCGCAGCTCCGAACCCATGCCTTGACCCAGTGCAAGTGGAATGCCGGCCAGCAGTGCGGCCATCGTCGTCATCATGATGGGGCGAAACCGCAGCATGCAGGCGTCAAAGATCGCGTCCGTTGCGTTTTTTCCGTGATCCCGTTCTCCCTCCATCGCAAAGTCAACCATCATGATTCCGTTCTTCTTCACAATACCGATCAGTAGGATGATGCCGATAATGGCGACGACATTCAGGTCCTGCTTGAAAAGCATGAGCGCCAGCAAAGCGCCTACTCCGGCAGACGGCAGCGTTGAAAGAATCGTGATGGGATGAATGAAGCTTTCATACAGCACGCCGAGCACAATATAGACAGCGGCAAGTGCGGCAAGAATCAGCAGCCCCTCATTGGCGAGTGAGCCCTCGAATGCGGCAGCGGTCCCCTGAAATCCATATTGGATACTGAGCGGCATGTTCAGGTCCTTCTGAACCTTTTCGATGGCGCTGATGGCGCCTCCCAGCGCTGCGTTGGGGGCGAGATTGAACGACACGGTCACGGCAGGAAACTGTCCCTGGTGATTGATCGAAAGCGCCTCGGGGGTTCTTAGAACATGAGTGAACGCGCTGAGCGGCACGGCGTTGGCGTGCGCGGTCGTCGTCGCGGCATTTGCAGTCGAGGCAGTGGCGCTCGCCCCGACACTGGATTTAATGGCATTCGTCGGCGCGCTGAGGACCGCCGAGGACGGGGTGTATGCCACGGCCGACGTCGTAGCATTCGAGCCGGCGGACGACGAACCCGATGCCGCAAACGACGATGATGCTCCCGGCCCCGATCCACCTGCCGACGCACTGGTCTGGATATATATGTCCTGGAGTTTGCTCGGACTTTGCTGAACGCTTGGCGTGGTCTCAAGGATCACGTGATACTGGTTCAACTGCGTGTACATGGTGCTGATCTGGCGCTGCCCATAGGCGTCATAAAGCGTGCTGTCGATTGTGGTCGGCGCGATCCCGAGCCGCGATGCGGTTACGCGATCGATGACCAGCGATACCGCCAGGCCACCGGTTTGCTGGTCGGTGGCCACATCGGCAAGCTCAGGCAACTGCTTCATCTTGTCGACAAGCTTTCCAGTCCACAAGTTCAGCTCGTTTAAGTCGGGATCCTCCAGCGTGTACTGGTACTGGGTGCGGCTTACACGGTCGTCCACGGTAATGTTTTGAACCGGTTCCATGTAGAGCTCGACGCCCGCAACCTGGTTCAAATTTGTTTGCAGTCTACGAATCACATCGGAGGCGCTCAGGTCGCGCTCATTCAGCGGCTTCAGGTTGATGGACATTCGTCCGCTGTTCAGCGTTGTATTGGTTCCATCGGCTCCGATAAAGGAGGAGAGGCTCTCGACGGCTGGATCCTGAAGCACGATGTGAGCCAGCTGCTGTTGCTTCTGTGCCATCGCCGCAAAGGAGATAGTTTCCGGCGCCTGCGAAATGCCCTGAATTACACCCGTATCCTGAGTCGGGAAGAGCCCCTTGGGGATAATGATGTAGAGCCAGATCGTGAGCACCAGCGTGGCCGCGGCAACCAGCAACGTGATGGTCTGATACCTGAGGACAAACTTCAGAGTTCGGCCGTAGAACGCAATTGTTTTGTCGAAAACGCGCTCAGAAGCCTTGAAGAAGCGGCCCTGCTGTTCCGCGGGCGTGTGGCGCAGAATGCGCGAGCACATCATGGGCGTCAGCGTAAGCGAGACAACGGCAGACAGGATGATGGTGACGGCCAAGGTGACCGCAAATTCGCGAAAGAGGCGGCCCACCACGTCGCCCATGAAGAGCAGCGGGATCAGCACCGCGATGAGTGAGACCGTGAGAGAGATGATAGTGAAGCCGATCTGCTCAGCTCCCTTCAAAGCCGCCTGCATGGGCGAATCCCCAGCCTCCAGATAGCGGCTAATGTTTTCGATCATGACGATCGCGTCGTCCACCACAAATCCTGTGGAGATGGTGAGCGCCATCAACGAAAGATTGTCCAGGCTATAGCCGAGAGCATACATTGCGCCGAATGTGCCCACCAGCGAGACCGGCACGGCAATGCTGGGGATGATCGTGGCATACAGGTTGCGCAAGAAGAGAAAGATGACCATGACCACCAGCGCAACGGTCAGCATCAATTCAAATTCAACGTCGGATACGGAGGCGTCGATCGAAGTGGTGAGATCGGTCAGAGGCGTCACCTGAACTGAAGCCGGCAGATTGATTTCAAGCTGCGGCAGAATCGCCTTGATGGCCTTTACAACGCTGATGGTATTTGCGCCAGGCTGCCTTTGTATGTTGAGGATGACCGCCGGGGTCTCGTTCATCCACGCCGCCTGTCTGTTGTTTTCTATTCCGTTCACGACCTGCGCAACATCGGTCAGCATGATCGGCGCGCCATTGCGGTAGGCCACCACAACCTTTTGATAGTCGTCGGTTGTCACCAACTGATCGTTGGCGTTGATCGTGTAATCCTGATGAGGTCCGTCGAAGCTGCCCTTGGCGGCGTTAACGCTGCTGGAGACAAGTGCGGAACGTAGATCTTCCAGGTTGAGCCCGTACGATGACAGCGCCGTCGGATTTGCCTGAATGCGCACTGCCGGTTTTTGACCGCCGCTGATGCTCACCAGACCCACTCCGCTCAACTGCGAAAGCTTGGGCGCCAGGCGAGTATCGACCAGATCCTCGACCTGTGAGAGCGGAATGGATTTGGACGTAATGGCCAGCGTGAGCACGGGAGCGTCCGCTGGATTTGTCTTACTATAAACGGGCGGCGCGGGAAGACTCGATGGCAAGAAGCTCTGCGAAGCGTTAATCGAGGACTGAACCTCTTCTTCGGCGATGTCGATGTTCAAGCTCAGTGCGAATTGCAGCACGATGACTGAGGAGCCACCGGAACTGGTCGAAGTCATCTGGCTCAGGCCCTGCAGTTGCCCGAACTGGCGCTTGAGCGGAGCAGTTACGGTGGTGGCCATAACGTCGGGGCTGGCGCCCGGATAGAAAGTCAGCACCTGGATGGTCGGATAATCGACTTCCGGCAACGCGGAGACAGGCAGCTGGGTATATGCCACCATGCCCACGAGCAGGATTGCGGCCATCAGCAGCGAAGTGGCAACGGGGCGCTGAATGAATGGCCCGGATGGACTCACGGAGTGTTGCCCTCAACTGGATTTTCCGCAGCCGCCTGTTTCGACACGGTAACCTTGCTCCCCGCCTGCAGTTTGTCGAAGCTGCTGGTGGCCACGACTTCGCCTGGATTGATTCCCTGCACCGCGGTCTTGCCGGCGTCCGCAACTCCCGCGGTGATGTTGCGCAGGCTCGCTGTAGTGTTAGCAACCACATAAACGAAAGCAACGGCCCCGTTGTGTTGAATGGCCGCAGTGGGTATCAGCGTCACGCCTTCCTGCGTGTTGACCAGCAGCCTTGTGTTCACAAACTGGTTCGGAAATAGGGCTCCATCCTTGTTGTCAAAGAGGGCGCGAAGCTTGACGGTCCCCGTCGTGGTGTCGATCTGGTTGTCGATGGTGAACAGTTTGCCGGCGGCTAGCTTCGTGGTCTGAGAGCGATCCATCGCCTCAACGGGCAGAGTATGCATCTTCCGCATACGTGCCTGCACTTGTCCCAGGCTGTCTTCCGCCATGGTGAAAATCACCGTGATAGGCTGCACCTGTGTAATGACGACCAGCACGGTGCCTCCATTGGCCTGAACCACGTTTCCAGGGTCCACCAGGCGAAGACCTACACGGCCCGCAATCGGCGCGGTGATATGGCAGTAGCTCAGCTGAGTCTGGTCGTAATTCACGGCGCCCTGGTCGTTCTTCACCGTGCCCTGGTCCTGTAATACAATCTTTCCCTGGTCATCCAGCAACTGCTTCTGGATTGCGTTTTGAGCCCACGCCGTCCGATAGCGGTCGAGGTCCATCTGAGCTTGGGCCAGAACATTGGTGTCACGCTCAAGCACGCCCTCGGCCTGCATCAACTGTGCCGCGTAAGGCCGCGGATCGATGTCAATCAGCGCATCCCCTTTTTGAACGAATTGCCCTTCGCTGTAATGTACGGCCGTCAGCACTCCGCTTGCCTGCGCGATGATTGACGTGGTGTAGACCGGAGTTACCGTGCCAATCGCATCGAGATATACGCCGATGTCTCCCTTTTTGGCAGTGGCAACCGTAGCAGTTACAGACGCCTTCGCAGTACCCTGCGCGCGCTTCGCAGTCGCCGCATTGGTGTTGTTCTTATGCAAGACCAAGAACGCGATCACAGCCGCAAGCAGGAGCAAGCACAAGATTGCCCACAGAAACGCGCGCCTGCGATACCAGGGGACCGGCGCCGACAACTGGTGATCGGAGCCAATGTGCTGTGCGTGCGATTTGTCTTCGATTCCGGACATTCAGGACTCCGAACACTTGCACATTCTACAATGTGCCGTTCGCCGATTCAGTCAACTAAAAGACAACGGCATAGTTTGTTTGCTTATTTCTGAAGGCTTTCCGGAGTGCGAGACGAGGCGCCTGAACTGGGTGATTCTTTAGGCGTTCAGAAAACCGCGTGTCAAGCGGCAATAGCAGGACACTGGATGGACTGACGTATTCGATGCATAAAAAGACGACCAGAAGCGACCACGGCGCAGCAGACCGGAGCGGATGCCGGGCAGTTCATCTTGGCATCGCCGCATACCCGGAATTCCGCGGACAAGATGATGGGCAATCTATATGTTATGAACAAGTTACATAAACTTATCGATGAGAAATGGCCTGAGCCCCAAACGAGCGGCCCAAGCCCTCATAGCCGAACAGATTCGACCTTTTCATTTCATCCTTATGGATAGATGCCGCGGAGCTGCACAGCCTCCGCCACGCGCCCGATCCCAAGCATGTTCGCGGCGGTGCGCATCGGAACCTTCTTCTCCAGATGAATCTTCAACACATCCCGGAAAGCAGTTTTCATCACGCGCTCCAGGCGGTTATAGACATCCTGCGCCTCCCAGAACAGGTGCTGCTCGTCCTGCACCCATTCAAAATAGGAGACTGTCACTCCGCCGGCGTTGCACAGAATGTCCGGAATTACAAAGATGCCGTTGGCTTCCAGAATTCTGTCCGCCGCCGGCGTGACAGGCCCGTTGGCAGCTTCGGCCACGATCTTGGCGCGCACAGCAGAGGCGTTCTCCGCATCGATCGTGTTTTCGAGCGCTGCCGGCACCAGGAAGTCGCACTCCAACGCAAGCAACTGGCGCGGATCGATCGGCTCGCTCTCCGGGAATCCCTCCACATGGCCGCAGAGAGCTTTCATATGGATCAGCTCAGGAATGTTGAGCCCATTCTTGTTGTAAACGCAGCCGGTCGAATCGCTCACTGCAATTACTTTGGCTCCGGCTGCATGCAGCAGTTGCGCGGCAATCGAGCCTGCATTGCCAAAGCCCTGCACCACTACGGTAGCGTCCTTCATGGGCAGGTGCAAATGGTGGCACGCGCTTTGGATCGTGTAGAACACGCCGCGGCCGGTCGCTTCGTTGCGTCCGAGCGATCCGCCAAGGCTGATCGGCTTGCCGGTCACCACCCCGGGAACCGCATAACCCTTGGTCATGCTGTAGGTGTCCATAATCCAGGCCATGGTTTGCGAGTTGGTATACACATCGGGCGCGGGTATGTCTTGCTTCGGCCCAATCAGTGGCAGAATCGCACTGGTGTAGCGCCGCGTAAGATGCTCCAGTTCGCCCTGGGACATATGCTTGGGATCGCACGTAACTCCGCCTTTGGCGCCCCCAAACGGGATATTCACGACCGCGCACTTCCACGTCATCCAGGTAGCAAGCGCCTTTACCTCGTCAAGGGTTACCTGCGGGTGATAGCGAAGACCACCTTTCGCGGGCCCGCGTACCGAACTGTGTTGGACGCGATAAGCCTCAAAGCGGTGGATGTGCCCGTCGTCCATGCGCACCGGAACGGTCACTGTGAGAATACGCTCGGGATACTTGATCATCTCGCGCGTATCGTTGTCGAGGCCCAGAACGTCCGCCGCTGCATCGAAGTTTTCCAGCGCAAGTTCATAGGCGTTATCTTTCTTCATCGTCGTCAGCATTGTGCTTCCTCCTTGGCCAGACCAGGCCACCGCGCTTTCGACAGGATGATTCGCTCAATCGGCATTCACGCCGACCAACGAATTCTGGTCCTGCTCGTGTTTCATTCGCGCTTGGTAGACCGGCGCCAGCCAGTTCCAGTAGGTACTCAAATGTCCTCGGGTCGCATCGAAATACAGTTGCTGTATTTCGCGTGTAACGGGGCCCAGGTTTCCATCTCCAACCGGCCGGTGATCGACGCGCACAACCGGCGCAACGCCCACCGCCGTGCCGGTGAAAAAGAGTTCGTCGCACACATAAAGCTCGCTTCGCCCAATGGGGCGTTCCACAACCTGCAAGCCGAGTTCACGCCGCGCAAGTGTCATCACCGAGTCGCGCGTGATTCCCTCCAGCACATTCTCCGTCGCCGAGGGAGTAATGAGCTTCCCCTTGCGCATCATGAAGATATTGCACGTTGCTCCCTCGGCAACATGGCCGCTCTCGTTCAGAAAGATTGCCTCGTCGAATCCGCAATGACGCGCTTCGTCGGTGGCCAACGCGCTGTTTACGTATGCCCCACAAATCTTGGCCCGCGCCGGAATCGCATTGTCCTCGATCCGCCTCCAGGAACTTACACCCGCATGCAACCCGTTTTGAGCATGCAAGTAATCGCCGTAGGGCAGAGCAATCACCGCAAATGCGTCCTGATCGTCAGTGCTCACCCCAATTCGCTCAGCGCTTTTGTACGCGATGGGACGGACATACACGTTGGTGCGAAACGCATTCCTGCGCATCAGTTCCAGAGTGATCGCGCACAATTCCTCCGCAGACGGCGGAACGACGATCCTCAGGATTCCGCAGTTCTGTTTCCATCTTTGGTAGTGTTCGACCTGGCGCATCACAAACAGGTCCTGCTGCGGCTCGTCCCAATGTGCGCGAATCCCTTCGAACACGCCGGTCCCGTAATGGAGTGCGTGAGTCAGGATGCCCACACGCGCCTCGCCGAGCGGCACATATTGCCCGCCGAAGTAAACAATCAGATTCGGATCTGCATCAGCTTTCATGGGCCAACTCCTGCCGCGGATCCCCAGGCGGATTCAGGACCGAAGTCCGGTACAGCTCGCGCCCTTTCACCAGCGCACGCTCGTCCAGCGCCAGCCACTTTGCATTCTTCACCAGGCGGCGCAGCGCGGCGTCGACACTTGCCTGCGGCAACACCCCGGTGATTTCAAGCAGTGCGCCCAGGATGATCATGTTGCATGCGCGCGCGTCGCCCAGTTCGTCGGCCAGCCGTGTGAACGGAAGCGCAAGCACATGCACATCTTCGCGCACGCAATCTTCCGGAAAGGTATCCCCGTTGTAGATGACCCATCCGCCCGGACGCACGCTGACGTCGAACTTTTTGAGCGATGGTTCATTCATCGCCACCAGCACATTGGGCACCGTCACCAGCGGCGAATCGATTGTCTGGCTCGACAGCCGCACATGACAGTTCGAAGTGCCGGAACGCATCTCCGGCCCATACGAAGGCAGCCAGGACACCTCAAGCCCGGCGTCCAACCCAGCCTCCGCCAGCACTTCACCCAGCAGCAGCACTCCCTGCCCGCCAAAGCCCGCCACGCGCACGCGAAGATCGACTTCTTCAGCTCTCACGTTGCTTACCGATTCGCCATCGGGTGGCTCTTTGCTTGCGACGCCTAGAATTCCAGGAATCTCGTTGAGCGCCGGCTCAGGCTCAGGCAGTGGCCGCGGCTGCGCTTCCTTTGTGCGATCGCGAAACACGCCAAGCGGATAGGTCTTCTCCATTACATCGCGCACCCAATGTTGCGCCTCCACCGGAGACATTTTCCAGATCGTCGGGCAGGGCGACAACACCTCGATCAATGAAAAGCCCAATTCCCGCACCTGGTTCTCCACGGCCCTTCGAATCGCTCGCGTCGCCTGCGCAATCTGCTTGTTGTCTCCCAGCCCGACGCGCTCGATGTAGACCGGGGCTTCGAGCGTGGCGAGCAGTTCGCACACATGCAGTGGATAGCCTTCCGTCGCCGCGTCGCGGCCGCCCGGAGTTGTCGTGCTCTTCTGCCCGATCAGAGTCGTCGGCGCTGCCTGGCCGCCCGTCATGCTGTAAATCGCGTTGTTCACGAAGATCACCGTGATGTGCTCGCCGCGATTGGCCGCGTGCAAGATCTCCGCCGAACCGATGGCCGACAGATCGCCATCGCCTTGATAGCCGATAACGATGCTCCCCGGCCGGCTCCGCTTGATCCCGGTTGCGACGGCAGGCGCGCGGCCGTGCGCGGCCTGCACATTGCCGACATCGAAGTAGTAGTAGGTGAATACCGAACAGCCTACCGGCCCAACCAGAATCGTCCTATCCTGAATGCCCAGATCGTCGATCGCCTTGGCCAGCATCTTATGCACGTTGCCGTGGCCGCAGCCCGGGCAAAAGTGCGTCTGGTGCTGAAGCTCTTCCTTGCGCTCATACCGCTCGTAAAACGCCTTGGGCTTGGCATGAGAAACTTCGTACTCGGAAATCACTTCGTTAGACATGAGCCATCCGCCCCTCTTCCCGCTCAATTTTTTGCGCCGTTGCCGGTACGTAGCGCCGCGCCAGTTCGCGCACAAAAGCAAGTACCTCGTCGTGCGACGGAACATTGCCGCCCATGCGGTTCAGGAACTCCACCGGCCGCGCGCCATTCAGCGCCAGCCGAACGTCTTCAATCAACTGGCCATTGCTCATCTCCACCACCACAAACACGCGCGCCCGCCTGGCCAGCCGCTGGAAATTCAATGACGGAAAAGGATAAAGCGTGATGGGCCGCAACACACCCACGCTGATGCCACTCGAGCGTGCGTCGGCTGTGACCGCCTTCAAGATCCTGCCGACGATTCCGTATCCGACCAGCACAATCTCCGCATCCTCCGCATACCACTCTTCGGCCTGCGCCTCATCGCGCTCCGCGCGGCGATACTTTTCCTCCAACCCACGGAGATGCGCCTCCATGTCGTTAATGTCCATGTGCAGCGAACTGATCAGATTGCCGCGCGTCTCCGCCGTGCCCGTCACCGCCCACTTCGGCTGACGCGGCTCGATTGCACCCTGTGGAAACTCGACCGGCTCCATCATTTGCCCGATGAATCCATCCGCGAGAAGGACCACAGGGTTGCGATACTTGTCTGCCAGCTCGAAGGCCAGTGCGGTCAAATCCGCCATCTCCTGCACGGAATGCGGCGCCAGCACAATGGTCCGATAACTTCCATGCCCGCCGCCCTTCACCACCTGGTGATAGTCGCTCTGCTCGGCTGCAATGTTCCCCAATCCCGGCCCGCCGCGCGTGATGTCGGCGATCACGCATGGCAGCTCCGCGCCGGCCATGTAGCTGATGCCTTCCTGCATCAGACTTATTCCCGGCCCGCTCGAAGCCGTCATCACGCGCACGCCCGCTGACGCCGCGCCGTAGAGCATGTTCATCGACGCAACTTCGCTCTCCGCCTGCAGAAATATTCCTCCAGCCTTCGGCATGTAAAGCGCCGCGGCTTCTGTAATCTCGCTTGCCGGCGTAATCGGATATCCATAGAAGGCGCGGCAGCCGGAGAGAATCGCGCTTCTCACAATCGCTTCGTTCCCCTTCATCAGTTGCTTGTGCATTCGCTCGCTCCCGCATTGCCTGCATCAAATCTGCGTTCCACAACAGCGAGCCGATTGACGGCTCGTAATACCGTAATTGCGCCTGGCTCGGGACACACCATAAAGCAGATTCCGCACCCCGTGCAGCCCGCGCCCGCGTACGTGGCCGTGCGATAGCCATAGTGATTCAGACCTTCGCTCATGCCGATTACCTTTGGCGGGCACGCTTCCACGCACAAGCCGCAACCCTTGCACTCATCCACATCCACTCGCAGCAAGCCTCGGTCCCGCTTCTCCGCATTGATCATCAAGTGCTCCTCTCCGGCGAGCCGGTGCTTCTCAAACACACACGGCAGTTGCCGCTTTGTGCTCCAGGTAATGCGCGCGCAAGGCAAAATCTTCCAGTTCCCCTTGAAACCGCGGATCGGCAATCGCGATCAGCGCCACAGCCCGTTCGCGCAGCGTCTTCCCATGCAGGTATGCGATTCCGTGCTCGGTCACGACGTAATGCACATCCGCGCGTGAGGTCACGACGCCCGCTCCCGGCTCGAGTACCGGTACAATCCGCGATACACTTCCCCCGAGCGCGGTCGACGGCAGTGCAATGATCGGCACTCCGCCTTTTGAACGAGCCGCTCCGCGAATGAAGTCCAGTTGCCCGCCAAATCCGCTGTATGGTTTCGTGCCCAGCGAGTCCGAACACACCTGACCCGTGAGATCCACTTGCAGCGCGGAGTTGATCGCCACCATTCTGTCGTTCTGCGCGACCACAAATGGATCGTTGGTGTAGCAGATCGGCCGGAACTCGAAGGCCTGATTTTCATGGATGAAATCGAACAGCCGCTTCGATCCAAGCACGAATGCCAGCACCGCCTTGCCGCGATGCAGCGACTTTCGATCGCCATTCATGACGCCCGATTCCATCAGCTCGATCACGCCGTCGGAGCACATCTCGGTGTGAATGCCCAGGTCGTGCTTGTCTCCAAGGCAGGCCAGCACCGCGTCCGGAATTCCGCCGATCCCCGTCTGTAGCGTTGCCCCGTCGGGAATGAGCGAGGCCACATTGCGCGCCACACGCAGATGCAGATCCGTGAAAAGCTCCGTGCAGACTTCCAGCAGCGGCCGCGATGTCTCGACGATTGAGGAAATGTGGCTCACGTGAATCGACGTGTCACCATGAGTGCGCGGCATCCGATCATTCACCTCGGCAATCACCACACTGGCGCACCGGGTGGCAGTCAGCGTGCAGTCCACCGTCGTGCCCAGGCTTACGAATCCGTGCTCATCCGGCGGCGACACCTGCATCAACACCACATCCAGGGGAAGAGCCCCACTCACGAACAGGCCTTCAATCTCGCTTAGGAAGATCGGCGTGTAATCCGCGCGCCCAGCCGCTACCGCCTCGCGAACATTGGCCCCCAGAAACAATCCGCGATGGCGAAAATGGCCCTCGAACTCCGGCTTTGTATAGTCGGCACATCCCAGCGTCATCATGTGCACAACTTCAACATCGCGCACCTCGGCGGACCGGGCCACAAGTGCATTCACCAGCGTGGAAGGCGTTCCACATCCCGACTGGATCCAAACGCGAGCGCCGGAGCGCACCGCCTCCAGGGCCTGTCCTGCATCCATGCACTTGCTCTTGTATTCCTCGCGCCAACTCATCCCCGATTGCCTCCCGAAGAGTGCCTGCCTATTCTCGCGCAACCAATCCATTGCGTCCGCCGGTTCCAGCAGATCGACGTCTCTGTCAAGGTTTTGCCCTCAGAAACGTTTGCTTCTGGTAATAGCAAAACCTACTCCTGAAACCCGAAGTATGCTAGGCTTCGGCAGCAATGACGGCTGTGACGGATGTCACCTCTCGGGGATGATTGATTACAACCGTAACGGACCCGTGGCAACTTAGTTGAAATCAGGAAGCTTCATAACTCCGCGTCTCGGTGGAAGCGCCTTAGCTGTTCGCTAAGTGACACAATTACAATGACATCGGTCGATGCATCTTCACTCCATGTGCATCCAGATCGCCGTTCCCATAGCTCCAAGTCAATTGTTTGTTGATTGCCGTAGCACGCGCTTCGTGGTTGATCAGTTTGGCTCCCATCGGGGCGGATGCGCGGGTCTAGAATTGTTGTCGGCGATTCAATAGCGGAGGACCGTGGCAAACGGAATTTTTGTAGGGCTGTCGACGGTTGATGTTGTATACAGCGCGGATGAGTTTCCTTCGGCTAACTCAAAAGTTGTCGCACGCAGTCAGGACGTGCTTGCCGGGGGGCCAGCCACCAATGCCTCCATTGCATTCGGTCATCTTGGGGGAGAGCCAACGCTGGTGACCGCCGTCGGGCGCCACGCGATGGCCTACGTAATCAGCGAGGAACTTCGGCGATATTCGGTTGAGCTCATCGACCTCAATCCCGATTTCGACAAAGCGCCGGCTATTTCCTCAATCACCGTCAATCGAGCCGGCGAGCGCAACGTCGTCTCTGCCAATGCAACCCGCGTGGACGCATTGTCAGCGCAGGTCGATGTAGCTGCTCTGGAACAAGCCTCGATTGTTTTGGTTGACGGTCACTACATGCAAGCATGTCTGGCTTGGTCGAATGCCGCCCGAGCGCGGGGAATACAAGTTGTGCTGGATGGTGGAAGCTGGAAAGCCGGAACCGAAGAACTCCTCTGGAGCATCGATACGGCAATCTGTTCGGCCGATTTCATGCCGCCCGGATGTTCAAACGGCGACGACGTGCTGGAGTATTTGCAAGGCCGCGGCGTAACCAACATCGCGATCACGAATGGGGCCGAGCCGATTTGTTTCGTTTCATGCGAGAACTCCGGAACCCTGCCGGTTCCGCAAGTGCAGCTTGTGGACACCATGGGAGCTGGCGACATCCTGCACGGGGCATTCTGCTATTACGCTTCGATGGGGCTTGGATTCATTGAGGCTCTGCGAAAGGCAGCAAACGTGGCGTCAGAGTCTTGCCGGTTCCACGGAACAAGAGAGTGGATGAATCGCTCCGGTTGAGATACTGAGCGCTGCTGTGACAGTTGCCGCAGTGTAACCGGCTGGGACGTGAGACGCTGACATGGGACTGGGATAACCGCAGCAATGCAGGAGTATCTAGAAATGCCTACAAAAACCATCATCGAGCCCTTTCGCATCAAGAGCGTTGAGCCCATCCGTTGGACTACTCGCGAACAGCGGGAGGAGCTGCTGCGTGCCGTGCACTACAATCTCTTTCTGCTTCCAGCCGACGATGTCCTGATCGACCTGCTGACAGACTCCGGCACCGGCGCGATGTCCACGCACCAATGGGCAGGGGTGATGGAGGGCGATGAAAGCTATGCAGGCAGCAGGAGCTTCGATCGTTTCAAGCACTCTGTTCAGGACATCTTCGGCTATACGCACGTGATCCCCACGCACCAGGGACGAGCGGCAGAGCGCATCCTGTTTCACGTGATGTGCAAGAAGGGCGACGTGGTACCGAACAACACTCATTTCGATACCACGCGCGCCAACGTGGAGTTTGTTGGAGCGGAAGCGATAGACCTGCCGATACCCGAGGCGCGGCATCCGGAGACGCGCCTGCCGTTCAAGGGCAACATGGATGTCGCTGCGCTGGAAGAGTTGATTTTGCGGGTGGGGCGCCAGCGTATCCCCCTGGTCATGCTGACGATCACAAATAACTCCGGTGGCGGCCAGCCAGTATCGATGGAAAACGCGAGGGCTGTTGCCGCCCTATGCCACAAGCATGGAATCCCGCTCTACTTCGATGCCTGTCGTTTTGCCGAGAACGCGTACTTCATCAAGTTGCGCGAGCCGGGCTATGGCAACAAGACACCCAAGCAGATTGCGCAGGAGATGTTTTCGCTTGGCGATGGTTGCACCATGTCGGCAAAGAAAGACGGCATGGCCAACATCGGCGGCTTTCTCTGCACAAATGACGACATCCTTGCCCGCCAGGAGAAGGACCTGCTGATTCTTACCGAGGGCTATCCCACCTATGGCGGACTCGCCGGGCGAGATCTGGAGGCCGTGGCCGTCGGCCTTCAGGAGGCGTTGGAAGAGGACTACCTGCGCTACCGCATTGCTTCGACGGCGTACCTCGGGGACCATATCAGCGAGAAGGGCGTGCCGATTGTGCAGCCGCCTGGTGGCCACGCAATCTATCTGGACGCGAAAGCGTTTCTACCCCACATTCCCATTGACCAGTTTCCGGGCGTTGCGCTTGCCGCGGAGTTGTATCTCGAAGGCGGTATCCGCTCCGTTGAAATCGGGAGCCTGATGTTCGCCGGAGCCGCGAAGATGGAACTGGTACGGCTTGCCATTCCGCGCCGCGTCTATACGCAGAGCCATATCGATTACGTGGTGGAAATCATCCTGAGGGTCTGGGAGAGACGCGCCCACATCAAAGGAATGCGGCTGACTTACGAAGCGCCGTTCCTTCGCCACTTCACCGCACACCTTGAGCCGGTGGAGTGATTCCTCATTGTCGAACAGGCGGCTAAGCGGGCTTGGCCGGCAACTCGCTCCCGATCGCAATCACGAAGTAATTGGCAACCGTGTCGCCCACGTTCTTGAGTCCGTGCATCACGTTCGACGCGGCAAAGCACACGCTGCCCGGTCCAACCCGTTGCAAGGTCCCATCATTGTCGAACTCGACAGTTCCCTCCCGAATCAGCACGAGCTCTGAATGTCGATGCTTATGCGCCGGATGCGGCATGTGCCCTGGCAACACCATAGTCTCATGCACTTCGATGGCCTCACCCGTCGGCAGAACGCCATTCAGCACCGCCCGCGTCTCTCCATTCGGACCCTTCTTCACAGGGAGTTGCTCGAATGGGTAAGCCCGCTGCACGGATAACACCGTCTCAGCGGGAGCAGCAGCCTGGCCTTCAGCCGGCCGCGCAGCAGCCAATGCCGCAAGGGAGGAGAGTGCAACGCAAAGGTCGCGACGATTCATGTTCATCATGCAGAGAATATTACTCCGCCGCCGCGGCTCTTGGAATCCTTATCGTGCCCATTTCATCCAGTGTTCAGGGAAGACACGGCTTATGAATTCCGAGGGCCTTTCACTGCCGGCCGATCCTCGCGAGTCCCCTCCAGGATGACGCCTTCCATGGTGACCGGGGTCTGTTTCGATTTCCTGTAGACATTCGCAACCGCGAGCGTCCAGAAAGGAACCAAATCCACGCCGGGCACGAGCTTGCCAAGAAACGATGGCAGGAATTCCCAGTGCCAGCCCATCAGGTAAACCAGCGCGGCTCCGACACCTAAATCGAGAATGTCATCCGCGGGCGATTCGGCGCCCTCGACGAACAAGGGAACGACGGCGAGCTGAAGTACATCCGCAGCAATCGCCAGGACCATGGCGGCCCGAATGCGCGTACGCCGCGAGATCGTGATGGAGTCGTGAGTCACTTCAGCCTGCTGTAAAACTCGTGTCTGCTTCAACTAGGATGCGCGATACTGGCGGCAGTTGCAAATCCCCGACGGTTGGCGGAGAATCGCCCGTGGGTGGTTAGACCACCGCTCCGGTCTCGAGGTTTGCCGGGTCTTCCCTTTCGTGAGGCGCCAGGGTCATGAAAAGTCTACGCATCGTTTCGTTCGCAACGCTGCTTGCATTCGCAATGCCGGGGGCTCTTGGTATTGCCCAGGTTGATTCATTGGCGCCGGGCGCGAATTCATCGCCGGCGCCGCGCGAACCAGGGCTCTTGTTCTACCTTTCCGGCGACCATGGATTCAATGCCGACTACGCTGCCGGCGGCAAGCGGGAGCCAAATTATCTTTCCGACGTAAAGATTCTTCCCGGTGGTGTGAAGGGCTCCTACCTGCAGTGCGGCAATCACCAGTTGCTCTCCTATTGGGCGCCAGGCAACATCTATGCGCAACGCGGAACGCTGTCGTTCTACTGGCGATCTCGCGATCCCGTGGACGAGACTGCGTTTCCCATCTTCCGCGTGGGATATGCGGACCATTCCAGTTGGGACCAGGTGTGGCTGCGCATCGATTACAACGGCCACGGATTCGATGCATTCGTCACCGACGTTAACCTGGGACGCACGCGCGTCTTCTATGACATGCCCAACTTTCCCAAGCCGGATCAATGGGTAAATCTCACGCTCTCATGGGATGAAACCTCCGGCATCCGCTTCTATGTCGACGGCAAAATGGTGGCTGAAAAGGCGGCCACCGGCATGTTCGATGCGGGATTGGATCAGTTCGGTCCGCACTCCCGCATCATCGGTCCAACCGGCGTTGAAAGCACGTATAGCTATGATCGCGGCGGCGACCTGGACGAGTTGCGCATCTACGACCGAGCCCTTTCCGCGGACAATGTGGCTTCGCTCGCCAAATGCGAAACGCCGCAAAACATTCCGGCCGTGACACGCAGTCTTGCCAGCGCAGAAACGCAGAAGGAGTGGTGGTTTCATTACGGCTGGAACCGCCCCGGAGACAATCCCGCACCGCTGCCCGCTGCCAACACCGCGATTCGTAAAGTCCAGATCAACGACGCATACGACATTGGCCGCTGGTGGTGGCGAGCGACCGATGGCATCCGCGAAACCACGTGGCCGGGCGTCTACAATCGCTCCCGCCTGGTTGGCCGCTTCGATTACTTCCAACTACCGGATTGGGATTGCTACGCGATCTCCGGCAAGACCGTCACCTTCATCATGCCGGAAGAGCCGTGGAATCATCTGGAGTTCAGCGGCGGCGCGTTCGGCAACATGACGCTGCTCACGCCAGACGTTTCAGAGGATGCCGTTCGCCGCAGCGGGCTTGATGGAACGACGCTGCCCGGCAAGTCGCTCTTCGAGCGGCCCAGCGGCCAGGAGACGACATTCCACGATTTCTCCGCGCCGATCACTGGCGGCAAGCTGCGCTTTACCAACGTGGAACAGGAGACGCCCATCGGCGAGTTCTCTGCTTACTACGTTCACCCTGGCGATCCGCCAGCCGGAATCGTTCAGCTCAAGTACAGGCTGTCCGCAGGGACATCGCCGGATGATAATCCCAGCCTGACGCCACTGGTCAATTTCATCCACGACCGCTATCCAGCGGACGAGCGCTCGGTAATTGTCGCTATGCCGGGCGGGGCCGGCGGCGGCGCACGGCTCGCAGCCGTACGGGCGAGAGAGCTTCGCGGCACGAGACGCGCGTCCGGCATGCCTATTGTGCACATCCTAATTCCTGCCGATCTGCGTGGAATGCCGGCAACCACCACGCACATTGCTTCCTACACATGGGACGACATCTATGCCGGTCTCGACGGCATCGCCATCGACCTTCCCGTGCTCAATGTGAAACCAACACACGGCGACTATGTGCCGATGAACATTGAGGTACGGGACCCTCTTTGGCCCATGCGCGACATGCTCAACTTCACCTTTTCAGTAAAGCCGGGCGAGGCGCACACGTTGTGGCTGGATACGCGCGACCGCATTCTGCCCGACGACAAAAGCCTGCTCATCACTGTTGCCTCTGCGAGCCCTGAGTTCGACGCAGCCGCTCTCGATGGGGCCGAGGTGCGGCTGATCTTCAAGCCGTACAAGGATGCCGCAACGGAGCATATCGCCGACCGCCTGACTCAGGTGCGCGACAATTTCTCCAACATGACTGAGGAGCACGTCAACAGCCGGCGGCTGAACACCTACAACCGCTTCTATGCCGACATGACAGACCTGCTGCGCGTAGACCCGTCGAACGATCTCGGGCGCAAGTACTGGCACGAATGGAATCCTGAGACAGCGTGGCCCGATTACACACGCCCGACGGCGCCTGCGGATGTTCCTCGCTGGGCCTATCTCCAGTCGCTGGACGTCGACTATTTCAAGCGCATCGCCGACTTCTACGTCGACAAGCGGCAGGCTTGGGACGGTGAATTCGGCGGCGGCCTCGGCGACGACAGCGACTTCACCAATCTCTTTCCCTCTCTCGCGCTGATGGGCACGGAGCCGGAGAAGTTGAAGAGGTCGCTGTCGAAAGAACTGGAGGCCATGTATGAAAACAAGATGTGGACC
This sequence comes from uncultured Acidobacteriaceae bacterium, assembly GCA_963757965.1. Lineage (GTDB taxonomy): Bacteria > Acidobacteriota > Terriglobia > Terriglobales > Acidobacteriaceae > Telmatobacter. Next base: position 56,768 of record CAVWTV010000003.1, read on the forward strand.
AACGGGCTGGCCACTGGCCAATTTGACGAACTGCACAGCTACGAGGATGGACTGAATGTTCTTGGCCAGTCGCTGCTGATGGATTTCGGCAATCCAAAAGATCTTGAGCGCGCGATGCTGACAGCTAAGAGGCTGGAATGGCTGACTGGCATCAACGCCGCCGGGCACAGGCACATCCGATCCGCGTATTTCAGCGGCGCAAAAATGGCCGAGGGCGGCGTGTGGGGATGGACCAAGGCCCGCTCCTATATGGACTTTCATCCGGCGCTCGACCTGGTGCTCTTTAACGGCGCGCCGGAGACTCGCAAGATGGTGCTCGAGACTGTCGACGGAATGTTGGCGCACCGCAAGCAGGAAGCCGACGGCAGGTGGGTCACGCGGACAGACATCAACTTCAAGACCGATGAAGATCTGCCCGGCGGCGACGCCACGCCAGACTTCATGTTCTGGGCGGCATATCGCTGGACAGGCGACAAGAAGTATCTGCTGCCCTTCATGGATGCTGGCCCGTCGTCGCTTGCGCATATCAGCTCCGACGCGCTCGACGTATTGAATTTGCGCGATACCTGGGGCAAACAGGTGGTGTCGGCAGCGGCAACAATCGACCCGACAACCGGAGTGGCTTCCGCTGGAGCGCAGTCCATGACCGGCTCTGCCGAGACCTTCGCATGGCAGGTGAGCGGCGATACGAAATATCTCGACCGGCTTTACTCGGCGCAACTGCAGGCGGAGTCGGATCGGGAATGGATCAATACAGAAGGCAGTCTCTGGATCGATCGAGTGACCGACTCAGCCGGGCCGATGTTCGTCAATACTGAGCTTCAGCGTGCGCGCTTTGGCGGCGTCGCGCTCATTCGCAATCATATTTATCCGGGCAATGTAGTCGGTTGGCGATTCGAAGCGCCGGCTACACCAAGCAGCCTTGGCATCCTCGTTCCCGAGGCGACGCCGGATCATCTGAAGGTCATTGTCTACAACCTGGACGCGATTCCGGTGAAGACGCGGATGACCGGATGGGAGATCGATCCGGGCAAGTGGGAGATTACGCAGGGCAGGCGCGGCAATGCGGAAACCGATTCTGTTGAGAATGTCAGCACCCGGACCGAGAGCTTCGAGCGCAGCACCAGCCTCGACTTCACGTTTGCCCCGCGCGCGACGACCGTGTTGGAGCTGAAACTGGTCGAGAAGGGAGTGCCCTACTGGTCGAGACCGGACCTGGGCATCGGCGCGGACGATGTGAAGGTCGAGGGCAACCACATGAAGGTTACGGTGCATAGCCTGGGCGCGGTGGATGCTCCGGCTTCGAATGTGGTGGTGCGCGACGCAGCGGGCAAGGTGCTCGCAACTGCGCATGCTGCTGCGCTGAAGGCGCCTTTCGACCTGCTGCCCAAGACGGAGGTAGTGCAGCTGACCATTCCGCAAGGTACGGATTTGAAGGGTGCAAGCGTCAGTGTTGAGATGAACGGCAAGGTGCCGGAGATTACGCTGATGAATAACAAGGTGCAGTTCTAATATCAGCCCTGAACGCACTAGAACTGGTTGCATAAATGCCGTTCCGCAAGCAGAGAAGATCCCTCAGGGGCTAAAGCCCGCGCTTTATGAGGCCATTACGGCACGGCTGAAGCCGTGCCCTTTCAAAGCACGATTAACGCAGTTGGTTCTGGTGAGTAGATCGAACAGAAGTCTTTACTTCGCAAAAGATCAAAATCGCGCAACAGAACCAGCAGGAGGATCGATGTCGGAAAATACAATCTCGGTTGCTCACTCGAAGGATGATGGAATGTCCACTCCAGAGCCGGGCCTTCGCCGCCAGGTCATGTCCTATACGCAGGCCATTATGCTGGTGCGGCACACCATGATCAAGGGCTGGGCCGGTACAAAGCACAGCCATCCGCACGAGCAGATGGTCTACATTCTGAGCGGCCGCATCCGCTTCGAGCACCCTGGCGGCGTCTTCGAGATTGGTCCCGGCGACAGCTTCATCGTTCCCGGTAACGTGGAGCATCAGGCCTGGGCGCTCGAAGATTCCGAGGTACTCGACATCTTTACGCCGATGCGCGAAGACTACGCGTCGTAAAATTCGGAATCTTCAGTAGCCAAACATTTCAATGAGCATGCCATTGATCTCGGGATCGCTCCGATAATTGTCCATGAGGGAACCGCAGCTAAGGGCGACATCGAATGCAGGGGTGGGTTCGTCAATCGTCCCACGAAGCGACTTGCGAATGGCCGGAATATCCCCCGAACCGGCGTGGATATTCAAGCGTGCCCATTCCCCAACATATTCCCCGCGGCTGGCGCGCTCGTCCAACTCCCGCAGCAAGCGGTTGGCGTCTTCGGGACGACCGGCACGTGCGTAGGCCATGCCCAATATCCCCATGAAGATAGGCGCACGGGAGACAGAGACGACATGTTCGAGGGTTTTGATGGCCTCATCGTCTTGACCGAGGAAGCATTGAGACACCCCCTTGATCCAATGGCCGAAGAGGAAGTCCGTCTGGAGATCGACCGCTTGGCAGGCGGAGCGCAACGACAATTGAAAACGGCTCGAGATCGCGAAGACGCAAGCGGATAGACCGTGAATGAACGGGGAGAGCGGATCGAGCTGGCAGGCCTGAGCGGCATGGGCCACGGCCTCTTCGTGGCGGCGGTCCATGGCCAGGAAGAGGCCAAAGTACGCATGCGCCAGAGAGGAACGCGGGTTGATCTCGAGTGCTTTCTTGAAGTGAGGCCCGGCCTCGCGCCAGTTGGAGACAAAATAGAAGGAATAGAAGCCGCGCGAGAAGTTCACCTCCGAAAGCTCGGGCGAAAGTTCTGTGGCTTTGGTAACGGCGCCAAGGGCGGGCTGTTTACCTTCGGCGTATGAGATCCAGCCGTAAACCCGCAGGATGCCGTAGCAGTCTGCAAGCCCCGACCAGGCGAGAGCAAAGCTGGGGTCGAGCTCAAGTGCCTGCTGGAAACACTTCATGCCCAGGCGCACGGTTGAAACCAATCGCTGACTGCACAGGTGGCGGCCCTTGAGATAAAGCTCGTAGGCCTCTAGGTTCTTGGTTGCCGGTTTCACTCCCGCACCGAGGGTAACCTTGAGCTGCTCGGCAATAGCGTGCGCGATTTCATCCTGGACTTCGAAGATGTCTTCCATCTGCCGGTCATAGCGCTCCGACCACAACTGGAAGCCGTTCCTCGCATCGACCAACTGTACAGTCACGCGGACGCGATTGCCGGCTCGCCGCACGCTGCCGTCGAGGATGTTTACGACGCGGAGCTTGGAAGCAATCTCGCTCATCTCGGCGTTCTTGCCCTTGAATGAAAACGACGAACTGCGCGCCGCCACTCGCAAGCCCTCCACCTGGCTGAGCGCAATGAGAATCTCTTCGGCCAGCCCGTCGCTGAAGTACTCGTTCTCCTTGTCCGCGCTAAGATTCACGAACGGCAGCACGGCGATGGATGCGGTTTCCGGCTGGTGGGCAGAGGGCTGCGCCACCTTGGCCAGCGCTTGCTTCAGCACGCTCATGCTTGAAAATCGCGCAGTCGGATCTTTTGCCATGCAGTGTGAAACCACCGAGTCCAGCTCCGCAGGCACCTGGGGCGCGACCTCCCGCAGCGGACGCGGCTCCTTGTGAAGAACCGCCGCTATCGTTGAAACCGCGTTCTCTTCGGAAAAGGCTCGTTTACCTGAGAGCATCTCGTATAAAAGCACGCCGAACGAAAACACGTCGGAACGGGCGTCAACCAGCTTTCCCGCCGCTTGTTCGGGCGACATGTAAGCCGCCGTTCCAAGGATGGTTCCCATCTGCGTGGCGCCGGTAATGGTTGCGTCGTATGCGCTAGTCTCCTGCACCTTGGCCAGCCCGAAATCCAGCACCTTCACCCGGCTTGCGGCCTTGACGTTGGCCGGTTTGAGATCGCGGTGAATGATTCCCCGCTCGTGCGCATACTCCAGGGCGCCCGCAATCTGATCCGCGATTCGCAATGCCTCCTCAACCGGGATAGGTCCTTTGGCAATGGAATCCACGAGCGTATCGCCTTCGATGAGTTCCATCACCAGCGCACCCTCTTCCACGCCGAAGATGGTGGCGATGTTGGGATGATTGAGAGATGCCAGCACTTTGGCCTCGCGCTTGAATCGTGCCAGCCGTTCCGGATCGTTGGCAAGGGCGGCGGGAAGAATCTTGATGGCGACCTCCCGATCCAGTTTGGTGTCGGTGGCGCGATACACCTCGCCCATGCCTCCCTGACCGAGTTTGGAGGTAAGCGTGTAGTGGGCAATCGTACTGGGATTGGACATGGCTTCCTGTAGAACGGATCGTATCACTTTGGTTGCCTGTGTTGTGAAGCGTTAATTCATCCTCATTCCCGTCCGCTCGCGGATACGGAATTGGCGCTGTGTTCAGCGGGAACGACGCTGCCGGCACGAAGCCCGGCGCTCAAGATGCTTCCCGGCGCTAGTCAAGAAAGATGGTCCCCGCCGGAGGCGACCCATTTAATATATGTGTTCGAGACGAATTGCCCGGGCCAACTGACCTGCCGCAAGGCGACGAGGAGCACGATGACATTCCCCACGCTTAGTTACACCGACGCAGATGGGCAGCACGACGTACTGCTCGACCGTCAGACCACGACGATTGGCCGCTTGCCCGATCAGGATGTCATCTTGCGCGATCAGAGCGTCTCGCGCCAGCACGCGACCATCGTCCGCGAGAACACTGCCTATTCGATTGTTGACCGGAACAGCAGTCACGGCACGTTCCTCAACGGCATTCGGGTGCAACGGGCGCCCCTCAATCCGGGCGATGTGCTGCAACTGGGTTCGCTTGAGGGACCCGAGCTCCAGTTCCATTTCCCAATAGTGAGCCAGGGAGAGCCTACGTCTCAGGCCGGCATGGTTTCAAGCCTGCGTTTTTCGGTGAACGACTTTCCGCTCATCGATGAAAAGCAGCCGCCGGCGGCTCGGGAGATGGAGCAGTTGAATTGGCTGCTCAGCGCCGCGCGGCAACTCAATGCCGGCGGAGCGATCGAGGAAATCCTGACCACTTTGCTGCAACTCACGCTGCAACTCACCGGCGTTGAGCGCGGCTTTGTCTTCCTGCGGGAAGGCGGGGAGATGAAGCTTGCGCGCGGACTGAATGCGGACGGCAAAATCGTCGAACAGGACTCGACCATCTCGCGCCGGGCCATTCAGAGGGCGATCGAAAGCGACGCAAAGTTTTCCATCAGCGACACGCTGACCGATGACAAGGCATCGGCCTGGGCAAGCGTGATGATCAACAAGATTCGCGCCATCTATTGCATTCCGCTGCGCAAGCGGGACGCAAACGGCCACCATACCGAACTGCTGGGGCTGCTCTATCTCGACAGCCAACTGGGCGCGGGAAACCTGAGCGAAGTGGATCATCAGTTGCTCGACACGATCGCCACGGAAGCCGCGGCCCTGCTGCAGAATGCCCTGCTTGCCGAGGCGGAATACAAGTCGCGCCGGGCCCGCGAAGAGCTCGAGGTCGCGGCCAGGATTCACAGTGGGCTGATGTCGATCAAAATGCCCGTGATTCCTTATGCCGAGTTGAAAGCCAGGAGCATTCCCTGCTACGAAATCGGCGGCGATTTCTTTGACGCCGTGGCGCTCGACGACTGCGTGTGCGTGGCCATTGCCGATGTTTCCGGCAAAGGCATTCCGGCCGCCATTGTTGCGGCAACCATGCAGGGCATCATTCACGCGCAGTTGATCTCCAGGCAAAGCCTGCCCGATATCGCGTCGTTGTTGAATCAGTTTCTTTTCACGCGCAACGTGGACAAATACGCCACGATGGTGCTGCTCAAGCTCTTCCCCGACGGCAGCGTCGAATACATGAACTGCGGCCACATTCAACCGCTTCTCATCCAGGGCTCAGGAGCGAAATGGCTGGGAGAGAGCAATCTGATTGTGGGGCTGATTCCCGGCGCGACCTATTCCTCCGCGCGATGCATGTTGCAGCCGGGAGAACGTATCCTGCTTGCGACGGACGGATTGGTTGAAGCGGAGAACAGCGCCGGCGATCCATTTGGCGACGACAGATTGAGCAGTATCGCGCTCCATCAGGATCTGAACGAGATCCTCGACACGGTATCGAAGTTCCAGGCCAACAACGAGGCACAGGACGACTGCACAATGGTCGAGGTCCGGTACAACGGCTGACCTGGGCCTATTGCCGGCGAAGCGAGTCGATGACAGCTCTTCTTGATATTCGGGACCTGCGGATTCGCTTCGGAGCGGCGGAAGCAGTGCGCGGCATCGGCCTTCAGGTCGGCGAGGGCGAAGTGTTGGGACTGGTCGGCGAATCGGGATCGGGCAAGAGCGTCACGGCTCTCGCCATTCTGGGTTTGCTGGGACCGTCGGCGCAGGTTACCGGCCAGATCTTGTGGCAGGGCGCCGATCTGCTGCGGCTGCCGGAAGACGGTCTGCGGAAGCTGCGCGGCCGGGAGATCGCCATGATCTTCCAGGAGCCGATGACAGCGCTGAATCCGGCAATGCGCATCGGCCGCCAGGTGGCCGAAGGTGCTCGCGCACATTTTTCTTCCTGGACCGATCGAGATGCCAAGAGAAAGGCCATCGCCGCGTTGGAGGCAGTCGCGATTCCAGACGCCGCCCGCCGCTACAACGACTATCCGCACCAGTTTTCGGGCGGGCAGCGGCAGCGCATCCTCATCGCAATGGCGCTCATCAACCGGCCGCAATTGCTGATTGCCGACGAGCCAACTACCGCTCTGGATGTCACCGTGCAGGCACAGGTGCTTGAGCTGCTGAAGGAATTGCAGCGACAGCACGGGCTGGCTATGTTGTTCATCTCGCACGACCTTGCCGTAGTGGGCCAGGCGGCCAGCCGCGTAGCAGTCATGCGCGCCGGACAAATATTGGAGACGGGCCCGGCCGCGCACTTGCTCACCAAGCCGGAAGATCCATATACCCGGAGCCTGCTCGCCGCCGTTCCCACCCTGCGTTCCGATCGGGACCAACCCCTCGCGAAAGTGGGATAGACCCCGCTGCATACAGAGCTATACTCGCCCCATGCGGAATGAGTTTTCGCCAGTTTTGGTTCGAGGGATTGAGATTGAGGGGGGCGCCGCCTTCTCGAACCGTATTCCGCTTGTTTGCCGGCAAGGTGGAGTAGCGGCGGTTCTCTGTGCGGCCGCACTGGCTGTCAGCCTGACTGGGTGTACCGTTCAAACCATTGTGCGAGCCGTCACTTCAGACACACCGGAACCCGCGAAGCCCGCACAGTTGGCACAGCCAAAGCTCGCGTCGCACCCAAAGAAAGCCGAACCCAAGCCGCCGCCGAGCCGCGAAGAGCTCTTCGAGTACGTTCGCAGCAGACTGCTTTCGCTCAGCCCGAGCGACGGACTGAACGATAATCTAGAGGTCGCGTACAACCCGGACATCTCGACCCTTACGATCACTCAGCCCGACGGCCGTTGCGACATCTATCTCAATGCGATCGACAACAACAGCGCGGTCTGGGAGATCGTCGATCCAAGCGAGACCAACCGCCCACGCGCCGAGGTTTTGCGTCTGACCATCAATTCGATAAGCGGGAAACCGGCGAGGGCCTGCTACGACAGCCAAAATCAGATTGATACAAGCATGGCCTCAAATCGGGCCCGGCTGTTCTTCTCGCTTTCCAAAGCAAAAGCGGCTCCCGACTTCACGTACAAGATGGATAAGGCGATCAAGGAACTGGTGGTCGCATCCGGCGGCGCGCCTGAAAAACAAGTTCTGTAGCTGAGGATTGCTCCCATGTTGTTTCGTTCCTATGACTTACCTGATATGATAAACCGTATCTCATTCTGTTTCTATCATTTAGCTAAAAACATGGGGGGAGGGGGTGTCCAACGGGGGGTACGGACCGGGGACATACCTGACAGATTGAACCGGGGGGGATCTGACCCCGCAACGCAGGCTGCCGGACACAACTTGTCCGCTCGTCATCTCAATTCCATTTTGCCTTAGCGGAGGGTAATTCTATGCAAAGAGCGGGCAGAAGATAGTGGGTCGATTTGACAAAAGCTTTTCGCAGGGGCTGAACGGGCGAAAAGCATGCCTCAGGGGCTAAAGCCCGCGTTGATTCTGTTGATCTTATACCAGGGATGAATCCCTGGCCTACCGCCCGAACGAGTTTTTCCGCAGCCTGTGGAGTCATGCCCTGACACAAGACGGCTGATTCCAATATTCTTCATACGCTGCCTAAAACCCGTACCCTTCAGACCTACACAGATGGACTAATCCAATAGCGCACGCGCCCGCCTCTCGACGAATCGAGAGGCGGGCGTGGATGAGCTGAAGCTACTCGGAGGCGACTGCTTCCGCTGTGGCCTCGGCTGCGGGCTCGGCTGCCGGAGCTTCCGTAGCGGCCTCCGTGGTGGCTTCAGTAGCGGCTTCGGCGGTGGCTTCGGCCAGAACCGTGACCTTCACGTGCCCTGTGACTTCGCGATGCAGCTTGATGGCCACGCTGAAATCGCCGAGGCTCTTGAGCGGCTCGTCCAACAGAATCTTGCGGCGATCGACCGTGAAGCCTTTGGATTCAAGCGCAGCCGCAATATCCGACGAGGTAACGGAGCCAAACAGATGGCCGGCCTCGCCCGATTTGCGGGTAAAGCTGAGCACGACCGGCTCCAGCTTGGCGACCAACTCCTCGGCCAGAGCCTTCTCCGTGGCGGAACGGCGGGCAGCGGCGTTCTTCATCTGGTCAATGACGGCTCTGTTTGCTGTGGTTGCCTGCATCGCCAGCTTGCGGGGCAGCAGGAAGTTGCGGCCGTAGCCATCTGCGACCTTCACCACTTCTCCGCGATGGCCCAGATTGACTACGTCTTCTTTCAGAATGACTTCCATTTCAAACTCTCCAGTGTTGAGGCGGGACGCCAATGGCGGCGCCACAACTGACTCTCAAACTTGCCTGCCGGCATTTCCGCAGGGGCTAAAGCCCGCGCAGGATTTGCGGCTTCAACGGCATGACTAAAGTCATGCCCTGATACAAAGCAGCGTCTGTTCGCCGCATCTCTTCGCAGCGTCTCTTCCGCGGCATCCTAAAGTCCGTCGCCTCAAAGGCAGATCCGATTCGACTGCGCTCAGGGGTGGCTTCTGACTCCCCTTCGCCAGCCTTGGCGGACTCCGCTCTCTCAGGATGACGGCTCATCGCGCTCTAGTGGCGCGTGGCAAACGGCAGCAGGGCAATGTTCCGGGCCTGCTTTATGGCGCGGGTCAGGCGGCGCTGGTGGGTGGTGCAAACGCCGGTGAGCCGCCGCGGCACGATCTTGCCGCGCTCGGCCACAAACCCTTGCAGCAACCGCACATCGCGGTAGGGGATCGCATCGATCTTCTCGGTGCAAAACTTGCAGACCTTCTTGCGGCGGAAGAACTTTCCCCGGCCGCCAGGTCCACCGGACGAAGGCCGCCCGCCGGGTCCACCAGACGAAGGCCGCCCGCCGGAACGGGGAGCAGGGCCAGAACTCGGACTCGGGCTCGAACTCGGACCTGAATCCGAGCCAGATGCGCCTTGAGGTGCTGCAGATGCGCCCGCGTCGGGCGTCTTTCCATGGGTCTCTTCAGACATGCTGTTTCCTCATCGTTTTCTTCGGTCCCGGCGGACGCAATGCGGAGCCTCGGGACATTGGATCGGGCCGCAGCAGGTCCCTTCAGAAAAGGGTCCGGCCGAGGCAGTTCATGACAACCTTGCCAGGCTCAGAAGTTCTCTACAGAAGTGCTCGATGGAAATGCAGGTCCTTCGACTCCGCTGTAGAACGCTTCGCTCAGGATGACCGCCTTTTGGGAGGGTTCAGGAAGGCGGCACTCATTGAGCGAACTTCAGAGCCAGTAACTAGACGGCGGCCTGCACCGGCTCGGCTTCCACAACTGGCGTCGCCGCGATTGCGGGGGTCGCTGCGGCTACCGGCGTTGGCGCTGCCGGAGCCGCATGCTCGGCGCTCACCTTCCGCCGCACGCCGCGCAGGGCCTTCACCTTGGCCAGGCGCTTCTCTTCCTCGTCGATGCGCACGGTGATGAATTTGATCACCGGCTCAGTGACGCGCAGCCTGCGCTCGAGTTCCAGAACCACCGCGCCGTTGGCCTCGACGGTGAGCAGAACGTAGTTGCCGTCGTTGAACTTGCGCACCATGTAGGCGAGCTTGCGGCGGCCCATCTTCTCGACAGTCTTCACCACCCCGCCGCCACCTGTCACGGTCGCGGAAAAGCCGGCGATCAGCTTGTCAACATCCTCTTCGGCCACATCAGGCCGAACAATGAACATAACCTCATACACACGAGACATCTCAATTCCTTTTCCGCTGGGGTCGATAGCCCCGGCCATTGCCACCCGTAAAGAACTGCGCGGCGATTTTCTTTCTTTCCGTTGCTCGTGGCCGACCTCATTGGATGGCCAAAAGCAAAACCTCAGGGGCTAAAGCCCACGAATTCTGCGCCCCTTTGCGGCACGACTGAAGTCGTGCCCTTTCAAAACACGATTCATGCGACCAGTTCCGATCCCTATTCGCTATTCGCTGTTCCCTGTTCCCTGTCCTTCCGGTTGAACTCGTTCATTGCGGCTGCCGGCCCGGCCTCCAGGATGCGCCGCGTAGCGGTTGCCACCCGGTCAAGCACCTCGTCCAGAACCGCCAAATCCGCCTTGCGCATCGGCGAGAGCAGATAATCCCTGCCGGGACGCCTGCCCGCCGCCGCAATCGCTTCAGGAGGCAGATCCAACCCAACCCCAATGCGAATGCGCAACCACTCCTGGCTTCCCAGGGCGCCGGTCACGCTGCGGGCTCCGTTGTGCCCCGCCGGCGAACCGCGCTCCCTGATCTTGAACGTGCCCAGCGTCAGGTCTAACTCGTCTTGAATGACGAGCAGGTCTTTCGCTGGATCCGCCTCGAACTCTCGAATCAGAGCGGCCACTGCCAGCCCGCTCAGATTCATAAACGTCTCCGGCTTGGCCAGGACCACATCGCGCCCTGCAATGCGGCAGGTTGCGGTAACGGCCCGGCAGCGCCGGTTCTCCACCCCAGCGAGGAAGACCTGTCGCCGGGGACCCCGGTTCTGGACCACAACCCCCTCTTGCTGGGCGATGCGGTCGATGGCCATGAACCCCGCGTTGTGCGGGGTCCACAGATACTCACTGCCCGGATTGCCAAGCCCGACAACCAGGAACGGGCGGGGCAGAAAAGGGCTGCGACCGAAGCCGGACTCGCTTGCTTCTGCCAAGGCTTACTTCTTGGCCGCGGGCTTCTTTGCGCCGGCATCTGCAGCCTTTGCTGCTTCTTCCGGCTTGCCCTTCTTGGCAACTTCGGGCTCCGCGGTTGTGGCCGCAGCAGCAGCGGCAGCGACCGCAGCTGCATCGACCTCCGCCACGGGAGCCACTTCTTCGCGAATCGAGACCACGTGGGCGACGGTGGCGTCCTCGGCATTGAGGAACTTGATCTTGTCGGAGTGCGGGAGGTCGCTCACCCGCAACGTCGCGAACAATTCCAGGTTGCTGACGTCTGCCGCAATGTTTGCGGGAATATCCGCCGGCAGGCACTCGATCTCGACTTCGCGGAGCACCTGGTCGAGAATGCCGCCGGAAGCCCTGACACCGATCGGTATCCCAGACAGCTTGACGCGCACCCTCAAGCGGAGGAGCTTGTCCAGGGCAATGCGCTTGAGGTCGATGTGGATCAATCTGTCATTGATGGGCTCGCGCTGCCAGTCGACGATCATGGCTTTTGCCGAGGGCTGGCCGCTGACTTCGACGTCAAAAATCGTATTGCGGCCGGCCTCTGAAAAGAGAATCCGGGAGATCTGCTTGGGTTCAACCTCGATGGCCACGGGGGCGTGACCGGAACCGTACAGCACGGCAGGAATCTTGCCCGCTACGCGGACGCGGCGTGCGGCGTTCTTAGTGAATTTGCCCTCGCGGGGCTTGGCTACAACAACTTCTGGCATTTGTTCTCTCGTTTCCTGGTTTCGGGCACGGCCGGTTGGGGTCCGCTCCCTTTGTGAAGCCGGGGGTCAGGGATCAGAGATCAGGGGTCAGTGAAATCGCTTGCCGCTCCCTGGAGTCCGTCAACTGACGACCGGCGTTTGGTTATTCTTACGGGCCACCGATCGAGCGTGTCTCAAAAAAATGTTCAACCCTCGATTGCAGCCCTCAGGGGTTAAAACCCCATCTTCTTCCAGCCCTTCTCTGCACGGCTGAAGCCGTGCCCTTTCAAAACCCGGTCTATGCGTCCAGCTGTGGAAGCTAACAGCCGGCTTCTAGTTGAACAGCGTACTTACGCTGGTTTCCATGTGGATGTTTTCGATCGCGGCGGCCAGCAGGCCAGCGACGGAGAGCACCTTGATTTTAGGCAACTTCTGCGCCGCTTCGCGCAGTGGAATGGTGTTGGTGACGACGACCTGTTCGATGCGCGAGTTGGCAATGCGATCGATGGCGGGCCCGGAAAGCACGGCGTGGCTTGCGGCGGCATATACGGTGGCCGCTCCAGCAGTGAAAAGGGCGTCAACGGTTTTAACGAGCGTTCCGGCCGTGTCGATGATGTCGTCGATGATAAGGCAAGTCTTGCCGCTCACATCGCCGATGACGTGCATGACTTCAGTGACGTTCATGTCGGTGCGGCGCTTGTCCACGATGGCCAGCGGCGCGCCTATTTTCTGAGCAAAAAAACGGGCGCGCTCCACGCCGCCGGCGTCCGGCGAAACTACTGTCAGGTTGGGCGGGTTGAGCTCGCGGAAGTGGCTTACCATTACGGGGCTGGCGAAGAGGTGATCGACGGGAATGTTGAAGAAGCCTTGAATCTGCGCTGCATGAAGATCGACGAACAAGGCGCGGTTTGCTCCGGCAGTGGTCAGCAGATCGGCGATGAGCTTGGCGCTGATGGCCACCCTGGAGCGGTCCTTGCGATCCTGGCGAGCGTAGCCGTAGTAGGGCACCACTACCGTGATCCTCCCCGCCGAGGCCCGCTTGAGTGCGTCGATCATGACCAAAAGCTCCACCAGGTGCTGGTCCACGGGATAGCAGGTGGGCTGCACCACAAATACGTCTACTCCGCGCACGTTTTCAAGCAGTTGGAAGTAAACCTCTCCGTCCGCAAAGCGCTGAATCTTGACCTCGCCCACGGGTACGCCGATGTGGCGGCCAATCTCGTCGGCCAGTGGCCGGTTGGCCGTGCCGCTGATGAGCTTGAACCGCTTGTCTTCGCTCAGGTTGCGGGTACGCTTGCGCTCGATGGCCGGTTTGGCGTCCTTGGCGCGGGCGGCGGCGTCCTGACCGGGACCTGGGCCGGGTCCTGGAACGGGTTCCCTGGGCGCGGGCTCTTTTTGAGCGCCGTCCCGCGACACATTCGGGTCGTTTTCCCCTTGCTTGCCTTCCGTTACCACCGTCGTCAATGTTCCCGCTTCCATCTCCGAATACCTCCAAGCTGGTTTGCTTTGGCTGCTTTCTGAGTCTCAAGTTCAAAAAAACTGGCTGGGCGACTAGGATTCGAACCTAGACAAATGCCTCCAAAGGGCATTGTCCTACCATTAGACGATCGCCCAACTTTGCAACCGAAGGCGAGTTTCTCTCGCAAAACAGTTGCCTGTCAACCTCTTATTTCAAAAGCATTTCGCGCCAGTAGGCCGGGCGCGGCAGGGTGCGGGTCAAGGTACTCCGAACGCCAGCCGGCTTTAGTCTTTCCTGCGCTTTCTCCGCATCTCCGCGGGTCTGGTACAACCCGTAGAGCGCCGAACCGGACCCGGACAGCGAGGCGTGGAGGGCTGCCTCCGGTGTGCCCGAAGCCGCAAGGTTGCGCTTGATCTCTGCAAGGGAGGGATGCTGGGGAAACACGACTTGTTCAAAGTCGTTCTGGATCCAGCTACTGATCCCGGTGCGGACAAGCACGGACTCTTGGGGTCCGGCCAGGTTCTCCCAATCAGAGAGAACACCGGAGGAGCCGACTCCTTGCCGTCCTTCCGGATTTTTCCCTCGGGTCAGCTCGGGGGTAGATCCAGCGAAGGCGCTGGCATAGGCGCGGCTCAACTTATCTAGTTTAGCTGTACTGGCCTCAACGGTCAAACCGTCGGCGGCGCAGAGGGCGTCCCAGTCGCGGAAGGCCTGGGGCGTGGAGACGCCTATATCGGGTGTGGCCACCACGCACCAGACCGGTTCGATGTCGGGGAGGGGTTCGACTTGCTGGCCGTGGTCGAGGCCGAGGACGGCGCCTCCGATCAGGAATAGGGGAACGTCGGAACCGACTTGGGCGGCAAGATTCAGGGCTTTGGTCTCCCAGGTCTCAAAATCGAGACCCTTCGACAAGCTCAGGGCAGGGTCTGGGGCACCCGCCAAATGGGATGGGGCACCCAATTCCTTCTCCAGACCGATAAGCGCGGCTACTGCATTCGCTGAGCCGGCGCCGAGTCCTCCTTGCACGGGAAGACGCTTCTCGATATGGATTTCGACTTTGGCGGAGATTCCAAGCGCCCCAAGCGCCAGCTCGACGATCTTCCAAGCCGTATTGGTGGAGTCGGTTGGAACCCGGCTGTCATTCGAGGTAAGCCGCAATGCGGTAGCCGTCGCGCGGCGCGCCGATACTGTGACCACGTCGCGCATTTCGAGGGTCTGATAGACAGTGGCGAGAGAGTGGAACCCGTCCGGGCGCGGCGCACCGATGTACAGACCTAGGTTGATCTTGGCGTGGGAGCGGACGGCGGTTGGCATACCGGTTCATTGTAGAGCGGGAGCGCCCCGGTGCTTGCGATGGCCGCGAAGCATGAATGGCCTGCTTTATTGGAACGGCGCTGGTAACTGCGCCGTAGTATAGGAGTCTGAGCAGATAAGAGCTTTACCGCCGGAGAGTTCTCGAGCCGTTTTTTTCCTCTGCGGATTCGAGGATTGCTCCGTCGATCATCCAGAGGCAGGCCAAGGGTGAAGACGCAGGGGTGTTGACGCGAGCCGGCTGGATTTCGAAAAGCGGTCGAAGGAGGATTATGTCATTCCTCTGCAGACTCGGCGCTCCATTCGCAGTTCTCCTGGTTGCCCAGGTCCTCTTCCTGCCTGCCCAGAACATCACCCACTCCGCACCCATGGTTGAGCGCTACGGCAAGCCGTACGTGATGGTCACCATTAACGGGAAGGGGCCGTACCGTTTCATCATCGACACGGGAACCGGCGCGGACGCTTTTGTGAGCCCGGAGTTGGCCGACGAGTTGCAGTTGAAGGCAACGGCGGAGACCGCGGTGCTGAACGACCCGAGCATGCAGGGCGGGCAGCGAGTGCCCATCGTTTTGCTGCCATCGATCCGCATTGCAGGGGTGGATTTCTACTGGGTGAAGGCCATCCGGCATTCGATAACCGGGGAGGCAGGCGAATGCCAGGGGATGCTGGGACTCACCCTCTTTCATGCCTATCTGCTTACGCTCGATTTTCCCAACCGTCAGGTGCTGCTGACCGAGGGCGCGCTTGCGCCGGATGGAGAGAAGACGACGCTGCCCTTCCGCATGCCGTACGGGGTGCCGATCACCAGGCTGCGCGTGAATGGGCAAAGCGAGGAGGCGCAACTCGATTCCGGCGGGGGTGGACTGACCCTGCCGGAAGGGCTGGCGGCGCATCAGAAATGGGATATTCCTCCGGTCGTGTTTGCCACCGGCCGGACACTGACGACGCGCTTCGACATCAAGGCCGCCAAGCTTGACGGCGATGTGAAGGTGGGGCGGTACACCTTCACGCATCCGGTTGTGGAGATTCATCCGGCATTTCCGCTGGTGAATTTCGGGTCGCCGCCGATGCAGAGTTTTGCCATCACCTTTGACCAGCAAAGCCTGCTGGTGCGGCTGCGCGCGAAAAGCGACCACTTGACGCTGACGGTTCCGCCCAGCCCGACGCGCTTGACGAATCAGCCGAAGGCCGCGCCGCCGCCGCCGCCTCATGCCCTTGTGCCGCTGGGTTGAGCGGCTCGACACGAAGACCTTCGCCGCGCGCGATGCGGCTACCGGATCAGCGGTAGGCTGGCGGTGGATGAATCTACGCAGGGGCGGTTATGTTCGAGAGTTCCACGAGGTATTTGGCTTCGCGCAGTGCGCGCATCTCGTCGCCGGTTGGCTTGAATTCCATGGCGACAATCCGCCGGTAATTGAGTTGCGTTAGCTTGCGATAGATGTTGGTGTAGTAGATTTCGCCGGTGCCGGGCTGGTGGCGGCCGGGGACATCGGCTACGTGAATGAGGCCGATGACGTCGATGTGCTTTTCGAGCTTCTCGATCAAATTGCCCTCGGCAATCTGCTCGTGAAAGATGTCGTAGAGAAACTGCACCTGGGGATGATTGACTACTCGTACCACTTCGATGGCTTCCGCGGCTGAGGTGAGAAAGTATTTGGGATTCTCTTCGGGGTCGATGCACTCGAGCAGCAGGCGCACGGGCTGGCCATCGATCTGCTTTCCTTCGATCAATTGAGCGGCGCGCTTGAGCGTTTCAATGCAGCTCTGAAGCTGCGCCACGCGGGTGAGCCCGGGAATCGCATTTCCGGAGAGTACGATCATCGCGGGACAGTTGAGCGTCTGCATTGGGACGAGCGCCTGAGTAAGCTCGGCCAGAAAGGCATCGCGCGTGTCGGGGTTGGCGACGCCGTGAGCCAGGCCGGCAGTGGCGTCGAATTTGATGCCGAGGCGCTTGCGGGCAGCATTGGCGCGGGCAAACTCGTCCGCGGACCACTTGCCGTATTCGCCGACCAGCTCGACGTTGGTGTAGCCGGCTTCGGCCACTTTGGCCAGGCGTTCTTCGAAGGGCAGATCGGTGAAGACGGTCCACAACATGACGGAGAGCGGGAATGTCGGAGCCTTGGATGAGGACGCGGGGGCGGCGGGAGCTTCGATGGGCGGGACAATGGCGGTCAAGGCTGCGGTCGCAAGAGCTTGCGTAAAACTGCGGCGATTCATTTGATTCTCCGATCGGTGCTTCAAAAAATGGCTGGGCCGGCGCCGGTTTGGACACCTCGGGGGCTAAAGCCCGCGTCGATTCTGTGACTTTCGGCAGGACTGAAGTCGTGCCCTGACACAAGGCTGACTCATGAAGCACGCTCGAAGAATCTGGCTCGGTTCAGGACTTTGCATGGGCGGATTTTGTATTGGCCGATTTGGCTTTGGCCTTCGACTTCGTGCCCGCTTTACCGGATCGGCATAGTTGCTTCCAGTCCTTCTCGGTCTGGTCGGCATAGAGGACGCCGAATCTGGCCAGCGCTTCGGCAAAACTGTCGCCGTTGCCCAGGTAGCCGGCGATGACCAGGGGGTCGCCGGAGCGGGCATGGCCGCGCGCGAGCAGTTCGCCGCAGACTTCGCTGTAAGCCACGAGACCGCTGCCGGACATGTCCTCAATGTCGATGGAACCCTTGTGATCGTTGAGCTGACGGACCAAGTATTGGCGCGAGCCGATGTGCGTCCATCCGAGGAATGGGTCGGATTGCAACTGCATGGCTTTCTGGCCCTCGGCCGTGCGCTGGCCGTTGTGATGCGGAGGGTGGGCATCGGGTAGATAGGCGGTGTAGCCGGAAGCGGTCTCTTCCTTGATTTGCAAAAAGAGCGGATCGCACGGCACGTTGCCCTCGAAGTAAATGCAGTAGTCGCGCAGGCCCACTGAGCCTGTGCCCACCACTTTGAAGGCTACGTCTAGGGGACGGTAGAAGGACAAGAGGTGTTGGCGCTGGGGTTCCAGCATTTCGCGATACGGCCCCAGCGACGCCAGCACGGCATCTGCCTGGGAGCCGGTGACGCGGGTCAGGATGGGCTTGGATTCCTTGAAGCGGCGAGGCGCGCCGTGCTTGCCGGAGACCGGCTCGGTCAGTTCATTGAGCGTGTGCGCCGGCGTGGCTCGCTCAGCCTTTAGCAGAGCTTCATGGATGGGCTCGACTCCGCCGAGCCGGTGCACCTGAAAGCGGCCGACCTCGAGGTGCGGCATCTTGGCGAAGGCCCGCATCTGCGCGGTGTATCTGGCGATGCAGTTCTGGACGGCGAGCTGTGCGGCAGATTCCTTGTGGCCGGCAGTGCGGCCGGCGAGCATGATGGAGGCGGCCATGCGCTTGAGATCCCACTCGAAGGGACCGCGGATGGTCTCGTCGAAGTCGTTGATGTCGAAGACGAGGCGACCGTCCGGCGCCGCGTATGCGCCCAGGTTGCGCACATGCGCGTCTCCGCAGAGCTGGCTGATAATGCCGGTGTTTGGCAGCACAGCCAGATCGGCGGCCATGACCGGCACCGCGCCGCGAAAGTAGCCGAAGGGGGACGCGGCCATCAGTTCGTATTTGAGCTTGATGAGCGCGGGAACGCGGCCCTGCATCGACCGGTCGAGAAGCGCCAGCGGGGATTTTTTTCGCGCTTCGATGTTGAGTTCGCTGTGTGCCAAACGGCCCACCTGCTTGCGGCGCGCCTGGCCCAGATTGCTGCGTTCTTCAGGAGTTACCCAATGCATATAGCCCGGACCATACAACTCTGGGGGCATAGCGTGCAACCTGACACATTGAGTGAGTTACACTTTTCTTGGTAGCTCCCCATCTCTCGATCCAATCCGGAAATGCTTATGGTGGGCCCCGCTCCCAGAGGAGTTCTTTGTTGACGCGCATAACTGCCCTTTTTCAATTGGCCATTGCTGCTTCCTGCCTTGGAATACATTCTCTCGTAGCTCAGGCCCCCGCGGTACAGGGCCCTGAAAAGCCTCTGACCGTGGAAGCGATCTTCGCGCATGGTCACCTGATTGGCGATCCGCCCGAGGACCTGACCTGGTCACCGGACGGAAAGCATCTGACCTATCTGGACGGGGGCGAACTGATCGATCTGGAACCGGGGTTGGACGGCGGCACGGGCAAGCCGCACGTGATGGTGAGCCGCGCCAAACTGGCCTCGCTGGAGGGGAAGGACGGTTCGGAGACGGACCGCGATCATCGAGACCGTTACAAGATGGCCAGCTACCTGTGGGCGCCCGACTCTTCGCACCTGCTGTTCGACTCGAATGGGCGGCTTTGGCTCTACGACCTGCACAACGCGACCGGGGTCCAGGTCGGCTTTACAGGAGCCGCATCGGGCGACGATCCAAAGTTCTCTCCGAATGGCGAGTATCTTTCTTTCATTCGCGACCACGGACTTTCAGTGATCCGGCTCAAGGAACCGGGCGCACAGGCTGCCGCAGTGGCTGCCGCGCCCAAGGCGGGAGTTCTCAACGGCGAGGTGGACTGGGTTTACGAGGAGGAGTTGGAGACGCGGAGCAACTACTTCTGGTCGCCGGACTCGAAGAACCTTGCCTATCTGCAGATGAACGAAACCGATGTGCCGGCGTATCCGATCACCGACTGGATTCCGACCCATGCCACCGTGAATCTTCAGCGCTATCCGCAACCGGGCGATCCCAATCCTCAAGTGCGCGTGGGCGTGGTGAGCGCGGGCGGCGGGAAGACGTTGTGGATCAAGCTGCCTATTCAGGATGGCCAGGATTACATCCCGCGCTTTGGCTGGGTGGATCGGAAGACACTGTGGATTGAGACGGTGACGCGCGATCAGAAGCACAGGAACATTTACTTTGCCGACGCTGTGACGGGCCTGGCGCAGGCAATGATTCAGATAGCCGACGACAAGTTTCTCGACGATAACTACGACGTATCCGTGGGTTACGGAACCATTGTGCTGACTAACTGGACCGACGGCCACAACCATCTCTATCTCTACGATTATGACCGGGCTGATCCGGCAGCGGCTAAGTTGGAGCGGCAACTGACCAAAGGAGATTTCGAGGTGGAGGAGATTCTCCGCGTCGATCACGCGGCCAAGCTCATCGACTACTCCAGCAACGAGCGCAACCTGACCGAACGGCAGTTATGGCAGGTGAACTTCGCCGGGGAGCGCAAGCAGTTGACTAGCGACGCCGGCGTCCATACCGGAAATTTTGCACCTGTCGGCGGCGCATTTGTGGATGAGCATACCGCGCGCCTTGAACCACCCAGCGAGCGGGTGTGCGAGGCGCCCGGAAAGTGCAACGTGTTCTGGCAGACGCGCGCGCTGGAGCCCTACCACCTGCGAGCGCCCGAACAGTTTGAGGTGAAGGCGCATGACGGCAGCACGCTCTATGCCACGCTGCTGTTGCCCGGGGGAGCTGCAAATGCGGCAAGCGTTCCGCTCATTCTGAATCCGTATGGCGGTCCAGGCCCGCAGCCGGTGTCGAATCGCTGGGGGAACGACAGCTTGCTGTTCGACGAGTTACTGACACAGCATGGTTTCGCGGTACTGCATGCCGACAATCGCGGCACTGGCAATCGCGGGCGCGCTTATGCGCAGGCGGCCTGGCATAACTTCGGCCCGGTGCAGTTAGAGGATCAGTTAGCCGTTCTGGATGCAGCGCTGGCCCGCCACCCACAGCTTGATAACAAGCGGGTGGGCTTTTGGGGCTGGAGCTGGGGCGGGACCTTTACGCTTTATGCAATGTCACACAGCGACCGCTTTCGCGCCGGTGTCGCGGTGGCGCCAGTTACCGACTGGCATAACTACGACTCGATCTACACCGAGCGTTATATGAGCCAGCCGGCGGAGTTTCCCGACGGCTATCGTGACTTCTCCGTGGTCAACTCGGCAGCCAGCCTCAAGGGACATCTGCTGATCGCGTTAGGTACCGGCGACGATAACGTACACATGGAGAACACTGTCCAGTATGTGCAGAAGCTCATCGAAGCGGGGATTCCGTATGACTTGCAGATCTACCCGCGCAAGACGCACTCCATCTCCGGCCCCGACGTGCGCACGCATTTGTACAAGCGAATTCTGGCGGAGTTTGAGGAGTATCTGAAGCCTGAGGTTGTTGGTGCGACGGGGCAGTAAGATGGCACCGCATGACCCCGGCTAAGAGGATGGCCGCATGACGAAGACGGTGATTTACGCTCTCTTGGCGGGCATAGCCACGCTAATCATCACATTCATACTTACAAATGTTGTTTATTTGGCGTGGGCGGACTGGCGTTATCCCGAGACCAACTCAATGGCCGGGTTGGGCGCCGTGATGCTTTCACTCGTTGTGGCACCGATATGTGCCTTGATCAGTATTGCCTTAGCTGTGTTCTTCCGGAGACGGACGCTGTAATGATTCTGCCTAATCCTCAAACGGGAGCAGAACGAGGAATTTGTTTGTGTGAGGAGTCGAAGCTAGTGTGGTGAGTCAGAAGTTCGTTACAGAAGTACGCGATGGAAATGCAGGTCCTTCGACTCCGCTGTAGAACGCTTCGCTCAGGATGACCGCCTCCCTTGGGGTTTCGTGTATGCGGCATTTATTGAACGAACTTCAGACTCAGTACACTAGTTCGGATCTACAGTTCGCGGCGGCGGAAGAGGTCGTCCTTCTCGCGTTTGGGGCAGTTCGAGCATCCCAGGCAGGAGACGAGCAGGATGGCCACGCCCACCGTTACCACGACGGCGAGCACACTCCCGTTCGTCACTAACCAATGAACCAGGCTTTCCATAGCGGGGGACACATACATTTAGACTCCGAAACTGACCGTGGGTTGGCCTCACGGACGCTGGCTCAGGTTTCGGAGCGCCGGGACACCGGCGCAGCAAGTGTATCATCGCCGATTTTTTTAGTCATCCTCTTGTATTTAAGAGAAGAAAAGGCGAATATAGTACCGTGATGGTCAACGAACCCAATTCGGTAGCCGGCCCGGCGTCGAATGAGTGGCCGGAGGAACTCGATAGCGAGGAGGTTGCGACGCCGGCTGTCTTCGCTGATCCGGAGGGCGCGGATCAGCCCGGCGCAGCAGACGAGCCCGTTCATGGCCCGGCGCTGAACTGGCTTTTTGTCGACCTGAACTCCTACTTCGCATCTGTTGAACAGGACGCGCGGCCTGAGCTGCGTGGCCGGCCGGTAGGCGTCGTACCCATGATGGCCGATACCACCGTCTGCATCGCCGCCAGCTACGAGGCCAAGGCACATGGGGTGAGGACAGGAACGGTGGTGGCCGACGCCAAGCGAATGTGTCCAGACCTGGAGCTGGTCGAGGCGCGGCACGAACTCTACGTCGACTACCATCACCGCATCGTTGAAGCCGTCGAGAGCTGCCTGCCGGTGACGGCGGTGCTCTCAATCGACGAGATGGCCTGCAGGCTGATGGGACGGGAACGGCCGCTGCTGGCCGCGATGGAGCTGGGCAGGCGGGTGAAGGCGCGGATTCTTGAGCAGGTCGGCCCCATGATGCGCAGCTCGGTCGGACTGGCGACTAACCGCTATCTGGCCAAGGTGGCGAGCGATATGGAAAAGCCCGATGGCCTGGTGGCGCTTCCGCTGGACATCTTGCCTGAGGCCTTGCGCCAGCTCACGCTTCGCGACTTGCCTGGCATCGGCCCGCGCACGGAAAAACGTCTCAACGACAAGGGCATTCGCACCATGGACGATTTGCTGGCGCGCGATTGCGAACAGGCAGGCGAGCTGTGGGGATCGGTGTGGGGCGAGCGGCTGTGGCACTGGCTGAGAGGCGAGGACTTCGACATGTCGGAGACCGAGCATCTGAAGTCGCTGAGCCATCAGCACGTGCTGGCTCCGGAGATGCGCACGCCGGAGAAGGCCTGGGCAGTGGCGCACAAGCTGCTGCACAAAGCGGCCATGCGCCTGCGCGCGGCTGGGCTGTGGGCGAGCAACATCGGGCTGGCAATTGGATATGCGCTTCCGGGCGCCCAGGGAAAGCCAATCAATCACCCCAGCGACAAGGACCCGTCGCTGGGGACCCCGATAAGCAACTTCGGATTGCCGACGCGCGGATGGAAGAGCGAGTTGAAGCTGAGCGAGTGCCAGGATAACCAGACGCTGATTGCGGCGTTGACCCGGTTGTGGGCGAGCCGGCCGGTTGGGCCGCAGTATGACCATCCGTATTTTATTGGCGTGCATTTGAACGGGCTGGTGCCCAACCGTCTGCATTCATTGAACCTGTTCGATGGCACCGAGGACGAGCAGAGCCGGACGCGTCTGCTGGCGGCGATGGACCAGTTGAACAATAAATACGGGATGAGCACGCTGGCTCCGGCGACGATGCTTACGGCGTTCAAGGCTGCGCCGACGCGGATTGCGTTTCATAGCATTCCGGATCTGTTCTGAGTTGGCAGAAGCTATCAGGCGGCGAGGCGCTCCTCAGGGGCTAAAGCCCGACGATCATTTTTCGCATTTGCGGCACGACTGAAGTCGTGCCCTTTCAAGACGTCGACTTGCTCAGACACCTGCTGAGCTTTCTTCCTTGCCTGCACGAACTTTTTTTGCTCCAGCGCGTACTCTCTGCATCCTCGCGCGCGGATTTTTGCGGATAAGAGAGTAGAAGCGGAACTCATGGCCCACGACTGGCAGCCGGATTTTGAACAACTCGTGGACGAGCACCAGTCGATGGTCTTTTCGCTGGCCTGGCGGATGACCGGCGACCGTGGGCTGGCGGAAGAGATTGCGCAGGATGTCTTTCTGGAATTGGACAGGCACCTGGGCAAGATCGAGTCCGCAGCAACATGCGTGCTTCTGGCTGCGGCGCGTGGCGATGAGCCGCTCGGCGGATGCGCTGCGGCGGCGCAAGGTGCGGCGCATGGATTTGTGGGTGGAGATGGAAGATCGACACGGCGGTTCAGACGGAAGTCCGGACCTCTCCGCTGGGTGTTCGGCTGGAACAACTGCTGGCGACGCTGCCCGAGCAGCAGCGGGCGGCACTGATTCTCCGCTATCAGGAAGATCTGACGCCGGAGGAGATTGCGGCGACGCTGGAAGCGCCGCTGGCCACGGTGAAGAGCCACTTGCAGCGCGGGCTGAAGCTGCTGCGGGCCAAGGCGCAGAACCATTTGAGGGAGTACGTTCGCGTGAAGGAGCCACTGCGTGGAGTTTGAACCCATACGAGGACTTTGAACAGGAGCTGCGGCAGGCGTTCGAGCGCAGGCCCGCGCCGCCTAGCCTGAAGCGGAGGGTGATGGATCGGCGGAGAGCGCAAGGTCCGCGACATGTTTCCGTTATTTGGCAGCGGCTGGCTGCATCCATTGTGCTGGTTGCGGCGCTGGCCGGCGGCATGGCTTGGCGAAACGCTGAAGAGCGGCGCAAGGGCGAGGCAGCCCGGCAGCAGGTGTTGACCGCACTGCGTATCACCAATCACGCGCTCAACCACATGAACAAGCAATTCGCGGCTCACCGCCGCGCAGCTCAGGAGTAAGGAGAACTATTCATGACGAACCGGATCATAGCTTCTGTTTTGGGAGCGGCAGTGCTGGCCGCAGCCGCGGCGGCCCAGAACTCGCAGTTACCGGCGCCGTCGCCAGTCGAGAAGCAACTGGCTGCGCGCGCCTCAAACGTCGACGAGGTTACGCTGGGCAAAAACATGCTGGCCCTTGCCGCCGAAGTCATGAATACGAATGGCGATAACAAGGACGAAGCCGCGATCCATCGCCTGCTCGACGGACTCGACGGCATCTACGTCCGCGAGTACGACTTCGACAAGGAAGGGCAGTACTCGATGGAGGAGATCGAGCAACTGCGCAAGTACTTCGAGACCAGCGAGTGGTCCTCGGTGGTGCAGGAACGGGACCGGAAGACTGGCGAGTCCACCGACATAATGGTCAAGCTAGTCAACGGCAAGTCGCGCGGGATGTTCATCCTCGATGTCGAGCCCAAGGAGGTGGACATTGTGCTAATCCTGGGACCGGTGAGCATGGAGGATTTGGGTACGCTCAAGGGCCTCGCTTTTATGGGAATGATGAGCGGTACGCACCATACCGGACCCGACAATGCCCGGAAGAAGAGCGGTGACCAATGAGGCGGCTTTGGTTGATTCCTATTGTGTTGATTGTTCTGATCGTTCCTGGTGCGGTTCTTGCGGGCAGCGGCGAGGGCGGATTCGATGGCGTGGTGCATTCGATCGAGACGCGGTATCACGTGCACGCTACGCGCATACCCTTTCTCGGCGTCATCAGCCTGGTCTCCCGCAAGGCGACGCATGGAGGCGTGGGTGGGTTGCACCTGGCGGAGTTCGAGTCTTTTTCGGAAAAGGTCGACGGCGATGAGCTGAACCAGTTGGTGGAGGAGAAACTCGGCACCGGCTGGGAGCGGATCATTCGCGAGACGAGCCGCAAAGGCGACGAGCAGACGTTGATCTTCATTCATCCAGAGGGGAACCGGATGGGCCTTTTCGTGTTGGATCTCGACGGCCGCGAGATGGATGTGGTCCAGGTGTCGGTCGATCCGAATCACCTTGACGACGATATCGGGCGCTACCGGCATCACCACGGCGAGGGCGGCAAAGACGAATCGAATTAGCTTGCGAGTGTTTTGTCTCCGCGGCTAGAGCCCACCTTGATTCTGTCGGCTTTATGCAGGGGTTGAAACCCCCGTCTCCCTCCGCCTCAGGGCCTGAAGGCCCGGGTCGATTTGCACAATTGATGCCAGGGATAAATCCCTGGCCTTCCACTCGAACCGGTTTTCCGCTCGCCGCGGCGAGTGAAGTCGAGCCCTGGTACGAGGCCGGTTTTGGAACGGGCTCTCATCAGGCGGCAGGAACCAAACTGTCTATATGCGGCGCGGCTTGGCCTGCCTACAGTTGAAGGTAGTATGGCCAGCCTCTCCCCATCGCCTGTCTCAAGTTATCGAGGCCGGCTTGCGCCCTCGCCCACGGGATTTCTGCATGTAGGCCACGCGCGCACATTTTGGACGGCCAGCCAAAGGGCGCGCGAGGCGGGCGGCTCTCTGATCATGCGCATGGAGGACCTGGACGCGGATCGCAGCAAGGGCATCTTTGCCGACGCGGCGATTGACGACCTGCGCTGGCTGGGCATTCGCTGGCAGGAGGGTCCAGATAAAGGCGGGCCGTTTGCGCCTTACGTGCAAAGCCGGCGGCGGGCCACCTATCTTGCTGCCTGGCGGAAGCTGCTGCGGCGCGGCTACCTCTACCCCTGCCGATGCTCTCGAAAAGACCTTGAGACTGCGCTTGGGGCGCCTCATGAGCGGGTCACGACAGCTACGCACGAGGCTTTTGGAAAGCTGGACGGAAAGCTGGACTTGATGGACGACGAGCCCATCTACCCCGGCACCTGCCGGAACTTGCAGGGCAAAGCTCCGCAACTGCCTGGGCCCACGGTAAGCGACATCGAGACGCCGGACGGAATCAACTGGCGATTCCGCGTTCCCGACGGTGAGGCGATCGAGTTCGAAGATCGGAACCTGGGAAGAAAGCGATTTGTCGCGGGCGAGGACTTTGGAGACTTTGTGGTCTGGCGGCGGGACGGCGGTCCCAGCTACCAACTGGCCTGCGTGGCCGACGATGCGGCGATGGGCATCACGGAGGTGGTGCGCGGGGCCGACCTGCTCAAGTCAACCGCGCGCCAGATTCTGCTCTATCGGGCGCTGGGATTCGAAATTCCCCATTGGTATCACTGCCGGCTGGTGGTGGATCACAATGGACGGCGGCTGGCCAAGCGTCACGATTCGCTGAGCCTGCGCGCCATGCGCCAGCGGGGGCTGACGCCAATGAACATTCTGTCGGCGGAGTTGCCGGTGGAAGTGTAACAAGAGCTTTCGGGGCTACGGCTTACCGTACGGCAAGCGCCGGATGCTCATCCAACTGCAAATGCTTTCGTCCAATTGATCTCCCAACTCTCGCCCGGCTCTGCGATACTACTCAGTTATGCCAATCGACGACCTGCAACAGGCAGCCCAGAAAATTGCCGGATTTCTTTCTTCCCTCAACAGGCTTGGCGGGATGCGCCTCAAGTACCGCATCAGCGCGGGCGACGGCGCCCAGCATGACGATGGCTCCGCAGCCCCGCAGCTTTGCGTGGAGCTTGCCGGTCCCGATGTGCCGTTCGTCGTTCAGCATAACGGCGAGTTGCTGCGGGCGCTTGAGACCATTGCTGCGCAGATTCTGCGGCTCGACCAGCGCGAGGGGGACCTGATCAGCTTTGATGCGG
Source organism: uncultured Acidobacteriaceae bacterium (assembly GCA_963757965.1). Classification (GTDB taxonomy): domain Bacteria; phylum Acidobacteriota; class Terriglobia; order Terriglobales; family Acidobacteriaceae; genus Telmatobacter. The sequence continues at coordinate 83,680 of CAVWTV010000003.1, forward strand.
ACAACTTCAAGGCACTTCAAGCCGAGCAGCTCCGCCTGACCGCCGAAACCGTGGCGGAGAAGGTGCGGCGGTCCGGCATTCCGTACGCTTTCGCGCCTACAAACAGCCGCGAGCGGCGCCAGATGCACATGGCGTTCCGCGGGATCGAGGGCGTTGAGACGGCCAGCTCCGGCGAGGGCCCGGACCGCTTTTTGGCGGTCTATCCCGCCGGCAAGACAAACCTTCCTGTAACCCAGCCGGTGAAGCCCAGGGGATTTGAGCGCGGCGGCGGGCGGGATCGGCGAAGGTAGGGCGGGACGAGCGAAATTCAGCCGCGGGTGTGCAACAATTTCCAACAATGAGACTCGCGCATCTTTTCTTCTCACTTACACTCATCGCGGCCTTGTGTCCGGCGCAAAGGCGGCTGGTACTTATCGACCAGGACGGGTCCGGCCCCGGCGGCTCAGACCAGATGGCGATGCTCGCGTTGCTGCAGGCGCCGCAGGTTGAGGTGCTGGGCATCACCATCGTCACCGGCGACGCATGGCGCGACGAAGAGACCCTGCACACGCTGCGCATGCTGGAGCTGACCGGCCACGCCAATGTGCCCGTGGCCAGGGGCGCTGTTTTTCCGCTGGTGCGCACTGAGCAGGAGACCCGGCTGACCACGGCCACCGACGGAAAGGTGGCGTGGCTTGGCGCATGGGGAGGGGCAACCTCGACGATGGTGGAAACGGCTGCCGGCGTCACTCCGGTGATCTCCAACAAACGTCAGGCTCACGGCCCCTATGAAATTCCGCCGATGCCCGAGGGTCAGCCCAGCCTCAAGCCCATCGACGAAGACGCGGCGCACTTTCTGGTTCGGCAGGTGCGCGCGCATCCGCATCAGGTGACGATCTATGCAGCCGGGCCGTTGACGAATATCGCGCTGGCCATTTCCATCGACCCCGAATTCGCTTCGCTCACGCAGGGCATTGTGCTGATGGGAAGCAGTCTCAACCCGCAGACCGACGATCCCGAGTTCACGGCCAGCCCTCGCCACGAGTTCAATTTCTGGTTCGATCCCGAGGCCGCGCACATCGTGCTCCGCGCCGACTGGCCGCGCGTGGATGTGACCACCGTCGATATTTCGATCAAGGCGCCGTTCACCGAAAAGATGCTGGACGAGATCGGCAAGTCGCAGAATCCCACCGCGCGGTACATCGCCGCGTGGAGCCAGAACCGCTACTACCTGTGGGACGAACTGGAAGCCTGCGCGTGGCTCGACCCCTCGATTATTACGAAAGAGAAGGCGGTTTATATGGACGTGGATCTGAGCCACGGCCCCAGCTACGGCGACACGCTGACCTGGAGCGAGAGATTCAAGCCGGCAACGGGGGTGAGGCTGGTGCATGCGCAAGTCGATCTCGACTTGCCGCGCTTTCAGAAGATGTTTGTAGACCTGATGACCGCGCCAAGCGCAAAATGACGGGATTAAGAAAACAGATGGAGAGGTGAATCATGAGCAGCGAGTCGATACTTGGCGGCAGCAAGCTTGTAGCCTTCGCCCCAACAACAAATCCTGCGAAGGCGCGCGCCTTCTATGAGGATGTGCTGGGCCTGCGCCTGGTTGCCGACGAGAAGCCGTTCGCGCTGGTCTTTGACGCCAATGGGACCATGCTGCGCGTAACCACCGTTCACGAGCACCATCCGCAGGCGTTCACGGTTTTGGGGTGGGAAGTTGAGTCGATTGAAACCACGGTGCAGCGCCTGACGGCGGGCGGCGTTGATTTTCTGCGCTTCCCGGGGATGAACGATGGGGATGCGCTGGGTATCTGGACCTCGCCAAGCGGCGCACGCATTGCGTGGTTCCACGATCCCGACAAGAATGTTCTGAGTCTTACGCAATTCTGATCGGCAAAAGCGAGAAGCCCACGCCGCATTCCCGCAACGTGGGCCTTTGCGAATTCCTGTTCAGATAATTGAAAGCCTACCTCAGGGCCTGAAGAGGCTGCGGAAAAACGCCTGTTCTCAGCCAGAATTGGCAGGAAGCATGCCTCAGGGGCTGAAGCCCGACGTTTATTTTGTTGCATTTGCGGCACGACTAAAGTCGTGCCCTTTCAAAGCAAGTAGTTTTTCCGCAGCCTGTGAAGGCCCGCGTTGATTTGCCCTATTGACGTCAGGGCTAAAGCGCTGACCTACCAACGGTCCGGCTCGCTATCCGTTCAACTGCTCCTGCAGCTTGTTTAGCGTGCGGTGCAGGTCCTTGTCGGCGCGGCGCTGATCGTCGATTTTGGAAATGGAGTGCATCACGGTAGTGTGGTGCTTGTTGCCGAACTGGCGGCCGATCTCAGGCAGACTGGCTTCGGTCATCTGCTTGGCCAGGTACATGGCAATCTGGCGCGGCACAACAACATTGCGCGAGTTGTTTTTCTGCTTCAGGTCGCTGACCCTCATGCCAAACTGCTCGGATACGGCGCGCTGGATGGCTTCAATGGTAATCTTGCGGACCTGCATGTCGATGAACTGCTTGAGGCACTGCTGCGTCGAAGCCAGCGTGATCTCCATGCGGTTCAACTGGCACCATGCGATCAGCCTCACCAGCGCGCCCTCGAGTTCGCGGACGTTGGTGCGCACATTCGAGGCCACAAACAGCGCCACGTCGGTGGGCAAATGCACCTGCTCGGACTCTGCCTTTTTTTGGAGGATTGCAACCTTGGTCTCAAGGTCGGGCGGCTGAATGTCGGCGATCAGACCCCACTCGAAGCGCGAACGCAGACGGTCCTCAATCTCGGCCAGTTCCTTGGGCGGCCGATCCGAGGCGATCACGATCTGCTTCATGCTCTCGTGCAGCGCATTGAAGGTGTGGAAGAACTCCTCCTGGGTGCGCTCCTTCTGTGCGATGAATTGAATGTCGTCGATCAGAAGTACATCGACGGTGCGGAACCGGTCGCGGAAGCTTGTCATGCGATCGTTGCGCAGCGAGGTGATCATTTCATTGGTAAATTTTTCCGCCGAGACGTAGCAGATGCTGGCCACCGGTTGGCGGCGCTTCACTTCGTGTCCGATTGCATGCATCAGATGGGTCTTGCCCATTCCGACGCCTCCATAGAGGAAGAGCGGATTGTAGGCGCGCGAGGGACGCTCGGCGACAGCCAACGCGGCCGCCCGCGCAAACTGATTTCCGTTGCCGATCACGAAGGCGTCGAAGGTGTAGCGCTGGTTGAGCTGCGCGGCGGTGGACCAGTCGAAGCGGGCCTGCTCGGGCGAGTTGCGCGAGGCAGGTGCGGCGTGCGGCGCAGTGGGCGCGCGATCTGGAACAGGGCCAAAGCCGCCGTCCCGCCGCTGTGGCGGAATCGAGGGGTCCTCTTCGGCGGTAACGAAACTCACGTCGTCGAAATCCAGCGACTGCAAGTCGATGGCTTCCTGAATCAGGTCGCCGTACTTGTCGCCGATGTGCTGGAATTCCGGCGAAGGCACGCGCACATAAAGCGTGCGGCCGGCGGCGTGACTGAACCGCGTAGGTTTGAGCCAAGTCTCGAAAGACTGGCGGATGACCTTCTTTTCGAGTGCAGCGAGAATCTGCATCCAGGGATTGAGTGCCGTTGCCGGCGAAACTGCAAATGCCATCGAACTTATCCTTGCCTGCGTCGCCTATTTATTGCAGGTCCGGTAATTCCACCACGTTTTTGGCAACGGCTCTCTGTTGACGGAGGGCCTGAGCCATCCGTCCAGCCATTAGTTGCCGAACACGTGGTTGCCGTTTTTCTGCCCTTTATATTAGAGCCCGGGCGTGGATTGAGACCGTTCCTTGGGACGCTGGGAGACTTTCTTGAACGGTCCCGATGTTAGCACATTTGGGGGTCTTTGCAATCATTCTTTCACATAACTTCTTAACCGCCTCCGCCAGTTGCACCAAGCGCGGTGAAACTCGCGATCCGAGTTGCCAGATTGACTGCCGCAAGCAGGTTCACTCACGTTTTCTTTACGCGGAATCGCCCTGATGAAGCGAGCAGAGCAGGGTGTTGCGCTGCCCCCGGCGTCTCTTGGGCCCAGGGCAATCGCATTTGGATTTTCGCTTGCGGAATGAATGGTACGGGCTTTCGATCCCGGCAAATCATCGTTTTCTTGAAAGGGCACGGCTTTAGCCGTGCCGATTTCAGGGCTAAGATTGCCGGCCTTAGCCGCCGAGGGATGTATTGAAGGTTCTCAAATCATCCCTCAGGGGCTGAAGCCCAACAGGAAATGCGCTGTTTTACGTACGGGCTGAAGCCCGTACCCTTCACTTCTCGCTCAAAGTTCAAATGCGATTGCCCTGCTCTTGGGCCGGATTGCGCTGGATTCCTGACGCAACCTGCGATACACTTGAATCTTGCCGTCAAGGCGCATTTTTCACAGAGGATACAGGAGCGCAATTCCATGCCCAAGCGCACATTTCAACCCAATCGCCGCAAGCGCGTGAAGACCCACGGGTTCCGCGCCCGCATGAAGACCAAGGCCGGCGCAGCCGTGCTGAGCCGCCGCCGTGCCATTGGACGCAGGCGCGTGTCTGTAAGCGCCGGCTTCCGCGACTAGATGTGTCTCAAAGATGGTTGCCGAATTTCGGCTACTGTCCCTCAGGGGTTAAAACCCCTTCTTTTCCTGGCTCTTTTCGGCACGACTGAAGTCGTGCCCAGACACAAAGTGGATTTCTTGAAGCACACTCCAGGCCTCGCGCGCCATTTTATTTGAGCCGGAGAGGATTGCGTTCGGTTGACCTTCCGGCTAAGACGGCTTCCGGCACTGCCATGATTATCCCGTCCCAGGCTGACCCGCAAATACTCCAGCGAACAAGTCCGGATCATTCCGGGGGAGCGTCAGTCGCTCAGTCCGCCGGGCAATTGTCGACCCAATCCCTGTCTGGCTTGCGCCTCCAGAAGCACGCGGATTATGAGCGCGCCTATGGCGCCAGCCGCAAACGGCAGTCCGCGTCAATGAGCTGGTTTTTGGCCTTACGGCAACCGGGTGGGTCTGACAGGTTAGCCGCGCCGCGCATTGGCCTGACAGCCGGCAAGGTGCTGGGCAAGGCGCATGAACGCAATCGCATCAAGCGGCGCATGCGCGAGGTTTTGCGCCGCCACGTCGACTTGCTGCCGGAGGGCTGCGACCTCATCTTTCATCCCCGCCGTTTCATTCTCACCATCGAATTTGCGAAACTTGAAGCGGAGGTGGTGCGTATTCTTCACCAGGCAAATGCTGAAGCGGCCAGAATGACCACGGCATCGCCGGCGCCAAGTGCCGCTCCAGTAAAGCCGGGAACATGAATCGCGTATTGCTCGCCACTCTCGTGTTTTATCGCCGCTGGGTTTCCCCGGCTCTGCATTCGCTCAACCCCGGCGGCGGCTGCCGCTATGTGCCCACTTGTTCGGAGTATGCTTCGATTGCGATTGCTAGGCACGGCTCCCTGCGGGGCAGCGCGCTGGCCCTCTGGAGGCTTCTGCGCTGCAACCCATTCGGACGCGGCGGTCTTGACAATGTGCCGCCGAAGTTACCGCCGAGGACAAGGAGAGCGACCCAAAACAGCAACCCATTGCCCCCTACGGCCCATTAAGACCCATTAACATAAGAAGAGCGGCAGCCTGACGGCACGCACCAACGAATAGGACGTATCTCTTGCCCGAAATTCGCAATCCCAATCTTCAAACGCCGGGAGCCGGCGGCGGCGGCAGTGGCAGTGGCGGCGACATGCGCAGCACCCTCATGTTCACGATGCTTTTGGTCGTCGTGTTCCTGGGCTATCAATATTTCTTCAAGCCCAAGCCGCCCGCTAGTCCGACGACGTCGCAGACCGAGACGCAACAGGCCCAGAGCGCTGGACAAACGACCGCGGGGCCGGTGACGGCAGGACAAGCGACTGCGGGACAGCCTGGCCAACCGCAGGCGGCCGGCGCGTCGGCGCAGGCGGCCGCGCCCAGCGTGACTGCCGCGCTTGAAACACAGACCACAATCGAGAACGAACAGTACAAGATCGTTTTCACCAATCGCGGCGCGCAGATCGAGCACTGGATCCTGAAAAAGTACAGCGACTCGGCCGGCAAGCCGCTGGATATGGTGCAGCCGCAACTGGCGAAGGACTTCGGATTCCCGCTGTCGTTCTTTACGTATGAGTCCGCGCTCACCACGCAGTTGAATCAGGCTCTGTATCAGGTCACCGCTTCAGGCGCGCAACCCACGGTGACCGGCCATGCCGTGGCCCCTGAGACGAATGCACTCACTTTTCATTACGCTTCCGGCAACCTCGACGTGGTGAAGACGGTGCGCTTCGACTCCAGCTACGTGATTACCGTTGAAGCTGAGGTCAAGCGCGACGGTGCTCCCGTGCGCGCGCTGATCTCGTGGCCCTCCGCCCTGGGCGATATGGAGGAGTTTTTACCCGCGTCTTCAACCAGGTCGTCGGTTCGCACCTCGGCGATGTCGCAGTTCGCCTGGTCGGTGGACGGCAAGCAGGATTCTCAAGCCGTGACCAAGGTGGGCAACAACGCTACGTTCGACCAGCCGTATGCCTACGCGGCCGTCACCGATCTCTACTTTGTATCGGCCTTCTTGCCGGACGTTCCCGAACGCGCCACCGTTGTGACGCTGCATAACACCGTCGATCTGCCCGGCGACCTGAGCAACCCGAATAGCGAGAAGAAGCCCGCGCACGCGCTCGGACTGGCGGTGGGCGACACCAGCGGCAGCACGCGGCTGCGCCTCTTCGCGGGTCCCAAGGCGATGGATATTGTCACTTCCATCCACGCCATTGGAGCGGACGGCAAGCCGGACGGGCAGTCGCTGGAGCCGCTGATTCAGTTCGGCTGGCTCACGGTCATCGCCAAGCCTCTCTATCTTGCTCTGCGCTTTCTCGATGAACACGGCGTGGGCAACTGGGGATGGGCGATCATCATCGTCACCGTCATCTTCAACCTGTTGATGCTGCCCACGCGCTTCATGATGATGAAGTCTTCGCTGAAGATGATGCGCATTCAGCCCAAGGTGGAGGCGCTCAAGAAGCGGTACGCCCATCTGAAGACGACCGACCCCAAAAAGGCCGAGATGAACGCGGAGATGATGGATCTGTACAAGACCGAAGGCGTGAATATGTACGGCAGTTGCCTGCCGATGCTGATTCAGATGCCGCTGTTCTTCGCCTACTTCCGCGTGTTGCAGAATTCGGTCGAGCTGCGCCAGGCTCACTGGTTCTGGCTCACCGATCTTTCTTCGCCCGACCCGATGCACATTCTGCCGATCATCATTATCATCAGCATGTTCTTCACGCAGTACATTACGCCTGCTCCGGGACAGGACCCGGCGCAGCGGCGCATGTTGGCCTTCATGATGCCGGTCATGTTCGGTTTCATGCTTTGGCACTACGCATCGGGGCTTGCGCTTTACTGGGGCACGGGCAACATCATCAACCTGGCCATCCAGCTGGGCATCAATCAATCCCCAATAGGCAAGGAGATGCACGAGATCGCCGCCAAGAAGGCCTTGAAGAAAGCCGGCGTCAACCCCAAGACCATCCAGGGGCGCAAGTAAGCAAGCCTCGCCGGCATGAATCGGTCCTCAAATAGCCCCGCTCAGGCACGACCTGGACGGGGCTTCCCATTGGTTCCGCGATGGGCACGGGCTGAAGTTTCAGGCTCGTTTCCGTGTACTGGATTGGGTTGTAACCGGGCTGAGTTGGCAGGCGCGTATAATTCGGCGTTGCATCAATAACTGAGGCGCGGAGGATTGAAATGGACATATTGGTCTGGGTTCTGCTGGCATTTGTCGCTGTCATCGTTCTTTCCTTGATTCTGGGAAGCTTCTTTACCGTGAATACGGCGCAGGTGGCCGTGATCACGCGGTTCGGCAAGTTTCTTCGCGTGGCGGATGCGGGGTTGAACTGGAAAGTTCCTTACTTCGATACGGTGGCCGGCCTCGTCAGCCTGCGGGTGAACCAGATCACGCTGACCATGGAGACCAAGACCAAGGACAACGTGTTCGTGACCATCCCGATCTCGGTGCAGAATCGGGTTCGGCCGGAGAAAGTCTACGACGCCTTCTACAAGCTGTCGGATCCGGTGGCGCAGATCAAGAGTTATGTCGAGCAGGTGATCCTGGGCCATGTGCCGGGTATGACGCTGGATGAGGTGTTTGCCTCGCAGTCAAGCATTGCCGCGGCGGTGAAGCTGGAGCTGGATGCGGACATGGCGACCTTCGGCTACGAGATCGTGAATGTGCTGGTGACGGATATTGTTCCCGATCAAAAGGTGAAGTCGGCTATGAACGACATCAACGCGGCGCAGCGCGAGCAGGTGGCGGCCAACGCGCGGGGCGAGGCGGAGAAGATTCTGGTGGTGAAGAAGGCCGAGGCCGAGGCCGAGAGCAAGGCGCTGCAGGGACAGGGCATCGCCAATCAGCGCAAGGCGATCATCGAGGGGTTGCAGGTCTCGATCGAGCAGTTCCAGAAGGTGGTGGACGGGGCGTCGTCGCGAGACGTGATGCAACTGGTGATGGTGACGCAATACTTCGACACGCTGAAGTCGATCGGCGAGAACGATAAGACCAACACGCTGTTTCTGTCTCACTCGCCGGGGTCGGTGAAGGAAGTATCCGATCAGATTATGGAGTCGATGGTGGTGGCGCAGAGGGCGAATGGGTAATTGAGTGGAGTGGAATCCCACCCTTCCGGCAAAAGCAAGGACGCGCAAGGGTGTGCCACACGGTATGTGGAATTCAGAGGAAGGGATTCGCAATCCGGAGACTGCCGAACTGCTGACCATGCTGGAGATCCTCCGTTAAGAGGAGATCGCACTGCGCCTGGATTGCAGCGGAGACGATCAGTGAGTCGTACCATGAGAGCCCGCTTTGGTGTTGGAGATGCAAAGCCTCCGCATAGAGTGCTGGTGACGAGTGAACGGCGAGCAGGGGGCGGAAAACCGTGCCCAGATATTGCTCCGCGTCCGCCAATCTCATGGGTTGGGAGAACCGTTTCAGGGCTACATTGAAGAACTCCTGAACGACCTGATAGCTGACGATGCCCTTCTGCGTCGTCAGGGCTTTGCGGATCAGTTGCGCGGCTACGTGGGCTTTCATGACGGCGCTTTGGTCAAATGAGTAAACGAAGATATTCGTGTCCAGAAAGAATCTATCGCTCATTCAAGTCGTCCCTGCTGAAGTGCCTGCCCGCATCGACGTGTCGCATCTGCTTCATCAGCGCATCGAAGCCTTGGGCGTCTCCCGCGCTTTGAGTGAATTGCATCAGCCATTCGCGGAATGCCGCGTTCAGTGTCGTGCGCTGGCCACGGGCAATGGTGCGCGCCCGCTCGATCAAGTCTTCGTCGGCACTCAAGGTAATGTTCTTCATACGAAACCAGTGTACACGATTCTCGTGTACACGAAGAGACAATGGCTCCATTTTAAGTCAGCATCATGGGGCACGTCGATACTAGCCGCGGAGACTCATGGGTGAATGGCTGATTGCGGAAAGTTCGTCGTAGGCTGGCTGGGGCAATTCGAGGCCGGCGGCAGCGATGTTTTCTTCGACGTGGGCGACGGATGAGGTTCCAGGGATAGGCAGGATCACTTTGGAGCGCTTGAGCAGCCAGGCCAGGGCGACCTGGAGAGGCGTGGCGCCGAGCTCGGCGGCGACTTTTTGGATGGCGTCAGGCGCCTCTCTTCCCTGACCCATCGGCGCCCACGGCATGAAGCCGATCGAGTTCTTTTCGCAATGATCGACAACGTAGTCGTACTCGCGGTCGGCGAAGCTGTAGCGGTTTTGCACGGTGACGATGGGGACAATGGCGCGGGCGCGCTCGATGTGCTCGCGGGTGACGTTGGAGAGCGCCACGTGGCGGATCTTGCCCTGCTGCTGAAGTCTGGCGAGGGTCTCCATGGAGGCTTCGAAGGAGACGGCGGGATCTGGGACGTGGAGCTGAAAAACGTCGATCCGGTCGAGGCGGAGGCGCTTGAGGCTGTCTTCGAGGGCCTGGACGAGGTGCTTCGGGCTGGCATTGTGAGTCCATTGGCCGGGACCTACGCGCTCCCATCCAGCCTTGGTGGCGATGACCAGGCCGGCCGGGTAGGGATGGAGCGCTTCGGCAATGAGCTCTTCAGAGACGCCGGGGCCGTAGGAGTCGGCTGTATCGATGAGGTTGACGCCCAGTTCAACGGCTCGACGCAGGGTGGCAAGGGCGGCGGGCTTGTCGGCGGGTGGTCCCCAAATGCCGGGGCCGGTGATGCGCATGGCTCCGTAGCCGAGGCGATTGACGGTGAGGTCGCCGCCGATGGTGAACGTGCCTGATGCGGCTGCGGAGATTGGCGTGGCTTGGCTCATTGAAATGGCTCCAGAGTCAAAGTATATTCCGGGAGCCATTCGTTGAAAGGAAAGATGAAGGGAAAAGCGAAGGGCCTCGAAAGGAGGCCCAAGGATTGCAAGGAGTTCAACCGAGGAGAATCGTTTGGCTAAGTGAGCTTGGCGTTGGGGACGACAACGCCGGCGCCGCTGATGGTGCAATTTCCGGATTGATCGCAGCGGTAATGAACATTGCGGTGGTAGTCCTGCCAGGGGCCCGCGCTGCTGACGCCGGCTGGCATTCCGATGAGGAATGACTTGCCCTCATCTGTTTGAATCATGCCGCTGGAGGAGTCGAAGTCGGCGACAGTTGCGTCGCCTTCCATGAAGAACGAGACGGCAAGCGCCTGAACGGTTCTCGATTCCATGGAAACGGGAGCCGGCACGCGGGCTGAAGGGGCTGGAGGAATCTTGAGGAACGCTTCTGAGCGGTGCGAGGTAAAGGAGAATCTTTTCGCGGACGCTCTGCGGGCGCCGTGACGATGATGGGTGGCCGAGGATTTGCGGTTGACGGAGGTTTTGAGAGCGACTGGGAGGACGGAGGACGAAGACTTTGCGATTGCCGGGTTGATCGTCTGGCTGTGGTGCGAGACCGCATGCGCTGACGGAGAGGCGACGCTGGCGGCAACGACGGGTGTGGTGGAAACGGTGGACGCTTGAGCGGGAGACGACGGAGGAACGAGAACATAGCCTGAAGTAGCCGCGAGGGCGACGCCAAACACCAACCCAAATGCGGCAGCTGCCGCGGCGTAACGAATTGTCGAGTCATCCTTGATTCTGAGGGTCTCAGCTTCGGGTATTTGCCAGGTCAGGTTCACGTCATTCACATCGGCAAATTGCGCTTGTGCATTTGTGGTCATGTGGGTCTCCTTCAGCGTCTACCGAAACTTTGTCCCCTTGCGATATGAAGATTTGACCACCGTTCCACTTGCATCACAATGCGCCGAAAGGGGCAAATTTCAGGAGATGCGTCTACGTCCCCGGTTACCGCACTTTGGTTACCCTCAGTACCATCACGTTGAAACTTCCTGTTCTTCTTGGTCTGCGCGGGGTACGGATGGGCGAAACTGCACAGGCGCTGGTGCAGAATTGGGATTCAGGCAAGTTTGGCTGGAAGGGACGTTGAACCACGGCGCGAGAAGATTTCCACAGGCTGTGGATTCGGCGATCAGCCTACAGATAACGACGGCTTGCTCGTGAACAGCCGGGCGTGTTTGACTGTTGGCCGAGGACGGACATCACAGATGGCTTACATACTTGCTTTGGATCAGGGAACGACGAGTTCGCGGGCGATTCTTTTCAATGAGGCGGGAACGATTGCAGCGGTGGCGCAGCACGAGTTTGAGCAGTTCTACCCAGGGGCGGGATGGGTGGAGCACGATCCGATGGAGATTTTGACCAGCCAACTGGCCTGCGCGGTTGAAGTGCTGGGCAAGGCTGGGGCGCGGCCGCGGGACGTTGCAGCGATTGGGATTACGAACCAGCGCGAGACGGTGGTTGTCTGGGAGCGGGCGACGGGCAAGCCGATCCATCCGGCGATTGTATGGCAGGATCGCAGGACGGCCGGGCGCTGTGCGGCTTTGCGGGAGAGTGGGGTCGAGGAGACAGTCTCTTCGAAGACTGGACTGGTGCTTGACCCTTATTTTTCAGCGACCAAGGTGGGTTGGATTCTGGACAATGTGGACGGCGCGCGGGCCCGGGCTGAGCGTGGCGAACTGGCCTTTGGAACGGTGGACAGTTGGCTGATCTGGCACTTGACGAGCGGGAAGCGGCATGTGACGGACGTGACCAATGCATCGCGGACGCTGCTGTTCAACATCGTGACTGGGGCGTGGGACCCGGAGCTGCTGCGCATCTTTGGCATCCCTGAAAGCATGTTGCCGGAGGTGGTCTGGTCAAGCGAGAGAGTGGGCGAGGTGACGACGACGCTGGGGTTGGGCGGAGCGGAGATTGCGGGAATTGCCGGCGACCAGCAGGCGGCCCTGTTTGGCCAGTTGTGCTGGGGCGCGGGCGAGGCAAAGAACACATATGGAACGGGTTGTTTTCTTTTGCAACACATTGGCGGGTCTTTCAAGCGGTCGAAACACAGGCTGATTACCACGGTGGCGGCGAGCGCCCAGAGGCGGCTTGAATATGCCTTCGAGGGGAGCATTTTTATCGGCGGGGCGGTGGTGCAATGGCTCAGGGACAACCTGAAGCTGATTGGCTCGTCGAGCGAGGTGGAGGCGCTGGCGGCCAGCGTTCCCGATACCGGCGGGGTGGTATTTGTGCCGGCGTTTGTGGGGCTGGGCGCGCCGCACTGGGATGCGCACGCAGGCGGGCTGCTGATCGGGCTGCGCAGGGATACGAATCCGGGCCACATCGCGCGGGCGGCTTTGGAGAGCATCGCCTTCCAGGTTGCGGACGTGCTGAAGGCCGTGGAGAATGAGACGGGAACGCCGCTGGGGGCGCTCAGGGTGGATGGCGGCGCCTCGGTGAACAACCTGCTGATGCAGTTCCAGGCGGATGTGCTTGGAGTGCCGGTCGTTAGGCCTCAAGTGACTGAAACTACGGCGCTTGGTGCGGCTTACCTGGCGGGGCTGGCGAGCGGATTCTGGGCCGGCCCGGAAGAGCTGCGGGCCAAACGGGAAGGCGACGTTCGCTTTGAGCCGAGGATGGACTCCGGTGAGCGGGAGGAAAGGCTGGGGCGCTGGCAGAGGGCTGTGGAGCGGGCGAAGGGGTGGGGCGAGTGAAGGGTCTGAAGGCTTCGCGCTCAACGGTGGTGTAGAACTTGAGAAAGAAGAAGCTCGAATCGATGGAGGTCGAGGATGGCGAGTGTTTGTAGTCACGTTGCGGAGCACCTGAGGAAGGTGAAGCCGCGGACCAAGGGTTGCGAGGAGTGCCTGAAGATCGGCGATGAGTGGGTGCATCTGCGCATGTGCCTGGAATGCGGGCACGTGGGCTGCTGCGACTCGTCGAAGAACCGCCATGCGCGGGCGCATTTTCATGCGATGGGGCATCCGCTGATTCAATCGGCCGAGCGGGGGGAGGATTGGCGGTGGTGCTATATCGACGAGGTGTATTTGTAGCGGGCGCCTATCAGCCTGTGGTACAAGTCCAAATTGCCGAAAAACATCCCTCATGGCTAAACAGGCTGCGGAAAAAGGCTTGTTCTCAGCCAGAATTGGCGGGAGTCATGCCTCAGGGGCTAAAGCCCGACGTTTATTTTGTTGCATTTGCGGCACGACTAAAGTCGCGCCCTTTCAAAACCCGACCTTATGCAGCCACGGCTAGTACCACAGTTGGACCTGCGGTCTTTGCGAGAAAAGTGACAAGGGTCCGGGCCTGAAGGCCCTGTTATTTTGCACTCTTTCAGGGGGTTAAAACCCCCTGCTCCCTCCGGAATTTCCGTTTTGCAACTGTAGCACTAGGCTAGCTCGACTTCGATCTTTTTGGTTTCGGGGTCCAGCTTTTTGATTTTAAAGGTGCGGATCTGGCCAGCGGTCAGGGGCTCGGGAGTGGACGATGCGGAGGGGACGTTGCCCTTCCAGCGGGCTTTGAGCATCGAGGAGAGGCTGGACAGGTCGGGCTGGACACCGAGCTGCGCTGTGGGCAGGGAGGTGGGGACAGCGGTCGAGAAATTGGTGTGGCAAACGGCGCGGATGCCTTCGCCCAGCTCGACATGGGTCAGGCTTGGGGATTGCTCGACGACGCGGCCGGAGACCTGATCGCCCACCTTGTGCTCGGCGATGTACTCGTCGATGCTGGTGGGGACGAGCTGCTTCATGCTGAGCTTGATCTGGCGCTTTTTGGGGTCGATGGCGAGGATCTGGGCTTTGACGACCTGGCCGACGCGGAGCACGTCCTGGGGGTGGTTGATGCGGCTTCTCGGCGCTGATCTCGCTGACGTGGACGAGGCCCTCGATTCCCTCGTCCAACTGAACGAACGCACCGAAGTTCATGAGCTTGGTGACGGGGCCCTCGATCTGCGAGCCGACGGGGAATTTCTGGGGCACGTCGAACCAGGGATCGGTGAGGGTCTGCTTGAGGCCGAGCGCGATGCGGCGCTCCTCGGGCTTGATGGAGAGGATGACGGCGTCGACGCGGTCGCCCTGCTTGAGGATGTCGCTGGGGTGACGAAGCTTTTTGCCGTAGGACATCTCGGAGATGTGGATGAGGCCTTCGACGCCGGGCTCGATCTCGACAAATGCGCCGAAGTCTGCCAGGCGGGTGACGGTGCCGGTGATGCGCTGGCCGGCGAGCAGGCGTTCGGGGGCTGTTTCCCAGGGCTCGGGCTGAAGCTGCTTGAGGCCGAGGGAGATTTTTTTGGTTTCGGGGTCGATTTTGAGGATCTTGACCTGGAGTTCCTGGCCGACGGTCAGGACGTCTTCCGGCTTGGTGACGCGGGCGTGGGAGATGTCGCTGACGTGGAGCAGGCCGTCGATGCCGCCGATATCGATGAATGCGCCGTAGGGCATGAGGGTGCGGACGGTGCCGGCGACGACGTCGCCTTCCTTCATGGCCGCGTAGCTGGCCCTGCTGGGCAGCGCGGGCCTGCTCTTCGAGGACGACGCGGCGATCGACGACTACATTTTCATCGCTGACATCGAGCTTGGTGATGCGGCAGGTGATCTCGGTGCCGACCAGCTTCTCAAGCTCGGCGGCGTCGCGGGTTCCGCTGCGGCTGGCGGGCATGAAGGCGCGGACGCCGACGTCGACGCGTGAGGCCGCCTTTGATGACTTCGGTGACGGTGCCGACGACGGCCAGCTTCTCGGCGAAGGCGGCTTCGAGGGCGGACCAGTCGCGGGGCTGCGCCACTTTGAAGCGGGAGAGCTCGTAGTAGTGCTCCTCGTTGCGGCCGGTGACGGAGACGGGGAAGGTGTCGCCGGGCTTGACGGCTGTCGGCGTTGTTGTCAAAGGCGGAGCGGGGCAGCACGCCCTCGGTCTTGTAGCCGATGTCGAGGAAGACCTGGTCGGCGGAGATGGAGACGACGGTGCCCTGCAACTGCGCTGCGCCGGGCTCGGCCTTGTGCGAGTGGGTGTTCTCGAAGGCGTGAGAGCAGGTCGGCGAAGGACTCCTCTGACTGGTCCGCGAGGGGCTCGTCGATTGGGTCGGCCTTGCGGCCGGATTCGGATTCTGGAAGGCTGTCGTTCGTCATGTTGTGACTCATTCCATTGTGACATGAGTAGAAGCGTTGGAAGGAACTTGGGTGAATGGGCTTTCTGGTTTCTCACGATTGCAGCAGAAAAAGCGTGAGTATGGGGACCTGGCGAGGCGATGAAGCGTGGGATTCGAGAGCCGGGTCGAGGCCTCAGGCATTCGACATTGAGGGTCTATGGGAACTCGGTGACTTTGGGAGTGAAGCGTGGCTTGGTCGAGGTAGGACCGCCGGTGCTATTGATGACATTGGCGATCTCCCCGAGGTTATCGAGGGCGACTGTGATCATGTGGTGGAATTTGACGCCTGGCGCCGGGGGAACTTCAATGGCGCGGGTGAGCGTGACGCTGGGATGGCGGAAGACGGAGTAAACGCCAAGGCCCCAGGCTTCGTGGGTGGTAACGCTGTCGGCGACTTTGTAGGAGGCCCAGCCGTTGGTTCCCGCCGCGCTTGAGTAGCTCGCCTGGTCGGGCGGATCGTAGGGAATCTCCGATTGATAGAAATAGGTGCGGCCGCCATTGCCGTTCCACAGTACCTGGAACTGCTGGTGATGTTCGACGAAGAGGCCGTAGATGGTGACGTTGTCGCCGTTGACGACCAGGCCGTTATCGCTGGTGTTCTGGTTCCAGCCGACGCCGGAACCGTGATCGGCGCGCCAGATCCAGGTGTGATCGACGATGGTGTGGTTCGAGTCGATCTTGAGATCGATTGCGGCTCGGCCTACGCCGGCGCCGCCGACGCGAAAGAAGACATCGTGGAGAGAGATGGGATTTTTGGCATGATTGGCGTGGCTGCCGACTGGGCCGATTTGGAGCAGTACGGGCGAGAGGGTGGGGCCGGCGTCAAAGAGCAGGCCGGCGATGACGATGCCATCCACGTCTTCGGTGGTCATGGCTGCCGTGCCGTTGGTGGGCTGAAGCGTGGCGAAGCCGAGGCCCATCACAACAGTGTTCGGGCGGGTGATGCGGATGGATTCCGTCAATTCGTAGATGCCGGGCGTGAAAAGGAGGTTCTTGCCCTTGGCTAACTGCGCATTGAGGATGGCCGCGGTGTCGACTCCGGGGTGGGCGATGTAGAAGCTGGCGATGGGGATGGATTTTCCGGGAGTAGATCCGGCGTGCCAGGTGATGCCGGAGGAGTTGGTGACGAGCGAGGGAACGCGGACGCTGAAGTTGCCTTGCGCATCGACCTCAAGGAAAGGCTTCTCGCGGACGATGGGGGTTTGGGCGATTTTAGTGTAGGGCGGGGTGGGCCATTCGCCGGGCGGCGGGTTGGGGATGCCGACGAAGACCATGTTCCAGTTGGCGCCGGTCCAACTGCTCCACTCGCTGTTGCGGGAGATCCATTGCTGCTGCGGGCCTGCGCCAACATTGCCGTCGATGAGCGAGTCGGACATCCAACCGCCGCTGGCCCAGCCGTTCTGATGCAGAACGATGTTGCCCAAGACATGCATGCGGCGGAACGGGACAGCCTGGGAGACGGCCCATTGCATGGTTCCATTGGTGGGTGAGACTGAGAAGCCTTCGGCGGCGCGCCAGAAGGTACAGGTTGCGTTGTTTCTGGGCAAGCTGGCGTCGGCGTGGACGTTGCCGGTGATGTGGACAGCGTCGGGCGTGGCGCCGAGGCCGAGCACCTGGGTGTAGAAGCCGACGGGCACGTCGACGCGGAAGTCGCCGGGGAGAAAAATGAGGGCATTGCGCGCGGGTCCGAACTCGCTGTGCTGCTGGACGGCGTAAACCTTGTCGATCTGGGCCTGGATGGCGGCGGAGGGCATGGATGGGTTGAAGATTAGGACGTTGGGGCCGAAGTCGGGGGTGGGGGTTGCGGCGAGTGCAGCGCTCGAGAAACATCCGAACAGAAGAAGAGTGAAAGAGATTGAGGTTTCACGAATGCTGAGGCGGCGCAGAGTTGGTTTCGTCGACTGATTCATTTTTGTCTTCCGCGAAGAAAGCGCAAGCCGAAGATACCTGCGATGAAGAGCAATGTCCAGTCGAGATAGCCACTGAGAAACAGGACGCAGGCGCCAAGAGCCACCCTTGCAGGAGGGCTGCCCGCTTTCAGAGCCAAGGGAAGCAGATAACCACCCGGCAAATGCATGACTCCCGCAGCCGTGTGCAGGAACTTGGCAAAAGAGCTTGCGTCGGAGGGTGTCCCCTCAAGCCAGCTAACGGCGATGCCGAGACTCACCAATTCCGCAGGTAGCGCCGCAAGCAGGGCCGCAGCGAGCGGGAATCTGGCAGGTCGTGTCATGCGGATCATTTTACGCCGGCCTCGTTTCTCGGGCGGTGGACATGCGGCAGGGCGGGAAGCGAAAATTGCGCTTCATGAAGACGGAACGAGCCGGTATTGACATATGTACCCACCATGGGTATAGTCAGGATGGCGGTAATGCAGGACCTGTCACAGCCGAAGGTGTTTCAGTTCATCGAGGCCCCAGCGTTTAGCAGGTATCGAGAAGACTACCTCGACGATGAAGGACTCAGACAGTTGCAGCTGGGGCTAGCGAGTAACCCGGAGGCGGGGAGCTTGATTCCCGGCGCAGGCGGCATTCGGAAACTGCGTTGGAAAGACGCTCGGCGCGGAAAAGGGAGGCGTGGGGGTCTACGAGTTATCTACTACGTCTTTCTTTCCGATGAGGAGTTCTGGCTACTCACGCTATATGACAAGGACGAAGCAGCCGATCTTTCGAGGGATGAAAAAGAGCAATTGAAGCGAGCGCTGGAAACTGAGCGTGCAGCTCGAAAAGGCAGGAGTAGAGGATGAACAAGCAAAGGGCCGTGAAAAGAGACATCTTCGCTGAGCTCATGGAGGGGGTGGGAGCCATGGGAGAGCATCGAGAGGGTAAGGCAACTCTTCGCACCCACAAGCTTCCGGCTGCGGAAGTGAAGGACGCGCCAGGCGCTGAATTTTTTGTTGCAGTGCGGGAACGATTCAACGTATCCCGCCCTGTTTGGGCGAACATGCTGCGGGTGAGCCCCCGAACGGTAGAGAAATGGGAACAGGGAGGACAAGCGAGTCCGCTTGCGGCGACGTTCGTGGAGCTAGTCTCGCGATATCCGGACACAATCGAGCGGCTGCAAACTTTGCCCAAGCATGTGTCGCGGACTAAAAGACCTGCAAGCCGCCGTTCCATGAATTCACACGAGAGCGGCCAAAGGAGAGCAACAAATTGAGTGTAACTTCGCGCAGGAGTTTTTTGAAGGCTACGGGTGCGGTTGCTGCCGCGGCGTGTGTGGGTGTTGGACGTGTGGAGGCTGCAACGATGAAGACGCCTATCGGGCTGCAACTCTATAGCGTGCGCGAGCTGCTGCCCAAGGATTTTGAGGGGACGCTTCGCAAGGTTCGAGAGGCCGGCTACACCGAGGTCGAGGCGGCGGGCTATTACGATAAAACCGCTGCGGATTTCAAGCGCGCGATGGATCGGGCGGGGCTGCGCTGCGTGAGCACGCACCATCCGATGAGCGTGCTGCGGCCACAGCTCGATCCACTTATCGAGTATGGGCAAAAGCTGGGACTGGAGTACATCGTTTGCTCATGGACGGACCACCGCGATCCAACGCAGAAGGGACCGATGACGCTGGACGATTGGCGCTGGGCAGCGGGCGAGTACAACCGCATTGGCGAGAAGGTGAAGGCCGCGGGAATGACCTTCGGCTACCACAACCACACGCCGGAGTTTCGGTCGGAGAACGGTGTGTTGTTTTATGACGAGCTGCTGCGCCTTGTTGACCCCAAGCTGATGGTGTTTGAGATGGATTGCGGGTGGGTGTTTGCGGCGGGGCGCGACCCGGTGGAGTTTCTGTCGAGAGCGCCGGAGCGGTTCCCGCTGCTGCACGTGAAAGACATGGCGAAGCGTGCGAATGGGGAGTTCCATTCGACGGTGCTGGGACGGGGCTTGATGAACTATGCGCCGATTTTGCGCGCGGCTACCGGGGTGAAGCAATACTTCATCGAGCAGGAGGAGTTCGACATGGACACGATGGAGGCGCTGCGGCTGGATGCGGAGTATATGCGCAAGCTGGATGTGTGAGGCGAGGGCCGGGATCGCGGGCTTGGAATCAACGAAGAGGTGGTGGGTCAGTTTGAAGGAATGTTTTTTCAGGGGCTACGCGGTGTCTGTGGAATCGAACCCGGCGAGACGACAAGGCAAAAGCACACGCAGGGGCTGAAGCCCGACTTCATTTTGCAGCGTTTTCGGCACGACTGAAGTCGTGCCCTGACACAAAACGGTCCTCAATGGAGTTTTTTCGCTGCTTGTGAAACCCGATTCTGTTTTGATCGATTCATGTACGGGCTAAAGCCCGTACCCTTCAAGCTGCCCCACGACCGACTATTGCGCGAAGGAGAATGAACGTTGGCAAGATCTCTGGCTGTGATTACGGGTGCTTCGAGTGGGCTCGGCGTTGAATTTGCGCGAAAGCTTGCGGCGAAGCACGATCTTCTGCTGATAGCCAGGCGCAGGGAACGGCTTGAGGCGCTGGCGGCCGAGCTGAGCGCGCAATATGGATGTGAAGCTGAATTGCTGGTAGCCGATCTTTGCGATGAAGAGGATTTGGCGGTTGTTGCGGATCGCATCGCCGCTGAAGAGAATCTGGGCCTGCTGGTGAACAATGCCGGGGTCGGTTCGCGCGGGCTCTTCTGGGAGCTGGGCGTTGACGAGCAGGAGCGGATGCATCGGCTGCACATCATGGCGACGATTCGGCTGAGCCACGCGGCGCTGCGCAACATGGTGCAGAGAAATTCAGGCGCCATCATCAACGTGGCGTCTGTAGCGGCGTTTGTATGCAGCCCGGGGAGCACGAGTTACGCGGCCACCAAGGCCTGGATGAAGACGTTTACCGAGGGGATTTATCTCGAACTCAAGAGCAGTCAATCGGCTGTAAGGGTGCAGGCGCTGTGCCCTGGGTTTACTTATACGGAGTTTCACGACACGGCAAAGGTGGACAGATATTCGCGAGCTGCGCCGTGGCTATGGTTGCAAGCCGATTATGTTGTGGACCAATCGTTGAAGGCTTTGGCGAAGAGCAAGTTGATTGTGGTTCCGGCGTGGCGTTACAAGGCGATTGTGACCCTGTTTACGAAGCTGCCTACGCCGCTGCGCCTGGCGCTTGAGGCGGGTCGATCCGCGAAGAAATCGCGCGGGGAATAGATTGATTTGCCAAGTTGGTTTCCATTTGGCGAGTTAGCCCCGCTGGCGCGGGATGGCGGGTTGGCGGCGGCACGGAACACCGATCGATCCCTTCGTTGTGGGCGGGCTTTGCGGGCAACGGAAACCCACCGGCTCGCGGTTTTCGGATAGGCTTGAGGCATGAGCGTATTCGACGAAAAGCGGACAGAACTGGAGAAGCATGAGTTCATGATGGGTTTGGAGCGGGGCAGGCTGGCGGTGGCGCTGGACATGCTGACGGACTCGCTGATCCTGGTGGGGCAGCATGGGGTTTATTGCGCGTCGAGCCGCAATCCGGCCAAGCCGGCGCTGGATCTGCAGGCAGTTCTCGAGGGGCTGGAAGGCGCAAAGGCTCTGATCCAGAGCGTGATGGAAGAAATGCGGAAGGGCAGGGAAAAGGGACTAGGGACTAGGGACTAGAAAACTGACGACCGGTCGAACGGATTCGGTCGAGCCCAAAGTACGATATGCTGGATATGCGCGCCCGTAGCTCAGCTGGATAGAGCGAACGCCTCCGGAGCGTTAGGTCGGGAGTTCGAATCTCTCCGGGCGCACCATCTCCATCTGCCACCGACCCTCCGGACGTTAGGTCGGGAGTTCGTCCGCCGCGGCGGATCTCCGGGCGCACCATATCTTACAATCCAGCCATCCGTCCGGCGGCCGCTGTGGGCGTGTGCCTTTGCAAGGCGCTGGCGGTTAGACTGAAAGAGGCCTGTGCAGCGAGAGACGCGCTGACCGGGCGAGACTGGACAGGACGACCATGCACTTCAATTTTCATTTCACGGCGATTCAGATACTTTGGACGCTGACGTTCGCGGCACTGCTGGTGCTGCTGATCGTATTGATGGGACGGGATCGGATTCGGCGCTATCCCTGGTTCACGGCGAGTATTTTTCTGTTGGCACTGCGGCTGCTGACCAGCAGGCTGTTGTTCGGCAGGCTTGCGCAGATGACGCTGAGCGAAATTTTCATCGTGCTGGCCGATGTGTTGTCGGTGGTCAGCTTCATGGTGGTGGTGGAGTTGGCGCGGCGGGCATTTGCACGGGCTCCGCGAACTCAGTGGATTGCGAACACCGCGGGGGCGCTGCTGGTTGCCGGGCTGGTGGTGGCGTTTTGGGGACCGTGGCCGGCATGGAAGACGATGACCGCGGAGTCGCAAGTTGCGCTGCTGCGGCTGATGCAACTGGCGGCCCAAAAGCTCGATCTGCTGGGGAACGTGCTGGCCATCGAACTTGGCCTGCTTGTGGTGCTGTTTGGACGCCGCTTCGGCGCTGGATGGCGCAGCCACACCCAGCGGATTCTGATCGGACTCTCCACCGCTGCAATTTCGCAACTCGGGGTGCAGGGGATATGGCAGTTGATTGCGATGAAGGCGGCGCCCCAGAGCCAGGCGGAATACGAAAAACTTATTGGCTTGCGGGACAATCTCTTCAATGCCAATGGCGCTTTGTTCGTGGGCGTGATTCTGTGGTGGATTGTTTGTTTGTGGATGGACGAGGCGCGGACGAAGGCTGTGGCCGCTGAGGTTCCGGTAGAAACAAGCCAGGACGAAGCTTAGCGGCTTCCCAAGCCGCAAAATCGAGACCCGCGCCCCACGGCACCGTGATTCCCTCCGGGGCTAAAGCCCTTGCTCCTCTTGTTGCATTTGCGGCACGACTGAAGTCGTGCCCTGACACAGAGCGGATTCTTGAAACAAGGTCCGATCCCTGACCATTAGCCACTGACCACCAACCACTAAATGTGGCAGCTTGCCTGGCCGCGCTTCTCAAGATAGCGCTGGTGGTAATCTTCGGCGCGCCAGAAGGTCTGGGCGGGCTCGACCTTGGTGACAATGCGCTTGGGTTTGAAGCGGCCTTCCGACGTGAGCTGGTCGATCTTGGCTCGCGCTTGCGCCTCCTGCTCCGGCGAATGGAAGAAGATGGCGGAGCGGTACTGTGTACCCCAGTCCGGGCCCTGGCGGTTAAGGGTAGTGGGATCGTGGAGGGCGAAGAACGCGTCCAGCAACTGCTCGAAGCTGACCTGCGCGGGGTCGAAGTCGATTTCGACGACCTCGGCGTGGCCGGTCTGGTCGGTACAGACGTCTCTGTAGGTAGGGCTGTCGAGCTGGCCGCCCTCATAGCCGACGCCGGTTGCGGTTACGCCGGGAATGGCGGCAAATGCGGCTTCGACTCCCCAGAAGCAGCCGGCTCCGAAGGTTGCTTTTTCGATGGTCATGGTTGATCAGATGCGCCGATGGTGGATTCGGTAACAAATTCAGCTTGTCAGGTTGTAGATCAGGCCGTAGGGATCCTTGACGTA
Source organism: uncultured Acidobacteriaceae bacterium (assembly GCA_963757965.1). Classification (GTDB taxonomy): domain Bacteria; phylum Acidobacteriota; class Terriglobia; order Terriglobales; family Acidobacteriaceae; genus Telmatobacter. The sequence continues at coordinate 106,599 of CAVWTV010000003.1, forward strand.
GCACCTCGGAAACTCCGGCTCGTCCTTGACGATTTGGCAGCCGCGTTTTGTGAGCCGGCGTTTGGCGGCTTCAACGCTGTCAACCGTGACTTCGAAGACCGGTCCCAGCGCCGGGCCGCGCTCGATGAAGAGGTTGATGTGCGGGCCGTGGAGGCTGATCATGTGCGGATCTTCGCCGGTGATTTCGAAGCCGAGCTGGTCGACGTAGAATGTGGCCGCAGTCATCGGGTCCGGCGATTGAATGAGAATGTCTGTGCCAAAGGTGTTTGCCATGGGGGCTCCCCTGCTTGTTCAATGAGATCCTACTGGACCTTGAACGTGACGACAATGTCTGAAGGCAACTTCGAAGGAATGGTGATGACCAGGCCTTCGGGATGCTGGCTCCAGACGAGCTTTTCCGTGCCTCCCAAAAGCGTGACTGAGTGGATGGGCGCGGTGAGCAAGCCGGCGCCGGCGCCGAACGAGGCGATGATGATTTGCTCGCCGGGTTTGGGCACCGCGAGGGCAAAGGCATAGATGGAACCGTCCTTGCCTACGGTGAAGCGGAAGTCTGTGGGGCCGAACTGGAAGTCGGCATGGGCCTTGCTGAGCGCGCCATAGGGCATCACGCGCAGGTTGCCTTTGTCGTCCGTGGCTCCTTCGCCGAGCTTGACCCAGGCCTTGCTTCCATAGATGCCTTCACCGTTGATCTTCATCCATGCGCCCAGGTCGTGCAGCATCGGGATGGCACGATCGTCGAGCGATCCGTCGGGCTTGATGGGGATATTCACGGCGTAGCTGCCGTCGCGGGATACGACTTCAAGCATGTAAAGGACCAGGGCGCGGGCGCTGTAGGTGAAGTCCGGACGGTAGAACCAGTCGCCGAGGGCATTTTCGCCGATCCACGGCTGATCGATCTTGATGTCCTTGGGGAAGCGGCTTTCGACGGTGTTGACGACGCCGTTTTCCTTCGGGTGAAATTTGACGATGCTGAAGGTATCGACCTTGCCGCGGTTGGCGAGGGTGCGGTTGTAGAAGTCGGCGATGACGCGCTGCATGGCGTCGGACTTGTAGCCGGTTCCGGTCTTGTCGCCGCTGAAGGGCTGGGTGGAGTCGCCGTCGGTGTAGATGAAGTCGGGATCGTACTTGTTGATCACGTCCATGATGCGCAGGGCCCAGCGGGTGGCGTACCAGTGCGCGTAGTCCTGGTGGTCCTGGAAGATGCCCTGCTCGGGGCGATACTTCACGTTGGCCACATCTTTGTAGGCGCGCAGGTTGATGCCGTAGAGCAGACGCGGATCGTAGCCCTCCCACCATTTTCCCTTGCCGTCGGCCAGCGTGAGTGTCGCCGCGTCGTAGGGCACGCCGGCCTTGGGTCCCGTGGTGTCGCTGCCAAAGGCGGGCTGGTACCACCACCAGGTGTACTCGTGATGGAAGGCTACGCCGTAGCGCATCCCGGCCGCGTGGGCGGCCTTCGACCATTCGCCGATCAGGTCGCGCTTCGGCCCCATGTTCACTGAGTTCCAGGGCTGATAGGTCGAGTTCCAGTTGTCGAAGTTGTCGTGGTGCACACCCTGCACGAGGAGGAAGCGTGCGCCTGCATCGTGATAGAGCTGAACCAGCTTGGCGGGGTCGAGCTTCGCGGGATTCCAGGTATGAAGCACGTCTTTGTAGCCGGTTTCGGAGGGATGGCCGAAGTCGCGAATGTGGTTGTCGTAGGCCGGCGTTCCGGGTTGATAAATCTTGCGCGCGTACCAGTCGCCGCTCTGGCCGGCGGACTGGGGGCCGAAGTGGACCCAGATGCCGAACTTCGCTTCGCGCAGCCAGGCCGGCTCGCCGGGATAGTTTTTGGCGATGGAATCCCAGGTGGGCTCAAACGGGCCGGCCGCGATGGGGAAGTTCATCTTGACTTCGGGAAAGGTGGCCGGGTCCTGCATGGTGAGCGAATCGGGCGGCTGGGTGGGGATCACATTCGGAAACGGCTCGGGTTTGGGCATCTGCTGCGCGTACGCGGTGAAAGCTGTGAAGGCGCTGAAAGCAAAGGCTAAAGCCAGGCTGGAGGAGGCAAGGCTGCGGCGAAACGGGAACAATTCATTCATTGAAATCATGGCGCCTTGAGGGTACCTGACGCGAAGCAGAGTCTGCAACTGCGTCCTTGGCGAAAGCAGAGCGCCCGATGGCGCGGAATGGCTCAAGCGCGGCCTCTATCCGCGCTTCTTTCCGCCGGGCTTGCCTGATCTCTTGAAGCCGGAGGGTTTGCCTTTGTAGCCGGAGTTGGAGTTGCCGGGCTTGCTGCTGGGGCGAGCGCCGCCTGCGCGCGGCTTGCCGCTGCTGGTGGTGAACGGGCGCGCCTGGCCGCCTTCGCCGCGGAATGGGCGAGCAGAGCTGGGGCGGCCGAAACTGGGGCGGCCCGGGCTGGGACGGGCTGGGCTTGGACGATCAGGCTGGGGACGATCTGACGTGGGGCGGCCGGGCCGGGCGTAGGGTGCTCCTGGACGTGAGCCGCTGGGACGTCTGGCGGCGGAACGGGAGGGGCTTGAACGGGCTGGGACTGAGCGTTCCGGCCCGTGAATCTCTTCAATGTGGAGGTTTGGCGGTCTCACCGGACCGGAATCGTCGTCGCGGACTCGAGATTCGGGGCGAGGCGTGGGGGGACGGCTGAAGTTCGGCCGGTCTTTGGGGCCTGACTTGTTCCAGGCCGGCTTGCTGAAGCTGGGCTTGGATCCGAAGGGTTTGCCTGCCGCAGGTCTATCTCCGAAGGGTCTGCCGGCGGGTTTGGCTGCATAGGGGCGGTTTGAGGGGGGCTTGCTTCCAAAAGTGCGCCCGGCGGCTGGTTTCGCTTCGATGGGCTTGGCTGCGAAGGGCTTTGCGTCGTTTGGCTTGCTTCCGAACGGCTTTGCAGCATACGGCTTGTTTCCAAAAGGCTTGGCGCCATAGGTTCTGCCTGCGGGTGGGCGAGCGGGACGGTCGTCTTTCTGCCAGGCGGGGCGCGCATTGGGGCGGTAGCCTTCGCCGGAAGAACGGGGAGCATTGCTGGAACGGGTTGGGCGGAAGTCTTTCCCGGCGGGGCGTGCAGGCTGGTCAGTCACGAATGATCTCTTCGGCATGTAATCTTTGGGGCCGGCTGCAGGGCGCTCTTCGAACGACTTGGCTGCAAGAGGCTTGACGGGGCGCGGACTGCTGAAACGCGGAGAGACGGTGGGCAACTGCCCGGCGTCGATCAGGTTGCGGCGGCGAACGTCTTTGGACTTTGGAGTGCGCAGCGTGCCGTCGGCGGCTTGGCGCAGAAGGGCTAACTCTTGCGCATCGAGTTCGCGCAGGTTGCCGGGCTCCTGATCGAGGACCAGCGGGCCGTAGCCTACGCGGCGAATCTTCTCGACAAAGTGGCCGACCTCCTCGAACATCTTGCGCAGTTCGCGGTTGCGGCCCTCGATGAGGACGACTTCATACCAGGGATTGTCGCCCTGGCGGACCTGGCGGATGCGGGCCGGCGAGGTGCGGACCTTGTCGCGAACCGGGCTTGCCGCGCTCGATGGAGACGCCGGCGCGCAGACTGATCGAGTTCGGCCTTCGGTGGGCTGGCCGGCGACCTTGACCAGGTAAGTCTTTTCGACGCCGGCGGAGGCGCGGGTGAGGCGGTTGGCAAGCTCGCCGTCGTTGGTGACCAGCAGCAGGCCCTCGCTCATGTAGTCGAGGCGGCCGACGGGATAGAGGCGCTCACGCATCTTGTCGAAGAACTGCATGACCGTGGGGCGGCCTTCGGGATCCTTGACGGTGGTGACGAAGCCTCTGGGCTTGTTGAGGACGAAGTAGCGCAGGCGCTCGGCGCCCTGGAGCAGCTTGCCGTCGACGCGGATGTGGTCGCGGCCGGCGTCGGCCTTGGTGCCCAGCTCGGTGACCACCTTGCCGTTGACCTGGACGCGGCCCTGCTCGATCATCTCCTCGGCCTTGCGGCGGCTGGCGACACCGGCCTGGGCGAGGATTTTCTGCAGGCGATCGAGCTTGGCGGGGGGCCGGGGAGCGAATTCGGGCTCGGACTCGCCCTCTTCGAGGTTGGCCTCAGCGGTCGCGGGAATCGAGGAAGACAGAGAAGCCTCTACCGAAACCGGTACCTCTGGGGATAAAGCCCGCTTTGATTTTGGCTTCTTTGTACGGGGGTTGAGACTCGCGCCTCCCTCCGGCTCGAGACCTTTCACAGGCGCTTGAGCCGGTGTTTCGATCACGGTATCCACTTCTGGGGTGGGCTCTACGTAGCCAGTGCCTTCAGCTTCCGATTTGGCTTCGGCATTGTTTTCGGCGGCTGCGATCTCGTCTTTCGTCTCAGGGCCTGGAACGGGTTCAAGCGCGGTCTGGGCCTCGCCGTCGGACACGTCGCCGATGGGGTCGGCTATTTTGGCTTTCTTCTTGGCTCTTGGCTTGGCTTTGGCTTTGGCTTTCGGTTCGGTGGGTAGGGGCTCGAGGCCCTCGATCTCATCGCTCTTGCTGGATTTCTTCGCCATGGGGGAAATTCTCGGTTTCTGCCTGCTCTGTGGCCGGAGGCGCAGCAGGCGCGGCTTCTCCGGTGGATGAAGGTTCGATGCTGCCCGCCGTCTCGGCGGTCAGTGTGGTTTCGGGAGGGAGCTGGATTTCAGCCGAATGATTGGAGGGGCTCACCCCAGGGGCTAAAGCCCAGCCTGATTTACCTGCACCAGTGTCAGAGCTAAAGCCCTGACCTACCAACTCTTCGTCGGATTCGTCGAGTTCGAGGGCCAAATCCATTGTTGTTGCGGTAGCCGGCTGCGCGCCGCTATCGGTTTCCGGTTCGTCGAGTTCGAGGCTGGCCATCTTTTCGAACTCCTCCATCGAGGGGAGCTCGGTGACGTCTTTGAGGCCGAAGCGAAGGAGGAATTCGCGGGTGGTTTTGTAGAGGATGGGGCGGCCGATGACTTGCTTGCGGCCGGCCGTGGCGATGAGCTTGCGGGCGAGGAGAGAACCGAAGACGGCGGACGAATCGACGCCGCGAATCTCGTTGACCTCAGGGGCGGTTACGGGCTGTTTGTAGGCGATGACGGCCAGGGTTTCAAGCGCGGGCAGCGAGAGCTTGAGCGCTGGTTTGAGGCTCTTGACGAAGCTGCGGACCGCGTCGTGGCACTCGGGCTTGGTGGCCATGCGGAAGCCGCCGGCGATCTCGCGAATCTCAACGCCGCGTTCGTCGGAGACGTAATCGTCAATAAGTTCGTCGAGCAGGGTGCGAATGACGGCACGGACTTCGCGGTCGCGGAGGCGGGCGAGTCGTTTTGCTTCCAGCTCGGCGGCGGCATCGCTTTCAGCGGGTTCTGGACTGGGTTGTGCTTCTTCGAACGGTTCGATGTTCACAGCTGCCTCGGGGTCCGCCGGGGTCGTCGATTCGGGCTCAGTCTCGGCGGCGTTAGGTCGAGGCGGCGCATCAACGACCTGCTCTTCGGGGCGCGATTGATCGGGGCCAAGGTACTCAAACCCTTCGAGGAGCATGGGCAACGGTTCAGCGGTGGGCGGGATCTGGCGTGAGGCGTCCGCGGACGCGGCTTCCTGCTCCGCCTTCAGTTCGAGGGCGTCGGCGGCAAAGAGGACGGCGAGCTGGGCCAGTGTGACCGGCTCTTCCGCGGCGTAGATGACTGCTTCCAGCTTGGCTTTCAGGCTCATTCGGCAATAGGTACCTCAAGTATGGTACCGGATGTGGCGGAGGGATGCGCATTGATGAGGGGCGGGCAGCCATTGGAAAGCAGAAAAAGGGCGCCCGAGTAAAGCGGACGCCCTGAAAGACGGACTGGAAGGCAGCTTAGTTGGTTATCTGGCGGAAGGCCCAGAAGAGGGTTCCTGAGAGCAGCGCGGCGGCGGGGAGGGTAAAGACCCAGGCCGCGGCTATGTTGCGGATGGTGGAGAGTTGAAGGCCGCTCTTATTCGCAGCCATGGTGCCGGCCACCCCGGAACTGAGTACGTGTGTGGTACTGACCGGAAGGCCGAAATTGTCGGCGGCGGAGATGGTACACATGGCGACCAGTTCGGCGCAGGCGCCCTGCGCATAGGTAAGGTGCTCCTTGCCGATTTTCTCGCCCACGGTGACGACGATGCGCTTCCATCCCACCATGGTGCCCATCCCGAGCGCCAGGGCAACTGCGACTTTGACCCAGGTGGGGATGAACTTGGTGGCCTTGTCGATTGTGCTCTTGTATGTGGCAAGCGTCTTGTTCTCGTCGGCTGTAAAGGCCGGCTTCTTGTTCTTTTGCATCAAGCGGATGGCTTCGCTGACAACATACATGTCGTTGCGGACGTTGGCTTGCTGGCTGGGCGGGACGGCTTTGAATTCCTTGTAGAGGGCCACTTCATGGTTCAGGTCCTCGACCAACTCACGGAGCGCGAGGACTGTGTCCGGCTGAATCTGCTTGGTGCGGATGTAGTCGGTGACTTCGGTACGGGCATCTGCGCCGAGGAGACCGGTTTTGTCTACATGCGCGTCGAGGATTTTTCCGGCCGATTCAGAGGCGGCGATGAACTGCTGAACGCCGCTTCCGGTGACGGCGTGGTTGAGGGCGTAAGCGGTGGGGACAGTGCCGATGAGGATGAGCATGATGAGGCCCATGCCCTTCTGCCCGTCATTGGAGCCGTGCGCAAAGCTGACGCCGGAACAGGTAAAGATGAGCAGGGCGCGGATGGGCCAGGGTGGAGGAGTGTTGCCTTTGGGCGCGGTAAACAGCACGTCGGCATTGACAATCACGATCCGGGCAAACAAGGCGATCGAGTAAAGTCCGGCGATGCCGACCACGATCATGACCAGGATCATCCCGATGGGGGATTGCCAGGCTTCAAGAGCAGCGATGGGTTGCCAGATAGCTGGACCGATAGGGCCGAAGAGTCCGAGAATGAGTGGCGCGATCAGGTTCATCAGGTAGTAGCCGATTACACCGGTGATGGCGATGGTTGGAACGGCCCACAAGGGCTTTTTGTGGTTCGCATCGTAATGGACGGCCGTGCTCCTGGCCCATTTGGTGAGAATAAAAGCCTTGGAGAGCAGCAGCAGCAGAGCGGCTGCGCCGAAGCCGATGATGGGCGAGATAAGCAGAACCTTGAAGACCTTGGTGGCCTGTTCCCAGTCAACGCCGGAGGTGCCGGTATGGACACTCATCAATTGGTTGGCGAGCCCTACGCCGATAATGGAGCCGACCATGGTGTGGGAGCTGGAGGCGGGCAGTCCGAACCACCAGGTGCTCAGGTTCCAAAGGATGGCGGCGATGAGCAGGGCGAAGACCATTGCGAATCCTGCGCCGGAGCTGACCTGGAGAATGAGTTCAACGGGCAGCAGGGTAATGATGGAGAATGCGACCGCCCCGGACGAGAGTAGAACACCGCACAGGTTGCACAAGCCCGACCAGACGACGGCGATGTTGGGGTCGAGCGAATGAGTGTAGATCACGGTGGCGACGGCATTTGCCGTGTCGTGGAAGCCGTTGACAAACTCGAAGCCGAGAGCGATCAGCAGGGCAACAATCAAGAGCAGATAGGGCCAGATGCTGCCGATGGTTACGCCGCTGAAGTCCTCGGCAATGTGGAAGGCGATGAAGCCGAGTCCGACGATGAGCGCAGCCAGAACGATGCCTCCGCTGATCATCGCGTGTGATTTCTTCATCTTTTTCTCAAGCAGCTCGGCGGCAGGTGGACGGCCGGAGACAGTTGTGGCCAAATCGGACATGGAGACGCTCCAGACTTCAGGATGGAATTTCTGTCCAGTGGTGCTGGGGGGAGCAAATGCCGGACTCTGAAATGGATATACGAGTTGTATGAAAGGGAAATGAATTGATTTGGAAGCGTGCTGAAGGCGATGAAGAAATTAACCGCCGAGCAGTTTGCGGATCGTGTAATTCAGACGGCGGAGCGGACCGCAGCTTCGGCCCAGACTACCGCGTTGACATAGAACTTGAGTAACTGGTCTGGCGCTGAGTCTTCCTGGCTGGGTTGATGGGCTTGAACGACGGCATCGCAGGCCTCCCAATCGGCGCGCTCGTGGAACTCCAGCCAGGAGAGCAGACTGCGCTCGGGATTCAAGTTGCCCTGGAGCGCCTCGCAGATGCGATCGCGCAACGGCAGCGACGGAATCAGATCCTCCATGGGAAGGCAGAGCATTGCGGGCACCAGGCTGAGCAGTCCCAGCAGGTACTGTTCGGCGGGATCGAGGCCGAACAGCGGGCTGGCCAGTTCGCAGAATCGGGCGCGCAGCAGCGCCATTTGCAGAATCTCCGGTGGGCGATCGGAGTTGAGTTCGCTGAGGACGGCGAGGGACACCATGCGGCGAAAGGTCTCCTCGCCTATGACCAGGATCGCAGACTCGATGGACCGGACCTCTTGCTGGATAGCGCAGATGGGCGAGTTGACGAGCCGCAGCAAACGGAATGTGAGTGACGCGTCGCGCATCACCAACTGGCTCACCTTGCGCACGTCGATGGGGTCATGATGCAGCAGTTTCACAATCTCGAAGTGAAACAGGCGGCTGGCCGGCACCTTATGTTTTTTCAGCAGCACCGGGTGACAGAAGTAATTCCCCTGGAAGAGCGTAAAGCCCTCGGCGCAGGCCTTCTGGTAATGCTCCTGCGTATCCACCCTCTTTGCCACCATGGCAATTGAAGCGCAATTAATTCGCCGCAAATGCTGGCGCTCCTCGGCGTTGAGCTGGGTAAAGTCCACCCGGACGTAGTCAGCCAGATTGAGCAGCGCTCTGAGATTTGTTTTGGCAGTGAAATCGTCGAGTGCGAGGCGAAAGCCCTGATCCTTCAGATCGCGGCAGGCTTCGACGAGCTTTGTAGTCTGTTCGAGGCTTGAAGGAATCGCGAGCACCGTCATTTTTGGCGCCAGAACATGCACCAACTGCTCGGTGATTGCCTCCATGGTGCAGCTTACAAAGGCCGGCAGACCATTTGTGAACATCTCGAGGCCGAAGATAACGGCATTGTCGAGCATGGTGCGGGCAGCAGTGTCGCCGTCGCGGTTGAATACCGTTTCCGGGGCATTGCGGAAGAGCAATTCGTATCCATGGACGCGCCCCAGCAGATTGAGGATTGGCTGGCGCGCGACATAGCGGAGTTCGCCTGCATACCTTTGCGGGGCGGCCACGAGGCGGATTGCCGGCGCAGATTGCGTTGCCATGCGGACTCTTCCCCTGAACTGTTCATCGGCCGGCTCTCTGGTTGACATGAGGGCATTCCAGGCAATGTTGAGCCGGTGGGGTAGTGGAAAACAAGGAGTCGGAAGGAACCGAGCGCATTTCGAGAACTGAAGGCGCTCAGGAGATGGTGCGGAAGAGCCAGTAGAGGAGGCCGGAAAGCAATGCTGCCGCGGGAAGGGTGAGAAACCAGCCAGCGAGAATATTGCGAACGGTGGAAAGGTGGAGGCCGCTTCCGTTGGCGACCATGGTGCCGGCCACACCGGAGCTGAGGATGTGGGTGGTGGAAACGGGGAGGCCGAACTTGTCGGCGGCGAAGATGGTGAGCATGGCCACGAGTTCGGCGCTGGCGCCCTGGGCATAGGCAAGGTGTTCCTTGCCGATTCGTTCTCCTACGGTGACGACGATGCGCTTCCAGCCGACCATGGTGCCCAGGCCGAGGGCCAGGGCTACGGCGACTTTGACCCAATCGGGAATGAACTTGATGGCTTTGTCCACTTTGCTCTGGTAGTTGCCGAGGGCGGCTTTTTCGTCGGCGGTAAAAGCTGGGTTGTTACTCTTCTGCATCAGACGAATGGCTTCGCTGGCAACATACATGTCGTTACGGACGTTTGTCTGGTCCTGCGCGGGGACGGACTTGAACACTTTGTACAACGCGACCTCGTGATTAAGATCTTCGACCAGTTCGCGCAGAGCAAGGATGGTGTCGGGCTGAAGCTGCTTGGTGCGAATGTAGTCGGTAACTTCAGCGCGGGCATCGGGGCCGAGCAGGGCGTTTTTGTCAACATGCCGGTCGAGGATGTGACCTGCCTGCTCGGAAGCGGCGATAAAGTTCTGAATATCGTTGGCGGTGACGGCGTGGTTGAGCGCGTACGCGGTTGGGACGGTTCCGATGAGGATGAGCATGATGAGGCCCATGCCTTTTTGGCCGTCGTTGGAACCGTGGAAGAAGCTGACGCCGGTGCAGGTGAGGACCAGCAGTGCGCGGATGGGCCACGGAGGAGGCGTGTTGCCTTTGGGAGCCTGGTAGAGCGAGGGGTACTTGATAAGACGCTTGGACACGAGCATGAGCAGGGCGGCGGCAGCGAAACCAAGAATCGGGGAGATGAGCAGGACTTTCAGGACCTTGACGGCCTGATCCCAGTCGACGCCGGATGTTCCGGTGCGGATGTTGAGCAGTTGGTTGGCAATGCCGACGCCGATGATGGAGCCGACCATGGTGTGCGAACTTGAGGCCGGCAGTCCGAACCACCAGGTGCTGAGATTCCACAGGATGGCGGCGATGAGCAGTGAAAAGACCATGGCGAATCCAGCGCCGGAGCTGACCTGAAGGATGAGCTCGACCGGCAGCAGCGTGATGACCGCGAAGGCCACCGTGCCGGTAGAAGCAAGGACGCCGGCGAGGTTGCAGAGGCCGGACCAGACTACCGCGACATTGGGATCGAGCGAGTGGGTATAGATCACGGTGGCGACGGCGTTCGCCGTGTCGTGGAAGCCGTTGACGAACTCGAAGCCGAGAGCAATGAGCAACGCCAGGCCAAGCAGGAGATAGGGCCAGAGACTGGTGACCTTGACTGTATCGAGGTCTTTGGCGACGTGAAAGACGATGTAACCGAGGCCGCTCGTGAGCGCCAACAGGAACAGTGCAACGCCTGCCCGCCGCGAGGATTTCTTCTGCTTTCCGTAGAGATTCGGAGCGCTCGCAACCGGAGTGCTCGCGGGCATAACTTCAACTAACGTCGCCAGATCCGCCATTAGAAGTTTCCACGGCGCCCGGAAATATTCCGGTGGCGTCTGGACCTCCGTGGTCGAAGATCAGGGGCAGCAACACGGATTGAATAGACAGATGATGGAGCGTGGTGGGAGACAGAACCGCGGGATAAGTGGGCGTCCATAAAACCCCAACAACCACATTCTTGCGCGGTTGTTTGCTCGGTGAACCAGCGGGGAGTCTGGTTCTGCTGGTTTGATTCTACACCGGCCCGGCGGGTTGGACAAAAAGCGGTGGGCGCGGTGGAAATTGGGGGCGCCCGGGCGTTAGCGGATCAGGAATCCGCCAGACGCTGCAAGGTCTCACTGTATCTTTCGATAACGTGCTGCGCAGCCTCAACTACTTTCGCGAGCTCGGGGTCGTCCTTTGCCTTCTCTACGAGTTCTGTCCAAGGGCGCCCACGGCGGTCGATTTCGGGTTTTGTCTTATCGCTCATTTTTATCGTCCATTTCAATTGCATCTTGCTGACGCTTTTCGCGGTGTTCAGACGGCTAACAGTTGCCGCTGGAAACCAATCTCTTCCTCGATAGACACTGACTCACCACGGAGGATGTTTGCATAGATATTTTTCATTCTGGCAACCGGCGTTCCCTTAGGAACAAACCGGAGGGCCGAGGCAGCAACGTATTCGCGGCTTAATTCAAAGGCAAGCCATCTCCGCCCTTCGGCCTCCGCTACCATTCCCGTGGTGTTGGAGCCTGCAAAGATGTCCACGACCAAGTCGCCCGGTTCAGTCAGCATGCGAATAAAGAACTCAGGCAATTTGGCAGGAAATCGCGCGGGGTGCCCACTGATTCCGACCTCCTTGCATGCTCCCAGGTAGACACCGTTGCTCTCGGAGTTGGGAATCTGCAAGAGATTTGAAGGGATGGCTCCGCCGTTATCCGTTGCGAAGGCAAGACCAATCTCATGCCCAGAAGGCCGTTGCTTGGGCTTGTAGAAGGCTCCGGGGTCTTCAAGTAGCTTCTTCATGCGTGGACTGTACTCTGTCAGCACATTGGAAACATTTGCCTTTGGCCATGCTGAGCGAGAAAACCACCAGAGTGTGTTTACGGTATCCTTGGCCCGGAGCTTTCGTTTGTTCACCCACTCGATTGGACTGGGGAGCTTGGATGGGTTATGCCAGAAAAACTCCTGCGCCAGATGAAATCCCAACTCGTCGCAGAATCGAAGTAGAACGCGGAACTGGTAGAGACTGCGTACCGGAACCCCCTTCCGATACGCGCCTCCAAGGTCAAGAACAAAGCTCCCATCCTCTCGCAGTTTCTGGTGGATCAATCGTCCAAATTCCAGGAGCCAATGCACATATTCTGTTTCGTCAAGGTTTCCGTATTCCTTTTGCCGCTGGAGCGCGAAGGGTGGGCTAGTAAGCACCAAGTTGACGGAACCGGTAGGAAGATCCGCGAGCAGCTTCATGGAGTCGCCGACATATGCGGCACCAAGTTGCGTCGAATACGCGGGATTCGCGGAGATGAGGGTTGCCGACTTTGTTACCTCATACAGCCTATAAGCTGTAGATTTCAGCTTACCACGGGGTGAGCATGTAGGAACATGAAGCCCTCGAACTCTCAGATTACCGCTCGGGCTAGGTTTGCGGTCAACCTGAGATCTGCACGCTTAGCACACGGGTTATCGCAAGAGGAACTCGGAGCTCGCGCAGGCCTACATCGGAACTATATCGGAAGTGTTGAGCGGAACGAGAGAAACATCTCCATCGACAGCATGGAGCGACTTGCGATCGTCCTGGGGGTCGATGTGGTGGACCTGCTGGCTCGGGAGCAGAAATGAAGCCGCATCCCGATCACGAAAAGCTCCGCGGACTCCTGCCAGGCATCCGGAAGCTCCAGAAGCTAGCTTCCATTCACGGAATCGACGATATCTTTCAGGACAATGGCGGCAAGATTCTCCAAATCCTACTGTTTACGGGCCTGAGGATTCTTCCGGGGCGTGAGGGAAACGATGCCCGGGACGAGAGCGGGCGGGAGTACGAGCTGAAGTCCGTGAACACCCGGCTCACGCAGAGTTTTCCACTCACCACCATATGAATCCGCATATCATCGCCAAGTACAGGCAGGTGGATTGGATATTTGCCGTCTACAACGGAATTGAACTAACCGAGATCTATCTGCTAACCCCCGCGCAGATTGAGCCCTACTTTATGAGATGGGCCAAATAGTGGGCCGACGATGGCAACAAAGACATCAACAATCCCAAGATTCCCTTAAAATTCGTACGGGATACAGGGAAACTCATTTATTCCTCTTCACAAACAGCTTAGATCGAAGGCCTATCGCCAGTCGTCGAGTGCGTTGGTCAGGCCCTGGTTCATTACGGCGTCGAAGCCGGTGTGCTTCTTGATGAAGATGTCGGAGAAGGCGCGGTCCTGGCGGAGCAGGACGGCTTGTAGGCGAACCAATTCGAGCAGGGCGAGGAACATGGCGACCAGAGCGCGCTCGGAGCGGGTGTGGCTGAGAAGGCGGCGCAGGGCGATGGGCTTGTCTTCAAGGGTGAGGCGGCGGGCGAGAAACTGGATCATCTGGCCGACGGTGACCGAATCTTCCTGGACGTCGATGACGGGGCGGTTGCGGGCGCGTTCGAGAATGTCGCGGAAGATGCGGACCAGGTCGACGGTGTCGGCGACGATCTCGGGTTCGGCGGCTTCATCGTCCTGGAACTCGCGGAAGCCGGGGTTGGTCCAGGTGGCGGCCTCGAGCATCTGCTTCTGTTGCAGCATCTGGGCGGCGTTCTTGAAGCGCTCGTGCTCGAGCAGTCGCTCGACGAGTTCGCGGCGCGGGTCTTCGGGGAGATCGTCGGGGCCGGCGGGGGAACGCGGAAGAAGCATCTTGCTCTTGATGTGGATGAGCAGAGAAGCGGTGTAGATGAACTCGCCGGCCACGTCCACGTCGGTGGCCTTGAGCTGGTTGACGTAGGCCAGGAACTGCGCGGTGATTTTGGCGATGGGGATGTCGTAGATGTCGATGTCCTGCTGGCGGATCAGGTCGAGCAGCAAGTCGAGGGGCCCGGTATAGACCTGGCCCACGATGACCGAGAACGGCGATTGCTCGGCGGCATCGTCGAGCTTCTTTTGACGGGCGAGGAGCTTGGCGGCGGCCTTCTCAGCGGCGATTGGGTCGGGGGCGGGTTGGGCGGGGGGTTCAACGGCACTCGGAGTTGGGGACGGTTCGGGGGCTGCGACGATGGCCAGGGCTGGTTCGGCGACTACTTCCTGGGCAATTGGCTCGGGGATCGAAGCGGCCTCGGCAACGGGGTCGACAATTGGCGGGCTCATGGGCTCAGGCAGCGGCTCGGTTACAACGTCCGGCTCGATCAAGAATTCAGGGTCGGCCGTGGGCGCGGCCGGCTGGTCTGGAGTCGCGGCAAAATGAGCTTCGGGTTCGACGACGGACTGCCAAACTGGCTCGGGTTCGGGAACAGGCTCGATCATGGGGGCGGATTCGTGCTCAATTGGAAGCTCCGGACCGGGTCCAACTTCCTCAAGACTCGGGGCAGGATCGGAATCAATGGCCGGAGCGGGTTCCCGGTCGGGCAATTGCTCAGCGGCAGGGGTAAGCTCTGCCACGGTTGCGGATTCCACGAGGGGCTCCGGCGGTGCTTCCGGAGGCTGCACGGGTTCCGGGGATAAATGAATGGGTTGAAACCCATCCCTACCATCCCACGTTGGGTTTGTTGGCTTTATGCGGGGGTTGAACTCCCCCCCTCCCTCCGGATCAAGCTCTTCCGCAGGCTCTGAAGCGGGCTGTAACTCAGTCATGCCGGCAGGAGCAGCAGGCGGGTCCGGCGCGGCCGCGGGCACGGGCTCAACTACGGTCTCGGCGACTGAGAGGACAGCTTCCGGATTGGCGGGATGATTGGTCAATGCTTCTTCCAGTTCCTGGGCTCCTTCGACTTCCTGGACTTCTTCAACTTCAAGAGCCGGCTCGGGGCTGTTCAGATCTCTGTCCTCTTCGAGTGATGATGCTTCTACTGGAGCCGGCTTTGATGGCTTGGGAAAGAGACCGAATCCCGATCGAATTCCGCTTAGCGCGTAGTTCAGGGCCTTTCGCCACCACGGGACTGGCTTCTCGATCATTTGCGTTCTCTTGGCGGGCTGGGCCACGCCCTATCAGTGAGAATATTCGGCGCGCAAAATAGTGCGCAAACAGTTCAAAGGACCTCTGATTAAGTCCCATTTCTAGCCGTTCGTTCCCTCAGGGGCTAAAGCCCAGGTTCTCTTTGTTACATTTGCGGCACGACTAAAGTCGTGCCCTTTCAAATCATCGACTTATTCAGAGGCTCCTTAATTCCCCGCCTTGCGGCCGGCTTAGCCGGCAGATGTCAACTGCATGGCTGCGCGCACCTCTTCCATCGTCTGCTCGGCGCGACGGCGAGCGCGGTTGGAACCGGCTTCAAGAATTTCTTTGACGTGTGACTCCGAAAAACCGGCGCGGCGAGTTTGAATGGGCTCCAGGAGCTGGACCAATGCATCGGCAGCCCAGCTTTTGCACTCGATGCAGCCGATTCCGGCGGAGCGGCAGCCATCGTAAACCTTGGCGAGTGTTTCCGGGGTCGAAAAGACTTTGTGCAGATCGCCGACCGGACACTTGTCGGGGTCGCCGGGGTCGGTGCGGCGAATGCGCGCCGGGTCGGTGACCATGGTCTTGAGCTTCTGGCGGACCACCGGCTCGGGGTCGGTCATCAGGATGGTGTTGCCGTAACTCTTCGACATCTTGCGGCCGTCGGTGCCGGGGAGTTTGGGCGAGGGGGTGAGGAGGACTTTGGGTTCGGGCAGAACTTCTTTGCCGTCGAGTTTGCCCGCCGCGGCGGGCTTGTAGAACTGGTTGAACCGACGCGCAACCTCGCGGGTCAGTTCCACATGCGCTTGCTGGTCCTGGCCCACAGGCACAAACTGCGGCTGATAGAGCAGAATGTCCGACGCCATCAGTACCGGATAGCCCAGAAACCCGTAGGTAGTCAGGTCCTTGTTGGCGAGGTTCTCCTGCATCTCCTTGTAACTGGGCACGCGCTCCAGCCAGCCCAGCGGGGTAATCATGCCAAGCAGCAGGGGCAGTTCGTAGTGCTGCTTCACGTGGCTTTGCACGAAGATGGTGCATCGCTCGGGATCGAGGCCGCCGGCCAGGAAGTCCAGCGCTACTTCAAGGGTATTGGGCGCGATCTTCGATGTGTCGGCGTAGTCGGTTGTCAGCGCATGCAGGTCTGCGATGAAGAAGTAGCACTCGTACTGGTCTTGCAGCTTGACCCAATTGGCGAGGGCGCCCATGTAGTTGCCCAGATGGAGCTTGCCGGTGGGACGCATGCCGCTGAGGACGCGGGGACGGGACGATGAGATGGCTGGTTCGGGCATGGTTTCAGTCGATTCCGGGAGGTGCCAAAAGGGTGCGGCCGTTTTCTGAGATTGCGCTCAAGAAGGGCACATTCCATTGTAGCGGGAGGCGCGAGGCTGCGGATTCATTGGTAGTGGGTTAGTTTGAAAGACGCTTCCCTCAGGGGCTAAAGCCCAATTCTTTCTGGACGCCTCTATGGCACGGCTAAAGCCGTGCCCTTTCAAAGCAAGGAGTTTTTCCGCAGCACGTAGAGCCCGATGGCTGTTTTCTTGTACTGGCGGCACGACTGAAGTCGTGCCCTTTCAAAGCCTGTGGTGGCAGCAGAGTTTTTCTGCGACCTGTATCGGCTATAGGTGGTAGAGGGCTGTGAGGACCAGCCTGAGCGCCGGAACGAGAAGCGCCCTGAGGATGAAGCCGCCCACAAAGATCATGAGCAGGTAGCTGATCCAGCCGCCGATGCGGTCGTAGACCTGCACTGCGTTGTAGGGGAGCGCGTTGCGCAGAAAGTGGCTGCCGTCGAGGGGAGGAATGGGGAGCAGGTTGAAAATGAAGAGCGATAAGTTAATGAGAATGGCCAGCGTACAAAGCAGAACCAGCGGCTGCGGCGCAACCTCGCCGGCTGGGCTCAGGGCGCCAATGAAGGACGAGACAACGATCATGCGCCCGTTGGGTACAGACACGGTCATGACGGCGAGGGCGGCAAAGGCAATCATCACAATGAGCAGATTCGAGAGCGGACCGGCGAGCGTCGTCAGGTTGTCGTCGCGAACGATGTGGCGAAAGTTTCGGGTAATGACCGGAGTAGGTTTGGCCCAGCCCACTAACATGCCGCCGAAGAAACTGAGGCCGAGGAAGGGTCCAAAGATCATGAGGGCTGGAAAGAGAAGCGTGCCGATGGGGTCGACGTGGGCCATTGGGTTGAGGGTGACGCGGCCTTGCATGCGGGCGGTCTGATCGCCGAGGAGGGAGGCGGTCCATGCGTGCGCGCACTCATGCACACAGAGCGAAAAAATGAGGATCACGAACTCGAATACGGCCTTGATTAAATCGGACTGTTGCAAACTTGCTCTCCATGTGCCGGAAACCTCAGGTTAGCATGGAGGGCGAGCAAAGAAACGGCAAGGCGGGGACTTCAGGGCAATGGCATGAACAGCGATTAAGGCCGGGGCATAGTTCGTTCCGCCCCGACGGGGCGGGCGGCTTCGGTTGGAACGCTTTCCCAGGATTGCGTTCGCTGCGGCGGACTCCATCCTGGGCATTTTCCGCGCCTCCCTCCGGGAGGAGATACAGCGGTTGGCCGACTGGGAGTTGAAAAAGGAACCGAATCCGTGGACAAATACCTTCGTGCGATTGCCCTGCAGGAGACCTGCCTGGTCTGCAAAATCAGTTGCCGCTTATTTCACACACGGTCAGCGGGGAAGCTGCCGACAGCTTCGCCGGGCGCCACGTGATGGCCGGCCAGGACGATGGCGTGGCTGGCGATGCGGGCGTTGGGACCGATGACAGTGGGCACGAGTGTGACCTGGTCGTAGTGGTCGGGGGCGTATGTCTGGGAGTAAACGCGCGCGAAGGAGCCGATGACGGCGCCATTGCCGATGGTGATTCCGCCGCGGTCGTTCAGCAGGGCGCCCTGGCGGATGGTTACGCCGTCGCCGATTGACAGCTTGTAGCCGTAAGTGAGGTCGACTCCGTGATAGATCTTCACGCCCGCGCCCAGATGGTCGAAGAGGTGGCGACCCAACATGCAGCGGAAGCGGAGGCCCAGCCAGTGGTTGAGGCCGATGGGCGAGCGGTCGAACATTTGCCAGAACCACAGCAGCGGCTTGCGCCGGGCATAAAGCTCGCGGTCCAGGTCGCTAAAATGCTCGGCCTCGAGAGTCACGTTGTCTGGGTCGAGCGAGAGGCTGAGGATGTTGCCTGGCAGCTCGGAGGTGAGGGTGAGGTTGAGCGCGCCTCCATGCGGGCGGCCAAGGTAGAGCTGGTAAAGCTGATCGCGCACAATCTCGGCGCGCCGCTCCGGAGCGCTATGGCGGATGAACGCATCGTCGAGAAACTGGAGCCAGCGGCGGTAGACCTCTTCCGCCTCAGGCGCGGGATGCGGGACGCTGCTCGGAGTGGTTGCCATACGAATTGGACGATACACCACAGAGGCGTGGTGAATCGAGTCTACTTCAGTTGCCGGAAGTCCTAGTGTGGTGTCTCCGAAGTTCGTTGAAGAAGACGGACAGGCGAAATGCAGGTCCTTCGACTCCGCTGTAGAACGCTCCGCTCAGGATGACCGCCTCTTTTTGAGGTTTCGCTTTTGCGGTGTTTATTGAACGAACTTTAGGGACAGGAAACTAGCTCCCTCCGCAAGAACAAGCAAAGACAATGGCCACGTCCGTTGCAATCGAGCCGCAAGGCCCTACCGCAATTCTCCGATGTAAACGCCGTACGGCCCCAGCGCGATCCGACTGAGCGAGACCGGATCCGGGCCGCCGGGAGTCTTCAGCAGCGTGTGCAAATGAGCAGGCTTCAGCCCCGATCCACCCGCTGCCAGATTGACGGTCTGGGGGGCAGAGGTGAAGTTCACCGTGACCACAACCTCGGCAGCCTTCGGCGCCTGCCGCAGCCAGCTGAGGACCTTGGTGTTCTCGGCGTCGAGCATAATGTTGGCCCCGCCGGCAACGGCCGGGTTGGTTTTCTTGAGCCGGATCAGGCTTTGGTACCACGCCAGAAGCGAGTTGGGATCCGATTTTTCTGCCTCGACGTTAATGGTTGCGGCGCTCGGCGGCACTGGCAGCCAGGGCGTGCCTTTGGTAAAGCCGGCGTTCCCACTCGCGTCCCACTGCATCGGCGTCCGCTCGCCATCGCGGCCTTTTTCCCTGGGCCATCCGGTGATCCCGATCGGGTCTTTCACGTCTGCCTTGCGGGTCGGCGGAGTGGTCTTCATGCCAATCTCGTCGCCGTAATAAAACAGCGCGGCCCCGCGGCTGGCGAACAGGATGGTCGAGATCACTCTCTGAATATCGGTGTCGTGTACTCCGTCGCCGTAGCGCTTATCGAGCCGCGCATTGTCGTGATTGTCGAACAGCAGCAGCGGCGTGTTGTGGGCGATCTGCGTTTCCACGTCGATCAGCTTGCCGCGGAACGTTGCCACGTCGAGCTTGTCGATCATGCCCACTTGCGTGTCCATGGGAAGTTGAAACTCCGGCTTGTCCGCGGGCCCATACATTTTTGCGAGTTCGGCGATGTTGGGCATGTAGGTCTCGCCGATCAGCACCCGCGTCCCTGGAAACTCATTGGAACCGAAAGTATCCATGTATGCGCGCATCTCCTGCACCACCGGATGCAGACCGGGCAGGTTCGACGTTTTTGTGTCGTCCAGCACCGGGTCGCCGTATGCATTGGTCCGCGGCTTGCCGTCCTCGTCCTTGACGATGCCCTCGTCGGCCAGGGTGGGATCCTCGAACAGCGTGTTGATCGCATCGAACCGGAACCCGCCCACGCCGCGCTTCAGCCAGAAGCCGACGATTTGCTTGAAAGCCTCGTGAACCTTTGGGTTGTTCCAGTTCAGGTCCGGCTGCTGGATATAGAACTTGTGGTAGTAGTACTGCCGCGTAGCCGCATCCCACTCCCAGGCCGAGTGGCCGAAGTAAGATTGCCAGTTGTTGGGCGGCGCGCCTTTATCCGTTGCTGCTTGCCCTGGAACCTGCCCTGAGCTTGCCGAAGGGTCGTGCCATACATACCAGTCGCGATACGGGTTGTCGCGCGACGAACGCGACTGGAGGAACCACTCATGCTTGTCGGACGTGTGGTTCATGACCATGTCCATGATGAGGCGAATATGGCGCTTGCCCGCTTCGGCTACCAGTTTGTCGAAATCGGCCAGGGTTCCGTATTGCGGGTCGATGTTCTTGTAGTCGGAAATGTCGTAGCCGAAGTCAACCTGCGGCGATGGATAGCAAGGCGTGAGCCAGATCGCGTCCACTCCCAGATCTTTCAGGTAGTCCAATCGCGCCGTAATGCCGTTCAGGTCGCCGATGCCGTCTCCGTTTGTGTCCTGGTAGCTACGCGGATAAATCTCGTAGATGATGGCGTTCTTCCACCAGTCCTGCATGTTGGATGCGCTGTCGCCGATGGCAGTGTGTGAGGCTTGAGGCTTGGATTGCGGCTTCGGTTTCAGCGGCGCAGGTTGCCCACCTGCCTCGAGTGCCGCGGCAACCAAAAAGAATCCCAGGATGGAGCTTGAAATCATTCTTGCGATACGGCCGGTCCAGTGCATTGCTGGCTCCTTGCATTTTTTCGCGCCGTAATCACTGCGCTTCGATGCAGCAACGGCGCGACCCAAGTCAAACTAACACATCGAGCGCGTGGATCGCGACGATTGGTATCGGTCAGCCTTAATGAAGCTTCCTCAGGGGCTAAAGCCCGCGTCGATTCTGTTGATCTTATGCCAGGGATGAATCCCTGGCCTACCGCTCGAACGAGTTTTTCCGCAGCCTGCAAAGTCGTGGCCTGCCACAAAGCGTTGCTTGAAACATACCCGATGCGGGTTGCATCCGCTCTTCCGGCTAGTTCGCGGGTTTGCCCTTCATCCGGTTGAAATCGATGCCGAAGTCCGGCTGTTCGCGCGTTCCTCTTACATGGATCGGAATCTCCGTCCCCGCGCCATCTTTCTTCAAGTAGCGGTCCAGCGGCTTCAGCAGCAATCCCTTCCAACCGCCCACGATCTCTGAGACCGTCGCCTGCATCTTCGCGTCTCCGGTAAAGTTCAGCGCACCACCCTCGATGCCGTACGTGCCGCTCAGTTGGATGGTCGCGCCGGGCACCGTGTAGATGAGCACGGGCAGCTTGACGACCCCACCGCCCAACTGGAAATCCCCTTCCATCTTGGAGTCGATGGTGGCCTGATCGCCCTTCTTCACATCCTTGGGCCGACCGAGGCCACGCAGGCTTAGTTGCTCAATGCCAGCTTGAATTTTAGGACTCGAAAACTGTGCCCGATCGAGCACAAAGCTGCCTTTCAGTTGCAGCCGCTCATGTACCGGCGCCTGCCCCGGCGGAATATGCAGCGTGGCCTTCGCCGTCACCGACCCCGTCAGCAGCGGCGTCTCGCTGTGGGTGGCAAGCCGCAGAAAGTCTTCGATCCGTGCGTTGTCCACGTTCACCTTCAGCGCAATATCGTGGCCCAGGCTCTGCTTCTCGCCTGTACTTCCGGGCGCCGGAACCAGCACCCGCACAACCTGGCCTTGCGCTGTAAAGTGCGAGCGCCCAAGCGTTGCATCCACAGGCTGGAGCCAAGTATCGCCGTTGGTCCCATCCACTTTGGCGTGAAACTTTGTGTGCAGCGCAAGCGGATTGTCGAACGGTCTCAGCCGGAAGTCGGGCGTATCGGTCTGGCCATCGACCGTGAGATTGCGCAGCGTCCCCTGGTAGTGACCAGTCGACGACAGAATCCCCGCAATCCCCTTGAAGTCGCTCAAGTCCGCATGATCAAACCGGTAATTCCCATCGATGGGGCTTTCTCCGGGGTCGTCATGATTCCAGGGGCCAAAACTTCCTGTCGTATTGATCGCGCCCGTAGGCCGCGGGTTGGTCAGCTCGGCTTGAAACCCCATTGCCTTGCTCGCACCAATGCCGGTCAGCATGAAGTGCGCGATCGCAATTTGCAGCGGCAGCTTTCCCGGCTTGCTGGTCTCGAGCACCAACCGCGCATTGCTGCAATCGATGCTCTCCACGCCAAACCGCAGCATGTCCCCGCCACTCTCCACGCCTGCTTTGGGCGGGTCGGGCGGATGCAAGGGCGCAGTTCCGGAAGAAGCATGTTCAAAATGAGATTTGGGCGGCAGATCCACATCGAGGCCTTGCAGCTCGACGACGGAGATGTGAAACGGCTTGCCCGGTTCGTAAATCAGCGGCGCATGAAAGCGAAACTCTTCCAGCTCGATGAGCGGCTTGGCATCCGCGACTTCAGCCTGCGGCGATCCCGGAACCGCGACTCCAGCAACATTGACTGGCGGCCAAATGCGCAGGCCTCTGCCCTCGGCCCACACCCCCCAATGACCTTCCAGGCCGTTGCGCACCGACAAACGGAAGCTGTCCAGTTCCACACGCGAATGAAATCGTTGCTGCAGCCCCTGCACAATGCGTGCGCGCACATATGGCTCAGCCCGGTGCACCAGCACAGCCACAACGATGGCCAGGGCAGCTAGGACCACCAGCAACGCGCTGCCAACCCACATGATCCACCGATTCCTGCGCCAGAAAGATGTTCGACGCATCGCCAAACCCGCCTCCGGACCCGCTACCATTCTCGCAGCATTCTCCCGGTCAATTCTGTTCCTCCGATGAAAGCGGTTCCCCGCCGATGCGTGCAAGGGCCCGTGCCTGAATGCCCCGCAAATTCGCTTTCGTTCCCGGGGGGCTGAAGCCCGCGGGTTACTCGGCCTTTACAGCACGGCTGAAGCCGTGCCCTGACACTCGCCGCGGCGAGCGGATTTTTGAAACACGCTCTGGGAGCCCTGTTCCCAGTTCCCTGTTTCTAGACGACTGTTTCTCATTAGATGCCAAATGCCGTAGACTTCATACAACGGATGCAAGCGCAAATTGAAAACCTCGTAAAGATGCAAAGCGTGGATCTTGAGCGCACACGCCTCACCCTTGCGCTCCGTGCCCTTCCCGCAGAAATTGCCGAAGGCGCAGCCGCCCTGACCGCGGCCCAGCGCCACTCCGCCGACGCCTCCGATGCCCTAGCGCGCGAAGAATCTCTGCGCATGCGGCTCGATCGCGAGATTTCGGGGCATCGCCAAAAGGTCACGCGCTTCCGCACCCAGCTTGACTCGGTGAAGACCCCCGAACAAGCCGCGGCCATCGAGCACGAAATCGCCTTCGCCAGCTCGGAAGCCGAACGCCTGGAGAACGAGGAGTTTGCCAGCCTGGAGCGCACCGAGGCCCAGGAAGCGGCACTGGCCGCAGCCCGCATCAGCGTGGAATCCCTCGCCGCGGCGCTTGAAAAAATCCGCGCGCGCGTCGCTCTTCGCCAAAAGGAGTTCACCGCCGAACTGGCGGCCCTGAACCTTGAGCGCGACGCTCTTCGCCCGCTCATCGAGTCTGACGTTCTTGTTCGCTACGATCGGCTTTCCGGCTCTCGCGGCACCGGCATCGCGCGCGTTGAAAATCAGCAGTGCACCGGCTGCCGCATGGGCGTACGTCCACAGATGTGGAATCAGCTTCGCGAGGGCGAACTGCTCACCTGCGATAGTTGCGGCCGCTTGCTTTATTGGGACCCGGCGATCCACCCCAGCGAGCAAAAGCCGCTCGCCGGGGGCCCCGGCATGGCGCCGGTTGCAAAGGCTCCGCAACCTGAACACACACCCGCCGCCCGACCGCGCATCCGCAAGACCACTCCCGCCGGAGCTTAGGATCGATCATGCAGCGCATCTGTGTAGACATGGATGAGGTAATGGCGGACACTCTCGCCGAACACCTGCGCCGCTACAATCAGACCTTCGATGAAGAAGTAACTCCCCAGGACCTGGTGGGCAAGGGACTGTGGGAGATTGCGCCGCTCGATCGCCAGCAGCAGCTACGCGCATTCCTCGATGCCGAAGATTTCTTCGAGGACCTGGCGCTCATGCCCGACGCCCAGCCGGTGCTTAAAGACCTATCCACTCGCTTTGAAATCTTCATCGCCACGCAGGCCATGACCGTGCCTAACTCACTGGGGCCGAAGTACCGCTGGCTGCAGCGCCACTTTCCTTTCATACCGCCGACGCATTACGTCTTCTGCGGCAACAAGTCGATCCTTCGCGCCGACTATCTTATCGACGACCTGCCGCGCAACTTACTGCGATTTGAGGGCCAGGGCATTCTCTACACCGCCCCGCACAACCTCACTGCGACTGGCTTCGTCCGCGTGGATAACTGGTTGGAGGTGGCCGATTACTTCGCCACGGTTCGGGATTGACAACGGTGCCAGGTCGGGAAGTGTTTTCTACGAGAATGGTTTGCCAGGTAATTCACAGGTAGTACTCACGGGTAGCCGGTCATCCACGCGAGATCCACAATCAGCCTCCCTGCTCCTGTTATTAACCACCACGAAGCGGCCTTGCCTATTACAATTGCGCCCGAGGTGGCTGCGTGAGGAAGCGCGTAGCGAGAAGACCAAACGAGGCTCTGGAGAGCGTGCTGGAGGAGGCAGAGCAGAACCTGCTTGCGGCCTTTGCAAAATCCCAGAAGACGAAGCATCGGGGACTAATAGGCAATGCTAGAGCGAAGAGCATCGCGGACTTCCTAACCGCTAGGCTACCAGCCGCCTATGGTGTCGCAACAGGCGCAGAAGTCGTTGATTATGCCGACCGTCGGTCTGGCGAAATTGACATCGTCATCTTCGATAAACAACGCAACCCGGTCGTATCAGCCGATCCGCTCTGGATAGCGGCGGAAACGCTACTTGCCTATATAGAGGTAAAGACCAAACTGACCGAAGACGAACTCGAGAAATCATTCGTTGGAGCGAAGCAGATCAACGCGCTTAGGCCATTCAAAGAGCCATTCACCCTCGCAGGTCAACCTGACGCAGGTGCAACTGACAACGAGCAATTGCGCTGTTTCCGAACCGTCTTTGCATTTGGCACCAACCTCGGTAGTCAGGACTGGCTCGACAAGGAATGGTCTCGGATAAAGAAGGCCGCTGCCTTCGCCGCTGTGACTCCAGCCAGCATCGATAGAGTCCTCGTCCTCAATCGTGGGATGCTAAACCCACCGTCTCAGACAGGCACAGACCAGTTTGCTGTCTCTTCGGTCTTTCAGCAATGGGTCTTCAATTTGGTGAACTTTTTGGCCCGCGAGAATGGTCGTAGGCCTGCGTGGGATTGGCAGCTATATGCGAAAAGCAAGATACCGGGCTGGCGGCCACTTTAGTGCCTCGATGCGCTGGTTGCCGCGAAAGTCCTGCATCCTTCTAGCAGCCAGATGCAGGACACGGCCTGAGGTCTGGGAACAGGGTAGCGGCCGAATGGTTGCCAGACCGGAAGTTACCAGTTGGGAAACCTCGGCACTGGGCGAACTCGATAGCATCCATGACCTGGCTGACAGCGCGCTGTTCCGCGAAGCCCAAGGGGTTACCAAGGTCAACAATTTGGAGATAAGCCGGGGGTATAATTCTGGCTACATTCCGAGATCATTCCAGAGACTCTTTCTGGGTTTGAAATTCAGCGGGCACGGGTTACCAAGGGCATACCATGACAAGACTTATGGTGGTGACTCTGCTGTTGCTTCCTCCCGCTCTTCCTGCATTCGGCAAAGCCCGCAACGACATCTATTCCGTTCCCTGCAGGCTGTTATGGAACGCCGTCACAATCACCCTGGGAAATCCGGGGGACTACAAGCTCTTGGACTCGGGCGATCTCAGAATGAGAGCTTCTTACACCATCACCGGAGCGCAGCATGTGCTGAACAACTCGGTGGCACTGATTCAACAAGACGCCGGTGGCCAGATGAAGGTTAATGCACCGGTCGCCGGGTACATGATTCTTGACGAGAGCGCTTTCAGAAAGCGAGTGAACAAATCGCTGGCCAACCTGCAAGCGGCGAAGCCGGCGCAGCCCGCCACAACCGGGCGATAGGAAGCCGTTGGAGTCAAGAACCTTTCGCGAAACCAGCTGACGCCGGGAGTACAATTGCTCGGAATTCGGAAGGTGCCGAGGAATTTCCGCGAAATGTGCGCTTGGCAATAACAGCAAGCATCTTGGCTGCGGGATTCTCCGTTGCTCTCTCGATTGGAGTCATTTATGCGAACGAATCGGATGTTCTTTTGTATTTTGACACTGGGCGCGGCTTGCCTCATGTCTTCGAGCCAGGCGCAAACCGACCCTGGCACTCCACATCTCAAGAAGCAGGGCAATGCTACGCAACTTATCGTGGATGGCAAGCCGGTGTTGCTGTTCTCAGGCGAACTATCGAACAACGCCGCGACCGCTCTCGAGCCCATGGAGCCCATTTGGCCCAAGCTGGTCGCCGCGAACTTGAACGCTGCAATCATCGGTGTCTCGTGGGCGCAGTTCGAGCGGGAAGAAGGCAAATTCGATTACTCGCTGGTCGATGGAGTGATCGCCAAAGCCAGAGAGAATCACATGCACCTCGTGCTGATCTGGTTTGGCTGCTGGAAGAACGGCACATCGAGCTTCCCGCCCTATTGGGTCAAGCAGGACTACAACCGGTTTCCGCGGATCCAGATCGGAGAGGGCAAGACTGTCTCCATTTCAGGCCCGGTTGAACTGCTGAGCACCTTCAGCGATGCCACCCGCGATGCCGATGCACACGCGTTTGCAGCTCTGATGCGCCACGTCAAGGAGGTCGACGGCACGCAGCACACGGTCGTCATGATCCAGGTAGAAAACGAAGTGGGCGTGCTGCGCGATTCCCGCGACCGCTCTCCGGCGGCTAATCATGCCTTCGCTGGACCTGTCCCCGCGGAGCTGATGAACTACCTTGAGAGTCACAAGGACAATCTGATTCCCGAGTTTCGCGACGTATGGGCCGCCAACGGTTATAAGAAATCTGGAACCTGGGAGCAGGTCTTCGGGCCAGGCAAACCCGCTGACGTTGAGATCCCGGTTCAGACCACGGTCTCGCTGCTTGGTTCGATCGAACATGAGAACAGTTGGCAGCATTTGCACTGGCCTTCGGATGAGTTTTTCATGGCCTGGAACTACGCGCGCTTTCTTGAGGCGGTCGTCAAGGCCGGTAAGGCCGAATACAACATTCCGATGTATGTGAACGCATGGCTCCAGCAGCCGAATCATGCGTGGCCGGGAACGTATCCCTGCGGCGGCCCGCTGCCTCAGGTTCATGACGTGTGGCGTGCAGGCGCACCCGACATCGACATTCTTGCTCCCGATCTTTATCTCGAATACTTCGACGATGTTGCGGCGCGGTTCGAGCGCAACGGCAACGCGCTCTTTATTCCGGAGACCAGTACCGATGCCGCGAATCTGGTGATGGCCGTCGGCAAGTTCAACGCCATCGGCTTCTCTCCATTCGGCATTGATGGAAACCGGCCCATTCCGCCGGACCTTGCCGCTGCCTATGGCCTTCTGGACCGTTTATCGCCGCTGATTCTCGCCCACCAGGGCACTGACACGATGACCGCCGTGCGCATGAATCAAGGCGATACGCCGAAGGCTGTCAAGCTAGGCAACTACACGCTCACGCTCACTTACACCGGGCGCGCCACGCATGTTCCTCCGCAGCCCAAGGGACAAACGGTTCCTTCGCAGCCGTTCGGACCCGGGGCAACCACTCCAGAGCCGCCGCTTGAAGCTGCCGCGATCCTCATCAACAGCGGCCCCGACGAATACTACTTTGCCGGCGGCGGCGTGAGGATCGACTTCACAGCCAACACGCCCGGCCCGCAGAATATCGGCCTCGGCGATGTGCAGGAAGGCAACCTAGTCGATGGAAAATGGAAGGAGACGCGTCAGATTGAAGGCGACGACGATGCGCAGGGAGAGATACTCGTGCTGCGCCCGAACTCAGTTCTTCGCGTGAAGCTCTACCGCTTCCCATAAACTACCGGGTGGCCCAGGTCTCTATGCGGAGACCTGGGCCCCCATTCAGTTCGCGGAGAACTCAATATCCCGGCCCGCCGTGGCGAATTACCTGGTTGTAGCCCTCTCTGAAGCCGTGGCGATAGTCCTCAATCAAGGGTGGAGGAACCGGAGGATTCCGGAAGCGCGGATGGCGCTCCACAGACGGCGGCCTGCCTTCTGAGAGATCGCGCTGCGCAGCCGCCACGCCATCGTTATAACCCTGGCTGCCTGCTTGGGTGTACGCCGCGGGCGGAGGGGGCGCGGAATAAACAACTACCGAACGCGACACACAGCCGGCCAGCGCGGCCGGCAACAGCAATGCTCCAAGTGCAATCCACTTCTTCATATCGTTTCCTCGCTTGTCTGGATTCTGAGTCTGTCGATGTCCCGCCAGCGTATCCGCGCGGCACTCCCTGTTTGGAACCCATGCCTCAAAAAAATGTCGCGTCATGACCAAGTGCGCGGCTCGATCTTCGGTTGACAAGCGCATCTGCCCAACCTATATTTTGCTGACCCCGCAAACGGACAGTTGTGCGTCATGGAGTTCGTAAAAGCGGTTTTTCGAGGCATTTCCCATGTCCAGGAGCTTCATTCGCTCGTCGTATTTCTTCTTCGCCTTCAGTCTGTGCGTGTCGTCCGCGCCTCTCATCGCGCAATCTGGCGCGCCATCGCTGGGCATATTCGAGGGGCAGTCGGATGTGGGGAGCGTGACCCCCGCCGGCGCGGCCGTCTACGATGCGGCCACCGGCGTCTACACGCTCACCGCCGCGGGCACAAATCTCTGGTCGACCGTCGACGGCTTTCATCTTGTCTGGAAGAAGATGAGCGGGGATCTGTCGCTCAGCGCGGACATCAACTTTCCCGTAACCGCGGGCGAACACAATCCGCATCGGAAAGCGATTTTGATCTTTCGCCAGACCCTCGACGCCGACGCCGTCTATGCCGATGCCGCGCTGCACGGAGTGGGATTGACGGCGTTGCAATCCCGCGCTGCAAAGGGCTCGGAGACCACTGGTCTCGAGCTCAACATTACTGCGCCCCGGCGCCTACGCATTACAAAACGCGGCGACACCATCACGATGTTTTTATCAATGGCGGGCGAGCCGCTGCATCCCGCCGGCACGTCCATCAAGCTGCATCTCGATGGCCCGTTCTATGTCGGCATCGGCCTCTGCTCGCACGATAAGGATGTTGTTGAGACAGCCACCTTCTCCAATGTCGATCTCAAGGAACTGGCTCCGCCTGCCGCCGCCGCGCCCGTGTTGTTCAGCACTCTTCAGACCATTCCGGCCACCGACGGCACCCGCCGCGAGATCGTCTACAGCGAGCGCGGCCGCTTCGACGCTCCCAACTGGACGAAAGACAACCTCAACCTCATCTTCAATGGCAGCGGCAACATCTTCACCATCCCGGTGAAGGGCGGAATTCCGGCGCAGATCGACACTGGAGACGCCACCGGCTGCACCGGCAGCCATGGCCTATCGCCCGACGGGAAACTGCTGGCCATCACCTGCACCACGCCTGCATACCCTGGAAGACACGTGTTCATCATTCCATCCGGCGGAGGCGCGCCGCGCATAGTCACCGAGCATCCCGATTCCTATTTCCACAGTTGGTCGCCCGACGGCAAGACCATCGCCTTTACGCGTCCCAGCCACGGCTCCGGCAACATCTATTCGATTCCCGTTGAGGGCGGAACAGAAGCCGCTCTGACCAACGGAACCGGCATCAGCGACGACCCTGACTACTCCGCAGACAACAGCCACATTTATTTCAATTCAGATCGCAGCGGCTCGATGGAGATCTGGCGCATGAAGCCCGATGGCAGCCAGCCCCAACAGATCACCTTCGACGGCCTGAACAGTTGGACGCCTCACCCTTCGCCTGACGGAAAATGGATTGTGTTTGTCTCCTACGGCAAGGGCACAACCGGCCATCTCGCCAACAAGGAAGTTGCGTTGCGCATTCTATCCACAGCGGACAACAAAATTCGTGTGCTCGCCAATTTCGTTGGTGGCGATGGGTCAATGAATGTTTCGTTCTGGGCTCCCGACAGCAAGAACCTTGCGTTTGTAAGTTATGAATTGATTCCCGCGGAAGACGTGGACCTGAGCAAATAGGAAACACGGTGGCTTGTCGAAGGCGCTCTGCGCGAATCCGATGGGGGTCTGATATGGCCTTATTGCAAGCGGCGATTATTTGAGCCCCGGCACGACCTTCGGCGCCAGGCCCGCACTCGCACCCCGGAGCGGCATCGTCTGTCCTTGTAGCGGTTGATGCATGGTGACAATAATCGCTCCAGCCGGCTTCTTCCCCGCGCACCGATACGAGTGCGGCGTGCTCGCGTCGAAATACACTGCGTCGCCCGCCCCCAGAGTGCACGCCTGGTCTCCGTGGTGTAACTCCAGCTCTCCGTCGAGCACATACAAGAACTCAAATCCCGCGTGCATGTGGGCCTTGGGCGCCAACTCTTTGGTCAACGGAACAAACTCCGCAAAGTATGGGTCCATGTATCGGTCGGGAACCATGTAGCCCAGGCTCTCAAAGAAATAAGTCGGAGGCTCGACCCCGGTCTGCGGCAGCCTCACCCTCTCCTTCTGCCGGTGAATCCTGAAGATCGACTGCGGCTCGGTCTCAAAGAAAAATGACAGGTCCTTTGAGAACACCATCGCGATCCGCGCCAGGTTCCGCAAGGTCGGCACCACGCGGCCGGTTTCAAGCTGCGAAAGGAAGCTCGCCGACAAGCCCGTGTGCTTGCCCAGCTCCACCAAGCCCATCGACTTTTTTAGCCGCAGCCGCTTGATCCGCTCGCCGATTCGTTTCTCGGCAATAAATCGTTCCGCAGTCTCCGGATCGACCTGGGTCTTTTGCGTCTCGTCGCTCTTCACCACCGCCAGCTCGCCCATTGGCCCTCCTGCCCGCGCATCGACTCGGCTGTACAAATTCAGACTGCTTTCCCGGGACAAAAAGTTGTCCAGGTCAAAAGAATTTCCCGTCTCATTAAACTTAGTCTATCAAGTCAGGCGTGATCCAGGGCCGCGCGATCTTGACCTGCGAGGGTTATCCTAGAGCGTACTTAGAAAATGGCCGAAGAAGCTCGGCTGCGGTCCCTCAGGGGTTAAAACCCCTTCCTCATTTGGCCCTCTTTGGCACGACTGAAGTCGTGCCTTGACACACAACGGATCTTTGAAAGACACCCTAGAAAGTCCGGCCGCCCAACCTACGTTCCGGCCACCAAGGAATCCAATGTCCGACGATGCAATTGCCCAAAACGCTCCCGACACTCCTGCCGCGCAAGCGGCGTCTGCCCCACCGCAGGTGGCGCCGGTCGCAACCATCGCTACGCTCGGCCAGCATGAGGGCCAGGCCGTCACCCTGCGCGGCTGGCTTTACAACCTGCGCGAAAGCGGCAAGCTTCTGTTTCCGATCTTTCGCGACGGCACCGGGACCATCCAGGGCGTGGCCCACGTGAAGAGCGTTTCTGCAGAAGTCTTCGAGGCGCTCAAAGGGCTGACCCAGGAGTCCAGCCTCATCGTCACCGGTAAAGTCCGCGCCGACAAGCGGGCGCCGGGAGGCTACGAACTGGACGTGCTCGACCTCCAGGTTGTCCAGCGCGTTCCGGAGTCAGACCCCTACCCGATCACCCTCAAGGAGCATGGCGTCGACTTCCTGATGGAGCATCGCCACCTCTGGGTCCGTTCCCCGCGCCAGTCCGCGATCCTCCGCATCCGCGCCGAAATCATGAGAGCGGCGGCAGAGTACTTCGATAGCAACGGCTTCATTCGCACCGACCCGCCCATCCTGACGCCCGCCGCGTGTGAAGGCACTTCCACGCTCTTCCCCGTCGATTACTTCGGCGACCCAGCTTACCTAACTCAATCCGGCCAGCTTTACATCGAGTCCACTGCGCTGGCTTTAGGCAAGGTCTACAGCTTCGGTCCTACCTTCCGCGCCGAGAAATCCAAAACCCGCCGTCACCTGACCGAGTTCTGGATGATCGAGCCGGAAGTAGCATACTGCGATCTCGACGGACTGCTCGAGTTAGCCGAGAACTTCCTGAGTCACATTGTTCGAAGTGTCCTCAAGAACCGGGCTTCGGAGTTACAAGTTATCGGCCGCGAGCCGGCCAAGCTGGAAGCCATCGTCCCACCGTTTCCTCGCATCACCTACGACGACGCCGTCAGCTTGCTTAACGCCGCGCACAAAACCGGCCAGCTTGAGCAGCCTTTCGAGTACGGCAACGACTTCGGCTCGCCGGACGAAACCTGGCTGAGCAGCCAGTTCGACCGTCCGGTCATGGTCCATCGCTACCCGGCCAACGTGAAGGCTTTCTACATGGAGCCCGACCCGCTCAACGCGAACCTCGCTCTCTGCGTCGACGTTCTGGCTCCGGAGGGCTACGGCGAAATTATCGGCGGGTCACAGCGCGTGTCAAGTTATGAGCTCTTGCTGAGCCGCATCGAGCAGCACCAACTCCCCAAGGAAGCCTTCGAGTGGTATCTGGACCTTCGCCGCTACGGCAGTGTGCCGCACAGTGGATTCGGCATGGGCATCGAGCGCGCCGTAGCCTGGATCTGCGGCCTCGACCACGTGCGCGAGACCATCCCCTTCGCCCGCACCTTGCACCGCATTTATCCGTGAGCGGTGGTTGTCAATTGGAGCGGTGCGCGACGCAATCGGAGGACCTTTTGAGAACTTATCCAGAAACCAGGACCGTTGAAAGGTACGGGCTTCAGCCCGTACGCTAAGAGCTGATTTCGGTCTCCGGCTTTTGCCGCTGAGGGAATGCAAACTGTTGAAAAACCACCTCATGGGCTAAAGCCCAGCCATTTGGAGGTTCTGATGTACGGGCTGAATCCCGTACCCTTCAAACAGAACATGGTTATTGGACAGGCTTTGAAAACCCCAAGAGCCAGAGGCTGATGCCGGTCTTTCCCTCGAATCTCCCACTCCGCCGCCGGAATCAAAGGAAAGTAGTCGATTTTTTGTTCTCATCAAGGAGCTCTCCTTATGACCTTATCCGCCATAGAGGTCAACAATCTGAAGAAAGCACCGACTCTTGACGGTGTGTTGCCGGCAATCCAGGGACGCTGGAGCCCGCGTTCTTTTTCCGATCGCGATGTGGCGCCCGGCGACCTGGCTCGCGTCTTTGAAGCGGCCCGATGGGCGCCCTCCTCAAACAACGGGCAGCCATGGAGCTACCTTGTTGGCGTTCGTGACTCCGCTACGCACGACAAGATCGCCGCGGTCCTGGCCGCCTTCAACAAGGAATGGGCGCCCAAGGTTCCGGTTCTGATCCTGGGCATCGCCAAGATTACATTTGCTCACAATGGCGCTCCCAACGCGTACGCCCTCTATGACTTGGGCGCAGCCACCGCCCTGCTCGCCGTTGAAGCTGCCCACCTCGGCCTCGCCGCCCACCAGATGGGTGGATTCGACCGCGAAGCCGCCCGCGGAGCTTTTGAAATCCCAGAGGATTACGCTCTCGGCAGTGTGATTGCTCTCGGCTATCAAGGCGAGCCTGCCGCGCTGACCAATGAGCGCCAGCTTGCCCAGGAAATCGCACCCCGCGAGCGCAAGCCATTGAAGGACTTTGTTTTCTCCTCGTGGGGTGTGTCGGCGGACCTGGGCTGATCGCTCCCACCCATCGGACAAAAACAAAGACGTCCGACGGATGGGGCACAGATTCATTCCTCTATGAGTTGGAGAAGCCGGTGGGAGACTAGACTGAAGCCTGGAGGAAGTTCTTTTGGCTCCCAAGCCGTCTCGCCGGCTGCCCCGCCGCCGCAAGCCGAAACGCTGGCCAGCCCGTCTGGCTATCGCCGCCACCGTACTTGTTCTGGCCTTGCTGGCCTGGGCAGTTATCGAGCGACATTTCGCACCCACCTCGAATACCTCGCTCACCCGCTTCGACGCGATTATTGTCTTGGGCACTCCAGCCGACAAAGACGGCAACCCAACGCCGAATCAACTGGCCCGCGTCACGGAGGCTGTTCACGAGTACGATCGGGGTGTCGCTCCACGCCTCATCCTCACCGGCGGAGCGGCCTACAACCGTTACGTGGAAGCCCGCGTCATGGCTCGTGCCGCCGAGGCCCAGGGCATTCCCGAGTCCGCAATTCTAGTGGAGGGGGAAGCCAGGGATACCATCCACAACGCCTGCTACGCCGCCCGCATTATGAAAGCCCACGGATGGCAATCTGCCGAGGTCGTTGCCTCGGCGGTCCACCTGCCGCGTGCCGGGATGATCTTCAGCCGCCTGCCTCTGGAATGGCACGTCCACGCCGCGCCGCCACTGTCGCCGCAGTCTGACCTTGGAGCCGGCGCCGAAACCTTCATCGAAACCCTGAAGACGGCGCGTTACCTTGTGTGGACTCGGCAGTCTGAATACTGTGAACCCTAGACCCAACAGAATGAAGCTTTTTGGGATTGTCCCTCCTCGGCGCGGTCCTGTAAGCTGGGAGGTGATGCGTCTCCCAGTCAGTTTGCCCGCCTATCTCGCCGCCATGATCGCCTTGACTCTCTGCGCCGGAACTTGCGCCAATGGCCAGGTCGCCCCTGCCCAGACAACTCAGTCCCAGCCGGGCGGAAACGGCACTTACATCTCCGTCGATCCGCTGGCCAATGTGCGCTATGACAACCGCATTGACATTTCCGTGGGCGCAGCTTACGACCACATGAAGGCCGGTCCCACGCTGCTGCAGGGCTCCAATCTCGGCGGCATCGACGTGGACGGCTCCTATTGGATCAGCAAGCACTGGGCCGTCGAGGGTTCGGGCCGATACTATCTGGGCACCAGCGGCACCGCGCCGAACTCCGCGAATTCAAATGGGGGACCAATCAAGGGAGCGTTTGTCAGCGAGGTCTTTGCTGTAGGCGGCGCTGAATGGCTGGGTCCGCACAACAGGCACGGCGCCATTTTGGCCCACGCCATGTTTGGCGGTGTGCAGGGAAACTTCCAGCAGGACCTGCTTGGGCAGTCTCCGCAGGTCGTCGCTTTTTATAACAACCAGTTCGCTCCGGCCGCAATCATAGGCGGCCATTTTGACCTCAACCGCTCGCCGCGCTGGGTATTTCGCGTGACACCGGACGCCGTGATGACCCACTACAGCATCAACTACGGGCCGAAGACCTCCCAGTTCGATGTGAACTTCGCAATCTCGGTCGGCGTCGAATACAAGTTCAAGAAAAAGCGGTAAAGCCTCGCACCCAAGAATGAAGATGCAACCGAAGGGCTGCGAAGTTCATCTGCGTGTGGTATTCTCCACCGTTCGGTGAGGCTCGGGGAATGCGTTTCCGCAAAATACGCTTGTCTCAATAGCGCCGTTCCCCTTAGCATTCATACTCCGAACACGAACGAAAACGAAGCCGGGGACAAACCGATATGAGAGAAACTCTTGGAGTCTTGCTTGCTGGCGGAGCCGGGGAGCGGCTCTTTCCGCTTACCCGCGATCGCGCTAAGCCGGCCGTGCCCTTCGGAGGGCATTACCGCATCATCGACATCACCCTCTCCAACTGCATCAACTCGGGCCTGCGCAGGGTTTACATCGTCACCCAATACAAGGCGCTTTCGCTCAACCGGCACATCCGCGAAGGCTGGACGGGCATTGTGGCGCAGGAACTGGGCGAGTTCTTCGAGCTGCTGCCACCCATGCAGCGCACCGGCTCCAACTGGTACATGGGCACCGCCGATGCGGTCTACCAGAATATTTATTCCATCGGCAGCGAGCAGCCCAAGTACATGATCATCCTCTCCGGCGACCAGATCTACAAGATGGACTACAGCCGGATGCTGCATTATCACAAGGAGACCAACGCCGAGGTGACGCTGGCCACGCTGCCGATTCCCCCGGATGAAACGAAGCGTCTTGGCGTGGTCGAGGTCGGCAAGTCGGGCGAGATTCTCGGCTTTCAGGAGAAGCCGCTGACGACCACATTCCGGTCGCCGTTCAATCCCAACGCCGTCGACGCTTCAATGGGAATCTACATCTTCAACACCGAGGTGCTGCTCAAGGCGCTGATCGCCGATGCCGAGGACCCCAACTCCAAACACGACTTCGGCCACAACATTCTGCCCAACCTGCTGGGCAAGAAAAAAATGATGGCCTACAGCTTTGTGGACGAGAACAAGCAGCAGGCGCTCTACTGGCGCGATGTGGGCACGCTCGACAGTTACTATGACGCCAATATGGACCTGTGCTCGGTTTCGCCGACGTTCAACCTCTACGACAAAAGCTGGCCCATGCGGACCCGCGTGCGCCAGTATCCGCCGGCCAAATTCGTTTTCGGCGAACCGGGCCGCACCGGTACCGCGGTCGATTCGGTCATCACTGCCGGAGTTATCATCTCCGGCGCTTCATTGGCCAACTGCGTAGTCTCGCAGGATGTGCGCGTCAACTCGTACTCCGAGGTGGCCGCGAGCATCATCTTCTCGCACGTGAACATCGGCCGCCATTGCCGTATCCGCCGCGCCATCATCGATCGGGACGTGCATATCCCCGAGGGCACCATCATCGGCTACGACCCGGTGGAGGACAAGCGGCGATACTTTGTTACGCCATCGGGATTGACGATCGTTACACGCGATGCTTCGCTGTTTGAGAATCCCGTGGATCCGGAGTTCCTGCAGAGGTATTAGAGGTTGGAAGTAAGCTGGGCGCCCAAGGTCTCGCCTCCGAGGCCCGGGATCGAATGCGATAACAACTTTCCAAGAATCCGTAACCTTCGGTGCCCAGCGCGCCTCTAACGAATAGGCGCATTGAGCTTCCAAGCTCCGCACGAGCGTTGAGAAGGAAGCGATCATGGACAACATCCCGCACCAGCATTCTGACCCGCGCAATCAAGTGGAACCCAAACGAATTCAGGATCTCGGTCGCCGCGCCTTCATCGTGTCAGCCGCGACCGCAGTCAGCGCCGCAGCTTTCTGGGGCTTGCGACGCAGCACAGTCGCCGCTGCGCGCCCAATGACCGCGGACGAGGGCCCGAAGACCGTTACCATCGTTCAATTTTCAGCAGACGGGAAGGAGACCGGCACCGGTACCGTTCCGCGCGTCATCAAAACGGACGATGAGTGGAAGAAGCAGCTCTCGCCGACCTCGTATCGGGTTACCCGCCATGCCGACACCGAACTTCCCTTCACCGGCAACAGTTGGGATCTTCATGAGCGCGGCTTGTTCCGCTGTATCTGCTGCGACCTGGCTCTGTTCCGCTCGGAAACCAAGTTCGATTCAGGCACGGGCTGGCCCAGCTTCTGGCAGCCCATCGCGGAAGAGAATGTCGTCAAGACCGTCGACGGAAGTCTCATGGAGGTGCGCACCGCTGTGTCGTGCCGCCTGTGCGATGGGCATCTCGGGCATGTGTTCGATGACGGTCCAGCGCCGACGGGGCTGCGCTACTGCATGAATTCGGCGGCGATGCGGTTCGTCAAGGCAGGGTAATCAACTTTGGGAGCCGCCGGATGGAAGATCCCCGCAGGGGCTAAAGCCCACGTCTTTGACGGCCTTTCCCGGCACGGCTAAAGCCGAGCCCTTTCAAAACGCGGATGGTTGAGGTTTGTTGTCTCCCAGGTCTCAAATGCGACACCTGGGGCACCCGGCGGTTTGTCAAGCTGGGCTGAACTCAGGCGAACATCACTTGCCTTTGTAATCCAAGAACAGCTCGGGGAACTGCTGCTTGAGGGCTTCGATCTTGGGGCGGTCGCAGACGAGAATGTAGGGATTGCCTGGATTGTTGTCGGCATAGTGTTGATGGTAGGACTCGGCGTCGTAAAAGCCCTTCAACGGCGTCACTTCGGTGACGATCCGGCTGGGAAACACGTGCGCCGCGTCGAGCTGCGCGATGTACGCCTGGCTGATCTTTCGCTGGTCGTCGCTGGTGTAGAAGATGGCTGAACGATAGGATGTGCCCACGTCCGGCCCCTGGCGGTTGAGCTGCGTGGGGTCGTGAGCGACGGAGAAGTAGATGCGCAGCAGTTGACCATATGTGATTTTGGACGGGTCGTAGACCACTTTGACAGATTCAGCGTGGCCGGTTGTCTCCGTGGTCACCTGGGGATAGGTCGCCGTCGAGGCCGAGCCACCGGCATAACCTGCCGTCGTGGCAACCACCCCTTTCACGCGCTCAAAGACCGACTGCGTGCCCCAAAAGCAGCCTCCGGCGAAGACTGCGGTCTCCTTGCCCGGCTTCTGTGCCAGTGGATCATCGGTGGTGGCAGCGGGAACGGGGGTCTTGGCAGACGCTCCTCGGGTGGCATAGGAAATGCCAATGACAACCAGGCCTACTACGACCGCTGCGCGCATCAGGAATGTGCCGGACATCGAATTCTCCTGGGCCGCATCCGTTCCAGCCCGCAATAGTCAGATGAATTCCGTTTGAGAAGGTTACAACCGTTCGCCGCCCCCACGGAACTAACCGCGCAATTCCCGCGTATTAGCAAAATATGCAATGCGTGGGTACATTAAGCTGGAGCGGGATAGGGTTGGCATCGCCTTCCCGGCCATCGCGGCGTACCATGGAAGCGCCTGAGATTGGCGGGCGGCCTGGTGCTCAATGGCCGGGTGCTGCCAGCCAAACCCAGGGCGGCAAGGTCACCACGCCGGCCGTCCGCCAGGCGCGCGTGGAGGTGAATCCGCTGGAGATTGACTCGTCCCAAGTGGTCCGCCGCTGCATGGATGGCGATTCAGGCGCATGGGCTGAACTGGTCCGCACCCACCATCGCCGTGTCTACGGACTCTGTTACCGCTTTACCGGCAACCCGGCCGACGCCGAGGACCTGACTCAGGACGTTTTCCTGAAGGTCTACTCGAACCTGTCCAGCTTCGACACGGGACGGGGCAGCCTGCAGGTGTGGATCACAACGATGACCCGCAACCTGCTGGTGGATAACTTCCGGCGGACCCGCAACCAGCGGGCGACTTCATCGTTGGACGATGGCTGGGAGTCGACCGAGGAGTTGCAGCCAATCGCCCGGCTGATCGCCAGCGGACCGTCGCCGCACGAGTCGGCGGCACAGAAGGAATTGGCAAAGATGGTGCAGGAGGCACTCGCCCGCGTCTCCGTGGAGCTGCGCGAGGCGGTGATTCTTCGTGACCTGCAGGATCTCGATTACAAGGAGATCGCCCAGGTGCTGGGCATTCCCGAGGGGACGGTAAAGTCCCGCATCAGCAGAGGCCGCGCGGAACTAGCACGGCTGCTGGAACGTAATAAACGGGAGGTGATGTAAATGGCAGAGCGCACAAACATTCCGAGCTCTCCGGCCTGCGGGCTGTGGGAGACACTTTTGGCCGACGCGTTAGACGGGCTGCTGAAGGCCGACGACGAGGCTACCTTCACCGCGCACATGGCCGTCTGCCCGGCCTGCACGGCTCTGTTTCAAGACGCGCGGCGGGGCCGCGAATGGCTCGAGTTCCTTTCACCCGAGCCCGAGGTTCCCGCCGGACTTTTGGATAAGATTCTGGCCCAGACCGGCCCAGGACAGGTAGAGGGCTACGGCCTGATGCCTGCCGGCGCCGGCGTTTTGCCGATGCAGCCCGGCTTTACCCCGGCCTGGAAGCGTCCTGGCCTGCTCAGCCTGGTTGCCGCGCAGGCTCGCCGCTTTGCCGAGCCGCGCTTGCTGATGACGGCGGCCATGGCGTTCTTCACCATCGCCCTCACGCTGAACCTGACCGGCGTCCGTTTGAACAGATTGCGCATTTCCGACCTGCGTCCCACGGCGGTCCGCTCGTTCATGGAACGGCGTCTCACCATGGCTTCGACGCCGATCATCCGCTATTACGACCATCTGCGGTTTGTCTATGAAGTTGAGTCCACCATGCGGCAATTGCGCCGCACCACCGAGGGATCGGCCGAGCCGCAGGGCGGAGAGACCAACAACCAGCAGAAACCGCAAGACAATCCGCCGGGGGAATCCAAGCAGAACCCCGGCCATAAAGATGGAGGCTCCAGGATGGACCCTCCTCAACAGTCGGTAACCCCGGCTCCCAACGATTCAGGCGACTATTTGGAAACTTCCCTCAAGCTTCAAGCTCAGCCCGCGCACTCCGGCGGCTCCGCAATAGCACTACGGGAAAGGAGCACAGTATGGACTGCGTAAATCACAGCGGTGTCACCGCAACCGCTTATTGCCAGAATTGTGGCAAGGCTCTCTGCGCCAGCTGCGTTCGCAACGCTGCTGGAGGCCAGGTTCTCTGCGAGCCCTGCCTGGGATCGTGGCAAGCGTATCAACAACCTTTTGTGGTCCCGCCCAGCGGGCCGCACCCCTCGGCTGCCGCAATCCTGGGACTTATTCCCGGTGTCGGCGCGATGTACAACGGGCAGTTCTTCAAGGGACTCATCCACGTTGTGATCTTCGCCGTGCTGGTCAGCATCACGGAGTATCACGGCATCTTCGGCATCTTCATCGGCGCCTGGTGCCTCTATCAGTCCTTTGAGGCGTTCCACACCGCCAAGGCGCTGCGCGACGGCCAGCCTCCGCCTGACCCGCTGGGGCTGAACGAAGTGGGCAACTGGCTGAACCTGGGCACGCGCCACCATCCACCGGCCCAGCCCGGCGCTGTACCGAACCCGGGTCAAGCGACTCCAAACCCCGGTCCTACCCAGTCCTACGAGCAAGGGGCCTGGCAGACGCCGTTCACACCGCCGCCTCCTCCACCACCGCCGCCCGGCATTGCAGGCCCTGGCTTCACACCCGATCCGGCTGAGTATTGGCGCCCGCTGTTCTGGAAGCGCAAGGAGCCGGTTGGCGCCGTGATTCTGATCGCCCTTGGATTGTTGTTCCTGCTCGATCGGCTCGATATCTTCAACGGCCGGCTGCTTGAATTCTCATGGCCGGTGCTGCTGATCGGAGTGGGCGTGTGGTTGATCGTTCGTCGTCTCGGCGATTCCCAAGGAGGTGTAAAGTGAACCGGTACATCATGATTCGACGCCTTCGCGGCCCCGCTTTTCTTCTCCTGGTCGGCGTGATCGCGCTCCTGGCGCAGGCACACATTCTCAGTTGGGCGAAGAGTTGGCCGCTGTTTCTCATTCTTGCCGGCGTGATCATGCTGGCCGAGCGGGCAGCCCTTTACGCTGAAGGCGGATATCCGTCTGTGCCCTTCCCTGGCGTTCCTTACGAAGGCCCAAACGATCCCAGGGCGGCAACAGGCATTCCACCCTACCCTGGGCAGCCGATAGCTACCGTTCCGGCCCACGAATACAACAAAGATGGCAGAGACCTTGATGGAGGACAATCATGAGCACCATACCTCCCAGCACACCCCCAGGCGGCGCGCCGCCCCCGTATCCACCCTACGATCCAAAGACGCAGTACCGCGTCTACCGCGAACAGCAGAAGGCCGCCTGGCGGGCGCAGCGCGAGGCATGGAAGGCCCAGCGTTACGCCTGGAAGGCTAGCTACGTGGGCACATATGGACCGCGAGTTCCCTCCGTCGTCGGCCCCGTCATCCTGATAGCCGTCGGTGCGGTCGCGCTGATGATTGTTACCGGGCACATTGCCGAAGGCAGTTTCTGGACCTGGTACGCCCACTGGTGGCCGCTGTTGCTGATCATTGCCGGCCTGGCACTGCTCGGCGAATGGGCGCTCGACCTGCACCGCAAGACGCCCGTGAGCCGTGGCGGGAGCTTTATCGGCATCCTGATCCTGCTGGCCATCATTGGCCTTGGCGCCTCGGGATGGGACCACATGAGGCCCTGGATGTCCCAGTGGGGCGATCACGAGAACAACGGTTTCGACGATAACTTTTTCAATGCGTTCGGCCTGCCCCAGCACGATATGGACCAGCAGGTGCTCAGCTCGCAGATTCCCGTTAACGCCACCGTCGATATTCAGAATCCGCGCGGCGACATCAGCGTAACCTCCGGCGACGGACCCAACATTGAAGTGCGTGCCCACGCTGTGGCCTTCGCCAACTCGGATATAGAAGCCGACAATATCTTCGCCGCCGAGGCTGCGCATGTCACCGTGAGCGGCAGCGCCGTGCTGGTCAAGTCCGACAGCAACAACAATGGCCGGCTCAACCTTACCGTCACCGTTCCCAAGTCTGCCCGGGTCACGCTCAACGCCGGCAGAGGGGACGTAACCGCCGCGGGCCTTGGGGCTGGAGTCACTGTGACTGCGCAACACGGCGACGTTCACCTGAGCGCGATCACGGGCTCGGTGCAGATGCACTTCTCCGGAGGCAAGCACGACTTCTCCGCGCACCAGGTGGATGGGGACCTGACCACCGACGGCGACTGCAACGACCTCACTCTTTCCGAGATCAAGGGCAAGATCGCGCAGAGCGGCGAGATTCTGGGCGACGTGCACATCGAGAACGTCACCGGCTCCATCCACCTGCACACCTCAGTGACTGACCTGCAAGTGGCCGAACTGCCCGGCGACATTACCCTCAACTCCGACGATCTCCGCGTCTCGGAGGCCAAGGGGACAGTGCATGTCATCACCCGCTCCAAGGACGTCGACCTGAACGAGATCTACGGCGACAGCTCGGTCGAAGATCGCGACGGAACCATCTCGGTTGAACCGGCCGGGGTCTACGCCGTGGATGCGAAGAACGGCAAGGGCGACATCGAACTGACTCTGCCGCCCAACGCCTCGGCCACGGTAGACGGCCGCTCGCGCAATGGCGATATTGTCACGGAGTTTGGGCTCGCCGTGGTCGGCGAAGAGAACAAGACGGTCAGCGGCAAAATCGGCTCAGGCGCAGCGAAGATTGTGCTCAGCGCCGACAACGGCGACGTGCGCATCAAGAAAGGCTCAGCCTTCCCTGCCACGCCCCCCGCGCCGGCCGTGGCAGCCGCGCCCAACGCTCCGCCCGCCCCCAACGCGCCTCATCTGAAGGCGCCCAAGGCTCTGCCCCCGCACCCGGTCACGCAGTAGATACGCTGAGCAAACGCAAAGCAGGAGAACAGGCGCAAGAGGGGAATGCCTCTTGCGCCTGTTCTCTTTCAGCGGGAAGACAGCGAATGCGCACTGCCTGCGTCTCACCAGACGAGGGGAATCAGCCGGAACTTCGTTTTATGGCAATACTCGACGTATCCGGGCAGCTCCGCGCGTAGCACCTCCTCTTCGTTGAGCAGGCGGATAACGTAGAACGGGATGAGCAGCGCGAAAATGGGCACGGAGATATAGGAGCCGAGCGCCAACGGCGTGAACATCCACAAGACTACGCTCCCTGCATACAGCGGATGACGAACGATGGCATACGGGCCGGTGGAGATGACCTTCTGGCTCTCCTCGACCCGGATGGTGCGTCCCGCGAACCGGTTGACGGCGACGACCCAAGCCGCAAAGCACATTCCCGTCAACGCCATGACCTGAGAAAACA
Source organism: uncultured Acidobacteriaceae bacterium (assembly GCA_963757965.1). GTDB lineage: Bacteria > Acidobacteriota > Terriglobia > Terriglobales > Acidobacteriaceae > Telmatobacter. The sequence goes on from CAVWTV010000003.1 coordinate 149,756, forward strand.
CCACCAGCCACAACGGCACTGTGCCCAGCAATGTGCGCGACCAGCCCAGGCGGTAGTCAAACCCCGGCAATAGAAATATGAACAAGAAAAAGGGCTTGAACCAACGCATAAGGAGCTTCTGTTCGCGCACCTGCTCCTTCTGTTCCAATCGGCGTTCGATAAGTTGCGGATCGTGTTTCAAAAAGTATAGGTATGCGCAAAGGCTGGGAAGAGGCAGGACGGCCAGATAAACCCAGCCCTGCCAGAACCTCAACGTGCCGGCGGGCAGGAAGAGGGCGCAAAAGGCTATGGTCAGCATTGCGATTATTCTGATCGCGACTCTTGTTGAAAGGCCGATCTTGGGCGGCTGCGAACTGCTGGCGGGAGCGCTGTTCTTTCCGGATGTGATGGGCGCGGGTGTAGTCGACATGCTTGCTGTCTCCTTTCGCGACCTCCTTGAATCCCCAACAAGCATAACCTCTTTTCTGGGCGCGGTTCGGGGCCTGGAAGGACTTTTTTCGAGTAATTGGAATTGTGTTTGCGATGCTCTGAGGAGAATTAGACCGCAGCTCGCCGGACCCGCGCCGCAATCCGCGTGAAAACCTCCCACGGAATCGTGCCGGCAGCCTCGGCATGGTCGAAAGCGGTGATGGTCTCGGCGCCCTGCGTGCCTATGATCACGACCTCATCCCCAACCTCGACCCCGGCAATCTCTGTCACGTCCAGCACCGTCTGGTCCATGCTGATGCGGCCCACAACGGGCGCTGGCTCGCCGCGAACCAGCAGGCTGAAGTTGTTGCCAAGCCTGCGGTCGAGCCCGTCGCCATAACCAACGGCCAGCTGCGCCAGACGCATCCGCTCCGTTGCCACAAAGGTTCCGTTATAACCCACAACCGCGCCGGCAGGAACCGTCCGCACGCCAACGACCTCGGTCTTCCAACTCAGAACCGGCTGCAAGGCCGCCCGCGCCTCACCCAAGCCCTTCGGCTCTTCCGGTTCAAACTTAGGCGCCAAGCCATAGAGCGCCAGCCCCGGCCGGAGCATGGCCTTCATCCCATGGTGGTTCGCCAAAGTCGCGATCCGCGCGGCCTCGCCAGCCAGCAGAGCGGCGGAGTTGCCGACATTGAGCCAATCCGCGTTGAGCCCAGCGGCCTCGATCCGACCGAGGGCCTCGTCCAAGCGGTCAAGTTGCGCCTCGGTGAACGCACCGTCGAGCTCGTCCGCGGCGAACAGGTGCGTCATCACGCCCTCGAGCCTAAGCGGCGCCCCCGCACCAAGCCGCGCCAGAATGGGCCCGAGCGATTCCACGCATGCTCCCTGCCTGCTCATCCCTGTATCGATCTCCAGGTGAACCGGCAAACCGGCAGCATGGACCCCGCTCGCGCGCGCAGCAGATTCCAGTTCATCCAGGTGACTCAACTCCCAGGCCACCGGGGTGAGCCCGTACTCGACCACTGCCCGGCCTTGACCGGCGAAGACGCCGCCGATGACAAGAATTTGCGCCTCGGGGCAAAGAGCACGCGCCGCCACACCCTCTTCGACGCTGGTCACGCCCAGCCACTGAGCCCCCGCGCGCACTACCGCCGGGGCGCAAAGCTCCAGCGAGTGGCCATATGCGTCGGCTTTCACAATGGCCAGCAGCTCCGCCTGGCCCGCGGCAAGGCTCACGAGAAGTCGATAGTTTTCTTCAAGGGAACGGGTGCGAATCTCAACCCAGCAGGGGCGTGTTGGCATCAGGCTGTCCAATCAACAGTCTATCGCGGGATCGCGCCGATCCCTGAGGGAAGCAGCGCGAACGCCACCACCGTTTCACTCTTTGCGCCGACTTCATCAATCAACCCCGCCTCAAGCTCATGTGGAACCGGCATCTCGCAGGCGGCAACTTCGCCCTCGCTCGCGCCCACAAAGCAGAGTTCGCAGTGTCCCAGGGCTTCACCGTCACCCAACCCGGCGCGCATGCGAATGGGAGGACCGAAGACCCGGCAAGTCATCGGCCGCCAGGCGTACACGTCGCACCGCCCGGTTGCGGGATCAAGCGCCGGGCAAGCTGGCTGGTTGGCGAACTCCTCGAACCGATCGCGGTCTCGCTCCGAATCGCCGAGCTGCCCGGTGGCCAGATCGCCGGGGAACTCCGCTCCATGGTCTGCAATCCAGCCCTGAGCGCGCCGCACAATCTCCGCGGCCAGAGCCGGCTCCGTCGCCCGCAGGATTTTCATGCCTGTCCGCAGCCGGAGCGCATCGAGTGCATTGATGGCAAACGCCCCGTAGCAGCATTGCGTGCAACCCAGCCGGCATACCAGCCACTGGCCCGCGCGGCGCGCCGTATCGGTCAACGCCGCGTCCACAATCTGAACCAGCTCCCGATCTCGCGCCGGAAGATCCATGACGCCAAGGATAGCGGATTGGCCCCACAATCGATCCTCTTGCCATGCGTCGAATTCCGCGCTAATCTGCGGTCGAGAACCTGGAGGTCCCCATGCCCGAAACCCGCAGCACCGTAATCCCCGCCCTGCGCTACCAAGACGCACACGCCGCCATCGACTGGCTCTGCAACATCATCGGCTTCGAACGCCACGCCGTGTTTGAAGGCGAAAACGGAACCGTCGGCCACGCCGAGCTCACGCTTGGCGGCGGCATGATCATGCTCGGCTCGCAAAAAGACGACGAGTATAGCCAACACTTCAAATCGCCAGCCGAGCTCGGCGGCGTCGAGACGCGCGGCGTCTACATCGTGGTCCCCGACGCCGATGCGGTTCATGCCCGTGCCGTGGCTGCAGGCGCGCCCATCGTGCGTCCGCTTCAGGACACGCCTTACGGCAGCCGCGAGTTCAGCATGAAAGACCCCGAAGGCCACTCGTGGGGCGTTGGCACTTATGACCCCTGGCAGCCGCCCAAGCAGGGTTGATGCGCATTGATGTTGAAGCCACCAGCCCCGCTTGCGATATAGTCGTTGGGTACCGCAAGCGAGGTTCCACCAATGGCCATTCCCCGGTCTGCTGCCGCATTGCTTTTGTTCTCAGCCGTTTCTTTCGCGATCCCCGCAGCATTTGCGCAGCAGGGCCGGCTGCTGGTTACGCAAAAGGGAGACACAAGTCTCGCCATCGTCGATCCCGCGGCCGGAAAGGTCATCGCGTCTGTTCCCGAGGGCGGCGTAACAGGCCATGAGGTGATTGCTTCGCCCGATGGCCGGCTGGCCTATGTGCCCATCTACGGCAACTCCGGCGTTGGCAAGCCCGGAACCGACGGCTCGAACCTGGTGGTCATCGACATTGCTTCGCAAAAGGTTGTTGGCAACGTCGACTTCGGCCATGGCGTGCGGCCGCACATGCCCATCTTCGGACCCAAGGACGGCCTACTCTATGTAACCACGGAGATTGATCGGGCCATCACACTTATCGACCCGAAAACACTCAAGATCGTCGGCAGCATCCCCACCGGGCAGCCCGAGAGCCACATGCTTGCGCTCTCACACGACGGGCGCCGCGGCTACACCGCGAATGTCGGGCCCGGCACCGTCTCTGTTCTCGATATTCCTGCGCGCAAGACGCTGGCCATCATTCCCATCTCCGGCGACACGCAGCGAATCTCCATTTCGAACGATGACCGCTGGGTCTTTACTGCCGATCAAACCAAGCCGCGCCTGGCCGTCATCGACACCGCCAGCAACCAGGTCAAGAGCTGGATTCCGCTTGACGGTTTTGGCTATGGAAGCGCGCCCACACCGGATGGCCGCTGGCTGATCATTGCGATTCCGGAGAAGAACAAAGTCGATGTTATCGACCTAAAGACCATGCAGCCTGCGCCGCCGGTCGCGGTTTGCGCCGATCCGCAGGAGGCACTGGTTCGGCCTGATGGGAAGGCGGCTTATGTCTCGTGTGCGGGCGGCAATCAGGTCGCGGAGATCGACCTTGCCACGTGGAGGATGACTCGCTTGATCGCTACCGGCAAGAACACGGACGGGCTTGCCTGGGCGGAAGCGCGTTGATCGAGACGCGAGATTAATGCTGGGTGTACTTTGAAAATCATGGCGAGTTATCGCGTTATTCTCCGCCAGTCCGAGGAAGGTTACAGCGTCTCCTGCCCAGGCCTGCCCGGCTGCTGGTCGCAGGGAGCCAGCGAAGAAGAGGCCCTTGCCAACATCCAGGTTGCTATCCGGGAATATGTCGAGGCTGCCGAGGAATTGCGGCGCGCCTAACCGATCTCCCGATCCCAGTTCTTCGAGCGTCTTCTTGAAGGCGCTCATGAATTTTCCGGAGTCGGCGCCGTCTATGGTGCGGTGATCGAAGCCGAGACAGAAGTGCTGCATGGAGCGGATGGCAATCGAATCGTTGCCGTCGGCGTCGGTCAGCACGACTGGCTCCTTCTTCAATCCGCCGATGGCCAGGATGGCGGACTCCGGCTGGTTGATAATCGGGGTGCCGAACTCGCCGCCGAAGACGCCGGAGTTGGTCAGCGTGAACGTGCCTCCCATAACCTCTTCGGGGAGCAGTTTCTTGGTCCGCGCGCGCAGGGCAAGGTCGTTCATGGCTTGGGCAATCTGAGCAAAGCTGCGCTCCTCGGCCTGCTTGATGACCGGCACAATCAGCCCCCATTCTAGCGCCACGGCGATGCCGAGGTTGATGTTGGCGGGGTAATGAATCGAGCCTTCTTCCAGAGTCGCGTTGACAACGGGAAACTTGCGCAGCGCCTCAACCGCCGCCACGGCGATGAACGGCATAAACGTCAGCTTGACGCCATGCTTCTGCTCGAAGCGGGTCTTTTCGCGTGTACGGATGCGAGCCACTCGCGTCATGTCCACCTTGTAGACGGTGTAGACGTGCGGGCTGATGGCCACGCTCTCCACCATTCGCTGGGCGATGATGGCGCGCATCTTGGTGAGCGGAACCTTTTGACCGCGCAGTTCAGAAAATGTCTGCGTCGAAGCGGCCAGCGGTGGAGTGGTCGCGCTTGTCGGTGCTGCGATTTTGGGCGCCGCGCTGCCTGGCCCGTGCAGGCTCAAATGGCGCAGGACATCCTCTTTGGTGATGCGCGCGCCAGAGCCAGTGCCCGCGATCTGCGCGAGGTCGAGGTTGTTGTCTTTGGCAATCCGCCGCACCAGCGGCGAGGAGCGAATGTGCTCGCTTCCGATCGAAGAATCGGCGGGGGCCATCTGCGCCACCTGCTTTTTCGGCGCGGAAGCCGGGGATATATCGACGCCTGCCGCTGTGCCGCCAATGACCGCAACCACGGTGTTGATCTCGACGGTTGCGCCTTCCTGAACCTTGATCTCACTCAACACGCCCGCCACAGGCGCAGGAATCTCGGCATCCACCTTGTCGGTCGAAATTTCAAATAGAGGCTCGTCTTTCTCGACCATGTCGCCGGCCTTTTTGAGCCACTTGGAGATGGTGCCCTCGAAGATCGACTCGCCCATCTGCGGCATAACGACGTCTGTCCCGCCAATCACCGGGCCGGCAGCGGAAACCTGCGGTGCAACCGCTTCGCCGATTTCGCTTACCACTGCGACCACCGTGTTGATTTCGACCGTTGCGCCCTCTGCCACCTTGATCTCGCTGAGCACGCCGGCCACGGGCGAGGGGATCTCGGCGTCCACCTTGTCCGTAGAGATCTCAAACAGCGGCTCGTCTTTCTCGACCGGGTCGCCGGCCTTCTTGAGCCACTTGGTGATGGTGCCCTCGAAGATCGACTCGCCCATCTGGGGCATGATCACGTCGGTTGGCATGGACCCTCTCTTTGCCACTCGGGGCATTGGCGCGCGCCCGGTTCCTGCCGGATTATAAATCGCTTGACCAATCGGCGTTCACGCCTGAATCGGAAGCCCCTTTGTATCCCTGAGGCGCTGAACCTCGGCTGGAACCCGCACCGGTGTGTCCTCAGCCGGAAAATTGGGCGGGTTCGCAGCTTCAGCCTGAGCCCGCAGCACGGCCAGGCTTTCGACCGCGAGCACCTGCTGGTCAAACACCAGCCCAAACTGCCGCGCCGCCTGGTGCGCCACTGTGTCAAGGTCTGGCAGCGCCTTCGGCTCCCGCACTTCAAGCTCCAGACTGGTCACCGCATGGTCGGGAATGCCGCAGGGAACGATCAGGCCGAAGTCGCGCAGGTCGGTGGTCACGTTGAAGGCGAACCCGTGGGATGTAATCCCGCGCGCAACATGAATGCCGATCGCCCCGATCTTTCGCTCCGAGCCGGACTCGCCGCACCACACGCCAGTCAATCCGGCGACCCTGGCCGCATGCACGCCAAAACCACCGCACAGCCGGATCAGAGCTTCTTCCATTAGGCGCACAAAATCCACGGGCCCCGTTCGCCCGCCGTTGGGATTGTGCAGGCTGCGCAGGTCGAAGATCGGGTATCCGACCAACTGCCCCGGGCCGTGATAGGTGACATCGCCGCCGCGATTGATCTCGTGCACCGTGACGCCGCGCCGCGCCAGCATCTCATCCGATGCCAGCACGTTGGCTCGATTGGCATTCCGCCCCAGCGTCAGCACAGTCGGATGCTCGAGCATCAACAGAACATTGTCGACGCGGTTCTGCAAGCGCAACTCGGCGATCTCCGCCTGCAGCCGCAGTCCCTCGTCGTAGCCCACTCTGCCGAGATAGAGGTACTGGATCATCGTCTTCTTGATTGTAAAGATTCGGACCTGGTGTAGGCCGCCGCAAATAGGGTCATTTACCAATACTCGCGAATGGGATGAATTCGTACAAGAAACTTCCATAAGGGGCTAAAGCCCAGGTCATTCCTGGGCCGTTTATGGCACGACTGAAGTCGTGCCCTGACACAAAACCAGAGAACAAAACTCCAACTAACTTCAGACTCATGGCACTGGCCGGTCTTACGCTTCGACGCGCTGCTGGAAGAGTCCCGCGAACGCCGAACGCACACGGTAGTACGTCAGCAGCCAGAGAAGAGTAATGACGGCAGCAATGGGCAAGCCCATCGGCTCCAACAGGACACTGGTAATAACGATGTTGACAATCACCGGAGCCAGCAGCGTGAGTCCCAGCGGAACGTAGCGGTTGATCAGCAAGGGAATAGCGCCGAGAATCTCGATAGCCGCGACAACGTACATGTAGTGCGAGCTGATCATTGCACTGACGAACTGACCGGCAACCCCGGCGGGGATGGGCCCCATGGGGATGAACAGCAGGAAGTGGTTGAGGCCGAAGACGAAAAACACCAGGCCTAGAAACATGCGTGCGATTAATGCTGCGATCTTCATCAATTGCTCCTTGGATTCTCTTTGGGGATGCGCCGATCGACAGCCTCCCATCGGCGCCGGGGATCCCCTGTTCACAATGGATGATCCTGCTTCGCCCGTCGATTCAGAGGATTGGACACCAGCCTTCAGCGGCTCACCTTCAGCACCCAGGCCGGTTGGCGCATCACGTCGTCTGAAAGCTCGGGCAGTTCGATCTGGACGCCGCTGCCTTCGGGCTTGAACTTCACCGCTGCGGTCGATCCGAGCAGCGACACAGCCTTCACTCCGTTCACGTCTTTCAACACAAAACTGCGCCCCGGCCAGCGCGGGAGAATCGCAAAAAGGTCGTTGTCCCTGGCGGTAAAGAATGCTTCAATCGCGGCCTTCCCCGGCTCCGGAGCTCCCGCCAGTTTCGACACGTCATAGGCCGTCTGGAACTCGCTGTTGTATTCCACCTTGGGGAGTTCGCCCTCGCTCCATTGCCGCGAGATCTTCCACTGTTTGGTGCCGTAGATCGCTTCGCCGTTCACATCGAGCCACGCGCCCATCTCATGCAGCCGGTCCTGCATGACGACAGGGATCGTGCCATCGGCCGCCGGGCCAATGTCGAGCAGCAGGTTACCGCCGCGGCTCACAATGTCGACCAGCATGATCACCAGCTCGCGGCCGGTGTGGTAATCCTCAAGCCGCTCGGCACGGTTGTAACCATAGCTGAAACCCATGCCGCGGCTTTCTTCCCACGGGTGGTCGAGGCCGCTCATGCCCGGCGTGTATTCGGTGGTCCAGTAGCCGCCATGCTTGTGGCGCGTATCCGAGCCCCAGCGGTCGTTGATGACTACGTCGTCCTTGACCGGCGACTCGTTGAACAGCCATGCCAGCAGCTCCGCGCTGTGCCAATCGCTCGATGGCAGCTCCCACTCGCCGTCGCTGAAGATGATGGACGGCTTGTAGCGCGTGACCAGATCTTTGAACTGCGGAAACAAGTGCTCGCGAATATAGCGCGGCTTGTCCGTAAGCCACAGCGGGTTATACCACTCGTAGAGCGAGTAGTAGTAGCCCATCTTCAGCCCCTTGCGCCGCACCGCGTCGCTCAGGTCGCCCAGCAAGTCGCGTTTCGGTCCGGTCTCGACGGCGTTCCATGGCCTGCCCCATGTGGCTGATGCTTCCTTGCTCGGCCACAACGCGAAGCCCTCATGATGCTTCGAGGTCAGCACAACATACTTTGCGCCCGAGCCCGCCAGAATGCTTGCCCACTGATCCGGATCGAACAACTGCGCACGAAACTGCGGCGCAAAATTCTGGTAGGCATAGTCCGCGCCGAACATCTTCTGGTGATACGCCCAGGTGCCGGTCTCAACCCCATTGGCATTCGGATTGTCGCGGCCCTCGGTCATCTGGTGCCAGTACCACTCGGCGTAAGCCAGCTTGCCGGGGATCACCGGCGCATAGGCCGGCACCGAGTAAACGCCCCAGTGGATGAAGATGCCGAACTTGGCGTCACCGAACCACGCCGGCGTAGGCCGCTTGTCGACCGACTCCCATGTGGGCTGATAAGACGGCGCGAGCTGATTGGTCTGCGCGAACAGATAAGTCGGGGCGTTAAGGGCCGCCAGAACCAGAAGAAAAAGAAGTAGCCGCTTCATTCAGGTCTCCTTCAATCGAACAGAAATGATCGCACAGGGAACGGGGATGGTGCTGGCGAATGGCTTCGATGATTCGCACCGTGCGGGCAGGATTCGCAGTAAACTGGAACTCAAGGGAGGAAACCATGGCAACCCAGATTGCTCGCGTCGGCGGCACGGTAACGGTGGAGATTCCCGAAGAGCTCTTGCGGAAGGCAAATCTTGCCGTCGGCGACCCTGTCGAGTGGGTAGTGACCTCGACCGGAGCGCTTGCCCTGCGCGGGCCGCACACTGTGGACGAGTCGGATGTGGAAGAAGGCTACGAGGAATGGAAGCTAGCCGAAATCCAGGCGGCCATGGCGGAGGCAGAGGCGGGCGAGACGGTTCCGCACGAAAAAGTCGTAGATTGGTTGCGCAGCTGGGGTACGGAACACGAGCTGCCACCGCCATTATGAGGATTCGCTGGACCAAACGGGCTATTCGCAGTCTCGCTTCAATTCATGCCTATATTTCCAGAGACAGTCCCGACGCTGCTGCGCGCGTTGCCGCCGGCATTCTGGATGCCACCGTTCGGCTAGAACGGTTCGCCCAAAGCGGGCGATCAGGAAGAACCAAGGGAACTCGCGAACTCGTTTTCCCCGGATTGCCCTACATCATTCCTTATCGCATCGTGGACGATGTCATTCTGATTCTCTCCGTCGTTCACACCAGCCGCAAATGGCCGAAGAAGCTATAAACTTGTTCTCCAGTCAGGAAGACAATCCGCCATGCGACCGTCTGAAGTTTTGCCAAAGCATCGCGAAACCATCCGCCAGCTTGTGCTTGAGGCGGGCATGGCAAATCCCCGCGTGTTCGGTTCGGTGCTGCACGGCGACGACGAGGAAGACAGCGACCTGGACCTGCTCGTAGACCCCGCGCCGAGAACCAGCCTGCTCGATGTGGTTCGCGTACAGCGGATGATCGAGACATTGGTGCAGGTGCGCGTCGACCTGTTAACACCCGGTGATCTGCCGCCAAAGTTCAGAGACCGTGTGGTCGCCGAGGCATTGCCGTTATGACGCAGGAGATCAATAAGTCCGATTTGCGAGCGCCGGACTATTGCGAGCATTTGCTTCAGGCCTGCGACAGAATCCTGCAGTACACCTCGGGGATAAACCACGACCAGTTCATTGCGGGTACATTGGTTCAGGACGCGGTACTGCGCAACATTGAAATTCTTGGCGAAGCAACGAGAAATCTCATGGAATGCCTGCCGAACTTGCAAGCCAAATATCCTCAAATCCCTTGGATCGACATTTATGCAATGCAAAATCGCGTCGCGCACGGCTACTTTTTCATCAATCTCGAACTCGTGTGGACAGTTGCGACTTTGAATATTCCCGAACTTCGGCAACAGCTCGCAATAGTGCTCGGGGAAATGCAAGGGGAAGCTTGAGACCAAAACCGGTGTCGATGTTCATAGCCAGTTTTCTGTTTTCGAGGAATACGTGGTCCCTTCCAAAATCCCCTACCGCAATTGGTAAAACCACGAGCCCCATGAGAGCGAGCAGTTGGCCCCACCGCAGGTGGCTCAGGGTGCGCTTTCAATCTGCCGCGAGATCCAGCGGCTCAAACTTACCCCTTCGACCGCCGCGCGCAGAGCGGCTTTGCGGTGCAACTCCGGTTCGGTGCGCACCAGAATCTTTCCGTTGAAGGGGCGGTCGGGCTGCTGGCCGGTCTCGGCGCAAAGCTCCAGATAGCTGTCGATGCTCTCGCGGAAGGCACGCGCCAACTCCGTGGCTGTTCTCCCCTCAAAATGAATCACATCCCGAAGCCCGGCGACCGTGCCGGAAAATGTCTTATCCTCCGGATCGAAATCGATCGGTCCGGCCGCATAACCTTTGTATTCCATCATGGCTTCACCGAAGTGCTTCCCTCAGAGGCTGAGGCCCGCGATCATTATGCGGCATTCGCGGCACGACTGAATTCGCGGCCTTTCAAAACATTCGTAGATTCCGAGCATCGCGCGGCATACTCGGTAATGAAATCTCGATCTGCGGTAAACTAACACTGGCAGGAGGACCGGGCGGTCGCTGCCGGAAGCCTTCGAGCAATCGAGAGCAACCGGGGGAGGAAAGTCCGAACTCCGCAGGGCAGTGTGCCGGATAACGTCCGGGACGTGGGTCTTAAAAAACCCATGGACGGCCAGTGCCACAGAAAAGATACCGCCTCGGCTACCCCTCCCCGCTTCTTCGGATGCGGTTGGAGGGCCTCCCTGGAAACGCAATACCCGAGTTGGCCCGCTTAGGCGGGACCGCTCGCCGTTGCGCAAACTCCAGCGCCGGGGTAAGGGTGAAATGGTGCGGTAAGAGCGCACCGCTCAGTCTGTAAAGGCTGGGGTCAAGGTAAACCCCACACGGAGCAAGACCAAATAGGGAGGGAATCGCCCGCCAAGAGCCAGGCGGCGTTGCGCATCGGCCCGATGCGCCCAGGCGGCTCTGGCGGGGTCCCCGGCGACAGGTCTTCGTCGCTGGGGTGCCTCGAGCAATTGCCGGAACCTCCGGGTAGGTCGCTGATGAACGTCCGCGGCAACGCGGCGTCTAGAGGAATGACCGCACACGACAGAATTCGGCTTACAGGTCTTCTTGCCGAATACTGAAGCAGCAAACGACAGCCCCGGCCGGGAAGCCTCCCAGCCGGGGCTGGCCATTTTTGAGGCCCAGCACCGCAACGGTGTGTATATGGAATTGGACTGACCCCCAAAAGTGAGACATTTTAGAAGGACACAGTTTGCAGCGAATGGGGGGCTGCAAATGCGAAGGAAGAGGATTTATACGGAGGAATTCCGCCGCCTTTCGGTGGCGCGAATGCAGGGTAGCCACAACATTTCTGCTTTGGCCAAAGAACTGGATGTGCCGCGCCGACTGCTGTATCGGTGGCAGATGCGGATCGAAGGCCCGGTTGCGCCTATCGCGGCTCGATCTTCGGGGCTCGAGGAAGAGAATCGGCTTTTGAAGCAGCTTCTGGCGGAGCGGACGCTGGAGGTGGATTTTTTCAAGGGTGCCTTGCAAAAGATAGCGGCTCGACGCCAGGGGGACGGCGGCACTGGCGAGACGGCATCTACGACCAAGTGCGGTCAATGATGTCGCTGCAAGGCGGTTTGACGATCGAGCGGATGTGCATGCTGGCGCGGGTAAGCCGGGCGGGATTTTATCGCTGGCTGACGGCCGAGGCGCCGGCGGAGGAAGAGATGGAAGTGCGCGCGGCGATTCACGAGGTGGCGCTGGAGCATCGCGGCCGCTACGGCTACCGGCGAGTGAGCCGGGAGCTGCGCCGCCGCGGCCTGGTTGTGAATCACAAGCGTGTGGCGCGGCTGATGCGTGAAGACAACCTGCTCGCGGTCCAACCACGGGCCTGGGTTCAGACCACTGACTCCGATCATGAACTGAAGGTCTATCTGAATCTGGCCGCGCGCATGCAATTAACCGGGATCAACCAGTTATGGGTGGCTGACATCACTTATATCCGCCTGCAGACTGAGTTCGTCTATCTGGCCGTGGTGCTGGACGCCTGGTCGCGCAAGGTGGTGGGCTGGGCGCTGGGGCGCAGCCTGGCGGCACAGCTGACGGTAGCCGCACTTGAGCAGGCCATCGCGAAACGGAAGCCGCTGCCGGGCCTTGTGCATCACTCCGATCGCGGCAGCCAGTATGCCTGCCGGGAGTATGTGAACCTGCTTGCCAGTCAGGGCATGGTACCCAGCATGAGCCGGCCCGCCAACCCTTATGACAACGCCAGCTGCGAGAGCTTCATGCGCACGCTCAAGCGGGAAGAGATCTACGCCAACACATACCGCGATCTGGAAGACCTGCGTGCTCACATCGAGGAGTTCATCGAGCGCTATTACAATCGCATACGGCTGCACTCGGCGCTTGGCTACCTTCCGCCGGAAGAGTTCGAACAGAACGCGGGCGGCACTGCATCCGGCCACGCGGGCAGTGGTGCGGCAGCAAGCATGAGTTTTTTCAGGCATGGGGAAATCTATCGATGGGATCAGAAACCAGGAAAGGAGCGTGGGGAGCCGAATCGCTCCAACTCCCCGGCCCATCCTATCGATGAGTCTCCAACCGGCTATTCCTTGGCGGGTTGCTCTCCAGCAGAGCCCGACTCCGCTTCACCGGCTATCGACCACTTTCAAGGAGAAGCTACACCTTGAAAAGACAATTACACTGAACAGCAACTGTGTCTTCGGAAAAATGTCTCACTCAAGGGGTTCACCCCAGAATCTCCCAGGTCTCAAACGCGAGACCTGGGGCACCCAGACCGCCGCGGACAGGCCAGCAAACGCCGCTAGCTCCGCTGCTTTACCATCAATCCATGCTGCGTGTGAAGCTGCTGGACCCGTCCGCCCAGGCCCCCGTCGTCGCTCACCCTGGCGAGGACCTGGGCTACGACCTCTTTGCGCTTGAAGCCGCGGTGCTCGGCCCGCGCGCCACCGTACGAGTGCGCACCGGCATTGCCGTCGAGGCTCGCCATCCCGCCACCGGGGCACCGCTCGGCCTGCTGGTGCGCGATCGCTCGTCGATGGCGGCCAGGGGCATTACCACCACAGGCGGCGTCATCGATGCCGGCTATCGCGGCGAGATTCTCGTGCTCATGACCAACCTGGGCGATGCTCGGGTCGAGCTCAGGGCGGGCGAGAAGATCGCCCAGATGGTCCCGGTTCCCGTCCTCACCGGAACCGTCGAGCAGGTGGAGAGCCTGGAAGACTCCGCCCGGGCCGAAAAGGGCTTTGGCAGCTCGGGGCGGTAGCGGAACCCGTGAACCGCAGATAAAGGGCCGGCCAAGGATCGCCGCTCAGCCCATCTCTTCGCGATTGCCCCATTCGCAGGAACCGTCGCGCGCATTTTCTCGTATCAAATCTGGGGCAAACCAGCCCCCGGAATTGTGAACATTCCTTGCCGCGGCTGGCCTGACGACCCAGGAACGCGGCCTGAAGGCTTTGCTGTCCGTCCAAAGGAATAGCCGGGGGTATCGCATGAAAGTTGGATGAAGGCCTGAAGGCGGTTCGTTCCGCCCCTACGGGGCGGGCGGATTCGATTGGGACGCTTTCCCCGGATTGCGTCCGCCGCGGCGGACTCCATCCGGGGCTATTTTCGTCCTCTCCCTCCGGGAGAGATGCGGGACTTGACCGGCTGGGGCGAGAGAATGAGCCGGTTCTGTCCATAGGATTCGCTCATGCAATTGCCTTGAAGGAATAGCCGTCTGGAGTTGCTGGGAGCCTCAGATTGGGTACACTGGGAGAGTCTGGCAGGATGCACTGCAAGTGCCGGGAGTCTCGTTCCTGGGCTGATTTTTGAGAAGAGAGCGAGAAAACACCAGCCAACATCGGCTCGGGTCAGGAAAGCGGGACCATGCAATTTACTGAAGCTGTAAAAATCGCGCTGCAATCTCTCTGGGCCAACAAGATGCGTTCCATCCTGACGCTGCTTGGCGTGGTGATCGGTGTCGCGTCGGTGATCACGGTGGTGACCCTGACCAACGGGGCCAAGAAATTTGTAACGGACAATATCAATCGCTACGGCGCCAGCGTAATCACCATCACCAAGATGCCGCAGACGTTCATCACCATTGAAGAGTATCTTTCGTACCAAAAGCGCAAGAATATTTCCTACGACGACTACAGGGCAATCGTTTCCGAATGCCGGTCTTGCCTGCTGGTCGGAACCGATCGCTCAACGTCCGGCGCAGTCGTCTACCAGACCCGATCCACCACGGACTCCACCATCCGCGGAATCACCTGGACCATGCCTGCGATTGCAAATCTCAACATCGCAGAGGGGCGCTCTTTCACCGAGTCGGAAGACGAGCACAGCGCTCATGTAGCCATCATCGGCTCCGACATCGTCGACAACGTCCTCGGTCAGGGCGACCCGCTGGGCAAGGAGATTCGCGTCAACGGGAACCCGTATACGGTAATCGGAGTTGCGGAAAGCCAGGGCAAGACGATGGGAAACAGCATGGATAACTGGGTGGGCATCCCGCTGACCGCGTTTCTCCATCAATTCGGCTCCAACTTCAGCCTGACGATCTATGCGGATGCCGGCGGCGGCGGCGAAGTGATGGATAATGTGATGGATCAACTGCGCGTCATCATGCGCGCGCGCCGCCATCTGCTGCCGGGCGACTCCGATGCCTTCTCCATCGATACCAGCGCAACCTTTGGAAACCTGCTGAGCAACATCCTTGACAACTTCGGCGCCATCGTTGTCGCTATTGCCGGCATCTCTCTGGTGATTGGCGGCATCGTGATCATGAACATCATGCTTGTTTCGGTCACCGAGCGTACCCGCGAAATCGGAGTCCGCAAGGCTCTCGGCGCGCGCCGCAAAGACATCCTGATTCAATTCCTCATCGAGTCGGCCACCATGTCGCTCGCGGGGGGCGTGATCGGCGTAATATTGGGCATCACCGTGGCCAAGATCATTACGCTTATCATTTCCTTCCCCTCGCAAGTTGAGCTCTGGTCCATCCTGGTGAGTTTGTTTGTGGCTACTGCTGTTGGACTGTTCTTCGGGGTTTACCCGGCAAACAAGGCATCGCAACTCGATCCCATTGTTGCCCTTCGATCGGAGCTATAGGCATGAAGCTACGCGACTCACAAGAATCTGTACGGATGGCGCTGGAGACGCTGCGCAAGAATAAACTGCGCTCGAGCCTTACCATTCTCGGAATCTCCATCGGCATCGCGACCGTGATCCTGATCTCTTCGGCCATCAACGGACTCAACAGCAACATCGACAGCTTCGTCAAATCTCTCGGTACCAACGCCCTGTGGGTCTTCCGCTTCGAACCGTTCGGCAAGCGTCCCACCACCGCGGAATTGAATCGCAAGCAGCTCACTTATGACGACGGCATTGCCATGCGCAGCCTTCCTTATGTGATTGCGGTCGATCCCGGCCTCACTTACCAGAATTTTCAAACCGGCCTGGGAAGTGTGTCGATCAGAGCGGGGACGCACAAAATCACCAACACCATTCTGAATGGCAGCAGCTCAGAGGTGAAGGAGACAAACGATATTGAGCTGACCGAAGGCCGCATGTGGACCGATGCCGAAGAGGAGCGCCACGCCAATGTGGTTGTGCTTGGGCACGATGCGGCAGAAGACCTCTTCCCCGGCGAATCTCCGATCGGCAAGGATATCGATTGCGAAGGCGATATCTTCACGGTAATCGGCGTGCTCGACAAGCAGCCCCAGCCCTTCGGAAGCGGCAGGAACACGCAGGACAACTCCGCGTATTTTCCCGTCGAAACCTTCCAGAAGATCCACCCGGAAGAGAAGGATTTCTGGATCACTGTGAAGTATGACGATCCCACCCATAAGGCGCTGGTCATCGACGAGATTCGCGAGCTGCTTCGCCGCCGCCGCAACGTTCGTCTGGAACAGGAAGACAACTTCGCCATCTTCGGGCCCGACTCGCTAACCCGTCTTTGGAACACACTTACCGGCGGGCTGTTTCTGTTCATGGTCGCCGTCTCGTCGGTTGGCCTCATGGTCGGCGGTGTTGGCGTGATGAATATCATGCTGGTCTCAGTAACCGAGCGCACCAGGGAAATTGGAATCCGCAAGGCCATTGGCGCAACCAGGAAGAACATTCTTCTACAATTTACGCTGGAAGCCGTAACTCTTTGCGTGGTAGGCGGTCTGATCGGCATTCTGGCGGGTGCGGCGTTCACGCTCATATTGCATTATGCCGTCCCGTTCCTCCACGCCGCGCTTTCTACCATGTGGGTTGTGATCGCATTTGCGGTCTCCTTCGCAATCGGACTTATCTTCGGCATTTATCCGGCATGGAAGGCAGCCTCCATGGACCCCATCGAGGCGCTTCGCTACGAGTAGGCCATGGTTGAAAAGAGAGAGAGCTAGCCGGGCGCATGCGACACGGTGTATTTTTCGCTCGCAGCCGTGAAGGCAGATTAGAGATCCGGCTGAGCTGGAGAATTTCTCAATGCGAGAGAGCGGACGCCTACAAATCGGACCCGGCGCCATGATCCGCGGATTCGTATTTGTGGTTCTGGCAATCGCGTCTGTCGCAGCGCCCGCATGTGCGCAGGCTGACAGCGAGCATGAGAAAAGCTGGACGAGTTGCCTGGACAGCAATCCGGATATCGCCGTCAAGGCCTGCACATCGCTCATTGATTCTCATGCCGACAAGCCCGCGGACCTGGCAACCGCATTCAACAACCGGGGCAGTGCCTTCTACCGCAAGGGTGAATTCGACCAAGCCATCAAGGATTTGAACCAGGCAATCCAGCTAAGGCCGGCCTATGCCCAGGCTTTCAATAACCGCGGCAATGCGTACCTCCGGACGCATCAATACGACCTGGCAATCAAGGACTTCAGCCAGGCCATCAGCCTCAAACCGGACAATGCGCCCGGCCACGGCGATCTCACCCCCTCCGACACCGCTTCAACGTTCAACAATCGCGGGATTGCATACCTGCAAGAGGGCGCTTACAACCTCGCAATCCTGGATTTCAATGAAGCCATCCGCCTCAACCCGAATGGCGCGGACGCCTTCTATAACCGAGGCATTGCGTATGGAGACGGCGGCGATTACGAGAGCGCCGCTGGCGACTTTACCAAGGCGATTCAGCTGAATCCGAAGAATGCACTAACGCTTTATGCCCGCGGAGTTGCAAAGCAGAACCTGCATGACGCCGCCGGGGCGGAGGCTGATAAGACTGCCGCTCGGCAGATCGATCCAGACGTTGGCGGCAAAGGCGCAAAGTCCATGGCGCCGGCCCATACCGTCGTGGCGCCCGCGGCACAGGCCCAGATCCAGTATTCGTCCGTGCCCGATTGCGCTCTTCTTCCAGACAGTAGCGCGAACCAGGCTCAATCCGCTTATGGCGCTCCGCTTCGTACTTACGTCGATGATTCCTTTGAGGAACTTAAGAAGGCAGTTCCGGCCTTGCGTGGGGTCAGGCTTGGCGAGGGCCTGAATGCAACGGACGGCACGGCCGCGGCGCCGGCCGGGGATCGCACCAAATCGATTCTCAACCAGACCAGCTCGGTTACCGCGGATCTGTTCCACAGAATCCCCAACCTGATTGCGAAAGAGGACGTGCAGCAGGCAGTCTTTCCTTCGGGGCAAAGGGTCCTCGGTATTCAGGGTGGAAGGCGGCCGTCATTCGCTGGTGAGTCACTGAATGAAACGCAATACCACAACAGAGTTTACGGCTACCGCATCGTACCCAAAAGGGAATCCGGACACGACGACGCGCTCGATGAGTTCAGGACCGACAACCATGACCGTCCCATTGCCGACCCCGATAAAGATCCAGAGACTCCTCGAAGCACGGGTTTCGCGACCTCATGGCTCTTCTTTGTTCCAGGCAACCTCCCGGGATCCCGTTTTCGCTACATTGGACAACAGAAGATCGGAAATCATGAAACCTATGTCGTGGTTTTCGCTCAGATTCCCGAGCATACCAACATGGATGTCATCGTTCACACTCGCACCGGCGGCTGCGCGGCGTACAGTCAGGGGCTGGCATGGATCGACGAATCGACATATCAGATTGTGCGCATGCAGACCGACCTGCTCCATCCGATCGCAAGCCTGCAACTGGACCAGCTTCGCTCGGTGCTCAACTACGGCGAGGTGAAGATACAAGGGCTCAATCTAACGCTGTGGCTGCCGAGCGACGTTGAAACCACCTGGTCATCAGGGAATCTGGCCGGCGATGAAGTTCATCGGTATTCGAACTACCGGCTGTTCGCATCGACCGTGACCATCCTGCCGCCCGACCAGACTTCATCTCAATAAGCCGGGCCTTGGGCAATTGGGATTCGATTCCCTATTCCCGGTTCCCTGTTCTCCGCTACACTAACCCCTGTGATGCCGCACGTTTTGGCCCAATCCGTGGCGATCTTCACCACGGTGCTGACCGTGGCCGGGATGGGCTACTTTTTGGCTTCCGTGATTGCGGCGCGTGCCTTCATGGCCAGTCGCCGCACCGTGCTGCCGCATTTCTCTCCTGGCGTCAGCATCCTCAAGTCCCTCAAAGGACTCGATTCCGGCATGATCGAGGCCTTCCGCAGTCACTGCGCTCAGGCCTATGCCGGCGAATTCGAGCTGCTCTTCGGCGTCTCCTCGCTCTCCGACCCCGCCGTCGCTGCCGTTGAACAACTCAAGCGGGAGTTTCCCTTCCATGCCATTCAACTTGTCGTCTGTCCGGATCGCCTGGGAACGAATGGCAAGGTCAGCACCCTGGCCCAGCTCATCCCGTATGCCCGCTTCGACTACCTGCTCATCAACGATTCCGACATTACTGTCTCCTCGCGATATCTCGAGCGCGTAATGGCTCACTTTGGCCCCCCGGCCGTCGATCATGCGCACTCCGGCAGACAAGCGGCGCCGGTTGGGCTGGTTACCGCGCTATACCGGGGCCGCGCCCACGGAACGCTTCCCTCACGGCTCGAGGCGCTGGGCATCGCCACCGACTTCCAGGCCGGCGTTCTGCTTTCCAAAATGATTGAGGGCGGTCTTCACTACGGCCTCGGCTCAACGCTGGCCGTGAGCCGCAAGGCACTCGACCAGATCGGCGGACTCGAACCGCTAGTGGACCACCTTGCCGACGACTACGAACTCGGCGTGCGCGTTTCTCAGGCAGGTTACCTCGTCGCGCTCAGCGCTGAAGTCGTCGAGACGTCGATTCCCGCCTACTCCTGGCGCGGATTCGCCGATCACCAATCGCGCTGGGCGCGCACCGTCCGCGATGCGCGGCCCTGGGGTTACGCAGGCCTCGTCTTCACTCATGGATTCGGCTGGGCGCTGCTGAATGTGCTGGCCAGCGGAGTGAGCGCTCTGAGTTTGTGGCTGCTGGGATTGTGCTTCTTTCTTCGCCTCGCGCAGGCCATGACGGTCGGCGTCCAGGTTCTCAGCGACCACCAGGTTCTGCCCCGCCTCTGGCTCATACCTTTGCGCGACCTCATCGCCATGGGCGTCTGGGTAGCCGGTTTCGCCGGCAACACAATTGTTTGGCGCGGCGAACGCTTCCTGCTGAAAGACGGAAAACTATTAAGGGCACGTGAATTGGAAGATTAGCGCTGCTATCCGTGGAACCGAACTATACGCAGAGCGTATTATGCTGTGTGGTCTTCCACGCCGCCGCGGAGGTGCGACGGGTGGAATCGCGGAAAGAGCTATGCGATGCAAGTGCCCATCGCGAACCAAGAACCGATTCGGGACCTGGTCTATGATCTGCGGCTGACTGGCGGCTGTTCCGACGGCTTCTACGACGATGTCGCCCGCTTCTCCGATCGATTGCTCGCTGAAATCGAATCTCATGCGGAAGAAGCCATCCGCGGCTACAGCGAATATGTGCAATCCGATTTGAAGGAGGCTCCGCGCAGCCAGGGCGAATATGCGATCGAACTTCTCACGCTGGGCATGGCGCTCAAGCTGTACGCCGGCGCGGCCCGATCCACGCGCAGATGGGTTGTGCGCGGGGCTCGTGAACTCTTCCTGTTACGCAGCCGATGGGAGCCGATGAAACCCCTGGCGGATTTTTTGCGGGGGTGGATGACCCGGCTCTTTTTCCTGCCCAACATTGGCCGGACAGTGCTTGGGCAGTACTCCATCGACCGGCTGCCATACCTGATCGAATGGCTGCAGGCGACAGGCGAGTTCGAGCAGGAGTGCATGCGCCTGACCAACTGGTTGAGTTTTCTTCGTCCTCTTCCACCTGCGGAAGCCGCGCAATCGATCGAAGCATCCGCGCACCTCTTCGCCTGGTTTGAACAAAAGGCGGACATTGCGCTGGGAGCCTACACGCGGGGGGTCTCCGGCTTTCTGAGAGGCGAATACGCAACTCGCGGCTGCCGCGAAGATCAGATCTTCTGTGCCAGGAAGCCGGTGGAATATCACCTGAACATCGTGGCGGCCGAGGTCATGAATCGTGGACTGCGCGCGGAATTCGAGCAGAAGCGCCAACGGGTCGTCCTGGTTCCCGCCTGCATGCGCGGCCCGTACGAGACGTTCTGCCGGGCGCACATCTCAGGCGTCGACATTCAGTGCGCCGCTTGCAGCCCCGGCTGCAGAGTGAATCGCATCACGCGCCGCCTGAGAGACCTGGGAGCGAAGGTCTATCTCGTCCCGCACTCCTCGGGTTTCAGCCGCTGGCTTGAACGCTGGCAGCGTGAGCCGGATACAGCCGTCACTGCCGTGGCCTGCATCTTGAATATTCTGCCCGGCGGGTACGAGATGCGCGCTCGCGGCATCGCATCGCAGTGCGTCCCCTTGGACTATCCGGGTTGCCAGAAGCACTGGCGCAAGGAAGGAATCGTCACGGGACTCAATGAAGACCGGCTTGTCAAGATCGTCTCGAGAACCGTGAACCCTAACTAGCAGGCTCTAGCTAGCCGCGGTCTCCGCAGTGGTTGGATCGATGATGCTTCTCACCTGCATCACTCGATTGGCCGGAAAGCCGCCCAGCCGCGCGTGTTCGCGCACCATCTCTTCATTCGGGGCAATGTAGACGCAAATGATCTTGTCGTCGGTGACGTAGCTGTGAATCCACTGGATCTGCGGCCCGAGACTCCGCAATACGCTGCAGGATGTCTCGGAAACAGCCTGTAACTGCTGAGCCGACATCGAGCCGACTCCCGGTATCTCGCGTTCAATTACAAATTTTGGCATTGGCGACCTCTTTCAGATGGGGAATGATGAATTCTATACAAGCCCCGAAGACCTTGCATACACAATTCCGCTGCGCAGATCGATCTCAATCCGCGGCAAGCTGGCATGGGCACAAGCGACAATGCTATCGTGAAACGCAAATGCCGCTGACCACCACATCGGAATCAGGCTCCGCGATCCAGGGGCCGACCGCCACGCTCATCTACGACGACTGGTATCCCGCGCTGCGGACGACCCGCCTGCGCCCCGGCAAACTGGCCACGGCCATGCTGCTCGATATCCCGCTGGTTCTGGGGCGGCGCAGCGATGGCCGCGTATTCGCCATGCGCGACAGTTGCCCGCATCGCGGCATTCCACTGAGCGTGGGTTGGTTTGACGGTGAGCACGTGACTTGCAGATATCATGGATGGGAGTTCGAGCCGTGCAGCGGCCAGTGCGCGCTGATCCCGTCGCTCTCAAGCCACGACCACCTCGACGCGACGCGCATCTTTGCCACCGCCTTTCCTTGCGAGGAGCGCGATGGCCATGCGTGGGTGTTTGTGCCGGCTGCAGGAACCGGACGAAAAGTCGCAAGTGCCGAACGGAAAGTGCCGGAGCTGGCCAAATTCGGTCCGCGCTACCGCACTGCTTTCCTCACCGCGGACCTTCCCTGCAACGTGGATCATGGCATCATCGGCCTGATGGACCCGGCCCACGGCCCTTTCGTTCACCAGGCCTGGTGGTGGCGTTCGCGCGCCAGCATTCGCGAGAAGACCAAACGCTTCGAGCCCATCCCCGAAGGCTTTCGCATGAGCGCCCACGCGCCCAGCGGCAACTCCGCGCCCTACAAGTTGCTCGGCGTCTATGGTCAGCCGATCGAGACGACCATCGATTTTTCATTGCCCAACCGGCGCACGGAGATCATCCGCTGCGGCGACAAATGGTTCTCATCGCTGACCACGGTCACGCCGGTGACTGCCTCTACCTGCCGCATCGATGTGGTGGCCGCCTGGAACGTTTTCTACCATGTGCCGTTCGTTTACGCCGATTGCCAAGTTCTTTGGCGCGAAGTTTGTGCGTCAGGATCAGGTCACGATGATCCAGCAGGCCGAGGGGCTTCGCCACAATCCAAGTTTGATGTTGATCGACGACGCCGACAAGCCGGCCAAGTGGTACTTCGCGCTGAAGCAGGCGCGGCTCGAGACGCCGGCGGGCACGACACCCAAACATCCCATGGAGGGGCCGGTGGAGTTGCATTGGCGAAGCTGATGAAGACTCTTGAGCGTGTTTAAAAAATGGCCGCGGTTTCTCGATTGCTGTCCCTCAGGGGTTAAAACCCCTTGCTATTCCAGCCCATTGCGGCACGACTAAAGTCGTGCCCTTTCAAATCATCGACTTATCCAGAGGTTCCGCAGGCCGTCCACCAGCGAGGCTGATCAAAACTCTTAGTCGCCCGTCGTCACCGCCGCCGGGTCCTGGTCCCGGATGGCGGCGCAGTCGATCGAAAGACACCGGCCGAGTTCATTGAAGAGTTTGTCCCAGCGCGGGCGTTCGTCTTTGCCCAGTGAGGTCAACCCGTAGCTCGATGTGCGCAGAATCTCGTACCAGATGTTCTGCGCCTGCCACAGGTTCAACTCGAATGGCATTTCGACGAGGCTCTGCGCCAGGGTAAGCGCCCGCTCCAGCGCCTCGAGCGACCCCGAAGACATTTGCAGATCGACCATGGCCCGCTTCATGCGCTGGTCGGCGATATACGACAATGTGGCCGACTCCAGCGGAACCTGATCCGCTTTTGCAAGCGAAAGAAATGAGCGAAGCAGGGCCTGGTCGATGGGGTCGCTCTCCAGTGCGCGGCGCATTCCTGCATTGACGGCAAAGCCCGCAGCCAGGGTGAGCGCGGGCGGCTTGGGCAACCCGGCTTGCGACAAATAGTGCAAGAGGCTGGCGTGATCTTCGTAGATGGTGGTCAGCGAGCTCTCAATGTCCTTCAGGGTCGAATTGAGGATCAGTTGAACGATGCGCCGCTGTTCATCGGTAAACAGCGAGGTCAGCGAGTAGTCCGAGCGGCCGTAATAGCGGTCGAGCTGGCGAATCACTTCGGGAAAGTAGGCCCTTTGCACGTAGTCGGCGGCCTGTTTGGCAAAGGCTTCGAAGTCGGCCGCATCGGCTTCCTCGTATGGCTTCACCGCCGCCGTAATGTTCTGGTCGCCAAAGTGCAAGACCGCAAAAGAAAAGCTCCGCTGCTGGCCGGTGATGGCGCTTGAAATCGCCGCCCGGCCCAGCGCCAGCCGCCCCCGGCCGGAGGTGTAGATGTCGTGCGAGATGCGCCGGACGCGGTAGCAGAACAGGTCGGTCTCCTCGGCAAACGAAGAGAATACTGAGCTGATGGCGTAGTGGGCCGCCACCTGCTCCAACCCCAGCTCCATGGTGGCGACGCATTTCTTGTAGATCTTGGCTCCATCGCCGGCACTCGGATCGCCCGACTTGGCCTCTGCCATGCGCTCAAGAAAACTCGGCTCCAGCGATTCCGCCTGCTCACCAAACAGGTCCTGCGCCAGTTGCAGCACGCGTGCGGCGTAGGCGATGACCTGCACCGTTTCAATGCCGGCAATGTCGTCGAAGAACCATCCGCAACTGGTGTACATCAGCTGTGTGTGGCGCTGCATTTCCATCAATTCCATGGCGCGCACACGCTCAGGCTCAGAAAGCTCGTGGCTCCGATGCGCGCGGAAAAAGCGGTCAGTGGAATCCGTGCCGCGGTCAAGCACCACGTCGATATACGCGTCGCGCGCAGCCCAAACGTCTTTGAAAAGCTTGCCGCCCTCAAGCTCCGTGAGCGGTGCCACGGCGTCGCGCAACCCGTCGAGGGCCTGACGCAGCGGAGTTCGCCAAAGCTGGTTGAAGCCGGGTTTGCCACCGTTGCAACCGCAGTTCGAGCGCCAGCGCTCTACCCCGTGCACGCAGCTCCACGAAGTGTTGTCGACGATCTCGCACTCATACTCGGGCGGGAACTGATCTAGAAAGCTGCCGTAATTGGCCAGGTTCACTGTCTTGTCCGCTTCGAGCAGGCGCAATGTGTAAGCCAGCGCCATCTCGCCGTGCTTGTGGTGATGGCCGTAGGATTCGCCATCCGTTGCCACATGAACCAGCTGGGGCTGCCCGCCTTCTTTGAATCCAGACTTCAGGCGATTGGCGAAGTTCTCTCCGGAGTTCAGCAGACCCTCAAACGCAATGGCCCGCGAAGCAGGCCCGTTGTAGAAAAAAACGGCAATGGAAACTCCGGAGTCGAAGCGCACCAAGTAGGGTCGCGTGGTATCCACCACAGAGCCTGGTGTATCTGTCCAGCCTCCCCGGTCTTTGAGCGGCCTTATACGCTTGCACTGGTGCGGCGCCAGAAGCGTGAACTTGATGCCGCATTGCGCCAGCAGCTCCAGCGACTCGGTGTCGGCCGCGGTCTCCGCCAGCCACATGCCTTCCGGCGACTCGCCGTAGTGGTGCTCGTAGTCGGCGATGCCCCAGCGGATCTGGGTGATCCGGTCGCGCTCGCTGGCCAGAGGAAGAATGATGTGGTTGTAAACCTGCGCCATGGCTGAGCTGTGGCCGCCAAAGCTCTTGCGGCTGCGGTGCTCGCCGTCAAGAATCATGCGATAGGTTCGCGGCGCGTTCTCCCTCAGCCAGCTCAGCAGAGTCGGTCCGAAGTTGAAGCTCATGCGCGCGTAGTTGTTTACGATGCGCATGATCTGGTTCTTGATGTTCACAATTCGCGCCGCGCCATTGGGCGCGTAACACTCCGCGCAGATGCGCTCGTTCCAATCGTGGTAGGGCGCGGCGGCGTCCTGCGTCTCCACCGTCTCCAGCCACGGGTTCTCGCGCGGCGGCTGGTAAAAGTGGCCATGAATACAAATAAAGCGTTTACTTGCCGCCATGAAAAACAGCTCCTAGCTTCTAGCTTCTAGCCTCTAGCTAAAAGCTCTGAATGCTCAAACCATGCAGCAGATCATCCTGCCTGGGCGCGATGGGTACGGGCCCTGGGGCTAGTCCCCCTTCGGCGCGATTATCCAGTTCTTTGTGGGCGGAGGTCCGAGAGCTCTTGGTGCGTGACTGGTTTGTTCCCCCGCGGCCATGGCTGCTTTCCGTTTGGCTAAGTTGAGTGCTTTGGTTTTGCTGGATGGAAGGGAGGCGAAGAGGCTCCGGGAACGGACTTCCCACATTTTGGCGAGTTCCGTCCGTTTTGCTGTGTCGTGGCCGGCGGCGCGGGCGATCTCTAGTTGTTCCCTTGCGTTTGTCGCGCGGCCCCAATACAGCTTTGCTTTCTTTAACGTCTTGTGTTCCATCGTAGCCCCGGTTAACTGACTCAGGCTTTCGTGGTGGCGCCGGAGGCGCGGTGTAAAAGGTGTCGACCTCGTCAGTCCCCAAATCCAGATGAGACCAAAAATCAACAGTGGACCGAGCTAGCTAAAAGCTAGTAGCTAGCAGCTAGAAGCTGCCTTCAATTATTGTAGGCTGGAACGCCCCGCCGGCGCTGTGCTCTTGGCCAGGTCGCACGCCCGCCAAAGGTACCAGCTTGCCACGGAACGGAACGGCGCCCAGCGCTTTCCTCTTTTGAGCAGTACCTCAGGCTTTGGTAAGTCTTCGGCCGCAAGAGGCCGGGTCTTGGGCAAACGCTGAAAGGTCAGCGCAAACCCTTTGCGCACGCCGTAGTCGCTTACCGGCAGCACATCGGGCCGGCCCATGCGAAAAATCAGCAGCATCTCCACCGTCCATGGGCCGATGCCGCGCACCTCGGTGAGCCGTTCGATGATTTCGGCGTCGGACATCCTGGCGATCGCTTTGTGAGTGGGCACAGTGCCGTCCAGCGTGCGTGCGGCCAGGTCTTTCATCGCTTTGATCTTGTTGCCGGAAACGCCACAGGCGCGCAGCGGTTCATCCGGTGTGGCAATCAACAGCTCCGGCGCCGGGTCCCCGCCAAAATGCTCGCGCACGCGGCGATGGATGGTGGCCGCAGCTTTGCCGTGCAACTGCTGATAGAGAATCGACTCCAGCAGCGATTCGAACGGTGAAGGCGCCGGATCGAGCCGCAGAGTAAACTTGCCCGCCCGGTCAATCAGCGCGCCCAGCTTGGCATCGTTGGCCTTCAAATACGCCACGGCCTCGGCAGCATCAAAGGGAAGTTTGCGGCTCTTGCCATCATGGATCATAGGCGAACAGTGTACCGTGCCGGGACGCACCGGCACAGGGTGGTCCCACACATAACCTGCATCCCACTCCCCTGCCCTAGTAACATTCTGGTCAGGGACAAAATCAGGAGCGCCAAAGCCATGAAGATGCGGCCGGGAACGCAAACGGGATTTCTGCTGTGCGGCAAAGAGTGGATCGAGGGCGAATCGCTCGAAGTGCGATCGCCATGGGATCAGGGACTGGTGGGCCGTGTAACCGTGGCCACCCGCGCCGACGCGCGCCAGGCTGTGAACCACGCCGTGGCCAGCCTGCGCCGCACCCGCGCTCTTCCTCGCTGGAAGCGCCGCGAGATTCTCGAAGACGTGGCCGCGGCGCTCATCGAGCAGAAGGAGCGCTTTGCCCAACTCATCGTCGCGGAAGCCGGCAAGCCTATTCGCCTGGCGCGCGCTGAAGTCGACCGCGCCGTGCTCACCTTCAAGACTGCCGCGGAAGAAGCGGCCCGCCTCGGCGGTGAGAGCCTCCCGCTCGATCTGACCGAAGGCAACGAGGGCCGCTGGGGACTGGTGCAGCGCTTTCCCGTCGGCCCGGTGCTGGCCATTACCCCGTTCAATTTTCCGCTGAACCTGGTCGCTCACAAAGTTGCGCCCGCGCTGGCTGCCGGATGTCCGCTGATCCTCAAGCCGGCTCCACAGACCCCCTTTACCGCGCTGGCGCTCGGCGAAGTGATTCTAAAGGCGGGTTGGCCCGGCGAGGCGCTGGCCGTTTTGCCCCTGAGCAATATCGACACGGCATGGCTTGCGGAAAAGGAAGATCGCATCAAGCTGGTCAGCTTTACCGGCTCGGCTAAGGTGGGTTGGGAGCTCAAGGCTCATTCAGGGCGCAAGCGCGTGCTGCTGGAACTTGGCGGCAATGCCGCGCTCATCGTCCACGGCGACTGGCTCGACATCGACGAGGCAGCCGAACGCACCGCGCACGCGGCCTTTGGCTTTGCCGGCCAATCATGCATCAGCGTGCAACGCGTCTTTGTCGAGCGCAGGATCTTTCAGACGTTCTTGTGGAAGGTCGTGGAGTTCACCGCCAAGCTCGCCGCTGGAGATCCCTCGGACGAGGCCACAGAGATCGGCCCGCTGATCAGGATTGCAGAGGCGGAGCGCGTCGAGGCATGGGTGAAGGAAGCCGTCGAAGCAGGCGCGAAGCTGGTAGCCGGCGGCGAGCGCCACGGCTCCGTTGTCACCCCTGTCATCCTGACTGCCACCAAACCCGGCATGAAGGTTCGCGATGAAGAGGTCTTCGGTCCTGTAGTCGCCATTGAGCCTTACGACGATTTCGAGCAGGCCCTGGCCGATGTGAATCACTCCCGCTATGGACTGCAGGCCGGCCTGCTAACCCGCGACGCCGGCCGCATCCTCACCGCTTATCGCGAACTCGAAGTCGGCACGCTGATCGTTGGCGACACTCCCAGTTGGCGTCTCGATCCCATGCCCTACGGAGGAATCAAGGACTCAGGACTGGGCCGCGAAGGCATCCGCTCCGCCATTCAGGAGATGACCGAGCCCCGCATGTTAGTCATGTCCGACCTGAGCTAGATGTGGAGATGCTAAGTGCGGCTGCTTGGTAGCAACTACCTATGGACTGCGAGCGAGTCGCGGCCATCGGGAAACTGAATGTATCTTGATACACGACGAGCGCACCTGAATAGCGATAACTGTGCATCGCCATTCACCAAACCTGACAGCCTCGATGCGCAACCAATGAAGTTCTTGCTTCTGGCAATTCGGCACTTGAATCAAATGCCTGAGCCGTCTGCTGCGCAGGGAAAGTATCCGGATGTGTTCCTTCGACGTCCCGCTAGGACTTGGCCTTGGCCTTTTGTGCGGCCCACCGCTTGCGCTGCGCATCGGCAATCCGCTTCCGCGCTTCGGGGCTCAGCACACGAGTCTTCCTGGCCTTCTTTACCTTGGCCGTCGACTTCCTGGTTTTGCGCTCATTTACCTTGCTGGCGACTTCGCCGATGTTGGCCAGCAGAGAGCGAGCCTGCGTGAGCCTTGCGATTTCCGCGTCGATTTGGACAAGAATCGAATCGATAGACATAAGTTAAGCATAACTTAGAAACTTGACTCTTGCGCAACTTTCCCGGTGATTGGCACCGGTTACGGAAGTAGGAGTCGGTACATTTGACTCCGGCTTGTCCGCAGTTTTGTTCCTCTAAGTTAAGGAATGCGATTGAGCATGCCTGATTGATGGCGCAATATATCGGCTTGATAGGCGCCGTATCTCTGGCAAGATACTTGTGGGGCAAGAAAATCCTCGGCGGCCATGGGCGCACTGCTGCCGGCTTATCTACCGGCTAGAAAGAAACTACTCTCCAGCGAGGTTGCGAATGATTGATTTCATTGAATCGTGCATCTTGGGCAGATTTCGCACCGTCCCTACGGGACGGTGGCTATGGTTGGATGCTGACCCAGGACTGCGCTGCGCTTGTCCTGCGCTATTATCGAATCTCCCTACGGGAGAAGGACCGCCGCCCGTTTCATCCAACCGCGGGTCGGCTTCGCCGGTGAACGACTAGAAAGAAACAAGAATGCAAGTTGGAGAAGACAAAGGGTGGTATGCGGTCCCACCCAGCCACAAAGACGTGGCTTGGATGGGACATCCAGTTTCATCGCTTCGTGGGTCGATGAAGCCGGTGGACGACTAACAAGAGAAGGGGACAGGCCGCGTTGCCTGTCCCCTTGGTTTCGTGAGTTGTTTGTGGTTGGTGTTGCCCGTTTAACTTCCCAGATATTCAACATGCACATAAGTGCCGAGGCGCACGTTATAGGCAAGGTACCAGCCGACGTGGTCGGGATCCTCGTAGATGACGATCTGATCCGTGTCCCAAAGCCAACCGTCGCTGAAGGCTATGTCAGCCGCGGCAACGTCCCAGTACCAACCGTTGAACCAGAAGCGCCCGGGACCGCCGCCTGCAAGACGCCACACATGCCCACGCCCGAAGCCGCCGGTGAACTGACCATGGGCCCAGGGTTGGTCGACATGATACCGCGTATCGTCCTTGCCGGTGTCGTGGCCCACCCAGGTCTTCCCATCCACATGGGGAACGTTCGGGTGGCCGTCCTTGTCGTTGTAGGTACGGTTGGGCTCGACAGGATGCGGATTGGCCTTTACGGGAGCCGGTCCGTGCATTGGAGGAGCCTTTTGAGCAGCTTCCTTGTGCTGCGCAAAAGCTGCGGGGACAGAAAGAACAAGCAAAGTGGCCAAAGCTAGCTGAATGGATTTCATGGTTTCCTCCGGATGCCCTCAGGGGGGAAGCTATTCGTTGCTGCCCTTTTCCGCTGGCGGGTCATCACCAGTTACGTTAGATGCAACCCGGTATATGCAGTCAAGTTGCGCTTAGGAAATTATCTTCGATCGCTAACCGTGGTGTCTCAGAAGTTCTTTACAGCAGCGCGCGATGGAAATGCAGGTCCTTCGACTCCACTGTAGAACGCTTCGCTCAGGATGACCGCCTATTCTGGGGTTTCGGTAGACGGCATTTCCCGAATGAACGAGAGACAGGACACTAGCCGTTCTTAGCTGCCGGGCAGTTACACATTCCTAGGCCCCAACGGCAACGGGTGCGCGCCGCCACGCATACAGCGGGAACCGGTTAGCCATCTCGGCCACCTCGCCGCGAATCCGCTCCAGGACCGCATCGTCGTTGCGGGCATCCAAGGCCTTCGTGATCCACGCGGCAATCTGCAGCATCTCCGGCTCTTTCATGCCTCGGGTGGTCAATGCGGGCGTGCCCACGCGAATGCCCGATGGCTTCAGCGGCGGATTGGTGTCGTAGGGGATGGAATTCTTGTTCACCGTGATTCCGGCCTTGCCCAGCGCCAGTTCGGCCTCTGAGCCGAGAATGCCTTTCTCGAAGACGTCCACCAGCATGAGGTGGTTATCGGTGCCGCCGGAGATGATGCGGAACCCGGCCTCCGCCAGGGCCGCCGCCAGCACCTTCGCATTGGCCACGATCTGCGCCGCATAGGTGCGAAACTCCGGCCTCAATGCCTCGGCAAACGCCACCGCCTTGGCGGCTACGATATGCACCAGGGGACCGCCTTGCTGGCCGGGAAAGACCGCCTTGTCCACGGCCGCAGCCAACGCCTGCTGGCAGATAATCAGCCCCGAACGCGGCCCGCGCAGCGTTTTGTGCGTGGTCGTTGTGGTGATCTGCGCGTGCGGAACGGGCGATGGATGAACGCCGCCCGCAACCAGCCCCGCGATGTGCGCCATGTCGAAGATGTAAACCGCGCCCACCTTGTCGGCAATCTGGCGCATGCGAGCAAAGTCCCACAGCCGCGGATAAGCGCTGCCGCCGCCGATGATGGCCTTGGGCTTTTCGCGCTCGGCAATGGCCTCAAGCTCGTCGTAATCGATCAGCTCGGTGTCGCGCCGGACCTGGTAAAACGTGGGCCGGTAGAGCTTGCCGCTGAAACTCAGCCGATGCCCGTGGGTCAGGTGGCCGCCATGCGCCAGGTCGAGGCCCAGAATCGTGTCGCCCGGCTGCAGCACCGCCGCGTAGGCCGACGCATTGGCCTGCGACCCGGAGTGCGGTTGCACGTTCACGTGATCGCCGCCGAAGATCTGTTTGGCGCGATCCCGAGCCAGGTTCTCGACCACGTCGGCAAACTCGCAGCCGCCGTAGTAGCGGCGTCCTGGATAGCCTTCCGCGTATTTATTCGTGAAAATGGAGCCGGCAGCCTCAAGCACTGCCTCGGAGACAAAGTTTTCGCTGGCAATCATCTCCAGCCCCTCGTGCTGGCGGAGGGTTTCGTGGTCAAGAGCAGCGGCTACATCGGGGTCGGCCTGGGCGAGGGTGAGAGACATGCGGTCGGTCATACAAGAATTCTAGCGCCTTTCGAGGAGCTGCCGGTATGCGGAAATCGTCGCCACGTTTCCGGCGTCCGGCAAAGTTCATCAATTGGTTCACAAAGGTCCACTTCGCTCCGCCGCTTCCGCACCGGATGCGTAAACTGGTATCGGGAATGATCGCGAGCGGATGAATGGAGTTCCGGTGACGCAGTCAAGACAACTCATTCTGTTTATGGTTTTGGGATCGGCGCTCATTCCGGCTCTGGCGCAAACCGCGGACGATCATGCCACCAGCTCCCAAACCGGCCCGGCACAGCCCTCCGGTATTGATCCGGCTCTGCTGGCCAAGGCCAACGGCGGCGATGCGGCGGCGCAGGTTGAAGTCGGTGAAGACTATGCGGCGGGCAAAGGCGTTGCGCGCGATTACAAGCAGGCCGCGGGATGGTATCGCAAGGCAGCGGACAAGGGCGACGTCGCCGGAGAGATGCACCTGGCCGCTCTCTATCGCGATGGCGGAGGCAAGACCTTTGCTCGCGACATGGTGCAGGCCGCGGAATGGTACCGTAAAGCGGCCGAGCAGGGCGACGTAACCGCGCAGGGCATTCTGGGCACGCTTTACTCCTTGGGCCAGGGTGTTCTTCTCAGTTATCCCGATGCTTACTACTGGCTCGACCTGGCGGCGCATGTGAAGGGGCCGAATCAGGAGAAATACGCGGCAAACCGTCAGAGCATTGGCACCCGAATCACCGCAGATGAGCTCGCCGATGTGCAGGACAGGGTAGAGAAGTGGCTGGCCGCGCATCCGCGCTGATGCGATGTCCCAAAAGTTCTCTAAAGAAGTGCACAACAGAAATGCAGGTCCTTCGACTCCGCTGAAGAACGCTTCGCTCAGGACGACCGTTTCTTTGGGCGTTTCAGGAAGACGGCACTCGATGCGATTTCCAGGTTTTCATTCGCAAAGCTGGTGGCTGGCGACGCCCATTTGCGCCTTTGTTATTTGCCTTTCGGCGAGCCGCGCCTATTCGCAAAGCAACGCAGTCACGTTGACGCCGAATGTTGTGGAGGCCGGCTCGCCGGAGCTTCTTCATTTCGAGTCCGGCCGCGACGGCAGGCCGGACGCCGATTGGCTGGGGCGCAAGGTCCTGTTCTTCCCGGCACACGGCGGCCACGATTGGTTCGCCCTCGCCGGCGTGGATGTCGAGGCTGCAAGCGGCTCCTCGGTGTTGCGGGTCGTCATCGGCTCCGGCAAAGACAGCATCGACCTCAGCCGCACCGTCGAGATTCACCCCGCCCACTACCGCACGGGCGCCCTCACAGTGTCGCCGAAATTCGTTGAGCCCGGCCCGGAGGCACTCAAGCAGATCGAAGCTGACAGCAAGCTCAAGGCGAAGGTCTTTGCCGCAAGCGCTCCTGAGCCGCTGTGGTCAGGCAACTTTCGTGCGCCCGTGGTTGCGCCGCCCACCGACAGTTTTGGCACGCGCCGCGTCTTTAACGGCAAGCTGGCCAGCATTCACAAAGGGATGGATTTTCGTGCCGCAACGGGAACGCCGGTGCGTGCCGGCAATAGCGGCGTGGTGGTGCTGGCGCGGCCTCTTTACTACGAGGGCAACTGCGTCATCGTCGACCACGGGCTCGGGCTTGTGGACCATTTCAATGCATCTGAGCCGCATCGATGTGAAGGAGGGTCAGCATGTGGCCGCAGGCGAACTGCTCGGCCTCAGCGGCGCCACTGGCCGCGTCACCGGGCCGCATCTGCACTGGGCCGTGCGCTGGCAGGACGCGTATCTGGACCCCGCCAAGCTGCTGCGGCTGGATCTGAGCGGCGTGCGTTAACGCGAGACGGCTTCTTCTTCTATGTCGTGCGATGGGATCGCGGCCGGCCTCAATCCTTCTGCTCTTTCTTTCCGCAGAGCCTTGAACGCTCGGTAGACAAACCAGCCCAGATACCAGCCGTCGATGAACTTGTAGGGGGTTTCGCCGGTGGTGTAATGGCCGCAGGGCAACACGTGCGGCTCAAAGTTGAGGCCGACACGGCGGAATGCATCCACCACCTTCAGCGAGTACTCCCTGGGAAACGTGAGGTCGTAATCGGCGTAGACCATCAGCACGCGCTTCCGCGGGCCGCCGGCTTCTGGGCTGGCAAATTTCTCGTAAAAGTAGCACGGGCTTACCGCTGCCCATAGCTCCCGCACCCGATCCTGGGTGAGGCCAGCCTCTTCCAGCGCCTGCTTCACGTGGCGGGTGCTCTGCCCGGCCCAGGTCACGTCTCCGAAAGCTGTCGACGCGTGGTTGAAGGCATTCACGCGCAGGCGTGGATCGTGCGCGCTGGCCAGAAACGCATAGCAGGAGCCAAGGCTGGTTCCCAGCACGCCGAAGTGCTCGTAGCCCTGCTCCTCAAGCCAGTCCACGCAGCAGCGAATATCGACCACCGCCTGGCGGCAGGCTGAGATCGACCGCCCAATGTTGGCGCTGACGGCGTAGTCTGAGCGCTCGAGCTCCTCCGGGCGGCGAATGTCGTGGTAGGGCATGGAGAGCCGCAGCGCCGAGATGCCCATGCGGTTGAAGATGGTGCAAAGCGAGTTGTGACTGAAGCCGTCGGAGTTCCACTGCGGCAGCACCACGATGGCCTGCTTGGGCCGCATCGGGATCTTTGTGCGCGGGCGCCGGATACCAGCGCGCATTCACCTGGTCGTTCTCGGGATAAGGCGTCCGTTCCGGCGAGGTGAAGCGCAGATACTCGGCCGGCGCCAGCTTTCCCTCGGCCGCCATGCTGCTTCATCTCGGCGTCTTTCGCAAGGGTCTCTGGCCGCACATTGGTTGGGTAGAGTTGCGGATGCCGCTGCTTCTAGCCGAAAGTCGGTGGGCCGCTGGTAGCCGAAGAATGCATTGCTGTGGCGGATGAGGAGCTGGTTGATGCGCACCATGGCGGCTTCTGCCGCTATGGGATCGCGCAGGTCTTCGGGCTTGGCATGGCAGCCTGAAGGCCGTGCGCCTCAA
This sequence comes from uncultured Acidobacteriaceae bacterium, assembly GCA_963757965.1. GTDB lineage: Bacteria > Acidobacteriota > Terriglobia > Terriglobales > Acidobacteriaceae > Telmatobacter. The sequence goes on from CAVWTV010000003.1 coordinate 184,243, forward strand.
GAAATGGCTCGATCCACTCGAAGCCCCACTCCAGCGGCCGCACCACGCGGTTTTCGTCGCGAGTGGTCAGCCGCGTCTCCCACTCGTACATCCAGCGCGCATAACTTTCTTTGAGCATGGTTTCAGTTCAATTTTATCAGCGCCGCACGAGCGGCGGATTAAAGTACAGTGCGGAATTCACGCGAGCTTTTGGGCGCGACGTTTCGCGATGCTCTCCGCAGCAACCCAGCCCAGGCTGAGCAGCGTCGTCAGCGCAATGATCCCCTGCGAGATCACGCAATAGAGACACCACACCATGATGATGTCTCTCTCGATGTGGGAAAGATAGAGCGCGAACCCCAGCCCTCCGATCGATGCAATCGCCAGCAGGCGCCGCCGCTGGGCCAGCGCCAGTCCCATCAGAACAAGGTAGCCCGCGATGCCGATGGCCGCTACCGGGACATGCGCAATTTCGGCAAATTCGCTGTGGTTCACAATGCCACAATCCCATTTCTCGTTGATGGAGCAGGGCTCGTGCATCGGTCGAGTAGTGAACGCGCAGCGCCAGTGCGGAAACCACTACGCCTGCCAGGGCCAGGAGGGCAATCAGGTATCGCATCGCTTTTGATGCTACCAGAGAGCATCGTGAATCCGGTCCGCGCGATACCATGAACTCCATGGATGAGGCCGTCAAGGATTCATGTTTGCAGGACCGGCGCGTCGCCTTCTTCGGCGGCAGCTTTGATCCGCCGCATCTGGGTCACCTGGCCGTGGCGCGTGCTGCGCGTGAGGCCTTCAAACTGGATACCGTCCTCTTTGCTCCGGTGGGCGCGCAGCCGCTCAAGATGAACGGATCGACGGCCAGCTTCGACGACCGCGTTGAATTGACGCGCCTTGCCATAGCCGACGAACCTGGCTTCGCCGTTTCACTTGCAGATGCGCCAAAGCCCTCGGGCGCTCCCAACTACACCATCGACTCGCTACTCAAACTGCGTGGGGAGCTGCGGCCGGACGCCGCTCTGTATTGCCTGATGGGCGCCGACTCGTTCTTTGGGCTTCGGCAATGGCATCGGTCGGCCGAGATTCCATTTGTGGCGCCATTGATCGTCGCTTCCCGGCCTTCGGAGCAGCTTCAACTGCTTACGGCGGACCTGAGGGCTGCGCTCCCGGCGGGTTTGACAATCGAGCCTGCTTCTGGCTCCGATGAGTACAGGTCCGGCGTCGAAGTCCGCGCCTACCTTGTCCGCAATAGCGGCGGCCAGAAGACCCACATGTACGTGCTGCCGGGACTCGATGTCGAGATCAGCGCATCGGAGATTCGAGAGCAAGTCCGCGTTTCCCTTGCCGATCTCACCTCCGGTCAGCGCGTTCTGCCCAACACCGTGTTTGAAGCGATCCGCGCGCGAGGGCTTTATGAATAGGCTATTCAGCAGAATCGCGGCACGACTGAAGTCGTGCCCTTTCAAAGCAAAAGCTGAACGGCCAGCAACCGGGCTTTGCCGGTCCTGATTTTGCCGGTTCAAGGGCGAGGGTCTACGATTGACATTGGAGACTGTTTCTACCGAATGACAACATCGCAAACACACCAGCAAACCCGCATACTCGTACAAGCCGCAGCCAAGGCCTGTGAAGACAAGAAGGGCGAAGACACCCGCATACTCGAACTCGACCCCATCGACTCCGGCCTCTCGGACTTCTTCCTCGTAACCTCGGCATCGAACGATCGCCAGGCCATCGCTATCGCCGATGAGATCGAGCATCGCCTCAAGAAGGAGTTCGGCGTCTTTCCCAACTCCGTCGAGGGCCGCCGAAAAGGCGATTGGATTCTCCTCGACTACGTTGATTTCGTCGCGCACGTCTTTCTCGCCGAGCGGCGCGCTTTCTACGACATCGAGAGGCTGCGCAAGTCCGCTCGCCCGGTTACGCCGGAAGAGTTCGACGCGGAACTCAAGATTGCGCTGGCCGCAAAGACCCGCGCCTCGCGTGCCAAATCCACAAAGACAGCGCGAGTAAAATCCGCAACAAAAGCCACTGCCGCTGCGAAGAAGAAGCTGGCCGCCAAGGCCGTTTCCGCAAAGAAGGCGCCACGCCCGGCTGCCAAGAAAACCGTCGCGAAGAAGTCCACCGCGAAAAAGGCCTCTGCGAAGAAGTAGCTTTCTCGCTCCGCTCTCTCAATCAAGCCAAATGAAAAGGGACCCGCCGGAGCGGGTCCCTTTTTTGTGCAATTGAGATGCGTTAGAAGGTGAAGTGGACGCCCAGGCGAATGTTGCGGCTGAGCTGGTAGAGATACGGCTTGCCGTACTGGCTGTTGATGGTGATCGGCCCACCGGCGCTGCTGCCAAGATCCGACGCGTTCATCGCGGCCACATAGTTGTACTTGGCCATGGCGCCGGCATAGAAAGCGGGACCATCCGCGATCCAGCAGGAATTGGAAGGTAGACCGTAGTTTGCCAGGTTGTAAGCGCGGCACCCGGCGGTCTGTGGCGAAACGTAGTTCACCGCATAATTCGAGTCGATCTGCTGGCCATACGAAGTAACCGCATGCTGGTTGAGCAGGTTGGTAAAGGTCGCATCGAAGGCCACAGACTTCGACTCGCCCAACTTCACGCTCTGCTTGAAGTTGAAGTCCGTGTCGAAATACGCCGGCGTGCGCTTGGTGTAGGGCGCGCTCGCGGTAATCAAGCCTGAACCCGCAGCCTGGGTCACGTCAATCCACTTGCCGCGATCGACGATGTCGGTCGGAAAAGCGCCCGGGAAGGCGTAGCCCACATCCAGGTAGCTGGTCAGCGGCGTTCCGCTGTAGGCCGACTGGAAGATGCCAAAGTCGGTAGCGAAGTTCTTTGCCCAGGGAAGGTCGTAGTAAACATACCCCTTGACAGCGTTGGGGCGATCGGTGGGCAGGAGTCCGCTTGACGATCCGCCGCTGGCGTTCCACGAGAAGTAGGGCTCGTCGAAAGAGCGGCTGTTGTTGGGTGAGTTGCGGCCGCCGCCGCCGTCTGCCACGTCGGAGCTGGTCAGGCCGGGGTAGTTGCCACGGAGGTTGCTGTAGGTATACGAAGCCATGCCCATCCAGTGATGGCTGACCGACTTCATCAAGCGGACTTCAATGCCGTCATAGCTGCGCGCTGCAGGAATGGTCTTGTTTGCAGGGCAACCGTCGGAGCAGTCAGCGGGCGCGCCGTACAGGAAGTTATAGAAGCCGGTGAAGGTTGCATTTGCTCCCTGGCCGGGGTTGACGATGACGAACGTTTCGCCGACTGCGGGGTTGTAGATGGCCGAATCCTCAATAACGTGATCGAGCCGCCTGCGATCCCAGCGCGCTTCCAATGCCATGGTGGGCGAAAGCTGATAATCGATGCCGAAGTTCGAGTCGTGCTGCGCATAGGGCTTGAGACCGGGCGCTGTTCCTTCTTCGGTCGAGCTGCAAGTGGAGCAGGTGGTTGGCCATGCGCGGTTGTTGATGTTCTCGAGGAAGTTCAGGCCTGACGGAGTCCCGCCGCCCAGGAAGGTCGCCTGACTGCCGGAGTTCTGTCCTTCGCAATACCGGTTGTTGCCGTCGTAGGCGGGAACAATGCCCGTCAGGGTTGGGGAGTTGAGGGCGTACCAGCACTCCTGCCAGTACTGGCCGCCGTAGGAGCTGATGGCCACGTTGAGCTTCATCTGGTCGAAGTATTGGCCGTAGCCGCCGAAGATCTTCATCTTCCCATTCTTGAAGACATCCCACGCGGCGCCGATACGAGGAGCAATCTTGTCACCCCAGCCGAAGTTGATCGGCTTGGTGATCTTGGCGTTGGCGGGCTGATCTTCAGCCGGCAGATACTCTTTCTCAATGCGAAGGCCGGCGTTGATGGTGATGCCGTGCCCGAGTGTCCAGGCATCCTGGCCAAAGAAGCTGTGGTTGAAGCCAACAGCCGCGCCACCGCTGCCGAAGTCGTTTACGTTGACCGTACCGTACTGGCCCAAGCAGCCGTAGTTCTGCGGTGCACCGCCGACGTAGTTGCTTGCCGGTTCAGCAGCCTCATATGCGGCTTCGACGGTTGCGCAATTGCCTTTTCCCACCGCCCCTTGCGGGCTATAGGCATTAGTGGTCCCGGGATAGACCTCAACAAAAGGCGCGTTGTAGGCTTGGAAAATGTAGTTTGAATTCCGGTGCAACTGATACCCAAACTTGATGTTGTGGGTCCCACTCTTGCCAGCATGGAACACGGCCATATCCTCGTCGAACTGGAGAGCCTTGTTGGCGTTGAAGTGGGTGAAGTTTTGGTCGACTGCCTGACTCTGGTATCCCGCGCCCTGGGCAAGAGCCGCAGGCAGGGGATTGCCGTTGGTGTCGGTGTTGCCCGAAGCTGCCGTGCCGCTGGCTTCAAAGAAGTAGGTTGGGTTGGCGGTCGGGTACCCGAAGTCGTGGTAGTTCTCGAAGTAGTAGCCGAATCGGGTGGTCGATACCACGCTCTTGGAAAGCGTGATATCCGCGCCGGTATTGAGCGTCATGTTGGGCGCCGAATAGCCGATGGTGTGGGAAAAAGCACTGGGATCGACGAAGTTGCCGCTGCAGGTCAGCTTGGAGCCCGTCCCCTGGCAGCCGGTGATGACGTTGTAGTAGCCGAGAGTCGAATCGGGAGTGGGCATCGACTCGCCGTACAGCTTCTGGCCCTGGACCAGCCAGGAGCCGAATACGCGAATGTTCTGGGTCACTTCGGCGTCGATGCGGGCATAGCCGTATTCAGTGTGAGTGTTCTGGCTGAACGGGATAATCCCGCCGTTCGGGCCATAGTTCAGCTTGTTCTCAAAGGCATCGAACTGTGGGTTGAAGCCAGCAAATAGCGTGATGCGGTCGCGAATCGACTTGTAGACGTTGTCCGAGACGCCCCAGAGCCTGGGGAACAGATCCACAAGCGGGCCGCCAACGGTGACGCCGGGGAATAGATCGCTGGAGTGGGCGCGAACCGGCTGGTAGTTTTGGTAAGTGGGGTCGGTCTGGCCCCAGGACGTTGGTGATCCGCTGGAGTTTGGATCGTACCGCGAGAAGGCGTCCGGCGATCCGTTCATGGCGCTGTCCTGGAGGGATGCAAACGCGGAGCCGTGCCACCTGTTGGTTCCCTTGTCCATAATGACGTTTACTACGCCGCCCAGCGCGCCGCCATACTCAGCCTCGACGCCCGAGGTCTTCATCTGCACTTCCTGGATGAAGTCGAACGGAACGTTGGTGTGGGAGTAGCCGCCGATGATGTTGGCCGTCTCTTGACCTTCTACAAGATAGGAGTTCTCTGAGTCAGCGCCGCCGCCGACCTGGAAGCCGAATGCGCCGCCGTTGCTGCCGTTGCCGGGAGAAGTACCGCCGCTGCCGTTGCTGAGCATGTTGCTGCCTTCGAGCGGCTCGTTGCGGGCTGCCGGAGCAAACTGGATGACAGACTGGAACGAAGTTCCGTGAGGAACATCCTTGAGAACATCCTCCGGAATATTGGTCAGAGTCGTAACCGAGGTCGTATCGATCATCGGCCCTTCAGTGTTCACCTCAACCACGGTGCTGACCGAGCCGATCTTCAGCGTCAAAGGGAGGGTGGGAAGGTGGCCGACCTCAATTGTCAGCCCTGACTGCTTGAGGGTGTCAAAGCCCTGCGCCTTGACGACGATTGTGTAATCGCCTGGCGGCAAGTTGGCGAATCGAAAATACCCCGCGGAATCAGTCCGCGTCTCTTTGGAGCCGACCAGCGTCGGCGTCGTCACGGTGACTGAGGCTCCCGGCACCACGGCACCCGACGGGTCCTTCACCGTGCCTTGAAGACCACCGGTTGTTTCCTGCGCCAGCATGTATGGGGCAAACAGCACCAGAAGGGCCAGAGTGAGCCACCGGGGGGTGACCAGACGCTTCAGTTGTTCGGTCCAATTTCTCATGTCAGTTCCATCCTCGAAATTTGAATTTGCCGGTTCCGTGATTTGGATTGCGTTACCGCTGTGCTGATCGCATCGCTCACGCCATCCGTTTACTATGGTTCGGCGTCTCGGTCAGGGGAATGGTCCCGGTCCGCTGGGTTAGTTCAAGAAGAATGCAAAACGTTAAAACAAGAAGGAAGGCCAGGCCCCAACCGCGCAGAATTGATCGTGCAAATCGCTGCCCCGGAAAAATCAAGGACAGCTCATTGATGAAATCATTGCATTATCGATGCCAATCTCTTCCAATCGCCAAAAGAAATCGTTTGCTATTGAAATTAAATGAGTTAAAGGTATGACTTTCGTACTGTAAACATGTCGATAATATGAGATTGCGTAGGAGTTCCGCCTACTATTCCAAAAACGGGTACCACCTCTTGTTTTTGGGGAATTTGGCTACCACCCCGCGAATGATCGACTTAGCGCAATTGGAGTATTCTCCTCCCCATGAACCTCACGCTCGCGCACGTCGGTGACCAGCTCCGCAAACGGCCCAGTTCAGGCACAAAATCGCAGGCAAGCTCGCTCGCTGGCTTCGACGTCCTGACTCAGGTCTATCTCGAGCGCTGCACGGCTTTCGCGCAATGCCGGCCGGAGGCGTTCCGCAGCGAGGAAGCTATGCTCGAATGGCTTGGCCGGCAGCAGGGCCGGACTGCCGCTGTATTTGTGCTGCTCGACAGCCGCGGCCGACAAATGACATCGGAAGCGTTTGCAGCATGGCTGGGCACGCGCCGCGACCAGGGCGCCCAGCACATCGTCTTCGCCATCGGCCCCGCCAATGGATGGTCTCAGGCGGCGCGGGACAGGGCTCAATTGCTGCTGTCGCTCGGGCCCATGACGCTGGCTCACCCATTGGCCCGCCTGGTAATGGCGGAACAGCTCTACCGGGCATTTACAATTCTCTCTGGTCACCCCTATCACATAGGACACTGAAGGCAGTGGATAGTGATAGTGGTTAGCTTGCGACTGGCCAGACGTCCCTCAGGGGTTAAAACCCCTTCGTTTTTCGGCCCTTTTCGGCACGACTGAAGTCGTGCCCTGACACTTGGCAGCCTTTGGATACGCGCTCTCGAAAGCGGCCGAATGGCGGGAGCGCCTCATCAACTGAACACTGAGAACTGATCACTAACCACTTCTCTTATGACCGATTCTCGCAAAGGACTGATCCTGATCAACACCGGCCCCGGCAAGGGCAAGACGACCGCTGCCATGGGCACCGCTCTGCGCGCCGTGGGCAACGGCATGCGCGTGCTCATGCTTCAGTTCCTGAAAGGCTCCTGGCATTATGGCGAGCTGGACGCTGTGCAGGCGTTCGGGCAGAACTTCATCCTCAGGCAGATGGGCCGCGGCTTTGTGAAGATCGGAGGCGCCGAGGCCGACCCCGATGACATTCGGCTGGTCCAGGAGGCGTGGACTGAGGCGCGCGAGGCGATTTACTCCGGAGAGTGGGATATGGTGATCCTGGACGAGATCAACTACGCCATCGGCTATGGCATGCTTGACCCGGCCGTGGTGGCCGAAGCCCTGCAGGGACGCCCGGAGATGGTCCACGTCATCCTCACCGGCCGCAACGCCCACCCCCTGCTCGTCGAGTTGGCCGACACCGTCACCGAGATGCGCGAGGTAAAACATGCCTATCAGAAAGGCATTCTGGCCCAGCGCGGCATAGAATATTGAAGCGTGGCAAACTTTGCGGGGAGGGATGTGGCCCTTGCAAGGTTGACGGAAGCGCGGAACTTTCCCTGAGTTTCAGAAAGAGTTCGAATGTCCTGGTTCAAGCGAGAAGACAGCGATTACCCCGCCGCGGCGGGCGATTCCGATGCAGAGAGAAGTGTTCGCACGGAAGGGCTGTGGATCAAGTGTGCGGCCTGTCGCGCGATCATCTTCAAGGCCGACCTTGAAGCCAGCCTGAATGTCTGCCCAAAGTGTCAGCACCACTTCAAGATCGATGCCCGCAGGCGTATCAACCTGCTGCTCGAACCCGGCTATGAACTTGTGGACGGCGGACTGCGCTCGACCGACCCGCTGAACTTTACCGACGTGAAGCCCTACAAGCAGCGGCTCCGCTCCGCGCAGGAAGCTACTGGCCTGGACGATGCCATCCTGAACGCAGTCGGCCAGCTCGGGCATCATTCAGTCGTTCTCAGCGTCATGGAGTATGGGTTCATCGGCGGTTCCATGGGCGCCGTTGTGGGCGAGACCATTGCCCGCGCCGTGGATCGCGCCCGGCTCGCCCGCAACCCGCTCATCATCGTCGCCGCCTCAGGGGGCGCGCGCATGATGGAGGGCGTGGTCAGCCTGATGCAGATGGCCAAGATTTCCTCCGCGCTGGCCCAGTTGGATGACGCAAAGGTGCCCTACGTCTGTGTGCTCACCGATCCCACTACCGGCGGCGTCACCGCCAGTTTCGCCATGCTCGGCGACCTGAACATCGCTGAACCCGGCGCTCTGATTGGTTTCGCCGGACCCCGCGTCATCGAGCAGACCATCCGGCAGAAACTTCCCGAGGGCTTTCAGCGCTCCGAGTTTCTGCTTGAGAAAGGCTTCCTCGACGCGGTCGTCCATCGCCGGAATCTGAAGTCCTATCTCATCCGCGCGTTGGGTTTCTTGAAGGCGCCGGCTGCCGCCTGAAGGTCCTGCCGAAGCGGGGCGTTGACTTGATGCTCATTCAAATCCGCATCGGCATCAGCACATACCGGTACTTGTACTCCGCATCCGGATCCTCGGGCCGCATCTGGCCGGCCGATTGCGAGTCTTTGAACTCCAGCCGCACTTCACCCTCGTTGTTGAGCGCCTTGAGAAAATCCAGAATGTAGCCGGAGTTGAAGCCCACCACAATCGCATCGCCGGCATATGGCGTATCGATCGTGTCTTCGCTCTCGCCGGATTCTGTGGAGCTGGAGCTGATCTTCAATTCATTGCCTTCGAGGCGCAGCCGGATGGCCCCCGAACGCTCGTCGGCAAACTGCGCCACGCGTTGAATGGCCGAAGAAAGTTCGCTTGACCGCACCACCGCAAACTTTGTGTTGTCCCGCGGCATCACCGCCTCAAAGTTGGGGAACTGTCCGGAAAGTTTGCGCGTGCTCAGCGTCCGATGGCCGACGCGGAAAAACAGCGTATGTTCATCGTCCGCAAACTCCACCTTCTCCGCATCGGAGGCCGACAGCAACTGCTGCAACTCCTGCAAAGCCTTGCGCGGAATAAGCACTCGCTTTTCGCCGCTGATCCCCTCCAGTGTCTCGTCGGGCTTTTCGACAAACGACAGCCTGTGTCCATCGGTCGCAACCATAGCCAGAGACTCCGCCTTGATCACGAGCAAAGCACCGTTCAGCGTATAACGCGACTCTTCGTTTGAGATGGCAAAGATCGTCCGCGCAATCAGTGTCCTCAGCGCGGTTGCGGAGATGCTTGTAGCCGCGACAGCAGGGAACTCTGGTACTTGCGGATAGTTGGCACGCGCCATGCCCACCATCTTTGTATTTGACCGTCCTGAGCGAATCTGCACCCAATGGTTCTCCAGCAGTTTGATCGAGATGTCGCCTTCCGGGAGCAGTTTCACATAGTCGTAAAGCTTCCGCGCAGGAATAGTACAGGCGCCTGGCTTCTTTACCTTGGCCTCTGTGCTAGTGCGAATTGCCTGATCGAGATCTGTCGCCGTTATGTTCAGCCGGTCGCCCTCGGCCTCGATCAGAAAATTCGATAGAATGGGAATCGTGGTCTTCCGCTCGACCACACTTTGCGTTGCGGTGAGCTCCTTCACCAGGTCCTGGCGGCTTACGGTTATCTCCATCGCTGCCCCCTGCGCGGCCGGCTTCTCCGCTTCACTTTCCATGATCGGCATAAGCCTGCCTTCGCTCTCAAAGCCCGCTTCCAACACTGGCCACACTCTACAACATAATGGGCTCCGCCGGAAGTGGCTGTCTTTTCTTCTTCTTGATTGTATTCATCTACACGCCCACGTGCGCGTGGAAAACAAGGTCGCTTCACTGGATTCCGCGTCACCAATTCCTGCTGTCTTTCTCCCGAATGCGGCCCGCGACCCCAGCTATTCGTAGCAACAAACACGCTGCTTTTGTGCATCTCTTCGTATGGTGCGACGGGTAGTAAGAAAAAGGATAGGAGATTAAAAGAAAAGACAGTAGTACCCGTAGTTCAGTTAGGAAAAGTGGAAACTCTTCCGAAACGATTGTGCGCCATAGGTTTGATTGGCAGCGTTGTTTTCTAAATCCTAGCTGTGCAATTCAGGAGTTTTGGAAATCTACGCTCGCAGCGATCGTACCCTGGCCTGGTTTCCCACGTCTCCCACAGGCATTCGTAATAAGCCTGTGCAAAGCGGATGGTTTATGTGAAAACTGCGCCTAAGAGGCAATATGGCAGTTATTTGCAGAAGCATAGTCATCCACAGAACACCACCCCTTGTGCAGATTCCGCAATACGAATTCATGAGAAAGAAAATCGCCTTGTGCGCAGTCTGATTCCCATGCGGAAGATGGACATGAGAGGCTTCCCGTTCCAGCATCCGTTGTACATGAGCAAGTGTCGTTTTCACATTCTCGCATCGACATTACTTCTAAACTTGGATTGTAGAAGGAGCATTGGTCATGGCGATCGACGTTGCGCGCCTCGAAGATCAACTCCTGCAAATGTCCACAGAAGGCGCGCCTGGTCGCGAATTTTGCGAGGCAATCTCTGAGCTGGCAAGAACCGGGCGCTTCGCCCAACTGAGGGATGTGTTGCCCGGCATTGTGTATGACGAGCTCGACGCTCGCTACGAGCAGGATCCGGCAGCCTTTGTCGCTAATTGGCGCATGTTGGCTCAAGAGATGCGCCAGGGCTTTATTGACCACGCGCGGCAGCGGCTGACCTCCCTCACTCGCCTTCAGCAAGCCGACGACGGCGGCTACACTCCGGCCTGGCAGGAGATACAGCGCGCTCTCGATGGCCAGCACAACGATCTGCTGCGGGCCGCTTTCGCTATGGAGTTGCTGCAGATGGTAGAGCCCGCCGTTCTGCGTGCCACCTACCTGCGCGAATGCGTTGTCGCGGCCGCCAGCTCCGAGGAGGCCGATCGCTATCTGGACGAAGCCACACGCTGCTATTTCCTGGGCCTGTTTACTGCCTGTGCTGTCATGTGCCGTTCAGTTCTTGAAGAGGCCATCAGGCAAAAACTCCCCGCATCGATCACCAGCCTCGTCCGCACCCGCTATCGCAACGCCGCCACCCTGGGCAATCTGCTTCACGAGGTGAATAACAACTTGATCCTCACCGGCTTCGATCCCGATTTTCCTCGCGTCGCTAATCAGGTCAACGACGCCGGCAAGAAGGCTGTACACCAGGGTCTTCTGTCAGAGGATGAGGCGCGAGCTTGCCTGCAGGACGCACGCTTGGCCTTGCAACTACTCCTGCGCCAGTAAGATCCTCCCACTCTGCAATCCCTCCAAAGTTGGCTCGCGCCTTTTATACTGAAGTTTCCATGTCTTATTCCGCGGCCGTCAATCAACTGAACGCAATGGTGCCGGAGCTCTACTCGAGCCTCGGCCAGCCGCGCCGCAAATTCTTTCTGGACGAGATTCGCGTCCTGCTGTCCGCGCTCGGCAATCCGCACCGCCGCTTTCCATCCGTGCTCATCGCCGGAACCAACGGCAAAGGCTCCACGGCCGCCACGCTCGCGTCGATCCTCACTGCGTCCGGCCTACACACTGGGCTCTACACATCGCCGCATCTAGCCCGCGCCAACGAGAGAATCCGCCTCAATCGCCTGGAAATCGACAATGACGCCTTTGCGGCCCTCTACTTTTTAGTCCACAATGCAGCGCAGCAGCTCGTGCTCGACGGCCAACTTCCCCAACTCCCCAGTTATTTCGAAATACTCACCGCACAGGCCTTCCTGCATTTCGCTCAGAAGCGAGTGGACATCGCGGTGCTCGAAGTGGGCATGGGCGGACGGCTTGACGCAACCAATATCGTCGATCCCCTGCTCTCGATCATCACCGACATCTCGCTCGATCACACCGAGTGGCTGGGCTCGACCATCGCCGCCATTGCGCGTGAGAAGGCCGGCATTCTGCGCCGTCGCGGAACCATGATTACTCTGCCACAGCATCCTGAAGCCAACCAGGTCTTGGGTGAGGTCGCGGCGGAACTGGGCGTGCGCGGAGTCAATGCAGCCAACTTGCTGCCGCCAGCAGCCGTGCATACGGATGGCTCCTATTGCGTTAGGGCTCTCGGTGCGACGGTCCGCGTGGATTCGCCTCTTTCCGGCGCCCATCAGCATCGCAATGTGGCATTGGCCATTGCCGCCGCTGCCGAGTTGGCCGGCAAGCATGGTTTTGCTATTACGCCGCGGGCGATCGCCGAAGGAATTCGCAAGACTCTCTGGCCGGCCCGGCTCGAGCGCATCGAGAGAGACGGCCTCCGATGGATTCTCGATGTGGCCCATAATCCCGCCGGGGTATGGGCGCTGCGTGCCGGCCTGAATCAAGCCCTCAGTGAGCCATCAGAAGTTGACAAGCGGCACGTACTCATCTTTAGTTGCCTGCGCGACAAGCCCATTGCGGAGATGGCGCAGATTTTATTTCCACTCTTTGACCTGGTCATCATCCCGCCGATCCACACCTCCCGAGCCGCCGCTTTGGCCGACCTATTGGCCGCGGCTGCAGCCACGGGCACCGAAGCTGTCGGCGTCGATTCAGTCAGCCAGGCGTTGCAGCTTGCAAGACAACGCGCGGAGGGAGGCCTGGTGGTGATCTCAGGTTCCGTATTCCTGGTGGGTGAAGCGCGAACCCTGCTGCTCGGCGGAGAGGGGCTCGAACCGTGACGCTACGTCCAAAACCCTTGCCGCGGTTTTACCGCTGGCGCACAAACGTACTGCAAGTACCTGTAATGACTGTGGTTACTGCAGTTTTTGGTTCACTTTCCCTTCTCGTCTCGTTCGTGGAAAAGGGGGGCCGTGCCCAGCAGCGCATTGCCCGCTTCTGGGCGGGAGCTCTGGTGCGTCTCTCCGGGTGCTCGCTGACCATCCGTGGTGCTGAGAACCTGCGCAAGGTCCCTGTTGCCGTCTACGCATCCAACCACACTTCATATTTCGATACTCCGGTAATTTTTGCCTCGCTGCCCTTCCAGTTTCGCATTCTCGCCAAGAAGGAACTATGGCCTATCGCATTCATAGGATGGTACTTAGATCGTTCCGGACAGATTCCTATCGACACCCGAAATCCCCACGCCACGATGTCCAGCCTGGGAGCCGGTGTGAAGGCGTTGCGCTCCGGAATGCCACTCTTCGTCTTCCCTGAGGGCAAACGCACACTCACCGGCGAGTTGCAGGAGTTTCTCTCCGGCGCGGCCTACCTGGCCATTCGCGCCCAGGTGCCGCTGGTCCCCATCGCTCTCAGTGGCGTTTACGATCTGCTGCCGATCCACACTCGCCATTTTTATTCGGGAAAACTGACCCTGGCCGCCGGCGAGCCGATCGCAACAAATGGAATGACCCTTCGGCAGATCAACGAACTGACAGCGCGACTGCGCGACGCAATCGAGAATCTCCGGCACTCACCCAGCGCGGAATCCCTGGATTCATTGGAGCAGGGAGCGGCGGGCGCTGAAGTCTGACTCAAGCAAGCCTGAAATTTCTATCCGTGAAGCCGCGTCTCCCATTAAACTGGTGCTTCCATGTCCGTCCGAATTGCCATTCCAGAACCTACCAGCGGCGACCCAACCTACAACGAGCGATCGTTGCCACCCTACATTGCCGCGTTGAAGGCTGCCGGGGCTACGCCTGTTGTCGTCCCGTTGAATGAGCTCCAGGATAGTGTGGCCGAGCATCTGGCAGGCGTTCAAGGGATACTACTTCCCGGCAGCCGTTACGACATCGATCCACAAAGATTTGGCGAAGATCCAATCCCAGAGTGCGGTGAGGCCGACCCAGCCCGAACTGCCGTGGATGAGTTGATGCTTCAGGACGCCTTTAACCTCCACAAGCCGATTCTGGCAATTTGCCATGGCGCCCAGGGCTTGAATGTCTGGTGCAACGGCTCCTTGATTCAGGATCTGAAGACCCCAGTCAATCACAGCCCGGGCCGCGAGGTGGTGGAAGCGCATCCCGTACGGATCGAGGCGGCTTCGAAGCTGGCTTTGCTTTTGCCACAGGGCGAGCCGGCTGAGCCACAGGTCAACTCAAGCCACCATCAGGCGATCCGCGCGACTGGCGACAATCTGAGAGTCATCGCCACTTCTCCGGGAGACGGCGTGATCGAGGCAGTAGAGCTCGATTCGCCCGATCACTTCGTTTTGGGCGTGCAGTGGCACCCGGAGCGCACTTATTCCCAAAGCGCATTTTCCCGTGCCATCTTTTCCGCCTTTGTGGAGGCGGCAGAGAGCTGGGAGCCCCGCCGAGTTGAAGACTCCAACTCCAACAGCGACTCGGCGGATTGAGGCGGTGGCATGAGTGAAAGCCCGGAAGCCTTCGGATTGAAGTTTAACGCTTTGCTGGGTGAGGCTGGGCTCGACTCGCTTGATCCGGCGCTTATCCTTCGCTTTCAAGATTATCTTTCGCTTCTGTTGCGCTGGAATGCACGCGTCAATCTCACCGCCATTCGCGGTGAGGCCGGCATAATCTCCCGGCACTTCATTGAGTCGATCGCATGTGCCCGCGCTCTTCCAGCCGGGATCAAAACGCTGCTCGACTTCGGCTCCGGCGCGGGATTCCCCGGGATTCCCATCGCCCTCTGCCGCCCTGAGATAGCCGTGACGCTGGCCGAATCTCAGGGCAAGAAGGCAGCATTTCTTCAGGAAGCCGTCCGCGTCCTTGGGATTTCCGCAAAGGTTCATTCGGGTCGGGCCGAGTTGCTGGCCGCGCAATTCGATTGCGTTGTGTTGCGCGCCGTCGATCAAATGGAACTAGCGGTTCAGGCGGCGGCTCAGCAGGTTGCTCCAGGGGGCTGGCTTGCGCTGATGACCACGGGCACGGGATTAGCCGGCCTTCAGGATGCCGCCGGCACGACTCTTTCCTGGAAACCCGCAGCCCCGCAACGAGGCAGTGAGGACCGGCTCATTGCCTTCGCCAGGCGCGAAGTCAGTTCGCCAGCTTGATCACGGCGAGCTTACGGATCGCAGCCAAGTCCTTTTTTTGCTTCACGACCAGCCGAATGCCCGTACCCTCAGCGTATCGAGTGGCTGCGTCGAGGAGTTTGAGCACATCCTTTGAAAGATCGCTACGCCGGGCAGCCGCCACTGCCTTGTCTCCGAGGATGAATGCCGCGCGGAAGCAGCCGGTACAAGGGCTCAGATGCACAATGGTTCTCTTCTTGAGTTTGAGCCGCAGGGACCAGCCGTACTTGGGTGAAATCGACTTCCATTCTTCCTCGGCAACGCCCTGTTCTGCGAGCCAGTCAAGAAGCGTCTTCCATACTTCATTGCTATCGCCGAGGGCAGCATTCACTTCCTCGGAGGTTGGGGTCGCTGGTTTGCCGATAAATGCGTTCGCAATATCCATGTCTTTCCTTTCGCCCTTCAATACCAGAATTGATCGCTTCGGTGCGGCGCATCAGCCCGTCCATGTGAAGGAGAATCAGAGCCGCTGGAACGCCGCCTTCTGAGAATCGGGAGGGATTGTACCGCGAAGGCCGCATTCGCGCAGTGATTATTCAACAGAGGAGTCCGACCACGAGGGCGATGAAGCCAAGTGCAATTCCGATCGTTTGTTCCACGTGGAACATCTTGGGAACCTTAGCCAAAACGGGAAATGTTCCACGTGGAACAAGAACCCAATCGGCCCAATTCGGGCGCAGTTTCAAATCGGATCAAGCAAATAAAAATGTCTCCGTGCTGCGCTAGAATCAAGGAAGTTTTCCACCGTGACGCCTATCCAGTGCGACACAAACCACTTCTCACCATCCCGAGCTGAAACCCTTTCCAGTCAAACGTTTGATTCCTCCCGGCAGCTTGCCCGCCGGGACGCTTTCCACAGCTTCGCCCGGTTCTCCACAGCGCAACTCCCTACCCTCAGACTCGCCTTCCCGTTACTCTTGATTGCCATGGGCAAGATTCTCGGAGTGGTCAACCAAAAGGGCGGAGTTGGCAAGACCACAACAGCCATCAACCTCGGGGCGTGCCTGGCGCTCGAAGGCCTGAAGATCCTGCTGGTCGATTGCGATCCCCAGGCCAACGCCTCCTCCGGCCTCGGATTTCAGCGCGACGACAACCGCCACTCCATCTACGAAGTACTCATGGGCGACGCCTCCGCGGAACAGGTCATCCTGCCCACTCAGATAGAGCTTCTCTCGATCCTGCCCGGATCGAAAAACCTCACCGGCGCAAATATTGAGCTCGCCGCAGCAAGCGATCGCGCCGGCCGTCTTCGCCAGGCCCTGCTGCCCATCCAGGCAAACTACGACGTCCTGATCCTGGACTGCCCGCCCGCACTCGACCTGCTGACGCTCAACGCCCTGGTCGCGTCGAACTCCCTCCTCGTTCCCATGCAAGCCGAGTACTTCGCCCTCGAAGGCGTCTCGGAATTGATCTCCAATCTCGAACGGGTCCGGGCCGCGTTTAATCCCACGGTCAACATCGAAGGCGTCCTGCTCACCATGTACGACGATCGAACCAACCTTGCCCAGCAGGTCACCGAGACCCTCCGCGAGTACTTCCGCGAGCGTCTCTACCGCACCGTCATTCCGCGCAACATTCGTCTGGCGGAGGCGCCCAGCCACGGAAAGCCCGTGGTCCTTTACGATCCTCGCTCCAGAGGTACTGAAGCCTATTTCGATCTTGCCGCGGAGTATCTCGCGCGCAACGGAATCGTCAGTCCCCGCGCCCTCGAACGCAAAGCTGCGGCGGCATTGCATCCAGAACTGGCCAAGAATGTTCGATTCTGGCCATACTCCTGACGACCGTTCTGATTGTCGGCCGCAGCCATTGCCTTGACCCTGATGAGCGCTAATTTTGAAGACCCGAGCGCCATTTGCCAATAAAAAGGAATTAGAACCATGACCACTGCAGCCCCCGAAACCAAATTCGATCCAAAACGCCGCGCACTCGGCAAGGGCCTGGATTCCCTTCTCCCGCGGGTGCAAGCACCCACTCCCTCACTCGTCGAGCCGGAAGGCGGCAAACCCCGCGAGATCCCCCTCGATCAGATCGATCCCAATCCCTTCCAGACTCGCTCCCAGGTCAACGAGGAGCAGTTGGCCGAATTGGCCGCATCCATCACTGCCAACGGAGTGGTCCAGGCCGTGTTGGTTCGCCCGCTGGCTAATGGCCGCTTTCAGCTCATCGCCGGAGAGCGGAGGTGGCGAGCCTCCAAGCTTGCCGGAAAGGCGACGATTCCGGCCAACTTGCGCCAGGTCTCCGACGAGCAAGCGATGGAGATCACCATCGTCGAAAATCTTCAGCGCGCCGACCTCAATCCCATGGAACAAGCCCGCGCCTTCGAGCGGCTTTCGCGCGAGTTCCACATGACCCAGGAACAGATGGCGCAGCGCACCGGCAAGGATCGCGCCTCTGTTGCCAACTTCCTCCGCCTGCTGCGCCTCCCGGCCACGGTGCAAGCGAAAGTCGAGGCCGGTCAGCTCACCTTCGGCCACGCCCGCGCATTGTTGGCCTTCGAGCATGCAGAAGAGATCGAGAAAGCAGCAAAACGGATCGTTGGACTTTCGCTATCTGTTCGCCAAACAGAGACCTATGTTCAGGGCCTCCTGCACCCCGAGAAGTCCAAGAAGAAAGACCCGAAGCCCGAGCCCCCCATCGATCCCAACGTCCGCGAAGTCCAGGAACGCCTGCAGCGCGCGCTCGGCCTGAAGGTGCAAATCGAAGACCACAACGGCCGCGGCAAAGTCATCATCGAATATGGCCGCCTTGAAGACTTCGACACGCTGCTCGAACAACTGGCGGGTGATTGAGCGATGCGCGGGGTCAGGGATGTGTAAAATCAGAAAATCAGATAATATGATTTTATGAGAGAGCAAGCCATTAGTGTGACGGAGGCAGCGCGCAACTTTGCCGACTGCATCAACCGCGCCCGTTACCAGGGCACCACGTTTGTGCTGCACAAGAATGGTGTACCCGTCGCCCGCATCGTGCCGGAACAGGAGAAGGAAAGTACCGGGCGCTCTATCTCCGAAGCGCTTCAAAAAGTGAGGCTTTCGGACGAAGAATTCGCTGCATGGCGCCGTGATCTCAAGGACCCGCGGAAGATACTGCTGCCTTCTGCTGAAGGGTCGGAAAACCCCGCGACGCAACGGAAATCTTCGCAGGTCAAGCGGGCCAAAGCGACGCGCAGCGTGCAGCAGAAGTAAAATGCTCCTTCCCGTTGTTTGAAGGAGCCGCAATGATTCTCTCTCCCCGCAAGCCGCGCCGCTGGCTGTTTCTTTTGACGTTGATTTTTATCTCGAACCTTCACGCTCAGCAACCTTCAGCCAATCAGCAGCTCTGGACCGAAGCCCAGGCCAACGCCTGGTATGCGAAGCAACCCTGGCCAGTGGGCGCCGATTTCCTTCCCTCCACTGCCATCAACGAGCTGGAGATGTGGCAGGCCGATACCTTCGACTCCGCAACCATCGACCGCGAGCTGGGTTGGGCACAGGCCATCGGCATGAATACGATGCGCGTCTTCCTGCACAACATGCTCTGGGACCAGGATTCGAAGGGCTTCACGCAGCGCATCGATGCGTTCCTGGCCATCGCTGCCCGCCATCACATCCGCCCCGTCTTCGTCCTCTTCGACTCCTGCTGGGACCCGCACCCCAAGCTCGGTCCGCAGCATCCGCCCATCCCCGGCGTACACAACTCCGGCTGGGTTCAAGCCCCCGGTACTGAGGTTCTTTCCGACCCGGCGCAAGTTCCTCGTCTCGAGAGCTACGTCAAAGGTGTGGTCGGCATATTCGCCAACGATCCCCGCATTCTGGCCTGGGATCTCTGGAACGAGCCCGACAACGGCAACGCCGACTCCTACGCCCACGGCGATGCGAAAAACAAGAACGAAATCATTCTTGATCTACTACCGCAGGTCTACGCCTGGGCCCGGACCGCACAACCCACGCAACCCCTCACCAGCGGCCTGTGGCACGGCGACTGGACCTCGCTTGCCACCATGCCTCCGCTGGCCCGCATCCAGGTCGAGCAGTCTGACGTCATCAGCTTCCACAACTACGGCTGGCCTGAGGACTTTGAACAGCACGTCAAGCTTCTCGAGCAGTTTCATCGACCCATCATCTGTACCGAATACATGGCCCGCAACATCGGCAGCACCTTCGACACCGTGCTTCCCATCGCCAAGCAGCACCACGTCGGCGCCATAAACTGGGGCCTGGTCGCCGGCAAAAGCCAGACCTGGATACCCTGGGATTCCTGGCAGCGCCCCTACGTCACCGATCAGCCGATGGTCTGGCAACACGACGTCTTCCACCCCGACGGCACACCCTATCGGCAGCGCGAAGTCGACATCATCCGCAGCCTGACAAGCGCAAAGTAGACGACCTCGTTTCCTCGTGAGGAGCAAGCATGAATCGCCGAGCCTTTCTGGATAAAATCGCCCTGGAAGCGGCTGCCGCCTTGAGCGTTCCTTTCGTTCCCGGCGCATTGGCGCAAGCTGCTCGAGTCTCGTCGGGCGAGAATTCCGATCGTCGTAACGAGAGCGTGCGCAGAATCGAGAGAGCCACGGCGGCAGCCATGGCCATGCAGCGCCGCGATTGGGAGCAGGGCACTCTGGCGCAGGCAATGCTTGAAGCCGGCGACCGCGAGCGGGTCATTCTGCTCACCAAGGCGGCCATCGTCCAACGAACGCCGGACGGTCGTCTTGGCGTGGTGGTCTCCGGCAGTCCCACCGACCCCGCGATGGGCGGTCCAGCCTACGCGCAAGCCGCTGAGTGGACTCCCAACGCGGAGATCGCCGCGCAGATTCGCGAAGCAGTTGACGGGCTGCTGACCTGGATACGCATCAAGGCGCCGCGCAACACCGAAGGCGTCCTTTACCACACATTCAATTCCACTGAAATGTGGTCTGACGGACTGAACGGCGCGCCGCCTTTTCTTGCGGCAATGGGCCGCTACGACGAAGCGCTGTTCCAGATTGAGGGCTATCGCAAACGTCTATGGAACCCGGAAAAGAAGCTGCTCGCGCACATCTGGGATGACGGAAAGCAACAGTTCAAGGACGGAAACTTCTGGGGCGGCGGCAACGGCTGGGCAGCCGCCGGCCTGGCGCGTGTAATTCGCAGCTTGCCCCGTGATCGCCGCCCGGACCGCGAGCACCTCGCAGCCTTTGCAGGCGAGATCATCGACGGCTGCCTCAAACATCAGCGGCCCGACGGGCTCTTCCACGATGTTGTCGACCAGCCCACAACCTTTGTTGAGACTAATCTTGCGCAGATGTTGGCATATGCAATCTACGAAGGAGTCGCGGGAGGCTGGCTCTCAACCAGCTATCGCGAACCCGCCGACACAATGCGCTCCGCGGCCCGCACCAGGATCGACGAATTTGGCTTTGTCCAGGGCGTCTGCAGCGCGCCGACCTTCGATCGTCCCGGCGTCTCCACCGAGGGCCAGGCCTTCTGCATCATGATGGAAGCCGCTGGCGCCAGGCTCGAATCGCGGGACCCGGTGCTTGCTTAGCCCAAGAGGTCTTTCCTTGTCATTTTCCGATGCAGAAGGTTGAGAAGATCAAATTCAAAATATCGTCGGAAGTGGTCTGCCCGGTCAGCGAATCCAGCGCCCATAGCGCACGATAGAGGTCCAGCAGAATCATCTCGTGCGGGATCGCGTTCGCATTGGCCTGCGCAGCATCGCCCAGCGCGGCCAGTGCGGTGGTGATGGCTTGGTGATGCCGGAGGCTGGTCAACATCCCAGGCTCCGAGGCCGCCCCACCCGTTGCTAGGGCCAGGATCCGCTCGCGCAGCACGGCAATTCCCTCGCCTGTCAGCGCTGAGGTTCGCAGAGCAGGTACACCGCTGACCGCCTCAAATGTCGAGGCTGCTCCAGACAGATCGCTCTTGTTCACCGCCACCACCGCTGGCCGGCCTTGCACGGCCTTCAGCAACCGGTGTTCTTCATCGTTGAGCGGCTGCGTTGCATCCAGCACCACCAGAACCAGCGCGGCGTCGGCCAGCGCCTCGCGGCTACGGGCAATGCCCAGTTGCTCGGCTTCTTCCAGACTTTCGCGTAGCCCGGCCGTATCCACCAACTCCAGCGGAATTCCATCGAGAGAAATCCGCTCTGTCACAGTGTCGCGCGTAGTTCCCGGCGTCGCCGTCACGATGGCCCGCTCGCGCTCCACCAGCCGATTGAACAGAGAACTCTTGCCGGCATTGGGCCGTCCCACGATAGCCAGCGACAGCCCATCGTGCACAATGCGTCCGCGCCCAAACGACGCCTCCAGCGCCGCAAGCGCCGGCGTCAGGCCGTCGATCCGTTGCGCAATCTCGGCCTCCGGCGCAACGTCCACGTCGTCCTCGGCAAAGTCGATGCCCGCCTCGAGCAGTGCAATCAGCTCCACAAGCCGTTCCTTGACTGGAGCCACGCGCCGGCTCAGCGATCCGCCCATCTGGCTGGCCGCCTGGCGCACCTGCGCAAGCGTCTGCGCCTCAATCAGGTCGCGCACCGCCTCGGCCTGTGTGAGATCGATCTTCCCCGCCAGAAATGCCCGCTGTGTAAACTCGCCCGGCTCGGCCAGTTGTGCGCCCAGATTCAGTGCGCGGCGCAGCAGCAGATCGAGCACCAGGGGCGAGCCGTGCGCCGCAATCTCCACCACGTCCTCGGCTGTGTAGGAATTGGGTGCGGCAAAAAGCGTCACCAACGCCTCATCGATGTTTCCGGAATCGTCTCGCTCGCCCTCGTCGCTGGCCTCATCCATCACATCGGCCAGGCGCGCCCGCCCATGTTCGAGCGGCTGCCGCAGGCTCACCAGTTGCGCGGCGATCGACGCTGCCTCAGGCCCGCTCAGACGGACGATTCCAATACCGCCGCGGCCCGGCGGCGTGGAGATCGCAGCGATGGTGTCCATTTGTGATTTCAATTCCGCCATAAGCTGCACATAGTGTAGTGGCTGCGACCGGTTACTGCCTTGATCCAACAAGGCCAGCAAATTCTCCTGAGCAGAAAGCGCAAAGTTATAATCGACAGCAACGCGGCGAGGCCATTCATTTTGTTCCCGAGATTTTTCCGCTGTGGCGCACCTCCGTTTATGAAGGCTTAATTCCTTGAAGAACCAACTTAGGCGTCGGCCTAGCGGCTCAAGATCGAGAAGCAAATCGCGCGGATTTCGAGGCCTTGCGCTTGCGGTGTTTTTACTGTTCGCGGCGGCAGCGTGGCCGCGGCAGCCAGCCCAAGCGGTCTGGCAAGGCGTGCTGCACAACCCCGCCGGCGCTCCGATTCCGGCGGCAAGAATTCGTCTGACCGCAAAATCCGTGAAAGCTGAGGCGATCACCGGCGCCGATGGCCATTTCCAACTGCCGGGCCTGCCCGCAGGTCAATACCAGCTCACCGTCGACACAAATCGCAGCAGGATCGAATATCAGCAGCCTATAAATCTTGCCATTGGCGCGCCTGCCGTTTCCATCACACTTTCTGAGCGAGGCGAGCTCACGGTGGGTGTCCTCAAGGGCCAGTCAGCCACTGGCGGCGAGCAACTGTCCAGCAAGGAGGTCAGCGAACTCCCGCTCAACAAGCGCGACTTCAGCACCCTGCTGCTGCTGGCCGCGGGCACCATGACCGACAGCAACGGCGCGACCAACTTCACTCAGCAGTTCGCCATCAATGGGCAGCGCGGCGTCGAGGCAACGTTCGCCATGGATGGCGCCGACATCAGCGACCCGGAGATGGGCGGCGCCACCTTTACCAACTTCAATGTGGATGCAGTCGAAAGCATCGAATCCAGCTCCGGCTGGATGCCGGCTGAGATCGGCCGCGGCGCCGCCGGATTCACAAATATCATCACCCGCAGCGGCGCAGGCGGCTTTCACGGTTCGGTCTTCGAGTTTGTGCGCAACTCAGCCTTCGATGCCCGCAACTACTTCGACTATGCAACGCCGGCCTATCCCGGTCGCATTCCGCCCTTCCGCCGCAACGAGTTTGGATTCACCAATGGCGGTCCGGTATATATTCCCCACGCCTACGACGGCCGCATGCGAACCTTCTACTTCGCCCAGTACCAGGGCTTTCGCCAGGTGCTGGGAACCACGCAGGTCATGCCTGTTCCCACCGCGGCCGAGCGCACCGGAATCGATACCGTCACTTACCCTGACGGCTCCGTCGATACGCTCACAGTGCCCGTCGATCCGGGCATTGCGGGGGTGCTCAAGCGCTATCCGATGCCCAACTATACCGCCGGCGCATTCCAGGCTCACACCTATGCAACCGCATCGAAGGTCGCTACCGATGCCGATCAGTTTTCCTTGCGCCTCGACCACAAGTTCTCCAAAAAGGATCAGTTTTTCGCGCGCTTCAATCTCGACAATCTCACCGGCCCCACCACCAACCCCGATCAGACGGCTATCGACCCCTCGTTTGGAATTCAGTACATCGACCGCCAGCGCAATGTCGTCGGCACATACATGCGCACCGTCTCGCCGCATCTTACTCTGGAATCTTCGATCAGCATCACTCGCTCCACGCCGGGGTTTCCCACCACGGACTACTCCGATCCCGCGATCAAGTTCAACGATTCGCTCTTTGAGGCGTTCAACAACGATGCCGGCTCGGTGATGCAGTCCTATGGCAATCTCTTCCAGGGACGCCAGAATGTCGCTTTTTCCACCTCAAGCCACGCGTTCAAAGCCGGCTTTGAAGCTCGCATCAATCGCGACACCACTTACTTTGGCATCAGCCCCAACGGCGAATACGACTTCGGCGTCGGGACCGCTTACGCCACTGAATTCATCCCCTCTAAAAGCGGAACTCACAATCTGAAACCGGGCGATCCTTTCCCTGACACGCTTTCCAGCTTTCTCTCCGGAAGTCCTTTCTTCTATACCGTGGCCATCGCGCCGTCCTACTTTTCCAATGGCCCGCACATCGGCCCGGCAGCTATCAGCCGCAACAACTTCAGCCTCTACTTTGAAGACGCCTGGAAGATCAGTCCGCGCTTCACCTTGAGTTATGGCGTTCGCTGGGACCTGTATCAACCCATCACCGAGCGTGCCCGCCGCACCTCGGGCATCCAGACCGTGAACGGTAAACAGGAGTTTGTTATCGATCCTCAGCCCGGCTATCAGACCGATTGGCACGCCTTCGAACCTCGCATCCAGGCGGCATGGCAAGTTACAAGCAAGTTATCCGCGCACGCAGGAGGCGGCATCACTGTCATCCCTCCCAATATCTGGCAGGATAACTTCCTCACCGGCTCCACGCCCTTCGCTGTCTATCCGCGCCTGCTCTCCGCTTCCGCTGCGCCCATCCATTATGGCTTCCAGATCACTCCGGCCGAGCTTCCCAGCGTCTATACGCCGCAGGGCGTGAGTGTCTTCGCCACCGGACGCACCAACACTGTTGCGCCGAATACGGTCATGGATGTTAACCGCTACGAGCAGGACGTGGCCGCCCTGTCGCCCGGCCACGGCGTCAGCGATCTGACGCTGGCTGGCATCGACCCCTCCTTCGGCAACGGCACTCTCTATACCTGGACGGCCGGACTGGAACGCAAACTGAGCAATCTCACGGCGGTTGCAAGTTATGTCGGTACAGCCGGCGTCAAGCTGCCACGGACCAGCTATCCCAACGCATTTCCGGGCGCCGGCCCGGCATTCGCGCCTTATACGACGTTTGATAAAGCAGGCAATGTCACTGGCGGCTTTGGCACAGAGCAGATCATCACCGCAACCTCGCACTCCACCTATCACGCACTGCAAACCTCGCTCTCAGGAACCATGGCTCATGGAGGCCCCGGGATTCAGGCAAGTTACACGTGGAGCAAGTCCATCGACGACACCAGTGGAGTCATCGTAGCCCCGGTCGCTCCGCAGAATCCCTTTAACACCCACGCGGAAAAAGGCCCATCGGCTTTCGATGTAACTAACTCTTTTGGCTTGAGCGTGGCCCAGGATCTGCACTTGGACAGTGTTCAGTTTCTCCGCCCCATTGGCAGGAAAGTTACAGGCGGTTGGGAGTTGCTAAGCATCTCCGGAATCAGCTCAGGCTCGCCCTTCACCGTTTTTTCCGGAATCCAGCAGACTGGCGCCGGCTCAATCAACGTCGATCGCCCCAACCAGATCGCCACGCCGCATCTCTCCACCGCACGTCACAATCGCGAAGACTACTTTGGCGAGGGTGCAAACAACGGCGTCGATTTCTTTTCCATCCCCATCCATTTTCCCGGCGGCACCGGGCCCAACCAAGGCGTCTTTGGCACTCTGGGCCGCAACACATTTCGGGGCCCCGCTTACTACAACTACGACTTTGCGATGATCAAGAGCACGCCCTTTGGGCGTCGCAAGAGCGGAGTCGAACTCGTCAGCCTGCAATTCCGCGGCGAGTTCTTCAACCTCTTCAACATCGTCACCATGGGGCTGCCCAACAATATTCTCACCGGTTCGGGTTTCGGCCAGATCAGCAAGACCGCCGGCAACTCCCGCCAGATCCAGTTTTCGCTCAAACTTGTTTATTGAGTGCAGAAACCCGGATGCTAAACTCCTGCAAGAGGGATGATTGAATGAAGGCAAGCGCACTCGAGTTTCGCCTCAGGATGCTGATCAACATGACGATCATCCTGCTGGGTTTGTTTGCGCCCTGGACCCGCGCATTAGGGCCAGACCAGCGCATGCCGCTGCTGGAGTGGCTGCCCCTCGAATTGAGCCGGCTTGGCCTGCTCAGCTTCAGCGTCGCCACGCCAGTCGTGATGGTCTTTGCGGCATTCCTTGCTGCCATCGGCGCCATTCTGCGCGTGTCGGGAGCGGCCTGGCTTGGGCCTGCTACCGTTCAACACGGCGAGATGCAAGCGGGCGCCGTCATCGCCGACGGTCCGTATCGCTACGTCCGCAACCCGCTCTATCTGGGCTTGTGGTTCATGTTCGCTGCCCTGGGCTTTCTCATGCCGCCGACCGGGGCGCTGTTTGCGGTGGTGATGATCACCGTGTTTCTATTGCGCCTGATTCTTGGCGAAGAAGCATTCCTCACCGCTCAGCTTGGACAGCCCTATCGGAATTACCTCAGCTCCGTTCCCCGTCTGATCCCGCGCCTGCGCACCGGCCTGGCGCGCACCGGCCGCAAGGCGCTCTGGCTCCATGCCGTGCTGGCGGAGATCACCCCCATCGGCATTCTTATTGCGTTGGCCTTCGTGTCGTGGAGTTACAACACGCTGCTGATGGGACGCGTTATCATCGTCAGCTTCGGTCTATCGCTGGCGATCCGCGCTTTAATGCCGAACATCAGCAAGGACCCGGGCCTGCCGGAATAAATTCATCGCGCTGCTTGCCGATCCTGCCCAGGTGCGTAAATGAAAACCCTGCCGGATACTTCAGCCCGTAACCCAGCAGGCGGTCGACGCCAATGTGATTGAACCAGATCAATGCGATCGGCACCAGCGCGGGACTGCGCAACAACATTGCAGTCACAGCCAGCGTCGCAGGCGTCGTATAAGAATGAATGGCGTTATAAATCCGCGCACCCCAACCGGGTCCAGCCAGATAACCCAACAAGCTCAGGTCGGGTGTGATCCACAACGCGGCAAACAGCCACCAGCTTGCTCCTGTCCGCGCGTAGAACACAGCAGAGAGCGCCGCCGCCGCCAATCCTTCAAGCCGCAGGAAAAGGAGAACCGTATTCGCGCCCGCAGGCGCCTGCTGTGAAGGCAGTGGATCCAGAATAGAGCTTTTCGTAGCCATACAAGATCGGATGAAGCGATGCACACTGCGGATGGACAAATTCTGTTGCCCGCAACAGTGCACTGCAAAGAATCTCCCGGGAAAAAACAACGGAGAGGAGCTTTGCGCTCCTCCCCGTTTGTCCGCAGTCCGGGAAAAGGTGCTACTTCTTGACGGGGGCGATCACGTCCTTGGCGGCCTTGGCCACGCGAAACTTGACGACCGTCTTGGCCTTGATCTTGATGGCTGCGCCAGTCTGGGGGTTGCGGCCAATGCGGGCCTTGCGCTCTGCCTTCACGAGTCGGCCGATGCCGGGGATCACGAAGACGCCGTTCTTCTTGGTTTCCTTGATGGCGGTCTCCGCCAGCAGATCCAGGAAGGCTGCGACTTGCTTGTTGGTCAGTTCAAGCTTCTCTGCCAGTAGCCGCGTCAATGCGGTCTTGGTCAATCCAGTTGCCATGTGATGTTCTCCTTCTGGGCCACCCCTCGGGGCTGCCGGTGT
Organism: uncultured Acidobacteriaceae bacterium; assembly: GCA_963757965.1. GTDB lineage: Bacteria > Acidobacteriota > Terriglobia > Terriglobales > Acidobacteriaceae > Telmatobacter. Next base: position 211,438 of record CAVWTV010000003.1, read on the forward strand.
TGCCTGGGATTCCTTCGCGAAACGCATACCGCATGGGGGAGTGCGACCGAGGCAACGTTTGCACGTTTCCCCTGTATTCATGCGGGTTCTCAAGAACCCTGTCGTTCGTAACAATGCGACTTCAGACCGGGCAAAGTCAATCGAAAAAGCCCGGTTTCGGCAAAATTCTTAGGATTTTATGTGGATTTCTTCTGTTTTTGCCGAAATTCGCCCGGTTTCAGAGGTTTTCACCCCTCCGCGATCGCCGCGGCGCCCGCCTCAGCGCATCGCAAAGACCTCCGCGAAATCCGCCTAATTCAGCCCGAACAGGACCTTCTTCTTGGGCGCGATCGATGCGGCAATCGGCATGTTCAGCGCGTCCACCATCGGCGCAAGCAGCTTGAAGTGGCGAATCACCACAGCGGCAAAATCTGGCTTCAGCGCCGCGCCAGCCGGCAGCGTCGTGCTCAGTCCCCACTGCTTTTGCTTGATCAGGTCCATCGCTGGATGCTCGCACGGAAACCCCTTCGGCGGCCGGGTCAGCGCCTCCCCTTCGAATTCACTGAACGTCTTTCGAATGGCCGGCCTACTCAGCACTTTCCTGAAGGCGACGTGATTGGCCAGCATCCAATGCCTGATCGCGGCCAGTTGTTCCTTCTCGGGCATGTAGGCGCCCGCGGCAATCACCACGCCGCTCGGGCTTATCTGAAAGTAGTAGCCCGCGCCCGAAGTCTTTTCCATTCCCATGTGCGACCACCACGCCGCCACATGCGTCTTGTAAGGCAGCTTGTTGTGGCTGAAGCGCGTGTCGCGATAGATCCGGAACAGCGACTTCTCCGCGGGCCGAACGTGATTGGGAGCAAAGCTCAACATCGCGTCGGTGACCTTGCGGACGATGGCCAGCATCGGCTCCTTTAGCTCGGCTTCGAAGATTGCCTTGCGTTCGTTAAACCATTCGCGGTCGTTGTTCTTGGCCAGGTTGCGCAGAAAGGTGAGCGCTTCGGGGTGCAGGAAAGAGACGGGCTCTTTTGGTGTGGACTTGCTTGCAGCAGATCTCTGAATGCGCGGCATATCTAGGAAGATTAGCAAAAAAATGCGCGGGCTTGCTCCCTGGAATTCCACGAATCGTCCATCTTAATGGGCGGACCCGGCGGTTTGCGCCGCTAGCCGAGCCATTTTCTCGCGATGCTTGCGAATAACGTGCGCGGCGATATCGGGATAGAACTCGCGAATGGACGAGAACGCGATGTCGCGCATCACGGAGTAGCCAAACTTGCTGGCCAGAACCGGAAATGTGGTTGCGCTGGGTGGGTAATAGAGTCGCGAAACCACCTGCGTGGCCACTTTGGCCCCGAGTCCGGCAATGTTTGGCGTTTGTCTGCCACCGTAGGTGCGAGCAACTGCTTGGCGGCTGATTACGTACAAAGCGCGGACCGCGACGTTGTGACCGTTGCCAAGAGCAAAGTAGCGTGTGTCCTCGTGGAGGGTGCTGGCCAACAGCCACGCTGACAAATACGTGTTATCGCTCTTATCCAGGAAGCCGCGCCAAGTGTAGGCATAGAACCCGCCAACACCCTTGCCGAGCGCGGGGTGCGTGTCAGTGGCCTCGGCGGTCAGCGAAGTGATTCCAAGAAAAATGAAGGAGGAATAATCGGTGGCTTGATGGGTTGCGACAGAGAAGTTGTATTTCCATCCTGGCTTCGGTGGTGCGGCCCCGCCGGAGACGGTGCGGAAGTTGGGCATGAATCCTAGGATCCGCTGGGGTTCCCGGCGTTCGAGGGGAATGGGATTGCCGCTCGCGTCTACCGGCACCTTCGCCTTGGGTTTGGTTGTCGAAGTTGCCGGGCTCTGACTCTGGGCGGACGCGCTGGTCTGCTGCGGGTCCGATGAGAACGAGAGATCGGGGGATCCAGCAAGACTGGTCGAGAAAGAGTTTGGATGCCACTCCGCAACTTCGGCCTCTGTAGTCTGAGCGACGATACTTGGCTCAGGCGCGTCGGGCAGTTGCGTAGACTGTGCGAATCCCCTGGGGCAGAGGCTCAGAAAAGCAATAACGGCAGGGATAAGGCGCAAACGGACCATCCTTGAAGTGCAGGGAAGCTCGGGAAGAATTGAGATCAATGGGTGAAGTTGACTGTAGCCTGAAGAGTTTGACGTGAATTTGGTCAAAAGAATGCAATTTTTCTGCGGCGGCATGAGAGCGTGCATGGTGCTCGCAGTTGAAGAACTCTCGGTTGCAATGGTTGTCAACGAGCTCGGCCACTACCGGATCAGCTTCAGCGCGCCCCGGAAAAGCCCATCGAAATCCGCGCCCAGCGCTGCATCTTTGGCCACAGCCTGCGCAATCGCCTTCTCGGCAGCGGGCCGCTGATAGCCGAGATTCACCAGCGCCGACAGCACATCCTCGGCAGCCGGCCCTTGCACGCTGGGCTGCGTCGGCGGAGCCGCAAAGTCGTCCAGCTTGTCTTTCAGCTCCACCACGAGGCGCTCGGCCAGCTTCTTGCCGACGCCAGGAATGCGGACCAGTTGCGCATGATCCTGCCCGCGGATGGCCTGCACGGTCCGCTCCAAAGACAGCCCGCTGAGAATCTTGATGGCCAGCTTGGGACCCACGCCGCTCACGACAATCAGCCGCTCGAAGAGCCGCTTCTCTTCCCGATCGAGAAAGCCGAACAGCGCAATCTGATCTTCGCTGACCTGGGTGTGGATGTGCAGCGCGGCCTCAGCGCCAACCGAAGGCAGCGCCGTAAACGTGGGCACTGAGATGGTGACGTCGTATCCCACCCCGCCGGCCTCGACAATGGCCTGGCCGGGCTCCTTGAAAATCAGCTTTCCGCGCAGGTGAGCGATCATCGTGCCCTATTGTAGTATCGCTACCCGCTCGGTCGCGCAGTCCTGCTTCCCAATCTTTCCTCGGTTTCAAATTCCTGGCCCGTTCGCGCCATTCTCCCCTCGCCAGCGTCCAAAGAATGTCTCCCAATAGCTCGGGTGCGCCCCAGCCGGATACAATGGTGTTCTACGCTGCGGCAACCGGGCGGTATACGATTTTTCCTTGAGATTTGGAGCAGGTGCACGTGAGAGGCATTGTCTGCCGCGTTCTGCGGCTTAAGTTGGTTGCAGGAATCGGTATCGCCCTGGCGATACCCGCGCTGGCATTGGCCGCGCAAGACTCGCAGAGTTCAGAGACACGGGGATTGTCCACGCAAACCTCGCTGACTGCGCAAACCCGCGATCGGGCCGGACGCACGCAGGCCACAGTATTGGTAAACGTGCTCGGCGAAGATGGACTTCCGGCAACCGGCGGAGTCGCCATCAGCGACCACGGAATGCAGGTGGCCGGCGTCGCGCTGAACGCCAAAGGCGAAGCCAGCATCGTCGTTGCCCTGCCTGCCGGAGACCACTCCCTGGCAGCCACCTATGCTGGCGATGCAACCCATCAACCATCCGTCTCTCCGGTCGCCGACGTGCAAGCGCAGGTCAGCGGGACCCCCAATTTCGCTGTTTCGGTCTCTCCTGCAACGCTCACCCTCACGGCGGGTCAATCCGGAACGGTCACCGCCTCAATTACTCCTCAGAGCAGTTCCGCGTTGACGGCCCCGATGTTCATCACCATGTCCTGCTCGGGCCTGCCCGATCAGTCCTCCTGCAGCTTTACGCCGGAGAGCCTCGAGATCCTGCCAAACGCGACGGCCCCGCTCGCCAGTTCGATGGTCATCTTGACGCAAGCGGCATCTTACGCCTCGGTAGCTCATCCCAAATCCAACTCCGTGGCCTGGGCGATTCTGCTTCCCGGCGCGCTCGGCCTCGGCGGACTGGCCTGGGGAATGCGCCGTCGCCCCTGGCTCAATCGGCTTTCGCTTCTGGCCCTGCTCGGTCTGGTGACCATGCTGGGTACAACGGGCTGCAATCCGCGCTACTACTACGAACACCACGGCCCGCCCATCAATCCCGCCACTCCGCCCGGCACCTACACCATCAACATCAACGCTCAATCCAGCAACGGCGTCACCGCCATTACCAATACCACCACCATGTCTCTTACGGTCCAGTAGTCCAGGTTTCATGAGCCGCTGGCATTCCCCTCCCGCGGAAATCTACGCGCTGGTCGAGCACACGCCGGCAACGGTGCTGCTCGAAGACGCAGAATCGGCCACCGCAAAGCCCTCCGCCACGGAGCCGCACGCCGGCAACTCCCGCCTCTTCACGGCCCCGCTTCGCGTCTTGATCGCCAACGACACGGCTGAGCTCCCAAATCTCTTCGCCGAGATCGAGCGCGCCGTTGCCGCCGGCCATTTTGCCGCAGGTTTTTTCACTTACGAATGTGGCCACTTCTTTGAAGCCACCGTACCCATGCGGCCCAGCCACCAGCCGGCCCAACCACTAGCATGGTTCGGAATCTACGACGGTTGTTATCTCTTCGACCACCAATCCGGAACTTTCCCCGGCGGCGACCCTCCGGGCCTTGAACAATTCCGTGCAGAAACATTGCACCCACAACCTTCGACCGAACCGCAGTTGGAAACCACCCTTACCCTGACAAACCGCCAATACGCCGAGCGCATTGCCGCCATTCACGAGTGGATTCGCGCCGGAGATGTCTATCAACTCAACTTCACCGGTCCCATGCAGGTTCATGCACCGGAAAGCTCAGCCGCTCTCTACCAAGGCCTTCGCAGCCGCCAGCCCGTCGCCTACGGCGCATTCCTGCATTGCCCGCCCGACCGCCGCATCCTTTCCTTTTCGCCCGAGCTGTTCTTTCGCGTGGATCACGACGCAGCAACGCGCCGCATCACCACCCGCCCCATGAAAGGAACGGCGCCGCGCGGCCGAACCAACCGCGAAGATCGCGACCTCGCAGAGTGGCTCCGCAACGACCCCAAAAACCGCAGCGAAAACGTGATGATCGTCGATCTGCTGCGCAACGATCTCGGCCGTCTCTGCAACTACGGCAGCGTGCGCGCCGAAAGCCTATTCTCTGTCGAGCGCTACCCTACCCTCCTGCAAATGACCTCGACGGTCATGGGCGAGCTTCGCCCCGGCGTCGGCTTTCAGGAGATTTTTCGCGCGCTCTTTCCCTGCGGTTCAATCACTGGCGCTCCCAAGGTCCGCGCCATGCAACTGATTGCTGCAATCGAAGATCAACCAAGAGGCGTCTACACTGGCGCCATCGGTTTTTTCTCCAGAGAACTGACCGTCTTCAACGTAGCCATCCGGACTCTCGATCTGAACGGCGAGCGCGGCACAATGGGCATCGGCAGCGGCATCGTCATCGACTCCGATCCAGTCGACGAGTTCCGCGAGTGCCTCCTGAAAGCGGAGTTTCTCACCCGCGCCTCAAACCCACCCACTGACGCCTTTTCTCTGATTGAAACCTTGCTATGGAACGGCGAGTTTCCCCTGATCGAGCTCCACCTGGATCGCCTCGAAGACTCAGCCTGTTACTTCGCATTCCAATGCGACCGCTCGACAGCGAAAGCCGCGCTGCTGGCCCACGCCGCAAGTTTTGCAGCGTCGAATCAACAGAAGGTGCGGCTTCTGCTTGATCGAGATGAAAAGCTGCACATCGAAAGTGAACTCCTGCCGGCTTCCACGATCATTGGCCGTGCGAAGCCGGCGCGCATCCGCATCGCACCTCAGCGCACAGACCCCGGCGACCCCATGTATTTCCACAAAACAACCCACAGACCTCTCTACGCTGAAGCCTTCAAAGCCGCTGCCGGGGCGGCCTTCGACGATGTGCTGTTCCTGAACCAGCGCGGCGAAGTCACCGAGGGTGCCATCCACAACGTCTTTGTCGAGAAGGACGGTTGCCTTTTCACCCCGCCCGTCGAGTGCGGATTGCTGCCCGGTGTCCATCGCCGTTATCTACTTGAGACGCGTCCATCCACGATCGAGCGAGTGCTCTACCCACAGGACCTGCGCAACTCCGACGCCATCTTTTTGTCGAACGCAGTCCGCGGCCTGCGCCTCGCAACCATCGATTGGGAAAGTTAGATTGTCGATTCGACCGCGCATCGACTTTGCGGACCGCTTCTGCTGTCGACGGATCAATCCCTGCCGAAGAGAGCTTTAGTATCGCGGCGACCTCTTAGAACACGAAGAATCAATATATCGTCGCCTTCGATTCGATCGAGGATTATGTAATCCCTTACGGGAAAACTCCTCAGCCCTGGACGCAGTTCATCGTCGCGGCGACGCCCAATGTATGGGTTGTTGGCAAGGAGATAAAAGCGGTCGGCGATTTCAATACTGCTGCTACCTTCCGCTATGTACCACCAGATGTCGTCCAGGTCGGCTTCGGCTTCCGGCGCTACGCGATGCGCCATCAGCGGTTCGCTAGCTGCTCGGCTGCAAGCCGCGCGCGGCCTCGTTGTTTCACATCGCCAGCGAGCTCACGCATGGACTCTTGCGTAATGACGCGGCCTTGACCATGGGCGAGAGATGCGTCCGCCCTTTCGACCAACGCGAGAATCTCCGCGCGGGCTCGCTCACGCTCCTCCCACATCGACAGCGCCTCCTCTACCGCGTCTTCCTCGCGATTCAGCCTGCCCGTTTCCAAAGCCAGACGAAAAAACGCCCTTTGGTCTGCCGAGAGTTGAACATCCATGCATCCAAGCGTATGAGGCAAGCAGGCGGCTGTCAAAAGACAAAGGGCTCCATGCACCCCCGGCCAGCCATGCTCCGTTGAGCGGTGGGAACCGGCGGCCTTATCCTCAATACAGAACTCCGTGTCCGACTTCGCCCAAACCGTCAAGCAGCAGGCCGACATCGTCAAGGTGATCGAAAGCTACATCCGCCTGCGCAAGGCGGGGGCGCAGAACTACTCCGGGCTTTGCCCATTTCACAAAGAGAAGTCGCCATCGTTCTCGGTCCACGCGGTGCGCCAGTTCTATCACTGTTTCGGCTGTCAGGCTTCGGGAGACGTATTCAGCTTCGTAGGCAAGATTGAGAACGTGGGCTTTCCCGAAGCGGTGCGGATCGTCGCCCAGAAGTGCGGCATTCCGCTGCCCAAGCGCGAGTTTTCTTCCCCGGAAGAAGCGGCTGGAGCGCGCATGCGGGCCAAGCTGCTTGAGTTGCACGAAACCGCGACCGCCTGGTTTGAAGAGCAATTGCGCTCGCCCGAGGGCGCCCTGGCACGCGAATACCTGGCCGGCCGAGGGTTGACTCCCGAAGGCATCAAGACTTTCCGCATCGGTTACGCTCCCGACAGCTTCAACGCCTTGCGCGACCGGATCAGCGGCGCTGCCGACAACGAGACCCTTCGCGCCAGCGGCCTTTTCAGCTCGAAGGAACAGGGCGACGGCAGCCTGGGCCCCATCTACGATCGCTTCCGCAAACGTGTGATGTTTCCGATCGCCAACGAAAGCGGACGGGTGATCGCCTTCACCGCGCGCACCCTTGAGACCGGCGATAAAGCCGGAGCAAAGTACATCAACTCGCCGGAAACGCCTCTCTACTCCAAGGGGTCCGTTCTGTTCAATCTCGACAAGGCGCGCGCCTCCATTCGCCAGCATGAGTTTGCGCTTCTCGTCGAAGGCCAGATGGACTGCATCTCCGTTTTCCTGCGCGGCATTCAAAACGTCATCGCCACCAGCGGCACCGCCTTCACCGAGCAGCAAGTGGCTATTCTGCGCCGCCACACCTCCCAAGTCATCGTCAACTTCGATCCCGATGCAGCCGGCTCGAATGCCGCCGAAAAGTCCATTGCCCTGCTCACCGAAGAGGGCTTCAACATCAAGATCGTCACCCTCGACGGCGGCCTTGACCCGGACCGCTACATCAGAGAGCGAGGAGTTGACGCCTACACGCAGGCCCTGCGCGGCGCACGCCGACAAGCCGACTACCTGATCGAACGCGCCCGCCAGATGTTTCCCGGCGCCAGTTCGGAGCAAAAGGTAAAGGCGATGAACTACCTGCTGCCGCACATTCGGCGCATGCCTGAAAAGCTTTCGCGCGATCAATTTGCCGCAGACGCGGCGCAAAAGCTGGGCATCGACTCCGCCGTTCTTCGCGAGGAGCTGCGCCAGGCCGCGCTCCGCAGGCGCGACCACGTTGAAGTGCGGGCCGCGTCGCTCACTGAGGTCGAGCGAGTTCTTCTTCGGGCGCTTGCTGTCACCGATCTGGACCATGCAGGTGCTCGCCGCCTGGCGGCCCAGGCGCTGGCTCAAAATCCCGCATGGTTTGAGCGACTCGGCACCTTTGCGGCTCTCCAGGCGCTCGCCGTCCGCCAGGCCAACGATCCCATGGATGCGGTCGAAGACCCCGCTCAGCGCGCCCTGCTGGCCGAGGTCCTACTCGCCGAAACCAAACCGCCGGAGGAAGCCGAGGTCGAGAGCGCCATCCAGGAGATTCAGGAGCGTGCCATCGCGAATCGCCAGCGGGACCTCCGCGCCCAGATCGCCGAAGCCGAACGCCGCGGCGACTTCGCCGAACTCGCCCTGCTGACACAGCAGAAGCTTGACCTCGACCGCGCCCTCCGTCAGTTGCACACCCACAAGCCCCCGGAGCGGTAGGGCCCGCTGAATGCGGCCTGGGAGGGCTACAATCCTGAGTCCAATCCGCCCCCGGAGCGTCTAACTCCTAGGAACAGGCCCGGGGCAAGAAGCAAATCCACCCGGCCACAATCGCGGAGCGGCCGAGAAGTTGCCAGTCTCATTCCCAATTTTTGCCTTGGTGCGACGGGCAGACTGTGGTATTCTGCTAATCTCTGTGAGGATGCGCGCCCCTCTGCCCCAACCATGAGCTTCGGCTCGCGGGCGAACCAGGCGAAACCTGAAGCGTTAGTCATCCTGTTCCGAGCAAACCCCTGAAACCGCATCTTTTTGCGGAAGAACGCAGGTCTGCGTTCGCGTGCGCTAAGAGATTTCCTCACGTTACCTTTGGAAATCTTTTTTCGCGCCCCGAGCCGGACCGCTTTGCTGCGCAAAAACGGTGCTGAACAAATCCTCGCATCTGACGGTAGAGAGTAGGAACATCTTGGCGGCTGACGACAAGTTCGAACATGAAATTGAGGGCATCATCGAGGTTGGCAAGGAGAAGGGCTATCTGACCTACGGCGACGTGAACGACATGCTGCCGGAAGAGATTGGCTCGGCCGACGATCTCGACGACCTGATCACGACAATTGGCACCCAGGGCATCGACCTGCTCGACGGCCCCAAATTCGGCGCCGACAAAGACTTCGAGCTCGAAGAGGGCGAAGACGTCGAGCTCGACTTGACCCCTGGAACGCTCGAAAAGACCAACGACCCGGTGCGCATGTACCTGCGCGAGATGGGCACCGTGCCGCTGCTTACCCGCGAGGGCGAGGTTGAAATCGCCAAACGCATCGAGCGCGGTCAGTTGCGCGTGCTCAAGGCCATTTCGCGTTCGCCCATCGTGATCCGCGAGATTGTCGCCCTCGGCGAGGACCTGAAGCGCGGTGTTCGCAACGTCAAGGAAGTCGTAATCTTCGACGAAGAAGAGCTCACCGAAGAAGTCGTGGTGACTCGCGTCAAGGCCACCGTGGGCCGCATTGACACGCTGGTCAAGCATCAAAAACGAATCGCCGTGCTCGAGGAAAAGCTCGCCGGGCCCGTTCCCACCACCAAGCAGAAGATTCGCGAAGCGCGCCACACGCGCTGGTTGATCGCCCGCGAAAAGGTGCTCATCTCGCGCATCGTTCGCGAGCTCAAATACACCGCTCTCGAACGCAAGCGCCTGCTCGACAAGGTCAACAAGACCGTCGACACAATGCGCACGCTCGAGCGGCAAATCCGTTCTTTGGATCAGAAGCACGAAGCCAGCCGGAGCGAGGAGCTGAAGAAGGAGTATCGCCGCCAGCAGAAAAACTGCAAGGCCGATCTGGAAAAGATCGAAGGCGACGCCGGTGTCTCCATCATTGAGCTCAAGCGTACCCAGCGCGAAATGATTCAGGGCGACATGGACGCCGAACAGGCCAAGAGGGAGCTGATCGAAGCCAATCTTCGTCTGGTAGTTTCCATCGCCAAAAAGTACACCAACCGCGGCCTGCAGTTCCTCGACCTCATTCAGGAGGGCAACATCGGCCTGATGAAAGCCGTCGACAAGTTCGAGTACCGCCGCGGCTACAAGTTCTCGACCTACGCGACCTGGTGGATTCGCCAGGCCATCACCAGAGCCATCGCCGATCAGGCCCGGACGATTCGTATTCCCGTGCATATGATCGAGACCATCAACAAGCTCATCCGCACTTCGCGCCAACTGGTACAGGAACTGGGCCGTGAGCCCAGCAGCGAAGAGATTGCCCGCCGCATGGACATACCCGTGGCCAAGGTGCGCAAGGTGCTCAAGATCGCGCAGGAGCCCATCTCGCTTGAAACGCCGATCGGCGAAGAAGAAGATTCGCACCTCGGCGACTTCATCGAAGACCGCCAGGCCGTCTCGCCTTCCGAGGCCGTCATCAGCGTCAACCTCAAGGAATACACCTCGCAGGTTCTGCGCACCCTAACCCCGCGCGAAGAGCGTGTGATAAAGATGCGCTTCGGCCTTGAAGACGGCTCCGAGCACACGTTGGAAGAAGTCGGCCAGAGCTTCCAAGTAACAAGAGAGCGCATCCGCCAAATCGAAGCGAAGGCCCTGCGCAAACTGCGCCACCCATCGCGGTCGCGCAAGCTGAAAGCCTTCGTCGAGGGCGTGAAAGAGATGTAACTTTGGCGCTGAAGTTAGCCACACAAAGCCGCAGTCTTGGAAGGGGTTGCGGCTTTTCTTTGTTTGGGGGCTGGCCGATCACTGCGGAATCACCGCCCGATTCCCCTGCTTTCGCGCAAACTCGCAAAGCGCCTGGTCAAACGTGACGAGCCGTGCCTGCGCTGCCTCTGCAAAGGCAAGCAGCCAGCAATCTCCCACCCACTTCGAGGCAATCTGGCCGGCGAACTGCTCCGTAGCCCGTCGAAAGGCCGCATCCACGTTGCGCGGCTCTAGATAGAATTCCACGCGCGGGTCTTTGACCCAGCCGTCGTAAACAGCCCAGGCCTGGCGAAGCGTCAGCGCTCTACCGCCCATCACCGCCGTGTTGGTCAGCAGCCGTAGCAGCCCAATTTGCGTGTATCGGGAGAAGACCAGAGCGGAATCGTCGGCCAACCCATCCAACCATGCCCATGCAACTTCATTGTGTTGATGCCCATCGTCTGAGAGCGCAAGCCACACATTCAGGTCAAGAGAAAATAAGGTCATGGGGGTTCTCGTCCACAGGGTAGAGAGGACCTCGCTTGCCTTTACCCCGTATCATCGGCCCGGTCACGCGTTCGCCCTTCTTCGGCTCGGCATAGGTCTCCTCGATGGCACGGACAATGAGTGAGCGGATCGAGGCACCCGAACTCTCGGCGCGCTGCCGCAGCCGATCATGCAGCGGCTCGGGAATATCGACAGTAGTGCGGACAGGCATGACATGATTATGTCACAAAGCGGAGCCAGCCGCCTCCAATTCCGCCGCGTCTTCCGCACCCAATTCCAGCCCCGCCGCCCCGATGTTCTCCTCCAGATGAGCTACCTTCGACGTGCCTGGAATCGGCAGCATCACCGGCGACTTCCTGAGCAGCCAGGCCAGCGAAAGCTGCGCCACGCTGACTCCGCGCGTCGCCGCAATCCGACTGAGCGCCTGCGCCGACGGGTGGTCCGCCTTGAGCATCTTGCCGCCGGCCATCGGGTACCAGGGCAGGAAGCCGATGCCGTGCTTCTCGCAATACGCCAGCGTCTCCTCGTTGCGGCGGTCGGCCAGACTGTATCGATTCTGGACAGTTACCACATCAACGATCTCCTTGGCGGCCTCAATCTCCGCCGGTGTCACCTCGCTCAATCCGATGTGGCGAATCTTCCCCTGCTCCTGCATTCGCTTCAGCGCGCCGAGCGACTCTTCAAGCGGTGTGCGCGGGTCGATCCTATGCAACTGGTAGAGATCGATGCGCTCCAGCTTCAGCCGACGCAGGCTCATCTCGACACATTGGATGAGATATCCGGCCCGGCCCACATATTCGGTCTTCGCCGGACCCTGCCTGGTGATCCCGCCCTTGGTGGCGATGACCACTCCAGCTTGATAAGGCGCAAGTGCCTCGCCGATAAGCCGTTCGGCAATCTCCGGCCCATACGCGTCGGCCGTATCGATAAGCGTAACGCCAAGCTCGACGGCTCGCCGCATTACGCGCCTTGCTTCGGCCGCATCGGCCGGCTCGCCCCACGCGCCGTCGCCCACCAGGCGCATGGTTCCGTATCCAAGGCGATGAACAGGCAGGTCGCCGCCAATCAAATATGTGCCGCTCACTGCTGCGTTCGGAGTCTTTGAGTCCATAACGGATACAATTCTATCGGTCGCACGGGCGTGAATTGCAAGCCGACCCGAAAGCGCGCCGGGAACTGCGTACCGGCCCGCTGCGTATCTTCAACCCAGACGAGAAGAAAGAACCGCAGCAAGGAGAACCGCCATGAGCAGCATTCCCTATCCCAACCCGCAAGCCATCTTCTATCAGCAATACGAGTCGGTGCGCCGCGACGAGGTCGTCGGCATTCTTCTGGCGCTGTTTCTGGGCGGCTTCGGCATTCACCACTTCTATCTGCGCCGCACCGGCCTGGGCATTCTCTACGTCTGCTTCAGTTGGACGCCGATTCCATGGATTCTCGGTTTTATCGAGTGCTTCTTCATGCCCGGCCGGGTGCGCGAGTTCAACGCCATTCAGGCTGCGGGGATTGCCGCGGCGCTGGGCATCGCGATGCCCGGATGGGGCCAGCCGATGCAGGTGACGGTGAACATGCCGCCGGCAGCGCAAGCCAGCCAGACCGTCCAGGCCGGTACGCTCGCCGCCTGCGGACGCTGCCAGCAGACCAACCCGCCGGGGGCGCGCTTCTGCTCGGCTTGCGGGTCGGCACTGTAAGGGCAGAATCTTGATGCTTTGAAAGGGCGCGGCTTTAGCCGCGCCACAAAATGGCCAAACAGGAAGTTGGGCCTCAGCCGCGGAGAAAACGTACTTCGCACTAATTTGGGAAACTGCACTACATATTTGCATGCCCCGACCGCATCGACTCGTTGAACTGCGGCTTGGTGAAGTTCAGGGCCGCTTCCAACGCGGCCTGATACTCCGGCGCGCGCTCCAGCAACTTCGGCGTAGCCGCGGCAAACTCTCCGTCCAGCACCATCAGTCCCTCGCCGGCCTCATCTCCAGCCATGCGCAGCAGGTCGGCTGCCGTCGTATTCAGGTATTGCGCGTCCCTCGGGTCGGCGATCCACACCGGCTTGCTCTCGCCCAGCACGCCGGAGAGCCAGTACACCTTGGACAAAAGGTACTTCAGCCGCTCCGCATCGTCGGTCTCGGTAAACACAAACTTCTTCTGCCAGCGGCTGTAGTAGCGCGTGGTCACGGGAACCGGCTGCCGGTTGCCGGACTTGATGAATTCAAGCTGTCCCAGGTCCACCGTCTTGCGCACCGCGTTATAGACGAACGTCTCCGCGTAAGGCTGCTCCATTGCAGGCACAATCTCCGCAAAGGTCAGCGTTACCGCGGCGGCAATCTTGGCCTGCAGATTGTGCGCGCCACCGTCGGCCAGGTGAAGCTCGCCGTGAACGATATACGTGTCCGCGCCGGAGACCGATGTATGAAAGGGCCAATGGAACTGGCCAAAAGCCACCGGCAGACCGCCCAGCGTTACATAGCACTCAGGCCGTGGATTGCGCAGCCGCTTGGCTTCGCCGGCAAGATGAGCTGTCATGGTCGGAAGCAGGTCTGGCTTGTCGAACTCGAACGCCTCGCTCAGTTCCAGGCGGAGAGTGCGGCCGGGAACATCGGTGCCTGACTGGCCCACTGGGGGCAAACCAAGTTGAAACACCGCCGTGGGCCGGCCGTGAAAGTCGCTGCCCTCGGTCGCGGAGACCAGGACCATTCCAGCCTGTTCAGCGGCAGATTGAACAGAGGATACGAGATTGGATTTCAGATCGGGTTTCAATTCGGGGGTCATTGGTGGGGAATCCTGTGTTCTGGGGCTAAGAATCGATGCGCCGCCTTTTCTCGACAGCGCACACTCATTCTAAGCGAGCCGGCGGTCGGACGTCGCATTTACAATGTCAATTGTGCAGACCGAACAGTCCTCGCCGATCATTCTCGCAGAAAACCTGACCAAGGTTTATATGGCGGGCCGGCTTCAGGTCACCGCGGTGCGCGGCGTGTCGCTGGCCGTCGAGCGCGGTGAGTTTGTGGCCATCGTCGGCCCCTCGGGTTCGGGCAAGTCCACACTGTTTTACCTGCTCGGCGGGCTCACCCAGGCAACCCAAGGGCGGGTGGTCATCGACGGCGTCGATTTTGCCACGCTCAACGACGGCGAGCGCACCCGCCTGCGCAAGACAACGCATCGGCTTCGTCTTTCAGAAGTTCAACCTGCTGCCCACCCTCTCTGCCATGGGCAACATCGAGATCGCCTGGGCCGTCAGCGGCCGCAAGGAACCTCTTGATCTGAAGTACCTCGACCACCTCAGCGAGCTGCTCTCGATTGAGGGCCGGCTCTAGCACCGTCCCTCTGAGTTGAGCGGCGGCGAGCAGCAGCGTGTGGCCATTGCGCGCGCGCTCATCACCCGCCCGGCCATTGTGCTGGCCGACGAGCCGACCGGCAATCTCGATACAAAGAACTCCGAAGCGGTGCTCGAAATGCTGCTCAAGTCCAACCGCGAACTGGGCCAGACCACGCTGATGATTACGCACAATCCCGAAGCCGCCTCGATTGCCAGCCGGATTCTCTACATGCGCGACGGAGAAATTGTGCGCGAAGAAAAAGGTTCGCGGCCCAGCGCTCCTGCCGTCGCGACCACCGTCGCCTAGCAAAGAACCGCGAGGCCGATCAGAGTTAGATTCGCCGCCGCAAGCTCGGCTCTCCCCATCGCATTCACGGAGCCTGCCATTGATTGACCGCCTGGCCGTTTGACCGCGTTTTGGGCGCCCGGTATACTCAATCTTGCACTATGCGGGAGTAGCTCAGTGGTAGAGCATCGCCTTGCCAAGGCGAGGGTCGCGAGTTCAAATCTCGTCTCCCGCTCCATTCCGCCCTCCGGCGCCAGCCGGGTTGGCTACGGTGGTTTGGAGCGAAGCAATGTAAAGCAGCCCTGCCAAGGCGCGGTACCCAAGTGGTAAGGGAGAGGTCTGCAAAACCTTTATGCGCCGGTTCGATCCCGGCCCGCGCCTCCAACTTCCTTCAACAACTTAGAACATCCGCAAGAGAGAGGCCAAAAGGCCACTGTAGCGGAAACTGTAGCGGGTGCCTGTCTTTTCTCACTGAATCATCCCCTCTGCCGTTCCCTGTTTCAGCGATAGCTCTTCCATCTGCCGGGCCGCTACAAATTGCTCCATTCGCTCCACAGACCGCGCCTGATGCTCTTGTGTGGGGTGGGCATACCGGAGCACCATCTGAATCTTGGAATGGCCCAGGAGCGCCGCCAGCGTCACAAGGTCTATGCCTGACTCCGCCGCCCGCGTCGCCCAGGTGTGGCGAAGATCGTACAGCCGGAACGGGGCAACCTTGCTGGCCTTCACCGCGCGATCATGGGCATTGTTCACCTTGGGAACGGGCCGCGCCGGGTCCGTCTCGCACGGGAAGAGAAATGTCTCAGTCCGAAGCCATACGCCGCGCCAGGACGCTCCGCGCCGATGCGGTGAGGGGAACACGTCGCCGCGCCGCCTTTGTCTTGCCGTAGGGGATTAAGAGGAACCCGCCCGCCAGATTCACGTTCTCCGGTTTGAATCCGGTAGACCTCTTCGGGGCGCATCCCGGTTTCCAGCATCAGCGTTGCCACGTCCCGCAGCATCGGAGTTGCCACAGCGAGATATTTCGCCTGTTCGTCGAAGCTGAGTACCCGCGTCTGCTCGTTGTTCTCTGGCAGGAAATCCACGCGGCTGACAGGATTCCTGAATGTGAAGTCAGACTTGAGCGCGTGATTGAAGAGGGCTTTCAGGCAAGCCAGTTCGCGGTTAACGGTCGCTGGCCGGATTCTCTTCCCTGTGCTCTTGCGCTTGCCCTTCTCCTTGCCCTTTGCCGTGGCTGACTCCAATGCCCGCGCCGTCTTGAAGGCTTCCACGGCCTCTGGCGTGATCCTGTCGATAGGCTCATCCCCAAAGTGGCTCAGGAGCGCAATGCTGCTCACCTTGTAGCGTCTGTGAGTGGCGGGATGTTCCTTGTGTTCCCCCTCTGACCAGTCGAGAAAGGCTTTCATCGCAGCCTTGAAGCCGGGAGCCTTCTTTCGCTCTGTAATGCCCACTTCACCTTTGGCAAGCGCCGTCTTGTACGCTGCTTCGATCTGGCGAGCCGTGCGAGGGTTGCCCTGCTTTGTGCTCTTTTGAATGTGCTCCCCGTTGAACAGGAAGTGATACCAGTAGACCGAACCGCGTTTGAAGATGCTCATGCCCGCTTACCTCTGTCGTGAATTTTGTGGTGCATGTAATACTGTCGCGCCAGCTTTCGCTTCTGTTCCTTCCTCTCTTCCGAGGATTCCCAAAACGTGACGCGGCACTCTGGAGAGCAAAATCGTTGATGGGAAAACCGTGCGAAATACCATTCGCCACAAGCGCAAGTTTTTAGCCGATCAAACAAGCCCGCCTCCACCAGTCGGACGATTGCATGTACCGCAGTGGCTTCCGGAATGATCTGACCGCCCGCCAGAGCCTCTCCAACCGACCAAAGCCTCTTGGACCTCGGATCGGGGTGGATCAATGAGAAGACCGGGTACTTGTAGAGCTGCACATTTACAGCGTTGAACGCATCCTGAATTTCAAGTGCGCATTTCACGGTAACTCCCTCTGCGTCCACCGCTGAATCGAGGTTTTTGAACCAGCCCGGATTCTGCTCCATCGCTCGTAACAGCGTTCTAATGGCGTCGATAACCGCCCGGACTCTTTCCTTTGCTTTTGCCGCACGCCTTCTATGCTCTGGAGATGCCGACCCGTTCAGGCATTCAAGGATAATCTCCGCATCCCTTTGTCCAGAGAATTCTCGCGGTTCGTGTCTGTCACGTCTTACGTGTCTAAGCATGTACTAAATAGTGCGACATACTATCTGGTTAGTCAAGCTGATTTTGGCTAATCTTCTCTCAGCGGTACGAGGTGAGGAATGGACACACTTCTTTCAGTTGAGGAAGCAGCCCGGAAGTTAGGCGGATTGAGCAAATACACAATTCACGCATGGCTGAGTTCCGGGAAATTGCGCCGGACAAAGGTAGGCAGCCGGACAATGATCCGCGAATCGGAATTGCAGCGAGTCATTGAGGACGGCGGCAAGTCACCAGCGGCCCGGGGACAGGGGACGGAGCGCGGATAATGACTTGGCAAAACTCTTCGCCCCCTTCAGGGAAGAGCGAAGGGAAGCGCCAGGGCAAAGTGGACATCGGGCGATTCTCTATGATCCCCCGCATGTTCTTTGGCAGCGGTACGGCGGCAAGTCTTGACCCGCCAGCTAGGATTCTTTTTCTTGCGCTATGCGAACACGCCAATCGCAATAGCGGCAACACATTCAAGGCCTCTGACAATGCCCTCGCGTCCGATACTGGTTACGCTCCCCGGACAATCTGCGATGCCAGAAAGCAACTTCAAGAACGCGGTCTGATTTCGTGCGAACGAGAGGAAGGCGAGAGCCATTTCTACACTCTCTCGATCTATAAGTTTGATTTCATGCAGGTGAAGGATCGGCCCAGGCAGAAACTGAAACCAAGA
Source organism: uncultured Acidobacteriaceae bacterium (assembly GCA_963757965.1). Taxonomy (GTDB): domain Bacteria; phylum Acidobacteriota; class Terriglobia; order Terriglobales; family Acidobacteriaceae; genus Telmatobacter. The sequence continues at coordinate 229,110 of CAVWTV010000003.1, forward strand.
GCGATCCACGCGACGCGAACTCCCCAACCGTAGCAAAGTTTGCTGTACCCCTTTCCCCGGTGTTTGCTAGACCCCCTCGCAAACTTTGCTGATCCGTCTAGGTTCTTCCATCTAGGTTTTGATTTAGGTAAGAGGATTTCGGTTTTGGCTTTTCGGGCCTGCGAAGCAGATGACTCGTTGCCCCGCGTCCGCGTGAGCGGAGCTTCTTTTCGTTGGAGCTTAACTCGTCTGCTGAAAGAAACCGGCTCCCACCCATCCGATTGCGCGAACCGCGCCCCACAAAGATCAGTTACGGAGCAGCAGGACATGGGTAGGCGTTGGACATAGCAGAATTGATGACGACGTACCCCGGCTGGTTTAGCTTCTCTGGATTGTCCTCAAGCCACTTCACTAGAACTCGGATGATCTGCGGCCATGAGACATCCTGCGGTACACAGTAAAACAGAATCGAACGAGCCTTTGCCCCGAGTGCTTTAGTCTCCGCGGTTTGCCATATCGCATCAGCGTCCATCGCACCCCGGAGCGTGTCAACGATTGTGAGACAGGTTGCGTCAGAGTTTAGTGTAGATTTCCCTCTGTCGCGGTGGCCGGTTTGGGTGGGTTGATCCAGACCGCGGTGGGCTGGGGCGGATGTTTTGGTCGGGTGTGGGTGAACCGTTCGGGGTTTCGAGCAAAGGCAGCGTCCAGAGCCAGTTGTCTCTGTTCGATGACTTTCCCGGCCATGCCGTAATGCAGCATCTCCGGGGTCAGCAGTGCGATCCCGCTGTGATGATGCTCGTGGTTATACCAGGGAAAGAATTTCTGTCCAAAGGCACGTGCGTCCTCGATGCAGCCGAAGCGCTCAGGGAACTCGGGCCGGTACTTGAGGGTTTTGAACTGGCTCTCCGAGTACGGATTATCGTCCGAGACGTGTGGCCGGCTATGGGTTTTGGTCACGCCCAGATCGGCCATCAACAGCGCCACCGGCTTGGAGGTCATCGAGGTACCGCGATCGGCGTGGATGGTCAGATCGCCGGCCACGATGCCTTGTTTTGCGCATGTATCGGCGATCAGCCGCTTGGCTAGCTCAGCGGTTTCGCGGGGAGCCACCATCCAACCCACCACGTAGCGGCTGAAGATGTCCAGGATGACGTAAAGGTGAAAGTAGGTCCACTTGGCCGGTCCCAGCAGCTTCGTGATATCCCAGGACCAAACTTGATTGGGCCCCGTAGCCAGCAGTTCCGGCTTCTTGTACTGCGGATGGCATTGCCACTTCTTTACGGAGCGCTGGCAGCAGCTTCCGAAGCGCTTCCTATTTCAGGAGGCGGCCAGCGTCAGAGAAACCGCCCGGCGAGGCGACGGTCTGGTCGACGACGAGGTCAGGAGGGCACTCGATCTGTCTCTCAAAATTGGCAAAGGGGGCGTCATGCTGCGGCTGACCGATGAGCAATTCCAGGCGATTGGAGGGTGCTCTGTAGGGGAATGCATTTAAAATGAGCATTATACGAAGATACAAAAGGCTCACAAAAATAATTGGCTTAAATTTTAAATTGGCTCTTGTAATATGAGCCAATTTATGTAAAGATAATTAAAGCCCGTCCACCTTGCAGGGTGAAACGGGCTAGTTGAAAGCGGGCAGCGCCCGGCAATCGGTTACTTTCCAATTCCGATTATCGAACGATGTCTGCCAAAACGCAAATTCAATTTCAAGGAAGACACTTCGATGACTACGGAATTTCAGACACGCACCACCGCCTATGTTGGCCGTGAACCGATGCCCATCACCACGACCTTTGATTCCACCCGCCTGAACAACGAAGACGATACGGAGAAGAAGAAGATGCGCGGACGTCCGCCCAAGAACACCTATAAGGCACCCACCGGCGTGGAGCGTCAGGAACTGCTCCGCGCACGCATCATCAAGCTGAAGGACGAACTGGAGGAGGCTGGGTTCGGCGCGTTGCTCGCGCCGCCCAGTGCGATCGTTCCGATTGCTCCTGCTGTGCCGGATCCGAAGACCAACGGTCAGATTGCACACGTCCAGGAACCGCTCGGCACCTACATTCAGCGCGTCTCGGTGCAGGACAACTTCGCGCAACGGCAGCCGTTTGACCATCTCAAGGATTCGATTTACATGCGGCTGATCCGCGATTTCATCGAACATGCGGCGATGCCAGAGGCAAAGGTGGCGGCATTAGCCACCTCGACGAAGGGTGGGAGGGCGCAGTCACTGTCGCAGCCGGATATTCGCTATTCGGTAATCGATGGCCTGCAGCGTCTCTACTGTTACCTCATCGCGATTCTGCTTGTGTTCCGGCGCGAAAAGCTTGTCGATGATCGGTGCATCACGAAGGAGGCGTGGGAATACTTCCGTACGGCAATCGAAGCCGCCGGCGATGTGCAGACCGCGACCGAGGCAATCCTGAAAAGTCAGATCCGGTACGAGATCTTCTATCAGATCGACCTTGAAGGCCTGCTGCATTACATGGTCACCTACAACACCGGGCAGCGGCGCATGAGCCTGGACGTTCAGCTGGAGATCATGCAGCGCCCGCTGATCGACGAACTTGCTCTCAATGCGAACATTCCCATTTGGCACGAAACCCAGACCGTGCCGGGAAAATCCAAGCCGAAGGAACAGTTCAGCGCGTCCGATCTGATCATCTCCGCCAGGGCGTTCATCACCGCGAACCCGCAGGTGAAGAAGCAGGATCAGACCGAAGAACTCCTAGAGGAGGAAGGCTATCTTCAGCTCGACAGTACGTTCGACGTCGGGGATATCAATGACGTCGTGCAGACGCTGAAGAAGATCACCACGGAAGTGCACAAGCGCATCATGGTGGCATACGCGGAAAATCCGACGCACAAGTACATCTTGTCCAACGGCGGAATGTTCCTGCTGAGCTTTGCGGCAGCATGCGGAAAGCTTCGCAGCGACGCCAACATGGGGCAGCTGGATGCCGCCCTCCTGCGGCTCGACAATCTCATTGAGAACGGCGGCGATGATCCGTTGAACCTGGACGAGTACCAGCGCACCCTGGCGAGCATCAAGTCGTCGCGTGGCAAGGCCATTCGCCGCTTGGTCTATGACACCTTCCGCCGGTTCTTCAACGGCACAACCAGCCGTTTGGAATGGGCGGATACTTACCGCGGCCTCACCCTCTAACCTCTCTGGCGTGGACGGCTGATCAGGCCGTCCACGCCAGTGAGTAGTGCTACGCTTTTATTGGCCGGTTCTGGAGAGAGGCTTCGGGCTTTTCTCCAAAGGTGGCTGCCGCAGCTGGTTGCGGCGCTCCTTCAACTCCCCATTCTGAGCCAGGATGCGATGCATGGTGCGGATCGAGCAGAGATAAATGTCCTCGTCCAGCAACGTGGCAAAGACCTCGGCTGGAGCTTTATCACGAGAAGCGCTGCGAGTGCAGATGGTCCAGCACCGTCTGCCGTTCAGCCGCACACAGAGCCCGCGCCGGCGTGGGGCGAACCCGGCGTGGAACGGCTGGCAGCATGCGCCTATAGAGCGTGGCACGCGGCACACCCAGGGCGCGACAGGCAACCGCTTTGCCGACGCTATCACCCAGCTCCAATGCGGCGCTCATCAATTCTCCTCGTCGATCTGGATGTTCGGAATCGGGTTGCCCAACAGCGCCGCCACTTTTTTTTGGACCTCGATGATCAACTCGGCATTCTTCAGCTTCTTGGTCAAACGGGCATTGGCGGCAAGCAGATCGCGGTTCTCCTTGACCAGAGTGGGCTGACAACCACTTTGGGGCCGCGCTTCTTGGGTGTGAGGGCGTCGATCCCTCCCTGCTTCCGCTGCCGCCTCCAGGTGGCCAGGTGCGAGGAGTAAAGCCCTTCGCGCCGCAGCAGAAGGCCCACGGCGCCGGCATCCTGGGCCGCATCGGCCTGTTCGAGGATAGAGCGCCTATACTCGGCGGTGAACTCCGCCGGCGAGGGCGGGCGATGACTTCAGAATCGGGAACCGATGGGCGGGGGGCTGGCGGCGCGGCGCCCGCTGCGTTGGCAGCTTCTCCGCTACGCTCCGAAGCTGCCAACGCAGCGGAAGAAGAACTGGTCTTGCTCATGCTTATCAAGGTGAGATTTCTTTCCCCGCCCTACAGTAATTGTTGAGGGGCTACTTGTCTCACTGATGTTGGCACAGAGGGAAATCGAATAGACAAAATCGAAAAAAGCCTCTCCAAACTGAAGCGGAGGGCGCAATCCATTCAGGCAAAATACGACGTCAGGTATGTTCTCACTGCACCAACCTATCGTGTCCCGGTTGTAGTCCGTGCCGTACACCTCCACTTCTGAACCAAAGTATGAAGGAATGTGCCGAATGACTCGTGCGGGTCCACAGCCCCATTCAAGCACACGCAACTTGGCATTCTGGGGCAAATACCGCCTGGCAGTCGCAGACAGAAAGGTGGCTGTTTCGCTCCCGCTGAGCTTGTAAAAATCCCAGTCGGGAGCTGAGTATGCGTCGAAAGCTAAAATTCGTGGAGGCACTTTAAAGCCGGGATTTCGCGCGTTGAATAACCGCTCCTTGCGATAGTATTTGAGAACAGAGAAGGGATAGCGGAGGGTATCGGCGAGGGTCATCAGGCCTGAATCGCGCAGTACGCGCAGCATCTTTTGCCGTTGGTGGTTCATGGTTTGGGCTCCTGAATTAAACGGCTCGAAAAGGCATTACGCCGCTGCGATTATTCCGTCGGATTGCAGTGAGTAATCTGCAGCGGGCTCACAAAGAAATGGCAATCAATGCTCATCCTGCCAGACAGGACACTACTTAACGCCACCGATTGGTTGCTTATGATTGCTGAGCAACCTCGGCAGGGCATTCAACCCGCAAATCCAACACGACCTCGTCGACTACTACACCTTCAATTGCATCGATGGATTGAAGTCGGGTCTCAAACACCTGGGCTCGGATAAGGCCGCACAGGTTGCCTGGGGCTCACGTTATAATTGCCGGGGTTTTGGATCGAAGAAAACGAAATCCCAGTCGAACTTCAAAACATGGATAATCAGTGCATGAGCGCCACCGAAACGTGTAATGAGCGACCGCTCCAGATTGTAACCTGCTGTCGTGTTCGGGACCTCCCTGTTCTGGAGATTACGACTCGGAAGCTCTTGGAGTTTGTCCCTGTCAAATCCTTTCATGTTATTGCACCGGATCGTGACTGCCGCAAGATCAGGGCCGCCCTCGGCAGCGCTGCAACTGTCATCTCCGAGGATACGTTTATTCCGGGAATGACCCGCTCCCAAGTGCGAGCGTTTCCCGGCCCGTTGTTCCCGCAAACCGCCGGATGGTATTTCCAACAATTTCTCAAGCTGCAGTTTGCCTTCGAGCACCCCGAAGATGACTATTACTTGATTTGGGATGCCGATACAGTTCCACTAAGGCCCCTCCGTTTCTTTGATAGCGAGTCGCGGATGCTCCTAACGAAGGCAAGCGAGTATCACGCTCCTTACTTCGATACGTATCAGCGGATGTTTCGAGAGGCGCCCAACCGCGACTTTTCATTCATCGCGCAGCACATGATCGTGCAGAAGTCCATTGCGCGCGAGATGCTTTCCCGCATCCAATCGTCGGAATCCACGGAAAGCAACTGGCCCTGGAGAGTTCTTGCGAATCTGACCTGGCGCGAGAACCATCTGCTGTTCAGCGAATATGAAACTTATGGTCACTATGTAAAGAACCATTACCCCGATCGCATCCGATTTGTCGAACGACATTGGCTCCGGGAGGGCGCAGAGTTCACAAAAGGATGGGTTCCCTCTTCCGCACAACTGGCACAACTTGCGCATCAATACGACTTCGCTGCGTTTGAGCGAGTGGTCAATGATTGGCCGTCACTCTACAAGATGCGCCTCAAGCGAATACTCGGACATTAGGCCAATATCCCCCAGGCACGGTCCTCCGGCAACCGTCGCCGCCGCTCGTGCCGAGACGACTGGTTAGCTTGAGCAACGGTGTGCAAGCTCCTGCAAAGCAAGTTCATTTCCTTGACTTTTTCGCGCGCTGTCCTCTGCTTGCTCTGATTCATACTCTTACCGCATCGGCTCGTAAGGCCTGGCGCGCAGAGACTCGGACATCCTTTCACGAAGGCCATTTCAATCGCCGCGATCGGTGATCGGTCAGGCCAATTGCATGGCAGAGATCTAGGCTGGGAAAAATCGCGGCCTGTTAGACTCCGATGCAGCCGTGATAACTAAGTCGCGATACATATCTGTCATGACGAAAGCCAGACGGCATTAAGGCAAATGCAATATCGAAGGGGATATTCAATGCTGCTGAGCCTGATCGCTCAGATCGCCGCTGTTTCATCGGATTGAGCAATGAATCTCCTGTACAAGTCTTCATATTGCGGAACGACAACATCTGTCCGAAAGTTATTCCAAGCGTGTTCAAATGCTGCGTCCGCCAGCTTGCTGCGAAGCCCGGGGTCTCCGGCGAGACGTTGCATTGCCCCCGCGACTTCCGCAGGGTCGCGGACATCGACGAGCAACCCAACCCGGCCCTCATCCAGAACCCAATGCACACCCGGAGTTCGCTTGCCAGCAATGACGGGCTTCTTGAGGGCCATAGATTCCAGCGCCGCCAAGGAGAATGATTCTTCTACGGATGGATGGACAAGCACATCCGCCTCTCTTCTTACAAATTGCAACATCTCGTCATGTTGCATAAATCCTCGGAAAATGACACTCTGCTCAAGGTCCTTTGAAGTTGCCCAGCTGTGTGCAACTCCACCTGCTTCGTAATCCGCGCCTATCATAATCAAGCGCGCGTTAGGAAAAGACTGTCGAGCAATATGAAACGCTCTCAATGCACATTTGCCGTTTTTTAGCCTAGACCAACCTTGAAGGATAGTAACAAAAGTGAAAGGCCGATCGCTCATTGAATTGCCGGTGCTACCCAGATCAAAGACCCAGTCGGCCATGAGATTTGGAATTACTGCGATTCGTGCACCTGGGCGCAGCCAGCGCCTAAAATGCCGAGCAGCGGCGGGAGAAACCGCTGTAAAAGTCTTGCCTTTGAGGGCAACCATGTATGCCATCAACACTCGCACGGAGATGCTAACATGCAGAACGTATCGGAGAACCTTCCAGGGAAGATCATGAATGGTCGTAATTGTGGGCACGCCCGAGCCCAGTGCGCCAAGCGCAAACTCGTAGGTCCAGTGGGCATGCACGAACTTCGGAGCATCAGTTCTGATCACTCGCTTCAGATAAGCTATCTGCGGGCGGTACAGGTACCGAAGCCTCTTGGTCGGTCCGACAAAGACTCGCAGGCTTCCCCAGCCGTAAATGGTTTCCTCTTGAAGTCCATCGCTCACAGTGTAGACGGTGACGAAGTGGCCGCGGCGCAGAAGGCCGATTATCAGTGCTGTGATAACCGTACCACCCAATCCCGGGGCAATTCCCTCCGTGTCCTGACCCATGAAGCGTGCGAGTGCATGAATATCGGCGGGCGCGCAGAGAGCAATATTCATGAAACAGCTCTTTCTGTCTCAGGATGCTCCGTTTCCAAGGAAAGCGTGCCCTTGGGGCCGTTCCCTGTCTCTGATTTTCCTAGACGTCGAAACAGATTTCGGACCAAGAAATAACACACGGGAAGCGTGATTAGCAGTTGCGTAACAATGGACCCTAAACAGACTCCCATCACTCCAAGTCGACGAGTGAAGAAGATAGAGAGGGCAAGGTTGCTTACACTTGCGAAGGCCGATAGGATGGATTGCACCTTCATAATGCCAGCGCCATTGAGGAGCATGGCCACTGCGCCGGAGACAGCACCAACGATTCCCCAAATGGCTAAAGTAACCAGCAACGACATGGGAGCATGTAACGATTTGCCCACGGCCACCCTGAGGATCCAAGGGCCGGCAAGTACCAGGAGAATGCACAATGGGACTGAAACGGCCGAAGCCAGCCACAGCGAGCCCACAAAGGTCTTCCGCACCCAGGCCACATCGCCTCGCGCAAGGGCCTCTCCATAAGCGGGCCAAAGTGGAACGAGCCCCATGGATACTAAGATTGTTACAGCGCTGAAAAGTTTTTGAGGAACTGCGTATGCAGCAACGGCAGCCGCGCCGAGGACCTGAGCGATGACGACGTTATCGGAAGCGAATCCGACCGCAAATGCGCACTGCAAAAGAAAGAACATCAAACCAAGTTTGAGTATCTTGCTCGCCGATGTTCCGCGATAAGCGTGCCATGAAGGGACCAGCCACGGGTGCTGCCAAAACAGAAGCCAACCATTGAACATGGTGGCAATAATGCCTGCAAAGACGGAGGCGAACACGAGCCATGCCAAGCTGCCGTGCACCCAAATAACGACTAACATCGCGCCAAGAGAGAGAACGCTCCCAGCCGTGTTTACTATCTGCGACGCATAGCCCTTTTGCAATCCCGCCTGCGCGCGCATGATAACGCCAAGCGGTATGCTCACAATGAATGAGCCGTAAAGCACCAAAAACGCTTTTGCCCCTTCCGCGGCGACTGCCTCAGACTTCACGTTGAACAACCGCATCCACGGCAAGAACGGATAACCCACTGCCCCTGCGACAGTAAGGAAGGTGGCAATGCACAGCATCAAGGCCAGGGCGCTAGTAACGTATTCCCTCGCCAACGAGCGGTTGTCTTTCCCATAAGCTTCGGAAACGGCGTTCATCAAGCCGTTTCCGATGCCTAAATCCGCGAAGCCCATTGCAGCAATGATTGAAACCAGCACCATCCAGATGCCGTAGCGTTCAGCGCCAAGATAGCGAAAAGTTAGCGGTACGGAAATTAGCCCGGTCAACAGCGCGATAGCTTTAGCAACGACGGAAGCAATTGTAGTCAGGCCTGCACGGCGATACCGCTCCTTCGATCGTCCCCCTTCATTTGACGTGTCAAATGGGTGCAGACGAATTAGAGATAAGATTTGGGGGATATTCTGAAACACGTGTATGGCTTACCTCTTTGTTGCTCTGGTTGGCAGGCGCCGATGCCGCGAAAGTGATTTCATACGGAGCAGGCCGCCACTAGAATCTCTCTGAATTACTCTTGAGCCCTGTGACTTGCCAAGCGTCGAAAGCCGGGAAACTAGCCACATGCTCCATTCGAAGGGAATCCAAAGTCCTTCGACAGTCGCCTTTCGGATCGAAAAGGTCAGGCTTATCGCTAATGATAACCAAAGCAGGTCTACGCTCTTGGAGTGACTGCTCA
>CAVWTV010000004.1:0-230377 GCA_963757965.1 uncultured Acidobacteriaceae bacterium
AACTGCACGAACCCCAAGCAGTAAAATGCTGCCATCCATTCCTCTTGACTAAGCTTAGGGGAGACTTCCGCCATTTGCAGCGCCGGGTGGCACTTCGTCAGAAGGATGTTGCCGTCCACGGAGCTGAGATTTCTCGCCCAAGCTGATGACGAGGGAAAAAGGGACAGAACGGTGGCGCACAGCAGCAATGTTTTCATGCACGGAATTGTACTGCGTCGCCCTCTTTACGTCTTCCAAGCCGGGCGAAGGTGGACCACAATAGCAGCATGAGCCAAGATCGCAAGTCAGATACAGTGGTGAGCCGTGGACGGCACAGCCGGAATTGCTCTGTTTGCGGCCATGAGCAGCGGGAAGAGATTGAGGCTGCTTTCATTGGCTGGCGTTCCCCAGCGGCCATTGCTGAGGAATACGGGCTGGCAGACCGGGCCAGCGTTTACCGGCACGCGCACGCGCTTGGGCTGTTTGCCAAACGTCAGCGGAACATCCGGGCGGCCTTGGAGCGGATCATCGAAAAGGCTGGCGAAGTGGACGTGACGGCCAGCGCGGTTGTGGCGGCTGTCCAGGCATACAGCAAGATCAATGCTGCCGGACAGTGGATTGACCGCACAGAGCAAGTTAGCCTGAATGATCTTTTTGACCGCATGAGCACGGCGGAGCTTGAAGAATACGCACAGAGCGGAACGCTTCCGAAGTGGTTTGAGGCGTCTACCGTGGGCGCAACAGGGGGTGACAGTCCCGAATGACAGAAACCCGCACAGAACGCACAGGACGGCCATCCTTGCCCGCAACAGCGGCGGGAAGGGGCTTGGGGTGCTTCCCGCTGCGCTCGCCGCAGTCCAGGGCCGCTGCGCGCGCGCTGGTGGCTGCTCGCCAAGAGAGCGAAGCGGAGGACGACTGGGATAAACCCCTCGACTGCACCGGAATTGCAGAAATGCTTGAGGCTGCCCGACAGCGTAGCCGCCAGCGCGGGGAAGCCTTGGAGCCGTGGAAGCCCATTTGCATACCCCCCTGCAAAGAAAGCACCGTGAGGGGGCGGCTGGCTGCTCGCGTGAACGCGGCAAGGGCGAGAGTGGCACGTTTTGAAGCTGAAAGAGAGGCGGAACAATGAAGCCCGGAGAATATGTCCTTGGCTCTGCGCAGTCCAGAGCGGCGGCCAGGGCACTATTAGTATCGAAGAGAGCCGTCGAAGGCGAAGGGCTTCTCGTGGTACTTCGGCTAATCGGATCACCACCCGCGCCCGGTCGGAAGTGTACCTGCCCGATTCCCCCCGCTAGCACAGTTGCCGTTTGCAGGTGCTTCTGCCCGAACCGTTGAACGCCGGAAGTTTGCTCATGCTTAACTTAAATAGTGAGGTGCTTTTCAATGCCTAGCGAAGAAGACAAACAGAAAGCCGCTCAACTCAGGCGCGAAGTGGTGGCCTTGAGAGCGAAGCGCAATGATCCCGCCACCCCCAGGGAAGAGAGAGCACGGCTTAAATTACAGATCGAGACGAAAATCTGGGCTGGCCAACGGTTGGACCCGGAGCAATTCAAGACGTTTCGCTGGCGTTCGTCCTGAGCAGCACATTTTCCTTCGCTCAAGCCGGAAGTGGAGGGTTTCGACTGTAGCGGATACTGTAGCGGGTACGGGTCTAAATGGGCTTAGACGGGCTTAGACGAGATTCCCTAAGAGGCTGGAAAACTAAGGGCATACAAGCGCATCTGAAATCGGCTAATGTGCCCTGCGAGGTCTGCAAAACCTTTATGCGCCGGTTCGATCCCGGCCCGCGCCTCCAATTCTTCCTACCCATAATCTGAATCTAAGTTAGCCAGACAAGCGCGCCTCCACCACCGTGGCGGATCAAACTTGCAATTCGGCTTTCTCACACCGATGGTTCCTTCCGAACCGGAAAAAGCCCGCGGGCAAAGGATACTTCAATCTCGCCCCTGGTTAGAACCCTGCGGCACAAGCGCGGAATTCCATTGAGATTCCTTTAGGAATAGTGTTCCCGCACCTTCCCCGCCTGGACCGTATCGCGTTACCTTTCTTCAATGGCCTTCATCAATCGAGGCCAAGAATCAAAGAAAAAGACTTCTCAGTGACGATTGTTTCCACTATGATTCGGCCAGTTGTCAAAACTGAGACTCTCCCCCAGCCGGTTGCACGTTCCATCTCGTGACCGGGCCCAGTTGCAGGAGTTTTCAGAGTTTCCCCAGGTACCGAAAGCAGTTTTCCCCGGCCTTGCCACAAATAGAGGTCTGGTTGGAAGGGGGTCTCCTTAAGGGCGTCAGGCTTTAGCGGGCCGTTTGCCAGCCATAACCATCAACACAACTGAGGGACTCCAGTTATGAATGGTTGAGAAAGAAGGGGCAGGTCAATCCCACGACGAACTGACAAAATAATCTACATATCGGTGCGGGGGTTACTCCGGACCAATTCAAGCATCGAGAATCGGGAGATCTCTGGTGTCAGGCTCTTCGATAAGTTCGTTTCCGCGTGCAAGGCATATTCTTCTTCTGGCCGGGGTCTTGCTGGCAGTCGTGGCCGTCTATTCAAACCACTTTCAAAACAGCTTTCATTTCGATGATTCCCACACTGTCGTCGACAATCCTTACATTCGCAGCCTGCATAACCTGCCGTCCTTCTTTACGGATGCGTCAACCTTCAGCATCCTTCCCGCCAATCGGACATACAGACCGTTGGTTTCCGCCTCGCTCGCGGTCGATTATGCTCTCGGCCACGGCTATCACCCTTTCTGGTTCCACCTTTCCACGTTCATCGTTTTTCTGCTGCAACTCATCGCTATGGCCGCCCTCTTCATTTCAATTCTGGATAGTGTGCGCCCGGAGCCGCAAGAGAAGAACGCCAACCGAACCGTGGCGATCGTTGCCACCGCGTGGTACGGCCTGCATCCGGCCATGGCCGAGACCGTGAATTACATCATTCAGCGCGGAGATATCTTCTGCACGATTGGCGTGGTTGCCGCTTTGGCTATCTTCGCCCGCTGGCCCAGGTTGAGAATGACCGGCTTGTATCTCGTGCCCTTTGCATTTGCAATGCTCAGCAAGCCGCCCGCCGCCGTCTTTCCGCTGCTGCTATTTCTCTACGTCGCGATGTTTGAACGGGAAGGCAAAGCCAGTTACCGCCAGGCGGCGATTCTAACTTTGCCGTCGCTGATCTTGTGTGCCTTGCTGGTGGCGCTGCAGTCGGCCATGACTCCCAAATCCTTTACGCCTTCCACGCTCTCTGCCTATTCGTATTGCATCACGCAGCCGTTTGTCCTGATGCGATACTTCGGCTCCCTGTTTCTTCCCCTCCACTTGAACGTGGATACCGACCTGCAACCATTCGCGACCTTCTCGGCAAACGCGTTTCTTGGATTCCTGTTTCTCGCATTGCTCTTGATAGCTGCCTGGATCACGGCTCGGCGTCGCGTCACGCGACCCGTCTGCTACGGATTGCTTTGGTTTCTCATCGCGTCTTTGCCCACGTCTGTCTATCGCCTCTCCGAGGTTGAGAACGACCACCGCATGTATCTGCCGTTTGTGGGCCTGGTGCTTGCCGTGGTCTGGGCAGGCTTTCTCGCCGTCAATAATGTGGCTCCCGGAAAGCACCGGACCGCGGTCTGGCGCGCGGCGTCGATCGCCGTTGTTCTGCTGCTTGCGCTCTACGGCTACGGAGCGCATCTGCGCAATCGAGTGTGGCGTACCGATGAGTCGCTTTGGCTGGACGACGTGATCAAGTGTCCCCACAATGGTCGGGGGTTGATGAACTACGGCCTTACGCAAATGGCGAAGGGCGCATATCCCGCGGCGCTCGACTACTATCAACGCGCCCTCGTCTACACGCCGAACTACAAGATTCTGGAGATTAACCTGGGCGTGGTGTACGGCGCCATGAATCAGGCCGCGCAGGCGGAGCAGCACTTTATTCGCGCTATTGCGCTGGCCCCGACGGATGATCAAGCGCATTACTTCTACGGCCGCTGGCTCTATCAGAGCGGACGCGTCGAGGATGCCATCCGGCAACTGAACATCGCTGTCCAATTGAACCCGGCTCGGCTTGAAGCGAATCACGCGCTTGCCGCGGCATACCTCGCAATCGGCGACGCTGCGAGTGCACGCGCCACCGCCGCCGCCGCGTTAAGACTAGCCCCCGAAGACACCACTGCCGCTGCCATCCTCGCGCACCCGATTGTGCAAGACGCGAATTACTGGATCAACGCATCCCTTTATCAATATCGAAGTGGAAACTATCTAGCTTGCATTGCGTCCGCAAACCGGGCATTGAAGCTGAAGCCGGACTCCGAACTCGCCTACAACAATCTCGGAGCGGCGTATGCGGCCTTGCGGCAATGGGACCTGGCCATCGAGAGTGAGCACGCGGCTCTCCGCATCAATCCCGGATTTGAGCTCTCAAAAAATAATCTGGCGCTGTACGAGCAGCAGAAGAGCGGGAAATTAGCACCCCAGTCACTGCCGGCGGCTAACATGACCGCGGAAGACTGGCTGATCGCATCTCTGCGCGCAAATCAGGCCGGCGATTATCGGCAATCCATCGACGACGCGCGCGCGGCCTTGAAGCTGCGTCCCACCTATCCCGAAGCCTACAACAATATTGCCGCAGCCTATGAGGCGATGCACAAGTGGGACGAAGCGATCGCCGCCGCAAAGGAAGCGATACGGCTCAAGCCCGACTTTCAGCTTGCAAAGAACAATCTCGAGTGGTCGATCTCGCAAAAGAAGCTGGGAGTTCGCTGACCTATGACACCTGAGCCTGCTGCCGTCTGCTTGCACGATGCATCTTCTCGCCCAGTGTTGACTGTCAGGCGCCTGTCGATTCTTCTTCTGGCCGTTGAGATCCTTCTCGGCATCGCCATCCGTATTCACTTTTTCGACCCCGCCATCGCCCGTAGTCCAGACGAGCGCACCTACACCCGTCAGGCCAACATCGTGCTGGCCCAGGGAACTGCCGGCTTTCACTTCCTCGGCCAGGAACTCGCCCGGAATCCGCCTCTTGTCTCGCGATATCCATCTCCACTGCGTGTTGGCTACATCACCCTTCTCGTAGCTTTCATGCGAATCACCGGCGACAACTCGATTCTTGCCGGTGCACAGCTCTCCATCGCCTTCAGCATCGCCTCTCTCTTCCTTATCGCTCTCACCGGCTACAGATTTCTTTCCCCCACCGTGGCAGTCGTTGCCACGCTTTTTTGCGCCGTATTCCCATTCGATCTCACCATCTATCGGCGCACTTGGCAGGAGTCACTTATCTCCCTGCTTACAATTTCCTTCCTCGCGCTGGCCACCCTTGTCGCGCAAACCGGCTCGGCTCGCCGTCTTGTATATCTGATTGTTTTCGCACTTCTCGGCGTTCTCGCACTGACCACTAAAGAGAACTCCGGAATCGCATTCATGCTCTGCGCCGCCGGCCTGACGGTTCATTTTCTGCGCCGGCGCGATCGCCCAGCGGCCATCCTTACCGCTGCGAGCGCCGCCGTCGCCGCCCTTGCATACGCGCTAATCCTGGCTGGACTGTTCGGCGGATTCGTCAACGCGCTCACGCTGGTGCGCGAGTACGCCCATTTCTCCGGCATGAATCCGTATAGCGTTCAGTGGGATTCAGGCCCCATCTGGATGTTCCCGGCGGGCCTGCTTCGCACCAGCCCTTTTCTGTTTCTTGGCGCTCTGGCCGGCTTCAGCGTAGCGGTTTACCGTGGAGTTCGCGCACCAACACCCGGCGATTCCGGCTTGCCCCTCGGCATCGCGCTCATCACCGCTTCCATGATCGCGATTCAGCTGGTCACGCACCGATACGGCTATCGCTACACCGCGCCGGTCTTCGGTCCCATCTGTTTTCTCGCGGGGATGGGGGTCGATGCCGTACTGCCGACCCTTCAACGGCTTCTTGCCCCACTCGGTCGCGCCACAGCCTGGGCGATCCTCGGATTTGCAATCTCCGTCGCGGCCTTCCGCGATTTCAATGTCGCACGAGACCGCTTCGTTCTTCCTGAGTTGCAGGATCTTGCTCTTCGCCCCGTCCTTGGCGTTCCGCCCGCCCCAATTCCACCCGACTATCCGCGTTGATGTTTCCTCCACAGTGACGCACAATGTCAGTTGAGGTGATGCACCATGTCCGTCGCACCGATTCCCGAAGACCCGGCTTCTGTTTCCGCGGATGCGGCTCCTGATCGCGAAGGAGCGGCTTCGGTTCCCGAAGAATCAGCAACAGTCGAAACGCCCCCGGCCGGCAAAGCTTCCACCAAGCAGCGCGCCGTAGCGATCGCCGTTGCCGTTGCCATCCTCGCCGTGCCCATTGGTTACCTGGCGCTGCACGGATCGCCGCGCGGGGTCTCGGCGATGAATGCTCCGCCTGCGGCGCCGGCGCCGTCCATTTCTCAATTGGAAAAGGCCGTGAGCGTCAGCCCGACGGTGGAAAACCGCATCAACTTGTCCGTCGCCTACATCAACGGCAAGCTGCCGGTGCGCGCCATCTCCCTTCTCGACTCCATCGTTGCCGAGGACGGCAAGAACGCTATCGCATGGAATGACCTCTGCGTGGCTCATACCATGCAGATGGAGTACAGCGTTGCCATCGAAGATTGCAACCGCGCCATCCGCATTGCGCCCGACTTTCAGCTTGCCATGAACAACCTCAGGTGGGCACAGGATGAAAACCAGAAAACGATCTCGGCCATCACCACGCAGGAACAGATTGCACCCGCCTCTCGCAGTGCCGATTCCTACCTGGCGGAGGGTCTCGACAACCTTCACATCGGGAACTACGATCAGGCCATCAAAGCATGGCGGCGCGCCCTCGAACTCAACCCCAAGGATGCACTTGCGGCAAACAACATCGGTTCCGTGTACATGACCAGGAAGCAGCCGGCGATCGCCATTTCCTGGTTCCAGAAAGCGACCGTCATGGACCCTACACTTCAAATCGCAAAGAACAACTTGGCCTGGGCCAGGGACGAGTTGGCCAAAGCAAAGCAGTAGGCTGGCCCGAGAGCCGCTTGATTCTGTTGAATGCCAAGGCCTTTCCAAAGACCTAGAGCGGAACCAGAATAACTGTAGCCTTTTTGGATTCACGCGAGGTCGCCGCTTCTTGGGGTCGCGTCGACTTGAGTGCAATGGCTCCGAGATAGAGCAATTCTGGTTCCGCTATAAGGTGGATTCAATGAAGCTTGGACTTAGAGATCGGTTCGGGATCGAGAAGCTCTTCGCGTGGGTCGGCTTTTCCGGTGCAGGCAGCCAGCCAATGCTCCGCAGCGAAGCCGAGCTTCGCACATCGCGCCGATGGAAACTTGCAATTCTTTTTGTCGCGGCGGCCGCTCTCGCCTTCAAAATCGTTCTGGCCTTGCGCACATATGGCACGAACGATGTCTATCGGTACGAGCTGTTTCTTGTTTGGTCCCGTCCGCTCGGCGTGCAGCTTTATAAGGCGGCCTGGGACTTCAACCACCCCCCATCGATGATTTATGCGTTGCGGGCGATCGGCTGGCTCGCACAAGTGACTGGACTGCCGTTTCAATTCTGCTTGCGTCTTCCCGGCATTCTCGCCGACGCCGGCAGTCTTTGGCTGGTATGGAAGCTGGCGGGCGATCGAATCGCGCAACGTTCCACTGCTTTGGCGCTGTTGTTCCTGGCTGCGGCGCCGGTCTCCATCATGGTGTCGGGGTTCCACGGCAACACCGACGGTGTTCTGATCTTCTTTGTGTTGTTGTCCGTATGGCTTTCCGAGAAGGGGATTCCGGCGTGGGCGGCCGGGGCGGTGTTCGGCTTATCGCTGTGCATCAAAGTGAGTCCGGTGGTCGCCGCGCCGGTGATGATCCTATACCAGACAGGCATCCGCCGCCGGCTGGAATTCCTGGCAGGTGTTCTGGCCGTGCCGCTGATCGCCTGGCAGCCGTTTCTCTGGCAGGATCCTCAACAGGTTTACAACAGCGTATTCGGGTATCGAAGCATAGCCGGCATCTGGGGTCTCTCTTACCTGACAAGCAGGCTATCCGCGTGGCTCCCTTCGCTGGCAGGAATGAACGCTTCTCTTATTGAGCAGGGCCCGATTGTCCTGCTTGGCGCTTGTGCGGCCGCGGCCATTTACATGAACGCGCATCGTAGGAGGCCGCGACTTTATGCGCAGGCTGGGTTCATCTTCTTCCTCTTCCTGAGTGTGGCAAGCGGCTTTGGTTTGCAGTATCTGGCCTGGCTGGCGCCGTGGGTGGTGGAACTCGGCGCGCTGCCCGCCGCCATCTATTTCGTCGCCAGCGGTCTCTTTCTGTTTAGCGTTTATAACTTCTGGTCGCAAGGCATGCCATGGTATCTGGCGGACTCCAATCGGATCGGCCCTTGGGGCGGTTACATCGAACTGCTGCAACTGTTCACTTGGGTATCCGTGGTGCTGTTGACTTGGCTTGCGTGGAAGCGTATCCGGGCGTTCCTGACACACGGTGCAACGCAAGACGAGAAGCCGCTCAGTCCATGGATTCTACTTGCCGGAATGGCATTCGCCCTGACCTTCTATGCGGGGACGCAGTGGGTTGAAACTCAACGGAGCGGAGCATTAGCGCGCGCCATGATGGGACCCTCCTCGGTTGCTTCGATTCAAGCGCAAGGCAACTTAGCGCTGGCCGTCAGATTGCAGCAAATGAGAGGCGGCCAAGACAGCGCCTCCGCACTGCCGGAGGCATACAACCAATCCTCGCAGGCGGCTGACCTTGGCGCCGCCCAGCAATTCCTGGATCGATCCGTCGCAGATTACCAGGGCGGCCGATTCGAAGACTCCGTGGCCGACGCAGGGCAGGCTCTAAGACTCCGGCCGGACCTGGCCGAAGCGTATAACAACATGGCCGCGGCCCTTTGCGCTCTGAACAGGTGGGACGAAGCAATCCAAGCCGCTCAGGAAGCGATACGCTTAAAGCCGGATTTTCAGTTGGCGCGGAACAACCTGGCGTGGGCGGAAGCAGAGAAACGCCGTAAACGATGAGTGATGGCCCGGCATTCCCGGTTCGCGGCGTGCAAGCAAACCGCCGGTGCAAGGCGCATGCCCACTAAAGTCCGCAGGTACCGCGGGCGGGAATTGCGGGTGGGAGTGCGGTGCGGGATCGAGACAGGTTGCGACGCTTTCCGCGCAGCGATCTATTCGCCTTGGCCGCTGTTTCCGCGGTCGAAGACGAGCGTTCTCTGCACCGAAAAGCTCACTAGCGACAGCAGCGATTCCACCAAAATCTTGATCGCCACCATGTTCCATCCCAGCCAAACGGACAGACCGCGAATCGCGCTATAGGAGATCGCGCCCAGCACCGCGGCCAGCAGGTAATAGCGCCAGATGGAACCTCGGATGGATGAATGGTTGTGAAAGACGAGTCCGCGATTTAATGCAAAGTTGACCAAGGAGCTGCTTCGACCCGCGACCACGGAAAGCAGAATGTTATGCGTCAGCCAGTAGGTCACGCCGAACCCAGCCAGATCCAGTCCCGCCGAGATCAGCGATGAAACGTAGAACCGCAGCAGCACAAAGTAAATGCGCATCGAATCGCGCACCGGGTTGAAGTGCGATGAGCTGTTGTCGTCGATGTAGATGGTCGAGATCGGAACTTCAATCGGAACATGAGCGTCGCGGCAGAGATAAGCCAGCAGCGTCATCTCATACTCATACCGCTCGCCGGGAAGAGCCATCAGTTCGGGCAAGAGAGCTCGAGGAAAAGCGCGCAGCCCGGTCTGGGTATCGCTTACCCAATGCCCGCTGACGAAGTGAAAAATCAGGCGAGTGAGCGAGTTCCCAAAGCGGCTCCGCAGCGGGGTTTCTCCGCCAAAGCTTCTGCATCCGAGAACTGCGCGCTGCGGCGCGCACAGCAGCGCCTCAATCACGCGCACGATATCGGCCGAACTATGCTGTCCGTCCGCGTCTGCCGTAACCAGGCCGGAAAACTCAGGGAAAGCTGTCAGAAAAAAGTTCATGCCGGTCTTGAGCGCGCGGCCCTTGCCAAGATTGACCGCATGGCGTTGCAGATAGACGCTGTCTTTCCGCGCCAGCAAGTCCAGCTCCGGCCGATCGTCCGCGGGGCAGCCATCGTCAACCAGAATGATGGCTCCGATTCCCGCCGCCAGCAGCTCTTCAACCAGCGGCGCCAATGCCGCTTCCAAGCGGCGAGTCGGCAGCAGCACGGCCACACGGGACTTTGTGTCGGGCAGATTCTTGACGTTCATGGTCGCTTTCACGGTGCTCCGCCAATTCCGCCCTTCTCGTAGTCCCTGTCGAAAAGAGAACGATTTTAGCACGGCCGCTGCCCGGGAATGGGTCTGGCCGGCAATTCAAGCATATCAATCGCGCATAAGGCGCATCGCCAGCGCCTTGTTCCGGCAGATTTGTGTCTTTTGGGCCACTTAGACCTGAATAGCCAACAGATATTGCGTGGACTGCAAAGACAATCCACGACAAGAATCCTGGAGAGAATCAGGCCCGTATTGAAGCTCGTCACGCCCGCGCCGGGGACGCGGTAAGAACGCCGCGATTCGTTTGCCTTATCTCCTCATGGCCATTAGTCGAGGATCGAAATAATTATTTTCAGCAGGAGCGCCCATCTCTCCCATTTTGCAACCCGTTTACTGTTCAAGCACACCAGAACAGCTAATGACTAGAAAGTAACATTGCCTATCCCTGACATGTGGGTATACTCCAGCGTGTATAGGCGTCTGTAGCCACCAATGTCATGGTGGTTCCGGTCTTGTTTCTCACTTGTCCTTCTGAACACTGGACCATTAATGCCACCAACATTAAATGCGCAATGTGAGACCTAAATGGAGTTGTCCATGAGCAGCATTCAAGTTCAAGTCGACAGTCCGGATATGCGTGAACCCACCCCGCATGGAGCTGCCTCCGTCTTGACCGAGAGCACCCAGAGATGGGCGATCCGCCACAAAAGCAGTTTGAATTCAGCAAGCCCGGTTTCAGCAAGTCCGGGAAAAGGCGCGGCCAATCGGCGTCGACCGCGGTACTCGCGATCCTGGATAGCGCCCCTGGCAGCTCTCCTGCTGACGGCCGTTGGCGCGCAGGCGCAAGCGGTCTTTCCCGCGACAGCCGTTGGCGCCGCAGCCGGCCAGCAAAATGTAACGGTGACCGCCCAGGCAGCGGGAACGGTGGCCACTGTACAGGTGTTGACGGGCGGCGCGCCCAACCTTGACTTCGCCGCCGGCAGCGGATTGCAAAGCTGCGTCGCCACCCTCGCCAAAGGCGCAACCTGCACGGAATCCGTAACGTTTACTCCCGCGGCTCCCGGCATTCGCGTCGGCGCCGTGGTCCTACTGGACAACAACAGCAACGTTTTAGGCACTACGTTCTTGTCCGGCACCGGTTTGGGCGGCCTGGGAGTTCTGGTTTCCGGCAATATGCCCGGAATCGCCGGCCAGGGCCGCCTTTTCAGCGGCCCGCTGGGGGATGGCAGCTTAGCCTTGTATGCATCGCTGAAGCTGCCCTCGGGCCTGGCCTTGGACGGCGCGGGCGACCTCTACATCGCCGACAGCCTCCACTACCGGATTCGCGTGGTCAATGCCAAAACCGGCATCATCAATACCTTCGCCGGCAATGGATCCCCTGGTTATGCAGGGGATAACGGCCCAGCCGTCAACGCGGCCATGAATACTCCGTCCGGCGTAGCCGTCGATGGCGCGGGCAATGTCTATATTGCAGACACCGACAACAACGTCGTGCGCAAGGTGGCCGCCTCAACCGGCATCATCACCACCGTGGCCGGCAATGGCGCGCCGGGAAGCCCCGTCAGTGTCGGCGACGGCGGTCCGGCAATATCCGCCAATCTCAACACCCCTCAGGGTGTCACGGTCGACATCGCTGGGAATCTCTTCATAGCCGATACATCCAACCATCGAATCCGCAGAGTCGATGCAGTCTCAGGCATCATCACCACGGTTGCGGGAAACGGAACCACGATTGGCACGGGCGCCGGGGGATTCTCGGGAGACGGCGGGCAGGCCGCGAATGCCGAACTCAACTACCCCTTCACTGTCGCATTCGACTTTGCCGGCAGCATGTACATTCCCGATTCGGGCAACAACCGCATACGCAAGGTGAGCACCTCCGGGATCATTACCACCTTGGCCGGAAACGGGAACGCGGACTATTCCGGCGACGGCGGCGCCGCGGCTTCAGCCGCATTATGGACGCCCGAGGGCGTCATCACAGATCCTGCCGGGAACGTCTATATCGCGGATACCCAGAATGCCGCTATCCGCAAGGTCAATGCGTTGTCCGGAAATATCACGACCATCGCCTTGAACGATGGCACCGAGGATCTCTACAACGGGAAGCTCTATCCCCTCAGCATCTACGGGCCGGTCGGGATGGCGATCGATGGAGGCGGTAACATCTACGTCGCCAATTACTTCAATCAGGTCATCCAGCAGATCCAGAGCAACTTCGTTGTTCTTGATTTCACGCCCAATCCCGTTCGCCAGGGTGAAAAATCCAAACCGATCGTCCAGACCGTTGAAAATGACGGCAACGCTCCATTCGATGTGACCGCAATTACCCTTGGGCCAGATGTCGCACTCGATCCGAATACGACCACCTGCGCTTTGAGCCCCCCGTTGATGTCTGTCGATGAGGACTGCGAGGTGGGCGCGGTTTTTGCGCCGCCCACAACATTGGTGATTCCGCCGCCCAATTTGACAGAACAAATCATCGACAACATCGACGTCGCCGGCGTCACCGTCAACACGCCGCTCGACATTCAGGTATGGGGGATTGCAACCGTCGTCAACGCGACAACCACCACGTTGGTATCCAGCCTCAATCCATCCGGATACGGCCAGAATGTCAGCTTTACCGCCACCGTGACCACAGGCGCAAACACCGGGCCGCTCACCGGCACTGTCACCTTCTCCTATGACGGCACGGTTTTTCCAGCCACGGCCGACTGCTCCAATCCCGTCACCTTGAGCGCGTTGGGAAATGCCACGTGCGCTACCGCCGCGCTGACCGTGGGTAAGCACCAGATCACGGCTTCCTATGCCGACAACAACACTCCGGCGACGCACTTTCCAAGCACATCGGCGCCATTGACGCAGACCGTCCTTGAAGGAACCAACACTGGCCTCACCTCCAGCGTGAACCCATCGGCCGTCGGTCAGAGCGTCGCCTTCACCGCGACTGTGACGGTACCGCCCGGCGGAGGAAACATCGCCCCGGACGGGAGCGTCGTCTTCTACGACGGCTCCACGATGCTCGGTACTTCGACGCTTAACCCGGGCGGCGTGGCAACTCTCACCACCTCGACCCTTGCCGACGGCCTGCATTCGATCAATGCCGTCTATGGCGGGGACTCAGCCAACCAGATTCAAAGCAGCAGCTCAGGCGTTCTGAATCAGGATGTGCTGGCTTCATCCACTATTAAGGTCGCTTCAAGCCTCAATCCCGCGACATACGGAACTGCTGTCACCTTCACCATTACGATTCCCCAAACCCAAAATCAAATCGCCCAGGGATCGGTGACCATTCTTGACGGAGGCAGCCAGATCGGAACCGCCTTCCTGATCGGAGGAACGGGTCAGGGCACGTACACGACCTCTGCGCTGACTGTCGGCACGCATGCCATCACCGCAACCTACGGTGGCGATACAAACTACGGTCCCGGTACATCCCCGGTGCTCAACCAGGCAGTCACCCAGGCGCAGACGACGACCGTTATCGCGGCGGCTCCCAATCCAGCGTTCGCGGGCGGAGCCATAGCCTTCACGGCCACTGTCAAGCTGGCTCAGGGCGTCAATGTGCCGACAGGCGCGGTCACCTTCACAAGTGGGGGCGTCACTCTGGGCAGCGCAGCGATCAGCGCCACGGGTACGGCCACCGCCAACACAACCCTCGGGGTCGGAAACTACTCCATCGTCGCCACCTATTCAGGGGACCTCAATGATGCCGGCAGTGCATCCTCCCCGCTCTCGCTCACGGTGCAGATTGCAACCACGTCGGCCGCGGTCACGGCCACTCCAAGTCCCGCCATCGTCGATTCTCCTGTGGCTATCGTCGCCAAGGTGACGGGCAACGGCGGCATACCCACGGGCGCGGTCGCTTTCACTGCCGATGGCGCTTCCATTGGCACCGTCAACCTCGATGCCACAGGTGCGGCCACTTTAAGCAACTCCAGCCTTGCTCCCGGCACCCATTCGATTACAGCCAGCTATGCCGGAGATGCGAACGATACGCCAAGCACTTCCCCGGCGATCAGCCTTCTTGTCAACACCATCCCGACGGCGACAGCTTTGGGAGCCACGTCGTCCTCCGGCCCGAATTCGCAAGTCTCGCTGGTGGCCACGGTCATCGGCAGCTCCGGGCCCACGCCTACAGGCACCGTTACCTTCACCAGCGGAACGACCGTGATCGGCACGGCTACTCTGGATTCGAGCGGTGTCGCGACTCTCAACCCGAATCTGGCTACCGGCACCTACACGATCGTCGCGTCCTATGGCGGCGATACGTTGCACGCAGCGTCCAAATCGCTGCCGGCGACCGTCTCCGGCACACCGACCAGCTTCAATATCACCGTCAGTCCCTCCGCGGTCACGTTGGCTGCGTCGCAAAACGCAACCGCCACCGTGACATTTACGTCGATCAGCGGCTTTACCGACACCCTTGGGTTAGGCTGCGCGTCGCTTCCAGCGGCGGTGACCTGCCACTTCTCCAGCCCCAGCGTCATTCTCGCGGCCAATGGAACCCAGACCGCCCAGGTTACGATCGACACCAATAACCCGCTCAGCGGGGGCACGACCGCAATGGTCGCGCATGGTAGCAACCGCGGCGCGTATCTGGCAGGATTGTCCATTCTGTCGCTGCCCATCACCGCCTTCTTCGGCCTGATCCTGTGGCAATTCCGCAAGCGCAACGGGCCGGTCTTCGGCCTTGTGTTGCTTCTCGTGCTCTCCGGCGCCGCCATGCTTATGAATGGCTGCTCCGGCTTCACCCAGGCCACGGCCGCACCGGGTACATACGTGATCCAGATAACCGCCACCGGCGTCAACAGCAATGTCATCCACTATCAAAATGTGACGCTAAACATCACGAAATAGTGCGACCGGATATTGCACTTCGCGGGAGAAAGATGAAGACGGTTCCTGGATCATCCAAACACTGGCGCTGCCAATCTCCGGGGTCCCCGGCGACAGCCATTTATCGCTGGAGCAAGAGTCCCGCCGTGCGGCTTGCCTGCAACACGCTCTTCGCCTTCGTTCATCTCGCCGTTTGCTTCCTCATCCCGCGCGCCGCGTTCTGCCAGGTGGCGCCTGCCGGCGATGTCGGCGGATACAACCTCACAGTGGGCGCAACAGCCACCGGAGACATCCTGGAATACGGCTCGCGCAAGATGCTCGGCATCGCGGCAATCGCCGACCTTGACACCAGGCGCCGCATCGGCATTGAAGGCGAAGCGCAATGGCTGATGTTCCACCAGACAGCCAATGTCCACACCACGACCTATCTGATCGGCCCCCGCTACCACATGACCTTCGGGAGATTCCAGCCCTATGCCAAGGGCCTGATAGGCTTCGGTCAATTCAACTATCCCTACAACCTCGGCACGGACAACGACTTTGTGGTTGCGCCAGGCGGAGGACTCGACTTCCGCGTCACGAAAAGGATACGCATCCGGGTCGCCGATTTCGAGTATCAGATTTGGCCCGGATTCCACTACGGCACGTTGACTTCCTACGGCCTGAGCACTGGCATTCGCGTCCGCATCTTCTGATCTTGATGATCCTGACGGCCAATGCCGCGATCGCGCTACAGCGCAGCTTCCGATTGGACGCCCCGAACCTGGCGGCCTGCGGTCGCGGACAACAAAACAACGGGCGCGGCGATGAAGGCCAAGATCAGCCTTGGCATGCGACGGAAATCCTCGGCCAGCGAACGCCCGCCGCGGCCGGTAAGAAACGCGCCCCGGCGCATCACGTGCAGATGAAACAGCGCCGAGACAATCGCAAATACACTCACCGCCAGTGTGGCCTTTCCCGGAGCTACGGCTCCGACGGCGCGATGCGCAAGCCAGTCCAGTATTTGAGCCATGCCGGGCACTCCGAACACAATCGTCAAATTGCCCAGCAACCGCAAGCGAAAGCTCAAGGCCCTCTGTTGCATGCCCGCATAAAGGCCGGCCGTGAGAGTGACATAGGCAATCTCAACCAACACGATCGAAAGGCCGCCGCGCAAGCCGTTGCGGGCCATGGCCGCCAGGTAGACGATGGAACGGGCCGTCGCGCTCAAAAGAGCGCACTTCCAGTTCCAACACGCAAATGCCTGAGCGAAAATGGGAGAACGATTGTCTTGGGTCACACCTTCATGGTGACCTTCAATTGCGAATGCGCCATGAAGGGCGGGTTACAGCGGTGCAGAGATTCCCAACGTACCGTAATCAGGTAGATTCCCCCTGACAAATTCCAACAAATCCCCTTTGTGACTGGTGTCACCGTGGCTTGCCCTGTATCCCCGATAGCCTATATCTGAGGGGCGCATCGCAGATCGAGCGTCCGCAACTTGTCCAGCATTCATCCCGGAAGCAGTCAAGGAGTCTTTCATCATGGCTTACGTAGTCACCGATGCCTGTACCAAGGATTTTGTATGCGTAGCGGAGTGCGCCACCGCTGCCATCGCGCCAACGGCGGACGATCCCGCCGCTGGAACCGTCTCCCAGGTTTTTATCAATCCCGATGAGTGCATCGATTGCGGAAACTGCGCTGAACTCTGCGCCCAAAACGCCATCTTCCCCGCCGACGATCTGCCGCCTGAGAAGGCGCACTTTGCCGAGAAGAACAAGGCCTACTTCAACTAGCGGGTTTTCTGTTTCTGGAATTGGGGCTGGATGCGAGCGCGATAAAGTTGGGTGGGAAGCAAAGCTCCCTACGGTCTCGTTTCCGCAGGAGCCGCAACCGGCCGTGCCTGCCCAGTCGCGGTCGCCTGCGTCCCCGCCAACGAAACCGGCAGAATCGGCATGGTCAGCGTCTGCACCGTCGACGGATCGTCGCGTAGCTTCAGATAGAGCACCCCGTTGACCGGATGGGGCACGCTTAGCTGCGTTCCCGTAAACTCAGCCGCCACGTCGGTAGCGTTCTCAAAATCGTTCGTGGCCCCGATCGACATGGCCAGGAAAAGGTTCGTTCCTGTCAGCGTGCAGGTCTTGGCGATGTTGCGAGGACAGTGCAACTGCTTGAATCCGGGCAGCCGCACCAGAGTTCCCAAAGGCAGCCAGTCGCCAGTCACGTCCTCGGCGGAGATTGCCCGCGCTTCAACCGGCCCAAACGCCGAGGAGCCAAACCGCGCCAGCGGATCGACGTTTCCCACCGCGGTCTTCGAGTCTTCCAGCATGAGGCTGCCGTCGGCCATCGACAGCACGGTGCGGAAGCTGCCATCGGTCGAGGCCACCTCCACCTTCTCGTTGCGCGGAAACTTCGCGGGGACATTCGACCGAAGGAAAAACACGAACCGCCCCTCGACAGGCACGTCGTCCGGACTACCGAGCCGCACCGGCGAGGGCGTCTCGGCAGCCACTTCCTGCGTGCCCTTGCTAAGCAGCGTGATCCGCGGCCGCGGGGATTCCACCGTAACCGGCGCCTTCAATTGCCGCCCGTCCCTTAATTGCACGGAGGCAGTGTAGTGCTTTCCGGGCTCCAGGCTGGCAGTCGCGCCATCGGCGGTCATCGCCAGCTCATCCAGATCCTGCACTCGGCTCAGCGCCGACGGAGTCAGAGTAATCCCGTCCACTCGGGCCTTCTCCACTTCATCCAGACGTGTCCCTCGCAGCAATGCCATGGTGTCGCCGGCACTCAACGTCAACCGGTCCAGTGATGCAGCTTCAGCATAGGCCGTCATATGAAGGCTGTCGGGCTTCTCCAGGCCGAACTGGAAAACCTGTAGGGTCACTGGCCCCGGAGCCGCGTCTTTCATGGGCACGGCCACCTCCAGCGTCTCCGGCTTGGTAGACTTCCAGGCCAGCGTCACCTGCTTGTCACCTGTCTGTTCCTCGACCCGGTCGACGCACAGCGAGCTTTCGCCTTCAAGATGCAGCATGTCCTCGCGTCCGACCACCAGGGCAGACTGGTCCCCGGCCGCTAATGTCCACTTGCCAGGCTGAACCACGCGCAAGTGGAAGCGCGGCCCTTCCCAGTTGTCAAAGCCCCATTTGCCGCGCAACACGGCGGTCAAATTGCCCTCCGCAATTGAAGGCGCGGGATTCATCAGCACCAGGCCGCCCGCCGAAGCATCGGCCTTGACAGGCAGGTCCACCAGCCCGGTTTTGGTTTCAATATGCAGCGATAGCCCATAGGCCAGTTGCGTCGAAAACACAATTGGAGCCCCCTCCGCGGGCAGCACCAGGCCAGGCTTCTCCGCGCAGAAACTCTCCGCCGGATTCACCGGATGCAGCGGCGGCGGTTTGCCCGGCCCCACGGGCGGCAGCGCCACCACAACGACCGACTTGGGATCGCGGAACGATGGCGGAACATTGAGGCGTAAGTTCAGCTCATCCTTGGCCGGCAAGGCCAGCGCGGGAATGTACTGGAAGTGCGCTGTATGCAGCGAGGCCAGAATCCTCGCCGTGTCCACAATGGCGCCAATATAGGGGCTATAAGCGCCTCCTCCTGCCAGGGGCGAATAGCTGATCTGGTTCATAAGGTCCGCGGTCGATCCGCTGGTCAGTTGCACCACCAGCGATTGCGCGTTGGCATCGTCCAGCACCAGCCCGTCCGTGTGCTCCGTCAGGCACGGGGCCTGCTGGTCGCTGGGCTTGTCGAAGCATTCCTTGTCCAGCTTGATGCCCAGGCTGCGCGCCGCCATCACGGCGCGGACCTTCAGCAAGGTGGCATCGGTCTGCGATGTGACTTTGACGTCAGACAGATAAGATTCCAGCCGCATTCGATCCCAACTGGCTGCCTGCAGGTCCTGGGTGGCGCGAACAAACGCTCCCGGCCGTCCTCGCACGGCGGCGCGCAGCGTGCTGAAGTCCCCGCCCGTCTCCGGCGCCAGAAAGATCAACGCCTGCTGCGCCTCCGCGGGAACCGTCACAAACACGCCCTCGCTCCGCACCGCGCGGTTCCATGTTTCCACGCGGGTAAACCACTCCGGCGGCGGCGGATTGGTCGCTCCCCGAAGGAATGCGACGATCAGCACATAATGCGCGGACTGGCTCTCGGGAAGGTCGGGATGAATCCACAGCCGGTCTCCGGCCAGCAGGTTGGGGACTTCGCCGATCGGCAGCGTGATCTCTCCCCGCTTTACATGGACGTCCACTCTTGGTCCAGAAAGGTCAAACGCTGGATTATCGGCGCAGAGTCCGATTGAAGCCAGAGACCAGATCAGAACCAGCTGCAGACAACGGCGCATATCCTCTATTGTACGAAGCCCGCCGCCACAGAAACGTCGCTCGACGGCGGTTGCGCCTCCCAATCGGATGGGGTCCAGCACCGCTTCTGGCCATCTAGATCGCCCCCCAAGTCACTGGGCGCACACAACTTCCGCTGCGCAGGGCGACCTGCCGACATATCGGGTACACTGGAAGAAGCATTACGTTATTCTGAAAGTTTAGCTAGAGTTTTTCTCAAATCCGTGTAAAGGTAGAAGACAGAAGTGGAATATGGCTCTTGGCGCATGAGAGCTGCATGAGTAACGATCGCCTTACATTGATTAGGGAAATGCCGCGGGCAGCATTTACTTGCACCATATAAGCAAAAGCCCCCGAGGCTCATCGACACAACACGTACCCCATCGCTCGAATGATCTGGGATCCGCACGCGCGAGGGGGGCCAGTTCTAGAACTAAGGCTGCTTACCTTCACCCGCTGTCTGCGGCGCAATCGGTCTCCGGAACAAGGCCTCGCGGTCTCCTGGACCGATGCAGCGGCGGCACGGTGGAAGGCACAGCATAAGGGGCCGACAAATGAAAACGACAAAAGCTGCACCAAGCAGCGTAGATTTAAGCAATCTCAGCATTCCCGACGCGGAAGAGATTATTGAAGAGATCCTCAACGATTTGGGGTTTTCAGCCGACCCCGGCCTCGCCAGGGCGTTTCACTTTCTGGCGCCTCCCGGGTATCAGGCCATCGTCGAACTCTGCGGAGAAAATGGCCGCAGCAAGCGCCGCAACGCAACAGCCGATACATGGTCCCCCGAAGAGGACGAGGTGCGCATCTACTTCGAGCGCATCGGTGACGGCGAATCTGCTCCGCGCACAGCTCGCGCTCCACGAGCGGCTGCCGTTCATGACTCCGGCGACGAGGACGACGACGGCCAGGAAGCCGTGATTCCCGCCGACCTCGATGCCCGCGTGAAAGAGCTGTGCGCCGCGCTGGCCGAAGCCGAGCGTGGCGGCCACGCTTTCATCGCGCTCAAGTGGTTCCGCGATTCGTTCCTGCCCCGCAAGGCATTCCGCTGGAATCAGCACCCCGAGTCCCGCCAGGCGGTATTGGCTGAGGCTATCCAGCGCGGCGTCGTTCTTACCAGCAAGATCGCCAATCCCAAGACTCCGGCGTATCCCACCACCACCATTCGCCTCAACCGCGCCGAAGCCGGCATTCCCGACGAGGCCCAGCGCTTCCATCCCGTCGCGGTGCATGGCGACTCCATAGCCGACGCCATTGAAGAGGAGCGGGGCAACCTGTGAGCTGCTACTTTCTTGAGTCCACCGCCTTCGCCAAGCTTTTCGTCCAGGAGCAAGGCACCGACGCCCTGATCCGGCTCATGGAGGCCGTTGAGGACAACCGCAAGCTGATCTCCGCCTCCACGCCGCTTGAGGTCTACGCCGCAGTCCGCCGCCGTGAGCGGGCTGGAGGCATTTCACCGGAGGACGCAACCGCCGCCCTCGATATTCTCCGCATGGAAGCCGCGCGCATGGTCCAGCAGCCGCTGAATCCGGCCGTGCTAGAAGCCGCCCGCCAGCTCCTTGACCGCACCACGCTGCGCTGGCCCGACACTCTGCAACTGGGTGCCGCTATTGTCGCCCGCGACATGTTCCAAGGCACCGAGATCATCTTCGTCTCCGCCTCGCCACAGTTGCTCGATGCGGCTAAAACGGAAGGCTTCCACGTCATCGATCCAGCCAAAGAAACCGAATAGCGGAGACGTTTGAGAGCCCGGAAGAGACGGGCTTGTTCCAGGGGATTTCGAACGAATGAAACCCGATGTTTCTTGCCGCTCCGCTGTCATGAGGCTGCTCGCAATCACGTTTCTGCCCTGCTTGCTCCTAGCCCTCTATCTGCTTCTCATTCGTCCTTTGCAATTGCGATGGGGCGCGACCGCTGAAGAGGTGACGCGCTTCATGCCGGGAGACGGCCTCGTCTACTCTCCATCTTTCAGCGCAACGAGGGGAATTACCATCCGCGGCAAACCGGAAGATATTTGGCCTTGGCTCGTGCAGATCGGGTATGGGCGGGCAGGATTCTACGGCTACGATCTCATAGAAAACATCGGCAGCAAGACAGGAATTCACAGCGCCGAATCGATCGTCCACAATCTGCAACATCCGCAGACCGGCGATGTTCTTCCCATCAGCGCAGTTGCTTCACTGGCCTTCGGTCAGATCCAGCCGGACAGCTATCTTATCTGGCAGGGGGAAACCACTCCTTCAAGCGGCAGCTTCACGTGGGCGCTCTATCCGATTGACGAAAGCCACACGCGCCTGATCAGCCGCATCCGGCTTCGCTACCACTGGACGGACCGGCGCCTTCTACTCGACCTCTTCACCGAGTTTGCCGACCCTGTCGCGGTCCCCAAGATCCTCCTCGGCATAAAAGACCGCGTGGAAGGGCGGCCTGCGCAGCCACTTGCGGAGGAGGCTGCCGAGATCTCCGTCTGGATTCTAGCCCTCGCGGAGTTCACAGCTGCTGTTGTGCTTGTATTCCGCCGGCGTAAATGGGGCCGCGCATGGTTCTTGGGGCTGGCAGCAGGACTCCTGTTACTGTTCGCGCTTTATGCGCGCGCGCCGATGTGGATTGGAGCGGTGCTGGGCTGCGGCATCCTCGGAGGGCTGTTCCTGGTCCCCCACCGGCGTTTCCGACCCGCGGGGGATGAAACGGGTTCTGGTTCAGGGTAGGGCTCGTTGAGCCCGTTTATCCCAATTTAGATCTCGAAGCAGGTCTTCGTCCGGTCTCAGCCGATAGGCTGTTGCACCGCGGCGTGGCAAACCTCCGCCAGGCGCTGAATCCCTTCCCGAATCTGCTCCGGAGCGGCATTGGAAAAGTTCAGGCGCATAAATCGCTCACCGGCGGCATCCGGAAAAAAGTCCCGCCCAGGCACAAACAGGACCTTGCGCGCCATTGCCTCGCGCATCAGCTCGCTTGTGTCCACGCCCTCGGGACAGGTTACCCAGAGAAACATCCCTCCCTCGGGATGAGTCCATGTGAACCCCGCGGGCATGCTTGCACGCAAAGTTGTATCCATGATCGAGTAACGCTCTCCGTACGACCGCCGGATCCGCTCGATGTGTGCCTCGCTGTCGAAGTCGGAGAGATAACGATGAACGATGCGCTGATCGAGGCTCGACGTATGCAGATCGGCCGCCTGCTTGGCGATCGTCAGCTTGCGAAGGATATCCTTGGCCGCAACCGCCCAACCCACCCTGAGTCCTGGCGCGATGGTCTTTGAGACGGTGCTGAGGTAGATCACAATCCCCTCGCTGTCCAGCGATTTGATCGGGGGAATGTTCGTCCCCGCGTACCGCAGCCGCCCATAAGGATCGTCTTCCAAAACGATGAGCCCATAGCAAGCGGCAATGGAATAGAGAGCCCGCCGGCGATCGGCGGTGAGAGTAACGCCGGTCGGGTTCTGGAAATTGGGAATCGTATAGAGGAACTTCGGCCTTTCGCGTTCAATCAGCGCCGGCAGGGCTTCCGGGATCAGGCCTTCACCATCGGTAGGCACGGCTGCAAAACGAACCTCGTACATCTGAAACGCCTGAATCGCAGCCATGTAAGTCGGATTCTCAGTGATTACGCAGTCCCCGGCATCGAGAAAAATCTTCCCGGCCAGATCGAGCGGTTGCTGGGACCCGGTGGTGATGAGAATATCCTCTGCGCGGCAATCGATTCCCCGATTGCGGGATTCCGCGGCGAAGGCCTCCCGAAGCGGGGCGAAGCCCTCGGTGGGGCTGTATTGCAGCGAACCGGCGGCGCCGCTCTCGCCAAGAACCCGCTCGGTGGCAGCGAGAATGTCGGCTACTGGAAAGAGTTCCGGCGCCGGAAGACCGCCGGCGAACGAGATGACGTCCGGTTGCTCGGTGACCTTGAGAATCTCGCGTATGGTCGAGGTACGCACAGAACTCATCCTGCGCGCAAACCGGGTGCTCATGCCCATTTCCTCCCAATTCTCCGACTGATCTTGCATATTGCCTTCCAGTACCGGGTGCCCCATCCATTTCGCGGTCGCCGCGGCGACCAGAATGGGTGGGAGACCATGATGCCAGATCGTTGAATAATGAATCTTCTACTCCCGCCGAAACCGATTCGCCCGCTCAAACTCATCGCGCAACTCCGGCGTGCGCAGATTCTCGCGCAGATGCGCCAGCCTCTGCTCCAACGCATGAAGCGCCGCCTCGATAGCTTCGGTATTGGTGTAAGCAATATCCCGCCACATGGAGTAGGGGCTCGCGCCCAGCCGCGTCATCTCGCGCAACCCGCGCCCGCCCACGTCTTTCAACTCCGGCGCATCGCCCACTTCTTCCTGCAACAGCGCGCTCAAAGCGGTCGCGACGAACTGCGGCAGATGGCTCACCCACGCCACCAGTTCATCGTGCCGCACCGGGTCGAGATCGATGGTCTTCGAGCCCATTGCTGCGACCAGCTCCCTCCAACGCTTGACTAGCTCGGCCGAATGCGACGACCGCGTGCAATCCGGATCGTCGGTAAACAGCCAGACCGCTCCGCGAAAAAGATCCGCATCCGCTAGAGCCGCACCGCTTCGCTCCTTGCCCGCCATGGGGTGGCCGGGCAAAAACGCCGCGCGCTCCGGCGTGTTGTAGAGACGCCCGGCGGCCTCGGAGATCTGCTTCTTGGTACTGCCCACGTCGGTCACAAGATGATCGCAGCCCAGCACGCCGCTCAGCTTTTCCATAAAATCGAGCGTCGCGTAGATGGGCACAGCCAGCACCACGACTTCGCTTTCGCGCGCCAACTGCAAGGGGTCTGCCGCAAGCCGATCAATCGCTCCCATCGTGAGCGCCACTTGCCCCTGCTCCGGGCTCCGATTCCAGCCCTCGATGGATCCACGAAATCCCGCCGCGCGCAACGCCAGCCCCACCGATGTGCCCAGCAGGCCCGTGCCGAGAATGGCAATGCGCTCAATCATAGGTGGTCTCTCACTCCGCTACAACGTTCTACCCACCGCCGCGGCAATCACCCTTAGCTCCCCAACCAGCTTCTCAAACTGATCCAGGTACATGGTCTGCGCCGCGTCGGAGGCAGCTTTGTCCGCATTGGGATGAATCTCCACCAGGATTGCGTCCGCCCCCGCCGCGACTGCAGCCTTCGAAAGTGCCGGAACCATATCGCGCCGCCCCGTGCCGTGCGAAGGGTCGGCCACGATGGGCAGATGCGACAGCTTCTTCACCACCGGAATAGCCGCAATGTCCATCGTATTCCGCGTCGAAGTCTCATACGTCCGAATGCCGCGCTCGCATAAAATCACATCGTAGTTGCCGCCCGACATGATGTACTCGCTCGACAGCAGCAGCTCCTCAATGGTGGCCGCAATGCCTCGCTTCAGCAGCACCGGCTTGCGCACCTGGC
Organism: uncultured Acidobacteriaceae bacterium; assembly: GCA_963757965.1. GTDB lineage: Bacteria > Acidobacteriota > Terriglobia > Terriglobales > Acidobacteriaceae > Telmatobacter. The sequence continues at coordinate 24,749 of CAVWTV010000004.1, forward strand.
CGAGTTCGCGCAGCAGGTTGAAGTTCTGCATGTTCCTCGCGCCCACCTGAAAGCAATCGGTATACGCCAGCATCGGCTCGATCTGCGAAATCTCCATGACCTCGGTCACCGTAGCCAGGCCATTCGCCTGAGCGGCTTCGTACATCACTTCCAGCCCCGGAATTCCCAGCCCCTGAAATGAGTACGGCGAACTGCGCGGCTTGAATGCGCCTCCGCGCAGAAATTGTCCACCCGCGCCCTTCACGCATTCCGCGATCCTGAATATCTGTTCGCGATTCTCAATGGCGCACGGCCCGGCTATGATGGCGACCTGCTCGCCGCCGATCTTCGCTCCGTTGGCAAACTCCACCACGGTGCCTTCCGGACGAAATGCGCGCCCGGCCAGCTTATAGGGCGCGCTGATGCGGTGTACGTGAAGCACGCCCGGTAACACTTCAAACTTGCTCAGGTCCAGACTGGCGGTCGTTCCCACTGCCGCCAGAATTGTCTGCGACGCTCCTGTTGTGCGATGAACGTCCACGCCCGCTTCTTCCATCGCTTCGATGACGGCGTAGATCTGTTCTTCGCTGGCCTTCTCCTGCATGGCTACGATCATTGCTTGTTCCCTGTCTCGGGCGCGTCCGATTCCGTCGTTGCGCCAGTGCCGTGGCCCAGTTCGTCGTGGCGTGCCTGGGCGTTCCTCATCAATGCCAACTCGTCCCTCTGCAGGGTTCGCATCACGTCGATGATGCGCTCGTAGATATGAGTCAATTCGATGTCCGGCAACGGACCCTTGTTGACCGCGCGAATATTGGCGTAGATCACCTTTTCGCGGTTCGGCTCATACACCGGCAACTGCGTTGCAGCCTTCAGGTAGCCGATCTGTATCGCGGCCCGTGCCCGTTCGCTCAGCAACTCAACAAGCTTGCGGTCCAGAACATCGATTTGGTCTCGAAATTCTTCCAGCGTCATTCCATCCTCGTGTTGAAAACCTAGCTTCTAGCAACCAGTTTCTAGCTCCTAGCTTCGTTGTACCGCTGCGAGCATTGTCGGCTGGATCTGGTGGCAGAAAAGCTAAAAGCTAAAAGCTAAAAGCTTTGGGGTGTTTTATCGGGCCAGCGCTGCCTCGGGCAGATGCAGGCCCTTGATAAATCGAGCCACTGCGCCGGGCGCTGCCTCGGGAGTCGACTTCTCAATCAACTCCACAATCGCGCTGCCGATCACCGCGGCATCCGCGAACTGGCCCACCTGGGCGACGTGTTCCGCGTTTGAGATGCCGAACCCCACGGCTACCGGCAGCTTGCTCCATCGCCGAATGCGCGCCACCAACGAAGCGGCGTCTGAAGTCAAGCTCTGCTGTGTGCCGGTAATGCCAACCCGCGAGATGGCGTAAACAAAACCCTTCGAGTGCGTCGCAATGGCCTCAAGCCTTTCGTCGGGACTGGTCGGCGCGGCAAGGAAAATCGGCGCCAGATTCACCCGGGCCATTTCGGTGAGATACTCACCCGCCTCTTCGACAATCAGGTCGGTCACCAGCACGCCATCCACGCCGGCTGCCGCTGCTTCATCCGCAAATCGCGTCATGCCGCAGCGCAATATCGGATTCAGATAGCTGAAGATCACCAGGCCCGCCAGGGGCCGCGCAGCGCGAATCTCCGCAGCCAGCGCTAGCACATCCTTCAGCCGCGTTCCCCTCGCAACTGCCCGCTCGCTAGCCCGCTGAATCACCGGTCCGTCTGCCAGAGGATCGCTGAACGGCACACCCAGCTCAATCACATCCGCGCCCGCGTCGATCGCCTCAAGCGCAATGGCCCGCGTGACCTCAAGGCTGGGGTCACCGGCCGTCAGATAAACGACCAGTCCGGGTTTGCGCTCAAACAGAATCGCCATTGAATTCCGGATTTCCGCGGTCATGCTCCCTGGATATTCAACTCGCGCGCCAGAATACCCATATCCTTGTCGCCGCGTCCAGAAAGATTCACCACCAGTATGTCACGCGCCGCCATCGCCGGAGCAAGCCGCAGCGCCTCGGCCACAGCGTGCGCGCTTTCAAGCGCCGGCAGAATCCCCTCCGTCCGCGCCAGCTTCACTACCGCATCGAGCGCCGCCGCATCGTCCTGCGACGTGTACTCCGCCCGTCCCCGAGTCGTGCAGCGCCGCGTGCTCCGGACCGATCGACGCATAATCCAGCCCGGCAGAGACAGAGTGGGTCAGCGCAATCTGTCCATTCTCATCCTGCAGTACGTATGAATAAGTCCCTTGCAACACGCCCGGCGCGCCGCCTGAGAATCGCGCCGCGTGCTCGCCCAGCGCAGTCCCGCGCCCTCCGGCTTCCACGCCGATCAGCCTGACTTGCCTGTCCGGTATGAACTCGTAGAACGCGCCAATCGCATTCGACCCGCCGCCCACGCACGCAATCACCGCCGTGGGCAGCCGGCCTTCCTTCTCAAGAATCTGCTCCTTCATCTCGCGGCTGATGCAGCGATGAAAGTCCCGCACCATGGTCGGATAAGGATGCGCTCCCAGCGCGCTGCCCAGCAGATAGTAGGTGGTGCGCACGTTCGTCACCCAGTCGCGCATCGCCTCGCTGATAGCGTCCTTCAGCGTCTTCGATCCCGCGCTCACTCCGCGGACTTCAGCGCCCAGCAGCCGCATACGAAGCACGTTCAGCTCCTGCCGCTCCATGTCCACATCGCCCATGTAGACACAGCATTCGAGCCCCAGCAGCGCGCACACCGTCGCCGTAGCCACCCCATGCTGCCCCGCGCCCGTCTCTGCAATCACGCGCTTCTTGCCCATGCGTTTGGCCAGCAGCCCCTGGCCGAGTGCGTTGTTGATCTTGTGCGCTCCTGTATGCAGCAGGTCCTCGCGCTTCACATAAATCTTCGCCCCGCCCAACTGCTCCGTCAGCCGCTTGCAAAAGTAGAGCGGCGTAGGCCTTCCCGCATAGTCCTTGAGCAGATCGGCCAGCTCCGCCTGAAACGCCGCATCGTTTTTCGCGGCGTCGTACTCATGCTCCAGCTCGACGAGCGCCGCCATCAGCGTCTCCGGCACATACCGCCCGCCATAAACGCCAAACCGCCCCGCCCGCGACTCCGACGGTACTGCCGGAAGAATTACCGATGCCATGGGGCCTCCTGCTCAATCGCCCGAGAGATGGGGAACTTTCAGTCTACTAGAACGCGTTTCAAGGACCACCCTTCTGCGTACCAGCTTTGTGTCAGGGCACGAGTTCAGCCGTGCCGAAAAAGTACACTTGTATCGGGTGCTCCACATCTCGCATTTGAGATATGGAATCGAACCCTCCGAGCCGCGCGCAGTCTAGATTGAACGCTTTTCTAGCTTTCCGGGTGAGCCAGATTATTTTGAGGATGGTTGCAGTTCCCGATTCGTTGCCCGCGCCCGGGCAACAAAATCCCGCACTTTGCCCGGATCCTTGCGCCCAGGCGCAGCTTCCACGCCTGAAGCCACATCCACTCCCGACGGGCGCAGCGTAGCGATCGCCTCAGCCACATTCGCCGGACTCAATCCGCCCGCCACAATCCGTTTGCACGCCTTTGCGTCCGGCGAAAAGATGGTCCGGGCCGCAATCCAGTCGAAGGGCACGCCCGTGCCGCCAACCGCTGTAGCCGTGCGTGAATCCACAAGCACCGCGTCCACATGCGGGTCGCGATCATGCTGCGCAATCTCGGCAATCATTCTTTCCAACGCATTGGCGTCAAAATGCACGACGCGCAGAACTCTCAAATCAGGTCCGAGCCGCTCGTGCAGTTTTGCATGCATCTCCGGCCCAGCCGCCGAATGCAGTTGCACGCCCGTCAGCCCGCACACCCGCACGGCCTCGTAGACCTCATCCAACGGAGCATCCACAAACACGCCGATCTTCTCCACCGGCGAAGCCAGATGCGTCACTATGGATGCGACTTCCGAGACCGTCACCTGCCGCGGACTGGGCGCAAATACAAATCCCACCGCATCGGCGCCCGCCATGACGGCCAGCCGCGTATCCTCCAGCGAGGTGTTGCCGCAGATTTTGATCCAAAGGCTCATGGTGTTGCAGCGACTCCTGCCAGCAACTCCGCCAGCGCCGCGCCGGGATCGGCCTGCCGCATCAGGCTCTCGCCGATCAGAAATGCGTCGAAGCCCGCCGCGCGCAGCCGGGCAATGTCCTCAGCGGTCGAGATGCCGCTCTCCGCCACTCGAACCAAGTGAGCCGGAATGCGGCGCACCAACTCCAGCGATGTCTCCAGCCGGACCTCAAAGGTTTTCAAATCGCGATTGTTCACGCCGATCGCATCCGCGCCGCGTTCTCCCAGCGTGTCGAGCACCCGGTCGAGCTCTTCAGCCGTATGCACCTCGACCAGCACATCCAGCTCGAACCCCCGCGCCGCATGGGCCAGGCGCTCCAATTCAGCATCAGTCAGCGCAGCGGAAATCAGCAGGATCGCATCCGCCCGGTGCGCTCGCGCCTCGACCATCTGGTACTCGTCCAGCATGAAATCCTTGCGCAGGCAGGGGATCGAAACTGCCGCCGAAGCCAGCTCCAAATTGCGCAGACAGCCTTGAAAATAGGGTTCGTCGGTGAGCACGGAAAGCGCGCCCGCACCGCCCGCCTCGTACCGCCCGGCCAGCCAGGCTGCGTCAAAATCCGCGCGAATCAACCCCTTAGAGGGCGAAGCCCTTTTGATCTCCGCAATCACCGCCGGCCCAACTGCCGACTGCCTTCGCAATGCCCCGGCCCATCCGCGCGGCCGATGCGCTGCCGCCCGCTGCTCCAGCTCGGACAAGGTATCGCGCGCCTTCGCGGCATTCACTGCCGACCGGGTCGTGGCCAGGATTTTGTCAAGGTGCGTAACCATACTGTGGCTAGAGTATAAAGCGGACGGCCGCATGAGCCTTCAGCCATTTCCCGGCAACACCCGGGCCGCCGCTGATTCTACTGGTATCACAAACTGAGCCCGTCAAACCTATCGCATGGCTCCCTGACATCTAATGACGCGACTTGTCATGTATTGGCAGGAAGATAACTTCCTATTTCGGGCTAACATCCGAATGCAAGTACAACTCTACCTTGACTAACTCGACAGCACGGTAGCACCTGGCTCCCGGAGGCCAACTCGATGCGTGTTCTGTTCTTGAATCCACCGTTTCACCCGCGCTATTCACGTGAGCAGCGTAGTCCCGCAGTGACCAAGAGCGGAACGCTTTACTACCCAAAATGGCTTGCAACCGCGGCTGGAGTTGCCATCATGCATGGTCACGAGGTCGACTTAGTCGACGCACCCGCGGCTAATTACTCGGTGCAGGCTGTCATCGATCGCATCCAGGCCAAAAACATTCAAGCAGTCGTCTGCGATACCTCCACGCCGAGCATTCTCAACGACGTCAGCGTGGTCGAGCGAATGGTCGCAGCCAAGCCGTCTCTGCATGTGCTGCTGGTAGGCCGTCACGTTTCGTCACTCCCCAAAGAGACGCTTGCCATGTCGAGTTCGCTGCAGGCCGTCGCCATTCGCGAGTACGAGTACACGGTACGCAACTGGCTCGAAGCAAAGGCTTGCGGCGCGGACCTTTCCGCGGTCGATGGCTTGGTCTGGCGCCGCGCCAACGGTGAGATCGTCACCAACCGGCAACGCGCCGCCATTGAAAACCTCGATGAGCTGCCTTTCGTAACCGAGGTCTACAAGCGCTTTCTGCACACGCCGGACTATTTTTACGGGCACTCGCTCTGGCCGCTGGTGGTCTTCGATACCAGCCGCGGATGCCCCTATCACTGCTCGTTCTGCGTTTACCCGCAGACCTTCAGCGGACACACCATGCGCTTCCGTTCCGTGGCGAACGTGGCCGACGAGTTCGATTTCGTGGCCCGCGAAATGCCCGAAATCAAGACCGTCATGCTCGAAGACGACACCTTTATTGTGAGCAAGCCGCGCAGCCTCGAGTTAGCCAACGAACTGATCCGTCGTGGCAACAAGCTGCCCTTCGATGCCAATTGCCGCGCCGATATCGGCTCTGAATCCGAATTGCTGACAACGCTGCACAAAGCCGGCGCCCGGCTGTTCTGCGTAGGTTTCGAGAGCGGAGATGTCGAAGTTATCAACGGCATGCACAAGAACAACGACGATCGCCGCGACGCCAAATATCACGAAGAGGCTCATCGCTTTGTCCGCCGCTGCCACGACTCCGGCATCATGGTCCATGGCTGCTTCATGGTCGGCAACCTGAACGAAACGCCCGCCAGCATGGAGAAGACGCTGCGCTTTGCCAAAAAGCTCCGGCCGGATACGGCCCAGTTCTTCCCCATCATGGTCTATCCGGGTACGGTCGCGTATCAGGAAGCCAAGAAGCGCGACTACATTCAGATCGAGGATTGGGGCGCGTGGCTGACCAAGGATGGTCTTCACAACAGCGTTGTTACTTTGCCGAACATTACGCACGATCAGTTGGTCGCCTTCTGTGATCGCGCCCGGCGAAGTTTCTATCTCGCGCCTTCTTACCTGATGTACAAGCTGAAGCAATCGATTAAAGATCGCCGCGAATTGCAGCGCAATTTGAAAGGCTTTCTAACTCTGTCGAAGTATCTTCTGCGGGGCAGCCGGCACAATAAGTCGACAGTTGCAGCCCCAGTTCCGGTGAAAACGCAGAGTGCGACGGCCTGACCGATCGATGCTCAACCCCGCAAGGTGAATTTCATAAAAGCCTCTTCCATCTCGATCGTCATTCCGACATTTAACGGCGGTTCTCGCATTGGGAACTGCCTAAATGCGCTTCTGAACCAGGTCGGTCGACGAGATGTCGAGATTCTGGTGGTCGACGACGGCTCAACCGACGACACTGCCAGAGTGGTCGGAAGTTTTCCCGAGGTTCGTCTTTTTTCCCAGGGAAATGCCGGGCCCGCGACGGCTCGCAATCGCGGGGCGATCGAAGCGAGGGGAGCGATCATCCTGTTTACCGACGATGACTGTGTGCCCATGCCCGACTGGCTGAGTGCGATGCTTGCGCCCTTCAAGGATTCTGCGGTCGTTGCCGCCAAGGGAACCTATCGCACCCGCCAAAAGCGCCTGACGGCTCGATTTGTGCAGATCGAATACGAGGACCGCTACCGCCTGATGGCGGGCCTCGACAGCATCGATTTTGTCGACACCTACTCGGCCGCGTTCCGTCGCGACCGCTTCCTCGAGATGTCTGGCTACGACGACTCGTTCCCGGTGGCATGTGCCGAGGACATCGAGCTTTCTTATCGTATGTCGGCGCGGGGATGGAAGATGAAGTTTGCGCCCGCTGCAATCGTCTACCACACACACCCGGATGGATTCTGGCGGTACCTCAAGAAGAAGTACAAGTTCGCTTTCTGGCGCGTGCTCGCGGTGCGCAAGAATCCCGCCAAGGGCGTAAAGGACAGCCACACGCCGCAGATCATGAAGCTTCAGCTCCTGCTCGCGCCTGCTCTGTTGCTTGCCGCCGTTGTTGACGAAACCATGCGGCCTTCAGTGCCTGTGTCGGCGCTTGTGCTGGCCATCTTCTTCCTCAGCACCCTGCCATTCGCGCTGCGCGCGGCTCGGAAAGACCCGATCATCGGTCTTCTCTCCCCGGCGCTGCTTGCCGCCAGAGCCTGTGCGCAGTTTGTTGGGGTAGCCGCGGGGCTGATCTACGCCCGACAGAAATCGTCGCAGGCGCCGACCGGTTCGCCCGCCTGATATGAGCGCCTGCTCGTGCCTCTGGAATTCAGTTTCCACCACTCCAGCCTTTCGCGATGCACTTCTTCGATGGCGGGTTGCCTAACCAGCCGGCGATACGCGGCAACGCCTGGTTCGCATACAATGGTTGCGGATTGCATCCAACATCGGTGTAAGTTCCGAGCTATTTCTTTGGAAGGCCTGCCCCTGAACTGCGAGGGAGCGGGCGAAACTTCCTCTGAAACGGCAGCGTCCATTAAAACGTAAACGGGCAGCATTTATTCTGTCCGGCGGGACCGCATCTGGTCCCTTTTGGCCGCTTATACCATTGAATACGACGGGAAACGAAATCATGTCCACAGAAGGCCTTCCAGAGTCACATCTGCCCACAGTCAGTGCTTCTCAACGCCCGCCCGCTCGCCACAGCGTTTTGCTCCGCATCCTGGGCGCCATCGTGGTGGTCTGTCTGGGAGTTGTGGCATGGCGGATCTACCAGAACCAGAAGCAGAACGCTGCTAACAGCGTCAGTCAGGCTGCGGCATTGATGAGCCGGCCCGTTCCGGTGCAGGTGACCCCCGTTCAGCAGCAGCCCATGCCGATCTTTCTGACCGCCCTGGGCACGGTCACGCCGTATATGACTGTCACGGTAAAAGCGCGGGTCAACGGCGAGCTGTTGCCGGTAAAGTTCACTGAGGGCCAACAGGTGAAGCAGGGCCAGACCATCATGGTCATCGACCCCAGGCCCTACCAGGCAGTTCTGGACCAGGCCAAGGGCGCGCTGGCGCACGATGAGGCCCTGCTCAAGGATGCCCAGGCGCAATATGCCCGTTACGAGGCGCTCTACGAAGCTGGCGTCACCTCCAAAGAGACACTGGACAGCGATGCGGCCACCCAGGGTCAATATCTCGGCGCTATCCAGTCTGACAAGGCAGCCATCGAGACCGCCCAGTTGCAGCTCGATTGGTGTCAGATCCATTCGCCGATCAACGGCCGCATCGGCCTACGCCTCGTTGATCCTGGGAACATCATCACCGCCAACACTACTAACCTGGTCATCATCAACCAGTTCCAGCCCATCTCCGTCTACTTCACTTTGCCCGAGAATCTGCTTCCCGAGGTACTTGAGAGGTTGCGCGCGGAAAGACGCCTGCCCGTGGATGCCTACGACCGCGACGACGTGAAAAAGCTCGCCGGCGGGTTCTTGCTCACCGCCGACAACCAGATCGACACCACCACCGGAACCGACAAGCTCAAGGCGGTCTTCGACAACAACGACGAGTCGTTGTTTCCTAACCAGTTTGTCAACATCCATCTGGTCCTGGAAAACCGGACCGACGCCCTCGTGGTGCCTTCCGTGGCCATCCAGTCCGGCGTGCAGGGTTCGTATGTCTGGGTCGTCGATACGGATGGAAAAGGGGCTACGGTTGCAAAGATTCAGCCCGTAAGAGTGGCCTTGGCCGAGGGCCAGGTAACCATTGTGGACAGCGGCCTTCAAAAGGGACAGAACGTAGTGATCGACGGAGCGGACCGGCTCCGCGACAAGCAGATTGTGATCGCCTCCACCGCACATCCTAGGACTGGTCAGGGCGGCACCGGTCAGGCATCGGGCCGGGGCGGGGGGCCTTCCGGCGATCAGACCGGCGGCAAGCATGACAAGAGGGAACAGCAGTGAGCCTCAGTCCTTCCCGGCCTTTTATTCTGCGTCCCGTCGCAACGTCGCTGCTCATGGCGGCGATCCTGCTTGCTGGTTTCGTGGGCTATCAGGAGTTGCCAGTCTCCGCGCTTCCCGAGGTGGATTACCCGATCATCCAGGTGCTCACCTTCTACCCCGGCGGCGGCCCGGAGGTGATGGCATCCTCGGTTACCGCGCCCCTGGAGCGGCAGTTTGGCCAGATGCCCGGCCTGAAGCAGATGACCTCGGTCAGCAGCGGCGGCGGCTCGGTCATCACGCTTGAATTCAATCTCGACGAAAACATCGACGTAGCCGAGCAGGAAGTTCAGGCGGCCATCAATGCGGGCAACAGCTTCCTTCCCGCCGATCTGCCCAATCCGCCCATCTACAGCAAGGTCAACCCCGCCGACGCGCCCATCATGACGCTGGCGCTCTACTCGGATTCGTTGCCGCTGGACAAGATCGAGGACGCGGCCGACACCAACCTGGCGCAAAAGATCTCGCAGGTGACCGGCGTGGGCATGGTCTCGATCGCCGGAGGGCAAAAGCCGTCGGTACGCATTCAGGCCAATCCAGCGCAGTTGGCGGCTTACAACCTGAGCCTCGAGGACCTGCGCACCGCCGTCGCCGCTTCCAACGTCGACCAAGCCAAGGGCACCCTCAACGGCAATCGCCAGTCCTATACCATCGGGGCCAACGACCAGCTTCTTTCCAGCGCCGATTACAAACCGGTGATCGTCGCCTATCGCAACGGGGCCGCGGTTCGCGCCTCAGACGTGGCCACCATCGTCGATGCCGCTGAGAACTCGCAGCAGGCCGCGTGGATGGATCGCGAGCCGGCGGTCATCGTCAATATCCAACGCCAGCCGGGCGCCAACATCATCGCCGTTGTCGACCGCATCCAGAACCTGCTGCCGCAGTTGCGGGCGAGCTTGCCGGCTACAGTTCAGGTGAAGGTGCTCACGGACCGCACCGTCACCATCCGCGCTTCCGTCCGCGACGTTGAATTCGAGCTCATGCTCACCGTCGCCCTTGTGGTGATGGTGATCTTCCTCTTCCTGCGCAACCTGGCCGCCACCATCATTCCCTCGGTCGCGGTGCCGCTCTCGATCGTGGGCACATTCGGCGTGATGTACCTGCTCGGCTACTCGCTCAACAACCTGACCTTGATGGCGCTCACCATTTCGACAGGGTTTGTTGTAGACGACGCCATCGTGATGATCGAGAACATCTCGCGTTTCATCGAAGAAGGCGACAGCCCGATGAACGCCGCGCTCAAGGGCAGCGAGCAGATCGGCTTCACCATCATGTCGCTGACTGTTTCGCTCATCGCGGTGCTCATTCCCCTGCTGTTCATGAGCGATGTCGTGGGCCGGCTGTTCCGCGAGTTCGCCATCACGCTCGCCGTCACCATCCTGGTTTCGGCATTCGTCTCGCTCACTCTGACGCCCATGATGTGCTCGCGCATCCTCCAGGACAAGAAGACGGCGCGCCAGACCCGCTTCTACTATTGGTCCGAGAAAGTTTTCAATGCGGTGATCGCCTGGTATGGGCGCACCTTGCAGGTGATCCTGCGCCACCGCTTCACCACCCTCATGGTCACCATTTCAACTTTCGTGGCCACCATTCTCCTGTTCATCGTGGTCCCCAAGGGCTTCTTCCCGGTACAGGACACGGGCGTGATCCTGGGTATCTCCGAGGCTCCGCAGACCGTCAGCTTCACCAGCATGGCGGAGCGGCAGCAGAAGCTCGTAGACATATTGCTGCAAGATCCTGCCGTGGATAACATCTCGTCGTTCATCGGAGTGGATGGTACCAACACCACCCTGAACTCCGGCCGCATCCAGATCAACCTCAAGCCGCTCGATGTTCGCAAAATCTCTGCTACCGATGTCATCCGCCGCTTGCAGCCGAATGTTTCCAACGTTGAAGGCATCCAGCTCTTCCTTCAGCCGCTTCAGGACCTGACGGTAGAAGATCGCGTCAGCCGGACTGAATTTCAATACTCGCTTGAAGATCCGGATCAGGTCGAGCTGGCCAAGTACACGCGCGAGATGGTCGAGGAACTTAGCAAGGAGAAGGTGGTCACCGACGTGGCCAGCGATCTGCAGGACCAGGGCCTGGGCGCAAAGCTGGTCATCGACCGCGACACCGCCGCGCGGCTGGGCATCGCCATGGCCGACGTTGACAACACCCTCTACGACGCTTTCGGCCAGCGCCAGGTTTCCACCATGTTCACGCAGCTCAACCAGTACCACGTGGTCATGGAGGTTGGGCAGAGCTTCCAGACCGATCCGACCACGCTCAACAATCTTTATGTGAAATCCGGCAACGGCACCCAGGTCCCGCTCGGCATGGTGGCCCATTGGGAGCAGTCAACCGCGCAACTGGCCATCGGACACCAGGGTCAGTTCCCGTCTACGGTTGTAAGTTTCAACCTGGCTCCGGGCAAGGCGCTGGGCGACGCTGTCCAGGCCGTCAATCGCATCGAGCAACGTATTCAGATGCCGGCTAGCATCAATGCCAGCTTCCAGGGAACCGCCGCGGCATTCCAGACCTCGCTGGCCAACGAACCGCTGCTGATTCTGGCCGCCCTGGTCACCGTTTACATCGTGCTGGGCGTGCTCTACGAGAGTTACATTCACCCAATCACCATCATCTCTTCTCTGCCCTCGGCCGGTGTCGGCGCGCTGCTTGCTCTGCTCATCACCCGTGTTGACTTCAGCGTCATCGCGCTCATTGGAATCATCCTGCTCATCGGAATCGTGCAGAAAAACGCAATTATGATGATCGACTTTGCACTTCAGGCCGAGCGGCTCGAGGGCAAATCCGCCGAGGCTGCGATTTTCCAGGCCTGCCAACTGCGTTTCAGACCCATTCTGATGACCACCATGGCCGCCATGCTCGGAGGATTGCCGCTGGCGCTGGGCGGAGGCGTGGGCGCGGAGCTGCGTATGCCGCTCGGCATCACCATCGTCGGTGGATTGATCCTGTCGCAGTTGCTCACGCTCTACACCGTTCCCGTCACCTATCTATACTTCGACAAGCTGGCCCAGAAATTGAAACCGCGCGACCTCCAAACCACCTACCAGCAAGAATCGGTGAGCGCCGACTGAACGGAGGGACTTGGGGACTAGGGACTAGGGAACAATTGGGTGCCCCACCCTCGCCGCGTCTTTATTTTTGCGGCTAGGGTGGGATTCATCAAACCTCAACCAGAAGATTGGCGCCACCGCAGGTGGTCAGGAACCACGATCCATGCATCTTTCCGCACCTTTTATTCAGCGCCCGGTAGCCACTTCGCTGCTCAGCTTGGCCCTCCTGATGGCTGGGTCGGTCGCGTACTCGCTCTTGCCCGTGGCCTCCTTGCCGGACGTCGATATGCCGGTCATTGGAGCGAGCGCGGGAATGCCCGGCGGTAGCCCCGAGACCATGGCCTCCTCGGTCGCCACGCCGCTAGAGCGCCAGTTCGGACGCATTGCCGGCGTCAATCAGATGACCTCGTCCAGTTCGCTGGGTTCGGCCTCCGTCACCCTGCAGTTCGACATCAATCGCAACATCGATGCGGCCGCCCGCGACGTTCAGGCCGCCATCAACGCGGCGCGCAGCCAGTTGCCCTCTTACCTGCCCCAGAATCCCAACTACCGCAAGGCCAACCCCGCTGAAGCGCCGATCCTGATTCTTACGCTGACCTCCGATCTGGTGCCCAAAAGGCAGATCTACGACATGGCCAACTCGGTTCTGGCGCAGAAAATATCGCAGATCAAGGGTGTCGGCCAGTGCTTTGTCGGCGGCAGCTCCAGCCCCGCCGTTCGCGTGGAACTGAATCCCATGCAGTTGGGCGCAAACGGGGTAGGGCTTGAGGCGGTACGCGCCGCACTGGCCGGCGCCAACGCCAACCGCCCCAAGGGCGCTTTTCAAGATGCGGATCACCGCTGGCAAATCAGCGACAACGACCAGATCTTCCATGCCAGCGACTACGCGCCCATCATCGCCGGCTATAACAAGCAGACCGGCGCTCCGGTGCGCATCGCCGACCTGGGCACGGTTACAGACAGCGTTTCCGACATTCGCACTGGCGGCGTCTCGGGCATGAACGAGTCCGGCAAGCCGCCCGGCAAGGTCAAAGACGCCATCCTGATCATCATCTTCAAGATTCCCGGCGCCAACGTGATCGAAACCGTGGACAACGTGATGAGGGAACTGCCTCGCCTGCAGGCCGCCATCCCGCCCACGATCAAGATTAACGTCGCCGTCGACCGCACCATCACCATTCGCTCCAGCGTTCGCGACGTGGAGATTTCGCTCATCATCAGCGTGGTGCTCGTGGTGCTGGTCGTATTCGCTTTCCTGCGCGAGATCTGGGCCACCATCATCCCATCGGTGGCCGTTCCCCTCTCGCTGATGGGCACCTTCGGCGTCATGTGGCTGCTCGGTTACACCATCGACAACCTCTCGCTGATGGCGCTGACCATCGCTACGGGCTTCGTGGTCGACGATGCCATCGTCGTCATCGAGAACATCACCCGCTATCTTGAAATGGGCATGAAGCCATTTGAAGCGGCGATGAGGGGCTCGAAGGAGATCGGCTTCACCGTGCTTTCGATGAGCACCTCGTTGATCGCCGTCTTTACGCCCATTCTCCTGATGGGCGGCATCGTTGGCAAGCTCTTTCGCGAGTTTGCCGTTACGCTTTCTGTCGCCATCGCGGTCTCACTGCTGGTCTCGCTGACCACCACGCCCATGCTCTGTGCGCGGTTTCTCAAGTCGCGCGACGAAAGCCGCCACGGACGCATCTACCGCGCCAGCGAGGGCATCTTCCTGTGGCTTCACTTCGAATACAACTCGGCGCTACGATGGGTGTTGCGTCATCAGCCGCTCATGCTCTGCGTGACCATCGCCACCGCAGTGCTGAACATCTACCTGTACATCATCGTGCCCAAGGGCTTCTTCCCGCAGCAGGATACGGGGCGTCTTGGCGGCAGAACCCTAGCCGCTCAGGACATCAGCTTCCCCGCGATGCAAGCCAAGCAGCGCGAGCTGGCGCAGATGGTTCTCGACGACCCGGCGATTCTTTCTGTCACAGCGTTTGTCGGCGGCGGCGGTCCCGGCGGCGGCAGCTCAAACATCGGCAATATGTTCGTTTCCCTCAAGCCTCTCAGTCAACGTCCCGGGCGCCCATCCGCCGACCAGGTCGTCGCGCGTCTCCGCCGCAAACTCACCAGCATTCCCGGCGCCACTCTCTACCTCCAGGCACAGCAGGACATCCAGATCGGCGGCCGCGGCAGCGCAGCGCAATATCAATACACCCTGTCCGACGAGAACCTGAACGAGCTGAACACCTGGGCGCCGCAACTGCTGTCCGGCATGAGACGAATGCCCGAATTGGCCGACGTCTCCAGCGACCAGCAGGACCAGGGCCTCGCCGAAAACCTGGTCATCGATCGCGATACGGCATCGCGCCTCGGCATCACCGCCGCCGCCATCGACAGCGTGCTCTACGACGCTTTCGGCCAGCGCGAAGTCTCCACCATGTACACCTCGCTCAACCAGTACTTCGTGGTCATGGAGGTCGACCCCAGATACCAGCAAAGCCCCGACGCCCTCAACGGAATCTTCATCAAGGCCAACAATGTAGTCGGCGCTCCGACTTCGAGGCCGACTACTGGCCCGACCACAGCAACAACCGCCGCCCCCGCCTCAACTACGCCTGGGGTTGCCGCCGCCTCGCAAACCGCCGCGGCCGCCATCGCGGCGTCTGCCGCACCGACTCCGTCCACAGGCGGCGCCATGGTGCCGCTCTCCACGATTGCGCACTATGAACAGCGGCGCACCGCTCTGCAGGTCAACCACCAGGGCCAGTATCCCTCCGTCACTCTCACCTTCAACCTCGCTCCCAACGTGGCCCTCGGCGACGCTGTTACCGCCCTTGAAAAGGCCCAGCGCGAGATGAGCATGCCGCCCACGGTTCACCCTACCTTCCAGGGGACCACGCAGGCCTTCCAGGACTCGCTCAAGAACGAGCCATATCTCATCCTTGCCGCGCTGGTCGCCGTCTACATCGTGCTCGGGATTCTTTACGAGAGCCTGATCCATCCGCTGACCATTCTCTCCACGCTGCCGCCGGCTGGCGTCGGCGCCATCCTGGCTTTGCTGCTGACCGGAACCAGCCTGACCATCATCGCCTTGATCGGGATTATCTTGCTCATCGGCATCGTGAAGAAGAATGCGATCATGATGATCGACTTTGCGCTCCAGGCCGAGCGCGAAGAGGGGCTGCCGCCCGTTGAAGCCATCTATCAGGCGTGTCTGTTGCGCTTCCGCCCCATCATGATGACCACCATGGCGGCACTGTTCGGCGGGCTTCCGCTGGCCATCGGCATGGGGACGGGTTCTGAGCTGCGCAAGCCGTTGGGCATCACCATCGTCGGCGGACTGCTGGTCTCGCAGGCGCTTACCCTCTTCACTACGCCGGTCGTCTACCTTTTCTTCGACCGGGTGAAGAGGTGGCTGGTGGAGCTGTTCAGCACGGGCGCAGAGCTTGAACAGGCGCCCGGAGACTGAGGACAGCCTTTAGCTATCAGCACCGAGCTTCCAGCCCCGAGAGTGAATCTTGGCTTCTTAAGTTTGGTTCGTGTTCCTATTCGCCAATTGCGCGAAGAGCGACAGCAGGACGGTAGCGGAGCTGGAAGCTAATGGCTAGAAGCCAAAAGCTGCTTCTCTCAGTCCGCGAATGCCACTTCCTCCACCTTTGCGGGCTCGATCAGCTTCACCGGGTAGTAAGCGTTGCGCGTGTACTGCTTCACCATGCGGTTGGTGTTGAAGTAGGAGCCGTTGAATGCTAGTGTGTTGCGCATCAGGCTGGCCCACTTCTCCGGCGCTTGCAGGTAGAGAGGGACCACCGCGTTCTCCAGCTTCTTGTAGAGCGAGGCTGCTTCCTCCTCATCGTTGGCGCCGTCCTCGATGGCCCAGCCGGTGAACCCTTCCATGCAGCCCTCGATCCACCAACCGTCCAGAATCGACAAGCTCGGCACGCCGTTCAGCGCGGCCTTCATTCCGCTGGTGCCTGACGCCTCATACGGCCGCTTGGGCGTGTTCACCCACACATCCACGCCGGCGGTCAGCAAAGCGCCGAGGGCCCAATCGTAGTCCTCCAGATAAACGATGCGCAGCAAGTCATTCGAGAACTTGGCGGCATCCTCGACCACTTGCTGGATCAGAGCCTTGCCAGGCTCGTCCTGCGGGTGCGCCTTACCGGCATAAACAATCTGCAATCCGCCCGCCTTGGCGGCGATCTCCAACAGCCTGCTGGAATCGGTAAACAGCAGGGTGGCGCGCTTGTAGGTGGCTACGCGGCGAGCAAAGCCGAGCGTCAGAGTCTTTGCGCTGAACACAAGGCCCGTTCGTGCGGCAACCTCGGCCAGCAACTCACTTTTGGCCTCGGCGTGCGCCGAGAGAATCTCCTTTTCCGAAATGTCGATTGCATTTCGCAGGTAAAGGTTATCGCGCCGCCATGAAGAAATGTTCGCGTCCAGCATCGTTTGGAACGGCTGCGACACCCACGTCGGCGCGTGAACGCCGTTTGTAATCGAGTCGATCGGAAACTCCGGGAACATGGCGCGTGAGACCTTTGCATGTTGCAAGGCCACGCCATTGGCATAGCGCGAGAAGCGCAGCGCCAACAGTGTCATGTTCAACATGCCGTCGCGGAAGCAACCGAGCTTTTCGAGGCGCGCCGTCCTGTCGCCTCCAAGAATGCGGATCGTCTGCTCGGTGGAAAATCGATCATGGCCAGCCGGAACCGGAGTGTGCGTGGTGAAGACGCATTTCTGCCGCACCAGGGCCAGATCGGCTTCCGTTGGCGCGCCCAGCGGTCCGCCGCCCAACTGCCTTTCGATCAGCGCCAGCGTCAGCAGCGCCGCGTGGCCTTCGTTCATGTGGTGAACATTCACTCTGTGGCCCAGCGCGCTGGCCATCCGCACGCCGCCCATGCCCAGTACGATCTCTTGCTGCAGCCGGTAATTTGTGTCTCCGCCATACAGATGGTCGGTCAGGCCGCGATCCCATCCCGAATTGCCTTCCAGATCCGTGTCCAGCAGGTAAATGGGAACAATGTGTCCATAACGCCCGGTCAGATCGTAGCGCCAACAGCGAACCGTCACGATGCGTTCTTCCACCGACACCGTAACCCGAGCCTGCTCCTCGGTGCAGAAGTCCGCCGGATTCCACTGCTGAACTTCCTCGGTCTGGACACCTTTCAGGTCCAGGTGCTGCTGGAAGTATCCCTTGCGGTGGGCGAGCGTAAATGCCACCAGCGGAACACCAAGGTCGGCGGCAGAGCGCAGCGTATCGCCAGCCAAAACCCCCAAGCCGCCAGAGTAGGTGGGCATGCCCGGATTGATGGCGATCTCCATTGAGAAGTACGCCACCACACCCGCGCTGGGGAAGGTCTCGTAGGAAAACGGTTTGGACGATGTCGGTTGCATGCTTGTGGCGTCTCCGTGGCGCTTCCCTCGAAGCGACGACCTGGGAATTGAAATGCGCAAAGCAGACCGGGTAAAAGCTGTCCCACCCAGTCTTCATCGGAGCAAACTCATTCGATTTTAACAAGGAACTGTTCAGAAAGTTGTTTGCTTGCCCAGGTGATTCATAATCGAGGGTGCGCCGGACGCAATTACCAAAATGGGTAACCATCGTCCATTTTTCACAGTGCGCAGGTTTTGCGTTGCCCGATTGTGTCCCATCAACAGAATTGCCCTTCTAACCGACTTAAAGACGTTAGGAAACTGCAAGGATGCTTTCTTCCAATCGGTGAGCGCCTCCTGAGGCGTGGCAGATATAAATCTGCGGCACGATTCCCACCTCGGCAGCGTACCGGCCAGCGAGCGCTTCCACAAAGTCGGAGGCCTCGCCCTGCTCCACCAGGTTAATGGTGCAGCCGCCAAAGCCGCCGCCGGTCAGCCGCGCGCCAATCAGTCCCGGCAAGTCCTGCGCCAGAGCTACCATGGCATCGGCCTCCACACAACTGCCTTCAAAATCCTTGCTGTAGCTTGTGTGGGCCTCGGCCATCAGCCGGCCCAGTTCGGCCAGGTCACCCGTTTCCAGCGCATCGGCAGCCGCAACGGTCCGCAGATTCTCTGTGATCACGTGCCTGGCGCGCTTCAGTGAATTCGGCGTCATCTCGGCTCCCCAGCGGGCAAGGTCGTCCACGGTTGCATCGCGCAGGAACCGCACTTCCGGACGGTGGCTGGCAATCACAGCGCAGGCCGCTTCCACCTCAGCGCGGCGAGTGGTGTATTCGCCCCCGGCCACGGAGTGCTTCACCATTGTGTTGGCAATCACGAGCGCCACGCTGGCTGGAATCGGCGCCAACCTGAAACTTAGATCGCGGCAATCGAGCAGCAGAGCATGGTCCTTGGCACCGTTGGCGGAGATGAACTGGTCCATGATGCCGCAATTTGCGCCCACAAATTCATTTTCCGCGCGCTGGCATAGCCGGGCCAGCACGGGGCCCGGATAGCTGGCCCCAATCAGGGACAGGACCGCCAGCGCCGTTGCCACCTCGACGGAAGCCGAGCTCGACAGGCCCGACCCCAACGGAATGTCGCCCGAGAGGCTAAGGCTGAACGCGGGAATTGCATAGCCTTCACCGGCCAGGATTGCCAGCACCCCGAGCGGGTAGTCTGTCCAGTGCTTGCCGGCCTTGGCGGGCAGGTCTCCCTCGGCAAAGGGTCGTTCTTCCCCGTAGTTCTCCGAGTAGATGGCAATCTTGCCGTCGGAACGCGGCGAGATCCCTGCCAGAGTGGCGAAGTCGATGGCCGCGGGCATCACGAAGCCTTCGGCGTAGTCGGTATGCTCGCCAATCAGGTTCACACGGCCCGGCGCTGAAAAAATTGCCGGCTCGGCCTGAAAGCGCGCCAGATGCTTGGATCGAAAACCCGCAGGATCACGCATGTCTGTCTATACCTGTTAAGAGTTCAATTTCAACAATCATCGGCCAGGAAAAGGACTCACCTGGTCCCAGCGTCCGCGACCACGGCCCAATTACGGCCAGCGAGTCGACTGGCGCTGTCGATGGCTCCAGCGCGACGCACATTTGTTTCGGTCCGGGTCGCTCCGGCCAGCCGCCAAAGCAGATCCACAGTCCCAGATAAGGCGTTGCAGCCGGGTCAAAGCCCACCCAGATTCGCGCGCCCAGTTTGGGCCGCTCCAGTGCGCACCAGTTCTCTGTTGCAGACAGTGGGCCGGCGAACAGCTTGTCGCCAATGGCCGATGCCGGCCGTTGCACTACGCTCAGGTCCGTTCGTGTGCCATAGGCCTGTGTGGCCACCGGCCAGCTTACCTGGTCGCCGTTCTTTCCCAGCCTGTCGCGGCCGGAACCCTCCAGGCGCAGCGTATGGATCGAGCCTGGCAGCATAATGCGATCTCCCGGCGCGACAGCAAATAATGGATGCGCTGCCCAGGACCACGGTGTCGGTTTGGTGCCGCGATTGGTGACCGTGTAGTTGAGTCTCAGTTGCCAGCCCTTGCCCGCTTCTCGCAATGTGACCGTTCGCTCCAGCACAAGAGGCAAAGAAAAACATTCTCCGCGAAACGTTGCGGAATTTGCAGCAGTTTCGCCGGCGCCGCGATCGGTCTTGGCGACGGACTTCCATTCCACTCGCCACAGGTCACCGTGATCGGGAATCGAAGCCGACCCCTCCGCAGTTTCAACCTTGCAGGAAGCTACCGAGGGCAGGCACTCGTCCCAGCCGCTGGCGTCACTTTCATCAAAGCCCATAGTCCGTGTCCGCGGGCTCAAGGCGGTGAGCGGCGCCTGCAGCAGCTCATAAACGCCCACTCGAATAGACCCGATCTTGCAGCCAAGCTTTGGCAGAATAGTCGCGGAGCAATCTCCTGCTTTAATGAGAACGTTTTCTTCTTCGACTTCGAACCCACTTGCGTCCGGCATACGCCTCAATCTCCAGGCATGTCCTTGCAGGCTGCGCTTAACCGTTCCCAGATGCTGTCCAGCCACGCTTCGTGCTCCGGCTTCATCAAAACCGAGCGCAGACAGGTAACTCTTTCGGCTTCGGACCCATTTACCTTACGGTCCCGCGGCTGAAACCATGCCAGTGGCAATTCTACTAGGGCCAGATGCAAATCCCGCGCGGCGGAAGCTACAAAGGCACGGTGCGCCAACTCCGAGGTCATCTCCCTGTTCTTCGCATTCATCTTCCAGACCACAATGTCGAGCTCAGGCTCACCCGCTGCAGGAGTCTGAAACCGTTCGTCATGACGTAATCGACGGTACAGTTCCAGCGCAGCAGCCCGCCCGCGCGCCAGCCCCTGCGCAAACTCACCGCCTGGCGTCAAGGGCAACAACTGCTGCGTGGCCCAGAGCGCCACCGCTGCAGCTCCTGCCCGCGAGCATTCCAGGCTGATCTCGCCGAGGTGCAACTGTTTTGAGGTGAAATAGGTATAAGGCGAATCGTGCTTGTAGAAGCGGCCCACCGCCGGGTCGCGAAACAAAACGCATCCGCATCCGTAAGGCTGCAGCCCGTGCTTGTGGGGATCGATCACAATCGAGTCAGCCTCACCGATGGCCGCGAAAGCCCTTCGCGCCGGCTCGTCCAAGGCCTCCGGAATCAGCCGAAAATAGCCGCCGTAAGCTGCATCCACATGCACCCTGAAACCAAACCGTTCGCGCAGCGTCAGCACCTCGTCGAGAGGGTCGACTGCACCGGTGGCCGTTGTGCCCAGCGTGACCACCACCGCGCCTACATCGCCTTTCCGCAACTCGGTCTCCAGCGCCTCAAGGTCCATGCGTCCGCGGCGGTCGGCCGGGATGCTCGCATATTCCAGCTTGAGCACGGCGGAGATGCGTTTGTGGGTATAGTGCGCCTGCTCTGACCCCAAGATTCGCCGCCCCGGCGCCAACTGCCCGGCCACCCACAGCGCCTCCAGGTTGGCCAGCGTTCCACTCGAAGTCAGGTGACCCAGGAATTCAGTCCAGCCGAACATTCCGGCGATCTCGCCGACCGCTTCAATCTCCATCTGCGAGCTGGCACGGCCGCCGTCCCGCGCATGGTTGTTCGGATTGAGCGTCATCGCCAGCGCATACGCCGCTCGTGCAACTGGATGCGGCGGCTTGAGCATCTGTCCGGCGTAAAGCGGATGGAAATAGGGGTAGTTGTCGCCCAGCCGGTGTGCTGTCGCTTCCAGAACCCTGGCAACCCTGTCAGTGTCCACTGCCATTTCAAAAGCCGGCAACGCCCCGAACTCCGCTTCAAGCAGTTCCGTAGCGCGGGCAAGCAAACCGGGAACCGGATCGTGAATCATTGCATCTCTCACTGGACCAGAACTGGACAGGCGATTATAAACCCAAATCGATCAACAGGTTCCGGAGGCAAAAATCACGGGTTGGGACGAATCCTGAGAATTCCTGCCCCCAATTTCCAGAGGAATGGTACACTATCGGCAGCGTTAGACCAGAACCGGGCGTCAGCAGCACTCGCCCAACAAAGCAAGATTCTGCCAGTGGCCGCTCCGATTCATCCAGCGCAATTCAATCCAGGAAACACGAGCAAAATGGAACAAGGTACTGTTAAGTGGTTTAATGACGCGAAGGGCTTCGGCTTTATCTCTCGTCAGAACGGTGAAGATGTCTTCGTGCACTACTCTGCAATCAACTCAAGCGGTTTCAAGAGCTTGCAGGAAGGTCAAGCCGTGCAGTTCAACGTGGTAAAGGGGCCCAAAGGCTGGCAAGCTGCCGACGTGCAGCCGCTCTAGTCTCCAGGCAGGATTCCGGCAGAATCTAGCAAAGACATGCGAGGGCTGGAGGCAATCCATGCCCTCGTTTGTTCCTGTGCGTAAGCTGCGGTTGGACCGTCAGTTAGACCGCCAGAACGCCGCGTTCAGCAGCGCGGCAAAGCTCACCCATGCCCAGTAGGGCGCCATCAGCCAGGCTGAGGCGGTCGACACCCGCCCAAACACCAGCGTGGCCGCCCCAATTGCTGCCCACAAGAGCACGACCTCCGCAAGCGCCTTCCCAATCGCGTGTTGCCTGAAGAATATCCACGACCAGGCAAAGTTCAACCCAAGCTGCAATAGAAACAGAATCAGTCCCCAGGTGCGCATTGGCGACGCTGCGGACACCCAGACCTGCCAGGCAGCGATGGCCATGAGAGCATAAAGCGTTGTCCAGACCGGGCCAAACACCCAATTGGGCGGCGCGATTGCCGGCCTGACGAGTGTCCGGTACCAACCGGGGATCTCAGCGGCTGTCAAGCGTCCGCTTACTGCTGCGACCGCAAAGCAGAGTCCAAACCAAACCAGCAACGAACCCCAGCGCATCTCTGCCCTCATTTCCTTACGGGCTAGTGATTCTGAACCCATGACCAAGGCTTACCGAAATTTCCGGATATTGATCCCGCTATCTGCCCAGCGAAGTATTGTTGACTGCGTGAAACCGGCCATCTGAAATCGTCCACAGAATGCGGTATCGCTGACCGCATTGGCCCCACGCAATCAACCGGGCACGACGCCCCGCTCGACGGGACGCCCATCCGGCTTCTATCCTCAAGAGAGTCGGCTGCCTCTCAAGTCGCGGCCGCATTGGACTCCAACCCACCATGAGCTCGCAGACATTTGCTGTACACCTGCCCGATGGGGCCATTCGCGAAGTGCCCGCCGGCACGACTCCGCTCGACATTGCCAATGCCATCTCGCCTCGTCTCGCCGCGGCCTCCGTCGTTGCCCGTCTGACTCCCTTGACCGGTGCCGTCAAGGAACGTGTTGACTCCGACGGCCAGTCGGGAGAAGCCACGATGTACGCCGCAGAAGACTCGGCCGCGCCGCGCATGGTGGACCTGGCAACGCCGCTCACCGCGGACACTCGCCTGGAACTGATTACCGAGAGAGACCCAGAAGCGCTGAAGGTGGTTCGGCACTCAGCCGCGCATGTGCTTGCCACTGCGGTCCTGGAGCTTTTTCCCGAGACCAAGCTCGGTCACGGTCCAGCCACGGACGCAGGATTCTTTTACGATTTTTATCGCGAAACGCCGTTCACGCCCGAGGACCTGGCAGTTATCGAAGCCAAAATGGCCGAAGTGGTTGCGCGCGATGAGAAGTTTGTCCACGAATATGAACCGCGCGAGCAGGCGCTGGCGGAATTCGAGCGTGACGGCGACTTCATGAAGACCCACTTCGTGACCAAGTTCACCGAGCCGGGCTCCCAAGTCAGCTTCTATCGAAACGGCAAGTTCGTCGACTTCTGCCGTGGCCCCCATGTGCCTTCGACGGGCCGCGTGAAGGCATTCAAAGTTCTGTCTCTGGCCGGAGCATATTGGCTCGGCGACGAAAAGAATCCGCAGTTGCAGCGCGTGTATGGAACTGCATTCTTCTCACAGAAAGAACTCGACGCCCACTTTGCGCGGCTTGAAGAAGCGGCCAAGCGCGATCATCGCCTGCTCGGAAAGCAACTCGACCTGTTCAGCATTCAGGAGCTCGCCGGTCCCGGTCTCGTCTTCTGGCATCCCAAGGGCGCCATGGTTCGTAAGGTGATGGAAGACTGGATGCGCGAAGAGTGCCTGCGCCGCGGATACCTGCTGGTCAACACTCCGCACGTCATGAAGCGCGAACTCTGGAAGGTAAGCGGCCATGATGGCTATTACGGCGGCAACATGTACACGCCGATGGAGCTGGATGACGCCGAATACCGCCTCAAGCCGATGAACTGCCCAGGCCACATTCTCATCTACAAGAACTCGCCCAAAAGCTATCGCGACCTGCCCCAGCGCTATGCCGAGCTGGGCAACGTCTACCGCTACGAGCGCTCGGGCACCATGCACGGCCTGCTTCGCGTCCGCGGATTCACGCAGGATGATGCTCATATCTTCTGCACCCCCGGCCAGATCGAAGATGAAGTCGTAGCCTGTATCGAATTTGCCGAAGTAGTGCTCAAGACCTTCGGCTTCAATGAATTCAAAGTCGAGCTATCCACGTGGGATCCGAACGATCGCGCAAAGTATATTGGCTCCGACGAAAACTGGGCTCTTGCGGAGGGTGGACTTAAGAGAGCCTTGGACAGGAAGGGCATCGCCTACAAGACCATCCCCGGTGAAGCCGCCTTCTACGGCCCCAAGATCGACGTCAAGCTTGTCGATGTGCTCGGTCGCTTGTGGCAACTCTCCACGGTTCAGTTTGACTTCACTCTTCCCGCTCGGTTCGAGCTCGAGTACGTCGGCGAAGATGGTGAGCGCCATCAGCCGGTGATGGTGCATCGCGCGTTGTTCGGTTCAGTGGAGCGCTTCTTCGGCGTGCTGATCGAACATTATGCCGGAGCGTTTCCGCTGTGGCTTGCGCCTGTGCAAGTCGGTCTTGTCCCGATCAGCGAGCGTCATCATGGTTATGCCAAAAAGGTCGAGGCTGAGCTCAAAGCAGCGGGACTCCGCGTTGAAGTCGACGACCGCAACGAAAAGATGAACGGCAAGATCCGCGACTTCGCCAACCAGAAGACGCCGTACATTCTCGTATTTGGCGACAAGGAAGAAGCCGCCGACTCGGTCAGCGTGCGCACTCGGGGCAAGGGCGACCAGGGGTCGATGCCGCTTGCCGATTTCGTTGCCAAGGCCAAGGCGTTGGTGGCCAGCCAATCGACTGAACTCTAGCGCGTTTCCCCAATTCGGAGGATACTGTTTCCATGGCAACGCAGCCCGTTTTCGATAAGCACGTCAGCGTCGAGGAGTATCTCTCGAGTGTCTACGAGCATGACTGCGAGTACGTGGACGGAGTTATCGAGGAGCGCGACTTGGGCGAGTTCGAGCATTCTTTTCTGCAACTGTTTCTTGGCAGCATCTTTGTCGCCCATCGCGCCGAATGGGGCGTTGTTGCCGTCACCGAGCAGCGCGTCCAGACTCGGCCGGACCATTTCCGTGTGCCGGACGTGACCATCCTTCGGGCAGGCACGCCGAGAGAGCGCATCCTTACACATCCGCCATTGCTGGTGATTGAGATTCAGTCGCCCGAAGACACCTTGCGTCGGACCGCAGCCAAAGCCGCAGAGTATCTCGCCTTCGGCATTGACCACGTTTGGGTTATCGACCCTGCGGCACGCGTCGCCTATCGCGGTACAGCCAGCGGTCTTGAACTCGCTCGCTCCGGTGAACTTGCCATCCCGGAAACGCCCATCCGCATCGTCCTTGCGGACCTCTTCGCTGAGCTGGATCGCGTTTAGCCGCTCCTACGCGTTGATCCCCATCCCCTCCACGGAGCCATATGCATCGAGCAGGGATTCAGACAGAGTGGGATGCGCGTGGATGGTGAACATCATCTCCTCCACAGTGCCTTCGAGTTCAAGCACGGCGACTGCTTCCGCGACTAACTCCGTAGCTTGCGGCCCAAGGATGTGTACGCCGAGAATTTCGCCATACTTCGCGTCGGAGACGATCTTTACAAAGCCATCATGGTTGCCCAGGATTGTTGCTTTCGCGTTGCCCGCAAAGGGAAACTTGCCTACCTTCACTTCATAGCCTTTTTCCCTGGCCTGGGCTTCCGTCAATCCAACTGACCCGATTTGCGGCTCGGTATAAGTGCAGCTCGGGATGCGGTCTTTGCGCACCGGCCTGAATTTCTTGCCGGCAATCTTGGCTACAGCCACCATGCCGCTCATCGCGCCTACGTGGGCCAGTTGCGGCAACCCGGACACAATATCGCCAACGGCAAAGACGCCCGGCTCCGCTGTCTCCTGCGCTTCGTTCACTTTCACTAGCCCGCGATCGAGCTCGATCTTCGTCTTCTCCACACCGATGTTGGCCGTCAGTCCCGACCTGCCCACAGCCACCAATACCTTTTCAGCTTCCTTCACCTGCGGCTTGCCGTTCGCGTCGGTATAAGTCACCTTCACGCCGGAGTCGGTCTTCTCAACCTTCTCCACTCTTGCGCCGGTGTTTACGTCGATACCGCGCTTCTTGAACAGGCGAGTTATCTCTTTCGATATCTCCTCATCTTCGACCGGAACCACGCGCGGCAGAAACTCAAGAATTGTAACTTCAGTTCCAAAGCTGCGAAAGATCGAGCTGAACTCCATGCCGACAGCGCCAGCGCCGATGACGACCATCGACTTGGGTACCTGATCCATGGCCAGAATTTCGATGTTGGTCAACACGCGATCATCCGCCAAAAGCCCCGGCAGCATTTTGGCCGCCGACCCAGTCGCAAGAATCACGTTCTTCGTCTTTACCTGGCTGACCTCGCCGCTTTTTGCGGTCACATCAAGCGTATGCACGCCGTCCTGCGCTGGTCCGGTGAGCCGCCCATAGGCGTTGATCACGGTGATCTTATGCTTCTTCATCAGGAATTCGAGGCCCTTGACGTGCTTGGCGATGATGCCGTTCTTGCGCGCCTGCACAGCCGCCCAGTCCAGCGCCGGAGTCCCGATGCCGGCGATGCCGAACTCGGCCGCGTGCTTCAGATGGTCCCAAATCTCGGCGTTGAACAAGAGCGCCTTAGTGGGAATGCAACCCACGTGCAGGCAGGTGCCGCCGAGTTTTTCGGAGCTATCGATGAGCGCCACCTTCAGCCCGTACTCCGCGCCGCGAATCGCCGCCGTATACCCGGCCGGCCCGCCGCCAACAATCGCCACATCGTAAACTGCTTCTGCCATAGGGAATCTCCATTTCGCGGCGCCGCCTTCGCATGCGAACGCAGCCTCACTCCGCTTAGTACCTCAGTTGTACTTGCGGTCTTTGCCAGAAAAGTGACAAGGGTCCGGGCCTAAAGGCCCTGTTGTTTCGCTCTCTTTCAGGGGGTTGAAACCCCCTGCTCCCTCCGGAATTCCCGGTCTGCAACTGTGGTATTAGTTTAAATGGCTGCCACGTTATCACAGCGTGCAATTCCGATTCGCGGTAACATGGCGGCAACAAGCTAAGGAGGCCGGAATGCAGCGTTCTCTCCTTTTGACCGCAGCTTTGCTGGTGGCGGGCATGGTAGCTCTGCCTGCTCAGCAAACAGGCGACAACCCTCCCCTCTATCACGGGACCCAGACCCACGTAGACGGAGTGTTCGTGACTCCGGTTGCCGGCGTGCCTTTTTCCGCGACGGTGTTGATCCGGAGCGAGCAGACCATGCCCGATGGAACTACGGTTACCAAAACCACGATCAATTTGATCGGTCGCGACGCGCGCGGGCGCATCCACAACGAGCGCCGCACTCTTGTGCCGGAGTCCTTTCACGGCACGCCCCACTTGACCGAGGTACACATCTTCGACCTGCAAACGCGCCTGAACACCTTTTACGATCCCATGACCCGTATCGCGCGCCAGTGGGTGCTACCCGAGCCGCCCAAGGCTCCCAACCTGCGCGCATTTTCCAATCCAATGGCGAAGGTGGAGGATCTGGACTCAACCAACCTCGAGGGGTTTGTGACCAAGGGCATCCGGCGCTCAGTTACAATCCCGGCGCAAGTCAGCGGGACCGGCGCGGCGGTTACCGTTGTTGACGAGTATTGGTACTCGGAGGACTTGCACTTGAACCTGCTGGTTCGCCACACCGATCCCCGCACCGGCGTTCAGACGGTCGCTCTCACCAACATTAAACGCGAGGAGCCGCCGCCGGCCTTCTTCGAGATTCCGGAGGGTTACAAGACCGTGGATATGACGCCGCCTCCGGGCGCGCCCGCGGCGTTTGGCGGAGCCGTGGCGGGCAGTTCTATGCGGTGAAGCTCGGGGAAAATCCAGATTGAACGAGATCGATGGCGGCGAGCAGCGTGTCCGCCTGGTCTCCGAATCCCTCGATCCAATGCACCTCCGGCTCGCGCCTGAACCAGGTCAACTGGCGCTTGGCATAGTTGCGATGGCATTGCTGGGCGCACTCTATGGCCGCATCGACGCTTAGGGTCCCCGCCAGGACGGCGAGTCCCTGCCGGTATCCGAGCGAGTCCAGCGCCTTCACGGGTCCAAAGCGCGCAAGCAGGCCGCGCGTCTCGTCAACCAACCCTGCTGCGAACATCGCCGCTGCGCGTTGATTCAGACGATCGTAAAGGCCTTCGCGGGGCGGGAGCGCCTTTCGCGGCGGGTTCAGACCGATCCGCAGCAGGCGAAAGCCAGTGAGCGGATCGCGGCCGAGCACTTGGGAGAACGGCTTGCGCCCGGTGACGCAGACCTCGATTGCGCGAATCAGCTTGGGCGTGTCGTTGACATGAATCCGGGCGGCCGACGCCGGGTCAAGCCGCTTCAACAGCCGGTGCAGCCAACCTTCTGTGTGCTTGATTCTGCTCCGTTCGATCCGCGCGCGCAGCTTGGGCTGCCGCTCCGGCCCGGCAAACAGCCCGTCAGTCAGGGCGCGCAGGTAGAGGCCGGTTCCGCCGGTCACAATGGGCAGACGGCCCCTCGTGGAAATGTCCCGCAACGCCGCCCTCGCGCGCCTGCTGTACTCGCCCGCGGTGAACGGCTCGTCCGGCTCGGCTACGTCGATCAGATGGTGCGGCACACGTGCCCGTTCTTTTGTCGTGGGCTTGGCCGTGCCCAGGTTCATGCCCCGATAGACCGCGACCGAATCGCAACTGACAATCTCGCCGCCGAACCGCTCCGCAAGTTCAAGCGAAAGCGCCGTCTTGCCGCTGCCGGTGGGGCCGAGCAGCAGGACGGCGAGAGGTTCTGCGGCAGGGGCTGAAGCCCCGGTGAGGGATTGCGGCTTGTCGGCACCCATTCGACTGCGCTCAGGGCTGGCTTTGAAGTCATGCCCTGACACCTTTGCCGAGCCGCTCATGGCCGCCACCATCCCGGCGGAAAGATCCATTTCAGATTGGTGTGGAAGAGCCACCATAGCAGGATTGCCAGAGCCACAAGCAGCAACCCAAAAACCTGATTGCGCCGGTAAACTCGCGTCTGCTCCGCCCGCCGCGCCTTCTCGGCAACCTCTTGCAGGTACGGCTTAATGCGAGTTTGCACCATGGCTCCGCCCTTCAGCTTGCCTCCAAGCGTCTCTGTACTCACCACGCATAAGTATAGGTGACGCGCAGTTCTGTGCATCGCAGCCACTCTTGTTGGGTTGACTTCCGGAGCCTGGTTTGGTCAGATAACCTTTCAGCGTTCGGCGGCATAAGAAAGAGCAGGAATGCAGCAATGAAAGTCTTGATCTTTGGTTCGGGAGGCCGCGAGCACGCGCTGGCCTGGGCGGTCAAAACGCAGCAATCGAGTTACAGAAGTTGTTTGCGCTCCAGGAAACGGCGGCATTGCCCAGATCGCGCGCTGCATTCCGGTCGATCTAAAGGACCTGGACGCCATGGTCCGCGTTGCCGAGGCCGAGCAGCCCGGCCTGACCATCGTCGGGCCTGAACTGCCTTTGTCCCTGGGCATTGTGGATGAGTTGCAGCGGCGCGGCCTGCGCGTGTTTGGCCCCACGCGGGCAGCGGCCATGCTGGAGTCCAGCAAAGGCTTCGCCAAGCGCTTTCTGCAGCGCCACAACATCCCCACGGCCAACTACGCCGTCTGCACCACTGCCGCCGAGTTGGAGAAAGCGGTCGACATCTTCCGCCCGCCCATCGTGGTCAAGGCCGACGGGCTGGCTGCCGGCAAAGGCGTGATTGTCTGCGCCTCGCGCCAGACCGCTCTTGAGGCCGCGCACAGCCTTTTCAGTGGCAAGCTGCTCGGCGAGGCGTCGCAGCAGGTGGTTCTCGAAGAGTTCCTCGAAGGAGATGAGATCAGCTTTCTCTGCCTCTCCGACGGCAAGTATGTGACGCCACTCGCGCCCGCGCAGGACCACAAGTGCATCGGCGAGGGCGACACCGGTCCCAACACCGGCGGCATGGGCGTTTATTCCACCGATACGCTGCTCGACGCCGGCATGCGGGAGTGGATTCTGCACCACATCGCCGAGCCAACGGTGCGGGGAATGGCCGATGAGGATACGCCGTTCGTCGGCGTCCTCTACATTGGCCTGATGATGACCGCGCGAGGGCCACAGGTTCTTGAATTCAACGCGCGCTTTGGTGATCCTGAGACCCAGGCCATCCTGCTACGGCTCGAGAGCGATCTTGTTGAGGCTCTTGAGGCTGCGATTGACGGCCGCCTTGCCGAAGCCGAACTGCGCTGGACTCCCGGCGCATCGGTCTGCGTCGTTGCCAGTTCCGCGGGCTATCCGGGCAGCTACGAGACCGGCTTTCCGATTTCCGGCCTCAGCTCAGCCGCCCAGGTTCCAGGAGTGCAGATCTTCCACTCAGGCACGGCGCGCCTCGGCGGCCAACTGGTCACAGCGGGCGGACGCGTGCTTGCCGTTGCTGCCGCCGCGCCCACGCTCGAAGAGGCTTTGGCCCAGGCTTATCGGGCCATGGCTGAGATTCACTTCGATGGCATCTACTATCGCGGCGATATCGGACATCGGGCGCTCAAAAGGAAAGCATGACGTCAGCCATTTCTCTCGAAGAAATGCTCGGCTGGCGCCTGAAATCGGCGGCGTTTTGGAAGGCGCTCTTTGACGCTAATCCAGCTGTATTGGAACTGCCTTGCGCCCCTGGGCGCAACGCGCTACGTTGGTTAGAGTTGCCGGATTCCCTCCGATTTCCAGGGAGATCTGATCTTCAGTCGAGCGCTGGCGTAGGTACCGTCGCCGACTTCGGCTTCTCCTGCTGCTTCTGGAAGCAGGACCGGCACAGCACTGGCCTACCCTGGGTCGGTTTGAAGGGAACGGTCGTCTCTTCTCCGCACTCCGAACAGGTCGTCCGCGTCTCCGAACGAACCCTGGAGCCGCCTCGGGCGCGCTTCGCCTTGCACTGCTTGCAGTGCTTGGGGTCGTTGGTGAACTGCTTGTCGTGGAAGAATAACTGTTCGCCGGCTGTGAATATGAACTCGGCGCCGCAATCGTTGCACTTTAATACTCTGTCGACGAACTCCATAGCCGGCTTCCCCATTTCAGGGAAACCCACTGAAATCGGCCATGATTCCGAGAAACTTGCCGGTCCCGTTTCCCTGCGCTTGTCACATCTATCAACAACAAGGGCCCGGGCCGCCAGGAACAACGCGGCTGAATTCCGTGTCTTCTCGGCGGACCGGAAGACCTGCACTACGTTACCACACCAACAGAATATCGAACATCAAAGCCACAAAGGACCTGTAACAGACCCCCGGCCGGACAGTCTGCTTTTCATCGTTCCCTCGCGTTGCCGCGGGGAGACCGGGGGCTCAGTCACAATCGGTTTGATACTAGTCTGCCTCTTTACGAGCCTTCTTACGATTCCGCTTGCGCGCCAAAGCTGCTTTTACGCGCTTCTTCTCGCCGGGCTTCAGATAGTAGGAGTGACGCTTGACTTCCTTGATGATGTCCTCCTGCTGTACCTTCCGCTTGAACCGGCGCAAAGCATTTTCGAGCGGTTCGCCTTCTTGAACACGAACCTCTGCCAAAGAATCCCACCTCCAAACCTGCCATGGGGCTTCTTATATGATACCGGCAATCTTGCAGTTGCGGTGAGGCTGTATCACATTTCCTTGGTATTTTGCTTTGATTCCATTTAAGTTGGAGCGATTCAGCGAGTTATTTGCTTCTACAGGCTCTCCAGTTTGGTTTGCCGGGTTGTGCGTCGACACCGATCTTTGAGTTTTGCCCTTCCCTACGCAGGAAGCAGGGCAATCGCATTTGGATTCTTCTCCACACCGATTGCAGACCTGACCGTTATCTCGAATCTCTTATCTTCTTTGCCGATCATTTCGGCTCTCCGGCGCACAATGAGAATACAAACTGAGATCTCCACGAGCGAACCCATGGCCCAGAACCTTCATTCCCACAACTCGACTCCCTCTGGCAGGGAGGAAAAGTTCCCAAAAACAAAAAAATCGACCCCCCTCCCCCCCCTTTTTACGTAACTGGATGAAAACAAACCTGTTGAGTTTTTGATCTCTTCGCCCCTCGTTGATAACAAAGGACTTGTCAGTGCCAACTTTTGCGCAAACCTTCGCATCGCGCCACCGATCTGCCGAAAACAAAGAACTTACGTTCAACCGGGCTAGCCATCCGCCGCCCAGGACGCGCAAATGTAAGGCGTCAAGTCTCAGAGCACAACAAATCCCAACCCCATCGTTTCAAATGCGATTGCCCTGACGCGGGAAGGCAATGCTCTAGACTTTTCCGAGGAGGCCTCGAAGACATGATCCGGAGTTACCAGGGCCGATTGCCCCAGATCCCCGCCAGTTGCTACGTCGATCTCTCCGCCCAGCTCATCGGCGATGTAACCCTCGACGAACATTCCTCGGTCTGGATGAATGCTGTCCTGCGCGGCGACGTCAACTCCATCCGGGTTGGCGCCAACTCCAACGTCCAGGACTGCGCGGTTCTTCACGGCCAGCGCAACCTCTATCCGGTCATTGTCGGCGACTGGGTCACCATCGGCCACAACGCCACTGTTCACGGTTGCATCGTCGAAGACGAGGTGGTCATCGGCATGGGCGCGACCATACTCAACGATTGCAGAGTCGGCTCCGGTTCCATCATCGCGGCGGGCGCAGTTCTGCCCGAGCACACCGTTGTTCCGCCTAGAACTCTGTGGGCCGGCGTTCCGGCAAAGCTCCGCCGCAATCTCTCCGACGGCGACCGTGCGCTTATTCTGGAATACGCCCAGAACTATCTGGACTACACGGAAATCTACCTGAATGAGCCGCGCAGCTAACCAGGGCTGCTTCACTCAATTGTTTTCTGAGAGACTCAAAGACGCTTGGTGGCAGCCAAAAGCCTTCGCTTCGCGCAAACTTGCTAACCTGTTCATGTGCATCCAACGCACGGTAACCTGGGAACCGGGAGATCGTTCATGCCGGATCGTATCTTGCTCCATCCTTTTGGCCCAGAACTTCAACAGTTCCGCGCCCGCATTCTCCTGGTTCCCGCCTTGGCGCTGGCCCTCTGCACCGCGGCTCCCGGACAAACCGCTGCCGGCCCAAACTCGCTCTCAGATGCAAGTTCCGTCTCCCTGCCCGATGCGCCGCTGCCTCAATCCGCTGACCCTGCACAGGCAGCCGAAAAGGATCGCGTAACCCTGCGCGGCACGCCCATCAACATCCTCAAGGATCAGGCTGCGATCTGGACCAGTCCCGCACGCATTCGCGAACACGACCTCGCCTACCTGGTCCCTCTGGCCTTGGCTACAACCGTCGCCATCACTGCCGATCACGAGGTCATGTCCTCGTCCAAGCTCAATAACGCCTCCCTCAACCACGATGCCAGCACTGCTTCCGAAGGCTTGCTCGGCGGCTTCGTCGCCGCCCCGTCATCGTCTACGGTCTGGGCCAGCATCCGCCACGATGCTCACGCCACTGAAACCGGAATCCTGGCCGGCGAAGCCATGGTCGACAGCCTGGTTGTCGATGAGGTGCTGAAGGCCGCCACCATGCGCGAGCGCCCCACCCTCGACGGCGCCAAGGGAAAGTTCTTCCAGCGCAGCGTCGGCCTCGACTCCTCGTTCCCTTCGACTCACAGCATCATCGCCTGGTCGTCGGCCGCCGTCATCGCCTCTGAATATCCCGGAGCCATCACCCAGATCACTGCATACGGCCTCGCCACCGGCCTGAGCATGACCCGCATCCTCGCGCGCCAGCACTTCCCGTCAGACGTGCTGGTAGGCAGCGCCGTCGGCTGGCTGGTTGGCCGGTATGTCTTCCGCAAGCACCACCGCGACCTAGAAGATTGACGGCCGCATCCGCGCCCACCGGACGAGTTTGGGCAGGGATGGCAGACGCAGATTGATGGCGCGTTGAACGAGTCGATAAGGCGCAGAGCATAACGGCACTCAAGGCTGGGCCCCTGCCTTCTTTTGCTCTTCCGCCCAGAGCCAGCCGGCCATCGCGTCACGGATATTGGCCAAGGCTTCTGCTTCGCTCCTGCCTTGACTTACGCAGCCGGGCAAGTCTGGGCACTCTGCGACGATCCAGCCGTCCTCTTCTCTCGTCAGAATGCTTGCAAGCCCGTGGACGCTATTCATCAAATTCCCAACTCCTTGTGTGCAAGTGTACGCAACTCTTCCCGTAGCGCAGAGAGCCGCTTT
The DNA here is from genome assembly GCA_963757965.1 of uncultured Acidobacteriaceae bacterium. Lineage (GTDB taxonomy): Bacteria > Acidobacteriota > Terriglobia > Terriglobales > Acidobacteriaceae > Telmatobacter. The sequence goes on from CAVWTV010000004.1 coordinate 59,076, forward strand.
CTGACTCCCATTTCAGCCACATGGCGCTCTTGGGCGCTTCGCTCCCTGTCATCCCAACTTGTCTCGACGGGCGAGAGGCCTTTCTGCGTGAGATTGTCCCCTTTGATCGTCATTTCGAATTCACCTGAAACATACTGTGCAAAATCCTCCCATCTTCCAATAAAACCGCTGGTTTCGATAGCATTGCAGATAAAAATATTACCTCGCAACGAAGGCACCATGGCGAGAACAGCTGGCTCCAGCCCCGGATAGCCTGGCAGGCCTGTGCTGATACAGGGGACTATTTCCTCGATTGCGGCAATCTTCATCAGCAGCTCCTTCCATTCCGCCACCTTCTGGTCCAGAATCCACCGTTCGTGCTCCCTCCTGCTGGTAGCCCTGAAAGACCAAACTGCGATCAAGACGCCGCCCGCAACCGGAACTACGCTGAGTGCAAACTGAAGCGGCCACTTCCACCACGGCTCAGGCGCAGCTTGCGCGCATTGAACAATAATCGGCGCCGCTACCAGTTGATCCACTAAAAAGGCGGCCATTGAAGCAACGTAAAGGATCATCGCTCCCACCTTGTATCCTAAGAAGTTGAGACAAAGGTTAGCACCATGAGCCAAACCCTGAAAGCCGTTCGCGGCACGCGCGACTTGTTGCCGCCGGAAACCGCGCTCTGGAACCGCATCGAAGCCACCGCCCGTGCCGTCTTCGCCCGCTACAACTTCGGCGAGATCCGAACGCCCATCTTTGAAGACACGGCGCTGTTTGCCCGCAGCGTGGGCGAGGAGACCGACATTGTCTCGAAAGAGATGTACACCTGGGAGGATCGCGCGCGGGCGCAGTCGGAAAAGACGCAGTCGCTCACCCTGCGGCCGGAGAATACAGCGGGCGTGGTTCGGGCCTACATCGAGCATCAACTGGGCGAGACCGGCCTGTTGCAGAAGCTTTTTTACATCGGGCCGCAGTTCAGGCGCGAGCGCCCGCAGAAGGGCCGCTACCGCCAGTTCTCGCAGATCGGCGCGGAGGTCATCGGACCACCGTCCGCGGGCAGCGAGAGCCCGCTGCGCGACGCCGAAGTGCTGGAGATGCTCGCCACTTTTCTCGACAAGTTGGGCATCACCGGCTGGATCCTTGAGCTGAACTCCGTTGGCTCTGCAGCGGACCGCGCACGTTATAACAGGCACTGCGTGCGGCGCTGGTTCCCGTAGCGGACCAGATGTGCGTAGACTGCCAGCGCCGCGCTGTCACCAATCCGCTGCGCGTTCTCGACTGCAAGGTTCCAGCCGACCAGCCGATCATTGCGACGCTGCCGGTGATTGCCGATTCGCTCGACGAAGCGTCGCAAGGATCACTTTGCTGCGGTTACGGCGGCTCTTGACGCAGCTGGAGTGCCTTATACGCATAATCATCGGCTGGTTCGCGGTCTCGACTATTACACACGCACCACCTTCGAATTTACTCACGGCGGACTGGGTGCACAAAATGCTCTGCTGGGCGGTGGCCGCTATGACGGCCTGAGTGAAATGCATCGGCGGCCCACGGGCGCCGGGCATCGGCTTTGCTATGGGCGAGGACCGACTGGCGTTGACTCTGTTGGCTCAGCAGCCTGCAACGCAGCAGGCGTTAATCGATGCCTATATTGCGCCCTTATGCGATGAAAAGAAGCCGGACGTATTGGTTCTGGTGCATGCCACCGCGCTGTTTCTAGCCCGCGAACTGCGCCGTCAGGGCCTCAGAGTCGAGCTGGGCGACGGGAATTTTCGGCTAAAGAAATCCTTTGAAGCTAGCCAACAAGATGGCTCGCCACATCGTGATTCTGGGCGAGGACGAGCTCAATCCGGTATTCTGACGGTAAAGGAGTTCGCCACCGGCATTCAAACGAAGGTTCCTCGCGCGGAGCTGGCCGTCTTCCTCAGGGGCTAAAGCCCAATACTTTTATGGGCGCTATCGGCACGACTGAAGTCGTGCCCTGACACAAACCAGGTTCTTGAAAACAGGCTCGAACAGAATCAGCAGGCAGATAAAGGACACAGGTAGTGCTCGATTTCTTAGGCAGTCTCGAACGGACGCATCTCTGCGGCGAATTGCGCGCCGCCAACGCCGGGCAGAGTGTTGTGCTGATGGGTTGGGTCAATCGCCGGCGCGATCACGGCAACCTCATCTTTCTCGACCTGCGCGACCGCTCCGGCATTGCGCAGATTGTGCTCGACAAAGAGCTCACGCCCGACGGCCACCTGAAAGGTGAACAGGTGCGGCCCGAGTATGTCGTGGCCGCGGTTGGCAAGGTTCGCCTGCGCGACGCCGACGCCATCAACCCCAAAATGCCCACCGGCGAGATCGAGATCGAAGCGACGCAGCTTCTCGTCCTGAACGACACGCGCCTGGCGCCGTTTTCGCCATCTGAAGAAGCCATTCAAAACGAAGAGGTCCGTCTCAAATATCGCTACATCGACCTGCGCCGTCCAGAGATGCAGCGCAACTTCCGCCTGCGCCACGACATTACGTTGGCCATTCGCGAGAGCCTGAGCAAACAGGGCTTTCTTGAGATTGAAACGCCCATCCTGACCAAGTCGACACCTGAGGGCGCGCGCGATTTCCTGGTGCCCAGCCGCGTGCATCCCGGCGAGTTTTATGCGCTGCCGCAATCGCCGCAAATCTTCAAGCAGATTCTCATGATCTCCGGCTTCGACCGGTACTTCCAAATCGCGCGGTGCTTCCGCGATGAGGACCTGCGCGCCGACCGCCAGCTTGAATTCACCCAGGTCGACCTGGAGATGAGCTTTCCTCACCAGGAGTCTGTCTTCGCCGTAGTCGAGCAGTTTCTGGCGGCGGCGTTTGCGGCGGCCGGCGTCAGCCTGCCCACTCCTTTCCCGCGCATCACCTACGACGACTCAATGCGCCGGTTCGGCAGTGACAAGCCCGACCTTCGTCTGCCTGGACTGACCGATGTTCGCTCGGCTTTCAGCGATGCCGATCTCGCCACGCTGCAGATCGACCCCGCGCTGCCGGTCGTTGCCTTTCGCATTCCAAACGTCGGCGAGTTGAGCCGCAAGGAGCGCGAAGACAATCATCCGATGTTCGATTTGAAAAAGGGCGCCAAGTTCATTGACGATTTCAAGCGCCTGGCCAAGAGCTTTCCAGACGCCGCGATCAAAGCCCGCGAACTGGCCGGCGCCATGCGAGGCTGACTTCGTGATCATCGTGGCGGGCGATCCGGCTCATCCGGTTAAGGCGAGCGACACCAAATTTGAGGGCCGCCTATCGGAGCGCGAGATTAACGTATACTCCGCAGCAGGCAACTTCCGCACCGAGCTGGCCAAGAAGTATGCCGAGCGGCACGGAGCCTTTGCCGTGACCGAAACAGGCGGTTGCAGATGCCGACCCGCTCGCCGGAAAGAGCGTCGACGGCGCAGCAGCGTTCAACCCAATCTGGATTGTCGACTTTCCCATGTTCGAGTACGACCTGGCCGCGGCCAAGTGGATGCCGGCGCATCATCCCTTCACCGCACCGCACGAGCACGACATGGCCAACCTGCTCACCGATCCAGCCAGTGTTCGGGCCAATTGCTACGACCTGGCCATGAACGGGCTCGAGCTCGGCTCAGGCTCAATCCGTATTCACCGCAAAGACATTCAGCAGCAGATTTTTCAGTCGCTCGGCATCAGCGATGAAGAGGCGCGCGCGCGTTTTGGCTTCTTTCTCGACGCGCTCGAATATGGCACGCCGCCGCACGGCGGCATTGCGCTGGGACTCGACCGCATCGTGATGCTGCTCAGCGGTGCGGCAAATCTGCGCGAAGTGATCGCGTTTCCGAAGACGGCGAAAGCCATCGACCTGATGGCCGATGCGCCCACGACTGTGACCGAGCAGCAGTTGAAGGAACTGCATATACGGGTGGCGCTGAAGAGCTAGGGACCGTCGATTCGGATGATAATGAGCGAGAGTCGCTAAACCCGACCCATCTCCGCAAACAGCTCGCTCAGCACCACGCGGATTGGCGTCCCCGCCACAGTGAGCTCGTCATTTTGGACGATGTGAAAGCCGGTGGTGTCCGCGGTCCACGCCTTCCGGGTTTCCGGATCAATGACCCAGATATTCTCCACGCCAAATTCGAGGTAATCGTCCACCTTTTCCTGCATCCTGCTCAGACGGTCCTCAGGAGAGAGAATCTCGATCGCGATCAACTGCGGATGCCGGATGATGGGTTCCCTTGGCGCGCCGGCGCGCAGTATGGAAAGATCAGGCACGCGGAAGCGGGTGCTGCTCACCTGCGTTCTCACCTCCGTGACCGCTAACGCGCCCCAGGTTGAGCGGTTGTTCATGAAGAGTACCGCCAAAAGGGTCTGCAAATAGCCGTGATCGTATTCGCCCACGTTGCGTTCCTCGATCCGTCCGTCCACATAGTCGCAGTCGGGTTGGTAGCTCGTGGTGAGGTACTCGCGTACGGAGATGAGCTCCGGATGGGGATCTTCGTAGATAGGCTGAGTCGCCATGCAATGATTATCGCGCTAAAGCAACTGTCAGGCCAGCGGAATCGGGTAAAGCGGCCGGGCTACTCCGTATCCGACTCGGAGGCGTTCTCCTCTTCGCCCTCAACGGAGATGCGCAGTGAGCGGAGAAAGTGGAGATCGTTGGGCGTGAATGGAGCTTCCGCGCCGTCTTGACTGGCGCCAACGGCGACTTCCTCGGCATCTTTGGCGGAGACTTCGTTCAGGCCGATGGTGGCTTCGAGCATCAACAGCACGTCGAATCCGTGCTTGCGGATATCCTGCACCACACCGGCGATCTGCTCACTCTCGATCACCGACTCGTGGATGGCCTCGCCCAGTTGCTGGATCAGTTCGCGCACACGAGACGTCAAGGGTACCTCCAGGAGCGGCGGCCAGCCCGGACGAAGCCGGTCGCGGCGTAGGATTCCTTTACATTACGTCCGCCGCCGTCTGGGAGCAACTGCGAACCGGCAACAATCTCAAAAAAACCGGTTCAGCAAGCGTCGCTGCTACCATCATAACGGAATGAAACCTCAATCCATCGGGCGGGCGCTGGGTATCGGCCTGCGCGTTGCTGGGCGCGTTGCCGGCGAGCGCATGGCGGCCAGCGCAAAGGCCGCCGCGAACATGCCTGCCAGTCAGCCCACTGCTGAAGCCGCTGCCCAAAGCCGGGCTGGTGGTCGGGCCGCCGGTCAGGTTGCCGGAAAGGCGACCAAGAATGTTGCACGCGGCATAGGCGGCTTCTTGCGCCCTTTCAGCCGCGTGGGCGGTATTGTCTGGCTTGAAGTCACAGGGGTCTTCTTCTTCCTCTTCGTGATCGTCTTTACCCGGGCTCTTTGGATGTACAGAGCCAGCGTCGTGCAGGGGCCCGATCACCAGAAGTTCCTGGTCTCCGTGCCGCTTCTGCTGGTCTTTCTCTACCTGAGCGTCAGTTCGTTCTGGCGGGCGCGGCACAAGTAAGCCGGTGCCTCTTTGCCCGGCGAGCAGCCTTACATCCGCCGCTGCGGCGCAGAGCGTGTCAGGTGCCAGACTGCAAGGCCGACCGCCAGCGCGCCCAGCCCATACGCCATCAGCGCATATTCTCCGGTGTGGATCTTCCAGCCACGGTAGAAGGCGATTCCGGCAGCTATCAGCATCAGGATTCCACGAAAGTGATTCATGCCAGCGCCAGCCTTTCTTTCTACACGCTCAATCTGCAAATGAATCGCGTGACCGTTTGACCCACTGGAACCTAGTCCCTATGGTAAGTAGAGTACCGCCGCACCGTTCACGAGGAACAGCCATGACCAGCCCCGCCATCGCCCCGCAGCTCAGGAAGACCGCTCTCAACGCCACCCATCGCGCGCTCAAGGCCAGGATGGTGGACTTCGGCGGCTGGGATATGCCGGTCGAGTATCCATACCCTCCACCCCAGCGACAAGGACCCGTCGCTGGGGGCCCCGGTTCCGGTGGTGGCTTGATTGCCGAGCACTTGGCCGTGCGTACTGGCGTGGGGCTGTTCGACGTGAGCCACATGGGCGAGATTCAGTTTCGCGGGCCGGGATCGCTGGCAGCCATCCAGCACATCACCATGAACGATGCTTCGCGGCTCCAGGATGGGCAGGCGCACTACTCGGCGCTGCTGACGCCCGAGGGCACGTTTGTCGACGACATTCTCGTTCACCGGCTCAGCCCCAACGACTACATGCTGGTCGTGAACGCCGGGACCAAGGACAAGGATTATGCGTGGATTCGGAAACAGGTGGGCGGGTTTCCGTCGATCCACATCAGCGACTACTCGGACTATTATTCGCAACTGGCGCTGCAAGGGCCGCGCGCACTGGAGACGCTCAAAAAGCTGACCAAGGTGGATCTGGCGGCGATCAAGAATTATTGGTTTGCGTGGGGCACGGTGGCGGGCGTGGCGAACACGATGATTGCGCGCACCGGCTATTCCGGCGAAGACGGGTTTGAGCTGTACATACCTGCCGACGAGGCGACCACGGTGAAGATGTGGAACTCGCTGATGGAAGCGGGCGAGGAGTTTGGAATTCGGCCGTGCGGGCTGGGGGCGCGGAACACGCTGCGGCTCGAAGCCGGCATGAGCCTCTATGGGCACGAGATCTCTGAGGAGATCAATGTGTTTGAAGCGGGGCTTGAACGCTGGTTGAAGCTCGACAAGGGCGCGTTTATTGGGCGCGAGGCGTTGCTGGCGGTGCAGGCGGCGGGCGGGCCGGCGCGGAAGATTGTCGGGTTGGAGATGGTGGATCGCGGGATCGGACGCGATGGGTATCCAGTGTTGAGTCTGGCAGGCCGCGAGATCGGTGTCATTACGTCGGGCTCGCCGGCGCCGTTTCTGAAGGCCAACATTGCGATGGCGCTGGTGCCCGCGGCGGTGGCGGCGAGTGGCGAGGATGTGCTGGTCGAGGTGCGGGCGAATCAGGTGCGGGCCAAGCAGGTTCCGCTGCCGTTTTACAAGCGGGCAAGGAAGTAGTAGGCGAAATGTGGCTGCCTGCAGGCCGCTACTAAGAGCGAATGATAGGACTTTCGGGAATGACGAGTTTGACGTCCGGATCCTGACTTAGTTCGAGACATATCTGCTTTCGTTGGCGTTTTCTTTCATCGGGATCGTTCGGATCGGGCCAGCCAATCACAGATGTGTGTCGTTTAAATGGGATGTCGTCGCGAACTGCGCGGAGTTTCCTCTCCACCAGAGCCTTTACGGGGATGTCGGCTCGTCCGTGTATCTTATCTCGTCCGGGCTGAGTGCCCAGCGCATGGAGCCTTGCAATTTCCCAAACGTCGCGATCTGGCAATCCCGTCGAATGCGCCACGGAGAGCTTATTGTCGGCCGGAGGGGAGAATGCCTCAGGCTTTGGCCGCGAAGCTGACAGCGTCATGCGACTCCGACTGTAAATAAAGCGGGCAACCAATTCATTGCTCGCAAGTTCACGAGAGGCAACTGTGGATTTGCCTCTGTGCTCAGCGAATCGCCTTCGCAGCTTTGTCCCTAACCAATTTGCCCAGCGCAGACAGAATCTCTTCAGGAATCTCATCGTCAATCCAATCCGTTCCTCGATATACACGCAGTCCAAGCATCCAAGCAAATGTGCACCGACCAGTTGGGCCGACGCTCACGGTCAGAGCTTTTCGCTCCCCAAAGACCCAATCAAGTGTAACCTCGCCGTCTCCGTCAGCGCTCACTTCCGGGAGGGGCGCAGTGCTTGGCAACGCGTTCAAGAATATCCTCGCGAACGCATACGCATCTGAGCTCAAAGGTCGTGCGTCGTATCCATCCCACCCTTCGCGGGAAGCCTCGGCACGAACCGCCTCCAGTTCGGTCAGTACTTGTTCGGCGGGGTTGCTCATCACATAGCTAAGAAGTAGGTGTTCGCGAATCTTCTCGCGCAGCCTATCGATCTCCTTGGCTGGTTCGCTTTGTGCGGTAGACCTGGCTGGAGTGATAAGGCCAGGCATTCCTTCGAATGTCGCTTCCATAATGCTCATTCGTAAATCTCCGCAGTAGATTCTGTGATGCTTGCAAAGAAAATCTCGTTTTTCAGTTGCCTTAGCTCCCCGAAAATGGTCGGCAGAGCTGGGTCGTCCGGTGCTAGGTTTATGTCACGGAAAGCATCGATATCCAGAAGCAGTGAGATTACATTTGGGTCCACTCGCGGTTCAAGCGCCTGGACAATCACGGCTGACGCATTTCGTTTGTCGTCTTCCACATATGCCCGTGTCAGGAATTCCCGAATCGATTGGGGAGCTGGTGCTGGCAACCTGGGTGGGGCCTCCAAGTACTCCCCAAGGTCTTTGACGGCCGGCAGCCGCATTCGATTGATATATCTGACCGCGACTCTGGATACTCGCCTCGGTTTTGCCGCGCTGACATAAACCTTCCATAATCGGATGGCCTCAATGGAAACCTCTCCCCATGTTGTGTACGGAGCGATCTTGCTAAACGTGAACCCATCTACCCTGAATTGAGCTATCTCGGAGGCTGCTTGGTATCGCCACCCGATGCCCATTTGCGCTTGCCAAGGCTCCAACAATTTGCCATTGTTCACTCCAAACATGGCCTGGAGTGACTGGACCGACGACTTTTGCGCGTACTGCGCTCCGATAGATGAGTCAAGGTGAGCAAATGTCTCCGACGAAACTTGTTCGTCACGAAGAACTCGAAAATCGATAACAGCCTCAACTATAGGGGCGTTCCGCAGATGTTCTCGCGCGAGTGCCATGAGTTCAATCCTATAGCTCCCAATCAACCATTTCGGGCTGGCGGTATTCTCGTTGGGACGAGTTTGGGTGTTTCGACGAACTGCTGAAGCGACTGCTCAATGAATCGGCCGCCAACCTCGGCAGGGGTTCTGCCATAGATTCCGCGCCTCGAAAGTTCTTCTATCAGATCGATGGACTGCTTGGCCAGCGTGACCTCGAATTTGATACCCGGAGACGCATTCTTCGGTCTCGCCATTATGTCCACCAACACACCCGATAATTATCGGGTAATTACTAAGACAAAAGCAAGTGCAATACACACTAATTGTCGGCTGTTGTGCACGAAATCATCAGTGGGTAGCCGTGCGATGCCATCGCCTTTCACAAAAAGCATGATGGCGCGGTATTTTGTGCTGTGGGAATTTAGAGGTTGCGCTAACTTCTCGCCGTTACACCTGCATGACTTCCGCTTCTTTCTTGCGCGAGAGTTCTTCCATCCGGCGGATCTCTTCGTCGGTCATCTTCTGGACTTCTTCCATGGCGCGCTTCTCTTCGTCCTCGCTGATCTTCTTGTCCTTGGCCAGCTTCTTGAGGGCGTCGTTGCCGTCGCGGCGGACGTTGCGGACCGCGGTGCGATGCTCTTCGAGGACTTTGTTGAGGTGCTTGCAGACGTCGCGGCGGCGCTCCTCGGTCATGGGCGGAACGGGGATGCGGATGACCTTGCCGTCGGACTGTGGGTTGAAGCCGAGATCGGCGGCCTGGATGGCCTTCTCGATCTCTTTCACGACGGTCGGGTCCCAGGGCGAGATCAGAATGGATTGCGCCTCGGGCGTGGAAACCTGCGCCAGTTGGTTGATGGGCATGTGCGTGCCGTAGTAGTCGACCTTGACCTGGTCGAGCATGTGTACGCTGGCGCGGCCGGTGCGCGTGGAGGCCAGATTGGCCTGGAATGTGGCGACTGCGCCGTCCATGCGGCGGCGAAGATCGCCGGCGAGTTCCTTGAGCGCCGGATTGCTGTCCATGAATGATGCCATTGGTTTCGTCCTCGATCCATCCAAAACACTATATTAACGAATCGGGCGGGGCGCAACGGGCGCCCCCTGCGTTCCTTGCGCGGGCCGCGTATCTTCTACGCCACCACGGTGATGCCGGTGGATGCGGCCTGCTCGTGGGCGTGGTAGCTGGAGCGGACCAGCGGGCCGGATTCGACGTGGCGGAAGCCCATCTTGAGCGCTTCGGTCTTGAGCTCGGCAAACTCGCGCGGGGTGTAGAGGCGGGCCATGGGCAGGTGGTCGCGCGAGGGGCGCAGATACTGGCCGATGGTGAGAATGTCGCAGTGGACGGCGGCCAGATCGCGGAAGACTTCGAGCAGCTCGACGGTCTCTTCGCCGAGGCCGACCATCACGCCGGACTTGGTGAGCCCTGCGGGCCGCAGCTCTTTGGCGTAGCGCAGCAATTCAAGCGATCGCTCGTAGCGCGCGCCGGAGCGGACGACGCGATAGAGGCGCGGCACCGACTCGGTGTTGTGGTTGAGCACCTCGGGCCGGGCCTCGACGACGATGCGAATGGCTTCGTGGTTGCCCTGGAAGTCGGGGATGAGCACTTCGACGCGGCAGCCGGGGGCCTGGCGGCGAATCTCCTCGATGACCATGGCGAAGGCGCGCGCGCCGCCGACCAGATCGTCGTCGCGATTGACGCTGGTGATGACGGCGTGGTGCAGGCCGAGCGTGGCCACGGCCTCGGCGACGCGGCGCGGCTCGTCGAAATCGATGGGCTCGGGGCGGCCCTTGGGCACGGCGCAGAATCCGCAGCGGCGGGTGCAGAGGTTGCCCAGCATCATGAAGGTGGCGGTCTTGTGGTGCCAGCACTCGCCGATGTTGGGGCACTGGGCGCTCTCGCAGACGGTGTGCAGGCCGAGCGAGCGGGCCAGGCGCTTGAGGTCGTGGTAGTTCTCGCCCACGGGGGCGCGGGCCTTGAGCCACTCGGGCTTGGGAGCGGGGGCCTTGCGCGCGGCGGAGATCTGGACCAGTTCCATCACGGTTTTATTGTAGCGGCAGGCGAGTTGGAGCGGACTGTCGCCGGCGAAACCAGCCCCGTTCGGATCGTTAGTGCGGTTCGGCGTTTTGTTAGAATCGCGCAGGAAGATCAATGAGAGGATTCTGGCATTTGCTGATCATTAGCTGCGCACTCGCTGTTGGGTTGCTGAGGCCTCACGCAGCGGCAGCTTTCCAGTCCTCTTATCAGCCTGCCACGCCCCAACCCGCGCAGCCCTTTGCCGAAGCACTCGATCCGCACCCCATCGTGGCCCTTACGTTTGACGATTTGCCCGCTGCGGGCAGCCTGCCGCAGGGCCAGAACCGGACCAAGATCGCTACTGCGCTTGCGGCCGAGCTCAAGGCCCTGCACCTCGAAGGCACGTACGGCTTTGTCAACGCAGTCAAGCTTGAGAACGATGCCGACGCTCAGCAGGCGCTGCGCATCTGGGTCGATGCGGGCATGAACATTGGGAGCCACACCTGGTCGCACATCTCGCTTACCGCCAACACCGCCGAGGCCTTCGAGAACGAGATCGCCCGCAACGAGCCCGCGCTCGCACAATACGCAGGCACGCGCGACTGGCACTGGTTCCGCTATCCATTCCTTTGGGAAGGCGACACGCTGGAGAAGCGTCATGCCGTTCGCGCTTATCTCAAAGACCACGGCTACAAGGTTGCCCAGGTCTCGCTGGACTTTGAGGATTATGCCTGGAACGACGCGTATGCCCGCTGCTCAGTCAAGCCGGACGAAGAAGCGATTGCCTGGCTGAAGCAGAGTTATCTCGATACGGCGGCAGAGTACATCCGTTTGGGACGCGAAGAGGAGCACATTGCGTTTGGCCACGAGATTCCCAACGTGATGCTGCTGCACGGCACAGCCTTCACCACGCTCATCCTTCCCGGCCTCGTGAATCTGCTTCGCAGCGAGGGCTTCCGCTTTGCGAAGCTGGCTGACGTGGAACGCGACCCCGCATATGCTCAGGACCCTGACGCCGCACTCAAATACGGCGGAACGCTGCCAGACCAGTTTATGGACTCACGGCATCTGCCGTATCCACCGTTCAAGCCGAAGCCGTTCGAGAAGATGAAGGATTTGTGCCGGTAAAAATAGTTGCATGCAAACCCGTCGCGGCGCTCATCGCAGCCGTTCGCGGACCTCGGGGCGGACCAGGTAGAGAAAGAACACCAGGTTGAGCAGGCCCTGGACGAGGGCGGCGCCCTGATGCAGGCTGGAGAAGATCCACAGGTTGTAGACCACCAGCAATAGAACCGCGGCCAGCGCCAGCGCCCATGCCCAGCGAAACAGCATCAAGAGACCGCCGCTTGCGCTGATGAACGCCGCCGAAAAAATCAAATAGAGTGGCGGATAGTGCGAGCCACTGACCACGCCGAGAACGATGACCGCGGCCAGCACCAGCAGATAAAGGCTAATGGCCGCGAGCCCGGGCAGGGGCAATAGTTCCTTTTGCAGCGAAGGGACGGGAGGGGGTGGGCTCGCGGTGTCTTTCTCGGTGGCTGCGGTTTGAGCCGCGCTGTTATCAGCCTTGTCGGTCATAGGGTGTGCAGATAGGCCAGCAGATCGCTGAGTTGATCGTCGGTCAGTTGCGTGCCGGGCATCATGTTGCGGCCGTGGACGATTACATAGGTCATGCGCTCGTCGGTGGGCGGCGCGCCGGAGGGCATGGCGTTGATTTTGGTGAGGGCCTGCAACCCCGGTCCATTGAGAGGATGGGTGGTTGTGGGGTAATGGCAGCGTGCGCACTTCTGACGATAGACTTGTGCGCCGCGCGCTTCTTCGACCGTGAATTGAGATTCGGGCTTTGACGGAGGCAACGAACGGCAGCCGGCGAATGCCGAAGCAAGGCCGATTGCCACGGAAAGGAACCCGAGAGAACAAGCGGGAGAATGAGTGCTCATTTGCCTTCGATGATACAGGGTTACTCCGCGGCGGCAATCGCTTCGGCAATGCGCTCAACGGCCAGCTCCTCGGCCTCGCTACCGGGGCGGCGGCCATTCACCAGGATCGAAAACGCCAGGGTCTTGCCGCTTGCCGCGGTCAAATATCCTGAGAGCGCGTTCACTTCGTTCAGCGTACCGGTCTTGGCCGACACCCTGCCTTTGAGGGGAGAGTTTCTGAAGTGCGCAGCCAGCGTGCCGTCCACTCCAGCGACGGGGAACGTTTCGCGCCAACCCGGGCCCCATGACTGGCGCGAAGCATACGCCAGCAACTGAGTGATCGCTCGCGGTGCGATGCGGTCTTCAGGGCTCATGCCCGACCCGTCGTAAAAGAAGAAATCTCCGTCCGAGACGCCTGCTCCCACCAGAAACTGGCGAACAACGCGAGTGCCCTGGGCAAAGCTTCCGTCGGTGCCATAGACCTTTCCCAGGAGCCGCAGCAGCAACTCGGCGTGCAGATTCTCGCTCACCTTGTTGATGACCGTGACATCCTGCGCAACCGGCACGGAGATGTGCGTGGCCAGCACCCTGCGGCCTTCGAGCGGCGCAGCGATCACGACCGGCTCCGACCGGGTGAATGCGATCGGTTGCGCGCGTTCGGCGGCAAAATCGCCGGTTCCCAGCGGGTACTTGTGGCGGGAAGTCGTGGCGCCGGCGATGGTAACGCCACGCCTCATGAGCGCGTCCTTGAATGCCGCGGCGATAAACTCTGCCGGGTCCTCGACTGCCATCGCAACATGGAGCCCTGCGGCAGGCGCAGTGCCCCAGGTCCGCACCAGCATTGAGCCGGGCCGGCGTTCCACGCCTGGTTGTGCCGTCTGACCGGGGACGACAACCGTCATCGAATTGTCGAGGGTGAAGTAGTCTACGTTCGGCGTCCACTCTGCGTCAGTGGCTCCGGCAGCGGCCACTCCCGGACCAATCGTGCCGGCTGCCCCGCCCATTCCGGAAGTATTTTCCGGTGGCGCGACTTGAGCAGGCGCGTTTGGCGAAGGGGTAATCGTCAACTCTGCCGCGTTCTCATTGAAGGTGAGCGCGGAGACGGGCGCGCCGTAGCCCCATTGCAGATCGTCCCATGACCAGCCCTTTCCATAGGGCTCGTCGAGGTAGAAGCTGTCATCGCCTACCAGGTTTCCGTCCACTGTCCGCACGCCGGCTTGTTCCACCTCTTCGGCCATCAGATCGAGCACGTCCATTGCCTTTGGAGCCGGAGCCGCCTCGCCCGGTTCGGATGCGGAAGGAGAATTTGCGGAGGGCGGATTGGCCTCGGGCGCGCGGTATGGATAATGCCGCGCACTGATCGTCGGGTCGCCCGAGCCGAGCAGAATCAGGTCACCATGCAACACGCCACCGCTGTCAACGTCCCCGCCCGCTACCGCGTAGGTTGTCCACTGCAGGGATTCGACTGGGAGCAGCGCAAAAGCTGCCGCCGTTGTGAGCAGCTTGGCGTTCGAAGCCGGAATGAAAAGCCGCCCTTCGTTCAACCCATAAAGCGTCTGACCCTCGAGCGTGGTCACACTGATGCCAAACTGGGCGTGACTCACAGCCGGCTCAGCCAGAATCGCATTGATCCGGTCTGCGAGAGGTCCCTTTGCGGAAGCTGTGCGCGCAGCTGAATGGACGCCGGACTTTTGAACGGTCCTGCCGCTCGTTTGCGCCCATGCCCGCTGAAAGTGTCCGGCAGAAAGGACCAGAACCACAGCCAATGCAAGCGCCTGAATTCGCCTGAAAAACTTCATGCCCGGAGTTTAGCAGCACAGGGATCGCGGGTGCAGGCGGCTGGGGTATAGTGATGCAAAGCTCACGGGCAAAAATGGGCTCATGATGCGAGCCGCTTCTTCGCGGGAGAGCATCAACGCAAACCATTGATTTGTCCATGCTCGGTCCCCAAGCAGTAACTGAATGAAATCTTCAAACTTCATGAGTGAGGTGTTTGTACGTGGCCTTTTCTAGACGGGACTTTCTGATGCGCGTGGGTCAGGCAGGCGGCTATGGCGCTGCTTTCGCAACTATGCAGGCTCTTGGCTTGATGCCGATGAGGGGCTCGCAGGTGGAACCGATCCGGGCCGAGGCCGGAGCTGGCAAAGGGGTCAAAGTGGTTGTGCTGGGCGGCGGGATCGGGGGCCTCGTTTCCGCTTATGAACTAAGAAAGCTGGGCTATGAAGTGGTGGTACTGGAGGCGCGCGAGCGGCCGGGCGGAAGGAATTTCACCGGAAGGAACGGGACAAAGGTCGAATTCATCGATGGCACCGTGCAGACCATTCAGTGGGAGGAGGGAAACTACCAGAATTTGGGTCCGGCGCGCCTCCCGAGCACTCACTGGACGATGTTGAACTATGTGCGGGAACTGGGCGTGCCGCTGGAAGTGGAGATCAATACTTCGCGTTCAACGCTGCTGCAGAATGACAAGGCCAACGGGGGGAAGCCGATGCCGCAGCGCAAGGCCATCAACGATACGCGGGGGCACGTTTCGGAACTGCTGGCGAAGTGCATCCGGCGAGGCGCGCTGGACTCAGAACTCACGGCGCAGGACAAGGAGCGCATGATGGATTTCCTTGCGATCTACGGACCGCTGGATAAGTCGGGCGCTTATGTGGGCTCAGATCGAGCGGGCATGAAGATAGCTCCGGGGGCGGGCAAGCAGATAGCGGTGGATGAGGCGCCGCTGGATATGCGCACACTACTCGATGGGAATTTCTGGGATGCGATGTTATATGAAGAGGACTGGCCGTGGCAGGCAACCATGTTTCAGCCGGTAGGCGGAATGGACCGCATACCGTATGCATTCGCCAAGTCACTGGGAGAAATCATCCAATATAACTCGCCGGTAACTGAGATTCGGAAAGCCTCAAACGGAGTCAGGGTCATTTATAGGCAGCTTGGCGAGCGGAAGCAGTTGGAGGCGGCTTATTGCATCTGCGCGCTGCCCTTCTCGATGCTGAAGAAGATTCCCAACGATCTCTCTCCAGCTTTCAGGAGAGCGATCGATGGCTGTACCATGGGCGGCGCGCTGAAGATTGCGTGGGAAAGCCGCCGCTTCTGGGAAACGGAAACCAACATCTATGGGGGACTGTCGTTCCTTGAAGAAGGGCTCAGCCCGGTGTGGTATCCGAGTGCGCGGATCATGCATCCGACGGGGATTGTGGTTTCGGGATACCTGATGGACGAAGCGCAGATTCCGGGATTCTCCGATCTGTCGCTTGCAGAGAAGTTCGCGGCCTCGCGGGCGTCGATGGAGAAGTTGCATCCGGGCCATGGAAAGGAACTGCACAACCCCGTCTATTGCGGCTGGAGGCATGTGAAGTGGAACGAGGGATCATGGATCATGGACTACGGCGGCGGGCCAGCGGGCTACGATGTGGTGATCGAAGGGGATGGGCCGATCTACTTCGCGGGCGACACGATCAGCAATGTGGTGGGGTGGCAGGAGGGCGCGGCTCTGAGCGCCCGGCGGGCTGTGGACATGATCAGCGCCAGGGTGAAGGCGGCGGGCTGACGTCTTTGTCTGCCATCCGACGGAATGGGAAGATGTGAATGTGAATTCTCGCTTGAAGTCGGACTGGCGGCTGCGGACTCGCACGCTTGAACTGGGCACGCGCACGCTCATCATGGGCGTGGTGAACATAACGCCGGACTCATTCAGCGATGGCGGGCTTTTTCTTGATCCGGAAAAGGCTGTTGCGCGCGGGCTGCAACTGCTTGAGGAAGGCGCGGACATTCTCGACCTGGGCGCGGAGAGTACGCGGCCAGGGTCGCGTGCGGGTGGTGCTGCGGGCTCGTCGCTTGCACCGGCGGTGAGCGCGGAGGAAGAGCAGGCGCGGCTGCTGCCGGTGCTGGAAGGAATTCTCGCGGCGCGGCCGAAGGCAGTGATTTCTGTCGACACCTACAAGGCTGGGACGGCGCTGGCGGCGCTTGCTGCCGGCGCGGAGATCATCAACGATGTGAGCGGATTCTTGTGGGATGCGGAGATGGCGGCGGTGTGCGCTGAAGGCAAATGCGGCGTAATTCTGATGCACACGCGCGGACGTCCTGACGAGTGGCGCAGCTTGCCGGCTCTCGAGCCCGATGAGGTGATGCACACGGTGCGGGCCGGGTTGAAGGCGAGCCTGGAGGAGGCTGCGTATGCGGGGGTTGCGGAGGAATCGGTTGTGCTCGATCCCGGGTATGGGTTCGGCAAACGATTCAACGAAAATTATGCGCTGCTGGCGCGGCAGGATGAGTTGCTTTCGCTGGGCAGGCCGCTGATGGCGGGGGTCAGCAGGAAGTCGTTTCTGGGGCATTCGCTGGGGGATTCTCTCAGAGGGCATACCGTACCGGCGGATCGGGAGACGGCCAGCATTGCGGCGCTTGCCGCGGCCATTCTTCATGGCGCGTCGATCATGCGCGTTCACGAGGTGCGGGCGGCGGTCGAGGCGGTGTTGGTTGTGGATGCGGTAGCGGGCTTCCGGGCGGGGACGAGTTTGTTGTGAGCTCCCACCCTAGCCACAAAGACAAGAACGTGGCGAGGGTGGGGCACCCAATTCATGAAACGAGCAGCGCGTGAGTCAGCCGAGGGAGGGCAGACCGGCTAACGCCATGGCGACTTCTTCCTCGGGGTAGTCGTAGTTCTCAAGCTGGCCGGCCTGGTAGGCGATGTAGGACTGCATGTCGAAGTGTCCGTGACCGCTGAGGCCGAAGAGGATGGTCTTCTGCTTGCCTTCTTCCTTGGCGGCGAGCGCCTCGCGAATGGCTACGGCGATGGCGTGGTTGGATTCCGGCGCGGGAATGATGCCCTCGGCGCGGGCAAACTGAATGCCGGCGGCGAAGGCGTCAAGCTGCTGCACGGAAGTGGCTTCGATCAATCCCAGATCCATGACATGCGACACCAGCGGAGCCATGCCGTGGTAGCGCAGGCCGCCAGCGTGAATTCCCGGAGGCATGAAGGTGCTGCCGAGGGTGTGCATTTTGACCAGCGGGGTGAGGTGGCCGGTGTCGCCAAAGTCGTAGGTGAATCGGCCCTTGGTGAGGCTGGGGCAGGCCGAGGGTTCAACGGCGAGGATGCGGGCGTGACTCTGGCCTTTGAGGTTGCGGCCGATGTAAGGCATGACCAGGCCGGCGAAGTTCGATCCGCCGCCGGTGCAGCCGATGATGACGTCGGGCTCGGCGTCGGCAAGGGCCATCTGCTCGATGGTTTCGAGGCCGATTACGGTCTGATGGAGCAGCACGTGATTCAATACGCTGCCGAGCGCGTATTTAGTGTCAGGATCTTTGGCGGCTACTTCGACGGCTTCTGAAATTGCAATTCCGAGAGAGCCGTTGGAGTCGGGATGCTCGGCGAGAATGGCGCGGCCGGAGTCGGTTTCGATGCTGGGGCTGGCGGTGACGGATGCGCCGTAGGCTTCCATCATGGCGCGGCGGTAGGGCTTCTGGTCGTAGCTGACGCGAACCATGAAGACTTTGCATTCAAGGCCGAAGAAGGCGCAGGCCATGGCCAAGGACGATCCCCACTGTCCGGCGCCAGTTTCCGTCGACAGCCGCTTGGTGCCTTCGATCTTGTTGTAATAGGCCTGCGGCACGGCGGTGTTTGGCTTGTGAGAGCCGGCGGGGCTGACGCCCTCGTACTTGTAGTAGATATGGGCGGGCGTATCGAGGGCCTGCTCGAGGCGGCGGGCGCGAAAGAGCGGCGCTGGACGCCACTGCGCATAGACCTGGCGCACGGGGCCGGGAATCTCGATCTCGCGCTCCTGGCTGACCTCTTGAAGGATGAGCGCCATGGGAAACAGCGGGGCCAGATCGGCGGGGCCGAGGGGCTGATGGGTGCCGGGATGCAGGGGCGGCGCGAGCGGCTTGGGCAGGTCGGCGGCAATGTTGTACCAGGCTTGCGGAATGCGTGTTTGCGGCAGATTGTATTGGATGGTTTCCATGGGCGAAATTCTATCAGCGAATCAGGTGTTCTGGCCGTGACGTGGAAAGGCTAGCAGAAAAGGTGGGATTGAATTTGAATCCCAGGTCGTGGAATCGAGACCTGGGATCTCCGGAAATCGACTAATAGTGGGTGTGGTTGGCAATGATGCGGCGGTACTCGGCGTCGCGCTTGACGGCGTGTGGAACTACGTTGGCGTTGCCGTAGACGCGCAGCGTGCCGCCTTCAAGAGTAATGACCTGCTCGGCGCCGGTGTGGTCGAAGTCGAACATATGGTAGGCCTCGCCTTTGAAGAACAGAGTGGCGTTGCCGTCGGGCTCAAGTTTGAAGCGGAACCAGAAGAAGGTGCGCTTGCCGGTGCCGTACCAGTCGCCGCGAACAAAGTTGGGGTTTCCTTCGAGGGGATGGGCGGGCCAGGTTTCAAGCAGCTTGCCAACATTGTTGAACCAATAAAGCTGCGCGCCGAGGAAGTTTCCGACGGCGATTTCATCGGTGGGCGGAGCCGGCCTGCCACGCTGGCCTGGGGGTCCCGGCGGCCTGGGCATGGCCATGTAGGTGCGGCCGTTGGTGACGACCTGCGGCGTTTTGGCGTTGTTGAGGATGGTGCCGGCGGTGATCTGCTGCGAGTGGTCAGACAGGTTCTGCCAGAGGATGTCTCCGTTTTGCGCGTTGTAGGCCAGGGTGCCCACATCGCTTTGGCTGGTGAGGAGCTCGGGCTTGCCATCGCCGTTGATGTCCAGGTATTCGATCGAATCCATGTGGTCGTTGTTCTTCTGGAAGTACTTGGCATTATTCCAGACTTCCTTGCCATTGGCGTCGAGGCAAAGGTGGCTGATGACGACTTCGTCGATGCCGTCGCCATTCACGTCGTAGGGCCAGATGTAGTGGCCAAAGTAATCCTTCTCGCGCGGCTCGGCGTGCTGCCAGAGCTGGTTCAGGTCGTTGTCATACGCGGTGAGGCTTATCTCTCCGCCGGTATCGCTGAGGACGAGCAGCGTGTCGGGACCGTCTGAGTCTTTATGAAACTTGGCGACGGCCATGCGGTAGTTGTTGTCGACATGCGGGAAGGGCGGCGCGGGCCAGGGGACTTTCTTGATGATTTCGCCGGTGCGGCCGTCGCAGAGAACGAGCCACTCCTTGCCATCGATCAGACGCCAGTGCGCGAGCTCATCGCGGCCGGTATGATGAAAATCCCATAACATGCCCGCCGCTTCATTGCCTCTGGGCGCGCCGGGCTGCACGGGCGGGGCCTGCCAGCGCCATAACTCGTGGCCATCGTTGGCATACATGATGGTGGAGTAGTCGTTGGTGATGTCGGCAATGGAGAATTTGCCGCTGCCGTCGATGTCGCCAAACTTGACGATGTTCGGCTGCGCGATCTGGTACTCGTGCAGCAGCTTGACCTCGGGAGGCAGTTCCTGGGTTTTGAGATCGTCTTCCTTGAAGTCCTCTTTCTTGGTGAGGACGAGGACGTTGAGAGATGGGCGAGGGGTGATGGAGGTGAGGCGAATCTCGATGGCGCCGGGCTTAAGTGTGAAGTCGCCGCCGCGCTGCCATGAGAGCAGGCCATGGCCGTACGTGCCGGGGTCTTGCTTTCCGTCAATCTTGATCTTGAAGGAGCTGGTTGCAGTGCCGATGCTGCGTACGAAGAGGTGATAGGCGCCGGGTTCCTTCACTGGGACCCTGGCTATTACGTCGTCGGTAACTTCCATGTTGATGGTGTCGTTGTTGAAGAACCATTTTCCCTGGGGAAAGCGTCCGTCGTTGCTGTCGTGGGCGGGAATGTTCTCGAAGAAATCGGACGCGGGGACAATGATAGTGCCCGCAAGCGGCTTCGCGGCGTCATGATGCTGGTGGATCGGCGGCGCCTGCTGGGCAACGGCGCCAAGGCCGACGAGAAGAATGGGGAGGAGTAACTTCATTGTCGAGACTCTCTTCATGGCCGCACCCCTTTGGATAACTCGAATTCAGGGACAATTTCGACTGGGATATCTTTGGTGGCTTCCAGAGCTTTGGTCAACGCGGGCGACATCACATCGTATTTCTTGTACCAGGCCTCAACTCCGGCGCGGTCGCCTTGGGCTTCGAATGTCAGCAGCTTCTGGGAGAGGCCTGCGATTGCATCGGGCATGGCGGCGTAATCGATGGTGTAGCGGCCAGCAGTGTCCTGGTGAATCGCGCCATGTTCGATGAGATAGTTGAACTCCATGATCTCGGCGCGGCCGTGGGCTTCGCCGGCGCCGAACCGCAGGGTGCGGAAGAGATCCGCGACATAGGAGCCGTAGATCGAATTGAGCGCGCCGGTGGGAAGAATCTTTTGATCGACTAGCCATTTCGCCAAGAAAATCCCTGTAACATCGGCCTTGGCTTCTTCGAGCCCGCCATAATACGATCCGATGGCTTCGCGGATATCTATCTGCTTGCCATCGATGTGAGCATAGGCGGGTCCGAGTCCATGCGAGATTTCATGCAGGATGCCGGCGGTGAGATAGCCGTCGCCTGTAACATCGCCGACTTGCGCGGGGTCGAGCATCTTGGCCGCGATGGGCAGGATGACGGCGCTTACGCGCGCGTCCATGAAGTTCTTGAAGAAGATTTTCTTGCTGCCTTTCTCGGCGTGAATGCGCGGATCGTTGGGCAGGTTGTCGGCAACGGCCTGGTAGCCGTAGTGCAGATCGCCGGCACGCAGCGGCGCATCGACCACTTCCATGGGCGTGGACTGGCCCTCCTTCGACGGCTTGTCTTCGGCGGGAATGGGCAAGGCCTGCTGCATTGCCGCTTCGCTCTTTTCGTAAGTGGCCAGCTTGCGGCTTTCCGCCTCGTTGCGAATGAGGATTGCGCCGCCGTAAGCAGTCTTCATACCGAGCAAGTTATCGAGATCGGTCTCGTAGGGTGCGAAGATCAGGTCGATTTTTGGGTCTTTCAGATCGAGCCAGGCGATGTCACTGGCATAGTAATCGTCGGTGAGCAGGGCGGCGGCGCGCAAGTTGAGATATTTCGCGAATGCCGGATCGGAGGAGAGTTTGGCGGCTGCGCGCAGGTCGTTTGCCATGGGGCGCAACCATTCCGCATAGGCTTCGTGGTAGGGCACAGTTTGCAAGTTGCCGGGCGTGCCGCGGACAACGGTGTGCTCATCGTAGATGGCTGACTTAGCCTCAGGATGGGCGGCGACATAATGCTCAATTTGCTGCCGAGTCAGGCCGTAGGTGTATAACTCGTGGCCGGGCGGCATGACTGCTTCGCCGAGAAACGTTTCGTTCTCTTCGAGCAGATCGTAACGGCTGCCCATGATGTTGAAGAGCTTGGCAAGCACGGGGCTCTGGGTCACGCGAACCATTGCCCATCCACCGAGATCGCTCTGATGCCAGTAGAGCGTATCCATGAGGCGGCAGGCGTCGGCCAGCTTGGCGACCATCTGCTGGTCGCGGGGTGTGAGCGCGGCCCGGTGATAGCGCATTGGGACGGGCTTCCAATGCGCGGCACGTTCGGTCTCATTGTGAAATGGACGTCCACCGGCGTTGCGCGGCGATGGGCCGCGGTCGGAAGGCCCCCGGTCCGCAGGCGCCTGGGCCGCTGCCGCCAGAAATGCCGCGAGTGACAGGCACAACGTGAAGAAGATTGTGCGAAGCAAAGGAGGGGCGTTGGTTTTCGATTGGAATGGTTTCAACGGGGAATCTCCGATCCGGGGAATTGTATCGCCTGCGAGGCGCGTTGGTAAGCTCCGAAATTATTAAGTTTTGTAATTGCGAGAGGGCCGGGTGGAATTTGACCAGCCTCCCGGCGAGTCTTTATATTCGCTTCGGTCTGCATTCCGGGTTGAAATTGTTCTCTTATGGGATTTTCGTCCGCTTTGTTTGCAGACGAAAGCAAACCGCTCGATAGCTGGTTGAACTCCAGGAGGATCCATGCAAAAGCGTTTCGCGGCAGCGGCAGGCTGCCTGTTTTTGATGTTCGCGGTGGCTGCTTCGGCCGAGGTAAAGCCCGCGGCTCTGTTCAGCGACCACATGGTCTTGCAGAGCGGTATGCAAGCGCCCATCTGGGGTACGGCCGATCCTGGCGAAACGGTGAGGATCACGCTGAACGGGAAGACCGTTTCGACAACCGCGGGGCCGGACGGAAAGTGGATGGCGCGGCTCGGGAAGCTGAAGGCGGGTGGGCCGTACGAGATGCAGATCCAGGGCAAGAACTCGATCACCGTTCACGATGTGCTGGTGGGTGAGGTTTGGGTAGGCAGCGGCCAGTCGAACATGGAGTTCACGGTTTCAGTGAAGGTGGCGCGATTTGCGGGAATGCTCGATGAGGACAAGGAGATCGCGACCGCAAACTACCCGCGGATCCGCATGTTCACTGAGAAGCAGGCGAAGTCGTATACGCCGAAGGACGAACTGGCGGGCGAGTGGAAGGTGTGCAGCCCGGAGACGGTGCCTGGATTTTCCGCGGTGGGATACTTGTTTGCGCGCGATTTGCAGCAGCGGCTGAAGGTTCCGGTAGGAATTCTGACGGTGGCGTATGGAGCCAGCACGGCGGAGGCGTGGGCGCCGCGCGAGGCGGTGTCGGCCGACCCGAAATTGAAGCCGGCGCTCGATCGCTTCGATGCGCAAGAGGAGTTTTTCAAGGCGCATCCGACGGCCAATGCCGCCGACGCGCCGCCGGGCCCGCAGACGCTGAACGCGCGCGCGCCAAGGCCGGGGCCATTGCGCGATCCGGTTCAGGATCAGCACGAGCCTACGGTGCTTTTCAACGGCATGGTGCATCCGGTGATTCCGTACGGGATTCGCGGGGCGATCTGGTACCAGGGCGAATCGATCGTGGACGGCAAGGCGGGGCTTGCGCTCTATCCGCACGTGATGGAGACGCTGGTGACCCAGTGGCGCCAGTTGTGGGGCGAAGGCGATTTTCCGTTCTATGCAGTGCAATTGCCGGCGCTCAAGAATGTCAGCAACAATCCGCTGGTGCGGGAGGGGCAGGCGCAGATTCTGTCGCTGCCGAAGAGCGGGCTCGCGGTGACCATCGATGTCGGCGATCCGGACAACGTGCATCCGAAGAACAAGGAGCCTGTGGGAGAACGGCTGGCGCTGATTGCGCTGGCCAATGTCTACGGGCGCAAGCTGGAATACTCTGGGCCGCGCTATGAGTCTATGAAGGTCGATGGC
This sequence comes from uncultured Acidobacteriaceae bacterium, assembly GCA_963757965.1. Taxonomy (GTDB): domain Bacteria; phylum Acidobacteriota; class Terriglobia; order Terriglobales; family Acidobacteriaceae; genus Telmatobacter. The sequence continues at coordinate 82,802 of CAVWTV010000004.1, forward strand.
AATGCGATTCGCATTCGTTTTACGCATGTGGATGGCGGGCTGGAGGCCAAGGACGGGCCGTTGAAGTGGTTTCAGATTGCGGGCGCGGATGGGCAGTTTGTCGACGCGGCGGCAACCATCGACAGGAAGACGGTGGTGGTGAAAAGCGACAAGGTGGCCGCGCCGGCTGCGGTGCGCTATGCGTGGGCCAACTATCCGATCGGCTGCAATTTGTTCAACGCAGCGGGGCTGCCGGCGGCGCCATTCCGGACCGACGCGTGGGATGCAATGACGGAGATTGCGAAGGAGTTCACGGGCAAGTAGAAAGCGGCGCAGTTGAACAATCAAAAACCGAAGAAGCGTGTTCGGTTTCATGTAACGAGTTGGCCGCCGCTAAAGCGGGGACAGCGGGTTAGCGGTGGTCGATGATTCACTCCTGCACGGATTGGCGATGCCGACATCAGGGAATGTTCTGTGAATCGACCCACCAGTCGGGGTCCTTGCAGAGGGAACAGTTGGGGCCGGAGAAGACTTCTGGAGCTTGCTTGTCGCCTTTCAGTTGCCAATCGAGCCAGGCAAGCACGGCGGCGGACCAGCGGAGATCGGGCATGGGATATGCGCCGGTGTGGCCGACCGTGGTGAGGCTGGCTCTGAGCACCGGCAAGGTTGAGCTGAGCGCCTTGTAGGTCTCCCCGGCGCCGTTGTAGCCGTTATCCGCGGGGCCGCCGTTGAAGAGCGCCGCGGGAATCGCGAGCTTTTCGGCTGTCCAGCCGTCGTTGGCGCCGCCGACCATGCCGGGGGCATTGTGGGTGGGAAAGCTGCTGTTGAGCGCAACGACGGTTGTGACGCGCGGGTCATGTGCGGCCTTGAAAGCCTGCGGGCCGCCGCAGGACTGGCCCATGGTCGCCACCTTCGAGGTGTCCACCTTGCCATAGAGGGGGCTGTCTTTGCGGCTGTTCTCGGCGATGGCCCATTCGAGTCCTTTGATCATGGATGCGGGGTCGCTGACGATGAGCGGATTTCCGTTGGCGTCTTTCTGATCGGCGACTGCGGCGATGCTGCCGCGAATGACGAGGAATGGAATGTCGCCGCGGCCAACGGCGACGACGAGATAACCATGCGAGGCCAGTTCGCCGAGGAAGCGCGTGAACTCGACGGAGGTGTTGCGGCATCCGCCGTTGGCCCAGAGGAGGACGGGGAGTTTGGGAGCCTTGGCAGGGTCGGCGGGGCGGTAGACGGTGTGGGTTGGCAGCGAGGCGGGCTCTTCACGGGTGGCGGGATAGTCGCCGGAGCCGGCGTAGGGATGGAGAGCCCAGTCGGCGAAGCGCAGAGCCTGTTCGCGAGAGCCGTCGGTGGGTTGCACGGGTAGATTGATGCTGATGCGGCCGGAGCGGCGATCGACGGTGATCTGCGAGCCGGGCGGGGCGGTCCATATGGTGCTGCGGTCCGGGGCCGCGGGCGGGGCGGGCGACTGCATTGTGGCTGGCTGCTGGGCTCCAACTGCGGGGAGCAGGGTTGCGCCCAGGAAAAGACAAGACGGCAGGCGGAGAGGGCGAAGAAGGATCTTCTTCGCGAAGTGAAATGGCATTCAAGGACCCCCTGGGAACGGACAGGGGAATTCTATCGCATCGAAATTGGAGGGAGCGAGATGCGGGGTTCGCCCGGCTGCTAGCAGCGGAGGGTCTTCTTCTTTTTCCCGAGACGGCCCATCGATTCGACCTTTTCGATGTAAGCGATCACGCCGGGCACTTTGCAGGCGGTTTCGCCCATGTCTACGGCGATGGGGCCAATCTGGCGGGCAGCGGCTTTGGCCTGATTCGACATAGGCTTCACGAAGCAACCGACCGCGAGGACAAAGCCGTTCATGGTGTAACGGACGCGATTCTGGGCGCTGCCAATCGTCTTCACGATGGTGGCGAGCAGGCCCTCGATTTCCTTGAGGTCCAGTTCCGAGTCGGGGAGGATGGAGAGCAGGCCGGAGTAGGTACACCAACCGGCGGCGGCAATGCGTTCCTGCTTTGAGGCCATCCACTTGAGGGCGAGTTCGCGGGCGTGTTCGCTCTCGACGGTGACCCAGGGGATGGTGTATTCGGAGATCATCTGCATGTCGGCCGCGCCCTCGGCCCATTCGTTCAACTGCTTGCGGGACATCTGCGCGCCGTCGGCGACCATGCCGGCGAGGTACATGGCGTCCATGATGCCGGTGGCGTAGAGTTCGCATGCCAGGGCCTGCTGCTTTTTGATGGTCTTGGCAATGGCCTTGAGATTGGCGGTGCTCACGCCGAGGACGCGGTCGAGGGGCATCCCGTGACGCGCGTAGATTTTGCGAGTGCTTTCGCTGCCTTTGCTTTTCAGCTCGGCCATGATGGAGTTGACGGTTGCCATGGATTTGGACCTCCCATGATGACGTTAGTGCTTTTCAGACGCGAGATAGACGGCTATGCCACCGAGCACGGCCACGGTGGCGAGGACGGGAATCAGAAGCATGAGGCTCCAGCCGGAGGTGAGGAGCGCGGAGGGCCAGAGGGCCTGAAGGTCGAGCGATCCGAATTGCAACTGCGGGAATCGATCCAGCCATGAGAGCCAGTTGAGGCCATGGCGGGCTTGAGAGACGACGAGGCCCAATCCAAGCAGCAGAATCATGGATAGGGCGAACACTTGCGCGAAGAGAATGGGCTTGCCGACGCGCTCGATGGCGGCGTTGCGGCGGCGCAATTGTGCGCGCCACCACAACACTCCGGGGGAGGGAAGATGGGCGGAAGCGATGGAATTGTGGCGGGCGCCTTGGAAGGCACTGGTAACGAGGACGAGGTCTGCGCAGGAACGGCAGGCGGTGACGTGGTTGCGGAGATCTTGGGGGCAGGCGTGGAGCCATTGGCCCTTGGCAAGCACATCCGCCAGTTCTTTTTCACGGGAGCAAGCGCTGAAGGTCATGGCTGCCTCCCGTTGGCCTGGGATTGAAGGAGACCGGCCACCTTTCGGCGAGCGCGGAAGAGGAGCAGGCGCACGCTAGCGGAAACGAGGCCGGTGACCTCGGCGATCTCGCGGTGGGAGTAGCCCTCGGCGTGGGCCAGCCAGAGAATCTGCCGGTCTCTCGGACGCATCTGGGCGAGCGCAGGGCCGAGCATGGCTTGCGTATCGGATTGAGCGGAATGGCCGGCTGTGGCGAAAAACTCTTCGGGGAGGTCGTCGATCGAGGTAGTCCGGGGGCGGCGCCAATGGTCGCGCAGCAGGTTGCCGGCGATGCGGAACAGGTAACGGCGGGCGGCGACTTCACCGTCGGCCAGATGCGATGGTGGGTTAGCGGCGCAGAGGTAGCGGACGAAGCTTTCCTGCATCAAGTCGTCGGCGAGAGCGGGATCGCCGGAGACGCGCGCCAGATAAGCCCAGAGGGGCCGGGCCGATCGCTCATAGAATGCGGCGAATGCGTCGCTATCCATGTGCAGTTCTGCGTTGGTGCGCAAGTCTGCATTCACGGACAGCGACGCCGTTCTCGACGCGAGGCCGGTCAGCGCTTTCGGAAGCACGGATTCCCAGGGCATACGCTTCCTCGCCACGGCTGACGCCCTTTCGGCTCACTGCCTGTCCTGTGAACCGAGGGGCGGGTCAATCCTGCTGGTGGCCGGGCCGTCGGGCATGAGTCCCAAACGGCCTGCCAAGAACCAGGTGATGCCTGCGGAGATGATAAATCCAAGACCGGGCATGATGGCGATGGTGCCCCATATCAGCATGGGAATATGCATCTCTGGGCTGACGTTGCGTAGCAGGAACAGGCCCGCGCCCAACAGCACCAGGACGACGCCGATTTGCAGCGGGGTAAGTACGCGGGCCACGGCGTTGGGCACGCGCTGCTCAGGCTCAAAGCCGACCGGGATCGGGGCGGCCTCGAGAAAGCGCTTGCCGGCTTCGGTGCCCATGTAGAGGGCGAGTTCCTGGTTGGAGCTGAACTTGTCGATGAGGCGGTTATGCACTTCATTTTGCAGCTTGAAAATGCGGCTCCAGCGGCGGTTTTCGAGGAAAGCGCGGATCATCCAGATGAGGGCGACGAGAAACGCCCCAAAGCCAAGGACGGGCGGCAACTCGTTGGCGATCCGCTCCGTGGCGGTGTCAACGTGATAGGACACGGCCTTATCAGGCCAGACCGCGCGCTCGAGCGCCTCGCTGCGTTGACCGGGCCCGCTCACGTTGGTGAAGAGGTAGAACTCCGGATTGCGGGCGATCTCCGGATGGGCGGCAAGGAATTGCGCCAGTTGCGGATTGTTGCGGCTCACGTAGTCCTGGTTGGAGAGCAGCGAGGGATCGTGCGCCACAACCGTGGTGAGCGTGGGGCTCATGCGCAAAAGCTTGATGAGCTGATCCTGAATGTCGGCGAGGTCTTTGTCGCTGATGGGAGCAGGGGCGACCGCGGGTTGGGCTGCCTCGGCACGGCGTGGCTGAGCGGCGGGCTGGGCTGGCGGAGTCTGCGCCGAGGCCAGAGCTGCAAACAGGATTGCGGTTACGGCGGTGGAGCAAAGAAGCCACGGTTTGGTGCGAGCAAGGTTGCGCATTTCAGTTTCCCCTCATTGGGAAGAAGGCTTTTGGCCTCTTCTGCTCATACAACGGCTGGGCGGGCGGTTGGTTAACAGAGGCGGAAGATTTCGAGGAGTTTCAGGGTGGGCTGCGAGAATGAATTGGATGGCGCGCGGCGGGGAGTGGGGACAAGGCGGATGAAGACACACTTTTCTTTCGGCAAGGACGGCATCGATGTCACGGTGCCGGATGGCTTTGGGTGCCAGGTGCTGAGGAGCCATACGGCGACGGCGCTTGAGGATTGGGCGGCGGAGATCGAGAGGGCGCTCGATCAGCCGACCGGCTGTGAGCCGTTGGCCCGGCTTGCGGCGGGAAAGAAGACGGCGGCGATTTCGGTATGCGATATTACGAGGCCTGCGCCGAACCGGTTGACGCTGCCGCCGCTGCTGAAGCGGCTGCATGAGGCGGGGATTCCGGTGGAGGGGATCACGATCCTGATTGCGACGGGGTTGCACCGGGGGGCTACATCGGACGAGATCGGAACCATTGTCGGGCCGGAGATTGCAGGGATGTATCGCGTGGTCAATCACGATGCGCGGGTGTTCGAATCGCATCGGGGGTTGGGGGCGACGGGGCGAGGGACGCCGGTGTTTATCGATGAGCGATTCATGGCGGCGGATCTGCACATCACGCTCGGATTTATCGAGCAGCACCTGATGCTGGGGTTTAGCGGCGGGCGGAAGTTGATTGCTCCGGGGCTGGCGGCGCAGGAGACGATCAGGGTGCTTCACTCGCCGAGGTTCATGCGCGAGCCGCTGGCGACGGAGGGATCGATTGCGGAGAATCCTCTTCATGCGGAGCTGCTGGAGATTGCCGGGATGGCGCGGCACGACTTTATTCTCGACGTGACGCTGACGCTGGAGCGGGAGATTTCGGGCGTGTTTGCGGGCGACCCGGTGAAGGCGCACGCGGCTGGGGTTGCGTTTCTTGAGGAGACGAGCCTGGAGCGGCTCGATGAAGGCGCGGATGCAGTGATTACCAGCGCGGCCGGGTATCCGCTGGATTTGACTTTCTATCAGGCGGTGAAGGGGATCACGGCGGCGCAGCATGTCGCCAAGCCGGGCGGTCGAATCCTGTTGATTGCGCAGTGCGCGGAGGGTGTAGGTTCGCCGGAGTTTGCGCGGAGGCTGGCGGGGCTGAGGGATTTCAAGAGCTTTCTCGATGAGATCCAGGACTCGCCGGTGGAAGTGGACCAGTGGCAACTGGAGCGGCTGGCGATGGTGGGAGAGAAGTTCGATCTGTTCTTTTTCACGCCGGGGGTTACGCGGGGGCAGCTTGGGTTTCTGGGGGCTTGGGCGTATAGCACGCCGGAAGAGGCTGTGGCGGCGACGCTTGATGGGCTGCCGGCGGGGTCGCGGGTTGCGCTGGTGCCGGAGGGGCCGTACACGTTTGCGCGGGCTGAGGGGGTTGCGGTGGTGGGGTAGTGAATCACCAAGTTAGCAGCGAGCCGGGGTGCGATCCCTCAGCGCGCGAGCCAGCGGAATGCGCGCTCGACGAATGCTTTTGCGTCCTTCTCGATGCAGGGACCATGGGCGATGATCAGCTTGTCGAAATCCCAGGACAGCAGCTTTTCGAGCGAGCGGCGCGCGAGGCCGCGATTGATGAAGGTGAGCCTTAAGTCGAGGCCGACGCCTCCATGTGGAGATACAACGCCTTCCAACTTCAACAGAGCATTGCGCAGGGGTTTCCCTTTCACGATTGGATGAATCTGGATCAAGTCATCAAGGATAACTGTGCGCGACTTTTTGTGAAAGAAAAACACTTCTTCAATGAGCCGGTTGCCTTTGAAGGCAAGCTGGTCGAAGTCGATCTTCCAGGCTTGAGGCGGCTCCTCCTCCAGAATGCCGGTTATCGGTAGATTTCCATTCCTCAGCGTAAATAGCGTCGGTCTTGCTGCCCATAACTCCGCTGCGGGAAATAGCGTATGCCACGCCCCTAGCCTCCAGACGTGCCTAGGCGTCCCGGCGACAAGATACCTAACGGGACCCAAGGCAGTCATCTTCACGAGAGTATCGAAGGTCACAGGGACAGGAGAATCTACCCACAGTGAGCCATTGCAGAGCTTCACAAGGGTCATGCGGGTGGTAAACGTCAAACCCGCGTCGCGGACGTTCGGGCCGTCGACGGTCCAAATGTCTTCGGCAAATTCGGAAAAATCGGCCATGTGCTTTCGGCCCACAGAGTATCATGGCCCACACTCGTTAATTCGCAGTACGTAGTTCCGGCGAGGTCGCCAAACCCAACCCGAGCATCAATCCCTGAATGGATGCCTGAATACGAGAGAGATCATTCTTCCGATCGGGAAGCCGATCCGGAATCGGAACGCGGCGAGGGTTTAGAATCTGAGATGGTGCAGGCAGGGGTCGTCTGCGCCTTTGTTTTGCAACCCGGGCAGCGGATTAGTCTGCCGCATATGCGCGCTTGGGCGTAATTACTTTCCCAATCAAAGACAGTTAAAGGAATCAGGATCGACATGCGAGCAAAGACGGCTGTGGTGCTGGGCGCCCAGTGGGGCGACGAGGGCAAGGGCAAGATTGTGGACGTGCTGAGCGAGCGGTTCGACGCCGTGGCACGCTACGCGGGCGGGCATAACGCCGGGCACACGGTGATCATCGGCGGGCAGAAGTTTGTGCTGCAACTGATTCCCTGCGGAGTGCTGCGGCCGGGGTGCATCGGCATCATCGGCAACGGGGTGGTGCTGGACCCGGTGGCGTTCCTGAGCGAGGTTGAAAAGCTGCGGAAGCTGCGGCGTCGCCGTGGATGAGCGGCTATTCGTATCGAATCGGGCGCAGGTGATTCTGCCCTATCACCGGATGATCGAGCTGGCGGCGGAGATGGCGCCGGGACGGCAGAAGATCGGGACGACGAGCAAGGGGATTGGGCCGGCTTACGAGGACAAGATGGCGCGCAGCGGGCTGCGGGTTGTGGACCTTATGCGGCCGGAGCTGCTGAAGACGCATATCGAAGAGGCCTGCGCGGAGAAGAATGCCATTGTGAGGGCGCTGTTCGGAGCCGGAACCGCGACCCTCGACCCGGCGAAGATGTTCGAGGAGTATGCGCGGGCGGCGGAGCAGATGAGGCCGTTTGTGGCGGATACGGGGCGGTTGTTGAACGAGACCCTGGCCGAAGGCGGGAGCGTGATGTTCGAGGGCGCGCAGGGGACGATGCTTGACATCGACCACGGGACCTATCCGTTTGTGACTTCGTCGTCTGCCACGGCGGGCGGAGCGGCGACAGGGACCGGCGTGGGTCCGACGGCGATCGGCACGGTGATTTCGGTGACCAAGGCGTATGTAACGCGCGTGGGCGAAGGGCCGTTTCCGACGGAGATTCACGACGCTGTGGGCGAGGAGTTGCGGGCGCGCGGCAACGAGTATGGAGCGGTGACGGGGCGGCCACGGCGTTGCGGATGGCTGGATATTCCGCTGCTGCGCTACTCGAACCAGGTGAACGGCGCGGAGTGGCTGGTGGTGACCAAGCTGGACGTTCTGGACGCGCTCGCGGAGATTCCGATCTGCGTGGGATACGAGATCGGCGGCAAAGTGACGGACGAGATTCCGGCGGACGTGCAGGGGCTGGAGCAGATCAAGCCGCGCTATACGACGCTGAAGGGCTGGCAAGAGTCGACCGAGGGAATCAAGGAGTTCGACAAGCTGCCGGCGGCGGCGCGGGAGTATCTGCGTTTTCAGGAACGGGAGAGCGGGGCGCGCATCGGGATGGTTTCGACGGGGCCGGACCGCGACCAAACTATGGTACTGCCGGAATTTGCGGCAGCGCTGGACGATATTCACAGGTAGCCGTTTCTTCACAGGTAAACTTGAGAGACGGATCGGCGATCGTCAACGGTTCGACAAGAGTCCTGGGGTTTCGCCGCTCAGGCAAGAGAGAAACCGAATCTATGGTCAGCTTTTTGGTTCGTCTGAAGTTTGCCGCGGAAGATCGCGCCGATGTGGTGGAAACTCTGCGTGTGCTGGCGGCGGCTTCGCGCCAGGAACCGGGGTGCGTGAGCTACATTCCGCATCACCTTGAAGACGATCCGGACACGGTGGTGCTCTATGAGCAGTACCGGGACGCGAGTGCGCTGGCCGCGCACCGGGCCTCCGATCATTTCAAGAAGCATGCGGTGGCTGGACTCTACCAGAAGATGCGGGAGCGCAGCGTAGAGAACCTGGTTGCTCTCGATTGAGTTGCGGTGCGCGTCTAACCGGCGGGAGTCTCCCCGGCGTTGGTTTTCAGATGCCGGCGATTAGCGAAGTAATCGCGCCGTTTGGAAACTGATTGACCATTGCGTATGTTCGGGGCTACTATCCGATACGCAAATGCACGGCACTGCGACCAACCCGCCGAATCCGATCTTCAGGCGCATGCTGCCTGGCTTCACGACGATCACTGTGCTGATGTTGTCAGTCTGTGCATACCCGCTGCAGGCGGGTTCCGGGCCGCCGCGTCCTGAAACGCCCAAGGGCCAGAAACACGAGATGCGGCACGAGATCGACCATCTGGAAGAGGCGTGGCGCCAAGCCATCTTGAAGCAGGACCCGACTGCAATGGGCAACCTGTTGGCCGACGATTACATGGCTATTACCGCCCGAGGCACTTTGCAAACCAAGGATGAGGCGCTGGCCAATATTCGCTCCGGGCGCATGCATTTCACGACGCTCGATGTCGCGGAAAGAAAGGTGCGGTTTTACGGGAGGACGGCGGTGGTGACGTCGGAGGCCGAGGTGCGGGGGACGAATGCCGAGGGAGACGTCGCCGGAGGCTATCGCTACACTCGAGTTTATGCACGGGATGTGCACGGCGAATGGAAGATCGTGAGCTTCGAGGCCAGCAAGATTCGCGAACCCGGTGAGCACAAATAATTACAATCTGCCGGTGGGTGCTTGACCCGGACGGCTGCGAGTAACTCGGTTTTGAAGTGACTCATATTTCACTGGAGAAGTTACTGTTGTATTGCGCTGCTTGAACTTGGTTCTAGGGCTCATGCATTGCGTATTGTTATAAAAATCACAGGCGCCTTGAAAATTCGGGCTCGAGTTTGCGCATAACCAAACGCCGGAAGCATGGGATGACGGGCATTTTCCTGAGTGAACCGGATCGAGGTCGAAGCAATGAAGACCGCACAATTGCCGACACTTAAATTCTTCGCGCTGTTGTTTATTCTGCCCGGGCTGGCGGGCCTGATCGTCTCCGCCATGATCTCGACGCACTATCTTGACATCATGCCGCGGCAACCTGTTGCACAGGAGCTGCGCACGGTTCCGCGCAACATTCATGGCACCGTGGTTTACCAAACTGCGCAGGAAGACCGGAAGCTCGATGAGATTGAGTATGGGTCGGTGGGCGTGTTCTTGATCGGGCTGGTGCTGGGTTTGACCTATCTGGAAAAGTGGGGCGCCGCGCAGGCTCAGGATGCCGATGAAGAAGAATCGTTGACTGAGAGTCACAGCTAGGCCGCACAGGCTTCCGGCCGCCAAACCTCCAAGGCCGAGTCATTCTCTACAATGGACCGATGCCAGAGCTGCCTGAGGTCGAAACCATTGCGCGCGGCGTTCACGAGAGAGTTCGTGGCGATCGCATCGTGCAAGCCTGGTTTAGTTCGTTTCCGCAACCTTTCAAGACACCGCCGGGACAACAGGCCGCGGGGCTTGAAGGACGGGTTGTCGTGGGCGTGCATCGAGAGGGAAAACATATTGTTGTTGAGTTGGGGACGGTGGGCGATGTGCAATCCCACCCTAGCCACAAAAATCCGCCGCGGCGGATGGTGAGGGTGGGGCACCCGGCTGGGCTGAAAGAAGTGAAAGAGCGGAGCAATCCGGAAGCGCAGTGGATTGTGCATCTGGGAATGACGGGGCGGCTGCTCGTGACTACGCCCGATGGTCCAGTGGCCGCTCATACGCACGCACGGTTGAGCCTGGCGAGCGGGCGGGAGCTGCGGTTTGTGGACCCGCGACGATTTGGGCGCCTGGAGTTTCGCGATCTGCGGCGCAGCGAGGGCTTCGGCGCGACCGGCGCGGAGCCACTCGCCATTGAGGCTGCGGAGTTCGCGGCCCTGTTTCGGCGCCGGAAGCTTTCGATCAAGGCTGCACTGCTCAATCAGACGCTGCTGGCGGGGGTGGGCAACATCTACGCGGACGAGAGCCTGTTTCGTGCCGGGATCAGGCCGGGCAGGAGGGCGGGACGGCTGACCAGGGCGGAGCTTGAACGGCTGCGGGTCAGTCTGCGCGCGGTTCTGCGGCACGCCATCAAGTTGGGTGGGTCGTCGGTCTCAGATTATGTGGACGCCGATGGGGTGCGGGGATTCTTTCAACTGGAGCATTGCGTTTACCTGCGGACGGGGTTGCCCTGCCGGCGGTGCGAGACGCCGATCAAGAGGATTCTGTTGGCTGGACGGGGAACTCACTACTGTCCAAACTGTCAGCATTAGGGCAGATTTCTATGGTTTTTAGAATTTGATCTTGTCCGGCCTCCCAGAATGCAGACAAACTGAAGGCTGATGATTCCATAAGCTATTGAAACAGAAGACTATTACGAACGGCATGTGAATTGCTACAACTAAAGCGCCAGTGATGTACCGGCTGCTGGAGAAACGTCCGGCCAGCCCAAAGAAAAGCAAACGCCCGGCAAGAGCATCCGCAAACAGCGGCCCTGAAAAAAGGGAATGACCGGCAGGGATAGTTTGCAGTAGGTACGGTGAAAAAAACACCGTCCACCACATGATTTGGGAGGCCAGTGACCAGCGCAGGACAGCAAAAACGCCATCCGCCGCGGCGGATGGCGTTTTGTGCATTTGGGCACAGGATTGGAAGAGGTACCCCTAAAGTACACTTGCCAGCCGCCGAGGATCACTGTAGTATCAGACTTGCCTATCAAGCGGCTGATGCGAGCCACCCGAGACGGGTAGAGCAAGCTCGCCGCCGAACAAGGAAGTTTCGCCGCATCCGTTCAATCCTTAACAGGCTTCACGCGACGAAGGCTCCTATAGGAAGGGCATTACCCAGGGGAAAGCACAAGCCGCTCCATATCGAGTCTCGCGAGAGGTTCGACAAATAGGCCCACAAGAACGGGCCGAGAACAGGATGGAACTTGTATCAACGGTTCCTGAAATTTCTGTGTGCAGAGCGGCAAGGCTCCAGGTCATCGTGATAAATTGCGTTCTGAGCTCCGCTTCCCTGAAAATTGCCCGAAGTTCTCGAACGATTGGATCGCAAGCCGTCGCGTTCCCCGTCCAAAACTGGACTGGCGGCAGGCAAGGTTGAAGCTCAGTGGCCGTGCTCCAGAAGAAGGGGCAGGAAGTGACTGGGCTTGGAAGCGCAAGAGATGAGAAGGCGCGAAGGATCGGGACCGCAATAGATCAGGAAGCTCAAATCACCGGGAAGCGCAATGCATCAGATTGCAAAGTGCCAGGAAGTACACGCATGACGACAGAATCGACGCAGCCTCAGACAGATCTGGGGCCAGCTCCGGCCAATGGCCAAGGGCAGTCGCAAGGGCATCGGCGCCGTCGGCGCCGCCGCAAGAACAAATCCAGCCAGGCGATCGCGCCCCAGGCGCAACCCCAGGTGCAGCCCAGCAATGGCCAGCCTGCCGAAATGAAGGCCGCACCGCCGCCGCGCGAGAGCAATCAGGCTCAGCCCGGCAACCAGCCACGGCAAGGCAAGGCGCAACCGGCCCAGGGACGGAAGAAGAAGAAATTCTTCCAGAAGGGTTCGGCTCCAGCCGCACAGCCTGGGAACAACGCGGGCTATTCCCCGGGGAATGGGCAGGGAAACGGGCAGGGCAAGCGCAAGTCAAAGCAGCGCGGGCCGAGGGAGTTTGTGGGTCCGATGGACCACAGCTATCGCGCCGTGAACGGCAACATCTCCGACGGACCGGCTTCAACCATTCAGATTACGAACAACGGCCACAACAGCCATTATCAGGACGTTTACGTGGCCCAGCCGGCGGTTGCCATCCGCGAGGATGCGCCGACCCGGATCTTCTGCTTCATCGAGGATCTGTTTTTCCTGGCCAAGATTCAGGAGACGGCGCGCAAGCTGGGCGTGAAGGTAGAGTTCATCAAAGGCGGCGACAAGGAATCCGTGACCAAGCTCACCGATATGCCCGAGGAAGAGCGTCCGAAGCTGCTGGTGTTTGACCTGAACAACCTGAACGCCAAGCCGATCAGCCTGATTCCAAAGTTCAAGGCCAAGCTGAAGAAGGCGACATCGATCATCGGGTTCCTCAATCATCTGCAAGGAGACCTGAAGATGAAGGCGATCGAGGCCGGGTGCGATACCGTGATGCCGAGATCGGCATTTTCGCAAAGCCTGCCCAACCTGCTGCGGCGGTACGGGATGGAAGAGGAAGAAGAGTACTACCCGCAGCCGGTGTGAAAAAAGCAGTGGTTAGTGGATAGTGATTAGTGGTTAGTTGTTTGGTGCTCTACGGTTGAGGCCGTGGCTTCGACTGCAATTGGATGTGAAGTAAGATAGCTCAAACAAGAAGGCGTCCGCTGCGGTGGACGCCTTCTTGTTTGTGAGCGAAATAATTCTTGCTGGCTTCGCGGCGTTCTGGGCACTTATCCTGGCGGCCATGTCAGGTGACGGCCGCCGAGCAAATGCAGGTGGAGATGGTCGACGGTTTGGCCGCCGTCGGGGCCGGTGTTTACGACGATGCGGTAGCCGTTGCCGAGTTGTTTGGAGCGGGCGATCTCAGTGGCTACCCAGTGCAAGTGGCCGATGAGCGCGATGTTGCTTTGGTCGGTGTGGGCCATGGAGTCGATGTGCTGGCGCGGGATGATGAGGATGTGGACGGGCGCCTGGGGATGCAGGTCCGCGAACGCGTAGGCCAGGTCGTCGGAGTAGACGGCGGTAGAGGGAATGCTTCCGTCAGCGATCTTGCAAAATATACAGCTCATGGCGAGATCAGTGTACACGCGGGGCTCGGTGGCACGGTCAGCGCATCGACAGTGAAATTGCAGGAGACACGGGTTCCGGTTGCGGAGGAGTTTCCGAGTCGGCGACCATTCGCCCGGAACTCGGAAGTTACAGGTGGTTGAGCTGTTCTCGTGACCTGATTTCAAGCGAAGGGGCATAATGTGTCAGGGACGAAAATGAGCATGAGCCTTCCAATACGACGGTCACGATTCGCTCTGACGTCGGCTCTGGTCGGAGCCTTGAGCTTCTGGTTGCCAGATGTGGCGACCCATTTGTTCTTCAGATTTACCTTTGACCGTCCGCAGTTGTGGGCGATCACGCTCCTCATGCCCGCTACGTTCCTGTGCGCCTATCTGGTGGTGAGTAGATTAACGGCAAAACACGATTTCAATTGGGTTGGCATTGCAATGCTGGTGGGCGTCTGGCTGACGGGTGGGCTATTCATGATGCTCGGGGCAACCGCATCCGGAGGCGGGTTCGCGTCTGGCGCTCCGATCTCGCTCGTCATGATTGCGTCGTCGGTAATCCCGGTTGTTACATGCATGATGGCTACCTATGACGGAAGCCTCTTCGCCTTGCTTCTTGTGACATTAGGCGCACCCCTGATCTGGGGCATAAAGGAGAGTGGGATGCCGCTCCCTTTCCAAGATCGATTTCGGACGCATTTAAAGTAGGGAATTGCTTAGCTCGATGAGTGGCCTTCTCCGTGGGTCATGCCCCAACGAGCGCCCGCTTGCGCATTAGACCTGTATCACCGCCAATCCGGAAGTAACCTCTTGCCCAGTTTGCTGTGTTTGCCATTGGCACGCCGTTCTGAATTGGAATGTGCCGGCACTTTCAGAATCAGGCGGATTCCAGAATCATGTTGGCGTACTGCAGGGTGTCGCCGGTGCGGATTAGGCCGATCGCCAACGGAACGCGCTTCTTGAATTCGATGTGCGGTTCGAAGGAGAGCCGGATGCCGGCAAGAGTGGCGTCGAACTCGAGCAGAGTCTCAGGAGCGTTGGCGGCGCGGAACTCCTCGGCCATGAAGGCGTGGCCGATGTTGAAGTTGGTGCGGATCGCTTTCAGCACGTCGAGAACACTGGGAATGCCGTCGATGAGAGAGATGTCGACGGTTTCAATCTGTGGCCAGAAGGGAAAGCCGCGGTCGGCAATGACCAGCGTATTGGTGTGGCGTATGCGGCTGAGCAAAGAGTTGATGTGGGGGTTCAAGATGCCCGTCTTCAACATGCGATCAAGGCTCCTCAAGAGCGAATTGCGCGGATTTGCGCGGGTTTGATTGCGGGTCCCAGTCTACGGATCAAGACTGAATCAACGCAAGTTTCGGCTTACAATGGCAGCATGTCCGCTTCCCCATTTCGCGTCGTGCATACAGTGTGCTCGCACGACTGCCCGGACTCCTGCGGGGTTCTGGTTACGGTGAACGATGAGGGGCGCGCCGTAAAAGTGGCGGGCGACCCAAAGCATCCGGTGACGCAAGGATTTCTGTGCGGCAAGGTTGCCCAGTATCTTGACCTCGTGTATGCGCCGGAGCGGATTCTTTTTCCATTGAAGCGCAAGGCAGGCGTGGCTAAGGGACCGCTGCAACGGGGGCGGGGACACGAGGCATTTGAGCGCGTGAGCTGGGACGAGGCGCTCAATGCGATTGCCACAAGGCTGAAGCGAATTGCGGAGGAGTTTGGCCCCGAATCGATTTTGCCGTATAGCTACGCAGGGACCATTGGCGTGCTGGGGTTTGGGTCGATGGACCGGCGGTTCTTTCACCGGCTCGGCGCGAGCCAACTGGATCGGACAATTTGTTCGGAGGCGGGCGGCGAAGCGTGGAAGCTGGTCTACGGCAAGAAGCTGGGTACGCCGACGGAGGACTTCCGGCTGGCCAGGCTGGTGCTGGCGTGGGGCGCAAATATTCACGGGAACAATGTTCACCTGTGGCCGATGGTTGAGCAGGCGCGGAGGAATGGGGCGCGCCTGATCGTGATCGATCCTTACAAGACACGAACGGCGGCGTTGGCCGATTGGCATATTGCGATCCGGCCGGGAACGGATGCGGCGCTGGCGCTGGGGATGATGCACGTGATCCTGGACGAGGGGCTTGAGGACCGCGACTACATTGACGAAATGACGCATGGGTTTGCGCAGCTTGCCGAGCGGGCGCGGGAGTACACGCCGGAACGGGTGGCTACATGGACGGGAATGACGGCTGTTGAGATTGAGCAATTGGCGCGCGAGTATGCGACGACGCGGCCGGCGGCGCTGCGGCTGAACTACGGCGTGCAGCGGGCGGAATTCGGCGGGAACGCGGTGCGCGCGATTGCCATGCTGCCGGCACTGACCGGGGCGTGGAAGCATCGCGGCGGCGGCGGAGTAGCTTTCAACTTCAGGCGGGTTTCGAGTGGGATAAAAAAGCTGTGGAGCGGCCCGATCTGGCGCTGGCTTCGCCGCTGGGACGACTGGCGCGGGTGGTGAATATGTCGAGGCTCGGCGAGGCGCTCGCCGAGCAGGGGTCAGGGGTCAGGGGTCAGGGATCAGTGAAAGCAGAGGCCCGGCCCGACGACGATCCTTCGGTGAAGGCGCTGTTTGTTTACAACTCGAATCCGGCGGCGGTTGCTCCGAACCAGAATGCGGTGCGGCGGGGGATGGCGCGGACAGATTTGTTTACCGTTGTGCACGAGCTTTTCTTTACCGATACGACGGACTACGCGGACTATATTCTGCCGGCGACGACGTTTCTTGAGCACACCGACATTCAGGGCGCGTACGGGCACTACTTTGTGCAGCTTTCTGAACAAGCAATTGCGCCGCCGGGCGAGGCGCGGTCAAACGTTTGGCTGTTCAGTCAACTGGCCCAGCGCATGGGATTTGAAGAGGAGTGTTTCCGCGATACGCCGGAGACGCTGATCAGGCAGGCGCTCAGGATTGGGGCCGATGGGCAGGCGAATGGGCACTCTGGGAACGCGGGAATGGAGCACATTACGTTGGAGGATCTGAAAGAGCAGGGGCACATTCCTCTTGGGTTTCATCTTTCGCCGGAGACTGCACCGTTCCAGCCTTACACATCGGGACGGGTGCCGACGCCGTCGGGCAAGGTTGAGTTTTATTCAGAGACCCTCTTGGCGCAGGGGCTTGATCCGCTACCGGGCTTCAAGCCTCCTGCGGAGTCGCGGTTTGGGGAGTTGGCGAAGCGCTTTCCGCTGGAGTTCTTGGGGCGGAAGGCGGACAACTACATGAACTCGACGTTCGCCAATTTGGACGGGCACAGGAAGATGGAGGCGCGGAAGAGTCAGCGGCTGGAGATGCATCCCGCGGACGCTGAGGCGCGGGGAATTGTCGACGGCGACGCGGTGCGAATCTGGAACGATCGGGGCGAGATCACGCTAACGGCGCTGATCAATGCGAGCCTGCCGGGGGGGGTGGTGGCAGGTCAGTTGGATTGGGCCAAGCTGTCTGCGAGCGGCGGCAACGTGAACGCGCTAACCAGCGAACGGCTGACGGATATTGGGGCGGGCGCGACGTTTTATTCGGCGCTCGTCGAGGTTGCGAAGGCGCCGGCACAGCAATCGCAGTAGTCTTGAAATTATGAATTGGATAATCGTCATTATCGTTGTGGCCGCGCTGGCGGTCGTTATTTTGTTGAAGCGCTCGGGGCAGATCCCGGCAAAAGACGCGCGAGCGTTGTTGAAAGGCGGCGCTTTGCTCATTGACGTTCGCAGTGCGAGCGAATACAAGTCGGGGCATCTGGGAAGGGCGATCAATTTCCCGTTGGACGATATTGAGATGAGCCTGCCGCGTCGAGTCAGGGATAAGAAACAGGCGATTCTGCTGCACTGCCAGAGCGGAATGCGCAGCGGGCTGGCCAAAAAGAAGTTGAATGCGTTGGGCTATGCGAATGCGTTCAACCTGGGCTCGTATGGGCGGGCGGCGCAGATCGTTGGCCGCGGGTAGGTCGAAATTCAGAAAGAATCGAAGGACACGTTTGCACTCTGTCTGGCGGCGGAGGGGGAGAACTGACACATGGCGCTGCAACTGACCAATTCGTATTTGGCCGATTCGATCGCGGTGTTCCGCTACTACAAGGGGCTTTCTGAACGAGCGATGGGGCAGTTGGCGGATGAACAGCTCATTGCATCGATCGACGAGGAGACGAATTCGATTGCCATCACTGTGAAGCACATGGCTGGCAATATGCGTTCGCGGTGGACGGATTTCCTGACCAGCGACGGAGAGACGCCGGATCGGCGGCGAGACTTGGAATTCGTCGATCCGCCGGAGACTCGCGCGGCGCTGCTGGCGATTTGGGAAGAGGGATGGGCCTACTTGCTCAACACCGTTGAGTCGCTCACCGATGCGGACATGGCGCGGACGGTGACCATTCGCGGCGAAGCCCACTCGGTGATGCAGGCTATCAATCGGCAGGTGGCTCACTACAGCTACCACTGCGGACAGATTGTGCTGCTGGCGAAGCATCTGAATCACAATGGGTGGAAGTCGTTGACGGTGCCGCGCGGCAAGTCGGAAGAGTTCAATCGGCGGGTGCAGGCGGGCGATGCTAGTCAGCGATGAGCTTTCTCATGGAGCGGGCGTGACTTCGATGTAGTCGAGGGCGGCCGGGTCGGTGCCGTCGGGGGTGCCTTCTACGCGGATTGTGTCGCCGGGCTTCAGGTCTGCATTGTAAACAGTGTGGCGTGTGGAATTGTCGCCGTTCGGGCGGCGCGAGGGCAGAGTCGTGTCGGCTGGCCAGGAGGCGGCGGGTTGGCCATTGATCTTCAGAGTGAATCGGGCAATGCCGCCTTGCAGATCGAAGTATTGGACGGCGATGTTGAAGCGGCCGGGTGCGCCGGAGTAGGTCCATTCGGCGGAGCAGGCTGGCGTTCCCTCAGGGGCTAAAGCCCCCGTTGATTCCTTGACATCTTCGGCACGACGGAAATCGTGCCCTGACACAGACTCTTGCTTCCCAGCAGATTGTAAAGTCGTGCCCTGACACGATACGGCCTTTCCGCCGCTTGCGTCCTCCCACGGCGTTACATCGATGATTTTGTAACCGGTGAGGCGGGCGTCTTCTGCTTCCTGGCGGCCGGGGTAGTGGCCGGCGCGGCCTTTTTCATCCGGAATGCCGCTCTGCTTGAAAAAATATTGCACGATGGCGTCGCGCCAGACGATGGCGTGGCCGGCCTGGTATTCGAGACGGGCGCGGACATCTTCGTAAAGCTTGTCGTCGATGTGACCTTTGAGCGTGGTCCATTCCTTTCCCAGTTCCGCGGCCTGCGCTGCACCTTCGTAGTGACTATCGTAGATGTACTGAATGACGGTTTTGCCGTTGTGCAGTTTGTAGGTGTACGGCACGTGGTGGAAGAAGAGGAGCAGGTTGTCGGGGGTTGCCCCAAGGGACGCGTAAATCTTCGCCACTTCAGGCGGATATTGGCCGGTGTAGCCGGTACCGGTGGCGACGCTGCGGTCCATGCCGATGCCAAGTTGGTCGGCGCGGTGCCATTGGCCCCAGCCGTTGTTTTCACTGGATTCGATATTGGGGCCGTAGTGGCTGCCGGTGATGTCGGTTAGCGTCTGGGTGCCCAGTGGGCCGGTGTAGTGCTCATAGGCCGGCCATGACTGCATCAGCATCTTGTCCACCGTGCTGACCACTTCAGGATCGGCGCCGATGGTCTGGCGCGTCCACTCCGCGGCGATCTCTTCGGGCGTCAGATCCGGGTTCCAGGCGAGGCGGCCGAAGGCGTAGAGGTTGGCCAGGGCCAGTGGCGAGCCGAGCCAGGCTGTTTGACCGACGCCGGCGACCCCAACCATGCCGCCAATTGAACGATCGAAGGATTTGCCGGCGAGGATCTCTTTTACTGGCGTCGAGCGGTCATTTACTCGGAGGTCGAAGTCGAGGACCTGCTTCCACATGGGGGCGAGGTAGACGAGGTGGCGCTGCTGGCCGGTGTACTCCTGCGTGATTTGGACTTCCATGGCCTGGCTGGTGTGTTCGAGGCCGGCGAAGAGGGGCGAGACGGGCTCACGCGCCTGGAAGTCGATGGGGCCTTCCTTGGTCTGCACGATGACGTTGGGTGCGAAGCTGCCGTCGAGCGGGTGGAAGATGTCGTATGCGGCGCGGGCGCGGTCGGCTTTGGGGTCGCGCCAGTCAGCGTGGTGGTTGTAGACGAAAGCGCGGTAAAGAACCACTCCATGGTGGGGCGCGAGGGCGTTGGCTAGGAGGTTGGCAGCGTCGGCTGGGGTGCGGCCGTAGCTGGCGGGGCCGGGTTGGCCTTCGGAGTCGGCCTTGACTGTGAAGCCGGCAAAGTCGGGGATGAGGGTGTAAATCTCGCTGACTTTGGCGGTCCACCAGGCTTTCACGGCGGGGTCTAGCGGGTCGTAGGTGGCGAGGCCGCCGATGATTTGCGGGCTGGCGATGGCCACGCTCATGGCCAGATGCACGCCCCAGGGACGCATGGTGTCGGCGATGCGGGCGAGCTGCTTGATGTGGTCGGAGTCGAGCAGTTGCGGGGCTGCGTTGACGTTGTTTACGTTGCAGCCGTTGATGCCGACCGAGGCCAGCAGGCGGGCGTATTCAGTGACCGGGGCGAGGTCCTGGAGAACGTTGCCGCCTTCAAAGAATATCGACCGGCCAGCATAGCCGCGCTCGATTGAGCCGTCGGGGTTGTCCCACTCGTCGACCCAGCGGATGGGCATGGCGGGGTGGCCTCGCCATGGGTTTTCTGGAAGTAGCTCGCCGATTTCCGCAGTTGCGGAAAGACGAAGAAGCGCAAATGCGCCGTAGAGTGCGCCGCGCTCGTCGCCGCCGGCAATTACCACCAGGTTACGTTCGCCACAGCCGTTGTAGGGATCGCTGCATGGAGCGCCGTAGATCCAAAATTCATCGGGTCCGAGATTCCGAGGAACGGGCACGTCAGGTAAGGCTTTGCGGATCTCATCCGCTGTGCCGACGATGGTTTGCCCGCCCACGGCTGCCCGCGACCGTGCCGTGAACCTCGATGCATCGCGTCCTGCCATTGAGCCGAGATTGCGGTTGAGTTCCTTGACCGCGGATTGTTCGAGGAGGGTATTCCCGAGCGAGCGCACGGCGAGCGGAGTGATGACAGGGATGCGTTTTGCGAGATCGTATTTCAGCCACGCCTGATCGGCGGTTTGGGCGGCAGCGGTGAAGCTGGTTGCCAATGCGATCGCAAAGACGAGCTTACTTTGAATCATTCGTGACATTCGTGGGTCAAGTCTCCACGTCTGGCACATTCTATATTGGCGAAGGTTCGCATTGCGGAGCGCACCGAAACGCGGGATACTGTAGGTCATGGCGACACAGCCCATCGGCGACCGGTTTATTCCCGTGGAGGAGTACCTATCCACCGGCTACGAACCGGACTGCGAGTACGACGATGGCGTCATCGTGGAGCGCAACTTGGGCGAGTTCGAGCATTCCTTCCTGCAGATCTTTCTAGGCACAATTCTCACCAACAATATGGACAGTTGGGGAGTCTTTGGCCTGACCGAACAGCGCGTCCAGATCAAGCCTCGAAGATTTCTAGTTCCGGATGTGTGCGTGCTGCGCCTGGGTTCCCCGCGGGAGAAGATTCTCACTCACCCGCCACTCGTCGCAATCGAGATCATGGCCCCTGAGGATACGATCCGCCGCGTTTCCGCCAAGGCGGTTGAGTATCTGGAATTTGGCGTCGAGCACGTTTGGGTCATCGACCCCAGTGCCCGCGTGGCCTATCGCGGAACTCCGTCAGGGCTTGAGCTCCTCCCCTCAAGTGAGCTTACGGTGCCTGGAACTCCGATCCTGATCCGGATCAGCGAGTTATTTGAGAAGCTCGACCGGATGTAGTTGCATTCCCCGCTGAATTGGCAGCCCGCTGCGTTCCTGCTATGCATCCAACTCAACACTTTCGCAAACTGAGCTAGCGGGGGTTTTTCTCTGGTCGAATACTCGTTGGAACGAATATCATCTTGCCGCATCCAACCAAATGAAAGGAGTAGCAAATATGAGCACCACTGCCGTAATCCCCGTCACTTTAACCACCTGGAACCTCGATCCGGCGCACTCCGCAGCGGGCTTCAAGGTGAAGCATATGATGATTTCCAACGTGAAGGGCACGTTCACCGGGATCTCCGGCGTGCTGAAGCTGGACGAGACAGATTCAACCCGTTCGAGCGTGGAAGCCTCGATCGACGTAACCACAGTGAACACGTGCGATGTGCAGCGCGATGGACACCTGAAGAGCGCGGACTTTTTCGACGCCGAGAAGTTCCCTGCCCTGACCTTCAAATCTACGAAGGTGGAGTCGGCGGGCGGCGGCGACTATGCGGTTACCGGCGACCTGACCATGCACGGCGTGACCAAGAGCGTGACCTTCGCCGTGGAAGATGTGAGCACTCCGGCCAAGGACCCCTGGGGCAACCTGCGCATCGGACTTGCAGCCACGGCCAAGGTCAATCGCAAGGAATTCGGGCTAAGCTGGAACTCTGCGCTGGAGACGGGCGGAGTGCTGGTGGGCGAGGACGTAACCATCACCCTCGATGTGCAGTTCATTAAGGCGTAAGGCGTAGCGTACAACGTGCGAAGAGTGCGGGGGGGGCCGGCGTTGATTGGAGTTGGCGGGCTAATTAGCTGTTGGAACGAATATCGCCCTCGCGCATCTAATTCAGTGTAAGTCAGAGGAGGTTAACCATGTCGCTTCGTCCGGTGAAGCAGATTCTTGAAACAACACCCACGCTTGAGGGTGCAGGCGTGAAATTGCAGCGTGCTTTTGGATTTGGAAAGACGAAGGAGTTCGATCCCTTCCTGTTGCTGGACGACTTTCGCAACGAGAATCCGGCGGACTACATTGCCGGTTTTCCATGGCATCCGCACCGTGGCATCGAGACCATCACGTATGTGCTGGCGGGCGAGGTGGCGCACGGCGACAGCCTGGGCAACAAGGGCCGCATGACCGCCGGCGACGTGCAGTGGATGACGGCGGGTAGCGGAATTCTGCACCAGGAAATGCCCAAGGGCGACGCGCAGGGACGCATGCACGGCTTTCAGTTGTGGGCGAACCTGCCCGCAGCGCTGAAGATGACCGACCCGCGTTACCAAGACATTCCGTCGGTCGACATTCCGGAAGTGACTGAGGATGACGGAACGAGAGCGCGCATCATTTGCGGCGAGTTCTGGGGCAAGCGGGGGCCGGTGGAGGGCGTTGCTGCCGATCCGCATTATGTGGATATTTCGGTGCCGCCGAATACGCGCAAGCGCATCCAGGTGGAGACCAAGCGGAACGCCTTCGCCTATGTGTTCGAGGGAGCGGGAACATTTCGCGACGCGTCGAATCCGCAGGCTGTGCTGACCGAGTCGGGAGTGGATCCCAACGCGAGGCCGGTCTACGACGCGAAAAATCATTCGCTCGTGCTGTTCGATCGCGGCGACGAGATCGTGGTGCAGGCGGGGCCTGAGGGCATTCGCTTTCTGCTGGTCTCAGGCAAGCCCCTGGAGGAGCCGGTGGCGTGGTACGGGCCGATCGTGATGAACACGCAGGCTGAGCTGAGGCAGGCGGCGAATGAACTGCACACTGGGACGTTCATCCGGCACAGATGAAGGAAGGGACGATTCCGGTGGCGGGGCAGACGAATTGGCGCGATAATAGCGGCATGGCGACTCTGCCCACCTCCGAAGAACTCTGGACCGTGCGGGAATACCTCTCGACGAGTTGGAGCCCTGACCGCGAGTATGTGGACGGGCGGATTGAGGAACGCAACTTGGGCGAGAAAGAACACTCCATTATCCAGCGGTATTTCACCTTTCTCTTCATGTTGAAGCGGGCGGATTGGGGTGTCGAAGTCTATCCCGAGCTTCGCACACAGATTGCGGCCAGGAATTTTCGCGTTCCGGATGTTCTTGTGGTGCGAACTGGGGAGTCATTTGAACGCTATCTCAAGCATCCGCCATTGATCGCCATCGAGATACTCTCTCCAGAAGATACTCTTCGCGCCATGCAGGAAAAGGCTGCGCAGTACCGCAGTTTCGGAATCAAGAATATCTGGATCATCGACCCCAAGCCACGGATTGCCTACACGTATACTTCGGCCGGGCTCGAAGAGGTCCACGATGGCGAGCTGACGGTGCCGGAAACGCCAATTCGGGTTGTCCTGAGCGAGATGTTTGCCGAGTTGGACCGGGCCTGAAGCTCACGACTCTTGTAGGCCATCGACTATGATGCTCTGTTCCGTGTTAACGGGTCCGCATGCTTCGCGTGCGGATCTGGAAAGAGGCACGTCATGTCGATTGGCAGCCAGGTTGCTGCGAAGCAGCGCGCGATTCTGATTTGTCAGGTTTTTGGGCTGGGCATCTTTGCGGCGGCTTTTTTCCTGCCGGCTGTCAGGGATGCTGGGCCTCTCACGGATTCGAGCAACATCTTCAAGGGGTGGGAGTGCGCGAAGATTGCCACGACTGCAATGTTTCAGAAGGACACGTATGAGTCCTCGGGTTTTTTTGCGGTCATGAGCGGCTGGATCAACCCGATGATCTTGGCTTATCTCGGCTTCAGCTACGCGGCGAATTTCAGCCGGGTGCGGCGCATTCTGGCGGTTGCAATTCCGGTTTGCATGCTGGCGACATGGATCTTCTTTGAGGTTGAGCATCTTGTCCCGATGATTGGCCATTTTCTGTGGATCGCAGGAGCGTTGATGATTCTGATCGGGGAAGCTTTTGGCCGCGGGAAGCTGTCGAGCGGCGGCTAAATGGAATCGCTGCATCCGCAACAGGCGCCGGGACCGCGTGGAATTGTAAACTCCCCGGTCGCAAAGGCTAGACATGGGGCACCCGCCGAAGTAAAAAGTGAAAGAAGCCCCGGCCGAAAAGTGACGTGGCAATGGGAGAATAGACGTATGCCTCCGACCGATCCAATCCCAACTGAGCCCATTGTGCTGACCCGCGGGGAAGCTCGCGTTCTGGGCGCTCTGATTGAAAAGGAAATAACAACGCCGGACTACTATCCCCTGTCGTTGAACGCGCTGATCAATGCGTGCAACCAGCGGTCTAACCGCGACCCTGTAATGGATCTGGATGAGGAGGAAGTGCGCCAGGCATTGCACGGGCTGGAGGATATGCGGCTGGCTGGGCGGGCGCGCGGGGCCGATGGGCGCGTGACCAAGTACGAGCACTGGCTGGGCGAGGCCTTCAACTTCAGCCGTGCGGAGACGGCGCTGGTGTGCGTGCTGCTGCTGCGTGGCCGGCAGACGCCGGGCGAGTTGCGCGGGCGAACCGAGCGGATGCATCGCTTCGACGAGATTAGCGACGTGTTGGCGGGACTGCAAAAGCTGATGGAGCGGGAGCCGTCGCTGGTAGCCGTGTTGCCGCGACAGCCGGGAACGAAGGAATCGCGGTATACACATCTGCTTTCAGGAAATGTCGAGTCGGCGATAGCGCTGGAGAATGCATTCTTGAGACGCGAAGGCGGGCTGGTTTCGGGGCCGGATGCGGGGCTGGAGGAACGGGTTGCGCAGTTGGAAGCAACCACCGTCGAACTCAAGCAGGAGATGGCGGCGCTGCGGCAGAAGATCGACGATTTGTTTGGGGATTGAAAGCACCCGTTTGGAGCGACAACGCCCGGTGCCCCATCCTTGCGTCCGCCGCGGCGGATTCTCGCGCATGGGTGGGAAGCCACGAATCTCAAATCCACATCTGACAGACGGCTAAATCAACTCGTAGCCGGCGAACCAGTAGCTAATTTCGAACGCGGCGGTGTCTTCGGCGTCGGAGCCGTGGATCGCGTTCTCCTGCATGGAGGCGGCGAACTTCTTGCGGATGGTTCCTTCTTCGGCGTTGGCGGGGTTGGTGGCGCCCATCAGCTTGCGCAGGTCGGCGATGGCGTTTTCCTTTTCCAGCACCAACAGGAACAGCGGGCCGGAGGACATGAAGTCGGTCAAGGAGTCGAAGAACGGCTTGCCGCGTGTGCACTGCATAGAAGCCCTCGGCCTGCTTCTTTGAGATGGAGGCCTTTTTGATGGCTACGATCTGGAATCCGGCCTTGTCGATCTCGGCGAGAATGGCCCCGGTGAAACCGCTGCGGACCGCATCGGGCTTGACGATACTAAAAGTGCGTTGCACCACTGGATATGCTCCCTAAAAAAGAATGCGTCTGCTCTTTCATTGTAAAGGGCGGTTGTTGCAACTGACCTCAGCGCGGGAATTCTGATAGAGTTTCGGCATGTTTGGCTTGTTCGCTGCACACTGCCGGTGTTGGATCGCGCTCATTGCTTTGCAGGCTTCTTTCGCGGGTTGCGTCTTGGCCTTTGGGCAGGCTGCGCCCGCAACCGCGCCGCCTGGGGTTATACCCCCGAAAGTGCCTGAAACCCACGGGCTGCGGGTCTTCGATGGGTCGCTGGTCGACAAGACGGTGGACCCCTGCGAAAACTTCTACAAGTACAGTTGCAATGGGTGGTTCAAGCGCAATCCCCTGCCCGCCGACCAGGTTGCTTATGGGCGATTCACGGAACTCTACGAGCTGAATCGGCTGCATCTGAGGGAGATTCTGGAAGCAGCGGCCGTGCCGGATGCCACCCGTGCGCCAAACGATCAGAAGATTGGCGACGAGTATGCGAGCTGCATGGATATCGCCGCGGTTGACAAGGCGGGGCTGGCGCCGCTCGAGCCGGAGCTGGACCGGATAGCAGCGCTGACGACCGCGGCGGAGTTGCCGGCGCTGATTGCGCATCTGCATTCGATCGGCGTGAATGCGTTCTTTGCCATGGGCTCGAGTCAGGACTACGACGACTCAAGCGCGGTGATCACATCGTATGGCGCGGGCGGACTGGGCTTGCCGGAGCGCGACTACTATACGCGGACCGATGCGAAAAGCGTGGAACAGCGCCAGCAATACGTGACGCACGTGAAGACGATGCTCGTGCTGGCGGGCGTGCCGGAGGCCCAGGCCGCGAAAGACGCAGAGACAGTGATGGCCATCGAAACACGGCTGGCCAAGGCTTCGCTCACCATCACCGAGGAGCGCGATCCGCAGAATCTGAACCACCCGACGGATGTTGCGAAGTTCTCAAAGGAACTGTCGCATTTTTCGCTGGGCGATTATTTGACGGCGGCACAAGCGCCCGCGGCTGGCAAGGTGAACGATACTGAGCCGAAGTTCTTTGCGGAGTTCAACAGCCTGTTGGCAGACACGCCGATCGATCGGATCAAAGCATATTTGCGCTGGCACCTGCTGCACGCATACGCGGGAACCGTGATGCCGGAAAGCTTCGACCACGAGAACTGGAATTTCTATGCGCGCATTTTGAATGGTGCGGAGAAACAGCAGGAGCGGTGGAAACGCTGCACCAGTCGCGTGGACCGCGAGCTGGGTGAGGCGCTGGGGCAGGCGTATGTGGCAAAGTATTTTCCGCCCGCCGAGAAGCAGCGCACGCTGGAGATGACGCTGGCCATTGAGCAGGCCATGGGCAAAGACATCGATGGGCTTGATTGGATGAGCGCGGCGACCAAGGTGAAGGCGAAGGAAAAGCTTCACGCGGTGATGAACAAGGTCGGGTATCCGGACAAGTGGCGCGATTATTCGAAACTTGCCATTGTGCGCGGAGATTCGCTCGGAAACGAGATGCGCGCGCGGGAGTTTGAATTTGCGCGGGACCTGGCCAAGATCGGCAAGCCGGTGGACAAGAACGAGTGGCAGATGACGCCGCCGACGGTGAATGCCTACTACGATCCGCAGATGAACAACGTGAACTTTCCCGCCGGGTATTTGCAGCCGCCGTTCTTCAGCGGCAAGGAAGACGACGCGGCCAACTACGGCGACATGGGATCGACCATTGGCCACGAGCTGACGCACGGCTTCGACGATGAGGGCCGTCAATTCGACAAGGATGGCAACCTGAAAAACTGGTGGACGAAGGAAGACGAGCAAGGATTCAACGAGCGCGCGGAGTGCATGGTGAAGCAGTACGACGCGATCGAGGCTGTGCCGGGCGTTCACTTGAACGGCAAGCTCACGCTGGGCGAGAACCTGGCCGACCTGGGCGGGTTGTGGCTGGCATGGCTGGCATGGCTGGACAAGGCCGAGGCCGCGCACCTTGACATGAACGCGAAGACAGACGGCTACACGCCGGACCAGCGTTTCTGGATTGCGTATGCGCAGCAGTGGTGTACGCAGACGCGGCCGGAGCAGTTGAGGAGCCAGGCGGAGGGCGATCCGCATGCGCCGGACGAGTACAGGACTAACTCTGTGTTGCAGGATTTGCCGGAGTTTGCGAAGAGCTTCAGTTGCAAGAAGACGGCGGCGATGGTGGCGGCAAAGCCTTGCCGGGTGTGGTGACCACCTGCGGCGGGGCTGACCGCGCGCCAGAAGAAAGGCGCGGAAAAGGCCTGGTCGGCTAGCGGCTCCTTTGCAAAAGGCCAGAAGCTAAGAGTTAGAAGCTAGCCTTTTCCGATTACGCGAGCCAGCGTTGCGCCGATTTCGGCGGGACTGACGACTACGTGAATGCCGGCTGCGGTCATGGCTTTCATCTTGTCGGCGGCGGTGCCTTGCCCTCCGCTGATGATGGCGCCGGCGTGGCCCATGCGGCGGCCGGGAGGCGCGGTCTGGCCGGCGATGAAGCCGACGACCGGCTTCTTGACATGCTGCTTGACGAACTCGGCCGCGGCTTCTTCGGCGGAGCCGCCGATCTCGCCGATCATGATGATGGCTTCGGTCTCGGGGTCGTCGTTGAGCAGGCGCAGCGCATCGATGTGCGTGGTGCCGATGATGGGATCGCCGCCGATGCCGATGGCGGTCGACTGGCCGATGCCGCGCTGGGTGAGTTGATGAACGGCTTCATAGGTCAGCGTGCCGGAGCGCGACACGATGCCGACCGACCCCTCTTTGTGAATGCGGGCGGGCATGATGCCGATCTTGGCTTTGCCGGGAGAGATGACGCCGGGGCAGTTGGGGCCGATGAGCCGCGACTTCGAGTTCTTGAGCTTGGCCCACACCTTGACCATGTCGAGCGTGGGAATGCCTTCGGTGATGCAGACGATGAGGGGAATGCCCGCGTCTTCGGCTTCGAGAATGGCGTCGGCGGCAAACGGCGGCGGGACAAAGATCACGGTGGCGTTGGCGCCGGTCTTCTCGACGGCATCGGCAACGGTGTTGAAGACCGGCCAGCCTTCGTGCGTGGTTCCACCTTTGCCGGGGGTGACGCCGCCGACAACGTTGGTGCCGTATTCGGCAGCAGCCCTTGGCGTGGAAAGTGCCTTCTTTGCCGGTGAGCCCTTGAACGATGAGTCGAGTGTTTTTATCGACTAAAACTGCCATTGAAACAAGCTCCTAGTTGCAAAGATCTAGCTGGTGGTTTTCAAACGGCGCACATCCCCTGCTTCATACTGATGTGTTTCGCCGCAGTGTCCGCAGAGAATCGAGCCGGGAAAGCCGGGATCAAATTCTCTCTTAACTCGGAAGGTGTCGGACGACGTCTTCTCAATTTCTACCCTTGATCTAGAAACTGACGCTCCCTGCCGCAACCCCTGCACTTGAAGGAATAGGTCTTGTCCTCGTTCATTGCGAATGCACCCCCAGCCTGTTTTTCTGGGGAAATTACCCCAGGGGCTAAAGCCCTAACTCATTATGCGTCACATTCGGCACGACTAAAGTCATGCCCTGACGCAAAGCAGCCTATGCGATGTGACTTCGACTATGCGCTTGCGGCCGCGGCAACAACTAACTCCGCTGCATCCTTCATCGTTGCGCCCACCTGGAAATTCAAGCCAGACTCGGCGAGAATCTTGCGGCCTTCTTCGACATTCGTTCCTTCGAGGCGCAGGACGATCGGCACTGTAACGTGCAGGTTGCGTGCAGCCGCCACAACGCCGGTGGCCAGGCGATCGACGCGCAGAATGCCGCCGAAGATGTTAATGAAGATGGCCTTCACATGTTCATCGGAGAGCAGGATTTCAAAGGCGTGCTCGATCTGCTCCTGAGTTGCGCCGCCGCCCACATCGAGGAAGTTCGCGGGGCTGCCGCCGGCGTATTGAATGATGTCCATGGTGGCCATGGCCAGGCCGGCGCCGTTGACCATGCAGGCGATGGAGCCGTCGAGCTTGATGTAGTTGAGGGCGTATTTGCTGGCTTCCACTTCAAGCGGATCTTCTTCGGCAGTGTCGCGCAGGGCCTTGATGTCGGGATGGCGAAAGAGAGCGTTGTCGTCGAAGGTGATCTTGGCGTCGAGAGCGAAGAGCTTGTCGTCCTTGGTGGTGATGAAGGGATTGATCTCGATCAGCGAGGCGTCGGTGTCAATGAAGGCTTTGTAGAGGCTCTGCAAGAAGGCGACGGCGTGGCTGATCTGCGTGGGCTTGAGGCCGAGCGCAAAGGCCAGCTTGCGCGCCTGCCATGCGCCGAAAGCCGATGGCCGGATCGATGGTCTCTTTGAAGATGGCCTCGGGAGTCTTGGCGGCCACTTCTTCAATCTCCATGCCGCCGGCCTGCGAGGCCATGAACACCAGCTTGCCTGTGGCGCGGTCGAGCACGATGCCGAGATAAAGCTCGCGGTCGATGTCCGCGGTCTCTTCGATGAGCAGGCGCTGCACCTTCTGGCCTGAAGGGCCGGTCTGGTGCGTGATGAGCGTCATGCCGAGAATGTTTTTGGCGTGCATCTCGGCGTCCTCGCGGGTGCGGGCAACCTTGACGCCGCCGCCCTTGCCGCGGCCTCCGGCATGAATCTGCGCCTTGACCACAACGCCGCTGGCGCCGTCTGCAAACAGCTTGCTGGCCACGATTGTGGCCTCTTCCAGTGTGTTGGCCACTTCGCCCTTGGGCACGGCAACGCCGTATTTTGCCAGGATTTCTTTTGCCTGATACTCGTGAATCTTCATGTTTTTTGGGACCGCCCGCGTCCGCTGTGGTTGGCGGCTCGGGAACGGGACACGGCTGATTCCGAGCCCGCGAGACCGTGCCAGCGGTAACCAAATAGTATCTTGCCCGCCAAAGGAGGGGCAAACTGGCGCAACGGCTCTCGCAAAATGCGACAAGAATGCGGCGGCCTGTTTAGGAGGTACGCAGCTATGATGGAACGATATGGCCTCACTGAAGGAGTTCTTGAAGCCGCTGGCCGAGGATGGCACGGCGCTGACCCGCGAGCAGGCTGCCGGCGTGCTGGAAGAGATTCTTTTGGGCGGCGTGCCGGAGGTGGAGACCGCGGCGCTGCTTGCCGTGCTGGCGACACGCGGGGAACAGGCGCCGGAGCTGGCCGGATTTGTGCAGACGATGCGCGCGCACATGACGCCGGTTCCCCTGACTGACGAGGAGCGGGACGAACTGGTGGACACATGCGGCACGGGCGGCGGCGGGCCGTTGACGTTCAACATTTCTACCGGCGCCGCGTTGGTGGCCGCGGCTGCCGGAGCCAAAGTGGCCAAGCACGGCAACCGCGCGGTGACTTCGCTGGCTGGGTCGGCGGACGTGCTGGAGGCGCTGGGCGTGCCCGTTACGCTGGGGCCGGAACTCGCTGCGGAGTGTCTACGCGAAACGGGATTCATGTTCCTGTTTGCGCCGCTCTATCATCCGGCGATGAAAGTTGTGGGACCACTGCGCCGGGCGCTGGGCTTTCGGACGATTTTCAATTTGTGCGGTCCGCTGAGCAATCCGGCCGGGGCGCGGGCGCAGGTGATCGGAGTGCTGGCGCCCAGCCGCGTGCTGCTGGTGGCTCGGACGCTGGCGGCACTGGGGGCGAGGCGGGCGTTTGTTGTGCATGGGACGGACGGAATCGACGAGCTTACCACGACGGGCGAATCGGTGGTGGCGCGGGTGGAAGAGGAAGAGGCGGGCGGCGTTCCAACTTTGAAGGCTGCGCGGGTTACGCCGGAGATGGCCGGGTTGACGCGGGTTACGCTGGATCAATTCACCGGCGGGGATGTGGAGACCAATGCGCGCCTGCTCTATGACGTGGTGACGGGAATTCAAGGGGCGCGGCGCGATATTGTGCTGCTAAATGCGGCTGCGGCGCTGGTGGCGGCTGGATTGGCTGCCGACCTGAAAGAGGGGGTCGGGCTCGGAGCCGAGGCGATCGATTCGGGACAGGCGGCGGTGACTCTGGAAAAGTTGCGGCGGTTCGGGATGAAGTACGGGGAGCGGTCGTAAATCGGCCCTTGGATTTGTTTTGATCTGGTATATACTTGGTATGTACCACGGATTGGAGGCCAAGCGTGGCTACGACAAATCCCGCTCGCGATCGGAGCAGTCAGCGGAGCTTTGCCACAGGCGCCAAGACTGCAAAATTGTTCAAGAACGGCCGTAGTCAGGCTGTGCGGCTGCCGAAGGAGTTCCGGTTCCAGGGGACGGAAGTGGTTGTGCGCCGCGACGCTGTGACCGGCGAGGTTGTGCTTTCGGAACCGCGGGCGCAATCAAGTGGGGAATCCTGGCAAGAGCGTTTTGCAGCTTGGGATGCGTTGGAGCTGGCTGACAATGATGCATTGGAGCGCGACCAAACTCCACCAATTGAGCGAGAGGCTTTTCAGGCAGGTTCCGACTTTGGCCAAACACGCAAGCTCACGCTGCCGGAACTCTATGCGATCTTCGATCAAGCGGAATTCCCGGAAGACTTCTTCAGGCGCGAAGTGAGTATGCCGCGTGAACTGGACTTGTTCTGATGATTCGGCGCTATCTGCTCGACACTAACGTAGTCAGCTATTTTCTGGATAACAGACCCCCGGCAGTGCGCATGCACATGAACTAGGTCGGTCTGGATGCATCGGCGATCTCGGCGATCACGGAGGCCGAGTTGCAGCTATGGACTGGCCAACAAGCCGGGGGCGGTGAGCCAGCGCATTGCGGTAGAGAGGTTTCTGGACAACGCCACGATCTTGGCTTGGGATTCGGCGGCAGCTCGCACTTATGGGCTGCTGCGGGCGGAGCAAAAGCGCAAGGGCCGCCCATTGGCCACCGAAGACCTGATGATCGCAGCCCACGCGCTGTCTCTGGGGCTGACGCTGGTGACCAACGATGCCGTCTTTTCATTTGTCGATGGACTTAAGACGGAAGACTGGACGATTAGTTAAGGCGTTTCCCGTACTACCGCAAGTACCCATTCGATTCATCCAAAACCTGCCGCATCGGAACGGCTGTAACGCTCCGACGCGCCTATCTTGTACGCTGTGCGTCCAAGGGGTGAAAGGGACCCACATATGAACTTAACGCAAGCAATCGCAAGGATCGCGCTCGTTGTTGGCTGCATGGCAGGCAGCGCTCAGCAGACCACCCAGGTTCAACTGAAAATCGAACCCACAAACCGGACACTCACCGTCAGCGCAGAGGAGCGGGTCACCGCCGACCCTGACTTGGCCATCCTGCACATCGGGTTTCAAACTCCGCCTTCGGACGCCAAGGCGGCATACGCCGCGGGTGCGAAGACTTCAAACGAGGTCGTAGCAGCATTGAAGCAGGCCGGGATTCCGGAGACATCAATCCGCAGCGACTCCCAGCAACTCAAGAGCATCGACTACAAGGCGCACAAATTCGAGCTGGTTCAGGACTGGACGGTGAAGACTCCGCCGGAACGCGCGGCGGAGATCCTTGAGATAGCCATCGCCGCTGGCGCAACGCAGAGCGGCGAAATCGACTGGACAATGAAAGATGTGCGCGCATTGGAAGAGCAGGCACTCGGCCAAGCAGCATCACGTGCCAAGGCAGATGCAGCGGTCCTTGCCAGGGGCATGGACGTGCACCTAGGCGCGCTGGTCTATGCGACCAATCAAGTGTCATCTGTGGCCGGTTTCCGAGTGGAAGACCGCAACTTTGCCGCACTTGGCCAACTAAACGCTTCGATTGAGGTCAAGGGGCGAGAGGATAAGACGCCGCTGGCAATCGAGCCGCATAAGGTGAGCCGCACGGCCAGTGTCTACGCAGTTTACGCGATCGAGTAACGATTTCGCGCGACTCGCTACAGCAGCCCGGAGCGCCCGGCCAGCCGGCGCGAGAGCAGCCAGGAGAGCAGCGAGATTCCGAGTGCGAGAGCTACCCAGCCGGCCTGCTCGGCGGGTTGGATGGCGGCGGCGGGGAGATGCGGCGCTGCTAGCGAGACGGACCGTATCTCCGGCAAGCCCTGACGGATCATTTTGAATGCGCCCCAACTCAAAACTCCTGTCGCGATCAGAATGCCGGGGAGAACGCGCTTCCACGGGAACGGAATGGGCTGCGGGGCGGCTGCTTCTTCGCGAACGCTTTCCATCACCGAAGCCAGAAATCCCGAAGTCGGAATGAGAGGCTCTTCGGTCGCAAGAATGCGATCGATCTCAGTGAGCTTCGTTTCGCTGCCGTCTGTTTTGGTTTGATCCATGTTCAAGCCTCCTTTCCGGTGTTGAGATTTGCAAGTTCCATTTCGGCGTATGCGGTTTCGAGGTGCGGAAAGCGACTTCGCAGCAGCGCCCGCGCTCGGGAGAGCCTTGCTTTGAGGGTTCCCTCAGGCATGTGCATGGTGCGCGCCGCCGCGGCTATATCCATCTCATGAAGATAGAAGAGAACGACGGGCTCGCGATAACGGCGGGGCAGGGCCAGCAGGGCGCGGCGCACTGAATCGGCGTTGGACTGAGCGGCCAGTTCGCGATGCTGCGTTGCAGGGGCAGCAGGCTCGGGCGCGTCCTCCAGAGGCACGGTGACGGTGGGAAAGCGCTTGAGCTCGGTGCGGAATACATTGGCGGCCAAGGCGAAGAGCCAGGTGGAGAAGCTGGATTCGCGGCGCCATGAGCCAAGGCCGCGCCATGCGCGGATAAAGGCTTCCTGGGCGAGTTCTTCGGCGCGGCCGCGGTCGCGGCAGTAGCGCCAGGCCATGTTCACAAGCGGACCCTGCCAGCGGCGAACGATCCCTTCGAAGGCTTCGACGTCGCCGGCCAGCACGCGGGCGATGTCGGCGATGTCGGCATCGGCGCGGACCTCATTCACGCTGTCGAGGACGGGCGTATTTGCACTCGCGTTCTGTAGGGATGCAATCAAGTCAGGCGCTCTTCGTGGGGTAGGACTGGAGGACTCCGGCGCCGGTTGCATTTTGTTCGGGAAAAAGATTTCGCGAGAAAATGCAACCGCATTGCGGGGCCATCTGTCCCACCAGACGCAAGGGAAAAACTCTACCAACGGTTCAGGAGGATTGTATGACGCATTTGGCAATTGCATTCTTCGGCAGCGAGGGAGTATTCATGTGGGCATTTCTTTCTGTGGGCGCGATCGCGTTGTTCGGTATATTCCTTCCGACCGTAACCTGGCTGGACAGCCGGCGGAAGGAGCGCGAGGCGTTCTACAAGGCCGAGACTTTCCGCAGGCTCACCGAGTCCTCGACCGAGGGCGCGAAGGCGGCCATCGAAATGCTGCACGAAGAGAGTCGGCTGGAGCGACAGAAGAGGCGCGAAGGCATGAAACTCGGCGGCCTGATCTGCGTCGCCGTTGGCGCGGCGATGGTGATCTTTCTGCGGGTTCAGTCTTTCAGGGATCCGGACGCCCCTTACCTGGTCGGACTGATTCCTGTCTTTGTCGGCCTGGCCCTGTTGGTCTACGTCTACTTCATGTCCTCGCCGGCAGAGTAGGCAACAAGCGGTTGAATCGCAGGCAGGGGCTGGGGCATCTACCACATAGTTGTTCGAACAACTATAATCCGGTCGGATCCCTCAGGCTGGGATGACTGGGAGGACAAACCGATGCCGGTGCAACGCCAACCCGCAATATTTCTTCCCCACGGTGGGGGCCCCTGCTTCTTTATGGATTGGAGCTGGGGTCCGGCCGATACCTGGAAGGCAACGCAGCATTTTCTTGAAGGGCTCGCCAGCACACTGCCTGAAACGCCCAAGGTGCTGCTGGTGGCGAGCGGGCACTGGGAGGAGCCGGATCTTCACGGCCAGTGCAGCGCCGAAGCCGGATCTGATTTTCGATTATTCGGGATTTCCGGAACATACTTACCGGCTGACCTGGCCTGCGCCGGGCGATCCGGTGCTGGCGGAGCGAGTGGCTTCCCTGCTTGGCCAAGCTGGGCTGCCGGCGGCGGTGACTTCAAGCCGCGGCTTCGACCACGGAGTTTTTGTTCCGCTGAAGGTTGCATTTCCCGAGGCACGGATTCCAGTGGTGACGCTTTCTGTGGCCGCGTCGCTCGATCCAGCTCTGCATCTCGCAGCCGGGCGCGCGCTGGCTCCTCTGCGCGATGAGGGCGTGCTGATCGTGGGGAGCGGGATGAGCTTTCATAACCTGCGCGCGTATTTTCGGCCTGAGACCAGGGAGCGGGCCGGCGCCTTCGATGCATGGCTGACGCGCGCCGTGGAGGCGCCGGCGTCGGAACGGGATGCGCTGCTGACCGGCTGGCGCGAAGCACCGTTTGCCGCATTTGCTCATCCGCGGGAAGAGCACCTGATTCCGCTGATGGTGGCTGCGGGCGCTGGGGGCGAAGCGCCAGGGAGGCGGATCTTCGGCGACGAGCCGATGGGGGCGGCAATCAGCGCTTACCGGTTCGATTGAAGCGAAAACGGGCTGATAAAAGAACCTCCTCCCTCCGGAGTCTTCGATTTGCAACTGTAGGCCGCGGCAAAGAAAAGGCCGCGCAAGTTCTGCGACCTCGCCGCGCGAGGATTTGGCGGGGATGGCGGGCATTATCGACGGCTCGGTGGCTGAAGTTTATTCTTTCAGTCCGCGTGATTGATACCAGTGTCTCTTGCGTCCCACCCTCAAGCCGGAGTCGATGAGCACGGCGAGGGAGCCGAACAACATGCACAGGTCGACGCGTGCCTCGTGGAAGAAGCTCAGCCAGCCGTAGCTGTTCAGCTTGATGAGGGTGAACGGTCCGAACTGCCGGCCCAGCAGAATGGGCACCTTGGTCGTGACCAGCGCCACAAGGATGACAGCAAGCATCACGAGGGCGGCATCGCCGGCAAAGAAATCCAGAATAATCAGCACGCCGCCAACGATCTCTACTCCACCGACAAAAGGCGCGAGCAAATGGGGATAGGGCAGACCTATGCCGGCAAAGCGCGGAGCTCCGAGCTCATCTGGGTGCGCAAATTTGAGAATGCCCTCGACCAGAAACACCAGGCCCACAATTACCCGGATAAGGATCATGGGAAGATTTCGCCGCATGGTAGCCTCCCGGCGCTGGGTCTAGATGAGGGGCCCTGTCCAATCTGAGGAGAGAGGCCGGCAATCGAGCCTGATATTGAGCAAGCATACCTGAGGGAATGAACACCGTGCAGCAAAGATGGAAATAATTGTGCGCGCGTTTCATAAGTGGGCCAATTCCCATGTAGAGACCGGCCCAAAGGCCCGTTCTTGTGCGAAGGTTCCACTTGCGCTACGGCTTCCTGGTGTGGTGAATCCGAAGTTCATGCAGGAAGTCATCGGATGAAAATGCAGGTCCCCATTCGACTCCGCTCAGGGCAGGCTTTCGACTCCGTTGAAGTACGCTCCGCTCAGGATGACCGCCTCTTTTGACGCCTCGGGATGACAGCATTTGCTCAATGGACTTCCAAGACAGGACACTACAGAACGTCGAGCAGCCGTTCAATCGTTTTCGCGAGTTTCTCCGGCTTTGTCGCGGGACCAAATCGCCCGGCAACTAGCCCTTTTCGGTCAACCAGGAATTTGGTGAAGCTCCACTTGATGGCTCCGGCGCCAAAGATGCCGAGAATTCCTGGCTTGCTGCGCTTGAGGAATTGAAAGAGAGGGTGTGCGTTCGGGCCGTTTACGTCGATCTTGGCGAAAAGGGGAAAGCTGGCGCCGTAATTTTTCTCGCAGAATGCGCCGATCTCGGCTTCGGTCCCCTGTTCCTGGGCTCCGAACTGGTTGCAGGGAAAGCCCAGCACCTGAAACCCGCGCTCCTTGTAGGCACGGTTGAGCGCTTCAAGACCGGTGTACTGCGGGGTAAAGCCGCAGTTGCTGGCGGTATTGACGATGAGCAGGACTTTTCCCCGGAATTCCGCCAGGCTGACCATTTCCTCGTCCGGATTGGCGTTGAGAAGCGGGGCCGAAAAATCGTAAATCGAGCTTTCCATTTCCGGAAAAACCTCCCTGCAATACGGATACAAGTGAGCCCGATCTGCGTCTAAAGAGGGATGCTTTGAGATGCGGCAGAGATTCAAAGGCGGTCCAACCCATCCGGTTCCGGTAGACTGAGGTCTGGGTCCCAAACATCCGGAGCGCCGGGATGAGGTTGGGGGCCAAGCCTTGTCCGCAAGGGCTCAGAGCGGCAGGAGAATCGAGCGAAAGACGCGATTACCGAGCTGATTGG
This sequence comes from uncultured Acidobacteriaceae bacterium, assembly GCA_963757965.1. Classification (GTDB taxonomy): domain Bacteria; phylum Acidobacteriota; class Terriglobia; order Terriglobales; family Acidobacteriaceae; genus Telmatobacter. The sequence continues at coordinate 120,481 of CAVWTV010000004.1, forward strand.
CAGTCCGGCGGTTTTGGCGGGGTGGGCGCGGTCAAATATAATTGGTCTTTCCTCGAGGCAGGATCAGATTTTTCAGCAGTGAGGGTGTCGATATTCTTCCCGTGAAGCCGAACCTGATGGCGAACTATGGAACGCACAAGTACTTTCGCACGCCGAATGGCACAAGCCCGGTGAAGACAATGCGCATTTCCATCTCCCGCTATTTGCGGACGGTGAGCCGCAGGGCGGTAACCAATTGCCTGGCCGGAATGCTGTTGCTTACGATGGCGCTCAGCGGCGGCGCAGCCCTGGCCCAGCAGTCGCAGACCATCGATCAGATTCGAATCATCGGCAACCGGCGCATTCCCAAGGAGACAATTCTGGCGCGCCTGTTTACGCATATCGGCGAGCAGTACGATCCGATTTCAATCGAGCGCGACTTCAACTCTTTGTGGAATACCGCCTACTTCGACGATCTGCGCATTGAGCGCGAGGACTCGGAGAAGGGGATCATCCTGAATATTTTTGTGCGCGAGAAGCCGACGATCCGCGAGATCAACTACAAGGGGCTGAGCACCATCACGGTTTCCGACGTGCTCGACCGGTTCAAGAAAGAAAAGGTCGGGTTCTCTGTGGAAAGCCAGTATGACCCGACGAAGGTGAAGCAGGCAGAGACTGTGATCAAGCAACTGCTTGCGGAGCACGGTCACCAGTTCGCCACCATCAAGACCGAGGTCAAGACGATACCTCCGGCCTCGGTACAGATCAATTTCACGGTCAAGGAAGGCCCGACGGTCAAGGTGGGCGCGATCAAATTCGCCGGCAACGCGAACATCACGAGCCTGGTGCTGCGCCGGGCAATGAAGAACCTGAAGCCGATCGGCATTCCGTATTCGATCGTCTTTGAAGATTTGTTTGCGCAGACCTTTGACGCCTCGAAGCTGGAGGAAGACACGGAGCGGGTACGCCAGGCTTATCGCGACAAGGGCTACTACGCCGCCGCAGTGGAAGAGCCGAAGACGCAGATCCGGGACGAAGGCGGGCTGAACTGGTTCACATTCAGGCCCAACAAGGGCAAGCGGATCGACATTCTGATGCCGATCGAAGAAGGTGCTCGCTACCGGCTGGGGACGATCACCTTCACCGGGAACAAGGCAGTGAGCAACGCGAGGGCGCTACGCGCGACATTTGCCGTGAAGGACGGCGAATGGTTCAACGCCACTCTGATCAGCAAAGGCCTTGAGAACCTGAAGAAGGCCTATGGACAGTTGGGCTACATTAACTTCGGAGCCATCCCCAAGCCTGTCTTCGACGAAGCAAAGAAGACCGTCTCACTTGACATCGACATCGATGAAGGCAAGCCTTTCTACGTTTCCCGCATCGAGTTCGAGGGCAATACCATCACCCGCGACAAGGTCATCCGCCGCGAACTGATGCTCGATGAAGGATCGGTCTACAACTCCCAGCTTTGGGAGTACAGCTTGCTGCGGCTCAACCAGCTGGAATACTTTGAACCGCTGAAGGTGGACCAGGACTCGACAGCCACGCAGGACTCTGAAAACGGGACGGTCAGCCTGCTGCTGAAGGTGAAGGAAAAGGGCAAGAACTCGATCGGGCTCAATGGCGGCGTCAGCGGGCTTTCCGGTGCGTTTCTGGGCGTGAACTACCAGACCAACAACTTCCTTGGGCTGGGCGAAACGATGAGCGTGCAGGGCAACCTGGGCAACGTGCAGCGGCAGTTTCTGTTCGGCTTCTCGCAGCCGTATATTCGCAACCGTCCCATGAACGTCGGCTTCCAGGTATTCAACACGAAGCAAGACTTCAATGCCGCCAAGAACTACCAGGCGACGACGGGCCAGTCAGTGAATCTGAGCCAGGCGCAGCAGTCGCTGACGCAGAACTACAATCAGGCCTCGAAAGGCGTGAACATCTCAATCAGCTATCCGCTGAGGCGGCACGCCTTCCAGCGCATTGGCTTGACCTATTCACTGACCAAGGCGACGATTACGGCTTTCAGCACCGCATCGCAGACTTTCTTCCAGACGATCAGTTTCCGGTCGGGTATTCAGGGAACCAATGCGCTGGCTGGCATCGTCAACAGCAACGCCTCGTTCACGTATACGTACAACACCATCAACAACCCGTTGCGTCCGCGCACCGGCAGGGAATTCTCGGCGGTGTCGCAGATAGCCGGCATTGGCGGCAACGTCCGCTACATCAGCGAGTTTGTGGCGTACAAGAAGTTCATGTCGATGCACTATCTGCTGCCGTCGTTGACGGGGCGCAACGTGCTTGGCGTGCGCGCGCAGATCGGCTATGTGCAAGGCTGGGGCGGCGATGTGGCCCCGCCCAACAACCGCATATTCGGCGGTGGCGAGGGTGAGCTGCGAGGCTTCGATGTCCGTGGAGCAACGCCGTATGGCTACGTTCCCAACCGCGTCAATGTGCAACTGACCAATCCAGACGGCAGTTGCGTGCCGCGCGACCCGACCAATCCTCAGGACAACCAGTGCATCCAGGTGCCGCTGCCGGTTTACGGCATAGCTTCGATCGGCGGCGATACGAGCCTGGTCACAAACGCCGAATATCGCATCCCAATTGCCGGCCCGGTGACCTTCGCGTTCTACAACGATTTTGGCATTGACGTTGCCCTGAACAAGGGCCAGTTGAAGCAGAGCCCCGAAGGATTTGCGACGCTGACCGCGCCGCTCTATGGCTGCCCGGTCTTTAACAACGGCTCATGCCAGGGCGGCATTCCAGGCTCCAAGGTTGGCTTCCAGCAAAACATTCGGCCTATCTCCGGAACCAACTTTGTTCCGCGCATGTCCACGGGCGCCGAGATTTCAGTCATCATGCCTGTGATCAATGCTCCTTTCCGGCTGTATTACGCATATAATCCGCTGCGGCTTTATGAGACGCCGTACTGCAATACGGTCCTCATCGGGGGCAACAAAGGGAGCTGCTCTGCGGAGCTGATTACCCGCGATATGTTCCCGCCGGGCGGCGCGGGCGACTACACCTTCAACGAGGCGGAGCAAGCATACGGAGCACGCTATCTGTTCCGGGAACCGCGAAAGACCTTCCGCCTGACGGTTTCAACCACCTTCTAGCCGACATAATCAAGTTGGCAGCATTCGGGGCCGTCCGCCGCAGCGGACGGCCTTTTCCTTTTCCTGTGGCGTGAATTTCACGCTTTGCCGGTTTGACGCTCCCACCTAGCCCTCCTATAATCCAGTGAGTTCCTGTTGACGTCTCCGCACGCCTCTTTATCGGTTTCTGCCCCGCACACGGCGCGCAGTCCCACAAAGAAGGAAGGTAAGGTTTCTCAGGAGGCACGGTCCGGATTCGCGCTGAAACGCGGACGGGCATACAGGAATTTCGAAGGAGTTAAACCCTCACATGAAGCGTTTGCTTGCAGTCATTATTATTCTGGCCTCAGGATTTGTCCTGAGCGCCGCCGCTCAAACTTCGCCTGCCGGGCCGGCCGGTCCCACCAAGGTTGCCGTTATTGAATTCCAGGCGGCTGTTGGCCAGACTAACGAATTCCAGCGCAATTTGGCCGACTTGCAGAAGAAGTATGAGCCGAAACGCACACAGCTCAAGACCATGGCCGATGAGATTGACGGTCTCGAGAAGGCATTGCAGGCGCAGGGCGACAAACTCAGCCCGGCCGAACAGGCCAGCCGCGCCAAGACCATCGACGACAAGAAGAAGCAGGCGCAACGCTTCCAGGAGGACGCCCAGAACGATCTCCAGGGAGAGATGCAGGAGACGTATAACGGCGTTGCCACGAAGGTCTTCGATGTAGTGACGGCCTACTCGCAACTGCAAGGCTTCACGCTGGTTCTGGATCGTTCGCAAAACCAGCAGCAAGCTCCGGTTGTGCTCTATGCGGCCGACAATACCGACATCACCAAGGCCGTCATCGACGCGTACAACTTGAAGTCGGGCGTCCCCGCTCCTCCTCCGGCGCAGCCGGCAGCAGCAGCGCCGAGGCCGGCCGCGAAGCCTCCCGCGGCGACAGCGCACTAAGATCGATTGCCGGGCTCACAGGTGCGGTTTCGCGCACAAGCGCGAAACCGCCTTACCTGAACCGCGAAGGAGTAGTCCATTCAAATGAAGCATTCGCTTGCACTAGCCGTCACGCTGGCATTGGGCTTTGGCCTGAGCGCAGCCGCACAAACATCGCCTGGCGCGGCTTCGCCCGCCAAGGCTACGCCTCCCGGCCCGGCAAAAATTGCGGTGATCGCCTTTCAGGTGGCTGTGGCTCAAACGAACGAAGGCCAGCGGAATTTTGCCGAGATCGAGAAGAAGTTCGAGCCCAAACGGCAACAGCTCAAGGGCATGAGCGACGAACTCGATGCCCTGACCAAGAAGTTACAGGCGCAGGGGGCCACCCTGAGCGATGTCGAGCGCGCCAGCCTTGCCAAGAGCATCGACGACAAAAAGAAAGTGTTTGACCGCGACACTGAAGATGCCCGCAACGACTTCCAGGGAGAGATGCAGGAAATGATCACGGGCCTGGCTACAAAGGTCTATGACGTTCTTGTAAGCTACGCTCAAAAGCAGGGCTACACCCTGGTGCTCGACGAGAGCCAGCAGGAAGGGCCAGTGCTGGTCGCAGGCCCTCCCACGACTGACATCACCAAGGCCCTCATCAATGCCTATAACGTGAAGTCGGGCGTGCCTGCTCCGGCAGCTCAACCGGCTGCGACTGCTCCCAAGCCGGCTACGCCGCCCGCGAAGCCTGCAACGGCTCACTAGTGGCGGTCGGCAAGCATTCCAAAGGCCCCGTCGAACGGGGCCTTTGTGATTTAATTTGAGATAGTTAAAGGACGGACAAAAGTGGGTCGCGCGAGCCGGTAAACCCGTGCAGCATATTGTCCGCGCTTCTGTGGAAAAAAATGTGGAATACTTCCTCCGCAGGCGAGAGAAACCCCGGTTTTTTCCGCTTGTCAATTCAGATCGATTTCTGATAAAAGTTCTAAGCTCTTATTTTTCAATTAGAAACCCCGGAAGATACAACGGATCCACGTCAGGCTGGCAGGTGAGCAATTGTGATCACCGATTTCTGAGCTTTCCACAACTCTCGATGAACATCCGGTTACTTAAGTATCAAGCTGACAGTAGGGTCCCGGCTATTTTTGCTGGTCTTCTCCTACGCGCAAGACGGCAAGGAAAGCTTCCTGCGGAATATCGACTTTTCCGATCCGTTTCATGCGCTTCTTGCCTTCCTTTTGCTTCTCCAATAATTTGCGTTTTCGGGAGATATCGCCACCGTAACACTTGGCCAATACGTTCTTGCGCAGCGCGACTACAGTTTCTCGGGAGATGATCTTGGCGCCGATGGCTGCCTGGATGGCCACCTCGAACTGCTGGCGTGGAATCAGTTCGCGCATCTTTGAGACCAGTGCGCGTCCCCGATCGTAGGCAAAGTCGCGATGGACGATGATGGAGAGAGCATCGACGGGCTCGCCGGAGACCAGGATGTCAAGCTTCACCATGGGCGACTCCCACTCACCGGCCAATTGATAATCCAACGATGCATAACCGCGAGAGATCGACTTAAGGCGATCGTAGAAGTCGAGCACGATTTCGTTCAGCGGCAACTCGTAAGTGAGCATCACGCGCGTGGGCGTTACATACTCGAAGTTCAACTGCTTGCCGCGCTTTTCTTCGACAAGCTTGAAGATGCCGCCAACATATTCTTCGTTGGTGAGGATTTTGGCGGTAATGACGGGCTCGCGAATTTCCTTGATGTTGGTGGGCTCGGGCCAGCGCGAGGGATTGTCGACTTCAATCACGCTGCCGTCGGTGAGTGTGATGTGGTATCGCACGCCGGGCGCGGTGGTGATCAGGTTGAGTTCGTACTCGCGTTCGAGGCGCTCCTGAATGATCTCCATGTGCAGCAGGCCGAGAAAACCGCAGCGGAATCCAAAGCCGAGCGCGACGGAGCTCTCCGGCTCGAAGAAAAACGACGAGTCGTTGAGGCGGAGCTTCTCCAGAGCATCGCGCAACAGCGTGTGTTCGTGCGAGTCCACGGTGTAAAGGCCGGCAAAGACCATGGGCTTGATGTCTTCAAAGCCGGGCAACTGCGCTTCGGCGGGGCGTGTGTCGTCGGTGACGGTGTCGCCGATCTTGGTGTCTCCGACGTTCTTGATGGTGGCGGCAAAAAAGCCTACCTCGCCCGCAGTGAGGAGGCCGATCTCGACCGGCTTGGGCATGAGCACGCCCATGGATTCAACCTCGAATGACTTCGAGTTCGACATGAGGCGAATGCGCTGGCCCTTGCGCATGGTGCCTTGCATGACGCGCACCAGCACGATTACGCCGCGATAGGCATCGAACCAGGAGTCGAAGATGAGCGCCTGCAGCGGGGCATTGGAATCGCCGGTTGGCGGCGGCAAACGGTGGACGATGGCCTCAAGCACTTCAGGCACGCCCTGGCCGGTCTTTGCGCTCACCGGGATGGCGTCGGTGGCGTCGAGTCCGACGGCCTGCTCAATGGCTTCCTGGGTGCGCACGATGTCCGCCGAGGGCAGATCGATTTTGTTGATGACGGGAATGATCTCAAGGCCGTGATTGATGGCCAGGTAAGCATTGGCGAGGGTCTGCGCCTCGACGCCCTGGCTTGCGTCCACCACCAGCAGCGCACCTTCGCAGGAAGCCAGGGAGCGCGACACTTCGTAGCTGAAGTCCACGTGGCCGGGCGTGTCGATGAGGTTGAGCTGGTAGGTATTGCCGTCGTGGGCCTTGTACATCATGCGCACGGCATGGGCCTTGATTGTGATGCCACGCTCACGCTCGAGGTCCATGTCGTCGAGAATCTGGGCCTGCATCTCGCGGCCGGTTACGGAGCCTGTGAACTCCAGCAGGCGGTCGCTCAGCGTCGACTTTCCGTGGTCGATGTGTGCGATGATCGCGAAGTTGCGAAGGAAGCGTGCGTCCATGCGGGGGCTGACGAAAGAGGGCTTTATGCGCCGTCGGGCGCGTCCGCCGCGGCGGACCTCTATGGCATAGCTTATCATCGGCTAAGGGCCCGGCCGCGTTTCTACTGGGCCGCCATCGGGGTCAAGGCTTCTGCAACTGCTAATGCGCAACAGTCGGAATAGGTTTCGTTTTTCAGGGTTGACCCTGCTGGCGCTGGCGCTGGCGGGATGCGTTCCGTCTCAACCTGTGGCCAATCGCCAGGGAAACCAGCCGCAAGCCACCGCGCCAGCGCTGCCGGCGCCGCCTCCAACCGCTCCCGCGGCGCCATCGCCTACGCGCGAGGAGCAGAGGGTCAGCCTGCTGATCCAGCAGGTGGAGCAGGCATACTCTTTTGGAGAGGCCGACTACCGCAAGGGCAATCTGGCCGAGGCCAAAGTGGAGTTCGATCGCGCGGTGGACCTGATGCTCACCAGCGGGATCGACATCAAGGGCAGTTCCCAATTGCAGGATGAGTTCGACCGGATTGTCGACAAAGTCAACGCGCTGGAGATGGAGGCGCTGAAGCAGGGAAACGGGTTTGTTCCCAAGGTTGAGCCGTCGCCGGCCGAAGTGGCCAGCGATGTGACCATGGTGGTGGACCCCAACCTGGTAGCCAAAGCCAGGACAGAACTGGCAACGACCAAGTCCGATCTGCCGCTTGTGGTGAACGATTATGTGGCCTCGTACATCAATTTTTTTGCTAATACGCAGAAGGGCCACAACACGCTGCTGCATTCGTTTCAGCGCGCCGGCCGTTACAAGGCGATGATCCAACGGGTGATGGCGGAAGAGGGCGTGCCGCAGGATCTGATCTACCTGGCCGTGGCCGAGTCGGGATTTCAGCCGCGGGCGGTCAACCGCAAGTCCGGCGCGGGCGGGATGTGGCAGTTCATGCCGCGTGGCGACTATGGGCTGGCCCGGAATGGGTACGTGGATGAGCGCTTCGATCCGGAAAAATCGACGCGCGCCTACGCCCGGTATATGAAGTTCATCCACGACCAGTTGGGCGACTGGTATCTCTCCATGGCCGGATACGACTGGGGCGCGGGCAACGTGCAGCGGGCAGTGCAGAAGACCGGCTACGCGGATTTCTGGGAGCTGTACAAGCGCAACAACCTGCCGGCGGAGACCAAAAATTACGTGCCGGAAATTTTGGCGGCGATCATTATTGCCAACAATCCCACGCAATATGGATTCGACGATGTCACCCTGGACCCGCCGGTACTGACCGACACGGCGACCATCAACTACTCGGTCGACCTGCGCCTGGTGTCGGACATTGTGGGCGCGCCGGTGGACGAGATGATGGCGCTGAACCCCAGCGTGCTGCGCATGGAAACCCCGCCCGACGCCTCCTTCGATCTGCATCTGCCGGCCGGCACGGCCACGCTGTTTGCGCATCGCATCGCCGCCATTCCCGAGGCCAAACGCAATGCCTGGCGCTACCATCGAGTCGCGGCGGAAGACACGCTGGCCTCGGTGGCGCGGGAGCACGGCGTCCCAGAGGTAGAACTGGCCACAGCGAACCAGCTTCGTCCGAGCGACAGTCTGAATGGAGTGGAAGGGCTGGTGGTGCCGCAAGCACCAGCCGCAGTTCCGGCGCACGTCGTGCTGTACACCGCGCGTCGAGGCGATACGCTGGTGACCATCGCCGATCGCTTTGGCGTTTCGCTGAACGAGTTGCGGCGCTGGAACGGTATTACGGGTATCAAGGTTGAGCCTGGCCGGCGGCTGCACGTGGCCGAGCCCGTGACCGTGTCGCATGCCTCGCACAGTCATCGCCGCAGTGCCGGTGCCGCGACTGCGGTAACGGCGCATGGAACGGCACCTTCAAAGGCTGCTACTCAAGCAGCCGCGCCGCACGGGGCCAAGACGCCAAGCAGGGCTTCAAGCACGAAGCACGCGCCGGCACAAAAGCCGTCGACGAAGCGAAAGTCTGCAACGAAGAAATAAAAACAGACCGGATAACTCATTACGCACTTGTGTTTTGATTGTGTTTGCGTGCAAGCTATCTGTACAATGAATTCCGCAAGCGGAGCAGTTGCGGCCGTTGCGCGCAGAAGTCAACCAGGACAACGGCAGCGGTGAGCCGCTGGAGGCAATAGGATGGAAGAAATATTCCGGATGTATGCGATGAGTGACGGCAACCTGGATGGGGAGCCGGTGGAACTTGACCCAGATCACGAAGACATTGAATCTAGCGAGGAAGACGAAGAAGTCGAGATCTCCAGCGTGCTGACCTCCTCGGATGACGATGAGCCAGCGGTTGAAGAGGCATTAATCATAATCGTTGGACAACCCGCGGCCAAGAAGAAGGCCGCGAAGAAGAAGGCAGCCGCCGAGAAGGCCGCCGTCAAGGTGGCGACCACCGGTTCGACGGGTGGAAAGACGACCGCCAAGGCTCCGGCGAAGAAGGCCGTTGCCAAGAAAGCTCCCGCGAAGAAGGCAGCCAAGAAGGCGCCGGCTAAGAAGGCCGTTGCCAAGAAGGCCGCGAAAAAGGCTGTTGCCAAGAAGGCCGCGAAAAAGGCCGTTGCCAAAAAGGCGCCCGCAAAGAAAGCAGTAAAGAAGGCGCCGGCCAAGAAGGCCGCGAAGAAGGTAGCCAAGAAGGCGCCAACCAAGAAGGCAGTAAAGAAGGCACCAGCCAAGAAGGCCGCCAAGAAGGCCGCTAAGAAGGCCGTTGCCAAGAAGGCGCCGGCCAAGAAGGCAGCAAAGAAGAAGGCAAGGAAGTAAGAACGGGAAAAGGCAATTCGCAGCAGGCAAGAGAGCCCGGCTTCGTTCCGGGCTCTTCTGCGTTTGGACTTGGCTGCGGCACTTACTCCGAAGAAACGGGGGCGGTGAGCTGGGCAAGGTGCCAGCGCTGATGCCTGGTGTAGTCCTCGATCAGGAAGCTCAGGGTTACCGGAGCGTCGTCGCCAACGGTGCAACTTGCTTCCAGCCGCTCCTCAGGTATGTTGTCGACAACGGAGGCAAGAATCTCGTGTTCCACCTCCCACCAGAGCAGGAGAGTCTCCCAATGCTGGCTGGCATAGCCGTGCGCGGCGACCCACGCGTCCTGCCCGTAATTCGGCCCGGCAAAGCTGCCGTCCGCGGCGGCGCGCACAAAGCGCTGACGGTTGTTGGTGGCTGAATCGAGCAGGTGTCCGACGATCTGCTTGCGGGTCCAGCCGCCTTCACGCCAGGGGGTGTCGGCGATCTGAGGCGAGAGCGCAACCAGCGCCGTGTGAAGGTCGTCGAGTTCGGTGCGAAAGTGCTGGGCAAGATTCGTGCTCATGAGTCCCTCCATAAGCCGGGCTGGCGGCTGGTGGTTCTTCGATTACAAGAGCAACGGCCCCGTTTCCGGGGCCGCAGGCGATGGTTTGATCGCAACAGCTTATTTTTTGAGTGCGGCAAGTGCGGCCAGGATTTGTCCGGAGTGGACGTCTGGGTCTACCTTAGTCCATTCCATGACGATTTTGCCCTTGGGATCGATGATGAATGTGTTGCGGTTGGCGATGCTTACGTCGCCAACGTGGCCGAGCGAGCCATAGGCATCCACCACCTTGTGATCCGGGTCGGAGAGCAGGCGGAAGGTAAGGCCTTCCTTGGTGCAGAACGCCTGGTGGCTGTCGGTGGAGTCCAGGCTGACGCCGAGAATCACGGCGTTATCGGCATCGAACTTGGCCTGGTCGCGCTGGAAGTTATGGGCTTCGATGGTGCATCCCTTGGTCATGTCCCTGGGATAGAAGTAGAGCACCACCCATTTGCCGTGAAAGCTGTCCAGCGAGATCTTGGAGCCATCTTGCGAAGGGAGGGTGAAGCCGGGCGCAACCTGCCCGATGGTCGGCAAGGGTTGATCGGCGGCATGTGCGGGAACGAATCCAACTGCGAGAACAAGAACTGCGGCTAGACTGAAAAGAGTTGTCTTCTTCACGAGGGAACCTCCTAGAACCAAGGAAAAGGGATTAGGGAACAGCAGGAATGCCAATCCAGCAGGGAGCCTGCTTTCAATAAGTATAGACGCTGAGCGCGAAAAAACGCTTGCCGATCAATGACGGCCATTCCTGTTCCCTGTTTCCTGCCGTCAATCAATATCGACGCGAAGTGGCCACAATGGCAATGCCTGCCTGACCGGCGCGTTCCAGCAGGGAGTCGCGATCGAAGAGGAGCGTGCGGCCTGCCTCGACAGAAAGGCAGCTTGCGCCGGCGCGGATCATGGTCTCGATCGTTTCGATGCCGATGACGGGCACGTCAAAGCGCATGTCCTGCTGCGGCTTGGCCACTTTGACGACGGTGAGGTGGCGTTCGAGCGTTGGCGCGGCACCGAACGCATCGTCCTCCAGCGAGCGCATCAGTCGTCCGGCGCGCTCGATGGCTGCGTCCGTACCCTCCATGGCTTCGACGCAGACGCAGGCCTGGGCGGCCACGACGACTGTTTGACCGATGTCAAACCCGGCCACGGCGCGAGCGACTTCCAGGCCGTACTCGATGTTCTTGCGCTCCTCGTCGTCCGGTGCGCGTGGAGTGAGCACACCCTCCTCAGCCAGCAGCGGCTCAAGAAACGCGGTGGAGCTGATCAGTTCAATGCCCTCGTCGCCGAGGATCTTGGCGACCGCGCTCAGCAGCATGTCGGTATTCCGAGTGCGCAGGTTGAGCAGCAGCTTGGCCAGGCGCCAGTCGGGCCGGATGCTGGAAAAAATCTGCTTGTGCTTCACCTGGCCGGCCATCACGGCCTTCTCGATGCCTTCTTTGTGGAAGACCGCGATGAGGCGCGAGAGCTCGCCCAGCGAAAGCCAGTGGACGGTGACGTGGTCGTCCGAAGCAGCGCGCTGGTCGATCTCAGGGTCGGTCTCCTCGCGAATGGCGGCGACGACGACGGCGAGTCCCTGCGCCCGCGCCGCGTCCAACAGCAGAAACGGAAAGCGTCCATTGCCGGCGATGAGGCCGAGTTTCATGGCTACTTGATGACCCCGCGCTGGCTTCGTTCAAGGAAGGCGACCAGAATCGCCACGTCCTCGCCCTCCAGCTCCCGCATCTTCTCAAGAGCCTGCGTTGTGTTCAGCTTCGACACCAACAGCAGGCGAAAGGCCTTCTGCAGCGCCCTGACCCGCTCCGGGCTGAATCCCTGCCGCTCCAACCCGACGCTGTTCGCGCCGAAGGCCTTGTTCTCCCGGCGCGACGAGGTCTTCGAGAAAGGCAGCACATCCTGGGTCACGATGGTGCCGCCTCCGACGAATGCGTATTGACCTACGATGCAGTGCTGGTGGACCGGGCAGAAGGCGCCCAGGGTTACATGGTCCTCGATGATGACGTGGCCGGCGAGGGTAGCGGCGTTGGCCAGGATGCAGTGGCTGCCCACCTGGCTGTCGTGGCCGATATGCGCGCAAGTCATGAGCAGGCAGTTGGAGCCGATCCTCGTGATGCCGCCGCCTCCCACGGTTCCGCGGCTGATGGTCACGCTCTCGCGGATGGTGTTGTCGTCGCCGATATCGAGCTCTGTCGGCTCGCCGCGATACTTCAGATCCTGGGGTGGCACGCCGATCGAGCAGAACGGATAAAAGATGTTGCGCGCGCCGATCCGGGTGCGCCCTTCGAGGACGACGTGTGAGATGAGGGAGCAGTCTTCACCGAGAACGACCTCCGGTCCGACAGTGCAAAAGGGGCCGACGCTGCATGAGTCGGGAACAACCGCTCCGGGAGAGACAATCGCGCTGGGATGAACGCTCACTCCGGAGCCACCGCTTGGTGCGCCGGAGCTGTCTCTGGGGTCGCTTGCAGCTCCTCTGGCGCGGCCGCCGGGTGCGGTTCGCGGACCCTGGGCACAACCTGGCAGGTGAGCGTGGCCTGGCAGGCCAGCTTGCCGTCCACAAACGCTTTTCCCTCGATGCGACCGACGCGGGTCTTCATCGAGAGCACGTCCACTTCGATGCGCAACTGGTCGCCGGGCGTCACGGGGCGGCGAAACTTGGCCCGCTCGATGCCGGTGAAGACCACTAGTTTCTTGTCGCGGTCCTGGATTTCGGCCATCATGACGATGGCGCCGGCCTGCGCCATTGCCTCGATTACGAGCACGCCGGGCATGATGGGATAGCCGGGAAAGTGTCCCTGAAAAAAGGGCTCGTTGATGGTGACATTCTTGATGGCTATAAGCCGCTTGGCGGGCTCGAACTCAACGATCCTGTCAATCAACAGAAACGGGTAGCGGTGGGGAAGAAAACCCATGATCGCCTGGATGTCAAACGTCATTCTCTGGCTCCAAAGCGCGCGTGGGCGGGCCGCTTGCGCTCGTCTGGATTATAAACAAGCTTGCGTCAGCAGTGCTCTTAACCGACCGCGTAGAGTGAGTCGGTATCGAAGAGGTCGGGCAAATCTTCGAAGCCAAATTCGCGCATCCGCTCCGGCCACTCGCGCATGAATGCGGTGAACTCCTCCGCTGGAACCGGCCGCTGAAAGAGGTATCCCTGGCCAGCTTCGCAGCCGATCTGCCGCATCACCGCAAGCTCGCCGAGTTCCTCGATTCCCTCGGCTACGATGCGCAGCTTCAATTGCCGGCCCATGGCGACGATGGTTTCGCAGAGCGCCAGCATGTCCTGGGAGCGGTCGATGCCGCGGATAAAGCACTGGTCGATCTTCATGGTGTTCAGGGGCAGATTCTTGAGCACGTTGAAGCCTGTGTAGCGGGTGCCGAAATCGTCGATGGCGACGCGCACTCCGATCGCCCTCAATTGCCGCATCCGCCGAGCAAAAAGTTCTTCGTCCTCGAAGGCCAGGGATTCGGTCATCTCCAGTTCCAATTGCGTGGGCGCGATGGGAATCTTCTCCATGATGGTACGCACCATGCGAGGACAGTCGTCCGAGCGTAAATTGGCGGCGGAGGCGTTGACGGCGACAATCGGCAAGGGAAGACCGAGATCGCGCCATCGCTGGGCCTGCTCCAATGTGGTTCGCAAAGCGAATTCAAAGATACGGTGAATCAGATCGGAGCGTTCGGCTACGGGAATAAACTCGGCGGGTGGAATGGAGCCTAGCTCTGGATGGTTCCAGCGCATAAGGGCTTCCGCGCCCAGTAACTTTCCGGTGTTCAGATCCAACTTTGGTTGGTAGACCATATGGAACTGGCCCCGGTCCAGGCCCTTGCGCATCTCGACATCGAGCAGGTGGTCGCGCACAATCAGGCTGTTCATGCGGGGATGGAAGGCGACGACGCGCCGGCTCTTGATGTAGTCGGCACGGGCGGCCGCAAGGCTGGCAAAGCGCACCAGGTCCTCGGGCGATTCGGTGTCAGAGGGGTAGAATGCCACTCCCGTAACCACCTCCGGCTCGGTCGCCCCATCGCGCTCCCAGTGCGGCGTGAGCAAATCCATGGCTGCCTGGACACGGCGGCGGCCGGTCTTGCCGAGTTTAGAGGCTCCCATGGCCACAAGGAAGCTTCGGGCGCCGAAGCGTCCCAACAGCGCGTCTTCATCCACGACGGAGCGCAGAGTTCCCGCAATGTGGCGCGCCAGGGCCTCGGCCCCCGTCCAACCCCAAAGAGAAAACACCCTCTGCAGGTTTACGAGGTCGATCCAGATCAGCGCGACCTCCTGCCCCGGCTCTGTGGTCTTGAGAAGAGTTGCGAGGGCGTCCTGGAAGGCGTGGTGAGTCAACAGGCCGGTTTGAGGGTCATAGCGCTGACTGAATGCCAGTATCTGCAGGTCGAGCTCAGTAGCGGCAGTTTGATCCCCAAGAGGCACCAGCCTCTTTCCGCCGATCGTCTCGGATGCGAAGTCCGATCGCTGGCCCGCCACAGATCCTCCTGTGATGAGTGCGATTTTGGTTCGAACATAATCGCGCTCATTGTGCAGCGATGTCGAATTGGGGGTCCGAACTCACTCCGCACCAACCGACATTTACACGTCGCGTTTCCTGCCAAGGACAAGAGAGCGTCAATTCATTTCTACTTAGTCAACTCAGGATGTGCAAGTGGAAAAAGCGATTTAGCCTGCAACTTGTGTGCTAGCAGCTACAGTTTCTCAAGGAGAAATTTGGGCGGAAATCTGAACGTCGCAAACCCTGTGGCTGCTCATCGGCCACTTTCCGGATGCGCGCAGGCAAGCCGGGTGGAGACCTTCTGAGCAGCACTATTTCTTGATGCGCTGGTTGGCTGCGTCCACGCTCCAAATGTCGGCCGGCAACTGCTGGTTATAGGTCACGCGGACCACGAAGTACTGACGAATGACGTCCTGGTTCTTGTAGCGGGTAATAGTGAATGCTGTGGGAATGCCGTCGAAGGTGTGGTAGTCGTCGTACTCCTCGGCGTCGAGATTCTTGTCCTTGAATTCCGGATCGCGCCACTGAAAGGTCCGGCGCAGGGGCAGGTGGGTCTGCGTGTCCATCAGAATTGTGACGGACTCATTTTGCGCGGAGATGAGTGTCACCTGGTCGGCCAAGTGGCGTTCGGCAAGTCGCTGGCCCTCATAGACCAGGATGGTCTTCGGATCGTTGAGCCAGGTCTTTACGACGGTTTCGATAGAGTGGTCGCGGCGGCGGATCCAATCGTCGACCTGCTCCTGGGGCAGCGCCTTCTTGCCGCGGTAGGTGACCTCCCAGCCCTGGTGCCCAAGATAAAACTGCACCACGTCGCGGTGCTTGGTGAACTCGATCCTGTCCTGGTCGGGCCAGGCATGGTAATCCCAGTAGTCAGTAGTGCCATCACCGGGTTGGCCATGGTCAAACCCGGCCACGTGGCCCTGACGCATCATATTCTTCATGTTTAGCCAGGCCTGGCCGCCCATGGCCTGGACCATGGCGTCCAGCGCGGCGCGCGCCTGCTTTGCATTTCTGTCGCCGGATTCGTCAGCGGTCTGCGTCCGGATCACGGGCGCGGCGGCAAGCATCAGCAAGGCTACGGCCACCGGCAAAATTCTGCGCATCGAGCGTCTCCTCCAAATCTCTGACCATTGGACGTGTTCAAGAGCCCAACGCCGCAGCGCTGACTCGATCACAGGGCCACAGGGCTCAAGCTACCGCAGCGAGCCGGTCGGCGGCAAGCGAACTGGAGGGGATCATTTCTTCTGAGCGGCGATCGCTGCGAGCGGAAGCTGGGCGGACGCGGCGTGCTTCTGGGCCGGAGCCTTGGTTTTCACAAATACGGTGAAGACTCCGGGCGCGTCGTCGGATACTGCGGCCCCGCAGAGGTTGGGCGTGCTCAGCCCGTCGCGGCGGATGAGATCGACGCTGAAGGTGGCCGAGCCGGCATGCGCCTCACACGCGTGCTTCTTGGCCACGCCGATCTGCAGGAAAGGCAGATTCGCCAACGCGTTTGAGAGGCGCGCCCTGCCTCGATCGTCGGTGACAGCTTCCTGACGCCACATCTCCAGGTGAAGGTCACGCTGGTTATAGCCGGCAAGCAAGCTTAGATGGGCATGAGTGACCGGATGACCATCTGCGCCGTCGAGAATGCGGATGATGATGGCTTCGCCGTGGACGACCGGGAAGTCCTCATCCGCGCCGCGTACTTGAGCTGCCACGAGTAGCAGTGGAGAGGCTAGAAAGAAAGTCACGGAGAGGATAGCAAGTTGTGCCCTGAGGGTGAGAGCAGCGCGCCTGGCGACACGCGGAGATTGCCGATCGTTTTGTGTCCAGGGCATGGGTGAAGTGTAGAAGGATGCCCAGGAACACTGTGCACGGAATGTCAGGGAAAACGGGCGCTGATGCCGAATGCGGAAGGCAAGCTTCAGCACGGACCGCGATGGGAAACATGTTGTTTGTCAGGAAATCGCGCGCGCTCCAGTGTGGTGTCCCCGAAGCTCATTGATGAAAACAAAAGAAGGAAATGCAGGTCCTTCGACTCCGCTGAAGAACGCTTCGCTCAGGATGACCGCCTCTTTTGGGGGCCAGGTTGAGAGCGCGTGCTGAACGAAGTTTCTACCCGGGACACTAGATGGTGCGCAAAACGCGCACAGGAAGGAAGATCACCGCTCTGACCAGTTCAAGCACCCCTCCCACGGCGATTCCGACTACGCGAAACGGCAGCAGGAGCAGCCAGACGATGGGATAGAGAACCAGCGCGATCAGCGCCAGCGGCCAGCACAATACAAGAAGAATGCACCACAAAAGAAATTTCACCATGGCTTTGGAGCCTCATAGAAAGATACGACGATGACATGGAAGCAGTTCCACTAACGCTGACCCATTCTTTTCCAAGTTCTTGGTCCTCCGGAGGGTGATTTTGTCCCCCGGCGCTGGATGTAACTCCTTTGTTTTCAAAGCGGCCGTTGATAGGATTTTACGTAACATGTTTTGAATCAGCGGTTTAGCTGAAAACACGGAAGACAATTTAGGTACGGACCGGGGACATACCTGACATTTTGAATCTGGGACATATCTGACACCTGCAACGGGGGCGGCCGCGTGATCTCGCCATGAATTTGTTGTCCTGTTTGGCACTGGTTTAATTGTGCGCCGGGAAAGGGATATTATCTGCAAGGAGCGGAAGGGAGATTTCAGGTTTGTGATGTTTTGGCGCGCGTGGAATTCCAGGTCTCAGAGACGAGATCCCCTTCGACTTCGCTCAGGGCAGGCTTTCGACAAGCTCAGGACAGGCTCTGGGGCACCTGGCGGCTTGTATAAATGCAAAGGAGAGACTTTTCGATATTTGGAAGCCTTGGGATTGGTAGCCCCCACTTGCATCGGGGGGATAATTACCCGCTTCTGAGACCTGGGATGGATCATCCTCCTCTCTTCGCCTTTTCCCGCGCCGCCACCACCTTCTTTCGCTCGCGGATCAACTTGGCGCGCTCCTTCTCCGGCATGGCCAGAACGGCTTTCGTTCGCTTGGGGAGCTTTTCGAAGATCAGGTCGCGGGCGCGGCGGAGTTCGTCCTCTACCTGGCGCGGCTTGAGCGTGTCCCAGCGCTCAAGGGTGACCCAATGGGCCTTGGCCAGGTAGGGTGAAGCGATGATTCCCTCCGTCTCAAGCAGCTCGTGGAAGCGCTCGGCGCCGCAGTGGAACCAGAGCACGCCGATTCCAACGCCGTCGATGTCGGTCATGGCGAACATCTTGCCGCCGATGTCGCGGTCGGCTGCCCAATAGACCAGGTGATGCCCCCAGTTGACCGTCTCCACAACGTTCGGGAGAGCCAGGCAAATCTCGCGAATGCGCTCGTTATCCATAGGAAAAGTGTAAGCCGAAAACGGCGAGCAAGAAACGGGACAATCGTGTCAAAAACGGGCTTCGAAGGCTCTGAACCGCCGTTCCAGCTCCCACTGTGCGGCGGCCTTTTCGCTGGAGTCGAGGAATGCTTTGCAGGCAGGGGCGGGGTTCTCCTGGCCGAGAGGCTGGTCCTTACAGAGGGCGGCGGGGTTGGTGAAGACGTCTGGCGCGGCCCACAGGCTGTCTCCGGGGAGGAAGTCGTGTTCCATGCCGGTGCGGGCAATCTGTTTAAGGTCCTGGTAGGTCAGGTGGTAGTCGAGGGCGGCGCGGACGTATTCGTGAGTGATCTCGATGCGGCTAACCCCTTCATCGTCGGTGGATAGCGCGACTGGGACGTGAGCGGCGCGGTACAGCGGAAGCGGGTGTTCGGCACCCTCGATGCCCAGAATGCCTTCATTGGAACTCAGATTGATTTCGATCATCACGTGCTTTTGGGCCAGCTCCTTGAGCAGGGCGGGAGCGTCGTCCTCCTGCATCACATCGACTCCGTGGCCGATGCGCTCGGCATGTCCCAGCTCGACTGCCTGGCGGATGTGGAAGCGCAGGCCCTCAGGCGGGACCAGGCCGGGCGCCAGCTCACCGGCGTGCAGGGAGATGGGGACCTTGGGATAAACGGAGTGGAGATAGTCGAGCATTTTCATGTGCAACGTGTAGTCGCGCATGGAGACGAAGCCGTCCTCGGGCTGAACGAAGTTGATGCCGACGAAGCCGGGCTCATGGGCATCCATCGTCGCCTGGATGGTTTCGAAGCCAAGCAGAGTCTGGGCGAAGACCTGTTCCGGAAAGGAAGCGCGCAGAATCTGGTAGATATAGCGAACCTCGACTTGGCAGGCGGGCGCGGCCTGCGGGGTTCCGCAGTGCTCGATCTGGCGGCGCTGGGCTTCGGCGGAGCTGACATCTTCGCGGTCTGCGGCCACTTCGTCGCGCAGGCCCTGATCGAGAAGCGTCTGGCGCAATCGGGCAAAGTCCGACGGGGCTGGGTCGGGCTTCAAGCGAATCTGGTGGGCTATCTGGGCGGCGTGGCTGAAGGGCGGTGTCTGCATCAGCTCAAGGTATTGCTGGTTCTGCATGGCGGCACGGCTGGCCACCTCATCGACCCACTCGCCCGTGTGCCGCTTGCTGAGCCCTCCGAAGCGGTCGAATGTGGAGAAGAACTGATCGTGGCCGCTGAAGCCGGCAGTGGGAACGAAGCTGCGCATGGAAAAGGAGTCGATCAGCCGATCGTAGAGGTTCTGATCGGCAGGGCTCAAGTTGCCGGAAAGCCGATTCGCTGGGATGAGCGGCGCATCGCAGGGGGGCTTGGCAAAGCTGAGGGCCGCGGGATCAACGCACAGCGCGTCCTCGCCTGCGTCGCGAATAAAGGTCTCCGCATAGACGGCCCCGGAGAGATGGACATGCAGATCGGCTCCCTTGGGAAAGCCGGAAAGAAATGCATACAAACTCGGCGGCCCATCCTTTGCCGCAGCCTGGTAGGCGCGCGCGGCGCGAGCTTCAGGGTTTGCAGAATGGGGAGTGGGCGTTTGGGCGGGTGCGGCGGTGACCAGAGCCAACGCACCGAAGGCGAGGCAGGCGAAAGATTGGACGGTATGGGAAAAACGGCGCATGATTGCCTTCCAGTGTAGAGCAGGAATGGCCGCGTGGGGAGAGATTGCACGGGCGGGTTTGGCGTGGAGAATGGTAGTTGCTATACTTAACGAGTTGTTGCAGAGCACTGTACGTGGATATTCCCGCCTTTTCCGGCAAAGCCCGGATTCCACGCGTAGAGATGCAACCGAAGTTTGCACTGAGGCCAGATAGCTCAGTGGTAGAGCGCGGCCCTGAAAAGGCCGGCGTCGGCGGTTCAATCCCGTCTCTGGCCACCACATTTGAGTTCGGACGCGTTCCGTGGGGTCCGGACACCAACTTTGAAGACCCCTGTCCGGCGACGGCGAGGCATTTGCCATCCGGGAGTGATCGACTTTCACAGTGGCTTTAGTGCACCGGTCCTTGGTCGGGCAGTTTGTTTGCCACTGAAGAAGGGGCTGCGCGCCCCGAGTTCCTATCGAATGTCGCCCCCCCAAGCGCCGGTATCGATCCGTTGCAAAATGCAGTTTGAATCGAAGAATGCTCTGCCTTCATTGGAGGCCTTCTGTCTGGCTATGCGAAGTTGCCCGCACCACATGCACGGTCATGGTTGAAGTTTGCATGGGGCTCAAGGCGTTTCAGGAGCGAACATTTCCCTGTCGTGCTCCTGGAGTTTGTCATGTTTTTTCGCAATAGGGGATGGATAGACACCAAAATCAGCAAAGATCTGTAAGACTAGGAATCGATCACATTATTTGTAATCAACAGCTTACAATCTAAGCCGTGTGAACCGAACTAAGGTGGAAAGGTGCTGGCGGAGAGAGGGGGATTCGAACCCCCGGTACAGCTTTTGACCGTACAACGGTTTAGCAAACCGCCGCCTTCAGCCACTCGGCCATCTCTCCGCTAAGCCGAACCCGTTTTTTGAACGTTCTCCGAGGAGATGATCCTCGCGTTCAGCGACATCGGTTGTATCGTCGCTTGTTTGAGCGCCTGCATTGCGGCAAGGCACCGCGGGTTCACAGCATTCCTGATTATATATGAATCCCGGTTCAGCGCCCTATCGCTCTGCAGGGGAGCGGTGCCGGAATCTGAATTCAAAAGGTCATTCTTCGATTCAGCGGCCCTCGATCGCGCGCGACGCATTCCCGGAAACAGGCAGCCCAGCTTCGCGCAGAATGTGCAGTCGATCTTGGAGATTGGCGGTCGGGCAACGGCAGCCGCGCTGGACAATGAATCATAATTTCACTTTCCCGAATGGCGTTTCCGCGAACGCCGGTTGCGCAAGTGGAACGAAACTTCTACCGGGAACCAGCGTCAATAATCTTGGGAGCGATCAAAGGTACATTGTTGTTGCATGGAGTCATGCGCACGCTATACCCTGACAAAACCCCTTGTCGGAGGGCCTATGAAGCGGAGATTCGGCGCAATTTCCGTCGTTCTATGCATCTTCTTCAGTCTTCAAGTTGCCGGACAGACCAAGCGCGCGCTGCTGATCGGGATCAATACCTACCAGCCCGCGGGCACCAAGGCGGAACATCCGGCAGGGTGCGTCTACGGCCGCTGTGAGCTGGGCGCATTTGAGAATCTAGAAGGCTCGGTGAACGATGCGCAGGCAATGGCAGACCTGCTGACCAGTCCCAAGTTCGGCTTCCCCGCGGACAAGGTGGTTCTACTCACCAACCCCGGGCCGCCGCGCCCGAGGCCAGGACTGGTTGTTTTGCCGGCTGCGGAAACGACTCGCGACGGCATTCTTGCAGCCATGCAGAAGTATCTTGTGGACTTGCCCCGGAAGGGCGATACGGTTGTTTTTTATGACGCGAGCCATGGCTCCCTTCGCATCAACAGCAAGGGCACAAAGCTGCAGGTTATGGTCAACGGTGAGCTGGTTCACGCCGACAGCACGCTTGTTCCCGCCGACGCGTACAAAGGCGGCTACGATGTCCGCGACCGGGAGATGACACGGATCTTCAACGCAGCGCTTGACAAGGGAGTTCATCTGACCGCGATCTTCGACAGTTGCCACAGCGGCGGGGCCACGCGTGGCATCGGCCCCAAGTACCGAGAGCGCACGTTGGCCTTCGATCCGCGCGACATTGCCGAGGCTCCCGATGTTCTTTTCAACGGGCAGCCGCGCCCCGCTCCAACGGAGCGCGAAGACAATCCGCTGCTGGTCTTTTCCGCTGCGCAGCAGGATCAGACGGCCAAGGAATCGCCGCCTTCCGACACCATGACGGAGCCTCATGGGGCTTTTACAGCGGCGCTGGTAGAGGCGGTACAAGTGCTCCCGGCCAATGCACCCGCTTCGGTTGTGTATCAGCGCGTCAAGGCGGTGCTGGAGGGCAACGGCGTCTCCGATCAGGAACCGGACCTTGATGCTTCGCCCGCGCGCCGCCAAGAGCCTCTTTTCGGCGGGCAGGCGGCAGACAGCGGCAAAGTGCTGACCGCGGCGCTTCGGACCGATGAAGATGGACTGGTGTCGCTGGACATTGGCCGTGTCTCCGGCATCGGCCCGGGCAGTGAATTTACCTCGACAGCTGAAACGGGGGCCAGTAAAGGAATCGTTCTGCGCGTCAACGCCCTCGACGGCATAGCGCGGTCGACTGCGGAAGTTGTCAGTCCTGCGAAGGCCAAGGCCGCTCCCGGCGAAATCTTTGAGCTGACGAAGTTAGTGTCGGCAGAGACCGATCCGCTGCTCTTCTGGCTGTGGCCGTCAAACCTTTCTGAAGGCGAAATTCTTGCCGCCGCCGCACAGGTGAAAGCCGCTGGAGCAGTTTCAGTTCTAGATCCCGCTGAGGAAACCTGGACAGACATTCTGAGTTGGGACGGAGCGAGTTGGGCGCTTCAACACGCAACGGCCAACACCCCCTCTGCCACAGAGCCTTTGACGACCATCGATCTCGACAGAAAGCAGAGCGCTCCTATCCGCCTGGGGACAAAGCTGACTGCGGATGCATTGAAACAGCATCTTCAACCGGGCGCGAAACTGTGGGTCAACCTGCCGGCGCCGAAGGAGCTGGCAGCCAAGCTGGCGTTGCATGAGGGCGACAGCGAAGTGAAGGGCGCGTCTAGTCTCGCCCGCGCCAATTACATCCTTACCGGCGTGCTGACTCAGGACGGTCCCTCCTATGCGTGGTTCCACAAGAGCGAGTTTGACGCCGGACCGCAGGCAAACCCAGCCACCGATCACAGCGCCGGCTGCTCGGCAACCTCGCCCTACCCGGTGCGCACGGATTGGACGACGCTTGCGGACTCAACACAGATCGATGCCGTCGGCAACAAGCTGAATGAGTATGCTCTGCGCCTGGGCAAGGTGCACGGCTGGATCAACCTGTCGAATAGCGCAAACGGCGAGGCGGCGGCAAGTTACTACAAGTTGACGATGGTCCGCGCCTCGGACGAAACGGTGCTGCCCGCGGATCAGCCAGCCCAACCAGGCGACAGGATGAAGATGGCCTTGCAGTCGGACAACGCTGTCACCGACCCGCGTTGGGTTTACGTCCTCGACATCGACTGTCACGGCAAAGGCGCCCTGCTATATCCGATCAACTACTCTGAGAACCAGTTTCCAAACGCCGGCGTGACCGACAAGAAGTTCGTTCTGCCCCACTCGCTCACCTTGCATATCGGTCCCCCTTACGGTGTGGATACACTGATCTTGCTGAGTACGGCGCAGCCATTGCCCGATCCTTCCGCGCTAAATTTCGAGGGAGTCGCTACGCGTGGCGCGCGCGGCACCGATACGCCCTTGCAAAAGCTGCTCGCCAACACCAGCAGCGGCTCGCGCGGCTTTGCAGAACCGGTACCGACTAACTGGGGCATCGACCTGACACGAATACGCAGCATTCCGCCCCCGGCATCAAAGTAAGTGACTGCACTGGCAATGGAGCCAGTGAAATTCTCTGGACGACTTCCCCCGTGAAGGAGAATGACCATGCATGACTTCCACCGACGCCCTCGAAATATGCTGCCGGGAAGCCCTTGGCTGCAGACAGCTCATACAACCCGCGAAGGGCGCACGCGCTTTATTCCAGTTAGGCAGAATGGTGGCTGGAGCGGATAATTGAGAGGCAAGGACGGCGCGAAGGGGAAGAGTCCACGAGGAGAACATGAATCTGGCGCGAAGTGAGCGACTTATTGCATGCCTGAGCCTGGCGACGCTGTCTGCGACAGTGGCTGGCGCTCAGGATTTTGGCTTTGCAAAGGAGAGAGTGACACTGGTTCGCAAGCTCCCTGGCCTTGTGCACCTGGGCGGCACGACAATCAAGGTAAGGGTAACGGGACACGAGGGACAGAACGACCTGGCACGGAACCTGCAGTCACTACTGGAGACTGAATTCATGAAGGACGATCCACGGCTGCGGGTAAGCGAGAGCAACCCATCGGCGGTGGTGACCTGCCAGATCATCTCGTATTCGCATCCAAGGCCAACGATAACCACGAGGCAGGGCCTGGCCACAGGGAAGACCGCGCCGAAGAGCCAGAATTATACGCGGGTGACGGGATCGCTCAGCGTCTCATTCCAGGCCAGGAGCGCGAATGGCCCGATGCTGGGTTCGGACAATGTGACGGCGAGGTACGACGAGGAGTTCGACAGCTCGGGCAATACGGCGTCGCAAGGCATACTCGGAACAATGAACAGCTCGTGGAAGCGGATAACCGGCGGAGCGAGCAGCGAGAGTCTCAACCCACCCACCGACGACGAGCTTCAATCGAGGCTGTTGGCTGATGCGGTACGGCAGATCGCAAATCACATCGTGAACACGCGGGAGCCTGTGGAGGTATTCCTGGCGAAGAGGCTTGGGGCGCTGGACACAGGCGACAAAGAGGCCCAAGCGGGGTTGTGGCAGCGCGCACTGGAGACGTTTGAGACCGCGCCCCCGCTTGGAAAGATGTCAGAGGATGCCTATCGGCTCTACAACGTCGGCGTGGCCTATGAAGCGCTGGCTTACCAGGCCGACGATGAAACCACTGCGATGAAGTATCTGGATGAGGCGGCGATCAACTACGGCAAGGCGATCGATGCAAAGCCGGCGGAGAAGTATTTTCTTGAACCGCAAAAGCGCATCGAGACAGCAATCGAACATTATAGGAAACTTGAGGACCAGAAGAATCAGAAGGTCGTTCCGACGACGATCAAGATTGTAAGTATGCCGGGCAAGTCGGGAACGGGCGCCAAAGCTCCGGTGGCGGCAAACGCGCTTACCAATGCCAAGGTGATCGCGATGGTGAAGTCTGGAGTGGATGATGACACCGTGGCACAAACCATCCGGGCGGCCAAGGCAGTGAACTTCGACCTGAGCGCCGCGGGCCAACAGACCCTGACCGGTGGCGGGGTGAGCGCGCACGTTCTCGCGGCAATGAAGGCGCGGGCGGCTCATCAATCCGTGGCGGCACAATGAGCAATTGTTGGCCGGGCCGGCTCGTGTGTCTGGTATTGCTGGCCGGTGTGGCCAGTGTCTGCCCATCCGTGTGGGGACAAGCAGAGCGCTGTGGCGCGGGCAGGGACCTTGTGGTTCAGGCGCTCGAGCGCATTACTCCGCAAAGCGACAACAGCGCATTTGAAGATGCTTTGCAGCTTTTGAAGCACGCCGTTTCAGTTTGCGGGGAACTGGGCGATGCTTGGTACTACCGGAGCCTGGTGGAGCAGCGGCTGGGCCACGACGCGCTCGCCAAGTACGCCATGGACAAAGCGCGCTTCAACGGCTCTGAGGCGTTGCAGCAGGGACTGAATCCGCTGGTGCTGGCGACGCCTGCCGGGCGCGGGATCGTAACAGAAGGAGACGGGACAAAGACGCCGGAACTCCGCCCGGTGGCGCCGGGACCTGTGCAGCAAAAGTGGGCGCTGGTGATCGGCATTGGCCGATTCACCGACAAAAGCATTCCGCGCCTCAATTACACGACCGCCGATGCGACTGCGATTGCGATGCAATTGAAAGACCCGGGCATCGGCCAGTTTCCCGCGGCCAATGTTCATGTCCTCACCGATGAGCAGGCGACTACGAAAAACATCAAGGAAGAACTGAACTGGATCGCCCGCCATGCACAGCCGAACGATCTGGTGTTGATTTACGTGGCAACGCACGGCACTCCACGCACGTTGGATACCGCGGGAGGAGCAAATTATCTGGTCACATACGACACCGAGGTTTACAGCGGGGGCAACTTCGACGAAGACGCAATGTTTGCCACGGCGTATCCCATGGTGGAGTTAGCTAACGTGGTGGCTACGCGCATGAAAGCGCTGCGCACAGCGGTGATTCTGGACACCTGCTACAGCGGGGGATCGATGAAGAACGAATCGCCACTGATGAACCCCGGAAAGCCGAATGCCGGACTGGCAAATACCGCGCCTTCGCAACAGATGCTGGCGCGAATGAGTCAGGGCACGGGACGCATCGTGATGGCGGCCAGCCAGGTAAACGAGGAATCTCTGGAAAGCGACGAGCTCCGGCATGGATACTTCACGTATTACCTGCTGCAGACACTGAAGAACGATAAAGGAATCGCTCCGCTTAGCCAGGTCTATGTTCAGGTGGCGCAAGCAGTGTCGCAGCGTGTGTCGGCCGCTGGGTTGCATCAGCATCCCGTGATGAGCAGGAGTTCGGATGACGCGGATTTTGCTCTGCGCGTGTCCGGCGTTGAGACGAAGAAAACCTCGCAGTAAAGCTGACGCTAAACCTCCACGAAGAAGTTGAACAGGATAACCGTCCACCATCAGAGAATCGAAGTACTCGCATCCGTTCTTCGGGGCGCCGTTTGTCCTCATCGGCAACTATCAATAATGGTTGCGCACCGGGTGTATCCTTCTTCTGCATAAATAAACTCTACTCGCGATGAGGATTCGACCATGAGGCAGGCAGGTTTCAACCTATTCTTGAGTGTGCTTTTTATCGCGCCACTTGCTTTCGCGGCCCCACCGCCTCCCGCTCATGGACTCACGTTGATCCGCGTCCTTCTTCTCGATGGGCAAAGCGCGGGAGCCTATCACAATTGGAGGCTTACTACTCCCGTGTTGAAAACGGAGCTTGAAGAGACCGGGCTCTTTCAGGTTACGGTCATGACCGCGCCGCCGTCGGACGGGGACTTCACCAACTTCAGACCGAAGCTGAGCCATTACCAGGTCATCGTCTCCAACTACGATGCACCCGAGTGGCCGGAAGATCTGCGCACGCAGTTTGAACAATTCGTGAACGATGGCGGCGGTCTTGTCGTGGTGCATGCGGCCGACAATGCCTTCCCCGACTGGCCCGCGTATAACTTGATGATCGGAATCGGCGGTTGGAGGAATCGCACCGAAAAAGCCGGACCCATGTGGTACATCAAGGATGGCAAGCTGGTCTCCGATCCCAGTCCCGGCTCGGCCGGCTCGCATGGAGCGCGCCTTCCCTTTCAGGTGGTGACGCTTCAGCCCGAGCATCCCATCATGAGAGGATTGCCACCCGTGTGGATGCACGTTGCCGACGAGCTCTACGCCACTCTTCGCGGCCCCGGCAAGAACATGACCGTGCTGGCAACCGCTCACTCCGACCCGAAGAACAAAGGTACGGATCATGACGAACCAATGGTCATGGTGCTGAGTTATGGGAAGGGAAGAGTCTTCCATATCACGATGGGCCACGACGTATCTGCATTAAGCTGTGTTGGCCTGATGACCTTGTTCCAGCGTGGAACGGAGTGGGCCGCCACGGGGAAAGTCACACAGAAAGTCCCGGCCAGCTTTCCTACCGCAAACACCGTGAGCTTTCGCGCGGACATCGCTTCCATGGACCCCGCGTTCCTGAACGGCGCCTCACCGTTGGTCCGCGAGACGTTCAAGCCTGCTCGAACGCACGCCGGCTTTCCCGGGAATTGAATAGTAGGATCCGCGGGTGTTGGCACGTTGGTGAGGCCGTCGTGCTCAGCCTATTTCTTTGACCCGATCAGCCGGATTCGAGCCGTCAAGGCTCTGCCTTCAAACTCGCTGAACGTCCCATACTGGGGCGAATCGACAACGTTGTTGACGACAAAAGGATCCTTGCTGCCGGTCACATTCTCGATGACGCCACGCAGTCCGAAATACGACCCACGAAGGTGAAATCGCCATTCCAGGCCTGGGCTCAAGGAAAGATAATTGGGAAACCGCTGCGATCCAGCTGCGCCCACAACCTGGTAGTTGGCGTTGACTGACGTAAATGGAAAGCCAGTATGCCAGTCGGCGCTGTAAACAAGATCCCAACTCTTTTTGAAGGCGGGCACCAGAAATGGTAGCCATCCCCATGAGAGAACGCGATCCGGCGTGTCCCAACCAAGAGGGCCACTCTGCTGCGGGCCGAGCACCGCGACCGTGGGCACATAATCGATGGCGGCATTGGTGTGAGCCGATGAGTGCACATACGCAGCGAAGAGCGTGTAGCCGCCGGCAAATGTCCGCCGCGCGTCGATCTCCGCCATATAGTCATGATCCTGTCTGGAATTCGTCAGCGCATAATTCCCTGAGAGCGCAGCCGCGCCGCTCTGGTTCACATAGGTAAATTCATCCGACACAACTTTGCTGAGAAAGTTTGCCCGAAGATAAACAGAGCCGGGGAGCTTTTGTTCTACCGCCGCGCTCCAGTTCAGCGCGCGAGCTTGATGCAGCGATGAGTTGTTGGCTGAAAAAGTCGTCTCCTGTGGCGGCCCTTCCGGGGTCACTCCATCAGCAGCAAAGTATGTGTCGAAGCGGATCCCAGCCAGCGCTCGCTCCAGGTACTCAAGTTGCGTGTGCTCGTAATAGAGACCGATACCCGCGGACAGCTTTGTTTTGCCGTCAGCGCCCCCCGGAAGCCAGATGGCGGCAAGGCGCGGTGAGACGAGCAGCCTGCGAACAATCTCGTCCCAGTCGAAACGCAAGCCTGGCTCGATGAGCAGGCCGGCATGCGGTGTCCACCGATCCTGCAGGTATGCGCCGGCTTCGGCATTATGCCGGCTGAAAGGCGCGGTTGCGGGGAAATTGCTGGTCCGCAGCACGGTTCCGTTCTCACGCAAATAGCTGACTGGAGCGCGTGTCATGTTTTCGCCGAAGCCGATGTGGTCCATATCGATTCCGGCCTTCAGGTTGTGCAGTCCTGCCCAGTGGAAAGGCGGCAGATACAGCGCGGCGTTCCCTTCAACGCGCAACGATCTGCTGACCACATTCTCAAAATAACTGCCAAGAGAAAGCTCAGGGGTAATCTCGAACGGGCTGCTTCCATGCGGTTCGTAGCCATCACGGAAGCGGACGATGCCCAGCCCGGCATCCAGCAGTGCTCCGTTGTGAAAGCTCTGTTGGTCGCGCAGGTACGGCAGCCATGCGACTGTGTTGCGCTTTGTGGTGCTCTGCTGCGGCGCCAAGGACGAGATGCCGTCGTATGGGGAATGATAGTCGTTGAACAGCAGGCCACCCGACACGATGTTTGCGGGAGTCGCATTCACCTGGAATTTCATCAGGTTGCTTCCGCGCAGCAATTGATCGGTGTCGGCTCCGGATGGAAGCTCCGAAATGTAGATGTTGTCGTATTCCGCCTCCACTCCGTCGAAGAACCAGGCCCGGTCGCGCACCAGCGGCCCGGAAAGGGTGACCCGAGGAACGAATTTGTCGAAGCGAATCCCGTTGACCTCGCGGAAAGAAGGAAGAAAATTCGTGGCATTGAAGCGAAGCTTGTTGTCGCCCATTCCGGTGTAGAAGGCCACGATACCGCCGGTGCTCCTGCCGAACTCCACCGGGTAGCGGGTCGCCTCTTCGTCGATCGAGCGAATTGCGTCGGCGCTTACCCGCATGGCAAGAATGCCGCTGACTGGTGAGCGAATCTCAAATCCATCCAGCATGTCCAGGGTGGCCCACGTCTCCGAACCAACCACGTGTACCTGACCGGTCCCATCCTGAATCACACCGGGATAGAACGGTAGCAGATTGCGGATGTCGCGGGAGGTCGTGTAGGGAATGCTGACGATCTCCGGCAAATTCATTGTGCTCTTGTCTGCGGTCTGTTCCGTATCGATTCCGGGCACCGAAGCCGTAACCTTGACCTGCTGCAGTACCATCTGCTCGTGGTTGAGAACAATGCGGAAGTCTCGGAGAATTGGATCAACGCGAATCAGAACCGTCTCATAAAATCCGGGCTTTTCAACGCGGAGCAGATAGGGTTCGGTCCCCTGCAGGACGTACGACGCATGACCGGCGTAATTGGAAGACAGCCGGACGTTAGCGTGTCCGGGCTCCTGCGTCACTACCAAGGCATCCGATACAACTTCGCCGTTCTCGTCAACAACCGTGAGGGATACTGTGGCATGGACTGCCGGCATCTGCCCAGCGGCATAGCCGATGCAGCCAAGAAGAAATAGCCAGCAGATGATTCCGCCCGCACGCCTGAAATACCGCATGGGTTCACCGCATCCAGCCTCTCCATTCTAGACGCTCTCTGTTTGCGAAATGCCGCGTATTCTGGCTCGGTGTTTTCAGAATCGAGGATGGGGCTTGCCCAGCCAGGAGGTTGCAAATTGCGTCAGTACCTAGTGAGCGCAGGTGAAGATCTCCGGATTGTCATGTCCGGCGCAACAGGATGAATCTAAGCGATTGAATGGTGGGCCTGCAGGGATTCGAACCCCGAACCAAGGGATTATGAGTCCCCTGCTCTAACCGTTGAGCTACAGGCCCGAATTGTCAGCAACTATCGTATCTTGTTGATCTTACGCGCACCTTCAAACCGCCTTCCTGATCCCCGTTTCAGGTCTGGCGGCGCATCTAGTCACAAATGGTTCTATGTTTCCATTGCCAGTCTTTCACAATCTCTTGCCAGCCGCCAGTTCGTGAGCCTGCAATGGTTGTGACAGACGACCGCGATACAACGCGCTTGATTGTATTCAGCACGCTACGCACACCCAAGTCTAAGATGTGCAATTGACATTTCATTTTGTGTATTGCTAAGGTGCAACCTGATCGCTTGGAGTCGGTCCGAGACTACTGTGACGAGTCCGTTCGCGCAGCAATTATTGGAGCGGTGAATTGATCTTGAAAGATCGCGGTCCTGAAGGCTTTGGCCGCTTCCATTGCGCGTAGAAGCAAAATGATTCGATCGAACGAATGACATATTCGAAACAAGCAAACACCGCGGAGACACCTATGGATCGACTTCGTGTTGCAATTCTCGTTTGCGGCGCTTTTCTCTCATCGAGCGCCAGCGCGCAATTCAAGCCTCTCGACGGTGTCATCGATATCCATGTTCATGTGGCTCCCGATTCGATCCCGAGAAGCATCGATGCTATCGATCTGGCCAGGCTGGCGCAGAGCAGAGGCATGCGCGCAATCGTCATCAAAAATCATTTTGAACCGACTGCGTCGATTGCCTACCTTGTTCACAAGATTGTTCCGGAGTTACAGGTCTACGGCGGTATCGACCTTAATCTGAGCGTGGGCGGCATGAATCCAATCGCCGTAGAGAAGATGGCGCTAACCACAGGCCATCTTGGGAAACTTGTCTGGATGGGGACAAGCGACACCTACGCTCAGGTCAAGTTATCGAAGGTTCAACGTCCCTATGTAGCCGTATCGCGCGATGGCGAGCTTCTTCCGGAAACGAAGGCAGTCGTCGCAATGATCGCTAAGTACAATCTCGTAATGGCAACCGGGCATAACTCTGCGCAAGAGGATCTGATGCTCATCCGTGAAGCGCGCAAGGAAGGGGTTGCGCAAATTGTTGTCACACATGGCATGTTATCGCCAACAAGCATGACGATTCCTCAGATGCAGGAGGCAGCCAGGTTGGGCGCGTATGTAGAGTTTGTCTATAACGGCTTGATCGGCTCGGGTAAACAATTCAACTTCTCGGACTATGCCAAAGCGATCCGTGCGGTCGGAGTTGACCATTGCATCCTCTCGTCCGACATGGGGCAGGTGGGCAACCCGCTTCATCCTGACGGATTGCAGTTGTTCTTTGACGGACTGCGACAGGAGGGATTCTCTTCGGGCGAGATCGATCAAATGTCGAAAGTCAATCCTGCCCGCCTCCTCAATCTACAGTAAGAGTTTTGGCGAGCCGAGGGCGGCAGCATTCTTCCCGGCTAGAATGCGGCACGCGGATCATGAGATGCGAGGCGGCGCAGGAGATAATCGATCTCGGCTCGTGCAGTCGCGCTGAGCGAAGCGCCCGGAGCACGCTGCGTGTCATGGGCAATCGCACCACGCTTCCGCAGGACATACTTACGCACGGCTAGACCGATGCCCTGCTGCTGTTCGTAACGAATGAGCGGCAGATGAGCATCAAACAGGTCGTGCGCGGCATCGCGCTGTCCTTCCTGAGAAAGCCTCACAACATCGACCAGCATGTCAGGAAAGGCATACCCTGTCATGGCGCCATCCGCGCCACGCTCGAGCTCGAAATCCAGAAACAGGCCGCCATTGCCGGTAAGAATCGAAAGCGGCCGCAGCGATCCGTCGGGTTGAAAGGCGCGCAACGCGGAGATCTTTTCAAGGCCCGGCCAGTCCTCATGTTTCAGCATCGCGCACGACGGGTTCTCCTTCACAATTTGCCGAATAACTTTCGGAGTCATTACGACGGTCAGCGCCAACGGGTAATCCTGAATGACGAACGGAATGTCCGTACCGATCGCGGCCACAGCCTGCGCGTAGTAGTTGACGATCTGATCGTCGGTGCGCAGAGACGGGGGCGGCGCGATCATGACGCCCGCGGCGCCGAGTTCCATCACTCCTCGAGCCAGTGACCGCATGGCCGCAAAGCCTGGCGCAGACACGCCGACAATCACCGGCACATTCGCCCGGCGGACGACCTGGTTGGAAATCGCCAACGCCTCAGCCGCGTCGAGTTTCGGCGCCTCGCCCATCATGCCGAGAATGGTCAGGCCGGAAACGCCGCAGGATAGATAGAAATCCGTCACGCGATCGACAGATGCCATGTCGACTGCTCCATCCGGCGTGAATGGAGTTACAGCGATAGCATAGACACCCCTTGCGGTATGATCGAGTTTCTTCACGAGTCCCATTCCCTTTTGGTTACAAAGCCATCAGCGCTTTTGTCACCGCCGCAAAGCAACCTGTTAGATCTCAGGAGGCAGTTTTCGTACTACCTTTGCGCAGCAGAAAGTTAAAATCGCAACCTTGGTCGGCCTGCATGACGCATTCCTCGAAAAGTTTGGCGTAGCCGCGCGTGGCTGCTTCGCGTCGGGGCGGCAATTCTCTCCACGCGGCAAGGCGGCTTTGCATTTCAGCATCGTCGATCAGGAGTTCAATCCTGCGCGCTTCTACGTCAAGGATAATTCGGTCGCCGGTCTGGACGACGGCGAGCGGGCCGCCCACAGCCGCTTCCGGCGTGATATGCAATACGATCGTGCCAAAGGCAGTGCCGCTCATGCGCGCGTCGGAGATACGGACCATATCTTTTACGCCCTGGCGGGCTAGCTTCATTGGGATCGGCAGATTGCCCGCCTCCGGCATGCCTGGCGCGCCCTTCGGCCCGGCGTTGCGCAAAACCAGAACGTCATCGGCATTCACATCGAGATCCGGTAAGTCGATGCGAAGCATCATATCCTCTACCGATTCGAATACCACGGCACGGCCGGTATGATGCATCAGGTCAGGCGAAGCTGCCGATTGCTTGATCACTGCGCTATTCGGCGCAAGATTGCCATACAGCACTGCGATCGCGCCTACCTTCTTCAACGGCGCTGCCAAGCCGCGAATAACATCTTGTCCGGGCACAGCTTCTGCCTTGGCAATCGCGTCGCCAATGTTACCGCCGGAGACGCTGAGGGCATCGAGATCGAGAAACAACTTGAGTTCGCGCATAAGTGCGGGCAAGCCACCGGCGTTATGGAAGTGTTCCATATAATGCGTTCCGGAGGGCTTGAGATTGACCAGCACTGGAATCTCGCGTCCCAGTCGATCGAAAGCGTCGATATCGAGCTTTACTCCGGCGCGGCCAGCCATGGCTGTCAGGTGAATCAACCCATTAGTCGATCCGCCGATCGCCTGCAAGACGATCATCGCATTTCGGACAGACGCTTCGGTGATCAGTTCGCTTGGCTTCGGTGAACCGCAGATTGCCATTTCGGAAGCTCGCTTGCCGCTTGCCTCGGCAATGCGGCGGCGGTCTGCATGGGTCGCCGGCGCAGTAGCGCTCATTGGCAGCGCCAGGCCAAGCGCCTCGACGAGGCACGCCATGGTACTCGCCGTTCCCATTACGCCACAAGTGCCTACCGTCGGAACCAGGCGGCCGCTTATCAGATCGATTTCAGCTTCGTCGATCGTGCCGGCGCGGTACTGAGCCCAGAGCCGCCGGCAGTCCGTACATGCGCCCAACACTTCGCCCCTATGATGACCCACCGCCATTGGCCCGGTCTGCAGAACCACGACCGGTAAATCCACGCTCGCAGCGGCCATCACCTGGGCCGGCAAGGTCTTGTCGCAGCCTCCTATCACCACCACCGCGTCCATCGCCTGTGCGCGGATCATTTCTTCCGTATCCATCGCCATAAGATTGCGCAGGAACATGGAGGTTGGATGGGCGAAGCTCTCGTGAATCGAGATAGTGGGAAACACCATTGGCAGGCCGCCGGCGAGCATAACTCCACGCTTCACGCTTTCGATGAGATCGGGGACATTGCCATGGCATGGATTGTAGTCACTGTAAGTATTGGTTACGCCGACAATCGGGCGATCGAGCGCATCGTCGGAATATCCCAACGCCTTGATGAAGGCTCTGCGATGGAACAACGAGAAACCTGCGTCGCCATAACTGGTGAGCCCTTTGCGCAGACCCTTTGTCATTTTCTTTCCCTCTAGCCCATTACTGCTTCGATCGTCGATGCTTGTCTCTGGTTCCCCAGGCAAGGTCAACGATTCACCAATTGTGCCGGGACAAATGCAACGATTAGAATCGCCGACGCCAGCATACATCCTGAAACCAGAAACAATCCGGAATTCAGCGAGCCCGTATAGTCTTTCAGAAACCCGATGATCGCGGGGCTCAGAAAGCCGCCAAGATTGCCCGTGCAATTCACGAGCGCAATGCCTACGGCCGCGGCGGCGCCGCCCAGGAAGGATGTCGGCAATGCCCAGAACATGGGGATTGCCGAAACCACGCCAACCACAGCCATTGTCAAGCCGATCATTGCAATCATCGTGCTGCTGCCCGCCTGAGTAGACAAGGCAAAGCCAAGTGCCGCAACGACACTGGGCACAACCACGTGCCAGCGGCGCTCGCGCGTCTTATCTGCATGGCGGCCGAGAAGAATCATGGAAATAAGCGCGAGCGAATAAGGCACCATGGTTAGCAGGCCTATATTGAAAGCATCTTTGACGCCGGTCTGGCGGATGATGGTGGGTTGCCAGAAGCCGATCGCATACGATCCCATCTCGATGCCGAAGAAGATGATTCCCATGAGCCATACACGTGGAGACGCAAATACGGAGAGGATGGTGTGGTGCGTTTTCATGGCTGCTTCTTCATTGATCTCGGCTGCGACAGCGGCCTTTTCCGCCGGGGCGAGCCATGTCGCGTTCGCCACTCGGTCCTCAAGACAAAACAGGATAACAACGCCCAGGATTACCGCGGGGGCGGCTTCGAGAATGAAGAGCCATTGCCATCCCGCAAGATGCAGGCTTCCCGCAAAGTAGTGCAGGATATAGCCGGAGATAGGTCCACCAACTATGCCCGAGACCGCGCTTCCAGCCAACAGCACAGCCACCATTTTGCCCCGCCGATGGGACGGAAACCAGTAAGTCAGGTACAGGATCATACCTGGGAAGAATCCGGCTTCCGCGACGCCGAGTAGAAATCGGACGGCGTAGAACTCCCCCGAGGTTCGCACCAACGCAGTACCGGCCGAAACAAGCCCCCAGGTAACCAGTACTCGGCAAATCCACACCCGCGCGCCCACCCTGTGAAGAACGATGTTGCTCGGAATCTCAAACAAGAAGTATCCCAGGAAAAAAATACCGGCGCCTAATCCATAGACAGTGTCACTGAATTTCAGGTCGCCTATCATTTGCAGTTTGGCAAAGCCGACATTCACCCGGTCGAGATAGGCGACGATGTAGCCGATGAACAAAATCGGCATGATGCGCCAGGCGATCTTTCTATACAGTGAATCGTAAGTTCCAACCGGGGTTATCTGCGGCGCGGTGTAACTCGATTGTGGCAATTCTCCCCCGATTTTCACCGATACTTATTCGACGCGTATCGCAATCTTCATGCCGCGATGAAAGAATCATGCACGTTGCGCGGCGAACAGGCAAGACCCGGTGTGTCGAAACGATTCCGTGCCTACTCGGCAGGATTGACGTGACCGTTGCGAAAAGCCTCATACCGAGCTTTGGCTTCCGCATTCGGAGGGTAGAGGCCGGGCAGAGAACTGCCCGCTTGCACCTCACCGATAATCCACGCTTCCAGTTTCTCCTGCTCCGCTGCTTGTTCCACGACGTCGTCAAGGAGCGCTCGCGGAATTACGACCGCGCCATCTTCATCGGCGACGATCGCATCGTCTGGATACACCGCGACACCGCCGCAACCAATTGGTTCCTGCCAATTGACAAAAGTAAGTCCAGCTACGGATGGTGGCGCAGCCACGCCCAAACACCAAACCGGCAAGCCAGTTTGCAGCACACCTGCAAGATCGCGGACGACCCCATCGGCGATCAGCCCTGCAACTCCACGAACCTTCATGCGTTGGCAGAGGATATCACCGAAAATGCCGGCATCGGAAATGCCCATGGCGTCAACAACCGCAACGCAGCCTGGCGGCATGCATTCAATCGCGGCGCGTGTCGAGACCGGCGAGCCCCACGATGCGGGCGTCGCAAGATCTTCTCGCGCCGGTACAAACCGTAACGTGAATGCTGGACCCGCAACTCGCGCCTGACCTGGGCTTAATGGCTTGGCGCCGCGCAGCCAGACATTACGAAGCCCCTTCTTCAGCAACACTGTTGTTAGCGTTGCAGTTGTTATGCCACAGAGCGCTTCAATCGTTTTTGGATCCAATCCATTGTTCATGCGTCACGCAAAAAATGTCCGATGTCGATCTTGACCCACTCTTTAGACGCTGGCGATCAATCCGCCATCCACCCGGATCACGGCGCCGGAGATGTAAGCAGCTCGCTCGCTGGCGAGGAACGCGACTACATCGGCATATTCTTGGGGTTCGCCGTAGCGGCCCAGGGGAATGCTGCCCGTGCTCTCGGCCGAGACTTCCTCGACGCTGCGACCTTCCCGTTTGGCTTTCGCCTCGTCGAGGAACTTGATGCGGCCGGTCGCGATGCGCCCCGGCAGAACGATGTTGGCGGTAATGCCGTCCTTGCCCACTTCGCGCGCGAGTGTCTTCGACCACCCGACCAGCGAAAGCCGGAGCGCGTTCGAAATGCCGAGATTGGGAATCGGCGTCACCACACCGGAGGAGGTACTGGTGATGACGCGGCCCCAATGCAGTGCGCGCATACCTGGCAGCACTCGGTCGGTAATGGCAATTACAGAAAGAACCATTGCTTGAAAATGTTTGGACCATAATGCCGGGTCTTGGCCGCTGGCCGGTGTCGGAGGAGGGCCGCCGGTGATGTTCACGAGAATCTCCACTGGGCCAAGCTCGCCTTCAATCCTCGATATATTCGCATCGATCGCATGCAAATCGGATATATCCCAGACGACACCGATGCACTTACCGCTGGCCGTTGCCAACGCTTCCGCGGTACCAGCGATGGCATATGGTTCAATGTCGGCAAAGGCGACATTTGCGCCTTCATTCGCCAGCACTTTCGAGATGGCCCGGCCCAGGCCCCCGCCACCGCCCAAGACCAATGCCGTCCTATGCGTCAGTCCAAGATCCAAAGTCCTCTCCTGTCTAATGCAATATACATCAAGCAATGGTTCTTTGCGGAGGCCGGGGCACGTTGAGAAGGGTCACTTCAACTGAATTGAAACCGGCGAAGCAAGAGGTCTCCGTCGCTGCGACGGGATTCATCACGCCAGTTGAATAAGTCTATATGGTAGGAACAGTGAGATCGCTCATGGACCGCAATCTGGATTGGCGCAGCGGACTCGTTGCCGCCAGCGAATCAGGTTTTTTGCTGCTAGCTATTCTGTGAATCGATCGTCATCCGGCCAGGGTGAAGATCACGTTCACAGTAGTCTCTACCTCAATTGGCTGGTTGTTGAGCGTGTAGGGCTTGTAGCGCCAGTTCCGCACTGCATTCAAAGCAGCCTCCCGAAGCATCTCCGGACCGCTTACAACATGCAAATCGTCAATGGTTCCGGCCTTCGAAATGATGGCTTGCAGCACCACTGTGCCGGAGACACGCGCCGTCTTGGCGATTGGCGGATAAACCGGCGTAGTCTTTTGAATCAGCAAACCGATCGCTACGCCGGCCGAGACATTGACGATCTTGGGAGTTTCAACCTTCACCTTGGGCCGCGCTTGGCCGTTGAAGACATTCCCCATGGCGCCGCTTCCGCTGCCGTTCAGGCTCTCCATCCCCGCCACGCCGAAGCCCGCAGAGGGTGGCGTGTCTTTGGCGGGCACGGTCTTGATGTCTTGCGGAATCCGCGCGGGTGCGGTCAGTTGTCTGCTCATCATCTCCGACTGCGCTTGAGGCGGCGGCACAGCTTCCGCAACCGTCGCAGGCGGCGGCTCCGGCGCATTGAGAGTCTCCTGCGCCGGCGCGAGTGGCTGCGACGCGAGCGGCTTCGGAGTCACGGCCGCCGGAGCTGCCGTTGTTTGCGCAACCGGCGCCTGCTGCCGCACAGCCGATTGCTTCGCCATCGCAGTTCTGCCCATCAACCTTGGATAGACCAGGCTGATCAAAATAACCATGAGCACAATCGAAACGCTGCTCCAAGCTGCCAGCATCGTCTTATTCGTGCTCAGACTCTTGCGCTTGGACTTGGGTTTCAGGTCTTCAGGTTCAAAGTACTTGGGGCGAAACGTCTTGAGAAAATCTTCCGCTTCAGCGAAGGCGGCAGCCGGTGTAAGCGAGGGCGGGTTACTCGGCCTCTCCACCGCGGGCGCTGCGGTGGGGCGCGCGCTTGCACGTCGCGCAGGCGGTTCAGGTGAATCACTGGAACCAGGAAACGCCTGGAAGTCGCTGGAGTCGGCAGGGAGCGGCGCCGGTGGATCTTCGCTATCCCACCCGCTGAAATCCGCGGGCAGCGTCTCA
This sequence comes from uncultured Acidobacteriaceae bacterium, assembly GCA_963757965.1. Lineage (GTDB taxonomy): Bacteria > Acidobacteriota > Terriglobia > Terriglobales > Acidobacteriaceae > Telmatobacter. The sequence goes on from CAVWTV010000004.1 coordinate 159,317, forward strand.
GGTGGCGTTGGAACTATTTCTGCTGGAGATGCCATTGGCCATCCTCTCCCTTCTCATAAGTCGCACCTTTGTAATTGCGTGTTTCAGGATTGGACATTAGCCCCGGAATGGCGCGGGGATGAATTGCCACCTGCTCCGCGTCCTCGAGGCCCATGTAGTTGGCACCGTCGCCGGGCTTGATCGGCGCCTGCGTTTCTGGAGCAGGCAGCGAGTTGATGTTCGGCAACCCATCCACGACAAGCGTTGCTGTGGCTTGCGCTGTTAAGTACTTCTCGGGGTCCGCCGGGAAAAAGGTCACTGAAAGTCTGTGCTTTCCTATCGTGAGCACGTCGCCCGCGCCAGGGAGGTAAATAAATCTTCCTGGAACCGGTGCCATGGCATTCAGCTGAGCAGAACTCAACGGAGTGCCGTACGAGATTGAGGCGGGAGCGGACCACGTAATCGCAGTGGGCGCTGCCTTGGTCACTGTCAGCGAAACCGTGGCTTGCGCCGGGGTATAGCTCCCGGTGTCCATCGGGGTAAACGTGACGGCTAGCGTGTGCCGGCCTGCCGGAAGAACTTCGCCGGCCGCCGGAGCGTAGACGAAGGTTCCCGGAACCGGTGCTTTGGCATTGAGCTGAGCGGCATCGAGCGGTGCGCCTTCAGTAATCGAAGCAAGCGTGGACCATGTGACGGTCGGCTCCGCCTTGTCCACAACCAGCGAAACAGCGGCCTGTGCCGGGGTGTAGCTCTCGGAGTCCGCCGGCGTGAAGATGACGGATGGAGTGTGCGTTCCGGCGGCCAGCATGGACCCTTCGGCAGGAATGTAGGCAAAGGTTCCTGGAACCGATGCCTTTGCATTGAGCTGATGAGCGCTGAGCCTGGAGCCGTAGGTCATCGGAGCGGGCTGCGGCCATGCAATGTCCGGCGTGGCAGCCACCACAATGAGCGACACTTTAGCTTGCGCCGTCGTATAGCGCGCGGTGTCAGTCGGAATGAAGTTCACCGAGAGCGTATGGCGCCCCGCAGTGAGAGTTTCGCCCGCGGCGGGCTTGTAGGCGAATGTTCCCGGAACCGATGCTGTGGCATTGAGCTGGTCTGCGCCGAGCGCGACGCCGCATGTAATCGGGGCGGGTGCAGGCCATGCAAGTGTCGGTGTCGCGGAGGCCACAGTCACCTGAACATCGGCCTTCGCTGGGCTGTAACCCGCGATGTCGGCCGGTGTGAAGGCAACCGAGAGAATATGTTGGCCCGCCGCGAGAACCTCGCCTGCGCCAGGCGTATAAACGAAGCTTCCCGGAACCGACGCCTCGGCATTGAGTTGTGCACTGCTGAGCGCTGTGCCGCTTGAAATGACGCGCGGTACGGTCCAACTGATAATTGGCGCTGTCTTGGTGACAGTGATCGATACAGCAGCCTGCGCCGGGGAGTCGTCCGCGGAATCTTCCGCAGTGAACGTCACCCACAGGGTGTGCGTCCCCACCGGCAGCACGTAGCCTCCGCTGGGCGTGTAGACGAATGTTCCGGGAACCGATGCCTCGGCATCGAGTTGGGTAATGGTGAGCGGCGTGCCGTAGGTAATGGCAGCGGGCGTCGCCCATGCAATAGCAGGCTTCACCCTGGAAATTGCTGGCGCCTGTTCGCTGGTGGCGACGTTCTCCGCAACATTCTTGCTGAGGTTTTTGGGGCTGAAGCCCGACTTTTTGTCTGGGGGAGAAGGCAAACCACAGACGGATCGGGCCATCTGCCGAAACAGTCGAGAGATGGGCGAATCCGCTACCGCCTCGGGAGCGGCTTGGCTCTGCATCTGACGAGCGGAGGAGTAATCGTCGGGAATCTTCCACCGGGCCGGCATGGTGAGAGCTTTTGCGATGTGCTCTTCAGTGACCCCAAGCGAGTGAGGGTCATACCTGTTGATGACAATTTCGAGCCTTTGGCTATCCTCGCTGAAGAATTGGCCGATCAGGCGATTTGAGTTGCGCAGCTCAGAGATGCCGGCCTGTGTGACCAGAAAAATCGTTTCCGCATCCGTGAAGAGAGCCGTTTCCATCAGATCGAGTCTCGACCCCAGGTCAACGACTACGTTGTCGAAGTTCCGCCGCGCGATGGTCAGCAGCTTGTCGATGCCATCGTGAGAGGCCTGGACCTTCGGAACCTTACTGGGAGCCGCAAGAACGAATAGTCCCGAGCGATGCTTGACCAGGAGCTTGGAGAGGAAGCTCGCATCCAGCCGGCCGGGATCGAGAAGCGCGTTGTCAGTCGAGTATTCAGCGACGATCCCGAGGTTCAGCGCAGCGTCTCCCATGGGAAGACCGAAATCGATCAACAAAGTGCTCTGGCCCGACTCCTGCGCTAACGCAACCGCAAGATTGCAGGCAATTGTGGTGACACCGGAGCCGCCCTTGGCGCCTAGGAGTACGAGCGTCCTGCCGTTGGTCCTCTTCTCGGGGCGGTTTGTGGAATGCCGGACGGGCGCCGCCCGGCCGAGAGCCTCGGGCATAGTGTTTTGTTCCAAGGGCAGAGTGAGATATTCGCGGGAACCTGCACGCATGCAGCGGACCACCATATCGCGATCGGCCTTCTCCGAATAGACCATGACCGTCGCTGAGTCCTTAGAGCAGATGCTTTCCACCAGTTTGACGGCGTATTCCGGATTGCTGTCCAGATCGATGAGGATGACGTCGTGGTATTGCTCCAGAAGCCGGGGCACATCGTCGAGTGCGGGAGGGTAGGAAGAAAACTCACGGACCTCGGCGCGTGGGCATTCGGCGAGCGCGCTGGCCACTTCCTTGCGCCGCTCTTTATCCGGGCCGATCAGAGCGATCGATAAGTGATCGGCGCTATGAGACTCGGAATCATGGGATTCGCTGTAACGGGCAGAAGATGAGTTCACTGACACACCACTTCCTGCTGGTGCCGAGTCTTCCCTGCGGTTCACAAGAGATTGATAAGTGGTGCGTGAGTTCGACATGGCTCTTCGCTCCGATCCTCAACGGCAACAAAGTAAATCAGTGTTTCAATGGCGATGGCCGAAGTGTAGGAAGTCTTGCGCTTCAGTGGATTGCCGAGCACTCGCCAGGTCGAGAAACGGCGGTTGCGAGGACCCGCGATCGTCGCCATGTCAAAAACGGCGAGAATTGGCCACCCTGCTCACCGGTGGACACCTTTTACTCCTTCTCCATTCAATCAGGGATGATCAACTCCTTGAACAAATGCCAAGCCGAACATTTATAAACGCTTGAGCAGCCTTACACCCGTTCAGAAGGGTGAGGCTTTGACCTTCACAAATCGCAGAAATGCATGGCCCATGTCCATAACACGATTGTGGTATGACAATCGGCAAAAGGCACAAGCAACGTGAATTCTGTCGGTGACTGAAGACAGTCTGCAAGTTGCGTCGGTGCGGTGTAGATTAGGCGCATGGACCCTCGCCATGCTTCATTCAGAATCACAGTTTGGAAGGTGCCCGGCTGCCTCTCTGCGAGAATAGAGAGGTATGCTTTCGCTGCAAAATGCCGGCAAGCGGTTCGGTCCGCGGGTTCTCTTCCTTGAGGCCAACTGGCTGATCCGATCGAAGGAGAAGACCGCGCTTGTGGGCGCCAACGGCACCGGGAAATCCACCCTGATGAAAGTGCTGGCGGGCCTCGAGACGCTGGACTACGGCGGCTTGCAGCAGACCCGCGGCATGAGCATCGGCTACCTTCCCCAGGAAGGGCTGGCGTTGGCCGGGCGCAGCGTCTTTGAAGAATGCCTCACCGTCTTCGATGAATTGCGGGACATGGAAAAGGAGATCGAACGTCTCGCAGGACAATTGGCTGTTCTCGATCATGCCGGTGCTGAGTATGAGTCTGCGGCGGAGCGTTTCTCCATGTTGCAGGAGCGCTTTCACGCGCTCGACGGCTACGCACTCGATGCGCAGGTTGGCGGCGTGCTCACCGGGCTTGGCTTCGGCAAGGAAGATTGGGCGCGCCAGACCGATGAGTTCAGCGGCGGCTGGCAGATGCGCATCGCACTGGCCAAGCTGCTGCTGGCCAAACCGAATCTGCTGTTACTGGACGAGCCTACGAACCACCTCGACCTTGAAACCCGCAACTGGCTCGAAGAGTATCTCCACAATTATCCCTTCGGCTACATACTTATCTCTCACGACCGTTACTTTCTCGATGTAACCATCGACCGTACGGTGGAGATATGGAACAAGCGGCTGAATATCTATCAGGGCAATTACACCAAGTATCTCAGCCAGAAAGACGAACGGCGGACGCAGTTAGAGGCGGCTTACCGCAACCAGCGCATCCAGATCGAACATCTTGAAGCTTTCATCAACCGCTTTCGCGCCCAGGCCACCAAGGCCAAGCAGGTGCAGTCGCGCATCAAGGAGCTGGAAAAGATCGAGCGCATTGAAATACCGGAAGCCGAGCCGGTAATCCATTTCCGGTTTCCCCAGCCGGCGCCTTCGGGGCGCACGGTGGTTGAGGTCGATGGTCTCTCGAAGAGCTACGGCCCGAAGCAGGTTCTAAGCAACGTCAAGTTCACCATCGAGCGCGGCGACCGCGTGGCTCTCGTCGGCGTCAACGGCGCGGGCAAATCTACGCTCATTCGTCTGCTCACCGGCGATGAAGCACCGACGGCCGGCTCGGTGCGCCTCGGCCACAATGTTGTCAGCGAATACTTCGCGCAGGATCAGTACAAGGTGCTCAACGGCGACTCGCGCATGTTGGATGACATCAGCCGCGCGGCGCTCAAGGTGCCGGAGCAGGCGCTGCGGTCGCTGCTGGGCTGCTTTCTCTTCAGCGGCGACGATGTCTTCAAGCCACTCGGCGTGCTCTCCGGCGGCGAACGCAATCGCTACGCGCTGGCGCGCATTCTTGTTTCACCGTCCAATTTTCTACTTTTGGACGAGCCGACAAACCACCTGGATATGCGCGCCAAGGACGTGCTGCTTGAAGCGCTGGCCGCATTTTCAGGCACGGTGATCTTCGTCTCGCACGACCGCTACTTCATCGACCGGTTGGCGACGCGCGTGTTGGAAGTGGAAGGCGGTACGATCACCAGCCACGAGGGCAACTACGAAGACTATCTGCGCCGCAAAGAGGCGTTGGCTGCGGGAGCAGGCAACAACCCGCGCCCCGCCGACCGCGTTGAGCCCTCTGCTTTGTATCAGGGCACGACTTCAGTCGTGCCGAGAAACGGGCAAAATGGGAGGGCTTTAGCCCCTGAGGACCAGGCTGCAGCCAGCGCTGGTGAAGCCGAGGCCAAGGACCGCCCCCGCCGCCTGAATCCCATCAAGCAGAAGCAGATGGAAGAGCGGTGCGCGTTCTTGGAAGAGGAGACACCGCGCATCGAAGCCGCCATTGCGCACACCGAGGAGCAGTTGGGCGTCTACGTCTCCGCCGCCGAGACGCAGCGGCTCGCCGATCTTGCGGAGGACCTGCGCAGCCAGTTAGCCGCCCTCACGGCCGAGTGGGAAGAGCTGATGATGCAACTTGAAGGCGCCTGATTCGGAACTCTACATATCTCCTTCACCCCGCGGGGAGGGGAAGAAACGGTGTAGGGTGGGTGGGGGTGGGGGATTATTTAATTGGGCAGACTATCCCCTTGACGCAAGGTAGTGCCAGACGGCGCTCTCTTGAGACGATCCTCATCGCCCGTCGTGCATAATCAAAATACGATGGCTCTATTGTGGAATCCTGAGAGTTGGTCGCAGCGGCTGGCGGAGTTGGAGGCGCAATCCGGTGACCTGAAAGAGGCTCCCCTGCGGCGCGATGTGCGCTCGCTGGGCATGCTGCTGGGCGAAGTGTTGCGCGAGCAGGCGGGCGAAGACCTGTTTGCTCACGTTGAAGCGCTGCGCCAGGGCACCATCCGCCGCCGCGATGCTGAAGCGCGTGGCAGCGAAGAAGAGGCCGCGCGCCACGCCGCATCCGCGCTCGATCTGGTGCACTCGCTCCCCGTTGAGCGCGCCGTTCTGCTTACACGCGCCTTCGCGTTCTACTTCGAACTCATCAACCTGGCTGAGACCAACCATCGCAAGCGCCGCCGCATCGCCCTGCGCCTCAGCGGCAAGGCCGGCCGTCAGCGCGGATCATTGGCTGGGACTTTGTCGGAGATGCTTCGCGTGGGCATCGGCGCGGACGATGCTCTGGGCTGGCTCAAGCGCGTCCTGATCGTCCCTGTTTTCACCGCACATCCCACTGAGGTGGCGCGCCGCTCTGTGATGTTCAAGCGCCGCCGCATCGGCGACTTTCTCGCCACGCTCGATCGGATCCCCATTCCCGAACAGGACCTGGCGGACCTGGAGCAACTGGTGCTGGCCGAGATCACAAGCCTGTGGCAAACCGACGAGGTTCGATCCCGCAGGCCGACAGTTTACGACGAAATCAAGATGGGGCTCGACTACTACGACGTCTCCATCTTTGAAACATTGCCCAGCCTATACCGCGAAATCTCCGAAGCGCTGCATGCCTCCTATGGCCTCGAAATTGAAGCGCTCGCACTGCCCCAGGTGCTCTGCTTCGGCTCCTGGATCGGCGGCGACCGCGACGGAAATCCCTTTGTCACTCCCGAGGTGACGCGCGACGCCATTCAACTTGCGCGCGGCCATCTGCTGCTTTATTACCAGCGGCAACTGCAGGTGATCATCGACCTGCTGACGACCAGCGCGCAGCAACGCGCGGTCAGCGATGAGCTGCTGGCGCGCCTTGAAGCCTACATCGCGCAAGTACACACGCCCGAGGCGCAGGTTTTCGGCGAGCAGTACGAATTCGAGTACTATCGCCGCTTCGTCATCTGCCTCAAGGCGCGCGTACAAAGGACCATGGAACATCCGGGCCCATCCGGCGCGTCGCTGCCGGTCACCTCCTACACCCTGGCCCAGGGACAGGAAAAGCTCGCTCAGGTGTTGCCCGCCTACTGTTCGGTCGAAGAGTTCATCGACGACCTGGAGACGTTGCGCTCTTCATTGGCCGCCAATCGCGGATTGCGCATCGCGCGGACCCTCATCGATCCGCTGATTCTACAGGTGCGCACATTCGGGCTTCATCTGCACACGCTCGACATCCGCCAGCACGCGCGTGTTCATGCTGCCGCATTGCAAGAGGCCATCGCGGACACGATGGCGCAATCGCTGCCGAGCGGTCTCTCCGCTGAGACTGCCAGCGTGCTTGAAACCTTCCGTGTAGTGGCCGAGATCAAGAGCGGCTGCTCGCCGGAAGCGATTCGCCAGTACGTCATCAGCGGCGCTGCGACCGTTGACGATGTCCTCGCCGTGGTTCGACTGGCCCGGCTTGGCGGCGTGACCGTAGAGGGTTCTGGCCGGGATCCGGGACTCATGCCGGTGCCGCTCTTTGAATCCATCGACGACCTTCGCCAGGCTCCGGCTGTTTGCCGCGAGCTTTGGAATCGGCCCGACTATCGCAAGCTGATTGCCACCTGGGACAACTGGCAGGAGGTCATGCTCGGCTACTCCGATTCGAATAAAGACGGCGGCATGTTGACCAGCACATGGGAGATCTTCCGCGCCCATCGCGATCTGCATGTGGTAGCGCGCGAAGCCGGCGTCAAGCTGCGCCTTTTTCACGGGCGCGGCGGCACGGTCGGCCGCGGCGGAGGTCCGACGCATCGCGCCATCTTTGCCCAACCCATGGACTCATTCGATGGCCAGTTGCGCATCACCGAGCAGGGCGAGGTGCTCAACTTCAAATATGCCGACGAGGTGCTGGCCGAACGCAACCTTGAACTGATGATCGCGGCTTCTCTCGACGCCCTTGCGCGCCCCAACGCCCGGGATCCCGAGGGCCATTTCACCGGCGTGCTCAAGCCTGAATGGGAAGCCGCGCTCAACCAGCTATCGGACCTCTCGTTCGGCTTTTATCGCAAGCACATTCTTGAAGACCCGGAGGTCCTGACCTACTTCGAGCAGTCCACGCCGGTGGGCGAGTTGGAGAATGCGAAGATCGGCTCGCGGCCTTCGCGGCGCAAAGCCTCGCCCTCGCTCTCTGACCTGCGCGCCATTCCCTGGGTCTTCGGCTGGACGCAGTCGCGCCTGCTGGTTCCAGCATGGTTCGGCGTGGGATTCGCGATCGAGCAGTATCTTGCGCAGCCGGGAACTCTGGAATTGTTGCAAACCATGGCCAAGGAGTTTCCGCTCTTCATCGACCTGCTGCGCAACGTGGAAATGGCATTGGGCAAGGTGGACATGGCCACGGCACGCCTCTACTCCTCGCTGGTCCAGGATGCAAAGCTTCGCGAGCGTATTTACGACCTGTTCGATGCCGAATTCCATCGGACTGTTCGCGCTGTGCTGGCAGTCACCCGGCAGAAGGAACTGCTTGAGAGCAATCAGGTGCTGGCCCACTCGATCAAGCTGCGCAATCCGTATGTCGATCCCATGCACTTGATCCAGGTAGACATGCTCCGCCGCAAGCGCGCCGGTGAAGACACTCCGGAGGTCAACCGCGCCATCGCCGCCACCATCAGCGGCATCTCGGCCGGGCTCAGAAACACAGGTTAAGGCGAAGACCAGGTCGTCGGTTGACGCACCGATTGGTAGCGCTCCTGTAGTTTTCCTGCTCATTCCTATTGCCATATCCGGCCCCACGGGTCTACGCTGTTGTCATGCGTCGATGTCGCTAACACCGTCCCGGTGACAGCTCCGATGCAGACGTGCGCCCCCAACCGAGCGCCATTTGCCCCCTGACAGATTCATCGTCATTCAAAAAACCCTGGAAATTGAATACATGGGCCATTGGCCCCAAAGAGGAGATCATCATGGCGCGCATTGCCGCGGATGTAACTGAGCTTATTGGCCGCACCCCGCTGGTGCGGTTGAATCGCGTAGCGGCTGGACTGCCGGCTACGGTTGTAGCCAAGCTGGAAAGCCAGAACCCGGTCTCAAGCGTCAAGGACCGCATCGGATTTGCGCTGATTGACGCCGCCGAGAAAGCCGGCAAGATCAAGCCCGGCGAGACTGTACTCATCGAACCCACAAGCGGAAACACCGGCATCGCACTGGCATTCGTGGCCGCGGTCAAGGGCTATCGGCTGGTCCTTACCATGCCCGAGACGATGAGTTTGGAACGCCGCACCGTGTTGCTGGCCTTCGGGGCCGAGATCGTGCTGACCCCCGGCCCTAATGGCATGAAAGGCGCTATCGCCAAGGCCAGTGAGATTCTGGCCAAGACGCCAAACGGCTACATTCTGCAGCAGTTCGACAACCCCGCCAACCCCGCCATTCACTACGCCACCACTGGCCCCGAGATTTGGAACGATACCGACGGCAAGGTGGACATTCTCATCTCCGGCGTGGGCACGGGCGGCACCATCACCGGCGTGGCTAAATACATCAAGGAACGCAAGCGGGAGTTCAAGGCCATCGCCGTCGAGCCGACGGACAGCCCCGTGCTCTCCGGCGGCAAGCCCGGCCCGCACAAGATCCAGGGCATCGGCGCGGGTTTTGTGCCCGGCGTGCTCGATACCGGCCTCATCGACGAGGTCGTCCAGGTGACCAATGACGAGTCCATCGCTGCAGCTCGCCGGCTGCCGCTTGAAGAGGGGTTGTTCGTCGGCATCTCGTCGGGAGCGGCATTGGCGGCGGCGCTAAAGGTGGCTGCCCGGCCAGAAAACGCGGGCAAGCTGATTGTTGTCGTGCTGCCTGATTTCGGCGAGCGTTATCTGTCCAGCGTGCTGTTCGAATCGCTGCGCCAGCAGGCCCTGGCCACGCCCACCGAAGCGATTGCGGTGTAAGAAACCGAATTGCCGGCGGAGCGGAGTTCGTCCCGCCGGCAATCGTCCGTTTCGCTCTGCTACCGTTATTGCAAGACCAGCCCCGCAATGGCTCTGTTTGCCCGCATTCGCGAAGACATCAACTCCGTGCTGGAGCGCGACCCCGCCGCGCGTTCGCGGCTGGAAATTCTTTTGTGCTATCCCGGCCTCTGGGCGGTCTGGATTCACCGCATCTCGCACTCCCTCTGGCGCGCCAAGTTGCGCCTTTTCGCCCGGGTACTCTCCCAGGTCGCTCGCTTTCTCACAGACGTGGACATCCATCCAGGCGCGTTGCTGGGCCGGCGCCTCTTCATCGACCATGCGATGGGAGTTGTGATCGGTGAAACCGCCATTGTTGGCAGCGATGTGACGCTCTATCAGGGCGTGACCCTTGGCGGCACAGGCAAGGGTCACGGCAAACGCCACCCAACAATCTGCGACGGCGTCTTCATCGGAAACAACGCCAATGTGCTGGGCAACATCACTGTCGGCGAGAATTCCCGTGTGGGCGCAGGCTCCGTGGTGCTCTCCGACGTGCCCCCCAACTCAACCGTCGTCGGAGTCCCAGCGCACATCATCTATCGCAACGGCCAGCGTGTTCTGATCACCGATCCGCACGACGTAAAAGATCCGCTCTCCGACGCGTTGATTGCGCTCTCGGCCCGCGTTGAAGAGCTAGAAACACGCCTTGGCGGGGAAGCGCAGCCTGCCGAGCCCTTCGCCGCCGAAGAGGCCGAGCGCAGTGCTTATCGCCAGGAACTGGAGTTCCTGCGCCAGTACGTCTCGATGGGCGAAGGCATCTGAAACTTCAGCCCCGTTCCGGTGCTACAGTGGATTCGTTTGTATTTCCAGTCGGGGTTGGTCTTCTTGCCGGGTTTTCGATCGCTCCTAGTAGCACTTCTCACTCTGCCCGTTGCCGTCCACGCGGCTTCGCGCATTCAGGCCGCGCCCGTTCCGGCGGAGATGCGTTCCGCCGCCTTCACGGTCACCGTGAACGGCCAACCGGTGGACGTAGCGCACGCCGCCTCGATCTATGAATTCGTCAGCTTCGACGTGGCCGGTTCCGTCGACGTGGCCATCACCGCCGCTGAAGCGGGCTTTTGGGATCGCGGCGTCGATATTCAGCCCTGGCGCCTCGGCCTGCGCCCAATTCGGCAAGGCCAGACCATCCGCTTTCGCCTCGCCGGTCCGGCCAAGCTCTCCATCTCCCGGCCCGGCGACTTCCTCAACTACGGTCGCATGCTTTTTCTCTTTGCCGGGTCGCCGCCGCCGCCTTTGCCACGCGACCCAAACATCCACGCGTATCAGCCGGGGGTTTACCACGGAAGCCTCAACCCCAAGAGCGGCGAGACACTTTACCTTGCGCCCGGCTCGTATTTTTTCGGCAGCCTGAACCTGTGGAAGGTTCACGACGTGAAGATTCTGGGCCGAGGAACCATCGTCTACGACGGCCCCCAGGACCCCAACAACGACGAAGGCTGGATGCAGAAGCCGGACTGGCATTGCATCGGCGCGCTTGAAGCACACAATGTTGAGATCGACGGCCTCACTTGCATCGTGCGCTCACGCACCTGGTCCATTCAGATGAAAGATTCAACGGGGTTGACTTTCGACGATCTGCGCGTCATCGGCGGCAATCCCGGCAATGCCAATCAGGATGGAATGGATTGGCTCGGCGGCGGCGACGCAATCGTTCGCGACGCTTTCCTGCGCACATCGGACGATGTCTTCGCCATGCAGGGCAACTGGGACGGCTACACCGACGAGGAGATTCTTCGCCCCGGACAAGACGTGCAGAACATCCTTATCGAGCACAGCGAACTGTCAACCAGCATCTCCAACATCGTTCGCGCCGGATGGCCGCGCAAGAATTTCAACTCGCGCAATTTTACCCTGCGCGACTCGGACATTCTCCATGGCGGTATCGGGGCTTGTGGGCAGACTTTTGGTCTGCTCGGCTTCTGGGGCGCAAACGGAGCCAAGGGCGACCACTCCAACTACACCTTTGAGAATATCTTCCTGGACAATTGGTATTCGCTGGTCCAAATGGAGCAGGAGTACCCCGGCCTGCATGGTTTCACCTTCCGCAATATCTGGTCGCTCGATCAGCCCCCGCTGGCCGATTCCACGATCATCGGCAATGTTACCGATGTGACCATCGACAATGTGAAGTACGGCCAATCACGCGTTGCCACCGACGCGGACCTTCCGCTGCTGGTCTCCGGCGGCGCGCAGCCAGCGCGCTTTATCCCCACCCACAAACCGGTTGCCGCATTCACCATTGACCCGCCCGTCTTCGCACCCAGGCAGAAAATCGCCTTTATTGCACAGCCGTCTCCGGGTGCGCACTACACATGGCTCTTTGGCGACGGGACCCAGGCCACTGGCCGCCGAGTCCGCCATCGTTTTCCCGATGCGGACGGCACCGAACTCGACGGGGCAAATGGAGCTGGCCGCTTCAGGGTTCTGCTTCGCGTTGAAGATCAGCAGGGAAGGCAGGACTGGGCCGGGCAGGGATTGGTTTCCGTAGCCGGTTGGCACGACGCCGCGGATGCCGCCAGCCCGATTTTGCCTGGGCTTACCTGGCAGATTTATCCCGGAGCCTGGACTCAATTGCCCAACCTGGCCGCCGAGCATGCGGTATTCGATGGCGAGGGGCCAAACCTCCACGCGGAATCGCAAGGTTTCACGCGCTATGCCGCTGCCTGGGACGGTCTGATCGACATTCCCGCCGATGGCGGATACACCTTTCATCTGCTCGACCGCGACGGAGCGCGCCTGGTGATCGACGGCCTTGAGGTGGCCAGAACTGGCTCACCCTTCGCGCAGGTCTGCGGCTCTCCCGGCAACGCAATGCGCTACGATCGCGGGTCAATGGGGCTGCGCGCCGGCAAGCATACGTTTCATCTGGAGGGCTTGCACTCGGTGAGTCAGGGCTCGCCGCGTTTGCTCTGGGAAGGACCCGGTCTCATGCTCACCGACGTGCCCCCTGCTGCATATAGCCACATTAGGCAGGATGCGGTTAAGACATCGAACCGCGAGTAGGACAGGGGAATAGAAAAGCGAGCAGTTGGCTAGCGCCGGCTACTTGGGAAGACTTGAAACATCCCATCCGCCGCCCAACGCGCGAACCAGACCCACACTTGAAACGAACTGCCGGGTCTGCAGATCGATCGCAGTGCGCTGGTTTTGGAGCAGCGTGGCCTGGGCGGTGAGCACTTCGAGATAGCTGGTGACGCCGCCCTTGTAGCGATGGTTGGAGAGATCGAAGGAGTTCTGGGCGGAGTCAACCGCCTTCTGCTCGACGCCCGATTCCTGCTCAAGAATGCGGAGGCCGGAGAGCTGGTCTTCTACTTCGTTGAAGGCTTGGAAGACGGTGTTTCGGTAGCCGGCTACCTGGGCCTCATAGTTGTGGCGGGCCTGGTCAGTGAGCGCGTGGCGCTGGCCGGCGTCGAAGAGCAACTCCGTTGCTTGCGCTCCGAGCGTCCATAGTGCGCTGGGTCCCTGAATCCAGGCGCCGATGTGGAGACTTTCAAAGCCGCCCTCCGCGCCGAGATTGATGGTGGGATAGAACGCGCTGACGGCAATGCCGATCTGCGCGTTGGCAGCGGCGGCCCGCCGTTCGGCAGCGGCAATGTCCGGGCGGCGCTCAAGCAACTGCGATGGAATCCCTACAGGGACCTTGGGCAGCGCCAAGTTAAGCGGCGACGCTGGAATGCTGAACTCGGACAGCTTGTAATTGGCAATCGTGCCGATCGCGTGCTCATCCTGGGCGCGAGCCACGCCCACGTCGATCAGTTGCGCGCGGACTGTTTCAAGCTGCGTCCTTGCCTGGGCGACATCGACCCCGGTAGCGACTCCACCTTCAAAACGCCGCTGGGCCAGATCCAGTTGCCGCTCAAGGTCGCTCACCGTCGCGGTCAGCAGCTTGGCTTCGGAGTCCAAACCCCGCAGTTGAAAGTAGTCCGTGGCCATCTCGGCGTGGAGGCTGAGGTCTATGCTGGCCATATCCGCGGCGCTGGCCTGCGAATTCTCGCGTGCTGCTTCAACGGTCCGGCGAATACGGCCCCAGAAGTCCGGCTCCCAACTCGCCTGTCCGTCGACCACCAGGTCGTTGTAGCCCTGCGGCTTTGTAGATGAATAGGATGGCCCGTTCTTCGAGATGTGGTCGCGAACCACGGAAGCACCGGCAGAAACTGTGGGATAAAGGGCGGAGCGCGCCGCAGTGACCTGGTCGCGCGCCGCCAGATATGTCTCAAGAGCCTGGCGCAGTCCCTGGTTGTTCGTAGCGATGCGCTCTTCGAGCTGGTTGAGCTGCGGATCCTGGTAGATCTCCCACCACTTGCCGCGCTGCATACCGTCAGACGGAGCGGCCGGCTGCCAGCCACCGCCGGCAGGATTGGGCGGCGGAGTAAGAACGGTCGAAGCTCCAGTCTCCTTGTAAGCTGGGGGCGCGTCAAAGCCGGGTCGATTGTAGTTAGGCCCGACGGGCTTGCAACCCGTCAGCAGCCCAAGCGCGAGCAGCGCGGCGATAGGCGGGAAAACGAGGGGTTTGAGCCGGTGAAGAGGAAGAGGTTCAGAGGGTGCGGAAAGAGGCCCGTTCCCGGTTAAATGTGGCGAAAGGCATGCCTCAGGGGCTAAAGCCCGCGTCGATTCTGCCGATCCAATACCAGGGATAAATCCGTGGCCTACCGCGCGAACGAGATTCCGCGCAGCCTGTAAAGCCGGGTTCATTTGGGGAGCATCGGCGGCACGGCTAAAGCCGTGCCCTTTCAAGGCCCTGAATCCTTCCGTGGTTGGAGGCACCTGCATTGCTACTTGCCTCCCGCATCTTTAGGCGCGCCGGTACTGACTACAGAAACCTTCTCGCCATCGATCAGCGAATCGGGCGGGTTCTGAATCACCCTGTCGCCGGCGCTGAGGCCGCTGACGATCTGCACGCTGGCCCCATCGTCTTCGCCAATAACCACCGGAGCCAGGTGCGCGACGTCTCCATTGACCACCGTGCCCACGCGCATCCCTTCTCTGCGAAAGATGAGCGCCGCAGCGGGCACGATAAACGTTAAACCGGCAGCCGGTGTCTTGAAATGGACCTGGGCCAGGGAGCCGGGCAGCAACTCACCTGCGCGGTTGTCCACGTCAACCTCCACCAGAAGCGTGCGGCTTGAGGGATCGATGGCGTCGGCCGTCCGCGTCAGGGTGCCCTGGTAGATCTTTCCCGGGTGTTCGGCAAAGGTCACGTCGATCTTCGAGCCCTGCTTCACACTCTGCGAATAGATCTGCGGCAGGTTGGAATAAACGCGCAGGGTCTGGATGGCCTGCATGTGAAAGAGCTCCTTTGCCGCGCCCTGGTCGATCAACTGGCCAGTGTCGGTATTCCGGGCAGTGACCACGCCATCGAACGGCGCGTAGACCTTCTCGAAGGATTGCAACTCGCGAAGCCGCTGCACATTGGCCTGCGCGGATTTGACCGCCGCAGCGGCGGCCGTTGCCTGATTGACGAACGTGTCGGTGTCCTGGCGCGAAACGGCATCCGACTTCACCAAACCGGTATAGCGGTCGGCTTGAATGCGTGCATTGTTGGCTGTGGCCTCGGCGGTATTCAGGTCGGCCTCAGACTGCGCCAGTTGCTGATCCACCTCTGGAGAAGCGATTTCGGCCAGCAGCGCGCCCTTCTTTACCTTGGCGCCAATGTCAAAGTACCACCGCGTCAGGTATCCAGTGGTCCTCGCGTAGATAGGCGAATCCGTCAGGGCGCTCACATTGCCGGGCAGCAGAAAGCTATCCACCGGCGCGCCCTTCGTGGGAGGCGCGGCGATCACCGTGGGCGGAGCTAACTCGATGGTGCGTTGTTTCAGCACAGCTTCGGCGGACTTGCGGCTCAAAATGCCAAACCCCGCCAGAAGCACAGCAACCAGCAGCAAGATGGCGACGCCCACCACGACCAGGCGCGGCGGGATCGGCTTCCGATCTGTCGCCACGATAACATC
The DNA here is from genome assembly GCA_963757965.1 of uncultured Acidobacteriaceae bacterium. Taxonomy (GTDB): domain Bacteria; phylum Acidobacteriota; class Terriglobia; order Terriglobales; family Acidobacteriaceae; genus Telmatobacter. Next base: position 175,045 of record CAVWTV010000004.1, read on the forward strand.
GTGCGTTGCAGAGTGCGTGTCCGGTTTGGATTCATTGGTCATAGGAAGCTACTCCGAAGCCTCATCAAACTCGTCGATGGTTCCCGCCCGTGAAACGAGACGCGCCGTCCTGCGCCGGCCTTCCAGCCACCCGTGGACAACAGAAAAAAATGTCGGAACAAAAAACAGGGTTGCCACGGTAGCCAGCAGCAATCCGCCGATCACGGCTCGGCCCAGAGGCGCGTTCTGTTCACCGCCATCGCCCAGACCCAACGACATGGGCACCATGCCGATCATCATTGCCAGGGCGGTCATAAGCACCGGACGCAAGCGGACAAACCCGGCATTCAGCGCCGACATCCGCGCGTCGCCCACCAAAACCTCCAACTGCTCGCGGGCAAAGCTCACCACCAGAATCGAGTTGGCCGTGGCTACACCCATGCACATGATGGCTCCCGTCAGTGCGGGCACACTGAGCCGGGTGTTGGTCAGGAAAAGAAACCAGACAATGCCCGCCAACGCCGCAGGCAGTGCCGAAATGATCAGGAATGGGTCAAGCCACGACTGGAAGTTGACCACGATGAGCAGGTAGACCAGCAGAATGGAAAACGCCAGCCCGGTCAGCAGGCCAAAGTACGACTTGTACATCGTCTCGCTTTGGCCGCGCAAAGTAAAGTGCGAACCGCGCGGCAAATCGCCGTTCTTCTCGTGGCGGTCAATGATTCTTTCCATCGCTCGAGTCACGGTGCCGAGGTCGGTTCCATCCACGTTGGCGTAGATGTCCAGAACCGACTGGACGTCGTAGTGGCTCACCGTGCCAAGCTCCGTGCCAGGCTCGATGGACGCCAGGTTGTCCAGTACCTCCATTGCCGGCGGGACTCCAGCCACTGAGGCAGGCGCCGATCCGCTGTTTGCCGCGGCGTTGGCCTGCGCCGTCGCGGTCTGGCTCGTTACCGGCACGCTCTTCAGCGCGGCCAGCGAGTCCATCCTGTATTGCGGCGCCTCGATGGCCACGTTGTACGTAACCCCATTCCGCGGATCGACATAAAAATTGGGGGTGGTCTGGAAGCTGCCGCTGAGAGCGACCAGCAGGCTTTGCGCCACATTCTGCTGGGTCATGCCTACCGTCTCGGCGCGGGTGCGGTCCACATTCACCGTCATTTTTGGATAGTCGAAGGGCTGTTGGATGCGCGCATCGGCTGCGCCCGGAACGTAACGCACCTCATCCAGCATCCGTTCCGCCAGCACGCGGTTGCCGTATAGGTCGGGACCGACGATCTGGATATCGATCGGCGCGGAAAGGCCGAAGTTCAATATCTGGGTTACTATGTCCACCGGCAGCACGTAGAATGTGACGCCAGGGTACTCGCGGTTGAGTGTGGTGCGCAGGTGCTCGACGTATTCGGTAGTGGGACGGTGATCCTTGGTCAACTGGACTTGAATGTCGGCATCGGCCGGACCGATGGGAGCGGATGTCGAGTAGGACAAATTCAATCCCGAGTAAGGCAGGCCGATGTTATCGACGATGGTAACTACTTCGCCGGCGGGAATCTCCCTGCGGATGGTGCTGTCGATGTGGTCGCACAGCGCGGCAGTCTCTTCAATGCGCGTGCCGGTGCGGGCGCGCACGTGAATCTTGAAACTGCCGGAATCGACGGACGGGAAGAAGTCCTGTCCAAGAGATGGCGCGAGCCCGAGTGAAACCAGCGTGAAGATCAGGAAAGAGATCAGAAAGACCGCCGGATGGTCCAGGCACAGCGTGAGCAGGCGCAGATAGGTGTTCCGGAACTTCTCAAAGCCCGATTCAAAGGCCGTTTGAAACTGGACCAGCGGATTGCGGCTCGATTGCTTCCTCGCGGTTTGCGCGTCGTCGTTCTCGACCAGAAGATACTTCGCCATCGTGGGCACCAGCGTCCGCGACAGGAGGTAGCTGGCCAGCATGGCAAAAACAACTGCCTCCGCCATGGGTACAAACAGATAGCGAGCCACACCGCTCAGGAGGAACATGGGAACGAAGACAATGCAGATTGCCAGCGTCGAGACCAGGGCCGGCACTGCGATCTGCGCCGAGCCGTCGAGGATGGACTGCTCCAGCTCCTTGCCCGCTTCGAGATTGCGGTTGATGTTCTCAATGGCGACTGTGGCGTCATCCACAAGAATGCCGACAGCCAGCGCCATGCCGCCCAGCGTCATGATGTTGATGGTTTCGTGCAGCATCGCCAGTACGCTGAGCGAGCAGAGAATCGACAGTGGTATTGAAACCGCAATAATCAGCGTTGAGCGCCAACTGCCCAGGAAAACCAGGATCATTATCGCGGTAAGGCAAGCCGCAATGATGGCTTCGCGAACCACACCGTCGACGGCGCTACGCACAAAGATCGACTGGTCTGACAGGGAGTCGATCTGCAACTGCGGCGGCAACTGACCCTTCACGCCGTCCAGCTTTTCGTGTATGCCTTTGATGATGTCCAGCGTGGAGGATGAGCCCGTCTTCATAATGCTCATCAGGATTGCCCGGTGGCCATCCACGCGAACGATGTTGGTCTGCGGTGGATTGCCGTCGCGCACATGGGCCACATCGCGGATATAGATGACGGCGCCGTTCACCGCCTTGACGGGCAGGTTGTTCAGGTCGTCGATCACCGACGGCGCCGAGTTGGTCTCAACAGCGTATTCGAAACGGTCGATCTTCATCGTGCCCGAAGGCGCAATCAGGTTTTGCGCCGATACCGCATTGACCACGTCCGCTGGCGAAAGACCCTTGGCCTGAAGCGCGTGCAGATCCAGGTCCACCATGATCTGGCGCTGCTTGCCGCCATAGGGAAACGGCGTCTGCGCACCCTCGACGGTGGCCAACTGCGTGCGAATCGTGTTCTGGGCCAGGTCGAACAACTGCTGCTCATTCTTATCTTGCTCAGACAGGCCAAGTTGCAACACGGGGACGCTGGAGGCGTTGTACTGAATGATGAAGGGCGGCGTAGTCCCCGGCGGCAGGCTGCGCAACTGAACCTCGTTGACCGCGCCCACCTCGGCAACCGCGCTGCCGATGTTCACGCTCGGCTGGAAGAATATCTTGATGATTGCGATGCCGTTCAGCGATTGTGACTCGATATGCTCGATGTCGCTGACCGCTGTGGTCATGCCCCGCTCGCTGTTGAAGGTGATGCGGTTGGCCATCTCCTGCGCGGAGAGACCGCCATAGTTCCAGACCACTGTAACGACCGGAATATCGATATTAGGGAAAATGTCCGTGGGCATCGTTTCGATGCTGTAGGCTCCGAGGATCAAGATCAAGAGCGCAAAGACGGCAAAGGTATAAGGCCGCCGAAGCGCAAGCCGAACAATCCACATAAGACTGGTACTCGCTCCTGAGCCGGACCGCTTATCAAAGTGCCATGGGTGACCGGATTGCCTTTGAATGGCTCAGCAATGCCTTGGTCCGGTCTCGATCGGCTTTCGCCCCGCTCATCGGAATCCGGGGCCAGACGGTGAGCCCGCCCAAGCCCGATCCAACATGCCGTTGAAAATACAATGGTAATTGAAGTGGCAGCCTAACGCGCAAGACCGAACAAAAGCCGCTTTCTGGTCTAATTTAAGACGCTCGAAAGGGCGAAAAAGACTCAATTCCCGGGTCTCGGCCGTCCAGTCATGGTGCCCGCTTCGGCAGGCTTGGTTTCTGGTCCGCGAATGCCTCGGGCGGAGGCGGCAGGGTCGGACAGGAAGAACACATGGGTTCTCAATGGAGCGATCGAGCCTGGCGACAAAAAAGCGAGCTCTCACCAATGCAATTTCGGACACGGGGAATCACTCCAACCATTGGATGGATAGCCGCTGAAAGATGGAGGGAAAGCTCGCGTGTCTCGCTTCTGAAGGAGGGTGCCCGCAAAATGGAACCGATTCGCGGTCCGCGCATTTAAGTGCCGGTCGATTCTACCTTTACATCTAACTTATACTTCCGCCTTCTTAGTTTATCGCATTAGCAAGCAAGTAACTCTTAGCAACTTGTCTTTAACTCGACACGCGGCAAGTATGCCGAAATCATGCCCCGGCCATGGGCCCATAGCCGCGCAGCTTTGTCGCGGTCGCCAAGGAGCATTCGCAGAGCCCCTCTCGTAAAGTCAAATGTTACAAGCCCTGCAAGAAGATATGGGTTTGAATGCTTTCTGAGCACCCGGCCGAAGCCCCCGCCATATCTCTCGGCCCTCTGAACGTCCACAAACCCATCTCTGCACGGATGACCCACATGCAAAACCGAGTAAAATCGTCCCCGGATTCCGTGACTCATCAGAGTTAGCAAACAATCTGTATCCTCTCCGCAGCCAAATCTCGTGCCTGCCCCAGGGCCGAGGGTCTCATCAAAAACGATCGCTATCCCTTCCGCCGGTCGTCGGACAAAGAAGCAGCAAGTCCCGGACGTGCGGAAGATGTTGATCCACCTGATGTCACATTCCGTTTGCCACCATCGGTTTGAACTTACCCGCCCATTCTCGTCTTTGCAACCTACACTTAGAATTCCATAGTCCTCGTGTTGCCTGAGCCATTCGTCAACATTCTTCAAAGTGTCGGGGTGATACCAGCAATCATCGTCCGGGAAAGCGAGAATCTCCCCACTCGAATGCATCAGGCCTGAATTCCGCGCCTTTGAGACGCCGGGAGCACAATGAATGTGCTTCACCTGAGTGAACAAGTTATAGCTATCATGCTGCAGTGTAGCCTCCGCGGCAGATTCTTCCAGTAACAAAGACACCCGGTTGTCGGAATTCTGATCGACGACGATCACTTCAAAGTCGCGCATCTCCTGCTTTGCAAGGCTCTGCAATAGAACACTTAGTTCATCGGTGCGGCCAAAGGTAGCGACAATGAGGCTGAAACGCGGCATGCGTAAAACTTCATCTCCCTAAACGTTCTTACTGACGGCCTGAGCTGAACAACACGCTTGCCATGCATTCAGGCTTCGTCCTAGGTTCCACGTTGAATCCATGTGTCGGGGCTGCATCTGAACTCCAGCCGGTGGACATTGCCATGCCCAGAACCAGCCAGAAGTATCCAAAGGCCAACGGGAACTCATTGACGACGCTGGTAAGAAGAACCACGGCGAGGCCAAGGAACCAGGCAGCACGGGAGAGACTTATCGACGTAGTTAGGGGCTCCATTGCCCGCCAATTGGCGCGCAGCACGAGATACATTGCTCCAGAGAAAGCAATTGTGCCGATGACACCTACATTCGACAGAAGCTTTACGATCAGATCGTGAGAAGTCGCGCTTCCCCACCCGATGCCGAGAAGCGGGAATTTCTGAAAGTATCCAAAAGCCAGTCCAATTGTCATTCCGCGCTCAAGGCCTGACCCGGCATTTGCCTTGGTCAGGAGAGCGGCATTAATTACGTCGCTTACAAGCGGAAACGAGATGACCGACAAGCCAATCGCGACAGCCGCTCCCGCCAGTGCGATGGCCGCCCCCTTCAGCGCTTTGCCAAGCGACACGAGGTGAGTCCGCACAAGCAGAGGCACAAGCAGCGCCCCGAGTATCATGATCCCCAGATAGCCAATGGAAGATGTACAGACGATCAGCAATACTATGAATAGAATGGCGCAAACACGATCGACATTAATTGAAAACACTGAGCCTCGTGTTAGCCAGGCTGGAAGGGTGAGCGGTAACAAGGAAATAAGGCTCTGAGCAAACACAGATGGCTCAGTTGCGGCTGAGGAGAGCCTGCCGATTCCGTTCAGGGTTTCCGCGTACCCCCCTCCCGAGGCTGATCCTGAGTTATTGAATACATAGTCCGGATAGGGAAGGCCGGTTACCTTGCAAAACAATTGAACAAGACCCCACGCCGAGAGAAGAACCGCGGACATCAGGATAACCCGCTCTGTCACATGCCTGTCTTCGTCGCGCAGATTGGAATGAGCAACACAAATTGCGGTTGCTCCACCAAACATGAGATACAGCAGTTGTGTCACGTTATGCGGAGTGAAGAATAGAGGTGTCTCAGAACCGTTGCCAAGCTGCGAAGAGGTGATAGCTAACGATCCGTGGATATATATGGGCATGATCAGCGAGATGGAAGCAACAAGAAGAAATACCATCAGCCATAGGCACGGACGAACGATGCGCCGATCGATGATGAAATCACACCTCAATAGACTTTCAATCGTGAGCCGGAGTAACCAAAGAGAGCCAAAGAGCATCCAGATCTGGAGTGCCGAGCCATTCTCGCCTTCCCCGAAGTTAATCGCGGAAGAAGCGGAGAACAATGTCGCGAAGACGAAGAAGCGGTACAGCCATTTCTTCGACAGAAACAGCGCAACCATCCCAACTGGCAGCATGATGTATCCGAGAGGTGTCATCTGTTTCTGAACGGAGTTAAGGTCGACTGCGAGGAATCGGAGACGAACTAGAGCGGTGGAGATTGGGGCGCCATGCCGCAATGTTTCCCAATATGTAACGAACGGGAGGATGAAGCACGGTCTTAGCCTTTTCTACATACATTTCGATTGCCGTCAGCGTCCTGCTTCGTCCGCCAGTCAAGACTTTCGCACGTGCCTGTTCGTCGAGGGCCTTGCGCGTACAACTCACCCCTCCGGCTCTCATCATGACTGTCAGTACAGGCATATATGCGGCATTAAGGTGGCGCCCCGCCCGCAACAGAAACTCATAGTCAGCCACGATGCGGTAAGTGGTGTTGTATATTCCCAGGCTGTTAAACAGGCTGCGCCGATGCATGCTGCCGACATGGGGCGTGCACATTCCCTTTGAGAACTTCTTCCATGTCCAAGGCTCACCGAGAAGTCTCACATATCCCGAGCGATGAGTCACACTTACATGCGAGCTCAGAAACTCCGCTCGAGGATTCTCTGCTGCCAATGCCATATATCGGCCGATAGCATCGGGAAGAAACTCGTCATCCGCTCCGAGAAAGCATACCCACTCGCCATGCGCCTCGAGAAGAGCTTTGTTCCACGCGTCGTAGATTCCCCGGTCCGGTTCGCTTCTCCACAGCGCAATCCGGTCATCGTATTCTCGCAACACGCCGACCGTTCCGTCGTTTGAACCGCCATCCAGCACGATGTGCTCGATGTTCGGGTAGTCCTGACGTAGCACGCTCTCCAGGCATCCCGCTACGTATGGCTGTCCGTTGAAGACCGCCGTCACAACCGTAACCAGCGGTTGATTCGAAGTGCTTTTTGCGACGATCCCTTTGAACCTCGTTCCACCGGAGCGGCGCAGATCCTCCGCTCCCAAACTTGGCTGCTGCGAGTTGCCCGAAATAGTCGCCATTGCCAGTGCCCCGCGTACTTCAGTCCAAGCGTTTGCGCTCATGCCGTCCCTTGGATTAGTCGCTGGTAGATTGCCATATAAGCCGCACCAACTCTCTCCTTGCGGCATGGTTCGATCGCCGACGACGGAGGACAGTGCGCGGCGGGATTGTCGAGGGCTTTGCGGATCGCTCTGGCTATTGTGTCCACAGAGCGCGGATCGGCAAGAGCAGCGCGCTCATAAAACTCCTGCCGGGCGTAAGGAAGGTCGCCAAGCACTAACGGCTTCCCCATCGCGGCAGCTTCCAGCGCGGAGATCGGCTGCTGCTCTTCGTAGCTGGGAAGCGCGAAAAGAGCCGCACCCCGATATGCCTGCGCCAACTCGGGCGATCCCGGGCTCATTCCGCGGATCCAGCGAAAGCTGTCGCCCGCGGCCATGGCTTCCGCAACGGCCTTCCCATAGTCCTCTTCGCCGGTCATGACGCCGCCGACTAGCAACAGCGGAACACCTAATCTGGAACAAGCGCGAACCAGCGACAACTGATTCTTCCGTCTGCAGACGTTGCCCACGCAGATAACATAGTTGTCCATCTCACACCTGGCGGTCTGTGCGCCGACGGCGGTTGCAAAGAAAATGTCCTCTACTAAGTTCGGGATCACGGTCACCTCTTGCGCGGGGAGTCCAACGGTGCCGACTAAGTATCGAGCCCTTAGCTTGTTCACAACCGTGACGCAATCGATTGCAGCCAGCATCGATCTCCGCAGCCGTGCCGGACCCACGGCCATGGAAGCCATGTGCCTGAGCCACGATTTCCATCCTGGATAGTTCACCAGCGCGCTCAAGACGATCTTCTTACCGCCTGCGCGCGCCCACTTGACCGCATTGCAGTGCTGCACCTCCAGCCCCCAGAAATGGAGCACATCGAAGTCAGCTTCTCGCCGCCAGAAGTCCAAGGGCGCGACATCCGCCCCGGCCGCCCGGGCAGACTCCATAGCCGCGATCATCTGGATGTCGAAGCCGCCGAATGCGAAACAGTGCGGCTGAAAAGGGACCACCCGCACGATTGGCTGCGATAACATGAACTCCGCTCCTGTTGGCTGCTTCAATTTCTTCTGTTGTGCGCGCGACACCTAGTGGCTTGGCTGTGTGATTTGGTAATTGCTCTTGGACGAACGCGGGCGTGGACGCCCGCGCGACAGCCGGTCTGGAGACCGGCGCTACATTCCGGCGACTGCACAATCACACGGTCACGGCACTAGAAAGACGCATTGACGCGGCGACGCTTACGCCTTGATTTTCTGAAAGACCCTGTTGTGGCCAACCTGCAGGATTTCGCGAAAGCGCGTACGATCGATTTCCTGCGCCAGCCGAGACGGCCCCGGATGGCCGCCGGTGGCCAAATTCGCATGGGGCACGTAGCTGGTAGTCAGACCGGAGTCGTCCAGCACGATCAACCCTCCCGGCCGCAAGTGCGCGGAGCACAACTCCCAGTCCTGTCGCGCGATCTCGTAATCGTGGTTCCCGTCAATGTAGATGCAGGACCAGTCTCGCGATGCAATCAATTGGGCTGCGGCCTCGTCGGTTGAATAGGCCTTCAATAATGCCGGAGCTGGCAGCAGGAAATGCGCAAAGTTCTGAACCGTGTCTTGGTAGTAGTCCACGTCGCGCCTGTACTTTGACACGGCGTCGCCAGCATGGGAAAACGGCGAGATTCCCTGCGTGAAGCAGGGGAAACTGAGCTGGCGCGCGAGCAGCGCAGCCAGGCTCAGAGTCTGCCCGCGAAAGACACCAATCTCAAGAAAGTTCTCCGGCGCGAACTCCCTGAACAATAGAAACCACATCACATGGAACGAACTCTCGCCAAAGCCGCGCCCGCCAGTTTCGAAAAAGGTACGATGATTGCGCAACGGCTCGGGCAATAGGGTATGGAAGTAATGGAAGCAGCGGTCATAGAACTTAGTGGAGTTGTCGAGGCTCGCCGTCCATTGAGAACATGTAATCTCATGCGCTATTCCGGGAAGCCGGCGTAGCAACTCGCGTTTTGCCCACCGTTGCTTCCACTCGCCCCGACGGCGCTTGAGTAAACCAAGGACATTCATCTCGTACACCATCCAGTCAAGAATGCGCGACTAAGGACGCAGCGCATTGCCCGCTGATTAGTCTGGTTAGTTTTACGCTGTGAGTCTTGCGGCATTCGGGGCCTTCGAACAGAAAGAATTAAGCAGCCTCATATCCTGACCGGCGAGGCGAAGTTAATGCGCCTGGATTGCACACTCCGCGGCGAGAGCAGGCTCCTCGGCCGGCGGCCCGTTGCGGATGGCGCGAACCAGGATGTGATCGCCGGGCAGGTATAGGGCAACGTGTCTGTTCCAGCGGGCCGCAAATAGCTTGCTGAGCATCCACTTGATTGGAAACAGCAGCCACAGCCGCAGGATAAAGAACCATTCCCTTCTCGGGCTGTTATGACTGGTTTTAGTCAACTCAATTCCCTGAAAGTCCCGCTCCAGCCAGGCCCTCATCGAACGGGAGCTGAAGAACATAATATGCTCCGCTCCATGCATGTAATACCAGTAGCGTCCCAGGCGCTGCGCAGACTTGCTATCAGCATCTCCGGTCAGGAGTATGGCCATTCCGCCGGGACGTAATGCAGTTACGAGTTGCCGGCGGAATTCCTGGAGATCCGTCGCATGCTCGAGCACGTCCATCGAGGTCACCACGTCGAAAGTATTCCGCAACTCTGGTCTGTCCAGGTCTCCAGGCTGGAGAATCAGTGCGCCTCTATCGCGCGCGATGTCAGCCGCGGCCACTGTCGGCTCAATTCCGAAACGCTCCACGCCGGGAGGGAGCATGGCAAGAAACGATCCCGTTCCGCAACCAATATCCAACACCCTTCCCACGACCTGCTTCGCAATCACTTCAAGAACCTGTCGGTAGCGAAGCCGATCGGTATCGTGAATGCTGCCGTGACAGTCAGCCGAGAGCGACTCGTAGTAATGGGCGAATCCCAAGGCGTCGAATGATTCCGCAAAGAGGTGGCCGCACGAGTCGCATCGGTAAATCGCCCGAGATTTCACTTCTTTGGCATATGGATGGGGGCCACGCAGGAGCGGCAGGGAGAACTTCTTGCGCAACTGCGAACCACCGCACACGTGGCAACGCAAGGCGGCGTCCGTGCTGCGGAGCGAACCTTCGAAACGACTCGCGTCCTTCATGTCAGGATGTCTCCAGCGCGCAAAGTTGGGCACGCGATCGAAATGAATTGCGGGAAGCGACCAGGTATGGAACAGCCAACAAGGCCGAATAGAGAATTCGACCAAGCGCAGCACCGATGAGTCCGAACGGCGGGACCAGGACGAACATGAGGGGCGCCAGGAGAATGCCAGAAACGAGGTTGACGCCTGCCACAAAGCGGACCCTGCCGAATGCAAGCAGGGCGTAATGGGGTACCACGTTGAGAGCCATCAACGCATATGCTGCCGCAAGCAAGGCAAGCACGACATGGCCCTGATCTGCAACTTGCTTCCCCATCCACAGAAAAAGGAGTTGCTTACCCCACACAATCAGAGGCAAGGCAAGAGAAACGGACACCACCAGGCTGAGCAACGAAGCCAGGCGAAAGACTCGTTGCGGGCCATCGACTTCTCCGGACTCATGGCGAGAGCTGATATGGGGAAACACAAAATTGAATGCGGACGCCGCCAGACCGTGAATCGGCTGCGCAACCTGCACACACAGGACGTAAATAGCGAGCGGGGCGGTTCCAAGCATGCTTGCAATGAGAAATCGGTCGGAGAAGCCTACTACCACACCGGCGAGCGATTGCAGCCAGCTAAAACAACCGAAGCTGAAGACCTCAAAAATCGCCTGCCTCTTGAACGTCGGAAAGAGGTTGATGGGGCCAACAACGCGGCGGGCGGCCACAGCCTGCAATACGACAATCAGCGCAGACCAGAACAACGTGGCGATCATGATGGCAACGACTCCGCGTCCGACGGCGGCGAGCACAACTGCCGAAACTACGACGATGGTTCGCAGAAAAACATTCAATTTGACCGGTGGTCCGTAGCGCTCGAATGCGCGCAGCGCGCTCACGAACACACTCTCAACCGATCGGATTGCAAGGATCACCGCACTGATTCGGATCGCCTGGCGGCTGGCCAGATGGAACGCGGGATCGATTTTGAAAAAATGATCGACTGCGTAAGGCGCCGCAACCCAAACCAGCAAACCGAAGAGTCCACCCAGCAGCGCATTGATGGTGAGTGTGGCGCGAATCGTCCGCTCGACTCCGGCGAGGTTGTTCTTGCCGCGGTAGGCGGAGACGTATTTGACGGTCGCGTCGCCAAATCCAGTACTTAGAATGCCCATGCTCCCGAGGATCGTGCTCGCAAGCATCCAGATGCCATATTGCGAGAGTCCAAGTTTGTAAACCAGAAATGGCGCAGCGACGAGCATGGATGCGGGCATTGCGATGTACTCTGCAATGCAATACAAGGCGTTGCCCGCACTCTCGCGGAATCTTTTGGAGTTCCTCAGTGCATTCAGCGATTTGCCGGCGGCCGACCGTGAGAAGATTCGCGCACGCAAACCCAGAAAGGCAAGGATGGGACCGGTCGTCATCGCTGTACGCCTCGACGTGTTGCGAACATCCGATTGCATTCACTGGTTCGTTCAGTCGATGCGGTCATTGGAAAGTTGCCCGCAGAGCATCAAGACGAAGGCGCTCAGCCGGGTTGCTCTTCAGGCGCTCGAAACCCTCGACGAGGAAGCACCATCCGCAGGCAGCAAGAAAGCCCAGCAGCGACACAATCGCCACCGTAATCGTTCGCCTGGGAAATGACCGATGGTCTGGGGGCAGCGCCACGTCGACGACTTGAATGACCATGCCTTGGCGCGCCTCATCCAACTTTGCCATTTCAAATTGCCTGCCGATCAGCTCCGCGATTGTCTCGTAATACTTCACGTCGCGCAGCTTGCGAATGTACTCCATCCCGGCTTCAGGGACATTGCCCTTCGGTACAATTAGGCCCGCGCTTGAACTTTGATCCGAACCGCCAAGCTTGGCCAGTTGTGCCTGAAGCGCGGCAAGTTGCTGCCTGACCTCTAGCATCTGCGGATTGCCCTCGGTGGCGTAGGAGCGCATGCCCTGAAGCTGCACCTCCTTGGCGACGACCTGAGCACGCAGATCGGCGGCGGACTCAATCAAAGCACGTGTCTGGCTGTCGATTTGAAGCACGCCCGTCGACTGTTCGATTCCCTTCATCGCTTCTTCGGCTGCCTCAAGGTTCTGATTGGCTTCAAACAACTGCTGCTGAAAGAAGATGCGCCGTTGCGACGCTTCGGTGATGGCCAGCTCAGCGGAGAACTTTCGGAATTCATCGAGATAGCCATTGGCCATATCGGCAGCCAACTTTGGATCACGATCTGTCATGCAGATGGTGATGAGTCCATCCTTTGCTCCAAGGACCACACTTGAGTGTTTTTCGAATGCAACGCGCGCATCGGAGTTCTTTCTCTCGCGATACCTGTCCATAAGTCCGAAGCGCTTGATCACGGCGTCTTCAACCGTTCGGCTGCGCAGAAGCGATACATAAATATCCCCAGGATTCTTGATTCCCAGGCTCGCCCCGGCTACGGAGGCCAGCGCCCCGGATCCTCCAAGCTGGCTCAGCAGGGCCGAACTGCTTGAGGAGTTCTGGCCGGGCGGCAAGACAATCGTTTCCGCGGTGTAGCGGCTGGGGATCAAGAGCACCACAATCGTTGCCAGAACCGCCGCTCCAACCGTGAGAAAGAGGACGAACCTTCTGCGCCTGGAAAGAACGGTCAGCAGATCCAGGAAATGCACATCCTGCGAAAATGCGCTTTGCGGCTCAATCTGCCGGTTCAGCTCGCTTTTTGTCTCAGGTACCATGCTGACTCGTTCCCATGTCTCTATTTATCCACAGCACCGGATCATTACCTTTTCGGTTGCGAAGTCTTTGCGCGTGTGCCTCGAAGAATTATCCCGCTGCTCGGGGTGGCGCAGCCTCGCTTTGCAGGACGATCAGAGAACATTGATAGCTGCCGCACCGAGGGCGAGTTGTGAGAATATCTGCGACCAGTCCATGAGTTGGCGCAGCGCGGTAGGACGCAGAGTCTTTTCCGGAACGACGATCGTGTCGCCTGGATTCAGACGAAGTTGCTCGAACCCGTTGCTCCAGTATCCAGTGAATGCCGTACGGCCGACTACCGACCCGTCGGCGCGAATCACGAAGGCGCGGCGCCAGTCCGCATTGCGATTTGTTCCGCCGGCCAATCGCAGGTAGCGGGCTGTCGATCCTCCTCGTTGATAGAGAAATGAATTCTGATCGTTCACCGCCCCGACCACATTGACCGTCGAGGGCGCGAAGGGCACAAGGAACCGGTCTCCGTTTTCCAGGCTTATCTCCGGCACTTCGTCGATGGTCGACCTGTTTGGCTTGAACTCAAGAACAATACGGCCTGTTGCCCGAATCTGGCTGAGACGAGCAATCAACTCCTTTCCGGCTGAACTGGAGGCAGACACATCGGACGAGTTACTTGCCGAAGAAGTTGAAGCGGCGGCCAGCGCCTGCGTCCCACGCTCGGTCTCCATGCTCATGCTTCGCACATATTCGTTGAGGCGCTGCTGCTGCAGCGCGCGCGTCGATTCGCGGGTAAACTCCGAGCCGTAAAGATATGCTTTTGCGGTCATTCCTCCGGCACGGCTAACCAGATCGCGCAGCGTCTCACCGGGCTGCACGCTATAGATACCGGAATGAACAAACTCGCCTTCCAAATCTACATACTTGGTCTGTCTGTCGAGCGGTACGCGAATATCGGCTTGAGAAAAAATCGTAATCGCGTCGCCCGCCTCGAGCGCGATGTCCTGGCTGGCGTCATGGTTCAGCACCAGCTTGCCCAGGTCGAACGGGATCAGCGAGGTCTTCAAGGTCTCCGCATCAAGACGTTCAATCACCGCGTAGTCCCAGTTGATCTCAGGAGCCGACAGGCTCACATCGTTCCGCTTCAACTGTCCAGCGCCACCTGCGATGGGCGTCTCCGTCAGTTGCGAAGCAACCGCCCCGCCGCTTCCCGTTTGGCCCGCGTCCGTTGCTCCCGGACCAAAGGCATGCTGGCCGTTCGGCGTTAGCGCAGACGTCAACGTTTCTTGTGTTACCGATGCGGTAAAGCCCCGATTGTTCGACTCGGAGATTCTCGGGTCTCGACCAATTGTGGAGATCGTGGGCTCAAATTCCGGTACCGGCAAACCAAGATGACTGCGCTTCCACCAGTAATCCCGGCTTATCAGGGAGTCTCGATCGGGAATCAGGTCGCTCAGATGCATGCCCGGACGCAAACTAAAGCGCCCGGGGTTCGCAACGTTTCCGCGCAGCGTCACTGTCTTCCGATACGCGGGAACAATGGGAGAGATGCGAAGAATATCGCCGTCCGCAAGTGGGGAGGCCAGCCCGCTTCTGTCGAGCGGGAACTCCATCGCCTGACGAAGTTGATCCTCCCCCACGCGTTCCAATGAGATTCGCGCGCTGGAAGATAGCGCCGTGGTCTTGCCCGCCGCTTCAATCAGATCGCCGATGGTTTCGCTTTCACGTATTTCATAGATGCCGGGATTGCGAATGCTGCCTGTAAGCGCTGCCTGAGATCCTGCCGCTGGAATATACAGGACGTCCTCGGCCAGCAGCCGAACGTCCCTCGATTTGTCTCCGTAAATCAGCAGTGCGTACAAGTCAAAGTCGGCGATGGTCTTCCCGTCCCGCTTCAATTGGATGTGGCGAAGCGACCCTTGCGGAGATGGGCCCCCGCTGGCGAACAGAGCATCGACCAACGAACTGAGGGAACTGACCGTGTAGACCCCAGGGCGCCGCGCCTGCCCAGTGACATAGATCTGCATTGAACGAATTCGCCCGATGTCGACGGAAAGGTCGAAATTGCGATACATCTTCGCAACCGCGGAGCGCAGGTGTTGGTCCAGCGCGGAGAATGTCAGCCCTGCCACATGCACTGTACCAGCCTGAGGAAGATAGATGTCACCCGACCGGTCCACGCGCAGATTTCCGCTGTAACCGATCTGCCCCCAAATGCGAACACGCAACTCATCTTCCGGACCAATTACATAGTCGGAGCTGACTGGAGCCAGATCGCTCGGTGAAAACGTGGATGGGACATTGCGAAACAGGCTCACGCCGTAAATGGGAAGCAATTGTCCGGTCGTGGCGGCCACGAACTTCTGGAACTCGGTCGGCAGATCCGGCGGCAGCGCCTGTTCTTGCAACTGGCCTCTGCTCCGCCCACCGAGAGTCTCACTCTCCGATGCGGGCGAAGTTGTTTCTTTGATGGATCTGCCGTCTTCACTTTCGGAGGCCCCGCGCCGCTGCTGTTGGCCTTGCGGGCATTCGCCGTTGGCATCCGATAGCAAATCAGCGCAACTCGATGAAGTGCTCTGCCGACCATCGACCAATCGATCCTCTGCGGAGATCTGTGAGTACAGTCTCGGGCAAGCTGCCAGCGCGAGCATTAAGAAAGAAACGCAATGGCGTTTTGTCATAAGTGCACTCTAACTTCCCGGGCCGTACCAGAGTTGCCGGCACGCTAAGTGCTTTGCACGATCTCCATCCGATCAATGCAATTGTTCAACTTGTTTCTTTGTCCATGAAAGTCTATAGACATCCGGCCAATCAAAGGGCGTCACCGACGGCCGCCGTCTGGTTGGCCAATGCTTTCGACGCGCCGCTTCACACCGCGAAACGCGTAGCGGAATCGGTTAGTTTCACATGTATCAGGACGCCTTTTACCGCGCCCCTATCCGGCTCAGCACCGCCGGGATGGTCCGAAAGAGAATTTGCAGATCCGCCTCCAGGCACCATGAGCGAACATACAAAGCGTCGAGCTTTACCCGCTCTGCATAGTCCACATTGCTCCGCCCGGAAACTTGCCACAGTCCGGACAAGCCCGGCGTTGCGGCAAGATAAAACGCCAGATGGTTCCCATAGAAGCGCGCCTCCGCCTCGACAATCGGGCGCGGACCTATCAAGGACATCTCCCCGCGAATTACGTTGAAGAGTTGAGGAAGCTCATCCAAACTCCAGCGGCGAAGCACATCTCCGATCGCGGTAATACGCGGATCCCTGCGATTCTTGTTCATCCTCCATTGCAGGCCCTCTTCATCGCGCTGCCCGCCTAGGATGTCACCCAACTGAGCAGCACTTCTATACATGGAGCGAAACTTCCATATTTGAAAAGGCCGGCCCTCGCGACCGACCCGTTCTTCCCGATAAAACACCGGACCTTCCGAGGTGAAAAGAATTGCCGCTGCAATCAGAAGTCCAGGAATTGCAAACGCCACAGTCATCGTCAATGCGCAAACAACATCGAACGCACGCTTGACATATTGATAGCGCCAGGACGCCACCGGCTCCTCGGCGGATAACAGGTAATCCGCAGTGTATAAACCTTCTGAAGCAATCCCATCTCCCTCAAAGCTAACTTGGGAGCTTTCAAATACGGATCGAGCCTGAACTCTTCTCACAGTGCCTCCTTTGGCGAGTAACTCCCAGCAATGTCACGCTCCGACCTTCGGATGGAGTTCGAGACAGGGAATTGCTCTTCCGCAGAAATGCAATGATGAGCATTTCTGCCAGCCACGCCCTATAACACCGACTGCGCATCTTGTGAAGATCGACGATACCGATTCTTCCCGCTTGAAAAAGCAGAAGAAACCGATTCAACGCAACAGGGAACTGACTTCAAAGTTAGGCCCGGAGAATTGGGCAGGCAATTGATCATTGGCAGATTATGTGTTCGGGGTTCCGAAAAGAAACAGCGTTTCAATTTGGGGCTCTCGTAGCTTAGCGCTGACTATCGCAGGCTTCGTGCAAATCCAGCGCCAGCCTTCTTGTCTAAGTGATTCAACCGGATCCCTCATGCCAGCAGTTACGGGGTCTCGCGAGGCGCAGTCGTTTCTTGTCGATCGAGCGCGGGTCTCGGAATGAGTACATCCAACCAAAACCTGGCGTAGGCCCGAGCGGACGCCGCATGATCCGTCTTGGAAAGGTTGTCTTTGTCCAATAGCTCGGAAAGCCCTGGATGCATCACGGCCAGCATCAGGAACGATGCTGTAAGCATGGTCGGGTCCAGATCGTGGATAACTCCCTTTTTCATGTTCGTTGCCAGATATTGACTGATAGCGGATGCCATGTGAGAAAGATGCTCGTGGCAGTATGTCTCCATTTTCGAATGGAGTTCAAGAAATGCGACGCCGATCAGCCGGACTAACTCGGGCCTGTAACTTGCGGTGTCTGACAGCAGCTCGAATAGCTTTGGCAGGATTACCTCGGGAGGGTCGCATCTTCCCAGGCCCTCCTGGAGGTCCCGGCGAAATTTTAGCCCTTTGGTATACCAGAGGAGTGCCGACCAGAAAAGGTCCTCCTTATTGTTGAAATGCCGGAAGAGCGTGTTCTCGCTTACGCCGGCAATACGAGCTATCTCGCGCGTACTGGTTCCGTGGTATCCCTGGCTTGCAAACAACTTGGCAGCTGCAAGCACAATCGTTTCCGCCGTTCCCGAACCTTTGATAGGGGATGGCATTCCTTACTCCCGCCCGGTTCTCGCATAACATTGCAGGCCTGAATGGCGCCACGTCGCAGATTCGCGATTCACGGCGCTCTAATCGAAGAAACTAATCAGAAGACCCGGGAAGAATGCTTTTGACGCAGTGCCAGGACACTCATCGTCCATTCCCGGCGCAGGTGGGGAGAGGCACTTTCGGCTGGCGAATTGAAGTTATCAGAGGGCTAACTGTTGCCTTTTGCGGAAAGCTGCGCAATGCGCGTTCGGTCAAGCGCGCAAGGCTTCGCCACACTGACTTAGCAAGATGACTTTATGCCAAGCCTTGCGTCCTGCACTCAATGGGCAACCGGGATGAGTAGAAGGACAGAAAGAACCAGGGTCCCGGTGGCGCGGATTGCAAGCGCCCTTGTGCACAATCATTGGTGAAATTCCGCGACTCCAATTGCACGCAGATCAAGAAGCAACCTGTCTGCTTCTCGGTTGATAAATACAAGAGTAAGCCCATGCTCCTATTTTCCGTAGCGTCAAATAGCGCCAATTGGGGTCAATCAAAGCCGCGGCTTCATAAAACAACCGAATTAGGTGCTATTGAGCCTGCCATGATTGTTGTGTCCCTCGTTTGCTTAACGCATTGGGAGCTTCTTCTTCAAAAGAGAGGATGAAAGCGCGGACCTGCCTTCGCGAGGTGGGCAGGCTTATCGAGAGTTGTCTTTTGAGTTTCGAAGGTCAATAAGTAACGGTAGCGACAATCGTATCGGCGTAATTCCCGGGGGTGGGATACTGCCCTGCCGGAACCTGGCCATAGACGGTGAGGGCCTGGCCGGAGCCATTGCCTGTTCCGCTCACCCAACTGCCGCTGGAATTGCCCCAGTTCGTCGTGTGGCTGGAGTTGCTGAACAGCGAGTAATGCAGCAGTGCCGAGCCGGGGCCGGTCATGCTGCGGTTGGTTACAGTGGCGCCGGTTGCAGTTCCGGCACTCAGGCCGACTGTGTACGTCGTAGTCTTGGTGCACGTGGCCGTCACAGAAGAGCTGGCGTTGATCAGAGCCCCCGTGTAAGTGCCGAAGGGCAACGCAGTCGCGGAAATTGCGCAGTTTGCCGCAACTGTTGCAGTGACGCTGTACTGGGCTGTGGCAGTGGGCAAACTGCTGGTTACTGAAGCGGTGATGGTATCGGTGAAGCTGCCCGGCGCATCGTACTGGCCTGCCGCCAATTGGGCGTATATGTTATACGTCTGAGCCTTTCCCGTACCCGTGCCGGCCACGGTATTGGTACCGACGGTGTTACCCCAGTTAGTGGTGTGGGAGGAATTCTGGAACATCTGATAGGCCAAAGTGGCTGAACTCCCGCCAGACATCTCGCGGGTGGTCGTGGTCCCGCCGCTTCCCGTCCCGGCATTGAGGCTGATGTTATAGGCTATGCCGTTGGGGCAGGTCACCGTAACCGTGCCGGTAATATCGATGGTAGTTGAAGCAACATAGCTGCCGAATGCAATGCCCGAAGCAGACGCTGAACATGTTGCTGCCTCGGCTTTGTTGACGCCGCAACAGACGAGAAGCCACGCTGCCAATCCCAGCCATCGCCTCATTGCTCTTGCTCCATGCAGCGCACCGGTCCGATTGATGGAATCTCACCGGGCACGGCATGGTAGTCGAATTCTGCTTTGCAGCGTTGCCCGTTCGGCAGCTCGACCGCAACTTCGTTGTGAGGGCTCAAATCCTGCAAATATGCTTCCCCGTCGTATCCGACCGGAGCAAGGATTCCGGTGGCCATCAACTTGGCGGTGGCGCCCACCGGCAACGCCGCACCGGCCTCATCGATCAGCCGCAGCAGCGCGGCATGGCTCACCCTCACAGGGAACTTGACCACGACCCCGGAGAGATCCTGCGGGCGTACCGCACGCGAGGCGTCATCAATCGTCGTGTCCGGCGGGATATCGGTTGGCTCAATAGTGATCCTGTTCACGTCGAACGAGCGCATATCCGGCACAAGAAGCCGTCCCGAGGAACTGGTGGCGCCGACGTCGCGGTTTTCCTGCAGCACGTGTACATGCGGCATCGGACTGGTGTCCACAATCGCGAAGCTGTCGTAAATCGTGTTGGACCTGAACAACGCCCCATCCACATAGGAGACGGCGCCCTGCGATTCCATGCGCAGCGTTGTCTGACCGTTACTGCTGTCCACTCCGGCGGTGAACAGCCCCACCGGCGACTTGTATTGCGCCTGGCCGAATTCATGGTTGGAACTGCCGGCGGAGACGTAGGCCTCATAGCCCCAATCGCCGATCTGTGGCGCGGATTTCTCGATTTGCACTTGCACATTGCCGTCCGAGCTTGCGCCCACATCGATCGATGCTCGCCTGCCAAATGGAATCGTCAGGCCAACCTGGAACCCATTGCTGCCGCCGCCGCCCACGCCCCCGAAATTCTTGAACTCGGTCACATAGAACGACATGTGGTGACGCACTTGAATCGAATAATCGGCGGAGACAACCTGGGAATTTCCGGCCGTCGCGATGTTTCCCAGAGTGGGGGTTGGAGAGCTGTTCTGGTCGAGGACCGCATAAGCGACGCCCACGGAGCCCCATCGCCTGAGTGACAGGCCGGTGTTGCCGCTGAGTTGCTTCCGTAAGATCGGGGCGCCGTTCATTGCGGCAACGTCAAGAAAGTTGCGGGTGGCAACAGTCGCCGAGGCGCCCGCGCTGAACACCCTGCCAATGCGCTGCGCGCCGGCGGATAGCTGCCCCGCGGAATGCCCCGAGCCTGCGCTGCCGGCAATGGAGAAATTGACCACGCCAAGATTGCCGATTTGCGCTACACCGCCCATACCCCCCATGAATGCGCCCGGAGTGCCTTCAACGCTGCCTTCGACTGTGAATTTGGAGGTCAGGCCCCGGCGATAGATCGACGCGCCCGCTATCTTCCCGAATTCGTTGCTGACCGAGCCCCAGTTGCGCCGCACCAGGCCGGCTTGCACACCGAACGTCTGCAGACCCGGAGCCAATAATGAGGGGCTGGCATAGAAGGCCTGCGTCACGGTCACCTGTTGGCCCATTGCATTTGTCACCGTCATTGAGATCGTCCCCGCCCCCGATACCACTGGGAGTTGTGGCGCCTCGAAGGGACCGGCGTCGACGTCGCGCGAGATCACGGTATTGCCGTTTGCCAGCACTTGCACCGTCGAAGGCACCGCGGCCGAGCCGTTGATTGAGGGCATTGGAAACGTGACAAGATCCGGGCGCATGCTGAAATCCGAGCGGATCTGCGCGCCCTCCATGCGAACCGGACGGGTCCACGCAAGGCCGG
Source organism: uncultured Acidobacteriaceae bacterium (assembly GCA_963757965.1). Lineage (GTDB taxonomy): Bacteria > Acidobacteriota > Terriglobia > Terriglobales > Acidobacteriaceae > Telmatobacter. The sequence continues at coordinate 196,172 of CAVWTV010000004.1, forward strand.
TGGTGATGAAGTCGCCTATGCTGTAGCGGCGAAGCGAATTCACGTCGGCAAACTCATAGGTCGAATCCAGGCGTATCGCCCTGTTCTTGCCTGAGCCGCCAGAGCTTGCGCCCCCATAGCCCAGCCAACTTGAGCTCATGACGCCTCGGGGCGAGAAGGCGCGGAAGTCCATGGTTCCTGTAGCGCCGACCTGGCCACTGGCGTATGTGCCGGCCATATCGTAGTTCAACGTGACGCCCGTGCTGCTCTCGATGACTCGATGGTCTGTAGACCCCTCTCGTCCATCCACCATCAACTCCGTCGGTACCAGACTGCCTTCGCTGGCTGTGACAATTAGCTGCTGGTTTTTCTGATCGAGCGTCCAGGTCAACCCGCGAAGGTCGGACAACGGTATCAGCCCACTGGATTGCAAGGTGCGAGAAGCCGGAATCCGGAAACCGAGATCCTGCAATTCCTCCGGCCGCGCCATCAATATTCCATGACGCAAGGTGAATTCGCCGATCTTGTTGGTGGAGCGCCCATTGACCAGAACTTCAAGAAGAAGCACCTGGTCCGCGGCTGTACTGTAGCCCGCGGTAGTGGCGCCGGGTGGAGCGGGATCCACAGCGACGCCAGGTGGCGCGGGATCCATAGGCCCGCCGGCAGCCGGATCTGGTCCTGCCTTCGCCTCGGTGTCGTATGTTGACTCCGCGGATAAGCCCAATCGCGGCAGGATGGCCAGCGCAAAGAGGAATACTCTCGCGGCGCAGAGCCATTTGGCCTTGTGGCTTCGAATGTCATTGCGCCGAAGCAAAGTGAACCTGCTCGTCGATCGCGCCGGCGTTCGAGTGCGCTGTTAGTCGCAGGATTTCGCTTGGCAGCGGCAGGGAACCCTGCGCGGCAATGGGCCAACGCCGTGTAGCGCCGGCGAGAATATAGGGCGATATGCTGGCCTCTTCTTTCAACTGACGGCCACCACTTGTTGTCAGCACGATATCCCGGACCAATTCATGAGAGAGACCATCGTTGGTCCCGACCAGATAGAGCTTTTCTCCTTCGCTCTCCGTGTGAAACCGCAAATGAGGAAGCACCCGGGTCGCCGGCATGGCAAAAATTGGAATAGAAAGGCGCAAAACGATGTGAACGATCCCCGGCTCGGCCGGAGGTGGAATCTGATCGACCAGAATGCGGTAGGCAGCCTCTCGATCCTGCGGAGCCTGGCGCAGTATCAGGCGCACTACCTGGCTAGCTCCCGGAGCGATGGTCGCAAGTGGAGGACTCATCAACACGGCGTCGGTGCTTGTCAGTTGCTGGTCATTGCCATCCTGCTGATTCCAGCCGTAGGCCCGAATCTGAACAGCCGTCTCGCTCTTTCCCTGGTTAGTGACCGTCAGGGTTGCAGCTTTCTGGCCGGCCGGGAAGAAGATGTTGACAGGCAGAACCGACAACGACTGCGCTCCGGCCGCCGATCCCGTCAGTACAAAGACGAGAGCGGCGGCGAGAGCGTTGGCCGCTGCCATCAGTCGGCTTGATTTCCATGTGATCATGACTCACCCAATTGATCAGGCTGATGACAGTTAGTAGGTAACGGTGGCCAGAACTGTATCGGTATAGGAACCCGGCGTGACAAACTGCGCGGCGGGAATCTGGCCGTAGACAGTCAGTGTCTGTGCGGACCCGGCGCCGGTTCCAGCCACCCAACTGCCGGTGGTATTGCCCCAGTTCGTCGTCCACGACGAATTCGTGAACAGCCCGTAGTTCAATGTGGCCGCGCCATTGAGCATCTGCCGGGTGGTCACAGTTGCGCCCGATGTCGCGCCCGCATTCAGGCCGACAGTGTACGGCGTGGTGTTGGTGCAGGTAACGGTAAGGGTGGCTGTCGTGCTGGCGGCCGCGCCAGTGTAGGTTCCGAAGGCCATGGAACCGGTGGTGATGGTGCAGTTGGCCTGAACTGTCGCAGTCACGGCCACGTTGGCGGTGGCGGTGACTGCGAATGCCGAGGTGGGAGTCAAGCCCAGCGCCACTAATCCAAGAATGACGGCGGGCAGTGTGCACTTTACGGCGTTTGTTAGCTTCATGGGTATTGCTCCTGTTGAACGCAAGTTGGTTGTTGAGGTCTTCGGCCGTCCGACTTGAGGTCAAACAGGATCAGCTTCTTCGCTGAACCAGGCAATTCTGAAACAGAGCATCCAAAAAAGGTATCGCGACTCTGGAATCAATTGCCCCCGCGTGCTTGCAATGGTCTCCTTGCGTTGTTCACGCACAACGCTGAACGAGCAATTCGCCGCGTTGGGCAGGCCGACATCCAGGGTTGGCTCAGCGCTGAAAAATGCTAGTCCGTTTTCAAAAAATAGTGCGCGCAGGTAATCGTTACCATAGTACTTTGGTGCGAGACGTACACCGAAATGTGCAGCGGGATCCCTCGCGAATGATGTGAGGGGCACGTCTCAGGCCCCATCCGAACGCTTGGCACGGGGAGGTTACAGGTTTATTTTGAGTTAGTTGCGGTTTTGCGCTATGGGCTCAATAGGTAATGGTGGCGATAACTGTATCGGTGTAAGAACCGGGTGCAAGGTACTGTCCTGCCGGAGTTTGACCGTAGACCGTCAGTGCCTGAAGAGCGCCGTTGCCGGTTCCTGTCACGGTATCGCTCCCTACCGTCTGGCCCCAGTTGACCGTACGCGACGGGTCTGAGAACAGCAAATAGCTCAGCAGGCCCGAAGCTGGGCCGGTCATTTTCCGGGCATTTACTGTTGCGCCCGAAGCCACTCCCGCGCTAAGACCTACATTGTAGGAAGTCGCGTTTGAGCAGGTGACCGAAACGGCTGAAGCGGCGTTCGCCGTTGTACCGGTATAGTTGCCAAACGCCATCGTCGAAGCGGTAACCGTGCAGGTGGCCTGGACCGTCGCACTTACACCAAATGAATTCGTGGCGGTTGCCGCAGCGGCAAGCACAGAAGTCATGCCGAACGCGAGTGATCCGAAAGCTGCAACGCGAAGAGCGAATTGTGATTTACCCGAGAACTTCATAGAGATCGTTCTCAGTACAGCACGAGCTGAAGGCCTGATCAATTCTCATAATGGATGATTTGGAAATCGTTGCAATCGACGGTACCCTTCTTGCAGCAAGAAAGTAACTAACTACCCCGATCGGTCTCAAAAAAGGCAATCTCACTTTGAATTCGCACATATTCGCTTCTCCGTTGAATCGCTGAATAGTCGCGAGTTCGGCATTGTGGAACTGAGTCAGTCTGAAGATTGCGGGCCTCAGCCGGCACATGAATCGACGAAAATGAGTAATCGGCCAAAATGAATTTAGATTCTAGCCACTGACTGAATTGTTTTTCAAACTGACCCACTATCGGCTTCGCTGTGAAATGGCGAATCTCTCTGAGGCCGCAACCAGGCTTGCTTCGGCGGACGTGCGCGCGAGAATGATTGCACCTCCATGGAGAAGGGTGGTAGTTTAGCTGAACATGGCGGACAAAGGTGAAATGGGTTTGCGGTTTTTCGGCATGGTTCCCCCATTGCGCCGGCAGTTCTCGCGTTGAATTCCGCACACCGGCATTTCGTAACAAAGTAACCTGGACGGAGGCCCGGATTGACTCGCATGTCCGGTTTGAGTTTCGGGGATTCCATGGCATTATGCGTATTGATGCAAAACGCAAGGTTACTGCGGAGATTTCTTCGCAAGGCCATGTCTTTGGCTGCGATTGGGCTGTGCTGGTGTGTGCCGGCCGTCATGGCAAAGCAGCCTTCGCTGATTGTCATTGAAGTCTACGATTCGCCGTCCGGAGCTGCCTATGTGCAGCTTTCCGATGTGCTCATCAACGGCAAGGCCGAGGTGCGCGATTGCACCCCCTTTCAAGGTGCGGCCATTGACAAGTCAACTTACAACAAGCTGCAAAAGATACTCCTGGCTCCAGGTGCGGTTCTGGAGCGCGACAGTGACGGCGCCTTGCGCTACCAAATGGGCAGCTCAAATACCCTGTGCGTGGCGCCTGACGCTGTGAAGTATGAGCACGACGCATCCTATTCGCTCTCCGATCTTGCGGACCGAGCCAGTTTGACCGGGACTGCGATCGGTTCGTCCGGCGGTGCGCCTGCCGGTGCAGTGCCCTTGCAGAAGGGCGTGACGCTGGTGTTCGTTGCAGCCCCGGACGAAGAACTGGCTGAGTTCTTGCGCGCCCAAAGGGCCGCCGCCATACCGGACTGGTTGAACTATCTTTCAAAGTATCCTGACTCGCCTCATATCTCCGATGCAAAGCTCGCGCTCGCATTGCTGTATGTGGATGCTGGCGAGGCATCCATAAAAACTTATGACGCATCCGCGGCTGGGGGGTCGCCATCCTATAACGACCTGAGGGATGCCAAAGCCCAGGCTGACCGGGCAAAGGCTGTCTACCCGGACCCGGCGCAGACAGCGAATCTCACGGTGGAAATTAGCGCCCGACTCACTGCCATCGCGGAGAAGGCACGCGTCGAGTTAGCGGCGTATCAGGTCTCATTGCGCTCGCATACCGCCGGGTATATCCACCTGCAGATTGCAAAGGGGCTCAGCAACGCCGTAAGCGGCATCGACCCGTCATTTCCGGCGGGCCTTGGCATCCTAGAGGATGTGACGCAGGCCGGCAATGCCTTCGACCGTGTGCTGCGGACCGCGGAATCGTCGGTTGTGGCCAAGCAGATGGACCAGGCCCTCGAAGCCGTAGCCTCGTTGCGCCAATTCGCGGGGGAAGAACCGCGCATTCAGGCAGTTATCGATGCGGCTTACGGCTACTATTTTCACCTGGGCCAGCAGTTCGCGGCGGCCGCAGATTGGGAAAGCGCCGTAAAGCAGTTTGTGAAGGCGGCAAAGACCAGGGATACCGCGGAGGCGCAGGACTCACTGAAAGAAGCGCAGAGACAACTGACGATCGGTCAGGACAAGGCTGCGGCTGCAAAAGCGCTGGAGACCAGTAAGAATTATGAGAGCCAGAGCGATCCGATCAATGCATTTGAAGTACTCTACAACCTTCCCCCAGCGCAAAAGACACTGGCTGCCGGTGACCTTGCAAGGCTGCAGGATAGTTACATACAGGCTGCGATCAAGGCTGCCAAAGACCAGCAAACCGAGCACCTTCCTATCCGCGGACTTAGCGACGAGATTGGAATCGAGAGAGCATATGCATGGCTGAACCGCGTGCATGAACTTACAAAGGATGACTCCTACTCCAACACAATTGGCACGCTTGGCGACAACTTGAGCGCGTACTTTGTCGACCAGGCCAAGCGTTATCTTGACAAGCCATCCGGCTCCGGCACGGAGTTAGGCTGGACCTATCTTGAGGAGGCTCTATATTACAAGCCTTCAAACCAGGACGCCCACGACGCCAAGGTTGCGGCCACGCCGGCCCACGCAATGCATTCCAAGATATCCATTCGCGTTCAGTTCCGCGACCAGACGTCGCTGCGTGAGAATACCGGCTTCATTCACCAGCTTGAAGACGCGATCATTACCGGACTCGAAGCGTCCAGGCTTCAAGTAAAGGCCGTGCGCATCGGGGAAACAACGGGCGGCGTAGAGCCGGATTTTCAACTGGACGGAAACGTGGTCGAACATCAAATCACCGAATCCCCAAGCGTGGAATCGCGCGAGTCGAACTACCTTGCCGGAACGCATGACGTTTTAAGCGATGCATGGGCCAAGGCCAATCGCGACTATGAAGCAGCCACGCGGCAAATGCAAACCGACCAGTCCGCGCTCGAAGGCGCCCAATCGAAGGGAAACAAGCGCGATATCAGGGATCTGAACGCAAAAATATCCGCGGACCAGAAGCAGGTTTCGGAAGTACAGGCCCTTGCCGACTCATTGCCCAGAACCGTGACCCAGGATGTGATCCGCCCCTACCAATACACGCGCCGGACCATCGATATCGATAACACCATCAAGCTCCAGTTCCGGATCGGCGACACGCTAAGCGGGCAGATGGGAGACGCGATCGTCGTCGAGAAGCAAGACTTGCGGCACGTGGTGCTGCTGGAGAATGTGAAGCCGGAAGATTCCCAAGGTGTCAAGATGGGCGGGACAATTCCGAGCACATCTGAAATGCAAACGGCGCTCGAGAATGCCGCTCGCGATGAGCTGAATGAAAAGGTACTGCTGAAGGTGCGGGAACTGCCGCAGAATATCTATGACCGCGCTAAGTCGCAAGAGCAGGAGATGAACGTGGACGGGGCCGGCGAATACTATCTGCGCTATCTTAGCTGTACCTCGGAGAATGGGTCAGCCGAGCGACGGCACGCAAAGGAGTTTCTCGAGGAGAAGTTGAATATGCGGCCTGATGCGGGCGCCACTCCTTAAGCCTTTCTGCCACGTGACCGAAGCTCAAAGATACCTCAAGCCTGGCATTAGTCGATAAGGTCGGAGAAGGTCATACAACGGATGAGCAATCAAGCGGACAAGACGGATGTTTCTGCCGCCCCCGCCGGCGTGCCTGCCGGAAGTTTTTCGCAGTGGCTCCATGGCACTGAGGCCTCGTTGCGATCAGGAGTGGGCGGAGCCGATGTACCTTGCGGTACCTGCAGAGGCTGTTGCCGATCTTCAATGTTTATCCATATCAGGCCTGAAGAAACGCGCACCATCCAGCGGATTCACCGCGCTCTGCTTTTTCCCGCCCCCGGCCTGCCAAAAGGTCATGTGCTGATGGGTTATAACGACCAGGGGCAATGCCCCATGCTGGTCGACAACGAATGCTCAATTTATGAAGATCGTCCTCAGACCTGTCGCGATTACGATTGCCGCGTTTTTGCCGCGACGGGTGTTTCTGTCGACCGGCAGAGCCAGCCTGAGATTGCGGATCGTGTCAAGCAATGGGTGTTCGATTACGAAAACGGGGAAAGCCGCGAGGAGGAGAAGATCGTGAGGCAGGCGGCTGCCTTCCTCGAAAAGAACTGCGACCTGTTTCCGCGAGGTATCTTACCCAGTTATCCAGTTCAATTGGCCGCGCTCGCAGTGAACATTTACCGGCTTTTCTCCGAACCAGCAAAGAATACACACGAAGACACGCCGGCGCCGTCGGACGCCTCAATTGTCCATGCCATCATGACCGCGTTGCGTGATCCTGAAGCCGCCTCGAACGCACAAAGCGCAACGTCGTAATAAGCACCTGCCAATTCAACCGGGCGGTCTTCCGGGCACGAGGCGTTCCCGTTTCAGGTAACCCCGCGTGTTCCTCCACAACGAGCCGTGAAGACGAGTGGCAACATGCACCCACGGGCCGCTTATAATTCACACATGTTTGCCGGTTTAGTCAGGACGATTTCGTTCGCTCTCGCGTTCGCAGGGTTGCTGCAAGGCAGCACTGCGATCGGTCAGCAGCCTGTCACGCCGGCAGCCCCAGCCGCGTCAACCGGGCAGAAAGCGAATCCGGGAGCTGAAGGGATTCTTGCCACTATCATTCAATCCGGCTCCACCAATAGCCGTGCCTACAAAGTGGCGATCCACAACGACGGCAGCGCCACGGTTGAATTCGATGACGCGAGCTCCGATTCCCGAGGCGAGCCACCCCAACAGCTTCCTCACGAATCGATCGACGTTGTAACGCTGCGCCGCCTGCTGACCGAGATTGGCGATGTCAGCAGAATTGAGACCGGAGGTTGCGCAAAATCGGCTTCCTTTGGAACGCGCACTCAAATCAGCTATGCCGGCAAGACCAGCGGAGATTTGCAGTGCATCCTGCACGAAGCCTTGGGCGGCGATCAGGTACTACTCGATTCATCCGAAGACCTGGGCAGGTTCGTGCAGAGTGTCTTGAGTCATCTGAAGATCGATAGCCGGCGAGTCGTTTCGAATTAGTAAGCTATCGCGCGAAGTTGGAACTTTCTGAGTTGTTCACTTCAGTTGCTGACAACAAGGTCTTGGCAAGAGACCGGATTGAACCGTTATCGCCGGCCTTTTCAAGGCATTGATAGATTGCATCGACAACTACTTACGAGACTTCCGAATCTGCCTGAATAAGTAGAAATCGCACAATACTTGGTCTCTCACCGTCGGCTAAACTAACAACGTTGCCGGTACAAAGATCGGTCACTCCAGAACCAGCGTCTCATTGTGTCGTATCCTTTGTAGTGTGAATATGAGGAATGCTATTTGGCCGGCGCAATCGCATAGTTGCTTAGAAGCCCTTTCCGCTGCCATCGTCTTCCTGTTCCTGCTGGCGGCAAGTCTTCCATTCGCCAAAGGCCAGGCCCCTGGCGCGGTTGCCGGTCCAGATTTATCCGCTCCAGGTCAGCCCGTTCTCATCACTCTTGAAGAGGCGATTCGGCGCGCCGAAGCCAACGAACCTTCCTATGCTACATCCTCTGCGGAAAGCAAGGCTTCGGCCCTCGATCGCTCCGATTGCGCGCGCGGGTCTGTTGCCGAACGTGGCCTATTACAATCAGGGCCTGTATACAGAACCCAACGGTGCGCAGGGGCAGGTAGGGCAAGTGTCGGGCACGCCGGATCTGCCCAAGTTCATCGCCAACAATGGGGTCCGGGAGTACCTCAGCCAGGCAGTGGTAAACGAGACGCTGGGGTTGCGCGGGATGGCAGGCGTGCGGCGCGCCGATGCGGCGGCGGCGATGGCCGCGGCCGAACTTGAAGTCGCGCGGCGCGGCCTGGTGGCTGCGGTCACCGCCTTGTTCTACGGCTCACTGGCGGCGGATCACAAGCTGGCGGTGGCCGAGCGCGCCCACCAGGAAGCGGCGGATTTTACCGCGCTCACCGGCAAGCGCGAACAGGCGCGCGAGGCCGCGCACGCCGACGTGGTGAAGGCGCAACTGGAAGAGCAGCAGCGGGAGCGCGACTTCGAAGATGCCAGATTGGCTGCCGAAAAGGCGCGGCTGGAGCTGGGCGTGCTGCTGTTTCCCGATCCGCGCACCCCGTACACGCTGCAGGCGCCGGACGCCGCGCCGCCGCTGGCCTCGCGCGAAGATGTGGAACAGGCCGCGGCCAAGAACAATCCCGAGCTGAAGAGCGCGCTGGCGGCGCTGGGCGTGAGCAACGCCGATGTGCTGGCGGCGCGGGCGGCCTACCTGCCCGATCTGGGGTTGAACGTGACCTACGGCATCGACGCGCCGCAGTTTGCCGTCAACGGTCCCGACAGAGTGCGCAACCTGGGCTACTCGGCCAGCGTCACCGTCAACATTCCGGTGTGGGACTGGCTTTCGACCCAGCACAAGGTGAAGCAGAGCGAGATTCGCCGCGATGCCGCGCAGGTGGCGCTGAGCGCGACGCAGAGGCGCTTGATTGCGCGGCTCGATGAAGCCTACTCCGAGGCCGAGGCGGCGCGCGACCAGCTTGCCTCGCTCGATGCCAGCGCGGCCACTGCCGCCGAGAGCCTGCGCCTGACCAAGCTGCGCTACAGCGGCGGCGAGGCCACGGTGCTTGAAGTGGTGGATGCGCAAAGCGCCTTCGTGAGCGCCGAAAATGCGCGCGAAGATGGAAGAGTGCGCTACGAGGCCGCGCGGGCCGATCTGCAAACGCTGACGGGAACCATGTAATCCAGGCAAGAGCATGGAAGATGAGCAGGAAGACAAGTGAATGCGACGAATGACAAGCTGGATTCGAACCGCTGACGCACATCGCCTTCACGCCGCGCTGGATTCTGCTCAGCGCCAGTGGCGCTTCCTCTGGTGCTTTTGCCGGGCTGCAAGAAGGAGGCCGCGCCGGAGACGCAGGTGACGGTGCAGGCCGAGCATCCCGAGCAGGGGCCGATCGCCGAGCACATCACCGCCGATGCGGTGCTGGCGCCGCTGGCGCAGGCGGCCATCGCGCCCAAGATCAGCGCGCCGGTGCGCAAGTTCTACGTGCAGCGCGGATCGCGCGTGAAGGCCGGCGAGTTGCTGGCCACTCTTGAAAACAACGATCTGGCCGCGGCGGCGATGGACAACAAGGGCTCCTACATGGCGGCCGAGGCAGCCTATGCCACGGCCACCAAGGCGCAGGTGCCGGAAGACACGCTCAAGGCCGAGTCGGATCTGGCGCAGGCCAAGGCCAATCTCGACCTGAACCTGAGCATCGTGAAAAGCCGCAAGCAACTGTTTGCCGAGGGCGCGATTCCCGGCCGCGATCTGGATACGGCCAACGCCGCGCTGGTGCAGGCGCAGGCCGCCTACGACGCGGCGGCAAAGCATCTGGAATCGGTGCGCAGCGTGAGCCGCGAGGCCGCGCTCAAGGCCGCGCAGGGGCAGTTGACCTCAGCCGAAGGCAAGTACAAGGGCGCCGAGGCCGCGGTCAACTACTCTGAGATTCGCAGCCCCATCGACGGCGTGGTCACCGACCGGCCTCTGTTCGCCGGCGAAACCGCGGCCGCCGGCGCGCCGCTGATCACGGTGATGGATACCTCCACGCTGCTGGCCAAGACCCACATTGCGCAGAGCCTTGCCCAGCAGATGAAGGTGGGCGACGAGGCGTCGAGTGCAGCGTGCCGGGAGTCGCCGATCCGGTGGCGGCGAAGGTCTCGCTCATCAGTCCCGCGCTCGACCCCGGCAGCACCACCGTCGAAGTCTGGCTCAAGATCGACAACAAGGCGGGCAAGCTCAAGGTGGGCACGCCGGTCAAGGTCTCCATCACCGGCAGGACCGTGGCGCAGGCGTGGAAGATTCCCGCCGCCGCGATTCTGACCGCGCAGGACGGCAGCAAATCGGTGATGGTGGTGGGCGACGACGGCGCGGCGCATCGCAAGCCCGTCACGCTGGGCATCGAAGACGCCGAAGACGTGCAGGTAACCAGCGGCCTTGCGGCAACCGACCTGGTCATCACCGGCGGCGCTTACGGCCTGGATGACGGCACCAAGGTAAAGGTGGGTCCGGCGGCCGACGACAGCGCGGCCGGCAAGGGCGGAGGGGCGGACTGATGCCGAACGAAGAGCCCGGCGCTCACGCAGAGCCGAAGCCCAGAAGCCCTTCTGGCTGGCCCGCTCCACGCGCACCATCTTCTTCTTCGCGGCGGTTCTCACCGTGGCCGGCATCTACTTTGCCTTCCAGGTGCCCATCTCCGTCTTTCCCGAGACCAACTTTCCCCGCGTGGTGATCGGCGTCGACAACGGCGTCATGCCCGTCGAGCAGATGCAGGTCACCATCACCAAGCCCATCGAGGACGCGGTCAACGCCGTGCCGGGCCTGGTCACCGTGCGCTCCACCACCAGCCGCGGCTAGGCCGAGGTCAGCCTCTTCTTCGACTGGAACGTGGACATGTTCCAATCCCTGCAATTGGTGGATGCGGCGCTCGGCAAGGTCGAGCAGACGCTGCCGTCGACGGCCAGAATCACCACCAACCGGCTCACCTTCGCCACCTTTCCGATTCTCGGCTACAGCCTCACCTCCGACACCGTTCCGCAAACCCAGCTTTGGGAGATCGCCACCTACGATCTGAAGCCGCCGCTGAATCGCGTCGCCGGCGTCAGCACCGTGATCGTGCAGGGCGGCAAGGTGCCGGAGTTTCACGTGGTCCCCAACCTGGCGCTGCTGCAGGCCGCCGGCGTCACCATTCCCGACCTGGTGAACGCCATCCAGGCCTCGAACATCGTGGACTCGCCCGGCCTGTACGAAGCCAATCACCAGTTGATCCTCGAGCCTGGTGGGCGCGCAGGTGCACGACGCCGACGGACTGCGCCAACTCGTCGTCAAGACCACGGCCGCCGGCGCTCCGGTGCGCGTGGCCGACGTGGCCACGGTCGAGCCGGCCACCCTGCCGGTCTACACCACCGTGACCGCCAACGGCAAGGATGCGGTGCTGCTCAACATCGCCCGCCAGCCCTCCAGCAACACCGTTGCCGTGGCCGACGCTGTGGCCGCGCAGGTCGGCGAACTTCGCCGGCAAGCTGCCGCCGGGCGTCAAGCTCGATCTCTTTTACGACCAGTCGCAACTGGTGCGCGACAGCATCTCCAGCGTCCGCGACGCCATCTTCATCGGCCTCATCCTGGCCTGCATCATCCTCTTCCTCTTCCTGCGCGACTGGACCTCCTCGCTCATCGCCGGCCTCGTCATCCCGGTCACCATCGCCGTCACCGTGCTGGTGCTTTGTGCAATCGGCGAGAGCTTCAACCTGATGACGCTGGGCGGACTGGCCGCGGCCATCGGCCTGGTGATCGACGACGCCATCGTGGTGGTCGAGAACATCGTGATGCATCGCGACGCCGGCGAACGCCGCGCCGAAGCGGTGCGCAAGGCGCTCAAGGAAATCACCACGCCGCTCATCGGTTCCACCATCACGCCGGTGGTTGTCTTTCTGCCGCTGGTCTCGGTCAGCGGCGTCACCGGCAGCTTCTTCCGCGCGCTGGCCATCACCATGACCGCGGCGCTGCTCACCTCGCTCATGCTGGCGCTCACCTGGACGCCGGGCCTGAGCATGGTGCTGCTGAACGATCGGGAGAGCCAAGAACGAGCGGGAAGAGCACCAGCCAGGGCGGGCGATGAACCGCGTGCTTCAGCTCCACAAACGCGCACTCGACTGGGCGCTCGCCAAGCCGCTATGGGTCGGCGGCAGCCTGCCTGCTTCTCGTTGCCGGCACCTGGGCCGGCTACCAGGCGCTCGGCTCCGACCTGCTGCCGGAGATGGACGAGGGCGGCTTCATTCTCGACTACATCATGCCCGCCGGCAGCTCGCTGAGCGAAACCAATCGCGTTCTCGAGCACGTCGAGCGCATTCTGCGCGCCACGCCCGAGGTCGAAATCACCTCGCGCCGCACCGGCTTGCAGATGGGCCTTGCCGCGGTCACTGAAGCCAACACCGGCGACTTCACGGTGAAGCTCAAGGCCAAGCGCAGCCGCGTCAATCGACGATGTGATGGCAGACGTCCGCCAGCAGATCAGGGCCACCGAGCCGGAGCTGGACATCGAGTTCACCCAGGTGCTGCAGGACATGATCGGCGACCTCTCCAACGCGCCCGGAGCCGATCCAGATCAAGATCTTTGCGAACGACACAACGCTGCTCGCGCAACTCGGCCCCAGGGTGGGCGACGCCATCGGCAAGATTCCCGGCGTGGTCGATGTCGAGAACGGCATCGACAACACCATCAGCGGCCCGGCCACCAACTTTCAGGTCAACCCCGTGGTCGCGGCCCGGCTCGGCTTCACGCCGGCTGAGGTCTCTCTCGACGCCACGTCGATTCTCGACGGCATTGCCACCACCGATCCGCTGATCGCCAACGGCCGCCCCTACACCATTCGCGTGCGCCTCGGCGACGAATACTCGCGCCTCGCTCGACGCAATCGAGAACACGGTCTTCAACAGCAGCTCAGGCCACACCGCATCCTCGGCTCGCTCGCCGAGGTCCAGCAGTTGCCGCCGCAGAACGAAATCCGCCGCGAGAATCTGCAACAGCTTGTCGTCGTCACCGGCCGCCTCGAAGGCTCGGACCTCGGCACCGGCGATGGCCAGGGTCCAGCAGACCGTCGCCGGCCTTCACCTGCCCGCCTCGGTGCGCGTCGAGTACGGCGGCACCTACGAGGAGCAGCAGAAGTCCTTCCGCGATCTGCTGCGCGTGCTGCTGCTGGCGCTGGCGCTGGTCTTCGGCGTGCTCCTCACCGAGTTCCGCAACTTCCCCGCGCCCATCGCCATTCTCACCTCGTCGGTGCTCTCCATCTCCGGCGTGATCCTGGCGCTGCTCGTCACGCGCACCACGTTCAACGTCGCCTCGTTCATGGGGCTCATCATGGTCATCGGCATCGTGGCCAAGAACGGCATCCTGCTGCTCGACGCCGACGAGAAGTTCCGCGCCGAGGGCGCATCGGCGCACGATGCCATGCTCCACGCCGCGCAGCGCCGCCTGCGCCCCATCGTCATGACCGCCATCGCCGCCGTCTGCGGCATGTTGCCGCTGGCCTTCGCGCTCGGCGCCGGCTCGCAGATGCTGCAGCCGCTGGCCATCGCCGTCATCGGCGGCCTCTGCCATCTCCATGGTCCTCAGCCTCGTCGTCACGCCGCTCGTCTACTTCCTGCTCACCCGCCACCGCGAGCCCGTTTTGGAAGGATCGGGCGAGAAGGCAACCATGTAGTTTGACGCGTGGCGAGGCGGCAAACTGCGGCACAAAGGCTGGGGCGGGCTCCGTGACTTACTGTGCCGCCTTCTGCCCCACTGCAACGATCATGAATGTATCCGGCTTCGCCATCGGACGCCGCGACGCCGCCCCAGGCGCAGGCGCTTCGAACTCCGCAGTCGGCAGATAGATTGTGAATGTGGATTCATCCACGCCCATGGTCCGTGCTCCATTCGGCGTCTTCACAACCTGCTCGACTTCGAACTTTCCCGCCTTCTCGCCCACCACGATTAACGATCCATCCCCGCAGCTCGCAAACGCCAGGCCTGCATGAAACTTCGTCGCATCCACGCCCGCTCCGATGGGCAGGTCGGCAAGCACTTTGCCGTCGTCCGTGCTCATCACGATCAGCTTCTGCGGGTTGCGGCAGCCGATGAACAAACGGTGCGTCTTCCTGTCGATTGCCATTCCCACCGGGTGGCCGCCGGGAGCAACCGGCCAGCGCGCAATCACCTTCCGCGTCTTAAGGTCCACCACCGCCACCAGGTCCTTGTCCTCAAGGTTGATGTAAGCCTTCCCAGCGTCATCGTAGGCCAGAAACTCGGGCGCTCCGCCCAGCGCAATCGGCGGATCGATCTTGCCCTTTACCAGATCGATGTCCGGCTTGAACGTCATCAGCGCGCCACCGTCACCGGAGACGGCCAGAACCATTTCCTGCGCCTTGTCGTAGACGATGCCGTCCGAATCGGGCATCGTAGCCAGCGTTCCCAGCACCGCATACGTTTTCAGGTCAAACACCACGATCGCGCCGCTTCCGCCGCCGTCTGTGATGAACCCGCGCCCAAGCGCCGGGACGATGGCAGTACCATGCGACCGCTTCTGCCCTGGAATGTCGCCCAGCGTCTTTCCGGTCGCCGCATCGATCACCATCGTGTGCGTGCTCCGCGTAACAAAGAGCCGGTGTGACTGCGAATCGACCGTGACGTAGTCCCAACCGCCATCTCCGCCAATGCGCATGGTCTTCGTTACATCCCACTGCGCCTGTGCCACAGCCGGCAGAAAGCCGGCAGAAAGCAGCACCGCCAGCGACATGACAACAATCCGATTCGTTCGCATATCCATCTCTCCTGAGGGGTATTGAAATTCCGGGAAACAATCCGGAAGCATTGCTTCGACACCGTAAAAGGTAGCATATGCATGTCGATTAGTTGCTGAATGCGCCTGCAACCCATTTCGACTTCCGAATTAGAAACCAACAAGGCACGAGGCGGGTGGCCCACCCGCTGCGGCGGCGCGAGGCAGGGCGAACAGGGCGGGCGAGCAGTTGTGTATCCCATCCTTGCGATAGAGAAAATCGCAAGGATGGGGCACCCGGCTTTCTTCGCACAGTTAAGATTCCGAAAAGCTTAGGGTGGGGCACCCGCCGAGAGGGAAACTGGTAGTATAGTCGCTGATAGCCGGGAGGGAAAAAAGAAGATTCCGGTCGAATCGGAGACACGGGATGCCGGTGGCCCCCAGCAGGCTCGAAGCGGAAAAAGAAGAGTTGAACTGGCTGCTCAACTCCGGGGCGCTCGGCCGATCCAGCAATCTCACCCGAATGCTCACATTTGTCTGCGAGAAGCACTTTCTTGGCCAAGACGATCAGGTCAAGGAATACTCGATTGCGACGGAAGCGCTTGGGAGGCGCGACGATTTCGATCCGCAGTCCGATACAATCGTCAGGGTTACCGCCCATTCTCTTCGCAAGCGCCTTGAGGAGATATACCAGACGGATGGGATGAATCGGCCGGTCAATATTCTGATCCCGCTCGGTCATTATGTTCCGTCCTTCGTCCATTTGGGAGCGGACCGCGCCCTGGCCGCGGATAACCCACGAGTGCCGACTTCCTCAGAGTCAGAGCAGACTGTTCCTTTCGGCGATCTTTCCGCCGCAGCGCGGCTGCCGAAACAACTCTTAAGATGGCCTGTGCTGGTTGCATTCTTTGCAGCGATCTCCCTGCTGTGCTATTTCTTTTTCTTCGTGCACCGGAGCACAACGAAGGCGGTTGCGACCGCACCCCAGGGAGCGTCGGCTCTTCCGCTGCAGCCGAAGACCGTAATTCGAGCGATGCTCGGAACCGGCCGCCAGGCGTATGTAGATCGCTCCGGAAATACCTGGGCGCCGGAAAAATACTGCTCGGACGGCAACAGCGTTGCGGTGCCCGCTCAGAAGATAGTTGGGACAGAGGATCCTTACATTTATCTGGGTGGAATTCGTGGAATCGCCCACTGCGCCTTCCCAGTCAAACTGGGACAGTACGAAGTTCATCTTTACTTTGCGGAGAACTCCGATCTGCAAGCGGCAACCCGCCCCGTGATCCTTTCAATCAATGCGGGGCCAGATATCAACTTCGATGTGGTTGATAGTGCGGGCGGGGATGGCATCGCGACATCCTACGTTGCTGCCGGAATTCGCCCCGAGAACGATGGTGCGATCCATCTGGACTTGACCAGTGAAGTTTCCTTGCTGAGCGCGGTCGAGATTCTGCCCGCGAACTCCGATGATTTGCTGTCGATTCGAATCACCGCAAGTCCCTTTGCCACGGTAGACTCCGCCAATCAGGTTTGGCTCTCCGATCGTTACTTCATTGGAGGTCGAAGAAGTCAGCCTCCCGATCCAACAAAGACGTCGAGCCACGACATTACCGGTTACGCTCGAGTTGGGAGCTCTCGCTACAACATCCCCGTCGTGTCACCGGGAAAGTACCGTGTTGTGTTGTATTTCTCCGAACCGTGGTTCGGCACACACGATTTGGTGCGCGGAGGGCCTGGCAGCCGCATCTTCAATGTCGTTTGCAACGGCAATACGATTTTGAAGAACTTCGACATCATGGCGGAAGGTGGAGCCACCCCCGTGGTAAAGAGGTTTGACAATATTGAGGCGACTGCCAAAGGAAGGATCGAACTGTCATTCATTCCAGTGGTCAACTACCCCGTCGTCAACGCAATTGAAGTTGCTCCTGAGCCTCGGCGCTGATCGAGCGCAGGTTGGAGAACGCCCAAAGTCAGCAGGCAGTTCAGTTCCTCGCTTTCTCCTTCAACCCGGCTCACCATCACACGCATCTGCCCCTTCCCATATTCCGATCATGCCAGTCAATTGTGCTGCTGTCCCCCCATCAATTCCAGATTGACCGGGGCCGCATTCGCGATCTTGGATCCGCTTAACTCTTCATTCACAAAACACTTACCGGGAGTTTAACAATGTTAAAAGCCCGGGCGCACTGCCTCCAGACAGGCGCGAACCCCATTTTGTTCAGTGCCTTCTGGGCTACCGCAGGTATTCACATTCCCGGTCCGCATTTTTCACCTCGGATTTACATTACAGATCCCAAACTTCGTTGCTATGTTCGCTTTCGACGATCCGAAACCCGAAAGCTCCGTGCTCAGAAACCGTCTGAATAGGCTTGAGCCGGGATGGGAACGCCCGCAAGGGTAGCGGACGGCGAATTATTCAGAAAACAGGAACACTCTGGAGGCATTAAGCCAGCTATGCACAAACACACTCTAGCAAGATACTCGCTGCTATGTTGGAGCGCTCGAATCTCTGTGGCGCTTTTCCTGGTCTTCACCGGCAGTATGATCGCGTTTGGACAGCAGATAACGGGGTCCATCGCAGGTACGGTCAAGGATCAACAGGGCGCGGTGGTCAACACGGCCACCGTGAAGGCAACCAACCTGGACACCGGATACGCGCGCTCGGCGCCTGCAAACGGCTATGGGGAGTACCGCATCGACAACCTCCCGGTGGGCAGGTACGCCGTCGAAGCGACGGCTCCCACCTTTGAACGCTATGTGCAACAGAATCTCGCCCTCAGCGTGGACCAAACGCTGACCGTTGATATCAAGCTAGTGGTCGGTGCGCAGACCCAAACCGTCACGGTGGATGAGGCTCCCCCGCTGGTCAATACGTCTGACGCGGTATTGGGCAAAACCATTGAATCGGCCGAGATCCTCGGCTTGCCCCTGGTCAATCGCAATATATACGCCCAACTTTCCCTCACGCCGGGCGTGATGGCCAATAACCAAAGCTCCACCTCGAACCCCACCGGTTCGCCCAATATGACCGTGGGAATCGCGTCCACTACTGTCCAGGTCAATGGCTCGCTCGACTCAGGCAACGGAACCGTCGCATTTTATCTGGATGGCGGCAACAACATTACCGGTATGCGCAATTATGGCAACCCGGCGCCCAACCCCGACGCAATCGAAGAGTTCCGCGTAGAGACCAGCGCGTTCTCGGCGCAATACGGCCAATTCTCCGCCGCTGTCGTCTCGGTTATCACAAAATCGGGAACAAATAAGCTCCATGGCTCGTTGTTTGAATTCAACCGCAACACCGATTTCAACGCTTGGCAGTGGCATCCGGCGGCTGGCAGCATCAAGGCTCCTTACCACCGCAACCAATTTGGCGGAACCTTCGGCGGTCCCCTCAAGCACGACAAGGCCTTCTTCTTCGGCAGCTATGCCGGTCTGCGGCAGGTGCAAGGAGGAGTTGTCTCAGGCGGTGTGGTGCCCACGGCAGCCGAGCGCCTGGGCGACTTTACCGCGGACACGACCCTCACCACGCTTGTTTACATGCCGGGCCAACCGCACACTGCCGCGAACCTGGTGAATGGAGTAAATGCTGGCCCCGGTTGCCAGACCATATCCGCGGCTACTGCGGGGTATTGCGTCCCCAAAACCCTCCTGGACCCGACCGCGGCAAACTTCTTGAACGTCAGCAATTCAATCGGTGTTTCCATACCGTTGCCCAACGGCCCCCAGGTTACAAAAACTGGCGGCGGGCAATACAGCACCGTATACGTCACTCCGACTAACTCAGACGAATACCTGGGCAAGTATGACGAGAATCTCGGCAGCAAGGACCATCTGGGAGTGACCTACTTTTATTCCCCGATCGCGTCAACCCCCAGCGGAGGCGGCAACATTAATTGGACCGGGAATCAGTCCAAATCGGTTCAGACGAATGCCAACATCAGCGACGTTCACACCTTCACCCCCAACACGGCCAATCAGGCCTGGCTGACGTTCACAAGAGCAATGGGCGGACGCGTTCTCATCCCTGTGAAAGGCCCAGGCACGCAAACCCTCGCCAGTTTCGGCTCGAACTTCCTGATCCAGGGACCAGCCGGACTGCCCTATCTAAACGGTGCTGGCTTTAGCACGGGAAACCCGAACGCCGGGCCGGTCACAGGTTCCGACAACTATGAGTTGCGCGACGTAGTCAGCATGACCAAGGGCAAGCACAACCTTTTCCTTGGCGGTGAGTTCGCTCTCGACAAGACCATGTTCGAAGCCAATCTGAATAATTATGGCGATGTCAGCTTCTCGACCTCCGCGCCCACCAGCACGGGCGTTACGATTGCGGACTTTGACACCGGCCAAATCAGCGCATTTGAGCAGGACACGACTTATACGACGCACCTGAGCACGTGGCACACCGCGATGTTTGCGCAGGACAACTACCGCATCACGTCCCGTTTCACGGCCAACCTTGGAGTCCGGTGGGACATCGATACGCCTCCCGTCGACCCCCATAACAGGACGGCGTCGTTTGTTCCGGGCCAGCAGTCCACTGTCTCTTCGTCCGCGCCGAAGGGGATGCTATTCCCAGGGGACTCCGGCGTCGGTCGGGGCATCATCAGCACGCAGTTCAGCCACTTTGCACCTCGTCTCGGCCTTGCATGGGATCCGTTCGGGGACGGCAAGACCTCAATCCGCGCCGCAGCGGGCATCTTCTGGGGCTCTCCAAGCGGCAATGAGTGGAACCAGCCCGGCAACGCGATGCCGTTCTCCATTCGCAACGGTTTTGGCTCCGAAACCTCCCTCACCAGTATTTACAATGTCGGTTTCATAACCAACGCACCCGGTGGAGGCATCTTCCCGTACACCTATACGCCGGCCGCTCCGAAGTTCTATCCGAGCCAAGGCATTGAAGCCATCCCGCCGAGTTTTAAAGATTCGTCGGTCTACCAGCTCAACTTCAGCGTGCAGCGGCAATTGCCTGGCAGGATAAGCGTGACGGCAGCATATGTCGGCAACCTTGGCCGTCACTTGTCATCCTTCATCGACGTCAACTACGCGCCTTACTCACTTGTCAACTCTTCCGGCGGCGCGTTGGTCGGCGCTCTCTCCACTTCAGCGGCAAGCCAGGAGCAACGTCGTCAATTCGATGCCGGAATCAACCTTTCGCCTGGCACCCTGGGCGGGATCACCTACCTGATCTCAGGCCAGACCTCCAACTATAACGGGCTTCAAATCTCGGCGACCAAGACGCTGTCACGCGGCTTCACCATCAGCGGATTCTATGTCTGGAGCCGCGCGCTGGAAAGCGCAAACGTAGTGGAGAATGGCGGGCAGAATATGCAGGATCCCGGCTATTTTGGCAAGCCATTCACCTCGACCAACAACGCCATGGGCGCCCTCGGCGGAGGCTTAGGGGAAGAAAGAGGCCCGATGGATCAAAACCATGACAACAACGCAGCCATCAACGGCATGTGGAACATCGACTACTATCGCGGAACGAACAAGGTCGTGAAGCAACTGGTCAACGGCTGGGGGATCGCGCCGGTCGTCTATTTGATCAGCGGCGCTCCGTTTACGGTGTCCACGGGATCCAACAAGAACTTTGACACTGCAGGCCAGAGCCGCCCCAACGCAGTTCCTGGCGTTAGCCCCAAACTCGATCCGCATCGCTGCCGTGTATGCGCCAGCAATAGCGTATTGACGGCATGGTTCAACAACTTAGCGTACACGGCCAACGGGCCAGGCCTGCCAGGGGGCATCGGCCCTGGCGGCGCAGACGGCAACGTGGGCCGCGACACCCTGATCGGTCCGGGCCTCAAGGATATGGATGCGGTCCTGTCCCGCAACATTACCTTCGAGCGGGGAGTGGCGTTCCAGTTCCGCGCCGACTTCACCAACGTCCTAAACTGGGTGAATCTCAGCGGCCCGTCCGCCGGGAATATCACGAATGGCAATCAGGGCACCATTACCTCAGCCACGGGCACCCAACGCGTTATTCAGGTGGGCGGCCGCCTTACATTCTGATCATTCCTCGAAATGGCCGCTCTTTCTCTGCGAAGGAGCGGCCACTCTGGGAAGAAGAATCGCCACTGGCATCGGAGATAGTTTGTTTGCTCCCGATTCCTATGAAGGTGTGAGCTTGGAGCGACGTGAAGCTTCCAAGCCATGTAGAAGCCTCCTTTGCGCCTGCTCACTGTGAGGAGGCGCATTCTTTTAGACAGCCTTCTGTACCGATCCCAACGAGAATTAGGAAATGGAAAACACTATGAAAAAATCGTCGAGAAGAGAATTTTGTTCCATGGCGGCAGCCTTGGGGGCAACCGCGTTGAGCGCAGGGCATCGCCTGATGGCGCAGCAGACCGCTCTTCAAATTTCGCTGGCCGTCGAATCGGCGGCCCACCTCGCCAAAGTCCCTGCGGACTTCATGGGGCTGAGTTACGAAAGCGGGCAGCTTGCCTATCCTGATTTCTTTTCCGCAGAGAACAAGGCCCTTATAGAGATCTTCCGCGCGCTGAGTCCAGCGGGCGTGCTGCGCCTTGGCGGCAACCTGAGCGAGTTCACCGTTTGGTCCGACACGGAACCAGCGGCGCCTCCTGAGGCCGGTGGGTTGGTGGGGCCCGATCCGGGCCATCGCGAGCCACGCACCTTTACCATCACCCCGCGCTCCATCCGCAACCTCCAGGGCTTTCTGGCCGCGACCGGCTGGCGCTGCATCTATGGCCTCAACCTTGGCGGAGGTACGGTGGAGCAGGCCCTCGCCGAGGGCAGCTTTGTGGCCAAAACCCTTGGATCTCAACTCATCTGCGCACAGTTCGGCAACGAGCCCGATCTCTTCAAACATCACGATCAGGGCAACAAGCCCTGGACCTTCGACGAGTACCTTGCCAAGTGGAAGACATTCCGAATTGCGTTTCATGAAAGGCTGCCGGAGATTCTGGTGGCCGGCCCGGACACCGCCTCGAACCCGAAGTGGGTCAAGCAATTCACCGAGGATGTTCCCAAGGAAGTTGTGCTGGTTACGAGCCACTACTACCCCGAGGGTCCGCCGAGCGATCCGCGGATGACAATCGACCTGCTTTTGCATCCCGGCGCCCGCTTCGATAGCTCCTGCCGGGAGGCGCTCGACTATGCCAAAGCCGGCGGCCTGCCGTTTCGCATGGCGGAAGGAAATTCCTGCTACAACGCAGGTAAGCCTGGGGTTAGCGATACGTTTGCGTCCGCGCTATGGGCGGCAGACTTCTGCCTGCAGATGGCGTCCTTGGGCTGCGTGGGTGTCAACCTGCACGGTGGCGCGCACGGCTCTTATTCCCCGATCATAGGCTCGATTGGAAGCGGGTTCTCGACGGGTCCGGAGTTCTACGGACTCATGCTGGCGCAACAGTTTGCGGGGCGCACCTTGCACCGGACTACCCTTGAGGCACAGGGCGCAAACCTTACGGCCTATGCTGCGGGCGGAGAGAGCGGAACGGATCTGATAGCCATCTTCAACAAAGATGGGCGTGACGTCGAGGTTACCCTGACCGAAACAGGCCGTGGTTTCAAGCAAGCAGCGGTTTCGCGCCTTGAGGCGTCGGCGATCGAAAGCAAGGCAGGGGTCAGATTTGAGGGAGCCGAAGTCAGGAGCGATGGACAGTTCCATCCGCAGCCCGGTGAACGGCTGAGAGCACAGCGGGGCAAGCTGAGCGTGTCCGTTCCGGCATACTCCGCGGCACTGATCCGGTTGGGCTGAGCCATGCTGCCTCGGCAAGATTACATTTGGGTTGAAAATGGACTTAAGTTGCTGCATCTTTAATTCAGTTGAGGGCTGATCGCTGCTTCAAGTATTGCCATGCCGGTTGAACTGTTCGCCAAGTTTGGCCGGCCCTCGACTTCTTCGACTTGGGAGGGGGTGGCTTTTGATGGCGACCGAATGGCTGATCGCCATTTCACACCTCTCATCTGCAACCGACAGCCGGTACTGAATCCCTTCTCCTTTTGAGTCGTAACCGAAGGCGAGTAAAGTCCAACGGTCAACCGTTGACGAGAACTCGGCGAAATATCCGAGCTTGGTCCTTGACTCGATTGAGAGATCGATTGCCGGCGCCAGTTTTCTGCGTACGACCCGAGATTGCATGCACAAGGCGGCAGCGGCCGAGGTTAGACCTTCAAGACATCGCCATCACGAGCGACCATCTCATAGAGCACTGGGTTGACGAAGAAGCCGAGAAAGAGCCGCGAAACCAGACCTGCGACGATTACGATCGCAAAGGGCTTCTGCGTGTCAGAGCCAATGCCGGTGGAAAGCGCCGCAGGCAATAATCCTAGACAAGCAACAAGGGCGGTCATCATAATGGGTCGCAGACGCAAGAGGGAAGCCTCGCGGGTTGCGGTGCGGATGTCTTTGTTTTCGATACGCAGTTTGTTGATGTACGAGAAAAGGATAACGGCAGTCTCGACCGAAACGCCCATCAACGCGATCAAGCCGAGCGCCGACGATGCGCTAAATGGCGTATTGGTCAACTTAAGAGCGATCAGCGCGCCTACAGGCTCGGTCAGGATGACCCCAATAGCAATGACCAACGGGAATTTGAAATTTCCGTAGAGCGCAAACAATATCATCAAAATGACAAGCACTGCTAGCGGACCAATGTATTCCATCTGGCGCTGTGCCTGAAGCAATTCTCCATACTCTCCGCCCCATTCGAGCCGATACCCGGGAGGCAAGGACTTTGCAATATCCCTGATGGAGCGCTGGCCATTGAGCACAATGCTTTGAAGATCGCGTCCTTCGATGCTGAACTGCACGCCAATATAGCGCGAGTTGTTTTCGCGATAGATGAACGAAGCGCCGCCGGCCTCATGAATGTTCGAAAGTGCGCTCAAAGGGATCTGCTGGCCTGAAGGTGTCCCGACGAGCAGGTTGCCAATCTGTTGCGCATCCTCACGGAACTCCGGCTTCATGCGCACCACGAGATCGAATAGTTTCTCGCCCTGAATCACCTGGGTAGCCGCCTGGCCGCCGACGGCCGCCTGAACAACGGCCTCTACGTCTGCGACGTTGATGCCGTACCGCGCAATCTTGTCGCGATCGACGTCGATCAACAGGCTTGGCTGGCCGAGTTCGCGCACCACGGTCAGGTCTGTAAATCCAGGCACCTCCGAGAGATTGCGTTTGATGTCGAGCGCCTTGCTTTGCAGGACATTCAGGTCTGGACCATAAATCTTTACCGCAAGCGCGCTCTTCAGGCCGGTCAGCGCTTCGTCCACTGCGTCTTCGGCCGGCTGAGTGTAATTGAAGATGACTCCCGGAAATGCATTGAGCTGCGCCTGGATATCCTCGGTCAACTCAGCCTTGTTGTGGATCGTACCTGCCTTCCACGATGCGTCCCCATAAGGCTTCAGGCCAACATAAAACTCGTCATTGAAGAATCCCGTGGGATCTGTCCCGTCGTCGGGACGCCCAAGTTCCGAGCCAACCTCGGTAACCATTGGATACTTCAAGAGAATATTACGAACCTGCGGCGAGAAACTGCTCGCAGTTTCGAACGAAACCGTGTACGGCATGGTCGCTCGAACCCAAAGCGCCCCTTCGTCCAGGTGAGGCATAAACTCTCCGCCAATAAAGGGGATCAGAAGAAGCGAGGCGGCGAAGATCAGGATGGTTCCAATGAGGGTTGTCTTGGGCCGGTCAAGGCACCACTCCAGTTGTCCAGCATATTTGTCGCGTACCCATTCAAAGGGCTTGTTCACGCGCTCGTGAACGCCCTTCTTGAACCAGTAAGCGCACAAGACAGGAACGAGGGTGAGCGTTAAGATCAGCGCGCCAACGAGTGCGATAGCCACCGTGTCGGCCATCGGCTTGAATAACTTCCCTGAGGGTCCGCTGAGCGCATAGATCGGTAAATAACCCGCAATGATAACCGCGACGGAGTAGAAGATAGGACGATCGACATCCTTCGCCGCCTTCCGTATAACTTCTTCAAGGTCGTATTTCTGGCCTTCGCGAGCGCCCAGTTCGCGGAAAATGTTCTCTACCATCACCAGCGTTCCGTCAATAAGAATTCCAAAATCGATTGCGCCGATTGAAAGCAGGTTCGCCGGAATTCCCCACGCATGCAAGAAGATGAAGGAAAAAAGCAACGCCAGGGGAATGGTGAGCGCCACGATCACCGCGGCGCGAACGCTGATAAGAAAAGCCATGAGGACCAAAAGAACCAGAGCCATTCCCAGCAGCATGTTGTGTTCGACCGTGTCGATCGTCAATTGAACCAGGTCGCTCCGGTCATAGTACGGGCGAACCTTTACGTCGGGCGGCAAGATATTCTCATTGAGTTGCCGGGTCTTTGCTTCGACGCCTTTCAGGACATTCTGAGTTTGTTCGCCGCGTCTCATCATGATGACGCCTTCGACGGCATCATCTGTTTTGTTGAAACCAAATTGACCAAGGCGGGGAGCGTTTCCAATCACAACATCGCCGATATCGCGAATGCGCACCGGAACGCCGTTTTGCGAGCCTACGACGATGTTGCCAATGTCCGAAGTATCGCGAATCAGACCGAGGCCGCGAACATAGTAGATTTGGCCGCCCTGCGGATAGAACCCGCCTCCCGCATTGGAATTATTGACTGAGAGTTGCTGAATCACGGTGGGCACAGTTAGGTGGTAAGCGTAAAGTCTTGCCGGGTCGAGGACGACTTGGTACTGCATAACGGTGCCGCCGAATCCGGAATCGTCGGCAACGCCCGGCACCTGCTTGAATTCGCGTTCGATCACCCAGTCTTCAAAGGTTTTCAACTCCTGTGGCGTGCGATCGGGGCTCTCCAAAACGTATCGATAGACCAGACCGGATGGACTTGCAAGCGGGGCAAGTGCCGGAGTTACTCCGGTTGGATACGTGACCTCGGTCAGCCGCTGAAACACCTCCTGGCGCGCAAAGTAATCGTCGGTCCCCTCGTCAAACGTCAGGATGACGTCGGAAAGTCCGTAAAGAGAAATCGAACGCATGACCGACATCTTCGGAACGCCGTTCATCTCCACTTCGGTCGGGACAGTGACCAGGCGTTCGATCTCTTCGGATGCGTGGCCGGGCCACTGCGTGATGACCTCCACCATTGGTGGCGCCAGATCGGGATAGGCGTCCACAGGCATGTTGTAAAAAGAAATGACGCCGCCGACCGCAAGGAATGCCACCATGAGCAGGATCAATATCCGTTGCTGCAACGCAAACTGAACGACACGATGAATCATTCGACGCCGCCTCCTCAGTGTTGCAGCGAATTAGCGAACTGGAGGAACAAGCTGCCGTCGCCGACAACCTTCTCTCCAACGGAAATGCCCTTTAGAACCTGAATCTGGCCATTCTGGCTCGCGCCCAATTCCACGTCGCGCCTGCCAAACTGGTTCGCACCGCTTGCGATATACACGAACGGCTGGTTGTTGTCATCGCGCAGAACCGATGAGTTAGGCACTACGATGATGTTTGAGAATGAGCCGGCCGTCACACTCACGGTGCAATACATATCCCTTTTCAGCTTTTCGCCGGGGTTATCCACGACGATGCGCGCTTGCAGCGTTCTGGTGTTTGGATCGATGGCCGGCGATACATAAGAAATCCTGCCGTGGAAGCTCTCAGGATACGCATCCGTTTGCACAACGACATCTTCTCCGCTCTGAACAACAGCAAGGTCTGTTTGGTAAACATTTGCAAGCACCCACACTGTGCTCAAATCTGAAATGGTAAAAGCCTGCGTCTGGCCTGCCTGCACTACCTGACCGGGCGAGACCAGCCGCTCCACAACCTGGCCGCTGATTGGAGCGAACACTGGAATTCGCGCCGACGAAGGCGCCTTCGCCAAGTCGGCCGGATCCTTGATTCCAAGAATCTTCATCCCCTGTTCAGCCGCATTAAGATCTGCTTGAGCTTGGGTGTGATCGGACTCAGCCTGCTCGAGATCGCGCTCGGCAATTGCATGGTGCTGATATAGCTCCTGGGCGCGGGAGTAGTTCTTCTCGGTTAGATGAAATAAGTCGGCTGCCTTCAAATACGCGTCAAGCAACTGAGAGTAATCGGGACTGCTCACGTCCAGCATTGGTTGGCCTGCTTTGACATGCTCCCCGGGCACGACCAGAATCCGGCTCACAGGGCCGCCCACTTGAGTAATTACCGGCGTGGTATTGAAGGCGTTGTATGCCACCGTACCCGTGAGCCGGAGCGTGCGCTTCAAAGTGCTTGGTTCAACCGTCACCACTTGCACGTGGGATATCTGGTCCTGCGGGATGGTGAAGAGCTGAGGGGTTGCGGACTTGGAGGCGTCCGCGGAGAACGATGTCATCTGACTTGCCTGCCCGCGATCATTCGAGTGGCAAGCCGTGAGCATAAGGATAAAGCCAAGCGCCATCGCGCCCAGCTCCCTGCGGCAGGTTACGCGTGCAATCTTCATGGTAAGCTCCTGGTTCCTACCGCTTCGCGAAGCTGTTCGAGCGCGAGCAAGTACGATGCGAGGGCCTGTCGGTAGCTGAGTTGAATAGCCCGATTGCTCCGCTCCGCATCGAGAAAGTCAAGCAGGCTCGCAGCGCCGTGCTTGTAGGCGAATTCGCTGATATCGCGAGATTCCTGAGCATCGTTGAGATAGCCCGAGCGATAGAGGCCGACGATCCGATCGCTGGCGCGCAAACTCTCGAAGGCGTCCCTTACGTCAGTCAGTACCTGCCCGCTCGTGGACTTCTCTTGCTCCCTGGCTTGTGCGATGGCAAGACCGGTCCGCGCAATTTCACCCTGGTTGCGGTCGAAGATCGGCATCTGGATTTGTCCGAACAGTGAAACGTCATTGGTGTCTCCCAGGTGCGTGTAGCTGAGTTGCCCCGTAACATCCTTCTTGCCGATGGCTTTTTGAAGTTCATGCTGGCTGTCTGCGGCGGCTACGCCCAACCGCGCCGCCTGCAAATCCGGTCTGTTCTGTAGAGCTTTCGATTGAAAGTCTTCCAGATTGCCGGGGACGGTCTGAAAATTGAACGCCCCGGCGACGTCATAGTCTGGACCTATCGATTCATAGCCGACCAGTTGTCGCAGGTCCGATAATCCCTGCACTCTGGCAAGCTGAGCCGCGGACCTGTCGGTCTGGAACTGAAGCATCTGAAGCTTGATCTTCAGCAAGTCGTTTTCGCCTGTGTCCCCTGCCTTGTAACGCGCTTCGGCGATCTCCACCGTGTCCTGAAAACTCTTGAGATCCTGCGTCGCCAACTCCAGTGTCGATTCGGCAAGTTCAACATTGATGAACTGCGAAGCAACGCTAAAGGCAAGACTGCGCTCGTTGTCGCCGACCAGCGACCGAGTCATGGCTGTCTGGTCCTTGGCGGCCTGCAACCGGTGTTGTCGCTTCTTCCCGCGTTCGAACAGATAGCTGACGCCGAGGTCGAACTGAGCCGTATTGTCGATGTAATCGGCGCTAAACTGACTTGGTTGGAAGATCGGAAAGAACTGCGAATCCCCAAGAATTACCGGGTTGGGACGAAGGTTGGCCGTCGTTTCTTCCGCTTGGTTCTGTTGAATCGTGGTGCGGGCGGCCTGCAGACTGTGATTGTGCTGGAGCGCCATCTGAATGGCGTCGTCGAGCGAAACCGTCACTGCGCCCGGCTTTTGAGCAAGCGCGCTTGCTTGGGGAGCCGCCGTCGGCTGGCTTTGAACAGGCGGCGATTGAGCACCCGCGGCTTCGAAATGCAACACTGGGACGAGCAGGAATGAAACGCATAATCCTAGCAAACGCATAGGCAATCAGCCCCCTTCACGAGAGACATTCAGTAATTGGACATGCCGTTTCGGCACGGAAAGTATGCGGGGGCTATGCGGGAGGCGCTCGCGCGGGAACTTGTCGCGCGGCAGAATGAGCGATAAAGCTAAGGGATTGAGGCTCAGGCCCCGCGCCTTTGGGGACCAGAACACATGCCCGAATCCCCGCCACCGGCGGTGCAATGACCAGATGGCAAAACGAACAGGTGTCTGAAGACGAATTGGCGTGGTGATGCCAGGCCGCTCCCAGCGTGCTGCCGAGCAACAGCACGAGGAGGATTATCGGGATCACGACACGCCAGGTTCGCTTTGGGTCAGGCATTTTTCAAATGCAATTCAAGCACCGTGCATAGAGTATGCATTAGTGTAGTCCAGAATCTTCATGCGTGGATGCTTCGACCGATTCCAAACATGGCCTTCTTCAACTCGGTCTACTACTGCGACACATGGCGGCGCTCCCCTTGAGCAAGCGTCCGCCTCGGCTGCCCGGCGAAGATGGGCTGGCCGTTGGTCTTCTCCATAGCAATGCAGATTTTCAGCCATTCCTGGAAAAGCTTCCCGCAAGAAGATTGACGAGTTGGCAACCGCCGAGTTTGCGATACAGGAACTGCATCTCTCTACGCGAAGGTTGAAGAGTCAGATTGCGCCATGATTCGTGTGTTCAAACCCAACTGGTTCTGGCAGCATAACCAGCCCACAACTTTGCACACTCTGTTGACCATCCCGCCTGAGATTTCCTTCAGTTCCTTCTAATTCTTTTCAGTTTTTCCGGCCCCGAAATTGCTCCCAACCCGGCGATGCGGAGCTTTTTGAACGAGGGATTGGTGTGGGCGCTTACGTTGGAGTGAAGGGTCGGAAAGCGGTCAATGCGCCGAGGAGGGAACCTGCGCGGCTGCCTGGCAAGTCGCAAGCCCAGGCCATATACATCCAAACCCTGATGGCGCGCGCCCTCGAGCATTACGAGGCCGAGCGGTTCGCTGAGGTCGACCCGTTGTGCCTGAAGATCCTGGCTGTAGATGTTCGCCACGCCGACGCGTTGTATGTGCTCGGCATGGCGGGCTTCAAAACCGGCCGATTCGAGCTGGCCGTGCGCATGATTCGCCGCGCGATTGCGGTGAACGGCGCGCAGCCCTTCTATTATTCCAATCTGGGCAACGCGCTGCAGGCTCAGGGCAGGACAGATGAAGCAATCGCCAGCCTGGAGCAGGCTCTTCGGCTCAATCCGGCCCACGCTGAAGCAGCATTCAACCTGGGCAACATCTTTGCTTCCCAGAAGAGGCACGATGAGGCTGCGGCCTGCTTCAAGCGGGCGCTGGGGGCAAAACCGGACTACCCCGACGCATGGTGCAACCTGGGCAACGCGCTGAAGGCGCTGAAAAAGCTGGACGAGGCCGTCGACAGTTACAGGCATGCCGTGGCCCTGCTGCCCGACCTCGCCGACCTCTGGTGCAACCTGGGAGACGCGCTGCACCAGCAGACCAAAGTCGACGAAGCCGTGGCTTGTTTCGAACGAACGCTGGCCTTGAAGCCGGATCACGCCAAGGCCTGCAATTGCCTCGGCAACGCATTTTTCGACCAGGGCAAGCTGGAAGAATCCTTCGCTCATTGCAAGAGGGCCGTGGAGCTGAAGCCCGACTTCTACGACGCACACATGAATGTGAGCCTGCTGCAACTGCAGCAGGGTGACTATCGAACTGGGTGGCGCAATTACGAGGTGCGCTGGAAGGTCTACAAGGCAAGGATTTTTGCGGAGCCTTTGTGGACGGGCGCGGCGGCTCCGGATGGCCCAGGCATTGAAGGACGGCGCATTCTGCTGCACGCCGAGCAGGGCTTGGGCGACTCGCTCCAGTTTTTGCGCTATGTGCCGATGGTGCAGGCGGCTGGGGGCACGGTGATCCTCGACGTTCCTTCGGCACTGCGGCGAATCGTGGCGAAGATGCCGGGCCTGGCGGGATTGGTATGCGCCGGGGAACTATTGCCGCCCTTCGACTGCCATTGCCCGCTGATGAGCCTGCCGCAAGCTTTCGCTACGACTGTTGAGACGATTCCCGGGCGGGTGCCGTATCTGAGTGTTCCCGCCGATGCGCTGAAGGCGGCATCGGCGCTCGAATGGCCGGCGAAGGGGCTCAAGGTGGGACTGGTTTGGGCGGGAAACCCAAATCACCCCAAGGACCGGGCCCGCTCGATCCCACTGACGCTGCTGGAACCGCTATTCGGAATTGAAGGCGCGCACTGGTTTTCTCTGCAATTGGGTCCGGCTGCAGCACAGCTTGGGGCCGCGAAGGCCAAGATCACGGATTTTACGCCTACGATTCGCGACATGGCCGATACCGCGGCGCTGATGGCGAACATGGATCTGATCATCTCTGTCGATACCTCTCCGGTGCACTTGGCGGGGGCGTTGGGCAAGCCCACGTGGCTGCTGATTCCCTACTCTCCGGATTGGCGCTGGCTGCTCGACCGCGAAGACAGCCCGTGGTACCCGACCATGAGGCTTTTCCGGCAACCAAAGGCTGGGGACTGGCAATCGGTGGTGGATGCGCTCGAGGTGGCGATGAAGCAGAAACTGGCTCAGCTCTCGATGTAGTCCCAGAAGGAGTCGGTCAGTTCGGCGCCAAGCTCGTTGAGCATGCGGCGCGCGCTGCGTTCAACCTCTTCGATAAGGCCGTGCAGGTAATCGCGGGAGAGCGAGATAGCCACCACGCCGATGGTGGCCGATTGGTGCAGAACCGCCTCATCGAGTTCAGCAACGGAGATGTTGTAGCTCTGCTTCAACTGGTCTTTGAGCGAACGGACTACCTGGCGTCGGTCTTTGAGCGATTGCGCATGTTCGATGCGGATTTCGAGGGTAAGGTGGGCGACGGGCATGGCGCGATCGTAATTTCACTGTCAGTGTAAGCCGGGCGGAGGATGGTGGAGAGTTTTTTTCTGAAAGATCTTCAAAGAATCCAGCTCACAAATTGGCCAGCCACGCGCAACCATCCTCATCATGGAGCGGATTGCGGACCCCACCCCGACGGCGTGCAAGGTTTGCCTGGGGCCGAGCCCGCTTTTTGGAGTCATCGACTTTCACAAGAGCTGCATTGAAGCGCAAGGGCGGCGGCTTCCGTTTTCCGGATACCCAATCTATTACCGGCGCTGCGAGCGGTGCGGCTTTGTGTTTACCGATGCGTTCGATGCCTGGACGCCTGCATCGTTTGGCCACAACATCTACAACGACGAGTACATACTGGTCGATCCGGATTTTGTTGAGGTGCGCCCCGCGGGCAATGCGAAGTTGGTGGGCCAGACATTTCAGCGTTCGCGAGATACGATCCGCATCCTCGATTACGGCGGGGGTTCGGGGTTGCTTGTGCAGCGGTTGCGCGATGACGGATTCAAGGCGGAGACCTACGATCCGTTTTCGAGCTTCAACCAGAAGCCGGAATCTCAATTCGACTTGATCACCTGCTTTGAAGTGATGGAACACGTGCCATCGCCGAAGACGACTGTGGCAACGATGGTGTCGCTGCTGAAAGGCGATGGGGCGATCCTTTTTTCAACACTGCTGCAACCTTCAACCATCGCGACCGTGGGCCTGAGCTGGTGGTACGCGGGGCCGCGCAACGGTCATATTTCGCTCTATACTTCAGCGGCGCTGGGTCACCTGTTCAACGCGCACGGCATCAACGTCGCCTCGTTCTCAGAGAATCTGCACATCGCATACAGGCAGGTTCCGCAGTTTGCCGCTCATCTAAATCTGCCGCGCCGATGAGCTTGGGTTGGCGGAAAAGAATGACGGAAGAATGGCATCCTAATCGGAGAACTGCGCCAACTGTTCAGGAGCGGGCTTGGGTGTAAACAGGCTTACGAGCACCATCGAAAGGACGGCTGCGGCTAATGCGGGGAAGATGGCGTCGCGCGCGCTCAGGATGGGAGGAAAGAGTCTTCTCACCGCGTCGATGTCCCATACCAATGTGACGACGGTGCCGGAAGCGATGGCGGCAACCGCGCCCCACGCCGTGACGCGCTTGGAGTAAAAAGCCGCAAGAACTACGGGGGTGAGAGCGGCGGAGTAGATGGTATAGGCGTAGAGCATTTTCTCGAGGATGCTTTGCGCGTAGATGGCCTGGTAGAGCGCCCAGCAACCGAGCAGCACTACGGCCAAGCGCGAGAAGATGAGGATTTGTTTGTTTGAGGCCTTGGGCGCCATGTATCGAACGAAGACGTCTTCGATGAGGTTAGAGGCAGGCGAAAACAAGTAATTCGAGGCAGTGGAGATGACCTTGGCGAAGACCGCGCCCAGCAGCACGGCGCCCATGAATGCGGGCAGCCCGTGACGCGCGGTGTAAGGAATGATCTCGTAGGGCTGGCGGGCCACTTCTCCGGTTGGGTAGAGCGCCGACCCAATCACGGCAATGGCCACGATCAGCGTCTCAAGTACCAGGGTACCCAGAATCCAGCCGATAACGGAAATGCGCGCGGCATTTTCATTCTTCGCGGAGAAGAATTTCTGGTACATGACCTGGTTGCCGAGCATGAGCAGCATGGTTGGGACCAGGAACTCGAGGGCGCGAACCAGGGTGAGGTTGCCCAGCACCTGAAAGTGCGATGCGGGCAGCGCGGCGTGCAGGCCGGCCCATCCGCCGGCTTTGAGGAATAGATAAGGCGTAGCGATAATGCAGATGACGGTAACGAGCGAGCCGATGGCCACGTCCATGTAGGCAACGGAAGACATGCCGGCCAGAGCCGTGGTGACAATAACAAACGCAGCGATGAGCCATGCGCCCTTTTCCGGGGAAACGGCATCGGGAAAGATGAGGTGCAATACGTTGCCGCCGCCCTTGAACTGGTAGCTGGTGATGCCGACATAGGCGAAGAGGATTGCGATGGTGCCCAACACCCGCGCAGTCTGGTTGTAGCGGGCTTCGAGCAGGTCGGGCAGCGTGAACTGAGCAAACTTGCGGGCGCGCGGGGCGATGAAGTAGATGAGCAGCAGTCCCAGCCAGCCGCCGGCGGGTTGCCACAGCGCCGCAAATCCATTCTTGTAGGCGTTCTCTGCTCCGGCAAAGAGCGATCCGGCCCCAATCCAGGATGTGAGCAGGGTGAGCACCAGCACCACCGCGGGAAGAGACCGGCCCGCGACCAAATAGTCGGCCTTGGTCTTGACCTGGGAGGTCCGATAAAGGGCAACCGCCAGCAGAGCAACGACAATCACGGACAGAACAACTGAGTAAAGTTGCGACATTTGCAGGGGTCCTCGGCGCCACTAGCGGGATTCCCAGAAGTGTACCGGATGACCTGGGAGTCCCGCAGACCTCGAATCTCGGAGCGATTGTTTGACCCTGCCGGGTAAGGTTGATAAACTGTCTTTGCGGGGTGGAGCAGCCCGGTAGCTCGTTGGGCTCATAA
>CAVWTV010000005.1:0-157974 GCA_963757965.1 uncultured Acidobacteriaceae bacterium
AATTGGCGTCCCCGACGGGATTTGAACCCGTGTTATCGCCGTGAAAGGGCGGTGTCCTAGGCCGGGCTAGACGACGGGGACGCTGGGAGGGCAGGAAAAAAGGCTTGAATTGGCCGAGTGCGCCCTCATGAAGGCTACCAACCTTGGGGAGCTGTGTCAAAAAAACGGTTGGCCGGCTCAAGAAGTTGGGCGGGCTCGGCGGCATCGAGATTTTTTGCACCATTGGACCGACTCCGGCCGTCTCATTGGGTAGGATCCAATCAATCGATTTTCTGAAGGTTGACGCTGTATTCTCAATCTGTGAACCATTTGCAGATGAGAGGGTTGCTGGTGCGGAAGCGAATTTCTAACCGTGCTTGCACGACCTTTCCGCACAAACCGAGCTGGGGCTGAAATAATTCAATTTGAAGCGATTTGGCCAGAGGGACGACCGAGTGACAAAGAACGCGTTGAAATGCATTTTCGGGATAAGCTTTCTTGTTTTGATGGGGCTCGCGGCTACGGGCTGTCAGAAGAAGCCTGCCGCGCCGCCGGCCGGCGCAGGGATGCAGGGCTTGCCGGTGCAAACGGCGACTGTGAAGCTGGAACCGGTGGCGCAGAGCAGCGAATATGTGGCCACCATCAAGTCGCGGCGCTCTGTCACTGTGGAACCGCAGGTGATGGGAATGCTGACACAGATTCGCGTTCACTCCGGTGACCACGTCAAGGCGGGGCAGGTGATGATGGAGATCGATCCTCACCAGCAACTGGCCGCGGTTGAGGCCGCGCGGGGAACTGAACGGCAGAAGAAGGCGCTCCTCGACTACAACGCGATCGAGGCGGAGCGTCAACGCAAGCTGTTTGAAGCCGGAGTGACCAGCCGTGACGTTTACGACCAGGAGCGGCAGGCGTTTGACAATGCCAAGGCGGACTACGACTCCGCGGTGGGCTTGCGCAAGACACAGGAGGAGTTGCTGGCTTTCTACACGATCCGGGCACCTTTCGACGGCGTGGTGGGCGACGTCCCCGTGCACGTGGGCGATCTTGTCGCGCCCATGAATTCTCCTCCCAGCGTACTGACCACAGTGGATGAGGGCAAGGATCTCGAGGCGTATATCTACATTCCTACCGAACGTTCCAGCCAGGTGCGCCAGGGGCTGGATGTGGATCTGACGGACACGAACGGGAAACTGCTTGAAAAGACGAAGCTCTCTTTTCTGTCGTCCGAGGTTGATTCCACGATGCAGGAGATCCTGGTGAAGGCCCCCGTGCATGTTGCTCCCGAGGTACTGCGCACCGCGCAGATCGTCAAGGCAAAGGTCATTTGGAGCACGAAGCCGATGGCCGTGGTTCCGGTCTTGGCGGTCATTCGCCAGGGTGGGCAGAGCTTTGTTTTTGTAGCGCGGGCGCAGGGTGGGCACACGTTTGCAGTCCAGACTGCAGTCACGTTGGGCGATACGGTGGGCAACGCTTATTCCATCACATCGGGATTGAATCCCGGCGACAAAGTCATCGTCTCCGCCACCCAGTTCCTGGTCAACGGCATGCCGGTGATACCGCCGCCGGGCGCCTAGAAACAACCCAGGCATGCTCAGGGCAGCGAGCCAGGCGGGCGCAGCGCGGCATCCATAGCGCGCCCATTGCAAGCGAAAAGGAAGGCAACCCTTGTTTGTAGATTTCTTTATCCATCGGCCTGTCTTTGCCACGGTCTGTGCGCTGTTGATCATTCTCTCCGGAGCCGTGTGCATTCCCAACCTTCCCGTCGCCATGTATCCCACCCTGGCCCCGCCGGAGGTGTCGGTAACCTGCAACTACGTGGGCGCCAACGCCGATACCGTCGAAAAGGCCGTAACCATTCCGCTTGAAGAGGCCATCAACGGCGTCGAGGGAATGCGCTACATCACCTCGTCCAGCACCAACAGCGGGACCAGCGCCATTACCGCGACCTTCACTACCGGCTACAACCTCGACATCGCCGCTGTCGATGTTCAAAATCGCGTGGCCAGCGTGCAGGGCCGGTTGCCCGCGGCGGTCAACTCCACTGGCATCACCATCACCAAATCCAACAGCAACTTCGTCCTCGGCGCGGGCTTCTATACCGAGGACGCGCGTTATTCGAGCGAGTTCATCTCCAATTACCTCGATGTCTACGTCAAGGACGCCATCAAGCGCGTGCCCGGCGTTGGCGATGTCATGATCTTCGGCGAGCGCAAATACGCCATGCGCGTCTGGCTCGACCCAGTGCGCCTGGCCGCTCACAGCCTCACCGCCACCGACGTGGTAAACGCTTTGGTCGAGCAGAATGTCGAGATCCCCGCTGGCCAACTCGGTCAGCCTCCTGCAGACTCGAAGCAGGCCTTCCAGATTCCGGTGCGCGTCGTGGGCAGGCTTACCAGTCCCGCCGAGTTCGACAACATCATCGTCAAGAATTCCGCCAACAGCCTGGTTCTGCTCAAAGATGTTGGCCACTCCGAGGTGGGCGCCGAAGACTATAGCTCCGCGCTCAAATACCTGGGGCGCGAAGCGGATGGCATCGGCGTCGAGCAGCTTTCCAACGCCAATTCCCTTGAGGTGGACCGCGCCACCAAAGCTGCTCTTGCGGAGCTTTCCAAGAGCTTTCCGCCGGGACTCAAATATGCCATCGCCTTCGATTCCACGACCGTAGTCGGCGACTCCATTCGCGAAGTGCTCTGGACCCTTGGTATGGCCATCTTCATCGTCATTACCGTCATCTTCCTCTTCCTGCTGGATTGGCGCGCCACCATCATTCCCGCCGTCACAATTCCCGTTTCTCTGATCGGCACCTTTGCCTTCATCAAGATCTTCGGCTTCTCCATCAATTCACTAACGCTGTTTGGCATCACACTGGCTACGGGACTGGTGGTTGACGACGCCATCGTTGTCATTGAAAATGTTCAGCGCCACATCGCCATGGAGCATTCCGATCCGCACGAAGCCACGTCGCGAGCCATGGGCGAAGTAACCAGCGCCGTCATTGCAACGTCGCTGGTGCTGATCGCCGTTTTTGTGCCGGTATCATTCTTCCCCGGCACCACCGGCATTCTCTACCGCCAGTTCTCGCTGACCATCGCATTTGCCATCGCCATCTCGGCCTTCAATGCCCTTACGCTTTCACCGGCATTGTCCGCGATGTTTCTGCGTGGCGAAGAAGAGCGCCCGCGTCAGTTGGACTTTCTGCACATTCGCCCCGTCTCGCGCGCCTTCGCGGCTTTCATCCACGGCGCCGATGCCGCGGTAACCTGGCTGGCGAGCACCTACGCCAAGGTGATTCATGTGGCGCTGCAACTGCGCTATCTGTTGCTGCTGGTCTTCTTCGCCGGGATGGGCGCTACGGTCTGGATCTATCAGCACGTCCCCACCGGCTTCATCCCCCAGGAAGATCAAAGCTTCCTGATGGTGATTGTGCAGGCGCCGCCGGGCTCTTCGCTCGCATATACCGGTGCATTGGCCGACCGTGCCGAGGTGATCATCGGCCAGAATCACGACATAGCCGGAGCGTTCTCCGTCGTAGGTTTCAGCCTTTCGGGCGGTTCTTCAAATGCCGGCATGATGTTCATCAGCACCACCCCTTCCGATCAACGCCGCGGCAAGGGCCATTCCGTGGCCGACATCGTGGCCGATCTCAATCCCAAGCTGCAAAGCCTCATGTTCGCTCCCGACGGCGGATTGGTGCAGATGTTTGAGCCGCCCGCGGTCAACGGCGTGGGAAGCGTGGGCGGCTTCCAGTTCATGCTTCAGGATAAGGGCACAAATACGCTCTCCGATCTTGACCGCGTCGCGCACCAGATGGTGAATGCCAGCCGTGCGCGCAAGGACGTGAGGGACCTCTACACATCTTTCTCCGCCAACGATCCGCAAGAGTTGGTCACCATCGATCGCGAGAAAGCCAAGGCCTTGAGCGTGCCGCTCTCGCAGATCACCACCACGCTCAGCGTCTTCATGGGCTCGGAATACATCAACGACTTCGACTACAACAACCGCACCTATCGCGTGTTCGTGCAGGCCGACCAGCCCTTCCGCATGACCGCCAAAGATCTGCACAACTTCTATGTACGCTCCGACACGGGCCAGATGGTTCCGCTCGACAATCTGGTTACCGTGGCGGAGAGCTCCGGTCCGCCGGTCATTACCCACTACAACCTTTTCCGCGCGGTTGAGATCGACGGCTCGCCCGCTCTCGGCCACAGCTCCAGCGAGGGCATTGCCGCTATGGCTCAAGTGGCCACGCAAAACATGATGCCCGGCATGGCCTACCAATGGACGGGATTGACCCTCGATGAGATCGAATCCAGCGGCAGGGCGCTGCTCATTTTCGGCCTTGGAATTCTGGTCGTCTATCTCACGCTCTCCGCGCAATACGAGAGCTTCGCATTGCCCTTCATTATTCTTCTGGCCGTGCCCATGGCTGTGCTCGGCGCGCTGGGATTGGTGAGTCTGCGCGGGCTCTCAAATGATGTCTACTGCCAAATAGGTCTCGTGATGCTGATTGGCCTCTCCGCGAAAAACTCGATTCTGATCGTCGAGTTTGCCGAGCAACTGCGCCGCAAGGGCCGCTCCATTGCCGAGGCCGCCATTGAGGCCGCGGAATTGCGGTTGCGTCCAATCCTCATGACCTCGTTCGCCTTCATCCTCGGCGTTCTGCCCCTGGTCTTCGCTACCGGCGCGGGTGCATTGGGACGCCGCTCCGTGGGAACCACCGTCGTCGGCGGCATGTTGCTTTCCACCGTGCTCAACCTGATCTTTATTCCCGTGCTCTACGTGGTTTTGAGTAGGCTTCTCAAGCGCGGCGACGCTCCGATATCGCAGGCAACCGAAGCGTAGGGCCAGAGATTGTTGCGACCCGCCTTGAAAGGGCACGACTTCAGCCGCACCGCAAATGCTAAAAGTGTTCCTTGAGCTTTAGTCCCTGCGGGGAAGCAGCTCTTGCAAGTCACTGCTTATCTCTGTGCGCAATCACGTAGTCCTTGATCCGGTCGTAGACTTCGCTATTTAGAACGCCTCTGTCGACCAGGTCCTGCTTGGTGCGATAAGGCCTGAAGCGCGCAATGCGCCCGGCCCAACTGCGGGTCATGCCGGGAACCTTCAGCAATTCGTCCACAGTCGCATGATTGATGTCGGCTCGCGTCTCAGGCGGAGGCGCCGTTGCGGATGTTTTCGAATCTCTGTAGGGATCGCGATCCTGGTTTTGTGCCATCGCCGGCTGGCAAACGCTCAGGATTGCAACTGCCAAAGCCGCGAGTTTCCTTCGAGCTTGCACGGCTCCATTCTGCGCCTCGCCCCTGCCCGCCGCAAGCAGAACATTTGACAGTCGATGGGGTTTTCACATAGGGTTTGAATCAGATGCAGAGCAACCGCCATCACGGCCACCACCATCATGGGACACCCATGTCGGCGGACTGCCATGGCCTGAGCTAGACGGCCAGAGAGATCTAAGAATCACCCGAGCCCGCCGGCGAACTTCGCTGGCGGGCTTTTTTCCGCTTCAGGCAAATTCTCAACCAGGACTAGGAAAACGAAATGATTGATTTCGACAAAATGGATGGCCTTGCGCCCGGCATCGTACAGGATGCCCGCACAGGCGAAGTGCTGATGTTGGGCTTTTTGAATCCCATCAGCTATGCCAAAACGCTGGAGACCGGCTTCGTAACATTCTGGAGCCGCACTCGACAGAAGCTGTGGATGAAAGGCGAGACCAGCGGCAACCGCCTCCGCGTTATCTCCGCCTCAACCGATTGCGACAACGACACCCTTCTGTTTAGGGTAGAGGTCGAGGGCGATGGCCTGGTGTGTCACGAAGGCACGGTCAGTTGCTTTACCAAACCGCTCCCAGTCGGCGCGGCCAATGAGAACGCCGACAAGAAAGAGGAAGCCCGTGGCTAACAAACTCAGACTTGGCATTCCCAAGGGCAGTTTGCAGGACGCAACCATTGCTCTCTTCAAGCGTGCCGGCTGGAACATTTATGCGGACGGCCGTTCCTACTTTCCATCCATCGACGACAGCGAGATAGAGTGCATGCTGATTCGCGCGCAGGAGATGGCGCGCTACGTCGATCACGGAGTACTCGACGCCGGGCTGACTGGCATCGACTGGGTTGTCGAGAGCGGCCTCGACGTCACCAGCGTCATCTCGCTGACCTATGCCAAGCAGAGCCGCCGCAAGGTGCGATGGGTTCTGGCTGTGCCCGAAGGAAGCGGATTTGAGAAAGCCGAAGACCTCGAAGGCAAGACTATTGCCACGGAACTTGTCGAGGTAAGCAAGCGCTATTTCGCCGCCAAGGGCGTGAACGTCAAGGTTGAATTCAGTTGGGGTGCAACGGAAGTGAAGCCGCCTACGCTGGCCGATGCAATCGTTGAAGTTACAGAAACAGGCAGTTCGCTCAAGGCCAACCACTTGAAGATTATCGATACCGTGATGGAGAGCGAGACCCACCTCATCGCAGGCAAAGCTACGCTCGCCGACGAGTGGAAGCGCCAGAAGATCGACCAGCTTGGCCTCATGCTGCGCGGCGCCATCGATGCGCAGTCGCAGGTGGGCCTGATGCTCAACGTAAAGCGCGAGGACCTGGAGACAGTTCTGTCCGTGCTGCCCGCATTGAATTCGCCCACGGTTTCGCAGTTAAGCAATTCGGAGTGGGTCGCGGTCAACACAATCCTCGATGAGCGCGTTGCGCGTGACGTAATTCCCCGGCTCAAAGCGGCCAGGGCCGCGGGTATCGTGGAGTACCCGCTCAACAAAGTTGTTCTGTAGATCGAAGGCAGATGATGAAGCTGATCCGAACCAAAGGCCGCGGCGCAAAGGAAACAGCGAAAGCGCTCAACTCGCTCGAACGACGCGGCTGTACAGCGCTCGACAGCGTGCTGCCCGTCGTCAAGCGGATTGTCACAGATGTCCGTATGAAAGGCGACCGTGCATTGCTGCGTTACGGGGCGCAATTCGACGGGCTTTCAGGCGCGGACGCAATGCGCGTGACACAGCAGGAAATGGCGGCTGCGTGGGAGGCAATAAATCCCGCGCTGCGCGATGCGTTGTCTACCGCGGCGGAGCAGATTCGCGGCTTCGCGCAACGGCAGCTTCCGGCATCCTGGAGCGCGTCGCCGATCGCCGGCCTTACAACCGGCCAGCTTGTGCGCCCCCTCGCTTCGGTCGGCTGCTATGTGCCGAGCGGCCGCCATCCGCTGCCCTCAACGTTGCTCATGACGGCCATTCCCGCGCAGGTTGCGGGCGTCAAGCGCATCGCTGTCGTTTCGCCCAAGCCCGCGCCGGAGACCCTCGCCGCGGCGCACCTGCTTGGCATCACGGAGTTCTATCGACTCGGCGGAGCGCACGCGGTAGCCGCGCTGGCCTATGGAACCGCAACCGTCGAGCGCGTGGACAAAATCGTCGGTCCCGGCAATCTCTTTGTCACTGCTGCCAAGCGCCTGGTCGCTTTCGATTGCGCCATCGACATGCTGGCCGGCCCCACGGAAATTGTAGTCACCAGCGAACGCGGCAACCCAGCCGACATCGCCTCCGACCTTGTCGCGCAGGCCGAGCACGATCCCGAGGCGCACGCCATATTCATCACCACGCGTGCTGATCTCGCCAAACAGGTGATCGCCGAAGCAAAGCTGCGCAACCTTAACAACCCTGTCGCGCGGCAGGCTCTCGATCGCAACGGGCTCGCGATCATCGCTTCTACCCTGGATGAGGCGCGCCAAATTACCAATCGCCTCGCACCCGAACACCTCACCGTGGATGCACCGAGCGATCTTGAATGGGTTCAGAACGCGGGCTCTGTGTTTGTGGGCCGCTGGTCAGCGCAGCCCATGGGCGATTACATCTCCGGCCCGAATCACACGCTGCCGACTGGCGGCATGGCGCGGGTGCGCGGCGGTTTGAGCGTGCACGACTTCGTCAAGCTCATCACCGTGCAAGAGTACACCGCACAGGGTATCCGCTCACTTGGTCCGCCCGCTGTTCTCTTGGCCGATGCCGAAGGCCTCACCGGCCATGCTGAAGCCATCCGTGCACGTTTGCAAACAAGGAGGTCCCGTGGCTGACACTTTGCCCGCAACGCGACCAGTTCCGCGCGCCCGCGTGCAAGCGATGAAGGAGTATCACCCGCCGCTCGGCAGCCGCGATGCGCTGCGGCTGGACTTCAACGAAAACACGCTTGCCTGCTCGCCCAAAGTGCGCGAGGTGCTTGGCAGCATCTCCGCCGGCGCTCTCACGCGCTATCCCGAGCGCGAGCCCGTGGAAGCCCTCGTCGCCGTAAATCTCGGCCTGGCCCTGCAGCAGGTGGCGCTCACCAACGGAGTCGACGAGGCCATTCACGTTCTGTTTGAGACCTTCCTCGAAGACGGCGACGAACTGTTGCTACCCGTACCAACGTACACAATGTATGAGGTCTATGCGTCGGCAACGAATGCGCGCATTGTTGCCGTGCAGGCCGCCGATGATCTGCAATTCCCGTTCGAGCGCCTTGTCGCGGCCATCAGTCCGCGCACGAAGATCGTCGCCATCGCCAATCCCAACAGTCCTTCAGGCTCGGCGGCCACTCGCGCGCAGCTCATTGAAATTGCAAGTCGAGCGCCGCACGCAGTGCTGCTCGTAGATGAAGCCTACTTTCACTTCCACGGCGAAACGGTGATCGACCTCATAGGTGTTGTTTCGAATCTGATTGTTGCGCGCACCTTCTCCAAGGCCTACGGTCTTGCCGGTCTGCGCCTCGGTCTGCTTGCGGGCTCTCTCGATCTGATGCACTGGGTGCGCCGTGTACTTTCTCCCTATAGCGTGAACTCGCTGGCGCTCGCCTGTCTGCCGTCTGCGCTTGAAGACAAAGCTTACATCGACTGGTACGTGGATGAAGTGCTTGCGGCACGCACAGATTTTGAGACTGCCGTCGATGCGGCCGGAGTCCGCCGCTGGCCTAGCCGAGCCAACTTTATTCTGGTCGACATTGGGCCTCAACATGCGGAGTTTGTGCGTCTCATGCGTGCCGGGGGCGTGCTGGTACGCGACCGCTCCACCGATCCTGGTTGCGACGGTCGCGTGCGCATCACCATTGGAACCAGAGAACAGATGGGCCAAGCCATTCCTGTTCTGAATCGAGCCGTGAAAGAGTTGAATATTGCGAAACCCGAAGGTCAAACGAAATGACAACAAGAAGGAAAGCTGAATCCGCAGTCGAGCCGAAGCCGCGCGGTGCCATCGTCCAGCGCAACACCGCCGAGACGCGCATTGCGATCGCAATCACCATCGAAGGTCGCGGCCAATACAAGATTTCCACGGGCATTCGCTTCTTCGATCACATGCTAGA
The DNA here is from genome assembly GCA_963757965.1 of uncultured Acidobacteriaceae bacterium. Taxonomy (GTDB): domain Bacteria; phylum Acidobacteriota; class Terriglobia; order Terriglobales; family Acidobacteriaceae; genus Telmatobacter. Next base: position 9,300 of record CAVWTV010000005.1, read on the forward strand.
GTTGTTTACGCGTCACGGCGCATTCGATCTTGAAATGAGCTGCGATGGCGACCTGGATGTGGACCAGCACCACACGGTAGAGGACGTGGGCATCGCGCTCGGCGAAGCCTTTGACCGCGCACTCGGAGACAAACGCGGTATTCTGCGTGCCGGATACTTCCTCATGCCCATGGACGAAACCCTCGCAGTTGCCGCCGTCGATCTGAGCGGCCGTGCGGCCTTCACTGTCGAAACCAAGGTGCGCACGCGTTTGGTGGGCGATCTGCAAACCGAGCTGGTCACAGATTTCTTTGAGGGCTTTGCTCGCGGAGCGCGCGCCAATGTTCACGTGAAGACGATGTACGGCCGCTCGAATCATCACAAGATCGAGGCCATCTTCAAGGCCTTCGCGCGGGCTTTGCGCGTAGCCTGCTCCAAAGACAAGCAACTGGCCGGAATGCTGCCCTCGACAAAAGGACTGCTCTGATGCGCGTAACCGTGATCGACTACAAGGCAGGCAATTTGACCTCGGTGCTCAAGGCCCTGCGTCATCTGGGCGCGGAGGTTGAAGTCACGGACGGCGACCCTGCGCCAGTTGAATCAGCTGAGCGGTTGGTGCTGCCGGGTGTTGGGCATTTTGCTGCTACGCAACGGCTCGACGCGACCGGTCTGACGCCGGCTATTCGTGCAGCTATTGCACGTGGCGTTCCTTTCCTCGGCATCTGCGTTGGGATGCAATGGCTTTACGCAGGCTCAAGCGAAGCGCCTTCGCAACCTGGCCTCGCACATTTTCCCGAGTTGTGTACGCGCTTTTCTGAAAGCCATGAGAAGGTCCCGCACGTAGGCTGGAACTCGCTAGAAGCACGCGCGAACTCAAAGCTACTGGCCGGCGTTGAGCCCGGCGAGTTCGTCTACTTCACGCATTCCTACAAGGCTCCGGTCACTGCCGACACTGCGGCCGTCACGCACTACATCGAACCGTTCGCGTCAGCCGTAGAGCGTGGCAACGTGATGGGCGTTCAGTTTCATCCGGAAAAATCGGGCGCAACCGGGCTGAAGATTCTCGGCAATTTTCTTTCGTGGCAAGAGTAGGGGACTGAATGATTACCAAGCGAATCATCGCGTGTCTCGATGTGCATGGCGGCCGTGTCGTAAAGGGCGTTCAGTTCGTCGACCTGATTGATGCCGGCGATCCAGCTACTCAAGCAGCGCGTCATGCTCGCGAGGGTGCGGACGAAATCGTACTGCTTGACATTACTGCGACCCACGAAGGCCGCCAGACGCTGCTCGACACGGTGCGGCGCACGGCGCGCGAATTGTTTGTGCCCTTCGCGGTCGGCGGCGGCATTCGCACGGCCGACGATGCGGCACAGGTCTTCGAGGCCGGTGCGGACAAAGTGAGCGTGAACTCCGCGGCACTTGCCGATCCAACGTTGATTGACGCCATTGGCCGCAGCTTTGGCGCGCAGGCCGTCGTCGTCGCCATCGACGCGCGGCGCGATCCGCAGGCCGCCGATCCGGTGCGCGATGCGCAAGTCTACGTCCAAGGAGGCCGCCGCCCTGTCGGTCGAACCGTGGTCGACTGGGCCCGCGAGGCTGAAGCGCGCGGCGCCGGCGAGATCCTGCTCACCTCGATGGACTCCGATGGAATGCGCACCGGCTTCGATTGCGAACTGACCGCGGCGGTAAGCGAAGCAGTCGGCATTCCCGTGATTGCTTCAGGAGGCGCGGGAACCGTGGACCACTTCACCGATGTATTCGGGCGCGGAAAGGCTGATGCGGCGCTCGCGGCGAGCATCTTTCACTTCGGCGTTTCCAGCGCGCGCGCGCTCAAAGAAGAGCTGGCCAAAGCCGGCGTCTCCGTGAGGTTGCCATGCTGATTCCTTCCATCGATTTGCTGGGCGGCCGCATCGTTCAGTTGGTGCAAGGCGAAAAGCTGCGCCTCGCCTTCGATGATTTTGAATATTGGATCGAGAAGTTTTCTCGCTTTCCTTTGGTCCAGTTGATCGACCTCGACGCCGCAATGCGCCAGGGCGACAATTCCGTGCTGGTTGCGCAGATTGCGAAGCGGCTTCCGGTTCAGGCGGGGGGTGGCATCCACTCCATCGATCGCGCTAAGCAAGTGCTCGAAGCGGGCGCAAAGCGTGTCATCATCGGCTCCGCGCTTTTCTCCGAACAAGGTACGGTGAATGTCGAGTTTGCAGCCACGTTAGCCGCCACGATAGGCGCAGATCGTATAGTTGCGGGCATCGACACGAAAAGCGGCTGCATCGCCGTGAAGGGTTGGAAGGCGCAGGTGGCGCTCACGCCCGACGAAGCGATTCCGCAACTCGAGGCTCATGCTGCCGCATTCCTTTACACGCATGTGGACGGCGAGGGACTGATGCAGGGCTTCCCCATCGAGACGGCCGCGCGCTTGCGAAAGCTCACAAAGAGGCAGCTCATCGTGGCCGGCGGCATTCGCAGCCAGCAGGAAGTGGATGCGCTGGATGCATTGGGCGCCGATGCTGTGGTAGGCATGGCCGTCTATACGGAGTTGCTCGCGGTCTAATAGCGTCTACTCTTCCGCCTCATCGATATTACCGATTGCCCGGTTGGTCTCAACACGCGAGGCTCTTAGTAGCCGGGCAATCTGCTTCAAATGAAGTTGCACGGCATAAGCGCGCAAAATCTCGGCCTGCGAAAACTCGATCCCCCTGTGCCGCACAGCGTCCATGCTGGCTTCCAGTTGTGCAATGTCCGCTTCAAGACTCAGTCCTCGCGGCGGAATGTTGAAGCGCCAGCGATGGATGCAGTCGGCGACGTGGTGAAAGCCTGTGCGAATATCCGTGGCCAGTTTTCCTAGAGCTGGTTCCAGTTGCTGTGCGTACCCGTCCTCGTGACTGTCCTTTACCGAGATTTCCAGCGCCACCAGAGCGTCGAAAAGGGAACGCCCAAACTGCGAGAGCATGCTCAGGCCTTCGCGCCAGCCTGGTCCACCGGAGGGCTCATTGCGCGCGGCCTCGAGCAGTTGGTTGTTTCCCCGCAGCATGGCCAGCGCATCGTCGCGCATTGTCGGCAGGTTCTCGGCGGGCGCGCCGCGAAAGCCCTTTAGAATGGCCTCGAAGAATCCGCCCAGCACGAGAAACTCCTGCGCCAGCCCATCGCGCAGCCGCAGGCGGGCGCGGTCAGGAAACACAAGCGTTGTCACGGCGAGCGCCACCACGATTCCCAACACCACTTCGCCCACGCGATCCAGCGCCAGGCTCCACTTCGGCCCTGGCTTCTGTACCAGCATGATAATTGTGATCGTGACCCCAGCCAGCCGCGAGCTGCTGCGCAGACCAAGCAATCCGCAGACAATCACGGCTGCGAGCACAGCGAGAATATAGTTCCACGGAAGTGCGCCGAACAGGGAAAACGAAAAGCCGAGGATGCACCCGATCAGCGTGCCCAGAATGCGATCGCGTGAGGCATTCACCGTGGAACCCACGTTCGATTGCAAAACAATAATGGCGCTAATCGAGCCCCAATAGCCGTCATGCAGCCCGAATCGCAGCGCCAGCCACCAGCACAGGGCCGCGGCCAGCGCCGTTTTTGCAGCGTGAATCAGAAGCCGCTGCCGCTCCCAGGAGAGAATGCGAGCCCGCTCCGGCTCTTCCACGCGGAGCTTGATGGCAAGCTGTTGCTGGGACCACGTTTTGTCTGTTTTCAGGCGCATGGATAGAATTCGCTGTCGAAGATATTCATGATTGCAGGATGACTGAGCCCGGCCAGTCACGGTGGTGACCAGTCTCACTATTTCCCTTCTGGCCGCTGAATCAAGGCTACCAGCCATGGCCGGCGCATCTTGATTCTGGCTAGCATTCGGTTCGCAGGCCCTGCTCGGCGATCGCGGCCGGTGGACGCTGCTCTTGGCGCGCTGTTAGACTAATAGGGTTGCGGCCGAGGCGGCTCCGCTGGAGCGGACTCGCCTGCAAGCCGGCAGAAGAAGGACAAGAAGATAACCCGTGGACACTCAAACCCGTCATGCCCTGAAGAAAGATAAGTTTGCCCAAGCTACCGCCAGCAGCGTAAGTTGGGTCAGTGGTCATCGTTCCGGCGTTCTGCGCTGGGTCGTCAGCATTTTGGTGGTGGTTTTGCTGGTCGTCGGCGCGCTGGTTTTTTGGAACGTGCGCTCGGCTGCCGCCGATGTCGCCCTGGGCGTTGCCATGGACACCTACGGCTCGCCTTTGGCGCCTCCTGGCGCACCGGTTGAAAACGGCGTTTATGCCACCGCCAACGAACGCTCCAAAGCCGCAAATGCTCAGTTTGCGGCAATTACACAGCAGTACGGCTGGCTTCCCGAAGGCGCCAAAGCGCACTACTTTGCCGGCATTACCTACGAAGAACTGGGCCAAAACTCCGCTGCCGAGACGGAGTTGAAGGCTGCCGCTGACTCGTGGGACCACAATCTGGCCAACCTGGCCAAGCTAGCGCTGGCCGGCCTCTATCATCAGACGGCGCGCGATTCTCAGGCCATAGATCTCTATAACGCCCTGGTTGCAAAACCGTCGGATTCGGTTCCAGCGAGCATGGCGCAGCTGGACCTGGCCGACATGTATGCTGCAACCGGCAAGCCGGAACAGGCCCGGGCCATGTGGGCCAAGGTCAAGGACGCCGACAAGGATGGCGATGCCGGAAAAATCGCCGCGCAAAAGCTGTCCGGCAAGTAGAAGGGCAGCCGGGCTGCAATCAAAGCTCGCGGAGCTCCAAGCTTCGCGAGTTTTTCTTTTGTCCCGCCTGACAGGCCAGGGCGGCAGGTTTGAGCATTTTACGATCCGTCTGCGTCTGGTGAACTATGAGCGCCGACCAGGCAGTATTCTCAGGTTGGATGAAGATTCCAGAAAGCACTGTGCTCGACAAATCGCGCCAACACGCGGATGAGGAGACGCTGGCGGCGCTGGTCAGCCAGTACGCAGGCACGCTCTACCGCGTGGCGTTTTCCGTCCTGCGCAACCCCGCGGATGCCGAGGACGCCGTGCAGGAGGCGTTTATGCGTGTTCTGCGCCATCGCGACACGCTGGGAGAAGTGCGCGACCAGCGCGTATGGTTGATTCGCATCGTCTGGAACATCGTGCTCGACCGCAAACGCCGCGCCAAGACCCGGCCGGAGACCGACGATGTGTCCGAGCTGGCGCGCGTGCTGCCATCGGATGGCTTGAGCGCCGAACAGATTGCCTCCGCCGCCCAGCACCACGCTTATGTGCTGGCTCAGGTCGAACGGCTGCCCGCGAAAGAGCGCGAGGTGCTGATGTTGTCAGCTTTTGAAGAGCTCAACAGCGTAGAGATCGCCGAAGTATTGGGCATAACCGAGTCCAGCGTGAGGTCGCGCCTGTTTCGCGCACGGAACCTGATGGCCGATCTGCTGCAGCACACGAGGGGTTAGCGATGAATTAGCTGTAGGCGATCGGTTGTCAGTGGTCAGTTGGCCAGGCAAGCAAGGAGTCTCAAGATGAATCACCAGGATCAGAATCCGATTTCCAACCACTCCTCATCGGGAAGTGCTTCCGGCCCGGGAGAAGACACTCTTCATTTGATTGCCAATCTTCCCGCCCCCGCGGGCCTCGAAGACCGCATACACGCCGGACTGTTGACTCATGCGCGTTCTGCCCGGCGCGCGGGCCGCGTGCTTGCCTGGCCGGAAAATTCGCCGGCACGCAGCGCTTGGATGCGCAGCGCTGCCGCCGCCGCTATTGTGTTTGTTGTCGCCGGTGGCGGATGGGGAATCTACTCGCGCGTCCAACAACCCCAATCGGCAAAGGTGATCATCGCTCCCCACGGGCCGGCTCCTGGCGAATTCACCAACTCGGGAGCCATGCGCACGCCGAAAACGCTGAACGGCCCGACGATTAGCAGTCCCGCGGCGGCTCAGCCTGCCCAGCCCAAAGTTCCCGCGAAGGCCGCTGCCAAGCCAACGCCGCCGCAAACTGCGAAGTCAGACGCAGCCAGCAAGGCCGTTGTTCAGCCCGCTGCGCCAGGGTCAAAGTAGGCCAATCCGGGTTTCGCCAGCAGGCTTAGAGCTTATCCGCGAATAGCGAATTTGTAGCGCCGCTCTCCAGAGCGGCTGTCGTGCGGGTCTCTAGGCCCGCACAAGCCGCATCAGGCGGCTAGGAGGCCGCCAGTACAGCCGGTCTGGAGACCGGCGCTACTATTTGCGGATATGCTCTTAGGCGTCGCTCTTCGTAAACGCCTTGATCAACATGCCCAGCAGGGCCAGCACTACCGCACCCCAGAAGGCCGGAATAAATCCGCGCACGTGGAACCCGCGCACAATGCTCGACGCCAGCAGAATCATCAACGCGTTGATCACCAGCAGAAACAGGCCGAGGGTCAGAATGCTCAGTGGAAAGGTGACGATCTTCAGAAAGAAGCCGATCGTCGCATTCAGCAGGCCGATCACCAGCGAGGCGATCAGCGCGGGCCACAGTCCCTGCACGGCGAATCCCGGCACAATCCGCGAAACAACCATCAGGGCAATCGCATACAACAACCATTGAAATAGCAACAAGAACATACCTTCTCCTTATAGATGGCGGCGGGAGCCTCTCTCTGTGGGGGCTTCCAGCACCCGCCTCCTCTGTGCTTGGATGCGATCATCCGGCAAAGCCTATACCATGGTCAATGAAAAATGAATCTGAGGCGATTCATTGCACCACATTTCCTGGCCGCACGGGTCCAACAATGTGTGTGCCGTCCAGGCAGGCGGGGGCAGGCTCACCGCCTACTTAAAATAGCTTTCAAGGAATTGGCTTGATGGGATCGCTCCGCATTGCAGTGTTTACCGGCTTCATTTTGTCTCTGCTGCTGAACTCGCCGGCGCCGGGCCAGCAGCCAACCGCCCAAACTGGGCCAGCAGCGCCTCTGCCGGAGATTCGTCAACTGATGCGCGAGGTGCAGGAACACCAGAAGCAACTCGAAAAGGTGCGCGAAAACTACACCTACACCTCACTGCATACAACGCAGGACATCGACGGCAACGGCCATGTGAAGAAGACCGAGACCGAGGAGTATGAGGAGTTCTACGTCAACGGCCATCCCATTGGCCGGCTCATCAAGAAAGATGGCAAGCCGCTCGACGACCAAGGTCAGGAGAGGGAGACCGAGCGCGTAACCAAGTGGGTCGAAAAGGCCCAGACCGCCGCTCCCGATCAGCAGTCGTTCGTCACCGTCAGCCAGGTGCTGGAGATGATGGAGGTGCGCAACCCGCGGCGAGAGACCTTTCGCGGCCGGCCTACGATTGTTTTTGATTTCATCGGCCGAAAAGACGCCAAGACCCACGGCCTGGCCCAGGACCTCTCAAAGAAGCTGCAAGGCGCCTTGTGGGTGGACGAGGCCGATCGCCAGATTGCGCATCTTGAAGCGCGTTTCATCGACAACTTCGATGTCGGCGCCGGCCTGTTTGCGCGCATCGACAAGGGCTCCGCATTCTATTTCGATCAGGCTCGTGTGAACGGCGAAGTTTGGCTGCCGGTCGGAGGCGAGGGGACCATCCAGGCTCGCATCCTGTTGGTCAAGGGCATTCGTCAGCACGGCACCGAGCGCGACTACGACTACAAGCGCTTCCGCGTTGAGACGGAGCAGCAGAAGGACGCGAAAGTTGTACCGGAGAAGAAGCCGTAAGGCACGCGGACGCGCCAATCCATTAGAGTAAAGCCATGTTCGTGCGCCGTCTCTCCATCCAGCGAATCGATTCGACAGGCGTGGCGAACCCGTGCCCCATCCGCTGGATCGATAACTTCGCCATGCGCAACTTCACCAACGATGCCCTCTTTGACGACACACTTCCAGCCGCCGATGGACTGCTTGAAGCCGGGCACCGCGTCCCGCTCGATCGCCTGCAGCCCGCCATGGAAGACTGGTTTCGCCGCAAGGGGTACCTCAAACCCGATGAGCGGCTGGCTGTGGATGAGATCGGTGCTGGAACCTCTTGACCTGAACCACGGAGCAGTTTGGAGCTTTGAAAGGGCACAGCTTTAGCCGTGCCGCAGACCAACCCAGAACGGAGCCGGCTTTAGCCGCCGAGGGAGGGCAACCGGTTGAAAATGCACTCCTCCGAGGCTAAAGAGGCTGCGGAAAAAGGCCTGTTCTCAGCCTGAATTGGCAGGAAGCACTCCTCAGGGGCTAAAGCCCGACGTTTATTTTGTTGCATTTGCGGCACGACTAAAGTCGTGCCCTGACACATTCGGGAGCAGGAATCGAGCTTTTCGCAGCCTGTGAAGCCGTGCCCTTTCAACGCCGAGGGTTTGCTCGGCTTTCAGGCGGCCGTTGTCTCTCGCAATACGCCGTTGTTCCAAAGTTGGAATTCACATTCGCGGCGGGCCTTGAGCCCTGCCACTTCTTGCAATCCAATGTGATCCCAGCGCAGCAACTGCTCGGCGGCCTCGGCGGACTGGCCTGCATTCAGATTCTTCAGCAGTGTCGAGGCCGCCAGTTTTCCCGATCCTACGTTGAAACAAAAATCCACCAGCGCGTCGAACTGTCCCTGGGTCAGCGCAACCTTTACCAGGCGGCCTACGGCCTGCTCGGCGTCGCGCAGGTCATTTGTCAATATTTCCGCACCCTGGGCCTGCGAAATTCCGTTCGGAAAGCACTCCGGATGCACCAACTGATGACCATAACCGATGGTTGGCAGCCCTGCCGCATCGAGATATGTCCGGCTGCGAAACCCCTCCGACCGCTTGAGCAAGTCAAGCCCTGCCGCGCTCATCTGCATCGATTCCCTCCCGACCGCCTTCTATAGCGCCAATTTCACGCTAGCAGGTCTCGAGAATTAATCTGCAAATCGGTTTCGCCCTATTCGGTGTCTGGCAGTTTATACGGCTTCTGTAGCCATTGCCGCGCTTCGTTGACCGCACCCTGGGTGTTGTCGTTGGTCTGCACCGCCAGGCGGTACTCGGTCACCGCACGGTCGCGCTGGCCGGTAATGTCGAAGATCTTGCCCAGTTGGATGTGACTCCAGACCTCGGTCCAGCGCGGCTCTCCATCGCCCCGCAGCGCGTCCCGATACGCATTCACGCTGGCCTGATAGTTGCGCTGGGTAAACAGCAGTTCGCCGATGCGGTAGTTAGCCAGCGAGCTCGACGAGTTGGCTTCAAGAGCTTTCTGGTACTCCGCGAGCGCGCCGGTAAGGTCGCCCTGCGCCACCAGTTGCTGTCCCTTCAGAATTGCAATACGCACGTCAAGATCCGGCGTAGACTTGAGCAACCAGTTGCCCGGATCGATGCTGATCCGACGCGGCCGGCCGAAGGTGTCCACGACGTATTGGGTATCGGTTCCCACCACGTCGACCTTCTTGTCTTCGGTCTTGCCGTCGGTCTCAACCTGCAACTCCACCGGCATTCTGAACAGGTCGAGATCCTGCTGAATTTCACCGATGGTGCGGAAGCCCTTGTTGTTGCCCAGCCGGTACACGGCGTACTTGTCGGTGAATTGGGGCGCGCCGGTGCCATCGACCCATTGCGCAAAGAACGGCGTCAACTGCTGCTGACTCTGCGCCTCGGCCACCTTCACGAAGTCCAAAGTCCGCATTCCGCTGTCAGCGTACTGGCTCAGAGCCCCTTTCAGCGTGGCCAGGAAGGCCTTGTCGCCAATCTCCCAGCGCAGCATGTGGAAGACCATGGCGCCTTTTTCAAGAGTTGCCGACTGGAACTCAGGCGAGAAGGGGCTCAGCCGTGCATCGCTCGACAAGGGAATGGTGTCGTATGCCAAAGCTCCGGCTGCCACGTCCTGCAGAGCCGCTCGCATAGCGCTCTTTCCGCTCTCATCTTCCAGGTACATCAGCTCGCCGTAGCGTGCCATTCCATTGAAGATCCATGCGTCACTCAGCGTGCGCGGGCTTACTTCAGAGCCCCACCACTGATGCGCAATGGTGTTCGCCAGCAGCCGCACTCCGCTCTTATCGCCGACTCTGGAACCCAGAATTGCCGCAAGTTCCGGTGCCCAGACAGCTGGCAGCGTATCGTCTGGAATCTCCACGACATTAAGGTGGCTCGTCTCCGGCGACCCAAAGCTGTCGGTAAAAAAGTCGTACTCCCTGGCCGCTGTCTGCGCCAATTGATTGGCTGCGGCCTGGTGGCTCACGGTCAGGTAGACCTTTACGTTGCCTGCGCCAGCTGTCACCGGGCCCACATACCGCCCGGCGATCACCGTTCCGGGAAATCCCGGCTTGCTCCAATTGAAGTCGTACTGGTCGCCGGTTTTCCCGGTGGCCAGAGTCACCTGCTTTGACGTGCCAGTGCCGCCGCTGGCAAAGACCCGCATCCCCTGTGGAACGCGGATATGCATCTCCGCCGTAAAGCGGTCGGTCAGGTAGCCGGTCATCGGAAACCAGCGCGCCGGATAGAGCAAATAGGTGATCGGCTCCTGGATTGCGGCCAGCTTCAATCCCTCGACCGGGCCGTCCTCGCTGCCGGTAATCGTGCCTTCGTACTCGAAAGTCCAGTGACTAACTTGTCCCTTAGTAAACGGGGCGGCCGGGCTCACACGGATCGTTCCGTCCGCGGACCGTTCCCCGGTGAGCACTTTTCCGTTCTCGTTCGAAATTTTGGTCACCTTCAGCGCGGGGTGAAAGCCAAAGCTCACCAATTCCAGGTTCTCCGGCGCGGTAAAGGTCACCACCGTCTTGGCGGACAGGTGGTGCGTTGACGGATCCAGTTCTGCGTCAATCACGTAGCCGGAAATGGACAGGGCGGGGCGCTCAGAGCGCTGCGCTGCAAGCTGAAATCCCTGGGGGACGGTCAGGAGCGCGCAGGCCAAACCGGCCGCCGCAAGCAAGATTCGCTGTTTTCTACGCATCGCAGTCATTATCGCCGCCACCGGCCCTGTTTCATTCATGGATGTACGGTTTCCTCTGTCGGCGAAGGGCCAGCGGCTCCAGGTTGTTCTCCAGGCTGAAGTCCAAGCTGTTCGATCGTAATCGTCGCCACCCGACCGATGGCGCCGCCGATTTCCAACTTCCGGCCGGCCGGCCGGACGTTGAGCAATTCCCGAATCGCCCTGAGCTCCTGCATCATGGACTGGCGAGGAGCCCCGTCGGGTAGCAGCGGCTCAAGCTGTTGGACGATTTTTGTGGCCGTGAAGTCATTCTGGATCAGCTCCGGGACCACGCGCTTGCCCGCAATCAGGTTGGCCATGGCCACGTGCGGCACCTTCACCACCCGTTTGGCAATGGCATAAGTCAGGGGCGAAACCCGGTATACCACAACAAATGGGTTGCCGATCAGCGCCGCTTCCACTGTTGCAGTGCCGCTGGCCACCACGGAGGCCCGTGCATGCAAGAGCGCCGCGCGGGCATCTTCGACCAGCCGGATGTCGAGCCCGCATCCCAGGTCCTCCACCATATCCAGCACGTCCGCCCGCTGTTCCGCGCTCAGGGTCGGGGCGAGTGGCACCAGGTATTCAAAGTCGCCAATCTCATGATGCCCTGACAACTCCAGCTCCTCCAGGTCCCAGGCCGCCTCCAGCATTTCCGGCAGGTTGTCGCGAATTTCCTTTGGCCGGCTTCCCGGCAGCAGGGCAATCCAGGTGCGCGCGGGCTCCAATCCGTTTTCCGCGGCGAACTGCTCTCGGCCGATGGCCGGCAAGGGCAGCTCCGCCAGCGGATGGCCTACAAACTCCGCCTCCACGCCGCGTTCCTTGTAGAACTGCTCCTCGAACGGAAAGATCACCAGCATCCGGCGAACATATTTCTGCACCAGCTCGATGCGCTTCTTCTTCCAGGCCCACAACTGCGGGCTGACGAAGAAAATCACGGGCACGCCCAGCCGGTGGAGTTCCTCGGCCAGCTTGAAATGAATGTCGGGAAAGTCGATAAGGACGGCCACATCCGGTCGCCGCTCGTGTATTGCCCGCTTCAGCTTGCGAAACTCGCGGTAGATGCGAGGCAGGTGACGGATAACCTCGGTAATGCCCATCACGGCCATATCTTCCGAGCGCACCACGCGCTCGAGGCCGGCCTCCGCCATCCGCTCCCCGCCCATGCCGAAGAACCGCGCCGTATGCCCAGCCGCCGTCAGCCGCCGCTTGAGCGCATCGATCAGCAATGCTCCGTAGTGCTCGCCGCTTGCTTCGCCTGCGGAAATAAAGAGGGTGGGTGACATGGTTTCGCCTGCGCCGGTTTCCATCGCTGGTCACCATCATAGCGGCTTCGCTGTGGAAGCTCGCGGCAAGGATCCAAATTGCCGAAAAACAACCCTCAGGGGCTGAAGCCCGCGGTCTTTTCGTTGCATTTGTCGCACGACTAAAGTCGTGCCCTTTCAAATCACAGACTTATTCAGATGCTCCCTAAATCCGGAACAGACACACTTGTTTGAATGCGCTAAGCGATTACCGGCAGCGTCGGCATGGAGCCGCGCTCCTTGGCCTCGGCTACCACAACGTCAAGATGGTCAAGCACCTCGGCAACGGTCATGGTGTAGATCTCGCGGCGCGAGTCGTAGCCTTCTTCGACCAACTGTTTTAAGTAGCGGCCGGCAACCTGTGCCGCCAACTGGTCGGTGATCACCTTGCCGGAGCGGCGCTTCTGCTCGACCCAGGCGGTGCAGGGCAGGGCAATCCACATGGGGCGGCCGTTCACGTCGAAGCGGACGTCGACGGCGTCGGCGTGGCGGGTGGCGATGGCTACCATGGTGCCCTTCCAGCGGCAGTGCAGGTCTTCGCCGCTCCAGCGGTCGCTCACGTGAAAATCTTCGTACATGACTCTAGCCTATCGTTCCCGACGAGCAACGGCAAGGGCGGGGCAAATGAGGTAGTGGGACAGTTTGAAAGAACCTTCCATCAGGGGCTAAAGCCAGGGTCATTTCGCTCGGCTCTATGTACGGGCTGAAGCCCGTACCCTTCAAACTGACCCATTGCCGAAAGTGACGGTGTACGATTGCTCGGGTTCGGGCGTATTTCTTCGCCTGAATGATCCTGGCCCCGGGCGGCCGGGGCGTCGCCTTTGTGGCTGACCTGTTTTGAGCCGTGCCTTTTGCTTCGCTTCGACCCGCCGATGAAACCGGGAGGGGAAATGCCAACCATGCAAGTCACTGTTACCGTCTCCGATGCAATCGTCCGCGAAGCCACTGCACACAGTCTCCCAGTCGTCGATTTTGTCGAATCCCTGATCGACAAGGGCATGTTGGCCGCATCGGAACCCCCGGTCCTCGACAACGCGATCGAGCGCATCCGCCGCCTGCGCTCTGCGACACCTGCTTCCAAGCGATAGTCTGCGTGGGATCAAGAGCGCTCCTCGCCCTCCCCGTTTACCATGAGATGGAGGCGCCCGCATCGGTCGGGCTGACGATCCCCATGCTACGACTCGGTTACCCAGCGATACTTCCAGCAGAGTTGCTGCGCGACTTTCCCGGCGAGGTCGAGCTTATCCCGCTGGCAGATTCATTGGACCAGGCAACAGATATCGACGTCTGGATTCCCGACCCCTACCCATCGCGAGCCATGAAGGTCTGGCCGCATCTGCGAGGCGTGCGCCTGGTGCTTGCGATGCTGGCAGGCACAGAATGGATTCCCGGCGTGGTCGGGCCGCACGTGACCATCTGCAATGCCAAGGGCGCGCACAACATCTCCACCGCGGAGTGGACGCTGGCCACGATTTTGGCGATGCTCAAGCAATTTCCGTTCTATCAGGACGTTCAACGCGCCGGACAATGGAAGCTGCGCTTCACGGCCAGCGCAAATTACGCCGCCATCACCGGCGATAATCGCCTGCTTTATCCACCAGTCATGCTGGAAGAGTTGACCGGCAAGAAAGTTCTTCTGGCCGGTTACGGTTCCATCGGTCAGGACATAGAGCAGATGCTCGTTCCATTCGATGTGGATTTGGTCCGCGTGGCTCGCAGCGCGCGCACAGAACCAAAGGTTCACGCCGTCGGTGAGCTCGACGACCTGCTGCCGCAAGCCGAAATCGTGATTCTGATTCTACCCTCCACCGAGGAGACACGCGGACTGATTGGCGCGCGCCAGTTTGTTCTGATGCGGCAAGGCGCTCTGCTGGTGAATGCCGCGCGCGGGCCTATCGTAGACACGGACGCATTGATCGACGCGCTGCAATCGGGCAAGATTCGCGCCGCCGTCGACGTCACCGATCCGGAACCGCTGCCCGATGGCCACCCGCTGTGGAGCTGCCCCAACTTGCTGATCACGCCTCACATTGGCGGATCGAGCCCGCAATTTTCCCGAAATGCCCTTCGCGTAGCCGCCGCCGAGTTGCGACGTTACATTAACGGAGAGCGAATGCAAAATGTAGTGCAAGCCGCAATCTAACTTAGAACTTTGGATGCCCCAGGTCTCGACCCTGAGACCTGGGAACCAGGGCGCCGCCACTCGACCAACCCCATCACAGCCAGGATCACCAGCAGTAAGTAAAGCAAAGCCGTGGCCCAAAGGTCCTTGTAGACATACTCGCCGATGTATACAGCATCCACTGCAATCCACAGCCACCAGTTGGCCGTATGCTTGCGTGCCTGCCACCAACTGGCCACCAGGCTGTAGCTGGTCAACGCTGCATCAAGATGAGGCAGCGCCGCGCCCACCCGCACCATCAACCAACCGAGCAGCACCGCGCCTACCGCGCCTGCCGCAAGGCCGCCAAGCCAGCTTCGCACGCCCAGCGGAACCACACGGACCTCGCCCTCTTCGCGCACGCCGCGCCACCAGTGCCACCAGCCATAAAGCGTGAATGCCACAAAGAAGATCTGCAGCAGCGAATCGGAAAACAGCCGCGCGCGATAGAACACAAGTAGGTAAAGCACGTCCGCGGCCAGCACCACCGGCCAGCAGATGAGGAGCCGCCGCGTGGTGAGCCAGATGCCGACCAGCGTGGTGATGAAGCCCGCAACCTCCATCCAGTTTGCGGCGAGATAGTTCGTGATTGTCATCCAGCTCATGGTTGCGAATCTCCGTGCGGCTTTGGCTCGCGCGCGGCCGCCCATTTGCGCAAGGCATCCAGCAGCTTCCCGCCGGCGCCGCGGAACCAGCGCGCATGTCCCACCAGCCATCCGTTGCAGGCCATGGGCGCCTGATCTTCCCGATGCAGCACACTTAGAAAGTAGTCCGTCTCGGACAATGCAAACTCGGCATGGCAGAGCGCAGCCATCGGCGCCAGGGCCGCGGCCTCCTGATCCGAAAGGGGGCGTACCGATTCATACCCTTCCAGCAGCGCGTGAAGGTGGTCGAGATGCACCGGCACATCGTCCGGGTGCGCGGGGTCGTTCACCAGCACCAGCCACTCGACGATGTTGCGCTCGATGGCATGCGCCAGATCGTGTACAGCATTGGTCCGATCGGCCAGGCCAAAGTCGATGATCGCCGTGGCCTGTGCATTGTCCGTGTCCTCGCTCCAGAGAAGGTTGGATGCGTGCAGGTCGTTGTGCGTCCACAGCGGCTTGAGCGCGGGCAACAATGGCGCGAGCTCAGCATGAAACGGCGCGAGCAATTCCAGGGCCTCGTTGCAGCAGGCTCGCGTCGCGGCAAAGTCCATGAGCGCAGGCCGCGCCAACAGATAGCGTTTCATCTCCGCGCGAGGGTCCTGCGCGGAGAAAATTGTGAAGCTGGCCACCAGCGGGCGAGGCTTCCGGCACAGCGCTGCCAACCCATGCGCAGCAACATGCAGCCGGGCCAGCGCCTGACCGGCGGAGCAGGCGTGCGCCACAGTGCGGAATGGCGTCCATGAGAGCGCGTCTCCATAAAGGTCCACGCCCTCGAGCGCCTCGTGTACCTCATACGTCCATTCGCGCCTTTCGATCGCCGTCTCGCCGGACACAGCGCAATAGACGCCGGGCACCGTCGCTCCGTGGGCGCGCAGATGCGCCATGAATCGGTGCTCTTCAAGCAATCCCTCTCGATCGCGCACGCTGCGATGATGGCGCTTGATGAACACTCGCCTGCCCGCCGCCGATACCACGCTCGCCGCGGAAAACGGCCGCGGGCTGACAGACAGAACCTCGATTGGCTCGTCGAGACCGGGATACTGGCCCAACAGCGTGCGCACTTCGGCAAGTTCCAGTGGCCGCCAGTCGGCGTCCACCAAATTCCCGTCCATTCCGTGCGCTTTTGCTGTCGTGCTCATCGCCGCCGCATCCTTTGCGAACTTAGAAAGTGTAATGCGCCGACAAGCGCACCGTCGTTGGCGCGCCCAGGTGGATGAAAGTGTCGCCGTAACTTGCGCCCGTATCCTTCCAGTAGCGCTTGTCGGTGATGTTATCGGCATAAAGTCTCAATGTTACGCGGCCCCGCTCGCCGCCCGGAGTGTACCGGGCGCCCATATTGAAGAGGTTATAGCCAGGCGCGGCCACAACATCGTCGCGTGTAGCCTGCTTGCGTCCCGTGTAACCCCAGCCGGGCATCAGGTGCAGCCCATGCGCGTGCGGCAATGCAATGTCTGCAAACATCGTCGTGCGCAGATGCGGCACATCGATCACCTGCTTGTTATCGAATGCCGGCGTCCCTGTTTCGTCCGAAATTGCGCGAATGGCCGCTGCCGATGCCGAAAGCCGCAACCATGAAGCAGCTTTGCCCTCAGCGTTAACTTCAATGCCGTCGTGCGTCTCGCGGCCATCCGACTCGAAGCACAGATCGCCGGGACCGTAAAACTCGCTGGCAGTGCAGAAGCTGTCAGGCGCCTGAATGACTTTCGGATAGAAGAACGGAGCGCGCATGTGAAACAGAGCAGTGGTCAGCAAAATGCGCTGGCCCGGCTCATACTTGGCGCCAACCTCTGCCTGGCGCGTCATGAAGGGCGCCAGAAACTGACTCGCGTCGTCCACCCACCACGGCCCTTGCGGCCCGAGAGATAGCAGCACGCCGTAATTGCCATACAGCATAAGGCTGCTCACCGGGTTGAATGTGATCGCGTACTGCGGCAGCCAGATGTGCTTGTCAGTAACGGTGGGCGGCGTTCCTGGGCTGGTGGCTGTCAGCGAATAATTGTTGTCGCGCAGCGAATCGAAGCGTCCGCCCGCAAGCAGTTGAATACGGCCCGGCAAATGAATCCTGTCCTGAACGATCGCGGCTGATTGATGACTGTCTTCCCAAAGTCTGCCCGGACCGGCGGATTGAAGTGGAACCTCGGCGGAGGCGAAATCGACTGGCGCGATAGGCTGGTAGATGTTATCCGAACCTACGTAGTAATACACCGCGCCATCCCTTCCAGCGCCATCTGGAGCGGTCGGGTTCGCGACTGTAAAGTAACCGGGCTGCTGCACACTGCGGAGGAAGAGTTCGCCGCCGCCCACTACGTCCTGGGTGATCGCTCCAGTCTTGATATGGCCGGCGATCATCGCCTCGGCTTGCCCGTCGATGCGCAGCTCGCCGGGGTCGCGGTAATCGTAAATGTCGTAGCCGCCATCGGGAGCAAAAAAATAAGACGGTGCATTCCCGCCGCTACCCGTGCACAAGGCCTCATACGAGCAGCCATACGCGTAGATCACATTGTCGTTAATCAGCGAGTGGCTATAACTCACCGCTGCGAATGCCCGCCACGTTGGCGTCAATTCGTAATCCAGGCGCGCACCTGAATTGAGTGTGTCGAATGTGTTGGGCAGTGCCCACGGCTGCTCACCCAGCATGGTCGAGGGGTAAACCTTGTTCAGGTCGGGCAGCACCGTTCCGCCCAGTAACTGATAGCCGCAGACCGATCGCTCCACCTTGTGTTGATATTCGAAGTCGCCGTTCAGAATCGCTTTCGGCGTCAGCTTCCAATCTGCCGCTCCCGCCGCCATTGTCCGCCAGCCGTTGGCGTCGTTCACATAGCTTTCGATTTTTTCGCCGGCCGCATTCATTCGCGCGCCAACCTGCTTCCGGCTGCCAAAAAGATGTCCAAGATCGATAGCCCCGTAAACAGTGCCGCGATGATCTGTGGCCAGATCGATCGCTTCCACGATCGCTGGACGTTTGGTTACGTAGTTAATCAACCCGCCGCCCGAAGCCACTCCGCTCTCCACGCCGGCCAGGCCATTCAGAAACTCGACGCGTTCCTTGTTTTCCAGCGGAACATCCTGCTCGCCGGCGATGGTCATGCCGTCGGTCTCGAGTCCCGTGGCCAGGTCGATTGGGAAGCCGCGAATCTCGAAGTCGCCGTAGTAGCCCACCGGCGCGTAGTCCTCGCCGATCGACGCGTCGTTTTTCACAACATCGGAGAGCACGCGCGCCGCCTGATCGGTGAGCAGATCGCGCGTCACGATAGTGGCCGAGAGCGGCATCTCCTTCAGCGTCGCACCATCCAACGTGCCGACTGAAACCGCGCCGGGAAGGTAATCGTCCTTGGCTTCGCCGTGAACGATGACGGTTGTGGTTACAGGCTGAATCTGTTGCGCCGCAGGCTTTGCCGCGTTTTGCGCCGGAGGAGTATTTGCAGGGGCCGCGCTCTGTGAAGTCGCAAACAGAGAACCGCCGAGGCAGCAGAACAGCATCAAGACGAGAGCCCGCGAACAGTTCCGTGCAGAGCGAGCGATTGCGAAGGGCTGTGATGGAGTGCGCTTGGAGGCGGCGGCTGCAAGTTCGAGCATGGTCTCCCCTTGTTTTCAACTGAATGAAACAAGAGAACTCACGCTGTGAATCGAGGAAGAAGGCCGCTTGGCTTCGAAAGCTTCCCACGCCGGCATTATCCGGATCGGGTTCTAGGGTATCTTCTCAGCCCCACATCGTGGAGCACCCCTGTCTCAATAATCCGATTGAAACATTACCAGCCCGGATTTGCAAGCAGGCAAACCGGGCTGGGAATCTCGATGCATGACCTTGTCAGGCTAGCTGTGACCGACTTTGAAGCTTCCAACCAACCCCGACAGTTCATTAGCCACGTCGGATAGTTCCTCGCAGGCCTCCACCGATTGTTGCGAACTTGTAGCTGTCTGCTCAATGATTGAAGCGATTTGGCTCACGTTGTTAGATACCGATTGCGTTGAATAGGATTGTTGAGTTGCGGCAGCGGCGATCTGCGTCACCATTTTTTGCACGGACTCGGAGCCGTGGATGATGCTGCTTAGCGCCTCGCCCGCCGAACGCGCCGAGTCTGCTCCGCTTTGCACATGGCTCATGCTCGATCGCATGGCTTCCACTGCCTCCGACGTGCCCACCTGGATGGCTCTCACGGTCGCGTCAATCTCCTTGGTCGCCAAACTCGTCCGTTCCGCGAGACGGCGAACCTCACCTGCGACCACAGCGAATCCGCGGCCATGCTCGCCGGCCCGCGCCGCCTCGATGGAGGCGTTCAAGGCAAGCAGATTGGTCTGGCCCGCGATTTCATTAATCACATTCACAATCCTGCCGATGGCGTCGCTGGACTTGCCCAGTTCCTCGATGCGGGTAGAGGTTTCATGATTTGCAGTCAATAATTCCCCAATGGTCTGGACTGTGGTCTGAACGGTCTGGCCACCGAAATGCGCGCTCTCTTCTGCCTTGCGCGCATCCACCGCCGCTGTCTGCGTGGTCTGACTGATCTCCTGTACAGCCGACGACATCTCGCTCATGGCGGTGGTTATCTTCTCGGCCTGTTCCTGCTGCTGTGCGGCCTGGCTGGCGGTTTCGCGGGCACGCTGAGCCATTTCCAACGCTGCCGCGCCCAGGGTTCCAGCATGCGTTGTCACGCGCCGAACTATTTCCTCGATGCGGCCAATGAACACATTGAACCAGATGCCGACCTCATCAATCTCGTTGTGCCCATGCACTTCAATGCGTCTTGTCAGATCCCCTTCGCCCTCGGCGATATCCTGCATGCGAACCGCTAGCGAGCGCAGCGGCAAGACGACCTTGGACTGAATCACCCACCACGCGACGGCACAGATAATCACGACGAAACCGAGCATGACCAACCCGGTAAGCTGGCTGCGCACAGAGAATGCATCCACGGCGTCCAACTGCTTTTGAAAGTCGGTGGAGATGGCCTTGTCGAATGCGCTCATCGCGTCTGTGAGCGCATTGTTGTCCTTGCCCAGCACTCCCACTTGTGCCATCAGATCGTCGCTGGGGCCGTCCTTGGCTGCAAGAATGGCCGCGTAAGTATCATGATCTCGCGAGCGGATCGACTCGAACTGGGCGACCAAGCCGTCGGCCTGTTTGCCGAGTTCCGGCGAAGTGGCCAATACAGTTTTCACCTCTCCCAGAGCGGTGGCCGTTGCCTCCGCATCCGCTTCCGCACCCTTGAGCGATCCAGAATCCTGCAGCACCACGGCGTCGCCGTAATGCTTCTTCATGCGCTCGAAGGCCGCGTCCGCATCCTGCATCCGCAACGCCGCGGGGAACAACGAAGAAGAAATTTGCGACATCCGGCTGTGTGTTGTAGTGGCCGAAAGCTGAACCATCACCAGCAACAGCAAATACCCGCTGGCTAGAACAGCCAGAATGCCCAGGATTCTCGTCTTGATCTTCATTTGGCCAAACATGGCATCACCTTGCTCTGCCGTAGATATCCCCTCCCAGATGGGAGATGGAGGCATCGCGCATATCGATTGGGTACATGCTTTGCGGGAGCAGGGCAAAGGTATGGTCGAAGTCCATGTCCTGGGTGTCGGTAAAAAGGCCCAGGACCGTTTTCACCTTGCCTCCGCGGAGTCCGAGCCAGGGCTTCGGCCGCGCATCGACCATGTAAAAGTCGAATTGCGGGTGCCAATTGCCCAGCACTCCAAGATCGCGATCGTAGCCTTGCGCCGCGATGCGTACTTTCTCGCTGACTTGCATGCCCAGGTTCAAGCCCACATCGGTGAACTTGAAGCTGCCTGAGCTTGTGTTCATGGTCAGCCAGTTGTTGTCGTTGGTATATACATAGCCCTGGGTTCCAAAGCCGTGTATCTGCACGGAACGCGAGCCGATCTTGATCTCCTGCGCATTCAGAGTCATCACGACAGCGAAGGCCGCGAGTATTCCTGTGGCGAGGCTCCTGCAAAGCGATCTCTTCATTGTGTTTCTCCTTCGCTAAATTGCCGACGACGATTGCCCGTGCGTATTCCCTGGCCTCTCGCGAACGCGGCTCGTCAGCCCGCGTGCAAAAACATACAAGGGCGACCATAACGTCTGGCTTGGACTGAACGATTGTGTCGGTTTCCGATTACCTCATCGGCGAAGGAGGTCTCAGCATTAATTTGCGCACAAATGCAAGGTAATACTTCGATTAGGGAATCAGGTTTTCTAAATCAATGAAACGACGTTCGATCTTCGAGTTGCGATATAGGTTGGCTCGGCCGGTGTGCCAAATGAGGTCAGCCTGCTCGTGCGTCGGCTGACCTCAGAAAACTTCGGTGCTAGTGCTTAGACTATATGATTTGGTAATTGCTCCTGGACAAGTGCGGGCGTGGACGCCCGCACGACTGCCGGTCTGGAGACCGGCGCTACATTCCGGCAATTACAGAATCACACGGTTTTCGTACTAGTGTCCCGTGCCCTCTGTGATCGTCACAATGCGGTCGATTCCGGGAGCAGTAAATTCTTCTATGTTACCGCTCGGCCAGTGAACCTCGATCGCATCCACCGTCGTAGCCTGCCCAAGTCCAAAGTGCGGCCTTGGATCGTTGCTCGACAGATAGCTGCCACCGCTCAGCACATCGCCGCGCTGCTTCATACCGTTGGCGGTCACATAAACCGTCGCGCCCACCGCATCGCGCGGGCTCTTCGGTCCACCCACCAATTTCAGTTCGAGCCAATGATTCTTGTCCGGGTTCACATTGCGCAGCAGCACCGGGTGGCCATCCATCACGTTGATGACGGCGTCCAGCTTGCCGTCATTAAACAGATCGCCAACCGCCATGCCGCGCCCCGGAACCACCACCGCCAGACCCGAACCCTCGACCGCCGGAACCACCTCAAACTTCTTGCCTTGAATGTTGTGGAAGAGCATGGGCCGCTGTGCCCAGGTGGTGCCCCAAGCATACTTGTCCGCCTCCGGATAGACGTGCCCGTCGGACATCAGCAGATCCTTCCATCCGTCGTTGTCGTAGTCCATAAAGGCGTCGCCCCAGCTGAGGAAGGGAACTGAAATCTCCGCAATCCCCAACTGATAGCTGATATCTGTCATGTTGCCGTCGCCTTCGTTGCGGTAGAACGGCTTGTAATCGTCGGAAAAAGTCGTGTCGAAGACGGATAGCTGCCCGTTGTTCTGGTAATCGCCCACCGCGATGCCCATGGACGCGGTTTCGCGTCCAGCTTCATTCAAAGCAAAGCCCGACGCGTAACTCACATCCTCAAAGGCGCCATCGCCTTTGTTCAGGTACATGTAATTGGGCGTCGAATCGTTGCCCACCAGCAGATCGATCTTGCCGTCGTTGTCGATGTCCACAAACACCGCGCCCAGACCGTAGTATCCGGGCTTGTCATCCACGCCGGCCTTCGCGCTCACATCGGTAAAGGTCCCGTCGCCGTTGTTATGAAAAAGATGGTCAGGCTCGCCTTTCAGACCCCTCGGGCCGCACGCGACAGGCTCGCCGCGGAAGGTGCAGAACGCGTTGTTGCCGCCGGTCCCTTTGCTGCTGGGAAGGTTGTTGCGGTCCCAATGAATGTAGCCCGCCACAAAAAGGTCCAGCCGACCGTTGCCGTCGTAGCTGCCCCAGGTTGCGCCCGTCGACCAGTTGCCAAGCTGCACGCCGGCCTTCTCCGCCACATCGGTAAACGTCCCATCGTGGTTGTTTCGGTAGAGCCGGTTCTTTCCGTAGTTGGAAACATATATGTCCGGCCAGCCATCGTTGTTGTAGTCGGCAATGGCCACGCCAAATCCCCATCGGTCGTTGGTTACGCCGGCCTTGGCCGCCACATCGGTAAACGTTCCGTCGTGGTTGTTGTGGAACAGCGCGGCATGGGGCGGGGTCTCCTTGCCGTCCAGGGCATTCACCGTCGAGCCGTTGACCAGGTAGATGTCCAGCCACCCATCGTTGTCGTAGTCGATCAGCCCGACACCCGAGCCCTTGGTCTCGACGATGTAGCTCTTTTCCGGTGTGCCCATCTTGTGCGTCCAGTGCGTCAGGCCAGCCTTTTCCGAGTCGTCGATAAAGACAATCGGCCCGCTCTTCACAAAGCCGCCCGCGGTGATCGGGCGGTGCTGTGCGTCGAGAATCGCCGGGTGAGGCGAGCCGGTCTCCTGGCCGCCGATGGCGGGTGGCTGCGCGCCCCTGGCGGGTGGTTGGCTTTGTTGGTCAGTTTGGCGCGCCGGGGGAAGAGCACCGGGGCCTGTGGCTTGTGCAGAAAGAAATGCGGGAACTCCTGCCGCCAGCAGTCCAAGGAAAGTGGTGGTGCGCAGTGCCTCAAACATAGGCAGCCAGTATACGGGTAGAGATGAGGGTGAGTATCGACCGAAAGGTGGAGGGGCCGGGGGCTCGTCCGCAGGCTACGAATGCGCGGCCTTTCAATACTTGCGGATCAAAAGGCGGGAGGCCGCGTGGGGCGGCCGAGCCTGCCGCGCGGGCGCCTGAGAAGCCAGATCGGCGATCACCGCGCCGGACAGAACATCCAGCATGGCCGTCTGTGCCTGCACCCAGACCGGGTGCGCCGGGCACCACCTGCTTCTTGCGCAGGATTCCCCCGAGATCAGGCAGACATTCAGATGGAGGGGGCCATCGATTGCCTCGATCACCTCGAGCATGGATGCCTCGCGTCCTCTCGCCAGAATTTCGAACCCCCCGGCCTGTCCCCGCCGCGAAGAGATGAGCTTGGCGCGCGACAAGGCCTGCAAGACCTTGGAAAGAAAGCTCTCCGGAGCACCTGTGGCCTCGGCCAGCACGGGCAGCAATACACGTTCACGTCCCGGCAGGGTTGCCAGATGAACCATCACACGAACGGCATAATCGGCAGCGCGCGTCAGTTGCATCGACGAGTTCGATCTCTTCATTGGGTTGACCTGCCGAACTGACACCGTGGCCTGAATCTCATGGGATTCCGAATTCCGGCGCGAATCCCATGCCGCCCCGCACCGGCACTATCGAAAAGGCTCATGCTCCGCCAGCAGAGTAGTTGAGACTGTCACAATCGCATGTGTTTTTTGTCACAGACCTGCGTTTACCCAACGCAGTAACTTCTTGCTGAAAACGAAATTGGAGATAAATAGTCCAAAATGCCCGCAATTCTCCTCATGTGCAGCCGGTGCATTGAGGGACGGATGATCTGCGTGGGCGTCGTGTGATCGTTTTCGGCTGTTTTTCCCCTGCATCGCGCGGTGAGTGAAAGGAAGATTCAAGACGTCATGCAATCGTTTCCCGCTGTAGATCCAATTCCATTGCCGGCCCCGATATGGCTGCTGAAATTGCTCCATGTCGTGACCCTTTCGCTGCACTTTGTTGCCGTGGAAATGCTGCTCGGCGGACTGCTGATAGCGGTTCTTCTCAGTCTCTTCCGCGGCTCGCCGCAATCGCTGGTCACGGCGCGGGCGCTGGCGCGCCGGCTTACGGTCGTCATGACCTTTGTGATCAACCTGGGAGTGCCGCCGCTGCTTTTTGCCCAGGTGCTCTACGGCCGCGCGCTCTACACAAGCAGCGTTCTGATCGGCACATATTGGATCTCGATCATTCTCATCCTCATGCTCGCATACGGGCTGCTCTATCGGTTCAGCGCACGCCTTGAGGCAGGGAAGTCGGCATGGTGGGTCGGCCTGAGCGCCTGGGTACTGGCCGGCTTCGTCGCCCGTTTGCTCTCCACCAATATGACGTTGATGCTGAGGCCCGAGGCCTGGCGCGAGATGTACTCCTCGTCGAGCGCCGGCATCTACCTCCCCACCGGCGACCCCACGCTCACCCCGCGCTGGCTGCTCATGCTTGCCGGCGGACTGTTTATCGGCGGACTGTGGATGGTCTACCTTGCCGGCCGCAGCACCTTCACCGCGGATGAAAAGAAATTTGTAGCCGGCCTCGGCGGAAAAGTAGCTGCAACCTTCGGCCTCGTGTATCTGGCTGCCGGTCTTTGGGCATCGAGCGTACAACCGGATGCGGTCAAGGCCGGGCTGGCAGGCAACTCCATCTATCCGCTCTATAAATTTGCCGGGTTCGCCGGATACGGCTGGCTGGCCCTCGTGGTCGTGGCCGTTCTGGTAGGCGCAATTGCCGGATTCGCAAACATCTCCGCTGGCTGGCTGGCATGGCCGGCAGTTCTTGTCGCCGTGCTCACTGAAATCATGTTCACTGTCTATCGCGACGGTGTGCGCGACATGACCTTGCTCGGCAAGGGCTACGACGTTTGGGACCGCGTCGTGGTTACAAACTGGAGCGTCGTCGGCCTGTTCCTGCTTCTCTTTGTTGCCGGTCTGGGCGTGGTCGGGTGGCTCGTGTCCGTTGTGGCGCGCGCAAAGAAAGTAATGGAGGGCGCGGCTTCTATATGAGCGAAACGAATGTTGCAACCTTTGTTCCCGAGGAGCCGGGCGAACAGAATACGCGCCGAGCCTTCCTCGTCGCAGCCGGTGCAGCGGGAGTGCTCTACGCCGCCGCTCTTGGCTATCCCATCTACCGCTATCTGGCTTCGCCCGCGGAGATGGCGCTCTCCGCCACTGCTGTCACCGAGGTCACGCTCAAGGACGCGCAAAAGCTGCCGCTGGGCTCGGTACTCATGTTCAAGTTCGGCACCTCGCCGGCGATGCTCATCCACCATGAAGACGGCCGCTGGATAGCTCTCAGCGCGGTCTGCACCCATCTCGGCTGCACGGTGCAATTTGAGCCTCAGGCCGACCGAATCCACTGCGCCTGCCACGGCGGCGTCTACAACGCCTACACCGGCGCCAACGTCAGCGGGCCGCCTCCCAAGCCGCTCAAGCTTTTCAAAGTTGCCGTCAACGATACCGGCGTCGAGGTCTCGCGGGCTTAGGTTTCTGCCGCACAAACCGTTTCAGCATTTTCGAAGGAGCAGTTTTATGGCAATTCTCGATCTCTTCAGTCTCAAGGGCAAGAACGCATTGGTCACCGGTTCCGCGCAGGGCCTTGGCTCTGGAATCGCCATCGCATTCGCGCAGGCCGGCGCCAACGTCACCCTGCATGGCTACGACAATGTTCTGGAATCCACCATCGAGGCAGTCAAGGAGACTGGGGTCAAGTACATCTCCATGACCGGCGATGTCTGCGACAAAGCGGTGTGCACAAATCTCGTCGAGGAAACGGTGAGCGCCTTTGGCTCGATCGACATTCTGGTGAACAACGCAGGCACCATCCGCCGCGCTCCCGCCGCCGAGCACTCCGAGGAGTTCTGGAACACCGTCATCGAAACCAATCTCAACAGCGTTTTTCGCATCAGCCAGCTCGCCGGCAGGAAGATGCTGGCGCAGGGTTCAGGCAAGATCATCAACATCGCCTCGCTCCTGTCGTTCCAGGGCGGCATTCTGGTTCCGGGTTATGCCGCGGCCAAAGGAGCGGTTGCGCAACTGACCAAAGCGCTGGCCAATGAATGGGCCGACAAGGGCCTGAATGTCAACGCCATCGCCCCAGGGTATATGGCAACCGACAACACCGCGCCCTTGCGGGCCGACGCCGCGCGCTCCGCCGCTATTCTCGCCCGGATTCCGGCGGGAAGATGGGGCCTGCCTTCAGATCTGGCCGGAGCGGCGGTGTTTCTTGCCTCCGAGGCAGGCAGCTATGTGAATGGACACATCCTGGTTGTGGATGGTGGTTGGCTCTGTCGATGAGCTTGCCGACCGGAAGCGCTGTCAAAAGGAATCAGCGATACCAAAGGATCACGGCATGACTGAAAAAACTACCGCAATGTACGATTGGGTCGATGAGCGCTTGGGCCTCACTGAACTGGCCGCCTTTGCGCGCCACAAGACCGTCCCCGTTCACTCGCAGTCCTTCTGGTACTACTGGGGCGGCATCTCGCTGTTCCTGTTTCTCGTTCAGTGCTTCACCGGCGTGCTGCTGCTGGTTTATTATCGGCCCGGCGCCGAAGCCTACGAGTCGGTTCGCCAGATCACCTTCGTCATGCACTTCGGCTGGCTCATCCGTTCGGCGCACGCTTGGGCCGCCAACCTTTTCATCTTCGCCATCCTTGTGCACATGTTCTCGGTCTTCTTCATGAAGGCCTATCGCAAGCCGCGCGAGTTCGGCTGGCTCAGCGGCATGGTGCTGCTCGGCATCGCGTCGGTCTTCGGGTTTTCCGGCTACCTGTTGCCCATGGACGAGCTTAGCTACTTTGCCACCAAGGTCGGCCTGCAGATTCCCGTGGCAATTCCGTGGATCGGTCCGGCCATCGCCAACATGCTGCGCGGCGGCCCAGAGGTCAGCGAATTCACGGTGCAGCGCTTCTTTGCGTTGCATGTTGTGGTGCTCCCTGCATTGTTTCTTCCCCTGCTTGCGTTTCATTTGTGGCTTGTCCAGCGCCATGGCAACGCGTCCCCGCCTTGCGAAGAAGCCAAGCCCGCCTCCGAGCGCAAGAGCATCCCCTTCATGCCCAACTTCCTGCGCAAGGATCTGGCCATGTGGCTGATCTCGCTCAACATTCTTGCCCTGCTGGCATCGGTCTTTCCCTGGGCGCTGGGCAGGCAGGCCGATTCGCTGGTCCCCGCACCCGCCGGCATTCATCCCGAGTGGTATTTCATGAGCCCCTTCGAGATGCTCAAGCTGCTGGGCAATGTGCTCCCGGGCGAGGCCGGCGAGATTGCGGGAATTCTCCTGTTCACCCTCGGCATCGCACTGTGGATTCTGATTCCGTTCTACGACATCGGCAAGACATCGGGTCAGCGCG
Organism: uncultured Acidobacteriaceae bacterium; assembly: GCA_963757965.1. Classification (GTDB taxonomy): domain Bacteria; phylum Acidobacteriota; class Terriglobia; order Terriglobales; family Acidobacteriaceae; genus Telmatobacter. The sequence goes on from CAVWTV010000005.1 coordinate 36,924, forward strand.
CCCGCGCCGCACATTATTTCGGCCTGCTTGCGGTCTTTGCGCTGCTGGCCACGACCGTCATTGGCTATTGGACCATTCGGTGAAGCAGCTTTCAGCCGTCAGCCTTCAGCTTTGTCCTGCATATGCAGACAGCACAGTCAAGGCCAAGAAGCTGATAGCTGAAAGCTAGGAGTTTAGGCATGAACTATCCATTCTGGAACATTCCCTATCTCGGCTCGGGCTGGGTGATTGGCATCATCGCCATCTTTCACGTCATGATCTCGCAGTTTGCCGTGGGCGGCGGACTCTATCTGCCCATCGCCGAGCGCAAAGCCATGCGCATGGCCGACAAAGAAATGGGCGCCGAGTGGCTGAAGCAACTGGCCCGGCACTCCAAGTTCTTCCTCATCCTTACAGGAGTTTTCGGCACCATCTCCGGCGTCGGCATCTGGTTCGCCATCGGCCTTACACATCCTGAAGCCACCAGCACGCTCATCCATAACTTCGTCTTCGGCTGGGCCATCGAGTGGGTCTTCTTCATGGTCGAGCTCACCACGATCGCCGTCTACTACTACACGTGGGACCGCATCGACCCCAAGCTGCATCTCAAGGTGGGCTGGGTCTATGCCGGCGCGTCCATAGCCACGCTGGTCATCATCAACGGGATTCTCACCTTCATGCTCACGCCGGGCGACACCTGGCTCGCCGTCGCCGGAACCGGCCACGAAGCCAGCAAGTTCTGGAACGCCTTCTTCAATCCCACTTATTGGCCCAGCCTCTTCCTGCGCAGCTGCGTGTGCGCCTCGCTGGCCGGGATCTGGGCGCTCATCACCTCGAGCCGCATCGATGGCGACCAGCACCCCGCCCTCAAGTCCTCGCTCGTCAAGTGGAGCGTCAAGTGGCTCGTTCCCTCCTTTGTAGCCATTCCGTTCCTCATGATCTGGTATCTCTGGTTGGTTCCCGAATCGCAGCGCGCGCTGCTCTCTCTGGGCATCGACACCATCGGCGCCGGCACATTTTCCGTCATTACGCGCATCGCCCTGGTCATCATCGTTACCTCGGCTACCATCGTCGGCGTGGCGTATTATCTGGCCTATCGCAATCCCGTCGAATTCAATCTCTCTCACGCAATGGCCGTGCTGCTGCTGGCGCTCATCGCGACTGGCTCGGGCGAATACGCGCGCGAGATGCTGCGCAAGCCCTACGTCATCGGCCGCTGGATGTACTCCAACGGTGTCCGCGTTCCGTATGTTGCGCGAATCAATCAGGAAGGCTACCTGGCCCACTCTGAACTGGGCTATGGAAGCGTGCCGTACCGGGAGACTGATCTCTGCGTCCAGCTACTCCCGCGGCGAAGCCATCTTCCGCGGCGAGTGCGGCTCCTGCCACACGCTCTCCGGCTACCGTCCCGCTCAAGACCTGCTCGCCGGCCGCGACCGCGCCAACATCGGCAGCTTCATCGCCATGCTCCACGACTACAAAGCCGACTCGCCCTATCGCCGCTTCATGCCGCCCATGGTCGGAACCAAGCAGGATGTCGACGACCTCACCAATTATCTCAACGCCCAGGTCAACCCACCAGCCGCAAAGCCCGTGCTGACCGCGAAAAAATAAGTTCACAGGCCATTCCGGCATCAACGTGAAAGGCCGCCTCATTACGCGGGCCGTTCAGGTTCTTCACTCGTCGCCGGCTACTCTTCCCCAATCTCGTACGGAATCCCAAACCTTCCAATCTGAATCAGCGCCTTATCTCCCGGCGGCCAGATGTGCAGGCTCTCCACGCGGCTCGACCCCGCAATGCGATGCGCATCCGTTGTTCCCACCAGCGCTCCCGTCGCCGCTTCGTGAAAGTGAACGCTCAGCGCATCGCCGCCCTGCGTCCGCGTCCATCCGAAGGCATATTCTCCGGGCTTGAGCGCAATTCCGCCAACGCGCACCGGAACCTGCACGACCAGATAGTGCGAGTACTTTCCGTCCGCCGAGTATCCAGCCGTCAGCAGCACCACGCCCGCAATGAAGTGCCCCTTGCTGTTCACAATGCCCGAGGCGGTGCGCATCTCCGTCTCGATGTGTTCCTTCTCCACCGGCGCGCGCGCCGGCAGCAGCGACGCCAGCTCCGCATCCGTTGCCTGCCGCCACGCCGTCTTTTGCGCCTGCGCAGCCTGAACAAGCATTGCCGCAATCAAAAGAAAAATTCCGCAAAATATCGCTCTCTTCATTCGTTCCTTCATTGATGGTTTCGTCTTTCTCAGGGATTCGAGCGGAACAATCCCGCGCTGAATGGCCGCTGTCGCCGCCTGTGTCCGGTCGGTCACGCCCAGCTTGCCCAGCAGGCTGTTGATGTGCGTCTTCACCGTGGCTTCTGAAATCTCCAGCTCGGTTCGCAATCTCCTTGTTGCTCTTGCCGTGCACAATCTGCTCCAGCACGTCGAACTCCCGCGGCGTCAAATCTTCTGTGCCCATGCGCTCGGCAAGCTTCTCGGCAATCGCCGGCGGAATGTGCGATTTGCCCGCATGAACCGCGCGGATGGTCGTGATCAGCTCCTCCGTGGTCATGCCCTTCAGCAGATAGGCCCGCGCCCCGGCCTGCAGCGCGCGATAGATATCCTCATCGCCGTCGTAGGTGGTCAGCACGATGAACCGCGCGTGCGGCGTCTCCATGCGAATGCGCTGGATCACGTCCACGCCGCTCATCCGCGGCAGCCGCAGGTCGATCAGCGTGATGTCCGGCTGGTGCTTGCGAAACTGCGTGATGGCCTCCACGCCGTCCGCTGCCTCGCCCACCACCTCAAGGCCCTCCACCACGTTCAGCAGCGCAACCAGTCCCTGGCGCACCACGTGGTGGTCCTCGACAACCAGCACGCGAATCGATTCCTTTGTCACTGTTGCTCCTTCACCGCTCTCGCATCTTTCGCCAACACCTCGGTGCCGCGTCCGCCGGTCTCGCGTATGGCTGGGAACCACGAATCACGCAGCGCTCTTCGCAGCCATAACCCGCAGCCTCACCGTCGTTCCCATCGCCTGCTCGCTCGTCACTTCGAGCGTTCCGCCAATCGCCGCCGCCCGCTCTCTCATTCCGGTCAGCCCATAGTGTCCCGCCGGCGATTCCGGCTCGCTCGCCCGCGACAAACCCGCGCCCATCGTCGCGCACTTCCAGCGCAATCTCGCTCGGCCCATACTCCAACTGAACAAACAAATGCTTCGCCCCGGCGTGCTTCTTCACATTATGGATGGCCTCCTGCGCCACGCGCAGAATTTCGCGCTCCGTCTCCGGCTGGCAGCGGCCGGTAGGCGCCGAAGATGCTGAAGCTCGCCTCGCAGCCCGTCACCGCCCGCGGCCTCCACCATGCGCCGCAGCCGCACCGGCAGCGTGGTCTCGCCCGAGTCCTGCGAGCGCAGCGCCCAGATCGATTGCCGCGCGTCGGCCAGTCCCTCGCGCACGTAGCCGCGGGTCAGGTCCAGTTGCTTCGCCGCCGCCTCCACCTTGCTCATGCGCAGCAACTCAGCCAGCACCTCCAACTGCACCGAGATGCCCACGTAGCCCTGCGCCAGCGTGTCGTGAATCTCGCGCGCGATGCGGTTCCGCTCGCCCAGCACGGCGCGGAACTCGCTCTCCGCTCGCTTGCAGCCGCCGCCGCAGCAACAGCACAATCAGTGCAACCAATGCAGCAAGGAGAAGAACGTAGAACCACGCAGTCTGATAAAAGTGCGGCCGCAGTTCAAAGGTCAGCGCCGCTCCCGTCGTGTTCCAAACGCCGTCGTTGTTTGCGGCCTGCACACGGAAGGTGTAGCGCGCCGGCGGAAGCGAGGTGTAATAAGCAGTGCGCCGCGTGCCGGCCTCGGTCCAACCCTTGTCGAAACCCTCCAGCATATAGCGGTAGCGCACCTTCTGCGGCGCGGTAAAGCTCAGCCCCGCGTAGTCAAACTGAAAATGCACGTGCCCTGATGGAACCAGGACGGTGGGGGCTGCCCCACGCAGTGGTTGGTCGACGTCGTCCACGGCAAATCGCTCCAGCGCCACCGGCGGAGGAACCATGTTCACCGGGAAATGCGCCGGGTCCACCTCCACCAGTCCCTTTGGCGTGGCAAACCAGAGGTGTCCGTCGCGGGAGCGCCACGCCGAAGGATGGCTGTTGATGGCAGTCTCACGGCTGCGCAGCCCGTCGGCGGTGCCAAACTCGATCCAGTGCGAGCAGTCGGCCGCGCCCATTGTCCCCCTGCAATCGCAGCGTGCAATTCCATTGCCTGTGGCAAACCACAGATGGTTTCTGCCGTCGTCGAGAATGGCGTGAATCGTGGTCTGGTCAAGCCCCTCATGCGCCACCGCGGAGAATCCCCGCCCATCCCACTGGTTCCAGCCGTGGTCCTGCGTCCCGATGAGCAGCGTTCCATTTGGCCGCGCCAGAAGCGCCGTGATCACGTTGCTCGATAGGCCATTGGCGGTTGTGAAGTTTTCAATCTTGCCACCGCGCAGCCGTGACAGCCCAGCAAATGTTGCCACCCACAGGTCCCCATTCGAATCTCGGGCCATTGCGCCCACCAGGTCGCTGCCCAATCCGCTGGCCTGGGTAAAGGTCTCCATCTTCATGGTGGATTGCGCCCTGCCCGACGCCCCGGCCCAGTGCGTAAGCCCGCGCCGCGTGCCAATCCACAGCGACCCATCGGCGTCTGCCAGCAGCGAGCGGATGAAGTCGTCCGGCAGCCCGTCCGCCGAAGTAAACGCATCGACCTTGCTCCCGCGAATCCGGTTCAACCCATCCGGCGTTCCCACCCACAGGTCTCCATTCGGAGCAGCGGCCAGCGACAGGATTACGTCGCTCAGCAGCCCGTTGCGCACGGAGTAAGTTTTCAGCGCGCCCGCTACAGCACTGGCTCGGCGCAGTCCATTCAAGCCACTCCCGCTGGTGCCCACCCATAGCGCCCCTGCGAAGTCCTCTACCACCGTGGTCGTTCCGTCCGATGAGAGCCCATCCCGCGCGCCGACGGTTCGAAAACGCTGGTCGCGCAGAATGTGCAGCCCGCCGGTTTCGGTCCCGACCCAGACGTTGCCCTCATGGTCTTCCATCAGCGACAGCACCGAAGCCGTGGCCAGAGGATCGGTCACCGGCAGCAACTGAACCTGGGCGGAAAAGCCGCGCGCAAGCCCGCCCATTGAGGCGGGAGGACCAGCCCCGGGCGCCAGTTGCTCGTGGACGGGCAAGACTCGCGCAAGCCCGCCATTGGTGCCGATCCACAGCTTTCCGTCCCGGTCGGCAAACAGCGCCTGGATGCGGCTGCCGGGAAGCTCCTTGCCTGCCGTCAGACGCGCTAACACTCCCTGGCGGATCAGGACCACAACGGTGTTCTTGCTGGCCACTGCGAGCGTTCCGATCTCAGGAGACGTAAGCAACTCCGGACCCGCGTTTGGGAAGACTCCCGAAAAGAGCGGTCCGTTCCAGTGATCCCTCGACCAGTTGAAGAGTCCCTGCGCCGTTGCCGTCCACAGGCCTTCCATCCGGTCCCTCGAGAGCAGGTCGATCGCTCCGCCTTGCAGCCCGCCGGTCGTGCTACCTGTCACGAACCGCTCCCCGTCCCGCCGCGCCAACCCTCCATCCGTCCAAACCCAGAGGGCGCCTTCACGGGTCTCAACGAGGGCTCGAATCTCGTTCCCCGGCAGGCCGTCCTTAGTCGAAAAGGCCGTAACCGTCCCGTCCTTCCACCGCCCCAGACCCTCGCTGGTTCCGATCCACAGCGCCCCGTCCCTTGCGGCAAGCAGGCAGCGCACATCGCTTCCCGGCAGCGACGGCGTCGAATTCCGGTCGAAGACCTGGAACCCAGTCCCGTCAAACCGAACCAGCCCTACCTCAGTTCCCAACCAGATAAAACCGTCCTGAGTCTGCGCCAGCGCCTGTACCGTGTTCTGCGGCAGGCCGTTCTCCATCACCCAGGCCTGGCGCCCATAGTTGGCCAGCGGCGTGGAAGGCTCGAGCGCCGAGCATGTAACTGCGAATCCCAGAAGCGCCAACAGGAAGGGTGCGGCCTTTAGCCCCCGGGAGACTGCCTTTGGGATCGGATTGGCTGGGTCGTGTGCCATAGATGCAGGCGGATTCCGCCTCGGGACGCCGCCACGGGCAAAAGTCGCGCACCTCCACACTAATGCGCCAGAGGCCACAATGCACAGGTGATCGAGCACATTCGGCAGGGCAATCGCATTTGGATTCTTCTCCACACCGATTGCAGACCTGACCGTTATCTCGAATCTCTTGTCTTCTTTGCCGATCATTTCGGCTCTCCGGCGCACAATGAGAATACAAACTGAGATCTCCACGAGCGAACCCATGGCCCGGAACCTTCATTCCCACAACTCGACTCCCTCTGGCAGGGAGGAAAAGTTCCCAAAAACAAAAAAATCGACCCCCCTCCCCCCCCCTTTTTACGTAACTGGATGAAAACAAACCTGTTGAGTTTTTGAGCTCTTCGCCGCTCGTTGATAACAAAGGACTTGTCAGTGCCAACTTTTGCGCAAACCTTCGCATCGCGCCACCGATCTGCCGAAAACAAAGAACTTATGTCCAACCTGGCCAGCCATCCGCCGCCCAGGACGCGCAAATGTAAGGCGTCAAGTCTCAGAGCACAACAAATCCCAACCCCATCGATTCAAATGCGATTGCCCTGGCACATTCGGGCCAAGGAACCGGCCCGTCTCCACCCAATGATTGAGGCCAGCCTCACTCTATCGACGCAAGACATGCCGCCAGCCTGCCGATACTCTGTGAATGTCTCTTGCGCTGGTCTACTAATTCAAGTGTGACTTTCGGGTGGCCGCCGCTTCGCTAGGCAGCCACCCGATCCTTTTTTAGAACCTGTCCAGAAACTCTGAAGAGATGCCTAATATGGCCCAAAGTGCACCCCTCGGGGGCTAGAGCCCGCGTTCATCTTGGTGGCATCTACGGCACGACTGAAGTCGTGCCCTTTCAAAACATCCTGTGGCTATGGCAGTTTCTGGACAGGTTCTTAGGGCTGTTCCGGATTCGACTGTGACCAATGGAATGAGCCGCCTTTCCCGAGCGACTGTTCACACCACCGTCGCCTCCGACCGCAGCGCTTCGGCGCTCAGTTCATCGGCGCGCCGCAGTCCTGGAAACAGTGCGGCCCACAGTCCCGCGACGGCCAGCGCGCCCACCCCGCCCACGATGGTTGCCCTCACCGCACCCCACCACTGCGCGGTCAATCCGCTCTCAAACTCGCCCAGCTCGTTCGATGCTCCGATAAACAGCGAGTTCACCGCGCTGACCCGCCCGCGCATCTGCGGCGGTGTGGCCAGTTGCAGCAGCGAGCCGCGGATAATCACGCTGATCGTATCCGCCGCGCCGGCAAAAGCAAGCGCACAGAGCGAAAGCCATACACTGCGCGAGACCCCGAACACCACCGTCGCAGCACCATAAATGGCCACGCACACAAACAGCCTCAACCCGGCCTTTCGCCGAAAAGGGAAGCGCGCCATCAGCAGCGACATGGCCAGCGCACCGGCCGCCGGAGCTGCCCGCAGCATGCCCAATCCCTGCGGCCCCTGGTGCAGAATATCGTGCGCAAAAATCGGCATCAGCGCAGTCGCTCCGCCCAGCATCACTACAAACAGGTCCAATGAGGAAGCCCCCAGCAGCATCGGCGAGCGGCGTACATACTGGAACCCCGCCAGCACCACTTTCAGCGATGCTGCACGATGCTCCATTCGCCCTGGCCTCGCGTGCAGGCTGGCCACCAACACCAGAAACCATCCCAGGGAGGCGAGTGTGAACACATACACAATGCCCGCACCCTGCAGTTTTGTTTCCGGTACCCAGTGAGTCAGTGGCAGCGTGAACAGCAGCCCGCCCAAGGCTGGTCCGGTGATGTTGGAAAACTGCCAGATGGCTCCGCCCCAAGTGACCGCGTTGACAAAATCCGCCTCGGGAACCAGGTGGGGAATCAGTGCGGAGCTGGCCGGCCCTGAGAATGCGCGCGCCGTCCCCATGAAGAACAGCACGCCATAAATGGGGTAGACGCCATGCTCTCCGTGCAGGCCCGCGCGCGTGAACAGCAGCAGCACCGTGGTCGCAATCGCCTGCAGCCCATAGCACACCAGGATAATCTGCCGCCTGTCGAAGCGGTCAGCCACATGCCCGGCCGGGAGCAGGAACAGCAGCCCCGGCAAAAACAGCGCCAGCCCGGTAAAGCCCAGATCCAGGGGACGGTGCGTAATCGAGTACACCTGCCAAGCGACAGCCACTGACTGTGCCTCGGCGCCCAGGATGGCCATCACGCGCGCCAACTGGTACCGCGTGAAGTCGCGGGAGGCAAACGCCTCCATGCCGCGCGCGTGCGCCTTTGGGGAAAGGTCTTGCATATCCTGCTTCTAGGGTATATCGCCGGGTGCGGGCTACAACTGAAAACCGCCGCGCCATCCGCATGGTATCGTTGAGTCCTGCCGAGCGGCCTGCCGCTCACGTAACACGTCCAACTCTTCATGAGCACGTTCGCGCCCTTGCCGCCTGCCGTTTCTATCCCTCGCGTGCATCACTTCCTGGTGCCGCACTGGATCCTGCAGCTTGGGCCGCTGGGACTCTTCCTGGTTGCCGTTGTCGATTCCTCCGTCATCCCACTGCCCATCCCCGGCTGTACTGACCTGTTGCTGCTCCTGCTCGTCTCCCACCAGGGAAATCCCTGGCTCTTTGCCCCGATCGCCGTGGCCGGCAGCATCGTGGGTGGATACACAACCTGGCACCTGGGCAGGAGAGGCGGCGAAGCGGCTTTGCACCGCTGGGTTTCGGCGCGTCTCCGAGCCCGCATTGTTGTTGGGGTCGAGCGTCATCCCGTCCTCGCGGTCTTTCTTCCCGCCGTGCTGCCCCCGCCCATTCCCTTATCCCCGTTTGTTCTCGCAGCTGGCGCGCTGGGTGTCTCTCGCAGACGATTCCTGATTGTCTTCGCCACCGCGCGCAGTCTGCGCTACGGACTCATTGTCTGGCTCGCCGGGGTTTATGGACGCCACGTGGTGCGCTTGTGGAACACATTGCTTAAGGAGTGGTCTACGCCGCTGTTGTGGGGGTTCTCGGCGGTATTTGTGACCGCCGTTGCGTATACAGTCTGGAAACTTCTCCGTCCAGGTAAATCCGCAGCCGTTGAATCTCCAGCAATTGAAAGCACAACTGCGCAGGCGAACTGTCGCTGTCGACTTGCCCCGGTCAGCTCCTCGTCAGGTCGTCATCCTTCGTCTCGCGGATCATCAGCAGCCCCACGAAGCTCAGAACCGCCGAGATGGAAAGATAATAGCCCACATACTGGAGGCCATAGTGCGTCGCCAGCCAGGTAGCAATGTATGGCGCCAGCGACGCTCCCACTATCCCCGCGAAGTTGAATGCAAGCGAGCTTCCCGAATAGCGCACCGGCGTGGGAAACAGTTCTGAAATCACCGTCCCCAGTGGACCGTAGGTCAGGCCCATCAACGACATTCCCAGCGCCATCATTCCCAGAGCCCCACCCGCGCCGCCCTCGAACATCGGAGCCAGGATCAGTCCGAACAGAAAGATCGCGCCCGTGATCCACAGCATCGCGCTGCGCCGCCCCCGCTCCGCCAATATCGCCGAGACCGGAATCATCAACGCAAAGAAGAGCGTATCGAACAGTTGCATCTGCAAGAATCGTCCGCGGCTGAAGCCCAGGGCACTGGTGCCCCAGCTCAGCGCAAACACGATCAGCAGATAGAACAGGACGAATGTCGCCAGGCAAACCAGAATGCCCGCCACCAGCTTCTTCTTATGATTCTTCAGCACGACAAGCAAGGGTAGCCTCACTTGCTCGCCTCGACGCATGGCCTGCTGAAAGACCGGAGTCTCCGTAATGGTCAGCCGCACATACAGTCCAAGAAAAACCAGAACCGAACTTGCCAGGAACGGAAGCCTCCAGCCGAAGGTGAAAAACTGCTTGTCGCTGAGCAACTGGCTCAGCAACAGAAACACGCCGCCGGAAAGAAAGAATCCCACTGGCGCACCGAGCTGCGGAAACATGCCGTACCATGCGCGCTTGTTGGGCGGCGCATTCTCAATGGCCAGCAGCACGGCGCCGCCCCACTCGCCGCCCAGCCCAAGCCCCTGGCCAAAGCGGCACAGCGCCAGAAGCAGCGGCGCCATGTAGCCGATGGATCGATACGTTGGCAGCACACCGATCGAGACTGTCGAGACACCCATCGTCGCCAGCGCGATCACCAGCGTTGTCTTGCGGCCAATCCGGTCGCCAAAGTGGCCGAACAGCGCCGAGCCGATAGGCCGCGCCAGAAACGCAATCGCAAAAGTGGCCAGCGAGGCCAGCGTTGCTGTCGCCGGATCTGAAGCTGGAAAGAACAGCCTGGGGAACACCAGCACGGCGGCGGTAGCGTAGATATAGAAATCGAAGAACTCAATCGCCGTTCCAACCAGGCTTGCAAACAGTACGTGCCGCGGCGAATTGATGGGCTTGACCTCAGGGGAAGTTGTCGTGCGCATCCACTCTCCAGCTTTCAAGTCTCCCGCCCTCAGAGGACGACAGGCCGGAAGATTAGCTTAGCGGGAACTGCCTGCGATGCGAGATTGCAGAAACCATTGGCCTTGTCGCGACTGCTACAGCTTCGCCGTCTCAACTGGCTTGCTGTCTTCATGACAGGCCGGGGATGAAGCCGCTGTCTTCTTGCCCTGCACAGAGCCATGGTTCATGTTGCTCGCCATCGGCGCGCTCTTCATCGCCTTCAGCAAGCCGACCAGCCGCGCAAAACCCTGTTCCCGTGCGGTCTTGTTGCCGGGGACTGTGTTGCCCGGATCTTCGCCCGCGCGCATGAAGCCGTGCCCCGCGCCGTCGTACGTTACGGGTTCATACTTCCTGCCCGCGGCCTTCATCGCATCTGCTGTTGCCGGAATCGTCGCTCCGATGCGCGCATCGTTGCCGGCATAAAAACCGTACACCGGAGCTGTAATCGTACTCACGTCCGAAGGCCCCGGGCCGTAGAACACAAACGCCGCAGAGAGATCTTTGCGGTGTGCGGCAAAGGCGAACGACTTGCCCCCGCCCCAGCAGAAACCAACGGTGGCAATCTTTCCGTTGGCTGCGGGAATGTGCTTCGCATAGTCGGCTGCCGCGTCCAGATCGGCCGTCACGCCGTCGGCATCCAGGCCGGAGACCGCCTTCGTGACTGCGTCCATGCTCGGAAACTCACTCGAGCCGCCGCCTCCGGGGCCAAATCCCGAGAGCAGGTCGGGAGCAACAACGATGAAGCCCTCGGCGGCCAGTTCATCGGCCATCTCTTTGGCCCAGTCGCTCAGCCCGAAGATCTCGTGAATCAAGATCACCACCGGCGCCTTGTCTTTCACTTCGGGATACACGACAAATGCCTGTACAGTGCGGCTCCCATGTTTCAGCGCGACATACTCACGGTGGCGAGGCGAGGCCTCAAGGCGTGCCTTGGCCCAATCTTGTGCATTGGCAGTTACGGCGGCAAGGCAAACCAACAGAAACAAAACGAAGAGCTTGAGTGAGGGGGAAGTTGAAGTCTTCATGCCGGACATCATAGTGCTGGGGAACATCCAACCACAAGTGGGTATCAACAAAATTTGTCCAATGAATGCCCGGATTGTGCGGCGGCCCGGATTCCCGGCTCGGTACACGCGGTTCAGGGGAACTCAAAAAACATTCCTCTTGCATTCCAATAGGAAGGGGAATATAGTCCTCCTATTGGTTAGCAACAGGAGATAAGGATGGGCGATAAACCTGACGTTTGGCAAGGCACACTGGCCCTGATGGTCCTGCGCACGCTTGAGACCCTGGGTCCGCTCCATGGCTACGGCCTGGCGCGTCGCATTGAGCAGACCAGCGGCGATCTGCTCCAGTTGAACTACGGAACTCTCTACCCGGCGCTTCTCAAGCTCGAGCAGGAAGGCTTCATCCATTCCGATTGGGGCGTCTCTGAAAATAACCGCCGCGCCAAGTTTTACGAGCTCACCAAAGCCGGTCAGCGCCAGGTAAAGAAAGCCGCCGCGGAGTGGGAGCAGACCACTGAGATCCTTGCCCGCTTTCTCACTCCAGCCGAGGAAGGATAAGGCCGCGTGATGCCCAAGCTCAGAGCATTCTGGATTCGTCTTGCCGGCCTCCTGCGTCCTGGACGCGGCGACGGCGAACTCGACGCCGAACTCGCAAGCCACATCGCCCTGCATACAGACGACGGAATTCGCGCCGGACTCACCCCGATTGAAGCCCGCCGCCAGGCTCTCATTCGTCTCGGCGGAGCGGAGCAAACGCGCCAGGCGGTTCGCGAGCGCCGCGGCCTTCCCTGGCTTGAATCGCTCTCGCGCGACTTGAGTTACGCATTGCGTACACTCGGCAAACATCGCGGGGCAACCGGTGCGGCCATCCTGTCCATTGGCCTCGGCATCGGCGCCAACGCTACCATTTTTTCAATGGTCAGCCGCTTCGTGTTGCGTCCTGCGCCCATGGGCGACCCCACAAGATTGCTCGCACTTTTCGTAACCTACGACGGCGATCAATGCTGCAATCACTTTCCGTATCCCGTCTACGCCGATATTCGCGATCAGGCTAAGTCCTTCTCCGGGGTCGCCGCATACAACGAGCTTATTCCCGCCTCGATCAGCGGCAGTGGAGAGCCTGAACGCGTCTGGGGGCAGGCCGCAACTGCCAACTTTTTCTCGGTCACCCAGCTTCCCATGGTTCTGGGCCGCGGTTTTGCCGAAGGTGAAGAGAACGCGCCTGAAATCGTCCTGGGCGCAGCGCTCTGGCGCAGCCGGTTCAACTCCGATCCTGCAATTGTTGGCAAGACAATCAGCCTTTCCGGTCACGCATTCACCGTCGTTGGTGTAGTCACACCCGCATTTCACGGCGCAGATCAAATCCTCAACACTCAGTTCTGGATCCCACTCGGCTACGCGGGGCAGTTCGTTCCCAACCTTCCCAAACCCACCGACCGGGGTCAGCACTACCTGCAGGTTCTCGCCCGTCTCAATCCCGGAGTTACGCGCGAGAGCGCAACTGCCGAACTGCAAACGCTGGCAGCTCGCTTTGCCAAAAACTATCCAGCAACCGATAAGGGCAACGGCTTTGTCAATGAGCAGGCTGGCTCGCTCCCGCCAAGAGAACGCCGCGCTGTGCTCGTCTTTTTTGCCGCGCTCTCACTGGTTGTTCTCATGGTTCTGTCCATCGCAGGCGCAAACGTAGCCAATCTTCTGTTTGCACAGGCTGCAGGCCGCCAGCTCGACATGGCGGTGCGCCTGGCCCTCGGAGCCACGCGTGGCCGCCTTCAGCGCCAGATGCTGTTCGAGAGCACCTTGCTTGGCTTGGGGGGCGGCATAGTTGGCGTGCTTCTATCCCTTTGGTCTACCTCCACGCTCTCACGATTTCGTCTCCCTGCCCCCGTTCCTCTTGATGTCAGCATCGGTGTCGACTGGCGCGTGCTCCTTTATTCCTTTGCGCTGAGCCTGGCGAGTGGTCTCTTGCTTGGCCTGGCCCCGGCCTGGGCTGCCTCACGTCCCTTGCTTGCCAACGCGCTCAAAGGCGAGGATGCCCTTGCCCGTCCCGGCCGTCGCTTCACCCTGCGCAACCTTCTGGTCGTTGCCCAGATTGCCATGTCCGTGGTTCTGCTCTGTGTCACCGGCCTGTTTCTGCGCAGCCTGCAGAGCGCATCCACCATCAACATTGGCTTCCGCGCAGACAATATTCTCATGATGTCCGTTGATCCCAGCGTCCACGGCTATACGGCGCAGCGCACCGCCGATTTCATGATGCAGCTGCGAGAGCGTGCGGCGGCTCTGCCAGGAGTTGTCTCCGCTGTTGCAACCGATATACCCCCCCTTTCTGGCGGTGGACGCAGTGAAGGTTTCCGCCTCCAAGGTTCGCCTGAGAGTCCCAACTCCTGGATCATGACCGAGCTATTCATGGCGACTCCAGGCTACTTTGAAAGCCTGAGCATCCCTCGCATTGCGGGCAGCGACTTTGGTTCTGAAACCCCGGCTGGCCCAAGAGTTGGCATCGTCAACCAGGCTTTCGTCGACAAAGTCCTTGGCGGGCGCAACCCCATCGGCTCACAGGTTTCTGGCGCAGGAGGGGTATTCCGGATCATCGGCGTCGTGGGCAATGTCAAGTCGCGCACCCTCGGCGAGGAGACTCGCCCGGTGCTGTATCGCTCGCTCCAGCAATCCATCGCCACCGACCCCTCGTTCATGGGCTACACCCTGATGGTTCACACCGCAGGAAATCCAGCATCAATAGAGCAAGCAGTCCGCCGCCAGATCTACAGCCTCGACCCCTCAATGGCCATCTACAACGAGCAGACCATGGAAGAGCACATCCGCGCCGCCTACTTTCTGCCTCATCTGGCAGCCGCGCTCTTCGGCACCTTCGGCTTCATCGGCCTGGTTCTTGCAGCCGTAGGCCTCTATGGCGTGATGAGTTACGCGGTCAGCCGCCGCACCCGCGAAATCGGCGTTCGCATGGCCCTCGGCGCCAGGCCGGGCGTTGTGGAGCGCCTTATTATGCGCCAGGGCTTGGTACTCACATTGATCGCCGTTGTATTGGGCTGGCCTGCAGCGTGGATGTTGTCAAAACTCGCTTCCACATTTCTTTACGGCATTCAGCCGCATGACGTCTTCACCTTTGCCGTTGTGCCACCGTTTCTGATTGCGGTGGCCCTCGTAGCCTGCTGGATCCCAGCTCGCCGCGCCGCATCTGTCGATCCCATGAAGGCGCTGCGGGCGGAATAGCGCCGTCGCCTGGTTGCATTCCGACCGGAGTGCCCCGCGCAAGAAATGAACGCGGCTACGGAGCAATCATGCTTGCCGAATCGTTTTGGATTGCAGGTATTCGCGGCCCGCTGCCGCAATCCCTGAACCCCAAAGCCGCCCTGGCGTATCTAAAGAGGTGAATGCGGCTGGTTTCGAAGCCGCCCGCTCAGCCAATAGAGCCACCAGCTTCCCCGGCCAGTAAACCGGAAGATCTCGTGTCGCGTCTGAGAAGTTCGTTATAGAAGTGCGCGCCGGAAATGCGGGTCCTTCGACTCCACTGAAGAACGCTTCGCTCAGGATGACCGCCTATATTTGGGGTCTCAGGGTGACAGCATTTGTTGAACGAACTTTGGAGACAGGACCCAGCAGAGGAGAAGACTTTTGTCCGAGTTGCAGCCTGTTGCGCCGTCCCTCGGCGCCGCAACTACACTTAGCAATCCGCAAGCTGCCCTGCTCACGCCGTGGAAGCCCAGCGTCAATCCCTGGCTCATCGCCATGACTGTCGCGCTGGCCGCGTTCATGGAGGTGCTCGATACCTCCATCGCCAACGTGGCCCTGCCCCACATCGCCGGCTCGCTCGGCGCCAGCATCAACGAGGGCACCTGGGTGCTGACCAGCTACCTGGTTGCCAACGCCATCGTTCTGCCCTTGGGCGGCTGGGCCTCAAGTGTCATTGGCCGCCGCAACTTCTTCGTCCTTTGCATCATTATTTTCACGGTCGCCAGCTTCCTCTGCGGAGCGGCTCCATCGCTGCCCATTCTGCTGATCTGCCGAATCGTTCAGGGGGCCGGCGGCGGCGGCATGCAACCCATGGCCCAGGCCATCATGGCCGACTCATTCGAGCCGCAGAAGCGCGGCCAGGCCTTTGCCCTCTACGGTCTCGTCGCCGTGCTCGCGCCTTCCATCGGCCCAACACTGGGCGGTTGGATTACCGACAACTTCAGTTGGCGATGGATCTTTTTCATCAATATTCCTGTAGGCATCGTCGCCTTTTTCCTGGTCACCCGCCTGGTTGAAGATCCACCCTGGATCAAGGCCGACCGTTCACGCCTGCGCAACATGGACTACCTTGGCCTGGGCTTCCTCACGGTCGCCATGGGCGGGCTTCAGATCATGCTCGACAAAGGCGAAGAGAACGACTGGTTCTCCTCACCCTTCATCTGCCTCTTCGCATTTCTCTTCGTCTTCGGCATGATCGGCCTCTTCTGGTGGGAGTGGCGGCAAAAGACCCCGCTTATCAACCTCAAGCTTTTCCGCTTCAAGAATTTCGCCATCTGTTGCTTCCTGATGATGCTGGTCGGCGGCGTGCTCAATGCCAACACCGTGCTTCAGCCCCAGTTCATGCAGCAACTGCTCGGCTACAACGCCACCACGGCCGGCCTTGCCCTCACCGCCGGAGGTTTCGCCCTCGTCGTCGTGATGCCCTTGGCGGGATTCGCTACCGGAAAGATCGCAGCTCGCTGGCTGGCCGTGGTCGGCTTCACGTTGTTTATTCTCACCTTCCGCTACGCCGCCGTGGTCACCACGCTGGACATGACCTTTGCCTCCTCATCGTGGCTCCGCGTCATCCAGATGCTCCCCATCCCGTTCTGCTTCATCTCCATCACCACTGCTGCCTATGTCGGCATGCCCAAGGAGCAGAGCAATCAGGTTGCCGGCCTCATCAACTTTGTCCGTAACATCGGCGGCAGTATTCTCATCGCCATCACCAACGCTCAGGTCACCAGCCGCGCAACGTGGCACCAGCAGCACCTGCAAGGCGCCATGACCTCGGCCTCCATCGCCTTCCAGCAGCAGACGCAGGCGCT
Organism: uncultured Acidobacteriaceae bacterium; assembly: GCA_963757965.1. Lineage (GTDB taxonomy): Bacteria > Acidobacteriota > Terriglobia > Terriglobales > Acidobacteriaceae > Telmatobacter. The sequence goes on from CAVWTV010000005.1 coordinate 53,482, forward strand.
CACGGGCTTCTTTGCTTCCAGCGTGGGACAGAACAACGGCAGGTCCATGGCCCTGGCCTCGATTTATAACCAGCTCAACATGCAGGCCCAGGTGCAGGGGTATCAGGATGTCTACATGGAGCTTTCCTACATGTCGATCATCCTCGTCGTGCTGGCATTCATGCTCAGCAAGAACAGGCCGGGCGAAGGCGCCGGCGGTGGCGGAGGCATCCACTAAGGAATCTCCGATGAAGTCCCCTTCTTAGCCGCTCGTTCCTTCCGGGGCTAAAGAGGCTGCGGAAAACGGCCTGTTCTCGGCCAGAATTGGCAGGAAGTATGCCTCAGGGGCTAAAGCCCGACGTTTATTTTGTTGCATTTGCGGCACGACTGAAGTCGTGCCCTTTCAAAACCACTGGCGGCGGCAGAGTATTTCGGCAGCCTGTGAAGTCGCGCGCTTTCAAAACTTCGTCGTAATCAGAGTTTTATTTAACATTACTGCCGAACCTGTCGAAGCTCCAACTCCGTACCGCTCGCTCCATCCCCTTGCTTCTTTCGTGCTATTGGTCCGCGTCCGGGCAAATGGTACGTTTCCCCCAAGGGGAGAATCCTGTGACTTTCACGCAGTTTCTGATCAAGCAGCTCATCGATGTCATCGAATGGAATGAACCGGTGGACGGCATCCTCGCCTATCGCTATCCCATGCAGGACATGGAGATACAAAACGGCGGCCAGCTCACCGTGCGCGAGTCCCAGATGGCTGTCTTCGTCAACCAAGGCAAGATTGCCGACGTCTTCTCGCCCGGCCTCTACACCCTCGACACCCGCAATCTGCCCCTGCTGACCGACCTGATGAACTGGGACAAGGGCTTCGAGTCTCCCTTCAAGTCCGACGTCTACTTCTTCTCCACGCGCCTGCAGATCGATCAGAAGTGGGGTACGGCGACGCCCATCACCATCCGCGACAAGGAATTCGGCGCAGTCCGCCTGCGCTGCTACGGGATTTACTCCTACCGGATCGCCGATCCGCGCGTCTTCTTCACCCAGATCAGCGGCACCCGCGACAGCTACTTCGCCGGCGACCTCGAAGGCCAGTTGCGCGACACCGTTGTCGCCCGCATCACCGAGGTCTTTGCCTCGAGCGATCTATCTTTTCTTGACCTGGCCGCCAACCAGTCCGCTCTTGCCGACAAGCTCGTTCAGTTGATGAACCCCGCCTTTGCCGCGCTCGGCCTCGCGCTCAACCAATTCGTGGTCGAGAATATTTCGCTCCCCGATGAGCTGCAAAAGCTCCTCGACCAGCGCATCGGCATGAACATGGTTGGCGACCTGGGCCGTTTCACCCAGTTCTCGGCAGCCGAATCGTTGCCCATCGCCGCTGCCAACGTCAACGGCGCAGCCGGAATGGGCATGGGCCTTGGCGCGGGAGCTGCCGTAGCGCAAGTCTTGTCCTCGTCTCTGAAATCCGTGGCTCCCACTCCTGTTGACGCAGCCACTTCCGTGCAGCCTGCGCCAGCAAGCGCGGTGGCCAGCAAGTTCTGCATCGCTTGCGGCAAGCGAATTCCTCAACGCGCCCAGTTCTGCGCGGAATGCGGGCAGCCGCAATGAACTGTCCGTCCTGCGGCGCTCCCATGCAACTCAAGCCCGACGAGGACAGCTACAGGTGCGACTATTGCCACGCCGTCTACTTGCCGGACAAGGACGACGACGGCGTTCGCGTGCTCGGCGAGCCCACCAGCGCGCCCTGCCCCATCTGCAATGTTCCACTCGTCAATGCGGCCATCGCCAAGATCCGGATTCTTTACTGCACCCAATGCCGCGGCATGTCGATTCCCATGCCCGCGCTGCAGGCCCTCATCGACGAACTCCAGTCTGTCCAGTCCGGCGGCGCATTGCCGCAGCCGCCGGCCGATGCCCAGGATCTGGAGCGCAAGATCAACTGTCCCCAATGCCATCACCGGATGGACACGCATCGCTACGCCGGACCGGGTAACGTCGTCATCGACTCGTGCGAGGATTGCGGTTTGATCTGGCTCGATCGCGGCGAACTCATGCACATTGTCCGCGCCCCCGACGAGCGCGAAACGGAAACCTGGGACGATACCGCGGCTTGAACCCTGAGTCCGGGCGCTCCAGCTGGCAATTGCCGCTCGGCCCAATGTTTGGTTAAAGTCCCGCTCTAACTCTTGAACCCCGCCCGACTCAGTCTTATCATTTATGGCAATGACGTTTCCGATCAAAACCTGTGTCATCTGCTCTCAAGAGTTTGAGCTGAGGCCAGACAAGCCCGGCTTCGCCAATCGCTGTCCGGAATGCACCGCCGACGAGTCGCTGGAACCCGCCCCCAAGCTCCACCTGACCGCTGACGAAGTCAAGGCTCAGAAGGAAGTTGACGCTGCCCGGCGTCGCGCGATCCGCGACTTGCTTTACCGCCGGGACAGTTGATACCCCCAGCAAACACAACGGGACCAGGCACAAGAGCATCTTCCTCAGGCACCCGCCGAGAGAGCCTGGGGCAATCCAGCTATGGTCGCAGAACCCCGTGCCTGTCGATGCGGCCGCCTCTGAAGAAGCGATGACTTTCCATGCTCTCAGCCAGAAGGAAGAACGACACCGCCAACGCCACAAAGAACAGGACCCTGCCAACTTCGAACCACAGCGATCTCCGGCCTGAAGGGGCAGGCGAATTCGAATCGTCGGTCATGAATCTAACTCCCCGAAGAGTTAGATGCCTGCCGCCGTAATCGCGTCTATAAAGCTACTTCTCCACCAGCGCCACTGTTCCCTGTTCCCTAGTCCCCAGTCCCTCGCTTTTCGCGAACATGTGCTTGATGCCGCGCAGCGCCTGCCGTGTCCGTTCCTCGTTTTCAATCAGCGAGAACCGCACATGCCCGTCCCCATAATCGCCGAATCCAATCCCTGGCGAAACCGCCGTCTTGGCCTCGGTCAATAGCAGCTTTGAGAACTCCAGCGACTTGAGACCCTGGAAGGCCTCCGGAATCTTCGCCCAAACAAACATCGTGGCCTTCGGCAGAGCAACCGGCCAGCCCAGCTTGTTCAGGCCTTCGACAAGCACGTTGCGGCGGCTGCGGTAGTTCTCGCAGATCTCGGCAACGCACTCCTGCGGCCCCTCCAACGCTTGAATAGACGCCACCTGGATTGGCGTGAACGTGCCGTAGTCGAAGTAGCTTTTCAGCCGCGCCAGCGCCGCCACCAGCACCGGATTGCCGACCATGAAGCCCACCCGCCAGCCGGGCATGTTGTAGCTCTTTGACAGCGTGAAGAACTCGACCGCAACGTCCTTGGCCCCCGGCACCTGCAGGACACTGGGCGGTTTGTATCCATCAAAGGCGATGTCCGCGTATGCCAAATCCTGGATCAAATGGAACCCGTATTCCTTGGCCAATTCCACGAGCCGCGCCAGGAACGGCAGGTCAACACACTCTGTTGTTGGATTCGACGGAAAATTGACGATAAGCGCTTTGGGCCGCGGCACCATGCGCGGAATCAGGTCTTCAAGCTGAGATAGAAACTGCTCGCGGTCGTGCACCGGCACGCTGACGACGTGCGCTCCGGCGATCACCGGGCCATAAATATGAATGGGATAGCTCGGGTTCGGCACCAGCACAGTGTCCCGCGAATCGAGAATCGCAAGGCACAGGTGCGCAATCCCTTCCTTCGAGCCGATGGTCACAATGGCTTCGGTCTCCGGGTCCAGGTCCACGTTGTAGCGCGTCTTGTACCATGTTGTGATGGCCCGGCGCAGCCGGGGGAGCCCGCGCGAAACCGAATAGCGGTGCGTCGCCGGCTTCAGCGCCGCCTCGACCAGCTTGTCCACGATGTGTTTCGGCGTTGCCCCGTCGGGGTTGCCCATGCCAAAGTCGATAATGTCTTCGCCGTTGCGCCGCGCAGTCCGCTTCATTGCGTCGGTGATGTTGAAGACGTAAGGCGGCAGCCGTTGAATCCTGCTGAACTCTTCCATGATGACTCCAGTGTAAAGGTTTTGTGGGTCCTCGGACCAAGGGACACGCGCACGAAGCCCCTGAAGAGGAAACATCAAGTTTTCAATTGGGAATGAGGTGAAGCGAAGTCTAGGCGGCCGCAGCCGCTGCAGCACGCGCGGCGCACCGGCGGAAGGGGCGCGTGGGCTGCGAGACGCGAACGTCAGTGGAATTCCACATGAGCAGGATTATAGCGGATAGGAACTCGGCGGTCCTGCAGAAAATCGCAAATCGAATTGAGGGTGAATCCGGTTCAAGGTGGCTCGTATACTGCTGGTCAGCCTTGCGCTACTGACTGTTAGCCACTAACCCCTGCCCACTGTCTTTATACTTAAAGCGACATGCAAGAATTCTTACCAGTAGACGAACAGATGGACCTGCTCCAAAAAGGCGCGGCGGAGATTATCCGCGTGAGCGACCTGCGCGAGCGCCTCGAAGAAAGCCGCAAAACCGGCCGCCCCTTGCGCGTAAAAGCCGGTTTCGATCCCACCGCCCCCGACCTGCATCTGGGCCACACCGTGCTCATGCGCAAGCTGCGCCACTTTCAGCAGCTCGGACATCAGGTGATCTTCCTCATCGGCGACTCAACTGCGCTCATCGGCGACCCTACCGGACGCAATCTCACACGCAAGCCGCTGACTCGTGAGGAGATCGAGGTAAACGCCCAGACCTACAAGCAACAGGTCTTCAAGATTCTCGACGAGCAACTGACCGAGGTTCGCTACAATTCCGAGTGGCTCGATCAGCTTGGTTATGCCGGTTTAATCGGCCTCTCCGCCAAGGTTACGCTCTCCCAGATGCTTGACCGCAAGGAGTTCCTGACCCGCTTCCGCGCCGAACAAGACATAAGTCTTCACGAGCTGCTCTATCCGCTCGCGCAAGGCTACGACTCAGTCGCCTTGAACAGCGATGTCGAACTCGGCGGCACGGACCAGAAATTCAACCTTCTGATGGGCCGCGAGCTACAGCGCGACTACGGCCAGAAGCCGCAGATCGTCCTCATGACGCCGATCCTGGAAGGCCTCGACGGCGTCCAGAAAATGTCCAAATCGCTCGGCAACGCCATCGGCATCACCGAGCCGCCGCAGGAGATGTACGGCAAGCTGATGAGCATCTCCGATGAGCTGATGTGGAAGTACTACGTCTTCCTAACCGACCTCCGCCAGAGCGAAGTGGCCACCCTCGAACTCGAGGTCGCCAACGGCAAGCTCCATCCCATGGAAGCCAAGAAGCGGCTCGCCCGCACAATTACCGCAGGCTTCCACGGCGCCGAAGCTGCAGCAAGCGCCGACGAAAACTGGGCACGGATGTTCCAGCAGAAGGGCGAGATCGAGAACTTGGAAGAGGTTTCTGTCCTGTATGAAGACGTTGTTGGACCGACAGTCAGAAAAACTCCCGAAGTGGTTTTGGAAATCAGGCTCCCCAAGTTGCTCGTCAAAATGGGGCTAGCTGTATCCGGTGCTGAGGCAAACCGCAAGATCATCGAAGGGGCCGTGAGGGTAGATGGACACGTGACTTGCAGCCCGCTGTTTTTCATCGACAAGTTGCCCAAAAGCGTTCCTATTCGCCTCGGAAAGCGGGCCAAGGTTGCGGTGATTTCGTAGAAATGGCGTTCCACAGATAGCCAAATGGCGTATACTGAATCCGGAGGCACGCCGTGGCGACCCAAACCATCCCCGATGTTCTAGGTGGAGAAGTCCTGCTTGGCAGGCCGATGAACAAGAGTGGCGCCCTTGCCGAACTGGTCCGCGAAGGGTTGCCGGTCAAGTCGCTCTTCCTGTTGGCCGAGCGCCTCGATCTGCGCCAGGCGGAGATCTCCGAAAAAATCGGCATTCCCCAGCGCACACTTACGCGGCGGCTGGCGCAACACTCGCGGCTGACCGCTGCCGAGTCCGATCGAGCCGTCCGGTTGGCCCAGGTTTACTCCACCGCGGCCGAAACGCTGGGCGATGCGGACAAAGCCGTGGCGTGGCTCAAGACCCCCAATCGTGCCCTGCGCGGCGGGCGTCCGCTGGACCAATTGGATACCGATCCCGGGGTTCGCGAAGTGGAAGACGTGCTGGGCCGCATCTCTTACGGCGTTTATAGCTGATGCGTATCTGGCGGCTCTGTCGGGCGCCGTATGCGGCCGAGGCATTTTCCGGCGAGGGAGCGCGGCGTTTCGGCGGCCGTTGGAACTCGCGCGGTGTGCCCATGGTCTATACGTCCACCTCACTGGCGCTGGCCGCCATCGAACTGTTTGTCCATCTAGAACCGGGTCAAGCGCCCAGAGACCTGGTCTATATCTCCGCAATCTTGCCGGAAGGAGAGCCCGCGCGCACTCTCGAGCCCGCCGAGTTGCCGCCGGAATGGTGGACGAACGACGCAGCGGCTGGAGCAGGTGCGACCCGCGATCTTGGTGACGCATGGATTCAAGCCCGCTCCTCGCTGGCTCTGATGGTTCCTTCGGTACCGATCCGCGTGGAGTGGAACGTCCTCGTCAATCGCGCTTCATCCGCGCATGACTCGAGTTGCAGATTGACCCGCCTCAGCCTTTTGTCTTCGACGCTCGTATGTTCCAATAATCGCTGTGGCAGAAGAGGCCTTCACCCACCGAGCGCAAACTCGCGCGCAGACTCCAGAAGTTTCGTTACCGACTCCTTTGAGCACGACTCGGTGTAAATGCGCATCAGCGGCTCGGTACCGCTGGCGCGCAGCAGCAGCCAGGTCTCGGCGGCATTGGGCTTGGTGGCGGCTTCGGGGTTGTCGAGGTAGAACTTCACGCCGTCAAGATTCTCCTGGCGCAGAATCGGCATTCCGGCAAAGACCGGGTCGCCCGTCTTGAGCGCGCGAGCACGAGCGATCGCCCCATTCTTGATTTCGTCTGAGATGTGCAGATCGATGCGGCCGTATTGATGCTCGCCGTATTCGGCCTGGAGGTCGGCGACTAACTGGCCAAGCGTCTTGTTTTCCTGGGCCATCACGTTGGCCAGCAGCAGCGCGTTGAGCAGGCCGTCGCGCTCGGGCAGGTGGCGCTGAAAGCCGATGCCGCCGGACTCCTCGCCGCCCATCAATATTTCGCGATCGAGCATGTAGTCGCAGACGAATTTAAAGCCGATGCCGTGCTCGATCAGTTCGCGCCCATGTTTTTTGCAAATACGATCCAGCATTTTTGTGGTGTTGAAGGCGCGCGTCACGGCGCCTGGCCAGCCTTTGCGCTTGAGCACCCAGCTCAGCAGGACCGAGAATATTTTGTGCGGGTCGACGAAGGTTCCATGCTCGTCGGTGGCGCCGATGCGGTCGGCGTCGCCGTCAGTGCACAGGCCGGCATCGCAACCGTTGGCAACCGCCGCTTCGCCCAGCGCGCGAATATGCGGTTCGATGGGTTCGGGATTGATGCCGGGAAACAGCGGGTCGACGTTGCCGCGAATCTGCACGTGCGCCACGCCAAGCCGGGTGAAGATATCTGAGATAATCGTGCGTCCCGCGCCGTACATCGAATCGATTGCGAACTTTCTGCCCGACTTGGCAATGAGATCCAAATCCGCGAAGCCCTCAATGGCGCTGAGATAAGTCGGCAGAAAATCGACTTCGCGAATCGGCGCTGGCTGCGCGGTCCGGGCCACGGGCTGTCCAAGGTACGACTCAATCTCCGCAATGATTGAAGGTTTGCCCGACCCTCCGTACCACGCCTTGTACTTCACGCCGTTCCATTGCGCAGGATTGTGCGAGGAGGTAATCATGATGCCGCCCGCACAGCCGTGCTCGCGCACGCCGAAACTGAGCGCGGGTGTGGGCGTGATGTCGTTGGCCAGCAGCACAGGGATGCCGGTGGAAGCGGCAACCTCGGCGCAGGCCCGCGCGAATGCCCTTGATCCGAAGCGGGTGTCGTAGCCGATACAAAGTCCCTTGGCTGGGTCTTCGTCCGCAGAGCCATTGCGCGAGTGAACGTAGGCGGCCACGGCTTCAGCGGCGATGCGCACATTGGCAAAGGTGAAGTCGTCTGCGATCAGGCCTCGCCAGCCGTCGGTACCAAACTTGATTCGTGAATTGGGCATCTTGGGGCTTTCGTTCTCCCTGAGAACTAGGGTAAAGGATGGGAGCCGTGGCGTTTCAGATTCGCTTTCGCCAGTAGCCCGGACGGCGCTTGGCGTGGGCTACGGCGATGACCAGAATGATGTCGTCCTTCTCCTGAAAAACCACCGAATAAGGAAACCGCGAAAGAATCCGCCTGCGAGTGTTTTTTGTATAGATCGAGTAGAGTTGAGGATGAGAGGCGATCTGCGCCAAAGATACTCCTATCTCCTTAAGAGAAGCATCCGCTGCTTGAGGGCTGCGTCTGAAATACCAATCGAACGTTCGTTGATCTCCTCTTGAGCGCGCGAGTGGACGCGAAGGCGTTTCGCCGCGTTCACCTGGCAAGCCGGGCACGCAACGGCGCTTCCACTTCCTCCCAGGAATAGGTAACGGCAGTGCCGGATTCTACTTCGGCGACACGGCGCTCAGCCTCCGCCTTCCAGGATGCATCAATCTCCTCTTCGCTGGAGCCGTCTCCCGCCTGGAGAAGTTCCCCGATGAGCCAATCGAAGTCGCTGGGGGGCAAGCGGCGTGCGTCTTCGAGAACTTCTTGAGCGCTTCGGTTCATGCGAAGATTGTAGCGCGGAATCGACTGCCAGGTCTAAAAGCAATCGGGACTTGACGCGATCGGCCAGCGTGCGTATGGCATGGTCAAAAGGCGGATTCGGTTTCGGGGCATGCTTAGATCAACTCGGCGTGTCCGATGATTCCCAGCTCCTTCACAATCTTCCCCACATCCTGCGAACGATCGCGGTGGGCAATCAGGAGGGCATCCTCGGTATCGACAATCACCAGGTTCTTCACGCCGACCAACGCAACGAATTTCTTGGGGCTGAAGATATAGTTGTTGACGGCATCGATGGCCAGGTGGCCCTCGGTCTCCGACACGTTTCCGTCGCCATCTCCGCGCAGCCGGGTATCGAGCTGGTACTCGTAGAGCGAAGCCCAGGACCCAAGGTCGTTCCAACTGAACTCGGCGGGCAGGCAATAGAGCTCGGACAGGTGCTCGCCCTTGGCAGACCTCGGCTCAAGGACCGCGTAGTCGACTGAAATGTTCTCGCACTTGGGATAGAGGGACTGAAAGACCTCTTCAAACTGGGGCGTGCCGTAGGCTGCGGCAATGCCCTCAAGCAGCGGCGCGGTTTCCGGAAGGTGTTCGCGCACAGCATTGGCCAAGGTGCGTGCCGACCACAAAAACATTCCCGAGTTCCAGTAGTAATTGCCGGCGGCGACAAACTCTTCGGCCCGATTCTGATTGGGCTTCTCGATGAAGCGGCGGACGTGGAGAGCGGTATCGTCCTGGGTGTAATCGCCGGTTTCGATGTAGCCGTAACCGGTCTCGGCGCGGGTAGGCTCAATGCCGAGCACCACCATGTTGTCGCCGCTTGCGGCCACGGCGATGCCCTTTTGCAGCGCCTTGAGGAAGCGCGGCTCGTCGGAGATGACGTGGTCGGAGGGAAACACGCCCAGCACGGCATTCGGGTTTTGCCGTTCAATGAGGAAGGCCGCCAATCCGCAGGCTGGAGCCGTGTTGCGGGCCACAGGTTCCTGGATGATCTGATCACTGGGCACGCCCTTCAACTGGTCGGCGATCTCGTGGGCCTGATATGCGTTGGTAATAATCCAGGTATTTTCCAGCTTGGCCAGCGGCTTGAGACGATCCACGGTCTGCTGGATCATGGAGCGTTCTCCGTCAAGCGCCAAGACCTGCTTTGCGCGTGCGCGGCGGGAGCGTGGCCAGAAGCGGGTTCCACTGCCACCCGCAAGAATCACAGGGCGAAAATCGATTGACTTCGACATTGAAGTGACATCCTAACGGACCGGGACCACGTTTGCACAGTGCAGCCGACACATTTTGTCAAAGGATTGCTTCGGCGGCGCGGTTTGGCCGCGGCCAGCGCGGATTTTCTCTATCCCACATTGCAGAACAACGCGGGCGACACTGCAAATTGAACGGCCCGGCTAAGCGAGCCGGGAAAGGAATTCTCCCATCCGCCGGGTTCCTTCATCGATATTTTGCCTGGTTACCGGATAGGAGATGCGAATGTGTTCCGCGGTTCCGAAGGCCTCGCCGGGCACACTGACGACGTGCGCCTCATGCAGCAGCCTGGTTGCCAATTCGGTTGCAGTGCGAATGCCGCCCTTGCCCAGGTAGGCGGAGATGTTCGGATACACGTAGAACGCGCCTTCGGGCTTGGTGCAGGTGATGGCGGGAATCTCAAGCAGCTTGGTCAGCATATAGTCGCGCAGCTCGATGAACTCGGCGCGGAACTCGCTGACGCACTGCTGCGAGCCGGTCAGGGCGGCGATAGCGGCCTTCTGTACAAAGCTGGTCGCATTGGATGTGGACTGCGACTGGAGCTTGCTCAGGTTGGCCACGATGGGCTTCGATGCCAATGCAAACCCCGCCCGCCAGCCGGTCATCGCATAGGTCTTCGAAAGCGATCCGAGGATGACCAGGTGCTCCTTGGCCCAGGTAAACGAGCCGCCGGAGACTGGCTTGCCGGCGTAGTTGAGATAGACGTAGCACTCGTCGAGCAAGAGGAAGATGCCCCGCTCGTGAGCCAGGTGGACGATCCGCTCCAGATCTTCGGCGGAGACGACGGAGCCGGCCGGGTTGGACGGCGAATTGAGGATGATGGCCTTGGTCTTGGGCGTGATCGCCTTTTCAATGGCATCGGCAGTTATGCGAAAGCTCTCGGCTTCGCTGGTTTCGAGATACACCACCTTGCCGCCGGCGTACTGGATGATGTCTTTGAAGCTGACCCAATAGGGAACGGGGAGGATCACCTCGTCGCCGTGTTCGACAAGAATCTGGATGGTGTTGAACAGCGCCAGCTTGCCGCCGGTGGTGAAGATGGCCTCGTCGAGACCGTAATCCGAGCCAAAGTCGCAGGCGTGGCGCTCGACGATGGCTTTGCGCACGTCGGGAATGCCCGGCACCACGGTATAGCGGGTGAAGTTGGCATCGATGGCGGCGATGGCTGCGTCCTTGATATGGCGCGGGGTAGGGAAGTGAGGCTCGCCGGCCCCGAAATCCACCAGGTTTGCGCCCTGAGCGCGCAGTTTGGCCGCCTCGGCGGCTACAGCCATGGTTGCTGAAACTTCAATGCGGCCGATGCGCTCGGCAAAGACTTGAGAAGGCGTCGAGACTGTCATAGCACTTCTATCTTTACAGATTTCTGTTCAGAGACCAAGCCAGTCGCCACAAACCGGCGGGTGCCCGGCCACTTCTGGATGGTCAGACATAAGCCCACACGCCCTCGATCATGCCGCCCGCGCCGCTTTCGCCGTCAGTTCAATCCCCAGAGCCTTCATCACAGCAAGCGTCGTCTTGAGGGTTGGGTTGCCCTTTTCGCTGAATGACCGGTAAAGCTGCTCGCGCGACAAGCCCGTCTGGCCGGCGATCTGCGCCATCCCCTTGGCGCGCGCCACCACGCCCAGCGCGTGCGAGATGTACGCCACATCGTTCGTTTGGAACGCCTCTGCCATGAACGTAGCTATGGCTTGGTCCGATGCGAGGTCCTCTGCCGGATCGTACTTCGTCAGTTTTTCAGCCATTGTCTTCGCTCCATTCCTTTGCCAGGCGTTTCGCCGTCTCAATGTCCTTGTCTTGCTTGCTCTTGTCGCCGCCGCACAGCAGGATGACGATTGTGCTTCCCCGCCGCTCAAAATAAACCCTGTAACCCGGCCCGTAATCGATCCGCAACTCGCTGATGCCCTTCCCCACTGGCTTCAAGTCTCCCGCATGACCGAAGGCCAGACGGTCGAGCCGGGACGCGATTAATGCTCTCGCGCGCTCATCTTTCAGCCGCAATCGCCACTTGCGGAATGTTTCGGTCTGCTTGAATTCGAACAATGCTAACCCTGTAGTTTATAAACTACCACACCTCCCGCATCTTGTGTGCGCTGGTCGGGTTGACGGATGTTGATTTGTGCATATGTTTGTGTTCGAGGGGTCGTGCCAGCGTCAGCTCGTCCAGATGCGCCCGCGCAGGCGCTTGAGCACATTCGGCGGCACCAGCCCGGTCACGTCGCCGCCGAAGCTGAAGACTTCCTTCAACATGCGCGAGCTGATGAACGAGTAGCGGCCGGCCGGCTGCAGAAAGACGGTCTCGATCTCCGGGGCCAGGCGCCGATTCATCAAGGCCATCTGGAACTCATGCTCGTAGTCGGAGATGGCGCGGATGCCGCGCAACAACGCCATGGCTCCAAGCTGGCGGGCAAAGTCCACGGTGAGGCCGTCAAATGTAGCCACCGACACGTTGTCCATGAACTGCGTGGCCTCGGTCAGCATTTCAACACGCTCTTCGACCGTAAACAGCGGGTTCTTGATGGGATTGGTGAGGATGGCGACGGTGAGGTGCTCGAAGAGCTTCGAGCCGCGCTGGATCAGGTCCACGTGACCGTTGGTCGGCGGATCGAAGGTGCCGGGATAGAGGGCCTTTACGCTCATCGATACAGCTCAATTGCGATTCTACGTCATTTCGGCGCGCTGAGATTTCCATGCGCGATGACGAATGAGAGTCTAGCTCTTCTCCATCGCTTCTAGGCTGGTGTGCTCGGCGGTGCGGGATGCGACGTAGATTGACAGCACCGTGATGTCGTCGGTCTGGCCGAAGCGCTTGGCGGTCTGGGCGATGTAGCGGGCGGACTCGTTGCTCACTTGCCTGGTGCGGTCGAAGCCGAATAGCTCTCGCTGCGGGTTCATCGCTTCCACAACGCCATCGGAAAGGAAGACGAGCCTGTCGCCGCGCTCAAGCTGGAAGGTGGACTGCTCGTAGCTGGCGCCGGCGATCACTCCCAGAGGCAGGCCGGGTTTGAGCTCCAGTTCGCGGCCGTCGCGATATGGACTCAAGTGCCCGGCATTGGCGACGATCAGGGCGCCATCAGGGAAGATTCTTGCGCAGAGGCAGGTGGCAAAGCATGGCGCCGCATCCAGATCGGGAACTTTGCCCGGCGATGAGACCGCCCCAATCAGAACACGGTTGAGATGGTCAAGGACAGTTGCGGGGTCATGGGAGAGTTCGTTGCGCAGCGCGCCTACCAGCGTGCTCGAATTCATGGCCGCCTGCAGGCCTTTGCCGCTGACATCGCCCACCACGATCAGCAACGAGTCGTCCTTCAAGGGGAGAACCTGAAAGAAGTCGCCGCCAACGCCCTGAATGGGCAGGTAGGCGCTTTCAAGCATGAAATTGCGGTTGGAGGGCAAGGTCGTGGGAATCAGCAGCGCTTGCACGCTGCGCGCGGCGGCGATTTCGGCCGAGGACCGCTGCTCCTCCTCGCTGACGCGGACAAAGCGGTGGAGAATTACCGCGATCAGGCTTCCCAGAAAAACAGTATAGGCGACCGTGGCGGTTGCGAATCCGACGGGGCCAATGTGGTAGCGGGGCGATGCGAATTCCTGCGGTATCCACTGTTGTCTTGATGCGAAGTCGAGAACGGTATCCACGGAGCTCGCGGTGGCGGCCAGGAAAAACGGGAGCAGCATCACGCCGGCTTCGGCTTGACCGCGACGCCATGCGCGGAAGAGCAGAAAACAGACGAGCGCGCAGAAGACCACTTCAGCCGCTACGGAAAGCACGTCGTAGGTCTGCTCGAGGTGGACGAAGTACACGAACGGCAAGACCAGCACCGCGATCTGGACCCCGCGGACGGTTCTGCGCTCCTGGGCCGCCGTGAATCGGAGCACAAACTCCAGCGTGACGGCCATGAAGATGTAACTGTTAATCACTGAGAGAACGCGAAAGACGGTCAGCGACATCTGTCCCAGGTCAAAAACGGCATCGGCAGCGCCGCCGGCGCCGACCGAAAGACAGAGCAACGCAAGCCACAGGTACTCCGAATGGTGACGCTGCGACAGATAAAGGGCGGCCGCGAGCAAGGCTACGCAGACGAACAAGAACGTAACCACCAATGCGGAGACGGCATGTTCGTCCCATTGGCGGCTGGCCGCAACATCGATCTTGCCGGCGGCGTCGTCGCGGGTGGCGAGTTCCACCTTTTCGAGCAGGCCACGGTTGATCTGGACGCCGGAGACGGCCCAGGTGCGAACCGCCAGAACGGTTGGGCCGGAGCCGGAGAGTGAAACCATCAATGGCGGAGATTGAAACATGGACGGGTTATCGGTCATGCCGCGGGTTTGGCCGACTAGATAACCGTTTACATAAACCGAGAGCTGCCCAACAGAGTTGGGCGTGGCGAGCAGAACAAGAGGTTTGCCCGGAGCGAGACTTTCGATTGTCGAAATCTGCTGCGGCTGGACTCGAATGCGGTACCAGGCATAGCCGGAGTAGGAATCGATGCTCTGGTCTACCAGCGGCTTTTCGAGAACAACCGTGGGCCATTTCGAATCGTCGAAGCCGGGATCGGCCCATCTCGGGTCGTCGCCGGTCTGAAAGCGCCATGGACCGTCGAGACTTAGGACGGCATGCACACCTTGAATGGGCGCAATGGCAGGCGGATTAGCTACGGGAGTGGCAGGACTCTGCGCGGCCAACGGCCATGCACACGCCAGAAACACCGCAAGCCGGCGGAGCATCCACCGCGGGCCAAGTTGTAAAGCCGCTCGCTCCATGATTTGCATTTGCATTCAAGTTTAGTGCAAGAGAGAAGAATAAGAGCAGTTCCAATGGCTCAAATTAGCTTGCCGTCTATGTCTGCGAAGAATCCGATGCCCGAAATCACAAGTTTCTGCAAGTCGTCATCGTTGGTGACAAACAGATCGACGCCCGCTGCTGCCGCAGTGGCCAAATGAATCCCATCTGCCTGACTCACGCGCATCCCAACTCGGATCATGCTGTACCTGTCAGCAGCCTCCATCGTAAAAGGCAAAATCTCAACCTCATTGCTGCCAAAGAACTTCTTCAAGCCACTGATTCCGGCGGCGTCGTTCAGTTTTCTGGGGCCAGTCAGCACTTCGCCGACTGTAAAAACGCTGGTGCAAAGAATGTCGCCACGACGCAGCATTGCCTCGTGCATTGTCTGTACTCGTTCGCCGAAGGCCGGATTTGCTTCCAGCAAATAGATGAACAGCATCGAGTCCCAGTAGACTCGGTTCACTTTGCTGCCTCTGCATTCCGCCGCTTAAGCTCTTCGGCTTGATATCTTTCCAAGGCGTCCGGCCCCCATTCCCGCTCGCGCCGCAGAAACGCTTCCCCTCCCCCGAGCGCCTTGAACGTCCCGGCGCAGAGTCCATAGAGCTCACGGAGCCCATCCCTTTTGGGAACAACTTTTGCGCCTGGAGTGGTATTTTCCGCTCCGTCTAGTACTTGGTAGACGAACTGCACTGTGGTGCTCGGGCCCCCGGAAGGCGGACCGCCAACCTTTTGGATCAGCTCGATCCCTGCCTCCTTCTGGAATTCCTTGGATGACAAAGTCGAAAAAACAGACGGAGTCCGGTTGGTCCAGCCAAGTTCCTTTTGGACGGTTCCGACTCTGACTTGAACCGTCCTCTCGCCGTTCTGCCGAGCCGGTTTGACGTATGCCGAAATCACGTGATTCTTAGTTTGTTCTGTAGGTTTCACCGAATCCTCCTTTTACACACTCATAACTATACATACCTTACTCTACGGATGTCAAGAAAAACGGCTACCCGCAGGCAGCCGAATTTCCTGATTCGGAGATCGCTACGCCTTGCGCGCGCGCACGGCTTCCTTGGCTTCAGCGGGGCCGGCAGCCGGGACCTCGGGTACTTCTGCCTTGGCGGAACCGCCGATGTTCAGCTTCTTGCGGAGCTCGGTGTCCATCTTGGCAAAGATGTCCTTATTGTCCTTGAGAAATGTTCGTGTGTTTTCGCGCCCTTGGCCGATGCGTTCGCCGGCGTAGCTGTACCAGGCGCCCGACTTCTCAACAATATTGCTGGCCACGGCCATGTCCAGCACGTCGCCCTCCTTGCTGATGCCCTCGCCGTAGAGGATGTCGAACTCGGCCTCGCGGAAGGGCGCGGCCACCTTGTTCTTCACGATCTTGACCTTGGTGTGCGAGCCGGTGACCACATCGCCCTCCTTGACGGCGGCAATGCGGCGGATATCGACGCGCACCGAGGAGTAGAACTTGAGGGCGCGGCCGCCCGTGGTGGTCTCGGGGTTGCCGAACATGACGCCGATCTTCTCGCGAATCTGGTTGATGAAGATGAGCGCGGTGCGCGACTTGGAAACCGTGCCGGTGAGCTTGCGCAGAGCCTGGGACATGAGGCGCGCCTGCAGTCCCATGTGGGAGTCGCCCATCTCGCCGTCAAGCTCCGCCTTGGGCACCAGCGCGGCCACCGAGTCGACGACCAGCACGTCGATGGCGCCGGAGCGGACCAGCGCCTCGGTGATTTCCAGGGCCTGTTCGCCGCTATCCGGCTGAGAGACCAGCAGGTTGTCAATATCCACGCCGAGTTTTTTGGCGTAGGCGGGATCGAGGGCGTGCTCGGCATCGACGAAGGCCGCCAGACCGCCCAGCTTCTGGGCCTCGGCGATGATCTGCAAGCAGATGGTGGTCTTGCCCGAGGATTCGGGGCCGAAGACCTCGCTGACGCGGCCGCGGGGGATTCCGCCCACGCCAAGCGCTGCGTCGAAGCTGATGGAGCCGGTGGAGATCACGGCGATGGGCACCAGCGCTTCCTTGGAGCCGAGGCGGACAATGGAACCTTTGCCAAACTGTTTTTCGATCTGTGCAAGGGCAATTTCTACAGCTTTGGCGCGTTCATCGGCGATGGCCATTGGGAGAGTCTCCTGAAGTTGCTCGCCATGCTTTTCGTGGCACAAATCGGCGCGGCGGCTTTATTGATTTCGATGGGATTGTAGCAGGGCTGGACAGACAATGACAGAAGAAAATGGCGAAGAAACGGAGAAACAGATACCTATGGGTGGAGCGGGTGAAAATTGCCGGCGCGAATCAGACGGTGAAGGCGCCGATGCGGGTCTCGCGGCTGGTCAAGGCGTCGCAGGAGCGGTCAAGAGACTCGTAATCGGGATCGTGATCTTTGCGGAAGGCGCGAAAGGCCTGCTCGCTGGCCCAGCGGTCAATGGTCAGGTAGGCTCCGGGGATATAGGCATCGCGCAAAAGCTCTGTTCCCAGATAGTTGGGAGAAGTCCGGAAGAGATTGGCCCAGGCGCCGTCCGGCCCGTAAGCGGCCTCGAAGGCGGCGACTTTCTCCTCGGCAATCTCGAACTGCCATACGACTACGAACATGCTCGCTCCCGATGCTGTCTCATATGGTAGCGCAAGACCAGAGATCAGGGATCAGGGGTCAGAGATCAGGGATCAGGACGGATAACGAAGACTGTGAATCATAAGGTTCCGTTTTGGGGATGATTGGGTGGGTGTTCCGGGAATGAATCTACGGCATGACGGTGCGGCGTTCCGCGGGAGCGGGGAAAAACAGATGCAGATGCTTCGACGCCGTTCGAATGCGCTCCGCTCAGGACGGCGGCGGCTAAAGTGCTTCTGGCCGGATGGCGTGGTGTGACGAGCGGGGTGAATTTGGACGCAGTTCAGATGCACCGCTGCGCGGTGGTCTTGCGGTACGCCCGGTCTTACGCGCCTTCAGGCTGCGCTGTGGGCGGCTTGGTCCTTGAAGCGGATGACTGCATCCGCCTGGGGACCTTTCTGACCTTGGACGATGTCGAACTCGACGTCATCGCCCTCTTTCAGCGTTTTGTATCCGTCCAGTTGAATCGATGAATAGTGAACGAATACATCAGGCCCGTCTTCGCGTCCGATGAATCCATAGCCCTTGGCGTTGTTGAACCACTTGACCTTCCCTTTGAACTGGGCCACAGGCTCCTTCTTTCTCTGGGTCTTGCGGGGAATCCGGCGAGCGAGGGGATCGCGCGCCGTTCAATTTATTATGACGGCAAAACCGGCAGAAAGGTTGACGATAATTTCACAATGGATGCCCACAAAGTGGGACGGACGCGCCTCTGGTGGAAGACGTGCCAGCGAATCAACAATTTGGCGGGCCGGCTGGTGAACCTCCGCGCAGCCTTACCAAGGGCAGGCAGCTTCTCGAGAGTGCCGCGGGGCTACTTCTTACGTTTTCGGCCTGTGCGCCTCGCATACAAAAGGACGCTGGTGAGCGTCTTGCCGTCGAGAATGGCGCCCTTGTCGATCATTTTGAGGACTTCGGAGAGCTTCACCAGTCGAAACTCGATCTCCTCGTCGTCCTCGGGATGGGCGGCGCCGGCCACAAGCCCTTCGGCTAAAAAGACTTTCATGGATTCGCCGAGAAAGCCGGGGCTGGCGTAGTACTCGACCAGCGGCGCCCATTTTTTTGCGGCGTATCCGGTCTCCTCAGCCAGTTCGCGTTTGGCGCCGGTGAGCGCGTCTTCGCCGGGCTCGAGCTTGCCGGCAGGCAGCTCCCATAGAAACCGGTTGGCGGCGTGCCGGTATTGGCGCTCGATCACGATCCAAGGGTCATTTTTTCTCTTGGAGTTGTCGATGGCCAGGATGACTACACTGCCGTTGTGGCGGATGACGTCGCGTTCGCTCTTGCGGCCGCCGGGCTCGATCAGCTTGTCGTGGAGAATCCGGAAGAGCGGACCGGTGTAGACGACCTCGGAGCTTATCAATTGCGCCGTCTCGACCACAGCGGGCCGGGGGATTTTCGCCAGCTTTTTCGACTTAGTCTTCGGCTTCGCGGGCTTCGCAGCCTTGCTCTTTACGGCCTTTGCCTTCTTTGCTGCTTTCTTCGGCTCCGCGGCTTTCGCGGACTTCTCTCTGCTCGCCATCTGGATCTCTCTCCTCAAAGCACAATCGTGTGCGGTCAGATCAAGAGTATACGAACCGGCCGGATGGTTTGGCGGGACAGATTGCGGGAGCGATTCAGTTTGAAAAAAGCTTCCCTCAGGGGCTAAAGCCCAGATTCATTTTTCTCGATTTATGTACGGGCTGAAGCCCGTACCCTTCGAGCCGACTCACTGCAGAATTGAGGAGTTGTGCATCGATCCCGCCTGGCGTGGCATCCTTAACAGAGCTAAATTCCGCGTTTGCTGGAGTCGGGGAGTTTTTGAGGGTACGGCTAGCCGGAATTGAATGAACCCTTGTGAATGAGTTGCTGACCGCAGACTGTTTCCCTATTACCGTGGCGCCGGGGCTGACCCGGCTGTTTCTGGATTACTGCGCCGGGGACGCGGCGGCGTCGCCTTTTTATGCCTCGCGGCCGCCGGCGAGTGGCTGGTCCGCCGCAGCGGACGCCCCGCAGCTTCCCGCGCATTGGCCGGAGCTGGTTGGATTGCTGGCGGAGCAGAATCCGGGCCCGGCTGCCGCGGCGGCTCTGGAAGCGCTGGGCAAGGGCGCGGGAGCCGTGGTTACAGGGCAGCAGGTCGGGCTATTTGGCGGACCGCTTTTTACGCCGTTCAAAGCTGCAACCGCGGTGGCGCGTGCGCGGCAGGCGACGGCCCAAGGCCATCCCCACGCGGCCGTCTTCTGGCTGGCCAGCGAAGACCACGACTTTGCCGAGATCGACCACGTCACCCTTCCGGCGAAGAGGGGACTGCGCAAGCTGGTCTATGCCGCGCCTCAGGAGCCCGGTCAAGCTGAGGCAGCGCGGCCGGTCGGGAGCATTGTTCTCGACGACCGGATCATGCCGCTGATCGATGAGGCCCGGGAGCTGCTGGGCCCATCCGATTCCGATGCGATGGATGCGCTGGCCGACGCCTACCAGCCGGGCCGCACCTTTGCCCAGGCTTTTGCCTCGTTCTATTCCAAAGTTTTTGCCGCGCAGGGGCTGTTGATTCTGGATGCGGGCGGTCGTGCATTTCACCGCATGGGCGCGCCGGTGCTGCGCGCGGCCCTGGAGCGTGCGGACGAGTTGCACGCAGCTCTGTTCGAGCGAAATGGCGAGCTCGAAGCTGCCGGCTATCACGCCCAGGTGGCTGTTGGGGCGCAGTCCAGCCTGCTGTTCCTGATCGACGAAGGTTCCGGAGCGCGTCTGGCCCTCAAGCGGATCGCGGCCAGTGCCGCGGAGCCGGGCGGTTTGTGGCAGGCGGGCCGGCGGAGTCTTTCCACGGCTGAACTGGTGGGTGTTCTGGAGGCGGAGCCGGAGCGAATCTCGCCATCGGCTTTGCTGCGGCCGGTTTTCCAGGATTTTCTGCTTTCGACTTCGCTGACCATCGGCGGACCGGCAGAGGTGGCCTACTTCGCGCAATCCGCCGTGTTGTTTGAGCGGATTCTGGGCCGGGTTACGCCCGTTCAGCCGCGCTTTTCCGCCACGCTGATTGAGCCGGCCATTGGCGAGTTGCTGCGCAAGCACGAGTTAACTCTGGACCGCGTCTTCGAGGAGAACGAAGCGTCACTGGCGCAGCTCCTGGCTGCGCGGACCATTTCCATTGAGGGTAAACGCAAGCTGGCCGCGGCGGGCACTGCGCTGGATGCCGAACTGAAGACCGTAGAGGAATGGATGGGGCAGTTGGATGCGGGGCTGGGCCGGTCGGCGGAGACGGCGGCGGGCAAGATGCGCTACCAGATGAATCGCCTGCGCAGGCTGGCGGCGAACTTTCAATTGCAGCGCGAGGCCTCGCTCGGTCGCCACGCCGAAGCCATCTGCCAGGCGCTTTACCCTGGCGGCGTGCTGCAGGAGCGGTTGCACGGCGCGGCCTACTACTTTGCCCGCTACGGATTTGAGCTGGCGGAGGAGCTCAGCGCGCAGGCGGTGAATTCGTGTCCGGGGCATACGGCGGTTTGGCTGTAAGGCAGTGAAAAAGTGAAAGAGCGAAGAAGTGAAAG
Source organism: uncultured Acidobacteriaceae bacterium (assembly GCA_963757965.1). GTDB lineage: Bacteria > Acidobacteriota > Terriglobia > Terriglobales > Acidobacteriaceae > Telmatobacter. The sequence continues at coordinate 74,229 of CAVWTV010000005.1, forward strand.
AAGTAAACAGTTTGGGGGTCGTATAATCCTGCCGAACAATCGGGGAGGTTCAACGTGAGACGGTTTTTCGTGGTCGTGATTGCTGGAGTGCTGGCCGGCTCGCTGGCGCATGCGCAGACTCTGCCCTGCGCGACGGTGGGCAACAACAATGACTTTCTGGGCATTCAGACCATCCGCCTGTGGCCTGGAGACGCTCCCGAGGCCAAGGGCAAGGCCTGCGAGGACACGCCCACCCTGACTATCCTGGAACCGCCGCGCGGCCCCGTGAACGGCTCGGCAGTGGTGATCTTTCCCGGCGGAGCCTACGCCCACCTGTCCGGCAACCTGGAGGGCCGTGCGGTGGCCGACTGGTTCACGGCAAGGGGCTTTCGGGCATTCGTGCTGAGTTACCGCCTCACCTCGAACGGCTATTTGCTGCCAGTGCCGCTGGTCGACGCTCGGCGCGCCATTCAGACAGTGCGGGCGAGAGCGCGGGACTACCAGATCGACCCCAATCGCATCGTGGTCATCGGTTTTTCCGCCGGCGGACACCTGGCCGCACTCTCCGGGACGCAATTTGTGCCGGGAAGCCCTGACGCCGACGATCCGATCGATCGCGTTTCCAGCCGCCCGGATTACATGGTGCTCGGCTACCCCTGGATTGGGGCTATCTCCAGCGACACCTCGCACCTGAGTTACTGCAAGATGTTCAACCTGATGGACCGCTGCGAAGCGCTTCGGGCAGCGTATTCGCCCGACCTTTTTGTCACCAAGGACACGCCGCCTACATTCTGGTATCACACCTTCGACGACCAGACGGTTCCGGTGGAGCAGGGGCTGCGCTTCTACGAGGCGCTTGTCAAGGCGGGCGTTCCCGCCGAGGCCCACATCTTCACTCACGGCTCGCATGGCTCCGGTTTGGGAAAGGGCGATCCGGCTCTGGATCAGTGGCCCAACCTGCTGGAGATCTGGCTGCGTGCCCAGGGGCTTTTGACGCTGGACAAGCAGGCTGCCGGGGCCAAGCCGTAAACCCAAGTGACAGGACGAAAAAGGGGCTGAAAACTAAGAGGCGGGCAGCCGACCGAGGGAGTGGAAGGACTTCCCGGAACCGGCTGCCCGCTGGACCCTGGACCGGGTCTAGGTGGTATTCTTAGTCTAGGCTTGTTCCGGGCGAAAGCAAGTTCTTTTTTGGATAAAGTTTCGTTTTGGTGACAGCAGTCACAGGACCCGCCAAATAGGCTCCATCTGCGTTGACTTGACACTCCTCCCCTGATACAAAAAGATGTTCCACCCACGATTGAGACCAAACTGATTGCCGGAGCGAATCGGTACCAGCATGGAAGAAATTATCCAACAAGTCGGGACCCTTCTTCTCGGCTCCGTGCCCACGATGGTGCTGTTTATCGTGCTGGTTTTGGCCTACCGGTTTCTGGTGCAGGGACCGTTGAACGCCACGCTGAGAGAGCGTCATGCACGGACTGACGGCGCCATCGAAGACGCGCATAAGGCCATCGCCCTTGCCGAGGCCAAAACCGCCGACTACGCTGCCAGGTTGCGCGAGGCGCGCGGCGAGGTCTACAAGGCTCGCGAACAGCGGGTCAAGCAATGGAACGCGGAGCGCGAGGCGGCGCTCGATGTTGGCCGCAAGGCGTCCGGGGCCAAGGTGAGCCAGGCCAAGGCCGAGCTCGAAGCCGAGGCTGAGGCGGCCCGGCAACACCTGCGGGCCACCGCCGGGGATTTGGCCAGCCAGGTGGTTCGCGCGGTTCTTCCGCAGGCTGCCGGGGGTTCCCGTTGAAGTATTTGACAGATTCGATCGCGCATGTGCGCTTTGCCGCTTCTGCTTTCCGGTCCAGCATCTTCCGGTTTGTATTCGCGGGCCTGATCGCGGCCGCGGTTCTATCGGCTCCGCATGAACTTGCCGCGCAGCAAGCCGCCCCGGCAACGCCCGGTGAGACGGCCTCCGCGCCGGCAACTGCTTCATCCGATTCCGGGCAGTCGCAGGAAGATCAGGACAAGGCATTCCGGCTCGAAGGCCCGATCGTTGTTGCCACCGCCAAGGCGCTTCATCTCAGCCTGGAGACGACGGCGCGGATGTTCGAGCTGATCAACTTCGCCATTATCGTGCTGGCCATTGTCATACCGCTGGCGCGCTTCATGCCCAAGTTTCTTCGCGGTCGCGGGGACAAGGTGCGCGGCGATATCGAATCGGCGCGCAAGGTCACCGAGGACGCCAACGCGCGGCTGAATGCGGTCGAGGCCAAGCTCTCATCGCTCGGCGAGGAGATTCAAAAGTTCAAGACCGAAGTGGACGAAGAGATCAAGCGCGACGAGGTTCGGATCAAGGCGGCGCTCGAAGAAGAGAGCGCCCGCATCGTCGCCGCCGCCGAGCAGGAGATTGGCATGGCCGCACTTCAGGCCCGGCGCGGACTGCGCCACTTTGCCGCCGATCTGGCTGTCGACCAGGCCGCCAGGCAACTGGTTCTCTCGCCGGAGACCGATCGCGCGCTGATCGCGGAGTTTGTAGGCGATGTGACAAAAGGAGGGCAGAACTAGATGGCCGCTTTTGTTGCCCGCTACGCCAGTGCATTTCTCGATGTGGTTACGGCTGCCAAGTTGGATACGGCCGCGATCGCTGTGGAGTTCGACGATTTTCTGGGGACCTGGAACGGCAGTCCGGAGTTGCGGGAATTCTTCGTGAATCCAGCCATTCCCGCCGTGCAGAAGGTGGGGTTTCTGGACACGCTGAACGCAAAGCTTGGACTTCGGAAGGAACTGCGCAACCTGCTGGCGGTGCTGATCGACAACAACCGCATCGGCGGCGTCAGCGAAGTGGCCGCGACTTATCGCCGGTTGTTGCAGCAGCAGTTGGGAATTCAGCAGGCGGAGATCGTGACCGCCCGCGAGTTGGGCGCGGAAGAGCGCGACGCGCTGGTGGCGGAGATAGGCAAACTGGTCGGCTCGCGCGTTGAAGCCAGCTTCAAGTTGGACACGGCGATCCTCGGCGGCACCGTGGTTCGCATCGGTTCGACGGTGTACGACGGCTCGGTGCGCGGACGGCTGGACAGGTTGAGGGAAGCGTTGACGGCCGGCTGAAGCCGGCAGGGATCAGGGGTCAGAAGGCCCCATAGTGAATGAAGGCTGAGAAAAGAGGGAACGGGGAAAAGGGAGCAGAGATCAGCAATGCCAGATTGCGCTAACAGCGCCGGTTACTGATCCCTGACCCCTGACCCCTGATCCCTGAGGACAGAAATGGCTCAGATCAAGGCAGACGAAATTACGCAGCTTCTTCGCGAGCAGATCGCGAACTACGACTCCAAGGTCCAGGTGGACGAAGTCGGGACCATCACATCGCTGGGCGACGGCATTGCGCGCCTGCACGGCCTGGACAAGGTGATGGCCGGCGAGTTGCTCGCCTTTCCGCACGGCATTGCCGGACTGGCGCTTAGCCTGGAAGAAGATCAGGTAGGCGCGGTGGTGCTGGGCGACTACACGGAGTTGAGTGAAGGCAACGAGGTCAAGCGCACAGGCACGATTCTCAGCGTGCCGGTGGGCGAGGGGATGATCGGCCGCGTAGTGAATGCGCTTGGCCAGCCGATCGACGACAAGGGGCCGATCGCTTCGACAGAGTCGCTGCCCATCGAGCGGTTGGCGCCGGGCATCATCGACCGCCAGCCTGTGCGCGAGCCCATGGCCACCGGTCTCAAGGCCATCGACGCCATGATTCCCATTGGCCGCGGCCAGCGCGAGTTGATCATCGGCGACAGGCAAACGGGCAAGACCGCCGTTCTGCTCGACACCATCATCAACAACGCCAAGAACGACCTGATCTGCATCTACTGCGCCATTGGGCAGAAGCGGTCTTCGATAGCGCAGGTTGTCCAGACCCTCACTGAAGCCGGCGCAATGGGCCACACGGTCATCGTTGCTGCTTCGGCCTCGGAACCCGCGCCGATGCTTTACATCGCACCCTATGCGGCAACGGCCATCGGCGAATTTTTCCGCGACTCCGGCCGCCACGCGCTGGTGATGTACGACGATCTGTCCAAGCACGCCATGGCCTACCGCGAGATTTCGCTGCTGCTGCGCCGTCCGCCGGGCCGCGAAGCTTATCCGGGCGACGTCTTCTATCTCCACTCGCGGCTCTTGGAGCGCTCCTCCAAGATGTCCAAAGAAAAGGGCGGCGGTTCGCTGACCGCGCTGCCGGTGATTGAGACACAGGCAGGCGACGTTTCCGCGTACATTCCCACCAACGTGATTTCGATTACCGACGGGCAGATATTTTTGGAAACGGATTTGTTCAACTCCGGCGTTCGCCCCGCCGTCAACGTGGGCCTTTCGGTTTCGCGCGTGGGCTTCTCGGCGGCCATCAAGGCGGTCAAGCAGGTGGGTTCCACGCTCAAGCTCGACCTTGCGCAGTATCGCGAACTGGCTGCCTTCGCGCAGTTCGGCTCCGACCTCGATCCGCTCACGCAGAAGCAGCTGAACCGCGGCCAGCGCCTGACCGAACTGCTCAAGCAGCCGCAGTTCCAGCCGCTCACCTGGCAGCAGCAGGTGGTGGTGCTCTTCGCCGGAACGCAGGGCTACCTGGACGATTTGCAGGTCTCCGACATTCGCGCCTTCGAGGACGGGCTGTACAAGTATTTCGATTCCGCGCAGACGGCGCTGCTCGACGACTTGACCAAGAAGAAGGCGCTCGACGACGACCTGCGCAACCGGCTGCACGCGGCGCTGAAAGAATACTCGGCCAACTTCAAGGCGGAGCTGGCGGCAGCCGTTAGCTCTTAGCTTTCAGCTATCAGCTAAAAGCCCCTGACAGCGAGCAGAGAACTGGAATCGAAAGCCGAACAAGAAGAGCTAAAAGCTAAAGGCTGACGGCTAAAAGCTCGGCAACGGAAAGCATCATGGCAAATGTCCTAGACTTACGGCGTCGCATTCGCAGCGTGAAGAACACGCGGCAGATCACCAAGGCCATGAAGATGGTCTCGGCGGCCAAGCTGCGCCGCGCGCAGGAGCGGGCAATCTCTGCCCGGCCCTACGCCAAGATGATCACCAGCGTGCTGGAGTCGCTGACCCGGCGCATCGACATCTTCGATCCGGAGACCGGGCAACCTGCGCCATCCGCTGTTTGCCACGCGCCCCGAGAAGCGGGTGCTGCTGATCGTCATCAGCGGCGACAAGGGCTTTGCCGGCGCATTCAACGCCAACATTCTGAAGACCGCCTTCCAGTTCATCGCCGGCAATCCGGACAAGGAGATCGACATCGAGGCCGTGGGCCGCAAGGGCCGCGACCAGATGCGGCGCCACTATCCCGCGGCGGTTTACACCGAGCAGACCGACGAGAACGGCAACAAGCACCAGGTGCGCGAGCGCAAGGCGCCCGTCGAAGTTACCGGCGATCATCCGGGCATGCTGTTGAAGCTGGAGAACAGCCGGGTCTTTGAGCTGGCCCAGAGCATCATCGCCCGCTACGTGCATGAGGAGATCGACGCGGCCTACATCGTCTACAACGAGTTCAAGTCGGTGATTCAGCAGCGGCTGGTGGTCGAGAAGCTGTTGCCGCTGATCAAGATCGGCATTCCGCAGATTACCGGCGCCGTCGAGCCCACCGAGGAAGAGCGCGAGCGCGCGGCCGAGGCTGCATTGAGCGCGGGCATCTCGATCGAGCCGGTCGATACGGCCGAGGCCGACGAGGAAGCGAAAAAATTCGGCACCGCGCAGGTGGACTACATCTACGAGCAGCCCGCCGAGGAGCTTTTCAACGGACTGCTTCCGCAATACGTTTCTTCCATGCTGTATCACGCCATGACGGAGTCGGTGGCCGCGGAACATGCGGCGCGCATGACGGCGATGGATTCGGCAACCAACAACGCCTCGGATATGATCGACGCGCTCACGCTGCATATGAACCGCGTGCGCCAGGCGGCCATCACCAAGGAGATCATCGAGATTGTTTCCGGCGCAGCGGCGCTCTAGCGCGGCATTCGGAGGGAGCAGGGGTCTTCAGGCCCCTGAATGAGTGAGAGTTTGAAGTTGGGCTTTAGCCCCGGAGAAGTCCAGCAACGAATTTTGAAAGGGCACGGCTTCAGCCGCGCCGGGATGCGAAAGAACACTGGCTTTGTATCAGGGTACGGCTTCAGCCGTGCCGCAAACGGGTTAGAAATATTGGGGGCTTCAGCCCCTGAGGCAAAGAAAAAATGGCAGAGAACATCGGCAAAGTAATTCAGGTCTCCGGTCCCGCGGTGGACGTGCAGTTTGAAGAAGCGACGATGCCGCCCATCTACCAGGCGTTGCGCGTCACCAGCGAGGGCTTTACCGTGCCCACGCCCATCACGGTGATTCTCGAGGTTCAGCAGCATCTGGGCGAGGGCCGCGTGCGCACCGTGGCCATGGAAGCTACCGACGGCATGGTTCGCGGCATGAAGGCCATCGACCTCGGCGGCCCGATTCGCGTGCCCGTGGGCAAAGAGACGCTGGGCCGCGTCATCAACGTGATCGGCGAGCCGGTGGACGAGCTTGGACCCGTCGGCGAGAAGACGCGCATGCCCATTCACCGGCCGGCGCCGCTGTTCGACGAGCAGACCACGCACGAGGAGATGTTCGAGACCGGCATCAAGGTCATCGACCTGATCCAGCCGTTCTTGAAGGGCGGCAAGATCGGCCTGTTCGGCGGCGCGGGCGTGGGCAAGACCGTCGTCATCATGGAACTGATCAATAACGTGGCCAAGAATCACGGCGGCTTCTCGGTGTTTGCCGGCGTGGGCGAGCGTACCCGCGAGGGCAACGACCTTTGGCTCGAGATGACCGAGTCCGGCGTCATCAAGCCGGGCGACTGGGCCAACTCGAAGTGCGCGCTGGTCTACGGGCAGATGACCGAGCCGCCCGGAGCGCGCCTGCGCGTGGCCCTGAGCGCGCTGACCGTGGCCGAGTACTTCCGCGACGTCGAAGGCTCGGACACGCTGCTGTTCATCGACAACATCTTCCGCTTCACGCAGGCAGGCTCTGAGGTTTCCACGCTGCTGGGCCGCATGCCCTCGGCCGTGGGCTACCAGCCCAACCTGGCCACCGAAATGGGCGAGCTTGCAGGAGCGCATTACTTCCACAAGCAAGGGGTCTGTCACTTCAGTGCAGGCCGTTTATGTGCCGGCCGACGATTTGACCGATCCTGCGCCGGCCACCACGTTTGCTCACCTCGACGCGACCACCGTATTGAGCCGGCCGCTTTCCGAGCTTGGCATTTATCCGGCCGTCGATCCGCTGGCTTCGACCTCGCGCATCTTGAGCGCGCGCATCGTGGGCCAGGATCATTACGACGTGGCCCAGGGCGTGAAGCGCATTCTGCAGCGCTACAAGGATCTGCAGGACATCATCGCCATTCTCGGCATCGACGAACTTTCAGAGGAAGACAAGCTGACCGTCGCGCGCGCCCGCAAGGTGCAGAAGTTCCTCTCGCAGCCGTTCCACGTGGCCGAGACGTTTACCGGCATTCCCGGCGCATATGTGAAGGTGGCAGATACGGTGCGCAGCTTCAAGGAGATCATCGCCGGCAAGTACGACGATATTCCCGAGCAGGCCTTCTACATGAAAGGCGCCATCGAAGAAGTGCTTGCCGAGTCCGAAAAGCTGAAGGCGACGGTGTAAAGGCAGGGATCAGGGATCAGGGGTCAGTTAGAAGCGATTCTGTGGTAAGAGGGCTTTTCCTGATCTCTGATCCCTGAGGCCTGGCGACTGAAAGGAGCCCATGGCAGAGGAAAGCAATCAACTCCGTGTCCGGCTGGTAACACCCGAGCGCACGCTCTTTGAGCATTCGGCGGCCGCGGTCGAGCTGCCGGCCAAGTCGGGTTACATGGAGGTGCTCTTTGGCCACGCACCGCTGATGGCGGAGTTGGGCGCGGGCGACGTAACTGTCCACGGCGGAGCAGCGGGAGAGTCTGGCGGCCCACAGAGCATTACCCGCTATAACGTGAGTTGGGGATTTGTGGAAGTGCTTCCCGACCGCGTCACAATTCTGGCCTCCGACGCGCTGAGGCCGGAAGAAATCAGCGTGGACCGCGCCGAGGAGCAACTGGTTCGCGGCCAAAGAATGTGGAACGAAGCCGGGGAAAGCGAAGAGGGTTACGACGAGGCTCTCCGCGTGATCGCCGAAGCCGAAGCCAAGCTGGCCACGGCGGCGGAGAAGCAATAACGGCGATTGATCATGCTGTGGATCGATCAGAAAGGCCCCGCTCCCGCAAGCGGGGCTTTTTTTGCTCCAATCGAAATGGGCCAGGAATGCGTTTGCACCGTCTTCCGGCCAGATGTATCTTCATCCGTGCGCAGACGGGCGGGCGGGATGCGCGTCCAACTGCGCTGGAGGAACTTGCAATGCGGTCTGATCGAGCAGTTCGACGGTTCGATGCCTTGCTCTTTCTTTTCTTGCTTGCCGTCCTGGGATTTGCATTTCATCCACAAAGATCGTTTGCGGCCACCCAAGTGGTCACGGACGACGACAAGGGAAGCGATGTCCAGATCAAGGTCGCGGACACGCTGGAGGTTCGCCTGGCTTCGAATCCCTCCACCGGGTACATGTGGACCGTCCATCCCAAATCGACAGCGTTGCTAAAGTTGACCGGCCAGACGCAAACCGATGCCGCGAAGCCCGGCGTGGGCCGGCCCATCGTGCAGGTATTCACGTTTCAGCCCAAGCGTGCTGGAGACGCGATTCTCCTGCTGCGCTATGCGCGCTCCTGGGAAAAGCCTACCCTCGGCGAAGAGCGATACACACTTCATGTTGTGATCAAGTAGGGTGACATCGGGTTCTAATACTGCAGTTTTACTTGCGGTCAGTGCCAGGATAGTGAAATGGCCCGTGCCTGAAGGCCCTGTTATTTCGCTTTCTTTCAGGGGGTTGAAACCCCCTGCTCCCTCCGGAATTTCCGATCTATAACTGTAGTACCAAGGCTACGCGGCCTGGTGCGGAACACGCGGTGTGCGGTCCGTCGAGCCACGCGCTACCAGACGGTTCGCGGATAGTGTTTTCGCATGGTTTCGTCGGCGGAGATGAGCCAGGCGAATCCGTTGGCTTTGGCGTTAGCGACGATGAGCCGGTCGAATGGGTCGCGGGTCCACTTCTCGTCGAGCGCTGCGGCGGCGATCTTCGCAAAGGGAAGATCGCAAAGCCGGACACCGAGTTCGTGCTCGACCTTACTCTGAATGTCACGGGCTGGACGCTTACTGCGTTTGATCTCGTAAAGATGCTCAAGCTCCAGAAGAACCATCTGCGAGAAGAGCAGATCGGCTTGTTCGAGCAAGCGGTCGATCTTGGGGTTGAGGCCAGCCAAACTGCCCTCAGAGAGCCAAAGAAGCGCGTTGGTATCGAAATACGCGATCACGGCTTATCGCTGGCCTGGTCGGAAACTGAATCATCCGCTGTGGATAAGCTTGGCGCGGGGCCGAAATCCCGTGCCCAGTCCGCTTCCCATTCACGCGTCATTTCCTCAAGCAGGCCCGTATTCTCAAGGCCGCCTTCAGCATAGTTGATGACGTCCATGGGCGTGATCCGGCTGAGGCGGCTCACCGGCTCGCCTTCAGGGACAATCTTCAAGCGACGCCCCTTGTGGGTAAACCAGACCTCCTGCCCATCGAGAGCCTGATTGACCAGCGAAAAGATTTCGCGGCGAAATTGAGTAATCGGGACTTCCATTTCCACAGTGTATCACGGTGTACATATGATAACGTACATGATGTACGCTCTTGAGTTTTGCGACCTTTTGTGCAATTCAACTCGCAAGCGCATACAATTCTGGATTGAACGACATGGCTAAAGCTAAAGAGAAGATTTTCGAGGTTATGTGCCCGGATTGCGGGGCGATGCTCAGGATCGATGGGGCAACCGGACTGTTGGTGAGCCATACTTCGGCGCCGCGCAAGCGGATGTTTGAAGACCTGGAGACGGCGGCCAAGGCGATGCGCGAGCAAGATGAGCGCAAGGAATCGATCTTCCGCCAATCGGTGGATGCGGAACGAAACAAGGCAGATTTACTGGAAAAGAAATTTGCCGAAGCCATGCGCAAGGCCAAGGACGCGCCTGAAGGCAAGCCATTGCGTGAGTTCGACCTGGATTAGTTTCCGCAGCGCTCGTTTCAGGAGGATTTTCTTCGCGTTCGGGCACTCGCAATGCAGGGCGAAGCTTGATTGAACGTTGCACCGAACCGGTTTTGCAACGGGAGGAGAGACGATGGTGGTTGTGCCGCTTAGCAAGTCAGAATACGATTCTGAGCCCATGCCTCGCATATCTGAAAGTGAAGCCACGAATTGGGCGAGAGTTGCCGCTGGTGGAAGCCTGCTGGCCGGCGGACTGCTGCTGCTGCTGGGACGGCGCCGCGCGGGGCTGGCGGCGGCAGCCGCGGGCACAACGCTGGCGCTGCTCGACCAGAAAGAAGCGGTGAGCGCCTTCTGGGGACTGCTGCCTGGATACATCGACAACGTTCAGCGGACGCTCGACCAGGTGCAGACCACCGTGGAAGATGTTGCTGTCAAGCGCGAAAAGCTTCGCCAGATTCTGGCGCCCAGGGGCTAGGTTCGCGCCAGTCTCTTGCGCCGATGTCAATCAAGCTTGCTGTCATGCATGACGCCAAGTCGTCGCCCAGCAGACTGCTCCACGATCAAGCCGTAGAAGCGATGTTGCCGAAAAGATCACTTCTGGATAGCGGTCAAACGTCCGAAACCGGTGGTTGAGGTCAGCCGTCAAATCGGAAGCAGTACTTCGGAAGCTTCCGTCTGTTCGCAGCCCTTGTCGCATGAAGCCGTGCTCCTCGCTCCCGTCTCGAAAAGGGGCCTTTGTGCAACACGAAGGGAAATTATCATGAGGTTATCCATGGTCACGAGATCTGGGCTCAGAAAGTGGATCGCGCAGGGAGAAACCTCCCTGCGCGTGGACGCAGAAACCGGGAAGAGGCCACGATGAACATACTGTTATGGGTCCTGCAAGTCCTCGCCGCGCTTCTGTACGGATCGTCGGGCGTCATGAAGGTCTTCATGTTCGACAAGGTAAGCCAGGACGTCCCGTCCTTTGGCGCCTTGCCGCGGAAAGCCTGGATGACCCTGGGCATCCTAGAGCTCGTGTGCACGGTTGGGCTCATCGTCCCCGCCGCGTTCCATTGGCAGCCGCCGCTGACGATCCTGGCTGCCACGGTTTTGGCGGTCGAGAGCCTCGTGTTCGTCGGGGTGCATGTCAAGTACCGCGAGGTCGCGCCCACGATCTTGAGCGGCGTGCTGGGCCTCCTCATGGCGTTCATCGCGTACGGCCGGATGGTTCTGCAGCCGATCTTCTGACCGGCGGGCCGCCTCACAAAGGGCAGGTTTCGAGACAAACCGCAAAGCCACTGTTAACGAGGGCTCAAGCGTTCCGAATATCCATCGTACAAATGGGACATGAAAGACGGCGCCCCCAGGCGCGGATCAGCCCCGACATTTTAGGGCTCGGGGACGGGTCGTGCCCGAATGGTCGCCTGTCCGGAAGTTGATATGCCTTACTACCCGGCTCCCGATCCGTGGTCTTAGGAAGACTTCCTAAATTCCCAGTTGCTTGCGCCCGGCTTCGCTGATGCGATGGGGCGTCCATTTGGGTTCCCAGACCAGATCGACTTCGACCTTGCCGATGTCGGGAATCCCGGCCAGGCGATTGTTTACCTGCTCGAAGATGAGTCCGCTGGCTGGGCATTGAGGGGTGGTCAGGGTCATGATCACCTTGACCCACTGGCGCGGCCAGGCTGGCGTTGAATCCGGGTCGGGACCGGTCTCGACTCTGTAGATCAAACCCAAATCCACGAGATTCAGCTTTACTTCAGGGTCGAAGCAATCGCGCAACGCGGCAACGATGTCGGCGTCGGAAAGCATTCGCTATTTTTTCCGCTCGACGATGTAGCGGGCAATCGACTTGAGTCCATCGGCGCGGCTGCCGTAGGGCTGCAGCGCGGCGAGAGCTTCTTCGATCAGTTGTGCGGCATCGCGCCGGCTCTGTTCGAGGCCAAAGACGGCCGGCCAGGTAGCTTTTTCAGTGGCCAGATCCTTGCCTGCGGTCTTGCCCAGGTGCGCCGAGTCAACCGTCATGTCGAGTACGTCATCCATGATTTGAAAGGCCAGGCCTGCCTTGCGGCCAAAGAGATCGAGGCGGGAAACGTCGTCGGCATTGGCTCCGGCGTAAACGCCGCCGGTAACGACGCTGACCCGGATGAGCGCGCCGGTCTTGGCGCGGTGGATGGCCTGGACCAACTCCGGCGTTGGCTTGAGGTGCTCGCCTTCGAGGTCAAGCACCTGGCCGCCGATCATGCCTTCAACCGTGCCAATGGCGTTGGCGACCAGCCCAATGATCTGCACCGTTGCCACGGGCGGGGAGTCGAGGCCGGCGAGCACTTCAAAGGCGCGTGTTTGCAGCGCGTCGCCAGCCAGGATGGCGATGGCCTCGCCAAAGGCCACGTGGCAGGTGGGCTTGCCGCGGCGTAGGTCGTCGTTGTCCAGAGCGGGCAGGTCGTCGTGGATGAGCGAGTAGGTGTGGAGCATCTCCAGGGCCGCACCGAGGCGGGCAATTCCCGAAGGAAGAGAACCCGCGATGGTGAAAGCGGCCTCGTAGGCCAGCCTTGGGCGTAAGCGCTTGCCCCCGGCAAAGACGGAGTGGCGCATGGCGCTGTGAATCGACGCCGGGACGGTCTCCGCGCTGGGGATCAACTCTTCCAGCGCCCGGTCGGTCAATTCCGTACTGTCTTGATGCAGCGATTTCAGATCGACAGCCATTGCTCTCATGATAGTCGAGTCCGGTCCCATCCTTTCTCAAGGACACATAGAGCTGTGACGAACAGCAGCGCCAGACCGCTGAGCCATCGTCCGGCGATGATATCAGCAGTGGTCGTCCAGTCGATGGTCACGTCGACTGGGCCTTGCGGAACGGACACGACCATCAGGCCGTCATCCCGAGCGGGCGCAAATGCGGCGGGTTGGCCGTTGACCTTTACGCGCCACGCGGGATAGGTGCGCAACCGAAGAATCAAGTAGCCCGCATGAGGAGCGACAGCGGCAATTCGCAGGTGCTGGTATTGCGGATGGCCTGGATAGGGAACCGCGGCAAATGTGGACTCGCAACTGCCTTGTCCGGCATCCCACGCTGGCTGAATATCGTCGTTGTTTCCCCCCTTGCCCAAGACGGTCGCGGGGTCGCTCACCAGGCAGGAGACGGGCAGCCCGGTGGCAACAAGTGAATTGTCGGCGCCGATAGGCTCGTACTCGTCGGTACCGCCAAAGCCCTGTCCGGCGCGATAGGTGTCCAGCATTCCGGGCACGGCGTCCTCCGGGTAGCAACTCTGAAAGAAGACAAGTCCGGCGAGAGAGGTCATCGCCACAAACAACAATGCGCACGCGGCCACAACGGCGACGCGCCGCCAGAGCCGCGCCGAATTGTCCGGCCAGATTGCCCAGACGAAAGAGATGGCCATGGGCGCCTCAAGAACCACCAGCCAGCGCCAGGGAAACTGCAGGAACCGAAGTTCCGGGAGCAGATTCCACAGCGGGCGCGAGAAAGGGAACTGGAGGAGCAGAACGGCCGCGGTGATCATGGCAAATGGAATCCACCAGTTTCGCCGTCCCGCCAAACGGCCGCGCAGCCAACTCACCAGCAAACCGCCCAGAGCAACGGTGATCATGGCGATGACAACAATCGAAGCCTGCCGCAGCACCATGTCGTGGAATTCGAGCGCGGGGTCGGCGTGCCTTGCAAACAGCCAGTTGTTCTCAAGCGTCTGCCCCGGATCCTCCGTCACCTGGTGGATATCCACCCATCGCTGCTCCCATGCGGCGGGGACGAGATAGAGCGCCACCATTCCCATCCCCAGCACTGCGCCTACTGAAGCCCGCAGCATCGGCGCCCATGATCGTGAGACCAAGGCCAGAGTCAGCACAACAGCGGCGAGAACATAGCAGGCCATCACGCCGACAGTGGGGTTCGAGAGCCAAGCGCCGGCGATAGCAAGAGCAAGGAGAACGGTGGAACCATCGAAAGCTCGCCGGACCAGCGGCCCGGAGGAGTTGCGCTCACGCATCGCAAACAGCAATACCAGCGGAATCCAGAAGCCGCCGGCAAGCTCCGCGAAAGCCGAGCGTTCGTAGGCGGTAAAGAGTGCATAACCGGAGAACAGCGCCGCGCAACCGGCAAGCGTCGCTGGAACGTCGTCGAGCGTCTGGCGGGCAAGGGCGCGACTTGCAAGGCCAGTGCCGGCCAACAGCAGGAACGTCAAAACCAGCGGCACGAGATTCCAGGGCAGCCACAATCCCAGAGCTGCGCCCATCATCCAGGTCAACGGAGAATAGAACACAAACCGCGGCTCGCCTGCGCCAAAGTTCGCGCTCGGCGTCCAGCGCGGGTACAGGATCCCCTGCTGCCATGCGTTGTGAGCGTCAAGCCACGAGACCAGATGGAAGTCGAAGTCGTGGCCGCAGGAGTTGCCGCGGATGAGCTGCGGCGCGACGGCCAATGCAGCGGCGAGAATGATGACGGCTGGGCCGATGAAGAGACCCCAGCGCGCTTTTCTCCCCGGGCTTCCAGGTCTCCCCGGTCTCGAAGGCGAGACCGGGGGCACCCGTGGTTCGCTACGTGGAGGAAGGTTCATGGCAGTAGGCGCAGCGTGTGCCGGGTTTGGGCGACGACAGCGGCCGGGGTGAATGGAAGCGCGAAGGTCGTCCCGCCGTACCAGTCGCTCCACTGGTCGCGGAAGTAGGGGCTGAACGGGTCGCTGCTTTCGCCCAGCGTGATGTTCTCGGTTGCGCCGTCGATGTTGCTCCAGTCGATCGTGAATCGCTGCGAAGGGCCGTGGATGCCGTCGGCCTGCATCACCGTCGTGGTGTCGCCGCTGAAGGACTGGGGTCCGGTTCCACCTATTCGGCCCACAACCGGCAGAAAGTGGGCCAGCGGATGCTCGATGTCAAGCACATGCCAGCTTCCGTAGGTCCATTCGGCCACGTCGGAGGGAGCTTTGCCGTCCTTCATCCCCTTGCGGACGGCCTCGGTCAGCAGCGCGTCCCAGTTTTTGAAGGCCGGCGGAAGCCAGTCAGGGTTGGCGTGCATGACGATCTCTTCCTCGGCAAAGGCGGATTCGGACCAGCGGTAATCGCCCGCGTCCTTGCCCAGCTTTGGCTCGAGAATCAGCGGCCAGAGAGCCCTGCGCGTCTGGGTCACTACCGATGCAGCGGCGGAGCCGGTGGTAAGCCGCCCGTCCCAACTGCGCATCAGGTCGGCGGCCTTCTTCAGTCGATCGTCCGCGCCGGGTGTGTGGTCGATGGCGTAGGCAAAGCGATGACCCAATTCCTGATCCACCTCGCTGTAGATGTCGGTCTGGACGGCAATCATGTCGGCGGCCTTGAGCTGATCGCGGCCTTGCAGCATCTTGTAGATGCGTTCGGCGCGGTAGGGTGAGGCCCATTCGAGCGAAAGCGGATACGGTGACTTATCCGTCGTCACGCGCGAATTGGCGGTGGCAAGTAAGCCCGAGGGAGGGTCGAAGGCGTTGGGCATCTGGTCGAAGGGGATATAGGGTGAGCTCCTTTCACCAAATAGAAAGGAAGAATCGCCCCACTCAAATCGGAGGTTCAAGGGGTCGTGCGGAAGAGGCTTGTCGGATCGCATCATTCTTACCGGCACCCGGCCCACCGCGTGATAGGCGATGTGTCCCTGATCGTCGGAGTAGACCACATTCTGCGTCGGCCAGCACCACGTGCTGAGCGCGGCCGAAAACTCCGCCCAATTGGACGCAACGTTGATCTGGTAAAGCGGAATAGCATTGAGCGTAGGGTCGTAGAGCGTCCACTTCAGCGCGATCGGCCGCGTCTCCTTGGTGAACAGCGGATCCAGCAGCGGCCCGTGCGTTGTGGATTGAACATCGAGTTGCACGTCCGTGCTGCCGCGCACCTTGATGACTTCATGGTCTACGCTCAACGGCTGCCAATTGCCGCCGCCGTTCTCAAAGTTGCCCTTGCCGTCAAGCTTCTCGATGTAGAGATCCTGCACATCGGCATAGAGCGCGGTGAAGCCCCAGGCCACATGCTCGTTGTGGCCGGCGATGACAAACGGCATTCCGGGCAGCGTCACTCCGGCCGCGTGGAAGCCCGGCGCGCTCAGATCGGCCATGAACCAGATGTTGGGCTCGGTGAGGCCGAGGTGCATATCGTTCGAGAGCAGCGGCTTTCCGCTGGCGGTGTGGCTTCCGGCAATGACCCAGTTGTTCGAGCCAAGCGTGCAGCCTTCGCACGTGGGCAGGCCGAGCAAGGCGTGCAGCGCCGCCATATCTTCGTGGGCAGCGGCCGGCGCGGCGCTTGCCTGGGTGTTGTCATCGTCCTCGTCGTCGTTCGTTCCCGGCGGCGCGGGATGCGGCTGGCTCCAATCGATGACCTCGCCGGTGGGCGGATGATCGCGCCACGACCCAACCGGGTACAGATCGGCCTCCAACTTCGCATCGTGCAGGTCTCGGGAAATCCAATCTCGCGACAACTTCGTATCCCAATGCGTATCGAGCGTCTGCACCATCATCAGGCCAATGACGATCGAGTCCGCGCCGGACCAGGGTTGGGGGCGATAAGCGAGCAGCTTGAACTCGGCCGGGAGCGAGTCCCGATGTTGCGCGATGAACAGGTTCACGCCGCGGGCATAGTCGTCGAGGCGCGCGCGGTCGGCCGCGGCCAAATTGGAATAAATGCGCCGGGCAGTATTGGTGAATTGGAGAACCCGCTGGGCTTTATCGTGCGCCACCAGCGACGGGCCGAGGATCTCCGCTAGCTCGCCATTCGCGTTGCGGCGGAAAGCATCCATCTGCCACAGGCGATCCTGCGCGGTCACATAGCCCTGCGCGGCGAACAGATCGTCCTGCGTGGCCGCCTCAATGTGGGGCACGCCGTGCGCATCGCGGCGAACGGTCACAGGCGCGGATAAACCGGCGAGATGCAAGTCGCCGTCCAGCACCGGGAGCGCTGCTTTCTCAGCCGCGCGCAGCCAGATCACACCGGCGGCCGCGGCCAGCAGCGCAAGCGTCAGCAAGCTGCCGGCGGTCCATAGCAGCACGCGCAGCCATCGGTATCCGCGGCGGGCAGGAGGCGTGGAGGCCGGCACGGCGGGCAAAGCAGGAGCGTCAGAGTGGGCCATCGGTCTCCAACAGGATACCGCGCATGGCGCACGAAGATGGTTATGGCGCCTGCATGAAGCGGTCGTTGCGATGGTGGCCGGCAAATTCCGCCGTCAGGCGGCAACTCTTGAGTTTTCCGCTTTCATAGAGTTCGACCGGGATATCGTGGCCCGCGACAGCATGAAAGAATCCGCCGCTGCCGCAGGGCACGCCTTGCACCACCTGGTCTTCGGCGAGGAAGCAGAGCTGGAACTTGCCGCTGGGATAGAGGTCGGTCATCGCACCTTCCGCCGGACCCAGCGGGCCGCCTCCCGAGCAGTTCAGGCCGAGTAGGATCGTGTTGTGCGCCAGCATGACGTACTGCGGCCGTCCGTCCGGCAACAGGTTGACGATGGATCCCCTGGGAATCCCGATTTCGCCGAGTGCGGTATCGTGCGAAACGAAGCAGCGCTGCAGACGTCCATCGGCATAGAACCAGGCGTATCCCTTTTCGCAGGGATAGCCCTGTATCTCCGTGGGGTGGTCGAGTGTGCTGCGATGCGTTTGGGGTTGAGGCTGGGCGCAGTCCGCGGGCCGCAGGCCGCAGAACAGCAGACCGTAGAGCACGGGGGCGAACAAGAGGATCTTTCTCATGGCTCTCTCCTGGACCGTGATTGCAGAGGCGGATGGGCCGCCGCGGCAAGGATCGAATCAGGCGAATCGAACAGCCGGCATTTCCCTTCGGGTCTACTTTACTCCTTCCCGCGACGGTCCAGGAATTCTCGATGGCAGGCTTCGCCGGCACGGTTGAGCCAGAGGCGCATGGGGCTATCCAGCTAACGGCGTGGCGATGTTGGCGACGAGCGCAGTTGACTTTCTGCGGCCGTAGATGACTAGCAGAGATACCAGCAGCAGCAAAATGATTCCCAGCACCAGCACGCTGCCCTCCGGTCCGTCGGCGCCGCCGCTCCAAAACGCGGAGCCGGCGGGGCTGGTGGTGAGGTAGTGGCCTGTGGCTACGTTGCCGCTGTCGGCAGCGCCATAGAAGTAGGTCTCGGCCCAGTCCCATGCGGCGTGGCAGCCAATGGCCCACCAGGCCGAGCCGGTAACACGGACGCTGACGACAAAGACGAAACCAATGGCCGCCGCGGCAAAAATGCCGAGCGGGTTCTCTCCGCCGTTGCCGGTGTGGACGAACCCGAACAGCGTCGATGTGACCCATGCGGCCTGCCAGAAGCCGGAGCCTTCAGCTTTCCAGAAGTGCAGAAGCAGGCAGGGAACCAGGCCAGCCACAGCAACGATGTATACGCCCCAAACTCCGTTGCCCTTGGAGCGGACGACAAGCTCCAGGCAAATCAGGGCGTTGATTCCCAGCGCCCACCAGAAGTTGAGTCCGCGGGTGAAGGTGAACTGCAGGAAGCAGCGGAAGATTCCTTCCTCAACGAAGCCGACAAGCAGGAAGGCTGCGCACCAAAGCGCGGCGTACTTGAAGATGTCAGCGCCGGAAAGCGCGATAGCCCCGAAGTGGAGCCAGCCGCCCCAGGCCAACAGGCCGATCAGCGCGGATAGAGCCGCGAACCCCGCAGCCAAGCCGGACAGGAAGTGAACCGTGCGCCGGGGGCCGGTGAGATTGTAGGCCAGGAGGTTGTTGCGGCGACGCTCAATCAGCGCTACCAGAGCGGCTGCGCCCACCATTCCCAGGAAGGAGATCAGCTCTCCAAAAAAGGCGGAAGAAGCCGTAAAGGTGGTGCTCTTCGGGTCGACCAGATGGAAATGAACGAGCGTGACTGCCACCCCGGCGGCGAAGAGGATGAACAGAACGATAAAGATCAGCGCGGACCATCCGGCGCGCAGACCCTGGCTTCCCAGGAACACCCAGCGGATGGCGCGGGTCTCCCACGGGTCAGGTGCGTCGGGTTCGGGACTGGACAGGACGGGTGTCTCGATGGCAGTTTCGGCGGGCGGGACTTCAGATGCTGGGGGCTGGACTTCCGGCTCCATGGAGCCTCCTTCAAATAGATGCAGGATAATTGGTGCGGAATTCTACTGTTGGAAAGATACTCTACGCCAAACCCAATTGCGAAGTTCCACCCTCAGAACGATTCAGGCCATTGCTGTGCGCCGTGCAAGATCGCAAGCACTTGGATCATCCCTTCAAGAATTCGATATGCGACCACATGAGGCGTCCCGCTTACTGTAATCTCGCGGGTTCCGGCCACACGCCCAATCCTGCCAGATCTCGGCATACGAGCCGTACGGAGGATTGCATCGTGAACCTTCTTCACGATCCGCTCTGCTGCCCGCGGATTTCCTTCTGCGACGTGCTCGAAGACGTTCTGCAACTGGTCTACTGCCGGCATGGTCCAGCGGACTTTCACGCCTTCTTCCGAATCAGCCTCTCTAGCGCCGCCCTCTCCCTGACCCAGGAATCGATCATCAAGCCGACATCCTCATGGTCAATCAGTTCTCCCCTGTCGGCCGATTCCAGCCCCTCTTTCACCATGGCTGCAAACCGCCGCTGCTCGCCCAGGTAGCGATCCACCGCTTCATTTAGCAGGTAGCTGCGGTCGCGGTCCATCGCCTTGGCTAGAGTGTCCAGCTCGGCGACCTTTTCAGGGTCGATGCGGAAGGTGACGATGCGCGGAGCGCTCATAATACAAGAGAATACGCCGTATTACGCAGGCATGCAAGGTTCGCGTGTTGGGTCAGTTTGAATGAACCTTCTCTCAGCGGCTGAACTGGCTGCGGAAAAACGCATGATCTGGGCCGAATGCGGCGAAAAGCATACCTCAGGGGCTAAAGCCCGCGTTGATTCTGTTGATCTTATACCAGGGATGAATCCCTGGCCTACCGCCCGAACGAGTTTTTCCGCAGCCTGTTAAAGTCGTGCCCTTTCAAAACACGACCTTCGCCACAGGCTGCTATACGCCGGTACCTACTGGTCGCGCAGGGCCACCATGGGATCGATTCGAGCCGCCCACCGGGCCGGGAACCAGCTTGCCAGCATGGCGATGCCGACGATCAACGTGGCGATGGCCACAAAGACCAATGGGTCGCCGGGACGCACGCCGTAGAGCAGGTTTGCCTCTCCGCGGGCGAGAGCGAAGGCCATCACCAGGCCAACGCTTACGCCAATTCCCGTCAGCCAAGCAGCGCGGTGCAAAATCATCTTCAACACATCAGCGCGCTGCGCGCCCATCGCCAGCCTTACGCCGATCTCACGCGTGCGCTCGCCCACTAGGTTGGCCATCACGCCGAAGATGCCAATGGCGGCCAGGAGCAGAGCCACAAACGCATCGAAGCCGAGCATTGCCGCAACATAGAACATACCGGTAAGGTTTTCGTGGAGAAACGCGGCATAGGTTTGCACGGCGTCAATTGGCAAAGCGGGGTCAATCGCCGCCAGCGCTTTTCTTGCCGCCTGCGCAATCGCCAGCGGATTGCCCTTGGTGGTAATTGCGTAGGTCATGCCGGCAGGGGGCAACTGCGTCACATTCATGTACACCGCGGCGGGCCGATCCTTCGTCCACAGGGCATAATTCGTGTCTTCGGCGACGCCGACGATGGTCAGCCACGGAGTCTCGTCGGGGCTTCCGGTTACCATGCGAATGCGATGTCCCAGCGGGCTCTCGCCGGGGAAATAGCGGGCCACAAACCCGCGGCTCACAACGGCTGCACGCGGCGAGTGAAGGTCGTCGCTCTGCGTGAAACTGCGGCCATCGAGGATGGAGATTTGGAAAGCGCCGAAGTATCCGGCGCTTACCGGCAGCCGCAGCGCGTTGGGGGAGCTGCCGGTTGTCTGGGGGCGATTCTCGATCTGGCAATCGTCAACCCAGCCCCAATCGCTGTTGGGCAGAGCAGTGGTCACCTCGGCATGCTCCACGCCCGGCAGCGAGCGCAGACTGGCAAGACTCTGGTTGTACCACGCGGCCAGCTTTTCCTGGGTATCGTAACGCGCAACCGGCAGATGGAGATTGAATGTGAGCGTCTGCGCCGGCTGGTACCGGTCAGCCACGTGCAGCATGGCTAGCATGCCCTTGCTCATGAGAGCCGCGCCGATGACCAGCGCCACGGCCAGCGAAATCTGCGCCACCGCCAGGACGTTTCTCAGCTTGCGGCCCCGGCCCGAGCCCACGACGGCCCGCGAGCCCGACTTGAGTTGCTCCACGAGATTGATCCGCAACGCTTCCAGCGCCGGCGCAAAACCGGATACGATGCCCGCGACAACGGCAAGCAGCAAGGAATAGGCAAGAGCGCGACCGTTCAGCGAGATATTCGACCAGCCTGCCATGAAACGGGCAACCCGCTCCGGCATGGTGATCTCGCTGAGGTGCATGTCGACCACGGCAAAGACAAGCCCGCCCGCGCCGCCGATGAGCCCCAGCAGAATGTTCTCGGTGAGCAACTGGCGCATCAGCCGCCAGCGGCCCGCTCCCAGCGCCGTACGCATGGCAATTTCGGGCCGCCGCGCGATGCCGCGCGCGAATTGCAAGTTGGCAATATTGGCACAAACCACCAGCAAGACAAAGAACGTGGCGCCCTGGACCAGGCTGAAATACAGGTTCGTAAATTCGCCGTTGATGCCGGCCAGAAGAGAGTCGACCCTGACCGACCACCCCTGGTTGGTTGCCGGATACGCATGGGACAAGTGGTCCGCAATCGTATTCAACTCGGCCTGTGCCTGGCCTGGTGAAACTCCCTTGCGCAGGCGGCCGATCACAAGATAGTTGTGCGCGCTGCGATTGCTGAGCTCGGCATCGGAAGGCGCGAAGGGAAGAAAGAAATCCGCCGTCGACGGATATTGCATCGTCTTCGGCATCACGCCGATCACTGAGTAAGTGTGCTGATCCAGCTCGATCTGCCGGCCCACCACAGCGGCATCCGAGCCGAAATGCGATTTCCAAAAGGGGTAGCTCAGAACGGCTACGCTGTTGCTGCCCGGTTGGGTCTCGCTTTGATTGAACACGCGCCCCATGAAGGCGCTTGTCCGCATCACGCTGAAAAAGGACGGCGAGGTAAACTCCGCGCGTACGTGAGCTGCATCGCCGGCTCCGGTCAAGCTCATGTCGGCGTCGCTGCGAACGGCCAATTGCTCGAATGCGCCGCTTTGCCGCTGCCAGTCGTCGAAGTTAGCCAGCGCAACCTGTTGCGAGTCGCCGTGATTCTGCTGCTCGGAGACGGTCACCACCTGACTCAATTCAGGCACTGCAAGGGGCCGCAAGACGACCGCATCCATGATGCTGAAGCCCGCGGTGTTCACGCCGATGCCGATCGCCAGGGTCAGGACCGCCGTGATCGTAAATCCCGGCGACTTCCACAACTGCCGGATAGCGTATTGCAGATCCTGAAGCAAGGTATGCATGGATTCCTCTCAAAACGGCAACTTCGCGGATGGGACACTATGAAGGGTATTGGCAATCGGCAGGCCAAACTGGAACACCATCAAGTATTTGATTCTAAAAGCGGCCAATGAAAGGACGCGGTGATTGGGCGGGCCGTTATGTTCGGAATCGACACGAGCCGTCCGAAAACGAACAGTTCGGACGCTTCAGGGCACAGGAAATCGCTCTCAGCCTTGACACAGCGGGCCAATCGCTTGATGCTTAACAGTTCACCTTATTCAATTCTTCTTCACAGGGGAGTGCAAGTTTTGCTGGTTCGCGTCTTCTATCACGACAAATGCTTTGACGGGGCCTGCTCAGCCTCGCTGTTCACGCGTTTCCACCGCGAGTCCATCGCTGCCGAGGCCGGCTATGAATATCACGGGCTGGTACACCGCGCCGGCGCGCTGTTCGACGAGAGCGAATTCAGCGGAGATGAGAACGCAATCGTCGACTTCAAGTACTCGCCTTCGCCCAAGATCACATGGTGGTTCGATCATCATCTGTCGGCCTTTCTCACGCCGCAAGATCAGCAGAGCTTTCTCGACTGCCAGAAGGATCCGGTCTGCGGGGCGCACAAGTTTTTCGATCCCAATTACACTTCCTGCACCAGCTTTCTGGCGCACATCGCCTCGACGCGTTATGGCTTCAACACGGCGCCGGTTGCGGACCTGATTCATTGGGCCGACATTGTGGACGGCGCGCAGTACGAGAGCCCCGAATCCGCCGTCGAAATGGCCGCTCCGGCCATGAAGCTGACGTTGATCATCGAGTCAACGCAGGACCCGGAGTTCATTCCGCGGCTGATTCCGCTGCTCACCGAGATGCCGCTGGCCGAGGTGCTGAGCCAGCCCTTTGTGGCCACCCTGCTTCCGCCCCTGCTCGAGCGCCATGAAGAATCTCTGGCATTGATCCGCAGCCGGGCCGAAGAGCGCGACGGCACCATCTTCTTCGACATTACGGACCATCCGCTCGAGGGCTTCAACAAGTTCATTCCGTACTATCTCTATCCAAACGCCACCTACTCGATCGGGTTGTCGAAGTCCAGCTTCCGCACCAAGGTGGCCGTGGGCTCAAACCCCTGGGCCAAGGCCGACCCGGCCAAGATGGTGAACCTGGCGCAGGTGTGCGAGCGCTACGGCGGCGGCGGTCATGCGCGGGTGGGCGCAATCAGCTTCCCTCCTGATCAGGCAGACCGGGCACGCGTTGCGGCGGCGGAGATTGTGGGCGAGCTGAGGGCGAAGAACCCGAATTAAGCCAACGCCGAGGTTCGGGGCGTCCGGCGGTTCGCTTCTGATCTCGTTGGTGATTTGCGTTGGCTGGGCTTTCGCAGGGGAATCCGTGCGGAGTTCTTTGCACTTGGGTTTCGGCCTTAGCCGCCGCGGAATTGCAAATAACTCAAAACAAAAAAATGCAGGGGCTAAAGCTCGACCTGATCTTATTGCTCTTTCGGCACGACTTAAGTCGTGCCCTGACACTCGCCGCGGCGAGCACTCTCGATGAAATT
The DNA here is from genome assembly GCA_963757965.1 of uncultured Acidobacteriaceae bacterium. Classification (GTDB taxonomy): domain Bacteria; phylum Acidobacteriota; class Terriglobia; order Terriglobales; family Acidobacteriaceae; genus Telmatobacter. The sequence continues at coordinate 98,210 of CAVWTV010000005.1, forward strand.
CTGCAAGAGGCTCGTAGACTTGTGCTCCGGCAAGGGAATTGAAGCGGCTCCTAGAGAAGGCGCGAAAACTGGGCTGGGAGGGATTCTAAAAACACAGGACCTGGTCAGAGCCGGGAAGTACTCAATTGTCTTGGGGACTTCACCGGCTACACCTTGGCGTGCATGCTGGGCCAGTCGGCGCGGCGGTGTTGCTTGAAGGCCAAGACGCCTTCTTTGAAGTCCTCGGTCGATCGCTGATGCGCATTGGCCTCGATGGCGTCTTCGATCTCCTCGTCGAGTCTGCGCTTGGCGTGTTTTGACAGCAGCCGCTTGACCGCCTGCATGGCCTGCGGGCTGTTCTGCAGAAGCGTTTGCGCCAGTGCATGGGCAGACGGCATCAGGTCGTCCAGTTCGACAATTTGGGTCACCAGCCCCAGTTGCAATGCTTCCTGCGCCTTCAGGATTCTGCCCGACAGCAATAGCTCGCGGGTGCGCAACTCTCCCACCTGGCGAATCAGGAAGGACGCCACAATGGCGGGGATGAATCCTACGCGAACCTCGGTGTAGCCGAATTTGGCCTCGGGAGCGGCGAGCGTGAAGTCGGGAATGGTGGCCAGGGCCATGCCGCCGGCGATGGCGGGCCCGTTTACGGCTGCAATGATCGGCTTGGGGAAATCGTAAAGGGTGCGCAGAACGAGGGCCATGTTCTCGGAGTCGCGGCGATGCTCCTGAGGCGTGCGGGCATTCATGGTCTCCAGGTGCTCCATATCCAGGCCGGCACAGAAGGCCGGGCCGGCGCCGGTGAGAATCACAACGCCGCAGTCGCAGGTCTCGGCCTCGTGCAACGCAATGGTGAGTTCCTCAATCAGCGCCGGGCTCATTGCATTGCGCTTGTCGGGCCGGTTCAGAGTAATAGTTTTTACCCCGTTGGCTGACACGGTAAGAATGTTGTTGAAGCGGGTCATGCGAATCTCCCTCCGCCGTTGGGCAGCGGATCGATTCCGTCTAGGAACTGCTATCGTAGCGCATATTTCACATGCGACGCCAGTGGATCAAGCCGCGCGATGCAGGCGGACAAAGGCCAAATTCGCCATTCGATACGGATTGAATTCCGACGGGCAAACGGGCAGGTGGTCAAGAGCGCAGGAGGGTCGAACTACACGATCGCGCCACTCACCATGATCAGCAGCGTGGACGCCAGCAGGTGGAGGCAGGCGACGCGGCCGAATACGGCCACGGGTGTGACCTTGCCAACAATGAAGCTCTTGGCGAGCAGTCCTTCCAGTGGGAACTCGGCGTAAAGCATGAAATGCGGGAGAGCGGTCGCCAACGTGCCGTGCAGGTGCAACTCCGGACGTTCCAGCAGAACAACGAAGGGGAACACCAGCCCCACACCCCATGGCTTGAACAGCAGGTCGAGTGTCTCTCTCAGCTCCGGGGCGAAGCAGGCTACGACGATCCCCACGGCCACTGGCCAGAAACGCGCCCAATACTGCCGGGTGAGTCTTTTTCTCTCCAATTCCAGGCGACGATGGAGCCTGGCAATGGCCGCATCCATCTCCATTTTCCACATCGTCTCGATGTAGGCCAGGGAGTAGCCGGGCGAGCCCGGCGGAGGAGCATTCTTGCCGAGCTTGATTTCAGGCCGTTTCGGCGCCAGGCTAGTTCCGGGTGCAGCCTGCGGATTGTGTTCCCGGTTCCATATCATCGTCGATTGTGGTCTCCCGTCCAGGAGGCGGTGGTTCGCTCTCGTGCAGGTTAAACTCGCTTTCCGCCGGCAACAATCCCACCTTTGAGCCAAGGTGGGTTCTCATCAAGCGGTCAGGTCATGGCGGATGTTTTGTTCTTGCAGAGGGTCACAACCCCAACTCCGCAGCCCGCTTCTTCATCGCCTCCAGGCAAAAGCCAATATGCGCGTCGAGGTCCACGCCCAGTTCCGCCGCGCCCTGGACCACGTCAACCCGGTTGACGCCTCGAGCGAAGGCTTTGTCTTTCAATTTCTTTCGCACGCTTGACACTTCAACATCGGCGATGGCCTTGGTGGGTTTCACGAGGGCGCAGGCGGTGAGGAAGCCGGCCAGCTCATCGCAGGCAAAAAGAGACTTGGCGAGATGCGTGACGCGCGGAACGCCGGAATATTGCGCGTGGCCCAGAATGGCGGTGCTCAGCTCGATGGGCCAGCCACGCCGCTCCAACTCGCGGACGCCGACGAAAGGATGCTCCTCGGCTGTGGGGTGGCGTTCGTAGTCGAAGTCGTGCAGCAGGGCTGTGGTCGAGTAGAGCTCGATCAGTGCCACCCGCTCCGCGCCAGCCAGCCCGCGCCGGTCGGCCTCCGCTTCTCCGCAGGCTGTTACGCAGGCTTCGACGGCCAATGCGTGCTTGCGCAGGCTCTCGCTCAGAGTCCACTCTGTGAGCAGTTCCCAGGCCTGGGCGCGGCCATAGCTTCGCGGGTCTTCAGCGCCGCTATTGGGACAGCTTCCTGAAATGCCGGTGTCAAGATCGTTGCTGCACATTTATTTTTTCTCCCTGTTGCTCAACTTGGTTCGTGTTTCTTCTGGATTTTCAGGGTATGATGGGGAAATCTTCGGAATGACCCTGAGTTTCTACTTGACAATTATGGTTCCCATCGCCGAAAGTATGCTACATCGCGGTGCACAAAGGCACCACGGAGTTCCTGCTCTGGCACTCCGCAAACGACCGATGGCAACCACCCTTGTGAGCGTGGAGACGCGCGAAGTTCTGCGGTGCGATAGCTGCTTTCTGGTTCAATTCAGGACCCTCAACTCACTTTGCAGAAGATGCCACAGGCCCCTCGATGTCGAGGAGCCGACGCTTCTGGCCCCGCAATTGGTGGCCAGTCAGCCTACAGCTCCGGCCTCGGCAGAGGCTGGATTGCAGGTTGCCGGACAGGTGCGCGAGATTCGCCGGGCTCGCCATCTGAGCCAGCGTCAACTGGCTGGGCGCATGCAGGTGCCTCGAACCTACATCTCCAAGATCGAAAACGGGAAGGCGATTCCGACTCTGGGTTCGCTGGAGCGGCTGGCTGCGGCTCTTGAGGTGGACCTGTGCCAGCTTGTGCGGGACGCGCGGAGCCGGCGCGACGAAGAAGTGGCTGCCATCCTGGCCGATCCGTTCCTGGCTGAGGTTGCCGCTTTGCTGCCCCATCTTGGCCCGATGCATCGCATGCTGTTCTCTGGCGCGGTGCGGGATGCTGCCACGGGACGCAGGCGCAGCGCATAGTTGGCTTGGCCCCCGGCTTGCGCCTGGTGAAGCGGGCCAGGCGCGGGTGCTCGGCGGCTGCGTCAGGGGGTGCGGATGGCCAGCGGGTGGCGGGGCTGATAGAGGCCCATCCTGGCCCCGCTCGGCAGCCGGAAGGTGGTGGTTATGCCCCATCCGGCATCCTGAATCGCCGTGCATGGAACGCCTTTGCAGGCCAGCGATTCCACGGTCGAGGCAAGGTCGTCGCACATCAGGTAGACCGTCGCGGCTGTCAAGCTCTCATTTGCAGGGGCCGGATTACTATCGGCGGGATGAACGCCAAGTTCGGTCGGTGGAAGCGCGAAGATCAGCCATCCCTCACCCGCATCCACAAAACCCCAACCCAATACGTCGCGGAAGAAAGCCCGGTCGGCCTCTGCGTCGGTGCTGTAAAGCAGTAGATGGACACCATGGATCATCCCGGAATTATAGGGCGCTTTTCCCGAATTGGATTGCACAATCTGGAACCAGCTTCGCGAAGTGCCACGGCCTGCTACTTCCGTAAGTGCATGCAGCCTCGCGATCCGGCGCGGTCTCCACTGGGCGGAGTATCCTGTAATTGCGACACGTGGGCGCATGTGCTACGGTCGATTATGGAGCTCCCCGCCTTCGGCTGCGGGGGATTCTAGCCGGGCGGCAGGCATGCTTCGAGCAAATCGCCCGCGGATCCGGCATGCACGAACCCTGCTCGGTTTTCTTACTTCGATCCTGTCGGAGCGTTGATTTTGAAACCGCAAAAGTAATGTAGAGGCGAGTCCTTTGTATCCAACCGGCACGCTGCGCATCCAAGAGCTGACCCCGGAGGAGCGCGCTGTTTATGCGACGCTGAAGGCTGAATGCATTCCGCAGCACGTGGCCATCATCATGGATGGCAACGGCCGCTGGGCCGGCCATCGCTCGCTGAAACGGTTCCTGGGCCACCAGCAGGGAGCAAATGCCGTTCAATTGGTGACCGAAACCGCTTCGCGCATCGGTCTTCCCTGGCTTACCCTCTATGCGTTTTCTCTCGAAAACAATCTGCGCCGTCCTCGCGCCGAAGTCAACTTCCTCATGCGCCTGCTCAAGACGTATCTGGAGGGCAACCTAGGCCGCATGATGGACAACAACGTGCGCATGCGATACATCGGCCGCACCCACGAATTGCCGCCGGAGGTTCAGGACAAGATGCGCTGGGCCGAGGAAGCCACGGCGCACAACACCGGTACGACCCTCACCCTGGCCCTGAACTACGGTGGCCGGTCTGAAATCGTGGACGCGTTCCGTTCGCTGGCGGCTGAGATGAAACTTACGCACGCCAGCCCCGACCGCATTACCGAGGAAGACATACACCGCCATCTCTACACGGCGCACATGCCCGACCCCGATCTGCTGATTCGCACCTCTGGCGAGATGCGGCTATCCAACTATCTTCTGTGGCAGATTGCCTATACCGAGATCTTCGTTACTGAACGGCTGTGGCCGGACTTTCGCGGCATCCATCTGCTCGAAGCCATAGCCGACTTCCAGCGCCGCGAGCGCCGCTACGGCGGGCTTGGCGAGGGCTCCGGCGAGGTGGACGAAGAGGCGGAACGGATCAAGATCGCTGCTCGCTGATTACCTTGGTTATTCCAAGCCTTCGTTTTTTCGGATTCGGGCGTGACCTTTCATGCCTTTCTTGACGAGAATCCATTGGGGAGGAATACATTCATTGGAAAACGATAAAGCAAACCAATACGAAGAGAATCCCGCAGCCAAGGCAAAGCGGCTGGCGGAAAGGCTGCGCTTTCGGCTCAAGGAAGCTTCGGCGCAGCGCGGAGGTTCCGAGGCCTTCCTGCATTGGCTGCGATCGGACGCCAAAAAGGGCGCATGAAGCCGAGCTCCTGCACCAGACAAAGCTGAATTGACGCTCGGTCAACCCGGGCCAAACCGGCCAGTCCCCTCATACCCCATCCTCGGCGGTGTATCCTCAACCAGACAATGAAACGCATTCTGACCGCTGCGATACTGATTCCGTTGGTCTTGGTTCTGGTGTTTCTGGGGCCCAAGTGGCTGGTATGTCTGGCCGTCGCCGGGATTTCGGCCCTGGCTGCCTGGGAATACCTGGGAATGGCTGAGAGGAGCGGGATCAAGCCGCCGCGCGTTGCCGTGCTGGTGGCTCTTGTCCTGCTTTTTGCCGGGAACTTCGAATACCCCGACCAAACCGCGGTTATCTTCGGCATCATATGCCTGGGCCTGCTGGTCTACTGCACCTTCGCGAGCACCGTTGAACAGGTGATGCCCAACTCAGCCGTCTCCATCTTCTGCCTGCTCTACGTAGGACTCACGTTGGTCTCCCTGCCCGCCCTGCGCGAGGAGACGAACGGTCCTTCGCTGGTGACTTTTCTGCTGGTTGTCATTTGGGGAGGAGATATTGCGGCTCTTTACGTGGGCCGTGCCTGGGGGCGGCGCAAGCTGGCGCCCAGGCTCAGCCCTAAGAAGACCTGGGAGGGATCGGTTGGCTCCATGGCGGGTAGCCTGCTTGCCGCCGGGGCCCTGCTGGCACTGGCCGACTGGCTGGCACAATGGGATTCCGCCAAGCTCTCCTACCCGGAGGACATCTGGTATTGGCTGGGATTGGCAGTGGGTTTGAACCTGGCTGCTCAGGTGGGCGATCTGGTTGAATCCGCGCTCAAACGCTCGGTCGGCGCGAAGGATTCCGGGAACCTCCTTCCGGGGCACGGCGGCGTTCTCGATCGCATTGACGCCTTGCTGCTTGCCGCTCCGGTGCTGTGGTACGCTCAGGTTATTCACCAGCGGTTCTGAGGCTTTTTCAGCGCCCTTGTTTATGAATGGTTTGACTGGAAGGGCACTCCAAGGTTCCATCCGGGACCGCGGAATTTCAAACACACCTTGAAGCGACTCACCATCCTCGGTTCCACCGGCTCCATCGGGAAGAGCACCCTCTCCATCGTTGAGCAGTTTCCCGACCGCTACCAGGTGGCCGCGCTGGCTGCCGGGCGCAATCTCGACGAGGCCTTTGCTCAAGTTGTCCGCTGGCGGCCGAGGATGGTCTCGCTGGCTACAGAAGAGCTGGCCGGGGACTTGGCCGCGCGGCTGCGCCGGGCCGGAATCAACGGGATCGACGTGGTCCACGGCACCGAAGGGACGGTTGCCTGTGCCACGTTGCCTGAAGCGGACTTTGTGGTTTCGGCTATCGTCGGCGTGGCTGGGCTTGAAGCGACTCATGCTGCCATCCTGGCCGGCAAACCGATCGGCCTCGCCAACAAGGAGTGCATGGTCGCCGCCGGCGAGATCCTTACCCATGCCGCCCGTGAACGCAACGTCCCCATCCTGCCCATCGACAGCGAGCACAACGCAGTCCACCAGTGTTTGCGGGTGGGCTCTCATGCCGAGGTGAAGACCATCTGGCTCACGGCTTCGGGTGGGCCATTCCGTCACCTTCCGCTCGACCGGTTTGCCGAGATTACTCCCGCGCAGGCGCTCAAGCACCCCACCTGGGTCATGGGCCGGCGCATCACCATTGACTCGGCGACCATGCTCAACAAAGGCCTCGAAGTCATAGAAGCCTGCCGCCTGTTCGACGTCGAGCCGAGTCAAGTCCGGGTCACGGTACACCCGCAGTCCACGGTGCATTCGCTGGTGGAGTATGTGGACGGATCGATTCTGGCGCAAATCTCTGTCACGGATATGCGGCTGCCTATTCTCTACGCACTTGCCTGGCCGGAGCGCCCCGCCTCCACGCTCACCTTCAACCTGGCCGCGTTGCGCCACCTGGACTTTGAGGAGCCCGATTTCGAGCGCTTCCCCTGTTTGCGCCTGGGTTTTGAAGCGGCGGAAAAGGGCGGCGCGCATTGCATTGCTCTGAACGCAGCCGACGAAGTGGCTGTCGAGGCATTCCTTGAGGGGCGCACCCCCTTCATGGGTATCCCGCGTACAATTGAGAGGGTTCTCGCTTCGACTCCGGAGGCGCATCCCGCCACCATAGCGGAAGTGCTCGCCGCGGACCGGGCAGCGCGTCAAATGGCGCATGAGCTGTTGGTGTGAGGCCGGTGCTGAGCAAATTGTCGAGGAAAGAACAATCCATTTATGTATGACTTTCTAGTTGCAGTTGTTGCTTTCGTCGTCCTTGTCGGGCTGATGGTGGTTGTGCATGAGTTTGGCCACTTCGCCATCGCCAAGCTCTGCGGTGTGCGCGTCGAGGCGTTTTCATTCGGTTTTGGGCCGCGCCTGTTCGGCGTCAAGTACGGCGATACCGACTACAAAATCTGCCTCTTGCCGTTGGGCGGCTTCGTCAAGATGACCGGCGAAGCTCCCGAGCAAAACCTGGACGTTTCCGGCGGATCTTTGGTCGACTTGGCGAACGACCCCGGCGCCTTTACCAACCATCCCCGCTGGCAGCGGATGCTGATTGGCGTGGCCGGGCCGATTTCCAATTTCCTTCTGGCCTTCGTTTTGATGGTCTTTTACTACGGCTCGATCCATGAGATTCCACGGCACGAGGTCACGACGACGACCATCGAGTGGGTAAAGGACGGCTCCGCGGCCGCGCAGGCCGGCTTTCAACCCGGCGACATCGTCCGCCACTTCGAGACCGTCGACAACCCCACCTGGGACGACGTCGAGCAGCGCGCCGCCTTGAACCAGGGCCAGACGGTGCCCGTGACCGTAGACCGCAACGGCCAGATCATCCATACCTCCCTCAGGCTGCCTCCGGCAACCAAGGGCGAGGACTTCGATGTCAGCGATACGGGCGCAATCCCCCTGTTTGTTACCGGCCCCATTGGCGTTCAGCATGTGGAGCCGGGTACGCCGGCCGCCAAGGCGGGCCTGCGCGACGGCGATGCGCTCCAGTCCGTGGATGGCCATCCCTTCCACACAGTTCAGGCGCTGCTGGCTTACCTGCAAACGGGGAAGGGCAAGCCGGTTTCGCTGGTTGTGCTGCGCAACGGCGCCGTTCTGCCGCCCATTGTGGCGTATCCGTCCGACACCGTCGATTCCGGCGGCTGGAAGCTGGGCTTTACGCCGGTGCCGATTCCTTTCAAGCGCGATCCGCTCTCTCTCGATCAGGCAGCGCTCAAGTCGAAACAGTTCTGTGTAGAGAACTCCTCGCTGATTGTCGAGGTGATTGGAAGAATCTTTACCCGCAAAGTCGCTGTCTCCCAGCTCTCCGGCCCCGTGGGCATTGCGCGCATGGCTGGCATGGCGGCGGAGATGAATGCCTGGGAGCCCAAATTCGCCCTGGCCTCGGCCATCAGCCTCAATCTGGGCATTCTCAACCTGCTGCCCTTTCCCATTCTCGACGGCGGCATGATCTTTCTTCTGCTCATCGAGAGCGTGCTGCGCCGCGACATCAGCATCAACGTGAAGGAGCGCATCTATCAGGCCGCGTTTGTCATGATCGTCGCCTTCTTCGCCTTCATCATCTTCAACGACGTAACCAAGCTGCCGGTGTTTACGCACCTCAAGCCGTAAGAACAGTGGTTAGTGATTAGTGATTAGTGGTTAGTGGATAGTTCGGACGGGTCGCCATGGTGCAGTCCTTTCGTGATTTGGTGGTTTGGCAAAGGGCAATGCAACTGACGGTTACGATCTATCGGCTCACAAGGGATTTTCCGCGCGAGGAAGTTTATGGACTCACTAGCCAGATCAGACGTTCCGCGGTTTCCATCCCCAGTAACATCGCAGAAGGACAGGGAAGGCTGAGCACTGGCGAGTTTCGCCAGTCTCTGGGATTCGCACGCGGTTCAAATTCAGAACTGCAAACGCAACTTGAAATTGCTCGCTCATTGGGCTATGGCGACACGAAGACGATCGAGGAAGCGGAGGGTCTTTCCAACGAAGTGGGAAAGATGATCAATGCAATCCTGCTTTCCCTGGGGGCCTAGCTTTAAACTAACCACTAACCACTATCCACTAACCACTGCATTTATGCCCGTTATTACCGAAGTCCGCGTGCGCTACGCTGAAACCGACCAGATGGGCATTGTCTACTATGCCAACTACCTGGTCTGGTTTGAGATCGGGCGCGTCGAGCTGCTGCGGTCCCTCGGCCTTGCTTACAGCCAACTGGAGATCGACCACGATTGCATCCTGCCGGTGGTCGAAGCCAGATGCCGCTATCGCGCTCCCGCCCGCTACGACGATCAGATTCTCATCGAGACCCGCCCATCACTGTTGCGCGGCGCGGTGGTCAAGTTCGCCTACCGGATATTGCGCAAAGCTGCCGAGGGCGAAGATCCCACGTTGCTGGCCGAGGGCGAGACGGTCCACGTGGTCTGCGACGACCAGTTGAACAAGAAGCCTCTGCCGGAACGCCACGCTGAAGCGCTTCGGGCCATGATGGCGGAGGAGTGAGGTACTTTGCGCTTGGAGCGCCTGAAACACAGAGCCCGGGGGTGAGCTACCCGACCTCGATCCCGGCAGAGGGAAACTTGAGTTGCTGCTCGGAGGATGATCGTTCAGAGCGGAATTGCCGGCATGCATCGATCTCGCTCGGCGCCAGGACGCGGTATAGGGTGCCATCGCGGTTCGGCTCGCCCTCTTTCCGTATCGCGCCAACGCTTTCCAGTGCGCGAAGCGTCTCTTGCACCTTGCCCAGCGAGATGGTGTTCTCGGCAGCCTGGGAGTAGGAAGATCGAACCACGGCGCGGCTGAGGTAACGCGTGCTCACGCGGAGATGAGGATTGCCGTCCTTCGCGATCGAATGCCGGAACAAAAACCAATAGAAGGCGGCGTCGTAAGGTGTGAGCAGCGGCTGCAGGTCGTCGACGATTTCCTGAACAATAACCGGCAGTTTCTGTGCGGAGAAATCACGATCGCCCGCGGTCGCCCCAACCCTCATTTCAACTTCAACTTCGCTCAGAAGTTGACGTATCCTCTCGATGCGCTCGTTCATGTTGCATCGAATTTTACACCTCATTCATGGGGCGAAGCCCGAAGTTCAGCCGAGCACGACGGCCAGCGCAAAACCGTCGTATCCCTTCACTCCAACAGTCTGAAGCACGGTTGCGCTCAAGCGAGGATCCGCGGCCAGCAGCTCGGTGAAGCGGCGAATGCCCTGGATGCCATGGTCGTCATGTTCTGCATCGACGACGTTTCCATCGCGGACCACATTGTCGGCCACGATCACCGTTCCCGGACGCGACAGCTTCAAGGCCCATTCCAAATATTCCGGATAGCTCTCTTTATCGGCATCGATAAAGATCAGATCGAAGGGCGCGGCGGCGTTCTCCAATGCCGGAAGGTTGTCCATCGCTGGTCCAACGCGCAGATCGACGCGGCCCAGCACGCCGGCGTTGCGCAGATTCTCGCGTGCCGTCTCCGCATGATGCGGGTCGAATTCCAGCGTCACAATCTTCCCGTCTTCGGGCAGCCCGCGTGCCAGCCAGAGGGTGCTGTAGCCGCCCAGCGTTCCGATCTCCAGGACGCGCCGCGCGCCGGAGCTGCGCACCAGAAACTCGAGGAATTTGCCTTGCAGTCTTGAAACATCGATGGCCGGAAGGTCAGCCTTCTTGTTTGCCGCGAGGGCGGCGTCAAGCTCGTCGCCGGGTCCGGTTGGCGCAAGCCGCTCACAGAAGTAGCGGTCGACCTGTGTCCATAGATCCTGCACGCGGGTCTCCTTGCGGGGACTGCTATTTGTCCCGCGCCACCACAAAATCAGGCACCCACAGCAGGGCCCGTTTGAACTCGGAGTCGGGCAGCGGGGCCAGCGCCACGCGGGATTGCTCGGCGTAGCGATCAGCCACCGACATGGCGTACTCGACCGATCCGTTCCTGGCCAGGATCTCCTGAATCTGCTGGCGGCTCGCGTTCTCAAAGCTGCGGTCGTCAAGAACCCGCTGAATGATCTGGCGATCGCTGGCCCTGCCGTGGTCGAAGGCGTGAATGATAGACAGGGTTGCCTTGCCCTCGCGCAGGTCGCTGGCCACCGGCTTGCCGAGAACTTCCTCTGTGGCCGTCAGGTCGAGCACGTCGTCCACAATCTGAAAGGCCAAACCCACGGCCCGGCCATAGGCGGCAAGGTTCGTTTCCTGCGCCTCGGTTGCGCCGGCCAGCACCGCGCCCAGCCGCATGGAGACGGCAAACAGGCAGGCGGTCTTGCGGAAGATCAGGTCGTAATATTCCGCCTCGGAGACGGCCTTGCCAAGCTTTTGAATCTGCAGCAGCTCGCCCTCGACCATCTGCTGCGTCAGGCCGATGAGCAGGTCGAGCACGCGCAGATTCTTTTCCTCCAGAGCCACCCTGAAGGCCTGCATGTAAAGCCAGTCGCCGGCCAGCACACACTTTTCGTTTCCCCAGGTGGTGTTGGCGGACGGACGGCCGCGTCGCGTGTCGGCGCCGTCGATGATGTCGTCGTGCACCAGCGTTGCCGTGTGCACCATCTCCACCACCGCGCCCAGGCGGACGGCGCCTTGGCCTGAGAAGCCAAGCATGTGAGCGGAGAGAAGCAGCAGGGAGGGGCGAATGCGCTTGCCGCCGCCCTCGCGCAGGTATTCGGCGATCTCCGTGATGGTGCTTACGCTGGAGGCGGCGTCGCGGCCCAACTCCTGCTCGATTGCCACGAGGTCGTCCCGCAGCAGATCGAACACCTCTCTCGCCGTTGCTATCGCCAATGTGCTCAAAAATTCTCCGCTTCCCGCGCGTTCTTGTATTAAACGGCCCCTGCCACCCATCTGCAACAAAATTCGAGCCCAACGTTCTCACAGGGCTGCCCCACCGCAGGTGGTTAATTCGTGCGGTAATTGGTAAACTGCAGCTCCAGGCCGAGATCCTTGCCCCGCAACAATGCGATGATCGCCTGCAACTCGTCGCGGTCCTTGCTCGATATTCTGACTGTATCGCCCTGGATGCTGGCCTGCGCCTTCTTCTTCGAATCCTTCACGAGGCGAACGATCTCCTTGGCCTTTTCCGTCGGGATGCCCTGCTGCAGCTTGATCTTCTGCCGCACGCTCTGGCCCGAGGCCTGTTCCAGCTTCTCATAGGTGAGATTCTTGAGCGAAACGCCGCGCTTCACGAGCTTTTGGCCCAGAATCTCCTTCACCGCCTCCAGCTTGTATTCCCCCGCCGAGGCCAACTGAATCGCATCGTTCCCCTCGAGAGTGACTTCGGAATGGGAATCCTTCAGGTCGAAGCGCTGCCGGATCTCCTTCATGGCCTGATCGATGGCGTTGCGAACCTCCTGAATATCCACCTTGCTGACAATGTCGAACGAGTTTTCCTGGGCCATACTCTTCTCTTCCTCAAATGTTGCGCGGAACGCGGCCTAACGCACTACTCCTTCGCGCCGCCTCTACCAGTTTCCCACGACAGGCCCAATACGAAACAGTTTGAAGAAGTTTTTCGTGGTTTGTGAGGCGATTTCCTCCTCCGTGACGCCCATCAATCCGGCCAAAGTATGGGCGGTTCGGGTCACAAAGGCCGGCTCGTTGCGCTTGCCGCGATCGGGCGCGGGCGCCAGCCAGGGGGCGTCCGTCTCCACTAATACTCCATCGAGGCGTAACTTGGCAGCTACGTCGCGCAGGGGCTGGGCCTTGGGATAGGTCAGATTTCCGGCAAACGAGACCAGAAAGCCCAGATCGAGTGATCGCCGCGCCTGCTCCCAGCCGCCGCCGAAGCAGTGCATGACCCCGCCCAGACCGGTTTGCCGCCAGTGTTCTTCCAAGACGAGGAAAAGATCGTCCCACGCGTCGGTCGATTCGCCGGTTCCCCGGCAGTGAATGAGGATGGGACGCTTGCGAGCGGCGGCGATCTCCAGTTGCTTGATGAGGCCTTCGCGCTGGACGGCGTGGGGCGCGCCTTCGTGGTAGTAGTCCAGGCCAATCTCCCCGCAGGCAATCACCTCCGGCTCGGCCAGCAGGCTGTCCAGCTTGGCCAGCAAAGCGTCGTCAATTTCATGCGTACTGTGCGGATAGATCCCCGCGCTCGCGTAAAGTCGCGGCATGCCGGCCGTTCCATTGAACTCACGGCAAACATGCAGCGCCCGGTCCATCCCGGCCGCCTGTTCGCCAATCCCGATCGACAGCACCGAACCCACCCCCGCGTCAAATGCGCGGCCCAGCATCGCCGCACGATCGTCCGCGTAGCGATCATTGTCCAGATGAGCATGGGAATCGATGAGCAAATAGACCTCAAGATCGTGCGTCTTGAATTTTTAACGGCAATCTGGAACCGGGTACCCCAGCTCTCGCATTTGAGATCTGGAAAACGATTGACACTCCTGCGAGCGAAAAGCGAGCGTCTGCCCCACCGCAGGTGGCTACTTCAGCCGCGCCCCCAGCGGAGCCTCTTCCAGGAATCCAGCCAGCACCGGCGCTCCGCCTTCAAGCGATGCCGCCAGCAGCATTCCATTCGACTCCAGGCCGCGCATCTTCCGCGGAGCCAGGTTCGCCACGATGATGATCTTCCGCCCCACCAGCTTTTCCGGCTCATAGTATTGCGCAATCCCGGCCAGAATCTGCCGCTTCTCGTAGCCCAGATCGACCTCAAGGCGCAGCAGTTTGTCGGCCTTGGGTACGCGCTCGGCCACCAGAATCTGCGCCACGCGCAGCTCCACCTTGGCAAAGTCGTCGATGCTGATGTGCTGTGCTTCGGCCACATGCTCGACCGGCGCTACGGGAGCGTCAACCGGTTTGGCAGCAGCGGCCGACGGCGTAGTTTCGAATGCGGAAACACTCGACTCGGAGGGAGGCGGGGGTTTCAACCCCCGCAAAACGTCGCCAGGATCAGCCAGGGCTTTAGCCCCGGAGGTAGTCTTTTCCAAAACATCGCGCCCAATTGTGCCCTTTTCCGAGGCCTGTACCGCTGCCGCGAGCGGTGCTGACAATACGTTGGCCTCTACCATCTGCGCCTTGTTCTCGTGCCCCCCGGCAGCTTCAATGACGGTTTTGTTGTTCTGGTCTTCAATGTTCTGCATACGCTCGACCGCATCCTTTTCCGCGCGGGGAAACAACGGCGCCGGCTCGCCAAACTTCGTTCCGGCCTTCAATCCGCCCCATGCGAGTTCTGTCAAAAATGATTTCTTTGCCGCTTCGGCAATCTCGCCCTGCCCAAGTTGGAGCCACACTTTTGCGGCCGACTCCGGCAAGATGGGATAGACCAGCGCGGTGATGATGCGAATGGCCTCCGCAGCCGTGGCCAGCACGCGCGCCTGGAGCGCAACGTGGTCGGCTTCAGCGCGGTCAGCCGGCCGCTTCCAAGGCGCGTTGGCGGTCAGGTAGCCATCGGTCTCCGCCACCAGGAGCCAAAGGCTCTTCAGCGCATCGGAGAAATTCAACTCGTCAAAAGCCGGCCCGAACGCGGCGATGGCGCTCACTGCGCTGTCGCGCAGAGCGGCTTCCGCGGCGGTCTCATTGCCGGCTCCGGCACCAAAACTGGGAACTTCGCCGCCAAAGTATTTGTGCACCATGTTGACTACGCGGCTCACCAGGTTGCCGTAGCCGTTGGCCAGGTCGCCGTTGTAGCGCTGGACCAGGGCATCAAAGGAAAAATTGCCGTCCTGCCCGAAAGGAATCTCGCGCAGCAGGAAGTAGCGCAGAGCGTCCGCTCCCAGAACCTCCTGCACCGTTTCCGCGCGAACAATGTTGCCGCGCGACTTCGACATCTTGCCCTGGTCGAAGAGCAGCCAGCCGTTGGCCTTCACCGACCGCGGCGTGGGAATCCCGGCAGCCATGAGGAACGCCGGCCAGTAGACGCAGTGGAAGCGGCTGATCTCCTTGCCGATCAGGTGCATATCCGCAGGCCAGAACTTTTGGAATCGCGCCTGGTCCACAGGGTCGTCGGACCCGTATCCCAGCGCCGTAATGTAGTTGGCCAGCGCATCGAGCCATACGTAGACCACGTGCTTTTCATCGCCGGGAACAGGAATGCCCCAGGAGAAACTGGTCCGGCTGACCGACAGGTCCTTCAACCCTCCGCGCACAAAAGAAATCACCTCGCGGCGCGTCGATTCCGGTCCCATGAACCCAGGATTGGCGTCGTAAAACTCCAGCAGCTTGCGCTCAAAGGCCGACAGCTTGAAGAAATAATTCTCCTCGCTCACCGTCTCCGTGATGCGGCCGCAATCCGGGCAGGGCGTGCCGGGAGGGCCGTCCACATAGGCCTCGTCCGAGACGCAGTACTGGCCGGTATACGACCCCTTGTAGATGAATCCCTTGTCGCGCAGCGTGGCAAACAGCTTCTGCACGCCGCGCTTGTGCCGGTCTTCTGTGGTGCGGATAAAGTCGTCGTAGGTGAGTCCCAGCCGGTCCCACAGCCCGCGAAACTCAGCTGAAATTGCGGTCGCAAACTCGGCAGGCGTGCGCCCGGCCAACTCCGCCGAGCGCTCGATCTTCTGCCCGTGCTCATCGGTGCCGGTCAGGAACCAGGTATCGATACCCAGCGCCCGTTTCCGCCGCGCAATCGCATCGCAAACAATGGTCGAGTAGGCGTGCCCCAGGTGCGGCCGCGCGTTCACGTAGTAGATCGGCGTGGTCAGATAAAAGCGGGCTGACCTGGAATCGGAATTTGTCATAGGCGGGACATTTCGTTGCTGCGCCCTTGGCGAAGGCAAGAACCCAAGGGCAATCCAATCTCCATCTTACGGCAAGGCCGGCAAGCGGCGAACTCTCCATGCGCGACAGTTCCTCAACAGTGAACCCCAAGTGCTTTTCAATTCTGTATTGCAGATTATTCTCAGGATTCTGCTAGCCTCAAATTTGACCGCACAGCGGCTTTTCTTACCTGAAACGAACATAAGTTGAAAAATGAAAATCCCCTTTTTCATGTAATCGATTGATTCTACATATGTTAGGTGTGTTTTACTGCGAACAAATGGCGAAAGCATGCCCCAATCTAAAGACTTTAGCTCCGAATGACTCCCCGCGCCGTCTGCCGCGTGGGAAGCGGCAATGCTTAATCGGCCGTGATCCCGGAATCTCAAAGGCGCACCGCCGCGGGTGGTAGAATCACCCTTGAAAATCAAGGTTTTCCGAGGCAAATCAAAGTGTATTTAGAACTACAAAAACGGCTGGGCGCGCACCTGCGCAGCGTATTGAAAGAGAAGTACGGCCTCGAGATCGAAAACATTCCCCTGGAGATTCCGCCCGACCTGCAATTCGGCGAGCTGGCTACCCCCATCGCCTTCGAGTTGGCCCGCAAGCTCCGCAAGGCCCCCAAGATCATCGCCCAGGAGATCGTAGCCGCGCTGGGATCGCTTGATGGGTTCGCCGGCTTTGAAGTTGCCGGCGCGGGATATATAAATGCCCGCCTCGACCGCGCTGTGGGCGTTCGGCTTATTGCGAGCGGAGAAAGTCTTGTGCGCGCCTCAACCGGCATCCACTCCCTGGTCGAGCACACCAGCATCAATCCCAACAAGGCAGCGCACATCGGCCACCTGCGCAACGCCATTCTCGGTGACACCTTTGTTCGCCTGCTGCTAGCCGCCGGCCAAAAGGTCGATATACAGAACTACATCGACAACACTGGTGTGCAGGTGGCCGACGTGGTCGTGGGCTTCCTCCATCTTGAAGGCAGGTCAGTGGCTCAAGTGCGCCAACTGCTCGAAGACCTGAGGCAAAAAGGGGAGCGCATCGACTATTACTGCTGGGATCTGTATGCGCGCACTTCGCAATGGTATGAGCAGGGTAGCGACACGGAAAATGCAGCCTGCAAGAAGCTGCGCCTTGACACCCTGCACGAGATTGAACACGGCGGCAATGAAACGGCCGAGATTGCCGAGTTCATCTCGACGGCTGTTCTTCGCCGCCATCTTGAGACCATGCTCCGCCTCGACATCGAATACGACTTTCTGCCTCGCGAGAGCGAAATCCTCCACCTCAAATTTTGGGAAGCAGCCTTCGAGCAGTTGAAGCAGAAGGGTGTTCTTTACTTTGAGACGGAAGGCAAGAACAAGGGCTGCTGGGTGATGACCCGCCCCGGCGCTGACGTTGCCGAGGGCGCCTTGGATGAAGACGCAAAGGTGATCGTCCGCTCCAACGGCACGGTGACTTACGTGGGCAAGGACATCGCTTACCACTTATGGAAGTTCGGACTGCTTGGCAAGGACTTCGGCTACAAGCCGTTCTTCGCTTATACCGATCATGAGTGCTGGATATCGGCGGAACATGGCGACGAGCCGCACCCGCACTTTGGCGGCGCGCAGGCTATCTATAACGTGATCGACGCACGGCAGTCGGACCCGCAAGCCAATGTTATCCAGGCACTGCGCGGCATGGGATACACCGATCAAGCCGACCGCTACACCCACTTCAGTTATGAGATGGTCGCGCTCACGCCGCGCTGCGCCGTGGAGTTAGGCTACAGCGTCTCTGACGAAGACCTGGCTCGGCCTTACATCGAAGTTAGCGGCCGCAAGGGATTCGGCGTCAAAGCCGACGATCTCATCGATAAACTCATCGCCGCGACCCGCGCCGAAGTGGATGCGCGTCAGACCGGAGGCGCCGACGCTGAGGCCCGCCGCCAGCGCATCGCCGAACAGATCGCTATCGGCGCGTTGCGTTACTTCATGCTCAAGTTCACGCGCAACTCCGTCATCGCCTTCGACTTCAAGGACGCGCTTAGTTTTGAGGGCGAGACCGGCCCATACATTCAATACGCCGTCGTCCGCGCCCGCAACATTTTCCGCAAAGCTGGGATCACGCCCGACGCTGTTTTGGCCGAGTTCAAGGCCGTCGATCCCGCCGCCTATCTCGAAAGCGAAGCTGCTCAGGACATCTGGGCGCTTTGGCTGCGCGCCGCTCGCCGCACCCTGGTGCTGGAACAGTGCATTTCAACTTCCGAGCCCGCCTACCTTGCCAAGCACGCCTTCCAGTTAGCCCAGGAATTCAATAACTTCTACCACAAGCACCACATCCTCACCGAAGAGGATCCGGCGAGGAAGACGTTTCTGCTGGCCACGGCTGCCGTAGCGCTGCGCGAGTTAGTCGAGGTTCTGCGCTGGCTGGGCATTGAAAGCCCCGAAGCAATGTAGCCAGGAGAGAAAGCGATTCTTCGCTTGACACGCACCATGCGAAGATAAAAAGATACCGCTCACGGACTCCCCTGCAAGTGAGGTCTCTCCCATGCGAATCGAAGCCCTTCTGCTTGGCTGCTCGTTGTTGTGCGCAAGTGTCCTGGCGTCAGCGCATGCCGCTCAAAGCCCGTCGGTGAAGGCCCCTCCGCCCCTGGAGGCGCCTGCCCCCCCAACTCCGCAGGTGATCAAAGTGGTCCCGGTCAAGCCTCAGGTGGAGGAAGTGCAGGCCCCGCCTGCCCCGCAAGTCATCAGGCTCGTCCCGTTGACGGCACAGGCGCCTCCCGAGCTGATGGCGAAGGCGGCGAATTCCACTCAGCCCTCGTCGCCCGCCGCCCAGCCTGCAAAGTCCAATACCGCCGCCGCTAAGTCTGAAGCAACTGCCGCAAAGTCCGAGGCCCCATCCGCAAAGTCAGACGCAGCAACGGCAAAGCCCGATGCCCCGCCAACCTTCGTCGAGGCCGACTCGCCGCGGGTTCGTCAATCCAACGACGATTATGCTGTTTGGCGCAACGAATACCTGCGCAGGCTCTATGAAAACCAGCTGCGCGAGTCGTGGATCATCTTTGTGCTGGTTTTGCTGCTGGTCTTCGCCGGGCTGTTCTTTTCCTGGTTGCAATTCCAGCACGCGTTCCTGCTGAGCAAGGTCGTCAAAAGCAGTGCCGCAACGCAGGTGGATCCAAACGCCACTCCAAACTCTACACCCGACGAAGTTACATTCGGGAAGGACGGAGTGGTCATCAAGTCCGCCTACCTCGGCGTCATCATCCTGGTCATCTCGATGGCCTTCTTCTTCCTCTATATCAAGTACGTCTACCTGATCACTTGAAGCGTCATTCATCCACGCTCCACAGGTTGTCCACTGTCCACTGACAACTGACAACTAACAACTGACCACTAACCACTCCTTCTAAAAGCTCCTCACCCACTCCAATATCGACCGCACCGAAATACCGCTTGGACCTTTGGCAATGTAAGGCTTTGAGTCCTCTATCCAGGCCGTGCCGGCAATGTCGAGATGAATCCATGGGGTGTCTTCGACGAATGTCTTCAGAAACTCCGCCGCCGTAGATGCGCCGCCATAGCGTCCGCCGGTGTTCTTGATGTCACCGATGTCGCTCTTGATCAACTCGGCATACTCCTCGCCGAGCGGCAGGCGCCAGAACTTTTCGCCGCTCAGGCCGAGCGCTGCTTCAAACTTCGCGTAACTCTCATCGTCGTTTGAAAAGACACCAGCGTTGACTTTGCCAAGCGCAACTCCGATAGCGCCGGTCAGTGTGGCTGCGTCGATCAGGTGCGTCGCGCCCAGGTGTTTTGCATAGCTCAGCCCATCGGCCAGCACCAGGCGGCCTTCGGCATCGGTGTTGACGATCTCGATCGTCTTGCCCGGCTTGTCCGCGGCTTTAGGCATCGCCGTCACCACGTCGCCGGGCTTGTACGCCTTGCCGTCGGGCATGTTTTCCGCCGCGCAAACAACGCAAATGACGCGCACTTTGGGCTTCAGCAGGGCAACAGCGCGCATTGCGCCGAGCATTGCCGCGCCGCCGGCCATGTCGTACTTCATCATCTCCATTTTGTCGGAAGGCTTGATGGAGATGCCGCCGGTGTCGAAGGTGATGCCCTTGCCGACGAGTCCAAGCACCGGCCCATCCACCACGCCCTCCGGCTCATAACGCAGCACGATCAGCGCGGGCGGTTCCTCCGAGCCTTGGGCAACGGCCCAGAATGCGCCCATCCTGAGTTCATGGATTTTTTCGGTGGAGAAGAGTGACCAACTGAGCCCGACCTCCGCTGCCATATGCCCGGCGCGATGGCCGAGCATCATGGGAGTGAGTTTGTTGCCTGGCTCGTTGACCAGCGAGCGCGTGAAGTTCTGGCTCTCGCCCACGATCGCGCCCTCTGAAAATGCTGCTCGCAGCGCGTCTTTATCTGAATTGCTCGAGGCCGCATCTGAATTGCCCGGTGCTGCGAGCGTGAAGGACTGGACGCTCTGGTCCTTGCGGTCGCTGCGATATGTGTCGGGGTCGAAATCGCCAACAAGGGCGCCCTCGACGGCTGCGCGAACGCTTCCTGCCGCGGCAAGCCCCTCGAGCTCAGGCAGAGCCAGGGCCAGCTCGCGAATGCCGCGCGGCTTGGTGAAGCGAATGGCGGTGCCGGCTGCGCTGCGTACGCTGTGGACCGTGACCTTGGCTTGTTTGCTCAGGCCGACAATCAAGAGCCGTTTGGCCGCCAGTCCGGCGGGAGCGTGCAGCAGCACCGTTTCGTTCATGCCGGCCTTGAATTCGCCGCTGGCCAGTACGGCGGCTGCCGCAGATTTCACTGTCTCGTTGCTCGTCAGAAGCACAGGCTCAGGCTTGGCGTCCGGCCCTTTCGAGGCTTGCGTGTCGGCGGCCAGCACAGCCAGCAGTTCGGTTTCAATTTCGGCAAGATCGGCAAAAGACAGTTGCGTCCGCATGTTCTCCATTATTTCACTGAGGTTGGCCCTACGGTCGGGAGCCGCAGAGGGTTATGGGTACTTTCGAGGGATTGACCGCATATGACTGTCGACCGGAGAATGACATTGTTGAGAACTGTGACATAGTAGGAGTGCGAGGTCATAATGGGAGTTTCAGTCAAGAATACTTTCAGTGCCAAAGCACGCCTGAATGAGAATGGCCGCATCGTCATCCCCGCTGCCATCCGGCAGGAGATGGGCTTCGCGCCGGGCGATACACTCCTGATGGATGTCGAGGACGGGGTTCTCCGTATCGAATCGTACCCGGCCCGCATTCGGCGCATCCAGCGGGAGATCGCCCCGTTCGCCAAACCTGGGATTCTGGCCTCGGACGAACTGATCGCCGAGCGGCGAGGGGAAGCGCGCCGCGAAGAGGAAGAGATCGAGCGCGATGAGACCGCACGCCGCGCGGGCTGGCCGAAGGCGGATCAAGTTGCCTGACGTTTTGGTGCTCGATTCTTCCGCGATTCTCGCCGTGTTCTTCAACGAGCCGGGAGCGGAAATTGTTCTTCCCATCCTCGAGGGTGCGCTGCTCAGCACCATCAACCTCGCCGAGGTTCATATCCGCATGCTGGATCGTGGCGCGTCGGCTCAGCAGGCGTGGAGCTGGATTACCAGGCTGCAATGCGAAGTCTGCTACTTCACCGATGCCCACGCAAGAGCCGCTGCGGAACTGAGGCCCGCCACTCGGCCCTTCGGCTTGTCCCTCGGCGACAGGGCCTGCCTGGCTCTCGCCATCGAGCGCAAAGCTACTGTGTACACGACCGACAAGGTGTGGAAAAAGCTGCCGCTGGGAATCGAGATTGAAGTGATCCGCTGAAATCCTGGGCTGAATGCGGAGCCCGGCGCCAGGCCGTTTATCGCCCCATTCGATGCTTGCTGGCGTTCACGGCGGCGCGGGCCTCGCGGTCGGCTTCACGGCGCTTCTCGGTTTCGCGCTTGTCCCAGTCCTGCTTGCCCTTGGCAACGGCCAGTTCGCACTTGACCCGTCCATTGCGGAAATAGAGCCGGGTGGGAATGAGCGTGTGGCCCTTGATCTGCGTCTTGGAGAGTAGCTTGCGAACTTCCTCGCGATGCAACAGCAGCTTGCGGGTGCGCGTGGCGTCGTGGTTGGCGATATTTCCGTGGGAATAAGGACCAATATGCACGTTGAGCAAAAACGCCTCGCCGTCTTTGATGAGGCCATAGGAGTCTTTCAGATTGGCCTGGCCCTCGCGGATCGACTTGACCTCAGTGCCGCGAAGCGCCACGCCGGCCTCGAACTTGTCCAGCAGAAAGTAATTGTGGCTGGCGGCGCGGTTGTGCGCGGCATCCCGCTCACCGCTGGCCACGGGGTCGCGAGGCTTGGGCGGCTTGCTGGGGCCGGGAGTGGCCGGCTGAACGATGGTATGGCTGGTTTGGCGAGCCATCTACGGGCATCCTCGAACCTATATCCTAGCATTTGCATAGGTTTTGGCCGCATTGGATCGGGTCTTTGCTAAAATGGGGCATCGTTGAATGGGAAAAATTGGCAAAAGAAATTGCGTCGGGATTTGCGTCCGGGACGGCCAGCATGATGCGGTTGCTGGATGCGGGCTAACCACGGCGCCTGGGAGAACGATGATAAGCCGCTCTGCTGCACGGGACACCTCCGGATGCATTCGGGTCAGGTCTTTTCAGACCAGCCCCGTTTTCTTGAGGGCCGCTCTCTGGATTGCGCCCCTCGCCGTTCTGGCCGTGTTTGGCCTGTCGAGCGTTCAACTGCACGCCGAGTCGGCCTCATCGTTCTTCAAGCGCGGCCAGACCGCCGAAGCGCGCGAAGACTACGACACGGCTCTGGACGACTACCAGAAAGCCCTCGCCAAGGCGCCCCGGGACCTGACCTACCGCACGGCGGTCTACAGGGTGCGGATCTCCGCCTCATCGACGCACCTGTCCAAAGGCCGCAGACTAATGCAGGGCGGCGACGAGCAAGCTGCGCTGGTTGAGTTGCTGCATGCCGCGGAGATCGACCCCGGCAACGAGGCCGCGCAGCAAGAGATCGCCAAGGTACGCCAAAAGCACGGCGAAACGGCGCCACAGGCCGAGACCAGTCTTTCCGATCAGTCAGGCGCGCAGGAAGAGCTCGATTCGATCGGTGCGCCCGTCGTCCTCAAGCCGCTCTCCAACGAGCCTCTCACTCTGCACTATACCGAGGACTCCAAGGTCGTTTACCAGGCGATAGGCAAGGCCGCGGGCATCAACATTCTGTTTGATCCCGACTATACCTCCAAGCGCATTCAGGTGGATCTGAACAATTCGTCCTTGCTCGACGGTTTGCGCATCGTCGGCACCCTGTCCAACACATTTTGGCGCCCGGTCACCGACAACACGATTTTTGTTGCACAAAACAACCGCGCCAAGCGCACCGAGCTGGACGAGCAGGCAGTGCAAACGTTCTACCTTGCCAACGCATGGCAGTCGAACGATTTGACCGACGTGCAAACCGCCCTGCGCAATGTGCTGGCCGGAAACTTCAAGGTCTATGCCGTGGCGGGCCAGAACGCAATCGTGTGCCGGGGCACACCCGACGAGCTGCTTTTGGCGCAAAAGCTGATCAACGACCTCGACAAGGCACGTCCCGAAGTGGTGGTAGACATCGCTGTGCTTGAGGTGAGCAAGAACTGGGAGAAAAACCTCGGCATCGCATGGCCGGCCAGCATTGGGATTGCTCTTCAGCCGACCAGTTCCACGTCGACCTCGAGCACGTCGGGCACCTCAGGCACGTCTGGCACCACCGGTACCACTACGGCCACGACGAATCCGACACTGTACGACCTGGCCCATCTCAAAGCGACAGATTTCGCGATCACCGTGGGCTCGGCCACGGCAAACCTGCTTCTGAGCGACACCAATACCAAGATTCTGCAGAATCCGCGTATCCGGGCCACCGACCAGCAGAAGGCATTGTTGACCATCGGCGAGCGGATACCCATCGCCACGGGGTCGTATCAGACAGGCGCGGCGACTGCCGTGGTCAGCTCGTTGGTGAACACCCAATTCCAATACCAGGATGTGGGCGTCAAAGTGGAGATGACGCCGACCGTTCATTACGACAACGATGTCACGTTGAAGATCAAGATCGAGGTGTCGTCGCAGAGCGGTTCGGTAACCATCAGCGGCGTGACCGAGCCCATCATCGCGCAGAACATTGTGGACCAGGTGATCCGGTTGCGCGAGGGCGAGGCCAGCATCCTTGGCGGCATTCAGGCGAACCAGGACCAGGTGACCTGGAATGGCATCCCCGGGTTGAGCTCGATTCCGATTCTCAAATATCTGTTCGGCTCGAAAGATCACACCATCACCGACAACGAGCTCATTTTCCTGGTGGTGCCGCACGTGGTTCGTTCGCAAACGATCGACAGGTCCAATCTGCGCACCATCGATACTGGTGCGGGCATGAATTCGATCGATCTTCGCCACGTTTCGATGGACGGTGCAGGCGCCAAGCCGGGTTCGGGACCTGCTCCGAGCGGGGTGCCCGACAATTCACCAATTTCCCCCAGTCCCGCTGCTGCACGGCCCAATATAGGAGTCGTTCCCGGCCAAAGCGCGATGGCCGCGGCTCCGGTGGCGCTGGCGCAGATGAAGGCGTCCGCGGATGCGAACGGAGAGACAGCGGCTGCGGCGGCGGCACGAACGCCGGGTTCGCCCAGCAGCACCGACGCCGCTGGCCCCCGCCCATTGAAGAGAGTGAGTTTGTCATTCAATCCACCGCCGGCTCCGGTGGCCGTGGGGGCCACCTTCCAGGTTCCCGTGATTGTGACGGATGGAGCCGATATCTCATCGGTGGCCGTGCAGGTCAAGTACGATCCGGCGAAGCTTTCGCTGGTCAACGTGAGTGCAGGCGACTATCTCATCCGCGATGGGCAGGCAGCGTCGCCGGTGCACAGCGATGACGGCAGCACGGGCAGCGTCAATATAGTTGCCTCGCGCCCGCCGGGAGCGCCCGGGGTGGGAGGAACGGGCATAGTGTACGCGCTCAGCTTCCAGACCAAAGCCGCGGGAGAGACCGTCATCGCCATGACCCGCACGGCGGCGGTGAATAGCGCCCAGCAGCAGATTCTGGCCCAGGGCGGCCAGATCAGCATTGTGGTGAAGTAGACCGATGAGCGTCATGCCGATGAGACCGGGAACACGGAGACGATTCCGGCCAGGCCTGCCATTCGGGCCAGTCCGCCGCAGTGAGCGCGGACTCACGCTGATCGAACTGATTGTGACCGTGTCGATTCTGTCGATTCTCGCTTCGGCCGCGATGCCCATTGCGCGCTTCCAGGTGAAGCGCCAGAACGAGCGGCTGCTGAGGCGCGATCTGTGGGAGATGCGCGACGCAATCGACCACTACAAGGATGCAGCCGACATGCACGCTTTTCAAACCAAGGTCGACAGCCAGAACTATCCGCCCGACCTGGAGACGCTGGTCAACGGCGTGGAAGTGCAGGGCAAGAAGGTCAAGTTTCTGCGCAAGATTCCCGTGGACCCCATGACGGGCAGGGCCGAGTGGGGCTTTCGCTCCATGGAGGACGATCCGACCTCGGACTCCTTCAGCGGGCAAAGCGTTTTCGATGTCTATTCAAAGTCTCAGGGGACGGCTCTGGACGGCACCAAGTACTCCACATGGTAGTCATGTTGCGGGCAGGCGGATCGCGTGAGTCGCAGCTAAGGGCTCGTAGCTAGCGGCTAAGTGAGGCTTCAATGGGCGGGATTCGAAAACAAGACGCGGGCTTTACGCTGGTGGAGCTGATGATCGTCATGGCGATCATCGGCATCCTGGCCGTGATCGCTGTGCCCAGTTATGTAACCGCCGTCAAGCACTCGAGAGAAGCAGTGCTCAAGGAAGACCTGTTCGTTCTGCGCGGCGCCATCGACTCGTATACGATGGACAAGCAGAAGGCGCCGCAGTCGCTGGACGATCTGATCCAGGACGGGTACATCAAGGCAATCCCCGATGACCCGATGACCCACAGCAACACCACCTGGGTGACCGATATGGGCGACTCGATGCACTCGCTGGACCAGACCGATCCCGGAATCGACGACGTCCACTCCGGCTCGTCCGAGGCTGGGTCGGACGGACAAGCTTATTCGACTTGGTAGATGCGAGACCGGTAAACACAGGGCTGCCGGACTCAAGGGCGATTCCAAAGGCGATCATGATCAGACAGACTCATCGAGCGCTCTACCTCCTGTTGTGTATCGCCGCAATCTGCGTCGCGTCGCGCGCCCAAACCGGCAAGACCGTCACCATCCGCATGCTCGACAGCAGAACCGGCATTCTCATCGCCAGTTCGGATTACCTGGTTCGCATCGATCATCAAGAAGCCACCCACGGCAATTGGGTGGTGAAGAATGAGGACGGTTCAGGAAAGTTGACCCTGCCCGGAGACGCTGCCGTCCTCTCGATTCGAGCCACCTACGACAGCAACACCGTGATGTATGTCAATTGCGATGCGGCTAAAGACGTGGGTTCATCGGATCATGCTCCGGGTCTGGATCGCTGGTACAAAGTCTCCGACATCGTTGAGTCGGGGGTTGTGGCGCCCAATGGCTGTGCCGGAAAGAAGATTCCCGACAGACTGCAGGTGGTTGCCAAACCCGGTGAATTCGTCTTCTTTGTCAGAAAGCTGAACGCCAAAGAACAGTTTCAGCAATAGGCGCGGCTCAAGCCTGAACCTCAAGATGGAATGCGGAGAAGATCTTCCCTTGGCGCTCGATCCTATCGAACCGGCTGCATTCGGCTTCACCCTCCAGGTTGAACGGTACTACGCGAGCTTGATTGCGGCTGTTGGGACTGAGCTCGACGCGAGTTCCGAACCGAGCCTGGGCGGCAATCTTCTTTTCGTGGGCGAACTCGATGCGACTGGCCGCGCTCTGCTGGTTGCAGGCAACATAGGCGGCGCGGCGTCGCTGGCCGCAACCGCCGATGCAGCGGCACAAAAGCAGGCGATTCGAGATGGCGTTGCCGATTTCCTGGTGACCTCGCTCAGCGAGGCACTGCGCATCCTCAAGAATCAGCTTCGCAAGCGGGACCCTGTCGCCGTTTGCGTGGCGGCCGCAGCGGATACGCTCACGTGGGAGATGCTGGAGCGCGGCGTGCTGCCCGATCTGTTGCGGCCGGCGGATGAATCTTCGTGGCATTCACCTTTTGTGAGCCAGGGTGCCCGGCAACTGCCGCCACTCGCCCTGGGGAAGAACTCGATTCTGACCTGGCGCGTAGCCTCCGCGCCGGCTCTCTGGCTTCCCAAACTCGACGCCATCGCCATCGATTGCGTTCAACCCGAGGCCTGGTCCGGACGACGCTGGCTGCGTCTTGCGCCGCGCTACCTGGGCCGCATGGCACAAGGGTTCCGATTGATGTGCTGCGATCGGGAATTCAAAGCCGACTTCATCGAGCGGGCGCGCGCCCATGTGGAGCGCGGAGAGATTGCCGTTGAGGTGGAGATTCAAGCCAGCGGCCGGGGCATGGGCGAGCAACACTGGCTCTCGCCGCGTGGACATTCGGAGCGGACGAGCTGATCTCAGTTGCCGGCCTCGCCCGCCGCTTCGATCCGCGCCCACAGTTCTTTCACGCCGTAACCTGTCTTTGCCGAGACAGGCAGCACCTCGTCCAATTCCAGCCCCTTCCTCAGGGCAAGCAGATTCCGCGTACGTTCGTTGCCGCTGAGCCGATCGATCTTGGTGGCCACCACGGCAAAGTCGCGCCCAGCCGCGCGAAGCCAATGGATCAACTGACGGTCGCTCTCCTGAGGGAGCACGTTCGAGTCGACCAGGCAGACGCACAGTTTCAGCGACGAGCGAATAGCAAGGTAAGGCTCGATAAAGGCTGGCCAGCCTGCCGAAATCGATTTCGAAATCTTGGCATAGCCGTAGCCAGGCAGATCGGCAAACACCAGCTTGCGGTGCTGGCTCGGGTCAAGAAGAGCGAAAAAATTGATGGCCCGCGTCCGTCCCGGCGTCTGCGAGACTTTGGCCGCCTTTTCGCCCACGAGCGCATTCAGCAAACTCGATTTGCCCACGTTCGAGCGCCCAAGGAATGCGATCTCCGGCACATCCGGTGCAGGGAACTGCTCCGGCGCCATGGCCGATAAGAGGAATTGAGTTGTATAGCGCATATTCTGAGTGATCTGCCTTAGGTGTTGATTTTATTAGATTTCTGCTTATTGAGGTGGATTTTTACTGGTGTACAGCGGTTGGGACCAGGATTTACGGAATGGCTAGCAAAGCCTTTGAAATGAGCGCTTTCAGGGATGGGATACTGAAATGCTTATCCTGTATGGGCGCCGGTTGCTGTTCCGCAAGCTGCTGAAGGGAATTGGGTTGACTGGCAATTACAGGCGTACAGGGCGAAATTTCGGTTCTTTCAGGGGGGGTGGCGGCCGGGAGTGAGGGAGCGGAACGGGCTGCGGCAGCGGCGCGGTCAGCGCGGGCGGCGGCCAGGCCAAACTGCGGACGGCCACCGGGGTAGCGCGCGGCCTTCACCGCTTCGGGCAGGACCAGGAGCAAGAACCTTACCATGTCGGTAACGGTGGTATCGTAGTCGGCGGCAATCTTGCGCGTCTGGCGGTAGAGCTCGGGATCGACGGCGACGGTGATGTTTCTGACGGTTCGCATGGTGCGGCTCTCCAGAGGGATCAGGAACTTCGCTCTATTTGCAGTGTGCGCCACAGGCGGGTAATTATCTGCAACCACCTTTCGACTTCGCTCAAGGCAGGCTCTGCGGTGGGGCCAATCGCTCGCTATTCGCTCGCACGGGCATCCTTGCTTCCCACCCTTGCGCTAGAAAAAAGCGCAAGGATGGGGCACCCGGCAGCGAACACAAGTCGCTCGCCGGGGACCCCGGCCTCCCACCCCAGCGAACACAAATCGCTCGCCGGGGACCCCGGCCTCCCACCCCAGCGAACACAAATCGCTCGCCGGGGACCCCGGCCCCCCACCCCAGCGAACACAAATCGCTCGCCGGGGACCCCGGCCTCCCACCCCAGCGAACACAAATCGCTCGCCGGGGACCCCGGCCCCCCACCCCAGCGAACACAAATCGCTCGCCGGGGACCCCGGCCCCCCACCCCAGCGAACACAAATCGCTCGCCGGGGACCCCGGCCTGGAGGCCGGCGCTACCTATTTGCGGATAAGCTCCTATTTGTTCCTCAGATGATTGGGCACCCCGGCATGTCGCAAATCAGGCCTCTTGGCTTCGCGCCCATCGCCAGGAATCCGCCGCGGCGGACGAGACCTGGGGCACCTGGCTTACTTGAATTTAAGCGGGGCAATCTCCAGGTTGCGAAAGAATACCTCGGCGCCTTCGGTCTGAAAGAGAATCTTTCCCTTGGTCGCGTTCATATCGGTGCCTTCGTTCACCAGCTTGCCGTTCACGAAGTACTTTACGTGGTCGTGGTCCACCACCAGTTCGAGCTGGTTCCATTCGCCTTTCGGCTTCTCCACTTCGCCCACCGGATCGCGATATCCGGTCACATTCTGCCATGGTCCCGCGCCGAAGCGGACCGACCGCACATGCAGATGTCCCTTGGGGTGCACATCGTCGCTGACGATCAAGTTGCCATTCACCTTGAGGCTCGCGCCCCTTATCAGCCAGAAGTCCCCGGTGCCGCCCTCCTGCACCTGAAACTCGAAGGACCGCGGCCAGGTGTCGCCCGGGTCCTGTATGGGGCCGGTGATGTTGTAGAGGATGCCGCTGTCCCTGGCCTTGCCCACGCGGTCCTGCCAGGTCTTCTCGCCCCACTTGAATTCGGCGCGCAGGTAGTAGTTCTCATATTCCTTCTTCGTCACGATGCCGCCAAAATCGTTGCCGGATACGTGAATGATGCCTTTCTTCTCAACCGTGAAGATATGCTCGGGGTCGTTGTTAATACCCTTCGATTTGAGCACGGTATCGAATCCGGAAAAGTCCTTGCCATTGAAAAGCTTGACGAGCTTGCCATGGGGGGGAATGCCGCTAGTCTGCTGTGCCGCTGCCCAGCAGCTCAATGCCGCAAAGGCTGTCAGGACGAAGGCAAACCGCTTCGCATTTGACTGTATTTTGTTGGGACGCTGCTGGGGGCTCTTCATCTTCTATTGACCTCGCCGACTTTCAGTTTAACGATAAAGTAAAGACGGGGTTTTGCCTAGTGTGGTGAGTCAGAAGTTCGTTACAGAAGTACGCGATGGAAATGCAGGTCCTTCGACTCCGCTGTAGAACGCTTCGCACAGGATGACCGCCTCTCTTGGGGTTTCGTGTATGCGGCATTTATTGAACGAACTTCAGACTCAGTACACTAGCCAGCATTTCTCACAGGCGGCGCGACGGCCCAGAATTCAAGGTCTGGAGAAGTCTCTGAGGGCCGGGAGGCCCTCAGAACAGCCGGTCTCCCACCCCAGCGAGCACAAATCGCTCGCCGGGGACCCCGGTCTGGAGACCGGCGCTACGATTTTCGGCGACGGGTGAGAAATGCGGGTAACCATGTGTCCTATTTATTAGCCTCCCGCTGACTGCGCTTTACTAGCGCAGGGTGCCGCAAATAGGGCCATTTACCGATGCCCGCGAATGGGATGATTTCGTACAGGAGACTTCCCTCAGGGGCTAAAGCCCAGGTCATTCCTGGGCCTTTTATGGCACGACTGAAGTCGTGCCCTTTCAAGACATAAAACGACCATCTTTGTGGCGGGCACCACTCGCTTGTCTCCGTCGCCTCAATAAGAGATCGGCGTAGATCCACAGGTTGAAGCAGACTACGACTGCCCCAACGACATATTGCCACCGCATCGGCAGGCCCTCCTGGTAGATCACCGGCACCAGATAATGGGCAACAAAATCCTCGCGGTAACTTGCAATTCCCGCGCGCAGCGCGAACCAGTTTTCCAATGCGGTCAAAGGACAAACGACCCCCTGAGAAAACTCCGCATAAACCGCCCAGACCAGAGCGGGAAGATGCAGGGCCATCCACCAAAGTCGCCTTCGAACCAACATTGCGCCGGCAATGACGAAAACGATGAATGCAAAATGCACGAGGATCGTAACTTCCGTCAGAATGCGGAACACGGCGTTGTCTCCAAAGATCTGGACAATTGGTTTAATGCGAGGTTGAGATTGGGGGCGAGGCCCCCAATCTCTATTGCGGCGCGGGCAGGTTGGCCGTCATCTCCGTCGTTGGGACGGAGGCCATGACATCGGTTTCAGTGGCCAGCGGCGTTGGCAGTGGGCTTTCCAGCGCCAGCGCCAGCACCTCGTCCATCCGATCCACAAAGTGGAGCTTCATTGCCTTCTTGATGTTGTCGGGCAGCTCGGCAATGTCTTTCTCGTTGGCGCGCGGCAGGATGATTTCAAAGATGCCCGCACGCAGCGCGGCGAGCAGTTTTTCCTTCAATCCGCCGATGGCCAGCACCTTGCCGCGGAGCGTGATCTCGCCCGTCATGGCGATGTCGCGGCGCACGGGAATCTTGGCCAGTGCACTGGCCAGAGCCGTAGCCATGGTGATGCCGGCCGAGGGGCCGTCCTTGGGAATCGCGCCCTCGGGAACATGGAGGTGCAGATCCACGTTGCGATAGAACTCGCGGCTCAGCCCCAGCGCCTGCGCCTTGCCGCGAATGTAACTCAGCGCAGCCTGCGCCGACTCCTGCATCACGTCGCCAAGCTGGCCGGTGATGGTGAGCTTGCCCTTGCCATCGAGCACCTGAACTTCAGTAGTGAGAATGCTGCCGCCCACTTCGGTCCAGGCCAGGCCAGTGACCAGGCCCACCTCGCTTCTCTCATGCACTTCGGAGTCGCGGAACTTGGCCACGCCCAGGAACTCGTTGATGTTGGCCGCGGTGATTTCTTCCTTGTGCTTGAGGCCGCGTTTCACTACCTTGCGCGCAACCTTGCGGCACACATTGCCGATCTCGCGCTCCAGGTTGCGCACGCCGGCCTCGCGCGTGTAGTAGCGGATGATCTCCAGGATCGCATCATCGGCGAAGACAATGTTCTTCTCGCTCAGCCCGGTCTGCTCGCGCTGCTTCTTCACTAAGTACTGCCGGGCGATTTCCAGCTTTTCCTGCTCGGTGTAGCCTTGCAGGCGCAGAACCTCCATGCGGTCTTGAAGCGCGGGCGGGATGGTGTGCATCACGTTGGCGGTGGCGACAAACAGCACTTGCGAGAGGTCGTAGTCCACGTCAAGATAGTGATCCTGGAATGTCGTGTTCTGTTCCGGGTCAAGCACTTCAAGCAGCGCCGACGCCGGGTCGCCCCTGAAGTCGGAGGCCATCTTGTCCACTTCGTCGAGAAGGAAGACGGGGTTCTTGGTTCCGGCGCGCTTCATGTGCTGAATAATCTGCCCCGGCAGCGCGCCGATGTAAGTGCGCCGATGGCCGCGAATCTCCGCCTCGTCGCGCACTCCGCCCAGCGAGAGCCGCACAAACTTGCGTCCGGTCGCCTTCGCAATCGACATGCCCAGCGAAGTCTTGCCCACGCCGGGAGGGCCGGCGAAGCACAGGATTGAGCCTTTCGGATTCTTGACCAACTGGCGCACCGCAAGAAACTCAAGAATGCGCTCCTTGATTTTTTCCAAGCCATAGTGATCGGTGTTCAGCACCTTTTCGGCGTAATCGATCGAGCGGGTTTCCTTCGATCGTTTCTTCCACGGCACGGCCAGCAGCCAGTCGATGTAGTTGCGGCTGACGGTGGACTCGGCCGACATGGGCGGCATGGCCTCAAGCTTTTTCAATTCCTGGATGGCCTTGTCGAGCACCTCCTTGGGCATGCCCGCTGCTTCAATCTTCTTGCGCAGTTCGTCGAACTCGCTCTTCTCGCCGCGGCCTAACTCTTTTTGGATAGCTTTGATTTTTTCGTTGAGGTAGTACTCTTTTTGCGCCCGCTCCATCTGCCGCTTTACGCGCGATTGAATGTTGCGGTCGAGGTCGAGCTTCTCAATTTCAACGTCGAGCACATCGGCAATGCGCGCCAGCCGCGTGGCGGGGTCGAAGATGGCCAGCAGCTCCTGCTTCTCTTCGATGCCGAGCTGCAGGTTGGCGGCGATGGTGTCAGACAGCTTGGCCGGCTCGTCCATGCGCACGGTGGCGATGATGGTCTCGTAGTTGAGCGACTGCTGCAGCTTGACGTATTGCTCGAATAGCCCGGTCACGCGGGTCATCAGCTGCTCGACCGCGGGGGTCATTTCAAACTGGGTCTTGCCGGTGCGAACGGTGGCAACAAAGAAGCCGTCCTGATCGTTGACTTCAGAAGATTTGGCGCGCTCCACTCCCTCCACCAGCACCTTGATGTTGCCGTCGGGCATCTTCACGCTCTGCACGATATTGCAAATCGACCCGACCTGGTAAATCTCCTTGGCCTTAGGCTCGTCGATCGACGCATCGTGCTGGGTGGCGAGAAAGATTTTGCGGTCGCCGTTGAGCGCCTCCTCAAGGGCGCGCACGCTGGATTCGCGGCCGACCACAAAGGGCGTCATCATGTAGGGAAAAATGACCATGTCCCGGATGGGCATCATGGGCAGCTTGCGTGCTTCGGTCTTTTCGCGGGATGCGGTCATAAAGCCCTCGGGGAAGTTGGATTCGCGGAACAAACCTCAGCTGCGGAGCCGGTGATAAGGCTCATGTTGGGATTGTACACCGAGTCAATCGTAAACCGTTGAAAAGAGGCCAGATACAGAGTAAACCATTCATTTCAAAAGGGATTTCGCTCGGGTGTAATCGAAAGCAATCGGGATCGGAGCCGATCGAGTACTACTGATTTCTTCAACTCGGTACATCCCGTCGCTGCCCATGCTATCGTTTTTTTGGGGCCCGGGACGAAATTTCGACGAACCGGGATGCGAGTTTGAAGGCGCATCCAATCAGTAGGACGCACAGCGGTTTGTTTTGGTGAGTCGATCGTTTGCTTCAGGGACAGCGCGCCGAATACGCCCACCAGGGTGAGGAGTTCGAAATTTGTCTCAGATCGCGCCAATTGAAATAGATCGAGCGAACACCCTCGTCCCCGCGCCCGTGGTCGATTCCCAGGTCATGTCGAATTGGTTTGCGGTGTACACCACCGCCCGGCATGAAAAGCGCGTGGATCAACACCTGGGCGTGCGGGATATCGAGCATTATCTGCCCATCTATCAGGCGCAGCGGAAGTGGAGCGACGGGTCGAGGGTCACGCTGAACCTGCCGCTGTTTCCCGGTTACATTTTTGTTCACATCAAGCGAGCGCAGCGGGTGAGCGTGCTCGAGGTGCCGGGGGTGCTGGCGATTGTGGGCGGGACGGGAGGTACGCCGGCGCCATTGCCGGTGGCCGACATTGAAGCGCTGCGCTTTGGCCTTCATCTGCGCCGCGCCGAGCCGCACCCGCTGCTGCAGGTAGGCCAGCGAGCGCGCATTATCTCAGGCGCTCTGGCCGGCATGGAAGGCGTTGTGGTGCGCAGGAAGAACAGCTTCCGTGTCGTCCTGACCATGGACGCCATCATGCAAAGCATCGCCGTGGAAGTGGACGGATACGAGTTGGAGCCACTCGACTCGCCTCGCCTGATCTGCGCGTGAGAGCGGCGGGTCCGCCGCGGCGATTGACGCCTAATGCATAAGTAGCGCCGACCTCCAGGTCGGCTGTCTTGTGGGCCTCCTGGCCCGCACGCGAACCCTGGCGGCGTGGACGCCGCCAGTCCAGCCGCTCTGGGGAGCGGCGCTACTCGAATACTCAATTTACGGAGAAGCTGTTACGGCTTCTCTTCGATCTTCATCACAAATGCCGTGAATGTCTTGTCGCCGGGAACCAGCATCTGATGCGGCAAGCCCGCCGGAACGTGGGCCACATCGCCCGCCCTCAGCTCCTGCCGCGTGCCGCCAACAATTGAGACGCCGCGAATCTCGCCCGGGCCGATCGTCTCAGCGCCGGTAATCGTGCCGCCGGTCAACAGTGTTGCGCGGCCATCGAGGACGACGAAAAGATCGGCGAAGTTTTCATGCAGCTCTACTACGCCGTCGCGGCTGCGGAACGAGAGCATGGTGAAGTGCCGCGGATACTCCTTCAGCGATTCGCCGGCCGAGCCATCGCCGTGTTTGGCAAGTTTGCGCAGATACGCCGCCCGCTCCATCAGGATTGCAGGCGACCAATGATCCAACTGCGCGGCCGGGTCCTTGCCTGGTTTCTTGCGCGGGACTTGCGGCCCTGGCAACTCGGGGTTGATCTCTTTCAGGATTTGCCTGGATAACGCGTCGCTGTTCATCTCTTCCTCACAATTGCAGAGAAACCGGCATTCTTCATTCATGTCAAACATGCCAATTGCCGCGCGCGGTTGAAGACGCCAAGCAACATCGTTCGCGTCAGCTTACCTGTATTCGTGTTCTGCAGCGATGGATGATAGCTCGCAATCAGTGTAAGCCGGTCGGGCAGCGCATACTCCGCGCCATGGCCGAAGGTGAATCCCGCGCGCGACGTCAGCTTGCCGGTGCGCAAGCGATGACCAAGGAATCCATCGAACGCAATCTTGCCCAGGCAAACGACGACACGCAGGTCGCGCAGCAAACGAATCTCCTCATCCAGCCACGGCGCGCAGTTGCGCTGCTCCTCCGGAGTGGGCTTGTTGCCGGGCGGAGCGCAATGGACGACGGCGCTGATCCAAAGATCGGAAAGCCGCATCCCGTCTTCGCGCGTGACTGCGTTGGGCTGGGAAGCAAAGCCGGCCTCATGGAGCACTGGAAACAGAAAATCGCCGGAGCCGTCGCCGGTAAACATCCGCCCGGTGCGGTTGGAGCCATGCGCTCCCGGAGCCAGCCCCAGCACCAGCACCCGCGCATTCGCATCGCCGAACGAGGGTACAGGCCGGCCCCAATATTCAAACTCCGCGTACTTGCGGCGACGCACGCGCGCCACCTCGGCGCAATATGGGCGCAGCCGCTCGCAGCGGTGGCAGGCAACAATGCGGGCGTTCAATGCAGCCAGTGTTTTTGCGGACGCGGCCATGAACGGATTCTAGCTGCGCAGGCTTACGGTAGTGGGTAAGTTTGAAAGAAGCTTCCCTCAGGGGCTAAAGCCCGACCTCTCTTTTCGGAGCGTTTTGCGGCACGACTGAACAGGCTGCGGAAAAACACCTGTTCTGGGCTAAATGCGGCGAAAAGCATGCCTCAGGGGCTAAAGCCCGCGTTGATTCTGTTGATCTTATACCAGGGATGAATCCCTGGCCTACCGCCCGAACGAGTTTTTCCGCAGCCTGTGAAGTCGTGCCCTTTCAAAACATAAACGACCATCTGTGTGGCTGGCGCCTCTAGCTGCGCCGGCTTGCCGGCTCGTGTGCCGACCCGCCGCGGCTTGGCGTAGAATTGCACCGCAACCGGAATACGCTTTCCCTCGATGGGGAAATCAACCTCGGGCCGGGATCGGCTCTGGAGAATTCAATTGTATTTTCAGGGATGGATTGAGATGAAGAACCTCGTTAGCATGCTTGCCCTACTCCCGCTTGCCGTGCCAGTCTTAATGGCCGGCCCGCTCGCTGTTTTCAGCCACGCCCAGGATGTGACCGAGATCGGCGGCCAGAAGATTGTCACCCTCACCCGCAAGGCTGTCAGCACCACCAAGCCCGAGTTCACCAGCGTCACGGTGGCGCCTGGGCGCGGCATGGAGGTCCTGCAGATTACCGCCAACTTCCCGGGCAAGGGCAATGTGGATGTGCTGGCCTCGCCCGATCTGGCCACCGCCAAGAAGATGCTCGACGTGGACGACACAGAGAACGGCGACCTCGGCTACCGGCTTGGCGCGGCCTTCCTGGCGCCTTACCCGAATCGGATTCGCGGCAAGCTCTCCGCCGACGGCAAGACGCTGGCCACGGAGTGGGAGGGCCACGCCGTCACCCTGCCGGCCAACAATATCGGCAAGCTGCCCACCGCCGAGCGCCACGCCATGCACGGCCTCATCCTCAAAGCCAAAACCGAAGACGTGAGCGTCGAAGATGTTGCCGGCGGCCAGCAAGTTGCAGGCGTCATCCGCGCGGGCGATTTCGGCGGCCACTGGTTTTCGAAATCGCAGTTCGTCATCACCATCCGGCTCACGGCCGAATACGTGGATGCAACCGTCGAGGCTCGCAATATGGGCACCGAGCCCGAACCGATGGCCATCGCCTGGCACCCGTATTTCAATTTGCCCTCCGGCGACCGGACCCAGGCAAGAGTGGAGATTCCCGCGTCTACCGTGGCCGAGGTGGATGGCTACGACAACGTCTTTCCCACCGGCAAGATTGTGCCTGTAGACGGGACCAAGTTTGACCTGCGCACCGTGGCTGGAACGCCGCTCGGCGCGAATTTCTACGACGACAACTGGAATCACCTCACGTGGGCCAATAAGATGGTCAGAGTGCGGGTGACCGATCCCGCCGCGCACTATGGAATAAGCATTGAAGGACTGTCACCCGAGATCAAGTCCATCCAGATGTATGCACCGCCCATGGCGCACTTTGTCGCCATCGAACACCAGTACAATTTCGGCGATCCATTCGGCAAGGAGTGGGGTTCGATGGACACCGGCATGGTTACGCTCAAGCCCGGCCAAAGCACCAAGTGGCACGTGCGGCTGCATGTGTTTGTGCCGTAAGGGCAGGGATCGGGGATCGGGGATCGGGGACCAGGGATCAGGGATCAGAAGGGCATGTGCCGCGGAGCTTAATGATGGTTGTGAATTCCCAGGTCTCAAACGCGAGACCCTTCGGCAGGCTCAGGGCAGGCTCTGGGGCACCCGGGCACCTTGGATGCATGAGCTGGACTACTCATCCAGCTTCGTCAGGCGCACTGTCTTGCCCGTCCGAGCCGACTCGCGGGCCGCATCCAAGATCTGCATCACCACAACGTTTGTATCGAGTGCGGTCAGGTCGGCTTTGGGTTCGATCTGCCCGCGCATAACGGCGGCAAGGTAACTCAGCGAGTCGTTGAACGGCGGGGGAAGCGGAGTGGCCGCGGTTAGCTGTTCCTCCGTGTCGTGCTCGCGCCGCACGCGCAACTTATCCGAACCCACTGTGATTGCGTAGCCGGTGGCTCCGTAGACCTCCATGTCCTTGCGTCCGAAAGGCCAGTTCCACGAGGCCTGAATGACGGCTTGCGTATGCGGATAGGTCAGCACAACGGTGGCATCGTCATCCACGTTCGGATAGATATCCGGCTTGTCGTGATTCACCACCGCGGTCACCGTCAGCGGAGCCTCCCCGTGCATCAGCCAGGTCATCAGGTCGGCCCCGTAGCAGCCAAAGTCGAAGAGCGCCCCTGCGCCGTTCTGGGCCGGGTCAGTGAGAAAGTTCAGGAATTCGGGCGGCACACCGATCTCCTTCGGTCCCTGGTGGCCGTCGTGGATCACCACCCTCCGAATCTCGCCCAGCTTGCCCTGTTGCGCTTGGAAATGGGCGGCGTGATTGCTCGCGTACCAGGTGGTTTCGTAGTTCACCAGCACATGGATGGGGGCTTCGCGGGCCACCTTGCGGATGGCCAGCGCATCGTCGAGCGAGATGGTCAGCGGCTTCTCCACCATCACGGAAACGCCGTGCCTGGCCGCGGACTCGATCGCCTTGCGATGATCCTGAATGGACGTGTACACAAGCACGGCCTGGGGATGGCGCGCCACGATCATCTTGTCCATATCGAGGAAGAACAGCCCATGGTCGAGCCCATATTTCTTCTCGTATTTGGCGCCCAATGCGGGGTCCGGATCCGCAATGCCAACCAGTTCGACGTCGCGATGCAGCGGCAGCGCCGAAAGAAAACCCTCCACGTGCCCATGCACCAGTCCCACGATGGCTACCCGCAACGGCGCAGGCGCGGTTTGTTGAGCCTGGGCCAGGATTCCGCCTGCCGCGGCCAGCAGAAATGACGCCAACAGGCAATTCCAGCGGACAGAATTCGAACGAGTCGAATGATGCATCAGTCTCCGTCCTTCTCCTGGACCGCAATTCTACGCCGCGCATCGCCTCGCGGACGGTGACCTCCTTTAATTAGGCAGCGTCCGACGAATCGAGCCTAGCCAAACGAAGCGGCAACGGAGCTCGCAGGGGCTAAAGCCCGGCTTCATTTTGCAGCCTTTTCGGCATGACTGAAGTCATGCCCTGACACAAGACGACTGATTGCAATATTTGTCAGACAGTGCCTTTTCCGTGGAGTCTTGATTCACGGGTTGGCGCCTTCCGCCGATAACCTTCGCAATAAAAAAGGGGCGGAACGATGCGGAATACAACGCTGATTGGACGAATTTGGGCCTGGAGCGGCCTCCGCCGTGCTTCGTGTAATCCCCAACCGCCTGGTTCGCGTCTATGCACGGTGGAGACTCCGGTGGAAGTTCGTTATCGCTGTCCGTGCTGCGGCTATAGGACGCTGCAGACTGCGGGCGCACTGGGTCTGTGCCCGGTCTGCTGGTGGGAGGACGATGGCCAGGAGGATGAAGACGCCGGAGATGTCCGCCTCACCGTCAACGGCGCACTCAGCCTTAGCGAAGCCCGTGCCCACTACGCTCAATGCGGAGCCGCCCATCCCCGATTCCTGCCTTATGTTCGCAAGCCCCTGGTCACTGAGCAGTAACGTCACTGAGCAGTAACGTGCCTTCTCCGGTGCCTTCGGGTCCTTGAATCGCCCTGCCCGGTTTGACCCTGTCGGCAAACCCTCTTACCATGAGAGGAGACATTCCTCCAGCAGTTCGGCGCTGGTGAAGCCTAGAACTTTTCCCTCAGCGGCCGCTTTTGGCCCTCAGGAGTAGTTTGCGGCTTGAATTGGTGTTTTTTTGAGCCACCTCTGGCTATTTTGTCCAGCCCTGGCAGTTCGATAGGCTCGTTGCGGCGAGCCCGGAAGGCAATCAACTTTGAGTTCCACTGACACGCTCGAAAACAACCCCCAGCCTGACGCGGCCGAGACGGCAAGCGAGTCCGGGCACGAAGGCCACGATCATGCGCTGGAGGGCCACGATCACGATTACGCCCACGACCATGAGCACAACCACGCTCATGGCCCGGTCCTGAACCCGGACTGCACCCGCGAACTGGTGCTTGACATATCTGCCGAGGAAGTTTCCAAGGCTTACGGCAACGTAGTCCGCAATTACCGGAAATACGCGAAAATTCCGGGATTCCGCGCCGGCAAGGTTCCCGAAACG
The DNA here is from genome assembly GCA_963757965.1 of uncultured Acidobacteriaceae bacterium. Taxonomy (GTDB): domain Bacteria; phylum Acidobacteriota; class Terriglobia; order Terriglobales; family Acidobacteriaceae; genus Telmatobacter. The sequence continues at coordinate 138,018 of CAVWTV010000005.1, forward strand.
GTCATCAAGCGCCGTTTTGCCACCGAAATCCGCAAGGACGTGATCGACGGACTGTTGCCTGAACGTTTCAACAAGGCCGTGCTCGACATGGGCGTGAAGCCTGTCGGGCAGCCGCAGGTGACCGAACTGACCGTTGAAGACGGCGCTCCGCTCCACGTCAAGGCGGTTTTTGAATTCATTCCCGATTTCTCGATCGAGGGGTACCAAAGCGTAACGGTCGACAAGCCGTCCGTGGAGACCACCGAAGAGGAGTTCCAGCACGAGATTGACCACCTGCGCGAGTCGCGCGCCACCATTGAGCCGGTCGAGGAAGACCGGGCTCTGGTCGATGGCGACTGGGCGCAGATCACCTATGAGGGCCAGATTGAAGGCGATGCCGACGCGGTTCCCGTGGCCGGAGAAGACACGCTGGTCGAGATTGGCGGCAAGGATACGGTGGAGGCCTTCACAACGGCCCTTCGCGGCGCCAAGGTCGGCCAGGAGATGAAGGTCGAGGTCATCTATCCCGGCGATTACGCCGAGGCCAAGCTGGCCGGCAAGACAGTCGCCTACAACCTTCAAGTGAAGGGAATCAAGAAGCGCACCCTGCCCGAGTTGGACGACGATTTTGCCAAGGAAATCGGCGCCTACGAGACCTTTGCCGATCTTGAGGCCCGCATCCGCGAGCACCTTGGCCTGCGCAAGCGCCGCAGCGTTGAAGGCGAGACCAAGGATCGGCTCTTCCAGGCGCTCACCGAGCGTTATCCATTCGCGGTTCCCGAGTCGCTTGTGCAGGAGCAGATTGACACCCGCCTGGAACGCGGCTTGCGCGCACTTGCGGCGCAGGGCATGGATACCGACCAGATGCGCAAGTTGGATTTTGCGCGGCTGCGAGCCGCACAGCGTGACGGCGCTGCCGCCGAGGTGAAAAGCTCCATCCTGCTGGATCGTATTGCGCGGGAAGAAAACCTGAACGTCAGCGACGAGGAACTGGACAACGAGTTGCAGATTGCGGCTCTTCAGGCCCGTGAACCCTTCGATACCCTGAAGGCGCGATTGACGCAGGAGGGCGGACTAGCTAGAATCCGGGAACAATTGCGGCGCGAAAAGACCGCAAGTTTGTTGTACGAACGGCTGCCCGCTTAGGCGGCAGACCGTCTGAAATGTCGAGTGAAGGCGCGCGGCCTGAAATATGTGAACCGCGCTGCCGATAATCAACGTGGCGCAATCGGCTCCAACGGAAGAACGGGAAGAATAATCGATGGCATTGGTTCCCATGGTGGTTGAGCAGACGAGTCGAGGCGAGCGCGCCTACGACATTTACTCGCGTCTGCTTCGTGACAACATCATCTTTCTCGGCACGCCGATCGACGACCAGGTAGCCAACCTGATCGTCGCGCAGATGCTCTTTCTCTCCGGCGAAGACCCGGAGAAAGACGTGCAGCTCTACATCAACTCGCCGGGCGGCTCCATCACCGCGGGCCTGGCGATCTACGACACAATGCAGTTCATCAAGAACAACGTGGTCACCTATTGCATCGGCCAGGCGGCCAGCATGGGAGCGTTCTTGTTGCTGGCCGGGACCAAAGGCAAGCGGTTTACGCTGCCCAACTCGCGCATCCTCATTCACCAGCCTTCGATGGGCGGATTGAGCGGCCAGGCTACGGACATCGACATTCATGCCCGCGAGATTCTTCGCATTCGCGAGATCACCAACAACCTGATCGCCAAGCACACCGGCCAGCCTCTCGATCGCATCGAGCGCGATGTCGAGCGGGACTTCATCATGAACGCGAAGCAGGCAAAGGAATACGGCATCGTTGACGAAATCATCGACCGGCCTCCAACAATTAAGTAACGGACCGGCCCAGCATCGGGCGCATTTGAACAGGATCGAATCGCATTAAACGCGATTGATCAATCTCGTCCAAGGGGAGTGGAAAAATGAAGACGCGCACGGGACCGGAAGAAGCACTGCGCTGCTCGTTCTGTCACAAGTCACAGGACGCCGTGGCCAAGCTCATCTCGTCGCCCAGCGACTACCCCCGCGCTTACATCTGCGACGAGTGCGTGGCCGTCTGCAACTCCATCCTCGAGGACGACCGCGGAGGCGATACCACCCCCGCCACTACCGCCGGCCACCTGCCCAAGCCGCAGGAAGTGAAGGGCTTTCTCGACGATTACGTGATCGGCCAGGATCAGACCAAGAAGAAACTAGCCGTCGCGGTTTACAACCACTACAAGCGCATCCAGATGAACCGCATGCGCAACAACGAAGTGGAGCTTGCCAAGTCGAACATTTTGCTTATCGGGCCGACAGGCTCCGGAAAGACGCTGCTGGCGCACACGCTGGCCAAGATGCTCGACGTACCGTTCGCCATTGTCGACGCGACGACCCTGACAGAAGCCGGCTATGTAGGCGAGGATGTCGAGAACATCATCCTCAAGCTGCTGCAGGCCGCCGACGGCGATGTGACCCGCGCCCAGCAGGGCATTATCTATATCGACGAGATCGACAAGATTGGCCGCAAGGACGAGAACCCCTCCATCACCCGCGACGTTTCCGGCGAAGGCGTGCAGCAGGCTCTGCTGAAGATTCTTGAAGGCACCGTGGCCAACGTGCCGCCGCAAGGCGGACGCAAGCATCCGCACCAGGAGTTCACCGCCGTCGACACCACCAACATTCTGTTCATCTGTGGCGGAGCTTTTGTGGGCCTTGAGCGCGTAGTGGGCCGGCGGGTGGGCAAGAAGGCACTGGGCTTCAAGGCGACCGATACCGAGGCCGAATCAACGATGCGCTCGCATCGCGACACCGAGTTGCTGCGCAAGACGGAGCCGCAGGACCTCATCAAGTACGGCCTGATTCCCGAGTTCGTCGGCCGCCTGCCCGTCATGGGCATCCTCGACGAGCTGGACGAGTCGGCGCTGATCGAGATACTCACCAAGCCTCGCAACGCCATCCTCAAGCAGTACCAGCGCCTGCTTGAATACGAGAATGTCCGTCTCCACTTCACGCCGGAAGCCTGCTGCGCCGTTGCCCGCGAGGCCCTGGCGCGCAAAGTGGGCGCCCGCGGACTGCGCATGATCCTTGAAGAGCTGATGCTCGACCTCATGTATCACCTGCCCAACAACAAGCGCGTTCGCGATCTCGAGATCACCAGCGATATGGTCGAGCGCCGCGATTTGTCGTTGTGTTTGCTCGAGAAAGCCGGCTGATTCAGCAGCTACAACTTTTTGAAAATCAAGCTGCCCCCTTTGCAACCTTCGTGCATTGGGGGCGGTTGTTTTTTTGAGACGCGCGATGGCGATCGCACCTCAATTCTTCTCGAAGATCGCGGCCGAAATCTTCTTTCCTCAATATCGTTCGCCGGCTTCCGATCGTCACCGCGTCCATGCAGCAAATTCTGCTACCGTATTGCCATCATTGCTGGGAGTGATGGAAGAGGAGCGAAATGTCCAGTGCGCCGTCGATGTCTTCATCTCAATCTTCAGTTCAACCCCTTCGCGTGGGTGTTGTCGGTCTCGGCCGAATGGGAATGATCCATGCACTGCACATTCACGAGCTTGCCAAAGAATCCGACCTTTGCCGGCTAACATGCGTCTCTACTACCGACCCCACGTCCGCCGCCACATTTCATTCGCTGACCGGTTCTACCGTGCCTGCCTTCGATAACATCGAGGCGCTTGCGGAATCGGGTCTAATCGATGTCGCGGTTATCGCGACTAATACCCCGCTGCACCGCGAGCACGCGTTGATGATGATTCAAGCCGGGCGCCGTGTCTTTCTCGAAAAGCCGCTCACCGGAACGCTCGAGGGCGATCGCGAATTCGCGGCATTACTCGAGCGTGAGTATCCGGATGCATTGATGCTCGGCTTCCAGCGGCGATTCGACGCTCCCCTTCTGTACGCAAAGCAACTTATCGATGAAGGCGTTATTGGCCGGATCTTCAAGATTTACTCGGCGCTTGAAGACTCCGGTCCGGCGCCGAACGGATTCTCCAGCCCCGGCATTCTGCCGGACATGGCCGTACACAATGTGGATGAGATGCTTTGGTTCACGGGCCGCAAGCCGAAGTCAGCTCTTGCCATAGGTTCGCGCATCTACAGTCACCGCCTGACGACCTGCCAGGAAGACTTCGACGACGCGTTGATGCTGCTCGATTTTGGAGATGAACTTATCGGCCAGCTTCAGGTAACGCGCAACCATGTTTCCGGCTATCGCGGCGAGACGTTGATCTTTGGCGAGCGCGGCCAGATTCACCTTGGGCGCTTCAATCAGAAACTTCTTGAGGTGATCGTCGAGGCATATGGAACTCGAGAAGCAACTGAACCTATCGCCTGCAAGACCTTTTCCATGCGCCAGTACGACCAGCCTCTACCGGAATTCATCGATCGTTACGGTGAGGCATATAAGTTGGAGCTCGAGACTTTCCTCGAATGTTGCCGCGGCGGCAAGCCATTTCCGATCACTCATCGCGACGGCATGGTGGCGCAGGAGATCGTTGCCGGAGCGATGAGCGCATGCATTCGGAAGGAAGATATGGGCACGATCGAATATCTCGAACTTCATCGAGAGGCATAGTCTCATCGCGCCATCGGCCTGTGTGTTCTTCGGGCCGATGACGCCGATAACTTTGTACAATGGAAAAAGCGCGGAATGATAAACGATGTTACAGGCAAAGTTACAAGAGCCGCACGCCCCGGCGGCTCGAAGCGACTCCTTCATCCACCTTCGATCAAGGACATCGCGAAGCTTGCCCGCGTATCGCACCCCACGGTTTCCCGCGCCCTTCAGTATAGCCCCCTGGTAAATCCCAAGACCGCCGAGAAGATTCGCAAGATCGCGGAAGAGTCGGGCTATCGCGCCAGCGCGGTTGCGCGCGGCCTGGTAACCCGGCAGACGCGGACCATCGGACTGGTGGTTACAACCGTCGCCGATCCTTTCACCAGCGAAGTGGTCAGTGGAATCGAGCAGACCGCCAACGACCATGGCTACAGCGTGTTTCTGGCCGACTCAAATGCCGATCCGGAGCGCGAGAAGAGAGTCGTGCAAGCGTTTGCCGAGCGGCGCGTGGACGGTATCATCGTTACTTCTTCGCGCGTGGGCGCCTTGTATCTTCCGATGCTTTCCGAGATGAGGGTTCCTATCATCCTGGTCAACGACCAGTATCCGGGCGCATTTGTTCACTCCGTGATGATCGACAATCTCGAAGGTACTCGGGCGGTGACCACACATCTGGCCGGGCTGGGCCATCGGCGGATTGCCTATCTCGGCGACAAGTTCGGCTATCAATCGGATGCGGAACGGTTCGCGGGCTATCGCGCGGGTCTCGATGCAGCGCGGATTCGGTTTGCTCCGCAGTTGGTCGTGCATGGCGACGGCAAGCCGGAGGCGGCCATGCGCGCGATGGATACGCTGCTGGCATTACGCAATTCGCCCACGGCTGTCTGCTGCTACAACGATATGTCGGCGCTCGGAGCGATGCGGTCGATTTGCCTGCACGGACTGCGCGTGCCGGACGACATCTCGGTGGCCGGTTTCGACGATCTGTTTATCGCGTCTTACACGCAGCCGCCGCTGACCAGTGTGCGCCAACCCATGAGGCGCATGGGGCAAATGGCCATGGAGCATCTTTTGAAGTTGATCTCGGGCGAAGAATCGGCGGTAAGGATCAAGGTGCAATCGGAACTCATCGTCAGAGAGTCGACGGCGCGCGTCAAGGAGCTCGAACCGCGGAACCGCGGTGAGTTGCCGGATAAGAAACTCTAACTCAGTGGAGTTTCGGCCGCCGCCCTTGGCCGGACTCGATCTTCAAATCTGAATGGCTGTTGGTCGAGGAGCACATCAACCCCGAGGATCGCACGGGATCGATAAGATGATTCTGGAGCGGGAGACCGGGATCGAACCGGCGACATTCAGCTTGGGAAGCTGACGTTCTGCCACTGAACTACTCCCGCCATTTAGAATCAATTACTTACGTGATTGATTCGGGCTTACTGTCCAACTTACTATCCAATTAGCTAAAATACCCACAGAAAAACCGATTCAAAATGCGGATATTGTCTGCCAAGACCGTCGCCGCCAACATCCAGGACTTTGCAAGTCCAGAAGGCATGGAGAGTAATGGATAGTAAATCGGCTGGCCGTAAGGCCAACCTAAAACAGTATCGCTCAGTGAATGGCAAATGGCAATTTGTCCCAGTGGTCAAGTCTGAGGGCAAACCCAAGCAGCGGCTGGGGCAGAAGAGATGAGTTCTCTGCCGCCCGCGAACTCATCTGCAACTCATCTCCGCCTCATTGAACATCCGGCAGAGATGCCGCAGACTCCATTCATGAGACGGCGCAAGCAGGTTGAGGCGCCGAATTGAAAAGGAGAATTTCTCATGAATACCCAGAAAATCCAAACCAGCGAGCTTGAGACCGTCCTTCAGAACGTTCACCCCAACCGCCGCAGGGTTCTAGCCGCAATGGTCCTTTCTGCCTCAGCAGGCCTGTCCTGCATTGCCGCCCCCGCCCCCGCCTCCGCCAGCACCATCGCGCCGGCCGCCGCACACGTGACAGCCAACAGCCTTGCCTCGATCGATACCCCCCCAGTGATGACTTGGATCGTCAACGAGATATCCCTGCTCACCGCCAATGTCCTTAACGTGGTCGATAAGACACCGTTGCCGTATCACGGGACGTACACCAAATAGAAGACAAGCCAGCCGGGCCTATCACTGGTAGTCCAGCAGGGCAGGCGGCAATAACTGCCTGCCCTCTCCGGCTGTACTCTTACCGCCCAGGGAGTTCCAATCTGGTCAGGAGACTGCGATGCCCCGGCCCAAGTTCAAACCATCCATAGGCCTCGTGCCCGTCGCCAACGGCTTCCTTGGCTACGACCCCGAACGGGACCTGGTCCACGAACTGCCCCCGCTCGTCGGTTTCGCGGCGGAGCTGGCCGATGGCTCCCGCACCGAAGAGGAGATCACAGCGCTGCTCGCTCTGCTGCTGCCTGAGGAAAGCCGCGCCGCCATTCCGTCATGGTTCGCCGAGGGGTACAAATCCGGCCTGCTCGTGGACTGCGAGCCCGCGCCGCCACACTGGCTTGATGCAGGCGAGCTCAATCAACTGGCGTGCAAGCTGCAGTGCGGCAACCGCCCGGAACTGGCGCTCGAATGCCAGCGAATGGCCGCGGAGCAGGCGCCCGGGGATGCGGCCCAGTGGTTTCAGCTCGGCCGGCTGGCGCAGATGGTGAAGCGGCGCGAAGACTCCGCGGCAGCCTACGCGCGCTACCTGGAGTTGAAGCCGGACGACGCCTACACCCGCCATAGGCTGGACGCGTTGCGCGGCGAACCCGCCCCGGACCGCATCTCCAACGAGGCCGTGGCGCACGAGTTCGACAGATTCTCCGCTTCCTACGAGATCCATATGCGCGAGAAGCTGAAGTACGAGGCCCCGGAGAGGCTGCAGGAAAAGCTCTGGCAGCAGATGGGCTTGGCCAGCGACATGGACAGCAAAGTAAGAAACGAGGAAGTCGGAAACGGAAAAGCAGCCGGCGGCCTCGCAATTCTCGACCTCGGCTGCGGCACAGGACTGAACGGAATGGGGCTAAGGCCGCGCGCAGACTACCTGGGCGGAATCGACCTCTCGCCCCGCATGCTTGCACTGGCCAAAGAGCGCTGCATCTACGACCTTCTTGAGGAGAGCGAGATCGTGCGCTGGCTCGAAGAATCAGGCGGGCAACGACCATGCCCCGGCACTCTTTGACCTGATTGCTGCCTGCGACTGCCTGGAGTACTTCGGCGATCTCATGCGCGTGATGCGGGGTGTGGCGTCGCGGCTCCGCCCGGACGGGTGGTTCGGTTTCACGGTGGAGTGCGGCGAGAACTACCCGCACACACTCATGGAAACAGGCCGCTACACGCACCACGAGCGGCACATCCGCGAGGCCGCCGCTGCCTTCGGGTTGGAGGTACGGCTGCTTGAAGAGGAATTCCTACGCGAGGAGATTGGGGCGCCGGTAACAGGGCTTTATGCGGTGCTGCACAAGCCAGCAGCGTGAGCGCCACGCCAATCCAACTCACGTCGACGCCGGGCGTGGACGTACTCTCCATAAGCCGGAGTCAGAATCGGGTTGTGAAACACAGATCGTAGCTGCCCAAGTTGGTCTCCTGAGAGCCCTTCTGCTTATTCATGCAGAAGAGCCTACCACCGCGCACTTTTTGCCGGGATGAGTTGTATGAGCCGCTGAACTGAGATTCGAATCGGGGTGCGCAGTGGCCTGGTGGCCGTGTCATTTCGGCACAAAAAGCGAACACCGCAAATGCGTTCAGCCTCGATCCTTGTTCGAACAGCGAAGGTTCTGGGCAACAAGACGGTCTGGCGCTCTCGATTGCAAATCTCTACTCTGCAACTCCGCCAGGCGGTAGTCTCTTCGGACTGCTGGAAACGAATCCCGTAAATGTGAATGCGGCCTATCAAGGCCCATTGGCTGACGATGGCACAAATTCCGATCCGCTCGTGGGACAAAAGATCGGCGGGATTAACGTCTTTGGCGGTGGTCTCGCCCTGTATGGCAAGCGTCACGTGATTCTGGGCGGAGTGGGCGTGAGCGGCGGCACATCGTGCGCCGACCACGACATTGCGTCGCGTGTGCGGCACATCTTGAATTTGGATCACCTGGCGGCCTCGGGAGCACTCGCGGCGGTAAGTGGCGTTGCGGGAGATGTATCGCATCCGGATAAAATTATTTTCGATATGACTCCAAATCCAAACGGCGGCACTGGGCTAAGCGTCAGCGGTTTCGGTCATCCCACCTGCATTAACACGGCCAACCCGAAGACACTTCCTGTGGTTCAACCTTAGCGATCGGCAAGGAGCACGTTGGGCAAATCCAACCCGCGCTTAACAGCGAAGCGTTGAGCTGTCCACTCGGTTGAAGTGCCGGCATCCTGCGGAAGCGGCGCCCCGGAGGCTCTAAAGACGCTCTCGGAATGTCGCCGAGACACCTTTTAAGTCTCTGGGCCAAGAATCGAGAACGCGTCATTGGTCAGCTCAGACGAATTGCCAGGGGCGACATAAGGGCAGAGCTGCACGGTGTATTCGGGGGCGATTTGGTTGGGGTGGCCACAAGTCCGGTGGCGAAGATCAGCGATGCGAGCGCAAATCTGAGTTTGCGATTCATGGAATTCCCTCCTTCAGGGAGTGGCGCGCCCGCCGGCGGCGGCCGGTAGTTGGAACGGTGAAGAGTTGCGGCGCCTCCGATCCAGTCAGAAGCATTGTTTTCAAGTTCATTTCGATCCGACAGGGCAGCCCAGCAATTTATCTCATCAGGCGAAATTGCGGGGCGGGGCGCTAAAACGCAACTTTCCGTCGATTAGCCTCCGCCTGAAAGCACGCTTCAAGGATCTACTGGTCTAGAAATTTCCGACCGCCGAGCGATATCCCGAAGCCGAATCCAAAGCACAGGCCCGAGGCAATGAGTTGTATAAAGTCAGCCCCGTGGAGTCCTGCGAGTCGGGGGTTCCCAACGGCGTTCAGTAGCGGGAACACGCCGAAAATCGAGACGAACACGAAGAGAAACAATCTTCGCTTGCCCATGAATCCTCCATTACCTGCGTTTTCAACATCGAAACCATATCAATCCCTGTGCTGCCTTAGAGCGGAGCCTTTCGCCGCGGCTCTAGAGGAGCACAGGTTCGACAGTAGTGGATAGTGATCAGAAGGGCCATCCGCGTGGGCGGGCGGCCCTTCTTGCGTTGTGTGCGGGCGTGAGATGAGCGCAGCGATCGTGAGAGTCCGTGCCCCGATTGGGCGCCGAGGATAGTCAAGCATCCCCTTGCGCCGGAGAGGCGTTGCTAACGGATTCCGATCGAATCAAGGAATTGTGTGAACCAGCCAGTCAACTTGGAGCCGCCGACGCCGTGCGAGCCGGAGTCTCCTCCGCCTCCGTCGCCGGAGTTTACGAAGCCATTTGAGGCTGCATGGGCCTTGGTTGGAGTGGCGACGAGTGCCAGAGCGAAGGTCAGCGTTGCGATTGCGAATGTCAGTTTGCGAATCATGATCCCCTCCTAGTGGGTGGCGCTGAGCGCCTGAGATGAGAGGAGTATGGGCTGGTTCCGTTCTGCACACAATGAGCTGCGGATGAGGTGGAGGTGAGTTATCCGCCGTCCGCGAACTCATCTGCAACTCATCTCCGCCTCATTGAACGGGGAGCGAAGGCGGGGGATACTCCATTCATCACACGACGCAGGCAGGTTGAAGCGTCGAGGTGAAAAGGAGGAAATTCGATGAAAAGCAAAAGGACTCTGATACTCGCAGCTTCGTTCCTGGCTCTGACCATCTCGGCGCTTCCGCATGTCGCCGTGGCGGGCACAACTACCGCCCCTCAACAAGCGGGCACCGATATGAGCCGCGCAAGTGGTGATAGCAAGCTCAAGTACATGGCGGTGATACTTGCGGCCGGCAATTTGATTTCGTTGTTGGTGCCTTAGAGTTCCGAACCAAACGCTGTGGAATTGGTGCAGGCTTTCCGCGATCGTGCACCTTCAACTGTTCACTGCTTGAACAAGACTGAAGCTAATCCGGACCAAGGCAGGCGGAAATGGACACCGCCGAAGGAGCACAGATGAAACTACGAGGAATTGCTGTTTTAGCGATGGCGGTCGTCACACCTTGCCTGCTCAATGCAGTGGTGGTGGGGCCGGTGGTGAACAACGGGACGATCAATTACGCGAAGAACCAAGTCACGCTGAACGGTTCGGGTTTTGAGCCGGCAAATACGGCTCCGAATGTGCAGTTCAACGGCGCTGCGTTGAAGATCGATTCTTTCAGCATCGCGCAAATCGTTGCTACGCTACCGGCCAATACTGCGGCGGGAAGCTACAGTTTGACGGTCACAAACAGCCAGGGTGCGGCGGCAATGTTCGACCTGACGTACGGCGCCGAGGGACCCCAGGGACCGATGGGGCCGCCAGGAGCCAAGGGGCCACAAGGGGCAACCGGGCAGGCTGGGTTGACGGGAGGCACAGGGCCGCAGGGTCCTAAAGGGCCGGCTGGAGCACCGGGCGGGGTGTTGTACTTCTCGGCAAATTCCCAACCCAACGACCTCAAGCTTCCCGAGTACGCCGGCTTTGCGACCGTGAATGCGATCTTTCTTCCGAACGCAGGGACTTATGTAATCGGGGGACAGCAGGGGTTCTCCAATAAAGATCCCAATGTGCCCGCGCACGTATCGTGCTTCCTTGGGACAAATGTGGCCATGACAACTCCGCTGGCGGAGGGTGCTCCTCAATCTGCAGTCACCGTTCCCGCAGCCAGCTCTGCGACCATTCCGCTCAACGGCTATTACATCGCGGATCAGCCTGACACGACGCTTATGGTGGAATGCCAATACGGCGGCAAGGATTATGGCGAGGTGTCCGCATCGGACGTGGAAGCGGTTCAATGGGGCACGCTGACGGCGATTCAGGTGAAATAAGCGCTCGGGGTTCCGCGCAGTGAGGCGGGAATGCCGAGAGTTGCAGCGCCCAGTCGTTCATGGATAGGCGCAGGCTACCCATCACGCTGCGTCCTCGACGATTCAATGTTTCAACCAAACCAAAAAACAGCCTGGGTTCAGGCAGGCGGCGATCGACGCCGCCGAAGGAGCAGAGATGAAACTACGAGGAATTGCTGTTTTAGCGATGGCGGTCGGCACACCTTGCCTGCTCAATGCAGTGGTGGCCGGGCCGGTGGTGAATAACGGGACGATCAATTACGCGAAGAACCAAGTCACGCTGAACGGTTCAGGATTTGAGCCGGCAACGACGGCACCTGTGGTTCGGCTCAATGGGGCGGCGCTGCTGTTGGATTCCTTCAGCAATGCGGAGGTCGTTGCTACACTGCCGGCCAAAACCGCGGCTGGGACCTACACTTTGACAGTTGTCAACAGCCAAGGTGGCTCCACAGTATTTGACCTGACCTATGGCGCAACCGGCCCACAGGGACCCATTGGGCCGCAGGGGGCTGCCGGGCCAGCTGGCGCGGCAGGAGCGCCAGGCTCAAAGGGGGCACAGGGAGCCGTGGGACCGCCGGGTCCCGCCGGAGTGCAGGGGCCTACCGGCCCAACCGGGCAAACGGGGCCTCAAGGGCCACAGGGAAGTGCGCTTTCGTATTCGTCAAATAGCATCCTCTATACCCAACTGTCAGATCAGTTCGGCAAAGTGAGTGTTCTAACTTTGAAGAATCCTGGGACGTACTTTCTCTCTGGACAGGTAACGGCTTCTGAAAAAGGAGCCAATTCCATAAACGTCGCCTGTGCGGTGATGGACGCTCAACGGAACGTGCAGGAGACTTCTCCCTACTCCTACGGATTTATTCCGCCAAACTTTGCAACCAGTGTGCCGGTGAACGGGATTTGGATATCGACTGAGGCAAATACTTCGATCTGGCTGGAGTGCGCTACGGATGGCGGGACCGCGTTCGCTGGTGGATGGGCTGGTGGTGCTTTTACTGCGACGCAGGTGCAGTAAGTCGTGGCTGGGGGTTTGGACTTTGGAACGGGCGAGATATGTTAAAGGCTTGCCCGTCGGCGCTGCGTCGATGGTTGCTGAAAAATCGTTTGGACAAACCGCCGAAACTCGTTTTCGGCACAACGCGAGGGATGATAGGCTTCACACCATGAATGCACCGATGAACACACTCTCAGGCATGCATCTGACTGCTCTCCGCCGGGCGGTCAGTTGTCCGGTTCTCGACGGCGACAGCGCTGAATACGACGAGGCTCGCCGCGTTTGGAACGGCCAGGTTGACCGTCGACCATCGGCGATCATCCGCGCCACGAGCATCGCGGACGTGATGCAGACTGTGCGATTCTGCCGCGAGCAGGGAATCAAGGCTTCGGTTCGCGGCGGCGGTCACAGCGCGGCCGGGAAGGCTGTAGCCGACGGAGCGCTGATGATCGATCTCTCGCTGATGCGCGAGGTACAGGTGGAGGGAGGACGGAAGCGGGCCGTCGTGCAGGGTGGCGCAACCTGGGGCGAGTTCGATCGGGCGTGCGAAGCGCACAAGCTGGCGACAACGGGCGGGGTGATCTCGTCGACGGGTGTATGCGGGCTGACTCTCGGGTGGCGGCATCGGCTGGTTGATGGGCAAACATGGGCTGAGCTGCGACAACGTGATCTCGGCGGACCTTGTGAGCGCGGACGGCGATCATATCTTCGGCGAGCGCGACGCAAAATGAGGATCTGTTCTGGGCGATTCGCGGTGGTGGCGGGAACTTCGGGATCGTCACGGCGTTCGAATTTCAGCTGCATGATCTGGACGTTGTGCATGGTGGCGTGATGCTTTACCCGCGGCCTTCGGCGTGGGATCTACTGCGGCAATATCGAGACATTACTCTGCATGCGCCCGACGAGTTGACGGCCTATGCCGCGTTGCTGGTCGGGCACGGGCATCCGATGGTTGCTGTGGCGCTGTGTCACAGCGGATCGGCTGAGGCCGGGGCAGCTGCTTGTATGGAATTCCAACTGGCGACACCTCCGGCTGTCGATTTGACGGGCGCGAAGAAGTACACCGAGATTCAGACGATGCTGGACTTCACCGCTCCGGCGGGCAGGCACTACTACTTCAAGTGCCCGTTCCTGCGCGAACTGACGGATGAAGCTATACGGACGATCATCGACTATGCGGAGAACATGCCGACCGAACACACCCAGATCATTTTGGAGCATATGCACGGGGCTGCAAGCCGGGTTCCGGTGAGCGAGACGGCTTTTGGTCTTCGCCGCGTTCACTACTCGATCAACATTGTGCCTGCGTGGGAAGACCCAACCGAGGCGCAGAAGTGCATCGATTGGGCACGCGGCCTGGCCGCGCTGCTAGAGCCCTACGGCGCGTCGGACAGCTATGTGAACTACCTGGGAGAAGAAGGGGCGTCGGCGGTGCGCGCTTCCTATGGACCTAACTACGAGAGGCTGGCTCAGTTGAAGAAGAAGTTCGATCCGGAGAATTTCTTCTGCTTCAACCAGAACATTGCGCCGGAGGGTTAAGCGCGATCGGAGGAATTGAAGGCCGACAGAAGCAAGAAATTCCTTGTAGCGCGCGATCGCCGCAATAGGGGCGAAATTCCTCGCTGATCGGAATTATATAGATCGGGACGGATTTTTGGACGACCGCCCGTTTCGATCCACTTGAACATCTCGTCTATTTCGCCAAGTGCAGCGTAGACCATTGCGACCATAACGGAAGGGTCGGTGCGCTCCCCGGCGGCGCGGACGCGCTTGAGCAGAGTGAGCGCACGCTGGCGCTCGCCCTTCTCTAGCATGCGCGTCAGCCATATAAGCAAGAACTTCGATGCTCTCTGGGGCAAGCTCGAGTGCTCGCTGATGTTCGGCGATGGCTTCGTCATAGCGATGAAGCCAGCAGAGGATTCCTGCCCAGGAACATGTGGGAGCGATAGTAGCTGGGATCGATCTCGATGCTCTGCCGCATCTGGCGTAGAGCGAGATCGTATTGCCCGGCGTGATGCTGGGCCATGCCCAGATAGAGATTGACGCTGGCGGAGAGCGGCTCGATCTCGCGAGCCCTTTGGAGTGAAGCGATAGCGTCATCGGTGTCTTCCCACGGCCTCAAAGATGAGAGACTGCCAGATGAGTGCGGTGATGAGTCCGGGCTCCAGCGCAAGCGCTGCCTGGAACTCCTTCTCTGCGCCGGCCCAGTCGTACTCATACCAGCTCTTGATCAACGCCTGCGGTGCAATGCGCGTCGGCAAGGGTCTGATCGAGATCAAAGGCCCTTTGCAGATGAGCTGCGCGCTTGCGCGAGAGCTTCGAGAGGCTTCATCATTCCCACGCGTATGGATCCCATCTGCGCATAGCAGTCGGCGAGCCCCGCATAGGCTGGCGCAAACCTGGAATCGATGGCGAGCGCTTCTTGAAAGTACGTCATGCTGAGGCGGATGCCCTCGGGGGTCATCTTGTGCCAGAAGTAGCGTCCTCTGAGATAGGCGTCATAGGCTGCCGGCGAGCCGGCGTAGCGGCGCGCGCCAACGGTTGAGCTGGGCAAGAGCTCAAGCGCAAGTGAGCTGCTGACGCGCTGCGTGACGTCTTCCTGTATCGCGAGCAGGTCGGCCGACTTGAAGTCATAGGTCTCAGACCAGAGAACGCTTTTGTCGTTCAGATCGAGCAATTGAGCGCCGACACGGATTTTGTCGGCCGAGCGGCGCACATTGCCCCGCAGCAGGTAGTCGAGGCCCAGTTGTCGCTGGAGCTGATCGATCTGCGAGGAAGCCTCGTCGCCTCGGGCAAGCTTCGGCCCTGCCGTGACGCGCAATCGCTGCGGATCGATGCGCGACAGCGCCGAGATCATGTCTTCGGTCAATCCCTGGGCAAAGTAGTCTTCGGGCTGACCGGAGAGGTCTTCTATTGGGATTACGCCGATGCGAATGCGTTTCTGAGGGGATGAAGCAGCCGGCTCACCGGGTCTTTCAATTTTGGCAACAAACCGATAGCCGAGCCGTGGCAGTGTCTCGATGTAGAGGGGCTTCTCTGCCTGATCGTTCAGAGCGAGACGGATTTGGCGAATGCAGAAATTCAGACCTTGTTCGAAGTCTACGAAGGTGTCCTCTCCCCAGATGGCGAGGCGAATCTGCTCCCGCGTTACCAGCGAGCCGCGATGGCTGAGGAGGAAAGCCAGGATTTTTGCGGGCTGCTGCTGCAGGCGCGCTAATGCGCCGCCTCGTCGAAGCTGAAGGGTCTGGTCATCTAACTCAAAGTCCCCGAAACGGATTATCGGCATGGGAAGAGAAGTGAGGAAGCGGCTGCTGGCTGGAATTGTAACAGGGACCAAAAGCTTCGGCCGTCGTTGCAGTCCAACAAGCCTACGGCGCGGAGGCTGTGCTGGGTGCCGCGACTGAGTTCATGGCAGCTTTCACCCAGCTTGGCGGCGGAGTTGAGCCCGGCCAGAATCTTGCAGCCAATGTAGAGGAAGATCCCAATAACGGCACAATTTTCCGTTCGTTACGGATTCTCGCCAGGTTTACTCCCCGAATGTGCGCCAGTGTTCGCCGATCTGAATGCGCATGGTCCTCGATTGACACGGCAAAGCGCTCAATTAGCTGCCCAGGGCGTCACCGCGCACGTCTGTATAGCCGGCTTCGCGGACAGTTGGCTTTCATGCGGCAAAATGGCCCGGGGGAAGGGCTCAATTGGGGGCAGACTATGTGTTGGAATCTGACGCTCTACCTTGAGATACGGAGAGCCTGGCGCGCCGCATGAGTTGCCAAACTAAGAGCCTTCCACTCGGTACAGGAACCCTCAGGAAGCTCCTCGCGGATTCGGTTTATCGAGGGGTACTCGCCTCGCCTCTGAAGTTCTGCGGCGATGTTGTATGTGTCCTAAAACAACTTGTCGCGACGGCGGCCCGTGCTCTCCGAGGCTACTCGGCGGCGTTTCTCGGCGATCATGTGACGAACGGCTGGGAAGTACTTACCCATGAACCAAAGCGTCACGCCCAGGCGCCTGCAGAGATCGCGCACCGATGGGATGGGAGTCTCATTGATTGCGGCTTTTGCCGCTCTTTTCAGGTCAGATCTGTACTTCCTCACTTTATCTCTGTGCCGTCTCGCAAGTAGATCGCATAAGTCAGGCTCGTGCGCTCGCAAGACGGTCGAGGTTGAATAACCAAGGCGACGGCTCAAGGTGACCAGGGTCGGCGCAGGGGACTCATTGAGCGCGCCTTCAAGGGTCTGGCGAATCCTCAGAGAACGAATTCGCTTTATACGAGATACTCTCTTGCTGATTGCCGCGCACAACTCCGGAAATTTCTGACGAATGTATCCTTCGTTCGCGTAGCCAAGGTCTGCGGCGATTCGATGAACCGAGACCGGTTCAGCCGAATTAAGAGACTGTTCCAGGAGTTCTTTGATTCGCAGGGGTTCACAAATCCTTGCGGCTCCGGGATATGTTGCGATATCGGTTATGTTGTCATGGCTCATGGAGTTACCGTGAATTGCGGCTGTTTGTTGGTGAATGACCACATAATCTTCAGGTTGGTGAGATCCGCAATTTCCCATTGTGCCCAGAATGTGAACACTTAGATCGTGAATGATCTATCGGACACCGGTTCCTAAGTTGAGACAACGATTCCAATCAGGCATTTTGATTTGCCCTAATTGGGGGAAGAGTGAACAGCGAGAAGGCAGGCCGGTCTGAGAGTGCGTGTTTCGAAATTCAGAAGTAACAAGGCCGCGCCTTGCACGTGTCTTTCATTGCGAAGCTGCTGCCTATGCTACGCGAATCGGAAATACAACCTGAAAGGTCGTCCCTTTGTGTTCAGTACTGGCAACGGAGAGTTCTACGTGATGCATCTCCGCGATCCATTTTGCAATCGCCAAGCCCAATCCGCTACCTTCGACTTGACTGCGCGAAGGATCTGTTCGATAGAAGCGGTCGAAAATGTGTGGCAGATCGTTTTGGGAGATTCCGATGCCGCTATCGCTCACCTGCAGGGTTGCTCGTTCCGAAGCCACACTGATCTTCACGTCCACCGTGCCTGGCGCCGGAGTGTATTTCAACGCGTTATCGAGCATGATCCAGACGAGCCTTCGAAGGCTTGAAAAATCCCCAAGCACGTTGATGGAAGAACCGGCCCCGGCAGAAACCGACAGCGTGAGATTTCGTCCGTCGGCAATCGGGCGCGCCATGCCACAAGCCTCTTCGACAACCGCAACCAGATCCACTGGTTCCAACGCGGCATCGAAGGAGTTCGCATCGGCACGAGCCAATGTGAGCATCCCTTCCAGCAGCTCCGAGGCCTTGGAGGATTCCTCCACAATATCCTCGAAGGCTCTTCGGCTATCTGGATCGGCATGAGGATTTCTTAGCGCTACCTCGGCAACCGTACGCGTAAACGACAAAGGACCGCGCAATTCGTGCGACGCGTCGGCCGTGAACTGCTTTATCTGATTCACAGCGGATTCCAGCCGCTGGAGCATAGCATTGCAAGTCTCTGCAAGACGCTGCAACTCATCTCCGGTGGTTGCGACAGGCAGACGTTCAGATAGATTTCGTATGCTGATGGATCGCGCAGTTGTCGTGATTCTGTCCACAGGTTTCAGGGCCTTGCGGCTCAACAGGTAACCGCCTAAAGATGAAATCAATAACAGGATAGGGGCAG
Organism: uncultured Acidobacteriaceae bacterium; assembly: GCA_963757965.1. Lineage (GTDB taxonomy): Bacteria > Acidobacteriota > Terriglobia > Terriglobales > Acidobacteriaceae > Telmatobacter. Next base: position 156,137 of record CAVWTV010000005.1, read on the forward strand.
ATGCAAGCAGGCCCTCCCAAAAGCTCTGGAGTACGACCAGGTTCCCTGCCTCGGGGGCAGCTGTAGAGAGATATAGTTGTTGCCCGACGAGCGAGTAAGGACGTATAAGCACCCAATACGGCTGACCCGCGGCCACAATATGCAGGAACCGCTCGGAATCGCCGCTTTTGATCGCAGGCCATGGGAACGCCGATGCTGCTGCCGACGGCGAGGGAAAGGCCCTTTGCCCGTCAACACGAAAGACTTCCGCGAGTCCGTTTCCAGTTGCGCGGGCAAAGTCCGCAAAGTCCTGGTCACGATCGGTTTCATCTTCGGTTTTCGTCTTGCTCAACAACTGTTGCAACCGGTCTACGCGCCGAGAGAGCGTCTGATAGCGCTCGTTTTTCAACGTGTTCTTGAGGTTGAGCCACATCACCGTGCCGAAAAGCAACCAGCCAACGAAGAAGATACCGCCAAACCATAATGTAAGGCGCAGTGAGATCGAGAATGGTCTTTTCAGCATGAATCGCACCGCAGGGAGTAGCCGACTCCGCGAATCGTGTGCAACAACTCATTTTCTCCGGGTTGCGTAATCTTCGCTCTAAGTGCCCGAATGAAAACGTATAGGCTGTCATAGCCTACGTCGGCGTCCGTGCTCCAGCCTCCTTCAATAAGCACTGCATGTGGAACCACTGCAGGGGCTCGGCGCATCAGGGTCTCGAGCAGCGCGCACTCGGTTCGCGTGAGGGACACGATGCGTTCTCCTCGCTGCAGCTCAAACAAATGAGGCCGGAGAACCAGATCTTCGAAAATCAGCTCGTGAGGAATAGGGATCGGTGCGCGGCGCGCGGCCGCTCTCACCTTGGCCAGCAACACATCCAGAACGAATGGCTTTGTTAGATAATCATCCGCTCCCGCATCCAGACCGCGGACGATGTCCTCCATCGAGTCTCGTGCTGAAACAATAATGGTCTGCGTCGTAAGCCGGTCTTCCCGCAACTTGCGAATCACGCTGAAGCCATCCATGCGCGGAAGCATCACGTCGAGGAGCATCAAATCGAAATTGTTTGTTCTACCGAGCTTGAGAGCATCCTCTCCATCGAATGAGAGTGTCACCGTGTGGCCCTCACCCTCTAATGCCCGGCCTAGATGACCAGCGAGGCTTCGCTTGTCCTCGACGATCAGAATTCGCATGGGGTCAATCGTAGGCGCATTTTGTGAATGTTCCGTAAAAATGGCGATGTTCAGGGGCTCCATCAGATTCAGCTTAGACTCGCCTGCCATACTCCCGCCAGATCGAGAAGTTCTCCGAGCGTGCGGGAACCAAGTTTAGGAAAGAGGCCTTATGTCTGCTCTCAATAGAAGTTGGAGCGTCCGCTCCTTTGTCTTGTTACTTTTTTTTACTCTCACATTGCTGGTTTCAAATCTCAATGCGCAATCCGCCACAGGCGTCATTTCAGGGACAGTGGTAGACAACTCGGGTGCCATTCTCAAAGGCGCGCAGGTCAAGCTGCTTCCCCTTGGCGTCATTGTCGCCACAGACAGCCAGGGAGAGTATGAGATTCCCGCCGTTCCGGCTGGATCGTACGCTTTAGCCGTTTCCTATGTCGGCTTCAAGCCATCTGAAACCAGGGTGGAACTTGCGGCCGGCGAGGTGAAGAGCTCTCAAGTCACGCTGAACGTGGCATCCGCGAACGATGAAGTCATTGTGACCGCCGAGCGCGTACACGGCGAGGCGGATTCGATCAACCAGACCCGCACCGCGGACAACATTCTCCAGGTTCTTCCCGCGGAGGTCATCGTCAGCCTTCCCAACGCAAACGCCGCCGACGCGATCGGGCGCCTTCCCTCGGTTTCGC
>CAVWTV010000006.1:0-9202 GCA_963757965.1 uncultured Acidobacteriaceae bacterium
GTAGCCGTTCGGGCAAAGCCATAGTTGACGGGCGGAGCGGGCTGTGGGTAGGCTACTTTGCGATCTTGGCGGCGTAGGCCGTGGGGTGAGGTCCGCCAGGACTTGGATGGAGCGATCGGCCAGGCCGGGCAGCACGTCGGCCAGATATTGGCGAATGGGGACGCCCAGTTTGCGGCAGCTCTCGACGATACTGAAAATGGCGGCGATCTTCGGCCCCGCTTCTTTGCTTCCCAGGTGCAACCAGTTACTCCTTCCAATCGCAATGGGGCGCATTGAATTTTCCGCCCAGTTCGTACTATAACTCGATGACGGGATGGTCGAGGAAGCGCGTCAGCTCCACCCAGCGCTTCAGCGTGTAGTTGATGGCCTTGCCCGCAACCGACTTCGGCAGGATCGTGCCCGATGCTTGCATCGCAAGCAGCAGCGCATGCAACTCGTCGAGCAACGCGGGCGCGCGCTCTTGCCGCAGCGCATGGCGGTCGTCGAGCGACAGGTTTTGTTCGCGCGCCTCGCGGTCGATGGCAAACAAGCCATCCATGAGCGCGACGACGCGTTCCAGCTGCGCGTCGGGCGCCTGGGCTTTGGTCTGCACCTTGATGGCATCGATGAATCCGCGCCTGGCATGCGCGAGGCAGCAGGCGTGGATCAGATCTTTCGTGCCGATGTCTTTTTCATAGGCGACATATCCATCGGTGTGGAGGATGCCGCCATAGTCTTTGAAGAACTCTTTGGCGACCTTTTTGCCTGCGCGTCATCTCGAAGTCGAAGACCACGCCCTTGCCCGGCGCGCTGTACTGCCAGAAATATGCCTTATGGTTCTTGCCGTTCTTGTCCGGCGTCTGCACGCCTACATGCGTTTCGTCGGCCTGGATGTAACCGCCGGTGAGCAGATCGCGCTTCATCGTGTCGACGATCGGGAATCAGCAACTCGCCCACGCGCAGCACGGCATCGTTGATCGTGGTCAGCGCCACATCGATGCCGAGATCGCGCATCAGAATCGCGCGCTGGCGATAAAGTGGAAGCGCATCGCAATATTTCCGGATGATGAATTCGATGATGGTTTCGTCGGCGAAGATCGATTTGGGCGCGATGCGGGCCGGCGCTGGCGCGGTCGCCACACCCTCTGTGGCGCAGCGCGCGCAGGCGCGCTTCTCGCGCTTGATCACGCGCACGAAGTGCACCGCGGGCTTCATGCCGAGCACCTCGGTCTCTTCGTAGCCAATCACGCGGGTCTCGGCACCGCACTTGCCGCAGGTGCACTGCTCGGCCGCGCAAGCGACGATCTCTTCGATCGCGCTCCAGATGCGCGGGCAACTCGTTGCGCCCTGGATGCGGCTTGCGCTTCTTCTGCTGCTGTTCGGCAGCCGATGACGCGTTCTGTTCTTCTTGTCGGCCATCGCTGAGCGGACCGCTGGCAACCTCGCTCTCGATCTCATCGCTCGATACCGCGGGTTCGAGATCGAGAAGCTCCAACTGCAGATCGCTGAGCTTCTCGCTCTGCTTGCCGTACTTCTTGATGCGCTCCATGCGAAGCGCTTCCTTCAACTGCTGGATGATCGCTTCTGCCGCGGCAAGGGCCTGAGTCTTCTGCGCGATAACTCGATCCTTCGCCGAGATGGCCCGATCCTTCGCCTCCACCTGCTCTGCTAACTGCTCCATTACGGCCGCAACGACCGGATCGAGCACAGCGGGCAAAGTGAATTTGGAGGTGGGATTCATCTGTGGTTATCATCGCAAATAATCATGTGGATAAGTCATCGAATCGCTCTGTATTCATGCGACATTTTGCGATGAGGCAACTTCTTCGGCAACAGCTCTGCGATACCACTTCCGCTTCGTCGTCATGCGTAGATCGATGCCACCGATCAGCAACGCAAACTCTTCCCGTGTCAACTGCACACGGCCTTGCTCGGAACTCGGCCAGTGCAATCGTCCCTTCTCCATGCGCCGCGCGCAGACCCACAGACTGAAGTTGTCGAAAAAGAGAATCTTCATCCTGTCTCTTCGTTTGTTAGCGAACAAAAACAGATGACCACTCTGAGGATCTTGCTGGAGTTGCCCGACTACCAGGGCATAGAGGCCATTGAAGCCAAGCCTCATGTCCGTTTTGCCGGTGGCTACGAAAATCCGCGTGGCTGCGCCCAGCCCGAGCATCCCGCTACACCGGCCGTGACAAGCGGCCGCGCAAATCCCCGCCGTCGAGCACTGCAATCAAACGCTGCAGTTCGGCCGCGTCGAAGCCAGGTTCGATCTCGATGCGAAGACCATCAGCAAGCACGATTCGAAACTGGCTGTTCCGCACCGGACTTCCCGTCCGCATCGAGTCCATACTCGCTCGACGATCCTCAACGATCTCGACGGGAACAATATTCTCATCCGATCCAGTCCCTGCAATGCGCCTGCGCCATGCATCCAGCGTATGCGCGCTTAAACCATGTGCCGCGCAAAACTCCTTGCGCCTCAGACCACTCTGCTCGAACTCAGATACCAGCTGATCCGCCTCTGCCCGGCTCCGCCTACGAAGCCCCGCACTCACCCCGATTGAATTCATGCCTTCACTTCAACACAGATCAAATGACAACGGAAGAATGGCGTTGCTCGAATGCATACGCTTGTTCATGGGGATGCTCCGTAGCGCGCCACTACCAATGAGCCGAGCATTGGCTACGCCGCGTGCATGGGAATGACGCTGCCGAATGGCGCATGGCGACTGCCGGTGGAGGCCCAGAGTACGGGATATTCGGGCGCAGACTCGGGAAACGTCCCGTAGAGGTCGGTCAGAAAGACCAGAGTCTGCGGCCGAATCCCATGCTCTTCCAGCCAATCGAAGCATGGACCGAAGTCGGTACCTCCGCCGCCGACGGGATTGAGATGAACCTGCTCCCCAGCTTGATAGGTCTCCACTTTGTGTACTTCGGTGTCGAAGTACAGGACGTGAACGCACTGTGGCCGCTGGCCTTCGAGGATTGAGCAGACCTCAGCTTCAAAGAGACGCAGCAACCGGCCATTCACCGAGCCTGAGCAATCGACAGCAATGGCAATCTCTCCGACACCCTCGCGCACAACTCCAGGCAGATAGAGTCCGTTCCAGATGTGGCGGCGGTTGGGCCGCATCCAACTCGAATCGGCGGGGATGGTATCGGACCAGAGCCGGCGCAACAGTTCGCGCCAGTCCACCGTTGCCTCTGCGGCTCCTTCGAGAGTGCGGGCCAGACCCGCAGGAGTCTTGCCGGCCTGCTTCGAGAGCGTGACGGCCTGGTTGACGGCAACACTCCACTCTCGCGCCTGCTCTTCCGCACTCGGCGTCTCTTCGTCCGGCAAAGGTGCATCAAGAACCTGGCCGATGCCGCCCTCCGTCTCTGGCGCAGTTGGCTCATCCGTGCTGTCTTGTTTTTCTGGCGTTTCGCCCGCGCCAGTTCCGGCACCGGCATCTGAACTGTTCTGGCCGCCAGACTGCGGCTGTGCTTCTGCATCGCGCAGGTTGTAAATCTGTTCGGCGCTCATGCCACGGAAGCGATGATCGACAAGAACACCGTCCGGCAGACTGAGGCCCGCATCGAGCAGCAGCGGATTGATGGCGTAATCGCACGCCTCATTCCACCGCTTTGGATCGCGCCCGGAACGCCGCACATGATGCTGGAGCGCGGGGTGCATGACCTCGTGGGCCAGCACCCCGGCCAGCGTTGCCGAGTTCAGCGTATCGACGAACTCGGGGTTGTAGTAGAGCGACACGCCATCGGTCGCCATGGTTGGAATCGACCGCTGCTCGCGCCCCTTCAAGCGAAACAGGAGCGAGCCGAAGAATGGATGATCGAGCAATAAAGTAGTCCGCGCCTTCTGAATGCGAATGGATGCTGGTGTCTCGTGTCTCATGCCGCCGCAGGCGCCTCCATGTACGCAGACATACGGGAGAGGATGTCATCGACCGTTGGAGCGTCTGGTGCCTCCTCCGGCACACTGGCTTCGCGATCACGCAGAACGCTGTCGATCTCGGCAACGATCTCCGCGGCATCGTTTGCCGTGGCCACGCGCAGCAGGTCATGCTTCTTGAGGTCCTGCGCCGTAAAGCCGCACAGCCGTTGCCTGATCTGATCGGCGAAACGGTTCAGGTCGGCGTCGCCATTCACGTTCAGGCGAGGCAGCAACTCCACCAGGTCGAAGACATTCGTGACCATCGTCGCGTGGAAGCGGGACTCCGGCTCGTTCAAACGGTCCACCATGTGCGAAACCACGTCCCTGAGCCGCTTCCACAAATCCTCGGTCCCGCGCGTCAGGGACTTCGCGAACATTGGCGTCGATCTCGCGGGCCACGCGCGCCTGCTCCTCGGCCGACATCTGTACGCGAAAGTCGTTGCCGGTCGGGATAGGCAGGATCTCCAGCTTCACGCCGAACTTCTTGCGCAGCTTGTCGGCGGCGGGATAGTCTTCCTCTCGAAACAGGCCGTTCAACTCCGGGCGCACCTGCTCGATGTACTGCGGATAGACCTGAAGAAAGCTCTCCACGCCCTGCTCGAAGCTGGCCTCGAACTCGCGCATCCGGGCCGTCAGATCGAAGTAGAGGTTCGACGGCAGCAGGCGGAATCCCTCATCGGACCACGGCAACGTGATCTTGTAGAAGTACTGCCGCACCTGCCCAGCCAGCGTGCGCAGTTCATCGAGTTTGTCGGCGCCGCGTAGCAACTGCTTGTTGTACCGGCCCGCGCCCTGGTGCGCTCCGTGCTGGTCGGCAACGTCGCGGCTGATCTTGCGGTCGTGTTTGATGGCCGTCCAAATGCTGATATGGACGGCGGCGAGCATGGCTCGTTCAGTAATCATCGAATGGCCTCCTGTTGCACACCGAAGCGAACAAACTCCGGCGTGTGGGTGATGGCGGTGTCCCGCGCCGCCGCGTCGCGCATCGCCATGACGCGCATTTCGGTCGGCATACGGTCGAGATACTTCAGTCCTCTGGCCACGGAGTTGTCGGTCATGGCCCGGCCCAGCGCCGTGGCGATTGCGATCTGCGCCGAGGTCTCCGCCGGAAGCGGCGCCGTCTCCGGGTTGAGCAGAATCTCGTCGATCGACGGCAACTGGCGGAAGAGCCGCAGGAATGCAATCAACTCCGCCGCAGCCGCCGGCCCCACCGTTCCGTCGAGCAACTGCGCCTCGAACTCGCTCGCGCCCGAAAGGAACGTGGTCTTCTGCCGGTTGCGCAATGCCGCGCAGAACATTGGAGGCCATCTCCCAGGAGCGGGGAGTGGGCCAGGCATTGGCGTCCGAGGTCGCATCGGCGGTATGCAGCAGGTCCGGCTTGAAGCGCAGAAACGCGATGATCTCCGGCCGCACGCCCGCGCCCACGGCCCACTTGCACCAGTCGTTCAGGTCGGCTTCGAGTTCGAGATGGACGAAACGATTCCGCAGCGGCCGCGGCATCGAGAAATGCACACCCCGCTCGGAGGCCGGATTGCCGGCGGCGATGACCACCCAGCCGTCAGGCAACACATACTCTCCCAGTTTGCGGTCGAGCACCAGTTGGTAGCAGCCGGCCTGCGTCATCTGCGGCGCCGAGGTCAGCTCATCGAGAAACAGAATGCCTTTCCCGTCGGTGGGAAGGAACTTGGGCGGCACCCATTCGGTCTGGTCCGCTTTGATCCGCGGCAGCCCGCGCAGATCGACCGGATCGAGTTGCACGGCGCGAACGTCAAGGAAATCAAAGTCGAGATCGTCCGCGACCTGCGCGACGATCTGCGATTTGCCGACGCCGCACGCGCCCCAGATATGCAGAGGCACACGTTCGCCGATCAGCGCATGAAGCGCCTCATACAGCTTGGATGGTTTCATTTGGATTTACCTCAGGCGGAATACTGGTTCGGGTGTGAAGAAAGGCAGGTCGGCCCTCTATTCGGGAATGCGTTGGATTGCCGTGCTGGCCGCTTTGGGGCGGAACAGCGACGACGATATAAACTGATTCCTGAATGAATTCATCAAGGGATCAGCAAATCGAGGCGCTTCAGGCCGCGCTCAAGGCGGCCCGTGAGAACGAGAACCGGTGGATGGAAATCTCCGCCGAGTTCTCCACTGATCCTGAACGGATGGAGCAGTGGTCCAGCACCGCGAAACTCAGGCGGCTCGAAGTCGAGCGGATCGAGGCGCTTTTGGCCGGTGCGGCGGAGCCTTGTGGCTTGGCGCAACCAGTGCGCAGTGAGACGGTTGAAGCGAAAAACAGAATGGGAGAGACGGCATGAACGAAGCGGAAATGAAAGCCGAGTTGGAGCGCCTGCGGGCAGAAAACGCAAAGCTCAAGAGCAAGGATTCAGCAGGGTTGAGTCTCAAGGTCAGCGAGAAAGGCGCCGTATCCCTCTACGGAATGGGACGTTTCCCCGTCACCCTCTACAAGGAACAGTGGCTTCGCATTCTTGCCAGCGCTCCTGAGATCGAGGCGTTCATCCGCGAAAACGACAGCAAACTCAAGACCAAGGAGTAGCTCCCCGAGCGGTATGGCGATTTGGCACCATCCCATGATGCTCTGCACTACTGGGTCAACTCACTCTATATATTGAACTCATCTATCGAGACAAAGGAATTCAGATGAATACACTAAAATGAAAAACATCGGGAGTACAAATGCGTTGAAATACAGGGCAATAATCTATCTAAGCACGAGCCAGACGCTTGCGTAACCAGTAAATGACGATCTGACAATACTCTCGCAAATCGTCGCTGTTTTGTTCGCCGTTCCAGATGCTGATCCAATTCTCTAGTTTGTCTCGGGATGGCTTCCCATGTGGTATTACTTTTGTAAATCCATCCAGAACGCCCTTTCGCTTCTTCTTGAGAAGGTCATTGTTCAGATTAAGAATCTCACTCAATTGGGTGTCGAATTCTATATCATCGGACATGATTGTCCCGTCCGAACCATAGCTGAGGCGATTCTCAATATTGCGGTTTCTATCTGCCGGATTCCACTTGAGATCAGCATCTCCTTTGCTCGAATCGCAGTGTAAGATTCGTGGAGAACGACTCATGGCTTGCTGTTCTTCATCAAGCGGCTCCTGGCCACCCATACAGGCCGCGAGCAGATTTTGATAGTCAAGAGAATCTTCAGGAGAATGATTTGTCTGACTCCGCCAGTGTTCGATCTTTACGGTGCCGACAGTGCCCTCAATGCGGCAAAGGCAATAGCAACATAGTCCGCGCTGTTCTCGCACAAGCTGTTCGCGAAGGAACTGCTTGCCGACAGATGGGTATTCATCAAATTTCGGGCGGGAGAAGCCAGGTATCTGATGTGACTTTCCGGAGGTGGCAACTTCCTGATCTGCCTCATAACGGAGCTTCCATGAAGCTAATTAACGAACGAGCGCGTACGATTTCTGCATCATCCTTGCCCATCAGTTCTTCGAGCTGATGAATCAACTCACGCGCATCATCGAATCGTTCTGCATCAATTTCAATTGCAATGCGGTGAATCCTCGCTTCGATCTCAGGGTCGCGTTCCGTTGCCCCTTGAATTTCTCCGAGAACTCGGCTGGAATCGAGGCCAAACGAGTGTGCGGGCGTGTATACCTTGCCATCTTCCAGAACACGCACCTCATGGGTTCGTGCTTCGCCGATCAACTGCGGAGAATGCGTGGTCGTGATGAATTGAATGGCGGGAAAAGTGCGCTTCAAATCGTGAATGATGCGGCGCTGCCATTTAGGGTGCAGATGCAGGTCGAGTTCGTCGATGAGGACGACGCCGTTGGTTAGTTCTAGTACCTTATCGCCAAAATCGGGATTGAGATAAGTAGCGCGGCGGACAAGATCGCCAATAAGGCTCAACATGATGCGCTGCCCATCACTCAGATTTCGGTAAAGCTGGCGTCCTTTGAACTCGAATTGAATGATGACGTCCTTATACCTCTCTGAATAACTCAGAGAGGTCGCTCCATCTATACATGCAATCACCGCACGTTCCAGAGCGCGAAAGGCGATCGTTTTATCTAAATACTGTGCGCGAATCCATCCAAGAAGCGCGGTCTCCTGTATTTCAAAAACATTGCAATCTTCATAACCGTCCAAGCGAGAGGGGTATCCTTCACGTCGTTCTCCCGAAGGGTGTTTTGTCCGATGCGCTGTCTCATACCAACGCCGTTCCGTCCCATAGCTGCAAATGAGGGGAAGCGATACATCTTCTTGATCTGTGACCTTTCGTAATGCTTCTTTTTTGCCAAATTGTAAACACGTTTTGCATCTACATATTTGGTATTTCCCTCTTCTCCGACACGCTCTCTGGCCCAGGAGAGATTTTCACCCATCACAAGGCCATCCGCCTCGATTCGTACCGGAATCGGGGCGCAAACGAGGGACCGTCTGCATGGACCGATTCCACGAGGTGGGCCTGCTTGCTACCAATTCCGCCGCCCTTTTCGTTGCCTTTGATGCCGAGTACCCAGCTATCGAGCAGAATCGAAACAGCGTCGAGTACAGAGGTCTTTCCTGACGCATTATCGCCAACCAGCAGATTGAAATGCGGATCGAGCTTGATTTCAAAGGACTCGAATCCCTTAAAGTTCTGGATTTTCAGCCGGTCAATCCGCATAATAAACCCCTCATATCCTGTTGATTAGTTTAGTGCAGAAGACTCCACCATTCCAATAGCTGCGCTGGAATCGATATCAGTTTAGGCGTTGCGCCCAGCAGTTCTAAACGGGCTACTCATCGGTGGGTTGTCCATCTCCCAACATGAAAACAAGGGTGCCCAGATCCGGATTCTCGGAACTGGGATGTGATCATTTCAACTGTTGGGGACAGCCCGTTGCGGTCATGATCAACACTATCGGCATTTCCCCACAGGTTCCGACGCATGGCTAGCGATCCGAATCCCTCTTGAAGAGAGGAATGGTGGCCGTCAGGCCGCGTCATCCAGTTCTTCGGATTCTTCCGGTTGTTCGTCATCGTCGATTTCTGCAAATCCGGGGTCATCTTCCGGTTCGGCTGGCGCGGCAGTGGGAGTGGTCGCGGGTGGTGGCATATCGAAGAGGCTTGCGGGCTTCTGGGGTGCGGGCTTCACTGGCTCGGCAGGCTTGGCGGGGGAGCATTCTGAGTGACTTCCGTCTTCGCCGGTACTGACCTTGTAGGCGTCTTGGACTTCGCGCGCGCCTCAGCCTGAGCAGCCTTGGTGGCGGCGTCCATATCAGCCTTCGCCTTTTCGAGAGCATTCTTCATCTGAAGATGCGACGCCAC
>CAVWTV010000007.1:0-11145 GCA_963757965.1 uncultured Acidobacteriaceae bacterium
AAACCTCGGCACCTCGCCACAGTTCGGCAAAGCAGTACAGGGCCAGCAGGCGACCACGGTCGAAGGCACGGTCCTCAACATCGTGAACTGGGGCTGCAACGTGATCGCCCCGGTGATCGCGATTGCGTGCCTTGGCATCGCCGGTTGGCATTTCAAGAGTGGCCGCGGCTACATGGGATGGGGCGTCACTGGCGTTGCATTGCTTGTGATCTCCGGTCTCGGACGCATGGCCGAGGGCTTTATCACGCAAGCTCAGGGCATTCAATAACGAGGACAATACGCGATGCCTGTGCCGCAATTCCTTTCCGATCTTCTTCAACTGCTGTTCGATCTGGCAGTGCCAGCGGCGTTTTGCACGCTGGCTGCCGCGGGGGTGAGCCTGCGGCATGAAGGAGGCACCAACTTCCACATCAATGGCAAGACTGGGAAGTGGGTGCTTTGGACTGTGATTCTGCTGACACTTCCCCAGCTTCTTTCGTGGATTGCGGCGCAGGGCATCACCGTTCCATCGGCGAGCGGATCGGTTGGAACAAGCTGGCTCGCCAGCATGGAATCGGTCTTCAAGAACTTTGTCAATCAAATCATTGTCGCGAAGCTGGTGCCGGTCATTGCAGGGTACTTCGTACTCAAGGCGACGCTCGATACAGCGGCGGGAGAAAACCCGTTGCCATCGATCATCGCCGCGCTGTTTCTGATGTCGCTCTCGGCTACGATGCAACTCTTTCAGGGATGGAACTCCGGCGGCCAATACGCCACGACCGATATGCTCGGCTCGCTCTGGAACTACATCGTGGGGCAGATCATGCCCGCGGCGGCTGGACTCGCGTGTGTGGGCGCTGTTGTGAACTTCGTGCGGCACAGGCCGTGGACGCGGCTTGTCTTTTCAGCAATCGGGTTTCTGTGCGTGACCGGTCTGCTCAAACTCTTTCAGGCGATGGCGGCGTAAGGAGAATGCGATGAGTCTTGATGGCGCAGTTGTGAACCTTGCCTCGTGGGCCGGGAACGTCATGATGCCGACGATGGCCGGCGCGTTCTTTGCAGGGGCCGTTTATCGCTACAGCAAGGGCGGACAGTTCGAGCAACTTCTCTATGGTGGGTTCGCATCGTTGATGTGCTCCGGGATGCTGCGCGCACTTGAGGGCTTTGTGCAGAACGCCGGACCGACAAGCGCGGACGGCTATTGGACGGCGGTGATGAACCTGGTGAACTGGGTCGCCAACGTGATCCTGCCGGTCTTTGCGCTGACGCAACTTGCGGCGATGGCGATGCACATGGGCGGGGTCGTTTCGGAGATTTATCCAGGCTCCACATGGATACGCAAGTTCATCGCGGCGATAGGCGCACTGATGGTCTCTGGAATCGTCCGCTTTGCCGAGTCGATGGTCACGCAAGCACATGGAATTTGAGGAAGCACGAATTGAAGGAGACGACAATGAGCCTCGATCTGACGCCCGTTCATCGCAACCTGCACACCAAGGTCACATTTCTTGGACTGGAGTTCGAGGACTTGATCCTGGTGCTGGCGCTTGCGGCGGTGATGAATATCTTTGGTCACTTCGTCACCGGGAATGCAAAGGTCCTGGGGATGCCGCTGAGCCTGTTTATGGAGTTTGTTGTGCCGTTTCTTGCAGTGCCCTTTCTGATTTTGTTCAAGTACGGCAAGCCGCGCGGCTATTTGACGGACCTTATCAAGTCTTTGATTGCGCCGCACGCCTGGTGCGCACTTGAGCGAGATTCGGAGTTGGTGCAGCCTTACATCGTTGACGACGAGGAGTGATTCTATGCGGACCTCATTTCAAACCCGCAAGGATGGATCGATGGCGATTGATGCCGATGCCGAGGCGGCCCGCGTGATCTTCGCGAGTGTACTCTTCGCCGCGCGATTCCATGACACGATTACGCCGCTTGTGCCTGTTGCGCAAAAGGCACTCGATGCTGCGAAGGGAGAACCGTATGCCAATGACCTATGCGGAACACGACAAGAAGATGAAGGTTCCGGCCGTGTGCGAACTGTTGCCGCTGCGCGACCTGCCCCAGGGCGACAACGTCATGGTGCGCACGAATGGCGCCTTTGTCGCCGGCTATGAATTGAAGGGCGTGCTCTCCTACTTCGCCACGGATGAGGACAGGAATCAGGCAAAGTCGATGCTGGAGGCGCTGATCCGCGGAGTGCCCGATGTGAGCATGAGGATTCAATTCCGCTACGAGATCTCCGAGCATCTGGGCTTTCTGTTCGATGACTATGTGAATCAGCAGCGCACTCACAAAGTCAGAGGTCATGGCGCTCGACGCACATCGGCTCAAGATGTGGAAGCTCAAGGAGCAGAGCGGCTTCTACTTCGAGAACCGGCTCCATGTGTACTTCATCTGGGACCCGCGCATTCATGCCAAGCTCTACCATTCAGCGCAGCAGAACCGGCGTCTTGGCGGCTTCACGCTCAGCCAGAAGAAGGCAATCCAGCGGACGCGCAAGGAGCACGATACCTATCTCGCCGAACTCGAATCGATTCTGCGCGGCATTGAAAGCTCGATGGAGACGGCCAATCTTTCGCCGCGCCGGCTTTCGACGCAGGAACTCTTCGAGGAACTGAAGTACGCGCAGCACCCGACGCGGCGCGATCGACGCCCTTACTATCCCGGCGAGGATCTGATCCAGTACCGCTCCGCGCGCGAGCAGGCGACCGAGGCCAGCATCCTGAACGAGACGGAAACGTACCTCAACATCGATGGGTATCTCTATTCAGTAGTGAGCCTCAAGGAACTTCCCGATGCGACGTTTCCGGGTGTGCTGCAACGCTTCTCGACCTTGGGTTTCCCGGTGGTCATCAGCGCGCAGGTGTTTGTTCCCGACCAGGTGAAGGTTCTCAAGGGATACAAGAAACGCCTGCAGAAGATGATTGCCGCGCAGAAGGATGCGAACGGCAACTTCAAATCGAATCCAGAGGCCGAGGTTGCGCAGGCGCAGTTGATGCAGGTGCAGCGGGACATCATTTCGAGTTCGCTGAAGACCGCGAAGCTGAGCCTGTCGGTTGTGGTGCGCACCTCTCAGCCGGCGGTGACATTCGGGGATCTCGAACGGGCGGAGCGCGATCTGGCCAACCGTACCCAGGAAGTATTGAACGCCTTCACCCACATGAACGGCGCCAAGGCCGTCGTCGAAACGATTGCCAAGCGCCGCCTCTTTATCGGAACGCTGCCGGGAATGGGAGAGAGCGACAAGCGTGAGCAGGACATGCTCACACCGAACGCCGCCGACCTCGTCCCCGTCGAGATGCCCTGGACCGGCACACGCAAGAGTCCCCTGATTCTCTTCGAGACGCCTTACCGGCAACTGATTCCGTATTCGATGTTCGATCCCGATCTATCGGATGCGAATGGCCTGCTGATGGCCAAAAGCGGCGGCGGAAAGACGCTGGCCGCGCAACAGATGCTCTTGATGGCCGCGCGCGCGAATGCGTTGATCTCGATCCTGGAGCGCGGGGACTCCTATCAGCCGCTGGTCGAGTTGATGGGCGGCGAGATGATTCAGATGTCGCTCGACAGCGACCAGACGATCAATCCCTGGGACCTGCCCAAGAATGAAGACAAGCCATCGAACGATCAGCTTTCGTTCTTGAAGAACTTGACGCGGCACATGCTGGGCGAGAATACGCCGCCCGATCTCGATATTGATCTGTTGGACAGTGTGCTGCTCGAAGCGATTGCATCCACCTACAAGCGGTGCAGCGCCAAAAGCTCGAACCCGATTCCGCTGTTTGGGGACTTGGCCGCGGAACTGGCGCACTGGCAGGACCGGGACCGCAACCAGAAGATCAATGCGATGGCGCAGATGGCCTCGACCAAGTTGCGCGCGTGGGTGGACGAAGGGCCGTATGCCAAGCTCTTTGACCGGCCGACGACGATTCAGCTCGACAATCCGTGGCTCTACTTCAATGTCGAGAAGCTGAAGGACGATCCGCGGTTGGAACGGGCGATGAGCCTGTTGATTGCGCATACGGCTACGCACCGGGCTTCGGGTTGGACCGGGCAGCCAAGCATCGTGCTGCTCGATGAGTGCTGGGCGCTTCTGGAGTCGCCGATCCTGGCCTCTGTTGTCGTGCAACTCTTCCGTACTGCCCGCAAGCGCAATGCCAGCGTCTGGGGGATCAGCCAGACGCCGGAGGATTTCGTCGGCACGCCCGACAAGCCGAACGAGCATGGCGCGGGCATCGTCAAGAATGCCACGACAAAGATCATCGGCAAGCAACCGGGCGATATGCGTGCGCTCCGGGAGCACGTTCATCTGAACGAGACGGCGCTCAACCAGATCAAGACGTTTGCCCATCCGAAGAAGGGCCACAGTGCGGAGTTTCTGATCGCCATCGGCGAGAAGGCCGAGTCCACACACGCGATCCGGGTTGTGCCAAGTCCGGTTGATTACTGGATTACCACAACGTATGCACGCGAGCGGACCTATCGCAGGTGGTGGCTTGCCAGACGCGCAGGCATTCCGCTGATTGCAGCCTATGAGGCGCTTGCCGAACGGTATCCGCGCGGATTGGCGGAGTTGGCTCCGCTTGCAGAGGAGTTATCGGGAGAAGTTCAGGAGGTAGCGACGCAATGAACAACACAGAGAACGCAAATCACAAGACGACTCTTTGCTGAATGGTGTGCCCTATCAGTCGGGGCGTGAATCGACGCGTAAGAGCAGACGCTGGCAGTGGCTGGCCCCAACAACCTTGGCACTGGCAATGGCGGTGATGCTTCCATCGCGTGCTCATGCTGGCATCTTCGACATCTTCGGTGAACTCTTCGGCACCATTCAGAACGATATGGGGGCTGCGCTCAGCCAGATCAACGCATTGACGCAGGAGATGCAGCAGTTGCACCAGCAAATCGTGTGGCCTCTGGCGCTGGTAAACCAGGCACGGGGCTTCGTATCGAACTCGATCAACAGCTATCGCGGTTTCATGACGCAGGTTTTCACGCTGAAATCGCCCAGTGCGACGCTGGCCAGCCCACAGCAACTGGAGACGATTCTGCACAGCCGGCAGTCGGCACAGATTCCCGCGCTTCAGGCGAGCTTCGCAGCGAACTACGGGACAGTTCCGGCGGTGAACGCGGCCTCTCCACAGGACCGGGTGATGATGGACATCGACGATGCCTTGGGCCAGCAGAGTTTGAAGACGACACTCATCGCTGACCAGGGCCAGGACGTGATTCTTGCGACCGCGAACCAGATGGAAAACCAGGTTGCGTTGAGCACTCCAGGTTCCGCACCATTCATCACCGCTCAGGCGCAGGTCGCCAACCTTCGTTGCCAGGCATTCATGCAGAAGATGCTCGCTGCGGAACTCCGTCAGGAGGCAGGCCGCATCGCTCATGACAATGTGCTGGTGAAGCGGAAATCGACAGCAGCAGGCGCAATCAACAGTCTTATCACCGGCACGCTGAGCCGGTAAGGAGGAACTTCGATGGCAGACATGAACAACAAGACGAACAAGTTGCGGAAGCCTTTCTTCTGGCGCCGCAGAGAGCCAATCGCCGCTGAAACAGTGCGGCTGGCGCCGGCTATTGAGGCCGATCAACCCAAGGATCATCCATGGTGGCGGCCAACGGTTTGGAAGGCGGCTGCTCTGGCGGTGGTTGCCTTGATGCTTCTCCCTGGGCGCGCCAACGGGCAGTTCGGGATCGACATTGCAGCCATCATGGCGGCGTTGTCGAAGGTGGAGTCGTTGATGAGCACCTATGTGGCTGCACCGCTCAAGACGATCAACCAGACACAGCAGACTGTCGCCAAGTATGAGCAGGAAGTCATTTACCCAATCGCTGCAATCAATCAGGCCCGGAACTCCGTCACGCAGTTTGAAAACCAGTTCAGCCAGGTGAGCAATCTCTTCAAGGGCAACGTATCGAGCGCAACGCTGCCGCAGTCGCAGAATCTGGAATCGATTCTGCTCTCTCGCAATGCTGGGAATCTTTCGACGGTTTCGCCGCAGTTTCAGAACGTGTATGGCGTGGTGATGGCGCAGAATGCCGCGTCTCCACAGATTCGCAATATGACCGACATGACAGACGCGCAGGCGCAGGATGCCATGAAGCGCGCCATTCAGATCGATGCCCTGGCCGATGCGGAGTTGGCCGAGGCGGACAAGATGGGCCAGCAAATCTCCGCGGCTGCTCCGGGGAGCGCGCCGATTCTGGAAGCGGAGGCGGATGTCTGGGTGGTCCGGGCAAATGCATACACACAGTCGGCGCTGGCTGAGTTGATGCGCACACGCGGCATCGACATTGCGAACCAGAGCAAGTTGTCAAAGCTCGCTGCAACGGACTCGACAAGCAGTAATGGACTCATCAAAGGCGTTCTGACGAATAGGTGATCTTCGATGATGCTTTCAGTTCTCCATCCCGGCGTGACGTCGCTTGCGTTGATCTATTCTTCGCAACTGAACCTCTTTGAGCAATTCCTGACGCAGGCTGTCTCAGGGATCGACTCGACCAGCATCACGTCAGGGATGCAGAACGTGGGCTACGTCATTCTTGTCGTCGGATTTCTCTGGCAGGTCTACCAGTCCGCGCTCCACGGCGGCGATGTGCGCGGACTGGGAGCCGGCCTCATCAAGTATGTTGCGACGGCGATGGTGGTGATGAACTACCACGCCGTTTTCACGACGGTCAACCAAGGCTTTGTGAACGCAGGCAACTGGATAAGCAATGCTTCAGGGGGACTCAACCTTCTGGATAACTGGAGGACCGACATCCAGACGCAGTTCAGCCAGATTGGCTTTCAGAATCTGTGGGGTCTGGTAACCGGCTCTGCTGCTGGCTTGATCGACGCCCTTCTCATAATTGTTGCTTATCTTCTCTATCCGCTGGTGATCGTGATCTTCGGATTCTTCTACATCCTCTATGGGAGCATCCTGTACATCTTTGGACCGCTGGTGATCTCGCTGATGCCGCTGGGAGCGACCAACCGCATCGCCAAGGCTTATGTCGAGAACGTCTTCATCTGGAATGCATGGCCGATTCTCTATGGCGGATTCGGCGCACTGCTAAGTGCGATACAGATGGGCCAGGTTGGCCAGATGCTCAGCCAGAAAAGTTTTCTGGGCGGCCTTGGCAGCCTGGAAGGATCGGTCCTGATTGGTTTCGCCAGCATCATCTTCTCGCTGGCCATTGCTGTGATTCCATTCATGGCGAAGCGAATTGTGTCGGGCGACGTTGGCTCGACAGCAGGCGCGCTGATTGGCGCCGCCGTTACGGCCATTACCGCTGGCACGGCGGCCATCGAGGGCGCGGCCGTTGGCGCGGCGGCAGCAAGTGCCGGGAGTTCAGCGGGCGCCTCCGGCAACGCGACAAACAGTGCCGCGGCGGCCGGTGCGGGTGGAAAGACGCCTGCGGGGACGGGCAGTGGCAATCAGCCCGATGCCGGCGCAACGAGGAATCAATCAAGGCGATTCTTCCTTCGACGCGCAGGCAACCAACCCGCGGCGGACACGAAAGCCAGTAACACATCCGCAGTTGAAGACGGCACTGGGCAGATGAATGATGGCTCACCTACTGCTGCGGGTCATGCGGATCATATTCGCAGTTCCATAAAGAGTGCTACCGGGAAAGATGAACCTGTCAGCGCGGGAGAGGACAGCGCGGGCGCGCAGGAGAGTCCCGTTCCTGTTCGCGGCTCTGGTTCCGGGTTCTCGGCTCCAAGTCGGGTTCGGCTGCCCCAACATTCGCAAGTGTGAACCGTGGAAATCCGTGGGCTTGGAGTTCGTATGCTCCTCATCCACGCCGGGATGGGATCGCGACATGGGGCGCCTATCATGCGGCGCGAGTGGCTACGAAGGCCGCTGTGACCGGAAGAAAAGCAATCGACAACGCTGGAAAAGCAAGTGACTGAGTGAGTCTTCGAGAGGAGAGCAACGATGGCAAATGCAAAGACCGTTACGCAAGGGAGTGAACTCGATGTACGCCCCAAGTATTACGAGGTGGATGGAGCGCTGACGGCAAACGCCAACCGGGCGTGGCTGTTGGCATTCTTGACGATTCCAGTGGCTCTGGTTGCGCTGGGGCTTGCGGTCTTCGTTCGCCTGCAACCGCCCACGGTGATTCGCATCGGTGCGAATGGCGAGGCGGTGGTTGTCGGCCAACCAACAAAGGGCGGCGCAGCGTCCGCGAGTACCGGGACAGATGCATTTCTCGACCAGGCATTTGTAAAGCGGTTTCTTGATAGCTACCTCAATTACGCGCCATCCAATGTCGATGAGCGTTGGGCCGCAAGCCTCAACATGATGACGCGCAACCTGCGCAGCTACACCATGAAGGCGATGGGGGACGACAACACCAGAGGCAAGGTCGATGACGACCAGATCCAGTCCGTCTTTCATCTGCGTGAGATCGACACCGAACCCGGAGAGCCTCTGACCTACCTCGTGTATGGGGTCAAGGACGTACACCACGTTTCGAACGGCTCGGAGGTTACGGACCATTTTGTCAATGAGTATCGGATTCGCCTGATCGCCGACCGCAGGACCGACGTGAACCCAGACGGACTTTGGATTGCCGAGTACAGTGAGCGGCCGATTGATGGCGAGCGCCGTGACCGCATCCTGGCCGCGCCAGACCGTGTAGTTGGACAGGAGTAACGGAGGAACGAGATGGAGACAGCAGTTACAAAGTTGACGCCAGACCACCGGCAAAGTCGACAGGACGGTCGGCAAACACAGCGACACCGAAGCGCCCGCGCAAGCCGCGTGCGTCCGAAGAAGTTGCTCGATACTTCCTGGCCAAGGATGGATCGACGCCGGCAAAGCCGGAACTTGGCGAAGAGGCACAGAGCGAAAGCGACGCATTGATCAAAGCCTTTCGGTCGAAGGGCGGCGTGATCTATGTGGTTACCGCTTTCCGCGCGGAAGCAGAGGTCCAGGGAGGCAATCCGATTTTGGTAAAACGGCCGCTTGAAAAGTAGTGGGTCGAAAAGTAGCAGGTACATAAGGTCAGCAACGAGTTTCAAAGAGGAGATACACCTTCAATCAAGGTCACTGTCAACCTCTCTTGAACCCTCAACGCATCGGCGATGAGGAATTCCATGCTGACCCGGTTTTCATTCCTGAAACTTGGGTTCGGTCAACATTCACCACTGACACGGGCAACCAGGCGACAAGGAATGACAGACAGGGTTAGTTCAACCTCTCAGTCACTCGATTGGCACTCAACTGGCGCGCCAGACAAGTGAGGAGAAAAGATGACAGCGACAAGGCCACAAAACACGACAGGCGAATCCAAGCTCATTCTTGAGCTGAAGATCGATGTGACTGGAGAAGTGACCCGCAAGGCCAGCAAACTGGGCCGGAAGGATACGCTCGAGGGAAAGCTCCTTGCGCAACTCTATCCCGGCATCCGAGTAGCGCGCGTGAGTGTACCGGCGGAGTTGACACCATACGAGCAATCGGTGGTGGAAAACCGCATGGCACAGCTCTCTTTTGGTGGAGTGGAGTACAAGCTGGTAGGTGCAAGCGGTTCGGCGAAGGACGGCAAGTTCTACTTCGTCGATCAGCCGCATGCAAAGCCCATTGCTGAGCGCTTTCAGCATTGGCCGGAGGCAGCGATCGTGTACTTTTCGATCCTGATCTCCGATTGCAAGCTGGTGACAGAGCAACCGGACTTCCGCATCGTTGTTGTCGAGGATCATGTCCTTGGCACCAACGATTGCCGCGGATGGATTCGGGAGTCGCTCTATCGCAAACTCCATCTCTCGCCGGATCGATTCTGCCAATTTCGATTGGCATTCGATGCGCGCGAACCGAAGCAGGCAAAAGGTGCTTTGAAGGCGATGAGCGATCGTGTAGCCGACAGGCTTGCGGTCGATTGCATTTTGCCCGAAAGCGCCTGCAAACCCAATCTCAAGGGAGGAAGCAGATTTCTTCCCCAGATCGGGACTTCCGGTCGTCTGTACATTGGTCCAGCGGTGCTCGGGATCAAACAATGGTCTCGCGTCACCGAATACGGATCGAGTTACACGCTGGTCGAGCACGCTTCGGATGAGGCTCTTCAACTTGAGATCATGCCTCGCGCAATCGAGGAAGTTCGCAAGGTGAGAAAGGCCTGGGACGATGGCGACTATGAAGGCTTGCTGCGCGTTCTGGGCAAGTCGGAAGAGGATGCCACGTTCGACATGAGCTTCGATCCTGAGGCTCTGGAAGGCGGAAGCAATTCACCTTCCGAAGAGTGGGAACCGGCGGAAGCAGTTCTCCTGGCAGACAAAAGTGGAAACAGTATTCGGTTTCCCTATGTGTCGAACCAGATCAACCGCAAACTTGCTCGCTGGGCATTCCGCACATTGACGAGTGGTGGCTTCAAGTTGCCGGCATTTGCGTTGGCAGATGACGGCATCCTGGTCGAGCACGAGGGCAAGATACTCGCGGCCTCGGACTGGATACCGGAAGACACCGCCATCACAAGCGTCACGGCCGAGCAGAGTCTCTGCATCCGCTATCCAATACGGATGCAGGAGGATTTGCTGCCCGTCCGCCATATCGCAGATTCGGAACTTGTCCCGATGCTTGCACGCGCATTGGGCAAGTCCGAATCTACCGGAGCCGTTGATTGCCTACATTCTGAAACGTCAGCTTCGCATGGAGGGAACGTACATCCTTCATTCGGAGACGGCGAAGCGGAATGGCGGCGACTTCGACTTCGATACCATTTGCGCGATGCCATCCGACGAGTTTCCGAAGTTCGTTGCTGGACGGATCGCGCATGGAGAGAGATTCCATCAGGAAAAGACCAAGCACAAAAAGGCGAAGTCTCCCTGGTGGAACGTGTATCTGGTTGCGATGAAGGCCAGAGGAAATCGGATCGGATCAATCACCGATCTGAAGACCTCATGCCTTGCAGCCGGACGGCCTGATCTTGCTTACAAGCTTGTCGAGCAGTTGCAGAACGCGCTCGACTCGCTGAAGCATCGGGTCGAGATCGACGAGTCGGTCATCAGCGATATTCGGAAGGAAGTCAGTCCGGCGCCTTGGCTCCGCTACAAGCGTGAGCGCAGGGTTTCGGATTTGCCGCTTCATCTCGACGTCGCCGATACCGACAAAGTCGGCCGTCTTTACAACGTCCTTCGCAAGGAACTGGGCGACATCCTGAACGAACGCATGGCGGTCGAGGACT
>CAVWTV010000008.1:0-137621 GCA_963757965.1 uncultured Acidobacteriaceae bacterium
CCCAAAAAAAGAACAAATTAAAACCGGTAGCGCAGCGCCAGTTGCATCAGGCGCGGCGGCATGGCACTGACCGCCTGGCCGAAGTCGCTGCTGGAAACATTGCCCTGGACGGTGGCCGCGCCAAAGAACTGCGCGTGATTGACGAGGTTGAAGGCTTCGGCGCGAAATTCGAGGGAGCTGTTCCCTCAATAGAAGGTCCGGGAAAGCGTGGCATCCAGATTTTCCATTCCAGGGCCGGAGAAGAAGCGGCGGCGTGCATTGCCCATGGTTCCAAGCGCGGGCAGCGTGAATTGCGTTGCGTCGAAGACGGGAACACCGCCGCGTGGATTCCGGTTGATGCTGAGCGATTTGCCGCTCCACTCGGGCGTATCCACGCCGTTGTTGTTGATGCCGTTGGGAATGGTGCCGAGCAGAGAAGTATCGTTGTTGTTGAGCAGCGTTACCGGCAATCCTGAGGTGAAGCGCGCAATGCCGCCAGCGCCCATCCGGCAGCCATTGCATGGAGCGGACCTGTCGTCTTTGGTTCGGGCAATTGATAGTGAAAGCTGGTGACCAGATTGTGGCGCAGATCAAACGCCGAGAGTCCGCGGCTAAGTGAGGGGTTGACGGGATTGACCGGTTCGGGCAGGCCCGCGGATTGATCGATGGACTTGCTGAAGGTGTAACTGGCCAGCAGTTCGAGGCCGTGGGTGCGATGGTTCAGCGTGGCTTCGAGTGCGTTGTAATTGGCATTGGCGATGGTGCGCTGCAGCTCGACGCTGCCGAAGGCGGGACCGAATTGCGTACGCGCCGCCTGCTCGTTGAACGGACCGCAAACTGTCGAACCCAGGCTAAGGCACAACGCGGGATCTGCCGGGTTTGCCTCTTCCAGCACCAGCAGATGGTGCGACTCTGCGCCGATGTAGCTGAGAGTGGCCAACGTGCCCGCGCCAAATTGCCGCTCAACGCTGAGCATCCAGTGTTCCGCATAGGGAGTCACATCGTGCGGGTCTACGGCTGGAATGCCCACCAGCGGCTCGAAGTGGCTCCAATCGACGGTCGAGTTCGGATTCGCGCGGGAAGCTCCGTAGGCTACTTTTTGCAGCGGGAATCGCTGACCTGCATTGGCGCCCGTCGCGGCGACGGTGAAGGGCTGGGCAAAGAGCGGCGGCGCGGCGCTCGTATACGTGTATCCATAGGGCGGATTGGCGCTCATGATTCCCGCCGAGAGTCCCTCATAGGCGGTATAAAAGAGGCCATAGCCGGCTCGAATGCTGGTCTGTCCCGCAGGGCCGAAGAGCTTGCGCAGCCAGGGGCAGTAAAGGCGGGCGTGTATGCCAGACCGAAGCGCGGAGAGAAATCATTGCGCGCAGAGGCCAAGGAACGCGGTACGCCAGAGTCGCCGGGGAAGACCAAGCCCAGCGGCGCACCTGGGTAGACCTGGGACTGCTCGCCTTTGACCAGCGTTTGCAGCTGGTTGAACTTCTCGCTCCAAGGGCGAATCCGGTCCCAGCGCACGCCGTAGTTGATGGTGAGTTGGCTGGTCGCCTTCCAACTGTCCTGCACAAAGGCCGCCATGTAGAGATTGCGGTTATAAAAGCTGCCCGCCTGCCCCTGCGTGTAACTCGAAGTTACGCCGAGCAGGAAGTCGGCAAAATCCACGCCTGTCTCTGAGCCGTTGAAGGCGAAGCTGCCGTTGAAAATCACGTCGGGGTGGGTGTTGATCTGGTTTGCGTGAATCTCGCCGCCCACCTTTAGTCCGTGCTTGCCCAGGATGCGGGAAAAGGCATCGCTCATCTCGTAGATGTTTTCTGCCTGAACGAGCGCCGTAGTGTCCACGCCCAGAGTGAAGTCGTTGAAGGCGACGTTTTCAATCCCCTCGGTCGAGGGCTTGAGCGGAACAATGCCAGTGAATCCCTGATCGGCAAGCGACGGTCCGACGCCGCCTTTCGGCTGGCCGACGGAGTTCTCGTTGCGCATGTAACTCAGGTGGAATTCGTTTAGCGCCGTCTGCCCAAATGTCATGGTGTGGCTCAGGCTGGCCAATTGTGCCAGTCCGTTGGAGGTTGCGTCGAAGCCCGGAACACTCGCTCCGCCTGTGCCCGTCGGGTAGGGATTGTCCAGCGAATAGCCGTCGAGAAAGTAGTAGCCGGTCAGCGTTCCCCTTCCATGGGTCCAATCCAGGCGCACAGCGCCTTTGTTGTCTTGCAGGGTCTCAGCCTGTGCTGCGGTCTCAAAAAGCGCATCGCCGGCGTTGGGCTTAGGAATCGATGCAAGCAGATATTTTGCCGGAGCAGACCAGATGTATTGAGGAATCTGCCCATCTGGAAATACTGTGGAATATGGTTCACTGACAGAAACGGTCTTGCCCAGTAATGTGGAGAGTTGTGCGGCCCACGAGTTGCCGTTCACGTTTCCAGTCAACGGGATTTGGCTGAAGTCTCCGCCCCGCTCGGCAGTCGAAGGAACTGCGATGTTTCCCGTGTCGATGCCCTCGGTGAGCCGCGTCCCCTGATAATCGGCAAAGAACGCGACACTTTTGTGAAATGGCGTGCCGCCCACCGTGCCGCCATATTGGTTCTGTCGGTAAGCTGCTCGATCCTGCGAAAAATAGTTCCGGGCGTCAAGAGCGGTATTGCGAAGAAACTCGAAGGCGGAACCATGCAGCTGTGCAGAACCAACCTTGGTCGTGACAAGCACCTGTCCACCGCTGGAGTTGCCGTACTCGGCATCGAAGTTACTGGTCAGGACGCGAAAGCTGTCAATTGAGTCCAGATTGGGCACGATAGAGGTGCCCATATTCACATCCTCCTCTGCGTCGCTGCCATTCACCCTGAAGCCATTCGACGACTCGCGCTGGCCGCTGATCGAGAGGTTGCCGGGGTTGGCATCACCGGAGGGAGGTGTCGAAGCCACACCGGTCATAATCACGGCACCAGCCTGCGCCGTGTTGACGGGAACAATTCCGGCCTGCACTGCCATAAGGTCGGTAAAGCTGCGCCCATTTAGTGGTACATCCTCCATCTTCTTCGCGCTCAGTGTCTCTCCCAGTTGTGTGCTGGTGGTTTCGGCAGCCAAGGCATCCGCCGTTACTTCCACAGTTTCCGAATGTTCGGCGATTTGAAGCGTGAGGTCGAGATTAACGACAGTCACGCCTTGGGTGAGAGCGGCCAGTTTTGTGATAGGCTTGAATCCCTCTGAAGAAACTTCAACCTGATAGTTGCCCGGTGAAGGAGCTTCGATACGAAACTCGCCTTGCTCACCCGTCTCCGCTGTCAAGAGAGCACTGGAACCATTCTGACGAACCATGACCTGGGCGCGTGAGATACGAGCTCCGCTCTCGTCGTGCACGGTGCCGGTGATCGTGAGCGCTGGATCGGCAATCAGCATAGGCGAGAAATAGACTAGAAAAATGGACAGTATGACGGCGTGGCGAATGCTCTTCAACAGGTACCCCTAAGCATCAAAAATCGAAATGGTATTGACGAGCCGGCCAGGGGCGCAGAAAAGCCAGTGCAGATGCAGTCACTTCCTGAAGTATCCGACCGATTTAGTCTCTATTTAATATACGACCAAGTCAGTCGGATTTCAATGAAACACCGGGAAAGCGATTGAGCATAGAGCTTCTCTGCTCGCAAATAACAGATTGTAAATACGATTGCTTGGAGTGCACTCCAAACTCGTCCGGAAACCAGGCCTTCTGAGTAAGCGAAGATTGACGAGCGTAATCACTATTTACTCTCGCGCAGAGCGTGCAAGCCCGTCGGGTGGGCCAAACAAATCTGGCGCGAAGCGGCAGCACATCACAGGGCGGGAAGACGGGCGCCGGCAAAAAACAGGGGCCTGCCTCAGCAGACCCCATGTTTCAAGGTTTCTGAATTGCCGCTACGCGGCTTTCGCCTTCTTGGCGGTATGGGGCTTGGGGCTGCTTCGGCTTCGCTTTCTCCGTCGCCTTCCGGGTGGCTTGCGCTTTCTCCTTCGCCGCGAACTCCTGCTTGACCTTGGCCGTGATCGCGGCCACGTCCACCTTATAGAACTCGGCGGCTTCTCGCAGGGCTTTGGCGGATTCGTTGGGGTTGTGCGCTGATTGCAGCACGGTGATTGCCACCAAAACGCGGCCGATTGTGCTCTCGTCGGCTTTGCGAAGAAAGGACGCGAGCAGCTTGGCCGGGGTGTCTCCGGCTCCGTTGGCCTTGCCGATGCTGTGAATGCGAAGGATGACGGCCAGACGGCGCTCGTCCAAAACGGCGGCGAGGCGCTCGGCAACAAAGAGCAGGTCGCGCTTCATCAGCCGGACGGGAACCGCGTCGCTGGTTGCTTTCAGGACGCGGAGGCCGGTTGACTGGGCGATGGCCTCCTCGCGGCGGCGCTTATCCTGTTCCGCCTTGAATGCCGCATTCGTCGCGGGCTTCTGCTTGCGGGCATGGTGGATGGTGCATTCGGGATTGGCACAGATGGTGCGGAGTTCGCCCTTCTCCGTGCCTTCGGTGACGATGGCCTCGGTGGTGTACTTGCACGTCTTGTATTCCGGCCAGTCGCGCTGCTTCTGGTTCGTGGGCTTCTCGGTGTGAATCTCGACGTACTTGTTGCGCGGCAAGGCGGCGCTGCCGTCGGTGGCCGCGTTGTAGGCCGATGAGATTTGAACCAGCTTCGGCTTGGCGGCGATGGATTGCTTTACAAAGCCGTCCAATTTTGCCTGATAGCAGGCCGGATCGGTGCAAGCGTCCTGCGCGATGTCGGCAAAGAGCAGTGCGTTTGCGCCGGTGCGCTTCGGGCAATCGTCGCAGGAACCGGCGGCGGGGTTGAGCGTGGCGTCGGATTTCGAAAACGGCGCGTCCTTGAGAATGAGCAGAATGTTCTGCTCAATCCACTCTTTCAGGTGGCGAACGGGGAGCAGGATGCGGCGGGCCTTGCTCTGGTTGCCGTTCCAATCGCTGCGGAAGCAAGCGGCGAGTGCCTGTTCCTGCTCTGCGGGTTGCAGCTTGGCCAAAAGCAGAGCATGGCCGATGCCGATTTCGTCCTTGGCGAATGCCTCGGTCACGGCGGCGGCAAGCTCGGTCAGCTTGACGCGCTGGAGGCAATAGGCCGGGGATTTGCCGGTCTTGGCGGCAATCTGCTCGATGGAGTATTTCGGCTCGTCAAGATTGAGCAGGGCGCGGAATCCCTGCGCCTCTTCGAGCGGGTGAACGTCGCGGCGCTGGAGGTTCTCGATCAGTTGCGCTTCAAGCGCCTCGAGCATCGGTCAGATGAACGATGCGGACAGGCACCGTCTCGGCCTCGGCTATGAGCGCGGCGCGGAAGCGCCGCGCTCCGGCCACGATCTCGAAGCGGTGATCGGCGATAGGCCGAACGAGCAGAGGCGACAGTACGCCCTGGCTGCGGATGGAATCGGCCAGTTCCTTGAGGGCTGCTTCGTCAAAGATGCGGCGCGGGTTGGTCTGTGATTCTTCGAGCGCAGTGAGGGGCACATTGCGGTATTCGGTAGCTGCTTGATTCGTCATGGTTGCTCTCTCCTTTTGAGCGGTTGAAATACGGTGAGGGTGGCGCGGACAGTGCCAATGGCTCTGTCCGCCGGACGGGTGATGAGCAGAGGCGGCCTAAGCCGCCGCCTCTGCGGGTTGTGAGTTGACTTCTTCGGTTGTCTCAACGGTCAGAGCGCCGAGAATCACGGCGGAGGTGCGCTGGATAACTTCAAGGCTCTCGGTCAACAGAGCCGCGTTGCCCGCGTACATCTGGATGTAGTCGCTCGAAGCGGTTCCCATCTCCAAGCCAACGGCTTGTCCAACGATGAAGGCCACTGCCTCGGCTTCCGTTTCGCGCACGGTGGCGGTGGTCATGGTGCGGCGCTCGGTCTTGTGCAAAAGCTCGTGCGCCGTTTCGTGTACCAGCGTGGTGAACTCCTCGGCCTTCGACTGGCCGGGGAGCAGGGCAATCCTTCCGCCGTAGCTGACGCCAAGCGCCGGGGCAATCTTCTCGTTGTATTCGAGCTTGATGTTCTGCTCGTCGAGAAACGCCATCAGCCGTTCGCGCTGCTCGCCCACTTCGCCGGTGATGCTGTGCTCGAACTCGGGCAGGTCTGCGCCTTCGGTCTGCGAGTGATCGAAAACGTAAACGGCGCGAAAGCCGATCAGCATGGGCGCGGGCTTCGCTTCCTGACTCGCGCTCTGCTCCTCTCGGCTGCATCCTTCCTGCGCCGATGGCCAACGATCGGAGCAAGAATCTGGATGCCCTTTTCGCCTTTCTTGACGAATCGGCCCAACTCGTTCCAAGTGCGGATACCGGCAACGCGGGTAGCCGTCGGGCGCTGCCGCGCAATGGCGAGAATGTTGCCGAAAGAGTAGTTGTGAAAGCGGGCCATTGCGCCGAGATACGCGGTCAAGGCTTCGCTCTTGCCTTCCTCAAGCTGCTTGAGCAGGAAGTCAACGGCCTGTTTGATGAGTTGCTGCGCGGGGTTCTCGCGCTCGGTGGTGCGCTGCTGATAGGGGGAGTTGCTGCGGAGCGCCGCATTCTTTCTGTGCGGCGCGGTGGTGGCGTGGTTGGTGCTGTGTGTAGGTCATGATTCGTCTCCTTCGGAGTTTGGATTTGCCGTTTTTCAGCCCTGGGAGGGCTAAAAAAAGACATTCGTTTCATTGCTGCGAATTTGGGCGCAGAGAGGCGCTGTCCATCCCCGAAGCCCGAAGGGGCGCGGAAGCGAGCACGGCGTGCTTTTCGCCGCGCAGAGCTGCACAAGCGGGATGGACAGAAGGAGCCGAACGAAGCCTAGAGTTCGCACGGAAACGAATGTCGAAAGAGAGGACCAGCCGAAGGCTGCACCTTTTTTGGAGGGCCGGCGTTGCGGGCAGGAACAGGCCCGCTGAGGTGGGTGGCGGAGAACGGCAGTTCGTTCGCAGCCAGGGAGGAACCCTCCTCCCACAAGAAGGAATAGAAGAAGAATCGGCGAATGAATGTGAAGTTAAGCGTAAAGAAGCGTAAGGCCCTCAACAGAAAAAAACGAATTCATTGATCTTTGCGAAACTGTTGGAAAAGAGCTGCGTCTATTGAAATGTACACGCCATTACGGAGGACGAAGGATGGCAACTATCGGCGCAATCGAGATGAAAACCTCACGGCACTCTGTGGAGAAGAGTAGAGAATCAGATCCCATTGTTGGTGAGAACAGTTTGCTGAGGCGCTACGGGCCTTTGATGAATTTGGCGGCTCTGGCTTCAGTCCTCGATCGATCTCCTGACGGACTTCGCGTGACTCTGCGTTCTTCCGGTGAGTGGGTGGGAAAGATCAATGCAGCTCGTCTTCAACTTGGCCGTCGAGTCTATTTCCGCACCGCAGAAATTGCCGAAGTGCTCGGTATCCGGTAACTAGGCGCGTGGGGTCCGAACTCACGTCCGTACGGTCGATCTTCGGCCTCAGTCCCGATTCTGCCATCGAAGAGCATCCGCGCAGCGGAAGCATGAATCTGTCCACGGCAGCACCGTCACGCGCCCGATCTATTGATCGGAAACGATCTGTTCCGAATCAGCAGATTCGGCTCGGCGGCGTTCCGTTGCCATTCGTCTATGACGAATTTCCGCGAGAGCGCCTACGACGCCGGGGCCATCGGCTTCATTGCCAAATTTCTCGTTCAAACCACTCTTCCGCACCGCCGACAGCCAGGCTCACAATATACCCGCACCGATGGTCACTTCACGCTCCGCATTACCGATGTCGGCGGCGCAGGTCTGCCGTATGGAAGCTATCCGCGGCTGATTCTCATCTGGATGACCTCAGAGGCCATCCGCACGTCCAGCCGGGAGTTGGAACTTGGCGCATCTCTATCGCGATTCATGGCGGAGCTTGGTCTCCAGGCCACTGGCGGCCACTGGGGCACGATTCCACGCTTCCGTGACCAGATGCAGCGGCTCATCGGCGCGGCCATATCAACACGCTGGGAGCAGGATGGGAACGGTCAGCATCTGGCCACCGGCGAGAATCTGATTGCTCGCCGACCGTTTCCAACTCTGGTGGACCCCGCAGACCCTTCCGGCCGCGCGGCCGGCGATATCCTCCATAACGCTTTCGGCAGATTTCTTCGAGCAGCTTGTCGCATCTCCAGTCCCGCTCGATCTGCGCGCAGTCCGCGTACTCAAGCAATCGCCGTTGGCGCTCGATCTCTACGCCTGGGCAACCCGGCGTGTCAGCTATCTGGAGCGGCCTACTCTGATCTCCTGGGAGGCGCTACGCCGGAGTTTTGGGAGCCGGGTATGCCGACACACCGCAAGGCCGCGTCAAGTTCCGCGCAAGGGTTCTGGATGCCCTCGGGCGTGTTTGCCGCGTCTATTCCTCTCTGCGTCTTGAGATCGAAGACGACGGCGTGCTGCTTCTTCCCTCTGCGCCGCATATTCCGAGAATCACGCGCTGAGCGCCGCAGGCGCCTTTTCCCCGTGAGGGGGCGGAGGTTCTCGCCGTCGCTTCGGCCAATCGCAATTTCCACATGCGCACGCCGCTACTACAGGCTATCCATATAGGGTAATTCATACAGGCATACAGGGCGAAGCGTATCCACTTCAGAATCAGCATGATGCAGTAGTTTGATAGACCGTTTATGCGTAAATGTAGACCAAATATGCGTGGAAAGCCCGCTGTTGTAGACCAAATATGCGTGAACAGGTAGACCAAATATGCGTGGAAAACTGCCAGCATGCACACCGCCTTGTGGATAGGGATGATGTGTTGCGTTCAGCCAACCCCGTTTGAACAAATCCGCCTATAGGCGCTCTCGTCGATGACGTCGGCTCATTCTTTCTATTCACTCTGTGGACGCGATGTGAAAAGACCGCAGGGCCAAATACTTGGCGGCGAGGCTTGATGACTCGGGGGTTTCCGGTGGTGCGAACATCGACACACCGCCCTCAACTAGGCCAATGGAAAAACAGAGCAGGTCGAGCAGGGTTATTAGGCGAAGGAAATTGATGTCCTGTCCGAAGTTTTCGAAAATGCCGTGCAGAATTCCATGCCGATTGAATTCATTCAAACCGTCATAGCCGTCTGTTTTTTTCAGAAGCCGGTCCCGTACAAAATCCCGGAACGCCTCAAGGACAACAAGCCGCTCGCCGTAACAGTGAGGTGACTGTTGTTCGCGATCAACAAGGATCTGTAGCTCGACTTTTAGCCCTCGCGTACCTTGCCCGACATCCCGATTCTGCCGCGCCGCCATCTTTCTGATAATACCTTCGAGTACGGGAAGCATGCCGGTGACGGCATTGAAAGTGTAGCCGCAAAAGTAGGTTCGGATCGATTCGTCAATCTGCCGGGCGAAATCCCGAACATGGGGGATTCTGGTGTAGCGGTCGAGGAACATGGATGCGAGGTAATCCGACGAGTAAGCGTATGCGAGCGTTTCGCGGACGATTTCAAGCTTTTCGTCCTTCGAAGCGTCTTTGATAGCCTTGGCAAGCGGGCTGAGA
Source organism: uncultured Acidobacteriaceae bacterium (assembly GCA_963757965.1). Classification (GTDB taxonomy): domain Bacteria; phylum Acidobacteriota; class Terriglobia; order Terriglobales; family Acidobacteriaceae; genus Telmatobacter. The sequence goes on from CAVWTV010000008.1 coordinate 9,420, forward strand.
ACCCCGCCGAGCGGCAGATATGGAGGAATGGGCCAGTCTACCTCCCTAAAGGCGCTAGCGAGCCATTCTGCGAATTGCCGGTTGGTTGTGGCATTGCTGGACATGAATCGATGAACCTTCCCTACGACCGCGATCCCAAAACATAGCCTGTGCAGATCGCGAAAGTCATTTTTTCGGCCGGATAATTCCAGTGTGTCGCGCCTACAGTTGATTGAAGCCTGCGACTGCTGCATGTCTCACTTGTCTGCCAAGGCTACAGCAGAATTGAAAGCTTTCTCATTTTGTACGATCATACGACGAGGCATCGTTGAAGGTCGCCGCGCACGATGAGTTCTTTAATCAGCAACCCTGCCATGATCGTCTTGCCGGCGCCCGGATCATCTGCCAGCAAATAGCGCAGGGGTTGTCGCGGCAGCATCGCCTCATAAACAGCAGTGATTTGGTGGGGGAGCGGATCTACGAGCGAAGTGTGGACTGCCAGTACCGGGTCGAAAAGATGCGCCAACCGGATGCGATTCGCCTCCGAAACGAGCCGAAATAGAGCGCCATCCCCGTCAAAGCTCCACGGTCGGCCAGACTCAACCAGCTCGATGCGTGACTCGTCATAGCGATAGAGCAGCTCATTGGCCACCTTGCCTGACGGGTCTTTGTACGTCAATTCCAAAGCCTCAGACCCGAACCACTGTGTATTGACCACAGTGACGGTCTGGTCCGGGATAATTCCACGGATCGCTGCGTTCGGCGTTAGGTCTTCAAGGCGTGTCATGGCATCAATCTCTGAAAAGCAACTATTTGTCCAAAATGCTGCGACGGGTCACTTGAGGGCATACCAAGACCCCTTCTTGTTTCCGTACAGCGCGAGTTGTTGGATTTCTACGAGCTTGCGGAAGTGTTCCTTGAGGGTGTTCCGGCTGACGCCAGTTGAGGCGCATCATCTCGGCCATTGTGACGCGGCCGTGTTCGCGAGCGTATTCGAGTATGCGGACGGAGAGTTCCGGCAGCGCGGTCAGAACCAGCCGTTCACGCTCCACTTTGTCGCTAGTCGCCGCTTCTGCTGCTGCAGTGCGCGCAAAAAGAAGAGCAACCATGGCTGCCAGTTCGGATTGTCGGTCTGGATGGTGGACTGCGTTTGGCGCAACGCCAGGTAGTAGCCTTCTTTGCTGTTCTCGATTACGCTTTCGAGCGAGCTGAATGGCACGTAGGCGTAACCGGCTTTGAGCAGCAATAGTGTTGTGAGCACGCGGCTCAGACGGCCATTCCCGTCCTGGAAGGGATGGATGGCAAGGAATACAACGGTGAAGATGGCAATGACGAGGAGGGGGTGAAGGCGCTTCAGCTCCTGTTCCGTGTGCAACCATTCCACCAGCTCAGCCATGCGCCGTGGAGTATCGAACGGAGTCGCCGTTTCAAAAACAATCGCGATCTGCTTCCCGTCGTCATCGAACGCTGCCACGTTATTGGGGAGCTTCTTGTACTCGCCGCGGTGCCGGTCGTCTTTCAGGCTGTACTGGAGCAGGTCGCGGTGAAGCTGCTTGATGTGGTTCTCGGTGACCGGAATATCCTGCCACGCATGGAAGAGCGTCTCCATGACGGCGGCGTAGCCGGCAACCTCCTGCTCGTCGCGGCTGGCAAAAGATTGGATCTCCAAATTGGCCAGCAGGCGCTCAACTTCGCGATCAGAGAGCTGACTGCCCTCGATGCGCGTCGATGAGCCGATGCTCTCGATGGTCGCAACCCGGCGCAGGGCGCTGAGTCGTTCCGGCGCAAGCGTTCCGAGTGCGCGCCATGCTCCCTTGAACTCGTCGATCTCGGCGATCAGGGAGAGAACCTCGGACGAAATCTGGATGTGGGCTGAATCGAACATTTTGGGCTTCAATCATATATACACCCATATGCACCCATATGGCCAGCGCATCCCGGAGCCCATATCAACGACCATAAACACCCATACGGAGAACTGATCGTTCTTCGCTTTAGCGTCAAAAAAATCAGTTGGAATAGATGGGGGATGGCGTCAGAACTGGATCGCGCGGGTGGCCGAAAGTCCGTTTGAGGGGAGACTAGCAGAGGATGAATGTTGGCCTTTATGGAGGCCTTCGATCATTTCCTATTTTGTAAGTGATTGAAAATAAAGTGCTTATAAAAAGTTCTGGCTCCTCAGGTAGGACTCGAACCTACAACCCTTCGGTTAACAGCCGAATGCTCTGCCATTGAGCTACTGAGGAGTGTCGAACAACAAATTGCCCACTACAAAGGTAGCAGAGAGTGTGTTTTGCGTCAAAGTCCCAAAGGAGAATTGGGAGCCTCGGGCGTCAACTTTTGCGACCGGTTGGCAAAGGCGCAAAATGGGTCAAATTTGCCGCCGATACGATAGGCTGAAATCAACGAGGTTGACAGATGTCCAGGATCTCCCGGCTTGACCGCAGCGAAGTAACCCCCGAGATGGCGGCTCTTTACGACAAGGCATTTGCCCAGCGTGGCAACGTGCCCAACATGTTCCGCGTGATGGCGCACCGGCCCGAGATCTTTGCCACTATGCAGGCCCATTTCGGCGCAGTGCTCAACACCGGCACGGTTTCCACCAGGCTAAAGGAGCTGATCATCGTCCGCACCAGCCAGGTCAACGTGACCCCCTACTGCCTGGCCAGCCACACCATCCTCGCCCGTAACCTCGGCTGGACCGACGACCAGCTTGCTCACCTTGCCGACTGGCCCCTGCGCGAGGACTTCACTCCCGCTGAAAAGGCCGCGTTGCGGCTGGCGGAGACCGTTACCCTCGACGCCCGCGCTGTCAGCGACGAGCAGTTCGCAGAACTGCGTAGCTTCTACTCCGAAGGCGAGATCGTTGAGCTTCTCTGCGCCATTGGCCTCTTCAATTACTTCAATCGCTTCAACAATGCCCTTCAAATGGAGCCCACAAAGCCCGGCGAAGGCGGCTGTGCGGCTCCTGAAGGGGCAACGGCGGTAGCCAGGTGATCGCCATTCTTTCTTAGACCTTCTCGCGAAGTCGATGCGCAGGCATCGAACGATCTATCCGCGCGTCCCTGGCCAAAATGTGCCCGCATTAGAGAAAATGAACTTCACCACCCAAGAATGAACTGTCCCCACAACGAAGGAGTTCCTTTCAGCATGAAGCTCACCCTGCCCCCAGGCGAATTCCGAGCCTATCTCTTTGACTGCGACGGCACCATTGCCGATTCGATGCCGCTGCACTACAACGCATGGAAGAAGGCTCTTGCAGAATGGAACTGCGTCTACCCGGAGGAACTCTTCTATTCCTGGGGCGGCAAGCCGGTCCGCGACATCATCGCCGATCTGAACAAGATGCAAGGCTTGAACATGCCCATCGATTCCCTCGCCGCGCGCAAGGAATCCTTTTACCTCGAACAGCTCCCGCAGCTCAAGCCCATCCAGGAAGTGCTGGAAATCATCGAGGCTGAGCACGGCCGGATTCCATTCGCGGTGGTTTCCGGAAGCCGGCGGGAGTCGGTCGTCGGCTCCCTGTCGGTTCTCAATCTGCTCGACAAATTCGATGCCATTGTGTCGGCGGAAGACTATAAGAACGCCAAACCCGCCCCGGATCCATTCCTCATTGCCGCGGAAAGACTTGGCGTAGCTCCAAAAGACTGCCTGGTCTTTGAAGACACTGCACTGGGCATCCAGTCGGCGACCGCCGCCGGAATGGCTTCCGTGATGGTTCCATTCATCATGCACAGAAACTGAGGAACCGGAGAGCTCAGCGGAGCGTAGTGTTGAAGTGGAAAGCCCTGCGAGGTGAGATGCCATCTTCTGAAGACGCAGAGATTTCTGCGCAACCCGATCGACAGCCGCGGACCGAGTGGTCTGCCTTGCTCTTCATTGCTGCCGCAATTGCCCTCGTCCACATTCTCACCAACGGCTGCTACGGCTTTCACCGCGATGAGCTTCAGTTCCTCAGCGACGCACGCCACCTCGACTGGGGCTATGTATCTTATCCGCCAATGACGCCGTTTCTCGAGCGCATCAGCCTCGATCTCTTTGGCCTTTCGATGGTGGGATTACGGCTCTTTTCTGTGCTGGCCCAGGCTGGGGCTATCGTTGTTACCGGAATGATGGCCAAAGAGCTTGGCGGCGGCCGCCTCGCACAGGTCACAGCCGCTCTCGCCGTGGCACTGTCGCCGCTTCCGCTGTTTGAAGGAACCGAATTCCAATACACGACCTTCGATTACCTTTGGTGGGTGCTGATCGCGTACTTCACGATCCGGCTGCTCAAAACAGACGACCCGCGCTGGTGGCTGGCCATCGGTGCTGCAGTAGGCCTGGGCCTGCTGACCAAGTACGCCATCACGTTTTACATCGCCGGAATTCTCGCCGGCGTGGTGCTTAGCCGTGCTCGCAGATTCGTTCTCACCGGCTGGTTCTGGGCCGGAATCGGATTGGCGCTACTGATCTTCTTGCCCAACTTCCTCTGGCTGGTGCGCCACGATTTTATCTCCTACCAGTTCCTCCACCACATCCATGTCCGGGACGTGGGCGAAGGCCGAGCCAACGGGTTCCTGAAAGACCAGTTCTGGATCTGCGTGAACCTTTTTGCAGCTCCGGTCTGCGCGCTTGGCCTAATTGGCTATTTGCGCGATAGCCGCTACCGGATGCTGGCCTGGATGTACCTCGTACCCCTGGCGCTCTTCTTCTTCGCCAAGGGGCGCGGCTACTACGTTGCCGCGGCGTATCCGATGCTGCTTGCCATGGGCGCAGCCGTTGGCGAGCGCTGGGTTGCTTCCCTGCCCAAGCTGGGCCGGCGGACGCTGGAAGCCGTCTTCTTCGTCGGGCTTGCGGCCTGCGGGGCCTATATCTTCGCCGTCGTTCTTCCACTCCAATCCGCCGGACCCCTTCGCGATTTCGCGCTCAAGCGCAACGGCGACCTGCGCGAAGAATTCGGTTGGAACGAACTGGTCAAGACCGTCGCCGGCATCCGCGATTCCCTGCCCTCTGATCAGCAAAAGAACGTCGGTATTATCGTCGGCAACTACGGCGAACAAGGCGCAATCGAGCTTTTCGGCCCGCCCTACCATCTGCCGCCTCCCATCAGCCTGACCAACTCGGCATGGCTCCGTGGCTATCCCACTCCACCGCCAACCACTCTTATCGTGGTTGGAGTTTCGCACGAAGACGTCGACAAGATATTCGCCGGCTGCACCCTGGCCGGACATAACGGAAACTCAGAGGGAATCAAGAACGAGGAGAGCGAGGACCACCCCGACATCTTTGTCTGCGGAAGTCCGCGCCTTCCCTGGCCGGAGTTTTGGAAGAAATATCAGTCGTTCGGGTAAGATGCGCCAAGCTCAGTACAGCAGCACAGCGACCTTGTAAGCCGTAAATGAGGCCACGGTAATCTCAGGCGGGCAACTGCCGACCGCGGCCGCGTGATACCGTCCGGAGGAGATGCGATCCACCAGCGCACTGGGCAGGCGATCGATCTCAGAGCCCTGCCAGAGCATCAGGAAGCCCGGCTGTCTGGTGGTCGTGGCCAGCCTCTCCTGCGCGCAGGACGCGCGCGCGTCGCCCGTATCGTTGGTCAGTCCTACGCCGTTCCTGCGCAGCAACTCCGCGACCGAGGCTTCAATCTCAGTCTGCGTCAGCACGGGCACGGACCGCTCGTAATCGGCCACGGCGTAAAGCACGCCTCGGCTAGCCACAACTGCCACACCGACGCGGTCGACATTGGGGCTCAGCAAATTGGCGCGGTGGTCGGGAGAGCGCATCCAGGCTGCATGAATGGAATCGAGCGATGAACCAATCGCGACGTTCTCTTCGATGACGCTGAAGTGCGCGCCTGCCTGCCCTGCGCGCCTCGCAACATCGGCCTCATCTCCGTAGCGGTGAGCGATGGCCCCAGCTGCGGCCATTTGCAGGCAGTGTTGGCGCGCGGCAGACGCAAGCGCCGGGTCCCAGTTGAGCGGCTCAGCCCCGACCGCAACGCGAGCCTGATTGGCCAGCATCAAAATCTGCCAGGCTTCCGGCTGAATTTGCACTGCCCTGAGGTCGCGCAAAGGCGCCTGCGCCACGCTCACGATTGGAGCCAGCGCCAGGCACACGATGAGACCTTTTGGCAGCATACGCATAATTGAATAACACGATTCTAATGCCGTTGTCGCGGTATGCTTGCTATGCCGATGGCTTTTCGAGTTACGAACGTGGTACTCAATTCCGGAATCCGCATTCGACGCCAGCCTCTGGCCGTTTTGGGCGTGTTTCTGCTCGCCTGCTTCGTCCTGGCCGGGCTAGCCTCTCCCTGGATTGCGCCCCACAACCCAGCCGCCATCGATCTGCTCCACCGGCTCGAAGGTCCATCCACCGCGCACCTGGCCGGAACCGACGAGCTAGGCCGCGACACGCTCTCTCGCCTTCTCTGGGGAGCGCGGCTTTCGCTGGCCGTTTCCGTCACCGTGGTCTCTGTGTCGCTGGCTCTCGGGCTGTCTATTGGAGGTCTTGCCGGTTACCTCGGCGGCTGGGTCGACACGGCTCTAACTACCTTTGCCATGAACACTTTTCTCGCTTTGCCCGGCATTCTGCTGGCCATCGCCTTCGCGGCATTTCTGGGGCCGGGGTTCACAAACCTGGTTTTGGCGCTGGCTATCGGTGGTTGGGCCGGTTATGCGCGGCTGGTGCGCGCACAGGTGATGGCGGCGCGCGACCGTGAATATGTTGATGCGGCGCGCGCCCTGGGTGCAGGCGGCATGCGCATCTTCTTCCGCCATCTTTTGCCAAATATCGCTCAGCCCATCCTGGTGCAGGCCACCATCGGCATGGCCGGAGTGATCCTGGCCGAGGCCACGCTGTCGTTTCTGGGCCTGGGCATTCCAGCACCCGCGCCGAGTTGGGGGTCGATGCTCAATGACGCCCGGTTGCATCTCTTCGATTCGCCGCATCTTGTACTCTTCCCCGCCGCGGCCGTGGCCGGCGCGGTGCTGGGATTCAACTTCATAGGCGACGCGCTGCGCGACCAGCTCGACCCGCGCACGCGGCTGGAACTGGGACTGTAAATGAGAATTGGCGTAATCAGCGATACTCACGGATTGCTTCGGCCCGAGGTTGCGCCCGCCCTGGCCGGAGTCGAGCGCATTCTTCACCTCGGCGATGTGGGCAAAATTTCTATTCTTAAAGATCTGGAAAAGATCGCGCCGGTCACGGCCGTCCGTGGAAACGTGGACCGCGAAGGCCCGTGCAGCAAGCTGCCGGAGACCGATGTTCTGCTGCTTGAAGGCCGCTACATCTACATGGTCCACGACCTGAACACGCTGCATCTCGACCCAGCCGCCGGGAAGTTTGCCGCCGTTCTCTTCGGCCACACGCATTTGCCTAATTTCTACAAGAAGAAGGGCGTTCTTTACTTCAACCCTGGCTCATGCGGACCACGACGGTTCAATCTGCCCGTTACGGTTGGGCTGCTGACGATTGGCGAAGATGGCGAACTTGAGGCCGAGATTGTGCCGCTCACCATAGCATAGGCGGCGAACAGTTTTTATGAGGGTTTAATGGAGGCGAAGAAACGGCGTTGGAGGGTAGGGGGTGGGGGGTTATTTATTTGGTAAACACCCGGTATGGCCCCGAGATTCCCTTGGAGCTTGATTTGAACCTCCGCCTGAACTATTGTGCGCCGACGGCGGGTTATTTTGTGCAATCGAAGTGGGACTTTCTCAGGCACATCGGACTTCTACCGTTAATCGACGGGTAACTTCCGGTTTGACGGTTATTCAGGCGTAGCCGCGTCTACGGATCGCGATCCTCTGCTCTTCGCTTTGCGAACTGCTTCATACAACTCGCCTACGGTGAACTCCCGAACTGAAGGACCCGTCGTGGCGAACAAAGACGTCATCTCGAATGGGAATAATACAAGCCCTTCCGAGTGAAAGAGATACTCGTTTGGCCCTAGGTTAAACGTCTCGCGAACTCCTGCTTCCTCTGAGCAGAGCGCCACCCCAAATCGTTTTTCTGTGGCCGCTAGGAGATCATTGCCATCGTCGCCGGTCAGCCCGAGGTCGCGCTCGAATTGGGTCTCCGGCGTGATCTTTGTACGGACAGCCCAATACTCACATATGAACCCAGCAAAGTCATCGAATGTAGGGATGCTCTCCGTCATCACCAACATAGTAAATGCGGAAACTTGAGAAGCGATTGCTGGTGAGTGGTCGCCAATCCGGAAGTTACGCCAACCAGTTCAGCCAGATCATCCCCGCATCCTCGGGTTGACCCACCGGTAGACCACGTCGGTAAGCAGGTTGACCAGCACGTACGTCAGGCCGATCGACAGCAGGCAGCCTTGCACCAGCGCGTAGTCGCGGTTGGAGATGGCGCTGACGGTCAGGCGGCCCAGGCCGGGCCAACTGAAGATGGTTTCGGTGACGATGGCGCCGGCCAGCAGCGCGCCAAATTGCAAGCCGACGACCGTCACGATGGGGACGAGCGCATTGGGCAGCGCGTGGCGGCAGACGACGGCGGTTTCGCTGCAGGCCTTTGGCGCGGGCGGTGCGGATGTAGTCCTGGCCCAGCTCCTCAAGCATGGCTGTGCGCACCATGCGGGTGAGGATGGCGGCCAGCGAAGCGCCCATGGCGATGGAAGGAAGCACCAGATAGCGCCAATCGATCGAGTTCCCTCCGCCGGGGTTTGCGCCGGAGACGGGCAGCCAGCCGAGGCGGATGGAGAAGACCAGAATCAGCACCGGGCCGAGCACCAGGCCAGGCACAGAGAGGCCGAAGAGGCTCACGACCGAGAGCAGTTGATCGAGCCAGCGGCCTCGGTGCACAGCGGCCAGAATGCCGGCGGGCAGCGAGAGTGCGAGGCCCAATCCCAATGCGGTTAAAGTGAGGGCCAGCGTGTAGGGATAGCGCGCGGCAATCAGGCTGGCAACGGTTGAATGCAGCCGTATGGAGCTGCCCAGATCGCCGTGCAGGACGCCGGACCAATAGTGGACATACTGCGCCCAGAGCGGCTGGTCGAGGCCGTATTGATGGCGCAGGGCGGTAATGTCTGTTTGCGTTGCGCCCTCGCCCAGCATCTGCAGGATCGGATCGCCGGGAACCAGGTGAATGAGCAGAAAGACCAGCGAAACCACCAGCCAGACGACCGGGATAGTGAGAACGAGGCGAGTGAGAATCTGCTTCATGGGCTGGAATCAACGATAAACCAGAGATCAGGGGTCAGGGATCAGGGATCAGGGGTCAGCTCTTTCGTCCACCGCGTATACTACCGGCAACCCGTTGGCAGGAGGCTGCGAAGTGGACACGATTGAGCTGATCGGTTCGACCATGGGGCTGGGTTTTTTGGCGGGCGTCCGGCTGTATGCCACGATCTTGACTCTGGGGCTGGCCATTCGCTTTGGATGGTTTCACCCCGGGCCGATGGCTGCGCAACTTCGCATCCTTGCGGAACCCATGGTGCTGATCGCGGCCGGAGTCGCCTGCGCAATCGAGTTCTTCGCCGACAAGGTTGCGTGGGTCGACAGCATCTGGGATTCCTTTCATGCATTCATTCGGCCGATTGGGGCGGTGGTGTTGTCGGCGGCTGTCCTGGGCAGCTTCGATCCTGTGCTGAAAGTCACGTTGATCATTCTTTGCGGCGGGGTTGCGTTTGCCAGTCACAGTTCCAAGGCTGCGACGCGCCTGCTGGTCAATCACAGCCCGGAGCCGTTCTCGAATATCGCCATCAGTCTGGCCGAGGATGCGCTCATTCCCTTTGGCGTCTGGCTTTCGCTTCGTCACCCGCAGATTGTATTGGGGCTGGTGCTGGCATTTCTTGTCGTCTTCTTCTGGGCCGCTCCAAAGGTCTTTCGCGCGGTCCGGCTGCAGTTTGTCGCATTCATCATTTGGTTGGGTGTTGGCGAGCACACGCGCGCAGATGCGCCAAGCCTGGAGTCTCTTGCCGGATTGAAGCCAGACGTGGACGGCGCACTCAAGATTGTCGCGGATCATGCCGTTCCAATCGTGGCCAGCGATGCACAAAAGGTCCAGCGCGCGCTCGGCCTTGAGACGCCCGCCGTTGGGATTCGCGCGGCAGCCACGGACAGCATCCGGGGACTTGGCAATTCCGTCGGCTATCTGGTGGTTGGCGCGGACCATCTGGCGTTTGTGGCCCGGCGCGGGCTGCGGCAACGGGTTCATCGCATCAAGTTCGCCGATATCGATCATGCCGAATGGAAGCGCGGCCTGTTGATGAACAGACTGGTGTTGCGGACGGCGCGGGGCGAGCAGGCTTTCTATGTTTTCAAGGACGTGGAGATTCCGCGCATCCCACCCATCGGTCGCCGCGGCGACAGCGCGATAGATGGGGCACCCACCTTGCACCAACCATGAACAGTCCCTACCTGTAGATCACCGGAATAAAATGCTGCTCCTGGTAGGGCGGGCGAACGTACTCCGACTTCACCAGCGCAGGAAGCTCCAGCGGCTCCGGCGTCAAATCTTTGTACGGAATCTTGGAAAGTAGATGGCGAATCACGTTGAGGCGCGCGGCTTTCTTGTCTTCCGCATTGACCACGAACCATGGCGCCTGCTTGTGGTCGGTTGCGTTGAACATATCGTCCTTGGCGCGCGAGTAATCGGCCCAATGCTTGCGGGACTCGAGGTCCATGGGGCTGATCTTCCAGCGCTTGGTGGGCCTTTCCATGCGGTCCTGAAAGCGGCGCTCCTGCTCCGCGTCGCTCACCGAGAACCAGTACTTGATCAGCACGATGCCGGAGCGGACCAGCATGCGCTCAAACTCGGGACAGGTAAGCAGGAACTCCTGATACTGGGCGTCGGTGCAGAAACCCATGACGCGCTCGACCCCGGCGCGGTTGTACCAACTGCGATCGAAGAGTACCAACTCGCCGGCCCCGGGCAGATGAGAGACATAGCGCTGGAAATACCACTGTGTCTTTTCGCGTTCGGTGGGCGTGCCGAGCGCGACGACTTTGCAGATGCGGGGGTTGAGAGATTCTGTGATGCGCTTGATGGCGCCGCCCTTGCCGGCCGCATCCCGGCCTTCGAAAAGCACGACGACCTTCAGGTGTTCGTGGCGAATCCATTCCTGCAGCTTGACGAGCTCGATCTGCAGTCGGCGAAGTTCCTTTTCGTAGTCGCAGTTTTTGCCCAGACGCAATGTCGTGACTTCGCCGGGGTGGACCGGGTTCGGTGCGTGGTCCTTCCCGATTACCTGAGCCTTGCTGTTGACAGGTGGTCCCTTGGGCTCGGCGCCGTTGGGTTTGCCGTTGGCCTTTTTCTTGCTCTTGTCTCCCATTTGTCCTCCTCCAATTTCGGCGGCTGGCCCAGCAGAGGCGCCCGTCTGTGTATTCGATGTTTGGCGCAGAACCGAAGCCCGTTCTCTCATGAATTTGAAGAGTTCGAGTTATCCTGGTTCCGCAAACAACAACCTTCGGCATTTCCGGGGAAAAGTTTCGACCTTCTAGTCCGTCCAAGGCCGCCGCTCCCGCCAACGCAAGAGACAAAAAAGCAATCGAAACACTGAAGGATTGGCGACCTGTCGCAACAGCATACATCATTTCCAGTAAGGCGGCCGTGATGTTTGCTGAGATTTCGCTGAATCTGCCGGCCAAGGTGTTTTGCGCAATTTCAGCGCTCCGGGCTTTGCGGCGTTGAATGGTGCGCAACAGCTCGCGCTTCAGTCCGCGGCCGAATCCTGGCCTTTCACCGGCTCGACACGAACCTTGGCGATTCGCCGGCCCTCCATCTCCACGACGGTGAGGCGTCGGCCCTCATAGGTTACGGACTCGCCCGGTTGAGGGATGTGGCCCAGTCGAATGAGAACAAATCCAGCCAGGGTCTCAATGCCGCCTTCGCGGGGCAGACTCCATTGCATCTGGGTTTCAAGATCGCGAAGGTTCACGCCGCCATCCATCAGCAGCGCCCCGCTGGCCGTGGTGAGCACCGGGACCGCGGGTGAGTCGAACTCGTCTTCCCACTCGCCGGTAAGCTGCTCAATGGCGTCCTCGGCGGTGACCAGGCCGACGGTGGAACCGTATTCGTCCACCACGATGGCCATGTGCCGCCGCCGCTGCTGAAAATCGCGAATCAGGTCAAGAACGGACTTGGTTTCTGGAACCACGAGAACGTCGCGCATGACCTGGACGAGTCTTAGCTCGACGAATGGTGTCGCGCCCGGCGTTTTGGGCCGGAAGTACATCAGGCGGGCGAGGTCTTTGGAGTAGACGACGCCGACAATGTGCTCGGGGCCGCGGGTCTCGTCATAAACGGGGATGCGCGAGTTCTTGCGTTCAATAACTTTTGCGCTGGCCTCTTCAACCAGCATGTTCGATGGCAGGGAGAAGATCTTTTGCCGCGGGGTCATAATCTCGCGGATGGAGATGTCATCGAGCTCGAGAGTGCGGTGGATGAGGCTTTCCTGAAAGTTGGGCAACAGGCCCATGCGGCGGGCAGCGGTGGCGATCAGCTTCAACTCTTCCGGAGAATGAACGGCGGCCCGATCCGTCATGGGAATATCGAAGCCTTGAAGGATCATGGCGGCCGAGCGCTTGAGGAAGCGGACCGCCGGGCGGGTGAGGGCAATGAAAAACAGCATGGGCGGAGCCACGGCGACGGCGAGCGCTTCAGCCCGGCGCAGGGCGAGAGACTTCGGCACCAACTCGCCGACCACCACGTGGAAGTACGTGATGGCAGCAAAGCCCAGGACAACTGCGGTGATGTGGGCATAAAGAAGAGCATGCGGCTGGGTGAGTTGCAAAATGCTAAACCAGCCCATCAACACGGAGGCGGCGAGCGGCTCGCCCAGCCAGCCTAAAGCCAGGGAGCAGAGCGTAACGCCGAGTTGAACGGCGGGCAAGAAGTCGTCCAGATCCTGCTGCAGGCGGCGGACGCCGCGGGCTCCGGGAACCCCAGCGGCAAGCATCTGCTCGATGCGGGTGTCACGGATGGAGACCAGCGCAAATTCCGCAGCCACAAAAAAGGCGTTGGCCAGGATGAGCAAGGCCACGGCGACAAACTGCAGCAGGGAGAGACCATGCATCTCGCCTGTGAGGATAGCATTGCTCAGGGATCAGAGATCAGGGGTCAGAGATCAGGGATCGGTAGCACTGGTCCGGAAACGGATGCGCCGATCACCGGGAACCAATGTGCGGCGGGTTGCGTATGAAGCTTCGAGCGGGTGACGGCAGTGGTTCGGCGCCGTCTCATTTATTCCGATCCGCCTTTTGAATCGATTTAGGCTCAAACTGGTCGTGTGTTTTTATTTGCCATGGGAGGGTATTGGTGGCTGCGTCGCGAAAAAGCAGGAAATTCTGGATTTGGCTGATTGCAGCCGGTCTTTTGGTGTTGATCGTGGCCGGATTGGCTCTGGCGCACCTTGCGCGGGGTTCGACGATCGATCCCAACAAACTGGACAAGGTCAAGCGCGGCGACGTTGCCCGGTCGGTCGTGGCTACCGGGAAGATCCAGCCGATTACCCAGGTCGAGGTGAAGAGCAAGGCCTCCGGGATCGTGGAAAAACTCTATGTGGACATCAACAATGTGGTCCACAAGGGCCAGGAGTTGGCGCAGCTTGACGAGCAGGAGATTGTGGCGCAGGTAGCAGCGCAGCGCGCGCAACTGGCCTCGGCGGAGGCCAATGTATCCACGTTCGAGGCCAATATCGAGCAGGACAAGGTGAATGCAAACGCGCCCGATCTGCCCATGTACAAGGCCACGCTTGATCGCAACCTCGATCTGCAGAAGGAAGGCATCGTGAGCAGGCAGGTGCTGGACGATGCCAACAAGGACTACCTCGCGGCACTCACGCGGCGCGATAGTTCGAAGGCGCAGATTGGCGTGGATACGGCCAAGCTGAAGCAGGCGCGCGCGCAGGTGCAGCAGAGCCAGGCGAGCCTGAAGCAGCTTGAGGAGCAGCTCAGCTATACGACCATCGTGGCGCCGATGGACGGAGTGATTCTCTCGCGGGACGTAGAAATCGGCGACGCGGTAAGTTCGATCCTGGTGCTGGGCTCGACTGCCACGCTGGTCATGACCGAGGGCGACGTCAACGAGGTTTATGTGCAGGGCAAGGTGGACGAGGCCGATATTGCTCACGTCTACCTGGGCCAGCCGGCGCGCATCAAGGTGGAAAGCTTCCGCGACCGCGTCTTCGATGGCCATGTGACGAAGATTGCCCCGATGGGCGTTGAGAAGGACAACGTAACCACGTTCGAGGTGCGGGTGTCGATCAACAACCCCGGCGGCGAGTTGAAGGCCAACATGACCGCCAACGCCGAGATCATTCTGGATGAGCACAAGGGCGTGCTGACCGTGCCTGAGAACGCGGTGATCTACGACGGCCAGAAGAATGCCTCGGTGGAGGTTCCGGATAAGAAGCAGAAGGAAGGCAAGCGCAAAGTTGCGGTAAATGTCGGCCTTTCCAACGGCTCGGTAACCGAGATCCTGAGCGGCCTGAAGGAAGGCGACCAGGTGGTGTTGCAACAGTGATGAAGCAGGGATCAGGGATCAGAAAAGCCCGGCTGTCCGACTGCGCACAGTGGTGTTCGGATTTGTACGCTGGAGAAATGGATGATTTAGCCTTCCCTAGGAGTTTTGGTTTGATTTGGAGAGTTTTGTACTCGCTTGGATTTGGCAATAAGAATGCAACGAATCACAGGGAACGCTTGCTTTACTGATCCCTGTTCCCTGCTTTTAAGAAAGGCACACGATGAAGCATCTTCTTGCAGTAACGGCTTTGCTGGCGCTGGCAGCGGTTCCTGCGCTGGCCACGGAGGCTACCTTCGAACGCAACCTGACATTCAGCGGGAGGGTTGAACTGACGGTGGCGACCGGCTCCGGCAACATCCACCTGACCCAAGGCTCGGGCAACCAAATACACATCTTCGGCAAGGTCAAGTCGAACTGGGGTGCAAGCGATGAGAGGGTGCGGGCGATCGCCGCCAACCCTCCGATCGAGCAGACCGGCAACATCGTCCGCATCGGTGCGCGCCACGAGAACTACAACCACATCAGCATTGACTACGAGATTCAGGCGCCGGCGGACGCCTATCTCGACGCGGGTTCCGGTTCGGGTGACATTGTCGACGAAGGCATCGGCGAGAACGCGAAGTTGAACACGGGATCGGGCACCATTCATGCGACGGGCCTGCATGGCGGCTTTACTGTGGGCACTGGCTCGGGAAACATCTACGCCGAGCAAACCGGCCAGGGCGACGTGAAGGCCGAAACTGGATCGGGCAACATTGAACTGAAGAACGTGCATGGGGGTCTGCGCGCCGATACCGGCTCGGGCAACATCAACGTCACCGGTATGCCAACCAGCACCTGGCGTCTTCACACAGGCTCGGGCAACGTCGATTTCTGGGCCGGCGATGCGCCACTCACGCTCGATGCCGAAACGGGATCGGGCAACGTTCATACCGATCGCGAGATGCTGACGCAAGGGTCGAGCGATCACCACCACGTTACCGGCAAATTGAATGGCGGCGGCCCGACCGTGCGCATCGAAACCGGCTCGGGCAGCATTCGCGTTCATTAATTCGCGCGCCTCGGCTTGCGCGCGGCCGGCGCAACAACTTCCACCTTCCTCAGGCGAGACCTGAATGCTCCTGGATTGGTCTCGCCTGCCTTTTTGCGGTCGGTTCTGAAAAGGCGCTCGATATTAATGCACAGTTTGATCTAGAATACATATGAGGTCTGCCGATGCTTACCGAACCCCAAATCGCAGATGTGTGGGAAGGCCAGATTTCCGCCGAGGTCAGGTCCCTGTATTTCGGCGATCTTGCGAGCGTTTATGCCCTGCGCAAGCAATGGATTACGGGGCTCTCGTTCTTCCTCTCCTCAGGCGCCGCAGCCACGCTGATCGGCAAATTGCCGTTGTGGGTCCCAATCGTTCTCTCCATTCTCGTGGCTGTCATTACCGCTTATGCAGTGGCCGTCAATCTGGATTCGAAGATTAGAACCATGGCAAAGCTGCACTACGCATGGAACCAGATAGGCAATGATTACAGGCGCTTGTGGAACCATACCTATAGCGAAGAGGCGGAATCCGAGCTTGAGGATTTGGAGCGGCGTCAATTGGAACTATCCGAACTGGCGACTACGGATGCTCCAAACGATCCCAAGCGCATGCTGCGCTGGACCGATCAAGTGTTCAAGCTCCGCCGACTGGAAAACGCATGAGTAATCTTGTTGAGAAGCGGGAGAGTTGGCCTCCGATGCCGAAGCCTGTACCTGCACCTCCACCGCCCCCACCGCCGCCGCCACCGCCCCCACCTAAAAAGTAGCGCAGGTAGTGACATCGCCCTTATCCGTGCTCCATCCCAGGATAATCTCTGCCTCGACTCCGCATCACTTCAAGAAGTAAAACGGGTCAGGATACTTGACGGAAAACTCCGCCTCTGGCGCACCCTTCAGATCGCTCCACTGATCGCCGACATTGAGAATCAGCTTGTATCCCTGCGCCTGGACCGCTGCTCGTGCGGCGGATTTGTAAGCCTGCGCGGTGCCCGCAGCCTGCGTTGGCTGGCGCATGATTATCTCCTGCCAGTCTTGAAAACCCTGGTTGTGGAGATTCAGCTCTGTTGCCGCCCGCTCCGGGTCCGCCCTGCCGGTAATGAAAAACACGCTGACCCCCAGCCGCCGGGCTTCGTTAAAAAGCCGCAATGTGCCGGGAATTGCGGGGGCCTTGGCTGTCTCAACCCAGGCATCGAAGGCAGGTTTGATGTATGCAAAATCGGCCTTGACCATTTCTTCATAGGTGGAAAGCGTGGTGTCGTCGATGTCCAGCACCAGGACCAGTTTCTCTTGCCGGTGCGCATGGGCCGCGCGCATGCGCAGAAAGCCGATGGCCCGGTCCGCCTGGTGATCCAGATCCTTGGTATAGCAACCGCATTTGCACGTGCATGCGTGATACTGCTTGAGCTCGGCCTTCAGTTGGTCGAGGTTCGGTATGCGCTCCGCGGGCGCATACTCGCTCATCCTCGAAGCCGCTTGAGGAGTGGCCTTTTGCGGGGCTGGCTGTTGCGCCGCCTGCCGTGCTGTCAGGCCCGCTGGCGCAAGAGCCACGCAGAGCATCGCCGCCAGAAGTATCCAGTGCTTCTTCAACATGAAATACCCTTCCTGAAGAATTCTAATGCCAGAGCCAATCACTTCGATTCGCCCAATCATGATCGCACTCCCGGCCAACCCGCTGCCATTACACTGGAAGTATGGTTCGCGTACTTCGCCCCGTTCCCATTGAAGGAATCAAACTGCTGGTTTTCGATCTGGATGGCACGCTGATCGACTCCGCGCAGGACTTGTGCAACAGCGTCAATGCCACTCTGAGCAACTATGGCCGCGATCCGCTTGCGGACACGGCAATCGCCGGCTTCATCGGCGACGGCGCGCTCATGCTGGTGCGTAGGGCATTCGCCGAGTCGAGCGGCGCCCCGGTTGGCGAGGATTTTCTGGCCAAAGCTTACGACTTCTTCCTCGACTACTATCGCGCCCACAAGCTGGACTTTACGTACGCATACGCCGGAGTGCTCGAGGCGCTTGCCGCGTTGCACAAACTCCATGAGCCGCCTGCCGGAAACGCCAGAATCATGGCCGTGCTGACCAACAAGCCGGTTCGCCCGGCACAGGACATCTGCGAGGCGCTGGGTCTGGCGCCGTACTTCCTTCGCATCTACGGCGGCAACAGCTTCAACACCAAGAAGCCCGATCCCGCGGGGCTGCTGGCGCTGATGGAAGAGGCTGAAGCGAAACCGGACCAGACGGTGATGATCGGCGACAGCCAGGTGGACGTGCTTACGGCGCGCAACGCCGGGGTATGGTCGATCGGCTGCACCTTCGGCCTGGCGCCCGAGACCTTGCATGACACCCAGCCCGACATCCTTGTAGATTCGCCGGAGGAATGGACCGCAGCCCTGAGCCCCACGAATATGGCCTGACCTGGTTCGGCGCGGAACTCGTGCCGGCTTTCGCCGTCTGTGCCGGAACTTTTCGGCCGGTCTGAGCGTATCATTTCTACGAGGCGCCCCCACGATGAAACCGATTCTTGCCATTTGCCTGCTTGGCGCCGCTTTCGCGGCTGCCGCTACGCCAGCCTATGCGGACCGGGATGCGGTTCATTTCTTTTCCGACATCAAGGTCGCTCCGGATGCCACTGTCCACGACGCTGTCTGTTTCTTTTGCAGTGTCCACGATGAGGGCGAGGTGGAAGGAGACATTGTTGTCTTCTTCGGCAGCGTTCACATCGCAGGCAAAGCCGACCATGATGTGGTGAACTTCTTCGGAAACGTTTCAGCGGATGACAACGCCCAGATCGGCCAGGACCTGGTGAGCTTCTTTGGCGAGATCCGTCTCGGCCAAAACGTCTCCGTGGGCAAGGACATGGTGTCGATGTTCGGATTCGTGCGTTCGCCTGAGTCGGTGAGCGTGGGTCACGACCGGGTGACCATGCCGTTTATCATTGTCCTCGCTCCCCTCATTCTTATCGGTCTGGTGGTGATCTTTGTCGTGTACCAGGTCCGCGCCCATCGCCGGCGGCAGTTTCTGAGTGCTTACAACTTTCCGCCCGGCGCGTAGAGAACCGGCAATGCCCTGTTGGACGCGGTAGGCTAGTTTCATGGATGAACCCCACCCACCTGCCCGGCCAGACAGCGCAGACGTTCACGTCTTCAGTCCTCAAGCCTTGATTCAAGGCTCCGCCAGTCCGCGCCCGCTGCGCATCGTGCTCCCAGGCGGCAGCGGACAAGTGGGCCAGATGCTGGCGCGCTACTTTCAGAAGCAAGGCCACCATGTGACGGTGCTGACCCGCGGTCCCTATACGCCGCCGTGGGAGACGGTTCACTGGGACGGCGAGAATATCGGCCCTTGGGCCGAAACCCTGGAAGGCGCGGACGTGTGCATCAACCTTTCCGGGCGCAGCGTGAACTGCCGCATGAACGCAACCAACCGGCGCGCCATGTACGACTCGCGCATTCGCTCGACGCGCCTGATCAATGAAGTGATATCCAGGCTTTCCCAGCCGCCCCGCCTGTGGCTCAACGCGTCGACGGCCACTATTTATCGCCATTCGATCGACACGGCCATGGATGAAGCCACCGGCGAATTGGGCGGCAACGAGCTCATCGGAAAAAGACGGCATGCGCCCGACACCTGGAACTTTTCCGTTCACATCGCGAAGGAATGGGAGGCCGCATTCTTCGAGACGGCGACGCCGCGCACGCGCAAGATTGCTTTGCGCAGCGCCATCACATTCAGCCCCACGCCGGGCAACGCCTTTCAGGTCTTTTCCAGGTTGGTTCGGTCCGGACTTGGCGGCACGCAGGGTAGCGGAAGGCAGTACGTTTCCTGGATTCACGAATCCGATTTTGCGCGCGCGGTCGATTTTCTTATCGCCCACGGGGAGATGGACGGACCGGTGAACATTGCCGCGCCAACTCCGCTGCCCAACGGCGAATTCATGCAGGCCCTGCGCGACGCCTGGGACATGCCCAACGGCTTCCCCGCCCCGGCGCCGCTGATCGAGATCGGCGCATTTTTCATGCGCACCGAGTCGGAGCTGGTGCTCAAGAGCCGGCGCGCAATTCCTGGCCGCCTGCTCGATGCAGGCTTCGAGTTCGAGTTTCCAGAGTGGCCCGCAGCCGCGGAAGACCTGGTGCGGCAGTGGAGAAACAGGGAGTAGAAAACAGAAATCAGGGGTCAGGGGTCAGGTCAGGGGTCAGGGATCAGGGAAAAGCTCCCGGCTCTCGCCAAGAAATCGTAGTATGGTTTCGGTACTTGCGTACATATCAGGAGTGCGATTCTGGTTTTTCTGATCCCTGACCCCTGATCCCTGATCCCTGTTTTTCACTTCGGAGTTATCTCGGTCACGGGCAGGTCCCAATGGCCAAGTAGAATCTCAAACCGTCTCTGCTCCTCTTTCTGATAAGTCGCCTGATCCGGCCATAACTCCTTGATGAAAGCCTCTTCGTCGGGATTGGTTGAGGTGGCAACGGTCGAATTCTTGTAGCGGATGGTCACGCGATAGTCCCAGCGGCCGTCCTCCGTGGTGTGATAGGCGGGCGAGTCGATCTTGACGGAGAGAATGCGGCCGGTCGCTTCAATCTTCTTGAGCAGCGGGTAATGGTTCTTGAGGAATAGCTGCAGAAACTCCTGCTGATGCCCCCATTGGCACTTGTAGTAGTACTCGATCGTGTACGGCTGGTTGGCCCCACCCTGCGGCGGCGCACCCTGCGCCTTGAGCGGGACAGCGAGCGACGCCGCAAAGACTACTGCGAGAACGGCGAGAAGAATCCTGCGCATATTGCCTCCATTGAGCGAATGAGAGCATTGTAGCGCGAAGCCTCAATCGGTTTCCTGTCATGGGAGAGCTTAGTTCGTTAACTGAAAATGAATGTTTGGTCATTCGATTTGACTCAGGAGAGCTACAATTTAAACGAATCGGATTCGAACCAGGAGAATTCGAACCAAGCTTTCCGAGAGCCATGTCTACCCCGCCCAGAACGCCCGATGGTCCCTTTGTCTCACCCGTGATGTCGATTGCGGTGATCGGCCCGGACAATATAAGCCGTTACAACGTGATCAATGCGCTCTCGGGCTGCCTTGGGAGCCTGACTCCAGACCTGGTCGCAGATCCTGCTCGTGTCGACGACGAGGCGTTGGCGATCATATCGGGCTGCAGCGTCGTCATTGTTGAACTCGACCGCGATCCGGTGTTTGCTCTCGACCTTGTCCAGACCGTTTGCGATCACGGATCGGCGGTTGTGATGGTCTATTCGGCGCAGGCCGACCCGGACCTGGTTGTCCGCGCCATGCGTGCCGGCGCTCGCGAATTTCTTCGGCTCCCATTGGACTCGGGCGCAATGGCCGACGCGCTGGCTCAGGTCACGGCCCGCCACAAAGCTGCTCACACCTCGCAAAAGGCCGACGGCGAGCTATTTGTATTTCTTGGCGCCAAAGGCGGCGCCGGAGTTACCACGCTGGCCTGCAACTTTGCCGTTGCGCTTGCCGAGGAATCGAAAAAGAACACGCTCCTGATCGATCTCAATCTCCCCCTCGGAGATGCGGCAATCAATCTTGGAATCAAGGCCAAGTACTCCACCGTGGACGCGCTGCAGAACTCCGCTCGTCTCGATGCGGGTTATTTCTCCAATGTGCTGGTGCGTTACAGCGCCTTCTTGTCGGTACTGGCGGCGCCAACTGAAATGACCCCGTACGAAGCCTCCAAAGAGGCTTTCGATCGGTTGCTGGCTGTCGTCCGGCAGGAATTCGATTACGTTGTGGTCGATGCGGGATTGAGGCTCGACCTGCAGCGAACGGCTCTGTTCGACAGAAGCGCCACCATCTATCTGATCACGCAGGTCGGAATTCCCGAACTTCGCAACGCGAATCGACTGATTGCTCGGTTCTCGCAGGAAGAGAGCCCAAACCTCGAGATCGTTATCAATCGATACGAGTCTGGCGCGATGGGAATCCCCGACTCGGAGATTACGAGAGCGCTCACCAGACCCGTGCAGTGGAAAGTTCCCAATAACTACGCCGCCGTGCGCAAGATGCAAAGCACGGCCACTCCGCTGGCGCTTGAAGACTCGACGATTTCACGGGCGATTCGCAAGATGGTCAAAGCCGCATGCGGCAAAGCCGACATCCCGGAAAAGAAAAAGGGGTTCGGCTTCTTCCGCTAAAGACGCAATCCAAATCCCTGGAGCCGATGCCTATCGGGCAATCCCGGTTGGCAATATCCTTCCTAATCTTGGTTGCAACGACCAGCAGAGCGCGCCCTGCGCAACAAGCTTCTAATGCTTAAACTGTATGATTTGGTAATTGCTCCTGGACAAGTGCGGGCGTGGACGCCCGCACGACAGCCGGTCTGGAAACCGGCGCTACATTCCGGCAATTACAAAATCACGCGGTTTTGGTACTAGCAGCGTGCGTAGTTTTCCAAAGCGGTCTTGCTGGGGATGGTCATCATCGAGCCATTGAAATCCACCAGCCGGCGAGTCTTGAAAAGGGTCAGCGTGCGAGTGACGGTTTCGCGCGAGGCGCCAATGAATTCGCCGATTTCTCCGTGAGTGAGCGAGAAGCGCAACCGCGTTCCACGTTCGGTTGTCTGGCCGCTCTCACTCCAATCGAGGAGCAGCCTGGCGAGTTTTTCCGGCACCGAGGCAGACAAGCCCACGGTGCGCAACTGTTCGCAGGCCGTGGCGATGTTGCGGGTCAGTTCCTCGGTCAAAGTCTGGTAGACCTCGGGATGGCGAAAGAGAATACCAAGAAAATCGCGGCGGCTCACGAAGGCCAGCTTGCATGGGTAAAGCGTTTCGGCCGTCACCTCATACGGTTTGCCGGAGAGAGCCGAAGCGAGCCCCAGTATCTCGCCCTTCTTGGCGATTCGGAGAATGAGACGCCGCCCGTCGATGGAGTTCATCGAGAGTTTGACTTCGCCTTCAAGAACCAGATAAACGCCGTGAGGCGGCTCCTTCTCTGTGAACAGTGTGCGACAGGCCGCGTAAGGCGACGGATGCGCGATCGAGGCCAGATCCTGGAAGGCAGCTGGAATCCACTTATCGAGAAACTCGCCGGCCCATTGTGCCTGGGTCCCATAACTGCTCATGGTGTCACGCATTGTGCTCATTGCTCTGTCCTCCCATTTTTTCCACTAAGGCTGTTAGTTCGGATTTCATCGGCCAGATACTGAGTCCACGGCGTGCTGACAATGAGTTCCGCACCCGATTCCGCGTGGATATGTCTCAGTGCCTGCTTGCCGAGAGCATCGGCATAAGTCACGTTCCGCAAGTCGAGCGATAACTTTCTTGAGTTGATTCGAGGCGCCGTCTCCAACCAGGCGCGGCTGATCTCATCCACCCACGGCCCCGCAATCCTCCCTTCCAATGTGATTGCGATTGCTTGTTCGTCTTCCTGTGTTGTGATTCGTAACATTGTCCGGCTCGTCCTGCGCCACGCAATGACTAAGGCACGGCGGATGCCAAACTGGACAGCGAACGGCAAGAGAAGTGGATTGGATTGAGGGGAAAAGACTTACCTACGTGGGCTCGCAAAGTGGAGGGGGTGGCGATAAGCCAAGTGACGACGCGACGATGACGAAATTCCGTCACCGAGACTACATATAGTCGCTTCGCTCGATTCCCAGCTTCTTCAATTTGGAGTTCAAAGTGGTCCGTTTCAGGCCCAGTCTCTCCGCCGCGCCTTCAGGTCCGCCGATCTGCCCCTTTGCATCGCGAAGGACACGGAGTATGTGATCCCGCTCGGCGGCCTGCAGCGTGGAGCTCTCCGTAGCGGCGTTCCCAATCTCTTCCATCGCGCTTGTCTCAAGCTCGGCCAGCGGAACATAGAGCACCGGACCTCGCGTGAGAATGACGGCCCGTTCGAGAAAGTTCTCCAGCTCGCGGATATTTCCAGGCCACGGCCAGCGAACGAGCGCCCGCATCGTCTCGTCGGGGATGCTCTCGATGGTCTTGCCCATGCGCCGGCCATGAGTCGCAACAAAATGCCGAACGAGTATGGGAATGTCGCCGGCCCGGTCGCGCAGCGGCGGAGCGAAGATGGGAAAGACTTTCAGCCGGTAGAAAAGGTCGCTGCGAAACTGCTTCTCCGCAACCATCCGGGCCAGGTCGCGGTTGGTCGCGGCAATCAGACGAACGTTGACCGGGATGGGCCTGTTTCCACCCAGCCGTTCGATCTCGCGCTCCTGCAGCGCGCGCAACAGCTTGGGTTGCAGGTCGAGCGGCAGCTCGCCCACCTCGTCGAGAAAAAGCGTCCCTTCGTGGGCCAGTTCGAGCCGTCCCATCTTGCGTGCAATCGCTCCCGTAAATGCACCCTTCTCATGGCCGAACAGCTCACTCTCGAGCAGCCCCGACGGAATGGCGGCGCAGTTGAGCTTGATGAACGTCCGCTCGCGGCGGGGGCTGAGGCGGTGAATTGCGCGGGCCAGCAGTTCTTTGCCGGTGCCCGTCTCGCCCTGAATGAGCACCGTTGCGTCGGTGGGCGCCACAGTTTCTATCTCCTTCAGCACCCCTCGCAATCCAGTGCTCTCCCCCACAATGTCTTCGAAGCGATTCTCGAGGTCGATCTCGTCTTCGAGATACTTCTTCTCCTGGCGCAACTTGTCGCGAAGCTCGGCAATGCGCTGGAAGGCCATGGTGTTATCGACAGCCATGGCCACCTGAACTGCAATCCGGCCGAGAATCTCCGCTTGTTCCTGGCTGATGCCGCCTTCAAGCTTGCTGAGCACCCCCAGGGCCCCGATGGCCTCGCCGTTATGGATGAGCGGAACCCAGCATCCGGACTGCATTCCGAGCAGGGTGAGGCTGAAAATCGTGTCCGGGGCATAGGTAGCGTCCGATATGCGCTTCACCAGCACCGTCTGCCGGGTTCGGAATGCGACTCCCGACACTGTCCCTTCGACGGAAGCGCGCGCATTGACGGGGAAGACATCCATATTCCGAGGGCCAAGAAACTGCACCGCCATGTCACCGGCAGCCGGGTCATAGAGCGCCAAAGCGGCTGTGTCGTGGGGAACCACCTCGTGGATGCTTGCCGAAATAGCGGTCAGCAACTTCTCGACATCCAGGTTGGCCAGCAGCGCATTGCTCAACTGCAGCATCACCGCTTCTTCAGCCTGTTTGCGGCCGGTAAAGTCGCGCGTCACCTTGGCGAAACCGGTTAACTCTCCGGCATCGTCGCGGATGGCGGTGAGCACCACGTCGGCCCAGAACCGCGAGCCATCCTTGCGGACGCGCCAACCCTCTTCCTCGATGCGGCCACGCTCCGCGGCCAGGCGCAGCAACTCCGAAGGGCGGCCGCGCTCCACGTCCTCCTGGATAAAAAACCGCGAGAAATGCAGCCCCAGGATCTCATCGGAAGAGTAGCCCTTGATGCGCTCGGCCCCGTGATTCCAGGTCATCACCGATCCGTCGCGGTCGAGAAGATAGATGGCGTAATCGCCGACGCTTTCAATGATCGATCGAAGCTGCAAGTCCTTGCGACGCAAGCGCATCCTGCGCCGTCCTTTGCTCGGTCGCGTCCCGCACAAAGCTCAGGACGACCGGACCCGAAGGCGTCTCCATCGGCTTGAGCATGATGTCCACGGGGAATTCGGTACCGTCCTTGCGCAGGCCGAGCAGGTTCATCGCCGCGCCCATCTGCCGCGCCCTGGGATGCGCGTTGTAGTTTTCACGATGGCTGGGGTGGCGGCCGCGAAAGCGATCGGGAACCAGATTCTCGATGGGCTGGCCAAAGAGTTCAGCTTGAGTGTGACCAAAAAGCTCCGCCGCGCGCGGGTTTGCGCCCCGAATCACCCCCTGGGCATCGGTGACGAAAATCGCGTCTGGAGAGACGTTGAACAGGTTCTCCAGCGCGGAGTGAGCGAACTCGGCTTGTTCTTGCTCAGCCGAAGCCGCTGCGACCTGTTCCGGGGAATCAGACGGGCGCATCAAGGCTCCAAGGCTAATCATGATTAAGATACCGGGCACGCCTCAATGCCCGCAACCCGCATCAAGTTACGAAAGGGCCGTAGCTGGAAAGGCACGCGGAGCGTATCTTGGGGAAATTCGCGAACAGGACGTGGAGTTCCCTGCCCGATTGCACGGCGGGAAGTGCCCCGGATCACATCGCAAACCAGTGTGCCTGGACTATCATGATTGGTTTCATAAGGGGGGAATTAGATCTATGGATTCAAAACCATCTCGCCGCGAATTCCTGTCCGCAGGGCTGATGCTTCCAGTCGTCGGCGCCAGTTCCGGCTTCGGCATTTTCCGTCCCTCGGAGAATTCCGTCTCCGAGCCTGCCGATTCCTCTGTGAAGCTGAGTTACAAAACTCTGGGCCGCACCGGGCTGAAGGTCACCACGGTGGGATTCGGCTGCATGATCACGTCAGACCCCAGCGTGATTGAGCGCGCAGCCGATATCGGCATCAACTACTTCGACACTGCGCGCGGATATCAGCACGGCAACAATGAGCGCATGGTCGGCACAGCTCTCGGAGCCAAACGGAAACAGATCGTTCTCTCGACCAAATCCGGCTCTCAAACCAAGGAAGGCCTGCTCATCGATATCGATACCAGCTTGCGCGAACTCAACACAGATTACGTCGACATCTGGTACCTCCATGGCAAGGGCAGCGCAGCCGACATTGGCGACGAGATGATCGAGGCGCAGCAACTCGCGAAGAAGCAGGGCAAGATCCGCTTTGCCGGGGTGAGCACGCACGGCGGCCAGCAGCAACTTCTGCCCTGGCTGGCGCAGAAGGGTGTGTTTGATGTGGCCCTGACCGCCTACAACTTCTCCATGGACGCAACAATGGAGCAGGCCATCGCCGCGGCAGCCAAGTCCGGCATGGGTGTGGTGGCGATGAAGGTGATGGCGGGAGGTTTTCGCAGCAATAAGCCCGGCAACCCGCTCTATGAAAAGCTGCATCGGGATGGCGCCCTGCTGGCCGCGTTGAAGTGGGTCATCGACAAGCCCAACGTTGCCACAACGATACCCAGCATGACGGATATGGACCAGCTCGACGAGAACCTGAAGGCCATGGAGCATCCAATTTCCGACGGCGACCGAAAGCTGCTGGTGGCGCGCCTGGAGATGATTCGACCGCTCTATTGCCGCATGTGCGGGCAGTGCGACGGAGCCTGCAAAAAGGGCCTGCCAGTTGCCGATGTGCTGCGCTGCCTGACCTATGCTGACGGCTACGGCCAGTTCGCGCTGGGCTGCGAGAGATTTCTCGAGTTGACGTCGCAGGTGCCCTCGGCTCGAAATTCGGTCCGCTGCGGCGATTGCACTGCATGCACGGTGAACTGCCCGCACGGCGTCGATGTGCCGAGCCGCATGACGCGCGCACAGGAGTTGTTCGCATGAAAACTGCCTGTTTGCTGCTTACGATCATGCTGACGGCGGGTCTGGCCCGCGCGGAGGCCTACCTCGACTGCCATTTCGCGCCCGGCTGGCAGCAGTCCGGCGCAATACACCAGTATGTGGCCGACAATCTTTACGAATACAAGGATGGCGCCGCCGAGGGTTACCTGATCTTCGGCTTGGTGCGCATGCAGGGAATCACGTGCAATTCGGGCGCCGATACACTCGAGATCGACGTCTCCGAGATGAGCGATGCCGACTCGGCATACGGCATCTTCGCGGCCAACCTCGATCCAAGCATGCCGATCGCCGGGCTCGGCATGGGCGGGCAGGTACATCGGCAAAGCGCCAGCTTCGCCAAAGGCAACTACTACGTGGAAATCGTGGAGACAGCCGCCAACACAAACAAGGATCAATCCGCGATGCTGAACGCGCTGATAACCGCGATGCTGGGGCATATGGTAGGCCGCGACACTGCTCCCGAGGCGCTCAACTGGTTTTCAAAAGAGGCTATTGTCTCTTTCCGCGTGGTTCCGGAAAGCGTGCTGGGACTTAGCCAGCTCAAGCACGGTTACGTCGCAAAGTATAAGCAGGGCCAGGCGTTCTTGGTTGCCGAGGATTCGCCGAAGACAGCGGCAGCGGTGATGAAAAGCCTGCGCGAGCGATTTGACGGCGCATCACCGGCGCAGATTGGCGACGAGGCCTTCCAAGCGAAGGTGAAGTACCTCGACGGAATCTGCATCTTCCGCAAAGGCCGCTACGTTGCAGGCTACGCAAACCTCCCCGAATCCCAACAGGCGGCATCCCTGGCCGCTGAACTTGCGGCGCGAATTCCCTAAGCGTTCGTGCACAGTTGGCGTGTGGCTTACTCTGGTAACTAAATTGCAGCAAGCGCAACCGATAAAAAAACGGCCTGTATTTCAAGACTCTTAATGGGTACTATTGGAAAGTCGAGCGATAGGCCAAGGCGGAATCCCGGCGCGACCGAACAGGCTGGCCAGCGTGTGGCAAGACTGGTTTAGGAACGATTTCAGTCGTGCCCATGTCCCCCAGCGGATACGATTGAGCGTCGGCCGGCGAACTTCAAACCGATCAAGGCTGTTTCGATCGCGATGCACCCAACAAATTCTGGGACGCACAGGAGGGTTCCATGATTCCGGAAGAGCAAAACGAAGCCGTGGTGCACGCGCTGTGGGACGCGTTTGGCGTGACCGAATTCGAAGACATCCGGACGCTGGCGGGGGGGCTTTCGCGGGCTCACGTATTTCGCATTGTGGTTCGGGGAAGCCACTATTTGTTGCGGCTAATCCCGGATATCGATGCCGCCGTTGGCCCCGGCCAGGGCGATCAAGAAACCCACTTTGCCTGTATGAGAGTGGCAGCGGAGGCTGGAATAGCGCCACGGGTCCGGTACGCGAGCACGGAAGACGGGATTTCGATTACAGATTTCGTGGAGGCGCGACCATTTCCGCGAACCAAGGCTCTTGCTCTGTTACCTGGCACGCTTCAGACGTTGCACTCGCTGCCGCCCTTTCCGCCTCCGGGCGTAGGGAACTACCTCGATGCTATGGATAGACTCGCGCGAAAGCTTCAGGCCGCGGAGATTCTGGCCGAGAGCGAATCCGCGGAGCTTTTCGACCTCTATGCACAGGTGACAGACGTCTACCCGCGTGACGATTCGGACATGGTCCCGAGTCACAACGACTTGAGGCCGGAGAACATACTTTTCGACGGAGACCGCGTCTGGCTGGTGGATTGGGAAGCAGCTTTCAAAAATGACCGATACGTCGATCTGGCCGTGGTGGCGAATTTTGTCGTCACCAATGCCGCGGAGGAAGAGAATTACCTTCGGTCGTATTTCGGAGAACCGGCGGGTGAATACAGGCGCGCGCGGTTTTATCTCATGAGTCAGCTCCTTCACATGTTCTACGCCACGTTGTTGATGGCGTTGGGCGCAAAAGGAAAGTCGATTGAGCCGGTTGCGAACGTGCCGGATTTCAGAGACTTTCATGACCGCATCTGGGCAGGCAAAGTCAATTTGGCCGACGAAGAAACGAAGCTGCAGTATGCGAGGGTTCATGTGAACCAGTTTTTGCAGAATACGCGCGAGGCACGATTTCAAGATGCACTGCGAATCGTCTCCACGGGCAGGTAGGCTGGAACCGATCCACATGCGGTCCGATCCGCATTGACCGCCCATCTCTTGCCAAGCCAGGCAAGAGGAAACAAAATCTGCCGTCACTCAAACGGAACTATGTTCCCAACGCCGTCGTATTTGCCAGTAAGGCGGCCAAGATGACAAGCGAACTGAAAATTGCGTTGCGGAAGTTGTGGAAGTCTCCGGGGTTTGCGGTGACGGCGATCCTGACCCTGGCGCTGGGGATTGGAGCAAATGCCGTGGTGTTCAGCATGCTGAACGCGGTGGTGCTGCATCCGGTGAAGGTGCCGAATCCGCAGAATCTTTACATGGTCCAGCGTTTCCAGTATCCGTCGCAGTCGTATCCCGATTATGTGGATCTGCGCGATCGGAATCGGACGTTCGACAGCCTGATGACGTTCGAGATCGCGGGTCCGGTCGGCTTGGATAGCGGCGGAAATCCGTCGATTGCGTGGCCCTACCTGGCCAGTGGAAACTATTTTGACTCGCTGGTTATTCAGCCGTATCTAGGGCGCTTTTTTCACGCCGTCGATGAGCACGGGGCCGATAGCGCCCCCTATGTGGTCCTCAGCTACGCGTACTTTCATGGCCATTTCCACGACGATGCGGGCGTTGTGGGGCGCAAGCTCCAGCTCAACAAGCACCAGTTCACGATTATCGGAGTGGCGCCGCCAGCATTTCGCGGGACAGAGCTGTTCTTTGCGCCGGACATGTGGATTCCAAGGGTCGAGCAACCCACCATCGAGGGCTACAGCTCACTGCAGTCGCGCGGCAATCACTCCGGCTTCGTGGTGGGACGGCTGAAGCCCGGCGTGACAGCGGCGCAGGCCGAAGCGGATCTGAATGCTATTGGGGCATGGCTGGCCAAGGCCTATCCCGGAGACGACGAGGGCGTGAAGTTCACGCTGGCCCGTCCGGGGCTGATCGGTGATATGTTAGGCGGCCCGGCGCGCGCGTTCATGGCAGCCCTCATGCTGCTGGCCGGGCTTATCCTGCTGGCTGCGTGCGCGAACCTGGGAAGCCTTTTTGCAGCGCGGTCCGCGGATCGAGCCAAGGAGACAGCGCTGCGGCTGGCACTGGGATCGCGGCGCGGGTTGATCCTGCACCAAATGCTTACCGAGGCCGTGCTGGTTTCGCTGGCCGGCGGAGCGCTCGGGCTCGCCGGGGGCATTGTAATCCTCCACTTGATTAGCGGCTGGCAGCCAATTCCCGAGGTGCCCATCAACTTGCCCGTGAATCCAGAGGCCGGGACATACATTGTGGCGCTGGCGCTGGCGCTGGCCAGCGGCCTGCTCTTTGGCATGCTGCCGGTGCGGCAGGTAATGCGGACGGATCCCTGGCAGGTCATTCGCAGCGGCGCATCAGGCGTGGCGGGGCCGCGGCGGTTCACAATGCGCGATATTCTTCTGGTCGTGCAGATTGCGATTTGCGCGGTGCTGGTCACCTCTTCGCTGGTGGCGGTGCGCGGGCTGACGCGTTCGCTGCATAGCAATTTCGGCTTTGTGCCGCACGGCGTCATGCTGGCGCAGTGCGAACTGCACATGGCGGGCTACACCAGCGAGCAGTTTCCCCAGATGCAACGGCGCATGATCGATGCAGCAGCGGCCATTCCGGGCGTCACCGCCGTGGGCTATTCGAACCACATTCCGCTCAGCCTGAACGGTGGCGACTCCTATGTTTACACCGACAGTACCACCGATTACCGTCCGACCAATGTCGCGGCGGACGCAATGGACTACAACATCTCGCCGGGCTACATTGAAGCTGCCAGCACGAGGCTGCTGGCGGGAAGAGACCTGACGTTTCATGACGACAACAAGGCGCCGATGGTGGCTTTGGTGAATCGGCAGTTTGCGGTCAAAGTCTTCGGGGCAGTGGACAAAGCGATCGGAGGGCACTTCAAGTACTGGGGCGGCAAGCGCGTGGAAGTGGTGGGCGTGGTCGAAAACGGGAGATACCGCACCCTGACTGAAGATCAACAACCCGCGATGTTCTTTTCATTTCTGCAACTCCCGGTGAGCGACACTTGGCTACTGGTGCGGTCCGGCCGCGATCCGCAAGAGATTGCCCGGGCGCTTGAGAGTGCGCTGCATGGGCTCGACCCGGGGTTGCCTGTCGAGATGGGCACGTGGGACAAGGAAATGAATTCAGCGTTGTTTGCCGCACGTGTGGCCACGGTAGCGCTGGGCGTGCTGGGGCTGCTGGGCGCGATGTTGGCGGTGACGGGAATCTTCGGCATGGCCTCGTATACGGTGAGCAAACGGCTGCGCGAGCTGGGCATTCGCGTGGCGCTGGGAGCACGGCGGAAGCAAGTGCTGCGGGCGGCGCTGGGGCGCGCATTCGTGCTGCTGTCTGTGGGCTCGGCGGCGGGATTGGCGCTGGGCCTTCTGGCCACCAAGGTGCTGTCGTATATCGTGTACCAGGCTGCGCCGAACGATCCGCTGGTGCTCGGCGGAGTGGTCCTGACCATGCTGGCGCTGGGGCTCGTGGCTACGTGGATTCCGGCGCAAAAGGCGCTTGCCGTGAATCCCATCATCCTGCTGCGGGAGCAGTGATGGGCAGCGATTCACCGGTCTTCCGATCGACACTGGCGCGTCAGGTTTGGCTACTTCTTTGCATCCAACTGGTTACTGCCCGGTAGCTGGCACTAAGCATCTTCGCCAACCGTCCGAGGCAGCAGCCTCCATGTCCAGTAGCAAAGAAACAGGAACGTGCTGACAGTCCACAACGAGGTGGCAAGCGCGATTCCTGCGATTCCAAACCAGCGCATCAGAATCAGGTTGAGCACAATGTCGAGAACGAGATTGATGGCGCCGCAGTAGAAGATGAGATCGGTGCGCCGCATGGCAACCAAAAAGCGGTAGAAGACCCGGCTGGTAACGAAGAATGGAATCTGAATGGCGTACATGGCCAGCACCGGCGTGACCACGGCGGTGTCGCGCGGCCCGAACGCGCCGTGTTGAAATGTGATCCGGATCAGCGGGTGCGAACCGGCGATAATGGCAATCGCGATGGGCGCGGAGACCAACGCCGTGAGGCGGACCCAGGTTCGCAAGGTGTGCCTGCAACCCGCCCAATCGTTCAAAGCGATCATGCGCGAGAAGTAAGGCATCACGGCCGTTGAAACCGCACCGGCAAACAGGGTCAGAATCACGCTCACAAATCGGTTGGCATATACCAGAGCCGATACGCTCCCGGCGGGTAGCATAGCGGCCATCGACTGGTCCACCAGAAGTCCTCCTGAAGCCACCAGCGCACTCAGCAAGACCGGCCCGTATTGGAATGCAACCTCGCGTGTGGCCTCGGTCATTCCATGCCAGCGCAGATGGAATCGGAAGCCCTGAGACTCCATCATGCCCGCCACCACCGCCGCGTGAACCAGCGCGCCGGCCAGGGTCGCATAGACCACGGCCCAGATGCCCAACCGCCCGCTCAGCAGCAACGCTCCCAGGATGATGGCCGCCGGGTTGACTGCCACCGCCAGCGCGGGCATGGCAAAGCGGCCAAAAGCGTTCAGGACCGCAGTGCAGTTGGTGGCGATTCCCGTAATCAGCACCACGGGAAGCAGCGCGTAGAAGATGCGCACCGAGAGGTCCAGCTTGGCCGGCGAAAAGTGCGACGCAATGAGTGGGAAGAAGCCACGCGCAGTCACTGCCATGATGGCCGTGGCTAAAGCGAGCAGCATGCACATCCACAGCATCGAGCTGGAGAGCAGTTCCTGGGCGCGTTCCTGTCCTTCCCTTTCCTTCACGCGGATCAGCGTTGGAACCAGAGCCTGATTCATCGACTCGGAGATCAGGTTGATCAGCAAGGCGGGAATCAGCATCGCCGCCAGGAACGCATCCATCGCGTCGGAACGGCCATAGGCCCCGGCAACGGCAATCTCCTTGAAGGTCGCGACCACCTTCACCAGAATCCCTGCGAGGGTCACGGACACGGCAGCGCGCAAGATGCGGCGATTGATGCTGGCGCCCTTGAATAGTCGCGCGATTTGAGGGATGGGAAACATGGCGGCTGGGATCGACAATCAATATGCGGATGGCCCGAGAAACGGCCTACGCCTTACGATCGGCGCTCCTACTCCCGATCGAGACACCCAATGCCAGAATGACAAGAACCCCTAAGACAAGTGCTGCCGACTGCTTTCCGTTTCCTGCGTGAACGCGGCCAGGAGATTGCACGCGAACAACTCTGTCTGAAAACTGTCGCGGCCTTTCCGAGCAGGCATCCCGCATTGGCGACTCTGCAGGTGCAGGCAATTCGCGATCGTCGGCATCCCACCGGCACCGTCGTGTCTCCATCTCTTCGTTCAATCGATGACACGATCCATCTGTTTCAGCGGCAATAGCCATTTCTGCCTGGAAACCTCTCAATGCAAATTCCGGATACAACCGGGCAACTGCAAGCTGCGGACGGGGCCGGGCATCGGGGAAAGTCGCTGCGAGGCCCTCCGGATCTTCCACGGCTAGTCGGCCGACCAGAGCAATCAGGGCCAACAGGAGCCATGTCGTGCGGCTCTCCTCTGTCGTCGCCGCCAGCGATGCAATCGCCCAGACCAGCAGCGCAGTTGCAAGCGCAAGACGCAACGGCCCATGAGTTTTGCGGATCGAATTGGCGGCCAACGCAACGATCGCAACCGCTAAGAAAAGCGCGCACATCCCTCCGTTGACGAGTATGGAGAGAACCGTGTTGTGAGCCGTATCGATAGGCGCCAGCCCCGCGGCGAAGACAAATGAGCCCGCGCCGTGGCCGAAGAGCGGCGCCTGGACAAACGCATGCCAGCCGATGGTCCAGATATTCACCCGATCGTTCAAATCGCCGCCCTGGGCTTGTTCTGAGATCGTTGCCAGGCGCGCGAAGGTCCCAGAGGGGACCGTCAGCCACAGCGCTGCGCCGATCACCGATATTGCGATGGCTCCCGCGATCGCTCTACGTCGATGACCGCGAGCCAGCAGAATGCAGCAGCCAACCAGCGCCGTCACGGCAGCCAGAAACCCTCCCCGCGAGGCCGTCAGCAGAACAGCAAATAGCCCCAGCGGCAGATAGCCCAGCGCGAGCAAACGCCCCGGCCACCGGGATTCACCGTCAAGAAGCACTGCCGCCAGGGGAAATCCAAGGTCGAGATAGCGGGCCGCGTCGTTCGGATCCTGTCCTTGCGCCACAAATCGAATCTGGCCCGCGATCATCGCGTCAACCGAAGCAAAGTTGACCAGCGCGAGCACCGCAAGCACCCATGACCCGGCTACATATGCGCGCAGCAGTGAGCGCAAATCGCGGGGACTTTCGGCAAACTCCCAGACCAGCCAGACGATCATCATCTCCTGAAAGTAGCCGCGCATTCTGTCCAGCGTCGCCAGCGGTGCGATCGTCCAGAAATACGAGCAGCAGAACCACAGGTAGAAGGCCAGCACCACCCACTGCATGGGCCCCGGAGTGCGCAATCGCCCCACTTGGAAAACGGCCGGGACTGCAACCAGGAGCAGCAGCACGCCCAACACTCGCGCGACGTTGCCCGACGGTTCACCCGTATCCAGGGAATACTCCCACGGAATCGAGAATGCGAAGACCAGCAACAACCCCCACGCAATGCGGCGCATATCTAGAACCTCTGCGAATAAACCAGACCCGCGTAGATCGTGACGCCGATCGCCGACTGGATCGCCGCTTCCAGGCTCTTGTTCCACAGGTTTTTGGCCATTGAATCCGGCACGAAAAGAATGTCCCGATCGCGGATCGGCTGGTCCGGATCCTCACCATGGATCATGCGGCGCAGGTTCAGCGTCGTCAGGGTCCGGCCCCCCTTCTGCTCACGGATCAGCAGAGCTTTGTTCGATGCGTTCTGGCTCTGCCCCCAGGCAAGTGAAAGCGCCTGCACCACCGTCAGCCCCTGCGCCGGATCCACCGGAAATCCTCCCGGCCGGACCACATCGCCAATCACGTAAACCAGGCCCGCGCGGCTTACCTGAACGGTGTCTCCCGGACTCAACTCGGGGTTATGGTCGTTCAGGGTGTCGGTTCCACTTGGATCCAGAACCACCGGATGCGGTGTCTTTGGATCGTCGCGCGTAAACACGTTCACCAGGCTGCCGGCGTTGGGCGCCAGCCCGGATGCAGCCGAAATCAGGTCAAGCAATCGATGGTGGAGAGTGTAGGGATAGACTCCGGGGCGCGCCACTTCCCCCAGCACGCTCACGTCCTGGCCGACGTAAGCAGTTACCACCACGGAGACCTGTGGGTGGAGAAGCATTCCTTTGGCCACCAGGGCCGCCTCAATTGCGTGCGCGGCGCCCTGCTCGTCCATTCCGCCAACGTGAATCTCCAACACCATCGGCAGCGTTATTGTGCCTCGCTCCGAAACACGCACCTCCGAGTGAAACTCCGGCGTGTGGTACTCGCTCACATCCAACGTGTCGCCGGGGCCAATAGGCGCAGCCATGGGCAACTGGAATGCCTGCGCTGACGGCTGCGTCCCCGTTTGGCTGACGCCTAATGCGCTATTCCATACCGCGGGAGCTTCCTTGGGATTGGGCAGGTTCTGCTTCTCCTCCGTGGGTGGAATACGCACTACGCCCGACGGCAATCCCGAGGTATTGGGTGTCGGCGCCTGCCCGCGTGCCGTTGCGCAGGCAAAAATCACTGCAACAAGCACAACCGCTGTACGAATTTGCGATCTGCCAAGCGATTCGATCAACAGAGCGCATCCCACCGCCAGCCAAATCCCGACGAAAAACGTGATTGCCAAGTAAAGCAAAGGATCGGGAGTCACAGGCTTCACGGGCTGACGCGCCTGATCCACCACCGAGATGCTTGAGCTGTGGATGCCGGCGGCCATTCCCGCATCCTGTATCTTCCCCAACACTCGCATGTAGGTATCGTGGCTGGAATTGGCCTCCTCGCGCATCACGGCGTAATCGGCTGCGGCGTCGTTCAGCTTCAACCCCGCGGCTGTACGCTCGTTCAGGCTCTTGCGCACCAACTGCTCGTGATCTGTCGCGGTTTGCCAGGCGCCGCGGAATTGATCCACCAGCCGTGTGTCCTCGCGCTCCTTCTGCCGATCAAGATCCTGCAATTGCTGCCGAATCTCCACCACCCTGGGAAAGTTCGGACCGTGTTCCGCGCTCAACTGCGCCTGTTCGAGCTTCAATTCACTCTCCCGCGAGTGAATCTGGATGAGAAGCGCCGTGGCAAAACCGCCACCTTCATTTTGCAGGTTAGCGTCGGAGGCAACCACCAGTTCCGGGTCGCCCCGGTTAGCCGCACGGTATTGCGCTTCCCGCAAAACCCGGTCACCGGTGGCTGACGCCAACTGCTTCCCCAGCTCGTCGATCTCAAGCAGTATCGAGCTGTGCTGTGCCTCCGGCTGCTCGCCGTTCGACTGCATCCCCGTGGTGCCGAGAATGCTATGTGCGGCCTGGAAGGCAGTCAGGCGCTGCTGCTGCTGGTCCATTTGCTCCTTCAGATCCTTGAGCTGGCTCTCCAGCCAATCTGAAGCATTCACCGTAGCCGCAATCCGCGACTCGTTCTCCTGCTCCACATAGTCGCGAATCAGCGCGTTCACCACAGCCGCCGACAATGCCGCGTCCTTTGAGCGAAAGCGGATCTCTATCAGCAGCGTGCGCGGCACCGACTGCACACGCAGCCGCTTCTGAAATCTTTCCAACAAGTAGGCCTGCGCATCCACACCGGGCATATCCGCGTGAAAGCCGGGAAACTTCTCCGCGAACTTGCCCATGAGTGCCGGCTCCCGGTACAGCTTCAAGCCGGTAATCACCCGCCAGGCCAGCCGGTCGGTGCGAAAGACATCCGCCAGCGTCTCCAGTTGCAAGGGCGCTGAAAGAAGCGATGCAATAGCGCTTGGCTCCGGCGCTCCCATGCTCAGCGAGGAGGCAGGCGCCTGGCGCAATGCCACCGTGGCCACCGCTTCGTATTGGTTTGGAGCAACCAGGCAATAGAGCGCGCACAGCAGCAGCAATCCCACGACAATCGATCCAACTAGACGCCGGCGCCGCGCCATCACCCCCCAAAAGTCGCGCAGGGAGGTCGTGGAATTGCCCCGGCTGAGGCCGGGGCCAATCGGAGCGATGGGCTCACGCGAAGAATCGCGCGGAGAAACAGAAGGGTCAGGCATGGGACAGGGACCTCGGGCCCATGAAGCACCAGACTGGGCAAGTCCCTGCCCTTCAATACGAAAAGCCGCTACTGAGGAAATCTCCGCCAGTGTGCTTCATTGGAGTACATCCGTCAAGTCAATGCATCACAGCAAAGAAAAAACTGTGGAAAACTTCTGACCCTGACGACCACCAATGCGCGAACTTCGTTGGAAGGACTGCAAATCTCCTCATAAGCGCGGCGATATGATTGGAGCAGACCTCCCGTGTCTTGCTTCCCAGACCTGGGATCTCGTTCGCTTCATCTCCGGAGAGACCTATGGCGCTCGATCTGCGCGGCCTTTGCCCACTGCTTTCAGTCTTCGATATGCCTGCCTCGATCCGCTTCTACCACGACCTGCTGGGCTTTGAATTCGTTAACACCTCCGACCCCGAACCCGACGGCCACTTCGACTGGTGTTGGCTCCGCCTGAACGATGCCGCTCTCATGCTCAACACCGCGTACGAGCGCAGCCACCGGCCTCCCGCGCCAGATCCTGCGCGGATTGCCGCGCACGGCGACACGCAGATCTACATCGGCTGCCAGGACCTGGATGCGGCCTGCCAATATCTACGCAGCGCAGGCGTCGAAGTGAAAGGCCCAATCGTTCGTCCCTTCGGTATGAAGCAACTGTTCTTCAAGGATCCGGACGGCTACGAGTTGTGCCTGCAATGGACTGCCTGACACGGCTGCTTCACAGACGGCCGCCGGGCCAATCCTGTATCTTTGCCCTGTATTCCTGCTTGGCACAGATATGATTCCTCTTCCGCCAACCCTGGCCGAACCTCAACACTTTTCGCTCTTTGAGAAGTTGCTCTTCGCGGGGCTGGCCATTGCCTCGGCCTACGGATTCTGGCGTCGTTTCGGCAAGGTCCTCCACAAGATACTGCAATCGAAAAAGGACCCGGGCTTCCGCCTTTTCCCCTTCGGCAAACGCATCTGGGAGTTCTTCTGGGAAGTTCTCTGTCAGGCCAAAGTCATTCGCGAACGCCCGCTCCCAGGCCTTGCGCACGCTTTCGTCTTCTGGGCCTTCTGCGCCTTTGCCCTGGTCACTGTCAACCACTGCGCCGTCGTCTTTGACATCGGCTTTCTCTACCCGGCGGGTAAGTTTGCCCGGTTCTATTTCTACTTCGCCGCCGCGTTCGCCTTGGCCTGTGCGGCAAGCATTCTCGGTCTCTTTTTCCGCCGCTTCTTCACCCGGCCCAGGTGGCTCGGCGAAAAGCTCTCTTACCAGTCCGGCGTCATTGCCTTGCTGATCTTCGTCTTGATGGCCACCTACCTGGCTTCGTTTTTTGTCGCCGATTCGAGCTCTGCTTCGCGAATTCTTTGGTGGCTTCATACACTCGCCCTGCTCACTTTTTTACCGCTCATTCCCCACACCAAGCACCTGCACCTGGTTCTCAGCCCGGCCACCGTCTTTCTTTCGCGCGGCGGATTCAGCCAAATCCCTCCCCTCTCCGGCGATGAGGATTTCGGCCTCGTCGCCGGCACAGACCTCACCCAACTCGTCAGCCTCCAGGCCTACTCCTGCGTCGAGTGCGGCCGCTGCACCGAGCACTGTCCCGCGGCCAACACCGGCAAATTGCTCAACCCGAAGGAAATCGTCCTCGGCCTCCGCGCCTACCTCAACGACCTTGGCCCATCCTCGGCAGAACCGCTGCTCGGCCTCTACAACTCGCAGGAAGCCGTCTTCCAGTGCACCACCTGCGGCGCATGCGAATTCCAGTGCCCGGTCGGCATTGAGCACGTGCCTATCCTCGTCGGCCTGCGCCGCGGCGCGGTCAACACCGGCG
This sequence comes from uncultured Acidobacteriaceae bacterium, assembly GCA_963757965.1. Lineage (GTDB taxonomy): Bacteria > Acidobacteriota > Terriglobia > Terriglobales > Acidobacteriaceae > Telmatobacter. Next base: position 48,336 of record CAVWTV010000008.1, read on the forward strand.
AGTGGGAAGACCGGCACGGAGCCAAACTGTTCCTCGCCCTCGAGCGTGGGAGCAATGCGCTGGGACTCAGCCCCGCCGAACGCGATAAGTTCATCGATAAGGCAGCCCTGCCCATCTTCGACGGAACCCAGGAGTATTGTCTGTGGCTCGGCTGCATGGGTGGCTACGACCCCAAGGGCCGCGAGATCGTCGCCGCCTTCGCCCGCGTCATGAATTACCTGGGCACAAGCTACGGCGTCCTGCGCAAGGAGAAGTGCACCGGCGACCCGGTCCGCCGCCTGGGCAACGATCTGCTCTTCCAGCAACTGGCCGAGGCCAACCTTGAAGCCCTGGCGCAGAACAAGGTGAAAAAGATCGTCTCCATCTGCCCCCACTGCGTCCGCACCATCCAGGAAGACTGGAAAGAGTACGGCACGCCTCCGGAGATTGAACATCACAGCGAGTTTCTCGCGCGCTACGCGGATCGACTTCCAAGACAGGCGAACGGCGAAAACATTGTCTTCCACGATCCCTGCTATCTGGGCCGGTATCGCAACGTTTATGATCAGCCGCGCACGATCGCTGCGCTGTCAGGAGAACTGATCGAGGCTCCGCGCAACCGCGAGCGCAGCTTCTGCTGCGGAGCCGGCGGCGGCCTCGCCTTTCTCGGCGAGGAGACCGGCGAGCGCGTCAGCCACAATCGTGCGCAGGAACTGGTCGCCACGGGCGCGCAGACAATCGCCGCCGCCTGCCCCTTTTGCAATACCATGCTCAGGGATGCTCTTGCATCGACAGGTGAAGGCGCGCCTGAGCTCGTCGATATTGCCCAGTTGGCCGCACAATGGCTGCCCTAAGGCGACGCCAGCTAAGATGAAGAAGAGTTCATCACCATGAAGATCATCGTCGCAATCAAGCAAGTTCCGGAACGCGATGCACAGATCCGCATCGATTCATCCGGCAAATGGATTGAAGAATCCGATCTCCAATTCGCGCTGAACGAGTCCGACGCCTACGCGCTCGAAGAGGCGCTGCAGCTTAAAGAAAAGTCCGCCGCGGCGGGCGGCGAGGTGATTGTCGTCAGCGCCGGCCCGGAGCGCATCGGCACTACCATCCGCGAGGCCCTCGCCAAGGGCGCAGACCGGGCCATTCAAATTGTGTGTGACGATCTCGCCACGCGCGACGCGCTCGGTGTTGCTCGCCTGCTTGCCGCCGCCATCAAGCCAGAGAACCCGGACCTCATTCTCACCGGCTTGCAGTCTGAAGACCTGGGCCTCGGCCAGACCGGCGTCATTGTTGCCGAACTGCTCGGCCTGCCCCACGCCACGTTGATCGTGCACGTAGAAGTCCTGACGGCGCGGGAACTCAACCTCAAATCAAGGTCAAGCGCGAGCTTGAAGGAGGTTGGTTCCAGACCATCGAGCTACCCACGCCAGCCGTGCTCACCATTCAATCCGGCGGCAACAAGCTGCGCTACGCCACGCTGATGGGCATCAAACGCGCCAAAACCAAAGAGGTACGCCAACTCACCGCAGCGGAGCTTGGCGTCGAATCCGCGCCGACGGTGATCCTCGAGCAGGTCTCGATGCCGCAGAAGAAGAAGTCCACACAGATGCTCCCCGGCAATGCCCAGGAAGCCGCTGCGGCGCTGGTCGAAAAGCTGAAGTTCGAGGTGCGTGTCCTATGAGCGGAATATTGGTTGTCCAGGAGGCGGGCCGTAAACGCATTTCCTTCGAAGCTTTGGCATTTGGACACCGCCTCGCGGAACTCATCGGCCTGGCCGTGGAAACTGCCGCCGTCGGCGATCCCAACGAGACGGTTTTTGTTGAAACCTCCGGGCCGCAGATTCCGACATCTCATGCGGTGCGACACCCGCTTCTGGAGAAGTACACATCCGACGGTTACGTACTTGCCTTCGAACAGTTGATTCGAAAGCTTGAGCCCTCTTATGTCGTCTTCCCGCACACGTACCAGTCACGCGACTACGTACCCCGCCTGGCAACCCGCTTCGGACAGTTGCTCATCAGTGACATCACTGGCATCGAGGCGGGTCCCGTCTTTATTCGCCAACTTTCTCAGGGAAAGCTGATTGGCGCCTACCGCCATCAAGGTGACGGCCCATGTTTCCTCTCCATCCAAGCTGGCGCATTCCCCGCAGTCCCACCGCAGGCAGGCACGACTACCATCCTGACCTTCCAGCCGGAGATCGCCGCCAGTGACATTCGCACCAGACCCAGCGAACCCTACCGTGGCGGGTCGCAGACCGTCGATCTCGGTTCGGCGCAACTGATCGTCAGCGTGGGCCGAGGCATCAAGGACGCGGAGAACATCCCCATCGTTCAGGAACTGGCCACGGCGCTGGGCGCGGAGCTGGCCGCCTCGCGTCCTATCTGCGACAACGGATGGCTGCCCATGGAACGCCAGGTTGGCAGCTCAGGCCAGACCGTTTCGCCCAAACTCTACCTTGCAATTGGAATCTCCGGCGCCATCCAGCACCTGGTCGGCATGAAAGGCTCGCAGTGCGTGGTAGCCATCAACAAGGACCCCGACGCGCCCATCTTCGAAGTCGCCGACTACGGTATCGCCGGCGACCTGTTTGAAGTGGTTCCGGCGTTAACTGCTGCCGTAAAAGCTGCGAAGCAGTAAACGTTTTGGTACACAGCATTTGCACCACGATGGCTTCACACGATATGTTTCCTTGTTGACCAGGCAATGCCGCGTCAACGGGGGCAACCACAATGCTTCTTCCGGAGACTTATCTAGCCGCACTGTCTCTTATGGTCCTGAGCATGTTGTGCTGGGGATCGTGGGCCAACACCCTCAAGCTGTGCCCAGGGTATCGCTTCCAGCTCTATTACTGGGATTACGCTCTCGGGCTTGCAGGCGCGGCCATCTTCTGGGGACTTACCGCCGGCAGTTGGGGCCACACCGGCACGCATTTCCTGAGCGATGCGGCGCAAACCCCTCTCAGCCTCATCATCCTGGCCGCGGTTGGCGGAGCAGTCTTCAACGTCGCGAATCTGTTGCTGGTTGCCGCCATCGACATAGCCGGCATGGCTGTGGCTTTCCCGGTCGGAATCGGCCTGGCGCTCATCGTCGGCGCTGTCTCAAACTACCTGGTCCGTCCCGTCGGCAATCCGCTGCTGCTGTTTGGCGGAGTCGCGCTGGTGATGGTGGCCATCGTGCTTGACGCCGCAGCCTATCGCGCAAGGGAGGCTAAGGCTAAAGCAACCACCACGCGGGGTATCGTGCTAAGCCTGGTGGCTGGCGTGCTCATGGGCTGCTTCTATCCCTTCGTTGCGCGCGCCATGACCGGCACGCCGATGCAGCCCGCTCCCGGCCCTTACGCCGTTGCCTACTTCTTTGCCATCGGCGTTCTCATCTCCACCGTGCCTGCAAACCTGCTGCTGATGTGGAAGCCTCTGGACGGCAAGCCGCGTGTGGATCGAAAAGGCTATACCGACGCCCCGCTGAGCTGGCACTTTGCAGGCATTCTGGGCGGAGCCATCTGGTGTACCGGCGGAGTGGCCAACTTTGTCGCTTCCGGAGCCCATCTGGTCGGCCCGGCCGTGTCTTACTCGATAGGACAGGGCGCGACGATGGTCTCGGCATGTTGGGGCGTTCTTGTCTGGCACGAATTTGCCAAGGCGCCAAGCTCGGCCAAGCGCTTCCTGTTCTTCATGTTTATCTTCTTCGTGCTGGGCCTGACCGCCGTGGCCCTGGCGCCGCTTTATTGAAGTCGAGATATGAATACCGTGCAAAAGCCAATCGTCGTTGTCGGCAGCGTCACCATGGACATGGTTTCGCGCGCCAAGAATATTCCGATTATCGGCCAGACCGTGATCGGTACAGGCTTTGAAACCACTCCCGGCGGCAAGGGCGCGAACCAGGCCGTCGCCGCAGCCCGCCTTGGGTACCCGGTGAAGATGGTGGGCATGGTGGGCCAGGATGTCTACGGTCCGGCCTTGCTCGAAAATCTTGGCCACGCCGGCGTAGGAACAGAAGCCATGGAGCCGGTGGCCGGCCCCTCCGGCCTTGCGCCTATCTTCCTTGCGGAAAACGGCGACAACGCCATCATCGTGGTCCCCGGCGCAAACGGCAAGGTTGACTCGGCATACGTCGACCGCCATGCCGAATTGATTCGCTCTGCTGGCATGGTGCTCTGCCAGTTGGAGATCCCCATTGAAACTCTCAGCCACACGCTTGCCCTGTGCGCGGAGGCAGGCGTTCCGGTGATGCTCGATCCCGCGCCCGCGGCTCCGCTGCCGGAACAAGTCTGGAGCCAGGTTGCATGGTTTACTCCCAACGAAACAGAGGCCGCTTTCTACGTTGGCGAGGCACCCAATGTCGAGGACGGCGCGAAGCGCTTACTGGCCAAGGGCCTGCGCGGCGTAGTGCTGAAGCGCGGCGGCGAGGGGGCTTACGTGGCCGTCGCAGGAGGAGAATCGGGCTGGGTGCGGGCCTTTCAAAGTCGATGCCGTCAATACCGTCGGCGCGGGCGACTGCTTCAACGGCGCATTTGCCGTGGCCCTGCTCGAGGGCAACGATCCATTCGCCGCGGCGCGATTTGCTTCAGCGGCAGCGGCTATCTCCGTGACTCGGCCTGGCGCGCAAGCCTCAATGCCCACACGAGCCGAGGTCGATGAATTTCTGTCGCTGCACACATAGAATCCTGCGTCTAATTCCCAAGTGCCAGATCAAAGCCAAGGGGGAAATTGGGGCCGAATGCTAGAGCGTGCTCCAAGAACCCGCTTCGTATAAGGGCACGACTTCAGTCGTGCCGAAAAGGGCCGGAAAACGAACGGGTTTTAACCCCTGAGGGACTGCAACCGTGATTTTTCCACCATTTTTGAAACACGCTTTACGCAAAATAAGCCTTGGGGTCATCGCGGCGGCAATCGCCCTCGCGGCAACAGCGCAAGACACGCAGTATCCGGCCAGAGGACAGCAGATTCCCGTCCCCGACTGCATGAACCTGCACTCTGCCTGGGAAGGCGTGCTGCAGGCGCCTTGCCTGTCCTATACGCATGAGCGCTGGCTGCGCGACCTGCAACACTGGCGCTCGGAGCGCCGCATTCGCATCGCCTACGATCCGTCGCGCTACGAGCTGCCCGCCCTTCGCTGGACCCAGTCCAGCTTCATCCAGCCGCAGATGATGGTGCAGGATCGCTACTTCTACGATCCCGCTTGCCGGCCGCTACACCGTGGACCGCTATCTCGACGACCTGGACAAACGCTACGGCGGCATCGATGCCGTGCTGGTCTGGTCCACCTATCCCAACATGGGCATCGACGACCGCAACCAGCTCCAGATGGTCGAGTCCATGCCCGGCGGCGTTGACGGCGTGCGCCAGATGGTCGCCGACTTCCATCGCCGCGGCGTGCGCGTGCTCTTTCCCATGATGATGTGGGACGAGGGAACGCACCAGCCCGACCAGCCCTGGCCCGAGGCCATCGCCGCGCTGATGAAGCAGATCGACGCCGACGGCATCAACGGCGACACCCAGGACGGCGTTCCGCTGGGCTTTCCGCTGGCCGCGGAAAAGATCGGCCACCCGCTGGCCTTTGAGCCCGAGGGCAGCCCCAGCGACGAGGCGCTGAGTTGGAACGTGATGACCTGGGGCCAGTACAGCTTTCCCTTCATTCCCATGGTCGACCGGTTCAAGTGGCTGGAAACCCGCCACATGGTCAACATCAGCGACCGCTGGAACCCGGACAAGACCAGCGACCTGCAATTCGCCTTCTTCAACGGCGTGGGCTGGGAGAGCTGGGAGAACGTCTGGGGCATCTGGATCGGCATCACTCCACGCGATGCCGAGGCCACGCGCCGCGTAGCGGCCATCGAGCGCGGAGTGGCGCCTTTCCTGGTCAGCCCGGATTGGGAGCCGCTCTATCCCATGCACAACTACGGCGTCTACGCCAGCCGCTGGCCGCTCGGACAGCAGACAGTCTGGACCATCGTCAACCGCAATGGCTATGACATCGGCGGGCGGCAGATGGATGTGCCGCTCACCGCCGGCATGCGCTACTTCGACCTCTATCACGGCGTGGAGTTGAAAGCCGGAGAGCAATGGCCAGTCCCAGTTCGCGGTTCTCAGCTTCGACATGGAGGCCAACGGCTACGGCGCGATTCTGGCGACACCGAGCGAGCCGAGTGACGCGATCAAGGCCCTGATGCGGCGCATGGCAGCAATGACCAAGGAGCCGCTGGCGAGCTTTTCACACCAACCTGAGATTCTGCCGCAGACCATTGTTCCCATCCCGCCAACCAAGCCCGCAAGCGAAGCTCCGGACGGAATGATCAGGATTCCTGGCGGCGCAGTTTGTCTTCAGAGTGGTGGGCACCGAGATCGAAGGCGGCGGAAATCCGGGCGTCGATGTCCAGTATCCCTGGGAGGATTCGCCGCGCCGCTTCCACGAGAAGACCATGCAGGTGGCGCCATTCTTCATCGACAAGTACCCGGTCACCAACGCGCAGTTCAAGCAATTTCTTGACGCTACGCATTACGCGCCCGAAAGACACGCTGAACTTCCTTCGCGACTGGAAGAATGGCAGCGTATCCGGCAGGGCTGGGACAACCGCCCTGTAACCTGGGTTTCGCTTGAGGATGCGCGCGCCTACGCAAAGTGGGCGGGCAAGCGCCTGCCGCACGAGTGGGAGTGGCAACTGGCCGCGCAAGGCACGGATGGCCGCGTCTATCCCTGGGGCAACTTCTGGGTGGCTGCCAACGTGCCCACGCCGGTTACAGGCCGCACCATGACCGGCCCGGACGCCGTGGATGCTCACCCCGCACGGCGCCAGCCCCTACGGCGTCATGGACATGGTGGGCAACGTCTGGCAATGGACCGACGAGTTTGCCGACGAACACACCCGCGCCGCCATTGTTCGCGGCGGTGAGTACTACCAGCCGCAAGGCTCCATCTGGTACTTTCCGGAGGCATTTCGTAACGATGAGCACAGCAAGGTGCTGTTGATGGCGCCCAGCTACGACCGCTCGGGCGGCGTTGGCTTCCGCTGCGTTCGCGACGCGCAGTAGTTTGCACAATTTATCGCCCGCCCGGCGCACAATGGTTCATAGAGAAATATCCAACCGCCGCCGTCCGAATTCAGGCTAATGTCAGGTATGTCCCCGGTTCAATCTGTCAGGTATGTGACCGGTCCGTACCCCGCTACATAGCCCCCACCCCCCTACCTGGTGGTATCAAGGCCACAGTGGACTTTAGTTCCGTAAAACTCGTAGCTTTCGACCTGCATGCCCTTGGAACCACATCTGCAAATCAGACATTCCGGAGGGTACAGGGGGTTCAAAGGCTGCGGAAAAACTTTGTTGCCTGCAAAGGTTTTTGTCCAGCCGGGCACAGGCTTTTGAAAGGGCACGACTTCAATAGCCTGCCCTGAGCGCGGTCGAAGGGTGCCGCAAATGCAACAAAACAAATGTCGGGCTTTAGCCCTGAGGGAATGCCTCACACTATGCCATTGAGAGGAATGCTCCATTTCAAGCGATATGGAAGAAAAATACTTTGCCTGCCTCATATAGTGCCCTTAACTCCCTATCAATCAGTAACCTTTGACAACAATAGAGGTTCAGAGCGATCCTATAGCGAAGATAAGGCGAAACTATGCCCTCCGCCTCAGCACTGCGCATCCAGATCGAGCACGCTCTCGAACGGCGATTCCCCGCCGCGCTGACGCCTGTGCCGCGGGCTATCCGTGAAACTGCGTCCACTGGAATTCAGGAGGTGGATCTCCTGCTCAACGGGGGATTGCCTGTAGGCGCGATCAGCGAGGTGACGGGACCGGAATCCTCAGGCCGCACCAGCCTCACACTCGCCTTTCTGGCGCAGCGGACGCAGCAGGGCCAGGTGTGCGCATGGGTGGATGCCCACGATGCCTTCGATGCGGAATCGGCGGCGGCCAACGGAGTCAACCTGAAGCAGTTGCTCTGGGTTCGCTGCCGGAGCACTGCGCTCACGGCAAAATCCAAGCCATGGCCGCGCCTCGATCAAGCCTTGCGCGCGACCGATCTGCTGCTGCAGGCGGGAGGTTTTGCGGCGCTGGTGCTTGACCTTGGCAACACAGCGCCCGAGCACGGCTGCCGGATTCCTCTGGCTACGTGGTTCCGCTTCCGCCAGGCTGCCGACCGCACACGGTGTTCCCTTCTGGTGCTCGCGCAGGAGCCGTTTGCGCAATCCAGCGCGGCGGTGGTGCTGGAATGCGCGGCAGAGCGGGTGGCTCAAGATTGTGGGACCGTGCTGAGCGGCTGCTGCTATCAACTGCGGTCAGGGCGACAGCGGTTTGCACCTGAGCGATTCACGGCAAAGATCGCTGAAGTGCGTAAACCGCCTATGTCAACGTGGCAGGCAGAAAGCCAATGGCAGAGAGAGAACCGGGGTCCCCAGCGACAGGCTTTCGTCGCTGGGGTGGAGATATGCGGATGAAACAGGAGCTTTACGCTTGCATTTACGCTGCGGAGTTTCCCGCACAGGCCTTGCTGCGCTTGCGTACTGGGCTTGAATCGCAGCCGGCGGCTGTGCTCGAAGGCCGCGCGCCTCTCGAAACTGTCTGTTCCCTCAACCGTGCGGCGCTGCTCAAGGGCGCGGCACTGGGCATGACCCGGCTTGAGGCCGAAAGCATTCCTGAATTGCGCCTGCTGACGCGCTCACTGGAAACAGAGGCGGCGGCACGCGCGGTGTTGCTCGAGTGCGCGGCACATTTCTCTCCGCGGATTGAGAACGCAAGCCAGGGAACAGCCTGCGTCTGCGTGCTGGATATTGCAGGTACAGAGCGGCTCTTCGGTCCGCCGGAAGAGCTGGCACAGAGGCTGCGCACCGCCCTTGCCGCTGCCGGCTTTCGAGCGTCAGTGGCAGTGAGCGAAAACTTTCATGCAGCGCGCTTCAAGGCGGCGTCAACCCGGGGAGTCACGGTGATTCCGGACAAGCATGAGGCTGCGGTGCTCGCGAAACTGCCTATCGCGTTGCTCGAACTGAATGAAGAACACGCCGAGACGTTTGCCCTCTGGGGTATTCGCACCCTGGGCGAACTGGCTGCGCTCGAAGAGACCGATCTGGTTACGCGGCTCGGGCCGCAAGCGGGAGAATGGCGCAAACTTGCTCTCGGCGCATTGCCGCACACCTTCCAACCCATGGAAGAAGAGTTCTGTCTCAAAGAGTTCTGCGACTTCGATACGCCAGTCGATCAAATGGACTCGCTGCTGTTTGTCGGCGCGCGTATGATCGATTGCCTGGCCGCGCGTGCCGCCTCTCATGCGTTGTCGCTTGCTTCGCTCGCCGTGCGGATGAAACTGGTTGGCGGGCTTACAACCCAGCGTGTAATTCGGCCGGCCATTCCCACTGTCGATCGAAAGTTTCTGCTCAAGCTGCTGCAACTGGAGATTGCCGCGCATCCTCCTGAGGCTGAGGTACTCTCGCTCACCCTCACGGCGGAGGCCGGGCAATCGAGCAAGGTGCAATTGGGCCTGTTTGCGCCGCAAACGCCGGAGCCGTCGCGCCTGGACGTGACGATTGCGCGCCTCAAGGCCATCGCCGGGGACGAGCGGGTCGGCTCACCCGTGCTCGAGGACTCGCACAGGCCAGGGAGCTTTCGCATGGAAGGCTTTGCGGTCGATGTCCAATCGAACAGGGCGGAGAGTTTCGAAAACAATCGCCCGCGGCTGGCGCTGCGACGCATGAGGCCGCCTCTGCCCGTCCGCGTTCAACTGGATGCGCTCAAGCCGGTTGCCTTTCGCAATCGCGAGCAAAGCTTCAAGGTTGCGGCAGCGTATGGACCGTGGAGAACGAGCGGCTGCTGGTGGTCGACCGACGGTTGGAACGCGGAAGAGTGGGATGTGCTGGCCGAGAGTTCAAATGGTTCTTCGGTCGCATGCCTGCTGGTTCGCAATTGCGCGCGGAACGAGTGGTGTTTGGAAGCCTTTTATGACTGACAGCCAGGAATACATCGAGCTGCACGCAGCCAGCGCATTCAGCTTTCTGGCAGCGGCTTCGCAGCCCGAGGCGTTGATCGAGCGCGCGGCGCAGCTTGAGATGCCAGCCATAGCCCTTGCCGATCGCAACGGTCTGTACGGTGTTGCGCGCTTTCACACCATGGCGAAGAAGTGCGGCGTCAGAGCGCATATCGGAGCGGAGATTGCGGTCAGTTCCTTCACCAACCAGCTCACGCCGCCAGCCTGGCTGCCGCATCGATTCCCTGCTGAGCCACCGCGGCTGCTTCTGCTCTGCGCATCCCAAACCGGCTATCGGAATCTCTGCCAGCTCATCACGCGATTCAAAATGCGCGAAGCAACAAAAGCCGAGGGCGCGGCGACTCTCGATGACCTGGAAGAGTTCTCCGCCGGCTTGATCTGCCTGACAGGCGGCGACGAAGGGCCGCTGGCGGCAGCGCTTGCACAGGAAGGCCGCACAGGAGCACGCAAGATTGCCGAACGGCTAGAGGCAATCTTCGGGAGCGGCAATCTTTATCTCGAACTTCAGCGCCACCAGCAACGCGAAGTCGAATGCCGCAACCAGTCGTTGCTCGATATAGCCTCTTCGCTGCGCCTGCCTGTCGTTGCCACCAACGGAGTCCGTTATGCAACGGAAAAGGATCGCGAAATATTGGACGTGCTAACCACCATCCGCCACCATACTTCGCTCGATCGGGCAGGACGCCTGCTGGCGTCGAACTCGTCACGCTCCCTGCGGCCGGCCCGCGAAATAGCCGCGCTTTTCGCGGATATTCCCGAAGCCATCGCGAATACGCACATCGTCAGCGACCGGCTGGAATTTACGCTCAGCAATCTCGGCTACGAATTTCCTCATTATCCGGTTCCGGATGGTGAAACGATGGATAGCTTTCTGGCCAAGCGCGTCGAGGAAGGCGTGCGCAAACGCTACGGCTCACCGGCCAAATTGTCGCTACTGGCCAAAGCCCGAGCACAGGTTAGGCATGAGCTCAAGCTCATCGCCAAACTTGGATTTGCAGGATATTTCCTCATCGTCTGGGATCTGGTTCGTTATTGCCAGCAGCATGGAATCCTGGTGCAGGGACGCGGGTCGGCAGCGAACTCTTCCGTCTGCTACACGCTGGAAATCACTGCCGTCGATCCGGTTGGCATGGAGTTGCTCTTCGAGCGATTCCTCAGTGAGAATCGGGGCGAGTGGCCCGACATCGACCTCGACTTGCCTTCAGGAGATCAGCGCGAACAGGTGATTCAATACGTCTACCAGCGCTACGGACAACTGGGCGCGGCCATGACCGCGAATGCGATCACCTATCGGGGCCGCTCGGCAGCGCGCGAGGTCGGCAAGGCGCTGGGCTTCGATGAAGAGCAGTTGGCGCGGCTCTCGGGCCTGGTTGGCCATTGGGAGTGGCGCGGCGCCAACGACACCATGGCCAAACATTTCGAGCAGGCAGGCTTTGACGCGCGCCATCCGCGCATCGCACGCTATCTGGATCTCTGTCTGCGCATGAGGGATTTGCCGCGTCACCTCGGCCAGCACTCAGGGGGCATGGTGATCTGCGCCGGCATGCTCAACCGCGTTGTGCCCATCGAGCGCGCCTCGATGCCGGGGCGCTCGGTGATTCAGTGGGACAAGGAAGACTGCGCCGACATGGGCCTGATCAAGGTGGATCTGCTCGGCCTGGGCATGATGGCGGTGCTCAAGGATTGCATCGAACTTATTCCTCGCCATTACGGAGAGGATGTTAACCTGGCCACGCTGCCCGAAGATCCGCTTGTCTATGAAACGCTGTGCAGGGCCGATACGGTCGGCATGTTTCAGGTGGAAAGCCGCGCGCAGATGGCTTCAATTCCGCACAACGCGCCCACGCGTTTTTACGACCTGGTTGTGCAGGTCGCCATCATTCGACCCGGCCCGATCGTCGGAAAAATGATGCACCCCTACATGCGACGGCGACAGGGCAAAGAGGAGGTCACCTATCCTCATCCATCGCTTGAACCTGTACTCAAGCGGACGCTGGGCGTTCCGCTTTTTCAGGAGCAGCTTTTGCGCATGGCCATGACTGTTGCCAGCTTTTCGGGCGCAGAAGCGGAAGAGCTGCGCCGAGCTGTAGGCATGAGGCGATCGATGCAGAGGATGAAGGACCTCGAGGGCCGGCTGCGCGACGGAATGACACGCAACGGCATCGGACCCGAAGCACAGGAGTCGATCGTACAAGGCATCTCATCCTTCGCCATGTACGGATTCCCGGAGTCGCACGCCGCAAGCTTCGCGCTGATTGCCTATGCCTCGGCCTGGCTCAAAGTTCACTACCTTGCGGCATTTACTTGCGGACTACTGAACAACCAGCCGATGGGCTTTTACTCCCCGGCCGTGTTGATCAAAGACGCGCAGCGACATGGGCTGCGGGTGCGTCCGATCGATGTGCGGCGTTCTGAATGGCTGTGCACGCTGGAAGCGGAAGAGGATGGTTCTCACTCGTTGCGTATCGGCCTGAATTATGTGAAGGGCCTGCGGCAATCTTCCGCCGCCGCGCTTCTCAACATACGCAGCGGTCCTGCCGGCTTTCGAAACGTGGACGCACTCGCCGAGCACGTGCCGGAACTCGATCGCAACGAACTTGTTGCTCTGGCCCGCATCGGCGCACTCAATTCTCTGGGAGAAGTGGGGCATCGCCGCGATGCGCTTTGGCAGGTCGAGCAAGCGGGGCGGCCAGTTGGCCCTTTGCTGCGCGGCGCCGAGGATGATCGCGCCGCGCGATCGAAGCCTTTACAGAAGATGACCGCGGATGAGCGAATTGCTGCGGACTATGCGGGAACAGGCATCACCACAGGGCCGCATCCCATGGCATACCTGCGAGAATCTCTGCGGCAGCACGGCATTCTCTCCGCACAGGAGCTTGAGGATTGCGCCGGCAATCGATTTGTGCGCATCGCCGGGCGAGTCATCTGCCGCCAGCGTCCCGGCACCGCCAAGGGCTTCGTCTTTCTCTCTGTCGAAGACGAGACCGGCATCGCCAACGTGATTCTCACGCCCGATGTGTTTGAGCAGAACCGCCTCGTGGTCACGCGGAGCCGTTTTCTGCTGGTCGAAGGAAAGCTGCAGAAGCAGGAAGGCGTGATCCACGTAAAAGCCCAGTTGATGGCTCCACTAAGCGGGGCCGTCAACTGGGCTGTATGATGCGAGAGCAAACCAATCACCAGCACATGCGATTCGCTCTCAGAAAGAACCCCTCGACTACCACCACTCCATCATGCGTTCGGACTTAACCTTTGCACTGCTTTCGGGTTTCGGCGTGCGCAGGAGCAATACGGGACAATGCGCCAGCTTCAATACCTTTTCGGCAATCGATCCGAAGACCAGCGGGTGCCACCCGGTAAGGCCGTGCGTCGAGACCACAACCATGTCGGCATGCTCGCGCTCGACCACATCGAGAATATTGCCGGCAACATCGTCGCCGACTTCAATACTGAAACTCACCTTGATTCCTTTCCCGGCAAGATCTTCTTTGCACGCTGCAAAGTGCCGATCCGCCTCTTTTCTCGACTCCTCAAGGAATTTGGATTCAGGAAAGAAGTCAGGAATCGTGGTGGTGGGAAACATGGGAATTACGTGCACAAGAAAAATCTCGGCGCCAAAGTGTTGCGCAAGATCCGCTGCCGTCTCCAAAGCAGCATGGGATGAGGGGCTGAAGTCGACGGGCACCAGAATCCGCGTCGGAATTGCGGTGAATCCATTTGCTTTAGGCATTACGATCTCCTCGCCGATCCACATGCGTGGCCGGCTAATTATTCTTCTTTCTTCATCATATGAGCATGTCCCGCCCTGGTCACGTGACAGACAGCACACATACCACTATGCAACCCGATTCGATGCGATCTCGATGTATCCATCGGCAATTCCCTCAACGCCGTTCGCATGTCTGTCAACCTTCGCATCGACCGGCGGAATGAACCGAGGCCACCAATTGGCTGGGTACAAAGCCACGGCAGTCTTTACCATCACGCCGAAGTCGCTCACCAGGTCGGCCCTTGCCAGGTAGTTCAGTGAGATGCGAAGCTTGTCCGGAGTCACCACATTCTTGAAATATCGGAGCGGCTCGGGAATTCCGGCAAGGAATTCCGCCTCGCGGCAGTATTTGATCGCAGCCGGGTCGGTCAGGCCGGGACGCACCTTGAGTAGCCGCTCATATTCCCACCTGAACTCCATCGTCAGTTCAGGGATCACAGGACGTGGGCCCACAATGCTCATTTCGCCGCGCAGCACGTTCCATAGTTGCGGAAGTTCGTCAAACTTCAGCCAGCGCAACCAACGTCCTGCGCGCGTTATACGAGAATCGGCGCCAAGCGTATACGCTGAACCCTCGCCGCAGAATTGCATTGTCCGCAATTTCAATAGTTGAAAGCGTCTGAATCCGCGGCCCATCCGAGCCTGGTGAAAAAAAACCGGCCCTGCCGAATCCAATTTGATGACGATGGCTGCGATGACCAGCAGCGGAAGCGTGACGGCAAGCAGCAATCCCGCAAGAACGATATCCACACTGCGTTTGAGCACGAGCCCCCCAAGAACAAAGGAGATGCGCGTCCCGATTCCAAGCCGGAATTGGAGACGCTCAACAGAATCGCGCTCAGTGGTTTTGAGAGTATCGGTCGCAAGGACACTTTTTTGTGAAAATGCCGATCTGCGAACTACCCTGTTCCCACTGCATTCGCTTCTGTCGTGACAACGCAAGCGGAATCCATGTGGATGGATTTTTCAAGGGAGATAAATAAATTCAATAGCCCAAGGAGATACTCAGCCGCTGCGATAGTCAAGGGTTTGAATCAGACATTTTAGGTTATTCACAATTACTTTAGGGAGTACTACCGAGACGGCCGCAGCCGGTTGCCTTTCATCCTCGCGCATGTTGCCTGTCGCATCCTCATGAGAATGCGTGACAATAGGGTGAAATGAGAGCGCGAGAGATCAAGCCAGGAAACGCAGGACCGTTCCATGCAGGGTCTGCGGCATCGGCTGGACTTCGACAATCGAAGCATGGACGATCATCCGGCGCATCCGCACCGGCACAAATTCAAGTTGGTATCGATTCGAGGCGCCGCGCTGGGCGGTGTTCATAAGGATGTGGTAATCGTAGAAGCAGGCACCTTGATCGAGGACGATCTGCTTGCAACCAATCCAGGCAACACCCTCTTCCACTGCCATCGGCAAGACCACATCGACTCGGGCTTCATGGCCCGTTTCGCTACGCATAGGAGGAATGCGATTGAAATTCATTCTCTCTGCTCTGATGACGATTGCCGCCGTCCCCGCGGCGTTGGGCCAGGGCAATTACGAGATTCAGGTTTACGGGGCGGACACTGTTGCTCCGCGCAGCACCATGGTGGAGCTGCATTCTAACTTCACTGCAGACGGCCACCTGGCGACGCCGGGCCTGGCAGCAACCAATCATGCCGAACACGAAACCGTCGAAATTACACAGGGCATCAACGATTGGTCTGAGTTGGGCTTCTACATCTTCACCAGCGAACAGAGCGGCCTCGGCGTGCAGTGGGTGGGCGACCATGTCCGGCCCAGGGTTCGCGTGCCGGACAAATGGCGTTGGCCGGTTGGCGTCAGTCTCTCCACAGAGGTCGGCTATCAGCGCGCTCTTTTCTCGCCCGACACCTGGACATGGGAGATTCGCCCCATTGTCGACAAGACTGTGGGCCGCTGGTACTTCGCCGTCAACCCGGCACTGGAACGCACCTGGCATGGGCCCGACGTGAATCTAGGCATCGACTTCTCGCCTGGAGCCAAGATCAGTTACGACTTCACGAAGAAGATCACCGGGGGCTTCGAGTATTACGCCGATTATGGCAGCATCACGCACATTGCCAGGCTGCACGATCAACAGCAGCAACTGTTCCCAGCCATCGACCTGAATGTTTCACCGGATTGGGAGATCAACTTCGGTGTGGGGATAGGCCCCACCGCGGCTACGGATCATTGGATCGTGAAATTCATCCTCGGCCGGCATTTCAAATGGGGGCATCAAAAGAAATAGGAACGCGGGCATCGTTCCATCCTCAGCCGCAAAAACAAAGACGCGGCGAGAGCCTGCCCTGAGCGGAGTCGAAGGCGTGGTGCTCCCATGACGTTTTGATCACGGCGAGAGCGCTGCGCGGGCTCAGGCCACCATCTCAAATGCGCGGATCGTCTCCTTGCGCACGGTGAGCCGTTCCACCAAGTCTGTGCGAACCTCGTAGCCTCGTCCGGGAGAATCCGGAATGGCGATCTCGCCCGCTGAAGATACGGTGATCTCCGGCTCAACGATGTCCTGATGCCAGTAGCGTGCCGACGCGGAGACATCGCCGGGGAGCGAGAAGTTCTCCAGAGTCGACAGCGCGATATTGTGCGACCGGCCTATGCCTGATTCCAGCATTCCGCCGCACCACACCGGAATGCCGCGCTCCTGCGCCGCATTGTGTACCGCGATCGCCTCAGAGAAGCCGCCCACGCGTCCCAGCTTGATGTTGATGATGCGGCAGGACTCCATCTCAATGGCGGCAAGCGCATCGCGGCGGTTGTGGATGGATTCGTCAAGGCAGATGGGCGTATTCAACCGCTTTTGCAGCATCGAGTGGTAGTAGAAGTCGTCGTGCCACAGCGGCTGCTCGATCATGAGCAAATCGAAGGCATCAAAGGTGACCAGATGGTCGGCATCCCGGAGCTTGTAGGCGGAGTTGGCATCGCAACTGAGCGTAATGGCAGGCCACCGGTTGCGCACGCGATCGAAAACCTCCACATCCCAACCCGCCTTGCACTTGAGCTTGATGCGCTGATACCCGGCGGCAAGCTCCGTTTCAATTTGCGCTAGCAACTCCGGGATGGAGGATTGAATTCCCAGCGAGACACCGCATGGAATCACATCGCGAACTCCACCGAGCAACTGGAAGAGCGGAATGCCCTCGCGCTGCGCTTCGATATCCCAGATGGCATTCTCCAGCGTCGCCTTGGCCATGCGATTGCCGCGCACCTGGCGAAAAATTCGCGGGCATTCCCCACCATGCTCCGGCGGCTCGGCAGCCAGCACGGGACCCAGTTCATTGACGATGGTTTGCCACGCGCTATCGGTCGATTCTCCAGAGAAGAACGGCCGCTCCCCTGCCGTACACTCACCCCAGCCGGTCAGCCCTTCCGAGCGAATCTCGGCCAGCAGAATTCTCCGCTCGCGGGTTATTCCAAAGCTGGTTTCAAACGGGCGCACCAGAGGCAGGTGCACCTCACGCAAGATGATTGCATCGATTCTCATATGTTCTTCGCGTCCTTGGGAAAAATCAATCCAACTCCGTCCAGGTTGGGGCACCCAGTTCGAAGACTCCATTTCCTTCCGCATCCACGGAGAAGTCAAGTACGGCTAGACCCCGGGAAAACGCCTTTTGAAACTTCAGGCGATTCTCCAACTGAACGGTGAGGGCTCGCTCCCGGTTTTCGTCCGAAGCCTTCCACTCGTAGATGGAAGCTGGAACCAGGATTCGTTCCTCTATGACGTGCGTGATTGCCGGGTGGCCCTCAAGAATTGCCTGAACTCTGGGCGAATCCAGCCGCCACTCCGCCAAAAGACGATCCGTGGGCAGCCCACCTTGCAGTCGAGATGAGGATAAACCATAAAAATCCTCACGGTAACAACAAACAGTCGCGCCCAGCCTGTGGATATTTATAAAAGCGTTCTTGATCTCCAATGGATCGAAGGTCCACTCCATCAACCGTATGCCCCGCGAAAGCGCCTCACGACGCTGTTCCAGCTTGAGTTGCGAGCCAAGCCCGCGGTTTCGATACTGCTCTTTGACAGCCAGCATGTGCGAGTGCAGATAGGCTTTCGGTTCGGTTCGCCCGATTTTCACTCCCGGCAAAGAGAAGGCGAAACCGACAAGAGATTCCTGGCTGCCGCTTCGGGACCCGCTGGCTATTGCGCTCTGGGTTTCCGTATCGAAGGCGCCTATGACCTGGCCGCCGACCTTCTGTGCAACCAGAAATGTCTTGCGGGGAACCACATCGCTGGCGTCATAGCCCCAGGTTTCAATCTCGAGTTGAACGCAGGCTTCCAGCTCGTCAAATCCCGCGCATTCGCGGATCACAATCATGCGCCTGCCTCGGGCATTGAAGCATCATTGCGAGCGACACCGGAGTTTACCGCCAGCTTCTTCTTTGCGCGGGTCCACAGGTCTTCCAATTCCGGAGCGGACAGTTCTTCGAGCGGCCGATCCGCAGCCAACTCCATTTCGCGGAAGCGGTCGCGAAAACGCCGGTTGCAGCCGCGCAGAGCCATCTCCGCATCTACGCCCAGGTGCCTGCCAAGATTCACGGCGGTAAACAGCAGGTCGCCGAGTTCCGCTTCGACTGCCGCTTTGCGTGCCGGGTCCGCGGACGCGGCTTCAGCCTCAAGCTCCGCGGTTTCCTCGACCAACTTGGGCAGAAGATCGCGCCAGTTGGCCCAGTCGAATCCTGATTTCTGGGCTTTGGCTCCCAGCTTGGCAGCCTCGGCCAGTGCGGGCATGGCGCGCTGCACAGAATCCAAACGCGATGCCGTGCCCTTATGCGCCGAAGGCGCGTCCGCTGCATGCAATGCCTTCTCCGCGGCCTTGATCTCCTCCCAGTTGCGCAGCACCGCCGCCGAAGATCCTTCAACCTGAGCGTCGACCTCCGCAAGGTTTCCGGCCGCCTTTGAAGCCTCATCGCCAAACACGTGCGGATGCCGCCGCACCAGCTTGCGGTTCAGGTGGTCGAGCACGTCGGCAATGGTGAAATGGCCTTCGTTGGCGGCCATCTCCGAATAGAAGAGGACCTGGAGCAGGAGATCGCCCAGTTCCTCGGCCAGATGCTGCCAGTCGCGGCGTTCAATGGCGTCAAAGACCTCGTAGGTCTCTTCCAAGGTGTATTTGCGAATGGAATCGAAGGACTGTTCGCGGTCCCAAGGGCATCCGCCGGGCGCCCGAAGCCGCGCCATGATCGTCACCGCCTCTTCGAACAGAACCGCCGACTGCGCCGGATCGGAAGCGATCGCTGGTCCAGAAGCTCCTGTGTTCAAGTTTTCCGGCGGGAGGTTCATGACCCTCCAGTCTAACCTGTGCAAGAGCGCCAGCTATGGCGGCTGCGTCTCAAAACCGTATACTCAACCTCGCACATGATTCAAATGCTGGGCACGACTTTCGTGGCACTCCTGGGGCTTGCCTTTGGCAGCTTCATGAACGTGTGCCTGACTAGGTGGCCTAAAGAAGAATGTATCGTCGCCCCGCGTTCCCACTGTCGCAGTTGCTATCACGTTCTGTCGTGGTGGGAGAACGTACCGCTGCTCAGTTGGCTGGCCCTGCGCGGCCGTTGCCGTAAATGCCATGAGTGGATCGGCTGGCGCTATCCGCTGGTCGAGCTGACTGTTGCGGTGTTGTGGTGCGTTCCTGCCTGGAGGTTTTTCAGTCAGTTGAGCGAAATGGATCTGCCTCTCAGCCAGGTCGACGACGAGTTGTTTCTCCTGGTTGCATGGATGTTTTTCTATTGGCTGATCGTGGCGCTGGCCGTGCTCGATGCAGAACAACTCTGGCTTCCAGACCGACTCACTCTGTTGGGCACGGTTGCAGGTTGCCTGGTTGCCACGGCGCATGCGGCCCTGGTCGCCCGGTCTCCGCTGAAGGATACGAATCAGACGACGTTCCACGCGGTTACATCGGCGCTGCTCGGGAATGTGGCCGGAATTGTGGTCGCCGCCGGCTTGATTCTTTTCATCAGTTGGGTATACTGGCTCATCCGCCGGAGAGAAGGAATCGGCCTCGGGGACGCCAAGCTGATGGCTCTGCTTGCTGCCTGGCTCAGCCTGCCGGGAGCGCTGCTGGCTTTCGGCGTCGGAGTTGTGCTGGGAGCGCTGGCGGCCCTCATCCTGCTGGTCACACCTGAATCAAAGTCGGACACAAACAGTTGGGCGCTCAAGAAGCTGCCGCTTGGAACTTTTCTTTGCATTGGCGGTATCGTTAGCAGTTTCTGGAGCAGGCAGATCATCGATGCTTATCTGCGCTGGTCAGGATTCTAGGAGGAGCCTCGGCTTGAGCAGGTGAACGCGGCTCCATGCGCCCCCTACTTCGTTTTATCCGCTGCCGTCTGCCCGGGTGCTGTGTTCTTCGCATTGGCAATCTCAGGATCTTTCAGAGCCTTGATGGCTTCTTTTCCGTGCTTGCTGTCCGGGTCGTAGTCCAGAACTTTCTGGTAGTAGCCGCGAGCCACGGCAAAATCTCCCAGATGCCGCTCAGCTTCGGCCAACCCCCAATAGACATCCGGGTTCTCCGGATCCAACACCATCGCCGATTGAAATCGCGACATCGCGGCGTGCCAGTTCTTCTTTTCGAGATAGTATCCGCCCACGTTGATGTCTTCCGAGGCGCTCTCCTGGTGGGTGGGGTCCTTGGCGGTCATTTTCCTCTTACCGTTTTTTTTATCGGAATCATCGTCATCCGGTGGGGGCTGCCACCGATCGGTTCCGGCAAGACTCGACGATTCCCGGTCGTGACTGCCCGCGGCGGATGGGGGAGGATCGTCAGGGCTGCGCACCGGATCGCCATCGTCGCCCGCCATCGGAATTGCACCATTGTCCGACCCGGTGTAGGTTCCTGCCGGCAAAGCGGCCGCAGTGTTCGAGGGCATGACCGGGACGTTGCTTGTATCCTCGGGAAACGGATTGGACTCTGGCTGTGACACCGCCGGCTTGTTCTGAGCCGACCCCGCTCCATTGCCGGCGGGGGCCTGCGCGCGCGTCTGCCATGCCGCCCCCACGCAGCCCGCCAAAATTAGCGCCACCCAACAGCCCCGTCTCATTGCCTATTCCTCACTCTTCAATGGTACGATGCGGTGGATACCGCAAAATCGACCGTAAAGGAAAAACTGCACACCCGCATGGGACTTATCATCCGCTCTTCGGCCATTCACGCCGCCGGCTGCTACACCACAACGGCCATCCGCAAAGGCACGCGGGTGGTTGAGTATACCGGCCGCCGCATCTCAAAAGATTTGGCCGACGCGCGCTACGAGCACTCGCCCATCACCTATCTCTTTGGACTCGGGGACGGGACGATGGTCATCGACGGGCACGGGATGGCGATGTTCATCAACCACAGTTGCGACGCCAACTGCGAGACCAGCGAAGTGCGCGGGCGCGTGTGGATCACGGCCATCAAGAACATCGCAGCGGGCGCGGAGATTACCTACGATTATTGCCTGTATGACGGCGGCGA
The DNA here is from genome assembly GCA_963757965.1 of uncultured Acidobacteriaceae bacterium. GTDB lineage: Bacteria > Acidobacteriota > Terriglobia > Terriglobales > Acidobacteriaceae > Telmatobacter. The sequence continues at coordinate 69,524 of CAVWTV010000008.1, forward strand.
AGACGAAGCCGTCTGCAACTGCGGCGCCAAAAAGTGCCGCGGATCGATGTACTCGAATGAAGAAATCCGCCGCCGAAAGAAGGCCGCCAAGAAAGCGGCCGAAAGGGCTCCGAAGGAGCACACCAAGAAGCACAGTCTCGTGAATGCAGGCAAAGGCAAGAACAGCAAGACCTCGAAATGAAATGCACGGCGAACCGTCTTTAGCGTGAACTGCCTGTGCGGCAAAGTTTTTTTTCAGAGACCCTGTCCAAATGGCCTGTCCCCGGACGTCATTGGGGTAGCGGGCCATGATGGCCGCACTCAAACTAACAAGGAGGTTTCACATGCAATATCTTCTTCTGCTGCATGCCAATGAAGCTGGTTTTGTGAACATGACTCCAGCCGAACAACAGCAAGGAATGGCGGCCTATATGGCGTATACCGAGGCACTGAAAGAGGCGGGAGCCTTCAAGGGCTCGAACCGTTTGCGGCCCGTTGCAACCACCACCACCGTGCGCATCGCGGACGGTAAGACGCAGGTACTCGACGGTCCATACGCCGACTCGAAGGAGCAGCTTGGCGGGTATTATCTGATCGATGTGCCCGATCTGGATGCGGCCTTGTCGTGGGCGGCGCGCTGCCCCGGAGCCAGCCACGGCATCGTTGAAGTGCGGCCCGTCTGGGATATGGGGTAGTGAACAGGTGCTGGCGCCCAACGGCATGAACGCACGGGAAGGCGATGAGCGCGCTCGATCGGCGGCTGAGGATGTTGCGCGCCGGAGCTACGGCAAACTCGTCGCCTTTCTAGCAACTCGGACTCGAGATGTTGCCGCCGCCGAAGATGCACTCTCTGAAGCGTTTGCGGCGGCACTCACGGATTGGCCCCGAGACGGCTGCCCTGCAAATCCCGAGGGATGGTTGATGACCGTGGCGCGTCGCAAGTTGATCGATATGGTTCGCAGAGAAAGCCGGCATCCATTCGCAGATGTCGATTTGCAATCAGTCGAAGATGTAGTGTCCTCCCCGGCTTCTGGTGAGCTTCCGGACGAGCGGCTGGCAATGATGTTTGCCTGCGCTCACCCCGCGATCGATGCGGGGATTCGTTCGCCGCTGATCTTGCAGGTGGTGCTGGGGCTCGACGCGAAGGCCATTGCTTCTGCATTCTTGACGTCTCCGGCGGCGATGGGCAAGCGGCTGGTCCGCGCCAAGGAGAAGATCCGGCAGGCAGGCATTCCATTCAGGGTCCCTGGGCGCGAGGAACTGCCGGCCCGGCTCGACACGGTGCTTGAGGCAATCTATGCGGGGTTTACCGAGGGATGGAGCGACCCGGGCGGGGTAGACGTGATCCGCAGGAATCTGACGGAGGAGGCGCTGTTTCTGGCCAGGCTTGTGGTGGAGTTGATGCCGGAAGAGCCTGAGTCCCTAGGCCTGCTTGCGCTTATGCTGCACGCGGATTCCAGACGGCGTGCCCGGCGCAACGGCGATGGCGAATTTGTTCCGCTCGCCCTGCAGGATTCAGCTTTGTGGGATAGCCGTCAGATTGCCGAGGCCGAGAATCTGCTGCATCGCGCCGGCGCCATGGGCTCCGTCGGGCGATTTCAACTGGAGGCTGCGCTTCAGTCGGCCCATGCGGATCGATACCGGACTGGAGTTGCGAATTGGACAGAGGTTGTGAAGCTTTACGATGCTCTCTTCGCGCTGACCGGGTCGCCTGTGGTGCTGATCAACCGGGCACTGTCCGTGGCCGAGTTGCGTGGAGCAAAAGAAGCTCTCGCCTCGATGCCGGAAGTTGAGGCTGATCCGAGGCTCGCAGAGTACCAGCCCTATTGGGCGACGCGCGCGGAACTGCTGGTCAGGGCCGGGGAGCACGCTAAGGCGCGCCATGCGTATCTGATTGCGATCGGATTGGAACCGGATTCAGCTGTCCGGCGGTTTCTGGAACAGCGGCTGCGGGCGACAGCGGATTGAGTCGTCCCCTGTTGATTAAAGGCAGGCAGACCCTGGACCAAAGCACCAGCGATGAGGTGGGGCTGTGAGTTGTTTTCCACGCAGCCGCGGACCCGGTCGCGGGCTATACAATCCCCACTAGGCCCTCGGAGAATCCGGGCCGGTTCTGGGAGCGAGTCCATTCATGGGTTATCAGGTTCTGGCCAGAAAATACCGTCCGCAGCGCTTTGCCGACGTAGCCGGCCAGGATCACGTTACGCGGACGCTAATGAACGCGCTCAGCCAGAATCGCATCGCCCACGGCTATATCTTCTCCGGTCATCGCGGCATCGGCAAAACCACTATTGCCCGCATCGTGGCCATGGCTCTGAACTGCCGGACTGAGATCGGGACGGCGGAGAGGCCGACTCCGGAGCCTTGCGGCATCTGCGATTCGTGCATCGAGATCCGCCAGGGCAACGCCGTGGATGTGATTGAGATCGACGCGGCCACCAACCGCGGCATCGACGAGATTCGCGAGTTGCGTGAGGCTGCCCGCTACGCTCCCTCCCGCGACCGCTACAAGATTTATATTCTCGACGAGGCCCACCAGATCACTGAGGCCGCATTCAACGCTCTGCTCAAAACCCTCGAGGAGCCGCCTGCGCATGTCATCTTCATGATGGCTACGACGGAGCCCGAGAACATTCCTCAGACCATCCGCTCGCGCTGCCAGCACTTCAGCTTTCACGCCGTGAAGTTCGACGACATTCTGGCCCAATTGAAGATGATTGCCGGCCAGGAGGCGGTCGAAGCCGAAGACGCGGCGCTGGCCCTTCTAGCCGAGGCCGGCGACGGGTCAATGCGGGATGCCTTATCGATCATGGACCAGGCTATCGCTTCTGCTCCCATCGAGATTGTCCAGGGGGCGGGGCGGCCGGTGCTCTCGGCCGAGCAGATTCGCGAGCTGATGGGAGCGGTTCCCAACGCGGTCTTCGAGCGGCTGCTTGAGGCTGTGGCCGCGGGGCAGAGCGCTGAGCTGATGGAGCAGTTGAACCTGCTAGTCAACGCTGGGCACAGTTCATCGTCTCTGGCCCGTCAGATGGTTCGTTATTTGCGTAATGCTCTGATGGCCAAGCTGGGCGGAGAACAGACCGAGCTGTTGCAGATTTCCGGCGATGAGCGCGCCCGCGCCGCACGCACCGCGCTGCTTTTCAGCGAGGAAGAGCTTACCCGCAATCTGCAGATCGTCCTGCGCACTTTTGACGATCTGAACTACCGCCAGGAGCAGCGCTTCCACCTTGAACTGGGTTTGCTCAAGCTGATCCATGCGCAGCGGCTTCTGCCGCTCGAAGAGTTGCTCAGCGGGGTAGCAGCCGGCGTTTCAGGAATCTCTGCCGCCCGCAGCGCCGCAGCAGCGCCGCCAAGGCCGATTGCAGCCGCTTCGCGACCGGCACCGGCATTGGCGCCGGCTGCTTCGCCGGCGGCTCCATCGATCTCTCCCTTCGGGCCAAGCGGCGGGGGATGGAACTCGGACGCAAAGATGGGTTTGGGGCTCAATACGGAATCCGCCGCCAGCCCTGTCGCCACCTTGGAGCGTGCGCCGTCTGTCGCCAAGCCAGTGTCAGCCGGTGAAGCAGCAGGCAGCCCGTTCCCTGCCGCCGCAAGCACGGTCACTGGCTACGCATCCACACTCACCGCGGGCGCGCTGGCCAAGGCTCCCGAGGCGGCGCCATTTTCCTCCGGCGCTCCCAGCATGGAAACCGTACGCCATGCCGTCGGCTCGGCGCTGGTGTCCGCCGGGCACAGCTCTGCCGCACAACTGCTGGGTTCCGCGGCATGGATATTGGACGGCTCCAGCCTGCGCATCGAAGTATCGGGCGTGGGCAAGAAGATGCTGACCTTGACTGTGAATGCGAGCGCGGAGAAGATCATTCGCCAGGAGTTGCAACGGTGCGGCGCGCCCACTCGCTTTCTTGTCGTTCCCGGCGAGGCAACGGGCGGGATGGGGCAAGCCGCAGCCGTGATGGCGCCTCCGATTGCCGGAAGCATCCAGGAAGCCGCACTCGCCAACCCATTGGTCCAGCGGGCGACCGAGATCTTCAAGGCTGAGGTTCGCAGCGTGGTCGACCTCCGTCAAACATGACGCACGCATAAACCGGAAATGAAGCAGGAAACGAATCATGATCAACCCTCTTAAAATTTCGGAGATGCTTTCCCAGGCCAATCAAATGCAAGAGGAGGTCCAGCGAAAGCTGGGCGAAACCATTGTCGAGGCAACCAGCGGCGGCGGCGCAGTAACCGCGACCATGAACGGGAAGAAACAACTCCTCAAGATTCGCATCGACCCTTCGGCGGTCGTCGGCCTCAGCGGAGGGCAGCCCGACGTTGAGATGCTGGAGGATCTTGTCGTGGCCGCAGTCAACGAAGCTGGGCGCAAGGCCGATGAGGCCATCAAGTCCAGCGTGCAGGGTATTCTCGGCGGCCTGAAGCTGCCGGGGCTCGGCTGAAAACGCTGTTGCTCACCAGCCGAATGCAATCTTATGGAGGCGCTCTGTGTCACGCTATGCCGAGCCGATGGCCAGGCTCATTGAAGAGTTGAAGAAGCTGCCCGGCGTCGGGACCAAGAGCGCCCAGCGCTTCGCCTTCCATATTCTTCGCTCTACCGACGAGGATGCCGCGGCGCTGGCTGAAGCGGTGCGCGGACTCAAGGCGAGTCTGCGGCTGTGCTCGGTCTGCAACAATGTCACCGACGTCGATCCCTGCGCCTATTGCACCAGCCCTTCGCGCAACCAACGGCTGGTGTGCGTGGTCGAGGAGCCTACGAGCATTGCAGCAGTCGAGCGGGCGCGCGGGTACCAGGGGGTTTACCACGTGCTGCACGGAACGCTCTCGCCGCTGCACGGAGTGGGTCCCGACCAGTTGCGCACCGGAACTCTGCTTGCTCGCGCTGAGCGCGGCGAATTGGACGAAGTGATCCTGGCCACCAGTCCGACGCTTGAAGGCGAAGCCACCGCCAACTGGCTGGCCAGCGCGCTGCGCGGCTTCAATGTCCGGATCACACGGATCGCAACCGGGGTTCCGGCAGGCAGCGACATCGAATATGCCGACGAGGTGACGATGGCGAGCGCGATGGAGGGCAGGCGCGAGCTGTAGCCCACTATTGCCGAAAGTCGGGTGCCCCATCCATCCGCGCTCTTTGCGGATGGATGGGGCACATGCGATGGAACTTCGGCGCGAGCTCTAATCCAGGCTGGCAGGAAGGGCGTCGCGATTACCCGCGCAGCTTGTTCAGCAAATCCTGTGGATGGACTGGCTTGGCTAGAATTTCAAACTCGTGGCCATCGGCGCGCGCTTTCTCAAGCAGATCGGCCGTGGCGGCCTGGCCGGAGAAAAGCAGCACCTTGATCCCCGGCAGCAGTTTCCGGATGCGGATTGCCGCATCGATTCCGTTCAGGTCGGCCATGATGACGTCGGAGATGAGCATGTCGGGCACAAATGTGGCGACCGATTCGAGCGCTTTTTCACCGGAATAGACGGCGCGGGCTTCAAAGCCGCTCTGATTCAGAATCATGGCCAGCGTGTCGGCGATTACCCGTTCGTCGTCGGCAACCAGGATCTTGGGTTTGGGGTTCTTTTCGGGCATATTCTCCTAGACGCACGATCAAACCGGCACGCGCGAAAACATGGCACAATTCCAACGGCCGGGCCCAGCCTGCAAGCGACGCAGATTGAATTGCCGAACGAAGCTCATTCCGAGCGGGCGAAGCGCTTAGCTAAAATGATACGCTCGGTTTTGGGGTTTGGAATTGCTGGATTGGAACCTCGGGTCTGGGCAATGGGTCGACGCATACCAAGATCCAAAATCCTGGGCGCAGGGTTCAGCGCTGACACCGCCCATTCATCTGCCAGCAACCGGAGACCCATAGACTTGAAACAATCGGCCGCGCCCTTGGATTGCGGACAACTACCGGAGAACTACTCATGCAGGAAGCGGTCATCCCCAACCATGCCCAGACTCCGCCGCAAGCTCCGGCTGTTGACGCGATTATTCGCGCCGAGAAGATCGAGAAATACTACGCCCAGCCCAGCCAGAACCGCATTCAGGTGATCTCGGCTACTGACCTGAGCATCGTGCCGGGAGAGATTCTTGCCCTGCTCGGACCGTCAGGCTCTGGCAAATCCACCATGCTGCGTATGTTGACAGGGCTCTCGACGCCTTCGGCCGGCCAGGTCTACTGGCACGAGAAGCCCATCGCCGACGCTGAAATCAACGTCTCGATCGTCTTCCAGAGCTTTGCGCTCTTCCCCTGGCTCACGGTTCTCGAGAACGTCGAAGCGCCGCTGCAGGCCAGGGGCGTGAGCCCTCAAGAGCGGCGCGAGCGCAGCATGAAGATGCTGGACACGGTGGGATTGGACGGCTTTGAAGGCGCTTATCCCAAGGAACTTTCAGGTGGAATGCGGCAGCGCGTCGGCTTTGCGCGAGCCCTCGTCGTCGAGCCCGAAGTCCTCTTCATGGACGAGCCGTTCAGCGCGCTCGACGTTCTGACAGCCGAGAACCTGCGCTCTGAACTGCTCGAGCTGTGGGCCAACAAGACCATGCCCACCAAGGCCGTGTTCCTGGTGACGCACAACATCGAGGAGGCGGTTCTGCTGGCCGACCGCATCATTGTGCTGGGACGCAATCCGGGCCACATCCGTACGGACTTCAAGGTGCAACTGCCGCAGCCTCGAGACCGTAAATCGGAGCCATTTACCCAGCTCGTCGATTACATCTACAAGGTGCTGACCAAGCCCGATGTTGCACCCACCGAGGCGCCCGATCATCAGCACCCCGAGACGCGCGTACGCGACCAGCGCCAGATGCACTATCAGATGCTGCCCCACGCTCGCCCAGGCGGCATGGCCGGCCTGCTGGAGCTATTGCTGGACAAGGGTGGACGCGACGACATCTACCGCCTGGCCGACGATCTGGCCTTCGAGATCGACGACCTGCTGCCCATCGTCGACGCCGCGCAACTGCTCGGGTTCCTCAACATCGAAGAGGGCGACGCAGCCATCACCGAGAGCGGCGCCGAGTTTACCAACTCCGAGATTCTTCGCCAGAAGGAGCTGTTCCGCGACGCCGCGGTGAAAAACGTGCTGCTCCTCCGCCAGATTCGCCGCGCGCTCGAATCCAAGAGCGACCACACCGTGCCGGAAGACTTTTTTCTGGACATGCTCGACGAACAGTTCAGCGAGGAGGAGTGCCTGCGGCAGATGGAGACGGCTGTCACCTGGGGCCGGTACGCCGAGCTGTTCGACTTCGACGCCAGCCGGCGCCGGTTTGTGTTGCCCGACGCGCAGGATGAAGAAATCGCCGCCAGCGGAGGCGCCGAGTGAAACTGCACCCACTAGCCCGGACACTGGTTATAGGTCGCCCCTGGCCGTTTCTCATCGATGTGGGAGTGGCTTCCTGTGGGCTGGCGATCTTCTTTTCAATCGTCAGCACGGGCAAGTACTGGATGGGCAAGCCGATCCCGGTGGTGCCGATTTCGCACTCGATCGGCGCTCTGCCTGCCTACGCCTTTTACTCCATCGTGCGCATTGCAATTGCCTACCTGCTCAGCCTGATTTTTGCTGTCAGCTACGGTTACATTGCTGCCTACAGCCCGCGTGTTGAGGCTTGGATGGTCGCGGTTCTCGACATTTTGCAATCGATTCCGGTGCTCAGCTTTCTGCCGCCAGTTGTGCTGGCCATGGTGGCGCTGGTGCCTGGGCGCCAAATGGGCATTGAGATGGGGGTCATCCTTCTGATCTTCACCGGTCAGGTATGGAACCTGGCCTTTAGTTTCTACTCGTCTCTGAAGAGCATTCCCAGGGAGATGCGCGAGGCCGCGAGCATCTATCGGTACTCGCCGTGGCAGAGGTTCTGGCAGCTTGAAATGCCGTATTCGGCGATCGGCCTGGTGTGGAATTCGATTGTCTCGGTCGCGGGCGGATGGTTTGCGCTCATTGCCTGCGAAATGTTCACCATGGGCGACCGCAACTTCCAATTGCCAGGGTTGGGCAGTTACCTTCAGACCGCGACCGCAGATGGAGACATCCGCGCGCTGGTAGCCGGGTTTCTTGTCGTGATTCTTATCGTCGTGGCCACCGATCAGTTGCTTTGGCGCCCGTTGATTGCCTGGAGCGATAAATTCAAATTCGAGCAGGTGGAGTCGGCCGACCGCGTCACTTCGCCAATCCTGGAACTGCTGCGCCGCTCCAATCTGTTCAGCGAGTCCAACCGGATCTGGACCAGCCTGGAAGAACCGATCTACCGGCGCATGGCGCGTACCAGCGAATGCCGTATGGTCCATCCGCTCGACGAAGAGAAGGCCAGCAAAGGTTCGCCGGCACTTTGGGCTTTGGCTGCGGCGGCGGGCTGCGTTGTTGCCTGGGGCACAATTCAGGCTGTTCTCATGCTCAGGACGATCACATGGCCGGAACTGCGGCTTCTGCTGGAAGGGGCCGGCGCAACCTTTCTGCGCGTCAATGCGGCGCTCGCCATCTCCGCCGCCTGGACCATTCCCGTGGGCGTGGCTATCGGCTTCAATCCAAAATTGGCCCGATTCGTGCAGCCGCTTGCGCAGGTGATGGCGTCGGTTCCGGCCACCGCATTCTTTCCCATCCTGCTCATCGGACTGGTCAAGATCGGCGGCGGCCTCGGCATTGGGTCCATCGCGCTGATGCTGCTGGGAACGCAGTGGTACATCCTTTTCAACGTCATCGCCGGGGCCATGTCGATCCCTTCCGACCTGCGCGAGGTCTCGACGCTGTTCCGCTTCAATCGCTGGCAGCGGTGGACCAAGCTCATCCTCCCCGGGATCTTCCCTTACCTGATCACTGGGATGGTGACGGCTTCCGGCGGGGCGTGGAACGCGTCGGTCTTTGCCGAGTACACCCACCTGTCAGACCGCACGCTGCAAACCATCGGCCTGGGAGCGCAAATCGATTGGGCCACCGACCACGGACGTTTTCCGATCCTGCTGTTGGCGACGATCTTTATTTCGCTGATGGTGGTGACCATGAACCGCTTGGTTTGGCGCCGCCTCTACCGCCTTGCGGAGACCCGTTATAAATTAGAAGGTTAAAGAGATGGTCGACGGCCTGAGCGCAGGCTCGGCGGAGGCAAAAACATGATCCGGGTTGGTGTGGTGGGTTTCGGCATGGGCGGACGAGTCTTTCACGCCCCGCTTCTCTCTTCGGTTGAAGGGCTCGAACTGGCTGCGGTCGTCGAGCGCAGCACGGACAATGCCGCGCAGCGCTATCCCGGCATTACAACCTATCGCTCCCTGGATGCGATGCTGGAAGACGCATCTCTTGGACTATTCGTAGTGACCACCCCGAGCGGAACTCACTTCGATGTCGCACGGAAGATTCTCGAAGCCGGCAAGAGCGTGGTGGTGGACAAGCCGACCGCAGTCACTTCTGCCGAAGTTTCCCAGTTGATGGAGTTGGCTGCCGCGCGCGGAACGGAGCTGTTTCCGTTTCATAATCGCCGCTGGGACGGCGATTTGAAGACGATTCAAAAGCTAATGGACGAAGGCTCGCTGGGCCGGCTCGTTCACTTTGAATCGGTCTTCGATCGCTGGCGGCCGTCGCACACCGGGCGCGCCTGGAAGGACGACCCCGGGCAAGGCGGGGGCGCGCTGCTCGACCTTGGCCCTCATCTTGCGGACCAAGCGTTACTTCTCTTCGGCAACCCGGAAGCGGTGAGCGCCGACGTAACGCGCGAGCGGGACGGGGAAGGCTCTGTTGACGCCTTCACTCTACGCCTTCGTTATCCGCGTTTATCCGTGACTCTTTCGTCCAACTGTCTGGCTGCGTTGGCGCGGCCCCGTTTTCATCTGCGCGGGACAAAAGGAAGCTACTGGAAATTCGGCCTCGATCCGCAGGAGGCGGCGCTGAACAAGGTCACTCGAATTGAAGGTCCGAACTGGGGACACGAGCCATCCGCCAACTGGGGCACGTTGAGCGTGGACGTGGATGGCGGCATGGTCACGCGCCCGGTTGAACCCGTCCCCGGAGATTACCGCCTCTACTATGCGGGCGTCCGCGACGCGCTGCTTGGCAAGGCTCCCGCGCCGGTCGGCGGGCTGGATGCATGGCGGGTAGCGCGGCTGCTGGAGTGGGCTACGGAGAGTTCAGACACGCGGCGAGAGATTGCCTGCGACTGGACAGAGGAACCGAAGTGAGGCTCCAGAGTTAGTGGCATCATGGGAGCAGCGGCCTGATCCAATACACGTCGCCGCGCTCAAAAAACTCTCGGCTTCCGATCAGGAACTCGGCCTCCGACGCCTGAAGCTTGGCACAACTTTCCGTTACAGCCGATCCATCGTTTCCGGGGGCGCGTCGCTCACCTTGGCCAGGACACGATGGAGCTTCTCCAGCGAACCACGCGCTGCGCGAGCTTGCAACCGTGACCAATCAGTTGCCCGCTCGTTCACGATTGCCGCCACTAGCTTGTCGACAGAGACATGATCCGGATCGGCCAACTCCGTTGCACGGCGGTAAACATCATCGGGAAGTTGAATGCTTTTCATGGCAGCTTCTCAATTAGTATAAGGAATTCTCTGGGCGATAGACAGTCAATTCCGAATCTTCGGCTAGCGGGGAAGTCTCGCCTGTTGAATGTAACCACGAAGTCGCTGTGACTTGCTTTCGCGGCTTCCATGACAAGGTCGTCATCCGGGTCGGCTGCCACGGGTCTCCAAAGGAAATACAGTCGATGCAACCCTGCTTGAGAGAATATAGCGTCCAACGCATCGTCGATGTCGTCTTCTGTCAAGCCGAATTCCCGGCAATTGCGCTTGAGCACCGCCTCATTTTCAAGGGCGACCGCAACCGTCAGGTTCGGCCGCCATCGGTCATCTCCCAATAAGCTCAATAAGCGATGGGAAGCGCCATGCCGGATCGCATCGCCGCAACCAATACGTTCGTGTCGAGGGCTACCTGATACATGGTTTGCTACTTTCTTAGCTGCCTATCCCCCGCCGGTTCCTTCTCGACCAATGGCACCCAGAAGCGAAAGCTGGTTCCTTGCCCGGGATTGCTGCTGACCTCGATTGCGCCGCCGTGCGCAGCCAGAATTGCACGCACAATAGCCAGTCCCATGCCTGTGCCCTTGCCCAGGAAAGCGCCCCGCTTGCCTCGATAAAACTTCTCAAAGATCAGAGGCAGGTCGAGGGCATCGATGCCGGGGCCATTGTCTTCGACGCCGAACTCAAGCCGGTCATTTGTCCGGCGGCTGCTGAGGGTTATACGGCTGCCCGGCGGAGTATAGCGCGCCGCGTTCTCGAGTAGGTGACGGAGAACCCGGCTCAGCAGGTGCGGATCGAACCAGGCCGGATCGTCGGACTCGTCGACGGCAACACTCACCCGGTGCGAAGCCAGAATCTTGCGCGACTCTTCCACTGCCTGATCGAGCAGTGCGCGCGGATGCTGGGGAACCAGGTGGATCTGCACCACGTTGGCATCGATCTCGGCCATTTCCACCGCTTCGCCGATCAGCACATCCAGCCGCGAGGCTTCTTCGTCGACAAGGGCAGCCAGGTCGAGCCTCCCGGCTTCGTCCAGGCCCTCGCCCTGAAGCAGCGTGGTGGCTGCGGCTCGAATCGAGGTAAGCGGCGTGCGAAGTTCATGGGTGAGAGAGTCGATCAGCGCGGTGCGCAGCCGTTCTCCCTCGCGGGCTGCCTCCATGCGCGCATAGGCTTCGATGGCGATGGACCGGGCCAGCACGATGGATACCTGAGCGCTCACGGCAGTGGCAACTTCACGCGAAAGCAGCGCCGGCCGCCATCCAATTGCCCCCACGGTCCGCATTCCCAAGGTCAATATCGTGGCAAACAAATCGTCATGCGTCGAGATGGTCGGATTCTGACCCTGCGTCATGGCCCGCATGCTCGCTTGCATAAGCGGCGCGACCCCGCCGCGCGAAAAGTAGAACTGGTCCTTGTCGCAGACATAAAGAACCACGCCGTCAAGCGCAAAAATCCGGTCGATTATCCGGGGAAGGTCGTGGATGAGCCCTTCGGCGTCCTCGTGCAGCATCATCTCCTGGCTCAGCGCGTAGAGCCGCTCGACATCTTCCCGCCGCTGTTCGGCCTGCTGGGTCTGGCGGCGCGCACGTTCCGCTACCCGGCCGACCACCAGGCAACAGGCGACAAACGACAACATCTCCACCCATTCCTGCGCGCCAGCCAATCGAAACGTTCGGTAAGGCAGGAGGAAGAAGTAGTCAAATGAAAATGCGCAAAGAACCGCGACGTACAAGGCCAGCCAGATTCCGGCCTGGGTCGCCGACCACACCACGAGCACAAGGAACACCATCCCCGCCGCAGTCGAGTTCGCACCCAGGTAGACCAGCACAACCGTCGTCAGCGTCGCCAGCAGCGTAGCCACGAGCCAGCGCAGAGCTTTTTCTGAATTCGCGCGCGCGTTCATCGATCTCTCCATCGGAATCATACCCGCAGAGAGCTATGATGTAATGTTCCAGCGTCTGCTATTGACTATAGGGCGGACAGCCCTTTAGTCGATAGCAGACTCTCAGAAAGAAGAAAGAAATGCCAGGCCGAATCCTGATCATCGACGACGAGCCGCAGATTACACGCGTATTGCGGGCAGCGCTGTCAGCTCAAGGCTATGATGTCCGCACCGCCAACGAACCCGAAGAGGGCCTGCAGGTGTTCAAGGACTGGCCTCCAGACCTCGTAATTACCGACCTGATGATGCCGGGCATGTCCGGCGTAGAGGTCACTCGCTCCATTCGAACCCGCGCTGCTACCCCGGTGCTCATCCTTTCCGTCCGTGACCACGAACGCACGAAGGTGGAGGCGCTCGACGCCGGCGCCGACGACTACGTAACCAAACCCTTCAGTATTCAGGAACTGCTAGCGCGCGTGCGGGCTCACCTGCGCAGGGCGCCGGAACGGACGACGGCGGCTATCGAGACCGGCGATTTTCTCATCGACTCCAATGCCCACACCATCGCTGTCATGGGAAACCCCATTCACCTGACGCCCAAGGAGTTCGACCTGCTGTTGCATCTGGCGCGCAATGCCGGAAAGGTCATGACTCATCGTGCTCTCCTCACCTCGGTCTGGGGAGCGCAATCGGCCCACCAGCCCGAGTATTTGCGCGTGTTTGTCGGGCAGTTGCGCAAAAAGCTCGAGGCAGAGTCCGGCAAACAATACATTCAAACCGAGCCTTGGGTCGGCTATCGCTTCGTTCCCGAGGGCTTGATCGGCAACGAGGATTGATTCCTCGGTGTTCAGCGCAATCGCCACCTATCTTACAAAGTCCTATTACCACCCTTACTTTTTACTTACGAAAACTCGCGGATACTTAGATCTAGCTTGAGATTGGATGGTTCAGCGGGGCAAGCGACACAAAACCTGCAAGCCCCGAAGCAGGCTGGAACTGTGAGACCCACAATGCAGAATCTGACGCAAGATGTAGTGATGTTGCTGTTCACGCTAGTTTTCTTCGTCCTGGCGTTTCTCTACGTCATGGCATGCCAGAAGTTGAGGTAGCCCCATGCAAACCGACACTGTGACTGTCATCGCCCTAGCTCTATCCCTCTTGCTGCTGGTTTACTTGACCATCACCATGCTCTTCCCGGAGAAATTCTGACATGTCCGTCAATGGCTGGTTGCAGTTTGCCATCTATAGCCTGATCCTTCTTGCAACGGTTCGTCCGGTGGGCATTTATCTGACCCGCGTGATGGAAGGGGAACGCACCTGGCTCGATCCGCTTCTTCGACCCATCGAGCGGCTCATCTACAGGCTGTCTGGCGTGAACGCGGACCAGGAGATGAACTGGCGCGAGTATGCCTATGCCCTGCTGGGAATGTCGGCAGTCAGCATGCTGCTGACATACGCCATCGAGCGCTTGCAAGCCTACCTGCCGTGGAATCCGCAGCATCTGGCCGGTGTGGGTCCCGACCTGGCCTGGAACACCGCTGCCAGCTTCACCACCAATACAAACTGGCAGTTTTACGCGCCCGAGTCCACCATGAGCTATTTCACGGAGATGGTGGGCCTTGCGACGCACAACTTCTGGTCGGCTGCGGCAGGCATCGTGGTGGCCATCGCGCTGATTCGCGGCATCAAGCGAACGAGTTCACCCACGATCGGCAACTTCTGGGTGGATATGACCCGGACCATGCTCTATGTCCTGCTCCCGGCTTGCCTGGTTTACGCGCTGCTGCTGGTCTGGCAGGGGGTTCCCGCAAACCTGAATTCGTATACTCAGGCGCACACGCTTGAAGGTCAGACCCAGACGATCGGGCAGGGGCCGGTGGCCCCGCAGGAAGCCATCAAGATGCTGGGGACCAACGGCGGCGGATTCTTCAATGCGAACAGCTCCCATCCTTATGAGAATCCCACACCGCTGTCGAACTACCTTCAGATTGTTTCCATCTTTCTGATTGGCGCGGGCCTGACTTACACCTTGGGCAAGATGACCGGCTCGCCAGGCCACGGCTGGGCGGTCTTTGCGGCCATGTACGTACTCTTCGCGTCCGGCTTCGCCGTGTGCTACTGGGCCGAGTCTCACCCTCATCCGCTGATTCACGGCGCCGAACAGACTCGTACCGCAACCGCCCCTGGCGGGAACATGGAGGGCAAGGAGGTGCGTAACGGCATTGCCGAAAGCGCCTTGTTCGCCACCATCACGACCGATGCCAGTTGCGGGGCCGTTAACGGCATGCACGACAGTTTTACTCCGCTGGGCGGCTTGGTCCCGCTGGCCAATATCATGCTCGGCGAGGTGGTCTTCGGCGGCGTCGGCTCTGGCCTCTACGGCATCCTGATCATGGTGGTGCTCGCCGTTTTCATTGCCGGGCTCATGGTCGGTCGCACGCCGGAGTATCTGGGCAAGAAGATCGAATCCTACGACGTAAAGATGGCGATGCTCTACGCGCTGATCTTTCCCTTGATAATCCTCACGTTCGCCGCAATCTTTGTGCTGCTGCCTGTTGGACAGTCGGCGATGGCCAACCCCGGGCCGCACGGATTTTCCGAGATTCTTTATTCATTCGCGTCGGGCGCGGGAAATAACGGATCGGCCTTCGCCGGCCTGGGCACAAACTGGTGGTACAACGTGGCCATGGGCTGGGACATGCTGATCGGGCGGCTCCTTATGATCATTCCGGCGCTGGCACTGGCCGGCAACCTGGCTTCGAAAAAGAGCGTGCCTCCGTCGCCCGGAACTTTCCCGGTGAATGGCGCTCTTTTCACGATTCTGCTGATCGGCGTTGTACTTATTCTTGGCGCGCTCACGTTCTTCCCGGCACTGAGCCTGGGACCCATTCTGGAGCACCTGGTGCTCAAGGCAGGACAGCTTTTCTAACCGCATCAGGGGAACACGAAACGGACGGATATGGCTACCAAAACAAGTCTTTGGAATGCAGAAATCGTGGCCACGGCGCTGCTCGATTCGGTGCGCAAGCTCGATCCTCGCTGGATGGTCAAGAACCCGGTGATGTTTGTGGTCGAGGTCGGCAGTGTTCTGACCACGGCCCTGCTCATCGACAACATGGTTCACCACCGTCCCGGATTCGGGTTCAACCTGCAGATCACTCTCTGGCTGTGGTTCACGGTGCTGTTCGCCAACTTTGCCGAAGCCATGGCTGAAGGCCGCGGCAAGGCTCAGGCCGACACGCTGCGCAAGGCCAAAGGCGAGACGATTGCGAAGAGATACAAGCCTGACGGCGGCTTTGAAGAGATCGCGAGCGGCCTGCTGCGCGCTGGCGACGTAATCTACGTCGAGGCCAACCACTATATTGCAGGCGACGGCGAAGTCATTGAGGGAGTCGCTTCGGTAGATGAGTCGGCGATCACCGGCGAGTCGGCTCCCGTGATTCGCGAGGCCGGCGGCGACAGGTCCGCGGTTACCGGCGGGACCAAGGTCCTATCGGATTGGATCAAGGTCAGAATCACCTCCAACCCCGGCGAGACCTTTCTCGATCGCATGATCGCACTGGTTGAAGGCGCCACGCGGCAGAAGACTCCCAATGAGATCGCGCTGAGCATTCTGCTTTCCGGACTCACCATCGTCTTTCTGCTTGCGGTTGTAACTTTGCAGCCGTTTGCTATGTACTCGAAGGCGCCGCAATCGATCTTCGTGCTGGTCTCGCTGCTGGTCTGCCTCATTCCCACCACCATCGGCGGCCTGCTTTCTGCCATTGGCATTGCCGGCATGGACCGGCTGGTGCAGTACAACGTGCTGGCCATGAGCGGACGCGCCGTTGAAGCCGCGGGCGACGTGAACACGCTGCTCCTCGACAAGACGGGAACCATCACGCTGGGCAATCGGCAGGCTACCGAATTCTTCACCGCGCCGGATGTCAGCGAAGAACGGATGGCCAACGCCGCGCAGCTCGCTTCGCTCTCGGACGAGACTCCCGAGGGCCGATCGATCGTGGTGCTGGCGAAGGAGAAATATGGCCTGCGCGGCCGGGATCTGAGCGGCATGCACGCCGAGTTCGTTCCCTTCACCGCGCAAACCCGAATGAGCGGAG
The DNA here is from genome assembly GCA_963757965.1 of uncultured Acidobacteriaceae bacterium. Taxonomy (GTDB): domain Bacteria; phylum Acidobacteriota; class Terriglobia; order Terriglobales; family Acidobacteriaceae; genus Telmatobacter. Next base: position 85,975 of record CAVWTV010000008.1, read on the forward strand.
TCAACCTGCCCGGAACCCGCATCCGCAAAGGGTCCGTCGACGCCATTGCCCGCTTCCTCGAGGAGCAGGGGTCGCAACTGCCGCAGAAAGTACGCGACCAAGTGGAAGAGATTGCGCGCGCCGGCGGCACGCCCCTGGTCGTTGCAGAGAATGCCGCTGCCCTGGGCGTGATCTACCTGAAGGACATCGTCAAGGGCGGACTCAAGGAGCGGCTGGCGCGGCTCCGCGCCATGGGCATCCGGACCATCATGATCACCGGCGACAACCCGTTGACTGCTGCCGTGATTGCGCGCGAGGCGGGCGTCGACGACTTTCTCGCCGAGGCCAAGCCCAAGGACAAGATGGACCTGATCAAGCGCGAACAGGCCAAGGGCAAGCTGGTAGCCATGACCGGCGACGGCACCAACGACGCGCCCGCGCTGGCGCAAGCCGATGTGGGCGTGGCCATGAACTCCGGAACGCAGGCTGCGAAAGAAGCTGGGAACATGGTGGATCTCGACTCCAACCCCACCAAGCTGATTGAGATCGTCGAGATCGGCAAGCAGCTTCTGATGACGCGAGGAGCACTGACCACTTTTTCGATTGCCAACGATGTGGCCAAGTATTTTGCCATCATTCCAGCCATGTTCGCCGGTGTCTTTCCGGTGCTGAATGCGCTCAACATCATGGACCTTCATTCGCGCGAGTCCGCCATCCTCTCGGCGGTGATCTTCAACGCGCTGATTATCGTGGCCCTTATTCCGCTGGCACTCAAGGGCGTGAAATACGAGCCCAAGGCAGCGGACATTCTGCTGCGCAACAATCTGCTCATCTACGGCGTGGGCGGCATCATCGTTCCGTTTATTGGCATCAAGGCCATCGACATGTTTCTGGTAGCCCTGCACATGGGGCTGTAACCAAGGGGAGCGTCAGGCCCCGCAAGGAGAAGTACCGTGCATTCCGTCTGGAAGACCTCGATTCGCTTCACCCTCGTGACCGCGGTCCTGTTGGGCATCGGCTATCCGCTGGTCGTGACCGGAATTGCCGGCTTGATCTTTCCCCACAAAGCCGCTGGAAGCCTAATTCAACTCAAGGACGGCACAGTCATCGGCTCCGAGCTTCTGGCGCAGAGCTTCACATCCGACAAGTACTTTCATCCGCGCCCGTCGGCGGCCGGGAACGGCTACGATGCAGCAAACTCAGGCGGCTCCAACCTGGCTCAATCTTCAAAGGCGCTGGTGGATCGCATTCAGGGATCGATCGACAAGCTTTCCGCCGAGAATCCCGGCAAGCCTGTGCCCATCGACCTGGTGACCACTTCAGGGTCGGGGCTCGATCCCGACATCACGCCCGATGCGGCGTACTTTCAGGCGCCGCGCGTGGCCAAGGCGCGTGGAATCTCTGAAGACCAGATTCGCCAACTCATCGCGCAGAACATCACAGCACGCCAGTTGGGATTCCTCGGCGAGCCCCGCGTGAATGTTCTGGACTTGAACCTGGCGCTCGACAAAGTGAGCAAATAGCAATTTCCAAGCCGGCTTCCACGCCTCAGAAGCGATAGAGGATCGATCCTCTATCGCTTTTCTGTTGGATGGTTAAATGCTTCGTCGCGCAGCCATTCGCAGATGAGTTACTGTTTCTGTGCAGTTGTGAGATCTAGCTGAAAAGCGTCTTTATTATGAACTACTTAGGTGGGGTTTCACAGTTTCACATGCAAAATGCGCGCGCGCTTGTTCGAGGATTCATAGCCCGGCGGCGGAATTCAGCTTCGAGGGCCGTCATCTCTCTGGCGATTATGCGCCGGAGGGATTTAATTATCGGCAAAGAGCAGCAATATACACGCCATATGTGCGCAGGCCCTTCGCGAAGGAAGGGCCTGCGTGACGTGCTTTCCTCGCCATAAGCAGGGACAAGGGACCGGGCCTAAACGGGCTGCGGAAAACGCCTGTTCTGGGTTAAATGCGGCGAAAAGCATGCCTCAGGGGCTAAAGCCCGCGATGATTCTGTTGATCTTACACCAGGGATGAATCCCTGGCCTACCGCCCGAACGAGCTTTTCCGCAGCCTGTAAAACCCCCGCCTCCCTTTCGACCTTCCGATCTGCAACCGTAGAACTAATTCACGGTCACGCTGAAAGAGGTGAAGGGCGCCGGAGTTACCGCGGGAACTCCGGTTCCGGTGATCTGGAACGTGTAGGTCCCGACGGATGTACCTGGATCACCCGTAGACGTTGTGCCGCCTCCGCCTCCTCCGCAACTGGAGAGGCCGCCCAGGGCAACCAACAGGACCAGGATGCCCAGCATCGACCGCCAGCTCCGTCGCCGCGCTGGAATCCCCAGGAACACGAGGAATGCGAGGATAGCGCCCCCGCCCGCTCCGGCCCAGCCGCTGCCTTTGCCCGCCGGTTTGGGATAAGCCAACTCGGCCACCTTGGCTGAAGTCTCAATCGTGAAGGTTTCTGTTCCGCCCACGGTAACCGGGGACGACGAGTACAAGCAAACGGGAGCATCCCCCGCCGCATTGCCTGGGCCCCCAGTCTGGAGGCAACTGAATGTCACAGTTCCTGTGTATCCGTTGACAGGCGCCACCGTAATGATCGCTGCGGCGCTTCCCCCTGGGCTGGCAATGGCTGGCGGCTGCGTCGTTACCGACAGCGTGAACGCAACATTAACGGTCGAAGTCACGCTGACATTGACGAGGGCCGTTTCAGTCAGGCCGCCTGAAGTGCCCGTAACGGTAATCACATAGGCTCCGCCGGTCGTATTCGCGGTGCTGTTGATTGTCAAAGTCGTATTCACGGCGCTGGTCCCAGTAATGCTCACAGGCGACGGAATGCCGCACGTCACGGGGTTGGCGCCGCCCGGCGTGGAGGTCACAGCGCAACTGAGATTGACGCTTCCAGTAAACCCGTTCAACGGCGTCAAGTTGATCGTCGAAGTGTTGCCGGTGGTCGCGCCAGCTGCAATTGTGAGACTAGCCCCGAAAATGACGAATGCTGGGGAAAGGGTGGTCGCCGTCCAATGATTCACCACGTTGGCCACGTTCAACGATCCCAATCCCGTGGCCAGATCGTAGCCGGCGGAAGCGCCATAACCGGAGAGAATCCCAACTTCATTCGTACCAACGCAATTTGGAGACTTGTCGGAATAATCGCACGGCATTGCGATGGTGCCCGTGTCGATGTCGTTGAAGTAGCACGAACTGCTGGTGACCGGCGATCCTCCGCCCCGCTCGGCGCTGCAACTTCCGTAGGATTGTTGGGCAGCTAAGGCATACAGCTCCGTATTAGGACTTCCTTGCGGTGTGCCGGCCTTCTGGTTGATCAGCGCCATCACTCCCGCCATCGCCGGCGATGAGACGGAGGTCCCGCCAACCTCCTGCGCAGTGTTCTCCGAGGTTGCGGAATAGGTGCAAGCCGACCCGGCCTCGGACACGCAGATCAGGTAGGCGCTGCCCAAGAATCCGTTCGATGCAAAGAACGAGACGTCCGGAATGTCTCGCACACCGTCGTTGGGGATACCCGTCACACCGGCCTGCCATATCGGCTTGGAATAACCTCCGGAACAACTGGAAACGTGGCTGCCATCACTGGTGGTGCAGGAACTCATGCCACCGCTTCCTCCCACAATGTCGATAAGCGACAGCAGCGCGGCCTCGCCGCTCCTGGACGTGGAATAGACGTTCTCCGTGTAGATTTCGTCGCACATCTGCGTTGCGGTGAGACTTGCTCCGATATCGCTGTTGAGCGCGGCGACCGCGATCGGGTTGGTGCAGGTGTCGTTCCACGGAACCTCGGGAATGTAGCCCAACGCGTTCGACCCGTTTGAGTTGTTGCTCGCGCCCCAGTAGGGCGAGGTCGTCGAGCCCCAATTCAGGTCGGTACCGCCGACAGCTGTGTTGTAGGGTGTGGAGGCAAAGCCGCTCACCGAAAGGCCATACTCCGCTCGATATGGCGTGCTCGAATCGAAGCCGGCGTCACAACTGGCAGAGCCCTGATCTCCTGCTGCCACGAAGACGGCAATTCCCTCTGTGTATGCCGTCTGCCAGAGAGTGTTGTATTCGGCATTGCCGGCAGTGCCCATCCCAAGCTCACATTCGCCGTAGCTCACGCTCATGATCTTGGCGGTCTTATAGAGGTTGTTAATGATATAACTCTCGGAGTCAAAGAGCCCGTCGTCCGTAGCCGAAGTCGGATAGGAGGATACGAGCACGATCTGGGCGTTCTTGGCCACAGCGCCTGACCATTCGACATCGAGCGAGTTCTCAAGCAGGTCATCCAGCTCGCACGGGTTGGACGGATAGGGTAGTTTCCCCGTTGTGTCCGTGCATACCGTTAGCGGGCTGCTATTGCCGGAGACGAGTTGGGGAGTATTGGCCGGAAGAGGACCGAAGGCGTTTCGAAAGGCGCTTATATCGGGAAGATTCACGCTGCTGGTACCGGCGATCGCGATAGTCTGCCCTGTCCCGTCGATCACCCCGGCAGAAGTGGTCCCACTCCATAACGGAGCGACGTTGTAGATGGTTGCAAAGTCATAGGGCGTTACGTCCTCCTCGAGGCCATACGTTGGGTCATTGATGCCAAACTGCGGACGAATGCTGCCCGTTGCACGCGATCCCTTCATTTGCACCGTCGTTGCGTCTTGATTTGTCCCTCGCTTCCACCCGCCGGTCTGACCATCTCGAGTGACCAGCGATCCGAGCGTATGTAACGGCTTTGCGAAGAAATTGTGCAGCGACTTTACGCCCACCACCGCAGGCAGCAGCGCGGCTGGAATCTGCGGGTCGCTCATGTTGGCGATATGCGGAACCCCGTTCACTACCAGGTTATGAATCTCGGTGTGGAAGGTGCTTTGGACCTGCCCTGCATTACCGCTGAAGCGGATCGTCATGCGATCCTTGCCGACTTCGTCGATAGTGAAACCATGCCCGGTCAGCCAGTTCGAGATGGTCGCAATGTCGGTCTCGGAGGGGCCGAAATTCTGGCCGACCTGCTCAGGCGTGAGCCACTGATGGAAGTCGGACGAGTTGGGATCGTACTGGCTGGCGACAAACTTGTCGAAGGCCGCCTGCTGCTCCGGGCTCCGGCTCAGCACCAGGATCAAGTCGCTCATGGAAAAATTCTGGCTCACGGCGCCGCGGTCGTTGCTGGCATTTGCCGCTGGATGTGTGTTGCCTTTGAGCGTGGTCAACTGGCTTTCATCAACCGCATTCACAATGCGTACGGCGGGCGCATACTGCTGACACATTGCCGCGGTTGCCCAAAGCAATGAACTCGCCAAAACACGCAGGGGAAACGATCGGAGGGGGAGCATGTGGTTTTTCCTAGGCCTTTCCTTCGGAATGAAACACCCGAACAAGCGAAAAGTTACGGTTTCAATCAAAAAATATCGGGGGGAACGACGATATTCAGTGAAAAAACTCAAGAAGCATGAAGCTCGATCAACCGCAGTTTAGCTAGCTGCTGCAGCAAAAACCTGGAATGTTGACCCATGAAGTTTCAGCCCTCCAATCGAAGTTACCATCGGGGACGGGGACAGAGGCAGTGCATCAAAACAGGACACCTTCGGGGATCAAGGATATTGGTGAAGGAGCGAGAGGTGCAAGGTAAAGCAACGAAAAACCAACTAGAACCCGCAAAAAGGGAAGCACCTACAGTCTCTTTCCCGAAACGGCATCGGCGAGAGCATCAACCTCATTAGACGCAACGCAACGAGCAAAGTTGACTCCGGGAAGCAAAGAAAGTCATTGCTTTGACCCACCGCCGGTCGAAGGAATCAGGCAGGCAATCCGCTGGAATGGCAGATGGGGCGCTTGAGGCCGGCAACCGCCAGCGGACCACTGCCGGCGGATTACCACTTACTGTTTGACCGGCAGCACGATTGCCTGGCCCAGGGTAATCTTGCCTTCGAGTTGGGGATCGGCCGACGAACGGCTGACACGGACCGTGAAGGAACCCGCGTCAACATGCCACGCGGCAGCTTTCTCGTCGTACCAGGTGAAGGAACGCGCGTCGAGCGGGACGGTTACGTGCCGGGTCTGGCCCGGATCGAGCACCACACGCGCAAAGCCCTTGAGTTCCTGCGGAGGGCGAGGAACGTGGGGGTGATCTTCGCTGACGTAGACCTGGGCCACGTCCGCCCCTGCCTTTGTGCCGATGTTGGTGACATCGAAACCAACTTCGTACGCGCCTGTTCCGGCTGCCGGGTGGATAACAAGACTCGCATACTTGAAGCTGGTGTAAGAAAGCCCATAGCCGAAGGGGAACAGCGGCTTGACACCATTGTGCTCGTAGCCGCGATAGCCTACAAATACGCCATCGTTGTACGGAATGGTCAGCGAGCCGGCGGTCGGGTAGTAATACGGAAACGACGGATTGTCATTCAGGCTCTTCTCCCAACTGATGGGAAGACGGCCCGATGGGTCGACATCGCCGAAGAGCACCTCGGCAATCGCCGTTCCGCCCTCCTGGCCCGGATACCAGTTCTCGAGCAGCGCAGCTACACGATCGATCCAGCGAGAAGCATCGACACCCCCGCCTGCCGTAACGGTGACGATGGTGTTGGGATTGACAGCCGCGATCTTTTCGATGAGTTCATCCTGGCCGGGAGGAAGCTGGAACGCGCGATCGGCGCCTTCAGTCTCGATGTCGGGGTTGTATCCGACCGCAACGATCGCGACATCGGCGCGTCTGGCCAGGTCGATGGCCGATTGATCTACAAAAGCGCCTTCCGCCACGATGCCGATTTTCAAAGCTCCTTCGCCAAACTGCGGCGCTCCGAGGACCTCAAGCACGACCTTGTGGAATCCTTGAGTCAGCGCCAAAACCGCCTGTGCCAACGCAGACGTCGGAATCTCCGCGTGATCGACGATTGTTTGCCCGTCGATTGTCAGCCGGTATTTTCCCTGGTTTTCGACAAAGACTGTAAAGTTGCCGGCGGCAAGAGCATAGTAATATCCCGTCCACCGGGTAAACCGCGGCGGGCCGCCTGCATTCATGAACGCCATCATCTGATCGGCTGTGATCGCATTAATCAGCTCGGCCACATCGGGATTGTCAAGCAGGTTCTGCCCGGTGTTGGCCACCAACTCTGTTCGCGTAGCCAGCGGCTTTCCGGTGAAGTTGGGATTGTCGAAGGTCTCGACGGTCAGGCCAGGCACAAACTTGAAACGGGACCGGCTGAAGGCTGATCGCATGGCGAGAACCGACGTCTTCGGGACGCCGCGGTCGTACAGAACATTGGCATTGACCCTCAGCCGGTCACTGATGCCTTTCAGTGCGCTGACTTCCGAGAAGACAGGGACCTGGCCGCTGCCGCCGGCGGTTGGAATCGCCGGGAAGGCATCCGGGCCGATCACCGCGATGGTCTTCACCTTGGCGGGGTCGAGCGGGAGGAGGTTGCCCTGATTCTTCAGCAAGACAATGGCTTCGCGTGCGCCTTGAAGTGCAGTATTTCGGCCCTGCTGGCTGTAGCGGGGAATGCTCTGGTCGAGCGGATCGTGGGCGATCCAACCGAAGCGATACCCGTCGCGGAGCAAGCGGCGGATCTTGTCGTCGATGACCGATTCCTTGACTGTGCCATCCTTCACCGCAGGCAGCAGGGCTTTCTCGTTCATGTAAGTTCCGAAGGGCATCTCAAGGTCAAGCCCGCCATTGGCAGCGGCGACGCCGTCGTGGGTGGCAGTCCAATCGGACATCATTACGCCGTCAAAGCCCCACTGCTGCTTGGCGATTTCAACATTCAGGTGGTAGTTCTCAGTTGCATGTGTGCCGTTAAGCAAATTGTAGGAATCCATGATGGACCCAACGCGAGCTTTGCGGACCGCGGCTTCGAATGCGGGAAGATAGATTTCTCTGAGCGCGCGCTCGCTGACGACTGAATTTGAGGTAAAGCGGAAATACTCCGAGTTGTTGGCCGCGTAGTGCTTGACGGTAGCGCTCACGCCCTGCGACTGGACACCATCGATGTAGCCGACCGCGATCTCGCCGGCGAGGAACGGGTCTTCACCGAAGTACTCGTAATTGCGGCCGTTCAAAGGAGCGCGGTAGATGTTCACTCCAGGGCCGAGAAGGAAGCTGACTCCGCGCGAGCGAGCGTCGCGTCCGATCTGGGTGCCGACTTGGACAGCCAGTTCGCGATCCCAGCTGGCGGCCAGGCCGATGCCCGCCGCATAAGCCGTAGAAGGCGGTGGAACGTGAGCGCCGGCCGGGCCGTCGCTCATTCTGAACGCGGGAATGCCCAGCCGCGGCAAACCCGTAGAGGCCATCATGCTTGATCCCGAGAGCATGTGAACTTTCTCTTTCAGGGTCATTTTCGAGATGGTGTCGTCGATCTTCTTCTCGTCGCCGGCGCTCTGCGCGCCGGCGAACGCGGCGCCGCAAAGGACGGTACAACACAGCACCGCCGACAACTGGAACATGTTCCGAGAGAACGGCTGCCGCCGCACGGATTTCAAAGATTCGTGCATCTTGCCTCCTCGGAATGGAACCCGGTGATTTTAGCCGAAGAGGCTTGGGGCTGGCTTTCAGTTGGGTTTCGGTAAGGGGGAGCAAGTACGGAGTGCGAAGCAGAGTTGGATTGGTCGCAGGATATGACGCCGGTTTGTTCGTCAAGACGAGTTTTCGAAATGGGAATCCAGGCCAATGCATCGATGAGGATGGAAATAAAACCGATTGCGAATTTAAAATTCGATATTGCAATAGACAATTCGTATCTCTATCGAATACCATACCCTGTTCAAGATCTTTTTGGCGATCGAGTTCATTATGCGCGCGTCTCTTTTTATCACCTGCTATAACGATACACTCTTCCCGGAGACCGGGCGCGCGGTCGTTACTCTGCTTGAGAGGCTCGGAGTCTCGCTCGATTTTCATCCCAAGCAAACCTGCTGCGGGCAGATGCACGCCAATACCGGCTTTCGCGGCGAGGCATTCTCACAAGCAAAGCGATTTGTCCGGCTCTACCAGGACGCGGAGACCGTTATCATTCCGTCCTCATCGTGCGTCGCGATGTTCCGCGATCAATATCCTGGGCTTTTTGAGGAACTGGGCAACGAGACACTGCGCCGCGAATTCACTGCCCTGCTGCCGAGAGTCTACGAGCTAAGCGAGTTTCTGATTGACAGGCTTGGCGTCGAGGATGTGGGCGCGTGGTTTCCTCATCGCGTTACTTACCACGCGAGTTGCCACGGGGTTCGCGCGTTGCATCTGGGCGACCGGCCCTACCGGCTTCTGTCCAAGGTGCGCTCGCTGACCCAGGCGCCGCTTCCGAACGTCGATCGCTGCTGCGGGTTCGGCGGGACTTTCTCTGTGAAGAATGCGGAAGTTTCTTCTGCCATGCTGGCCGTCAAGCTTCAGGATGTAGTGGCAACGGGCGCCGAGTACTGCACGGCTCTCGACAACAGTTGCCTGATGCACCTTGGCGGGGCTTTGCACCGCCAGTATGCGGGCATGAAGACGATTCATCTGGCGGAGATTCTGGCCAGCACCGAAGCCTCTCCCGCGGAGGCAACCCGATGAGCGTTGAAGCCGTCTCCCATACATCTGCAAACCATCCGATTCTGGATCCACTGCTGGCGTCTCCGTTCCCACAGGCCGCGCTGCCCATGCTGCGCAATCCGCAACTGCGCAAGAATGTGGGCCACGCCATCGACGTGATCCAGGCGAAGCGCGCCAAAGTGGTAGGGGAAAAGCCGGACTGGCAGGACCTGCGCGCGGCAGCCTCTGCGATTCGCGCCCAGGCGCTGGAGAATCTCGACGCATACCTCGAGCAGTTTGAAGAGCGCTGCACCGCCGCCGGAGGCACGGTTCACTGGGCTGCCGATGCCGCCGAGGCGCGACAGATCATCCTCGACCTCCTCCGCGAGGAAAAGGCGTCCGAAGTCATCAAGATCAAAACCATGACCTCGGCCGAGATTCAACTGAATCCTTTTCTCGAAGCTGGGGGCGTCAAGGTCTTTGAGACCGATCTGGCCGAGATCATCCTTCAACTCGGAGAAGACGAGCCTTCGCACATCGTCGTTCCAGCGTTACACGTCAATCGAAGCCAGGTGCGGGAGATTTTTGCCCGCCGCATGGGGCTGGAGAATCTCTCCGAGGATCCGCAAGCCTTGACTGCCGCGGCGCGCAACTATCTGCGCAGGAAATTCCTCGATGTTCCTATCGCGATCAGCGGCGCCAACTTCCTGATTGCCGAAACCGGCGCCGTGGCTGTGGTCGAGTCGGAGGGCAACGGGCGCATGTGCCTCACCTTGCCAAGGACCATGATTACCCTGGCCGGAATCGAAAAGGTGCTGCCGGGTTTCCAGGACCTCGAAGTGATGTTGCAGGTGCTCGCCCGTTCCGCCACCGGGGAGCGCATGAACCCCTACACTTCGCTCTGGACCGGGGTGACGCCAGGGGACGGTCCGCAGCGCTTTCATGTGGTTCTGCTCGACAACGGGCGCTCGTCCATCCTGGCCCGCAAGACGGAGCGACAGACTCTGAAGTGCATCCGTTGCGCCGCTTGCATGAACGCCTGCCCCGTCTATCGCCAGACCGGCGGCCACGCCTATGGCTCGGTTTACCCCGGTCCAATTGGCGCCATCCTCACTCCGCAGTTGATGCAGATGCATCACGCGCAATCGCTGCCCTACGCTTCCTCACTGTGCGGAGCGTGTTACGAGGTCTGCCCGGTCAAGATCAATATCCCCGAGGTGCTGCTGGAGTTGCGATCGCAAGTGGTCAATCAGGAGCGCCACCACATCGGCCGCTTGTTCGATCCCATGTACCTGGGCATGAAGGTCGCGAATCTTCTGTTCCAGCAAGCGTGGCGCTTCCATCTGGCACAGCGCCTAGGGCGGATCGGCCTACGTCTGTTTACAAGGAAGGACGGATGGATTCACTCTCTGCCCAGCATCGGCGGCAAGTGGACCCAGACTCGCGATCTCCGCGCTCTTTCCAGCCAGACCTTCCACGAATGGTGGGCGGCGCGCGCAAGGGAGGCCGAATGAGCGCGACAGTTTCAGCAGGAAGCGCAATCCCGAGCCAATCCCGCCAGCGGATTCTCGACCGCATCCGCTCCGCGACTCGCCCCTCCCTTGGAGTTACACAGGAAGTACTGCCGCACACGTATATCTGCCGAGGAAAACTCGCAGCTGAAGAGCGGCTGGCACTGATGATCGAGCGGTTGCGCGAGTACGACGCCGAGGTCATCGAATCTACGCCGGAGAATCTTGTGGCCTCGATTGCCGCACAGCTCGCCGGCAGCGGAAAGCACACCTTCGTCGCACCAGAGGGACTGGCGGCGGACTGGCTGGTTCCAGGCTTCGACTGGAAAGTCGACCACGGCCTGACCACCGCTGAGATTGAGCAGGCGGAGGGCGTTATCAGCGCTGCATTTTGCGGCGTCGCGGATTCGGGTACCATCGTCCTGCACCATTCCCCTGCTGAAGGCCGGCGTGTGCTAACCCTGCTCCCCGACTGGCATCTGTGCATCCTCCAGGCCAGCCAGGTGGTGGAAACGCTGCCGGAGTACTTCGACCGATGTGCGCAACCTCCCGGACTGGTAACATGGATTTCCGGACCCAGCGCCACGGCAGACATTGAAATGACCCGCATCAAAGGCGTCCATGGACCGCGTTTTCTCCATGTAATCCTTGTGAGAGATGAGATTTGATATTTTTGACCGGGCAACATCATCCCGGTGGGGGTAACCATGAAGCATTCAGAATCCGCAACCTTCGACCTGGCAGCTCAAGCCCTGGACTCGTTCCAGATCGAGATTCCCTCCTGGGGATTCGCAAACACCGGTACGCGCTTTGGCAAATTCGTCCAGGCCGCGGCGGCCTCCACCATCGAAGAGAAGTTCGCCGACGCGGCTGAGGTCAACCGCCTGACCGGTTCGACCCCCACGCTTGCGCTGCATGTGCTGTGGGATTTGCCCAACGGCCTCTCCGATGTCGCCGAGGTGAAACAACTTGAGCACCGCTACGGGATTCGCGCCGGGTCGATCAACCCGAACCTCTTTCAGGACCAGGAGTACAAGTTCGGTTCGCTTTGCAACCCGTCGGCGGAGATTCGCAAGCAGGCCGTAGATCACGTGCTGGATTCGATTGAGATCGCCAAGCGGCTGGGGTCCCGCGATATTTCGCTCTGGCTGCCCGACGGCTCGAACTATCCGGGCTCGCAGAGCATTCGCAAGCGGATCGGCTGGCTTGAAGAGGCGCTGCGGACGTCTCATGACCATCTCGACGCCGGGCAGCGACTGCTGATCGAATACAAGCCGTTTGAGCCGGCCTTCTATCACACGGATATTGCGGACTGGGGCATGTCGTCGCACTTTTCGCGCATGGCAGGCCCGCAAGCCCGTGTTCTGGTGGACACCGGCCATCATTACTCTGCTCAGAATATCGAACAGATCGTGGCATGGCTGCTGCACACGGGCCTGCTTGGCGGCTTCCACTTCAATGACCGCCGCTATGCCGACGACGACCTGACGCTGGGCTCGATCGATCCCTACCAGATCTTCCGCATCTTCCACGAGATCCACACAGCCACCACCGATGGCCTGCCCCACGACATCGCCTTCATGATCGACCAGAGCCACAACCTGAAAGGCAAGATTGAAGCTTCAGTACAGACGGTCGTGACCGCCCAGGAGCTTTGGCTCAAGGCCGCGCTCGTCGATCGCGAAGAGTTGGCAGCCCATCAGCAATCCTGTAACCTGGTGGCCGCCGAGGAACTGCTTCGCGGCGCATTCTGGACGGACGTGCGTCCGCTCGCGGCAGCATGGCGAGTGGAGCGCGGCCTGCCCGCCGACCCTCTGGCGGCACTCTACGCAGGCGGCTATGTCGAGCGCGCGGCGGCGGAACGGGGAAGCCGGCACGCGGCAGTGAGCAGCTACGCCTGAGATGCTGTATTCTAATTCGAGTGCAGTTTCGGTATTGAAACTGGAGCCGGAGAAGACCGATTGCCGAAGACCAAGATTAAACGGCTGTACCTGATCCCCATTCTGTCCAAAGCGCTCGATGTGCTTGAACTGCTGGAGCAGACTCACACCTCGGTGTCTTTGGAAGATGTCTACCAGAAAACTCAGATCTCAAAGACCAGCGTTTATCGAATCCTGAAGACCCTGGTGCATCGCGGCTATGTGGCGCAGGGACAAAACGGGATGTACCGGCTTGTTTCCCGCCCGCGCCGGCTGCGCTTCGGCTTTGCGGCACAGAGCGCCGAGATGCCATTCTCAGTGGCCGTTGCTCAGAGTATTACCGCCGCCGCTGCCGCATCGGGCGTGGAATTGCTGATGCTCGACAATCGCTACGACGCGGACACCGCGGTCGAGAATGCCGAGGAATTTGTGGCCAAGCGCGTGGACCTGGCAATCGAATTTCAGGTTGAGGAACATGTGGCGCCGCGCGTGGCGCACATCTTCAAGAAGGCTGATATCCCGCTGGTCGCCATCGATGTGCCGCACCCCAATTCAACCTATTTTGGAGTGGATAACTTCGAGGTCGGCTTCGAAGCCGGGTCCCTGCTGGCCCAGCACGCCCTGCGCAAATGGAAGGGCAAAGTGGACTGGGTGCTGGGCGTCGGATTTTTAGAGGCAGGCAGCTTTGTGCAGAACCGGATTACCGGCGCTTTTGACGGAATTCGCGAACGGCTCACGGATCTCCGGGCGGACCGGTATATGCACATCGAAGGCCGGGGCATGCGCCAGCCCAGTAAGCTGGCTGTCGCGGAATTCATCCGCAGCCATCGCAAGGGCGAGCGCATCCTGGTTGCCGCTGCAACCGATTCCAGCGCGCTCGGCGTGCTTGACGCAGCACGCGAGGCAGGCCGGGAAGCAGACTTCGCTATCGTCGGGCAGGATTGCATTCCAGAGGTTCTGGAGGAGATGCGCACCGGGACAAGCGCCTTGATCGGTTCCATCTCGCACGAGGTCGAATCGTACGGTCCACGGCTGATCCAGCTGGGAATTGCTCTGCTGCGCGGATACACCGTGCCGCCGTACAACTACGTCCGTCACAAGGCAGTAACCCCGGAGACGCTGGGCACTGACAGCGTTGGAGCAGATAAAGGAAGCATCGAAGAACAGCTGGCGTAATGAGGGGACAAGGCAGGTTGGCCCGCCGGATTTCTTGTTAGTGCGAGGGTTTTGGGGCGCATATATTCAGATAAGAAATGTATTCCCTATTGCACTTAGGTATGATATCTTGACTATGGTGTACTGATTCCCCGTAGAGTGGTATTTATGACTTTGGCAACATCGGCTTCCCCTGCCCTCAATTTTCTCGAAGACCGCTGGGATACCAGCGTCGCCGCCACGCTCGATGAACCGGAGCTACTGCGTTATCGCTCGAACCTGCTTGGTTCCGACCTTCGCATCACGAATTTTGCCGGCGGGAACACCAGTTCCAAAGTGACTGAAATCGACCCGCTGACGGGCAAACCCGTTGAAGTTCTGTGGGTGAAGGGATCCGGCGGGGACCTGGGCAGCATCAAGCGCGCGGGCTTTGCCACGCTCAATCAGGACAAGTTCCTGGCGCTGGAGCGGATCTACCGGGGGGTCGACACAGAGGACGACATGGTCGGGCTGTATCCGCTGTGCGCTTTCCGCGGCAATCCCGTAGCCGCTTCGATCGATACGCCGCTGCATGGCTTTTTGCCATTCCCGCACGTCGATCATCTCCATCCGGACTGGGCCATTGCGCTGGCTGCATCCGCCAACGGCACGGCCAAGATGGACGAGTTCAACCGCGAGTTCAATCACTCACTGGTCTGGATTCCATGGCAACGGCCCGGTTTTGAGCTGGGGCTGATGATGCGCAAGGCTGTGGAAGCGAATCCGGGCTGCGACGGCATTGTGCTCGGCGGCCACGGTCTCTTCACCTGGGGCCAGACTCAGCGCGAGTGCTACCTGAACACGCTTACCGTCATCGACCAGATCGGGCAGTTCATTCATCGCCACGGAATTCAAAAAGGCCCGGCACGGTTTGGCGGCGAAGTTGTCCCGGCCCGCGGCGATCGCGATCAGCTTGCCGTGGAGATTGCGCCTTACCTCCGTGGCCTGGTGAGCACGCAGAACCGCTGGATTGCCAACTTCAGCGATGCGCCCGACGTGCTCCAGTTCGTCAACTCGAAACACGCCAGGGATCTCGCGTTCCTCGGCACCAGCTGCCCCGATCACTTTATCCGCACCAAGATTCGTCCCCTCTTCGTGCCGTGGGCAGCGGGCGAAGGCGCGGCGGCTCTCCGAGAGAATATCGCAAGTTCACTTGCGGAATATCGGGAGCAATATCGTGCTTACTACCACTCATTCGCTACGCCCGACTCACCCGCTCTTCGGGACACCAGTCCGATGATCGTGCTGATTCCCGGTCTGGGCATGTTCAGCTTCGGGAAGAACAAAACAGAGGCGCGCATCACCGGCGAGTTCTACACCAACGCCATTCACGTGATGGAAGGCGCAACGCTGCTTGGCGAAGGCGAAGTAAAAGGCACGCTTCCGCAGTGCGGCGAAGGCATGGCGCCGGAGAGCTTCAAGGTATTTTCGAACTACGTCGCGCTGCCGGCGATCGAGGCCTTTCGCATCGAGTACTGGGCGATGGAAGAGGCCAAGATTCGGCGGCAACCCCCGGAAAAGGAGTTCAGCCGCCGCATCGCCCTGGTTGTGGGAGGCGGCAGCGGAATTGGGCGCGAAGTGGCGCTGCAGATTGCCGCACGCGGAGCACATGTCATGGTGGCCGATCGCGACGGTGAAGCGGCAGAGCGGGTCGCGGACGAACTTAAGGCCCTTGCATCAAAGGAATTCGCCGCCTGCACAGTGGTCGATATCCGCAGCCGCGAGGCCATCGGCAAGGCGCTCGCCGCAACAGTGGCGGCCTTTGGCGGAGTCGATATTCTCATCAACACAGCGGCGCTTTTTCCCTCCTCGCCCGACGGTGTGATTCCGGATGCAATGTGGGCCAACACCTTCGATATCAACGTGACGGCCAACCATCGGCTCGCCGAGGAAATAGGAAAGATATTTGCCGAACAGGCTCTGGACGCCAACATCGTGCTGACCAGCTCCGCAAACGCGGTTGTTCCCAAGCGCGGCAGCGAGGCTTACGACGTGAGCAAAGCCGCGCTCTCTCACCTGATTCGCGCGCTCGCCGTTTCCCTTGCGCCGCGCGTGCGCGTAAACGGTGTCAGCCCCGCAGCGGTGGTCAAAGGCTCGACCATGTTTCCACGGGACCGCGTCCGCGCCTCACTCACCAAATACAATATCTCCTTCGACGAATCACTGAGCGACGATGAACTGCGTAACCTGCTGGCAAGCTTTTATGCCGAGCGCACGCTGACGCGGCAGCCCATCGACCCGTCTGACTGCGCGGAGGCGATTCTCTTTTTGGCAAGCCCGCGCGCCCGCTGTACAACAGGACACTTGATTCCCGTCGACGGAGGCCTGACCGAGGCGATTCTGCGTTAAACTTGAAAGTGAATCTACCTGCCCTTATGCAAGAACCCGCACGGATTGCCATTGATTTAGGCGCCGAAAGCTGTCGCGTCTCCCTGCTCCGCTGGGCCGGCGAGGCCGCTTCGATAGAAGTCATTCATCGCATACCCAACGGCCCCGTCCACCAGCACGGCAACTCTCTGCGCTGGCCTCTCGATTCGATCCTTGCAGGCCTGGAAAAAGGCTTGCGGAAGGCTGCGCTGGCTGCACCGGAGGGCATAGCTTCAATCGCCGTAGACAGTTGGGGCGTCGACTATGTTCGCCTCGCTGCGGACGGCAGCGCTCTTCACAATCCGTTTTGCTATCGCGACGAGCGAAGTGTCGCCACCAAAGAGGCGGCCGATAAACTTCTGCCACCGCTCAATCTCTACGAGCGCACCGGGGCTCTGCCGCTGCGGATCAATACCGTTTACCAGTTGCTGGCCGACCCGGCCGAGGGGATCGATGCCGATGCTCCGTGGGTGACGATGCCCGAGTATGTGCTGTATTGGCTAGGTGGACGCCGGGTCGCCGAGTACACGCACGCTACGCATACCGGCCTCGTCAATCTGAAGACAGGCGACTGGGATCGAGAGATCTTCAGTCTGTTTGAAATTCCCTTCGATGCCGCTCCGCCCATCGTCAAAGCGGGAACCATCGTTGGCCGGGTGCAGGGACCGCTCGCTTCCCTGGACGCCTTCCGCGAAACCCAGCTGATTGTGCCGGCATGCCACGATACTGCCTCGGCCATCGCAGGCATTCCCACCAGCGTCGATTCCGCGCTTTACATCTGCTCCGGAACATGGTCCCTTGTCGGCACCCTCATCAAGGAGCCGGTCACAACGCGCAAGGCCTTCGACGCGCGTTATACAAACCTGGGCGCAGCAACCGGAGACCTCTGCTTTCACACGCTGGTCAACGGGATGTGGCTGCTGAAGCAATGCATGGATTCCTGGAGCGCCGAGGGCCGGGTATGGGATATTGAAGACCTGATCGCGCAGGCCGCAACTTCCGGCTTTCCGGGCGTCATCAATGTGGACGCGGAGCCACTGCTGCTTGACTCCGACATGCCGGAACGCATCAACCATCAGTTGTGGCGACGCCGCTGGTCGACCATCCCGGATGTAGCCGGCAACGAGCCGGTCTTTGCCCGGGTGATCTTCGAGAGCCTTGCCGCGCGTTACGCCACGGCGCTGGAAGACCTGGAAGAGATGCTTGGCCGCAAGCTCGACCGCATTCATATTCTCGGCGGCGCCAGCCGCAACAAGCTGCTCACCGAACTGACCGCACAGCGTACTGGCCTGCCGGTTGAAATCGGAGAGCCGGAGAGCTCGACGATCGGCAATCTGGCCGTGCAACTCGCGGCCAGCGAGGCCGAGGGCCAGCCCATCAGCCCGGAATCGGTCCGCAAGTGGGCGGCACGGCTTTGCCAGGCCTAAACCGGGAAACAAGAATCTCATTCTTCGATTTACACCAGCAGTAGGAGGCAACGCTTCTATCCAATCGCCTGCACGGTCCCTTTGCCGACGAGCTCTTCTACGCGCTCCACCCAGCCGCGATCCGCAGCGACGCTCATCCCATCCGGCTCCAGGATGACCGCATACTCGCCTTTCCTCTCCAGATGCAGCATCACCTTCCCTGGTCCGGGCGCCGCGTCCGCCGCTCTCTTCAAGACGGCAAGCATCTCCTCCGAGGCCCGTTCCAGATCGATGCGGATGCGAATGGCGACCGGCAGTTTCACCTCCACCTCTTCCAACGCGACGATCGAGCTCACAGCAATCTTCGACGCCGCATCATCGTCGCCCATGAGCACTCCGCGAACCAGGACCGGGGCTTCCATCTTCAACTGCCCTTGCAGCCGCTCATAGTCGCGCGCGAAGCAGATCAAATCGATTTTTCCTGTCGCGTCCTCGAGCGCCGCCTGGGCATAAAGCTTCTGGTCTCGCTTGCTCTTCTGCACTCGCAGTCCCAGCAGCATTCCAGCAACCTGAATATCGTCGGCCGGGTCCGACTGAGTGCCCCAGCGCTTCTCCGGCGGCTTCCGCTCCAGCGCCTCAGCCACTGAAATCACTCCCGTCAGATTGCGCAGCTTTTCAGCGTACTTATCCAGCGGATGCCCAGACACGAAGAAGCCCAGCACCTCTTTCTCATTGGCCAACCGCTCGCTCTCCTCCCAATCCGCAACGCGCGGCAGGTCGTCTGCTTCCCGCGCCGCCTTCGGCCCTTCGTCGAACAGGCCAAACAGTCCCGCCTGTCCCTGGGCCGCGTCTTTCTGCGCTTTTTGCGCCCGCTCCATCGCCTTGTCTACGGCCTTCATTAGCGATGCACGGCCACCCAGCGAGTCCAGTGCCCCCGCCTTGATCAGCGATTGAATCACCCGAGAGTTCATCATCCGCAAGTCAACCTTCTCGCAGAACTCCCAGAAGCTCCTGAAGCGCCCGCCAACATCCGTGCGCGCCTTCAAGATGGACTCGATCGCATTCCCGCCGACATTCTTCACTGCCCCGAGACCGAACCGGATCGCATCCCCGTGCGGCGTAAACTGCGCGCCGGAGGTTTGCACGTCCGGCGGCTCCACGCGGATGCTCATCTCTTTGCATTCGCCGATGTACTTGACGACATTTTCCGGCTTCGAAGTCTCCGAAGTCAGCAGCGCGGCCATGAATTCCACGGGGTAATGCGTCTTCAAGTAAGCGGTCTGATAGGCCACCAGCGCATAGGCCGCCGAGTGCGACTTGTTGAATCCGTATCCAGAGAACTTCTCCATCTGATCGAAGATCTCCGCCGCCGCGTCTTTCGGATGGCCCAGCGCAGCCACTCCGCTCATGAAGCGGTCGCGCTGCTCCGCCATCGCCTCGGCGTTTTTCTTACCCATTGCCCGTCGAAGCAAATCTGCTTCGCCCAGCGAATAGCTCGCCAGCACGTTCGCAATCTGCATCACTTGTTCCTGGTAAACAACCACCCCGAGCGAATCTTTCAGAATTCCCTCTAGTTCCGGGAGCATATACTCGACCTTGCGCCGGCCCCACTTGCGCTCGATGAAGTCGTCGATCATCGCCATCGGCCCCGGCCGGTAGAGCGCGTTCAAGGCCGTCAATTCCTCGACCGAATCCGGCTTGTAACGCCGCAGAATGTCTCGCATCCCCGACGATTCAAACTGAAATACACCCGACGTCAGCGCCGTATGAAACACCTTTTTGAACGTATCCACGTCGTCCAGAGGAATCGTGTCGATTTCCACTTTTCCCCGATCGACTGGGCGACTCTTTTCAATCAGCTTCAGGCAATCGTCGATTACCGTCAGGGTCGTCAGGCCCAGAAAATCCATTTTCAGCAGGCCCATCTTTTCGACGGCCTTCATATCGTAGGCAGTTACGATTTCATCGTTCTTGGTCTTCGAGAGCGGCACCAGTTCCGTCAGCGGACGCGGCGCAATCACCACCGCCGACGCATGCACTCCCGACCCGCGCACCAGGCCCTCGAGCTTCTTTGCCGTATCGATCAGCTCGCGGATGACCTTGTCGTTCTCGTAGATCTTCTTCAGCTCCGCAACTTCCTCGAGGGCCTTGTCCAGCGTCATGCCGATGGTTGCTGGAACCAGCTTCGCAATCCGATCCACATCGCCGTAGGGCATGTCGAGCGCGCGGCCGCAATCCTTGATTGAAGCTTTCGCGGCCATGGTATTGAAGGTGATGATTTGGGCCACCTGCTCGCGGCCGTACTTCCGCGTCACGTATTCGATCACCTCGCCGCGACGATTCATGCAGAAGTCGACGTCAATATCGGGCATGTTGACCCGCTCGGGATTCAGAAACCGCTCGAACAGGAGCGAGTTCTGCAGCGGGTCGATGTTCGTGATCTCCATTGCGTACGCCACTAGCGAGCCCGTCGCCGAGCCGCGCCCGGGGCCGACAGGGATGCCATGATCTCGTGCGTATTTGATGAAGTCCCAGACAATCAGGAAGTATCCTGAGTAATTCATCTGCTTGATGATCCCGATCTCGAACTCCAACCGGGCCTCATATTCAAAGGGCTGTGAGCGGAGCACACCCCGCAAATCCAGTTGCCGCACAGCCGTATCCAGACGCTTCCGCAAACCCTCGCGACACACCTGCTCGAAGTAGCTGTCGATTGTGTGGCCGTCGGGCACGGCGAATTCCGGAAACGGATTGTCGATTTTGGCCAGTTTCAGGTTGCAGCGCTCGGCAATCTCCATGGTGCGCGAAACAACTGCGGGCGAGTCGGGGAACAGGCGTTCCATCTCGTCGGCGCCCTTCACGAAAAACTGATCGCTGTCAAAGCGGAAGCGCTCCTTGTCGTGAACCTTGGAGCCGGTCTGCACGCATAACATCACGTCATGCGCGTGCGAGTCTTCGCCGCAGAGATAGTGAGAATCATTGGTCGCCACCAGCGGAATATTCAGCTCGCGCTCAAGCCGGTACAAGGCTTCATGTATCTTCTTCTCCTGGTCGAGTCCCTGGTCCTGAATTTCGAGAAAGAAGTTATACTTGCCGAAGATATCCTGATACTGCTGGGCGACCTTGCGGGCCGATTCGTAGTTACCGGCAACTAACTCTTCGCACAGCTCTCCGCTCAGGCAACCCGAGAAGCCGATCAGGCCCTCGGCATGTTCCGCGAGATACCGCTTGCTGACACGGGGCTTGCGATAGAACCCATGCAGCGAAGCCTCTGAAGTAATGCGAATCAGGTTTCGATAGCCTTCTTCGTTCTCGGCCAGCACCAGCAGGTGATTGTTGTCGTCGCCTTCGCCAGGCGCTCTATGGTCTTCGTTTTTCGATATATACAGCTCGCACCCGAGAATCGGCTTGATTCCCTTGGCCTTTGCCGCTTCGAAGAAGTGGACGGCGCCATAAATGTTGCCGTGGTCCGTCATGGCCACGGACTTCTGGCCCAGCGCCGCGACACGATCCACGAGCTTTTGAATGTCGCAAGCGCCGTCAAGGAGGGAGTACTCGGTGTGCAAATGGAGGTGCGTGAATTCGGACATGATTACCCTCGATTCTAGCCTCAGACCGGCTCCCCAACCTCGATGAACCAGCGCACGCGGCGCGATGGTCTGAGGAAAAGCCGGTACAAAACAGGCTCCCGCCTATCAGTAGATGCGGCGTTAGCCCCTGCGCAGGCCAATGTGAAAATGGCTTCCCCATCCCGGTATCGACAGAGGTCATTGCACCGTGTAGCATTGCCCCACGTCGGCCGGCAGACCAATCCTGAGGAGCAGCCCTTGCGCCAAAGTCTTGCCCTTCACCTCGATCTGGGTATGGAATATCGATTCCCCGCTTTGGAGCCGCGAAAGGAGAGTTCGCATTGATCCCGAAGCGTCGTCAAAGCATGGCCGCGACCCAAGAAGAGGGACACGGCGGCGCCTCACCGACCAGCCGGCTGGTCTCGACCGAAAAGAAATCGCGCAACCAGTATCTGGGCTGGCTCCTTCTTTACGTGCTGATCAACGGACTCGTCCTGAACCCTATGCTGTTCTTATTCAACTTCATCTTCATCGATCACCACGATCTTCCATCCGTAAGTGCCGTCAGGCAAGTCATCGCTTCAAATCAAACTGACCTTGACCCGCTTACATTGCTTGGGGATTTTGATAATGACTCCCTGGGCGCCATGCTTCCCGCCTTGAAATCATTCGCGGCTGACCCGCAAGTCTCTCCGTACGAAGCTGTCTTCTTCCATGGCAACGTCAAGTTTCAGTATCCGCTAACCTCTCTTCTGCCTCTCTATCTGTTGGAACGCTTCGGAGTGAGCGACGACGACTTATCGCTGATCTTCAATGCGGTGTGCTGCATCGCGCTGCTGGGCATCATCCT
The DNA here is from genome assembly GCA_963757965.1 of uncultured Acidobacteriaceae bacterium. Lineage (GTDB taxonomy): Bacteria > Acidobacteriota > Terriglobia > Terriglobales > Acidobacteriaceae > Telmatobacter. The sequence goes on from CAVWTV010000008.1 coordinate 108,244, forward strand.
CTTTTCCATATGGATCGCCTTGCGTCTCATCCACAGCGGTCGACCAACTACGAGCGGCTGGAGCACGCGCGCGATGGTCTTCATCACCGTCACCGCAGCCTGCCTTCTCTTCTATCCAATCATGCACGGGATGTATCTTGGCCAGATCCAAACCATTCTGACATTCGGCTTCGCCGCCGCCTTCTTCTGCTGGATCTCGGGCCGGGAGAAAACCTCCGGCGCAATCCTCGGAGTCATGGCCCTGGTCAAGCCCCAATATGCCCTGTTTCTGCTTTGGGCGGCGTTGCGCAAGAGGTTTGGGGCGCTCGCCAGCGGCTTCGCAGCGATCTCGGCTGGAGTTATAGTCTCCTGTTGCGTCTTTGGATTTCATAACAATATGGACTATCTAAAGGTGCTGCATTTCATCGGCATGCATGGCGAGAGCTACGTAACCAATCAGTCGATGAACGGCGTCTTGAATCGGCTTCTCTTCAACGGAAATAGCCTGATATGGAATGAGGAGGCATTTGCTCCCTTCAATCCGATCGTTTATGCGGGCACGGCACTGAGCTTCCTTGCGCTCGTCGGGTCCTCGCTCTTCTTCCCCTGGGGTCCGTCCCGCAAATCCGGCGCGGACGACTTTGCGTGTTGTTTGCTCGTTGCCACAATGGCATCCCCCATAGCCTGGGAGCATCACTACGGTATTCTCTTTCCTATCTTCATTTGGCTATGTCTTGGTAAGTGGGCAGGCCGGGTTCCCCGGTCCGGAGTCTTGCTCATAGCACTGGCGTATATCTTGACCAGCGATAACATAGAACTCTTCGACGGCTTAGCCTCGATCCCGGTCTTGAATATCTTCCAGTCTTATCTCTTTTTAGGAGCCCTGCTCGCGCTAATTCAGCTGCTCAAATCCCCTGACGAGACTTCCCCTTCTCTTACCACTTTGCACTCAACTGGAAAGCTCTGAGCGCATGTCTTCCTGCCGGCTTTCATTCTCCGGGCCGGTCAAAGACCTTGTTAAGAACGAACGCCGCCCGTCCTTTTGCTTTGCGTAGTGGTCTTCATCTTTCCCTGGGACACTTGGCTTTGTGTGTCTGGCACAGACATACCATCCGAGTGGTCCCGTATCCACATAACGCCAGATTGTTTTCGCCGCCAACCTCCTGGCAACCCACCCTTCAGTCGCCGCGGCGACCGTGAAGGATGGGACATCCAGCGGATGGGGTGGGAAGCGTAGGACAGTTGCGTGCTCCACCGACTACTGATTGAGGTGGGGGTGGCGATAATGATGATGGTGGTGATGGTGGTGGTGTACTACTATCACAACTTGCGCTTGCGCCGCATAGGGTGCTGCGAAGCAGAAGACGAGAGCCAGTGCGAGGAGAATCCTTTTCATGCCTTAGTATGGCGCTCGGCGCGTTTAGATACAGAGCTGCTCTGAGCAGTCCGCGCACACCTCAGGACTTGCTAGCTTGCTGTTGCTCAGGAGCATCGGCCAGCTACTTCGCCGCCTCCGATTCAAGCGGTTTTCCATAAATCACCGCCGCATGTCCGGGCGCGTAGTAGTCTTCTTCCCTGCCTTCGCGGAGATAACCGTTCGACTCATACAGGTGGATGGCCGGGGCATTCTCAGCGTGCACATGAAGCCAGATGGCCTGAGCAGATGCAGCGCGGGCGGAGTCCTCGATACGGCGCAGGAGTTCCCGGCCGATGCCCTGTTTGCGCCGGGCCGGAGCAACTTCGATGGTTTCGATGTAGCCGATCACGCCGCTCGCTCCGCGCGCCCACTCAGCGATGGCGAAGCCGCCCATCTGCCCGTCTTCCTCCGCTATCCAAGTTACGGAATTCGAATGACTGACAATTTGCCGCATATACTTCCGGCTGAATCGAAACTGCGGCTGGAAGCACACCTCTTCGATTGCATACAACGAGTCGAAGTCCTGCGGAGTGTAGAGACGATAGTGCACAACTCAACTTTAATTCAGTTGCGGAGGTTGCACAGACCTGCGAATCTGTCCCGGACAGCACGCCGATTGCAAGAGAGTAAACTTTAATTTCCATGGCCAGCATCGACACCATGCGCGTATCCGCAGACGCCTCATCGAGACGCCGCTACAACCTCTTTCTGCTGGTGGTCGCCGGGCTGGGCGGATTGCTGTACGGAGTCGACGTTGGCATCATTGGAGGCGCGCTGCCCTACCTTGAAGCGACCTCGCACCTGACAGCCGCGCAGCTCTCCGTGGTGGTGGCGGCGGTTCTGCTGGGAAGCGTGTTCTCGACGCTGTTTGCGGGGCTGCTTGCCGACTGGCTGGGACGCAAGCCGCTGATGATTCTCAGCGGGGTCGCTTTCATCGTGAGCATCCCGGTGATCGCACTTTCGCACGGGTATGAGCCGCTTTTTTTCGGACGGCTATTGCAGGGCGTGAGCGGCGGGCTGATCGGCGTGGTGGTTCCACTCTATCTTGCTGAGTGCCTGGGGGCGCACGAGCGAGGCAAAGGAACAGGCGCATTCCAATGGCTGCTCACCCTGGGAATTGTTGCGGCTGCGCTGGTGGGCATGTATTTCAGCTACCGCGTGGAGGCAGTGGCAAAAACGGCAGACGCAGCCACGCTTCTCGACTTCAAGAACCAGGCCTGGCGGCAGATTTTCTGGGTTTCGCTGCCTCCGGGGGTTCTGTTTGTGCTGGGCAGCCTGTTCGTGACCGAGTCGCCGCGCTGGCTTTTCAGGCGTGGAAGGAAGGCGCTCGCGCATAAGGCGCTGCTCCGCTCACGCACTCCGGAACAGGCCGGCTTCGAGTTGGCGGAGATGGATGCGACGGCGCATGCGGGTAGCGCACAACGTTCCCGAGAAAGACGCGACTCCCTGCTGCGGCGGAAGTATGCCATTCCGTTCCTGCTGGCGTGCATTATTCTGTTCTGCAACACGGCTACGGGCGTGAATTCGATCATTGGCTACAATGCCGGCATCCTGCTACAGAGCGGTCTCTCCGATCTTCAGGCGCACTGGGGCTATGTGATCTTCACGGTGGTGAACTTCCTGATGACCATGGTGGGAATGATGCTGGTCGATCGCAAGGGGCGCAAGTTCCTAATGATTCTGGGCACGAGCGGCATTATCGTTTCGCTGGTGGCGGTGGGCATTCTGTTTCTGCGCACGGAGAAAGTGAGCGTGGACGCAAGCGGCCGGGTGCAGGCACTCGTGAGCGCGAATCAAGAGCTGACGCTGCGCTTCGACCGGGCCAAAGCCAACGCTCTGCTGGCAGGACAAGACGAGAAGATCGACGGCAATCGCGCCTCGCTGGCGATCATTTACTCGTACGGCGACTTCACCGCGGCGACCAGCTTTGTGCGCTCCGACGACCTGGCCGGAGCGCCCATTCAGATCACGCGCGCGAGCTGCGTGCCTGCCAACAAGGTTGAGGCGTTCTTCAAGAATCCATTTGCCAATCTCGAGGCGGCGCAGACCGCACCGTTGAAGATCGAGAAGGCGCCGATTGGCAGCGTACCCAGCGAGCGCCACGGCTGGCTGGTTGCATGCGGACTGTACGTGTTCATGGCATTCTTTGCCGTGGGTCCCGGCGTGTGCGTGTGGCTCGCTTTGTCGGAGCTGATGCCAACACGCATCCGCTCCAACGGCATGAGCATTGCCCTGGTGATCAATCAGTTGGTTTCAACGACCCTTGCCGGCATTTTCTTGCCCTTCGTCAGCAAGCACGGATACTCTTCGATGTTCTTCCTGTTCGCAACCTTCACGATGATCTACTTCGTTGTCGCGGCGTTCTTCCTTCCGGAGACCAAGGGCAAGACGCTGGAGGAGATTGAAGCGCACTTTGAGGGCTTGACGCCAGCGCTCAATGATACAATGTAGATACAGGAGGGATCATGCAGGCACAAGTGTTGAAGTGGGGCAATAGCTTGGCGGTGAGGATTCCGAAGCCCGTGGCGGAGGACGCCCATTTTCAAGTGGGGGATCCATTGGAAATCGCCGTAGGCGCGGACGGCGTTGTGCAGTTGCATCGGATTGGCGATATGCCCACTTTGGCGGAATTGGTGGCTCAAATCACCCCGGAGAATAGGTACGCCGAAGTTTCCCTGGGACCGGAGATCGGGAGGGAAGCTGTCGAATGGTAGCGCCTTACGTTCCTGACACGGGAGACATTGTCTTTCTCGACTTCGATCCTCAGGTTGGCCGGGAGCAGGCCAAAAGGCGGCCCGCTCTGGTGCTGACGGATTTTCGGTACAACCAAGCAAGCGGCCTTGCAATCGTTTGTCCCCTCACTTCGAAGGTCAAGCCCTACCCGTTCACATTGCCGATCGCTGTTGGAGGGGTTGATGGGGCTGTGCTGGTTGACCAGATGAAGAGCATGGACTGGGCGGGACGTAGAGCGGAGTTCCACTCGAAGGCTTCGGCGTTGCTGGTGTCCAAGGCACGCAAGTACATCGCGGTGTTGCTGCAAATACCAACCAGGTAGAGTGAGTGGTGCTTTTTTGCGGGCTTGACGACGGGCTACTTCTCGACAACCGCTTTGGAAAGATTCCTCGGCTGGTCCACGTCCACGCCATGTTCAAGGGCCATGAAGTAGGCAAACAACTGAAGCGGAATCACCTCGGGAATGGGAAGCAGGTACTCTGAGGCGGGCTCCACATCGACGCAATCGTCTACCAGTTCCCTCACCTGCCGGTCTCCGGAGTTGGCAATGGCGATCACCTTCGCGCCTTGCGCTTTCATGTCGGAGAGCAGTTGCACAGTCTTCTCATAGCGCAGGACTGAAGCATCGAGCGCGCGGTCAACCGTGGCAAGCACCATCAGCGGCACGCGGTCGCTGACAAGCGCATTCGGCCCGTGCTTCAGTTCGCCCGCCGGGTAGCCTTCGGCGTGAACATAGGATGCCTCCTTCAACTTGAGCGCGCCCTCGCGCGCGATGGCATAGTGAATACCTCGGCCCAGGTAAAGAAAGGTGGCCGCAGTGCTGTATTTGGCGGCAAGAGCGGACATTTGCGTACGCCAGCCGTCAAGCTGGGCTTCCGTTTTTTGAGGCAACGCCTGAAGTTGCTCGATGTAGTTGGCCAACTCCGCGGGATCGATCCGCCCCAGGCGGACGCCCTCGTAGAGCGCCAGCAGGTAGAGCACGGTCAACTGGCAGGTGAAGCTCTTGGTCGCCGGAATCGCTCGCTCGACACCTGCGGCCAGCGGCATGGAGACGTCGGCATCAATTGCCATGGTTGAGGAAGAAACGTTGGTGATGGCTAGCGTCTTTTGCCTGCGGCGCTGCGCCTCGAAAAGAGCCGCCAGCGTATCCGATGTCTCTCCCGACTGGGAGAGCACCAGGACGCTGGGGTGCCGCTCATCCTTCGGATCTCTGCCGCCGCGGCAACTGTATTCGCTGGCGTACTCGACATCGACGGCTAGACCGCACAAATCCTCGAGCAGGATTTCGCCCGCCAGGCCGCTATGACGGCTGGAACCGGAGGCTGCAATCAGGACTTCTCCAGCCGGGTTTGGCCAGCCGGCCAGCAGGTGGGCGACCTCCGGCCTGAGGTCATTGCCCGCCAGGTAGAGCGCGAACGTGCGGCGAATCGCGTCCGGTTGTTCGTAGATTTCGCGCAACATCTCGTAAGGAAAGCTTCGCATGGTGTGCATCCAGGTTTGTGACTCCGGCAAAGAGCGCCTGGCCTTTCAATATCTGGTCAGGATCTGGTCGACGGTCTGGATGTCGACGAGTCCGTTGCATCCGTAGAGAGCGGGAAGGACGCGGCCCGGAGAATACGTCCGTCTCAACTCGGCGACCTTCTCGGTGCCGAAGCGATAGGCCGGGAGATACATCCTTCCCATCAGCGGATGCCGTCCCCAGGCTCCGGACAATTTGCCGGCGCGTTCTTCGGTGACCAGGAAATCCTGGCGCAGCGTGGCCGCCACTTCCGGCTGCGGCCTTCCTTCGCCCCAAGTTAACCATGACGACTGGTTCTTGGCGTCATCCTGCAAAAGGGCCAGCAGCACGCCGATCTGCAAGTCTTCGTCCGGCAACTGGTCCACTTCAGTCACGCCATGCGCGATCAGAATTGCGTTGTTGGCAATTCCCTCAAAGAGCGTGGCGGCGCGGGTGTTCATGGTGAGAACCGTCGCTTCAAAGCCGGACATTCCACGAACGTACAAGTTCTGCAAGTAGGCAAAGGTGGTGACGTGCCCTGGCACAACCTCGTGGCTCACGAGCTGTTCGAACTCGGGGAAGGAAATCTGCAACGAGGCGTTGATCTCGTAGCCTGCTTCGTATTGCGGAGAGCCGTCGGAGTTTCGCGCCCGGCCAATGTAGTTCATGGAGCCGGAGAACCAGGCGTCCTTGATGGGGAGGAAGCCGATGTTCGCGCGGGGTACGCTCGCAAATTCCTGGGGCAGGTACGGCAACAGGTTCTTCGCGCTCAGGTTGTCAAAATGGGCGATCACCGATGCGCCCAGACCGCGCACCGATGCCATCGGGATCACGCGATCCCTGCGCCAGGCATCGACTGCCGTCAACAGGCCTTCTGCATTTGACGATTTATAGCCGGCACAACCCAGCAATTCAGCAACACGGTCGCGCTTGGGCTCCGGCTTGGAAGGCTCGGGCGGCTTTCCTGTCGACGCTTCGACGGTGCGAGCATACGGCACCGGATCGCCTTTGCCGAGAACTTCCATGGCGAGGTCCCACATCGCCTCGAGACTGACCGCCAGCCCGGTCAGATAAGACTGGCGCGGACCGTCAATCGTCGATGCTTCTTTGCGAATTCCGGCGATCGCGCCAGGAAGGTCCACTTCGCGCAGATACTGTTCGACTGCCTCGCGATCGACGATGTTGCCGGAGACGCCGCCGGATCCCCGCAGGCCCGCCGCCGCCGGATACGTGTAGGCAGCGGGCAAAGGCTCATCGGAAAACCAGGAATCGGCGATGAACCGCCCCGTGCCCGAAGGACACATGACGTCGCCGCCCCAAAGAGTGTCAATGCCAAGCACAGCGTCAGCAACGTACATTCCCAATTGATCCATCAGCTTTGCTTCTCCTTCTTCAAAGAACCGAACCAGACGTAGACGCAGAGAGCGACAAACATGAGCGCGGAAACGGACTGAGAGACAGAATCGAAAGCGTAGAAAGGGGTCTTGATCAGATCTTCACGGTACCAGGGGAATAGCCGCAGGGCCGCACCCAGAACGCCTCCCAGTGCGCCGCCCGCCATCAGCCCCGATGCGATGATCACGCCGCGCTCGCGAATCCTCTTGCCGGGCTCGCCGCCGGCTTTTTCCGAGCGCTTGTTGAGAAAGTGAGACAAGAACCCGCCAACCAATGCCGGCGTGTTCAGTTCAAGCGGCAGATACATGCCCAGGGCAAAGATCAGCGAGGGCTGGCCGAGCATCTCCAGCACCAGCGTAACCATTGCTCCCACGCCAAACAACACGTAGGCGACCGGCTGATGGCTCATGAACCCTTCGACCAGCGCCTTCATGATCGAGGCCTGCGGCGATGCCAGGACCGGGCGCGCATCGCCAGCGAGAGCTTCGCCGAACTGGAATGTGTGGGCCAGCATGACGATGGTTAATCCGACGGCAATCGATGAAGCGACGACGCCCAGGAATTTGACCTTCTCCTGGGCGGCCGGGGTCGAGCCAAGCCAATAGCCGGCCTTGAGATCGGTGATGGTTTGGCCGGAGATCGATAGGGCCGTGCACACCATGCCCGCGATCGCCATCACGAAGAACATGCCCGCAGTCCCCGACACACCGAACCGGAGCAACACCGCCGAGGAGATGATGATGGTCAGCATCGTCATCCCCGACACCGGGTTGCGTGCAGTCGTGGCAATCGCGTTCGCCGCCACCGAAGTAAAGAAAAACGAGAAGAGTAGAACCAGCGCGAGGCCCACCGCAATCGCAGTCCAGGAGACCGGGAGTTGCCCGAGGAAAGCCGCCACTCCGATCGCGCCGATCACCACGCCGACGAGGATCGCAATCATCGGCACATCGCGATCGGTCCGCTCCGCCTGCGCAACTTCGCCTTTGCGGAATGTGCGTAGAGCGATACCAAATGAGCCGGCAACAACTTTCAGCGACCGGACGATGCCAACGATGCCGGCAGTGGCGATCGCGCCGACCCCGATGAAGCGCACGTAATTGCGATAGATATCGACCGCGGACATATTCGAAACGGGGATCGTGGCGGGATATACGGCGGCGCCGAGGTGGCTGCCGATAAACCAGATCAAAGGGACCAGAACGAAATTCGAAAGAACGCCGCCGGCGCAAAGAATCATGGAACTGCGCAAGCCCATCACGTAGCCCAGACCGAGGATGAAGCCGATGGCGTCAAATCTGAAGACCATGCGGGCGCGATCGGCAAGGGAATGCATCAATGGCACGAACTGAAAGTCCACGTATTCTTTCCAAACCTGGAAAGTGGTGACGAACAGGTCATAAACCCCGGAGATGGCGGTCGCCTGCAGCAGCAGCCTGGCTTGCGAACCGCCTTTTTCTCCGGTGACGAGCACTTCGGTGATGGCGGTTGCCTCAGGATACGGAAGCACGCCGTGCATCTCGCGCACGAAGTACCGGCGTAGCGGAATCAGGAAGAGAACGCCCAGACATCCGCCTGCCAGACAGATGAAGATGGTCTGCACCGGGTGTGGATCGAGGTTGAGAATATAGAGCGCTGGAAGGGTAAAAATTGCGCCGGCAACCACGCCGCCCGCCGCGCCGCCGATGCCGGTGATAATGACGTTCTCAAGCAGGCTTGACCGGCGCTTGTAGACGCGCGCCAGCCCAATGGCAAGGATGGAGATGGGGATCGCCGCCTCCATGACCTGCCCGACCTTCAGCCCCGAGTATGCCGAAGCAATCGTGAAGATCACGCAGAGCACCACGCCCCAAGTGATCGACCGCAGCGTCAATTCCGGCTGCTTCGCATCAGCGGGCACTATGGGCTTGTAGACTTCGCCGGGTTTCAGCGGCTTGTAGGCGTTTTCTGGAAGCGATTTGGTCTCGATCTCGTTCATCGAAGGATGATACCCCCTGGCAGCGATGCTTCGAATTCAGTGTTGAAATAAGGCTGAAAAAGAGCCGGACCGGCGGGTCCTCGAATCGTTCGCGCCCCCGGGAATAAACCATGCAGTTCACCACTGCCGCGGAGTCAAAGCAAGTGTAAAAGTCACATGGGCCAGTGACAGTCTAAATCTTGGCGTGGGGGCGGGCCATCTTCCTGGGGCGCAAGTTCCGGCAGATGGTTAATTCACCGGAATGTTCAAATTCATAATCGAAATCTCTCAGTGCGGCGAAAAACATTTCCTCACAGTCCGCTCCGTGGAGCTCGATACAAATATTCCGGACTCTGTGCAGCCAGGAACCAGCGGATTGTCCGAAAACCGTTATCTCAGCCCGCTCGATGTCGACCTTTAGGAGATCCACCGTGCTGACCCCACTCATGTCGATGAGGCTTCCGACATCCCACGCTTGAACACCCATGGATGATTGCTCTTGTTCGATCGATTCGGTGACCTGAGTAGCCCACTCACGACCGTCAGCGTAAATGCCCTGCAACAATCGAAGCGTTCCCGGCCTCGACCAAACGGCACCCGGCAGAAGCAGTACTCTGTCTCCGTAAGGCAAAAGGTTAGTCTTGCAGATTGCCCAATTCCGCTCATCCGGTTCGACCGCCACAATGCGTGCGTTTGGAAAAGCACTCAAAAAGTATGCCGAACTGAACCCGACGTTGGCTCCCAGATCCAGCACGAGATCTGGCTCCTTCAAATCCCGCAGACATTCGTACTCTTGAAAAACGAATATCTGATCGAAGACCTCGATGTCGCTGCTGCCACGCAATCGTACTTGAAGAGGATGCAGCGCCTGCCGCGGACGAACGCGCCATACGGCCGGCTCGGGAAGGCCGAACACGATAGCCAAACGAAGTAGTTCCCACCGTAGTACCGCGAATAGGCCTGCCGATGCTTTCCAGCGACCTAGCCGAACGATGTGAAGGCGAACTCTTGCGAGCAATCCCAATCTCCCGATGCGATTCGCACGATGCGATCCTGCCGGCAAATCTAGATTCAGATTATCAGCGTGCGCAGGTGAGAATGGAGCCGGCAATGGATTGCAGCGGCAGTACCTTGTCAACGCCGCCGAACTTGATGGCTTCTTTGGGCATTCCGAAGACCACGCAGGTGGCCTCGTCCTGCGCGATGGTCACGGCTCCGGCCTGCTTCATCTCCAGCATTCCGCGCGCGCCGTCGTCGCCCATTCCGGTCAGGATCACGCCCACTGCGTTCCGTCCGGCATAGCGGGCGGCGGAACGGAACAGCACATCGACCGACGGCCGATGGCGGCAAACCAGCGGCCCGTCCTTGATCTCCACGTAATAGCGCGCGCCGCTGCGCTTGAGCAGCAGGTGATGGTTTCCCGGCGCAATCAGCGCGCGCCCGCGAATGACCGTGTCGTTGGTCTCGGCCTCTTTCACGGTGATGTTGCACAGGCCGTCAAGCCGGTTGGCAAAGGCGCGCGTGAACAGCTCCGGCATGTGCTGCACGATCACGATGCCGGGAGTATCGGCGGGCAGCGCTTCGAGCAACGTCTTCAGCGCCTCGGTGCCGCCGGTCGAAGCGCCGATGACGACCACCTTCTCCGTTGTCTCGGCCATGGCGTGCGTGGCGGGCGAGAGAATCGCAGTCGGCAGTGAGCTTGGGCTCGACCGTGTGGCTGGGCCGTGAGAATGCGCAGCCTGGCGCCGGCCGCGGCCTTCACCGCATTGCAGAGCGTCGATGCGCGAGTCTTCAAGAAACTGCTTGGTGCCCAGCGCGCGGCTTGGTGATGATCTCCACCGCGCCGTATTCGAGAGCCCTGAAGGTGCTCTGCGCGCCCTCTTCGGCAAGGCTCGAACAGATGACCACCGGGATCGGATGCTGGCTCATGATCTTCTTGAGGAAGGTCAGCCCATCCATGCGCGGCATCTCGATGTCCAGCGTGATCACGTCCGGCACCTGCTCGGCGATGCGTTCGGCCGCCACAAAGGGATCGCCGGCGGTGGCGATGACCTCGATCTCCGGGTCGGATGGAAAGCACGTCGCGCAGCGTCTGGCGCACCACGGCGGAGTCGTCCACGATCAGAACGCGAATCTTCGGTGTACTCACAACTTCCGCCTCTCTGCGATTTTCTTCCAGCCAACCTTTGCTGGATGGTTGGCTGTCTACAACTCTTCGGAGATGCAAGGATTGCCCGATACGCTGAGCCGCTTGCAGCAGCACTTCGCCGGTCCCGGTATTGAAGTGAATGTTGAGGCCGCAATTGCCTCCCAGGCTGAAGCGGCATACGGTGAAACCTTCCTCTTCGAGCACCTTGATCGCCGCTTCGATATTCAGCCTGCCTACGGTGGGCCGCGAGGCAGGATTGATGACCAGCAGCACATCGCCGCCGCCGAACAGCTTCACCTCGACCTCTTCGCGCCGCGCGCCAAGCGCATCGAACTGCTGCGCCAGATCGCGAATGGCGAAGTCAACGTAGCGGCGGCCGGCGGAGCGGTCAGTAAGTCTTGCTCTGCCCGCGAGAGGGTGGCTGGGCAGCATGGGATGGCAGAGCGCGCCCGATGCCCAGGCGCGGAATCCGGAAGGCGATCCCGACACAGGAGCCGAGCACCGTGCGCAGGATCGTCGGCTCCGTCGACCAGGTGCGATTCCCCCGGCTGCACATAGACTTCCGGCAGGCGGTCCGTCAGGCTCCGGCATCGACCCTCCTGTAAAGAGCCGGAGCCACCGGCGTCAAGGGAAGATCCATATCGTGCAGCGTCTCGGCATGGCCGACGAACATGTAGCCGCGCGGCGCCAGCTGCAGAGAAAGCTTCTTGAGAATCCGCTCCTGCGTAGGCCGGTCGAAGTAGATGATCACGTTGCGGCAGAAGATCGCGTCGGCCTTCTCGGCGATGCCGTAGTCGGCATCCATGAAGTTCAGGCGGCGAAACTCGATCAGACGCCGCAGCTCCGGCACCACCCGCACCTGGTCGGAGCCGGGATCGCGGCTGCGCATGAAGTACTTTCGCTGCAGCGCTGCAGGGACCGGAGCGACGACATCGTTCGTATAGACGCCCATCTCGGCCTTCGCCAGCACGATGGTCGAGATATCCGTGGCCAGAATCCGGAAGCGGAAGCCGGGATGGGTCAGCGCATACTCGCTGAGCACCATGGCCAGCGTGTACGGCTCCTCGCCGGTCGAGCAGCCGGCGCTCCAGACCAGCAGCGGCCTTCCGCTTGCGTTGCGCCGAGGCAGTTCAGGAAGAGCCTTCTCGACCAGAAAATTGAAATGCTTCGGCTCGCGAAAAAAATCGGTCTTGTTGGTGGTCACCACATCGATCAGTGGAACGAGCTCTTCCTTCAGCCCCTGCTGCCCGAACAGATAATCGCAGTACTGGCCGTAGGAGCTGCAGATCAGGACCTTGAGACGCCGCTTGATGCGCACCTCGAGCATGGTCTTCTTGTCCGGGCCCAGGTGAATGCCCGCCTTGCGCGTAGATCAGTTCGCAAAGGCGCGCATAATCCCGGGTTGAGATCGATTTCGTCGTGTGCATTCATCGTGTGAACGGGGCGGCAGATTGCCCGCCCCATTCCCTCCCTTACGCGGCCACTTCCATCAGCGGCTTGCTCGGCTTCCTGTCCGCGGACCACGGCAAGCTCCTCGGCCGAGAAGACGCGATCGATGTCCAGAATCATGATGAACTGGGTATCGCGCTTGCCCATCCCCTTGATGAAGTCGGTGCGGATCTGGGTTCCGATCCGCGGCGCCGGCTGAATCTGATCCGGCTCCAGGTCGATCACTTCCTCGACCGAATCGGCAAGCGCGCCGATGACGGTCGATTCGTTGTCCAGCAGCACCTCGACGACAACGATGCAGGTGTTGCGCGTGCTCTCGGTCTTCGACATCTCAAAGCAGAGCCTGAGGTCGACGACCGGGACCACGCTGCCCCGCAGGTTGATCACCCCGCTCATGAAATCGGGCGTCCTGGGGATTGCGGTGATGGTGGTCAGATCAAGCACTTCTCTTACCTTGGCCACATCGGTGGCGAAGATCTCGTTGCCGAGCTTGAAGGTGAGATACTGCCGTGTCTCCGTGATTTCGCTAACACTCATACTTCAACTCCTTTCTCATCGTGAAGACAGGGCGCAAACCACTTCCAGCCCGCATCCGGCCTGCGCCCCTTCGGTCAGTAACGCTCGAACTCTCCGTCGAGGTCGTCATGTTTGTCCTTGAGCCGGAGATTGACTCCGCCCGCCGCGCTTTGACGCTGCCGTGCGCCGCTCGGCTTGACGGTCCTTGGCCGGCGCGGCCTGAGGCGGTCTGCCGGGCTTTGCGCTCACCTGCTTCCGCGCCCGGGCTCCGTCCTCGTCGCCGGTGTGGAAGAACGAGAGCGCGCTGACCAGCTGATCGGACTGGCCGGTCAGCTCCTCGGTGGTCGAAGCCATCTCCTCCGAAGCCGAGGCATTCTGCTGAATCACCTGCTCCAGTTGCTGCAGCGCCTTGTTGATCTGCTCGGCGCCGGTATCCTGCTCCTTGCTGGCGGCGGTGATCTCCTGCACCAGTTCGGCGGTGCGCTGGATGTCGGGCACCAGCTTGTCCAGCATCTCGCCGGACTTCTCCGATACCTTCAGCGTGTTCGCCGAGAGCTGGTTGATCTCGCCGGCCGCCTTCTGGCTGCGCTCGGCCAGCTTGCGCACTTCGGCCGCGACCACGGCAAAGCCCTTGCCATGTTCGCCGGCGCGCGCCGCTTCGATGGCCGCGTTGAGCGCCAGCAGGTTGGTCTGGCGGGCAATCTCCTCGATGATCGAGATCTTGTTGGCGATCTCCTTCATCGCGGCTACCGCTTCGAGCACGCTCTTGCCGCTCTCCTGCGCGTCCTTGGCGCGACTTGTTGGCGATCTTGTCGGTCTGCTGCGCGTTGTCGGCATTCTGCTTGATGTTGGAGACCATCTCCTCCATCGAGGACGAAGCCTCTTCGGCCGCCGCCGCCTGCGCGCTGGCGCCCTTCGATACCTGGATCGAGGCCGTCGAGATGGACTGGCTGGCCGCCGACACTTCGCCGGCGATCGAGCGGATATCGGAGACCGTCTGCGTCAGCCCGCGCGACCATCGACTGCAGCGCCTGCATCAGCTTGTCCTGCGGCGAGCGCTCGCGGATCTCCACGGTCAGGTTGCCGTTGGCGATCTCCTCGGCAGCCGCGGTGATGTCGTTCATGGCAACGATCAGCGTGTTCAGGTTGTTCTTGATCAGGTTGAAGTCGCCGTGGTAGGTGTCGGTGATCTGCGGAGGAATGTCGCCCTTGCTGATCTGTTCCACATACTTGGCGGAGACATTCAGCGGGCCGATCACCGCATCCAGAATGGCATTGACGCCGCGCACGATCTCGGCATAGGCGCCCTGGAACTGATCGTGCTTGCCGCGCTCGGCGAGCTGGCCGTCCTTCGAAGCTTCGGTCAGCCGCGCCAGTTCCTTCTGCAGTCCCTGCAGGACAAGGGCGACATTGTTGATCGCCTGCTTCATCTTTTCGTGATCGCCCTTGTAGGTCTGGGCGATCAGTTCGTCGATCTTGCCGTTGGAGACCTGAGCAAGAATGCGGTTGCCTTCGCCGATGGGCAGAAGAATCGCGTCGAGCATGGTGTTCACGCCGCGCACGATCTCCGCATAGGCGCCCTGGAACTGCTCCGGCTTGCCGCGATCGGAGAGCTGGCCTTCCTTCGAGGCGTCGGTCAGACGCACCAGTTCCTTCTGCAGCCCCTGAAGGACCTGGCAACGTTGTTGATCGCCTGCTTCATCTTTTCGTGATCGCCCTTGTAGGTCTGGGCGATCAGCTCGTCGATCTTGCCGCTGGAGACCTGAGCAAGAATGCGGTTGCCTTCGCCGATGGGCAGAAGGATCGCGTCCAGCATGGTGTTCACGCCGCGCACGATCTCCGCATAGGCGCCCTGGAACTGCTCCGGCTTGCCGCGATCGGAGAGCTGGCCTTCTCTTGGATGCCTCGGTCAGCCGCGCCATTTCTTTTTGCAGGCTCTGCACGACGACGGCCACGTTGTTGACCGCGACCTTCATCTTTTCGTGGTCGCCCTTGTAGGTCTGGCTGATCAGCTCGTCGATCTTGCCGCGAGGAAATCTGCGCCAGAATGCGGTTGCCTTCGCCGATGGGAAGCAGGATCGCGTCCAGCATCTCGTTGACGCCCTGAATCATCTCGCGATGGACGCCGTTGAAGAGGGTTGCCTTGCCGCGCTCGGTGAGCGGCCCTCCTTCGAGGCGTCCACCAGGCGCATGATCTCCTCCAGCACCAGCGTCGAATCGTCTTCAATCGATTGTTGCGGGCTGCTGGAACGGTCCTGGGCTCCATGCCCATTCCCGCCATTGCCGTTCCGCCATGCGCTTCCGGCCTTCACTTCACCAATATAGTCGCCATGAAATTCGTCCCTCCGTGTTCGCTTGAATTCGTTCTCGCCGGCATCCAAGACCCTGCTCACCGCAGGCCCTGAAAAGGAGGAGCACGAGACTCAGCTGGTTAAATCGTTGTTTGACTGGCGCTGGCAATCTCTCCAGCACCGACGAAACTCTATGCGGCAATCACCCGCGGGCCCTCATTCTTGCGGCTGTTTCCCGCTTCCGCTCCGGGATGCCCGCGCGGCGCGGTGCGCGATGGCCCGCATCGCGTCCTGCACCAGCCGCTCCGGATCGAGAATCAGCGCCACCGTTCCGTTGCCCAGAATGGTGGCGCCGGAGACCACCTGCACATGCCGGTAGAAGCGGCCCAGGTTCTTGATCACCGTCTGGCAGTCGCCCAGCACCTGGTCCACGACAAAGCCGTAACCGCCCCTGCTCCGGTCTCGACCACCATGATCTGTTCGATCTGGCGGGGGCTCGGTGCGGATGTTGAAGTGCTCGCGCAGGCGGATATAGGGAACGAGCTCCCCGCGCACATTGGCCATATGCTTGCCGTTGGCCCGGCTCAATGTCCTCGCGGGTCAGCTCGATGCATTCCAGCGTGTTGGCCAGCGGCAGCACGAAGCAGGCATCGCCCACGCTCACCAGCAGGCCGTCGATGATGGCCAGGGTCAGCGGCAGGCGCAGCGTCACGCTGGTTCCCGCGCCCGGCTTGCTGGCCACGTCGATGGTGCCGCGCAGGCTGTCCACCCGCTGCCGCACCACGTCCATGCCCACGCCGCGGCCGGAGACATCGGTGACCTGCTTGGCCGTCGAAAATCCGGGCTGAAAGATGAGCGCGAAGATCTCGGCCTCGGTGAGCAAGTGCGCCGGCCGCCACCAGCCCCTTCTCGATGGCGCGGCTGCGCACCGCCTCGGCATCGATGCCGCCGCCGTCGTCCGAGACCCCGATCAGCACGCTGGCGCCGGAGTGCCGCGCGGAAAGATGGATCGCCGCCGTGGGCCGCTTGCCGCTGCGCGGCGCGCACCGTCGGCGGACTCGATGCCGTGGTCCATGCTGTTGCGGATCAGGTGCATCAGCGGATCGCCCAACTGGTCGATCACGGTCTTGTCGAGCTCCGTATCCGCGCCTTCGATGGTCAGCTCGACATCCTTGCCCAGATCGCGCGCCAGGTCGTGCACCAGGCGGCGGAACTTCTCGAAGGTGCCGCGAATCGGCATCATGCGGATGTTCATCGAGTTCTCGCGCAGTGCCGAGGTCAGCCGCTCGATCTCTTCGGAGACTGCCGCGACCTCGGGATCGTCGCGCCGCGCGGCAAGCTCGCTCAGCCGCGCCTGCACCGTCACCAGCTCGCCGACCAGGTCGACAAACTGGTCCAGCTTGGCGGCGGGCACGCGCAGGCTCGAAGCGTTGTCGGGCTTGTCGTAGATGCGGCGGCCTCCGGCGGCGGCGCGCTCCTCTTCGAGCGCCCTGGCCGTCAAATCGGCCGTGCACTCCGGCGCCGTCCCGGCCTCGCTCTCGACGGAATTCGACGCCGGCTCAATGGTCAGCTCGCAGGTGTCCTCGACAAAGATGAATACATCGCGAATCGCATCCCGTTCCGCCGCTGGTCGCCAGCACCATCTCCCAGCTCACGTAGCAGCGCTCCGGGTCGAGTTCGCTCAGTGGCGGAACCGCCGCCATGTTCGGCCGTGACCGACAGCTCCCCCAATTGCCCCAGCTCGCGCAGCAGCAACAGCGGATTGGCGCCGTTCAGCATGAAATCGGGCCCGGGAGCAAAGCGGATTGCCCACTCCCTCATTTCGCCCTTCGCAGCTCCGGATGCAGTCTCCGCATCCGCCTTGCACGGTGCGGCTTCTTTCGCTGGCTGGCGCTCCGGCTTGCCGGTAAGATGCCGCACTCTGGCCAGAATCTCCGCGCAGGCGGCGGGGTCCGCTTCCGCAGCTCCGGCCGTGCCTTCTTCGAGCATGGCCCGAATCTGGTCGAGCGCCGAAAGAGTCAGATCGATCAGCTCCGAGCTGATCTGAAGCCGGCCGTTGCGCACCTCGTCGAAGGCGGTCTCCAGGTTGTGGGTGAAGGCGGCCAGATCCTCGAAGCCGAACATGGCGCCCGAGCCCTTGATGGTGTGCAGGGCGCGGAAGACCCGGCCCACCAGCTCCAGGTCGCCGCGGTTCTCGTTCAACTCCAGCAGCGCCGACTCCAGGTCGACGAGAATCTCGCGCGCCTCCTCTCGAAAGCTATGCTTGAACTGGTCGGCATTAGCTATGAATGACAACCTCGCACCTCGCACACTCATCCGCATGAGCAAAAGCTGAAAACGGCTGAAATCCTGCTTCGGCAAGTCCGGAGAAAACCGGCTCCGATCCCTGCCCGGAAACTCTGAACTCCAAGCCGGAATGCTGCGCCTCCCGCCCGGCGGCCCAGAGCAACTGAATCGCGGTCACATCCAGATCGGTTGCATCGTCGAGCGAAATGCGAACCTCGGTGCCGGAGTTGAGCGCCTCAAGCAAGAGCGCCTTCAACTCCGCCGCGCAAACGATGTCGATCGTGTTTGCAAGCACGATCGAAACACCCGCGTCGGTTTTGTCGAGAGAGATTCCCATGAAGTCCTGGTGACGCGTTTCACGCCGGTGAGGGCACCAAGTCACCTCCTCTTCAGCTGGAACGGAGGAGGCAATACTCCGGGTGCAATGATTCTGCTCCGGCGTGGAAACGTAGTGGACTGCAAAAGCCGACGAAGCCGGTGATGGTCGGTCTGCCGATTGGATTGCACTCTGACTTCGTGCTCCGGGGCTGCTCTTCATCCCTCAAAAACAGGGTCAACGCGTCCGAGCCTCCCAATCACTTCTTCGGCATGAACTAGCATTTCGCGAGTAGTGTTGTTGATCGGCTGGGTTAGATTTCACCAAGAAATCGCTCGCCACCGCGGCTATTGCAAATCGGTACTCAACACGGCGGAGGATCCGCCCCAGAATTAAACGCCGGACAACCCGCCGAGCCGGTGGTTGCCCCGACTGCAAAGAGCCGCCACCAGTCAAGGCCTTGTACGCCGCTATCTGGAAACCTTCTTAAAGAGCCGCTTCCTGCGCCTGTGCAATGCAGAGCCCATGCTGACATCGGGCCCGTTCCGCGGCCAAGCGCGGCCTATAGTTGAATGACTCGGCCTTCTGCCTCGTTGTCTGTCTCTTTATTCTCAGCGCCGACTCTTTGGCGCCCTCGGTCGCATCCATGCAACTGTTATCCTGACCGTGGAGTGGAAAGGAACTGGTGCATGGCAAAAGTGACATTGGTTTTTGCGGTTCTTTTGGTTGTCCTTGGACTCACAGGCTACCTGGGCACGGGAAGCGAGCACCCGACGGCGATGATTCCGGCGTGGATTGGCCTGGCGCTGGGCGTTGGCGGCTATCTGGCCATCAGCCCCAAAGAGAGCCGGCGCAGGCTGTTCATGCACACCAACGTAACCATCGCGCTGCTGGGGTTTATTGGGGTCGTGGCTGAGCTTGTGCGCAGCTATGTTCACGCCTCCTCGGTGGGCATACCAATGGAACAGATCGCGCTGGCTTCAAAGATCATGTTGGCGTCGCTGCTGCTGATCTACGTCATCCTTTGCGTCCGGTCGTTCAAGGCTGCGCGCCGTTCAGGGAAGGTTTAGCACATGGGCACGATGCGGGGCGGGATGGGCATCGGCATGCGGGCCGAGCGGTCGCCGCATGGACGCAGTGCGCGTGGGGGGCCGGCGGATTTGCCCAAGCGCAAGCCCGATCTTAAAAAACTGTGGCCTCAGATCTGGGCGCTGGTGGCGCCGCGCAAGGGTTTGCTCGTCCTCGGCCTTTTCCTGATGGCGATCAACCGCCTCGCGGGCCTGATATTGCCGCTTATATCGAAGCCGCTTCTTGACACGGTGCTTTCCCCGGTTCACCCGCGCGCCGATCTGTTACCCCGCATCATTTTGGTCGTACTCTCGGCCACGCTGCTACAGGCCATCACGTCTTTCTCGCTGACGCAATTGCTCTCGAAAGAAGGGCAACGGCTGATCGCCGAGATGCGTCGCCAGGTCCAGCGGCATGTGGGCCTGCTTTCGGTGGCCTACTACGATGAGAACCGCACCGGCACGCTGGTGGCGCGCATCATGACCGACGTTGAAGGCGTGCGCAACCTGGTCGGCACCGGGCTCGTGGACTTTGTGGGCGGCATGGTCACCGCAATTCTGGTCTTTTTCTTTCTGCTCCATCGCAGCGCTACGGTTACGCTGACCGTCTTTGCCGTGGTGGGCGTGTTTGTCTTTTTCCTGCAATACGGCTTCAAGAGGATTCGCCCTATCTTCCGCGATCGAGGCAAAATCAATGCGGAGGTTACAGGGCGGCTGACGGAGTCTCTGGGCGGCGTCCGCGTCATCAAGGGCTATCACGCGGAGGAGCGCGAGGCACAAGTCTTCGGCGTTGGCGTTGACCGGCTGCTGGCCAACGTGATGAAGTCGCTGACCATGACCAGCGTGCTAGGGTCGGCCTCGACTACAGTCCTGGGCATGGTGTCTGCTCTGGTGATGTGGCTGGGCGGCCATCTGGTGTTGAACAACACCTGGACGGTTGGCTCCTACTTTCAATACAACATGTTTCTGGCCTTGATGATCGCGCCAGTCTTTCAGATTGTGAACATCGGCACACAGTTGACAGAAGCGTTTGCCGGCCTCGACCGCACCAACGAGATCATGTCCGAGATGGAAGAGAATCAAAGCCCAGGACGCACCGAGAAGATGCCGCCCATCCACGGCACGGTGCGCTTTGAAGATGTGGAGTTTGCTTACCAGGCGGACAAACCTGTTCTGCACGGGATCAGCTTCCTGGCCGAGCCGGGAACGGTGACCGCGCTGGTTGGATCTTCGGGGTCGGGCAAATCGACCATCATCAGCTTGCTCTGCGCCTTCCATACGCCAACCAGTGGCTGCGTGGTTGTGGACGACGTGGACCTTGCCCACGTGGATCTGAACACCTTCCGGTCGCAGTTGGGCGTCGTGCTGCAGGACTCGTTTCTCTTCGACGGAAGCATCCGCGAAAACATCATGTTCTCGCGGCCCAATGCCACCGAGGAGCAGTTTCTCTTTGCCTGCAAAACCGCGCGCGTGGATGAATTTGCCGAGCGCTTTCCCGATCTCTATGACACGATCGTGGGCGAGCGCGGCGTGAAACTCTCCGGCGGTCAGCGGCAGCGGCTTTCGATTGCCCGCGCGCTGCTGGCCGAGCCCCGAATCCTCATCCTCGATGAGGCCACCAGTTCGCTCGATTCCGAGTCGGAGCAGATGATTCAGGCCGGGCTTAACCAACTCATGCAGGGACGAACGACGTTTGTCATTGCTCACCGCCTGTCGACCATCCGTCGCGCCGACCAGATTCTGGTGGTCGAAGACGGGCGCATCGTCGAGCGGGGCAACCACGCGGAACTGTTTGCGATGGGCGGTCGCTATTACGACCTCTACACCCGCCAGCACGGGCTGGAAGCAAACCTCTTCCTCGCCCCGGGCGAAGGCGACGTTGTGGAGGAATGAGCCATCGACGGTTGGCTAACTAGCGGTAGAGTTGAAAGTCCACCTGGACGTGGATAGGCACTGGAACCGGCACGCCATCTTTTGTGGCGGGTTTAAAGCGATACTGCTTTACCGCCTTGACGGCCTGACTGTCGAGGCCATATCCGGCCGCCTTTTGAACACAAACGTCCTGCGGATTGCCATCCTTGTCGACCATCAGGTGGATCACGCTGAACGCGTGAAAGTACTCCAGGTGGGCGTTTTTGAACATCTTCCGAGCTTCATCCGAGAATTCAGCGTTTGCTTGCTTCAATGGCTTGGGAGGTTTCACGCCTTCGCCGGGCTTATCGATTCCGTCGGGCGGATCGTCGGGCTCTAGGCTCGCGGGGCAGGCGAGAGATTTGTCGGCGTCGGATAAAGTCGGGGTCGAATCCGGACTGGCATTCGCGGCCGTGGCGTCGTGAGAGTCGGGCGTCTTTCCTTGCTGGGCCCAAAGACATGCGGTTGTGAGCACCGCAACCGCCAGCGCCGAACGTACTCTGCGCATCACGCACCTTGCTGCTTCGTCAAATAATGCCACCACTGTACCACTCCAATCCTGCGAGCGTGTGTGTTGTCTCAGTTCGAAGCACTCGATTCCATAAAAGGAAACTGCGTCTCACCTGTTGACATCGCCCGTCGATCCCTTCAAACTGGTAATTGCATCACCGGACGGAACGGAGGTCCATAATGCGAGACACGGCTCCTCAAGGTACTTACAAAGTTCAGGCACTCGACCGGGCATTTGCCGTCCTGGATTTGCTTGGAGAAAGCGAGACGCCTCTAGGACTTGGCGCAGGTTGCATCGTCTCTGCAACTGCACAAGAGCACGGCCCACCGCTTCCTGATGGTGTCTGGAGCGGCACCGCATGGTGGAGCGGACCACGAGCGGGAAGTTCCGGCTGGGCCTCAGGCTGTTTGACTTCGGAAATCGCGCAATCGAGCAATATGACCTGCGCGAGCGGGCTCAGCCGCACCTTCGCCGCCTGGTAGCCGAGACCGAAGAGACCGCGCACCTGTGCGTTCTTGAGGCAGCGCGCGTTATTTATATCGACAAAATCGAGCCGGCACGTTCGGTGCGCATGATTACCCGCATCGGAGCCAGCAATCCGGTGCATTGCACGTCGGTGGGGAAGGCGATTCTGGCATTTCTTCCCGAGGAGCGAGCTGCCGAAGTTTTGCGCCGCATTCGTTTCGAGCGTTTCACGCATCGCACTATCGCCACGGCAGAGGCGTTGCGCGCGGAGATGGAGAAGACCCGCCGCCGCGGCTATGCCGTGGATGACGAAGAGTTTGAGGAGGGGCTGCGTTGCATCGCCGTTCCGCTTCTCGATGCGCAGCGGCTGCCGGTTGCGGCGGTCAGCATCTCTGGGCCGTCGTTCCGCGTGACCGCGCAGAAGCTGCCTTCGATCGCCAACCATCTGCTCCAATGCGTGCGCGGCATTTCGATGGATATGGGCTACACGTCGAGTGGACGCGCGAGTCGGGCGGCCTGGTCCGCCTAGGGCATCTTCGCGGCCCAAGGCTGATAGGACCGCGCTTGCGAACATGCGTTCTTGATCGAGTTAAGGTGCGTTTGCAGCCGTGGCAATGGCCGCGAAGAGGGCCAGCTTTCTGATACACTCATTCATGTCGCCCAAACAGAATTGCATCGTGCCCGCCCGGGCGTGGATGCCTCTGCGACGGGTGAGCCGATCAAACGAATTGCGGGCCGCCGACGAGGCGGATCGCCTTTCGCTTGCGATCGGAATGAGTATGAAAGGTTGAGTTTGGGGACGTAGCTCAGTTGGTTAGAGCGCTGCCCTGTCACGGCAGAGGTCGCGGGTTCGAGCCCCGTCGTCCCCGCCATACAAAGCAAAGGACTTAAGCTTGTATGGCACCCACAGTGACAATCCACAATCCGATCCACAATTCACTGCACTAGGTGGCTTCCGAGTCCCACTGCACTCAGGAATGCGCCTTGCGCTGCCTGTTTTTCGTCGCGATCATCCTGCGTGTAGAGGTTCATGGTCGTGCGGATATCGCTATGCCGCAACATACCTTGCACCGTCTTCGGATCGACCTTTCCCTTGTTCACGAGCCAGGTGCTTAAGCTGTGCCGAAGGTTGTGAAGACCGAAGCGCTGCCCCTTCGCGAGTACGACGCCAGCGCTGATTGCCGCCGGCCGCAGATGATCCTGCACGAACGTCGACGCCCAGATAGGTACTTTGCCGTCCTTGAGCAGCGACGGAAAGACGAAATCATCGACCTTCGAATGTGGGCTCTGCGCACGCCATTCCTTCAGATACTGCGCCAGTACCGGATGCATCGGCACATAGCCGTTCGAGGCCGCCGTCTTGGTCTCGCCGTCCTCCCCCTTCGCCCATCGCTTCGATATGCGGATTTGCCCGTCGCTCCACAGGATGTCCGACCAGCGTAGCGAGATGATCTCGGATGCGCGAAGCGCCGTGGCGGCGCAAGTCAGGACCAGCGTGTAATGCAGCGGGGTTGTCAGCTTATTGAGAATGGCTAGGGTTTGCTGCGGCGTGATAACGACTGCCTTGTAAAGGGATTGGGAACGCGTCTCGACATGCTCCACCGGATTCTTATCGACGCGCTCATGCAGGATGCCGACCTTATAGACCCGGAGCATGATGCCGCGGATCTTGGAGACCGTCGTCCAGGCCAGTCCATTGACAGTATGAAGCGACTTCATCCAACGCTGAATTTCCAGCGGTCGGATATCGCCAGCGAGCTCATTGCCCCAGCGGGCAATGAGGTAGTCCCGAACGTAATGCTCGACGATCGGGATAGTGTTGACCGACTTTTGGCGAACTGCATCGTCGCCAAAATCAGCCTTCAAATAGAATTCCGCGAGGGCTTCGAAGCGGATGCGAGTACCAGATTCTTCACTGTTGATACGAACGAGCAGCCCTAATCTGTCTACCTCACGCCAGGCAGCCTTCTCAGTGGGGAAATCCCTGAGAAGGCCAACTGGCAAGGTGTTTTCCTTGCGGCTGCCATCCGCTGTGTTGAGTCGGTAGCGAAGCATCCAAACATCTCCGCCCTTGCGGGACACGATTCTGAGTGATCCCCTCTGATATGCCATAACGTCTCATTTCAGTAGGGAACGCCTAATGATTGGATGATACGCCCGCTCGCTTTCCGGTGGTCGCCGAGATCCCGGTTGTTCTTGCGATCAATCGCCGCGGCCAACTCCGAAAGACGGAAGACCCACGTCTTGCGCATGTCGCCAGTCCCTATAGGGTAGGCGCCCCCGATTCCGCGACGGGCAAGCTCCGTGAGGAAACGTCGGCTAATTCCGATGAACTTGGCGGCCTCCTGGGCGGATACAAATGGTTCGGGTGTCATCAGAATTCCTCCGTTAAGGGGCGAGCAGCCCCATGTTCCAGTTTGCGATTTCTAATCATTTACCCGGATACGAGGTCAATCGTCGTCTATCCATGGATTTGTTTAGACGAGAATCGAATTTCGGTCAAATCTGATAGCTCTCCATATCACTGCGCTTCGCAGGAATTTGACCAAATTTCAATACTGCAGAACTATTGTTCCGGATGCCGCTGGAAGGGTCGGTGGGCGTAACTGCAGTCGCGAATTTGAAGGCATTTAAATTTGACCGGGATTGTGCCCACGATAGGTTATGCCCCAAGAAGAAACCAGAATCTTTTCAAATTATGGCCTGAGAGGAGAGTCAACAGTATGCGAATCAAAAAAGAAGAAGTTGTCGCGGGCCAACCTGCATTGCGGGTACGAGGGTTTCTCAGGAGGTTCAGACGTGGTTTTTTCATGCTCTCTGCCGCTGAGAGCTATATGCAACTCAAATCACGGCGGGCTGCAGAGTTTATCAACGAGATGGTGGCGCTCGAACTCATTGAGCCGACAATGCCCTTTGAAAATAAAGCAGCCTTCCAGGTTGCAACGCGAGGTCATGCATTTGCGAATGCAACTTCTGCGAAGCCAATTCATCGAGGAACAGCAGAACGGGTCCTAAGAGAGTTCGTGGATCGCGTGAATGCTGTAAACGCTTCGAAAGAATATGCGTTCGCAGTCAAGAGCGCCGTTTTGTTTGGCAGCATGCTGTCATGTGTGGATAGGTTGGGTGATGTTGATGTCGCTATTGATCTGCGGCCTAGTATCTCGGATTCCGCCAAATTTAGACAGCAGTGTGACCGTCGCAGGCATTTGGCGGAAGAACGGGGAAGGGCATTCCCCACTGTATTTGAATGGGCGACTTGGCCTCAGAAAGAAGTTGTGCTACTGCTGAAGGCACGCTCTCGTAGCCTGAGCTTGCATGAATTTGATCAAGTAATGGGGATGGAAAGACCTTCGCTACCGGATACTCGTTGGGGACGCCAGCTCAATAGCTAGCCAGATTCCTAATGGATGTGCTGTATGAGGATATTCCGCTTTGGAATGATGGCTTTGGTTCTTGGACATCGCTTCAAAGGAGGTCGGAAAGGAAAGCATTCGGCTGTTAACCGAAGGGTTGTAGGTTCGAGTCCTACCTGAGGAGCCAAAGAATCAATAACTTACAGCCACCTCCTCTACCAGCTTCGCCGAACTTCGCCGAATTGCTTCAGGACCCTTCACGTTGCGTCCTTTAAGACCCATGGTGGCAACCGGTGCAGTCCACCCTTTGAGCACCGCTGCCGTGCGCGAATTGACTGCGTCCAGCACGCTTTGCTCGATGGCTTGCATGTACACGTCTCCGGTCGTCTTGATGCTCGCGTGCCGCAACATGCCTTGGGCGTCTTTCAGCGTTCCGTGCTTCTGCATGTCCGTTCCCAGCGTCCGCCGCATCACCTGAAACGTGATGAGGTGATCCGGAATGCCGACCTTGCGGGCAACTGGCCGAATTCTCCATTTGAAGTAATTCTTTCCCCAGCGCGGCACCGCCTGGCCCTTTCGTTCTCCGCGTCCGAAAGTGGGGAACATCAGGGCATCGGGCGAAGTGTCGGCACAGATTTGTCGCCAAGTCTCAATGGCAGGTCGCACTTGCTCCGGAACTGGAATTGGTGCTTTGCTTTGCCTGGTCTTGAGCCGCCCGTTGTAGAACTGTCCTTCGAACGCCGTCCCATGAGGAACGAGCGCATCTCCAGTCCAGCACTTCCATTGCAGTCCCATGATTTCGCTGGCGCGCAGGCCGCAGAAAATTCCCACCTGCAGAAGGCAGAGATCCTGCACGTCCTCAATGGCACCAATGAGCGCCAGAATCTGCTCCCGCGACAAGATGGGTTTTTCAACTGGCTTGGTTTGAGGCATGGTTACATCTTCTCCAGGATCTTCGGCCAGGAACTTTTGTTTCTTGGCCAAATGAGTGATTGCGCGAATGTTAGTGAAGCACTGACGGACCACAGCTTGTGAATAGTCCTTGTCAGCCAGTCCGTTCAGCCAAATCTGGATTCCAAACGCATCCAGCCGACGGAGTGGGAGATCTCCAAACTGCGATACCAGGTAATGCTCAATCTGGTAGTTATTGGTTTTTCGGTACGCTGGACTCCACTTCCCTTGACGCATTGGAATGTATCGCTCAGTAACGAACCAGCGAAAAGTGACTGAATCATCTGCAAGAAGCGTCCGGGGCGCAACAGAGGCGCCGGCCTCCTTCAGAATGATCTCCCGCAGCAACTGCTCGGCTTTCCATTTGGGCGTATTGGCCTTGGGGCAGATCCGAACGTTGCGGTGCCTACGAACCTCCTTTCCATCCTGGTCCTTCCCGTAGATCAGGTACTTGCCGTACCACATCTTCACCTTCTGCCCGCAAAGGTAGACGGTGCCCTGCTGATACTTCATTGCCATAAAGTTCTCCGATTTCTGCTTCTGGTCCTGGTCGTGGAGAACAATTCCTTCATACACCAAATCGCGGGCGGTGGGAAGGCCGGGAGGTATCGAGGTTTGCCATGAAGACTTCAACGTCAGCCCACCGATATCGGATAAGGGTCCCCAGTTTAACGGCTCTGATTTGCGGTTCTCGTCGAGTGGTATGGTCTCGCACCCACCGTTCCGAGACGCCCAGCCTTTCGGCAACCTGACGGGCGTTCAAGAGTCGATCATGGCCGGGCGATTGCATTGCAGGGCGATGGTCCGGAGTCCGGTGATCGCCGGGGAGATCGAGTGTTGCCGAACGGCCTGCAGCTTCAGGTTGAGGAGCCTTGCGGTGTCCAGAGGTTGAATTCTCCAGGATATGGAGTTGGCTGCGGGGCTCCAATCCCGGAATGTCCTCCGGAATTTCCTGACCAGAAGAACCTGAAGTCATTGAGAGATCTTCAGCATTACCAAGTAGTTGGATCTGTGCATGTGTCATAAATCACCTCAATATCCTGAGTTGGGCTGGACGGAAGCTCATGTCGATCTCAAAGGCCAACATGAGACGGCTTTTCCACCTCTTGTGGAAATCGTGAGAGCTATGTGTAAAACAGGTCTACGATTCGGTCAAATGACCTCGCGCCACTTAGCAAATGAACAGTGCATAGATACGCCATAGAAAGGGAAAGCCAACCAGCTGCTCATCCAGGAAAGGTGATCCATTCGAATTTGACCGAGTTGCGAACCTGAACCATCCTGTCACCGACGAATAAGGGGGACGGTATGTTTGAGTCATTCGATGACCTCATGGACCGGCTCAAGGCAACCGGTTACTTCATTGATCCGGTGATGATCAAGGTCGTTTTCCTGGCGACTAAGATGCAGAAACCATTGCTGTAGAAGGGCCTGCGGGGTCGGGCAAGACCCAGTTGGCTGTCTCGGTCGCCAAGGCCGCTGGGACGCATATCGAGCGGCTGCAGTGCTACCGGGGCGTGACCGAGGACCAGGCCATCGGGAGGTTCGACGAAGGGCTGCAACGGCTCTATATGGAGTTCGCGCGCGGCGAGCATGCGGACTGGCAGAGCGTACAGGCGAACCTCAAAGGGCGCGACTTCTTCCGGGCGGGTCCGCTGATGCGGGCGCTTGAATGCGAGCGGCCGTGCGTTCTGCTGATTGACGAGTTGGACAAGGTGGACGAGGGTTTTGAGGCCATGCTGCTTGAAATCCTCTCCGCCTGGCAGTTGTCGATCCCCGAGTTCGGCACAGTCGAAGCCAAGAGCATTCCCTTCGTCGTGCTGACCAGCAACGAGGAACGCCGGTTGGGCGATCCCATCCGCCGGCGCAGCCTCTACGTGCGCGTCGAGCATCCTACGCCAGCCCGCGAAGCGGAGATCATCGCCAGCCGCACGCCAGACGCTGACGAGACGTTCCATCGGGAGATGGCCGGAATCGCGCTTTCGTTCCGCAACTATTCCCTCGAAAAGCCGCCGTCGGTCTCGGAGATGATCGACTTCGCCAACGCACTTCGATTGCTTGGCACGGATCACGTGACGGAAGACCTGCGCGACGTGCTGCTGCCGTTTCTGGCGAAGACGGAAAAGGACCGCCGGCACCTGCTCTTGCGCGAAGGATTCAAGAGCCTGCTCGACGATGGCGCGCGTTTCGCCGCCAGGCTCACAGTTCCGGAGGCGACGGAATGACGAAGAGAATCCTTCCGCTCTTTCTTCTGCTCTTTGCCACGCTGCCCTGCGCTCGTGCGCAGCCAGACGCATCTCAGGCGGAACGATGCGTGCGCCGTTACGCGGCTCACTATCGGGTTCCGCCCGAATTGATCGCCGCGTTGATCGACGTTGAATCGCGCTGGAATCCACGTGCCGTTTCGGACAAGGGCGCGATGGGGCTGATGCAACTGATGCCGGCGACGGCGCGGCGTTACGGAGCCAATCATCCATTCGACGTGGAAGAAAACATCGCGGCGGGCACGCGCTACGTCACGGCACTGATGTGGGAGTTTCATGGCGACATGAGGCTGGTGTCGGCCGCCTACTACGCGGGCGATCGCTGGATTGCCGAAAAGCGATTGAACTACAACAACCCGGATGTCGTGGCCTACGTCGAGGCCGTTCGGCTGAGATACACGATGCGCAAACGCGCATCGACAGGTGTGCGAAGGAGGTAGGAGCAATGAGACATTTCGAAGTGTTCCTGGCGGTGATGCTGCTTCCACTGCCAGTGTTTGCAGCGGATCACGCCGTGCCGGCGCGGGTCGCCACGCTCACGATTGATCCGAGAGAGGTGACGATCCTGCATCTGCGCCCGGAGTTCGAGTCGTCGATCCGGATGCCCGAGGAGGTCACATCCGTGATCCTGGGCAGTCCGGGCGCATTCAAGGCCGAACACAACGAGGGCGAGCCGCAGTACGTCTACGTCAAACCCATCACCAAGGAACCGGCGCAATCGAATCTTTTGATCGCGACCAAATCCGGCCAGCACGTGACGATCGAGTTGATCAGTGCGGGTGCGAACGCTGCAAACGACACGCCACCGGTTGACTTCCTGATCGAGTACCGCACGGCGCGCAGTTTCCTGGTTGCTGGCGATACGCCTGGACC
>CAVWTV010000009.1:0-132465 GCA_963757965.1 uncultured Acidobacteriaceae bacterium
AAGCGCGCTCCCAGCTGCGCCACAGGCCCACATGCTGCGGGGATACAACTGTTCTATTGTCTCCGCTCGGCCGCGATTCGTCAATCGGGCGCGGATCATTGCGAATGCAGGACGGAAGTTCGTCATTGAGAGGTGAAAAGATTCCCAGCTGCGCGATAAATTGGAAATACCCATGAGGAGGTCGAACCATGCAGGCTGCGGTCGTCAATGTTCCGGGCCAGGCTCCCAAGTATCAGACGTTTCCCGATCCTCAAGGCGGTTGCTTCCGGGAGCCTGAAGCTCGACGCGGAGCCAGTGCCTCTCGCCGGAGGCAGAGACGGCATGGAATCGAGCGGACAAGGGCCGCCGGATCGTTTTTACCGTATAGAAATCAAAACTTTGGTGACTAAGCCGCTTTTACAACCGTGACCGGGAACACTTTGGGTAGGTTCCGGTGTCTAAGACAATAGAGCGCGCGGGACATTGGCTGGAAGGCAGGTGTTCCGTTTCCCGCGCACTCGGGCAGCATAGGATTGTGGCGGCGTCTTTTCAGCCGCTGGGTTTTCAGGGCCGCAACCAGGCCGAGAAGCCGAAGCAAGGCCGAGTGGCCGCAACAAGCAGATTCGGGCGACAGGATTCGAACATTTCGTATTTGGGCTGGCAGGCTCGCTGCGAAAAGGTCAAATGCCAGGGATTTGCGGGTTGAGGTAAAGTGGGAGGACACTGAGATGCAGGCGGACCTCACCATGGGCAATCTAGCCAGCGCGTTGTCGCTCCAATCCGAAGAAGCGGCCCTGGTTGAGGAACTGCGGGCCGGCTCGGAGGAAGCCTTTGCGTGGCTGATCGCGCGCTTCCATCAGCCCATCTACTCGCTGCTTGCGCGCACCGTGCAGGACCGTGCGGATGCCGCCGATCTGACCCAGGAAGTCTTCGTGAAGGTGTTTCGCGGAGTCAAGAATTTCCATGGGGAGTCGTCGCTGCGGACGTGGATTTACCGGATCGCGCTGCACGAGGCCTCCAATCAGCGGCGCTGGTGGATGCGGCACAAACAGCAGGAAGTGCCAATCGATCAGGAAACGGGCGAGAGTGAATGCGGCTCTCCAACGCGGCTGATCGATATGCTGGTGGACCCGTCTGAGTCGCCTTTTGAGGCGGCGGTCCACATGGAGACCCGGGCGCGCGTTGAGGCGGCGTTGAAGCAGGTGCCTGAACCATTCCGCACCACGCTCGTCCTTCGAGATATTGAGGGATTTGTTTACGAAGAAGTGGCCGAGATCCAGGGCGTGAATCTGGGCACGGTCAAGTCGCGGCTCGTGCGCGGACGAGCGTGTTTGAAGTTGATACTGACAGCGTCAGCGGCTGGAGAAAGCCACCCGGCGCACGCGGCATACGATGTAGCACTTGGAGAGGAGGCGCGATGAGCGGATGCAATGAAGTGCAGACAAGATTTACCGAGTATTTGGATGGCCAGCTGAACGGACATGAGATGCAGCGCATCGCCGCCCACCTTGAGGATTGCCCGGAGTGTGCCCATGAGTGGACCTCGCTGCGACAGGTGCAGTCGTCCTTGTCCGTCCTGGGTCCCGTGCCCGAACCGCCAGATCTGTTGTTACGGATCCGCGTGGTGGTGAGCCAGGAGCGGGCGCGCAGCCGCCGGAGCCAATTCCAATCCTTGAATCTGGCCTGGAGAAATACCGTTGGTCCCTTCCTGCTGCAGGCCTCCGCCGGCTTCGCCAGCGCCGTGCTGCTGCTGGGAACGGTCATTGTGCTGGTCAGCATGTTTGCCCAGCCTGAGGCAGCGCAAGCCGCCAAGGACGAGCCGCTCGGCAACCCGACAGCGCCTCGCCTGGTGAGTCTCTCAAGCGATGCGGGCAATCAAATCGACGCCATCTCCGGCCCGCTAGTGGTAGAGGCCTATATCAACGGCCAGGGGCAGATGTACGACTACCGAATCGTCTCCGGACCCAACGACGAGGCCACCCGCTCGCAGGTTGAAAACATGCTCCTCACAAGCCGTTTCGAGCCGGCGCGTTTCTTCGGCCAGCCGGTGCGCGGCCTGGCGGTGCTCTCCTTCTCCGGCGTTTCAGTGCGGGGATAGAACAGGGACTAGGGAATAGGGACTAGGGACTGGAAGAGCCCCGCCTGGATTTGCTCGGGCGGGGCTTTCTGTCGTTGTGGCCATTTACGCCAATCCGAGTCAGCGCCGCCCCCCGCTACCCGGTTCCTATTCCCTGGTCCCTGGTTCCTCGTCCCTGCTCTTCCGTTTGACCCTTCTCTCACGTCTAACTAGACTTGCAGACAGGGATACTCATGACGCTTTGCACGGCTCGATCATTCGCCTTTCTTTCGGCCTCGCTTTTATGCCTGTCGGCGGTTTCCACCTCCAACATCGCCCGCGCTCAATCTCCTGAGAACAATTCGACCAAGACTCAGAGCTCTTCTTCGATGGCATTCCAGCAGGAAAAGGCACCGTCGCTGGTCGATCCTGCCGGCCCCACCATCTCGCTGGTCAGCTCCGAGCCGGTCTTTCTAATGGCCGCCGCCCTGAACGCATGCGGCTACGATGAAGGGCTGGATGAGAGCGCGCCGGTTCGCAAGCGTGTCCGCGACGAGATCAATCAGGCGCTGGCAAAAAGCGAAGATGCCCGCGCCAAAAGGGACGAGGTCTGTAGTTATATTTCGCAGCATCGCATGACGGGCACGGAGCGGGACGTTTCTCAGTACATCTCCTTGGCTTTGTATCTGACGCCGCCGCCCGAGATCGAGACCTCGACCGATCTGACCGAAATGCCGCCCGACTCGACACAGGTGGCGGAGATTGTCCCCTTGCTCAAGGACTTTGTGGCCTCTGTGGATCTGCACGGAATCTGGCTGGCCGTCCATCCCATCTACGACCGCGAGGCAGATCGCCTGCACGATCCCCTGACGCGCATGATCGTCGGAACAAATCTCTACCTCAAGATGCCGGCCTCAACTTACGAAGGCCGCCGGTTCGTCGTCGTGATCGAGCCAATGCTCTCCCCGCGCACCGTCAATGCCCGCATCTACGGAACCGACTATGTAGTGGTGCTTTCGCCGGTCGACGGGCAGATTCGAATCGGCGATGTGCGCCACACCTATCTGCATTACGTGATCGAGCCGCTGCTCTATGCGCGCGCCAACGCCATCGACCGAACCCAGCCAATTCTCAAGGAGATCCGGGAGGCTCCGATTGCGTTCCGCTATCGAAACGACACGGTGCCCCTGACGGTCGAATGCCTGATTAAAGCGATCGAGGCGCGGACCATGGACACCGGCGTGCCGGTCTACACGATTCCCGCGGGCACCGCGCGCTCCGACCTGCCGCGCTACGAGCATGAGCGGCAGATCTATCAGCAGAAAGTCGATGCCGTCCGCCTGGCCGCGGTGCACCACGACATGACCCAGGGTTTCGTGCTGACCCAGTACTTTTACGAACAATTGATTCAGTTTGAGAAAGACCCCGCCGGCCTGCGCGACACCATTGGCGAAATGGTCTACAGCATGGACGTGGACAATGAAGTGCATCGCGCCCGTCAGATCGAATTCGACAAGGAAGCGGATGAGGATGTGCTGGTGCAGAGCAAGCCGCACAAGCTGACGGGATTGGATCTGGCGGAGGCCCGGCTGGCTGGCGGAGACGTGGCAACCGCCGCTTCGATCGCGCAACAGGTCCTCGCCGCGCGGAGCGATTCCCTTGAAACCGTGGCGGAAGGCGCGCGCGCCAACTTCATCCTCGCCCGGGCAGCCGCCATGACCGGCCATCCCGAGGCTGCGATCGACGGCTTCCAGCGGACACTGAAAACCACAAAGGAGCCGCGGCTGCTGGCCTGGTCGCATATTTACCTGGGCCGGATGCTCGACCTTGACTGCAAACGTGACGAGGCGGTTTCAGAGTACAAGGAGGCGCTGGAGAAGCGCGATGGCCAGCAGGACACCCGGCTAGCCGCCGAGCGTGGTGTCAAGACAGCCTATGCGGTCAAGGGCCACAGTTGCGATGAGGATGCGGACGACGATACGCCCGCCGCACCCCCTTCGAAGCCTGACTTTGGGCCCGCGGCGAAAAATGGAACCAAGAAACAATGAACCCGGGAAGCAATGACCGATCGCAGACAGTCTCCGATTTTTACGGTTCTGTCTCAAAAGTTCGCTCAACAAATGCTCTTCCTGAGAACCCAAGAGAGGCGGTCATCCTGAGCGAAGCGTACTTCAGAGGAGTCGAAAGCCTGCCCTGAGCGTAGTCGAAGGGGACCTGCATTTCCGTCGCGCACTTCTTCAACGAGCTTCTGAGACGCCACACTGGCGGAAAACTTCGTGAATGCGGAACCCCAGGACCGGAATGCTGTCTTTAGAAAGAAACAACAGGACTCTAACCGATCGAGGTGCCCGTGGAAGCAACTCTGGCTGAACTGGAAACGGCACTGGGGCATGGCTTTGCCAGGCCGGAGTTGCTGGTGCACGCCCTCACCCATCGCTCGCTCGCCAACGAGCAGGCCGCCGATGGACACGCAAGCGGAGGCGAAAACGCTGACGCCGACCGCGTTGGAGACTATGAGCGCATGGAGTTTCTCGGCGACGCAGTCCTGGGGCTGGTTGTGGGAGAGGCGCTCTTTATCGCGCATCCAGACTGGCAGGAGGGTGAGCTGACCAGGGTTCGCGCTCAGCTTGTAAGCCGGCAACACATGGCCGAGGTCGCCACGTCCATCGGCCTGGGGGACCATCTGCGCCTGAGCCGTGGAGAGGATCGCGGCGGCAGCCTCAGGCGCAAGAGCACCGTGCTTTCAAATAGCATGGAGGCAGTGATGGCCGCCCTGTTTCTTGACGGCGGACTGGAGCCGGTGAGAGCCTTTGCGCTTCGGTGGGTGATGGGTGAGGCCGCGGAACTGTTAGCCGAGCAGTTGCGCATCGGCGCCGCTCTGGGCAACTACAAGTCTGCATTGCAGGAACACCTGCAGGCAACTCGCGCCGGTACACCCGTTTACCGGCTCAAGAGTGAAAGCGGTCCCGACCACCGCAAGCGGTTTCAGGTTGAGGTCAGGCTCAAGGTCGGCCAGGGAGAGCCGGGCAAGCCGCTGGCACGCGGGATGGGAAGCACCAAGAAGCAGGCGGAGCAGGATGCCGCGCACAGGGCCCTTGAGCGTTTGAAAGCAGCGGAGGCGAAAGCCGCTGCCCGAGCGTCCACAAACGAAGATCCGGCTCTCCCAATGCCGGCCGCACCGGCACCGGAGGAGGAGAAATCGGCGCCATGAGCACACCCGGGCAACCCGGACAACTGGCCAGCCCGCCCACGCCGCGGATTTCGTGGCTGCGCCTACATTTGCCCACGGTGCCGGAAGCCCTGGCCTCGCTGCTTTCGCTGGTGGTCGTAGCGCTGTTTCTGAACACCTTTGTGCTCCAACCCTACCTCATCCCGTCCGAGAGCATGGAGCACACCTTGCTGGTGGGAGACTTTCTGCTCGTCAACAAGCAGGTCTACGCCCCCGCTGGCCAGTCCGGCGCCCTGAGCCGCTGGCTCATGCCCTATCGAGAGGTTGCGCGGGGTGATATTGTCGTCTTCCACCACGCTTTGCACCCTTATCTCGTCAAGCGCGTGATTGGAGTTCCCGGCGATCGCTTGCGCATTGAGGATGGACGCGTGATCGTGAACGGGCAGACCCTGGACGAACCTTATGCAGTGTTCGAGCCGTCGATGCCCAACCCCTTCCGCGACGACTTTCCCGCTGACGTCTACTCCGATCCACTTGTCGATCTTGACTGGTGGCGACAGATGCGGAGCCTTACCCACAACGGCGAACTGGTGGTCCCCGCGAGCGAGTATTTTGTGCTCGGCGATAACCGGAATCACAGCGACGATTCCCGCTACTGGGGCTTTGTGCCGCGCGAGGCGATTGTCGCCCGGCCGCTGGTCATCTACTTCTCCCTCTCCCGCCCCTCCACCACCGATGTCCAGCGAGCTGCGGATGATAGACTCGGACACGATAGAGAGTTGTCCGCGAGGCTAACGGGCTTTGCCCGCTGGAAGCGCATCTTCCTCGTAGTCCACTAGGCGCGAGTGATCAGTGGTTAATGTCTGGTAAGTGCCCGGCTCACTGACAACTTTCGTTGAGCACGTACCGCTGTTAACTAGAGGGTGTTTCAAGAATCCGCTCGCCGCGGCGAGTAACAGGGCACGACTTTAGTCGTGCCGCAAGGACTGCAAAGTCAACGCGGGCTTTAGCCCCTGAGGGACTGCAAATGAGATTTGGCGACCATTTTTGAAACACGCCCTACAACCACTAACCACTAACCACTTTTACGAGCGACAAGGATGACGAAGAAGAAAACGCCGCCACAAGAGAACCCGTCCCAGGCCGAACCCACTCCCGTTGAAAACAAGGTGGAAGAGACGCCTTATGAAGCGGTCGCCAGCATCTGCTCGGTGCTCGTGGTGGGTCTGTTCATCCTGACTTTTCTGTGCCAGAACTACGTCATCCCATCCGGCTCGATGGAGAATACGCTGCTGATTGGCGACCACCTGGTGGTCGACCAGATCACCCTGTCTCCGCCCACCAAGTGGATGCCTCTGCTCCACTACCGCGAGCCAAAGCGCAACGATGTGGTGGTCTTTCTCAAGCCCGTGGCGGATTCGAGCGGAAATTACCTGCACCTTGTGAAGCGGTTGATCGGCGTTCCCGGCGACCACATTCACTTGCGAAACGGCATCGTCATCATCAACGGAGTGGCCCAGGACCAGCCTCACGCCGTACCCACAACGCCGGACAATCATGCCGAGTTTCTCGACGAGTTTCCCTCCGTGCCTCCCGAGCCGACCGGTCCCGATGGAACCCCCGAGGCCTGGGCAGTCGAGTTCCCAAGCCACATCGAGAATGGCGACCTCGTGGTTCCGCCGGGCATGTACTTCATGATGGGCGATAACCGCCACAACAGCCTGGATTCCCGCTACTGGGGCTTTGTACCCAGAGCCAATATCGTGGGCCGTCCGCTGTTCAATTACTGGTCGTTCAGAACCTCGGAGGATCAGTACGAACAGACCGGCCTCGGCAACACCCTCGCCTGGATGGGCCATGTGGTGCTGCACTTTTTCTCGGATACGCGCTGGAGCCGGACGCTGCATCCGATTAGGTAACAGTGGTTACCGTCCAGGGCCTAAAGTTCATTGAATGAATACGCTCAACCTGAGCGCCCCAAAGAGGCGGCCATCCAGTGAGTTCCAAACAGGCGGTCATCCTGAGCGAAGCGCTCTACAGCGGAGTCGAAGGACCTGCATTTTCATCCAATGGCTTTCTCAATGAACTTCGGATTCGCCACGCAAATCGCTAATCCCTAACCACTAATCACTAACCACTAACCATGACCGAAGAAGTTCAAGGCCGGCAAAGAAAGCGCGGGCGGCTGTGGCTGGCTCTGGCGATGCTGGTGGTCATTCTGGCCGTGCTCTTTGTGCCGCCGCTGGTAAGTCTGAGCAGCTACAAGAACAGGATTGTGCAACTGATGTCGGCCTCGTTGGGCCGCCCGGTTCGGCTTTCCTCGGTCGAGCTGCGCCTTTTGCCCACTCCAGGCCTGGTGCTGACCGATCTGACCGTTGAAGAAGATCCCGCCTACGGCGCAGAGCCGGTGCTCCACGCCAATACCGTCACTGCCTCCTTCCGCCTGCTTGCCTTGTGGCGGGGAAGATTCGAGATCAGCCGCATCAGCGTGGACGAGGCCAGCCTGAACCTGGTTCGCACCGAACAAGGCCGATGGAATCTGGATTCGCTCTTCCGCACCGCCGCCGCGCACACAGGTGGCGGAGCAGGAGCGCCGCCCACGGGAAGCGCGCAGCCTGCCAGCGAGCGCCGCGCTGTCCCGCTCCCCTACCTTGAGGCCACCAATTCCCGCATCAACTTCAAGAGCGGCGCGGAGAAGCTGCCGCTTTCGCTGGTCAACACCGATCTCTCCTTCTGGCAGGAACAGCCCGGCGACTGGCGCATTCGGCTGCGCGGCCAACCCGCCCGCACCGACGTCAGCCTGGATTTGGCCGACACCGGGGTGGTGCGCCTGGAAGCCAGCGTGCGCCGCGCGGCCGAGCTGCGGGAGTTGCCGGTGCATCTCGATTTGGAGTGGCGCGAAGCGCAGCTAGGCCAACTGGCGCGGCTGGTCATTGGCTCCGACCCAGGCTGGCGCGGCGACCTGACCGGCGAACTGCATCTGGACGGCACCGCCGACGCGGCCCAAATCAAAACCCGGCTGCGCGCTACCGGCGTCCACCGCGCCGAGTTCGCCCCTGCCGCGCCTATGGACTTCGATGCCACCTGCGGGTTTGACTACCATTTCTCCACCCGTGCGCTCCAGAATCTGGCCTGCGATTCGCCCCTCGGCGATGGCCGAATCCATCTCGCGGGAGACCTGCCCGGCGAAACCGGCAAGGCCCATTTCACCGTGGCGCTTGACCGCATTCCAGTGGCTGCCGGCCT
This sequence comes from uncultured Acidobacteriaceae bacterium, assembly GCA_963757965.1. Taxonomy (GTDB): domain Bacteria; phylum Acidobacteriota; class Terriglobia; order Terriglobales; family Acidobacteriaceae; genus Telmatobacter. The sequence goes on from CAVWTV010000009.1 coordinate 8,451, forward strand.
CGATGCTTTGCGTACCGTTCGCAGCGACTTCGCGCCTGGTCTGGTGGCGACAGGCGCCATCAGCGGCAAAATCGCCTTCTCGGAAATTTCAGAGCCGGCCGTTGGCGAAAAGGGCGTGCGAGAGAGGCCCGCCGGCCTCTCAAGCCGAGTCAAGCCGAGCGCCGAAAAGGCGCGCCCACCCGCACCGGGACCCCTCACCGGCAGCCTGGCGATCGAGCGTCTTCAACTCAGCGGCGATGGGCTCAGCACGCCAATCCTGGCTCCAAAACTGGTCCTGACTCCAGTTTCAGCCCCCGCCGGCCCGGGCCAGCCGCCCGGCCCTTCTTCAACCACAACTCCGGCACTGTCGGGAAGCGTGCCAATCCCCGCCGGCGGAGCCAGTCCGCTCACCGTCACTGCCAGGCTGACGCTCGCCGGCTATCAGGTCGGCTTGCGCGGCCAGGCCAGCTTTACGCGGGCCCGGGAATTGGCGCATTTGGCGGGCATGGCAAACGCCGCGGCGCTTGATTCGCTGGCCGGCGATCCCGTCGTCGTAGACCTGAGCGCCGAGGGCCCGTGGCTCCCATCGCAGAGTGCTCCGTTCAGTAACCTCCCGGCTGCCGCGGCCCCGGCCAACTTGCCTAACGCTCTCAGCTCGCCAACCATCCTGCTGCCCAAAGCGAGCGATTCCCCGGCAACCGACAGCCTCACCGGAACCGTGACCTTGCACAACGCCAACTGGAAGGCCGATTATCTCGCCAACCATGTGGAGATTGCGAAAGCCACTCTCCACCTCGAATCCGGCGGAGCGCGCTGGGATACGGTTGATTTCTCGTATGGCCCGGTGAAAGGAACCGCCAGCCTGTCGTTGCCGGAAGACTGCCAGGCCCCTCTCCCTTGCGCGCCCCGGTTTGATTTGCAATTCGGCGATCTGGACGCAAGCGCTCTGCAGGCAGCAATCCTCGGTGCGCATGAAAAAGGCACGCTGCTCTCGGAGCTGATCGCCCGGCTGCGGCCTTCGACTGCCCCAGCCTGGCCGCGGCTCAGCGGCGCCGTAGAGGCTGGCTCGCTCATTCTCGGTCCAGTTACGCTCCGCGACGCCTCGGCAACGCTGCGCATCGATTCCGCCGGCGCAGAGATCGGCGACTTTGCCGGTGATTTGCTTGGCGGAACCGTTCATGGATCGGGATCACTCGCCAGAGGAGACAAGCCTGTCTACACGCTCGAAGGCCAGTTCGAGAAGCTTAGCCCCGCAGCGGTCGGTCAGTTGGTTGGATTGCGTTGCTCCGGCGGCGAATTCACCGCCGATGGCAAGCTTGAACTCTCCGGCTTCGCTGACAAAGATTTGGCAACTTCGGCAATAGGTACGCTTCACTTCGAATGGCGTCACGGTTCTGTGGCCGGCCCCGCCACCCAAGCCAACGTGCACCACATACCCTTGCCGGTAGAGGAGTCCGTTCCTGCCACGCTGGTCCGCTTCGATCGCTGGACCGCCGACGCCGAGATTGCCAACGGCACGATCGCGATCAAGCCGAGTCAAGTCCAGCAAGGCGTCCGCAAGCGCGCCGTCGAAGCGGCCGTGACCCTCGGCGACCCTCCCGTGGTCACATTTACCACCCCCAAAGAAACGGTAGCAAGAAAGCGCTGAAACAATTCACCTCAAAAGAGGCGGTCATCCTGAGCGAAGCGTTCTACAGCGGAGTCGAAGGACCTGCATTTCCATTGCGCACTTCCATTAGGACCTTCTGAGACGCCACGCTAGGGTGGGACAGGCGCAGCAAATGCAAGAAAAATGCTTAAGCCAGCCTCCCACTACAATGGATATATGGCTTCATCCATTGCATCTTCCCCAGTTCTCATCCGCTGCAAGGGCATCCTCTTCGACATGGACGGCGTTCTGATCTCCTCGCTGGGCTCGGTCGAGCGCAGTTGGACCAAGTGGGCTAACATGCGCGGCGTCGACCCCGCCTACGCCTGCCAGGTCGCGCATGGTTGCCGCAGCATCGATACCATCGCCAAGTTACGCCCCGACCTGGACGCCGAGACGGAGAACAGAATCATCGAAGACATCGAGATCGAGGACACCGGCGGCGTCACGGCACTACCCGGAGTGCTGAAGCTGCTCGCTGCCTTGCCCAAATCCAGTTGGACTGTGGTCACCAGCGCCACCGATCCGCTGGCGCGTGTGCGCCTTGCTGCTGGCGAAGTTCCGATTCCGGAGCGGATTGTCACTGCCGAGACCGTGAGCCAGGGCAAGCCTCACCCCGACCCCTATCTGGCCGGCGCCGCCCTGCTCTCGCTTGCGCCCGAGGAGTGCGTAGTCTTTGAAGATGCCGCCTCCGGGACCAAGTCTGCTCGCGCCGCCGGCTGCACAGTAATCGCCACCACGTTCTCCCATTCCATCGAGTCGCTCGCCGACGCACACTATCTAATCCCCGACCTCACGGCGGTCGAAGCCGCGCACATTCCCGGTGACCACGATCTGCTTCTCAAGCTCACGCCGATTGAGAATTGAAGGCCGCCGCGCGCAGCCTATGGGCCGAGCGAAATGGCTGGCTTGCCCGCCAATCTCTGGCTGATGTGTTGGCCCAGCCGATCCACAAAGCTGTCATCCACTTCAGGCGAAGCATTCAAAAGAACCACGCCGCCATAATCGCCCTGGGGATTGAAGAATGCGTAAGAACTGTATCCGGCGGTCGCGCCATTGTGCCAATAGTTGCCGGTATTCGTTTGATAGAGCCAGGCAAGAGCGATGCGCATTCCCGGCCAGATGTCATCGCCTTGAAGCTGGTGCGAAAGGGAGAGCGCGGCTGCGATCGTCGCTGCGCCTGCTGTGCCTGGAACCGGCTTGACGCTCTCCGGATGCAGGTTTGCTTCCAGATACGTGAGCATATCGCTGGCCGTCGAGCGAATCGCTCCCGCCCCGGCAAGCGCATCGAAATCCAAAGCGTGGGCACGCCGATGGTCGGCGCCGTTTGTTCCGGGAACAAACCTGAGCTGTTGCGCGGGCGAGAGCGATATGGTCGTGTCGTTCAGCCCCAGAGGGCCGGCAATCTCTTCTTTGAGCAGGTTCGGATAGGAGATGCCGGCGCGATTTGCCAAAGCTTGCCCCAGCAATCCGAAACCGAGGTCGCTGTACGCCGCCAAACCGCCGGCCTGCCTGGTCTTTGCGACGCCGTTCTTGCTTAGAAATGCATACAGGTCGGCGGCGTGGTAATCGGCATAGGGATTCTCGGCAACGTCGAATTTAATGTTCGTGGGAAACCTCGGCAATCCCGAGCGTCGCGTTGCCAGGTCGAGCAGTGTGATCTCCATGCCATCGGGTTTGGCGGCCGTTCCCGGCGGCAGCAGCTCGCGGACCGGCTCATCGAGTTTGACCTTGCCCTGCGCCACCAACTGCGCAAGCATCAGCCCGGTGAAGGTCTTGGTCGTCGAGCCGATTTCAAAAATCGAATCCGGCTTGGCGGCGCCATAACTGAAGATCCGCCTCACCCCATGCTCCACCACGCCAATCGAAACCCCCACGCTGGTTGCAGGCGCCAGCTCTCCGCTCCTAAGCGCCTCAGCGAGATCGCTGTCGAGAACAGATTGCAACCCGGCCACATCGACCGGAGCCATGGTTGCATCGTAGACAGGCACAGCGGCGCCGCTCGCAAGCAGCGCAGTGGACTGTCTTTGAAAGTTCAGCAGCGTTGCTCCGCCCTTGGTCAACGTGCCGGTGAGCGTTTTTCCATCCGCCGAGAGCCTGCCGCTCCACTGCGCGGAAACGGCCGGAATATCGAATGAAAAACTGTCGCCGCTGAAGACGGCACGTGCACACTCCATGCCCATGACCCGTTGATCGGGGCTGTCTACGGTGCAGAACAGTTTTCCCGCGGCGTCGCTCTTCACCATGACTTGAATCCGCACTGGCGCAGCGCCCCCGGGCAGCGCTCCCAGCCAGATGCCGTCGACCGGCGACACCCTGGCAACCGCACTGGGCACATCGCGCGTGAAGATATCAGCCGTTGCAGCTCCCCACTCACTCCATTGCCCGGTAAGGGAGTTTCCATCGCCGGCAAAGGTCCCCTCCCAGAAGCCGTTATGCGTCGCAATGCTGAACCTGAGAGTTTGTCCGTCAAAATGAATGTCCTCCAGAGAGTCACCCACCTCATATTGATCCAGAAGATCGATGCTGCCAGTCAACGCACTTTCAGCGTTGAATTTCAGGTGCAACCTGACAGTGGGGTCGGCCTTTGAGGTGTAATCGCCCACGATGCTCGGCTTCCGTTGCGCGAATGCAGCCGGCCCCAGCACACACATTGCGAAAGCCAACAAGACAAGCGTGCCTCGAGAAACTCTGAAAATCCTGCTGCGCGAAATGATCCTTCGCAGATCCTGCATGGGCGGTCTTCTCTTTCCGGTCCCAGCGCGCAAGCGTGAACTGCTTCCTGCGAAGGACAATGCAGGCACAGTTGTTCCAAGTGTCCTGAGTCTAAAGTTCATTCAACAATTACGCTCAACCTGAGAGCTCAAAAGAGGCGGTCATCCTGAGCGAAGCGCTTTTCAGCGGAGTCGAAGGACCTGCAGTTCCGTCGCTCACTCCTTCAACGAACCTCTGAGACCCACTCATTGCATCCGACGCGGATTCCCGCGCCGCGGTTAGGGCAAAATGAGAGAGATCGCTACGATTACTCGTTGGCTTCGATGCGCCTTCCGTGCGTGTCCTGCAAGGGCCGCGAGTTGATCTTGAACATGGCCCCGAATACCCGCAACTGGTCGCGGCTCATGCTGATCTCCTCCTCGAATACGAACCAGCGCACGCCCTCGGTGCAAGGCGGCGTGGCCAGGGAGCCGGTATACGTCCAATAGCCGCGATCGGCCGGAAGCAAGCCTCCGGCGCTCACCAGGTCCGTGACTTTTTCTGTCCGCCCGGCGGTCTTGGGCAGATGCTCCCACAGCGTCGCCAGCACGGCATTCGGGTTGCCAACATCCTCGCCCAGCCGCACCTCGACAATAGCCAGCTTGCCGTCGGCGCTCTTGTGCAGCAGCTCCACATCCATGTCGGTCAGCTTGCCTTTCACCGGCGTTTCGCCAGGGTGATGAAAGTCAAACTGCACCAGGTCGTAGCGCACCCCCCCGGCCACAATGTAGCTGCCTGGGTCCACGTGAACCACAACGGTATTGCCGTCGTTCTCCATCCTCACCGGCCCGGCGATGTAGTGAAACTCGATCGGCTGTAAACCCTTGTTCAAACGTGCGCCGCGAATATCGATCGGCGACTGCTCGTGCCCCTGCGAGCAAACCTTGTAAGAAGGGTCCAGCTTGCCCCATACCAGCGCGCCCCGCTTGCCCTCGTAATCCCAGGGCGTGGTTTGAGCTGCGGCCTTCATGGTCATCGTTCCGGCGGCCAACGCGGCCATGCCGAGTACAAGCGCGGTCATGCGCCCAGCAGGAATTGCAGCATGAATCATTGCCATCTCCACCACTAAGTATGTGCGACTTCAGCAGATGCCACTCCAGCAGCCGCAAAACTGCCGTGGGCGTTCCGAAGCATTCTATTTCATAGGGCCAGTGGTAGGAAAAGCGCTGGGTTGCGGCTTCCGGTTTGTCCATCATCCACTCCCTTCGCTTTGCACAAAATATCCTCCCCTCGGCGCACAATGTTAAATAGAAGCGCGAACGGAGACGGCTCGGTCTATACCGCTACATAGCCCCCCCCTACCCCCCTACCGGGTGGCATCAGGGCCACACTGGACTTTAGTACCGTAAAATCGTGCTCCTTCGACTTGCTTCCCCTAGCCACGATGTAGCTATAAGTCGAAGCGTGTATCCTCAATTCCGGGAACAGCAGGGAATCAATCCCCGCCTGAAAAGCTTCCGGCCGCCGCATGGCCCGCGAATTCCCAAACTGGAGACACAACCATGACCTCGAAGCTGCTTGCCATTGCGACACTCGCCGTTCTGCTGCCGTTAGCCTGCATTGCTCACGCTCAGGACTACAAAGTCCTCAAGATTCAACTGGTCGGAGGCGATGGCGGATTCGACTACGTGACTGCCGATCCGGATGGCCGCAACCTTTACGTTGCCCGCTCCGGCCCCGCCGGCCACATTGGCGTCTTTAACCTCGACACGCTGGCACAGGTGGGGGATATTCCAGGCGTAAGCGGGCACGGTGGAGCAGTTGACACGGCAACCGGCCACGGGTTCGCAACCTCAAAGCCGGTGACCATGTTCGATGCCAAGACCTTTGCGATTCTGAAGAAGATCGACGTGCAGGGAAACCCCGACGGCTACCTCAACGACGCCTACAATCACCGCTTCTACGTGCTCAGCCACTCTGCGCCAAATATCACCGTCCTCGACGATAAGGACGGCTCGATCCTCGGCACTATCGACATCGGCGGTGCGCCCGAGCAGGCCGCCACCGACGGCCGCGGCAAGATCTATGTCGACATCGAAGACAAGGCCGCCATTGCGGTCATCGACGCCAATACCATGACGATGGTAGGCAAGTACGACCTTTCCAGCAAGGGAGGCGGTTGCGCAGGCCTTGCCCTCGACGCCAAGAACAACATCCTCTTTGCCGCCTGCCGCGACAAACAGAACATGATCGTCCTGTCGGCGACAGATGGCCATATCATCACCGATCTGCCCATCGGCAACGGCTGCGACGGCGCAACCTTCAACCCGGCGACCATGGAGGCCTTCAGCTCGCAGGGCGATGGCACGCTTACGGTGATCAAGGAGAATTCGCCCACGAGCTTTGTTGTGGAACAGACTGTTGCCACGCCGGCGCGTGCCAAGGTGCTGACCCTCGATACCAAGACCAATCAGATACTGACGATCACCGCCGAGTATGGCCCAGCGCCTGCGTCACCGCCAGCAAGCGCGACTCCTCCGCCGCCGGGTGCTCCGGCCTTCATGCGTGGCCCTCGTGCTCCCATGATCCCGCACTCTTTCCAGATCGTTGTAATCGGCAAGTAATCGGCGACGGAAAAAATGGGACCCGGCTGGACGAATCGTCCGATGGGTCCCATTCTTGCTTCAAACGTGATTCAAAAGTCCGCTTGCCGCGGCGAGTGTCAGGGCACGACTTCAGTCGTGCCGAAAACTGTCGGAAGAAGATGGGTTTTAACCCCTGAGGGACTCCAATCTGCGCGGCCTACTTTGCCGCAGCCACCAGACCGGCCTGCTCGGCCAGCATGGCTGCTTTGTCCGTCGCCTCCCACGTAAACTCCGGCTCATTACGGCCAAAGTGCCCGTAGGCGGCTGTCTTCTGATAAATCGGACGGCGCAGGTTGAGGCTCTCGATGATGCCCTTGGGCGTGAGCGAGAAGTTCTTCCTCACCAGCTCAGTCAGCTTGGCGTCGCCCACCTTGCCCGTGCCGAAGGTTTCGATGCGCACGCTCACCGGCTCGGCCACGCCGATGGCATAGGCAAGCTGAACTTCGGCGCGATCCGCCAGGCCCGCGGCCACAATATTCTTGGCGATATAGCGGGCCATGTACGCCGCGGAGCGGTCCACCTTGGTCGGATCCTTTCCCGAAAAGGCGCCGCCGCCGTGACGGCCCGCGCCGCCGTAGCTGTCCACGATGATCTTGCGCCCCGTCAGTCCCGTGTCGCCCATTGGGCCGCCGATCACGAACCGCCCGGTCGGATTGATGTGGTACTTGGTGTGCTCGTCCAGCCACGCGGCGGGCAGCACCGCCTGGATCACGTGCTTGAGAATGTCGGCGTGCAACTCCTCGTTGCCGACGCTCTCGGAGTGCTGCGTGGATATGACCACGGCGTCGATGCGCGCCGGTTTGCCGTTTTCGTCGTACTCGACCGTGACCTGGCTCTTGCCGTCGGGGCGCAGGTAAGGCAGCTTGCCGGACTTTCGCACGGCCGTAAGCTGGCGGCAGAGCTTGTGGGCCAGCGCGATGGGAGCCGGCATCAGTTCAGGCGTCTCATTGGATGCGTAGCCGAACATCATGCCCTGGTCGCCGGCGCCGCCGGTGTCGACGCCCTGCGCGATGTCCCCCGACTGTTTGTTGATGCTGGAGATGACGGCGCACGTGTTGGAGTCAAATCCGTAGAGTGCGTTGTCGTAGCCGATGGAGGCCACAACGCCGCGGACCAGGCTCTGGAAATCGACGTAGGCCTTGGTGGTGATTTCGCCTGCAATAACCACCAGCCCGGTGGCCGTAAGCGTTTCGGCGGCAACGCGGCTGTAGGGGTCCTGCTCCAGGCACGCGTCCAGAATGGCGTCGGAGACCTGATCGGCAATTTTGTCCGGATGGCCTTCGGTGACTGACTCAGAGGTAAACAAGAAACGATCGCTCAACTTCAGACTCCTCCCCATTGAAGGGATTTAGGTGGGTGGCTTGCCGCGATGGCTGCTTTGCGCTGAACCAGCCGGGCGAGCATCGGAAATTTTTCTTCTCGGTCAGCCGCGCTCCCGAATAAGTGAGGCACGCCTACACCGGAAGGCCGTTGCCTCTGGGGTGCATCGATATATGGTAATCGGGCGGGGCGCTTGAGGGCAAAGGGTAGCAGCGAACGGGGAATAGCGATTGGCGAGGAGGGATTCCGGTCAGTTGAGCGGCGGAGTTGCGTTCTTGTAGGCTCTGTCGAGTTCCCCGCGGAAGGCGTTGAAGCTATCCAGGTCGATCAGCGCCGGGTCGATCTGTCCGCCGCTGACCAACTCGGCTTGCTGCTCCGCTGTCGGTTCGCAATTGAGATGTTTCGCCAACTGACCTTTCAGGCTTTTGGGACTTGCGTCATTCCCCGGCTCATGTTCCAGCCAACCGCAATCTACACTCGCATCTTCGCGCTTTAGAAGTCCACAAAGCATCCACGCCTCCGATTTTGGGCGCGGGACCATGGGAACGCCCGACAAGAAATCCGCGTCCTTGAAACCGCGTTGCATGGAAGTGAACTTGCTTTGCCATTCTGTTTTTGGCGTTGAGCGTGTTCCGTCCGCGTCGCGGAAGAAGATTGCGACTACCGGAGCACTCCGCTCAATTGCAATTTTCTTCGCGTGTTTGCCTAACAGAATGGCTCACACACGGAAGTATTGATTTCCAGGAATGTCTTCACCGCGCGGCAAATGGATTGGCTTTGGGCGTGGAAGAGCGGAAAGCTCCCCTTCGTCCAAGAAACAGCAACAATCGCCTCCGCTTGCGTGAAGTTCAAGTATGGAGTAACCCAGCTTGTCGGACTGATTGAGCAGCTTGTCGATAATCCACGCCATTGGACCGGGCACAAATTCCCATCCCGTTTCCTTGGGCGCCCTGGTCCCAAGATCCGTCGGACCTTCGCCCGAGAGAACGAGAATCATTGTGCGGGCGCTCCGGCTTGCGTGGAAGCGCCCAGTTCCATCTCCTCCGCCTCGCGAGCAAGCTGCTCGATGGAGGTATCGACGTATACTTCGCCGGGACCAAGGATGCCAAGCTTCATTTTTGGTGAAGGCAGATCGAAGTACCGGCAGGAACGCGATCTTCCCTCCTTGTTCCGGTAGAGAAAGAGCACGGATTCACGCGCCTGATCGTCTGTAAGATAGTTGAGAATCAACGGGCTGTGCGTGGTGGCAATCACCTGCACTTTGCACTTGAGAAGGTAATCGATCAGTTTTCCCATCAGTTCGGGATGAATGCCATTTTCGATCTCATCGATTAGCAAAACGCGATTCGAGGCGTCCGAACTCTCGATTTCGGTCACGATGGCCAGAACTCTAGTAAAACCGTCGCTGAATTGTGATGAGGGAACTGGTTCCCGAAGAAATGTCTCCTTTGCGTTTTGACGATACAACTTCGAAATAAGGTCCTGATCGAGATAGGTTCTCTCGATGCTGGGATAGAACTCCTGCATCCGATCACTGATTCTGGTTTGAACCTCTCGCTCCAAGTCGGCGGTGAATCCGGCAAGGTTTTCCCCATGCCGTCCAATATTCTTGCTGCGCACAGATTGCCTTTTCAGCGACTCGGGAGAAAACAACTCAAACGTTACAAGGTTCTTGCTGAATAAGTTCTTAATGGTATTTAGTGTATTGGAAGAGGAAGCGAGGTTGAGGGCTTCCAGGGCAGAACCACGCAGCGACAAGCCGGGGAGTTTCCGTTCACCTCCGTCTGTTTCATTGATGGTGACATTGCCATCCTTCGCCTCAAGCAGCAGACAACCGTCAACCTCAATACTCTCGCTGATGGGTTCATTTTGGCTCTCGTTGTAATATATCTTCCATTCCGCCTGAATCGACTGATCGATCTGAATCGAAATTGAGATGTTAAATAGGCCCCGGGGTGAAGAATCGAAGGAAGAACTGAGTATATCCTCTTCCCATCCTCTGTCTTCCAACCAAGCGCGCACATCTCCGCGCATGAAATAGCATAGGAAATCGAGAATTTGCAGTACGGAAGTCTTACCGCTGCCATTCGCGCCGATCAAGCAGGTGAAATTCGCAAGAGGCGGTGATCCCGCAGGAGGAAGCGAAAAGCCGTCGAGCGACTTGAAATTGTCAATCTGAATTCTGCGGATCATTTCTCGATCAGGCCCTCTTCGAAGCAATCATATATCCTGCGCTGTGCCACCGTTGGGATAGGCATGCACTCCCGGCTCAGCCGATGCACTACGAGAAAACCCGCCTGATCAACGCGTGCATTGAAGCGTACACCGAATGCATCGCGGCCCTGACCTGCTCCATGGGCAGCAGCGTATTCCACCAGCCGACGCGGAGTCCGTAGTAGCGTACCGTTAAATACGCTGCCCCTGCCACTACCAGCAGAAGCAGGATGGCGCCGATCCAGCGCAGCCGGTTTTCGACTGCGTCGTGGCGCATGATGCGCGCTTTCCCCACGTTGGAGGCAAAAGCCGCCCATCCGCGTTCGTCGTCGATTGAGTGACCTGAAGCTGAATAGGCTTGAAGAAATCGCTCGGTCCAGAGATTCTGGTCCAGGCCCAAGGCCCCCGTGTATCCCCGCACAATGCCCTTGCTCAGTATGCCGCCTGGCAGAAGGCGAAACCGTTCCTGCTCCAGCGCAACCAGATGGCGTTGGCTGATCTTGGTCACCGCAACGATTTCTTCCAGCGCAACGCCGCGGGATAGCCGCTCCGTCCGCAGGTCTTCTCCAAAGTTTCCCATCACCAACCAGAAAGCGACTTGAGGCTCAGAGAGATTTCCCTTCCACAATAAACCCGGGTTTCGGGTCTAGTCAAAGTTCAACTTGGGCTTTTCCCTTTATTTTCTTCAATCTGAGCCCTTGGAATCTCTTCATCGACCATTCAAAACTAAGTGAAGAAAAAGCTATTTTGATTGAATTGATTACCCTGTATCTGCCGCCCCCGGTGATTTTGGGCGCCTTGATAGCTACATGCTTGACTATGAGCCGCTCATGCTTCGCTTGAGCTTTCCAGATTGGATGCGCCCGATCCCATTTTTCGCAGAAGTCCCCGCGATGTGGTATTTTTTCTGCGGAGGATCTTCCCATGAAAATTAACAAGCTGGTATTAGGCTCAGTCCTGTGTCTGGGACTTTTCACTTCCGGCGTAGTCGTCGGGCAGAACGTAAGTGAGCGCCGCCATCCAAACCTGGCGGAAGCACAGCGCTTTATCGAACAGGCCATCGACAGAGTCTCCGCCGCACAGGGTGCGAACGAGTTTGACATGGGCGGTCATGCCGCTAAAGCGAAAGACCATCTCGATCGCGCATATGACGAAATCAAGTTGGCGGCAAGGGCTGCGAATCGCCACTAAGCCCTCCGAGCAAAGATTTGAATTTTGAATTCCGACCCAGAGATTCTGACCCTTGCCCCGCTGTGTGACCTGGATTTGTCTGGCCGCAGCGGGAGAACTGGGACGGCTGCGGACCTTCTTTGTCCCAAACGGCAGCCCCCGCCACGGGTTGACTGTTTTCCCCAACGGCAGAGGACCGTAGCCAGCCGGTCCCTGCAAGCCGTTCCCGTTGAATCCCTATCCCAGACTGGCGAGCCCGGGCTGTTACCCTGAAGTCAAAGGATCGCTCAAGGATTTCGTCCCGCTGAATTCATTTGAGCCGGGCTCATTAATGAACAAGCTCATCTTTGCGAATCTGCTCCACCGGCCGGTGCGCTCCATCATCAGCGTGCTGGCGGTGGCCATTGAAGTGGTCATGATCCTGTCGATCGTTGGAATCTTCATGGGCATGTTGAACGACCAGAAGGATAGAACCAACGGAATCGGCGCCGACTTGATGCTGCGCCCCTCAAACGCCAGCGAGATGAATGGCGTAGGCGGCGCGCCGATGCCCATCAAGAATATCGAGGCCATCCGCCGGCTGCCCCACGTGGCCGTCGCTTCGCCAGTCATTACCAGCCTTTCCACATCGGGCTCCATCGAAATCCTATACGGCATCGAATACTCCAGTTTTGATGCCTTGAAGCCATTCGACTTCGTTTCGGGCGGCCCGTTCAAAGAGCAATACGACGTCATCGTCGACGACATCCTGGCCGGCGGCAACAAGCTTCGCGTGGGCGACACCATCACCGTGATGAAACATCCCTTTCGGATCTGCGGCATTGTGAAGCACGGCAAGGGCGGGCGCAAATTGTTGTCCATCGATACCATGGGCGAGCTGATGGGCGCCGAGGGCAAGGCCACTCTCTTCTACATCAAGGTTGACGATCCCGCCAACCAGGACGCGGTCATCAACGAGATCCACGCAACTAAAGGCCTCGCCGACTACCCCGTGCAGACCATGGAGGATTGGAATTCCATGATGACGCCCGACAGGATTCCCGGATTCAATATTGCTCTCGAAGTCATCACCGGCATCGCAGTCATTGTCGGCTTCCTCGTCATCTTCCAGTCGATGTATACGGCGGTCATGGAGCGCACGCGCGAGATCGGCATTCTCAAATCGATGGGCGCGTCGAAGGCGGCGATCGTCGGTGTACTTATGCGTGAGACCGCGGTGATGGCGGTTGCCGGAGTGCTCGTGGGCATCGCCGGCACCTACGGGGTCAAATTCCTGCTTGGCCACGTGTTTCCCACCCAGCACTTTGAGATTACGGCACAGTGGGTCGCCCAGGGGACGGCCATTGCATTCGTCGGATCGTTGTGCGGCGCAATGTACCCGGCCTGGATGGCGGCGCGGAAAGATCCCATCGACGCACTGGCGTACGAGTAGCGCGGAATCGCCTTTCCTGTCAGGAAAGGCGCCCGCGCAATTTTATCGGTCAGTTACCGATGGGCTCAAAACCGCGCCCAGGGCCACCCATGCAGTGAGCGCAAGTCCGAAGGAATTGGATTTCGGGCCAAATTTGCACTTCTCAGGGTAACGGTGTTGAATTAGACTACCGTTGTCTCCAAGAGTTCACGCCGCAAGAGAAAAAGAGAATTTTGGCGGCGACAGAAAACGAACACGCGCCCAATAGCCAACGTCGACCTTTGCTGTGTCAAGACAGGCAAGAGACTGCCACCTAAGATTAACGTGCTTGTGACACCGCTGTATTCCTACTTTTACCGGGCAATCGTTTCATATTAGAGAACCGCTTCAGTTGCGACGTTGTCGATCAGCGGTCGAGCCCAGTACCTACCATTGCCGGACACCTCTTTTTAGACGGAACAGCCGGAACAACTTGGGGAAAGTTGATACGAAGGTAGGCTTAGCCTGTCCGCTGAGTACGCGCCGCGGGCAGCCAAAGCACAACAAATCTTTTTTTGAGGAGAGCCAAAAAATGTCAAAGAACCTGCGGAACAGATTTGTCCTGGTAGTCGCGCTGTTTCTGGCGTGCATTGCGCCAGCCGTGGCGCAGACCTACACCGAAGGCTCCATAGCGGGCACCGTGTTCGATCCCAGCGGCGCTGTGGTTCCCAACGCGCCGGTCACGATCCACAACGATGGCACAAACGTCGACGTGCATTTGACCTCCGATGGCAGCGGTTACTACAAGGCGGCGCAGTTGCCGGCCGCAGTCTATACCGTGACGGTGACTTCGGCGGGCTTCGCCCCGTACAAGGAAATCGGCGTCATCGTCCAGGTTGGCTCAACGACCGAAGTCTTGGTTCACCTTGCCACCGCCGGCACAACATCGGATGTTGTTGTCACCGGGGCGGCACCCATTCTGAACTTCGAGACGCCGGAAGTTTCCACAGTATTGGATACCCATGCCGTGCAGGATCTGCCGCTCAACGGCGGGCGTTGGTCGAACCTGACCCTGCTTACGCCGGGAGCGACGCTGGATACAAACGGCTATGGTCTGATTTCTTTCCGCGCCATCAGCACCATTATGAATAACGTTGAAATTGACGGCGCGGACGATAACCAGGCCTACTTCGCGGAAGAGCGCGGCCGTACCCGCGCGGGCTACTCAATGTCGAAGTACATGATTCAGGAATTCCAGGTCAACACAGGGGTTTACTCGTCAGAGTTCGGGCGTTCCGCCGGCGGCGTGGTCAACTCGGTGACCAAGAGCGGCAACAACACTTTCCACGGCATTCTTCACTTTGAGGACCGCGACAATGGTGGTTGGGGCGCCTTCAACGACTTTGCCAACAACACAACCGCGGTCTATGCAGGCGGAAGCACACTCCCCTCCGCCTTTGTCACCGCGCCCTACAAGCCCAAGGACTGGCGCAAGCAGTGGGGCCTGGACGTAGGCGGTCCGCTGATCAAGGACAAGCTCTTCTTCTTCTACGGCTATAACGAATTCCATCGCAACTTCCCCGGCACGTCCAAAGCGAACTCGCCCAGTTCCTTCTTTATCACCCCTGATGCAGCCGCTCCGTCAGGTTCCACCTGCAATATCACAGGCAGCAATGCGGGCTACATGTCCGGGCTCACCAGCTCGTCGACAACGTATTCCGTGGATCAGCAGTCCTGCGAAATGGCGGCCCGGCTTACCGCCGCGGGCAAGGGCGGTTACAACACCTACGCGCTCGGTGCGGCTGCATATACCACGCAGTTGGCCAACCTGCTGCCCGACATGGGCACTGTTCCCCGCTTTGGCAACTTGCTGCTCAACACGCCTAAGCTGGACTGGCAGATCAACGGCAAGGAGCACCTCAGCGTCCTCTACCATCGCCTGGGTTGGGATTCGCCCGGCGGCGTACAGACGCAGGCGACCAACAACTACGCCATCGACTCGTTCGGCACAGACTTTGTGAAGGAAGATTACGGCCTGATCAAGTTGGATAGCCTGATCACCTCCAACATCTCCAACGAGCTTCGCTACCAGTATGGCCGCGAGTTGGACGACGAGGGGCAGCAACCGTTCAGCGCATACACCGAATCTCACCTGAAGGGACTTAACGGAATCACGAATCCGGCCGCGGGCGATTTTACACCGAATCGGACGTACGTCGAGCTCGATAGCCCGTCCAACGCTGGTATTTACCTTGGATCGCCGTATTACGACTACCGCAAAGCCTATCCCGACGAGCGCAAGTGGCAGGTGGGTGACACGGCAGCGTGGCAGAAGGGAAACCATAACATCAAGTTCGGCATCGATATGCTGCACAACTACGACATCCTCAACAACACTTACAAGAACAACGGCGACTATGCCTATACGTATATGGGCAACTACTTCGCCGACCTGTTGAATGAGGGCAATACGACCGGTGCCTGCAACAGTACAAGTTCTGTCACTACCCCGGGAAGCTCCTCGACCGCAAATTACACCGGCACCGCGCCCTGCGGCACCTACTACCAGGGCTTTGGACCTTCGGGCTGGGATCTGGCAACCATGAACTACGGCTTCTTCGGCGAGGATCACTGGAAGCTGAGACCGAATCTGACTCTCGATGCTGGCCTGCGCTACGATTATGAGAGCCTGCCGGCGCCGTATTCAACCCTGACCACTGCTTCCGGAAACTTCACGCCTTATCTGGCTTCAAGCAACGGCCTTTGCGCAGCCTATACCGGACCGGGCACCTGCCCCACGCTTGCTGCCCAGGCCAACATCACCAACCACCCCAGCGAGAAGACAAACTTCGGCCCCCGCATCGGCCTTGCGTGGGATCCCTTCGGCGATGGCAAGACAACCGTCCGCGTCGGATACGGCCTCTACTTTGGTCCAATCATCAACGGCACGCTGCTGAACGAACTGCTGAATACCGGCAGCCCTCTTGGACAGTACACATCGTCCACGTTCTCGCCCAGCTCCGTCGGTGCGCCTCTGTTCCCGAACGCCATTTCGTCAGCCCCGTTCGGAAGCGGACCATCCTCGTACTACTACTCGCCGAACTTCCACAACCCAGAGGTTCACGAGTTCGATCTTTCGTTGCAGCAAGCGTTTGGATTGGGCACCGTGCTACAGGTCAGTTACATGGGCGCGCTGGGCAGGGATTTGCCGAACGGACGGAACGTCAACCTTAATCCGAATGCAAATACTGCCACAAGCGGCAACCCCAACGGCGTGATCACCAGCGTGATCACGGTTAACGATCCAACCGGCGCGGGCCCGCTTCCAAACGGAAAGACTTTCTACGTCCCGGTCTATTCCAAAGGCGCCAGCACAACTTCCAACCTGATCAACCCCAATTTCGGGGCTGTGGACGAGGCGGTCAGCAACATCAACTCCAGCTACAACGCCATGGTGGCCGAGATCAAGAACTCGGGCAACAAGTACATTCAGTTCGATGCGAACTACACCTGGTCGCACGCGCTGGACTTCCAGCAGAACGCGACAGCAGCAGGGCAGTTAGGCAACGGCATGTACGACCCGTACAACATCGACGGTTTCTCCAAGGGCGCCAACTACGGCAACTCGATGTACAACATCCCCAACCGCTTCGTGGCCTGGGCTCTGATGAACTCTCCCAAGGTCGAGACCAACAACTGGGTCAAGTATCTCGTGAACGACTGGAGCATGAATCCCGTATTCCAGATGCAGAACGGCCTTCCGTATTCGGCGACTATCTCCTCCGGTTCACCGGCGTACTCGGCATACAGCTCTGGCGTCAATGGTGCGGGCGGCGGCTCCTGGCTACCTTACATCGGACGGAATACCTTCCATCAGGCTCGTGTGATGGTTCTCGATATGCGCCTGGAGAAGCAAATCCCGATCGAGATTAAGGATAAGACCTACCACCTGCAGTTGCTGGGCGAGGCATTTAACCTGGCCAATCACCAGAATATAACCGGTGTAACGACCGGTGCATATGCTTTCGCTGCCAACTCCAGCGTGACGGCAGGCTGCACGGGATCGCTTGTTGCCGGTCAGGCACAGCAGGAATGCGCGACCATGACCTTCCAACCACTAGTAGGCGCTGGACACTCGCAGAGCGGTTTCGGCGCGGTGACCAGCACCAACAACACCTACCTCTACACCCAGCGCGAGCTGGAACTCACACTGAGGCTGGATTTCTAACCGAGATCCAACCTCATTCCGGAAAGGGCGGTGGCTGCGGCTGCCGCCCTTTTTCTTTAAGGTAGCGATACCCGGCTCTTCCTCTCTGAGAATAGGTTTGGACACTGTATACTCGATGCATTCCCTCGAGATGTTCTCTATTTCAGGCCTTCATTGCGGAGAGACGGCCATTGACCCATTCCTCCAGACGGTGGCTTTACGGAATTTGGCTGGTGCTGATCGCGGGGTTCGCGGTTGCGCATGCGCTGAATTTGAGAGCCGATTTTCCCAACCATTCCCCGTGGTATATGGATTGGGCGAAGTACACCGATGAGGGCTGGTACGGAAACGCAGCCGTTCGCGCCCACTTGTTCGGGAACTGGTATCTGCCGGGCGACTTCAATCCCGCGCTCGCGGTTCCTGTGTGGCAGTTTCTGGAGTGGATACTGTTCTTCTTCACCGGCGTCACGATTCAGGCCGCGCGCGGGCTGGCTATCGCCTTCTTCTTTGCCAATCTGCTGTTGAGCTACCTGCTGTTGAGGGCACGGGGATCGCGCTGGATGGCGCTGCTCGCTGTTACTTTGCTGGTCACCAGCCCGTTCCTTTACTGCTTCAGCAGACTGGCCATTCTGGAGCCGATGCTGATCGCGCTTACCCTGGCCGCCTTGAACCTGGCTATCCGGCTGCCCCGGTTCCGCCGGCCCGTCTGGGCCTCGGCGTACATCGGCGTCATCTTCACCCTCATGATGCTCACTAAAACCACCGCGCTTTTCCTCATGCCTGCGCTCGGCTGGGCCATCGTGCTGCCGCTTTGGAAGAGGCGCAGAATCGCGCCGTGGGCGGTAAGACTTGCCGAGCGCTGCGCAGCGGCGGCGGCCGGCGGATTTGGGGTTACCTTCGGCCTTTGGATGGCGCTGGTCGTGGGCTTGGGTTTCTTTCCCGACTACAAGTACCTCTTTTTTGTGAATACATACATCAAGCCCAAACAGTTCTATTGGCCGCTGCTCAGCTTCTGGTGGTCGTTCCATGGCGGCCTTTGGGTGGACCATATCCTGATTCCGCTGGCCGGAGCGGTGGTCATCGCCGCCGCCGTTGCTGGAACTCTTCTGTCCCGGCGCGTCGCGTGGGGCCGCAAGCTGGTGCTCGACCCGGTCTTTGGAGCGTCCATCCTGGCCGTCGCCGGATACATCCTTTTCATGACCTACCAGAACCATCCTCAGCCGCGCTACTATGCGGTGGTGGCTTTTTTCAGTTTTCTTGTCGTGGCGCAGGGAGCTGATGCATTGCTCGGGCAATCGGCCCAACCCGGGACCCAACCCAGTAACCAGCCCAGCCGGAACAGGAAGCGCCAGCCCGTCACACGCCTTCTCGGTTGGGGTGTGATCGCATTGTCAGCCTTGGCGGTGGGGATCAATGGCGCCTGGACCCTCAACTACGCAGCCCATCCGGAATACACGCTTGTCGATGCAGCCGAACGCCTCGTCAACTATATCGACACCCACCCCAACGGCAAGCGGCTCCTGGTTTCGATCAGCGGAGACCAGATCGCGTTGATCGCCCACCTGCCCGCCCTGTGCGACGATTTCGGAACCCCCACACCTGAAATGCCGGATCTGGTATCGAAGCTGGCCTATTATCAGCCCGGATGGTGGGCCACGTGGAACGACATTGACCCAGGCACTCTCGAAGATCTCCACAACCGCTACTCGCTCGAACAGGTGGCCAGTTTCCACATCCTCGACGATCCGGAACGCAACGTCTTGGTGCTCTTTAAGTTACACCCGCTCACTGGCGGCCGGACCCGCAGCCCCGGCGACCAGGACCTGCAGGTTCCGCTGCCCGTCGACAAGATCGACATTCCAGTCCAGTAGTCCCGAACGTCGTCGCCGCATCTTACCTGGAAAACGAAAAGAAGCCCTGGGGCTGCCCAAGAGGCGGATCGGTCGGAGTGTGCCAAATGTTCTGGCCCGTGTCTCGTGCCGCATTAGAGATGGGCTAGTGCCGTGACCGCGTGATTGCGCAATCGCCGGAATGTAGCGCCGGTCTCCAGACCGGCTGTCGCGCGGGCGTCCACGCCCGCGTTCGTCCACGAGCAATTACCAAATCACACGGCCAAGATACTAGAGTTGCTATGTCCGGCTTTGAAAGGGCACGGCTTCAGCCGTGCCGCTGGCTGGAGTCAAGAATATGGGCTTTAGCCCCCGAGGGACACATCTTCCTTGGTCCCACTCTAGTCCACCCCGTTCGGATTCGGGAAGGGAACTCCCAAACCCTGTGACTGCAATCACTCGACAGTGGTAAGTGCGAATGATACGCTTCCCGTGGTCTTCCCCCAGTGATCAAAGAGGTCGCGTTTCCTGGGGTCGTTCGAAATACGGCTTCAAACCTTAGTCTTGGAGGATATGTGACGGTACAGTATGGGGTGTACTTCTTTCTGGGCGTGAGCGTGCTATCGCTCGTTGTTGCTTTCTTCTTCGCGCGCCAGGTCATCGGCTCTGACATGGGAACATCGGCAATGCGACAAATCGCCGCGGCCATCAAGGCAGGCGCGGCGGCAATCCTCAAGCGCCAATTGAAGACTTTGGCGGCCGGCCTTGGCCTGGGCCTTCTGCTTCCCACATTCGCCGGCGCGCAGGAGCACGCGGGCGGAGGCGAAGCCAACCTGATCCTGCCCGATTTGAAGAGCGTGAGTTTCGCGAACTTTTTTGGCTTGAACGGTCATGACCTTCTGTCGATCGGGTTGCTGTTCTGCGTCGGCGGCCTTTTGTTCGGCCTGACGATTTATGTCCAGTTGAAGAAATCGCCGGTCCATCGCACCATGCTCGAAGTTTCCGAACTGATCTACGAAACCTGCAAAACCTATCTGATAACCCAAGGCAAGTTCATCATGCTGCTCTGGGTTTTCATCGCCGTCATCATCTCGCTGTACTTCGGCGTTCTGGCGCCGGTCCCCGGAAAATCGATCGCGGTTACATTGCCCATCATCCTGCTGTTTTCGCTCGTGGGCATCGCCGGCAGTTATGGCGTGGCGTGGTTCGGAATCCGCGTCAACACCTTCGCCAACTCGCGCACCGCCTTTGCCGGATTGCGCGGCAAACCGTATCCGATCATGGCCATTCCGCTGAAAGCCGGCATGAGCATCGGCATGTTGCTGATCTCCGTCGAGCTGCTCATCATGCTGTTCATCCTTTTGTTCATCCCGGCCTCTTACGCCGGCCCATGCTTCATCGGCTTCGCGATTGGCGAAAGTCTTGGCGCCGCAGCCTTGCGTATCGCCGGCGGCATCTTCACCAAAATTGCCGACATCGGCGCCGACCTTATGAAGATCGTCTTCAAGATCAAGGAAGACGATGCCCGCAACCCGGGAGTCATCGCAGACTGCACCGGCGACAACGCGGGCGACTCCGTGGGCCCGAGCGCCGACGGCTTCGAAACCTACGGCGTCACCGGCGTGGCCCTCATCACCTTCATCCTGCTGGCAGTCAAGGATCCCACCACGCAAGCACAACTGCTGGTATGGATCTTCGTCATGCGCGTGGGAATGCTGCTCTCAAGCGCAGGTGCGTACTTCCTGAATACCGCCATAGCCAGCGCGAAGTATAAAGATGCCGATGAAATGGATTTCGAGGCGCCGTTGACCTCGCTGGTATGGATCACGTCCATTGTCTCCATCGCTCTTACCTACATCGTCTCGTACCTGATGATCCCCACTCTCGGTGACGGGACGCTCTGGTGGAAGCTGGCTTCCATCATCTCGTGCGGAACTCTGGCGGGCGCGCTCATCCCTGAATTGGTCAAGGTTTTCACATCAACCAAATCCACCCACGTCAAGGAAGTCGTCAAATCGGCGCAGGAAGGCGGTGCTTCCCTGGGTATCTTGTCCGGATTCGTGGCCGGCAATTTTTCGGCCTACTGGCTGGGACTTAGCATGGTCGCACTCATGGGACTGGGCTATTACTTCAGCTTGGGCATCCCGGATTCGCACAATAATCCGGCGGGAATGATGCTGGCTCCAGCCGTCTTCGCCTTTGGCCTCGTCGCCTTCGGCTTCCTCGGTATGGGCCCCGTCACGATTGCCGTGGATTCCTACGGGCCGGTAACCGACAATGCTCAATCCGTCTACGAGTTGTCCCTCATCGAAGATGTCCCCGGCATCGAAGCTGAGTTGAAGAAGGAATACAACATCGATGCGAAGTTCGAGCGCGCAAAATACCTGCTCGAAGCCAACGATGGGGCCGGCAACACGTTCAAGGCTACGGCAAAGCCGGTGCTTATCGGCACTGCCGTCGTCGGCGCAACCACCATGACCTTCTCGATCATCATGGCTCTGACTCACGGACTGACAGATAACGTGGATAAGCTCTCTCTGCTGCACGCGCCATTCATGCTCGGGTTGATCTGCGGTGGCGCAGTGATCTTCTGGTTCGCAGGCGCTTCCACACAGGCCGTCTCCACCGGCGCATACCGCGCGGTTGAGTTCATCAAGGCGAACATTCACCTCGAAGGCGCGGAGAAGGCATCGGTCAGCGACAGCAAGAAGGTGGTAGAGATCTGCACGAAGTACGCGCAGAAGGGAATGTTCAACATCTTTCTCGCCGTCTTCTTCTCTACACTTGCGTTCGCGTTCATGGAGCCGTTCTTATTTATCGGCTATCTGTTCTCGATTGCGATCTTCGGTCTGTATGAGGCCATCTTCATGGCCAATGCCGGTGGTGCCTGGGACAATGCCAAGAAAATCGTAGAGGTCGACATGAAACAGAAAGGCACGCCTCTGCACGACGCAACCGTGATCGGAGACACGGTCGGCGATCCGTTCAAAGACACCTCGTCGGTGGCAATGAACCCGGTTATCAAGTTCACGACCTTGTTCGGATTACTTGCTGTCGAGCTTGCAGTGACGCTCAGCTCGAGCAACCCGATGCTCACACATATACTGGCAGTCGCATTCTTCCTGGTGTCGGTGTTCTTCGTACGGAAATCGTTCTATGGAATGAGGATTGAGTCCAAAGGATAGCTAACCGAGCCACCTGACTGGCGGACAACCAGAAACCAAGCGGCCCCACGCGATGAGTGTGGGGCCGTTTTGCCTGCGGGATTGAACGATGGCGGCGGACGATCAGCCCTGTACGGTGGCGATCTCGGTGAGGCTCTGCCGCTGACGCCCGCCCGAGTCGAAGTTAGCCGAATCCAGCCAGGCCTCAAAAGCTCGCTTGCGGGCCTGCCACTCGTGGTCGAGCATCGCGAACCAGGCCGTATCCCGGTTAAGGCCCTTGATCACCATGTGCTGGCGGAAAATGCCCTCGAACGTGAAGCCCAATCGCTCGGCCGCACGCCGGCTTGGCAGGTTCTCCGCGTTGCACTTCCATTCGTAGCGGCGGTAGCCCAGATCGTCAAAGACGTGCCTGGCCATTAGAAACATGGCCTCCGTGGCGGCGGTGGTGCGCTGCAATGCCGGCGAAAGCAGAATGTTGCCCACCTCGATCACCCCGTGCGCTGGCTCCATGCGCAGAAAGCTCGCCCAACCGGCCGCCTGGCCCGTTGCAACCGGCACAATCGCCAGAAAAACGAATCCGGCCGCGGCCTGCCTTGCCTCAATCGCCTGGCGCAGTTCGGCTTCGCTGGCATACGGACCGTCGAACAGCCAGGTCCATAGCTCGTCGTGGCCCCTCACAGCCTGCCAGAGTGCCGCGGCGTGACGCTCGGCATCCAATGGCTCCAAAGTGACGTATCGGCCGCTGAGACCGACACGCACGGGCAGCGCCGCGGGCTTCCAATGGGTTAACTCGCTCACTCGATCAGCCTATCAGCCGCAGTCCGCCATGAGTGAATGGCCCTATTTCTCGTCGGCTCAGATTGAAGAATTGGCAAAGTTGGCCAATCCGCCTATACTGCGATTGAGGTGCCTCATGCCGACCCGCAATGTCAACCTGACCCCGGAATTGGACCAATTCGTAGCGTCGAAGGTAAAGGAAGGCCTCTATGCCAATGCCAGTGAAGTGATGCGCACTGGTTTGCGCCTCCTGGAAAAGGAAGAGCGGGAATACGAGGAAAAGCTCGCCGCGCTCCGGGCGGCGATTGATGAGGGTCTCGCCAGCGGAATCGCCCCGCCTGGCGTTTTCTCCCGCATTCGCAAAAAATATGGCCTCCAGCAGAGAGAGGCTTGACCATGCTTCGGGTCGATGTTTCCGTTGAGGCCGACGAGGATGTCGATTTGATTGCTGCCTACACAACGAGAACCTGGGGATGGCAGCAGACAAATGTATACCTCGCCAAACTGGAAGGCGGATTCGATCTCTTGGCCAAGAGTCCTTCAATTGGTCGATCCTGCGATTCTATTCGACCGGGACTGCGCCGGTTTGAGATTGGAAAGCATGTGGTGTTTTACCTTACCCGGGCCGACTAAGTGCTAATCCTTCTGCACCAGCAAATGGTCCCAACAAAGACTCACTTCGAGCAGTGAAAGTCTACGCGGCGCTTCCGGACGATTCTCTCCCTTCAAATTGCGCCGTTCTTATCGGATTGCGGATCTGACCTGCCCGTCGATTTCGGACGGTTTCTCCACTTCTCCACATCCTCGGCCCCCAATCTGCACCATTCCTGCTTCTTGTGTCCGGCCCCGCCCAGGGCTAGCCTTATTTGTGCAGCCAGATAGGCCGGCAAGACCGCAGTTGCATCCAACTCATAGCAGAATTCGGCGGCCCAAGCCCGCGTCGCGCAAGGCCATTTGGAGCTTTCCACAGCCAATTCCCAATGTTTAGCAACCGGATGCAGGGAACGCAATGAAAATACAAGATATTGTGGTTTGTTGTTGACACGCACCACAGACAGCGCTATTTTTTCATCTGCGACTGTTAACAGATTGTAACGAAGCCCGGAGTCAAGAGCCGCCGGGAGGTCGCCGAAAAGAAGAAAGCCGCGGTAATTTCCATTTCCCCGTTTTGCGTTCTTTGTCACAGGTTCAACCTGCCGATTTCGAGGCGAATTGCGCCCATAAAAGCAGGGGATTCAAAGACTTTTTTGCCGAATGAGAGGGTTTTATGAACGAGGCACAGCTGCAAACTCCCACCACCTCCCCACAAACTCCCTACACCCAGAGAGGGTTGATCTTTTCCCGTCGCTTTACCAAAGAGGGTGTCTCGCCGTACGACGAACTCCATTGGGAAAGGCGCACCGCGTCGATTACCGACACCAAGGGCAACACGATCTTCGAGCAGAAAGACGTGGACGTGCCCGTGGACTGGTCGATGACGGCCACGAACATTGTTGCCTCCAAATATCTGCACGGTCAGATTGGCACGCCCGAGCGGGAAACCGGGGTGCGGCAACTGGTTGGGCGTGTGGTTGAGACTGTCCGCGACTGGGGCATGGCCGGCGGCTACTTCGCTACCGCTGATGATGCGGCTATCTTCCATGACGAGCTGGCGCACATGCTGCTCACCCAGAAGGTAGCCTTCAACTCGCCGGTGTGGTTCAACGTGGGTTGCGACCGCCTCGAGCCGGACTCCCAGGGGCAGAACTGGCACTGGGACCCCGCAACCGGAGGCTCGAAGTATTCGGCAACAGGTTATAAGAACCCGCAGTGCTCGGCCTGCTTCATCAACGCCGTCGACGACTCGCTGGACTCCATTCTGACCTTGGCCAAGACCGAGGGGATGCTCTTCAAGTGGGGCTCGGGAACGGGAACCAATTTGTCCTCCATCCGCGGCTCGATGGAGCAGCTTTCCGGTGGCGGCCAGGCCTCCGGGCCGCTCAGCTTCATGCGCGGGTTCGATGCGTTTGCAGGTGTCATCAAGTCGGGAGGCAAGACGCGCCGCGCCGCAAAAATGGTGATCCTGAATGCCGACCATCCCGACATCATGGAATTCATCGATTGCAAGGCCAAGGAAGAGGCCAAGGCATTCACGCTGATCAAGGCGGGATACGACGGCTCAGGACCAGATTCAGAGGCATTTTCGTCTATCTTTTTCCAAAACGCCAACAACTCGGTGCGCGTCAGTGACGAATTCATGCGCGCCTACGAAAGCGATGGCGATTTCACCACCTATACGGTGAAGGGCCACGAGCCGGTAAACACCTACAAGGCGAGGGATATCATGCGCAAAATCGCCGAAGCCACCTGGCTCTGCGGCGACCCCGGCATGCAGTTCGACACCACCATCAACCGCTGGCACACGAGCAAGAACACGGCGCGCATCAACGCCTCCAATCCCTGCTCGGAGTACATGTTCCTCGACAACTCGGCCTGCAACCTGGCCAGCTTCAACCTGATGAAGTACATGACCCCGGCGGGCGGCTTCGACATTCATGCCTATCGCCAGTCCATCTCGGTGGTCGTTACTGCGATGGAGATTTTGGTGGACAACTCGGGCTATCCGACCGAGGCAATCTCCAGAAACTCCCACGACTACCGGCCTCTTGGGCTGGGCTATGCCAACCTGGGCGCGTTGCTCATGGCGATGGGCCTGCCCTACGACTCAGCGGCCGGACGCGATATGGCAGCCAGCCTCACGGCCATCATGTGCGGCCAGGCCTACCTGCAGTCGGCGATCATCGCGGCCAACTGCCCCGAGCTGGTTTCGGCCACGCCCCTCACCGCGAGCGTGGATCGCCAGGGCGGAGCCTGCCCCGGCTTCTACGTCAACCGCGAGCCGTTTCTCGATGTGATCAGAATGCACCGCGCCGAAGTGAACAACATCGGCAAATCCAAAACCAGCGGTGAGCCCTTCCATGTGCCGCAACTCGACGCCCTCATCGACGCCAGCCGCGAATGCTGGGATATGGCCCTGCTCTACGGCGAACGCTACGGCTACCGCAACTCGCAGACCACGGTGCTGGCGCCCACCGGCACTATCGGCTTCATGATGGATTGCGACACCACCGGCATTGAGCCCGATCTGGCGCTGGTCAAGTACAAGAAGCTCGTTGGCGGAGGCATGATCAAGATCGTCAACAACACGGTTCCCGCCGCGCTCTTCAAGCTGGGCTACGACAACGATCAGGTGAATGCGATTGTCAGTTACATTGATGCAACCGGGACGATCGAAGGCGCGCCTGGGATCAAGCCCGAGCACTTGTCCGTCTTCGATTGCAGCTTCAAGCCGGCCAAGGGCACACGTTCCATTCAATACATTGGGCACATCAAGATGATGGCGGCCGCACAGCCGTTTCTCTCTGGAGCCATCTCCAAGACCGTCAATCTGCCCCACGAAGCCAGCGTTGAAGACGTTGCGGAGGCCTACGCCGAAAGCTGGCGTCAGGGCATCAAGGCTGTCGCAATCTATCGCGATGGCTCCAAAGGCACGCAGCCCCTCAACACCAGCATGGATGCCAAGAAGGAGCCGTCCGCGCTGGATGCAATTGGCAGCCGTGTGCTAGCCCAACTGGCTCTATCCCAACCCGCCGCCGAGGCCGACGTCAAGGCGCTCGAGGCTAAGTCAGGCGAGAAGCTCGAGGTGAACGCCAAGCAAGTGATCGCCGCCGCCACAGCCTTCCAACACTCATTGGAGGAGATGGCCAAAGCTGCCGCCGTGCCGCTGATCGCATCTCCGGCGACCTTTGAGGCTGCGCTTGCGCATTCCAAGGAGCCGGCGCAGGATCCCAACGGTCCGCCCCGCGCCGTGCGCCATCGCTTGCAGGAGGAGCGCGCCTCCATCACCCACAAGTTTTCCATCGCAGGGCACGAGGGCTACATCACGGTGGGCCTCTATCCCAACGGCCAGCCGGGCGAGATATTCATCAAAATGGCCAAGGAGGGCTCGACCGTCTCCGGCCTTATGGATGCTTTTGCCACCTCGATCTCGCTCGCGCTGCAACACGGCGTGCAGCTCAAGGTCCTCTGCGAGAAGTTCGCGCACACTCGCTTCGAGCCCTCCGGCTGGACCGGCAACGAGCAGATCGGCTATGCCAAGAGCCTCATGGACTACATCTTCCGCTGGCTCAATCTGCGCTTCCTCTCTGGCACGCAGCTAACCCTGTTTGCCGGCCTGGGACTGCAGGTCCCGCAGTTGCCGTCCTCGCCGAGCCTGTTGCCTGAAGCCGAAATCGAGGACGACGAGGTCACCACGCAACATCACCTCGCAAGGCTGGCCGAAGAGGTGGCCAAGCGGCTTAACCAGGTGAGCGCACAGAGCGGCAATGCCGCCGGTGGCGGCGGCATTCCGCCGGAGGTTTACGCCGCGTCCGCGCCGGCGGCCAGCCCCACGCACGGGCCGTCTCTGAAAGACCGCGGCCTCTATCATGCGGCCGACGCCATGCGCGAGATGTATGAGATGGGCGACGCCCCAAGCTGCTCTACCTGCGGCGCCATCATGGTCCGCAACGGGAGCTGCTACCGCTGCATGAGCTGCGGGTCGACAAGCGGCTGTTCCTAGCAGCTTCTAGTTAGTCGCCATGGGAGCTGCTGTGATCGATCGTTCGCGTCGCAACTTCGTGAAGACTTCCGCCGGGGCCGCCGGTCTGTGCTTGATCGGGCTCCCGACCGCTGTTCAGGCCTTGACTGCCGATGAAGCCGAGCATCCGGCAGGCAGGCTTGAGCCCTTCCCGCTTGCATCGGTTCGCCTCGCCCCAGGCATCTTCCAGCAGCAGGAGGAGATCAATGCGCGCTACCTCGACTCGCTCACCGTCGATCGGCTGCTGCATTCCTTCCGCCTCACCGCCGGCATTTCCTCAAGCGCCACGCCATATAGAGGCTGGGAAGACCCCACCTGCGAACTGCGCGGCCATTTCGCCGGTGGCCATTTTCTGTCTGCCGTTTCGCTGGCGGCGGCTTCCTCAGGAAACAACGACCTCAAGAAACGCGGCGATGAGCTTGTCGCCGGTCTCGACGCTTGCCAGAAGAAAATCGGAACCCGCTACCTCAGCGCCTTTCCCATCGAGCTCTTCGAACACCTTGCGCAGGGCAAGCCGGTCTGGGCGCCCTTCTACACCTACCACAAGATCATGGCCGGCCTGCTCGACATGTATCAGCTAACAGGCAACAATGACGCATTGCAGATCGCCGAAGGCATGGGCCAATGGGCGCAGGAGTTCATGTGGGGCTTCAGCATCGATCAACGCCAACGGATGCTGCGCACCGAGTTCGGCGGCATGAACGAAGTCCTCGCCAACCTCGCGGCCGTCACAAAAAAGGAGCGCTACCTCGACGCTGCCCACCTCTTCGAGCAGCCCGGCTTTCTCGATCCGCTTGCCGGGCGTCGCGACGAGCTGCAGGGCCTGCATGCAAACACGCACGTCCCCAAGATCATCGGCGCGGCCCGCATGTATGAGGTCACCGGCGATCGCCGCTACCGCGAAATCGCCGAGTACTTCCTCGCCGAAGTTCTCACCGCGCGCAACTACGTCATCGGCAACACCAGTCTCGATGAGCACTGGAAAACGCCTCCGAATCAACTCAACGGGACATTGGCATGGACCAACGCCGAGTGCTGTGTGGCCTACAACCTGATGAAGCTTCAGCGGCA
This sequence comes from uncultured Acidobacteriaceae bacterium, assembly GCA_963757965.1. Taxonomy (GTDB): domain Bacteria; phylum Acidobacteriota; class Terriglobia; order Terriglobales; family Acidobacteriaceae; genus Telmatobacter. The sequence goes on from CAVWTV010000009.1 coordinate 37,177, forward strand.
CGTCTTTAGCTGGACCGCCAATGCCCGCTGGATGGATGCCTACGAGCGCACACTCTTCAACTGCAGGCTCGGCACGCAGAATGTGCAGGGCCTCAAGCAGTACTTCTTCCCGCTCGCCGCCGGCTACTGGCGCGCTTACAACTCGCCCGAGGAATCGTTCTGGTGCTGCACGGGCACGGGCGCAGAGGAATTCGCCAAATTCACAGACACGATCTACTTCCGTCGTGGCAGCGACATCTATGTCAACCAGTTCATTCCATCCACGCTGGATTGGAAAGACGAAAGCCTCGTCATCGAGCAGGCCACGCAATTTCCACGCGAACAGGGCACGACGCTCAAGATCAAATCCTCACCGCCGGCTCTGCGCACCATCCACGTGCGCATTCCTCGCTGGACGACCGAAGACGCGCAGGTGAAGATCAACGGCAGCCGGCTCGAAGCGATTGCAGATCCCGGCTCCTATCTCGCCCTCCGCAAAGTCTGGAAGGACGGCGATACCATCACTGTCGGCTTGCCCATGGAACTGCGAAGGGAGCCACTGGCCGGCGACGACTCCGTCACCGCCGCGCTGTACGGTCCGCTCGTGCTCGCCGCCGATTTAGGTGCAGGCCCGTCCGACGGCCCCGACAGAGTGATACATAGCGGCGAGACGGCGCCCAAGAACCTGCCCGCCGTATCCCCGTTGCCGAAGGTTGCGGCCACACCGGATGCAGACACGAAGCAATGGATTCAGGTCGAATCCACTTCGGAGCTGCGCTTCACGGTAGCCGGTGAAAGCGCGAAATTCCAACTCTTGCCCATGTATGAGATTGGCGATCAGCGCTACTCCGTCTACTGGCAGATGCTGAGCCCCAAGAAGCAAAGCTAGAGCAGCTCTCCCGTTGGTGTAGTGCGGTTTTGAAAGGGCACGACTTCAGTGTGCCAAAAGACGCAGAGAAAAGCGTCGGGCTTTAGCCCCTGAGGGAAAGCCTCACTCTATACCATCAAGAGGAATGCTCTAGTTTGCCGCACGAAATACGACCAACCTGCATCACTGACAGTTGAAGTTATGAACCTCGTTCGTGTCTCCACGCCCCAAGTACTGCGCGTGTTTGGGATAGGCACACAGAGGTCGGAGCTGGCCGGGAAATGCCTTTCCCGTGGCGACGTAGTAGCGGCGCACATTTACCGGGAGAGGGATATCGCGGAAGCAAGATGCCCTTTCGGGGTAAAGCCCGCGTTGATTATGTTGGCTTCACTCGATTGAAATGTTCAGAGGTTCCCTAAGCATCCTTCTCCGGTTCCCGGTCTGCGAAGTCGACGCCCCAGCAGTGGGCGGCCAGTCTTACCGTGCGATACCTGTGACAGTAAGCTGCACGGCGCTCGTCTTGTCCGAGCTGGGACCCACCATAAGTTCGAAGACGCCTGGCTCAACCATGCGATGCATATCTGTGTTCAAAATCGAAAGAATCTCGGGAGTCACGTTGAACTCCACCGTCTTCTTCTCGCCCGGCTTGAGTGTGATGCGTTCAAATCCAACCAGCCTCATCACCGGCTGCGTGACCGAAGATACTTTCGGATGCACGTAGAGCTGCGGCACCTCGTCCCCCTCGCGTTTGCCGGTGTTGGTCACATCCACGCTGACCTTGGCAACACCTCCCATTAGTATCTGCGCGGGTTCGACCCGTAGATTGTCGAAATGGAAGGTCGCATAACTCAGCCCGAAGCCAAAGGCGAACAGCGGCTTACGCGTGCTGAATGCATAATCCACGTTCGCCGACGGCTTGTGGTTGTAGAAGTCGGGCAAGTCGCCCACCGTGTGCGGAAACGTAATGGGCAGCTTCCCGCCCGGATTTACATCGCCGAAAAGCACTGCGGCCGCGCCCGTTCCGCCTTCTTCGCCCAGATACCAGCCTTCAAGAACCGCCGGCACGTTTCCGGCAATATAGTTGATCGACAACGGCCGTCCGTTGAGCAGCAACACCACCGTCGGTGTTCCCGTTTCAACCACCGCCTTCACCAGGTCATTCTGCGCGCCCAGCAGGTCGAGCGAATCGCGATCTCCGCGGTGGTCCTCCCCTGCTTCGCGGTTGGTGCTCTCGTTTTCGCCCACCACCAGGATGGCCACGTCGGCCTTGCGCGCCGCCTCCACCGCCGCTTGAATCGATGCGGTCTGCGTCTTGGGATCGATGAGTTCCACAGGATCGAACCACGAGCCGCGATAGCCTTGAGGCGCGCTCGTGATCCGGCAGCCCTCCGCATAGAGCACGGTGGCCTTGTTGCCGACGCGGGCGCGGATGCCGTCCAGCACGCTTACACCCTGCCCGGGATCGCGGCTGTACCCGCCCAGGTGTACGTCTGCGGCATTGGGCCCGATTACCGCAATCGTCTTCAGTTTTTGCAAGTCCAGGGGCAGCAGGTTCTTCTCGTTCTTCAGCAGCACCAGAACCTTCTCCGCAGCCTCAGTCGCGAGCTTGCGATGCTCTTCGCTGTTGGTGATCCGCTCCGCATAATCCGGGTCCACGAAGGGATTCTCGAAGAGCCCCAGCCGGAATTTGGTCCTCAGCACGCGCGCAACGGCAGTGTCTATTTCGCTCTCCGGAACCAGCCCTTGCTTCACCTGGTGGACCAGCGTCATATACGCCCCGCCATTGGACAATTCAAGATCGTAGTCCACGCCCGCATCGAGCGCCAACCGCGCCGCATCCGCATAGTCGTTGGCCACATGGTGCGTGTTGACCAGCATCTCGACCGCATCCGCATCGGACGTAACGTAGCCCTTGAAGCCCCACTCCTGGCGCAGCACCCGATCGAGCAGCCAGTGATTGATGTGCGAGGGCACGCCATCGATCTCGTTGTACGACGCCATCACGCTGCCCACGCGAGCTTCCTCGACAGCGGCCTGAAAGGGAACCAGAAAGTTCTCACGGATCACGCGCTCGGAGTAGTTTCCCGGCGCAGTGTTGGTGCCGCCTTCCGGCTGCCCATGCACCGCGAAGTGCTTGGCTGTGGCCAGCACGTGGTGGCGGCCGATGAGAAAGTCGTCGCCTTGCAGGCCCTCGATAGCCGCAACGCCCATGCGCGAGACAAGGTACGGATCTTCGCCATAGGTCTCTTCCGTCCGTCCCCATCGCGGATCGCGCGCAATGTCCAGCACCGGGGAATACACCTGGCCCACGCCGCGAGAGCCGGCCTCGTCCCCGGCTGCGGTAAACACCCGCTTCACCAGGGCCGGGTCCCACGTGCTGGCCAGACCGAGCGCCTGCGGGAAGCTGGTGCTGCCGTACTCCATCAATCCGTGCAGGCTCTCGCTGTAGAACATTGCCGGAATTCCCAGTCGCGTCTTCTCGCGGAGATACCGCTGCACGCCATTGCGCAAGATCGCGTACTGGCGCGGAGTGACCTTCATCTCCTCGCCCCACTCGTTCAGGATGATCTTTCGCGCCTGTTCGCTGGTATACGTCCCCGTCGGATCGATCACTTCCATCCGGCTCTCCCATCCGGTCGTGATCTGATCCACCTTTTCTTCGAGCGTCATTCGCTTGAGCAGATCGGTTACGCGGTCGTCAATGGGAAGGCTTGCGTCTTTATATCTCGGCGCGCTGGTCTCGGGTGCAGCCTGAGCCTGACTCGCGGTAATCGCGGACATCGCAAAAATCATAAGAACGCAGGCAACAACATACGGCCGGGCATTGCGCATGATATTCGTCCTCTGGAGGCCAGGACCCTCAAGTCCTTTCCAATTTCTTCGCGGATCATTCTACTCAGCCTGCGAGCTCCGTGCCATGACGGTTCACGCAACCGAATGAACTGGCGCCGTCCGATTTGCGCTGACACCCCTCGGACTGCGATCATCGCTGCGAAGTTTTTTTGAAGGAGATTCTATTCATGAATAGATACGCTCTCTTTCTTGCGGCAACCGTGGCGGCATTGTCCGCAAGCCTCTTCGCACAGGGCTCCGGCTGGCCCCCCGCGCCTGGCCGGCTCACCATTCCGGTTTGGCCGGGCATGGCTCCCGGCGCCCCGGCCAATCCGCTCGCGGAGGCAGACCTGACGACCCCAAAGGACAACCTGATCGCCGGCAAGCCGCTTGTTCACCTGGGCAACGTCTCCAACCCGACGCTGACCCTCTATAGAGCCAAAGGCAATGCCAACGGCTTCGCCCCCGCCGTGGTGGTATTTCCCGGTGGCGGATACAACATCCTCGCCATCGATCTCGAAGGCACTGAGGTATGCGACTGGCTGACCGCGTCCGGCATCGACTGCGTCCTGCTCAAGTACCGCGTTCCCAACACCGGCCCTTACCCCAAGTCTCCTGCTGCTTTGCAGGATGCACAGCGCGCCATGGGACTGGTGCGCCTGCACGCCAAGGAGTGGGGCATCGATCCCAAGCGTGTCGGCGTGCTGGGCTTTTCGGCCGGCGGTCATCTTGCCGCCGCCATCAGCACACACTTCGATCAGCGCCTCTACGATCCCATCGATGCCGCCGACAAACTCAGTTGCCGTCCCGATTTTGCAGTGGTTGTTTATCCCGGCTACCTGGCCCTCGCCGACAAGAACTTTGCGCCCAACGCCGACATCAACCCCACCGCCAACACGCCGCCCACATTCATCGTTCAGGCCGAAGACGATCCGGTCCACGTCGAAAATGCTGTGGTCTACTTTCTCGCTTTGAAGAACGCCAAGGTTCCCGCCGAGCTGCACGTTTATGCCCAGGGCGGGCACGGCTACGGGCTCCGCCGCACCGCGCTCCCCGTAACCGCCTGGCCGCAAGGCGTGGAAACCTGGCTTCACACCATTGGGATTCTGCCCTCCGCATCGAACTAATTCGCATTTCTCACGGGTCGCCCAAGATCGTAGCGCCGGTCTCCAGACCGGCTGTCCTGAGGGCCTCCAGGCCCTCAGGCACTTCGAAAGACCTTGAATTCTGGCGTGTCGCGCCGCCTGTGAGAAATACCGGCTAGCCCGCGGATACAATCATCCTCATGTTGCTCGCCGTCCTAACCATATCCGACCGTTGCTCGCAGGGTCTTCAGGAAGACACTGCCGGCCCGGCCGTCGTTGAATTGCTCCACCAACACTGGCCGGCGGCAGAAATCCTGACGGGTCTGCTACCCGACGATGAAGATGCCATCGCCGCCAAACTGGGCCAGTTGAGCCAGCAGGGCGCGGCTTTGATCCTGACCGTCGGAGGCACAGGCCTCGGCCCGCGCGATCGAACCCCTGAAGCCACGCGCAGAGCCATTGATCGCGAAGCTCCAGGGCTAGCTGAGGCCATGCGCTTCAATGGCGCCAGTCAAAATCGTTTCGCGTGGCTTTCTCGGGGCGTGGCGGGACTAAGAGGCATCACGATCATTGTCAATCTGCCCGGCAGCCAGCGCGGCGCCGAGCAAAGTCTTTCGTCGATCATCGACCTGCTCCGGCATGGCCTGGACGTAGCCGCCGGCGGCCAGACCCACCCGTAGGATCGTGGTTGAGAAACACCCCAATGCATCAAAAAGGAATGGCAGATTCCGTCAAAAGCTTCTTCCTAACGCGAATCGCACCTGAAACGGTTCGACGGGGTGGGCAACGCGCGTGAATGCCGACGGGCCTATTGGAGTTCCTCCTGAAGTTATTCCTGGAATGACTCGGGACTGATAGGCGTAGTCAATGTCGCTATCTTTGCGGTCAAGCATATTCAAAAACTCGGCCGAAACGTGCCACTTCTTGTTAATTTGATAACCGAGTTCCCCATTGAGCAGCACCGTTTGATTGGAGCGAAACATTCCGTCGGACGTCAAATCGCGCGGACCAAAGTAGCGCAGCCGCAAACTCGACGAAAAGCCTTTGTAATCGTGCAGTGTTATGCCCGATGAAATCACCACCCCAACCGCTTCGGGAACATGCTTGCCACCCGCGCTGTTTGGCGCAGCATCATCTCCGTCTATTTCGGTAAACTGGGCTCTGGAGTCCGCAAGATCGAAATCAACCGCCAAATGCTCTCGTGGCGTGTAGTAGTTCGCCCATTCAACGCCATAGCGGTTGCTCGACTGTTCTGAAGCACTCGTGCCTCCGGTGTCGCCGTCCTGCATCAGTTCGGAATTACTGTGGAGATACCAGAGCGAAAGGGTGCTTTGCAGATGGCCGACGGCCACCGTGCGCGCCCCGATTTCCCCGCCTTTGGTTGGGACCAGGGGGGGAATTTTTGCGACCGGCGTATTGGGATAAGGATTGTCCGCCGAAATCGGTTCCACCGTTTGCGTTGCGCCGCGCCCGTCGTTCGAGTGAAAACTGAATCCGCCCTGTAAATAGAACTCGGTATTGGACCACGGGCCGAAAATCAAACTTGCTTTTGGGCTGGGCAGGAACTTGCTGGCTGAGCCGGAATTGGCCGCGTTCACCGAGGCCGAGTATGCGAGGCTGGTGACGACAAATTGTTCGTCGTCGCCGCGCAGGGCCACGACCGAGCGGAATTTCTCCGCCCACTGGATTTTATTCTCCGCATAAAAACCTACTATCGTGTCCGTAAAGCGATCCCGCTCCCTGGTCGCGGGCAAAGTCGGAAGAATAGGGTCGCCGGTGTCGTAATCGGTTTTGTCCATGCGCACGCGATTTTCCGCCGCGTAAAGGCCGTTGTTGATCCAATCGTTGCGGATCTGCAAACCGAACGTATTTCCCACCTTGCGGCCAAGCCATTGGCTGAAAATCGTGTGGTGTGCGTCCAGCCCGGCCACCCAGCGCCTGTCCTGCTGTTCGAACTGGTCGCCGCGAATGGGGTCCACCAGGTAGTAAGTGAAATTTGAAAACAAATCGAGATCGTAATAAAACCCGTATGCCATGAGTTTCGATTCGGAATTTGTGCCTTGGCGATGCCACTCACCCTGCAAGCTATAACGCTGTGAGTGGCCGCCGTCAGTCGGGTCCAATGTGCCGTATAAACCAACGAGGGGCACGGCACTCACGGGGATTTGATCGCTCGAGTGCCATTTTCCGTGGTAAGCACGGGTCGTGATGCCGACACCACTGGCATCATCGCCCTGGCTGTAAGTTAGTAAGCCGTTGAACTTGGTATATGCATCCGGATGCACCCATGGGCCGTTATCGTAATACGCTTCTCCGCCATACAGAAAATTGCCCGAACCGAGCCTTTGCGATCCGCCGAAAACGCCCCGCCCATAGCTATACGTGCCGCCTTCCAACTTGACGAAGTTCTGGGGTAGCGTCTTGAAATATCCCACATGGGCCGATCCAGCCGAGCCATAGTTGCCGACATCGGCGTAATAAGGACCTTTCTCGAAATTCACCCGCTTCACAAACTCCGCGATGACGGTGTTCATGTCCGAGTAGCCCTCGCCGTGCGCGTGCGAGGGCAGGTTCAGCGGCATATCGTCGAGGAAGATGGCGATATCCGTGCCGTGGTCGAGATTGAAGCCGCGAAGAAAATACTGGTTGGCCTTGCCGCCGCCCGCGTGCTGCGTGATGATGAGGCCGGGCACCGTCTCCAGAACCTCTCCCGATCGCAGAATCGGGCGATCCTGGATCTCGGTTGCGCCCACCGTGCCTTGAGAGCCGGATTCGGCAATTCCGATGAGGTCGTCCTCCCGGCCCTGCACATTGATGGTGGTGCTCACGGAGCCCACAGCCAGAGAGATGCGCAGCGGGACCGGCGCCCCGGTGGTCCCAATGGTGACGGGCATTTCTTTGGTTTCAAAACCGGGATTCGACACGGCGAGTCGATAATTGCCTGCCGCGAGTCCAGAAATATTGAAGGAGCCGTTCGTCTCCGACTGTGTCGTTCCTTGTACAGCACCGTTCGCGCTTCGAACCTGCACGGTAGCCCCGGCAATCACCGCGCCGGACGTGTCAACGACAGTTCCCGATAGCTGAGACGAATAGGCCTTATCACGGGCGGTGACCGTGTGACCCTGCGGATCGAGCACCGTGCCCGCGATTCGAACAACGCCAGTCTGTGCCGCGATGGACGACAAAAAGGCGAAGATGCCCAGGATTGGTGTGACGATTGTTATTTTCGTGCTACCCCATCCCACGACCCCTCCCGCCTCAGACTCTCCAGAGAAGAATCAGAGTAGCACGAAACTCACAATCATGCTACCGATGCTCCGCATGGCGCTAAGGCGCACCTGTGCAAAATGACCCGTAACGCGGAATTGTCTGGATGATGAGGTTGGCGGCCCTTAGATTCCGTTCGCTAATTCAGAAACATCGTCCGGTACAGCGTATCCCGCTGCACCGGCTTGAACCCCGCGTCGCGAATGATGCGGCGCAGCTCTTCTTCCGTCGTGCAGTTACTCGTCCCCGCGGCCCTCACCACATTCTCCTCTAACATCACCGAGCCCACATCGTTGCCGCCGAAGTGCAAACCTAACTCCAGAACCTTCAGCCCCTGAGTTACCCAGCTCGCTTGCACGTTTTCGATGTTATCGAGATAGAGCCGCGAGATAGCCAGCACCTTGAGATACTCTACCGAAGTAGCTTCTTCCCACCCGTGCCCGCCGAGCGCGGTGTTCTTCGGCTGAAAGCTCCAGGGTATGAATGCGGTAAACCCGCCCGTCTCTTCCTGCAGCCGGCGCACCACCTCGAAGTGATTGATGCGCTGCTCGAACGTCTCGCCCACGCCGAACATCATCGTAGCTGTGGTCCTCATGCCTAACTGATGCGCGGTGCGATGCACGCTGACCCAGTCCTCGGTGCGGCACTTGAGCCGGGCAATCCGCTTGCGTACGTCGTCGTCCAAAATCTCAGCCCCGCCGCCGGGGATGGAATCCAGTCCCGCGTCGCGCAGCCGTGCGATCGTGTCGCGAAGGCTCAGCTCGGAGTATTCAGCGATAGCCAGCACCTCGGATGCCGAAAGACAGTGCAGCCAGATCTGTGGAAAGCGTTGCTTGATGCCAATGAAGAGCCGCTCGAACCAGTCGATCTTCAGGTCGGGATGAATGCCGCCCTGCATCAGCACGCCGGTGCCGCCCATCTCCAGCGTCTCGGCAATCTTCTCGTATATCTTCTCGAATTCGAGGATGTATCCCTCGTCGGATCGTGCGTCTTTCTTCCCCGCTTTTGGGAGCGGCCGGTAGAAGGCGCAGAAGGTGCAGTATTCGGTGCAGAAGTTGGTGTAGTTGATGTTGCGATCGATGATGTAGGTGACCACGCCCTCGGGGTGCAGACGACGGCGCACGGCGTCCGCCTCAAACCCAAGTCCGATCAGGTCGGGCGAGTGGAAGTAGTCGAGAGCCTGTTGACGGGCGAGGGGCATAGTCTCGATTCTAACAACCTGCATGTTGCCGGGCGAGCGCTTTGTCTACCTGTCCTGAGCATTGCGAAAAAGAAAGAGCCCGCGGCTCCGTACCGGGCGACCCTGCGTGCGCGACAAATTGGAGGCCGTCGAAATTCCGCTGAACAGGACGAAGAAGTCCCAAAACGTGCGCAGGAAGCCCTTTCGTTTTGCATTTTCCATGGGGAAGAACCTCGTTGTTTCTCTTTGATCGGACGTTCATGCTCACTTCATTCGAGGAGCCAGAGTGCCTTCCGGTTGCACGATTTTTTGCTGGAACATCCAGAATCGGTTCCAATCAGTCTTTCCTGGGCCCCGGGACGGGTTTGGGCTTCGGCTTGGCCTTCTTTGCCGGGCTGGAGACGCCCATGCTCATCAAAAGGTAGCCGAAGCCCTTGCGCAGCGAGTCGAGCACGCTCATTCCTTATTCCTTTCCGACCTTTGCGGCGGTCGCAGGTACCGGCGCGGCATCGCCATGCAGAAAGGCCAAAGCGGCTGGAGGCAGCGGCTTGTCGGCATTGGCCAGCAGCAGACTCACCTGCCACATCTGCGTATCGGTGAGTACCTCCTTGTAGCTCGGCATGCCCGTCAGTCGAATGCCGTTGGCCACCTTCCAATAAGTCTCACCGGGCGGGTCGTCGGTGACGCCCATCATCGTCTCCGATCCATGGTGGTGCATCTCAAACAGCGGCGGCGCGGCAGGAAACATATGAGCGGCAAAGGAGGAGGGCTTGCCGTGATAACCGTGGCAGGCGGCGCACTGGTCGCGGTAAACCTGCGCACCGGCCACCAGATTCTGCTCATCCGCTTGGATCGGCGGAGTCCCAACCAGCTCCCGATCGATGCGCGCGTGCAGCGCCGCCCCGGTAATCGAGCGCTCGTGCGGCAACGGCGGATCGGCGACAGCTACCGGCACGCTGCCAAAATGAATCCACGCCAGCACCGCAACAGGCACCAGAATCACTCCAAGAATCGCTCCAATCAAAACTCGACCCATAGTGCTTTCAGCCTCCGTTCGTCTTCATCCTAGAGCATTTGCCGGCGCCAGTGCCGATTAATGACCGGGAATCCGATATAAACGTGAACAAGGAAAGATTTGCTGGACAACGTTAACCAGGATTAGGCACTGTTTATCCCATGCCGCGAAGGGCGTCGGCCGTCTTCCCCATCGGTTCACGCCCAAAACCATCAACCCACATTCAAATAAGGAGCCCTCCCCATGGCAGATCACTCGAAGATGAAACTGGGCCGCAAGGCCATCAAAACCGACTCGCGAACTCTTGCGTTCGGCGACTACCTCACCCCAGGCCTACCACCCCCGCCGCCCACGGCCGACTGGACCAAAGGGATCACTTCGTGGGGCATGATGCTCAACGGCCCCGAACCGTCCGAACCACAGTTTCCCGAAGGATTGGGCGACTGCACCATCGCCGGCGTGGCCCACGCCATTCAAGTGTGGACCGCCAACACCGGCAGCATGGTCACCGTTCCCGACCCCACGATCCTGAGCTACTACGAGCAATGGGACGGTTACGTCCAAGGTAACGCCAGCACCGACAATGGCGGCGTTGAGCTCGACGTGTTGAACGACTGGCAAAAGCAGGGCTTCGCCGGCAATGCGCTGGTGGCCTTTGCCGACCCGAAGCCAGCCAAGCTGGTTGAGATTCACCAGTCCATCGCCCTGTTCGGCGGCGTGTACATCGGGCTGTCGCTGCCGCTCACCGCGCAAACCCAGGATGTGTGGGATGTGGTGCCCAACGGGGGCGCAAAAGCCAAGCCCGGCAGTTGGGGTGGACACTGCGTCTTCGTGCCCAAGTACGACCAACACGGATTCACCTGCATCACCTGGGGTCAGTTGAAGACCATGACCCTGGCTTTCTGGAAGAAATACTGCGACGAGGCTCACACGCTGCTCGGCCAGGACTGGCTCTCCGCCAAGGGCGCGCCGAACGGCTTCGACCAAGCACAGTTGCAGGCCGACCTGAAAGCGATTGTTTGAGCCGCACGGAAAGCGATTCCAGAGCCGGGTCGAGGGACAAATCGATCCGGCTTGCGTCCAATACGGTGCCCATCCTGTAGTTCATAGCAGGCTCGAGGTGGTTTAATACCTAATGGGGGGAGCGCTGCCCGCAGTATCGGTGTGCTTCCGTATTCCCGTGGAGGAAACCCGAAACCGATGCACTCTTTTCGCCGTCTTGCCCTTCTGCTGGCGCTTGTTCTGCCAGCCTTGTACGCCGTTCAGGCCGAAAGCTCAAGTTCGAGCAGCAACCCCGCCACGCCGGCTGCCTCTACGCCGGCTCAAGACCAGGCCCAGCAGCCGGCTGGTCAAACTCAGTCTCAACTGAGCGTGCAGGCCCGCATCAAGGCTCGCCGCGAACAGCGCCGCGTCGCTGCAATCCACGAGGTTTACGATCATCTCTATGAGGGATACGTAGGCGCAGGCTTCCAGCGGACCCATGCAGGCACACCTCAGAAAGTCAACGAATACAACTGGAACGGCGGCTTCACCCGCTATTTCAACGAGCGCCTGGGCCTCACTCTCGATGGACGCGGCTACTACGGCACTCCGTTCGTCGGCCTCAACTTCAGCGGCATCACCAAGCCGGCCATCAGTCAATACGACCTGCTCTTTGGGCCCACTTACCGCTTCTATCTCCAGCCCAAGTACTCCATCTCAGCCAGGGTCATGGGCGGATATGCATACGGCAACTTCTCCGGCGACACCAATGGATTCGGTGGCAAGGCCCTTGGACTGTATCCCGATGGGTCGACCTTTGGTACCAGCGCCTCAGTTTTCGCCGAGTACAATCTGGCCCCCTCTATCGGCCTGAGGGTTGCCCCGGAATACTTCGTGACCGGCTTCGGCTCCACCCTGCAAAGCGGTCTCGGCTTCACCGGCGGAATCGTCTACCGCTTCAAGAAGCAGTAAACGACAGACATCGGGGATCAGAGATCAGGGAAGTGCAAGAACAACCAATTCTTGAAGGGTTAGCGCGGTAGACGAAGGCTTGTGAGACTTCGTTGACCGTGCTTCGCTTTTGCTGACCCCTGACCCCTGACCTCTGACCCCTGACCCCTGACCTCTGATCCCTGACCCCTGTTATTGAAGTATCGGAATCCCCGCAATCCGCTTCTGCCACTCTGCCGGGCCGGTCTCGTGAACGCTTGTTCCCTTCGAATCCACGGCTACGGTAACCGGCATCTCGCGCACATCGAACTCGTAGATGGCCTCCATGCCCAAATCTTCAAATGCCATCAGGCGAGAGCCGTAAATAGCCTTTGAAACCAGGTACGCCGCGCCGCCCACAGCCATCAGGTACACCGCGCCAAATTCGCGAATGGCGTCTATCGCGACTGGGCCCCGTTCGGCTTTGCCCACCATGCCCAACAGGCCAGTTTCGGCCAGCATCTGGCGTGTGAACTTGTCCATGCGCGTCGCCGTCGTTGGTCCCGCCGGACCAACAACCTCCTCGCGAACCGGATCCACCGGCCCGACATAGTAGATGAAGCGATCGCGGAAGTCCACGGGCAGTTTCTCTCCGCGGCTCAGCATGTCGGTCATGCGCTTGTGTGCGGCGTCGCGGCCCGTCAGCAGCTTGCCGCTCAGCAGCAGGACTTCTCCCGGTTTCCAGGTTGCCGCTTCAGCGCGGGTCACCGTGTCCAGGTTCACGCGCCGCGCGCCGGAAACATCGTAGACCAGCTTCGGCCAATCCTCCAGGCTCGGCGGATCGAGAAAAACCGGCCCCGACCCGTCCAGAACAACGTGCGCGTGCCGCGTGGCCGCGCAGTTGGGAATCATCGCGATAGGCAGGTTCGCTGCGTGAGCGGGCGTGTCCAGCACCTTCACATCCAGCACGGTGGTCAATCCGCCCAGCCCCTGCGCGCCGATGCCCAGGCGATTCACCTTGTCGTAGAGTTCAATGCGCAGTTCTTCTGACCGCGTCTTCGGTCCGCGGGCGATCAGGTCCTGAATGTCGATCGGGTCCATCAGCGCGGCCTTGGCCAGCAGCATCGCCTTCTCCGCCGTGCCGCCGATGCCGATGCCCAGCATTCCCGGCGGACACCACCCCGCGCCCATCGTCGGCACCGTCTTCAGCACCCACTCCACTACAGAGTCCGACGGGTTCAGCATCGCGAATTTGCTCTTGGCTTCAGAACCGCCGCCCTTCGCAGCCACCGTCACCTCAACCGTCCCGCCCTTCACCAGCTCCACGCTCACCACCGCCGGCGTGTTGTCTTTCGTATTCACGCGCTTTCCCGCCGGGTCGGCCAGGATCGAGGCCCGCAGCTTGTTGTCCGGATCGAGATAAGCGCGGCGCACGCCCTCATCGCACCATCTCTTGCAGGTCTTTCGTCTCCTCGCCTGGGTCGGCCTCGAAGCGCACGTCCATCCCCACCTTCACAAAGGCGTTCACGATCCCCGTGTCCTGGCAAATCGGCCTGTGCCCCTCGGCGCACATCCGGCTATTGATCAGAATCTGCGCAATCGCATCCTTGGCCGCGTGCGACTCTTCCCGCTCATATGCCTTGGCCAGGCTGGTGATGTAATCCACCGGATGGTAATAGCTGATGTACTGCAACGCCCCAGCAACGCTGGCAATAAAATCTTCCTGGCGGATGACGGTCATGGCGGCTCCTCGCCCCTCTAGGGTAATCGATGCCAGGGAAGTTTGTGCGGTAGCTACTTTGTGGGTCTCGGGCTACACTGTCTTTACTGGCGGCTTGCCGCTTAAGCGGACGCACAATCGAGGAAGGAGGACGAAATCATGCAGGTGGCACTTCAAAATGTAGAGTTGCCCGCGCGCCTGCGTCCCCTTGCTCGTTGGTCGGACGAGGAGCTGATCGCCTTTTCCGAGGCCAACAAGCCCTGCAAGGTGGAGCGGTTGGCGACGGGAGAGATTCTGGTGATGACTCCAAGCGGGTATAAGAACAACCTCCGCGAAGCCTATGTGGTCCATGAGCTGTTTGCATGGGCCGAGCAGGATGGCCGAGGGGAGGTCTTCAGTTCCAATGCCGGATTCAATCTGCCCGACGGTTCCACGCTGAGTCCCGATGCCGGTTGGGTTGAGTCCAGCCGCGTTGCGGCGTTGAGCGAGCACGAGCGGGAGCGATTCCTGCCTTTCGCGCCCGATTTCCTTATCGAGATTCTCTCCCCCTCGGACTCTCTGCCGGAGTTGGATGCCAAGATGGAGCGGTGGATTGCAAACGGCGTTCGCCTTGCTTGGCGCATTGACCCGTTTGCGGGGACCGTTGCGATGTACTTGGCGGGTGCTGCTCCCGTGGTGCTCGATCACCCGGATGTAATCGAAGGCACAGGCCCGGTCGAAGGCTTCCGGCTCAGAATGTCGCGGGTGTGGGCCTGATCGGGAATCTGCACTGGCGCCCCTATGCCGGCCGCAAATCCGTATGCACAAAATCGTCGCCCTTGTAGAGCAGCGGTTCGCGCTTCTCCCGCGCCAGCGCGTAGCTGAAGCAGTCGCCGAAGTTCAGGTTGGCAGGATGCCCGCTGCCTTTGCCATAGTCGCGATAAGCCTGCCGGGCAATTCTCGCCTGCTCGGCCGTGACTGGCTCGATGACCATCCTAGGATGATCCACGATCTCTTCCAACCGCGCGCTAAGCTTTGGAATTCGATACCCATCCGCAACGATAAATGCTTCAAGCAGGGTTCCCGCGGAGATGCGAAGCGTCTCAGCCTTCTCCATTGCGCGCGCAATCGACGCTGCCTCGGGTTCCAGTTTGACGATGGCAATGAGAGCAGAGGTATCGACGATCATTTGGGTAGCCCGGTCTGGTCGTCATAGAGGGCATCCATCACCTCCTTGGATGTACGGCCATCGTTCATCAAGGGTGCGGTCTCCCGGCCAATCTCCATCAGCCAAGCAGCAAACCCTTTCTTGTGCTCGCCACCTCTCCGCTCAGCTTCGTCCCTTTCAATCTCTCGCTGAGTGGCAAGCTTGACCGCATAGGTCAGGCTGACGCCCTTTCGAGCGGCTAGCTTTCTGACTAAGTCTTCGGTCTCACGATCCTTAATGTTCAAACCCATCATGTCCTCCCGCGATTTCTCGGGTCCGTTGGTCACCAGGGCAAGCCTGTTTCCGGGTCATACGGTTCGTACATGACCTCCTCGTATGTTGGGCCGTCTTTCAGGAGAGACGCGGTGAAATCGCTAACCTCCATCAGGTAGTCAAAGCGGCTCTGTCCAGGCTTCCTGCGTGGAAACTCGGATTCCCCAGAGCCAACCTGTTCGTTCCCAGTCTCCATGTTCTACCTTTCTACCACTGTTGTCTACCATTCTACCATTGCAACCCTTCGCCCCGCATAGAGCATTCCAGCCCTTCCAAAACCCCTCAAATGCCCTAATCTAGTCCCATGCACGATTCCAACGAGCACTCGGTCCTGAATCTTACGCCAGACTTCACACCCGACCCAATCGCCGACCCCATGCCCTACGACATCTTCGACCTGCTCGTCATCGGCGCCGGGCCCACCGGCCTGGCCTGCGCCATCGAGGCGCAAAAAGCCGGCTTCCGCTCGGTGGTGGTGGACAAGGGCTGCCTCTGCAACTCGCTCTTCCATTACCCGGCGCACATGACCTTCTTCACCACCCCCGAGCTGCTTGAGATCGGCGACATTCCTTTCCCCAGCCCCAACGCCAAGCCCACCCGCGACGAGGCGCTGCAATACTACCGCCGCGTTGCCGAGCACTATCGCCTCGATCTGCGCCTCTACCAGCGTGTCGAGCGGGTCACCGGCTCTGACGGCGGCTTCTCCGTCCATACCGTGGACCGTTTCGGCCGGCCGGGAGCCATTCTGTCCCGCAAGCTGGCCCTGTCCACTGGATACTACGATCTCCCCAACCACATGGGCATTCCCGGTGAAGACCTCACCAAGGTGCTCCACTACTACGTCGATCCCCATCCCTACTTCGAGACCGACGTGGTGGTGATCGGCGGCAAGAACTCGGCGGCCATCGCCGCACTTGAGCTGTGGCGAAGCGGCGCGCGGGTTACGCTGGTCTACCGCGGGTCCGAGGTTCAGCCTCATGTCAAGTACTGGATCAGGCCGGACATCGAAAACCGCATCAAGAACGGCGAAATCAAGGCATTCTTCCATTCCAACGTCATCGAAATCAGGCCGGACACTGTCGTGGTCCAGACGCCCGAGGGCCGCGAGATCCTCCGCAACGACTTTGTCTTCGCCATGACCGGCTACCACCCCGACTTCGAATTCCTTGAGGCAATGGGTATCCGCTTCGAGGGCGAGTTCCGCCTGCCGGTCTGCGATCCCGATACGCTGGAGAGCAACGTGCCCGGAATCTACCTGGCTGGCGTCATCGTCGCCGGTTCGCGCACCAATGAGATTTTCATTGAGAATGGGCGCTTCCACGGGCGGCAGATTGCCCGGGCGCTCGCATCCAAGTAAAGACGGGAGATGCCTGAGGCGCACGGAATCCGATACACTTGAGCGCCGATCTTTGCCGGGAGTAAGGCTCGGCCGGGAGTAAAGCTCGCATATGCGCTTGTGGCCGCGTTCGATTAAATGGCAAATGCTTGCAGGGCTGGTGCTGCTTGAGGCCCTGTCAATCCTGCTGTTTGCCGCTCTGCTGGTTCGCCAGCAGACAAAGGAAGTCCACCAGCGCATGGTGCAGGGGCTGGCCCACCAGGTCACCTCCATGGCGCTGCAGGCCAAAGAGGCTCTGATTCAGAATCAGCCCGGCTGGGTGGGCTTGTCGGTGAAGATGACCGGCGAATCGCCCAGCGTGGCCCTTGCCTTGGTCACCGATCCGGCCGGAAACGTGCTCTTCGTCAGCGAGGGAGTTCCCGAACAGGTCACGCTCAATCCCGTCGAGCGTTCGCAGATTCCCCTCATGACCAGGGACGAGCCCAGGGTGTTTACCCTGGGAAAGGATCAATGGGAGAGTGCCAGCCCGATCTATACTGGCGGCGATCTCCGCGGCTTTGCCTGGATCAAGCGGGAGCGCGCCTGGGATTATGAACAGCTAGACGCGATTCTGCGCGATACTGCCATCTTCGGCGTCATTTGGATTGTGGCGTCGGCATTGCTGGTGTTGCTCATGGCGGGTTCCATCTCCCGGCCCTTGGCCACTCTGCATCGCGGCACTCGCGCCTTGATGAACTCGCCGGAAAACAGCGGCAGCTTCCCGTTGCCGGTAGTAGTTCACAACGAGATCGGCGAACTTATCGAGGCCTTCAACCGCATGGTCGCTTCCATTGCGGAGCAGCGCTCCGGCCTCAATGACACGCTTTCGCTGCTGGACTCGATGCTGGCCAACGCCCCCATCGGCCTGGCCTTTTTCGATCGCCGTTGCCGGTTTGTTCGCGTCAACCAGGTATTCGCCGACATGGCCGGTGTTCCCCTCAGCCGACATCTTGGCCGGACTCTGCTTGAGCTGCTGCCTCAACCCGTAGCCCAGGAGCTGGAGAACACCGTCCTGCGCGTCTTTGCCGAGGAACAGGCGGTGCGCAACCTCGAACTTACGACTCCGGCCCTGACCGCTCCAGCCGCGACAACTCCAGCCTTGACCAACCCCGCCCTCAACGCCCAGCGCGCCAAGCCGACCCGCTCGTCCACCTGGCTGGCCAGCGCCTATCCCGTCCGCACAACACCTCAGGAGGTTCGCTGGGTAGGCGTCATTGTGCTGGATGCAAGCGAGCGCAAGCGCAGCGAAGAGGCTCTGCGCAAGACCGAGAAACTAGCCGCTACCGGTCGCCTTGCCGCCTCCATCTCCCACGAGATCAACAATCCCCTTGAGGCCATTACCAACTTGCTCTTCCTGTTGCGCAACTTCTGCCAGCTTGAGGACCCGGCGTTGAATTACGTGGTCATGGCCGAGCACGAGGCTCGCCGCATCTCCGAAATTACCCAGCAGACGCTGCGTTTTTACCGCCAACCCACGCAGCCGGCCCGGGCCAATGTGGGCGAGCTCCTCGATTCCGTACTCAGCCTCTATCAAGGCCGTCTGAAAAGCTCCAATATCCAGGTCGAGCGGAAATTCGATCCCAGCGTCGATCTATTCTGCTTTGCAGGAGAGCTCCGTCAGGTCTTCGCCAACCTCATCGGCAATGCCATCGACGCCAGCAGCGAAGGCGGTCGCCTCATGGTTCGAGCCCGGCCCTCACGGAACTGGAATAATCCCGAGCAAACCGGCATTCGCTTCACAGTGGCCGACACCGGCACAGGCATGGAGCCCGCCGTTCTGGAGCGTATCTTTGAGGCCTTCTTTACCACCAAGAGCGTGACCGGAACCGGCCTGGGCCTTTGGGTGAGCCAGGAAATCATCGTCAAGCACGGCGGACTCGTTCATGTCCGCAGCCGAACAGTTGCCCAGGGAACCCCGTCCGGCACCGTCTTCCAGATCTTCATCCCCGACGATTCCGACCTGACGGCTGCACCGGCGCAGACCGCTGCGGCTGCGGTTTAGTTGCAACGAAAAGCCGGGAGAGGTGTCTTCTGGCGTCCAGATTGCGAGCCATACGCCGAATTCACGCTACGGCCCTTTTGGGTCTTCCGCCTTTGGCTCCGTTTGCCTGCGCCGCTCGGCGTTTGGCCTCGGTCTTGGATGCGCCACCCTTCTTGCCCAACTGCGCCATCCAACGGCGGTTTCCATATACGCCTTCAATCAGGGCAGGGACGTAAAGATCGACGTCGAGGTCCGGAAAGCTGATCCCGGTTCCACAGCCAAGCAACTCATAGTTCTGAAGCTGCTTGTGAGTGGCCGTGCCAAGTCCCTGCGCGTCCTCGATCGGAAGCACCAGCCGGCGTCCGTTGCTCAATCCCACGATGAGCAGGTTGAGATCGGGGATGTGCTCGACAGTCTGCGCCAGCGGATCGCCGTCGTGGAGCTTTGCCCTCTCCAGCGCCGCGTCAATTTCGGCATCGGTCATAACCACTTCATGCTCAGTCATGATGCTTCTCCCAAAGAAATACCAGATCGTCGAAATGCCGGGCCGCTACTGTCAGCGCGTGGCGCACATCCGACTTGCTCCCGTTGCCCGGTCTGATTGCATCTGTCCTGTTTGCGAGCGACACCTTGCCATCTTGGCGAAGATCGACGATTACCTCTACCTCAGCGTAGAAACCATGCACGTGCCGAGGCTAGTGGTCCATCGTGTACGCCGCAAACCTCACGCCACTAAACCGAATCGAGCCCATCTGCACCTATAATAACCCAAGCTCATTGGGTTTAGCGCTTTGGGACCTGAGATTACTGGAATAGCTTCAAACTCAGAGGCCTGAGAAAATCGAAGCTGTCCATTTGGCTCGCCGCCGGATGAGGCATGCAGTGAACCTTGCTTTGCAGCGCAGCCGCGTACGAGCGCGTAACGTGCAGCCGTTCCATCACCACGTAGCGCGTGCGCAGCCCATCCAAAGTCGCAGGTAGCTGCGCGGGAATCTGCTTGCGATCCACATAAATCACCAGCGCGGCCTCTTTCGGATTGTCCAGGCTCTGGCCCACGCCCACGCCGAAGAACGCCGAATCCTGCAGCATCAAACTGTGTGCGATCTGCTGTTTGATGGCAACCGCTGCATTCAGGACCGCTGCCGAAAGCGTTGGCACGGCGGTGGCGGATTCGAGGGCCGTCTGTGGCGCTGAGCCGAATGTCACCGCATGGGCATTGGTCGGAACCACAAGGGTGCGAACCCCCGCCACGGTCGCGGGCGCGTTCACGTTCATGCTTTCATCCACATAAATCGTCACCGCCCCCTCGCCGGGATGGTCGCTGCTCTTGCCGGTGCCCACGCCCAGAATTCCCGCGGACGGATTGACGAGCATCCTGGCCTGCGACAACGCTTGTTGCACCCGACCAATCTCCGCGTCGCTCAGCACCCGAGCCTGAGCCGCGATCACCGTGTTGTCGCCGTAATTGAGGCAACTCACAGCGTGATCCGCCGTGCCCACGAACGTGTAGTTTGTCCCCCCGCCCACCTGAGTGCTCAACTCGCTCAACACGTCCGGCGCGGGGTTGGCCACGCCCTCGCTCACTCCCGATGCGTCCATTCCACCTGCAAAAAACAGGCCCACCGGTTCGGCATTGGCGGCATCCACCACCAGCGACCCGGAGTCGCCAGCATCGCTGAATTGGTTGCCGCTGATGGCCATCTGATTGGTATAGGTTTTGGCCAGATAAGGCTTGGTTTCGGCGCAGTTCAGATAGTAATCGACGGTGACGTCAAGGTTGAGCGCCGAGACGCTGGCGCAGGT
Organism: uncultured Acidobacteriaceae bacterium; assembly: GCA_963757965.1. Lineage (GTDB taxonomy): Bacteria > Acidobacteriota > Terriglobia > Terriglobales > Acidobacteriaceae > Telmatobacter. The sequence goes on from CAVWTV010000009.1 coordinate 57,652, forward strand.
TAGCCCCGTGGTTCGCCCGCTCTTTGCAACCACTCGATTGAGAGCTGCAGCCTCGCCTTTGCCGCCAGTCGACGAGACGCCTGGAGGCGCCGCGCCCAGCGAACCGTCGGCTTGCCGGGCGCCAAGTTCAAGAATGCTCCCCGTCGTGCTCACAGCGCCCGAATCGACCTGTGCTATGGCAGCGTCGGCATTCGTGGCCTTGGAGCTGAGCGCAAGCCAGCCGGTCAGTGAGGCGACCCGTGTGGTGCCGGCGCCGTCTCCGTTCGGCGTGCAGTTGTTGTCGATCAATCCTGGCTGGACGATGGTGTCGCCTACCGTGGCATGGTCGCTGCGCGCCAGCACGTGATTGTTGCTCAGCAGGTACTGGTGGCCGCTGCTGTCCTGAATCAGCGATCCCAGCGTTCCGCTGCAGCAGTCCGCAATCTGGTTCCCCTGCGTGTCGTAGTCGTTGTTGTTGCCGCCCGAACTCCCCAGCGGCGCCGGTGTCGACCATTGAGTCTGGTGGGCCGTCGGACTGCTGGAAACTCCCTGTGTATTCAGCAGCACCTCGCTCGCTGTCTTTGACGGCGTCGTTCCCACCGTGCCCACAATGTACGTGGCGCCGGTGGACGCTAATGTAGAAGGAGCCGTGTAGGTGACCGTGCAGTAGCTGAAGAACTCCGCGCCGCGCGTGCAGTTGGTTGCGCCCAGCGAGCCTTGCCCGCCGCTCGAACCGGTCGCGGTGTTCGACAGTGCGTAGTTGATGCTGGTGTATCCGCCTGCTTCAGCGATGTAGCCAGTTAGGATCAGTTGGCCGTTGGCGCCAAGTGCGGCATTTTCCGGCGTCAGAGGCTGCAGGAACCCCGGCGTCACAGTTAGAACCGCGGTTGCCTTGGTAGTGGAGTTGAGCGTTGCGGTCACTACCACTGAAACCCTGTCGTTGGTCAGGTAGGGAGGCGGAGTATACTGCCCGCTCGAAGTAATCGTTCCCGGCCCGCTATTCCCGTCGCCGCCGCTCACCGACCACATCACAGCCGCCGCGCCTCCGCTGCTGAGCGTCGCGGTAAGCTGCTCCACCGATGCGCCCCCCGCGTTGGTGGCGTTGCAGCCGGTGCAATTGGTGTCAATGATTTCCGTGCTGGGCGAGATGGAAAAGCTGGCGTTGCTGGAGTCCGCGGTCACCAGTCCCGTCGTGCAACCGGCCAGACCCAGCAAGACCGGGGCCGACAGAAGCATCGACAAGTTCCGTAAATCCAGGCTCCGCATGGTCAAACCCTAAGGATAGTATATCGACTCCGCTCACAGAGAAACAGAAGCGAACCGTTCGCGCACCCGCCCGATCCTATTGCACCCCCCAGGCCCACAGTGAGGTGTATAAAGCGAGCAAAGGCGGCTTGGCTGAGGTTTGCCCGCTTTCGCTGCGTGTGAATCTCTCCGCCATGACTTTGCATTTCATACCCGTTCTGGTATAATCAACCTGTGCAGACTTCCGAAAGACCGCTTCTCTGGATTGGGAGCAGCAAGAGGGATTTGATGACGCTTCCGGTCGGCGTACGAAAGTTCTTCGGTCACGCCATGAACTTTGCACAGAACGGTGAGCAAGCATGACGCCGCCAAGGTGCTGAAGGGATTTGCGCGCGCCGGAGTGCTGGAGGTGGTCGAAGACGATGCCGATGGGACATATCGGGCCGTCTATACCGTCAAATTCAAAGAAGCAGTGTTCGTGCTGCACTCCTTCCAGAAGAAAAGCAAGCGAGGAATCGCCACACCACAGAAGGACATGGAGATCATTCGTGCCAGGCTCAAGGTAGCCGAGGCGTTGGCAAAGGAGATACGAGATGGCAAATCGCATTCTTGACGGCACCGAAATCGAAATCAGCTCCGGCAACGTGTTTGCAGACCTTGGCCTGCCTGAAGCCGAGCAGCTCAAAATCAAGTCCGGGCTGGTCATCGAAATCACTCGCGCCGTGCGGCGTCTGGGCCTGACCCAGGAGGAGGCAGGACGCCGGATGGGAATTTCGCAAGCAAAGGTATCCGGTCTCATGCGCGGCGATTTTTCCAACCTGTCGGAGCAAAAGTTGATGGAGTGCCTGAATCGGCTCGGTTACGACATTGAAATCAAGTTGAGCCATGCCGCCGATTCCATTGGGCACCGGAGTTTGGCCGTTGCGTGATCGAAGGCTTGGTGCCCCGGCCTCGTCATCGCATCAGAATCTTGGCTGTGATGATAGCGGGATCGTTCTCGTAGCCACGTTTAGCGAGCGCCTCGACCCTTTCCTTGATGTCCTCGGGAGACCAAGAGCGCCAACCATTCTCCTCCATAAACTTACGAATTGGCCCGCTTCGTTTTTGATAGACCTTGCCGGCGGCAAGACCGAGGATAACCTGTGTATCCGGCTTCGCCATGCCTAACTTAATAAGCTCTTGTAGTAACCTTGACCTGACAATCGACCAATAACGCGGTGAAGTGAAGAGCTTGTACCGCCCCTTTGGCGCTTCGTGTACCTCTTGCAGTTCGGAAAGTTTTACACCGGGTGAATCGAGGAATGACTTTGCCTCAAAAGCGATTACTTCATTCTTAGAGAAGCTAAGCGCGAGGAGATCGATCTCGATACGCGGAATCGAGGGCTTATTGATGTCGTGCTTTTCTTTAGGTTAGAGTTTTATCTTGAACGACCTACGCACCCAATAGTGCTCTGCCTCAAGAAGGGTGGAGATGATGCTCTCGAAGTGATCCATAGATGGCTCCCTGGATGGGATCTGTAACCAATTATCAATGTTACAGCCGACTTCTCCACCAGTTGCCGCGTACCTTGGTCTACGACAGCACCCTGCCCAAGAACCCGCGCAACCCCCACCGCCCCAGCGCCATCGCGAAAAACACCAGCGCAAGCAGAATCGCCCACCAGGGCATATGGGCAATCTCGGGCGTGACTGAGGCGCGCAGGCCCTCACTCATATATACGATGGGATTCAACAACACAGCCACCTGCAGCCATCGAATCTTGTCCAGGTAAGCCCACGGGTAGTACACGCATCCCAAGAACGTAATCGGAACTACCAGGATGGAGAACACCAGCCCAATCTGCCGAGGGTTCACGGTAGATCCGATCACCAGCCCCAGCGCTCCAGTCAGCAGGCTCGAGAGCACCAGCACTAAGACCAGCAGAAACCAGTTGGCCACATGAACCCGCACCGGCACGGCCGGCACGTAATAGGCCATCGGAATCACCAGCAACGCCGCGATGATGCTCTGCATCGCGCTGAAGCAGACCTTTTCCAGAGCCACAGCCCACAGCGGCAGCGGGCACATCACCCGGTCGTCGATCTCGCGTGTAACGCCGAACTCCTGCGACAAAGGCAGCGCCACCGCGGCGATCCCCGAGAACATGATGGCCACCGCCATCAGTCCCGGCAACAGGATGGTTCCAAAATCCATCCCCGCGCCCGTCGCCATCATGTTCGCCCCGCCCATCCGCGGCAGAATGAACGTGAACACAAACAGGAAAAGCAGCGGCTGCATGCCAACCCGCGCCAGAAACACATGGAACTCCCGGAGCAACACCCGCAGATCGCGCAGAAACAGCCCATAGAAGGCTTTAAAGAAGATCGCCGAACCGGCCGATCCCGATCCCTGATCCCTGATCTCTGATCCCTGATCTCTGTTACTCACGCAAGTCCCTCCCCGTGAGCTTGATGAAGACCGTCTCCAGGCTGGGCTCGGTAATCGCCAGGTCGCGAAGTCCAAATCGCGAGCCCACCTGCACCAGGTCGGGCAGCAGCTCTGCCGTTCTGGTCGCAACCACGCGAAGACCGTCCGCGGTCGGTTCGGCACTGGTAACGTCCGGGCGTGTCTTCAGCCAGATAACCGCCTTTTCAATTCCTTCATGCGATTTGAGTTTCAGGTCGAAGATGGTCTGCGCCCCGAAGGTCGCCTTCAGCTTTTCCGGCGATCCGAGCGCCAGCACGCGTCCATAGTCGATGATCGCCACGCGGTCTGAGAGCGAGTCGGCCTCTTCCATGTAGTGAGTCGTCAGCAGCACCGTAATGCCTTCCTTGCGCAAGTCGGCAACCGCCGCCCACATGGCCATGCGGCTTTGCGGATCGAGCCCGGCCGATGGCTCGTCAAGAAACAGAACCGTGGGCCTGTGCGCAATGGCCCGAGCAATTTGCACCCGCTGCGCCAGGCCGCCGGAGAGCTGTGCCGGGTAAACTCCTTTGCGCTCGGTCAGCAGGAATTGCTCCAGCAGCTCCAGCGTGCGCAATTTTGCATGCGAGTGCGAAAAGCCGAAGTAGCGGCAGTGGAAGTAAAGGTTCTCGTATACCGTGAGCGAGCGGTCCAGCGTGTTGAACTGGGGCACCACACCGATGTGCCGGCGGGCGTGAGCCGGGTGCTGGACGACGTCGATTCCGGCGATGCGAACAGTCCCGCTCGTAGGCAGCGTGCGCGTAGTCGAAATGCTGATGGTAGTGGTTTTGCCTGCGCCGTTAGGCCCGAGCAGGCCGAAAATCTCTCCCTGCTTCAGCTCCAGGTCGATCCCGTCCAGAGCCACCACCCGGAGCTTGGACTCGTAGACTTTGGTAAGCGCTTCAATTTCAACGATCAAGAGGTTCACCCGTTGCGGGGCAGCGAAATCCGTACGTATTCAAGATTACATCAGTGGTCGGAGATCGGAGCTCAGGGAACCGGCAATAGGGAACAGGGAATCGAAAGCAGGTTCGCCGGCGCTTTGAAAGGGCACGTCTTCGTTGCTTGCGGGAAGACGCGATACGGAGGGAGGCGGGGGTTTCAACCCCCGCACAAAGCCGACAGATCCACCGAGGGCTTTAGCCCCGGAATCGGTTTCCTCCTTTTGCATAAAATTACCGCGAGAAGTTGTAAGCTATTTCTATCGATGGCCAAACCTTCCTCTCTTCTCGACACACGCGTCGTCTATTGCGGCGACAATCTGGAGCAGCTGAAGAAAGCTGCCCGATGCCTGCATCGATCTCATCTACATCGACCCGCCTTTCAATTCCAACCGGACGTACGAGATTTTCTGGGGCGAGACGAAGGAAAAGCGTTCCTTTGAGGATCGCCACGAATCCACGCGAGCCTATATCGAATTCATGCGGCCCCGTTGCGTGGAGTTGGCGCGCGTTCTCAAGAAGACCGGCAGCTTTTACTATCATGCCGATTGGCACGCCAGCCATTACGTCAAGGTCATGCTCGACCAGATATTCGGGGAAGCCAATTTCCAAACGGAGATCATCTGGCATCGGTCGCTAGCCAAGGGTCTGGCTTTCAAAAGCTTGCCGAACAATCACGACACGCTTTTTCTTTACGGTGGAGGCGGTGAAACGGTCTTCAACCGCCCTTACAATCCCTACGATCTCGATAATCCTGGATGCGAAAACGGCGGGCAAATACTCGCATCGCGATCCCGGATGGAAGGCTTGTACCAACTGTGACGATCTGACGAATCCGAATCCTGACCGGCCTAACTTGACTTACGAATTCCTGGGTCATAAGAAGGTTTGGCGATGGACCAAAGAGCGAATGCAGGAGGGCTACGAAACCGGGATTGTCGTTCAGCCAAGCCCCGGCGCTGTTCCACGCATGAAGCGCTACCTCGACGAGCAGGAAGGGCGTCCAATCGACTCGGTTTGGACGGATATTCCTCCGATCAACTCACAAGCCAAGGAGCGCCTCGGCTACCCCACCCAAAAGCCGTTGAAGCTGCTGGAACGTATCCTTGAAATCTCATCGAACCCGAACGACATTATTCTCGATGCCTTCTGCGGCTGCGGCACAACCTTGGTCGCCGCGCAGAACTCTCGGCCGCCAATGGATCGGCATCGACATCTCTCCCACCGCCTGCCGCGTGATGGCCAAGCGGCTGCGCGATGTTTGCAAGCTGCGCGAGGACGAGAACTACTGGCTCACGGGAAGGGCTTCATCGTCCGCGACCTGCCGTGGACCGAAAAGCAGCTTCGCGCCATCCCGCCCTTCGAGTTCGAGAACTGGGCGGTCATCGCATTGGGCGGCATTCCCAACAAGACGCAGGTGGGCGACATGGGCATCGACGGCCGCATCTACCCCGTCGGCTCCGAGCCTGCCGCCGCCGGCAAGGAAGCCGGCGAGCTTGACTTCATGGACGACTGGTATCCCATCCAGGTCAAGCAGATGGACAAGGTCGGCCGCCCCGACATCGACAACTTTGAAGCCGCCATGATTCGAACCAAGCGCAAGAAGGGCTTCTTCGTGGGCTTCGACTTCAGCAGCGACGCAATAACCGAGATCAATCGGTTCTTCAGGAGCGAGCACATCGTGATTGTGCCGCTCACCGTCCGCGAGATTCTGGACGAAACCATCGCCTATCGGCTTGCCTGATCGGCTCCGCTCCCTATATCTGAATCTTCACCGGCCAAGTCTTCCAGATATCCGCGCAGTAGTCGCGGATCGATCGGTCGGAGGAAAACTTGCCGATGCGCGCCACGTTGAGAATGGACATGCGCGTCCAATCGTCCTGGTTCTTGTAGGCGTGGCTGACTCGGTCCTGGCAGTCGATGAAAGGCTGGTAGTCGGCCAGCAGCATGTACTCGTCGCCATTGTTGAGCAGCGAGTCGACCAAGCGGCGCGAACAGTGTCTTGTCGCCGCGCGAGAACTCGCCGCTTGCCAGTCCGTCAATCACCTCTCGCAGGTTGGCATTCGAGTCGTAAATAGCCCGCGGATAGTATCCCTCGCGCTTCTGCCGCTCCACCTCGGGAGTGGTCAGCCCGAAGAGGAAGAAGTTGTCCGCGCCCACTTCCTCGCGGATCTCGATGTTCGCTCCGTCCAGGGTCCCGATGGTCAACGCGCCGTTCATCGCGAACTTCATGTTGCCGGTTCCCGATGCTTCCTTCCCGGCCAGCGAGATCTGCTCCGACAAGTCGGCGGCTGGGTATACGCGCTGCCCCAGCTTCACGCTGTAATCGGGCAGAAAAACGACTTTGAGCCTGCCCTTCACGAGCGGATCGGCATCGATCGTCTCGCCGACCGAGTGGATGAGCTTGATGATGAGCTTCGCCATCCGGTAACCCGGCGCCGCCTTGCCGCCGAACACGAAGGTGCGCGGGACGACCTCCTCCTTCGGGTCGCGCTGAATGCGCTTGTACTGCGTCAGAATGTGCAGGACCTGCAGGTGCTGGCGCTTGTACTCATGCAGGCGTTTCACCAGCACGTCGAACATCGACTCCGGGTTGACTTCGACGCCCAGCCGTTCCCTGATGTAGTCGGCCAGCCGCACCTTGTTTTGCAGCTTGATCGCTCTCCATTCGCGGCGAAGCTCCGGGTCCCCGGCAATCGGTTCCAGCCGGCGAAGCTTTTCCAGATCGTGCACCCAGCCGGGGCCAAGCCGCGAAGTAAGCAGCTTGGCCAGTCCCGGATTGGCTAGCACCATCCAGCGCCGCGGTGTGACCCCATTGGTCTTGTTGGAGAATTTCTCCGGCGTCAGTTCGTAAAAATCGCGCAGGACATGGCTCTTCAGCAGCTCGGTGTGCAGCGCCGCCACGCCGTTGATGGCATGGCTGCCAAGCGCGGCCAGGTGGGCCATGCGTACATACTTCTCGCCATTTTCATCGATCAGCGATAGGCGCTGCGCGCGAGCGCCGTCGCCGGGGAACTTCTGCCGCACGTCTTCCAGATGGCGCCGGTTGATTTCATCCACGATCTCCAGATGGCGAGGAAGCAGCGAACCGAAAAGCGAGCGCGGCCACTGCTCAAGCGCTTCTGGCAGCAGGGTGTGATTCGTGTAAGACAGCGTGTGCTGGGTGACGCTCCAGGCAGCGTTCCACTCCATCGAATGCTCATCCATGAGCAGGCGCATCAGCTCGGCAACGGAAATCGCCGGATGCGTGTCGTTCATCTGGATCGCAAAGTTGCGATGAAGTTCGTTGAGGGGCCGGTTCTCGTGAACCTGGATCTGAAGGATGTGCTGCAAGGAACAGGAGACAAAAAAGAACTGCTGAGCCAGGCGGAGCTGTTTGCCCTCAAACGCTTCGTCGTTCGGATAGAGGATCTTGGAGATGTTCTCGGAAGAGACCTTGTCGGCCACCGCGCCGAAGAAATCCCCGGTGTTGAAGGTGCTGAAGTCGAATGACTCAACCGCCTCCGCCGACCACAACCGCATCGTGTTCGCGGTGTTGGTGCGATACCCCAGAATGGGCGTGTCGTGAGGCACGCCGCGCACAACCTTTTGCGGAACCCAAAGCACGCGCAGGCGGCCGCTCGCATCCGTGTGCTCTTCCGTGTGCCCGCCCATCTTCACCTCAACGGCGTCTTCGGGGCGCTCCAGAGCCCACGGATTGCCCAGGCGAAGCCACTTGTCCGTGGTCTCAACCTGCCAGCCGTCGCGAATCTGCTGGTCGAAGATCCCATACTCGTAGCGAATGCCGTAGCCGATGGCCGGGACATCCAGCGTCGCCAGCGAATCCATGAAGCAGGAGGCCAGCCGTCCCAGCCCGCCGTTGCCAAGGCCCGGCTCTTCTTCCTGCTCGATCAGCGTATTCAGGTCCAGACCAAGCTTCCGCATGGCCTCTTCCGTTTCGTCGTAAATGCCCAGGTTGATCAGATTGTTGGCCAGATGAGGCCCGGTAAGAAACTCCGCGGAAAGATAGCAGACCACCCGCACGTCCTGCGTGCGGTAATTCCTCACCGTCGAGATCCAGCGCTCCACCAGGCGATCGCGCACAGTATGCGCCAAAGCCATATAAAGATCGTTGACGGTGGCCCGTTCAAGCGACCTGCCCTGCACAAAAAACAGATTGTCGAGGAATGACTGTGCAAGACCCTCGACACTCAGGGCGGTTTTCTGGTCTTTTAGCGAGCCCACTTTGGGCAGCAGCTCAACAGGGACTTCCGGCATTGCACGCCTCGTTTTTTCCCGCATTGCTGCGGTTCGTGTTTTGATGGATCAGTACTCCATCGACAAGTTTGGGCGTGTCGTACAGGGTTGAGCATGAAATAACGGCAAAAAACACGTTGCAACCTTGCCAATTGCCCAATGCGGTGTTTGCGCGCCATTTCGGGCGCGGCTGCGTCCGTCAGGTGACGGCTGACCTTTCTTCGCTGCTCACTCGATGATGCGGAAGTTCCCGCTGCAGTGCATCAGGCTCATCAGATACAACATACCGTCATAGTAGCGCTGCTCGCCCGACGGGATGGGTGTGTTCCAAAGCTCTTCGACGAAGGCCTTCGCGATGGGTCCGGGCGTGGCCGCAAAGCTGCCGACTGCAGTGGTGGCCACCATGCCGGCTGAATGCGTGGTCGAGAGCGGCTTGCCATCGAGCGTGTAGCGATTGACAAATTTGTCGATGCCCTGGCTGAACAGAAACTTCTGAATGCGGTCGCTGAGGATCATCTCGCGCGAATCCTTTTGCCACCAATCGTAGTCGACCGACCAGTTACTCACGCTGCGCCATGAGTCGGCGGCGAACGGCGTGGGTGTTCCGTCGCGGCCGACAATCGGTGTTTCGTCGAAGTTACCGCGTTCCGGAGTAAGTCCCGTCTCAGGGCCAGTTACTTTGCTGAATAGGTCGCGGCTAACATCGGCTGCCTTCGCCCAGAAAGCTCGGTCCTCCGCCGGGCCCCATCTCGACCATAACTCATAGAAGGCTGGCAGATGATACGACGCATCGGTGTTGCCGCCTTCGACGTCGGGAACAAAGCGAATCATGAAGTGCGCCTCATCGACCATCGGGCCTATCGATTCAGGCCGCGGCGTTCGATTGAAACGGAAAATAGGCGCGGGCGCTGAGTTGCCATTGGCGGCTGCCGCTCGCTCGCGATCGGTGTTGTTCGGACTCGGCCAGGGATGTTCTGGATACACGAACGCCGGATCCTCCGGGTGAATGCGGAAGGGTCCTGTCTCAGTGATAACTGGGTGATGACGAATCCTGCTGAGGAGTTTGTCCGCCTCAGCCTGGTAGTTATAGATACCTTGGCCGTTGCCCCATCGGTGCGCCGCAAAGTAGAGCGCCATGGTGAAGTACTCTTCGCCGTCTGGAGCTGCGCCGGTCGATCGCGGCGAGCCATCGGTGCTCATGGACCACGCGAAGTAACCAACCGAAGGGTTCTTGGGATCGGTGATCAGCATGTAAGTATTCGCCCAGTTCCAGAGAGCGTCGAACTCACGCTTCTTGTTTAGCTGGACGGCGATCATCATGCCGTAACTCATGCCCTCGGTGCGCGCATCGTTGTTGGCCCAGTCGGTAATGTACGCTAGCGGGCCGTTCTCGTTGGCGCCGGTCTCGAAATAGAGCCGCTCTTCCTGCCCGTCGCCGTGAAAGAGCTGCTGGAAAGCCTTCTCGATCTTCGCGCGACTCTCCGCGGGCGAGTGCCCTTGCTCCGCAAAGAGATCGCGATACTTATGAGTCTTGAATGCGCCATTGCCATCGCCGGGCATGCTGCGAATATCGCCCAGCGGAGCATTCACGTGGGGCGCAGGCCAGTTGAAGCCGGGCGGCGGCTGTGCGGCTGCCGCGCTTGCCAACGATAAGAAGATAGCAACGAGCGCGAGATCGAAATGAGAACGGGTCGGCATGGGCAGGACCTTTCTTTCCAGAAACCGCATCTCGATCTTTCCGTGTCGCTACGCTACCGTAAGCACCAGCTTGCCGAAGTGGCTGGCTTCTTCCATGCGGGTGAGAGCTTCGCGAGCCTGCGACCAGTGAAAGTTCTCGCCGACAGGCCGGAGCTGGGTCAAGGTGATGGCCTTGTTCATCTCCTCGAAGTCTTTGCGCGAGCCGACGTAAACTCCCTGCAGGCGGGCCTGCTTGTGAAGGATCGAGGGGATCGGAAATGGGATGTTGGCCGCGAGATCGGCGGGGCCGGAAAGGATGCCGACCTGGGCGATGGTGCCGCCAATGCGAATCGATTTGACGGAACGTGGGAGCGTGGCGATGCCGCCCACCTCAACCACCATGTCAACGCCTTCTCCGGCGGTTTCTTCCAGAGCCCAGCGATCCCAGTCGGGGTTGTCGGTGTAATTCAGGCCGGCGTCCAGGCCCAGCGATGCTGCACGTTTCAATTTGTCGTCGCTCGATGAGATGCCAAGCACGCGCGCACCATGAAGGCGGGCGAGTTGGAGAGCAAAGATTGAGACGCCGCCCGTTCCCTGGATCAGGATGGTGGCTCCGGGTTGTAAATTGCCGGCCGCCAGGGCGTTCCATGCTGTAAGGGCAGCGCACGGCAGCGTGGCCGCTTCCTGAAAGCTGAGGTGCTGGGGAATGCGCACCAGCCCGGCTTCATTCAGAACGATGTACTCGGCCAGCATGCCGTCGATATCGCCTCCCAGCGCGCCGCGCGCCTTGGCTGGCGTGAGCGCCCCGTCGTGCCAGTTTTGCATGAAGATGGCGGCAACCCGGTCGCCGGGCTTCCACGCAGAAACGCCTTCGCCTACCGCGACAACCTCTCCTGTGCCGTCCGAGCAGGGGATGCGGGGGAACTTCAGTTTCGGGTTGTAGAGACCTTTCACCATCAGCAAATCGCGATAGTTAAAGGAAATCGCACGGATCTTTACCAGCACCTCACCGGGATCTGGCGAGGGTGTTGGCCGCTCCACAAACTCCAAAGAATCAACGCCGAACGACGAAATCTGCCAAGCTCGCATGGGCAATTCTACCTCGTTCAAGTGATGCCGGTCTGTGAGCCGATTCCCAAGTGGTGGGCCGCACTCCGGCTAAACCCTCGTAGAATGAAGATAGGTCTCGTGGATCAAGAAAGTAAATCCCTGGAGGAGCGAATGGCAAATACCCTGGAGCAACCGGAGGTCGACCCGGCCAGCTTTGTAAGTGAAGACGCTCGACGGCTGGCGCAACAACGTCATGCCGAGCACGAGCGTCACAGACAAGCGCTCAATCTGCAACGAGAGAACATTCTTTCGCAGCGGACTTCGAATCCGGCAAGGCGGACTGCCCTTGAGGCTGCGCTGGCCCAGATCGAAGCCGAGATTCAAGCAATGGCGTAAGGTCGGCGCGTGGTCCCACCCAGCCGGGAAACTTCACGCGCGGTAATTACTCTCTGAACACTACGGCTGTCGGTTAAAGAGCAGTGAGTTGGCCTGGTCGATCGTGGTGAGCACAACCTGCGCTATGTTTACATGGGCCGGACGGGTGGCAGCCCACAGGATGGCATCGGCCACATCCTCCGGCGTCAGCGGGGTTACACCCTTGTAAACCTTGGCAGCCCGCTCCTCATCGCCGTGAAACCGGACCAGGCTGAAGTCGGTTTGCACCATTCCCGGTTCGATGCTGGTGACCCGAACCGGAGTTCCCAGCAGATCTTGGCGGAGTCCGTCGTTGATGGAGTGTTCGGCAGCCTTACTGGCGCAGTAGACGGCGCCATTCGGATAAGGAAGTGAGCCAGCCGTGGACCCCAGGTTGATCACGTGGCCACGGCCGCGCACCACCATACCGGGCACAACGGCGCGGGTCACGTACAGCAGGCCCTTGACGTTGGTGTCGATCATCTCGTCCCAGTCTTCGATCTTTCCCACATAGAGCTTTTCCAGGCCGCGGCTGAGTCCGGCGTTGTTGACCAGCACATCAATCTCGGCCCACTCGGGTGGCAGGGCGTCGATCGTGTCCTGGACGGCGCGGTGGTGACGAACGTCAAGGTTGATTGCGTGAACCGCTGTGGCGCCATGTTCCAGAGCGAGAGAAGCAACCTCGGCCAGTTTGCCGGCGCGCCGGGCCGCCAGCAGCAGTCGAGCGCCCTCTGCTGCAAAGGCAAGCGCTGTAGCCGCGCCAATACCGGCACTGGCTCCGGTGATGAAGACGGTTTTTCCGTTGAGGCTCATTCTTCTATCGTACCGAGTCGTTTTCTCGATGAAAGGTGATTTGGCGCACATCACCTGGGTTCAGTCATTGAAGACGCCTCGGCGCTGGGCCATCTGGTACTGGCCCGCCGCCCAATCCTCGTTGCCCAAACCGCCGCGCACGGCCTCGGCGAAGACCTCGGCGAGGTTGTCGGCGAGGCTGAGTCTAGTGTTTCGGCTGGCGGCGGCCTTCCGCAGCAAGCTGAGATCCTTTGCACCCAACTCGATCGTGGCGCCGGGATGTTCCGGTGGGTGGAGCATCACCTGACCGTAAGCCGCATAAAACGGAGACTGAAACAACGCGCTGTTGACGGTATCGAGGAAGGTCGCTGGGTCGATGCCCTGGCCCTGGGCGTAGACAAAGGATTCGGAGAGCGCGTGGATCATGGCGCTGATGAGGAAGTTTCCGCCCAGCTTGAGGGCGTGTGCCTGCCGAGGTTCGCGGCCGATAACAGAGATGCCGCGGGACAGCGGCTCGAGCAGCGGGCGTGCCTTGGCGACAGCGTCGTCCGCACCGGCGGCAACTATCCACAGGCGGCCTTCCTCGGCAACATTGGGGCGGCCAAAGACGGGAGCGGCGACAAAGAGCTGGCCGCGCCGGGCGTGCTCGGCGGTCAGCCGATCGCAGAGATCGACGCTGATGGTCGAGTGCGAGATGTGGAGGGCGCCAGGCTGAAGGTCCTGAATTGCGCCGTCGGGCCCGAACAGGATCTGTTCATTGGCCGCATCGTCGAAGAGCATCGTCAGAACAGCTTCGGCGCTTCGCACAGCCTCGGCTGGTGTGGATGCGACTTGCGCGCCTTCCATTGCATGACCGCGGCCGGAAGTGCGGTTCCAGACCGTCAGTTCGTTGCCGGCGGCGATCAGACGCCGCGCCATCGGCGTCCCCATCTTGCCCAAACCCAGAAATGCGATTTTCATATTCAAAGTCCCCCATTGTGGAGCCGATCTTGCGTTTGGATGCAGAACTGATCGACGATGACACATTCATCGTTTGGGAGACAACTCCGAATGACAGCGGAGAGATGGGCCCGTTCCGATTGAGGGCAGGAGCGCACAAGCGCAGGACGTTCGCCCGTTATGGAGGCGAAACCAGCTGATGCGCGATCGCGAACAGCGCCAGCTCCAGCCGAGTCGAGACGCCGGTCTTGTCGAAGATGTTTGAGAGATGCCGCTTGACCGTCTCTTCGCTGAGGTTGAACTGCTTGGCGATGTCGCGGTTGCTGCAGCCTTCAACGATGGTGCCTACGACTTCAAGCTCGCGCGGCGTAAGGCCGTAAGTCTTGCGCGGCGGAACCTGAGCCTGCTGCATCAAATCATGCAGCGCGGAGACCAGGTTGATCACGCGCTTGCCGCCGATCCAGTAATCACCGGAGTAGACGGTGCGGATGGCGGTTTGAAGATGGCCCACAAGGGCGTCTTTCAGCACGATGCCGCGCGCGCCGATATGCAATGCCTCAATGATCTGCTGCGTGGTGATGGTAGAGGTCAGCAGCAGAATCTTGACCGTGGGCGTGCCGGCCATGATGGCGCGCATCGCCTCCAGGCCTGGCAAACGCGGCATCTGCACATCGAGGAGCAGAATATCCGGCTCCAGTTCCAATGTGTTCGTGATGGCCTCATCGCCGTCGCTGGCCTCGCCAACCACATCAAACCCGTCTTTTTCGGTGAGCATGTTGCGCACGCCGATTCGAACGACCGGATGATCGTCCGCCAGTACGATTCTGATTGGATCTTGCACTTGAGCGGCTAGCCTCCACATGCCGGACCGAACTCCCGGCGACGTCGAAGAGAGGTCGCCGGAGAGTTCGGGAACAGGCGTTCCCTATGCAGGGAATTCTTGCTCAAGCATACTCTCCAGGTTCCGGGCGGCGGTGCGCAAATCTCCCAGCAGGGTGGTGCTGTTATCCAATTGGTTACGGTTGGCCGATTCCAGCGCGCCGGACTGGAGTAGGGCGCCGATCCGGGCCGCTTGCATTGCGCCCGCCATCCCGCAGCCACCCTTGATGGAATGACCGATGCGGTGGACTTCGGCGCCATCGTTATTGGCGATGGCAGCCTCAAGCGCGGTAAGGCGTTTGTAAAGATCGGCAACAATGGCCTGGTAGATCTGCTTGACAGCGGCTTCGGGCATCATCTCGCGAAGCTGGGCCAGCGTTTCAGGATTCACAACAGGGGCCGCGGGGCCCAGGAAGTACTTTTCCAAGGTCGATGAAGGCTCGAGGGCCGGGGACGCGGCCG
Source organism: uncultured Acidobacteriaceae bacterium (assembly GCA_963757965.1). Lineage (GTDB taxonomy): Bacteria > Acidobacteriota > Terriglobia > Terriglobales > Acidobacteriaceae > Telmatobacter. The sequence continues at coordinate 72,709 of CAVWTV010000009.1, forward strand.
TGGGAGCGGTCTGCGGCTCCTGTCCTTCGAGAAGCTTCTTAAGGGCGTCCGCGGCAAATGGCTTCAGCAGGAATCCGTCGGCGGCGGCGAACACCTCGTCCGGCGCGTCGCTGGCGCTGATGGCAATGATGCGGGCCGGGCAGCGTGTACGAATTTGCTCAATGAGCCTGGGTCCGCTGAGACCGGGCATCTGGGCATCAAGCAGGATGACGGTGGGAACGCAGCCGCCGCTCCCGAGCAGCTCCAGCGATTCCTCCCCACTTGCCGACGTGTGCACGGTATAGCCTGTCATCGTCAGGACCGTAGCCATTACCTCCCGGCTCACCATGTCGTCGTCGATGAGCAGCAGAGTGGGGAGTTCTGGCAGTGGTGCAAAATCTTGCATAGTTCTAGTTTGCACCCGGCAGGGCGGGATTTACCAAAAAATAGATGCGATTCAGGCTGGGAACCGGACAAGTAAATTCCCGGCGACAGGCAAGTGAATGCTCATAATGAACAGATCTGGCCGGTTGTGGCCCGCCATTCACCTCCGCGCTCCCCTATGCTCTCTCCGCGCAGCCTGCTCCGTTCCCATTGGTGCTCTTCTTGACAGGCATCCCCACCAGTGAGGCGCTTTCATGTGTGCCTTTGGCAAAGAGACTCATCTCATCATCGAGCAATTGGGCCACGCGCCATTTCCTGGTTTGCAATTGGGAAGCAACTGCCTGGAGATAGCCGCTGTCATGCCATTGGCGAGGAATGTCTCTTGCCATCCGGAGAAGCATCTCCTCATCCATGGCGACCGCTTTTTGCAGCCACAAACTGAAAGCCCGATTGACATCCAGGCCTGCATAGACCTGGCGATCGCGGTAGACAGCAGCCCCTCGGCGCTGTTCATCGCGCCCCCAGAAGCCGCCAAACATTTGCCCGTTGCCCGTAAACACCGCGGTCACCGTGGCTCCGTCGGAGGAAAGGACAAAGACCGCCTTCCGGCTCCCGACCTGATTTGCCCAAAGGTCGAGGAGAAGCATCCCGGCGAAATCGCTGCGATTGCCAATCCTGCTGAGCCAATTCTGCGGCAACTCCTTGTACACTGCTTCCGGATCGTCCTGTACAAGGGCTCGCGTGCCAAAATACGCGCCTGGCCCCGGCCGATCGATCCAGGACTCCGATCCTGTCCCGTGCAACAGAAAGTATCTTTCCATGCAGGTCTCGGAGAACTCGATCGGACGCCAGTCGGGAACCGACAGTCCTAGATACCTTGCCAGTTCCGTGCCCAGGGCTTTATTGGCCAGGACATTGGGCCCCCGAAAACTGTCCATCATCTTGACGACGTAGGAAAAACCATCCGAAGCCCGCACCAGCACCGTGTGAGATTCGCCGTTCAGTTTCTTGAAAACTGCGCCGGCCCTGAGAACGGGCGATGAGAGTGCAGGGGAAACTCCATCGTCTTCTTGTCGATTACAAACCATCATTTACCTTTCCAAAACTGCGAAATGCCGCGCCAGCCCATGGCGAACGCATTGGCGTTTATCGCAACGATTTGCAGGGAATATTGAGGCGCTTGAACAAGGGAGCAAATCGGCGCTACGCCGTGATTCAAATTGCTCCGGAACTAATACGCATCTCTGCTTCGTCTCTTATGCTGGCAGAAAACGTTTTCGCCCGGAAGGTGTTTTTACTGTCATTTCACTGTAAAGCCAAACAATCCACTTAGATTGTTATAGTTAGATCGCTTCCCGTACCACGTCGCACAGTGGGCCGACGATTAGTTGCAAACCCGGTCAAACAAATACCCGAAGTTAGCAACAATCGTTGTAAGATGCTTTTGTCGTGGAGGCAATGATGAAAGCGGATGGCTCAGCGACAATTCCCCTCCAAGCCGATCCCAGGTGGCAGCTCGTGCAACGGATCGCGGCCAGCCCTGGCTTCGTGAACTCGCCTCGCCTCTCAACGTTTCTCCTGTATGTCAGCAAGGAGACCCTTAGCGGGGATGTCGGCAGCCTCAATGAGCGAAGCATCGGTGAGACGGTCTTCGAGCGCTCCCCTGACTATGACACCCGCGATGACAACATCGTCCGTTCCCATGCCAGCCGTCTCCGCCTCCGGCTTCAGGAGTATTTCGAGCGTGAAGGCGCCGCAGAGGAACTGCGGGTTAGCATCCCGAGGGGAAGCTACATTCCCCAGTTCGAGCCGATCGTCTCCGAGCCGTCAGCGCCCACGCTCGTGGCTCCATCTTCAGAATTCACGTTTTCAGACAATGAATCAGGTTCGGCGAAAGCGCCCGCCGGCCTGCGCCGGGGACCTTCGACCTTCCTGGTTGTCTGTCTCGTCCTTTTGGCGGCGGCAACTGCTGCCGTGTTCACATCCATTTATCTTCGTTTTCCAGGGGCGATTGAACAGACGGCGTCTCACAAGCTGTGGTCGCAGATGTTTCGCCGCGATCAGGAAACGATCTTCGTTCCGGCCGATAGCAGCTTGGTAATCGCGAAGCTCTTGATCGGGCACCCCGTCCGCTTGGCGGAATATGCGGGCGGCCGTTACCAGGAGGCGATCAAGTGCGACAAGCCCTGCGATCAGCGTATGGTGCAGACCGTCGAGGCCCTGCGTTACACATCCATGAGCGATCTGGAATTTGCCGTAAAGGTGACCCACATTCCCGAGGCCGTCCCCGACCGGATTGAGATTCGCTATGCGCGCGATCTCGAGCTCAAGGACTTCAAGGAATTGAATCTTATCCTGGCCGGTTCGCAGGAAGCAGACCCATGGCTGGCCGTGGTCAGCCCGCAGATGAACTTCGTGCTTCACGACGATCCCTCGATTGGCTCGCTCTACGTTGAAAACAGGCAGCCCAAGCCGGGCGAAAAGAGCGCTTACCCCTACGACCCGCATGATCCCCAGCACCGCGGCCTGGCGACAATTGCATTCTTGCCCAATCTGAGCGGCAACGGAAACCTGCTTATTGTCCAGGGATTTTCACTCGCAGGCACGCAAGCCGCGGCGGAGTTCGTCACCAACCGACAGGAATTCGACGCGTTTTTTCCGTCGTATTCAGGCAATACCTCTCGGCTTCCCCATTTTGAAATTGTACTAAGCACATTGGAAATCAATGGAATGGCATCCCGTCCAATCCCATTGGCTCGGCACATATACCCCTAGCTAAAGCTCCCATCACAAACAGACTGTCATCCTGAGCGAAGATTGGCGCGTTTTCTGCGTCAATCGCAGTCGAAAGCCTGCCCTGAGCGCAGTCGAAGGGGACCCGCGGTTGCGCCTCCAACTTACGCGATGAACTGTGGAAACGCCACGCTATTCCCCCGCCGGCAGCTTGCAGCAATCCCCCGCGGCCGCCGGCTCATTGGCGCCCGCATCCAACACTACCTTCCAATTGCCGTCGGGCTGCTTGCGCCAGATGGTAATGTAGCGCCCGGTGGTCGTCACTGGATTGCCGTTCGCGTCCTTGCTGTGGCCTTCAAAGTGTCCCCAGGTATAGCCGACATCTCCAGACGGCCCCATCGTCGCATCGGTTGGCGTCCAGGTGAGTTGGTAGACCTTGGGGTCCCATGCGGCGGATTTGGCGATGGCCACTCGGCCCACCACCGGCGCCTGGCCATTGCCCAGCGCTACGCCGTCCTCGGCAAACCATTCCGCAAACGCCGCTCCGCCTCGTTCGAGCACGTCTTTGGCAAAGCGCGCCTCGAGATCGAAGAGGATCATCTTGCCCGGCTTGACCGTCGGGTCGGTCAGCGGATTGGGTGCGGTTGTTGCCTCGCTGCTTGGGTTCAGCACTTGCCCCAAAACTGGGCCGGCCGCTGTCAACGTCATCATCGACAATCCCAACAAAATCGCTTTCCAACTGGTGCGCACTTTACTTTCCTCCCGTAACAGACTTCACCGCAATCCTACATCGCCCGTTGGCCGTGAGTCGGTGACGGGGAAGATCGTTCCTGCCGTCAGCCCTTCGCGGTTCCGGACCGTCCGCAGGGAAATCGCATTTGGATTCTTCCCCACACCGATTGCAGACCTGACCGTTATCTCGAATCTCTTATCTTCTTTGCCGATGATTTCGGCTCTTCGGCGCACAATGAGAATACAAACTGAGATCTCAAGGAGCGAACCCATGGCCCGGAACCTTCATTCCCACAACTCGACTCCCTCTCGGAGGGATGAAAAGTTCCCAAAAACAAAAAAATCGACCCCCCTCCCCCCTTTTTACGTAACTGGATGAAAACAAACCTGTTGAGTTTTTGATCTCTTCGCCCCTCGTTGATAACAAAGGACTTGTCAGTGTCAACTTTTGCGCAAACCTTCGCATCGCGCCACCGCTCTGCCGAAAACAAAGAACTTATGTTCAACCGGGCCGGCCCGCCGCCGCCCAGGACGCGCAAATGTAAGGCGTCAAGTCTCACAGCACAACAAATCCCAACCCCATCGTTTCAAATGCGATTGCCCTCGGACCGTCCGAGCATTCAACCTCCCGCAATAGGCGGGATTGGTATACTTGATTGGGCTCCGTTTGGGCAGTTCGCGGCCACCGGCGCCCGGCCGCGTATGGGCGCCTTTTTTTGAAGCCTGGCCCTTTTCCGGGCGGGGAAGGAAATACATGGGAACACTGCTGGAGTCCATACACGCGCCTGCCGATCTCAAGCGCCTGAACGATGCGCAAATGACCGAACTGGCGGAGGAGATTCGCACCTTCCTGATCCAGACGCTTTCAAAAACCGGCGGACACCTGGGCCCGAACCTCGGCGTGGTGGAACTTACGCTGGCCCTGCACACTGTGTTCAATACTCCCGAAGACAAAATATTGTTCGACGTCAGCCACCAGGCCTATATCCACAAGATTCTTACCGGACGCCTGGACCGCTTTGGGACCATGCGCCAACCTGGCGGCCTCAACGGATTCATGCTGCGCACGGAAAGCGAGCACGACTGTTACGGCGCCGGCCACGCCGGTACCGCACTTTCCGCAGCTCTGGGCATGGCCGTGGCGCGCGACTTGTCCGGAGGCAAAGAGCACGTGATTGCCGTGGCCGGCGACGCGGCCTTTACAAACGGTATTTCATTCGAGGCGCTGAACAACATTGCCGAGCAGACCAAGCGGCTGATCATCGTGCTTAACGACAATGAATGGTCGATCGACCGCAATGTGGGCGCCATTGCAAGGTACTTTCACAAGATTGTGACTAACGAGCACTACAAGAGCCTGCATGACTCCGCCAAGCGCATCGTGCAAAAGCTGGGCGGCAAAACAGCAGTGACACTTGCGCGCCGCGCCGAAGAGGCCGCGAAAAGCATGCTCTGGCCTTCGATCATGTTCGAGGAATTTGGCCTTGAGTATTTCGGCCCCGTCGATGGCCACAATCTGCCCCTGCTGATCGAGTCCTTCAAGTTTCTCAAGGCCGCGGACCACCCCGTTCTGTTGCATGTTCTTACGCAAAAAGGCAGAGGTTACCAACCGGCGCTCGACGGACAGAAGAAGTTCCACGGTCTGGGGCCATACGATCCCGAGACCGGCGAGACCAAACCCGCCGGCCTGCCGACTTACGCCGAGGCCTTCGCCAATACGCTGGTCGACCTGGCCCGCGACGACGACCGCATCGTGGCCATCACGGCTGCCATGCCGAACGGGACCGGACTCGATCTGTTCCGGCCCCACTTTCCCAAGCGCTACTTCGATGTGGGCATCGCCGAAGAACATGCTGTAGTGTTTGCCGCGGGCATGGCCACGCAGGGCTACCGGCCCGTATGCGCAATTTATTCCACCTTCCTGCAGCGCGCATTCGATCCGATCGTGCATGACGTCTGCCTGCAGAAACTGCCGGTCGTCTTCTGCATGGATCGCGCCGGCCTCTCCGGCGATGACGGTCCCACCCATCATGGTCTGTTTGACATCGCCTACCTGCGCGGCATTCCAGAGATCGTGCTGATGGCTCCCAAAGATGAAGACGAGCTGGCAGACATGATCAAGACCGCCGTCGAGCTTCCAGGTCCGAGCGCCATTCGCTATCCGCGCGGCGCGGTGGCCGGTGTGGGCCGCAAGCCCAAGCCCCAGGCCATTCCGGTCGGCAAGGCTGATGTGCTGCAAGACGGCTCCGACGTCGCCATTCTCGGTCTCGGTCCAATGATCGTGATGGCCCGGGAGCTTGCCGCGCGGCTCGAGCGCGAAGGGTATTCTGTCGCGGTCATCAATCCTCGCTTCGTCAAGCCGCTCGACCGCGAGATGCTCGATCGCTACGCCAGCCGCGTGGCTGCTTTCGTCACGTTTGAAGATCACGTGAAGATGGGCGGCTTCGGCTCCGCCGTTATCGAAGCGCTGGATGACATGGGCTACTCCGAGATGGGCCGCGCGGTTCCTGTGGTGCGCATCGGCTGGCCCGATCGCTTCATCGAGCACGGCAAGGTCGACGACCTCCGCGCTCGCTACGGGCTCAGCGTCGATGAGGCGCAGGCCCAGGTACTGCCCCTGCTCACTCAACGGCAACGGGTGACGCTGGCTGCCAGCTAGATCGTTTGATCGGCTGCGCTGTGCGACACTCCAGAACAGACCAGCTATCCTATGCGACTTGTTCATATTGTCCTCACGGGTATTGGTGGAGTGGCCTTGGCCGGCACGCTGGCCTGGCCACAGTCGCAGCCCCAGATCATCTCAAAGCCGGTCGGTTCCATCCCCCTTGTTCTCTTCGGCGGCACCGTTGTGGACGTCACCGACTGGGGCCACTCGGCAGGAGATCTGCGGGACTCCGTCGTGATTGTGCGCGACGGCCGCATCACCGACGTAGGCTCGATTGGCGCGATCTCCATTCCCAAGAGCGCGCGCGTCATCGACTGCACCGGAAAATACATTATTCCCGGCCTGGTGGATGGCTTTGCCGGCATGAGCAGCCAGGGCGAGGCCAATGCCAATCTCTACATGGGCGTTACCACGGTGGTTGCTTCCAGCGGCGACCATCGCGGGCTTATCGATTCTGCCGCCCACCCCGGCCCCCATCTCTACCTGATCGATTCCATCGGCACCACCGACAACTGGAGCTTTTTGGCCAATCGCCCTGAATGGGCTGCCAAGCTGAAAGAAGGCGCCCACCCCGCCGAGCTGAGTCCGGAAGATACGCTGCACCAGATGAACGACACGGCGAAGCTCGGAACGCGCGTGCTCTGGCTGGGCTGGAATCTTACCGCGGCCAATACCCAGTGGATCATTGCCCACGCCCATCAGTTGGGGCTGGTCACTTATGGGGAGTTCATTTCCACGCCCTATACCGTGGGCATTGAGGCAGGAGTGGATGCGCTGCCTCACATGAATCGCTACGATCTGGGAGTCATCCCCGATGAGTTGCAGCGCCCGTTGCTTGGAAACTCCGAGGGACCGGCCGCAAATACGGCTTACGATTACGCCGAGCGGCTGCCGCCCACCGATCCTCACCTGCGCACGTATGCTCAGTTTCTGGCCTCGCACCATGCCGCGCTGATGCCTGCCTTCAGCCTCTATTTCCTCGAGTTGCCGGGGCATCGCAACCTGTGGAAGGAACCAGCGGCCCGCCTGCTCGACCCCGCCCACATGTACCAGCCGTCGGATCGGGCCACCGGCGAAATTGTCTATCCGCTTGCGCCATGGACAAAGCGCCTCCCTGCCGCCGGCCAACGCTGGTTGGAAGACGGCCAGCGAAAGAAGGCCGATCAGTCCGCCTTGCGGATGTGGCACACCAATGAGACCATCTTCTCCGCATTTCCCCACTACCTGGCAGCCTCCGGCGCATCGTCCAGGGGAACCATGGCCGGTATCTCCCTGCACACCGAGCTTGAACTGCTGGTGCGCCTGGGGCTCTCCCCGCGCGAGGCCCTGGCCGCGGCCACCAACAACTACTCCATTCAGTTTGGCTGGAATGAGCTGGGCCAGATCGCCCCCGGCCGCCGTGCCGACATCCTGGTCGTCGATGGCGACCCAACCCAGAGCATCTGGAACGTGCGCAGGATCTCCGGCCTCATCGTCGACGGCAACGTCATGGACCGCGACGCGCTGCTGAATCTCAAGAAATAATCCAGCCAAATTAGCGGAATGCCTTAGGGGCTCTGAATAAGTCGCTGTTTTGTAAGTCGCTGTTTTGTAAGTTGCTGTTTTGAAGGGGCACGACTTTACAGCTTGCTGAAAAAGTCATCTCGGAGGGAGGCGGGGGATTTATCCCCCGCATAAAGCCTTTACAATCAGCGCGGGCTTCAGCCCCTGACGCTCCTGTTGGGCTAATTTCGTCAAACATTCATCCTTTTTCACCAAGCTGTTTAGTCATGCCATAAGTGCATTAAAATCAGCGGGGCTTTAGCCCCTGAGACACGCCTCTTGCCAATTTCAACAGAGAATTGGAGTTCTTCCTGTGCCGGTTTAAGCCGTACCATCACCGCGGCCCTGATCGGCAAAGAATAGGCGCAGCCTTAGCCGCGCCTATTTTGCAATATAATGTTCTGACTTCTTGAGCTACTTGCGCAGCCACTGGCCCGCAAACTCTCAATTTGCGGAGAGCGTCATGCTCTTGCTCTCCGCAAGACCGAGCAGAACAAATCTACGAATGCATCACCAAGCCGGGCCACTTCGCCTTCCGAAACACCACGACCGCTAGACCTAGCAGCCCGGTGCCGAGCAGGAAAAGAGAAGATGGTTCAGGCGTGGGGTAGATGTCGTACACGTCGCCAACCCCGTACACAGCAGGGTCGCCAGATTGTACAAAGAATACCGAATCCGGGAAATAACCGGGAGACGGCTCACCGGCATAATCGATGGCGTCGACAGTTGCGGCCGAGGGGAAATCCGGAACACCGGCATAGTACACAGTGACCTCGTCACTGCCAGTGCCCTCGTTGGTATCGCCCGGAAAGTAGAGAACAGCTGCCCACAAGCTCTGGTCCCACAGCCCGCTGCCGCCCGTCGGCACACCACCGCTACTATTGTCCGCCAGCAGAGCAGGATTCCCGTTGATCACGACCGCATAACCGGGCGTGACAGGACTGACAATTACAGTGCCAGTCGGGGGACCCAAATCAACCAAATTCACCGTTCCGTTGGCCGTCAGACCGTTGTATAGGCTTATCGTATAGCTAGTGGCTGACGGGTAGAAACTACAGGTAAAAACTCCGTCGTAGAAGCCATCATAGTTGGGATCGGTGACAGTCCCAGTGTTAGCGCAACCCGACGTCGGGTCTGCCAAACAGCTCTTCGGCACTGCAAGCGCAAGAAGCAGCGCAGGCAAAATTGAGATCTTCAAGATCTTCTTCATACTCCTCCTGAAGTCGCCCTTCCGGGCGTTTGGTTCCGGCTATACCCTTCGCCTGCAGGGCCAAAGGAGTGGGCCGTTGTCTCATTTCGCTCGACCTGGCTCGTAGAGCATCCGAGTGCCGGGAGCAGACACTCGCAACGAGTACCACCGCACAATTTCCAGGAGCCTGTTGCCTCCGGAATCCGGGGGACGGAATAACATGCCTGCCTTGAAGTTTTTGACAAGGTTCTGCCCGGCATGCTGCATCGGCGCCTGGACAACCGGTGGCAAGTGAGTGGCCAAACAATGTCGATTTAGACTCAGTCACTTATGCGGGAGCAAAATCGGAAATATGCAGAACCTTGCGCATCCCGATCCAAGAGAGTTCTCTTTTGGTGGCAGGCGCGCCTGCGTCGGGCATGAAGACTCCGGGAGAGAAATAGGAGAACCGCCCTCGATCGTTTAACGTAAGAAGAAGCACAGGTTTCGCCCCATCATGACCGATTCCCCCACGAAGTCCCTCGCGAAGCCGCGCCACAATCGCTGGCTCATACTGATCGCGGCCTTCAAGCTCAGCCAGGCGCTGTTGTTTATTGCCGTCGGCGTGGGCGCGTTCCGCCTTCTGCACAAGGACATCGGTGACCTGCTGACCCGGCTCGTGGAACACCTGCGCTTCAATCCGGAGTCGCGCTTCGTCAATTTCGTTCTCGACAAATCGTCGCTGGTTACCGATCGCCTTCTGCGGCGAATCGGCGAAGTGGGCTTCATCTATGCCGCTCTCGATCTGATCGAGGGAACCGGCCTGTATCTGGAAAAGGCCTGGGCCGAGTACCTGACACTTGCCATTACTGCTTCTTTCCTGCCCTGGGAAATCTTCGAAGTGTTGCGCAAAGTCACCTGGATCAGGGCCGGCCTGCTGGTGGTCAACGCCCTGGTCTTCTTCTATCTATTAAAGATTGTGGTTGAACGGGGAAGGGAACGGCGCGTCCCCGTGAAGGCGTAAACCTTCCAGTTTCAGCCGTTTGTTGCGGGATGGGCAGGGAGCTTGGAAACGGGAACGCCCTCTTCGCTTTTTCTTCTCCTACCACACCCTCCCGATCCTGTCCAGTGCGGGAATCAAAGCGGTAAACACTACATCTTGTGGTAATAGAAGTTTCTTAACCCATTAGAAGAAATCTGAATAAATTTCCACACTCGCCGCCTTCAAACCTTACCAAAAAACCATTTTCCACTTGGCGAGAGCTATGAACAGGGGTAAGATTCATTCACGGTGGAGCAAATTGGAGCCGAGTAGAATCTTCTGGAGCATTCTGGGATTACTCGACTGACTTTCAAGGCAAGTCTAACCGAATTTGCTCTGCGCGGCGCAGAATCCGAGCGCCTTGGCAGTTTGGGAACCAGCTCAGGTAACGGAGCAGGGGAATTTCGGGGCAGGGAAACAAACCCGGGGCGAATTTGGAACCCCGCAACGCAGAGGCAAACCAATGTTCCGCGGAAACCATCCGGCGAAGGTCGATGAGAAGGGGAGACTCAAGGTCCCGGCTGCCTTCAAGCAGTTGATGGACGCTGCCAACGTCACCCAGTTCTACATCACCAGCACGAATGGCAAGAGCGCGGAGATCTGGCCGCTTCCGGAGTGGGAGAAAGTGGAAGCCCGGTTGGCCGGGGCCAGCGCCCTGAACATTGCCGTGAAGACGTTCATGAACCTTGTGAACTACTACGGCCAGCAGGTGGAGATCGACAGCCAGGGGCGCTTGTTGCTGCCGCAGATTCTTCGCACCAAGGCTGGCCTGGATGCGGAAGTGACGGTTATTGGCATGAGGACCTACGTGGAAGTCCATAACCGTGAAAAATTCGAGCAGAATCTGCCGCTCGAAGGGTTGACCGACGAATATCAACAGGCAATCGACGAGATTCTAAGCGAACGGGATGACCACTAGACCCCCCAGGGGGACGCATGACGAAATCGATTGAGCGGCATGCGAGTGTTCTTTTTCAAGAAGCGATTGATTTTCTCAGAGTGCGCGCAAACGGCACGTACGTGGACTGCACGTTGGGATTGGCGGGGCACGCCGAGGGCATCGTTCGGAAGCTGGGACCCGAAGGCCATCTGATCGGTTTCGATCGGGACCCCGAGGCGCTCAACCTTGCCAAGATGCGGCTGGCTCGGGTCGTCAATGAGCTGGGCAGCGAGGCGCCGCAAGTAACGCTTCTGTCCGAGGCATTCAGCTCCATAGGCAGGCATGTGCAGCCGGGTTCGTTAGACGGCTTGCTGGCCGATTTCGGAGTGAGCAGCCTCCAGTTGGACGAGGCACGCAGAGGATTCAGTTTTCAGGCCGACGGGCCTTTGGATATGCGTATGGACACGCGATCCGGCCCGACCGCCGAACAAGTGGTGAATGAGGAAGACGAGCGAGAGCTTGCAGACCTCATTTACGAGTACGGAGAGGAAAGGAGGTCGCGGAGAATCGCCAGAGCCATTGTGCGGGGCCGGCCGGTTACAACCACTGGGCAACTTGCCCGGATTGTTGCATCGGCCGCTCCGGCAATGAAAGGGGCAAGCAAACACGATCGCATTCATCCGGCAACCAGAACCTTTCAAGCACTTCGTATCTTCGTAAATCGTGAGCTGGACGAGATTCGGGCATTGTTCGAGGCCGCACCTATGTTGCTTAAGCCCTCTGCAAGGCTGGTCGTCATCAGCTTTCACTCGCTGGAGGACCGGATTGCAAAAGACAGTTTTCGCGAAGGCGCCCAGAAAGGAATCTGGGAGATTCTGACCAGGAAACCGGTCACGGCAAGTGAAGAAGAGATCGAACGCAACCATCGATCGCGGAGCGCGAAGTTGAGGGCGGGGGAAAGAACAGCTAAGAGCTAACAGCTAGAAGCTACGGAGGACGCCATGGCGGCATGCACGACAACTTATTTTGAAGTAGGCCGCGGCTGGGCTGCGCAAGTTGCCGAGCGGAACGCCGATCTGTTTGCGCAACAGGCTTTGCGGCGGCGGGGCGCGCGCACGCCGGAGGTCCACTTTCCCAAACATATTGACAATTCGCGCCTGGTAAAGGCTGCCGATCCGGTGCGGGTGCGCGAGATGCGAGTGTTTTCAGTAGCTGTCGCTCTGCTGTTCTCGCTGGTCATGATCTATGGATTGCAGCACTTCTACGCCATCGAGAGCGGTTATCGCGTGGAGTCGGAGAAGCAGATGCGCGATCAGTTGCGCGAGGAAAATCGCCAGTTGCGGCTGGCTGAGGCTCAGCTCTCGCAGCCTGGCCGGATAGACCAGATGGCTCGCCTCTTGGGGTTCACAGAACCGCAGCCGGGCCAGGTGATTCATGCTAATGTCCGCCCCGACGCCGCTACGCCCATCATGGCCCAGGCAACTCCTCCAGGTCAGTAGTACAGCAGCTAGAAGCTGAGGAGTTCAAGTCCCCATGCCGTCAGTTCCTGGAGCCAAGCGGAATCGCAGCAACACGGCGCGTGCCATTCCACTCAAGCGAACACGCTTCTGGTTGATCTGCCTCTTCTTTCTGATCTGGACACTGGCCATTGGCGGCCGCCTTTTCTGGCTGCAGATTGTCCGCCACCAGGAGTTTGTCGAGCGCGCCCAAAAGCAGCAGCAGCGCACCTTTGAGGTTGCTCCACGGCGCGGCGTGCTCTACGACCGCAATCTCCACGAGTTGGCCATGACAGTGCAGGTGGACTCGATTTACGCCGTGCCTCCCGAAATCGAAGACAAGAAGGCCGCCGCGCATGCGCTGGCCGCCCTGGTGCATACCGACCCCGCGGACGCGCAGACCACCGAGGATCAGATTGCCGAACGGCTGGGAAACGGTCACAGCTTCGCATGGGTGGCGCGCCGCGTTACGCCGGAAGTTGCCGCCGGCGTGCGCGAACTCATTGCTGCCCAGGGCATGAAGGGGTTCTATTTTCAGAAAGAGTTTCAGCGCTTCTACCCGGACAATGAGATCGCCGCACAGGTGTTGGGCTATGTGGGCGTGGACGACAACGGCCTGGGCGGCCTCGAGCAGAAGTTCGAGCCGCAATTGCACGGCGTTCCCGGCCAGATGTTCACCGCCGTTGACGCGCACGCGCGCAGATTGGGATCGACGGAACACGAGCCGGAGCCGGGCCAGAATATGGTCCTGACGGTTGACGAGAACATTCAGTTCCTCGCCGAACGCGCGCTGGACCATGTGATGGAGCAGACCCACGCGGACAACGGCACGGTGGTAGTGCAGGACGTGCACACTGGGCAGATTCTCGCTCTCGCCATTCGTCCCACGTTCAATCCCAACGAGTTTCGGCGCACCACGCCTGAGCTGTTGAAGAACCATGCGGTGAGCGACGTGTATGAGCCGGGGTCGGTGTTCAAGCTGGTCACCTATTCGGCTGCACTGGACCAGCACGTCACCACGCCGGACGACATGATCGACTGCCAGGGCGGGCAAATCACGCTCGCCGGCCGCGTGATTCACGACAATCAGGGCGAACACTTCGGAGTGATTCCAGTGCATAAGGCCCTTGAGGAGTCGAGCGACGTGGCCGCGGTGAAGCTGGCGCTGAAGGTTGGGCAGGACAAGTTCAACGGCTATGTCCGCGACTTCGGTTTTGGCGCGCGCACCGGCGTTGAACTGCCCGGCGAGACGCGCGGCCTGCTGCAGCCACAGAAGAAATGGGGCCCTTCGTCGATCGGCTCGATTGCCATCGGCCAGGAGGTTGGCGTAACCCCGCTGCAACTGGTTTCGATGGTTTCGACCATCGCCAACGGAGGAATATACCTGCCGCCGCACGTGCTCATGCCGCCACCGGTTGCTGCGCCGCACGCGGAAGCCAAGCTGCAGCCCGAACCGTTCAAGCCCGGGGGCGAACTGCCCAACCCGCTCCCCTCCGGCGCGCACCGCGTGCTCTCGGAGATGACCGCTGCCGAGATGCGCAAGATGATGGAGGGCGTGGTGCTCTACGGCACCGGCAAGCCGGCGCAACTGAACGGATACTCCTCCGGCGGGAAAACCGGCACCGCGCAGAAGATCGATCCGGCCACGCATCTCTACTCGAAGACCATGCACATTGCCTCTTTCGCCGGGATTGCGCCGGTCAACAATCCGGTCATCTCGGTGGCGGTGGTCATCGACGATCCGAAAGGCGGTTCGTATTACGGCACAGCCGTTTCCGCTCCGGTGTTTGCGGAGGTCGCGCAGCAGGTACTTGAGTATCTGGGCGTGCCGCACGACATCGATGTGCGCCCGCCCAAGGCTGTCACCGCAAAGAATGTACCGGTCACCGAAGACGATGCCGCGCGTCCCGCCGCAGACATCGAGGCGCTTTACGCCGCGGCCAACGACTTGCCCAATGACGATCCACTGCGCGCGGGAATTGCCCAGGCCCAGACTGCTACCCCCGTCCAAACTCCTCCGCAGACCGTTAATTCAGCTTCAGATCCGAAGAACAATACACCAGGGCAACAGGCCGCGCCGCCTTCCGCAATCCAGCAGCAAAACTCGCCCGCGCAGCCTCCCCCTTCAGCCGTTGTGGTCAGCGACAGCGGAAAACTCAAGGTTCCATCCCTCATCGGGCTGCCGGTGCGCAGGGTGATCGAAATGGCTGCTTTAGCGGGCCTTGAAGTGCAAGTCGCCGGCAACGGAACGGCGCGGGAACAGGCGCCGATTCCAGGCACGATGGTCGCACCCGGAACCCAGATCGTAGTCCGCTGCGGACAATAACCAGTGTCCCGTCTTTAAAGTCCATAACATAAAACAACCTGTCATCCTGAGCGAAAGGGGCCCCAAACGCTTTTCAGTTTGGGGGTGGTGAGTCGAAGGATCTGCATTGGTCCTTTCGCGATTTTCAATTGGAACCTTAGAGACAGGACTCTCAATTCTCGATCCCTGATTCACAAGTGATTCTTCAGAGGCCCTCCGGCCAATCGCGCGTCGTTTTTAGCGATTCGCCTGTCTCAAGCAGACTCTTCAGGCTCGAAAGGATTACCGGCCATCCGTTCGACACCGCCTTGATGAGCTTCGATTCGCTCTTGTCCATCTCATGCGTGACGGTGAGCTTCACCGAATCGCCCTGCTCTTCAATTTCGTAGGTCAGGCGCGAAAAACCCTCCGCGACCATCTCGGGAAACAAGTGATTCTGCCACTTCAAAACAAGCCTGCGATTGGGCTCGATCTCAATCACTTCGCCGCTGTCGGCTGTGTCGCCGCTTGGCTTCGCGATCCGCCATGAAGAGCCCGGCGTCCATTCCGACTCCTGCGTTGTCCCCATCCAGAATTGCCGCGTGAACTCCGGTTCGATCAGCGCCCGCCAGAGCTTCTCCGGCGTGGTGCGGATAAACGTCACATACACAAATTGCGATTCAGCCATTGTCTTCTCCCTCCAGTTTCGCCTTGAGCTCGGCGAGGACGCGCAAACGGCCGCGCTCAAATTTCCCAATCCAGCGCTCCGCAATCTCGTGAATTGGCATCGGATTCAGGAAGTGCAGCTTCTCGCGCCCCCGCCAGACTGTTGCCACCAGCGCAGCCTCCTCCAGCAGCCTCAGGTGCTTGCTCACCGCCTGCCGCGTCATTCCCATTCGCTCGCAAAGCTGTCCCAGCGTCTGCCCGTTGTCCGCATGCAGCCGGTCAAGCAGCAGCCGGCGCTCCGCGGTAGCCAGCGCCTTGAACACTTTGTCGACGTCTGCGCCCATTGCAGCAATATTATGCAACCTAATGGTTGCATGTAAAGAACAAGTAATCAGGTGAGTTTGAACCGCCTGCTGAACCCGGCCCACTACAATCAACCATGAGATGACTTGGAAAGATCTAGCAGAAGAAATATCAGCCGTCGGTGCTAGCGGCGACTCCGACCACCCCGTCATCGGCGTCGAATACGACTCCCGCAAAGTGCGCCCTGGCTCGGTTTTTGTCGCCATGAAGGGCGGCTCGACCGACGGAAACCGCTACGTCGAGAAGGCCATCGCCGCGGGCGCGCTGGCCATCGTCACCGACTCCGCGCAAACCTTCGACCATCTACTCGTTTTTCAGCCCGGCCTGCCTGTCCTTGAAGTTGAACACGGCCGCCGCGCGCTGGCCGAGGCATCGGCGGCCTTCTTCGGCCATCCCGAACGCAACTTGACTGGAACCGGCATCACCGGCACCAACGGCAAAACCACTACAGCCTTTCTCACCGAAGCGCTGCTCAATGCGGCTGCGCGCACGACCGTCCTCGTCGGCACCATTGAGTATCACGTGGCCGGCGAGGTGCGGCCATCCGTGCATACCACCCCGGAGTCGCGTGACCTGTTTGAGTTAATGGCCGAGGGAGTGAACCGCGGAGCTACCGAACTGGTAACCGAGGTTTCAAGCCACGCGCTCGATCAGGGACGCGCCTTTGGTTTGAATTTTGACGTTGCCGTGTTTACCAACCTGACCCAGGATCACCTCGACTATCACCAAAGCATGGAGAAGTATTTCGCGGCCAAGAAGCTGTTATTTGACGGCACAGTCTATCCGGCTCCGCGCGTGGCCGTCATCAATGCGCACGATCCTCGCGCGAGAGAGCTGGCCGCCGCGGCGCGACGCGCAGGCGCCGAAGTCCGCCTCTACGGCATAGGGCAAAGCGACTGGCGCGTGGCAAGTTATTCGTTGCAGCCCAGCGGGGCTGAGCTGGAGCTTGAAACGCCGGCGGGCTCAGCCAAGGTGATTTCGCACCTGGCCGGCGAAGTGAACATCCTAAACCTGCTCGCTGCTTTCACGGCAGCCCACGCGCGCGGCGTCCCTTTTGACCGTCTTATTGAATCCATCCCCAATCTCAAGCCCGTTCCCGGCCGCTTCCAATCGGTCGATGCGGGCCAGCCCTTCACCGTGATTGTGGACTACGCACATACCGACGACGCATTGCGCAACCTGATCGCCCTCGCCCGCCAGATGACCGCGAAGCAGGCCACTCGGGTGATTACCGTCTTCGGCTGCGGTGGCGATCGTGATCGCACCAAGCGGCCGAAGATGGGTCTGGCCGCTGGCCAGGGCAGCGACTTTGTGGTGGCCACCAGCGACAATCCGCGCAGCGAAGATCCCATGGCCATTCTCGCCGAGGTCGAGCCGGGACTGAAGACCACTGGCGTTCGATACACCATCGAACCGGATCGCGCCGCGGCTATTTCCCTCGCTCTCCATGAGGCCAAACCCGGCGACGTCGTGTTGATCGCCGGCAAAGGCCACGAAAATGTGCAGATCCTCGCTGGCCGCACTATTCCATTCGACGATGCGGAAGTTGCTCTCGCAGCCCTGGCGGAACTGGGCTGATAAATTGCATTGAAATTGGAGTATCGTAGGGAGCAATGAATCTCACACTTGCAGAGGCGGCAATCGGTGCTGGCGCTGTGCTTGAGGCTCCGGCCAGTATTGCGAACCCCGGCGCCCTGATGGCGAGTGGCTACTCGATCGACTCCCGCACCGTCGCACCCGGCGAGCTGTTCTTCGCTGTGCGCGGAGACCGTCACGACGGGCATGTCTTTGTGAAGCCCGCGCTCGAGCGCGGAGCAGTTGCCGCGGTGGTATCGCGCGCGCTGGTGGCAACGCTGCCCGATGCAGTGCTGGCTGTGCCGCTGCTCATCACCGAAGATCCGCTCATTGCTTTGCAGGCCCTGGCTTCCCATGTCCGTCGCCGGTGGGGCCGGCGCGTTGTAGCTATTACCGGATCGGCCGGGAAAACCACCACCAAGGAAGCCGTCGCCGCCGCCCTGGGTACGAAGTTCAGTGTGCTCAAGTCACAGGGAAATCTGAACAACGGCTTCGGGTTGCCGCTGCAACTCTTGCGCCTCCAGCCGGAGCACGAATTCGCTGTGGTTGAAATGGGCATGAACCATGCCGGGGAGATTGCCGTGCTGGCGCGCATTGCCTCGCCGGACTGGGGCGTGATCACCAACGTTGGAACTGCGCACATCGAAAACTTTAGCGATGGCCAGGCCGGCATTGCGCGCGCCAAATTCGAACTGGTCGAGGCGCTGCCCCTGAACGGTGTGGCCTTCCTTAACTGCGACGACGCATATGTCTCGCAGTTCGGTCGCGACTTTATGGGGCAGGTCGTCTACTTTGGCGCGGGGCCGTGCGCCGATCCGCAAGTCCTTGATGCGACCGAAGACCTGGCCGGCCTTCACCTCAAGTTTCGCGCTGGCAAGCGAATTGGTGAACTGACGCTTCACCTTCTGGGTGCGCACAATGCATCGAACGCGTTAGCCGGCTTGGCTGTTGCCTTGGAAGCCGGCGTCGATCTGGACGGGGCCGTCGCCGCGCTCGAATCGCTGACTGCGGGCGATAAGCGCGGCCAGGTCATCGAATTCGATGGAGTCACGATTCTGAACGATAGTTACAACTCGAACCCCGAAGCTTTGCGTTCGATGATTCACACGTTGGCTGCGCGCCCCGCTGGCCGCCGCATCCTCGTGGCCGGGGAGATGCTGGAACTCGGTGAGCATGGGCCCGCGCTGCACGCCGCCTGCGGACGCTCAGCAGCCGAGGCCGGGCTCGATCTCGTTGCCGGCGTGCAAGGCAGCGCCGAACATCTGGCTGCCGCCGCCTGCACCGGCGGGGTCGCATCGCTGTTCCTGCCCAATGCCGAAGCTGCCGGCCGCTGGCTCAAGCAGACCATCCAGCCGGGCGATGTGGTGCTGGTGAAAGGCTCGCGCGGAGTCCATCTGGAGCGCGCAATCGAGGCCGCCACAACCGGAATCGTCGCCGCGGAGGAGCAATGACGCTTCGCAGCGCATCGGGTTGCCGCCACTCGCGCGGCAAGTGGTCGATTCTCGCTCTGCTGCTCGCCTTTGCACCGAGCCTGCCGGCACTCAATCCGTCATGGACCAAGCCGTTTCCGCCCCATCGCATTGCCGGCAACCTCTATTACGTCGGCAGCGAGGATCTTGCCTCGTACCTGATCGTCACCCCCAAGGGAAACATCCTCATCAATAGCAGCCTGGAGTCTTCAGTACCGCTGATCCGGAAAAGCGTGCGGGCCCTGGGATTCAAGTTCAGCGACACAAAGATCCTGATCGTCAGCCACGCGCATTTCGACCATTGCGCAGGCAGTGCAAGGGTGAAGCAACTTACGGGCGCTAGGTACTACGTGATGGATGCGGACGTGCCTGTCGTGGAGTCGGGTGGCAAAATAGACTTTCAATATGCCGCGGACCCAACCATGCATTTCCCGCCCGCCAAAGTGGATCGCGTACTGCATGACGGCGATACGGTGCGGCTGGGCGGCGTGGTTCTCTCCGCGCACAAGACCGCCGGCCACACCAAAGGAACCACGACCTGGACCATGGATCTGCCGCAGCATGACAAAACGCTGCACGTGGTCATAGTGGGTAGTCCAAATGTAAATGCCGGTTACAAGCTGGTCGGAAACAAAGCCTATCCGCAAATCGCCGAAGACTACAAGCATGGCTTTGAAGTCCTGAAGAGCTTGCCCTGCGACATTTTTCTCGGCGCTCACGGCGGTTACTACGGGCTGGTGCAGAAGTATGCGCGAATGAAGAATGGAGATCGCCTTGCCTTCATCGATCCCGAAGGCTACAAGAGCTACATCGCCGATCGCGAGCAGGCATTTCACGAGGAGCTGAAAAAACAGCAGGCAGGCAAACCGTAACGGCCGCTCGCGTTGGACAATGTTTTTCGCCTTGTGAAGTCGCTGAGGGCAACCTAATCTTGAACTCGCAATGCTAAAGAGGAAGGTCCTGGTTCAACCGACGCCGGGAAAGTGGAGCACAGTCATGCTGCGAGCGAGGATGTTGCTGATCCTGCTGTTGCTGCTTCCGGGGCAGAGGCGCGCCGACGCCTACTCCCTGCTCACGCATGAGCAACTCATCGACCTCACCTGGCAGAATTCGATTGTTCCGTTGCTGCTCAGTCGCTATCCAAACTTGACCCCCGCCGATCTGGAACGAGCACGCGCCTATGCATACGCCGGATGCGTGATCCAGGACATGGGCTACTATCCGTTCGGCGACCGGTTGTTCTCTGACCTGACTCACTACGTCCGTTCCGGGGACTTCGTCGTCAGCCTCTTCCGCAATGCCGCTGACGCCAATGAACTCGCCTTCGCCGCCGGCGCGCTCTCCCACTACATCGGCGACTCGGTTGGTCACTCCACGGCCATCAACCTTGCCGTGCCTGTCGAGTTTCCCAGCCTCCGCGCAAAATACGGCTCCGAGGTGAACTACGCCCAGGGAGAGCGCCAGCATGTTCAAACCGAGTTCGCCTTCGACATCGACGAGATTGCGCATCACCGCATTGCGCCTGTCCGCTACCTCCGCCACATTGGACTTCAGGTGCCCATCCAACAACTTGCCCTTGCGTATTACCAGACCTACGGCCTGACCGAAGACTTCACCGGCACTCGCCGCCACCGCTTCAATGTCCGCGGCTACCGCTTCGCCGTCCGTGCCTTCATCCCGCGCGTCGCCTACGCTATCACGCTGCTGCATCGAAACCACGAGCCTGCGGAGCCGAATACCCCGGAGAGAGCTGAGTTTGAAAAGGATGTAACCGCCCTCGCGGCCACCGACAATTGGCAATCCTACCGCCGAAAGCCGGGTATTGGGACCTATGCGCTAGCGGGTCTCTTGTTTATCGTTCCCAAGATCGGTCCTTTGAAGCTGGTTGCTGTCAAGGGGCCAACCGAGGCCACTGAGCAGGAATATCTTCACAGCGTCGTGCTCTCCACGGCCGCTCTTCGACAGAGGCTGGCGCGCTTTACGCCTTCCACCCCGGGCGCGCCGACACCGCATCCGTCGCTCGATCCGCGCCATCCGCTCCCCAACCGCGATCTCGACACCGGACGCGTCGTGCAGCCCGGGGGCTATTCGCTCACCGACTCCACCTATGCCGATCTGCTCCACCGCCTCACCCGCCAGCCCGCCCAGCCCATCCCTCCGGGCATCAAAGAGGACATTCAGGCCTACTACTCCCCATCGCCACCAAAGCGAATCCTTCCAAGTGGGCGGAGGTTCAGGCCGACCTGGCCACCCTCGCTGCCATGGCAACAACCAGCGAGCCGAAGCCCTACCCGACCTACGGCGACGATCCCGGCGTCTCACAGTAGCCAGACCTTCGCGAATGCTCTTCTCCTCGATTCGGCCCATTGCTTCGCGGTGGACGATCGCGTTCTGAAGAATGCGATTTCCAAACCCGCGCCAATCCCTCCCTGTAAAATCAACCTGAAACCCGCCTCAGTCCGGCCCTGGAGGCCACTTGCTCTACTGGCTGCTCTACGAAAAGCTCTTCCCGTTCTTTCACCCGTTTCGGATCTTCCGTTATCTCACGTTTCGCACCGCCTTCGCCTCGGGCACGGCACTGCTGATCGCGATGTTCATCGGGCCCTGGGTGATCGAAAAGCTGCGCGAGTTCCAGATCGGCCAGTTTATCCGCGAAGACGGCCCGCAGTCGCACCTGAAGAAGTCGGGCACGCCCACCATGGGCGGAGTGCTCATCGTGATCGCGATTGTGCTGCCCACAGTGTTGTGGTCCGATCCCTCGAATCCCTTCGTGTGGGTCGCGGTCTTTTCGACGCTGGCCTTCGGGGCCGTCGGATTTGCCGACGACTACATCAAGGTCGTCAAACGGCGCAACCTGGGCCTGACGGCGCGAGCCAAGTTGCTCTGGCAGGGGCTTGCCGGGGCTGCGGTTGCGGCTTCGCTGGTGGTGCTCGAACAGTTCAAGCTCTTTTCCACGCAGTTGACGGTTCCGTTCGTCAAGAGCTGGCATCCTGATCTGCTATGGCATTGGTGGCCCAGTACTGTCCCTCATCTTGGGTTCCTGATCTTCGTGCCCTTTGTTGCATTTGTAATCTTCGTGCTGATGGGCTCATCCAACGCCGTTAACCTGACCGACGGGCTTGACGGGCTGGCTATCGGCTGCACCATCATCGCGGCCGGCGCACTCGCTGTGCTCACGTATGTCAGCGGCCACGTCGTCTTCGCCGATTACCTCGAGCTCCAGCACATGCCCATGGTTGGCGAGTTGACTGTCTTCTGCGGGTCCATGGTCGGAGCTTCAATCGGCTTCCTCTGGTACAACGCCCATCCCGCGGAAATCTTCATGGGCGATGTGGGTTCGCTGGCTCTGGGCGGAGCCATCGGTACGGTCGCCATCATCATCCGACAGGAACTGCTGCTGCCCTTTATCGGCGGCATCTTCATTCTTGAAGCGGTCTCGGTCATCCTCCAGGTGGGCAGCTACAAATTGCGTAACAAGAAGCGCATCTTTAAGATGGCGCCGCTGCATCACCACTTCGAACAATTGGGCTGGAGTGAATCCAAAGTCATCGTGCGATTCTGGATTCTCGCACTGGTGTTTGCATTGTTTGCTCTCACCACTCTGAAACTCCGTTAACCAAGGTCCGCGCGGCGCAACCGGCGGTGCACAATAAAGATGTCGCGCCAGCCTGAGGAAACACCCTGTGATGGAACTCAAAGGCAAAAAAGTTCTCGTTGTGGGACTGGGGAAATCCGGTCTGGCTGCGGCGTTGTTTTTGCGTCATCGCGGCGCACAAGTCACGGTCTCAGACGTGCGCAGCGCAGAGGCTCTGGCCAAGGACATTCCCGCCCTGCTCGATGAAGGCATCATGGTCGAGACAGGCGGTCACGGCCTGCTCACCTTCCGCCGCCAGGACCTGATCGTGGTAAGCCCCGGCGTGCCTTTGAATACGCCCGAATTGGCGCAGGTGAAAAGCTTCGGCCTGCCGGTGATCGGCGAGCTTGAGCTGGCCGCGCGCTTTATCAGAGGCCGGATACTTGCCATCACCGGTTCCAATGGCAAGACCACCACAACCGCCTTGGTCGGTGAAATCCTGAAAGCGGCCGACATTCCAACCTTGGTGGGAGGAAACATCGGCGTGCCAGTGATAGGGCTCGTCGACGAGAGCACTGACGAGACCTGGTCGGTGCTTGAGGTCTCCAGCTTTCAGCTCGAAAGCACTTATGAGTTCCATCCCAGCATTGCCGTAATCCTCAACATCACGCCCGACCACCTTGACCGTCACGGCAGCTTTGAAAACTACGCGCTGGCCAAGGAGCGAATCTTTGCCGC
Source organism: uncultured Acidobacteriaceae bacterium (assembly GCA_963757965.1). Lineage (GTDB taxonomy): Bacteria > Acidobacteriota > Terriglobia > Terriglobales > Acidobacteriaceae > Telmatobacter. The sequence continues at coordinate 95,999 of CAVWTV010000009.1, forward strand.
GCAGGACGAGGACGATTTCGTGGTGCTGAATGCCGATAATTCGCGCGCCGCCGAGGCCGCGGCCCGCTCCAGGGCGAAAGTGTACTGGTTCTCCGTCGAGCATGCGGTGCCGCAGGGGGCCTGGTTGGAAGATGGGCACCTGGTCTATCGGCCTGCCCCGGATGTGCCGGCGGAAGACGTGATGCTTCTGAGCGGAATCCCGCTAAAAGGCACCCACAACGTCGAGAATGTGCTGGCTGCGCTGTGCGCGGCTCGCTTGGCCGGAGCGCCCGCAGAGGCCATTCGCAAGGCTATTGAAAGTTTTCAGGCGGTCGAGCACCGGCTCGAGTTTGTGGCCAGAGTCAACGGCGTCGAGTTTTACAATGACTCCAAGGCCACCAACGTGGATGCGACGGCCAAGGCCCTAGCTTCATTTGAATCGGGCATTCACCTCATCCTTGGTGGCAAGGACAAAGGCTCCGATTACTTCCAATTGGCGGCGCTGCTGCGGGCACGCGCGCGCGCCGTCTACACCATCGGCTCCGCTGCGGCCAAAATCGAGTCGCAGTTGCGTGGCGTCGTCTCCATTCACTCCTGCCAGACGCTGGACATTGCCGTCAGCGCGGCGGCCAATGCCGCGCGTCCGGGCGATGTGGTGCTGCTCGCGCCGGCCTGTTCCAGCTACGACCAGTTCGAAAACTACGAGCATCGCGGCCGCGTCTTCAAGGAACTCGTCGGAGAACGGCGAGGTTGGAAACCATGGCAAAACGGATAGGGGTCGACAAGTGGATGTTCTTCACCACGCTGTTGCTCATTGTCATAGGGCTGGCCATGGTCTTTTCCGCCTCCGCGGTCGTCGTACAGGAGCGATTCCACTCCGAGTTTGAAGATGTCGGCAGGCAGGCCGGCTGGGCTCTCGCCGGCGTCCTGGCCATGCTGGCCCTCATGAACCTGGACTACAGTGTGTACAAGTCCCCGCGGTTCATTTATCCCGCTCTGTGCGTTACCACGCTGCTACTTGTGCTCGTATTCTTTATTCCCGGCTCCCACAACGTCCATCGCTGGATTCGTTTCGGCAGCCACTTCACTTTTCAGCCTTCCGAGTTGGCCAAGCCTGTGCTGGTCCTGTTTCTGGCCTGGTTTCTGCACAGCCGCCTCGACGATATGCGCGATCTTAAGCGCACCCTGCTGCCCGCCGTCGTTATGCCGTCTGTTTTTGTCCTGCTGATCGTCAAGCAGCCCGACCTCGGCACGGCAATGGTTCTGTTCGGCGTAACCGCCATGATGCTGATGCTGGCCGGAATGGAGTGGAAGTATCTGCTCGCCGGTGTATGCGCCGCTCTGCCCGGCCTGGCCTGGCTGCTCCTGATGGTGCCCTGGCGCCTCCAGCGCATCCTGGCCTTTCTCCATCCAAACTGCGATGGCAAGGACGCCGGCGGCGCGGGCTACCACATTTGCCAGTCGCTGATCGCCGTCGGCGCCGGCGGCTTTACCGGCGTGGGCTATATGGAAGGCATGCAGAAGCTCTTCTTCCTGCCCGAAGCGTCTACCGACTTCATCTACGCCAGCATCGGCGAAGAGCTTGGGCTCGTCGGCGCGCTCTCCGTCGTGCTGCTCTTTGTGTTGCTCGGTGTGCGCGGATTTCGCGCCGCATTCCGCACCCAGGATCCTTTCGCCCGCCTGGTTGCATTCGGCATCACCTCCAGCATTCTGCTGCAGGCCTTCTTCAACATCAGCGTGGTGTTGTCGCTGGTGCCCACCAAGGGAATCCCGCTGCCCCTGATCTCCTCCGGCGGAACCTCGCTGTTCTTCACGCTGGCCAGCATCGGCATCCTGCTGAACATCTCCAGGGAGGCGGACTAGGAGCAGGGAACATGGAACAGGGGCTGAGGAAGGCGGAAGGAACGAGGATTCCAAGGCTGCAGAAGAGCTCGAAATCGACCCCGTATCGTGTCAGTCGTTCATCGGCTTCACCTGCCCACGGAGGGATTAGAAAGGCGTCCGCCAACGCTAACTTGCTAACTCGCAAACCCCGCTTCGGCGGGGGCCAACTCGCTGCATCCGACCAAGCAAGCTCTTCCCATTTGGATTGCTCACCTTGCAACATCATCGAGATCTTGTCTCTTTCTAGATGGATCTCAACTTTGCAGAATTTATTGGTCACCCGGCGCACAATGTTCTTGAGGGGGCAAACAGACATGCCGAACATTCACCGAATCATGAAATCCGTAAGGGATGCGCCCAGTCTATGCCATTAATTCATACCCCCCCCCACAATTCCCAGTGAGACTGTAAGACTGTGAAATTCTTAGATACTGGTGCTTCTTTTAGAAAGGCATGACTTTGGCTCCACTGCGTGTTCTCATTGCCGGCGGCGGCACCGGCGGCCACATCATTCCAGCGCTGGCTGTGGCTCACGAACTGGTGACCCATCACAACGCCGAAGTCCTCTTTGTCGGCACCGCGCGTGGCATGGAGATCCGTCTCGTGCCCGAGGCCGGTTTCAATCTTCGCCTCATCGATGTGGGCCCGCTCAAGAACGTGTCGCTCGCCACCAGGCTGCGCACGCTGCTGTGCCTGCCGCGAAGCATCGCAGACTGCAAGGCGCTGATTCGCGAATTTCAACCCAGCGTCGTCCTTGGCGTGGGCGGATACGCATCCGGTCCAGCCATGGCGGCGGCGCTGCGGCTCCATGTGCCGGCCATGGCCTTCGAGCCCAACGCCATGCCCGGACTCGCCAACCGCCTCGTCGGCAAGAAGGTCCAGGCCGCGGCCGTCAACTTTCCCTCGGCGGTCAAGTGGTTCAACAACTGCGAGGTCACCGGCATTCCGGTGCGCCCGGAGTTCTTTCACCTCGACCCGCCGTCCACTGGAAAGCCCCACCTGCTCATCTTTGGCGGCTCGCAGGGCGCGCGCATTTTCAACACACGCGTGCCAAGCGTGATCCCCGCGCTGCTCGATGCGGTTCCCGGCCTCACCGTTCTTCATCAAAGCGGAATTCGCCACATCGAGCAAACGAAAGCAGCCTATGCCGCCAGCGGCGCCGATCCCGCGCGTGTAGAGATCCAGCCCTTTCTGGACGATATGCCGAAGCGCTTTGCCTCGGCGCACCTGGTCTTGGCGCGCTCGGGAGCTTCCACTGTGGCCGAGCTGGCTGCAGCCGGCAAGCCAAGCCTGCTGGTGCCCTTTGCCGCCGCCGCTGACGAGCACCAGAAGCGCAATGCCGAAGCCATGGTCGACGCCGGTGCCGCCGTGATGCTCCAGGAAGGTGACTTGGAGGCCCCCGACCAATTGCTAGGCGAGCTGACCCGGCTGCTCACCGATCTGGACCGGCTGGCCCTCATGGCCGCCGCGGCCCGAACTCAGGCTCACCCAGGAGCGGCCGAGCGGATCGCAGATCGCCTTGCGGCCCTGGCGGTCGAGAACATCTCCCCGCCGCACCCGAGGTAAGGCATGAACCGGGTATTCCATCCCCGTCTCCAAAAAACACAAGGCCCGTTCGCCGAGGCGAACGGGCCTTTCTGAGGAAGACCGCAGGATCTGGGGTTCTGCGGATGACCTCAGGACTCACCGGTGGCCGCCTCCGCCGCCGCGGCCACCACCACCACCGCCACCGCGGGCAAATCCACCACCACCGCGCGATCCGCCGCCGCTGAATCCACCGCGGGCAGCGCCACCGCTGTAGCCGCGAGCCGCTCCGCCGCTATAACCTCGCGCTGCTCCGCCGGCATATCCGCGAGCCGCACCACCGGCGTATCCGCGAGCCACTCCACCTGCGTATCCGCCGCGCACTCCGCCGGCATAAGCTCCGCGAGCTGCATATCCACCGCGAACGCCATATCCATAGCCGCCGCGACCGTAACCGTAGCCACGGCCCCAGCCCCGGCCGTACCACGGGCCGACGCCGATGAAGACCCCGCCGTAGAACCACTGCGGCCCGTAATAGCCGTAGGGGGCGCAGGCATAGGGGTAATAAGAGTAGTAGCCCCAGTCGCAAACCGGGGGACCGTAGGCATCTGGCGCGTAAGCGACTGCGGGGCCAACGCCAACACCCTCATCCACTTGAGCGTTTGCCGTTACCGCGAACGGCAGAGCCAGAAGCATTGCAATCAAAACCAGGCGCATACTCCGCATAAAATCCTCCTTGTGCTGCCCCGCTCGACTAAAAGACCGGGCAATTCGTCGTCCTCAGCACCTGCCGGCTTTCGGGCTTCTCTTCCCGTCCGGCTTCTGACTATTAGAACCTCGTTCGCTCGGTTAAGTTGCGGTCCTTTTCAAAGAATCGTTCATCGCAGGCTTCCGGGCAACGCTTTTTTGCCCGTTCCTCCCGCTCAATGTGCTCTAGCAGCCCGTGGTGAAAGTCGGGTTTTGAAAGGGCACGACTTCAGTCGTGCCGTAAATGCCTGATTACAAATGATGGGCTTTAGCCCCTGAGGGTTGTTTTTCGGCAATTTGGACTTTTACCACAGGCTCCAGGCAACGTCCCGCGCCAAACCCGAAACACGCTCGAATGTTAAAGTTGAGTGTCATCCTTCCATGTTCACCACCTCCCAGCACGCGCACTTCATCGGAATCGGCGGCATCGGCATGAGCGGCATTGCCGAGATTCTGCTCAGCCTGGGCATGAAGGTCTCCGGCTCCGATCTGCGCCGCGGGCCCGTGACCGACCGCCTTGCCACCCTGGGCGCTACCATTTATGAAGGCCACCGGGCCGGCAATGTCGCCGGGGCAACAGTTGTTGTCACCAGCTCGGCCGTAGGCGCGGCAAATCAGGAGGTGGTCGAGGCGCACGCCCGCAAGATTCCCGTCATTCAGCGCGCCGAGATGCTGGCCGAACTCATGCGCCTCAAATACGGCATCGCCATCGCCGGCATGCACGGCAAAACCACCACCACATCGATGGTGGCCTCGGTGCTCGCCGCCGGCGGCCTCGATCCTACCGTCGTCGTCGGCGGCCGCGTGGACGCGCTCGGCTCGAATGCCCGCCTGGGGACCACACAATATTTGGTTGCCGAAGCCGATGAGAGCGACCGCTCCTTTCTCAAACTCTCGCCCATCCTCGCCGTGGTCACCAATCTAGACCGCGAGCATATGGACTGTTACCGCGACATGGCCGATGTCGAGCGCTCCTTTCTGGACTTCATGGACAAGGTGCCGTTCTACGGAGCTGTCACCGCCTGCCTCGACAATCCGCAATTGGCCGCGATTCTGCCCCGCGCCCGCCGCCGCATCTTCACTTATGGAACCGCGGCAGAGGCCAACTTCCGTCTCGAGTATCTTGTAGCAGGCGAAGGACGCTTCGCGCGCTTTCAGGTTGTCACAAAAGAAGGACCGCTCGGCCCATTCGAGCTCCATGTCCCCGGCCGTCACAACGTTCTCAACGCCACCGCCGCCGTAGCCATTGCCCGCCAGCTCGAGGTGCCCGCCGAGAAGATTGCCGAGGGGCTCAACCACTTTCGCGGTGTCGACCGGCGCTTCCAGCAGCGCGGCCTGGCCCGCGGCGTCACCGTTGTTGACGATTACGGCCATCATCCCACCGAGATTCGCGCCACCCTTGCCGCCGCCCGCGAGTGCGGCCACAAGCGCGTCTTTGTCGTCTTCCAGCCCCACAGATACACCCGTACCCTCGATCTCCTCGAAGAGTTCGGCAGCGCTTTTCGAGATGCCGACTTCGTGATCGTGCTACCCATCTACGCCGCCAGCGAGGAGCCCATTCCCGGCGTAACCGCGGAGCGCCTGGTCGAGAAGATAACAGGCCCGCGTACACAATTTGCCCCGGACTTTGCCGCCGCGGTTGCCGCGGTTGCCGCCGAACTCCGCGAAGGCGACCTGATCCTCACTCTCGGCGCCGGCAACGTCAGTCAACTGGCCCCGCAAATCCTGGCCGCGCTCGAAACGTAAATCGTTCTCGCTCTTATAGGAATATGGGTGGGATTCAGAAAAGGATGATTTCAACTTGACCCTGACCGTTCAAGAGCAGTTCGGCCAAATCGATATCTACATCTTCGATCAGATACTGCGCGGAAACATTGCACCCGGCATGTGCGTGCTCGACGCCGGTTGCGGGTATGGCCGCAACCTTGTCCACCTGCTCCGCGAAAGGTGCCAGGTATTCGCGCTCGACGCAGATGCCGAAGCTGTGGAGCACGTCCGCAAGCTCTCCGCGTCGCTCCAGACGGGATTGCCCGCGGAGAACTTCCAGGTAGGAGCGATCGAGCGGATGCCGTTTCCCGATCCCTTTGCGGATGTGGTTCTCTCCAACGCCGTGCTTCACTTTGCGCGTGACGATCGCCATTTCCGCGCGATGCTCACAGAACTCTGGCGAGTACTAAAGCCCGGTGGAATGCTCTTCTGCCGGTTGGCTTCGAGGATAGGGATGGACTTCGAGCGGATCCGTGGAAACATATTCCTGATCCCCGATGGCTCAAAGTGGTTTCTCGTCGATCAGCGGATGCTGCTCGGCTTGACTGAAGAAATGAATGCCGTTCTCGTCGATCCGCTCAAGACGACAGTCGTTCAGGATTATCGCTGCATGACAACTTGGGTATTGAGAAAGCGAAGAAGCTAAGGCGAGAACTTCCTGCAGGGATGGAAGGAACTTGGACTCCTTTTCGATCCCACTGCTATGATTTTCCCCGCGGAGAAGCATCTGATTTCGAGGAGTTTCCATGGCGCAAAGTTCCCGCAGAGGATTTCTGAAAGGCGCGTCGGCTACGGCTGCCGCGTTGGCTGTTTCCAAGCGCATTCCGGCATGGGCCGGTGAATCCGCCGCCGCAAGCCCTGTGCGGGTATGGGCCACATTCCGCGACAAGCGTCATGCTCAGTCTGAGCCGCTTGCCTTCAAGCCCGTGACTCAGGTTGCCGCCGACGCCATCACCCTCGACCCCAACGCTACCCGTCAGCAGATTCTAGGCTTCGGCGGCGCTCTTACCGATGCCACCTGTTATGTGCTCAGCCAACTCGCCTCTGCCGACCGCCAGGCTGTGATGCACGATCTGTTTGCTCCCGGCGAAATGGCCATGAATGTCTGCCGCACCTGCATTGGCGCAAGCGACTATTCGCGCACCCTGTACAGCTTCGACGAGAGTTCCGAGCCCGATCCGGAGATGAAGAAGTTCTCCATCGATCACGACAAGGCCTACATCCTGCCCATCATGCGCGAAGCACGCAATGTGAATCCGGAGTTGTTTCTCTTCTCCTCGCCATGGAGTCCTCCGGGATGGATGAAGCCGAATGGTTCCATGCTCGGCGGAGCCATGCGCAAGCTCAACTTCGACCCCTATGCTCGCTACTTTCTCAAGTTCCTTGAAGGTTACAAGGCCGAGGGCGTCTCCATTGACGCCGTCACCGTGCAGAATGAAACGGACGCCGAGCAGGATGGGCGCATGCCCGCTTGCCTCTGGGCGCAGGAACAGGAAATCGACTTTGTGCAGAATCACCTCGGCCCCGCATTGCGCAAGGCCGGGTCCCCCACCAAAATCTGGATACTGGACCACAACTACAGCCTGTGGGGCCGCGCCATCGACGAGCTCAGCGTTCCCGAGGCTAGCCAGTTCATTGACGGCATCGCCTGGCACGGCTATGTTGGCGAACCGTCGGCCATGACCCGCGCTCACGATGCCTTCCCGGAAAAGAACGCCTACTGGACTGAAGGCGGCCCGGATGTTGCTCAACCCGATTACCAGACCGACTACACCAGGTGGGCCGAGACCTTCAACGGCATCCTTCGCAACTGGGCGCGTTCCATCACTTCCTGGAATCTTGCACTCGACGAAAAAGGAAAGCCGAACATCGGACCGTTTTCCTGCGGCGGTGTCGTCACAGTCGAAAATGCGACCCACAAAATTACGAAAAGCGGCCAGTATTGGGCCTTCGCGCACTACTCCAAACACGTGCGCCGCGGAGCCAAGGTCTTTCAAACCGATGGCGTAGGCGAAGGGCAGGGAACGGCCAGCGCAGTCTCTCACGCCGGCTTCCACAATCCCGATGGCAGCTTTGTCGTGGTCCTTGCAAATCGCGGCCCAGAGAAGCGCGTTCAGTTGCTCCTCGGCTCAAACGCCCTCGAACTCGATCTGCCGGCAGACTCAGTTCATACTCTGAAGTGGTCATGAGAGACCTTGTGTTCGGAATGCAATCGCGGCGCTTGTCCCATGCTGATCACGCCCCGGCGTAAGCCTCAACATCGCGCTCAATCGTCTTGCTCAATTCGAGCCGGGCTTTCGACAGGTCATGCATCTGCTGGAGATTCAGCCAGAACTCCGGGCTGTTGCCGAAGAAACGAGCCAGGCGCAGCGCGGTGTCGGGGGTGATCGCCCGCCTGACGAATGGCAACTGCTCCCTGTTTCCTGTTCCCTCCGCCAACAGCCCGTAACGTCACGGGTTCCCCCGCAGGCACATGAGGGAAAAAGCCGGCAGCTCGCGGGCTATATTGAAGGCTGGCGATTCTCACGACCCTGCTCAGTCGTGACGAGACAGAACAACACAAACCGCCCATTCGCATGGGAGGATGAAGCGCCCCCGGAAGCCGGCTCTCGGCGCGTGAGGGAGAGTGTGCCCCCATCGGTGGCCGTCCGCCGCGGCGGACCCGGCATGCCGCTGCAAATGGCGGACCCCGACGGCGACGACGCCTTTCCCACCGGCACAGCGCCTTTTAGCGCGCCGCGGAACCCGTGGTGGCGGCCCGCGAGCACGGTGGGGCGTGTCTTTCTGGCTATTGGCGCTCTCTTCGTTCTGGGCGGCTTCATTACGGTCAGCCTGGTTCTCAAGACCTATCTGGAGCGCGATGCCCGCTTCCGCATCGGCGGATCCGAAAATATTGAGGCTACAGGCCTTACCCAGGTCAGCCGCGCGGAGATGCTGCCCGTCTTCGGCGAAGACGTGGGGCGCAACATCTTCTATGTCCCGATCAGCCTGCGACGCAAGCAACTGGAAGAAATCCCATGGGTGGAGCGGGCCACTGTGATGCGTCTGCTTCCCGACCAGCTTCGCATCGCGTTGGTGGAGCGCAAGCCGGTGGCCTTTACACGGCAGGGGCAGCAAATTGGTCTCGTCGATGCGAGCGGGGTCCTGCTGCAAATGCCGGCGGCAACCATGGCCCAGCACCATTACTCCTTCCCGGTTCTGACGGGGATCGATCCTGGCGATCCGTTGCCCTCACGTTCGGCGCGGATGGCTGTGTACGAGCGTCTGCTGGCGGAGTTGGACGCCAACAACCAGCATCTTTCCGATCAGATTTCCGAGATTGACCTCACCGATCCCGAGGACGCCCGGGTGCTGATGCCGGAGCAGGGCGCCGACATTCTGGCTCATCTTGGCCAGGATCGTTTCCTCGAGCGTTACCGGCGTTACAAGGCGCACATCGCCGAGTGGCGGCAGCAATTTCCAAAACTGGAGGCAGTGGACTTGCGCTACGACGGGCAAGACGTGTTGGAGATGGCTCATGGAGCAAGCACCGTAGAAGCCACGCCCGGCGCCAATGTTGCACCGGACAAGAGCAGCGCCAAGCCGTCCGCCGGGGAGCCCGCGGAGACAGCCAATGCAGCGCCAGCGACAACAAGTGACAACGCATCCCCGAACACGTCGAAAAAGCCTGCTGAAAATGCGCCGGCCGCACAGAAAACCGACGCTGCGAAAGACAAAGCCGCAAAGGACAGAGTAGCGCTCGGCAAGGATGCGAAAGACAGGACCGCGAAAGCCAAGGCCGCTAAACAGAAGTTGATCCGAGACCTCACGGCGAAAGACAAGGCCGAAAGGGACAAGAAGAAGCGCGAAGCTGCTCAAGGAACCGCGCTGAATGGCGACAAAAGCAATCCCGCCCCACCAACTCCCACGGCTGCTGTCGCAAGGGAGGGTCAGTGAGTCCAGAACAATGAGCCAGAAACAGGACAATCTGATCGTGGTGCTGGATATTGGCAGCGCGTGGACGCGCGTGCTGGCTGCCGACCTGAACGAGAACGCTCTGCGCTATCGCGGCCATGGGATAGTGGAGTCGGCGGGAATGCGCAAGGGACTCATCGCCGAGCTTGGGCCCGCGGCCAAGGCGGTCAAGGCGGCCAACGAGCAGGCCGAGCGGGTGGCGCGCGCCAATATCGATGAGTGTATCGTGGGCGTTGGCGGGCCGCATGTTCGCGGGCTCAACACCAGCGACGGAATGACCCTCGGCACGCGCATGCGCGAGATCACCCGCGAGGACGTCCGCTACGCCGTCGACCGAGCCCGCGCCATCGAGCGGCCTCCCGATCGCGAGATTCTTCACCTGCTGCCGCGCCAGTTCATTCTCGACACTCAGCCCGGCATCTTCGACCCCGTCGGCATGATTGGAACCCGGCTCCAAGTCGACCTGCACATTGCCACCTGCTCCGGCAGCGCGATGCAGAGTACGGTAACCTGCGCCAACCGCGCCGGACTTGAAGTCTCCGAAGCCGTGTTGGAATCGATCGCTGCGGCGGAGTCCACGCTTTCGGTCGACGAGCGCGAATTGGGCGTGTGCCTGCTGGACATCGGCGCGCACTCCAGCGATCTCGCCGTCTTCTTCGAGGGCGCCGTGGCTCACACCGCCTCGGTGCCGATCGGCGGACAGCATTTCACCAGCGATCTGGCCGTTGGCCTGCAAATGCCGATGGCCCAGGCCGAGGAACTCAAGCGCCAGTTCGGAAACGCCGTGGTCACCGCCGTGCCACAGCAGGCGGCCATTGAAATAGCGAATCCGCAGCCGCGCATGCTGCCGTTGCGCTCGATTGCAGAGATCCTGGAGCCGCGGGCCCGCGAGCTGCTCTACTTTGTGAAGGAGAACCTGCGCCAGGGAGGCGTGGTCGATGCGCTGGGCGCCGGTTGCGTCCTCACAGGCGGCGGCGCCATGCTACCCGGTATGCTGGATGTGACGGAGAGCCAGCTGCGGGTTCCGGCGCGGACGGGAATGCCGGTGCGGCTCTCGCAAATGCCGGGAGAGCTGGTTCATCCCGCATTCGCCACGGTCATTGGAATGCTCTTGTACGCCCACCGCACGCGGGAGACGCGGGCAAAGGAAAACAACACATTGCGCGGCAAGCTGCGCGCCATGTTTGCGGCCAGTTTCTAAGACGTGTTTGCGGCAAGTTTCTAAGGAGTATCTGAATAAGTCGGTGTTTTGAAAGGGCACGACTTTAGTCGTGCCGCAAATGCAACAAAACGAACGCGGGCTTTAGCCCCTGAGGGGTGACAGCCGACATGAGCTGAACCATTCTTGAAGTACCTACGTGCACGAGATGTTTTTCACTCAGGAATCAGGAGGCCGGACCCATTATGGATCAATCGGATCAGCAGAAGAATGAAGCTGGTGCTATGCGCATTCAGTATCACGAAGAGCCCCTGCGAGGTGCACGCATCAAGGTCATCGGCGTCGGAGGCGGCGGCGGCAACGCTGTGAACCGCATGATCCAGGCCCACATGGAGGGCGTGGAATTTATCGCCGCCAACACCGACGTGCAGGCGCTCAAGCTCTCTCAGGCTCCGGTCAAACTGCAACTCGGCGTCAGGCTGACCTCCGGCCTCGGCGCGGGCGCCAACCCCGATGTGGGCCGCCAGGCCGCTCTTGAAGACTCCGAGAAGATCATCGAAGCTCTTGAAGGAGCGGACATGGTGTTCGTCACCGCCGGATTGGGCGGCGGCACAGGCACCGGCGCTGCGCCTGTCATTGCCTCGCTGGCCAGCGAAATGGGCATTTTGACCGTTGCTGTCATTACGTGCCCCTTTGGCTTTGAGGGCAAGCGCCGCCTTCAGCAGGCCGAGCGCGGACTCAAGGAGCTGCTCGAAAGCGTGGACACGATGATCGTGATCCCCAACGAGAAGCTCCTTGCGGTGGCCAAGGACGCCGGATTCTTTGAGAGCTTCCGCATCGCCGACGACGTCCTCCGCCAGGGCGTGCAGGGCATCTCCGACATCATTACCATTCCCGGCATCATCAACCGCGACTTTGCCGACGTGAAAACAACCATGGCAGGCATGGGCCACGCGGTGATGGGCACGGCAGTTCGTTCGGGCCCCAACCGCGCCATTGAAGCCGCGCAGGCGGCCATGGCTTCGCCGCTGCTCGAAGCCGGCGCCATTGACGGTGCACGCGGCATCCTCATCAATATCACCGGTTCAAGCACCCTCAAGCTTTCTGAGGTCAACGAGGCTTCGTCGCTGATCCAGTCTGCCGCGCACGAGGACGCAAACATCATCTTCGGCGCGGTTCAGGACGAGAAAATGGGCGACGAGATCAAGATTACGGTCATCGCAACGGGCTTCCGCGACCAGATGCCGGAACGCCGCGCCCGCATGTTGAGCGTGGAAGAGGCGCCGGTAGTTTCAGTGCCCGTGGTGGCGTCGGATAACTGGATGAAGGAGCCCCCGGCTGCCAAGGAGCCCGACCAGGACCGATTCATGAGCCAGGACGAGGACGAAGCAGAGCCGGCGCAAGAGGAGGCAGATGCTGACGCTGCGTTTTTTTTCTCGGCATCCACCCCCCCGGTAGCCACCAAGGTCAACGTTGCCACGTCGCCCGCAAAGACGGAATCGAATCCTGTCTCGGATACCGAGCCCAAGCGGAGACCGGAAGCAGGTACACTCCGGGCGCAGTTCGACGAGCTGAATGGCGAACCATTGTTCACTCCATTCGGCAGGGACTTCACAATGGACTTCGACAGCGGGCTGCCCGCGTTGACTTCGCTCGATGAGCGCCCCACCCAGCCAGCAGCGGCTCTCTTCTCTGAGCCCGACGAAGAGTCTCTGAGGGAACTGGATACACCGACGTTTATGCGGCGGCTGCAGTTCTGAGGACGCGGTTTTCCCAAAATGGGGCGCACGGTTGTATAGTTCCATATAGCCCTGAAAAATCTGGATTTGCGGTTGCGGAAGCCAACTTTTGTTGTCTTCCACGGTATTGTATAGAGAATCAACAATCGCTTTGAAGGGTGATTGAGGTCACAACAAATCGGGAATGTTTCGATTAATGTGGCCTGCAAGCAACCCACAACCTTGGCGAAGACTGAAAATCGTCGAGGAATGTCCGATAAGTCCGACAAGCAAGAAGTCCGCTGCCCTCGGGCGGAACCACGGTATCAAATCCATAGCTGAGAGGATGTTGACTGGATGAGAGCTTCTTGCAATTGGCGGGTGGGATTGTTCCTTATAGGTTCCCTGATCGGTTCATTGACTGGCTCCATCGGCGCGGCGGCGTTGAACGCTCCGCGCACGCTGCATCGTGCGAAGGGCCCAGAACCGCACCTGACTGAATCCCATCGTGCCGCCAGCCATCGCTCGACAGCACATGTTGGCACTCCGGCGGCAAGGCAGACCACAGCCCCAGCCTCAGCTACCCATTCAGCGGCAAAGGCAGCGCCAGCCAGGCAGCCAGCCCACCTCACCGCAAGAGGACAGGCCAGAGCCAGCGCTCGCCGCGTCGCCCTAACTTCCCGCCGCCACCACTCTTATGAGCGGTTTACCGCCAACTCCTTCGCCACGAGCGATATCTTCGCGGGCGACGTAACGGCCGGCGAAGACCCGGTGGTCCGCCAGGCGGCGATCGATGCAATGGGGGGCATGAATGGCACTGCCGTAGTCATCGATCCTTCCAATGGCCGCATCCTCGCCATGGTCAACCAGAAGTTGGCGCTCTCGCCGGGCGCAGAGCCTTGCTCGACCATCAAGATCACCGTAGCCATGGCCGCCCTCTCCGAGGGCCTGGTTACCCGCGATACGATGGTCAAGTTAGACGGCTTCCGCATGAACATGACCCAGGCCCTGGCCAAGAGCAACAACCTCTACTTTGAGGAACTTGGCCGCGAGCTGGGATTTGACCGTGTGCGCCACTATGCCAACCAGTTTGGATTGGGCGAGCTGGCCGGCTACAACATCGATGGCGAACAGTTGGGCGTCTATCCCGATACAGGAGCTGCCCGCCGCCGAGGGAGGCGTGGGACGCATGTGCAGCTTCGGCCAGGGCGTTTCACTGACCCCGCTGCAACTGGGCGCGTATGTTGCAGCCCTCGCCAACGGCGGAACCCTCTACTATCTGCAGCACCCCACCACCCTCGTGGAAGCATTGGCTCTGCAGCCAAAGGTCAAGCGGACCCTGGATATTGCCCGGTACTTGCCCGACATCGAGGACGGTATGGCTGGCGCGGTGGAGTACGGTACCGCGCGGCGCTTGCGCGCCAACTTCCAGGAATTGCCGGTCTTCGGCAAGACCGGGACTTGCTCGGACAACGGAACCCGCTTCGGCTGGTTCGCATCATTTTCCGATTCGCCGCAGGGCAGCCTGGTGACGGTCTTTCTTCCTCGAGGGCGGTCGCGCCACCTTCGGCCCCCGCGCCGCTGAGCTGACCGGCGCGTTCTACAAGAATCTTTGGGATCGCAACTACTTTGCCGACAAGGGCCAGCAGCAATCCGCGGCTCTCACTCCGGCCTCCGCTTCCGAGCCCTCCATTCAGCAGGCTGCGCAATAGAGCGACCAGGCTCAGACAGACCCTGACAAGCCGCCTTCGGGCGGCTTGTCTTGCATCTGCACTGCTGTTCTTCTTTACTTGAAACGAATTCGCCGTTGAATCATCCGATAGGTTAGGACCTTGCCGGCCTCGCGCCTCCTAATGTTCTGGAAGGCAAAACCAATCAATCTGATTCCCCAGCAAGCGAAGACAGGACCCTTCCCCATGGCATTGCCGACACACATTCTGCTCGTCTACGGCTACCTGTTGCTCTTTGCCTGGGTATCTGGTGGAGCAGTTCGGCATTCCGCTGCCCGCCACGCCGGTGCTGCTGGCCGCCGGAGCTCTCTCCGCCGAGCACCAGCTCAGCTTTCCTCTTGCGCTTGCTGCCGCGCTGGCCGCTTCGCTGATCGCCGACACTGCCTGGTTCCTCATCGGCCGCAGGTACGGCCATCACGTGCTGCGCCTGCTGTGCAAGCTTTCGCTGGAGCCGACCATCTGCGTCCGCCGCACCCAGGACTCCTTCGGCCGCCGCCGCCGCGTCACGCTGATGATTGCCAAGTTCGTCCCTGGGCTGGCCACCCTGGCGCCGCCGGTCGCCGGCCAGAACGGCATGGGCTACTGTCAGCTTCCTGCTCTTTGACGGCATCGGCGCCACGCTGTGGGTCGGGGCGCTGCTCACCGCTGGCCGCTTCTTCGGCGACATGCTCAAGCGCGATCCCAGCCTGCTTGACTGGGCGGGCCGCTTCTCCGGCGCGCTGCTGCTTCTGGGCATTATCGGCTTCTTCGTGGCCCGCGCTCATTCGCCGCCGCATGGTCCTCAAGGAAGCTGGCAGCCGCGCGCCTGGAGCCGGAGGAACTGAAGCGCCAGCTCGATGCCGGCGAGGCGGTCTTATATCGTCGACCTGCGCCATCCGCTGGAATTGCTGCCGGACCCGTTCACGCTGCCCGGCGCGCTCCATTTCTCGCCCGATGCGCTGGCCGCGCGCCACCACGAGATCCCCCGCGACCGCGACATCGTGCTCTTCTGCACCTGTCCCAGCGAGGCCACCGCCGCCAAAACCGCCATGACCCTGCACAAGCTGGGCATCGACCGCGTGCGCCCCTTGCGCGGCGGCTACGACGAGTGGAAGCGGCTCGGATTTCCGCTGGATGCTGTGCAATTGGCCAAACCCGCCCTCGAACCCGCCAAAACCCTTTAAGCTGGAGGGTTGAACGCGGCACCTGCCGCACGGGAGCACACCCTTGGCCTACGACGATCTGCGCGACTGGATCAAAACCCTCGAAAAGCCGGCGAACTGAAGCGCATCCGCGAAGAAGTCTCGCCCGAGCTCGAAATCACCGAGATCACCGACCGCGTCAGCAAAATTGGCGCGCGCCGAGCAGCCGGCACCAAGGCAAGCCCGCGGCATCGAACTACGCCCCCGGCGGCCCCGCCCTGCTCTTTGAAAACATCAAGGGCCATCCCGGCCACAAGGTCTTCATCAACCAGTTCGGCAGCGAGCGCCGCATGGCCATGGCTCTCGGCGTCGAACGATCTCGACGAGATCGCCGAGCGCATCAAGGGCCTGATGAACGTAAAGGCGCCCGAAGGCCTTTTCGACAAGCTCAAGATGCTGCCGCAGCTGGGCGCGCTCACCAGCGCCTTTCCCAAGACCGTCAGCGCCAAAGACGCCCCCTGCAAGGAAGTCATCCTCAAAGACAATCTTCGACCTCAACCAGTTCCCCATCCTCAAGTGCTGGCCGCACGACGGAGGCCGCTTCATCACCCTGCCCTGCGTCCACACCCGCGACCCGCGCTCCGGCAAGCGCAACATCGGCATGTATCGCATGCAGGTCTACGACGGCCAGACCACCGGCATGCACTGGCAGCGGCAGAAGGTGGCCGCCGAGCACTATCGCGAAGCACTGCGCAACGCCGCTGCCTCCGCTTCCGATGCCGATCCGCTCACCGCCCGCGTAGCCGCCATGGCCGAGTCAGCCGGCGGCGCCGTCGCCATTCCCGACGGCCCCATCGGCGGTTTGCCGCAGGTGGCCCTGGGCAATCTGAAAGGCTCGCGGCTTGAAGTTGCCGTCGCCATCGGCACCGATCCCGCCACCACCTTTCCGCCATCGTCCCCGCCCCGCCCGAGGTCGAGGAGTTCATGATCGCCGGTTTCCTGCGCGGCAAGCCGGTCGAAATCGTCAAATGCGAAACCGTCGATCTCGAGGTCCCCGCCCACGCCGAGATCGTCCTCGAAGGCTACGTCGAGCTGGGCGAGCTGCGCGCCGAAGGCCCCTTCGGCGACCACACCGGCTTCTACACCCTCACCGACGAGTACCCGGTCTTCCACCTCACCTGCATCACCCATCGCAAGGACCCCATCTACGCCGCCACCATCGTCGGCAAGCCGCCCATGGAAGACGCCTGGATGGGCAAGGCCGTCGAGCGCATCTTTCTGCCCGCCATGAAGATGACCATCCCCGAAATCGTCGACATTCATCTGCCCGTCGAAGGCGTCTTCCACAACCTGATGCTGGTGTCGATCAGGAAGAGTTATCCCGGCCAGGCGCGCAAGGTGATGAACGCCATCTGGTCTCTCGGCCAGGCCATGTTCACCAAGTGCATCGTCGTCGTGGACGAAGACTGCGACGTGCAGAACATCGGCGAGGTCGTCCTGCGCGTCGCCAACAACATCGACCCCGAGCGCGACATCCAGTTCACGCTCGGCCCCGATCGACTCGCTCGACCACGCCTCCCGCCTGCCCAACTACGGATCGAAGATGGGCATCGACGCCACCCGCAAATGGAAGGCCGAAGGCTTCACCCGCCCCTGGCCCGCCATGATCGAAATGGACCGCGCCACCAAAGCCAAAGTCGACGCGCTCTGGGCCAAGCTGGGGCTGTGACGCCAACGAGTGAATTGGGTTGGAGAAACGGTTGTTTGCAGGATTAATATGATGTCACAACTCGCGTGTCCCTCCTGACACTATGTAGCGAGCAAGCATTCGGGAGGAGAATGAGTCCAATGGAAACCGAAGGTCAACGAATCGGCATACGGCAAAGTTATCGGTGATCTCCGCGCAGCAATCGCAAAGCTGAAACCAGGTCAAGAAGTTCACGAAATCGTGGCGAGGCGCGACGAGGTCTTTGCTAGGTACCAGCCGATTTTTTCGATTCAGCACATTGAAAGTTTGTCTAAAGAGGAGTTCACTTCGTTCCTATATTTCGAGAACAATCAACATTGGAGCGGACTCTACCGCAAAGGGCTTCACGCTGCCAACGACATGAACAAGCTACGCAAAGCGCTTGGGATTCTGCTAGACGAAGGCGTACGAATCCAACAAAGGTTTCCGCAGGCCATAGGCTTAGTTGGAGGAATCGGAAAGGCCACTGCAACAGGTATTCTGACCGTCGCTTATCCGAATGTTTACGGAGTTTGGAACAATACATCGGAAGCTGCGCTAAGAAAGGCCGGACTCTGGCCGGATTTTGCTTGGGGGGAAGGAATCGGCGAAAAGTACGCCAAGATTAATGCCATTCTTGCAAGAATTAGGTCCGATCTTGGAATTGATTTCTGGACGCTCGACGCATTATGGTGGGCTCTCTTGTCCCCGCAAGAGGCGACCACCACTGCCGCTGGCAACTCTGAACCACCCCTGGAAGGCCTTTCAGTTCCGTCGCAAGCTGGCGGGGGGTTCGCGCTCGAGCGCCAACTCCAGGAGTTCCTGCTTGAGAATTGGGACCGCTCGCCACTCGCGAGCGAGTGGGCGATCTATAGCACCGACGATGATCCAGAGGCCGGTAATGAATTCCCTACAGACGTCGGCCGAGTCGATATTCTGGCCGCACACAAAACGGAGCCTCGGCTCCTGGTCATAGAGCTCAAGAGAAACCAAAGCACGGATCAGACAGTCGGCCAAGTTCTTCGCTACATGGGCTGGGTGGGAGAGCATATTGGGAGGGAGACTGGGAAGACCGTTGAGGGCTTAATCATTGCCCGCAGCGTAGACAAGGCAGCCTCGTATGCGCTCTCACTGCTGCCCAAAGTGAGCATGATGACCTACGAGATTGAGTTCAGGCTCAAACGATTGGAGGGGCTCCAAGGCAAGTGACCTGTGTTCTCGGCGGATTTGAACGACATCGGTCGCCGGGTGCCCCAGGTCCGGATTTTCGGACCTGGCCCCCTCGACTTCGCCACCCCAACCAGCGTTTCTTGACCACTGTCCACTGTCAAGCGAACCGCGCCATTATTGAATCTGGCCCAGAACCTGTATGCCTTCTCTGCGGGCGGCGGCGATCAGGTCCTTGTCCAGAGTCGCCAGCGCATAGTGCTTCCTCCGCGCAAGTTCCAGGTAGGCTGCATCATAGGCGGTCAGCCCGTGAGCTAGCACAAGCGGCAGCAACTCGTCTCCAGTGACGGGTTGATCCCGATCTTCCACCTCGATGGGGAGCCTCTTGAGGCGTGCGAGGAAGACTCTTGCCGCTTCGGGCGTGATCCGCTTCCTGCGCAGGCTGACCGCAAGCACGTTGGCCACTTCAAAGTGCCAAAGAGCTGGAACCTCCGCGCCCATATGAGCAAGCTGCCGGAGCACATCTTCCGTTGCGGCGGTGGCTTCATCGTCGAAACACCAGCTCATCGTCATGGACGCATCGAGCACGAATGGCATCAGGATCGATGGCCTTCATGAATCAGATCGGTGAGATTCAGACCGCCGAGTGTGACCTTGTATTCGTGGCGGAAGGCGAGCATTTCCTCGACGGCGTGCTTTCGGTCCGTCTCCGCATCAACCGTGGCTGCCGGGCGAGCTTCGACGATCTGCTCAACGTAGCGGTCAAGTTCCACGCCGCGCGCTTGCGCTTCGCGCGCAAGCTGTGACTCAACTTCTGGCCGCAATTGGATTTGAATCATCGCCGCAACTCCTTGCTGAAACTCTACCACATCGCAAAAACCTCATGGATAGAATCCGGACCAAGGTGGTTCACTATGGCTCCGGGCGCGCCAGGTCCGGAATTTCAGACATGGGAAATGTGCGTGTCGCTACAGCGCCTCTCTGCTATACCCTGAATTCATGCGGGCAGTCTCCTCCTGGCTTCTTCTCCTAATCGCGGCAGCGCTCGCCGTCATTGCAGCGCCCCTTTCAGCCCAGCAAGCCCCCGACCAATTCCGCTGGGTCAATTTCCATTCCTCCACAGATCACGACGTGGTCGCCTGGATCACCCGCTCGCTCGAACCCGAGCATTGGACCCAGATCAACGAGATCGGTGTCGAATACGATGCGGCGCTGGTCGTCACCACGCTGCGCGCCAATCCTCAATCGCTGCCCAATGAAGACCTCTTCACCGTGTGGACCGCGTCGCTCGTAAACCATTCCATCACGCCGCTGGTCTCAGGCGTAAATTTGCACTTTGTCGACTGGTTGAAGTTTGCCGACGGCGCGGAGCGGGAGTTGGGCGCTCTCTACGACAACTGCGCCGATTGCGCAGCCGACACATATTTCACCGCCTTCCACTATGATCTGGAGCACCATGCGTGGGCGGCTCGCTGGTTACGCGGCGGCCAAACCGTTCCCATCTGGAGCGCCAACCCGCCCGACGGCGTCACCTGGAACCAGGTCTACGCCGCGTTGGCCGATCCCAACGGCCGCGAGTTCATGGCCACATGGAGCCACTTCGACTACAGCAGCCAGAAGCCGCCCGCCGACTTCGTCTACCGTTACGATCTGGACTCGTACAGCGGCCTCGATCGCATCCAGCCGCTCAGCGGCAAGGATGCCGACGTCATGATGCTGCGCCTTTGCAGCGGACAAGGCGCGCTGCCTGGACTGGCCCGAGGCCAGGATTCGGCTCTCTGCCAACAACTGGTCAAGCCGCGCGTCGAGCGCAAGCCCGTCACCACCCCTCCCGCCAACAACCACGGCAAGTCCGTGCCTCCAGGCCCCCGCCATTGAAGCCAGTCCACAGTGGTCAATAGGGGACTGCCTGGCCTAGCCCGCCTCCAATAGCATTCAAGTCTATTGGAGATCGAAATGAACTCGTTCCGCAGATTTGGACCCTTGCCGCTGCTTGCCCTCGCGACCATTTTCTTTACCGCCGGGTGCAAATCGAATCAAAACCAGGGTGGCCGCCGCGCAGGACCAAGTTTCCGATCCCGCATCTGCCAACATGGCCCCCGCATCGGCGGACTCGGGCTTTCAGCCTCCTGAGCAGTCGAGCTCTCAGCAAAGCGCGCCGGCGACCTACGTTGCCCAGCAGAATCCTCCACCGCCGAATGGGGGAACCTACACCCAGACCGCTTATCAGGCTCCGGATGATTCCGGCAACGGAGAGCAGCCCGCGTATACCGCTGACGATCCGCCTCCGCCGCTGCCCGAATACGACCAGCCGCCGGCTCCCGGCGATGACTATCTCTGGACGCCCGGCTATTGGGCCTACACACAGGCCGGCTATTCTCAGCCTGGCTACTACTGGGTCCCTGGCGCCTGGGTTGAGGCTCCCTATGAGGGTGCTTTGTGGACGCCCGGCTACTGGGGCTTTTGGCATAACCACTACAGGTTCTATCGTGGCTATTGGGGTCAGTACATCGGCTTCTACGGCGGCGTCGACTACGGATATGGCTACGGCGGCTACGGTTACCAGGGTGGCTACTGGGGTGGCGGCCAGTTCTACTACAACAGCTCAGTCAACAATGTGAACGTTTCGGTCGTGCACAACGTCTACAACCGCTCGGTCGGCGGCAACAACCGTGGCGGCCGCGTAAGCTTCAACGGCGGTTCGGGCGGAGTCCAGGTCCAAGCACGGCCCGCGGAAATGGCGGCGATGCGTGCGCCACATACTGCGCCCATGACAGCGCAGGTGCAGAATGAGCATGCCGCAAGCACCAATCGGGCGCAGTTTGCCAGTGTCAACCAAGGCCGCCCGGCCAGTGGAGCCGTCAACCAGCCTTTAGCGGCAGATCGCAATGTGAAAGCACCGGCTGCATCGCAGGTGCGCAATCAAGCCGCAGCGCAGCAGCGGGACGCGGCCCCGCAACAGCTTCAGCGCCAGGAAGCTCCCCAGCAACAACAGCGCCAAGCCGCTCCCCAACAGCAACAACAGCGCCAGGAAATTCCGCAGCAACAGCAGCGCCAAGCCTCTCCACAACCCCAACAACAGCGCCAGGAAGCCCCCCAACAGCAACAACAGCGGCAGGAAATGCCGCAGCGCCAGCCGGCACCACAACAGCGCCAGGAAGTACCGCAACAGCAGCGTCAAGCCCCTCCGCAACAGCAACAACAGCGTCAGGCCGCCCCCCAACAGCAGCAACAACGTCAAGCAGCGCCACAACAGCATCAAGCCGCACCGCATCAGCAGCAGGCAGCGCCAGAGCAGCATTCTGCGGCCCCACAACGCGCGGAGGATACCAAGAAGAAGTAACGTCCCGCACGGGGTTCGCGACGATCTGTGCAGGATCGGCGCCAATAGAAGAGCGCTCTTGCTATGCCGTTAGAAGCCGGATGGGCGCCTGGCGCCGCAACCAGCGGGCCGGGCGCTCTTCGTCAGTGGACTTAGTCTGAAGCGGTCCGCTGTTCGCAAGATCCCACCCGTGCTTGCTATCGGCCACAATCACTATCGCGTCGTGTACGTTGGCATTGACCTCGACATCGGAGTAGACCTCTCCAAACCCACCCGGACCTTCGGCCACCAGCTCAATCCGCGTGTCCTTCCGGGCCGCGCGGCGGAGTATATTCATTGGTTGAAGGTTTACCGGAGGGGAACATGTTGCCTTGGATTGCTGGCTCGATGGCTTTCGTGTTGCTTGGCGCAGGCTTGCCCGTTGCCGCCCAACTCCACCTGAACGACAGAGACTACCTGGAAACCCAGGGCCTGAATGTCCTTGTGTATCAGAACAAGTACCACGACGTATTCCGCGACGAGAAAAAGGGCGGAATCGAGATGATCCTGCATGGAGAGAGGATCGCGACCGACGGCGAAGTCCGCCTGTTGCCGGCCCCGGAACAGTGGGACTCGATTCCGCACTTCAAAGAACGAAAGCGCGGCGCTGCGCCCAACCAGTTGATCGCCTTCTCCGGGTACCCCGAGTATTCCCTGAGCTACCGTCTCGAAGTCACGCCGGAGGACAAGGGGTTTCGCATCGCCGTGCATCTTGACCAGCCTCTGCCCGCGGCCCTGGTGGGCAAAGCAGGATTCAACCTGGACTTTCTCCCCACGGCTTACTTCGGCAAGAGCTATGAATTCGATGAGACAACCGGGATCTTCCCGCGTTACCCGAATGGACCCATGGAGCAGGATGCGACCGGCACAGCTGAACCGCTGCCGCTGGCCAGGGGGAACCGGATCGTACTGGCGCCGGAGGACCCGCTCGTCCATGTTGCCATTACTGCAGAGATCGGCGAGATCCTGCTCTTCGATGCGCGCAACAAGGCGCAGAACGGCTGGTTTGTCGTGCGCACGCTGATTCCCGCGAATCGCACCGAAAATGCGATCGTCTGGCACGTCCGCCCCAACGTGATTGCTGGCTGGACCCGCCCTCCCGTCGTTTCCTACAACCAATTGGGCTACACGCCTGCCCGCTCCAAAGTCGCAATCGTCGAACTGGACCCGCTGTTCAATGCGCCCAAGACCGCGCGGCTGCTGCGCCTCAATCGCAACGGCGAGTTTGAAGAGACATACCGGGGCGATATCGAGCCCTGGGGCAAATGGATCCGCTATCAGTATGCGTCCTTTGACTTTTCCACGGTGCGCGATCCGGGCATCTACGAGATCGAGTACGCGGGTCACTCCACTACGCCCTTCAGAATCGCCAAAGATGTTTACAAGAACGGAGTGTGGCAGCCCACACTCGATACTTACCTTGCGGAGCAGATGGATCATGTGAAGGTGCGCGAGGGTTATCGCGTCTGGCACGGCGCCTCGCACCTCGACGATGCCCGCCAGGCTCCGGTCAACTACACCCACTTCGATGGGTACTCGATGGGCCCATCGACCGATTCGCCGTTCTCTCCGGGAGATCATATTCCCGGCCTCAACCGCGGCGGATGGTACGACGCAGGCGACTACGATCTGCGAACTCAAACACAAGCCAACGTGGTCAACGATCTTGCCATAGCCCGCGAGACGTTCCACATCGACTGGGACGACACCACCGTCGACGAAGATGCGCGCCTGGTCACCATCCGCAAGCCCGATGGCGTGCCGGATATCGTGCAGCAGATCAAGCACGGGGTCATCGCTCTGCTTGCGCAGTACAGCGTGTTCGGTCACGCGATTCCCGGAATCATCGAGCCCACCCTGGACGAATACACGCACCTGGGCGACGCCAATTCACAGACCGACGGCAGAATCTACAACCCGAAGATGGGTCCGCTTGAGAGCGACGGCAACTACTCCGGATTGCCCGACGACCGCTGGGCGTTCACCACCCACACCACCCCGCTGGACTACCAGGCGATCGCATCGCTGGCCGCGGCCAGCCGCGTGCTAAAGGGATTCGACGATCCGCTATCCGCGCAGTGCCTGCAAACCGCCGTCAACACCTGGGACAAGGAGCATCGCGCCACGCCCGTAATCTTCAACTCGTTCAACACCACGGGCGGACCGATCGACGTGGAGGAAGCTACGGCGGCCGTTGAGCTGACGATCGCCACCAACGGCCGAGCGCCCTACAAGGCGCGCTTGAAAGAGATGCTTCCGTTCATCCAGCAACACTTCGGCGAGATGGGCTGGGTTGCCGTCCGCGCCATACCGTTTATGGACGCCGAGTTCAAAGCCGCTCTGGGCGCCTCGCTAAGAACCTACAAGGTGGAAATGGACAAGAGCCTTGCCGGAAATCCGTTCGCAGTGCCCATTGCCCTGGGCGACTGGGCCGGTGCGGATGCCGCTGTTGGATTTGCCACGGAAATGTATTTTCTCCACCAGGCGTTTCCAGAAACGATCGGCACGGACTACACGTTGCACGGCTTCGACTTTGTCCTGGGCAGACATCCGGTGTCGAATGTGTCCTATGTTGCCTCGGTGGGAACCTCGTCGAAGCTCATCATGTACGGCAACAATCGCGCCGACTACAGCTTCATTCCGGGAGCCATGATTCCCGGCGTCGCCCTCATCGGGCCGGACTTTCCGGAGCTGAAGGATGCGTGGCCATTCCTGTGGTACGAGAACGAGTGCGAAGTTGACAACGCCAGCAAGTTCATCCTTGCAGCCAACGCCGCCGATGCGCTAACCAGATAGAAGCCCGGATTAAGACCGGGCGCCCCACTCTCGCCACGTTCTTGTTCTTGTGGCTAGTGTACTGAGTCTGAAGTTCGTTCAATAAATGCCGCATACACGAAACCCCAAGAGAGGCGGTCATCCTGAGCGAAGCGTTCTACAGCGGAGTCGAAGGACCTGCATTTCCATCGCGTACTTCTGTAACGAACTTCTGACTCACCACACTAGAGTGGGATGCCAGCTCCATCACTGTGCCGCCATCACTCTGATCGCCACCAGGTTCCGCACCCACCGCGCCGGCCGCTTTTCGTCGGTGGATACCAGTTCAAGCGGTCCGCTATCTGCAAGCGCCTTCCCGTCCATCGAGTCGGCCACAATCACCGCCCCGTCGTGCACGTCCGGATTGGCTTCGGCCACTGCATACACCGCTTCATAGCCATCGGAACCCTCGGCCACCAGGTACAGCCGCAAATCCTTGCCATGCGGAATGGCCGGCACGCCCAGCGGCTTAAGCAGATCAATCAAAGCCACGCCGGAGTAAGTCTGGTTGGCCTTGGCATGCGCATTGAAGACGGTGATTGTCTTGTGCGGCAGCGCGGCCAGCGTAGCCGGAGTCCACTCGGCGGATTTGTCTCCAAAGCTGACCTTCAGCGGGCCGGCCGGGACCGAAGGCTTGCCCATGCCGTGGTCCATGCCCATGCCATGATTCATATCCATGCCGCCCGCGGGCGTTGACGGTGGCTGGTTCTGCGCAGGCGCCTGCGCAACCGCCGCACCCGCGCCCATCCCGATCATCAAAGCAACTGCCCAAGCCCTCTTCCGCATCGTGAATTGCTCCTCGATTCCATCGTATACTGGCTTCATGTCGATTGTGCGCAACCTCGCCGGCATCGCCAAGGGCATGAGCATCACCTTTGGGGAGATGCTTCAGCCCTCGCAGGTGGAGAACTACCCCGACGGCGAAGGTCCCCTGCGCGGAGCCGTCTTCGAGCAGCGCTTTCGTGGCGCGCACGTCCTGCAGCGCGACGAAAACGGCCTGGAGAAGTGCGTAGCCTGCTTTCTCTGCGCGGCCGCCTGCCCGTCCAATTGCATTTTTATTGAGGCCGCGGAAAACACCGAAGAGCAGCGCATCTCCTCGTCCGAGCGCTACGCCAAGGTCTACAACATCGACTACAACCGCTGCATCTTCTGCGGCTACTGCGTAGAAGCCTGCCCCACCGACGCCATCACCCACGGCCACGGCTTCGAGCTAGCCACCCTCAACGCCACCAACCTCGTCATGCGCAAAGAAGACATGCTGGTGCCAGTCGCCGCATTGACGGCGGCGAAGTAGGCGGCATGTTCTGATAGAACTAAGGAAGCACCGGTCACGGCTGCTCTGTGTCAGGGCACGACTTTAGTCGTGCCGCAAATTTCCTCAGATCCCGTGGGCTTTAGCCCCTGAAGGCTACTCTCATAGCGCGAATGCCATTTGCTCGTCCGACTCTAGTGTTTGGACCCCGAGCCAAGAAACTGCACAAGAAGCGTGCCGAAGATGCCTATGAGCGCCGAAATGCTCGCCAGCACTATCTTCTCAAAGAGTCCCTTGCGCCACCCCTCCCGCTCTAGCTGTTTTTCCCTCTCGAAATAGAAATTGACTCGATAAATGCTGGAGAATGGAGACAGGGAGTTCAAGGCATAAAACAACAGAGCACACACGAGGAAGCAAATCCCGCAGGCGGCGGCCAAGCCAATCATTCCGATTCCGGGGCCAGGGTGAAGGATCCCCAAGAGCTTTCCCGATGCATAAATGAATGTCCCAGGGAAAACGATGAGTAGCAGGCCCATCAAACCGAAAAGAACTCCCCTTGTTGTGGGCGGGATGGCCTGAATCATCGTCCGGAAGGGGCTCTTGCGCGGCTCAAAAACACTGGCAAGCGCACGAAAAAAATCCCCATCGCTGACCCTTAGGCATCGCGGGCAGGTCAGATATGCCTCGCTCGAATCGTCAAGCTCAAATATCCTGGAGTCCCCGGCCACGGTCTCCCCGCGCGGAGATGTTTGACGGTGCGCAGCGACCATTTTGAACTTCTTTGTATGACCCCTATTCGCCTTTAGTTCCTCAACTGAATCCACAACAAATTTCCCGTCAAACTCATAGAGAAACCCCGTCAGGGAGTATTTGTCGTCCATCGAGGAACGAACGAAATCCCCAATGGCCTGTAGGTCGTCAAGGAAAATCGTGCCAGGCGGTAGCGTGTCCCGAACCTCTTGCACAATCATCTTTCTCATAATGGCGACCATTCTAGCCTAAGCCGCTTTCATTCCCAGCCGGTCCGAATAGCGAAGCAGTTTCTCGATGCTCACCTGATCGATTTTCCCTTGGATCAAGTTGCTGACCGCCGGTTGGTGCTCGTCGAGAGTGTCCACCAGTTGCCGCTGAGTGTAGCTCCTTCGCTCGATTTCGGCGCGGATGGCGTCGAGAAGGTCGGCTTTGAACTTCAACGCCGTAGCCTCGGAACGCGAAAAACCGAGGTCGTCCAGAACATCCCCGCGCGTCACATGTGTCACTGCGCTAATTCTCTTCGCCACTGCCTTCCTCCTTCGCCGCCGACGGCATCGGGGGCATCATCTTGCCCCTCCTTGTGAAAAAACGCGAAACGTCCCCGCCACGATCGGCAAGATCGGCGATCTCATCCGGAGTCAGTGGTCTGGGTCGTTCGGGCGTATTCGGCATGGAATGATGGCTCAGCATACGTGAATATCCCAATCATATATCCTAGAAAGTAGCCGCTTTCTCCGTGTTTCCGCGCGGCCGTTACCATCGGGGTGAAATGACAACGGTCTCCCAGCATCCGCTCCAAAAGATCCTCGAAACCCGAATCGCCATCATCGATGGAGCGATGGGCACCACCATCCGCACCTACGGCATGAAGGAAGCGGACATCCGCGGCGAGCGCTTCAAGAGTTCGACCAAGGACCTGCTGAACAACGGCGACCTCTTCTCCCTGACTCAGCCGGAGATGATCTGTGACATCCATCGGCGGTTTCTCGACGCCGGTGCGGACATCATCGAGACCAACACCTTCGGCGCAACCAGCATCACCCAGAGCGAGTTCTTCGTGGAAGATCCGCGCGAACAAGGCGGCCGCAAGGATCCTGCGTTCTATCAAAAAATCATCGACGACCCGTTTCTCGCCAGTCTGGCCTCGGAGATCAACGAGCAATCGGCGCGCCAGTGCCGTGAATTGGCCGATCGCGTCTCCAACGAGACGGGCCGTCAACGGTTCGTCGCAGGAGCGATGGGGCCGCTGACTGTGTCCCTCTCCAACTCGCCCGATGCCGACGATGCAGGCTTTCGTGTAGTCACCTTCGACCAGGTCAAGACTGCCTACGCGCAGCAGGCACGCGCCCTCATCGCCGGGGGCGCAGACCTGCTTCTCGTAGAGACAATCTTCGACTCGCTCAACGCCAAGGCGGCCCTGGTCGCCATCCGTGAGGTCTTCGATGAGGGCCATAAAGAAATCCCGGTGATGATTTCGGCCGCCGTCGGCCGTGGCGGCGAAACGATGATCTCCGCGCAGACCATTGAGGCCTTCTGGAACGCGGTGCGCCACGTGAAGCCGCTCTCGGTTGGCCTCAACTGCTCCCTTGGCCCCGACCTGATGTACCCGTTCCTTTCCGAGCTGTCGAACAAGGCGGACGTGGCCATATCGTGCTATCCGAATGCCGGTTTGCCCAACCCGCTCTCTGAAACCGGCTTCGATCTGGGGCCGGCGGACATGGCCCGCTTCCTGGGCGACTTCGCCCGGGCAGGCCTTATCAACATTGCAGGCGGATGCTGCGGCAACACGCCTGAGCACATCGCAGCCATCGCCAAAGCCCTCGACGGTCAGCCTCCGCGCAAGTTCGGCACGGCTCCTGTTGACGAATCCTATGCCCTCCAGACCGAGGGCCGACCATGAGTGTGCCCGAAAGCCAGACGCCATTCCCAGCTCCCAAACCCCTCCGTCTCTCCGGATCGCAGCCGTTCACTCAGCAGCCCGGCGTCTTCATCATGATCGGCGAGCGGACCAACGTCGCCGGCTCGCCAAAGTTTGCCAAGCTGATCAAGCAAGGCAAGTTCGAAGAAGCCGTAAGCGTCGCCCGCCAACAGGTCGAGAATGGCGCCAACATCATCGACATCTGCATGGACGAAGGCATGATCGACGGCGTCGCGGCAATGACGCGCTATTTGCAGTTGCTGGCCAGCGAGCCCGAGGTCGCCAAGGTTCCCTTCATGGTGGACTCGTCCAAGTGGGAAGTGATCGAGGCCGGCCTCAAGTGCCTCCAGGGCAAAGGCATCGTCAATTCGATCTCCCTGAAAGAAGGCGAAGAGAAGTTTCGCCACAACGCCGCAACCGTGCTCAAATATGGCGCTGCAGTCGTGGTAATGGCCTTCGACGAAAACGGCCAGGCCGCCTCGTACGAAGAAAAGATTCGCATCTGCGAGCGCGCCTACAAAATACTCGTCAATGAAGTCGGCCTTCCGCCTGAAGACATCGTCTTCGACCCAAATATCCTCACCGTTGGTACGGGACTGGAAGAGCACAACAACTACGCCGTCGACTTTATTCATGCCACGCGCTGGATCAAGGCCAACCTCCCGCACGCGAAAGTCAGCGGGGGCGTCTCTAACATCTCCTTCAGCTTTCGCGGCAACAACAAGGTGCGCGAGGCCATGCACGCTGCGTTCCTCTTTCACGCCATCGCGGCAGGCATGGACATGGGCATCGTCAACGCAGGAATGCTCGAAGTGTATGAGGAGATCGACCCCGAGCTGAAGGTGCTCGTCGAGGACGTACTGCTCAATCGCCGTCCCGACTCGACCGAGCGCCTGGTGAACTTCGGCGAGGCTCTGAAGGCCGCGGAGGCCGGCGCTGGCGCCGCCGTCAATGAAAAAAAGGCCGAAGAATGGCGCAACGGAACCGTCGAAGAGCGTCTCTCCCACGCGCTGGTCAAGGGGATCGATGCGTACATCGAGATCGACGCCGAGGAAGCCCGTGTCAAGCTCGGCCGCCCGCTCCTGGTGATCGAAGGCCCGCTGATGGATGGCATGGGCGTGGTCGGCGATCTGTTCGGAGCGGGCAAGATGTTCCTGCCCCAGGTCGTCAAGTCGGCCCGTGTCATGAAGAAGGCCGTGGCCCACCTGACGCCGTTCATGGAGGCCGAGAAGGCCGCGTTGGTTGCTTCGGGTCGGGCCGCCAAGGCGCAAGGGAAAATCGTGCTCGCAACCGTCAAGGGCGACGTGCACGACATTGGCAAGAACATTGTCGGTGTCGTCCTCGCCTGCAACAACTACGAGGTCATCGACATGGGCGTGATGGTCCCCTGCGAAAAAATCCTCGAACGCGCCAAGCTGGAAAAGGCTGACCTCATCGGCCTCAGCGGCCTCATCACTCCCTCCCTCGATGAAATGGTCCATGTGGCTCGCGAGATGGAGCGACAGGGTTTCAAGCTGCCGCTACTCATCGGCGGGGCAACCACCAGCCGCGCGCACACGGCCGTTAAGATTGCGCCGCACTATAGCGAGCCAGTGGTCCACGTACTCGATGCCAGCCGCGCCGTGCCCGTGACCACCAGCCTCTTAAGCGACGACGGAAAGGCCGCATTCGTGGCCGAGCATCGCGCCAACTACGAAGCGCTCCGCAAGCAGCACTCCGCGCCGCGCCAGAAGCTCGTCTCTCTTGAGACCGCTCGCCAACGGCGCACGTCCGATCGAGTGGCATGCGGAAGACATCCCGGTGCCCGAATTTACCGGCGTACGCGTGCTCGACAACTTTCCCCTTGCCACGCTGCGCGAATTTATTGACTGGACCCCGTTCTTCCACACCTGGGAGCTGAAAGGCGTCTACCCTCGCATCTTCGACCACCCGGAGCAAGGCGAGCAGGCCCGGCAGCTCTTTGCTGAAGCCAATGCGTTGCTCGATCGCATCGTCGAAGACAACCTCATCGCCGCGCGTGGTGTCTACGGCTTCTTCCCCGCCGGCGCCGTGGGCGACGATGTCGAGCTTTACGCAGACGGCACGCGCAGCCAGGTGCTCGAGCGTTTCCATTTCCTCCGCCAGCAAGCGAACAAAGAGGGTAGCGAGCCCTGCCGGTCGCTCTCCGACTTCATCGCGCCGAGGGAAACGCGTCTGCCCGACCACATCGGCGCCTTCGCGGTCACCAGCGGCATCAACCTTAAGGACCTTGTGCGACGGTTTCCGGGCCAAGCACGACGACTACAACGCCATCATGGCGGAAGCCATCGCCGATCGCCTGGCTGAAGCCTTCGCCGAATGCCTGCACAAGCGGGTGCGGGACGAATGGGGCTACGGACGCGACGAAGCCCTGACCATCGATGAACTGATTCACGAAAAGTACCGCGGCATCCGTCCGGCCGCCGGTTACCCGGCTTGCCCCGATCACACCGAGAAGGGCACGCTGTGGCGCTTGCTCAATGTGCAGGCGAACACCGGCATGTTGATTACCGAGTCGTTCGCCATGTGGCCCGGATCGAGCGTGAGCGGCCTCTACTTCGCCCATCCGGAGTCGCGATATTTCTCGCTCGGCAAGATCGGCCGCGATCAGGTCGCCGACTATGCTGGGCGCAAGGGCATGACCATGCCGGAGGTCGAGCGCTGGCTCGGCCAAAACCTCAACTACGATCCCGCGGAGTAACGTTCTGTGGCGCAAATGCTTCCGAACCAAGAGTAGAATTAGAACGTCGCAAAGCAATGGAGGAACGATGCAGGCGTGGCCGATGCGAATTCTTGGTGCTCTTAACATCGCATTTGTGGCGTTAGGCGCTTTCTATGCTGCGGCCATGTTGCAAATGCATTGGAATAAGTGGCCTGGCCCGCCCGTTTATCAGGACTGGGTTGTGTTCGTAGTTCTCAATGCCATAAGCGTCTACTTGATCTTGTATCTTGGGTATCTGGGAATAAGGCTCATCAGGAAGGACGCCAAGGCATTATGGCAATTGTGCATGTTTTTTGTGGGTGAGATTGCATACTTTGCCGCCGTTGTCTACATAACATCGTATGTCTTGCCTGCTTCAATGACCACGATTGCCGTTGGCTTCTGGGCAACCTCCCTTAATACTCTGATTCCGCAGGTTGTCACTGGATACCCGCTCGTCGGTCTCGTCATCACGCTGGTCATCCTGCTAATCCGGCGAAGCCCCCCGGAAACCTATTCGAGATAACTCGCCGAGGACCAGCCGATGAGCCCAAAGCGAGCTAGCCGTTCCGCACAATACGTAACCTCATCGCGCGGCTTCGACAAGGAGTTAGCCGAGCTGGAAGCGCTCAGTCAAGCTTTCAAGACCGGCGGTGCGCCGAATCCCGCTCAAGTCGAGCAATTGCGCAAGGCGCTTACCCATCGCAATAACTTCCTCGTCGCCAAGGCCGCCAAACTCGTCGCCGACGCCGAACTCACCGCGCTGCTCCCCGATGTCCTCGCGGCCTACGACCGCTTCTTCATCGACGCAGCGAAATCCGATCCGAAATGCTGGGCTAAAGACGCGTTGTCGAAGGCCCTCGTCAAGCTGGAATATCGGAGCAAAGATGCCTACCTTCGTGGTATGAGGCATCATCAACTGGAAGCAAGCTGGGGCCCGGCGGTTGATTCTGCGGGGGCACTTCGAGCTACATGCGCTCATGCTCTGGTCGACTGCCCCGGCATCTCCGACGCCGAGTTGCTGGCGGCCCTGCTGGAGCCGCTGACCGACTCCGACAAAACCGTGCGTATGGAGGCAGCGCGAGCCATCGCCCAGGTCGGGGGAGTCAGCGCCGCGCTCATTCTGCGGCTGCGCGCAATGCTCGGCCCCAATCCGCGAGACGAGGGCGAGCCCGAAGTGCTCGGCGCAGTCTACTCAGCGCTCCTTTCCCTTGAAGGCGAAAGGGCCGTCGCTCTCGTTTCTGGCTACCTTGAGGCCGGCGACGATCTCGCCGCCGAGGCTGCATTCGCCCTCGCCGACCTGCGCACCCCTGAAGCTCTGGCCGTGCTTATCGGCCGTCATAATGCCGGAGCCGACACCTGGTTCGGCTCGGTTCTATTGAACGCCATCGCCCTCACCCGCCTGCCTCAGGCATTCGATTATTTGATAGCGATCGTTGCCCGCGATGCACGCGAGGCTCCGGCGGCAATTGAAGCCATCGGACGCGCCGCGCCCAACGCCGAACTGTTCGCACGCGTGCAGCAAGCTGTGCAGAAGGCAGGCAGCCCGCGCCTCGAGCAAGCGATGCGCCAGCATCTGCCCGCGCCGCCTCAATGAGAATGCGCGGGCCGTATTTTGACGCCATGAATCCAAGGGTGCTCTGATTGATGCGGCAGGATCAGCCCGGCGCCGATCCTGCGATCAAGGAGATTCGGAATGAGGTCAGGTGCTGCGATGCTGACAGTAATGTTCCTGGCAGGCGCTTTATTATGCGCATGCGGCGCCACCAGCGGAAACACCGGCGGCTCGACCCAAACCCAAACGGCCCCGCCCACCATCTTCACCTTCACAAACTCTACGCTTCAGAACGGTGCGGTGATGGTTAGCCTCGGCTACTCAACCCCCGGCTCCGTCGTTTACTACACCGTGGACGGCAGCACGCCGACCACCGCCTCGCAGCAGTCTTTCGCGCCTTTTCTGCTTGCCTCGAATATGACCGTCAAGGCTATCGCCGTAGCGCCAGGCGACACGCCGAGCAATGTCACCACCCAAACCTTCACTCCCAGCATTCCTTCAGGCACTCTCGTCTGGTCCGACGAGTTCTCGAACTCCACCGGCGTCAACGCCCAGCCCAATCCCGCCATCTGGACCTACGACACCGGCAACAGCGGCTTCGGCAACAACGAGCTCGAGGACTATTGCGCCTGGGGCTCGAACGCCTCGCCCTGCAACGCCGCCAATCCCAATGCTTATGTGGGCGCCGACGGCTACCTGCACATCGTGGCCCAACAGACCTCTCCCGGCGTCTACACCTCCGGCGCCTTCACCTCTGCGCGGCTCAAGACCCAGGGCCTGTTCAGCTTTCAATATGGCCGGTTTGAGGTGCGCGCCCAGGTTCCCGAGGCGCAGGGATTCTGGCCGGCCGCCTGGCTGATGGGCAACAACATCGCCACAGTCAATTGGCCTGCCTGCGGCGAGCAGGATGTTCTCGAGCGGATCAACGCCGCGAAATCGCCCGATTGGAACGAGGGTTCCGTCCATGGAACCGGCTTCACCGGCAATTCAGGCCTCGGCACCGTGTTCAACTTTCCCACGGGCCAGACCGCAGCCGCATGGCACACCTACGGCATGATCTGGAAACCCGGCAGCGTGGCCTACTACGTCGACGATTTCACCCACCCCTACATCACCTATTCATCGTCGAGTCTGACCGGTCTGGCCGGCGCGGTTTGGCCCTTTGACGCCGGCCAGAGCAACTTCATCATCCTCAACTTCGCCGTCGGCGGCGACTGGCCCGGCAGCCCCAACGCCACCACCCCATTCCCCTCCCAGATGCTGGTGGACTACGTGCGGGTGTACACCAATTGAGGCCTTTCTCACCGACGGTCAGCCCGTCCCAATCCCACTCCAATTCCCGCTTATCACCTTTCGGACACGACTCTACACCTTTCGCTGCATCCTCCCTTGCGCCGGTTTTGACCTTGTGTTACAAACGAAAACATTCAAGTCTGCCCCATGGCAGGCCTGAATTTCATGCAGAGTGGCTGAGGGACGGGCCCTGTGACGCCACGACAACCTGCCTGGGCAAACCAGGAGTATGGTGTCAACTCTCGCCCGCCACGGCGGGGAACATGAGATTCGGGGGTCGCTTCAGCACTCTTTCTTGAGGCGGCTCGCACGGTTTTTCGAGTCATTTCACGTTCGCTCTTTCCTGAGCCGGTCACGCGCCCGCGTATCCGCTGTCACTCGCGCTAGAGCGAGGGACTTGTGACGACTGCTTACGAGTTGCGATGTCGGGAATGCGGCAAGATCCTACGGGGTTCAACCGCTTTCTATCTGCGATGAGTGTTTTTCTCCGCTCGAGGTGGTTTTCGACCTCGAGTACGCCCGCACCCGCTTTACCCGCGAGGCCATCTCCCAGGGACCGCTGAATATGTGGCGTTATCGCGCCCTGCTGCCGGTCGCCAGACAGCTACCAGCCGCAAACGCCGGCCGGCTTTACGCCGCTGATGAAGGCTCCGCGGCTGGGCGCGCGCATCGGGGCCCGCAATCTGCTACATCAAGAACGACGCCGTCTGCCTGCCCACGCTCAGCTTCAAAGATCGCGTCGTCGCCGTGGCACTGGCCAACGCGCAGGCCTTCGGTTTCGATACCGTCGGCTGCTCCTCAACCGGCAATCTCGCCAACGCCGTCGCCGCCGGAGCCGCACGGCTGGGACTGAAGACCTTCATCCTGGTTCCATCCGACCTTGAGCCCGCCAAGATTCTCAATACCCAGGTCTATGGCGCAACGCTGGTGCGCGTCGAGGGCAGCTACGACCACGTGCAACCGTCTCTGCTCGCAGATCGCCGACCGCTACAACTGGGGCTTTGTGAACGTCAATCTCCGCCCCTACTACGCCGAGGGCTCGAAGACGGTTGGCTTTGAAATCGCCGAGCAACTGGGCTGGCGGCTGCCCGATAACGTCGTCGTCCCCATGGCCGGCGGTTCGCTGATTACCAAGATTCGCAAGGCCTTCAGCGAGTTGATCGCCCTGGGCCTCGTCGAAGACACGCCGGTCAAGTTCTTTGGCGCCCAGGCCACCGGCTGCTCGCCCATCTCCACGCGCGGTCAAGAACGATACCGACCTGATTGAGCCGCAGCGTCCCAACACTATCGCCCGTTCTCTGGCCATCGGCAACCCCGCCGACGGTCCCTACGCCTCCCGCGCCATCCGTGCCTCCGGCGGATGGGCCGAGGACGTTTCCGACGTCGAAATCGTCTCCGCCATCCAGGAGCTGGCGGAGACCGAGGGGATCTTCACCGAGACGGCAGGCGGCGTAACCACGGCCGTGACTGCCCGCCTCTACGCTCACGGCCGCATCCATCCCGACGAACTCACAGTCACCTGCATCACCGGCAACGGCCTCAAGACCACCGATTGCCTCAACGGCGCCTATAGACAGGACGAAGCCATCCGCCCCCGCCTCAGCGACTTTGAAGCCTTTGTCGAAGAACACAACGCCGAGAACCAAGAACTAAGCCTGGTCTAGTGCCGTGACCGCGTCATTGTGTAATCGCCGGAATGTAGCGCCGGTCTCCAGACCGGCTGTAGCGCGGGCGTCCACGTCCGCGTCCGTCCACGAGCAATTACCAAATCACACGGCCAAAGTACTGGGCCTGCAAGGAGAAAGTCATGTCCGTTAGAGTCCTGCTGCCGAACGCATTCCAGAAGCACACAAACAATGTCCGCGAGATTGCCAGCGCCGCCGCCAATCTGCCCGAGCTGGTTACCGATATCGAGGGCCGTTTCCCGGCTCTCCGCCCGCACCTGCGCGGCGACGACGGCCAGATTCGCCGCTTCATCAACTTCTATGTCAACGAAGAAGACATCCGCTTCCTCGGCAATGAGAAATACAGCTTCAAGGAAGGCGACGAAGTCCTAGTGATCCCCTCCATCGCCGGCGGCTGCGCCTAGATCTACAGTTGTAGATCGGAAATCCCGGAGGGAGCAGGGGGTTTCACAGGCTGCGGAAAAACTCAATTCCTGCTCCAGAATGTGTCAGGGCACGACTTCAGTCGTGCCGCAGATGCAACAAAATAAACGCCGGGCTTTAGCCCCTGAGGCATGCTTCCTGCCAGTTCTGGCTGACAACAAGCCTTTTTCCGCAGCCTGTTCAACCCCCTGAAAGAAAGCCAAATAACAGGGCCTTTA
>CAVWTV010000010.1:0-12730 GCA_963757965.1 uncultured Acidobacteriaceae bacterium
GGCGTCCCATTGCAGGCTCAGGTTGTTCTTGCGTGCCAGCTCCGACGGCAAATTCATGGAGAGCGATTTCGTTCCCTGCAAGGAACGGCTGTATCGTTCCGAGGTCGTAGAGGTAGGCTGAGGCGCTGTGTGCCCACTCTTCGGCGCTCAAGCCCTTCAGGTGGTTCTCGCGGCTCAATCGGTCGAGCACGCTGTTGAGGGATTTCTCCACTTGAGACGCGGGCACATTGCCGGCGTCGATCGGTCGCAGCTCTCCGGCCCAATCGTAGAGGTCTTGATAGATATGGTGGTGGATGGCCTGAAGGTGCGTGGAGTCAAAGCCGCCGCGAATGGGCGAAGCATGAAGCTCGGCAAGGCGAAGAGCCGTAGAATCCGTCGCCGCTCTCGAAAGAGCGGCTGGGTCCGTGATGCCGAGCTTGTTTCTGAGTACGCCGGTGCCGGGAATTGTGAAGTCGGTTGCGTCAATCATCTTCGGTTCTCTCCTTTCGTCGGGGAAGTTGTCGCGGGGCATTGCTTGAGCGCCGCCATGACCCGCGCCAGATAGCCGTTATCAATGCCGCGCTGGGTGTCGCCGGTGTTGTAGCGAGAGATGGCGTGCTGGAGCGCCTCCTGGCCGGGTCCGTAGGTTTTGATCTCAAGCTGGTAGGCACTGTCGAGAATCTGCCAGCCGGCGCGAAGATTGAAGCATGGGTCCAATAGCGATTCGGCGGGAAGCCCGCGGCGCTGGGCCTCCGCCGTGCTGACCTGCATCAGGCCCAAGTCAACAAAGATGCCGCGGCGCTCGAAGTAGTCGAGCCACTCCAACGCCTCGCGTTGGGTGGCGGGCTGGCGCTTGAGCCGCAATGTACCCTCCGGTAGATGCCATTGCTTGAGGAGCGCCCTGGGAAAGTCGATCTGCATGGCATTCGGGTTGCCGCCGGATTCAACGCGGATGATGGCGCTGAGCGTGGTGAGCGGCACTGTAGGCAGGCAGCGCGATTGGAGAGCGGCAATGTCCAGCCGTTGAGCGGGGAGATTCGCGGCAAAGCAGAGCAGGCAAATTGCGGTCAGAATTCTCATCGGTTGCTTGCCTCGTAGAGTGGGATGGCCCAGAGGTCGGCCCAATCTTGCGCGGCCACGTGCTGAATCGCTGGAATCGGCGTGTTGGCCGCCCAGTAGACGTTGGAGGGCGCAAGCAGCATGTCGGGGTTGTGCGCGAGAGTTTCGATGGCCGGCCAGAAAGCGAGTTGCTCGTAGCAGACCAGTACTCCGGCGCGGCGATTCCAAACCCGGATGGTTGGCGGGAAGCGAAGCATCAGCGGGAAGCCGCGGCGCTGGTCTCCGAAGTGCCACATGCCAAGCGGCACAGGCACACGCTGAACGTAGGAGAGTCGCTCCGTGTAGCCACGGGAGAGGAGAACATTGCGATTGGCTTCCGTGTTCGGAATCGGGATCGTGGTGCCGATCAGCAGGCCGGTGCGCTGCTGCTTGAGTTGCGCGAAGGTGGAAGCCCAGCGTGCCTCGTGCATTCCATTCCAGCTTGGAATGATGGACTCCGGGAAGATCGAGCAGCGTGTCGGGATGGGCCAGCGCAATTTGCTGGATCGTCCGCTCCTGCAATTCCAGACGGGAGTCAATATCGTCGTGAGTTGGCTGCTCCGCCGAAGTTGGTGTTGACGGCAAGAATATGCGGATCGGGAACTGGGCGATGGAATCGAGCGTGGGTTGCGATGGATGCCGCGATGAGAACGGCAAGCGTCATGGCCGTGCCGAATCGCCTGTACGCCGCTATCAATATGATGGCCAGCCCCAGACCGAACCAGCGGGTTCCGGGAAACCAGTGGCCCGCCGCGATGAGCGGATGGGCGACGGTTACAAGACTCAGCGGGGGCAGTGCCAAAGCCGCGAGAGCGGCGATTGCGGAGACCGGCAGGTAACGGCGGCTGTAGAAGCAAACCCAGGGAGCCGAGCAGAGCGCCACCAAAGCAGCCCAGATGGCGAGTGGCAAAACGAAGTTGTGGCCCGTCCGAAAGAAGCCCTGAGCGCCGGGAATGACGCTCCAGGTGGCGGCTGCGTAGTAGAAGACGGCACAGAGCGAGTCCAGGCGCCGCCGTGAGTGAAGGTATACGAAGGGAAAGAGCAAGGCGAAATAATTCAGAGCGGGGTCGCCGCTCCAGCCTGCGCCGCCGATTGCGGCGGAGCTGGCGAAGAGGATTGCGGTTCTGGCCTGAGCGGGAAGAGAGATGCTCGGCATTCTCCATCTCGCTTTGTCTGCTGCAACGGTTGCGGTTTCTGAAATGTTCATCGCTTTCTGCCCTCTGGATTGCCCGTGTTCAATTCGGGTTGGCGGTTGGGTGGTACGAATGCTCGACGAGCAAGGGGCGAATCCAACTGTGGACGGATCGCAAGGGGATCGGGCCGAAGTACCGGGAATCGAAGCTCC
Source organism: uncultured Acidobacteriaceae bacterium (assembly GCA_963757965.1). Lineage (GTDB taxonomy): Bacteria > Acidobacteriota > Terriglobia > Terriglobales > Acidobacteriaceae > Telmatobacter. The sequence goes on from CAVWTV010000010.1 coordinate 2,423, forward strand.
GGGGACTGAAGGAGCTGACGACCCATAGTTCGCCTTTCTGCACGCGGTACGTTCCTGCCGGGAACGGATGAAGCTGTCGCCCTGTCGAATCGCGGTTTATGGTTGCGGTGTTCGGCAGCAGTTGGCCGTTGACGACGATGCCGGCGGCGGAAGTCTCCACCGTGTCACCGGGCCATGCAACGACAGGCTTGATGAGAGGCGAAAACCCATCAGGACAGGTACGCATGGGATCTCGATAGTTCGGCTGGCCCTTCATCGACGGCCAGCGAACATCGGGGCAGAAAAACACATAAGGCGCGGGGTTGTGAGGGGTACTCGCTGGATCGGCAATTTCCCGGTAGATCCCGAACGGAACAGAATGCGTGTAGTTGAAGATGAGGCCGAAGCTGACCCACGCTACCATCGTGCCAACGGCGGCAACGGCTATGGGAACAAGGACACAACTCAGTCGAGAGAAGGCGCGAACTGCAAGAGCGGAGACGCGGGCCAGCCAGGCCAGTCTTAAATAGGCCAATCATGGACGCTCTCCTGAAGGAATGCCGGAATCTGCTTCGCGTCATTGGTGCGGCGAATCTCGTTTTGATGGATGGCCGCCGTTTCCGATTTCGAGCTGGCCGCGATGCGGAATGCGCGAATGACATGAATCTCGAAGATGGTGCCGGCTTCGCGGGCGGCGCTCTGGCCGTCGGTGCGCGGTCGCGGCTCGCGCCGGATGAGCTGGCCGGTCACGTGGATGTTGTCGCCCTTCTGGAAGGTCTTGGCGACGATGGCGCTCTCTCCAAAGAAGGTGATGGGAAGGAATTGGCGGTGCTCGACGGTTCTTCCCTGGGTGTCGTAGAACCAGCTCTGCGCAAGCCGCGCGCGCACAAACTGACGGCCTCCGGCATCGGAGACCGAAGGCTGGTCGGTGAGATTTCCGGCAAGAATGATCTGGTTAAGTATTTCCACGGATCTGCTCCTCGATTGCCTGGTCTGCAACAGCGGCATGGGCAATGGCTGCGATGTCGAGAGTGGACGGTGATGCCACGGCGGGCTTCACGGGAGCTGGGCTGGGCCGCGGTAGGAAAGTCGGGCGGCTTCAGCTTCGTGCGGGCCAACAAGGTGTCGTTCAAAAAGTAGAGGCTCTGCACGCCATAGATGGGCGCGACTCCGTTGATGAAGATGAGCATGTCGCCGGGCGCGGTGATCTTGCTGTTCGGGTCGTTCGTGGCCTTGGTTGGCGGCTTGATGCGGCGTATCTCATCGACGGTGATGAGCGGCCGTTGCACCTGCTCCACGCTGCGGAAGATGTGCTTGAGGTAGAAGTCGGTGCGCTGGCCGCTGTAGTTGACGGTCTCCTTCTCAACGGTCATGTTGCCGCTCAGCTCGGAGAGGTTCTTGCAGGTCTGGAGGTTGTCGGTCTGGAAGGCGGCTTTGATGTAGCAGTTGTCGGTGATGGACTCGTTCGGCCCGTACTCCTCGATGATCTGCGTGAGGGTCTGCGCGATGAGGTACGGTTTGATCTTGTACCCGGCCATGAGGCTCATCGCGGCGGAGAGGTTGGGAATCTTCCTCAGCTCGGGAAACTCGTCAAGCATGAGCAGGAGATGGTGACGGTCCGGGTCGAGCTGTTCCATGAGGCGATTGAAGATGAGCTGAAGCATGAGCCGGACAAGCGGCCGTAGCCGGTCGCGGTCCGGCTGCGGGACTTTGAAGTAGAGGCTCATCGGAACTTCGCCATAGACGAGATCGCGAATGACAAAGTCGGAGCGGGAGACGGTCTTCTGAACGATCGGATCGTCGTACAGGGTCATCGGAGTGACGATGCTCGACTGGATGCTCGATGCCTCGCGGTCCGCCCGGTTGAGCTGGCGCTGAACGGCCTTGCTCACATAGGGATGGGTGAAGGTTGGCTTGCCGTTCACATCGAACCATTGCAGGCGCGGCGCGGATTTGCCTCCGGGCATGTGGACGGTCTTCTGCATCTCGATCAGCACGTCGGTGAAGTCCATGCCCGGCTGGGAGTAGTGGGCAAGCACGTCCGGCAGCGTAGGCTCCCGCGGCGTATCGAGATTGCGAAAGACGTAGCCGAGATGGATGATGCCCGCCGATACCAGGTCAACGGCTGCGTCCTCAAAGTGCTTGTAGAGGCTGTCGTCGTCGCCGTGGCGAATGACGGCGTTCGCAATCGTCTGGGCGTCGGCAATCTCGTAATCGGTCTCCCAGCGAATCTCGGACAAGGGGTTGTAGCAGCAACTCTCATGCGGCAGAGTTGGGGCGAACTTCAAGACACGCTGCCCGATTGCGTGGCGGAAGCCGGCGGAGTGGTCCCAGTTCTCTCCCTTCAAGTCGTAGACAAAGACGCTCTGCCGCCATTGGCAAAGCGTCGGAATGATGGCGGAGACGCCCTTGCCGCTTCGGCTGGGAGCGAACAAGAGGACGGGCTCCGCGCCCGAATGCAACAGGTAGTGGATTTGCTGCGTGTCGGGATCTCGCCAACCGCCGATGTACACTCCGTCCGTTGCGTCGAGCAAGGCCCAGCTTTTGATGTCTTCGCGCTTGGCCCAGGTTGCGGAGCCATGCAGGTTCATCAGGCTGTCCGTGCTCTTGCGGTCGCGGATGAGGGAGAGAAACCAGTAGGTGAAATAGGCCAGAAAGAGTCCGCCTACGATGGTCGCCCCAAATGCAATCCAGAGGTCTTTGCGAACGCCTGAGCTGATGAGGCGGCTGCCAGCGTAGTGCTTCCAGAGCACAAGGGCCGCGAAGGGCTGGAAGACCGCCGTGCCGCGTACCCACAAGATGGGATTGCCCATCTCGACTGGATTGTTGAGTTGAATCGCAAGCCACTCGGTTGCGGCGCTGGCGGCCAGGACAAATGCAACTGCCGCCCCGACGACTGATCGGAGATTCCAGCCGCCCTGCCAACGCGGGCGGTTGGGGAGAACGTATCCGGGCGGCGCTGTTGTTCCGTTCTTCATGGAATGCCTCCTGGTATATGGAGTGTACATTTCACTACTGATGTTTGCAAAATCAGTACCCCCGGTCCCGCGTCCTGTCCGTCATCCTGGAGCGGAGCGCGCTATTGAGTTCCCCCATCCATCCTTTGTCGGATTCGCCGGTGGCGAGATTCATCGAACGCATCCGGCGCACGATCGAATCAAGCGCCTTCTCGTCGGCGAGAATGTCCTTATCCTTGCCGAGCGTGGAGGCGTAGAGCTTGTCTGGGTCGCTTCTCAGGCTGTCGATCGTCACGACATTTCCGGGTTCGAGGTCTCCCCGCGCCCATGCCGCGCGGAGTGTGGCATCATGGCGGATAATCTCGATCTTGCCTTCGGTGGTCTCGAAGATGGTTTGAAGCGCGCCGGTGCGCTCGTCTTCGCTGTTGAGGAGTACCCGCCCAATCAGCTTCTTCGAGAAGGTGGAATACTCCATCGGCGCGTGGGGATCGCTGATCGCCACGCCGCTGCGAAAGAGCGTCCGCGCGCGGTCCTGAATGTCCTTCATCTGTTGAAGCTGAGTGACGAAATCGGACCGAACGAGCCAACGGTCGCCGTCGTATGGCTTCGAGAGGCCCAGTTCTTTCAAGTGCCGGAGCCGGGTCCACCTCTGCCGCGCTTGCTGCGGCCCCGGCCTCTTTGTATGCTGGGTCGGCGGCCCATGGGATCGCTCGCCTGGCCAGACTGCGGTCCAAAGGCGTAACCCGGTTGGCGGTAAGCTCGATCTGCTTCTGATGCTCGATGTCCGCGATGGTTCGCGGGCCGAGTTGCCGTGTCAGCGAGCTTTGGACGGCCTCTCTGAGCCCCCTGCGAATCAGGGCCGGTGGAAGTTTGAGCGGCTCCCCGGATGGCAGACGGCCCCGCACAACGATGTGCGCGTGTGGATGGTCGGTGTTGCGGTGGACCACGCCTCCCCATTCGACCGGCGCTCCGGTGTGCTGCTCGATCCGGGCCACCATGTCTGCCGCCGTTCGCTGGAAGTCCACGTTTGCGTCTTCTGGAGAAAGGATGATTTTGAAGATGCGCTTGTCTCCGGCCTGCTGCCAGCTTTCAGCCAACGTCCGAGCGGGTGCTCCTGCGCCAAGCCAAGCCGGTCTGGATCGGGAACCTGGCTGCCGATTGCTGCGTCCGTCTCTTTCTCAGTCGGCAGGCGGTCGCCCTTGGCGCTCTCTCGCTCGATATAGGTTCCATGCGCCTTCCATCCCCCCGGCGTCCGGGCGGACGAATAGCGGACATTCACGATGGCGCGGCGCTGGAAGGGGGATGATCTTTGCAGAGGCGGGCAACCGGCTGACATGACGGACGCGGCTTTACCACTGCCGGGAGAGGACCGGCTGACAAGCCTGACAAGTCGAAACAGGTTCTTTGCCGTGCCTGTGACACGCGGCGGCGGAGTGTTGGCTCGGCGAACTCGGCCGGGCCGAAGCCGGCTCGAACGCTCGCCCTTTTCCTTGGCCTCGCGTTGCTGCATCGATGCGCGGGGCATGGACACTCACCTCCGTTACGGCTCATGACAGAGTAGTCGGCTCTTCCTCAAGTCCAAGCTCCGCGGCGGAATAGGCGTCCGACTCCCTCCGGCGCTGGAATTCGCGGGCGGCGGTGAGGTTCACCTGCTCATAGATTTTGGTTGCCCGCGCCCTGGCTCCCGCCATGAGCGAAGGGGGCACTTCGGGGAGAGCCGTGAGCGCGTACTTGATGAAAGTGTCGGTCAAGGCGAGATGAAGCTGGCTGACCGTCTCCAAGCTCTGGAACCTCCGGGCCAGACTGTCCGCCAGATTCCCAAACAGCGAGTAGACGAGCTGCTCAAGGTCGTCGCGCTGGTTGGTGCCGACCGTGACGAGGTAGTCGAAAACCTCGTTGTCGCTTCTGGCGTGGAGTTGCGCCTTCAAAGCAGCAACGCGCTCCCCCTGGGCGCGATTGAGGCGAATCGTGTAGCGGACGATTTGGGGCGGCTTCGGTCTCGGCATGGCGAGCACTATACAGCAATGTACATTGCGGTAGCAAGGTGACGCACAATGGCCTCTCTAAAGTACCTCGTGTGCGTCACGCTATTAGCCGTTGATAGCAAACAGAGATGCAAGGAGCAAACCTTCAAAGTGCGTCTGCGCTTTATGTTCCACTACTGCATTACCCAGTGAAGACGGCTGCAAAACAGCCTACCTCCCAGCGGTCTTCGACCTTCGGAAAGCGCAGCCTGCGGCTGCAACAAAAGCACGATTAAAGACGAACAAAGACGATTATCCAGCGACTGATGCGATCTCAGAGCGGCGATTCGTCTTTATTCGTGCTTGTTCGTCCTTTGTCGTGCTTGTTGCGCCTTTATTCCTACGGAATCGTCTTTGTTCGCTTGCAATCTAGTCCGGAAGCTCTGGCATTCTTCTAGTGCAATGTGCATTGCATACAGATCGCCCACCCGAACTGGTCGCGTTGGTCGAAGCGTTGACGCTTCGCAAGGGTGTCTTTCAGCTCAAGGCGAAGGCTCCTTAAAGCGGTGCGCTGCCGAGTTGCAAGCGGCTAAGGACAGCGGGCTGACCTGGCGCGTGATCTGGGGAACGCTTCGGGAAGAAGGGTATCCAGGCGGATATCAGCAGTTCTGCAAAGCGGCAAACCGGGTCATTGAAGGGACATCAGCCGCAGATCGCAAGAAAGCCCAAGAACCTCCCGCCCCCTGTGGTGGGGAAAGAGGTTCATCAACCAATGGTCCGCGAGAGCGGCCTGAGCAGCGAGAACACAGAGAACAAAGGAGAAACCGGAATGGCAAGTACGGAGAGAAGAGGAAATGGCGAGACTGGATCGCGAAGCGGAACTGAATCGCCAGCGGGAGGCGCGGTTGCAACCGACGAAGGTATTCAAGCCGAGCGTCTTTGTGGGGCGGAGCGAGGATTGAGCGCGGCCCTGGAAATGAAACCGAAGCGGGTGGTCTTTCCCATCGCCGGCAAGGGCGGCGTGGGAAAGACGACCGTCATGGCGACGCTGGCGGAGTGGTACGCGAGCACTGCCTATACCGCTGAACTTTTCGATATGGACCCGGACAACAAAGCGGAGGGGTGCTTCAAGGCGCTGTTCGCCAAGGCGCACAAACTGCCGGCGCTGGAGAGCTGGACCTACGACAAGCTGTTGGGAATCTCGCTGGAATCGAGCGCCGACGTGATTCTGGCTGACTTGGGCGCGGCACAGGGCCATCGGATGATTCCCTGGTTCCGGGACTTCTATAAGGTGATGCAGGAATCCGGCCTCGATCTCCGGTGGACGGCCCTTGGCGTCGTCGATGCCGACATTGCCTCCGCCCGGTCGGTGATCGAGTGGGGCGCCGAGTTGCAGAACACCGTGGATTACGTCATTGTCCACAACCATTTTCAGGATGGTGTCGCGTCGTCCTGGGAGAATCCGAAGCTGGAGCCGGATGTGACGGCCTTTCGGGAGGCATTCTCGCCCGTCGAAATTCGGATGGATGCCAGACGGCCCGATCTCCAGCGCATGATGCGGACGATGAACGTCACCCTCGGGCGACGTGGGCGACCGCAAAACCAACGTGCCGGAGTTGAGAGCGCCGGACATGACCCTCCGGGCAAGAACGTACCGCTTCCGCGCCTTCAGCCAATTCACGGAAGCGAGAAAGGTCCTTCTCCCATGAGCACATGTGCCTGTGGCCGCAAACGACAAATCCGCCTGGATTCGTGACCTCGTGTATCTCGCCTTCCCGGAGGGGGAGGCGAGAGAACGGGTTCTCTTCGATCTGGTCAAGCAGTTCTCGAAGATGGACCCGGAAGATCCCGAATGGCTCCGCTACAAGCTGAGCGTGGTGGAGTGCCGCGCGCTCGAAAATGTGGCGCGGGGACTGAACGATGCGGCGGCGGAACAGGCCAGACTCCGCGGCGTGACCCGTGAGATTGCGGATTACGCGGCTACTCAGATGAAGGGAACCATCGAAGAGGCCGGGGTGACGACCCGGCAACTTCTGGAGGATGTCCAGGCCAGCCTCCATGATTCCATCGCCGGGGAGGCCATTCTCAAGTGCTACACGGAGGAAACGCGGCAGCAGTTCGCCGCCGTCATCAGAACGATCATCGAATACACCCTGACGCGGGCACTCACTCTCTCCAGGAACGCATGGATGAATGGATGAGAAGGACATTGGAGCACTCCATTCGCGACGCCCAAAAGCGCTTGCGTCGGTAACGGCGGACTTCCGGGTCAAGCTGAGCGGTGCCTGGGGCCGGTTACTTTGGGGATGCATTGGTGGCGGGCTGGTTCCGGGGCTCTGCTTGTTCGCGGGCGGATTCTGGCTGGGCTCGGGATTGGTACCTCTCAAGGGCGATCGTTCTTCGGCAATTCGGATCAAACGGTACCTACACCCCTCCTACCCCCCCTTCCTCCCCCCTTCACTCTCCTTGCTGCCGGCCGACACCTCGCGTGACTACCTCTGCTCTTTATCGGATGGATGGCTTGAACGCGACTTCGGGCTACAGCGTCTTGATAATTGCAAGAAGGAATGTATATTTCCGGTTCGGCGGTCGATTCCAAGGCTGAACCTGGCAATGACGGCCTTTACTGGTGATATATAACCACATTTTCGCATCCAGTTTCGAATGGCAAGGAGATGGTCAATATGAACTATTCAGAAAGGGGAGCCGGCTGGTCTGATCTGGGCAAGGGAGAAATACTGGGAGTGTCCGCAGGTGAGAGCCTGACGTCCGGTCATGTCATCGCGGAACCATCCGACTCACTGTGACTTCCTTGGGGGAATTCTGCAAGCCGGCTCTTTGGCCAATGGAAGTGGGCTAAAGAATATCCAGACAGAAGTCTGGCAAACTGCAGTTCCGGTCATCGAGTAACGCATGGCGGACCTGTATGTCAAGGGCATCATTCGTGCAGGTCCATGTGGTCGGATTGACCGCTGAAAACTCAGTGGGTCTCTAGGCTTAGCAGGAACCAAGGAAATAGGCACGTTTGCTTCCTTGGTCTTCGGTTGGCTGGCGATTCAAAGCCAACGACCTGCACATATTCAATGTTTAGGGATTTCCTCGTCGGCCAAGATGGACGAACGGGGTGAGCAGTCTTAATTTTTCAAGCTAGCGGGAGTGGCGAACGGAATCTCTCTGTCCGACGACGCTCTCTGAAGCGGACGCCCTAACGCCTCTATAACTGGTGTAGAGAAATGACCAAGGACATCGGCGCGAAAAGCATCGTGTCCTGGTGATTTCTTCGATGGTGAACTAGGAAAAGGGCGCGTACAGATATACGGCTTGTCGTTGCGAAGAGTGGCGTTCCTCACTGTGCCAATAATTGAATCCTCCCTCTCGCCTGTTCTTCTGCTCCTCACAGGTCATTGGCTTTAAATGGCCCTCTTTTCCCTTAAGGTTTTGAAGAAGCTGGTATCACCAGTCCTTCTTCCCCCCCCCTCCCCCCCCTCCCCCCCCATTCGCCTCCTTTCTTTTGCTGTACCCAAGGGCGAGCTGCTCGCCCTTGACTGTCGGACGAGGACTACTCCTCGTCCGCGCCGTCGGTTGGATCGTCGGCGGCTTCGACTTTCGAGAGGCGCCTCATGCTGGAAGCGTGGATCTCGGCGATGGTGTGCTTGAACGGCTTGCCCTCGACATCTTCCTCGACCGTCCGGTACTTGATCTTCCCCTCCAGGCTGACGAGCTGCCCCTTCTGGAGCGTCTTGGCGAAGTTGGAGAGATTGCCCCAGGCGTAGACGCGGTGCCATTCGGTGCGGGTTTCGTACTCGCCCTTGTCGTTCTTCCAGCTCTCGCTGGTGGCGATGCTGAGGACGGCGTAGTCCTTCTTGTTCTGCGCGGTTTTGACTTCTGCATTCTTTCCGAGACGGCCGATGAGGATGACTTTGTTGAACATGGTTTGTAGCTCCTTTTTTGAAGTTTGTCCGCTGGATGCGGTACATGCTTGCCCGGAGGGTGTGCCGTCGCGGCCCACTCCCAAGGCGAGTGGAAGAGATTTGTGGAAGGGGACCACGAGCTTGCCTCGGGGGAGGAGTCCACACCTGAAAGGCCAGAATCTCTGGAGGGAGAGCGTGCGTCCGCAGGGCGTGGGTGCTTTGAGCGCGGCACGCTGAACGCAAACAGAAAGGCAAACTGAATTGGAGCGGCGTGTTCAAACTCCTCAGATTCAGCCGTCGGGATTGCAGAGGTCTCGCCGCGGCGGGAAGGGGCCGGACCAGAGGAGACACTGGCGGCGGGCAGAGCTGGAGGACAAGGGCGGGTATCGGCAACTGGAATGTGCCTAGCGTTGTGCCCATGATCTCGCCTTCGCCATCGTGCGCTTGATGTAGGCAGCTTTCCTGGAGGGGTTGGGGTCGCGGGAGAGGTAGAGGCTGTCGAGGGTCGTGGCAATCGCATCATCCGGCATCCGCAGCGACAATGCGGCGACGCAAAAGGCGAGGTCGGCGGCGGCGGGGCGGTCGTGGAACTTGGGCGCGTTGCGGAAACGCTCAAGGGAGAGCCAGGAGTGAGACGGCCTTCCCGCGGTAGCAGATGGAGTTGGCACTGTACTGAGCTGCGCGCGCTTCCCGCTCCTGTTCCTGGAGTTGGTAGAGTTTCGTCATTTCCAGTCGCACGTAGGCGGCCTGCCGGTATTGCACTCCGGTCGCGCTTCGCAGCAGGACGTAGGGATAGAGGCCGTTGCTCCTTGCGGTATTTGGGTTTGCAGTTGGTGAAGCCGGGGAGACGGCCAAAGCGCCGCCAGTCCGCCGCGCTGGGGTCCGCACCGTACCGCTTGGCGAGGGTCTGGGCAATGAACGTGGACAGAGGTGCCGGGTACACATCATCGTGCTTCAGCCAGGCTTGGAAGTTGCCGAGGCTGGTTTCAACCACGGCGCACGGCTCACGGTTGCAAAGGAATTGGCGCTGTGCTGCGCAGCGCGCGTTCCCCCGCTCTTGCTCCTGGAGTTGGTAGAGTTTCGTTATTTCCAGTCGCAGATAGGCGGCCTGTCGGTACTGCACTCCCGTCGCGCTTCGCCGCAAGCCGAGGACGTAGGGATAGAGGCCGTTGCTGCTTGCGGTATGTTGGGCTTGCAGTTGGTGAAGCCGGGGAGACGGCCGAAGCGCCGCCAGTCCGCCGCACTGGGGTCCGCGCTGTACCGATTTGCTAGGGTCTGGGCGACGAACGTGGACAGAGGGGCCGGATACACATCATCGTGCTTCAACCAGGCTTGGAAGTTGCCGAGGCTGGTTTCAACCACGGCGCACGGCTCGTAGCCGTCGCCCGCGAGCCGGGCAACAGAATCAGAATTGAGGTCGTCGAGGACGGTGAAGCGGTGCTCTCCCGCTGGCCGGATATAGATGTGCGCCCCTCGCGCATTGTGGGCCTTGAGGAG
>CAVWTV010000011.1:0-9982 GCA_963757965.1 uncultured Acidobacteriaceae bacterium
CGTATATCGGGCTGATGGGTGCATTTGAGGAGATCCAGGTGTGCTTCTCTAGCTCCAGGAAGAACCGCCGGTGGTATAGTGGCACTGGCCGGGAGGCCAAAAAGGAAATAGTGGTTAACCTGATGTCGAGAGTGCTGGCGCATCTGGACTCTCCAGTCACCAGCGATCCGCAAAATGTAAACTCATTCGGCACGATCCGAGTCCGCTGCTCTCGTTCCGCCTTCAGCCTCGTCTCCAAACCACTCCATTGGCAGCGTCGCCTTCGGAGCCGCACCCGGAGGCGGCAGAAGGTCGTTCAATCCGGCTTCCACCAGATCAAGTGCAGAGTAGTACGGACGCTCCAAGAATGGTCCAGTTGTTGATCGGAAGTTCTTCATTGCGGCTTTGACCTGTCGGAATTGCCTTTTGTCATCTTCAAAACGTCCTCAGGTGTAATCTCCTTATCCACAAGCCTGCGCAAGGCCAATCCGAAAACGGGATCAGTCTGTGCAAGTCTTTTGATTTCTTCGACGGGCGGGCGGGTGTCCAGCGCGCGAAGTCTGGCTTCGTCTACTTTGAAGAAGCCAGCCATCTTCTTGAGCAGGTCATCTGATGGGTAGCGCCGCCCGAACTCGATGTCCGACAGATGCGCAGCGGTAACGCCCCCTAATTGTTTTGCAAGCTCGCGTAACGAGAGATCACGTGCATCCCTCAGTTGGCGAAGCCTGTCGCCGAGTGTGTTGCTCATACCTATTGTCAGCATACATGGGCGTACAATTCTTGTCAAGCCAACCATAGGGATGACCAGCGGTCCGTTGCCCTGTTGGATCTTGAGGCGCGCTACAGCTACAAAAATGACTACAGCCGATTTTCGAAATGTCGAAAATCGGCTGTATCTGATTGATTCTATTGGTCGGGGCGGGGCGATTTGAACGCCCGACCCCCTGCGCCCAAGGCAGTTTTCGGCCTCTTCCGAAAGTGCCCTATTTTCAATTGCTTACGATTCAATGAGATGCGACTGGTTCGTTGAAACCGATGGAAGCCAGTGGAAGCCGGAGGCTCCTCGCAGCTACGATTTTATCTACATGCCGCTGGGGTGAACCCCTACCCTGAGACAAATTCCTGTAGCTACACCCGCCGCGATTGTACCTTGCCGTTGGCGCCCAGATACGCTTGTTGTCGCGCATGGTGAATGAACATCACACGCGGTCTCGCGCAGAGTCGGTGCTATGGATAATTTGACTATCAGGGCAACGCCGCCGATCCGCCGCGCGCTCGCCGTCGGCGTTTTCGCTACATGTGGTGTAATGTAGTGGAGTCACTCATGAAGCCTATTGGAGCCGGAGGCTCCCGGGCGCCCAGCAGGGTTTGTGTATCGTCCTCGCATCCGCGTGAGTGCCGGAACACTGTGCGGCAGTGAGGTGTGCCGCGGATGATGAGCACCCATCGATAACCAGGTAAGCCATGACGGTAAAAGTGAGCAGTTCGCCGGCAACTCCATCAGCGCGCCTGAGAGCTGCCTTGAAGTTACCGAACGGAGCGCGGTTTTATCGCTGCGCGCTACAGGTCAACCCTTTCGCCTATTTGAGTCGGCACGCCAAGCAGACGTCGTTCCAAACCGAATCAGAATACAACGGCGCGATCGTCGCAGCCTGCCGGGAGGCTGGCATCGAGGTCATCGGCGTCACAGACCACTACCGCGTTCATGAATCGAAGGGACTGGTTGAGGCTGCCCGCTCTGCCGGATTGTTTGCTTTTGGCGGCTTCGAGGCCGTCACTAAAGACGGCGTGCATTTCCTGTGCCTGTTCGATCCTGACAAGGACCACGTGCTAGAGCGGTTTATTGGTGAATGCGGGGTGCATAATACTCAAACGACCTCTCCCACTGGTAGCCTCGATTCCTCTGAACTTCTTGCCAAAGCGAAAGTTTGGGAGGCAATCTGCATCGCTGCGCATGTGGCGGGAGAAGGCGGGTTGTTGAAGAGGCTCAACGGCCAACCGCGCGTTAACGTGTGGAAGTCACCGGATCTCCTCGCATGTGCTCTTGCCGGTCCGGTGTCAGATGCGCCGGACAATGTTCGCCCCATCCTTGAGAATAAGGGCGGCGAGTATAAGCGCAATCGAGTTGTGGCCGTGATAAACGCCTCAGACGTCTGCAGCCCCGAAGACCTGAACAAAGGCGGGGCGTCTTGCCTCATCAAGATGTCGAATGTGTCCGTGGAGGCGCTGCGTCAATCTTTCCTTGATCCCGAATCGCGAATTCGCCTCAATAGCGATCCGCCACCCGAGCCGCACGCAGAGTTTTTGGCCGTCGCGTGCGAGGGTGGCTTCCTGGATGATACGTCTGTCCACTTCAACGCCAACCTGAATGTCTTGGTAGGCGGAAGGGGGACAGGGAAGTTAACCATGATCGAGAGCATTCGATATGCTCTTGGTCTTGAGCCGGTCGGAGAGGAAGCACGAAAGGCGCACGAGGGCGTTGTCCGTTATGTGCTTCGCGGCGGCACCAAGATCTCTTTGCTGGTGCGGTCGCATAGGCCTTCCGCCAGGTGCTACACAATCGAGCGGACGGTTCCCAATCCGCCGGTCGTCAAGGACGAGGCCGGCGAAGTACTGACGCTATCGCCAAGGGACGTAATGCCCGGCATTGAGGTTTTCGGGCAACATGAGATATCCGAGCTCACCAAGAGCAGGGAGAAGTTGACGCTGCTTCTGGATCGATTTGTCGACCACGATCCGAGCCTTGCAAGTCGGAAATCCAAGCTTAGGTTAGACCTGGAGCGGTCGCGAAGCCGCATCATGGATGTCCGCCGTGAGATGAAGGCTCTCGACGAACGGCTTGCGGCGCTTCCAGGTTTGGAGGAGACGCAGAAGCGCTTTCAGGAAGCCGGCCTCGAAGAGCGGCTGAAAGAGAAAAGCTCGCTTATACGAGAAGAACGCGTATTCACTAACGTGGGCGAGCGGCTTGAGCCAATTCGCGCGATTCACATTGATTTGGTTGAGGCGTTTCCATTAGATTCCGCCTTCGTTTCTCCGAAGGCGCTTGAGGGGCTCCCGAATGCTGCCATTCTGGCGGAGATCGAGAGGACCTTCGGGAAGCTGAGCACCAAGCTCAGGACAGTGGCCGACCAACTCGCAAGCTGGTTGAAGGAAACCGACAGCGCCCTGGCAGGAACCAGGGCAGCGTGGGAAGAGAAAAGGAAGGTTGTCGAAGACTCCTACGAGAAGCTTCTTCGGGAATTGCAGAAGTCGAAAATCGATGGAGCCGAATTCATTCGCTTGCGGAAGCAGATCGAAGAGCTTCGACCACTCAGAGAGAAGAAGGAATCCCAGATACGTGATTTGGCCAGCCACGAAGCGCATCGCCGTAAGCTTCTCGCGGAATGGGAAGACGCCAAGGCGGCTGAGTACCGCGAACTTCAGAAGGCAGCGAAGAGCGTCTCGCGCAAGCTCAACAACCGTGTCCAAGTCGAAGTCACCATGGCAGGCAATCGTGAGCCCTTGGAGCAACTCCTGCGCGAGGTTGGCGGAAACCTAAGCGCCGCGCTGGAACGCTTGCGCTCGCTCAAGGAGATCTCGCTTCCCGAACTGGCACTCCGGTGCAGGGAGGGCAAAGAGGCACTCATGAAGCAGTTTGGGCTGCCAGCAGGTTCTGCCGATCGAATTGCCCAGGCGGATCAGGATCTCATTATGAGAATCGAGGAGCTTGACCTCCCCGCCACAACCAAAATAGAACTCAATACTGCTTCCGATGGTGAATCGCCCAAATGGCAGACGATGGAAGAACTATCGACTGGACAGAAGGCGACAGCTGTTCTTCTATTGTTGTTACTGGAGTCTGAAGCGCCTTTGGTCGTCGACCAGCCGGAAGACGATCTCGACAACCGGTTCATTACGGACGGAGTTGTGCCGATTATGCGAGAGGAAAAGCGACGACGGCAATTTCTCTTTTCGACCCACAACGCGAACATTCCCGTTCTTGGAGATGCAGAACTCATTCTGGGTCTGGCTGCTTCAGGAGAGGCAAAAGAGGGGCACGCCAAGATTGCAACTGAGCACATGGGGTCAATTGACTCCAGACCTGTGCGCGAACTCGTGGAAGAGATTCTCGAAGGTGGCAAGGATGCATTTGAAATGCGTCGCTCGAAGTACGGATTCTGAAACATTATGACGCGCACCGAGCTGTTGGAGATCATCAGTAACGGCGAGAATTCCGGCGTCGAGTTCAAGCGCGACGTCCTGACGAACCACGATCTCGCCAGGGAGCTTGTGGCATTCTCGAACCTAAGCGGGGGCCGGGTGCTGTTGGGGGTAGAGGACGACGGCACGATATCAGGCATTACGCGGCCGGACCTCGAAGAGTGGGTCATGAACGCATCCCGCGATAAGATCAGGCCCAGCATCATCCCATTTTTTGAAACTGTGCGCGGCGTTGAACCCGGCAAGGATGTGGGAATCGTCAGTGTCACACGCGGGTACAACGTCCACAGTCTCTGGCACAACAACCGGAACACGTACTTTATTCGAGTGGGGACGCAGTGCAGAGAGCCAAGTCCGGAGGAACTCGGACGCCTCTTTCAACAACGCGGCTCGTTCAGGGCTGAGCTGCGCCCGATCTCCGGAGCGACCCTTGGCGACCTCGACCTGCGACGGCTTCGGGACTACTTCGGCCGGATTCGTCAGCAAGAGGTGCCAGTTGACGCTGATGAAGCGGCGTGGATAAGCCTACTGGTTAACACGGAGATCATGACCGAGGAAGGAATTACCCTTGGCGGGTTGCTCCTATTTGGAAAGACACCAAATCGCTTCCTTCCTCAGGCGGGAATTGACGCTGCTGCTTTCCAGATGGCTGAGAAGGACTACGCTGCCCGCGAACGCGTGGCGCTACGTGGCCCCATGACGCCGCTGTTCGACGCAAACGGGGCTGTTGTGGAAAACGGCCTTGTTGAGCAAGCGCTGGAATTCGTGCACCGGAACACTCCGACAACGGCCGTGGTCGAAGGCGGCAGACGGATCGACAGACCGACGTATCCTCACGAGGCGATACGCGAGGCTGTTGTCAACGCGGTTATCCATCGTGACTACCTTCTGTCCGGCACCGACATTGAGCTGGCGGTATACAGTAATCGGATGGAGGTCATTTCGCCGGGAAGGCTTCCGAATGACATGACGACGGAGCGGATGCGCGCAGGGACCCGGGCGACAAGAAACCAACTTCTGACGGACATTATGCGGGATTATCGCTACCTTGAGCATATGGGCATGGGTATCCCGCAAAAGATCATTAAGGGGATGAGGGCGCACAACGGAACGGAACCGGACTTGGTCGAGGATCAAGAGCGCTTCATTTTGCGCCTGTATGCCTAACGGGTGAACCGATGGGTGCGAGGCGCTTCCAATCCCGCAATCGTAAATGAGACGAGACCCAGTCGTTGCCGATCATCTGAGAAACCCGGATGTAGATAAATTCGTAGCTGTGAGAAGCCTCCGGCTTCCACCGGAATCCACCGGTTTCAACGCAGCAGCCGCAAGCAATTCATTTAAACGTAAGCACTTGAAAACAGGCACTTTTGTCAAGGGCGGAGTAAAAGGGGACCACCGGGGCGGGGCAAAAGGGAGCCACTTTCAGCGTGTATTTGAGTTGTTGGTGATGCGTTTGGGGGCGGCTGGTGCGGAGCCCTGCGAGGCCGGAGGCCGAGCAGCGGCGTAGCGGAAGCCGCCCCCAAACGCAGGCGCCATCAGGGTGGGCTGGCGTGGTCTATTTCGCCCGATCGGCCGCGCGGCGCTGTTTGCTGGTTTTGAGCCGGTAGCTGTCGCCGTTCATTTCGAGGATGTGGACGTGGTGCGTCAGGCGATCCAGCAGCGCGCCGGTGAGCCGCTCCGAGCCCAGCACTTCGGTCCACTCGGCAAACGGCAGGTTGGAGGTCACCAGTGTCGAGGCGAGCTCGTAACGCTGGCTGAAGACCTCAAACAGCATCTCGGCGCCGCTCTTGGACAGTGGCACAAAGCCCAATTCATCGACGATCAGCAGGGTTTGCCGCAGCAGGTACTTCTGGAGCCGCAGCAGCCGCCTCTCGCTCTGGGCCTCCAGCAGCTCGTGGACCAGCGCCGCCGCGGTGGTGAAGCGCACTCGCATTCCACGCTGGCAGGCGGCCAGGCCGAGCGCGAGCGCGATATGCGTCTTGCCTGTACCCGAGTTGCCCAGGCACAGCACGTTGTCGCGCCGCTCGATCCACTCGCCGCGCGCCAGCTCCAGCACCAGCTTCTTGTTCAAGGTCGGGATGGCCAGATAGTCGAAGGTGTCCAGGCTCTTCACTACGGGAAACTTCGCCGCCTTGATGCGCCGCTCGGTGGCGCGGTGATCCCGCTCCAGCATCTCGGCTTCCACCAGCCGCAGCAGGAAGCGCTGGAAGTCCACGCCCTCCTTGGCGCACTGCTCGGCGAGCTTCGGGTACTCGCGCAGCATCGTGGGCAGCCTCAGCTGCTTCAGGTAATGCTCCAGCAACACCTGCGGCGTATCCATTTTTGAATGCTGCCTCCAGCAGCTTACTGCTCTTGCATGCTGCCTCCGGCAGCTTACTGCTCTTGCATGCTGCCTCCGGCAGCTTACTGCGCCCCCGCTGTCAGCAGGGCCTGATAGTCAGTAGCCCGCGTCAGCGCCACCTCGGCCACCGGCAGGTAGGGGTAGTTATCCAGATCCAGCTTGGGCGGCCGCCGCTCAATGGCGCACAGCAGCAGGTGTTTCACCGCGTCGAAGCTGATCGCCTGGAGCCGCTGGGCCTGCTGGATGGCCGCGCCCACTTCCTCGATGGAAAACGTCTGCAGCAAGCGCAGCACCTGCACGAACTCGCGCCGGCCCGGGTTGCCCAAGCGCCCTTCCAGCTGCCGCCGCAATTGGTCAAACTCCGGCGGCAGCACCCAGCCCTGCAGCGGCGCCGCCTGGTCCAGGGCTCGCGTCTTCCGCTCCAGCAGCGCCAGATAATGCAGCGGATTGAAGATCATCTGCTCGCGCGCGTAGCACCGCGGGTGCCGCGCAATCACCTCGCTGCCGCAGGCAATCACAACCTCCCAGACGAAGGCCTTCAACAGCACCCGCCGGTGTCCATACTGCGTCGGCACCGAGTAATCATTGGTCTCGTACCGCACCAGCGCCTGCGAGCTGGCGCGCGCCGCACGCTTGGCGCAGGCCTCGTAGGGCACGGCCGGCAGCGGCAACAAGACATCCTGATCGCGTTTGAAACGCTCGCCGATCGTCTCGTTGTGGCCCCACAGCTTGCGCGCACGCCGCTGGCGGCAGTCTTCGGCCAGTTGCCGATTCAGCTCTTCCCAACTCGCCGCACGCGGCACCGGCACCATGAAATTGCGCCGCGCGTAGCCGACCAGACCCTCCACCTTGCCCTTGTCATTGCCCTTAGCCGGCCGGCCGAACTTGGCGGCAAACAGGTAGTGCGACCGCAGCCGGCTGAACTCCTCGGTCGGCCGGCGTGCGCCGTCGCCGCAGATCTCCGCCACGGCGATCTTCGTATTGTCGTAGAGCATCGTCCGCGGCACGCCGCCAAAATAGGCAAACGCCTGATTGTGCCCTTCGCAGAACGACTCCGTATTCTCGGCCGGAAACGCCACCACGAAGGCATCGTCGGAATGCGGTAGATCCACGCACAGAAAGTGCGCCTTCTGCTCCTTGCCTTCGATCTCCACCAGCGCCTCGCCAAAGTCAGCTTGCGCGTCGCCCGGCCGATGCGCCAGCGGCACGAACACCTCCCGGTGCTGCAGCCGCGCCTCCCGCACGTAGTCCTTCACGATCGTGTAGCCGCCCGTGAAGCCGTGCTCGGCCTTTAACCGGTCATAAATCCGCCGCGCCGTGTGCCGCTGCTTCTTCGGCCGCGCTTCATCGTCTTCCAGAATCTGGTCGATCAGGCCCAGCCACGGCCCCAGCTTCGGCCGCAGCACCGGCTGCTTGCGCCGATACCCCGGCGGCGCCGCATAGGCCAGCATCTTGCGCACCGTCTTGCGCGCCAGCCCGAACTCCTGCGCCGCCCGGCGCTCGCTCATCCCGTCCACCTGCACCGCCCGGCGGACTCGCGCATACATCTCCACCCTGTGCACCTCCCAGGTGTCGCAAATCATCCTGCGCTTGACTTGCAGGCTGGCTCACCCAGCCCCTAGGTGGTCTACTTTTCGACCGCCGCAAGCCGCCGCTCACGCGGCGTTTCGTGGTCTATTATTGCTCCGCCCTTTATAGATAAGCAGACGCCGGGCTCTTTCCGCAATGGCCGGCGTGTCTGCCTTGCTTCCCTGTCGTGCGGCCTCGGCGCGGACTCCATTCCCCCTAGCAGACGCAGGAGACAACCTCGCCCCATTGTCATCTGCCGGGCCAGCTCTCGAGATCGCTCCAGGACCATTCAAAGCCACGCGCTCGTCGCTCCGCGAGTGGCAGATTCCGGAATGGTATCGTGACGCCAAGTTCGGCATTTGGGCCCACTGGGGTCCGCAGTCCGCGGTGGAGTACGGGGACTGGTACGCGCGCCACATGTATATCCAGGGCCATAAGCAGTATCTGTGCTGTCCAAAACAGGACAGACCTGTAGCGTGTGGTGTTGAAGCGAGGCGACTTACGAGCGTGAAATTGGGTTTCCTGGGTGGTGGTCTCCGTTTTGGTCTGGCGTAGCCTGTCCAACTCAGCTCCAGGCGAGGCTGAGTTGTTCGGCGAGCCGGCGGCAGTGGCGGCGTGTCGAGCGGATCGTTGAGCCAGCGGGCCAAGTCGCGATAGGTAAAGAGGTTCAGCCGCAGCAGCGAGGCCAGATTGGACAACGACCAGTTGGCCTGCGACAGGTGGTGCAGCCACTTCAGCAGCAGCATCGCGATCAGGGCTGTCCAAATCTGAATGCGCAGCGCGTTTTCGCTGGTGCCGACGAAGGTCTTCACCTTCAGATTCTGCTTGAGGGCCTTGAAGAACAGCTCGATCTGCCAGCGCTCCTTGTAGATGGCGGCGATGGTGGTCGCGCCGAAGTCGAGCAGGTTGGTGAGCAGATCGATCGCCCGCTCGTTGTCGGCGTCCCAGACCAGCACGCGGCGCAGGAGATGCGGGCAATCGCGTTGCGCCTGTGTCGCCGGTCAGGCGGATGATCTGGTCGCGGATGATCGCGCGTTCTGCGGCGGCTTGCGCTGCGTCGACGACCTCGATGGCGGCATCGTCCTTGAGCCGCGTGACGAAGAAGACGCCCGCCTCGGTCCAGCGGCCAAACAGCGCGTAGTCGTTGTAGCCGCGGTCCATGGCGACGATCGATCCGGGGTTCAGCGTGAAGGAATCGGCCAGCTTCACGTCGCTGCGCTTGGCCTCGGTCAGCAGCACGTAGGCCGGCAGGTAGTCGTCATGGTCGAGCAGCACGTGGGCCTTCACGCCGCCCTTGGCGCGACGGAACTTGGCCCAGGGAAACAGCTCAGGCAGAGCGTGATGGTGGTCGAATCGAGGCTCAGCAGTTTGTTCTTGAAACGGAATTTGTGTTTGCGCGGGCCCAGGCGTGCTGCTCGCGGAAGCGGCCCAGCGCGGTCTAGAAGAGGTCCTCGAACAGCTGTCGCAGGGCGGTGCTCGTTGGCGTAGGACAAGCGTCGAGCGCGCGCGGCGCTTTGGCGATGCCGAGGTGCACCAGCTTGCCCAGGCAACAGCCGAGCCCGTTGCAGATCTCGCGCAGCGAGTCGGCGCGGCCGAGCTGGCAGAACAGCATCGCGACGAACTGGGTCCAGCAGGTGAAGCCCTTGGCGGCGCGCTCGGCGTCGTGCTTCTTGACCAGCGCGCCGAATTCGGTGCGCGGGAAAGTGCTGGAGCAGTTGATTGAACAGGCTCGCGGATTGTAGGATTGTCTTGCCCTCCTTGGGGTACGGCGTCCGGCGAGGTCCCGGCTAAGAGAACATCGCCAACGCTTCAATTGTAGGAGGGCTCTCCACTCACCCGCTACACGCAACGACCGTCAACGGTCGCAGAACCGATCTTGGACAAGGATGA
>CAVWTV010000012.1:0-95812 GCA_963757965.1 uncultured Acidobacteriaceae bacterium
TGGCGATCGCCGCGTCGAGCCGGGCGAGTAGTTGTTTGAAGGATTCGTTCTTGCGTCGGCGGAGCATGGCAATCGTCTGGCGTCCCTCTGAAGCGATGGCCACGGCACCGACGGGTTCTATGTATCCGATGACGATCTGACCGTGCTCGGTGAACTCGTCTATGTTCGGGTACATGGAAATGGCAAAGGGCGAGGCGTCATACTCAGTCGGGTCTAGGCGGCTTGTTGTAACGCGGGGGCCAGCTTTCCGGCGACGTTCCATGGCAGCAACTCCTCGATGCGCTTGATGGGATGTTCGCCGATGCGGGCGAGCACGTAACGCAGGTAGGCCTCGGGGTCCAGGCCGTTCAACCGCGCTGTTCCTATCAGACTATAGAGGATAGCCGCGCGCTCGGCTCCCTTGTCCGAGCCAGCGAACAGATAGTTGCGTCTGCCTATGGCCACTGGACGCAGAGCTCGCTCGGCGATCAGGTTGTCTATTTCGATGCGGCCGTCGTCGAGATAGCGAGCAAGCGCATCCCAGAGGCCAAGAGCATAGTGGATCGCCGCAGCGGTTTCGACTTCGGCGCCAGTTGTGTGAGAGCTTGGCCCAGCCATCGTCGCATGTCGTCGAACAGAGGCCTGGCCCGTGCTGTGCGAACATCGCGGCGATGGTCCGCAGATCGCCCCTTGATCTCCTTCTCGATCAGGTAGAGCGCGGCGATTCGCTGGACGGCCTCAGCGGCGATGGGCGAGTTATTCGCCTTCATCAGGTCGAAGAACTTGCGTCTGATGTGCGCCATACATGGCGCCTCCTGAATCGCACCGCCCTCATAAATCTTGTTGAAACCGGCAAACGCGTCGGCTTGCAGTATCCCCTCGAACTTGGCCAGATGCCCTTGTGGATGTTCGCCCTTGCGGTTGGGGGAGTATGCGAACCAGACAGCAGGTGCGGTCTTGTCGCCTGCAGGACGGTTGTCACGAACGTAAGTCCAGAAGCGGCCGGTCTTGGTCTTGCCTGTTCCCGGCGCAAGCACCGGCAGCGGAGTATCGTCGCCGTGCAGCTTGACCGTATCGAGCACGTAGCGGCGCAGAACTTCGGCTACCGGCGCCAGCAACGCTGCAGCTTCACCTACCCAGCGGGCAAGAATCGAACGATTCAACTCTACGCCTTCGCGCGCAAAGATCTGCGACTGACGATACAAAGGGGTATGGTCACAAAACTTCGCCGTGACCACGTGTGCCAGCAAGCCTGGCCCCGGAAGGCCGCGATCGATCACGCGATCCGGGGCCGGAGCCTGAACCACGCAGGAGCACTTCCTGCAGCTCATCTTGGGGCGTACGTGGCGGATGACGAAGAAGCTCGCCGGCATGTACTCAAGCATCTCCGACGCGTCTTCGCCCAGCCTGCGCAACTCTCCGTCGCAGGAAGGACACTTGGTGTGTTCGGGAAGATGCGTTCTGACTTCCCGCCGCAGATGTGCAGGAAGTGCGCGGCTCTTACGTGGAGCGCGTACAGGATTACCATCCTCACCGGCTTGCGGCTGTTCGCTCTGCGCAGGTGGCTGAGCCTCGATCACGCATCCACTCAGGAGAAGCGTCAGTTGCTCCTGGTTGACGGGAACCTTTTCCGACTTCGGCCCGTAGTGTTCGCGCCGTAGCTTGGCGACCAAGAGCTCAAGCTGCTCGATCCGCCCCATCTGCGCGATCACCAGATGACTCAGTGCAGGTGCGCCCATCTTCTCTAACTCGCTCGGACGGGCGTGCATGCAAATCATGAACGCAGTATGCCACAGTTATCGCTCGAATGCACAAAGAAAATGCTTGTAAGTCAACGCTAAGTTATCGACGCTAACTTAGCCTGTCATAAGTGGCTGCCATGTCCGCGCAGGCTGCCTCCAATCGATGCCTTCGCATAACATCGAAAGCTGTGCGCGTGTCAGCGACACGGTTCCGCTGCTCGCCTGCGTCCACACAAATCTTCCGCGGTCAAGACGCTTCTGAAACAGACACATCCCATCGCCGTCATGCCAAATCAATTTAACCAGGTCGCCTCTGCGGCCTCGGAAGATGAATACTTGCCCCGACAGAGGGCTCTTGTCGAGCGTACTCTCGACAAGACTGCTGAGGCTGCTAAAGCCTCGCCGCATATCCGTCACTCCCGCCACAAGCCAAATCTGCGTGTTGGCCGGGATCATCCGCGCAGACTCTCAAGAACGGCGCGAACGATCACGGCGTCAATGGCACCTTCAAGGCCGATCAGCGCACGGCCAGGGATTTCGATGTTCATCGTCAGGCCTGGCGCCACACTCTGACTCTGCACCGGCCCTGCCTCTGATAGCTCTTCGTCGTCCACCGAGACCGGAAGCAGACGCAAGCTTCTCGACTCCCCGATGTTCTCACCACCGAGTTGGCCGGCACGGTACAGCTTCCGCCAATAAAACAACTGGTTGGCGTTTACGCCATGCTGCCGCGCAAGCGACGCCACCGACAAGGTCAACGATAACGTCTGTTCAACCATCTGCCGCTTCTCTTCTGCTGCCCAGTACCGCCGCCGTCCTGAAGCTCCTTCGACAGGCTTGACACCCTCATCCATCCAAGCTCCTCCGTGGCCACATCGCCGCCACAAGTCGAGCTTGAACCCTCAGAGGCACTCGAACAAGGCGGCCAGAAAACGACGCTTACCCCGGATCAGGCCGCGTGCCGCGCTTTCGCGCTCGATCCAGGCCGAGAAAAAACATCAACATAAAAACAAAATAGACCACGTCATAGCGCCTCGGCGCATGAGGTGGTCTATCTGTTCTGACCTTTATGAACTCAGCCTGCAAGAAGCCGCGGAACCAACGACTAAGACATAGAAGAGAATGCGCCATCACGTGTTCGACTGCATAGATGCACATCCTCACCCATGGTGAACCGCTTCCAATGCGCTCAGCTTTTTGTTAAAGACACGTGATACCGAGTCAACAAAAAGGACCGCAGCCGCCCCTCTGCTCTTGACGCCAGACTCCCGCCAGAGGCTGATGTAGCCGTGGCCAGGAAAGTCAATTCGCGCTTGCCACCCCGCATCGGTACCCCATCGCCGCTTCACATCGTCAAGGTGGAATACGATTCCGGAGAATCCAAATTGAGGGCATGCGCGGCTAACGGCGTCCCAGCATTGTTCGAGTGTGAGGTCTGCCTGGACTTCGAGTTCAAATTCTTCAAGCGCGAGTTGCGCGCTGAGAACACTGCGGAATGTTCCGCCGAGAACCAATCTGCCGGCGACGCTGAATTCGTTGTAGCCGAGGTGCTGCAGGCCGAGCCAGGCGGCGAGGCAGACGAGCACAAGCACGAATCCGCGATTGCGGTCCGGGCTAACCGTTAGCAGAACCGATGCCGCAGCACAGATTCCGCAAATGCCATAGATAATCAGCACAAGGCGCCGCGGAGTAAAACCCATGGAAAGAAGTCTGTGATGAATGTGCTCGTTGTCTGCATCAAAGATCGGCTGCCCGCGAACAAAGCGGCGCACGATGGCCAGACCTACATCGAGAAGGGGCACGGCAAGAACCAGCAGTGGCGCCGTCATGCCCAGCAGTGTGGCGGACTTCTCGCTCCAAACGGCCCCGTAACACCCAAGAATGAATCCCAACGTCAAGCTGCCGCAGTCGCCCAGGAAGATGCTCGCCGGATTGAAGTTGTAGCGAAGAAAGCCGAATAGAGCGCCTACAATCGGTACCACCGCGAGGGCCATGGCAACGTTGTGATTCAGCATGGCCGCGATCAGCATGGTAAGAGCGGCGAAAAGGCTGACACCAGCCGCAAGCCCATCGACTCCATCGATCAGATTGATTGCATTCGTGCAGGTAACGATCCACAAGAGCGTGATTACGAAGCTGCCGATAGTAGAAAATGAAAAACGGCCGAGACCACCTACGTGGATGCCGCCAAACCATGCCAATATTGCTGCAACAACTTCAGCCGAGAGCTTCATCCAGGGGCGGAGACTGACGATATCGTCAATAAGCCCGACGCTAAAAACGACAGCAAGCGCCGGCAGCATTCGGACAATCAGGGGTAGGTCCTGCCAGACGATGAGGCCCGCGGTCAACCTCGCCGCAAGAAGCAGGGCGTATGCACAAATGGCCGAAGCGAAGATGGCCACGCCGCCCAGTCGTGGGATTGGGGCGCTGTGGAGCTTACGTAACTGGTCAGGTAGGTCTACGATTCCAAAGCGCCACGCCAGGTTCCTGACCAAAGGGGTCAGCACCATCGCCAGAGCAAAGGAAACGAAGCCAAGAAAAAGGAGAGAGTACATCGAGCTCTTGTGATTTCCTTTCGCAGGATATTACTTGGGGCAGTCCGAAGCAAGTTGAGCAATGAGGTTACGCGAGAGTGCGCAATTGGGAATGAGATGCTGGCATGGAAGATGCAACCTGCTGCTCGATCCAACGATAGGTAAGCTCCAAACCATTCCGGAGCGGAAGCACGGGCTGCCACCCGAGCCGTTGCATGATAAGGCGGTTATCGGAATTGCGCCCGCGAACTCCGACAGGACCCGAGATATTCCGGATAAGCAGATCCTTGCCGGCTATCTCCATGACCAACTGAGCAAGCCCATTAATGCTAATCCTCTCTTCTGAACCGATGTTCACCGGTCCGGTGAAGGAAGAGTCCATGAGTCTCCGGATGCCTTCAACGCACTCGTCGATGTAGAGGAATGAACGCGTTTGGCGGCCATCGCCCCATATCTCGATTTCTGTGCCTGGATGGGCTTCAGCAACCTTGCGGCAGACGGCCGCAGGAGCCTTTTCCCGGCCATCTTTCCAAGCTCCCTCCGGTCCGAAAATATTGTGGAATCGGGCCACGCGCACCTCCACGCCATAATTACGCATGTACGAAAGATAAAGGCGCTCGCTGAACAATTTCTCCCAGCCGTACTCGCTGTCAGGAGCGGCGGGGTACACCGAGTCTTCTGAGCAATTCGAATTCTCCGGATCGAGTTGGTTATACTCTGGATAAACACATGCCGAGGAGGAATAAAAAAACTTCCGCACACCGGCAATCCTTCCGAATTCGAGAACGTTCAAATTAATGGTCGCTGAGTTATGCATGACGGCCGCGTCGTGTTCGCCAGTGAAGAGGTAACCGGCGCCACCCATATCCGCAGCGAGTTGATAAACCTCGTCGATTCCAGCCACGGCTTCTCTGACAAAATGTGGATCGCGAAGATCACCAACTCGAAAATCATCGGCGGTACTGGATGAAAACTCATTGTGTTTCAAATCCGCGGCTCTTACCCAATAGCCCTCAGCCTTGAGACGTCTCACAAGGTGGCCGCCGATGAATCCACCGCCCCCCCCGACAAGTACTCTTTTCATGATCAGTCTCCCCCTACGCGGACTCACGTCTGTGCGAATTGAATAAAAGGGCTGAAGAATACCCTGGCCCGCGGAACTGGCGGCAACGGCGAGTAGTGTTGACTCACGCTCAGCTTATGCCTCTGAATGCCAAGGCCACGAGCTCCCGATGCCAAAGATTCAGTATACGTTGTCTCGTAAAGTTCGCTTGATAAACGGAATGGCAATGTCGAAACAAACCCTGGAGACGTGGCGGGTCTTCAGCCAATTCCTTGAGTTCGCGCACGATTCGTCCAAGCTGCAATTGATAAGCCGTGTCTGACGAGTGCTCAGTATCGATTACCCAGCCGACATGAAACTCTTCAATCCACCCGGCAACTCCGGAAGATGCGCTGCCTATGAAGAGCACTGGCCGCCCTATCGCTAAAGCTCCGAAGAACTTCGATGGCACTACGGCACCCGTCCATTCGGAACGCAGCGTTACGATATGGATGTCCGCTGCAGCCAGTCGTGCCTCTAACGCCTGAAGTGGCGCAAACTCAGCCATCTTCACATTCAGCGGGCCGGTTTTGATAGCTTCGGTGAGCTCCCCTGCTCGATTTCCTCGTACACTGAACACAAACTTGGCGTCATTCGGGGAAAATCCGCTGGCAATATCGAACACTTCCTTGTAGGAATGCGCCTTACCAAAGTTGCCGGAGTAGAGAAGCGCAAGCTTCGTATCGCCAAACAAGTTTTGACGCTCCACTTCGTCGGCGGGCGCTGGAAACTCCGGCTCTACAATTGCCCAAACAGGTATCGTAGTTGCCGAACGCGACCCTCCCAAGTACTTAGTCAGTCGAGCCTTCATGCACGGACCCAGATCCGCCACCAAATCGCATCGGCGATACGCATTTGTCAACAACCAGGTAAGGGCTTTCGCAATCGAGCCCTTCTCGGAAATGATCCTATCCGCAAAGGCCGCTTCAGGGTAAAGATCGAAGCACCAATGGGCAATTCGTATCCGCGGGCGAACAAGCTTCCAAGGGAGCGCCACCAGAACACTCATAACAGGATCGGTCCCAATCACCAAATGAGAAGCGTGTAAGAATGGATTGAATGCGAGCAGGCTCCATGTGGCAACCATCCACAACGAATTCAGAAGTCGCCCGATCGGCCGAGATTGGTCAAAATTCGGTCGCCAGATTCTCCTGATGTTCACGCCATTCCAACTTGTAGACCGAGGATATGTCTGCAGTGGGTCCCTGCAGCTTCGAGTGCAGCAGTATGCAGTTACGTCCCAGCCGTGTTCCACAAGGCCTCGGCAGAGATCGCTAATGTGGATGGAACTGATAACGTCGTCAGGATATAGGTAGTGGTAAAAAACGAGTGCCTTCATACTGGAGGAATGCGCGTCCAAAAGGGGGGGGTGAGTGACACTTAGGCTCGCCGTTCTAGAACACCGGTAGATTCTCAGTCCGGACCGAGCGACTTTCGCTTGTGCGTTGAATCCGAATTGTATGAGGGCTGTTGGATATTTGCGGTACTCAATGATTCATAGAGCTTTGCGTCAACGAGGAATCGATACCAGAAGCTGTGTAGGAAATGATAAATGAGGCCCTCTTTACCGTCGAGAAAGCCCAACTTGATTACATATCGATAAAACCAGTAGGCAAACGCGCGATAAAAAAGAGGAAGGCGTGAATAAACAGACTGCTTAAGCCGGTGGCGGTCTCCTGAGACGCCGCCAACTGGGGCACTCTCATTGGTCGAAAGGATGTCGGTACATTCTAGTGTTGCGTATCTGTTGTGCTTCGCGGTCCAATCAGTCAGGGATTTTGGAATGTTGTGAATAAGGTCGCCTCGAACGCGCACAGTTCGGCCAGAATTGAGTGTAATTCGCTCGTCCATCCAACGATCTTCGCAGCGGCCTGCTCCATTCCGCCACAAGCGAAGTAGCCAAACCGGATACATATCTCCGAATCTTACATCGTGCCCCATGAAGCGAATTCGCCTTGGAAACACAATCCCTGTCACGTCGTCGGGTAAAGATGGCAGCAACAATTGCAACTCACTGGTAAGTTTTGAATGGAGGCTCTCATCGGCGTCGATGCGAAGCAGCCAGTCGGCCTTGGTGAAGATGCTATCGAGCGCCCAGTTGAACTGCTTTGCATGACTTTCAAAAGGGTGAATCAGCAGAGTTGCGCCAAAGGCCTTAACGATCTCATGTGTGGCATCCGTGCTGCCGGAATCGATAACATACACCTCCGTGGCAATGTCCTTAATGCTATGAAGACATTCCGGCAAATCCCGTTCCTCGTTCTTCGTGAGGATGATTGCAGCGATCCGAGGTTTGTTTGCGATTGCATTCATGAAGTTGGCGGAGTTGGTTCTTTGACCCTTTCCGGTTGCGTCACAATGATTCGTGTCTTGAGTAGTCGCGCTGGATTGCCGCCAACTACGGTCCACTCATCCACATTGCGAAATACAGCCGACGCTGCGCCCACCACCGCGCCTTCGCCAACCACCATTCCCGGCCCGATAAACGCCCGAGCACCGATCCATGCCCGTGGGCCAATCACAATCGGCCCGGTTACAAGCTTGAATTCGGGATCGTTGTAATCATGCGTCGCAGTGCACAGCATTGCCTGCTGAGATACCGTGGCGAAGGCGCCAAGGACTACGGCATCAACTGAATAACAATCGACATCGTCTGCCAGGCAACTGTGTGCGCCCATCGTCAAGTTCCACGGCGCCCAGATGCGGCAGCGGGGATACGGGTGTGCCTGAGCACCGATTCGTGCGCCGAAGCACCGAAGCAAAAGGCGACGCCACCAAAAACACGGGGCTGGCGAGGGTCGATAAAGAATAACCCACACCACAGTCCAAAGTACGCGCACTACACGGTTGCGGTAACTCAAACGATTTCGATAAACCAATGGAGAAGCGTTGATTGAATCCACCTGACTCCTCATACCGTCGTGGCGTCTGCGATGGTAGCAGGTATCTGCAAAACTGATGCTTCTATTGCGTCTTTCCAGCCTTTTGCAACCTTTTCATAATCGAACTGCTGTAACAATGCGCTTGCTACTCGCCGAGCCTGTGTCGCGCGCCAGTTTTCATCTGGCATCCGTTCGCGCATGAATTTGCTCCATGCGTCCATGCGCACCGGAAGAACCTCGGATCCTTCAGGCAATTCGTCTGCAAGATAGACTTGATCTGAAATAGCGAGTGCACATCCAGCTTGAACTGCTTCAATAACAGCTATGCCAAAGTTCTCCTGTTCGGACGGAAGTAGAAACCAGGACGCCCTCTGAAAAAGGTATTCCTTGTCCGTACCCGCCACAGTCCCCACGAACTGGATCGCATCATCCAGCTTGAGCTTGCGAACCAATTTCATCAAGGCCGAAATATAAGACCGATCCCCGCTACCGGCAATCACGAGTTTCCATTCGGGCCCGACCCCAGCATCGCGCCAGGCCTTGATGAGCAGGTCCGGTCTCTTCTTCGGATGGATACGTCCAAGAAATAGCGCTACTTTAGGTCGCGAGCCTTGGTCGACTTTCGCACTCGGTACAACAGGCAAAATCGAACCGCGCGGCGTAGTTCCATATGGATTCACAATCAGTTTGGCACACGGCGGTAGCGTGAAAGTTGACATGGCGTTCTGAAGTTCCCGGCGCATTGTGAAGAATAGCGCGTGGCAACCCTCTATGACCTTCCTTTCGCGCCAATGCCAGTACGCTTTCTTTTTCATGCTCTTCAGCACGCCCTGTCCGTGGACGGACCACAAGTCAAGCATTCCATGTGGAAACACAATGTATGGAATCCCTACTCCGATGCATTCGCGGGACACCGCCCAATTGGGATACATCCAAAGTCCGTGAAGTATAACGACGTCGAATTTGCGTAGATTGTCCCTGCACCACTGCCGAAGGGCCGGCGCGTATCCATACGAAATCGGTGTACTAAGAGGGAGCGATTGAATCAGCTCAGAGGCAAGCGGATTGTCTGGTATCGAGATGGGACCCAAACCGAGTATTTCGCTGTACAACCCGAGCGTTGCGGACATTGCTGAAAGATTCAGTACCGCGCGGAGTGGACCTCCCGAACGCTGGTCGAGCGAACCCACAACGTTTAAGACCCTCATATGTGGAATCCCCAGGGCATACCCCGTAACAATACCGGTCCTAGAAGCGAATATCGGCTGCTCGCTCCGACGCTGCGAAGGGCACCCGCCAAGGAGCAACAGGGCGTGGAGCATGGTGGTACACATGCTCGAGCACCGCGGCAAAATAAGTCGCAATAGCTGGACCCTGAATGCACGCAGTCCAGTCTTTTATGCGGTCTGATTGTAACTGCGTCTTCTTCCCGCGGTTGATCCATAGACTAAGTGCTTCGGCCAGGGAGGAAACGGAGCCTGCCCTCACCACCGAACCGAGCCAAGGTGCTCGAATAAGGTCCGAAGCGCCGCAGCAATCTGTGCAGATCACGGGTACACCTAACATCAGCGCTTCGTTTACAACTGCACCCCACCCATCGTAGCGGCTGGGAAGTACTAACAAGTCGGAATCACTTAGGCTCGCCATCGCCGATGTATGGTCCATGGCTCCTCGAAAATGTACTCTTCCCTCCATCTTCAGTGAAGCACACAGACGCTGCATTGCTCTCATCTGAGGACCATCGCCGATAAGTTCTGCTTGCCAATTCAGGCCAGAATTCGTGTAAAGTGCCCGCAAGAGTATGTCAACTGCTTTCCATTCATAAAACTGACCAATGTATAAGATGCGAATCATATTTTCCGCGCTCGCGTGATCGGTGTGCTTGGCTCCTATTCTCATGCTGTCTACTGTGTAGCAAAATGGAAACAGGCAACTTGATTGAACCCCACATCTCAGGTAGTAAGCTTCACCAATACCTCCCATGGAATATACGAAGTCGACATTGGAGTACCCGCTTGCCAGCAACGCCCTGTAGTAGATGGTCCGAATGAATCCACGCCAGCCCCGCTCATCGCCTGCCTCAACGATTACACCTAATCGCGACGGCCTCAAACGGCTAGATAAAACCTGGCGGCTGAGGCGGATTCCTCGCCAGCCTTGCAGAATGTGAATTCGCTCGTCTGACTCCCCTAACAACCCCTGCATCTGAGAATATGTAGGATCGATGACGATTCGTGCGCTCCCTAGCTCAGGAACACCCCACCCTAATTGCTTGCGGTCTTCAGACATTTCCTTTTCAGCAACAACCACCACATCGTGTGACTTAGCTAGCTCCCGAACATATGCGGACTGATGCTGGCTAACAATGCTCCACCAGAAGCACAGATTCATTGAGCATTCCTCATGCTGTAAATCCCACCTTCTCCATCTGGCTTGGTGCTAAGACCCTCTTCGCATTCGTGAGAACCGAAGAACGCCTTGGACGTCGCTCAGCCGAAATTCTCGCGCACAATCCAAGCAGAAGCCATAGCTGGAGACCAAGCCCACCCGCTGCAAAAAAAGTCATTTCTCCAAGCGTCGTTAGCGTTACTGTCCAGAACAGGATGGTCATTTCAAATGGTGCATGAAAGCTGACACGTCTACTGAGTGGAAAGAGCATAAGGCACCACGCCACCGCGCCTATGATTCCTGTCTGAGCCAAAAGAGCCAGTGGAAGAAATCCAGGCTCGGTGGGGGCGCTGAGTGGCAGGCCATAGAGATCGCTCGTCTGAACCTGCTGAGCAACGTCCTCTGGGGCAAGTCCAAAGCCGGTGCCTCCGATTGGCTTCTCCTTGAACTGCTCCAGCTGCGGCGCTACAAGGCTCTCGCGAGATGACGCTATGCCGCCCTTTTCAAAAATCGGATTCCAAATAGTTCCCGAGCTTCCTTTAGAGAGAAAAGCCGATAGCCCGGAAACTGCACTGTCTCCGAATGCGGGCGCCAGAACTAGAGCAATCACTCCGAGAAGACAGAAGCGGATCACAATATGAGGTCGAAGCCAGTTGTTCCGTCTGCCCTCTCGACGTAAAAGGGAGATGAATAAAGAGACCGTAATTCCGAGTGATACGGCTAGAACCGCGGTTCGACACTGCGAGACAAACATCATGGTCCAGGCCAATGCCGCAATAAGTACTGCGTGCCACCTAAGAACCGTGGCTCTAATAATGCCTACCGTCACTACGGCAGTAAATGGGGCGATATATACGCCGAATGTCTGAGGGTGCGAAAAAACGCCTTGAAAGGACCGCCCATTTATCCACCTCCCGACGGGGAAAAACAGGAGGGGAAAACTGAAGAGCAGGAGTGCGATATACAGCGAGAAAAGCCAGTTCAGCCAATAGGCAGCCGTAACACGGCGGTCAGAAAGCGCCACAAATATAATCTGGGCTGTAACATACCAGGAAAGGAGCTTTAGAAGTGATAGCTCCCTGTTACTGCTAACCACAAGCGCAAGAATGCAAATCACGATTGTGTAGACCGTAATGGCATGTTGCCCCGGCATCTTGACGTTCAAATGAGATTTGAAAGTGATGGCCAGCTTCACTGCACATACTGCTATCAGCATCCATTTCAGGAAAGATAACGCCGGTGTCTCCGGAGCCAACCCGCCGTTTGCAAAAGTCGCAAAAATGGAAAGCGAAAGCGCTTGAACAGGTCCGCGCCTTCGAAAAGCAGCAAGCGCAAGAAGCCCCGTAAACGAAAGGATGCGCGTTTCGGGTGAAATCACCTGAAGACCAATGATGATGCCGGCGTAGATGATGGCCGGCCATAGTAGTTTCGGCTCGCTCCCGACTGGATACTTGAGAAGCCGCGCAAAGTCACCGAACCGGCGCCGGTCTGGTTCGTTCGAGACGGTCGGGTTCAAGACATGTAAGAACTTCTGGACCTTCATTTGTGGCTGTGTCACCTTACAAAGATCGCCTGATTACATATTGTCGCTACAGTACAGTTAAACGTTGAGAACTATTATGTCGTTCGCTAATTGGTTTGCACCGTGGTCTGGTCACGAGGGTCCATTGCAGTAATCGAGAGATTCGCAAGCCAGCGCGTATGAATTTCCATCTAAGAGTCTGGTCATTTACGCCGAACTTCTTTCTGATCTCGCTCATCTCCTTCAACCCGCGACCTTCTGCCAGTGAGGTCTTTGTACCCTCATGCTGCCGAAACCCGCCGATGATCTCAGGCAGAAACTCAGCACATCCTTGAGCGAGCATTCTAAGCCAAAAATCGACATCCATGGCAATGTGAAGGTCGATATCGTACGGGCCAACACAAGACTGTACATCCCTGCGCCAGAATACGCCTTGGCTCGACATTACGAAACCTTCATATAGCAATCGTCGCGCGCTTGGACGGGTGAATTTGGAGATCCTCGTTAAGCGGTCGTCGAGGTCGATGCATGCGACGGTTCCGCTGTAAATAGCAGCCTGCGGCACCCTTTCTGCCACTTCGTGCACCCGCCGAAACGCTCCTGGAAAGTAAACATCGTCCGAGTTTTGCCAACCGATAAGTTCGCCGTCAGCCAGCAGAAGCGCCTTATTGATTGCGTCGGACTGCCCTAGATCTCGTTCACTTGTCCACAACAGATACTCTCCGTACTTGCGAATTACGTCGAGAGTTCCATCCGTTGACCCCCCGTCCATAATGATGAATTGAAGATTAGGATAATTCTGATTCAACACCGAGAGAATAGAACGCTCAATGAAGCGAACCTGGTTGTAAGAGGGCATAACAATACTTATGCGCGTGTATGCGCTGTCATTGGCGCGAACAATAGATCCGTCGAAGATGGCGCGTGAAACAAATTGCTGCAACGCAACGGTATACTTCGCAACTTGTGAGCTCGACGTGCCGAATGCGCGGATCCCGGAGATGTAATCGAGTGCGGAGGGTTTCCGGGAAAGCACGAGAACCTCGATAATTCATGTCAAGAGTAAAACCGAAAGGAGCATCTCATCCTCCGCGGCGGCCGGGCTGGTTTGCACGCGGCAACAAGGTGCTCGAGAAATGCGAATAGCGGTGTCTAAGTTAGTTTCACTTGCAGTTCGAGCTGCGCTGCCGAGGCCGTTTCGATTTCCCAGGGATCCTCGCATTGTCTCTAAGTACAACTTTCATTCTGGTGGGCACCTTTTCCCAAAAGCGCGAGAATCTCTTCTGCAGCCGCCAAGACATCATGTGGGGTAACTTCCAAGATGCAATGAGGCACATTCATGTCACATGCACTGGAGCAAGGTGGACGGGCCTTTATAGGCGAGACAATGCGGCGAAGCTCCGATCCGATAGGTGCATACCTCATCGGACTATTGTCGTGCATGGGATCGCCGTCTTGGGGATGAGGAGACACTACCACAACCGGTACACGCATGGCGGCTGCAATATGTGCCAGCCCGCTATCTGTGCCAAGAAAAAGCGTACACCGGCCAATACATGCGGCTACCTGTCTTAATGAAGCTCCTGCAACTACCTTTATTGGCATTGGTTCCACTGTGCTTAGTCGAATGTTATTTGCTTCGACCGCATCTTCCGGAGAACAGAAGATCAGGACGGCAATTCGATAGCGCCGCGCAAGAAGATCCAGAGCTCTTGCCCAAAGATGCGCCGGCCAGCATCTCTTCCTCTGGTAAGCGCCGAAGCCTATTCCAATTAGTTGCACATCGCCAGGAAAGTCCCCGGCAATGTTCTCTGCAAAAGCACCATCCGCTTCAGTTAGAAATAGCTCAGGAGCGGCCGTGAACTGAACGCCGGTTAGGGCAGTAACCGTATCTGCGATAGCCAGCACCTCACTCTTCGGCGGAGGTGGCGGCAGCGCCTTAGTCAAGACCTGCGTACGATCAAATCCATACCGGGACTTATGCCCCATTCTAAACCCGATCGAAAGTGGGGCATCGATAAGGACGATCAGCAAAGACTCACTTACGGCATCGTCTCCGACCCTCGGATGTAACACCACATCAAACGGCATCTTCCGCAGAACCTTCGCATAGATGCGAAGAACTGAAACCAGCCGGGACAACCCCCTAGATAGGTCAGGTCCAACAGTAACGACTTCGTCGACAAAGGGATTTGTTACAAGGAGTTCTCCGCAATGTTCTCGGACAAGCGCGGTTAGGCGCACATTCGGACATTGCCGCTTCAACTCTCTGAAGATGGGAGTGGACATGACAACATCGCCGATGTTGTCCAGCCGGATAACGAGGATACGCTTCGCCCATGTATCGTCTGGTTGTATCTGCCGTCGTCGCGGAAAAACTCTTCGGAATCCACGAGCGACAATGATTGGTGCGTTTTCAAGAAGCGCAAGCTTGATCGCGAAGAACACCGAGTCTTACCTCCCGAAGCAGCTTGCCCTTTGGTTGAAATCCTTCGCTCATGTCCGCACGAGTAGATCGCCTCAGTGCAGTAGCCGCTCCGGCCCTGGTGCGAAATGACGAGTAAGAGGCAGAGAGCGAAAGCCCGAGAATCCCTCTAGCCGGCAACAATCTAGTTCCCCGACATGTCCGGTCTTAACGGGGGGCATCGGGAATCCCTTTGAAGATCACCGCTTGTCCCGTTGATAAACAAAGAGGAACACAAGCCTCCGCGACAAAGAACTCGTCTATGGCAGCTCTCGCTCCGGGGCAGGTAACAAGTCCGTAATCATCGCATACGATAACCCCTCCCAAAGTGAGCCGCGGCCAAATGAAGCTCAAGCTGTCATGAATTGACTTGTAAATATCGACATCGAGATGCGCGAAAGCTATCGTAGAAGACTCAAGCCCCCTGAATGTATCTGGAATAAAGCCCTTGTACACTCTGCAAGACTGGTCCTGACCCACATAACTGGTGACAACCTCAACCGACGTATCCCGAAAATCACCCACCTCGTGCCAGTCCTTTTCCGGGTCCGTTTCGGGCATTCCTTCAAATGTGTCGAAGAGAAGCAAGTTCTTGTCCGACTTTGCATCCCTAAGAACTGCAGCGATCATCGCTGCTGTACCTCCCTTATATACACCGCACTCCCAAAAGTCCCCACGAACATTCAAGGACTGTCGGATCAATGTCCAGAGGACAAAGCAACTCTCGAGGCAAACAAGCGTTCTGGGAGCTGCAATCGCGTAGTACCTTGCAAAGTCTCCCTGGCCGAACCATGGCGAAAACCTCGGACGATACAGGTCCCTGTCAGGGACATTATCCCCACCCTCTTGCGGCGGAATTCTTGATAATTGAAAGCCAAATGAAGCTAGCGTGGATTTAACAAGCTTCTTCAACATCATCTCTCTCCTAAGTAAATCGCTCAGAGTCCATCCTGTAATGAACTTGGCCTGCTCGATGTCTTGTACCGGTAGATTGTTAGGGCGGCGCGACGATGCCGCTGGCTCGAATGGTCTCCCTCATTTTAGGCATCAAGCGGACGCACACGAAATGGCGAGAAGGGGCGGGTGATCTTCTGAATGAAGATTGTAGCTTGCTTCTTTTTTCTTCCGTGGGATCGCATCAACGCCCTATGGATCACACTACAGAAATGTCTATTAGATAGACCGCAACTTTAAACTTATACATACTTTCAGTCTTCTTAGGTGTATTTATGCGAATTGTCCCGCATGTTTCATTGTTCGGATTTCTGGTTATGTCCGTTTCGATAATACCCGTAGTACGCGTACCCATCCGCGGACGTGTCTTGGCCCACCTGGTTCAGAACCACCCCGATGATATTGGCACGCAGACGATTCAGCACCGAGATCACTTCCGCGACGGCCTTTCGTTTGGTTTCTCCGGCCCGGCTAATAATGAGTACGCCATCGGCTGCAGTAGCCATCTGGAGGCACTCTGCAAAGCCCAGTACGGGCGGCGAGTCCAGAAATACCAGATCGTACTCCTTTGCGAATTCGTCAAGCAGGGTGGCAAGGCGCGGGCCAATCAGATCGGCTGCACGATGAGAACCCATCCCTGCCGGCAGAAGGCTCAAGTTCGGTCGGCCCTCGACTGGCAGTACGACTTCTTGCCAAAGCCGCTCGCCGGTCAGCACGTTGGAAAGCCCCTCTCGGGGAGTTATCCCGAATTTCGCGTGAAGGCTCGGACGCCGCAGATCGCCATCGACAAGCAGTGTCTTCTGGCCACGGTCCGCGTTGGCGATAGCTAGATGAGCGGCAATCGTCGTCTTACCCTCGCTGGGAGCGGCGCTGGTGATCACAATCGAGCGCAACCGACCTTCAAAATCAGACAGCAGGATTGTATTGCGCAACGTGCGCACGGCCTCTTCGAAAGCCGAAGTTGAGCGGTAGTATCCCTTTCGATCTCCGTTCTGCGCGGGTTTCGCCACGATGGCCCCCGCCGGGAAAGTGTCTGCAACCCTCGGCAGTTGTGCAATTACGCGATCGATGGGCATCGTCGCGATGACATCTGTGCCGAGAAACTGGCTCGCCTCCTTGGGATCGCGCAGTGTCGTGTCAAGCGTGTCTTGCAACAGCACCGCCCCGACTGCGAGAAGAGTTGAAAAAAGAAACGCAAGCGTGAGGTTCAGCGGCAGATTGGGAAACACCGGGTGCAACGGCGGCCGAGCCAGATCCGCGATGCGAACGTTATTGTTCTGAAACCCGGCGTTGATGTCCGCTTCCCGAATCTTTCGGATCAGCTCGTCGTACAAAGTTTTATCCGCGTCCGCCTCTCGCTTCAATTGCTGATACTCAAACGATTGGGAGTTGATGCGGTCCCATTCTGCCTTTGTCGCGGCAACGGTCTGCTTGAGCATTTGTTCGCGATTCAGCGCCTCCCGATACTCCACTTGAATCCGGTCGGAGATATTACTGCGCGTGCTCTCGACCTGCTTCTCGATTTCCGCCACTTCTGAGGCAGCTTTGCGATATTCGGGATGAGTAGAACCATAAGTCGACTTAACCAGAGCAAATCGCTGGCGCGCTTCGTTGAGTGTCTCATTGAGCTTCGCGAGCGATTCTCCCTGAGAAGAAACCTGTGCCGCTTCCATTGAACCCGACTTCATTGCGTTCCAGGCCGCCTCTTTGCTTACGCGCTCTGCCTGGGCGGCCGTGTAGTCCGTATTCAGTTGCAGCAATCGAGCCGAGAGAATGTTGGTCTTCTCCTCTGGATTAATGACGTCCAGGTCCTTTTCAAACTGCGCCAGGGCAAGGCCCGATTTTTCCATCTTCGCCTTCAACTCATCAAGCTGCTTCTCCATAAATGCCGACAGAGTAGCCGATGACCGAATCCGAATGTCATAAGTGTGATTTAGATACGAGTTCGCAATTGCATTTGCCACGTCCGCGGCTAAGACGGGATCTGGTGAACGGTAGCTGATCAGCAACAAGTATGTGTTTGGCGGGCGGGTCACTTTAAGGCGGCCAAGCGTCACCGGCGCCCTGGCCGTCTGCTGTGCCTTTTCGGCATTGAGACTCTTTAGCTGCCCTTCTTGACCCAGCAGATGGAATTGCTCAGCCACGGGGCGAAGCACCGAATCAGACTGGATCAGCTTAATCTGCGTAGCGAGGAACTGGTCTGCATCGTTTGGAACTCCAGCGGCTCGCGTTGAATCTTCGCCCACAACCTCGGAGGGCGCTTGTCGGTCGACATCGACTGTCGCCGTCGATTCATAAATTGGTTGCAGACGCGCTGAGACTATTCCGGTCGCCAATACACAAACAGCCACAAACGCCGCCATCTCCCAGAAATGCCGCCGAAGAACCCAAAGGTAGTGCGACAGGGGAACAGCGGGCGTTTCCAACTCGTATTCCTGCTGCGGAATCGGCGGGTAGTAGGCTATCGCCGGCAGATTGTTGGACTGCCCGGGAGGAATTAGCTCCGCCAGTGGCGAATGTTCAGGCATGGGTTCTCCTCAGATAGCCTAAAGCCGGTCTCATTGTTGGCACAGCGCTTACTCCCAGGACTGTAATAGCCTCAATCAAGGCGGGGCTCATTCACTCCGCCACTAAGTGCAGCCAGTTCATGCGATCGGTCTAGTGATACACATAGAGCAAGGCGGTGCCGACACCGGCTGCGATACCTATCGTTGTTTCCAAGACCTTCAAACTTGCCCGCGCCCCGGTTGCGTCCGGCACGTAGAGTATGTCGTTTTCCATCAGCGCAACGTCAGGGGATTTGCGATCCATGATGTTTTTCAAGTCGATTGGAATCTCGTTCCTGGCGCCACTACCGCCTTCTATTCGGTAGATGTAGGCCTTGTGCGAAGGGAAAGAATCCAAACCTTCTGAAAGGGCCAGTGCTTTCATGATGCTGCTTTCAGCGCCATCCGTAATGTAGAACGCGCCCGGCTTCTTCACTCTGCCCAGAACAAAAACCCGCCCCGCCTCTGGAACCCGAATATCTTCCCCACCTTCCAGGTGCAGGTTGAGTGCCGGGTCCTCTCCGCCAATAAGGCTGTGCACTGGTATGCGTTGAACAAGCATTGGCGATTTGTCGTCCGTTGCCGATGACGGCTTGCTAACCAGAATCTCCGCCCCGGCATTGTCGGCAAGTCCCCCTGCCCGCGTAATCGCGTCAAGCAGTGTCACCGTGCCTGTGGCCTGAAACGTCGATGGGTTCCTCACCGCTCCGGAAACGGTGATTGGCCGGCTACGGTACTCCATGACGGACACGGTTACGATGGGATCGACTAGTACATTCCCTTCGGTCAGGGCCGTCGAAATGGCAGCTTCGAGCTCGGCCGGAGACAGCCCCGCGGCCTGGATGTGCTGCCTGAGCATCGGCAATCGAATATTGCCCTCGGCATCGACTCGCAGACTGCGTGTCAGCTCCGGCGCGTCGTATACGGTGATGCCGATTAGATCGTCCTTGCCGATCTTCTCGACGGGCAGATTTGCGCCCTCGATGACAGAGGCTGCTCCTGCTCCTTGACGATTGGAATTTGCCTGCTGTTGTCCCCATCCTGTACTCGCGGCCGCAATTGCCAAAAGCCAGATCGTTAAGCGTCTCATAAACTACCTCTGAATGCCGGCATGCGGCATCCTGTCCGTCCCCGTATATCCTGCTGTGCGGTCCCGATGGAACTTCTGCGTCGTCATTCAGTGGTTACCGTTCCCCTTGATCATTGTAATTTCCGCGGCCAGTTGCTCTATCTTTTTGTCCAGGTTTCTCATTTGAGCCCGAAACTCATCCATGTGACTCCCCGCCATATCCTCTCGATTTGCATCGTTCAAAAGCACGCGCATGGCGTCCCGGGTGATGTCCGATACGCTCCGCGCTCCGGTGACTAAACAAAGCCGTCGGAGAGCCGTATACTCCTCGTCGGAGAGCCGGACGCTAATCATGCGGGAACGCGGTTTCAAAACTGCCATCTGGGATTCCGGACCCTGTTCAACGATTCTGAATCTCGCATGTCACTCGCAAGAACCTGACGGATAGCGAGTGAAAAGAAGGCCATGCTCTGGCCTGCTCGCAAGGCTTCTATAATTCTGGATGTATGTCTTTAGACAGGCTCCGCCCCCGTCGGTCCCATCATGCAGAAAGAACCTTGAGAAGATCGGGCGCTGCCGGAAGTGGGAACTGCAGTCCGCCGTTTGCAAAAAAAACAGAACTAGAATCACACCAAGATAACATGCGTCGATCAAAGATTCAAGAAAATGTATGTCAATTGCATGACAGTCCTAGACTTCTGTAATCTGTTGTTATTTCTCTGCATATACATCATTTTAGGCAACTTGTCCTGCAAAACAAGGCCGCGATTGAGGTATGGTTCAGACATAGAGGTCGACGTGATCTCCCTTGGCCGGAGCCATCTGCGCAGGCCAGGCAAAACTGTGCCAGGCGCGCAGGATCGGCAGTGTGCTTAGTGCCCCTGCTGGGAGTTCCACGATGTGCAAGCTTCGACGGCAGATTCATGATAGCCCCTGCATGCATGTCGAGCAAAACATGGACTGGCGGCAGTGCGGCGGTCATCAGGAGTGGATTGCGGCAATCCACCGGGCCGCCGCGGGCAGGCCGGCGAAGGCCTTTCCTTTGCCCTTTTGAGCACGAAAAAGCCGACCAGTCGGCTGGCGATTTGAACCTGAAATTTACCCCACCCTCAAAATCGATATCAGCGGAGATCTCGCAGGGAGCGAGAATTGCGACATCTTGTTGATTTTGAATGGTCGGGGAGAGAGGATTTGAACCTCCGACCCCCTGGTCCCGAACCAGGTGCTCTACCAGGCTGAGCCACTCCCCGAACTTGGGTTGCAGAAGCGTATCGTTGGGGCGCGGCCTGGCGCGTTTGGCCCCTTGATTGCGCTTCGACAAGTGTAGCAGAACCCGCTGCAAGAATCCCGGTCTGCGACAGCCGGCAGCGCAGTTCGGTCCGCCGCCCGCCCCACACAGGTCAACCGCGGACCAGTTAATCGCTCTTTCCCGAGTTCTTGTCCATGCCTGCTGGAAGATCCAGCGCCACGAGCGCAAAACGGGTCTCGCCTTCCTTGGAGTCTTCAAAGCCCACAATATGCTGGCGGCGCTTCGACCCGGCCTTCAATTCCAGGCTATTCTTGCCGGTGTTGTAATCCTTGCGATCGATCTTCACGTTGCCGCTTTTCTCGCTGTCGTCGCAAGTCAGCCCTTCGGAGGTTGCCGTCGGCGTGCCCACCGCTACATTGTCCCGGCAGACAATCACGTTGCCGTAGCGCTCCAGAGCCTTCTTGTAAAAAGCGATCACCTGATCCTGGCTGTCCCGGGTCGCGTAGGAAACCGCTCGAACCCGCAACTCCCAATCGCCAAAGCCCAGGTGTATGTCAGCCGACTTGTGCTTGTCGTCCGCCATCACTTGCTGAGCGCCCGGATATACCGGCAGTCCCAGGTCCGCAGCCGTGGTCTGGTCGGTATTTACGTGAAGGCCGCCAAACGGCGTGTCGATCTGAACGTTCTTATCCTTGCCGTTGGAATCCTTCTCGGTGCGAATCCTGCACCCCGCAATCCCCGCGGCCAACGCCAGCACGGCTATCAAACTTGTCGCTATGCGAATCCTGTTCTGGATCATGGCAAATCGCCCTCTTGCCCTGTTATACGCCCGCGCTTGCGTAAAGGTTCCTGAAATCGCGCGGCCTGGGATGGCATCCTGCCACCGTGGCTCGGCTCGCTTTATGCGGCCCCGCCATGTCCCAGACTCTTCGCAAACGAAAGAAACACCAGCGCCGCCGGCGAATACCCCCCGGGATCGGGCTGCGTAAACTCCCCCGTCTGCGGATCCATCTGCTGCCTGAACTCCCCGTGCCGCAGAATCGCCTGGCACCATTGCATCATCAGGTGGTCGAGTTCCGCCTGCTTGCCGTAGTGCGCCATCCAGCGCGGCGTGCGCAGCGCCGTCAGCGCCTGCGACGCTCCGCCCCACGAGTTGCGCGGAATGGGACGAACAAACTGTGGGTCGTCCTGCGCGACGCTCGAAAACGGGTACGGTGCCCAGAAGGCCTTGGGATTATGCAATTCGCGCTTCCAGACAGCCTCGAAAATCGCCCGATCCCGCCGGTGCGCAAGATCCAGCACATGCTCGCCAAGAACCCGGCTGATCACATCGGAGTGAACCCTGACAAAGTTGCCCTGCGCGTCCAGATCGTAGAACGCCGCGTCTTCATGCGAGTAGAGCTTTTCGATGATCAAGTTGCGGATCGTCTCCGCATCGGCATGCCAACTCGCAGCATCGCTTGTCTTGCCCAGCGCCTTGGCCATCGCCGCCAGCGCAATCCGCCCTCCGTAAACAGTCGCCGAAAGATCAGGACAGAGGCGCGGCATTGAGGCAATTGGCGGACACTTGCGCGCGTCCGCACCGGGACAGCGGTTGGGAATCCCTTTCCATCGCGGACTATTGTCGTGCCCGGTGTCGTAGGTGCAAAAACCCTCAACCAGCCCCGTCTTGCGCGTATCGCGATACTGCCGCAGCCACGCATCCCAGCGGCTGCACGCGGTGTATGCCGCCGCCAGCAACTCCTCATCCCCGGTAAGTTCGCTCAGTTCCCACGCGGTTGCCGCGATGGGCACAACCATCTGTATCTGCCCATACCCGTTCTCCGTCGTCTTAACGCTTGCCGGCAGTTGACCGTCCGCCCGCTGCAGCTCGAAGAACGCCATGTGATTGTTGCGCGCAGCCTCGAGCGGAGTCGTCTTGGCCGGATCGGTCGGAATCGATTTCGCAAGCGTGGCGTAGACCAGCCCTTCGTGCGGCCCGCACTCCTGCCAGATGCCTTGATACGTGCTGCCTTCAAAAAGAATGGGCTTTGCGTAGCCGGG
The DNA here is from genome assembly GCA_963757965.1 of uncultured Acidobacteriaceae bacterium. Lineage (GTDB taxonomy): Bacteria > Acidobacteriota > Terriglobia > Terriglobales > Acidobacteriaceae > Telmatobacter. Next base: position 22,478 of record CAVWTV010000012.1, read on the forward strand.
AACGCTGCGAATATTCCCGGCGAGCACAGCGACGGCTGCATCCCAGGTCCGCTTCCACGCAGGATCGTTCGCGGAGAAAACCGGGGTCGCTTCGTCCTTATCAGGTTTCGCCGCATCCTGCGCCAGCATGCCCATGGAACGAATCGCCAGCGCCGCTCCCGCAGCCTTCGCCGCTCCGGCAAGAAATGATCTGCGGCTTTTTGTCGATATTTCAGCCATCGTTGACCCGCTGTCTCAGTGCGATTCGTGCCCGTCTTCCTTCGTGCTAGCTCCAAACAGAATTCCCACGGCAAAGACAACGACGATCACTGAAACAACAACGAACGGGGAAGTAATGTCCATGGCGCAACTCCTATCCGCTAGACTACCAAAGCCGGTGAAAGACTGGGTGCGGGTGCCCCACCTGGGCGCCCTCTGGGCACCACGTTTTTGTTTTTGTGGCTAGGGTGGGATTCGCCTACTGCCTCGCCACTCGACCCGGATAATCCACCCGAATCGTCAATATCTCGTACGGATGAATCGGCGCCTTCACCACATCTCCCATAACCGCCAGCGGCTCTCCCTCCGGCGCTTCCATCAAATTCGTTACCGTCGCCCCCGTCGCTCCCGGCGGCACATGAAACTCCGCCGTCGTCTCCTTCCCCGCCCACTCATACACGCGCAAAATTAATCCATTCACGCCCAATCCGTTCTGATCCTCGGCCTTCTTCACCGCCGTCAGCACCACATTCTCCGGCGAGACTGAAGCGAAGGAATGCTCCGCCGGCAGCGTGCCCGCATGAGCCGTCGTGACCACAGCGGTCAGCGGATAGTTGTACTCATACCCATGCCGCACCGTCAGCGCATCCTTCCACGTTCCCGCGTGCGGATAAAGCGCGTAGTGGAAGTGATGATGCCCCATGTCCGCCTCGGCATCGGGCCACTTGGCTGACCGCAGCAGCGTCAGCCGCAGCACATTCCCCGCCGCGTCGTATCCGTACTTGGAATCATTCAGCACGCTCAGCCCATGCTGCTTCCCATCGGGTCCAATGCCGCCCAGATCCGCCCACCGCATCGCCTCAACCTCAAACTGCGCCTTTTCCCAGCTATTGTTCCGCGTAGTCGGCCGGTCGATGGTGCCGTAAGGAATCTCGTAAGTAGCAAACGGCCCCGAAGCCGCCAACGGAAACGCCGCCTTCAGCAGCACATGCGATTCATGCCAGTCGATGTCGTTGTCAATGTCGATCAGATCGCCTTTGATGCTGATATTCTGCACGAACTTGGAGTTTTGATAGTGGCTCTTGACCCGAATCAGAGTCTGGATGCCTTCCCGAACCAACTCCACCGAATCCGCCTGGCTGATCGTCTGCGGCGCCACGTCGAGCGTGCCCGGATCAATATTCCACGCGTCATAGTCCTTCGGCGTATCTTTGAAGAATTGCAATTGATTGCCGCAGCCTTCGGGGGCAATCAATTCCGTGTTTGTCTTGATCTCGGTCAGGCTTACAATGCAGCCGGTTTTCCCGTCCACCTGGATGGAGAACTTGCCGCCTTGAATATCGGCCGTGTGGCCGGCAGTCGCCGTCTGGGCCTGAATTGGGGCCTTGGCTGCTTCCGCTGCCAAATTCACATGCACCACCTTGTATCCCAGCGCCGGCACGTTGTCCACGTGCAGTGTCACATCCTCAGCCTCGGCTCCGCTTCCTTGTGCATGTACCGCCACATCCCCGGAACGCACCCATCCCAACGGGTTGTAGATGACGACGGGAACGCGACCTAGGCTACAAGCGCTTGTGTTTATCCTCTCGTTGGCTACCTCCAGCGCCCTCCCCGATATCTCATTCGTCGACCACCGCACCACGTCATAATCCTTCTGCGCATCCTTATAGATCACCCCAATCCCCGACCCCGCCGCCAGATCGTGGAACTGGTTGAACAGCACCTTCTTCCAATCCTCCGTCAACTCCGCGCCGGGGTATTTCAAACCATACAGCCAGGCAATCGAGGAAAATTTCTCCGCATCCAGCACCTCGACTTCGCTCTCGCGCATATTCCGCTTGTGGTTGGCCTGCGTCGTCATCACCCCGCGGTGATACTCAAAATAAAGCTCGCTCTTCCACGTCGGAATCCCCATCATCCCCGGATTCGCCGGATCCGGCGGCGGCTGATACCCCTTCGCAATCGACTGGTAGTTCCACACCGGGCTATCCGGCGCAATCTGCTTCTCGACCGTCGAGAACCACGTCTGCGCGGTTCCGAACTGCATATTCGGAGCGACCTTCGGCGGAATCGAAGGCATCGACCAATGAAAACCCTGATCCAGCACCGCCCTCGTCGGTCCGCCGCCATGATCGCCGATCCCGTAGAGGTCCATCATGTCCGTCATGCCCGTGGCCCGCGTGCGCGCCGCTACCAGGTCGGCGCTCAGCCGCACCGGGCTCAAATCCTCGTTGCCGTAGTCGTGCGGAAAATACGCCAGCACCTTCGATCCATCCGGCGACTCCCACCAGAACAGCTTGAACGGCAGTTGATTCGTGTCGTTCCAAGTCATCTTCTGCGTAACAAAATAATCCACGCCGGACTTCTTGTAGATTTGCGGCAACTGCCACGTGTACCCAAACGAATCCGGATTCCATCCAATCCGCACATCCACGCCATACGCCTGCTTGTACCACCGCTTGCCCACCAGCAACTGCCTCACCAGGCTCTCGCCATCCGGCATGTTCAGATCCGGCTCAACCCACATGCCGCCCACAATCTCCCAGCGCCCTTCCTTGATCCGCTGCGCAATCTCCGCATTCATCTCGGGATACTTCTGCGCCATCCACTCGTTATATTGCGCCGCCGATTGCGTATAGGTGTACTGCGGATACTCATACATCAGTTGCAGCGCGGTGCCGAACGTCCGCTTCACCACGTCCACGGTTTCCGTCCACGGCCACAGCCAGGCCGCATCAATGTGCGAGTTGCCCGTCAGATGGAACGTCAGCCTTCTGCAACAGCGGTTCCAGCGCTTCCAGTTTTTCCAGCGACGCCTTCAAACTCGCGTCAAATTTAGTTTGGTCGTGCTTATCTAATGCCGCCAGATCTACGACCTGAATAGCCCCATTCAGCGTCTCCAGCTTCTCTTGATCGCCCGGCGCCAATGACGGCACCAGCAGCGCCGCCGACAAAAACTCCTCGCGCAGATCTTCCGGATTCGGCCTTCCCTCCGGATAATCGATCTCCAACGATGCCCCGTGAAAGTTCTTCGTGTCCACCGTGTGCAGCAGCTTCACCGCCACCGTCACTTTATCGCCCGGCTTGGCCTGATCAAACAGTACGGTCTTTTCCAGATCGTCGCCCATCGCCACGCGCCGCCCATTGAAGTAGAGAATCTCAGGCATCGGCCCATTGGCCTCCGCGTGAAACTGAAACCAGATCCTCGCCCCCGTCAAGTCGTAGCCCTTCAGTGTCTCCGGCACAACATAAGTCTGCCTGAACCACACAGCCTCATTCGGCGCCTTCTCTCTCGGCTTGATCTCCTGCCACCCGCTCTCATCAAGGCCGACCGCTTCGCCGTGCGCCAGGTCCCCGGCATGCATCTTCCAAGCCCCATCCGGCAACTCGCGCAACCCCGACAGCCGCTCAATCACCGCGCGCGACTCCGTCTCCAGCCCCGCTGCAATCTTGGCCGCGCCTGCTGCGCTCTGAGCCGCACAATGGCCCGCGAAAAAAATCATTGCGGCGGAAATGAAAAACAGTGCGGATGCAAGAGAACGAAATTTCAAAACGGATGTCATGGCTTCCAAACCCTCCGCAGCATGGTAAGCCATCAGGCCGTCTTTTGGCGGTCGAAAATCATACACAGCGCGGGCTGCCACCGATTGATAACAAGGTCGATTCCGCCGCGCTTTGCGGTCTCTAACCGGAGGGAGTCGGAGGTATTAACCCCCGCGAAAAGCCGGCAGAATTGACGCGGGCTTCAGTGCCGGAAAGACCGCCTCGCTGAGCCTCCACTCAACGCGTCACTTGCCCGCCCCGTTCTGCTCCAGATACTCCACATACCCCAGCAACGCGCCCCAATGATAAAATCGGTCACTGCTTGTTACATCGTCCCCCGTCCCGGTTATCGCGTTGTAATTCTCGTGCACATGCCTCTTCTCGCTCCACTCTTTAAGAAATAAGTTATAAGACTTCTGCGCAAACTCCTTTCTAACTTCCGCATCGTCGTAGTTAGCCAGCCCAAGATAGACCAGGTAGTTCATCGGCCCCCAGATTCTGCCCCGCCAATACTGCTGATCGGGAAATGCCGGATCGTTGCGCGCAATCGAAGGTATAACCCAATCGCCCCAGAATTCATCGGGATTGAGCAGGTGTTTCTCCACCATCGTCTTCGCCTGCGCCGGTGTCGCCGCATGCGCCAGCATCGGATAGAAGTTAGTCGGGGAAAGCCGCGTGCCCGATTGTCCGGTGCGCAAATCCTTGTTCAGAAACATGCCCGCTTTCTCATCCCACATGGTTCCGAGCTTGGCTTTGTACCGGGCGCCGCGGTCCCGCAGTTCTTTGCCTTCATCGGTCTTGCCCAATGTATCTGCCATCTCCGCCAGCGCGTCGCAATCCGCGATGTACATGCTCATCAGGCCCACGTCGCCAACCTCAAGAAGGTGCGACTGCGAGTCATAACTTGCGCCGTCGTACATGGGACTGTTATCCAGCCCCGATTCGTAGATAGCTCCCTGCTTAGTTCCACCCGAGGGTTCGTCCGGATTGACTTGCTCGTTGTTTCCGCCGCTTCCCCATGCGAGATACCCGTCCATGTCGCGGTGCTTCGCCCACCATCGATTCCAACTGAGCAGCGGCTGAAATGTTTCTTCCAGAAACCATCGGTCGTGAAATCTCCGATACAACCCCAGCACCGTGATCGCTCCCACCGGTGGCTCCGAGCGGTCAAAGCTCTTCCATCCCGGCCGCGCGTAGTTCGGCACAAAGCCCTCCGGGGTCTCTTCGCGAAGAATCTCCACTGCGTTTGCGTAAGCCAGGTCGCGATCTCCCACTGAAGCCAGGGTCGCCGCAAAAAACGTATCCCAGTCGAAGAGCACATAGCCGCCCCAACCCACGCTCCACACACGGCTCACCGGCGAAATGACGCGCTGCTTTTCCGGCTCGTAAATCGTGTCCCACCCCAGCGTAGTCTCAATCGCATCGATGATCGGCCCGCTCGCGCCGGCCGCGGCAATCGACTTCTCGTAGGCCTTGCGCTGGCGGCTGATCACGCTTTGAATCTGCTCAACCGTGCGCGGCTTTTTCGATTTCCCCGCCATGCCCAACTCTTGCGTGCTCACCCCTGCCGGCGCCGTCAGATCGACCGCGAAGTAAGGAGTAGTCACCGGCAGGGCGCCCTTAGGCTCAGCCGGTCGGTTCCAGCATGTGCAATCGATCTCAATCGCAGAATCGACGCCAGTGTTCGCGACGATCCCATAGCCGGCATGGCCTGAAGGCCCGCCAGAGGAATTCCACGCCGTGCCCACGCTGAACACCACCGTCGGCGGCAGTGCCGACGCATCCTTCGACTCCAGCGGCGTCACCAGCATCACCAGGTCCCCGCTATCGTGTGCACTCTCGACCCGCCACTTATGCCGCTTCCACTCAACTGTAAGTTCGGTATAACTCCCATCCCACGCATGCGGCCCCGGAGTTACCACCTCCGCATCCTTATCCAGCCGTCCAATCAGCACGTCTCCCAAAAACGCATCGCCATTCAACGTACTGTTGTGCTTGAGTCCAACGTGAATTGCCAAGCCTTCCGGCAACAGCACCTGCGTAGTAACGCTATGCACATCCCACGTATTCCATCCCCGCGCCAGCCGCTGTTGCACTCCTTCATATTCTGGTGAACGCCCGTCTGCTTTTCCTTGAACCTCCTGTGCGTTCAAGACGAGTACCGCTCCGAGCGCAATCGTCCCGCATGCCACGAGCCCGTTCATCCTCATCTCACCGAACTCCTATTCCCTAGTCCCTGTTCCCTCGCCGCCTCCGGCGGCTACACCCACCCGCCGTCCACAACGTAGCTCTGATTGGTAATGGCGCTTGAATCGTCTGCCGCCAGAAACAGCACCAGCCGCGCCACGTCTTCCGGCAGAATATCCCGCTTCAGCGCCTGGCTGGCCATGATCTCCGCCTTGTACTCCGGCGTGTACCAGAGCCGCCGCTGCCGCTCCGTCGCGATCGCGCCCGGCAGCACCGCGTTCACGCGAATATTGTCTTTCCCCAATTCGTGCGCCAGTGTGCGCGTCAGTCCCACGATGGCCGCCTTGGCCGCAATGTAAAGCGGCACACCCGTCGAAGGGATCATCCATGAAATCGATGACATGTTAATGATCGAACCCCGCCCCGCCTTGCGCATTGCCGGCAGCACCGCCTGTATGCAGAAGAAATAATGTTTAAGGTTCTGCTCCATGCAATGGTCCCAATACTCCGGCGTCACTTCCTCGATCGTGTGCCTCTGATCGTTGGCCGCGTTGTTCACCAGCACATCCAGTCCACCCAACTGCGCCAGCACTTCCTCCACAGCCCCCTTCAGCGCCCCGATATCCGTCAGGTCGCAATGAATGTATATCGGCGCAACGCAGCCCTCCGCCGTCAGCCCATCCACCAGCCCAAGAGCCGCTTCGTCCTGAATGTCAACGAACGCAACCCGCGCCCCCTGCCGCGCGAAGTGCGTCACAATCGCCTCGCCAATCCCCGTCGCTCCGCCGGTCACCAGTACCACCCGCCCCTCAAGGCTCGGGTAGCGCCCAAACTTCGCTTCCATCTTGATCTGCTCCCGGCCGCGCCGCCACCACGGCAAACTTCAATTCGCAGCCACACTCATCGGTCGCCCCCACTATACAGCCCGCAATGCAGACCCGCGAAAGCCTGCCCCGTTACGCTTGTAGGCCGGGCATAGTTCACTTGCAATGGGAGCGGCTCCGATTGTGGGTTTGCAGCGTCTCAATGGCGAATCGTCCGGGATGAGGGTCGACGCTATTGCACCCGCCTGAAATTCATGTGCGCGTGTACAGGCTTGCCGTCCGGCAGCATGAACGTAACGTCTTCGTAGTGATGGTTGGCATCGATCACGGTAAACACCCAGTGGCCCACATGCCCCACCTGGTTGCTGCCCGGCGCATCCACAAGATCGAACTCCACCGCCTTTCCATCCGCTGAAGGCCGCGCCACCATGTGCGGCCTGTTGGCGAAATCGCAATAGTGAATCAACGTCAGCCGATCGGCGTCGAGATAGAAAACCGTGACCTCCGGACCAGGTGTGCTCAACTCGTGAATCAACGCGTTTCCATGCGATGCGACCCTGATCGAAAGGGGCATAAGCTGGTCCGTACTCCAGGCAGGATTATCCGTCGTTATCGGACCTTTCCAACTCCCCGTCAGAGTCTTTAGCAGGTCGAAAGACCTCTGTGCATCGGAGCTGGCAACCGGCTTGTCAGAAGATTGTCCGAGCGCCACAGCACACGCACTCAGCATGACGATTGAAACAAGGCGAAGCAATTTCATGATTTTCTCCTGCCCTTCCATACGCCAGCCAACGCAGGCAAGTTCGAAAAACCTCGCTGGCCCACCCCGCCGCCCTTCGGCCAACTAATTTCTCCGCCGTTGTTCCGCCGCCTACATACGCTCCGAATCAGCCCAAAACGGTTCCAAAACCGCCCCAAATCCCACTTGCCGACACAATCGCTCCGTATCTCACTATATGAAACTCCGTCCCCATTCCGTAGGCGCATACTAATGTATAGGCCGTTTTCACGAGGAACTCCCCCTTGGGTATCCTCATCTCCATTCCGGCCTTTAAACTTGCAAGTGCAATCATCCGGGCCGCTCGCCACGTGGCCCCACGAACGAAGCGTTCGATTTGCGGCGCTGATTCAATGGGAGCGTCTTTCCGCGAACTCAGGCGCAAACGTCCACGGCAAAGAGATCGGCAAAACAAGAGAGGGATTCATGACGGTTGCTGCGCGCTATCCTGGCATACGTATTACCGCAAACGGAAATCAGCTCGTCTCCTACCACACCGAGACGCGCATCGCCGATGCCGGCGTGTTCTATCCCATCACCCCGTCAACCGAGGGCGGAGAACTCTTCCAGCAGGCCTATGCCGAGGGCCACTTGAACGTCTTCGGCCACAACACCATCGCCATTGAGACCGAAGGCGAACACGCGGCCCAGGGTGGCGCCATCGCTCACTCCGTCTGCGGCAAGCGCGTAGTCAACTTCACTTCCGGCCAGGGCGTCGTCTACGGCGTCGAGCAGTACTACCACGCTCCCGGCAAGGGCTCCACGATGGTGCTTGAGGTTGGCGCGCGCGCCCTTACCAAGCACGCCCTCAACGTCCACTGCGGCCACGACGACATCTATGGCGCGCTCGACACCGGCTGGATCATGCTCTTCGGCAAAGACGCGCAGCAGGCCGCCGACCAGGCCCTCATCCTCCGCCGCGTCACCGAACTCAGCCTCACTCCCGGCATGAACATCATGGATGGCTTCCTCACCAGCCACCTTGAGCGCACTTTCTATAAGCATGAGTCGGATCTGATCCGCGAGTACCTCGGCTCGCCCGAAGACATCATCGATTGCCCCACCGATGCCCAGCGCGTCCTCTTTGGACCCACCCGCCGCCGCGTTCCCAAGATGATGGATCTCACCAATCCCATCCTCCTCGGCCCCGTCCAAAATCAAGAGCACTACATGCAGGGCATCGTCGCCCGCCGCAACAACTTCGCCGAGCCGATTCTCGATTTCCTCGAGGCCGCCTACAAGGACTTCGGCGAGCTCACCGGCCGTCACTACGGCCTCATCAGCGAATACAAGACCAGCGACACTGATACCGTCTTTGTTTCGCTCGGTTCCGCAGCTGAAAACATCGAGGCCGCCGTCGACTACCTCCGCCAGACTCGCGGCGTCACCGTCGGCTCCATCCACGTCAATGTCATTCGCCCCTTCCCCGAAGCCGCCATCGTTACCGCGCTCAAAGGCAAAAAGAACGTCATCATCCTCGAGCGCACTGACGAAGCCCTCTCCGGCGACAACCCACTCGGCCGCGATATCCGCACCGCCCTCTCCAAGGCAATTCAGTACCAGGACCACCCCGCCCAGGAGGGCCTTCCCGCCCTGGCCATGAATGAAGTGCCCCACATCTACTCCGGCACCTACGGACTGGGCTCGCGCGACTTCCGGCCTGAACATGTGTTTGGCGCATACGAGTTCGCCACCGCCAACCGCGCCCGCCAAGACGGTAAGCGCGCCTCCGATGGCGTTTCATTCTTCGTCCTCGGCATCGATCATCCCTACGCCGTCATTGGCAATGAAACACCCTCTCTGCTTCCGGAAGGCGCAGTGGCCGTCCGCTTCCACTCCATCGGCGGCTGGGGTGCTATCACCACCGGCAAAAATCTCGGCGCAATCATCGGCGACCTCAACGACCTCCTCTACGAGCGCGACGGCCTCAAAGACGACCTCGGCAATCCCAAGGAAGTCATCCACGTCAGCGCGAACCCCAAGTACGGTTCCGAGAAGAAGGGCGCGCCCACCAGCTACTTCATGGTCGCCGCCAAAGACCGCATCCGCGTCAACTGCGATTTGCGCCACGTGACTGTAGTTTTGTGTTGCGACCCCAAAGCCTTCACCCACTGCAACCCGCTAGACGGCATGGCAGAAGGCGGCTCGCTTGTCTGGGAGTCCGATGAAGAAGGCGAGCAGGCATGGGAGCGTCTCCCCAGCTGGGCGCGAAAGCAGATCATCGATAAAAACATTCGCGTCTTCACGCTGCCCGGCTTTGCCATCGCCAAAAAGGCCACCGACCGCGGCGATCTCCAACTCCGCATGCAGGGCAACGCCTTCCTCGGCGCATTCTTCGCCGTCAGCAGCCTGCTCGACGAGTTCGGCATCACCCAGGAGCAGTATCGCGAAGTCGTCTACAAGCAATACGTCAAGAAGTTCGGCAAGCTCGGCGAAGCCGTCGTCGCCTCCAACATGGAAGTCATGACCCAGGGCTTCGATCAGGTCAAGGAAATCAAAATCGGCGCACTCGCCGCAGCCGACCGCTCCAGCCTCCGCGGCCAGGCCCTGCTGCCCATTCTTGAACTAGCCACCGCCGGCGGCGCATCCTGCGGCTGCCGCTCCACACCCACTCCCGCCGGCCAGGGCCCGCGCACTCCCATCAGCCGCGTCGCCGACTTCGATGCCCAGTTCCGCTCGTCGTTTGGTTATGACCAGCCCGCCACGCCGCTCGCGCCATGGGCGTCATCGCCGCCGCCACCGGCGACACCGCCTCCAAATACGTCGCCCGCCGCGAAACCCCGCTCTACATCCCCGAGAACTGCACCCAGTGCATGGAGTGCATCTCCGTCTGCCCCGACACCGCACTGCCCAACACCTCGCAGGACCTCAGCACCCTGCTCACCACCGCCGTCTCCTACTACATCGCCGACCCCGCCGATCGCACCAAGCTCATGCGCGCCCTGCCTGAAATCGAAAAGCAAACCCGCCAGCGCATGGTCGCCGAAATCAAGACCGGCACGCCGCATGCAAACCATCCTGCACGAAGTCGTCATCAACAGTGGAAGTACTTTCGCCGTCCGCGAAGGACCAGTTCTTCGCCATCATCGACAAGGTCCCCATGGCCTATCAGAAGGTCAACGCCATCTTCTCCTCGCCCGAGCGCAAGAACCCCGGCTCAGGCGGCATCTTCTCCATCTTCGTCAGCGATCTCTGCAAAGGCTGCGCTGCTTGCGTCACCGCCTGCGGCGACCACAACGCCCTCCGCATGGTTGCCGAAACCGAAGAAGTCAACGCCGAGCACGAAACCGGCACCGGCTTCCTCGATCTACTGCCAGACACCTCGCAAAAGTTCCTCGGCCTCTTCAACTCCGCCAATCCCGCCGACTCGAAGACCGCAACCCTGCGCAATATGTTGATGGTCCGCACCAACTACGACGCGCTCGTCTCCGGAGACGGCGCCTGCGCCGGCTGCGGTGAAAAGTCCGTCCTCCGCTCCATCGCCGCCGTCACTGAGGCTTACATGCGCCCCGTCTTCCACGCCAAGAGCGACCGCTTCGTCGCCAAGGCCGGCGAACTTGAAAAGACCGGCGTCGCCAAACTGGCAGCGCTCCAAGGCCAGCAATCCCGGCGAATACGCGCTCCTCCGCCAGGCCATCGCCCATCTCGTCCTCTCGCCTCGGCGGCGAAGACATTCCAGACACCCAGGCCCGCATCGCCGCCCACGAAGCCGAGCACGGCCCCATCACCGACGCGCAGCTGGTCGAGGCCATCGCCGCCGTCCTGCTCACTGAAGCCTTCAACCACAAGAACCTCCAGCCCATCGATGGCCGCCTCGCCAACGGCATGAGCGTCATGGCCATGGCCGCCCACACAGGGTGCAACACCGTCTACGGTTCCACCGCGCCCAACAATCCTCACCCCTATCCGTGGATGAACTCGCTCTTCCAGGACGGCGTCACCGTCGGCTGGCTCATGGGCGAGAGCTTCATCGTCGACCACGCCCGCCGCTCCGTAATCCCCGAGCGCCTCGCCGACATCCTTCTCACCAAAGAGACCGCCGTCATCGACGACCAGGAGTACTACAACCTCAGCCACTTCACCGACGCCCTCATGACCGATCAGGAAATCGTCGAACTCCCCAAGGTCTGGGTAGTCGGCGGCGACGGCGGCATGGGCGACATCGGCTACCAGAACATGTCCAAGGTGATCCTGCAAAATCGCCCCAACATCAAGGTCCTCATGCTCGATACGCAGGTTTACTCCAACACCGGCGGCCAGAACAGCGACTCCACCCCCATGCTCGGCGGCAACGACATGAACGTCTTCGGCGCAGCTACGCAGGGCAAGAACACTGAGAAGAAGACGGTAGCCGAGACCTTCCTCGCCGGCCACGGTTCGCCCTTCATCGGCCAGGTATCCATGGCCAACGCCCCCAAGCTCTACCGCTCCATTCTCGACGGTCTAGAGTATCGCGGAACCTCATTCATCCAGGCCTTCACCACCTGCCAGCCCGAGCACGGCGTCCCCGACGACATGGCCCTCCACCAGGCCCAGCGCGTCCGCGACAGCCGTGGCGCGCCGGAGTTCGTTTTCAACCCCCGCCTCGGCGAAACCTATCAGGAAGCTCTCGACCTCAAGGGCAACCCCTCCATCGATCTTGATTGGTACGAGACCAAGTCCAAGACCACCGGCGAGCCCCAGCGCTACACCGTTGCGCATTGGTGCACAACTGAGGCCCGCTTCCGCAACCACCTCAAGAAGTTGAAACCCGAGGCCGCCGCCAAGCTCATTCATCTCGACAACATGCTCGTCCGCATCACGCAGCAAGATGTCGTCTACCGCCGCTACTTGCAGCCCGGCCACCGCGCCTTCATTCCCGACTTCGGCGTCTACATAACCTGGGAAGAAAACGGCAAGACAGAGTACCGCGCCGTAAGCCGCCAGCTAGTAATGTTCTGCGTAGAGCGCCGCAAAGCCTGGCGTCTATTGCAATCCAAAGCCGGCATAGTCAACAAGGAGTACCAAGCCCAGCGCGCCATCCTAGCCGAAGTAGACTCGGGCAAGCTCCCGCTGGAAGAGTTCCTAACCCACGCCCGCGAAATCCTAAACGAGCGAGTAGGCGGCGGCGTGTTAGCCAAAGCGCAAGCGGCACAGTAGGCCCGGGCAGCCAAGTCCGGCCTCTACAAGCCGCGAAGGATCTCAACGGAAGAGGCAAGAAGTGTCAGGGCACGACTTCAGTCGTGCCACAACAACCAACAACGATTCGATGTACACAAGAACGCGGACCGCAAGGTCCGCGTTCCTGTTGGGCTGAATAAAAGGTCGGCCCTTTCGCATTTCGGAGGGAGCGTGAGGCTTCAGCCTCACGAAAATGGCCTCCCTATTTGGTGTGGCTTGAGCCACGGGCCTTTCATCCACGATGTCAAAAAGCCCAGCACTCATTCCCCCACAACATTCGGTCATCCTGAGCGAAGCGCCTTTCAGCGGAGCCGAAGGACCTGCATCTGCTTTTCGCCGCCTTGTAACAGGGCAGGACTGGTAGGTCAGGGCTTCAGCCCTGACTGCCGCAACCGCCACCAATAACTCCAGCCAATGCCGCACGCCGACCCCAAGGTCCGCGATCATTTCACCCCCAGCTTCGCAAGGTTGGGATAGAATGACTGCAACTCGGGTGAACCATGAACGCACACCCAACACGACTCAACCGGTCACAGTTTGACCCGCAGAAGAGCGCAGCCTACCATGAAAGAAGCCGTGGAGGCGATCATGACCGTAGACTGGTCGGAATGCGATCTGGTTGAAAGTGTTGCCGGGAAGGTAGGCGGAAAGCCTGTCGTCAAGGGCACGCGCATCCCTGCCGACACGATCCTGACCGACGAAGAGCTCGGCGCGACGGTCGAGGAGACGCAAGAGAGCTTCCCAAGCCTCTCACTCGACACCATCCGTAGCATCAGGGCATACGGTCATTCCCACAAGCCCCTGCTACAGCGTTGAGTGTCCTGCTCGACGAGAACATGCCCCATCAACTGCGGACGCAGTTGCCGGACCACGAAGTGTCCACCGCAGTGTACGCCGGATTCGGCGGCTTCAAGAATGGCGACCTGCTGAATGCGGCGGAGGCCGCTGGGTACGATGTTCTCCTGACCGGCGATCTCTCGCTTGAGTATCAGCAGAACATGGCTGGCCGCAAGATCGCCATCGTGTCACTTTCCGCGAATAGCTGGCGCATTGTTCAACATCACTTTCCAGCGATTGCCGGCGCGATCGCCGCTGCACATCCGGGGTCGTTCTCAAGGGTCGATTGCGGAAGGTACCGGGCTTCCAAAAAGCCTGGCGATCTTGCGCAGCAATAGCCCTCCGACGCAGTCATGCGGCGCCCGCCACCGCCAGCACTTCATCCCGAACCAGCCGCAGCCGGATCGAAGCAGGAGGCGCGGAATCGAAATAGAACGCCTGCACAGCCTCCCGGACGTTTGCTCTCAGCTCGTCCCAGTTGTCGGCCTGCGTGAAGATGCTCTCGCCGATGGCTTCGGCAGTGAACCCTCCGTCGCCCTCTTGTACAACTTCAAAGACGATCTCTTTCATCCCGTTCACACCCTCCGGGCCAGGGCAATCGCATTTGGATTCTTCTTCACACCGATTGCAGACCTGACCGTTATCTCGAATCTCTTGTCTTCTTTGCCGATCATTTCGGCTCTCCGGCGCACAATGAGAATACAAACTGAGATCTCCAGGAGTGAACCCATGGCCCGGAACCTTCATTCCCACAACTCGACTCCCTCTGGCAGGGAGGAAAAGTTCCCAAAAACAAGAAAATCGACCCCCCTCCCCCCCCTTTTTACGTAACTGGATGAAAACAAACCTGTTGAGTTTTTGATCTCTTCGCCCCTCGTTGATAACAAAGGACTTGTCAGTGCCAACTTTTGCGCAAACCTTCGCATCGCGCCACCGATCTGCCGAAAACAAAGAACTTATGTTCAACCGGGCTAGCCAGCCGCCGCCCAGGACGCGCAAATGTAAGGCGTCAAGTCTCAAAGCACGACACATCCCGACGCCGTCGTTTCAAATGCGATTGCCCTCCCCTCCGGGGGAAGAAATGATAGAACTGCTTACCCGAAGATTATGAAAGTCGCTCACAGGGGTTTGGGAAATGACGAAGGTAAAGGTATACCTGACCTGATCAATTTGTCCTACACCGGGTGCCCCATCCGTTGCCTTTTCCAGCGAAGGGAGGGATACAACGACACTTAACGGCCGGACATTTTCGTCCGTTTGTTCCAGGCCCCGACGTTGATATTGAGGATGCCGCGCATTCAATTCAGACCCAAGAGCACTGAAGGCGAATTCCGAGGGGCTCGCCCTCGCCACCAGCTCGCCAAGGAATAGCCGGCTGCGACTCATCGAGACAGTGAGAGGGCGGAAGCGGAACAGCAGCCTAATTCGATCCCGGCCCATCTCGACGTTGTAATCAAATGTCCATGGACCTGCGCAGTGTCAGGTATTTCCCCGGTCCGGGGTGTCCCTTCCCGCGTATTGCAATATGGGATTTTCCCTCCGACTTGCCCTTCAATTCACAGCTAACGGCAGGCCTCGCCCGGCCGGTCGAGCTTGTCGTTGGTTCTGGCCCGGTTGTCGTGCTGCAGCACGCCGCCGTTGGTCAGCACCAGCCTTCCCGCCTGACTCAGCAGTGGATCGATCGCGTAGTTAGTCCCGACCGGTTTCCCGTCCACGGTTCGCGCACAGTACCAATCCTTCCCGTCTGCGTCGCCGTTGGTGTACCAGCGCCAGCAGCCGATGGTGCCCGAATCGGAATCGGGAATGCACTCGAACCACAAAAACAGCGGCTGAAAATCGCCTCTGCCTGAGCCCGCAATCGCAATCGCGTCGTCGGGGATTTTGGGCGAGCGGCGCGTCGCGTTGGCGTGGGCCAGGATCGGCTTGTGCACCTCGGCGATGCAGCCGTTCTCCTTGAATCCCTCATAGATAGATCCGCGCGTGAGCTTCATCGACGGGTGATCCGCCAAGTGGACAGAGATGAAGTGGCTCCCGGCCTTGATTTCAGCCTCCTTGCCCGATAGATCGTCGGTGCCTGCGGATTTCAGTTCGTGCAGGTAGCCCTTCTGCTCTCCGACCAGAAAGTCGTCGCCCACGCGGAAGCAGAAGGCGCTGGCCGTTGAATCGAGCGCGAAGCAGGCATCCTGGCAAGGAATGTACTGTGCCGCCTCGACCAGTGTCGCCGCCTCAAAGTCCTTTGCCGATCGAGCAGATGCGCAGAGTGCGCAACTCATCAAAGCCGCCATGGCAATCAGAATGGGCGCGACTAATTTGTTTCGTTCCGGCCTGGCGAAGCGGAGTCGCCGCGAAAACAGAGAAGGAGTTGCCATGCGAATAAGCTACAACCAGCGGGCTGCTTCCACAAATCGCATGGTCTTCCGAGGCGAATTCGATCCGTTTCATTCTGCGCAAGGGCCACTGAACTCTGCTGCTATTCTTGGTTTGTGATTGAGCGTTCGCGAGTGAAGGGAATTCTAGGGCTGGCTCTGCTGCTGGCCGTTGCTCCCGCCGCCTGCCGCAAAGAGGAGCAGGCGGTGGTCGGCGTGGCCCAACATGCGGTCAGCGCGGAGCAACAGGCTCAGGTTGCGGCTCAGGCTACAGCCACGGAGCGCGACAAGCAGCGCGCCGCGCTTGCGCTGATTCCGTTGCCGACCAAGAGCCTCTATGTGGATGTGCACGAGCCCGGCGCATGGGCCAATCCCTTCCTCTCAGTCGATGCCGATCGGCTTACCCTGCGCATTACCATTGCCGACGCCAACCCCAGCACCCTCGGTCAAGGAACCATGCTGCGCCCGGAAGCAGCCCGCCGTCAGGAAGTCCTGTTGCGCCCCGCCGACCTGGCCGAAGCGTTGATTGCGCTGCCTACCGGCGCCTGGCGCTATGGCCGCGTCATTGCAGTCGCCGAGTCTCCATTGGCCAGCAGCAAAGATCGGCCCAAGGTTCGCCGCAACATCGAAGCCGCCATCCAGAAGTTGAACGACCTGGGCATCGTGGTTGAAGAGTGGCCCACGCGATAGGCCCGCGCCAGGCGTCAGTACTTTCTTGCCTATCCTGCGGTGGTGACTGTCTACCTTGTGTGACCTTGGATTCATGAAGGCGGGCATCGGTGCAGGCGGTTTCCACACAGGACGCGTCCGAATTGATAAACTGGCAGATAGATCAAGAACTGCAGCGCAGTCAGCCGCACATTTCTTGCGCACCTTCCAAGATGGGTGATTCAAGCACTTGCACGGAACGCGCGAGGGGATTCTGAAGATGGATGAAGCGCAGATTTATTCTCGACTGGCGGAGATCTTCGAAGACGTTTTCGATGAAGATTCCATCAAGATTACGCCCGAGCTGTCAGCCAAGGATGTGGATGGTTGGGACAGCCTCACGCATATCCGCCTCCTCCTTACCATCGAGAGGGCATTCAAGATCAAGTTCTCAACTTCGGAGATTGGCAGACTGGAAAACGTCGGCGATCTTGTAAACCTGATCAAGGCGCACACTTGAAGCAGGGCATTCGGCGCAAGCTTGCATTGGTTGTATGCGGAAGCAGGGACGGAATCTAGCCAATGGACCCACTCTATTCGGAATTGCGATGGCTGCCACGCGTAGCGGAGAGGTTTTCCGAAAGGTTGAAAGATTTGGGCAACCAGCCAGGTCCACTGGGGCGCGATCTGCAGTCGCTGGCGTCGCACGCACTGGACTTGAACCAGTTGACGAATTTGGCCAAGGCTATCGGCAAAGCGCGCGCCGAGGGCAAATCGCTTGACCCGCTCGTGCCATTCAAACTAGCGATCTTAAGTAACTCGACCTTCGATATGATTGTGCCGGCATTGGTGGCAACCGCCGCTCGGCATGGCGTTGCGCTTGAGGTTATTCGGCCTTCATACGACCAGGCTGCACAGGAGGCTCTAACTCCCGACTCCAGGGTGAATAGCTCGAAGCCCGATGCGGTGCTCTTGGCGCTCGACTATCGCGCCCTTCCCTTGAAGCTTTCTCTTGGTGACCGCGAGGCTTCATCCGCAACCATTCAGGGAGCTATCGGCTACTTACAGGCTCTTGGCAACGGCATCAAAGCCAATTCGAATGCGGTTTGCATCTTTCAGACCTTCGCTTCCCCGGTGGAGACGCTCTTCGGCAGCCTGGATCGTACGTTGCAGGGCACGACGAGAAGCCTGATAGACGGCATCAACCGCGAGTTAGCAGAGTACGTGATCGGTTCGGGAGATGTGCTGCTTGACGTGGCCGGAGTTGCGGAGACGGTCGGGCTTGCGGAGTGGCACAACACGCAGTTGTGGAACATGGCCAAGTTTCCATTCACCGACGAAGTGATTCCACTCTATGCCGATCACGTTTCCCGCACGGTTGCAGCCATTCGCGGCAAGAGCGGAAAGGTACTGATTCTCGATCTCGACAATACGGTCTGGGGCGGAGTTATCGGCGACGATGGGTTGGAGGGCATTCACGTTGCCCAAGGCGATGCGCGGGGTGAGGCGCACCTGGCTGTACAGCGTCTTGCCCTGGACCTGCGCCAACGTGGAATCGTGCTGGCCGTGTCGTCGAAGAACGCCGACGAAGTGGCGCGCGAGCCTTTTGAAAAACACCCTGAGATGCTGCTCAAGCTGGAGCATATCGCCGTTTTTCAAGCTAACTGGAACGATAAGGCGACTAACATCCAGGCTATCGCCGATGAATTGGCTTTGGGTTTGGACTCGATGGTATTTCTGGACGACAATCCCGCGGAAAGGGGCCTGGTGCGCAGACTACTGCCGCAAGTGAGAGTGCCGGAGCTGCCCGAGGATCCCGCTTACTATGCGAGAACGCTTGCGGCAGCGGGCTACTTTGAGGCGGTGGCCTTTGCCAGCGAGGATCTGAAGCGCGCAGGGTTTTACCAGGACAATGCCAAGCGCGCCAGTTTGCAAAAGCAAGTCGCCGGCGTGGACGCTTACCTGGCATCGCTGGACATGACGATTACTTTCCAGCCATTCGATGCGACAGGAAGAGCGCGCATCGTCCAACTCATCAACAAGTCCAACCAATACAATCTGACCACCCGGCGCTACACCGATCCCCAAGTAACTGAGGCGGAGAAGGATCCTGAAGTTTTCACGCTTCAGGTTCGCCTTGCGGATATCTTCGGCGATAACGGCATGATTAGCGTGGTGATCTGCAGGCCGGCAGAAGCCGGAGCGTGGGAGATCGACACCTGGCTGATGAGCTGCCGCGTTCTAGGACGCAAAGTGGAGCATATGGTGTTGCGCGAGATTCTGGAACATGCGCGCGCGGCTGGCATCGAAAAGTTATCCGGCGCCTATCGCCCCACCGACAGAAACAAGCTTGTCGTGGATCATTATGCGAAGCTCGGGTTCACGAAAGTTGAGGAGCAAGAGTCCGGCTTCACGCGCTGGGAATTGCCTGTCGTGGGAGTTGATCCGCAAGGCGCGCCCATGAAGGTGATCTCGCAGGGCTTTGTGGCGGCCGAGGAGAGATCGATCGCGTAGGCGGAAACGCGCTGCCCCCGAGGAACCTAACTGGAACATGGAAGTGGTGAGTGTGACCGCGCGACTTGCAGTGTGGCTTTAGGAGATAGGTTTGAGAATCGCAATTTCATTGAAGCGGGCGGTCAAAGAGCTGCTCACCCGGCTTGGGAAACCGCGGCCGCAAACGTACGAGGAGCAGATTTATGTGTCTCTCGTGCGTCGAGGCGACGTTTGCTTCGATGTTGGCGCCAACAATGGCGACGTCTCGCTCCTGCTTGCCCGGCTTGCCGGATATTCCGGCAGCGTCGTGGCCTTCGAACCTGTATGGCCGATGTACGCGCAGATGTGCCGCCACCTGCAAAGGGACCTTTACCTGAAGGCGCCCATTATCCCACTGGCGATCGGCCTTGCAGACAGCGACAAGGATGCGACGATCCAGGTGCCCGACGGTAACTTCGGCTTTGGGTCGATGTCCTCGGTAAATGAGTGGAAGAGAGCCCTCACATTAACAATGGCAGAGGCAGAACTGGCGTCCTATCAAGTTCGATTGCAGAGCATGGATTCTTTTCTTGCAGCCAGCAGTCTGCCGGAGCCGGTCTTCATGAAGATCGACGTTGAAGGTGCGGAGCTATTCGTCTTGCGAGGGGCAAATGAGATGTTCGCTCGCGGCGTGCGCCCTCTAATGGTGATTGAAATCTTTGCGCCCTGGGAACGGGCGTTCGGTTACCGGCCGTGGGAACCGCTGTCCTGGTTGCTTGACCGTGGCTACCGATTCTTGTTCGCGTGTCCGAGCGGGCTGGTGGAACACACGCCGGCGGAGTTTGATCCGTTCCCGCCGGAGTATGAACTCGGATACAATGTCGTGGCTTTCGTGCCGGAGATTCACTCCGAACGAATCGAGGCGCTCAAGCACCTGCGAGCGGGCGCGGGCGGTAAACTGCTTCCGATGGATCCTGCATCGGGCCCGAACCGTGTGACATGACCGGACCGCATTTGAATGGCCCGTTCAGCAACCATGTCCGGCCCGGTTCTTGAGGGCTCCGAATGGCATCGGTCGGGCAAGAGCGTGGTCGTTTTCTTAGCGAAGCGCATCGGCAGAAGTTGTTCCGGATTTGGGCCGGAGTCATTCTTGATCGAGCTTGAAAATCATTCTCTGTGTCGTCGAAAGAGACTTTGCCTTTATGACCAATTCCCATTCAACCGGTCATGAAACCTCCGCGGAAGCGAAGCTGCCCCGGCGAGACTGGATCATGCTGCCATTGATCAGTCTGCTGACAATTCTGCTGATGCTGGTTTCAACCGAGTCGATTTCTCGGCGGGTCTTCAGCGCGTCAAAGACATCGGTGGCCACTGGCTGCATGGTCTTGAACGATTCGTCGACGGGTCCGCGGGCCGTGCCGAACACCGTGTGCTGGGAGAAGGCTCCTGAGGGTCCGATGGCGGAATACAGGTTCAACAGTTGCGGGCACCGCGCGGACGTGGAGTGCGGGCCAAAGCCGCCGGGCACCTACCGGATTGTGATGTCGGGCTCTTCATTCGCATTTGGATTGTCTACTCCGAGAGAAGAGACCTTCGCGGCATTGCTCCCCGAGGAACTGTCGCGCATGACCGGACGTCCGGTTGATCTCTACAACGAGAGCATGGTGTGGCGGGGGCCAGAAGGCGTGAATGAGCACTTCGACAAGATTCTCGCGGCCCAGCCCGATCTGGTCCTCTGGGTGGTGACGTCTTGGGACGTTGCGCACGCTGCGACCGAACCCGGATTACCTACCGAGCCCGGATTTCTGGGAAGGACTCGTTACCGCGTGAAGGAAGCGCTTGCAGCGCATTCGATCTCCAATGCGTTGCCCGATATCATCGATGCACTGCACGATTTGCTGGAAGTTACTTCGACGGGGCTTCTGCTGGAGCACTATTTGTATGAAAGCCAAACCCAATATGTGAATTCGTACCTGAGAAATGATGACGCCGAAGCCGGTTTCCTGAACGCTGAACCGAGCAAGAGCTGGCAAAACTTCCTGCGGTATTTCGACAGGGATGTGGCCGATATTGCAAGACAGGCGAAGCCAGCGGGCGTGCCGCTGGTGGTCGTGCTGCTGCCCAATCGTGCGCAGGCAGCCATGATTTCAATGGGTGAATGGCCGGCCGGGCACGACCCCTATAAGCTGAGCAACGAGATCCGCTCGATTATCGAGGCCCATGGTGGAACCTACGTTGACATCTTGCCTGACTATCGCCGCGTTCCGAACCCCGAGCAGGGTTACTTTCCCAAAGATGGCCATCCCAACGCCAAGGGACATGCAACTATCTCAAGATTGATTGCCAAGGAGCTTACCAGCGGTGCGGTGCCTGCCCTCCGAGTTGCATCAGAACCGCAGGCTATATTGAAAAAGGGAGAATAGCCATGGACACAGCGTTTCCTCAGTCCCCAGTCTTTGGCCTCGACCTCGGGTCGGACTTGCACTTCAGCCGCAGGCGCGCGTGGCGCGTGGTTGCGTTGACGTGCAGTGGAGCAGAATCTAAGATTGCGCGGATGAAATCGGGCTGGGACGGTTTTGTGGCCGCGAAAGAGACTTTGCCCGAATGACCATTTCTTATTCAGCCAGCCATGCAACTTCGGCGGAAGCGATGCTGCCCCGGCGAGACTGGATACTTCTGCCGTTAATTAGCCTGCTGACGATTGGGATTCTTGCGTGTTCCGCCGAGTTGATTGCACGGCGGGTTTTTAGCGGCTCGACGACGCTGATGAAGAACTGCATGGTGATGGACGATCCATCGACGGGTCCGCGCGCGATTCCGAACACGGTGTGTTGGGAAAAAATCCCTGAGAGTCAATTGGTGGAATACAGGTTCAACGGCTGTGGGCACCGTGCGGGAATGGAGTGCCAGGCCAAGCAGCCGAGAACCTACCGGATTGTGATGACGGGATCATCGCTCGCGTTGGGGGAGGGTGTGCAACGAGAGCAGACCTTCGCGGCGCTGCTGCCCGCGGAACTCTCGCAAGAGACGGGACGCAAAGTCGAACTCTACAACGAGAGCATGGGTTGGGGATTCCCGCACAGCGTCCGCCTGCGCTTCGATGAGGTTCTTGCGGCCAAGCCCGACATGATTCTCTGGATACTCACTCCGGGCGATATTGAGGGAGCATCGCTGGTTGTGTTTTCAAGTAACGCCGAAAGTAGCTTTCAACGCTCCCTGAGCTTGCCGGAAAGAGCCTGGCTCCACATGAAGTCGGCATTCACGTCGGAGTCGTTTGAAGCCGCGGCCAGCGAACTGTTCAACCGCACGCGTACGGCACTGCTGCTGCGCCACTTCCTGTACCAGAGCCAGAGTCAGTACGTGACGGCTTACCAAATGGTAAGCGACGAAGAAGGGGGATTCCTGAAGGCCAGTCCGAGCGCGTCTTGGAGGGAGCATCTCAAGCAATTCGACGGCGATGCCGCGGACATGGAGGGGCGGGCCGAAGCAGCGGGCGTGCCTTTTGTTGCAGTACTCGTGCCAATTCGTGCACAAGTGACTATGATCGCGATGGACAAGTGGCCGGCGAAATACGATCCGTTCGGGCTTGACAATCAACTGCGCTCTATCATCACGAGCCACGGCGGAATCTATCTGGACATTCTGCCCGATTATCGCGAGATCCCGAATGCTGATCGGGGTTACTTCTCTGTCGATGGCCATCCCAATGCCGAGGGACATGCGACCATCTCTAGGGTGATCGCCAAGGCGCTCACCAGCGGCGCAGTGCCCGCGCTCCGCGTCGCTTCCCAGCCGCAATCTTTGTTGAACAAAGGAAGATAGTCATGGATAATGCTTCGTTTCAATTTGTAGTCTTCGGTTTGGCCGCTGCCCTGGTCTCAAACTTCAGCCGTTCGCGCGTGTGGCGGTCGATCGTTCTTCTTGTGGCCAGTGTTGTCTTCCTTGGCCTGCTCAACCACGATCCGATTGCTTTTCTGCCATTGGCCGGGTTTCTGCTCCTGGGCTATGCCCTCCTCTTTCTTCTCGAACGGGGCTGGTCCAGGGCCACGGTCTGGTGCATTCTGGCTGTGATCCTGGTCTATGTGTGGTTGAAGAAATACACATTTCTTCCGGAAGGCACGTTTCTCCATTATCCCTACTTTGCCCTGGGACTCTCATACATCTTTTTTCGCGTCCTTCACTTGATCATCGAGACGGGAGATGGAGACCAGCAGCAGCACATCAGCCTGGGCGCATATCTGCTTTACACCATCAACTTCACAACACTTGTCTCCGGTCCCATTCAGCGCTACGACGAGTTTGCCCAGGACCAGTTTGCCAAGGAACCGATTGTGCTCGGGCCGCGAACGGTCGGCTTGCAAATCGAGCGCATGATTCGAGGATTCTTCAAAGTCAATGTGCTGGCCATGATCTTTCAGGCAATGCAGCAGGACGCATTGGCGCAGATGTTTCAACCCCTGCCGTTGAATCTCAAGCTTTTCTCGGCCTTCCGGCTGGTCATCATCTACCCCTTATTTCTTTACGCAAATTTCTCCGGCTACATCGACATTGTGATTGCGCTGGCCAGGCTTATGCGCGTGCGCCTTCCGGAAAACTTCGATCGCCCGTTCTCCGCATCTTCATTTCTGGATTTCTGGAACCGGTGGCATATCACTCTCTCAACCTGGGTCAAGACGTATGTCTATAATCCATTGTTGATCGCGCTTATGCGCCGTATCACGGCAGTTTCCATGCAGCCGGTTCTGGGTGTCTTCTGCTTCTTCGTGGCGTTTTTCCTGATTGGAGTCTGGCACGGGCGCACTTCGGAGTTCGTCATCTTCGGCGTGTTGCAGGGTGGCGGGATTTCGATCAACAAGATCTGGCAGTTGGGGTTGACCAGCGGTCTGGGCCGCAAGGGATACAAGGCGCTGGCGAAGAACCCTGTTTATATTGCTTTTGGCCGCGGTCTCACCTTCAGTTGGTTTGCATTCACGCTCTTCTGGTTCTGGGCTAACTGGAAGCAAATCGGCATGATCTTTACCGCGTTAAGCGTCCCTGACTGGCTCGGTGTGTGGCTGGCAGTCTGGCTCATGGCCACGCTGGTGCTCGCGCTGTGGGAATTTGTGCGCGCCTGGCTCCTATCAATTCGTGCCTTTGGAACGCCGGTGTTTACCAGCCGCTATGCGCGCGTGGTTTATGCCACCGCGTTCGGGCTGGGCGCTTTTGTCATGACCGTCCTGCTCAACCAGCCCGCTCCCGACCTTGTCTACAAGGCGTTTTAGGACATGATCATTTTCAAGCGGCCCCTCCTGACCGTCTTACTCATCAGCGCCCTGATACTGACCGCGCTGAACCTGCTGGTCGGCGTCTGGAGTCACAGACTTTTCTATTACAAGAAGCTGGAAGTCATCCGGACCGCGCAGGATCCGAATCTTCTCTTTGTCGGGAACTCATTGTTGGACCTAACTGTTGACGAGGGAGCGCTGGCGCAGGCCGCGCATGGCGTCCAGCTCAAGCCGTTGAACGGCGCCTTGGGTGGAACCCGGCCACCCGAGCAGCGCCTGCTCTTCGAATATGCTATCCGGACTCACCCCGGCATCCGCACGCTCGTGGTGGGCATCTACGATTTCCAGATCACGGAGCCGGATCGCACTCATGTCTCCGAACTGATCGGCAATAGAATGGTCGGCATCGATCGCCGTTTTCCTATCTCCGAGGTTGCCTCTGTCTATGGCTTCGGCCCACTGGACGACATGGAGATTGAAGCACTCAGACTGATGCCGATAGTAGCCAACCGCGGCAATGCATTGGCGTATGTTGAAATGATGCGCCGCTGGCGATATGTCGAACAACTGCGCCGCTTCATGGAGTCGATGGGCATGCTTCATGTGGACCCGGACAGAATTGCACAAGCAGACGGCCCACCCGCTATTGAGTCCGCCGATGTCGATAAGTTCGACGCTTCCGCGCGCTCCTTTATCGAGCGTCCAGATCGTTTCAGTGCGAGCTATGACGCCATCTTCGATCAGGCGAACGGCGCGGGGATGCGCGTAGTTATCCTGGTCATGCCTATATCGCCCTTCCACCGTGCAAACTATTATTCGCGCCCCCTCTGGCGGGAATACCTTGCGGTCCTTGCGAATCTGGCAGCCCGGCGCAACATTCAACTAATCGACGGCAGCGATTGGCAGCAGCTTCCGGAGGATTTTGACGATCACGTGCACATGAGTCGCGAGGGCGGCCACAGGTTCTCCATCCTCTTGGGTAGCGAGCTTTCTCGAGCGGCTCATCAAGAGGGACTGCACCAGTAACTTCGTTGATAAGCAGTTTGCTCAATGTAAGTTAGTGCGCAGGAACCGCGCATTGGCGCCGGGCTGCCTGCATATTTGCGATCAAGCATGTACCAGTTCAACAAGAAGATATGTTTCGGTCATGAGCCACGCAATCTCTCTCATCTCAAAGGCTACCGCGGGGACAGGGCCGCTCAGCAGCATAGATCCGTGTTCCGTTAGATGGCGGATGGCTGCGTTGATATCATCGACCAGATAACAGATATGGTAAGTTCCTCCGCCCTTCTTCAGCGTGCCATCGATAGGAGAATTTGGCCCAAGAGGAGCGACTAGCTCAATCATGGTATCGCCCTCTCCACGGCTCAGAAAGCAAACGGACACGTGCTGGACAGGATCGTCGAAGGGACCCGATGTAATCTCATAGCCGAAAAGGTTCCTATAACTTGGAATGGCTTCTTGTAAGTTCCTTACTGCAATCCCAACGTGATGAAAAGTAAGACTTTCCATAATCGTTCCTGCTCCCCATGTGCCATATGACCAAGAATCATGCGCGATGTCAACACGGAGACACCGGGTTTACCGAACGCTGTCCGGCAGTTGGCGCGTTCGCCTGACCGTTGAACCGCTGCCGCCGATTCCTGTGCCCAACGGCTTCGGACGCGCTACCATTACCCGGTGAGCACTTCGTCTTTTTCATCCTTTTCTATCCTGACGAACCAGCCTCAGATGGACCACGAGCGATTTGCCGCGCACCGAGAGCTGGAGTCCTTGCTCAAGGCGACCTTGCGCGGCGACGTCAGCTTCGATTTGGGTTCCCGCGCTTTGTACGCCGCCGACTCGTCGAATTACCGCCAGCTCCCCGTCGGGGTCGTGCTGCCGAGAGACGCAGCCGACGTGGAAGCCGCATTGGCTGCCTGCCGCGCAACCGGGGCCGCCGTCCTGCCGCGCGGAGCCGGTACCAGCCTGGCCGGCCAATGCGCCAACGTGGCAGTGGTCTTCGATTACTCCCGCTATATGCATGGGCTCAACTCCATCGATCCGGCCGCCAAACTGGCGCGCGTCGAGCCGGGCATCGTTCTCGACCGCTTGCGCGAAGCCGCTGAAGTTCACCATCTAACTTACGCGCCCGATCCTGCGACGCACAGCAGATGCACGCTGGGCGGCATGATTGGCAACAACAGTTGCGGCGTGCATGGATTGCTGGGCGGCAAGGTGGTGGACAATGTCGAATCCCTCGACATCGTTCTCTACGAAGGCACCCGCATGACCGTCGGCCGCACCAGCCCCGAGCAACTCGAAAGCGCAATCCGCTCCGGTGGCCGCGTTGGCGAGATTTATGCCGGTCTTGCTCGCTTGCGCGATCGCTACGGCAGCCTCATCCGGGAAAAATTCCCACGCATTCCCCGGCGCGTCTCCGGCTACAACCTCGACGATCTGCTCCCCGAGAATGGCTTTCAGGTTGCCCGAGCGCTGGTGGGCAGCGAGGGCACCTGCGCCAATGTCGTCTCCGCCACGCTGAATTTGACCGCCAGTCCGCCGTTCCGGGTCCTGACCGCGCTGGCTTTCGACGACGCTTTCATCGCCGCCGACGCCGTGCCGCGAACGCTCGAGCACGGTCCCATTGGTTTGGAAGGCTTCGACGGCATGCTCATCGACTTCATGCGCCGAAAGCGCCTTGCCGTCGACGATGTTGCGCTGCTGCCGCCCGGTGTGGGCTTTCTGCTAGTCGAAATGGGCGCGTGGGATGCTGATGAAGCTCGGGCCAAGGCCGAATCCCTGGTGCGTGCGGCGCAAAGCTGGCCCCATGTGCCCACGGCCCGCATTTATTCGCCGGAGCAGGCCGCTCGAGTCTGGTTTGTACGCGAATCCGCTCTGGGCGCGATGGTTTTTGTTCCCGGCGAGCCTGACCGGTTCGAAGGGTGGGAGGATGCTGCCGTCCCGCCCAACCAACTCGGCGCTTATCTTCGCGGCATCTCCGCGCTGATGGCCGAGTACGGCTACCGCAGCCCGCTTTACGGCCATTATGGTCAGGGCTGCGTGCATATGCGCATCAACTTCGACTTCCGCACCGAGCCGGGCTTGCGCAAATTCCGCGAGTTCATTGAACGCGCCGCCGATCTAGTGCTCAGCTTCGGCGGGTCGCTCAGCGGCGAACACGGCGACGGCCAATCCCGCGCCGCCCTGCTGCCAAAGATGTTCGGCCCGGAGCTGATGGGAGCATTCCGCGAGTTCAAGGCGCTCTGGGACCCGGACAATCGCATGAACCCCGGCAAGCTGGTGGATGCGGTCCGCGTCTACGATCCGGCTGAGAATCTTCGCCACGGAATGGCCAGAGATGCAGAATCGCATGCCGCTCTCGAGACGCACTTCGCTTTTGCCGCCGATGGTGGCTCGATGGAGCGCGCTACGGAGCGCTGCGTCGGCGTGGGCGCCTGCCGCAAGACCGATGGGGGCGTCATGTGTCCCAGCTATCGGGCAACAGGCGAGGAGAAGCACTCGACTCGTGGCCGCGCGCGGCTGCTTTGGGAGATGCTGGCCGGGGCATTGCGTGAGGAAGGCTTCCAGAGCGAAGCCGTCCACGAGGCCCTTGATCTGTGCTTGAGTTGCAAGGCATGCAAGACGGAGTGCCCTGTCCAGGTGGATATGGCGGCCTACAAGTCGGAGTTTCTGGCGCAACGCTACAAGGACCGGCTCCATCCGCTTCACCACTACGTCTTCGGCTTTGCCGACAAGCTGGCTCGTTGGGGCTCGATAACACCAGCTCTGACGAATGCTGTGCTGACCGGCCCCATAACCAGCCCGTTCATCAAGCGGGTCGTTGGAGTGGCGCAGCAACGCGAGCTACCCCGCCTGGCTGCGCGGAGTTACCAACGGAATCACGAGGCTGATTTGAAAGGGCACGACTTCAGTCGTGCCAAAAATGCGGAAGGATCAAGTCGGGCTTTAGCCCCGGAGGGAAAGCAAGTGCTCTTATGGCCGGATACCTGGAACAACTACTATCACCCGCAGACCCTCGTCGCCGCTGAATCTGTCCTCGCCCAGGCGGGCTTCCAGGTTGAAACCCCGCGTGGACACATCTGCTGCGGCCGCCCGCTTTACGACTTCGGCTTGCTCGGTGCTGCGCGCAAATACCTGAGCAAAGTTCTCAGCAGGATGGGCCCACAGATCGACGCGGGCCTGCCGTTCATTTTTCTGGAGCCGAGCTGCGCGAGCGTCTTCAAGGATGAGCTACTGGAGCTATTCCCAAATGACTCCCATGCACAGCGCCTCAGCCAGCAGGTGTGGCTGCTGGCCGATTGGCTGGCCGCCAAAGCTCCTGAATTGGCCACCGGCCGCCTAGTCGGCGCGCACATTCTGCTGCATGGCCACTGCCACCACAAGGCGGTTTTCGGCGGCCCTGCCAGCGAGATCGCGCTGCTTCGCCAGGCCGGAGCCACGGTCGAGCCGACCCAGGCAGGCTGTTGCGGAATGGCAGGGCCATTCGGTTTTGAAGCCGACAAGTTTGAAGTTTCGAAGACCATAGCCCAGAACGGGCTGCTGCCGGCGGTCGAGTCTGCCGGCCCCATGACGCTGATTGTCGCCGACGGATTCAGTTGCCGCGAACAGATCGCTCAGCTTTCCGACCGGCAGGCCATGCACTTCGCCGAAGTTCTGGCTCATCGCTGCGGTTGTGGCGGATAAGCCTGTCAAATGAATGCATTGAGTACCGGCGCCCGGCTCTCAATTTTAAGCAGGCGCCTGCCGGGCGCCTATGATGCCAGGTGATCAATAACAGACAGTCAAGCAGAAAAGACTGTGTGTATTGTGTTGATGTGCGGCAGCTTAACTGCGTACTATCAAAATACCCTGCAACCCCGCACAAGGTAGTTGAATCTATGTTCTGAGGGCGGTACCGAGGTTTCACTCTTGCCGGGGCTGCGCGTTGGATTTCGAACGGCTGGTTCTGGAATCCAGTCCCGCAAATGGAACGTGATTTGCGGCATACCAAACAGTTTTGATACGCTCAGGCATTCTTCAAGCTGAGCGAAGGGAGATAATTCGTCATGGCAGAAGACAGCAAGATACACCATTTGGGTTGGTTCATAGCTGGATTGGGCGTGGGCGCACTGGTGGGGATTTTGTATGCCCCAAAGAGCGGCCGCGAGACGCGCGAAGATATCGCCAACAACGCCCGTGAGGGAACCGAGTATCTGCGCGCCAAAACCAAGCAGGCCGCCGAGCAAGTGAGCGCCATGGTCGACCAGAGCAAGGAGCAATTGAGCGACATGGTCGACAAAGGCAAACAGCAGGTGAACGAATATGTGGGACGCAGCCGCGAGGCCGTGGATCGCGGACGGGCGCAGTGGGAAGAGTTTGTGGAGCGGGGCAAGGGCCTTGTCGCAGACCAGACCACACGAGTGGCAGCAGCAGTGGACGCGGGCCGCGAGGCCTATCGAACAACGACCGCTGACAGCAATAACAAGTCGTAGCCTTGGGTTGCTGCCTTTCCCCTGGGAACCACTCCGGTCCTGCTGATGTTGCTCAATTAAGCGCTTCGGAGCTGCGCGCGAGAGGTCTCGATTCCGGCTCGCGCGCAGGCTCCAGATAGAATGCTTCATGTTGCCCAACGGGCATTGAAACGGTTGTCGTTAGTCCGCAGATGCCCTGCGCGAGATCACACCGATGCTTAATCTGAATCATGACACCATCGAGCTAATCCTGATTGCCGTCACCGCGGCGGCCGTGCTGCTGCAAGCGTTTGTTCTGCTGGCAATGTTTCTGGCCCTCAAGAGGTCTTCACGCTCCATCGTCGAACAGATCGAGGAGCTTAAATCCTCCATCACCCCGTTCGTTGACAACGCCCGCGGACTTCTGGAACGCGTTGGGCCCAAGCTGGAAGGGACCACCGCCGACGTTGCGGAGATTGTTCGAGGCTTGAAAGTGCAAGCTTCCGAGGCTGAGGCTTCAGTTTCCGAAATTCTCGAACGTGCGCGCAAGCAGGCGAGCCGCATCGATGAGATGTTCTCTGGCCTTCTGAATACTGTCGATCGTGCGGGCGACTATGTGGCCGGCGTGGTCCACGGGCCGGTACGGCAGATTTCGGGCGTGTTGGCGTCGATCAAGGCGATTGTCGAATCGCTTCGCGGTCCGGTTCCGGTGCCCCACGAGACCCACACTTCCCGCGACCGGGACACATTCATTTAGACCATTTTCATCAAACCAATGCGTTTCCCGCAGTACAGGCATATGAGATTGCCCTTGCTGTTCATCCTTGAGTCTCCCCGGGCAATGTTGTCCGGATGGGCTGGCCTGGGCGGTTCGGCAGTGGAAGCTACACGATCCATCCCCCGCCAACCACCTCGTCGCCGTCATAAAAAACCGCCGACTGGCCGGGAGTGACCGCGCGCTGGGGTTCATCAAAGGTGGCAACCACTTCATCCAGGGCGGCCGGTTCGAGCATTGCCCACGCAGGTTCATGGCGGTGGCGAATCTTGGCGCGAACGCGCATGGGGGCGATCAGCTCGGGAATGCTGATCCAGTTGAGGCGATTGGCGCGCAAGGTTCGGGTAGCCAGTTCAGCGTCAGAGCCCACGGTGACGCGATGGCCGGCCGGGTCGATTTTGAGCACATAAAGCGGCGTAGGCGAGCTGACGCCGAGGCCCTTGCGCTGGCCCACAGTGAAGTTGGAAATGCCCTCGTGGCGGCCAATGACCTCGCCGTTTGAAGCAACCAGCTCGCCAGCGGACTCCGGGAACGGCTCGCCCTGCTCTTCGAGATAGGCAGTCAGGAACTGCTTGTAATCGCCGCCGGGGATGAAGCAGATTTCCTGCGAATCGGGCTTCTCGGCCAGCGCCAGGCCGTGCTGGCGGGCAACCTCGCGCACCTCGGGCTTGGTGAGGCGGCCCAGCGGGAACAGCGTCCGCGACAACTGCTGCTGGGTGAGCCCAAAGAGAAAATAGGTTTGATCCTTGGCCAGATCAGCGGGACGCTTGAGAACCCAGCGGCCGCGGCCAAAATCGCGTCCGGCATCGTATTCGTTGATCGCGTAATGGCCGGTGGCGATGCGGTCCGCGCCGATCGAGCGAGCAGTCTGTAGCAACTGATCGAACTTCAGATGGTTGTTGCAAAGAGAGCAGGGAATTGGCGTTCGCCCGGCGAGATACTCGCTCACGAAGGGCCGGACCACATCCTGCTCGAATCGATCCTGCTGATTGACGACGTAATAAGGAATGCCCAAGTGCTCGGCCACGCGGCGGGCGTCGTATACATCGTCAAGCGAACAACAGCGACCGGCCCTCCGGGTCTCTGCCTGCTCCGGGATGCCGGCCCTGCCGGCCAGCCGTGTCTGGTCCCAAAGCTGTAGCGTCAGACCCACAACCGTATCGCCCGAATGAGCGAGGATCGCCGCGACCGTCGAAGAGTCGACCCCTCCGGACATGGCTACGGCGATGGTTGCGTTCTCAGTCATGCGGAAGACCTCGTTCACCGCAAAAAACTCGCTGCTTTGAAAGGGCACGACTTCAGTCGTGCCGTAACGATCGCAAAATACACGCGGGCTTTAGCCCCTGAGGGGATCAGTTCCGATCTTCAATCTCAAGCCGTTCAACATCCTCCAGACGAATCAGATAATCCGCACCTATACCACACTTTGCATAGGCTGGCTTATCCTCCCGATTTGTGGCAAGAATTTGGCAAATGGAATCCCTATCTTCCTCGCTTACGAATTCGATCTTGGCTGAAATGACCTCTCCGTCAGTGCAACAGAGCCTGACAACCTGATCGACGCTTTGTCGAATTTGCTCAAGAAGGTCTTGGGACATACCCAACTCCTTTCATCAAATCGTAGGGCTCAACATGTTGCGAAGAAGCGCCGATTGCCCGGCGCGAACTGGGAAATCTGTCCCTCAGGGGCTAAAGCCCAACACTTTCTCGTTGTCTGGCGGCACGGCTAAAGCCGTGCCCTTTCAAAGACGCAACACAATCCGAAGTAGCTCTCATCCTGCCGTTCCGGCGGCCACCGGTGCAAGTGCGCGCAGATGTTCGACTGCTTGCGGAACAACCTGCAAAACACAATCGATGTCGGCTTCGGTTGCGGTCTTCAGCAAGCTGAAGCGTAGGCTGGCGCGTGCTCTGGCCTTGTCCAGGCCCATGGCCATCAAAACATGGCTGGGCTCCGTCGCTCCGGAGTGGCAGGCCGACCCGCCGGAGATCGAAACACCTTTCAGGTCCAGCGCGATCACCAGCGCCTCGCCCTCCAACTGATCGAACCAGATGTTGGTGGTGTTGGCCACGCGAGGAACGGGGTTGCCACTGAAAAAAGCAAACGCAGATCCTTCGACTCGTCCGCCGCGGCGGACTCGCTCAGGATGACAGTCGTCTGGATGTGCCCCGTTGACCCCAGTGCCGGGGATCTGCAGAATCCCCTCTTCCAGCCAGTCTCGCATCGCCGCCAGCCTGTCGATAGTTCCATCCGCCAGGCTGTGCATGGCCAGTTCCGCGGCCTTGGCCAGGCCCACGATCCCGGGCACATTCTCAGTGCCCGCGCGCTGCCGGCGCTCGTGGCTGCCGCCCACCAGCAGCGGTTCGATCGGTGTGCCGCGGCGCACAAACATGGCGCCGACGCCCTTGGGCCCGTGCATCTTGTGGGCGCTGATCGAGAGCAGGTGGCAGCCGAAGCGGCGCACGTCGAACTCGACCTTGCCCGCGCCCTGCACCGCATCGATGTGGAAGAAGATGCCGGTCTCGGCGGCAATCTTGCCAATCTCCTCCACAGGCTGCAGCACGCCGGTCTCGTTGTTGGCCAGCATCACGCTGATCAGCCGCGTCTCGGGGCGGATGGCGCGGCGAATATCCATGGGATCGATTAGGCCGCTGGGCTGGGGCGCGACAAAGGTGGTCTCGACGCCTTTCCGGGCGACCCGCTTGGCCGCCTCCAGAATCGCCGAGTGCTCGATCGAGGTGGTAATAAAGTGGTCGCCAGGGTGCAGCAGGCCGAAGATTGCCGTATTGTCGCCCTCGGTGCCGCCGGAGTTGAAAACCACCTCGGCCTCGTGGCAATTGAAGAACTCGGCCATGGTCTCGCGGGCCCGGTTCACGGCGGTGTGCGCCTGCTGGCCGTGCAGATGAATCGAAGAGGCATTGCCAAAATGTTCCATCCAATATGGGCGCATCGCCTCCATCACCTCCGGCAGCAGAGGGGTGGTGGCATTGGCGTCCATATAGACTCTTCGCACCGTGACAGTCTCCTTTATAGATTGTAAGGGCAT
Source organism: uncultured Acidobacteriaceae bacterium (assembly GCA_963757965.1). Taxonomy (GTDB): domain Bacteria; phylum Acidobacteriota; class Terriglobia; order Terriglobales; family Acidobacteriaceae; genus Telmatobacter. Next base: position 56,006 of record CAVWTV010000012.1, read on the forward strand.
TCGGGATTCTTCGCGCGGTTTGTCACGGTTCTGCAGAGATTCACGGCAATGCGACGTCCTGACTTAACGCCGGTCTGGTAGATTCCAATTCATGCGGCAGAAGCCGCCGGAGGAGAGATTCCATGCACAGATTCACCCAATTAGCTGGTCGTGTGCTAGCCTGTTGCGCGCTGGTTACCGCATCTACGTTTGTTCTTGCCCAGGCTGCTACGCCCGCCAAGCCTGCCGTCGGCGCGCCCATTCCCCCTGCACAGGTTTACGGAAAGCTGCTGAGCCAAATGGAAAGTGAGTTTGTGAGCGCAGCCGAGGCCATGCCAGAGGACAAGTACGATTTTGCGCCGCCAGCGAGCGCAGGCGAGTTCAAAGGCGTGCGCAGCTTCGGTGAGCAAGTGAAGCACGTGGCCCAGGCCAACGCATATTTCTTCCACGATCCCACCAAGCCATTGGTCGACAACCGCGCCGATTTTGAGAAACTCAAAACCAAGGCGGAGATCGTCAAGGCGCTGAAAGATTCGTTTGCCCAGGCGCGTGCATATGTCGATTCCATCACTCCCGAGAATGCTTTTGTGAACACGTCGATGGGCACGCGGGCAGGCCAGGCGGCCTTTGGCATGGCGCATCTAATGGACCACTACGGCCAGATGGTCGTCTACCTGCGGATGAACGGCATCGTTCCTCCGGCCAGCCGCGGCGGAATGTGATTCTCCCAGGGTGAGCCGCGGGCTTTTTACAAGGCCATCGCCTGCGGCTCCGATTGGGCTCCCGTTCCGGTCTACAATCGGGGTGGAGAAGTCCGATGACCCAGTTGAGCAGAACGGGCGTTTCGATCGAAGACCACCTGTTGAAGGAATTCGATCGGCTCATCACCAAGCGCGGTTACGCAAATCGCTCTGAGGCGTTCCGTGACCTGATCCGTGAGGCGCTGCTGACGGAAACTGTTGAATCGAACAAGCCGGTGGTTGGAACTTTGACGCTGGTCTACGACCATCACGTTCCGAATCTGGCGGGAAAACTGACTGAGGTGCAACACACTGCGGGGGCAATGATTCTTGCCGCCACGCACGTTCATCTCGATCACAATTACTGCCTTGAAGTCATTATCATGAAAGGCCGCGGCAAGGATCTTCAGGCGGTCGCAGACGGCATGTTGGCCTTGCGCGGCGTCGAGCTGGGCAAGCTCGTCCTGACCAACTCGGGTGCAAATCTCAAAGGCGCCACCCACTCCCATGTGCACACGCATCCGCACGAGCACTAGAGCGCTTCCAGTCCTTTCATGCAGCAATCCACATTCGCATGGTTTCGAGAATCGTGTTACGATTCTGAGTTGGGTTTCCTGGTTTGGAATCCCCGGCATGCAGCCTGAAGGAACCCGATGCGGTCATTCCTGCGGACACTGGTTAACGACGAACCGGGCAGCACCAAAGCCAAGGTGATCGCCATCTACGCACTGCTGCTGGCGTTCAATCTGGGCGCCTGGGGCTGGGCTGTGGCCGCTTTTCATGGCTTTCCAGTGCTTCTGGGCACGGCCTTTCTGGCGTACAGCTTCGGCCTTCGCCACGCTGTCGACGCAGACCATATTGCGGCAATCGACAACGTGACTCGCAAACTGATGCAGCAGGGAAAGCGGCCCGTCTCGGTTGGACTCATGTTTTCGCTGGGCCACTCCACCGTCGTCATAGTTGGCTCGCTCGCTATTGCGGCCACGGCGCTTGCGCTTCAGCATCGCATTGACGCGGTGCGGCAGATCGGAAGCGTGATTGGCACCTCGGTGTCGGCTCTCTTTCTGTTCGCCATCGCGATTGTCAATCTGATCGTACTTCTGTCGGTGTATCGCAGCTTCGTGCGGGTAAGGCGCGGAGAGCCCTATGTGGACGAAGACTTCGACATGCTGCTTGGCAATCGCGGGTTTCTATCGCGGCTGTTCCGTCCCATGTTCAACCTGATCCAGCGCAGTTGGCACATGTACCCGCTGGGCCTTCTGTTCGGCCTTGGATTCGATACCGCAACCGAAATAGGGCTGTTAGGCATATCCGCCGCGGAAGCTTCGAAAGGGTTGTCGCTCTGGTCCATCCTGGTGTTTCCGGCGCTCTTTGCCGCGGGCATGTCGCTGATCGACTCGACCGACAACATCCTCATGCTGGGAGCCTATGGCTGGGCCTTCGTCAAGCCCATCCGCAAGCTCTACTACAACATCACCATCACGTCGGTGTCGGTTGTGGTGGCCCTGGCGGTTGGTGGCATCGAGGCGCTGGGGCTCCTGGCCGGGCAATTCCACCTGACGGGAAGAGTGTGGGGGTTGGTTAGCAAGCTCAACGATAACTTCGGCGTTCTTGGCTACTGCATCGTTGCGCTGTTTGCCGTCAGCTGGATCTTGTCGATTGCCATTTATAAATGGCGCCGGTTCGACGATCTCGAGTTCAGTGCAAGAGACGCCGGCTAAGCGCTAGCCGCACCATGAGGGCAGGTCACTTCAGCGTCGGCGCCTTCCCAAACAGCGCCGGATGCTGCTATACATCGTGCATCCTTGCGCTGCTGCTCCGCTCGTGCTATTCCGCGGAATCGGAACCCGTCAATTCCCCCGCCCAGCGCCGGATCACCCCAGGAGGAAACCATGTCAGAGCACTCTCACGCCCACAGCCACGATACAGTCGCACATACTCACGAACACTCGCACGACGACGGGCATCACGATCATTCCCATGCCAACCCGCCTGCTCCCGGCACAACCCACGCGCATGAACATACCCACGACGGTGTTACTCACTCGCATCCCCATGATCACGACCACCAGCACGACCATGCCCACGAGTAGCGCTACCGTCTCATTTGGCCGCAAAAGGGTCCGCCGCGACAAATCCTGCGAAGAGCAGCGACGTGTAGTCGATGTTGTCCTCCGTCGCCCTAATCGGCTTCTGGCGCGCGCTTGGAGTTGTTGAACATGCACCAACTTCGCCAATATCCGGCCATGAAAAAGGACCAGGCCTTCTCCGAGCCCGAAAATCGCCTGTAAACGTCGGAAGAATATGTGCCAACCCGGCTCTCTAGGAAGATTTTAATTTAAATTGATCAAATATCGTATACAATCGCTTCGTTGCTGTGAATGCACCAATCTGCCCCGTGATTCCTTTGGACGACGTTGCATGAGGATTCGCTACCGGCAGTTGAGTTTATTTGAGCGGACTCCCTCAGGGGTCGGTTCGAGTTGGATCCCAAGGCATAAAAGGCCCTCGATGCTCTTATCGAACGAACAAAATCGATTTGGCTGGCAGACAGCAAGCGCCAGTCAGCGCCAAAAAAAAATAAATCTGCCCCTTGACATACCGATTGTTTATCTGCTTTTATTTAGGGGCAGTTCCTGAAACTACGGGCACGCTTGTGAACTTGAACTCTATTCCCATGTCGTGTGATGCTGACTTCTTTTGACGGTGGCAGTTCCCTGCCCCCCCTCCTGCCCCCCGCTCCCGTGTGGATTTGTTGGGGTTTATGGCGGGGAAAGCGCCGTATGATGGTAGCGGTTGAATTCTCTGCGTTGGAGACACCGCTGCAAGACAATTAAATGTTGTTGAATTACCTGGATGGCTACCCAGAGACTGGTGACGAGGGAGACATTATGCGCGTTTCGGAATTCGGACGGTGGTTTCGCTTTCTTTCTGTTGTTTCGCTCATGCTGTGCGGATTCAGCATTAACCTGTGGGCTGGCTCGTGCCCTGGAACAAGCCCTTGCATCACCACTCTCCCCGCCAGCCAAGCGGTTCCGTCGGGAGGAGGTTCGACTAGTAGTGTCACCTTTACCGCAGTAGGTAACGATGGCAATTACGCGACTGTCGACTACACGTGGAACTACTTCGACGTGACGGCCGGTCCCTCGGGCGCCTGGGTGCCACTCACGCCCGGTCCGGGAGTCGGCGTGCTGACCGGCGCGACCATCAGCCTGAATAACGGCAACATCAATCCTCAGGGCGGCCTGGCGGATGGAACGTCCTCGTCGGTCACGATCGCCAATGTGCCCACTTCGGCAAACGGTGTGCTCGTCGAGTTTATTGTCTCCGACATCAGCGCCGCTTCCGCGAATAGCTACCTGGCGCCGTATGCAGACGTTGCGGTGCTGACGGTGGGCCCGACATGGAGCGGGGATGGCACGCTTTCATCCGGTCTCGAGACCTTCGAGCGCCTCGTGCTGCTGCCCAACAACGGCCCTCTGATCGCCATTGGCGGCAACAATCCCGAGAGCAACCCCAACGCCAACAAGATCAATGTGGATGTGCATCCCGGCTTGACCGCGCCGCCAAGCGGACCTGACACATGGTCCGCGGCTGCGCAGTCCCTGCCCAATCCCGTGGTGCGTCCCGGAGCAACTCTTCTGCCCACCGGCGCGGTTCTCATTACGGGCGGCCTCCTCAATACCATGAACGATACCAACGCCGCCTACCTCTATACGTACGGCGTAAGCTTGGTGCCCACCGCGAATTTGGCCACTGCCAGGGACGCTCATACCTCTACGCTTCTGCCCAACGGTCTGGTCCTGATTACCGGCGGCAACAGCACCGGCACGATTCTGAACAGCACGGAACTCTATGACCCGGCCAGTTCAGCCTGGTGCGGTCCGGCCAACGCCAATTGCACCACGGTTCCCGCCCCGATGAACGTTGCCCGCTACGACCATGTGGCGACGGTTCTCGCGGACGGCAGGGTGCTGGTTACGGGCGGCTTTAACGCCCTCGGTCCGATCAGCTCGGCTGAAATCTACGATCCCATCGCCAACACATGGACTCTCACATCGCCCATGCCTGTCGCCCGCGCCTACCACACCTCGACGCTGCTGCCCGGTGGCAATGTCCTGATTGCAGGCGGCCTCAATTCGTTGGGTGTGCCCCTCGCCGAGACAGAAGAATTCAATCCAAATCTCGGCACCTTCAGTGTGGTTGGTAACATGATTACGGCGCGCGACCAGGGAACCGCAACCTTGGTGATTGACGGCCCCGTTGCGACGCCGACATACAAGGTTCTGATCGCCGGCGGATTCACGTCGAGCGGCGCCACGGCGCTATCCGAATACTTCAACCCCACCACTGGCGCCTTCTCAAGTGCTGTGCCGCCATTCTCCGGAACTTTCCCCCTGATCGCGGCGCGCGACGCTGACGCTGCTGTCCTCGTCCCGAGCGGCGATGTTGTCGCGGTGGGCGGCACAACAACCGGAGGCACATCGCTGGCTTCGGCAGAGAAGTTCTGGGATTCGAATGAGCTTCCTGCTCCCATTCCCAGCGCGAATATCCATCTGGCCAACAACGCTGTTGCCGGGCAATATCTCGCGGCCACATGCGGCATGTGGAACGGCTCAACGTATGTCGCCCAGCCGGGCGTCCAGTATGCATGGACGGTGGTTGACGGCGTAACTCTGCTGCCAGTCGGCGGAACTGCACTGTACCCGAACTACGTGCAGGGCCCGAACGGCATTTATACCGGGGATACTTCCACGATCGAGTTCGACATCCCTCCCTCTGAAGTTGGGCGGACTCTACAATTGTCCTGCCTGGCCACCAGCGGCCTGGGCATTCCGGCGATGACTTCTGTCGTTTCGCCGAATATCGCTCCCGGAATCGTCGGCGGAGTGATTCCGATAACGGAGATGACCAACAACGTTGACGGGCCTGCCCCCAATGTGACCATCCTCCAGGGCACCCCCATCACGTTCTATGCTGCCTCGATCGGCGCACCGACTCTGTACGCCTATCAATGGCAGTACTTCAACCCCGCGCAGGGCTGGAAGAACTGGGGAACGATGGAAAGCCAGTCAATCGCCAGCGCTTCGACAAGCTCGGACGGCATGCAGGTCCAGGTGCTCGTCACCAACCTGGCAGGTACGGCGCCAAGCTTTAATCACCAGACTCTCTATGTGGTTGCCACGCCGACCAATGTCGTCGCGACCGCCACGCCGCCGACGATCATATCGGCTGCGAACGGCACATACGGCGCCAACGGCCCGAGCGTGCTGAATGTCACCAACACGCCTATCCTTCCGCAGATCGGATGCGGCGTAGGTGGCGGCTGCTCTACTACCAACACCATCACCTATCAGTGGTGCACAGGAAGCAGCCAGAGCGTTGTTGCCTGCACACCTGCTGGGGCTGCTGGACCCACCATCAGCGTGAACCCTGCTGCCGGCGGCGTGTACTCGTACTACGCTGTCGTCACCAACACGCTGAATGGCGTGCAGAACGCGGTAGCCAGCAACGTCGTCACCGTTACGGTTGATTCGTTGCCGATCGTTACCGTTCAGAACACCATCACCGGCGTAGACCCTGTTGCGCTGAACTCCAACCTGACCCCGACCATGCTCCAGGGCGATACCATCACGTTCTCGGCGAATATCACCGGAAACGGCTGGCCTGCGATTTACACCTACCAGTGGCAGTACTTTGACCCGCTAGGTGGCTGGAAGAATTGGGGAATGGGCGCCACTCAAGCGATGGCCAACGCACAGGCACGCTCTGACAGCATGCAGGTTAGAGTCGCAGTGTCGAATCTGGTTGGCACCACTTACAGCAACATAGTGACCCTGTTTGTGGTTACCAAGCCCACCAACGTCGCAATTGCGCTGACAAATGGCGTGCCGCCGGGATCGGGCAATCCAATTGCGCAGCGAGATGACGCCGTCTTCACCGCAACCGACAAGGCGCAGCCGGGTAACACCACCGACTACACATGGTATGAAGTTGGAGACAATCCAATCGCCGGCGGACCCGATCTACCGCTGAACGGGCTCCTTTCCTTGGAGATCTGCGACGAACTGTTCTTCTTCCCAGACCCGATCATTGCCAGCACGATGGTTATCCATAACGCTTGCCTGGGTGATAACGGAACCTACTACGCGGTAGCGTCGAACTTCAACACTAACGTGTCGTTCACCATTCCGCTGATCACGAGCCCCAACGCCACCAGCAACTCGATTCCGCTGGTCGTGAATGTCGGCAACTGGACAGTGGTCAGCCATACTGACATGTTGGATAACCCGCGGTTTGAAGCCTATAGCCTGCTGATACCCACGTCGGCTGGACCCAACGACTTCTTCATCGGCGGCGGTCTTGAAGCTCTCGGCCTGCCTCCGTTGGTGGATGACGACATCTACGCTCCTGTAACCCACACCACCGGCACATGGACGCCTAGCGGCGGACATACCGCAAGCTATCACCTCAATGGCACGGCTACTCTGTTCAACGACGGAGCACCGTACATTCTCATCGCGGGCGGCTCTGACGGCACCGGCGACGGCCAGATGGGGCTTGACCTGTACAACACGGTTACCGGGACCTACTCGACCTCCAACGTAGCTCTGTCCGTCCCAGTTACTCAGCAGGTTGCCGCGCTCATCACGGCGCCGGCAGCTGGCGGGACCTCAGAGGTACTTTTGGCCGGTGGTCAGAACGGCGACTACAACAACTTCTACAACAGTGCATGGCTCTACACGCCGGGCGTCGTTGCCGGTACGGGCGATCACATTGCAGGTTCCAATGGCGTACTTAGCCAAGCCCGCGCGGGCGCGGTATCGGTAGCGCTTCCTGGTGGACGCGTTTTGATCACGGGCGGCCAGGGTCCTGGCGGTCCCGTCAACAACGTTGACATCTACGACTCGTGGCCGGTGGATTACCCACCGACAGGGCTCTACCCGACGGCACTCTACAAGACCGCCGCCGGCAACCTTGGCGTAGGGAAGGCAGGCACTTCAGGCGACTTCTTTGCCCAGGCCGACTGCTCCGTTGTAGCCGTTCCCACGTCTTGCATGGGTACGGCGCGCATCTTCCACACGGCAACCCTCCTCGAGGACGGCAGAGTTCTGATCGTCGGCGGCGAGGACGGCGGCGGTAACGTGCTGAGTTCGATAGAAATATGGGATCCAGCAGCCAACTCCGGAGCGGGTGGGTTCTACCCGTTAGGTACCAGGACGCCAGGTGGCGCCGTTGTACCGATTCCGACCCCGGCAACGTTGCTAACCGCACGCATGGAGCATGAAGCCGTTCTGCTGGATAACGGAAAGGTCCTTATCTTCGGCGGAATGAACAGCACCGGCACGTTGAGCTCAGCTGAAGTCGTCGATCCCAACTGGGTTTACTCGGCGGCCTTCCCAAGCGCCAGCATCCCGGCCAGCAGCCTGAACTACGCTCGTACGCTCGCGTCGTCCAGCATCCTGCAGAATGGAACAGTGCTTGCGGTGGGCGGCTTCAACGGCGCGGCTCTGCCAGTTGCTGGCGCTACCGAGGTCTTCAATGCATTCGAAGGCTACACTGCCCCCACTCCGTCGTCAGACGGCACCATGACCACAACGCCGTATGTTGCGGGCGCAACCTCTGCCCAAGTGACATTCACCCCCGCAGCCGGGGTTGAGATCACGAACTACACTTGGAACGAGAACAGTGCTGTAGGCGCGAACGTTTCTGGCCAAGGGACCTCGGTTTACAACTTCGTTACCAACCTGCAAGGGCACTTCACCGTCACTGTCCAGGTAACTGACGAGTGGGGAATCACCGAGGCTTGCAGCGTTGCCATGACCGTCAATCCTGTTGGCTGGACGTGGGGAGCACCGAGCTGCGCCTACTAACAAACTTGTCCCAGCTCCCGGGTCCGCCCGGGGGTTGGAACCCAAACCATACAACCCAGCCCCGCGGAGCAAGTCTCCACGGGGCTGGTTTTTTTTGCGGTATCCTCATTGTCGCTATTCGATGACGTTCCCGACCCAAAGCTGCCCGCCCGTCGCCGGTTGCGCCTGCACCGCCGAGCCGCGCGAAAATCTCCCTATCCTTCGGCGTGGAGCAGTACCGAAACGAGGTCCTGTAGAATTAGGCTAGGATTTTGACTTCGTCCCTTGGGGCAAATACAATTCTGGTGCATCTCAAGCTTGACTTTCCTCGATTTTCGCCGGCTCCGGCGGACGAGCCTGGTGCGGACCGAGAAGACACTCTCGATTGCCGCGCTCTCCGAGGTTCATGATGTCCCTGAAAGAATACTGGGCGTATGGTCTTCGCATCCATGCGGACTTGGAGTGTCCCGAGCTGCCTTTTCTATCCCTCGCGACGGGAACTCCGGATGTCACCATCCAGTTGCTGCCTGCAAGAGCGGACGCCCTGGAGCCACTGGAGCAGGGCTTCTTCGAAGTTCATCCAGGCATCTTCCATCTGGCGGTGCCGCAGGTCGCGCAGTTTCGCGTCGAGGAGGGCCGGCGCATCTTCATCACGCCGCTTCCGGACGCCCCCGCCGAGAGGATACGCCTGTTCTTGCTGGGTTCGGCCATGGGCGCGCTTCTCTATCAGCGCGGGTTGTTTCCGCTTCATGGCAGTGCAGTGGAGACACCCTGGGGTGCGATGATCTTTGTTGGAGCTCCGGGCGCCGGCAAGTCCACAATAGCTGGGCAATTCCTTCGCCAGGGATACCGCTTGCTCTCGGACGATGTCTGCGCCGTGGCGGCCACGCCGGAGGGGTTGCAGGTTCTTCCCGCGCTCGCTCAGCTCCGGCTCTGTAGCGATGCTTTCGAGCGCCTCGGAAACCCGCCCGGCGCCCGCTTTGACTTGGACAAATTTGTGGTGCCCATGGGAGCGGGATACTGTCCTGCCCCAGCGCCGTTGCGGGCGATTCATATCCTCTCCGACCACGACAGCAGCACTCCAGAATTCGAGGTGCTCTGCGGCTTTGACCGTGTACAGCGGCTCTTCGAGAATCTGTATCGTCCTTATTACCTGAAAGGCCAGGCCACGCAAAGCAGTCTCATGCGGATGGCTGGTTTGATTGCACAGCAAACTACGATGGTTGCAGTGAGCCGGCGGCGCGATCCCGAAGCGATCGAGGGATTGATCGGCTTTCTCGAATCGGCATGGGCGGCATGCTTTGGCGCGAGCCCTTCGAAGGAGAAGAACTAGATGCGTAGCTTCAGTCCAGAAGACAGGTTGTCCCGCGCAGAGAGTATGCTCGCAACGGAGCTCGACCAGGAGACGGTTTTGATGAGCATCGACGCCGGGGCATACTACGGCCTGAAGGGACCTGCCCGAAGCATTTGGGAGCAGTTGGAAACACCCTTGACCTTTTCGGCACTCGTCGACCGGCTGGTCAAGGAATATCGAGTTACGCCCGAGGCCTGCGCCGCGGACCTGGTAGGATTTCTGGCTGAGATGGAACAGGAAGGCCTCCTGCGTGTGGGGTAACCTGAGACGTGCCGCGCAGATCCCCGGCGCCCGCAGATGGCTCCTAGGAGAAGCGCTGATTGCCTTGCTGATCGCAAGGGCTGCACTGGCCTTCTTGCCATTTCGGCGTATTGCCGCCTGGCTGGGGACCGCCGGCGCCGAGAGTCCAGCTACGGCCACATCCGAAGAGATTCGAACGGCGCAAGAGGTTGGCTGGGCAGTGGGCGCCGTGGCGCGGCGAGTGCCGTGGGATGGGCGTTGCCTTGCGCAAGCACTGGCAGCAACAGGAATGCTGCGCCGGCGGGGACTGGAAGGGACCGTGAGTTTTGGCGCCTCTCAGGGCGAATCCGCAAGATTCGACGCCCACGCGTGGCTGCGTTTGGGCTCTTGCATGGTTACAGGCGGTCAGGGCCACCAGCGGTTCAAGGCCTTTACCACCTTCGCCCGGAGAAGGCCATGAGCGGCATATACGGAATCTATCAATATGATGGTGCCCCGGTAACCTTTCAGAGGCTGGAGCGGATGAGGGAGGCCATGGCCTACTACGGCCCCCACGGAGGAGGCTGCGAAGTTGAAGGAGCGCTGGGGCTGGGCCATCTGCTTCTGGAGGTCAACCCGGAAGATGCCTTTGAAATGCAGCCGGTGCCGGGAGCGCGCGGTCCGGTTGTCAGTGCTGCCCGCTTGGACAACCGGGCGGCGCTTATCGAGGCATTGAATGTATCCCCATCGGAAGCCTTCCAACTGCCTGATGGGCGCTTGGTAAGTTTGGCCTTCGATCGCTGGGGCGAGAATCTCTGCTCACACCTCCGGGGAGACTGGGCGATGGCTGCCTGGGATGCTCGAGAACGCCACCTTTTGTTGGCCAGGGACGCCTGCGGAAATGCCACCCTCTATTACTACGAGGGCAAGGGCTTCATAGCCTTTGCATCCAGCCTCAAGGCCCTGCTGGCGCTGCCCGGCGTGGTCAAGGAGCCGGATCATCTTCGCCTCGCCCAGGTGCTGGTCTCCTGGCAACACGATGCGCAACTGACCGCCTACAAGGGCTTCCAGCGTCTGGTATGGGCTCACGCCATGACTGTCGGCTCCGGTGGCCGTACCCGCAGCTGGCGCCATTGGTCTCCGCAAGGTCGCGATCTGCTCGCATATCGTCAGGACGCGGAGTACGAAGAGGCTTTTCTGGAACATTACACGCGGGCGGTTCAGGGCTGCCTGCGAACTCAAAGGCCAGTGGCGGCTACGCTCTCAGGCGGCCGGGATTCAGGGTCCGTAGTGTCTCTGGCAGCCCCTCTTCTGGCCAGCCAGAGCCGCAGTCTCACGGCCTACACCTCGGTACCCTTCCTGCCTCCAGACGGATCAGGTGAGCGGAGACTGGGCAATGAATGGGAGATGGCCCAGGCAACGGCCACGATGGCGGGAGCGAATGTCCAGCACGTCCCCATCGACGCGGCGTCCTATGGAATCATCCAGGGCATCGAGTACCTTCTCGACACTCATGATGGTCCAAGTCATGGGGCAAGCAACCAATACTGGCTCCAGGCCATCAACGATGCCGCCTTCCAGCGAGGGGCAGGAGCATTACTGACCGGGCAGATGGGCAATGCCACGGTATCCTGGTCCGGAAACGGATCGGCGCTGCGGGCGTTCCTGCATGGGCATTGGGCAATGGCTTTGCGGTTGTTTTTTCATGGTGAGCCCAACCTCTGGCTCACGCTGAAGCGGCAGGTGATGAAGCCATTGCTGACGCCAGGGCTGCGAGCCTTCCGACGTCTCAAATCTCCCCGCAGCGGATCTTGGCAGGCCTATTCCGCACTCAATACGCACATGGCTTCGGAGGTGGATTTGAATGGCCGGATGCGCGCTGCGGGGTTCGATCCAACCTTCACATTTTCGCCTCTGGAGGATCTTCGCCTCCGCATTTTCTGGCCTGCCTTTGGTATAGGCTTCGGAATTGGGGCGGAACAGGCCGCCTTTCACTCGTTTTCCTCCCTGGATCCAACCGCCAATCTCTCTTTGGTGGACTTCATTCTACGTGTTCCCGACGATCAGTTTCGCTTGAGAGGCAAAACCAGTTGGCTCATGCGAAGAACCTTTCGGAACCGGCTGCCCGATCCGGTGCTGAACGGGCAGCGCAAGGGGCTCCAGGGCGCGGACGTGGGCCATCGTATCCTTCGGGAGCTTCCAGCGATCAGGGAATGCCTCAGCTCGCTGGATTCATTGCCCGAGGCCCAGGCGTTTCTCGACATGCCGCTACTCCACCGCTGCCTCGACGATCTTGTTGTAAAGGTCGATCCCGGCACCACTGCAAACGCTTGCAGAATACTGCTTCGAGGGCTGGGCGTTGGACTGTTTCTTCGCCGCCTGGCTGATTCAAGCCGTTGAGGTTCATACGATCCATGCTGCTCAGCCTGATTAGCCAATTCTCTCGACAGTTGCCTGCGGGCCGTCGCGCCCTTGCACTGGTTTGGGGGGCGGCCCGGGGATGGACCCTGGCCTGGAGCGTTCTTCTGGTGGGCCAGGGGCTGATTCCGGCCGGTCAGGCGCTGCTCCTCAGGACCTTGGTGAATCGGCTTGTAGCCTCACCACATTGGGCGGCAATCGCGCCTCCTGCCTTGGGAATCGCGAGCCTATGGATCATTGGGCAGCTTTTCTCAAGCGCTCTCTCCTGGGTTCGGGCCGTGCAGGCGGAGCGGGTCCAGGACCAGGTCCATCGTCTGATTCATGTGCAGGCACTTCGCCTGGATCTGGCTTTCTATGACCATCCAGAATCCTATGATCAACTGCATCGGGCTCGAGTTGACGCCATCTCACAACCCCTGGCCTTGCTGGAGAGCCTGGGAACGCTGGTTCAGAATGGGTTGGGATTTCTGGTACTAGCCGGTATTCTCTGGACCTACGCCAAGTGGCTGCCGCTGCTGCTGGTTTGCACCGCAATTCCCGGTCTGCTGCTTGTGGCCCGTCACATTCTGCGGGAGCACCGCTGGCATCTGGAGCACACCAGTCTGGAGCGGCGAACCCGCTATCTCGATTGGTTGATCACCGAACGAAGTGCTGCCGCGGAGTTGCGCCTCTTCGATCTCGGCGCCTACCATCGGAAGGCCTTTGAGGGCTTTCGCAAAGTGCTCCGCGATGGCCGGTTGCGCCTGGAACGCCAGGGAGCCGTAACCGAGTTGGGGGCTGGCTTCCTGGCCTGGGGAGGCAGCGTCGCCGGACTGGGCTGGATGCTGCACCGCACGCTGATTGGAAAGGCCGGGCTTGGAGATCTCCTGCTTTGTTTCCAGGCATTCCAGCAGTGCCAGATGCTGCTTCGATCTCTTCTCGATGGATCGGGCAAGATCTACCGGAGTCTTCTCTTCGTTGAAAACCTGGATGAATTCCTAAGGTTGGAGCCGGCAATCCTCCCGGGCCTGGCTGGAGAAGCCGGGCTTCCGATGAAGGATTCCATTCGTTTCGAAGGCGTCAGCTTCACCTACCCCGGAGGCTTCCACCAGGCGCTCGACAAGTTCGACCTGGACATCCCAAAAGGAAAGATCGTTGCTCTTGTGGGGCACAATGGGGCAGGGAAGAGTACTCTCATCAAGCTGCTCTGCCGCTTCTACGACCCCGATGCAGGACGGATTCTGCTGGATGGAGTCGACATTCGGTCGCTGGACCAGGCCGCGCTTCGCCGTCAGATCACCGTCCTCTTTCAAGACCCCGTTCACTATCACGCCTCGGTTGGGGAGAACATCGCCTTCGGAGATGTCGACGGAGCTCAAAACAAGGACCGCATGTGGAAGGCCGCCCAGGATGCAGGAGCGCTGGAGCCGATCGAAAAACTGCAAGGGGGCTTCGACGCATTGCTCGGCAAGTGGTTTGGGGGCGCGGAACTGAGCGGAGGAGAATGGCAGCGGATTGCGCTGGCGCGAGCTTTCTTTCGGCGTGCCTCCTTGATAATCTTGGACGAGCCCACCAGCTCCATGGATTCCTGGGCGGAGCAGGACTGGCTGGGCCGTTTTCGCGCCCTCACTGAGGGCAGGACCGGGCTCATGATCACCCACCGATTCACCACTGCGATGTACGCCGACATCATTCATGTTCTGGACAAGGGGCGGGTGGTGGAATCGGGAACGCATGCGGAACTTGTCGCCCTGGGCGGCTCCTATGCCAGTTCCTGGGCAACCCAGATGCGGGAGATCGGCCATGGCTAACATTCAATGGCTACAGGGAACCAGCCCTGCGTTCCGCCTGATGATCGCCACCTCCTGGCTGGCCCCGGATTCGTGGCAGAAGAATCAGGAAGATGCCATCCGAGAGGCCATCGGGGCTGGGCCAGACTGGACCGAGTATCTGCGCCTGGTCGATCGTCATCGCACCCCGGCCCTCAGCTGGGCCGCCCTCAAGCGTGTGCCTGGCTTGGCAATTCCAGAATCCACCCGGAAGGGGTTGCAAGAGCGCAGCGATGCCTGCCGGATCCAGGCCGTTCGGCATTCCCTGATGCAGGCGGAAATTGTGAAGGCCTTCGACCGCGCCGGAATCCCTGTCATGACTCTGAAGGGGACGATCCTGTCCCTCGATCTCTACGGAGATGTGGGACTGCGCCAGTCCAATGACCTGGACCTGGTAGTCGCTCCGGACGATATTAGCCGCGCGCAGGCCTGTTTGGAGAGCCTGGGCTGGCATCTGGACAACACATACTTTCCCATCACTCCCCGCCAACAGGAAAGACTGCGGGAAGCGGAGCACCACCTTGGCTTCTTTCACTCCGAACGAGGCGGTGTTCTGGAGCTCCACTGGCGCAACCATTGGGATATGCCAGGTGAAGCCGCTGCCCAATGGGCCAGGAGAGCCACCTCCGTCTGGCAAGGTTGTTCTTACCGGGTCCTGAATCCCATCGACCTTGTGCTTTACTTAAGCAGTCACGGGGGACACCATGCCTGGTTTCGCGCCAAGTGGCTGGGGGATATGGCGCGTATCCTTGCCGAAGGGCGCATGGATTGGGACGCGGCCTTGGACCATGCCCGGAGTACCGGACAGGAGAAGCCCCTACTGGCATGCCTGCAGTTGTTGCACATCGTGCATGGACTCCCCTTGCCCAGCCTTCATGGGAATCCATGGAAAAACCTGCCGTCTTTTTTGGTCGATAGCCCTCTTCGCGCCCTCAAGGCTTCAAAAGACCGTGCGGACCGCGGCCATCTGGAATTGCTTCCCGATTCTGAGCGGTTCCGCATTTTTCGATACGGGAGGCTGGCTCTGCCGCGAAGAACATGGCGCGAAAGTCTCAACGAACTTGCCTACTGTCGCGATGATTTTAGGGTGCTCCGTCTTCCCGACAGCCTCACCTGGGCCTATACGCCCCTGCATCCCATCCTGTGGGCATGGGTGAGAATCGCAAAGATCTGGACACGCTGAGTTGGGCCGCTCCTCAGCGCTATCTCTTCGTTGCGACACTATCACCAACTTGCCCACAAACTCCAAGCCCCGCCCAAGCATCGCCCAAGCGGGGCTTTTCTGATCCCTGAACCCTGATCTCTGAACCCTAGTCCCTGCTTTTCAGTCCCTGTCCGACATGATGCTCTGCTCTTCGGCGGAATCCAAACGCACCAGGCGATGAACGGTGTACGGCGTGCGCTGCTGGCCGGTGTAATAGTGGCGCACCAGCAATTCGCCCAGCAGACCGATGGCCAGCAGTTGGATGCCGGCAACAATCAGCACCGCGCCAATCACAAACATCGGCCCATGCTGGTCCATCACACTTAGATGGGGCTCGACAATCTTCATCCCCAGCAACACGGACGAAATCACGCTGCCCACCATGATGCTCAACGCGCCGAAGCCGCCGAAGAAATGCAGCGGGCGGCTCATGTACTTGAGCAAGAACCGGATCGTCATCAGATCGAAGAAGACGCGGAAAGTGCGTCCGATGCCGTAGTGGCTCTTGCCGCGTTCCCGGTTCATGTTCCGGATGGGAATCTCGCAAATCGACGCGCCATACCAACTGGCCAGCGCGGGAATGAAGCGGTGCATCTCCCCGTAGAGCGGAATATTCTGGATCACCTCGCGGCGATAGGCCTTGAAGGTCGTCCCGAAATCGTGAATATCCACGCCCGACAACTTGGCCATCAGCCAGTTCGCGCAATGGGAGGGAATGCGTCGCATCACCAGGTTGTCGATGCGCTGACGGCGCCAGCCGGAGACCACGTCATAGCCCTCTTCGAGCTTTTCAATGAAGTGGGGAATATCGTTCGGATCGTGCTGCAGGTCGCCGTCCATGGCCAGGATATACTCGCCCGAGGCGTGGTCGAAGCCTGCCGCCAGGGCCGAAGTCTGGCCAAAGTTCCGCCGCAGCTTCACCACCAGCACCCGGCTGTCCACCGCGGCAATCTCTTCCAGCAATTTATATGTCCGGTCGCTGGACCCATCCTCCACCAGCACCAGCTCAAAGCTATCGCCCACCTGTTCCATCACCTGCTTCAGGCGCGCATATAAGGCCGTTACGTTCTCCTCTTCATTGTGGAAGGGCACAACGATGGAATACTTCGCCATATCGTCAGTATAGATGCAGATTCATTTAGAAACGCTAAAGTTCTTGCCGCAATACGGGCCGTTTCCCGATGGATAGGAAAGCAATCATGTCCCCGCAGCGAACAGAACCTACCCTTCCAACTTGTCGGGCATCGTCCGCATCTCGCTGACCGCATAGCCCGGATCATTCTTGATCGGCTTTTCGAGCTCGCTCAATGCTACCGTCACTTCTTGATTGGCCAACTCTATCGCCTGATCGTATCGGGCAGAGTTTGCCGGTGGATCCAGGTCCAGAATCTCCTTCGGTCCTCCGAATTCCAGTGCAAGCGGCGGCCTTTTCCACATCTCGCAAGCGCCACTCGGGATCTTGTCGCCATCAGCGGGTGCTCAAACCCCTCCAGCGACCCCGTACAGACGCATTCGCAGAATGATGTGCTTAGACGGGTCCCCGGCCTCTCGGCGACGCCTCTAAGGCCGCTAGCGCGCCGGGAAGCGCCCTTGGATCGCCATTGCCAATGGCTCGGGTGCGGTCTTGCCGCGATCAGTGTTCAAACGATTCAGTTGCTGGGAAAGCAGCTACCACACGTCAATGGACCGCAAATCAAAAATGCGCAAATTGGAGAATTCCCTCAAAAGTGAAAAATTCTTGTGCTATTCCCGACGGAGTGGTATATTGCCCATGAAGCATATTTCTACCGGAGGAGATCACGAATGGACGCCATTGTCGAGACCAGCCTTGAGCCCAGAAAAGAATGGGCGACGCCTGAATTGAAGAAGATCGATATTGCAGCAATCACGGCGATCGGGCCAAGTGATGGACCAGATAGCCAAATGGGAAGTTAAGGATATTCGCAGATCAGCCTCTGCGGATTTCTGTTCCACTATCTGTGAAAACGCAACAGTGTAGGCTTTCAACTCATGATCTTGCTCTCTCTCATATATTGAGAAAGGCTCACAATTGGAAAGCGGTCGCATCCAAGCTTGCCCACAGGCTTGGATGCGAATGCTCAATCTGAATCGCTTCTGTTGAAGTGTGTCATATGCTCGCCTCCGAGCGAGACATCATGCTTTGCTGAGGGTATCTCTGTCTTGGGCTCGCGGTGCGAGCGAAGCGCCCGACAGAATGCGGTGAACAATCGCGCAAAGCAAAGTCACTTAGATTAGTTGGGCTATAAACTAATATAAAACCGTTCAGGGAGCCTATAGCTATTGGGCTCTGCAGTCCGTGTGAGCTTGTGCCCCCCAATGGTTCACCACTTTTGAATGAATCTTGGCCGGATCGCTATCGGCCGCGAAGTGCTTCTCAAGACATCCCTAGAAACTTATCTTCTTCTCTGGAAACCAGGTAACCTGGATGGTTGTTGTGGTTACCGTCTGTTGGCCGGGAAGATAGATAGGCGCCTTCCAATGCTCGTAGGCGAAGGCGCCATTCACTTCAATATCCTTGCCAATGCGCTTGACCACCTGCAAGTTGATGTCGTTCAGGGTGGTTCCGTATTCAACGGCGGGAATACCCGGGCTGGTTTTTGTGGCCGGAACGGCAGGGATTTCCATAAAGTCCTTGTCCGCCTTTTGATTGCGCACGCCTACTCGAATCCATTCGTTGCCGCTCAGGTGATAAGTAATCCAACCCTGGCCGCCTTTGTCCTCGCGGCCAATCCAGTCGCCAAAGAGCACACCCTTGTTGGTATAACCCTGCCTTTGCAGTTCCTCCCAATACATAAACTGGCCGCCAGAGCTGCGCGCGACCGCTGGATCGGTTGAAATGCCTTCTGCTCGCACGTCCAGCTTGGCGATGCCTGGTACGTGGGACAGATAGAGACCGGCGCGGTAAGCCGCGTGCCGGGGAGCATCAACGGGCGAAACGTCGTCATGAACCTCTGAATCCGAATAAAGCGTGAGCCAATTGCGGACATAGGGAAGTCGCCAGGAAAAGTCGAAAGCGCCAAAGCGGGCTCCAGGATCCTGGGCGCTGTTTTTGACTGCTGCAGTCGGTGCGGAAAGACTGAAGAAACTCCTCAGGAACGTCTTGAGCGTGATGGGTTCGTGGCCCTTGCCTCCCCAGATTGCTGTTCGCTCAAAGCCAAATTCGATGTTATTGTCGGGCTTTAAGCTGATCTTCTCAATATGTACCCAGGGATCGTTCGGATACGTGTGGCCTTTCAGAGATCCAACGAGAAATTCATAGCGGAAAGGGCCGACGAGATCGGAGAGCAGCGGAACGTGCAGCGGTTCGGTTCGGTTGATGCGGAAGGAGTAGATGTTTTCGGCATTGTTGGAATAAGCCATGCCGCCGCCCATTCCGGGGCCCAGCCAATCGTCCTGTTTGCCGAAGGATATCTCGTGGTTGAGGTAGCGCGCGGAGGCGTAGGCCTCGATGAGGCGCCCATTGGCTGCCGCTGCGATAGGTCCCGCCGGAATTGTGGCCTGCTGATTGTATGGGATTGGGGTACATAGCGGTGAGGTTGGGTCTTGCCAGCAAGTCGGATCGTAGAAGTCGGTGGTGCCGTCAAGCGAGGCGAGCGTCGCAGCCAGGGCGGACGAGTAGCCGCTGGTTGAAGGCGCACCCTGGAACTCGCCGCGTGCATAGACCAGGAATCGGCCCGCAAACGCGTAGCCACTGGCTCCGGAATAGTTATTGAAGCCATTGGCGTAGGGGCGACCGTAGTCGTTGACGATGGTCGAACCCAGATGGTAACTGTCGCGGAGAGGAGTGCCGCTGATGGCGCGAGCTACGGTGTAAACCGACTCCAAACGCTCGCCTCTCACGTGTTTCGCGCATGGGGCTTGCGTGTCATGGCGCAACTCATAAGTCAGCGACTCGTATATCTTCTCAGCTTCGTTGCCGTTCGGTCCCAGATCCTCGTCCTCGATACGGCTGCTCACCTCATCGAGCATGCTTTGTAAGTTCGAGCGCGTCCACGGGCGCATGCCAACATACACAGTATCCACATAGCCCAATGAGAATAGCCGCATCACGGCTGGATAGATCCAACTGTCGACCGGGATATACGGCGAATCCAACACCTGAGGTTCGCAGTCATCCACCGCACTCACAGGGCTTGGGCTCCCCTGACTTCCGCCTTGCTGAGCACAAG
Organism: uncultured Acidobacteriaceae bacterium; assembly: GCA_963757965.1. Lineage (GTDB taxonomy): Bacteria > Acidobacteriota > Terriglobia > Terriglobales > Acidobacteriaceae > Telmatobacter. The sequence continues at coordinate 75,771 of CAVWTV010000012.1, forward strand.
CCGGATCCGCGGCGAATGTGCTCCATGCGATCAGGAGAACTACAACCCAAGAAACTGTGAAGGGGAAGACACGAGGCTTGACCATATGTCAGTTTACCGTAAGCCCTTTCCCATACATTCAGACTCTCAATACTCAAATCGCTGGAATCAAGGCAGACTCCCTCGATCCGCCCTCATTGAGAGATCATCTTCGGTAACTGATGCGGATTATTTTAGAGGCAAGAGGGCAGTATCCCCAGGCGCAAAGCGAAGCAGCAGTTCCTCATAGGCCCGAAGAATCTTTTCTTGTGTGAACGACTCGCGATGTCTTCTCCGGCTTGCCTCTTCCATGTTGAGCAACTGCGATCCCTCCGCATCGAGAGACTCCAGTATCTCCGCAAGATCGCCCGGGCTTCGAAAGTAGCGTGCGCCTTCTCCTGCAACCCATCGATTGAAGGGGTTGTCATGAGCGATGACTGCGTTGCCGGCGGCGAGAGACTCGACCAAAGACGGATTTGTTCCACCGACGCTATGTCCGTGTATGTAGGCGCGAGCGTGGAATCGTAAGGCCCGCACCACGTCACGGTCAAAAATGGCGCCAAGAAACCTGATCTCCGGACCGGCCGCGTCCAACACCTTGTTTTGATAACTGGTACCGTCGCGCGAATACTTCCCGAGCACTACCAATGGCATTCCCCTGTGCCGGAGAGAATATGCCTTTACTATCTCAAGAATAGAATTCTCAGGCTCGGGCCTGGCAATCAAGAGATAGTATTTCTTCGGCACGAGCCCGTAGTGGTGAATCAGGTCAACCGGAGCCGACGATACCAGATCGGCCCCGTACGGGATCACAGTGATCTTTTCGGGAGCGGTATGTCGAAGCAGGTGCTTGCCGATCTCAGGATGATCTGCCACTAAGTGAGTCGCTACCCGCGCGCCGGCCCACTCATTCATCCAAAACCACGCACGTGCCAATCGCGACCATTTCTGCCGCCTCCACTCAATGCCATCCATGTTCATCAGATTTGAAACACCGCGCAATCGATACATCGCATTGAATATCCCGGTGTTGTAACCCAGGGTAAGAACCACTCCCTTTTCACGCATTGAGTGTCGGATCGCATGCCAGTCGAAAAGGATGGTTCCAAGGGAGCCCTCTCCGGCTGGGATCAGAACACGACGTATTCCGTTCCATTCATCCTCACGGAAGAGTTCGGCCTTGCTGACTTGACAATAGACTGTGACGTCGTGGCCCCGAGCTCGCAGGAAGAGCGCAAAATCTTGAGCAAACGTCTCAAATCCGCTGTGCTTTGACGGAATTCCTCGAGTTCCAAGAATTAGAGCATGCATGGCTTATCGACTTTCAGCAGCTTTGCGACGCACCCATTCATTGCGTTGCTCTGCTGTTCTCGACAACTTCATCCTCAGGGCGCCGAGAACGAATTACCACGGCTGGAACGCCGGCAATTATGCTGAACGGTGGATACCGCTTATTCACCAAAGCACCTGCGCCAACTATTGATCCATGCGCGACATGAGCGCCGCCAAGGAAGGTCACATTCGCCCCTATCCAGCAATCGTCCTCGATAACGATCGGCTTCCGTGTAACCCCTTGCGCCCTGATGGGTATATCCGTTCGCTCGTGGTTGTGGGTCTCCGCATGAAAACAGACATGCTGTCCCATGATTACATCGTTGCCAATTGTGATTCGCCCGCCCGCGCCAAAGAACGAGAAGGCATCGCACGCGGAATTTCTCCCGATGGTCATGCCTTCACCAATGTGCATCGCTGTGCTCGATCTAATAAGAGAATATGCGCCGATCAGAACACCTGGGCCAAGATCGATTCCATGCTCGGAGAGACCATCGATGATGACGCCGCGCTCAAGTGTCACACCGTTCCCAAACCGGCACTTTGCGGAATTCCTGAACTGTACATCTGAAGCAACGAAGATAGCTCTGGGTCGCAACTGAAGGAGTGTGGTCTTGGCTACGCCGCGCAGCAGCCAAACCTGTCGGCGCAGAACAAGCATAAGCAGAACCGAAAGCGGTATCTTCCGATCAATCTGATATGTGCGGTGCTTCATCCTGGTCAGAAGTGATTCAAGCAACAAATAGACCGCTTCCCCCATCTTTCTCGATCCTCCGGAATCCTGGCTTGAGCATGGGGCTTAACCGGTCAAGCGGACCAACCGTATTATAACTACACAGCATCTCTCCGCTTCTTTGTTTCGTGCACCTGACCTGCCGCCCGTAACTTAGAACGGCGGATGCATTCCTGGAGAAACTGCTCCGTCTGCTCAAAGCCTACACATTCGGGTTGATTTAGATCAATGCGCGATGAACAATCACCGCCGGTTGACGATTAGCCAACGCCTTAAGGGCTACTAGCTTAATCGGGTCGACTTATCTTCGAAGAGCTGTCGCATCGTACAATCTCTCAATCCTGTGCACGTATTCCCGCATTTCGAAATGATCCAGGAATCGCCTCCGTGCCGCCTTACCGAGCCTCGCAGCTTCTTCTGGATGAGCCAGAAGATTCTTGATAGCCGATGCTAAAGCATAAGGATTGTTGGGGGGGATTAGAAAGCCTGTCTCGCCCTCGACGACCATCTCCGTAGGGCCCCCATGGCGGGTGGCGATCACCGGCTTTCCCGCGGCCATGGCTTCAGCAACCACCAGGCCAAATGGTTCCGGGAGTATTGACGGCAACACGAGCACATCGAACGCAGCGATCAGCTCGCGAGCATCTTTGCGGAAGCCTTCGATCTTCACAAGAGTCTCCAGATTGAGCGACCTGATAGTTTCCTGGAGTCGATCGAGATGATGGCGTTCGTTATCGAATACGCCGCCAATGGCCACGAACTGGCAAGCGATCCCCTCGGAACGAAGGATCGCGGCTGCGCGGACAAAGATCTCTTGCCCCTTCCACGGCGAAACACGGCCTATCATCCCCACAACCGGCAGGTCCGCGGCAAGGCAAAGCTCGTCGCGCATTTCGGCAATGGTTCTGTGTGACTCTGCCGGCAAGGGTATGCTGTTCCGCACTACCTCTAGAAGCTTCGCGGCACTTGGCTGGTCTTCCAAAATGTGAGCCCTTACGGAATCGGAGATGCAGATGATCCTGTCCGCGGAATACCGGGTAATCGCGTGCAGCGCCTTTCGGACAATTCTTGGGTCAATCAACATCTCCTGCACATGCGAAATCAGCGGGGTTTGAGTAACGCATGCTACCAGCGGTGCCGCCAACACAGACAAAGAAGTGCTGTGAATAAGTCTCACGTCCCTTTGCCGTATGAGCCTCCTGAGAGTCCAGGTGCCGAAGACGGCGCACCTGACGATATGAAGAAGCCCTCGCGGCTTGAGGTACCGCCGTCGCAGGATAAGAATAGGTAAGTGATGATACTCGATGCCGGCCGCATGTAACTCCCGTGACAGAAGTCCAACGTGCTTCATATCAGTCGGCAATACGACAATGGGGTCGTATTTGGTACGGTCAAGGCGCTTGACGATCTCCAGAATAATGACGTCGGAACCGTAAAGATCGTCGCTGGCATGCACAAACAGAATTGGCATCGGTCCTGGATTGCGAGTTGCCGGCTCTGGATGCTTTTTCATATTGCCTGACAAATGCGGCCTTCGCGAGTGCAGAAAGAGTTGCGCGCCTCCCTGTGTCTCTTTACTTGGATCTGCCAAAGGCTCGCGATGAGCGGACCAGCCGAGTTACCGTATTTGCTTATCGAGGCTGCCTTATCTTTGCCAGTTGATAGCGAAAAGGGCGAAGCGAGTGTTTAACGTTGCTTGCACATAGTTCCAAGATTGCCAGCAGCTTATTCCGGCCGCCAGTGGCCATTTTCGCGCGGGCTCCCTCAAGATAAGCTCTGCGGATATCGCTCACTCCACCGGCCAGCATAACTACGGTTGTAACAGGCATATATGCGGCGCGGAGTTCGCTTCGCGCCCGCAACAGCAGTTCATAGTCCCCGGAAATGCGATATGAGGTATCGTACATGCCAACTCGGTCATAAAGACTACGGCGGTGCATGCTCCCCACATGAGCTGTACACATCCACTTCGAGAGCTCTTTCCACGACCAGGGGTTTCCGAGCATTCTCTCGTAGCCCGAGGGGTGTACCCACCTTACCCTTGAACTCAGATATTCCGCTTGAGGGTTCTTGGCGGCAAGCGTCATATATGCGCTGATAGCCCCAGGCAGGAATTCGTCGTCCACCCCTAAAAAACATATCCACTCGCCGCGCGCCTCCGCGAGGCCCTTGTTCCACGCGTCGTATACTCCTGCGTCCGGCTCACTCCGCCACAGCGCGATCCGATCGTCGTATTCTCGAAGCACGTCAACCGTGCCGTCGCTCGATGCACCATCCACCACGATGTGCTCGATTTTCGGGTAGTCCTGGCGCAACACGCTCTCCAGGCACGCCTTCACGAATTGCCGCCCGTTGTAGACCGCCGTTACGACAGTTACGAGCGGTTGATTAGCACTACCCTCCGCGAGGATCCCTTTGAGCCGTTTCCCTCCGGCTTGGCGCAAATTCTCCGCTTGCATGTACGGTCCCGGCGAATTGGCAACAACGGAAGCCACTGACTAAATCTTACTCTTTCTGGCGTACAAATCTGCCGTCACGCCGAGCCATGGAATAGCCGACCCACAAATGTGGCTTCGAATCGCCAGGTGGAGGAACGACGCTTGGACGCCGGGACGAATGGAGGCAGATCGCGCCGATTCCCTCACGGCTTCCTCAAAATCCAAAGATCCTGATTGGTGTACGGAAATCCTCCACAGGCAAACTCCATCACCTCAAAGCTCTTGAAAAGGCATTCCCTGATATAAGTTGGAGAATGAAGCGTCAAGAACATCTTCTTGCCCTCTTGAACATTCCCGCGAACGACAACACCTCGTGATTTGTAAGTTTCAAGTTCCTCCGGTAACAACGGGCCGAGTTGTCGGTCTCCATTGGTGCTGATAACTGCAATCGCCCCGGAGCGCATAACGCGGTAGAGTTCATTCACCCATTCGTGGCCGACAGGCTCTGACAAATGCGTAAACACCGAGATTGAATAGGTGAAATCAAAGAACATGTCCTCAAACGGAAGAGGAGGGCGCAATTCATTCAGGCTAAACTTGACGCCGGGAATGTTTTGAGTGCACCAGCTTATTGTGTCCCTGTTGTAGTCGGAGCCGTAAACCTCTGCTCCTGAACCAAGACTTGCAGGCAAATGGCGAATCACTCGCGCTGGACCGCAGCCCCACTCAAGCACACGCAATGAAGAATTCTCCGGTAAATACCGCTTCGCAGCAGCAGACAGAAAAGCGGCTGTGTCGCTCCCGCTGATCTTGTAAAAATCCCAGTCGGGAGCCGAGTAGGCATCAAAGGCCAGGAATCGAGGTGGCACTTTAAAACCAGGATTTGCTGCGTTGAACAACCGCTCCTTGCGATAGTACTTGAGAACAGAGAAAGGATAACGAATCGTATCGGCGAGGGTAATCAAGCCTGAATCGCGCAATACGCGCATCATCTTTTGTCGTGCCTGGCTCATGTCTTTGGATCCTAAGCTGAAGTAGTTTGATCTCGCGCTACGCTTTTACAAAGGTTCCGTCAATTTGCAGCGAGTAGCCTGTCTCGGGTTCACAAAACACAGGCTTGGGAGTTACACCGACCATTCGAAATCCCATCCGGTAAAGCATGGTGATCATGTCACCAATCAGCAACTGCCCTTGATAGAGAGGAACGAGAGATAACTCAACTTCCAAGGCCGCCACGCGGGGCATCAGACGCGTAGCTCCCTTCAGCACTTCGGCTTCATAACCTTGAGCGTCAATCTTCAGCCATAGATTGTCGCTGGGGTCCAAAGAGGGGATCACGCTTTCGTCTAGAGTGCAAACCGAGATGGTCTCTTTCGCGATGTATTCCGATTCCGGTCCGCTTGCCACATGCGCGGCCAGCATCGGAAGCAGCGAACTGGACTCGCTATTCTTCGCCACATTGATTATGGCGCTGCCGGCCGTGGAGCCACATCCGCGGTTGATTGCTCTCCACAGGTCGTCGGAAGCTGCCGCTTTTTCGAGAAGACCAAAAGCCTCGTGCAGAGGCTCATAAGACCAGATCCTGCCCTTGTATCCGGACCGCCGCAGGCCGGCTGAATACTCGCCCAAGTTTGCACCGACATCCAGCACAAAGTCGATTCCGAGTCGCTGCATCATCTTGAGCTTTCGGCGCGGAGCGGACAACGATAGGTCGTGCACTTCGTATCCCAATGCGCTAAAAACTTTTTGCATCGTGCGCTTCATTCAAGTCGTGCCTTTCTCCTAATTCGCGATCCGCTCAGCGTGCAGTATGCTCCCTGTCAGTTTCCTTTTCGAGTGCAACTTCCACCGCTCGCCACACATCGTCAACCGTGACTCTAGCGATGCAGGGCGCGGGCGAGTCCTTCGGTACGTCGTAGATGCAATTCCAATCGCAGTTAAAGCAATCCATCTTGTGAATCACTACCTGCGGGGCTGCTGCCGATTCTTGTTTTTGAATTTGATACGGAAGAAAGCGCCCAAAGTGGCCGCCGCCCAGCACGCAAATGGAGAGTACACCGGCTGCGGCTGCAATGTGGACCGCCGAAGTGTCGTTAGTCAGTACAAGGCGGGCATGGGAAATGATAGACACTAGCTCTGAAAGGCTCGTGCGGCCGACAAAATTGACAAGCGAAATGTCGCCCCCATTGCATAGCTCAGCTCCCAGGTTGAGATCCGCCGGACCGCCGCAAACGACACCCCGCCATCCGGTCTGTCCATGCAATCGCTCCGCGATGCCCCTGAACGATGAAACTGGCCAGCGTTTTCCGCCCCAGGCCGCGCCCGGAAACAGGACATAATATGGCGTGGAAGCATCGACCTCCGGCCAAAACTCTTCTACCGGGCGAACAGGTCCGAGCGATCTAAGATCGGGAATCAGCACGTCAAGATCGGTTCCAAGGAGACCGTTCACAAACTCTGTGTTTCGCTCCAATTCCGTTAGAGGCGCGGGAGAGGCGGGAACCAGCCTGGTATACCAGCGATCGCTCATTCGCCGGTCCGGCAGGCCACTATTGCTTTGATCGCACCCGAAGCCAATCCGCTCTTGAGCGCCACAGGTTCGTATGATTGAGTCGCCGGGATAGTAGATCCGGGAGTAAGTGGGTTCGATCGCTGTTCCACATCCGAGACGCCGTATCCGCATCGCGTGTGCGATGTGGTATAGGATGTTGCGATCGTAGGTGCGTCGATTGACCGAGATCACCTGATCGAATATATGGAGTTCATTTGCCCACTCCGCCCACGTAGGGTCCGCTACAAGAATAACCGTGCTTCCTTTTGCCTTAAATGCTCTCGCCAAGACTTGCGCGGCGCCGAGCCAAAGAACAAAGTCGCCGATTGCATCCAGGCGAATAATCAAAACGCGATCTTGTCGCGCAACAACAGGAAAGAGCGACAAGAGCTTATCGACAACAAGCGACAGAATTCGTCTCGTCTTATCGAAGGACCTACGCGGTGTTGTCGAGGCCAGCCTGTTTGCCTCAATCATTAAGAAGCCTTTCGTAGAAAGTGTCCCAACCAAATATCCAATCTCATCCTTCAAGAGCGAGCAACTTTCGGAGACTTGGCGATTACAAACTCAATCTCGTTAGTTCAACGGATAAAGCAGGTTAGCGCCATCTCGACTCTTGCGCAATCAGACGAATTGGGCCCCTGACTTCTTCAATTGCTGCAAGTCGGAAAGTGTCAGGCTGGGGCGCTTACCCAATTCCTTCAGAACTCGAGAGAACGTGCTGCTTGTGGCGAGACGAAATAACGGCCTGCTTTTCGGTAAAGCGGTGAAGAGATGATAAGGCCCATGAGACATCAGATGTCGGTCGAATCGGCCCGCGATAACGCGAAGAGCATCCAACGTGTAGACGGATACATGTTGACCGGCCATCGGAGTGTAATACCACCAGTCAGACACTTTAGGGGTTGGGCGGGGCGGTAAGAACGTAGAAACAAAAACATTCGGAGAGAGACTCATCAAGGTCGACAGCTCGACAATCGGATCGACCAAATGCTCAAGTACTTCAAAGGCAGTCACAAGATCATAGGTGTCACCCTTGATATGCTCGAACCCCTTGGCATAGTCATTGCTGGCATGAAGATCGTCCCAATGGAAATCATAGCCTTGGTCTCGCATAAGGCGTACAAAGATGCCGTGGCCCGCGCCATAATCCAAGAATGTTCTGGCCTTCGGATAAATTACATTGAGCAGTGCGGTCGTGATTCTCCTATTCGAAAGGTTTCGAGTGAGAATTCCTGTGTCCAGCTTAGTTATTGCCGAGGAGTATGCTTCCTCTAACCAATAAGGCTCCTCGGTCTGGATAAACCCGCAGGTTCCGCATTGAAAATACTTGACCGGGTATTTCCGCAATACCAGCGCATCGTCAAAGTGGTCCGACTGCATTCCGCAGATTCTGCAACGTGCCGTTGCTTCCATCATATGATCAACCGTACCCATTCGGAGTTTCTGGCGATTGCATGAATTCTACGAGGTAATTGCATCGTGTCCTTGGAGTTAGGGCTACGAATCACGACGGTGCTTGGAATCACAACAGCTCGACCGTGACGCGATCGCTCTCTATCTCTCATGCCAGGTATACTGGCGCCTCAAGACGGTTATCCATCATCCTTATTGCGAGGCGACGAAACAGACGTCGAATCAGAACAAAGCATACTGGGAGCGTGATTAGCATTTGCGTAATGATTGACCCTAGGCAGACTCCCATCACCCCGAATCGACGAGTGAAAACAATTGACAAGGCAAGGTTGCTCAGGCCTGCAAACACTGATGTAATTGTCACTGCTTTCAAGACACCGGTTCCGTTGAGCAGCACGGCTATTACACTGGAGACCGAGTTGACGACTCCCCATACAGCCAATGTAACCAGTAGCGACATGGGAGCATTCAAGGACTTGCCCACAGCTATCCTAAGAATCCAGGGACCGGCAAGCGCCAGGAGAGTACATAGCGGGACAGTGATGGCCAACGTGAGCCACAGGGAGCTCAGAAAGGCCTTGCGCACCCAAGCCACATCGCCCCGCGCAAGAGCCTCTCCATAAGCTGGCCAGAGCGGAGTAATCCCCATGCCAACCACCATGGAGACGAAGCTGAAAAGCTTCTGCGGTACCGCGTATGCTGCGACCGCGGCCGCGCCGAGAACTTGAGCGATGACAATGTTGTCGGAACTGTAGGCAACCGCAAACGCGCACTGCAGCACGAAGAACATCAAACCGAGCTTGAGTATCTTGTTCGCCGATCTTCTGCGATACGCGTGCCAGGAGGGCGTCAGCCAAGGGTGCTGTCGAAATAAGAACCAGCCGTTAAACACCGTGGCAACGATGCCTGCAAAGACGGAGGCGAAGACAAGCCATGCCAGGTTGGCGCGAAGCCAAATGACCACTAACATTGCGGCAAGAGAAAGAATGTTCCCAAGGGCGCTTACTATCTGCGATGTATAGCCCTTCTGCAAGCCCGCCTGTGCTCGTGTTATAACGCCAAGCGGAACGCTTACAACAAAGGAGCCATACAGCACCAGAAACGCCTTGGCTCCTTCCGCCGCGACTGCGTCGGACTTGACGTTGAACAACCGCAGCCACGGCAAGAAAGGGTAACCCACTGCCCCGGCAACGGCCAGGACGGCTGCAATGCATAGCATAAGAGCAAAGGCGCTCGTGACGTATTCCTTGGCCAGGGGGCGATCGTCTTTGCCATAAGCTTCTGAAACGGCATTCATCAGACCGTTTCCGATGCCTAGATCGGCAAAACCCATGGCGGCGATAATTGAAACCAGCACCATCCAGATGCCGTAGCGTTCAGCACCGAGATAGCGAAAAGTCAGCGGTACGGAAACCAGGCCCGTCAGGAGCGCAATAGCCTTTGCAATGACTGAAGCCATCGTGGTCAGGGCAGCGCGACGATAGCGCTCATTCGAGCGGCCTCCCTCATTTGAGGTATCAAACGGGCTCAGGCGAAATAGCGAGATCAGGCGGGTGATCTTATGAAACACTTTTGTCGCTTACCTCTTTGATGCATCAGCCGGCTTGCGTCGAAGCCGCGGCAGTGAACGGTTGCTGAACATCCCTGTCCAAACGAAAGACCATAGCGTTTGCGATCCCCAACAGGGCGTATGCTTCTGCCGTTGGGTCGTAAGCAACGCTATACACCATAATTCCGATAACGACTACAGCCCACGCCGATGCGGACGGCTCTACTGCCTGCATATCGGTCGAAGAGAGTTTCCAAAACCGCCTGAGGGGGCGAATCATAAAGCAAAGCACCAGCACCACGCCGGCGATGCCCAGGTTGAAGAATTGAGTAATGTACTCGCTATGGGGAACGTAATCGATATATCTTCCCGACGTCACGTCAAAGCGCTCGTACCCGCCTCCCAGGCTCTTGCCGAATAAAATGTTAGTGACCGTCGGCTGCTCATCCCCTACGAGCTGCTGCCAGCCTTCTATGCGCCAAAGTAACGTCTCGTCGTTACTTGCACTGTCGGACAACTGGGTCTCAACTGACTGAGCTGTGTTGCCTGCGAGAAGAGCATATCCAGCCATGAAGAATAAGGCAACAACTCCCACCGGTATAAGGCGGCGAACAAGACTCCTATCCTTGAAAAACAGAAACATAAGCCCAGCTGCCAACACAGCCCAAACAGTTCTATGGCGCAAGAACACAGCCAATCCAAGAAAGGCGGCAGGGAGCCACTTGGAGAGGATTGCATTGTTTCTATGGCGAGACTCTGCAAGAGAGAAGAAGAAGCAAAACGCAAGTACTAAGGCTGAGTCAGCGGTGAGGAGGCGACCCTGCGCCATCGATATTGCAGCTGCATCATGATGTTGATATGCAGCTTCGCCGACATCCAGGCCGGCGTAAGCGAGGAACGCCACAAACGCCAGCCCGAGACCATAATACAGAAGAATGCGCACATACTTGCGCACAGAATTCGAATCAACGGGAGCGGTAAGGAAGTAAAGACATGCAATCAGGAATCCGACAAAGATACGCGACTCGTTGCCCGCGGCGGGAAGCCCATGAGCGATAATTCCGCGCACCAGGCTGAATGCAAAGATTCCGAAATAGGCGGCGGCGAATATTCGGGCTGTGTTGCGCTCACGGAGCCGTGGGATAGTTCTTACAATTCCGGCAACTAGTAAACAGAGCTCCAGAACGTCAAGGACATCGATATGAAGCGGGCCGACATCGAATTGATCAATTCCAAACGTGTGGCTGTAAAGCTGCACAACAAGAAGGCAGATCCAACCTAGAAGGACACTCCGGGACAGGTAATAAATGCAAATCCCCAATAACGGGAGAATAGCAATTCCATAAAGAAAAATCATCTACCTGATACTCCGGAAACGCCAGATTTCCATTCGAGTGCGGAAGTGCGAATGCCCTCACGCAGCGAAGGCATCCCATATGCTTCCGCCGTTTGCCGGAAGCATATGGGATGCCTTCGGAGCCACAAAGTGGCGTACTTCATTAGCGCCTGCGAGGCTCCCGAGACCTCAGCTGAGGTGCTCGCGCTGGCGGTCGGAAATCATCAACCGCTGGTTGCTCAACAATGCATCGTACAGCAGAGCCATGGACATTTCAGCTCAACACCCTGGAGCGGAGTTGTGCTTCTTCCCATGCACCACCGGACCGTGGCCGATCAGTTCGTCACGGCAGGATTGCGACGAGGAATCAAGCGCATTAATGCGCTTCCCAACGCCTTCGCAGGGTGGGAGTCGCCGGTACTCTTCCACCACTTACCGACAAAAATCCACGAAATCCCTGCAAGAGCCCCGATCCAAGCACCAAGGAGGACGATGATGAGTCTATGCGGTGAAGATTTCTTCTCTGCCGGCACCGGCTCATCCAGCACCTTGATGGGGGGGACTTCTTTAGCTTCCTGCACTTTGGCAAGTTCATATTGCTTGGTTAAGGTCTCGTAGATATTCTCTTGCATCGTCACTTGCCGGTAGAGATCGTAATAAGTGACTCCTAAGAGCGGTAGCTTGCGGACGGACGGAAACATCTCGTCAGCCTTCAGATCCGAGCCATCCGCGTTCTCGCCCTCGCCACTCAGCTTCCGCAATTGACTTTGGAGTTCATTGATGCGTGCATGAACCGCGCGCACTCGCGGGTTATCATCGGTCAGATTGGCTTTCAATCCGGAGAACTCACTCTGAGCCGCAATGAGTTCACCTTGTACTTTTGAAGCCTCCGCTACCGTTGCCTCGCCTTGCCGTTGAATGTCCAATGTGGCGTTGCGGCTGGAAAACTGGCTCAATGCCCGGGAGCTTGCATCAAGTTCATCCTTGATTGATTTGAGCCTTTGCTCCAGGAAGACGCGTTCGCGACGGGCCGAGGAAGTGCTGACGCGGTTGACGAGCTTATCAAGTTCTTCCACGTATGCCGCAGCAATGTCGCGCGCCCGATTGCGATCTTCGTCCATAACGCTGATGCTGATGAGCCCGGATTTCTTGTCCTCTTCGAATTTAGTTTGCGCCAAGAGTCTTCTACGGGCGTCAAAATAGAGGTCGCAATGATAAACCCGCCGCAGGTCAAAGCGATTGATGATATCGTCCAAGGCAGTGCGGCTGCTGAGAATGCCAATGGTGGTTGCACCCGTCGTTCTGGTGTTCATCATCAAGTTTCCCATGCTGGGTGTGATGTAGCTGAGCCCTGTTAAAGCGTTTAGCATGGATGTACTTGAGAGTGACTGGGGATCGGGTGGCATCAATTGAGCAGTGGACGTGTATTGATTTGGAATCATCAATGCAAAACCGAGCGCGAGTAAGAAACCGAGCCCAGTCGCCACGGCTAGAATGCGTCGGCGCTGAAATAGCATCGTCGCTATCTCGGGTAGCGAAATGTGCATCGACTCCGATTCATCATCGGCGATAACCTGATGCCGTTCTTCTAATGTGTTCAATGTCCCGTCTCCAGTGCAGCGAAAGAACCAGTTCGATAGAAAGCGACAAAGCCGATTTCTTATTAGATCGTCGTATGAGGGCAACGTTACCCGCTACACACCCTTTACCGCAAAAAGTACGGTGTGCAGCATAATTGCAATGTCCATGAAGAACCCACGATTTCGAATGTAGTAAAGATCGTACTGCAGATTCTCGTGAATGAGATAAGCTCTGTCGGCACTCAGCTGCCAAAGTCCGGTGATCCCTGGCACAACGGAGAGCCGCCAGCGCTCTCGTGGTCCGTACGAGTCTACAATGAACGGCATTTCGGGGCGAGGACCCACGATCGACATGTCGCCCTTGATGACATTTACAATCTGTGGTAACTCGTCCAGGCTGAGTTTTCTGAGGATTCGCCCCGTTCGCGTGATTCTCGAATCCTCGACTGTAGTCGGAGAGAACTCATATTTCGAAGCATCCACTCGCATCGTTCGAAACTTATAAATCTCGAAGATTCGACCGTTCTTGCCGACGCGCCGCTGCTTGAAAAAGACGGGTCCTTCGGAGTCGAGACGAACCGCCAATGCGGTCAGGGCGAAGACAGGAAAGAGGAGGACCAAGGCTGCCACGCTCAAAAAAACATCCATGAGGCGTTTCGTACGCTCGTAAAGATACATGCTCTCTGGAGGGTTGACTGTCGCGAGCATAATGCCGTCGACGTCCAAATAATTGACCCAAGCATCTTCATAAGCCGAGTAACTTGGGACGAAGGCCAACGTGACTCCGGCTTTCTTAGCTTCAGCAGCGATAGTGTCCAGTTTTTCTGGTTGTATGGAAGGTATCGCCACGATGATCATGTCGGCGCCGTGACTCTTAATCAATTCCGATGTGATGGGCCCGCCTATCACCGGAGCGCATTGCTCCCGATGGTAAGCCAGTGCATAGATTGTCTTACCCACCTGTTCCTCTTTATCGTCCACGAAGACCAGCGGGTTGATTCCCAACTTCCTTGAACGAAGGAGAACCGAGAATACGCGTTTCCCGGTGTAGCCAGAGCCATAAACTATTGCCTTGCGCACTCCCTGGCCGCGCTCGTGCAGGTATCGCACGATTGAGAATAAGACCTGCTTTTCGACAACAACTGTGATCGGTACCAAGAAGATTCCGATTACAAGTACCCAGCGTGAAAGCAGTTGAGCAGAGAGGGCAGTCACGACGAGCAATAAGAGGAATGTTTGTGCTGACACGCGCAAGGTCCGCTCGGTCTCGCTGATGCGCAGCATTCCGGAACCTCTGCGATAAACACCCTCGCGGTCGAGCAAAATGACAAACAGCAACGCGAACGCCGATGCGGCCCCTAACACGATCGGGATTGGATAGAGAACTCCTTTACCCAGCCCAAGAACGTGATAAGCGCTGTATGCGCCGATCACGCCAGTAGCCGCACCTAAGAAATCGCCAATCACTTCCGCGGCGGTTGTAAACTGGTCGAATCTGAGCGAGAACAGTGTCCGGCCGACATGAGCGGAACTGGCCACTGTCTTCGCGTTGTCAAGCTCCGGAAAATATGAGTTGTCTGTACTTGAATCCACTTGGAGCTTCTCCATGAATAGCTCTTCCTATTTTCGCGATCGAATGACTTAGTTCAGATCGGACGAATTACAGCATCCGATGTACGGAACGCCGAAGCGGCAAGAGCAGTTTGCCAAATGATGAATTTGCCGTACCTTGCGCTCCGCCTTGCTCGGGAATGCGCTCATTGCGCAACTCTTACTCCGCGCCTATCCCGTGCGGAGCCGTGCCGAAAGGTTGTTGCCAGATCGCCGGCTCAATTGCCGCAGTCCGTTCGCGCACTGCAAAGGCAGCATAGACATCGAGCATCCGGGTCGGGCCGATGGTCTAGGACTGCGCGGAAACTGTTCTTCTTTCGCACCATAACCCCGTCAATGCCTGCAAGAGGGGCGGATCGAACGCGAATCCGACATTCAAGAGGGAGCAGTGCTGCTTACCTCAATAAAGAACTCAATCCGCAAATCCAGACAAAGCTCCGCTATCCTCACTTGGGTGAGCTTCTCTCGCACGTCCGTGTTCGATGCAAGTGAGTTTCCATACAAAAAAGTTATGAGCTCAGAATGGAGGAAGGCGTCTTCATGCTTAGCCCACCTTTCACACTTATCCACACGGGACTTCATCACGATAACATGTGCGGTCAGCGTGACATTGCCTTTTCTCTAAGATGCATTAGAGCCTTTGTAATCAACAAATTTCGATCTGCGATTGGCATACAACCAGTCGACCGTTGATCGACACCCGTTCCCTGGGATCGAGCCGACCTGCACTCTTCGAGGAGACCACGGGCCCTTTCGGGTCTTGCCTCTGAACTGCTTCCGGGATCACAGGATTCCGGTAGCCGCGCCAGTGATTGCGACCGAAGCCATAATCTGGGCCGCAGAAATCAAGTTCTTCCAGACTTGTGAGCCAATAGCCTTTTCCGGAACGATAATCGTATCGCCCGGCCTCATACGGAAGGCCAGGGCATCGCCGGTTAACCATCCGCTTGAGTGCCCAACGACTGATCCGTTGGCTCGCACTACGAAGACGGCGCCTTTGTCGCCGGATCTGGTCACCCCGCCGGCCTGGCGCAAATACCAACTGCCATCTTTCCCCGGCGCATAGGTTATCGCGACCTGGTTGTATACCTGGCCACTCACCAAGACGAATCCTTCCCGCTTTGGAACCGTCAGCGTATCGCCGGGACGCATCTCAATATCAGCCGTCGTGTTTTGCCATTTGCCGATGTCGGAGGAGATGTCGATCACCAGACGCCCGCTGGCTGGATGATTACGAAGCGCGGTGAGAACCTGATCGCGCTGCTGCTGGCTGGCCTGCTGCATCTCGGCCTGGTCCTGTCCAGACAGCAACCCTGGATTGAAGGTAATAGGGGTAGTTTCGATTCGCCGGATCATCTCCTGGCGCGCCTGCTCGCCCAGTTGGCGAACTTGCACGCGATCCAGAACGGCGCCTGCAGGATACCCAGTATCTCGAAAGCCGCCGGCGCGCTTCAGCAACGAGCTAAGGCGCTCTCCAGCTTGAATTCCGTAGGTGCCTGGATACGCGACTTCGCCGCTGATCGTTACCGCAGCGCCGATATCCTTCCAGCCCGTTAGCTGGGGAATACTAAGAACGTCTCCAGGCTTGAGTGCAACATCTGCACTCTTGTCGCCGTCCAGCGCCTTCTGAACAGCCACAGAGCTGTGGTTGAGCAACACTTTCCGGCCATTCTGCACATCGTAGCTGGTGAGATCAGCCTCCTCCCTGTAGGCGGCGCGGGTAAAACCTCCCGCGATGCGCACCAGATCGGTGGCAGTCATGCCTTGAGACATCGGATAACTGCCAGGACGAAGGACAGCCCCGTCGATAGAAACCTTGGGCGAATCGATCTCATAACGGCTGAAAACTCTGACCAGGTCGAAGGGTTGGAGCGGAATTGCGTCGTTGCCCATGAGGGCGTCGGGCAAATTGAAGCTTATTGTTTCTGGCCGAAAGTCTGGAGGCAGCAAGCGAATGAGCTCGGCATGGTCGGCAGGCTCCGGCATCACGTCCTGATAGGAATGCAGCAGATCGTTGATGGTCATCCCTTCCTTATAGGGGTATTTGCCGGGATGAAAGACATGCCCATCGAGGTAGACCGCCTGCTCGTTATAGGGCATGATCTGCGAGATCAACACGCTGTCCCCATCCTGCACCCGAAAAGCGGCCACATCCGGAGTGGCCGCATCGTGGCCCTCAGGGAGCTGCAGGCTCAACATTGTTCGGCGCTCATGGGCCTCTATCCGCTCAACCCTGATCTGCTTCAAGCTCGCGGAGACCAGGATACCGCCGGCGAGATCGAGGACCTGATTCAACCCCTGCTCGCTTTTCAATTCGTAAATCGCCGGGCGACGCACCATTCCAGCCACTGAAACCTGCGGGCCAACCGGGGGCACCAGCAGAGTGTCGCCAGGCTGCAACCGGTCAATCTCAGACCGAATTCCGCGCAACAGGAAGTCGTAAAGATCCATCTCGCGAACCAATTGTGTGCCGCGATACTGCCGCAAGGTGCGCAGCGACCCTCGATCGGTTGGGCCACCTGCGGCGTACAAGGCGTTCAGCGGCGTAGACAAGGAACTGACATCGTAGGCGCCAGGCCGTTGCACATCGCCAACAACATAGATCCGCACCGTGCGAACCCGACCCAAAGAAATCTCGACCTTTTCATTTTGGAACTCAGTGCCTAGAGACTTTTGAATTGCACTCTGCGCCTGAGCAATTGTGAGTCCGGCAATCGTGATCGTGCCTGCCTCTGGAAGGGCTATCTGGCCCTGACGATCGATAGGCCTGTCTAACCGGCTCGACTGGCCGCCCCAAATGTTGATGACAAGGCTGTCCCCCGGCCCCAGAACATAATCGGGGCCAACAGGAATATCCATCGGCAGCTGGTTTACATTTCCCGTGCCCAGAACAAAAGTATCGCTTCCGAATCGGCGCAACCTCTCTTTTGTGGATGGGAATTGAGAATAGAGATCTCTCAAAGAAGGCAGGTTTTTGTAAGGACTTATCCGACGCTGAGCCTGGGGATCATCCGGATTCTCATAAGGGCGAGTTGGCCTCGGCAACGGCGTCGTCGGCTGCTGATTTGTTCTTCCTGTCGAGGGTGGTTTTGCGGAATTCCGAGGGTTCTGGCTTTGTGCCCCCATGCATGGGTTGATGCCGCGCTCGACCAAGTCCTGAATGGCCAAACCGCGAACGCTCGCATCCTGCTGAATGCGGTCGTAAATCGCCTGATCGCTTATCGAAGTCGGGTCGACCCCCGATTGCTGCGCAACCTCTTCCTTGATACTCGCCAGGATGTCCGGTTCCTGCCGCAAAATGGCAGTGATTTGTGCTGGGGTGGTCGTTTGCTGGTTCGTCGCCTGGCCAGCTTGTTGATCTGTCGATTCGTCAACTTGCCGATCTGCCGATGGGCACGCTTGTTGATCCATCGATTGGCCCGTCAACTGGTCCATCGATTGGCTCGTCAACTGATCCATTGGTTGGCCCGATAGTTGATCGGTCGATGGGCCTGTTTGTTGATCGGTCAATTGGTCAGTTTGCTGGTCCGTCGATGGGCTCGATTGCTGGGGCGGAGCCTGATTCCCCGCTTGCCCGGCTCCCTGGGCATTACAGACAAGGACAGCAAAAATGCTGCCGATTACCAAGAGCAATCTGAATGCGAAGAAAAAGCTGCGCACCGGGGTCCATTGCGGCCCTGATTCAGAAATCCAACGTCTACGAAGCAATATGTGGCTCATTTCCTGACCTTTTGGCGGGTGGATTACGCGCAGTCTTGACGGGTTGGGATTAACACTTCTTTTACGACACGAGTTGTTCAATCGTGGCTGGACTCTCACTACTCGAGAATCCCGAAAATGCTCATGACCGAATGCCTCGGCCTTCCAGCGCAGCTCGGCGAATCGGACCGCCATCAAGCGCTTTTACTCCGGTCAACAATTCACTGTTTCCATAAGCAGACGGCGAATCATTCGAAAAAGCCATTTTCGGAAAGGCGCATTTTCCGATTTCCGCGAGCAACTCCCGGCGAGGTCTTAACCCGCAGAAGTGGAAGTGGAACGCCAAACAGAATATATCTCCTTATGAAGGACGGGAGGATGAGCGCGTTTTCGCTGACGTCGGCAAGATGGGCTAGTCTGAAGCGTTTGGTTCACGAACATCCCTGGTCGGCAAACAGCCTGCATGCTGCCAGGAAACTCCGATCTCACTGAACTCTTCGGTATAAGCGGCTTCTTACACCTCCTCGACGCTCCATTTTCAGAGCAAGGGTAACTTGCCCGGGATACTGTTGTGCCGCGATCCCGAACCCAACCAACTCCTGTTCGTCGCCAATTTTCAATAGCTCGATTCTACCAGCGCCAATGACTCACCCCGCCTCAGTCGGGCTTGAATGTCGAGAATTCCGCTGCCAATTGCTCGATTCTTTGGTCCAACCTTTTCATTTGATTGCGAAACTCGTCCAAGTCACTGCGGAGCACTCCTTCTCGATTTGCTCCGCTCAGCAGTTCGCGTACGGCTCGGCGCGTCAGGTCCGACACATTCTGTTCGGCGGTCGCGAAACAAAGCCGCCGAAGAGAGGAGTACTCCTCTTCAGAGAGTCGGACGCTGATTTTTCGGGACCGAGGATTCAGGACGGTCATGCTGAATTCAGATCTGGCCCAGGGATTCTGGACCGCGATTCTCACCCCCGGAGACCTGTCGAGCATGAACGGGATGGGCAGAATCGAGGGTTGGGATGAAGTAAATTTGGATTTAGGTCTGATTATTAGACAGGCTCCGCCCCCACCTGTCCCATTGATTCTAAGAGGACATCAAGCAGACCGAGCGAACTTTTTGATCAAGTGCGCACCTGCTTCGTCTGGGCGATCACTCACCGAAGCGTCTATAGCCCTCTTCGCATCAAGTGAAGCGATTATGTGATAAAACTAACACCTTTGTGTTAAGGGTGCAACCGTAATGTAGGACGAACGTATGACGCTGGTAACTTTGCAGCGGATCGCCCTTCTCCAGGCTATTTCCGCACTGGACGATGTTTCTACCACCCGCCTCGTTTTGCGACCAAGCGAGAAATGACGTTCGGTCAAATCAACAAGTCATTGCGCCATTAATTCCGCGGCCGGCGCATACGCCCTCCAGCTTCTGCCCGCTTCAGCCCCCCAAGCAGGGTGGAATTCTCGTTTCGATGCAGGACGCCTCTGTCCAAGCGCAATGTCAGGTATTGGGGTGCCCGATATTTTGCAACTGCGATATTGTTTGAGTAGCGGGATCCACTCCGCTGGTAACTCGAGCACGACAAGGATCGCCTGCTATGGTCGCCGCGTATTCAATCCCAAATGCCTCAACGGCAGTTTTGAGAACTGCATCTCAACTGACCTCAGCCCCTGACGCCTTATCGTCCGAATCGCCCGAGAGACGAGGCACGAGAATGGGCGCATGAAAGTCGCGTCGTCACCAACGGCCAACTATGGCGCGAGCCAATTGTCTAAGTTGTTTGTCTA
>CAVWTV010000013.1:0-10289 GCA_963757965.1 uncultured Acidobacteriaceae bacterium
TTCCACCCATAGAACGTCGCCGTGCTGATCCCATGCTCACGGCATACATCCGCCGTCTTCACACCAGCCTCGTGCTGCTTCAATATCCCGATGATTTGCTCTTCCGTGTACCGACTCTTCTTCATCCTGTCCTCCCGCTTAGATTACGAGAGAACTCCAACTTTAATTGGTAGAGTTTTTCGGGGGCAGGTCAGCGGCCAAGTGGGGGACGGAGACTCTGGCAATTGAATTGGTTCATTTGGTTCATTTGGCTCATTTGGTTTATTTAGAACAGGGATACCACCCCCAAAGGGATTCACAAGACATGAGAATGTAAGCACCCGCACATGGCGCACGTCGAGCGTCCATGTGGAAACGGAGTTCGGATGATATCTAAATACTCCGAGCCAAATTGCGGCGTTCAAGGTGCCAACGGTGCCGGGTTTATCTTTACATACACTCTTCAGTTTTTCTTCTTCGTCCAATTTTCCAGTGAAGCTGGGGACGATGCCGTTCTCACATTCCGCATCCTCAAGAATGGGGTTCTCGAATCCGACATCATACCTTGATTGAAATTCAACCAGCACGCGATGAAACCGCTGAGGATTTCTAATGATGGCGCAAAGCGTCGTTTTAATTGGCTTTTGCGCGAAACATTGCAAAGACATTGCAAGCAGTAACGCGGCTGAAGCGATTAGGCCTTTGTTATAGGCCGACATGGCTTTCTTGCTAACCATGCCTACAGTGTATCTCCGGTTGTGGACGTATTGTCGCTAAACCGGAAATGGGATAAATATATTTGACGGACTATAGAATATTTTGAGAATGGGCGCGATAAGGCTTGTGTGCGCGTAAATACTGTGTGAATGATAAGAAATGAGCAGTCTAGTAGCGGACGTCAGTTTATCGGAAACTTTGTCCCGGCTTTTTCCTGAAATTCTCGAATCGCCTTCTCCAAGGTCCCTTCACCCACTTTGCTTATCAGTTCTTCAAACCCTGCAAACCGACTCTCCAGAAATTTTTGAGTGGTTTCAGAGTTCCTTGCATTTTCGATCAGCTTATCCAGAGCTGTTTCAATCTGGGGACTCTCGCCCCGAATGACGTTGAAGGCGAGATTGAAGGCGATTAGTTCTTTCTTCGTCGCCTTCCATTGATCCAGCATGAAGCGAATAAAGTCTACTTGTTCTTCTGGTGTCATGGCCGCATCTGACTCTTTTCGAGTAATAGCTTGACGCTCGCAGTGGATATTCTGTGCCGTCCCCGATCCACGAATTGCGAAGACTTGAGCACCCCCTGCTTGAGGTAAGTTTTGATAGTTTGAGGGTGAACTTGGAGGTACTCCGCGGTTTGTTGAACGGTCATCCACTCGTGATCTATTGGCTGCAGTTTTGTTTCATCCTGACTCATAATGGCCAGAATTATACTAGGTTGGCGATATGATTAGGCATGGCGTCGCTTGACAGCGTAAAGCAAAAGATATATCGGGCCAAAGATCATTGGGATGAACTGTGGGACGAGGTAACAGCCTACTACCAGAGCAATCCAGGTGACCTCTTTCCCGCTGAGGGCAGCACTCCTGAGATCCCCCTTTTTATTTTCAAAGAGAAGAAGCCGGTTCCGGCGAAAATCGCCCTAGTCCTCGGCGATGCGTTGCAGTGTGTGCGGTCCTCTCTCGATTATTTGGTGTGGGAACTAGTCGAGGGAGCCGGTAACAAACCGCATCGACAACTTATGTTTCCTTTAGCGCTGACCGAAAAGCAATACAAAGACGATTTAGAGAAGAGGCATCGCCTTGACGGTGTACCTGCGGAAGCTATCGCGGTTATTGATCGTTTCCAGCCGTATCTTCAACCTAACCCGAAAGAGACAGTGCTTGGGATATTGGACGAACTGACAAATGTAAACAAGCATCGGCGCGTAATATTCACTGGATTGCATGGTGTCGTGGGAGAACTGGCATCATCCGTCCCCTACATCATGGGAGTCGTTAGCTATGTGGACGCAAATGGAATTCTCCTGCGGGAGGTTCCCATGAAGGGAGTTTTGACCTCGGTGATCAGGTTAAATCCGGCCATACGTGATCGGGTTAAAAGCGGCCATAGAGCGTGGCCTAAGACGTGATTGTTTTACCTTGCTGGCGTGTATCTTTGCAAGGCGGCCGGTTGCGCGTTGATGTTCAGGCCCTTTGATTGCGTGGCAGAGTTGTATTCGCTCTGCCGGGGTCGCGCCTTGCGGAGTGATCCAGGGCCGATGACACGGGGCTGGCTCCGAAGGAATCGGTAGCCGAGACTCTCTGCGGTTAGCCTGATAGGCTGGCCGGCAGAGGGTTTCGTGTCTTTGCCAGTATTCCTAGGGTGAGGCTCCGTCGTGGGAGGCTTCTGGATCACGAGTCGCGACGCCGCCGGGCGTACTTTGCCCGGCATCCATATCGCTTTTGCTTTTGCATTTGTCATTGGCCTTCTCCCGGGCCGCCGGTTTTGGTGCGCCAACTGCGCGGGCCGCACTTGAGAACGTGTCCGTGATGCAGCAAGCGATCCAGCATTGCCGTGACGGCGGCACTGTCGCCCAGCAGTTTGCCCCAGTCGTCTACCGGTCTGTTGGACGTCAGCAGCGTACTGGCACGTTCATAGCGGCGCATGATGATCTCCAGCAGTTCCTCGGCGGCGGTCAGCGGCAGCTTGCGCATTCCCAGGTCGTCGATGATCAGCAGCGGCACGGTGGTCAGCAGTTCCATGAACTCCTTGTGTTTGCCATCGAGCGTGGCGTCGGCCAGTTCTTCCAGCAGCCTGTGGGCTTCGCGATACAGCACACGATAGCCTTGCTGGATGACGGCGTGTCCGATGGCTTGGGCGCAGTGACTTTTGCCGCTTCCAGGTGGACCAAGAAACAGGGCATCTTCACGCTTCCCGATCCAGTTTGCAGTGGCCAGTTCGAAGACCAGGTTGCGATTCATCTTGGCATTGAACTGGAAGTCGAAGTTGTCCAGACGCTTGTCGGCGTCGCGGAACTGCGCCTGTTTGTGGCGCCGCTCCAGAAGTCGCTTGCTGCGACAGGCGAGTTCGTCAGATACCAGGATGGAGATCAGGTCGATGGGCGCCATGTTCTCCGATTGCGCTTGCAGAAGGCGAGTTTCCATCACTGCGGCCATGCCGCTCAGGCGCAGCTGCACCAGGGAGCGATTGAGTTCGATTAGGTTCATGGATTGGGTTCCTCGAAGTTGATACGTTGTTGGATCAGGTCGCGATACTGGCTCAGTTCGCGGATGAGCGGATCGACTTGCCGCAGAGTGAGAGGCGCCTTTGGACGGCGCTCCAGATAGCGGCGTACGAAGCGATACTCGGGCACGCGCAGTTCAAGCGCCGCCGCGCATGCATCGTCCGAAGCCACGCTGCCATATTGCTTGACCAGTTGGAGAACGCCCTGGATGCGGCGCATTCCGAGTTCGCCCTGGCGAGCATGGATGGCGTCGCAGACTGCGCCGATATTGGCTCCTGCCTTGTGCGCACGAGCCAGCAACTGAAGCAACGGTGGCGGTGTACGACGCGGGCGGTCCGCATCGCGGATGCGATGCCCACCACGTTTGCCTCTCAGATGCTCGCGCAGCAACTCACCGGTGCGGGGATCGAGAAGGCGCACGAACATCGCGTCCCACTGCACGTTGACCTTCCGCCCGATCCAGCCCGGCGGCGCTCCGTAATAGGCCGCTTCAACCTCGACGCAACCATCGATATGCACCGTCCGCTCGCCATACTGGTAGTAGCGAAACGGCTCCAGCGGCAGTACCTGCAAGAAGGGTTTCTCTTCGGCGAACATCGCCGCCACCTGCCGCTTGGTCCGGCCGTGGATGCGCGTGTCGGCCCAGCGCTCTTCCCAGTGGTCAAGATACGCCTGCGCTTCTTCCAGGCTCTCGAACTTCTTGCCCTTCAACGGCGTCATCTGCGTATGGTTGACGCCACTCTCGACTTTTCCTTTTCGGTCCGGATCGCGCACCTTGCATGGCAGCGCGGTCACGCCGTAGTGCGCCAGAAGATCGCGATACAAGGGGTTCAGCCCCGGATCGTAGAAGTCTGGAGACAGCACACCCTCGCGAAGGTTATCGAGAACCACGATCAACGGTGAACCGCCAAGCCGGCGAAATGCCTTCTCATGAAGCTCGGCCCACACCCGCGCACTGGAACGGAACACCAGCAGCCGAACCGACTTGCGGCTCCGGCCCAGCGTCAGAACAAACAGCCGCGTGCGTCGATACTTGCCACTGTCGGGATCGCGCACCATCGGCCCCGTGCCGTAGTCAACCTGTGCCTCTTCACCGAGTTTGGTCTCGATGATCGCCCGCGCTTCCGGCGTTGCGGCACCGTGCAAATTGCGCACGAATCGCCTAACGCTCTGGTAGCCACCCGCGAACCCATGGCGGTCGACCAGATCCTGCCAGATTCCCATCGCGTTCCGGTCGCGCTCCAACTCAAGCGCGATCAGTTCGCGATAAGGCTCGCAGCTGCTCGCCGGTCCGCAACCCGGTTTCCTGGCCAAAAAGCCGGTGATCACCTCTATGGCCGGTTTTGAATCCACGCCATCAGAGTCGGTGATCAGGTCTATGGCCGCTTTTGAAGGACCGTGGCGTCCCCAGCCGCCGGGACGCCGCAGGGCAATCCCCGCGACGCGAAGATAGTCGCCCGCCGTTTCCCGGCGCACTCCAGTCTCCTGCTCAATGCGCCGCAACGACCAGCCCAGCCGGCCCAATGCGATAACTTGTTCTCGTTTTTCTTTGCTCAAGACGTGGCTCATGTCCACAGAGGCTAAATTCCCCCGCGGCAGATCTGTCTTAAGCCTTCTCTCTATGGCCGCTTTTCACTTGATCATCTATGGCCGCTTTTGGGTGATCACCGAGGGTTTTGACGCTCCAAGAAGGGCTCGCGAAAAGTATAGAGATTACAAATTGCGTCGATACGCCTGCGCGTTACATCATGGAGGAGATGCTGCCGGTCTTTCAGGAGTTCTTTGAATGATTTCTTCCGCACATCCACCTTTCCGCTGTAGTGATACACTACGGCTAGAAAGGGGAATGAAAGCGACATGAGCGCCAACTCTAGTAGCGATCAACCCCACGCGAAATCTAAGATTAAACGTCCCTCTGCCGATGAAGTGAGGGGCGATACTGCTACGTTCGAGACCTTTATGCGGAAGTTAATCCAAGTTCCGCATAGTGAAATCAAAGCTGCTTTGGATGCCGAGAAGGAAATGAAGCGGAAGCCTTTTTCCGTTTCCCGCGTCCCTCGCGCTCTTTCCAAGCGGGTAAATTAGTTCGTTTTCGCCCCTTCCACCTTGCCAGTCAATTCTGCGTAAGTCAGTCTCTTTCCTGAAATCTGCGACATTGCCAGCATAAACCTGTCTGAATCGTTCAGCGGGTTATCCTTTGTAGCGCGATTGTTGAACCTGAAAACCTGCTCTCCTATGTATCGGTCGAGGTGGAACGGCTCTACGGCCACGTAAGTGCCGCGGAGACCCCTTTTAAGCAGTGACCAGAAGTTCTCAATCCCTTGAGTGTGAACCTGTCCGCGCACGTATTCGTTAGCGTGGTTCACGGTGTCATGAATGAATTCCATGTTGCGAAGTGGCTTGTAATCGCTGAGCCCATCGGAGTAGATGGTCGAACCTTTTTCAATGTTGCTCAAGATAGCTTCCATCAGCACTTCGCGCTTCACTTCCGGGACAACGTGGGCACGTACTTGACGCGCTTCACGGTCGAGCATCCCAAAGACAGCGGTTTTCTTGGTGGCGCGTCCACAAACGTGCGGCACGTAATCGGGATTGAGGCCGGCACGGTCGCCGTCTTCGTCCAGAAGATACTTCTTGCCGTGCCCAGGATCGCGTTTGCCGAGGTGCTTATTCTTTGGGTGGCCGCCGATGTAGGCTTCATCGACTTCAACGGGACCGCTGTCACTTCCGCCCAACTTGCCGAATGACTTTGCGACCATTGCAAGCCTGATGCGGTGAAGCATAAACCAAGCTGTTTTCTGAGTCACTCCAAGAGCGCGTGATACTTCATAGCTGCTGATGCCGTTCTTTGAGTTCGCCAGCAACCAGACGGCCGGAAGCCACTTATCCAAGCCGATAGCCGAATCCTCAAAGACAGTGCCAACCTTGAGAGAGAACTTCTGCTTGGGATGAACACCGTAGCAGCGGTACTGGTTTGCGTTCGGCATCCAAGTCAACTTGGTTGCATCGCAGTACGGGCAGCGCGGCACTCCGTCAGGCCAACGAATGAACACCATGAACTGGCGGCAGTTTTCGCGATCTGCAAAGTGAGTGATAGCTTGCTGCAAGGTCTTGACTGCGTATTCCATGCTTAAACACTAGCGAAAATATCGCAGTCCGTCAAGTATATTCTTGCCCCGGAAATTACTATTTTGTAAACATCGTCAAGGTGGCAAAATCCGGCTGCCTCCGATAGCGGGAAAGCGCTGGACCAAACTGGGCGCCACCGGCGGCATCCCATTTGATTCGGCAGTCAAGACGTCCACTCCCGCAAACACTAAGTAAATCGTTGATTCGATATGCCTTACAATCGACACTTTGTTTGCAGAAGATATACCTCCGATTGCCTACCCTTATAGATAGCCAGACCAGCGACGGATATGCCGCGCCCGGCGAATGAGTTCGCCCTCCGATAACAGAGGGCTCCGGGGCGCGGGACCGTCTTTGTCTGCCAGGCAACTCTGTCCCGAGCGCGGCAACAACCACGGCGGCGCCCGATTTCGCGGAGCTGCGACATGCCGAGTCCAGCGGCCCGCCCGTAACGGGCAGGCCACTGAACCGGACAAAAGCCATAGGCGGCTTCGTCCGCCCTTTCCGCATTGAAGGAGCTTTCTCGATGAACCCTATCTCGAACATCTGGAATCAACCAAAAACGTCGGTCGCAGGCTTGCTGATTGCGGTCGTCTCCATTGCCCGCGTGCTCTCTCAGCAGGGCCTGACGCTGGGCTCGGCGGGCAGCGGCACAGTCGTCACGCTGGTCGGCGCCGTTGCCACCGCTCTTCTGGGCCTTCTCGCCCGGGACCCCTCCAACCAGGCTGTCATCCTGAGCGAGTCCGTCGCGGCGGACGAGTCGAAAGCCTGCCCGGAGCCTTGCGAAGGGAGCCTGCGTTCCAACTCCACCGCCAAGCTCGGCGTCTGGGCGCTGATCGCACTGCTACTGCCCTTGCCGTTTGTGGCCGGCTGCTCCGGCACGACCGTTGCGCAGGACATCGTCAACTGGACCCCGGCGCTCGAAAGCGCCGTGGCGACCGTCGACACAACCGCCGCGCTGCTGGTGCCGGCGGATGCGCCAATCTTTGCGGCGGCCACCTTTGGCTTTGACGCAGCCTCAAATCTGCTGGTGACGCAGGCCAAAGCTTACCTGGCCAACCCAACCGCGAGCGTGCTGGCACAACTCCAGGCTCAGGTGGTGATCTTCCAGCAGCAAGTCAACGCCGCGCTGCTGCAGGCGGCAAGAATCACCAACACGTTCAGCCAGCAGCACGCTTTGGCCTGCATTCAGGGCGTCGCCACCATTGTGTCCGCGGTCTTCGCGCTGGTTCAATCCATCTCCGGCAAAGTCGCGCTGGCGCAGATGGCTGCTCAATCCACCATCAAGCTGGCCGCCGTTCAGCCCTATATCGACAAAGGCGTGGCTGCCCGTATATTGGCCAATCACTATGCGGAGCCGGTGGAACTGGCGCGAATGCAACTGGCGCAGGCAGAGGTCAGCGAGATGAGGGCAGGCTTCTAGGGTTTCTGCCCGGGCCGTACCCCCCGCCGCTGATACCCCCCTCCCCCCTGTTTTTGGCTAAGTGATAGAAATCAAACAAGATACCTTTTTTCATATCGCGTAAGTGATAGAAACTAAACGACATGGGCGCAGTCAAAATGAGCTTTACAACCGCAAAAGAGGCACAAAACGATGCAATCCATCCTCGCGAAGCTGAAACCGGCCCGGGCCGAAGTACATAAGACCGCGCATGACCAGGACCTGCTTGAGGTTCCGAAGCGGGCTCGCCTCGACCGGGAAGCCGAACACATTAACGACTCGCAGGAGTCCCAGGGCCGCACCCAGCAGAACTTGAACGCCCTGTAGGGAAGCCAAAACGGATCGGGCCGCGCCAACTCAGGTACGGCCCGCATTCCTCGTACAGAATCAGATCGAATCGATCCCTCGCCTACGTATTCGCGTCCCGCGCTTCTCCCAAAATCAACTTGAGCGTGATCTGTCTGCGTCCGCGATAGAGTGTGACGCTGATGGTGTCGCCGGCCTGATGCTTGTCCATCATGGCGGTGATGTCCTGGGGATCGTTGACTTCCTGGCCATCGACGGCCACGATCAGATCTCCGCCGAGCATGATCGGCGTGTTACCGACATAAGCCTGCTGGTTGCCGCCGCGAATGCCGGCCCGCTCAGCCGCGCCGCCGGCTACGACCTGTTGCACAAGGATGCCGGAATCAACAGCCAGTCCCATCTGCGAGGCCAGATCGGGGCCGATCGCATAGGAGACAATGCCCAGCGAGGGCCGCTTGACGCGCCCGTAGCGAGTCAGATCGGCCAGCACCGCTTTGGCTGTGTTGATGGGAATGGCAAAGCCGATGCCGGAGCTTTGGTCGGCTCCATTCGAGGCGATCATGGTGTTGATGCCGATCACCTCGCCATGCGAGTTGAGCAACGGTCCGCCGGAGTTGCCGGGATTAATTGCTGCATCGGTTTGAATCGCATCGGCGATGGGTGCGCCGTCGGCGCTCTTGATGGGACGGATCGCGCTGATGATGCCGCGCGTCATGGTGCCGGCCAGGCCGAACGGGTTGCCGATTGCATAAACCTTCTGGCCCACGGCAAGCTCGCTCGAATCCGCCAGAGTGACCGCCTGAAGGTTTGGCGCGTCGATCTGCAAGAGGGCAATATCGTGAGCCTTGTCGGAGCCCACCACCCTGGCGTCATAGCTGTTCTTGTTGCTGAGCATCACCTTGACGCCGCGATTGGCGCCCTCGATGACGTGGTAGTTGGTGAGCACGTGCCCGGCCTTGTCGAGGATGAAGCCCGAGCCTTGGCCCTCCTGCGGCACCGTGCCGTAAAAAAAGTTGAACACCAGCGCCTTTGAAGTGATGTTCACCACCGATGGCAACACCCTCTTGTAAACAGCAATATTGTTCTGCTCCTCGGCGTCGTAGACGGGCGCGGCTTCAGCTTCAGTGAGATTGAGCGGCGAGTCGCCGCCATGCCCTCCGAAGAAGGCGAGTGGGCTCCAACTCGGACCGGCCTGGCCGGTGGGACGCGAGAAGAGATGCGACGTGAGAAACCAGAATCCGCCCACAATCAGGACAACAAAAACAACGAAGCGCCATGGTTTCATAGCTCTGAACATTCAAAACCTTCCTTACACAGATACGGCGGCGGCGCGCCGATGTTCCGCTGGGAAGGCGCGACCGTCCCTTCCTATTCTAAAGACAAGTTCCGAAGGAATTTGTTGCTCTCCGCTTTAAGCCGATGCCAAACCTCCACTGTCTGGGCATGAAGAATGGATTTATCGCCTGTGTTGTCAATGACATAGTCCGCCCCGGCGGCCTTCTCGGCATCGGGAATCTGGTGCGCCAATCGGCGTCGGGCATCGGCTAAGACCGCCTCGCGGCCTCCGCCGGCGCCTTTGCCAGACTGCCAAACTCGATCCACATAGCGCGCGATCTTCACTTCATCCGCCGCAGTGACCACGATCAGGCGGGTAATGCGCCGCCGCCAGTCGGACAAGATCGTATCCGTTTCGCCGCGGGAACGCGCATCGCGCTCGACCTCAAAGATCAGAGCGGATTCAACCACGGCTACGGCGGCTGGGTCGCGCGCAAAAACCCCGTCCATCCAACTCTGCTGCGCAGCGATGACCGCGGGATGAACAATGCGGTTCAGCTCATCGATCCGGTTGTCCTTGAATGCCATCTCCGAAAGCCGCGCTCGGTTCAGACAGCCATCGACCCCAACAACCTCCGGCCCGAACACGTGCACAATTTCCGCGTAGACCTGCTGCCCCGGCTCCATGAGCGCACGCCCCAACTCATCGGCCTCGATCACCTCCGCGCCCAGTTCGCGCAGGTAGGCGGCACCGGTGCTTTTGCCGCTGCCTACCGCCGGTAAGACCAACTCGAAGCATCGTCTAGTGTCCCGTGTCTGAAATTCGTTCGATAACTGCTCTTCCTGAGGCCTCAAAAAGATGCGGTCTACCTGAGCGAAGCGTTCTTCAGCGGAGTCGAAGGACCTGCATTTCCATCGTCGCACGCAGTATAGGCGATGAAGC
>CAVWTV010000014.1:0-134420 GCA_963757965.1 uncultured Acidobacteriaceae bacterium
AAGCGTGACGTTCTGGCCGTCTTGATCGTCGTTGGGGTTTTGTGGTTGATAGGACCGTATGTGTCCACGATGGAATCAAGTGGACACGACCGGTCACGGCAAGTGTGTTCATCCCTGCGGAGTGTTCACTTCATCGACATAGACATCATCGATCGTGGCTTTGGCGATCGCCGCGTCGAGCCGGGCGAGCAGTTGCTTGAAGGGTTCGTTCTTGCGCCGGCGGAGCATGGCAAGGGTCTGGCGTCCCTCTGAAGCGATGGCCACGGCGCCGACGGGCTCTATGTATCCGATGACGATCTGACCGTGCTCGGTGAACTCGTCGATGTTCGGGTACATGGAAATGGCAAAGGGCGAGGCGTCATAGTCGGTCGGGTCTAGGCGGCTTTTTGTAACGCGGGGGCCAGCTTTCCGGCGACGTTCCATGGCAGCAACTCCTCGATGCGATTGATGGGATGCTCGCCGATGCGGGCGAGCACGTAGCGCAGGTAGGCCTCGGGGTCCAGGCCGTTCAGCCGCGCTGTTCCTATCAGACTATAGAGGATAGCCGCGCGCTCGGCTCCCTTGTCCGAGCCAGCGAACAGATAGTTGCGTCTGCCTATGGCCACTGGACGCAGAGCTCGCTCGGCGATCAGGTTGTCTATTTCGATGCGGCCGTCGTCGAGATAGCGCGCCAGCGCATCCCAGAGGCCAAGAGCATAGTGGATCGCCGCAGCGGTTTCAGACTTCGGCGCCAGTTGTGTGAGAGCTTGGTCGAGCCATCGTCGCATGTCGTCGAACAGAGGCCTGGCGCGTGCTGTGCGAACATCGCGGCGATGGTCCGCAGATCGTCCCTTGATCTCCTTCTCGATCAGGTAGAGCGCGGCGATGCGCTGGACTGCTTCAGCGGCGATGGGCGAGTTATTCGCCTTCATCAGGTCGAAGAACTTGCGCCTGATGTGCGCCATGCATGGCGCCTCCTGAATCGCACCGCCCTCATAAAGCTTGTTGAAACCGGCAAACGCGTCGGCTTGCAGTATGCCCTCGAACTTGGCCAGATGCCCCTGTGGATGTTCGCCCTTGCGGTTGGGGGAGTATGCGAACCAGACAGCAGGTGCGGTCTTGTCGCCTGCAGGACGGTTGTCACGAACGTAAGTCCAGAAGCGGCCGGTCTTGGTCTTGCCTGTTCCCGGCGCAAGCACCGGCAGCGGAGTATCGTCGCCATGCAGCTTGTCCGTATCGAGCACATAGCGGCGCAGAACTTCGGCTACCGGCGCCAGCAACGCTGCAGCTTCACCTACCCAGCGGGCAAGAATCGAACGATCCAACTCTACGCCTTCGCGCGCAAAGATCTGCGACTGACGATATAAAGGGGTATGGTCACAAAACTTCGCCGTGACCACATGTGCCAGCAAGCCAGGCCCCGGAAGGCCGCGATCGATCACGCGATCCGGCGCCGGAGCCTGCACCACGCAGGAGCACTTCCGGCAGCTCATCTTCGGGCGCACATGGCGGATGACGAAGAAGCTCGCCGGCATGTACTCAAGCATCTCCGACGCGTCTTCGCCCAGCCTGCGCAACTCTCCGTCGCAGCACGGGCACTTGGTGTGTTCGGGAAGATGCGTTCTGACTTCGCGCCGCAGATGCGCCGGAAGAGCGCGGCTCTTGCGTGCGGCGCGTGCAGGATTCCATCCTCACCGGCTTGCGGCTGTTCGGTCTGCGCAGTCGGCTGAGCCTCGATCACGCTTCCACTCAAGCAAAGCGTCAGTTGCGCCTCGTTGACAGGCAGCTTTTCCGACTTCGGCCCGAACTGTGCGCGCCGCAGCTTTGCGACCAAGAACTCAAGCTGCTCGATCCGCGCCATCTGCGCGATCACCAGATGACTCAATGCGGATGCGCCCATCTTCTCTAACTCGCTCGGACGGGCATGCACGCAAATCATGAACGCAGTATGCCACAGTTATCGCTCGAATGCACAAAGAAAATGCTGTAAGTCGACGATAAGTTATCGACGATAACTTAGACTGCCATCAGTGGCTGCCATGTCCGCGCAGGCTGCCGCCAATCAATGCCTTCGCATAACATCGAAAGTTGTGCGCGCGTCAGCGACACGGCTCCGCTGGTTGCCTGCGTCCACACAAATCTTCCGCGGTCAAGACGCTTTTGAAACAGACACATCCCATCGCCGTCATGCCAAATCAATTTAACCAGGTCGCCTCTGCGGCCTCGGAAGATGAATACTTGCCCCGACAGAGGGCTCTTGTCGAGCGTACTCTGGACAAGACCGCTGAGGCTGCTAAAGCCTCGCCGCATATCCGTCACTCCCGCCACAAGCCAAATCTGCGTGTTGGCCGGGATCATCCGCGCAGACTCTCAAGAACGGCGCGAACGATCTCGGCATCAATGGCACCTTCAAGGCCGATCAGCGCACGGCCAGGGATTTCGATGTTCATCGTCAGGCCTGGCGCCACACTCTGACTCTGCACCGGCCCTGCCTCTGATAGCTCTTCGTCGTCCACCGAGACCGGAAGCAGACGCAAGCTTCTCGACTCCCCGATGTTCTCACCACCGAGTTGGCCGGCACGGTACAGCTTCCGCCAATAAAACAACTGGTTGGCGTTTACGCCATGCTGCCGCGCAAGCGACGCCACCGACAAGGTCGACGATAACGTCTGTTCAACCATCTGCCGCTTCTCTTCTGCTGCCCAGTACCGCCGCCGTCCTGAAGCTCCTTCGACAGGCTTGACACCCTCATCCATCCAAGCTCCTCCGTGGCCACATCGCCGCCACAAGTCGAGCTTGAACCCTCAGAGGCACTCGAACAAGGCGGCCAGAAAACGACGCTTACGTTTCGTCAGACGTGGGCACAACTGATTTTGAGAAGGTAGCTGTAAATGCTGAGTAAGGTGCAATCGCTTGAATGCAAGCAACCATGAGAAGCAGTGGTTTTGAAAGGGCACGGCTTCAGCCGGGCCGCACAATGCATCAATCACGCTCCGGCTTTAGCCGCCGAGGGATGTTCTTTCCGTTAAAGACCTTCCCTCGGGGCTGAAACCCAACAATCCTTCGGCCAAATGCATTGGTACGACTGAAGTCGTGCCCTTTCAAAGCAATCATTCTTGCAACTTCCTTGTTCTTGCGAATGCTCCCAAGCAGTCGGCTCGCCTGCCCAGAGGCGGCGGCTCGGTTAACGGTTCCCGATCCGGTATTCAAAGAACTACCCCAGGCGTCGCGGAACGCCATTTGTGGCGACGCAGTTCGCGCAAAAGGGTAGGATGGAAAGATAGCCCGGAGAGGAGCGGATCGGCTCACCCGCCGGGCGCCGCATGAAATAGAAAATGAAGCGACTTAACCTCGTGCGGAATGGCAAGAAAGTGGTAGGAGCGAAGGCGTGCAAGTGTTATTGTTCCGACAACATCCGCGCGCTTAGGATTTCTGCTGAGAAGACCTTCCATTCGAGTGCGCCAGGCCTCATTGACCCCAGATCGGAAATGGGCAGCGCCGGAAGGCCAAAAGGTGTCCAATGTCGGATCACAAAGGGCAAGGCGATCAGCACACTACTCCGGACGACGTCGCAACCCTTTATTCCTGGGCGAATCTGCATGGCGCAAAGTACAGAGATTTCTCCGCTTCGCGGGCGCAGATCAGGGAGACTTCGAGGCTGCGCGTGCAGGAAGCCACCGAAGCGGAACGTCAGCGGGTGAGCGCGCCCATCCAGGCAGCGATGATGGCGGAAGCGCAGCGAGCAGCAGAGGCCGAGCGCGCTGCCGCGGTACAACGCCAGGCTGAGTGGGAGGCGCAACAGGTTGCGCGGCAATCGGCAATTCTGGCGGCGCAAGTGGCCGCGAAGCGGGCAGCGGAAGAAGACGCGCAACAGGCCTTGAACAACGCAGCGCATGAGGCAGCGGCGCGCGCGGCGCAACATCGGGCTGAAATCGAGGCCGCGCAACAGGCAGCTCAAGCGGCGGAACAGCGAGCGGCGCAAGAGGCCGCGCAGCGGGCGGCGGAAGCTGCACAGCATCAAGCGGCCCAGGAGGCTGCACAATTGGCATTTGACGCGGCGGAACAACGAGCGGCACAAGAGGCCGCGCAGCGCGCAGCCGAAGAGGCGGAGCATCGGGCCGCACAGCAGACCGCGCGGCTGGCGACCCAGGCGGCGGAACAAAGGGCCGCGCAGTTCTCCGCGGAGTTGGCGGCGCTGAGGGCTGCGAAACAGGCTACCGATGATCCTGCTCAGCACGCGGTGCAGCAACCCGCGTGGCAGCAGCCGCTGGTAGAACGCTTCGCTTCGATTCCAGCCTCGACCCCGGCGTCTCCGGCCCCGCCGTTTGATCCCGCCCCGCCGCGGCCGCCGTTCCAGCGTTTCGATTTTCCGGGATACGAAAGGCCGCCGCAGGGTTATATCCCGCCGGTCCAGGCGTTTTCCGGGGCGCCGGCCCAGCCGTTGGCTGAGCCTTCTTTCCCGGCCCCAATGGCGGCTCCAGTTCAGCCGCAACATGAAGCAGTGCGCGAGGAGCCTGTGTTATCACCGCGCAATCCATGGCCCCCCTCGGATTCACGGCAGAATGCGGGCCGGCCGGAGTGGTTGACGCCCGTCCAGACACCTCCGCCTGCTGCCCCGGCCCCGCACCCCTCTCCCGACACGCTGCAAGGTTCTCGCGATCGTCTGGCCTCCCGCTGGTTTGCCCTGCGCGGTGTCTTTGAAGCGGGACCCGCGCCGATTGAAACAGCTCCCGCGCCGGCAGCGGCGCGCGCTCCGGTGATGGCAGTTTTTTCGCTGGCCGGCGGGGTAGGGAAAACCAGCCTCGTGGCCACGCTGGGCCGTGCCCTGGCGGCTCGCGGCGAGCGGGTGTTGCTGGTGGACACCGCGGCATTTGGCCTGCTCCCGTTCTTCTTTGGCGCGCGCGATCAGCGTCCCGGCTTGCTCAGGACCTTCAGCCCTCCGGGCGTCGGCAGCGATGCGCCGCTGCAGATGGTCACCATCGATCCCGAATCTCTGGGCCCCGAACCGGCCGCCGCCGACGCGGCTGGTCTCAACGGGCTCAGCGGTGAGATTTCCCGCTATGCGCGAGGCGGGGTTGGCCGCGTGATTGTCGACCTGGCAACCGCCTCCGGCGCCGTCACCCGGCGGCTCATCCGGATGGCGCCCATGATTCTCGTGCCTGTGATTCCCGACATGAATTCCGTGGTCAGCGTGACCTCGATCGACGACTTCTTCGCGCACAACAGCGCCGACGGCACTAAGGTGCCGCTCTACTACGTGATGAATCAGTTCGACCCATCGCTCCCGCTCCATCTCGACATTCGCGAGGTGCTCCGCCAGCAGCTTGGCGACCGCCTGCTGCCCTTCGCGCTGCGCCGCTCACCGGCTGTCAGCGAGGCTCTGGCGGAAGGCATGACGGTGATGGACTATGCGCCCAACTCCACCCTCGCCGAGGATTTTGCTACGCTTGCCGGGTGGGTGAAGAGCCTCTCTGCGCCCGCAAGCACAACCTATCGAGGCGTGCGCTGGAGTGAACGATGACGGCAACGGGCCTGTGGCAGGACATCGGGGCTGGCGAGAACATCTTTACCAGATTCCTTCGCCTCGTTTTCCTGCTCTTGGCGGCGGTCGCCTTTTATTTCCTCGCGGTTCTTCCGCTCACCTGGCCGCAACAAGTTGTTCTTGGGCTGCTGATCCTCGTCCTGTCGATGGCCCTGTCGCGCAGCTCAGACTCCTATCTCATCACCCTCGCGCTGATGATGATGTCGATGTTCTGTACCTTTAGATATGGATATTGGCGCATCGCCACGGCCGTGCATTTCTTTCGCGATCCGGCCAACCATTGGGGCGCGCTCGACGCATTCTTCATCCTGACCCTGCTGCTGGCCGAGGTCTATGCCTTCCTCATCCTCTTTCTGGGGTACTTTCAGACCGTCTGGCCGTTGCGCCGCGCGCCGGTGGCGCTGCCCGACGCGACCGAGGAGTGGCCGCACGTCGACGTTCTGATTCCCACCTACAACGAGCCGCTGGATGTGGTGCGCTACACCGCCCTGGGCGCGCTCAACATGGACTGGCCCGCCGACAAAATGCACGTCTACATTCTCGACGACGGACGCCGCAAGGAGTTTGAGCAGTTCGCCTTCGAGGCAGGCATCGGCTACAGGACGCGCAGCGACAACGCGCATGCCAAGGCAGGCAACATCAACACCGCGCTGAAGAGCATCGGTTCGCCGTTTGTCGCCATCTTCGACTGCGACCACGTGCCCACGCGCAGCTTTCTGCAGATGACGATGGGCTGGATGCTGCGCGATCCCAAGCTGGCCATGCTGCAGACGCCTCACCACTTCTATTCGCCCGACCCGTTTGAGAGAAACCTGAAACAGTTCCATGTCATTCCCAACGAGGGCGAGCTGTTTTACGGAGTCGTGCAGGACGGCAACGACTTCTGGAACGCGACCTTCTTCTGCGGCTCCTGCGCTGTGCTGCGCCGCAAGGCTCTGGACGACATTGGCGGCATCGCGGTCGAGACCGTGACCGAGGACGCGCACACCTCGCTGCGCATGCAGATGAAAGGCTGGGGCACGGCCTACATCAACATTCCCCAGGCGGCGGGATTGGCCACTGAGCGGCTCTCGGCGCACGTCGGCCAGCGCATTCGCTGGGCTCGGGGCATGATCCAGATTCTGCGCACCGACAATCCGCTCTTCGCTCCGGGGCTCCGGCTGCCCCAGCGGCTCTGCTACTTCAACGCCATGTCCCATTTTCTTTACGCCGTGCCGCGGCTGATCTTCCTCTCTGCGCCGTTGATCTTTCTGCTCCTCAACCACACCAATATTCCCGGCTATTGGGCGGCCATTCTTGCCTACGCGCTGCCCCACCTCGCGCTTTCCAACGTAACCAACTCGCGGATTCAGGGCGAGTACCGCCATTCATTCTGGAACGAGATTTATGAGACTGTGCTCTCGCCCTACATTCTGCTGCCCACCATGATGGCGCTCATCAATCCCAAGCTGGGCAAGTTCAACGTGACGGCCAAGGGCGGCGTCGTGAAAAAGACCTTCTTCGATTCCAGAATCGCGCAGCCGTTTCTGATCCTGTTGCTGTTCAACATTGCCGGCCTGGTCATCGCCATTCCGCGCTTCTTGATCTGGGACAGAGACCGGCCCGGTACGGTCCTTATGAACGTGATCTGGTGCTGCTTCAATGTGGTGATTCTGGGCGTCTGCGTCGCGGTTGCGCGCGAGATGAGGCAGTTGCGGACCACCGTCCGCATCGGTATCGTGACCTCGGTCGTGGCCAGAATGCCGGACGGAACGCCGATCTCCGGGCAGACCATCAACATTGTGACGCCGAACCACGGCACGACGCGCGATGGCCGGCCGCTCCCGGCAGAGACCATCGACATGTCGTCGGGCGGCACCAGCATCCGATTCCCCGAAGCAGTGGATTTGCTGCCCAACACGCAGGTGCGGCTTACCTTCCCGCATCCTGCGCCCCAGACGGAGGTCCCCGCCTATGTGGTCTCATCTGAAGGATCGGTGTTGCGCCTGCGTTTTGAATCCTTAACGATTGCGGAACAGGAAGTGCTGACCATGGTGCTCTATTCCCGAGCGGACTCCTGGCTGAGCGGGGCTGAGCCCCGCAAGAACGACAATGTGTTGCGCAGCATGGGCAGCATATTCATGATCTCCATGCACGGCCTCGGCGCCACTTTCAAAAGCCTGGCGCACCGCGATGACAAGAAAGCCGGAAAGACCGCAAAACTCTCTGTCGTCAGCTCCGCATTGATCTTTGCGCTGGGCGTGGCGCTCGCGGGCGCCGCGCATATTGCCCATGGGCAATCCCGGCCCCAGGCTTCGTCGCCGCCTTCGTCCCAGGCTCTGCCCGTTGTACCCACTAACGCCCAAACCGCTCTGCAGGGCGAGGCCCGCCTCAATCCTGGCATCCAGCAGCCCGGCCCCAACGCTGCTGCTCCGCTGCCTCCACCGCCTCCCGGCCAGTTCCGCGATCTGTTCACCCTCAACGACGCGGGCTCGCCGCAGATCGAGCTCCACGGCATCGACTCGAGTCACACCATTTACTTCACGCTGCCCCAGACGCATGTGGTGCGCACCGCCAAAATTCACATCTACTATGTCTTTTCTCCCAGCCTGCTGCCTCAGTTGAGCCATATCAAGCTGATCATGAATGGAACGCTGTTCGCGACGATCCAACCCACCCCCGGTCAGATGGGCGGATCGGACAGCCGCGATGCGGAGGCCGAGTTTGTCATTCCGCCCGAGCTGCTGGTCCACGACAACGCGCTGACCATCCAGTTCATCGGCCACTACACCATGGTCTGCGAGGACCCGGCCAACACCGCGCTGTGGTCGCGCGTGCATCGCAACACCTCGCTCGATCTCGAGGGCGACCTGCTGCCCCTGGCCGACGACGTCAAACAGTTGCCCATGCCGTTCCTCGATCCGGCCGTCATTCAACCCCCGGCGATTCCCATCGTCTTTGAATCGGCGCCCTCGCTCAAGGCCATTCAGGCTGCGGGCGTGGTGGCAAGCTATTTTGGCCTGGTCTCAGAGAGCAGGCCGGTGCGCTTCCCGGTCTTTGTCGGCACCATCCCGCAAGGCAACGTGATCGTCATTGCCGAGAATGCAACCAATCTTCCGGCGGGCGTCGATCTGCCCACCTTGAACGCGCCCATCGTGGCCATGCGCGCCAATCCCAACGATCCCTACGGCAAGATCCTTATCGTCGCCGGCTCCAACGCGGACGAGTTGCTGGTGGCGGCTCAGGCTGTAGCCATGCATGGCGACCTGCTTTCAGGAGCTCAGGCCAACATCACCGCGTTCAGGCTGCCGGAGAAGCAAGGCCCCGACGCCGCCCCGCGCTGGGCGCGCACCGACCAGACGGTCGCGCTGTGGGACTACGCAACAGCGGAGCAGTTGCAGGGCGATGGAACGGCGCCGCTGAACGTTTACTTCCGCATTCCGCCCGACCTCTACTACAACGCCCGCGAGCCCAATGCCATCCTCAAGCTCGCCTACCGGTATAACTCGATTCCCATTGGCCCCATCTCCAGCATGCAGGTGCGCGTCAACAACGCATACCTTGATTCGGTCCCGCTGATTCCGGGTCAAGAGGATCCTCGCAAGACGGTGAAGGATCTGCCCGTACCGGTAGTCAACCTGCGCCCGTTCTCCAACTCCTTGTCCTTCGATTTCACCTTCCAGTTGCTCAAGAAGCAGAGCTGCGAGGACACCACGCCCATCAACATGCAGGGTGCGATCCTGCGCGACAGCTACCTCGATCTGCGCGGCTATCCGCACTACGCGCCGCTGCCCAACCTCGAGATCTTCGCCAACGCCGGCTTCCCGTTTACGCGCTTTGCCGACCTCGGTGAAACCGTTGTCGTACTGCCCCCTCAGCCCACCGAGCAGGAGATTGAGACCTTTGTCACGCTGATGGGCCACTTCGGCCGCCAGACTGGCTTCCCGGTGTTGCGCGTCACCGTCGCCGGGCCCGATTCGCTGAAGCAGGGAGCGGGCGTCGACTTCATCGTCATCGGCACCGGTGACGATCAGCCCGGCTTCGACAAGATCAACGACAGTCTGCCGGTTGCCGTGCGCAGCGGCAAGATTCAGGTGCGCGACACGCAGGGTTTCTTCGTCAACGTGCTCCATCGTGCGTGGTGGAAGCTGAAGTCGGATGAACACACCGAATCCGGCGACCTCACAGCCGCCGGCGTTCCCGACACAATCATCGAGGGAATCAAGTCTCCATTCGACCTGGTCGGCGATCGCAGCATCGTCATCATCCACCTCAAGGACGCCAATGCATTCGAGCCCTTCATGGCGGCGTTCCTTCAGGTGCAGCAGTCCAGCGAAATCTCCGGCTCTGTCGCGGTTCTCCATGGAGCTCAGTTCCAATCGTTCCGCATCGGCTCCGAGGTCTATCATGTGGGTGTGCTGCCGTGGTGGTCGTGGTTGAGGCTCACGCTGTGGTTCATGCAGAATCCCTGGATGGCCGCGATCGTCATCTTCATTTTGGTTCTTTTGCTGGCTGTCTGGATCAGGCACTGGTTGCGTGGCAGAGCCAGGCGCCGGCTGAACATGGTCGAGGAATAACAGATCAGGGAACAGGGATCAGTTCCGTGACCGCGTAATTGTGCAATGGCCGGATTGTAGCGCCGGTCTCCAGACCGGCTGTCGTGCGGGCGTCCACGCCCGCATTTGATATGAGACCATTGCCAAAT
This sequence comes from uncultured Acidobacteriaceae bacterium, assembly GCA_963757965.1. Classification (GTDB taxonomy): domain Bacteria; phylum Acidobacteriota; class Terriglobia; order Terriglobales; family Acidobacteriaceae; genus Telmatobacter. The sequence continues at coordinate 10,206 of CAVWTV010000014.1, forward strand.
CACGCGGTCTGAGCACTAGGGCACAGGGAACAGGCCTTGCCCGTAAACTTGCGAGACGACGTTTACGGCCGAGTCGTTGCTTTGAAAGGGCACGAATTTCGTCGGCCTGCAATTGCCGCACAGTATCAGGGCACGACTTCAGTCGTGCCGAAAGAGACCTGAAAAACCGCGGGCTTTAGCCCCTGAGGGATGGAACAACATTCGAAAGGGCCGAAAGCCGGCTACCGCGTTCACCTCTTTCTTAGAGGACTCCAGCAATGGGCCTTCGGACATCCCGGGCAGGGAAGTGTCGGAAACTGATCGCGCTCTTCATGGTGCTCAGCGCGACCGCCGGGTGCAAGCAGGGTCCGTGGACGCTTTGGGACGCCTATTCCGCGCATTTCATCGACGCGCAGGGCCGGGTCGTCGATCATTCGGCCGGCGATCGCACCACCTCCGAAGGCCAGGCCTACGCCATGTTCTTTGCCTTGGCGGACAACGATCGCACCACCTTCGACCGAGTGCTGACCTGGACCCAAGCCAACCTGGCCGGCGGTGATTTGCAGGCCCATCTGCCCGCATGGCTGTGGGGAAACGACGGCAAGGGAAACTGGCAGCCGCTCGACCCTAACTCAGCTTCGGATGCCGATGTCTGGATGGCCTATTCGCTGGTCGAGGCCGGCCGCCTGTGGAAGGTTCCCGTCTACTCGAACCTCGGCCGCAAGATGATGGACCAGATTGCCAAAACCGAGGTGGCCGACCTGCCTGGCTTCGGCCCCTTGCTCATGCCTGGCCCCATAGGCTTCCAGCACGACCAGGTTTTCACGCTCAACCCCAGCTACATGCCGCTGTTCCTCTTTGAGCGCCTGGCTCAGGTTGACCCGGAGGGCCCGTGGCAGCAGATCGCACTCAATATCCCGCGCTTTCTCGAGCAAAGCTCCCGTCACGGCTTCGCCATGGATTGGGTCGACTATCTGCCCGGCGACGGCTTCTATCCGGCCAGCGTAAAGCTAGCGCCTGCCCCCGTCGCGCCTGCACAGCCGGCAACTGCGGTCAAACAGCCAGACGCCGCGGCCAAACCACCCACGCCCCCCGGCGCGCCGCCGCCTGTCACGGCCGCACGGACATCCCCAGCCGCGGCAGGTCCAGCTCAAACTCAAACTGTCCTCTCCGGCGGCAGCTATGACGCTATCCGCGTTTACCTGTGGGCCGGAATGCTCGACAGCGAGGGCCCGGCGCGCGCTCAAATCCTGAATATTCTTCCCGGCATGAGTGTCTACCTTGCCAATCATGATGCCCCCCCGCAAATGGTGAGTGACCAGGGGATTCCATTGGCGCAAGATGGACCTGTAGGGTTTTCTGCGGCTGTGCTGCCGTATTTGAGGGCGTTCCCCGGCCTCTCACGCGACAGCGCGAAGCAGACCGTTCGCATGAGTCGCCAACGAGATCGGTCGACGGGTTTGTTCGGGAACGACAGGGCATATTACGATCAGAACCTCGCCCTCTTCGCAACCGGCTATCTCGATGGTAGATTTCGGTTTGGCGTGAGCGGGGAACTGAACGTAGAATGGACACGCTGATGCGTGCGTGCTGCGGGGTTTTGAGAAAGGGTGCGATCGTCGTGGGCTGCCTGCTGTTGGCGCTCCAGATGGGCCTCGCTCAAAAGAAGTCCGCTGCGCCAAACTCCTCAGGCGCGCGCGGCATCCTGGTGGAGAAGGCCCGCGCATTGGAGTCGCGCGGCCGGCCCGACATGGCCGTCCAGATTTGGCAGCAGATTCTCCTCTCCGACCCCAGAAACCCGGAAGCCCTGGCTGGCCTGGCCAAGGACTTCAAGCTGATCGGCTCTATCGACAAATCCAGCGACGCGCTCGAGCGCTTGCGCAAGATCAGCCCCAACGATCCAAACATACCGAAGATCGAGGCGCTAACCTCTTCCAGCAGCCAGAGCGATCAGCTTCGCCACGCCGGCGAACTCGCCCGTCAGGGCAAGACCGACGATGCCATGCGCATCTACCGCGAGCTTTACGGAGACCATCCGCCGGATGGCGATGTCGCCCTGGCCTACTATCAGACTCTTTATGGCACGGCCAACGGCAAGCAGCAGGCCATCGCCGGCATGCGTGGTCTCGCTGATCGCAATTTAGGCGATGCACGCTATGCAGTCGCGCTGGCCAAAATGCTCACGTACGACGCAAAGACGCGCGCCGAGGGCATTCGCATCCTCAAGGCGCATCCAAACGACTCTGACGCGCAAGCCGCTCTTCGCCAGGCGCTGGTGTGGGACTCGGCCAATCCAGGTTCGGCGCCAGAGATGCGTCAGTATCTCAAGGAGCATCCGCAGGACAGCGAAATCTCAGGACAACTGAAGGCCACTGAACACAAGCTGGCGCAAATGAACTCAGGCATCGCCCGCACCCCGGCCGAGCGCGCCGCCTTTCAAGCGCTCAATGCCCACAAGGCCGATGAGGCGGATAGACTCTTCTCCGCACTTCTCGATAAAGACCCGAAAAACGGCCGCGTCGCCGCGGGCATGGGTTTTCTGCGCATGCAGCAAAGCAACTTTGCCGGAGCCATCAGCTATTTGACCCAGGCCGAAGAGGACGGCTACAAGACCGCGGCTGTCGCCGACGGGCTGGCCACTTCAAGGTTCTGGTTCACCATGGGCGAGGCTACGAATGCGTTCGACAACAATCAACTCGATGTTGCCGCGGCCCGCTATCAGGCCGCGCTCGTCATGCGCCCCAAGTCGCCCGAAGCGCTCAGTGGATTGGCCGGCGTGCTCACCAAGCAGCAGAAATACGATTCCGCCGCCGGCGTCTACGAACAGTTAGTCAAAGTCCAGCCGGCCTCGGCGCCGGCCTGGCGCGGTCTGTTTCTGGCCTACGCGCGCGACAATCGCGATCAGCGCGCCCTCGACCTCTCCGGCCGCATTCCCGCGCCGGTAAAGGCCGCGCTGGCCAGGGACCCCGAGTACCTGCGCACCCTGGCGACGATCTATCAAGGCCAGCACCGCGACGCGGATGCGCAACGCGTCCTCGCCCTGGCCCTGACCTTGCCATTCCCCGACAACGGGGCCAATCTGAAGACCGACACCAAGCTGCAATACGCCGGAATCCTGATGGAGGCAAAGCGCTTCGAGCAGTCTGGTGCCCTCTATGCGCAAATCCTCAACGACGATCCAACCGACCTCTCCGCATGGATGGGCATGGTCAGCGCGCATCATCAGTTCGGTCAGGACATGCAGGCCGTTGCCGATGTGCAGAAAATGCCGCCGGCCACCTACGAAGCCGCGCTCGCCGATCCCGCGTTTCTGCAGATGCTCGGCGCAATCTATCAGCAGGCCAACCAGCTTGAAATGGCCCAGCGCCTTCTGGAACGCGCCGCCAAGTCGCAGAACCCGCCCACCGTCGCCCTTCAATTGCAGTTGGCCGGAATCTATCTGGCGCGCAACAACACCGCGCAGGCCCACGACCTCTACCAGGAAATTCTGCGCCTCCATCCAGACCGCGTCGACGCCTGGAAAGGCCTGATGGACGCCCTGCTGGCCACCAACCGCAACGGCGAGGCCCTCAAGCAGCTTGTGCTCATCCCCGACCCGATCCGCAAGCAACTGGATACGGATATAGATTTCGTCCAGAGCGAGGCCAGCCTCTACGCCGCGGTTGGCGACACCGCGCACGCCGTCGAATATATGAACCGCGTGCAGGCTCATTACAGCAAGCTCAAGACCCAGCCGCCCCCCGCCATCGAGATTCAGAACGTCTGGCTGCTGTTCGAAACCGGAGCCGACCGCCAGCTTTATCCCGAGCTGATGCGTTTGGGAGGCCGCAAAGACCTGACCGTTGCTCAGCGCGAAACCGTCCAGAAGATCTGGGCCAACTGGAGTGTGCGCCGCGCCGGAATGGCCATGGACAACGGCGACGTGAAGCGCGCAGTCGATATTCTTGACGCCGCTTCCCAGGCCTTCCCTGACAACCTCGACGTGCGCAAGGCTGTAGCCGGTGGTTATGCGATGGTCGGCCGCACCAAGGAATCGCTCAAGCTCTACAAGACCATCCCCATGCAGGACGCGACCGCGGGCGACTTCGAGGGAGCGGTTGGAGCGGCTCTGGCGGCAAACGACAAAACGCAGGCCGAGATTTGGCTTCGCCAGGCCCTCGAGCGCTACACCCACGACCCCGCAATTCTGTCCCTCGCTGCCCGCTTCGAAAAGGCTCGCGGCGACTATCAGCGCGCCGCCGATTTCTATCGAGCCTCGCTTGCGGCCATGCCTCCCGGATCGCCCACCGCCAAGCTGGCTCATGAGCTCTACTATCCCGAGCAGGACACGCGGACCCATCGCGCCGTGACTGCGGCCGACCTGCAGCACCTGCTCGATCCAAACTACGAGCCGTTTCAGAAAACCACCAAGCTCCCGCCGTTGCCCGCGTATGGCCCCGATCCTTACAGCGGCCCGGCTCCCGTGCCATCGACAACACTGTCCACCCCGCCGGAAACTGGCTCACCCGACGCGCATCTGTCCAGGCAAGCCGCCCATGCCAGGTACTTCGGCAACGCCCGTCTGCTGAGAGTCTCAAGCCCGGCTTCTCCATCCACAAGCTCCGGCGGCGAGCCGACTCAGCTTCAGGACCAGGCCAACACCCAGCAAGGACAAATCTCCGCGAGTCCTCCGCACTCGCTGGCCTCCGATGCGTATAAGGGTCTGGTCTTCTCGCTGATGGCGAGCGGCCGCAACAGCGAAGCGCTCAGCGAGATTGAAAAAATTCCGCTGGATGTGCGCAGACAGCTTGAAGCCGACATCGAGTTTGTGCAGGGCGAGGCCAGCTTGTACGCGGCCATCGGCGACATTCCACATGCCACAGAATACCTGGGCCGCGTGGAAACCTTCTATCTGCTGCACCGTGCCAACACGCCCGCCGGTCTTGAGGTTCAACACGCCTGGCTGCTCTACGACACGCAGAACGATCGCGGACTCTACCCTCTTTTGCTGCGCCTCGACCTTCGCACCGACCTCAGCGCCGCGCAGAGGACCGAGCTGGACAGCCTCTGGGCCGACTTCGCGGTGCGCCGTGCCTTCATGGCTTTTGACGACGGCAACCTGGCGCGCGGCGTCATCATCCTGCAAGCCGCATCGCAGCAGTACCCTGGCAACATGAACGTCCGCAAGGCAGTAGCGGGCGCCTACACCAAAATCGGAAAGGCTCAGGAGGCGGTTGCGCTCTTCAAGGCCATTCCGATGGACAACGCAAGCCCCGGCGATATGCAGGGAGCCATCGGCGCTGCCCTCGCGGCTCCTGACCTGGCTCAGGCTGAGGCTTGGCTGCGCCAGGCGCTTGGGCGCTTTCCAAACGATCCCCGGATTCTCGGCATGGCTGGCCGCTTTGAGCAGGCTCGCGGCAACAATCAGCGCGCTGCCGACTACTGGCGCGCGGCCTTGGCGGCCATGCCTCCCGGCTCCGCCGCCGAGAAGCTCGACAGCGGCCCCGGCTATCCTCCCGGATCGTTCAAAGCTCCAGCGCCCGGCGATCTGAAGCGCCTTCTCGATCCCCAAAACGACCCGCCGCAAAAGACCGACAAGCTGCCGCCTTTGCCTTCCTATCTGGAGTCTCCCAACCGAGCGCCCGCCGCTCCGCAACAGAATCTCAGCGTTCCCGACAACGACCCCCTACCGCTCCCGCCTGTTTCATCGCTTGTTCCCGCGCCCGCTCCGCGCAGCAACGCGCGCGACACTTCGTTGCGGATTACCTCGCATCCCATGGATTCAATGGCCGCGCAGGCGCAAGCGCGATTTGCCGCCCAGACCGACACCCAGCTTGCACAGGGTTCCGCAGCACAAATTCGTGCTATTCCCAATGCCCCCGTCAATCCATCGGGACAGTTGAATGGCGTTCTCTCGAATTCAGCCCCGGCTGGCCAAGCCCAATACATCGAGGCGCAGTACACGCCTTCCGCCCAGGATGCGGCCGCCGGCGCGTACTCCGCTCCCAAACAGCCCGGCGCAGAGTCCCAGGCGCAACCAGCCGCCAAGCCCAAACCTTCCGCATCGCAAAAGAAGGCTTCTCCGAAAAAGGCGCCCAGGTCCACGTCCAGGTCCAAATCCAGGGCCAGCCAGGCACCCGCGGCGACCCCGACATTAGGAACAGCAGAGCCGGCGCGCCAAGACCAGCAGCAAGTCCAGATTCCCGCATCCCCGTCTTCCGGGTCTCAGGAGCCTGCCCCATCCGCCCCGCTTGCGCAAACCACGCCGGCCCCCGATGCCTCGGACACCGGCCTGACCGACGAGGAACTGCAACAGCGCAATCTGCCCCCGCTGCGTGGCCCATGGATACGCCTCCAGCGAGGCCCGCACCCCATCGATCCCCGCGCGGAAGCGGAAATGCAGTTGCGCTCCATCGAGAGCGGCTACAGCGCCTGGCTCGGAGGCGCCGGCATCGTGAACTACCGCAGCGGCGCGCTTGGGTTTGACCATCTTTCGGCCCTTGAAGCTCCCTTCGAAGCCTCCATGCCGCTCGGATACAACGCGCGCTTCACCATCGTGGCCAGGTCCGTCTTCCTTGACTCCGGGCAGGCTGACGGAAACAGCACCGTCACCGTTCAGGAATTCCTCGCCGGCAAGGCCACGCTGGTGTCGATCCCCCAGCCCATCGGAACCCTGATCGATACGGCCACCGCTCCGCCCGCGCAACAGAACGCCGTCGGCATTGGCGGAGAAGTGCAGATGGCCTTTTCTCATCTCGCCCTGGCCGGCGGCTACACGCCGTATGGATTCCTGGTCGGCACCTTCACCGGTCGCGCGCAATGGAAGCCCGGCGACGGCCCCTTCACCTTCAACTTCTCCCGCGATTCGGTCAAAGATACTCAGCTCTCTTACTCCGGTTTGCGCGATCCATCGGGAAACACCATCGGCAATCACGGACAGATCTGGGGCGCCGTGATGGCCAACCAGGGCAACGTGCAGTTCTCGCATGGCGATGCTGAGTCGGGGCTCTACTTCGGTGTCGGCGGCCAATATCTTGCCGGCTACCACGTCCAGACCAACGTCCGCTTCGATGGCTCCGGCGGCGCCTATTGGCGTTTGAAGACGGTTCCCGAATTCGGCAACCTGAGCATCGGCGCTAACTTCTTTGCCATGCACTACTCCCACAACGAGAACGCCTTCACCTACGGCATGGGCGGCTACTTCAGTCCCCAGGCGTACTTCCTGGCCAACGTTCCCATCACCTGGGCAGGCCACTATCAGACCCACTGGCACTACAACGTCATGGGCTCGGTCGGCGTGCAGGGCTTCCAGGAGAACCTCACCCCGCTGTTCCCGCTGGCCGCGCAATCGGCCTACGAGATCGCGCTCAACAATCCCATGCTCCCCGCCAAGACCAGCGTCGGTCCCAACTACGATCTTCGTGGTCAGGTCGGATACCAAATCGGCCCGCACTGGTTTGCCGGAGGTTTTGTCAGCGCCAACAACTCCCGCGACTACAATAACGTCTCCGCCGGCTTCTCGATCCACTACATGTTCCGCTCCCAGCCCTCCACCGCCGCCGGCCCGACGGGGCTGTTCCCAACCGACGGCCTGCGCCCGTTCCGGGTGCCGTAGACAGGCCGCCGGCCCAGGATTTGGATGCATGAAATATCCGGTCAGGCCACTTTTCTACTGGGCCGACGATACAGAGTTGGAGTAGACTGAGTGCGTTCGAGATTGCACCCGGTTTCCCTGCAAACAGAAACTCAATTTCCTTGAGGTCCCTCCATGGCTTACGAAGTTGGTCAGCGCATTGGCGACTACGAAATTCTGGCGCTCCTTGGTTCCGGCGGAATGGGCCGCGTATACAAGGTCCGCAGCATCATCTCCAACCGTGAGGAAGCGATGAAGGTTCTGCTTCCGGACTTTGCCGCCGAGGCCGATCTTTCCGCCCGCTTCATGGCCGAGATCCGCACTCTGGCTGGGCTTGACCACCCGAACATTGCCCAGCTCCGCACGGCGTTTCAGTCGCAGAACGAATTCGTGATGATCATGGAGTTTGTAGAGGGAACCACGCTTGAGACGCTCGCGGGGACGTCGAAGATTCCGCTCGACCAGGTGCTCGAGTACTCGATGCAGGTGCTCTCGGCGCTCAGCTACGCGCATAGCCGCGGCGTGATCCACCGCGACCTCAAGCCGGCCAATGTCATGGTGACCTCGCACGGGCTTGTCAAGCTGATGGACTTCGGGATCGCCAAGTCTTCTGAGGAAAAGAACCTGACGCGCCCAGGGACCACCATGGGCTCGGTCTACTACATTTCGCCGGAGCAGGTGCGCGGTGGCACGGTCGATGCACGGTCGGATATCTACTCGTTCGGCGTGACGCTATACGAGATGCTCACAGGGCAGAAGCCGTTCCAGGCGGACACGTCCTACAGCGTGCTGTATGCGCAGATGAACGAAGCGCCCGCGCATCCCATGAAGGTGAACCCGGAGATTCCCGCGGTGCTGAACGACATTGTGCTGCATGCCATGGAGAAGAATCCGGATGCGCGGTTCCAGACCGCTGAGGATTTTCGTAACGCACTTAAGGCGGTGCAAAAGCAGCGGAACGAGCCGGCTGTTCAGGCGGCAGGGTATGCCCCGGCTGCCGCTCTTGTCGCAGCCGCGGCAGCGCCGCAGGCGATGTCTGCGACCGCTGCAATGTCTGCCTCGGCCGTGACGCCGCCGCAGTCGGGATATACGCCGGTGCCCGTTGTTGCTTCGGCGCCGGCACAGCCCCAGGCGGTATTCGCTCCAGCGGCGGCGGCTGCACCGGCTCCGCAACAGGGGTATGCTCCGGTTGCTGCCAGCGCTCCCGTCGCGCCAAGGCCGGCCAAGAGCAATCGCGGTTTGTGGATTGCATTGGGCGCGGTGGCGGCGATTCTGGCGCTCGTCGCCGTGGCCACGGTTCTGCCGCGCGTCTACGCGATCTATGCCAAACAAAAAGCGGCCGCCACGCAGGCGCCGGCGGCTCAACCCGCTGCGGATACGCCGGCACAGCCGAGCGCTCCGGCTACGGATGCGGCTTCACAGGCAACTCCGCCAAGTACCGAAGCGCCCGAGCCAGTTACGCCGGCTTCGGGTGCGGCTGCTACAGCGGATTCGGCCCCGGCCACAAAGGCGAGTTCGCCGAGTTCGCCGGGCGGGTCGTCTTCGCGGCCGGCGAATGACAAGACGCATCAGGCGGCTGGTTCAGCTTCGGCTGCCCCGGCTGCATCCGTTGCCGGCTCACCGGCTCCGCCGGCCGGCCCCTCCCCGCAGGAGGTTCGCGAGGTGCGCGACCGGCTCATGAACATGGATTCACGCGCGAGCGCCGCGCAGAGCGGCGTGCAGCAACTGCGAAGCCAGCAGCAGGCGCAGGGGTTGGATATTCGCAGCGACATGCTTGCATCCATGAACAGGATGAACAACGATCTTGGCGAGGCCAATCGCGCCCTCGGGCAGAAGGACCTGCAAACCGCGAACGAATACCTGGACCGCGCCGACAAGGAGATCTCAAAGCTGGAGTCGTTCCTGGGTAAATAGGGCGATGTCCCATTGTGATCGAGCCAAAAACGAGGGTGCCCCGCCCGCCTCGAATAGAATGGTCCCTGCATGGACACATCGCCAATTTGCAGGGACTGGGCAGGAAAGATCGTCGATGGAAGGTTCCCGCTCCAACAGTGGTTGGGCGGCTCTGCGGGATCCGATGTCTTCCTCACGGATCTAGAGGGACACCCGCCGCGGAAAGCCGTCCTTAAGCTTATTGCGGCCGATGCCGTGGACGCGGAAGCCCAGATGAATTGCTGGACGTCGGCTGCGGCCTTGTCTCATCCTCGTCTGATGCGTCTGTTTCACACCGGACGTTGTCAGGTTGACAACGTTCAGCTGCTTTACGCTGTGACGGAGTATGCCGACGAAGTTCTCTCACAGGTTCTTGCCGAGCGGTCGCTTACGATTGCCGAGACCGAAGAGATGCTCGACCCGGTTATCGATGCGCTTGCCTATCTTCACAAAAACGCCGTCGTGCATGGCCGTCTCAAGCCGGCGAACATTTTAGCCGTCGACGATCGGTTGAAGATTTCTTCTGAGAGACTTCGCTTCGCGGGAGAGCAGGTCAATCCTGTTGCGTCGGCAAGCGTCTTTGACGCGCCGGAAATCGCAGCCGGTGCCATCTCCCCGGCGGTCGACGTCTGGTCGCTTGGCGTCACCCTGATCCAGGCTCTCACCCAGCATCCGCCGGTTTGGGAGAGAGAGAAGGGAAGAGACCCGATTGTGCCGGAGTCGATTCCACAACCCTTCGCCGACATTGCGCGCGGATGCCTCCGCCGCGACCCCGCACACCGGTACAGCCTCAGCGATGTCAAGGCCCGGCTGGCGTCTGGGCGAGTTCTTCCGGTCCCGGCCGTCAAGAACACAAGGCAGGGAACTGGCAAACTCGGAGTGACGCTGCTGATTGCCGCGATTCTCATCGTGATTGGCGTCATCGCCGCTTTGCAATGGCGGTCGCACGAGACTCCGGCCTCGCAGTCGGCCAATGACCAGCCTGCGGCAGAAACCACCTCGCTGCCATCTCAGCCTTCCGAGCCGGTGACGCAAACTTCTCCGCAATCGCGGTCTCAAGAGGCTCCGGCGCCGCCGCAGGCCGCTCAAAAAAAACCTGCGGCCGGCATCGCCATGGCGCCATCTCAGTCTACGGCTCCGCAGACGCAAACTTCCAATGGCCCTGCGACGAACGATGCGGTGACTGAACGGGTTCTGCCGGATGTGCTGCCAACTGCCAGGGAGAGCATTCGGGGCAAAGTCGACGTCGGAATACGAGTCGCAGTGGACCCACGCGGCAATGTTTCAAATGCGACGTTCGACTCGCCGGGAACGAGCAGGTATTTTGGCAAAATAGCTCTGCAAGCCGCGCAGCAATGGAAGTTCAAGCCCGCCCAGGCGAATGGTCAGCCCGCATCCAGCGAATGGATACTGCAGTTTGAGTTCACACAGGCCGGAACCGAAATCACTCCCATCGAAGTTTCTCCATAGGGGTCAGGCAAGCCGGGTGGCCCAAGCCTTGAACCACTCATAAAGGGAGGGTTTCATCAATCCCTCACTACATTCTCAACCGATAAATGAATGAACCTATGAAAGGCTATTCGCAAATTTGATGTAGAGCAGCATCAGCCCTTGCGCAGCGGCTTGTGCATCGGCACCACCTGCACCGTGATGTCGCGGACCTCGGAAAGAAACCGATTCAGGACCGAGCCGCGCAGCAGTATCTCCCAGCGCGAACGAACCGGCTGCCCAAAGACCACATGGGAGATATTCTCCTGCTGTGCAAATCGGATGAGCGCGTCGGAGACGCTGCGGTCGGTCAGGTTGACAACCTTCGCACCCAGGTCGCGGGCCATGCGCTCGTACTCCTCCAGGCGATGGTGGGCCTCGGGGTCGCCGTGACCTTTGTCTTCGTCGGGGCGAGCCACGTAGACCGCGTACCAGTTGCTGGCCAGGCGGCCGGCGATGCGCGAACCCACGCGCAGCAGCCGTTCGGTGCCCGGACGCGTGCTCAGGCATACCATCACCTTCTCGGGGATCGGAGCCTGCTCCAGTCCCTGCGTGCGGCGATATTCCGCGGCGCGGCTGCTCACCTGCTCGGCGGTGGTGCGCAGCGCCAGCTCCCGCAGCATGCTCAGGTTGCCCTTGCGGAAGAAGTTGGCCAGCGACTGCTCCACCTTTTCCGGCGCATAGATCTTGCCTTGGCGCAGGCGCGTCCGCAGCTCGTCCACAGTGAGGTCGATGTTGACCACTTCATCCGCGCGCTTGAGAAAGTTATCGGGAACGGTCTCGCGGATGACGGTATTCGCGGAGCGGTTGACAGCGTCGTTCAGCGTTTCCAGGTGCTGGATGTTCACCGCCGTCATCACGTTGATTCCGGCTTCCAGTAGCTCCAGAACATCTTCGTAGCGCTTGCGGTTCTTGCTGCCCGGCACGTTGGTGTGGGCCAGTTCGTCCACCACCACGGTGTTGGGATGGCGCGCCAGAATGGCGTCCACGTCCATCTCTTTCAGTGTGACGCCGCGATAGGGAATGGCGCGCTGGGGCACAATCTCCAGATCGCGGATGCGCGCCTCGGTTTCCTTGCGCCCGTGGCTCTCCACCAGCCCGATCACCATATCCACGTTCTGCTGATGCTTCAGCAGGTAGGCATCGTTGAGCATGTGGTAGGTCTTGCCCACGCCGGGCGCCGCCCCGATATAGACCCGCAGCTTGGCGGGTTCCTGCTTTTTTTCCAGAACGATCTCGGCCATGCTCAGCCCACCTCTACTGGATGGTGAACCGATCCCACTGCCGCCACCGGAAGCGTGAAGCGGAACGTGGTTCCATGACCCAGGCGGCTCTCGACAGCGATCTGCCCGCCTAGCGACTCCACCAGACGGCGCACCAGCGCAAGGCCCAGTCCGGAGCCGCTCTCTGAGAATGGATTGAAGCGGTCGAAGATCGAGCTTAACCGCTCCGCCTCGATGCCTCGGCCGGTATCGCGCACCGTGAACTGCACAAAGTCCTTCACCTCTTCGGCGGCCAGCAGAACCTCCCCATCTTCGGGCGTGTAGCGGATGGCGTTCGACAGCAGGTTGTCCAGGATGGAGCGCAGCGCGCGCCGGTCGGCGTTCACAAAAGACAGATCGGCGTAGGCGCTGATGTCCATCCGGATGTGCTTGTGGGCGGCCTCGTCGCAGAAGCGATCGCGGGCCTCGCCCAGCGCCTGTGAGGGGCGCAGCCGCTCCGGTTGCAGCTCGCGCTTGCCCGTGTCCAGCTCCGCCACTTCGATCAGATCGCCCATGATGTCGTCCAACTTCTCCGCTTCATTGCTTACCTGCGTTACCAGCTCGGTTTGCAGCCCCCGCAACTCCCCGCCGAAGCCCTGGCTCAGCGCATACAGCCCGCGGCGCAACTGCATCAGCGGGTCCCGCAACTTGCGGCTGGCCACGGTAATGAACTGCGTCTTGAAGCGGTCGATGTCCTGCAGGCTGGTCACGTCTTCCAGCGTGGTTACCGTGCCCAGCAACCGGCCTTCGGAGTCCCGCATGGGCGTTGTTCTGAGCCGATAGCTGCGCTGCTGGTTGCCGATGCGCATCGGAAGCATCGCCGCCTCGTCCTCCGTGGCCACCGCTTTCTGCATGGCAACGGCATTGCGGATGGCATTGAGAATCTTGTCTCCCCCCGGAGTGTTATTGAGCGCCATGCGGTCCGTGGCGGCATCGCCAAGGATCTCCGCCGCGGCCTGGTTCACCTTGAGGATGTGGCCCTTCCCGTCGGTCACGATGATAGGTTCGAAGATCGACTGCAGAACCGCGTCGGAGAGCTGAAACTCCATCTGACGGCGTCCGCCCTCGGAGTCGCGCAGTTCGCGCAGCCGCACCGCAAGCCGGTTCAGTTCAACCGCGATCTGACCAAAGTCGTCACGGCTGCTCCACGCCACCCGGTGTTCCAAATTGCCCTGGGCGATCTTCTTCACGTCACGAGACAACTCGTGGATCGGATCCAGAACCAGATAGACGGTTGCAAGGCCAATCAGAAGAGCGGCCAACACAAAAAGATAGCCCAGCCTGGCCTGTCCCGCCGCAGCCAATGCGCGGTGAGTCAGCGCGACCAGCCCCAACGTGAGGCCAAACAGCAGCACACAACCGAGAATCAGACGCTGCGCGAGGTTGAGCATGGCCCGGTCTCCCCACCCGGTCAGAAAATATATACGGTCTTTGCAGTTTAGCTGGCGGGAGCGGATAAAGAAAAGGCCGAGGTCTCCACAGCCATGATTACGCAGGTCGAATCAGCTTCCATAAGCGATTTCGAGCTTATTCGTAAATAGGTAGCGCCGGCCTCCAGGCCGGCTGTCGTGCGGTTCCCCTGACCCGCACATCGCTGCTAGCGGCGTGGACGCCGCCAGTACAGCCGGTCTGGAGACCGGCGCTACCTCGAAGAGTTAATTTGCGGATGAGTTCTTATTCACTCAGGCAGAAGGGCCTTGGCAAGGATTCCCGCCAAAAAAACCAGGGGCCTCAAGCAGAGGCCCCAAGACCGCTCCCTGTGCGGAAAACAATTTGTAACCTGACGCCGTCAGGCCGGCTCTTTGCTCTCGCTGTCCGGCGCTCCGACGTTGCACAAGCGCGAGCGCATATCCTGGCGAAACTTCTCGCGCTCCTCCGGAGTCATCTTCTCCCAGCGAGAGAGCCTCTCTCTTCTCTCTCAGACGATTGGCTCCATCACGGTTGTGACCGCCAAAGCCCCCGAAGAGTATCCGGCAAAGAAGCAGCAGCCCGAGAGCTTGCCAGAAGGTGACTTGCCGCCATCCGAAAAGCGTAGGCGCAAGCCAGTTCCAAAGATGCATCACTATTTCGCCGAAGACCCAAGCAAAAAGCGCAATCGCGAGAGGGCCTGCAATAAAAATCCACGGGTTTCTCTTCACCCAGCCATCTCTCATTTTCTTTTCCTCATTTCCCATTGAATTCATCGTGAATGCTCTGCAACCGCTGGCGCAGGTGAAGCACCGCGTAGCGTTTGCGAGCAAGTAGCGTGTTGACGTTGACGCCGCTTTCCGCCGACAGCTCTTTGAAGCTGCGCCCTTCGATTTCGTGCGCGATGAACACCTCGCGCTGTTCCGCGGGCAGTTCGCCGACGGCAACTTCCAACTCATCGAAGAGCACGCTGCGAAAGTAATCCGCTTCCGGCCCCGCATCCGGCGAAGGCAGCAGTTCTTCGATCCGCAGCAGCTGACCCTCTTCGTCCTCCACTGCCGCATCGGCGAAGTTCTCCGGCCTCTTCTTTCGAAACTGGTCCGTCATGCGATTGCGTGCGACCCGGAAAAGCCAGCCTGTCACGTAGTCGATCGGCATCAGCAGGCGATGCGCCGCCACCAGTTCGTAGAAGACTTCCTGAAGCAGATCCTCCACGTCCGATTCGTTCGGCACCCGCTTGCGGATGAAACTGCGCAGCCGCGAGCTTTCCTCCGCTATGACTTCGGCGATTTGACGGTCTTGCTCGATCATCGCGGTCACGCTCATGGCTCATCCATCCACTTCTGAAGACGGACGGCGGCAGCAAATATTGTAGCGGTGCCCCCGCTAGCGTTGTGAGTCGTTAGTCATTGCCCTCGACATCAGTCATCAGGAGCCACCAAACCAAGGCAGTCATCCTGAGCCACCAAACCAAGGCAGTCATCCTGAGCGAAGCGTACTTCAGCGGAGTCGAAGGACCTGCATTTCCGTCGCCTGCTTTTGTAACGAACCTCTGCGGCGCCACTCTACGGAATCCGGCAAACCGACAGCGCATCGTTGTGCCAATGGCAGGCAAGACCTTGAGGCTGGGGATAAGAGACAAGCACCCAGTCCACTCCGAATTCCGCCTTCAGTCGCTCGAAGTCGGCAAGCTGAAACTGCGGCCAACCGGCCTGCGCCACCTGCTGTTCGTGCCATGCTGGGCCCAGGGTTGGCACCTGTGTTACCACCGCCGCGTCCTTGTCCGCATCCGACAACACGCTCCGCTCGGCCAGCGCGCGGAAGCTATGAAAGTCTTCCCGAGGCGCGGAAAGGTAGTTGGGATCGAGGGCAAAGTAGGCGCCGGTCGGGGTGTTCTGCCGAACCCAGTCGAAAGCCTGCAGCCATGGGTTCGCGCTCGCCATGCCGGGAAGCTCAAGGTGTGCTCCGTCGTCGATCAGCTCCCACTGCACAAGAAACATGCCGCCGTTGAAGACCAGCAGGTAAACGGCCCATCGCCATACTTTCGTCTTCAGAATGAATCGGCCAATCAGTCCGCCCGCGGCCAGCGCCATGAAGATGTAAACCAGTTGCAGATAACGCATCGGTTGCAGCGGTGCCAGACGCTCCAGTCTGCTCGGCGTGAGGAGCGCCATGGCGACAATTTGTTGAAACACGCCATAAGCGAAGACCGCAAGTGCGAAGCGGGCCAACTTGGTTTCCCCGTGCTTCTGCGCCACGCGGCTGAGCAGCCAAAACAGAAACAAAGGCGCCAGCGCGCCCAGCCATTCATACCAGGCCCAGTGATAGAGAAAGTAGTAGCCGCGCGTTGCCAGAGCCACCCGCCAACTGGGTGAGGCCGGCTCGAACATCCAACCCAGCGGCGCCGCGGCTGCCAGCGAGTCGCGCAAGGCTCGCAATCGGAATGGAACCGGTTCGAGCAGCGCCAGCGTGAGGAATACGCAGAACGAGATGCCCAGCGCGGCCATGATGGGGTGCAGCACAAAGGCCAGCATCAGCAGCGGAACAGCGTGCCAGCGTTTTCCCTCGAGAATGCGCGAGGTGGCGATGAGGATCAATGCGGTTGCCAGGTTGCGAGGATGCAGATGCTGGTCGGCTATGTTCAGCGCCGTTCCCGCCACGGGCAGCGTAAACATCGCTGCGACCATCGCTACTGCCGCCCACTGGGCTCGCCTCTCAGTGAAAACCTGCCTCGCGATCCTGTCGCATGCCCACACGATCAGGAACAGCGAGACCAACTGCCAGCCCAACTCCGCCCAGGCCAGAGGAATTCTTGACCAATGAACAAAGTGGGCCATCCACCCGTCAAAGACCGTTGCCTGCAATTGGACCCGGAAAAACTCTGCATTGTGAGGGTAGAGCGCGGGGTTGAGATCGGCTTTGACCGCTGTCAAATACACTCCGTCGTCTTCAAGGCCGGGGTGGTAGCCCATCACCAGAAAGCCGAGCGTGGCAAACAGCGGAACGGGTAACAATTCACCGGATAAGCGCTTCAAGTTCAAACAGAGAATCCCCACTCGTCGGACCACGGCATATGCCTGCTCGTTGGCCAATGGACTGGCCGCAACCATGCACAAGAGTGTATCGTCTTACATGTCGTAGACTGCTGTCTTTCAGTCCCCATTTAGAATGGTTAAGCATGCCGTCAACAGTGTTGAGTTCATCTTACATGCCGTCATCCGCTGAAGTGATCTTGTCCACGCCGTCAGAGGGGCAGGACGAGCGCACTCAGGAAAAGCTGGCACTGGTGATTCCGACACTCTGCGAAGCTGAAAACATCGGCGCCCTGCTCCAGCATGTTCGAACCGTGCTTGATCCTGTCGGAATTCGCTACGAAATCCTGGTCGTCGACGACGACAGCACCGATGGTACCGGCGATGTGGTCACGGCAATCGCAATGCAGGATCCGCGCGTGCGCCTGCTGGTCCGAAAAGGGCAAAGAGGATTGTCCGGAGCCATTCTGCACGGCTGGCAAAACACAGATGCAACGATTCTCGGCGTGATGGACGCCGATCTTCAGCACCCTCCGGAGCTGCTCCCGCAACTGGTCGCCGGCATCCGGAGCGGGAACGATCTGGTCATCGGCAGCCGCTACACTCCAGGCGGCGATCTTGGCAAATGGAATCCGATGCGGAAGTTTCTCTCAGCCGCCGCTGTGTGGGTCACTTGGCCATTGCAGAAGCGGACGCTCCGCGCCAAGGACCCCATGTCCGGCTTCTTCCTGGTGCGCCGCAGTTGCCTTGACCAGGTCCCATTCCAGCAGTCCGGCTTCAAACTGCTGCTCGAGGTACTGGTGCGCGGCCGAATCAAATCAGTCGAAGAAGTCCCGTTTGCCTTCGGCCTGCGCTATCGCGGCGCAAGCAAGGCCAACTTCAAAGTGGCTGTCGATTATGCCCGTCTGTTGGCAAGGCTTTACGCCGCCCGATTCGGTTTCGGGCGCAGCGTGTGAACAGGCTGCGGAAAAACTCGTTCGTGCGGTAGGCCAGGGATTCATCCCTGGCACAAAAGCACCAGGATAGATACGGGCCTTACAGGCTGCGGAAAAACTCTACTCTGGAAGGTTTTGTGTCAGGGCACGACTTCACAGGCTGCGGAAAAACTCGTTCGTGCGGTAGGCCAGGGATTCATCCCTGGCGCAAAAGCACCAGGATAGATACGGGCCTTACAGGCTGCGGAAAAACTCTACTCTGGAAGGTTTTGTGTCAGGGCACGACTTCACAGGCTGCGGAAAAACTCTACTCTGGAAGGTTTTGTGTCAGGGCACGACTTCAGTCGTGCCGTTGCCTACAGCCAAGAATTTGGGCTTTAGCCCCTGAGGGATGCATTCTTCTTAGTTTTGCTTTATGACCGAGAAGCATGTGGCCAAATCTTCACGCGCAACTTGAAGTCTAAATCGCCGGCAGAATCATCCGCAGAATCAGAAATCCCGCCACGCCCGCAAAGAAGACCAGCGCCATGCGAATGCCCGGCTCGCGGTTGACCTCGGGCACAAGGTCCGTAGCCGCCACATAAAGCGCCACGCCGGCGGAGATAGGCAATCCGTATGGGAGCCAGCTCGGAATCAGTTCAATCACCAGCACGCCCGCCAGCGTAGCCGCGGCCAGCGCCACAGCGGAGTAGAACGCCATGGTGCGGCTGCGTCCGCTGGCCAGCATCACCGACGCCATGGTGAATCCCTCCGGCGCCTTGTGCAGCAGGATCGCCAGAAAGATCAGCCAGCCCAGAACACTGTTGATCACAAAGCCCGAGCCAATCGCCACACCGTCAAAAAGCGCGTGAACGCTCAACCCCGCCATCACCGAGTTGCCCGTGCGCCGCGAGACAAACTCGCCGTGGTGCGTCTCCTCGCCAAAGTGAAAATGGGAGTTGATCGTGTGTTCCAGCAGATGCACCACGCAGTAGCCGCCCATGATCAGAATCGGCCCCAGCCACGGTTCGCTGGTCTGGTTCCAGAGGCGCAGACTCTCCGGCGTCATCTCGATCAGCGCCGTGGCCATCAGGAAACCCGCTCCCAGGGCCACAAAGTAGCGCAGGTAGCGTTCCACGCCGCGCGCCCGCACCAGCACAAAACCGCCTGCCACATCGGCCAGCGCCGCAATCGTCCCGAGAATGAGGGAAATCTTCAGCAATGCGCATCCTTCAGAATCTGCAACGAGCCGATGTTTTGAAAGGGCACGACTTTAGTCGTGCCGAAAAGTGTCCCAGAACTCATCGGGGCTTTAGCCCCTGAGGGATCGGGTTCTACGGGCCTTCATGGTCCTCGCGGACGTCGGACGCTATAAGCCGGTCATGTTTGTCAAATCTAAACAGGATCATGCAATTTGTCTTCGTCCATCCCCGTCTCGAATCAGGGATCGTGGCCGAAATCGCATAGCCCGTTATCTCATCCCTCTTGTACCCAGAGTGTTCGATCTTCTGCCCGTCCAGGTAGCTCAATACCTGGGCAGGAGTCGATTCAAGAGGTACAGCTTTTGCCAAGCTTTGGCCCAAAAACTTGGGATCCGGTTTCGTGCCGCAACCAAAGAGCAACAATCCGCCGAGAAGAAACGGAATCCAGAATGTCGACCGAATCACCACAGACTAACTCCCACGATATGCCCCTACCCGCTGTGCCGGATGTGCATCACGTCCCCATCCTGCACGATGTATTCCTTGCCTTCCAGGCGCAGCGTGCCCTTGGCGCGCGCCGCCGCCTCGGAGCCCGCAGCCAGCAGGTTATCCCAGCGAATGGTTTCCGCGCGAATGAAGTGATGCTCCAGATCGGTGTGGATCGCCCCCGCGGCCTGCGGCGCCTTCGAGCCAACCGGAACAGTCCATGCGCGGCACTCGTCCTCGCCCGCGGTGAAGAAGCTGATCAGCCCCAGCAGCTCGTAGCTCTTGCGGATCAGCCGCACCAGCCCGCTCTCATTCAACCCGTAGCTGCCCAGAAACTCCGCCGCCTCTTCGTCGTCCATCTCCGCCAGCTCGGCCTCAACCTTGCCGCAGATGGCGGTTGCGCCGGCGTTGGGCCGATGCGCCACTTCATCCAGTTTGAACAGGCTCACCGCAGCATCCAGATCGGTGCCCAGCGTGGTGCTCTCCCCGATGTTAAGCACATACAGGATCGGCTTTTGCGACAGAAACATGAAGCCTTTGATGAGCTTCTTCTCCTCCGGCGTCATCTCCAGCTCGCGAAGCGGCAGCTCCTTTTCGAGCGCCTCTTTCGACCGCAGCAACAACGCATGCTCTCGTTCGAGCTCGCTGGTGCGCTGCTTCTTCAGGTCCTTTTCCAGACGCTCCAGTCGCTTTTCAACCTGCGCCAGATCGCTGATCATCAGGTCGAACTCGACGTTCCCGATGTCGCGCAGCGGATCGATCGGCCCGACGTGCGGAATAGATTCCTCTTCGAAAGCCCGAAGCACGTGAATCAGCGCATCCACCTGGCGCAGGCTGGTCAGAAACGCCGTCTCCTTCAGCGCCTCCTGCCCGATGGCCGCCACGTCGACAAATTCAACTGCCGCAAAGGTGGTCTTCTTCGGCGAGTAGAGCGCCGAAAGCTTGTCCAGCCGCTCGTCCGGCACGCGCGCCACGCCAATGTGCTCCTGGCGCGAGTGGCTCCGCTCCTCGAGCTTGGCCTTGGTCAGAATCTTGAATAAGGATGTCTTGCCCACCTGCGGCAGGCCGATAATGCCAGTCTTCATATGTGTCCCATTGCGGCCGCCGCACGACGAACTTCGCGCTTCCGAGCCTCTTCGATGATACAGGAGCAGGGAACAGGGAGCGGTCCAGGTGCCTCAGTGAACCGCTGTCATGATCGCGCCCATGACGTCCATGCACCAATGCGCAACGATCAGCGGCCCCAGCCGGCGCGTGCGCAGGTAGACCAGCATGATTACGAATACGCCCGGAAGAAACTGCATCAGGCGGAAAAGGAGGTACTTCGAGTCGGGAACGAAGGGCAGCATGGCGTGTTGTGCCGCCCACCAGAAACCAACGACGATCATGGCCAACCACGCCCGGCCCGTGAGCGCGCGCAGTCGGGGCAGCGCATACCCCTGGTAGATCATTTCTTCCGTGGGCGATGAGATCGCCCACCACACGGTCACGCTGTACACGAATGCCCAGATTGGCAGGGTGTGTCCTTGCGTCAAGTAGGCCGACCTGGCCGTGTCCAGAGAGCCATAGAGCAATCTCTGAGCCAGCACACTGCCACCAAGGAAAATCGGAAAGATCAGCACGAACAGCCCGAGGCCGAGAAAAACATCGTGCCCGCTACGCAGACGCACAGGCCCAATCAGGTCGCGAAGACGGATGCCCTCTTTGCGTGTATAAATGCGCAGGCCGATAAGGCAGCCAATATCGACTGGGGTGCCGTAGACATTCCACCACCTGCCTGCCTCGTGCCACGGGCCGGAGCGATGGAAACAAGAATAGCCCAGCGCCAGGAGGGCCTGCACTGTGAAAAAGAGCAGCGGTCGCAAGGCCACCAGGAACAGTGGGCCCTTCCAAGGAATTAGTCCCAAGGCCACACGCTCATTCACTGAGGATAGGGAGTTGGGCGAAGAGGCGGTGGTTGCGCCCTCCAGTGCCGAGTTCATTGCGGTCTTTCCTCGGCGCAGAGTCTAACACCAGCCGGAGCAAGATCGCTGTGACGTAATCAGGCCGCTTTCACCGACTCCGCCGCGGCCACCAGCACCACCGTCGCCAGCCCCATCAGCAGAATGGCTTCTTCAACGTGTTCGCTGCGGTTGTGCAGCTTGTTGAAGTGAGCCGTGGTGGGATTGTCGGGACCGGTCACCGCAATCGCGCCGCCGGAGGCGATGCGGTCGCGCTCCATCGCCGGAATGATCGCGAACTGCGAATAAACGGTCAGGCCGATCATCAGCACCAAAAGCGCCATCGGCGTCAGCACCGCGCGTGGCTTGTAAATGCCCCACGCCGGCGACAGCGCCAGCAAAGCCAGCGCCACCATCCCCGATACCAGCCCCATGCCGTGCAGGATGCGCACTAACTCGCCCACAATCGAGCCGGCGGCATGCGTGTCCGGCGCCAGCGATGTGAATGTAATCGCGGCCACTACAGGAAAGAAAATCTCCGCGCCCAGCCACACGATGAGCGCGAGATAAAGGAGAGTGCGCAGCAGTGTCTTCATGAATTCAGTTCTCAGTGGTCAGCTTTCAGTTGTCAATCGGCCGGCCGAAAATCGCCTGAGAAGATTGTAGACTCCAGTGCCTGCCAACCTTTCCTTGCAGGATCACCGTCATCCTTCCGTTGACGCCGCGTAGCATTTGGGAACTGACCCCTGATCACTGACCCCTGACCACTAGCTCTTCTTCAACGCCCGCTTCAGCACCGTCTCCAGCGCCGCTTTTGCCTCGGCATACTCCTCAGGCTGAATCGTTCCGGAGATCTTCTCGCTCTCCAGTGCGAACAGCTCTTCCTTCAGCACGTTCAGCAAGGCGGCGTTCTTTGCCGCTGGCGAACCAAACGCCGGGTACGCCGCCGCTCCGCCATCGAACGCGGCCCCTGGATCGGCCCCGGGCCCCCCTGCCGGCTTGCGCAACAGGAATGCAGCGCCCGCCGCCAGCAGCAGAGCCAGTCCGCCCATGATCCACCACTTGTATTTTGAGATCGCGTCCGACCCGCCGACCGGCGGTCCAATTCCGCCGCCCGGTTGTGTGCCGGGTGTGCTCGCGTCTGACGATTGGCCGCCATTATCCTGCGCGCCCATCCCGGATGGCTGCCCGGTCGCGGCGCCCTGGTCTTCGCGAGGCATCGATCCGGTCCCCGACACCGTGAAGGCAATCTGCTTGCTCGGCTGCACGCTCTTCATCAGGAAGAACTGTACCCCTGGAGTCTGGTTCGGCGGATGCACCGGCTGGAAGTCGTTTCCCGAACCCGCGGCGAACACTATGCTCTTCGGCAACTGCACTACAAAGTCGTCCACCGGCATCATGACCTTGGGAGTGAATGTGTACTTGCCGCTGTAGGGCACGTGGTAGCGCACAACGAACAGCGTCTGGCGATCGCCCTCGTCGGGCTGAATCGGAACGTTGAAGCTGTAATGTCCCTTCTGGCTCAGCGGCTGAGGTATGGCGTTGGTTGGCAGACCGCTGGGCCTGGTCGCCTCCGCGCCGTCCAGCACGGCTCCAGCCGGCAGCACAAACTCAAAGCTGTTCGCGCTGAACTGAGTCATTCGAGGCGAACTTGTGTTATGCACCACATATTGCTCGGCCACATTCAGTTGCCCGTTCTCTGATTCAATATCGAGCACGTCGTCCTCAACGGTGACGCCGTCCACTTTGGCGGCAACATCGTAAACCGTCAGGTTCCCAGGCCCGCTGTCCTGAGGCGCGGCGATAAAGTAGCCCGCGCCCTGGTGGTTTACTCGAACCAGGTAGGGGCCATTGCCGGGCGCGGTCAGTTGGTAGTGCCCATTGGCATCGGTCGTCGCATGGGCCGCTTCCTTCATGCCGGCCTGTACGTCGACCAGAACTACAACGTCGCCCACGGCGGGTTTGCCGGTCGTCTTGTCGGTTACCGTGCCGGTGACAGGTGCGGCCAGCGCAAATGCGCCCGCGGCGAGCAGGCACAAAGCAAAAGTGCGAAAAAGAAACTGAGTCGATTTCATCGTCTTGATGGATTCCTTCTTTGATGCAATACATTCCGTCTCGGAAGCTGCGCGGCAACTCGCTCTTGGTTGAAGGGTACGGGCTGGTTGGTCGGGGTTTCAACCCCGACAAATGAGGCCCGACAATATTGACCTACCGGCTCGCTCACTTCCGCTACAACCAGTGTCTCAAAAATCCGCCTTGTGTCAGGGCACGACTTCAGTCGTGCCGAAAAGTACCCGAAGAATAAGGGGTTTTAACCCCTGAGGGACCGCAACCGAGATTCGGTGGCCATTCTTGAAACACCCTCTAGTGTACTGAGTCTGAAGTTCGTTCAATAAATGCCGCATACACGAAACCCCAAGAGAGGCGGTCATCCTGAGCGAAGCGTTCTACAGCGGAGTCGAAGGACCTGCATTTCCATCGCGTACTTCTGTAACGAACTTCTGACTCACCACACTAGGGCAAACTTCACGCCTGCTGCAGATGCTCAATCTCGGCCATCAACAGCGCCGTCTCATTCTCAAGCAGCGCCCGCTGCGCTTGAAAGTCCTCTTCAGGATACTTGCCCGCGCGAAACTCGAAGCTCAAGTCGCGCAGATTCTCGTAGAGCTGGTCCTTGCGCTCCAGCAGGTAATCCAGGCGGGTCTTCTGGCGCTGGCTGGCGAATACGTTCTCCGGCCAGAATGTGTAGAACAACAGCGCAACCGTCAACAGTCCGCCCATGACCATGCCTTGCAGTGTTGTCATCGCTCAAAACCCTCCATCGCTACCGGTGTCTGTCTCCCGGCGAATCTTTTCCCGTCGCGCCTGTTCGGCCGGATCCATGGTTGCCACGTCGGGTCCGGCTGCTACCTGCGTCTTTCCTACCGACCAGCGCCGCACCAGAAGAATCGTGCCCAGCAGCGCCGCTCCGAAGACAGCGAAAGGCGCAATCCACGCCACCAGGTTGAATCCCTCGCCGCTGGGCGCGGCCAGCATCGTCGCTCCGTATTTTGCCGAGAACCAGGCCAGAATCTCCTTGTCGCTCTTGCCGTCGGCAATCAGCGTCTTCAATTCATCGCGCTCACGCCCGCTCTCCGGGCAGCCGACGTGGTTGCATTCGCCCAGCAGTTGCGCGCAGCCGCATGTGCACATCAACCTGTGTCCCAGATCGTTGAAGCGCGAGCCCGCATCCGTCGCGCCCAGTGAAAAACAAACAGCCGCGGCCAGCACTCCCGCTTGCACCGCCTTCACCAGAAGGGAGAATCCCTTGCGTGGCAAAAATCGGCCAGAACTGTTCGGCGCCTTCCAGTTTGCGAAGAAGCTTCGCCGCCGGCACGGGTCTTGAAAGGGCACGACTTCAGTCGTGCCGCAAATCGATGAAGAAAGGCAATGGGATTCAGCCCCTGAGGCATGCTTTTCACGAACGTCATTCACGCGCGTTTTCTTCGCTGCAAAAGAAGCACACATCAGTGGCCTCCCTTCAGCGCAGGCTCAGAAGGAGACGTTCGAGCCGGGACCCGCAACGATGCAGTCGCCGGGCTCAACGCCGGAACCAGCGCCACGAAAGTGCCGAAGACCAGAATCACCAGCCCCGCCCAGATCCAGCCAACCAGCGGATTCAGGAATGCCTTGATAATCGGTTGGCCCGTGTCGGGGTTTGTGCCTTCATATACCACGTACAAATCCCAGCTCGGCACCGAGTGAATCGCCACCATCGTCTGCGGCTGCTCGCTGGCCAGGTAGACCCGCTTCTCCGGGGCCATCTGGAACTGCTTCTTGCCGCCCCTGTACACATCGAGCAGGGCGTAGTCGGATTGGTAGTTCAAATTCGAATCCTGGGTGAAGCCGACGCACTCCAGCGTGTAGGGTCCAATCGAGAGCTTGTCGTGCAGCGCCAGCTCGCTCTCCACATTGCGGTTGAATGCCGATCCCGCCAGACCAACCACAATAATCACCACGCCAATGTGGATGATGTAGCCGCCGTAGCGCCGCGTATTCCTGCGCGTCAGCAGCCATGTGGCCACGATCAGATTGCGCCCGGTCTGCTTTGAAATCACGCCGGCCCCGCGCAGGAACTCGCTCAAAATTGCGGTCATCACCGCCGCGCTCATTGAGAAGCCCACCAGCGCATAGAAGCTGCCCTGGTCCAGCCCTCCGTCTTTCCACGGCCGCACACCCACCGCAAGGCACACGATCACCGTGGCCCAGAAAGCAATCACCGGCAGCACAAAGTTACGCCGAATACTCCTGAACGACGTGGCCCTCCACGGCAGCAGCGGACCGACGCCTGTCAAGAACAGCAGAAACAATCCAATCGGGACCGCCACGCGGTTATAGAACGGCGCGCCCACCGTGACTTTGTTGCCCACCACATATTCCGAAAGGATGGGGAAAAGCGTTCCCCAAAGAATCACGAAGCAAGCCGTCAGCAGCACCAGGTTGTTGAACAGAAAACTCGACTCGCGGCTCACCAGCGACTCCAGATGGTGTTCGCTCTTCAGGTGGCTGCGCTGCAACACATAAGTAAAGATGCACACCGCCAGCACGATCCCCATGAACACCACAAACCATGTGCCGATGGACGACTGCGCGAAGGCGTGTACCGAACTCACCAGGCCGGCGCGCGTCAGCAGCGTGCCCAGCAGCGTGAGCAGAAACGTGGAGAAGATGAGCCACACATTCCAGCTCTTCATCATGCCTTTCTTCTCCTGCATCATCACGGAGTGCAGAAAGGCTGTACCGGTAAGCCAGGGCATGAAGCTCGCATTCTCCACCGGGTCCCAGCCCCAGTAGCCGCCCCAGCCCAGCACAGCGTATGCCCAGTGCATCCCCAGAAAGATGCCGCAAGTCAGAAACAGCCAGGTCACCATGGTCCATACGCGCGTGACCTTGATCCATTTCTCGCCCGGATAGCGCATCATCAGCGCGCCCAGCGCAAACGCGAAGGGAACCGAGAAGCCCACGTAGCCCAGGTAAAGCATGGGCGGATGAATCACCATCTCCGGATATTGCAGCAGCGGGTTCAGCCCGTTGCCGTCGTCCGGAATCGCCCCTCTGTACAGCGCAAACGGCGGCGCGGCAATATTCAGAATCAGCAGGAAAAAGACTTGAATGCCGGCCAGAATCGTCCCCGCGTATGCGTAGAGCTTCACGTCGGTCTTGTGCGTCAGCCGCAGCACAAACCCGTAGGCAGCCAGCAGCCACGCCCACAACAGCAGCGAACCCTCCTGCCCGCTCCACAATGCTGAAAACTTGTAGGCGGCGGGCAGCGCGCGGTTCGAATGCTCCATGATGTAGGTGATCGAAAAATCGTTGGTGAAGACCGACCAGACCAGCGCGAAAGCGGCCGCTGTCACAGCCACAAAGCTGGCGATGCCGGCCCGGCGCGCTGTGTCCGCAAGCCTTTCCGGCGAGATGCGCGCCTGTTGCCCGGTCGCAATCAGCCGCAATGCCAGAATGCCGGCCAACAGATTGTAGCCGGTTAGCGCCAACGCGATGATAAGAGCAAAACTGCCAAATGCTGCCATTATGTTGAGGACTCCACCATGATTCTCGCACGCTGAAGAGGGGCCAACCGCCCTCCTCAAGTCGCTATACTCAAACCATGATAGGCCTTCAGCATGTGATCTGGCTCACACCAAAGGTGGAGAACCTGCCGTAGGCGCAGGCTCTTTCGGCGACTCAATCCCAATGGGCCCCAGCAAGGCGGCGAAGAGCGTGCTTTGTATCAGGGCATGCCTTCACAGGATGCGGAAAAACTCGTTCGGGCGGTAGGCCAGGGATTCATCCCTGGTATAAGATCAACAGAATCAATGCGGGCTTTAGCCCCTGAGGCTTGCTTTTCGCCGCATTTAGCCCAGAACAGGTGTTTTTCCGCAGCCTGTTCAGGCCCGGAACCTTCTCGCTTTTCTGGCCACAAAATTAAGCTGGATTCAGTTGTTGCTGCGCAAGCAGAAGTCCGGCCGCTCGAAGCATCTCTTCATTCGTGAAGGGGCGGGGCAGAAAGCGAACCTGTCCGCCAGGATAATCGGCCTCCGCTTCACTGGCAAAGCCCAGCACCAGAACCGGCACATTGGGCAGGCGCGTGTGCAGCTCGGCCACAAATGCCGGCCCGCCGATGCCCTGCATGTGTTCTCCTGAGATCACGAGTCCGAGATTCCCGGCAAACTGGGGCTGTTCCACGAGGCACAGAGCTTCGGACGCATCCCCCACTCGCTGCACATCGTGAAATCGCCGCTCCAGAATGGATTTGCGTTGAAGCGCCTGGAAGGGATCGTTGTCCACCAATAGAATTGTCGCCATGCGCCCCTGAATCCGGCACGGCCTCGGCAGGCCGCGCGTCCCTATTTGCCAACTAAGCAAATAGGATGTGATCAACCCCGATCCGGTTGCCTGTGCGTGCTGTTTCCCGGTACGCCCACAGGGGAATCTCCGGACAAGTCCAGCCTGTGTCGGTCGTCCACCGGCGACGCCGACCTACCGAGGCATGAAACGGCGTCCGCCGCCACCGCTAACTCGCTATAGGCGACCGAACAAGAGGCTCCTTTATCCGAACAAGAACTCCTTCTCCCGCAGCTCCTTGATGCTGTCGCGCAGCCGCGCGGCCTTCTCGAATTCGAACTTCTTGGCCGCCTCGCGCATCTCCGTTTCCAGCTTGCCGATAAAAGCGTCCAGCTCCGCCTGCGTGGTGAACTCCGGCAGCCCTGCCGCTTCTTCCTCTTCCACGTCGCCGTACTCGGCCTTCAAAATCTGCGCCAGGCCCATATCCATCGTGTTGATAATCGACTGCGGCGTAATCCCGTTCTCCTCGTTGTAGGCCCGCTGCACGGTTCGCCGCCGGTCCGTCTCGTCGATCGCCCGCCGCATCGAGTCCGTCATTCGGTCCGCATACAGAATCGCCTTGCCCTCAAGATGCCGCGCCGCCCGCCCCATGGTCTGGATCAGCGAACCCGCCGAGCGCAGAAAGCCCTCCTTGTCCGCGTCCAGAATCGCCACCAGCGAAACCTCCGGCAGATCCAGCCCCTCGCGCAGCAGGTTGATGCCGATCAGCACGTCGTACTCGCCCTTGCGCAGCCCGGCCAGCAGCTTCACCCGCTCCAGCGTCTCAATCTCCGAGTGCATATAACGGCAGCGCACGCCCACCTCGGTGTAGTAGCCGGCCAGATCCTCGGCCATGCGCTTGGTCAGCGTCGTCACTAGCACTCGTTCGCCGCGCTTGGCCCGGTCCCTGATCTCCCCCAGCAAGTCGTCGATCTGCCCCTTCACCGGCCGGATCTCCACCTCCGGATCGACCAGCCCCGTCGGCCGGATCACCTGCTCCACCACCACCCCTGCCGACCGCGTCAGCTCATACGGCCCCGGCGTCGCCGAAACATAAATCGTCTGATGAATGCGGTTCTCAAACTCCTCGAACTTCAGCGGCCGGTTGTCCATCGCCGATGGCAGCCGGAAGCCGTAGTCCACCAGGTTCTGCTTGCGGCTGCGGTCCCCATGCCACATGCCATGCACCTGCGGAATCGTCGCGTGGCTCTCGTCCACAAACAGCAGAAAATCCCGCGGAAAATAGTCCAGCAGCGTCGGCGGAGGCTCGCCCGGCAGCCGCCCCGAAAAGTGCCGCGAGTAGTTCTCGATCCCGTGGCAGTAGCCCATCGACTTGATCATCTCCAGGTCGAATCGCGTCCGCTGATGAACCCTCTGCGCCTCCACCATCCGGCCCTCGGCCTCCAGTTGCGGCACCCACTCGTCCAGCTCCTTCACAATCGAGTCGATCGCCTCGGTCCTTCCGCTCCGGCTGCACCACGTAGTGGCTCTTCGGATAAATCGGCAGCCGCGAATACTTCTGCTTCACCGTCCCAAACAGCGGGTCGATCTGCGACAGCGATTCGATCTCGTCCCCGAACAGCTCAATCCGGTAAGCCAGCTCGTCGTAGGTCGGGAAGACCTCGATCATATCGCCGCGCACCCGGAACGTCCCGCGCCTGAAGTCCACGTCGTTCCGCTCGTAGAGTATCTCCACCAGCCGCCGCGTAATATCCTTGCGGCTGATCCGCTGCCCTTTCTCCAGCAGCAGCAGCATCCCGTAGTAAGCCTCCGGCGAACCCAGACCATAGATGCAGCTCACCGAGCTGACAATGATCGCGTCCCGCCTCTCGAACAGAGACCGCGTCGCCGAGAGCCGCAGCTTGTCCAGCTCCTCGTTGATCGTCGCTTCCTTCTCGATATAGAGGTCGCCCGCCGGAATGTACGCCTCCGGCTGGTAGTAGTCGTAGTAGCTCACAAAGTACTCGACCGCATTGCCGGGGAAGAACTGCTTGAACTCGTGATAGAGCTGCGCCGCCAGCGTCTTGTTATGCGCCAGAATCAGCGCCGGCCGGTTCGACTGCTCAATGATCTTGGCCATGGTGAAGGTCTTGCCCGACCCGGTCACCCCCAGCAGCACCTGGTGCCGTTCCCCCGCCGCCAGCCCCTCCAGCAACTCCGCAATCGCCCGCGGCTGATCCCCCCGCGGCTTGTAAGACGTCACCAGTTGAAAGTCCATGCCAAGCATTATACCCGAAGAGCGAAGAAGTAGCGAAGAAGCAGAGGAGGCTTAACCTAGAATGGAAGCTCGGTTGCGCGAATGCGTATTGTGGTGGATACATCGGTGCTTGTGGCAGGACTGCGGTCACGGTTGGGTGCCAGCGCGGCGCTGCTCAGGGAAATTGCCGCGAATAGGGTGGTGCTTGTGGCGAGCCCCGCGCTGTTTCTGGAGTATGAGGCCGTGCTCAAGCGGGAAGATCATGGTCTTCCTGCGCAATTTGTCGACGGATTCCTTGCCGAACTGGCACTGTGTATCTCGCCGGTCGAAATCAGGTTCGTCTGGCGGCCTCAGTTGCGCGATGCGGGTGACGAAATGGTCCTCGAAGCGGCGATCAACGGGCAGGCCGAGGCGATTGTGACGCATAATAGAAGAGACTTCGAGCCGGCAACCGAACGCTTTGGGATCGAGGTCTTGTCGCCGGCGCAATTGCTTGAGCGACTCAGGCGGAGAGGGAGGGAAGCGTGACGCGTGTATTCGATCTGCCGGATTCGCTCGTAAAACGCGCCGAGGAGTTGGCCCGCGAAGATGGCGTCTCACTGGATGTTTGGGTGACCTCCGCCCTGGCGCAGAAGATCGGCGCGGTGGAGACCGCCGCTGAGTTCTTCCGCCGCAAATCCTCGGGCGCGGGCAAGGGGCTGAGTTCCTACCTCGACCTCATTCCGGATAACCCTCCGATGCCAGGGGACGGGCTGCCGCAGGCTTGAAGCGTGCTCCCCCAGGGCGGAGAATCCGGATCCGCAGCACCCGGCAGGTGCGGCCAAGACAGTCAACGACATCGGGAGGCCAACAGCATGCTGAAAGGTCACGCTGATGGACTATCCTGTCTCTACGCTTGAGCCGCACGGAAAGAGGACACATGAAGATCAATGTTCTGCCTTCAGACAACATCTTCCATCAACTTGGACTTAACACGTATGACTACAAGGATTTGTTGTCAGAGCTGATCGACAATTCGTTAGCGGCGAGGGATGGCAAATCCGTCCGGGTGAACGTGGAGTGATTCGTAGATAAGGATCAGAAGGCACATAGATTCGTAATCTCGGATGACGGCGCAGGAATCCCCGCAGACAAGCTCGGAGATGCTATCACGCATGCGGGGTTGAAGACCGAAAACTCCCTCAACGAGCATGGACTCGGTATGAAGCAGGCTGTCGCTGCGCTCGGCCGCTTGGAATCGCTGCTAACGAAGACTGAGGATCGACAGTTTGCACTGGAAATTACCGAGTTTCGATTCGGCGAGATCGACGCGGCGGAGAAGGCGTTCGACAGAACCAGAGGAACTACCATCTCCGTCCGGGATCTGAAACCTGTCGTGATCACCAACGCGACGAATTACACGCGAACGATAGTACCTTATCTTGGCGCACGGTACCGGCGTTTTCTTCGCCCAGACAACCCGATTCTCGACCTCACGATCTGGATTAGGAATGTGGATACTGGGGCTGCCCTGTTCAGCTGGCCACTGAAGGAGGTCAAGCCTACGTACTTTCATCCGAGCACTCGCGAGAATCGGCCCGTCTTCAGCAAATACGGCATTGAGGGCAAGGGATGGAGGGCGGAGCTTACCTTCGGTTACGCACCGAAAGACGCCTCGGAATTTGAGGAATTGGGAGTCGACGTGCCGAACAAGTTCCACCCCTACCGTGTCGCCCTGGCGACGCAGGGGATCGATGTCATATTTCATGACCGCGTGATCCTATTTCACCAGTTATCAGAGCTTGGAATTGTGAATCAAAAGCACTCCGACTACAACGCTGTTCGGGGCGAGATAGTCCTGCTCAGCGGATTCGCAACCGCCATTACCAAAAACTCCGTGATTCTCGACGATCACTTCCGGGACTGCATCGCGCAGACCACTAGGGTGCTCACTGGTGAGCAAGAGGGTCCAAACGGCCGAAAAGACAATTACATCCAGCACAAATCCTATCCGGAGGAGATCCCGGAAGCGCTCCTTCGGGATCGCCTAATTGAATGGCTAAAGAATAATCCTCTCCAGAAGAAGGAGTCCGTCTCGAAAGAGTACGTGGTGGAGGGGGTGGAGGGGTTCATCGACATCTTGGCTGACGGCGAGGCCTGGGAGTTGAAGCGAGATCAAGCGGCCGCCCTAGACGTTTACCAGCTGTTCATGTACATGGACATCGGAGATTTCGACAAGGGTTTCCTGGTTGCCAAGTCATACACACCGGGCGCGCACATCGCGGCGAAGGCCGTAAAGGAGAAACATCAAAAGGAGATTGTGCTTTGCCCAAGAGATCAGTTTCCCATAAATCACCAGCCGACGACACAGGAGCGCGAGGATTATTACTAAAGACTGTCGCCTCAGCTAGGTACCCCGTGTCCCGCCCGCCGCGGCCGGAGGCCTAGGAGACAATGAATCCAGAAAGATTCCAATGAGCAATGTTCGACTCACTGTTGGCGGGAACATTAAGGAGCAGGCTTCACGCAGCTTCATCGACGCCTGGCATCGCGCCGAGCGCGGCGAAACCTTCCATGAGCGTCACCTGGCATTCGAAAACTGGGACACGTTGGCCCGAGTCCTCACCGGCAAGCGGGAGGGAGATGCGTTTGACTTTGCTGTAGAATCGCGATAGGTTTTGCTGGACGCGCAGCGATCGGAGGCCCCATGCAGCTTGAAATCGAAAGTCCGGAGTTGGAGGCCCTGATCGTTGAGCGGCTTGAAAGCGGCGGCTCTCAGGCGATCGAAGAAATCCTGCTGCGGGCGCTCAGCGCCGCGCCGGTTCCAGAACGCTCCGGCGTTGCGGCCAGCCATCGCCAGACCGGCAGAAAGAGCCTGGCGGCATTGATTGCCGGCTCCCCATTCAAAGGGATCGATCTCCGCAGCGAACGCGACAAGGATACCTGCTGCCTTGAAGGAAGAACAATAA
The DNA here is from genome assembly GCA_963757965.1 of uncultured Acidobacteriaceae bacterium. Classification (GTDB taxonomy): domain Bacteria; phylum Acidobacteriota; class Terriglobia; order Terriglobales; family Acidobacteriaceae; genus Telmatobacter. Next base: position 42,965 of record CAVWTV010000014.1, read on the forward strand.
CCCATAACTCCGCGCCTTGCAGATAATATCCCTATGTTGGCGCACAATGGGAACAAAGCGATACGGGAAGACCCAGCGCCAAACCGGACGCAGTGAACCCTACATAGCCCCCACCCCCCCCTACCCGGCAGTAACCATATCGTCGCAAATCAGTAACCATGCTCAGGACCTTGCCTGAATACTCGGTCGGCTGCCTAAAAAAAGTCGGGCGAAAATGGTACTTTTTAGGCAAAGCCCCCTGAGGGACTGCAACCGGAGTTCGGCGGCCATTTTTCAAACGCGCTCTATCGAGCTTGCGGCAGGCTTCGCTCCACCCACATCCTCGGCGAGTGCCCAGCAGCTTGGGTTCCGCGAATCACGTGGGGCGTAATCACGATCACGAGCGTTGCCACACTCCGCTGCGTATTCTTGTCTGTGACATTGTTGAGCCCTGGAATTTCGCTCAGGCCCGGCACTCCGGTGATGGCGCGGCTCTCCTGCTTGTTCAAATCGCTGATCAGCACCACGCCCTCGCCTTGCTTGAGCGTAATCACGCCGGAATACGCTCGATTGTTGAGCACCGGATTGGCATTGATGAACGTTCCGCTCAGAGCGTTGATCTTCATGTCGATGGTGAGTGCAACCTCGGTATTGCGCATCACGTTGGCGGTCGTTTTCAGCGTCAGGCCCAGGTCCTGGTACTCCACCTGGGGAATGTTGGGCACGCCGCCGGCCAAATTGGAAAGCAGAGAGGTCAGGTTGCCCGAGAGTCCCGCGCCGGTCAGCCCTGGGATGGTCGGAACGCTGGCTGACGCGCTTGAGAATGAGGAAGTTTGGATGGGATAGCGTGTGCCCGAGCGCAATGTGCTCGCATCGCCATCCCCTAGGCGCAACTGCATATCGTCCAGTTCCCGCGAGTCCGAGGAGTTCAGGTTGAGGTTAGCCGAAGCCGAGCCGGGAGCCAGCGCGGACTGCGTAAGGCCGCCGCCAAAAAGTGCGATGCCGTTCGAAAACAGGGAGCTCGAGACTTGGCCGGAAGCCAGCAAAATGCCGAGAATCGCCAGCGTATCGCCGGGCGCGGCCAGCCCTGAGGAGATGATCTGCTGCACCAGGCTCTGGTTCGCATTCAGAATGGACTGCTCCTCGGTATAGACGTTGAACGCGGAGATGGACTGCGGCGGCTGAATCCCGGTGTTGCGCCCGCTCGTGTGCGCGAGCTGGAACATCTGCACCTCAAGCATCACCTGGCTTCGCCCATCTATCAGTTCGCGAACGGTGGCGTTGAACGCGTTCAGCGCTTTTTCCGGCGCGCGAATCGTAATGGTTCCCGCCGACGGATCGACTGCCGATTGCTGCACTTCAAAGACGTTTTTGGCCAGGGTGCCCATATCGGTCAATTCGGTCGCCGTCAGCCCTGGAAGGTAAACCGTTTCCAGATCCAGCCGCTCGAACTCTTCGCGATTCGCACGCGTGTCCTGGGCCACCAGCACGCGGTGAGTATCCAGCGGAACGAAGAACGAATGGGTCACAAGGCTCAGCACCTCCATCGCCTCGTCGAAGCTGGCATTGTCCAAATCCAGCCGGATCATCTGGCCGCGGACGCTGTCGTCCAAGGTAGCGTCCAGCCCGTAGGCCTTGAAGACTTGCTGGATCGCCTGCCGCTGGGTCGTGTGCAAATGGAAGCTGTGTACTCCGGCTGGGTGCCCAAAGGCCTCGGCTTCTGCAACGGTGTTTGCTGCTTGCTGGTAGGGGGGAATTGACTGGCCTCGCACAGCGTCGTCGCCCAATTCGTGAAGATGCTCGGTGACCTGAATGTTCTTGGGATCGAGTTCGAGAGCACGCGTCAGCGCTGCGCGCTCGGCCTCCGCATCTCTACGGAACCGGTCTTTCGCCGCCGCCTGAATCAGCGCCGTTACCGCATGACTGCGGGCCACATCGGCCGCCAGCGGGTAATTGGCATTGGAAGGGTCAAGCTTGGCTGCCTGCTGGTAGCTCTGCATGGCCTCTTCGAAATTCTCCTTCTCGAAGAGCTTGCTCGCTTCCAGATAGAGCTTGACGGCGCGTCGCTTGTCGCCGCCGCCGGGCTGTTTGGCCGCCTTTCCATCTTTTGCGTCCGGCGCGGGCGATGCCTTCGCGGCCGTTGGCTGATCGGCAGCAAGAGGGCCAGCCGCTTGTCCCAGGACAAGGCCCAGGCCCGGGAAAAGCGCAAACAGCAGTCCTGCAATCCAGAACTTCGCTCCCGGGTTCGACAGGGAATTCATCCATGCGTCCATTTGAAGCCGGTACGGCCTCACTCTGCGGTCCGTGTCAGCCTCAGCAGGTCGGCAAGCGACGAGGCGCAGACCTCCGGCTGATGCTCGAGCAGCTCATCGAAGCTGTATTTGCCGGTGGCCACCGCGATCACCGAAAGAAAATTGGCGCGCGCCGCCTCAATGTCGCGCGGCGTGTCGCCCACCACGCAGATACTGGCTCCCTTGCCGGCCATCTCTCGGGCCTTCTGCGCCGCTTGGCCAATCAGCTCGGAGCGGATGGAAAATGGTCGCTGAAGCCGCCAAAGCGGAACCACTCGCGCAGCCCGGCCTGCTCCATCTTGATCCAGCCGATCACCTCCAGGTTGCCGGTGGCCACGCCCAGCAGCGCGCCGCGCCGCGCCAGGTGGTCCAGCATCTGTTCCACGCCCGGCATGCGCACCAGGTCCATCTCGTGGCGCCGCTCGGCAACTGCGTGGCGCATGGCCTCCAGAATGGCCTCGATGCGCGGTTCCAGCACCTCGGCGGGAACTCCCGCCTGGTGGCAGGCCTCGCGCAGAATCGCCGTGTCCGTGCTGCCGTGCAGCAGGATGCCGGCCAGCGTGATCTCAAAGCCGGTCACCCGCTGCACGCTGGAGGCAAAGGAGTCGAAGTGGACGCGGTCGCGGCTGCGCAGCAGCGTGCCGTCGATGTCGAACGAGATAGGCGTCCTGCGCATCCCAGGCAAAGCCCGGCTCGATTGCGACGCGCGCTTCAGGGGTGGATGAAGTTGTCAGCATGTCCTCAGGTCAAGCGTCAGCCTTGGCGGTAGATCGGGCGTACCGCGCTGTATACAGGACGTTCGCTGCGCGGCGGACGCTTGAGCCCGGCGCGCACTTCGGCCAGATCCAGTCCCAGCTCCGCCATGGCGCGGCTCAGCGTGTTGCGGTGCATGCCCAGCTCTTCGGCCGCCTTGCACTGGTTTCCCCGGTGTGCCACCAGTACTTCGCGCAGATACTGCTTCTTGAACTCGCGCACGGCATCCTCATAGCGCATGCCGCTGGAATGCATTTGCGTCACCAGGCTGTCCAGTTCTCGTCTCACGTTCACCTCTTGTTCCTTAAGTCAGCTTGACCTGTTTCTTGCCGCCGTGCCACATTTTCATTTCATCTTTAACTACGGCCGGGATGCATCCACTCCGGCGACTCCTCTTCCAGCGTCTTCAGTCCCTCGCGCACGCGCTCCGCCAGTCCGCCGGGCTCACGTGCGTGCTCAGATGGCAGGCCCCGAAAAACTGCCTGGGCAGCTTGCCTTCCGCCAGCCAGTGCGCCTGCGGAAAGAAGGCCACAGTCACCAGGATACACAACGTGACCAGCAACGCGCCCTGCAAAAGACCAAAGACTCCGCCGGCCAGCCTGTCCAGGCAACCCAGCCCCAGCTTGTGAAGGGTCTTTGGCAAGTATCGATCCGACAATGCCGGCCAACACCATCACCAACAGCGCAATCAGCACAAATCCAATCGTGTCGGCCACCGCCTCGATGCGCACCAACGGCCTCAGCAGCGCCGCAACGCGCGCGTAGTTCCAGGCCGCCAGCACCAGGCCAAGCACCAGGCCGCCCAGCGAGCAGACCGAGCGGAAGAATCCCTGCTGAAGTCCCCCCAGCACCGACACCGCCAGGACAATCACGATGGCCCAATCTACCCAAGTCACTCTGTGCTCCGTCCTTGCTCTACACGCTCAGTTCCCGCCCCGTCAAGCGGCGGAAGGCTTCAAGATACTTGGCCTGTGTGCGCTCCGCCACATCGTCCGGAAGACTCGGCGCAGGCGCCTGCTTGTTCCAGTGGATTGATTCAAGATAATCGCGCACGAACTGTTTGTCGAATGAGGGCTGCGCGACCGCCCGGCTTCCACGCCGCACCCTCCCAGAAGCGCGAGGAATCCGGCGTCAAAACTTCATCGGCAAGGATAATCCCTTCCGCCGTTTTGCCAAACTCAAATTTTGTGTCGGCCAGAATCAGTCCGCGCGACTCGGCGTGCTCCGCGGCCTTGCTGTAGATGGCCAGCGTCAACCGGCGCAACTCGGCGGCATCGGCCGCGCCCACCAGCGTCTCAACGGCGGCAAAGGAGATGTTCTCGTCGTGCGCGCCGTCCTGGCTCTTGGTGGCCGGCGTAAACACCGGCTCCGGCAGCCGCGATCCATCCAGCAAGGCCGCCGGGGAGCGGAATGCCGCAAACTGTCCCGCTCGCCTGGTACTCCTTCCAGCCCGAACCGGCCAGGTAGCCGCGCGCCACGCACTCCACCGGAAACATCTTTGCCCGCTTGACCAGCATCGAGCGGCCTTCCAACTGGTCTGCATAGGGCTGCAGCGCGGCGGGAAACTTGCTTACATCGGCCGTGATCAGGTGGTTGGGAACCAGGTCTTGCAGCAGGTCAAACCAGAACAGCGAAATCTGGGTCAGAATCTTGCCCTTGCCCGGAATCCCCGTCCCCAGCACGTGATCGAAGGCCGAAATGCGGTCCGTGGCCACCAGCAGCAACGCATCTTGACCCGTGCTCGGCACAGCATATAGATCGCGCACCTTGCCCCGGCCAATCAAGCGGGTTGCGCCCAGATTCGTTGTCAACAGAGCTGTCACGGGAAGGCCTTCCGTTCGAGGGAACTGAATCTCCGATTCTCCAGCGACGGCCTCGGTTTGTCAATGTGCGCCAAGGAACGAAATTCTGATCAGAATTGATCAGCAGCGAGGGGCAGCGAAACGGAAAAATCGAAGAAGCAATTCTTTGTGGAAAATTGATACGCACCTCTGTGACGGCCGTCACGGAACGCCAGTTCAACATAGGAGACACTCCACTTGTCAACATGGTTCGGAGGGCGCGCAAGAATGCTCTCTTAGAGCCGGGCGACACGAAGTAGCCGTGGAAAGGGGAAGCCGCAGCTAGCTTCGTTAGTGCAGGGATCACCAGTAGCCGCGCGCTACCGACCTCCAGCGTCGGCTACTGGTCCCCGTTATTAACTTGTGCAAAGCAAGCGCCTCCGAAGAGACGAGATCCTTCGGGGGCGAAATTTTTGTCCGCAATGCGCCCATTTCCCTATGAAAATCAAGATTAATTCCTGCCGGGATGTGCCGCGCAAATGATATATTGCGTGCACGGATCTGACCCCCAAAGCGCAGGAGCCCCCCATGTCCGCAAGGCACTTATCCCAATGGAATCCGACCATTGCGCCACCCTCCGTAAAGCCAGCCCCGGTATCGGAAGCGCCTTCGGACATTCGGCATCTCGTCGGGCCTGAAACTGAATTTGTTTCTCCAGAGCTGCCCACCGCGGTACTTGTCTTTCACGGGATCGGGGAAGAGGTGCGATTTGAGACTGTGAGCCGGGCTGCCTCGCTGATTCTGATGGAAGCGAAGGAGCGCAAGGCGAAGAACATAGCTGTCGTGATTCGCTCGGTTCCGACGGATGACAAAGCAACCGCCCTCGACGTCCGCTCCGAGTTGAGTTGGACCGAAGCCGATGGCACTCATCGCAGAGTCGATGTATATGAGGCCTACTGGGCGCCGCTCACGATGGGTCAAGTTACTTATTCTGAGACAGTCAGCTTCCTGGCCGCATCAGGCTGGAACGGACTACGGGGCACGATTCTCTCGGGAAAAGCCGGCAGCTTCTGCCGTTGGCTCTTCGGGGGTTTTCGCGAGTTGAGAACAACGGCCGGAACCCTTCCAATACTTGTTGTTTTGATGGCGATAGTTGGTTTCGTGGCGGCAATCATTGCCATGTCCGTCTCTGCCGTCGCGGGAGTTGCCAAGTATGCCGGCTCAGGGGACCGGGCGGGTGTCGTAAATGCCGCGAACTTTATTTACAACCAGATCGCCATCCCCTGGAACTGGATTCTGAGGTTTGCCGGCAACGGCATGAATGGACAAAACTGGGTGGAACACGCGACCTTCAATTCCAGCCTGTCGCGAGCATTCTGGTGGCAGGGGCTTTTGGCCTTCTTCCTTTGGGCTGCGTTGATTGCCTGTGCCTTCTGGTTGCGCGACGTCCTCACTCAGTACGCCGGTTCGTTAGTCGCCTATCTTTCGCCCTACAAAGACAGCAAGTTTGAGAAACTTCGCGCTGAAATTCAGCAGGTGGGCATGGATGCCGCTAACCTTATCTATGAGGGCTACAAGCTGCCTTCCAAGTGGATTCCGAAGTACGAGAGGATCGTCATTCTCGGCCACTCGCTTGGATCGGTCATCGCTTATGACACGCTGAACAAGATGATCAATGTGGAGGCTGCTCGCAATCGACAAGGCGATCCTAACCCCGCAGTCGATCGAACGCGTGCGCTGATTACCTTTGGCTCGCCTCTCGACAAGACCGCATTTCTCTTTCGCGTCCAGCTGAATGTCGGCAGCAATAGCCTGGATGAGGAAGGAAGTCTCCGAGAGACCATGGTGAGTGCCGTGCAACCGCTCATCGCGGACTACAAATATCGGTTCAACCCCGACAGGTTGCCACACGGGCCGAATTGGATCAACCTGTGGTCGCGGATGGACATCGTCAGCGGCCATTTGGACTACTATGACGATCCTGACGTCATAAAGGCCGAAGAGGAGAAGAAGGCGCTGCATTCGAAGGACAAGAAAGCGCAGCATGAGAAAAGCAAAATCCAGGGGCTCTGCGTCCAGAATCTGAAAGATCCCGGTGCCTGGATTCCCATCGCCGCGCACAACCAGTACTGGACTACGAAGCTACTTCGCAGTACAGTTTACGACGAGTTGTTCTGACTTCGTTCTTGCCCCAGCGTCGACTCACGCGGTTGCGCGCTTCTGATCGCTGCCGCCCAGGCGCACACTCACGACTTTGGAGACGCCCAATTCCTGCATCGTCACTCCGTAAATCATGTCGGCCGCCTGCATCATCCGCTTCGAGTGTGTGACCAGCAGGAACTGCGTGTCCTTGCTGAGCGAGTGAAGCAAGTCGGCCAGCCGGCCCACGTTGGTCTCGTCCAGCGGCGCATCCACCTCGTCCAGCACGCAGAACGGGCTGGGCTGGAACTGGAAGATGCCCACCAGCAGCGCCAGCGCCGTGAGCGCCTTTTCACCGCCGGAGAGAAGCAGCACATTCTGCAGTTTCTTTCCCGGCGGCGAGGCCACGATCTCCAGCCCGCTCTCCGCCTGATTCTCCTGGTCGGTGAGGCGCAGGAAGGCATGTCCGCCTTGAAACAGCCGCGCAAAAACATGGGCGAAGTTCTCGTTGATCCGTGCAAATGCCTCGTCGAATTTGGTCCGCGAAATCTGATCGATTTCCTTGATCGTCTCTTGCGTGTTCTCGATCGAATCGATCAGGTCCGTGCGCTGTGTCGCAAGGAATCCGTGCCGTTCAGCCGTCTCCTTGTACTCTTCGAGTGCCATCATGTTCACAGGGCCCATCTGCTCGATGCGCTCCCGCAGGCCACGGCAGGTCTCCTCTTCAGCCGCCAGCGCCTCGTCGACGAGCCGCTCAAGCAACAGGTCGGCACGCAGAGCCTGAGCCTCGATGTTGACTTCGGTCAGGCAGCTTCCTTCCAGGTGTTCGAGGTCGGAGTGCAGCTTCGCCACTTCGCTCGAGCGGCTGGCGCGATCCTCGCGTAGCTGGTCCAGCGCGGCCCGCCCCGCCTTCAGTTGGGTCTCCATCGCCGCCAACTGCTGACGCAATGCCTGCGATTGCGCGGCCAGCGTCTGCGCCAAAGCCAGCGCCTCGGCGCGCGCGTCCGCCATATCCTTTTCCCGCACCGCCAGTTCCGCACTCTCGCGGATGCGCTGTTCCCGTTCCGTCTCTGCAGCGGTCCGCTGCTGCTCGATGGCCAGCACACGGCGCTCCAGGTCGCTATGGAGCCGATCGATACGCTGGAACGCTGCCTCGGCGCCGCGCCGTCGTTCTTCAAGGCCGGCAAGCTCGGCGGTCACCTGCGCCGCCTCCTGTTGCAACCCCTCGCGGTTGCTGCGCAATGTCGTCAACACCGTTTGCAATGCATCCAGGCCCGCTTCGGCTTTTGCGTGCTCGGCCTCAAGGCGCACGCTCTCCTCGTGCTGCTGAGCGATGACCGCTCACCTTGGCCTCGCGCGCGTCCTTGTTCCGTGCTGCCTGCGCCATCCATTCCTGCAGGCGCCTTTCGATGCGTTGAACTTCGCCTTCCATCTGTTTCAGCGCCGCGCCCTGATTGGCCGCATCGGTCTCAGCCTGCCGCCTTTCTCCGCTACGCGCCTCCAGTCGCGAGGTCTGCCTCTTCGATGATTCGCGTCAGTGTCGTTGCTTCCGCTTCCGCCTGCGCCAGATTAGTCTCCAGTAGGGCCAGACGTTTCACGGTCTCGCGCAAGTCGCGCTTCAGCGCCAACGGGCCTTCACTCGACGGCTTTCCGCCCGTCACCGTCGCGTTGTGAAAGCATTCGCCTTCCGGCGTCAGGAAGTAGCCTTTCAAGTACCGCGAGGCCAGCCGCAATGCTTCACCTGAATCCTCAACCAGGTACCCGTACCGCAGTTTGGGCAGAATCGACTCAAGCGATCCCCCAAAGCCATTCAGAACCCGGATCGAGTCCTTGAGTGGCGTCAAGCCAGGCCCGCTGATTGGCCCGCCGATTTCGTCCGGCCCGTCACCATCATCGACAACGCTGCCCTGCGCCTCGCCGGCAGCGTGAATCAGAAACGTGGCGCGCCCATCGACGCCCGATTTGAGCAGCCGCAAACCCTCTTCCGCAGCCACCCAGCTCTCCACCACCACATAATTCAGCTCCTCGCGCAGAAACTCGTCCACCACGCCTTCGTGCGCGCTGCTCACCTCAATGAAGTCGGCCAGCGTGCCGACCGGCGCCATGTTGTGCCCCAGCGCGCCGGGCTTGAGCAACCGCCGTACCGTGTCGGTCGAGTAGCTGTGATTGCGAATCACCGCTTCGAGTGAACTCTGCCGCCCGGCAACAGTGGCCAGCTCACTCCTCAATTGGTTGGCGAGCGTACGTTGCGCATTCTCTTCCGTGCGCCGCGCCAGCAGAGCTTCGCGAGTAGCTTCGATTTCGCTCTCCAGACGCTTGAGCGCCTCGGCCGCGCGACTCAAAACGCAGCCGGGCCTGTCCGCTTTCGACGCCCAGGCTCTCCTGCTCGTTGCGCGCCTGCGCCGATCTCCGTCGCCAATCGCTCCGCCTCGCGCTCCAGCGCAGCCAGGCTCTCTTCACCCTGTGCAGTGTGGTTGCGCGCGTTGCCGGCCAGCGTCAGCAGGTGCATTGCATGGCGGCGGCTGGCTTCCAACTCCCGCTCCGCGGTGAATACTTCCTCGGCTGCCGTGCGCGCTTCCTACTGCCGCGCCTCGACCTGTTGCCGAAAGGCCCTGGCTTCACCGGCTGCCGTCTCAAGAAATGTATGCTGCTGCGCTCGCTCTTCGGCTATGCTGCTCAACTGCGTCCGTGTTTGCTCCAGCTCCGCGCCGGCCGCGGTGATTCGCGCCTCGAGCTCGCCCACGCGCTCTGCGTTGCTGCGCTCTTTTGCCGTGGCCCGTTCCAGCTCGACCGCTGCTTCGTTGGCCCGGTTCTGCGCTTCCTGACCCTCACGGTCCAACTCGTAGCCGCGCTCCGTCAGCTCGTGCTGGCTGGCTTCGAGCGTGCCAATCTCCGCCGCCGACCCGTTGATCCGCTCCGTCAGGCTGGCGATCTCCTGCTCCAGACGCGCTTGCTCCGCATCCATCAGCGCCATGCGGCTGGACAGCACCACGCGCATCCGCCCGCGCAGCTCGTCGCGCACCGCCGCGTACCGCTCCGCTTTGGCCGCCTGCCGCTTCAGGCTGTTCATCTGCCGCGTGACCTCTTCAAAAATGTCGTCCACGCGGGCCAGGTTCTGCTTCGCGCTCTCCAGGCGAAGCTCGGCCAGCCGCTTCTTGTTCTTGAACCGTGTAATCCCCGCCGCTTCTTCGATGATGGCCCGGCGATCGTGCGGCTTCGAGCTGAGCAGTTGCGTGATCCGCTCCTGCCCGATAATCGCGTAGCTCTCCGGACCCAGGCCCGTGCCCATGAAGATGTCTTGAATGTCGCGCAGCCGGCAAAGCTTGCCATTCAACAGGTACTCGCTCTCCCCGGTCCGGAAAAGCCGCCGCGTTATGACGATTTCGCCCTTTTGCGGAGTGCGCTGGAATTTGCGGCGACGAATCTTGAGCACCACCGCCTGCGGACCCTGGGCTTGGTCCCACAACTCCGGTTCTTCCGGACCCTCTATCTGGCCCGGCTGTTCGGCGGCGATAATCTCATCGGCCTCCACCGCTCGCTGCCGCCGCATCTCGTCTTCGTCCCAGTCGGCAGGACCATCGTGCTCCACCAGCACCTCCGGCTCAACCGGGATCGGCCCCTCGAAGGCCTCGGGATCGACCAGCGTCAGCGTCACTTCGGCCATTCCCAGGGCTTTGCGTTCGCGCGTCCCAGAGAAGATCACGTCCTGCATGTGGGTGCCGCGCAGCGACTTGGCGCTCTGTTCCCCCAGCACCCAGCTCACCCCATCCAGAATGTTCGACTTGCCGCACCCATTTGGCCCCACCACCACGGCAATGCCCGTTCCCGGTACGGTCAATTCCGTCCGGTCACAAAAGCTCTTGAAGCCGAGCAGGTGGATCTTTTTTAGTTTCAGCATCTTCACTCCAAATGAATAGGGCCGCGTACGACCACGGGGACAAAGCGGCTGCAATCGTCCTACGCCGCCCATGCGGGCAGAATATTGCTGCTCGATTACAAACTCTAAGGAGACTGGGGGGCAGGGTCAACGGCGCAAAGCGGCGTATTTGTGGATAAGGCAGGCCCGAATTCCACTTCTTGAAGAATCCTGAGATGGCTGTGCAAAATCGGGATTCCTTAAGCAATTCTACGCGGGTTTTGCACAGCCCGGTTTCGCCGTCGGCCTGATGCTCTGACCGAGCGGAGGGGTGTCTATTCAAGTGCCCGAAGCGCCTGTGAGCGTCGGAATCCACGGTGGCCTGCAAGCCGTATGGTTCGCGAGGCTGGCACCGTGAGTGGCCGCAATGCAAATCCCAGTCGGCCGCAATCCACTTCGCGATCCGTGATGCTGGCGAATGGAAGGCGCAGGGCTGCAGCCGGGCCGTTTTACTGCTGCCCCATCTCCACCAGCGCTGGTTTGGGCTTCGCTGCCTGAAGCTTCGCGAGCGACCGCGCCAGGCGATGGTGGAACTGGAGCCAGTCCGAATTAGCTGCGCCGACTTCGAGGATTGTTGCCTTCATCGCGCAGCCGCCGTCCTTGGCCGTCAGCGCCACCTTGTCGGTGTAGGTTGTCAAGTTGCCGACGACAACGAACGATGCCCTCAGCCCGGCATCGTCTACCGACAAGATTCCGTAATTGTGCGGGTCATCCAGGGTGTTCTTTACGGCCGTCCAAAGATCGTCGCATGAAACAGGATATACGTTTCCTGGTTTGGCCAGCGCGGGAGCAGTAACCACGATCAAAAAAAATGAAGTGATAAGGACCTTGCACATTCCCGTTCTCCGAATCGCGACGCCAAGCCCGGCTCCAGCCAAGGCCGGCGAAGCATTCAATTGCGAGAGAATTCTACACCCACATCAGGCCAAAGTTCTGTGATGTTCGCAGCCGAAGGTAATATTCCCCGGATCGCTCCGGGACAGAGCGCCGGCTCCGGCCGATTTGCAGCTATCCGCCGTGGAGAGCCAGGTCAGGAGTCTTCGACCCAAACATTTGGATGTCTCATCGAGCGTCCGAGCCTTGACGATGCGGCCTCTCTATTCAAGTCTGACAGGAACGAGAGCGTCGGCGACAAATTGAAGAATCGCTGTCACAGCCAGAGGATGCATTGGAAAGCCGACGGTGCGATCGAAGACGGAAGCCAATTCGCCAGTGATGAACTGCCAAGGACCGCGTGGTTTTCACCCCATGAACTGGTAAGTTGATTTATCGATTGCAGGAGCTTATTTTGAGAGCGTAAAGGAATCGTTCCCTTGCACGGAGCATCCAAGAAGACGCAATTCAACAAGCAATCCTAAGGAGCTGCCCATGTCTGAAAGCGACACGAAGACCCCCGGACAACCGATAGTCGACGATCAGAACGCCATGTCAGGCGATGCAAAATGCCCATTCTCGAACGGCGCCCGCCAACACACAGCGGCTGGAACCCCAACCAACGCAAACTGGTGGCCCAATCAATTGAACCTGAAGATACTGCATCAGCACTCGCCCCAGGCCAATCCCATGGGCGAGGCGTTCAATTACGCCGAGGAGTTCAACGGCCTCGACTTGGATGCCGTGATTGAGGACCTCCACACCTTGATGACTGCGTCGCAGGACTGGTGGCCCGCGGACTACGGCCACTATGGGCCGTTCTTCATCCGCATGGCATGGCATAGCGCAGGCACCTATCGTATCGCCGATGGCCGCGGCGGTGCGGGCTCCGGAGCGCAGAGGTTTGCTCCTCTCAACAGTTGGCCGGACAACGTGAGCCTCGACAAAGCCCGCCGGTTGATTTGGCCCATCAAGCAGAAGTACGGCCGCAAAATCTCCTGGGCCGATCTGATGATTCTCGCTGGCAATGTGGCGCTGGACTCGATGGGACTCAAGACCTTCGGTTTCGGCGGTGGGCGCGTGGACATCTGGGAGCCGGAAGAAGACATTTACTGGGGGCCTGAGGGCAAGTGGCTGGGAGACGAGCGCTACCATGGCGACCGTCAGTTGGAGAATCCTCTCGGCGCGGTTCAGATGGGCCTGATCTATGTGAATCCGGAAGGGCCGAATGGCAAGCCGGATCCAATCGCCGCTGCTCGGGATATTCGGGAGACGTTCGCGCGCATGGCGATGAATGACGAGGAGACCGTCGCCCTCATCGCCGGCGGACACACCTTCGGCAAAACTCATGGCGCTGCCGACCCCGTCAAATACGTCGGCCGCGAACCTGAGGCTGCTCCCATCGAGGAGCAGGGCCTTGGCTGGTCGAACAGCTTTGGCAGCGGCAAAGGCGCGGATACCATCAGCAGCGGCCTCGAAGGCGCATGGACTACCGACCCGGCCAAGTGGGACAACAACTTCTTTGAAAACCTGTTCAACTATGAATGGGAACTAACCAAGAGCCCTGCCGGTGCTTTCCAATGGAAGCCCAAGGACGCATCCGCGGCCGGTACCGTGCCCGATGCGCACGACCCATCGAAGCGGCATGCCCCCACCATGCTCACCACCGATCTCGCTCTGAGAATCGACCCCATCTACGAAAAGATTTCCCGTCGCTTCCTCGATCATCCTGAGGAGTTCGCAGACGCCTTCGCCCGCGCCTGGTTCAAGCTCACGCATCGCGATATGGGGCCTATCGCTCGCTATCTCGGCCCGCTCGTTCCCAAGGAGCAACTCATCTGGCAGGACCCGGTTCCCGCAGTCGATCACGAGTTGATCGATGCGCAGGATAAAACTGCCTTGTCAGCAAAGATTCTCGCGTCGGGACTTTCCATCTCGCAACTGGTCTCGACGGCCTGGGCGTCGGCTTCAACCTTCCGTGGCAGCGACAAGCGCGGTGGCGCCAACGGTGCGCGCATCCGCCTTGCGCCGCAAAAAGATTGGGAAGTCAACCAGCCTGCCGAGCTCGCCAAAGTCCTCTCAACCCTGGAAACCATCCAGAAAGAATTCAACGCTGCGCAAGCTGGCGGCAAGAAAGTCTCGCTGGCCGATCTGATTGTTCTCGGTGGCTCGGCAGCCATCGAGGAGGCAGCAAAGAAGGCCGGTAACGACGTAAAGGTTCCGTTCTCGCCCGGCCGCACCGACGCGACGCAGGAGCAGACCGACGTTGCCTCCTTCGCCGTACTGGAGCCCACCGCGGACGGCTTCCGCAACTACATTCGCAAGGGAGGCGAAGCATCAGCCGCTGGGCTGTTGGTGGATAAGGCGAACCTGCTCACGCTCACCGCTCCCGAGCTGACGGTCCTTATCGGCGGCCTGCGCGCGCTGAACGCAAACTTCGGGCAAACCGGCTACGGCGTTTTCACCAAGCGCCCTGGAACATTGACCAATGACTTCTTCGTGAATCTGCTAGACATGAACACCAAGTGGCAGAAGTCCACTGGCCCTGCAGGCTTGTTGGAAGGCCATGATCGGGCAACCGGCGAGCACAAGTGGACCGGGACAGTGGTCGATCTGGTCTTCGGTTCGAATTCGCAGCTACGGGCCCTCGCGGAAGTCTACGCCTCAAGCGACGGCCAGCAGGAATTCGTCGATGACTTTGTCGCAGCGTGGACCAAGGTCATGAACCTCGGCCGCTTCGACCTTGCATAGCTGTGTATTGAAAGCCATTGCAACGAAGGCCATTTGCGCGGAAAGCATCCCTCGCAAATGGCCGTTGTTATTGGACCACGACCCTGACCCAAGCGCAACTTTGCACAATTTAGCCTCTCTTCGTCGCACAATTGAATTGAAGACGACCTGCCCGACCTGTTTCACTGTTTCACTTCTTCACTTTTCCACTCATTCACGTCCTCGTTGTTTCGCCACTTCTTCGCCAAATCACCCCCAATACTCAATTTCGATTTTGCCTGTTTTCGCACAAACCATTGAAACACCTACTGTTACCTATGTTTTACTACGAACAAACGGCGAAAACACGGTCAGTTCTAAACAAGTTACGTATTTCAAGTTCAACATTCAGAGAAAGACGAGCACGCCCCGTTTCCTCCATTCGAGGGCCGGCAATCCCATGTGGGAATTGAAGTTAGGGCCTATAGATGCAGAAACCGATCTGCCCCAAACACCAATCCCAATGTCACCAGCGCAATAAAAACTTCGCCGATTGCTCCCACCGCAAACGGCCTCCAGCCTTGCTTCCCAAGTTCGCGCAGATTGGTCCGTAATCCCACTCCGGCAAACGTCAACAGAAATGCCCAGCGAGATAAGTTCGCAAGACTAACCAACTGTGGCTTGGTAAAAAAGCCAGTCGTTGCCAGCAGCGAAATCAAAAGAAATCCCAGCACGAACTTAGGGAACTTAGTCCATAGAAATGCAGCCTTGTTACTAACTGCCCGAGCCTCGCCGCGCGACGCCCAGTAAATCGCATATGCCAACACGATGAATCCGATCAGCGCGTTGCGGCTCGTCTTGGCCAGCACGGCAACCTTCCCGGCAGCATCGGAATAAAGCGCTCCTGCCGCAGTTGCTTCGGCCGTATTGTCCACCGCGAGCCCGGCCCAAAGACCGTATGCTTTGTCGCTCAGGTGCAGCGAATGGCCGATAAGTGGAAATGTAAAAAGAGAAATTGCGCCGAGTGCGAGAATAGCCGCGATGGCGTAAGAAGCATCCTCATCCTCAGCCTCAATCGACGGCTTGGCCGCAATAATTGCAGACACACCGCAAATCGACGAGCCGATAGCCAGCAGCGAAGTCAGCTTCGGCTTCAGCTTGAAGGTGCGGCCCAGCAGATGCATGAAGGTCAACGATAGCGTGAGCGCGACGGCAACCAGCAACAGCGAAATGCCGCCCAGGTGCAGCACGTCTCCCAGCAGAAAGCGCGAGCCCAGCAGCACGATCCCGGCCTTCAGCCAGAACTCGTAAGTGGCAACGCCCGCCTGAAAAACGCGCGGAATGCCAGTCGTGTTGGCGATGATCAGGCCGATGACGATCGCCCACAGAACATATTCAATGTTGGGAAACGTGATGTGGTTTCGCTTTGGTGTAGGCGGCGATGGACTGCTCGATGAATTTTCCGCCGTAACCAACGGCGGCCAATAGCAGCAGCCCGGGAATAAACTCGACAA
Source organism: uncultured Acidobacteriaceae bacterium (assembly GCA_963757965.1). Classification (GTDB taxonomy): domain Bacteria; phylum Acidobacteriota; class Terriglobia; order Terriglobales; family Acidobacteriaceae; genus Telmatobacter. Next base: position 58,920 of record CAVWTV010000014.1, read on the forward strand.
AGCGCCGCACCAGGCTCGCGGAGCGAGTGGTGGCGATGGCAGCAGTAGCCATTTGGTTCTCCTTATCTTGAACGCGAAAGTTCTACCACTTGATGGGTGGAATCAGGTTGAAGCGCACGAGCAGCGCAAGCGCAAGCGCGAGCGCAACGGCATAAACGTCAAGCGAGATGCGGCGCCGAGGCGCAGCGTTAGCTTCAGACATACTGTCTCTCCGAATGAATTGTTTTGAATTTCAGGCTGTAACAGGCACGCCGTTCGCCGCCCGCTGATGCGCGGCAGCAATCTCTCGAACCGCCCAACCAGCAATCAACAGGCTGGGAGCGAGAGTAGGTTCGGCGTCACCGAGGGCCGCGAGAGTGGTACATCGAATTTGCTGGCCGGGCTGAGCGGCGTGCGAAACCACGGCGCAGGGAAAGTCCGGCGGCAGGCCTTGCGCGAGCCATTCCTGCGCCAGCAAATGCAGATCGCGGCCCGGCATATATACCACGCGAGTCGCATCTTCGATCTCCGGCAGTGGCGACTTATTGTGAGACTTCGCGTGATGGCCGGTCGAGAAGATCACATTCGATGCAGCATCCCGGCTCGTCAGCGAGCAGCCGATAGCTGCCGCGGCCGCAAAAGCCGCAGTGACGCCGGGAACAATCTCAAACGGCACGCCGGCTTCAGTCAATGCAGCAATCTCTTCGGCGGCCCGGCCGAAGATGAGCGGGTCGCCGCTCTTGAGCCGAACCACACTGCGGTTCCCGCGCGCATGCTCGATCATCATCGAATTGATTTCGGCTTGCGTAATGTTCTTGTTGCCGCAACGCTTGCCCACGTTCAAAATCTCAGCCGACGGTGACGCCAGATCGAGAATCCCTTGCGGAACAAGATCGTCGTGAAGGATGACATCGCCGGTCTGAATGAGCCGCACGGCCTTGACCGTCAGCAGATCGGGATCGCCGGGACCCGCGCCGACCAGATGAATCATTTCTGGCGAATTGTCTGCTTCGCCTTCACTCGGTTGCGACGATGCTTCGACAAAATCGAGATCCTGATCGGAGAACGCCATGCCGTCTTCGTCACTTTGTTCGGGCTCAAGAGGTGCATGAGCCAATTGCCGCGATGGGCAGGATTCAGAATCGCAAACCTGACGATGCGCCAGTTGATGCAGCAAAGATTTGCGCGCCTCGCCACCAGGATGAATTACGAGAACCTCGCGGCGCAGTTGGCCAAGGCTTTCAAGCCACGGGCCGAGGTCTTCGGGCAGTTGCTCATCGATCTCGCGGCGCAAATGCTGGGCAACTGCGGGGCTTTGTCCCGCAGTGGAGACGGCAATCTGCAGGTCGCCGCGGCTGACGATTGAACCAAAATAAAAATCGCAGTTGGGAATATCGTCGACGCTATTGCAAAGAATGCCTCGCTCGACCGCCCCCCGATAAACCAATGCGTTGACCTCAGGCGAGTTGGTGGCCGAGACCACCAGAAAGTTTCCGTCGAGATCCGCAAGCTCAAACGAGCGTTGAATCCATTCGAGCTTGCCTTCAGCGGCCAACTGCCGAATTTCAGCGCGCGCTTCCGGAGCAACTACGCGCAGCCGCAGCCCCGTCTTGAGCAAACTACCAACCTTGTCCAACGCAACGTTCCCCGCGCCTACCAGCAGGCAGCGGCGGCCGTCGAGTTTAAGAAAGATCGGCAACATGCTCATAGCATCGTCCTCAATCGGCCACTCCGTGCGGCACACGCCCTGCGGGCACGTCACGTTCAACGGCGGCCAGGACTTGGCCGCCCGGTTGGGGGCCCGCAAGATGGGCGCGGAGTTCGTCATTCGAATACCTGCTGAACCACGCTCGAAGGTTCTCATCGGGTTGCCGGTCGGTCAGGTATTGTCGCAGCAGGCGCTCAATTGCATCGGGTATAAGCGGTGCAGGGCAGCGATAGCCGACGGGACGCGCGATTGCGGCATGCTGCCCCATGGCTCCGCCCAGGCAGAAATAGAACGCGTCGGTCAGCTTGCCCTCGTGCTTGATCTTCTTGCCCTCAATGCCGATGTCCGCAACCCAATGTTGCCCGCATCCGTTCGGGCAGCCGGTCACGTTCAGCTTGAGCTCCTGGTCGAATCCCGGCAGCCGCTCTTCGAGTTCGTCGACCAGCCACTTTGTAAAACCCTTGGTCTCCGTGATGGCCAGCTTGCAAAACTCCGTGCCCGTGCAGGCGATCGCGCCGCGCCAAAATGAAGAGCCATCCACTTGGAGACCGATCTTGCCAAGCTCGCTGGCCAACTCCGCCGCCTTGCTGTTGGGCACGGCGACAAACAGTAGATTTTGCGAGACTGTTGTGCGCAGCCCTCCGCCGCCAAAGCGCTCGGCCAGATCCGCTGCGGCCTCAAGCTGCTCACCCGTCAAGCGGCCGCGCAGCACGGATGCGCCGACGGAACTGAGTCCTGGCTGGCGCTGCGGGTGAATACCGGCGTGATCGCGGAAGATGTCGTTAGGGACCTGCTCCGGGACGCCGGGCAGCAGCGTGAAATCAAGCCTCGATTGAAGCTCGGCGACAAAGCGATCCGCGGTCCAACCCTCTTTCATGAAGAGATGCTTCATGCGCGCGCGGTCGCGGCTTTCGCGCAGGCCTTGCTGATCGCGAAAGATTTCTGTAATTCCACGCACAACGCGAAGGGCCTGGTCTGGCAGGATGAATGCATCGAGGCGGACAGCGATATGCGGATCGGCCGAAAGCCCTCCGCCCACGCGAACGGAGTAACCAACCACGCCGTTATGCCTCACGCCCGAAAGTCCAATGTCGTTAATCTCCGGATTGTTGCACCACGAGGGGCAGCCGGAGACAGAGATCTTGAACTTGCGGGGCAAGTTGAAGAACTCCGGATTTCCGGCAAGTATTCCTGCAATCTCAATAGCCAGCGGAGAAGCATCGATGATTTCATCGGCGGCGACGCCGGCCAGCGGGCAGCCGGTTACGTTGCGCACCACGTCGCCGCACGCTCCCTTTGGCGACAGGCCAATGGAGTCGAGCGCATCCACCACTTCCGGCAGCGATTCGATGGTCAGCCAGTGAAGCTGGATGGCCTGGCGAACGGTGATGTCGGCAAGGTTGCGAGCGTACTTGCGCGTGAGTCCGCCGATGGTGCGAAGCTGGTGCGCGGAAAGGATGCCGTTCGGTATGGCGATGCGCATCATGAAGTAATCGGAGGTGACGCCTTCGCCGCCCTTCCCGCCGGTGGCGCCAACGCCATCACCCTGCGTGTAAATGCCCCACCATTTGAAGTAGAAGGAGGCCCACTCGGGAACGACACTGGACCGGCCTTCGCGGGCAAAGGCACGGACCTCGTCAAAGGCCGCCCATGGGTTCTTTTCGCGCTTCAGGCGCTCGGCGCGCTGGGCGCTCGTCTCTTTCTTTTGAACAACTTCAGTCATTTTTTCCTTTTCTCAGCCAGATACAGAAAACCCGCGGCAGCGTGGCTGCGTCGCGGGCATCGGAAACCGTGGATTTTCGATCGGACTTTCAGACCCAGGTCACCTGTGCGCGCGAGGCGGAATACAGCAGCGACAACAGGCCAGACCGTTCATAAAAGAATGATAGCGGCGGGGCGCGAGAAATGCAATTCCTGGTTTGCGCGGGAATCTTCCTTGGATCGAACCGGCTTTAGACTACTGGGCAATTGAGTCGGCGTTCAACTCCGCCAGAATACGTTCTACGGCTTCGGCGGCGAACTTCTCCCCTTCGGCTGAAAGACTCATCCTGATCGGCTGCTTCGGGTCGATGGTGATGGCGTAGAGTACGATTTCGTGCGTGCCGCCCTGGATATAAAACATATCCAGCAGATCTTTCATGCCCACATCGTGCGCTGTGATTGTGGGCGGGTAATCGCGAGTAAAGCGCGGCGTGGTGCGCGTAATTGTGCCAATCGGGTTGCCGTCGTTTGCCGCGTCGATCAGGATGATGCGGCCAGCCTGTTCCAGCGGCTCCAGCAGCGTAAAACCGCCTGTGCCGCCGTCGAGGCACTCCACACCCGGAGGGAGTGTGTGTGCCTCGATGGCTCTTACTATATAAACGCCGATGCCTTCGTCGCCCATCAGGACGTTGCCAAGCCCCAGCACCAGTGTCTTCTCTTCGTTACTTCCCATGCCTGGGCTTCTCCACGCGGTCGAACTTCCAACCGCCTATGATCGAGGATACAGTGCCGCGCCCCTCGATGTAGTCGTGGTAGAAGGCAAGATAAACGTGAATGATGACGAACGTGACAAAGAACCACAGGAACAAATGGTGCCAGAAGCGCACGCCGAATTCTCCGCCCATCAGCGGAACTATCCAATTGAACATGCTTGGTAGCCACGACGTGCTCATGCTGGAGTAAAGGGCGAACCCGGTAATGGTCTGAAAGACAAACGCCAAAAACGTTCCGAAATAAATCAGGCCGGCAAGTGCGTTGTGTCCCGTTGAGATTGGCCCGTGCATCTTGGTCTCAAGCACATCGGCCTTGATGACGTCGACGATCTCCTGTTGTTGCGCCTTCCTGAATGGGAAGAATGCGCGCCAACTGGAGTACTTGTTCCCCACGAAGCCCCAGTAGAGCCTCGCCAGGAAGTTGAATACGTAGATGAACGCGCACAGGAAATGGATGAAACGAACCCACCCGAACCAATATGCCTGATAGGACTCGTTCGCGAAAACCGGGGTCGATGAAGCCGTTCCGATCAGGTAGCCGGTCACGCAAAGAGCCACCAGGGCCACCGCGTTGATCCAGTGGTACACGCGCACCGGCAGTTCCCACACGTACACGCGCCGGTACTCCACCGGCGCGCTGCCATTTGCGCGAAACGCATCCTTCACGTTAATGCCATGGGTACTCATAGCCCTCACTCGAATGAAACCTGGTGAAGGTGCCGTCCCTGCGGATCGTACAGATGCACGGCGCAGGCCAGGCACGGGTCAAAGGAATGGATGGTGCGGATGATCTCGACCGGCATTTCGAGGTTCGCCACGGGAGTGCCAATCAGCGCTGATTCAAACGACGAACGCTGCTGCTTGGCATCGCGCGGTGAACCGTTCCACGTGGTCGGAACAACCAACTGGTAGTTATCGATGGCGCCGTTCTTGATCTTGATCCAGTGCGCCAGGGCTCCGCGAGGTGCTTCGGTCAAACCCACACCCTCGGCCTCCGCCGGCCACGTCTTCGGATCCCAGCGGTCGCCGTTGAATGTGGAGACCTCGTTGATCTTCACGCGATCCATCAACTGGCCGTAGAACTCCTTTAGCCAGATCATGGCCAGTGCCGCATCCAGGCCGCGAGCCGCGGTGCGCCCAAGCGTCGAGAACAGCGCTGCCACAGGAACGTTGAGCTTGCCCAGCGTGTCCTTGACCAGTTCCTGCACGTCTGTCCGGCCGGAAGCAAAGGCAACCAGCAACCGCGCCAGCGGGCCGACTTCCATCGGGTTGTCCTTCCAGCGTGGAGTCTTCAGGAACGAATACTTCTGGAAGCCCTCAAGAGTCTCAAACGGCGGCTTGGGTCCGGTGTAGTTCAGCTTGGTTTCGCCGGCCCAGGGATGAATCCCCACGCCGTCTCCGCCCTCGTAGCTGTACCAGGAGCTCGCAATGTATTCCTTGATCTCCTGCGAATCGGTTGCGTTGACGGGGTACACCTTGCTGAGGTCGCGATTGAGCACCACGCCGCGCGGATACTTGAACGCCTCTGGCTGACCGTAACCCTTGGTGGGGAACTCGCCATAGGAAAGGTAGTTCTTCAATCCGCCGCCCCAATTGGCCCAGTCCTTGTAGAAAGAAGCCACGGCCAGAAGATCGGGGATGTAAACCTCGTTGACGAATTCATCCGCCTGGCTGATGAGCTTTGCAACCAGGTTCAGCCGCTCGGAGTTGATCGCCGCCACTTCATTCATGTTGATGGAGCAGGGAACGCCGCCCACCAGGTAGTTCGGATGCGGATTCTTGCCGCCGAACACCGCGTGAATCTTGACGATCTCCTTCTGCCATTGCAGAGCGTCCAGGTAGTGAGCCACCGCGATCAGGTTCACCTCCGGCGGCAGCTTGTAGGCCGGATGACCCCAATAGCCGTTGGCGAAGATGCCCAGGCCGCTGGCGGCAAACGCCTTGATCTTGTCCTGAACCTCGGAGAAATAGGAAGCCGTGTTCTTGTCCCACTTGGAGAAGGTTGCCGCCAGTTCGGCCGCCTTCTTCGGATCGGCCTTCAGCGCATTGACGATGTCCACCCAGTCCAGCGCATGCAAGTGATAGAAGTGAATCACGTGGTCCTGCACGTACTGCGTGGCCATCATGATGTTGCGGATAAGTTCGGCGGTGGGAGGAACGGCGATTCCCAGTGCGCTTTCGACAGCGCGTACGCTCGTGAGTGCGTGTACGGTCGTACAAACGCCGCACACCCGCTCGGTAATGGCCCAGGCGTCGCGGGGATCGCGGCCGATGAGGATCTTCTCCAGGCCGCGCACCATAGTGCCTGCGCTGAACGCGTCGGTGATGACGCCATTTTCTACCACTGCCTCGATGCGCAGGTGGCCTTCAATACGAGTTACGGGATCGACGACTACGCGTGCCATGGGCTATGACTCCTTTTGGTCTTCAGCGTGGACTTCCGAAATCACGCTGCGTTTACGTATATTGGTCACCACCGCATGCGCCGCGACTCCGGCCAGCGTGGCCACTCCGACGACCGTGCCCACCGTATCGGCAGTGCTTTCGATGCCAAATCCGGGGAATGAGGCCAGGTGCTGATAGAACGGGCCGTTGTCCCAGAAACCGGCTTCGCTGCAACCGATGCAGCCATGACCTGACTGGATGGGATAGCTGGTGCCTTCGTTCCACTTCACCACCGAGCAGGCGTTGTAAGTGACCGGCCCCTTGCAGCCCATCTTGTACAGGCAGTAGCCCTTGCGCGCGTTCTCGTCGTCCCACGACTCCACGAACAGACCGGCGTCGTAGTTGGGCCGGCGGTAGCAGGTGTCGTGAACGCGGCGTCCGTAGAACTCCTTGGGACGGCCCTGGCTGTCGAGCGCTGGAACCTGCCCAAGAACCAGAAGGTGGGTCACAACGCCCATCATCACGTCGGCGATGGGCGGGCATCCGGGCACGTTGATCACCGGCTTGTCCACCAGCTTGTAAATTGGCGTAGCCCCGGTCGGATTCGGCTTGGCGGCCTGGACGCAACCGTTTGAAGCGCAACTGCCCCACGCCACAATCGCCGCTGCATCCTTGGCGACGGTCTGCAGAATCGATTCCGCGGTCTTGCCGCCGATCATGCAATAAACGCCGTCCGCGCCCGTGGGCACTGCGCCTTCTACCAGCACGATGTACTTGCCCTTGTTCTTCTCGATCGTGTCGGTGAGGCACTTTTCAGCCTGGAAACCCGAGGCTGCCATCAGCGTCTCGGAGTAGTTCAGATCCAATACATCCAATAGGGCGTCCACCACAATCGGGTGGGAGGCGCGAATGAACGACTCGCTGCAACAGGTACACTCCTGGAAGTGCATCCAGACAACGGCCGGTTTTTCTTTCTTCTCGAATGCCGAGACAACCTGGGCGACGCCGGTCTGTCCGAATCCGGCCACCGTAGCGGCTGTAGCGCAGAACTGAAGAAAGTCTCTGCGGCTATAGCCTTTTTGCTGCATTGATTCCCAAATTGAGAGACCCATGCCTACCTCGCTCACTTTGCAGGTTCCAGGGGATGCGTCCCTGGTGGCCCGGTAAACGGTATAACAGGCCACGTGGTTTGCATCACCGGATGTGAGCGAAACTACGCACTTGAAATAAGAGGTCGCTGTGCGCTGTGTCACATATGTTAGGTCGTCACTTTTTGAAATGGGCCGGTCCCTCGGTCAAGGGCCACGTCACAGGGGCCCTTGACCGAGGGAATAGAGTAAAGGCACCATCCGCTCCACGGCAAAGAGCGTTTCCATCCAGCGCTTCGTCGTGATTTCCAGGGCGACAAGTGCCGATTCAGTGGGGCTGATGACCTATAACCAATTCAGCATCGAGGGGTTGAACGTGCGACGCCTTATCTTTTTCATGATTGCTGTTCTCGTTACCGCGATGCCCGCAGTTTCTCAGATGGTGGCAGGCGCACCGGAATCGAAGGCGCCAGGGGCCGGCTCGTGTCTCCAGGTCGACTCTGCCGGTGTCGTGTCGAAGACTGGAAACTCTTGCGAACTGGCGCCAGGGACAACCCTGGGCATTTTTGCTACTGGCAAGCAGCCTTTGGGAGTTGCGATCGATTCAGGTGGAAATGTTCTAGTGGCGAACCACACCTCTGAAACTGTGGAGAAATTCTCTCCCATCGGCTCCGCGCTCTGGACTACTGCGGTGAAGGGAACCGAAATGATCGCCATCGACGCCAACGACAATGTGTGGACGGGGAACTATCAATCGGGGATTCTCACGGAGATTTCTCCGTCAGGTTCCGTGGTAGGCGTCTACGCTCTCGCAAGCGGCAGCCCGAACCCCGGCCCGGAGGGAATCGCCGTTGCCGAAGATGGCAATATCTGGGTCACGATGGGCACTTCGCCGGCCAACGTCGATCTTTTGGAAGTGTCTCCAGCGGGGAACATTTTGCAGACGATTCCGTTTCCGAACAACTCCGGCGTTCCGGGCACGCCAGCCATCGATGGCCACGGAAACGTATGGGTGCCGTATGGCTTGAATCTGCTGGAATACGCTCCTTCGGGCGCACTGCTGAACAACTACGGGTACGCCGGAGCAAAATGGTGCGATGAAGTGGTCATCGATCGGGTTGGGGATCTTTGGGTTGTGTGCGGCTCGCAACAGGTTCTGAAGATGTCGCCCATTACCGGAACAATTCTGGAGAATGTATCTGTCGACACAATCGGTATCGGTGTGGGGCCCGCTGCCGTTGCGATCGATGGAAATAACAATCTTTGGGTGGCGGCCAAACGCGGCGCATCGGTGACCGAAGTGTCCTCTGCGGGGCAGATCATGGGCATCTATCCTGACGGTGGAAGGTCGACGGCGATAGCTGTCGATGCGCAGGGAAACGCTTGGATACCGGGCGCCCTGACGAATAGTGTCACTCAGATCAGCACTGGCGGAGCCGGGCTGCCGACACCGATGGTCGTCAATCTGGGAGCGCTCAATTGCAACGGCGAAAACCTGGCGGTGAACGCAGTCAACGCGCCCCCATCATTAGTCAACGGCGCTCTGAGCTACGGCCCAATCAATGTCTGGAACACTGCGACCGATCTTGACGCCCTATACCCGACCTACCCAACCGCGTGTGACGGAAACAATTGATACGGCATCTGCCTGGCTGTGCCGTACCGGAGGATGCTTGTGGAGGTCTTTTCCAGGCGGTCCGCCCGGCGGAGCCGGTAACGATCGAGAGATTCAGATCGCACACATCGTGGACAGCGCCTGGATAGACGCGGGAGCAGAAGAAACCAATTTGGACGAATGAGGAGAGTTGACAAAAAGGTGTCCTGGGGAATGCTTCGCAATGAGGCATACTGTGGCTTTCTTATTCACGCAAACGGCCTGCCGGGCACGCCTGGGCATTTTGGGATGAAAACGGATGCAAGAAGCGGAGCCGGCGGGGACAACTGGACGTATATTGGTTTGGAGCCGGGAAAGCAAAATTGGCATTCCGGCTCAGTAAAGCAATCATGTGAAGTCGGGAACTTTCTACCGGAGGAGATCGCGAATGGACGCAGTCGAGCCTGGGCCGGCCTCTCGCCAGCGTGCAGATCCATACGAGATGCGCACACTGGCGGTTCTTCAGACTCTGAGGATTCCCGGCTACTCCGCGCCGAAGCCCGCCAATAAAGCCGTCGCTGCGAACAGTAAGGTATCGCCCACGTAGTTGACCCCTTCCACCGCGAGCGGAGAGCGGATCTCCGTCGCGAGGATTGGAACGTAGAAGAAGACCGTGAGTAGCAGAAGCACTATGCCGGCAGTAGTGGCGGCGGTGCGGCGAGTGCGGTGAATCGTCAACCCAACGCCTGCGGCGAGCAATGTTGTCCCGACGATGTAGGCAAGCAGCGCCGGCGCTGGCACCCAGGCCGGCGTCATCTTTTCCAATGGGACGCCGGGCACGAACAGGGGAAAGAGAAAATGCTCGATCGCATAGAAGACGAAGGTACCTGCGACAAATAGCCGGCCCACGATGACGAGCGCGGCGCCCGCCGATCGCCCGCATGACCGTAGGCTGCCCGCCAGCACCATCGCTCCCCCGCCGAAGGCCGTTTCACGTGCCGTGAGCGTCCAGAACAGCCGCTCATGAACGTGTTGGGGCAGGTTGGGCAGGTCGATGGTGGCGACGATGATCAAGAACAGCAGTGCGAGTAATGGCGCCGACCAGCGCACACACCGCCACGCAATGAAGCTGATGGCCGCAGCCAGCAGAGCTGCGCCCACGAAATAGGTCCAGAACAGTGCTCCCGGCATCCAGCGCGGCACGATGCCCGAGAGATCGCTTGCATCCAGAAAATGTTCTGCGGCAAAGATCGCCAGCGCGACGGCTTCAAAAACGGGCCCGAGTACCAGTACCCTGCCGGCGCCGGAGGCTGCCACGAACCGCGGCCGGACAAGCAAGAGTCCAGCTACAAGTGCGACGACTCCCGATCCAATCATCCCCCAGGTCTCGACAGACATATACGTCTCCTATTATCGAGGACCGTACAGAGGCCAAATTACAGCCTGCACATACGGGTCTCTCGCGGTCACACTGCGCACGAGTGTAGCGAAAATTCTACAGCGAAGAGGCCTGCGTTGCTCGACTATTCTGACGATTGGTATCGAGAGGCCGGCAGGTATCGTTGAGCTTGCTGGGCACGGTCGTTGAGGCGGATGGCATGGCGCTACCGCGTTTTGCGCTGGCAATCGGCTCTTTGGGGAGTAGATCGCCTTCAATGAGCGAATTGGCCTGCTTCCGTCGACTGACGAGCAGTTTCTGGCTTGTCGGGGATCCTTCCTCAACTCGCGCACGGGATACCGAGCGCCGCGATCCTCCGGTGTTCGCTGCAGGTGCCGTTTGTCTGTTTGCGGTCTCTTGCGAAGGCTCTTCAGCCAATCCCCAATCTCCGGCGGTTGAATCGTCGAATCCATTCGGCTTTGACCGGGCGACCGGGATGAGCAGGATGGTCTGGTATTTTGGGAGCGGCATGCGTCCTGAGGGGACGCGGGCTCGTCCTGCAATGCATACAGCAATCTGAACCGGAAAAGGAGATATCCCGTGGCTGACTTTGATCTGAATTCGCCGGCGACCGGCTGGGAAGTTTTTGCCGACTCAACGAACATGACGCGGAGCGCGGAATCTGTTGCAGACGGGCCGTCGACGACGCGGCGGGATTTCCTGATGATGGCCGGGATGGGAGCGGCGGGAGCGACGCTGGTGCGGCCGAGTGCGCTGTTTGCGGCGGCGGGTGCGGTGAAGCCGGATAAGATCCTGGTTCCGGCGGCGGGACATGCGGCGATGCAAAGCGCGGCGAAGATCCTGGCGAAAAAGCTGCAGCTTGAGGAGTCTGCGATCCAGACGTACGACGGTGCGCCAAAGGCGACGGCGGGGGCAATTGTGCTGGCGCTGGCGAAGGATGGAAAGCTGGCGGCGGCGGAGATGCCGAAGGTGGACGGCTACACGGTGACATATACCGGGGGGACGGTGGTGTGGGGGGCGCGGCCGCGGAGTGTGTTGTATGCGGCGGGCGAGCCGCACCACTGGGTGGGGAAGGCGGCGGTGTACAGGCGTAATCCGGAGTTTGCGCTGCGCAACTGCACGTGGCATCCGGACTATCCGGTGGCGGAGCAGGCAGCGATATTTGGGGCGAACTTTTTTATTGCGAACTTGCCGGCGGCGCCGACGCTGCAGGGTCTCGCTGACGTGCATGGCGCGTTGAGCGCTGCGGATCAAGAGCGCCTGGCGGCGTCAGCGGCGGAGCGCAAGGCGCGAAACGCGGCGGCGGTGAAGGAATTCCATGACGCGGATGTGGAGGTATATGCGCTGCTGCCGTATGGAAACAACTTTGCCACGTGGTCGCCGGTGCTGTACGCGGCCGTGTTGAAGGCGTATCCGAGCGCAAAGGGCACCCCGATGCCCAATAGTCATGAATCCGCGGCGCTGTGTCCGTCGGACCCGCTGACGTGGAAGGTGCTGGAAGCCTACGTGAAGGAGTGGGCGGAGCAGGCGGGCGCGGACGGGATTTCGGCGACATTCTGGGACAACTACTCGGCGTTCTGCCAGGACGACCGGTGCAAGGCGAACGGGCTGGACAAGTTTCCGAACGAGGTGTATGAGTTCCTGTCTCGCTACCATGCGCTGCTGAAGCCGATGGGGCAGAAGCTGCACATGCGGACATGGTCGTCGGGGTGTCCGCACTGGCTGGGAACGAACTATGTGCATGCGCCGGGGTATGGGCAGTTTGGGTTGTCGCACCCCGAGCTGTGGGGCAGGGTGATCAAGGAGACGCCGGCGGATTTGATCATGCAGACGAAGATCTATCACTCGGACTGCGAGCCCAATGCGCGGTTTACGACGCTGCTGGGCAAATGCAAGCCGCATATCGAGATGGTGGAATACCAGCAGACGGGGCAGTTTATCGGGCGGCAGTACTTCCCGGCCTCGACGGTGAACTACACGGCGGCGACGATCAAAAAGGCGCTGGAGCTGGTGGGACCGAATGGCGGCGCGCAGATGCATGCGGGCGGAGAGAGCCAGCCGGCGGTCTTCGACGAGCTTTCGGACATATTGAACAACAACTGCATCTATGCGTGGCGCGAGCTCACGTGGAACGTGAACGTGGATCTGGCGGCGATGTGGCATGAGTGGGCGGCGCAGACCTACGGCGAGGCGGCGGCGCCCGCGATGGTAAAGTTCATGCGGGCCAGCGAGGACGCAGCCACCTGGTGCTGGTGCCCGCTGGGACACGGGTCGGCAACGAATGGGGACTTTGCGGGGACGATTGCGCGGCGCGAAGTGCTGCTTCGCTATACGAATCGCTACTACCTGCCGGAATATGCGGCATACCTGGAGCCGACGCTGGAGAATGTGGCGCGGATGGAGAAGCAGAAGGCGGACTGCCTGGGCAAGCTCGATGAGATGGCGGCGGCGCTCACGGAGGCGAAGCGGCATCTGACAGAGGCGCAGGCGGCGGAGGTTTCGACGCGGCTCGACTGGTTCCGGCACTTCGCCATCTGCAATACGACTCTGGATGTGAGCTTGTGGCGGTTTAGGTATCTGCGGGCTCTGGCGGTGAAGCTGACGACCGACCCGAAGCAGATGAAGGAGCTCGCTGCCGCATACGACACGATCGAGGCGGAAGCGCCAAAGCTCTTCCAGTACGACAAGGGGCTGAAGTTCGGCATGTACCGGGTGCCGATGGGCGAGCTGCAGAGGCCGCCTAATCTGGGCAATCCGCGGGTGCTGATGCACGAGATTTATGCGCAGTCGCTTTCGTTCGTGAAGGAGTCGGTGGGGGTGGATTATTTGCCGCAGGAGTGGATACGGGGAGTGCAGCCGAAGATGAATGTGCAGGCGTAGGAGTTTTTGCGAGGATATTCTTTTTCGGCGTCCATTCGGTTGAATATGCCGCCAAAAGCTGCACCAGCATTTGACGATGGCAGAGCCACGGCATACCACACCCGGCTAGCCATCGACAGGATCCAACCCCGAGGAAGAGCCTCATAGCGGCCCTTTGATTGTCGGGCGGTGTTATAACTAACCGCTCGGCGACTGACGATTTGGCAACTGTCGGGCACAACCCTGACCAATCGGAGCCAGGAGATTGCTGACGCTTGGGGCCAGACTCCGCCGTTGGTGAAGGTGCCGATTGAGGTGTCGATCTCATCGTCACCTTTGCTTTGCACCAATGCGCCAATGGGGGATGGCTTGCGCGTCAGCTCATCAAACGCTCTCGCCAGGCGTCCGCGCTGTTCAGCCGAGGCGGAACCGCTGACAATGGCCCATGGTTGGGGCTCGAGCCATAGGTGGTCGGCGCCAACCCATCCAAGCTGCTTGCCCAACCACGCGCGGCGAAACCAAGACCCTGCCCACTGCGCCCGAACTGCCTGTCGTTGCGCTTCTGCCCTGGCGCGAGCATCGTCAGCCCCCGCCGTATCCCCCGTGTAGCCGAGCATTTGACCGTAGTAGTCGAGGACATATGCGGCCATCGCAGCATTCAGCACGCTCTCATCGTGCGCGCGAACCTCCGGTGTTTGCGACGACGGCACGTGGTCCACCACCTCATCGTTCCAATTACCATTCGAGAGCCGCATCCGCCCGTGCTCACCAACCCCGATGCTTTTGGTCAGGTGGTCATAGGAGCGTTTGAGCAACTCGAGCACAGTCGGATCGCCGGCCTGCACGGAGCGCCGCTGGTAAAATGCCGTGCGGCGAGTGGCTGAAATACTATTACCGGCATGATGCCCGCTTCTTTGACTCGCCGGGAATTCCTGCAATCTACTGCTGCCGTTGGCACCAGCGTCGCATTCGCGCACGTCACGCCCCAACCCCTCTGGGAGGGACCCGCTTCACCGGCCGGCGCGGAATCTGTGCCGGACTGGGCATCCACGCCTATGCGTTGGATCCAGCTTACGCTGGTGGAAGACGACCCTGGCCGCTTCGACCCTTCCTTCTGGCTCGACTACTTCAAGCGAACCCGCTCAGAAGGTGTCTGCCTCAGTGGCGGAGGCTGTGTTGCCTACTATCCCACCGAAATCCCCTTTCACCACCGCAGTGCATGGCTTGGCGGCCGCGATGTTCTGGGCGAACTTGTCTCCGGCTGCCGGCAGCTGGGCATGTCCGTGTTGATACGAACCGACCCTCACGCCACTTACGACGACCTGCAAGCGGCGCACCCGGACTGGATTGCCATCGACGCGGAGGGCAAGCCCCGGCGTCACTGGGCGTCGCCTGAGATGTGGGTTACCTGTGCATATGGTCCGTACAACTTCGAGTTCATGACCGCAGTGCACAAAGAGATCATGTCGCGCTATCGCGCGGACGGCATATTCCTGAATCGCTGGGACGGAAACGGAGTGTGCTACTGCCGGCATTGCATCGAGAACTTCAAGGCGGCCGCCGGTCTCGATCTGCCGCGCTCGACCAGTACCGAAGACCCTGCTCGTGGTGCATGGCTAGTGTGGCGCCAGCGGCGCCTCATGAGCTTGCTTGACGTTTGGAACGCTGAGATTCGCAAGGTGAATTCCGAAGCATGCATGATTCCAAACAACGGCAGTGGGGCTCTGAATTCTTTAGATACGATCGAGACTAGCCGGCGCGTGCCCATGCTCGTGGCCGACCGCCAGGCGCGCCATGGGCTCGCCGCTCCTTGGCTGATCGGCAAGACTGCCAAGGAGTTCCGCGCCACCATGGGCAACAAGCCTGTGATCGGGCTTTTCGGCGTGGGCCTGGAGGAGCCTTACCGCTGGAAGGATAGCGTCACTAGCAATGCTGAGATCCGCATTTGGGTTCTCGATGCAATCGCCAACGGGATGCGGCCATGGTGCAGCAAATTCTCCGCCACCCTGCACGATGAGCGCTGGCTCCAGGGTGTAGAGGAGATCTATCAATGGACTGAAAGAAATCGGAACTACCTCACACACCAACAACCGCTGGCCCGCGTCGGCATGGTGTATTCGCAGCAGACAGCCTGGTACTACGGCGACGAACACGCAGAGACCAAGGTGGAGAACTATGCCCTCGGCTGGTACCAGGCGCTGGTCGAGTCGCGCATTCCGTTTGAGATGGTTCACGACCAGCTTCTGGACTTGACCCATCTGGCGAACTTGAAGACCTTGATCCTGCCTAACGTGGCGGCTCTCAGCGACGCTCAATGCGAACAACTGCGAGCCTTCGTCCGCAACGGCGGCAGCCTGATTGCCACTTACGAAACGAGTCTCTACGATGAACAGGGCAAGCGCCGGAACAGTTTCGCGCTCGCCGATCTCTTTGGCGTTGAGTGGACCGGGAAGACCGAGAGCCCCATGCTCAACTCCTACATCCGCTTGGAGCACGAGGCGCTCCCGCATCACCCGCTCTTCGCCGGCGTTGAAGACGCGTCGCGAATCATCAACAGCGTTTCGCGTCTCGATGTCAGGCCGCGCGAGACCTTCGCTGAGGTTCCCTTCACGCTTATCCCCAGCTACCCTGACCTGCCCATGGAGAAGGTCTACCCGCGCACGGCCAGGACCGACATCTCCTGTCTATATTTACGTCAGCCGGCGGGGCGCGTGGCTTACTTCCCATCCGATATCGACCGCACTTTCTGGGAGGTGTTGTGCGTCGACCATCTCAAGCTGCTGCGGAACACAGTTCTCTGGGCCAATAACGAAGCTCCTGTCGTTGAAGTCGAGGGCCCTGGATTGCTCGATGTTACAGTATGGCGGAATCCTGGTTCCATCACCATTCACCTTGTCAACCTGACCAACCCTATGGCGATGAAGGGTCCCTACCGCGACTTCTTTCCCATTGGTCCGCACACCCTTAAATTCAACCTGCCAAGCCATCTTCAAGCGAAACAAGCTCAGCTGCTTGTTGCCAACAAGAGCATCGACCTCTCGCGCTCTAGCTCGCAGCTCACTGTCCGTGTGCCGTCCATCCTTGATCATGAGGTGGTGGCAATCGATCTCTGATTTGGGTTGGCGTCGGCAACTGGTCCAAGCGGCTAGGCAGTTGGGATTGCCGCAATCGGAGGGCTTCCGGCCCCTATCCGGACCTGGTATTTCGAGCATTCATTCCCGTGACGCAAAGGGCTCGGCTGAAGAGGCAAGTTGCGATGAAGGCGCGCGTGTGTGGCAGCTCCAAGAGCCTGCGGCGTTTTAGGGTACTAATTCAAGAGCTGGGGCAACTTCCGGTAATTCGGAAGTAAAGTCAAACGTAATTGCGCGAGCCCTCAGTGCGAAGGGCCACTCCGATGGGTCTTGCCAAAAGTGTTAGCGGTCTTCGGAGGTGTAGGGCGTGTCATACCGGATTTGCAGCGTGGGGCAGGCGATAAAAACCTTGTCGTCGCCGCAATTCTCAAGCACCCTGGCAGGCCGGGGAACGATCTCGATTTTAGGGGAGACTGGCGCTACGGGCATCTTCGGTATAAACAATACCTTTTCCATAGCTGGAAGCCCAACCGAGGCCACTTTGGCCACTGAGCCTGACCGGGTTCCCTTCGCCGTGAGGCCGTTGCCAATCGCCGACGGGGAGAGAGCCGATGAAGCGGGCGCGTTGGGAGGTGGTCCTGCGTTGCCGCGGGCGCCAGTGCCAGGGATGCCGAAGGATGCGGCCAGGCGAGGGGGCGCGACATTGACGCTTGCGCCCGAAGAGGCTGCTCGATCGCGAACAGGAGCGGGAGTCTGGCCGAGAGGTTCCTGTGGAGGGTAAATATCGGCCCGCGGCATCGGCGCCAACAAAACCGGGCGCAGGGTTTTACTGGCTCGCAGTGCTTTGGTCGCGGGGCGCTTCGACATCCGGGTGCTGGGCAATCCGGCCGGCCTGACTTCGACCGGGGGAGTCTTCTCACCGAGGCTGGACCCCTGATCGGCCGGCGCATTGAGCTGAGGCGAGGAACCGGCCTTCGGCCGTTCGAGTGGGAGCGGAGTGGAAATTGCGGGTGCTCCAGGCCTCTTGATTGCAGTTCTCACGAGAAATGCTGCCAGGAGAATGTTTAAGACGAACATCGCTCCGACGAGGAGTCGCGCGGAGACAGGCCATGACCGGCGAGCCGTTCGGACACGCGAACGAGCCTGGCTGACCTTGGTCCTACCCCTTTCGGGCTCGTCAAAGATACCCAACTCAATGCTCCCGGTGGTTCCGTCCAGGCAGGGAGAACGGATGCGCTGATTTTTGCTGCGCCCAACTCCCAGCAAGGTGTAACTGCATCATATTCCCGATGACCGGCCCCGCGCACGCCGTACCCGAGCCGCCGTCGGCGGGGCGTGCTTTACAACCGTGCAACTGCTTGCAACGAGTGCGTGCGTAGGAAGCCATGGAACAAGTGCAATACCTGCACACATTAGTACCCATGCGGGGATCCCCGCAATCAAGCGTTGCCGCGTCATATAGGTCCTTAAGAAAGCTATGGCCGAAATGATACACCGGTTTCGCGCCGAATTGCCTCGAACTACCGGCAGATCCAGGGCAATCGCATTTGGATTCTTCTCCACACCGATTGCAGACCTGACCGTTATCTCGAATCTCTTATCTTCTTTGCCGATGATTTCGGCTCTCCGGCGCACAATGAGAATACAAACTGAGATCTCCACGAGCGAACCCATGGCCCAGAACCTTCATTCCCACAACTCGACTCCCTCTGGCAGGGAGGAAAAGTTCCCAAAAACAAAAAAATCGACCCCCCTCCCCCCCTTTTTACGTAACTGGATGAAAACAAACCTGTTGAGTTTTTGAGCTCTTCGCCTCTCGTTGATAACAAAGGACTTGTCAGTGCCAACTTTTGCGCAAACCTTCGCATCGCGCCACCGATCTGCCGAAAACAAAGAACTTATGTCCAACCTGGCCAGCCATCCGCCGCCCAGGACGCGCAAATGTAAGGCGTCAAGTCTCAGAGCACGACACATCGCGACGCCGTCGTTTCAAATGCGATTGCCCTGCTAGTGTACTGAGTCTGAAGTTCGTTCAATAAATGCCGCATACACGAAACCCCAAGAAAGGCGGTCATCCTGAGCGAAGCGTTCTACAGCGGAGTCGAAGGACCTGCATTTCCATCGCGTACTTCTGTAACGAACTTCTGACTCACCACACTAGTTCACAATCACTGTGAATGCGGTCGTGGGGGCGGGGGTCACCGACGGGTTGCCGATTGCCGTCACTGTGAAGGTGTAGCTGCCGGCAGGCGTGCCGGAATTCGCCGGGCCGGCTGTATTGCTCCGAACGTTCAAGGTGTTTACGCAGCCGGCCATGCTGCCCAGCGCCACCATCGCCACCAGGACGCCCAGCATCGACTGCCAACTCCGCCACCGCCGTGCGGGAATCCCTAGGAACACGAGGAACGCAAGAACCGCGCCCCCACCTGCCCATCCCTGGCCTTTGCCGAGCTTGGGACTTGCCAGCTCACTGCTCGCGGGTGCAGTCGTGCTTACCTGAAAGTTCACCGTAACGGCTGTCCATCCAGAGCCGGGATTGAGGGTCACTGCCTGGCTGCCCGTGCATGTTGGCAGATCCCCAATCCTTGCCCCGGAGGGATACATGGTCAGAGCGCAGGTCAGCGAAACCGTCCCAATATAGCTGCCGCTCCCAGTCACGGTGACCGACGAACTGGTGGAGGAGCCAGACGCCACGGCAACCGGCGCCGTGGCTGAAAGTGTAAAGGTGGATTCCGTGACAGTCACCGCGTTCGTTCCGGAGCCGGATTGGTATGTCGAGTCGCCGCTGTAGATCGCGGTGAGGGTGTCGGTACCGGCATTCAGGCTGTTGCCCGGAATGTTGAAGACGGTGCTGCCGCTGGTAAGCAGCTGCTCCTGTGAGGTGAAGCCGCCCCCCGTCAGGGTGACCGTCCCCGTCGACGTTCCGCTGGAGCCGGTCACCGTTGCGGTCACGTTCAGCGCGGAATTCTCAGCCAGACGGCTGATCGCCGGCGTTACCGTAACTATTGCGACCGCACTCCCGGTCGACAACGGCCAGGCGTTCACCACGTTGGCCACGTTCAGGGACCCCAGCCCGGTTGCCGGATCGTAGCCTCTCCCAGCGCTATGGCCGGCCAGGATGCCAATCGCGTCGCCCGAGTAGAGCACCGTGCAATTGGGCGAATTGGCCGCGCACGGCACGGCGTTGGTTCCAGTATTGATGTCGTTGAAGTAACAACTGCTGGAGGCCGTCAGGCTCTGCGCGCTGCAACTCGAGTAGTCCTGTCTGGCAGCCAGTCTGTAGAGTTCCGCGTTTGGACTTCCCTGCGCCGCCCCCGCCTTCTGGTTGATCAGCGCCATCACGCCCGCCATAGCCGGAGATGAAACGGATGTTCCTCCAACCTCCTGCACGACTGGATTGGCCGTAACCGCGGAGGAACTGACGCACGCCCCGTTCGCCGAAACGCAGATGACATACGCGCTTCCTGAGAATCCGTTCGCGGCAAAGAAAGAGACGTCGGGGAGGTCACGAACTCCATCGCCTGGAATACCGCTTACGCCGGTTTGCCAGACAGGCTTTGGCCAACCGTCATTGACAAGGGAAAGAGAGCCATTAGAAGCGCCAGTGCTAGCGCCGGTGCAGCTGGACACATTATTGTCGTTGCTGGCAACGCACCCGCTTGCTCCGCCGCTTCCGCCCACAACGCTGACGAAGGCGGAGAGGCTGGTGCCGAACTCGGCGCCAATGGACTGCCAGTCGCGGTACGCAAAATTACAGGCCGTCTCGGCGTCATTCACGCCTGAGATTCCATCCTCCCTTGCAACACCCTCCAAATAAGCCACCGCCAGCGGGTTTGTGCAGGTGTCGTTCCAGGGAACTTCGGGCACGTAACCCAGGGCGCTGGCCCCGGTGGTCACATTGTTCGTTGAGTTCCAATAGGGCGCGGCCGTCGAGCCCCAATTAAAATCGGTACCCCCAACAGCCGTGTTGTATGGCGTGGACGCAAGGCCGCTCACCGCGAGACCGTACTCGGACGCATATGTTGCGCCGGTACTCAGGCCCTGATCGCAGAGTGCTGAACCGGCGTCTCCCGACGCCACAAAAACCGCGATTCCCTCAGAAGCCGCCGATTCCCACATGCTGTTGTACAGCGCATTCTCGGCGGTGCCGTTGAACAGCTCGCACGCGCCGTAACTCACGTTCATGACCGGCGCCGTCTTATGCTGGACGATGTAACTCTCTGACGAATAGAGCGTGTCGGTCGTCGTAGAGTTTGAGCCGGAGACGACGAGCACGATATTGGCGCCCCTGGCCACCGCTCCCGACCACTCCACATCCAGCGTGTTCTCGGTCAAATCGGCGTCGCAGGAGTAGGATGCAGTTGGGCAATCTCCGGGGTCTGTCCCATTGGCGACGATCACCGTCGGTGCCTTAACCGGCAAGCCGAAAATGCTGCGGAAATTAGCTACATCGGCGAGGTTGATGTTGCTTGTTCCAGCAATCGCGATCGTCTGCCCAGTGCCGTCGATGCCGGAGTTCCAGAGAGGGAGCACGTCGTAGATTGTGGCAAAGTCGTAAGGCGCCACATCTTCCACCAATCTCGCTCTACTGCCCGATCCCACGGTGAACCCGAACTGCGCATGCGCCGCCGAGGGCGCGACAGGCGCCTCCGGCCCCGCCAGCGCATCGCTTGCATTTTGCTCCCAGGTTCCCGCGCCTCGGTTGAACGTAACCTTGCTGCCCAGCCTGTGCAGCGGCTTTGTGAAGAAGTTATGCAGCGCCTTTATGCCTACCACCGCCGGCGCCACCGCAGCCGGAATCTGCGCATCGCTCATGTTGCCGATGTGCTGCTCGCCATTCACTTCCAGATTGTGAATTTCGGTATGGAAAGTGCTCTCCACCTGTCCCGCTGTGCCGCTGAAGAGGATCGACATTCGATCCGTGCTTATTTCGTCGATCGAGAATCCATGTCCGCTCATCCAGTTGGAGAGAGTCGCGATGTCACTTTCGGCGGGGCCGAACCGCTCGCCTACTTCCTCCGGCTCAAGCCAATGGTGATAATCGGGAGAGCCGATCTCGTACTGGCTGGCTACAAACCTGTCGAACGCCACCTGCTGCTCTGCGCTCCGGCTCAGCACCAGCACAAGGTCGGTCATGGGGAGACTCAGGCTAACGCGCCCGCGATCGTTCGCAGAGGTGGCCGCGGGGTGAGTGTTGCCCTTGAGAGTCACCAGATGGCTTTCGTCGATCCGATCGACAATCCGCATGGCGGGCGCGAATTCTTGTGCCGTTGCCGCTGTCCCGCACAGCAAAGCACCGGTGAATACAAATACGGAAAGCGAGTGCGGAAGGCCCATTATGATTTTCCGGGATCTTTCTTCGGAGAAACCTGCAAGTGAATTGGCCATTGTTTTCGAATGCGACTTGGCGAGAAATCAGTCCGCCAGCAGTTCAATTCTGAATCTGCTTACAGAGGCCAGCATAGTTTCATCTCGCGTTGAACAGAATCGCTATAAAGGTGCATTCGGGCTACAACCATCAACAAAGACGGGTCCCCATCCCGATTCGACCTGAGGTTACTCAGTGCGGCAGTGTGTGGTTACTCATGTACTGAATCGAACGCGCTGGACTCAACATCCGGGCGGCGCTGGAGCGAATTATCGAAAGGCCCGGGGGCGTGGATGTGACTGCCTCCGCTGTGGTAGCGGCGGCCCATCCAGGCTTATGCAAAGATCAATGCGACTGGCGAATGGAGAGACAGGATGGAGGCCATATCGTTGACGGTCTTCTTGAACGATTGGGGACTCGGGGACTTGTGCCTTATGCCCAAACGGGGCACTGCCGTGCTGGTCTAAGATTACGTCGGCGCAACGGCAAGTGCCGCCCGGAAAGACTAATTTCAGACATCTAATCGCAATCAAATGCGGCTAGCCGGTCACGAGGGTTATCCGCGCGTCAAGACAGGCGGGGCGACGCTCTCCTTCGAGTCCTTTTCCGCAATATGGAATACAGACCCAACAAACCGCTGCCGAGCAAAGTGAAAGTACCCGGCTCGGGGGTTGCACTTGCGGAGGCGGTGCCGATCACCTGCTCCCCGGACAAGTTGACGTAGACGTTTGGACCGTTGTCAATAGAAAGCGCTTCCCCGCCCAGGTCGCCAGTGTAGCCTGTGCTCTCATCGTCAAAATATAGATAACTGCACTCTGCACTGCAGGCTAGATCGGTATTGCTTACTGGTGTGTAGAAGGAAAAGAACGCATAACCGCCGCCGAAATCGTACAACAGCTGTGTTGGAGTGGCAGACAACACGCCGTGGCCGTTGAGGTCTTCGACGTTGGCAGTGGAATTCGATCCACTCAATGGGCCGAGGAGATCAACTGTAGAGGTTCCCTCCGTCAACTGCAAGTTCCAGTCGACGAATTCGGGAGGGGGCTCGGTGCCTTGGGTGTATGGGCCGATAGTCCCATCGGTTTCAATGAAGCCAGTGACGGTAGCTGAGCCAATCGTCAGATTCACGTTGTACGTGATGTCGTCTGCCCTGCAGAGGGATGCGCCGCCACACGCGAGTAACAGGATCGCAAGTATTCCCAGATTCTTCATTCTCACACACTCCGGATTGCAAAAATTCGGACGCGGCCGATCTCACTTCGGGGGGGTACGAGTTGCCTCTTAGCCTGCGCGAACTTGCGAGGCGACGACCAAGAATCCATCTCATGTGACCGACACATGTCAAGAGACAAAAACTCCCGATGACTTCTAAGCATTTCAGCAGCCACAACGGAACCCTCCCGAAGGGCCCCTTGGATTCGAAAGCTATGCTATTGCGTTCTCAATAGTTAATCGTCATAACCAGTTCAGATCGAGCCCCGCCCCGAGAGCGATCGTGTCCTGGATTTGTGCAGAAGTTTGCATACGATGGGAAGAGCATTACCCTCGGGATCTGAACAACTCACGTCCTAGTCCGTAAAAAATCGTGCATGGGCATGGGCTTTCCAAGAAAGACCTGCGCCTACTTTAGTCTTGTTTCAGGCTGCCTTCGTTAAGTCTCGGGTGAGGATTTACCTAATGTACCTTCGTGCGCGTGCAAATGACTTTGCACCTGCCCTGTTGGGGAGTACGCGGGGTGCCCGCTGGTGGCCAAAACGTGCATTCTCTAAGGCTGCCGCCACTTCGCCGGGCAGTTATTTGCCCGACTTCCGAGCAAACGCCAATTGCCCGCTAACCTTGCGTGGCGATTTGTGAAGCAGAACGTTCATTCCATCGTCCCCGGGTGAACTCTGGAAACTTCGCGGGCGTACTTCCGTTCGCCACCGAAATCACGCTCAGCGGTCCCGGCGCCGACCAGGCTGCGGCATCGTACACATCCATATCCGGGCAGACACCGTCGCGCATGCACTGCAACAGCCGGTATAGCATGATGTAGTCCATCCCGCCATGCCCGCCCAGCTTCTGTGCGATCTCCCCTTCTTCCTTCCATAGCGGGTGCTGATGTTCTTTCCAGGAATCGATGCTGCCCCAGGCCTCGGCGCCAGGTTGCCCGTCGAAATAGATACGCGGCGGATAGTCGGCGAAGGTACCCTTCGTTCCCGCAATGATGTTGATGCGGTCGTAAGGATGCGGGTTGACAGTATCGTGCTTGAGAGTTATCGATCGGCCATTCGCGGTCTTGATGATCGACGTATTCATGTCTCCGGTTATGTACCGCTCGGCCCACCTGGGATCGGCAGATGGCAAATGCGCCTTTCGATACTCATCGAGTCCTCGTTGCCGCGTGCTGACGGAGACGATGTAATCGAATCGATCGCCTCTCTGAATACCCATGTAGTTAGCAATGGGACCCAACCCGTGGGTGGGATAGAGATCGCCGTTTCGCTGGGTGTGAACGGTGCGGCGCCATAGACCCTCGCCCTTGTCTGCAAAAAGCTCTTCACGGAGATCGTGAATGTATGCGCCTTCTCCATAGAGCAGATCGCCGAAGAGTCCGCCGTGGACCATTCTGAGAATGAGCGTTTCGTTGTAGCCGTAGCAGCAATTCTCAAGCATGATGCAATGCCGCTGCGTCTGTTCGGATGTGTCGACGAGTTTCCAGCAATCCTCAATAGTCGTCGCGGCCGGTACTTCGACGGCCGCATGTTTGCCATGTTTCATTGCCGCGATGGCCATCTCCACATGCCAGTTCCAGGGAGTTGCGATGATGACGAGGTCCAGGTCGTCTCTGGCGACGAGCCTTTCGAATGCGTGATCGCCGTCCGTGTAAAGCTCGGGAGGCTTCTGCCCGGCCTCTTCGACCAGAGATCGCGCATGTTCAGCTTTCTCCCCAATGATGTCGCATAGGGCTAGAATCTTCGCGTCGGCAGCAAGCAGATTCTCAAGCAGGCTGGTGCCCCTTCCCCCGGTGCCAATGATGCCGATCCTTGGATTTACCGGAGCAAATGGCATGCCGATCATGGACGATGCGTGCGGTTTTGCGGATTCCGCGTGAAGTTCCGGGATGCTCAGGCCAATTGCCGTGATGCCGCCAAGCCGAAGAAAGTCTCTGCGCGAAGAATCAACGAGCGAATCGGGCATGTCGTGGGTCATGTCACTCCTGACGAAGGCGATGAGTGTTTCATTGCGGCACTTACAAGGACTTGGATCGCTGCTGGCAAGCTCATCGAAAAAGATGACTGCACTCTGAATTCGTGATGAGTCTAAGACGGTCTCGACGTTCCGTCAACAGTGGGTTCCGAGTTAGTGGCGCCTCGCGCTTTTCGCATGGTTTGCGGCGAGGTAAAAGAAGTTGTCGTTCTTGCCGTTGGAAAGCGGCAAGCACTTATATAGTCCGGCCAGAATATGTGGTTCTACCTTACAATTACCTCTTGTTGGGTCGGTTCATGCGAAGTTCTCTCTTTCAGGGAAACAGCGGCGGAACCGGGAGTGTGAACAGAGTGCAAGAGACTGTCGGCACGAAAGACTCTCAGGTCAGCCAGTCGCTGGCACCCCACCGGATCAGGGAATCAACGGCGCCACGCAACATTGCCGTCGACGCCTATCGCGGTCTGGTCATGCTGCTGATGATGGGTGAAGTGATGCGATTTGCCGCGGTCGCTCATTCTTTTCCCAATAGCCTGTTCTGGCGAATCCTTGCTTTCAATCAATCGCATGTTCAATGGGCCGGCGCGAGTCTTCACGACACGATTCAGCCGTCGTTCAGTTTTCTGGTCGGCGTCGCTCTACCTTATTCCATCCACAGCCGCTCAGGCAAAGGGCAGAGCTTCAAGAGGCAATTGGCGCACACCATCTGGCGCAGCCTGGTGCTCGTTTTTCTTGGCATCTTCCTGCGCTCCACGCATAGCGGGCAGACGAACTTCACCTTTGAAGACACGCTGACCCAGATTGGCCTGGGATACACATTTGCGTTTCTTCTGGCGTATTGCCGCCCCAAGTGGCAATGGGCGGCGCTTGCGGCGATCCTGTTTGGTTATTGGCTGGCGTGGGCTCTCTATCCGGCGCCGGGACCTGATTTCAATTACGCCGCTGTTGGGGTTCTCAGCGACTGGCACTATAACTTCACCGGGTTCGCATCCCACTGGAACAAGAACAGCAACCTTGGCTGGGCGGTTGACACCTGGTTTCTGAACCTGCTTCCTCGTCCGGGACGCTTCCTGTACAACGCCGGAGGTTATGCGACTCTGAGTTTCATCCCAACACTTGGCACCATCCTTCTCGGCCTCCGCGCGGGTGAATGGTTTCGCTCCGCAGCTCCAAGGATTCCGGTGAAGCGCTTCGCGATTGCCGGGGTCATCCTGTTGGCTGCCGGCATCCTCCTCCATGTAGCGGGAGTTTGTCCGATCGTGAAGCGCATCTGGACGCCAAGCTGGACGCTTTTCAGCGGCGGGATATGCTTTTTCTTTCTCGCGGCATTTTCCTGGACGATCGAAGTCAAGTCTTATCGCAGATGGGCATTCCCGCTGGCTGTTGTCGGGATGAATTCAATCGCGGCCTATTTGATTGCCGACCTATGGGAGGACTTCATTTTGGAGAACCTGCATATCCATCTTGGTTCCCAGGTCTTTCGAGTATTCGGGGCGGGACTCGAGCCGCTGATGCTTGGTATTGCCGTAATGTCGATCTACTGGCTTATATTGTTTTGGATGTATCGAAAGAGTCTCTTTCTCCGTATCTGAAAATACCGGCGCGACGCCTGGTATGCGCGCGACTCAATGAATCGGACTTGTTCAGAGTTTGGGCAGGCCACCTCGCGGAGTAGCAAGCCAACTACGCGTTCAAGGCCTGGCGCGAGGATGGCTTGGACGCTTTCCGAAAGACAACGAAAGCCAGACCGAGAAGTCCGGTGCCGAGCAGGAACAGCGATTCAGGCTCTGGGGTCGCCACCAGGGTGGCGACGGCTGCTGGCCCCGGCCCCACGACTTCTGCTCCTTTTGCTTCGCTACTAGGGATCTGATTGTTTGAGTAGTAATTGTTGTCGGCAAAATAGAAGTAGTTGTCGCCGGGCGCGGTCAAGCCGTCGGTGCTGCCAAAGTTGCCGGCGAAGATGTTGAGATAGAAGTTGGGATAACCCTCCGGCTGAATCAGTATGCCGCCCCAGTCCAGAATCTGATTTCCTGGCAAAGTCGGGTAAATCAGATTGTCGAAGAGGTACCCATCTGCGTCGGTAAGATCGTAGGCATTTGCGCTGGCGTTGGCCGGTACCACCGGGCTAGAGCCGAAAGTGTAGGTCGCGGTCGGGTCCCTGAAGGTTCCAGACACGCTCGTAACCGAGTAGGCCGAGACATCAGCAGATACCCGTGGTGGGGCCGGGATGCAGATCCACGGACGTGGTCTGAAATACGAGATTAGCGCTGAAGTTTGAACCGTTGATTGAGTAACTGAACGAATCAGCTAGTGCTGCTGGCGTGATCGCCAAGGCCGCTGCAAATGCGAGCAAAGCTAACGAAAAATGCTTCATGATTCCTCCGGTTCAGCCATCCGAACGCCCCCGCCTGAAACTGCTTGCGGAGGTCCGCTCAAAGCCGCCGAGTTTGGGTCGAATCGATTGCCGATCAACCCTTGAAAGACGTGCGCCGCATGAAGCACATCGATGCTCAGGCTCCGAGTTGGCTTCCGATTCCATGGGGGAGGGAAGCCGAGCGTCCGACTGGGCGCGGATAGAACCCTGAGCCCTGTGATCCTCACAGCGCTTGCGTCTTTATATGCAGATTAAGCGCCAAACAGAGAGCTTGCAGATTCAATAAGTTACGCGCATGACCCGATGGGGATGTGCAACATCTTGCACATCTGTTTCCCAACTTGGTTCTCTTTTCGGTTGAAGCAGCTCGAATTTCGGACGAGGAACAGGAGTAACAAAGTGACTACGACTGCGAGGTCATGCCGGATCGCTTCGCCTTGCGGAACACCACCAATGCGAGACCGAACAGCCCCGTGCCCAAAAGCAGCAAGCTCTCCGGTTCGGGGGTCGACACGATTTGGGGGTCGTCAATCGCTGTCGTAGAGTCTTGACCGTTGTATGCCGTCGAGAAGAAGTCGAGTATCTCTGTCGTCCCTGCGGCGGTGAATAGCTCGTCGTACGTTGTCCACTCGCTATCCCCCGGAACGACGTCCGAAAGCAGAGTTGTGGAACCAATGGTAACGCTGGTTACCGCGCCCCCCATCCCCGGACGCCCCTCCAGGCTGAAGGTGAGCACATACTGGTCGCCGGCAATCAGGCCGGTGATGGTCTGCGAAACCGAGCTGAGAGTTCCCGGTTGTCCCATTTGCAGAAAAGCGACCTGGCTCGCGCCAGAGGGAGGTGGAGTAAAGCCAAAGGCAGAGCCTTGATCGGCAATTCCGGAACCGGAAGCGCCAGGAGTCAGAGGAGAGAAGGTCCAGCCATTGATATTCGTGGGATCGTACCCGTATTGGTCAGACCCCCAGGTCACAGTCCCCGGACCACCGACCGAGCCTCCGCCTGGGGCAAGAGTTCCCCAGGAAACGGAGGAGGATGCAGGCGTGCTGAAGGTGCCGTTCACCACGATCGAACTGGCTGAGGCGGCCACCCCCATGCCCACCAGCAGCAAGAGAAGCAGGGAGGATGCAAGATACTTAACAGGAGTGACCTTCATTCAAAATCTCCTTTCAGCCCAATCCCATTGAGGGGGCCTGTGGGGGCGTGTCAGAGTCGATCCCAACGGCGGTATGCGACAGCCCACCTCACGATTCGTGGCGCCCAAACCATGAGCGGTCGATTCGGTCTAATGCAAGTTGAGCGCCAAAGAAATAGCATTTGGATTCAATAAGTTGCGAGCGCGGCCTGGTGGAGCTGTGCAACATCTTGCACATCAGTTTCCCAGCTTGGTTCTCTTTCAGGTTGATGCAGTTCAAGTTGGGGACGGAGAGTTTCTCAGAAGGAGAAGCCGGGGGCACTCAAAATATCTGGAGTCGGCTGGGGTTCTTGCCAAGGCAATAGGAAAGGGCGCAATTCTGCGCCCTTTCCTATTGCCCTTCGACTCGGAGGAACAGAAGGAAGAAACTGACTACGAGTGCAAGACCAGGCCGGAGGACTTTGCCTTCCGGAAGGCTACGAACGCCAGACCGAGAAGGCCGGTGCCGAGCAGCAACAAAGAGGCGGGCTCTGGAGTCACAAAGTCGTGAGCCGTATGCAGCATCGAAAGAGGCATTACCAGACTTGTCAGCATAATCCCAGCTACCTCCCCAACAGCCCCATAGCTGCTCGGACCCTGGGACCAAATGTTGCAATCGCCATCTCCCTTGCCTGCGCCCGAAGTGATACTCGAACGCGAAGACCGCCATTGTTGTCGATTTGAGGTATGGTCATTGGGAAAATCAGGTCGTAGTCCACGGGGAGATGAACGTCGAGAATTGGCCGCCCCCACTCGTGACGAAATTACCGTTGCGGCGTGGGATGGGAACGAAAACGCCTGTGCCGATCGAAGCCAGTTCCTGTCAGCGTTAATGGTTCCACTGGTGATGTCAGTACTCGCCGCGGCGCGATCCAAGATGCCTGTAAGGGTGCCGGTGGCCGCGATGAGGCCTTGGCAGTGTAAGTCGAAGCTGTACATGAACGTATCAGCCAATGCAGCCGGTGTGATCGCAAGGGCTGCTGCCATTGCGAGTAAGGCTAAGGAAAATTTCTTCATGATTCCTCCTGGAGCTGCACTTGCAGGAGTTTGTCTCCTGCAAGGTCATTTCCTGTTCCGAGCCGCGATTTCAATGGCTCACTTGTCGGAGTCGGCGCAACCAGGGAGCAGCCACACTCCCACGCGGTACGCCGCACTTCTACACGCCCTCGTTCAATGCAAGTGAAGCGCCAAAGCAATAGCATGTAGATTCAATGAGTTGCGAGTACCTAGGTTTTGGAATGTGCAACATCTTGCACGTCCATTGGCTACCTGCCTTCTCTTTCTGGCTGAACCAACCGGGGAGCAAGTGGGATCGGAGCGCAGGAGAACGGACCCTTGGAAGACCGCACAAGTCGTGGATCGATCAGGTGAGGGGAATGGGGAAGGCTCGCGACGAGCCGCTCGCGGTCGGCATTGGATTTAAGCGAGACGCACTCGACGCGCGCGGTCGGTGTGCGCCTGGTAAACGGGGGCAAAAGGAAAGGGCGCGGAATCGCGCCCTTTCCTTTTGCCCTTCGACTCGGAGGAACAGGAGGAACAAACTGACTACGAGTGCAACACCAGGCCGGACGACTTGGCCTTCCTGAAGGCTACGACTGCCAGCCCGAGAAGCCCGGTGCCGAGCAGCAACAGGCTCGACGGTTCGGGGGTCTCACTCACGTCTGCGGAATCGACTGTCAGGCTTTCACCGGGAGCGTTTCCGTTGGCCAGGCCGATTGCAATACGAATCTCCCCAATAGCCTCGCTGCTCAACCCTGGTTCCTCCAAGAGCCAAGCATCCAGTGATTGTGCTGTCCCCTGTCCGTTTGAGCACGGCGTCGCCGCAAAGAGATAACACCCCGCGTGGTTGTCGTAGAGGTCAAACACAGTCGAATTTGGGTCGAGTGCCAAGGTGTTGCCGGATAAGGTGGTCCCTTGGAATTCGATCAGCAGGAGCTCGTCGCCAGCATTCACTTGCCCCAAGGAGAGAGTCGGAGCGTAAAACTCGAGCTCGTAATAAGGCTGGCCGACGGAATTAGACACGGGTGCGGAGATGCCGCCAAGATTTCCAAGAGTCAGGCCCGGCGGATAACCTGAATCGGAGGAATTCCAGGTTAGCTTGGCATAATCGGCGGCGTTGGCTATGGACATATTTACTGCCGCGCCGTCGCCGCAGGATCCGTCCGATCCAGGGACTGCGGCGAAGGAGTTGGTAAATCCGCCCTGGTCCGCCTGATTGGGGCACAGCGTGCCCGCCAAGGCAGCCGGTGAACTCGCAAGAGCCGTTGCCATTGCGAGTAATGCTAAGGAAAAACTTCTTCATGATTCCTCCTGGAGTCGCCTTTGCAGGCATTTGTCTCCTGCAAGGCCGTTTAATGTGTTGAACCTGAACTCGTTGGTCGGCTGTTGGAGGTGTTCTCGCTATAGCCGGGTCCACCTGGAGTCCCGAACTAGCAGGGAGTAGCTGCACTCCCACACGGTACGCCGCACTTCTACACGCCCTCGTTCAATGCAAGTGAAGCGCCAAAGAGATAGCTTTTCGATTCACTGACTTATGAACGAAGCCCTTTTCGATTGCGCAAAACTCTGCGCATCCATTGCCAGTAAATTCCCCTTTTGGGGGTCAACGCTGCCCAACCTGGCAAGCGCAATCGTTCAGCGCGGATGAGGAACAGGGGGAGACTGCGACCTTGCTGCCGGATGAAGGAGTGCGTCGCAGGAAGTTAGCCTGCGGGCGGTCATGGCTCAGTGTCCTGTGTCAGAAGTTCTCGAAAAGTCAGAAGTGCGGCCCTCATGGACTGAACAGGCTGCGTAAAAAGACCAGATCGCTAACAGAGTAGGCAAGAAGCATGCCTCAGGGGCTAAAGCCCGACGTTTGTTTTGTTGCATTTGCGGCACGACTGAAGTCGTGCCCTTTCAAAACCACTGCAGGCAGCGGAGTTTTTCGGCAGCCTGTGAGGCCCATTTGATCTTGCGCGATTTACGGCACGAGTGAAGTCGTGCCCTGACACAAAGCCGGGGACAAAACTTCAATTAACTTCTGACCCATGGCACCAGGTAGTGCTTCGCACAAGGTGGATTCGCGGTTCACGCCAGCAAGAGAAATTGCCGAAGAAACAGGCAGGTCAGTGGCTCATTTGTGCCATGGCAATGACCTTTCCGGTGAATCGCTAGTGACCTCAAGACTGGTTACCCTAGTGCCAACTGACCGGATATTGGTAACCATTTGCCACGGCAACCGCTCAAGGCCGAAAGGAGAGCTAATGAAGCGCTTGGTTTTGTTGGCCATTTCCTTCCGCATAGCCTCATCTACCAAGTCTCGATGGCGCTGCTTTGGCGCCCGACTCCTGCTCAAGACGCTAGTACTTGAGTTTTCCAGCCTTGTCTTTTTGTTCACATCCTTCGCAGCGGCACAGATCAATGTAACCGCGATGCCGACCTTCAGCCCGGCGGCCGGTACGTATAGCTCGGCGCAGACGGTGACGATCAGCACGGCAACACCGTCGGCAACCATCTATTACACGACCAACGGAACTACACCAACGACCAATTCGACGGTGTATTCCGGTCCGATCACGGTGTTTGCTTCGGATACGGTGGAGGCCATCGCCGTGGCCAACGGGCTTTCGAATAGCTCGGTGGGCTCGGCCACTTACACAATCGGAACCGTGATTGCTCCATCCTGCTCCGCCATGTCACTTGGCAGCGGAGCGAGCCTGAATGGATTTGTTCCGTTTCCATTGACGAATGTATGGAACACCAACATCGTTTCGGCTCCTGTCGACCCGAATTCGGCTTTGATCGTGGCCGCGCCTGGCTTTGCCGGTTGGTATCTGCATCCGGATTTTGGCAGCGGCTCCGACGGCGGAGGTATTCCCTATGTCGTTGTAGATTCCACCACGACTCCCGCGGTGCCGATCAACGTGATTGACTATGCATCGCAGAGCGATGTGGTGGTTGCGCCGTTTCCAATCACCGCTCCTATCGAAGGCAATCCAGCCGATTGCTCGGGCTGGCCGGATACTTACAATGGCGATGCCCATGTGCTGGTGCTGGACCGCGCGAGTTGTGAACTCTACGAGACGTACAACACGAATCGCTGCAATGGGCACTGGGATGCTTCAAGCGAGACGATTTGGGACATGCGCAACTACGAGTCGCGTCCCTTTGGCTGGACTTCGGCGGATGCCGCGGGGTTGTCGGTGTTTCCCGGGTTGGTGCGTTACGACGAGATAGCTTCCGGAGCTATCAAGCACGCCCTCCGCTTCACCCTGGAAGATACAAAGAACGATGCCCATGGCGGAAGCTTCGTGCCACCTGCCACTCATGCCGCTGGCAATAACTGGGCAACAAACAATGTCATGGGGATGCGGATACGATTGAAGTCGAGCTTCGACATCTCCGGCTTCTCTCCAGTCAATCAGGTCATTCTAACGGCGATGCAGCAGTATGGCCTGATCTTAGCCGATAATGGCGGCAACTTCTATTTCCAGGGAGCGTCCGATCCGCGCTTTGACGACAATGATCTTGCCAATTT
The DNA here is from genome assembly GCA_963757965.1 of uncultured Acidobacteriaceae bacterium. GTDB lineage: Bacteria > Acidobacteriota > Terriglobia > Terriglobales > Acidobacteriaceae > Telmatobacter. Next base: position 92,092 of record CAVWTV010000014.1, read on the forward strand.
GAAGCAAATTGCATCATCGAATTTTGAGGTCGTGCATTCGACTCCGGAATTCCCCGGTTACGATTCTGCGACAGCACCTGCCGGAGCAGCGCCGACAATCAACAGCTTCACACCATCGGCGTCAAGTGTAAGCGCCGGGAATCCCGTCACCTTAACTTATAGCGCAAGCGGCGACTCCTACGATTACATCGACATGATTGGCCCGGTTAGCGGCGGAAGCGTGACGATTGCCCCGAAAAAAACCAGTACCTATACCTTGTACTCCACGAACGCTTACGGCAGAACCGAGAGCACACCGATTACGGTTACGGTGCCTGGTTCAGCGGTGGCCGCGCCGACCTTCACTCCGGTGGCCGGTACATATGGCTCGGCGCAGACGGTGACGATCGACACGCCGACTTCTCCGACGGCGACGATCTACTACACCATCGATGGAACGACCCCGACGACCAGCTCGACGGAGTATTCCGGTCCGATTACAGTCTCAGTTACGCAGATAGTGAAGGCTATCGCTACGGTTACTGGCTATTCGGCGCCGAGTGGAGTGGGTTCGGCTGCATATACGATCGGTTCCGCTGATACTGCCGCTGATTTAGTGAAAGCAAAACCGGCAGCCTCACCTGCCGTAGGGCAGGCACCCGCACTTGTTGCGCACGGCATAGCTCAGAATTCGGCTGGAACTCTGGGTGTGACTGTTCCGGCGGCTGGCGGGCTGAATATGACAGGGGCAAACTTTATCCACATTTGCGAGGTCGCAGGTTGGGCGGGAGCGTCAGCGCCAACAGACTCAAGTTCAAACGTATATACGCTTGTTGCGTCTCAGGCGGAGAGCGACGATTCAACAGTGTATGCGTGGATTAGTTTTGCGCCTACTGTAACATCTTCCATGACGTTCACTGCGAGTGGTGTAACTGTAGCTGAAGTAAGCGGCTGGTCCGGCATAGCCAGCGGCCCCGACCAGCAAGGCCATTCGCAAAGTAGTTACACAACCTCGCTGACCTCCGGCAACCTTGTGCCTAATAATGCAAATGAGCTTTTGCTAAGCTGTTTTGGAACATATAGCCACCAAACCAATACTGTTAATTCCCCGATGACTTTGTTGGATTTTGCGGAAGCAACAGGAACGCGTCCGGCAGGAAACTGGATTGACGGGGTAGGACTGGCCTACCAAATACAAGGCGGCGCATCCACAACAGTGAATCCTACCTGGGCAAGTAGCAGCGGTTTCGCCGCCTCGGTCGTATCGTCGTCTTATTACTCGCAATTCTCCGCTTCTCCGCTGACAATCACATCGACCAGTTTGCCGGAGGGATTTGTTGGCAAGGCTTACGGCTCTGTCACGTCGCTTTACAGTAACCAGTTGGGGGAATCGGGAGGTGCGGGTGGCCCGTACACTTGGACCCTTGCCTCTGGAACGTTGCCCGCTGGATTGAGCCTCAGCGGCAGCGGCTTAATCACCGGGACGCCAACCGCAGCAGTATCCGCCACTTCTCTGACTTTCAAGGTAACGGACGGCTACAGCAACACTGCAACGGCGACGTTGCCAATGACCGTCACTGCGACAGCATTCTCAGGTGCAGCAGGCACATGTACGGGATCCGCGCTCACCGGAACACAATACGCGGCTTATGGCGGCTGCACCGTCTCGGCAACCGGAGGAAAGTCGCCGTATGGCTTTACGATCTCCACCAGCGCCGACACGCTACCAGAGGGCCTCAGTTTGAATGCATCCACTGGGGCAATCTCCGGCACGATTTACGGGCAGGGAGGTTACCAGCCGAGCATAACGGTTCAGGACAGTCTCGGAACCTACTCAGTCGTAAAACCAATCTTTGAGATTGCCGGGCAGAATATGAGTTCTGGCTGCCTTCCAATGACCGGCTCGATCTTCAGCCAGAGAGTGGATTCTCTGCCAGTAGACACATCCCCGGCGGCGCCGATTTATTCAGGGTACTTGACTGCTTCCCTTCGCATTGATGGTGGGCCGGGACCGGATGCTGGAGGCATCCCATTTCTGATTGTGCCCTATAATCAGGAAACCAATACGGTAACACTTGTTTATCCGGGGTGGGGGCAGGAAAGCACATTTCCGCCTTACAGTGTTTCATCTCCATCTCCAGGAGTTACAAGCGGGGGGACTATTGCCGGCTCAGGTCCAATTCCTTCCTACGCACCAATAGAAGATACAGCAAACGGTGTTGGTCAAGACCAGCATGTAATTGTCATTCAAGAAGCTGGAGGGGGAAACCCTTGCAGGGAGTTCGATCAATGGGTGAGTGCCTGGACCGGCAGCGAGTGGACGGATTCAAGCAATCTCAATTTACCGAACATCGGGTCCACCGGAAGCAACGCGTTTGAAATGAACTTCCAAGGCAACGGCGCTACGGATTCCGCTGGTCTTCCCATAGCTCCGCTCGTTGCCAACGCTGAGGAAGTCATCGGCACAGGCACGCCGACGTCGCCTAACGGCACGGTTCAGCATCCGATCCGGGTTACCATGAATCACGCTTTGGCTCGCCACGTGTGGCCCGCTGTCGGAGAAGGCGGAGGAGTAGGTTCTTGTTCAGGCGGATATGCGAGCGGAGGAGACAGCAACGGCTTGATTGTTCAGCCGAACGGCGGTGCAAATCAACCTCCAACATCCTGCACAATGACAAACCCCTACGGGGAGATATACAGACTCAAGGCGAGCGTCTATGCTTCATTACCGGCCTGTTTTGCTACCAGTCCGCAGGCTTCCATCATTGCGACGGGGTTAAAGCAATATGGGATGATTATTTCGGATAATGGCAATACTGGCGCCTTGGTTCTGACCAACGATTCGCAATGGAATTCGACTGACCTCAGTTGCCTGAGCCAACTAAATCTAGGCGAGTTTGAGCCAGTAAACGTGATGGGCGTAGCGGCAAACCTGGACGCAAACGGCTTGCCGACTGTGAGTTATCAGGCGAGTTCATCAACGTCGACGCCTGCAGCCACGCCTACCTTCAGCCCTGGAGCTGGTACCTACAGCTCTGCGCAGGCGGTGACGATCGGCACGGCTACGCCCTCGGCCACGATCTACTACACGACCAACGGCTCTACGCCGACGACCGGCTCGCAAGTGTATTCGGGTCCGATCATGGTCTCTTCGACTGAGACTGTAGAGGCCATTGCCGTGGCGAGCGGCTATTCGACCAGCGCGGCGGGGTCGGCAACTTACACCATCAACCTGCCGGCTGCAACGCCAACGTTCAGCCCTGGAACTGGGACGTACGGCTCGACGCAGACGGTGACGATCGGAACGGCGACGCCCTCGGCCACGATCTACTACACGACCAACGGCTCCACGCCGACGACCGGCTCGCAAGTGTATTCGGGTCCGATCACGGTCTCTTCGACGGAGACTGTGGAGGCCATTGCGGTGGCGAGTGGCTACTCGACCAGTGCGATCGGCACGGCGGCTTACACCATCAACCTGCCGGCGGCTACGCCGAGCTTCAGTCCTGGGGCCGGTACGTACAGCTCCACGCAGACAGTGACGATAGGAACGGCGACGCCATCGGCGACGATCTACTACACGACCAACGGCGCGCCACCGACGACCGGCTCGCAAGTGTATTCCAGCCCGATCACTATCGCTTCGACGGAGACACTTCAGGCCATTGCCGTGGCTAACGGCTATTCGACCAGCGCGGTGGGCACGGCGGCGTATACCATCAACCTGCCTGCGGCAACGCCGACTTTCAACCCTGGAGCGGGCACATACAGCTCGGCACAGACGGTGACGATCGGCTCGTCGACGCCATCGGCGACAATCTACTACACGACCAACGGCTCCACGCCGACGACCGGCTCGCAAGTGTATTCGGGTCCGATCACTGTTTCTTCCACGGAGACACTTCAGGCCATTGCGGTGGCGAGCGGCTACTCGACCAGTGCGATCGGCACGGCGGCTTACACCATCAACCTGCCGGCGGCAACGCCCGCCTTCAGCCCTGGAACTGGCACCTACAGCTCTGCGCAGACGGTGACGGTCGGAACGGCGACGCCTTCGGCGACGATCTACTACACGACTAACGGATCCACGCCGACAACCGGCTCGCAAGTCTATTCCGGTCCGATCACAGTCTCTGCCTCGGAGACACTTGAGGCCATTGCGGTCGCGAGCGGCTTCTCGACCAGCGCGGTGGGCACGGCGGCTTACACCATCAACCTAACGCAAGCAGCTACACCGACGTTCAGCCCAGCGGCTGGCACGTACAGTTCTGCGCAGACGGTGACGATCGGAACGGCGACGCCCTCGGCGACGATCTACTACACGACTAACGGATCCACGCCGACAACCGGCTCGCAAGTCTATTCCGGTCCGATCACAGTCTCTGCCTCGGAGACACTTGAGGCCATTGCGGTCGCGAGCGGCTTCTCGACCAGTGCGATCGGCACGGCGGCTTACACCATCAACCTGCCGGCGGCTACGCCGAGCTTCAGTCCTGGGGCCGGTACGTACAGCTCCACGCAGACAGTGACGATAGGAACGGCGACGCCATCGGCGACGATCTACTACACGACCAACGGCGCGCCACCGACGACCGGCTCGCAAGTGTATTCCAGCCCGATCACTATCGCTTCGACGGAGACACTTCAGGCCATTGCCGTGGCTAACGGCTATTCGACCAGCGCGGTGGGCACGGCGGCGTATACCATCAACCTGCCTGCGGCAACGCCGACTTTCAACCCTGGAGCGGGCACATACAGCTCGGCACAGACGGTGACGATCGGCTCGTCGACGCCCTCGGCGACGATCTACTTCACGACCAACGGCTCCGCGCCCACGACCGGCTCGACGGTGTATTCCGGTCCGATCACAGTCTCTTCGACTGAGACACTTCTGGCCATTGCTGTGGCGAGCGGCTATTCGACCAGCTCTGTGGGGTCAGCGGCTTACACCATCAACCTGCCTGCGGCAACGCCCACCTTCAGCCCTGGAACTGGCACCTACAGCTCTGCGCAGACGGTGACGATCGGCACGGCCACGCCATCGGCGACAATCTACTACACCACCAACGGCGCGCCGCCGACGACCGGCTCGCAAGTGTATTCGGGTCCGATCACTGTTTCTTCCACGGAGACACTTCAGGCCATTGCGGTGGCGAGCGGCTATTCGACCAGCTCTGTGGGTTCGGCGGCTTATACCATCAACCTGACGCAAGCGGCAACACCGGCGTTTAGCCCCGCAGCCGGAACGTATAGCTCGGCGCAGACGGTGACGGTCAGTTCGACGACGCCTTCGGCGACGATCTACTACACCACCAACGGCTCGCCGCCGACGACCGGCTCGCAAGTGTATTCGGGTCCGATCACTGTTTCTTCCACGGAGACACTTCAGGCCATTGCTGTGGCGAGCGGCTACTCGACCAGTGCGATCGGCACGGCGGCTTACACCATCAACCTGCCGGCGGCAACGCCCGCCTTCAGCCCTGGAACTGGCACCTACAGCTCTGCGCAGACGGTGACGGTCGGAACGGCCACGCCATCGGCGACAATCTACTACACGACCAACGGCTCCACGCCGACGACCGGCTCGCAAGTGTATTCGGGTCCGATCACTGTTTCTTCCACGGAGACACTTCAGGCCATTGCGGTGGCGAGCGGCTACTCGACCAGCGCGGTGGGGTCAGCGGCTTACACCATCAACCTGCCTGCGGCAACGCCCACCTTCAGCCCTGGAACTGGCACCTACAGCTCTGCGCAGACGGTGACGGTCGGAACGGCCACGCCATCGGCGACAATCTACTACACGACCAACGGCGCGCCGCCGACGACCGGCTCGCAAGTGTATTCGGGTCCGATCACTGTTTCTTCCACGGAGACACTTCAGGCCATTGCGGTGGCGAGCGGCTATTCGACCAGCTCTGTGGGTTCGGCGGCTTATACCATCAACCTGACGCAAGCGGCAACACCGGCGTTTAGCCCCGCAGCCGGAACGTACAGCTCGGCGCAGACGGTGACGATCTGCAACGGCCACGCCATCGGCGACGATCTACTACACGACCAACGGCTCTACGCCGACGACCGGCTCGCAAGTGTATTCGGGTCCGATCACTGTTTCTTCCACGGAGACACTTCAGGCCATTGCGGTGGCGAGCGGCTATTCGACCAGCTCTGTGGGTTCGGCGGCTTATACCATCAACCTGACGCAAGCGGCTACGCCGACCTTTAGCCCTGGAACTGGAACGTACAGCTCTGCGCAGACAGTGACAATCGGCACGGCGACGCCCTCGGCGACAATCTACTACACGACCAACGGTTCGACTCCAACAACCAGCTCGCAAGGGTATTCCGGGCCGATTACGGTCTCTGCCTCGGAGACGCTTCAGGCCATTGCTGTGGCGAGCGGCTACTCGACCAGTGCGATCGGCACGGCGGCTTACACCATCAACCTGCCTGCGGCAACGCCCACCTTCAGCCCTGGAACTGGCACCTACAGCTCTGCGCAGACGGTGACGGTCGGAACGGCCACGCCATCGGCGACAATCTACTACACGACCAACGGCGCGCCGCCGACGACCGGCTCGCAAGTGTATTCGGGTCCGATCACTGTTTCTTCCACGGAGACACTTCAGGCCATTGCGGTGGCGAGCGGCTATTCGACCAGCTCTGTGGGTTCGGCGGCTTATACCATCAACCTGACGCAAGCGGCAACACCGGCGTTTAGCCCCGCAGCCGGAACGTATAGCTCGGCGCAGACGGTGACGGTCAGTTCGACGACGCCTTCGGCGACGATCTATTACACGACCAATGGCTCTATGCCGACGACCGGTTCGACGGTGTACTCCAGCCCGATCACAGTCTCTTCCACGGGGACACTTCTGGCCATTGCTGTGGCGAGCGGCTACTCGACCAGTGCGATCGGCACGGCGGCTTACACCATCAACCTGCCGGCGGCAACGCCCGCCTTCAGCCCTGGAACTGGCACCTACAGCTCGGCGCAGACGGTGACGATCGGCACGGCCACGCCATCGGCGACAATCTACTACACGACCAACGGCTCCACGCCGACGACCGGCTCGCAAGTGTATTCGGGTCCGATCACTGTTTCTTCCACGGAGACACTTCTGGCCATTGCCGTGGCGAGCGGCTATTCGAACAGCGCGGTGGGCATGGCAGCCTATACCATCAACCTGCCTGCAGCTACGCCGACCTTCAGCCCTGGTACGGGTACATACAGCTCTGTGCAGACTGTGACCATCGCCACGGCTACGCCTCCGGCGACGATCTACTACACGACCAATGGCTCCACGCCCACGACCAGTTCGCAGGTGTACTCGGGTCCGATCACGGTCTCCGCAACGGAGACACTTCAGGCCATTGCCGTGGCAAGCGGCTATTCGAACAGCGCGGTGGGCATGGCAGCTTACACCATCAATCTGACGCAAGCGGCTACGCCGACCTTTAGCCCTGGAACTGGAACGTACAGCTCTGCGCAGACAGTGACAATCGGCACGGCGACGCCCTCGGCGACGATCTACTACACGACCAACGGCGCGCCACCGACGACCGGCTCGCAAGTGTATTCCAGCCCGATCACAGTCTCTGCCTCGGAGACACTTGAGGCCATTGCCGTGGCGAGCGGCTATTCGACCAGCTCTGTGGGTTCGGCGGCTTACACCATCAACTTGCCGGCGGCAACGCCCACCTTCAGCCCTGGAACTGGCACCTACAGCTCGGCGCAGACCGTGACAATCGGCTCGGCTACGCCATCGGCGACAATCTATTTCACGACGAATGGCTCCACGCCCACGACCAGTTCGCAGGTGTACTCGGGTCCGATCACGGTCTCCGCAACTGAGACACTTCAGGCCATTGCCGTGGCGAGCGGCTATTCGACCAGCTCTGTGGGTTCGGCGGCTTACACCATCAACTTGCCGGCGGCAACGCCCACCTTCAGCCCTGGAACTGGAACGTACAGCTCTGCGCAGACAGTGACAATCGGCACGGCGACGCCCTCGGCGACGATCTACTACACGACCAACGGCGCGCCACCGACGACCGGCTCGCAAGTGTACTCGGGCCCGATCGCGGTCACTTCGACGGAGACACTTCAGGCCATTGCCGTGGCAAGCGGCTATTCGACCAGCGCGGCGGCCACGGCGGCTTACACCATCAACCTAACGCAAGCAGCTACACCGACGTTCAGCCCAGCGGCTGGCACGTACAGTTCTGCGCAGACCGTGACCATCGGCTCGGCTACGCCGTCGGCCACGATCTACTACACGACCGACGGCTCCACTCCATCGACCGGCTCGGCTGTGTATTCCGGACCGATTACGGTCTCTGCCTCGGAAACAGTGGGGGCCATCGCCGTGGCTACCGGCTACTCGACCAGCTCTGCGGGCACGGCGGCCTACACCATTAACCTGACGCAAGTGGCTACGCCGACCTTCACCGTCGCGGTTTCTCCGGCGTCGCTCGCCGTCATAGCCGGGCAAAGCGGTAGCACCACGATCTTGGTGGTGCCACAGAACGCATTCGGCGGCGCGGTGTCTTTCAGTTGCGCGGGGTTGCCTACAGGGGCATCGTGCAGCTTCTCTCCAGCAACTGTAACAACGTCAGGCAGCGTGGCCTCAACAACGCTCACAATAACCACCTCGAAAACGACCGTGGCCATCCACCGCAACCCCAGCCCATTGTTCCCAGGCTCAGTGCTGGCGGTTGCGCTCTGCTGGTTTGGCTGGAAAAAGCGGCGTGGCTTGCAAATGACGCTGTTGGTACTGGTCGCACTCGGACTGAGCCTGTGCACAGGCTGCAGCCTTGGCGTGTGGTATACTCCTCAAGCCACGCCACAGGCCACAGCATCGACGGTCACGGTCATCGCTACAAGCGGCTCTCTGCAACCAACCGCCAGCTTTACGCTTACCGTGCAATAAGCCTCCTTGAATGAATCCTTGAAGCAGGAGAGACCGGTGTCGGAGAAATTGAAGAGGATGTCTCTCGATGGCGAAGGCGAGTTCATGACCGCCGAGAACTGTCCCGCTTTTCCATTGAAACCGCCTCGTCGGTCTTCCAATTTGCGCCAGCGGGCGTAGAATAGCCGGGAATCCGTCTAAGATGGATATTCCGGCTTAGACCCTTGAGGCTAAATGCGAGACGGACGGGGATCTGCTGACAGCCATCAAACAGGATACCGATCAGACATAGACGGCCTTCGCGCTGTGGCAGTGCTGTCGGTGATTGCGTACCATCTGTCGCCTCGAATCCTCCCTGGCGGTTATCTCGGAGTGGATGTCTTCTTTGTTCTCTCTGGGTACCTGATCACAAGTGTAATCTGGCGCGAGGCAATCGATAGGAAATTCTCGATTGCGCGATTTTATGAACGTCGCGTCCGTCGGATCCTCCCAGCTCTCCTCTCTCTCCTTCTTGTCGTTTCGGCGAGCGCCATCTGGCTGCTACTGCCTATCGATCTGAAAGGCTTTGCGAAGAGTGTCTTTGCAACTCTCGGATTCGTTGCAAACCTTTATTTCTGGAGGGACACAGATTACTTCGCGCAACTTGCCGAAGAAAAGCCGCTTTTGCACGTTTGGTCTTTGGGTGTCGAGGAACAGTTCTATATCATTTTCCCGCTCTTGGTGGTTTTATGTATTCGATGGCGACGGTCGGCTTTGGTGCCGCTAACTTCTGGGCTTGTCCTGTTTTCCCTGATTGCCAACATCTTGGCTAATAGAGCGAGCGCGGAAGGGGCTGCCTTTTACATTCTCCCGACGCGCGCATGGGAAATCGGCGCGGGCTCGCTTCTCGCGTTGGCCCCGCCTTCAGGAGTTACAAACCGATGGATGCGACATGCACTGGCCGTCACGGCTGCGACTCTCTTGTTCGTGAGCTTGTGCTTCAAGATAAACTCGCTTAGCGGAATGGTTCCTGCCGCATTGTGGGTGGTGCTTGGCACAATCCTGGCGATCTACCAGGGCAATGCGGGCTGGAGTTGGCTTACACTCGGGCTTTCCAAAACTCCGCTCGTGTGGGTGGGGCTCATTTCATATTCTCTTTACCTTTGGCATTGGCCGATCTTTGTTTTCGCTCACTATTATCTCGTTAAATCCTTGTTGTCGCCCGCGGAAGCTTCGATAGCAGTTGCGCTGACGTTTGCATTAGCGACGTTGTCATGGCGTTATGTCGAGCGTCCCTTTCGCGACCGCAAAATGCCTATCCGCGTGGTGCTTACTTGGGTAGCCTGCGGAACCACAGTCGTGGCGGCTACATCTGTGGCGATTCTCGCGTACGGTGGGTATCCATCGCGCTTCAATGCTGAGGTTGCACGCATCAACTCGGCTGTTGGTTCCGAATATCGTTGCAGTCTGACTGAGTATTTTTCTTTCGGCGCATCGCATGCTTGTCCGATGTTCTTGCCCAGCCGTAACCCTGAAGACGCGACCGTCGTGCTCCTTGGTAATTCGCACGCGCAGATGTACGCGCCACTTGTGGCCGATATTTTGCGTGCGAACAATCGAGAAGGGATTCTCGTTCCGTTAAACAGATGCCTCCCCATGCCAGACTACAATGTGTCTGCATCGTGCATGGATTCCGCTGCCAAGAATCTGTCAGCGATCGGCGGCTTTTCACGCATCCGCGTTGTCATTCTTGCGATGACCTGGGAACACCCCGGTCATATGTACACACCAAATGGTCAGACGCCCGAAGGGAGCGAATCGAGATTCCTCACAGAGAGCCTTGACCGCCTAATTGAGAACTTGGAACAGCGAGGCAAAACAGTGGTCCTGGTCGGGCCGATCACGCCGCCCACATGGGAATCTGCTTCGGTCGTGGCCCGTGACTTGGCATTCGGCCATAAGGTCGCCGAACCGATGTTCATACCAGAGAGCGCCTTTATGGCTGAACAAGGCAGCATAATTGCGCACTATGCTTCCCGTAGCGACATGATCTTTATTCGGCCCGATCGCATACAGTGCATGGAGGACAGGTGCGACTACTTCCGCGTTGGAGTACCGCTGTTCGCGGATTCCAGCCATATTGCGGAGGCCGCGTTGCCTCTATTTCGCCCCGAATTCGAGCCGGCGTTGCGACATGCTTTCATTCGGGCCGACCAATCCGAAACAAACCGCGTGCGTTACCCTGAGCCTGTGGAGTGAGTAATTCCCATCTTCGATGCCGCCGTTTGAATTATCCTTTGTGAGGTTGGCTACTCCGCAACTTCAATAAGACGATGGGCTTTGTTCTAAGCATTCTTTATTTCGTTACCTACTACCTCACGCCGGCCACCCTATTCGGGCCGCTCGCGGCTTACCGCATTGAGCTGATTCTTGCGGTACTGGTGTTTTTTGTTTCCCTGCCGAAACTGAGCAAATCCTTCATCCTGAAGACGCCGCAGTCACTGGCCCTGATCGGGTTGACTTTTGCGGCTTTTATGTCAGTGCTTGTAGGGGTGCGTTGGGCCGGAGGAGCCGTTCAGGCGCTTCTTGGATTTATTCCGAATGCATTCGGATACTTCCTTGTGTGCCTGCACTGCAACACGAAGCGAAAGTTGCAGGTCCTGGTCCTGATGCTTGTGTTTGTCTGCCTGTTTGTTATTGCGAAGGGGTCTGCGGATCTATTGCGAGGAATTCCAGAGAGTGTTTCAAGCGTATCGCCGGCCATGGGTAGCGGCGGTCTGAGTGTCTGGAATATTGAGCACCCCTACCTGCTGGTGATGAGAAGCGATACGGGAGAGGAGTTCTATCGGCTGAGAGGGCTGGGATTGATCAACGATCCAAATGACTTTGGCCAACTGCTTGTTTGCGTGATTCCGCTTGTATTCATCTTCTGGCGAGCGAGGAGGCTGCTTCGGAACTGTCTGTTCGTGCTGTTGCCGGTTTGCGTATTGCTTTTCGGTGTTTATCTCACTCACTCTCGCGGCGCCCTGGTGGCCCTGACGGCGGTGGCGATTGTGGCGGCGCGGCGGCGCATTGGGACGCTGCCGGCGGTGCTCGTGGGGGGCGGGCTGTTTGCAGCGGCGATGGCCTTGCAGTTTACCGGCGGACGGGCGATTTCGGCTGAGTCGGGTGCGGACCGCACGGAGCTCTGGAGTGAGGGCATGCAACTGTTGAAGGCCCATCCCTTGTTCGGAGTGGGCGCCGGCAACTTGCTGGAATATCTCGGGCATACCGCGCATAATTCGGTTATGGTTTGCGCGGCGGAACTTGGCATGGTTGGATTGTATTTCTGGTGCTTGTTCTTGTTTCCGACAGTAAGAGATGCTTTGGCAGTTTCTTCGCCTGCGAATTTAAGTGAAGGCACTCCTATGGTTGTCGAGGAAGAACTCTATCCGCAACCGGTGAATAAGGTTGGGGAGATCGACAGCGCGGAGGTCAGCCGCCTGGGGCAACTGGTGGTATTGTCGTTGACTGGCTTTCTGGTTGCGGGGTGGTTTCTGTCTCGCGCCTTTGTCATGACGTTGTTCTTGCTGGGCGGGATGGTTGAGGTGAGTCTACGAGATGGCGCTGCAGCGAGGGATGATTGCTCCGCGGTTGAAGCTTGGACGCGTGCTGCCGTATTCCGGCGGATTGGCCGTGGCGCTGCTGGTGGCGATGTACATCCTGCTGCGAATTGTGAACCTGATGCACTGATTTGGGTGGCCGAGCGGAATACGCCCAACAAACTGAGGCTAGAGCGGAACGCAACTCCAACCATCTACGCTTTCGCGCCGAGGGCCAGAAAGAGCTTGTAATATTCTTGCCAGGTCTGCTCAATGCGAAACTTCTCCTGGACGATTTGCCGACCCGCGGCTCCCATCTGCGCCAGGTTAGGTGCGCGGGCCATCCGGATCATCGCCTGCGCGAGAGCACCCGGATCCCCGGGCGCCACGAGGTAGGCGTTCCTGCCATCGACGGCCGCCTCCTCTGTACCGCCCGCACGGGTGGAAACGACGGGAAGGCCGGCAGCCATGGCTTCAAGAATCGAGAGGGGAAGGCCTTCGCTCAGCGAACTGAGAACAAATATATCCAGCTGGCTCATAAATTGCGGTATATCGGGCAGCGCGCCCATGAAGGTCACGCGATCTGCAAGATGCAGTTCCCTTGTGAAGCTTTCGAGGCGATTCCGCAGAAGACCGTCTCCGGCGATGTACAACTCGGCTTCTGGAATCTCGGCGACAACTGCCGCGAAAGCGCGGAGAAGGGTGAAATGATCCTTTGCGTCTGTCAGCCGGGCTGCGATTCCAAAACGAATCCGGGGAAGAGCGGACCCTGGATTCGCGGGTAACTTGAAGAATTTTTCGACATGCGCGCCATTTAGGATTACCTGTGTCTTGGCCAGCGGGATTCCGCGATGTTGAACGAAGAACTTGCGGGTCGCCTCGGAAATCATCACTACCTTGCCGGTCCAGGGCATTGTCGCCCGGAAAATCCAGTCCGATTTCCTGCCTGTGGATTTCGAGGTCAATTGCGATCCGCCAGGGGAACTCACAAAATAATGCTCCGCTCGATGGCGCGTATTGACGATCACCGGGATTCCAGCGAGTACCCGCCGGCCACGCCGTAGTGGTGGACCAGGTGATTGTGCGTATGTAAGACATCCGGCCGGTCACGCCGTAGCTGCTTTGCAAGCTTCCATACTATGCCGGGGTGTGGCCCGGCCGGTTTCTCGAAAGATCGCACCGATATCCCCATCGCGGTCGCCTCGGGCGCAAGCCGACCGGCATGGGTTAGGCAATAGATGGTTGCTTGATGACCTTCCGCAAGCTGGCATTGCGCGAGGTCAATGGCCAGCCTCTCCAGGCCGCCCATATCGAGACTGTAGACAAACTGAACGATTCGCATAGCTTTCTATGGCCCTTGTTCATCGCACTTACTAACGATTTATCGCGTTCAGCATTTCCAGATTTCGTAGTGTTCCCCAAATGCGTCAACTCTCGCAGAGGGGCATCGGTTAGGGTTCTCTATCACGGATTTCGCACGCAGTCATCCGTCAATCGAATCGGCGTACCCATATCGACGACTTCAAAGTCAGTCACCTTCAGGTCCTGCAAATCGTGAGATCCGAAATCCATGTCGGAGTACTTTGCTTTTGTGTCGGCGTCGTTCTGCGCGGTGAACGCGATGTTGCCATCGTCAGCAAGGAACATGCCGTATTTCTGCATGGCTCGAGCGACGATCTGTGCTGCCGGCGTCAGTTTCGACATGTCGAAGGATGACTTGAGGCGAAAGCGGGCTCCCATCGGCGGGGCGCCCACTGGTCCGCGCGAAGCAGTATGTGTTGCTGGGTGTACAAACACATGCGCGCGAATCCGCTGATTGGGAAGAATGAATCGGATTGCATGGTCGATATGTCCAACAGCAAGTTCGTCGGCATTAAAGAGAAGAGGAGCAATGGGAAAGCCGGCGGCGTCGGCGCTGGTGCACTGATCTCCGCGTCCTGACGGAGGATAGACGCGGTTGAGGTTCCATACCGCAACAAAGGTCGCACTAAGAACATTGTCCGAATAGTCTGTTGCCCAAGTCTCGTAGAGTTTGCCTTGGCCTCGGTCGACGACGATTAGGTGGCAGTCACCATGATCCGGGCACTCATAGCCGGTGTGACCTTCGAAGCCGCCTCCGGCAGGCAAAGGGAGGGAGGAGACTAAGTCAGAATCCGGACTGTAGAACTCGTGACCCTTACGAAAGTGGACCATCGGGGTAGTTGCATCTGCCTGCAATACCCGCATGCCGAAGTCGACTTGCATCTTGTTGTTGTGGCCCCATCCGCCGGCATCGGCGAGCCAGTTGATCATGGTGGAGGATTGGGGATCGAGGGGAGCGTGGCTTATGTCCTGGGCCCAGATGGATCCGGGAGGAAAGTACGGCGCAGGGGCCACGGCGTGTTCCAGTTTTGCGGCCCGCACCTTGGCGCCGAACGTTTTGTCCAGCGCAACGAAAGCGTGGTCCTTGAGGCGCTGGGCTTTTGCGGCGAAGTCGATGTGTCTGTGGAAACCGTATCCAATCACGGCAACGCCGAATCCCAGCAAGATTCCCAGGGTAAAAACGACAGACGCCTTAATCATTTTCATGACTATCGAAGGCTCCTCTCGGGGTTATGAGTCGATACTTGCATTCCCGCGGAGGTCTGCGCGCCAGCAGCAGCAGGTTCCATAGCCGTCAAGTGCTCGGATTCAGAGGTCGATCCAGTCGCGGGTGGGTTGCTTGAATTCCAGATCTTCCAAAGTGGTCCGCGGGTGAAGAGGAACTTGTAGAATCCGACGACGGCGGCGGCGTTGAGCACGAGCAGGGCGCTGGCCGGAGCCGCAATGCGATGCAGGACGGGAATTCTGACGCACAAGCCAGCGATGGCAATGGCCAGGCCAAAAATCTGGAGAGCGGCGAGAGCCGCGTACACTGGGGAGCTGGCTGAAAGCGCCAGAGTTGAACAAAAGAAAAGGACCATCAGGTATGGGACAGCAAGACGCATGAGCTTGTGCGAGATGACTCGAAAAAGGACTCGATTTTGCAGCGTCAGAGTCCATGGCGCTAGCTGGAAGAGCTGGAAGTTTCCTGCCAGCGTTCGCACTTTGCGTTGGAACTCTCCTTCAATCTTTTTTGGCCAAGTTGTCGTAGACATGAGCCTGCGGGTCGATGACAGACCGGTAACCCTGACGGATGATCGAGAGCGGCTGATACATGTCGTCGAGAATGATCCCGTCCGGCTGCTGCACGGCCAACTCGCGGCGAACGGCGTAGAAGCCTCCATATGACGCCGACCGGAGAACCGCTTATTGACTCGCATAGTCTGAGCCACTGTTCGTAGCGCCAGTAGAAACCGCCGACTGCCGCGGAGGTGGCGTCGTGGCCTCCCTGGCGAAGAGTGAGATTGCCGCACACGCAGCCGACCTTTGGATCGGCGAAGTTGCTGACGAGTTCTTGAATTGCGCCCGGAGCAATCTCCGTTCGGATGTCGACGAAGAGGATGACTTCCGCTGTTGCTTCCCCCGTACCGATGTTGACCGCGACCGCCTTGCCCGCATGATCCTGGAGAACGATTGCTTTGACACGCGGGTACTGCTGGCGGGCAAGCAGATCCGCAGTGCCGTCGGTTGAACCATCGGAGACGATGATGATCTCTTTGAGGTTGGGGTAGTCGAGACCAAGGAGATGCTGAATCTTGCGCGGGAGAAGAGCGGCGCCATTGTGTACGGCGAGCACGATGCTCACGCTGGGGGTGATCGGAGCGGCTTTCCAAGGCCGTGGCCGCAGTCGAGCGAGCATCCACATTGCTACGGGGTAACACACGTAGGTATAAAGGATGCCGCCAAGTGACAGCCAAAGGACGATTCTCACCGTGCTCCCCTCCGTAGAATGATCGTCTTGATGGTTTCAAACATGATCAGCAGGTCGAGGCCGAGCGACAGGTGCTTGATGTAGTAGAGATCGTATTCAAGCTTTCGCTTGGTTTCCTCCAGGGTTGCGCCATATTGATAACGAACCTGCGCCCAACCAGTGATTCCAGGGCGGATCATGTGGCGAAGCTCATAGAAGGGAATCTCGCTGCTGAGCCACTGCACAAACTCGGGGCGCTCTGGGCGGGGACCGACAAATCCCATCTCGCCGCACAGGACGTTCCAGAGCTGCGGTATTTCGTCGATACGCGTTTGCCGCATAAACCTGCCAAGCGGCGTGACGCGAGGGTCGTTCTTCGTTGCCCAGATGGCTCCCTGTTCTTCGGCGTCCTGGCGCATGGTCCGAAACTTCAAGACGGAAAAGGGCCGTCCACGGCGCCCTACACGAGTCTGGCGGAAGAGTATGGGTCCCGGTGAAGAAAGGCGAACGGCCAGGACGATGAACGGGATGAACGGCAGGCAGATCGTCAGCACAATGAACGCGACGGTGAAGGAGACGATGCGCCGGACAAACTGTTTCGAGGCCTTAACTTTGAAACCGTTGGTAAAGATGAGGGTGCTGTGATTGAGTCCATCCAGCGGCAGCTTGCCCAGGAGCCGCTCCATGAGAGCACTGGAATCCTCGATCACCACGCTCTCCAGCCGCAGGTCAAGGAGCTCGCGAACCGGCATGGCGCCGCGACGGTCCTCCATGGCGACGATGACTCGGTCGATTCGTTTCTTCTGATTCAGTAAAGAGCGAAGGTCAGCGGCATAGCGTTCGAATTGACCATTGGGCGCTTCCTGATTCTCTGGGTTGACGACATCCATGCCTGCGTCGCGCCTGGTCCGCAGAGTCTCGATGACCTGGCGCGCCCGCTCGCCGCTACCCAGCACATAGACGCGTTCGCGGAAAATCGAGAGACCGATGATCCACTCATAGACCCTTCGCCAGATAACGAGGGCAATAGCAAGGATGGATACGCCGGCGACAAGAACATTGGAGCCGATGTCCATTTCCGGGAAGAAGTAGACGACCCCTGCAAGTACAAAGGAAAGAACACTAAGCACCAGCAACAGGCGAAAATAGATCTCCCACCGGCCTGAGATGCGTTGTGGTTGATACAAGTCAAAATAGTAGGAGAGAAGCAACGTGAAAATTGTAATTGCCGAGATTTTCAGCAGCCCGTCCTCATAGATCAGCGCAATGTCCGCATCCGGCCCAATCAGGTACGTGGTGGCCAGTAGAAATGAGCCACCCACCAAGAGCGCTTCGCAAAGAAGCAGCACCAGGGCGCGAGTCGGATAGTAAACATTGAAAAGCCTGATCATGCCTGGCCTTGCGTCTCCTTTCCGTGCTTGACGCCTCTACTGGGTTCTGGTCCACCGTAGTAGTAGTAATAGGACCCGGTTCGCGGCGGGTCTTTGATGTCATTGAGAACAAATCCAAGGATGCGCGAGTTTTTGAAAGTGACCTGTGTGCGTTGCGCGACATCGAATGGCGTGCTTCCTCCGCGAACAACGAGTAAAACCGCATCAGCGGCGCGAGCAAGGTCCACCGCGTCCGTGACCGCCAGTACAGGAGGCGAGTCAATCAGAATCCAATCGAAGTGCGACGCAAGAGTCGTGATCAATTCCTCGATGCGCCGATTGGCCACAAGCTCCGAGGAGTTGTCACCGCATTTGCCGGCTGGAATAAGAGTGAGGTTGGATGCGCTGGCCGCAGTCGGAGTCCCGGGGGTCTTGGAAGTTCCGTCGCGCTGCATGATGGAATCAACTCCCGCGCTTCCTGCAAGATATTCCGACAGTCCAGGTATATTGGGCGCACCGAGAAGGGTATGGAGCGTTGGCCGGCGAAGATCGCCATCGATCAGCAGAATGTTATTCATGCTGTTGCGCGCAAGATTCATTGCCAGGTTCGCGGCAACAAAACTCTTGCCTTCCGACGGCATACCGCTCGAGATGAGGATCGTCTTGAGAGGCGCCTCATAGCGCGCCTGGTAGATGCGCGAGCGAAGACTGCGGAACTGCTCGACTCCAGGGCCGCGGTCTGCAAGTGTAGGAAACGAAGCGAGGGACGGACTCCACGGGTGCTGCACGATGTTGTCAAGGACGAGGAAGGCCTTGGCTGGTTGCGGCTCTTCGATATCGGGGGCAACAACCTGCTCGGCGGGTTGTTCGACGCCCAGTTCTTGCGCGGCCCTTCGCTCGAGATCTGCTCTTTGAAGCGCCTCGTAAATGCGGCTCATATCTCTCGCTCCTTCAGAAAATCGGTAGAATCCGCGATGGGCCTTATGACGTTGGGCTCGGTCATTGACGAGATACCCTCCGGTAATCCAGACATCGCTAACGGTGAGACTACGAAGGGCTGTTCGTCCAGAACAAGTTCCATGCTGACCGACTCGATGATTCGCGCAGGGATGGGCTTGACCTGCTCCACGTACGCGCTGATCATTGCGTGTTCGCAAATGAGGTTGATGACGCGCGGAATTCCCTTCGAGTAGCGATGGACAAGCCGTGAAGCCTCGGGCAAAAACGCGGGCTGGGTTGCGCCGGCGATATGCAACCTTTCGGCGATGTAGGCTTCCGTCTGGTCGCCGGTCAGCGGCCGCGTTTTGCACCACAGCGAAATGCGCTGGCGAAGCTGGCGAACGCTGGGGCTGCGAAGTTTGTCTTCGAGCTCAGTCTGGCCGGAAAGCACAATCTGGAGGAGTTTTTCCGATGAGGTCTCGAGATTGGTCAGCAATCGAATCTCTTCGAGCAGCTCCCAGGAGAGATTCTGAGCTTCATCGACAACAATGACGCACAACCCACGATCCCGGAAGCGGTCGATAAGCCAGCGATTGAGCTGTAAGAGCATGCCGGACTTGGTTCGCGACCTCGGTGGAACGCCGAAGTCGGTGAGCACAAACTCAAGGAAATCGTGCACATTGAGACGCGGATTGAAGACGAACGCAGACGAAACGCGATCCTTTGCGAACGTCCCGAGAACAGTTCTGAGGAGAGTTGTTTTTCCTGTGCCCACTTCGCCCGTCATGACGACAAAACCCTTGCGTGCCGCGATGCCGTATTGCAAGCAGGCGAGCGTCTCCCGAATCTGCGGCATCATGTAGAGAAACCGCGGATCCGGGTTGGATCCGAAGGGAAGTTCGCGAAGGCCGAAGAAGGAACGGTACATGGTTAGATGCTCGCGTTTTCAATGGGTTTATTCGTTCGCGAAAAGGGGTTCCAGTGGCCGGGCGAGCGAGCCGACGCGGTCTGGGGCAGGCCATCAATGTGGGAGATGATGGCTAGTGTCGGCAGTTTGGTGAAGGCCCAGATGTCCCTTTCATTACGCAGAGAGGTATCGCGATACTCGAGAAGGGCAGCGATGAGCAGACCGATAAACAGCCCGGCTGCCAACCCTCCGCCCGCAAACACAAAACGATTTGGGAATGCCGGCGATTCTGGAAGGTTTGCAGCATCCATAACGGTGAACTGCTCGCCCTGCTGGCGCTGCTCAAGAGCGGTTGCCATGGACGATTCGTTCATCTTTTTCAGCAATGTGTTGTAGAACTCCAAAGCCGTCTCATGGTCGCGTGTGACCTGCTTGTACTCCTCCTCGATCAGCGGGCTGGCCTCGATTCTGGCTTCAAAGGTGCGAAGTTGCTGTTGAAGCCGTGCCTGTTCCTGCTTTGTAGCAACAATGCCCTGTTGGGTCGTGCGCAACTGAGCCTTGAGTTGCTGAAGCTGCGGCGAGTCTGGACGGTTCACGGAAGGAGCCTTGGGTGCGGGCTCAGCAGGGGCGTGAGCGATTTCCGCCCGCAGATCGGCAATCCTCCTTGAGATCGCGACCACGTCGGGGTGGTCCGGCGTGTAGAGGGTATCCAACTCCTGCTTCTGCGCGATGAGAGCCTTAAGTTGCGTCCGGCGATCATCCGCGGAAATGCCGGAGCCCGCATCGGTGTCCTGAAATTCATGTGTCTGCTGCGAAATCATTGCCTGCTGGAAAGTCTCATCCTGCTGCATGCGGTTCAGTTGCTGCGTAGCGGCGTCAAGCTGGGTGGTGAGCGCCTGCATCGTACTTTCGTTTGGATTCCCCATGGCAAGGCTCATATCCCCGAGATGGACCGTCTGCCCTGGAAGTTTGCCAATATTCTTCTGCTCGAAGGCTGCAAGTTTAGCGTCCTGGTCGTCCAGGTTCCTCTTTGAGTCGGCGAGTTGCTGCTTGAGGAACTCGGTCGTGCCTTCGGCGGACTCCTGGCGCGCACTCAGGTTCTCGCTTACAAAGAGGGAAGTGATCTCGGCGCATACCTGCTGGGCTGTGTGCGCGTCCTGTGCCTTGAACGAAATAAAGAAGCCGGGCATCCCACGCGATTGTCCGGATTGGATCGGCTTGATTCCGATGGCCTTCTGCGTCATTGCGACGCGGTCGTCCATGGTGGCCTTACTGCCTGCGTAGAGATTGAATCGCTCGATGATCGGCTCGATGCGCGAGCGGCTTAGGATCTGCTCCTTCATCGACGCCAGGCGTGCGCCCAGATCTTCATCGACGACCGGCTTTACATAGTCCTCCGGAACCTTTTGCTGTTCGATGAGGACAAGCGTCTGTGACACGTACTGGGGCGGAATGATAAAGCTGACGGCTACACCAACAGCGAGAAGAGTGACTGCGGAAATCACAATCAGCCAGAATCGCCGTTTCAAGATGCCGGCGTAGTCTTCCATTGTCAGTTCACGATGCCCGAGCATAGGACTCCTTGAAGACTCATTTCCTGAGTTTTGTTTCCCGTGGCGAGTATCCGATACCGAACGCGATCACTTGTTGCAGCCCCTTGAGGACGCTGCCGGAAAGCGCGGAACTCGACGACTGGTCGATGGCCGTGTAATTTGCAAATGCGCTGAAATACCGGCCAAGCCGCCTGGAGGCCTGTATTCCGCCGTACTCCGCGTTCGTGACTCCGTTGTTGGACAGCCCTTTAGTACGCATATAACTGCCCGTAATTCCGATGGTCAGGTTCTTGTCAAACTCACGAGAGAAGTTCGCATTGACGGAATCGACCTCCGATCCGACAAAATAGCCAGCGCCACCACTGGTTCCCTGGCTGAAGCTCAAGCCGGCTGATCCGAACCGCAACTGGTCAGTGACCGACGCGTTTACTGAGGCTCTGATTGAGGAGGGGACGGTCGCGCTATCCGAGCTTTCAATCCACTCAGGCCCCGCGCCGACAGATGTGCTGAGCTTCCGATTCCATTGCCGCTTGTAGCTAAAAACCGCGGAATCGGAGTCGATGCTGATGCTGCTGCCCGGATAGCTGAATTGAGAAAACGCGTATGTGCTTGAGAACGAATTTCTCGCATTAAGCCGCCAGGTGAGTCCGGCGTTCGCCATGAGTGTGCTCGTATCCAGGCCGTTGCCGTCAGGGTAGCGGAGAATCATCGAAGAACCACCTGCGTTGAGAGTCATCGCGGAGCTGAGAATCCGTCCGAATTCTCCCGTCGCAGTGTTAAAGATAGTGGTCGTATTCACGGTCAGGATCGACTCGCCGGTCGTGGGGGACGGGTTGGGCACGCCGATCGGTTCGCCTGTTCCTGGAACTCCTGAGAAGCCAGTGGTGGGCGCTTCCCTTCGGTAGCTCTCGTTGTCACTCACCATGACATTCCACTTGCGCCCAACAAAACCCTGCGACAGCAGGAGAGACTCAAAGGGTCCTTTCCCATAGGGCACGCCAGTTATGGCCCAGGTGTCGCCGCCGCTGAAGGTGAGGCTGAATGGAAGGTGCTCTTTTCCGTTCGCATAACTCGCCGATCCGGAAAAGCCGCTCGTCTGCCAATTGCCATAGAGGTTGCCGAACTCAGCGGTCTGAGAGTAGCGCAGAGAATAATTCAGGTTGCCGCTTATCGGGAGTCTGGCCGGGCCCGTAGCTTCGGGCACAACCTGGGCGCACGCCACGGCGCCGAAGGTGAAGAGGAACGCCAAGAGTCTAAGAGTCGTTTTCATTTCAGCTTCCTTACGGAACAACAATCGTGTCGCCAGGCTTCAGAACCAGATTGAGCGTGGCTGTCACCCTTCAACGCTTCCTTGTAATGCACGGGAATCTTCTGGTGCGTTCCGGCTTCGTTGCGCAGGATATAGATTTTTCTTGTGTTGGCATAATCCGTCAATCCGCCCGCGCTGGCAATGGCTTCCAGCAAGGTCATGCCGGGCGTCATCTCTACTGGCCCCTTCTTTTCAACCTCGCCGAGAAGGTAGATAACCTTGCTGTGGATCTGGCTGACCACGACGGAGACATTCGGGTCCTGGATAAACTTCTTGAGCTTTGACGTGATTTGATCTGCAACTGCAGCGGCGTCAGGCCAGAAGCCTGAACGTCGCCGAGGAGCGAGAGCGATATCATGCCGTCAGGCCGGACAAGAAGGGTGCCCGACAGGGTCGGTTCCTTCCAGACCGTGACGGTCAGAACGTCGGATGCGCCGATGACATAGGTGTCAGCCGCTGCGCCCGCGGCCATTGCTGGTTGGGCGGCGGACGGCGCAGTCGGAATTGGGGCTGTCAGCGGGGCGACTTTGCCGGCATTCTTGTCTTGCTGGGCATGGCAGAAGAGGCTTGTCAGGATGAATGCCGAAAATGAGAAGTCTTCCTGCTTTCATAGCGCGACTCCGTTCGTGTTGGTCAGCAGGTTGGAATCCCGCTCCGGCCTGCTTGAGCTTGTAGAGCAGAGCTTTATAGCTGATCCCCAGTTCATCTGCGGCGCGCTTGCGATTGCCGCCGGTCGCGACCAGAACTTCAGAGATCAACTGACGCTCGATCTGGGTCGATGCGGCCCGCGTTGCTTCCTTCAGCGACAGCGGCTTGCGCTGCCAGTTCGACTTCATCGGCTGGAGCCGCAGCTTTGAGTGCGGCGAGGGAGATAGACTGGTCGCCGATGGCGACAAACGTCTTGATTGCGGTCTGCAGTTCAGTCAGATTTTCGGGCCAGGTGTGTTCCATCAGAAACCCAATGATCTCCTCTTGCAGAACCGGCTTGGGGCGGTCGAATTGCTTGGAATACTGCGCCAAAAGGTCATCGGCGATGGAGAGGATTTCTGATCTTCCTGCAGCGCAGAGGTGAAATCCGGAGCGTAACAGCCGAGACCAGATAGTAAAAATCCTCTCTCATTCGCCAGGTTTTGACTTCCTCCAGGAGTTCGCGGCTGGTGCCACAGAGAAGGCGGCTGCATTGCGCCTGCTCGGAGCGAAAATAGGTTTTGATGATCAGCTCCTGCAGGGCAAGGCTCAGATCCCCGATCTCCGCCATATAGACCGTTCCTTTGGTGGAAAAAGCGGACTGGATCGCCTCAGTATCGGCATTGGTGCTATGGAATCTCCGTAAAGGCGCTTCGAGACCGATGAGACTGCGCGTGGATTTGTGCGGCAATGGAGCGCTTCCCAACGCCATGCTCACCCACAATCAGGACTGGGCAGTCGCTCTCCGCAATGCGGGCGATCGCGCGCTGAATCTGCGCTTCAATGGGGGCAAACGGTTTCGTCTGCCGTTTCACGCTTTGGATGGGTGCATTGCTTGCCATGGAAGGTCTTGGTCTTACGCCCCTGCCCTAGCAATGCGGGTTCCAAACCTGAGTTGCGGACCTGGAACTGGCTTTCCATGCGAGATATCCGCTCTTGGACGGACTTTCAGGAAATGCAGTAGTCGAATAGGAGGAAAAGCTTTTCCTTCTCAGTGGAACGAATTGTGGCATTGATTTCCCTGAAAAGTGGAAAGTGTTTTCCACTCTCCCGGGAAGATTTGATCCCGACATCGGGCAATTCGGGAGAAATCCCGTTGGATTGAGCCGCTCCACTTTCGGCATTCCGATTGCTAAGGAATGTCTGACGGAATGCAATGCCACTGGTTCCGGCGCGAATAATATGGCCCAAGACATACAAACGGCAGCGATTCCCAGGAGCCCCTGGTCTTTTCAAAGCGCTCATTCCGCATGGGCCCCCGTACTCATCGGGGTGCTGATAGCCGCGGTTTACTGCCACGTGCTGGCAAAGCTTGTGGCCGATTGGTGGCAGATCCCCGACTTCTCTCACGGCTTCCTGGTGCCGATTTTTGCGGCGTACCTGGTGTGGGCGAAGAGAAAGAGACTTTGGGCTACGAGAATCGCTCCCACTTGGAGCGGGATTGTGGTTGTCGCCCTAGGGTTAGCGGTTCTGCTGCTGGGAGTGTACGGCGCCGAGCTATTCCTGTCGCGGGTTTCGCTCGTCATACTGTTGACAGGGCTGGTCCTTGGTTTTGGCGGATGGCAGCTCCTGAAGGAGCTGCGGTTCGCTTTGCTGGTACTGCTGCTGGCGATCCCAATACCCGCGATTATCTTCAATGAGATAACGCTTCCTCTGCAGACCCTGGCCGCGAAGCTTGCCAGCGCGTTGCTCCCTGTTTTCGGCGTTCCGGTTCTGCGGGAAGGAAACGTCATCGAGCTTCCGGCAATGAAGTTGGAGGTTGCTGAAGCCTGCAGCGGCATTCGCTCCCTGATGAGCTTGTTCACGTTTTCGATCTTCTACGGATACTTCCTCGAGAAATCCACCCTTCGGCGGATAGTTCTCGCGCTGGCCAGCATTCCAATTGCAATCGCGGCGAACGCGGTGCGTATTCTTGGCACGGGATTGTGCGTGCAGTACTGGGATCCGGACAAAGCCCTTGGGTTCTTTCACGAGTTCTCCGGCTGGGTCATGTTTCTGGTGTCTCTCGCGTGCCTTTTCATCGTCCATCGCACCATGGGCTTGTTACCGGCCAAGAGGAGGCAGCAGTGAAGAGCCTTCGTTTCTGGACCGTCGCTCTGCTCTTGGCTGGAACGGTCATCCTATTGCACGCTCGCGGGGATACCGATTTGATTCCCGTGAGCGAGCCCCTATCGCAGGTTCCTCGGATGATCGCGGGATGGACAGGAAGCGATGTGCCGATCGCCCAGGCAACGCTCGAAGTTCTTGGCAACGGAGACTTCCTTTCGCGCGTTTACGCCCAGGCCGCACAGCCGCTGCCAATCGGCCTATTTATCGGCTATTTTCCCACTCAGAGAACAGGCGTGACGATTCATTCGCCAAAGCACTGCCTGCCAGGCGCCGGGTGGGCTTTTGAATCGTCGCAGTACGTCGATCTGAACGATACAAATGGCAAGGCGCATCGCGTGGGTGAATACATCATTGCCGACGGTGAGAGTCGGCAGTTCGTCATCTATTGGTATCAGGCGCATGGGCGCAGCGTCGCCAATGAATACCTTGCCAAGATTTATTTGGTCACCGACGCCATGCGCCTTAATCGGACCGATGGCGCTCTGGTTCGGGTGATTACGCCGATCGGTCCCGAGGAGGGCGTATCGGCGGCAAGAGCTCGGGCCGAAGCATTTACTGCGCAGCTTGCGCCCATGCTTCCTCGCTTTATCCCGGATTAGGCAGTGTCAAGGGAGAACGGAGAAGCAGCGTAGTTCGGCTAGTGAATTGGGGTTGTCGTTCTTGGAATCGCAGCCAGCAAGGATGGAAGACAGTGAGAGCATCGTTCAAAGAAACAGTCCAATTGATTTTCGATCGAAAGTGGAGTTGGATGAATCGGCAAGGAGCTTTTTGCGTGGCCATGATCTCTATCGTGGCCGTTCTTCTGGCCGGGTGTCATGGCGATCCAAACGTGCGGAAGCAGAAGTATCTGGAGAGCGGAAAGCGGTATAGCGCCGAGGGCAGGTACCGCGAAGCTGCTATTCAGTTTTCAAACGCCGTGAAGATCGATAAAAGCTTTCCCGACGCTCATTATGAGTTGGCCCAGGCGTACGTTCATCTGGGTCAATTCGGCGCCGCATATGGCGAACTCGCTCGCACTGTGGACTTGCAGCCCACGAATTACAAGGCCCGGATCGACCTCGGCAACCTGTTGCTTGCCGGTGGCAAGACCGACGACGCCCAAAAGCAGGCGGATGCCGTGATGGCTGCGCAACCGAACAATCCAGACGTTCACGCGATGCTGTCCGCCATAGCGATGCGACGGGGACAGAAGGATCAGGCTCTGACCGAGATTCAACGCGCTCTTGAACTCGACCCGAACCGGTCAACATTTCATGAGGATCTGGCACTCCTTCAAGCGGGTGATCCAACCAAGAGTTCTTCCGTGGAAGATGAGCTGAAAAAGTCAATAACTCTCGATCCGAAATCGGTGAACGCCAAGCTCCTGCTCGCGTCATTCTATGCCAAGAGCAGCCGCTGGCAGGAGGCCGAAAAGACTGCCTGGGACGCGGTCGCCACCGATCCCAAGAGCCTCTCCGCCCGGGCAAGTGTCTCCGAAATCATTCTCAAGGAGGGGGATCGTGCCAGAGCCGAGGAAGTGCTCCGTCAGGCATCGCGAGATCTTGCCGACAATCCGCAGGGAGTGCGAATTCTGGCAGACTACTACGTAGGATCCGGGCAGATGGACAAGGCTAAGGCCGAGTTTGCAAGTCTAGTCGCAAAATACTCCAAAGAGTGTTGCTCTCCGGAAGGGATATATCCGAGTTCTTCTTCAGGTCAAGGACTACGCGACAGCACGAATCGTCGTGGCAGGGTTGATCAAGGACAACCCCAAGGATCCGGAAGTCGAGGCATTGAACGGAATCGTGCTGCTGAATGATGGCAAGGCGAGTGACGCCGTAAATGCCTTGCAGGACGGAGCCAAAAACTTTCCCAAGGACGCTTTCATGCAGTACTGGCTGGGCAGGGCCGCTTTGGCTAAGGGCGATAGCGCCCTGGCTGAAAAAAGCTTCCGCCAGGCTGCGGCGCTGAATCCGTCTGAATTGGGCGCACAGGAGGAATTGGCGCGAATCGCAAGTCAACGCGGCGACATAAATCTGCTTGGCCGACGTGGCTGACAAGACAATCGCTGCGATGCCGCGTTTCCCTGGCGGCTACGTATGGCGTGCCATGGTGGAGATCAGTCGCAATTCGCCAGACAAGGCTGAGGCCGACCTGAAGGCCGCAATGACTGCCGCTCCGCAAAGTCCGCAGGCATATCTCCTACTGGGCAAACTTCGATTTGAGCAGAAGCGCTTTCCCGATGGCGTCTCACTGCTTGAGCAGACTCTGCAGTATGACCCCAATTCCGTAGAAGCTTTGCGCCTCTTGGTCGGTTACGATCTTTACCAGAAGCAACCGGACAAGGCCCTGGCTCGCCTGAATGCGCAAATAGACAAGAGTCCGAAGAACAGCAGTTTCTACGATCTCCTGGCGCAGTTACAAATTCAAAACAAGAACCTGGACCAGGCTGCAGCTACGGCGCAGAAGGCCATCCAGCTAAACCCCGGTGACGGCGAGGCGGTGATGCTGTTCGCTCAACTTGAGGTTCAGCGAGGACAGACGGCCAATGCGATCAGCGCCTGGGAGCAGTGGATGAATGCGCATCCCAACGACGCCGGCGCCCTTGCAATTCTCGGAACTCTCGAGGAGTCGCGTGGAGATCTGGGCAAGGCCGAGGCCTACTACAAAAAGTCCCTGCAAATTCAGCCGCAGCAGCCCATAGCGTCCAACAATCTTGCCTATCGGATGCTGTTGAACGGCGAAAACGTGGACGTAGCCCTGACCCTCGCACAAACGGCGAGGCAGAGCATGCCTAACTCGCCCAGCACCGCGGACACACTGGCGTGGGCCTACTACTACAAAGGAACCTACGCATTTGCCCGCGACCTATTGGAAGACGCGCTCAAGACAGAACCGAACAACGCTACGATGCAATATCACCTGGGAATGGTGTACGGCAAACTTCAGGACAAAAACAACGCGGAAATCCACCTGAAGAAGGCCGAGTCGCTGGCGCCCAATTCGCCGGCGGCAAAGGATGCGCGGGCAGCTCTCCAGAAACTTGGTTAGACGGCGACGTGGGCCTGGCAGCAACTGAAGGAGGCCCTCTGACAGGTAAAGAAAGCGATCAATGGGGCGCCCAGGGGGCAGAGCTGAATCCGATATGTCCAACACTCAGACCATAGCTAAGAACACCGGGTGGTATGGCCTCGAAAATGCGGTTGGCTCTGTTCTCACAGTCGTTACATCGATTGCGATTGCGCGAACCCTCGGCCCGACGAAGATGGGATACATCATCTACGTCTCGTGGATCGCGTCGGTGGTCTGCAATCTTGGCGGGCTCGGCATTCCCGCGGCGACGCGCAAATACATGGCGGAGTTCCTCGGCATGGGCGACAGGGGAACTGCCCGGTACATTTATTTCCGCACGCTGGCGTTGCAGACGGGCCTGGCAACGCTGGCTACCGGCGGCTTGATCTTCTGGGTTCTGAGGGATGCAGCTGGAGAGTACAAACTAGCCTCGGCGCTCATCGTGCTCAGCATCTGGCCTTCGATGGTCAACAGCATCTCTGCGATGGCCAACGTTGCAACGGAAGAGCTGTCGAAGAATTTTCCGGCTTCCGCCATTTCCATGGTCGTATTCTTCGTCGTGATTCTGGCGACGGTAGTTTTCCATTGGGGCGTGGTGGGGGTTGGAGCCGCGGCGCTGCTTATGCGCCTCGTCGATTTTTTGGTGCGCTTCTTCCCGACCATGGCGCGCATATTGAAATGGGATACGACCCATGTTCAGCCGGCGGGTTTGCGCAATCGGATGATTGCATTTGCCTGGCAGAGCGTGGCCAGCATGATTCTTGCGTTGATCGTCTGGGAGCGGTCGGAGTTTATTCTGCTCAAGCATCTCTGCGCGGATATTCGGCAGGTGGCGTACTACTCGGTCGCCTTCAGCATGGCTGAACGGCTGCTGATCAGCGCGTCGATCTTCGGTTCGGCGGCAAGCGCGACGATCTTTGCCCAGTACGGCCGCGACAAATCCAGGCTCCCCGACATCACTGCAACCACTTTCCGCTACCTGGCGCTGACTTCGATTCCGCTCCATGTCATAGCCGCCGTGCTCGCCGCGCCGGCCCTGCTGCTGCTCTACGGCAGCCCGTACAAGGGCGCTTTGATGGTGGTGACGCTGGCGCCGCTTGCTGTGCATGCCCAAAGCATTTATTGGACCGGTGCAGAGCCTGTTGCAAAGCAATGAGCGCCAGTGGTTCGTGATCTGGCCTACGGTCTTTGCCGGAATGGTCGATATCGGCGTCGCCTGGTACCTGATTCCCGCGCACGGAGCGGTCGGCGCCTGCATCGGCAGCGGCGCAGCACAGATCGCGGCTGTAGGAATCATGTGGGCATGCGGCATCTATCTCTACAAGGTGAAGCTGCCCTGGGCGCTTGTCGCAAAGGTTGCATTCATCAGCGTGGCGGCAGCGCTTTCCGCCCACTTCATCATTGAACAGTTGCCCCCATTATTGGGAATTCTGTGCGGCGGAAGCGCTGCTCTCGTCATTGTCTTCGGGCTTTTTTACCTGCTGCGGGTGCTGGAGCCGGAAGATCGCAAACGCCTCGGCCTGCTGAGCCGGTCGTTGCCAAAAGCAATCGCAGGGCCGATGAATACAGTTTTGACGCTGATGATCCGGCCGGAAGTTGACGCCGCCGCGCCGATCAATGTTTAGCACGGGCAATAAGGGGAACGTAAACCTGGACGAACGGCGAAATGCAGGAAAAGGAGGGAATCCAAGAATGGCAGAATTTTCAGGAACGCGAATCAGAGAGACCCCTAGCGTCAAATTCAGCGTCATTATCCCTGCCTTTAATGCGGAGCCGTACATTGCCCAAGCAATCGAGAGCTGTCTGAGCCAGACCTATCCAGCGCACGAGATCGTTGTCGTAGACGACGGGTCAACAGACAGTACGGCCGCGATAGCGGAGACATTTCCTTCACCTGTACAGGTCATCAGGCTGCCGGAGAACTCCGGAGGGTCATTCGCGCGCAATCGGGGCGTCGAGGCATCCACTGGCGATTGGATTGCTCTCCTCGACGCCGACGACTGGTTCCTCCCAGAGAAGTTGGAGCTGCAACGGCGCTGCATCTTGGAGGACGAGCAGGCAGTTCTGATCTACAGTCGGGTTCGAGAGATTGCTATCGATGGAACGGAGCGTGAAAGCCCGTATGTTGCAACTGGGGAGTTGTGGCCGAAGCTTCGCTGCCTCGTGGAATCGACGGCGTGAGCACTGTGGTGCTTCGCCGGGAGGCCTTCGATTCAGTGGGAGGATTCGACCCTTCTCTCCGCGTGTGTGAAGACTGGGACCTCTGGCTCAGGCTCGCCCTCCGCTATTCTGTAAACTTATTCGTTTCTATGCCTGAAACTCTCGCAGTGTATCGGAGGGTGGCCGGAAGTATGAGTTCGAGCGCGATGCGATATCACAAGGCTCGTAACTCAATGCTCGACAGCAAATGCCTTATCGGCGCTACAGGCCCTTCCCGGTTTCTTTGGCGCCGCCAGATATCTGCGTTCAATTTTTATACCACCTCGATTGGACTACGCGAGGAGGGCTCTCCTTTGGACCTTCAATTCATTCTCAAGAGCCTCGCGATCTGGCCTTTTCCTTGGCGCGAAATGTCCCTGAAGAGGTACAAGACCGCGGCCTTAATGGCGAAGCAACATCTTTTTGGGCATTTCTCAAAGTAACAGGGTCAGGCGAATCTGCGTGCGGAGGCGAGGTAAAGAGCACGATTGGCGGCAACGGAACCGGAGCACGAAGATCAGCTTCGTTGTGTCGAATGTCAGTGCGGCCCGAGCATTCTACCGGGCCGCTATTGGCGAGGAGAGCCTGGCGAAGTTGCGGCTCGAACGAAAATGACCATTGCAATCATTACCGGGGTTTATCCGCCGATGATCGGCGGTGCGGGGGCTGTGATGCATAGCCTAGCCCTGCACGCGCCAAAACAGATCTCGGTGATCACCTGCGATTTTGACAGCGACGGGAACCGAATCTGCTGCGAAGAGCGCCAACTTTCCGGGCCGGACCGCGTCTACAGGGTGCGCCGGCTTTCGCGCAACCTGAACTGGCTTCCCAGAGGGAAGCTTCGGGCCGTGTGCCAGGCGGCTTACGACCGGATTCTGGTGCACCCGCAGGCGACGCGCGACCTCATCCGGATATTGGACTCTCTGCGGCCCGAGGTGGTCTGCATCGGCTCTCTCTCCAGTTGCTATTGGGCAGTGTCTGCCGTGCGGAAGTGGAGACGAGATACGAAGATACTGGTTTATGTCCACGGTGAAGAGGTCCCACACGGAAGCGGTTATTTCAACGGGCTCCGCCTGCAGGCATTGCAAAGTGCATCGGCACTCGTGGCTGTCAGTTCCTTTACCAAGAACGCGTTGGTCGAAGCAGGTATCCCGGCGCAACGCATCACCGTAATCACCAACGGAGTGGATACGGCGCGCTTCCAGCCGGGGGCGAAGAGCCAGCGCATCGTCGACCGATACGGTCTCGCCAATCGGCGCGTCCTCTTGACGCTGGCACGATTGGACAAGCGCAAAGGTCAGGACATGATAGTTCGGGCTTTGCCTGCGATTCGCCAGGCAGTTCCGGACGTTGTGTACCTAATTGTGGGCGAGGGGAGCTACGGAGACACGCTGCGTAAGCTTGTCGTGGACCTGCGGCTGGAAGATGCTGTGATCTTTACAGGTGCGGTCAGCGACGCAGAGGCAGTAGAGTTCTATCGGACGTGCGACGTCTATGTGATGCCCAACAGAGCAACCGAGGATGGCGATACCGAGGGATTCGGCCTGGTGTTCCTTGAGGCAGGCGCCTGTGGCAAGCCGGTCATCGGGGGTAGAGCCGGTGGAGTTCCGGACGCCATTACACATGAAGTCACCGGCCTTCTCGTAGAAGGGACATTCTACTGAGGCGATTGCCGGCGCTTGCATTCACCTATTGTTGGACACCGTTTTGAGAGATCGTTTCGGAGCGAATGGGCTAGCAAATGCGCGCAGCAATGACTGGCAGATTAAGACACAGCAGTTTCTTGCGCTATGTGACGCTTAGGGAAGACTCAGCCATGAAGCTCCCTCGACACGCGGAAATTTGGCTTGTGCCGTATCTGAAGGACCGGCTCGGAAAGCCGTACGCGGCGCAAAGCCGAAGCGCGCCTGGGTCATCATCACCGATCACTACGAGCCGCTGGGCATGGGCGCATCCGTTGAAACCGCGCTGGGCCGCGTGGCGCAGTGGCGCGACAAGTGGCCGCGCATTGCCGACGACGCTCCCAGAGACGCCGCGGGCCAGCGCCCGCAGTACAGCTTCTTCTATCCGCAGGAGGAGTACCGGCGCGATCTGCTCGACGGCATCGCGGAGATGGTGCGGCTCGGCGTCGGCGACGTGGAAGTGCATCTGCATCACGACAACGAGCAGCGCGACGCCTTCATCCGGAAAGTCACTGAATACTGCCGCCGCCTGACGGACGACCATGGCCTGCTTCGCCAGCAGGATGGCCGCACCGTCTTCGGCTTCATCCATGGCAACTGGGCGCTGGATAACTCGCGCCCGGATGGCAAGTGCGTGCGGCCTCAACGGCGAAATCGCCCTGCTGCGCGATCTGGGCTGCTACGCCGATTTCACCATGCCGTCTCTTCCCTCGGCGACCCAGGGGCGCGTTGTGAACCAGATCTACTGGTGCACAAACAATCCCGACAATCGTCCCAAGTCCTTCGATCACGGGATCGAAGCCACAGTTGGCGGCGGCAGGCACGGCGACCTGCTGATGATCACCGGACCGCTCGGGCTGCGCTTTGGCGAACGGCTGCTGCCGCGCGCTGGAGACCGGAGAGATTGCCGGATACGATCTGCCGACGCCCTCGCGGGTGCGGCAGATGGTTCGATCTTGCGCCCACCATCGGCGACGATCTGTTCCTGAAGCTCTACACCCACGGCGCGCAGGAAAGGAATCTCGAACCGCTGCTCAACGGCGGCCTCGGCAACCTTTTCCGCTGGCTTGCGGAAGAAGCGGAGCGAAGAGGCATCGAGATTCATTGGGCCACGGCCTGGCAAATGTACCAGGCTGCCGACGCGCTGATCCATGGGCGCGAAGCGATTCAAGCAGCGGCGGCCGGTGTTACAGGGGCGAGTCAATGAAGGCTCTCAATGTACTGCTAGTTACTTATGTATTCCCGCCTGTCGGAGGCGTTGGCGTGATGCGCGCGGCAAGCCTGGCGCGCTACTTCCCGGCCGAAGGGATTCGGCTCGACGTGCTCACCACTCGCAACGCATCCGCTGTGGGCTCGGACCCCACGCTGCTCAAGGAGATTCCAACCGAAGTCAAGATTCACCGCACCGTTACGCTCGACCTTCCCTTTCGGCATCAAGAAAGGGATCAAGAGACTCATCACCGGAGCAAAGCCATCTTCTGAACGGAGCCAAGCGGCCGGCGGCGCCGGGCAAGCCGAGCTTCCTAAAGAGGGTATTGCAGGACGTTCTGCTGCCCGACCCGCAGGTGACATGGCTTCCGGTGCTCACGCGCGCCGCCCGCCGCATCGTCAGAGAGCGCAACATAGACCTTGTTCTCATCACTGTGCCGCCATTCTCCAGCGTGCTGCTGGTTGAGAAACTCCGGAAGAGTTTCCCGGCTTGCCGATCGTGGTTGACTTCCGCGACGAATGGCTCTCGACCACCATTGACCTCGTCAGCTTCAGCCGCAGCGAGCGGGCACGCAAGGTTGCCCGCGAATGCCGAAGCAAGCGCCGTGGCAAATGCCACCGCCGATTGTCGCGGTTACCGAGGCCGCGCGCCGCGAGATCCGCGCGCGCTATCCCGCGGGAGCCAGACAGCAAGTTCCAACTCATTCCCAACGGATTCGATGCGACGAGACTGCGCAGACGCTCTGCGTCCGCGTCGAGCCGCGGCCCGAGCGGCAGGATCGTGGTCACGCACATCGGCACGATCTATGCTTCAACCGAACCTACCACGCTGGTCGAAGCCCTGCAATCGCTGCCGCCAGAAGTGAGGTCCCGATTCAGGCTCCGCTTCATCGGCCACATCGAGGAGCCTCGCTTCCGCGAAGCGCTTCTGCAACTGGGCGATATGGTGGAATTGAAGGGCTTTCTGCCGCAGCACGAGGCTCTGGCTGCGATGAATGAGACCGATTATGTCTTGCTGATCACCCACGATCCGCTCAATGTCTGCGGCCAAGTTTTACGACTATATTGGCGGCGGGAAAGCCGATTCTCGCCACCGTCCATCCTGAGGGCGAAGTGCGCCGCCTGATGGAAGAGCTGCGGGCTGGATGGTGGGCA
Source organism: uncultured Acidobacteriaceae bacterium (assembly GCA_963757965.1). Classification (GTDB taxonomy): domain Bacteria; phylum Acidobacteriota; class Terriglobia; order Terriglobales; family Acidobacteriaceae; genus Telmatobacter. Next base: position 126,521 of record CAVWTV010000014.1, read on the forward strand.
GGCAGCCGCGATGTCGAAGGCATCCGCCGGCTTTTCATCGACGCTGCTGCACGCGGCGATTCGCTGCTCAGCGAGTTTCAACCCGACACGGAGAAGATCGCGCAGTACGAACGAAAGGTTCTTGCGCAGCGTTACGCCAGCCTTTTGCACTCGATCGCCCGCCAGCAGCGCCAGGCTGCACCGGATGCTTGGATTGGCGACTTTGCCGGAAAGGACAGATAGCCATCATGCTCAAGATCGCCGTGGTCACGCGGTATTTCCCCAGCTCGGCGGAGCCGTGGCAGGGCCGGTCGGCCTATCAGACGCTGCGCGTGCTTGCCCGGCATGCCGACGTGCAGGTCTTCTTTCCCAATGCCGCATATCCCCCTTTGCTCAAACCCCGAAGCCGAATCTACGACCGGCTCGACCCCGAGTACAGTCCGCCGGATGTAAACGTCAGTTACCACAACTATCCTGCGCTACCGCTGGTCTCCCGACCGTTGAACGGCTGGATGGCTGCTCGCGTCCTGCTGCCGCATGTGCGCCGCTTCGCCCCCGACATCATCCATAGCTTCTTTCTTTATCCTGAGGGGTATGCGGCGCTCAAAATAGGCAAAGCCCTCTCCGTTCCCGTCGTCGCCAAGGGCATTGGATCCGACATCAACAGAATCGGCGATTGCTTTTCGGCAATGCACACGCACACCCTTCTTCGCGAATCGGATTTTGTGTTTGCGGTCAGCGACGATCTACGCATGAAGGCTGTAGCCATGGGCGCTTCTCCGGAAAGGACCCGCGCCCTGCTCAACGGCTGCGATCTCTCCGTCTTTCACGTCCGCGATCGCCTTGAGGCAAGACAGAAGCTGCACATTGACCCAACCGCGGAGGCCGTCGTCTACATTGGCCGCATGGATGTGAAGAAAGGCCTGCGTGAGCTTGTCGAAGCGGCAGCTTCACTTCATCCGCAGCGTCAAAATCTCCAGGTGTACCTCGTCGGCAATGGACCGGACAGGCAAACCATCGAAAGCGCAGTCCAGGCCAACAGCGCTGCTGGTTACATTCACTTAGTCGGCGCCTGCTCATTTGACGACGTTGCCGTCTGGATGGCTGCCGCGGATCTGGTTACCCTGCCAAGTTACATGGAAGGTTGCCCCAACGTTGTTCTTGAGGCGCTCGCTTGCGGTCGTCCTGTGGTGGCAACAAATGTTGGAGGCATTCCTGAGATCATGTGCGACGAGTGCGGAAGCCTCGTCCCACCGCGCGATCCGGCCGCACTGGCTCAGGCCTTGGCATCGGTCCTCGACAGAAGCTGGGACGCTGAAGCAATTTCCGCACAACGGAGTCGAAGCTGGGATACAGTTGCGGCCGAACTGCTCGAGGTCTTCGAATCGGTTGTATCCAAACGTCGGGCGGCTTCAAATGCCCGGTAAGCATCAGCCTGGCCTGCTTATGGCGACCCTGCGCATATCCGGCCGATGGCTCACCCGAGTGTTTGCGGCCATCGGGCTGATTACTGTGCTCGTGATCGCGACTCCCATCGTTACCTGGTGGGCGCTGGCCTACTCCGGCCCCCTTGAGCAGCCAAAGGGCGACGTCCTCATCCTCATAAGCGCAGCCAATGACGACAGAGGCGGGATATCGTTTTCATCCTACTGGCGTGCGCGCCATGCGCTGTTGGCATGGCAAACCGGCGGCTATAAGAAGATCGTGATTAGCGGTGGCGGCGGTCCCGGCATTCTCAACTTTCTGATTGTCAATGGAGTTCCTCGCGAAGTCATGGTTGCCGAGTGGCGATCTACCAGCACTCGCGAAAACGGTGTCGAGGCGGCGCGCTTGCTACAAGGCATGCCCGGGAAGAAAGTTCTGCTCACGAGCGATTTTCACATGTACAGGGCGATTCGCGTCTTCCGGAAACTCGGCGTAGAGGTCACTCCCATGCCGGTTCCCGACGTATTGCGCGCCGCCGAGCATTGGAACGGACGCTTCCCGGCGTTCGAAACCATGGTGGTTGAGTCTGGAAAGATCGTCTACTACCGACTTCGCGGCTGGATATAGGCTTCTGTCGCGTTGCAGCGAACGCCCACCTCGCCCATTACCACTCAAATCTTCAGGCGCTCAGTTGTCCCATGTCGCTACTCTTGCTTGCTTCCCGCGCTGGGCTGGGGCCGATAGGCGGGGTCATTTCGTGCAGTGATCTCCGCGGAAGCCCAAAGGCTTGCGACTCCTCCAGCTTATAGAGAAGCGATCTGTAGCTGATATTGAGCCATTTGGCTGTCTTGAGGCGGCTCCAGCCATTTGCCTGCAGAACCTTCAAGATGATCTGCCGTTCGAGATCCTTCGTGGCGGCTTTGGTGATTTCCTTGAGCGAGACAGGTTTGTCCAGATCAATAGTGGGGATCAGGTTGGCGGTGTTGGCTGGGGTAAGGTCCGCGACCAGGGCCTCTTCGCTGCCGATCAGGACGTAGCTGCGAATAGTGTTTTCCAGTTGCCGGATGTTCCCTGGCCAACTGTACTGCTGCATCAAGCGCATTAATTCGCGCGAGAGCGGCTTGGGGTTCAGTCGATATGCTTTCGAGTGCAAATCGAGAAAGTAGTCGACCAGCATCGGCAGGTCCGCCGGCCGTTGACGCAACGGCGGCAATTCGATGGTCACGGCGTTGATGCGGAAGAAGAAGTCGAGCCGGAAGCTGCCGTCTTCGGTCTGTTGGCGCAGGTTTCCGTTGTCGGCGCAGATGAGCCGGGTATCGACTTTCCTCGACTCCAGCGCTCCAACCCGCATGAAGCTTCCGTCCTGAAGCACCTGCAGCAACTTGGCCTGTGCCGAGAGTGCAAGGCAGCCGACCTCATCGAGAAACAGAGTTCCCATATGAGCCAGTTCCAGGCGGCCGCGCTTGGTTACATAAGCGCCGGTGAAGGCGCCCTTTTCATAGCCAAACAGTTCCGACTCGATGAGAGTCTGGGGAATCGCCGGGCAGGTTACTTTCACCCAGGCACGCCTTGAGCGACTGGAACGTGCATGCAACAACTTGGCGAAGATGTCCTTGCCGGTCCCGCACTCGCCTTGCAACAGAACTGGGATGTTGGTATCTGCAACTCGTTCCAGCTTCTCGCGGGCAATGGCCATCAGCGACGATTGCCCGAAAAGTACGCTCATCGGAGGCAGGTCGCGAATGTCGACAAACTCTGTGGCGCGGGTCAAAGCCATTCCAGATCCAATTCAGGGCGCGGTGTCGGCTATTTGTATGCAAGTTCCGGGCCAGTCTCCAGAACGGAATGCACTGGGCAGTATCGGCCTGATCTAAACCTGAGATTTGACCCACAGGTCGCCATTTGAGGCGTTCCGCGAAGATACATTCGAATCGAGCTCCAACAAGGTGGCGCAAGAGTTTGCACTCGTGGGAAATTAATTACCACTTCCAAGGGAATAATTGGTCACTTTCATGACCGATTGAATGGCCAATGCCAAGAGCGTTGGACTTGTTTTGAAGAACTGTTGGAGGTGTTCAGCGATCCCCTGGCCTCGTCGCACATGGCTGTAGATCGTAGCTTTGCGGTGCGGACGATCGAGTTTTGAGACGAGAGGAGCGTCGGGGCTTAAGGGAATCAGTTTTCCGCGAGGTCGTATGCGCAGATTTCCTCAGACAGGATTCGGTGGTGCAAAACGATGGATTCGTCCGGCGCCAGTGAGAACTGCAAGTCTTCGGAATCCGCCAGGTCGAATTTATCCTGGGAATGGAATTCGAACATCGTCTCCATGGAGCCATTTAAGATCCGGATGCGGACGATTCGAGCATCTGTGCCGGGTATATTGGCATAAAGATAATTGGAATCCGCGGACCAACTCATGTCTGGCCCAGTGATTGAGTCGGCAAGCTTCCGCCATTTCTCCGACTTCACATCGAACAGCATCACCTGGTTGTGCGCTGGGTCTAGTGCCGCAATGAATCGCCCGTCCGGTGACCAGCGAGCCGTCATGAAGCCGTCGGAGTCCGGCAAAGTTCCAACCTTGCCGGTGGCGAGATCGATCCGATGGATTGCGCAGGAGTTTGTGCTCTCACACTCGACCTCGCCATAGACAATCGATTTGCCATCCGGTGACCACGTAGGAGCTCCCTGACTGTCGTCGCTGTGAGAAGCTTCCCGAGTTGCACCGCTTTGAAGATCTACCAGGTAGATGCGCCAGGGACGATCCGGGTGTCTCGACATGTATGCAATCTGTCTCCCATCTGGTGACCAGCGCGGCAGCTCCGCGAGTTCTGGCGGAAACGTAAGCTGTCGAGCTTCGCTTCCGTCGGGCCGGCTGACCACAAGCGTGTAATCGTGGAGGGAAATATAAGCCACCCTCTGGCCATCCCGCGAATAATTCAGGAAAGTGCCCGATGCTCCAGGCAGCAGTGGTCTGAATTCTTTAATACGGGGGGCAAAGCCGACAAAAGCTGCTCTTTCTTGTTGTGTGCTCAGGACGAGGAGTTGGGACGTTCTTGCGTCATAGGCAATTCCGTCAATGTGTCCCTGGAAAAAGCGCAGCGGGACGAGCTGAATCAGGGGTTGCCACCATTTTGAGCCGAATTTCGCCTTCCATACCGGCGTGGCCAAATAGTTCGGTTTTGACTCCATGATGAAGTAAGCGTCTGGATCATCCGCAGGGGTGTAGTCCGTATCCCATCGGATCGAATCAGGCGGGGGGCGCAACGTGACCGTACCCATTTCGGCGCCTGTGAGCTGCGCCCAGAATCTGACCTTGCCCGTCGGGATGTCCTCCAGGGTGAGGTACAGGGCCTTGCCATCGGGGCCCCAGTGCAATGCATTCGGAGAGGCGTCAAACGACGCGGTTCTTTCCGGGACAGGCTTGTCATCGGAGACCAGATAGACCGCGGTTCCTGCTGAATAGGCGATGGTCTTTCCGTCAGGCGCCCAGGCCGCAGAGTGGGCAACGATATCCGCCAGCCGGTGCGGCTTTTCCCCGTTCAATGGGACGACCCACAACTCCCGGTCTTTCTGAAAGCCCACTCCAGTCAAGGCAAGCAGTTTCTTGCCATCCGGCGAGATATCCACTGGCATGACGTTTGCAGGAGGGCTCCACAATACCCTGATCGGACCACCACTTACCGGCATGGTAGCCAGCCCATACCACCCATCCTGTTCTTGTCCGAAGTACACGGCCTTGCCGTCAGTCAGCAGACCCTTCTTCTCTAGTCCATTTGAGGTAAGTTGCTCCTCCCCAATGAGTTGTGGAGGCTGGAGCAGGATTCTTGAAGCAACGTACCGATGGCCGGCCACCAGCAGCAGGGCGGCCACGAATCCTACCCCCGCGTAGAAGGCCCGCTTCAATCTTGGAACCTTGACGGTCAGAGGTCTTGGAAGATCGGCCTCCACGGCAACCGGAGATTCACGATCGTCGGGCTCCGCAACTTCTGGAGCTGGGGACGCTCCGTCTCCTTCGTTCTGAGTCAGTTGTCTATGGTTGTCCCGGATCGGTTCTTTACTGTCCCGCTCGTGTTCGCCCGCCAGCCAGGCGTCCAGCTCTTTCTTGTAGGCGAAGACACTTTGCCTCTGGCCGCCGGGAATACGGCGAATTGGGAGACCTTTTTCCTTTTCCCAGCGAATGACAGTGCTGACATCCCGGCCAAGATAGGCTGAAATGTCCTTCCACGAGTCGAGTCGCTCACCAGTCGACGTTCTTCCAGTCATCTGGTTCATAATCTACAATCTAGCGTTGTTGATTTTGACGACAATTCTGCTATGAATTGTTGTCTGCAGCTTAAAACAATGTATAGCATCTTAGCGCCTATTCTGGATTACGGCGAACTCTTGTTCAATAGAGACTCAACATTGCCTTCATCGGATGAAAGGTTGAACGTAAGGTTGGCTTCGAAGGTTTTCGCATCAATCTGATCCTTGCCAAGGTGAGCAATTGCGAACAGACGAAGCGGTGCGTTGCTCTACATTCTTGTCGGGGGTCCTGAAATTGAGATATCGCTTGAAAGGTGGTCCTTGGATCGTGGCGTGATCTGGAACACAGACTATTAACAGGAACTCAATTGAAGTTATTGACAGTTGCGAGACATGGGCCTCTGTGAGAGGCGCCGGCTTCTGTAGACTGCTTGCTCCCACTCGAATCCTGCTGCTGAAGGCTTGCTGCGATGAGCTTCAAAGGGGGCCACTTTGGGGGATCAACAAGGTTCCACCCATCGTAATCCTTCCTGAAGAGGCGATGGTGTAAGTGAGACTTCACAAGATTTCAATCGAGCCAAGTCTAGAATTATTCAAGCCTTCCAGCCGGAAGTTACCCGGCAGGAGGAATTGAACTTTCCAATGTCGTTTTGACGGGAGTGAAATACCTCAGATGGCAAACACACGATGGGCCCCACTTGCAAAGACTCAAAGCAAACACAAGCCCGTGGTCGCGGTTCTCGACGGTAATCCCGCAGTTCTTGATTACATTCATCGGATTCTTGAGGATCGCTTCAGCGTAACCATGTTTACAGAGGCCGCGGAACTGAACCGGAGCCTGAGCGAGCCTCACGCGCCGGAGCTGCTCCTGTTGGATTGGGATATAGCTGGGGACGAACCGGAAACAAGCGCGCTTGACCTGGTCGCGAGAATTCACGCCTTGAAGCCAACACTTCCTATCATTCTGCTTATGCTTCACTGTTCCGCCGGAATGCAGGAAGTTGTGCAGGCGGTCCACCTCGGTGTGAAAGACATCGTCATTAAGCCTTTTAAAAAGAGAGATATAGACCTCGCCGTGCAGCATTGTCTTGGGTCGGCGGCCATGCAGCCGGCCGACGATGACCTGAAGGAAGTTCCCCTCGATGAAAACACATCGTTTGTCAGATGCTGCAAGCGCATGCGGGAGATTGAGTCGCAATGCAAGCTCGTTGCGCGCGCTGACATCCCTGTTCTGATTCTGGGCGAGAGCGGCACCGGCAAGGAAGTTGCCGCGATGCTGATCCACAAATTGTCGACCCGCAGCCATCGCAGTTTTTTGAAGGTGAATTGCGCGGCAATGCCCGCCGACTTGCTCGAAAGTGAACTTTTCGGGTATGAGCAGGGCGCCTTTACGGGTGCTGTCAAATCCAAGCCCGGCAAGTTTGAGATCTGCAATAACGGCACGATCCTGCTGGATGAAATTGCCGAAATGCCGACCAGTTTGCAGGCCAAGCTGCTACAGGTTCTCCAGGACGGGAGTTTCTGCCGGCTGGGCGGCCGGTCCAGCGTAAAGGTAGATGTGCGCGTGCTTGCCGCAACCAACGTAGACATCAAAGATGCGATTGCTTGCAAGACATTTCGAGAGGACCTCTACTACCGGCTGAACGGATTCACTCTGGTAATGCCGCCTCTGCGTGAACGCACCGAGGAGATCCCGATCTTGTCACAGCACTTCATGCGCAAAGTGGCCGAGAAGTACTCGTGCGATCCATTGCCCATTTCCGCGGCCCTGCTGCAGAGCTTTAGCACTCACTCATGGCCCGGCAATCTTCGTGAATTGGAGAATGTCATCAAACGCTATCTTGTTCTGGCCGACGAACAAGCGATCATCGACGAATTCATACCATTGAAAAGCAATGGATCGTCAACGCCCGCCTTGCAAGACGCAGGCGACAGCGGAGGATTGAAGTATCTGGTGCGGAATCTAAAGGGCGGCGCTGAAGCGGTCGCGATCGCGCAGTCATTGGAAAGCACAGGATGGAATCGCAAGGCGGCGGCGAACGAGCTGCAGATCAGCTACAAGGCTCTTCTGTACAAGGTCAAACAGTACAATCTCACTCCCCCGGAGAAACAGAGGGGTCTTGCTCATTTGCAGAGTTAAGCCCAGCTCGCGGGGCAGCCATTTTTGAGCCGGAAGAGGTACCGTTCCAGTCAAAAACCTGGAAGATAATGGGTTATTGGGAGTTATGGGCCCAAGTCACAATGCAATAAC
>CAVWTV010000015.1:0-341537 GCA_963757965.1 uncultured Acidobacteriaceae bacterium
ACGCACGGTCAGATCGTCATCGGATACATAGAACCCGTCGGTGCCGTGGCCATCGCTTCAGAGGGACGCCAGACGATTGCCATGCTCCGCCGACGCAAGAACGAATCCTTCAAACAACTACTCGCCCGGCTCGACGCGGCGATCGCCAAAGCCACGATCGATGATGTCTATGTCGATGAAGTGAACACTCCACAGGGATGAACACACTTGCCGTGACCGGTCGTGTCCACTTGATTCCATCGTGGGCACATACGGTCCTATCAACCACAAAACCCCAACGACGATCAAGACGGCCAGAACGTCACGCTTACTTTGATTCAAGAGGTCGCCAAGGAAATCAGTTTGGGTGGGAAAAAGGCAACGCCCCGAATCAACCGGGGCGTTGCCTTTTTGGGCGCTGGCGTGGATGGGGAGGGCCGATTTCCTCCGGGCGTAGCTGCTTGCTGAGACCAGCGCACCGCCCGCTTCAACTTTTGCACCACTATGCAGACTCACGCCTGATTCGGGGCCGCTGGATCAGGCTGTTGCTTGGCCGTAGCCGCGTTCTGTTCGAAACGAGTCAACGCCGTATACGGGGATCTGCTTCATGAGCGGCTTGGCCACAGGCTTATTCACAACTACGAGGTCGCTCATATCCACTTCCAGCGAAAAGCACTGCCTGACTGCTTCAAGGGCGATGACGACTTTGCATTGGTGACGGAACTCTGTCACCATGCCCTCCATTCCCTCAAAAACGCCGTCACGCACTCGTACCCGCGTTCCCACACTGACGCAGGGATGGGGCCGCAGAAGCAACCCGGTCGCCAGGCCGGCCCGAATCTTGTCGAGTTCTTCGCAACTCACCATATCCCTTTCCTCATCGCCCAGAACCCGACACACGCCGGGAGTAACGACGACACAGGACCTGGTTTGAGTTGTGAGACGCGCAAACACATACCCTGGAAAAAGTGCCCGCTCCGCGACGACGGTTCGATCCGTCCACTTTACGCGTTCGGTGTAAAGTGGCAGAAAGCATTCCACTGAACGCACTGCAAGGGACTGTGTAACCCGTTTTTCATAGTTTGAATGAACATGAAGGACATGCCACGGACTGCTATTCATTGATCGCTCCTGAGGAAAAACGGCGCATAAACACAAAGAGCAGGTAGTTCGCGGTTAGAAAGTCCAATTAAATCATGGTTGCATCATTTATGCCATGCGCACGTGATGCAGCGCATAGCGGAAAGGAACGGAGCATGGTGCGTCAAGCCGACCCGAAAGCCATTTTCATCGGTCCCCCATAGTCAAGCTGCATTGCCAGCACCGAGGCACTCCTCTGGTGCCGCAGTCCGCCCGCCCCATAGCGTCAGAATGTTTACTACTTACACATTATGTGCAACTTAGCCGTGAAAATTGCACGCAGCCGGGCCACTTAAAGCTAGCAGGAACCTGGGGCGTACTGGCTGGCAAACATGCGACTTTATGCGAAAAGATGCGAAAAGACACGCCACTGCCATGCTTCTGGGGTCATGCGGCGGACTAGCGAAGAAGCTGGCGGAGACCCCGTCATAGCGGTGCGGATGGCCGGATTCTGAGACGAGAGAAGACGCCAATCGAATTCAGTTTTCTCCAAGGTCGTAGGCGTAGACCTCCTCAGACAGGATTCGGTGATGCAGGATGATAGAGTCGTCCGGCGCCACCGAGAACTGCGTGTCTTCGGAATCCGCCAGGTCGAACTTATCCTGGGAACGGAATTGGAACATGGTTTCTCTGGAACCATCCGAGATCCGGACGCGGACGATTTGAGCGGCTGTGCCGGGTACGTTCGCATAGAGATAATTGGAATCCGCGGACCAGCTCAGATCTGGCCCTGGGATTGCGTCGGCAAGCTTCCGCCATTTCTCCGACCGTACATCGAACAGCATGACCTTGTTTTGCTCCTGGTTCATTGCTGCAATGAATCTCCCATCCGGTGACCAGCGAGCGGTCATTAGGCCCTCCGAGCCAGGCAAAGTTCCCACCTTACCGGTGGCGAGATCGATCCGATGGATAGAGCACGAGCGCGCCTTCAGACATTCAACCTCTCCGAAGGCAATGAACTTGCCATCCGGAGACCAGGTCGGCGCACCCTGACTGTCATCGCCTTGAGAAGCTTCCCGGATTGCTCCGTTTTGAAGATCGACCACGCGGATCCGCCAGGGGCTGTCCGGACGTTTCGACATGTAGGCGATCTGTCTCCCATCGGGTGACCAACGTGGCAGTTCTGCTTGTTCTGGTGGAAAGGTAAGCTGTCGAGTTTCGCTTCCGTCGGGCCGGCTTGCTACAAGCGCGGAATCGTGGAAGGAAACATACACCACCCTCGTGCCATCCCGCGAATAGTTCAGGAATGTGCCTGATGCTCCAGGCAGCAGTGGCCTGAATTCCTTAATGCGGGGGTCAAAGCTGACAAACTCCGCTCTTTCCAGTTGGGTGCTCAGAACGAGGAGCTGGGACGTTTTTGCGTCATAGGCAATTCCGTCAGTGTGTCCCTGGACAAAGCGCAGCGGGACGATCTGGATCAGAGGCTGCCACCATCTTGAGCCAAATTTCACCTTCCATACCAGCGTGGCCACATTGTGCGGTCTTGACTCCACGATGAAGTAAGTGTTTGGATCACCCGCACGGGCGAATTCTGTATCCCATCGGATCGAATCAGGCGGGGGACGCAACGTGACCGTGCCCATGTCGGCGCCTGCGAGTTCCGCCCAGAATCTGGCCTTGCCCGTCTGGATGTCCTTCAGGGTGAGGTACAGGGCTTTGCCATCGGGGCCCCAGTGCAATGTATTCGGAAAGGCGTCAAACGACGCGATTTTCCTCGGAACGAGCCTGTCCTCCGAAATAAGAAATACAGCGGCTCCTGCCGAATAGGCGAGGGTCTTGCCGTCGGGTGCCCAGGCAGCGGCGTGGGCAACGACATTCGACACTCGGTACGGTTTTCCTCCGTTCAGCGGGACGACCCATAGCTCCCGGTCTTTCTCGAACTCCAACCCGGTCAGGGCAAGCAGCTTCTGGCCATCCGAAGATATATCCAATGGCTCCCGGTTTAAGCCCACATTTCCATTTTGAACTTGACTTGAGAATCTTCGGGTAGAGTTCATCATCAATATCCATAGGGGTTTGAGCGTGATGATGACGCTCAGGAGGTCAACACCCAATGGGTGAGAAACAAAATGGGCCGTTTCAGCTTTCTTTCAACGCCTCCTTGAAGATCAGTTTCCGGGGATCACGGGTCACCTCCGACGGTGGCCTCATCATTGTTCGTGAGTTGGATGAGCGGCTCGGGTTCGGCGAACTGATCACCCAGCATCTGACTGACTCACGGCGCGGGAAGAATACGCAACTTCCGCTCGCAGATCTATTCCGGCAGTCCGTCTACAGCCGCATTGCAGGCTATGAGGATGTCAACGACGCCGAACGGCTCGCGCAAGATCCGACGTTCCGGTTGATCGGCTCGGAGAAGACTTGGGATCGTGGCGTGGCGCTGACTTCCCGCTTGCAGACGTTCGAGACCGAGATGCTGGCCGAGGAGCAGAACTTCGCCAGTCTGGTCCGCATCAACCGCGAACTCATCGGCAAGGTAGAGGCCATCGATGCGCAACAGCGGGTCGTGCTGGATATGGACTCGACTGAGATCCCGGTGTACGGTCAGCAGGAGAATAGCGCGTACAACGGGCACTTCGAGTCCACCTGCTATCACCCGCTCTTGTTGTTCAATCGGGAAGGCGACTGTCTGGCGGCAAAGCTACGCCCCGGCAACGTGCATAGTGCCGAAGACTGGGAAGAACTGTTGCTTCCCGAGATTGAACGGCAGCAGAAACTGGGCAAGGAAGTTGTGTTTCGCGCCGACGCCGCCTTCGCCAAACCGGAGATTTACGAAGCGCTGGAAAGCCGGGGCGTGAAGTACGCTATCCGCATCCCGGCTAATGAGAACCTGGAACGGAATGTGGCGGAACTGCTGCCGCGTCCGGTGGGGCGTCCCAGCCATAAACCGGTCGTGTGGTACAAAGGCTTTCTCTACAAGGCAGCCAGTTGGAAGACGGCCCGGCGAGTAGTGGCAAAGGTCGAGCATCACGCAGCGGAGTTGTTCCCGCGTATCGGGTTCATCGTCACAAATCTGGAGACGCCGAGCCGGGCGGTGGTAAGGTTCTACAACAAGCGGGGGACGGCGGAGCAGTGGATCAAGGAAGGCAAGCAGGCGGTGAAGATGACACGGCTGAGTTGTCATCGGTTCAGGTCGAATGAAGTGCGGCTATGGCTTAGCCTGATCGCCTACAACTTGGGAAACCTGTGGCGGAGGTTGGCGTTGCCGAAGAAGATCGAGAACTGGTCGCTGAGCAGTTTGCAGCAACGGCTGGTGAAGACGGGCGGGCGACTGGTCAAGCATGCCCGTTACTACTGGCTAGTGCTGGCGGAGAGCTACCTCACGAAGAGCCTGTTTGCTGGGATGGTGCGGCGGATGGAGGCTTTACCGCTGCCAGCGGGGTAGGCTCGGCGGGAAGGCGAAAGCAATTTGGGCGACGAAGGGGTTGACGGGAGAGGTGTCCGAAAGAGTGCTTCGAAAGGGGGATAATCTCGGTTCTTTGGCCCCGGAGGCGGCCCAGCTGGGCACGTCCGGGGCTTTGAAATGGAAACGGATGCAAGAAAGGTCGCCAGTGGAGACAAATTTGGATACACTGGGTTGCGGCGGGGAGTCAAAATGGAAATCCCGGTTTAAGTTACTTATAACTGAACCGACACGGAGAGAGTTCGGCTGTATTGGTTAGCCTGTCGACGGCAAACCGCTCTTGCCAAGGCTCCCGGGCAGTCAATCCGAATAACTTGGAAGTTGCTTTCATTGAGGCTCTCAATACCATGTTAGAGTGAAATTGGCACGATAACGCCGATCCAGTAGCCGCATAAGAAGCATCTGCTCTCCATTGGGGTTTTACGCTGCACAGGGAAGTGAATCGACCGTTTATGAGCGAGACGAATACGACCAAGTCGGAAAAAGTTGTTATCCAGTTCGGAACTAAGACGATCAAGGGCTACTTGGAGTCGCCAGCCTGGAAAACGATTGAAGAGTTGCTGAGCAACGCTCCGCGTAACTTTCCGGAGACCGTGCGAATTCGCCTTCTCGAGTCGAACAGTGTCGAGGAAATCTCAATCGCAGATATCAAAGCCATCTTCTACGTAAACACGTTCGAAGGAGACGGCACGCACAAGGAACTTCAGTTTCATAGCTGTGCGCCGATCGTTTACGGGATTTGGATGATGGTGCAATTCCTCGATGGCGAAATCATGGAAGGGATTGTATTCAATTCAATTCGGTATCTGGTTGACCCGGGTTTTTTCCTTGTGCCGACGGATCCCGACAGCAACAACAAGCTCGTCTACGTGGTCAAGGACCGGCTCACTCATCATCGCGTTCTGGGGATTCGCAAACTGGAATCCGTTGATGAAGATCCAGCAAGAATCGAATAATCCAGAATCTCCGCGGCAACCCCGGCGAGCCCCATCGGAGTCTTCTCCATCCGGAGCGTTCGTCCCTGGCATCGAATCTGGCAACAGGGCGATTGTGTAATTTCCGCGGGCAACTGAAGCACAAATTCAAAATTACGGTCGATCAGGGCACCGTCGGTCTCCGCTAAATAGAAATACACTCCGGAGTTGCTTAGGTCCCGGGTGTAGGCCTGAACCTCCCGGTCTCCCATCAATATGGCAAGGGGCGCGTTGACGCTGAAGCGCTGCCTTGTTCGCCGGTCCTTCGCCGTAATCGCGTCTTGACTCATTCGTCCCTCAGAGTGCCGGCGCCTGGCGGCGACGTTGATTTTTAGTATTGATCTCAACTTGCGAGGGTCCAGTGGGCCTTCAGAGTTTTGAAACAAAGGACACCCCAAGGCCGATTTGTGACAGCCTTCGGCGATTCATTACTTAAGTGCTAATGCAATTCTGAGGCCAAATGAAGTTCCTTTTGAATCATGCGAGTAATGGCTTTCAGAAACGACCAATGTGCATTCTTTTGCACAGGAAAGCGATTGCTTTATATCTCATTAAGGGTATTCTCTGGCGCAGCTCAAGCAGCGCAGTGCCCCTTCAGAGGAGGAGATTGAGGAGTCCGAGCACTCCCTTTTTCTGGAATGAGATGATTTCTTTTGTACAGCTTCTCAGCGGCGGCTGAAACAAACTGAATTGGAAGCAGTGGGCTGTTTCGAGAGCAGCGGCGGCGGCTTCAGATGCGCTGAAACTCGCCTGCGTAGCCGAGCGTAGCCATCGATGTGCGCTGGCGCCCTCCTCCCCAAGGAGATGGTCTTATGAACGCCCTGTTGGTCTCCCCGGAGTTCCCTGAGACTTATTGGAGCTTCAAACATGCGCTCAAGTTTCTGGGCAAGCGGGCGGCTCAGCCTCCGCTGGGACTGATGACGGTGTCCGCGCTGTTGCCGGGCAACTGGAAAAAGCGTCTTGTGGACACGAATGTCGAGCGGCTCCGCGACCGCGACCTAGCCTGGGCCGATGTTGTACTGATCAGCGGCATGCATATCCAGCGCGAGTCGCTTGCGGCCATCGTGGAACGGTGTCGCGCGCGCGGATTGCGGACTGTAGTGGGGGGACCCATTGCCAGCAGCCTGTCGCCGGCGGACCTGAAAGCGGATCACATCGTGGTCGGCGAGGCCGAGGCTCTAATAGCAGGCTTGGCACGCGACCTGGAGCAGGGTACAGCAGAGCCCAATTACCAGGCCACCGAAAGGCCGGCGATGGGGACCAGCCCATTGCCCGACCTGAGCCTCATCAAGATGGGGCGCTACTCGACCATGGCCGTGCAATACTCACGCGGCTGCCCGTTCAACTGCGAGTTCTGCGACATCATCGAGATCTATGGCCGCCGGCCCCGTACCAAGGCAGTGGCGCAGGTGCTTGCCGAGCTGGACCAGTTGCGCGCGGCCGGCTGGCGCGAGGCTGTATTTATCGTTGACGATAACTTCATTGGCAACAAGGCGAGAGCCAGAGAGTTATGCGTGGCGCTGGCGGAGTGGCGCAGTCAGTACAAAATCAGTTTCGACTTCAATACTGAAGCTTCACTGAATCTGGCCGACGATCCAGAGTTGATGCAACTGATGAAAGACGCCGGCTTTGTCTCAGTTTTTCTGGGCATAGAGACTCCGGATGAATCGGGATTGATCGCCAGCAACAAGCTGCAGAACACGCGACGCAGCCTGCTGGACAGTGTAGCCACGATACAGAGTTATGGCATGCAGGTGATGGGCGGCTTCATCCTGGGTTTCGACACCGATAGGGAAGACATCTTCGACAGGATGGTGGAGTTTATTCAAAAGAGCGGAATCCCAGTGGCCATGGTTGGGCTGCTACAAGCCATGCCCGGAACTCAGCTTTTCCGCCGCTTGCGGAGGGAGGGCAGGATTCTGGATGCAGGTCACGGTGACAACACAGGCGACAAGCTCAACTTTCTTCCCAACATGGACGCGGCAAAACTGGTGGAGGGTTATCGCTCAGTGTTGAAGAGAATCTATTCCTGCGAGGCCTACTATGAGCGCGTCAAGCTCTACCTGAACCGTACACAGCCGCGGAATGGAGAGCGAAAGACCAGGCAAAGGTGGCTCACCAGGGGCAATGCGCGGGCCTTTGTCACCTCGATCGTCCGCCAGGGAGTCTTCGGCGAGCAGCGCTGGAGTTATTGGAAGTTCTTGCTGACGGTCGCGACACGTTACCGGCATTGCGTCGGCGCGGCAATGACTCTTGCGGTGATGGGGTATCACCTCCAGGTAATGACCAGGAAACTGGCCGGCGATGGGGTCTCGCCGGTCGCTCTCGCAAAGGTCAATCCTTAACAACGGGCCGGTTCGTGATCAAGCTACCCATCAAGGCTCCAATTCCATCTTAGCTTCGGCAAACTTAGTGAGCGCGAATTCAAGGTCTGCGCGCGTGTGGGCAGCTGAAATCTGGGTACGAATGCGAGCCTTGCCCTGGGGCACGACGGGATAGGAAAAGGCCACAACGTAGACGCCCTTGGCGAGCAGCAATTCCGCCATGCGAGAAGCGGCAACGGCGTCGCCGAACATGACGGGAACTATCGGGTGCTCGCCGGGCAAGACATTGAAGCCGGCCTGAACCATCTGCTCGCGGAAGAAGCGCGTGTTCTCACGCAGGCGATGGCGCAGGTCCGCGGATTCCGTCAGCAGATCAAGCACCTTCAGCGTGGCCGCAACGATAGGCGGCGCGAGGGAATTGGAAAAAAGATACGGCCGTGAGCGCTGGCGCAGCAACTCGACGATCTCCTTGCGCCCGCTTGTATAGCCGCCGCTGGCGCCGCCCAACGCCTTGCCCAGCGTTCCGGTAACGATGTCCACGCGGCCCTCGACGCCGCAATACTCCAGCGTCCCGCGACCGTGCTCGCCGATGAAGCCGACGGCGTGGGAGTCGTCCACCATTACCATCGCATCGTACTTTTCCGCAAGATCGCATATCCTATCCAGCTTGGCGAAGTAACCGTCCATCGAAAAAACGCCGTCGGTGGCGATGAGTCGGTGGCGGGACGATACGGCCGAGCTGAGTTTCGATTCCAGGTCGTCCATGTCGCCGTTTCGATAGCGAAACCTGGCGGCCTTCGAAAGCCGGATGCCATCGATGATGCTGGCGTGGTTCAACTCGTCGGAGATGACGGCGTCGTTCTCGTCGAGCAGGGTTTCAAACAGGCCGCCATTGGCGTCGAAGCAGGAACTATAGAGAATTGAGTCCTCGGTCCCGAGAAAGGCGCTGATTCTCTGCTCCAACTGCTTGTGAATCGACTGCGTGCCGCAGATGAAACGCACGCTGGCAAGCCCGTATCCCCAATCCTTCAATGCCTGCTTTGCAGCTTCGACGACGGCAGGATGATTGGCGAGTCCGAGGTAGTTATTGGCGCACAGATTCAGTACCTGCGCGCCGCCGGCAACGGAGACCTTTGCCTTCTGCGGCCCGGCGAGCACGCGCTCGTTCTTGTACAAGCCGGCATTTTGGATATTGCTTATCTTGTTCTCTAAGAAGCTCTGAATCTTCCCGTACATGGCGATCCTTTCCAGCCATTCATCCCAGGCTCGTCCAGTCCAGCACAACCTTGCCCGTTTGCCCGGAAATCATCGCGTCGAACCCGTGCTGAAAGTCGTGATATGAGAAGCGGTGCGTGATTACGGGGGATATGTCCACACCCGACTCCAGCATGACGGACATCTTGTACCAGGTTTCGTACATCTCGCGGCCGTAGATGCCCTTGATGGTGAGCATATTGAAGATCACCTGGCGCATATCCATCTGCATCTCTTTGGCCGGAATTCCGAGAACGGCGATTTTGCCGCCGTGGCTCATGTTCACGATCATTTCGCGAAGCGCCTGCGAATTGCCGGACATTTCCAGCCCAACGTCGAAGCCTTCCATCATGCCGAGTTGTTTCCGCACCTCGGCCAGGGGCGTCGCGCTGGGATTGATGGCCACGGTCGCTCCCATCTTCCGGGCGAGATCGAGCCGGAAGGGATTCATATCCGTCACAACGATGTGCCGCGCGCCGGCATGCCGCACGACGGGAATCGCCATGATGCCGATGGGGCCTGCTCCGGTGATGAGCACGTCTTCACCGAGCACTGGAAACGAGAGCGCGGTATGCACAGCATTGCCGAAGGGGTCGAAGATGGCCGCAACTTGCTGATCGATGCCGGGATTGTGCCGCCAGATGTTGGTCATGGGCAGCGAAATTAATTCGGCAAAGGCTCCCGGCCGGTTGACGCCGACGCCCTGCGTGGAAGCGCACAGATGCCGTCGTCCTGCCAGGCAATTCCGGCAGCGACCACAGACCACATGGCCTTCGCCCGAGACAATGTCGCCGGGATAAAAGTCGTTGACATTTGCTCCGACCGCGACAATCTCGCCGACAAATTCATGACCGATCGCCATGGGCACGGGGATGGTTTTTTGCGCCCATTCGTCCCACTCGAAGATATGAACGTCGGTGCCGCAGATGCCGGTGTAGCGCACGCGGACCAGCACATCGTTGATGCCGATGACAGGTTCGGCAATCTCCTCCAGCCACAGGCCTCGCTCGGCCCGGCTCTTGACCAATGCCTTCATCGCTCGTCCTCCTCAAGTACCCACTCTACTGCCTGGCAATGCCAATGCAAATCTCTTGCTGTCCTTGTTCCTTGGCGCCGGGTCAACAGGAAATACCTGGCTATATGGCCTGCCCGACGTTTTGTGCGAGCGGCACTGACAGTTTAGCGCGGGCATGAGCACTGAGGGTTCGCGCCGATGCCTTCAGAGAGCACTCGATTCTGGGACGTGCAACAAAGGTGCCGATCATCACTGAAATGCCTTTCCAATTGCGTAACGTTTGTTTGGGACGGTCTAGGCAAGGTTTGCCGTCTGTTTCAATTGTAAGTCGTTTGGTGTGAATGGCATGAACATCAACAGCCGACGGGACTTTCTGAAGAAAGCGCTTACTGGTGTCGCGTTTCTGCGTTCGGGCGCTGGGGCAGCGGCGGATCAGGGCGCGAGGTTGGCGAAGTCCAAGGTTGTGGTCGCCCGCGATGTCCTTCTGCGTGGAACCGCTTCAACGCCAGGCTCCAGTATCGATTCGGGCCGGATGCTGAGCTTGCTGGATCGCGCCATGCAGGCGCTCTTCGATCGGGATCATCCGATCGAGGCCTGGAGAATGGTGGTACGGCCGGGTGAATTGGTGGGATTGAAGGTGAACGCTCTGGGGGGGCGCGGAATCTCAAGCAATCCGCAGTTGGTCGAAGCCATCTGTGAGCGGCTGGAGGAGGGCGGAATCAAGCCCAGCGACATCGTGGTGTGGGATCGCGACACGGAGGAGATGGAACACGCTGGATTCCGTGTGGCGGAGGGCGGGAACCGGGTTCAGTGTTTCGGGACCGATCGGGTCGACTACGAGCAGGATCTGGTTGCATACGGCAGTGTCGGCAGCCGGCTATCGCGGCTCTTGACCCAGCGATCGAACGTGCTGATCAATGTGCCGGTGCTGAAAGACCATGACGGCGCCGGCGTGACCATCGCTTTGAAGAACATGTATGGCGCGATCCACAATCCCAACAAGTACCACCCGAACGGCTGCAATCCATACGTCGCGGACGTGAACATGCTGCCGGAAATACGGACCAGAATGCGATTGACAGTCTGCGATGCGACCACGGCCATGTACGACGGCGGCCCGGCCTACAAGCCGGAGACAAGTTGGAAACACAACGGTCTGCTCGTTTCGCAGGATGCGGTTGCGCTGGACTACACCGGCTGGCAAATCATCGAACGCAAGCGCGCCGAACACGGGCTGAAGACGCTGGAGGCCGACGACAGAGCGCCGCGCTACATTGCGACCGCAGCCGACGGAGAGCATCGCCTGGGCGCGAACGATCCCAGGAGGATTTCGATTGTCGAGGTATAGCCCCGGAGACTGGAGCCGGATACCGGGAGGTTGAAAATGATTGAGCAATTGGAAGCGCTGGACGGTGAAAGTCTCGGTGTTGCCGGCGAGCAAAGCCTGCCGTGCTGCGGGTTCGATCGCCGTTCGTTTATGAAGTGCGCCCTGGCGTCGGGAGCGGCTCTGGGACTGAGCGAGACAGCCTGTTCCGCGGCGGCGGCGCCGTTGCAGGCCGGGCAGCAGAAGCCGGACGATTCGCGCTTCGTTGTGGAGGCGAAGTTTTACCAGAAGCAGGCGAATCTGAAGATCAAGTGCAAGCTGTGTCCGCGCGAGTGCAACGTGGGCGATCGCGAGCGCGGCTATTGCGGAGTACGGGAGAATCGCGGCGGAACCTACTACACGCTGGTGCATTCGCGGGTGTGCGCGGCGCACGTCGATCCCATCGAGAAGAAGCCGCTGTTTCACTACATGCCGGGAACGATGGCTTTCTCGCTGGCCACGGCCGGCTGCAACGTCAACTGCAAATTCTGCCAGAACTGGGATATTTCGCAGTCGCGTCCCGAGCAGATTCCCGCCGACTACGCACCGCCGTCGCGGATCGTCGATTTGGCGAAACAGTATAGCTGTCCGACGATTGCGTACACCTACAGCGAGCCGGTTGTCTTCAGCGAGTTCCTGATGGATGTAGCCGATGCGGGACACGCGGCCGGTCTTCGCAGCATCGTCGTGTCCAACGGCTACATGCAGGAAGAGGCGTTGAAGACCGCGTACGGAAAGATGGACGCGGTGAAGATCGATCTAAAGGCGTTCACCGAGTCGTATTACAGCAAAGTTGTCACGGGGCAGTTGAAACCGGTGCTCGATTCGCTGGTGAATCTCAAGAAAATGGGCAAGTGGACGGAGATTGTTTACCTCGTTGTGCCCACACTCAACGACAGCGACGCCGAATTCACTGGACTGGCGCAGTGGGTCAAGGGGAACCTGGGTGTCGATGTGCCGCTGCATTTCACGCAGTACCATCCGGAATATCTGTTGAAGAATTTGCCCATCACCCCGGTGTCGACTCTGGAACGCGCCAAAGCAATTGCGGACGCCGAGGGGTTGCACTACGTCTACATTGGTAATGTGCCTGGACATCCCGCGCAGAACACCTACTGCCCGCAGTGCAAAAAGCTGTTGGTGGAGCGCGTGGGGTTCACGGCAAGCCAGGTGCTGATCCGCAAGGATAGCTGCCCATTCTGCCACCACCCAATCCCAGGCATTTGGCACGTGTGAGGGCGAGAAGAGGTTTGGCAAGTGAACATCATGAGGAGTTCGACTATGCATTGGGTCATGGCTCAACTGGTTGCGCTCGCGGTGACGGCGCCGATTCAACACGTCAGCGCCGCCAGTCCACAAAAGGTGAGACAAGCGGGAGTTGCCGGCAGTTTTTATCCCGCCGATCCGAAAGAACTTTCGGCAATGATCGATGAGATGCTGGCGCATGCGTCTCCGCCGTTTATCAAGGATCCGATTCTGGCCGTGGTTGCGCCGCACGCCGGCTATCAGTACTCGGGCCCAGTGGCGGCATATACCTACGCGGAACTGAAAGGGCGCAAGTTCTCGCGCGTGGTGGTGATTGCCCCGTCGCATTACGAGGGCTTTGACTTTACTTCTGTGTACGACGGCGACGCTTATGCCACGCCGTTGGGCACGGTTCCGGTTGATAAAGCGTTTGCAAGACAACTGGTCAAGATGAGCTCGACCATGCAACTTTCGAGCCGGGGACACGATGCCACGGCGGCAGGCGCGGAGCATGCGATCGAGGTGCAGTTGCCCTGGTTGCAGCGTGTATTGGGTGACTTCGAATTGGTGCCCATCGTCATGGGAAATCAGAGCTACGAGAACAGCCGGGCGCTGGGAGTGGCGCTGGCGAAGCTGATTCAGGGCGGCGATACGCTGATTGTGGCCAGCTCGGACCTATCCCACTACCACCCCTACGACGATGCGGAGAAGATCGATCACAAAACATTACATGCGCTCGAAGCGTGGGACTACCTGAGCATGTCGCGGAACTTTGAGCAGCGGATATGGGAGGCTTGTGGCGGCGCGCCCATTGTTTCCGCAATGATCGCGGCCGAGCGCATGGGAGCAAGGCAGGCCGTGGTGCTGAAGTATGCGAACTCCGGCGACGTAACCGGCGATCGCTCTCGTGTGGTCGGCTATAGTGCGGATGTTTTTGTCAAGGCTCAAGGCGCGAAGGCGGTGGAATCGCCGTTCTCGCTGGACGAAAAGGAGAAGAACGAGTTGCTGGCGCTGGCGCGCAAGTCGGTGGAGCAGGCCGTGCGTGAGAACAAGGCGTATGAGCCGCCGGCGAGCTCGGACGACCTGCTGAATCAGGAGCGCGGCGCATTTGTGACGCTGCGCAAGGCGGGCGCGCTGCGCGGATGCATCGGCTACACCTCGGCAATGAAGCCGCTCTTCATGACGGTGCGCGACACAGCGACGCTGGCAGCGCTGCGCGATCCGCGGTTCCAGCCTGTCGCAGCGACCGAGCTACCGCAGCTCGATTACGAAATCTCCGTGCTCTCGCCGCTTCGGCGCGTAACCGACATTCAACAAATCGCGGTCGGCCAGCATGGCCTGCTGATGAAGAACGCCAGCTACGAGGGCCTGCTGCTGCCGCAAGTGCCTGTCGAAGAGAAATGGGATCGGCAGAAGTTTCTGGAGCAGACCTGCATCAAGGCCGGTATGCATTCCGATTGCTGGAAGGATGAGGATACGGACATCTTCATGTTTACGGCCGTGGTCTTCAGCGAGTCCAAGCCTCAGGCGTCTATGTCTGAAACTTCTGTCGCCCCAGGTTTGCTCGCGCAGCAAGCAGAGCCGGAGCCAAGCTTACTGCCGCACTGAGAGCCGCGGTCCTCCAGAATCCAAAGACTGGAATGAGGTAGGTGCTCACCAGGAGCGCTCCCACACACCCGCCCAATAGGTCGATGGCATAAAGCGTACCGAGCTTGTTCGTGCCGCTGTTGTCGTGAAGAAATATTTGCGATGCGATGGGGAATTGATAGCCTCCGAGTATTCCAGAGAGCGCAGCCAATGCTGGAAAGATACACTGCGCTGCCAGCCAAGTCGCCGCCATTCCGGAGAAAGTGGCCAGCAAGCTGACTATAAATATAAGCGCCGGTGCAGACAGGGCGAGCAGGACCTGATTTGTCGCCATGGCGCTGAATGGAGTCCTGTGGTGACGACCCGCACGCCGAATACCCAGCCAGCTTCCAACTGCAATTCCGGCCATATTCATGGCGATGAGGATTGTGAGCTGGTGGTACACGTAGCCGTAGATGAACTGGAAGGCAAGCAGCAAGAGGATTTGAAGAGTGATGAGTGTGAAGCCGGTTGCGGCCACACAGTATGCCGCAGCAGATTGGGCACGCCGCTCGCGATCGCGCATAAGCGCCGTGGATGCTGCTGCAAGCAACAGGACAATGAGGGTGGCGACAATAACATTCGCAAAGCGGATGGGCGCTGCCATCCGGAACCAGTTGGAGTAGCCAGTCTTGAACTGCGCGCTCCACAAGACAATGTCGAAGTAATAGGCAATCGGAACGAAATCGCGATTGACCGGCGTGGACGCAAGCGGTTGAAGTTGTTCGCGCACCTGCGTCATGCGATCGGGCATCATGCGGAAAGGGATGAAGTACTCGCGCACATATTGCGTTTGCAGTTTCCGCTCTCGCAATCTTGAAATCAGGATTTTGGGATTGTCGGTCAGCACGCCCGGTTGCGTTGCGGCGAAGAAGTGAATTGTCTCACCGGGGATGGCGACGGTGTAGGGGAAGACTTCGTTGAGGGTGCGCTGAATGCAGCGCAGGAATTCAGCAAGGTCGGGGCTGATGGTTTCCTCCGACGAGCGCAGTTCAAGTGCGAGCAGTCCGCCGGGCGCGAGGTGATCGCGAGCGGAGCGAAAAAACTCGGCGGTGTAGTAGCGGTTCAATTGCGCAGTCTGCGGATCGGGCACATTGAGAACGATCACGTCGAATGTGTCGCCGGTTGTCTTCACATAGCGGCGGCCATCCGCATAATGCGTGTGCACGCGCGGGTCCGAGGCCCAGGCATCATACTGCGCGGGAAAGAACTGCCGCGCCATTGCGATTAGAGCGGGATCCAGTTCGACGTAGTCGATTCGATCGATGGTCGGATGCTGCAGGGTCTGTGCGATGCTGCCATTGACGCCGCCGCCGATGAGAAGAACCTTTCTCGGGGCTGGGTGTTCAAGCAGTGCATAGTGTACTGCTTCTTCTGCGGCGCTCTCGTCAGGCGCATTGGCAAGGATAAGGCCGTTGTCATAGATGGTCCGGATTTCGCCGGTTTGTGTCACGGTCAAGTTGCCATAGTTGGAGTCGCGCGATCCAAGAACCTGGAAACCCTGCCAGAGTCTTGCCCGACTGGACAGATCCAACCAGGGAGCCAGATAGACAAGGAGAAGACTTGCACACAGCGCCGCTGCCAGTGCCGTGATGGCGATCTGATTGCGGCTCATGCGCAACCAGAGGACCGCAGCCATCGACAGGTTGAAAATAGCCACGATCATTGCAATATGGAAGGACTCAAGAAAGCGCAGCAACACCAGGCCGGCCACGATTCCCCCCAGGCCGGAACCCAACGCTTCGAACAAGTAGGCCGAGCTCGCAGCAAGCCGCGAAGTGACGGCACACTCCTGCTCGAACATGCGAGCGGCAACCACGAAAAGCGCGCCGGAGACTACACAAAACAGGCTGAGACAAGCCAGCGTTGACAGGAGCATCGGAACCGGTCCCACGAGCTCGCCCGGTGCGATCTGAAAAACGGCCTTGGAGACGCGCAATGCCCATACGGTGGGCGGCAGGCTGACCGCGAGCAGGCATTCAAGCAGAGCCACAGCACGGCGTGCTCTCTCTTTGCCCAACTTGAGGCTACCGGTGAGGCTGGTTCCGGCGGCGGTCCAGAAGAGCCAGGCGGCCAGCATGATTCCCAGCGACATCTCATTGCCGTTGAAGACGACGATGAGCTCGCGCACGAGAACGATCTGTCCGATGACGGCGCTGAACCCTATCAGCGTCAGCGCCGTTTTTGCGGCAAGGGCCGGGTTTTGCGCGCGGTGCATAGCGACAGGATGGCTTCTTCGACCAGAAGAGAATTAGAGTCCAGTTGATGACGAAAAGCAAGATCGCCGGATTGGCGTCTCATCATGCGACCGAATCGACAGAAGGATGGCACAGTAACTCAAGGGCTCTATCTACGAAAGAAGCGTTGGCGGATATCATGCGAAAGTCAACCCGGAACCGTCTAATTGGTGGGTATGAAGCAGCTCGCAGTGAAATTATTCTGGGGAGGCGTGGGCAGTCCAATTCGCTACTGGGAGGTGGTACTCCCACGCATTCCACCTCTATGGCACCAAACGCGCGCTGTGTGCGCGCCGATCCGAAGAATAATGTGGAGGAATTGATCCTTGGTGCCGACGATCAGTAGGTTTTGCGGGATATTGATCCAGATGTACTTCGGAGATCATGTTCCACTGCACTTCCACGCGCTGTCTGCTGAATTCGAAGCGCTGATTGATATTCAAACCCTTGTGTTCATCCGCAGGCAACTACCCAGGCGCGCATAGGCACTTGTACTGGAGTGGGCGCAGCAACATCGAGAAGAACTGATGAAGGATTGGGAACTATGCGTACAGAATCAAACGCCAATGAGAATTCGCCCGTTGGTTTACTTGACGAGATCGCACCCAGGTCCCCCTGGCGCGTAACGGATGTCGAGGCTCTTCCGGAGTTTCGACTGCGGGTCATCTTTGCTGACGGCTCGACTGGAATCGTCGACATGGCCCGGTTGGTGCACTCCCCGATAGCCGGGGTTTTCGCAGCGCTTCTCGACCCGTCTCTGTTCGCCCAGGCGACGATCGAGGACGGCGCCGTAACATGGCCCGGGGAACTGGATCTAGCTCCAGATGCGATGCACGCTGCAATTCGCGAGCATGGGGTATGGTCGCTCTAAGAGTTGCAATAGGCGGAGCAAACCTCGCAATTGAGCTTCGCTCCACTCCTTAAATAGATGTTGGTAAGCCTACAAACTTCAAATTAGGACACCACCAAACATCTCCACGGGACCCACGCTGAACAATGGACGAGAATTCCCCCCTGTCGCTCTTCGGGGCTCAGCAATTAAGCTGTGCGGAGTGCCCTCCCTTGACCCTAGAATCCATGGAGAACGGCCAACAGACTGCAACTCGAGGTCGGCGGAGGCCGGATTTATGAGTTTTTGGTTTGTGAGTTTCAACCCAGGAAAAAATGCCATGAACCTGCTTATGAAAATGAGTTCGCTATGCGCCATGCTTTTGGTTGGCGTCTCTTCATCAGCTTTGGCCTCATCGGTCATCACCGCGCGGCTAGACGATCCCAAGGCGGTGTATCTCACGTCGCAGGAGTTTGGCGCACATGCCGACGGAGCCGCCGATGACAGCTCGGCGATCCAGGCTGCCGTTGACAAGGCTGAAGGGGCTAACCATGAAGGCGTTGTGTTCGTGCCGTCGGGCCGCTACCGGCTTACGCGGACCGTGTATGTCTGGCCGGGCGTGAGGGTCATCGGCTATGGAGCTACGCGGCCCGTCTTTGTGCTGGCGGACAACTCGCCGGGTTTTGAAAAGGGCGTGGGCGTGATGGTGATGTTTACAGGCGCCAGCCTGGCCGACATGGCCCGCTTCGGAGGCCACGTTCCGTTTCCCCCGCCGGGCACCGTCGCGGCTAATGACACGGTCGCGGACGCCGGTCCCAGCACGTTTTATTCGGCCATGAGTAACATCGATTTCGAAATTGGGGAGGGCAATCCGGCGGCCATTGCGATCCGCTTCCATGCGGCTCAACACGCCTATCTCAGCCACATGGATTTCCATATAGGCTCTGGACTTGCCGCACTGACCGAGATCGGCAACGAGGGTGAGGATCTGCATTTCTACGGCGGCCGCTACGGCATTCTCACCGATAAGACCTCTCCCGCCTGGCAGTTCACGCTCATTGATTCGACGTTCGAAGGACAGCGCGACGCGGCGATTCGCGAGCATGAGGCGGGTCTTACCCTCATTCGCGACGTATTCCGGAAAGTGCCGACCGCGATCGATATCGATCCAGAGTATTCCGACGAGTTGTGGGTCAAGGACTGCCGATTTGAAAGTGTCTCGAAGGCGGCGGTCATCATCAGCAACGAGAAGAGTCCTCTCACCGAGATTGGGTTTGAAAATTCGGTGTTAAAGGACGCCCCGACCCTCGCCCTGTTCCGCGAGAGTGGGAAAACGGTGGTGGGCAAGGGGACGATTTACCAGGTCAGGAGTTTCAACTATGGACTCATCGTGCCGGGTGAGGGAATGATGGGCACTGTCGGCATGCTTTACGATGCCGTGCCGCTGAGCACGCTGCCCGCGCCGCTGCCGCCGGCTATTCCCTTGCTGCCGCCCACCGGAGACTGGGTCAACGTGCACACGCTTGGTGTCATGGGAGACGGCGCGACGAACGATACCGCCGCGATTCAGAAGGCGATCGATAAGCATCGCGTACTCTATTTTCCGAGCGGGCATTACGTCGTCAGCGACACGCTTGTGCTGAAGCCTGACACGGTGCTGATTGGGCTGCATCCTACTCTGACGCAGTTCGACCTTCTCGATTCGACATCCGGGTTTCAAGGTGTTGGCGCGCCCAAGGCAGTTATCTTTGCGCCCGGGGGCGGGAATAATATCGTCTCCGGGTTTGGAGTCTTTACCGGCGGCGTCAATCCGCGCGCGGTCGCCGTGTTATGGAAAGCAGGTGCACGCTCGCTGGTGGACGATGTGCGCTTCCTGGGCGGTCACGGCAGCGGAACGAATCCGTACAACAACAACCACACCGCCGACTCCGATCTGCGCAAGCGCTGGGACGGGCAATATCCGAGCCTCTGGGTGACCGATGGCGGCGGTGGTACGTTTGCGGACATCTGGACTCCGAACACCTTTGCCCAGGCGGGATTTTATGCATCGAACACGAAGACTCCCGGCCATGTCTATGAGCTATCGACCGAGCACCATGTGCGCAACGAGATCAAATTCGATCATGTGGAGAATTGGGACATCAACGCGCCGCAGACCGAGGAGGAAGCCGGCGAGAGCCCGGAATCACTATCTCTGGAATTTGACTGGTCGAAGAACATAACGGTTGCCAACTATCATGGCTATCGTGTAACTCGCTCGCTCGCGCCGTTTCCCGCCGCGGTTCGGCTCTATAACTCCGAGAACATTCATTTTCGCAATGTGCATGTAAATGCAGAGAGCGGATATGCCACCTGCGATCACAATGGCTGCGGCACATTTCTTCGGGTTAGCAAATTCCCGCACGAGAATGCGATTGAGGATCTGACCCATCATCTGGAGGTGCGCGAACGGGAGTTTGCCGTGCTCGACATTCCTGCCAAGCCGGACACTCCGCCAGCGGTCGATGCCTTCGCAGTGCTGGCTCCGGGCTCTAAAGTCGAGAAGCTCGAAGACGGCTTCTTTTCTATTTCGGGAGCAGCCGTGGACGCATCCGGGAAGCTTTATTTTGTCGATCATCATCAGCAGCGGATCTATGGCTGGTCCGCGAGCGAGGGACTCACCATTGAGCGGGACAACGCGCTTGATCCGGTGAACCTGGCCTTCGACAAGGCGGGCGACCTTCTCGTGGTTTCGTCCGATGGCGCCGAGGGTTCTGTCTATTCCTTCCGTCCGGGATCGCCGTCAGATCAGATTACAGTGCTTCAGCTGCAAGCTATGGCGCCGCATCCGGGTGCGGCGGCGCTGCTTCCGGTCAATTACTGGAACAACGGCGAATTTGCAAATCAGCTCGACTTCAGCACGATGAAATACACGACACTGGCGGCGATGTTTGCCCTCGACGTATCGATTCCCAAGACAACGGAGTATCTTTCGCCCGACGGCAGTGTGTTTCTGCCCGCGGGGCGGGTCTTTGAGCAAGGGCCTTCGGACTGGACCGGCTGGCGCTTCTCGGACAATCTTGACACGTATGGTTTCATTGCCACGATTCCGGGCCAGCGAGTTTATATTAGCAGTTCATCGGAAGACCGCACCTACAGCGCGCTCGTGGGCATTGACGGTGCGATGAGCGATCGGCATCCATTTGCGGAGCGCGGCGGTGAGAGCGTCGCAGTCGACGGCCAAGGCAATGTGTACGTGGCGAATGGGCAGATCTTTGTATATGATCCGGCAGGAACGGAGATTGGCCAGATCGACGTGCCTGAGCGTCCCATCGACATAGTCTTTGGCGGCGCGGACGATCGGACGTTGTTCATTCTCGCCCACCATGCGCTTTTCGCAGCGAAGGTGCGAAGCGCGGAGTAGACTTACCGGGGCGGCTCAAAGATCAATGGAACGCACCAACTGTTCCATTCTTTCTTCCTGCCGCTCGATGGATTCGACCAGCTTGAACTGAGTTCGGCAGCGGTCGAGATTGTGCCCGTCTCGATGCACCTTGTAATAGGTGTCGCGACCCAGATAGTCGGTGAGGAATCGGATGCCCTGCTCGAAGGTGATCAACTTGCCTGAGAAGGCAAGGTACTGTTTCTCAGCTTTGCTTAAGAAACTGCCGGCCGAGGCGAGATAGCCGCGCAGGAGCGCCTCAAACATTGAGATCTGCATACTCACCCTGGAGAGATCGCGCTCGTCTTCGTTTGCTTGGCTGGTTGCCGTTCGCACCATGTCGCCGAAGTCGTGAAGCGCCAATCCGGGCATGACGGTGTCGAGGTCGATGACGCAGATTCCTTCGCCGGTGTCGTCATCGATCAGAACGTTGTTGAACTTTGTGTCGTTGTGGGTGATTCGCTCCGGCAGATTCGCGTCGATTAGAACGCTGGTGATGGACTTGCGGGTCAAGGCAAACTCAATCTCCGGCTTGGCCAAGATTGCGCGGTTAGCCAAGTCCAGGGCGATAGCCCGTTCCAATGCAGTGAACCGTTTCGGTGTGTGATGGAAATCGGGGATGGTATCGTGCAATCGTGGCGCGGGCATACCGATGAGCATCTTCTGGAATTGCCCAAATGCCTTGGCAGCCTGATACGCCTGCGCAGTTGACTCGACGGCATCGTAGGTGCGCGCGTTTTCGATGAAGTGCCACGCACGCCAACAGTTGCCCTCTTGATCCATGTGCCAGGCGCGGCCATCACAGGCCGGAATGAGTGTGAGCACTCGGCGGCCGCAGTCAGGCTGATCGGAAACCTCCGCGGCAAGATGAGACGTGACGCGCTCGATGTTCTCCATGAGAGCGATCGGATTTGTGAAGACATTGCGATTGATGCGTTGCAAAATATACTGCACCGGCACGCACGCCTGACGAAAAGCAACGCACCATGTATCGTTGATGTGGCCGTTGCCGTAGGCCGTAGCCCCAATGAATTCACCGGTAATTTCAAATTGGCTTGCAACGGCGGTGATGCTTTGCGGGTCGCTCACGACCAGAGCCTCCGCGGATAGGAGCCATCGTTGATGAGATGGCTAATGCTCTCGACGACGCGTGCGCGGTCCTCGCGGCAGGTGACGCCGAACCAGGAATCGTGCGAACGGAGAACCTTGACCCGCGCCTGCCCGCCCAGAACCAATTCATTCAGCGCGGTGGGCAGGTAACATTCAGAACGCATCTCGGAGTGATTGAGTTCAAGAAAGTTCTGGAACCGTTCCTGCAATTGCGCAAAGACGCTGGGAGTGAATCCCCACATGTTCATCGAGACCATTTCGTCACCGGTCAGCCTGGTTTCGTGATCAGCCACATCGATGCTTCTGGCAAACGCGCCATCACGCTCAATCTTCGTTAATTCCACGACTTCCTGTAGAAAGCCGCCACTATTCACTTTGCACACGCCGCGCGACACGGCGCCAAAATCGGAAAGCGTGTTGCGCAAGATGAATCCGACCATTGCGTAGTTCGTTGTCCCGGACTGCAAATGCCGGGCAAGGACGCGATAGCTTTCCGCGCCGTAAAAGTCATCGGCATTGATCACGGCGAAGGGTTCGTGAATGGAGCCGGCAGCCATAAGAACCGCTTGCGTGGTGCCCCAGGGCTTGGTGCGTCCCGCCGGCACAGAGAACCCAGGAGGAAGCGTGTCGAGTTCCTGAAAGACGTACTTGACGGGGGCCTGCTTTTCAAACCTGGCGCTGACCGATTCCTTGAAGGCCTGCTGAATGTCTTTGCGGATGATGAATACGAGCTTGCCGAATCCGGCGCGGAGGGCATCGAAGATCGAGTAATCGATGATGGTTTCGCCGTTGGGGCCGACCGGATCGATTTGCTTCAATCCGCCATAACGGCTACCGAGGCCGGCAGCGAGCACGAGCAAGGTTGGGGAATTCATCGCAATCATTACATCACATGGCGGGCTTTGTGCGGCGGAGCCTCTAAGTAGAACGGGTGCGCCGGCTTGGACAAGTGTGACGTGGGCTGTTCTATGTTAGGTATGAATGGGGAGAGAGCCGGAGATGAAGGCAGTTTGGGAGCAGGGGTATTTCATCTGGGGGCAGGGGCTGGCAGTTTCCGCGTTGATCGCAGCCATGCCGATTGCGGTGCTGCTTTTCCTGCTGGGTGCAAAGCGCAAGCCAGCCTGGGTTGCGGGCCTTGCCGGTCTTGGCGCGACGTTGGTTGTTGCGCTGTTCGGATACCACATGCCTCTGATGCTGACGCTAAGTTCGGCAGCGCATGGGGCTGCGTTTGGACTGTTTCCGATTTCGTGGATTGTTTTCTGGGCAATCGTTCTCTATAACATGACGGTCGAGTCGGGGAAGTTTGCCATCGTCAAGGATTCTATTGGGTCTCTGACACCCGATTTGCGCATTCAAGCTATCATCATCGCTTTCGGCTTTGGGGCGTTCATTGAAGGCGCAACCGGCTTTGGAACGCCTGTGGCCGTGGCAGGCGCGATGATGGTGGGGCTGGGATTCTCGCCCTATTATGCCGCCGCACTCTGCTTGCTGGCGAATACCGCACCTGTCGCATTTGGCGCAATCGGAGTCCCGGTGATAACGCTGGCCGGAGTTACAGGGCTTCCGCTTGAAAAACTAAGTGGGGCGGTTGGAACTCTATGTTCGCCCGTGGCAGTCATCCTGCCCGCTTACATGATCCTCGCCATGGAGGGCTCGACCTCAGTTATAGAAGTGTGGCCGGCCGTGCTGGTGGCGGGGCTGACGTTTGGGGGAGTTGAATACCTTGTTTCAAATTTCATAAACGTACAGCTCACCGTGATCTTAAGTTCAATTTCCGCGATGGGTGCCCTGATGATTCTGCTTCGATTCTGGCGGCCAAAGTCCCATTCGCACAGAAGGCCGAAGAAAGGAACAGCCGCCAGCGAGCCGGGTCCATTTGAGCTTGCCAACGCGGCTTCGATGCGGGGGTCCGACTCCCCAAAACACACTCCAGGGCAGGTGCTGGCTGCCTGGATGCCGTACATATTCCTTGTCATCCTCGTTCTTCTCTGGGGATTCAAGCCCTTTCAATCCATTCTGAACCTGGCGACCTTTGCGGTTCCGTGGCCGGGGCTTCATAACCTGATTCTCCGCACTGCACCTGTGATGCCGGCCGCGTCGCCCTATCCCGCGGTGTTCAACCTGAACCTGCTTTCCGCAGGTGGGACATCGTGCATGTTCGCCTGCATTTTTTCGGCGATCTTTCTGCGCATGCCTGTGGGCAGTTTTGTAAGGGTGATCCTGGCTTCGGCGCGGCAACTGGCGCTGCCGATCTTGACGATCTCCTCGGTTCTTTCCATGGCTTTTGTGATGAATTATTCCGGTGCCACGGGAACTCTGGGGTTGGCTTTCGCGACCACCGGTGTCGCATTCCCGTTCTTCAGCCCTTTTCTCGGATGGCTCGGAGTCTTCCTCACGGGATCGGATACGTCTTCCAATGCTCTGTTCGGAAGCCTGCAAGTCATCACTGCCGGCAAGCTGGGGTTCAGCCGTGTCTTGATGGCCGCCGCAAACTCGTCGGGAGGCGTGATGGGGAAGATGATCAGCCTGCAATCCATCGCCGTTGCGGCCGCTGCGACGGGAATTACAGTGAAGGAGCAATCGCAGTTGCTGCGGTTTACGCTGAAACACAGCATCGTTCTGGCCGGGTTCATCGGGCTTGAGGTGCTTGTGTTTGCTTATCTGATTCGAGTGATCTGATTGACCGGTGGGGGAATTGGTTCAGCTGGAAACCTCACGCCATGCGCACAAAGACTCGGTAAACGCAGCGCTGCCGTCGCGCAGCCAGGCGTCGAGCTGGGCGGGCTCCTTCAACTGCTGGCCGCGCACGCGCGGCACGAGCACGAATCGGCAGTCCAGCTCGGGCAGGGCAGTCATGTCGCCCCAGAGTTTTTCAAACTGAGCTACGGGGAAGATGTCTTCCTGTCCTTTGCCCCACCGTTTTTTCACGTCCTTGAGGGTGATGTAGGTGGGCATTCTCGCGGCCAGTAGGCGGACCGCGTCGTTGACACGGACGTCATCTCGCAGCGAATCGCGGGTGAGGCCGAAGGCTTGGAGCAAACGATCGACATCGACCCAATAGGTCGCGCTGTTGTAGTAACGCAGCCGGCTTTCCAGTTCTTCGGAGGGTAGCGCCAGGCCTTCGATCAAGCGAACTCGGCCATCCACGCGGGCAAGGCCGCCACCGCGGTCTTCAATGTGCCGGGCAATCACCTCAGTGGTGAGCGCGGCGCCGGAATGGATGTGGTAACCAAGAATGGATGGATCGACATTTGCACCCACTGTGTCGATGTTGTGCACCATGAGGTAGCGGAGTTGCGGGCGCATTCCAAGTAGCTGCAGCAGCGTGCCGTTGCGCAGCAGATTGGCGATCTCATACCAGTGACCCACCGGGTGCAGGCACTGCATGGGCACGTTGTCGGTGTAGTCGGAGCCTTCTCCGGTGCTCGTGGCCCACTGAATAAGCGCCGCGTGGAGACCCTCGCGCACCTTCTGCGCCTGCGCGTCCAACATTTGCTGCGGCATCTCTTCCCAGGCGAAGCGGAGATCGCGTTCCATGGGGATCATGCGCAGGCCGATGCTCCGTCCAGGTGAGAGCAGGATTGGCCCCGGGTAGGCATAGTTATGCTCCTCAGCGAGGTGAGCGGCAATGGCATCGTGGGTGAGATAGCTGGTGGTGACGATGTGCGGAAGCGGGCTGCCGCACTCGCGGCTCACGCGCCAGCTCTTGGCCAGGTGGACCTCGATGAAATTGCGATATCGTCCGCCCAGGCTGGAGAAAGGGTTGAGTGCCTTGACGACTCCAGAGCCCCTGGTCCAGCGGGTGCCGACTCCCCCGGCCAGCGACACGACGGCGACGCGTCCGGCGGCAAGGGCTTCGAGGCCGGCGGCGCGATGGGTATTGTCGAATCGATCCGCTTCAACGTCCTGAATGAGACGGGTATCGCGCAGGCGGTTCTGCGCCAGGCCGATGCGGCCGGAACGGAGATCTGCGCGGATCTGCTCGTGCTCCACAAGGTCGAACCCGAACTTGTCGAGAAGGGCATTGATCGATCGCGTTTGTCCATCTTCCGCATCGTGGGTTGCGGGCAGCAAGTGGTCAAAGAGTGTGGGAATCATGCTGGCGTACTCAGGCCTTGAGCGGCAAGCCGCGGTGAAGCGTTCCAGTTCCGCACGACGGACAGGGGACAATTGAGAAACTTCAGCGCGGATCAGCGGCGGTACCTGCAAGGTGTAATAGCCGGGAGGCATCAGGGCATCGTCGCCGGCAAAATACTCGGCCTGCGAGCCCAGCTCGTTGATCGCGAAGTCGTAGACAACCGGCTCCATGGCGAAAGGAATGCTGTGCTCCATGTTGCGCCTGGTTTCGCTCATGATGGCCTGCATGCGGACCTGGGCTTCGGCTTTACGGCTGGGTTCAAACAGGAAGCCCATGCCGCCGCCGCTCATGCCCCCGAGCATCCAGAAGCCCCAGAAATCGTCGCCGAATTCCTTGCGTGCTCTGTCGATCAGAGTGGCTGTGTACAGATTTCCGGCCCAGGGAATAATGGTCTGGATCGGGCCCCGGAAATTGCGCTCAAGGCAGCCGCCGAGGGCGCGGATATCGCCGCGCTTGAGATGACCGGTGATCTCATCGAGGATTTCAATAGCCTGCTTGCGGCCGAGCCACTCGGTTTCACTGCGCAGGAGGTACTTTTCGGTGACCATTTCAAGAATGGGACCGACGTCCTGCGCCATTCCGCCGTGAACGAGCACCAGGCTCCGCTGGAGTTTTTCGCGTGCCTCCCGTGGGATTTCGTCTTCTGTGAAGATGCGGTGATCGGGTAGCAGACGGCCACGGCTGATGCCGAACTCAGGATCGCCTCCTTCGGCGCGGGCGCCGTGGATGAGCTTGATGCCGGGCCATACTCCCCCGGAATCCTGCCATCCGCCGCCGCTTCCGCCCAGCCATTCACCGAGGATTGCGCGCGCTGCAACCAGCCGCCGGTCGTGCTCTTCGATCCCTCCGGTAAGGGAATGGATCTGGCCGGTGGCGCGCATGCACACGGCGATGATGCAGGCCAGAAGGTTTGTGGAAACAGCAAGCCGGGATCCTTTGGGGATGTCGTTGACTTTGCTGACGATTTCAATGCCGTATCCGGGCGTTCCGGTGAGACGCGCAAGCAGATCGGCCAGGGGCTGGGTGGCGCCTTCGATACCGGGAGGGACGATGCCGCTGGCGATAATGCCGGCTTTGAGCAGCCCGAGATAGTCGCGGGGAAAATCGAAGATCTCGGCGATCGACGAGACGTCGGCAGTCGCCTGCAGGTCGACGCTGGTCAAGCGGATTACAGGCTGGTCGATGACGCGGAACCACGCCTCGACAGGCGGCCTGGGCTGCGTGAATCCGCTGATGCCGCTGATCGCGAGATCGATGGAAGCGTTGATGACGCGCGCGCCCTCTGGGAAGTCCATGCCAAGGAAGAAGATGTCGCTCCAGCCGCTGTGCGTTAGGTCCATGCGGACGGGCGTAACCTCGCGCAGAATGGGAAAGACCGGATTGCCCAGAAGGAGCTCGGGACGCAGGCGCAGCGGATAGTTGTCGGTGTGGCCAACGCGAAACATCCACTGATTGCCGCGCACGCTGCGCACGCTGCGGCGGACCTGGTCGGCCAGTGTCTGGAAGCCGAGCGCGTGGTAGCTGGCGGCCAGCGCACTGGAAATGGCGGCGCTGGGAGCATGTTCGGCTTCAGCGGCAAGAAAGGCCTCGATGGCTTCCTCGAAGCGGCGATTCAGAAGGTCTTCAAAACCGGCATAGGGGATGACTGCGGGCTCGGCAGAGCCGGAGAGATGGGGAATGTGAAAGCGATGAATGGCGTAAAGAAAGAAGAGCGCCCGCACGCGTTGGTAGAGGTTATCGCAGCTTCGTCGGAAGCTGTCTAGCTCCCGGCATTCGGCAAGGAGTTGGTCGAGGGTCAGGCCGTGGCAAAGGGCGTCGAGGGAGACATTGCGCTGGTCCCCGCCGCTGGTGATGACTGCGGTAAAGCGGCTCACGAGGAAGCGCCTCCGCCCATGCCGCGCAGTTCACGGTCGGCGAAGAGTTCAAGCAGCTGCGAGAGCACCTCATTGCGGTCCCGGCCGTTCAGTGCCAGTGCGAGCTGCGCGATCAGCAGGCCGTAGGGAGCGCCGAGATCGTAGCGCCGGCCCGTATCCTCAATGGCCAGGTACTGCTCCTGGCGGGCGAGTTCGGCCAGGGCGTCGACCAGGGTGACGGGGACGGCCGAAGTGGTAGCCAACTTGCGGTCCAGGATGTCCATCACAGACGGAGTAAATACGTGGATACCGAAAAAGCAAAGATAGTATCCGGCGCGAATACCGGGAACGAGCAGGCGCCTTTCGGCTTCGGTCGGCGTGGGCTTCTCGATCACTGTATCCACTCGGTACAGGTCGCTGCGCGAAGGAATGCGGCGGCCGCCCACCGTGCCGTAGCGCGATAGCATGCTCTCACGGGTGGGTTGAACACCGCTCACCGAGCATCGCTCTTTTTGTGCGAGTTCCACCAGGTGCTGAGCCGACTGCTTCTGTGCGGCGCTGACGTAGAGATGGTCGCCCACCATGTGCAGGAAGGGATCGCCATTTGTAAACGAACGGGCGCAATGAATGGCGTGACCGTAGCCTCGTGGTTCGGGTTGAGGAATAAACCGCACCGACGAAGCGTGAGTCCCGGCGGCTTGCGCATAGGGAGCCTCATCGCCGGGCCAAATGACAACGGCAATCTCGTCGGCCCCGGCCGCAAGCGATTGTTCGATCAGGATGCGGAGCAGTGATTTCTTGTTGCCGTCGCCGTCGATAAGGGTCTGAAGAGGCAACTCGCGCTGGGACCGCCCAGCGGCAGTAATGAGTGCTTTCCTGACTAACAAAGGGGCTCCTAACGGCAGTCTAACACGGTTGTGGCACTGTTCTTGCGACGCCGGGCGGGGTCGCTTTCGGTGGGCGGCAGCGATCGGGGCGGGGGTTTGCTCTCTAATAGCGTTTCAACTGGCGTCCGAATTCATAGCGTAGTAAGCCATGTTATTCAAAGAGTAAACGCGGCGGCGATGAAGGTGAAGGTGTAGGATGTGGTCGAAAGAGTGCCTCCGTTATGAGGCACTTTGCCGGATTGCGAGGCGAGTGGAGAATTGGCTGTTGCGGGGAGCTTTCCGCGCTAACAGTTTCAAGCCGGCTCAGTCAGAAGGAGAAGATGCGTACGAGTACTGCTGTCTCGGCAAGGTAATGTTACAGATGTTGATTTTTGCGACCAATTGACCAGCCAGCGCGTGAAAGCAGCGAATTGAACCGCGCTCGAAGGCTGTTCTTCGGGTTTGCTACACTTGATATCTCCCGTTTTGGCACGTATTGCGGTACTTGAGATTGACAACAAAGCCGTAACCGGGGCCTTAAACTGTGAAGGGAAATGCTCTATTTGTTCAGAGCTATTTTTCCCAGGAGCGAACCATGCAGAGCAGTCCGTGGAACGTACTTCATGTAATTGCAAATCATGAAAAGCGAGTTGCCCAGCACCTTGAAGTTCGTTCGGTGGAACACTATCTGCCTCTCTATTCCGAGCGCGTAAAGTGGACAGACCGAACCGTAGTGACGGAGCGGCCGCTTTTTTCGGGGTATGTTTTTGTCCGCTACACAGCCCAAAGCAGGCTTTCGGTCATCTCCACTCCAGGCGTGCTGCGCATTCTGGGCAACGACGAACGAGACGCGGTAAGTGGAGCGGAACTGGACAGTATCCGGGACGGTCTTGCGAGCGGGTTGCTACTCCGGCCCCATCCCAACGTCGCTGTCGGCACGCGGGTGAGGGTGCGCAGCGGGTTCTTTGCGGGAGTTGAAGGCGTGGTGACAGAACTGCGTCGGCAGTGCAGGGTCGTGCTTACTCTTTCTGCTGTCAATCAGTCGTTCTCGCTTGAAGTAGATAGCAATGAACTCACGGTCCTGGGTAGGTCCACGGCTGCGGCTGGATTCGGACAAATCCCTGTATTCAGTTACTGATCGATACAAAACGCAAGGCGGATTCGAATCTCGGGTTCGCTCGTGGCGTCTGCGAAGATCGCAGTGCAGTCAGTCGTTGGTGTTTGTCGAGAACGCCTTAGCGAATCCACATCTGCGGATTGCTGGTTGAGACCGAGCTCAACCCCTGCGCCAATAGCTCTTCGACTTCCTTCATGGTTTGAATCAGGCCACCACCCACGACGGGAAGGTCCGGCGAGATGGATCGCACGCGGTCCACTATCTTTGGCGCGACGAGAGCAGGCAAGACTTCCAGCGCATCCACCAGGGTGTTCTTCAAATGGTTCGTGATGGCGTCCATGGCACCGCTATCCAGCAGAAACGTTCTCTGGACCCCATACAGCCCGATCGAAATTGCATGGCGGAGCGGTTCAAGATGGGTGGAGATGATTCCGCGCGCGCCGGCGCGCTTGAGGTAATTGACGGCGTACTTATCGCGCGAGAAGCCGTTCAATAAATCCAGATTTACGATGGGGAGCTTCTCTGCGGCAAGCACCTGTTGGATCATCGATTCGCAGTTTTCCGGATCGCCAGTCAGGAGGTAGACGATCTTGCCGTGCGCGGCGATTGCCTGCTCCACATGCTCAAACTTGCGAACGGCGGGAATAATGGGAGTTTGCTCGCAGAAGACGCGAAGCGACGTCAATGGTTCCTGGATCATCTTCCCGTCTTCCTTCCGAGATGAGCGATAGCCGGCGTGAAACAGAAGAGCCGTCCGCCTGGGCATTCGCGCTTCCATGCCCGATAGGACGGTCCCTCGAGGTCCATGCTTCAAATGAACAACCAATTATAGGCTTTGCAACAATGGATGTCTCGGCCGCAAAGCCTCTAAAAGCCGACTCTGTCGGGCGAGATTCAGGACCAAACGGCTGATAAACGCGAAGGCCTCTTCGAGCGGCTGCCGCGGAAGAAGCCGGCGGTCCAGCGGTGGGCCGGCACTGGGCGGAGACCTTGACCATGGCACATCAACCAACGCTAAGGCTCATTTACGACGCGAAGAATTTCCCTGTTTTGCGCACACGAGCGGTCTCATTCCCGCTGGTTTCCCGTTGGCGCGAATTAGGAACGCATTCTTATCGAGTGGTTGTGGGCATGCCCGCGTAGCTTCTTTGTGGACGTCTAACCACAAAGTAGACCAAGGCGCCGATAATGTTTGCGAATAAGATGACGAGGATCCAGACGATCTTGGTGTTTCCTCGATCGGATTCCTTGGTAGCGCAATCGACGAGCATCCAAAGCCAAAACACAAATCCCGACAAGGCGACCAGCAAGAAGAATATGCCGAACACTCCCGCTGCCATGACGAATACCTCAGCAGGGAGTATAACTCTGAATCCAGCAGTTGCAATCGGAAATTGAAATGCGCATTGCTTGATTTCTAAACCAGCGCGCGTCGGAACTGGGGATCTTGCTCTGCGTTTTCGGCGAGGTAGCTGTCGATGGCGGCGGCGGCCTTGCGACCTTCAGAAATGGCCCAGACTACGAGCGACTGGCCGCGGCGCATATCCCCGGCGGCAAAGATGCCTTGGACGGAGGTCATGTAGCCGTCCTTGGTGGCCACATTGCCGCGGTTGTCGAGGGCGAGGCCGAACTGTTCGATCATGCCGGAGCGCACCGGGCCGAGGAAGCCCATGGCCAGCAGAACCAGATCGACGTCGAGGGTAAACTCCGAGCCGGGAATGGGTTCGAACTTGGGCGGGGGACCGACGCGAACCATGTGCAATTGCTTGACGTGGCCGTTTTCGTCGCCGGTGAAACTGAGACTGTTGATGCTCCAGTCGCGGATGCCGCCCTCTTCGTGAGCGCCTTCGGTACGTAACTGCAAGGGCCACAGCGGCCACGGTGTGGAGGCGGCACGCTTCTCAGGAGGCTTGGGCATGATCTCAAACTGGTGGACGCTGATTGGATGCTGGCGATGGGTGGTGCCTAGGCAGTCCGCGCCGGTGTCGCCGCCGCCTATGATGACTACGCGCTTGCCTTCGGCGAGAATTGCGAGCGATGGATCGGAAAGGAAATCTTCGATCTTGTCGCCTTCGCACCGATGGTTCTGCTGAGGCAGGAACTCCATGGCGAAGTGAATGCCTTTGAGATCGCGGCCGGGAATCTTTAGATCGCGCGGCTGCTCCGCGCCGCCGGCGAGCAGGATAGCGTCATAGTGCTCGGTCAGGGCCTCAACCGGGACATTGAGACCGACGTGCGCGTTAGTCACAAACGTTACACCCTCGGCGCGCATCTGGTCGAGTCGCCGGTCGATGACGTGCTTTTCCAGTTTGAAGTTGGGAATGCCGTAGCGCAGCAGGCCGCCGATGCGGTCGTTCTTTTCATAGACGGTGACGGAGTGTCCGGCTCGGCGCAACTGCTGTGCCGCAGCCAGGCCAGCCGGGCCGCTGCCGACAACTGCAACACGCTTCCCAGTGTTTTGCTCGGGAGGCTCGGGATGGATCCAACCCTCGTCCCAGCCACGCTCGACGACGCTTCGCTCGATGAGCTTGATGGAAACAGGCGGCTGATCGATTCCCAGCACACAGGAGGCTTCGCAGGGCGCGGGACAAATGCGGCCGGTGAACTCTGGGAAATTATTGGTGGCATGAAGGCGGCGAATGGCTGCCTCGAATCGGCCGTTGTAGGTCAGGTCGTTCCAATCGGGAATCAGGTTGTTGACCGGGCAGCCGGTGTGGCAGAAGGGAACTCCGCAGTCCATGCAGCGAGCGCCCTGCTCGCGCTGCTTCTCCTCGGAGAACGGTTCGTATATCTCGAACCAATCGTTGATCCGATCCTCGACCTTGCGGCGTGTAGGCTGTTCGCGCTGAATCTCAAGAAAGCCGGTGTCCTTACCCATGCTGCACCTCTGTCGTAGCCGCCGCCAGGGACGACGAAGTTGTGGGGGAAGCTTGAGAAGCGGCAAAGTCCGCGCCGTAGATCGAGTCGACACGAGCAACACCGAGCACACGCTTGTATTCATGCGGAAAGACTTTGATGAATCTTGGCTGCGCGTCGGCCCAGTGCTCGAGAACCCATGCGGCTCGGGGGCTGCCGGTCAGGTCGCGGTGACGTTCGAGCAGGCCGCGCACTTTGTCAACATCTTCGGGCTGGAGCAGGGGTTCCAGATCCACAGCGGCCATGTTGCAGTGGCGGGTTGCGAAGTCGCCCTGGTCGTCGTAAACGTAGGCGAACCCGCCGCTCATGCCGGCGGCGAAGTTGCGGCCGGTTGGGCCCAGCACGATGACGGTGCCGTTGGTCATGTATTCGCAACCGTGGTCGCCGACGCCTTCAACAACCGCTGTTGCGCCGGAGTTGCGGACTGCGAAGCGTTCGCCGGCGATACCGTTCAGGAAGGCTTCGCCCGCTGTGGCGCCGTAGAGGACGACGTTGCCGACCAGGATGCTCTCCTCAGGCAGGAAGCTGGAGGTCTTGGGCGGATATGCAATGAGACGGCCGCCGGAAAGGCCTTTGCCCATGTAGTCGTTGGAGTCGCCTTCGAGTTCGAGCGTGACGCCGTTGGGAACGAATGCGCCGAAGCTCTGGCCGGCCGAACCCTGAAAGCGGTAGTGGATGGTTTCGTCCGGCAATCCAGCCGATCCAAAGCGGCGCGCGATCTCGCCGCCGAGCATTGCGCCGACGGTACGATGCACGTTGCGGATGGCGAAGCTGCCGATCACCGGAACTTTCGACCTGAGCGCCGGAGCGGCTTTGGCGATCAGTGCATGATCGAGAGCCATGTCTAGGCCATGGTCCTGGGACTGGACGCAGCGGCGGGCGACACGCGAGGGCAAAGTAGGCGCGTAGAGGATCGATGACAGATCGATACCCTTGGCCTTCCAATGATCGTTGGCCACCGCGGGATCGATCTTGTCCACGCGGCCAACCATCTCATTGACGGTGCGGAAGCCGAGTTTGGCCATGTGTTCGCGCACCTGCTCGGCAAGGAAGAAGAAGAAGTTGATGACGTGCTCGGGCTGGCCTGTGAAGCGCGCGCGCAGCACAGGATCTTGTGTTGCGATTCCCACCGAGCAGGTATTCAGGTGGCACTTGCGCATCATGATGCAGCCCATGGCGATGAGGGGGGCGGTGGCGAATCCGAATTCTTCAGCGCCGAGCAAGGCGGCGATGACAATATCGCGTCCCGTCTGAAGCTTGCCGTCGGTTTGGACCGTGATGCGAGAGCGCAGGTCGTTGAGCAACAGGACTTGTTGAGTTTCCGCGAGGCCGAGTTCCCAGGGTAGCCCGGCATGCTTGATGGAACTGAGCGGCGAAGCGCCGGTGCCGCCTGTATCGCCGGAGATGAGCACGACATCGGCATGAGCCTTGGAGACGCCCGCTGCAACCGTTCCCACGCCGACTTCAGAGACCAGTTTGACGGCGATGCGCGCCTGGGGATTGACGTTCTTCAGGTCGTAGATCAGCTGGGCAAGATCCTCGATCGAGTAGATGTCGTGATGCGGCGGCGGCGAGATCAAGCCAACGCCGGGAATGGAATGGCGCACCTTGGCGATGATCTCGTCGACCTTGTGGCCGGGCAATTGTCCGCCCTCGCCGGGTTTGGCGCCCTGCGCCATCTTGATCTGCAGCTCATCGGCGTTGACGAGGTAATTGGTGGTGACGCCGAAGCGGCCGCTGGCCACCTGCTTGACAGCGCTGCGTCGAAGGTCGCCGTTGGCATCCTCCTTGAAGCGCTCCTCGTCTTCGCCGCCCTCGCCGGTGTTGGACATGCCACCGATGCGATTCATGGCGATAGCCAGGGTTTCGTGCGCCTCTTTGCTGATGGACCCAAAGCTCATGGCGCCGGTAGTGAAGCGCTTGACGATTTCCTTGGCCGGCTCCACTTCGTCGAGCGGAATGGGCGTGTCGGCATATTTCAGTTTGAGCAGACCGCGGAGGGTGGCCATGTTGCGGTTCTGGTCGTCGATGAGATCGGTGTACTCCTGG
The DNA here is from genome assembly GCA_963757965.1 of uncultured Acidobacteriaceae bacterium. Classification (GTDB taxonomy): domain Bacteria; phylum Acidobacteriota; class Terriglobia; order Terriglobales; family Acidobacteriaceae; genus Telmatobacter. The sequence goes on from CAVWTV010000015.1 coordinate 34,860, forward strand.
AAGGTGGTTGGATTGTTTTGCCGCACAGCTTGCTGCATCTTGCTGATCGTTTGCGGATTCAGCAGGTGATACTCGCCGCCCTCGCGATATTGATACTGGCCACCGACGACGAGTTCGGTTTCGGAGTCGGTGAGCGGCTGGAAGGCGTAGGCGTGCTTCATCTGCGCTTCGCGCGCCAACACGTCCAGGCCGACGCCTTCAATGCGCGACTCGGTTCCGGAGAAGTAGCTGTCGACGAGATGCTTGTTCAGTCCCACGGCCTCAAAGACCTGGGCGCCGCGATAGCTTTGCAGGGTGCTGATACCCATCTTCGAGAAGGTCTTCAGAAGACCCTTGTTGATGGCCTTGATGAAATTCTTTTCTGCGTATTCCGCGGTGATTTTGGCGGGCAGAAGACCGCGGCGCGTGAGGTCGTGGAGCGTCTCAATGGCCAGGTAAGGATTGATGGCGCTGGCGCCGTAGCCAATGAGCAGGGCAAAGTGCATGACTTCGCGCGGCTCGCCGCTTTCGATGATGAGCGCCACTTGGGTGCGGGTTTTTTCGCGCACGAGGCGGTTGTGGACGGCGGCCATGGCCAGCAGGCTGGGGATGGGCGCATACGTGGGATCGACGCCGCGGTCGGAGAGAATCAGCAGGGTGTAGCCGGAGTGCACCGCGTGGGCTGCGCGGGTGCTGAGATCGTCGAGCGAATGCTTGAGACCGGCCTCGCCATCCGAGGCGCGAAACAGGGCCGGCAGCGTAGTGGCCAACAGATCGCCTGAGGAGACGCGACGCAGCTTTTCCAGGTCCCGGTTGGTCAGGATCGGATGGGGCAGCTTGAGGGTGTGGCAGTTATCCGGCGCTTCGTCCAAAATGTTGCGCTCGGTGCCGATGTAGCTGATGAGCGACATCACGAGTTCTTCGCGGATGGGATCGATGGGCGGATTGGTGACCTGGGCGAAGAGCTGCTTGAAGTAGTTGAACAGCGCCTGGGGGCGGTCGGAAAGGCAGGCGAGCGGCACGTCGGTGCCCATGGAGCCAATCGGCTCAGCGCCTGTTGTGCCCATGGGGCCGAGTAGAATCCGCAGGTCTTCTTCGCTGTAACCGTAGGCGCGCTGGCGGCGGAGCAGGGTTTCAGGATTTGACGCGATCACGCGCGACGGCTCAGGCAGTTGGTCGAGGTGGACCTGCTGCTCCTTGAGCCAGGTGGCATAAGGCTGGCGGCCGGCCAGTTCTTTCTTGATCTCAGCATCGGAGATGATGCGCTGCCGAACGGTATCGACAAGGAACATGCGACCCGGCTGCAGGCGGCCCTTCTTGCGAATGTCTTCGGCGGGAACGTCCAGAACGCCGGCCTCGGAGGCGAGCACGACAAGATCGTCCTTGGTAACGATGTAACGACCGGGGCGCAGGCCGTTGCGGTCGAGTGTCGCGCCGATAACGCGACCGTCGGTGAATGCGATGGCAGCCGGCCCGTCCCAGGGCTCCATCAACGAGGCATGGTACTCGTAGAACGCGCGCTTATCCTCGTCCATGTCGGGGTTGCCCGACCAGGCCTCGGGGATGAGCATAGCCATCACGTGGGGCAGGGAACGGCCGGACTGGAAGAGGAATTCCACGGCATTGTCCAGCGAAGCGGAGTCGCTGCCGCCGGGGGTGATAACCGGATACAGCTTGTCGATGTGGCCTTCGTAGAGCGGGCTTTCCAGAACCGACTGGCGCGCGTTCATCCAGCTGACGTTGCCGCGAACCGTGTTGATCTCGCCGTTGTGGGAGACGTAGCGGTAGGGGTGGGCGAGCTTCCAACTGGGAAATGTGTTGGTGGAAAAGCGCTGGTGGACCAGGGAGAGCGCGCTGGTGACCAGGGGATTGGCTAGCTCGTAATAGAACCGTTCAATCTGCGGCGCCAGCATCAGGCCCTTGTAGACGATGGTGCGACAGGAAAAGGACGGGACATAGAAGGTGCTCTTGTCCTCGATGTCGGAGGCAGCAATCTCGTTCTCGGTGCGGCGGCGAATCCTGTAGAGCAGGCGCTCGAAGGCGTCTTCTTCGAGGCCAGCCGGGCGGCTGACGAACAACTGCTCGATGTAGGGTTGGGAAGTTCGCGCCTCACGGCCGACTGCGTCGCCGTTGATGGGGGTATCGCGCCAGCCGAGGAGGGTCAGGCCCTCTTCCTTGGCAATTCGCTCGAAGACGCCCTCGCACTGCAAGCGGCTGTGTTTTTCCACAGGCAGAAAGCACATGGCCACGCCATAGGCGCCGAGTTCCGGCAGGCGCATTCCCAGCTCGCCGCACTCGCGCACAAAAAAGGCATGGGGAATCTGAATCAGAATGCCAGCGCCGTCGCCGGTCTCCGGATCGCAGCCAGCTGCGCCGCGGTGGGTCAGGTTGATCAGGACCTCGAGGCCCTTGCGGATGATCTCATGGCTCTTTTCGCCGCGAATGCTGGCGACCAGTCCCATACCGCAGGCATCGTGCTCATTCCGCGGGTGATAGAGACCCTGCGGCTGAGGAGTGCGGATACGACAATCCGATGGTTTCATGGCAGCCTTTTCAATGAATCTTTTCAGTGCAGGATGAGTTGCCTGGCCGGAAAGACACAAACACGTCGCGATTCCCGTCGATGGAATTCGCCTGGTCCTTCATGAAAAGGCCTGCCGCAGCAGGCCCGGCCTCGTCTGGGACTTAACTGATCATCTTTATATTAACGAAAAATTCGATTTGCCGCAGCACTTCCTTTCGCGGAGGGCGTGAATCCTGCACGGTTTTTCAATTCAGGGATGGTCTGGCTGCGGTTGGTGGGGCCGGAATTGCGGTTATGTCCGTGACCACCGTAAGTAGTGCTTAACCCGTCCGGTGCGCCGGTTCGATAGGCGATGAACCATCCTCGCCATCTCCGGCTCTTGTTGAGCGAGTTTGGGACCTATACTGTTGACTTGGAGCGAGCACATGCGGGATACCATACTCGTCACAGGCGGGGCGGGGTTTATCGGCTCAAACTTCGTTCTGAGCTGGATGGGATCCGTGGGCTCGCGCGTCGTCAATCTGGACCTTCTGACTTATGCGGGGAATCCGGCGAACCTGTCTTCGCTGGATCGCGATCCGCGCTATCTGCTGGTTCGCGGCGACATATGCGACGCGGAAATTGTCGGCGCGTTACTTCGGGAGCATCAGCCCCGGTCGATTGTGCATTTCGCGGCGGAAAGCCACGTCGATCGGTCCATTGCCGCACCGGGAGCGTTCATCCGGACGAATGTTCAAGGGACCTTCGTTCTTCTTGACCGGGCAAAGGCCTATTGGTCGGAGATGAGCGACGCAGATCGGGCCGCGTTTCGTTTTCTTCACGTCTCGACCGACGAGGTTTACGGGTCGCTCGGGCCGGCCGATCCGGCTTTCTCAGAGACCACGGCCTACTCGCCCAATAGCCCGTACGCAGCTTCGAAGGCCGCTTCGGACCATCTGGCGAGGGCGTATCACCACACTTGGGGCCTGCCGGTTCTTACCACGAACTGCTCGAACAACTACGGGCCGTTTCAGTTCCCGGAGAAATTAATTCCGCTGGTGATTCTGAATGCGCTTGAGGGCAAGGCGCTGCCGGTTTACGGCGATGGAATGAACGTGCGCGACTGGCTGTTTGTGGAGGATCATTGCACGGCGATACGTGAGGTTCTGGAGCGCGGCCGGGTGGGGGAGACGTACAACATCGGCGGAAACAGCGAGCGGACGAATATTGAGGTCGTAAGACTGATCTGCGATCTTGTGGACGAGATGAGTCCGCCTTTGGCGACCGGCTCACGACGGAATCTGATTACATTTGTGAAGGACCGGCCAGGACACGACAGGCGCTATGCCATCGATGCCTCAAAGATTTCCCGTGAACTGGGATGGGAGCCCGCACAGCGGTTTGAAGATGGATTGCGCAAGACCGTTCGCTGGTACCTGGAGCATTCCTCGTGGGTTGAGAATGTTCAGACCGGCGCGTACCTGGAATGGATAGCACAAAACTATACGGAGCGGCTGGCGATATGAAAGGGATCGTTCTTGCGGGAGGATCGGGCACGCGGCTTTATCCCGTGACCCATGTCGTGTCAAAGCAGCTACTGCCGGTTTATAACAAGCCGATGATTTACTATCCGCTTTGCACGCTGATGCTGGCGGGTCTGCGCGACATTCTGATCATCTCTACGCCTCAGGATACGGGCCGCTTTGCCGAACTGCTTGGGGATGGCCATAATTGGGGCATCAAAATAAGCTATGCAGTTCAGCCTAGTCCCGATGGCTTGGCGCAGGCATTCATCATTGGCAGGGAGTTTATTGGCGAGGAGCCGAGCGCGCTGATCTTGGGAGATAACATTTTTTACGGGCAGGGGTTCTCTCGCCAGCTTCAGGATGCGGCACAGCTCAAGCGGGGAGCTACGGTGTTTGCTTATCCAGTTGAAGATCCGGAACGCTACGGAGTTGTGGAGTTCGACAGCCAGGGGCACGCCATCAGCCTCGAAGAAAAGCCAAAGGCGCCCAAGTCGCGGTATGCGGTAACCGGGCTGTATTTCTACGATAAAGACGTTGCGAGCATCGCAGCGACGCTCAAGCCTTCCATTCGCGGAGAACTGGAGATTACGGATCTGAACAGGCGATATCTGGAGGCCGGGAATCTGAATGTGCAGATCATGAGCCGGGGCATGGCATGGCTTGACACCGGAACGCACGAATCGCTGCTGGAGGCTGGGCTCTTTGTTCACACCATCGAGCGCCGCCAGGGGCTTAATATAGCCTGCCCGGAGGAGATCGCTTATCGCCGGGGTTTCATCACGGCGGAGCAGTTGGAAGCGCTGGCTCAGCCAGTCATCAAGAGCGGATATGGGCAATACCTGCTGGCCCTGCTTCGGGAGCCGCACTTCGCGGCCCGAGATGCGCAGCTATGAAGGTGGCCAAGACATCGTTGCCCGGAGTGCTGGTGCTGAGCTCGGCCGTTTATCGGGACCAGCGAGGTGCATTCTGCGAGACCTTCAACCTGCGAGCGATGGAAGAGGCGGGCTTGCCGGGGCCGTGGGTGCAGGATAACTTTTCACAGTCCAGAGAGAATGTGCTTCGCGGCATCCATTACCAAGTGGTCCAGCCGCAAGGGAAGCTGATCCGTGTGACTCACGGGGCGGTATTCGATGTCGCTGTAGATTTGCGGCGCAGTTCCCCGACGTTTGCGAAACACGTTGCAATCGAGCTCAACGGCGAAAGCGGCGAAATGTTGTGGATTCCGGAGGGCTTCGGGCACGGATTTCTCGCACTTACGGACGTTGTCGGATTCGCGTACAAGATAACGGACTATTACTCGCCCGCGGGAGAACGGACCATTATTTGGAACGATCCTGAACTTGCCATCCCATGGCCGATCGCCCCGGAGAGTGCGATCGTCTCAGACAAAGATCGACTCGGATTGGCGCTCCGGGACGCTGAGATCTTTCCCTAGGGGAGAGCCGCTTAGAAAAGCCACGCTAATTTTCAAGGAAGAGACATTGACAGATCGAGTTGTTTGCGCAAATATTTGACTGAGAGTCATATTCGGTTAAAGGTCATTTGTGATTAAAAGTCGCAAATCTCGCGCAGGCGCCGCAGATGAAGGCACTCTCGAAGGCCAATCTCCGCAACTTCCTGGGCTGGGTCGCCGCGAACGCCGCGCCGCGGAGACCCGCCTCAGGCTGTTCCGGAGCGCGCTTCGCCTGTTTTCCGAACGCGGTTTCTCAAACGTCACGGTCGAAGACATTACCGAAGCGGCGGACGTGGGCAAGGGGACGTTCTTCAACTACTTCGAGACAAAAGATCATGTGCTTGGGGTCATGGTCGAGATTCAGCTTGGCAAGGTCGGTCAAGCCGCTGAGCATGCAGCGCAAGGCAAGCAGACTATTTATTCCGTTCTGCACAGGCTTGCGCTGGGTCTGGCTGAAGAACCGGGACGCAGCCCGGGCCTGGCCAGGGCAATGATTTCGTCGTTTCTTGCCAGCGAAAGCGTTCGCGCCATCATCGAGCGGAACATGCGCGAGGGCCGCAAGGCGATCGCATCAGTTGTGGCTGCGGGGCAGGAACGCGGAGAGATCGACACCCGCCTCGACAACGAAAACGTTGCTCTTCAGCTTCAGCAGGCCATGATGGGAACCGTCTTGCTGTGGTCGCTTCGAGGAGAACCTGCGCTCAAGAAGTTGATCGAAGACAGCTTTCAGCACTTCTGGAGGTCGATCGCCCTCTCCGGAAAGGAGTAGGAACCATGAATTCCGATTTTCGCAAAGCCGCTTTTCTCATACTGACGGGCTTGGCTGCCGGCGCGATGGCAGGATTCATCCCGGGTACGATTTGCGCCGCGCAGCAACCTGCCCCATACCGGCTCACGTTGCAGGATGCGATTCAGAAGGCGCTGCAGGCCAACCTCAATGTGCTCGTCGCCGGGACACGTGTAGACGAGACTGAAGGCACACGAGAGCGGCGTCTGGCGGCTGCGTTGCTGCCTCGGGTGAGCGCGCAAACCTATGCCAACGTGCAGAACCGCGACTTGCAGGCGTTCGGGCTCTCGATACCGGGAATTCCGATCCCCAAGGTCGTAGGGCCGTTCTCGAACTACGATTTCAGGGTCTATGCGCAACAGAATGTTCTCGACCTTCAGAGCTATCGAGGGTTGAAGGCGAGCGAACGGGCGGTCGATGCGGGCAAACTGGACGAACAGGATGCGCGCGATCTCATCGTTCGTGCGATTGCCGGACTCTATCTGAATGCGCAATCGGCCGCGGCACGAGTGGAAGCGGCTCAATCGCGCGTGACGGATTCAGACGCACTGCTCAAGCTGGCGAGGGACAAGCACGATACGGGAACCGCGACGGGAGTAGACGTGCTGCGGGCCGAGGTGCAGCTTGCGAACGACAAGCAGGCCAAGTTGGTGGCCGGGAACCAACATAAGCAGTCGCTGTTGACTCTCGCGCGCAATTTGGGCATGAGTCCGGGCACGCTATTGGAGCTTGCCGAGCCGCTCCGTTATCAGCCGCTCTCGCAGCCGGAATCCGAGGCCCTTGTGCCAACGGCGCTCGAGGCGCGCGCGGACTACCTTTCGCTTGATCGCCAGCGACAGGGTCTTGCCGAGCAGCAGAGCGCAAACCGCGCACGTCTTTATCCCAAAGTCAGCATCAATGGCAACTTCGGAGCGATCGGACGGAGCATTGGCGGCGTGGAGCCGACCGGTTTGATTCAAGGCCAGATCGACTTCACGGTCTTCGATCGCGATCGCAACGGCGAGGCGCAGGAGCTTGCCAGCCGCGTGAAGCGCATAGACGATCAGATAGCCGATCTGCGGCGCGGCATCGAAGAAGACATCGGCGAGGCACTGCTGAATCTGGATTCCGCAGCCCAGCAGGTGACGGTCGCGAAAGAAGGCCAGGAGCTGGCGCAGCGGGAGTTGGAACTGTCGCAGGATCGCTTTCAGTCGGGAACGGCGAACAACGTTGAGGTGGTTACTGCTCAGGACGAACTGGCCCGCGCGCAGGAGAATTATATCCTCGCCGTCTCCAGCCATGTGGACGCGAAATTTGGGCTCGCTCGCGCCATGGGCAATACCGAGAAGAACATTTTGCAGTTTATGGGAAATCCGTAAGCGGCCTCGATTCGATTGCGGCTACCTGGATTTCGGTTTACGAGGTTTGGTGCTATGAAACGAGTCATTCCGATTGTCATTCTGCTGGCTGCGGCGCTTGCAGGCGGCATGTATTTTTATCCGAAGCTGATCAAGAAGCCCGCGCCGGTGAATGAGATCAATCTCTCCGGCAACATTGAGGCGCATGAGAGCCTGGTGAGCTTCAAGGTGCCGGGGCGCATTGTGGAGTTACCGGTCGAAGAGGGCCAGCAGGTTGAGCAGGGTGCTCTGCTGGCGCGCATTGAAGACGCCGACTCCAGACAGAAGGTGCGGATCGACGAGGCGGCGGTTCGTGTGCGCGAATCTAACCTTGCGCTAACGCTGGCGGGAACGCGGGAGCAAGAAGTGAAAGCAGCGCATCAATCTGTTCTCGACGCGCAGGCAGACCTTGACGAGAAGAAGATCGACAACGATCGGGCACAGCGCCTGTTCAGCAAGGATGAGATCTCCGCGCAGGATCGCGACATGGCCGCGACTGCACTGAAGCGCTCCGAAGCGATTTTCAAGGCTGCGCAACAGCGTTCCAACGAGGCGATGGAGGGAAGCCGCAAGGAAGATATCGAGATTGCGCGCGCCAATCTCAACGAAGCGAATGCGAATCTTGGGTTGAGCCAAGTGAACCTGGGCTATGCGGTTCTGCGCGCGCCTTCGAGCGGCGTGATTACGGTGCGCCAGGCGGAGTTGGGAGAAGTGGTTGAGCCTGGTTCGCCAGTAGTGACGCTTGCCGATCTCGATCATCTCTGGCTGCGCGCCTATATCGCCGAGACCGATCTGGGCAGCATTCATTGGGGCCAGGAGGCAACCGTAACCACCGACACTTATCCCGGCAAGCATTATCACGGGCGGATTTCATTCATTTCGCCAGACGCGGAGTTTACGCCGAAGAGCGTGCAGACGAATCAGGAGCGGGTCACGCTTGTTTATCGGATCAAGGTTGACCTCGACAATGCGACTCACGAACTAAAACCGGGCATGCCCGCGGACGTGCACATCGAATTGGCTGCTGCTGGAGCACAGCCATTGGGAAGCGCGCCGGGCAAGCAATGACGGAGCCGCTCCAACCCGCGATTGTGGCTGAAGGGCTCACGAAGAGCTTCCCCGGTGTGCGAGCTGTTTCGGCGCTGAGCTTCGATGTACGGGCGGGAGAGATATTCGGCCTGGTGGGTCCCGATGGAGCAGGGAAGACGACTACGCTGCGGATGCTGGCGGGCATTATGGCGCCTGACTCAGGAAAGGCTACTGTCGCGGGTTTCGATGTGGTCCACGATCCGGAGGGAGCCAAGCACGCGCTCAGTTATATGCCGCAGCGATTCGGGCTGTATGAGGACCTGACTGTAGATGAGAACATCCGCTTTTACGCCGACTTGTTCGGAGTGAGAAAGGCCGAGCGCGAAGAGCGTTCCGCGCAACTGCTGCAGGCAGCGGGAATGAGCGAGTTCCGGAAGCGGCTGGCGGGCAAGCTTTCCGGAGGCATGAAGCAAAAGCTGGGACTGGTCTGTGCGCTCATTCATCGCCCGAAGGTGATTTTGCTGGACGAGCCGACGACAGGCGTGGATCCCGTTTCGAGGCGAGACTTCTGGCGCATTCTTTATGGGCTGGCCGCGGAAGGCGTGGCGATCTTGACTTCGACCGCATATCTCGATGAGGCCGAGCGCTGCCATCGAGTCGCGTTGCTTAATCGGGGCAAGCTCTTGTTCTGCGATACCCCTGCAAACCTGAAGGCAAACATGAAGAAGAGCGTTTTGTCGATTACTTCGCCAGAGCCGCGCAGGCTGCGGAGCGAACTTGAACACGCGGATGGAATCTCGAGCCTGGTGCTGACGGGCGATGGCTTGCATGTTGTAGTGGACGAGGCATCGCGGCGCATTCCTGAGTTTGAGGCGCGTTTGAAGAGAGCAGGCGTGCCCTTCGACGCGATTCAGCAGGTGGCGCCGTCGATCGAAGACCTTTTTGTGGATGCAGTGAGCGCGGGGGCATCCGCCCATGAATAGCGGCGATTCGGTCGTGGTGGAGAACCTCGTGAAACGTTTTGGCGACTTTGCGGCCGTGGACCGGATCAATCTAGAGGTCGGCAAAGGCGAGGTCTTTGGATTCCTGGGACCCAACGGTGCGGGCAAATCGACCACGATTCGAATGCTCTGCGGGCTGCTGAAGCCAACCTCGGGGCGTGCGCAGGTTGCGGGGTATGACGTTGCGCGCAAGCCGGAAGCGGTGCGGCAAAACATCGGTTATATGTCGCAGAAGTTTTCGCTGTACAACGATCTCACGGTTATTGAAAACCTGCGGCTCTTCGCCGGGCTTTATAGTGTGCCCTCCAGCAAGCTCAAGGAGCGAATTGAATGGGCGCTTTCGATGGCGAACCTCAAGGGGCAGGAGAATCTCATTACTGGCACGCTTCCCGGCGGCTGGAAGCAGCGGTTGGCGCTGGGCTGCGCGGTGCTGCATAAGCCACTCATTCTGTTTCTCGATGAGCCGACTTCCGGCGTCGATCCGATCTCGCGGCGTCAGTTCTGGGACCTGATTCACCAAATGGCGGAGGAGGGCGTGACTGTCTTCGTGACCACGCATTACATGGAGGAGGCTGAATACTGCAACCGTCTGGCGCTCATCTTTCGCGGAAAGATTGTTGCCCTCGGCACGCCTTCGGAGTTGAAGCGCGATTCGATGAAAGGCGATCTGCTGCTGATTGAGTGCGAGCCGCTGGGCAAGGCCGTTGAAGTGCTGCAAGCCGCGCCCGACGTGATGGATGCAGCGGTGTTTGGCAATGCTCTGCACCTGGTTGTGCCTGCCGCGGATGCAGCAATGCCGCGCATTGAGAAGTACCTTGCGGACAACGGAATTGCTGTAAGCCGAATTGAAAAGATACGGCCGAGCCTGGAGGATGTTTTCGTCTCTCTCACTACCGCGAGCAATGCGGGAGAGGAGAACAGAGCATGAGCTTCACTCGATTGCTGGCCGTGGCCAGAAAAGAGGTTATTCAGATTCTCCGCGATTCGCGCAGCCTGATGATCGTGGTCATCATGCCGGTAACTCTGATGCTGCTGTTCGGTTACGGTGTGAACCTCGATCTCAAGGGGCTGCCGGTTTATGTGTACGACCGCGACGGGAGCCAGCAGAGCCAAGACCTGTTGAAACGCTTTCAGGCCAGCGAGTATTTCAAAGTCGAACGTGTGGTGAACAACTATCCCGCGATTACGAGGGCACTCGACGACGGCCATGCCAAGATGGCGATCGTGATTCCGTGGGATTTTTCTTCGCGATTGGCGAGCGGTAGTCCGATTCAGGTCCAGGCGCTTGTCGACGGAACGGACGACAACACGGCCAATGTGCTGATCGGCTATGCGCAAGCTGTAGTCCAGGGTTATTCAGCGGACATGCAACTTAACTGGCTTCGTCAGCACGGCCAGTCGATTCAGCCTGCCGGGGTAAGTGTGCAAACCCGCACATGGTACAACGAGGATCTCGAAAGCAGCGCGTTCATTGTACCGGGAGTGCTTGCGCTGGTGATGTCGGTAATCGGTGCATTCCTGACTTCTCTGACCATCGCGCGCGAGTGGGAGCGAGGATCGATGGAACAGTTGATCTCGACTCCGGTCAGCGCGATGGAGATCATGCTGGGCAAACTGGCGCCTTATTTTGTTCTCGGAATGTTCGACGTGATTGTTTGCGCGGTGATTGCGATCTACTGGTTTCACGTGCCGTTTCGCGGCTCGTATGTCACGCTGCTTATCAGTTCCGCATTGTTTCTTGTGGTTGTGCTTTCGCTGGGGTTCTTTATCTCTGTGCTGGCAAAGAGCCAGTTCGCGGCAAGCCAAATCGCGCTGCTGGTCACGTTTCTTCCGGCATTTCTGCTGTCGGGATTTCTGTTTTTAATCGACCAGATGCCCATCCCCCTGCAGTGGATCACGCGCATTCTTCCGGCTCGCTACTACGTTTCAGTGTTAAAGCAGATATTTCTCAAGGGAACACCAACGGCAATGCTCTCAGCGGATCTGATACCGCTGGGTGTGTTCGCGCTTGTACTGGCGCTGCTGGCTACAAATGCATTCCACAAGAGGCTGGACTAGTTGGGCAAAGGGAGAACTTATGTTTGGGCGCTTGAAGCAGATGTTGATCAAGGAATTCATCCAGGTCTTCCGAGACAAACGGACGCGCTTCCTGCTGTTCGGTCCGCCGATTATTCAGATGGTGATCTTTGGATACGCGGCCACCTACGAAATCCATCATGTCGCAACGGTTGTGCTGGACCTGGATCATAGCGAGGAGAGCCGCGATCTGATCTCGCGCTTCACTTCGAGCCCATATTTCGATGTGCAGTGTCAAGTGACCGACTCGCGAGAGATTCGCGATTCGATTGATCGGGGTCGGGCGACCGTGGGGTTGGAGATCGACGCCGGGTTTGCCCAGAAGTTGCGCAGCGGGCAGACAGCGCCGGTGCAAGTGATTGTGGATGCGACCAATTCAAACACCGCACTGATTGCGTCCGGATACATTTCGCAGATCGCGCTCGGCTTTGCTCGCGACTATCAAATGGATCGCATTGACCGGATTGCGCCGCATTTGACTGAGGCGATTCCGTCGGTCGAGCTTGAACAGCGGCCGTGGTACAACCCTAGCCTGAGCAGCCGCTGGTTTTTCATTCCGGGGATTGTCGGCAGCCTGACGCTGGTGCTGGTGATCACGCTGACGGCGTTTGCAGTGGTTCGCGAGCGGGAGATCGGCACGCTCGAACAGATCATGGTGACGCCGATCCGCCCAGCCGAGTTCATTCTTGGCAAGACGCTGCCCTTCTTTCTGATTGGCCTCTTCGATGTCTCGCTGATTGCGGTCGTCGGGACGCTCTGGTTTCAGGTCCCATTTCGCGGTCATCTCTCTGTACTGTTAACGGGCTCGGTCTTATTCCTATTATGCATGCTGGGCGTGGGCCTGCTTATTTCAACTGTTTCGTCGACGCAACAGCAGGCAATGGTGACATCTTTTTTCTTTATCATGCCGGCGATCAGCTTTTCCGGATTTGGATTTCCGATCAGCACGATGCCGCAGTGGATGCAGTATTTCAGCTATGCAATCCCGCTGCGCTATTTTCTGATCGTATTGCGCGGCACTTATCTGAAGGGCGTGGGGATGGATATCCTGTGGCCCCAGATGGCCGCTATGGCAGGACTGGGATTCGGCTTGCTGACGATTGCGATTCTCCGCTTCCACAAGGCGCTGGATTAAGGAGTTGCCCGGCGTGAGGGCTCAGGGCTTGACTCGCTCGAGGAAGTGGCCGGCGAGTTCCGCAACATTCCGGCGCAGGTCGTAGTGTGAAAGGATGCGCGCCCGGCCGCTTGCTGCCAGACGTTTGCCCAGCGCCGGGTCGTCCATCAGTGTTGCCAGAGCGTCGACCAGCGCATCGAGGTCGGAGGGCGCCACAAGGAGGCCGTCGATTCCGTTGCGGATCAATTCCGGAATGCCGGTGATGTGCGTTGTGACGCAGGGAATTCCCATGGCCATGGCTTCCATGAGAACAACGGGAATGCCCTCTGCAAAACTGGGAAGGCAGAAGATGTCGGCTGCCGCATAGAGGCTGCGGATGCGATCCTGATTCACCGTGCCTTCAAAGATCACGCATTCCGGAAACTCTATGTGGGCGGCGTGTTCGCGAAGAGATGAACCATCGGGTCCGCTGCCGACCAGGCGAAGCCGCACGGGACGGCTCTGGTGGCCAAGGCGTTCCACCGCATCGATGAGGAGATGCTGTCCTTTTGCCGGAGTGAGGCGTCCGACGCAGAGGATTTCATAGGTATCAGGCGCCGAGTTCCGGGTTGGTGGCACGAAGAGCTGCGGATCTACGCCGAGGCGCGAGACGAAGAGCTTGTTCCAATGGATCTGCGGCGAGAGCAGCATCATTTGGCTGCGGGCAAAGGAACTGATGCAGACCATGAAATCGGCTGCGGCGATCTTCTCGGAGAGGTATTGCCCGCGGGTGTCGTAGAACTCATCGGGCCCGTGAACCGTGACCGAGTATCCAAACGCGAAGATACGGCGCACATAGAGACCCACGGTTGCCGCCTGCTGGGCCAGGTGGCAATGAAGGTGACGCTGCTGGTTTCGCTCCATCCATTGGCCCACCATCAGCGCCTCAGTGAGGTACATGAAGCTGAGGAACAGCCTCTTGAGGTCGAGGCCGCTCAGAGCGAATGCAAGCCCGACGCCTCGGCAGTAGCCGATCGGGCTTCCGAGGATTGTCTGCAGATGAGCCACGGCAGCGCCCGCAACGCCATGAGACTTGACGCAGTAAGTCCGCGCTGCTTCGGCCGCCTCCTCGGGCGTCATGCGATCCGGGGTGCGATCCGGAGGATTGATGGACGCCGTGTCAATGCGAAATCCCAATTCCCGAAGCTGGAGCACCTCCCGCAGGACGAAAATCATAGAGATTGTCGGGTACTGGCTGACCAGGTAGGCGAGAGAACGGGTGGGGGTAGCCGCGATCTGGGGAGTGCCGGGTTCATCGGGAGGGATCGAAGCTGCCATTCAATACTTCCTGAGAAAAAGAGCTCGCGGGGCTGAAAGCCATATTAAACCTTCTGAGGGTTCACGACGCCAATCTGCCGGCTGTGCGGGACGGGCGCTAAACTAGAGGTTCCAGCGGCACTGCCCTCAGTGGTGTTACTTTACCTTTTGGCTGGCTTCTCTATTCGCGGGCGAGGGGAAGCGGCGGACCAGGCAGCAAGGGCGAAGAAAAGCAGGTATTCTGCCCGGACTGCTGTGTCTGTTTCTTGGAGTTGATGGAAGAGCTCGGGAGCTGTTTTTCAATGATGGAATTTCACGTTTCGCGGAACGCACGTGAGCGCTATCAGTTCGCGGAGTCCCTTTTCTCCTATAACGGCAACGTTGTTTTCGCCAATATGGCGGCGTGCCGCGCGTTCGCGCACCGTATGAACCAGGTGCGGGACGTTGAAAAGCACCCCGAACTGGCGGTTCATGCCGGGGAGTTGTACGCGATGGGCCTGATCGATGAGGCCAGCCACGTACTGATGGCGCGCTACCGGGAGCAGTTCGACCGTGAGGTGATGACCAGCGCACTGGACTGGTTCGGCTCTCAGGTGGGCGCCGAGGCGCTGGACACGATGCTTCTGACTTTTGTGGAGCATTTTCCGGGCACAAACGTGATCCGCGGCCTTGAGACGCCGCGGGAGTGGCTGGCCGGCGCGACTGGAGGGATGCCGCACAAGGCTGCGGCGCTCGAAGAGTTGCTGCTGCTGTGGACCGCCAACCGCAATGAGGCTTTTCAGCCGTTTGACGAGCTTTTTGAGGAAAAGACCCTGGCTGAAAAGACTGTATACCGCCAGGTGACGCAACAGTTTCCCGACTACTTTGCTACGCGGCCGCTGATTCCGCTCGAGGGCGCCAAGACTGTCAACCTGCTGGAGCTTTTGCGCGCTCCGGCGGTGGGGTCGCCTCGCTCGCTGCGCGACCAACTTGCGCTGATACGCCGGCTTTGGAAGCCGCTGCTGGGCGAGAGCCTGGAGCACCTGCTGGCAATTGCCACCGAGATTCTTCACGAAGAAGAGCTGGCTATCTGGATGCAGTTCAATCCACCCGCTGCGCAGGCTCGCGCTGCCGCCGAGCGCCGGCGGCAAACCGGCCAGCAGCAGTGGCCCTCTATCGTCAGTCATGCCGAGGTGCCGGTTTTCGGCGATCCGGCTCACGAATACGAGAAGTTCAGCCCGGATACGGCCTGGATGCCGAATACCGTTCTCATCGCGAAGAGCACCTATGTGTGGCTGGCGCAGCTAAGCAAGCAGTACGGCCGGCGAATTGCCCGCCTGGATGAGATTCCGGACGAGGAGCTGGCAACGCTGGCGCGGCGGGGACTCAATTCGCTGTGGCTGATCGGCGTATGGGAGCGGAGCCGCGCGTCGAAGACCATCAAGAAACTGTGCGGCAATCAGGACGCCGTAGCATCGGCCTATTCTCTGTTCGATTACGCGATTGCCGAGGATCTGGGCGGCGAAGCTGCTTACAACAACCTGCGAGATCGCGCCTACCGGCATGGCATGCGGCTGGCCAGCGATATGGTGCCGAACCACATGGGCATCGATTCGCCCTGGGTCGTCGAGCACCCGGAGTGGTTCATCTCGCGGCAGGATAGTCCGTATCCCGCATACAGTTTCAACGGTCCTGATCTGTCGCACGATGGGCGTGTGGAGATCAAGATTGAAGATCACTACTTCGAGCAGTCGGACGCCGCGGTGGTCTTCCGCCGCCGCGACAACGCCAGCGGCGAAACCCGCTACATCTATCACGGCAACGACGGGACCAGCTTTCCCTGGAACGATACGGCACAGCTCGACTACCTGAATCCAGCGGTGCGGGAGCAGGTGATCCAGACGATTCTGCATGTGGCGCGGCTGTTTCCCGTGATTCGCTTCGATGCGGCAATGACGCTGGCCAAGCGGCATTTCCATCGGCTATGGTTCCCAGGGCCGGGAGCGAGCGGCGCTATCCCTTCGCGTGCGGAATACGGCATGAGCCAGGCGGAGTTCGACAAGCATATGCCGCATGAATTCTGGCGCGAGGTGGTGGATCGTGTGGCCGCCGAGGTTCCCGGCACGCTGCTGCTGGCTGAGGCTTTCTGGCTGATGGAGGGGTATTTCGTTCGCACCCTGGGCATGCACCGTGTCTACAACAGCGCCTTTATGGTGATGTTGCGCGACGAAGAAAACACCAAGTACCGATCGGTTATCAAGAATACGCTGGAGTTCGATCCGGACATCATGAAGCGCTACGTCAACTTCATGAGCAATCCGGATGAGCGCACTGCTATCGATCAATTTGGAAAAGGAGACAAGTGCTTCGGTGTGGCGGCGCTCATGGCTACGCTGCCCGGTCTGCCGATGTTCGGGCACGGACAGATCGAGGGCTATACCGAAAAGTATGGGATGGAGTACCAGCGGCCGCGGTACGACGAAACAGCGGACCACTGGCTGGTAGAACGGCACGAGCGGGAGATTGCTCCGCTGTTGCAGAGGCGCTCGCTGTTTGCCGAAAGCAGCAACTTTCTACTTTATGACTTTTTTGAGGGTTCGGGCCTGGTGGACGAAAACGTGTTTGCGTATTCGAACCGCAACGGCGGCGAACGTGCCCTGGTGATTTACAACAATCGCTATGGAAGGACGCACGGCACGATCGATTTCTCGGCTGCATACGCCGACAAGGGCGCAGGTCAACTGAGGCAGCAGCGACTGCATGAAGGCCTCGGGCTGAGTGGCGGCAACGAGGCCATCGTCGCGTTCCGCGACTCGCTTACGGGCCTCGAATACCTGCGGCGGGCCGCTGGATTGAACGAAAAGGGTCTTACGCTCGATCTGCATGCGTATCAGTGCCACGTTTTCCTCGATTGGAGGGAGATGAGGGCGACGGCGGAAAAGCCGTGGGACCGGCTTTGCGATCAACTCAACGGCAGCGGTGTTCCGAATCTCGATGACGCTCTGGTCAATCTGGAACTGCGGCCTGTGCACATCGCGCTGCGGCTGCAACTTGATTCGGCCATGGTGCGGTCGCTTGCGGACCTTGCGGAGCACCCTCGAACCATTGCCGGCGGGAAGGACAAGAGGATCGAGCAGGAGCGCAATGAGTTCTTTGAGGCGGCATGGGCCCGCTGCGAAAGCTTCATGCGCCTGGCGCAAAAAGCGTACGCCTCACGCAGCGCTCATGAACTTGGCAAGGCCAGCGTGCATCAGCCGGAGGAGCCGGCATCGCTGGCGCCGGTCTTCCGCGAGCGTCTGCGGGCTGCCATGCGCATTCCCGCCATTGAGGCGCTCTTTCCGGCTCCATGGACTGCTGCCGCGCGACGTGTGCTTCCAAGTCCGAGTCCGCAGTTCACCGCGACGGCGATGTGGGGACCGCTGCTCGGCTGGTGCGTTCTGGAGTTGCTTGCTGAATCGATCGACGCGGAGAACCCGGAGCACGTGGCGCTGGACCTGTTCGACCGGCTGCGGCTGCGCGAACCGTTTGCCCAGGCCTTTGCCGCTCTTGGATTTGAGGGCGAAGAGGGCTGGCGCGTGGCGGCCCGGATCAAGGTTGTACTGCTGACGGGCGCCGGAGTAGGCCGAGAGAAGGAGCCGGTGGTCGCTGTGGAAGCGTCGCCGGCGGTTGCAGATGCGCCTGAGGATGTGTACGAAGCCACTGCTGCCGAGGCTGAACTGGCGATTCCGGCTTCGGATCCCGTTTCGGTCTCGGGTGAGCCGCAGGTGGGAGAGGACGAGCGGGTCGCAATTGCTCCGGATTTGTGGCTCGATCCGGACGTGCGCTGGCTGACCGGAGTCCATGAGGCGGAGGGCCACGCTTACCTGGTCCGCGAATCGTATGAAGAGTTGCTTTGGTGGATGCTGATGCCGTCCCTGCTTCGCCTGGCGGGCGAGAGTGCGCCAAGCCGCGCTGTGGTGGAGCAGATGAGCAAGACAGTCGAAGAGGCTTTGGAGACAGCCGAGGCTGCCGGCTATCGGATCGATGCGTTGCTTGGGGCAGGCGAACCCGCTGGCGACAACTCAGTTGAGGCGCTGGCCGGTTCCCAGGCTGCAAAGAGCGTAGGGGCGACGGAGAGCCTCAGTGAAAAGATTGAGAGAGAGTCCAAGTTGGTGGCGGATGCCTCCCAGGAAACAGAGACTCTGGCTTGGATTGACAGGGTTCGGGATACAGAGGGCTGGGAGTAGCGGGCTGGTCCGGCTCTCGGTTCATCTGCTTGGAGTGAATGGCCAACTCCGGCACATCCTGGTTGCGTAGCCGCTCGGCATTTGTGACAACCGCTTGCGACCCGTAGAATCAGTAAAGGGCCGACGGCGAAGCTGCCCGGAGCGGCAACCTTAACCGATGAGCGAACAGGAAACAGGGACACCCACAGCGACGCCGGCGGTATCTCCGGCGTGGATCAGGATCGAACGGGCCCGGCATCCGCAGCGGCCCTACCCCATGGACTTTATCGAGCGAATCTTCACGGATTTCAGCGAGATTCACGGGGATCGCGCCTATGGCGACGACGAGGCCGTGGCTTGCGGCATGGCTCGTTTGGGCGATGACGAAGTGCTTGTCATCGGCAATCGCAAGGGCGGGAGCACCAAGGACCGCGTGCGGCGCAACTTCGGCATGCCGCATCCCGAAGGCTACCGCAAGGCGCTGCGCTGCATGCGGATCGCGGAGAAATTTCAACGTCCCGTGATCAGCTTGATCGACCTTCCGGGCGCGTATCCCGGCCTGGGCGCCGAAGAGCGAGGGCAGGCAGAGGCGATCGCGCGGAACCTTCTGGAGATGTCGCGGCTGCGGGTGCCGACGATCTCGGTGATCTCCGGGGAGGGCGGATCGGGCGGGGCGCTGGCTCTGGCCGTCAGCGACCGGGTCCTGATTCTGGAAAATGCACTCTACTTTGTCATTACGCCGGAGTCGTGTGCGGCGATCATGTGGCGGGATGCGGCGCACAAGCAGTTGGCGGCGGAGGCGATGCGGATCTCGGCGCAAGAGGTTGCCGAGCTGGGCTGCGTGGACGAGATTCTTCCCGAACCACCGGAGGGTGCGCACACCGATCCTGAGACGGGGGCCGGTCTGCTGGGCACTTCGCTCAAGAAGCATCTGGCCGAGCTCAAGGCTGTGCCGATTGAGGATCTGGTAGCCGCGCGACAGAAGAAGTTCCGCAACATTGCGCAGTTCTACACGGAAGGTTAGCTCTGGCAGTGTGGGCTGGTGGATTTGCCTGAGCTGAATAAGACCGAACTTGGAACGATCTGATTTGAAACGAAGGTACATATTGATCGCCTGGATGAAATTCGGTGACGGGATATCTGTCGCAGGCGCAAGCCGAGCCATGGCTGGCGGATGCGCATGAGCACACCGCAGGCAGTTGGCGGCCGGTTTCGTGCTTACGTGGAGTTCATCCTCGCGGTGATCTACTTCTTCATGGCGCGGGCGTTGGCCCGGCATGGGGCGCATGGGCTGGTGAGGGAGCAGTGGACGCCGCTGCTGGAACAGGCGATGCTGGCGTTTCTGCTGCTGGCGGGCTACGCAGCTTTCGGAGCCTGGCTTGATCGTGAGATAGGTCCGGTGAGTGCCCAGGGATTGCCGCGACGGCAGGGCTGGCCAGGCGAAGCGGGGTTGGGGCTGGCCGTGGGCTGGTCGCTTGCCGTGGTATGCGTAATCCCGATGGTCGTGGCTGGGGGCATCGCAATTTTTCTCAACCTCCAACTCGACGCCTGGGTGTGGCTGGCTGCCGATGCGGCATTTTTTGCGCTGGCTGCGCTGGCCGAAGAGATTGCTTTCCGTGGCTACGGATTTCAGCGATTCGTTCATGCGGTGGGGCCGCTGGGGGCAGCGGTGGGGTTTGCGGCCTACTATGCCATAGTGCAGGTCCAAGCGCCGGGGTCGAATCGCGCCAGCTTCGCAGTCTCGATTGTGCTGAGCCTGCTGCTATCCACGGCTTACTTGCGGACCAAGGCTCTATGGCTCAGCTGGGGGCTCAACTTCGGCTGGAAGGCGAGCCGGGCTCTGCTGTTTGGGCTTGCCGTGAGCGGGGTTAACAGCCATTCGCCGGTGGTGCAGGGCGACCCGATGGGGCCATTCTGGCTCACGGGCGGGGGCTTTGGGCTGGACGGTACCTGGGTCGCATTTGCGGTCCTCTTTGCGGGACTGCTGGTGATTTTCAGGGTGACGCGCGAATTGGACTTCAAATACAACGCGCCGGTGATCGTGCCGGGAGGGATTCCTGTGGATCTGGACGCGGCGGCGCGTCGGCAGCACGAGGCGGCGATGGGACCGGTCGAGCCGGCGGCTCCAACGCTGGTGCAGATAGCTCCAGTTGCCGCGCCGCCATCGCCGCTCGAATAAGCACCAGTGAGCCGCTCGCCTAGCCAAGGTTCGATCAAGCGTTCCGATTCGCGTTGTCGCAGTTCTCGTTTGGATTTGGGTAGTGGGTCAGTTTGAAGGAAGCTTTCCTCAGGGGCTAAAGCCCGCGGTTATTTTGTCGCATATTCGGCACGACTGAAGTCGTGCCCTGACACATTCGGGAGTCGAATCGAGTTTTGCCGCAGCCAGTATAGCCAGATTCATCACGCTCGATTTATGTACGGGCTGAAGCGCGTCCCGTTCAAACTGACCCGCTGCCGAGATTTGCCATTTATGCACAAATCGGGCTATCTTTTGCTTGAATGCTGTTCGCGTGCATGGGAGGTTCCCATGATCCTGGTATTTCCGGCGCGGCCGATTTCTTTTTCGGCTGAATGCGCAGGGCGGCTGATCGAATTCCGACGGACGGCAAGTGTGTGCGCAGTTGGGGCATTGCTGCTTGCCGGCACCGCGCGGGCTCAGATCACGGTCAATTCGAAGACTGGCACGGTGACGAACGACTCGACCGGGAAGACCATCAATCAGGTCGACCCGCGCTTTCAGCAGATCAAGCCGACCCAGGTTCCACTGACCAAGTCGGAACTCGATGCAAAGACCCGTCTGGAGCTTATCCGGGTGCTGCAATCGGAGCAGGGTTTTGCCATGCGCCCGTTTCCGGGAGGCCACAAGGGCTTGACGCTGGAGGCCAATGGCTACATGGATCCGGCAGGAGAAGCGTATCTCGACATGGTGACCAGCAGCGGGCTTTCCGCCAAGCCGGGCGACCGATTGGTGCTGAGCGACGTGAAAATCGAGCGCAACAGAATCGTCTTCGACCTGAACGGCGGCCCCGATCCAAAGCACCGCTTCCTGCGTCACATCCAGATCGGGGCGGGGCCGGATGTGATGGGCCCGGTGGTGCAGGACGACGGGCAGGCGCCTGTGGGTTCGCGACTCGCCCTTACCTTTGCGGTCCATGTTCCGGAACTAACCGGGGCGGAAGTGAAGGCGCTGCTGGCGCCGCTAATCTCGTTCGACTTGAAGACGCCCATTCAGGCCTACACAGACACGCTGCCGACCAAGCTGAAGGAGGCTATTGTCAACCACCAGGTTTGGGTAGGCATGAGCACGGAGATGGTGCTGTATGCCAAAGGGCAGCCTGAAGGGAAATCGCGCGAGATGGAAGGGCAGATGCCGTTTGAGGAGTGGATCTACGGCAAGCCGCCCAAGGATGTGGAGTTTGTGCGGGTGAATGGCAATCGGGTGATTCGGGTGGAGATTGCCAAGATCGGCGAGACTCCAGTTGTTTACACGACGGATTTGGTGGCGGGCCTGATGCGCACAGACGGCACGCCGATCGATCCCACGGGCACCCCTGGAACGCGCATTGCCGAAGTTGGCGATGTGCAGCGCGATCCCGAGACGCAGTCCGCGGCAGCGCCGCCCAGCCTGCGCAAACCAGGGGAGACGGGGCCCATTGGCGTGTCGCCGACGAGCGATGAGGATCCGAGCGGCCGCAGAGGGGTGATGAAGCCGGTGCAGTTCCCGAAGCAGAAGCCGGCCTCTCAGCCGGGCGCCAATCCGGATGAGCAATCGGATTCACCGCAGCCGGCTGGACAGACGCCGCAAACGGGTCAAACTCCACAGGCGCCCGCGAATACGCAGCCCCCGCCCGCGGATGCATCGCAGCCGGGCCAAGCCAAGCTACTGGCTTCTCGGGCGGCGGGAGCCAGTTAGACGAATTAGCGCGATAGCCCTCATGCGAGACGGCCCTGATGTAAACTGAGCGTAGCGAGTCCTGCTCCTTCCAGGCAATTTCTTTGCGATGAGAGGCGGCAAATGACCGCGCCGTTGAAGCCGTCCGCTCGCCCACCCCATCGACGAAGACCTGTCGCTGGGGACCCCGGTGCGCGGATGTGTGCAGAGACAACCCAAGAAGGAGAAACACCGACGAATGGCCAAGATTGCAAAAACAGGTGATCGCAAGAAGGAAATGGACACGACGAAGTCGACTGACTGTCCGAAATGCAGCAAGCCGACGCGCATCGTCAAGCGCGTAAAGGACCGCGAGCGGGGCGTTCCCGGCGGAGTCTACATCTCATGCTCGGCGTGCGACTTCTACGAGAAACTTTAAGCAGTTGTTGAACTTCGATGCTTGAGGAAGCCCGGCTTGTTGCCGGGCTTTTTCAGTTCCTGAGTCTCTATCTTGTTGCGTCGCATCGAGCGTCGACTGGCGAAGGCGAGCGCAGGCCGAAGGCGAACCCTTACGGCATCACAGTTTCACAGCCTCACCGCTCAGCAGGATGGGCAGGCAAGTCGAAGACGCCCGATTTTGCGGTACTAAAGTACACTGTGGTCGTGATACCACCAGGTAGGGGGGTGGGGCTATGTAGCGGTACAAACCGGGGGGATCTCCGACGAAATAGACCGGGGACATATCTGACACTGCGAGATGGACCGCCTGGTTTCTGCTTTTCTTCCTCACGATTCCTATTGTGCGCTTATGGAGGGGTATTTTCTGCAACAGGCTGCGAATGTGTGATCCCACCGACCCGCGAAAAAGCCGCGGATGGAAGGGGCACCCGGCCGTTGATCGTGATTGCGAACGGTTTACAGCGCTTTGGCCATTTCGCTCAGGATTGATTCGGCGGCTTCGGCTGGGTCGGGGGCCTGGGTGATGGGACGGCCGACGACCAGGTAGCTGGCGCCCAGGCGAATTGCCTCGGCCGGGGTGGCGACGCGTTTCTGATCGCCTGTGTCGGAGGCGGCGGGTCGAATGCCGGGAATCACCAGGACTCCATCTGGGCCGGTGAGGGCGCGGAGGGCAGCCACCTCGTGGGGCGAGCAAACAAAGCCGCGAATTCCGGCGGAGAGACCCATGCGGGCTAGCAACTCAACCTGCTCTGCCGGCGGACGGTTGAGGCCGACGGCGGCTAGCTGGGCGGGGTCCATGCTGGTGAGTACGGTGACAGCGAGCAGTTCGGGAGGGTCGGCAAGGCCATCGAGCGCGGCCCGGGCGGCGGCGAGCATGGCGGGGCCACCAGCGGCGTGGACGGTCAACATGCGGACGCCGAGAGACGCGGCTGAGCGAACGGCTCCGGCGACGGTATTGGGAATGTCGTTGAACTTGAGGTCGAGAAAGATGGAATGCCCACGCTTCAGGAGCGGTTTGAGGACAGAGGGACCGGCGGCCACAAAGAGCTCGAGCCCGACCTTGAACCATTTGCATCGGCCATCCAGCCGGGCGACCAGGGCTGTGGCAGAGGCTGCATCCGGAAGGTCGAGGGCCACGATGAGGCGGTCGCGGGCTTCCACGAGCGGGTCTAAACGGACGGGCAGGGCAGGCTTGGCCGTGGCGAATGTGGGATTCAGCCTTTCAGGGATGGGCATATGTCAATTTTAATTCATGCGGGATTTCCAGTGATGTACGGCATGGCTCAGGGCAGCGGCTCAGTCTGAAAGAAATTTCCCTGAGGGGCTGAAGATGCTGGGGAAAGAGGCCTGACATTGAGACAAATGAATGAAGAGCATACCTCAGGGGCTAAAGCCCGCGTTGATCCTGCTGACCTTATGCCAGGGATGAATCTCTGGCCTACCGCCCGAACGATTTTTTCTGCAGGCTGCTTGATGGTGCGCAGGGTGAAGGGGTTGCGGGTTATCTGCACCACGCCGCCCTTGCCGTTGACCCTGGGATAGGTGATGGAGGGGATCATGAAGCCGATTTGGGCGCCAGTGCGCCGGAAGCAACGGGCGAAGCCGTGGGAAAAGAGCAGCGTGTAGTTTCGGCCCTGATTCGACAGCAGCGTCAGGGCCTGTTCGGCGCCAGGCCAAACCGGTTGAACATGAGTCTGGAACCAGGATCGAAACTCAAATCCGATAAACTGAGCCTGGTTGATCAGCAGTCGCAACAGTTCTTTACGATTGATCTCGCAGATCCTTCAAGCAATTGAGACCTTGGGGGTAAGGCCGGGCGCGATCGACGCCAGCCAAAAAGGGGCCCGGAGAGTGGAGCATCTTGAAGCTTCTTCTGGGTTTGTATAACGTCAAGGATGCGGGAGTTTCCATTTTTTCCCGCTTTCGGGCCACGGGTGGAATGCATGAAAGCGTTCGAGTAGGTGTGGTGTCTTAGGAGTTCTCTACAGATGCGCATGACAAAAATGCAGGTCCCCTTCGACTTCGCTCAGGGCAGGCTTTCGACTCCGCTGAAGAACGCTTCGCTCAGGATGACTGCCAGTGTGGATGACCGTTTCTTTGGGTGTCTCGGGTTGACCGCATTCATTGAACGAACCTTAGAGTCAGGACACAAGAGGGAGACTTCAGGTTGAAGGCCGGATCATTTTCGATAGGCATGCTGGGGTGGGGAGTTCTATATCTGGGAGCAGCCAGCTTTTGTTGGGCCTCCGATGTACACACCAACCCTCTGAACCGGGACCCGCTGGTGCAGGAGGGTTACGAGCACTTCTACAACCTGGACTATCCGGGCGCGATTGAGCGGTTCGATCGCTTTCACGCGGATCATCCGGGCGATCCGCAAGGGACTGTTCTGTTGCTGGAGGCTGAGATCTTCCAGGAGCTCTACAGGCAGGATCTACTGGACACAACTTTCTACGCCAACGATGGATTTCTGAGCGGCCGCCACGCTACCGAGGAAGACGCGAAGACGCGGGATCGGATTCTGGCACTGGCCGACGAGACCGTAAACGAGGCCAACTGGCGGTTGGAAAAGAATCCGAACGATGTGGACGCGCTGTTTGCGCGCGGCTGGTCGCGTGCCCTGAAATGCACCTACGTGGCAATGGTCGAACGGGGATATGGGAGCGGCTTCCGTCTGGCGACGAAGGCCAAGGAAGACGGCGTGCGGGTGCTGCAATTGGACCCCAACTATGTGGATGCGAAGCTTGTGGTGGGTATCTACGAGTATGTGGTGGGAGCGCTGCCATTGCCCTTCAAGTTCTTGATTGGCTTTGTCGGGATAACCGGGTCGAAGTCGAGGGGCCTGGAGATGCTGACCGACGATGGAAACCGCGGTGTCACGACCAACATTGAGGCGCGGACCGCGATTGCGCTGTTTCTGCGGCGCGAGTCGCGCTACAAGGAGGCGATTCAGGTGATACGCGGCCTGAAGGCTGCACATCCGCGCGATTACCTGTTCTGGCTGGAAGAGGCGAACCTGCGCAAGGACGCAGGCGAGGGCATGGCCGCGGTAACTGCGTACCGCGAGATTATCGCTGCCAACGCCAAGCCGGGCTACTTCTTTCAGGCGCGCATGGAACTCACCTACTTTGGCCTTGGCGACGCCTTGCGGGGACAACGCCACTATAGCGAGGCGGCACAGTCCTATGAGCAGGCTGCTTTGACGCAGAACGTTGGGCCAGAGCTCAAGATCCGCTCGCTGGTCGCGGGAGGGGAGTGCCGCGATTTGAATGGCGAAAGGCAGCTGGCGGTGAAGGATTACGACGCTGCCATTGCGATCGGTCCGGAAACGTCGCGGGCCGACACGGCGAGAAAGCATTTGCGCAACGCTTATACGGGGAACTGATCGCTGGTAGATGGAACCGGCCCAGTCTCGGTTTCGTATGTTATTGGTGAGGGTTCGCTGAGGAGGAATCGATTATGGCTGTCTTTTGCAATCGTTGCGGCACGGGGCTGCCCACCAGCGCGCGGTTCTGTTCGAGCTGCGGCGCGGTGATTTCGGCGGCGCAGCAGCATGTGCCTGGCAGGCCGCTGATTCGGCCGCGGGTAGGCCGGCAGATTGCGGGTGTGTGCCTGGCGCTGGCGCAGTCGAATGGCTGGGATGTTGCCGTGGTGCGGATTTTCGCCGTGGTCGGATTCTTTTTCACCAGTGGATTTGTGGGCGTGGCCTATGTGGCCGGGTGGATCGGAATTCCCGAGGAGCCCTATGAGCTGCCGGGAGCGTATCCTCCGGGTATATGAATGGCTCTTACGTATCGAATGGGGCGCGGCTCAGCTTTCGGGATAGTGGGGCGGGGCTGCCCATTGTATTTCTCCATCCCACACCGCTCGATCAGGATTATTGGCGTCTACTGACGGAGGACCTGGCGGGGGTGCGGGCCATTGTTCCCGATTTGCGCGGGCATGGCGAGTCGGAGTTGGGCCAGAATCTGCCGGTGGGAGGCTTCGCGGGCGTTCCCGATTCGCCGGTGTTGACGATGGCGCAACTAGCGGACGATGTGATTGCTCTTCTCGACCATCTCAAGTTAAAGGAAGCGGTCTTTGCGGGCTGCTCGATCGGCGGGTATGTGCTGCTGGATCTGTGGCGCAGGGCTCCGGAGCGCATGAGGGGGCTGGCTTTTGTCTGCTCGAAGCCGCAGCCGGATGCGGAAGGGAACCTGGCCAAGCGAGCTGCCAGTATCGCCCAGGCGCGAGCAGGGGGCACGGCAGCGATGTTCGACGGCATGGTTCAGAGCCTGACGGGAGCAACGTCGCGGCAACGGCGGCCTGAGATTGTGGCTGAGCTGAGAGCGCGGATGACGCTGACGGCGGAAGCTGTAGTCGCTGTGCAGGCTGGGCTTGCGACGCGGCCTGATTCCGTGCCGACGGTGGGTACGATCAGCGTGCCGGTGCTGGCCGTTGCCGGCGGCGAGGATTCCGGCGTTTCTCCAGCGGAGATGGAGGCGTTCCATGCCGCGCCGGGTGGGTGCGAGTTTCACTTGCTGCCGGACGCGGGGCACTTTGCCGCTTATGAGCAGCCGCGCAAGGTGGCCACGCTGCTGGCCGAGTGGCTGCGTCAACCGGAAGGCTGATGAAATTCTCACGGCCGACAGCATTCGGCATCCGATGATTTACATTTCTTGAGGAGCAATTCAGAAGGGGAAACTCGCGATGAAGAATCTTAGTCGACGCACATTCCTGGGCACGGCGCCAGTCGCCGCGGCGGCAGGACTCACACTGGCCAACAGCTCGATGCTTTCTGCCTTTGCGGCGGGACAGGGCGCGATGCCGGCGCTCCCGGCCGGAATCCAGCTATTCACTGCGCAGACCATTCAAGATGACATCAAGGCGCTTGAAGCAAAGCCCGGCAGCAACAACCTGGTGGATGGAAAGACGGCGCCGTTTGTTGTTCTGCTGCAAACGGAGAAAGCGACGAGCGCCAAGGAGTTTGAGTGGCACGAGGGACGCGACCATGTGTTCCAGATACTCGATGGCTCGACTGTCTACGAGGTTGGCGGGACACCGAAGGGCGGGCACAGCAAGGGGCCCGGGGAGTGGCTTGCGCCAGAATCGGAGGGTGCGGCCAAGATCGCTCTGAAGAAGGGCGATATGCTGGTGATCCCGCGAGGAACGCCACATAAGCGGAGTACTGCGGAGAGCGTGACCTTGCTTTTGGTTTCGCCGATGGGGACCGTCAAGGCATAACCTGCGGATCGTTCAGTCGCGGACGGGCAGTTCGCAGGGGGCGTCGTATCGAGAGGCGGTGGCCATCAGTTCTTCGATGGCTTGGACGGATTGAATGCCGCCCCTGGCTCCGGCGGCCGTGCAATTCATAGCGGCGGCGGCGCAGGAAAAGTCGAGCTGACGGTCGAGCGGCCAGCCCTGCAGCAATGCATAGATAAATCCGGCATGGAAGATGTCACCGGCTCCGGTGGTATCGACGACGGGAACTCGATACGCGGCGCTGTGGTGGTAGTGCTTTCCATCCCAGGCCAGGACGCCGTCGGTACCCAAGGTTGCGGCGGTGAGCCGGCAGTTGTAGTGGAGTTGCATGTGGCGCAAGGCGCTCTCGAGGTTGTCATCGCCCATGAGCCGGCAGGGAAAATCGCGGCTTACGATGAGATAGTCGATGTTCTCGATGAGCCCATCGATGCCGGGATACACATCGTCCAAATCGCCGATGACCGGCACCCCGGCGTCGTGAGCCCAACTGGCAGCCAGGCTTGCCGCGGCGGTGTCGTGTCCATCCACATGCAGTGCTCGCGCGTTGACGACCCACTCGCGATTGAGGTCTTCAGGCTGCAGGATCAGGCGCTCGTCGCGCCGGCAGAGGACGGTTCGCTCGCCTCCGCCGTCGACCAGGATCAGCGACTGGGGGCTCACGCTTCCCGCAACGGTGATGAGCTGAGTTTCAACGCCCACACGAACGAAGGCCTCGCGATGAAGGCGGGCCGCGTCGTCGTCGCCGAGTTTGCCTACATAGCGGGTGCTTAGTCCCCAGGTTTGGCAGGCAACGACGGTGGTCGCCACTTGTCCACCCGGCAGGATGGTGGCGTCGCCATACTCCATTTTTGAACCGCGGGCGGGGAAGTCGGGGAGAAGGATCAGTGTGTCGGTGGCGTTCAGCCCCACGCCCACCAGGTCAACTTTCGACGACAGCGCCATTTCCATATTGTAATTGGCGCTCGTAGCATGTCCGGGAGTTCACCGATTGTCCGGGCATCGACGCTGGGAAAACTGACGCGAGATGCTGTAGGCTCAAGAGAACGTTACTCGTCTGGAAGCTTATTTTGACCGTGTCTTCAATGACCTCTTCGCGACCCTTTCATCACCCGCAACCGGGGAGCGCACTGCACTGCGGGAAGGTCTCGATCGATGATCTCGCCAGGCGCTTTGGGACACCGTTGTATGTTTATTCGGCGGACCAGATTGTGGATCGGCTGAGGTTGTTTCAGGATGCGCTGAAGGACAGAGAGCACCTGGTCTGTTATGCGGTCAAGGCCAATTCAGCGCTGGCCATTCTGAAGCTGCTTGCGGAACGCGGGGCGGGTTTCGATATTGTCTCCGGCGGAGAACTGGAACGCGTGCTGGCGGTGGCGCCCGAGGCAGCGGGCCGCGTGGTCTTCTCAGGCGTGGGCAAGACGACGGCGGAGATCGACCTGGCGGTGAATGCAGGAATCCTCGAGTTCAATGTGGAGAGCGAGGCTGAGCTGGCGATGCTGGCAGCGCGTGCGGCGAAGTTGAAGAAGAAGGCTCGCTTTGCGCTGCGCGTGAATCCGGATGTGTTTGCCGAGACCCATCCGTACATCTCGACGGGTTTGAGGGAGCATAAGTTCGGCATCGATATTCGTCAGGCAGTCAGGATCTACAAGAGTGTCGCTGGCCATCGCTGGCTTGAGGCTCATGGAGTCAGCGTTCATATCGGGTCGCAGATTCGCTCGGCGGAGCCATTTGGCGCGGCGATGGAGCGGGTTGCCAAGCTGGCGGGTCAATTGAGGGACGAGGGCATCGTGCTCAAAGCCATCGATGCGGGCGGCGGGCTGGGAATCGATTACCACGGCGGCGTCTTTGACGCGGCTGCAAAGGTAGGCGAGTATGCCGCGGCCATTGAGCGGGCGCTGGGCGGGTTCGAAGGGCGGCTGCTGTTGGAGCCGGGGCGGTTCATTGTGGCGGAGGCTGGAGCGCTGGTGGCGCGGGTTCTGCAGGTGAAGGGCAACGGCAAGAAGACGTTTGTGATTACCGATGCAGCCATGAACGATCTGATCCGTCCGGCTCTTTACCAGGCGTATCACGAGATTGTGCCGGTGCGGCGGCGTGCGGGGAGACCGCGCACCGTGGATGTAGTCGGGCCGGTGTGCGAGACGGGGGACTTTTTTGCGCGCGATCGCAAGCTGGCTCCCGTTGAGCCGGGCGACCTGGTTGCGCTGCTCGACGCCGGGGCCTACGGCATGGCGCAGAGTTCGAATTACAACACGCGGCTGCGTCCGGCGGAGGTGCTTGTCGAGGGCGCGAAGGCGCGGCTGATCCGGCGGCGGGAGACGATTGCGGATCTGCTGACGCCGGAGATGCTGTGACGATGGGCTGCTGATCTCCCCGCCGCAAACTGTGAAACTCGTCCAGCACTGAGCCCGTCCTGATATTGTGTTGCGCGGGGGATTTCACAATGCAAATTGGAATGCGAACAATGTGTGCGGTGGCAATCGCGGGGATCGTATTGGGCATGTCTACAGCGGTTCATGCGGATTCATTGACGGTGAAGACGGAACAGGGCAAGGTACAGGGCAAGACAATCAACGATGGCAAGGTGAAGGCGTTTATGGGGCTGCCTTACGCGGCGGCGCCTGTGGGCGATCTGCGCTGGAAGGCGCCTGAACCGCCGGCCAAATGGAAGGGCGAGCGCGATGCGACCAAGTTCGGCGCACATTGCGCGCAGGGACCTGTCTTCGCCGACATGATCTTCCAGGACAGCGGGCAGAGCGAGGATTGCCTGTTCCTGAACGTCTACGCGCCGGCCGACTCGACCGCCAAGAGCAAACTGCCGGTGATGTTCTGGATTCACGGCGGTGGATACTCGGGAGGAGCCAGTTCGGAGCCGCGGCACAATGGCGACTTTTTGCCCCTCAAGGGCGTAGTGCTTGTGACCATCAACTATCGTTTGGGCGTCTTCGGCTTTCTGGCTACGGCCGATCTGGCCAAGGAGGCGAACGGCACGGCAGGGAACTACGGCCTGTTGGACATGGTGTCCGCGCTGCAGTGGGTCAAGGCCAACGTCAAGAACTTTGGCGGCGACCCGGACAACGTGACCATCTTTGGCGAGAGCGCGGGTTCCTTTGCGGTGAGCACGCTGATGGCGTCGCCCCTGGCGCGCGGGCTGTTTGCGAAGGCCATTGGGGAGAGCGGAGCGGCCTTCAGCGACGTACTTCCAACCGATGCACTTGAAGCTCGCGAGAAGAGGGACGGCGACTGGGTAGCCTCGCTGGGAGTAAAGTCGCTTGCGGAGCTGCGCGCCCTGCCCACCGACAAGATTCTGGATGCGGTCAAGAAGAATAGAGGTGGTTTTCCGCCGGTGATCGATGGGAAGTTGCTGACCGAACAAGTAGCGGATACCTATGCCGCGGGGAAGCAGGCTCATGTGCCGCTGCTGGCCGGCTGGAATCGCGATGAGGCGAGCTGGGCGACGATGGGCGGGATGACCGCAGAGAAATGGAAAGCGCAGGCCGCGGGTCTGTTCAAGGATCGCGCGGCGGAGTTCCTTCAGCTTTATCCAGGCGACACGGACGCGCAGGCGCTTCGCTCAGCCATCGATTTTGGAAGCGATTCCTTTATTGCTCTCAGCACCTGGAAATGGATCGAGGCGCACCGGAAGACCGGGGAGTCGCCGATCTATCGGTACCACCTTGAGCTTGCCTCGCCGCCCAGCAAGTTCCATCCAGGGTCGTTTGCGTTCCATTCCGATGACATCGAGTATGTCTTCGGGACGCTCGATACCCGTCCGGACTCTGTGTGGCGGCCCGAGGATCGCAAGGTGAGCGACGAGATGATGAGCTACTGGACGAATTTCGCGAAGACTGGCGATCCGAACGGACCGGGGTTGCCCGAGTGGCCGAAGTATGGCAAGGGTGATGAGCTGATCCATCTGGACAGCACCATGACCTCTGGGCCGGACATGGTGCGGCCGCGGTATGAATTCCTGCTGAAGGGGATGCCGGCTTTTCATTTTTAACGCAAGGTTAGACTCCGCAATCGCAAGCAAGGCCGCTCGGGGTTACCGGGCGGCCTTAGAGCCTATCCGTAATTTGCGCATTCGAGTAGCGCCGCTCTCCAGAGCGGCTGTACTGGCGGCGTCCACGCCGCCAGGGTTCGTTTGCGGGCCAGGAGGCCCACAAGACAGCCGACCTGGAGGTCGGCGCTACTTTTATACGGATAAGCACTTAGTCTCATGCGATGAAGCGGAACCAATATCGAGGCGCGTCAGTGGCTGACACCCGAGGCTTCGGCAAAGCCCGCGCTCTGGATTGGAGGGATGGTAGCGGCGGGAGGCGGCACGGCGAAGGAGGAGTTTTTGGCGTTGATGGCGTTGGAGTAGTCGGGACCGAGGCCGAGCTTCAATATGGCGCGGGCGTCCGGCATAAGCTTGGTTTGCCAGCCATTGTCAGCCTGGAATTTCTGCATGGCGGCTTCGGTTGCAGCATCCCACTTGCCGTTGGGTTCGACGGCCATGTAATGCGCACGGACGAGGGCCTGCTGTATTTCCGTGACGCGGGCCGGGTCGATGGCTTGTTGTCCATGCAGCCGGTGCGACTTGGCCGCGGCCTTGTGGGCGATGTGGGCGTGACCGCTGGTGGGTGCGCGATGGACGCGCGAGGCCATGGATGGTGTTGCGAGGAGCGCGGAAGAGAGAATAAATGCCGCGCTTGTACGGAAAAAGGACACGCCGGTCTACCTCGTCAAGAAAGCTGCAGGATGGTTTCGATGAAAGTCTATCGGAAAGTCCCACATTGTGGCAGAAAAAATCGAAAGAGGATCGAGAATCGATCCGACTGAGGGAAAAGGCGCCGATCTGGGAAAATGCAAACCGGCGCCTTTTCAGGCATTATTCGAGCGTGCCGCCCAGGAGGTTCAGGCCGCTGTCGGGGTGCTTCGGATCGATGACTTCAAAGACCACGTCATCGCCGGTTTTGAGCTTGCTCACTACGGCGTCGAACTGTTCTTTGTTGGCAGTGGGCTGCTTGTTGATGCGCAGGATGAGCAGGCCGGGTTCAAGACCCTGCAGGTCTGCGAAGGACCCGGTGCGAACCGACTGGACTATGACGCCCTGAGCGTGCAGCTTTGAGGAGGTGGCCGGTGGGGCGTCGCGGACCACGATACCGAGCTTGGCCTCGCCGGCGTCACCCTTTTCGTCAGGATTTGTCTCAGCCGGTTGGATGCCCGCGTCGGCGAAGACTTTGTCGCGGTCGCCGATGGTGACCGAGGCATCGGACTGTTTGCCGTCGCGCAGGAAGCCGAGGCGGATGGTGGAACCGGGGCGTCGGCTGGCGATTTCATTCACCAGGTCGTCGCCGTCCTTGATGGAGCGGCCATCGATGGCGGTTATGATATCGCCCACCTTGATACCGGCCTTGTCGGCGGGACCGCCGGCTGTTACGCGCTGCACGAATACGCCATTCTTGAAGCCGTAGACGCGATTGACCACTCCCGGGAGCCCTTCACGGAACTCGATGCCGATGGAGCCGCGCGTTACCTTGTGGCTGGGGCCGATGAGGTCGTTGTAGATTGCCACAACGGTGTTCGACGGCATGGCGAAGCCGATGCCCTGGTAGCCGTTGGACTGGGTAAAGATGGCGGTGTTAACGCCGACGACCTCGCCATTCATGTTGAGCAAAGGGCCGCCGGAGTTGCCGGGATTGATGGCGGCATCGGTCTGGATGAAGTGCTGAAACTGGCCGGGGGCGCCCTGTTCGATGGTGCGATTCTTGGCGGAGATGATGCCGGCTGTAACCGTTTGCGCGAGCGCGAAGGGGCTGCCGATGGCCTCCACCCAGTCGCCCACTTCGGCGGTGTCGGAGTTGCCCATTTTGACGGTCGGCAAAGGGGTGCTGGTGTCAATCTTGATTACGGCCAGGTCGGTGGCCTTGTCGACGCCAATCACGCGGGCGGGCCGGCCTTCATCCTGATTGTCGGGGTCGGTGGAGAGCTTGACGAAGATCTGGTCGGCCTTCTCGATCACGTGATTGTTGGTGACGATGTAGCCCTTGGGATCGACGATGAAGCCGGAGCCGAGCGATTCGCTGACCCTGCTGTCGTCGCCGCCTTCCTGGTCGGGCATCTGGCCGCCGAAGAAGCGGTTGAAGAAGTCCTGGAAGTTGCCCTGGCCCTGGCCCTGCTGCTGATCGTCGTCATTGTCGTCGTCGCCGGGATTCTGCGGGTTGGGCTGAACGCGGCCATGAGGATTGCGGCGGCCGCCCTTATTTGCAGATAGCTTGGGCAGAGTGCGGGTGTTGATGTTGACCACTGCAGGCCCCACCTGTTTGGCGATCCTGACAAAATCGTTGGGCGGAACAGTTGAGTTGACAACTTTGAGGGGAGTGGCGTCGGTGCTGTTGTTCTGCTTTTCTTGTCCACGGACTCCGTGAGCGGCAAAGGAGCCGGCCACAATGGCGACGGTGAGAGTGGCAAGCAAGACAAAGGTTGAAGCGAGACGGCGCGTGCGCAGCCGTTCAAAAAGCGATTTCATGAGTTCGATGACCTCGTCGGTTGAGCAGCCAACAGGCTGCATTGTTGAATGCACCAACTACCAGTATAGCGAGTGGCGGGCAAACCCGTCCGGCTGGGTGGTTCTCTGCTATTGCGCTTCAGAGCAGTTGTTATCCTTCCGGGGTGAAGGGGACAGGCTCTACCGTTGTAGACGTCAATTTGCGCAAAGAGTCGCGGCGACGATCAGATCGTCCGGCGGGTTTCGACGGAACAATTCGCGGTTCATGACCTCGTGTTAGCTGTGCCCTCACTACTGCGCATTGGCCGGATAGGCTTGCTGGCCGGCTACGAAGGTCTCGATGACGACTGAGTAGAGGATTGCCGAAGCGCCAACTTTGTAGAGGTCGCGGTCGACCAGGATGAAATCGGCATCGTAGCCGGGAGCGAGCTTGCCTTTGTGCTTTTCGGCGAATTCGGCGTACGCCGAGCCCTGGGTGTAGGCGTAAAGCGCCTGGCCGCGCATGAGCTTGTTCTCAGGGAAGTAGGTTTTAATGCCGGCTTCATTCATGCGCGTGACGGCGGCGTAGAGGCCGCGCAAGGGCGTGATGGGTTCGACGGGGTAGTCGGTGCCAAAGGCCAGCGGCACGCCTGCGTCGAGGAAAGCCTTCCATGCATACGAGTAGGCAGCGCGCTTGGGCCCCAGCCGATCCTCGGCCCAGTTCATGTCGGTGAGCAGGTGGCTGGGCTGCATGGAGGCGATTACGCCGAGCTTGGCGAATCTGGGAATGTCGGCTGGATCGACAACCTGGGCGTGCTCGATGCGATTGCGGGCGGTGCGGGAGATGCCGGGCTGGGCATAGGCGTTCAGAGCCATCGAAGCGGCTTTGTCGCCGATGGCGTGAAAGCCCAATTGAAAGCCGGCCTTCGCCCGTTCCAGCGCCATTTTGTTGAGTTGCGCCTGCATGTATTGAGGCAGGCCGGTGTTGGCGGGGTCGTCCGCGTACGGTGCTTTCAGCGACGCGGTTCTTGAGCCCAGCGAGCCATCCATGAAGCCTTTCAGCATGCCGGTATGGAGCATGGGGTCGCTGCGGTCGTGGTGGGCGCGCATCTTCAGAAGTTCGGGCAGCGGGTCTTTGAACGGAAGCCATTCGCCGATGCGCAGATGGAGCTTGCCTTCCTTTTCGAGCTGTTCGAAGACGAGAAAGTCCTGCCAGTCGCTGAAGTCCTGCACGCTGGTTACGCCGTGCGAGAGGGCGTCCGCGATGGCCAGTTCGTCGGCGCGGCGGCGGTCGTCGCTGCTGGGCGGTGGAATGACCTTTTCCACCAGGCCCTGTGCCGACTCTCGCAGAATGCCCGTGGGCTCCCCATTGGCGTCGAGATCGATTGCGCCTCCCTGTGGCGGAACAGTTTTGGCCGAGATGCCGGCGGCTCTGAGGGCCGCGGTGTTGGCGATGGCGATGTGGCCATCGATGCGGTCGAGAAACGCCGGATGGCCGGCGGTCACCTCGTCGAGGTCCTGGCGGGTGGGCAGGATCTTTTGCGGCCAGAGGGTGTGGTCCCAGTTGCCGCCGGTGAGCCAATGGCCGGCGGGGGCGCTGTTGGCGAAGGTTTGGACCTTGGTCAGCATCGCCGCCAGGGATTTCACGCCGGTCAGATCCACATTGAGCTTGGTGCGCCCCGCGCTGCCGAGGTGGGTGTGGGCGTCGTTGAAGCCGGGAAAGATATAGGTGCTGGTGTTGGCTGAGTCCAGGTCGTGGAGGTGGGTGTTGGGACCCGCCAGCCGGGTGATTTCGTCATTGGTTCCCACGGCCAGGACCTTGCCCCCGCCGATGGCCATGGCCTGTACGGTCTCGGGCTTGTCATTCTCCATTCCGACGCCGGTGTAGATGACGCCGTTGAAGAAGACGATGTCAGGCACGATGGCGAGCGCGGCGGGTGCGGGCCTTAGCCGATTGGGCGGGGTGCGTCTGACGGTGGGAGTTTGCGCCAGGCACAGGGAGCCGATGGCAAGGGCTGCGACGAGCAGGGCGGTTGAGACGCGCATTCGCGGAGTTTAGCAGACCAGAGCATGTTCGAAAGTGGATCGGGACATGGCCATCGCAGCCCCCTCAGGGGTTAGAACCCCATATTCTTCCTGTCCTTTTCGGCACGACTGAAGTCGTGCCCTTTCAAAGCCCGGTTCATTGAACCGGTTCTAGGATTGTGCGGCCCATTCGATCATGGCCAGGGAGAGCAGGAGAACGCGCTTGAGGCCGACTTCGCGATGCTTGGCGGAGTACCACTCGGCTTGGGTGTGCGCGCCTCCACCGTCTCCTCCGGCTCCCATGGAAAGGGCGGGAACGCCGAGCGAGAGAGGAATATTGGCGTCGGTTGAGCCGAGGCGAAGTTCGGTGCGGAGGCCAAGGTGACGGTCGACGGCGCGCAGAGCGTCGAGCAGCGGGGAATCGGCAGGCAGTTGCGCGGCAGGGCGGTCGCCGATCTTGGCGATGGAGAAGGACAGCACACCCTTGCCGCGCGACTTTGCCGACGCATTGTTGCGCTCGACGGCATCTTCGACCGCGCGATGCAGCGCGACTTCAAGGCGCAGGAGCTGGTCGGGGTCAGTGGAGCGCAAATCGACGGAGGCCTGTGCGCCCTCGGGGATGGAGTTGACGCTTGTACCGCCGTGGACGGTGCCCAGATTGAGAGTGGTGCGAGGTTCTTCGGGGAGGGCGGTTTCCGCCAGGGTGGCCAGCGCGGCGGCGAGCGCGGCAATTGGGTTGGGCGTGCCAGCGTCGGTAAAGCTGTGGCCGCCGGGGCCGCTGATCTTGACCTGGTAACGGCGGCTTCCGAGGGCCTGGGTGACAGCCGAATCGGCGCCTGCGCCATCAAGAACGATGTGTGCGGCGATTCGGCCAGCCAGTGCGTCGTGTTGATAGAGCTGGCGCACGCCGCGCAGGTCACCTTCACCCTCTTCGCCCACATTTCCCATAAAGATGAGCGGGGCGGCCAGTTCGGCTTTGGCATGGACGAGAGCATGGGCGATGGCCAGCATTCCGACAACACCAGCGCCATTGTCGCAGGCGCCTGGGGCTTCCAGGCGATCACCGCTCACGACGGGGTGCAGCGGCGTTTCAAGGGGGAAGACGGTGTCGAGGTGTGCGGAAAGCAGGACCACGGGACCGGTGCTGTCCGAGGGCAGATTCGACGCCGGCAGAGATGCAAAGACGTTTCCGGCGGCGTCTGTGTGCACTTGACTGAGTCCGGCCTCAGTAAAGCGGGCCGCAAGCCATTCCGAGCGAGTCTTTTCACCGAATGGAGGCGCGGGAATGGTCACCAGCTGAGCCTGCCAGTCCATGATCTTGCCGGGGTTTCCATGCAGCCAGGCAAAGGCCGCGTGAACCGGGCGTTGAGCGGCCAGGGCGGTGACGCTTGAGAAGGCCGAATTGCGGGGAAACGCGGACATGCGGATGGTTTCAGGGTAGCAGGGAAGATCTGCCCCAGGGTGGGACTTCGACTTTTCGGCTTACGGCCAGCGATCTAAAGCCGTGCCAGATGGGAATGGATACTCGACGGAGTGCAGAAATAGGCCCTGCGGGGGGGCGGTGGGGCCGGCGGCGGAGCGGGAACGGGCGGCGATGATGGAGGGAATTTGGGCAAGCGGCCGGTGACCACGGCCTATGTCCAGCATGGTTCCGACCAGATTGCGCACCATGTGGTGAAGGAAACCGTTGCCTCGGACGCGATAGATGAGCAGATCGCCGGCTTCGCTCTGGCGCTCTTCCCAGGTGGAGGAGAAGATGGTTCGGACTGCGCCACGTGTGGCCGGCGCCGAGGGCGAAACTGCATCCTTCTCGAATTCCGGGCGAGTGCGGCTATTGAGGTCGGGGTCTGTGGCGGCAAAGCTCATGAAGTCGTGCTCTCCGACAAAGAGCTGGGCTGAGATTTGCAGGGCCTCTATGTCGATAGGCCAGGGACATGCGTGCACATAGCGGGCCAGAAAGGGTGGGCAGATGTCTGCGCGAAAGACGCGGTATTCGTAGGTTTTTGCCACGGCGGAGTGGCGGGCGTGAAATGTGGCAGGCACGGTCTCCGCGTGAAGAACTCGAATGGAATGGGGCAAGGTCCGGTTGAGGGCGAGGCGGAGGTTTTCGGGCGGAATGCGGGCCTGCATGGCAAAGCTGGCAACTTGGGCAAGCGCGTGGACGCCGGCGTCGGTGCGTCCCGAGCCTTGAGGGAGGGGAGATTCGGCGGTGACGCGGCTCAGGGCCTTCCGCAACTCGTCTTGAATGGTCTGCTCTCCGGGCTGCACCTGCCAGCCGCTGAAGTCCGTGCCGTCGTAGGCCAGGGTCAGCTTCCAGGTTTGCAAATCAGGCGCGGGTTGGGCAAGATCGGTCACTGTCATCCGTCTATAGAACAGGTTATCCGACTGGACGGGGGGGCAATTGATCGTTCCAGAGGGGTTCTTCGTTCCGGGGCTAAACAGGCTGCGGAAAAGCGCCTTTTCTGGGCTAAGTGCGGCGAAAAGCAAACCTCAGGGGCTAAAGCACGCATTGATTCTGTTGATCTTATACCAGGGATGAATCCCTGGCCTACCGCCCGAGCCAGTTTTTCCGCAGCCTGAAAGGCCCACGTTGTTTCGGTCGGCTTTTTGCGGGGATTGAAACCCGCACCGCCCTCCGGTTCGAGATTTTCCTTTGTCTGGGGGGGTGGCGTGGGTTGATACACTTAGCTTTCCGGATGTGAACGGTCCTTGTCCCCCGGGAAATCGTGAAGAGCGGAATTCGGGGAACGAATTGGGCACTGCGCGCGTAATGGATTTGGAGCTCACAGGCCGAAGCTGGCAGCGTAGATCGCTCAGGCGAGTCATAAATTTGCGTCCGGAGAGGATTGCCGGACGTCTGGAAGAATGGCACCCCACATGCCCCAGCTAATCGTGGAGAGGAATCATGCATTTGAACGGTATGAGTGTGTTTGATCGGCAGGATGGCAATGTGCGCAGGATGAGTTTTCAGTCAGGGCGTGGACAGGCAGGCCAAATGGTGCGGGCGATCGCGGTGGCGATGCTGACATTGGCGGCAGGGGTACCGCCTGGTTTTGCTCAACAGGCAGCTCCGGCGGCAACGGACAATGCGGCATCCGAGTTGCCCGCGGCGCCTGCGCCAATATTGACGGAACCATTGAACCTGCGTCCGTCGCAGCGCGATTTTTCGAAGCCGGCAGGGCGGCTTTGGGGCAACCCTGTCAACCTGTTCAAGCCGACGACGATTCCCAAGGCCAGCTTTGCGAATTCGGTTCGGCTTGTGGACCTGGTCAAGGACGGCAAGATCTATTTGAGCCTTTCCGACGCGATTGCAATCGCGCTTGAGAACAACTACGATCTCGCCATTGCGCGCTACGACCTGGATATAGCGGATACGGATATTCTGCGCACGCGGACGGGAGCGGCCCCGCTGGGAGCGCCATCCGGCCTGGTCACGGGCACGCTTGGCGGTTCGACTTCTACCTTGACCACGGGCGGGGGCCCGGGCGGAACGACGGTTGGCTCGGGTGGCGCTGGTTCGGGCACGGCGGGATTGTCTCTTACGACTCAGGGCGCGGGTCCTGCGACGGAGGCACTGGAGCCTTCGGTTTCGTCGACCATCCAGATCGATCGAGCAACCAATCCATCGACGAGCTTCTTTGCGGGCGGCAAGACCGGGACCAACACCTACGACTTCACGTACAACCAGGGGTTCGTAACGGGCACGGCGTTCCAGTTCGGGTTCGACAATATCGACGCGACGAATACCAACGGCACCACGCTTTACAGCCCTCAGATCAGCTCGAACTTCAAAGCCGAGGTCACGCAGCACCTGCTGTCCGGAGCCGGCATCTGGGTGAACAAGCGCTACATGTACCAGGCGAGGAACGACCGGCGCATTGTCGACTCATCGTTCCGCCAGCAGGTCATCTACACGGTGAACCAGGTGGAGACCATCTACTGGGGATTGGTTCAGGCTTACGAGGATGTGCAGGCGAAGCAGCGCGCTGTTGAACAGAGCACCAAGGTAGCGAGCGACAATCGCAAGCAGTTGGAGATCGGCACGATGGCGCCGCTCGACGTGCTCAACGCCGATCAGTCAGTGGCATTGGACAAGGAGTCCCTGATCAGTTCGCAGCTTGCGCTGAACTACCAGCAGCAGATCATCAAGCAGGCGATCGCGCGCAATCTCAACGATCAGGCTCTATCGACAGCGGCGGTGATTCCTACCGACCGGGTAAGCGTCGAGGAGATTGCCGAGGAGAAGCAGCCGATCGAGGCCTTGGTGCAGGAGGCATTTCAGCAGAGGCCCGAACTGGAACAGGCAGTGCTGACGCTGCGCAACGACGAGATTACGCTGAAGGGTGCGCGGAATGCTTTGCTGCCACAGGTGGACGTCTTCGCGTATTTGACGGGGGCGGGTATCGCCGGGTCAGTCAACCCGAATCTCAACTGTTCCTTCTACGGGGGGACATGCCCCAAAATCCCCGGCACCGGCTATGGAACAGCGCTCCAAAACGCCTTCAACGACTCGGCTCCGGACAAAGGGGTTGGATTCAACATCAATATTCCCATCGGCAACAAGTTTGCGCAGTCGGTTCAGGCGCGGTCGCTGATGGAATATCGCCAGGCTGAGTTGCGGCTTGAGCAGCTCTACACGCAGATTCGCATGCAGGTTGTGAATCAGCAGTTCGCACTGACCAACGACCGGGCGCAGGTTCTGGCCGACATCGCGGCCAGGGACTACAACAAGGAGAGTTTGGCGGACGAAGGAAAGAAACTGAAGTTGGGCGCTTCGACAACGGCACTTGTACTGGCGCAGCAACGCAGCCTGGCTACGGCGGAGAATACGCTGATCGCGGCGCAGGGGAACTATGCCAAAGATCGCGCCGGGCTCTATCAGATGCTGGCTGCGACACTGCAGCACTACGGAATCAACCTAGGCGAGGCAAGCAGCGGGGTCGTGCAGACGACACCTGTTGTGCCTGGATTGGTGGCTGCGCCGCCGGGACCTGAGCCCACAACGGCTCCGCCTGCCGCGCAGTAAAGCTGGCTGATCAGACGCATTGAAAGGGCCCGTTCAGCTTTTAACAAGCTGGACG
This sequence comes from uncultured Acidobacteriaceae bacterium, assembly GCA_963757965.1. Lineage (GTDB taxonomy): Bacteria > Acidobacteriota > Terriglobia > Terriglobales > Acidobacteriaceae > Telmatobacter. The sequence continues at coordinate 76,330 of CAVWTV010000015.1, forward strand.
GGCCTTTTTATGTTGCTCGAAGAAACTGTTTCGTACCCAGGGCAAACGCATCTAAATCTCCGGATAAACTCGGAGCGGAGAAAGGTATTGCCATTGCCCCTGCTCCCTCCAAAACAAGAACCCACGAAGGAATTCTGGCTCTGACTGGTGTTGCTTCGAAAAGAAGATTGCGTTCGCCCCGGCATTTATCGTTCGGCGACCAGGTCTAGGAAATTGAAGAACTCGGGGAAGCTGATGGCGGCGGAATCTGCGCCCTGAATGAGCGTTTCCCCTTCGGCGCGGAGGGCGGCGACGCTGAAGGCCATGGCAATGCGATGGTCGCCTCCTGAATCGATGGTTGCGCCGTGCAGAGTCTGGCCACCGGGGACGTCAACACCATCTTCGAATTCGGCGACCTCGGCACCCATTGCGCGCAGATTTTTCACAATCAGATCGATGCGGTCGGACTCTTTGACGCGGAGTTCCCTAGCGTCGCGGATGCGGATTCCACCGCTGGTGTAGGGAGCGATGGCTGCCAGGACGGGAAGCTCGTCAATGAGCTGGGCGGCGAGAGCGCCGCTGACCGCCGTCGAGCCAAGGCCTTCAGGCGGGGCCGAGATCTGGACCGTGCCGACCAGCTCGGCATTCCTTTCCTCAAGATTGAGCACGCTTATGTGTGCGCCGAGCGCAGTGAGCACGTCAAGCAACGTGGCGCGGGTTGGGTTAAGTCCGAGCGAATCGAGCAGAAGAGCAGAGCCAGGAAAAAGTGCAGCGGCGCAAAGGAAGAATGCGGCGGAGGAGAGGTCGCCGGGGACCGTGGAATCGATGGCATGCAGGGCCTGCGGGCCGGAGATAGAGACCGAATCGATGGTGCGGTTGAGGGTAGCTCCGAAGGCGCGCAGGGCCAGCTCGCTGTGGTCGCGGGTGCGGACAGCCTCTCGCACTTTGGTGGCGCCTGAGGTTTGAAGGCCAGCCAACAGGACGCATGTTTTTATCTGGGCGCTGGGAACGGGGGTGGTGTAGTCGATTGGCTTGAGGGCGCTGCCGTGGATGGTCAGCGGTGCATGGCCGTCGGTGAGCGTGAGTCGTGCGCCCATCGCTTCGAGGGGCTTGCGAATGCGCTCCATGGGGCGCCGGGATAGGGAGGCGTCTCCGATGAGAGTGAAGGAACCCTGCTGCGGGGCCAACAGGCCGGAGATCATGCGCATGGTTGAGCCGGAGTTGCCGCAATCGAGAGCGGAGGCGGAGGGGGTTACGCGGCCAGCGACGCCGGTGACTTCGACCGAGTCCTGATTGAGTCTTTCGACCTTGGCGCCGAGGGCTTCCATGCAGGAGAGGGTGGAGGCGCAGTCGGCTCCGGTGGAGAAGTTGGTGAACCGCGAGACACCGTCAGCAAATGCCGCCAGCATGGCGTAGCGATGACTGATGCCCTTGTCGCCGGGCAGGCGGAGGCTTCCGTAGATGTTTCGCGCGGGACGGACGATGCGTTCTTCGATTCCGGTGTCCAAGGGGGCTCCGAGGGTTTAGCGATCCCTTTGAGTTTATCGAATTCAAGTGGATTTGGCAGACTCCGAACGAGTCTGCCCGAGCTGGATCTCGAAATTATTCTGGGAGGGGCTGTGTTCCGGTGACGGTGAACGTGGCTTCAGACTTGGCGTCGGTGTCCTGGGGCTGAGCGCCGCCGAGGGTGAGCTCGTACTTGCCTTCGAGGATGGAGCGGTTGCCTTTTTCGTCGACACTCGAAAGGGAGCGCGGATCGATGGTGATGGCGATATCGCGACTTTGTCCTTCGGCAAGGTTCACGCGCTTGAAGCCGACCAGGGAGTGGATGGGGCCGTGGGGCTGCGGAGTCTTGAGATAGGCTTCAACGACCTCATCGCCGGGCACAGTGCCGGTATTGGTTACGGTAACAATTGCGGTGAGGGGATCGCCTGCCTTGATGTTATCGACGGATAACTTCACGGGACCATATTTGAAGGTGGTGTAACTAAGTCCGTAGCCGAATCCCCAGATGGGCTTGCCGGAGAAGTAACGGTATGTGCGTTCGTTCATGGAGTAATCGGGGAAGGGCGGGATGTTATCGAGGCCCGCGTAGAAGGTGATGGGCAGGCGGCCTGAGGGGTTGTTGAGGCCGGAGAGTGTGTGGGCAATGGCTACGCCGCCGGCGACGCCTGGATACCAGGCTTGAAGGATGGCCGCGGCGTGATCGTTTGCCCATTTGAGGTTGACGGCGCTGCCGCTCTGGAGAACAACGATGAGCGGCTTGCCGGTTGCGGCCACGGCTTCAAGAAGTTTCTGCTGGGGTGCGGGCAAGTCGAGGCTGGTGCGGTCGCCGCCGTCAAAGCCGGGAATCTTGATGCGCATCTCCTCGCCTTCAAGCTGCGGTGAGAGGCCGACGAAGGCGAGGACGACATCGGATTCTTTGGCGCGGGCAATGGCTTCGTCAAGCTGGGCCTGGGGCGGCGCTTCCCATTTGAGCGTCAAGCCGCCGCCGGAGCGATCGCCTGAATGCGAGTATTCCACGCGTATGGCGTGGGGATTGGTGTCGGTAAAGTCAACCGGAATGGTGGGGATCTTGGGGAACTGCATGACTGGCGGCGCGGTGGGGGATGCGCCGGCGGCAGTATGGAAATTGCCCATCGAAGACAGGTCGGTGACCTGGCGCAGGCTGCCCTCGGAGAGGATTTTGCCGTCGAAGGTGAAGCGGTAGGTTTCGATGGGCGAGTAGGGGAAGCTGTCTGCGGGCTCAAGGGAAAAGACGTAGTGGCCCGGCGCGGGGACGGCGATCGAGCCGCTCCAGCGGACGGAGTAGTTGTGGGTTTCGAGCTGGGGAACGGGAAGATCGTTCTCCCAATCGCCCTGGACGATGGGCTGCGTCAAGGTAGCAACGGGGCGACCTGTCCAGTCAGGAGTGGCAAAGAATTCTGTCTTGAGGCCCTGGTTGAGTCCAAATGCGGTGCGAGGTACAGGGACGCCTACTCCAACCGCAAGCGTGGAACCTTGCGCATAGAGGATGGGCGACGTGCGGAATTGCTGCATGACGCCGTCAAGGGGCGTGACCGGGTGAACCGGCGTGCCGACATAGTTGCCGAGAATGGAGGGCAGCAGCTCGGCCGTGGGTCCGATGACGGCGATGTGGCCAGGTTCGTGTTTGAGCGGCAAGACGCCGGAGTTTTTGAGCAGCACGATGCTTTCTTCGGCGGCTCTGAGGGAGGTCTGGCGGTTGGCGATAGAAGCGTCATCGGAGAAGGGAATTTTGTCGAGCGTGGAGCCTTGCGGGTCAAAGAGGCCGAGCTGGAAGCGCGCGGTGTAGAGGCGCTCGGCGGCTTGGGTGACGAGATCTTCAGAGACAAGTTTCTGGCGAACGGCGTTGGCGAGGGTGTTGAAGCCGGGGGTCCACATGCTGCAGGAAAGGTCAGTGCCGGCCTCAAGAGCGAGGGCGGCGGAGTGCATGATGTCTGGTGCTTTCTTGTGGCCCTGGTTCACATCGACAATTGCACCGCAATCGGAGACGACGAAGCCCTTGAAGTCCCAGGCGTCGCGGAGGTGGTCCTTGAGCAGCATTTTATTGGTGCAGGCGGGCCACTGGTCGATGGAGTTATAGGCGCACATAACAGACTGCACGTGGCCTTCAGTAACAGAGGCGCGGAAGGCAGGCAGGTAGGTTTCCTCAAGATCGCGCGGGCTTGGATCAACGTTGAAGCCGTGGCGCATGGGCTCAGGTCCGCTGTGCACGGCAAAGTGCTTGCTGGTGGCGACGGCGCGCAGGTGGTCAAGGTCGCTGCCCTGCACGCCGGTGACAAAGGCTACGCCGAGGGTGGCGGTGAGGAAAGGATCCTCGCCGTATGTTTCCTGTCCGCGGCCCCAGCGTGGATCGCGGAAGATGTTGATGTTGGGCGACCAGAAGGTGAGTCCATAAAAGATGCGGTGATTGCCCTGGCGCTGGGCCTCGTTGTATTTGGCACGCGCTTCGGTGGAGATGACGTTGCCCATGGCGTGAACGATGCCGGGGTCCCATGTGGCAGCCATGCCGATGGCCTGGGGAAAGACGGTGGAGTAGCCGGCGCGGGCGACGCCGTGGAGGGCTTCGTTCCATGTCTGGTAGTCGGGAACGCCGAGGCGGGGAATGGCGGTGGCCCAGTCTTCAAGCTGGTTTGCTTTCTCATCGAGAGTCATGCGGCCGACCAGGTCGTGAGCGCGCTCGGCGGGGGAGAGCTTGGGGTCGAGGTAGGGGAACTGCTGCTGCGAGACGCCGAAAGGGGCCACAATGGCGAAGGCAAGGGGTAAGGAAAGCCAGGGGCGAAGCAACATGATCCGATTCCTCCGAAGACAGCGCTCAAACGGTTGCACCGCCGAATTAGCCAGCTCTTTTAGTGTACGGTTTGCGAGCTGATTGAGCAGACGCTCCGCGAAGGAGGATAGAAATGGAGCGAGCGCGGGGAAAAAAACGCGCCTGCTCAACAAACGCAGGCGCGTGGAGGCTCGTACAACAGCCATGGGACAATGAAAGCGCTCAAGGCTGTATCTGCCGGGTGTTACCCGCGGCGGATGCGATGTTGCCAGAGCGGGCGACAAATAGATGCCGCCCGCTCTTGAGCAAGTTGAGCAGCGTTAAAAGAGGATACGCCCGCCAATCTGAAGGACGCGGTTGCTGCCGCCGCTGCCGGTGATCTGGCCGAAGTTTGTGCTATTCATCGCGGCCGTCGGCGCGCCGAGGTTGGTCAGGTTGAACACGTTGACGGCGTCGCCGCGAAGCTGGAACTTGAGCCGTTCATGGAGTTGGACATCGCGCACCAGCGAGGCGTCGACATCTCTGTAGCCCGGATCGGAGAGTTGAGCGGGACGTTCGGTTCCGAGAAGATTGAGAGGACCGGTGCCGGGGCAAGTTACTCCGGCGGTTGTTGTTCCCGCGATGCAATAGACCGCCGAATTGAACCAATGGTTCTCTGCGGCAACGCGGGAGCGGGGGTGAAGAACAGCGGCGACCATGCCAGGAATAAGGCTGGGACGATTGTTGGCCTGGCCATCGAAGTAGTTGTCCACACCGGTCGTAACCGTGAAGGGCTGGCCGCTGTTGGTGGTTATGGTCGAGGTCAGCGTCCAGCCATTCAAAATGGTCTTGAGCGGCCGGTTGTCACCCTTGAAGTAGTCAGGCTTCCACACCAGCGAAGCGGACACCATGTGGCGTCTGTCCTGGTCGGAGCGCTGCTTCTTCTCGAGGTTGGGATAGTTGTAATCAAGGATGATGTTGTTGAGCGAGGTTCCGTCGAGGTTGCTGCTGGCCAAAGTATGGCTCCAGGTGTAGCTGCCCTTGGCGCTGACACGGTGAGTGACACGCTGTTCAACGGTGACTTGCAGGCCGTTGTAGTTGGAACCCTGATTTGATTGAATGTTATAGACGTTCGAAAACAACGGCGCTGCGGCCGACGCACCATAGAGCGAGTTCAACTTACGGCGATTGTTGACGGTGCTGCTGGTATTGGCATAGCCGCATGCCTGGGTAAGGTCAGTACAGCTTGCGCCAGAGACGCCGGCTGCGGTGATGTTGAACTGCGCCGGGTTGAGGTCCTCGTAGATCGGCAGCCGGCGATTGAGAGACCCGACATAGTTTGCGCCGATGGCGAGCTTTGTGCCGATCTGCTGTTGGATGCCGAAGTTGATCTGATATGTGAAGGGCCATCTGAAATGGGAGTCAATGGAGGAGATCTGGTTGAGCGCAAGGAAGCTGGCGGCGCCGGTTCCAGGAACAAAGGTCAGAGTCGGGAAGGGGTTGGTCCCACCGGGAAATTCGGTTGGATCGTTGGCATAGGGGTGGGTCATCGAGGTGACCTTGCTGAAGGTGGGGCGAACCGCGTAAGGAGCGAAGTTCGAGGGCAATTCCCACAGGTTTCCTGAGATGCCGCCGAAGAAGATGCCGCCTGCGCCGTGAATGACCGTCTTGCCTGTACCGAAGGGATCAAATGAGAAGCCAACGCGGGGCGAGATGTGATCTGTGGGTGTGAAGGCTCCGCCCTTTGGCACGCCAGGGTCGCCAGGGAAGAGCAGTCCGATGGGAGCCAGTTGGTTGCCGGTTTTTCCGGAGATATTCACGGTCTTGAATGCGTGGGACTGCACGCCGGGAATGAAGTTGGTCTCCCGGTTCTGGGGGTCGGTTGGCGCCTGCTGCCAGTCGTAGCGGACCCCCAAATTGAGGGTAAGGTTGTGCAGGATGTGCCAGTCGTCCTGGGCAAACGCACTGTAGTTGAAGTAGTTGGCATCGGCATATTCGCCGGTGTCCTGCTCAAAGGAATTGGGATAGCCGGTGATGAAGTCCGACAGCGAATAGTTGGTTCGGGCGCCGGCGGCGGTGGTGAAGGCGAAAACGCCGTAGTTGTTGAGAGAAGTCTGCTGGAAGTCCTTCTCCAGGCCGACTTCACCGCCGAGGTAGAGGGTATGCTTTCCGCGGGTGGTGTTCAGCACATCGCGCCCGCCATATTGGTTTGCGCCGGCTTTGGGACCGGTAATCGCCTGTGTCAGGCCAAACCAGTTTGTGTCGCTGATCTGTCCGCGAGAGGGAAGGCCGGAGATGCCAAAGTCGGAGCCGAAAGTGGCCCATGTATCGGTAGCTGGAACAGGAATTCGTCCACCGAACTGCCGAGTGTAGCTGAGCCATGCCTGGTTGACCGTGCGCGGGCTGATGGTCCAGGTGTCGCTCACGTTTGCATTCTGTTGCGTGGCCGCGTAGTTGGAGTAGGTCCAGCCGGATGTGAGACCGCCGGGAAGTTGCGCGGTGGTGGAACTGTACCGGAAGTAGCTCAGGGTGACGCGATGATTCTGCGTCAACTGGTGGTCGGTCTTGATCAGGTACTCGTTGTTCGTTTGTGGGGCCGCATCATACTCGCGATGGGTGTACCTGGTGTCGCCAACAATGACGCCCGGCTGCCCGTTCAGAGTGAGGTGGCCGGTATTGGCGATGGGGCCGGAGAGACTGCCATTGGCGAGATACTTCAGGACATTTTGCACGGTTGGGTCCAGGGCGGAACTGGGGAGTGTGTTGTTCGCGTAGGGGAGGCCGGTTGCCCGGTTGCAGACCCAGAACTGGATGGCTGTGTTGTCCGCGGCTGTAGGAGCGTTCTTGCAATCGGTGGTCGCGGTAGGCGAGTCGGTGGCGTCCACGGTGGGTGTGTTTTCAAAGAAGTTGCCGTTCATCTGAGCGGCATCGGGCACGGAAGATGCGTACGCCGTCGATGTGGCGAAGCGATAGCCGCCATAGCTGCCGAAGAAGAAGTCCTTATCGTGGCGAATGGGACCGCCGAATGTGGCGCCGAAGCGGTGCGTGACGTAAGGGGACTTGACGGTCTGGTTGTGGGTGACAGCATTGAAATTCCTGGAGCGATAGAACTCGAATCCGGAGCCATGCCATTGGTTGGTTCCAGACTTTGTGACCATGCTGACGACGGCTGCAGCATAGCGGCCGAGCTGTGCGCTGAAGTTATTGGTTTGAACGTCATACTGGCTGACGGCGTCGGGGTCGGGGACCTGATTGCCGCTGTTGCGGAGGCCGGTCATGTTGAGGCCGCCGTCGAGGTAGTACGAAACCTGGCCGGTAAAGTCGTCCGTGGAGCCATTGATGTAGACGTGATACTCAATGAATCCCAGGCTGTTTGAGCTATTGTTTGCCTGCACGCCAGGCGTCAGGCTGAGCAAAGCGTAGGTGTCGCGGCTAATCAAAGGGAGATTGTCGATCTGCACATTGGAAATGCTTGTGCCGAGTGTGGCGTTGCTCAGATTGACCAGAGGGACGTCGGCTGTAACATTAACGGTCTCGCTCTGACCGCCTAGAGCGAGGGTAAGATCCAGTGTGGCGTCTTGCATGACGGCAAGGACCACTCCGCTGCGCTGAAGCGTCTTGAATCCGGCGGCGACAACGGAGATTTTGTAGGGACCTACGGGAAGAAACTCTTCATGATACGTGCCGTCCGCTTTTGACGTGGCGATGCGGACGAAGTTGGTGTCGGTCTGGGTCAGCGTGATCTTTGCATTGGGAACCACGGCGCCAGTGGGATCGGCGACGGTTCCTGAGAGGCTTGCGGTGCTGAGCTGGGCTTGCGCTCCGATCGCCGCAAAGACGGCAATCATCAATGCGAATAGCGCCAGGCGCTTGATATTTGCGATGCTCATTAAGAGGCCCTCCTTCAGTTCATTCGGTGCGGCACTCTGCAGTTTTGAGTGTCTTGTGTCAAATGGATTGTGCAGCGTCATGGCCATTCTCCTCAGGTTGAGGCAGCGTCCTCGTACTCGAATTCAGCGCGAAGGCACGGCGGCGATTAAAGATTGAGAGATGCATCCGGCATCCCTTTCTGCTGAGCCCGGACGGTGCACGGTCCGATGCGAACAAGTGAGATTTCAGCGCGGCCGTTAGAGAGTTGAATCTCGCGCGATGCGCGTGTGGTTCCGAGGTTGTCAATCAAGGCGCCTGCGCCGGTAAGCGAGAAGCGGACGACCTCGGATGCATCGAGGCAAAGTACGCCGTTCTTGTCGAAGAGTTTCGCTTCCACTGTGACGGTGTTGTCAGGATGCTGCTTTTGAGACAGTTTCAACACCGCGGGGTGGCCCCACTGCTCAGTTTGATAAAGCAGTTCGATCTCATCGGTGACTGTGTCATCACCCTTGTTGGCAATGGCGCGGAGGCGGTTGGTTCCATCGGCAAGTTGCACATCCCAGCGCAACCCGGCGGCGGGAAAGTTCTGGCTGTCGCGGCGCATGGTACCGAGAGACTTGCCGTTTAGAAAGAGTTCCGCGCGATCGCAGTTTGAATAGACATGGACTGCGCGCTTTTCGCCGGGCTTGCCCCAGCGAACGGGCCACGTATGCCCGTAGATATGAACCATCGGCTTGATTGCCCAATATGACTGAAAGACGAAGTAAGACTCCTTCTTAGTCAAATCGCGTTCGACTACTCCCTTTTGATTGACACGTGGAATGCCGTTGTCGTCACGTAGCGGGGATGCAAAGTCCTTGAAGACCCATTGTGCCGACCCAGTGAGCCAGTCGAGCTTTTCCTGCGTCTTGAGGTGCCAGTCGAAGAGGTTGCATGCGTAGGTTTCAGACCAGTCGCCATCCGCCGAGACGCGAACCTCGCTGCCGGTTTTCAGATAATCGAGGCCGCGTTCATCGGTTCCGTGGCCGGTGGAGACCCTGCGCAGTATATCTTCGGAGTCTTCCGAGTGGCGGCCGGACTGGCTGTCCGCGCCCCATTCAATATGGATGAAACGCTTGACGCGGTCGCGTTGGGTCAAGAGGCTCTGTTCGTATTCGCGATAGTTGCCCCGGTACCAGCCAGCCCAGAGCGACGGGGAATACACATCGGGAATATCGCGCGCGAAATCGCAGCGGCGAAATGAAGTCAGGCGTGAGTTATCGAGCCGATGTGCAAGATCGCGCATTTCGGTCATAAAGCGGCGGATGGCCGGCTCATCGATGCCTGGATACTCATTTGGCCAGTCGTCCTCGTTTCCAAGCCCCCAGAGGATGATGGATGGATGGTTGTAATGCTGGTCGATCATGTTAGCGAGCATGTCTTTGGCATTCTGCTGAAATGCTTCGCTGCCGACCCCGGCGCGACACCAGGGAGCTTCTTCCCAGACCATCAGGCCTAACTCATCGCATAACTCGATGACGAGCCTATCTTGCTGGTAATGGGCGAGACGGACGAAGTTAGCGCCCATCTCGCGGATCATCCGCATCTCCTGGCGCACCAGGGCGTCGGTCATCGCGGCCGCTACTCCAGCGTGGTCGGCGTGCCGCTGCGTTCCGCGCAGAAGCACTCGCTGGCCATTTAGCTTGAAGGGACCATGCTCGACAAACTCGATGCGGCGAATACCGAAGCGTTCGTCGAGTTTTGTTTGTCCCGCCGAAGTCGAAAGGGTAACTGCACAGCGATAGAGATGCGGCGAATCCGGCGACCAGAGCCTGGGTATCGCAACATGGAAGCTTGCAAGCTGAGTGAAGCCGCTCCAAGCGGAGAGAGTTAGAGCCGAGTCATGAACGGAGTTACCGCCGGCATCGAATACTTGAATCGAAACCGAGCAGGGAGGGCTTTGGCGGGAAGGATTGTAGAGTCTCGCATTTACAGACACGTGCGCAGAACCGTCGGGGGCAATGGTTGGCAAGACATGAAGAGCGTCGAGCGAAAGCGCCGGTAGTTGAACCAGATTCACATGCCGGTAAAGTCCTCCGTAGAGGCAAAAGTCGCTGAGATCGGAGGGGACACGATCGAGATCCGGTGAGTTGTCGCAGACAACGGCGACCGGCACGCCGTTTTTTTTGTCGGCGAGAGTCAACGGCTTGATGGCATCGGTAATGTCGAAAGCAAACTCGTCGTACCCGCCCTTGTGGGCGCCGATGAGCGTGGATGCTACCCAGAGCGTGGTGGTTTGGCCCGCACCTTGGAAGTGCAGAATGGTTCGACCATCCGCAAATGGGTTGTCCACGGAAATGCGAGTTCGGTACCAGCCCTGGCCGCGGAAGTAGGGTTTGTCCGGGTCGCAGGCATCGTGTCCGTTGAAGCAGTGGGGGAGAGCAGTGGGCTGCCACTTGCTGTCCTGTTCAGGGTCCCAGACCTCTCCGATGCCACTGAGCGCGCCATGACGGAATTGCCAGCCTGAATCCAGTCGCTGTGCGGAGGTAACGGCACCATCGCGGGGCGAAGTGGAATGTATGGCAGCGGCTTGCATGGGAGCAAGAAGGAGGGCGCCCGCGGCCGAGCAGGATGCGTTCAGCAGGAATTGCCGCCGGGTGGAGTCAAACAATTGGTCCCCTTTTCGCGGAGCGATCATTTGTTGTTGCTTCGTCCTTTTTATGTCAGGAAAGGAGCTTCGAGCAGCCGCAATTTCCTGAAATTCAAGGGCAAATTAGAGCGCCCGCTAAAACCCGGCCATGTTCGACTTCGCAATCGGGGCTTGCAAGTGACTCACGGTTTGGCTCTAGGGGCAGTTTGTATCTTGTGTGCAATGTGCATCTTGGGATCGACATTTGTCTTGTGTCAAACGTTCTTGCACGGCGCGGTAAACGGCGAGTATCATCCGACTATCGAAATGAGCAGAGTGAGCGCAAATCGGGAAGCTTGGCATCCGCAGACCCGCGAGGACTCCGAGGAGGTCCAGCGTGAGTTGCGTGAGATTTTGGCCAGCCCGCATTTTTGCAACAGCAAGCGTTACCCTTCGCTTCTGAAATACATCGTCGAGAACACATTGGCCGGCAGGTCCGACCTGCTAAAAGAGAGAACGCTTGGCGTGGAGGTTTTCGACCGTCCACCGACCTACGACACGAACGCGGACACAGTTGTGCGATACACCGCGGGGGAAGTGCGGAAGCGGCTGTTGCTCTATTACTCCGAGCACGGCAAGCACTCCGCCATTCAAATTTCGTTGCCGGCGGGTTCGTATATTCCGGAGTTCGTACAAACGCACGAAGAGGCCGATGGTGCAGGAGGGAGTGCAGCCTATCACGCACCCCAGGGGGCCGAAGGGAGTGTCTTAGCGGAGACACTCTTTGAGACTCAAGATCCGGAGCACGCTCAAAAATCGCCTGCGGGGGATCACGATTTCCGATCTGCTTCCGTGGCCGAAATGAGTTCCGGCCGAAGGTTCCAGTTTGCCAGAGCAGTTAGCAAGCCCCTGTTGTGGTTGACCCTGGGCGCATTGCTTGCGGTAGGCGCCGTGGAGGGATTGAGGTGGAGAACCGACATCGTTCGGCCTCGCACAGCCGTGGACGATTTTTGGGGGCCGGTCTTGCGCGACCAGGATTCGATTCTGATTTGCCCTGGAGGCGTGGTATTCCAGCAGAACAATTTTTCAGGTGTTATTACGGCCGGCAAAGACATTGAGTACCCGTTTGTCTCAATGCAGATTGCTTCAGCGATTGCGCAGGTCAGCGGCCTGGTTGAGCGATCCGGAGCAACAACGGAGCTTGTTCCCTCTCCGTCGACGCCGCTGACCGCGCTCCGGGAGCATTCGATCGTATTGCTGGGCGGATATAACAACCAATGGGCGATGCGCTTGTTGCAGTCTCAGCGAATTCAATTCACGCCGGAGCCGGTTGAATCGATTGTCGATCGAATGCAGCCTGAGGCGCACTGGTCGCGGGATAGGTCGCTTCCTTATTCCAGCGCCGACGATTATGCGCTGATCGCCCGATTTCGCGATACAACAACGGATAGTTGGGTCGTGGTGCTTGCCGGACTCGGCCGCAACGGGTCGGAGGCCGCCGCGCAATTTGCGAGCAGCGCCCACTACATGCAACTGCTTCGCGAACAAATGGGAAGAGATTTTTCAAGCCGGAACATTGAGGCGGTCGTGAAGGTCAGCGTGATCGACGGGAAGACTGGGGCGCCCTCGATCGTTGCCGTCGAATCCTGGTAATTTCACGGACCGGTACTTCGTCAAACCCAGAGAAGCGGCTGCCGGATGGGGTAGTTGCGGATGATTTCCTTGTCCACGGGGTCTGGGTTCAGCGTCTTCCACAGGTCGATATATTTCAGTTCGCGACAGGCAATGCCCGCAAACAACATGCCGGGCGAGCGCACAGGCAGCGCATCGAAATGCTCGACATCCCTGGGCCATTTCCAGGCGGTCTTGTCCTTTATGTATGGATAGATGAACGCGGCAGCTTTCGAGAGGCCGCGTCCATCGGCAAGCTGAAAGGACGGTGGGTTGGGCGTGAGACCCCCAAGCGACTGGCAGAGACCGGCCATCACGTCGAAGTTGAAGATGGAATAGCTGTAAGGCTTGGTCCGCGCCAGTTCGCGGGGGAACGAACCGTCCAAGGCGAGTTGATCGGCCAGGAGGATCTCGCAATAGCGGCGATACACATCCTGCCGTAGTGCATTGTTGTCGACGAGGCGCGCAAATTCGGCTGCCTGGAGCGCCCAACACATCGCATGGTTGTTCTTTGTGTCGCGCTCGGCCTTGCCGCGGTCGCTGTTCGAGAGCCAATCGAGATAGCTGCCGAACCAGGCTTTCACGGCGGCGATGTCTTTCATTTCGGGGGCCAGATGGGTTGCTGCCCTGGCGACTTCAACGAGATGGAGCGTGTCGATGATACCGATCGATCGGCCAATCGAAACGCCTTGAATCGCCTGAGCATATTGCAGGTTGGGATTCATGCGGGTTTCGGGGGTGACAAACCAGGCGCGCAGATGATCGCAGGCACGCTTGGCGAAACGGCTTTCTCGGGTGAGGAGCCATGCAGCGGTCAAGGCCGGTATCTGAACGGAGAGCGCGACCATGACCCTGCGATGATCGTCGAAGTTGTCTGGATTGCTTTGTCCGTCGCGATTGATGTACGGTCCATTGGGATCATTCGGATTGGGCCAGAAGTAGTCGGCCTGGGAATAGAAGTCGTGTAGTCCGCCGGCACTTCGTTTTGCGGGAAATGCGGTGATGGTCAAGGGTGTTTGCGCAACGTAGCGGGATGCTGCAGTCAGAATCCGGTTGCGATCCGCCGTTGCGACGAGTTGGAAGGCGTCGGAGCGATGCGAAGTCCGCGGCAGGCTCCAGGACATGCGGGCGGCTGTCGCGCAACTGGCGGCGGTTGCCGACTTCAGGAAGTCTCTTCGGTTGAGCGCATTCGCAGGGTGCATATTTGTCATTGCCGAATCTTTCGCAGGAATTATTTTCAACATTTTTCCACACGGTGCGGAATGCCCTGGGCAGAAAACGACAAAGATAGACGTCCCCGATCAATACTGGCAAGTGACTCACGGTTTGTCACTATTCAATTGCTTTCATGTCCCTGTCGATTTGAGATTGAGCGGCCGCAATGGAGTGTCAGCCGGGGTCTGGCAATGGGATCAATGGACTTATAGTGGAAGCTCTGCAGGATGGGAATTGGACAATCGCTGAGGCTCGATTCGATGTGGCAAACGTGGCAAACCGCGGGCCTACTTGATTTGAAGTTGGGTCACTTCTTCGAAGCCAGTTAGAACTTGTCGGGCTGTTGCAATTTGGCGGATGAATTCAAAACAGCCTATCGAAGTCCGATGTATTATTGCGATTTGACTGCGACGATTCTCCAGAGGGAAGCAATGAGGGAAATGAAAATGGCGTGGGCCGCGAGAGTGAGAAACAACGCGGGGCAGATTGTAGCGATGCTTGCCTTGGCGGCTGGGATCACGGCGAGTGCACAGGGGATTCAAACGAAGACTCCCGACGCGACGCCGGTCTCGGCACCACCGTCAGTGGACCGGGCAACATCGGGGGATTCGCCGGACGATGCAGGTCCGCTGGCTACGGATCTTTCGCCTGCATTGAAACATGCGGACATTGGCAATGCAGCGCGCAAGGTGGCCGCTTGGGAGCTGGCGCGGACCGAGGCGACGTTCAATCGGCAGTGGACATACGCAGCAATGTACGACGGCATGCTGGCGGCATCGACGACTACCGGGGATCCGCGCTATCGCGATGCGATGGTGAGAATGGCTCAGCGCTTCAGCTGGAAACTTCTTAACGACAGATTTCCTCACGCGGATGACATGGCGCTGGGACAAACTTACATGGACCTGTATCTGGGGACGCGCGACCCGGTGAGAATGGCGGATACCAAAGCGGTGTTGGACCAGTTGGTGGCGCGGCCCGACGATCCCTCGAAGCTGCTGTGGTGGTGGTGCGATGCGTTGTTCATGGCTCCTCCAGTGCTGGCCAGAATGTCTGTGGCAACCGGGGACCGGCGCTATCTGGACTACATGGACCGGGAGTGGTGGGAGACATCGGCGAGCCTTTACGACCCGGCGGAGCGCCTTTACTTTCGCGACAGCAGATACTTCACCCAGAAGCAGGCGAATGGCCAGAAGATCTTCTGGTCCCGGGGGAACGGGTGGGTGATGGGCGCGCTGGTGAAGGTGCTTGAGGTGATGCCGAGCGATTATCCCAGCCGCGGGAAGTACATTACGCAGTACAAGGAGATGGCCGACCGGATTGCGGCAATCCAGGGTAAAGACGGGCTCTGGCGAAGCGGTTTGCTCGATCCTGGCGCGTACGATCTTCCCGAGGTTTCCGGGTCGGCGTTCTTTACCTACGCGTTGGCCTGGGGCATCAACAACGGCGTGCTGGACCGGGCAAAATTCGAGCCTGTCGTCGAGCGTGCCTGGGCCGGAATGCTGACACACGTCTACGCGGATGGACGCCTGGGATCGATTCAACCGATCGACGGACAGCCGGGGAAGTTCAAACCCTCGGCGAGCTACGTGTACGGAGTGGGGGGCTTTCTGCTGGCAGCGTCGGAACTGGACTTGCTGGCGCGGAACGCGATCGGAAGGCGGCCCTGAATCGCGGAAGTCTCGCGCAGCAGTTTTCCAAAGATGCTTGAATTGACAGCTACGCCTGAACGGGATGTCCTTGCCGGGAAGTTCCGCCTCGGGCTCGCGATCCCACTCGATTTGCTTGCGAGCCTGTTTCGGGGAAAAGATACCCTTTTTGGGTATTGTCAAGATTGGATACGCCTGCTAGCGTCCGCAAAGGCAACCGGAGTCTGGAGAAGATTAGGCGAAGAGCTGATTTAGCTGGTCGAATTCCAACGTGCTGCCTAAAGAATCGAGTAGAAAGTGCCGATTTTGCAGGCAATGATCCGTAAAGTAATACCCGTCGCGCTTGCTCTCCTGGCCGTGGGAGGGGGATCGTTGTGCGCTCAGGAATACAATTTTCGGAGCTTCGGGGTCACTGACGGGCTGAATAACCTGGCCGTCCGGGGGATCTTTCAGGACCGCGTCGGATTTATCTGGGTAAGCACGGAAAACGGCATTTTCCGATACGACGGTGATCGCTTCGAGCCATTTGGAGCGGCACAGGGAGTTCCGTCGAATTCAGGCGCCGCGTTTGGCGATGCTCCCGACGGTTCTGTTCTTGCGGGTGGAAATTTTGGGCTCTACCACCTGGTGGGCAACCGATTCGAGAGGGTTCCGGGCACCTTCAAGGCAGTTTCGTGGGCTCAGGGCATCCAATCGGACGGCAGAGGCCACACGTATGTCGGAACAGACGCGGGGCTGCTTGAACTCGAATCCGCAACTGGGCAAGAACAATTCGCCATGCGCATGTTTCCCCAGGCCGAGGGAACATCGGCGCCGAGTGCATTTGGGATTCTCATCGATGGCGATGTGATTTGGTACGGCTGCGGATACGAACTGTGCCGGATGGATAGCCATGGCACGCGAGTGTTCTCGCGCGACAGTGGGCTTCCGTCTCAGGAGCTGCAGGCGATCGTGAAGGACCGCGATGGAAATCTCTGGGTTCGCGAACACAATTCCGGCATCTTCGAATGGCCGGCAGGCAAGTCCAAGTTCATTCGGCCAAAACTCCCGCATGGTACGGAATACGTAAGTGGTTTTCCTGTTCTCGACAGCGATGGCCGGGTTCTGATTCTCTCTGCAAATGGGTTGTTGATCGGGCACAAGGATGGGTGGCAATCTATCGATCGGGCGGCTGGCCTTCGAGGCACAGTTTACGCAGCCATGGAGGACCGGCAGTACGCCCTTTGGATCGGCTTGGCCGGGCGTGGAATAGCGAAATGGCGCGGATACGGAGAATGGGAGAACTACTCCACCGAAAGCGGATTCACCAGCGATCTCATATACGAAATTCTTCCCCGGAGCGACGGATCGCTTTGGGTGGGTACGGAGGCAGGGCTGTTTCGCGGAGATCGGCGGCAATTCGGCGTGTCATTCCACAGTATTGCGGGACTGGATGGAATTCCGGTACACAGTGTGCGTAGGGCGCCGAACGGAGACGTTTGGATTGGGACGGAAACGCGAGGTGTTGCCCGCATCGACGCTGGAACTCAGAAGGCAGAGTGGTTTGGGGAAAGCCAGGGCCTGCAAGGAAAAGCGGCCTACACGGTGCGTTTCGATCGCGAGGGACGGCTGTGGGCCGCTTCCGAATCGGGCCTGTTCCGCGCCGAGGCGCCCTACCGCAGATTCTCTCGCGTAACAGAATTGCCGGCTACTCGGATATGGGCCTTTGCCGAAGGCAGCGATGGCACAGTGTGGGCCGGGGGCAGGGACGGGCTTTTTGAATTCGCGGCGGGCCGGTGGAGAAACCTCACCCAAACCGATGGATTAAGCAATCGGGAGGTGCTCACTTTGGGCGCCGGCCCGAATGGCGCCGTCTGGGTCGGTTACCGATTTGGAGGCGGTATCGACCGCGTGCAGCCGCAGGCAGGCGGGGTGAGCATTCAGAAGGGCGTGCAAAGGAATGGAAGCGACGGGCTGATCTATTTTCTTGATTTCGACGCGAAGGGACGGTTGTGGGCGGGCACGGAGCGGGGCGTGGATATGTGGGATGGGGCCCGGTGGAGTCACTACGACATGAATGACGGCCTGGCCTGGGACGATTGCGACCTGAACGCATTTGCGGAGGAAGCTGACGGCACAGTCTGGATCGGGACCAGCGGCGGCCTCTCGCGGTTCAAACCTCTGCCGCGTCTTGCGGCCGATGCGCCGCTGGAGGTTGTTTTCACCAAACTGGTGATTGGACAGACGGACGTCTCCGAGTTGCACAATCCATCCTTTGGCATCCATTCCAACTCTCTTGTGGCAAGGTACTCCGCGCTCAATGCTCCTCGTGAAAACGGCGTCGTCTTCCGCTACCGGCTGGGGGGCGCTACGTCTGCCTGGACAGAGACCGCTCAAAGGGAGCTGCAGTTCGCAAACCTGGCGCCGGGAGACTACCGGATTGAGATCGAGGCCAGGGAAAACGATGGGGAGTGGAGCCCGCATGGTGCGCAGTTCCAATTCAGGATCTTGACGCCGTGGTATTCAACCTGGTGGTTTGCGGGATTATGTCTATTAATTCCGGTGTCGGCTGCAGGCGCAACGCTGAGGCTGCGATTCCTGGGAGCCAGAAAAAGGGAACGCGAACTGGTGCAACTGGTCGAAGCGAAGACCGCCGATCTGCAACGCGCCAACGAGGAACTGTTGCGGCTGTCATTTACCGACCCTCTCACCGGACTGGCCAACCGGCGTGTTTTCAGCCAGACGCTGGACCGCGAGTGTGCGCGGATGAACAGAAATGATTCCGCGCTTTCGCTTCTGAGCATTGACGCCGACCATTTCAAAGCGCTGAACGATTCCCAAGGGCACCAGAAAGGGGATGATTGCCTGGTTGCGCTTGGTGTAGAGCTCACCCGGCTGTGCAGACGGGAGGTAGATCTGGCTGCGCGCTGCGGCGGCGAGGAGTTCGCCATCATTCTGCCGGAGACAGGCGTCGAGGGCGCCCTGCATTTCGCGGAATGCGTTCGCCAGGGCATCGCCGATCTGCAATTGGCCCATCCTGTTTCTCCGGTGGCGCCATTCTTGACCGTAAGCATTGGCGTAGCAACGGCCACAACGGCATGGATTGGGAACCCGGCAGCTCTGGTAGCTGCGGCGGACGGCGCTCTCTATGCGGCAAAGAGGGCTGGGCGAAATCGAGTGTGCGCGGCCGAAATTGGAACCCCTGTTGTGGCGGCGCCGGGGCAATTGGCACTTCATTTGGGCTGAGGTCTAGCCATTGCCTGCGAATTGAAGGCAACCCTGCTGCTGGGCTTGATTGGGTGACGAATCGCTTCAGCGCATTCGCTGCTGGCTGGCGGACTCATGGAGCCTGCATCTCGGAGCTGGGCACGTGTGCGAACGACTCGAATCTCCGCAAATTCTTTTCAGATCTCGATCCGGGATCGGCAGTTAACGGAGCTTGAATAACTCCCACGCTCTTTCATGAATAACTCCCTTGCATTCTCATAGGTGGCGAAGTATTATCTGCTTCATTCCCAGTAGTCAGTGAATTGTCCCCCCAGTGAGGTCCCCATGGAACCAAGATTTCGAGTTAGCCTTCTGCTTCGGTCGCAAAGGCGAGTAGGAACGTTCCTGCTTTCGTCTCTGTTCGTGGTTCTGGCGTTCGGCCTATCCGGCTGCGCGGCGAAGCGCCTGAAGATTGACTACACGGGCTTTGAAAAGTCCTATGCCCAGACCTCAAATCAAGAGTTGCTGTTGAATCTGGCCCGCCTCGAGAATCGCGATCCGACCTATTTTTTCAAGATTGGTTCGATTCAGAGCACATACAAGATGGCGGTCGGTCTGCAGGGGAACGCCGGTTATTCGCTCCAGGCGAGCAATGTCGCAATCGGTTCGCCCGCCGGGACCGGCACTCCCAGCGCAACCTATGAAAACGATCCGGTATTCACTTTCATACCGGTGAACGACGAAACAAACGCGCAGCTCCTTTTGAAGCCGATTCCTTCCGAGACGTTCTACTTTCTGTACGAACAGGGCTGGCGAGTGGATCAGCTTGTCCGCCTGATGGTGGATCGGCTGGAACTCACGCGGTACGATGCGAACGCGCACACCTGCTCTGTGGAGACGATTCGCAATACTGCCCCCAGCGATTATCATCGCGATCAGGCCGCGCTCTCAGGGTATGCAACTTTTCTGCGGATCAGCGCGATCGCGTACTGGCTGCAGAGGCACGGTTATCTGTTGCTGAGGGGCTCAAACACCTTTCAGGCCTACACGATCGAGAATCAACCGGGATTGGATGCCAGTACCGCAGGCGCATCGAACGCTCCGAAAGGCTCGGATTTCGTGAGTGCCGCACAGAAGAATGCGGTTTGGCAGCTTGATCCAAAAACCAAGACCTGGCTACTTGGGGAAAAAGTGTTCAGTCCCATTTTCAGCCTGTATCCGCTTGAGCCGCCTTCGGACCCAACGCCCGGTCAGGACGCACCGACGGAGAACTATGTAAAGCTAGTGCCGGGCATTGGCAAGATTGAAGCGCAGATTAAAGCCGATCCGGAAATGGCGGGACTGGAGGAGGGACCCGCACTGCATGAAATGTTAAGTGAACTTGCCGCTGGTTTCACGATCGAGGGAAGCGCAAGTGAACAGGACGCGTGCAACCTGAACGTGTCGAAGAAGTCGGGAGTGTCGGTGACCGCGCATCTGGTGATGCGTTCCTTGATTGGCCTGATGGCCGCCGCGGCTCAGGAGCAGGAGCCGTTTGAGGTGCTTACGAAGGATGACCCCGTCATTCCACCGAGCAGCTACCTTTCGGCGAAGCAAAGGGAGGCACTGGGACCTTCAAGGCCCTTCAAGGAGGTAGTTCCGGGCATTGAGCAACTGCCGCTTTTGCGATTGATGGGGCATTCCGAACCCGAACAAATGACGCCGATTATCCAGTTGAACTATCGAGGGAAGAACTATCGGATTGCCGACGAAACGAGTACAGTGGGCACTGATAACCAATACTGGAACCGCGACGTGTTTCGGCTGATCAATCAGCTCACATCCCAGGTAACCGTGGATATCAGCAAGTTCCCGCTCACGGAAATCTTGCAGCAATAGAGCATTCGACAGATCGGTAGTGTCGCTTAAGACGATGCCTTCACACGGGAACGCGATCACGTCGGCCATTCGGCTCCCCTCGGTGCTGGCGATCGGATTTACGGGGCACAGGAGCCTTCCAGATGAATCGAAGAGCCGCGAGTCGATCCGCGGTTTTCTTCGCGAGCGAAAGGCAAGAACATCGGCAATCGTTTATGGAGTCTCGTCGGCGGCAGCGGGCGGCGACCTGCTTTTTGCCGAGAGCTGCGTTGAGTTGGAGATTCCACTCCGGATTCTGTTGCCACTTCGCAAAGAGGAATTTCGCAAGGACTTCGATGCAGCTACCTGGCTTCGAGCCGAGACGGTGATGAGCAAGGCTGTCTCTGTTGGTGTAACCGGGGATTGCGAGATCCGCAACGAGGCGTATTACGAATGCGGCGTTGAGACGGTGCAACAGAGTCAGCTCCTACTTACATTGTGGGACGGCGAACCATCCAGAGGTATGGGTGGAACGGAGGAGATCAAGGAGTTTGCCGAACAGATGGGCAAGCCGGTCGTCTGGATTCACAGTGAAACCGGGGCCATGCGGGTGCTGAATGAACCCGCCTTGCAAGACCTTGAGAATCTGAAGGATGCTGAGCTGGATTTCTTGAATGGATTGCCGGATGCCGGCGTGACGTTGTGTTCAGATTCACGAACGGAGTTGGCAGAGGCCTGGCTCAAGAAGGCGGATGAAAATGCAAGCAGGTTTGCGCCTCAGGTTCGACGCCTGTCTTCGATTCCAATTGCATATACAGCCGCCGCGGCATTTTTCAGCGGAGCAGGACTGAGGATGCCGCATCCGGAAACATGGCTGGCTATTGGAACTGGACTTGGAATCACCGCTGCTGCATTGCCGCATGTGCTCCGGCTCGATCAACGGCAAATGCTATGGGCGCGCACGAGGACGGCGGCTGAAGTGTGCCGCTCGGTTCTGGCGCTATGGGCCGCGCCTGTTCAAGAAGAGGTGATTGGAGCAGAGATCATTCCGGAGCTTGCGGGCACACTGAGGTCCTTGAAGCTGCTGAAGTCATTGGACGGGGCAACGAACGCAATTTCGCTCGATAAGTTCAAGGCATGTTATCGGCAGGAACGTATTGCAGATCAGATTGGCTATTTCTCAAGGAACGCGGAGCGATCGGCGCAACGGGGGAAGAAATACCGCGACTTCAGTTTGGTTTGCATTGGGTTGGCAATTGTCAGCGCGGTGTTGGTGCTCCTCAGCGGAACGGAGTTCAGGCAGGTGGGGATGTTGATCGCGAAGAGGTGGCTGTCGGTCGCGATTTCGGCCCTGTTTCAGCTCGCAACCATCGCGGGGGCGCTGCTGATTGTGCACGATTGCGAAAGGCGCCAGCGGCGTTACCGCGAGTTTCAGCACTGGCTCGAGGAGTGGGATGCGGAGGTTGTGAAGCTCCGAACATGGCCTACGGTACTCAAGGTTGCGGTTAGAATTGAACGAGCCCTGCTGGTGGAACTGCTGGAATGGAAATCCCTGGTGCGAAACGTGAAGCTGCCGAGGAAGTGATGACATGAAACGCATTCTCTCGTTGGATGGCGGCGGAATTCGGGGAGTTTTCAGTCTGCAGATTCTGCTCCGCATGGAGGGATTGCTGCGGCAAGAGTATGGCAAGGACGACCTTGTCCTCGCCGATCATTTCGATTTTTTTGCGGGCACAAGCACGGGCGCAATCATTGCCACGTGCCTTTGTTGGGGAATGCCGGTCGAGGATATTCTCAAGCTGTATGTAGAGTACGGCGAGACGATGTTCCGGCCGGTTCCCTGGTATCGGCCGATCAAGAAGTACTTTGTCTCGAAGTTTCAGGCTGAACCGCTTTCAGAGCTGCTAAGGAAGACGTTCTCAGAAGACGGCAAGGGCCAAGTGGCGTGCATGCTCGACACGGCTCGATTGAGGAAGCTTCTGCTGGTAGTCGTTCGCAACCATACGACCGGGTCACAATGGCCGCTTACCAATAACGTGATGGCCAAGTACAACGATAGGAGCCTGGCGGATTGCAATCTGGATATTCCGCTGTGGAAGGTGGTCAGGGCCAGCACGGCAGCGCCGGTTTACTTCGATCCTGAAGTGATTGAACTTGGAGGAAAACCGTCCGTGTTTGTGGATGGTTCGATCACGCCTTATAACAACCCAGCTTTGATTGCCGCGCTGACCTCAGTGTTGCCATGCTACCGGGTTGACTGGACGCCGGGGCCGGAGAACATTCGCCTCGTGTCAGTAGGAACGATGCGGTTCTCGACTGCGTTGACGGCTAAGATGGGGAAACTGTGGCTTGGAAACAACGTGTCTCTGATCCCTTCAGCGTTGATTCAGAGCATTGCCTGGCAGCAGGATTACCTTTGCCGCTGCCTGGGTGAATGCATTTACGGGGACAAACTCGATTCAGAGGTTGGCGATCTGGTTGGCGCCCAGCTTCCCGGATCGCGCTGGTTCAGCTATGTACGGTACAACAAGACATACGATGCCGCGGCCCTGGCGAAGTTGCTTGCGATCGATTCGCAGCTATCGAAGCTCGATGCGGTCCAGGCGATCCCGTTTCTGAGCGAAAGCGGTCAGGCTTACGCAATCGAGCATGTGAAGATAGAACACTTGATCTAGGGGCCACGCGGCAGGCGGGGTGGCGAACGAGTAACGCATCGGGTTGAATCGCAACTCCTTTCTCGTTGTGCCGTCCAACTGGAGGGAGGGTTTCAAAATGAGGTACCGGTTCGGGTGTTCCGGTATGACTTCGCGCTGAGTTGCGGCGGGATTGCTTGTCGACTCCACTCACCTCATCGTGAATCGAGCGGTTACATGCTAGAATTGCGGCGTTCGGCAATGCAGTTCTGCACCTTTTGCCAAATAGCTTCTTCCGCCTTGATTCTTGTGTTGTTTTACGCTGGCATGGTGCGGCTTGATGGGTGGCGGAGACGTACTCCATAAATGGGCCGCCCCCTGCGGTTTGATAGGACATGAAGGTTTTTACTAGGAGAATTCAATGCAGCCTTTATCCGTCCAGAATCAGTCGTTGCTTTCCGGCGTTGATGCCACCCCGGTTCTGAGTAGCGTTACCACGATGGCATTTGCCATGCGCGGATCGATTGCCGCTGGCCGTCGCACCGCCGCGTTAATTCTGCGTGCAACCCCCGCCATCCTGGTTATGCTTGGCATCTGTTCCGGCTTCGTTGCGACCGGGTACGCCCAGGTGGGCCTGGGGATGCCGGCAGCAACAGCCACGCCAGTAATTTCTCCGGGGGCTGGGGTGTATTCAGGGACGCAGACTGTAACGGTTACAGACTCTACTCCGTCGGCCAAGATCTACTACACCTTGAACGGAAGTCTTCCGACGACGAACTCGGCGCAATATTCGGGGTCGATCGCGGTCTCTGTGTCAGAGACCTTAGTGGCTATGGCGATCGCGCCGGGAGAGCTGCAAAGCGCGACTTCGGCTGCACAGTTCATCATCCAGGGATTGGCAACTTCGTTCATCTACTCGATCGCTGGGAATGGGCATTTCGGGTACAGCGGCGATGGGGGGGCAGCGACCCTGGCTCAGGTGAATGGGGTTTCAAAGGCGATTGTCGACAGCGCCGGCAATGTTTATATAGCGGATAAGAATAACAACCGGGTCCGCAAGATTGCCGCCGGTTCCGGAGTCATAACCACGGTTGCGGGCAATGGAGCCGCCGGGTATAGCGGCGACAACGGGCCGGCAATCAGCGCCGAAGTCACCCCGGCGGGTTTGGCGCTCGACAGTGCGGGCAATCTGTATATTGCGGATGCAAGCAACAACGTAATCCGTGAGGTGGCAGCGGCAACAGGGACCATTACGACATTTGCCGGCAATGGCACAGCAGGGTATGGCGGCGATAACGGAGCGGCGAAGAGTGCGGAATTGTCACAACCTTCGGCGATTATCTTTGACAGCACCGGCAACCTTTATGTCGCCGACAGTGGCAACGGACGGATCCGGAAGATCACCGCACCCGGAGAAATTATCACCACCTATGCCGGGAACGGCACCATCGGCTATGGCGGAAATGGCGGACTCGCGATCAACGCGGCATTGGACAATCCCAGCGGTTTGTCACTGGACGGCTCCGGGAACCTCTACATCGCGGATACCTACAACAATGTGATTCGGAAGGTGACGGCGATCAACGGGGTAATTTCAACCGTTGCAGGCAACGGTTTTGGAGCCGGCCATTTTTTCGGCGGCTACAGCGGAGATGGCGGATCAGCAACCTCCGCCGAACTCTACAGGCCCGAGGATGTTGCGGTTGACAATGTGGGCAACGTCTACATTGCTGACTCATACAACCAGGTGATCCGGAAGGTCACGGCAAGCAATGGAACGATCAATACGATTGCCGGGAATGGAGGCTCTTGCAACGCTGTGAGCGGCGATGGGGGCCCGGCAACCAGTGCCGGACTCTGCTACCCTCCTGGCGTCTCAGTGGATGGGGCGGGCAATCTTTACATTGCGGATAATTACCAGAGAGTGCGCGAGGTCTCGGTAGCCGGAATTCCTCCATCCGCAGTGACAGCGGCACCCGTGTTCAGCTTATCGGGTGGGACCTATGCCATCCCGGAATCGGTAACCATCACGGATACGACGCCTGGAGCATCCATCTACATGACGATGGACGGCACGACGCCGAATGGTGCATCGGAGGGGAACTACGGCCCCATCAACGTATCCGGCACGGTGACGATCAGTGCAATTGCGATTGCGCCGGGCAACTTGCAGAGTGCAGCGGTGACAGAAGTTTACACGATCACGGCACCGCCAAACTCGGTGATCTCGACTGTGGCTGGAAGCGGAATCAATGGATCGTCGGGGGCCGGAAGTTCGGCAACGAGCGCCGAGATTGGCGTTCCGAAGGGAGTGGCGCTGGACGGCGGCGGCAACCTCTACTTCACCGACAGCTCGAACAACCTGGTTTGGATGGTATCTGCCGGCACGGGAGTGATTTCGATCGCCGCCGGGAACGGGTCGCCAGGGTACATCGGAGACGGACACCTGGCGACTTCCGCAGAGCTGAACAACCCCTCCGGGCTTGCATCGGACAAGGCGGGCAACCTCTACATTGCGGATACCAATAACTTAGTGGTGCGCCGAGTCGATGCGGGAACGAGGGTGATTACGACCTATGCGGGAAATGGACATCTTGGCTACGGCGGCGATCAAGGGGCGGCAACCGCCGCGGAGCTCAGCAATCCCGATGGCGTGGCGCTGGACGGCGCCGGCAATGTCTACGTTGCCGATGCCGGCAACGGCGTTGTCCGAAAGATATTGGCGGCTACAGGCGTCATCTCGACGTTTGCCGGGAACGGGATTCAGGGCTACAGCGGTGATGGCGGCCTGGCCACCAGCGCCGGATTCGGCTATATCAACGGAATAGCTTTCGACGGGGCCAACAACCTCTACATCGCGGATGGTTCCGGGCGAATCAGAGAAGTTGAGGCGAGCAACGGGACCATCACGACCGTGGCCGGCAACGGGGACTGGGGTTACAGCGGCGACGGAGGCCCGGCAACGAGCGCCGAAATCGCGGACGAGGACGTAGCGGCCGATTCAAACGGCAACATTTACATTTCGGATGGCGGGGAAGTGGTTCGCGAGGTTTCGGGTAGTCCTGCTGAGATAACGACTGTAGCCGGCAACGGATTTTTTGGCTACTACGGCGATGGTCTTTCGGCAACTGTTGGCGAAATCAATGGACCTTTGGGACTTGCCTTCGATGGCATGGGCAATCTTTACATTGCAGATTCGGGCAACTACAGAATCCGGGAAGTGACGTTCCATGGGCCGGCGGCTTCCCCTGTATTCAGCCTGGCATCCGGCAATTATCTCGGCGCGCGGACGGTAAGCATAACAGACAGTACGCCTGGGGCAGTCATCTATTACACGACCGATGGAACTCCGCCAACGATTGGTTCAGCGAAATACAGCAGTTCAATTACGGTTTCTGGAACCGAGACGCTGGAAGCGATTGCAACGGCGAGCGGTCACACGCAGAGCGCCGTGCAAATCGCCACGTACACGATCACACCGCTTTCTCTGTACCCGTTGGGCAACCTCGAAGCGGCGGTGGACAACTCGACTGGGGGCACTACAGTATTTCAGGCAGATCTTTTGCGGGTGTCGGGATGGGTTGTTGACACGACAGATGGCGCACCTTTGAGCAATGTGAGGGTGTACATCGACGGAAATCTTCTTGGTACGCCGACCCTGGGGGTTGCGCGCCCGGATGTGGCAGCGTACTTTGGCAACACCGCTTTCACCAACTCCGGATACCAGTTCTACTACTCTGCGGCAACGTTTTCAGCGGGCACGCATGCCATTACCGTGGTTGCGACCGACTCCGGTGGGCGAGCAACCACCTTCGGTCCCGATTCGATCACTGTCAGCTCGGCGCCTTCTCCGTTCGGCAACCTCGAACTAGCAGTGGACAGTGCGACGGGGAGCAAGACAGTATTGCAGACAGATTCGCTACTGATCGCGGGATGGGTCGCCGATGCGGCGGATGGCGCACCGCTGAGCAACGTAAAGGTGTACATCGACGGGAACCTGGTGGGTACGCCTACGCTGGGGATTGCACGGGCGGATGTAGCAGCGGCGTATAACAACGCCGCCTACACCAACTCCGGATACGATCTTGTTCGCTCCGCGGCAACGCTTTCTGGAGGCACACATGCTGTGACCGTGGTTGCTACCGACTCCGGTGGGCGATCGACCACTTTTGGTCCCCTCACGATCACGGTGAGCACGGCGTTTCCTCCGTTCGGCAACCTGGAACAAGCGGTGGACAGCGTGACGGGGAGCAAAACAATAGCCCAGACAGATGCGATCCTCGTCTCGGGATGGGTGGTTGATGCGACCGACGGCGCCCCATTGGGCAACGTGAAGGTCTATGTGGATGGGAACCTGGCGGGTACGCCGAGTCTGGGGATTGCACGCCCGGATGTAGCAGCGGCGTATAACAACGCGGCTTACACCAAGTCCGGATACCTGTTTTTCTACCCGGCAACATCGCTCTCCGCAGGCACGCATGCATTCACGGTGGTTGCGATCGACTCGGGTGGCCGGTCAACCACCTTCGGTCCCCTCTCGATCACTGTTGCCGCGGCTCCTTCAGGGCCTTCTGCTCCGTTCGGCAACATCGAAGCGGCGGTGGACAATTCGACTGGAAGCACTACCGTATTGCAGACAGATTTATTGCGGGTATCGGGATGGGTCGCGGATGTGACGGATGGCGCGCCGGTTAACAACGTAAAGGTGTTTATCGACGGAAATCTGCTCGGTGCGCCGACGCTGGGGATTGCGCGACCGGATGTAGCAGCGGCGTATGGCAACGCGGCCTTCACCAACTCCGGATACGCGTTCTACTACTCTGGGGGAGCGATCTTTGCAGGCTCGCATTCCGTCACCGTGGTGGCGATCGATTCCGGCGGCCGGTCAACCACTTTCGGTCCTCTCTCGATCACCGTCGTGCAATAGCAAGCCGGAGGTGGAGGGAGCTCCACCTCCCTAACCACTGGAGTGCCTGGCCAATTCCGCACCGGCGCAATGGCGTCATTGCCATTGCCATTGGCCATTGCCGAGAATCGGGCAGTAACATAGCCTGCTGGGACTCCTTGATCGTCGTGGCGCCGGGAGCCTATGTGACACGCTTGCGCTTGCCAACCCTTCCGCAACGGCCCGGCGCAAGATCGCGCGGCGGCTTCTTCCGTTCCTCTTTCCGATTTACACGACAGCGTTCATTGACAGTGTGAACGTTGGATTAGCGGGCCTCGATATGACTCGGGAGCCGCACTTCTCGAACGAGGTATTCGGATTCGGAGCGGGAATCTTCTTCTTCGGTCTCTGCCTGCTGGAGATTCCGCGGTTTCGGTGACCGACCGGAACAATGCTAACCCTCGATGAAGCACTGTCAGATGCAGACCGCAGGGGATTAATCCCGTCACATAACCCATAAGAATTTGGCTCTAAAAGAGTTGAAGTGGGCCTTGGTTCAATCGAGGCTTGGTCAATCTCCGCGACTTCAGGCAGGATGCATTGCACACCGGGCACAGATTCTCCTTCCGTTGCAATCTCGGTGTAACGCAGTGCTTCGTTTTCAGGAACCGACGGAGCGCAGTTTGGCCAGCTGCCAATTCGGGCCGATGGTTCTGTCTCTGGCCTTCTTTCGTGAACTGAGCAGCATTGAGCATTTTCCTCTTGCGACCGCTGAGCCGAAGGTTCCAACTAGACTCCGTAACCTGCCGTGCTCATCTCTCACGTCTACTTGCGTACGACGTAAATTTCACCGATCCGCTGAATCCGGCCACGGGCGAGCTTCGGATTACAACGCAACTCGAAGAGCACGAAAGGAAAGGAACATGGCACTCGCCAAGAAAGTTGCCGTCCAGGCAACGTCTGCTTCAACGGAGGGGGGAAAGCCCTCGCTTGTAACCGCCCGCGAGGCGGAAGCGCAACGCAAAAAGGCGAGGACGCTCGCCAAACAACAGCAGGCCGCCGAACGCATCGCCGCGGCCACGGGAGAGTTGGCCTCCGGCATCGCCGAAGCGTCGTCGGCAGCCGAAGAATTGAAGCGCGCCAGCGATCAGATCGCGACCGGCGCCGAGGAAGCGTCGAGCGCCGCGCAGGAATCTCTGGCCGCCTTTCAGCAGGTGGGAGTCTCAATTACACGGCAATTGCAGAACGCCGATCTCAGCGCCGGCAAGGGCGAGGCCTGTCAGGGGTTGATCGCTCGAACCAGCGGCGACGTGGCCGGGTTGATTGCCAATGTCGGTGTTGCCGCGCAGCGCCAGACCGATTCGGTGCGCATGGTCGTCGAACTTGAGAAGCAGGCGGCCAATATCGGCGACATCGTCAAGGCTGTGGCGCGCATCGCCGGTAGAGAAGATCAACGGCACGGTCGTCATCGAGAGTGTGCTGGGCAAGGGCATCACGATTCGAATATCGCTGCCTCTTTCGATGGCGGTGACGCAGGTGATGATCGTCGAGTCCGACGGTCAACTGTTTGGGGTTCCGATGGATAACGTAGTCGAGACCGTCCGCGTTCCCAGGAGCTCCCTCCGGGCCATCAAGCAGAGCCTCACGGCTGTCCTGCGCGGGCGCATTGTGCCGTTGAAGTCTCTCAACGCGCTGTTGGGAATCTTCGCTGGCCCGCGCGCAAATTCCGAAGATGAGCTGGCAGTACTGCTGGTTCGGGCGGGCGGCGAAGGGCTGGGTCCTCTGGTCGACGGATTCAAGGAGACCATCGGCCTCATTCAGAAGCCGCTTGGCGGCTTTCTATCCGGTCTGTCCGCCTATTCGGGTTCGGCCCTGATGGGTGACGGTTCCGTGCTCATGATTCTCAACATTCGGGAGATCGTCTGATGCCCATCGAATTCAAGAGAAGCAGCGCTGTGTTTCGCGATGTTGTCAGTGTGGAAGAAGCCGAGGGGCTGCTCGAATGGTTGCAGCGCAAGCCGACCGCAAAGGTGAATCTGGCCTCGTGCAGCCATCTCCACACCGCCAACCTCCAGGTGTTGATGACTGCCGGACCGGCCGTATCTTCGTGGCCGGAGAATTCCGATCTACGAGCCTGGCTTGAGGCCGCATTGAATCGTGGAGTGGAGTGAGCGGCTCTTTGTTCGAGTCGATTTGAGGAGACTGCTCTGGAGGTGAAGGGATCGGATTTCCGAACGAAGTCGAGAGTTAGCCATCGGCCGGCATTCCATTGCGTCGCTGAGGCGGGAGGGAATTGCTGTCGATGAATTGCTCTTGCAACCCGTTGATCGACCGCACAAGTGGTGCTATGGCCTGATTTCAACGATTGACGTTGCATATTCCGCGTGGAGGTTCCGGGACACAACGCCAGCCCTCCTATTGAATGGAGGATCAGTGGGAGTCAGGGCCGCAGGAGGGGATTTAACTGCTCGACAAACTTTCCGACATAGGGCTCAAACAGCATAAACATGTGTCCTGTATCGACATCGTGAATTTCCAGGCCACCGCCCGCAAGCTTACCCCATCCGAGGGTCGAATCCTCGAGTTTGCTGAGACTTTCGGGCCCGCGGACAACTGCCCGCATCAGCGTGATCTTGCCTGCGTAGGGTCTGAGAGCGTACCGTTCCTGGGCTTGCTTGTGAGCTTCCCCCACATGGAAATAGTGAAGGCTGAGCGGCAGGCGCCGGCCCGCAAGCCGATAACAGGCGCAAGCCAGAAGCTGCATGCGACGAAGGAGATTGTCTCCCCAGTATTTTCTTTTCACAAGGACCTTCTTGCCGAGATACGCGGCTCCTTGACTTCGCAGACCGTCCCAGAAACGTGCGATTTGATTCCTGGCGTCGACTTGCCGTTCATTCCCCGGAACGGCAGTGTCGAACAGCACCAGCAAACTGGGCTCCACGCCTAAGGCATGGAGCTGTTTCGCCATTTCAAAGGCAACAAGGCCACCGAACGACGCGCCTCCGATCAGGTAAGGACCTTGCGGAAAGAAGGACACCAAGTCGCGGACGTACGTTGACGCCAGCTCTTCGATGCTCGTTTCGCGAGCATCCTCGCGAGAAACAAGCGGAGATTGGAACGCATAGAACGGCTGGTCGGTTCCAAGAGCACGGGCTAACTGCTGATAGAAGATAACGTCCCCGCCGATTGCATGAACGCAAAAAATGGGAATGCGGGAACCATTTGGCTGAATGGGGACCAAGGAACTCCACTTCTTCATTTCCGCTTTGGACGCTCCCTTGCGCTTGCGAATCGCCGCGGAGAGTTTGCGCACGGTTCGCGCCTCAAAGAGGATTGCAAGCTCGAGGTCCGCCCCATATGTCTTTCTGATTTTGGAAAAGAGCCGGACACCGGCGAGCGAATGGCCTCCAAGCGCGAAAAAGTCATCATCCAGTTCGACCTGCTCTACGCCGAGCAGCTCCTGCCACCAAGCAGCAAGGACGGCCTCGACACCTTCGATGGGCGGTGCTGCATCGGCCGCGGAAGTGTGAGCATCGTCCTGCTCAATTTCCGGAGCGCGGCGTGCGCCGTTGAAGTTAGCCGAGGGGGTCTGCCCCGATTCGTCCCGAAAGGCGTCATGAACACCCTCCACGGTTGACAGGCGGCTAAAGACAATATCCGCCGCGGCAGAAGCATCCGGGCCGTCGAGATTGGAGAGCTTCAAGACGTCGATCGATGGACTTGCCGCGACCTCATTGAAGATGGAGCCAAGATCGGTGAGCCATCCGCCAATCGTGAGTTCCTCGAACAACTGCACATCGTAGTGGCAACGAAGCTCGAGGCTGTCTTGGTTCTCGACTGCATTCAAATAAAACTCGAACGATTCGAAAGCTTTCGGGTTGGCGTCGTAGTCGATGGTAAATCCGAACTGCGGAAGTTCGTTTGGCCTGAATCTCTTGACGCTGGTAAAGCCGGCGGAGATAGGAGAGATGCCGATCGCGTTCACGCCTGGGCGCAGATCGTCGAGCAAGCTGACCATGGTAAATGAGGAGTTTTCCTGGGCAGCAAGAAGGTCGCCCTGGACTCTTTTGAGAAACGCGATGAACGCTTCGCCTTCTCGCAGCTCGACAGCGAAGGGAAGAAGGTTTACGCAGTGTCCCACGAGACCGGGCTTTCCTTTGACAGGTTGATCCGCAGTCGGCAAAGCAATCACGAAGCGGCGTTGCCGCGAAACGCGAGCGAACAGGATGGCCAAGGAACTGAGAAGCAGCGCGAAGAAACTGCAACCCTGCTTCGCAGCCAATGTCCTCAGATCTTGCACAACAGATACCGGGATCGTCCGATCGGATCGGCGGGCCTTGAATTCGCGCCTCGCGGTACGTGGGCGATCGGTGGGGAGCACGAGGATCGGGAAGCCTTCGGAGAACTTCCTGTGCCAATAGATTGCCGCTTGGTTGAAATCGCTGGAGTGCTGAAGCTCGGTTAGGTCGCGAACGTAGTCGAGAAATCTCTCCGCGGGCTCCAGGGATTGAGGCACGCCCGAAATCTCTTCCGAGTAGAAAGCGCAAAAATCGTGGATCAGCACATCCAGCGACCAACCGTCGCAGATAACGTGATGCGCGGTGAAGATAACTGCCGCGCGATCCCGGCCAAGGAGAACGATCTGACAGCGGAACAGCGGGCCCGCCGGCAGCGCGAACGGCAATGCGGTCTCATCGGCAATCAGCTTGCCGAGCCTCACCTCTTGCCAAGCGGATTTGTCGATGGAAGGCTCGACCGCGGACAGATCGATTACGGGCAGCGCGATCTTCCGGTTCGAGGCCACCTTCATTACGCGGCCAGTCTTGTCGAAACTGGCGCGGAGTGCGTCATGCCTCTCGACGAGGCGTTCGATGGCCCGCTCGATTTTGTCCACAGAAATGGCGCCAGCGAGACGCAAGGTTACGGATTCGTTGTAAGCCGCGGACAAACATCCGCAAAGGCAAGCGGAGGCATAGATTCCGCTCTGTGGAATCGTCGATTCGACTTGATGTTCGCCGTGAAGCTCCGGCGCGTGCCGCGAAGAGACTTCTTGTCGCGGACCTGCAACCGAGGACGCCGAGCCTCCGGCAGAAGCAGTTACAAGCGATGCTGGCTGTCTCACGCCGACGCTTTCAAGAAGAGCGACCAGGCGGGCGATCGTGTGCGCTTGCTCAGCGAGGACTTCCTCGAGCCTTCCGTTCACCGCCGCGGCGTTCATGTCCGCGGGCGCGGGCGAGGTTTGAACGTCAGTCGGATTGGCGTTGACGACAGAGGTTTGAGCCAAGACCTCAAGTGGCAAGGCGGAGTCGAGATGCTCCGCCAGCATCTCAATGTTTGGGAACCGATTCATGAGCTGACTGAAGCTGATCTTGACGGCAAACTCCTTGCCGATTGCAAAAGCAGCTTGCGTCAAGGACAAGGAATCGAATCCCTGCTCCATAAACGTAGCGGAGTTGTCGATCTGCGACTGCTCGCGCCCAGAGACCGGCATGAGAAGGTCAACCACGCGCGACGCAATGCGGTCTTTTCTGGAAGGCTGCGAACTTGCAATGGGTGGACTCTCGATGGCCGCTGAACAACTCGATGAATCAGCCGGCGATGCGATAGCTGGACGAGCGATAACAGAAGGGGGCGCGGATGAGCTCTGCACCGCGGCTGCGCCAGGCGCCGGGTCCACCCAGAATCGCTGGCGCTCAAAGGGATAGGTTGGCAATGCAATGTGCCGCCGATACTCGTGCGCATAGAACGCATCCCAATCGATCGACACGCCGTTTTGCCAAAGCGAGCCCAGTGCAAAGAGCAAGCTTCCCCACTCCGCTCTGTTGTCCGCCGTGTCGGCCAGCGTGGGAATGGCTGTGCAGGAATGGTCGGAGGTGAACTGCTTGCGAGTCAACGAACAAAGCGTTGAGCGCGGACCGCATTCGAGGAAGAGGTCGTGTCCCTGCTCCTTGAGATAGGAGATTGCCTTGGCAAACTGCACGGTCGCCCGCGCATGATTGGCCCAGTACGATGGATCGGTGGTCTCCGCCGCGCCGATAGAACGTCCCGAGACCGTCGAGACAAAGGGCTTGAGCGGCGCTCGCAATTTGATTTTGGCGATGGCCTCCCGCAACGGCTCAACGATAGGGTCCATCATCGCGGAGTGGAAAGCATGAGAGGTTTGCAAGCGGCGGCAGGCGATCTTTTTCTGTTCGAGAAGTTCCTGAAATACCTGGACATCGGTTTCCGGCCCGGACACAACACATAGATTCGGAGCATTGTTTGAAGCGATCTGAAGCGCACCGGGAAGAAGCTTGGCAAGATCATCGGCGCTGCCACTGACTGCCATCATCGAGCCACGGGGAAGGCTCTGCATCAATCGTCCCCGCAGGGCGACGATTCCCAGAACGTCTTCAAGCTCCCACACCCCGGCCAGCGAAGCAGCGACAAACTCTCCCACGCTATGGCCTGCCATCATGGCGGGCTTGATTCCCAGGCTCTGCCAGAAGCGAGCCAGCGCGTATTCGATCACGAAGATCGACGGTTGAGTGAAAAGCGTATCCTGGAGGGAGATTTGCGCCGTCTCCTCATCGCCACTCTTCGGGTAGAGAATCTCGCGCAAATCCAGGCCCAGATGCGGTGTGAGAATTTCGCAGCAATCGTCCACGACTGCGCGGAAGAGAGGCTCGTCGCGGTAGAGATACAGACCCATGTTGACGTATTGCGTGCCTTGTCCGCCGAACAAGAAGACAATGGGAGGATCGCGCCGCTCACAGCGCCTGGCGCCGCAGCGCAGCGGGTTCGGGTGGGCCAGCAGCTTGGCGGCTTCGGGGGAATCCGCAGCGACAATAAACCGCCGGAATGCCATTTGCCTGCGTCCCGTTTGCAGCGTGTAGGCTGCGTCCGCGAGGGTCTCCGGCAGCGCGACGGCAAAATGCTGCTCCATCGAACTGGTGTACGCATCGAGCGCCGTTTGACTCCTGGCCGAGAGCAGCAAGAGCTGCCGCGGCCGTGTTGCGCTCACAGCCTTCGGTTCGGGGGCCTCTTCCAAAATGACGTGCACGTTGGTCCCGCCAAAGCCAAAGGAGCTGACCGCCGCGCGCCGCACTTGCTCTCCTCGCGGGAATGGAATGAGCCGGTCGGCCATCATGAAGGGACTGTTGAGGAATTCAATCTTGGCATTGGGCGACTTGAAGTGCAGAGTCGGGGGAATCAGTTCGTGGTGCAGAACAAGCGACGCTTTGATCAGGCCGACGACTCCGGCGGCATTAGTTGAATGCCCGATGTTTCCTTTGATGGAGCCGATATAACAGAACTGCTTCTTGTCCGTCTTGCTTTCAAACACCTTGCGCAGGGCCTCGAACTCGATCGGGTCGCCGACAGGCGTTCCGGTGCCGTGCGCCTCGATGTATCGAATGGACTCGATGGGAACGTTTGCATTCGCCTGGGCCATGGCGACTGCTTCGGCCTGCCCATCGACGCTCGGAGCGAGGAACGAAACGGGCCGTGCGCCGTTATTGTTCTTGCCGGTACCGCGAATGACCGAATAAATCGTGTCGCCGTCGGCCAGAGCATCGGCGAGGCGCTTGAGGACGACTACGCCCGCGCCATCGCAGAACATGGTTCCCGTGGCGCCTGCATCGAATGGCCGGCAGTGGCCGTCCTTGGCGAATGTGCCGCCCTGCTGATAGAGGAAGCCGCTCTTCTGCGGCACAGCGATGTCGATGCCTCCGCTCAGAGCGATGTCGCACTCGTTGTCGAGAAGGGAACGGTAGGCTTGATCCACAGCCAGCAGGGTCGTGGAACAGGCCGTGTTCAGGCTAATCGCCGGCCCGCGAAGGTCCAGAAGATAGGCTGTGCGAAGCGCAATGTAGTCCTTTTGATTTCCGTACTCGACGGCGAGATTGCCGGCCATGGCAAGCAGATCCGGATGAGAGAGAAGATTGGTTGTGTAATAGTGATTGTCGCCGATGCCGGCAAACACGCCGATGCTCCCTTTTGAGCGCTCCGGGTCGTATCCTGCGTCTTCCAGTGCTTGCTGTGCGAGTTCGAGAAAAACGCGCTGTTGCGGATCCATGACTTTGGCTTCGAGCGGACTGATGCCAAAGAAGGAGGCATCGAAAAGGTCCGCGCCTTCGATCAAGCCACGGGCGCGAATGTAGTCTGGATCGTTGCGCAGTTGTCGATCGATCCCCGGCCCCAACTCCTCCGGGGCAAAAAACGAAATCGATTCCACTCCATTGCGCAGGTTGCTCCACAGTTGGGCAATGTTGGCCGCGCCGGGAAAGCGTCCGCTCATGCCGACGATGGCTACGCTATCGAGCGCGCTGTCGCGTTCGTCGTTCGCAACTCTCCGATGCCGGGCATGGCTCTGGGCTTGAATCAGGAAATCGGCATTGCTGTCGCTCTTCTCAAGGAAAGATGCGAGCTTTGCGATCGAAGGGTGCTGAAAAACCTTGACGGCTGGAATCTCATGCCCGTAGCGAGCCTGATACTGGCTTACCATGCGGACCGCGGCCAGCGAATTTCCACCCAGATCGAAGAAGGTGTCGTCGATGCCCACTTCTTCCAACTGCAGCAAATCGCACCAGAGACTGGCCAATTGCTTCTCCACGGCGGTGCGGGGAGCGATGAACTCCTGGGCGAGATTCGGGCGTTTGCCTTCCGGCCTCGGGAAGGCCTTGCGGTCGAGTTTGCCATTTGGGGTCAACGGAAACTTTTCCAGAAGCACGAAAGCTGAGGGAACCATGTAGCCCGGCAGCGTTCTCTTAAGGGATTGAACGAGCGCTGTCACGCTCAGGCTCTCGGGGCCGGTGTAATAAGCGACGAGGCGCTTTTCGTCGGGACGATCTTCCCGTAAGATGACCACGGCCTGCCCGATCCCATTGATCTCCGTCAGGGCGCTCTCGATCTCGCCCAGCTCAATGCGAAATCCGTGCAGCTTCACCTGGTGGTCGAGCCGGCCAAGAAACTCGATAGATCCATCGCTGCGATATCGCACCTCGTCTCCGGTGCGATAAAGGCGGGCATCGGGATCTTCGCAATTCGCGATGAAATCGCTTACGAACTTCTCGGCGGTCAGTTCGGGGCGCTTGAAATATCCCAGCGCCAGGCCCTCGCCGCCAATCCAAAGTTCACCGGGAAGACCCGGTGCAACCGGCTGCCGATTCTCATCGAGAACCTGGAATTGTGTATTGGCAATGGGCCTGCCAAGGGAGATGCGATCGGCGGAGACGATCCGTTCGGTCGAGGACCAGATTGTGGTCTCGGTCGGGCCATACATGTTCCAAAGCTCGCGACAACGCGGCAGCAGTTGCCGGGCGAGGCCGGCGGTCATGGCCTCGCCGCCGCACAAGATGCGCAGATCGGTCTTGCCTTCCCAGCCGGCTTCGAGAAGCATCCGCCAGGTCGCTGGAGTCGCCTGCATCAGGGTGATCTCGAATTGCCGAAGCAGTTGTTGAAGCGCGCGGGCGTCGGCGGCCTGCTCCGCCGTGGCAATCACAATCCGTGCGCCGCAGA
The DNA here is from genome assembly GCA_963757965.1 of uncultured Acidobacteriaceae bacterium. GTDB lineage: Bacteria > Acidobacteriota > Terriglobia > Terriglobales > Acidobacteriaceae > Telmatobacter. The sequence continues at coordinate 113,630 of CAVWTV010000015.1, forward strand.
AAAGGGGAAGAAGCAGTTCGAGGATCGAGATATCGAAGGAAGTCGGCGTAACCGCCAGGAGCGTGTCGGTGCAATCCATTCCGGGCACTTCCAACATCGACAAGAGGAAGTTGTTCAAAGCGCGGCGCGGGACCATGACACCCTTCGGCCTTCCCGTCGACCCCGAAGTATATATGAGGTAAGCAAGGCTGTGCGGATCGCCGGTCAGCTCCGGATTCGTCGCCGGAGCACTGCCGATCGACTCGTCCTCGCGGTCGAGCAGAACCACGCGTGCGGCGCCTCGCGGCAGACTTTCCTGCTTGGCCGAATGCGCCAGCAGCAGCGAAACTCCGGAGTCCTCAACCATGAACTCCAGCCGGTCCTTGGGAAACGTCGGGTCCAGGGGAAGGTAGGTTGCGCCACATTTGAGCAAGGCTAGGAAGCTGATAACGGAGTGGAACGATCGATCGAGATGGACGCCGACCACACATCCCGGACCGATCCCATGGCGGTGAAGGAAGTGCGCCAGCTGGTTCGAGCGGCAGTTCAGCTCACGATAGGAGATCTGCTTCGCGCCCATTGTCAACGCGGGGACTTCGGGCGTCAACGCGGCTTGGGCTTCGATGAACTCGTGCGGGCCGCACGCGCGCGAGTGGTCTTGCCGCGCGTCGAGCCCTGGAAAAACACTTGCTGTTCCCATCTTGCGCTTTCAAAGCAGGTTTCAGCTATGAGCCTAGGCCATTTTAGCCCCTGTCGAAAATGCAGGTAAATACAACAATAGTAGCAAGATACGATCTAGCTAGAATCTATTTCATGAACCTGCCTTCTTTCAGGGCATGAAATTGCAGCTTGCGGGAAAAAGCGCTGAGGTACCGGATCATGAACGCTGTTTTCAGCATGGGGATGGGTTCCGTAGTTGTTCCGCGCGGAGACGACCAGCAGCAGGCCATGTTCGGTTACATCGGCCTTGAGCAGCGTGGGCCGCAGGATCAGCCATTGCGTCGACTTTTGGGGAGGGAATTAGTGTCGATGAATTGCCCCCGCAAACCGTTTCTGATTGACGCGCCGCGGAAAGGGCAGGGCGAGCTGAGCATCGGCCTGTGAAGCGTCCGCACCGGGACGAAGGTGGTTATCGACGAGCCATGTACCGCCTTGTCGAAAGCCTCGATGCGTCAAACGTTGGCCTGCCCAACGATGACAAGCTGCTTGGCGCGTGGCGGGCCGATTGATTGCTTCCCAGCGGCCGCTTCGCGCGTCAAATCACCTGGAACCAGTTGATTCCTCATGCGGATAGAGCAAGGCCTCTGGCCCGCGTCCTTGCCGATCGGGAACTGCGAGGAAAGGAACAACGTACCTGTCATCATGGGACTCCGTGCATTCTGTTTGACTCTGTTTTTCTGCGCTGCGAGTCTCATGGGCGCACAGTCCAAACAGAGTGCGTCCACCGCCAAGCCGGCTTCGGTCCCGCCAACCATTGCAATTGTTCCGGTCATCGACCGGCCACTCAAGCTGGACGATTTCACTGGAATGGCCCCGCGCGCCGAGTTGCGCGGCAAGCTGGCGCACGTCACAGGATTCATCCAGCAGCAGCCCGCGGATGGCAAACCGGCTACCGAGGAAACCGAGGTGTGGATGGCATACAGCCGGTCCACGCTCTATTTCGTTTTCCTGTGTCATGACAGCCATCCCGACCAGGTGCGAACGCACCTCGCCCGCCGTGAGAACGTGCAGACAGACGACAATGTTGCCGTTCTTCTGGACACATTTAAGGATCATCGCACCGGAGTCTTGTTTCAGGTGAATGCAGCCGGCGTGCAGGCAGATGGCTCGTGGAGCGAGCCGAACGGAGCGGACTACAGCTACGACACGGTTTGGGACTCCGATGGACGCGTGACGAAAGAGGGCTGGATGGCTCTCATTGCCATTCCATTTCGCAGCCTGCGCTTCCACGCGGAGCAGCGGGATTGGGGCGTTGTTCTTTATCGCAGCCTGCCGCGCAACTCCGAGTCGGACTACTGGCCGCGCGTAGCCGCAAACGTGAGCGGCACACTGACCCAGGAGGCCACGCTGAGCGGCATCGAAGGCGTGTCCGGCTCGCACAACTTCCAACTGAACCCCTACGCGCTGGGCCAAAACGAGCGCAAGCTTATCGACCTTGACCCAACCGACCCGTACTTCAGCTCGCGACACATCGAAGGCACCGCCGGCGGCGAGGTCAAGCTTGTCATTAAAGACAGCATCGTGCTGGACGGCACCGTCAATCCCGATTTCAGCGATATTGAGTCCGATCAGCCGCAATTCACCGTTGATCAACGCTTCCCGGTGTACTTCCCGGAGCTGCGGCCTTTTTTTCTTGAGAATGCAAGCTACTTCAGCACCCCCATCGCGCTCGTTTACACACGCAACATCGCGCATCCCGAGTTTGGCGTGCGCATGACGGGCAAGGTTGGCCGCACGAATCTCGGCTTGTTTGCCATTGATGACCGGCTGCCAGGGGAGACAGTCGCGCCCTCCGATCCGCTCTACGGCAAGCGCGCCACGGATGCTGTGAGCCGGGTGTCTCGCGACATTGGGGAAGGCTCCAGCCTGGGGGCTATGTACACCGACGAAGAATTTGGCGGCGGTTGGAACCGCATCGGCGGCGTTGACTTTACCGGGCGCTTCACCAAGAACTGGACGGCACACGGCCAGATGGTTGAGAGCTCCACCATGGGCGACCAGGACAGCGGCCCCCCCACGCCTTACTCAGCAGGTCCGGCCAGCGACTTACAGATCACACGCAACGGGCACTCCTTGAACTTGTACAACGAATATCAGGACGTGAGCACCGGATTTCAAACCTACGTTGGCTTTCTCCAGTCTTCCAATATTCGCTCCGAACACCTCCACTCCACCTACCAGTGGTACCCCAAGCACAGCGTCATTCAGAGCTGGGGTCTTGAGACCAACCAAAACATTGCCTTTGACCATCAAGGCGACCGCGTCTATCACTATTCGACCTTCGACCCCTTCTGGCTTCTGCCGCGCAATTTTGTGTTTGCGCCGATAGGCGGCCAAAACTCTGACACCGTCAGCCCGGCAAGCTACTCCGCTCTCTCAGGTTTCAAGAACTTCACTGAGAATTTCGGCGGTCTCGTCCTTCGCGGCGCGCCGTGGAGCCAGTTGAATCTGAATATGACAGCGATCCGAAGCGGAAACGTGAACTACAACCCTCTTGCCGGGAAGACGCCATTTCTATTGAGCCAGGATGTGGTCAATCTGCTGTTCACCGTGCAGCCGGTCAATCAGCTCACCATCGACAACACATATCTGCTCGATCGCGACCACGCAGCCGCCGGCGGCGCTTTCGTATACGAAACGCAGACCATGCGCACCAAGGTTAACTACCAGTTCACGCGCTCCATCTCCGCGCGGGTCATTGTCGAATACGATTCCACGCTCGCCAATCCGGCCAACACATCTCTTCCGCGAACAAAACAAGTGGCCACTCAGGCGCTGCTCACTTGGCTGCCGCACCCCGGCACAGCAGTTTACGTAGGTTACAGCAACGATCTCCAGAATCTGGGTCGTAGCCTCTGCAACCGCCTGCCGAACGGAACCTGCGACCCCAATAACACCGCCTTCCCCAGGGCTGGGCCGTTGCTCAACGACGGGCGTCAGATCTTCATCAAGGCATCGTATCTGTTCAGGTTTTAGGACTGCTCGCTACCCAATGGCGGCGCGGGCCCCCTGACAAGCAAGATCGGCCGGCGGCATCCCAATGGTTTTCTCCTCACCTGCTTTCCTTTTCTCGGCGTGTTAGGCTGCGAGAGGACAGAATGGCTCCATCATCCCCTGTCCGAATTGCCTGATCCGGGTGAATGCAAAAGGATCGCACATGAACCGACGCCTGTTTCTCCAGCAATGCGCGGCCACCGGCGCGGTTGCGACAACACTCATCGGCAATCTCGAATCGCAGCGCGCTCAAGGAGCGAGCCGCCATTCAGGAGAAGCGCCCATCAATGGATTGCTTCTGCCCGATGACGGCTGGAATCTCTGGATCGATGAACATGCACATTGGGAGAGCGACGAGATTCATCTCCCGGGCAGCTTCGATCTGGCGAATCTTCCCATAAATTCACCGACGGGTGGGTGGGGCACGCTTGACGCAAACCGCGGCGGAGCCAATGCCGCGATCGTCACTTTGCCAAGTACCGTAGAGCAGATTTTCTGGAAGCGATTCGGATCGCGACCCTACACTCCGGATGAGTACCGCTATGCCGCCGACGATCCGATTCCTGAGAATGGCGCCTATCGTGGCGTGTCGTGGTGGTGGCGGGACATTGCGATTCCGGGTGCACTGGAGGGCCAGCGAATTCTGCTTCGAGTTCGCGGAGCCAGACTGCGAGCAGAGGTGTTCCTTAACGGACGCTTGGTCGGCTACTCGATCCTGGAGGAGGTGCCATTTGAGTGCGACCTCACAGCGACAGCTCGGCCGGGAAGGAAAAACCGGCTTGCGATCCGCATCACCAATCCGGGCGGACGCTACGACTGGGTGGATGGCGGTAACATCCGCTGGGGAAAGGTAAATCTCTACCGCTCGCATGGATTCGGCGGGGTGGATCGTGAGATGAGGTTGTACGGCGTTCCACTGACAGGACATATTGCCGATGCATGGGTTCTGAATACCCCCAAGGCAAAGACAATTCAGGCCTATCTGTCCGTTGAGGGCGCCATTGAGCAAGCGCCGCTGTTTGAGGTGATCGATCCGGGCTCGGGGCAGGTGTTGGCCAGCGAACGCGGCGAAGCCTTGCCCTCATCCCGCGGCGAGGCGCCAACGGTTCGCGCAACCCTAGCCTGCCCGGAGGCACGCCTTTGGGACCTGGAAACTCCGGTTCTCTACCACCTCCGCGCGACGCTGAGCACCACATCGGGCAGGAAGGATGTGCGCATGGTCTCATTCGGGTTCCGCTGGTTTGCCCCGGAAGGACTCGGCACGAATGCGATGTTCAGGCTGAACGGCAGGCGCATCAAACTCTACTCCTCGATCTCGTGGGGCTATTGGGGTTTCAACGGACTTTGGCCGACTCCCGAGCTCGCCGTCCGAGAGGTGACGCAGGCCAGGAAGCTGGGCTTGAACTGCCTCAACTTTCATCGCAACGTCGGCAAGGAAGATGTATTCCGCGCCCATGACCGGCTCGGGCTTTTGCGTTACATGGAACCGGGCGGCGGAAAGCTTGCCATCGGACAAATTCCGGCGGGAGCCGCTGTCAATTCTGCCGGCCTGGTGATGGAACCGGCCAGCAGCGACGCGAATCGATTCTCGCGTCTCTACATGCTGGCCAAGTGCAAGGCGATGGTGCGGGCATTCCGCAGCCATCCTTCACTGATCCAATACACTCTGCAGAACGAGATCGGCGCCGACCTCAAGAATCCCGACACCTTCACTCCACTTGATGTAATGCACCAGGAAGATCCCTCTCGCTCGGTCGTCCTGAACGACGGCTTTGTGGCCCGCAACGCGGCACAGGCATGGTTTGAACCGTACAACGACAAGATGCACCGCAGCGACGAGGAGCCCTGGGGCGGGTGGTGGATCAACCATCAGGGAGCCGGCGATCAGTGGTATGACGAGTTCTATAAGGACAGCGAGAACTACACATATCGCCAGCCGCTCAAGACAGCTCTGGTCGAGTTCGGCGAGATGGAAGGCTGCGCTGTCGCGGACAATCATTCGCTGATGATTCACCAGATCGAGAGCGGCCAGTTTGGCGGGAACGGAAAGAGCTACGACCTGGAAGACCATCGTCAGATCCTGGCAAGCTGCGAGGAGTTTCTAGATCGCTGGGGCTTTCGAAAGGCGTTCCTTACCGCCGAGAGACTCTACAGCGCACTAGGCGACAAGTCCTACGAGAGCTGGCAGCAGTACCTAGAGAACGTGCGCATCTGCGACGAGGTCGACTTCGCTGCCATCAGCGGCTGGGAATCAACCGCCATCGAGAACCATTCCGGCATCGTGGATAATCTGCGCAACTTCAAAGGAAATGTTGAGCTGATTTCTTCGAGCCTGCGACCCATCCGGCTGGTTGCGAAGCAGCACAGGCTCTGTTACGCGCTTGGCGAGAGCGCCGTTTTCGATCTCTATCTGCTCAACGATACTTCCCGGCCTGTCTCTGGGAGACTGCGGTTTTCAGTGATCGAACCGGGAGGCAAATCCGCGGAGCTGGGCTCGTGGCCTGTGCCTCCCAACATCCCCGACCGATTCAGTTACACGATTCAGGCTGGATTCGCTGTTTCTGCTTTCTCGCGCGAGGGCATTTATAGCTTTCGGTTCAGTTTGGATGCTATTCCGAAGGCCGACTTTACCCGCGAGATCTGGGTGGTCAATGCGCAGCCAGGCTTCGCTCGGAAACTCTCGATCGGTGTCAGCGGCGTCGTGCCGGCTGTGCGGCGACAGCTCTCGCTGCTTGCCGGTCTGGAGGTCGGCGAGTTCACATCGGGAAAGCACTACGATCTCATCGTGTCTTCGGGTGTGGTTGAAGGGGCGAAGCTGGATCGCACCATCGGAGACGAGACCGGGTTGGAGGCACAGCCCGCCAAGGGCGCCGCAGCCGCGCCAAGAGTTGCGGGCCAGATCGCGGAGGAGGCTATCTCCGCGGTGCGTGCCGGGACTCCGCTGTTGGCGATCGTTCCAGACGACAGTCTTGCCGACGGAGCGGCCAGGCAGCTCGCTGCGCTGGGAGCATTCACATACCAAGGGCAGGTCGGCGATCTGCGTGCTCCGTGGATGGGAAACTGGCTCTTTGTCCGCGATCACGCGACCTTCTCATCGTTGCCGGTCAATCGCATTCTCGGCGTGCACTATCAGGCAAACGGTAAAGCCTCCAATGGACTGCTCATCGAGCGTGCCGGTGGAGCCGAAGATCCTGAGGTGATCATGGGCTACAGTCGCGATCACGACCGGCAGATAGGCGCCGCCAGCTTCGCGTGCAAGGTCGGGTCCACGCCGGTATTGGTGCATCGGGCTCCGGAGTTCAGCGCCCCGTTACAGCAACGATGGCTGGCCAACTGCATCAAGTTTCTTACCCGCACGACTTAGACCCGGCCGAAACGAAACAGCCGCAGATCAACTTGGCGGTTGCTTCGATTTGAGGATGGAAAGCGAACAGGCAGCTTGAAGTCAAATTCCTGCGGCAGGAATCAAAAGGCATGGGCCGCGCCGGTACCGTAGTCGTGCTGACGGAAAGAGGCCCGTGGCCTTTTTCCGTTAATGTAAGTTCATAATGTCCAATCAGGAGATCGATGCAATGAGCCGGATCAATCGTCGCCAAATGCTGAAACTAGGGTCCGCCGCCTCGCTTGCCGCATTTGCCTCGGCCGGCGCTTCGCCTGCCCCCGGTGCCACGCACCCCGCCGTCCCCCGGTGGGAGGTCTTCGAGCTCACCCTCGACGGCCCGGCCTCTGGCAATCCCTTCACCGATGTGCGGCTCTCCGCGACCTTCTCGCTCGGGCATCGCTCGGTCGCTGTCGATGGCTTCTACGACGGAGAGGGACGCTACAAGCTGCGCTTCATGCCGGACAGCGAGGGCCAGTGGTCGTTCCTCACCCAAAGCTCCGAACCGGCTCTCTCCGGCAAGACCGGCACATTCGCCTGCGTTGCCCCACACGCCGGCGTTCACGGTCCCGTGAGGGTCTCTAACGTGCAACACTTCGCCTATGCTGACGGAACCCCCTTCTTTCCGTTTGGCACCACCTGCTACGCATGGGTCCATCAATCGGAGAATCTCCAGCAGCAAACGTTGCAAACGCTGCGCGCCGCGCCGTTCAATAAGATCCGCATGTGCGTCTTTCCCAAGAGCTATCAATACAATCACAACGAGCCGCCTTATTATCCCTTCGAGCGCAAGCCGGCCGACGTGTCCGATTTCACCAGACCCAATCCAGCTTTCTTCGCGCATATCGAGCAGCGCATTGCCGATCTCCGCGCACTGGGAATCGAAGCCGACCTGATCCTGTTTCATCCCTACGACCGCTGGGGCTACGCAACGATGCCACCGGAGGCCGATGACTTCTATCTACGCTATGTCCTCGCCCGCATGTCTGCTTACCGTAATATCTGGTGGTCGCTGGCCAACGAATACGATCTCATGAGGGCCAAATCCACGCAGGACTTCGATCGATTCTTCCATATCGTCGAAGAGAACGATCCAGCGAGCCATCTTCGCTCCGTTCATTACTCCCACACGATGTACGACTACGGGCATCCCTGGGTCACACACGCGAGCCTGCAGACTTCACGATTCGACCAGGCGGAGGAATGGCTCGATGCCTGGCAAAAGCCCATCTGCTTCGATGAGGTCATGTACGAGGGCAACTTGAACAGCCGCTGGGGCAACCTCTCCGGCGAGGAGATGACGCGCCGCTTCTGGCTCGGTGTCATCGCAGGATGCTATGTCACCCACGGTGAAACCTGTCTCGATCCGGATCTGCCTTTCGATGAAAACGCGACGCCCACTTTGTGGTGGTCGCATGGCGGCACTTTGCGCGGAACCAGCCCCGCCCGGATTGCCTTCCTCCGCAAGCTGGTCGATGAGCAGGCCTCCGGTCCTCGCCCGCGCCGCGCAGGTCTTCAGGCCCAGCCCGCCGCCTACTACCTGGACGCCTCCGTCATGAATCGGGCCGAGAAGCAACCGGAAGAGATTCTCTATTACCTGGACTTTCACCAACCCATTTTCTACGACTTTCCCCTCCCGGATGGGAAGTTCACCGCCGAGCTGATTGACCCCTGGGAGATGAAAATAACCCCGCTGCCCGAAACCTTATCTGGAAAGACAAAGCTGAAGCTCACCGGCCGGCCTTTCCAGGCGTTGCGGTTCAGGAGGATTCCTTAACACTCGCCCTTCCGCCGCTCGGCCAGAAGCGTGACCGTACCGATTCGGCCGTGGAAGCAACAAGGAATCGATCTCTTGAGTCCTTCGCTGCATTCGAGGTGCACTTACCTGTCCCGATCAGCGCAGTCCGGGATAGATTCTGTAGGCTACCATCTCGGCATTGAATGAAGTGCCGCTCAGGCGAGAAGTCTTCAGGAGCACCTCGAAGTAAGGGAATTGCTTCGATTGAAGGGTGTTGCGGAATCTTTCCAATTGATCTTCAGAAGTCAATCGGCCGGAACCCCTGAATTTGCCTCCAGATGCTGGATTTGAGCCTCGGCGGATTTAGCACGAAGCGAGAATCCCTTCCTATGACATCGGCAGCATGCTTCGACTTCGCACAGACTGTTCATGCGCAGGTGTGGCCGGTTGCCCCACGGTTGTAGACGCCAGGGTAAATGGTTTTACCGCCCAACTCCGCTGCCAGACCGCCGGTTGAGGGGAGGCCTTGAAGAGTGGTGTATGCGGTTCGAGTTTCCAACGCAGCTTCGGTTGCGATGGAAAAAGTAGTGGCGGTTCCTTCAGTGGAGCAGGCGCCTGAAGGAGGTGGTGGAGCGGTGTCGATTGTTCCATTCACCAGCCCCATATTCAGTGGCATTACGGTATAAGAGTATGGATATACGCCGGCAACGGCCGCAACGCTCTCATCGTAGAATCCGGTCATCTTGGTGGACGCGCCCGTGGTCCCGATATCCCCGTTGATGACCGTGTGCAATCCCTGGTTGGTCATCCCCGCGCCGCCGCCAAAGCCGCCGAAAAGCGAGATCGCCGGTCCGAGGACGACTGGCGGTGGAACCACTATTGTGCCCGTCGAGAAGTGCCAGGGATTTGCTGACCCCGTTGTGCCCAGCGGAGTGCCAGCCAGATTCGTAACACCGCTAGTCACCGTTGCAATGTAGTTGCTGCCGGCAGTTAGCGGCGCAGAGGGCGTGAAAGTGGCAATGAAGTTGACTGCATCGTGGGAGACCGTTCCAGCTATCGCTGTTCCGCCTGGTCCTGTGAGTTGGAAGGTTGCCGTGGTAATGGTCAGTGGGTTCATCGCCTCATTGAAGGTGGCGCTCACGGCCTGATTCAGCGGCACGCCGGAAGCAGCATTTGCTGGCACGGTCGAAACTAGCTCCGGCGGGGTCGATACTGTGCCTGTCCCGGTTGTAAACGTCCAGACAAAGTTGCTGGCCATCGCGGTGCCCGCAAGGTTCTGAGCCCCGGTGGTGATCGTGGCAGTATACAGAGTGCTGGGCGCCAGATTCGCTGCCGGTGTGAACGTCAGCGTGTTTCCAATCGCCGCATAAGCAACCAGCCCGGACACGGCAGTGCCGCCTGGTCCGGTCACTGTAAAGGTTGCTGCACTGATCGTTGCCGGACTCATCGCCTCGCTGAAGGTTGCGCTGATCACCTGACTGACGGACACATTGGTGGCTGCGTTCGCGGGGACCGTGGCGGTCACCGCGGGCGGCGGCGTAATCGTCGTAAGAGTCCACACATAGTTGGCAAGCAGCGGAGTGCTACCCGGATCGGTAGCCCCGGTAGTAATCGTGCCGGTGTAGATGGTCGCGTATGCGAGAGCGGCAGCCTCGCAATTAAGTTGTTCGAGTGGGAGTATGGGGTTTTGGAGTAGCGAAGCAATTTGCGGTCAAATGTTAATATCTGGGCTTAGCACTAGTTGAGAGCAGGAGGATTCGCTCTTGGCGGAGCAATGCGATGAGAACCTGCTCTCCAAAACGCGCTTTGGGATGTTGTTAGTTGACGTAGTTCCTTGGGGGAATCGGCACCCAGCGCGGGCTCGTACTGATCCGGTTTGAAGGCCGTAAAATCATCTTGTTCATCTTCCAGCCCTCGCAGAGTGCGAATCTCCTGGACGTTTACCAACAAGCAAGCCGGCTTCGCAAGTGCCGCATAAGATGGGGTACACATTGGCAGCTGTGCGCTTAACCGCGAATCGAATCCTGTCCGGATGTGTGTTGAAGGCGGGACTCCTCGGTGCTGTAGGGCTGGTTGCGTTGCACGCAGCCGCGCAGGTGGAGTATGTCGATCCCACCATCGGCAATGTCGGCGTTCTGCTTGTACCTACACGCCCGGCCGTATACCTGCCCAACAGCATGGTGCGCATGTATCCGATGCGTGCGGATGCCATGGACGACCGGATTTCGTCCTTTCCGCTCACCATCATGCTCCCATCGCATGGATGAGCTTTTCAGCATCATGGCCGGAGACAGCAGCCCTGCCGCCTACGACCACGAAAAGACCAAGCCGTATTACTATTCCACACTCTTCGACGAGTCACTGATTCAGACGGAATTTACCGCGACGGAGCGCTCTGGCTATTTCAGATTCACCTTTCCAGATGGGAGGGCCTCGCTCACCCTGGCTAACCGCATGGCCGGCAACCTCGAGACGCAAGGCGGCGATGCGATCGGCGGCGAAGAGCGATTCAGCAACATGAAGGCGTTCGTCTACGGGGAGTTCAGCGCGCCGGTTACCGTAAAGCTGGAGAGCTCAAGTGACAGAAACCGAGCTACTGTGTCAAGACAAGGCGCGAAGACACTCGAGTTCCGGTATGGGATTTCATTCATCAGCGTCGAGCAGGCAAAGCGAAATCTTTATCGTGAAATTCCCGCGTGGGGCTTTGAGACCGTGGAGGCCAAGGCAAAGGCGCGCTGGAACCAGGTGCTGGGCCAGATCGCGGTAGAGGGTGGAACCGAATCGCAGAAGAAGGTTTTTTACACCGCGCTTTACCGCTGCTATGAACGCATGATCAACATCACGGAAGAGGGGCGGTACTATAGCGGTTTCGATCACAAAGTGCACGAAGATCAACGCCCGTTCTATGTGGACAACTGGCTCTGGGATACATACCGCGCACTTGAGCCTCTGGAAACGCTGCTGAACCCGGAGATGGAAGCGGACAAGATTCAGTCGTATGTGCGCATGTATCAGCAGGCGGGCATCATGCCGACGTTTGCCATATTGACTGGGCCCTATGCGTGCATGAACGGCAATCACGCGGCGCCGTGGTTTGCGGATGCATGGTTCAAAGGCGTTCGGAACTTCGATCTGCCGGTTGCGTTCGAGGGTGTCCGCAAGCGGTCTCTTGAAGACACTCTGCTTCCGTGGCGGCTGGGACCCAAGGGACCGCTCGACGAGTTCTATGCGGCTCACGGCTATATGCCTGCTTTGCGGCCTGGTGAGAAGGAGACCGATCCGCGCGTGCATCCTTTCGAGAAACGGCAGCCCGTGCCGGTAACGCTCGAGAACAGCTTCGACGACTGGTCGATCGCACAGCTTGCTCGAGTTCTCAACAAGCCTCAGGACGAGGCACTCTTTCTTGAGCGCGCGGCAAACTACAAGAACCTCTTCCGCGCAGACAAAGGATTGATGTGGCCCAAGGACTCCGCGGGGCAGTGGATTGAGCCGCTGGATCCCAAGTTCGACGGGGGGATGGGCGGACGGGATTACTACGACGAGAATAACGGCTACACCTATACTTGGGACGTGTTGCAGGACTTCAATGGCCTGGTCCAGTTGATGGGAGGAACAGCGAAGGCGACCGCCAATCTGGACCAGCTTTTTCGAGAGCCGCTGGATCGTTCGAAGTATGAGTTTCAGGCGAAGTTCCCCGATTCCACGTCGATGGTGGGGCAGTTCTCAATGGGCAATGAACCTAGTCTTGCAATCCCCTACCTCTACAACCGGCTGGGCGCTCCCTGGAAGACGCAGAAGCGTGTTCGCATGCTGCTCGAGTCGTTTTTCACCGATACATTGCAGGGTATGCCCGGAGATGAAGACGGGGGCGGCATGAGCGCGTTCGTTGTATTTTCGATGATGGGCTTCTATCCCGTCACGGCAGGCATTCCAGCTTATGACATTGGCAGCCCGGTTTTTGATAAGACCACCATCCATTTGCGCAATGGCAAGGACTTCGTCATGGTTGCTCACGACACTTCGCATGAAAATAAATATGTCCAGAGCATCCGCCTGAACGGAAAGCCGCTGGAACAGGTCTGGTTTCGACACGCAGACGTAGCCAATGGTGGCACGCTTGAAATGACAATGGGCGAAATGCCGAACACCTCACTCGGCGCCGCGGCATCCAGTTACCCTCCCGCGTCCATCGATGTGCACCCGGAAGACTTGAAGAAACAACTCACAACTGGGGCTCGATAGCGGCAGTTTACAAACGAGCTGAGCTTCTCATTGCGAGTTGATCGCGAACTTGGTGGATAACGAGGCTTGCGAAGATCCGCCAACCCAAAGTGTGTAGTTGCCCGATTCGACCGCCCATCTTCCGTCCGCGTTCCACACCGCGAGTTGGTTCTGAGGAATCCTGAAGGCGACGGCTTTTGTTTCCCGCGGATTCAGAGCTATTCGGGAGAAGCCTCTCAGGGAGATTGCGGGAGTCTCGACGCTGCCAACCTCTTGGCGTATGTAAAGCTGAGCCACTTCATCCCCTTTGCGGTCACCAATGTTGGTCGCGTCCGCGGTCACCAGGATTTCCCCGTTGCTTCCGGGCGCCGGCATATGCACGGCCAGATGGTCATAACGGAACGAGGTGTAGCTTAGTCCGAATCCGAAAGGAAATAGTGGAGCACCGTCATCATCCACATAGTTGTGATTGCGTGACGGGTCAGAGTTATAAAAGTCGGGCAATTGCCCAACGCTGCGCGGAAAGGTGATGGTCAGGCGCCCAGCAGGATTGTTGTCGCCAAAAAGCGATTCGGCGATTGCCCTGCCTCCAAACTCTCCTGGATACCAGGCTTCGAGAATTGCGGGAACGTGTTCCTTCGCCCAACCGATTGTCAACGGCCGGCCGTTTTCCAAGACCAGAACTACCGGTCTGCCGGTGGCAACCACGGCCTCAAGCAGTTGTTCCTGGTTCCCAGGCAGGCTGAGATCGGTACGATCGAAACCCTCTCCCGATATGCCCTGCCGTTCTCCCAAGCCGAGAATGACCACGTCCGCTTGTTTGGTTTTGGCGATAGCCGTCGGAATGTCTCTGCCTTCGTCGAAATCGATGGTTGTTCCCGGAACCAGTGCGCGAATGCCTTCCAGCATGCTGGTGCGTGCTCCGTTCAATTCATTTTCGTAATCGCCATATCGCGCTACACCGGCATTGGGACCGATCACGGCGATCCTCTTCACAGACTTCGATAAGGGCAACAGGCGCCCATCGTTCTTGAGCAGCGTCATAGACTGGCGCGCCGCGTCAAGCGATAGTTCAAGATGCTCCGGCGACCGATATGTGCGCGCTTTCAAATTGGGATCGGTCATCGGGCGATCAAAGAGTCCCAGGGCAAACTTCACACGAAGCACCGACTTGACCGCACGATCCAAATCCGACATTGGAAGCGAACCCTCGCCGGCACAGTCGATGAGCGCATTCTGAAAGACTTCATGCTCGAAATCGTAGAATTGCATGTCAACCCCTGACCTGATGGCCAGGCATACAGCCTCCTTCGGAGTAGCCGCGACGTGATGCACGGTGTAAAGACGTTGCACCGCACCCAAGTCTGAGAGGACGAATCCTTGAAATCCCCACTCTTGACGCAGTATTTTCTTAAGCAGGAATGGGTCGGCAGTAATCGGAAAGCCATCTATTTCGTGGTAGGCGGCCATTACTCCCATGGCGTTCCCGTCGCGAATTGCCGGCTCAAACGATTTGAGCATTATGGAGCGTAACTCTCGTTCGCCCAAATGCACCGGCGATGTGTTTGTGCCGCCCTCCGGGGACCCATGGCCGGCAAAGTGCTTTGGCTCAGTGACCACACTACTGGCGCTGCTCAAGTTTGCCCCCTGGGCGCCGCGCACATACGCCAATCCGAGTTGACCTGTCAGATAGGGATCTTCACCATAGTCTTCCTCAACTCGTCCCCAGCGCGGCTCACGGGCAAGGTCAAGAACAGGCGCGAGAATCATGCCGACCCCGGTTGAGCGTGTCTCCGCCGCGATGGCTGCCCCTACTTTCTCAACGACGGCCGGATTCCAGGTTGCCGAAATGTTGATCGGGGCCGGAAATACAGTGCCGGTATCGAATCCGTGCAGCCCTTCTTCAATGAACAGCACTGGGATGCCCAGACGATTGTGCTCGATGACCCACTTCTGGATGGTGTTTGCCTGTTCGGGCGTTGGATACAAGTCGTGGATCGCGCCGACGCCGAGATTACCGAACAAGGCTTTCGCTTTGTCCGGCTGGAAGTGGGCGGTTGCAGCTGCGTGAGTATCGTCGATATGTTCGTCCATCAAACCGGTTGCCCCTGAATAGAGGTCAAGTTGCCGCACTTTCTCCTTCAAGGTCATCCGGCTCAAGAGGTCGTCAACACGTCGTTCGATGGGCACATCCGGTTGCTTGTACAGAGCAATCGAGTCAGTTGCCGAAACCGCTGCTTGCGCCGAAGCTTGGACATGGAGAACTGCAACCATCAGCAAGGCGATCAATACAGCTCCAACTACGCAGGGCAAACTGCCGGGGCCTCGTGCATCCTGTTGGCGTGTCTGGCGCAAAACAGGTCCGGGCATTCCGAAGAACGTATCGGCCTTTTGAAATGCACTTCTCTCCTCACGCGTTCCCAATCCCGAAGTGAAATACCGAACGTAGATCGCACCGTCATTTCGATAGCTATACCTCTTCACTATGCGGCCTCCTCTGGGCAGTCCGTTGACGTGAGGATCAGCAACGCAATCGGCCTCCAGCGCTCAACGCCTGGCAAACGGAAGCATCGCTTGCGGGATTGAAACGTGGAAAGCACACAACGCTTCCCACTTCCCACACCCCCGACTATGCCAGCGGGATGAGTATCGATCCCGCCGCGGGACATGAACACTCTCCGCAGTACAGAATACTGGGCAGGCCAGCGAGCTGGCGCTTCATTCGTAAAATGTGGAGTAGCTGATACTGGACCATTCTGGAGGATAAGCGGGTCAAAAAAGGCCAGCAGCTGGAGAAAGCGATGAATTGCTCCCCGCCTTCGCAACCTTTGAGGCCGAATTCCTCGGGGACGGCCAGTAGCTGAGAGATGGCTCCGCCCATCTGAGCGGCCGCGAGGATGATCCCGAAGGCTCGGCCCCGCTTGGGCGCAGGGAACCAGCGAGCAACGACGATCGAAGTGTTGGGAAATGCGCCAGCCTCGCCCACTCCGAAGAGAAGCCGCGTCACCAGCAAGGAAAAGTAGCCGGTAGCCAGGCCGGTGATGGAGGTGAAAGCCGACCACCAGAGCACGATGCGGGAGAGCACCCGGCGCGGGCCGATTCTGTCCCCGAGGGTACCGCTGGGAATCTCAAATGCGGCGTACGCGAATGTGAAGATCCCGCTGACCCAGCCCCAGGCGACCGGGCCAATGTGGAGCGAGTCCTGAATGCGCGGACCGGCGACAGAGATACACACGCGATCGAGATAGGTAATGACGATGAGCAGGGACACCAGCCCCAGCACGCGATCGCGGCATTTCACCCGTTGTCCCCCGCGGACCTGGCTGTGCAAGCAGTGTCACAATACTCACTCAGGCCGCATGTGGCGCATCGTCCGCATCAGTCGTCGTTTGCGCAATTGGCGCTCGACCGGATCATGGAGTTTCCTTTTGATCGCATGGCAATGCAATAACGCATTGTGGGTAGCGCATCTCAATAGTTCCGTGCCGGCACTTATTCTTTTCCTGCGCAGACCCACGTAGAGTGTCTATCGCGCTACCAATACACGCGCCTCATAACTCCGCAGTGTCATCGTGAGCTTCAATCCATCTGGCGACTTTAGAGCAAACATCGGTGTTATCTCTCCGGTCTGCGGATCCCAAACTTCTATCCTCTTTCCGGAGCCCATCAGGGTTACTGTATGGTTCGATTCGGCAGGCCCCTCGTTGAAGAAGAGATAGACGTCGGCATCCTTCCAGCGCCGCCGCATGACGCGCCACGCCGTATCCGACCGGTCCAGCGTCACGCCCCGTTCCGGGATCGCAGCCAGAATGGCCTGCAGCATCGCCGACGGGACCACCTGTGGCGCGGGCGGCAGGGCCGGAGGCCTATCGGAGGGTACAGGCGTTGGCGGCAGCTCTCCCGGAACCACCGTGGCCCACGAGAACTCAGTCGCATCGGCCGCGCGAGCATTCAGGATCGTCTTGTCCGCGATCAACGGTGGCGTCCGCCCCAGGAACAGCACGTGCCCTCCGCCGGCGGCAAAGCTGTGCAACCGTTCCAGCGCCGGCTGCGAGAGCAGCGCCGCGCCAGGCATAATCACAGTCCGGTAGCGATTCCCACTCATCGTTTCGAACGCGCCCCTGCCGGCCACAAGGTCCTTCGCCAGCGCATCCTCGCTGACGATGTCGAAGTCGATCTGATGTTCCGAGAGTAGCCGCTCCGCCGAGACGAAATCCGTATCGGCAGCGCGATCGTTCAACCACAAGGAACTGGAAGGAAGGTACAGTGCCACCGAAGCCGTCGGTCTTCCCATCGACATCATGTAGCTGAGTCGCCCCAGATAGCGCGTCAGCGCCGGCAGGCCGGGATCTGTCATCAGCGTCGTCCGCGGACGGCCGCCGGAATTCGAGGAGGGAAAGTACATCAACTCCGCCATGTTGACGCCGCGCACGAACTGCTCATTCAACACATATCGCGCCATCACCGCATCGGCCGGCGGCGCATAGGAAGCAAAGCTCTCGGTAAACGCCCTGGGCTTCCCATAGACGTGCGCAACCGACGACGCCAGCCGCGGAAAGTCGGAGATTGTGTCGGTCCATATCTGGTGCCGGGTCGTATCAATGCCTGGAACCTGCACCGATCGCATGTCGCGGAAGAACTCACCCTCACTATGTGTCAGCTCCAGCTCCGCCTCTTCGTGGTTCAGGTGCACTTGGTACTCCAAGTGGTTGGCCGCGCACCAGTCTGCCTGGACTTTGAAAAAACTCTCGGCAAACAGGATCGAGAACACATCCCAAAAGTCCGCCTTTGCCCGCGCTTGCTCCTCGGTCATCTCAGTGCCGCGCGGCAGAAGAAACGTTGCCAAATAAGGCCGGATGTCATAGCCCTTGACCTGTTGGAAGCGAATGAAGAAGGACTGCGTCCATGGCAAACCCGACACGGTGTAGTCCGGCTCATCTCCGCGAAACCCGAGAATCGTCCTGCCGAACTCCTGGCCGAGATGCTGCTTGTACTGCTCATGCGTGAACGTCAGAAACTGCTTCGTCGCCTCCGGATTGAGATAGTCCTCCAGCGACTGCGATCGGTCCTTAGCCTGAACATTGTTCGTGTTTGGTCGAGGCTCGGCCGCCGGCTTCAGGTTTGTTTCAGATCGTGTCGGAGATGTCTCAAAGCGGTGTTCTACCACCAGCACCTGCCATCTTCCGGCAGGAGCCGCCCAGTCGACCAGGCCATTGCTCACTGGAATCGCAATCGTCGAATGATCGTCTCCAATCGCCGTCACAGCAACCGCAGCACCCGACACAGCGTGGCGCAATGTCTCGCCACCTGCAACCGCAAAGCGCTCAGCCACCGCCAGCGTCTGCATGCGCAACTCCGGCTTCTCGCGCGTGAATCTTCCGCCGGCAAACCCGCTCGGGTAGCCGATGTCGTCCACGATCCAGACTCGCATGTCGCGTTTTTTGGCTTCCGCCACCAGCATCCGGAAAAACCTGAAGTAGTCATCGGACAAATAGTCAAAGGGAAGGTTCACGCCGGCCTGTGCCGTCACTGCGCGGAAGCCGAGCGCTTTCATCTCATCGAGATCGCGCTCAACCTCTGCTTGATCAACAGCACCGCTCATGTCGAAGTACGGCTGCGGACCATACTCCGGCGGCGAATTCTTCCACACCGCCGACACCTGGGCCGCGGTGGGCATCTGCATTCTTTGCCAGGGCCACGCCTCTGCTCCCTGCGCAGCGGCCCCGCCTGGCGACAGCAAGGCTACGCTCAATAGGACGAGCAGGCCGCGTCGGCGCCCCTCCGTTTCAATCTGCGCGATTTTCAAGGTTCCACGGGAGAATCGCATCAGCAGCTCTCAGGCAGGAGTCCGTCGGCAGCGGAGTCATTCCCAGTATCAGTTCAGCTTCTTGATCCAGATATTGCGCACGGAGACTTTGGCAGGCGTGCCCTCAAGTTCGATCCCGATCTTGCCGGACAGGTTGTTCGACGAAGCCGGATCGTCGTCGATCAGTACCGCCATCACTTGGCCGTTGAGAATATGGATCATCGTGCCGCCACGGGCGACGATCTCGTACTGGTTCCAGTCGTTGATCCTGACATAGCCGCCCAGCGCGGTCCGCTCGCCGATCGTGCCGATAAGCTGCGGCCCTGCGCCCGCCTTCGAGTTCACCACCTCCCCGCGCCACGCGACAATACCGAGCGGTGTGTTCTCCGAGTAGAACTGGCCGCTGTAGGAAGCATGCAGCGGATTCACCGGGAACCAGAAATCGGCTTGCGGCCCCGTCATCATCCAGTCGAGATTGCGCGGCTTCTCGTCCGGATGCATCGGCTTGTTCCACGGCAGGCCGGTCTGGCTGCGATACTGAATCCCACTGCCGCCGGCGATCTCGCACTTGATCTCCAACTTCAGGTCGAAGTCCTTCGCTTCCAGCCCGCGCCGCCAGATGTATGCGTTGTACACAACATTGTCCTTGCTGGATTCGCCAACAATGGCGCCATTCTCCACGCGCCACACGGTGGGATCGCCATCCCAGTCCGCGAGACTCTTGCCATCGAAGATCTGCGTGAAGCCCGTGTGTTCGTTGAAGTCCATCGCCGCCGGTTCGTGGAACTGCGAGCGCACCGGCGGAGTGCCGGACTGGGGTGCGGCAGGGGCCTGCCCGAACGAGGTAACCGTCCACGCAGCCCAAAGCATCGTGCCTGCGCAGAGAGAGAAGCACCGCGTACCTTGTCGCCTGCGGCTAGAGCCTTCACTGAATAGAATCATCGGGACCTCGAACGAGCGGAATAAAGAAGCCAGAAAAGTATAGCGAAACCGGAAGTCCGCAGGCTGCGCCCTCGCGAGTCTACGCTTGGGGAGCTGGAGCGTCGCAACTACGCCCCGGGAGCCATCACAAGTACCATTCGCACTGTCGAGCACTTTGCCGGACACTTCGCAACATGGCCTAGTTTTGCACCGGCGCTCATAACTTGCCGTGCTTCGTCCCCTTCATCTTGTAAATCTCGCTGCCTGCGAGCAGGAATCCACCCACCCCATAGTTAAAGCTCGACGAGGCTTTGAAAGGTGCTGGCGCCGAGCCGGTCTGCTGTATGCAGCCCAACCGTCCATTCGCATAGATGTGCCCTACCATTCCTGCCCAGGCTTTCTGGACGACGGGCGCGTATACCTTGCGGTCGAGGAGCCCATTGTTGATGCCCCACGCGATGCCAAACGTCATCAGCGCCGAACCTGAGATTTCCGGCTGGTCATAGTCCGCGGGGTCGAGCATGCCCGCGTGCCACAGTCCGTCCGGCAGTTGGAGCTTTGCCACGGCTGCGGCCATTTCCTTTAGCTGCGTTTGATACTTGACGCGCGCAGGATCGCCTTTCGGCAGATACTCAAGCGTACGGGCCAGTCCGGCCATCACCCAGCCCTCGCCGCGCGACCAGAATATCTTCTGGCCGTTCTTCTCCGTCTTCGGGATGAAAGTTGCATCGCGAAAGTAAAGATGTGTCTCCGGGTCGTAGAGCTGCTGCGAGGTCTTGGCCCACTCCTCGTCGAGGTAGGTGATGTATTGCTTGTCGCCGGTGGCCGCATACAGCCGCGCCCATGCGGGTGGGGCCATGAAGAGTGCATCACACCACCACCACTCGATGCGACGGCTCGACCCCAGTTCCACGCGTGGCTTTTGGAGGATCGCATCGAAAGTCGCCTTGGTCGGGGCCAACTCTTCGGGCTGCTTATCGAGGAGATAAAGCTCGAGGTACGTCTGCGCGAGACTGTGCTGGTTCGCATCCGATTCCGTGGTGCTGAGCTCCCACTTGTAAGTCTTGCCCATATCGCGCATCACATTGCGGTATTTTGGGTCGCCCAGCGAGTCCGACGCGGCCATGAGCCCGCTGTACAGCGCACCCCATGTCCAGATCCGCCCATCGAGCTGACGCGAGCGGTCGAATACGGTGAAGTACTCCTGCGATTGCGCCAACTGCCAGTCAGCCACCTTGCGCATCGCTGCGCCGACTGCCTTCTGCGTGATGGCTGGGGAGACGTCTGTGGCGAGCGGACCGGGATCGTCTGGAACGCTGCCGAAGTGGCGGTCGACCTGAGGCCTGAGCTGGCGCGTAGCAAGCTGCGCTGGAGCGGCTGGCGTGTCACCCGCTGAAGGCGAGGAGACTGGCTGCTGGGCGGATGCAAGCTGAGCAATTGCTGCAAACGCGAGGAAAGCGGCGGCAATCGCGAGCAAGCCGATCCTGTTCCGCACTGACATCGATCTACCTCACACTTTGACCCTTGAATAATTGAAGGCCGGTTCGCGGAACAATCCATGCAATCGGCAGGAAAATGATAACTGAAGGGTTGGACGAAAGTTAAGTTCAGTAAGTTGCAGGTCGTGCCCGGCGGTTGCCTATATGCAGAAGACCGCCGGTGGCCTGCGTTGCCCTCTGGCGTTGGCGCGGCTATGGCAGCGTTGGTTGGTCAGGCCTTTGATTGTCGGACGGAGCTGGATATGTCTTGCTGCCGTCGTTCAGCTCGAGGCGCAGGTAATCCCAGACGACGCCGGTGGTGACGTCTCCCGCCGGAACGGTGAACGTCATCTCGTTCTCGCCCGGCTTCAGCAGACTGGCGTCGAACTTCTGGATGTATTGGTTCCACACTCCCTTATTGGTGTTGTAACGGAGAGCGTTGGTTGCGACCGGATGGAGGGTGCCAACGGTCTGTCCGTTGACGCCGATGGACAGGCTGCCAGCGACGCTGGGTTCATTGCCGTTGCCGCCGTCTGCCCCGGCCAGCGCGATGCGCAATACAGCCTCCCCTTTCGCAGCCCTGGGCATGTTGAATTTGACGGTCCAGGTGGTAGCCCTGCCCTTGCCCCACTGCGACCACGGGTCCTTGGTGTCGGTTGGGAGAGCCACCCAGCCAAAGCGTTGGTTGTAGGGATCCTTGGCAGCGGGATTCTTCCACGCCTCGGTGTCGGAGTGCGGCACCTCCTGGAAGAACCAATCCTTGTGGGAGTCGCTTTTGCCAATGGTGTAGGTGATGTCGTTGGGGAAGAGGCCGGCGTAGCGCAGGCCCCAGCCCCAGAGCCAGTAGTTGTCGCCGTCGCCTTTGAAGAACTTGTCGCCTGTGCGGTCGGGGTAACCGATCTCCCAGATCTGCTTGCCGTAACGGACGGGCTGCCAGTCGAGCTTGCCCAGATCCACGGTCTTGCCCGCCTCCACCGTAACCGACGCGGTCCTGTCGTATTCTCCGAGCACTCCGTTGGCAAAAGCGCGCAGGACGTAGGTGCCGGCTCGGATGTTGGTGATGGTGAATCTTCCGTCCGGAGTGCCCTCGGTCCAGAATTGGTAGTGCTCGCCGTCATGCGGCCAGGTTACGATGTTGCCGTTACCCGCCCGAGGACTTCCATTGCCCGGATAGTTCGGGTAGGTTAGGCCAACGTTCAGATTGGGGAGGCTTTTGGATGCCGCCTGGGAATCGTCGAGGACGAGTTGTCCAGTGACCGTGCCGCGTTCTGCCTTGTGCGGATAATCCATGCCCTCGACCCAGCTAAAGGGCCATGCGGCCTTCACCTCTTTCGACTTCGCAACCGCGTCATCCCACAGGGCGAGGCAGTTGTCATGCCATACGGTGGGCACAGCCGGCATGCCGCTGCCGGACGTAGCCGTCAGCTTGTCGAGGTCGGCCTGGGACGGGTCCCTGGGATCGGCTATCCGGTTGAAGTACACAAATATCGGGCCGACGACGTGCCTCCATTCCTCGCCGGCGGGGATGCTGTTGCTCGCGCCCCCGGCATAGTGCCCGGAGGTCCAGCAGTCGAGGACGATTCCTCGATAGGACGCCGCTCCGGGAGCGGTCATGTGGTCAATCAGATCCAGCCTCTCCGGCCCGCCGACAATGTACTCGGTCGATGGGTTCATGAAGTAGACGCCCATGTGATCCCTGGTGCTGGACCAGCCCCAGGCCTGGAGTTTATACATCGGAGCGTTGTAGCTGTATTTGTGTTCGACCGAATTCTTGTAGATTCCGGTCGTGTAAATGCTCTGCTCCTTCGCGTGAATCTCGTGGTCCTCGGGCGCGTGGCTCATCAACTGGTTGCGGTCTTGATCGACCGAGAGCCAGTCGAAGGTGGGGTTTATATCCTCCAATATGAATCGGCTTTCGCCCTCGCCGGCACGAGGATAGGAGGCGTGATGGGTGTACTCGGCGTAGGTGTAGAAGCCGCTGACGCCGCGCTCCAACGTCACGCGCGTCTCAATGTCCATACCGCCGCCACGATCGCCCGCGCCTCCGGGATTGACGCCCTTAACCGAGACCTCCGCGCGTTCTCCGCCGTTGGTCGCCGGGTCAATGGTCACCCGTGCGGAGACGGTGCCGGAGGGTGTCTGTTCCCAGTACCGC
This sequence comes from uncultured Acidobacteriaceae bacterium, assembly GCA_963757965.1. Taxonomy (GTDB): domain Bacteria; phylum Acidobacteriota; class Terriglobia; order Terriglobales; family Acidobacteriaceae; genus Telmatobacter. Next base: position 137,021 of record CAVWTV010000015.1, read on the forward strand.
CCGCGCGTCAGTATCTCGACTCCGTGATAGACCAACGACGAAAGATTGCCGTCGCGCTTGGGGATGGTGGCCAAGATGATGCCGTTGTCGAGCGTCCAGCTATCGCCGTTGTCGGTGAGGGTGACTGGGGCGTTCACGGTAACCTTTTCGACCTTCGGCTGTACATGCGCGCCCGGCTGCGCCACTGCGGTGGATGTGAGGATAACGGCCAGAACGAGAAACGTGGACACAATGTGATCCCTCGCTTTGATCATGACGCAACCCTTTCAAAACAACCCTTAAGCCTTCAAGTTTCTTGAAGCCATTGAACCATAGCCGGATGGCCAATTCTCTGTCAAAGCGGAGAGCCACAATCCGCATTGTGAGCACGCACTCGGAACTCCGATGGAAGCCAGATAAGCAATCTCTGCACAAGTTCTCCGCTCGCAGCACGCTTGATTAATACTGTCGGGCCGGGCAATGTCTTCGGTGTCGAGGTGGAGGAGGCAGTCAATCCGTCGGCAGCCGACGCGGTGTCAACGCTGAGCTGGCGAGTAGATACAAACCGGTCAATCCACCCCAGCGGTGACTTATCGCCTCCGGTAGCGGAGCTGAAGCCTACCAATGGCCGGATGGACGTCGTCGTCGACCACATTGAGCGCCCACTCGAGAACCAAGCGAGTTTGTAGTCCCCGAAATGCGTGGAATTGGCAAAGTTCGACCCGCCGGACCTGCTTGCAAGTGAACCTGCCGAGACCCGACTTCACAGGAGTTGTGGTGTATGCTGGAGCCGGTTTTGAGGCGGGCTATTTTCATGATTGCCAAGATTCTAGCGGTTGGATTTGTTTGTGCAGGTGCAACGGTCGCGCAGACGGCAACGGCCCCGGCGGGGCCGCGTTTTGCTTTCGGATAAGGAGCGTGGTGTGAATCGACGCAAATTTGTTCAGGCGGCTGGAGCCACTGCGTTGGGTGGTGGCAAGTGGTTGTGCGCGCAGAGTGCTATAGCGGCAAAGGTTGTGAGCGCTGCGGCGATTCCAGCTTCGGTGCCGTGGAGGCAGTTTGAGGTGGAAGCGGCCTTGTATGCCTGGGACCTGCACGACGAAGGCGTTGAGCAAGTTCTGGACAATGTGCAGGAGATGGCAGCGGTCAACTCGGTCTACATCATTGGGCAGATGCATCCGGAGCGCAGGCCGGAGACCTCCGCGACGTATCCGCACAATCCGGTGAGGCCGTTCTGGATTGCCGAGGACTCGCGGGCGAACTGGCACTTCGATCAGAAGCGATATGGGCGCATTAAGCCGCGGCCTTCAGACTTCGCGTGGTTGGCCGACACCGACTGGACGCATGTATTCGTGGATGCGGCGCGCAAGCGTGGGCTCCGCGTGGGCTTCGAGTTCTCCCACTCGCTGGTCGACAAGCAGCGTGTGGAGGGCGAGTTTGCCGATCTGGCTAATCGCAACATCCATGGCGAGATTACGCATGTGCGCGATTGGCTTCGTCCCGTCTGCCCCAACAAGCCGGACGTCCGCGAGTATGCCGTCGCCGCGTTTTCCGAGGTCGTGGAGAAGTACGGCGTGGACTGGGTAGAGTCGGCGATCGTGTTGATGGACGAGGCGGTGGGCGGCAGCCCGGCGCTTGGCGGCGGATGCTTTTGCGCATCATGCAAGAAGGCTGCGCCAGGGTTCGGTGTCGATCTGGAGAAGATCCAGGCGGCATTGCTGAAGGATCCGGCGTCGCAGCCCGAGCTCGGTCAGTGGCAACAATTCCGCTTCGCCTCGGTGGCCGCATTCTACAAGATGCTGCACGCGGCGGTGCACAAGGCGAAGCCCGGCGCCGTGCTGCGTTACAACATGCACGCGAAGAACCCTCGCGACTTCGGCGTGGATATAGCGCAGGTGAAGCCGCATCTGGATGCGCTCCGCATCCAGGACTACTCCGAGCAGACCGGCCAGTTAGCGGCGATGAACGGCAAGCGCTCGTGGCTGACAGAGGAGCGCGGAATCATGGGGCCGGAATTCAATCTCGTCAGTGGAGTCGCGGTGCGCCCGCGCGCTACGCCAGAGTTGATCCGGCAGGGCGTGAAGATCGCGGTCGAGACGAAGATGAACGGGATTATGTTGGGGTTCTACGATTCGGCGGACTTCCCGAACCTGCGAGCGGTCCGCGCGGGGCTGGCGGACGCGGGCCTTCCCGAAGCGATTTCCTAGAGAATTGCGACTAAAAACCGCCGAGCCGATAAGGGGTCGTAGCAGCAAGCGCCGCGCGGGGTCTGTGATGGAAGACGCGGCTGTGACGTGTTGAGGGATCTGCTCTGCGGGAATACGGTACACTACGACCTTTTGGACGGGGAGTTTCATGGCCAAGTTTGTTAGTGATTTGAAGCTGAGCGATCGGTTTACGCGAGCTGTGGATTATGCGCGCGAGCTGCACACGGAGTTTCGCAAGGGGACGCGCATTCCATACATGGCGCATCTGCTGGGAGTGGCTGCGCTGGTAATGGGGGAGGCGGACGGGCGAATTCCGGTGACCGAGGATATGGTAATTGCGGCTCTGCTTCACGACACGGTGGAGGACAAGGGCGGGTTGCCACGGCTAAGGGACGTTGAAGCTCAATTTGGCGCGGAAGTGGCGAGGATGGTGGCTGGTCTTTCTGACACGTTTGCTGAGGATCACGAAAAGAAGGAAGGCTGGAATGAACGCAAGAAGGCTTATATAGACCGGCTGGAACATGAAGACGAGGATGTGCTGCTCATCTCGATTGCGGACAAGCTCTATAACGCCAAGGCGATTCTCGATGACTACAGGGTGGTCGGGATGGTGGTCTTCGAGCGGTTCAAGCGGGGCGCGGCGCAACAGCTTTGGTATTTGGACGAGTTGGTGAAGGCGTTTGAACCTCGTATGAGGGATGACAGGATCTTCAAGGAATTCTGCCGCGTTGTGAGGGATCTTTCTGCCGAGACTGGAATTCTGTGTCCCGGTTGCGGACAAGGTTGAGCTCGTCCGCAACCGAGATGGTTATGGCTGGTGGGCAGCCTTGGTGACGTTGAGTATGCAGTGCGAACTGTGCCGCGGCCGCAGTTACATGCCGTAAGGATGGTCGCCTGCTTTGTCGAAACTCGCTTCGAAGTGAGTTTCATCAACATGGGTGCACCGAAGGTTCATGCGTAACTCGGCAGTCCCTGGTTGGGCAACATCGACCAAAGGCGAACCTGCCGCACTTTTAGTGTGCGCAGACAGTTTGCTTGAAATGTCAACGAAGGCCATCTATATCAATCACTTATCGTAGATTCCCAGTCTCCGATGTTGATAGATGCGGTCGTGCTCATTCATCGGGTCAACTGATGGAATGGCTTGTTTACGCCAAGTGGCATCCTGTTTAAGGTTGGATGGTGGCCGCTCAGCGGATGGTCAACAAACTTAGATCGCCGGCGAGTTTGTTGCTCGTGTCGTCGAAAGCCTTGTCGCGAGTTTTTTTCGACGCAGAAATTCTAGTCGGCTCGTATGCTGGAGTGACCGCATCGTTGACGTTGAGAACAAAGTCAGCCACCCTCACCTGGGATGAATGGGGCAGGGATTACTCGTCTGATTTAGCATGCCGCAGGGGTCCGCCGCCTTCACTTTCCGATCTGTCTGGTCCAGCGTGAAGGTCTGCGCGTAAGTCGTTGCAACGGCCGCGAATCGTCCGGGGCATCAGGGCTAATTCAAATTCAGCGATTTTGCCCGATGGTGCGCGATCACAAGTTGTCATGATAAGGTGCAAATCGTCGAAAGGACACACAAAGCATGGCCGCTCAAACGACACGCCGCACCTTTCTGAAGCTCACGACTGCAACTGCTTCGGTGACCGCTGTTGGGTTTTCACATGCTGTGCCGATCCGAAAGGCGATTGCGCTGATCGTCGACCCGGGTTCGGCGCTTACCCGGAGTGAATCTGTGCAGTGGGCAGTTGGGGAGTTTCGCGAGGCTCTCACGCACAAGGGGATTGCTTTATCCGCCAGCAGCGCTCTTACTGTTGTTGTATCGCCGGCCTCTGGTCCGCTGGCGCAGAAATTCAACAATCTTCCCAAGATCATGCGACCGGAAACAACGGCCCTCGTTCCCGGCAGCCATCACAACACGCCGGCCATTCTGGTCACCGGCATCGACGCCAGCGGAATCGTCTATGGCATGCTCGAACTGATTGAGCGAATACGCCTGAACGACGATCCATTCACTGCGCTGCATCTAGCCGCGCCGTTGGTCGAAGCTGCAGCGAACAAGGTTCGGAGCGTGGCTCGGCCATTCCTCTCTGAGATTGAAGACAAGTCCTGGTTCTACGATCGCAGCTTTTGGAAGGATTATCTGGATACCCTTGCCTTTGCGCGTTTCAATCGCTTCAACTTCGCGCTCGGATTCGGGTACGATTTCCCGCGGGGCGTTACTGGAGACTATCTTCATTTTCCCTACCCGTATCTCGTTGAAGTCCCAGGGTACGAACAGGTAACGGTGGAACCGCGGCTGCAACCGGGGGAGCGCGAGCGTAATCTCGAAACGCTCCAGTACATTGCCAAAGAAACAGTGCGGCGCGGCCTCGAGTTTCAGCTCGGAATTTGGACCCACGCCTACGAGTGGACCGACAGTCCGAACTCGGATCATCACATCGTTGGTCTGACGCCGGAGACACATGCCGCCTACTGTCGCGACGCACTTGCCGCCGTTCTCAAGGCATGCCCGCAGATTACTGGGCTCACTTTGCGCATTCACGGCGAAAGCGGCATTCCCGAAGGCAGCTATTCATTCTGGCAAACGCTCTTTGAAGCCATCTCCGGCGCTGGACGCATGATCGAGATCGACATGCATGCCAAGGGTCTAAATCAACTGATGATCGATATGGCCCGCAAGACCGGAATGCCCGTCAAAGCCGGCGCCAAGTTCTGGGCGGAACATCAGGGTCTCGGCTATCACCAGGCGGATATTCGCGAGACCGAGTATCCGCGCAAGGGCGTGACCGGCACCTTCGCTGTCTCCAGTGGCGAGCGCAACTTCACCCGCTATGGCTATGGCGACTTCTATGGCCAGCGATCGGACATTGAAATTCTTTATCGCGTGTGGCCGGGCACGCAGCGGCACCTGCTCTGGGGCGATCCTGCCCTGGCATCCGGATATGGCCGCGCGGCTAACTTCTGCGGCGCCTCAGGCATGGAGCTGTGCGAACCGCTGACCTTCAAGGGCCGCGAAGGTTCAGGACACCCTGGCGGGCGGAACTCTTATGTGGACTCATCGCTTGCAAACTTCAATCGTGACACCGCGAAGTTTGCCATCACATACTTGCTGTGGGGACGTTTCCTTTACAATCCCAATACTGCATCGGAGGTGCACCACCGATTCTTTCGTCATACTTTTGGATTGCCGGGTCTCGCGCTTGAAGCGGCACTAGCGGCGTCGAGCCGCATCTTGCCGCTCATCACCACCGCATGGTTGCCTTCGGCTTCCAACCATAGCTTCTGGCCTGAACTCTACGCTCCCGGCTCCATCCTGCCGTCCACAGGGAAGCCGCTGTACAGCGACTCGCCTGCGCCGCACACCGTGAGCGCGATCAGCCCGCTCGATCCGCAGCTATTCAGTACCATCGACCAATACGCAAAAGATCTGGTGAGTGGAAGGATAAACGCTCGCTACAACATTGGAGATGTCATCCAGTGGCTAGAGGCAATGGTCCGCACATCAACTCAATCGCTCGCAGAAGCGCGCGCCGGCATCGGTGCGCGCGCCAAGTCGCGTGAATTCCGCCAGGCGGAGGAAGACATCCTCATCCTCAACGGCCTTGGCACGTACTACGCCAATCTCTTCCGCGCAGCTCTCTTCTACTCCATTCACGAGCAGACCGGTGATTCGGCAGCAACATCGCAGTCTCTTGCCGCATATCGCAAGGCGCGCAACGCCTGGGCCAGCATGGCCAAGCGAGCCGAATCAATTTACTCGGGAGACATCAGCTACGGCGATGTTCCCATTCGACGTGGACATTGGGCCGACAGGCTTCCTGAGATCGACCGCGACCTGGCTGCTCTCGGAAAGTGCTTTGACGCAGGCACCGATCGGAAGTCTTCGGCTTCAGATGCAATTCAAGCAGTTGCCAAGATCTCTCCGCGCACCTTGATCGCCGTCGGCCATACTGCTCCCGAGGGTTTTCGGCCAGGGAGCGATCTCAAGCTGATCATGACCACGCATGCCAGCGTCACTGAGTCTATTCTCTGGTACCGCCATGTGAACCACGGAGAACGATGGCTTTCATCGCCCATGCAGAAAGATGGCAATGAGCATGTCGCGGCCATTCCAGGCAATTACACTGGCTCGCCCTACCCGCTGCAGTACTATTTTGAGCTCCACACGGCAGGCGCAGCTACCTTGCATCCCGGGTTCAATGCGACCCTAAGCAACACTCCGTACTACGCCATTATGCCGACAATCTAATCAGCTGACCACGCCGAGGAGCTTCCAGCTCGTCGCATGCTCGAAAGTTGCTATTCCTTGACCATCCTCACAATGGGGTCAGTCTGCGCGATGGATTGTTTTCGCCAAGTGACATCTAACTTCCTGGACATCTGCGATCCGAACGGAATTATGCCAATGCGGTGCATCGCGAGTTGTGGACCATGGGTCGAGGATCTCGGCGGTCCCAAGTGCCGGGCGCTTCAATCCCATTGCGTCGAGCGCGATCACATCGATGCACGTTCAGCGTTTTCTAAGTTGGAAATGAACTGAGTTTATACTACATGCCATAAAGACGTTGAGCAGCGAATTGGCGTGAAACGACCGCTCAGGTTGGGGTGAGCCTATGGGAATACTCCCCGAAATGCTCCCACAGTTGCTGGAACCCGCGAGCTGAGTTGTTTGTAAGATGGTTCTGTACATTGCTGGCGCGAATGTACGAGGCGAAGGGGTTCGCCTTAACTGCTGTTCCTTCCCAATTAGCTTGGATGGGCAGATGATAACCCCTGGTGAGATTTCGCCGGGGAGTTGTCTGCTCACACGGATCTTCCGGCAATCCAATCTCACCTCCGAAGACCGCGTCATCGAATGCGGAAGGATTGGAGGGTTCTTGAAGATCGTCATCATCTCCGATATTCACGGCAACCTAGCGGCTCTCAATGCACTGCCAGAACGCGATTTCAATGAACTATGGTGCATCGGCGATCTAGTCGATTACGAGCCGAATCCGCATGAGGTCGTCGAGTGGGTTAGGCAACAGGCGAAGATTGCAGTCCGCGGAAATCACGATCATGCTGCGGGATTCTCGGTGGATCCGCAGTGCTCAGCTCCATTCAAAAAACTGGCTGACGATACTCTGAGCTTCACGCAGGTCGTTTGCACGCAGGACGATTTTGCCTATCTCCGAAGCCTGCCGGTTAGACAAGAACAGACAGTGAATTCCATCCGTTCTTGTCTAGTACACGCAATGCCGAGTGATCCACTGTTCGGTTACTGTCCTGAGGATTCTGACCGGTGGACGCAGGAGGTGATGGGGATCAACGCGGACGTCTTGATCGTGGGTCATACGCACACACCCTTCGCGCGGCTGGAAGGCAGTACAACGATCCTCAACCCAGGCAGTCTGGGACAGCCAAAGACCGGACTGCCATTGGCGTGCTACGCCATCTGGGATGACGGGAAGATAGTTCGAATACCCCGTGGCTGAGACCATTCGAAGAATTCGCAATATGCCAATCCCCCCCGGAGGACCAGGATGCCCTGATCAGTCTGCTGCAAACCGGCTCTCTGCCTGCTGGACAAACGCCTTTCACGCAACCTCTGTGTGCAATATAAGCGACTGTTGTGGCTACTGATCCGGCATCAATCAGCCCAGGCCGCTTGACTGCGGGTTCTGCGATGTCTTGCGCTGGCCGGCGTGCAGGAAGTGTGCCGAGAAAACGAAGGGTCACCGAGACGGAAAGCGATTGGGAAGTTCGCCTGCCCGTCCTGCCATTGTTCGACCAAATCCGTGACGGCTTCTGCGCGCTAATGGAACAGCTCAGCCCCGACAAAGTGACTAGCGGTTTCCAGCCTTGAATAAGTGAAGGAACAGAATCGAGCCGATCTCCAGCGAAAAGGGACTACGCTTTTGCGGCCGGAGAATCCGCAGGAAGATACAGCCGCCTTTTCCTTTGGAGAATGCTCTCCAGTCCCTTTCAGAGCTGAGTATCCGCGAGTTTGCCCGGAATAGTGCGATTGGTTCGAATTCTCTGTCTAAAATACTGATTATATAGACTGTATGGCGGAGAGAGTGGAATTCAAACCCTTAGTAGTCTAATAGAATCTGTAACTTACAGAGAGCACAATGCCATCGCTCCCGTATTTCCCATGGCTCCCGTCGCTCATTGCCCCATATTGCTCCAAAAATGGGATCGAACCTGCACGCGGAAGCCTTGCTAGCCCTTCAGAGCCAATCCGGAAACTGAGACTGTCTCCAGAAAAGGATAGCTTGCGTACGCAGGCACCGTCGACGACTGCGCGCTTGGCGTCCATTTGGGGCTGCGGAACAGAACATTGTCGCTCACATTCGACGGCATCTGCCACACGTCAGGAGGCAACGGCAGGGTAGGCGCCGCCAAAGTGGTGAGATACAGATCTTACTTTGATTGTTCCCCATTCGCCGTTTAGTCCAGGCATGACTGCGGTTCGCCTGCGGGTGCTCTGCCAAGAACAGCGCTGTCCAGGTCTCAACCGGTGAAAAGCCTTGTTATCGCCAACTGAGGATCAATCTTGAGATCGTCGCCAGCTATTTTGCCGTGTGGGGTGTCTCGGGTGTTGATTGAAGGGTGACTGACGAATAGCCTGTTATACACACGGAATGACGAATGCTGACGCGAAAGGCAGTGCCAATCAGCGTACCCGGCATCCATTCAACCCTGGACGATTTGCCTTTAGGCTCGCATCCCTTCACCGTATTCAAAAAATGCATGGCGGCCCCCCACATTACGTTTTGTCTGCCTGCGTGGAGTGCGTCGGAAACAACGATCAACAGGGTCCGGCAATTAATGACCTCTCTTGCGCGTATCCCTGTTGCTCGTTTCGATGGACGTCATTTCCTTGGGTCAATACGCTCCACGAATGTGTGGGGCGACTTCGCGAACATAGAAGTCCGCGAGGTCGCGGTGCAAGGCTTCCGGCAAGGACGGCAATGTGGATGACCTGGCATTGCTCCGCGCCTGCTCGGGATTCCTAGCGCCTGGAATAATCGCGCTCACAGCGTCGAAATCGAGGCACCAACGAAGCGCCATATCGCCGGGCGTTAGGTCCTTCGGCACGAGCAGCTTCAAGCGGTCGGCTAGTTCGACGCCTTTCTCGAATGGGAGTCCGGCGAAGGTTTCGCCGACATTGAACTGTTGTCCGTCTCGATTGAAATTCCGATGATCCTCGGCGGGGAATCGGGTTGTTTGGGTGTACTTCCCCGCCAACAGTCCACTCGCGAGTGGCAGACGGACGAGCAGACCGACATTTCGCTTCCTGGCTTCCTCGAAAAGCGTGTGGATGGGTTTCTGGCGGAATAGATTGAAAATGATCTGGAGAGAAGCCACATCAGGCTGGCGTACACAGAAGTCTGCTTCATCCATTGACTCAACGCTAACGCCAAAGTTCCGGATTTTTCCCTCGATCTTCATCTCGTGAAGATGGTCGAATACCTCACCATCTTTCAGGACCTCGAAGGGAATGCAGTGGAGTTGGATCAGGTCGATGGCGTCGACTCCGAGACGCTTCAAGGACGCTTCAGTATGCTGGCGAATCACCGCCCGCGAAAAATTATCCGGCCATCCAGGAGGACTGAACCTTCCCAGCTTGGTCGCCACGCAGACGGAGGCTCTGGTTTCGCGCAAGAAACGCCCAATGAGCTCTTCGCTGCGTCCCATGCCATACACATCAGCGGTGTCGAAAAAGTTCGAGCCACTTTCCCATGCGGCGCGCAAAACCTGCAAGGCTGTCTCGTCAGTGACATTGCCCCAATTTGCCCCAAGTTGCCAGGTGCCAAGGCCAACTTCGCCTATATCAAGGCCTGTCTTCCCAAAGCTTCGAGTTTTCATTCCGTTTCCATTCCTTGAAGATTGTAGTCTTAACCGCCAATTGCTCAGCAGTCAACATAAGCCGTGGACCGAGGCCGTAATGTACCGACACAGGAGAGTGCCATGGTTCCTGAAAAGCAAGAATCTTTGAATGTTTAGCCGAGCAGTTGGGATCGGGAACGATAAACGCCGTTTGCGACGGGAGCCGTCGGCCGCGCGGAGGACCCGGTATCCCAGTCGCCGTGCCGACATGCCCAATACCAGCCACATCACAGAACAAAAATCGGCTAAAGCGCTTCTCGCCTCCCGCGGGTGTTCACACTGACGACAATTCGTCGTTAGGTTGGTGCGATATGCTTTCGAACATGAATCGACTTGAGCTCGCCGCTTCCATCCTTCTTGTTACCCTTCCACTCGCTGCGCAGACACCGGCGCCGCCCGCCGCGCACCCGGCGGCGACAACCACCGCGCCGCCAGCGGGATTTGCGCTGACCATCGTTCTGTGGCCTGGCGGCGCGCCCCTGGCTCAGGGTACGACCGAGGGCGATATTCCCAAGCTATTCACTTACCCGACGACGGGCGCTGGACCGCACGGCGCGGTGATCGTTATGCCGGGTGGTGGATACACCCACGAAGTGATGGAGCAGGAGGGAGCATACGAGGCGCGCTGGCTTGCAGCGCATGGAGTGGCGGCGTTTGTGCTGGAGTACAGGCTCTCGCCGGCGTACGAGTATCCCGCTCCGATGCTGGACGCGTCGCGGGCGATCCGCTACGTGCGCTCGCACGCGGCGGAGCTTGGGGTGAAGCCAGATGCGATCGGGGTTTGGGGATTCTCCGCCGGCGGGCATCTCTCCGCATATATGGCGACCATTCACAAGGCCGGCGATCCGGCGGCGGAAGATCCCATCGATCGCGTCTCTGACCGGCCGGACTTCGCGATTCTCTCTTACGCTCCGCTGTCGATGGAGCTGTACGCACGCATGGGGATCTCTCCGCTAAAGACGTTGATCGGGGACCATCCGACACAGGCCGCCATTGACGCAGTGGATCCGCTGAAACACGTGAGCGGGGACACGAGCCCGTGCTTTATCTACTCGACTACCGGAGACAAGACGGTGGATTCGCGTAACGCGGCGGAATTCTACATTGGGCTGAAGGCGGCGGCCATGCCGGCCGAGTTGCACATTTTCGAGCTTGGACCGCATGGCACGCACATGGGCGAAGGCCTAGCGCCCGCGCTGCATGAACTGACGGAGACGCCGACGCTGATCGCCGACTGGATGCAGTTGCATGGGTGGATGGCGGCGAACGCGCAATAGAGGCGTACCTTGCAAACAAGCTGTTGGAGTGACCCCCAAAAGTGAGACATTTGAGAAGGACACAGTTTGCAGCGAATGGGGGGGCTGCAAATGCGAAGGAAGCGGATTTACACGGAGGAGTTCCGGCGCCTTTCGGTGGCGCGGATGCAGGGTTGCCACAACATTTCTGCTTTGGCCAAGGAACTGGATGTGCCGCGGCGCTTGCTGTATCGGTGGCAGATGCGGATGCATGGCCCGGTTGCGCCTATCGCGACTCGATCTTCGGGGCTTGAGGAAGAGAATCGGCAGCTGAAGCAGCTTCTGGCGGAGCGCGCGCTGGAGGTGGATTTTTTCAAAGGTGCCTTGCAAGAGATAGCGGCTCGACGCCAGGCGGACAGCGGCACTGGCGAGACGGCATCTACGACCAAGTGCGGTCAATGATGTCGCTGCAAGGCGGTTTGACGATCGAGCGGATGTGCATGCTGGCGCGGCTTGGTGGTGAATCACAAGCGCGTGGCGCGGCTGATGCGTGAAGACAACCTGCTTGCGATCCAGCCACGGGCCTGGGTCCAGACCACTGACTCCGATCATGAACTGAAGGTCTATCTGAATCTGGCCGCGCGCATGCAGTTAACCGGGATCAACCAGTTATGGGTGGCTGACATCACCACATGGGCCACTCAACACTCTTTTTCGCGGTTCATTCCAGCATGTCGCCACCACTTACGGAAATCTTCTGGCCCCTGGTGAATGATGCCGCTTCGGAAGGCAAAAAAGCGTCGGCGCCGACGGCCAAGACTCGATTGCTCCCGCATGACGCTGCCGTGTCCGATTATCCAGCTCCTCCTCGATGAGATTCCGGGACACTGGCTGACTTCCAGGGAGTGATCCAGCTGTGGGCGCAAATCATTAGATTCCCACTCACTCCACTGCGCACGCGAAAGCCCTCTTAAACGTGCCGCACTTTAGGGTATTTTTCGGTGGGGTTCTCCGCTCACTCCGCAAATGAAGCTTAGAATGCGAATTGAAATCGGGCTAGCCAGCCGCGATCGTTAACCGCCAAACCAAATTCTCGGAAGGGGTCTTATGACAAGGAAAGCAAGCAATCTGAGGCCACGGCGTGAATTTCTCAGGCTGGCCGCGTTTACCGGTGCTGCTGCGCTCACCGGAAAGGGATTGGCAGCCGCAGGGGAACAAAATGCCGGTCCACAAGCAGCGGACAGTCATGAGGGGGATGACAAGATGGAGTTCCTTCGTGTCAGCGGCCGTCACATAGTCAATGCGATAGGGAAACAGGTTCGCCTGAGGGGAACCTGTCCCGGCGGCTGGATGAACATGGAGGATTTCATTAATGGGCACCCAGGCGCGGAGCATACTCTCCGAGCGCAGATGGCGGAGGTGCTTGGACCGGCCAGAGCTCAATTCTTCTTCGAGCGCATGCTTGACTACTTCTTCAACGAAGACGATGTGATCTTTCTCAGAAAATCCGGCGCCAGCGTCGTCAGGATACCTCTTAACTATCGACACTTCGAGGACGATGCCGCTCCTTTCAAATACAAGGAGGCGGGCTTTGCCCGTCTCGATAAAGTGTTAAGCCAATGCGAAAGACATGGTCTTTACGTCATTCTGGACCTTCATTCGGCGCAGGGGTGGCAGAATGTCCACTGGCATTCTGACAACGCATCTCGCATCAGCCTTTTCTGGGAGGTTGCGTTCTATCAGGATCGCTTCGTTGCCCTTTGGCAGGAGTTTGCGCGGCGCTACAGGAACAGGGCTGTGATCGCCGGCTACGATGTGCTGAACGAGCCTTGTGCGAACAACGCCCTGGGCGACTATCCATGGAACGTGGGTTCCAATTACAGGCCCACTTTTGACCGCATGAATGCCGTCTACCGGCGCCTGGTTACAGAGATTCGCAAGATCGATTCCAGACACATTATCTTCCTTGAAGGTGATGACTACGCAAAGGACTTCTCGGGGCTAGAGAAACCCTTCGACGATAATCTCGCCTACAGTTCCCATAACTACACTGTGCCTGGGTTTGGGCCTGGACGATACCCTGGCACCATCCATCCGCGATCGGCTGCGGCGGTCAGTGCTCAGGACTGGGATCTGGCAAAGCAGGAGCGCAACTTCCTCGATGCCGAGGGAACGAAGTTCACCCAGCAGCATAACGTTCCGCTGTGGGTAGGCGAGTTTGGGTCTGTCTTTAACGGGCCTGCCAATGAGAGTGGTGACCGGCTTCGCGCGTTAGATGATCAGATTGGCATCTTTGAGCGCAACGGTGCGCACTGGACGACGTGGAATTACAAAGATGTTGGCGTGATGGGAATGATGACACTCGACCCTGCATCTCCGTACATGGAGCACATCAGCGACTTTCTTCGTAAGAAGGTTGCTCTTGGCACCGACGATTGGATGAAGTGGCTACCGCCAACGCCTGTAAAGGACGCAGCGGCTCAGCTTGCCGACCAGATCCGTCAAGTGGTTGGTGATCCACAGTTGGATGCGCGACTCAATATACGGTGCATGAGTCAGACCTTATTGTGCTTCTACACGGGAACCCTGATGCAGCCGCTCTACGCAAGCCTCTTCAAAGGCCTGTCCGAGAATGAACTGGATCACATCCTATCTTCCTTTTCGGCAAAGCAGTGTGTGCCAAACCAAGGTCTGGTGGACGTCCTCAGTAAATACATGGCCACGCCAGCTCAGGGGTCGAGTACTGGCGGCTGATTCCCAGCCGACGCAATGCCGAGATCACGATATTCAATCGTGAGCCGCTTAACTTTGTTGTCGAATAATCTGACGAAGGGAATCGCCCCTTTCCGACTGTAAGGTCTATTTCACGCCGTCCATGAGATCGACACCAGACTCTCTTGATCATGGACAACAGGTATGACCTCGGGATGGACCATGGGATGGATCAAAACTTCAGTCGCAATCCGGTCGATCAGAGTAAAGGGCAACTTAAAAAGGAAACACCGCTCTCAATATCGAAAGCTCCACTGAAAGAAAAGCCGCCCACACATCGGGCGGCAGATCATCGTTACAGCGGGATTGGTAGATCGCCCATCGCGGCCAATTGGTTCTACTGTAATTCTGCCGGGAGAAACTCCAGTCCGCAGTTGGGAGCAGCCGCTAGCGTCCGCGCCAGCAACTCTTCGGTGAGAGGCGGCGGATCTACGGAACGATCCCCAGCCGGATAAAACCCTTCCTCAAGGAACTTCTCCATCCCTGCGCTGTGAACGTTACCTCCATCTTCACATGCGTGTTCCCTGTGTTCTTGAAGCAATGCACGGTCCCACGAGGGACGTGAACAACGTCCCCAGACAACACATTCACCGTCCTGTCGCCTACCATCGCAGCAGATCTCTTGACGGGGCGTCTGGATATGGGACGGAAGAGCATAGAGGGTCTCGGATGGGATAGCTCCTCATAACGCCGCAGGGGACAGGAAAGATAGCGGTCACCGCGTGGATGCTTCGTTGACAGCGAATCTGTCCATGTCTCAACTGGTGGAATGGCTTGTTTTCGCCAAGTGGTGCGCCAGGATAAGCCCGGCGCTTTCAGCGGGTGCAAACCCCGCCCTGGAAAGGTGAAGATCCGACTTCATTTCGACATCAGCTTCTAATCGCGTGCAGTTCGACGCGGCGCTTTTCAGTGGTTCCGGGGTAAGCCATCTTGAGTCCTCCGAGCGCATCAAGGACGATTTGCGACACAATGAGCCGCGCATTTTCCCTATCGTCGGCGGGCACGACGGACCACGGCGCGTGATGAGTGTTTGTAGCATGAAGGGATTCCTCGTAGGCCCTCATGTAGTGTCTCCACTATCTTCTCTCGTGAATGTCGGAAGTGCTAAACTTCCAGTTCTTTTCCGGCTCATCGATGCGCTCAAGAAATCGCTTTCGCTGCTTTTCGTAAGAAAGGTGCAGGAATATCTTGACGGTTTGCGTGCAGTTGCGATGAAGGTGCTTCTCCAAATCCGCGATGAAACTATACCTCTGCTCCCAAATGTTCTTCTCGTTGCGCAACCCCTGGGACAGCCCCTGACTGCGAAGAAGCTTCGGGTGCACCCGAACAATCAGTGCTTCCTCGTAGTAGGAACGGTTGAAGATGCCAATCCTGCCACGTTCGGGAAGGCGGCACGTGGTGCGCCAGAGAAAATCGTGCTGGAGTTCGTCGGCACTTGGCTGTTTGAAGCTGAAGACTTCGTAACCCTCTGGGTTGACACCGGACATGACATGGCGGATTGCGCCATCCTTTCCGGCGCCGTCCATCCCCTGAAAGATCACCAATAGTGTGTAACGGTTAAATGCATAGTGTAGCTGCTGCAGCGAACTCAACTTTTCCATGTGCTCCAGGAGGAGCTGCTTATACTCCTTCTTCGATTTGTAATAGGGATCGCAAATCGTCGGCCACTTGCTGAGGTCGACCGTTTTCCCGGACGGTACACGGAAATCATTTGAATCGATTTTCATCTTCCTCACACTTGTCCTAACTAGCATCCGGATCTTCAGGAGATACGGAGTCGGGCAAAGACTGGAATTTTGATTACGTCCATGACAACGCCGAATGCAAACGCAGCGGCAAACTCTCCAGCAATGATTGCAATGGACAATGGCGCCATTGCAATTCCTAAGAACGCGAGCGTTGAAATGATAAGAACGTCCGCAACGGAAGATAGTACGAGCCACACGCTGGGGCGCAATCCCCACAGATACTGGCGGCCGCGGATTACATAGGTCGTGGCCTGGCTGCCGAAGACAATCGCAACAACGGAGAGGGTTTGGAGTGCTTCGATGCTCAGATGCAACTCGAATTTGCCTACTGCCAGGACGGCCGTGGAGAAAGCAAGAAAACACCCTCCCAGAATGATGCCGGCAGTTGTAATTCGCCCGATGTGCCACGAATTCGGCATCTCGGATGGCCGCACCCTGTCAGTTGTCAGCGACATGGCGAGGAAGTCACCGGTAATCATGACAATGACCATCAGCAAAGGCGTCAACACCGCGTGCCCGGTCATGATCAGGCCGACCGTCAGGAGAAGCACCTGCAAGAACTTCTTCATTACTGAGTTCAGAGCGTAGGTGAGGATGCGCTGAAACGTGACCCGGCCCTCTTTTACCGCGGCCACGATGCCGCCCAATCCAGCTTCAGTCAATACAACACCGGCTGCGGACTTGGCCACATCCGTTGCGGTAGAGACGGCAATGCCGATCTGCGCCTGACGAAGGGCAGGGGCATCATTGGCGCCGTCCCCGCACATTCCGACCGTATGCCCATTCTTTTGAAATGCCTTGACTAGGTCATACTTGCCTTCCGGTAGAATGCCGGCGAAGACCGCGAAGTCCGCTGGCTCGATGTTTTCGGGAAGCTTTCCGGGTGGACAAACGGTGCCATTCAATCCGACAGCATGAGCGACGATTCCTGCCGTAACCGAAGCATCCCCCGTCACCATGACAGTGCGCACACCGAGGGTATGCAACTCCGAGATGAGAGAGATGGAGTCAGTCCGCGGTGGGTCGCTAAGTGCGATCAGCCCGATAACTTTTACGCTTCCCGGGATCCCTGCTGCCACCGCCAATACTCTGAACCCCTGTTTCTCGAGTTCGTCAGCAACTGCAGCTGCAGCCGGCGATGGAGCGGTGAGGGCTACGACTGCAGCGAATGCTCCCTTAACGATGCGCTGTGCGCTCCCCGTTGCATCTGTCGCGGTTGCTTCTGATGTTTTCTTTGCAGGATCGAACGGCAAAAACGTCACCAGTCTTGGCAAATCGGAAGCCGGTTTTTGCAAAGCGGCAGCCCGAATAGATTCATCGACAGCGTCCTGGCCGCCTTCGGAACTTGCCAAGGCCGCCAATCCCAGAACGTGGGATTCGTCGAAGCCGGGCAAGGTGCGAACGCTGGTTACGGAAAGCTCGTTTCGAGTGAGCGTTCCTGTTTTGTCCGAACACAGCACATCGATCGATGCAGCCTCGTCAACTGCTGACAGCCGCGTGGGCAACACGCCAAGCTTCGCCAAAGAGCGAGCTCCAATCGCTGCGGCAAGGGTGAATGTTGCAGGTAATGCAACAGGAATGGCGGCCAGAATCGACGTGAGTAACAGGGGAACGATCTCGCTCCACGGCATCGAATGCGTATAGGCAAATGCAACCATGGCAACAATCACAACAGAATTGAAGATCGCAAGGTTGCGTACGATCTTGAGCACTGCCGTCTGCTGTGTACTCACGACGTGTGCCGTACGAACCAGTTCCGCCGTGCGGCCAAATTTAGTGCGAGCACCTGTGGCCGTTACAACCGCCGTTGCTTCACCTCGCCGGACAAGAGCCCCGGCGTACGTGTCCACGCCCGGCCCGGCTTCAATGGGTAGCGACTCGCCGGTGAGCATCGACTGATCGAGTTGAACTGATCCGCCGGTCAAGTGCACATCGGCAGCAACCACTGCACCAAGCGACAGCTTCACGAGGTCGCCACACACCAATTTCGAGGCGAGGACAGTCTTCCATGCGCCATCGCGCTGAACTGAAGCATTGAGGGCGAGCCGCGATTTCAGAGCCGCCAAGGTGGCCTGAGCTCGATTCTCCTGGAAGTAGGCAAGCGTCGCGTTGAATACAAGCAGCACCGCGATGATACCGGCCTCGTAATACTTGTGCAGCGCAAGCTCAAGCACAATGGAGGCTTCCAGCAACGATGGAACGGGCGCCCAGAATTTAGCCAACGCACTGCGCAGGGGATGAGCCGAAGTATCCGGCATCGCATTGGGGCCATCTTTTTCAAGGCGCGTGCGCGCCTCATCGCTCGTAAGCCCTTTTGAGGCGCTGTCCTGACTTGGCTTTGCCGTCTGGCTTGCCAACGAGGGGGCAACGACGATGCCTGCGCTCACAATTGGCCGCCTGTGCTGCTAGCCTTGCTGCCGCCGATTCCTACCACCATTCGATCGACCAATCTGAAGCATTTGTGAGGCTGCTCTCAGCCTTAGTTAAGTGAAGAAGCAAGAGCGGGCATTGCGCAAGCTCGATAGTCTTCTCGGCAATGGGAGGGAAAGCATGAACCCCAGGCATGAGCGTTTCCTCGCCGGGCGACATAGGCGGCTTAAGGCCGATTCTCATTCACTTACACCAGCAAGGGCTGTGCTTTATTGGTCACCTGCGAGGCGCCAGTGGCATCGCCGGCGACAGACTGAGCGTAAGAAAGTCTCGATGTCACGCCGAGCAAATGTGACCAAGACAGTTCTTCTAATAGAGAATGATCCCGAACAGACTCGCTTGATCCGAGCGATGTTCAACGATCAGGGCACACACGCCTTTGAATTGAGTTGTGTTGAGTGCATGAGTGGAGCCGAGAAGCATCTCGCCGGGCATCAGTTGACATTTCCCTACTGGACTTGGGATTGTCCAATCCAGAAGGATTCGAGGCAGTCAGAAGGGCTCGCGCAGCCGCACCCCGCGTCTCTATTGTGCTGCTGTCCAGTCTGGGCGGCGAGCCGATGGCTGTTCAAGCCATTCAAGAGGGCGCGCAAGACTATCTCATCAAAGGCCAGATCGAGCCGCAAAAACTCATGCAAACCCTGAGCAATGCCGTTGAGCGCAAGATGATCGAAGAGATCCTATTCAATGCAAAGGAACGCGCCCAGGTCAAGCTCGACGGAATAGCCGATGCCCTGATCTGCACCGACATGTCGGGAATGGTGCGTCTCCTATGGCCCGGACCCAGTCGGCAACAAGCCGTCAGCCGCTGGTTGAGCGACATCGACCCTTGCGAACGTGCCGCACTTTAAGTGTGCGCGAGCGATCCGATTGAGATGCCAACGAAGACCATCTATATCAATCGCTTATAGTAGATTTCCGGTCTCAGATGTTGATATACCCGTGGGGTTGCGTTCTTTGATGGATCAATTTATGGAATGGATCTTTAACGACAACTGAGATTTGGGTTACCCTCCAGCTTGGCGCGCGTCGTATCAGCCAAAGTACTTGACGAACAGCCTGTAATAGATTGGCGCATACTCAGCTGCGAACTCCTTGAGGCCATCTACGTTAAACGAATGTGCAACAGGCGTAAAATGTCTTCATGAATCGTCTCACCGCGGTCGCGCTGATTGTCGTGGGTGCGGCGATTCCGGCCTGCCCTCAGCGGGCTACATCTCGCGGCGGCTTCTCTGGCCACACCGCACAGGCGTCTCGCGGAGGCTTCAGCGCTTCCGCTCCCAATAGATTCGCAGGCTCTCCCCGCTATACCGGCAGCAGATCTCCCATCATGGCCCGCGGCTTGCAGAGAGGTGGTACAAGCAATTTCAGCGCTCGCCAAGCCTATACCGGCGCCTCGCGCTATCGAAGACCATACCTGTCGCCCTACGGCGCGAGAATTCCCTACGGGCTCCCGGGAGGGATAGGCCCCTATTTCATTGGATACCCAGACGCGCTCGGCTATGACGATTCTTCCACTTCGCCGGACTACGCACCCGAGGGATACGATGCACAGCCCGCTGAGCAGGGGCAGCCAGCGCCTCCTGGTCCCTACCAGCCCACATCTGATCTGTCGCATCAGTCACCAGCCCCGGGCAGCGAGGAGGCGGTCACCCTCGTCTTCAAGGATGGCCGCCCTCCTGAGCAGATTCATAACTACGTTCTGACCAGGACCACACTCTATGTCGGGGACCAGCATCGCCGTGATATTCCGACTGATCAACTCGACCTCGCTGCGACAGCGAAGGTAAATCATGACGCAGGAGTTGACTTTCACCTCCCCGACGCTCCCAAGTAGTTAGTGCCAGGGTTATCCTGCCCTCCGGACAGCCTCGCGCAAAGGCTTCTCGCCGCGAGCGAAGAGAGCAGGCCGGCAGGCCACTTCAACAACAGATGTGCGCGTGGAGGATGCCGGTGGGCGTCTCAAGCACGCATAGGATCCGCGCCACCATCATCGTGCCCCCCGAAAGGGGGGACTGGCATTGTCCAGTTCCGCTTTCTCGCTCGCCGCTGTGATCAACCCCGATTGTTGAGATTATTCCGTTTTGCTAAGTGGGGAGCCCTATCGGTTCATTCTTGCGGTTCCGGGCGAATGGTCGCCATCCGTTGGCCGCCAACCGGACTGAACACTTTTCTCCGGGTAATGTCCAGAAACCGAGGACTTCCACTTTGTTCTAAGTGGAAAGGCATTGTGCGAATCGTCGCTTGTCGCAGAGCCCATGATGAATAGTCGGGCAGCTCGCGAGAAAGTTAACAACAGGCCCTATTACAGGAATTGCCATGAGGATCGGATTTCTGGGACTAGGCAACATGGGAACACCAATGGCGCTGCGGTTGCTCGCTGCCGAACACGAATTGTCGGTGTGAAAGCGAAGCGAAGAGCGTACTAAACCGCTCATCCACGAAGGTGCTATCGCCTCAGCGACCCAGGCTGAAGCCGAACTGGGCTCCGACGCTGTAATCAACATGCTCCTGGACGACGCGGCATATGAAGAGGTGCTTTTTGGCGTCACAGGCTGATTGATGTGCTATCCCCCGGCGTGCTGCCGAGACGGCAACTGCCGAGATGGCGACAAACCACTCCGAACTCTAATTTCCGCGTAGATGCCGATCCCTTGAAGATTGCCATCGGAAGAATTGCTTTGCAACTCGAGTATATTGTCGGCATGGCATTCTTGTTGCTATTCCGGCCCTTGAAGGACCTAAACCTGGTTCACGCTTCACGGAAGGAATTTATGTTTCGAACGACTTTGCGCGTCATTCCAGTTTTTGTGCAGAACGAGCCCTTGGCGACCGCGGTGCTCTGTTTCAGGGAGGATGAACAATGCGAGACTTAAAGTCGTCTACAACCATGGCTTTGCTCTCTCTGTTGGCAATCGGTTTTTGCGAAACGTTTGCTGCGCGAGGACTGGCGGGCAAACCGCACGGTGGCACTGCCCCGTTCCATGTGGCTGTGCTGGATGCGAAAGGAACGTCTGTCGCGGGAGACAGCGGACACGCAGCGGGCGCGCATTCGATCAACCGGGAGTACAAACCAGGGGATCGCATTGAAGTGACAGGTTCGCAGCGGATGGCTGTGCGCCTGGACGAGAAGATGCCGGAGTGCCTGCTCTATCTTGCGGATTCGGCGCAGGGGAAGTTCAGCTACGAGGTACCATACGGACGCGCCGAACAACAGACCGGAAGCGCTTATGCGCCGGAGAGCTTTACCGGGGGTTCGCACACTGTGACTGTGCGCCCGCTGAATGAGCAGGAGAAGACGGGCTATCGAAATCTTGCGGCTAATCCATGCGATGTACTGAAGCCGGAGGAGGGTCCGGGGCAGGCTTATCCGCATAGCAGTACCAATAGCTATTCGAGAAATCTGTATGACTTTGCGGCGAGGAATGCGATCGATGGTGTATCGCAAAACGGGCATCATGGCGTATGGCCGTACCAGTCGTGGGGACCGGGGCTGCGGCTGGACCTGTGGTGGAAGCTGGATTTTGGCAGGCCTGTCGATCTGGACAAGATACGGCTAATGGTGCGCGCGGATTTTCCGCATGACAGCTATTGGAAGAGCGCGGTGGTGGAGTTTTCAGATGGGAGCCTGGTTCCGATTCAGATTACAAATTCTGCTGAGTTTCAGGAGTTCAGTTTTCCGAAGCGGCAGGTCTCGTGGTTTCGCATTCACGATCTGGTTCCGGAGGATCCGGCGCGGTGGTGCGCCTTCATTGAGGTTGAAGCCTGGGGGCATGATCTGCCATGATGCTCAACAAACATTTAGAGATGCGAGGGCTGCATGGGTGAGACGAAACGCATTCTGGTGACTGGCGCAACAGGGAAGGTTGGCCGGGCATTTATCGATCGATTTCTGGCTGATCCGGCGTTCGATACGTTCACCGTGCGGGCGCTCTGTCACAACCGCGTTTTGGAGCCTCGGCCTCGGCTGGAGGTGTTGAAGGGATCGCTGGAGAATCGCGAGGATGCAAATGAGGCGGTGCGGGATACGACGCATGTGCTGCATCTGGCGACGTCGAAGGAGACGCCGGAAAGCGTGATGGACGTGGCGGTGAAGGGCATCTTCTGGCTGCTAGAGGCCTGCCGCATCAGCCCGACGTTTCAACAATTCCTTCTGACTGGCGGTGACAACAGCCTGGGGCACTTTGTGTATCCGCATCCGATCCCTGTGACGGAGACGCAGAAGCATACTCCTTATGCGGGTTGCTATGCGCTATCGAAGGTGCTTGAGGAAGTGATTCTGGAGCAGTATTACACTCAATATGGACTGGCCGGGTGCTGCCTGCGCGCGCCGTGGATCATGGAGAAAGACGATTTCCGGTATCAGCTTTCGTTTGGCGAGGATGTGTTTGGCGGGCCACGATGGCGCGATCTTGTTGGTGCCGAAAAGGCGGATGAGTATTTCCGGGTGAAGGCTGTTCCAGTGATGCTCGATCCGCAGGGCTTGCCTGTAAAGCGCAACTTTGTGCATGTAGAAGATCTGACTGCGGCGATACTGGGCGCGATCGATCATCCCAAGGCACATCAACAAACGTTCAACATCTGCATGGATGAGCCAGTGGATTATGGCGAACTTGCCCAGTATCTGGCAGAGTCGCGCGGACTGCCTTCGGTGGCGGTCCCCACCCGGTATCATTCGAACTGGCTGGACAATGCGAAGGCCAAGTTTCTGCTGGGCTGGCGGCCAATATACGATCTGAAGAAAATGACGGATGCCGCGTGGGAGTACCGGCGAAGTGAGGACGATCCGCGAATTGTCTGGTATCCCGGTTGAGTGAAGTAATCCTGTAGAGCTGCCCGGAGCGGGTGGGAGTATAGAATGTCGGGCACTCAATTGATTGGCTTCGCGTTTGGCTCTATATCTCTCAAGAACTTGCCGGACATTTTCCTGGAATCTGTTGCGTGGCTCTTGAGTTCGTGTCGGGTAGTGAAGGGTTCACACGCCGCACGTTGTGAGCGCCGTGTTGTTCGATCTGGAGAGCGTTACCAAGGCACGCACGCGATTGGACGATCTGCAGGTCCAAGCCAAGCTGGTTTCGGCGAATGTAGGGTTGTGCTTCACCAAAATACCGATCTGCCATTGGGTCAGTCCCCGCAGCCAAAAGCGAGCGAGCGGCCGCGTGGAGCTCTCGAGCCCTGGTCAGGCCCACATCGGGATACTTCCCATAGGACATCAGCTTCTCTTTGCCCTGAAAGTTGTAGCCCCAGCGCCAGAGCTTTCCGCCGGCGGTCGTGACCCATAAGTAGAGACCGTCGCCATCGCTCTTGGCATAGTCCTTTGTTCCAGGTTTGGCGAACTGGATGGCTTTTTCGTTCAGCTTGTTGATCTCCATAACTCACTTTCCCGACGAAATACCCCGCGTTGAAAATAGAATACCCCCGAACTACATCTTGGCAAACGTAGCTTCCGCTGGACGGGGTTGGATGGGTTTGGAATGAATCTGTTTATTTTCTTATATTTAGCTTAATTCTCTGGACGCGGCTGGACGCAGTTGGACACGGCTGGAAGGGTCTGTGGCGAGGGAGGGATTCGAACCCCCGGTACCCTTGCGAGTATGCCTGATTTCGAGACTGACGTTACCTCTTGTAACCCATTTGTTATGCTGCATTTGCAGGCGCAGAAGTGCCAGTGCTAACTGTGGCGTCAGTCAAAGGTCCTAGCTTCGGGTACCCGCACCGCATGGGGCGCTCCAATATGCAACGAGGTTTTGCAACGTACCAGACCTCCGCTTTACTTGCCTTCCCGCCGTGGTGCAAGACCCCCTTTCCCAAACTGTTTGGTGTAAGGCCGAGGAGCGCCTATAAAATGGCGCTATGCTCGTCAGATGTGAGAAGCACCCCTCAAAGGCATACGTGCACGCCGCTCGTCCGGTCGGGTTTCCGAACACAGCCGCTATTTGTGGACGATGCGACAGACCAGGAATGGTATTGCTTAAGGAATCGGAGTGGACGGCGTACCTGGCTGGCCAAACGGTATTTTCGTTCAACAGCAATATCATGCAGGTCAAGGTGGAAAAGCCCTCAATCTAGAGGCGCGGCCTGCATCGACGAAAACAGATGAGAGAGACCAGATATGCAGGAGGTCTCAGGATGGGCTGGCACAAATTCGTGATGAAGCACGGTATCGGTTCTCCCGGCTATATTGCCGGGAAGCTGGCTGACGCGTACCGGCTCAGGAAGACGCACAGCCCGTCGGCAGATGAGAGAGCTATTATTCGCTCTATCTTTGTTGAAAGAATCGCAGCTCAGACCACGTTCGGGGGCCCTCACCAATATTACGTTCTGAGGCAAAACTCGTGGGCCATCGAAGAGCTTGTAAACCAGCACCCGGACTTGTATTCGATTGCCTTGCTTGCGATCTTCATTGAGCACCCGAAGCTGATGCCCCCCTATACCCAAAGCGACACTTTCGAGGTCCTGAAAGAGACGGTACAAGAGACGCTAGACAACAACGCTCCGGGGTGGAGGACAGGAGGCGTTTGGAGCAAACCAGAAATGGCCTGTTCGTTGTGCAAAGAACGGATTCATCATCCCGACGCAAGCATGATGTATGCGACGATGGATGAAGAGGGGCATGTGGAGTATATGTGCGCAGAATGTGCGTTTCCGATCGAGATGCGCGCCATGTCAGATCTCGGGTATTTCATGGGTGAGCGATTTCGCCAAGCCTCCGGTCACCATCACTGAATCGGCCCTTTTACCCCGGATGCTTCGCAGGAACGGTAGTGCCCCAGTAATTCTCGATGATCGCTTCGGTGCGGAAACCTCTTCATGCACGCCTTGCATTGGAATTTCCATGCACCGGCCTCAGGCGTAACCGCATCAAATCGTTCAAACAACAGTTGATGCAGGTTGACCAATTGTTCGCCTGTCATAATTGCAGATGGGCGGCGAGAATCGTAGGGCACATTGCCCCAACGCTCATGCGCTTCTACATGGCATTGAAGTGTCCAGAGTTCTTCGTCAGCGTTGAAGGTCTGCCAGCAACTCTTGCAAACATAGGCCCTCTGCTGATGGGGTTCAACAGCCGTGTCTATCGCTACTTCAAACCACTGCCTAATTTTCTCGTTGCCGATCCACGCATCACGAGCGCTAGGCCCTCTGAATTGCATCTCAAGCCTCGAATTCGTAGGGTTTTCCCCTCTGTAAACGTGACAGAGATATTATTCCACCCTTCCAAGGAACCAGATATATGTGCCCCGTCCTTGGCGGCGCAAAGATGCCTCCAGGCCTAGAGCAGCCCGGCGATTTCTTGAAGCGTCGGACGGCCTAAAAGCCGCCGCGCGGCCTGTGTATCCGCAACGTGGAAAGTCCGTGTTGGTGCGAGGCCGGGCAGGGAGTAGTCCTGCCAGTTCTCCTAACCGGCTTTAACCGGTTTGGCCTTTTCGGTGTCAGTTTTGGTGTCAGTTGGATTTGTATTTCGGTGCCTTTCTGTGCCCTTAAGTGCACATTTTCCACAGAAGGCAAGATCTCGCGCCAAAAAGAACGGGGCCTTGGAAGGCCCCTGCTGTTGATTTTACTGATCTTATGGCGGAGAGGGAGGGATTCGAACCCCCGGTACCCTTGCGAGTACGTCTGATTTCGAGTCAGGTGCATTCAACCGGGCTCTGCCACCTCTCCGCGTTGTAATTCCTCGACAATTGGATGCTTCTTGAAATACCTCGTTGCAACTGATTGTCTTTCGGTCCCAGGCGCATCTTGCTATTGAAGCTTTGAAAAACTCCGCAGAGATGCCTCCGGCTCCCATCAGTTTACCGGTTGCGGAGTGCCAGGGCAATACCGACGGAGATTGTCGGAGCGGCAATCGGGCCGGCAGGCCAGCATCTCATCTGGCGCTCTGCTCCGGATCGGGCGTGGGAGGTGGAACGGGGCGGTGTTTGGCGCGAAGATAAGCCACCAACTGGGCTGCTTCTTCATCGGTGACAGAGTCGCTAAACGGAGGCATCTTCTGGCCGCCATTGAGGATTTGATTTGTGATTTGGGCCGGGGTCCATAGCTTGTTCTTGCGCAGGTCCACCAGATTAGGCGCCTTCTTGGTGCCGATGCCGCCGACGCCATGGCAATGAGTGCAACCCTTGTCACGAAACAGGATGGCGCCGGCTTCTTCGGCGGCCTTGGTTCCCGACGTACTCCCGGCTCCGAAGAGACCATGAGCGGGGAATGCTACGAAGAGAACGATAGCGGGCAAAACGACAGAGCGGTTCAGTCGAGGAATCACAAAAGCGATTTTCGCATTTTAGCGCGCCTGCGCGCCTCCATCTTTCGATGGTCCTTGTCTTCTCCGACCGAAGCAAGAGGTTCTGAATTGGAGGCAGAAGGAGAGGCGACGAAGTCCGCGATTGTTGCAGAATTTTAACAAAGAAGAAAGAGAGGCCGATTTAGCATGGGCATATTCGAATAGCCCACTGGGGAGACTCCCACCCCCATTCCCACGTCTGTTTTTCTCGTTCCAAGGAGACCAAATCGATGTACAAGATTCTCGAAGGATGGCTTCGCGCCGTCGCGCCACTTTTGTGTCTGCTCGTTGTTTCAACAAGCCAAATCGCTTTGAACGCCCAGCAGGCGAGCGGATCGATCCACGGCACAGTTACCGATCCGAACGGTCGCGCGATTGTAAACGCTTCGGTGACCCTGGAAGATGCCGACGGCAGCCCGCTGCAGCGCGCCTTGACCAACAGTCAGGGAGCCTACTCCATCGGAACGGTCGCGTCCGGCCGTTACAATCTGGCAGTCAGCGCCACAGGCTTCGCGACTCAGGAGCGGCCCTTCTCCGTCTCCGGCGGTGGAGAGACGATTGAGTTCAAACTGCCTCTGGCCTCGGTGGCCGAGGAGGTGGTGGTGGAGTCGGAGGACAACACCTCGCTGGCCGTCCAGTCGGCTCCGGTCAAGGCCCTGATCGATGCCGGCTCCGCCCGTACCGAGATCTCCAGCAACTACATCGCCGAGTACACCAGTCCGGTCACCGACTTCGCCGACATCATCCAGGCTGCCCCTGGCACCGTCAGCTATACCACCAACGGCATCGGCAACGGCCAAGCCAAGATATTCTTCCGCGGGTTCGTGGACGACGACTACACCATGACCTGGGACGGTGTGCCTTTTAACGACTCGAACGACCCCAGCCACCACTCCTGGGCTTACATCCCTGCCGCTGGTGTCGGGTATGTGGACTTCGACCGCAGCCCCGGCACCGCCTCGGATGTCGGCACCTCCAACTTCGGCGGTTCGATCCACTTCTTCTCACCCCGCCTGAGCGATGTTCCCCACTTCAGGATCGCTGGCACCTACGGCTCCTGGAATACCTACCAGATCCTGGGCGATATCAACTCCGGCGCCTTCCTGAAGGGCAAGGCCCATTTCTGGCTCAACGCCGATTACCAGAGTTCGGACGGCTACCAGACCAATTCGCCCAAGCAGGATGTGGCCTCGACCGCCAAGTTCGACTACAAGTTCAGCGACCGCACTGACCTCACTGTGGTTGGCTCCAACATCATCCTCGACGCCTTCACCAACAACGATCCCACGCGCCGCCAATACCTCCACAATGGCGATAACTATCTCTACGACTCGACCGAGTTCAACTCTGCTTACGCGTCGAATTCCAAGTACTACTACGATCCGCAGTTCTGGAGGTTCTCGGTCTATCATGTGCCGAGCTTCTTCGAAATCATTACCTTCAACCACGACTTCGGCAAAGGCTGGAAGCTGGATTCCAAGTCTTACACCTACGGCTACTCCAACCACCAGCACTATCAAAACAACACCGACCAGGATCTTGTGACCGATTCGGTGCTGACCAAGGTGGTCAATGAGGTTGTCGGCGGCGATGACCAGCCCACCTCGTCACCCTTCTATTCCAAGAAGCCGACCGGCGTTGATAAGTCGAACCAGTACGCCCGCGGCGGTGAAGTCGCTGCCCTCAGCTATGCCACAAAGTGGGGCGTCTTCCGCGTCGGTTCCTGGTACGAGTACACCAACACCACCCGTTACCAGATCTACACCGATCCCATCACCTGGGTGGATTCACCCTATATTGCGAACAACAAGTTCCACGAGCATTTCTACACCCAGGCCGTCCAGCCCTACGCCGAGTTCCAGTTAGTCTCCATCCCGCGGTGGACCATCACCGCCGGCATCAAGGACGCCTTCTTTCGCATGTACCTGATCCAGTACCCCGATGGCAAGACGGTTGGCAATCTCGGTTGCACGAGCACGCTGACGGCAAGCTGCAGTATCACCGTGCAGCATTCGCAGAATTACAACTCCGTCCTCCCCTCGGTTGAAGCCAACTACCGCATCAATAACAACTGGTCCGCCTACGGCCAGTACGGGCGCGGGAGCATCGCCCCCTTCAGCAGCGTCTTCGATACGACCGGCGCTCAGGTAGCCGTGACTCCGCCGCCCACTATCGCCGACACTTATCAGGGTGGCACGGTAGTCAAGCTGAACCGGTTCGCCTTCGATGCGGATGCTTACCACATCCACTTCACCAACACCTACTCGACCTATACCCCCTCGAGCGGTCCTGACACCGGCTTCACCTACTATTATGCCAACCCCAACTCCAACACCGACGGTTTCGAAGCCGAGGGCAATGTCGCTGTCACTCACAGCCTTGGCTTCAACGCCAATGGCACATTTGGCATAGCCAAGTACGAGGCCGCCGCCGCCAAGGCCGCTACAACCGACTCGGGCGGCAATATCATCAATCCCGCCGTGCCCGCCACGCCCGAAGCCTGGGTTGCTTCCGCCCCGCACGATACCGAGTCGATGGGCATGACCTACCGCGAGAGGGGCTTCGATTTTGGCATCTTCGGCAAGCGCATCGGTAGCCGCTGGGCCGACATCAGCAACTATCACCAGACGGTTCCCGAGGATCCGTTCTGGATGAGCAACGTCTTCGTGAACTACAGCATTCACGGCAACACCATGTTCGCCGGCTCCAAGATCAAGTTCAGCATCAACAACATCTTCGACGACCACAGCAACGTCGCCATCAGCGCGGCGAACGACGGCACCACGCTGGCTACACCCTACACCACCACTTCGTCCAACATCGTCTCCCAGAGTCTCCAGCTCTACTCTCCGAGTTGGGCTGACACTTTGCAAAAGCAGGCCGGCCGTGCGTTTATGGTCACCTTCCAATTCGGCTTGACGAAGCGCGAGAAGTAGAACCAGGCCACGCCGGCTGAAAAGGCCGCGTGAACGGGTGAGACCTCTCGGGGAGACGCTGGCTGGATGCGGCGGCCTCTTCGGGAGGTTTTTGTTGCTTGCGAGGGGTGGCCGGTGGCGCGGGAGTACCCTGTCTTAGATGGCCAATCGGGTGGGAATCTATGCGAGCGCTCTGCGGCGGGAGCTGACGGAGCGCAACCGCGCGTGGGCGCAAAGCCGGAGCCACGTGGTGAGCTCCGGCGATCCGCCGGTGGTTGTGTTTCCTCCCGAGGGAGCCCGGCATGGAAATTTCTTCGATGCGTCGTATGCGGCCATTCTGTCTAGGCCGGAGTGGATGCGGCGCTTTGACAAGATTCATGCTCAGGGCAGGGCATTGCCAAGAGCGGAGTCGGGCAGGCGATGGCGTGAGCTGGACTCCTCGATGAGTTCCGATGCGCTGTTGATGAATGTGTTTTGCGCGCCTGGGGTGATGGAGGCGCCTACGGTGCGAAATGGTCTTGGGGTTGACGAGGACGCGGTCCCGGAATTCGGCTGGAGAGCGCGGGTGCCGCTAAAGAGTGGGCGATTCGATCGCACTGAAGTGGATATGCGATGGGGCGGCTTGCTGGTTGAGGCCAAGCTCACAGAGGGAGATTTTCAGGTGTGCAAGGCTGCCGTGGCGGAGGGTTATCGCGACTTTGATGAGGTGTTTGAGCGGGAGTTATTGCCGCGCGTGGAATTGCGGACTGCGAGGCGGCGGACGGCGGTCGAGTTTGCGGAGGAGTTCACACAGGAGTTTGAAGAGGTGGCGGAGAATGAGCAGGGAGCGCGTGAGTTCCAAGCCGGGATTGTGGCGCGGGCGCGGGAGGCGGACGGCGCGGAGGCTGGGTATGCGGGCTATCAACTGATTCGAAATGTCCTGGCGGCCTATGCGGAAAGGTGCAGCTTTTGCGTAGTGCATGACGCGCGTCGGCCGGATTTGCGCGAGGCCTGGTTCCAGGTGTTGGCAGCGGCCAAGAGTGCGGAGATGCGCGTGCGGCTGAAGGTAATTACGTGGCAGGAGCTTGCCGCCCTGTTGCCGGGAGAGTTGCAGAAGTTTCTGGATCTGAAGTATGGAATCGTGAGGCCGGGGAGTGTGGCGTCGCTGGCGGAGAGTGTTGCCGAATTTGATTGAGGGTGCGCCGGGCATCCCAATTCGCGCTGCGGCGGCGCAGGAATTGTTGAAACCCGGCACAATTTGTTTTCACGGGCCGATCACAGCAGGCTCTTAGGCGAGCTTTGGATTTGGGCCATACAGGTTCGCTCCCGCATCGCTGTCCTTCACCAGGAAGATGAGCAGGATAATGAACCCGACGAACGGCACGAAAGAGATGAGCAGCCACCAACCGCTCTTTCCGGTGTCGTGGAGCCGGCGTATTCCGACGGCTAACGATGGGATCAAGGTAGCCAGACAATAGATGCCCAATAGGCCGAACAGGATCATCCCCACGGCATTCTTCATCATCGCGAAGCCGGCGATCTCGATCACGAAAACGATCACCATGTTGATCAGCGCGTACATCCAATATTCTTTACGACGCGATCGCCCACTGAATTCGGCATACTTCTTCAAGACCATCAGATACCATTCCATGCACACCCTCCAAGCCGGCTAACTCATCGAATACCCCACGCGGGTCCTGCATCCAGTTCAGCAGACGGCCCACATAGCATAGTATTTCCAGTTAGGATTCCGGTGTCAGCCACTATACAGCAGGAACGCGTCTTCGACTAGAGGCCTGCGCCGGGAATGTACTTGTATTCAATCTTGGTGGGCTGCCTGGCGTCGCCGGTCAGGTCGTGGGTGTGCCAGACGACGGATTCGCCTGCGACCTCAGGATGCTTTTGGAGAAATTCGAGCGCATAGGTGCTGGCCGTGGGGTCGTCTTTCTGGTCGGCAAATTTGGCTGATTCGATGGCGGCGTTCTGCTTGTCTCCAAGCCGGCGATAGAGGATAGCCAACTGATAGTGGGCGGCCAGATCGTCCGGATCGACAGCTTGCAGGCGCACATAGATATCGCGGGCCCGCGTGTAGTCATGCTGCTGGTAGTAACTGAAGCCTAACTCGCGCAGCCCATCCCTGGAGCGGGGATACTTCGCAAGCATAGCTTCAAGATCCGCGATAGCTTCTTTGATCTGGCCGGCGTTGCGCTCGACCAGGGCGCGATAGTAGAGGGCCCGCGGGTCGCCGGGCAACAGGGTCAGCGCCTTGGCAAGATTCTGCTTGGCGTCGCCGTATTTCTCCCAGGAGATTTCAACGATGCCCATGTTGGTGTAGGCGTCGGGGTAGTCGGGGCGCAGGGCGGCTACGCGCTCGAAGGCATGGACTGAAGCGAGGTACTGTTGCGCGTCGAGCAGACCGATACCGTAGTTATTCCAGCGCATCCATTCCGGGTTCTCCTTCGGATCGGGCGGAACGGGCGGGTTCTCGCCGATCTTGAAGGTCTTGGTCTCGGACGCCATGTCGATAATGGGCTGCGGATAATGCTGCTCGGCCTTCTGGTCCATGGCGTAGTCGATAAAGTGCTGGTCGAAGCGGCGGTATCTGACGGTCGCTGTGAGGGACACCTGGCCAGCAACATCCTTGGGCAGGCGGAAGCGATAGCGCACCAGTTGCGAGCGGCCGGACTGGATGGTGTTGTTGTACGCCAGCACTCGGTTATGCCAGATCTGGTGGATGTCGTTCAGCTCGCCCTTGTTGTTGATGAGCCGGTTGGTAAAGGAGTGTGCTCCGGGGTCGAGGTTGCCATCCGGTTGTATGAAGCCGCTTTCGGCAACAGTCTTTCCGGAGCCGTCCTTCACCGTGAAGTCAACCCAGGCCTCATAGAAGTCGCGCTGCTCGGGAATGAAGGAGTGGCCGATACCCTTGTTCTGGATGACGACATCGGCGACCAGGGTTTCGCCGGGAGCCAGGGAAAAACTGGTCAGGCCGAGGGGGGCGACGAGGACCTGGTCGGTTGTTGTAGCCGCTGCGTCTTCCTTCTCGAGGCCGAAGATGTCGATGTTGAAGACGCCCTTGCCGTCGGAGGCATTCTTCAGGAAGGCTGAGACCTTGGCGGCCTGTTCGTCGAATTTGTAGTACTGCGGCATGAGGGTGTTGCCGCCAAGCCAGCGATGGGACACGAACTTGCCATCCTTGGCGCCGGGTTCGGTCGATCCGTCGGGCACCGCCTCGCGGACCATGTGGCAGGTCTGGCAGGTGGAGACGACATCCTTCCTGTAGAAAGGCAGCGGCGACTGCTTGGTGAAGCTGGCCGCCTGCCATTCATCGTAGAGGGAGATGGCGCGGAGCCATTTGTAGTCGTCCAGCGTTCTGGGGATAGCGGCCTTGTGGCATGCGGCGCAGAACTCGGCAGTCTGATAGAGCGGGCGCATGACGGCCTTGGAATGGCGATCGAGATGGGCCAGGATCTCCGCGTCGGAGACGGGGCCGGTGATAGGCGCGCCTTTTTCGTCCACCAGAACGGCGGGAACGCCCATGACATAGCTGCCTGTGCCCGTGGCGTCGGTTGTCTGAATCGAGTGGCAGACCGAGCAGGAGACGCCCTCATCCTCGAAGGGCCGCTTCTTGGGCATGCCTTGGGAAAGATCGCCGCTGAAAAGCGCAACCGGGTTATGGCAGCCCTCGCAATGGCGCGAGTACTGAACGCCCTTCTCATCGATGAGCATGTTTACGTTCTTGAGATACCAAGGAGCGCGGAAGCTATTGGAGTGGACGGACTGACGCCACTGATGGTAGGCCTCTTGATGGCAGTGACCGCAATACTGGGCAGTGGGGAAGCTCTTGGGGCTCGTGAACTGCCCGGTACTTGTTGTCGCATTCGAGGGAAGAAACGGCGCGTCTTTGCCGAATGCGTAATTGTAGCGCGACGCGATGGAATCATGGAAGGGGGTTGTGGGACCTTTGATTCCGGTGGGCGCGGAATAGGCTGGAGCGGTATTCGGATTCGTGGCGGAAGGGGAAGTCGAAGCCGGAGCCGATTCAGGACCTGAAGCGGCGCGGACTGTTTGCCAAAGCCTGGGTAGAACGACCATGAGAGACACGAGGAGAAGGACCACGGTCGTCAGCCGGCGCGGCAAACGTGTCGTGACGGCAGTCTTGAGGTCTGGCTTGAACCAATCCTTGAACATCATCCGGTGATCTCCCAGGGAAGCGATCATTCCTCAGCAGCGGTACATCGGGGATGGCCGCGAGAACAAATTGACCCTAACAGGCGGGAGGGTTGGGCTGTCTTCCATCGAAAGGTGGAGGGACAATGCAATCAGCCGCGTTGACGCTTCGAACTCACATCCCGGATCATGGCTTGACGCAAAATAGCGTTTAGCCTCGACTGATAGCCGCGAGCACCCTTTCTGCGTGCCCAGTCGAGAACGTCGGCATCGAGGCGCAGAGTCACCTGCTTCTTGAGGGGACGGTAAAGATGGCCGGGAACCGCGTCGCTCCAGTCCGCCTCGTTGGTCGGCGGGATGTCCGAATAGTCAATAGCGCTGTCGGGCAACTGTGCAACCTGACGTAACTCATCAAGGTCGGTTGCGGTCAACGCCAGGTCAGCCGGATTGATCGATACGATTCTTCTCATATACTTTGCGCTCAGTTCGATCTGCCCTTCTTGCGGAGATGATTCGAATTGCTTCCTCGGTGTCCTCAACGTAATAGGAATGTGCCACAAGGATAATGGCCGTCCCTTCGACGAGACCGATCCCTTGCCAACGGGGTTCATCTTCAACCACACGGTCTTGCCGAATGAAAACGTAAGGATCGTCGAAGATCTTGGAAGCGACCCTGAACCGGATGCCATGCTTCCGGAAGTTGGTCTCGGCCTTCTCGGGATCCCACCTGAAGCGGGTCATCTGGCTCGATTATAGCTCCAAGATCGTAGTTATGAAAATGTAGTTTATTCGCGGACAATCATCCGGAGAATTGAACACGGTTCACAGGATCTAGTCAATCGCTGTGAAATGGGAAGAGGGCAAGCGAGAGAGGCCCCTGGCGAGCAATTCAGCCTGCGGTTCACAGGGTGGGATGAGTGGTGGAAAAGTGGAACCGATTGGCGATGTGGGAGGCACAACTCCTTAGGCAAAACGCCCCCTGAACTGGTACGTTGATTCAGAAGGATTTCTTTTCGAAGATGGCCTCAAGTCCTTATTTTTCTCTTGCAGTTTTGTTTCTGGCGGCGTTGGGCTTTGGGCTGACTCCGCTGGGGTTGGCATGGCTGTGGGGAAGGGTGTTTTCCCCGGCCAAGCCGAACGCTATCAAGAACGCAATCTATGAGTGCGGGCTCGAGTCCAGGGGCGATGCATGGATGCAGTTCCGCTCGGCCTATTATTTGTACGCCATTATTTTCCTCATCTTCGATGTGGAGGCCGTGTTCCTGCTGCCGTTTGCGGTGGCTTTCACTGGGTTGGGTGTGGCGGCCTGCCTGGCCATGCTGGTGTTTGTTCTTATGCTCATTGAGGGGCTCGCGTGGGCCTGGGCGAAGGGTGTGTTGACCTGGGCGTGACGACAGAGATCAGAGATCAGGGGTTCGAGACCGGAGATGCGGGGTCATTTTTAGGGAGCAGGGAATAGAGGAAATGGTCTGGGGCGTCCGGAATGCTGGCGGCAATGTGGATCGGCTGATCTCTGATCTCTGCCCCCTGATCTCTGTTTAGGAGCGACGATGGTGGAGCAGGGGTTGAAGATCGAACTGGGCAAACAGGGCGTCTTCGTCACGACCATCGAAGAGCTCTACAACTGGGGCCGGCGGAGCTCGATTTTTCCCATGCAGTTTGGCCTGGCGTGCTGCGCGATCGAGATGATCGCCACGACCATGGCGCGGTACGATCTGGCGCGGTTTGGGGCCGAAATCTTCCGTCCGTCGCCCAGGCAAGCCGATCTGATGATCATTTCCGGAACCGTAACAAAGAAGATGGCTCCGCAGGTGGTGCGGCTCTATAACCAGATGGCCGAGCCGAAGTACGTCATCGCCATGGGCGCCTGCGCCATCTCCGGTGGGCCGTTCAAGCAGGGTTACAACGTGCTCAAGGGAATCGACCGCTATATTCCCGTCGACGTGCATATTCCCGGCTGCCCGCCGCGGCCCGAGGCGTTGCTGCAGGCATTCATGACCCTCCAAAAGAAAATCGATGGCCAGCATTTGACTGGCCCAGATCGTCCGCGCCATCTGGATGCCGAGGCGCAGGGCGAGTTCCCGGTGCCGGTCCAGGGAGAACACGATCTGGAGCCAACGTCGAATCCCGGGGTCTGGACTGTACCGGTGGTGATTCGCTGATGAAGACGGTTGAGGAGATCAAGGCGGCGATCGCGGCGGCTTTGCCAGACGCGGGAGTGGAGATTGTCTCCAACCCAAGTGTTAGTGGGCAACACTCGCTCCGCCTCGCTCCGGAACATGCTGTCGATGTGGCGAAGTTTCTGCGCGATGAGCTGTCGTTGGATTTCCTCTCCAATGTGACCGGCGTGGACTGGCCGGACAAGGAAGTCTCAGAGAAGGTGAAGGTGACCCGTCCGGTAACCAAGACGGTGGATGGTGTGGAAACAACGGTGGAAGAGATCGTTGACGAAACCAGGAAGCGCGTGGTTCCGGGCTGTCTGGAGACGGTCTATCACCTGTATTCGGTTGCGCTGAAGCAGGGGCCGGTTGTCATGAGGATGCGCACTGTGAACCGCACGGATCAGGCAAAGCTGCCATCGCTGACGCCGATCTGGCGGTCAGCGGAGTTTCAGGAGCGCGAGATTTTCGATCTCTTCGGGATCGTGTTTCAAGGGCACCCGGACCTGCGCCGTCTGCTGATGTGGGATGAGTTCAAAGATCACCCGATGCGGCGCGATTATAGAGAGCCGGACGACTTTGAATACGAGCCCACGGCTCACGATGACGTGCTCGTACGGGCGTCGGCTCACCCAGTGGGCGCAGGCCAGGAAGGCGCGGGCCGAAGGCAATGACTGTGACAGACAAACTCGCGCCCATGACGAGCAGCAGCGACAAACCGGACGGCTGGAACCGGCCGGCGGTCATTGAGCCGGAGGGCGATGGGGAGCTGCTGGAAGTGGCGATGGGGCCGCACCATCCCTCGACGCACGGCGTCTTCCGCATGGACGTGGCCCTGGATGGCGAACGGGTGATACGTCTGAAGCCGGTCTTCGGCTATCTGCACCGCAATCACGAAAAGCTGGCCGAGGGGATGAGCTACCTGGGTTCGATGCCGTTCACAGACCGGTTGGACTATATTTGTCCGCTGACCAACAACTGGGCTTACGCGCTGGCGGTGGAGAAGCTGACCGGCCAGGCGGTTCCCGAGCGCGCCGAATATCTGCGAGTGATTTTGGGCGAGCTGACTCGGATACAGAACCACGCTTCATCGATCGGTTTTCTCATTCAGGAGATGGGCGCGAGCGGGACGCCGCTGATGTACGCCTTCCGCGAGCGCGAAAAGATTCTGGATCTGTTTGAGGCGCTCACCGGAGCGCGCATGATGGTGAACTACATGCGCTTCGGCGGCTGCAGGGTTGATGCGACAGAAGGCTGGCTGGCGGCGACGCGGAACGTGGTGGCCGGGCTGCCTGGATTTACCGAGGAAATGGAACGTCTGCTGTGCTCGAATGAGATTTTGATGGCGCGCACGCAGGGCGTAGGCATTCTGCGTCCGGAACTGGCGGTTAACGCCGGTGTAACCGGGCCCATGCTGCGAGCCTCGGGCGTCAACTACGACATTCGCAAGGTGGATGGCTACGGGATCTACAATCGCTTCAAATTCCGAATACCGCTTGGCGATCATTGGGATGTGTACGACCGCTTCATGATTCGGCTGCTGGAGATGCGGGAGTCGATCAAGATCCTTGAACAGGCTCTGAAGGAAATTCCGGGCGGTCCGGTGATGGATCCCAAGGCGAAGATTCGCGGTTTCCGTCCCAAGCCGGGTGAAGCTTACGGGCGGATCGAAGCGCCCAAAGGAGAGCTGGGGTTCTATCTCATCAGCGACGGCGGCCCGAATCCATATCGCTATAGAATTCGGCCGCCCAGCTTGATTAATCTTACGGTGCTCGAGGATATGGTGCTTGGCCACAATGTGGCCGACGTGGTTCTCATTTTTGGAAGCGTGGATATTGTGCTTGGTGAAGTGGATCGGTGAAGCAGCGATCAGCTCTTAGCTACTAGCTCTTAGCTGTTCTTGCTCGTGTTGGATATTTCGGTTGAATGAGGAATTGCCGAGTGGCACGGAAAAGCAAAAGGCTAGAAGCTAAGAGCTAGAAGCGGCTTTCAGGAGGCGTACTTGCTGGGCGAAGGCATACTCAAGGGACTGGCGGAGACGGCAAAGAACTTTGCGGGGAGTTTTGTGTCCCCGGAGCGGCTGACGACGGTCCAGTATCCGGAAGAGCGAATTGCTCCCATCGAGGCGACCCGCGATTTTCCTTTTCTTGTCTATGATGGCAACGACTGGGAGGCAGGAATGCGATGCGTGGCCTGCCAGATTTGCGAGAAGGAATGCCCGCCGAAGTGCATTTATATCGTCAAAAGCGCAGACAAGAAGCCCGACGCATTGGGTAAGCCGCAGTTCTATCCCGCCACGTTCGACATCGATATCTCCGTCTGCATGAGCTGCCAGATTTGTGTCGAGGTCTGCCCGTTTGAAGCCATCAAGATGGACACGGAGTTCGAGCTAAGCACGACAGACCGCTTCGGCGGGCTGCTGTTCGACCGTGAGGAATTGGCCAAGTCCAACGAGCACTATCACAAGATCCATCCCACCGAAGCGGTCGAGGTTGATGCGCGGCTGGCCGGGCTAAAGGCGAAGTCCGATGCCAAGTCGGGGGCAGCCGCGACGGCCGGCGCCGTCAAGGCTGTTGCGCCTGCAAAGCCTGTTGCCGTACCCGAGAATCCTGACGCCAAGCTGGCAGGAGGGGAGACAAAGCCATGATCCAGAATGCTGATCAGATCTTCGTTCTCCTCAGGCACTGGCTGGTCGGATTTCTGCCTGTCGGATTGCAAGGCATAGCCGGCGTGCTGTTGAGCGTGGTGGCCATCATCGCGGTCTTTCCTACGCTGTTTGCGCTGGCTGTGTGGATGGAGCGCAAGGGCCTGGCGCGCATGCAAAATCGAATTGGCCCCAACCGCGTGGGACCGTTCGGGCTGCTGCAGCCGATTGCCGACGCAGTCAAGTCGCTGACCAAGGAAGATATTGTGCCGCTTCGCGCCGATGCCGTGGTTCATTTCATGGCGCCGGTAATGCTGGTGGTCGTGGTGTTCATGGGTATTGCGGTGCTGCCGATGGGGCGCCATATGACGCTTGCCCCCATGGACTCTGGCCTGCTGTTCTTCTTTGCCATGGGCGCATCGACGGAGTTATCGGTGTTCATGGCCGGCTGGTCGAGCCGCAACAAGTATTCGTTGATGGGGGCGATGCGCGGCGTGGCGCAGATGATCAGCTACGAGGTTCCGTTGTTGATGTCGAGCGTTGCCGTCGTCATGATTACAGGCTCGCTTTCGCTGGACAAGATTGTAGCGGCGCAGAACCAATACACCTGGGGCCTGCCGCATTGGTATATCTTTACGCCCTGGGGCCTGGCGGCCTTTCTGATGTACGCGACCGCGGCAACGGCGGAGACCAATCGCTCGCCTTTCGATTTGCCTGAAGGCGAATCGGAGCTGGTCGCCGGATATTTTACGGAGTACTCGGGATTCAAGTGGGCGCTGTTCTTTCTCGGTGAGTACGTGGGCATGTTGTCCATCTCGGGACTCGGAACTACGCTGTTTCTCGGTGGTTGGTCCGCGCCATTCGCGTTTCTCGGCTGGGTTCCATCGTGGTTCTGGTTCTTTTCCAAGGTGCTGATGTCGATCGCGGTTTTTATCTGGATACGTGGAACCCTGCCGCGGCTCCGCCAGGATCAACTGATGAACTTTGCCTGGAAGTTTGTGATCCCCTTTACGCTGCTCGACCTGATGGTCGCGGCGATCTGGAGATTCATGATCGATGGTTGGGCTCGATGGGTTGTCTGCTCGGCAATTCTGCTGCTGGCCTATGCGTTGATGGGCGGAGTGGGCATGTACCGAAAGCACTTTGGGCTGAGGACATATCGTTATGCGGACTGAATGTCACCAGAGCGGAATCATGAGCGCCTACGAAAGGACGCATTGCCGATGAGCTTTGTCTTTTATCTGATTGCGGCACTGACAGTGGCCGGCGGACTGGCGGCCATACTGCTGAAGAACACGGTCCATTGCGCGCTGGCGGTGACCGTGGCCTTCGCCGGCCAGGCGCTGATGTTTCTCGCGCTTGACGCACAGTTTGCCGGTTTCGCGCAGATTCTTGTCTACATTGGCGCTGTGGCCATCCTGATCGTGTTTGCGATTTTGCTCACGCGCAATGCGGAGACACCGAAGGACGGCGTCTATAGCAAGGACTGGTTTGTTGGACTGGTGATTGCGGCCGCTGTTTTTGCGGTGCTGGGTTGGGCCGTTCTTCACAGCGTGCGGGTGTTGCAGCACGAAACGGCAACGCCTGCAGTGTCGGTCCTGGACATCGGCAATGCGCTCATGGGCCGCTATGTGCTGCCGCTGGAGATTGTGGCTCTGCTGTTGACCGCCGCGCTCATCGGCGCTGTGATTGTAGCCATGCATGAGAAAGAGAGGGCCAAATGAATCCACTTGTCGGATACCTTCTCGTGGCTGCGCTTCTGTTTTCAATTGGGCTGGCTGGCGCGCTGACGCGGCGCAACGCGATCCTGGTGCTGATCGGCATTGAACTGATGCTCAACGCGGCCAATTTGAATCTGATTGCTTTCTGGCGTTACGGGCCGCATCCCGAAGCGCTGACCGGCATGATGTTTGCCATCTTCTCGATTGCCGTGGCGGCGGCTGAAGCCGCGGTGGGACTGGGGCTGGTGATCTCCATTCATCGCCATGCGCACACCACGGATCTCGACGCCATGAACCGGATGAAGGGGTGAGAGGTTGATAGAGCAAGCAATTGCATTCACTCCACAGCTCGCCGCTTCTCCTAGTACGGAGATTCTTTGGCTGATCCCTGCCGTGCCCATCGTGGCTTCAGGCGTGATCGCGCTTCTTAAGCAGCCAAAGCGCAAGACTGCCGCCACGCTGGCCATCGGGTCGCTTGGCTTCTCACTGCTTTTGGCGCTTGCGGCGCTCGGGCATGTGCTGGCAGGATGGGCTCACGGCGCTGCAGTGCGCGAGACCGTCAACTTCACCTGGATTCAATTTGGCACTTCGAACGTAGACCTGGGCTGGGTCCTCGATCCGCTCTCCGCCGTCATGTTGGTGATGGTCAGCTTCGTTGGCCTGCTGATCTTCATCTACTCAATCGGCTACATGGCACAGGACGAGAACTACACGCGCTTCTTCTGCTTCCTCTCGTTGTTTGCCGGAGCGATGCTGGGTGTGGTCATCGCGAACAGCATGCTGCTGCTATTCATGTGCTGGGAGATTGTCGGACTTACTTCTTATCTATTGATCGGGTTCTGGTATGAGAAGCCCGCGGCTGCGGCCGCCGCGAAGAAAGCCTTCCTCACCACGCGTGTCGGCGATGTTTTCTTTCTGCTTGGAATCGTCTGGCTGTTTGCGCAGACAGGCACGCTGCTCTTTTACAACAGCGGCGCGGGCTCCCTTGAGTCCAGCTCGCTGACGGCGCTGCTCGCACAGCCTGCCGCGCTCGGCCTCACCGCCGCGGGCGCGATTGGCCTGCTGATCTTTGCCGGAGCGGCGGGCAAGAGCGGCCAGTTTCCGCTGCATGTGTGGCTGCCGGACGCCATGGAAGGGCCTACCCCCGTTTCTGCCCTGATTCACGCGGCGACCATGGTGGCTGCAGGCGTTTACCTCATCGCCAGGGTTTATCCGTTGATGCAGGCGGGAGCGCTGGCTGGCGGGACGACGACGGCTCTGACCGTGGTCACCTGGGTGGGCGCATTTACGGCCGTGTTCGCCGCGCTCATTGCCGTAGCGCAGAACGACATCAAGCGCATTCTCGCCTATTCAACCGTCTCGCAACTCGGCTACATGATGGCTGGCCTCGGCATGGGCGGCGTCGCCGTGGGCATGTTCCACCTGATCACCCACGCGTTTTTCAAGGCTCTGTTATTCATGGGCGCGGGGTCGGTGATTCACGGCTGCCACGAAGAACAAGACATCCGGCGCATGGGCGGACTTCGGGCGGATATGCCATTGACGTTTCTGACCTACGCCATCGGCATGCTCGCGCTGTGCGGTTTCCCGCTGCTGTTCTCAGGCTTTTGGAGCAAGGACGGCATTCTCGAGGCTGCGCACCACTGGAGCGTGGCCAAGGGGCCGTTTTACATGCTTGTTTTCGGTGCGCTCCTGACCGCGTTTTATATGACCCGGCAGGTGGGCTACGTCTTCTTTGGCACAAGGAGAGGCAAGAAACCGGCGCATGAAAGTCCCGCGGTAATGACCGCGCCGCTGGCGATTCTCGCTTTCTTCGCCATGGCCCTTGGCTTGATTGGGACGCCGGCTTGGCCATGGTTCCGCGGATTCATTGAAGGCCGCGCTGTTCCCTTCGACTTGCACGGTTTTGCCGAACCGGGATTGATGGTAGTCATGGCGACGTCAACAGTTTTTGTGTTTCTCGGCCTGGGATTGGGCTGGCGGCTCTACGGTCACGGCGCTCCCAGCCCGGAGAAGCCTGACGTGCTTGAGAGAACTTTGCCCTGGGCGTGGGCCTGGCTGCGGGACCGGTTGTATATCGACGAGTTGTATGCAGTGACAGTGATCGCATTCTACACGTGGTGGGCGCGGGTTGCCGACTGGCTTGATCGTCGCGTGTGGGGCGGCGTGGTGGCAGGCGTTGCGTGGGTGTTTCGAGGATGGGCGAACTTCAATCGCTTCCTTGACACAAACTGGGTGGATGGCAGCTTTGACAAAGGCTGTGAAGAGCTCTCAAGCGGGGGAGGACTGTTGTCCCGAGTACAGAACGGACGCGTGCAGACCTACCTGAGGATCCTCGCGTTTTCTGTCGTCGCACTGGTGGCGATCCTGATCTGGAGCAGCCAGCCATGAGCGGATTCCCAGTATTGACGGTGTTGACCGTGCTGCCTCTGGTGGGGGCGGCGATTGCACTCTGCTCAGCCAAGCACGCGCGCGGCGTGGCAATTGTCACGACTGGAGTCAGTCTCGCGCTGGCGGTATATGTGTGGATTCAGTTGCCGGCAAGTGGCGCCATGGCGATGGTGGAGCAACACAAGTGGGCGCCATCTCTGGGAATTGAGTATCACCTGGGCGTGGACGGACTGGGCGCGCTGATGGTTGTGCTTTCGGCCATAGTGACGCTCATGTCTGTGGATGCGGCGCATCGGGTCCATCACCAGCCTGGGCTGTACTTTGGGCTGGTACTCGTGCTCGAGTCCGGGCTCTTCGGATCGTTCACGGCGTTGAACTTTTTCCACTGGTTCTTGTTCTGGGAGCTGAGCCTGATTCCGGCATTTTTCCTGATCAAGCTGTGGGGCGGCGCGCGGCGAGGACCGGCGGCGACGCAGTTCTTCATCTACACCATGGCCGGCTCAGTGGCGCTGCTGGTGGCGTTTCTGGCCGTCTTTCTTTCGACTAAAACTGCTGACTCTCCGGGCAGCATGGACTTTGCCCGTTTGAGTTTTCTGGCGTCGACTGGCGAACTCGGGAAGCTAATCACGGCACACCTGGGGCCAGGAATGATGATGTGGCTGGCTGTCGGGGTGCTCGCTGGATTTGCGGTCAAGGTGCCCATGATTCCGTTTCACACCTGGCTGCCAGCGGCGTATGCAGAAGCCCCCTCGCCGGTGACGATGCTGCTGACCGGCGCCATGTCGAAGATGGGCGTCTACGGTTTGCTGCGGATTGCGATTCCAATGTTTGGGCCGCAGATCGCGCAGATTCGCACGCCGCTGCTGGTGCTGGCAGTGGCCACCGTGGTAATGGGCGCATGGGCAGCGGCGGCACAGAAGGATCTGAAGCGGGTCTTTGCCTACTCGTCGGTCAACCACCTGGGCTATTGCCTGCTCGGCATCTTTGCGCTGGCGGTTCCTGCGGTTGGAGCGGCGGCGCAAGCAAGCCAGGCTGCGGCGTTGAACGGCGTGATTCTGCAGATGTTCAATCATGGAGTGACAGCAGCGGCGCTGTTCTGGTTCGTGGCTATTCTTCAGCAGCGGACCGGCGGGCACCGCGGCATAGACGACTTTGGCGGATTGCGCAAGCCTGCGCCGGTGCTGGCGGGATTGATGGGCATTGCGTTGTTTTCTTCTCTCGGGTTGCCAGGATTGAACGGATTTGTGGGCGAGTTCCTCATCTTCCGCGGGGTTTTTCCACTGGCCTGGGTTGCAGCCACCGTGTCGATCCTCGGCTTGCTGGTGACGGCGGCGGTTATTTTGACCGTCATTCAGAAAGTCTTTAACGGGCCGGTGGCGGAGCATTGCATTGGTTTCCCTGATTTACATCATGAAGAAAAGCTGGCCCTTGCCCCGGTGATTGGACTGATGCTGCTTGTGGGCCTGTTGCCGCAGTTGATCGTGGACAGCGTGAACCCGACGGTTGTGAACCTCTTGGCGCACTGGAGATTCTGATGTTAGCGTGGACAATCTA
Source organism: uncultured Acidobacteriaceae bacterium (assembly GCA_963757965.1). Taxonomy (GTDB): domain Bacteria; phylum Acidobacteriota; class Terriglobia; order Terriglobales; family Acidobacteriaceae; genus Telmatobacter. Next base: position 181,069 of record CAVWTV010000015.1, read on the forward strand.
TCTCTCGTTTGCCGGAGCGCTGATCGAGGCACTGTTGCTGCCGCTGATGCCCAAGGGCCGTGCCACGCTGGCGCGTTGGCCGGCGCTGGCGATCGCTGTAGCTGGGCTCGCGCTGGCTGTGCAGGGATTTGCGGCCGGCATGGGGCAGGGAAGGGTAGTAATCGTTGATGTGCCCTGGGTGCCGTCGATGGGCATTCACTTCCTGCTGGCGGCCGACGGAATCAGCCGTGTGCTCGTGCTGCTGACCGGGCTGGCCGCTGTGGCCGGCGTCTTGTTCAGTTGGAATATCGACCTGCGCACCAACGAGTTTTTCGCTTTCTTCCTGGCGCTAATCGGCGGCGTCTACGGAGTCTTTCTCAGCTTCGATTTTTTTCTTCTCTTTGTCTTCTACGAAATCGCGATTGTGCCCAAGTACTTCCTGATCGCCATCTGGGGTTCTACGCGGCGCGAGTACGCGGCCATGAAGCTGGCGCTCTATTCCTTTGTTGGTTCGGCAATGGTGCTGATCGGACTGCTGGCAGCCTATGCCACGGCGGGCAGCCACTCCACGGGACTGGTTGCCCTTGGCCATGCGAACCTTCCGGTCAGCTTTCAGATGTGGTGCTTTCCGCTGGTCTTCGTAGGCTTTGCGATTCTTGCCGGCATGTGGCCGTTTCATACTTGGGCGCCGACCGGCCACGTGGCCGCGCCCACAGCCGCTTCCATGCTGCTCGCTGGAGTGGTGATGAAGCTAGGCGCTTACGGCTGCCTGCGCGTGGGCATTGCGCTGTTCCCGCATGGCCTCGACCCATGGGGATTCTCCTTCATCGGCATCGGCTCGTGGCGCGACGTGTTTGCGGTCCTTGCGGTGGTGGGCATTGTCTATGGCGCGCTGGTGGCGCTGGTGCAGACCGACTTCAAATTCGTCATCGGCTACTCCAGCGTGAGCCACATGGGTTTTGTGCTGCTCGGCCTCATGACCCTGAACCAGATCGGCGTGACCGGTGCGGTGTTGCAGATGTTTTCGCACGGCATCATCGCCGGACTGCTCTTCGCCATTGTCGGTCGGATTGTGTATGAGCGCACCCACACGCGCCAGTTGGCCGAGCTTGAAACCATGCACCTCTCGAAGCGAATGCCGTTTGCCGCATGGGCCTTTGTGATTGCCGGAATGGCCTCGATGGGGCTGCCGGGATTTTCGGGCTTTGTTGCCGAGCTGCAAGTGCTGGTGGGCGCATGGATGGTGAAGCCGTGGTGGACCGCCGCTGCGGGCGTGGGCATCGTGATCGGCGTGGCTTATACGTGGCGAGCGATGCAGAGGGCATTCTTCAGCGATGCGCTGCCCAGCGCGCATGTTCTTGAGCAGGAACACGCACACGCCTTTGCCCCAATCACTTGGCCCGAAGTTGCCGGCACCGTGCTCCTGGTTGGGGTGAGTTTGTTGGTTGGACTTTATCCGAAGATATTGCTCGATGCGATTGAACCGGCCGTGAAGGCGCTGCTTGCGGGAGGGGGACAATGAACTACTCAGAATTTTATTCTGCCCTCTTCCGCGTAACGTTGCCAGAGACCGCGCTGGAAGTAGCGGCGCTGCTTGTGCTGGTTGTTGATCTGGGATTCCTGCGAAAAGCTGAATTCAATGTGCGCGTGACAGTGGCGGCAATGCTGGGCGTGGCTGGGTGCGGCGCGGCGCTATGCGCAATGGGGCTCCAGTATGGCTTTGGACTGTATGTCGGCGAGTCCCTGGTCCTTGCCACCGGCGGAGGTGTCACGGTAGCACAAATTGGAATTCTGGTTCTCTCGGCGCTGACCCTCTTGCTGCTAATCGACGCGGACTTCACGCGCCATGTGAGCGAATTCGTTGCTGTAGTGCTGATGGCGGCTACCGGCGGCTTGCTCATTGCCGCAGCTCAGGACTTGCTGGTGATATTCATCGGTCTGGAGTTATTGAGCCTGGGGCTTTACATCCTAACTGCTTTTGCAAAAAGCTCCGGGAAGAGCGCTGAGGCTGCGCTCAAGTATTACTTGTTCGGTGGAATGTCGGCGGCGTTCTTACTTTTCGGGTTCAGTTACTTTTATGGACTAAGCGGCAGCACGAATCTGCTGGAGATTCAGAGAGCAATCTCTGTTTCCGGCGCAAGCCCGCTGTTTTACGCAGCTTGGATTCTCGTCATCGCTGGGCTTGGATTCAAGGTCGCGGCAGTTCCATTCCATCTGTGGGCGCCGGACACATATCAGGGTGCGCCAACGCCAGCAGCGGCCTTTATCGCTTCGGTATCCAAAGTGGCGAGCTTCGCGCTGCTGATTTCGATAAGCGAAAGTTGGTTAAGGATTGGCGAAAGATGCGGGCCTTGGCCGCAGTTGGCAGGCATTCTATTAGTGCTTGTAGCCGCTTCGATGATCGTTGGAAATCTTGCGGCGCTTGCTCAGGTTAGTGTGCGGCGACTGCTAGCTTATTCGGCGATTGCCCATGCCGGTTACATTCTGCTCGGTATTGCCTTTATTTCTGGCGATGTTTCTTCAAGCTTCTTGGTTGAGAAGGCTGTTCTCTTCTACGTCCTCACCTACGGCCTGACCACCATTGGCGCATTTGGAGTAGTCGGCGTCGTTGAGCGGGCTACCGGCAGCGACAAGCTCGATTCTTTCCTCGGATTGCACGAGCGCAATCCGGTGCTCGCTGCGGTGTTGATGGTCCTGTTCCTGTCGCTTGCCGGGATTCCGCCGCTGGTCGGCTTCTGGGCGAAGTTCAATTTGTTTGCCGCGGTGCTTGGCGTTTCAGCGGGGCCGGTTCCGTTTGCGCTGGTTGCTCTGGCAGTGGCGCTCAGCGCGGTTTCGCTCTATTACTATCTGCAGGTGCTCAAGCGGGCTTACGTGATGCCGGCCATCGACGATTCTCCCATCAAGGCGCATCCGGTGACCCTCGTTGTGCTGGTGGGAATTGCCGCGGCGGTTGTCCTTCTCGGCTGCTTCCCGGCGCTGCTGCAAGGATGGATTAACGGGTTAAACGGGATGAACTAATCGACACATCGGCAAGGCTTGGCGATCGTTCGTTGGCTGCCCCGAAGTTCATCCTGCAGAATGGTGATCCACTATGTGGGATGAATGACCCGAACTAAAGTAATTTGACAATTAAAACGCATTTCTATCCCTGATGCCTCTTGTGGAAAACTCCTCCCGTCAGGTATTGTTGTCTTTCCCGAACTAATGAAGTATTTGCCTCCCCCTGAGTCATTTGCTTTCTGAGGTTGTCTATGGTTTGCCCCAAGTGTCAGTCCACCTCTATCTCCGTGGTTCCAGCGGAGGTTCGCCTTTATCGTAACGTGCCGCGCACCCTGAGCCACCCGCCTATGAACCCGTCGCCCGATGTCCGGGTCTGTCTGGATTGCGGATGGTCAGAGTTCTTTGTTCCCGAGGCCTGGTTGTCCGCAGGTTGGCTGCGTCCGCTGCGCCCGCAGCCACTGAACATGCCTTCAAGAACCGTCAGATACGGTTCGTAGCGCTGATTTTCGGCAGCTGCGAAGAGTCCGCCACCCCGAATTGGGTGAAGGCGGTTTGCGTCCTTACGCTTCCAGGCAAACACTCAATACAAAATGGGTCCCAGGGCAATCGCAATTGAAGCGATGGCATCGGATCGTGCTCTGAGATCTGACGCCGCACATTTGCGCGTCGTGAGCGGCGGCTCAGCTGGCCCGGCAGGACGTAAGTTCTTTGTTTTTCACAAGGCGGTTGCGCGATGCGAAGATTCGCGCACGAGTCGGTTCAGGAAAGTCCTTTATTATCAACAAGTAGCGAAATGCTCAAAAGGGCAACAGGTTTGTTTCCAGCCAGTTACGTAAAAAGAGGGGGGGAGGGGGTCGTTTTTTGTCTTTCGGGTTCTATTTCTCCCAACGAGAAGGAGTCGAGTTGTGGGGTCTGGGCCATCGATTCGCTACGGGAGTCTCAATTTCTATCCTCATTGTGCGCCGGACAGTGGAAATCATCGGCAAAGAAGATAAGAGATTCGAGATATCTGTCAAGTCTGCAATCGGTGTAAAGAAGCGTCGAAATACAATTGCATTGAAATGGCCCCCAACCGAAGCTGGAGGCCATTTTGTTGCAGCTGTTTTTGCGCCGAAGGCGCGATTCGCTGGACGCGAAGTCCTAGTACATGCCGTCCATACCGCCGCCGTGGCCGCCGCCCGCCGGAGCAGCCTTGGGCTCCGGAATCTCGACAACCAATGCTTCGGTGGTGAGCAGCAGAGCCGCGATTGAAGCTGCGTTCTGCAGTGCTGTGCGGGTGACCTTGGTGGGGTCGATGACGCCGGCCTTGACCAGGTCCTCGAATGTGCCGGTGAGGGCGTTGTAGCCGTAGTGCTGGTCTTTCGACTCGAGCACCTTGGCAACAATCACAGCACCCTCTTCGCCGGCATTGGCGACGATCTGACGCAAGGGCTCTTCGAGGGAGCGGCGCACAATCTGCGCACCGATCTTCTCGTCGCCTTCCAGCGTCTTGATCAGCGCGTCCACCGAGGGAATGGCGCGAACCAGCGCCACGCCGCCGCCGGGGACGATGCCTTCTTCGACCGCTGCGCGGGTTGCGTGCAGTGCATCCTCAACGCGAGCCTTCTTCTCCTTCAGCTCGGTCTCGGTCGCAGCGCCCACCTTGATGATGGCAACGCCGCCGACCAGCTTGGCCAGGCGCTCCTGGAGCTTTTCCTTGTCGTAGTCGGAGGTGGTCTTTTCGATCTGCGACCGGATCTCCTTGACGCGGCCTTCGATGTCGGTGGACTTGCCGGCGCCGTCAACGATGGTGCTGTTGTCCTTGTCGATGGTGACGCGCTTGGCGCTGCCCAGGTCCTCGAGCTTCACGCCTTCCAGCTTGATGCCCAGGTCCTCGGTGATGGCCTTGCCTCCGGTAAGGATGGCAATGTCGCCCAGGATCGCCTTGCGGCGGTCGCCGAAGCCGGGAGCCTTCACCGCGGCCACGTTGAGTGTCCCGCGCAGCTTGTTGACGACGAGTGTTGCGAGTGCTTCGCCTTCAACATCTTCCGCAATGATCAGGAGGGGCTTGCCGCCGCGTGCAACCTGCTCGAGCAGGGGCAGAATGTCCTTCATGTTGCTGATCTTCTTCTCGTAGATCAGGATGTAGGGATCCTCGAGCACCACTTCCATGCGCTCGGAGTCGGTAACGAAGTAGGGGCTGAGGTAGCCGCGATCGAACTGCATGCCGTCGACCGTCTCGAGGAAGGTGTGACCGGTCTTCGACTCTTCGATGGTGATGACACCGTCCTTGCCAACAACCTTCATGGCGCCGGCGATGATGTCGCCGATCTCCTTGTCACCGTTGGCGGAGATGGCGCCCACCTGGGCTACCGCACTCTCGTCGACGGGCTTTGAGAGCTTGCCCAGAGATCCGCCCTCAGTCCACACGCCTTCCTTGTCGCGGGTGCCGATGATCACGGTCACGGCCTTTTCGATGCCGCGCTTGAGAGCCGTCGGGTTGGCGCCTGCTGCCACGGTCTTCACGCCTTCGCGGAAGATGGCCTGGGCGAGAACGGTTGCGGTTGTGGTGCCGTCGCCGGCAACGTCGGAGGTCTTGGAGGCAACTTCACGGACCAGTTGCGCGCCAACGTTCTCCATCGGATCCTTCAGGTCGATCTCTTTGGCCACCGTCACGCCGTCCTTGGTGATGGTGGGCGAGCCGAACTTCTTCTCGATTACAACGTTCCGGCCTTTGGGCCCGAGCGTCGCCTTCACGGCGTCCGCCAGCGTGTTCACGCCGCGCAGAATCGCCTGACGGGATTCTTCACCGTACAAAATTTGCTTTGCCATGCTTGTAACTCTCCTCTACAGGGTTCAGGGGTCAGGGATCAGGGTTCAGGCCGATAGTGCCGGTGCGCTGACTCGCTTGCTCCGCTAACCGCGCTAGTTACGCTAACTCCGCTTAAGCGCGGAGCGCCTACTTTTTTACGATTCCGAGGACTTCTTCTTCGCGCATGATCAGAAACTCTTCGCCATCGAGTTTGATCTCGGTGCCGGAGTATTTGCCGAAGAGGATATTGTCGCCAGCCTTGACGTCCAGGGGGAAGACCTTTCCTTCGTCGTTGGACTTGCCCTTGCCCACGGAGATCACTTCACCCTCCTGGGGCTTTTCCTTGGCGCTGTCGGGAATGATGATTCCACCACGCATGGTTTCGCCCTCTTCCATGCGGCGGACGAGGATGCGGTCATGGAGGGGGGTGAATGTGGTCTTAACAGATGTTGATGCCATTGCTTCGCTTCTCCTTCACACACGCGCAGGGTTGAGCCCCGCTCGTGGTTTATTCAACAAAAGCTTCAGAAACGGCAGAATGCAGCACCTTCTTTTAGCCTGCGAACCTGTCCAAGCAGTTCCGGGGGCCAGGTGCTAGCACTCTTGCCTTCTGATTGCTAACGATAAGGAAGCGGGGTAGTGTTTGTCAAGTGAATTCCGTTGAAATATGAGTGTCTAATGCTCATATAGTTTGACAGTCGCAATAGCCAGATTTTGCCGTCTTGCTTTTGCCGACAGATTGCCGCAGTCCGGCCAGACCTCACGACCCCGCAGATCCGCCGTGGGCCAGGCTGGAGAATCCGATTCTTCTGCGTCTAGTGGTGTGAAGTACTGGGCCTTCGCCGCAGGGGGAAGCCAATTACAATAGGGATCATGGATCAGCCTTCTCGTGTTCGTCTCATCGCATTCGTGGCCTTCCTGGGCCTGGTCGTAAGCACTCTCGCCGCAGGCGGACAGGACGCGCCCAAGCGTGGCCGGAAGTACAAGGCTCCGCCTCCGACTGCGCGTATCGAGGTCACTGTCCTGCGCGATGTGAACGGCAAACCGATTGAGAATGCCGCCGTTATTTTTCACCCCATGCAGGGCGAGAGAGACAAAGGCAACATGGAGTTGAAGACCAATGAGGACGGCAAGACGATCATCGATGTGCTGCCCATTGGCGATACGGTGAGGCTACAGATTATTGCCAAAGGATTTCAGACTTACGGCGAGGACTACAAGATCGACAAGCCGGAGCTGGCTATCGAGATCAAGATGAAGCGGCCGGGCGCACAGTACTCCGTTTATAAGAACCAGGACGGAACCGTGGACACGGGCAGGAGTCCCGACGGGGATAAGCCGGCCCCAGGCGCCGAAGCGGCGAAGCCTGAGGACAACACCAAGCAACCGGATTCCCAGCCCGGTAAATCGCCGGCAAAGTAGTTCGGCGGAATCAGGAGCCGCGATCTAGCCTGGCACGATCGCTTTGCACTCACTCATGCCAACACAACCCCTCAGCGGCAAATCGGCACTGGTTACAGGGGGCGCACGGCGCATTGGCCGGGCGATCGCATTGGCACTGGCTCATGCAGGGTCGGATGTTGCGATCACCTACCTAACGTCAAACTTTGAAGCTTTGCAGACCGCCCGCGAAATTGAATCCTTGGGACGCCGTGCCTTGGCCGTGGAATGCGATGTGCGCTCCGAAGCTTCAGTTCGCCGAGCCATAGCCGCGACGGCAAGCCAGTTTGGGCGACTGGACATCGTGATCAACAATGCCGCCGTGTTTGAGGCCGCCTCGCTGGAGAGCATCGGCCTGGAACAATGGGACGCTGTCTTTGAAACGAATACGCGAGGTCCGTTTTTGGTGGCGCGGGAGGCATTGGCTCATCTTCGCGCCGCACGTGGCAGGATCGTGAACATCGGTTCGCTGGGTGGATTGCATGCCTGGGCCGGCCACGGACACTATTGTGCATCGAAGGCCGCGCTGCACATGCTAACGCTGGCCATGGCTAAGGCCTTTGCGCCAGAGGTGAGCGTCAACTGTGTTGCGCCAGGTTGGATTGAGATGGACGGCGACCGAGCGCGGGCGAGCGACCGTTTTGCCGCCAAAACGCCGATGCGGCGGAACGGAACAGCGGAGGAAGTCGCTCAGGCTGTGCTCTTCTTTGCCACTGGGCCGGCCTTTGTCACGGGCCAAATTCTGGCGGTCGACGGCGGGCTAGGGCTCATCTAGACTGGCTTATTCTTGTTTACTCACCCAGACATCGGTGATCTCCCCAAATACCAATCTGCGATAATCGCTTGGTTCTTTGTAAGCTTCGTTTATATAGTCCTTAGCTTCTTGGGAGCAAAAATCATCGGGATTGGGGGTAGTGATTGCTGTCAACTTACATTCGATTATTAGTCTGGCTTCTTTGAAGGACATATCTCCGGAAGGAGTTTGAACACTTGTCAGTTCGACTTCTTTCATCTTCTCGGTATCTCTTCCTGACTCACTTCCTAGAAAGAGCGCTTGTACCCGATATTCATTCGGGAAGTAAGACAGCGTATATGTTTGCTCTTTTTGAATTATCTGTAGCGTATAACGGTCTGATTTTAGAAGAGACCAAGCAGTTGGTTTCTTGAAAAGAAGCCCGAAACCACCCCCACTGCCTATCATGGAGTTATAGTGGTCCTGCTTGCCCGCGGTAATTGCCGTAAAGCCCAACTTGAATACATTGTCGGAGATCTCTTCCGGTGAAATCCGTCTGAATAGTTGATCAAAGTTCATCTCTTTGACACTTGATTCGCTCATCTGAGTCCGTTTGCGGGTGGTGAAGGGTTAAACTTGCGCCAATCGATACTGTGGCTCTACTTGGCGAACAGCCGATTCCAAAAGCCTTTTGTCTCCGGCTTCTCTCCGTTCTTTTCAACTTTGATTGGAACGGGATCGAGGAAGGTAGCATAGTGCCTGACATCGATCTTCAGGGGAGCGCGATTCCAGAGGCCGATCGGCTCGGGCTGCGCTGGCCACTTTGTCCCCTCAACCGCGGCCTGCGGATTGGTCACGCAAAGACGCCGTGCCGTTTCTTCGCCGGCACGATTGGCCACGTACTGATAACCCTTTCTCAAGTGCGGCGGTCGCCATTCGGGGTGGTGTGCGTCGGTGGCAAGAAAGTGAACCCAGTTGCGATCGAGCAGCTCATTTGCAATTGCCTGCGCCATGGGGCCAAAGCGTCCATACAAGGAGCTGGCGGTTACCTGCAGCAGGCAACCCTGGCGCATCCAGTCAGCTACTTGTTCAGGGTTCCTGTGCAATGCTGGATACCTCTCGGGATGTGTGACGATCACGGTATAGCCGGCTGCCTGCAATCTGAAGAGCGCATCGGACAACTGCGGAGGAATGGATGTGTTGGGAAACTCGATCAGCAGGTAGCCTTTGCCGTTGATGGAGTACTTGAGCGGGTTGGCGAGCGCATCGAGGATGTTTTCAGCAGAAAGGTGGAAGTCGCACCCGAGGCTCAGTTCGACGACCCCATCCAGCAGCCCGCGCAACTCGTCGAAGCGCTCATCGATCAAGGTGCTTCGAAAGGGGAATTCGTCGTTCGCGTGAGGTGAGCAGACGATATTCGTCACACCTTCATCAGCCGCCTCGTGAGCCATGGCCAGCGACGTTTCCAGGTCGGTTGCGCCGTCGTCGACTCCGTATATCAGATGATTATGAATGTCGATCATTGTTTTCCGCTCGCGGCTCCTGCGCGATTTCTCTCAATGCGCAGCCAAAGCCTGAACCATGGAGGCAAAGATCTTCCAGCCGTCCACAGATCCCAGCAGTTTTTCACTCGACCTGTCTGGATGGGGCATCATCCCCAGGACGTTTCTCTTCGCATTCAAGATGCCCGCAATATTGCTCAATGAGCCGTTTGGGTTCGCATCCGGTGTAGGTTCTCCGGCGGGCGTGGTGTAGCGAAAGGCAATTCGATTCTCCGATTCAAGCGCATGCAGCTCATCGTGGGTGCAGAAGTAGTTTCCTTCCATGTGGCCGATGGGAATTTGCAGGACGTCTCCCTTGGAGAGGCAATTTGTAAATGGACTATCCGCAGTTTCGACGCGGAGGTGAACCTGCTTGCAGATGTATTTAAGCCCGGCATTGCGCATCAATGCGCCGGGCAGCAATCCGGCTTCGGTCAGGATCTGGAAGCCGTTGCAGATTCCCAGTACCAACCCGCCGCCCGCCGCGAACCTCTGAACCGCCTGCATGACCGGCGAGAAGCGTGCGATGGCCCCGGTGCGCAGGTAGTCACCGTAGGCAAATCCTCCGGGGACGAGAACTGCATCCACGCCTTGCAGATCCTCGGAGTCGTGCCAGAGAAAGGTGACAGGCTGGTGGGCAACTTCGGCAATCACATTGAACGTATCGTGATCGCAGTTGGAGCCGGGAAAGACCAAAACCCCGAATTTCATGCTTCTAGGGTATCAGTTTCGCGGCCAGCAAGTGAGGGTTCGCGAACCTCTCCGGTTACCAGAGGCGTTGAACGGCCAGATCGTCAAAGATCGGGTCGACGCTGACCGGGATCAATCCTTCCAGCAGCGCCTGGGCCGCCAGCATCCGGTCGAATGGGTCCTTGTGCTTGTTCACAAGTGATCCTGCCAGGCGGGCATGTTCAAGCGAGATCGGCAGGGCCTCTATGTCCAAGGACCGCAGAACCTTGCTGGGATGGTCTACGAGGAGCGCGGCTTCGGGGAACTTGCCGAGTTGAAACTTGATGGATGCTTCCCAGACAGTCGCGGCCGATACGAAGACTTGATTCGCCGGTGACGCGATCGCAGCCCGCGCCGCGCGGCCCAAGCGAGGGTCCGAGTTCATCACCCAGACGAGGGCGTGCGTATCGAGCAGCAGCCTCATTGCCCGCTCAGGAGGGTAGCGTCACTCTCGTTGCCTTCCCAAAGGGCGAGTTCCTTTTCCGGCAGAGGCTCAAAGAACTCCGGTCCGATGTCGATCTGGCCCTTATACAGCCCAATCGGACGCTCCCGCTTTGGAGATGGTGCAACGGCCACCAACTTGACCGCTGGAGTCCGCTTCCTTCCGCGCGTCAAGATAACCTCTTCGCCGGCAAGAGCGCGCTCCACGAGCTTCGAGAGCTGGGTCTTGGCTTCGTGCATTGTCGCTTCCATAGGCGGTCTCCCGAGGAACTCAGCTAAGAGCATCTTAGCTAAGATGTCAATTGCAGGCAAGAACCTCGGTATCTCAGTTTCAGTTCGGATGCTTCTCGAAACACCGCCGAGACAAGCTGTTGAAGCGGTTAGGAGCCGCATTTATAGCGCCCCTTCCGGTGTTATACTCACAAGGTTGGGCGCGCACCGCGCCGGCATTTCGACTATCCTGAGGTTCTCATGTCCGGCCATTCAAAATGGGCCACAATCAAGCACAAGAAGGGCGCGCTGGATGCTAAGCGCGGCAAGACATTCACGCGCATCATCAAGGAGATTTCCATCGCCGCCAAGGGTGGCGGCGACCCCGATGGCAACCCCCGCCTGCGCACTGCGATTCTTGCGGCCAAGGCGGAGAACATGCCCCAGGAAAACATCAAGCGCGCCATCCAGCGAGGCACTGGCGAACTGGAAGGCGTCAACTACGAGGAGATCAAGTTCGAAGGCTACGGTCCAGGGGGCGTCGCCATTATCGTGGATGTAACGACCGACAATCGCAACCGCGCCGTCAGCGAGATCCGTCATGCATTCTCAAAGAACGGCGGCAACCTGGGCGAGTCCGGCTCTGTGCGGTTCATGTTTGCGAAGAAGGGAATTATTGCTGTCGAGAAGCCCGCTGCGAGTGAAGATCAGTTGATGGATATCGTGCTGGAGCATGGCGGCGAAGACCTTAGACGACGAGGGCGACACCTGGGAGATTCTCACCGACCCAGCCTCGTATGAAGATGTCCTCAATGGTGTCAAGGCTGCCGGGATTCCCACGGTCATGAGCGAGGTGACCATGGTCGCATCCACCTATACCAAGCTCGAAGGCACTCCGGCGAGCCAGATGATTCGGTTGCTCGAGGCTTTGGAAGACTGCGACGACACGCAAAATGTCTACTCGAACTTCGACATGGATGCCGAGCAGATGGAACAGGCGGCTGGCTGATCGGTGTCAGGCAGGCATTCAAAAGGCCGCCCGGTTGTGGCGGCCTTTTTCGGTAGAAATTCGTAGTTTGTAACGGAGAGAAGGGGACTGAGTTGACTCAAACTGGAAGATTGTTCTTTTTTGTTCTGTTGGCCGGAACCCAGATGTCGGCGCTGCGGCTTGTCGCCGCTCAACCTTCAAGCGGATCTGCGGCAGGCGCGGTAGACGGGCCTACGTTGAATGGCCCGGGGATTGCCAGTTTGCCCGTGAATCCCGTGGCCGAGGTTCGAGACGCCAAAAGCTGGGAATATGGGCCATTCGTCAACTACGGCAATGGCGTGGGTAGCCGCTCGTCCTTCAGATTTCTTTCAGCAGGTATTCAGGGCGGCAAGGCCTTGACCCCGGTCCTGCACGCCGGCATCCTAAGCGGCCAATTCGAGTTCGGAGCCAACATAATGCCACTTTGGCTGGCCTTCACGCCGGCTGCGGGCCAGCAGACTTACAGCTACCCGCTTCCGAGTGGAGGGACGGTCAACTCAGTTGGGCCTTTTGGCGGCGGCACCTACTATGGCGCCAGCATTACCCCGGTTATCTTCCGCTGGAATTTCCTCACGAAGTCGCACCGTTTTGAGCCATGGATTCAGGCAGCAGGCGGGGTCATTTACACCACGCACAAGTTCCCTCCGGACCTGCTGGTTCCCCACGGAACCCCGGGCGGGACGTCGGTGTGGAATTTTTCACCGCAGGGGGGCGCGGGATTTCATTACTTCACACGCTCCAGGCGGTCGATCGATGTCGGCGTCAGCGGCGTACACATCTCCTCGGCCTCCCTGGGCGACCGCAATCCCGGCGTGAACGCCAGCATTCAGGTGCAGGTGGGTTACACATCTTGGAAATAGTCATTCGCTATCCCGGGCGGTCTGTGCCGGCAGCCGGGGTGGAGCACGCATGAGCGGACCAGTTGTTGAATGCGTTCCGAACTTCTCCGAGGGCACAGATGCCCGGCGAGTCGAGGCAATTGTGTCCTCGATGCGCGTAGAAGGGGTGCGCCTTCTCGACTGGTCAATGGATGCAGACCACAACCGCTCTGTCGTGACCATTGCCGGAGAGCCTTCCGCCGTGGTCGAAGCCGCTGTGCGCGGCGTTGGCAAGGCAGTCGAACTCATCGACCTGACTCGCCAGCAGGGGGTTCATCCGCGCATCGGCGCTGCAGACGTGGTCCCCTTCGTGCCAGTCTCCGGCATTAAGCTGGAGCAATGCGCCCTGTTGGCGCGCCAGGCCGGCCTGGAAATCTGGCGGCGCTACGGCGTGCCGGTATTCTTTTATGAGGCAGCGGCGGCGCGGCCCGATCGAGCCAATCTTGAAGAGGTGCGCAGAGGGCAGTTCGAGGAACTCAGAGAAGCAGTACGCAAAGAAGCCACGCGGCGGCCCGATCTGGGTGGGCCCGGTCTGCATCCCACAGCCGGAGCGTGTGCCGTGGGTGCGCGCAAGTTTCTCGTCGCTTACAACATCTATTTCGATTCCGCGGACGTCTCTATCGTCAGGGCCATTGCACGCGAAATTCGCGCCGCGAATGGGGGCTTGAAGGGGGTAAAAGCCATGGGGGTTCTTGCCCATGGGCGCGCGCAGTTGTCGATGAACATCACAGACTTTCAGGTTACGCCAATCTCGCAGGTATACCGGGCGGTTTCAAGCCTGGCTCTACGGCACAAGATCTCGCCGGTCGAGGGAGAGCTGATCGGCCTGATTCCTGAGGCAGCGTTTGAGCGAGAGAGCGAGTGGATGCGTCAATTGAATGGGTTCGATCCTCAGACCAAGATTCTGGAGCGGCGACTTAGCGCACCACTCGCCTGGCCTGGAGAGGAGTCAGAACAGGTGAAAGGAAGCGTTGAGTGAGCCGGAGATCCGGAGGTGCGCATCCGGCGTTAACATGGACAAGGCAGCTTAATTGCTTTTTTTCGATTTCTCTGACGAGAACAGGACACTGAATTGCAGGCGACACCCATGTGCACGATTCGAAACGTAATTGTTTCCGGAGGATTGAGTTGTTGAAGACTTTCATTAAGGTTTCGGTTGCCGCCATGTTGGTGGCCGCGGCTACTTTGGCTCCGGCGGCGCAGTTGTCAACCGAAGCCCGCACGTCGATTCCTCACGATGTGCAGCAGTTGGTCGTGGTTGACTATCGGGCCATGCAGAATTCTCAGGGCGCCATGGACCTGAAGGAACGCGTCATGCCGCCCGAACTCAAGCAGTTCGACGACGCCTTGAGCAAGTCCGGGCTCAACGACAACCACGACGTAGACCACCTCGCCTTCGCGCTGTTCCGGCCCTCGCCGACAAGTGACGGAATGATCACTGTTGGCATTGCCCAGGGCCAGTTCCCGGTGCAGGATATTCTGGCCAACTTCCGGATCAAGAAGGTCAAGTACGTTCTGTTGCGCACCAACAAGATCTATCCGTTGGCCAAGACCGGCATGGTGCTGTGTTTTGTCGATCCGTCGACCATGGTGTTTGGCAGCAGCGATGCCGTCAAGAAAGCTCTCGATGCGCGCGATGGCGTAGCGCCCAGCCTGCTTACCAACGCAACCATGATGGATGCGATGAAGACCGTGGATTCAGCCCCGCTGTGGAGCATTCTCGACGAGAAGGGCACACAGGTGATGATGCGCCAGGTGTTGGGCGAGGCCGGTTCGGTCACCGACTTTGAAACCGTTCGCAAGCGGCTTCTCGCCTCCTGGTATGGAATGGACTTTCAGCACGGAGTCCGGTTCGACCTCACCATCAACACCGGGGACTCATTCGCCGCTGCGACCATGGCTTCGCTTCTGACCGCGGCGGTGATGCTGCGCAAGATGAGCGGTTCGGATGCCGAAAAGCAGGCCTTGAGCGCAACCGACATCGAGTCATCGTCGGGGCGTCTCTCCATCCACTTTGCAACGTCCGATTCGGACTTCAACAACCTGCTTCACTCGCCGCTATTCCAGAGCATGGTGCGCTGACGATGCGCATGGGCGCGTGATCGATCGACCGATCCCTCCGCGGGATAGTTCCTCGTCAGTCCGCGAACGTGGATTTAGGGCAATTTCAACTCAAGTGTTAACACGTCGGTTGTGCCCCATCCATTGTGCGTCCTTGTCCATGCACAATGGGTGGGTGGCAACGATGTCCATCCCGTCGGTAAACAGTTAACCCGAATGTGCGCTACAGCGGTTCTCCAATTCATTTGGCGTTTCTGGCAGTATCGGTTCTGCTCTACACCAATTGGAGAACCGCTGTAATCTCCGCAATTTCACCACAAGTGTTTTTTGGGGGGTGTATAAATGGGCGCATAGGGCCGGTCCATGCGGAACTGTTGCGTACGGGGGGCACAGCGTCCTGGCAGACAGACCCGTGATTCGATTGGAGGACTTTATGTCGCCGCGTACGATTTTCCTGAGCAAGTTGTTCGGGCTCTACTTCATACTCGTCGCACTGCCCATGATCCTTCACAAACAGGCCGTCGTGGAGATGGTTACAGAGCTTGTCCGCGCCCCATCGACGATGTTTGTGCCTGGTGTGCTCGCGCTGGTTGGCGGGCTGGCCATGGTTCTGGCGCACAACATCTGGTCGGGGGGCGTGCTGCCGGTTGTCGTAACCATCCTCGGCTGGTTGGTCTTGGTCAAAGGCCTCCTGTTCTTGCTTCTGTTTTCAGGCGATGCAGCGGGGTTTTACCTGGGGATACTTCGCTACAGCCAGCTTTTCTACCTGTACATGGCAATCTGTCTCGCGCTCGGCGCCTACCTCACCTACGGAGGATTTGCGTCGAAAAGCCGTTCGTGAGCATGGCAGCTTGCTCGAATTACGGCATTTCTCGGATTTCTGTAGAGTCGCCAAGTGGTGCGCAAAGTGAGTTTTTCTCGCGGAAAAATCCATGCGGCAGCAGTGGACCCCGCTATACCAATCCGAGAAATGCTATTGCCCGCGGTTTCAGGGTTGTGGAGTCAGTTCCGGATGAAACTCAGCCTTGCCGTCAGGCAGCAGCACAATTTGCAAGCTGCCCTCCTGCCGCTCAGCCAGCGCCGGTCCGTCAATGTGAATCTGGCGCTCGTCGCTGGTGGTGTATTGCACTTTGAGCGAACCGCTGCCCCGCACCTGAATCCGATAGTGAAAGACTCCGCCGGCATCGAGGCGGTTATCGCCGAAACTGGCGCTCGGGTAGTCGACCTCCAACTGTTGAATTGCCCCGCGGGTGTGGTTCTCCACCGTGGTCTCTATGTGATAGGAGTGGCAACCGGCCAACAGCGCGGGGAATAGCATTGCGGATATGGCCCAGGCACAATTCTGGATCAGAATCTTCATTCCCGATTTCCATTTCCATCGTGCGCGCTTTCTTTTCCGGAGATAGCCGCAACTTGCTTTTCGACCCGGTCCAGCCGCTTAAGGAGCTCGGGCAGGCGCTGAAAGATGGTCGCTGCTCGTAACCAAATACGGTTATCAAAGCCCGGCGATCCGGAGATGATCTTGCCCGGCGGCACATCGTGCGAGACTGCGGATTGCGCGGTCAGAATCGCTCCATCGCCCACGCTGCAATGGCCGGCAATGCCAACCTGCCCGGCGAGGATCACATTATTGCCGATCATCGACGAGCCGGCCAGGCCTGTCTGCGAGCAAAGCAGCGTGTTCTCGCCCACCCGCGACCCGTGACCGACCTGTACCAGGTTGTCCACCTTGCTGCCGTCGCCAATCTCCGTCGAGCCGACTGTTGCCCGGTCGATGGTTGCATTGGCCTGGACATCGACCCTGTTGCCAAGTCGCACCGGACCCGACTGCGGAATCTTCTCCCAATGCCCAGCTTCATTCTTGGCGAAGCCGAAACCGTCCGAGCCCACAATCGCGCCGTTTTCGAGCCTAACGTTGTCACCGAGAACGCAGTTTTCGCGTACCACCGCGTGAGCGTGTGCAAAAAAATGGCTGCCCGCCTGCACTCCGGGATATAGCACCACGTGGGGTAGCAGCGTCGCGTGCGCGCCAAGCTTAACCGCAGGCCCCACCACAACATACGCGCCAATGTGTGCTTCGGGCCCAATCTCGGCCGAGGGGTCGATGACGGCGGTAGGGTGAATGCCCGGCGGATAAGCCGGCGGCTGGTAGAAGAACCCCAGCGCCCTGGAAAAGGCCAGATAGGGATTCTTGAGCCGGAGCGTTGCCGCCTCAATCTCCTGAAACTCGGGCTCAACCAGCACTGCGGCGGCCTTCGTCTTCCGCGCCAGAGCGGTATACCGAGGATTGGCGACGAAGGTTATCTCTGTGGGCCCGGCTTCCTCAATCCCTTTCACGCCTGTCACTTCCAGCTCCGCGTCTCCGCGCAGTTCCGCACCCAACCGCGTTGCCAACTCGCCTAGCTTCATCGATGGAATTGTACCGGACCGCGCTCGCCTACGCAGTGTCCAGCCCGCCAGGAAACAGTTCAGGCTGTTCGGAAGCGAGTTGTGCAGCTCCGGCTCGCTTGCGCGCCGCCGCGCCGATCAGGCTTACCACTTCAAGCGTCTGGATGGCCTGCCGGGGAAGATAGATCCTTTGCGTATTCGAGCGCGTATCGGGCGGGGTCAGCAACAATCCCGCTCCTTCGATCAGCGAACGGTCGTTGGCCGCCAGTCCTTCCAGTTCATCGCCGTCGGTCAGTGTCATCCGCAGCCAAATGCCCGCCGCGCGAGGCCGAACGGTAAATCGCTTGTGCAAAAGCCGTTCCGGATTCGCCTGATCGCTCGTCCCGGCAGGGAAGTCGCGCACGTAGCAGACCCACTTGACCTGGTCCCAGGCCATGCGCAGCACCTTTCCGGTCAGATCGAGGATCTCCAGTTCAGCGGCATCGTGGCGAGAAAAGGGCGCCGGCGTACCCGGCGCACCAGTCCCTGGAGAACTTGCGTACAATCACCGGCTTGCGAACTGAGGCCATCGCTCTGGATTGTCGCATGAACCGGGGCCGGTGGGTACGGATCTTCATTATTGTGAGTCAATGCTCTCCCAAGTATCGTCAAAGGAGAAAGCGGCAATTCCGGTGCAACAAAGCCTAGCCATTCTGTCTTAGTTGTGTTAATGTACTGGTTTGCCGCCTCTGCCTGTGGTGTTGTAAGAGCAACAGCATCAGGTACTTGGAGATAACGTTAACGGCAGAGACTTGAGACGGCGGAAGCAGGAAACGGAATGCCCGACTACATTTATCTTCTGGAAAACCGGCTGTCTGGCCGACCAACAGAACGCTCTTCGGCAAATGCGCGAGGCAGCCCGCGAAGCCGGGAGCATTCTGTTTTTGACCGGCGACGCCGTTCGTGACCTAACCAGCGGCCACGCGGTTCGCGATCTTGAAGTTTCAATTCATGGAAATGCGCTCAAACTAAAGAAAACAATAGAAAAACTCGGCGGCAAAGTCTGGGGGGAGAGTGAGGCCTTACGCAGCCTTTATCTCTGTTTTCCGGGAACGGTCCGGTTGGACGTCGTCAGCACCCACCGCGTTGAATATCCCACTCCCGGCAAGCCTGTTTATCATCCTGCTTCCATCCAGGAAGATCTTCGGCGCCGCGACTTTACCGTCAACGCCATGGCCATCTCGCTGAACGAGGGATCGTTTGGCCTGTTGATGGATCCTCTGAACGGCGCAGCGGATATTGAATCGCGCACCTTGCGCCTGGTTTCAAATTACGGATTTCTTGAGCAGCCGTCCCTGCTGATTCGGGCTACGCGATATATGGCCCGGCTGGGATGGGAGCTTGACCCCAAGACACTCACTCGCTATGAGAACGCCAAGGGAGAGGGAGTGATCGAACATCTATCTCCCCAGGCCCGCAGCCAGGAGCTTGAGCAGATTGGCCACGAGGAAGAGGGGCTGAAAGTGCTTGCGGGCGCTCGAGAACGAGGGCTGGATGAAGCATCTGTTCCCAGCCTGGACCTCGGCAAAGGCCGATGAAGAAAAGCTCACGGCGCTGCACGACCTGGCAGTCGAGCTGCTGCTTCAGGGAGTGCATCCCGACATGTCGGCCGCGCAGATGCAGTTGCTCACCGCGAAGCTGGCCACCAAGGATCTGTCGGCGCTGAAGAAACTGATGCTGCGGCCCGGGTTCGTCGAGGAGTGGAACAGCCTGGACTCGCTGGCCTCCGGCTTCGCCAAGGTGTTGCTTGCCAAGGGCAATTCGACGCCCTCTACCGCATACAAGCTTTTCACCACCTACGATCCGGAAGCGATTCTCTGGCTCGGCTTTACCAGCAAGGACGCGACTGTCCGCGAGCGCTTCGATCAGTTCCTGAAGGTCTGGCCTGAGGCTCGCCAGCGCATCCCGCACGCCATCATGCAGGAGATGCGCATTACGCCGGAGCTTCCTGCTTACCGTGACATTGTGCATGCCATATTCCTTGAATTGATCGACGGCCGCCTGACAACTCCGGAGGAGATTCGGGCCTTCCTTGAGCCGCATTCGCCTCCCGCTCCGCCGCCGCAGGTGAGCATCAAGAGGCCTCGCACCAAGCGCGGAGAGGCCAAGGTGAAGGAGCAGGCGTTCGACGATGACGAGGAAGCCGAGGACGTTTTGGATGAGGACGAGGAGTTGGACGACCTCGGCGTCGATGAGGACGAGATTGACCTCGGCTTGAAGCTGCCGAAGGTGGATCTCGACGCTGAGATTGTGGAGGACGTTGATACCGAACCCGATCTGGAGTCTGAACCGGAAGAGGATGAGTTGGAGGCTGATGAGGCCGGGCCCGAGGTTATGGTGCCGAAGCGCGGCGCGAAGGGACCTGCTCCAGAGAAGGCGGCAAAACAGCCTCCGGCCAAATTGTCCGCCCCCGAAAAGGCTGAAGGCCCGGCTAAAGCTGCCGCCAAACCGACCTCGGCCAAAGCTGAGAAGCCAAAGGCTGCGCTGTCAGCCAAGTCGGTTCCGACTGCCCCGGCAAAGAAGGTTGCACCCGCCGCAGTTGCAGGCAAGGGAAGCAAGGAGCCGAGGCCCGCTCCCAAGGCCGCGCCCAAAGCTCCAGCCAGGTCTCCGGCTAAAGCGCCCAAGAAGCCTCCTGTGAAGGCGCCAGCCAAGTCAGCAGCCAAAGCACCGGTGAAGGCAGCGGCCGGAAAGACTGCCTCGGCAAAGGGAAAACCGGCTCCGGCGGCGGCTTCAAAGGCAGGAAAGGCATCGTCTGCAAAGTTGTCGAAAGCCGCGCCGAAGAAGCCTGCCCCGAAGCCGGCAAAGAAGCGCTGAGAACTTCGATGATTCTGGATCGGTCGTGATATCTTCTGGGCATCCTGGAGGATTCTCGATGGTCCGTTTGGTTTGCCGCGCAGTCTCAGTTTGTTTGCTCCAATTCCTATGCATAGTTGCGGTTTCACACGCGCAGGCGATGGACTCGCCGAGCCCAGAAGCTGGCGCTCTGCATGGATACCGTTTTCAAAGCGGCGGCTGGACCTATGTCCACCTCGAGGGCACTCCCGCAGAGATTGGCTTCCAGCATGGTCAACTTCTCTCCGCCGAAATCGAGGACATGGTCGGGGTCGTAGAGCTTGAAAGCACACACGACACCAAGCGTGATTGGGAGTTCTTCCGCAAGGCTGGCCGCACGATGTTCTGGCCTCATATCGATGCCGAGTATCAGCAGGAACTGGAGGGCATCGCCAAGGGCGTCCAGTCGAAAGGCGTCAAGCTCGATGTGTGGGACATTGTCGCTCTAAACGGGGGCATTGAACTGCCGCAATATTATGTGCCGTGGCTCAACAAGCAGGACAAGAGCCAGAGCGCCGCCAATGCTCCGCACATTCTCCCATCGGGCCGCTGCTCGGCCTTCATTGCCACGGGAAGCTACACCAAGGGCGGCAAGATCGTAATTGCGCACAACAATTGGGCTCCCTACGCGGAGGGCTCGCGCTGGACGGTCATCTTCGACATTCAGCCCGCACATGGGCACCGTATCCTGATGGACGGCGCTCCCGGTTTGATCACCAGCCAGGACGATTTTGGTGTGAACGACGCCGGCATCATGATTACCGAAACCACAATTACTCAGTTCATCGGCTGGAACCCGGCCGGAAAGCCGGAGTTCGTCCGGTCGCGCAAGGCGCTGCAGTATGCAAGCTCGATCAACGACTACGCCTCGATCATCAAGGATGGCAACAACGGCGGCTATGCCAACGATTGGCTCATCGGCGATCGCAAGACGGGCGAGATTGCCTATCTTGAGCTCGGGCTAAAGAACACGCCGCTCTGGCGCTCAAAGGACGGTTATTTCGTGAGCACCAACTTTGCCCGCGATCTGCGGCTCATCAGGGATGAAACCGGTCACTTCGATCTTGGCAATCTATCCAGTTCGCCGAACGCCCGCCGTATCACCGCGGAGAGGCAGATCCAGCAGGCCAAGGGACGCATCGATGTGCAGATGGCCGAGCAGTTCCTTTCCGACCACGCAGACAGCTTTACGGGCAAAGTGAGCGCCGATGAGCGGTCGCTTTGCGGCCACGTGGACAAGGTCAAGGAGGGCGTTCCGGTCTTTGATTGGGGTCCTTATTTTCCAGGCGGCTCGGTGACAGGGAAGGTCACGGACTCCGATCTGGCAGGGAAGCTGTCTTTGATCGCTCACGCGGGACACCCTTGCGGCGAAGACTTTCTGGCTGCACCGTTTCTCGCCGCGCATCCCGAGTACAGCTACCTGAGCCCGATTTTGAAGGACATGAAATCCGGCCCGTGGACCGCGTTTGCAGCCGGGGAGAAGCAATCGAGTCAAACCGCAGCGGCCACAGCCTCCGGCGTTGCGGCCACCACCATTTCGCGGATCGAGTCGATGACCAAATCCGGCTCGTCGAGATGAATCCAATGTGCGCTTTCCTCGGCAATCACCTGGTGTACATTGTCGCCAATGCGGTCGAGGTGCTCGGCTGACAACGGCGTCGATTTGCCCGGCGTAAGCACCAGCACCGGGATGGAGTGAATCGGCTCGGTGGACAGCATCTCCCGAATCGAATCCGGCACAGCGGCGACGTGGCTGCGCATGCCGCGGTAATAGCCGGGACGCGACCAGTGAGCTGCCACGACCGGCCAAACTTGGCTGGGCATCTTGCCAACTTCCTGGGTCACGCGACCCAGCACATGGCGGCCGCCATTCCCGGCGACTCCAGCAAGCCGCTGTGCAATGACCCCTCCGCGGCACAGCAGCGACGTCACAGCAAGACGCGCCAGCCCAAAGCGAGCAATCGGAATGGCAAAGCCCGATAGCTTCTTGCCCCGGTCCAATTCCGCTTGCCTATTGGGATTCAAGGGCGGCCATTCTTCACAGCGCATCGGGTCGACCAGCAGGACGCTGAGCACTTCATCGGGAAACAGCAGCGCGAAACGCCGCATCACAAGTCCGCCGAAGGAGTGCCCGACCAGAATATAAGGCGGCTTGATCCGTGCACCCTGCAACATATCGTGCAGCTCAACGGCGATGTTACCGGGTGTTCGCGCAGTTCGGCAGGGACTGCTCCAGCCCAATCCGCCGCGATCGTAGGAGGCGGTGCCTGTGAAGCGCGCAACGGTCTCTTGTATGTGGAACCAGTTCAGATTGGTGGCGGCGATTCCGGCTTCGAACAGCACCGTCGGACCGGTTGATTTCTTCGATCCCTTTTCAAGCACGTAAAGCTTGTATCCACGCCCAATGGTAACCCAGCGTCCTTCACCGGCAAACCGCCTCCGGTCGCGATGCCCACCAACCCATTGATAGAGAAACCCCACACCGATCAATGCCGCTGCCAAACCAACAAACCACAACAATACCTGCATAATTGACCCTAGAAACGAATAAGTTGCTCGGGGCTGAAATCCCCGAGGGTAAGATTTGCCTTGGTGCTCCCGCGATCGACAATGAGCAGGGTGGATCCTGCCTCGCCGCGCGTTTTTGCTTCCACCTGGGTCGCAGACCACACCCCGCCGTCGTGGCGCAGGCCAAGATACGTGAACTCCTTTACCGCTCCTGTTCCCTTCAGTGTTTTCTCAACATATACAGGAAAAGCGATACCGTGGTCCAGCCATGATTTTATCCCCGCGTAGTGCGTTCTGTCAGATGTCCCCGGTGTGCTTTTCAAAACGTCGCAATCGCGGGCGCCGAATTTGGTCTCTTCCACCGCCGACTGGCCCGGCCAGAAGTACTGTTGCTCAAGGAAATCTTCATAGCTGAAACCGGCCCCGAGCGGCCCATCGGTCCATTTGTCGAAGGGCAACGTGGAGGGGGCTTTGTCACCCGGGTGCGCAATCTGGATTGCACTCTGGCCGTTGGGCCGCATCTCCAGCAGGATGTGGGCACGAGCGTCAGGCTTCGCGCCAGAGGGCGGAGAAACGTCAACGAGCACGCGCAGCACGCCGGGGAACCAGTGCGCCTTCAAGGAAACTCCATAGCTTATCCGTGTGCCGCTTGCGTCCACGCGGATAAGATGCCCGCTGGCCCGGAAGTCCGCCGTTTGAATTCGCAGCCGTGCAACTGAGATCAGAGAATGAAGATCCGGGATCTTTCCCGTGGGCGCAGGCGTGGATGTTGCATGCGCCGTCGCCGCCAGAGCAATACCCGCCAGCAGCGGGCCAGCCAGCAGCAGCGTTGCAAGCGAGGGAGCGGCGGTGAATGTCACGGCTCGATCCTTCCGTCGCGAATGCGGATGTGTCGCGGAGCGGACTTTGCAATCTCCTGCTCGTGGGTAATGACAATCAGCGTCATCCCGCGCTTTTTCTGGATGCCAACCAGCATCTCCATGATGCGCGCGGAGTTTACGGAGTCCAGATTGCCTGTTGGCTCGTCGGCCAACAGGATGGAGGGATCATTGGCCAGTGCTCGCGCAATCGCGACGCGCTGCCGTTCTCCGGCTGAGAGCTCGTTGGGATACTGATTCAGGCGATGTTCCAGGCCCATCTCCACCAGGAGAGCCTCAGCACGTTCGGCGCGGTGATGGGAATTCGACCCGATTGCCAGCATTGGGACCTGCACATTCTCAATTGAGCGCAGCGTGGGCAGAAGGTAGAAGGCCTGGAAGATGAATCCAATTTGAGTGGCCCTATAGTGGTCCAGGTCTATAGCGGATCCCAGGAACGCATTCTCGAAGAGCACCTCGCCGCTGGTTGGCACGTCGAGTCCCCCCATCAGTTGCAGCAAAGTTGATTTGCCGCTACCGCTGGCTCCGCTGATGGCCAGGAATTCTCCGGCGGCAACGGATAAATCCACGCCGCGCAACGCCTCAATGCGCCCGTCGTCGTAGCTCTTGCGCAGTTTCCGAACTTCGAGCTGCGGGCTGGCGATTGACTGTGGGTTAGTCATGACGCAGCGCCTCTACCGGCGACAAATGCGCGCCGCGCCAGGCGGGGATTGCTCCGGCAAGCAAGCCGGAGAGCACCGAGATGCCCAGCCCCTCCAACAGGTGCATCGGGGTAACGGACGCTGAGGCAATGCTTGCTGTTTGTGGAAGATTAGACAACAAGCGCAGACCGCCCCATCCCACGCCGAGACCGACGACGCCGCCTACAAGTCCAAGCACGACAGCCTCAACCTGGATGAGCATGAGGACTTCCCAGCTCTTCCAGCCCAGCGCGCGCAGGATTCCGATCTCGCGGGTACGCTCGAAGACCGACATGGCCATGGTGTTGGCGATGCCGAGAATGCCGACGATCAAGGCGATCGACGAGGTTCCCCATGCCACGGCATGGGCCAAGGCAACAAACTGGTTCTTGCTCGCCCATTCGCTGGCCGGCGTGGCGCGCAGTCCGGGAACAGCGGCGTCAATTGCCGTCTGGCACTCCTTTATGTACTGCTCCTGGGATACGCCGGGCGGTGCGGGGCGTAGCCGAAGATGAAATCCGGAGACTTTCCCTTGCTGACTCGAGATATCCTGCAATTCGTCGATTGGCATGATCACCGCGCCCGCTTCCAGCGCCGAGCCTCCGTGATAGACGCCCACCACGGTGAAATTCGTGCCTTGAATCTCCAGGCTGTCTCCGACTTTCTTGCCGAGGTTCTCGGCCAGCACGTCGCCCAGCATCACTTCAGTCTTGCCATCGTGAAACCTGCCTCCGGATTTAAATGTCAAGGAATCGAAGTCGTAAGAATCGGCCTTCCAGCCGAAGACGAGTGCGTTGATCTCCGGCGTGAGGCCCATCATGTTAAAGATCATTGGCGTGACCTGCGCAACAAAAGGCAGTGCCCGGATCTTCGCCCCCAGGGACTCATCTATGGCTGTTTCGAGGAAGGTTCTCTCGACGACCACCATATCTGTTCCGGCGCTGGAGTAAAGGCGTAACCACTCATGCTCGAAGGAGCGGGAGAAACCGACCAAAGCTATAAATGCGCCGATCGCCATCGCGATCCCGCCCAGCGTCAGCAGCGTGCGGAGACGTCTGCGCCAGAGGTTCTTCCAGGCAAATCCAGCGAAGGACAGTTTCAAAGGCATGATAGTAGGATAAGTCCTCGCGATTGCCACATTGGTCTGATTCTGTGGGCAGTGTACCGGGAGGCGAACGCAATGTCCAATGTCCGGTGCAGATTCGCGGGGTTTCCGGAGGAATCCGCCACGTTTGTGGCAGTGTGGGCTTTCCCGCACGACACTCTTCAGTGGGACGTTTGTCTGATTGCCGATCTGGATAGGCAAAAGGCAGCCGCTTTCACTGAGGCTGCCCTTCTCGATGCCCTCTTCCGGAATGACCAAGAAATCGAAATAATACGCAACTCAAGCTGCCAAAGAACGCCAGTGGCCCGAAGAGCCCAGTCAGCCGTTGCTGAGGAGTTTCGCTTGAAATTGACTGCATGAAGCGGTGGCCCGATTTTCGTTGTTCTCATCAATCGTCAAAAAACGATCATTGGACCACTGCAGAGCATTTAACGGCCGCGACCACGCGAACTGCCGCCGCCGCCACCCCCGCTGCCCTTTCGTGCCTGGTAGCAGTCCCGGCAAAAGACCGGTCGATCACCACGAGGTTCAAAAGGCACTGTTGTAGGCTGACCGCAACCCGAACAAATCACAGGTGTTCCCTGTGCTGGGGCCGAACGGTAGCCGGAGCCTCCCTGGTCGTTCTTCTTTGCCTGACGGCAATTCTTACAACGCTTCGGGGTCGAGTAACCGCGTTCCTGGAAGAACGCCTGATCAGCGGCGGTAAAGCTGAAGTCCTGCCCGCAATCGCTGCACGTAAGTTGTATATCTCCGGCCATGGGTCTCCTCGTGGGAATTGTACAGCCGATTGTACGATTTCCGTACAAGGAATCCATAAAATCGAAAAACTAGCCCTCTTGACAAGGTCGGAGGGGTGTCCAGAGACGTCTGGGTCAGGGCATGTTCAGCCTCGACCAATCCAAGTTCACTCAGCCGGCCGGCCCCGGCGCCGGAGCAGTGCTTCTCAGTTCCTCTGGCCGGGCGCGCTATAGTTCTCTTCAGGAGGGCCAAGGTACCGGCAGAGCAGCAGGCTCCGGTTTCCGTCCTTCACCAGGCCTCAATGACGGCGGTCCCCAATCCACAATTCGAGGCCGAGTGCATCCGCCGGATTCTGGCCGGCGAGAAGCAACTGTTCCATGACCTCATCCGGCCGTGCGAGCGCGCCATCTACTTTTTGCTGCTCTCGCTGCTGCGCAACGAAGCAGAGGCCGAGGATGCCGCGCAGGAGACGGCCATCAAGGTCTATCGAAACCTCCAGAATTTTCGCGGCGACTCCCAATTCCGCACCTGGGTGCTCTCGATTGCCCGCAACGAGGGATTGGGGCGGCTGCGCAAGGCGGCGACCCGGCGCGAAGATTCTCTAGACGCGGGCCTCGACGATCAGACCGGGGACTATACCCCCGCGATCCTCACCAGTTGGCGCGAAGTACCGTCCCAGGCTCTTGAGACGAAGGAATTGGGTGCGATCTTGCGCAATGCCATCGAGGGCCTGCCTGAGATTTACCGTAACGTTGTGCTGCTCAGAGACATCGAAGAAATGGATATCCGAGAAACCGCGGTGGCGCTGGGCATTGCCGAAGGGGCAGTCAAGGTTCGCCTGCACCGCGCGCGGGCCTTGTTGCAACGGGATCTGGCTCCAAAGCTGAAAGGGTTTGCGCCCAAACGTAAAGGGCTGTTTGGGTGGGGCGCATGAGGATCGACTGCAAACACGTTTGGGAGCACATCTCCGCCTACATCGACGACGAGGTGGACGCGGGGCTGCGCGCCGAAATCGATCGTCATCTCGAGACCTGCGAGATCTGCTCGGCCGTCCTGGACTCGACCCGGAACGTGGTCGTTCTTGTTGCCGATGGCCGGGTCTTCGAACTGCCTGCGGGATTCAGCGAGCGGCTGCATGCGCGACTGGATAGGGAATTGGAGTCAGCGGGACCTTAGTTGGTTCGCGCCAATCAAGACGTGCTGGATTGGATAGCGGCGGGCGGCGCCGGTGGCCGATTGACGATGACGTGTGCCCATCCCTCCACTCCGACCAGCACCAGGGTCAGAACCGCCAGGGCTACCTGGATTCGTTCGGAACGCCGCTCATTCCTGCTCACCTCGCGCTTTCGCCATTGCGCTGAAGGCCGCGAGCGCAGCCACCAGATCCAGGCCAGCACAAGCAGGTTGACAACCGCGCCGACTGTAGCCAACGCGAGCATGGGGATGCGAAACACGTCGCCATGGAATCCAAGGATCGGCGCATAGATGCTGGATGCTGCGAGAGCGCCCAGTCCGATTGCCATGCGAATTCCGCTGATGGTGAGTATTGCGGTACACAAGCTCTGCAGCAGCGCCAGAACCAGGCTTGCACTGGTCAAGAACCGCATTCCTTTGGCGTTTTCCAATCGGCCTCCCGAACCCGGCGCGCTGACCTCGAGGCTCCGGGCAGAATCAGGGTAAAGCAAACTGCGTGCCTGAGCCAATCCGCTCTCTATTTTGGAGACTACTTGATAAAAGTGAATTTTTCCGACATGAAATTCACGGTTACCGAATCAGATTCTCTGTAACCTTTCTATCAGACGCCCACTCCTAAGGTGCGTAATATGCAAAATGCGGGATTTGCAACGATTCAGTCCCGCGGGTCTACAACCAGGCGGACCCCATCCGCCCCAACCCCCAAGTGAGGTCAAAGGATCATGAAGAACCAATTGAATGCACTGCTTCTGACGGCGGCGCTCTCCGGCCTGGTCGGTGGAACCTCCGTTGCGGCCCAGACGGCCACGCACGGAACTGCGAAAGTGAACGCGGCCAAGGCCGGCCTGCGCTATGTCCACGACACCCCACCTGCGAAACACTCCTGTAAAGGCAAGAACGGTTGCAAGGGTACCGGCGGCTGCTCGACGGGCGATCAGGGCTGCAAGGGCAAGAACACCTGCAAGGGCAAGGGCGGATGCGCCACCGACGGCTCCAAGCCGCCGGCATTCGTATAAGCCCCAATCCAACCGGTGGCGCGGCAGGATTGCTTCAATCTGGCTATGGCCGCGCCATCATTTCCCCATCTTTGCCAATTGCTCGTATTGGCATCGCAGACGACTGACAACTGACGGCTGACAACGGATAACCGACGACTGAGAACTGTCTATCATGCCAGGCAATCGCTTCAATGCGTTTCAGGATCACGGCGTCGGAATCGGTCTCCGAATTCCGCATTACGAGCACATTTTTTCGCGCAAGCCAATCGTGGATTGGTTCGAGATCATTTCTGAAAACTTCATGATCGATGCTGGACGCCCGCTGGCGATGCTCGATCGCATCCTGGAACAGTACAGAGTCGTCCAGCACGGCGTCTCCATGTACTTCGGTTCGGTGACCGAGCCCGATCCCGAACACCTGCGCCGGCTCAAGACTCTGGTCAGGCGCACCAAGACTCCGTGGCTCAGCGATCATCTTTGCTGGGGCAGCGTGGACGGTACTTACACGCACGACTTACTTCCGCTGCCTTACACATGGGAGGCGGTAGAGCGCACGGTGGCCCGCGTGAAGCAGGTCCAGGATTATCTGGAAATTCCCGTCGCAGTCGAGAACGTCAGCAGTTACGCTGCATTTACCGGCTCGCAGATGACCGAATGGGAGTTTCTGACTGAAGTAGTGGAGCGCGCCGATTGCGGAATTCTGCTCGATGTGAACAACATCTACGTCTCTTCGGTAAACCACGAGTTCGCGCCCATGGACTATGTGAACGCGGTCCCCGCACATCGCGTGGCGCAGATTCACATCGCCGGCCACTCGCGCTACGAGAAGTACATCCTTGACACGCACGACCATCCGGTCATCGATCCCGTTTGGGAGCTCTATGCGCGTGCAATCGCACGCTGCGGCCCCACGCCCACGCTGCTTGAATGGGACGACCATATTCCCAGTTTCGACGAGGTTCATCGGGAAGCAAAGAAAGCAGATCGCTACCTGAATCAACATGCGCCCGCGCGTGTGGAGGTTGCGTCATGAATCAGGAACAGATGAGCCCCCAGATGAGTCTTGCCCAGTTGCAGCGCGAGATGGCCGCAGCCGTCATGATGCCGCTCGCCGATGAAGACATGCGCGCCGTGTCTCCCGATGGCCGTCCGATGGACGCCGTGGCAGCGTCGTTCATTGCACCCAACAGCCTGCTTAGCGCCTTCAAGCGGCTTGAGATTTACAACCGCCAGTATTGGTACCGCGTGCTCGATGCTTTGGCCGAGGACTTTCCCGCGCTACGCGCTGTTGTTGGAGGCCGCGCCTTCGAAGCCTTATCGATCGCCTACCTCACCGCGCATCCCAGCCGCTCCTTCACGATGCGCAACCTTGGCTCAAGGCTGGCGGAGTGGCTGGCCGCCAACCCGCAATTTGCAGGCCGGCGTCAGCGCCTGGCACTCGATGTGGCCCGGATCGAGTGGGCATTTATCGAAGCTTTCGACAGCGCCGACCGCACGCCGCTTACCCTGGAAGAAATCGCAACTCTCGACGCTGGCTCGCGCCTCGCGCTCCAGCCCCATCTGCAACTGATCGCCTTGGCGTATCAAGCGGACGATCTGGTGCTTGCCCTGCACGATCGCCAGAAACGCGAGACCAGCGAGGCGGGACAGAAGCACGAAGGCCATCCGGCCGCTCCGGCAAAGTTGCCCAAACTGCGGGGCTGGCCAACCTGGGTGGCAGCCCATCGCGTCGATCTCACCGTCTACTACCGCCGGCTTAAGCGCGAAGAGTTCCTCACCCTTGAGGCCATCCGTCGCGGTTCGCCTTTGAGCGAGGCTCTGCAGGCAGGCTTCAGGGATACACCGATTCCTGAAGCCCGCCGCCCCAAACTGGTCCGCGAGTGGTTCGCCAACTGGGCCGAACTCGGCTGGATCTGCGCTCCCGATCTTGAATCGGTCCCGCAGAAATAGAAAGGAATGACAAGCAATCAATGGTCAAGCTGATCAGCTCCGCGTATCTACATGCCCGCACGTTGTTGAACTGGCTGCAAAGCCCGCTGCTTCTGGCCATCCGCCTTTACTGGGGCTGGCAGTTTGCTCAGGACGGCTGGGGCAAGCTGACTCATCTCGACAAGGTTACACAGTTCTTCGCCAGCTTGAATCTTCCCGCGCCCGGAATGACAGCCCTCGCTATAGCTCTTGTCGAATTGGCCGGCGGCGTCTTCTTGGCGTTGGGCATTGCCTCTCGGCTCACGTCGCTGGTTCTCTTCGTCAACATGACCATGGCTTACGTGAGCGTGCCCGACGACCGCATCAATTTCTCGCATGTGTTTTCCAACCCCTCAGACTTTTACGGAGCAACTCCATACACTTATTGGTTTGCCGCGCTATTGATTCTTATTTTTGGTCCCGGATTGATCGCAGTGGACACTCTGCTTGGGCGCAAATTCGCCCCAGGGCGCAAAGCCTGAACGCAAGGGCTATGATCGTTTCACGGTAGTTTTGGAATCTGGGCCGAATGCGGATTGTTTATGTGCTCACGTCGCTGGGAATGGGCGGGGCGGAACGGCTGGTGGTGGCGCTGGCCAGCCGCATGGCCGAACGCGGGCACACGGTTCAGCTTCTGGTTCTTCGGCCGCCGGTCGCCGAGCAATGGCCCACCGCGCTGCCCGTAGTTCACCTTGGAATGCGCCGAACGCCGCTCAGCGTCATCAGAGGCCTTGCGCAGGCCCGCCGATTCCTTCGTGCATTTCGCCCGGATTTGCTCCACAGCCACAGCTTCCATCCCAACATCGTCGCTCGCCTTCTCAAAGTCCTCGTTCCTTCCGCAGCCGTTCTCTCCACCGTGCATAACGTTTATGAAGGTGGCTGGCAACGCATGTTGGGTTATCGCCTGACTGATGGTTTAAGCCGTCGAACAACGGCAGTCAGCCAGGCTGCCGCCGACCGCTTTGTGAGGCTGAAGGCTGTTCCACGGCGCAAGTGCGCGGTGCTGACAAATGGCATCGATACCGAGGAGTTTGCCCCCGATGCGGAGCGCCGAGCCAGAGTCAGAGCTGAAATGGGCGCTAGCCAGACGGGCAGCAGGGGGGAATTCATCTGGCTTACGGCAGGCCGCATCGTCCCCGCAAAGGATATTCCCAATCTTCTGCGAGCGTTTGCGGTGGTGCGTGCAGCGCAGCCCGAAGCGCAGCTCTGGATTGCCGGAGAATGGGCAGGCACCAAGGTGAAGCGCGGGGATGGATTCGTCAGCGGCTTTGCGGTAGGAAGCGGCTCGTTGGATGGCGTCAGAATTCTGGGACTTCGCCGCGATCTGCCGGCTCTGCTCGATGCTGCCGACGGATTTGTGCTGGCCTCGGCATGGGAAGGGATGCCTCTGGCCCTGGGCGAGGCAATGGCCATGGAGAAGCCCGTCGCCGCAACCGATGTGGGCGGCGTTCGCGAACTGGTTGGGGATGCTGGCACGATCGTGCCAGCCAAGGATTCAAGGGCGCTGGCCGAAGCCATGCTGAGAATCATGCAGACCCCCGCGGGTGAGCGCTGCACGCTTGGCCACGCAGCCCGCGCCCGCATTCAAAACCAATTCAGCATGGATACCAGGGCCGGCGACTGGGAAGCACTCTATACTGCAATGTTGCAGCGCAAGGAGTGATTGGCGCCGCGTCCTTCGCGATGCCACCGTGATAGCCTTATCAGCGAATTCCGGAGCGAGCCTTTGCGAGTCAGAAATATGATCCGACAGAAGGCAATGGGGAGAGTGCAATGCGGGTAATGGTTGCAGCATTTTGTTGTGTTTTGGGAGCGGGGTCAATCGGGATGGGAAGTGGAATGGCGCAAACACAGTCGAAGCCGGCACAGAATGCGGTTCTTGCGCTGGATCACGGGTGGCAGTTTCGCCAGGTCACCTTGGCACCGCAACAACCGGAAGCAGGCTGGCTCCCGGCTACCGTTCCCGGCGATGTCCACCTGGATCTGCTGGCCAACAAGAAGATTGACGACCCGTTCTATCGCGACAACGAGACCAAGCTGCAGTGGATCGAAAATGAGAGCTGGGAGTACAAGCTCACATTCGACGTTACGCCGTCCATGCTTGCCCGTTCGAATGTTGACCTGGTTTTCAACGGCCTAGACGCGGCTGCGCTGGTTTATGTGAACGGGACAGAGGTGCTGGCCGCGGACAATATGTTCCGCATCTGGCGTGTGCCCGTGAAGGGCCGCCTTCACGTCGGCAAGAATCTTCTGCGCGTCGCCTTCCCGTCACCCATCAAGGCTGCCGCGGAAGTGGCAGCGCGCGACCCTTGGCAGGCGAAGACAAAGACCGACGCCAAGACTTACATTCGCAAGGCAGCCTATGAGTACGGCTGGGACTGGGGACCGCGCTTTGTCACCACCGGCATCTGGCGTCCAGCGCAAATTGAGGCCTGGGACAAGGTTCGCATTGCCGACTTCGCCATCCGGCAGCGCGATGTGAGCAGTACAGTGGCGCATGCGGATGCCGAAGTCGAAGTCGAGGCCGCCAGTGCCGGCTCGGCCCGCGTCAGCGTGCAATACACTGACAACGGCAAGCCTGTCACGCTCAGCACGGTGGCCACCCTTCATGCGGGGCGCAATGTCATCGACCTTCCGGTCGAAATTCGCCAGCCGAAGCTTTGGTATCCGGCAGGCTACGGCGACCAGCCGCTCTACGAGTTCACTGCGCAGGTGGGTGTCGGCGGGCAACCAGCTGAAACCCGCAAGGTCAAAGCCGGGCTGCGTTCCGTTGTCCTGGATAGGCACCCGGATCAGTGGGGCCGGTCGTTTCAGCTTCTAGTCAACGGCATTCCCGTCTTTGCCAAGGGCGCGGACGTCATTCCGTTCGACAGCTTTCCCAATCGGGTGACGACGGCGGATTATCGCCGCATTCTTCAATCCGCGCGCGACGCCAACATGAACATGATTCGCCACTGGGGCGGAGGCTACTACGAGACCGATGAGTTCTACTCCATCTGCGACGAGCTCGGCATCATGGTCTGGCAAGACTTCATGTTCGGCAACGACTGGCAGCCTGGAACCTACGACTTCAAGCTCAATATCGAGGCTGAGGCCGACGACCAGGTGCGCCGCCTGCGCAACCATCCCAGCATCGTGGTCTGGTGCGGCAACAACGAGACTGAATCGGCACTGAGTTGGAAAGGAAGACCTGAACTTCCCGCCGATGTCCGCTATCAAATGTGGCAGGACTACCTGACAGAATTCAGCGGCATACTGCCCAGAGTAGTGGCGCGGCTTGACTCAGAGACTCCCTATTGGCCCAGTTCACCCAGTTCCGACTACGAGGCCCTCAGTCCCAGTTACCAGAGCGGCGATGCGCACATCTGGGACGTGTGGCACGGACGCGTCCCATTCTCGACATACGAGACGCATCATGCACGCTTTGTTACCGAGTATGGATTCCAGTCATTTCCGGAGATGAAAACGATCGAAGCATTCACCTTGCCTGAAGATCGCACCGGCATCTTCACCCCGGTGATGCTCGAACATCAGAAGAACAATGAAGGCAACTCGATCATCCATGACTATCTGCTCAAGGATTACTCGGAGCCGAAAGACTTTGCCAGCTTTCTTTATGTGAGTCAGGTGCTACAGGCAGAGGGAATCAAGATTGGCGCGGAGCACTTCCGGCGCAGCCGTCCTGACACCATGGGTTCAGTTTTTTGGCAGTTGAACGACTGCTGGCCGGTTGCATCGTGGTCTTCGATCGACTACTACGGCCGCTGGAAGGCGCTACAGTACTATGCCCGCCGCTTCTATGCGCCGATCCTCGTTTCACCGCATGTCGAGGATGGTGCTCTGAAGGTCTACATCGTTTCCGACAAGATCAAGGCCCAGCCGGCTATGCTGCGAGTGCGGCTCATGAACTTCGACGGCAAGGTGCTGCTCGAGGATTCGCATGCGGTGGAAGTTACACCTCTCGACAGCCAGGTCTATCTCGAGTGGCCGTTCAAAAAGCTTACGGATGCCGGCGCGGCAGATACCTCTCGCGTATTTGTCGTCGCGGAACTCGCTGCCAACGGTGAACAGATTTCGCGCAACCTTGCCTATCTGGCTCCGACCAAGGAGATTCACTTGAAGCCGGCCGCCCTCAGTGTCGAGACCACGGGCGGAAATGGAAGGTACAAGGTCCGCATAACTTCCCGAGTGCTCGCTCGCAACGTCTATCTCACGTACGGCAATCTCGACGTAAAGGTCTCCGATAACTACTTCGACTTGCTTCCGGGCGAGACCGCCGAAATCTCAGTTACGAGCGCCGTTTCTCTCGACGCTTTGAAAGCGCAGATGAAGGTCATCTCGCTTACAGATGCGTTTGCGGTCGATCCACAGGCTGCCGCGGTGACAGCGGGCCGCTGACAAACACCAAAGGCCGAAGCATCGCGCTCCGGCCTTTGGTCTTGTTGCCGGCCTTCGATCAGAAGGTGAATGCGGCCTGGAAGAAGATGCGCCGCGCCGCCGAACTCGTTGGGGACGCAAAGATACCGCGTGCGAGGCTGGTTGATTTTCCAAACCGGCTCCCCGGACCGGACAGCCCCGTGGAGGTATTGAGCGTCGGAATCAAGCTCCCGGACGGCTGGCCATAGTCGATGTCGTTGAACAGATTCAACGCCTGCGCGCTAAAGGTGAGCGAGTACTTGTGGCCGGTATTAGACATGCCTCCACCACCACCTCCGAATCCGCCGCCGCCAAATCCACCGCCGCCGCGTCCACCCCCGCCGCCGCCGCCAAATCCACCCCCGCCGCCGCCACGTCCCCCGCCGCCGCCGGGCCCTCCAGGGGGCGGACCACCTTGTGGACCGCCCTGACCCGGTGCAGCTGCGTTGGTGGCTGCTTGCCCAACCTTGGGCCCGATGCCGAACGCACGGCTGACGCGTAGATTCACCGCAACCGCTGCCGGCCCGGTTGCAAAACTCGCGGGGAGGAGCACCTCTCCTGCTTGCGGGACAGTGTCAAAGGCGCCCAGATTGGTGTAGACCACATTTTTTGAGATTGATGCGCTGCCTGGGTAGCTGGGCCGGTCGTTGTAGAAACCATCGCCGGTAAGGTCGTTGTTGGTTGTGATGTTATAGGGTCTTCCCGAAACCGCCATCAGAAACGGATTGAAGGACAGACCCCACGGTCCCGTGTAATTGCCCATGAGAAACACCGTGTTGCGCGATGCGAATGGGGCACGGCCATAATCCTGGCGCAAGTTGTAGGAGTTCGAGGCCGTTCCAGTATCCGAGTTGGCGAAGGTCAGGTTATAGAACCCGGTAACATTGAATTTGGGTGAGAACCGCTCATTAACGCTGATCGTCAGCTGGTTCTGCTTGAAGACCGCCTCGGGGTAATACTCTCTCACGATGCCAAGATTCGGATTGGGCCGGCTTCCGGAACTGGCCGGGTTGGTGAAATTGTATGTTCCCGGAAGATAGGCATTCGAATCGCGCGTTGCCATCTGGTGTACGCCGAAGGAATGCAGATAGGTTAGGGTGAGCGTCGATGTTCTGGTCAACTGACGTTCGAGACTGGTGCCAAGCTGCTGCATCACGGGAGCATGATAAGTGGGCGAGATCTGATAAATCTCCGGTGCAACAATATTTCCCGCACCGCAAGTGGCCAGATTGATATTGCTAAGGCTGGCGGCATTGAAACAGGTGGGGTTGGTGATGTTGACTTGCTTCTTGCTGTTGCTGGATTCGTTGAATTGCTCGAGCGACATCAGGCTACCCGAGGAGAAACGGTCATAGAAGAAACCGTAGCCGCCGCGCAGTACAGTCCGGGCCGACTTTTTGTCTTTGTGGCCATCCAGCGCATAGGCAAATGCAAAGCGGGGGGCAAAGTCGCTGTGGTCCGCAGTGTGATTCTGCGACTCCCAACGCAAGCCGCCGGAGAGGGTGAGAAACTGATTGAACTTCCAATCGTCCTGGAAAAAGAGCGCGGTATCGAAGACATTGGACGTGAATCCCTGTTTGCCCGTTGTGTAGGTCAGATTGTTTGGCAGGCAGCCGCCAATTTGGCTGGCCGGGCAAGCCGCTGCAATCTGCGCCAACGTTTGACCCTGAGCGAGCCCGTTCAGTGTGGCCACATATGCCTGTAGCGAGGGGAAGCTAAAGCTGCCGTTGAAATTGCCGTTCGAAGAGTCTGCTTCGCGATTGTCGCGAAGCCATGTGCCAAACTTGATGGCATGGGCGCCGGCCGACATGGTCGTGATGTTCTGCAACTCCATATGGATGTTGTGATTCGAATCGGATTGCCCGCCGGAGCCTCCGCCGGAGAAATCCCCTGACACCCCCACCGATGGCGCCGTACTCACAGGCGTCGTCGTAGAATCGCCGCGGCGAAATTGGAAGCGCGTCTCATTGACGATGTGCTCGTTGACGATCTGGGAATCCAGCAGTTGCAGGCTGTTCTCCGTTGAGTTCCCGGATGTAGCCTGCGTCGGCAACGATGTCGACGAGCCAAGACTTCCACTTGAGCTGCCGCCCTCAAACTGATAGCGAACGGTCAGCGTGTTTTTCTGTCCCAGTTGCAGGTCTATGCGCGGTGAGACTTCGATGCGGTTCGATGGGCTATAGATGGAACCGGACACTGGAACGATGTTCCCGTTTGTGTCGGTGGGAATGGAGTAGAGGCCGGTAACAGGATTGAGAACCGCCGTGCTGGCAATGTAAATGCCCTCGTCTTGAATGTTGCGCCCTTCGACGCTGAGGAAGAAGGAGGCTGCTTTGTTAATCGCACCGCTGATGGTTCCGTTGTACTGGACGCTGTCATAGCCGGGAACCGACGATACGAACGGGTTGCCGGTGTTGAAGACATTGTCATTTCCCATCACGAAGGCCCGCCCATGCAACACATCGGTTCCCGGTTTGGTCAGAATCTCAATTCGCCCATAACCGATATGGTCATATTCGGCAGAGAATGGATTCTGGTTGATGCGGATTTCGCGGATCGCCGACTTCGGCGGCAGCGTTCCGCCGGTAAATCCGTCAATATAGATCTGCCCGCCGTTGGGACCTGCCGCGGGGCCGGCGAGAGCCGTCAGTTCGTTCGAGAGCTCGTCAGGATCGTCGGAAAGCGCATCGAGATCCTTGTCCTTGAGCACGATGGCGCTGGCGTTTCCGCTGGCATCGATGTTGACCATCGGCGAGTCGTCGGTCACCGTCACGCTCTGCTGCGCCGCTTCAACGGCCATTGCAATGTCCACGCGCTTAGACTGACCGGGCAAAAGCTGAATGGTCGGCGAAGTAAAGGGCGCGAAGCCGTCGAACGTGGCCTGCACAATGTAGCCGCCGGGCTTCAGTCCGCTCACCGAATAGGAGCCAGCAGCGTCGGCTATCGTGCTTTTTACGAAGGTCCCCGCCGAAGTATCGATTGCGATCGTTGCACCGGGAATGAAAGCGCCGGTGGGATCGGCGATGTGTCCGCGCAAGGTACCGGTGACCGCCGCGGCGGCTTGGCTGGTTGTCGCCGGTGCCTGCGCGGCTGGCGGAGGAGTCTGCACCGGCGGCGTTGGCGCAGGCGTTTGCTGCTGCGCCATCAGCACTCCGGCAAAGCCGAGAGCCAGAACAATTCCCAATGAATGAATGCAATGAAGTTTTGAATACACGCGTCCCTCGCTTGTTACCCAAGAAGATTTGGTTACGTTTACTGGGCTGCCGCTTCCGCTGCGCCGGCTCCGGTGTTCATGCTCCAGTTGTTGAGCAGATTCTGGCTTGCAGCGGGAGCTTCGAGCAGTGGCTCAACTCCAGCCAGCAGTGTTATGGCCGTGACATCCGTTGCGCCGTCTGTCGATACCAGCATCACAGCGTCTGCTTTCTTCAGATCGGCTAGTTGAATTGCAGGCGCCCGGCTCAGCATCTGCTGCGGATCGCCGCCACCGCTGCGTCCGCCTCCCTGTCCGCCGCCTGCACCAGGCGCTTGACCGCCGCCGCCTTGCTGTCCGCCAAATTGCCCGCCGCGTCCGCCCTGAGCGCCGCCGGGGCTGCCAGAACTCCCTGTCAGCCGCGCCGCCAGCATCCGCGCCATCATTTCGGGCAGACGGCGCATTTGTGCGTCGGGCGTGATATGGACGGTCATCACCTTCTTGGTCATCAGGTCCTTTACAACAAAAGCCGAGTTCGCGGTGTCGATCGACGAGATCGCTCCTGAGATGTTGCGGAAGGTCCCGCTGATCGCTTCTTCCGCGGAAATCTCCGACCCATCGGCGTTCTTATCGCCGCGCGCGCGCAACTGATCGCCCACATGAATCGCGTCGATGGGCGCAGGCAGTGCTGCATCGTAGCTCACCGATGCGGGAGCATATCGCTTGAGCATGGTTGTCTTGGTGGTGTGAACCGTGATCGTCTTGGCCGTGGGTCCCGCGCCGCTGGTTATCACAACGACGCCGGTCGCGGTGTCAACGCTCTTCACCAATCCGCCCACTCCGCGCAATTGCCAGTCTTCGCGGTCTTTCAGTTGCTTCTTCGCAACGTCCTCTTGCTTGACAGCCACAATCTGCAGCGCCTGCAATGTGCCCGCAGGGGCGTCTGGATCGAGCTTGACCAGCGCGCGGTCTCCGGTTGCCAGATCGCTGAACTGGATCGCCGTAGCCTTGCTTAGATCCTTTTCTCCAGGCGCAATTCGCTTGATCGACGCTCCAGCAGGGACCACAACCTGGCGATCGCCGTTACCGTCAACCTTCACCGTTAGCGCGTTGCCGGTAATGGCTGTGATCGTGCCGAGAAAACGAGAAGGAGCCGGTGCCTGCGCCGCAGCCCCCAGTGGTCCAGCCAGGACCGTTACCAGAAGTGCCGCAAGTAAAAACGCACCATGCACGCTTGAAGCGGGAACCCGAATATTGATCTTTCTCTTCATATGCCTTTTCTCCACGGGTCAGATCGTGGTGTAAACCGGGTTAGCAAAATCACTTCCATCTTGTAGACGAACCAGTGCTCCAAAAGGTTGAGAGAACCAGGCGTAGGGTGTGCCGCTTTGTGGGAGATTCCGGGCGAGCGTCCGTAAGGGCCTATGAGTCTTTGGTTTAGAGGCTGCGGTTGCTTAAGAGCATCTGAAGAGTCAACAAAGCTCAATGAGTGAGTTCGGCTGTATTCAGGAATGTGTAACTGCCCGCAGGCGTAGGGGTCACGTGCGTCAGGCGGCGGCTTTGAACCACAACCGTATCTCGATACCAGAGATTGATGGCGGGCAGGTCGCGGGCCAGGATCTGTTGCGCCTCCACGTACTCTGCCCGTCGCAGCGATTTGTCCGGGCTGGTTGCCGCATCGTCGAGAAGAGCATCTAGCTGCGCATTCGAGTAGTGGCTGCGATTGACGCCTCGGGGAGAGAAGTTCGAGGTTGCAAAGGCAAAGCTGAAGATATCCGGCTGCTGAATGCCGACCCAACGCATGGAATAAATCTGAAAAGCCCCGCGCGTCACGTCGGAGTAGAAGGTGGCGAACTCGTAGCTGCGAATCTCCAGCGCAATGCCAACGCCGGCCAGTTGCTGCTGGAGCACTGCAGCCAGCAATCGCGCCCCTTCGTCGTTGCTAGTTTTCATGGTAAGGTGAAAGCGGATTCCGTCGGCGCCTGGCTTTAAGCCGGCCTCGTCCAACAGCTGCCTCGCCCGCGCCGGATCGAAATCGTAGCGCGCAACATCCCCGGTCCAGGCCCAATGGCTTTCCGGCAGCAGGCTCGACGCGGGCCGCGCGTGGCCGAGCAGCAGCGTCCTGATAATCAGCTCCCGGTCGATAGCGAAGGCAATCGCCTGGCGGACGCGCACATCTTTCAGCAGGGGATCGCGGAGGTTGAATCCGAGATACTGAATCTCCGTGCCGCCTGTCTGTTCCAACTGCAAATTGGGCCGCGCCGCCAGCACCGGCAACGAATCGATCGGCAGGGAATTGATCGCCACGTCGCCGGAGCCTTTCTCCAGCTCAAGCGATTGTGTGATTGCATCCGGCACCACGGAGAAACGAACCCTGTCGATCTTCGGTACGACGGACCAACCAAGCGGGTTGCGCTCCAGGATTACATCCTGATCGATCTGCTGGCTGACGAATTCAAAGGGCCCCGTCCCGATCGGGTGCTGCCAGAAGTCCTTTCCGCTGCCTTCCGGGACAATTCCGATGGCGCCTGTCGAAAGGTTGGTCAGCAGAAAATTATCGGCATGTTTCAGGTGAAAAACGACTGTTCGCTCGTCGGGAGCTTCCAGGGACTCGACTGCGCCAAAGGCTGCAGATTTGGGTGAGATGACTGCGCCTGCGCTTTTTGTGTCGATCATTGATTTGATCGTCCAGAGTACGTCGTGGGCTGTCAGCGATCTTCCATCGTGGAACCGCACATCAGTGCGCAGATGGAAAACCAGCGTCAGCGGGTTCGGCTGCTCCCAGCGCTCGGCCAGTGCAGGCGTGAATTGAAAGCTTTCGTTGTGATCCACTAGCCCATCGAAGAGCAGCGCATCGATGCGCTCAGATTGCGCGTCTGTCCCGATGCGTGGATCGAGATTCGCCGGGCTGCTTTCAATCAGAAACACGACCGTGCCGGGATCCCTCGGCGCCCCGTGACAGCCAACCAGCGCGAGCAGTGCTGCCAGGGCAAGGAGCCTACGCATAGGTCACCTGCCCCAGGATCACGGGCCGCTTTGCTCCTGTCGCCGCCGGTACATTACCGGGAAGGTGGCGCCAGGTTTGCCAGGCCAGCAGAGCAAAGGCCGCAGCTTCCTTGGCCTCAGCAGGCAAGCCGAAATCATTGCTCACGGCCAGGTCGCAACCCATCGGCTCCAGCCTTTGCGCCAGCATGGCCATCAGAGTATGGTTGCGCGCGCCACCGCCGGAGACAATGTAGTCCACTCCGCTTCCGTTCTGCATTTTCCGCTTGCAGAATTGCTTGTAACTCTGCACGATCGTTTCAGCGGTCAGCGCCGTAGCGGTAGCCATTGCATCTTCCGGCCGGGGGCTGCGGCGAAGGCAGTCGGCAAGAAACTCTGCGGCATACTCGCGGCCAAACTGCTCGCGTCCGGCCGTGCGCGGAGGCTTCAACTGAAAATAAGGATTGCGCAAAGCGTGGGCCAGCATCGGCTTGAGGACGACACCATCTGCCGCGATGGATCCGTTGCGGTCGAATGCCTTGTCGAGAAGCTTCTGGGCCAGAGCGTCGATCACCATGTTGCCCGGTCCGGTATCGAATGCGATGATCCGATCCGGCCCAGCTCCTGCAGGAATCGCCGTCAGGTTGGCGATGCCGCCGATGTTCTGCAGGACGCGTCCGCGTTTGCTGTCGGCAAACATCGCGTAATCGAGCAGCGGAACCAACGGGGCGCCTTGTCCGCCGGCCAGCATGTCGGCTGGGCGGAAGTTTGAAACAACAGGCACGCCGAGCGCAGACGCGATCACCTGCGCTTCGCCTGCCTGCCAGGTACAGGCAAATTGCCGATCCAAGTACTTCGCCGGGCGGGGCTGATGATAGAAAGTCTGCCCGTGGCAGCCAATCAGGTCGAGCTCGACATTGTGCCGCTTCAAAGTCGCTAAAACAGCTTCAGAATAGGCGATTCCCAAGCGCCAATTCAGACGCGCCAGTTCAGCCGTTGAGGTTGAGCTCGCATTCATTGCCGCAAGCACTGCACGCCGCAGCGCAGCCGAAAACGCAAACCCTTCGTGCGCCAGAAGTACAAGTCTCGGCCGTGACTTGGCGGCTGCAATTCGCACCACCGCAACGTCGATTCCGTCAGCAGAAGTGCCGCTCATTACGCCGGCTACGGTCATGGTCTTCGAACTCATGCGGACTGTACCTCCGCCGCCGGCTGGGCCACGTGAACCATTTCGCCAAAGCGCAAGATTCTCGTGCGCAGCGCCTCAAACTGAGTAGCTGAGAGCATCTTCGGAACCCCGCCGGCGAACAGCCTCGTCCGGTGACGCGCAACCCACTTTGCCCTCGAGAGCAGCAACTTCCGAAAAACAGTGGACCGCTCTCCCTCGCATATCATCGCTTCGTATGCCCGCAAAATCAGCTCCGGGCTATGGCAGATTTCGAGCAGATCGATTCCCGCGCGAATCGACGCGACGGCAGCCTCTTCCATCGGCATGAATTTCAGAATTCCGCCCATCTCCAGATCGTCGGAGAGAATCATCCCTCGATAGCCGATCCGCTTGCGCAGCACGGTTGTAATCCAATAGGCCGATGCGCTTGCCGGACGTTCTTTGCTCCGAGTTTCGGGATAGGCCGCGTGGCTCACCATGATCATCGGCAATTCATTGCTCAATGTGCGATAGGGAACCAGGTCCTCGCTCCAAAGGTCGCTCCAACTCAGGTGGATCAACGGAGTTTCCAAGTGCGAATCGAGCGCTCCGGCACCGAGGCCCGGAAAATGCTTGCCGCAACTCGCGACTCCGTGTACCGCGAGTCCAGCTAGAAAGCCGCGTGCGTACTCGACCACGCTCTCACCCGTTGCTGCCGCGGCTCGCGTCCCCAATACCGCGGCCGATTTCTGCAGCCCCAGGTCCAGAACTGGGGCAAGTGTAGTGTTAAACCCGAATGCCTTCACGCCCTGGGCCACCAACTCACCCTGCTCGCGGATCAGATGCATCCTTTTCGTATTCGTGGCCGCACGCATTACAGCCTGCGCAGACGGCATCGGCGCCAGCGCATCCCGCAACCGGTCCACCGTCCCGCCTTCCGCATCCACGCAACGAAAACTGGGCGCAGCACACAGCGCTGTTGCCTCATTGAGCAGCGCCCGCGTCTGCTTTGCATCTTCAATGTTGCGCCGAAAGAGAATGATCCCCGCAGGCCGGACCAGCTTGAGCCACGCGCGCTCCAGGTTCGTGAGCTCCGGACCCGAAAGCCCTACGATCAGCAGACTTCCCGCGGCCTGGCGCAAGGTCGGCGTCATCCCTTCTCCTTCAATTCCTGTTGCAATTCTTCCAGCAGATTCAGCGCCTGCAACGGGGTCAGCGAGTTAACGTCCGTAGCTTCGATGCGGTCCACAATGCGCTGCGACAGCGGCGTGAAGATCGTCAACTGCACTGGATCGGCCGTCTCCACCTGCACGCTCTGGCGTTCCTGCTTCTCATGTTGCCGCAGTATGCGCTTGGCGCGTTCGATCACTACGGAAGGTAATCCGGCGAGCCGCGCCACTTCGATGCCATAACTCTTGCTCGCCGCTCCAGGCTCGATGTTGTGCAGAAACACAATTCCGCCCGCTGCCTCCTTGACACCGACGCGCAGATTTCGCACCCGCGGCAGCTTCTCGGCCAGAATCGTGAGCTCATGGTAGTGCGTGGCGAACAGCGTTCTCGCGCCTGTTTCCGCATGCAGATACTCCACTGTTGCCCACGCCAGGCTTAGCCCGTCGAACGTAGCTGTCCCGCGGCCCATCTCATCGAGCAGGATGAGCGACCGCTTCGTCGCAGTATTCAGAATCGTGGCCGTCTCCGTCATCTCCACCATGAAGGTGGAGCGCCCTCGCGCCACATTATCGCTGGCCCCGATGCGCGTGTAAATCCGATCCACCAGCCCAAAGCGCAAACTCTCGGCCGGCACAAAGCTGCCCATCTGGGCAAGAAGAACTAACATCGCCGCCTGACGGAGATAAGTGCTCTTGCCGCCCATGTTAGGCCCTGTGATCAGCAGCAAGCTCGGTCCCTCACCGTCTGCATTCATATACAGATCATTTGGGATAAACCGGCCTTCACGCGTCTGCTCCATCCATTGCTCGATCACTGGATGGCGGCCTGCTACAGCTTCTATGACGTGCTCGACGACAATCGTTGGCCGGATATATTTCCTAAGTGCGGCCAGGTGAGCGAAGTTCGCCAGCAGGTCAGCCTCCGCAACGGCCGCGGAACTGCGCCGTATGCGCCCAGCCGACTCAAGAACCGCGCCGCGCAACTCGATGAAGATTCGTTTTTCAATTTCGATCGATCTATCGTGCGCAGTCAGTATCTTGCGCTCGTACTCCTTCAGCTCCGGCGTCGTAAATCGTTCCGCATTGACCAGCGTCTGCTTGCGCTCGTAGTCGGGCGGAGCCAGCGCCATGTTAGCCTTGGTGATCTCGATGTAATACCCAAAGACCGAGTTGTATCTTACCTTCAGAGAACCTATCCCGGTTCTGATTCGCTCCCGCTCTTCAATCGCAGCAATCGCCTGCCGGCCGGTCGTCGAGATTGTTCTTAACTCATCCAGCTCGGCATCGACTCCAGCCGCAACAGCGCCACCGTCGACCAGCGTCAGCGGCGGTTCTGCCACGATAGTTCTCTCGATCTGCGCGGTCACGTCTTCGAGCGTATCCAGCCGCAGCGCAACGGAGCGCCACAGCGCCGCCTGCATAGCCTCGAGCGCAACCTTCAGCCCGGGCAGCCTGCTCAAACTCGCCGCCAGCGCACGCACATCCCTCGGTCCGGCCGAATCCAGGCTCAATCGTGCCAGCAGCCTTTCCAAATCCAGAATTCCGTTGAAACCCCGCCGAATCTCTTCGCGCTTAAGCAAGTCGACATGCGCCTCTGCAACGGCCTCATACCGCGCGTTCAACATCTCCGCGTCCAGCAGCGGCCGCAGAATCGTTGCGCGGAGCAGCCGCTTGCCCATCGGTGTCTGGCAAGCATCCAGGGTGTGAAACAGTGTCGCCTTATTGTCTTGGCCCAT
The DNA here is from genome assembly GCA_963757965.1 of uncultured Acidobacteriaceae bacterium. Classification (GTDB taxonomy): domain Bacteria; phylum Acidobacteriota; class Terriglobia; order Terriglobales; family Acidobacteriaceae; genus Telmatobacter. The sequence continues at coordinate 225,867 of CAVWTV010000015.1, forward strand.
GAAAAGCGGCTCGACCAGTTCCAGATTCCGCACCGTCACCTGGTCCAGTTCCAGCGCCGTCGAGTGCTCTTCGAACTTAAGGCTGTCAATGTGAAGCGCCTCGATCTTCTGCGTCGCCCGTACATAGTGAAGAATCGCTCCCGCTGCGATCGCTGCCGCAGGATGCCGGTCCAGCCCAAAGCCCTCCAGCGAGCGCACATTGAGTTGCCGCTCGACCAAGGGCACGGCAAAGTCCCGGGTCCAAACCCAGTCCGGAACCCTCGTTCGCGCCGGAACTCCCTCCAGCAACGCCGGAACCTCAGCGCTCTCCGCCACCAGCACCTCGCTCGGCCCCGCCTTCACAATCTCGTCCACCGCCTGCTGCCGCGCCGCCGCTCCTGCGAACTCCGCCGTGCGAAACTCGCCGGTAGAAACATCGAGCAGTGCAATTGCGCACAGTAGTTCTTTCGGCGTACCGCCCTCAAACAGCGCCGCCAAGTAATTGTTCCGCTCCTGCCCCAGCGCGCTGTCCAGAGCCGTTCCCGGCGTCAGGACCCTTGTGACCTCGCGCCGGACAATCTTCTTGGTGAGCTTGGGGTCCTCCATCTGGTCGCAGATGGCGATGCGGTAGCCCATCCTCAGCAACCGCGTCAGGTAAGTCTCCACCGCGTGATACGGAACCCCGCACATCGGCTGCGAGCGCTCGCGATCCCGCGCCGTCAGCGTCAGTTGCAGCTCACGGCTCACCGTCACCGCATCGTCGTAAAACAGCTCGTAGAAATCCCCCATCCTGAAGAACAGCAGCGCATCGGGATTCTCGCGCTTGGCCGCCGTCCACTGCCGCATGAACGGCGTCAGTTCCTGTGGGCTCTTTTCCAAAGCAGTGGATTGAAGGGATTCGGGTTGGGTTTCGTCCTTGATCACGCTGGCTTTAAGAATACCGTTGCTGGATGGCAGGCTGCTGGGTAGTTTGTGCGGGGAGCCGGAATGATCCGACAGGGAGCTCTCCGCGCTTATCTTTAGTTCGTTGGATGGCGCGGATCACGCACCGAGCCGTAATGCACAGCATTGTGCTCCGCGCTGAGCAAACCTAGGTATGCCTCCAAGGACGCGGTTCGTTCCGCTCGGGTTCCGTGCGCACTTTCCCTCCTTTTCCGGGCAAACTTAGAAGAATCGAATGAAACTCAGGGAGCTTTATGCTGTAGCCTTCGGATCGGCCGTCGTGCTTGGACTGTCGCTGCCGGTCACCGCACAAGAAGCCAGTCAATCCACTACGACGACCGAGACTCACGCGAGTGAGCCTCAAACTCAAACCACTCAAACAACTGATACCAAATCGAATTACAAGCACCATCACAGGAAGACGCACGTGAGAGAAACGACGACCACAACCACCGTCCCAGTCGAACGTCCGCACACTGAGACCACGACAACGACGACTGTTCCTCAGTAGCCGCACAAAGTGCCTGGCGAGTGTGGTGTTTAGTCGCTCGCCCATCCGACCCAAGCGAGGCGGATGCCATCGCTCTGCCCGGTGGGTGGAACAATGGCATCCATCGCTTGTATCGCCAGATTTGGGGCACTCCGAGTGCCGGCGGGGCGCGGTAGGTTAGGCCCATGTTCCCCATGCGCCGACGTTGTTGGGTGGGCTGCACACCACTCATTGGCTCAACCGGATCGTCTCCAGGCGGCTATTCAACCCGCCGATTCTAGCCTCCGTTTGGTGATTTGCGTCACAGTATACTGGTGATCTACGCCGTTAAGGTGAAGATCGATATGTATCTGCTTTGGCTACGAGTTGCGGCTATCCTCTACGCGGCGGCAAGTGTCGCTGTCTTCCCGGCCGTGCTCTATGGGCTGATCCGGTGGCGCAAGACCTGCGTTCACCTGGGCGGCATGGCGCTCTTCTTCCACTTCGTCTCCGCGGTTGAAATGCTGGTCCAGGCTCATCGCTGGATGCCGGTCGGCATGCGCGAGGTGGAGGCGCTGCTGGGCCTTGCCGTGGCCGGCGCGTTTTTCCTGGTCTGGTGGCTCTACGACGCTGTCTCGCTTGGTATCTTTGCCCTGCCGGCAACATTCTTCCTGGTTCTAGTTCCCGCGCTGGGGCCGGATCGCTACACATTTCCCTCCGCAGGGGTGCGCACGAGCTGGCTGGTGGCCCACATCATCGCCCTGCTGATGGCCTACGTAGCGCTCTGTTTCAGCATGTTGGCATCCGTGCTCTACCTCGTCCAGGAACGCCGCATCAAGAGCAAGCCCAAGCCCGGACAAGATTCCTGGTGGGCGCCATTCGACTGGCTGCCGGCCCTCGACACCCTGGAGCGCATTGCCCACGCAACGCTGGAGTTCGGCTTTCCGTGCATGACCGTCGGTCTGGTTATCGGATCGGTTCTGGCGCAGGAGACGCCGCTCGGCGCAGCATATTTTCTTGACCCCAAAATCATTGCCGCGTTTGTCAGTTGGGTTGTTTATGTGGTGTTGCTGCTGGTGAGGAGGAGCGCTGGGCTGCGTGGGCGCAAGGCGGCTTATCTTTCCGGCGCCGTATTTGTGGTGGTGGTGTCTGTATGGGCTGCCAACCTGTTTAGTCACGTTCACAGGTACGGTGCGCAATGACGCTGGCGCTCATTGGGGTGAATTACAAAACCGCGCCCATCGCCGTGCGCGAGCAGATCGCCATATCGCGTGCGGACCTGTCTGAGACGACGCGGGCCCTTGCCGCGACGCCGGGGGTTAGCGAGTGCATGATTGTTTCCACCTGCAACCGTGTGGAGCTGCTGGCTTCGGTTGACTCGCCGGATACCGATCTGACCGGCTTTCTGCACCAATACTTCGGTCTCGACCCGGCCTTGCTGCAGCCCCATATCTATGAGCGGCGCGACCGGGACGCGGTGAGGCATCTGTTCCGCGTGGCCGCCAGCCTGGACTCGATGGTGGTGGGTGAGCCGCAGATTCTGGGCCAGGTAAAAGAGGCTTTCGCCGTGGCACGGGCGTCAGGCACAGTGGCTGGCCAACTCGAACACCTGCTGCAGAGCGCCTTTGCCGCTGCGAAAAAGGTCCGCACCGAGACTCAGATCGGCTCGACTTCCGTTTCCATCGCTTCAGTCGCCGTAGACCTGGCAAAGAAAATATTCGGCTCGCTCCAGGGCCGGACCGTGTTTCTGGTGGGCGCGGGGAAGATGAGCGAATTGGCAGCGCGGCACCTCGTTCAGCAGGGAGCCGGGGCCATCCTTGTAAGCAATCGGACGCAGGAACGCGCACGCCTTATGGCGGAGGAGTTTCAGGGCCGAGTGATTCCATTCGAGCAGCTCTATGATGCGGCGGGAGAGGCCGATATCGTGATCAGCTCGACGGGAGCGCCGCATCCGATCTTCCGGCCCGAGCATGGGCAGGTGTTTATGCAGCGGCGGCGCAATCGGCCGATGTTTTTCATCGATATTGCCGTGCCCCGCGATGTCGATCCGGCGATGAACAAGCTGGAAGGAATCTTTGTCTACGACATCGACGACCTGCAGGCGGTTGCCGCAGCCCACATGGCCGAGCGCAGCCGCGAGGCCAGCGATGCCGAGACGCTCATTGCCGGTGAAGTGGAGCGATTCCAGCAACATCAGCGCACAGTGAATGTAGCTCCGGCGATTGTGGCCCTGCAGCGCCAGGCCGAGGAGATTCGCCAGGCTGAGATACGCCGGATGCAGGCGCGGCTGGGTTCACTCAGCGCGGAGCAGATTGCCGCTGTGGAGGCTCTCACACGCGGTCTGGTGAACAAGTTTCTTCATCCGCCCATGCAGGCCCTGAAACAAGCCGCCCGCGAGGGCAACGCGGCGCGGCTCGATGCGCTGTGCGAAGCTTGGTCGGTGTCTGCCACCGCAGCCCATGAAGCGGATTCGAATCTTGGGGGTGGCCAGGACGCGCCGAATCCAGCCAGTTCCGAAAAAGAGAGAGTTGCATCCGCCAGTGAGGCCGAAGAGGGCGTGGAGACGCGCCGATGAAGCTGCGTATCGGAAGCCGTGGTTCTCAACTGGCTCTGTGGCAGGCAAACCACATCGCGGCTCTACTTCGTGGGCAGTCGCACGAGGTCGAGATCGAGATCATCAAGACCACTGGCGACCGGTTGCAGGAGGTCACCTTTGCCCAAGTTGGCTCCAAGGGCATGTTTACCAAGGAGATCGAGGAGGCGCTCGCCGAGGGCCGGGTTGACCTGGCCGTGCATTCGCTCAAGGACCTGCCGACAGAGCTGCCGGCGCCGTTCGCGTTGGCGGCGACGCCTCCACGGGTTGACCCGCGAGATGCGTTTGTTTCGGTTAGATTTGGGAGTCTGGCGGAGTTGCCGCAGGGCGCACGCGTCGGAAGCAGCAGTCAGCGGAGGCGGGCGCAATTGAAGGCGCTGCGGCCCGATATTGAGGCGGTTGAGTTTCGAGGCAATGTGGATACGCGGCTGCGCAAGCTGGCCGAGGGCCAGGTGGACGCGATTCTTCTTGCATCAGCGGGTCTCGACCGGCTGGAAAAGACTGAATGGGTGCGGGAGCGGCTCGATCCGAAGGATTTTTGTCCGGCTGCCGGGCAGGGTTCGCTGGGGATTGAGACGCGGAAGGACGATGCGGCGACGATTGCGGCCGTTTCCTTTCTTGACGATGCGGATACCCGTTTTGCCGTGACCGTTGAACGGGCGGCTCTGGCGGCGCTGGGCGGCGGTTGCCAGGTTCCCATCGGCATTCATTGCCGGCCCAGCCCTGAACAGTCGGCAGGCGGAGGCCGCTGGTTCGAGATTTTCGCTGTGGTAGCCGATCCGGCGACTGGCTCGGAAGTGCGTGTCTTCGATCTTGCTCCTCAGACCGATTTGGCCCCGGAGGCTCTGGGATGGCAGATCGCCGAGAAATTGATGCAGGCAGGGGCGGGACCGCTGCTTGAGGCCGCGAGCGGAGATTCCAAGTGAACTCGCTGCCGCTGGCAGGAAGGCGGGTTCTGGTGACCCGTGCCCAGAATCAGGCCGGGAAGCTCAGTGATGGATTGCGGACGCTGGGAGCTGAGCCAGTTGAGGTTCCTGTGTTGGAGATTCGCCCTCCGGAGAACTATGAGGCGTTGGACGCGGCTCTCAAGGATATTGAAGAGTACAATTGGCTGATTTTGACCAGCGCGAATACGGTTCGAGCGCTGGCGGAGCGGGCTTCAAAACTTGGAATTGAGTTCGGCAAACTTGCTTCGCTCAAGGTAGCAGCCGTCGGAGAAGCGACGGCTGAGGCAGCGCGAAACGTCGGACTTCGGATTACCTTTGTCCCAGTAACCTACCTGGCTGAAAGTTTGATTGAAGGGCTGGTTGGCGAAGTTGCAGGGCAGAGGATTCTGCTGGCGCGTGCGGCGGTGGCCCGGGACGTTATCCCGGATGCGCTAAGGGGCGCTGGATCTCAGGTTGATGTAGTGGATGCTTACCGGAACGCGATGCCAGAGAGTGCGCAGGAGCGGCTTCGGCTGGCTCTAGCGCAGGGCATTGACGCCGCCACGTTTACGAGTTCGTCCAGTGTGACTCACCTGGCGGAGGCGGCGCGGCAGGCGGGGGTTGCGTGGCCGTTCGCGGGACTTCCAGCCGTCTCGATTGGGCCGATTACAAGTGGGACTTTGCGTGAGCTTGGATGGGAGCCCGCCATTGAAGCGAATCCTTCCGATATTTCAGGGCTGATTTCCGCAGTCGTCCAATTGTTCCAAACTTAGTTCAATCTTCATGCGGGGCGGAGCCTCAGCTGTTCGGGACTACTGTACAGCGGCATCACTTTTTTGCAGCCAGAGAGCCTCACTGCTACTTTCTGAGCGTTAGCGCATGCAAGTCAAAGGCACCCGATCTTACGGTACCAAAGTCCAGTATGGCCTTGATACCACCAGGTAGGGGGGTAGGGGGGCTATGTAGCGGTCCCCTTCCGTTCTTCAGCTCTTTTGCTATTGTGCGCCGGCGGAAGGTAATTCTCTGCAAATCGCGCTCTACGACTGCCAGGTCTTGTCTTTGGAGCGGCAGAGCTGTTCGAGGTTGCAGCGGTCGCATTTGGGTTTGCGGGCGTCGCAGATCTGGCGGCCGTGACGAATAAGCTGATGGGAGAAGGCGATCCAGCGGGTTTGCGGAATAATCTTCATCAGCTCCATCTCGACTTTTTGCGGCGTGTCGCCTTTGGCGAGGCCCAGGCGGCGGGCAATTCGGAAAACGTGGGTGTCGACGACTACCCCCTCGGCCTTGCCGAACGAAACGCCGAGAACGACGTTGGCGGTTTTGCGGGCGGCGCCGGGGACGGTGATGAGTTTGGCCAAGGTCTGCGGAACCTGGCTATTGAAGTCAGAGACCACCTTGCGGGCTGCGCCTTGAATGGATTTGGCCTTGTTGTGGAAGAAGCCGGTGGTGCGGATGAGGGCTTCGAGTTCGGGCAGGGTTGCTTTGGACATCGCGACCGGGGTCGGGAAGCGTTTGAATAACTCCGGCGTGACCAAGTTGACGCGAATGTCGGTGCATTGGGCGGAGAGGATGGTCGCAACGAGAAGTTCCCAGGGGGAGCGGTGGGTAAGTGCGCACTCGACGTTGGGATAGGCTTCGTCGAGACCTTTGAGGATGGCGGCGATGCGTTCGGGGGCCAGGTCGCCGCGCTGCGCGGGAGCTAGCTTTCTGGCCGTTGCTTTGGGTGGGGATTTCTCGGCTACGCGTTTAGGGGTGGGTTTCTTGATTGCGGGCATGTTTTTCTCGGTTGAGATTCATGGTATCGCACCGTTTGCGGAATACGCGAAAGACTGGAGACGGCCTAGGCGCGAGCGATCCGGGGAATTGCAGCGGTAAGCAAGAATGCGTACTCTCGGATTGTGAACATGCGCGGCTATCCAGTGAATCTCCGAAAGGACGGAAAGTTCATCCTTGCTACTTTTCCGGACATTCCAGAAGCGAACACCTGCGGTTTGGATCGCGCCGAAGCGCTGGCAATGGCAAAGGAAGCGTTGCAAGTGGCTATGGACTTTTATTTCGAAGATCAGCGCCCTGGTCCCCCGCCCTCTCAACCCAAGCGCGGTCAGGCGGTCGTGGAGTTGCGCGTGAGCGTCGCGGCGAAGGTTCCGCTGCTCAATGAGATGTTGCGCCAGAAGGTGCGGCCAATTGAGTTGGCGCGGCGGATCGGCACAACGAAACAGGAAGTGAACCGGTTTACGGACCTGAAGCACGCCACCAAGATCGACCGTATCGATGCCGCTTTGCGGGCGCTGGGAAAGCGGGTTGTTCTGGACGCGGCGTGACGGAGGGCGGATTGGTTCCGGGCAAGGTTTCCCTTGGCTGGATTCATGCCGTCCCACCCATTCGACGATGAGGCTTCGGAATGGATGGGGCACCGGGCTGCCTTGCGGTTGATCCAAGCATCGACGAGGGGCCCGTGGCTAAAGCCGCTCTGACTGCAAGTCTCGCTTCAGGGGCATAAATGCCCCTGCTCCCTCCTGCTGAAAATGCAGATGAGCGGAGGCTCACGTTCTTTCTGAAGGAAAAAGCAAGCGATGATCTGCCGGAGCCACAGTTCAGGTGAGAAGGCGGGCTCGTTTGCCTTGCGATTTGAGCAGGGACACAGCTTGCTTGTCGAAGCTGACAAACTCCTCCGCACCCAGCCAGCGGCCTTCGTAAGCAATTGCTCCGTCGGCAAAGTCGCCGCCCCTGTCGAGAAATTCCAGTCCTGCATCGACGGCCAACCGGTTCGTTACTACGTTCTGGCTGTCGATAAGCGCACGAATTGAGTGAGCCACCTCTGCGGCAGGCTTTTTATAACCTTGCCGCAAGACCCACACGAATTCACAAAGAACAGCTACGGTTATGGCGACGAGTTCAGCACTCTGAAGAGCTTTTGCTGCCGCCCGTGCCTGAAGTAAATCGTCATGGAGCGCGTCGCGCAACAGCACATTCGTATCGACGACAATCTTCATCGCTTACCCGCCCAGGCGTCTTCAGTAATCTTCTTGATCTGCGCGATGGTGAGCTTTGGGGTGCCCTTCTTGGCCAGACTGCCGCTGAATTCGGCGATCGAGTGTTTTGGCGAGGCGGAGCCAACCATGAGCCTGCCATCGGGCAGCTTATCTACCTCAACTTTCTGGCCGGGAGTGATGTTCAAGTGCCGGAGCAGTTCCTGCTTCAATGTGATCTGACCCTTGGCTGTAACGGTAAGCGTCGGCATGCCGGCCTCCACGAATTGCGGTAAGGCAATTATACCTTACAATCCGAAATCGAGGAGAAACAGTCGGTCTTAGAACTTCCTCGACGGGTTCCCTCAGCGGCTAGAGCCGCACCGAACGGGCGGCATTTGCGGCACGGCTGAAGCCGTGCCCTTTCAAAGCAATTCGTCCGATGGAAAACGTTAGGCACTGAAGTAGTCCCGTTTCAAAGCATCGACTTTTTAAGCGGTCTCTCGGAGCTTTCCGTCGAGCCAGCCTGAAAGGCGTTCGATGGGCAGGCGGACGCCGATGTAGAACTGGCCGAAGAGGGCATAGACTGCGCTGACTTCGTCGAAGCGCATCTCGTAGATCAGCTTCTTGAAGACGACGGGGTCTTCGGCGAAGAGGTCTACGCCCCACTCCCAGTCATCCATGCCTATGGAGCCGGAGATGATTTGCTTGACCTCGCCGGCGTAGCGGCGGCCGATCATGCCGTGTTCGTGCATCATTCGCTGGCGCTCGGCAAAGGGGACGGTGTACCAGTTGACTTGTTCGCCGCGCTTGCGGTCCATGGGGTAAAAGCAGAGATATTTGGCTTCGGGGATGGCGGGAAAGATGCGTGGGGCCATGGCTTCTGCGCTGCGCTTGAGCGATGCGGCGATCTGGGCGTTCCACTCGGGCGAGTGCGGCTCCAGATCGCTGGCGGCTTCGTAGGTTTTGCGGGTGGATTCGTAGAGACCAAGCTCGACGACGGAGACATAGGAGTGGGTGGGCGTGAGGAAGTCGTAGAGTTCCGTCTGTGCAAGATCGAGCTCAACCTGGTTGAGGGCTTCGAGCGAGTCGCGAAAGTGGATCAGGATCAGGTCGCCTTTGTGGCCTAGCTGGGAGAAGAGGGCGGAGCGGATGGGGGCGTCGGGGTCGGCGCGCTCGAGGGTCTTGAGGGCATCGGCAGCCTGGGCGGCGATACGGTCGCGATCGGCTTGCGACGTGGCGCGCCAAGCTTTCCAGCCGAAGCGGAAGAATTGATGGAGCAGGCTGGAGCCTTCAAGGGTGAGCGGAACTGGGGGGAACTCGGCCAAGGGAAATGCCTTTCGATTGATTACCCCATCATCGTAGCAAACCAGCTGCGGTGCGCGGAGTCTTCGCCGGAGCGAGGTTGGGCGCGGGGGCCCCGAAACCGTCCGACGGATCAGATGAATGGATATTTAAGATCATTGTGGATCGCCGACAAACGTGTGCATTTCGCATGACGCTCTCCGAGCGCCGAAGCATGGGCGCGGCCTATATACTGGTGGCTCATGAGCGAGCGAATTATTGCGATCCTGGTGGAGTTCGTGACCCACGTGATCGATGTTGGCGGTTATGCCGGCATTGTTGTGCTGATGGGAATCAACTCGGCCAACATTCCGCTTCCCTCTGAGCTCATTATGCCGTTTTCCGGGTACCTGGTGTATTTGGGGCGGTTCAATCTGTTCCTGGTGGCTACGGCGGGGGCGGTGGGCTGCAATCTTGGCTCGGCGTTCGCATACTGGCTCGGCGCCAAGGGCGGGCGTCCGCTGGTGGAGCGCTACGGCAAATGGGTGCTGATGAGCAGCCACGATCTGGACCGAATGACCTGGTTCTTCGAAAAATACGGATCGATCACGGTGTTGCTGGCGCGCTTGTTGCCGGTGGTGCAGACATTTATTGCTTTCCCAGCGGGCATTGCGAAGATGCCGCGACTGCGCTTTCACATCTACACGACTGTGGGCTGCTGGTCGTGGTACCTTTGCTTGGCCTATGCAGGCATGAAGCTGGGGGAGAAATGGCATACGGACCCCCGTCTTTCCGAAGCCTTCCACCGTTTTCATCTGGTTGTTGAAGTTGCGCTGCTGGCGGGCATCGTCTGGTTTGTCTGGTCGCATGTGAGTCGTGGAAGACAGGCGAATGCGGTTTGAAGCACGGACTTAGTATCATGGCAGGTTGCAAGGCGTACGCGTTCCGATTGCCGGAACAAGAACTGGAACAGCTCGAAGACTTCGAGCTATCAAATGAAGACTAGGAGAAGCAATGTCAACTGAAGGGCAGGGCGGTCAGCAAGCCGCCGAGGCGTCGAAGATTGCCCCCGCGAAGGGGAAGCTAGGGGTGATGGTTGTCGGCCTGGGCGCCGTGGCCACAACAATGATTGCCGGAGTGGAGGCCGTCCGCCGCGGACTGGCCAAGCCAATTGGGTCGCTCACGCAGATGGGGACGATCCGGCTGGGCAAGCGCACGGAGAACAAGTCTCCGCTGATCAAGGACTTTGTGCCGCTGGCCGATCTGAACGACGTTGTGTTCACCGGTTGGGACATCTTCGAGGACAACGTTTACGAGTCCGCCGCGCATGCGCAGGTGCTGGACAAGGAGACTCTGGCGCAGTTGAAGCCTTATCTGGAGACGATCAAGCCGCTGCCGGCGGTCTTCGACCAGTACTATGTGAAGCGCCTGCACGGTACACATGTGAAGACGGGCAAGAACAAGCGCGACCTGGCCAACCAGGTGATCGCCGACATTCAGGCATTCAAGAAGACGGTTGACCGCGTGGTGATGATCTGGTGCGGGTCGACTGAGATCTTCATGGAGCCGGCGGCGGTGCATCAGAGCATCGAGGCATTCGAGAAGGGCCTGGAGACGGACGACATCGGCATTGCGCCGTCGCAGATTTATGCTTATGCGGCGCTGAGCGAGGGCGTTCCCTTTGCCAACGGCGCGCCGAATCTGACGGTGGACATTCCGGCGCTGGTTGAATTGTCGAAGAAGAATGCGGCGCCGATTTGCGGAAAGGACTTCAAGACCGGGCAGACGTTTATGAAGACCGTGCTGGCGCCTGCGTTCAAGGCGCGCATGCTGGGTGTCTCGGGGTGGTTCTCGACCAATATCCTGGGCAACCGCGACGGCGAGGTTCTGGACGAGCCGCAATCGTTCAAGACCAAGGAAGAGTCGAAGCTGGGTTCGCTCGAATACATCTTCCAGCCGGAGCTTTATCCCGATCTCTACAAGAACATCTACCACAAGATTCGCATCGAGTATTACCCTCCGCGCGGCGATGAGAAAGAGGCGTGGGATAACATCGACATCTTCGGATGGCTGGGTTATCCGATGCAGATCAAGGTGAACTTTCTGTGCCGCGACTCGATTCTGGCCGCGCCGATGGCGCTGGACCTGGTGCTGTTTCTCGATCTGGCCAAGCGGACGCCGTCGTTGCGCTCGATCGGCATTCAGGAGTGGCTGAGCTTCTATCTCAAGTCGCCGCAGACGGCTGCGGGGTTGTATCCGGAGCACGATTTGTTTATTCAGTCGATGAAGCTGAAGAACACGCTGCGCCACATCATGGGAACGGACTTGATCACCCATCTCGGCTTGGATTACTACGACTGAGGACTGGCCGTCCAAGCGGACCGCTCCCTTTGGCCGCGAAAAGCAAAAGGCCTCATTCGCAAGGGTGGGGCTTTTTTGTAGGGACGTGGAGAGGATAAGGAGGCTCGCCCGGACAACTTCTTAAGGAGTACGTATGCGTTGATCCTGATTCACGTAGGCATTTATTTTCGTTCCCACCGGCAAGTTTGCGTCGGGACCGTACCAAAGGGCCGACTCCCAGGTGAGGGCACCACCCTTTCCTCCGCTCACCCCCGCACCACCTCGCAATAGGAGCTTTGCTCCTGACACTGTGGCTACATAGTCGAACTGCAGAACAAGCTTTCCTGACTTTCCCAAGAGGCCGTTCTTTGAAATTGATTCAATATGTCCGATTGCCTCGGCGCCTGTCTTGACAATGAGTTTCGAATCAACGACAAGGTCCTCGCGTGCGCTGAAATGAACCGTCTGCTTGACCTGAAGCTTTTTCCCTTGCAGGTCGTCCATCAAAACAAGATGGATCGGCGTCCCGTCAGCCAGTAGCGCCGTATCTGTATTCGCATTTGCCGTTGTCTGAGAGCAGGAATACACAGGCATGAGGGCGGTCAGCACTGCCACCACGACCAGCCCCAAATGGGTTCCGGAATGGACTCGCATTGTTCTCATGGCAGTCAACTACTGAACCGTGAAATCATAGCCTTGTCCATAAACGCCATGGGGGAAATCAGCGGACCCAACCGAGTACAAAATGTACTCGCCCTTTTTCAATTCCTTCACTGGCGAGACCTTGAAGCGCCGACCTCCAACTGGCGTGGCAGAAGTGCGCACGATTCTATCGGCGCGAATGCCGACCTTCTCGCCCACGGTTCCGCCAACGGAGCCCATTTCAATTTCTCTTCTGTCGCCTTTGTCGTCCATTTCGACAATGATGTAGTTGTCGATGTTGTCGTTAGCCGGTAGCTGGATATCGACCAGCGGCTTCCGAGAGGCAATTACGGAAGCGTGTTGCCCTTGAAGATATGCCTTGTTCTTGACGGACATAATCCCTAAGGAGACGGCGTGCCCGAGCCGGCCGCCGACTTTCTGTTCGCCGATCGTGCGCACTTCGACGGGGTTCCCGTCAATCGTTACCTTTGGGCTCGACAACTGGGTTGACTGAATCATGGCCGCCACTACTGCGTCAGATACCCCCGCCTTTTTTAGGTTAGCGAGGTCGTCATCTGAGAGGTCAAACTTCGTCGCGCTCGCCTTAACTCTGGCGATAATCACATCGTCTCCGAGGCCCTTATGAGTCATTTCAATTACTCGGGCGTTGTCCACGTCACTCTCAAGGCTCGACTGCGCGTAGGCTGCTTGGGCCCCGAAAAACAAAAGCGAGCCGATAGCGCAAAGAGCCATCGAGCCGAAAAATGACACCCTATCGGCAAAACAACGAGCGACTTTCATGTGTTCCTCTTTTCGGGTCGGACTCTATCACACGGACGTGACTGTGTAAATCTCCATTCCGCGAGGCGGCGTCAGCTATTTCCCAAACAGAGGTACACCCTCGCGCGCGGCGGCGTTGCGGGGGTCGTCGTTCAGGGTGGCTAGCGGGAGCGAGAGGCGCAGGGCGAGTTCCAGGTAGGTGGCGTCGTAGACGGTGAGGCGATGCTTGTCGGCGAGGGCCAGGGATTCATGCCAAACATGATCACCCGTATGCCGATCAACGGTAATGAAGAGCCTATCCAGGTCAGCGAGCGCTTCTTCGCGGTCCTCTGCCGTAATCTTGCGCCTTCGAATTCCCACGGTAAGGCTGCTTGCAACTTCGATCTTCCAAAGCTCAGGAACGAATGCTCCCCGAGCCACGACGCGGTCGAAAAGCTCAGAGAGCGCGACGGTCGTCTCGCCGGGATAGAACCAGCCCAATGTCGCCGAGCCATCCAGGACCAGGCTCACCTGCGTCCCTCGTCACGATAGGCCTTCCACTCCTCCCAGATGAATGGGCCCCTCTTGGCCTCGGCTGCGCGCTTCCTGATCCGCTCCGCCGCGGCGCGGGCCAGCGCGACTTGCTCGGGCGTTCTTTGACTGGCGCCGGTGATTGTGGCCACGGGCCTGCCATGGCGCGTGATGAGGATCTCTTCGCCGGCTTCGACGCGGTCGAGGAGGGAACCGAAGGTGTTCTTAGCTTCAAAGGCACCGATTTGTTGCATGGTTCCTCCGTTGATTAGGCTAGACTGATCCAGCTCAACATATTCTCGATCTATTCGCCTGATGAATTGGTCGATGGGCAAGAGGAAAGCTTGAAAGCGAATTCCTTCAGGGGCTAAAGCCAAGCGTTTGTTTTGTTCAGTTTGCGGCACGACTGAAGTCGTGCCCTTTCAAAGCATCGCCAAGCGACACGACCTCTTTACGCCGCCAAGGCCTCTGCGAGACGCCTGACGGTCAGGACGGTGATGTCGTCGTCCTGGCCGAAGGCTTTGGCGGCGTCGGCGATGTAGGTGGCGGATTGGTTGCTGAGGTTGTGAACGCGGTCGAAGCCGAAGAGTTGGCCGGAGGGGTTGCGGGCCTCGACGACGCCATCGGAGAGCAGGAGGATGCGGTCGCCGGGGTGCAGGTAGAGGCGAACTTCTTCGTAGCTGACGTCCGGGAGGACTCCGAGGGGCAGGCCGCCGGGCAGGGCAACCTCCTGGCTGTTCAGATAAGGCGGCAGGTGGCCGGCGTTGGCCACAACCAGTTCCCCATCGGCCTTGAACAAGGCTGCCTGACAGGTGGTGAAGCTCTCGCTGCCTGTGAGTACGCGGTTGAGGGATTCGAGAATTCTCGCCGGAGCCAGATCGGAGATGCTGCGCAGGGCTCCCATGAGCATGGAGACATTCATGGCGGCTTGAAGTCCTTTTCCGGCGACGTCGCCGACGACGACGAGGAGTGCGCCGTTGGGAAGGGGCTGCACGTGGAAGAAATCGCCGCCGACCTCGTTGGCAGGATCGTAGATTGAGTCCACCTCGAAGCCGGGAGTCTCGATCTTCTGCTGAGGGATCATCAATTCCTGGACGCTGCGAGCCGCGGCCAATTCGCTGGAGGCGCGCTCCTGGTCGCGCTGAATGCGCAGGAAGCGGCCAAAGATGATGATGACGATGACGAGTATGCCGGTGAAGTCGGCGATTGACGCGAAGTGGATGGGGATGGGCCCGGCGTGGAAGGTGAGGAGCGAGTGGAAAGGACGGCCTGCCCAGTCGTTCATGCTGGTGGTAAGAATGGGCTCGGCAATGCCTACCAGGTCGAGCAGCAGGGGAATCAGAAGCAGGCCGGCCTCAAAGTTGCGGTGGATGGTAGCGGCAATCAGGGTAAAGAAGATAAAGAGATACCAGCCGATGATCCAGAGAATGCTTAGCCCAAATACCAGGATGAGCACGATGGGGGCAGCAGAGCTATGTCCGACCAGCAGGACGGCGGGTGCAACGAAGATCAGAACAGGTGCTGTGAAGCGCAGCAAACGGATGTACCAGCGCCTGCGCAGGGAGAGGAAGGCGACAAGGAACTCGAAATAGAGGTAAGCCGAAATCACCAGCAACTGTGTGAAGATGGCGATATACACGAGGTTGTCAAGGAGGGCGGAGCTTCCCGCCAGCTCAACAAATCCGATAGGCGCCTGGAGCAGCTCATAGAGGGCCAGCCACAGATACTCGACGTGGCCCTTCTGGGTGAAAAACAGGGCCAGCAGAAACAGGGAGAGCACGGTGAGCAAGATGTTGTCGATCAGGCGCGGCAGGCGTTCGAAGAGGCTGTGAACGGACCAGATTTCAAGCGAGCGGTCGAGGTCGTCGGGAGTGCCCAGGCGCAATTTGTGATTGGAAAAGAAGCCGGTGTAGGTACCGGGCCCGAACGGTATGTAAATTCTCCGCACGACCAGAGTCAGCGAGGTCTCAGAGGGCGGAACTTCCAGTTTGTAGAGGCGGGAGATGGCTTGAAAGCGTTCCGGGGCTTCTCTGTGGGGCCCTTCGGGCTGGATCTGTTTGCCGTTGGCAAAGACATCCAAACCCAATGAACTGGCGCCCATTTGAACATTCTGGGAGATTGGCAGCTCGACGAGCAGTGCGATTGGGCCATGGTTTGGAGCCAGTTTCAGGTGGAGACGAAACCAGACAAAGGGCCGCTGGTGTTCTTTTGGCCGGTTAGGATTGCCACTGGGTTCTGGGTTGCCGGCCAAATCCGGCGCTCCTTCGGGGTGATCTTCGTCGGGAACGTCGGCGAAGAAGTCCTGGGCGTCGCGGATTACCCATGTTGAGTCGTCAAAGTCAGGAGTTGCGGCGGACGGATTCGCGGTAATGCCCACTCGCCAGCCCTTATCGAGGATCAGCGGCGAGCCGAGATTACCGGCATCGAAGACAACGTCAGGGATGCGCGGAGCATTGGCGGGAACCGGGCGGGCGTGGCCGTGCGACGCCAGCAGGTCTTCCAGCGCGGGAACCGGGCGCGGATGCGCTGGCTGGGCGATCAATTGCGCCGCCCCGCAGACGGTTATCACAGCTAGTGCAAGAATCGTACGATGCAAGAGTTCTCCCAAGTTCCGCGTGCATTCCACTTTAATTCAGACGGATGCCAGTTCCAAGAGGAACGCGATGGAATGCTGCGAGACTGAGATTTGCCCGCAATCCGGACACCGGGGAGGGGAATTGGGTTCGCCATGGAATTATTCTTCGCTTTTGCTGTCGAACAAGCGGATACTAACGTCTAAACAATCGAGCGAAGCGGCTCGTTCGGAGCCGGCATCGGCAGCTCTGTTTTTTGGGCGGTTTTGGATTCACGCTGGAGGTGAGGTCATGAGGGCAGATTTCAAGAGCTCGAGAGCATTGACGCTGGCAGGACTGGCGTTGGCACTGGCCACCACCCTGGCGGCACAATCCAGTCCACAATCTTCACCATCCACAACGGCTCCAGTCAGCACGCCCACGGTGCAGACCGCTCCGGGCACGATTCCAGTTGGGGGGGATACCGCAGCCGCTCAATCCGCAGGTCAGGCCGCCCCTGTGCCTTCTGCTCAGCCTGCTCCGGGAACCACTCCGGTGGGGGGGGATGCTCCAGCCAAAACGCCGGAAAAGCCTGCTCCGGGAACGACTCCAGTGGGGGGCGATACCGCGGCTGCCGCTGTGAATCCGGACAAGGTGGTTGAGGTGGGCAGCCAGCCGGCCAAAGTGAAGCCGGGCAGCATCGACGACGTGAGCGCGGTGGGAAATCGCGATATTGGCGCCCGCGGCATGGGGAACTGGTACTCGGTCGACTCTGAAATAAAGATGGGCAAGATGTACGCCTCTGAGATTGAGAAGAGCACCAAGTTCATTACCGATCCGGTGATCGTTGAGTACGTGAATCGCGTGGGCCAGAACATCGTGAAGAATTCCGATTGCAAGGTCCCGTTCACGATCAAGGTCATCGATTCGGACGTGATCAACGCCATGGCGCTTCCGGGCGGTTTTTTCTATGTCAACTCCGGACTGATTTTGAATGCGGACGAAGAGGCGGAGCTGGCCGGAGTGATGGCGCATGAGACTGCGCACGTGTGCGCGCACCACGCGGTTCGCGAGCAGACGCGCATGAACTATGCCCAGCTGAGCACCATTCCGCTGATCTTTATCGGCGGTTGGACCGGGTATGGGATTTACGAGGCGGCCTCGCTGGCGGTGCCACTGACCTTCCTGCACTTCTCCCGGGACTTCGAAGCGCAAGCCGACTACCTCGGCGTGCAGTACATGTATCGTGCGGGCTACGATCCGCAGGCCTTCATCAGCTTCTTCGAGAAGGTTCAGGCGCTGGAGAAGCGGAAGCCGGGCATGGTCGAGAAGGCATTTTCAGACCATCCGCAAACTCCGGACCGCATCCTGCACTCGCAGGAAGAGATTGCGCGCATTCTGCCTGCCAGGGACGAGTACACCGTCACGACTTCAGAGTTTGACGACATCAAGGCGCGGCTTGCGAGGATCGAGAACAAGCGCCGGCTGACCGACACGAAGGGCGCCCAGAAGCCTTCGTTGCGCCGTGCAAGTACGAACCCGAGCGACCCGAACAGCACAGCGGGTTCCGGGAGCGGAAGCGGGAACGGGAATGGCACATCGAGCACCAGCGACGATGGGCCGCCCACCTTGCACCGGCGGGAAGATTCCAACTAATGTGGTGAATCCGAAGTTCGTTACAGAAGTGTGCGACGGAAATGCAGGTCCCCGCCACGGCGGGCAGGCATTCGACTCTCCGCCGCGGCGGACTTGGCTCAGGATGACCGCCTCTTTTAAGCTCTCAGGTTGAGCGTAATTGTTGAATGAACTTTAGACTCAGGACACCAGGGACAGCTTGCAGGGTTGGCCAGCCGGGTTCCAAAGGCTTGTCCCGGGCCTTGACCCGGCTTGTGTTGCGCTTCGCGGCGTTCTACATTGATTGGGAAGAGCCGGATCTCGCAACGCGTGCGCCGGTGATTCAGGCGCGAACCCATTCCATCGTTGTGCGCGACCGTTATCGTCCCAGGAACCTCTGCCCATCATGAAGAAGATCGCTGTTGTTGCGGTTTTAATCCTTCTCATCCTGCTGCTCACGAAGATCGCGAACCAGGTTCCTCCGGAACCGCCTCCGGGGACGGCGTTCTCGCTAAGGGCTCAGCAGGTGGTGC
Organism: uncultured Acidobacteriaceae bacterium; assembly: GCA_963757965.1. Taxonomy (GTDB): domain Bacteria; phylum Acidobacteriota; class Terriglobia; order Terriglobales; family Acidobacteriaceae; genus Telmatobacter. The sequence continues at coordinate 244,000 of CAVWTV010000015.1, forward strand.
AGTGTTCCAGCGAAGAGATCACGCTCGTGGACACCCATCAAAAGGCGACTCATCTTGAGAAGGACGATTCCTGGCCGGAGTGCGCTGTGTTTCAGAAGGATGATGTTCTGGATTTCTACCTGTCGCGAGGCGCCAAGACGAAGTTTTTGAGCTACGAGAAGACAGAGTGGTGGCGGAAGGCGATGTAGGGCTGCTGGTAGAGCAAGCGTGAAGTGAGGGGCGCGGACTCTACCAAATGAGGGATTCCTCCTGCGGCTGTTTGCATTGCCTCGGCGGCTAAACAGGCTGCGGAAAAGCGCATGTTCTGGGCCGAATGCGGCGAAAAGCATACCTCAGGGGCTAAAGCCCGCGTTGATTCTGTTGATCTTATACCAGGGATGAATCCCTGACCTACGGCCCGAACGAGTTTTTCCGCAGCCTGTGAAGTCATGCCCTGATGCAAAACCATTTCCCAACAGAGTTTTTCCACGGCCTGTAAAGCCGGGATTCACTCTTGGACCTCTGTTGGCAGGGCTGACGCTGTGCCCCTTCAAAACGAAGGGCTCTTCCGATGTTCGGGGACCGCGACCTCCAATTAGACGCACCATCCGTCTTAACGGCCCAATGGATTGGGCTTGGAGTTTGCTTGGACGCAACCGGATGGGTTTGATGGTCGAGTCACCGGAGTTGGCTTTCGGATCGGGAGGCGGAAACTCGATGAATTTACGGTAACTCCCTGAAAACCCTTGAAATCGTGGGTGAAACCGCGTTATATACAAGATTACCGGCAGAGTTGCCGGAGTGGCACGTGAGACGAAACCCGATCTAGGAGGCAACTATGCGCAATGCAGCGGCTCGTTCCAACCTGCTGGTCCCCGAGGTGCGCGAGGTGATGGACATTCGCCAGGCCTCCGACTACCTGGGCGTCTCGCCCGACACGCTCTACAAGTATGCTTCGGAAGGATTTGTGCCCGCGTTCAAGCTGGGCAATCGCTGGCGCTTCAAGCGGTCGCGGCTGGACGAGTGGATGGATCGGCAGTCCGATCTGCATGCGGCCGAGGCGGAGATCGATCCGGGGCTGAAGAAGCCGGTGCGGAACGCCCTGTAGGGCGTTGCGTACAGTGATCAGTGGTTAGTACGGCCCTCACTTCTAGTATCCTTTCCAAGTGGACTATTTCCGCCGTATTGGGCTGTTGCGCCGTCGTTTGACTCGTGCCGGGTTGCCGGGGCTTCTGGTTACCCATCTGCCCGATCTGCGCTATCTCTGTGGATTTACCGGATCGAGCGCTGCGCTGGCGGTGACCAGGCGGGCTGCCAGCCTGTTTACCGATGGCCGGTACACGGCTCAGGCTGCGGAAGAGGTCGCGGCGGCGAAGGTCAGAATCGTCTCGGGTGCGCCGGCTGTGGCGGCAGTGGAGTGGCTGGCTGCGCAGCCGGGAATGGATTCGGCGGGATTCGATCCGGCGTGGACGACGGTAGCTGAGTTGACTCGCTTGCGGGCGGCACTGCCTTCCAAGCTGAGAAAGTCTTTCTTAACGCCTCTGGCGGCTCCGCTGGTGGAACGGCTGCGCCAAGTGAAGGACGAGGACGAGCTCGCGCTGATGAGCGAGGCGGCGCTGCTGGGGTGCAAGCTGTTTGAGCATGTTTTGGGGGTCATCCGGCCGGGCATGACGGAGATCGAGGTGGCCGCTGAACTGGAGCATCGGGCTCGGCTGCTGGGCGCGGAGGGTATGTCATTTGACACAATCGTGGCCTCGGGTGTGCGGTCGGCGCTTCCTCATGGAAGAGCCACCAGCGCGCTGCTGCCCCGGCGGGGATTCCTTACCCTGGACTTCGGTGTTATTCTCAGAGGTTACTGCTCGGATATGACCCGTACCGTCTTCATTGGAAAGCCAAAGGCCGACGAGCGGAATGCGTACGAAGCGGTGCTTGAGGCTCAAGAGGCCGGAGTAGCCGCGGTAGGACCGGGAGCGAGCTGCGGGGAAGTGGATGAGGCCGCCCGCGGCGTGTTGCGCACGGCTGGTTTGGCGGAGGCTTTCAGCCATTCGACCGGCCATGGCGTTGGGCTGGAGATTCACGAGTCGCCACGGATTGGCGCCGGGCAGACAACGAGATTGCTGGCCGGCATGGTTGTGACGATCGAGCCGGGAGTCTACCTGGCGGGGAAGTACGGCGTTCGCATCGAGGATATGGTGGCTGTAACCAGGACTGGAGGGCAAGTGCTGACTCCCGCTCCCAAGGCGCTGATCGAACTTTGAAACCGCTCGTCCCAGCAGCGTTTGGGCGAGTTAAGGAACGAATGAATCCACTGAACCCAGAAGATATCCAGGATCTGAAGCAACTGATCGAATTCCTGAAGGAAAACCAGGTTGCGGAGTTCGAGCTGGACCGGGGCGATTTACGAGTCAAGCTAAGGTTCGACCAGCCTCACGGTTCGGCCGGTTTGGCGGACATGACGAGCCTGCTGGCCAGCGCGCGTGCGGCCTCGGCTCAAGGGGAAACAGCGCAGGCGGCCGGATCTGCACCGGCTGCGGCAGACCCGGATGCGGGGCTGCACATGGTGAAGTCGCCGATTGTCGGGACTTTTTATGGTTCTCCTTCACCCGGCGCTTCGCCATTCGTCTCCCCCGGCGAGCGTGTGGACAAGGGCCAGGTGATCTGCATTGTCGAAGCCATGAAGCTGATGAACGAAATCGAATCAGATGCTGAAGGCGAGATTGTGAAATGCTTCTGTTCCAATGGCCAGCCCATCGAGTTTGGGCAGCCTCTGTTTTCTGTCCGGCTGGGGTAGGGAGAACCGGCGGTGTTAGCAGCCTGTGGTAAAGGTCCAAATTGCCGGAAACCATCCCTCAGGGGCTAAAGCCAATTATTTGTAATCAGGCATTTACGGCACGATCCGCCGCGGCGGATCGTGCCCTTTCAAAACCCGACTTTCACCCCGGGCAGTTAGCCTCTTTTCACCTCGGGGTGGTAGCCGCGCTCAAAGGCTCCTGCATGTTTCGTAAGGTACTGGTTGCAAATCGTGGCGAGATCGCGCTGCGGATTCTGAACGCCTGCCGGGAACTGGGCATCCGCACGGTCGCCGTTTATAGTGAGGCCGACCGCAACTCGCTGCACGTTCGATTTGCCGACGAAGCTATCTGCATCGGGCCGCCGCGCCTGGCGGACAGCTATTTGAATGTGCCGGCGGTGATTTCAGCAGCGGAGATTGCGGATGTAGATGCGATCCATCCGGGCTATGGGCTTCTGAGCGAGAACGCAAACTTTGCGGAAGTCTGCCGCGCGTCGAACATCAAGTTCATCGGGCCGCCGCCTGAGGTTACGCGGCTGATGGGGGAAAAGGAGAAGGCGCGCCAGGCAATGAAGAAGGCCAAGGTGCCGATTCTGCCCGGCTCCGATGGCGTGATTGACACGACCGAGGAGGCGCTGGCCTGGGCAAGGGAAGTGGGTTACCCGGTCATCCTGAAGGCCAAGGCCGGCGGCGGCGGGCGAGGCATGCGAATTGTCCGCACCGCAGAGGAACTGCCCAATCTCTTCCACGCGGCAACCGGCGAGGCTTCCAATGCTTTCGGGAACGGCGAGCTGTACATGGAGAAGTTCATTGAGCAGCCGCGGCACATCGAGTTTCAGGTGCTGGCCGATGAGCACGGGAACGTGGTGTCGCTTTTTGAGCGCGAGTGCTCCATTCAGCGGCGGCATCAGAAGCTCATTGAAGAAGCGCCATCGCTGCAGGTGACGCCACAGCTCCGGGAGGAACTTGGCCGCACTCTGTGCCGCTGCCTGAAAGACATTGGCTACCAGAACGCCGGTACAGTCGAGTTTTTGATGAATGGGGACGGGCAACTTTACTTTATCGAGATGAACACCCGCATCCAGGTGGAGCATCCAGTGACGGAGGCCATCACGGGAGTCGACATGGTGAAGGCGCAGTTGCGCATTGCGGCCGGAGAAAGGCTGGACGCCATTTTGCCGCCCAAACTTGAGATCCGCGGCCACGCGATCGAGTGCCGCATCAATGCCGAGCATCCGCAGAAGTTCACGCCTTCGGCGGGCAAGATCACGGCATTCAATGTGCCGGGGGGGTTTGGCGTGCGCGTGGATACGGCGCAGTACGCGGAGGGCGTGGTGCCGCCTTACTACGATTCGCTGATTGCGAAGCTGGTTGTGCACGGGGTAGATCGCGCAGAAGCCATCGCCAAGATGGAGCGGGCGCTGAGCCAGTTCGTGGTGCAGGGAATTGACACGTCGGTTTCAATGCATCAGACGATCTTCGCGGACCCAGACTTTCGTGCCGGAGTCTTTGACACGAAGTTCATGGAGAGGTTCCTGGCGGAGAAGGCTGGATAGGTTGCTGGTGCGCGCTAGCACTACAGTTGTATTTGGTTCTGGTCCGGGCCTGAAGGCGGCGCTTTTTGGGGCTCATTTTCAAGGGGTTGGACAGGCTGCGGAAGAACTCGTGGCCCGAGTGGAAAGCGATGGGAAGCATGCCTCAGGGGCTAAAGCCCATCGTTTATCTTCAGCGATTTGCGGCACGACTGAAGTCGTGCCCTGACACGGAGCATTCCCCAAGAGGGGTTTTTCCGCAGCCTGTGAAACCCCCTGCTCCCTCCGCAAAGGCCATGTGCAACGATAGTACTGGGCTGGTTTCGGGGAAATCACAACGAGGGACAACATTGATCAAACTGCATCGTCTTGCCGCTACTCAAGGCATTGTTGCTGCGGTGCTGTGCGCGGGTTGCGCGGGGCAGAGCGCCGGGGACTGGCCTGCCTATAATGGCGGCGTGGACGGGGATCACTACTCGCGGCTGACTCAGATCAATCGCGGGAACGTCAACCGGCTCACGGTGGCGTGGAGCTTCGATACGGGGGAAAAGGGCGGCATTCAGGACAATCCGCTGATTGTGGGGCGGACGCTCTATGCGTACACGCCGACACAGAAAGTGGTCGCGCTGGATGCGGCAACCGGCAAGCTGAAGTGGAAGTTCGACTCCGGAATACGCGGCACGCAGCCGGCGCGAGGCATGGCGTATTGGACCGACAGCAAGCAGGGGCGCATCTTTGCGGGCGTGATGAACTTTCTCTATTGCCTGGACGCGGCGACAGGGCAGCCGGTGACGGAGTTTGGCGAATCGGGGCGGGTTGATTTGCGCAAGGAACTGCGCGGGGATTTTGAGCAGCAGTCCATTGTGCTGACGACGCCGGGAATTATCTACAAGGACTTGATTATTGTGGGCGGACGCAATCCGGAGACCCATCCCGCGCCGCCGGGGGATGTGCGCGCTTTCGATGTTCGGACCGGGAAGCTGCGCTGGAGCTTCCATACCATTCCTCATCCCGGTGAGCCTGGCTATGAGACCTGGCCGGCGGAGGCCTGGAAGACCGCCGGCGCGGCCAACAATTGGGCGGGCATGGCGCTGGATGCGAAGCGGGGCATCGTTTACGTGCCAACCGGATCGGCGGTCTTCGATTTCTATGGCGGCGACCGGCTGGGCGACGATCTCTACGCCAATACTCTGCTGGCGCTGGACGCAGAGACAGGGAAACGTCTGTGGCACTTTCAGGGCGTGCATCACGACATCTGGGACCGGGACTTCCCTTCGCCGCCGGCGCTGTTCAGCTTCAAGCGCGATGGAAAGACGGTGGATGCGCTGGCGCAGACCACCAAGCAGGGCTACCTCTATCTTTTCAACCGGGTGACAGGCAAGCCGCTTTTTCCCATTCATGAGCATCCATACCCGGCCAGCACGGCGCCAGGTGAGGTGACTTCGGCTACTCAGCCTGCGCCCGACGCGCCGGAGCCTTTTGCCCGGCAGCGATTGACTGAGAATATGCTGACCACGCGAACGGTTGAGGCGCACGAGTGGGCGATGAAGCAGTTTCGCACCTTCACCAGCGACGGTCAGTTTGTGCCTTTTTCGGTGGATAAGCAGACGGTGATTTTTCCGGGGTTTGACGGCGGCGCGGAGTGGGGCGGACCGGCGATCGATCCAGGGACGAACGTGCTGTATGTCAACGCCACTGAGATGGCATGGACGGGTGGGCTGATCGCAGCCAAACGAGGCGCCGGCGAGGGCGCACAGGTTTACCAGGAACAGTGCGCGGTCTGTCATGGCGTCGGCCGGGAGGGATCGCCGCCGACATTTCCATCCCTCATCGATGTGGAGAAGCGGCTGACCGTGGAGAAGATTATCGGGGCGATCAAGCAGGGCACGGGGCGAATGCCTGCTTCGCCCAATATCGACGACGCGAAGCTGGCTACGCTGCTTGATTTTTTGCGGACGGGTGGTCAAACAGAGACGAAGGAACTTGCGCCTACGTCGGAGTATGCGCATGAGGATTACACCTTCACGGGCTATCGGAAGTTTCTCGACCCGGAGGGGTATCCGGCGATAGCGCCGCCCTGGGGAACGCTGAACGCCATCGATCTGAAGACCGGCAAGTACCTGTGGAAGATACCGCTGGGCGAGTATCCGGATCTGGCCCGCAATGGGCTCAAGAAGACGGGCTCTGAGAGCTACGGCGGACCGATTGTGACGGCGGGCGGGCTGGTGTTCATCGGAGCGACAGTTTACGACCGCAAGTTCAGGGCCTTCGACAGCCGTACGGGTGAACTGCTTTGGGAGACGGAACTTCCGTTTGCGGGAGTGGCGACGCCGGCGACCTACATGGTCGACGGGAGACAGTATGTGGTGATCGCGGCGAGCGGCGGACGGGACCCGAAGGGGCCGGTTGGCGGGGCATATGTGGCGTTCGCGCTGCCGTCAAAATAGGAACAGCACACGAAGGCTTATGGTTGGCGAATGATGGCCAGTCCAGCAGCCTCTGCCATCTGTCTTTGTTGCTGATCGAAGGTGAAGAAGCCGTCTGCGCCAAGCTCAACTGCGGCTGCAACGTGCAAAACGTCTGCTGCGCGAGTACCCAGCTTTGCGGTGAAGTCGCGAGACAGTTGGCGGGCCCGTTCAAGTGCGAACTCGGGCAATGTCCGAAGCTGAATGACTCCATTGCGCAAATCCAGTGCGAAGTCGCTTAACGAATCTTCTGCTTGCTTGCTCGATATTTGACTCCTGAAGACTCGCAATTCGAATGCGTTGACAGCTTCCAGTTCGCAGAGCGTCGTAATCAGGGGCGCATCACCGCACGTTTGCAAGAACCTTACGGCGATGGCAGAGTTTGCATCCGGGCTGTAAAGCGAGACTACGACGCTGGTATCCAAATAGATCAATAACGGTCCCGATCCTCACGCACAATTTCCGCACCGGTCACTTGGAGTGGCTCATCGCCATAAATGGCCCGCATCCGCCCCATGAAATCGGGGAGGCGAGCGGGAGAGAGAGGCTCAGGCACGAGCCGGGCAATCACTTTGCGGCGCTTGGTGATTTTGATTTCTTCTCCCTCGCGCAAAATGCGCTCGACCGTCTTGAAGTCATAGCGGAGGTCGCGGACGGAAACGGTTCTCATGTATCACATATTAGCATCACAAGACCTGAAGTTGGGAGCAATGACAATTTCTTGGGGCCTGGCGACGAGTGATGAAGAAGATTATCCCCTTGACACATATAGCGTCTAAGCGCAAGATTAGATTGCCGTGACAGGGCAGCGCTGGGTGGAGTACGGCTCAAGAATTCCACTGTTGTCGGTTGTGGATTTGCGGATAAATACGTCATCAACTGGAAAACCGACAGGTTCAAGATGTGGAAGGCCAGCCAAATGAGCCTTAAACTGCACTTCGGTATGAATAAAAATTAGCGATCCGCTGTCCTCCCAGACCAGAGCATCAATCATGCTTCCGTTAAACTCTTTACATACAACAATTTGACCGCGCATGGTTTCTACCTCAGCCAATGATGCCACAGACAGCAGCGCAACTCATAAAAACTATCGGACCTCGTAATGAAAAAATACGGGGCGTATTATCGGTTTTTATGATACGATTACGCCAGTATTTGAGGAGGCTATGGCGATGGCAGAACAGGAAAAGAAGGCTGCGGCTCCCCCGTATGTTGCCTATAAAACCTTGGCTAATTTCTTAGATCGCTTTAAACAGGGGGTTCCGGGGCGCATTGACAGAGGGCTCATGGGATCAATGTCTGGGGCTGCTCAGAGTCAGGTTACTACGGCTTTGCGCTATTTGGGGATGGTATCTGAAAACAATATTCCCCAACCGGTCATGAAGCAATACGTCGCTGGAGATGAGCCCGCGCGAAAGCTTTGCTTGACCGACGTATTGCACGCAGCTTACCCGTTCATTTTTTGCGATGATTTCGACCTAACGTCGGCGACAGCGCAAATGCTGCGAGAACGATTTGCAGTCAGTACCAGTGCAACGGGCGAAACTGTAGGGCGCTGCATTGCCTTCTTTAAGGACGCCGCGCTCGATGCGGGAATCCCAATTTCACCGTTCATATTGCAAAAGTCTGCCTCGAGGGCGGGTGGCATTAGGAAACGCGGATCAGCCAAGAAGGCTGTTGCGCCACAGCAGCAAGCAGCCACGCCGCCAAGTCAGCAACATGCCCCTAAGGCTGTACTATTCGCCGCACAGTCCAGCCTCATGCTTATGGGCCTGTTTAACCGGTTACCAGCCCCCGGCGCTAAGTGGGCTCACGACGAGCGCGAACGCTGGGTTCAAACGCTTCAGAACGTCCTGCTGCTGGAATATCCAGAGAATTGATGTGATTCGGATGGCGTCTGGCAGGTGCCAGAACGGGGCCTTATATCCCCATATTCCGGCGACGGAATGGAGTTCGAATCTCCCGCCTTCCTCTCGGTGATTTTGCGCTTTGCGCTGGAGAAAGAAATGGGAGATCTGAAATCGCAGCTTGAGGCCGTTTTCCCTCAGCCTCCGGAATGCCCGAAGAACCATCAGTATGGTTCCATAGCGGATTTGTATGGCGAGTTTCGTAAAAATCTAGAGGGCAAGCAGTTCTCCGACCCGGATGGCAAAACCGCAACGTTTCGCGCTGACGATTTTCCGCATTTGGTCAAACTTGAGTATTTTGACCGCAAGCAAAAGCAATGGGTAGAAGCTAGAGCGAAGTCCGCAATTCCCCAACTGCTAAACGGAACCCTGGATGAGAGCCGCTACCGAATCACGGACCAATCTCGCGCCAGGACGATTTTTTGGATACCAGAGATCATTTCGAATCCAGATTCCTCTCACCCAAACAAGCGAAACAAAAAGAGTGACGTATATGCGAAGCGATATCGTCGCAAGGGTGACGGAGCTACCCTTAAAATTGTCCTCGTGGAGACGCAGCCCGATGGAACACGCACCGTCCAGACGTCATTCTGGAGCGACGATGTTTACCACGCAAATTGCATACATCGGGATGTTCCCGCAAAATAGAGAAGGCCACCTCGCGGTGGCCTTCAATGCCCGTTGCCCTGGGACCGGGGAATAGCCCGTGTCTCAACGGGCATGAAGCTAGAGATATGATGCACTAGGAATCAGATAGATGCAAGATTTAGCTCTACAACTATCGGACTATTAAACGAGAGGGCATGTGAGCTAGAAGGAAATCTGTGCCGCTATCACTAATCGTATCAAATCCGGAAACCGGAGAATAGAATCGACGGTATGAAGGTTGACAAAGACCAATTCGACGCGCTGCTTGGCAGGCTGATGAAAGCGAAGCCTGAAACGGCGAAGACCATAAAGCCGGAGGGCAAGGCAGGTTCGATATTGCCTAAGCCTCAATCAGTTCCGCGTAAGGCATAGGCTCGATACCAGCCATGCGCGCCAGCGTCTTCTGGAAGCGCTCACCATTCTTGCGCTCATTGAATCGATACTCGAATTCGCTCAAGTAGCGGTGAAGGTGCTCTATCGAGAGATGGTGGAAGCTGCCCACGATGCCCCGCTTGAGCAGCGAGAATGCCGACTCGATACCATTCGTGTGAATGTCGCCAATCGCATACACGCCAGTGCTGTGATTGATGGTGGAGTGCTTAGAACCGTGGATGCCCGCCATTATCATGGCCTTCGGATAGGACCGAAAATCGTCCGTCATCACACGGTCTACATCCTCATGCACGTTATCTTTGAGAACCTTGCTGATTATGGCGCTGGTGGCATCCTTGACGTGTACGAAGCGGACACGGCCTCCGCGTTCTTTGAGACCGATAACGACTTCTTTGCTCTTGAGTGAACGTCCCCTAGTCCCCTTGCCATGGACGCGTCCGCCAACGCACGTTTCATCAATCTCAATTGTCCCGCTCATCTTAGCGAAACTACCATCTTCCATCGACTTGCGGATGCGATGGGCCATGTACCATGCGGACTTATATGAACCAAGGCCCAGGTGAGTTTGAAGCTGCTTGCTGGAGACGCCTTTCTTGGCATCCAAAACGATTGCCAAGGCCATGAACCACTTTGTCAGGGGAATGTGGCTGTCGTTGAAGATCGTTCCATTGGTAGCGGAGAACTGCTGTTTGCATGTTGCTTCGAGGCACTGATAGATGCGTGTCCGCTTGTTCTTGCTCTTCGTCTTGCGCGTGATCCGGCTGATCCTGTCGCAGCCGCATACAGGGCAGCGGATGCCATCGGGCCAGCGCATACCCTCAAGGTAGGCTAGGCAATCATCGTCAGACTTGAATTGTTCGGTAACATCTATCAGGTTCATCGTTCGGCCTCTTGACTACTTCTCAAGTATGCCAAAAGTCGTATTCTGTGTCAAGGGGATAATCTTCGTGATGAAAATATTATCGCTTTTTATTCGCCTGTTCATGTTGAATTGCGCTATGCTTATTTCGCAACATGGGAGGTTGCACGATGGATATTCAAAAAGAACTGATTTCTGAGTTTGATCGCGAGAGTGCCAGCACGCGGAAGATGCTTGCGGCGATTCCGGACGATGCCGACTTCACCTATAAACCGCACGCCAAGTCGATGAGCCTAGGCCGGTTGGCGGGGCACACCGCAGAGACTGCCGGGGAGTGGGCGGTCTCCACGCTCACCACTGACAAGCTGGAGTTTCCGCCGGACCACAAGTTTGAGCCTTACATCCCCGTATCCAAGGAAGCCCTGCTGGAAAAATATGACAGCAAGGTCGCGGAGGCAAAGGCGGCGCTGGCCAATTTTCCGCTGGAGAGCTGGGATGGCAACTGGAAGTTCGTGGCCGGTGGGCAAGCCTGGATCGACGATACGAAATATGGAGTCTGGCGCACCTGGGTTCTCAACCACATGATTCACCACCGCGCGCAGTTGGGCTGTTACTTGCGGCTGCTCGATAAGCCGATTCCCGGCTCGTACGGGCCATCGGCGGACGAGATGTGAGAAGGCAGTGGTAAGCGGTTAGTGATTAGTGGTCAGTTCCGCGGGATGCTGAAGCTCGGGAAGTCCAAACAGGGAATTCGGGGCCCGTTGATTGCCTCGGGGTTCTGGCCACTGATCACTGACAACTCACCGCCTCGTCCTCTACCCTTGTTTCATGCGCAATTCATTTCCAAAGGTTTACCCGATTCTCGATGCTTCGATCATTCCGGCGGCTGGGCGGCTGGAGTTTCTGCGGCGATTGGGAGGGTCACTGGCTGAGGCTGGAGTGACCTTGCTGGAGTACCGCAACAAGATTGGCTCCGACGATGAGCTGAAGGCAGATGCGGAAGCCCTGCGTGCTGCGCTTCCTGTGGGACTGGTGAAGCTGATTCTCGATGATCGGGTCGATCTGGTTGATCTGGTTGGGTTTGATGGGGCGCATGTGGATTCGGGAGACTTGACTCCGGCGGAAGCTCGGAGGCTGCTGGGTCCGGACCGAGTGATTGGCACATTCGGCGGCGGTGATGCGCTGCTTGCTGACATTCTGCTCGCGCCGGTTGACTACCTGTCCATTGGGCCTGTTTTTCCGACCAGAACCAAGCAGACAACGAAGGCTCCGATCGGCGCGGAAGGGGTACGCTGGTTGCGCGCGCAGGCTGGGCCTGGGCCGGTGCTGGTGGCAGTGGCCGGGATTACGCTTGAGACAGCCGCTCAGGTGCTGTTGGCTGGAGCGGATGTGGTGGCTGTCTCCGAGGCGCTGTTTGGTCACGCCGACCCGGCTGGCGAGTACCGAAAATGGGTCGCGGAGTTGGGTTGAGATCTTGGCATCCCACCCATCCGCGAAAGCACCGCGGATGGATGGGGCACCTGCAGGAGTGACCCATCCATGGGTGAACAAATGAAATCAAAGAAAGCTAAAGACATCCGCGCTCAAATCGGCTACAACTTTCTTTAAGTGACGATTTTAGGAAATACTCTCAATCCCCAGGCCGCCGATTCAGATAACTCACCCCATCTGGTGCAGAGTCTCGGGCTTTTCAGCTCAACGGCGCTGGTGATCGGATCGATGATCGGGTCCGGCATCTTTATTGTGGATGCGGACATTGCCAGGGGCACCAACTCTCCGGCGCTTTATCTGGGCGCATGGGTGGTCACGGCCATCCTCACCATGACGGCTGCGCTGAGCTACGGCGAGCTGGCGGCGATGATGCCCAAGGCCGGCGGCCAGTATGTTTACCTGCGCGAATCGCTGGGGCCGCTGTGGGGTTTTCTTTACGGATGGACGCTTTTCCTGGTGATCCAGACGGGGACGATCGCCGCAGTGTGCGTGGCGTTTGGGAAGTTTCTGGGTGTATTTTTTCCCAGCGTCTCGACGACTCACTGGTTGTGGCATATCGCCCATGTGCCCGCGCTCAAGGTCGGGCCGATGGTTCTGGGCAACATGGAGATTGGCCTGAGCACGGCCAACCTCACCGCCATCTCGATCGTGGTCTTGCTGGCTGTCGTGAATATCTTTGGAGTGAGGCTGGGCTCGCTGATCCAGAATGTCTTCACAACGGCGAAGGCGTTTTCACTGGCGGCGCTGGTGCTTGTCGCTTTCACGGTGGGACGAAACGCAACGGCATGGGCGGCGAATTTCGGGGCGAATTTCTGGAAGAACGCAGGGTGGAGCTCGCTGCATCCGGTGCAGGTGGGGATCGGCGGTCCCATCGTGCTGGTGAATCTGGCGGTGATTCTGGCGGTGGTGCAGGTCGGGTCGCTATTCTCGGCAGACGCGTGGAACAACATCACCTTCACTGCGGGCGAGGTGAAGAATCCGAAGCGGAATATTCCGCTGTCGCTGGTGCTGGGCACGGGTTTTGTTCTGACGGTGTACTTTCTGGTGTCGCTGGGATACATCCTGGTGCTGCCGATGCATGGGGATCCGAATGGCGCTACGTTGCTGGCGCGAGGCGTGCAGTATGCGGCCGAGGACCGTGTGGCGACGGCGGTGCTGCAACAGATATTTCACTCCGGCGGCGCGTGGCTGATGGCGGCGGCCATTCTGGTTTCGACATTCGGCTGCGCGAACGGAATGACGCTGGCCGGGGCGCGCGTCTACTATTCGATGAGCCGCGATGGGCTGTTCTTCAAGTCGGTGGGCAAGCTGCATCCGCGCTATAACACTCCAGCCGCGGGTCTGCTGGTGCAGGCTGCATGGACAATAGTGCTTTGCGTTTCGGGATCGTACGGTCAGTTGCTCGATTACATCATCTTCGCGGTGCTGGTGTTTTACATCCTGACGATTGTTGGGTTGTTTGTGCTGCGCATCAAGCGGCCGGATGCGCCGCGGCCTTACCGGGCGCTCGGATACCCCGTGCTGCCGGGGCTTTATATTGTGCTGGCGGCGTGGATATGTGTCGTATTATTGCGATACAAGCCGCAATACACATGGCCTGGGCTGGTTCTTGTGCTGTTGGGCATCCCGGTTTATCTATTCTGGTCGCGGCGTTCCAAGAGCAACCTTCAAAACGAATCAATCTAAATCCATTGAAGAGGGAGTCCTTCATCGATGTCCAGGCTGCTTCGCATCAAACCCATGTCGTGGCTGTCGCGAGAAGCAAGTGAAACAGGCGCGCACACTCTCAAACGGTCGCTAGGGGCGCTGAACCTGATTACGCTGGGCATAGGTGCGATCATCGGCGCCGGCATTTTTGTGCTGACGGGCACCGCCGCGGCCACCGCCGCGGGCCCCGCGGTGTCGCTGAGCTTCGTGCTGGCCGGAATTACATGCGCTTTTGCAGGTCTCTGCTACTCGGAATTCGCTTCCATCATTCCCATCGCCGGTTCGGCATATACATATGGCTATGCCACGCTGGGCGAGTTCGTCGCCTGGATCATCGGCTGGGATCTAGGGCTTGAGTACGGATTCGGCGCTGCAACCGTAGCGTCGGGCTGGTCTGGCTATTTCAACAGTTTGCTTGCGCAGATGCACATCCATATCCCGCCGCAACTGACGGCTACACCCGGAACGATTCTGGTCTTCTATCAAGATCAGTGGATGCCGTTGACCTCGCTTCCAGCGGGGGTCACCGAGGCAGGTCTGCAACACGCGACCGGCCTTTTCAACCTGGTTGCCATTCTGGCGATTGTGGTCATTACCACGGTGCTGGTGATAGGCATCAAGGAGTCTGCCAACCTGAACACGGCGATCGTGATTGTGAAGCTCACGATTGTCGGGATATTCATTGCGCTGGGCGGATATTTCCTGATTCTCCATCCCGCGCTTGCAATGCACAACTGGCATCCTTTCATTCCGCCGTCAGATGGGCATGGACACTTCGGGCTGAACGGGATCGCGCTGGGAGCAGCCTCGGTCTTCTTCGCCTACATTGGGTTTGACGCCGTTTCCACCGCGGCCCAGGAGGCAAAGAACCCACAGAAAGATATGCCTATCGGCATTCTCGGCTCACTGGCAGTCTGCACTGTCCTGTACATTCTGGTATCCACCATTCTCACAGGACTGAAGAACTACAAAGAACTCAACGTCGCTGCTCCGGTAGCCCTGGGCATCAAGGTGACCGGAATCGGGTGGGGAGAGTTGCTGGTCAATGTCGGCGCTGTTTTCGGGTTGGGAACCGTGATGCTGGTCATGCTTCTGGGCCAATCGCGCGTGTTCTTCTCCATGTCAAAGGACGGCCTATTACCCAAGTGGGCATCTGAGATACATCCCAAGTTCCGCACTCCCTGGATTTCCACGATTGCCGTGGGAGCCATTGTGGCGATCATGCCAGGCCTCCTGCCCATTGACCAGCTCTCAAAACTTGTAAATATCGGGACGCTGCTGGCCTTCACGATTGTGTGCGCGGGGGTGTGGGTGCTTCGGGTGCGCCACCCCGACATGCATCGGCCCTTCAAGACGCCGCTGGTGCCAGCCGTCCCGATTCTCGGTATTATCTCGGCGTTTTATCTCATGACTCGGCTTCCGGCCATCACCTGGGAGGTGATGGTCGGTTGGCTGCTGTTCGGGTTGATCATTTATTTCGGCTACTCAATCAAGCACAGCAAGGTTCAGGCGCTGGGGAAGATGCAAGAGGGGGAGTGAGTTTAAGGAATCCGCGGGCAAAGCAACGGCCTCCCGGTTGGGAGGCCGTTCTGTTTGGGATACCGATTGCTCACGCGGTGGTCTTGGCGCAGAACTCGTCGAAGGCGCGGACCAGCTCGCCGGCGATCTGCTGGGCAGTGGACTGCTCGATGACGAAGCGCTGCATCAGGTAGACCAGCTTTCCGTCGCGCAGGATGGCGACGGCGGGAGAAGTGGGCGGGTGGCCTTCAAAGTAGGTACGAGCCTGTGCGGTGGCCTCGTGATCCTGGCCGGCAAACACTGTGATCTTGTGGTCGGGCGCGTTGGCGGAGTTGGCGAGTGCGAGACGCACGCCGGGACGCATCTTGCCGGCAGCGCAGCCGCAGATTGAGTTCACCACCAACATGGTTGTGCCCGGGCGGGCGAGCGCAGCGTCCACGTCCTCGGCGGTGCGAGTTTCTTCGATGCCTGCGCGGACCAATTCCTCGCGCATGGGGATTACCATCAGTTCTGGGTACATTGTTGCCTCCGGCTGGGAAGTTGCCTGTTCTCATTCTATAGCCAGACGCCCAATCGCCAAAATCAGGGTGTAGCCTTTTATCCGATGCTCATGAGAGAAAACCAGCTGCTCGCACCCTTTACCACTTTCGGCATTGGGGGACCGGCGCGCTGGTTTGTCGAGGCTACTAGCGAGGACGAAGTGGTTGAGGCGACCGCCTGGGCGCGGGAACGCGGGTTGGCTCTCTTTGTGTTGGGCGGGGGCAGCAACCTTTTGGTCGCGGACGCGGGATTCGACGGGCTAGTGCTGCGGGTGGGATTGCGCGGGATTGCCGTCACACCGGCTGAGAGCCAGAAGAGTCGTTCTAGCGGGATGCCCGAGGAGCATACCGCAGGGGCTAAAGCCCCGGCCAATTCGGGCGATTTCATGCCAGGAATGAATCCCTGGCCTACCGCCCGAGCGAGTTTTTCCGCAGCCTGTAAAGCCCTGACCTACCATGTTGCGGCGGGCGAGGATTGGGACGGTTTTGTCGAGCGCACGGTCAAGGACAACTGCGCGGGGATTGAGTGCCTGGCGGGGATTCCTGGGATGGTGGGCGGTACTCCTGTGCAGAATGTCGGCGCATATGGACAGGAGGTTGCTTCGGTGATTGAGCGGGTGCGGGTCTTTGACCTGGAGGAGCGCGCCTTTGCAGAGCTTTCGGCCGGCGAATGCGGTTTTGGCTACCGCTGCAGCCGATTCAACTCGACAGATCGTGGACGGTTTATTGTGACTCGAGTGGACTACCGGCTCACACCGGGCGCGGCGCCGACGCTGCGGTATGCGGAGCTTGGACGGGTGATTCGTTCGAGCCGGCCTGACGGGAGCGGACCGAGCCTGATTGAGGTTGCGGCGGCTGTGCGGGAGATTCGCCGATCGAAGGGAATGCTGCTGGTGGAGGGAGACGTTGATTGCCGGAGCGCGGGCAGCTTTTTCAAGAACCCAGTGGTCACTGAAGAGCATTTGCTGCGAATTGCGAGAGCAAGCGAGAAGGAGCCGCCGAGCTTTCCCGCGGGAGTTGAGGACTCCGGAATGTTCAAGGTGCCGGCGGCTTGGCTCATTGAGCAAGCTGGGTTTGCGAAGGGATATTCGGCGGGTGCCGCCGGCATTTCTACGCGGCATACGCTGGCGCTCGTCAATCGTGGTCAAGACGGGCGCGGCGATACGAGCGCGGGGGAGATCCTGGCGCTCGCCGGTCAGATTACGGCTGCGGTTGAAGAGCGATTTGGCATTCGATTGGAGATGGAGCCGGTGTTGGTGGGCTTCTGAAGGTTGGAATAGAATGGCTGGTTGACTCTACAGCTGTTCAGGCAGGTTGGCGGTGTGAATGTGAACAGCCGATCTTTGGCTCGATTGTTTCGACAGCAAGTCATTTACGTCGCCCTCACCGCGATCGTCTGCGCCATTTTGTGGGCGAGCGGGCTGCGATTCAACATTGCGACGAACCTGGTGTACACGCTATGCATCGGGAACCTCGTCTCGATCTCCCTGGAAAAGCTAGGCTTCCTCTATGTTGAGAGGCCGTTTCCTTATAACCTTCTGGTTTTCCTGCCGCTTCTGCTGATGTTGACGGCCCCTATTTATTTGATTACGTCGGTAGTTGTTTGGCTGGTTGCTCTGCCGGCGGCGCTGACGCTCTCCGCTTTGATCATGGCGGGATGGAAGTTCTCGTTCGTGGCCACGCTGGCCTTCGGTACTCCCGCGTTTCTGTACAACACCACGAAGAACCGTCTCGAGCAGCGCAACGTAGAGTTGCAGAAAACGGTCGAACGCGGGAGCGCCCAGCTAGAAATACAGGAGCAGGAATTCGAGCGCGCCCGCGAGATACAACAGTCGCTTTTGCCGAAGGATATTCCCCAACTCCCGGGATTCGAGGTGGCTGGAGCCTGGCAGCCGGCCCGTTCGGTGAGCGGCGATTACTACGACGTGCTCAAGCTTGGCGATCACAGGCTTGGAATCTGCATTGCCGATGTAGTCGGAAAGGGGGTGTCGGCTGCGCTGCTGATGGCAAATGTGCAAGCGGCGGTTCGCGCGTTTGCGAGCGACTTAGAGAGTCCGGCGCGGGTTTGCGGCAAAGTGAACAGTCTCCTGCACGAGAACATCGCAACCGGAAAGTATGTGACCTTTCTTTACGGAATTCTGGATGGTGAGAAGCGGACGTTTCAGTACTGCAACGCCGGACATCTTTACCCGATTCTCATCTCTCGCGGCGTTTCGCAGATGCCCGACTCAGGCGGTGCAGTGCTCGGGGTATTTCCAGGCTGGAAATACGAAGACTCAACGATTGAGTTGAGGGCAGGGGACCGGCTGCTTCTTTTCACCGATGGCATCACTGAAGCTTCGGATGCGAACGGGAAGGAGTTCGAAGAGGCCAGCATCGCGACCTTTGCCATAGCCCACGCGGCGCTGTCGGCGAAGGATCTGAATAGCGGGCTGCTTGCGCAGGTGACCGCATTTTGCAGCGGGCATTTCCAGGACGACGCAACTCTTCTGGTGATCGCTTCAAACTAGGGCGTGCTTCATCAGTCGCCGCCGGTCATGGTCTGTAGGAACCTGTCCAGAAACTCGGTAGAGGTATCGAAGCCTGGGCAAGGAAGCATCCCCCGGGGGCTAAAGCCCAACTCAATTTCGGCTCTCTACGGCACGGCTGAAGCCGCGCCGTTTCAAAGCAGCCCGAAGACAGCAGTTCATTGGCAGGTCCTAAGAGATCGAACGGTTTCACGGCCTTAAGCAAAAACCGCCGTACGCTGGTAACCTAACACCAGACATGAACGACAATTTGCACCAGCTACGCTGTTTCGGATGCGGGGCGCGGGTCGATGGGGCGGCATCGAGCCCGGACTTCCGGTGCTCGCTTTGCGGAGACTTGTTTGAAGTTGAGTATCCGGGTTGGGTTGAGCGAAAGGGCCATGACCGGCCCAACGCCGGGGCGCTGAAGTGGCTTTGGCGCGAGCGGCGCTGTTCCAGTGAGGCGCTGGACAACTCCGGCGTGTGGCGGTTCCGCGAGCTTTTGCCGATTCTGGAGAGCTTTGGAAATGCGGTGACCCTGCGCGAGGGGAATACGCCGCTTTACCACCTGCCGCGGGCGTCGAAGGCGCTGGGGATCGACCAGCTTTACGCCAAACACCAGGGAATGAATCCGACCGGGTCGTTTAAGGACACGGGCATGACTGCGGCGTTGAGCGTGGCCAAAGAACGCGGGTTCCAGTGGGTGGCATGTGCGTCGACGGGGAACACCTCGGCAGCGATGGCCGCATACGCCGCGCGCGCGGGGATGCGCAGCCTGGTGCTGATTCCGGACGGAAAGATCGCCTGGGGCAAGCTGGCGCAGGCCATGGACTACGGCGCCGTCACCTGCCAGCTGAAAACCGACTTCGACGGATGCATGCGGGTGCTGACCAAGGTGGTAATGGAAGCGCACATTTATCTGCTCAATTCAGTGAACCCTTACCGGCTGGAGGGACAAAAGACGCCAGCATTCGAGATTGCCGAAGCGTTCGACTGGAACGTGCCCGACCACCTGATTGTGCCGGGCGGAAACCTGGGGAACAGTTCGGCTTTGGGGAAGGGCTTTCGCGAGATGCGCGAGCTTGGGCTGGTGGCACGCGTGCCGCGCATTTCAGTGATTCAGGCGGCGGGCGCGAATCCCCTGGTGCGCAGCCTGGCCGACAATCACGGCGCGACATTGGAGCCGGTCGAGGCGCATACGCGCGCTACGGCGATTCGAATCGGCAATCCGGCTTCGTGGCGCAAGGCTGCGCGGGTGATTCAAGAAACTGGCGGCTGGTGCCTGGACGTGACTGAGGCGGAGATCGCAATTGCCAAGGCCGAGTTGGGTTCAGAAGGGCTGGGCTGCGAGCCAGCCTCGGCGGTCACGCTGGCGGGGCTGAAGAAGCTGCGCGCGCAGGGCGCGGTTGCTCCGAATGAGGCTGTGGTCCTGGTGCTTACCGGGCACACCCTGAAGGATGCCGACTACACCATCGACTTCCATCGCGGAACGCTGCTTACGGATGAGGAGAAGGCTGGCAACGAGGCGCAGATCGACAGTTTGCGGCGCAATGCGGTTGCGGTTGACGCTACGCCGGAAGCAGTGCTGGGCACGATCAAGGGCAAAGTGGAATGAGCGACGAGTTAAAGCCATCAAGCGGAGGTGTGAGGCTTCGTCTGCCGGCCACTTCGGCCAATCTTGGTCCTGGATTTGACGCTGCCGCCGTTGCGCTGGATTTCTATCTGGAGATTGAGGCTGAGCCAGCCGCGGCGTTTTCGATTGTGGCGACCGGGCGCGACGCGGAGCGTTGCTCGGCCATCGAGGATAACCTCATTCTCGGCATTTACGAGAGGCTGCTTCGGGAGCACGGCAAGCCGGTGGTTCCTCTGGCGATTCGAATGGCCAACGGGATTCCACTGGGGATGGGCTGCGGATCGTCGGCGGCTGGACGGCTGGCAGGGATCGCCCTTGCAGTCCATTTCGGCCAGCTTGGCTGGAGTAGCGAGCAATACCTTGAAGAGGCCGCCGCGCTCGAAGGGCATCCGGACAATGCCGCAGCGTGCTGGTTTGGCGGGTTTGTTGTTGCCGCTTGCGAAGGCAGGACGGTGCATGTGGCGCATGTCGTTCCTCCGGCCAACTGGCGCGTTATTGTTGTTCTTCCTCCCGAGCCGCTGTCGACAAGCACGGCCCGCGCCATGCTGCCCATGACATATTCCAGCGCCGACGTGGTGGCTAATATTCAATCGGTGGCGATGCTGGGACTGGCATTTGCGCAGGGCCGGGCCGACCTTCTGCCTGTCGCCATGAGGGACCGCATTCACCAGCCCTATCGGGCTGAGATCTGCCCGTTGCTTCCTCGGCTGCTGCCTCTGGCGGGGACGCACGGAATCCTCGGCGCAGCCTTGAGCGGCGCGGGGCCTGCGATGCTTGTGATTGTCGGATCCGAAGCGAGCCTGGATCAGTCCTCGTCCGCCATCCGGCACGAGCTTGAAGGCCTGCCCGAGCATGAATTGCTGGTCTGCCGGTTTGTGCGGAATGGATTCAGTCAATTCGTTGAATCGCGGGCCGATTGACCGTTCCGGCCGACCCCTGATTCAGAAATCAAAGGTAAAAAAGGTTATCATTTGGGCAATGCCTTCCCCCCGTCCTGTTGCCTAATTCGATAGTCACCAGTAGCTGATTACTAAATGAAGTACCTAAGATAGCTTGCTATTTGACCGGGGAACACATAAATTCGCTGCGTGGGCAGTTCTGGGGGAGGGCTGCTCTAGCGCCCGTGATCCTTTTAGGGTCCGGGCGCTTTAATTTGCACGCGCAAACGTCGATGTTTCACAAAGCCCTTGCGTATGATGTGGTTACGCCGATCAGGGTGGGCATCCATGCCAGTCTGGTTGTTGATGAGTCTGGCGCGATTTGCGACTTTAGCACAACCTCCAGCATCTTATGGGAGCACGGTTTCCGGTACACTTGATACAGTGCGGATGCCGCAAGGAGGATCATGGCTGGTTCGGGTGTTTTGGAAGTGACCGATGCGACGTTTGACCGGGAAGTGCTGCAAAGCGAGCAGCCGGTTCTGGTTGATTTTTGGGCTGGATGGTGCGGGCCATGCAAGGCAATTGCTCCTTCCGTCGATGCGGTGGCAACCGCCTACGCGGGCAGGCTGAAAGTTACCAAGGTGAATGTGGACCAGAATGGCGCCGCGCCTTCGCGCTTCGGCATTCGGGGAATTCCGGCGCTGCTGTTCTTCAAGGGAGGCAAAGTGGCCGATCAAATTGTGGGGTTTGTGCCTCAGGATGTGATTGAAGAGAAGGTTCAGCGGTTGTTGGCGTAACCGATGCAAAGAGGTTTTGAGGATTGACATTGGGAAGGCCCGGCGATTGAGCTGGGCTTTTTCGCGTTTGATTGCGAAGCAGTCGACATCTCACGCTTGTATCTAATGCCCGGCAGTAATTAACCCGTCGGCGACGAGCATCGGGAGTTTGTGAAGGCGGCGTAGACGTTCGCGGCCGGGAGTAATGCGAGCCACCCATATGAATCCCCCAATGGGGTATAGGGGGTGGGGGGCATTTGGTCTTGGGGCGCTGGTCCGGGCCTGAAGGCCGCGTCTTTCTTGGCTCATTTTCAGGGGGTTAAAACCCCCTGCTCCCTCAGCAAAAGCTAACTACAACTCTGTTACTAGGATGAACTGGCCTTCTGGTTCTTGACCTGAAGATCGTTCACAACCTGCCGTACGTTAGGCACCCCAATTGCGACCGTCCCGGCGCCTGTTCGCAGGTCTTCTGAGATCACTTCACCGGTTAGAGTGACTACGCCGTTCTTCACGTTGTAGGACACCGTGCCATGCATCTTGTTCAGGATCAGCGCAGCGTCGAGATTCTTCTCGATGCCCTGGTCCAGATCGGAATTCATTGCTTTGACTTCGCTTCCTTGGCCCGCGGGAATGACGGCAATCTGGTCCGCGACGACCTGCCCGGCTGCGAGGGAATTTGCCAGGGTTTCGGCCTGTGTCTTTTCGCTGTCACTGGCAACCTGTCCGCCGAGGGTGACCACGCCCTTGTCGCGATCCTGACTGACGGAGACACTCTTGAGGCCTGCCTGAACGAGCGACTTGTGTATGGAGTCTGCCACATCGGGCGACTTCGTGGAGGTTTCCTTGCAGCCCACAACCGTCCCAATTGCAACCATTGTCAGCACCGCAACCAGCAATTGATTTGTCTTCATGTTGTCCCCTGCCTTACACCAGGCCCGAGTCTGGGAGAGAGAGCGTCCCGTCTCGTGGGCCTGTGCTTAGATTCACTCAGCAACATGAGATGCGCTGTGCAGAACGGCTCACTGTGCGCGGGAGCGCGATTTGGCAGGCCCTTGGGCGGCTCGTGGCGTGAGCCACCTGCGGTGGGGCCAGCGGCCTTCGGCGGTTAGTGCGAGCTGCATGGGTGATTCGCCCTTCGTAAGGGAAAAAGCGAAGGATGGAGCGCCCAGCCTCAACAAGATCCAATGTGTTTGTGTCCTGCGAGTTCAAACAAGAATCGCGCCGCTTCGGCAAATGCCTTTTCCTCTGGGGACTTTGCTGAGACATCGGGGCACCAGCGAACGACAGGATGGTACCCTCCGTTCTGCGAGCCTTCCATGATCCACTCCGCTCCATCGAATCCGCTAGAGGGGACCTCAGTAGGCATATCCCAGAAACGAGCCCTATCCAATTTTGAAAGAAATCTCGACATTTGATCTTTGTCGATTGCCACAGGCGGATCGGATCGGGTCACCTCGCGACCCACGGCAAGCGCTTTCGAAGGCGATGAATCTGGAACCGCTTTCAACCGCTCTCTAAGTGCCTCGAATCGTTCTTTGCTGTGGAGTCCGAACATTCCTCCGGCAATTCCAGTCGCGACGGACTTCTGATCCTTTTCTGAAAGACGGGCAGCCGCCATCAGAAATCCATCCGGATCTGCGATTAAGGCTTCGTCATAAAAATCGGTCAGATACTTAAATTGAAAAAGGGTAGGCAGAACTGACTTGTCCCCTGAGCGGTATGCGTCCACAAGCGTATCGAGACTCTTGTTCAAGTCCTTGCACTGCCGACTTGAGGCTTCATTGCGAGCGAGACAAGAGCCGATCTCTGCGAGCGCCTTATCCCTTCTCTCCGTAACCGACTCCTGTGCATGAGGCAGGGCAGGGACCACAAACGCAAACAGAAGAATATAGAGAACAGACCTCATCGTCGATCCTTATCGCAGATGCAAGTGACTTTCCCATTTGACGACCGCAAGAGGCATTTGTACCGGGAGTTGCTTTAGGTAACGCGGAACATTCAACGATCGTCTTGAGCCATCTTAGTAACGGGTTGCGGTTGGTGAAAATGCCGCCAGATGGTTTCGGCGGTCTTTCTTGGGACTACGGCGGCTAATGATTCAGCAGTGGCTTGCTGGACGTCGCGGAGGCTGCCGAAGTGGGTGATAAGCCGCTGGCGGGTTTGAGGGCCTACGCCGGGGATGTTCAACAACTCGGAGTCTCTATCTCGCATAGCCCGGCGTTGGCGATGATAGCCGACGGCGAAACGGTGGCTCTCGTCGCGGATGAGCTGGATGAGATGAAGGACGGGGGAGCGGCGGTCAAGGATGATGGGCTCCTGTTCGTTGCCGTAGAGGTAGATGACTTCTTCCTTTTTTGCGATCGACGCGAGGGGCTGGCTGGTGATGCCGAGAGATTCGAGGGCTTCGGCGGCGGCGTGGAGCTGGCCCAGGCCGCCGTCGATGAGGATCAGGGAGGGGAGGGTTTGGGGCTCTTTTGTGGGTTTTCCCTCAGGGGCTAAAGCCCGCGAATTATTTGGAACGTTTTCGGCACGACTGAAGTCGTGCCCTTTCAAAGCCCCGATTCCCTGGGGAGCGTTTGTGGTTTCCCCGGTCTCAGAATCGAGACCGGGGGCACCCAATTCTTCGTGCCGGCCGAGAGTTCTCTCCGGGGCTAAAGCCCGGCTTCTTGTTGAGTCGTTAATGTCCGGACTGAAGTCCGGACCTACCGTGCTCGAATCCAACCTGCCCGCGGCTCCTTCGAGGAGGCGGCGATAGCGACGGTGGACAACTTCGCGCATGGAGGCGAAATCGTCGACGCCGAGGACAGTCATGACTTTAAATTTGCGGTAGAGCTGCTTGTTCATCTTGCCGTCTTCCCAGACGACGAGGGAGGCTACGGTCTCGGCGCCCTGAATGTGGGAGATGTCGAAGCACTCGATGCGGCGGGGGAGCTCGGGGAGCATGAGGGCGTCGGCGAGGGCTTCCTGAATGGCCTTGCGCGAGGGTTCGAGAACGCGGAAGCGCTGAACGTAGGATTGCTTGGCGTTCTGGCCGGCGAGGTCGACGAGGGAACGCTTTTCTCCGCGCTGGGGGACGGCGATTTCGATCCGATGGCCGGTGCGGTCGGTTAGAAGGTCGGCGAGGGTTTCGCGGTCGTCGAAGTCGACGGGGACGAGGATGGTGCGGGGGACGTAGTGCTGGTCGATGTAGAGCTGCTTGAGGAGGGCGCTGAAGACGGGGCCGGCGTGGAATTGGGGAGGGTTGGCATTTCCCTCAGGGGCTAAAGCCCGCGATTTTTTTGTGACAATTTCGGCACGACTAAAGTCGTGCCCTTTCAAGGCACGTTTTCCGTGTTGAGCATCCATGCTTTCCCAGTTCTCAGAAGCGAGATCCTTCGGCAAGCTCAGGACAGGCTCTGGGGCACCCGTCCCCGGTTCCTCGGCGAGTTCGAGTAAGTCGGGGAGGTCGTCCCAGAAGAACTCGCGGCGGTCGACGATTTTGCCGGCGCGGACGTGGAAGAGATTTACGGCAAGGCTGCCGGCCTCGAAGTGATAGCCGAAGACGTCGGCGTCGTCGTCCTGCTCGGCGGTGGCGATGCGCTGCTTTTCGTGGAGCTGATGGACGGTGGAGAGCTGGTCGCGGAGGCGGGCGGCGGCTTCAAACCGCTCGGCTTCGGCGGCGACGGCCATGCGGGCTGTGAGCGTGCGCTCGAGTTCGGCAGAACGGCCTTCGAGGAAGAGCTGAGCGTCGCGGACTGCATTCGCGTAGAGCTCGGGGGTGGTGAGGCCTTCAACGCAGGGGCCGAGGCAGCGATGAATGTAGTACTGCAGGCAGGCGCGCGGATGGTAGCGGGAGAGATCGACCTTGCAACTGGGAATGAGGAAGCTGCGATGGATGAGTTCGACGATGCGATAGGCGAGGTTGCCCGGAAAATAGGGGCCGTAGTAGGCGGCGCCGTCCTTGCGCATGCGGCGGGTGACAAAAACCTTGGGATAGCGGTCGGCGAGGGTGAGCTTGACGTAGGGGTAGGTCTTGTCGTCGCGGAGCAGGATGTTGAAGCGAGGCTTGCGTTGCTTGATGAGATTGTTTTCAAGAGCCAGGGCTTCATGCTCGTTGGCGACGAGGATGTAGTCGAGATCAACCGCTTCGCGCATGAGGGAGCCGGTCTTGGCGTTGGCCTGGGCGGCTTCAAGCAGATAGGAGCGGACGCGACTGCGCAGATTCTTGGCCTTGCCGACGTAGATGACCTCGCCCTCGGCGTTCTTGTAGAGATACACGCCGGGCTGGTTGGGGAGGGTGCGAATTTTCTCGTAGAAATCCATCGGCGGGGCCAGTGAATAGGATAGCTTTTCCAGGGGTCAGGGGTCAGGGGTCAGGGGTCAACGGCCGGTGTCCGCGTGGCAGCTCGGTGCGGCCTGACTGAGAAATGGCCTGCGGGCATTCCTTACCGGATCGGGTAAAAAGTACATCGAAAGTCACGGCGACCCTGCTTCGGTTCTCGCCGGTAAGCGATTGAAATTACATCGGATAGATTGGCTGCATCGGTTTGGCTGCGCGAGTGCAACGGTCAGGACGAAGGAAGTAGCGCGGAAACCGACCGGAAAAGGAGTTGAAGGATGATCGCGAATCGATTTGGAGCATTGGGATTGGCGGCGGGTTTAGCCGTGATGGGCGCGTCGGGTTGCGCAACCAAAAATTATGTACACACGCAGACGGCGCCGCTGGTGGAGCATTCCGACCAATTGGACGCGAAGACTGCGGCTAACAACCAGCAGATTCGCGACGTAGACGACCGGGCGCAGGCCGGAGTGAAGCAGGCGCAGGGCGCGGCGGACAGTGCGGCTGAGAATGCGCAGAATGCTAGCAAGTCCGCTGGGGACGCTCAGACGGCTGCCGACAACGCGGTGCATCGCGCGGATTCGCTGGACAGCGTGGTGAAGGGGCTGGATAACTACAAGGCCATGGCCGCTGTTTCGGTGACCTTCGGGTTCGACAAGGCCGTGCTGACCAAGGACGACCGCGATGAACTGGATGCTTTTGCCACTCAGCTTGGAACGGCGAAGAGCTACATTCTTGAGGTGACGGGCGGAACGGATTCAACGGGGCCGGCCCAGTACAACTATGACCTGAGCCAGCGTCGTGCAGATGCGGTGGTGCAGTACCTGGCTGCGAATTACGGGATTGCCGCGCACCGGTTCTATCTGATCGGAATCGGCAAAGACAACGCAGTTGCGCCGAACACAACCGCGGAAGGGCGCAAGCAGAATCGTCGCGTGGAGATCCAGTTGCTTTCAAATATGACGGATCAGGGCGGAGCGCAGACTGCGTCGAATGCGGGCGCGGGAAGGTAGCGTCTGCGGCAGGATGTTCAATTGAAGCTGTTGCCTCTAACTAGCCGTTATATCTTGAATGCATTCCGAGCGCTCACGCACTTTCATTCCTGCGTGAGGCGCTCGGGATGTTCATTCGGTCGCGAGCGCGTTCCAGAAATTAGTTTGTCACCGTTTCAACTCACAAATTGATTGGACTGGACCACAAGTCCGCCAAAGCCTCACTCAATGAGGTTTCAATGCAGTGCGCCTGTTATGCAAGTCAACATGAATACTTTGTCTCGAATCGACCAACAATAAGGAGGAAAGCAAATGCAGAGCGACATGAGCTCCGGTATTCTTGGTTTTGGTGCTCTCTTTCCCAGCTCCGGTCTCGGTGGAAAAACAGTCACGGTGGACGCTGAGCAGTCATTTTTCACACAAGGAGACTCTGCGGACTCCGTCTTTTATTTGCAACGGGGCCGCGCAAAACTCAGCGTTGTTTCGGAAACCGGGAAGCAGGCAACGATCCTGCTGATCTCTCCCGGCGACCTTTTCGGAGAGGAGTCGCTTGGAGCAGTCGCAGGCGAACGGATGTCAACGGTCATCGCTCTGAACACCTGCACTGCCCTCAAAATTCAAAGGGAAGAAATGATCCGATTTATGCATGAGGAGCATGACTTCTGCGACCGGTTTCTCTCGTATTTGCTTGCCCGTAGCTTGCGCCAGCAAGCTGATCTTGTGGATCTGATATTCAATTCCAGCGAAAAGCGCCTGGCACGAACACTCCTCTTGCTGGCGGAGACGGTCAAGGCGGACAAATCGCGGACATCCATTCCTCCGATTACACAGGAGACGCTTGCGGAGATGATCGGAACGACGCGGTCCAGAGTCAGCTTTTTCATGAATCGGTTTAGGAGTCTGGGCCTTATCGAATACAAGAACCGAATCACGGTGCATAAACCGCGCCTCCAGGCAGTGCTGCGCGACCAGCAGCCCGATTTCAACTCGGAACTGCGGGCGGTTGCCTGCGCTTCGTGATAAAGGAAGCCTTCGACAAAGAACGAGAGGGCCGATACGGAAAGGGAATGGCCTTCTTCCAAGCGATGGGTGGAAATCCGGCGTTGCCTGGCGATGCTGGATCGACAAAATTTTGTCAAGAGTTGGTGGCTGAAATCTGCTTCACGTGCTCGGCGCGGACTTGGTTGGCGGTAAACAGGCTGAGAAAAGGAACGCCATGCGCAGCTGCCTCGACGGCGGGGCGGCCGTTGGCTTCTTCTCGCTCGACGATGCAGACGACTGCGGCGACGGTCATGCCGGCTTCGCGGGCGGCTTCGATGGCGTTTATGGTGGAGGCGCCGGTGGTGCAGACATCGTCCACGATGACGACGCGAGCGCCCGCGCGGCAGAAGCCTTCAATGCGGCGGGCGGTTCCATGAGCTTTTTCGGCCTTGCGAACGAGGAAGCCGTGGAGCAGGGGAGCGGCGGGGTTGGAAAGCGCGCGATGGGCGGTGGCGGTGGCGACGTTGGAGACGATGGGGTCGGCTCCCATGGTCAGGCCGCCGACGGCTTCGGCTTCGATTGCATTTTCATTGAGGAGATCGAGAATGGCTTCGCCGGTCAGGCGACCACCTTCGGCGTGGAGTGTGGTTGTGCGGCAGTCGATGTAGTAGTCGCTTGTTCCGCCTGAGGAAAGCTTGAACTGGCCGAGGCGGAAGCTGGTGCGGGATAGGAGCGATAGCAGTTGCTGGGCGTGAGTGGTCATTGGATTCGATTGTAAAGGAGCAGCAGGTCAGAGAGTCAGCGGGCCGGCACGAAGGTGAGACTCAATGAATGACAGCAAGGCTGTAGTGGTTTCCCACCGATTCCGTCCGCCGCGGCGGAAACGCGGAATGGATGGGGCGCCCTTGTTCGTGCCTGGACTGGCTTCTGCCTGACTTGCAGACACGCCAGGTTGCCAGCCCCGCCGCAGTTCACATCTTTTCCAGGTGCTGAAAGCCGCTGGTGCCGAGGAGCATTAGTGAAAAGAGGAGGAGGTTGTAAGAGGCGTGGACGAGGACGCTGGCGGCGAGAGAGCGGGTGGCGAGGCGCGCTGCGCAGAGGATCAGGCTCACGCAGAAGAGCAGCACAAGCGGGCCCATAGCGTGGGCGATCTGTTCGGCGTGCATGAGGGCGAATGGGATGCTGGTGAGAATGGAGGCGATGACCATGGCGAAGAGGGACCACTGGGGATGGCCATTCGCGTCGAGCGGGAGGGCGGCCTTGCCGGTACTTTTCTCGATGGTCCAGTCCCAGGCGGTGCAGAGCGCGGGAAGCAAGAAGCCGCGGAAGAACATTTCTTCAAAAAAGGGCGCGACGGTGACGCCATAGACGAGGAGCAGCCAAGCCGCGAGACGGGTTTGGAAGAGCTTGTCAATGGGAGCATTTGGCGGGCCGGGCAGAACGACTTCATCGATCATGGCAAGCCCGAAGCAAACGCCTGCGGCGGAAAACAGCCACCATCGCAGGCGCAGGGCGGTGGGGGCGTTCCATTGCAAGCCCGCGAAGAATCCCTTGTGCCATACAAGCGGAAAGACGATAAGGCAACCCAGGAAAGCAAGCAGATAAAGGGCGACCATGCTGCCGAGGGTGTAATGGATGTCGGTGTTGGCCCTCTGGATCGTGGAGATGCCGAAGAGATGAAAATGGAGAGCGGATAGCGTCAGGAGGATAGTTCCAGCCAAAGCCACCGAGATAAGGAGGCCCAGGATGGAAAGATGGCCGAAGTTGGGGATGCGGGATGGAGGTAGAATCTCGGGCCGATTCCAGGACTGAAAGAGCGGCGGCTCAATGGTTGGCGCGGTTTCCTCAGTCTGGGTCGGGTCCGGGATTGAATTCGGAAGGGGGGCGTGCTCGGCCGACAGAATCTCTTCCGCCATAAGATCGTCTTCACGATGCGAAGCAGAGAGTTCCGGGACGATGGGGTCGATCTCAGGAATATCGCTCATGCAAGGCCCGTTTTCTTCTTGCGCGGGCCGGAGTCCTTGGTAGCGGTCTCGTCATTGACAGGCCGCTTGGCCTTTGCGCGCGTGGAGGCAAGATCTTCTTCGGCGGGGGTGGCTCGGCTGACGCGCTTTGGCTTTAAAGCTTTTGAGCCTTTGTCTCCCACCCTTTCCGCGGAAAGCTGCGGAAAGGATGTGGCACCCAGTTCAATGCGGGTATCAGCTTCCGAGGCCGGCTCAACGCCGGCCGATTCTTCGTCCTGTTCAACGGCGGCGAGCTGCCCGCTTGCGGATGAGTAATAGCGAGTCAGGAAATGCCCTGTATAGGAGCCGGGTGTTGCTGCAATCCTTGCGGGCCTGCCCTGGCCTACGACTCGGCCGCCCGCTTCGCCACCTTCGGGGCCGAGGTCGATGATCCAGTCGGCGTTGCGGATCACGTCGAGGTTGTGCTCGATGATGATGACGGAGTTGCCCAGGTCGGCGAGACGATGGAGGACCTCGAGGAGCTTTCGCACGTCGTCGAAGTGGAGGCCGGTGGTGGGTTCGTCGAGGAGATATAGAGTCCGGCCGGTCTGGCGCTTACTGAGTTCGCGGGCCAGTTTCATTCTCTGGGCTTCGCCTCCGGATAGCGTGGTCGCGCTCTGGCCGAGGTGGACGTAGCCGAGGCCGACATCGACGAGGGTTTGCAGCTTCTGGCGGACGAGGGGCACATCGGCGAGGACCGAAAGAGCGTCCTCGATGGCGAGGTCGAGAACGTCAGCAATGGAGTGGCCTTTGAACTTGACGGCCAGGGTTTCCTGGTTGTAGCGGCGGCCGTTGCAGACTTCGCACTGAACGTAGACATCGGGCATGAAGTTCATCTCGATGCGGCGCTGGCCGTCGCCCTGGCAGGCTTCGCATCTTCCCCCGGTCACGTTGAAGCTGAAGCGCCCCGGCTTGTAGCCGCGCTCGCGCGCCTCCGGCAGCATGGCAAATAGATCGCGAATGGGCGAGAAGACCTGGGTATAGGTTGCGGGATTCGAACGCGGGGTGCGGCCAATGGGCGACTGATCGATGCGGACGACCTTGTCGAGTTGCTCTGCGCCGGTGAGGGATTCGTGCGCGCCGGGCTCTTCGCGAGAGCCGTAGATGCTTTGTGCAAGTGAACGGTAGAGAATGTCGTTGATGAGCGTGCTTTTTCCGCTGCCGCTGACGCCGGTAACAACGGTCATCACGCCCAAGGGAATACGTATGGTTATGTCCTGGAGGTTGTGCTCGCGCGCGCCGGCAACAGTGAGCCATTTGCCGGTAAGGGGCCGCGGCTTGGCCCGCTGGAGCATGGTTGCGGCTCCGGAGAGATAGCGTCCGGTGAGCGATTCGGGGCAGGCCATGATCTGCGCTGGCGTGCCCTGGGCGACGACGGAACCGCCGAGGCGGCCCGCGCCGGGGCCGAGGTCGAGGACGTAATCGGCGTGGCGGATGGTGTCTTCGTCATGCTCGACGACGAGGACCGTGTTGCCCAGGTCGCGCAGTCTTTCGAGAGCCTGAATGAGGCGGTTGTTGTCGCGCTGGTGAAGACCGATTGAGGGCTCGTCGAGCACGTAAAGGACGCCGCGCAGGCGCGAGCCGATCTGGGTTGCGAGGCGGATGCGCTGGCCTTCGCCGCCGGAGAGCGTGGCGGCGTTTCGATCGAGAGAGAGGTAGTTGAGGCCCACGGCGCAGAGGAATTCGAGGCGCTCGACCACCTCACGGCGAATACGCTCTGCAACCAGCGATTCGCGCGCAGTAAAGCTGAGATTGATTGCCGCCGAGAGAGCGCGGTTGAGGGGCAGAGCGGTGAAGTCGGCGATGGAGAGGCCGCCGATTTTGACGGCCAGCGACTCGGGGCGGAGGCGCTTGCCACGGCAGACCGGGCAGGGCGTAGCCGACATGAAATTCATCATGTATTCGCGATAGCCGTCGCTTCGGGCTTCATCGATGGAGTCGCGCAGATATGTGAGAATGCCGTGAAAGCCGGTGCGGGGCGCTTCGTTTTTTGGCGGGCCGTAGACGAGTATGTGCTGCTGCTTCGGCGGCAGGTCTTCAAAGGGAAGTTTGAGGTCGATCTTGTAGCGGTCGGAGGCCAGGTGGATGAGTTTGAGAAGGTATTGCGAGGACGAGCCAGGACCGAGGCCGCCATCGAGCAGGGGCTTCGACCAATCGGTGATGACCTTGGCCGGATCCAGGTCATAAAGCGAGCCGAGTCCGTGGCACTCGGGACACGCGCCGAAGGCGGAGTTGAAGGAAAAGCTGCGCGGCTCAAGCTTGGGCACGTCGAGGCCGCAGTCGGGGCAGGCCATGGAGGCGGAGAACAACTGCTCGTCCCCACCCGCAATGGCAACCAGTGCTAGACCGTTGGCCAATTGGAGAGCTTTGGCTACGGCGGTCTCGAGGCGTTTTTCGATTGAGGGCTTGCCGGGGCCGGGCGAGGGCGCGGTGAGCACCATGGCATTGGGCGCGGGGGGCTTGAGCAGGATGCGGTCGATTATGGCTTCAATGGTGTGATTCTTGCGGCGGTCGAGCAGCAGCGGCTCGGAGAGATCCTGATGTTCGCCATCGACGCGGGCGCGGAAGCCCTGCTGGTCTATCTGATCGAGCAGGTCTTTGAATTCACCTTTGCGGCCGCGCACGATCGGCGCCATCACGGTGACACGTTCACCCTTTCCGAGCTCAAGAATGCGCTGGACGATCTGTTCGGCGGTCTGCCGGGAGATGGGCCGGCCGCAATTGGGGCAATGGGGCGTGCCGATAGAGGCATAGAGAAGGCGCAGGTAGTCGTAGATCTCAGTGATGGTGCCGACGGTAGACCTGGGACTGCGGCTGGTGGTCTTCTGCTCGATGGAGATGGCGGGGCTGAGGCCTTCGATGGAATCGACGTCGGGCCGCTCGATCTGGTCGAGGAACTGGCGGGCGTAGGCGGAGAGCGTTTCGACGTATCGGCGCTGGCCTTCGGCATAGATGGTGTCAAAGGCGAGCGAACTCTTGCCCGAGCCGGAGAGCCCAGTGACCACCGTTAGGGTGTTGCGGGGAATGCGCACGCTGATGTCGCGCAGATTGTGCTGGCGCGCCCCGCGCACCGAAATGTGAGTAATGGCCATGATGCCTATGAGAGCTTAAATCGGAAAACTTATGTTATGGACACGAGCGGATTGGAATTGATAGTATCCGCGCAAAGATCAGTGACGAACGGGATCGCGTAAGCCATTTCTCCTGGGCCGGAAGACCCGCCGGCCAGAATCATCGACGCATTGCCAAAGCACCACTACGTTTCCCCATTTTAACCTCCATTCCTGCTTGCGTTGGAAACCTTGGCCGGCGTTCCTGTCTGCACTCATTGCATTCCGGAGGTTCCCCGTGACCCGCTTCTTGCGCGCTGGATCTCTTCTTCCGGTAATTGTGGCCCTTGCCGTTACTGTGCCCTTTGGCTCGCTGAGCGCACAGCAGCCGGGAGTGCAAACTTCTCGAGCAGACTCTGACGACGATGGCGCGGGAGGGCGCCGCGAGACGGATGCCGACTCCACCGGCACCGTTCTTGAAGGGCGCGTCTACGATGCGCAGGGAACCCTGCGCGAAAGGGAGAAGGACGAATACTCAACCGTGGATGGGCCAAAGCACAGGACGGAAAAGGAGCTCTGGGATTTTACCGACAAAGGCGCGCTTTCTCTGATGGCCGACTACAAGTTCGATCTGCACGGGGGACTGTCGTATCTCGACCAGACCCATTGCGGCCTGCATGGGCAGCGAACCTGGGAACAGATCACCGATTACAAGACCGACGGGTACGAGACGGGGGAATGGAACAGCATTCGACACGCATGGACTGACGAGTTCCACACTTATAAAGTCGATCCTCCCAAGCCTGGGGCCGCGGCTCAGCCACTTTACACGCCGGGCGTGCCGACCAACACGGATATCGGCGTGATCTTTCCAAGGGACTTCCATCCAGGGGACGACATCGTCGGTACTCTGGCGCCGGCCAAGTATGCGGATGCGTTCAAGACCGTGCCCGGACTGGCCGAGTATCACTTTCCGCTCCAGTGTAACCACCTGCTGGACGGCTCGCCTCAGTGGTCGGGTCTGGAGATTGGTGTGAAGGGCAACGGATACACGCCGGTGAGTCCAGATGGCAGATTCTCGGTGCATATTCCGCTGAGTTTTCGAGGGCCGCTGGAGTTGCAGGCGCTGCAACCCGACGCTCAGCTGAACATTGGCCCAAGCCACTCCTTTATCGGAATTGGTGACCCGGTGGATGCGCCCAAGATGCCGAAGAGCGTGGTTTCTCCGCAGATTGACATCTGGGATGAATTTGAGATGACCTCGGACCTGATCGATCTGTGGAACGAGGCGTTCGACCTGGAGAACGATCTCGACGAGTACTACATGACTCATGAAAACACCAACAATGGGGACGTGTCGGAGATGAAAGAAGATCTCGACGGCATCTATGACGATATCGATGCGCTCACTCGGCAATTGCCCACGGAGGTGGTAACGGAACTGGCGCGGGGTCTGGCCAAGAAGAACCGCGACCTGAACGATGCGATGCGCGCGAAGGGCAATCTAACGGATGCTCAGAAGGCCGAAGTGCGGGAATATGACGATTGGGCCAAATTCCTTGAGGAAGTGGCCCATGCAGCGACGACGAATGCAATGTGGGGGCCGCTTCAATCGGCTGTACATGAATTCGATCTCGCCACCAAGGATGGTTCGGCGCCCCGGCCCCAAGGTGTCATTGGGCCGAAATACGATGCTCTGGAAAAGGCTAAGGGAGAGCGTGAGGCTAGCGATCGCTCGCTGGAGAGATACCGGCGGGAAATGATCGCCAAATTCGCCAAGGCGGACCGGGATGCCTGGGAGGCTGCTCGCGCAGAAGCAGAGGCCGCCGAGCGCGACGCGGCAAAGGCCGAGGCAGAGCTTCGCGATGCTCGTGCGGACCGTCAGGACGCGGAGCGAAATATGAAGCCTCTGACGCCTGATGAGCCCAGGGTGCCGATTGGATAGAACCAACTGGAGGGAGCCGGCTGCTTATTTGTGTCAAGGGAGTCTCAGAGGTCCTTTGAGCACGTTCAAATGCGTGGGCATTCAATAGGAAACAATTTGCCAATCTGAGACGTCGAGATGTATAACTCGATGCGCGGCGGTGCAGGGCGGCTTTCGTTTCGAGAGTGCCGGGAGCGTCGCCTCGATCCCCGACCGAAGGAGTTCGACCATTCAATGAACAGGATTCTCGTTTCGATTGTTGCTGTCTCCGCCATGCTTTCCGGCGTCGCTTCCGCGCAGAATCTGCCAACCTCCTGGGTCGACAAGGATACGGGTCATCGCATTCACCGGCTTACAGACGAGGCCGGCTCTTCAGGCTTCTACTTCAACGTGAACCCATTTACGCCCGACGGCAAGTCGATGGTCTATAACTCGACCGACGGCATCCGTGTGCTTGACCTGACAACCTGGAAGACTCGCCTTCTGGTTCCCAACCCGCCGCCCGCTGCCGACGCGGGCGGCAATGGGGGCTTTTTCCGCGGCGGCATACGCGCCATTGTGGTAGGCAGAAAGTCGAAT
This sequence comes from uncultured Acidobacteriaceae bacterium, assembly GCA_963757965.1. Lineage (GTDB taxonomy): Bacteria > Acidobacteriota > Terriglobia > Terriglobales > Acidobacteriaceae > Telmatobacter. The sequence goes on from CAVWTV010000015.1 coordinate 279,473, forward strand.
TCCGTCTTCTACTCGAAGATGGATCCCGCCACCAGGCTGAGCACTATTTACAAAGCCAACGTCGATACCGGCGAAGTTACAAGGCTTGCTACGTTGCCTCCGCGCGCCAGTGTAGCCTCAATCAATGCGGACGAAACGCTCGGCGTGGGCACTTATAACGAAAACGACACGCCCTCCGACCAGGAGTTTGGACGGAACCGCCCTGGAGGGGCTGCGAACGCACCGGGCGCGGCTGCGAGGCCCCAGGCCGGAAATCTTGTTCAGCCGGAAGACAAAGGTGAAATGATGGAGCGCCGCCTGGCCGCGCGCATCCCAGTGGTTCTTTACACGATCAATCTGGAGACAGGGAAGACGACGATCCTTTTGCACTCCACGGATTGGATCGGGCACATGCTGTTCTCGCCCGTCGATCCGACCCTGTTGATGTATTGCCATGAAGGCCCATGGCAGAAGGTCGATCGCATATGGATGATCCATACGGATGGCAGTCATAATGAGCTGATCCATAAGCGGACCATGGCCATGGAGATTGCAGGGCACGAATTCTGGGGCCTCGACGGCCAGACCATCTGGTATGACTGGCAATACCCCAAGGGCGAGGACTTTTTCCTGGTCGGTTACAACCTGCAGACGCACAAGCGCGTTGCGTATCATATGCAGCGCAACGAGTGGTCGATTCACTTCAATCTGACCCTCGGCGAGACACTCTTCACTGGAGACGGCGGCGATCCGGGCCAGGTGGCCAAAGCCAAAGACGGCGAGTGGATCGAACTGTTCTATCCGCGCATGTTGAATGTGGGAGAAGGAGCTCTGAATGAACCGGACTTCTGGCAGCCCGGTGTGTTCCGCTCTGAGCATCTCGTCAATATGTCTCACCACAATTATCGGCTCGAACCGAACGTGCATTTTACGCCGGATAGGAAGGTAGTTATCTTCACCAGTAACATGTTAGGCCCGAGTTATGTCTTCGGCGTCGAGGTCGACAAGGCTGCGAATCCCGATGCCGCGGAGATTCATTCCACACCGGAACTGGCAAGTCAGTTCAACCCGGCCAATCCCACACCTGTTCATCAGGTGCAATGAGGTTACCCTCGCCGGAACTCGGTGCAGGGGTTGATTTCGACTTTTGTGGAGTTGTCATGAAGCGAGTACTTCTTCTCATTTTGTTTACAGCCGGGATCTCCGGTCATGCACAGAGATTCGTCTGCGGCGAAGCCCATTCCGGGGCAGTGGAACTAACTGAGACCTCTCTATATGGCGCGACTGCCCCGGGATTCGATCTAAGCACCGTTCCCGAAGTTACTCCAAACTCCTGTTCAAGCGATAAGCCGTTCTTTCTCTCTGTACCGCTTGCTGAAGGGAGTTACCGGGTAACAGTGGTGTTTGGTGGAGATCAGGCCTCCACAACGACTGCTTGGTCGGAGGCTCGAAGACTGATGTTGGAGAAGGTGAATGTCAGCGCAAAAGGCTCCGTCAAGCGCATGTTTGAAACAAATGTCCGCGTACCGGAGATCGCGGGCGACGCGAATCACTTAGTAAGACGCAAGCCGCGCGAGATCGGAAACCTTGACTGGGATAACAAGCTGACGCTGGAATTCAACGGAGATCATCCCAGCTTTCGGTCTATCTCGATTGAACCAATCAAGGAACCGACGATTTACCTGGCGGGCGACTCGACCGTTGTGGATCAAGACGTAGAACCGTGGGCGGCGTGGGGACAGATGCTGCCGCGCTTCTTTCGCCCCGGAGTTGTAGTTGCCAACCACGCCGAGTCGGGCGAGACGATCAAGAGCTTTGTGGGTGAGCAGCGATTGGCAAAGGTGATGTCGCTCATTCAGCCGGGAGATTATCTGTTCATGCAGTTCGCTCACAACGACCAGAAGCCCAATGCGGTGTCAATCGACGAATACAAGGGCCTGCTTGGCGATTACATTGCACAAGCGCGCGCTAAAGGGGCGATCCCGGTGCTGGTGACGAGCATGAACCGCCGAACCTTCGATGCGAACGGCAAGATCACTAACTCCCTTGCGGGCTATCCCGATGCGATGCGGGAGGTTGCAACGGCTCAACACGCCGCGCTCATCGACCTGAACGCAATGAGCAAGATTCTGTTTGAAGCTATGGGCCCGGACGGTTCGATGAAGGCCTTCATGCATTTCCCGGCCAACGCCTTCCCGAATCAGACCACTGCAATCAGCGACGATACGCACTTTAACAAGTATGGAGCGTATGAGCTCGCGCGGTGCATTGTGCATGGCATCCGCGCAGACAAACTCCCTCTGCGAAAGCTTCTAACCAAGGATGTGCCCGACTTCGACCCATCGAAACCGGATCCACAGGCAACCTTTGACTTGCCTGCAACTCCCATACCGCCGAAAACCGCGAATGTAATGAAGGTTCCGCAGGTGTAAACGAGTCAGTGAATGATAAGAACAATCTTCAGCCAATGTCTTCCGGGCTTTTTGGGACCATTCAATTAGTAGGACAGAGGAGTAAATGAGCACAATAACTCGATGGATTCTTAGCGCCGCATTTCTTGGCTTGCTTGCCATTAACACAGCCCACTCCGCGCCGAAGACGTTTGTGGCGAACGACTATGGGGCCAAGGGAGACGGCACAACCTTGGAAACAGCTTCGCTTCAGAAGGCTATCGATGCAGCTTCCGCAAAAGGGGGGACAGTCACCTTGAAGGCGGGAACGTACCTGACTGGATCACTGTTTCTGAAGTCGGGAGTAACTCTTCTCGTTCCTGAGGGCGCCACAATTATTGGATCGGAGAAACTGGAAGACTATCCGATGCTCCCGACGCGGATCGCCGGTATTGAAATGACCTGGCCTGCAGCCCTGATCAATGTTCGCGACCAGCATAACGTCGTCATTACAGGGAAGGGAACAATCGATGGCGACGGCCCCATCTGGTGGAAGTCCTACTGGGACCTGCGCGCAATCTATGAGCCGAAGGGACTGCGCTGGGCATCGGACTACGATGCGCGGCGTCCGCGGCTGATCCTGTTTCAAAGCTCGTCGAACATCCAACTCGGCGGTGGCCTTATGCTCAAGCGGTCCGGCTTCTGGACTGTGCAGATTCTCTATTCGCACGATGTTCACGTGGACGGGGTTACGATCCGCAACAACGAGGGCGGGAGGGGACCGAGCACGGACGGAATCGATATCGACTCTTCACGGAAGATCCTGGTTGAGCATGCCGACATTGAAAATAACGACGATGCCCTTTGCCTGAAGGCAGGCCGCGACTCGGACGGGCTCCGTGTCAACAGGCCGACCGAAGATGTTGTTGTGCGCGACTCCATTGTTCGCAGAGGCGCAGCGGCGATCACCTTCGGCAGCGAGACATCCGGCGGGTTCCGAAACATCGAGGTCTATAACATCACCGCGCTGAGCGGCGTGCCGAACGGCATTCTTTTCAAGTCCGCGCATACCCGGGGGGGATTCGGGAAGAATATCCGGATTCATGACATGACTTTCGAAGGTGTGGCGACACCCATCTCCATCACGATGAACTGGAACCCAAGCTTCAGTTACACCAGTCTTCCGGAAGGCATCAAGGACGTTCCATCCTACTGGACGACACTGTTGACCAAAGTACCGGAGCAGCAAGGGCTGCCGCACTTCAGCGACGTTCATATCTGGAACATCAAAGCTACGGGCGCAAGAGCTGCATTCAACGTGGCGGCGTATCCCAACGCGACGCTCGATAACTTCCAATTCGAGCATCTGGACATACAGGCTGCAACCGGCGGCAAGATCGCAGATACAAGGAACTGGAAGATCACCGCCAGTAACATCAAGACGACCGATGGAAGCAAGCCGGTGTTTACGGACTCAACATTCAAGGATCCGAAGGACAATCCATTTGGAGAGTCCAAGTAGGCTTGCGAGCAATTCAGTTTGGAAAGGTCAGGGGTCAGGTAGAGACGAATGAAGCCTTACATTGTGACATTGAATCTTGCATTGATGACGATGTTTTGCGCCGGTGCGAATGCTCAGGGCGTTGCCGCCGCACCTCCCGCACAATCCAATCCTGCCGTGACAGAAACATCGGGAGCGCCTGGCCAGGGACCGGTGCAGCCGACTGACCCGGGCGCGCGCGTACGGCAGCCGCTGCCCACTGCGAACAATCCTGCACTGCCATCGATCTACCTGGTTGGGGATTCAACCGTTCGCAATGGCAGGGGCGACGGCGCCGGGGGGCAGTGGGGTTGGGGCGAGCCATTGGTGGATGACTTCGACGCATCGAGGATCAATGTCGTGAATCGCGCGATTGGCGGACGCAGCAGTCGGACCTATATAACCGAGGGGCGCTGGGACGAGTTACTCGCAATGCTCAAACCTGGGGACTTTATTCTCTTTCAGTTTGGGCATAACGACTCCGGGCCGCTCGACGATGCCAGCCGCGCGCGCGGAACTTTGCCGGGCGTTGGGGATGAAAGCAGGGAGATCGATAACCCGATCACCAAGAAGCACGAGGTTGTGTACACCTATGGCTGGTACATGAAGAAGTATGTATCGGAGACGTTGGCCAAAGGTGCGGTGCCGATTGTATGTTCGCCGATTCCACGCAAGATTTGGAAAGACGGGAAGGTAGTGCGCAACGCCGACGACTACGGCGGGTGGGCGCGGCAGGTAGCAGCGTCAAAGGGGGTTGCCTTTGTGGATCTCAACGAGATCATTGCGCGCCGCTACGATGCGCTTGGCGAGGCGCAGGTTGAGCCGTTGTTTGCCGATCCGCATACGCACACGAGCAGGGTTGGAGCGGAGCTGAACGCTGAATGCGTGGTTGCCGGCTTGAAGGCGCTCACGGGCAATCCGCTTGGAAAGTATCTGTCTGCCAAGGGACAAGCGGTGGTTGCGGATTCTGGACACTAAGCCGCGGCTTGTAACTTCTCTGAGAGGCCCTCAGCGATCGGCGAATGGAGGAGAGCGAAATTGCTAACTATCCCACATTTCCGGCACAGCGACGGATCTTTAGCGATGCATCTTGCGGATCTCTGCGCCGGCCAACAGATAGGCGCCTACGCCGTAGGTATAACTGGCAGAGGCTTTGAACGGCGCCGGCTCCGCTCCCGTCTGCTGAATGCAGCCTAACCTGCCATCGGCATAGACATGATGCAGCATTCCTTTCCAGGCTTTCTGGATCACAGGCCGGTAAGTCTTCTTTTCCAGGAAGCCGTCATTGACTCCCGCAGCGAGTGCAAAGGTGAAGAAGGCGGAGCCTGACATTTCAGGCAGATCGTAATCGTCCTGATCGAGCAAACCGGCTTTCCAAAGGCCATCCGGACCTTGGAGCTTTGCCACGGCGGCGGCCATCTCTTGAAACTGGGCGATGTACTTTGTGCGGGCCGGATCGTCCTTGGGCAGGTATTGGAGGGTGCGTACGATTCCTCCCATCACCCATCCATTGCCACGCGACCAGAACATCTTGTTTCCATTGGCTTCCGTTCGAGTCAGGTAGCTTGAATCTCGAAAATAGAGATGCTCTTTGGGGTCATAGAGGCGGTCGGAGGTCTTGGCCCACTCCTGGTCGAGATAGTCAATGTATTTTCTGTCGCCGGTGGCGGCATACATGCGCGCCCAAACGGGAGGCGCCATGAAGAGCGCATCGCACCACCACCATGGAATCTCTTTTCCTGGGATCGAGGACCCGCGCGGCGCGACGAGAATAGCATCTAACTCGGTCTGCGTGGGCTGGATCATCGCGGGGTCCTTCTTCATGAGATAGAACTCCAGATAAGTCTGTGCCACGCTCTCGTCGTCAGCGTTTGGCAGATGTCCCCTCAGCTTCCAGTCGAATTTCTGGCTCATGGCCATCATGGCGTCGCGATACTTCGGGTCGCTAAGGGAGTCTGAAGCAGCCATGAATCCGGAGTAGAGAACGCTCCACGTCCATATGCGGTCGAAGTAGGGCTGAGATCTTGCCAACTGCCAGTCGGCGACTTTGCGCATGGCCTTGGCGACGGCAGCGGGTTTGATCGAGTAGGAGAGGTCTTTGGCGATCGGGCCGGGATCGTCGGGGGCGTCGCCGAAATGACGCGTCTCATTGTTGGCGATGTTCTTCAGATCTCTGGCCGAGGGCTGATGATGTCCAGACTGGCAATGCGCAACTATGCAGATGCCGGCCACGGTGGCGAGCATTGAGATTCTCCAACGAAGATACACGCTGTTCCTCACAATTCAATTCTAAATAAGGCCGGAGCCGGATGGCCCGTAACTCTGTGCCATTCGGCTCCGGGATGGAGGAAAAAATGAAACAGCGAAACACTAGAAGTTGATATGCCCCGCGAATTGGAAATCGCGATTGCCGGATGCGCCACCGATGGTGCCGAATGCGGCGGACCCAGAAGACCAACTGGCACTCGGGCCGCCGAAGGTCACATGGTTGAAAGTGTTCAGGCAATCCGCTTCAAATACGAAATTCAGGCTGTCGTGGATAGGAAATGTACGGCGCAATCCCGAGTCGAAATTCCAAGTGTAAGGATTGCGGAGTCCCCAGGCCTTTGTCCGAGGCGCATCACCGATCAGTAACTGGGCTGCACTGACTGTGGAGATACTGGGCGGAGCCTGGAGTGAATTGACGTCGATGTAGGGGATGGCCTTGCAGTTGGTTTGACCGAGGGCATTGATACCCAAGTTGCAGGTATTGTATCCGGCCGGTCCCTTTCCCCACTTCCCGTTCATGCGTACGGAGGCGCTTGTGTAATTGGGGTTCAGGTCGGGCATGCATTGACCTTGTCCGGGATAGGTTGTAGCACTGCATCCGGACCAGGTGACTGTCATTGGCGTGCCTTGGGAGAAGGTATAAATGCCGGACAACTGCCACCCACCCGCCGCCCAACGAACCAGGCGCGAATCGCTGCCGATGTGGCCCTTTCCGAAAGGCAGTTGATAGACGCCGAAGGCGTTGATCTTGTTTGGAATCGAGATCACTGTCCAGGAACGATCGATACGGTCCTGTTTCCAGGCGGTCGAGTTCGATTTCGTGCCGTTGGAGAGAGCGCCGGCCGGAATGGCGTAACCGCTTCGATAGCTGCCGTCATCGCCGATGTTCTTCGAGAAGGTGTAGTTGAAGTTGAAGGTCAATCCATGGCTCATGCGCTGGTTCAAAGTGACCTGCAAGGATTCGTAGGTGAAGTTGCCGACGTTGCCCCAGGTATCGCTGACGCCGCTATATTGCGGGAATGCGAGCAACATCTGCGTCATGGTCACGGAGCTGCTCAATGCCGCCGCGGCTTGAATGAATGCCGGGTTAGGCGAACCGGCCATGTGACTCTCGAGGACCGCGACGTTGGCTTGAGTCGCTGGCGCATTGAGCAGCGGAATCTTGCCGGTGCTGTCGGTGACGGGGCCGAGGTTGGCGAGATATTTGGGATCGAGCTGGCCGGCCCAGTATCCGCGCGCATTGGAGCCGTTGGTGCCGGAGTTAATGATGAAATGGCTTTCGTTGCCGACGTAGTTGACGGCCAGCGTGAGGTCGGATGTGAGGCCGCGCTCAAAGCCTGCGTTCCACATCTCGAAAGTTGGAGCGCGCCCCGAAAGATAGGGGTCGGCGTAGCTGACGCTGCCGGGGCTCGCCACTTTGTTGGCTGAGTTCACATAGTTGCCGGTGTTGAGTTCCTGAGCAGCGACGCCGGGAGTGGGGGCGGCGGGATAGGCGTATCCCGGCCCGTACAGGTTTGTGTTGGCCACACCCGCTGCGGAGAAGGCGGAGCTGTTGTTCAACCAGAAAGATGGTGCGGCCGCAACGCCGGTGGTGGCCTCGGTGGGTCCAAGGGCGCTCATGTTAAAGCCGGTCTGCCCTGTGCCGCCGGATGCGCCGCCGCGTCCGCCGACGCCGCCGCCCTGCGAAAACACCTGGGCAAAGCCCGCCCGGAATACGGTTTTTGGGTTCATTTCATAGGCAAACGATACGCGCGGTCCCCAGTTCTTCCAGTAGGTCTGGACCGGCGTTTTGCATCCGCAGCTTACTCCCGATCCGCCATAGTTGCCGGCGAATTCCAGCAAGCCAGGCGTGCCGGTTAGCGGGTTGGTGAGGCTTGGATTCATGAATGTCCAGCGATTCTTCACTTCGTGATAGGGGGGCAGGTAATCCCAGCGAAGTCCGAGATCGAGGGTCAGTTTGGGTGTCAGTTTGTAGATGTCTTCCGCGTAAGGGGCAATTGTCTTGTAGCGTCCGCCCTCTTCGCTGACCGGCTGCAGAGCGAGGGATGGCGAGCCGCCAACGGCACCGAGCAGATAGCTGGCATAGGAGTATCCGGATTGGCCGGTGGAGGTTCCCGTGTAGCCGGAACCGCCCAGGCTGAGCCCGCTCGAATTCGCGCCGTAATTGGCCGTAGAGTAGGCGTTGTAGGCGAAATCCATGACACTGCTATAGGTGGCCGGGTTGGAGTTGTTGATGTTCTGCCACTGATAAGTGAGGCCGAAGGTAAACGAGTGCTTTCCTTTGAGCCACTGGAGGTTGTCTGTCGTGGCATAGTTGTTCGGTGTCGTCAACTGCGTGGAGATCGAACTGCCGTTGCCGGTCCAGGTTTGGATCGCGGTGCCGAAGCCCGTCGTAGTTCCAAACGACGCACCTGGGAACTCCTGGCCGCCCTGGCCAGCCGGAATGTTGGTCATTCCAAGGGTTGCCGGCTCCCATGCGGTCACGCCCTGGGTGGCATCGTGAATGTTCTGGAAGAATCGGGTATATGAGAACTTTACCTGGTTGACCACGTTCGGCGAAAAGGTATAGGTGTGCCCGGCCACATAGTCTTTGGGATAGATACTGGCCAGGTCACCGCCGATATACGGCGGAGGCAGGAACGGAGATCCGTAGTTGTTGAGGTAGTTTTCGACGCCCATCACGCCGACCGAGGAGAGCCGCTGCTTGGAGCTCAGGTCGTAATCGACACGCCAGTCGGTGGCATGGTTGTCAAAGCCGCCCGGATAGCCGCCGAGATAGTTGTTCACCAGCACGCCGGGGTTGGTTGGGGCCGGCAAGAAGGACTGCATGGCCTTGGCGATGGGAGAGATCATGCTGGACGGAATGACGTTATTGGAGGCCGCGCTTCCACCGGGCTTTACGGCCTGGAAAGGAGCACGTGTGCAGGTGCTGCCGGTGCAACTATTGGACAACGGATTGTAGAGGAACGCGGGATTGGTGGAGCCGGTCCCGCTTTGTCCGGCTACCGGATTGCCGGTCGGGTACTGCGAGCTGGTTACCAGTTCGGTAAAGTCGCCCTGCACCTCTGCAGTGGTCGGAATTGTGTAGAGGGAGTAGCTAGCGCCCTTGCGATAGTGGTACTTGTCGTAGGCGAAAAAGAAGAACAGCTTCTTGCCTGTACGAGGCACAAATCCGCCAACGGACACCGACATTTCGTTCTGGTGCTCGACGGGTTTGGGCGCCTGAATGAGTTGGCCGGCCGCATTATGCGTAGTAGCGGCCTTTGCGGTAAAGGCCCAAGTATCGAATGCCGTGTTGCGCGCGAAATCCGAGAACTGGCCGTGATACCTGGTGCCGCCGGACTTCATGGTGAAGTTTTCCGCGCCGGCGCCCATGTATTCGGCCGGAGGGGAACTGGTCACGTACTGGAACTGATCGACGGCGTCCAGGTCCATGCTCAACGACACCAGCCGATTGTCACCCTGCTGGCTGACGGTCTGGGCGGGCATGCCATCGAGATAGAGTTGGCCAAGATAACTGCCGGTTCCACCGATGATGGGGAGGCGGCCGCCGTTATTTGCTCCCTGGGACCCCGGCGTTAGAACGCCGAAGGCGGTTGGATCGCGCTGCGTTCCGTTCATTTGCAGAGGCAGGTTTGAATAGCTCTCGTTCTCCATTGTGAGTCCGAGAGTTGCATCGACAGTATCAATCGTGGGCGGCGCCGAAGTTACGACGACGGTTTGCGACTCCGCGCCGACGGTCAGTACCGGGTCGAACGTCACAGCTGAGAGGGCGTCAACGACCACGTTGTCTTGCACCAGCATCTTGAAACCCTTCGCCGTCACGGAAATCGTGTAGGTGCCGGGCGGAATTGGAGAGATGGTGAAGAAGCCTGCAGACGAGGACGAGCGCAGGGTGGCGACCTTCGTGGCGTTGTCGGTTGCAGTAATCTTGGCGTTTCCGATGACCGCGCCGGAGGAGTCTTTGACTGTTCCAAGGATGGAACCCTCACCGGCGGTTTGTGCCGCGGCTTGTTGAGCCGCCCAGCCCAGGCAGATTGTGAGCCCGAGTACGAGTGAAACTGCGCGCGTCCAAGTCTTGATGCGCTTGCGCAGAACATTCTTTGTTTCTGCAAACTGGTTTCTCATCATACGTCCGCTTTGGGAGCCTCCATCGATGATGTTGCGAATGGTCTTGCAGGGAGCCCTGGCGTCCTACACGACGTCGGGGGAAAAGTAATTCTTTTGCGCGGGAAATGTCAATAGAAAAATTATTTCCTATGTATCTGATGGGAATTTGAGCATTTTCTTAGATTTTGAACTCGCAAAGCATTTATTTATCGGAAGAATTTCCGGTGCGCGCAGTCCACTGGGTCGGCTCAAACATGGTCGAATGATTCTTCAACAGAAACATTTCCAAGAATCTTCAAATTGCGCAGAGCGGAAACGTCAAGGCGGCGGGACATCCAGTTGTTCCTGGATGTCCCGCCGCCTTGAGTGAGGATTGCGGCAGGTTAGAAGGTGTACTTCAGCGAGAACTGCGCGATGCGCGGGCCGCCTTGCGCTCCAGTGATGTTTCCGAAGGAAGTGCTGGTTGAGAGAGGAGCGGTGACCGACGGGTTTCCGAGGTCGTTATGATTGAGCACGTCGAAGTACTCGGCGCGGAACTCGAAGTTCGTTTCGCGGTATACCGGGAAGCTGCGAATCATGGCGGCATCCCAGTTGGTATAGCCGGGGCCGCGGAGCGAACCCTTGACGACGTTGCCGTAGCCCGTGCCGGCGCCGGTCTGTGGGGGCTGCGAGAAGGCTTGAGGATTGAGCCATGCAACGCAAGACTTACCGGCGGCGCAATTGCCCGCGCTGACCTGGCGGAGGTAAGCGGGCTTGGTAAAGTCTTCCTGGTCGCGATCCTGGCTGAGGCCGGTGAGGGAGTTATCCGATCCATAGTATGCGGTCAGAGCGTCTCCCGAGTGGTGCTGGATCAATCCGCTGGTTCGCCAGCCGTTGACGATGTAGCGGAGAACGCCATTTCCAGTGGTCAATTTGGGAACGGCATACACATAGGAGAAGGAGATGGCGTTTGGCTTGTCGATGTCCGAGCGGCCGTGATCGAGCGCCTTGATGTTTGAAACAATGGCGGCCGCCGGCACGTTTGTCGCGTTCGAGGGATACAGAGGGAACACATACGATTCGCCAGCATTCAGGTCCTCGGTGTTTGAGACCCTGGTTGCCTGCGGCATGTCGTCCATCGACTTGGAAAATGTGTAGTTGAGGAGCAGCGATAGGCCATGCGACATTTTCTTTTCGATCGAGCCCTGCACCGAGTTATAGCTTGACGCGCCGCTCATGCTGGCTTCGATGATGTCGGAGTAGTTTGCGGCGCACCCAACCGTGGTGGTGCAAGGTCCGACAGTTGGAGAGGTGTTATACACCCTTCTGTTGTTTGCCGAGCCCGAAACGCCGTTGTTGACTTCCGGGTTTAGTTCGAGATTGACGAACTGATGCTGCGAAATGGAACCAACATACGCCAACCGCGCCGACCAACTGGGCGCGAACTGATGTTCGATGGTCAGGTTGTATGCATAGGTGACCGGCACGCGGAAGTTGCCGGAAGGATCGTACTCCACGAGGGTAATCCCGTTGGGGAACGCCTGCGTAGTCGGGAAGGGCAGCGTATAGGGGAAGGGATTGGCTATCTTTCCGGCCGAGCAGAAGGCAGTCCCGGTGCAATATGGATCGTTCCACGGCCCTCCGGGGGTAACGGCGCCGCCGGCGTACATCGCGCCGTTGGAGTACGAAACGGACTCGTTATTGGGCACAAAGCTGGCCTGGCTGAGGTTGAAGAAGCCCGGCATGCGGTCCTGATAGAAGATTCCGCCGCCGCCGCGCACCACCGACTTGCCATTGCCGAACGCGTCATAGGCGAAGCCGAGACGAGGCATGAACTGCGTGAACTTTGACCTCACGCCGTATTGCGGAACGCCGGAATCGCCGTCGAGCATCATGCCGGCAGGCAGCGTGCTGAACCGGGGTGTATGTACACCAGCCACGTAGTTGGCGGGAAGGAATTCCTGCTCGGCCGAGTTCCGGTTTGCCCAGGGAGCGAAATCCTCCCAGCGCACGCCGTAGTCCACTGTCAGTTTGTGATTGACCTTCCAGCTATCCTCGGCATAGATGCCGGGGAAGTGGTTGCGGTCGTTCACCTGCTCGAAGTTTCCTTGTGAAAACGATGTCAGGAATCCGACCAGGAAGTTCGCCATTGCATTGGGATACTCGTTGGTGGTGGTGCCGATTTTGTTGATAATGGAGCCGCCGGTGCCGAAGGAGCCGTACGACTGGTACACGTTGGTCACGTCGTACTTGCTCAACTCAAAGTGGCCGCCGAACGCCATGTTGTGGTTGCCTTTGACCCAGTGCACATCGTCGTTGAAGGTGTAGTTGTTGCGGTCCCAGCCCGCAAACGCCGACGACCCTTCCCCGATATAGCCGCTGACGCTCATGGCCATATAGGGCCCCGTGTTCGGCTGCCAGACGTTTACGCCAAAGGAGGTGATGTCCTGGCTACCCGGAGGTCCGCCGCGCAGGGCGACGATGCGCTGGTAGTTGACGACCAGGTTGTTCAGAATGTTGCTGGTGAAGGCATGCGTCTCGGCAAGCAGGGCGCTCTGGTAGCGGGTGTTGAAATACGACGAGTAGGTGAACAGATCGGTGGGGTTGAAGATGGCCGACTGTAGGAAGTAATTCTCATAGTAGTGGCCGAAGAGATGGTCCTTGTCGCCGAACTGGTGGTCCACGCGGGAGACGAATTCGTCATAGGCTTGGACCGTAGGCTTATAAATGTTCAGTGTGCCGCCGATGGTTCCCGCCTTTTCAGTTCCGGTGAACGTGGGAAAAGCCTTCTCGAAGGCCAGCGAAGCCGGATTGAAGTCGCTGGCAGGGATGATGTTATTCGCATAGGGCTTGTTCGTGAATGGATTGGTAATCTGCTGTGTTATGACTTCAGCTCCGGTGGCGTTCACACATATGCCGGCTCCATTGAAGGAATTTGGGGCGCCGCAGAGGTTGCCGTAATTGGCAGAGGTTGCGGTCGAGCCGGAACTGGTAAGCCCCTCTTCGGCGAGGGTCGGCGCCGTGACAACGGATGCGTTCGAATTCAGGTGGTAGAGGGTGTGCTGATAGCCGAAGAAGAACTGGGTGCTCTTTCCCTTCGAAATGAACGGGATGATGACCGGCCCGCCGATGACGCCGCCAAACTGGTGCCTATGGAGTGAGTCGGCCACTGTGGCGAAGTACGGCCTGGCGTCGAAGTAGCCGTTGCGCACAAATTCAAATGCGTCGCCGTGAAACTTCTCGGCGCCGGACTTGATGATGATGTTGACCGCCGCGCCGGCGCTCTGGCCGAATTCGGCGGCGTAGTTGCTGGTTTGCACGCTGAACTCCTGCAACGCGTCGGGGAATGGAAACGGCCCATTGACGTTGGTCATTTCATCCACGTTGTTGCCACCGTCCAGGAGGTAGTTCGACTGGTTGGTGAGGGTTCCGTTAGCGCTGGTGATGACGGCTGCGGGAAATGTCTTGCCGTTGCCCTGGTTGGTTCCGTTGCCTTCGTTGGACGAGTCGGTTACGCCGGCAACCAGCGTGATAAGCGAGGCGGCGTTTCTGCCGTTCAACGGTAGATCGACGACGCGCGATTCGTCGATGACCTGGGACAAGGTGCCGGTGGTGGTGTCCACCTGGGGAGCATCGCCGATGACGCTGACGGTCACAGCCGACGAGCCGACCACCAGCTTGATATTGATCGTTACCGACTGGTCGGCCTCAAGCACGATGCCGGTCTGCGTGTAGTTTTCAAAGCTCTTGGCGGACACCGAAATCGAGTAATTCGAAGGCAGAAGAGCCGGAAAAACATATGCGCCGTCCGCCGCTGTTTTCACAACGGATTGGGTGCCCGTCTGGGTTTGAGTTGCCGTTACCCGCGCGAACGGAATCACCGCTCCGCTCGGATCAGTCACGGTTCCAGTGATCTTTGCGTATCCCTGAGCACTAAGGTGCGCCGCGGCACAAAAAGCAATCATGAAAACGATTACTCCGAGCCCGGCAAAACGACTCCACAAGGACCCTCTACGCGTCATGTGTTCCTCCAGTTAAATCCGGTTCGTTATCTCAGAACCTGTCGCCTTGAGATGAAGAAGCTCTCAAGTTGCGGCGTTGCTGAAACACCTTATTCGGTGCGAAAAAGCGAGCTGGTTTCAGACAACGAACGACGGTAGGCCTTTTTGAAGGCTTTGTCAATAGGAAAAATATTCCTCCTTGACTTAAACCGGGTCCGAAAAAACTCGCGAAAAAAGAGTAATTTTAGCGCTCTCGATGGGTAGAAGGACCGCGCCAGAGACCACGAAGACGGCCTTGGACGGAGATCGGCATGTTCTTCATTGGAAACGATTTCTTGAACGGCTTCCGAGCAGGGTCAGGGTAGGTCAACCGTTGAAGGGCCGGCCCGCGTCCGGATTCCCGATTCAGAACGAGCGAACGAAGCCCGGAGGATTCTCGGGAGCCACCGTCAGCTGGACATCCCCGCCGGCCAGGCCGGACGCCGCGGCATGAACGTGGATGGCGCCCGAGGAGCTTGTTGCGCGCACGATGGCAACGGCCCTTCCTGAGTAGAAATGGTGCTGCGGCAGCAGAAACGATTCGTGGTCCAAAATGCTGCCATTGTCTGTTGCAACCACCTCGCCCGGACCCGACACCGTGAACTTGATCTCGCTTGACTCGCCTGGCACCCGAACACCCTCCGCATCAACCGCAGTCGCTGAGATCGTGACGGCGTTGGCCTGGCCGGGCGATATGGTCCCGCGTTGCGCCGAGAGAATGATGCGCGCCGCGTTGCCCGCGGTGCGCAGCTCGTCCTCGGCAGCTTTCGCGCCGTGAATAAAGGCCACCGCCTTCAGAGAGCCGGGTGCATAGGGCAGAACCCAAGTGATCGGAGAAGCGTCCGGGTGCAGCTTTTGCTTTCCCAGAGATTGCCCGTTCAGCAGCAAATCGACCTCTTCGCAATTGGTGTAGACCTCGACGGATTCAGAGTGTGGAGCGGCATTCCGCGGCGTCCAGTCCAAGAGCAAGGTCTCCTGGGCTCCTGGCGGGATCGACTCGTATCCGGGATCGATGGCGGCGCGCTCGGCCGGGGCCACGCGGCGGGCAATGTGCACATTGGGAGCCGCTGCCCACCAGCTCTCGCGTTCCAAAGCGCGTGGGTGAGGCAGAGCCGTGCGATCCAGCAGCCCATCGGTGCGGCTTATCAGCGGCCACTTCCCGGCTTCGCCGAGGTAGTCGATGCCGGACCACAGGAACTGGCCGGAGTAGGCCGCATGATCGCGCAGGGCCAGCCAGGGGCCGTTGCCCTGCGTGTTCTCGGTTCCCAGAATCTTGCGCGACGGCTTCTGGTCGTGTGCGGCAAGGATCTCATTTTCGCGATAGTTCTGTCCCACCACATCGAGCATGTCGGCGAGCCCATTGTCGTAGTCATGGCTCACGTTGGGACGGAACAGGGCCTGCGTGACGGGGCGCGTCGAATCGTTTTCGTGGAAAACGGAAATCAGCCGGGCAAGAATGCCGTGTGCCAGTTCGGCTTTAGGCGTGTCGTGAATCTCGTTGCCGGCGCTCCACAAGACGATGCTGGGATGGTTGCGGTCGCGGCGGACGGTATCGCGCGTATCGATCGACGACCACTGGTCGAAGTCGAGGTGGTAGTCGTATGGATTCTTGCCGACCGTCCAGCAATCGAACATCTCGTCCATGACCAGAAAGCCCAGTCGGTCGCACAGGTCGAGGAACTCCGGTGAGGGCGGGTTGTGCGCGGTGCGAATGGCATTGACGCCCAGGGCGCGCAAGGCGAGCAGGCGGCGCTCGTAGATTGCGGCGGGCACGGCGATTCCTACGGCGCCGCCATCGCCGTGGATCGCGACGCCTTTGATCTTGAAGTTGCGGCCGTTGAGCCAGAAACCCGTGGCTGCGTCGAAATGGAACTCGCGGATGCCGAACTGGACCTGCTCATCGTCGGAGACTGCGCCAGCCTTCCCAACTGCCCCCATAGTCTTGACTCGCACAACAGCGCGATACAGCGAAGGACGATCGATGTCCCAGAGATGGGGACTCGTGACGGAAATCTCCGCCGTGAACGACGCCTTGGCCCCCGGCGCTATGGCCTGGTCCGGCGTGGCAAACGAACCGGCAGGCTTTCCATCGGGCCCCGTCAGTGCGACCTCAAGGGCAGCCTTTTCAGGCGCAGCGGAGTCGTTGATTACCGCGCTTTCAACGCGGACCATTGCTTTGCCCACGGTCGCAATCGGCGTCGTGATGAATGTGCTCCACGGCTCCAGGTGCACATTCTGCACCAGGACCAGCCGGACCGGGCGATAGATGCCGCCGCCCTCGTACCAGCGCGAGGCCGGCTGCTGCGATGTGTCGCAGCGGACAGCGATCACATTGTGCGCGGAAGCTCCGAACTGTAGATGGCCGGTCAGATCGTAATAGAAGCTGACAAAGCCGTTGGGACGATGGCCCAAGTGGAAGCCGTTGATCCACACGTCGCTGTTGGCCATTACTCCATCGAAAACGACCGCTACGCGGCGATGGGCATCATTAGCGGGCAGAGAAAAGGTCTTGCGATACCAGGCGATTCCAGTTGGAAAGAATGCTCCGGCGGGGCCGCTCGGATTGCTCTGGTCGACAGGGCCGCCAATGCTCCAGTCATGGGGCACCGAGAGCGTGCGCCAGGCGGAATCATTGAAGGCGGCTTGTTCGGCGTTGGCGGCATCGCCTTGCAGAAACTTCCACTGAGGATTGAAGTCGACGACCGTGCGAACGGGAGCCTGGGCAGGGGCGGCAAACGAGAAAAGCGCTGAGATGGCGAGCGCCGCAATGAGGAAGAGTTGCTTGAAAGGCTTCAAGAGAAGGACCTCAAATCTAGATGGAATAGTAAACTCGGTTCGATAGGGAATACAATTCGAACCTGGAATGCCCGCTTCCCAAAGATCGATTCGGAGAGAAAGAGGACCCATGCGTATTTGTTTTCTGCTGAAGGTTCGCACAGAGAAACTGGAAGAGTACAAAGAGCACCATGCGCACATATGGCCTGAAATGCTCGACGCTCTGCGCGAGACCGGGTGGCGCAATTACTCGATCTTCCTCAGGCCCGATGGCGTGCTGGTCGGCTATTTGGAAGCGGACGATTTTGAGAAGTGCTGCGCGGGCATGAAGAACTACGGGGTCAACGCAAGATGGCAAAAGGAGATGGCCCCTTTTTTCGAGGCTCTCGGAGATGGCGGCGCGGACGACAATATGATCCCGCTTGAAGAGGTCTTCCATGTGGACTAGGATTGGCGTCGGCTTGCGTTTGAAGTTAGCCGGAATTCGAGAATTGACTCTCTGGTGCGTTTCTTTTTTCCGGTTCAGTGCACTTGCGTTCGGCTTTTAAACTGCAATCACCACTCACATCTCGTTTCCAGGAGGAACTTCCAATGAAGACGTTCAATTCGATGCGCCGCGATTTTCTGCGCACAGGCAGTTTCGGTTTGGCGGCTGCCGCGCTTCCTGCTGTTTCGCTTGCGGCTTCGGCACAGGAAAGCGCGACGGCGTCAGCGCCGCCCCAGGCCATCTTCGACGTGCGCAAATACGGCGCGACAGGCGACGGCAAGACGTTGGACACGAAGGCCGTCAACAGCGCCATCGAAGCGGCGGCTGCAGCGGGAGGCGGAGCGGTTATATTTCCCGCAGGGAACTATCTGTGTTTTTCGATCCATTTGAAAAGCCAGGTTCACCTGCACCTTGAGCAGGGCAGCACAATCATAGCCGCCGAATCGCCTCTTCCCGATCAGCAGACCGGCTATAACGGTGGAGTCTACGACGCGGCCGAGCCGAAGACGGATTGGGACGCCTATCAGGATTACGGGCATAACCACTGGCATAACTCGCTGTTGTGGGGCGAGGAGATTCATGACTTCAGCATCACCGGGCCGGGGTTGATCTGGGGCAAAGGTCTCAGCTTCGGAGCGGGACGGGCGGCGCGCGGTAATTACCCGATCTACAGAGCGGAGCAGGCGGGCGTGGGCAACAAGACCATCGCGCTCAAGAACTGCCGGAACGTTATTTTCCGCGATTTTTCGATTCTCAAGGGTGGGCATTTCGGGCTGCTGCTGACCGGCGTCGACAATCTGACCATCGACAACCTCAAGATCGACACCGATCGCGACGGCATGGACATCGATTGCTGCCAGAATGTGCGCGTCTCGAACTGCACCGTGAATTCGCCCTGGGATGACGGGATCTGCCCCAAGTCGAGTTATGCGCTGGGTTATGCGCGAGCTACAAGAAATGTGACCATCACCAATTGCTGGGTAACTGGAACTTATGAGCTGGGCACGGTGCTGGATGGAACTTATAAGAAGTTTGTCCATGACCCGGCAGTTCGCGTGGGCTACACCGGCCGCATCAAGTGCGGGACGGAATCGAATGGCGGATTCATCAACATCACCATATCGAATTGCGTTTTCGAAGGCTGCCAGGGATATGCGCTGGAATCGGTGGATGGCGCGTTGCTTGAAGACATCACCATCACCAACACGACCATGCGCGACCTGGTCTCCGGGCCTCTGTTCATGCGCCTTGGATCGCGTTTGCGCGGACCGAAAGAAACGACCAAGGTGGGAACGTGCAAGCGAATCCTGGTCAGCAACCTGGAATGCTACAACGCTCCGCTAAGAATCAGCTCGGTTCTGAGCGGAATTCCCGGCTTCCCGATCGAGGATGTGAAGCTCAGTAACATCTACATCGAAACGGTCGGCGGCGGAGCAGCGGACGATGCCAAGATTCAGCCGCAGGAGTTCGAGAACAAGTATCCCGAGCCGAGTATGTTCGGGCCCATGCCGGCGTGCGGCTTCTTCATGCGCCATATGCGTAATGTCGAGATGAGCCATGTGGAGATTGCGAATAGCACTCCGGATGCGCGCCCGGCGTTTTACTTAACTGGAGTCGAGCGTGCGGACTTCTTCGCTGTGACGGCTCCTCGAGGTACCGATGGCGCCTTCTCCTTGCACGATGTGAAGGACCTGCGCATTGGTTGGAGCCGCGCGGCAGCGGACACTGCGGCGACGAGCATCGACAACAAGATGCTGTAGCGGCCGCTCGATTCCCACCCGAGTACTGTGGCCGTGTGATCTGGTAATTTTCCGTTGACGGACGCGGGCGTGGACGCCCGCGCGACAGCCGGTCTGGAGACCGGCGCTACATTCCGGCGATTACACAATCACGCGGTCACGGCACGAGGCGCAAGAACAAAGGCGTGCCGAGGGTGGGGCACCCGCTCCCTAGCGAACCACGATTACGCGTGCCTCGTACGGTTGAAGCGGGAGCGCGATACCGAGGCCCACGTTTGCACCTTTCCGAAAAGGCTGTAATGGGGTAATGGCCCCGGTTTGCGGATCCCAGGTTTCCACGGTGTTTCCTTTGCTCATCAGCCAAACGCCGTGATCCCACATGTCTGCACTTTCATTAAAGAACAGGTACACATCGGCATCCTTCCATCGCCGTTTCATCACGCGTAGCGAAGTGGTTGGTGTTTCCGGCTTGACCACCGGCGCAATGACGGCCGCATTGAGCGCTGCGAGCACCTCGCTGGGTACCACTTGAGGCGCCGGTGGCATGGGTGGAGGTGTGGCGGGCGGCGTGGGTGTCGGCGGCAATTGCGGATCTGCCACGGTTGCCCAGGAGAAGACCGCGGATGTTGCCGGGGCGGAGTTGCGGATGGTCCGATCGTAAATCAGCTTGGGCGCGCCGCCAAGAAACAGCACCTTTCCGCCTCCGTGCGCGAATGTTTCGAGGCGAGCCAGCATGTCAGCCGAGATGGCGAGAGGCGCGGGCAGGATCACGGTGCGAAAACGATTCCCGCTGAGCGTCTCGAAGCCGCCGGGGAGAGCTTTGAGGTTTTGCGTCAGCGCATCTTCGTCGACGATGTCGAAATCGATCTGATGCTCACTCAACAGCCTTTCGGTCGACACAAACTGGGAATCCGATGCATCGTTGCCCAGCCACATGGAGCTCGACGGCAGAAACAGCGCCACGGATGCGTCGGGACGGCCCATCGACATGAGGTAGCTCAAACGGCGGACATAGGTCATGAGATCGGGGAAGCTGGGCTGACCCATGTACCCTGACGGCGGCTTGGGGCCTGCGGAGGTGGCCGGAAAATACATGGTCTCAATCTGGTTGACGCCGCGCACAAACTGCTCGTTCAGGATGTAGCGTGCCATGTCGACATCGGGTGCGGGGCGGTAGGCGGCAAAGCTCTCGGTGAAGGCGCGGGGCCTGCCATAGACGTGCGAGACTGAGCTGGCGAGGCGAGGAAAATCCGAGATCGTGTCCTTCCAAATCTGATGCCAAATGGCGTCGATCCCCGGAACCTCGACTGAACGCATATCGCGAAAAAACGATCCCTCGCTGTGAGTCAGTTCCATCTCCAATTCTTCGTGATTCAGGTGGACCTGGTATTCCAAATGGTTGGCCGCGCACCAGTCGCCCTGCGGCTTGAAGAACCCGGCAGCAAACATCTGAGAGAAGACATCGTAGTAGTCGGCCTTGATGCGAATCTGTTCCGGGGTGAGATGAATGGCCAGGCCGGGGTCGCTGCGCGAAGGCGTCTGGGCGAAGAGTGCGACATAGGGCTGGACATCGTAGCCCTTGATCTCGCGAAATCGCTCGAAGAATTTTGGCGTCCAAGGGAGACCGCCGATGGAGTAATCGGGCTCGTCGCCGCGGAAACCCATGATCGTCTTGCCGAATTCGTCGCCGACTGCCTGCTTGTACTGCTCGTGCGTAAAGCGCAGGTACTGTTCTGTCGCGGCGGGATCGAGATAGTCCTCGAGCGATTGCGAGGTGTCTTTCACACGCTGCGTGTTGGTGTCGGAGCGCGTGGGCGAGGTGCGAAACTCATGATCCGCGATCAATATAGTCCAGTTGCCCTTGGGCGCAGTCCAATCCAGTACTTTGCCATTCATCGGGAGTGGAATCGCGGTGCCGTCGGGGTCGACCGCGGCCACGCTGACCGCTTCGGGCGGCAGTTGCAGATGAAACGGCGCTCCTTCGGGAGTCGGAATCTTCTGCCATATTTCAATCGCCTTCATGCGCAGTTCCGGCTTCTCCGATGTGAACTTTCCGCCGGCAAAGCCGCTTGGGTAGCCGGCATCGTCGACGATCCAGACGCGCATATTGCGTTTTTTGGCTTCGTCGACAAACTGGCGGAAGAAGGCGAAGTACTCCGGCGACAGGTAAGCGAAGGGCATATTGAAGCCTGCCTGCACGGTGATGGCCTGGAAGCCGAGGCCATGCAGCGTGTCGAGGTCGCGTTGAACCTGGGGGATGCTGACGGGGCCGTTCAAGCCGTAGTATGGCTCCGGCCCGTACTCCGGCGGAGGCGAGTTCCAATGCGCGGCCACCTCGGCTGCGGTGGGATTTTGCAACTGCTGCCAGGGTTGTTGGGATTCCGCCAGAGTGGCTTGCGCCAGAAGAATTGCTGCCGTTACAGAGAAAGATGCCAGTTTCATCATCAGAGGACCTCTTCGCGAACAGGGTCGGCTTTGCCGATCCCTACCTGTCGCATTCGCATGGTACACTTTTTCGATATTGGAACGCGACCCGTGTTGTGAGATCTGGAGAGGTTCCCGAAAATGACGACAAGATGGATGCAGACGAGCTTTCTGCCGCGCTGTGCCCGCGAGGGTGTTTTGGCTGGTTTGCCATGCCTGCTTCTGGCGGTTTTAGCCACCTGTTTTAGCCCCACAGGCACTGCCCAGGAACCGGTCTCGAGTCCGGGTTCGACTCCGGCAGTCGCGCCGGTTCAAGCACCCAACCTGGCGGGCATTGCCCATGCCGCAATTCGCGTCGCCGACCTCGACAAATCGCGCGATTTTTACGCCAAGCTTGGCTATGAAGAAGCCTTCAACATGAGCCAGGGCGGCAAGACATCGCAATCGTTCGTCAAGATCAACGACCGCCAGTTCCTTGAGCTCTATCCGAAGCGCCAGCCTACGGACACCATCGGCTTCATGCATGTCTGCTTCGAGTCCACAGACATTCAGTCGCTCCATGACACTTACGTCGCGCGGGGGTTGACTCCGATTGCGGTGAGGAAAGCGGCCGCCGGCAACCTGCTGTTCACCATGGCAGGGCCTGAGAAGCAGAACATCGAATACACGCAGTACATGCCGGGATCAAAACACTCGAACGACAAGGGACTGCACCTGGGCGCCAATCGAGTCTCGGAGGAGATTGTCGCCGCGGGGGTTGAGATGCAGGATCCGGCAGCGGCAACTGCCTACTATAAGGACAAGCTCTCATTTGCTCCAGGCGCTCCGATGGCGGCGGGACAAACCTGGCTTGGACTTCCCGGGCTACCCCGCCAGGAGATCGAAATTGTCCAGAGTGCGCCTGGATCGGTGTTTCAGTTATTCTTCGGCGTCGGCGATCTTCGCGCGGCAGCGGCGAAACTGAAAGCGCTCAACATCCCGGTTGAAAAGAGCAAGTCGATGATTTCGATTCACGATCCGGACGGCAATCAGCTCATCTTCGTCAAAGTCAAGCCGGCCTGATCTGGAACTGGATTGAAACGCAAAATTCCCATTGAATGAGGTCGCAATGAAACTCCTGCTTGGAATTGCCCTGGCCCTCTTGACCATGCCGGCAGTGGCGCAGTCCGCCGGCAAAGTCGAAGTGTTTTCTTCCGGCGACGTCCACGGCCAATATGCAAAACTGGCCGATCAGGCAAAGGCCAGGGGCCTGGCGGCTTCGACGCTTGGAGATTACGGCGGCCTTTCTCTGCGCCTTGCTGTAAGAGTGAAGGATGGCGGGGCGGAGGTACACGCCCATTTCGATGATGTAATTCTTGTCAGCGATGGAACCGCGACTCTGGTCACCGGCGGGACTGTCGTCGACGGCCACACCAACAGCAACGGGGAAACGCTTGGCAGCGGCATTCAGAATGGAAACTCGCAGACGATCTCGGCCGGCGACATGATTCACATACCGGCCGGAATCCCTCACCAGATGCTGATTGCTTCGGGAACCACCTTCATGTATGTCTTGATGAAAGTGAAGCCACAGCCGTAGCCGACGACTTGGCCTGATTCGGCTCGAACGTGTATCCTACTAGTGGTCTGACCTCTTGTCAGATTTATCAGAAGTTGAAGATGCAGAGGTTCTGAAAACGATCATGGCGACACTCGGCAGATACTCAATTGGCGTAGGCGATCGATTCGCGCACCAGGCAAAGGCTCAACTCGAAGCGTGCATCCTCGCGGGCAGAACGGGCGTGGACGTAATTCCGGTTTGGAACAAGTCCAACCGGGAGCACATGATCATCGGTTCGGAGCCGTCGTCGGTTCGCAATGCGGCCGACGCCGCCGTTGCCGAACTGGGCTGGAAGCTGCCTTATTATTGCGACGCGGACCATATCAACCTCACGACGGTGGACCGTTTTCTCACGCCCTGCGACTTCTACACCATGGACGTGGCCGACTACATTGGCAAACCCGCCGAGCCTTCGTCGATCGATGTATTCGTGAAGAAGCACGCGGAACTCCTGGGGACGATCCAGATGGAGGGCGCGGGTGAGAGCATCGAGATTACCGCCGATCTTCTCAGCCAGACCGCGGCGAAGTTTCTTTTCGCCGTACAGGAAGCAGGCAAGATCTATCGCAAGATCGAGGCCGCGAAAGGGAAGGGCACATTCGTCTCGGAAGTCTCGATGGACGAGACTGACGCCGCGCAAACTCCGGCCGAGTTGCTGATTATTCTGGCGTCAATTGCCGACGAAGGCATCCCTATTCAGACCATTGCTCCCAAGTTCAGCGGGCGCTTCAACAAGGGTGTGGATTATGTAGGCGACGTGAGCCAGTTTGCGCGGGAGATGGCTCTGGACATGGCCGCCATTCGCCTCGCAGTAGCCAACTATGGACTGCCCGCGAACCTGAAGCTCAGCATTCACTCGGGCAGCGACAAGTTCTCCATCTATCCGGCGATTTACGCGTCGATGAAGGAGTTTTCGACCGGCGTGCATTTGAAGACCGCGGGCACCAGCTGGCTTGAAGAAGTGATCGGCCTGGCCGAGGCCGGCGGCGACGGTCTTGCGCTGGCCAAGGAGATCTATGCGGAGGCCTACGCTCACTCCGACGAACTCTGCGCGCCGTATGCGACGGTGATCGACATCGATCCAACCAAACTGCCCGCGCCCACCGAAGTGAACGGGTGGACCTCCGAACAATTTACCTCTGCCCTGCGCCACGATCAAAGGTCGCCGGCATACAACCAGAGCCTTCGCCAACTGCTGCATGTCGGCTTCAAGGTTGCGGCCAAGATGGGGCCGCGTTATCTCGGCCTGCTCGAAGCCAATGAGGCGGTGATTGCGAAGAACGTGACTGAGAACCTTTACGCGCGGCACATCGTGCCGGTCTTCCTCGGACAGGCTGCCTCGTAGCAGCAACATTGCTGTCCCATGAATCCTGAGCCGATGGGCTTAGACTAGGTCTTAGACCGCGTGATTTCGTGCGCTGCAATTGAATGTCGCGGCATCCCACCCTAGCCACAAAAACAACGACGTGGCGAGGGCGGGGCACCCAATTCTGGTATAACAACAAACGGTCAAAGACCTAGGTCTTAGATGGTACGGCAGGTGATGAAATGAAAGTTTTGCAATTGGCGGATGAAGTTCGCTATCCACGCATGTGTACGGCGGAGTTGCGCTCCACGTTTCTGCTCGAAGATCTTTTTACGCCCGATCAGGTCCAGCTTGTGTATGTCGATCTGGACCGTACGGTCATCGGTTCCGCAGTTCCGCTGGGCGCACCCCTGGCGCTGCCTTGCCCCAGTGAGCTGCGCGCCAACTGGTTTACTGAAAGGCGCGAGCTGGGCGTGTTCAACATCGGCGGCGATGGAACCGTGGATGTTGATGGCGAGGGGCATACTTTGGGAAACCGGGATGCGCTTTACATCGGCAAGGGCGAACACAGCATTTCGTTTTCAAGCGCCAGCGCGGAGAAGCCGGCGGAGTTTTATCTATTGAGCTATCCCGCACACGGCGTTTATCCCACCCGAGTTGTGCGTGAAGCAGATCGGATGCCTACAACGCTTGGGGATGGTTCGACGGCCAACCGCCGCACCATCAACAAGCTGATCCACCTGGAAGGCGCCCGGAGCTGCCAACTGGTGATGGGATTTACCGAGTTGGCGACAGGCAGCGTGTGGAATACGATGCCGCCGCACACGCATATGCGCCGGTCGGAGATCTATATGTATTTCGATCTGCCCGCGGATCATCGGGTCGTGCACCTGATGGGGCCGGCCAAGGAGACTCGGCATTTGATCGTCGCCAACAAGCAGGTGGCTATCTCGCCCGGTTGGTCAATTCACGCCGGCGTGGGCACGGCCAGCTACTCCTTCTGCTGGGGAATGGGCGGAGAGAACCAGGTCTACTCGGACATGGACGCGTTGCGGATTCCGGAGCTGTTGTAGTTGGCGCGCACGCCGCGCAAGAAGGCGTCGGAAAAACTTGATTGGCTGGCAGAGCGATAGGAGCTTTCCTCAGGGGCTAAAGCCCGTATTGAATTGGCAAGTATTTACGGCACGACTGAAGTCGTGCCCTGACACAAGACCGGAGTTATTTCTCGATCTTCGAGGTCAGATCCCCGCGCAGGTTCGACAAGGCAGGAAAACTCGGAGCGATTCGTTGATCCTCGACTCATTTCGACTCACCGGCAAGAACGCGCTGGTTACAGGTTCGTCACGCGGGTTGGGCGCAGCCATCGCCGTGGCCCTGGCCGAAGCGGGCGCGAACGTGGCGCTGCATGGTTCACAATCGGTTCCGGCGCCGGTGGTTGAGCGCGTTGCCGCAACAGGCGTGCGGCATGTTGAGTTGGTAGCCGACCTGCGCTATCCCGCTCGCTGTCCGGAGCTGATTGCGGCGACGGTCGCAAAGCTTGGATCGATTGACATTCTGGTCAACAACGCGGGAATCATTCGCCGCGCACCGGCCGTGGACTTCAGCGAGGTCGATTGGGACGAGGTGATCGCCGCGGATCTCACCAGCGTGTTTCGCCTGAGCCAGAGTGCAGGGCGGCACATGCTCGCGCAGGGTTCGGGCAAGATTGTCAACATCGCATCGCTGCTGAGCTTCCAGGGGGGCGTGAGGGTGCCTGCGTATGCCGCTGCCAAAGGCGGTGTTGCGCAAATCACCAAGGCGCTGGCAAATGAGTGGGCCGAAAAAGGTGTGCAGGTGAACGCCATTGCGCCGGGCTACATGGACACCGACAACACAGAAGCCTTGCGCAACGATGCGGTTCGCTCGCGGCAGATTCTTGAGCGCATTCCGGCGGGCCGCTGGGGGTCGCCGGAAGACGTGGCCGGAGCGGTGGTCTTTCTCGCATCGCGTGCCAGCGACTACATCAGCGGACACATTCTGGTTGTGGACGGCGGATGGTTGGGCAGGTAGTTGCATCGCAGGGCAGCTCATGCCTTTCTCTGGAGATCCCGCGTTCCCATTGTGGATCGTGTCTCCACCCGAATGCCGATTTGAAACCCATTTATAGGGGGTATCCCTTTCGGCAACAAAAAGGGAGCCCAACTGTTTGATTTGTCTGCGACAATCTCAGAAATGGCCTTGGCGTCGGCGAGAATGTGAGACGGTCGGGCAGCAAAGACTGGATGTGCATGACGCTGGGTCAGGGGACCAACTTCAGGGGTGGGGAACAGTGGCGGATTGGTTGAACTTCGCGATGTTGATTTGTGCTTCGGTGGGCTCGATGGCGTTTGGCATTCTGGCCGCCTATGGCATTCTTCGCGTCGGATTCTCGCTGATGCGTCCTGCCGCTCGGCGAGTCGCCATGAAGCCGCAGCCTCAAGTGGTGCGCATATCGTAGATGGCCCGGAAACCTAAAAGACAATCAACGACCCCGAAGGACGCTACTGGCTTGTTGGGTCCGGATTACCCAGAGATTTGAAGATCGATTCAGTCTGCTGCTTATCCTTGCGGTTGCTCCCTCCGCTCCAGGTTCCCCGCCCGAATTGGATTGATATTCACTAATCCTAGTTTAGCGGAGTAGCAGGCTGTTGCATCTGCTGCTGGCGCTGCTGCATCTCCTGCATGATTTGTTGGGGAGTTCGCGGCGCTGTGCCAGGCGTCATGCCAGGTCCAAGGGGCGTGAATATATTGCGGTTGGGCAGAGGGGCGGGCTGTTGAGGCAGCTGCGGCTCTTCGGCTTCTGTTTCTTCGTCGGCCGTCCTGGTCTGGTTACCGGTTGCCGCTGGATGCGTCTCGCCCGAATGGCGAATGCTAAGCAGAATCTGGCGCGGGGTTCCCTGGCCCTGGTCGCCAATCATCATCACGTTGTAACCCGAGCCTACAAGGAGCTGAGATAGTATGTCGCGCGCCTTGCCAGGACCATAAACTCCGAATACCCGTTGATCGGTGGTAAACCCCTCGACCTCTGCGCCGGTGGCGGTGGAAACATCGTTCAAGATCTGTTTCAGGCTTGAGTTCTTGGCTTCGATGCGGAGACCCTGGCTGTCCCAGCCGACTAAGGCTTGGCCTGGCTGATCGTTGGCGGGCCAATCGGGAGCGGGAGGCGGTATCGGCGCAATGACGGCCTCTGCCGGCGTTGTGACCGGATGGGCTGCGCTCGGGCGCGTGCGGTGATGGACAGGCTTGTGCGCGGCGGCGGATTTGGGGGATAAGAGGGGCGCCTGCGCGGCGAGTAGCTGGAATCCAAAGAGCAATAGCATCGGAATAACAGCTGCGGCCAAAGACCTGGCGCACAGAGGCAGCGATTTCCGAGCGATCTCTTTTGCCGGGATTCTGGATTGCAGCGAAATGGTCATGCACATGGAATTTGGCTCCCCGGCCCTCGAGCGGCGTCTGGACCGAGTTGAGCGTCCGATTCGTTGCCGCTCCACTGTACTAGACTATCAGTGGCCCAGGGACGCTCGAAATGAGTTTTGCTGGGCGGAGAGGGTGGCTAGAGAAATGCGGCTCTGCTGGAGGCTTTTGGCTACCACTGTTTTGTTGGCTGTGCCGGTGGCGAGTCAGGCCGCAAGTTGCGTATCGCAGTCGGAGTTGCCGGCGCAGGATCGCGGATTGCTGATTGCGGCCGGCGGGCGACTGGCTGAAGCCGTCCTGCGGCAGGACAACGCAACCTTGCAGTTGGCGTTGTTGCCGGCGGAAGCAGCCGAGTGGGACGGGATTCGCGGTGCTGTGGAGGCCGCCGCGCCGCTGATGAAGGGCGGGCAGGTGCAGTTGCGGAACCTCTACCTGCTGGACGCGACGAGCATGACGGCGACGGCCGATACTCAGTTCTTTTGCTCGAACACAAGCGGCTCGCTGACGGTGACGATTACCATGCGCTCACTGCCGCCAGGGCGCTACGCGGTGGTGCTGGCAGATGCCGCGGGGGCTGCGCTGGGCGGACAGTTGGGACTGATCCTGGCCTGGGACCCGACCGGCGCGACGCCGGCATGGAAGCTGGCTGGGCTTTCAGTGCGGCAGGGAATCTTCGACGGGCACGACGGAGTGTGGTACTGGACGCATGCCCGCGAGCTGGCGAGATCGGACCAGCCCCACCCCGATCCGTGGAGCGCATGGTTCTGCTACGAAGCCGCGCGTTCGCTGCTGCTGCCGGTGGATTTTATATCATCGCCAAATCTCGAAAAGCTTACACAGGAGCAGGCGCAGATCAAGCACTCTCCGCAGGATGCTTTTCCGTACGCGATTCCGGATGGTCCGCGCACATGGAAGATCGACGCGGTGCGGCTCGACGCTTCGCTGCACCAGGCGGATTTGGGCGTGACCTACGAATCGACCGGAGTGACCGATCCGGCGGCGCTGCGCACCGAGGCGGGTGCCGTGCTCGAGCGCGTTGCTGAAGGCGCAGCCGGGGCTGAGGGAAAACTTTCACGGGCTTTGGGCTTATGCGATGAGGGATGGCAAACGGACGCCGGTGATTGAGCTGCCTATGGCGCAGATACCGTAACGACAGAGGTCAGGGATCAGGGATCAGTAGGCACCCGCGGGCAAGGAAGGGAGAAGGAATTGTCGGTGATGATCGATCTGCGTTCAGATACGGTTACGCGGCCCTCGCTTGAGATGCGGGCGGCGATGGCGGCGGCCGAGGTGGGCGACGACGTCTATGGCGAAGACCCCACGGTGAATCTGCTGGAGCGTCGCGCCGCGGAAGTCTTTGGCCGCGAGGCGGCGCTGTTTGTGCCCACCGGCACCATGGGCAACCAGATTGCGATCCGGCTGCATACTCAGCCGGGGCAGGAAGTGATCGCCGAGTCGCGGGCGCACATTCTGGATTGGGAGATGGCCACGACGGCGGTCTTTTCCGGCTGCCTGGTGCGAGCGGTCGTCGCCGAGCGCGGCATCCTGACCTGGAAGCACATTGAGCCCGCGATCACCGCGCGCGGCGCGTTTCGCGCGGCAACCGGACTTATCGAGATTGAGAACACGGCGAATCTTGCCGGAGGGACCGTCACGCCGCTGCCTGTGATGGAAGAGATCTGGAATGGCGCGAAGGAGCGGAGACTCCCTGTTCACCTGGATGGGGCGCGCATCTTCAATGCGGCTGCGGTGCTCGGCGTGGACGTGAAGACGCTGACGTGGGGATTCGACACGGTGATGTTCTGTCTGTCGAAGGGGCTGGGCGCGCCGGTGGGATCGATGCTGACGGGATCGGCCGAGTTGATGGAGCGGGCGCGCATCTTCCGCAAGGCATTGGGCGGCGGGATGCGCCAGGCTGGCGTGCTGGCGGCGGCGGGATTGATCGCTCTCGAAAAAGGATCGCGTCGGCTGCACGAGGACCACGCCAATGCGCGGCTGCTGGCTGAGGCTCTTTCGAACATGGACGGTGTGGAGATTGAGCTGGATGCCGTGGAGACCAACATCCTGGTGTTCCGATTGACAGGCGGGCGAAGCGCGGCGGAGTTGGTGAATCGGCTGAGAGCGCGAGGTGTGCTGATGAGCGCGGTAGGTAAGGACACGATCCGGTTGGTCACCCACCTCGATGTGGGCCGCGGAGCTTGCATGACTGCGGCGGAAGCGTTGGGGGAAGAGATTGAAGCCGCGTGAGCAATTAGGCACATCGCCGACTCAACCAGCGGTGATACAAGAGTCTTGAGCGAAGGTTGTGCGCGACGGGCAACTATTTCCGCGGCTTTGCGTTCATACCATCAACTTGCCGGAAGGCACGCGAGATTCCGGAGACAATCGATCCCCTGGAGGAACCCATCACCATGAAGAAGACTGCATTGGCAGTATTGCTTGCTCTCACACTGATACCTGCGGCCTCATTCGCGCAGGTTGTCATTCGCATAGGGCCGCCGGCTCCCATCGTTGAGCGCCGGCCGCCGCCGCCGGACCGTGGCTATGTCTGGGTCGACGGCTACCATCGTTACGAGGGCGACCACTACGTCTGGACCCCTGGCCACTGGGATCGACCGCCACATCCCGGCGCGCATTGGGTTGCGCACAAGTGGGTGCATCGTCATGGAGAGTGGGTGCTCGTGGAAGGGCACTGGCGGTAGTTCGCAATTGCATACAACAAGAGCAGGGCGCCGGCCCTGCTCTTGTTGCGTTTCAGCGTGAAAAACCTCTCCCATTCGGCCCGGTCTAGCTGATCTCAATCACGTCGGTTGCGGCGGCCGCGGCGTCTTCAGCGATAGACATCATCTTTTCCGCGACAGCGTAAAACTCCGCTGCCTGAGGGCTTTTCGGTCCGGCCAAAGCGACGGGCAGTCCGCGGTCGCCGCCTTCGCGAATGGCGGGCACCAATTCGATGGAGCCGAGGAAGGGAATGTTGAACTGCTTGGCGGTGCGCTCGGCGCCGCCTCTTGAGAAGATGTCGATCTCCTGATGGCAATGTGGACAGGTGAAGTGGCTCATGTTTTCGACGATCCCGAGGACTTCGACATTGACCTGTGCGAACATCTCGAGGGCCTTGCGCGCGTCCTGCAGGCTGACGTCGCTCGGGGTTGAGACCACGACAGCACCGGTGAGCGGAACGGTCTGCACCAGGGAGATGACGACGTCGCCGGTGCCTGGCGGCAAGTCGACAATGAGGTAGTCGAGCTCGCCCCAGTCGACTTGTTGAATGAACTGGCGAATGATCTGGTGGAGCATGGGACCGCGCATGACCAGCGGCTTGTCTCCGGGCGAGATGTAGCCGATCGAGATGGTTTTAATGCCGTGGGTCAGGTTGGGTTCGATGATATTGCCGGGCCCTACCTTTGGCTGTTGCGTTGAGCCCATCATGAGCGGAACGTTGGGACCATAGATGTCGGCATCGATCAGGCCCACGCGCTGTCCGAGGCGGGAGAGCGCGATGGCCAAGTTGACGGCGACGGTGGTCTTGCCGACTCCGCCCTTGCCGGAGCCGATAGCTACGATCTTCGAGACGCCGGGCAATGCCACGGGGGAAGGCATGGAATTCGAGTGGGCCATAACGATGAGTTGCTCCTTTATTGGGGCCTGATTACGGTTGGGCCCAGGGGTTGAAATCCAGTTTCAATTCTGATTGAATGCCGCTTTCGTTCGTCAGGGTTCGATGGCTGCTGCTTCCTGGGCGGTGGTTGCGCGCTTCCCCTCCTTGCGGCGTGCGGATTCAGCCTCGCGGTGCTCGCGGCGGCGCAATGCGTCTTCGTAGCGGCGGATTTCGTCGGGAGTCTCGGGCAGCAATTGAGGAACCTTTTGGCGGCGGCCCTGCTCATCGATAGCCACAAAAACCAGGTAAGCGCTGGCAACGTGTGCAACGGAGGCATTGCGGGTATTCTCGGCCCACACCTTTACGCCCACTTCCATCGAAGTGGAAAAGGCGCGGTTGACGCTGGACTTGAGCGTGAGCAGGTCGCCCAGATGCACAGGGGCGATGAAATCGATGTGGTCCATGGCGGCGGTTACGACATGGGTGCGCGAGTGGCGATAGGCGGCCATGGCGCCGGTCAGATCGATGAAGTGCATCAGCCGCCCGCCGAGCAGGTTCCCCAGCGTGTTGGTGTCGTTGGGCAGGATGATCTCGGTCATCTCCGACTGGGTGCTTGCGACCGTGCGCGCAGGCGGGTTTAGCTGGTTGAGAGCCGGGGTGGAACTCATGCGATGACTCCGTTCACGATTCTCGCGACGCGCGGCCCCGTCTTGAAGACCGGCCACTACAATTGAACTTGGCGGCCAGGCCCGGCAACCTCCGCGGTCTGAATGGCGAGGCGTACAGTTCTAGTTTCGGCAATCGCAGCCAATTACGCAAATCGGGCGAGGCGCCGAAACCGGCGCGGGACAGGCAGAGACATGGACAAAGTTGCTGGTCTGAAGGAAATTCTGGAGTTGGACCCGAAGAACAGTTTTGCCCGTTACGGTCTGGCGATGGAGTTGGCCAGCCGCGGCGAGACGGCGGCGGCAATGGGCGAGTTCGATACGCTTCTCGAGAACGATCCTGGCTATACGGCCGGTTATTTCATGGCTGCGCAGACGCTGGCCAACGCAGGACTGACGGCAGAGGCAATCGAGCGCCTGAGGGCAGGAATCGTCAGCGCCGCTCGCAGCGGAAATACTCATGCGCAAAGCGAGATGCAGGCGATGCTCGACGAGTTGGGGGTCTAAGTTCCCCTTGTTGCCGACGACCTTGGTGGGTTCCAATATGGCATGATTTGGCGTTTATTCGGTGATGTTGTCAACCTTTTTCGATTGACATTGCATCTATACTGACGATATGGCGAAGTATTCCATCGTTGTGCCCTTCCACAATGAAGAGGAGAACGTAACGGCCTTATATGCGCGCCTGAAGCAGGTGATGGAACAGGTGGGCGATAGCTTTGAGCTGGTGCTGGTGGAGGATGGGTCCAGCGACCGGACATATAAATTGCTGGAAGAGATTGCCGCGGTGGACAGCCGGGTGCTGGTGGTGAAGCTGCGGCGGAACTTTGGCCAGACTTCGGCCCTGGCGGCAGGCTTCGACCACGCCTCGGGCGAGTATATCCTGGCCATGGACGGCGACCTGCAGCACGATCCGAACGATATTCCCCACTTCATTGAAAAGCTCGAAGAGGGCTATGACGTGGTCTCCGGCTGGCGCCGTCAGCGCATCGACAACCTGGTGATGCGACGCATTCCCTCCCATTGCGCGAACTGGCTGATGGCCAAGTTGTCGGGCGTGGATATTCACGATTTCGGGACGACCTTCAAGGCCTATCGCCGCGAGGTGATCCAGAATATTCCGCTCT
The DNA here is from genome assembly GCA_963757965.1 of uncultured Acidobacteriaceae bacterium. Classification (GTDB taxonomy): domain Bacteria; phylum Acidobacteriota; class Terriglobia; order Terriglobales; family Acidobacteriaceae; genus Telmatobacter. The sequence continues at coordinate 312,932 of CAVWTV010000015.1, forward strand.
ACGGGGAGATGCACCGCTTCATTCCCGCGCTGGCCAGTTGGTATGGCGCGTCGATTTGCGAGATTCCCATCCGGAACATGAACCGGGAACGCGGCAAGAGCCACTACGGCATCGGACGCACTTTCCGCGTCTTCTTCGATCTGATGACGATCCGGTTCTTGCTCAAGTACATGAGCCGCCCGCTGCATTTCTTTGGCGGCTTCGGCGCGTTGAGCATCATGGTGGGCAGCGTGATTTCGTCCGTGTTGCTGGGGATGAAGATTGTCGAGCCCCATCTAAGTGTGATGGACCAGCATGGGCCGATGTTTGTGATTGGCGCGGTGCTGATTGTTGCCGGCATCCAACTGCTGGCCATCGGTCTGCTGGGCGAATTGCTGGTGCGCCACTATTACACCGGCCAGCAGCGCACGCCGTACACCGTTCATCGCCTGGTGCGTTTGGATTCCGCCGAAGAGCAGAGCATCATGTCGGACAGGGACTGAAAAGCAGGGACTAGGGAACAGGGAATAGAAGGCTTGCTAATGGGAATTTCCAAAACCCAGCGGCAAGCCGCCGGCCTTTATGCACTTCCGCCCATGGCAAGGGAAACCTCATCCGCGTCAACCGCTTGCTGCTTCCTATTCCTGCTAGTCCCTATTCCCTGCTTTTGGCTCTTGCAGCGGGCGGGCCTCAGGGTGCATTCTGACGTGGCATGAAAGCTATCCAAATTCACGAGACAGGCGGGCCGGAGGTTTTGAAGCTGGCCGATTTGCCCATTCCCGAGCCGGGACCGGGGCAGGTGTTGATCCGCGTCGAGGCTACGGGGGTCAACTTCATTGAAGTGTATTTCCGCAAGGGCGTGTACAAGGCCGCACTTCCGCTGACACTGGGCAGCGAGGCCGCGGGCACGGTGGAGGAGCTGGGCCCGGGCGTGACAGGATTTGCTGCCGGAGAAGCCGTGGCTTCGGTGAGCGTGCTTGGCAGCTATGCCGAATACGCCCTGGTTCCCGCGACGCAACTGGTGAAGACGCCCGTCGGGCTGAGCCCTGAGAAGGCGGCTGCTGTGATGCTGCAGGGCATGACGGCGCATTACCTTGCTCATTCGACCTTCCCGCTGAAGGCAGGGGACACAGCGCTTGTTCACGCCGGCGCCGGAGGGGTGGGGCTGCTGCTGACGCAGATGGCGGTGCGGTTAGGCGCGCGGGTGATCACAACGGTCTCGACGGCTGCTAAAGCGGAACTGTCGCGCGAGGCGGGCGCTTCCGATGTGATTCTATACACCGAACAGGACTTCGAAGCGGAGGTCAAACGGCTCACCGGCGGCAGGGGTGTGGATGTGGTGTACGACTCGGTGGGCAAGACCACTTTTGACGGCAGCCTGAACTGCCTGCGGCCGCGCGGGTTGCTGGCGCTGTTTGGCGCTTCAAGCGGACCCGTGCCGCCGTTCGACCTGATCCAGCTGAGCGGGAAGGGATCGTTGTTTATCACTCGTCCCACGCTTTGGCACTACATCGCCACGCGTGCGGAGCTCGAGGCTCGTGCTGGAGATGTGCTGGGGTGGGCGGCCAAGCGCAAGCTCAAGTTGAGGACCGAGCACATCTATTCGCTTTCCGAGGCAGCCCAGGCGCATACCGACCTTGAGTCGCGCAAGACGACGGGGAAGATTCTGCTGGAGCCGTAAGAACAGAGATCAGGGGTCAGGGATCAAAGGAACCCGTGACCCGCCACATCGTCGGAAACAAGATAATGAACGAGATTACCATTTCTCCGGACGATCGGGTCTTCGTGCTGACCGGGGCGGGGATAAGCGCGGAGAGCGGACTGCCTACCTTTCGCGCATCGGACGGGCTGTGGGCCGGCCATCGAATTGAGGACGTGTGTACGCCGGAGGCCTGGCAACGGAATCCGGGGCTCGTGTGGGAGTTCTACTCACAACGGCGGGCGCAGGGCGCCAAAGCTGAGCCGAATCCGGCGCACGTTGCGCTCGCCGAACTGGAGTCGCGCCTTGGCGAGCGGTTCTTTCTTTGCACGCAGAATGTCGACGACTTGCATGAGCGGGCAGGATCGGTGCGGTTGGTGCACATGCATGGGGAACTGACCAAGGCGCGCTGCTCCTGGGAGTGTGGAAGGCCGCCGGTTGAGGATCGGAAAATTTATCGAAACCTGGACGAGGTGGGGCGGTGCGCTTGTGGTGGACGATTGCGTCCGCACATTGTTTTCTTCGGCGAGATTCCGCTTGAGATGGATCGCATCCAGGAGGAAATCCAGAAGGCGACGCTGATGGTTGTGGTGGGAACTTCAGGGTCGGTCTATCCCGCGGCGAACTTTGTGCATTGGGCGCGGCAGCGTGGTGCGCGAACCGTGTATGTGGGACCGGAGGCGCCGCTGAATGCTGCTGCGTTTACGCATGTGGTGGTAGGCAAAGCCGGGGAAGTGCTGCCCGGGTTGTTCCAGGTTTAGCAAATCGCCGATTCGGCAGTGTCTAATATGCCCGCGCATTGATGTACTCGTTGCGCCGGAATCGAAACCATATTACATGGCCAAGATCTGCTCCCAGACCTTCGGCTCGACAGGAAGGCCGAGATGGCGATTCTCGGCGCGGATGCGGAGAGTCTTCTCTCCGGGATAGCGGATCTTTGTGCCCTCTTCGGCGGGCCGCGAGCGATGCAGGGATGCAACAACGTCGTCGGCTAGTTGGGCGGCCCGCGGCTCCGGTCCAAATGCCGCCGGATTGATGGCGATAAAGATTTGCGAGAGGCCGGTTTCCCGAAGAGGATCCGCCACAAGCTGATGGGTCGCTTTGCCCAGCGACGTCATGGCCGCAACCATGTCCAGCACAACGGAGAGCCCGGAGCCTTTCCAGTAGCCGATCGCCAGCGGGCGCTGCGATTTCTCAATGGCGGCGGGGTCGCGCGTCAGGTTGCCTTCCGAATCGAAGCCTCCATCGATCGGCAGCAGCTCACCGCGCATTCTGTAGCTCTCGATGGCGCCATAGGAGAACTGCGAAGCCGCCATGTCGAGCACCACGGGCCCTTTTTCGCGAGGCACGGCGATGACCAGCGGATTGTTGCCGATGCACGCGTCAACCCCGCCCCACACGGGCATGTTGGGCATGGTGTTGGTCCAGCAGATGCCGATGAAACCAGCCTCGGCAGCCTGCCATCCGTAGGTGCCAGCGCGCATCCAATGGTTTGTATTGCCCAGCGTGACGCAGCCTATGCCATGCTCGCGGCTGAGCGTCAAAGTGCGCTCCATGCAGGCATACGCATTCAGATTGCCTGGACCCCTGTGCCCGTCCCAACGTTCGAGTGCGCCGAAGTGGGCGAGCAACTCGGGCTCTCCATCGGGATCGACAGCGCCATTGCGGATCATGGCGACGAAGCGAGGGAAGCGATTGATGCCGTGCGTGTAGACGCCGTCACAGGTCGTTTCGGCAAAAAGCCGCGCGCACATTTGGGCACGGGGCTCGGAGAATCCGAGCTTGCGGAGGATGGATGCGAGCTGTTGTTGTACTTCTTCGAAGGAGATTCGATTCATTGAGCCCTGCATGGGGGATTGGTCTAATTCATTCCGCGGCGCAAAACAAGAATAGTCTAATGGGCAAGCCAGCAGCACATTGGCTCCCGAAAAGACTGCTTGACGCCGTCGGCGCCGCGCACATACGATTCGGTTAGCTTCCCCACCTGCGGAGCAAGTCTCCGTGGGTCCGAGCAAGTCTTCCCCTCGGATAAACCAGGTCTCGCCAGCGTATGGGAGCGCATATCCCCGTCTGCGGCTGGTTCTAAAGGAATGAGGGTGAGAAATCTGAGGGTTGCGGCTGCTTAGAACTTCGGGCCGCGCACACTGTTCTGGAGAAAGGACAAGAAAGATGGCTCACTATTCCAACGTTTCACTGGACCCCGAGCAGTTTGCACGGTCATACGCCGTCCCTTATGCAAGCAGCGATGGCGGCGGATACGCTCCCTACGACGATGGCGGCTATTCCAACGCACCGATAGAAGTGGCGTTGGCTGCGCACGCAGACGCTGCTCCTGAGCCGCCGCCGTGGAGGGAGATCATCGCCAACATTGCGCAGGTTGCGCCGCTTCCGCTGGGCAAGGGTTACATGCGTGAAGCTCAAGATCCGAAACATCGCATGGGCGACCTGCTGGAGGGCTGCTTTAAGGAGTACGAGCTGCAGCATCCTGAGGATCCGAACGGCAACAATTTTTATCAATGGCTGGATGCGATGCCCGATTTGCAGCGCGTAATGTTGGTCGCCAATGCTGATCGCGCGGGAAAGGGAAGTGCCGGAATTATGCGCGGCACGCAGGCTGGGAACATCAAGCCGTCAATGGTCAAAGCCTTCATGCAGGGCGTTGCCTATATGGATCGAGCCGGCCGCAGGAGCTACCGGGTGCATTTTGTAGCGGGTCACGGGTTTTGCGAGAGCGGAGAATCTGTGACTTTGCTCGACACCTCGCAGATGTCGACGGTCTTTTCCGGCAACGGATTCGGAATCTGGGTGATGAGCAAGAAGGGAAACCTCTATGTGGGCAATCACGTGAAGGGCATGCTTCATCATTCATCATTCCTCGCGGGGGCCAAGGTCATGTGCGGCGGCGAATTATGGGCGCGCAACGGAAAGATTCTATTCCTGAGTGGCAAGAGCGGCCATTATCAGCCGGGGAAAGAGAACCTGGATTGGGCGCTCAATGTCCTAGAGAAATGCGTCGACAATTTCGACGCCATCAAGGTTGCCGCATGGCGCGCCGGCTCGGAATCGCCGGTCTATCTTGTCTCGCCCAGAAAGTTTCTCTGGTCACGCGACTGGAATACGTGGGGAAAATTGAGCAGGGATGAAATGGCCCGGCTGCAGGCAGGCAACTTCGCGAGCTTTCCTTCCAGTTAGACCGCGGCCCCTGCATTTTCGTAAAGGTTGCCGGCTTAGAAATGGAACCGATAGCGCAGCTCGGCCGAGAACATTCTCGGATCGTTGAAATGAAAACCGCCGATGGTGATCGAGTTGTCGAGCAGGACGCGATGATTGGTCACGTTGAGGCACGATGCGGATAGCTTGAAGCGTTCGCCAAGTGAGTGGCCCGCGGAGACGTCGAAGGTTGTGTGCACGGGCAGATACGGTCCGTTATAAGGACCTTGGTTGGCGCCGGCCAGGCCGTTTGAGAAGCCCGATCCGTAGTAAATGTTGGTGGCAAACCAGGTGTGCAGGGGAAGGTTGGCCGTGAAGCCGGTGTTGAGCGTTTCGCGCTGGTCGTGGTCGAGCGAAATGTAGTTGGGGCCAAGATCGCAAGCCGGGTCGGCGGGAATGCTGCATGTGAAACCGCCGATGATATTGCCGCGCTGCTGGGCGATCTGATTGGAATAGGTGACGTGGAGTTGGCCGAGGTGGGCTAGCTGCGGTGAGCGTAGGGTCATCTCCCAGGCGCGGATGAGTGCTCCATCGACGGCGATGGGGAAGTACATGTTCGATTCGCCGAGGTTGGAGTGGTCGAGAAAGTTGTTGACGCGATTTTTGACATTGGCCACGTCGAGGACCCATCCCCTGTAAGGAATCTGAATGCCGAACTGATGTTCTTCGTCCCGCTCTGAGGGAAGAGGTGTGAAGGAGTTCTCGCCGGACCCGAGAGATTGTGCATAAGTCAGCACGGCGCTTGAAACAGTCTCGATGGGCGCGGGCTGGAAGAAGTGGCCATAGAAGCCGCGCAGGACCCAGTGAAGGCGAGGAATTTCAACGGTGGCGCCAATGCGGGGGTAGATCGCGGACTCATTCAACTCGGCGCGATAGATGGAGAAGCGCTCACCGCCAAGGAGCGTGATGTATCGTCCTATGCGCAGGTGGTCGGAGACGTAGAACTCGACCAGCCCGGCGCTGGCTTTGGAGGGCGCCGAGTCTTCAGCGCTGCCGAAGGGCAAGATGCCGAAGAGATCGTTCTCATCCTGTAAGAAGGAATAAAACCCAGCCGAGAAGTTGTTCGGACCCACGTCGACATGCGCATCGGCCTGGCCACCGGCGTAATTCGATGCTTGATGCCAGGTTGTGCCAACAGGGTTGTCGGTTGGCAGTGAATCGTAGTTGGCCTGGTTGAAGTGGTAGAAGGGCGCGACCGAGAACAGCGCCTTGGGCGAGAGGGTGTGGACCCAGTTGGCGATGACAAATGAATCGCGCTCGGTCTGGGCATCGCGCAGGCCGAAGGAACAATAGTATCCGGAGGTACATTCGTAGTCGTTCGGGTTCGGATCGTAGGGAACCTGGAAGTGATCCTGGCGGTATTGCGCGTTAAGCCGGAGCTGATCCTTGGCAGTCTGGTTGCGAATGAGAGAGATGAAGCCGCTCTCGGAGTTGGTGGCGTCGTGGTAAGCGGAGATCACCGGCGGGGCGAGTCCGTAATTGGAGCGGGAACCGGCCAGGCTTGCGTACCAGGCGGTTGCTGCATTGTGGTCGCCTAGAGAGAGCTGGGTTTCACCCGAGTAGAAGTTGCCGCCGGAGAGAAGCAGCTCGCCGTCGCGGTTGCGCTCGAAGCCATTGCGGGGAAGCACGTTGAAGACACCGTAGGTGCGGTCGCCAACCTCCGACGCGTAACTGCCGCGCTGGGTCTCGAGGGAATCGATATCTTTCGGATCGATCTGCGGGCCGACGTTGGAGGCGATCTTGGTGTTGGGGATGGCGATGCCGTCAATGAGCCAACTGGTTTGGTGGCCGCCGCGCATGTGCAGCATGTCGTGGGTCATGTACGCTCCCGGAACGTAGTCGGTAATCATCTCCATGCCGATGGTGCGGCTGGCGCCGGGAGTTTGGTCAATGTCCGCGCGGGTGATGAGCGTTGTTGGTGTGACGGAATCGACCGCGGAGATTGAGGATGGAGTTCCCAGAACAATGACGGTCTGCGTGGCCGCGGCTACGGACAGCATGATGTGGACCACCGGGTTGGTGCCGGAGGCGATGGTGAGCGGGCCGGTGATGTTGGCAAAGCCGGGCGAAGCAACGGTGAGCCGATAGACGCCGATGGGGGCTTGGGGTAATTCGAATTCGCCGTCGGAATTTGTTTTGGCGCGAAGAACGAATTCGGAGTTCGCAGCTCGAAGGGTCACATCCGCAGCGGCCAGTGGACGGTGCTGGGGATCGTGAACAACGCCGTGGACCGTGGCAAAGACCGTGGCGAACGCGGGGATGGATGCGATCAGGAGAACAATTGCGGAAAGAGAAAAGAGGCGAAGCATATTGGGACGGACCTCCAAAACTTACTCGACTGAAGGGCGCGCGCACGGGATGGCCCGGATTGCGGGGTGCGCAATGCCGCATGGGGATGAATGGCCATCGATGACAGACCCGGTCCGAGAGAGACGAAGACAGTCTCAGCGCAATACAGCCGCAGGCCCCGGACAGGTTAGAGACGTGTGGGCACGGCTCAACTCGGGCCGTTCATTCAACGGAGTTTTCTAGGCGAGTTTTGCGATGGGAGGCCCGCGGCCGGCGCGGGTGCGAATCTGGCTGAGGCGGGCTTGGGCGCGGCCTGCGGCGGGCGAATGAGGCCGCGCGAGCAAAACCGGAAGGCTGATTGGGGACGCGGCCAGCGCAATAATTGTCAGCGTGGGACCGGCTACGTATCCGGGAAAATAGGGGCAGGTGAGCGGAGCTGTGAAGATGGGCTTGCCGCCCGATGCTGCCTGAGACATCAGCGCCGCCATGCGCATGGACATGGCGCAATGGTGTGCCCCGTGACGGCGGCAGCAGGGCGGCAGGCGCGAGTCGTCTTCGCTGGCCGGGAGCATGGCCGCAAGCGGCCCGAGCCAGAAAAACAGAATCAGGAAGATGGAAATCCCGCGCCGCATCTGGAACCGATGTTACACGACAGCCGGGCATTCAAGTAATGAGCGCGTTGCGGTCAGGTATCATCGGTTATTGAGCGTTTCTACACACAGAATAAGGGGAATTGCCGGTGTCTGAAGTCAATAAGTCCGTACCGCCGCAGGTTCGCGAACAGACCGCTCTGGAATCATGCATCAATTCGCCAAATGGGCGTCCGTTGCGGATTGCGCTGTTCGGGTTTGGGACGGTGGGGAGCTCCGTGGCGCGGATTCTTGCGGAATCCAAGCCTCAAGGGCTGGAGTTGACGCACGTATTCAATCGCGGCGTGGCACGCAAGCGCGTGGACTGGCTTCCGCCGAGCGTGACCTGGAGCGAGGATGCCGATGCGGTCCTCTCGTCAGATGTAGAGGTGGTGGTGGAGTTGGCTGGGGGGCTCGATCCGGCTGGAAGCTGGGTGCGCAAAGCGCTCGACGCCGGCAAGAGCGTTGTGACGGCCAACAAGAAGCTGATCGCGTATCATGGCGTGGAATTGGAGCGGCTGGCTGCGGCCAAGGGCGGGCACCTGAAGTACGGCGCCGCGGTCGCGGGTGGGATTCCCGTTATTCCGGGGCTTGAACAGGGGCTGGCCGGAGACCGGATCGAGCGCATTGAAGGCATTTTGAACGGCACCTGCAACTTCATCTTGAGCAAGATGGAGGAGGGCGCGGAGTACACCTCGGTGCTTGCTACTGCGCAGGCCAAGGGATATGCCGAAGCCGATCCGACCGAGGATGTGGGCGGGTTTGACGCACGCGCGAAGCTGGCGATTCTGATGCGGCTGGCGCTGCGCGTGGAGGTGCATCCGGATGAGATTGTGCCCCGGCCCATTACTACGATCACAGCCGTGGACTTCAGCTATGCGCGCGATCTGGGCTGCACAATCCGGCAGGTGGCGCGGGGCGAGTGGGCTTCAGGCCAGGTGGCGGCGACGGTCGGTCCGATGCTGGTAGATCTGCGCTCGCCACTGGCGTTTTCGCGGGGCACGGAAAACATGGTCATCCTGACCGGGCGCTACGGCGGCGATGTGGTGTTTTCCGGACACGGCGCGGGCGGGCATCCGACGGCGGTGGCCGTGGTGAGCGATCTGCTGGCGCTGGCCCATGGATCGCGACGGGTGGAGATTCCATCGGCTCCGGCAACGGTGAGCGGCGAGTTTGAGGTCCCGCATTACATTCGCTTCCTGGTCAAGGACCGGCCGGGGATTGTGGCGGCAATTACCGCCGCGCTTGCGGAAGAGAAGATCAACATTCGCGCCATCGTGCAGAAGCCAGGCTACCCACACGACGCGCTGCCGTTTGTAGTGACCGTGGAGCCGTGCAAGTCTTCCGCCTTGCAGCGTGCGCTCGCCGCTGTCCGAAGCATGGACTGTTTCCTGGTCGAGCCGCTGGATTTGCAGATGCTGGAATAGCGGAACAGGGATCAGGACACGGATTGAGAATTGCTGTGGAGGCCCAGCGATGATCGGCACGATTTATCGGTGCGAGATTTGCGGCATAGAGAGCGACAATCCGGTGCGGTGGATTGTGATCCAGTGCAACGATGCGCAGTTGACGGTTTTGAAATGGACGAAAGAGGCGGCCGGTGCGCCGCAAGCGCGGCATTATTGCGGCGAGGCTCATGCGCAGGTTTACATCAGCCGCTGGTTTGAGTCTTTTTGCGGATGAGGGCGAGTGGCTCACAAGGTAGGTCTGACCATCTATAGCTCGAATTTCAGGCGTTGGTTGCCGTCAAGAAGCCGTTTGATCGGCCAACGGGTTGACAACCTGCACTGCACCATAGCGTTGCCCCGCTGACAAGTCTTCCGAGTAGAGGATGATTGCGCCCGAGCGTTCGGCCGCTTGAAGAATTAGTGCATCCCAAAATGAAGTCTTGTAGCGATTTTCAATATCAAGCGCAAGTAGAACCGATTCGGAAGTGTTGATAACAATCTCCCATGTCGAATATTCGCGGATCAGCAGGCGAACCTCGTCAACGGGCAATGGATTCCGGGCCATTCGGCGGAGATTTATGCAGAGCTCTTGCAGTACCTGGGTGCTCAATACACCTTGGCCTGAGTCCCAGAGCCGTTCCAACAATTGTTGGGCACGACGATGCTTGACTCCGGCTGTGCGGTCATGCGCATAGACCAAAATGTTGGTGTCGACGAAGTACTTATCGCTCATAGAGTTCGCCTCGCGAGCGAGGGGGCGTCCAGTTCAGATCGAAGCCCTTCCGGAGCCGAGCGAGTGCACTGCGGCGGGCCTGCTGATAACCCTTGCGCTCGCGCACGGCCTGTTCCAGCTTGGCTGCAAGCAGGGCACTTATCGAGGAGTTCTCTTCCGCAGCCAGGATGCGGGCCTCGCGCAGCAAATCGGCCTCAATTTTCAGGGTGACATTTGTCTTCATATCGCACCTATTTAAGTGTAGCACTGTTTTACGCGCTACAAATCGCGGGCGAGAACGGGCGTTGATTGTCCTATGCGCATCGAATGCGCCTCAGGCTGTCGGTTTGACAGATGCCGGGCCGGTGGACTCGCGGACGACTAGCTCCGGAGCCATGACGATTTCGGACGGGAACGGGCTCTCGCGGTTTGCGATTCGCTCGAGCAGCACCTGGGCGCCGCGCTTGCCCATCTCGGTGAGGGGCTGGCGGACAGTGGTGAGCGAGGGCATGGAATAGGCTGCGGATTGGATATCGTCGAATCCGACGACCGAGACATCCTTCGGTACCGAAAGGCCGGCATCGCTGAGCGCGCGGATGGCGCCGATGGCGGCAATGTCGTTGAAGCAGAAGATGGCCGTGAAGTCGCGGGTTCGTTGCAACAAGGCCTTCATCGGAATGTAGCCGATCTCAGGCGCCATGGGGTGATGGCCGTCCTTCATCGACCATCCGGCCGAATCAATGCGGATGGTCAGACCCGAGTCGAGCTTCAGGTCGATCTCTTGCGCAACTTTTTGGATGGCCTCCCATCGGAATTCCGAATCGGGAATGGCGCGCGGGCCTCGCATGAAGGCGATGCGGCGATGGCCGAGCGAGTACAGGTGGGTCAGTGCTTGCTGAACTGCCAGATGATGGTCGAGGACGATGTTGGTTACGTTTTCACCTTTGCTGTGGGCTGAGATTGCCACCACCGGAACCGGCACTTCAATTTGGTCCGAGGGAGTGTTGAGCAGCAAAAAGCCATCCACGGCGCGCTCCACAAACATGCGCGGATACTTTTCGATGAGCTCGCGTTTCCAGTCGTGGCAGGCGGTGAAGTAAAAGTAGTGGGCTCTGGTCAACTCCTCGACGACGCCGTTCATGACGCGCGTAAAGTAGCCCTCGCTCAGGTCGGGCGCCAAAACCCCCACGCTCATCGACCGGCTTTGGCGAAGGGAGCGGGCAAAGTAGTTGGGCCGGTAGTTGAGGCGCTCCGCAGCTTCGGTGACGCGGTTGCGGGTCTCCTGGGGGATGGACTTGGCGGAGGGCGAATTATTCAGGACGAGGGAAACGGTGGTTTGAGAAAGCTCGAGATGCTCGGCGAGCATCCTGAGGTTGACATGTCCAGGTGGCGTAGAACTCTTTCCCTTTGCCATGTTGCTGTTGTAGCACGTTTTATAAAAACAAGAAATACGAATTCCGGCTGATACATCGATTTTCCAGAGTGTGGATGAGGAGATAACTCGGATCGCGCTGTACAAATGCTGCCCGACCAAAGAGAACACGTCCCTCAGGGGCTGAACAGGCTGCGGAGGAACTCTGTTGGGGAAAGGCTTTGTATCAGGGCATGACTTCAGTCGTGCCGCAGAGGCAACCAAGAAATGTCGGGCTTCAGCCCTTGCGTTATTTGTTTTCAGTTATTTGCAATTACGCAGCGGCTAAAGCCGGAATCTAAAGTGGCCACTTTCGGCACGACTGAAGTCATGCCCTGATACCAGGCCGGACTTGATTGAGAGTCTCTCCGCAGCCTGTGAGGCCCACATCAATTCTTGCAGTCTTGATGGCGCTTTTCGACTCCGCCCAGGGCAGGCTATTGAAGCCGTGCCCTTTCAAAGCGGGACATAGCAACTCTAGCAGCTCTATCGGGCTTGGATTTCGTTGTGGCCGGGTTTGAGCGGCCATGTTTTTCCGTTGAAAACAAAGCTGCCGATAAGGCTCTCCGGGAGCGTGATGATCGCGTCCATGCCCGCGCCCCGGCGTACGACTTCGACCTTGATCGCGCCCAACGGATGCGGGTAGCTCGCCGTAAGCGAAGGCAGCGGGCCCAGGTGAGGAGCGATGCGGACTGTGGCAAAGCCGGGACTTCCGGGTTCGACCCCGGCTACCAGGGTGAGCAGGTCATAGATGGGATGCGCCGACCAAGCGTGAGAGTCGGAGCGGGTATTGCCGGGGATCTCGGGCCAGGTGCTGAAGTGAAGCGCCAGCATTTTGCGCCAGGGGTCGATCGAGTTGAGGTATTCGTCCGCCAGCCCCGCATGGTCGAGCGCGCGTGCCAGGTAGAAGCGGAAATAGTACGAGGCGCTGAGGACGCCGTCACGGGTTGGGCCCGGTTGAATGGCGAGCATCTGGCGGAGGACTTGCTGCTGATGTTCTTTGGGAACAACGTCGTAGAGGGCGGCGAGGATGTTCGCCTGCTCGCTGAAACTCGTCTGGTCGGGATTGTCGGCGATCAGGCCTCGATCGGTGGACCAGCAGTTTTTGAAGATGTCTTTGCGCAGATGGGCGGCGTGACCCTGGTAGCGGCCGGCGGTGCCTGAATCGCCATGGGCTTTTTCGAGATCGGCTGCTTCGTCGAGGGCGCCCAGGTATTCGAGGGTGGTGACGCAGGACTCGCCGCTCGCGCTGTAGGTGGGGATTTCGCCCGACGGGACCCAGTCGACGAAGCTCCACCAGGGGAGCTTGTTGAGCAGGCCATCTGGCTGCTCGTGCCTGCCGAACCAATCGAGGACGGTGCGAGTGCCAGGGAGCATGGAGCTGACGAACCCTTGGCTGTCGGGGCGGTAAAGCCAGTAATCGTGGACCATGCCGACCCAGAGCAAAGAGAAAGTCGGTATCGTCTGCACCAGCGAGCTCGGATAGCGGCTGAGGGTGATTCCGTCGGGCGTTCGCGACTTGTCGAAGGCCTCAATGGCCTGGCGGGCGAGCCGGTCGTCCCCGGCTACGGCATAAGAAATAAGGGCCTGGACGCGGGTATCGCCCACGTATTGAAGCTGCTCGTAGTAGGGCGTGTCCATGTAGGTTTCGTGGGCGTCGAGGCGGGCCGTGCGCCAACTGATGTCCCAGATCTTGGCGAGATCCGGGTCGGGGGAGTTGAAACTGGCTCGTTCCTGGAATGGAAAGGCGGTGAAGTTGGCGGTGAGGGACTCCAACTGGAGGGGCTCTGCGCCGGTTTCGATGTCGAGGTCGAGATAGCGCCAGGTCCTCCACCAGAGCGGCTCGAACAAGCGATGCGCGCCGCCGTCGGGGAGAAAGCTGTCGGTCATGCCAAGGGCGACGCAGTCGCCGACATCGTCGCGGTCTCCCTTGTGCTGGTCTTTGTCGTAAAGCGCCTCAGCGTAGGTGAAGGTGATGTGGGAGCCTTTGCCGCCGGAGACCGTGAGTCGTGGGTATGCTGTGGTGAGGGACTTTCGGTCGAGGAGCAGATGAACGTGCGTTCCGCCGGGAATGGCGGCTGGTGCGGCAGGGAAGGAACGGAGGCCGGGCTGCTCCGCTCCAATCATATCGAGGCGGACGGTTTCGCCGGGATTGGTGGGCGAGTACTCCATTGAGGGAAGCGTGTCTGGCACCAGGCCCCACGGATTGTCGCCCGTGGTGTCGGCGGAGTGGGCTTTGTTCACGTCCGGATAGATGCTCTCGCGGATGGGCGACGCTGCGGGTACCCAAGCCGATCCGGCCGCACCGGAGTCCTGCCAGGCCCAATCGTAATGGGCGGCATCGACTTCCTCGCCGGGACCGGAGGCCATATACTCCCAAAAGCCGTTGGCAACACGCGGAAGGGGGCGCTGACCCTGCTCTTGCTCGACCATCCATCCAGTCGGCGTGCTGATCGAATTGGCTCCTACCGCCTCACTCTCCAGCAGAAAGGCGGTGCGGTCGGTCATCTGGGCGATAGGGGCGTAGACGCCGAAGTTCCAAACCGTTGCAGCGATCAGGTTTTGGCCGGGATGGAGCAGCGGCGCGAGGTCGAAGCGCTCGTAGCGCCAGTGGGTCAGGTCGCCGCGGGCGGGACCGTCGCCTACGCGATGACCGTTTACAAACAACACGAAGCGGTTGTCTGCGCTGACGCGGACGATGTAGGTTGATGGAACCGCGGCCAGAGCAACCGTGCGGCGAAAGTGGAGCACTACCGGCTCGCGCAATTGGGCTGTAGGATGGGTGACCCATGAGGCTTGCCAATTATAGTGAGGCGGGTCCGGCTGCAGATTCGACTGGACAGGACTGGGATCGAGGGATTGAGCTTGAAGGCCGGGAGAAACGAGGGCGAATACCAACAAATACCAAACTGGGCGCATGGGATCGGGCTTTCCGAATGACAATCCCTAGCTTACCGGAAGCAGGGAACCTCTGAGGCAGGTTTTCGTCATGCCGTCTGGGTGGAGGGTTTATGGGCAAAAACTTTGGTCGCGGACTCTCCGGCAGCGCGCATCTGCACTGAAAAATGAAGGAAAGGCCGACGCAGGCCTCACTCCGGCGCACGGAGAGCATAGCAATGGAAAGCCGCCGGTCGGCGCCTGGTTTTTTCCACGAATTTCCTGTTGAATGCGTTTGATTTAGCAGCCTTGTAACCTCCCGTTCACATTCGCCCGGTAGCCTGTGTGAGGTGATCGATCAAGTGCCAGAGATTCACATTTCCCAATCCCAATTTGGGCCGGAGTCGGGCTCTTCCAACGAGTCGCGTCCGGCGGAAGCTGCGCCAGCCGAGGTTTCAGCGATTCGGAGGTTCCTGCTTTCGCGCGGGAACTCGGCAATTGCCGACCGTGGATTTCGCTGGCTGATGGTCCTGTGCGCTCTGAGCATCTTCGGGATCGTGGTGCTGATTGCGACCGAACTTGTGCTGCGCAGCCAGCTTGCCTGGAAGAGCTTCGGCTTCCAATTCTTCTTTTCAGCGTTTGTCGATCCGGAAACCAAGTTGCCCATGTACTGGGATCCGGTCAACGGGCATTTCAGCGCGTTGCCGTTTGTTTACGGCACACTGGTCTCTTCGTTCCTGGGGCTGCTGATCGCAGTTCCGCTGGCAATCGGAGTGGCCGTCTTCCTGACCGAGATGTGTCCAGGTGTGCTGCGCGGGCCTCTGGCATTCATAACCGAATTGTTGGCGGCAATCCCCAGTGTGATTTACGGGCTTTGGGCTATGTTCGTGCTTGTGCCGTTGCTGAGAGAGCACATCAACCCTTTGCTGATTAAGCTGCTGGGCTGGACGACCTTGTTCAATGACGATAATCCCACCGGGTATGGCTTTCTCGCCGCTGGGGTAATTCTGGCGATCATGATTTTGCCCATCATCTCCTCGCTGACACGGGAGGTGATGAGTGCGGTGCCTCACTCGCAGCGCGAAGCGGCGCTGGCGCTGGGCGCAACGCGCTGGGAGATGATTAGCATGAGCGTGTTGCGCAACGCGCGGATCGGAATTGTGGGCGCAATCATTCTCGGGCTGGGCCGGGCGCTGGGCGAGACCATGGCGGTAACCATGGTGATTGGCAATGCACCGGAGATTCACCGCATGCTGCTTGCCAATGGAACCTCGATGGCATCGGTGATCGCCAATGAATATGCCGAGGCTTCCAGCGATCTGCATCTGAGCGCGCTGACCGAGATTGGTCTGGCGCTGTTTATTGTGACCATCATTGTGAACGCGCTGGCACGGATATTGGTATGGGCGGTTACGCGTGGAGCACCGGCACAGGTGAATTAAAAGTAGGGAACAGGGATCAGGGGTCAGGTAATAGCGAAGGGGAACTAAGCTGGCTACGGAATACAAAATGCGTGCGCGGATACGGGGGCTGACCGATGGCGCGGCCACCGGGTTGGCGGTGCTTTCAACCATTCTGGTTGTGACGCCGCTGGTGGCCATCTTTGTCTACCTCGTCTATAAGGGCGCCAGCTCGCTCAATCTGGACTTCTTCACCCATAATCCCGCCCCGGAAGGGGAGCTGGGCGGAGGCATGGCCAATGGCATCGTCGGTTCGGCGGTTCTGCTTGGGTTGGCCAGCCTTATCGGCGTCCCGGTGGGCATCGCCGGAGGCATCTTTCTGGCCGAGTTCGGGCGCGGCACCAAGCTGGCCAACGCCGTGCGCT
The DNA here is from genome assembly GCA_963757965.1 of uncultured Acidobacteriaceae bacterium. Classification (GTDB taxonomy): domain Bacteria; phylum Acidobacteriota; class Terriglobia; order Terriglobales; family Acidobacteriaceae; genus Telmatobacter. The sequence continues at coordinate 329,011 of CAVWTV010000015.1, forward strand.
TCACTGCCGATGTCCTTAACGGCGTTCCTTCCATCGTGATGGGCATGGCCATTTACGCGCTGATCGTGTTTTGGCAGAAGCACTTCTCGGCCTTTTCAGGCGGTGTGGCGCTGGGAATCATGATGATCCCCACCGTGTGCCGCACCACTGAGGAGATGTTGCTTATGGTGCCCCATGCGGTGCGCGAGGCGGCATTGGCGCTGGGCGTTCCCAACTGGCGGTCGGTTCTTTCCATCACGGTGAAGACGGCCTCTCCAGGCATTATCACCGGCTGCATGCTTGCTTTTGCGCGCGTGGCGGGCGAAACGGCTCCGCTGATCTTCACGGCCTTCGGCAATGCCAACTGGAGCGTCAATCTCAACGAGCCGATCGCCGCGTTGCCGCTGCAGATCTGGGTTTATGCAATATCGCCTTACGAAGACCAGCACCGGCTCGCCTGGGCAGGCGCACTGGTCCTGATTGTGTTGATCGTGCTCGCGGTTTCTCTGGTCCGGTACGTGACCAGCCGCGGCGTTTTGAAAGGGGCAAGCTAAGTGGGCGTTGGCATCGAGGTCGTCAGCCTGAATGCGTGGTACGGAGCCAATCACACGCTGCAGGACATCAATCTGAACATACCGGCGAACCACGCCACGGCGTTGATCGGTCCCTCTGGCTGCGGCAAGAGCACGTTTGTGCGCTGTCTGAACCGCATGCACGAGACCAATCCGATTGCGCGTGTGACGGGAACGGTGCGCATAGGCGATCTGGACATCTACAAGGACACCAAGCCGGTGGAGATCAGGCGGCGCGTGGGCATGGTCTTCCAACGGCCCAATCCTTTTCCCACGATGTCGATCTACGACAATGTGGCGGCGGGACTGAAGCTGAACGGATACAGCAACCGGCGCGTGCTGGACGAGATTGTGGAGAAATCGCTGAAGAACTCCGCGCTTTGGGATGAGGTGAAAGACGATCTGAAGAAGAAGTCGGGGGCCAGCCTCTCCGGCGGCCAGCAGCAGAGGCTGTGCATTGCGCGAGCGCTTGCAGTCGATCCGGAAGTTCTGCTGATGGATGAGCCGGCGTCGGCTTTGGACCCGGTTTCCACGTCGAAGATCGAGGACCTTATCTTTCAGTTGAAATCGCAGTACACTATTGTGATTGTGACGCACAATATGCAGCAGGCAGCGCGCGTGGCCGAGAAGACGGGCTTCTTTCTGAATGGCCGCATGGTGGAGTTCGACGCAACCCACAAGATCTTCACCAATCCCAGCGACAAGCGGACAGAAGATTACATCACAGGCAGGTTCGGATGACGCGCATACGGTTTCAACAGAGCCTCGACGACTTGAAGGAGCAACTGCTGGTGATGGCAGGGCTTGCGGAGCAGGCCATCCAGCGGGCGATTGAGGCTTATCGCGTGCGCGATCTGTCGATCTGCGACCTGGTAAGCCGCAGCGAGCTGGCTATCAACCGCCTGGAGCGGGAGATCGATCAGAAGGCGTTGGACCTGCTGGCGATGGAGCAGCCCATGGCCATCGACCTGCGCTTCATCCTGAGCGTGATCAAGATCAACGCGGATCTGGAGCGGGTGGGCGACGCGGCCAAGAGCATCAGCGACCGGGTGCGCAACATGGATCAGATGGCGGCCGTCGATCTTCCGGTGGACATTCCCAGGATGGCGTCCATGGCGGCTGACATGGTGCGCAAATGCCTTCAGTCGTTCATCGAGGGCGACGCCGACATGGCGCGCTCCGTGCTGAGCATGGACGACGCCGTGGATGCGATGAATCGCGCGGCGTACAAGGCATTGATCAAGGTAATGGAAGAGGAAAGCCACCTGGCTCCGCAGGCGCTGAATGCGCTGATGATCAGCCGCAGCCTGGAACGGGTGGCCGACCACGCCACGAATATTGCCGAGGACGTGGTCTTCTGGGTACAAGGGGCCGATGTGCGCCACCACAAGAGCGCCACCGGGGGCAGGGACGCGAATGCCGGCCTGAAGCCCGACCCGATTCCTACCGAATAGCGGGCGAAGGCAGCCTAAGGCCTATAGCTCCCACCAATCCAGCAGCAACATGCGGGGATAGTAGAGTCCGGCGCGAAGGATTGCGTCCGGGCCGTGCAGGTTGCGAAGGATCTGTCCATAGGCTTCAAGCTGGGGCGCGAAGAGTTCTCTGAGAGCGGGCAGAGCCGCGTCCGCGTCATGGTCTGAATTGGGGTCGCAGGCGGTTTTGTAGTCGATAATCCACCAGGCTTGTTGGCCCTCTGACACCGGGTCGAGACCGGCGCGGAAGACGCGGTCCACGCGAACCGTGCGGAGGCCGCCTGAGACAATTCCAGCCCATCGTACCTCACTGGCCGCATCGGCGTGGGGCGAAAGAATCCACTGGCCCTGTGGCGAGCGTGAGGCGTTGAGCGCCAATTCGAGCGCCTCGGCGGCAGTGCTTGAGGATTTGCGCCGCTCTAAGCCTGACGCTCGAATATTTGCTGCGATGCGAGGCAACAGCTTCTGAATTTCTGTGCGAGCAGCCTCCCAATCGAGTTGTGTGCGCAAGCGGGATAGCTCTTCAAGGAACGCGTGGACAGCGGTGCCGAGCGCGCGGGAGAGCAGGCCGCCTTCATGGCGGGAATAGAGCCTCGATGCATCTGACTCCGACGAAGAGATAGCAGGATGACCCTCCGGGCCTCTCACGGTCTCCGCAAGGAAACGCGGGAACGGGGAGGAACTCGGTTGGTAATTCGGCGGCAAGCGACGTAGGAGGGCCGGCTTGACCGGTTTGGGCATGACGAGCAGATTTCGATCGCCGGAGGCCGCGATGAATTCGATCACTTGCTCGCCGGCAGCGGCAGACGAAGCTGTTTCGGCTCTCCAGTCTTCAAAGCGTGCGCGCACTTCCTCTTCAAGGGCAGGCCAGGCAGTGGCCAATAAGCTGCCGTTAGGTTCGACCAGGGCCAAATTGCCGTCGGCCTCGACTCTATAGTTGGGGCGGGCGAAGAGGTGGAGTTCCTCGCGGGCGCGGGTGGCGGCGACGTAGAGAATTCGACGTGTCTCCTGCGATTCCCGCTCGCGATAGACTCGATCGACCCAGGCTTTTGACTGCCCGCGATCCGCGCCTTTGGTTTGCAAAGGCGCGACCAGGAACTCGGTAATCTCATTCGACTCGTTCGGGCCGGCCAGTCCACGTTCCAGCCATGCCAGCAGCTTGCGGCTGCTATTGGCGGAACCGGCTTGCAGGTCGGGAATAATGACCAGCTCGAACTCCAGGCCCTTTGACTTGTGGATGGTCATCAATTGGACGCCGAAATCGCTGCCGGCAAACAGGATCGGGCAGCGCGGTGAGCTTTTCCAGAGCCGCGGAGAGGTTGGGGCCAAGCAGGTCTTGCTCGCCGGCGGGCAGGCTGTCCAGGCAGCTCCAAAGCAGTTCGACGTTGGCGCGCGCCGTGGCGTCAACGCAGTCTGCGCCTCCGAGACGAAGCCATGTCTGTTCGAGCCAGGTTCCGGGCAACGACGTGAGTTGGCTGGCGCGAACCGTTTGTGCCGAAGTAAGTTCGTTGAGCAAGCGCGAAGCGGATTCGCGGCCCGGCTCGCTGAGCAGAGAGAGCCGCTCGACGAGAAGGTCGGGCACGGGACGGGCGAGGAGGTCCGGATCGTCCGCGCTGGTGAGGAGGTGAAGGTCTTCGAGCGAGAGGCCGCACCATGGGGCGCGGAGAACGCCCAGCCAGGCAACGCGGTCCTGGGGATTGAGCAGGGCGCGGGCCAGGGCGAGCGCGTCAAGGACTTCGGGGCGGTCTTTAAGCTTTTCAAGGTCGAGAGCGCGGAAGGGAATGGCCGCTTCGCGCAGGGCAACGGCGATGGGCGCAAGGGCGTTGCGCGTGCGGCCGAGCACGGCGATTCGATATTTCGCGCCGCTTGGATTTCCACAGGCTTTTGCACATGCCAGTTCCATGGGCTCCAGATGGCTCTTGATCAGCTCGACAATCTGCTGAGTCTGGGCATGGTGGGCTTGTTCCTTTTCGCAAAGGGCGTCTGGATCACCAGATTTACTGCGTGCGGTTTGCGGCGAGAAGTTCAGATGTAACTTCAGGTTTATGGCCGGGCCTGGCTGGGCTTGCCTGGCGGGCCGCGAAGAGGAAAAAGTTATGTTACTGCCGTCGTTTGCGGTAAAAACCTGAAAAAATACTTCATTGAGCCGGTCGACAAGTGAGGGCGCGCTGCGGAAGTTGGCTTTCAAGGGGACAAATTCAAAAAGGAACGGGCCTGCATCAGGAATTTCCAGGCCGAGAGTTTTGACCCGTGGAAATAGTTCCGCATCCGCATCGCGGAAGAAATAGATGGACTGCATGGGGTCGCCGACCAGGAAGCAGGTGCGGCCGTCTCGCTCCGGCCAGGCGGCGACGAGGGAGGCCAGCAACTGGTGCTGCCGCCGGCTGGTGTCCTGGAACTCGTCGACCAGCAGGTGGCGGATGCCGTCCGCCACAGCCATCGCCGAGTCGGTGGGAACGTCGTCGGAGCCTCGAAGCGTGCGCTGAGCGATCTGCGCGACTTCGATAAAGTCAACCGCGGCGGCTTCGGCGAAGATAACCTGTAACTCGGCAGCGGCGTGGCGGAGCAGGGTGAAGCAGGACCGGACAATGTGCCAGTCTTCTTCCGTGTAGCGAGCGGGGGGCAGCTTGCGGACGGCGTCGAGAGCTGAAGCGAGGCCGGGGACGGCGTCGAGGCTGGCAATCAAAGCGAGGGTACGTGCCTTCTCAGGTTTGCGGTCCGCTGGGAACCCCATCCGCTTGTCGACCTGTTTGCGGAAAGTACCACTGCCAGTGAGCAGAAACTCGGCAAGGTTGACGAAGGCTTGACGCGCACCTTCAATGTCGTCGATGGAGAGAAAAGGCGCAGATGGGAAATCGGCCAGCTCGGCCAGCTCGCGGAGGAATGGATTGTCAGCCTGTTGGCAGGCGAAGCGCGCCAGGGCCAGGGCTTCATGGTGCGCGCCGGGGACCTGGTTCAGCAGATGATCGACCTGTGTGAGCGATTCACGCACGGCATTGGCGAATGGCCGCTCCAGACGGTCGCGCAGTTCGTCCCAATCCGGGGCACGGTCCGGTTTGGGAGACAGGACGAAGTCGTGCATCCAGCGGTCACGTACCCCGAGCATCTGGACGAGCAGGTCTTCCATCTCCTGCCAGTTGTTGTCGCGCCAGAGAAGCAAGGCTTCGATCGCGTCGCTGAGGAGCTGATCTGCCCCGTTCCTTTCCTGTCCGATCCTTTCAAGAGTCTGGCGGGCCGCGCGTCGATAGAGTTCGCTGGGCTGCTCGGCAATGTCGATGCCTCCGCCGAGCGAGGAGAGCAGCGGCTGCTGCAAGGCCAGTTCACGGCAAAAGGAGTCGATGGTCGAAATGCGGAGCTGCTTGGGAAGGTCGAGGAGGTTCCAATCCAGGCGGCGCGAATGGTCGAGGGCGCGGCGGGCGAGGGTTTGCATCGAGAATTCGTCCGTAGTTGGAGTGAGTCCATCGCTGGCGGCGGCCTTCTCGAGTTCGCCGAGGATGCGGTGGCGCATCTCAGCAGCTGCGGCGTTGGTGAACGTGATGGCGACTACCCGGCCGGGCTCGTCAACCTCGGCGAGCAGGCGGAGGAAGCGGCGAGTGAGCAGATCGGTTTTGCCCGATCCGGCCGGAGCCTGCACAAGGATGGAACGGCCGGGATCAAGGGCTCGAATGCGCTCGGCTTGATCGGGAGGCGCAGGCATTTGATTCTGACTACTCATCGGCGGCCTCCGCGCTCTCGGGGTCTTCCTCGGCTTCGGATAAGGACTGGTTCTCGTGGATGCGGCAGAGAGTTTGCAGGCCGCAGCGCTCGCAGGTCTTGGGGTATTCGCGCGGGTCGACATCCGCTCGTCCGGCGAGGAAGTCTCTGGCGAGTTGTTCGATATGAACGCGCCAGTCGATGAGCAACTCGGCAGTGAGGCTGTTCTTGATCAGGGCGTTGCTGCCGGACAGATTGGCAAGCAAGGTGGATTTGGCGTCGCCCACTCGTCCCGCGAAGGATTGATCGCCTGCACGAACCTTCGCGAAGACCAGGCCGCCTAAGTCTCCGTCGAGGGCAAAACCGGCATAGAGGGGGAGCTGCACGTCGTCGGGGCGGGGCAGATCCCAGGATTTGGGCGAGACATCCCCGGACTTGTAGTCGATAACCAGCAGCGATCCGTCGTTGAGCCGGTCAATGCGGTCCAGGCGGAGATCGAAGTCGAGACCTTCGAGGTGGATGGGGCGGTCAACCTCCGTGCCTGTGACTTCAAACTCGATGCGACTGGCTTCATATTTCAGCCATTCATTCAGCAGGCCAGTGAGGCGCTGCTCCTCAATCTCCAGATAGCGCGGAGGCATCCGGTCGCGGAGTTCGGCGCTAATCCGATGCTGGAGACAGCGATGAACGTGTCCGGCAACAAACTCTTCGCAGTCTTTCAATCGCAAGAGTTCTTGATGCGAACGCAGTCCTTCCGGCGGGCCGGCCCAGATGGCGTGGAGCACGGCGTGCAGAAGCTGTCCGCGCTGAGAAGCCGTCAAACCGGCCTCGGCGGGTTCCCAGCTTTGCGCTCCGAGGCGCGCGGTGGCGAATGCCTTGAATGGGCACTGCGACTGGCTGGTGAGGATGCCTGCGCCGCCGTGGACTTTGCCCGGTTTGAACGGAATGCGGCTGAAATCCTCAAACGCGATCGTGAGCGGCGTTTGGTTGGCCTGGAGCGTCAACTCAGGCGGCAGCGGCTGCGGGACGCCGGCAAACTCGGAGATCAGGCGGGAGGGGCGAGAGTCTGTGCTCTCAACCTGCTTTGCGAAACTGAAGTGAACGTCTGACGCAGTTGTGATGAGGCGGGAAGTGATTGCGTGGGCCAGATCCCAGTCGAGTTGCGGGGTGGAGTGAGGCGTACCGGCCTGATGTTGCACCTCGAGGGGAAGCAGGGGATGCGTGGTTCCGCCGCTTGGCCAGGCGTCTTCGTTTGCGCCCAGGAACCATACCGCATCGGCGGTAAGCCCGGCCGACTCGGCAGGCCCGGTAATTTGGATGGGCGCATCGTGGGATTCGGGCGCAAAGAGGGTTTCGTCCAAGGTTCGGGCCAGGGCTGAAAGGAATTCCTTCCATTGAATACGCTGGCCATCGAAGCCCAGAGAGGCGCACGTTTCGACGGCTCGCTGCCAGCGGTCGGCGGTTTGGAATTCAGCGCTCGATAGCGGGTTCGCGCCGGGAAAGCCGACAGTTCCGAGCAACTGCGGAACTAGTTCAACCCAATCCAGTGGGGCTTGCGGGCGGCGCGCGAACTCATCCAGACGACGCAGGGCTTCGCTGATGCGGTTGACCCAGGAAGTGAGAAGCCGGTTTTCAGTCGCCAGTCCATTGGATGATGCGATAAGGGCTTTCAGTGTCCATTGAGGTTGCTGTCGGGCCCGGCTGCGGAGCGCGCGCATATGAGCTTGAAGGGCGGTGGACTGCTGTGAACTGGCGGTCGCGTAGCCAGTGGAAAAGAGCCAGTCCAGCTCGTGCTCGGCAATCGGGGATGAAAGCCAGCGGAGAATGAGAAGAGCTGCTTTGGGCAACCCAACCTGGCTGAGCGGGACTCCGAGGGAGAACTCGAAGAGCGGGGAACTGGCGGGGCGGGTCTGTCTTGAGACTGTGTACTTGAGGAACGCCCGTTCGATCTGGCCGCGCCGGGTGCGGTCAGCCGCGTCCTGGGTGACGATGAGGAGGCGGGCATTTGGATCGGCGGCCAGTTGGCGGCTGCACCAGAGGGCGCAGGCAGCGATCTCGGCCTGGGCGTCGGGCGCCTGGTGAAAGAGGATCTGCGCGGCTGGTTCCCCCGGCGAGACCTGCTGCCACTGGCCCCAGGCATCGAGGACGCGGCGTTGCGTGGGCAGAATGCGGTCAAAGCCGGCTAGCAGCAGCGGTGGGCGCGGTGGCTGCGTGGACGATGCGCTCTCAAGCAGCGGAATCAGTTCGAGGGGGAGGCGCGCGGGACTCAGCAGGTCGCTGGAGCGGCAGATTTCGTCGAAGGCCACGAGCCATTCGCTGAATGCGGCTGCATCCTGCTGCCAGCCGCTGCGGGCTGAGGTACGCAGCAGGTGGGGCGCGTAGGAGCAGAGCAACTCGTGAGCACCCACAGCAAGACTGGCGAGGCGGTGGCGTGGGCCTTCGAGAACGGTGGCGAGGTGGTTGTGGCGGCCGGCAATCTCCGCCCAGACGGCCTGTTCCTGGACGGGGTTCAGCAGCAGGCGGCTGTCTCCTCCGACCTTCTTGCTTCGTTCCATCCATTCTGCGCGGACAAAGCTGTTCCAGTCCAGAATGTTGGGTGCTGGCCAGGCGGTGAGGCCTTCGGCTCGGCGGGCGCGATGGAAGGCCGACGCAAGGGCGCGAGCGGCGCGGTCGCTGGCCGTGACCACGAGGCCGCCACTGCGCAGCCAAACATCGATCTCCGCGTCCGCGGAATTCCCCATTCCAGCGTTATACGCTGTCAGGCGGCGGTGGGGCGAATCCAGGAATTTCGCTTAGACGCCGCCGAATGCTGCGAAACCGCCATCGACCGGAATCACCGTGCCGGTAACGAACTCCGAAGCGGGCGAGAGCAGCCAGAGCACCGTGCCAAAAAGGTCTTTGGGCTCGCCAAACCGGGCCATCGGCGTGTGCGAGACGATGGACTTGCCCCGTTCGGTCAAAGCCCCAGTTTCCCGGTCGGTCAGCAGGAAGCGGTTTTGATTGGTAAGAAAGAAGCCGGGGGCAACGGCATTGACGCGGATCTTTGGCGAGTATTCCTGCGCCATGTGCACGGCGAGCCACTGAGTAAAGTTGCTCACGGCAGCCTTGGCCGCGGAGTATGCCGGAATACGGGTCAGCGGGCGGATAGCATTCATGGACGAAATGTTCAAGATTGTTCCATGGCCCTGGTCCGCCATGATCTTTCCAAACGCCTGGCAAGGCAGCATGGTGCCGAGAATATTCAGTTCGAACACCCAGCGCAAAGCGTCGGTGGGCAGATCGAAGAACTTCAATTCGTCGCCGGTTGTGGCGGCCGGCTTATTGCCTCCCGCACCGTTGATCAGGCAGTCGATTTTCCCCAGACGGTTTACCACTTCCTGGGCTGCCTGTGCAATGCTCTCGCGGTTAAGCACGTCGCAGCGGAACAGGGAGAATTGCCTCCCGTACGGCCCGGTGTGTTCGATCAGCTCCTTAGCCGGCTCCACGTTGATGTCGAGGATGGCGACTTGAGCGCCGCAGCCGGCCAATGCGCGTGCCATTTCGCTGCCCAAAATGCCGGCGCCCCCAGTCACGGCGACCACCATTCCGGTGAAATCGTACATCCTTATAAGTTCAGCCAGGTTGAAAGAAACTTGTTTTGTTTCGAGATCGTGTTCCAGAGCGAGTGTTGCTGTTCCTGCCATCGTGCATCCCCTTGTCAGTCCGTTCAGATCGAAGGAGCTTGGTTTCGCAGTATCTGACTCGATTACAGCCGAGCGACCGGCGCCAGTTCGCGTCTCCAGAACACATGCCGTAAGAAAACGTCACCAACTTCGTGCAGGTGTCCCAGACACGTAGGACTCAACGTATTCAAGTAATTATCTCGGGTGTGATGTCCGGTCAGTGATTGCTATCACTGGTTCTTGAGCTGAAGGCAACTGGACACTTCGTCTAGAGTCCGGACGCTTCTTGAATTCAGTAAGTTGTCTCACACCGGCCTGTGCTGCAGATCACTGTATTACTTCAGCGTTCGACGTATCTGATGGATAGTGCCTGGAAAGGGAGTTTCCTCATGCTGCTTGAGTTAAGTGTGTCTTTGGAGGGCAACGAACAGCAAGGAAGCGATCCTGCTGAAGATATGAATAGGATTATCGGCGCCAGCGGCTTGCACTACGAGACAACGAATCGTGGCGCTGTGCTGGAAGGGAGCTGGGAACAGCTCATGGCAGTCGCCAAGAGATGCCATGACGAAGTCCTCAAGAATAACGATCACTTCACGACCCATATGAAAGCTGTCGACGATGGGGACGCCGCTGTTCCGCCTGCTCCAATTTACGGCGGGAACGAGCCAGAGGTATTCCTTGAAGACGACGGCGAGTGGTTGATTATGTAGATTCCCCAGCCGCTTTGCTCTGGACATTTCCCTGAATGGCTGCTCAACATAGATAGCCGCATTCGTCCGCACGCAGGTAGGCGATTGTGTTCCCTCCCACCGGGCCGTGGATTGCTCGCCAGTTGTACACTGATCTGTGATTCGCCTGCTATTTGTTTCCGCATTACTCTCGTCTATCGCTCTGGCCGGATGCCATTCGGGTCAGAAGCCGGGTACGCACTTATCCGCCAGCCAGAATTTCAAGGTGTACAAACTGCGCGGCAAGGTGGTTTCAACCGATGCAGCCAAGGGTGAAGTGACGCTGAACCATGAGGCCATTCCGGGCTTCATGGAGGCGATGACCATGCCCTACAAACTGAAGGACGCCAGCATTCTGAGCGAACTGCATCCCGGCGACGTGATCACGGCGGACGTGCTGGTTTCGCAGGATCCCGATGCGGACGTGCTGCTGGACCACATCGTCGTGGTCGCGCAGGCCAAGCCCGATTACAAGCCGGCGGTCTTCTATCACGTGCCTGCGCCCGGAGACGCGGTGCCTGACTTCAAGCTGCGCAACCAGGATGGCTGGCCCATTCACCTGGGACAGTTCAAGGGAAAGTCGCTGCTGGTTACATTCATCTACACGCGCTGTCCGCTGCCGGACTTTTGTCCGCGCGTGACGCGCAACTTCGCCGTGGTGGACAGACAGATCGAGGCCAGCCCGCAACTCCGCGGCAAGACGCACCTGGTGTGCGTGAGCTTCGATCCGGAGCACGACACGCCGGAGCGGCTGCGTGCTTATGGGGCTACGTATATCGGCAGCGACGCCAAGGACGCGTTTGCCGATTGGGATTTTGCCGTGCCGGATAAAGCCGTTCTGCTGGAGATGGCCAAGTTTTTCGATGTGGGGATCACAAACGCTGAAGATGGATCCATTACGCACACGCTCTCGACAACACTGATCGGCCCGGACGGCAAAGTGGTGCGCTTTTATCCGGGGAACGAGTGGACGGTTGAGGATGTGCTGACAGATTTGAAAAAGGTATCGGGGAGCAACGGCTGACGATGGCCGCGCAGTGGTCAGACCACTAGTTTACAATGTACGATGTCACTGGCGTTGGCCTGGGACATCTTCACAACCACAAGGAGCGTAAGACCATGAGCCATGGATTGAATATTCGCAAAGACGCTGAGTTGGATTTTCTTTCGCTGGGTGCGTTGGTGCACCGGCTCGATCCGGGAATTATTCCTTTCCGCAAGGCGACAGAGTGCCAGATTCACGTCAGCGGCGGCGAGTTCAACGTGGCGGCAAACCTCTCGGACTGCTTCGGAATGAGGACCGCAGTCGCTTCGGCGATGTCCGACTATCCGATCGGCGACCTGATTGCCGAGCGTGTTCGAGCCATGGGCGTGAAGCCCTTCTACAAGCACTTCAAGCACAACGGCGTCACCGGGCCGAACATGGCAGCGGTCTACAGCGACAGGGGGTTCGGCGTGCGCGCGCCGGTGGTCTTCTACAACCGGTGCAACGAGGCCGCTGCGCAGCTCAAGCCGGGGGATTTCGATTGGAAGGCAATCTTTGCCGGTGGCGTCAAATGGGTTCATAGCGGCGGTATCTTTGCCGCGCTGTCTCCAACAACGGCCCCGCTGGCCGCGGAGATGATGCGGGAAGCCAAGGCTGCGGGAGCCATCACGTCGTTCGATCTGAACTTCCGCGAGAAGCTGTGGAAGATTCATGGCGGCAACGAGAAGGCTGTTGAGACCATCGCCAGCATCGTGGAGAACGTGGATGTGCTGGTGGGCAATGAAGAGGACCTGCAGAAGGGGCTCGGCATCCCCGGGCCAGAGGTTGCCGCCAAGTCGAAGCTGGATCCGAGCGTGTTTTTCGGCATGATCGACAACGTGGTCAAGAAGCATCCGCATGTGAAGGTGGTGGCTACCACGCTGCGCGAGGTGCACTCTACCAGCAGACATAGCTGGAGCGCGGTGGCGTGGATTGACGGCAAGACGTACGCTGCGCCGACGGCGGAGCTGGACGTGCTGGATCGCGTGGGCGGCGGAGATGGCTTCGCGGCAGGGTTTATCTATGGACTGCTCGGTGGCGAGGAGCCGGAAGAAGCCATCAAGCTGGGCTGGGCGCACGGAGCGTTGCTGACCACGTTCCCTGGCGACACAACCATGGCCACCGCGGATCAGGTGCGGGCCTTTGCCAAAGGCGGATCGGCGCGTATTCAGAGGTAAAGAAAGGACAATCTCGCACACAGCGCCCTTGATCTTTGCAACCTTCGGCACGTTGCTGAAGGTAAATGGAGAGGACATCAAAAGTGTGCGGAGCTTATGCGGCACGCCAACAGCCGCATAACGTTGGAGGTCTACACGCAGGCCGTGACCTCAAACATGGGCTCCGCACAGAGCAGGGTTGTACGGATGATGGTTTCTAACGTGGGCACAGTTTCGTCG
>CAVWTV010000016.1:0-664400 GCA_963757965.1 uncultured Acidobacteriaceae bacterium
CCAAAGGTCGCTGGTTCAAATCCAGCCCCCGCAACCAAATAAATCAATAACTTAGATAAATTGGCCGCTTTCGGAAAGTCCCCGTTATCCCCCATTAAGAACAACTGCCATTTATTGGACGGTCGCAACACCCGCGTTTTCAGGTGAATCCTGCGAGTTTGGGCCGAACACCAGTCCAACAACCTGGCTGTTTGCGCGGCGTTTGGTTTCCGTCATGGCCCGTCCGTAGACGTTCATTGTCGTCTTGATCGAAGCGTGACACATCAGTTCCTGCCGCACCCTCATTGGAGAGCCCGTCTCATCCAGCCAGGAACGATAACTGTGATGAAAAGTGTGCCATCCAATATCCTCGCCAAGCCCGGCGAGTTTCGCAGCCCGGCTATGCTTTCAAGGAACGCTTTGTCTTCTTGACCGACCACCGCTCACGCTCCGGCCGGAGGTCGCTCATCGCCGTGGATCGCTGGAATTCGATTCGACTATTTGATCTTCTTGAAGTCGATGGTCGCCAGATTCATCTGCCCGCCCGCCACAATATGCACCGTCAGAACGCTCTTACCCTTGGGAAGCTTGAGTCTCGCAATCTCCGGCGCCAGGTTCCAGTGGTGCCATTGCCGCCAAGCAAGCGGGTCGGCCGCATTGAACGTCGATACGATCGGCAGCGGTCCGCTTCCGGCTTCCCCGTTCACGTCCAGTGAAATGCTTCCACCGCGATTCGATGTGTAAAGCAGATCGGCGGTGTATTCGCCGGCCTCGGCCACTTCGACCGTCATGTTGAACCATTCGCCAGGCTCGGTCCATCCGACGTACAAGAGGTTCTCGGGAGGCTGAACGAGGTCAAACGGGTTGTTGTCGATCTGGTCGCGAAACTTGGTATAGGAAGTGTCGACGCCCTCATTGATGCGGAACTCGTTCAGGTAGGTTCCGTCCGCGGGATTGAGCCCCCCGCTCCCATTGTTCTTGGCGTCCGAATCGTGATACGCCACGCCTTCTCCGCCCAGATCGTAGTACGCGCAGTACACCTTCCCCGGAATCTTCTGCGCGCCGCCCCGATACCGGCTGTCCTGAAAGGGAGTTCCCTTGTAGCTGCGTAGAAAATCGGATTTCGACGCGGAGATGGCGGTTGAAGTCAGCAGAACCATGACAATTGTCAGCTTAAGACAAAGCTGCATCGGGTGTTCTTTCACTTGGTCTTGCCTCCGGAACTGCCCATGCCGGTGACGCTCGCGCTCTTGCTCCCTGCCGGGCAACGCTCTCAATGGTACGCCATCGTCCAAGAGTCATGCTGGCCCCGAGCTCAAGGCTTGCAACGTCGGCAACCGATCAAATTCCGGGCCGGCGGAAGGCGGCGCTAAGGCGCGTTCCAACTCACAGGCCGGATAAGGCGGCCTCGCGCAGGTGATCGGGGCGCATTCTCTGGCTCCTGCCGGGGTAGACTCTCAGCATGATGTTTGCCAAGCGGCTTCGCGAGGCAATTCGCCGCGGGGAGATCACGTGCAGTGTGCGCATCTGGACCCGTCTCCATGTAAAGGTGGGCGGCCGATACCGCATGGACGAAGGCGAGATCGAGGTGGACTCGATTGAAACGATTGGGTTCCCGGATATCACTTCGGAACTGGCGCGCGAGTCGGGGTTTCTGGGCGTTCTCGACCTGCTCAAGGTAGCCAAGCACGGCAGTGGCGAGAACATCTATTTGGTGCGCTTCCACTATGTGCCGCCGCCGCGGCATTGATGCATCGGCGTTGACGTGCCCAGAGGTTCTGTTCAGCCACCCGCGCGGCTCTGCTATCCTGAATCGTTTACCCCATTCAGGAGCGAGGATCATGCCGGAGCATAGAGGGCGGAAGCATCATCAGGACCGGGTGGCGGAGACGCTGCGGCTGGAGATCGGGGCAATGATCGAGGGCGAGCTCGTCGATCCGCGCATCAACTTCTGCTATGTGACCGAGATTGCGCTTAACCCCGGCGGCAAGTCGGCGCGGGTTTACATCGCTGTCGACAACGCGGTCAAGGACATTGTGAAGGCTGAGGTGGAGACGATTGCCGGTCTGGAGGCCGCAAAGGGGTACATTCGCTTCGAGATCAAGGAGCGGATGGGGGTGCGGCACGTTCCCGAGCTGACCTTTCTTGCGGATCGGTCGGGGCGGTTTCAGGCACGGATCGTTGAGCTGATGGACAGAAGCCGCAAGCGGCAGAAAAATGCAGCGGCTGAGAAATCGGCGGCGGAACCGGCGGCGCCGGAGGCTCCGGTCGGGTAGGGGCAGCCGTCTGTTTGGGAAAAGGCCGAATTCCGTCCCTCAGGGGCTAACCACACCGCATTTTATGGAATGAACCGGAATCGGGCCACGACTCCCCCTTGTGATTCCGTCGGAATCTGTTAGCCTTGTCCCTGTCGAAACTCAAGCCCAGTCTCCGCGTCTCAAAGTGGCGCGGACGTCAACACGGCCAGGTCGATCCCCCAGGCGCTCTGACCCGAGCCGAATTCCTTGCTCCGGGCGGCGCCGTTACCAGACCGCTCAAGGATTACTGGAACTGGAGAAGCGCTGGCCGTGGAAAAGCTCCTGGAACCCTTCGCTCCGGATTTGCCCGAACGCCGACGATATCGGCTCCCAAGTTGGGCCACCGTCTGCGAAGTAGCTGTCTTTCTTCTTTTTACTGTTTTCTTTCTCGCATACGGGCTTACGCCTTTGCTGGGCGGCGATGGGCTGGGGCTGGTGGGCGCGGATGAGCCCCGCTACGCCCAGATTGCCCACGAGATGCTCGACCGGGTTGACTCCGCGCCTGCTCTTAAGGACAAGCTCAGCGCTTGCGTAACCCCCTATCTCTACGGCCTCCCGTGGCTGGAGAAGCCGGCCCTTTACTACTGGCGTGCGATGCTTTTCTTTCAGGAGTTCGGGGTGCACGACTGGAGCGCGCGCCTACCCTCGACCACCTTCGCCTTCATCATGATCGGCCTGATCTACCTGCACATGCGCCGGTTCCGTCCCGGAGGCCACCTGGACGCGGCGCTCATTACCGTGGCCTGCGCGGGCATTATCGGCTTTTCCCGCGGGGCTTCGACGGATATGCAGATGGCCGCCCCACTGGCCATTGGCCTGCTCGGTTGGTATGCCTGGTACGAAACCGATTCAAAGTTCTGGCTCTACGACATTTACTTTTTCACGGGGTTGGCCACGCTTGCAAAAGGCCCGGTCGCGCCCTTTCTGGCCATCGTTATCATCGCCGCCTTTGCGTTTCTGCGCCGCGAGTGGTCGATCCTGCGCCGCTCCTTTTGGTGGCCAGGAGTGGTGCTCTACTTCGCCATGGTGCTGCCCTGGTTTATCGCCGTGCAGAGTCAGAACCCTACGTTCTTTCGCGAGTTCTTTCTTTATCACAACCTGGAGCGCTTTGCGACCGACCGCTATCAGCATGTTCAGCCCTTCTGGTATTACCTGGTAGTCATCATTCTGGGCATGATGCCGTGGACCGTTATCGCCATCCGCGCGCTGATCGACGGCATCCTCACGTCCGTCGCCGAGTGGCGCCTTCGCCACGCCAGACTGGGGAAGCCCGCCCCCAATCGCCCCGGCGACGCTTTCCCCGAGTTCCTTGTAATCTGGGCGCTTATTCCCATCGTCTTCTTTTCCTTCTCGCAGTCCAAGCTGCCGGGCTACATCTTGCCTTCGATTCCGCCGATCGGCATTTTGACCGGCGACTACCTTTTCCGGCGTCGCCAGACCGGCCTGCACCAATGGGAGCTGCTCTCCCACGCGGCGGTTTGCGGCATCATGACGATATTCGCGCTGCTGCTGCCCTGGTTTGTAAGCCACGGCGCCTCGGTGCCACCGGCTCACGCGCTGGCGGCTGCCGTGCTTGCAGCCTTCGGCGCGGCGCTGCTCATTTTCATCGTGGTGAGAGGCTTCGGCGTGGCCCGCCTGCGCCTGGTCACCAGTGCGGTGCTGGTGGTGATGGTCTGCTTCCTTTATGGGGTTGGGCCGTTCTTCGGGATTCCCGAGATCGGCGCCACCAAGCGCGTGATTCACTCCCTGGACCGCTCCTACTCCGCGCGCCCGCTTGCCGAGCAGATCGCCAACAAGATGCCCGCCAATGAAACTGTTGCAGTTTTTCGCGTCCGCCGCGACACGGAGTACGGCCTCTCGTTCTATCGCAACTGCGAGGTGGTCAACTACGAGGAAGCCGGCGTGCCGGATGAGCAACATGTGCTGGTTGCGCGGGTAAACGGCCGCCGCGGCGTTGATTTGCATACCCCATCCGATCTCAAGGAGTACCTCGAAGGCCGCCACTATGAGCAACTGTTCACCTGGCCGGAGCAGGGACTGGTGGTTTATCTGGTCGGCAGCCGGTAATCTCGGAGGCTCGTAAACCAATCCTCTGGTTGCACTTGGAAGCAACTCGTGTCAAAGTTGCCAGTGGGGATAGATTTGGGCCCACCAATCCCCAGGCCGTGCGGAGACGTCTGACTTTACAACAGCATGGCGAATTACGGTTCCAATGATGCCCAGCCGGCGCCCATTTCGCGGCTGGGACGCAGCTGTAGCTGTGTAACAAATGGCCAATACGATCCCGGCATGATCCATTGAGGGAACGCAAGTTTGTGGCCCGCCAGCTCCCAGGGAGAGAAGCATGGCATCGACTGCTTCCATCGAGATCCTCGACCTGCGGCACTTCGCGGCGCCGGTGCTCCGGCCTGTGCTCGATGCCGAGGGCGAACTGTGGAAGCAGCGGCTGCACTGGGACTATCGGACTTCAGCTCGTCTGTTGATGCAGTATCTCGACAGCCACATGCTCCCCGGCTACGCCGCTGTTGAAGATGGCCAGGTCACCGGTTACGCCTTCTGCGTTTACGAGGAGACCAAGGCGGTCATCGGCGATGTTTTTGCGCTGCCCAGCCCGCCGCTCGACCTGGTGGCCACTGGGCACTCAGATTTGCATGCTGTCGGCGCCATCCAGGCCTCGGCCCAGCAAGCGGCGCCTTCCGCGCACCAGATTGAAGAAACCCTGCTCAAGCATCTATTTGAGACCCTGCTCAACTCGCCCCAACTTGACCGCGTCGAATCGCAGTTGCTGCTGCACCCCTCAGGCTCTCATGCGCCAATTTTTCGCGAGGCTGGGTTCCAGATATTTCGCCGGCTCTTTCTCATTCAGACTCTTGAAGGGCTCTGGAATCCGCCCCGCCTGGATCTGCCCGCCGGGCTTGAGATGCGCCCATGGCGCGACGAGGACCTGTCGCCCGCGGGCCGGCTTATCTCCGACGCGTATCGCGATCATCCCGACAGCATCATCAACGACCAGTACCGTTCCGTGCACGGCTCGCAGCGCTTTCTGCACAACATCGTTCGCTATTCCGGCTGCGGCGTCTTTGCTCCACTTGTCTCGCACGTCATCGTCGAGCGGGCCAGCCGCCGCCTGGTGGCTCTGGTGCTTGGCTCCCGCGTAAGTCCCGAGAGCGGCCACATCACACAGCTTTGCGTACATCCCGACTACCGCCGCCGCGGCTTTGCCCGCCAGCTTCTTTCCGTGTGCGCCTTCCACTTCATGCGCACCGGGGCCACCGAGATCTCGCTCACCGTCACGGAATCGAACACCGACGCCATCGATCTCTACCGCGCCGAGGGATACACCTGCGCGCATAAGTTCGATGCGGCAGTCTGGCAGCGGGAAAGTAGGGAGTAGGGAATAGAAAATTAGCCAGGGGCTTCGCCCTTGAAATTCCGAGGAATACAGATGGGTCGAGGCACGTCAGCAGACTGCGGCGAAGGGCCCGGAATTCAGGCACTGTAACAGGGCACGACTTCACAGGCTGTGGAAAAACTCGTTCGGGCGGTAGGCCAGGGACTCATCCCTGGTATAAGATCAACAGAATCAACGCGGGCTTTAGCCCCTGAGGTATGCTTTTCGCCGCATTCGGCCCAGAACATGCGTTTTTCCGCAGCCTGTTCAGTCGTGCCGCAAATGCAATAAAAAGACCGCGGGCTCCAGCCCCTGAGCGATACCGCCGGCCTTGCAGATAATAACCAGGCAAAGGCGCACAATTGAATGGTGAAAGAACATTCATGTGCCCCATCCATGGCGCGTTCTTTGTGTCACGGGTGGGTGTCGAACAGGGAGACTCGGCATGAACCAGCAGGGAGGTACCCCCTCCCCCTCCCCCCCCTTCGTGTAACACGCTGAAATCAAATATGTTAGGCATCATTTTAGCGAATAGAAGGCGAATAAATGCTCTATTCTGCCTCAGAATTGAGGCAGTTTCATCGCGCCTCACTCCAGTGAACAGGCGAGATGGCAAGCAATCGGAAGCGCGAAAGGCCGAGCGATGATGCGAGTTGGAGCGTCACGGGACACGTCGCTCCAGCTACCGGGCAATCAAAAACATGACCCAGCTGAGCACAATCGCCGAGCCGGCAAACAGCACAAAGCAATAAGCGCCGTAGCGGAGCATCCGCTTCGGCGTCTCGCGCTGGGTAATGCCGAAGACGACAGAGGCGAAGAGGGCGAAGAGCAGGACTGCCGCAAAGTGGGTCACGCCTTCCTCCCGGTGCGAAGATTGTGCGCGTCCACGGCGGCGATCACGTTCAGCAGTCCGGCTACCACGATAAACCGCGTGCCATAGTCGGCGGTCGTTACCTGCGCCTGGTCGACGCCGAGTCCTGCAAACCGGCTGACAACATAAAGCAGCCCGTTGCCCAAATCGCCGGCGAGCCCCAGAACGTCAAGAATGTCGTGTGCGTTGGAGTAGAGCTTGCCCTGCATGGCGACGCCCACGGCGAACATCCCCACGATGGACGCAGCAAGCGCCGCGCCGCGGCCCCATTTGCCCAGCAGAAAATGTCCCGCGCCCGGCACCAGCCAGCCTGCGATGAGCGGAAGGTACACAAACCCTTGCTTCGAGTCTTGTTTTGCCGCGGCGGTGTTGTTCGGAGTTGTTGCCATTCCTTTTTGACTATACCGCACCGAGGCCGGGGCCTTCCTGATCCCTGATCCCTGATCTCTGACCCCTGTCTCTCAGATCCTCACCAGCTCGCGCTGAATCCGTCCCGTGACCCACGCCTTGGCCGGCGCGGTCAGCATGTTCACCTCGCTGCGCACGCCAAACTCCGGCAGATAAATCCCCGGCTCGACCGAGAAGCAGGTGTTGGCCAGGATGCGCCGCTCGTCGTGGGTCTCGAGATTGTCAAGGTGCGCGCCGGGACCGTGCAGCTCCTGCGCAATGTTGTGGCCGGTGCGATGGGTGAAAAATTCGCCGAAGCCCGCGGCCCGAATCACCGCGCGCGCCGCATCGTCCGGCTCCCATCCAAAGATGGTGCGGCCCTCCGCGAACGCGTGCTCCACTTTGGCGCTGGCTGCGTCGCGCGCGTTCCGCACCGTCTCGAATACGTGTTGCTCCCGCTCGGTGGGTTCGCGGCCCACCACGCCCGTCCAGGTAATGTCGTAGAAGACGCTGCCCGGATTATCCACCCGCCCCCAGATGTCGATCAGAACGAAATCGCCCTCGCCAATCGGCGCAGTTTTCTCGGCGGTTGGCTCATAGTGGGAGTCGGAGCTATTGGCATTGACGCTGACGTTGGGCCCGTTCTCCCATACCAGGCCATCGCGCCGCATGGCCTCGCTCAGCCAGACGACCAAATCGAATTCCGTCAGCCAGCCCGTGCCTGCCCCCAACGGCCTCAAGCGGCGGGCAATCTCCTGCCAGCCTTCGGCGAGAATCTTGTCGATGGCCTGCTGGGCGACGCCGTGGCTCGCCAATTGTTCCTCGTTCAGAACCGCCTCGAACTGGCTTACCAGGTCGGCCGAACTCACAATCTGCTTTCCCAGGCTGCGCAGGAACTCCACCGTCCCCGCGTCGACCATCGAGACGTACATGATCGCGTTGTTGGGCGAGTACTGCATGGCGATCCGGCTCGCGTCGAAGAGCATCGCTTCCAGCCCCGCCGCCAGCTCTTGCCAGCTTGAATACAGACCCTTGGCTCCGGGCAGCGAATCGAGCCGCCCCTGCTCAATTCTGTGGACGAGCTTCCGCGGATCGCCCCCGGCGGGCACGAAGTAGTACCAGCGCCGTGTGATGTGCGCTTTTTCATCCAGGCCGAGAATGCGTCCGCCGATGGGGTCGCGGTGATGGTGGTCGTAGAACAGCCAGCCGTCAAAGCCGGCCTCGGTGAGCGCCGACTGAATCGCTTCGAGGTTCATACCGGCCATGATACTCGACCGCATGGCCGAGCGCCTCTCAGCCCGAGTAACATTTCAGAAACCGTGCGCTGGCACGTGATTCGGTAAGATGACATTGATTGGAGTTTCGATGAGCATTCATGGCAGGTTGCGCGGCGGTGCTGGGTATAAATTCGTTTTTCTGTTGCTGGCTGGGCTTGTTAGCTCGCCGGCTTTGGCTCAGTCCAAGGCCGCGCCGCAGCCGGCAACCGTTCCGGTCGTGATGCTCAGCGACCTGCACCTCGATCCATTTCACGATCCGGCCAAAGTCCCGTTGCTGGTGAAGGCTCCCGTGGACCAGTGGGAAGCGATTCTCCAGTCTCCCGACTCGACCACCCAAGCCGCCGACTTTGCTGCGATCCAGGATGTGTGCAAGGGCAAGCAATCTTTCGATTCGCCGTATGCTCTGATGAGCAGCGCCTTGCGGGCCGCGAGGGCGCAAGCGCCGGGTGCGAAGTTCGTTGTCGTTAGCGGCGATCTGCTGGTGCACGACCTGGATTGCCGCTACCGCGCGGCGATGAAGCTGCCGAGGGCAAAAGGCGACGACCAATCCCTGTCCGCGGCGTTCGCCGAGAAGACCACGGTGTTTGTGATGAAGAAGGTGGAGTCCGCATTTGCGGGCATTCCGGTGTATCTCGGTTTGGGCAACAACGATTCGCGCTGCAATCACAACCGTCTTGACGTGCACGATGCGTACCTGAAGGCCACGGGGCAGGCGGTCATCGGCGGGCTGGTGGGGATCGGCGAGGCGGAGCGCAAGCAGGCGTTGGACACTTATGAGTCGGCCGGGTACTACGCTGTCACCATGGCTGCTCCCATGGAGAAGACGCGCCTGCTGGTGGTGGACGATATCTACATGATGTCGAAGTTTGCTACCTGCGAGGCCGACGACAGCGATCACACCGGGGCGGACGAGCAGATTGCATGGTTGACGAAGCAGATGGACGACGCTCATCAACATGGAGAACGCGTCTGGGTGCTTGGTCATCTGCCGCCCACATTGAACGCGAAGAGCGCGCTGGCCATGGGCGGCGCTCTGTGCGCCAATGGCAACCCAGAGTCGTTTCTATCCTCCGACGCGCTGACGAATGCTCTGACCGCACATGCCGATGTGGTGCGGCTTGCCGTCTTCGGCCATACTCACCTGGATGAGTTGCACCTTCTCGGCGACAAAGGATCCGAAGTTCCGGTCAAGGTGGTCGGCTCCATCTCACCTGTGGACGGGAACACGCCCTCCTTTACCGTGGCCAGAGTAGCGCCCGCGTCGGCCACGCTTGTGGACTACGCGGTGTATGACGCATCGAACGCGACCGGCATAGGAACCACTTGGGCCAGAGAGTATGACTTCCGCGAGACCTATCACGAGCCGAACTTCTCAGCCAAATCTCTCGACAATCTGATCGGGCGCTTCAGGGCAGACGCGGCTAGCTCGAGCGCAGAAAGCATCGCCTACCAGCGGAACTACCTCAATGGCTTCCCGATTACGCGAATGGGGCCGTTTTGGCAGAGCTTCGTCTGCAGCCTCGATCATTCGACGGCGGCCGGTTTCAAGGCTTGCGTTTGCAACGGGAAATAAAGAGAGCCGTTACAGCGCCGCCAGCGCCTCCGCTTGACTGGAAAACAGCCCCGCGTACTTGGTGATGCCCACCATGGTGAACACCTTCGTGAAGTGCGCCGACAAGCCGAAGGCATATACTTTCTGGCCGGAATTGGCGGCCTCGATCAGCATTTGAATCACCAGCGCGATTCCGCTCGAATTGATGTAATCCACCTTGGTGAAATCGAGCAGGATCAGCTTGGCTGTCTCTTTAGGCAGCGCCTGGTAGGTTCCAAGCACAGCATCCTTCGACGTGCTGGCAATGTCCCCCTCAAAGCGCAGAACAGTTACCGGATGTCCGGCCGGGGAAGTTAGCTGGTCGACGCGGGACTTGGTTTCGCTTTGCACGATCGATGTTCTCCCTATCTCTTGAGTTAGTCAGAGTAGCTATTCCGCATCTTTGTCCAGTCTGATCACCAGCCGGACATAACTGCTCTTGCCGTTTGACCCCGCTACCCACTCGGCTTCGTCGACCAGTGCCTGAATCAGGAACATGCCCATCCCACGCGGGTCTTCCTCGCCATGCATCTTGCGGTCGATGTCCGGCTTGGCCGGTTGCTTTCTCATTCCCTTGCCGTCGTCGATCACCTTCACTTCAAGCGAATCCGCGCCCGCCGAAAGCACCACGCCCACACTCAGTCTCTCATTCAGCCGGTTGCCGTGCTCAATGGCGTTGATGCACGCCTCCGCCACCGCCGTCTTCAGGTCCTCGACGCGATCTTCACGGAAGCCCATCAGCTTGGCCACGGATGCAGCCGTGCTCATCGCCACCTTCTCGAATCCCATTCGCGAAGGCAGCCGCACTTCCACGGTGGCGGTCTTCAACTCGCTCATGCCGGCATCTCCGTCTCTCCGAATTCCCGGCAAAGCGTCAGTGCGGTCATGTCGTCTCCCTGCGGCGCGCCCTCGGAGAACTCCTCGAGGGCTGCCCACAATGCATCGAGAATACCATCGGCCTTCAAAGCCCGGCACTTGGAAAATTCGTCCAGAAGCCTTTCGGGACCAAATTCCTCATCTCCCCGGAACACTTCGGTCAGCCCATCGGTGTAAAACAGCAGCCGCGTCCCCAGCGTGAAACCGTGCCGCTCGATGGAATATTGCATGCCGGGTATCAGCCCGAGCGGCGGTCCGGCGGCCTCAAACAAGTGCGCCTCGGCTCCCGGCTCAATGAGAAAGCCGGGATTGTGCCCCGCATTCACGACCTCGATCGCGCCCGCTTCCGGGTGCAGTCGAAGGAAGATTGCGGTCACGTACTTTCGTCGCGCCTCTTCGCCGTCGGCCCAGTGGTGCTGGTTCATTCGCGTAGCCAACTCGTCCAGCGGCATTCCTGTGACCGCCATCGCGCGGAATGCCGAGCGAAAGCTGGAAGCCATTATCGCCGAAGCCAGCCCCTTGCCCGCCACGTCCGCGACCGCAATCAGCAGGGTTCCGTCCGGCTGTTCGACGAGATCGAGATAATCGCCGCCCACCTCGTAGCAGGTCACGGAGCGGAAGCTCATCGAGTATCCGGCGATTGAAGGCAGCTTCTGCGGAAGCAGCGAGCGCTGAATCAGGCGCGCCGCATCCAGGTCCTGCTGCAGACGCGCAAATGCGACATTGCGTTTGTGATTCCGCGCGTTTTCCAGAGCCACGGCGGCCTGCAGCACCAGTCCCTCGATGAAGTCCGCCTCGTAGAGAGTCAACTCGCGCCCGTCCGGCGCCGCAACCATCAGCTCCGTCATCGTCTTGCCGTCACGATCCGTGAGCGGATAACGGGCCAGCGCCGCTCCGTCTGTAAGGGCGCCGCTCTCATCCCGCGGCAACTCATCTCCATACGTCAGCCCGGCAGAAGGAAACGCAGCTCCCGCCATCTCCAGCTCCCGCACTACGATCCGCAGCACCTGCTCCAGAACCTCTTCTTCGTGAATGGTCGAATGTACCTGCCTGCTGGCCTCGAGCAGCGCCTGCAACCGCGCGACCTGCTGCTGCAGGTCGATCGTCTCGTCATTCCCCGGAATCTGCACCCCCGTCGCCATCCGTCCCATCCTCCGTGGATTCTCACTCTAACATGCCGGCGACATCCTTAACCTTCAACCACAGCTCGAATATCGTTGGTCTCCAGTATCCGCTTTTCATACCCATGCTTCGCCACCGCCAACATGGCCCGCCCGATCTCTCGCGTTGACAACACATGATTCGGAAACGCCCATCGCAGCAGCGGCAAAAGCGGCCTGCCAAGCATGTAAAGAATCCAATAGGCCGCGGTTTTTGACCTGATCCCATCCAGCGGCTGAATCAACCCTGGGCGAAACATATAGGCCTTCAGCGGCAGCCGCAGCAGCGCATTCTCGGTTCGCCCCTTCACGCGCGCCCACATGATCCGCCCCTGCTCCGAGCTATCTGTCCCAGCCCCCGAAACATAGATGAAAGTCATCCCCGGATTGATCCAGCTCAGCGTCTCCGCTGCCGGCAGCGTAAGTCCATACGTGATCCGCTCGTAGTCCGCCTCCTTCATCCCGCTCGACGACACGCCGAGCGAGAAGAAGCAAGCATCGAACCCCGCCAGCTCGCTCTCAATTCCCGCATAGCTCGTCAAATCGCCATGCACGATCTCGCGCAGCTTTTCATCTTGCATTCCGGTCGCAGTTCGTCCCACAGTTACGGCCAGTTCCACCTCCGGGTCGCGCAGACACTCCCGCAGCACTCCTTGCCCCACCATCCCCGTCGCTCCAAACACCAGCACCTTCATTGCGTCCCCATTCTTTTCCTACAAGCCCGTTCCAAGCATAATCCCAATCTGATGTTGGATACTCGTGGTGTGCGTGCCGCTCTTTTTATTCCGGCTATTGCAGCGCTCATGGCTGCGCCTTCTCCCTGCGTCGCCCAACCCGCGGCCAACTGGTCTTCAGCCGTCGCCCGCGCAGCGCAATTCGCACCTCAAGCGCGCATTGTGGTTCTCGACGTTGCAACCGGCCATCTGCTGGCCGCCAGTCATCTTTCTGAAGCCGCTCGCACCCTCGCCGCTCCCGGCTCCACGCTCAAGCCGCTGGTGCTTTACGGCCTGGTCGCCTCGGGCCGCTGGGACCCATCGCGCCGCATCGCCTGCGCGCGAAAGCTCACCATCGCCGGCCGCTCGCTGAACTGTTCTCATCCGCCTGCCGACCCCATGGATGCACGCCAAGCCCTTACCTGGTCCTGCAATACTTACTTTGCTGCCGTCGCCGGAACGCTGGCACCCGGCGAACTCCGCAACCTGCTAGCCCCGGCCGGCTTGCTGAGCCAGACCGGGCTGGCCAACTCGGAAACAACCGCCGTCTTTCGCGATCCAAAAACTCCCGGTCAAAACCGCTTGACTCTTCTCGGCGTAGACGGTGTCCTGGTTACGCCTCTGGAGTTGGCCACTGCCTATCGCTGGCTCGCAATCCAACTAAGTGCTCACGCCGATTCCGCCGCGGCCCAGGTAGTTCAGGCCGGGCTTCAAGACTCTGCCAGCTTCGGCATGGCCGGCGCGGCGTCTCTTGGTGGGGTTTCAATTGCCGGCAAAACCGGAACCGCCAGCCCCGCCACCGGAGCTGAGACCCACGGCTGGTTCGTCGGCTTTGCTCCATCTACCAAGCCGCGCGTCGTAGTCGCCGTCTATATTCCCGCCGGGCACGGAGCCGATGCAGCCCGCGTAGCCGCCGAACTTCTAGCTCACTCGCCCCTGAGGCGGCAGCCATGAAAACTTCTCGTGAAGCGGTTGGTCTCGCGCTGCTGCTTGCCGCGCTCGGTGGAACCGTTGCCCAATCTCCGTCTAAACCATATTCGACCCCGCCCGCAACTCTCCGAATTGGCCTCTGGACCCTCTGGCACGATAAGGAAATCACCGTCTCCCCGTCGCCAGAAGGCTCAGCCGCCTTGCGTCTTTGCGAAACCTGCGCTGCATCTCCGCTCACCGTGCCCATGCGGATTCATGCCATCGAAGCACGTCTCGCCCTTGCCAACAAGCTTGAAGCCGGCACTGTCTGGCTCACCGGTCCCATGACACTGACCGCCCACGGCGAAACCCTCACCCTCCGCAACCCGCTGCGCATTTCCGCCCGCTCAGGCGAACTGGTTTTGGCCGTGACGCTCCCCGTTGAAGCCTACGTCGAACGCGTCGTAGCCAGCGAGAGCGGCTCCGCCGACGGCCCCGAGTCCCTGAGAGCTTTAGCCATCGTTGTCCGGACCTTTGCTCTGCATCAGGCCCACGGCCACGCCGACTACGATCTCTGCGACTCCACCCACTGCCAGCTTCTCCACTGGGGTGGCAACTCGGAGAGGCAAGCCGCCGCCCACGCCGCTACTCTCGCCACCGCCGCCGAGACACTCTGGTTCCACGGCCGGCGCGCTCAAGCCTGGTTCCATCAGAACTGCGGCGGCCGCACCGCCTCGCCCCAGGAAGCTTGGCCGGCAACAACCCCCCAGGGCAGGGATCTGGCACGCAAGCCGATGCCGTGGCTCACCTCGCGCGCCGACCCTTATTGCACCGCCAGCGGTGCCCGCGAGTGGTCCGCCGAGATCTCTGTCTCCGAATTGACGGCCGCTTTAGCCAAAGCCGGCCTCGTCCGCCCCGGATGGAGCAATCTGACCGTTGCCCGGCGAGGCGAGTCGGGCCGCGCTGTGATGCTCGCGCTGGATTCCACCCAGATTTCAGCCGAAGAATTTCGCCTGGCAGTAGGCCGGACTCTTGGCTGGAGCAGGATCCTGAGCACATGGTTTGAAGTCTCCCGCCAGGGCGACCATTTTTTATTTCATGGCCGCGGTTCCGGTCACGGCGTTGGCCTCTGCCAGGCCGGGGCTGCCGCCATGTCGGCGCAGGGACGCGACTCTGCGCAGATTCTCGCCCAATATTTTCCCGGCGCAATCGCTGTCGACGAATCCATCGGCCAGCCTTGGCAGACCGTTCATGGCCAAGGCTTTGTGCTTGAATCCCTCAACGCCGCCGACCCCTCCTATATTCCCCAACTCAATCAGGCCCTCGGCGATGCAGAAGCCCGCTCCGGCCTTCCGCCTGCAAATTCCATCACCGTCCGCGCTTTCCCCTCCACGCGTGCATTTCGAGACGCGACGCTGGCTCCCGGCTGGATAGCGGCCTTTACTGAGGGCAACTGGATCGCAACCCAGCCGCTCTCCACGCTGGCCGCCCGAAAGCTGCTCGCTCCCGTCCTCCGCCACGAATTCCTGCACGCCTTGATTGAGGCCCAGGCCGCGCCGAACACTCCGCTGTGGCTTCGCGAAGGCCTGGTGGAAGCCTTGGACAGCGAGCGCAAGCGCGAAGGTCCGGCGCCTACCCTCAAGCCCGACCAGATCGACCGCGCACTCGCCCACGCCGACACCGAGTCGCAGTCCCAGGCTGCCCATCGCGCCGGCGCCTGGTACGCCGCACGCCTTCTCACCCGCTTTGGCCGCGACCAGGTCATGGGCTGGCTCCGCACCGGCCTGCCCGCGAGCGCGTTCGCCAGTCTGAAATGAACGCACTCCGCCCAGCCGGTTTATCCTTGCATCGATGCGCCAGACCTTATCCATCGCCATGATTGCCATGAACGAGGAGGCGAACCTGCCTCGCACCCTCGACAGCGTTCGCTGGGCCGACGAGATCGTGATCGTCGACTCCGGCTCCACGGACCGCACCCTCGAGATCGCCCATTCGTTCGGCGCCAAGACCACATATCACGCCATCACCGGTCACGGCGAACAGAAGAACATCGCCCTCGACCAGTGCACCTCGGACTGGATTCTCCTTCTCGATGCCGACGAAGTTCTCACGCCCCAGTTACAGCAGGAAATCCGCCAACTGCTGGCTTGCGCAGATGGGGCCGGCCCCAAATTTGGCGCTTACTGGATTCCTCGCCTCAACCTGGTCTTTGGCCGATGGGTGCGTCACGGGGGCTTCTACCCCGACCGCAAGCTGAGGCTCTTCAAACGAGGCTCTGCCCGGCTCAGCGAAGGCGTCGGCCCGCATAGCACCCCGCAGTTTCAGGGTCCAAAGGGCAAGCTCAAGCACGATATGCTCCACTACGCCTATCCCAGCCTGGACCTCTATCTGGAGCACATGAACCGGTATAGCTCTGAGATAGCCAAGTTACTCCACAAGAAAGGCCGCACCAGTAACTCTTGGCCGGCCTTTCTGTGGAATGCCGCAGCCAACCCCGCCGCGACATTTATCTATAACTACTTCTTCCGCCTCGGCTTCTTGGATGGACGCGAGGGCCTGCTCCTTCACCTGAACCACTCCGTCTACATCCATTGGAAGTTCATCAAGGCCTGGCGGCTTGGGCAGGGAAAGAAATAAGCGCACCAGCCGTGCACGGAATCGCACGCTTTATGAGCCCCACACGGCGGGCACTTAGGATGTCTCTTACACGGCCCGTCTTAAGTGCCCGGTTTCTCGTCGGGATCGATCGGTGTCTCAACCTTCGCCGCCTGTATTCTGTCGGGCGGTCCAGCCAGCACCGGCGCAGGCACGAGGGCACCCTCTGTCGGCGGCTTTTGCCTCCCAAACAGCGTAGCCACCCACCCCAGCAGAAAAACCCAACTCCCCACCGCCAACAGATAAGTCGCAGCCAGCTTCAATCCCACGCGCCACACCTGTCCGGAGACCGTCCCGGTCGGCTCAGAGGCAAAGAACTTGCCGGGCAGCCAAACCGCTGCCAGCGCTGCCGCTACTACCGCCAGCCACCACCGCCAGTTCCACAGCATCCGCAGTGCCCGCCGCCAGGGCAGCCGCCAACCCCACTGCGCCGACGCCATCGCGTACGGAATCATCTTGGCCGGTACCACAATCCACCGCACCACCCACTCCAGAACAGTCAGATCGCGCGAAATATGTTCGAACGACATGTAAGTAATTCGCGCATGAGGCGAGCCTTTGGAGTTCAGATACCCAGCCCAAAGCGGAATCTTGTCGTCGCACCAGTTGAGAATCCACCATGTCGCCCAGATCATCGCGATCCAGACCAGCAGCGTCATTGCGCCCCAAACAAGCTTCACCCGCTTGCAGTCATCGTCGGCCAGTTTGCGCATCGTTCCGGCTTGCAACTCAAGCGCCGAAATCATTAGCAACAAAGGAATCAGCAGCGAGAGAGCTACCTGCCAGCCGTGCTTGTCCGGCAGCCGCGTCCACGCAAGCGCCGCCAGAATCAGCAGCAGCGCTCCGTAAAACTGACCTACAACCCAGCGCCGCGCCGTCCATAACCGGCCGAATAATCCATCCAGAATTCTCATTGCTGCACCTCCAGAGCTGCAGGGTCAGTCGTCGCCTGTACATTCGATTGATACATCGGTCCTGCCTGCGCCGGACTTATAGCGAACTTACCCGGAGTTACAACCTTCAGCAGGTACACATACTCGCGCCGATGGCTGAAGTCCGTATTGAAGAACGCCGCCCGATCATCGTGGAACTCCTTGCGCGTAAACCAGTCTGCCCACCAATCCGGCTTGTTATTCAGCGTGTAAAGCCCGGTGTTGGCCATAAATTCCGTTCCGGCCGGAATCGGGTCCTCGGCCAACAGATACTTCCAGTCGGTGCCGTTGACCGCCAGCTTTACGGCGACGATATCGCCCACATGAACCGGGCCGCTAAGCGGCGCCAGGTTGTAAGTAATCGGATCGCTTGGCGAGGTCTGTTTCTTTTCGAGCACGTAGTAATCACGCGTAATGTTCAGCGCCAGTTGCTCCTTCTGGAATTGCTTCTTATCCGCGGAGTACCACGCGTTCTCCGCCGACCAGTAGGTAATTCCGTTGCCGCTCTTGCGAATCGTCACCTGGCCGCCGCCGCCCGCCTGCGCTGCGGGAATCGCTACCTTCCATGGCAGCGCGAAGCCGTCGCCCGCGACAAAGTGGCGCTTGCCTACGCTCGTCCCATTTACGAGCACTTCAACATCCGATGTGTTGGCTAACTCACCGCTAAGTGTCAGGTAATCGGTAAGTCCCTGGATGACCATCGAGGTCTGCTTGGTCGAGTACCAGTAATCCCCATCGCGATTTCTGGCCAGCCACATCGCAGCTTTGGGAAGCAGCCCGCTCGCCCGATCCTGCCGCGCCAGCAACTTCAGCGCGAAGGCGGTAGTTTCGGGTGCGGTATCGCCCCAGAAGTCCAGTAGTTCGTCGTAATTCCCCGACCAGTAGGCATCGGAGTCAGTGACCTTGGCCTTCTTCTCAACCAGATTCGCCGCCTCTTTCGCGCGTCCGTCGCTGCTGGCATCGAGCGCAAGGCCAATCAGCGCCAGCCCTTCGTCGCTCACCTTGCCGCGGCTATCCCACGCCTGGTCGAGTGCATTTTTCGGCGCGCCGCCGGTGGTGGCCAGCGCATAGACCGTATAAGCCCGCAGGTCGGCAAGCATGTTGGGATGCCCCGCCAGCGTAGTTTGCAACCATTGCCGCGCGTTCGACAGTCGCTCGTCGTTGATCTTGTAGCCCGCATCCTTGGCCTGCCCCAGCCCGCTCACAACATACGCCGTCATGAATACGCGGCTTTCATCGTCGGGCCACCAGCCCCAGCCGCCATCGTCGTGTTGGAAGCTGTACAGCCGCTCCAGTCCCGCCTGCACCTCATCGTTGAGCGTGGCTCTGTCGATCGGCGACTTCAGATGCAGCTTGTCCACCGCCTGCGCAACAATCACATCCGGCAGGAAGCTCGACATGGTCTGTTCCGTGCATCCCCACGGATAGCCCGTCAGGTAATCCAGTGCTTCAAACACCGTCCCTGCCACGCTCGGCGCGACGGTAACCGTTAGTCCTCGTGTACCAACATCCGAGTTAGCTGGGTAGCTATAACTCCACCCACCCTGCGCGGCTCCTGAGAACACCACTCCCGACCCCGTTGCACGTTGTTTCACGCCAAAGGGCAGCACCGGCAGGGTCATCTCCAGCGCGTCGGACTCTTCGTTGGTAAGCGCCTTGGCTGTCAGCACCGCATTGCCGGTAGCGTGCGCCTTGACGCGCCAGTCGACATAACTCTCGCCTTTCGCGGGAATGTTGATCTTCTGCGTCTGGCCGCCAACCACCTCTAGGCCGGTAACATCCAGGGCGAAGGTGACATCCTTGGCCGACTCAAGGTAGTTATGCGCAATCACGCGCAGCGTTGCTTCGTCCCCCTGTCTGAAGAACCTCGGCGCAGCAAGCCGCACAATCAGGTTCTTGCGGACCAGCACACGCGTCACCATGCCGCCTGCCTTGCCGTCGTCGGTCATGGCGCGAATCGTCGTACGCCAAGTGGTCAGCGAATCCGGGAAGTTGAACTCGACGCGCGCATGGCCATCGGGGCCGGTATGCACGTTGGGATTCCAATACGCCGTGTCCGGAAATGCCTTGCGCACCTTGGGCACAACCAGGTCCGAACCCGGCTTCACTTGTGCCATGCGCGGATGATAGAGCCCGGCGGCCTGCGCCAGCAGCGGACTCTTCAATCCCGCCTCACCGGAAAAGAAAAATGTGAACGATGACTGCGGATCCAACTCGACATACCGCTTGGGATAGAACTGAGCCACGATGTCTCCGCTCGCATCGGGGCGCACCGAATAGAGCGCTTCATCCACTTCGCCAAAACTCAGGTCCGCCTCTACCGGTTTGCCCTTGTAATCCAACGCAATCACATCGAAGCTGCCCTTTTCACCGGGCAGATAAGTTGGCTTGCTCGGAGTCGCGGTAATGGTCAGGGTCCGCTCCACCAGCGGGACTTTCAGACTCTTCTGAGCGGTAATCACCTGATCCTCATGGACAAACACTGCGCTGATCACAAGGTTTGGCTGCGCCTTAGTTGTAATCGGCACGTCGAAGGCAAAGCTCTGACCCGTAGCATGAATCAACTGCCGCGACTGCACCGAGTCACCCTCGGCTGTAACCACTGCCCATGACTCCGGCAATCCCGTTACGAGCAGCAGATGCGCGACATCGCCCACCTGGTAACTCTTCTTATCCGCAACAATCTGCGCCTGGGTGTTCTGGTTGTACCATTCGCCTGCATTGTTCCAGATCCAAATCCAGGTTCGCCCCTCAACCGTGCGCTTCTCCGGAGTCTCGGCGCTCGCCGTCACGCTGAAGTCTCCACTTCCACTTAGCGGTAACTCAACCAGTGCCATCCCGTCCGCGCCAGTTGTAACATCGCGGCTGGTTACTGGCGTATCCGATCGCTGGTGCGTGACCGAATCCCACTTCTGCAGGTTCGCCGCGAGATGAACCGACGTCTGCACCGGCTTGCCGTCGTAATCCTGCGCAGTCACTTTGACCTTGGGGGTCTGGCCCGGCTCAAAGACATAACTCGTCGGCTCCACGCTCAGCCTGAACGTCCCATAAGTCGCCAGAACTATCGAGTGGCCGCTTACCTCGCGATTGGCCGCGTCTGTAACTCGCGCTTCGATCCGGTAATCCTGGTCATTGCGCTTTCCGTCAACCGCCGTCGGCACTGTAACTGTCAGTCGGCCGTTTGCGTCCAGAACGCCCTCGTGCTCCTGCTGCTCGGTTTCGCCATAGTTATAGTCTAAATCGCCGGTGTCGTCGGCCGTGCCTTCGTCGCCGCCCGCATCGCTGTCGTCCGCCTGGTCTTCATCCCACCACCAATGCTGTGCTGTGTGCACGACATACTTCACCTTCACACCGGCCACAGGCTCCCCGAAGAAATACCGCGCCTCAATCACCGCCTGAATCGAATTGCCCTGCAGAACACGCTGGACTGTAGGTTTGACCGTGACCTGGTACTCGGGCTTCTTGTATTCCTCCACATAAAAGCTGCCATTGCCAAAGCCACCGTCAGCGTCCTTGCCGTTGTTTAGCACGATGCTGTAGTAGCCCAGGCTGGCATCCGCTGCAAGCGTCAGGTCCGCCGACACCGTTCCATGCGCGGAAACAGATACATCCTGCTTGAACACGGTCTTGCTGTCCGCGTCGTTGACTGTCAGCTTCAGCGTCTGCTCGTCTGGCAAATCCAGTGCGTCCCCATTCTCCTTGCGAATGATCGCCTTGATATGCACCGTATGTCCCGGACGGTAGACTGGCCGATCGGTGTAGACATAAGCCCTGACCGTCGACGATGTATCCCCACTGAACCCATAACTCCACGGAGTTACCAACGCCGCATCGTCCCCATGCCGCGCCAGGATCCAAATGTTCTCCGGCTCTGCTGCCAGCGCAGCGCCACCGACATTCATGGTTAGCGAGGCCAGACCATTTGTGTCCGTCTTACCCGATGACTGCAAGCTCCCGCCGGCCCAAAGCGCCACATCCGCGCTGCCCATCGGCGCGCCCGTCTTTCGATTCGCGACATAGAGACTTACTTGGCTGCCATTCGGCCGCTCGACCACGGCAATGCTGGTCACAATGGCCAAGGTGTAAGCCTTGTAAGTCCCGTCGGTCGCCTCGATGAGATATACCCCGGCTGCAAGGCCGTCGATCGGCAACTGCTGCGTCTCGCTGACAATGGCTGGCGGAGTTACCAGCTTCCATCGCGCGATTAACTGGCTTTCGTTCAGCAACGGTATTTGCGCGAACTCCGTCGCTCCCACCACCTGGCTGCGCTTGCCTAGCTTGCCCTGACCTTCGCGAAAGCTGTCTCGCGCAACGTCGTTGAACTGTCCGCGAAAGAAGCGCCGCACACGCCACCACAAATCGGCCTTGAAGTCGTGAAGCCGCTCGATCCAGGTCCGCTCGTCGATCTGCTCCTGAGGCGAATAGCTCTTCACACCAAAACTGTGCACGTCCTTGAGCCCCGCGAAAAACTTCTCCGCGTCGCGTACTTTATACACACGAAATTCGAGCGCCGGCACATTCCGCGCGAACAGTTGGATCTTCACGCTCTCGCCCGGCGCGAACGTCCGGTTCGTCGACAGCGAGAACGACCGAGGCGCGTCCTTCTCAGCCGCCGCAGGCACAGATGCGCAAAGAAAAAGGAGCAACGACGAAACAAACAACAGCGACTTATGCAGCCTCATAAGGTTCCTCGCAGAATATTCCACCGGTAAACGCCGAGAAAGTTGGGGTTGGCGGCCACCGGCCTCCATTGGGGTTGAGGATGGTCAAGCAACTCCGACAACGCAACGCGCCGTAACTCGCCGGCTTGACCATGATCGGTCCCCGTGTCGTAGACCACCGCAGCCTGCCCGTCGATCCGCGTCACAATCATCGAGTGCCACGGCGAAGACTGCCCGAACTGCCGGTAAAAGAGCAAATCCCCCGGCTGAGCCTCGCGCACGTTCCGGCTGACGAGGTAGGCATTGCGCTCGACCAGAGTCTTGGCGTCCGCGAATTGCGCAAAAGCCCCGCTCGTTGCGTCCGCAGCTTCAAAGCTTCCCAGCCGCACCCGGAACAGCCCCGCACCCAGCGGCGTTTCCGGATAGCGCCAGGCGCGAATCTCACCCGGCAGCGCCCCGATCTCAATCCCCGTGGCCACAAACCAGGTGTCGTCGTGCCGCTTCAAAGCTTCCCTATAGGAGTAGCGCAGCAGGCTCGCGCAATCCGTAATCTCCGCCGGGATTTCCGGCTTGGGCCGAATCGCCTGGTAGCCGGCAATCAGCGTGAACCACTGGCGGAACGCGGCTTGATCCGCCGGATCGGTCAAGCGCAGGAAGTCCGGCGTGCCATCGCCGAACCGGTCGCTCCAAGGCCGCGCCTTCCAATCTTTCCCACCAGCGTAATTTGTTCCGAAGCTTGCCGTCCGCACCGAGGCGACCGCCGAACTCTGGTCCACGCGGCCAATCCCGCGCCGGCCATGCCCATGCGCAAACACAAATAGCCGCAGCAACAGCAGCAGAACGGCGAGCGCCACAAAGCCCAAGATAACCAGGCTCTGCAGCCGCGACTTAGCTTTTGAAGTCATTCGAGAAGTTGAAGCGGAGCGAACTCATCTTACCGCGAATTGCTCGCGCCCTGCGCTATCCACGATGAAATGTTTCACGTGCTGTTGAAATCTCCACACGCACAAAGGCCCTCCAACTCGCGCCAGAGGGCCCTTGATTCACAGCTTGCCAG
Source organism: uncultured Acidobacteriaceae bacterium (assembly GCA_963757965.1). Taxonomy (GTDB): domain Bacteria; phylum Acidobacteriota; class Terriglobia; order Terriglobales; family Acidobacteriaceae; genus Telmatobacter. The sequence continues at coordinate 22,757 of CAVWTV010000016.1, forward strand.
CCTACGCAGTAACGGTTCGCGTCGGCTTCGAACCCACAAAGCCGTAGAAGGCAATGTAGAGATAGCAAAGAACAGGCAGCGTCAGTGCAATTTGGTAGCTCGTGCTATCTACGAGATACCCGATCAACACCGGTATCACCGCGCCGCCGAAGACGCCGGTCATAATCAGTCCCGATCCCTTGCTCGTCATTGGCCCAAGACCGGCAATTCCCAGCGTAAAGATATTGGGGAACATGATGGAGTTAAAGAATCCCACCAGAATCAAGCATCCGATCGGAATATGTCCCGCGGTGAAGATTGCAATCACCACCAGCGCTGCCGCGGTCATGCCAAAAATCCCCAACAACTTGCCGGCCTTGATCTTGCTCAACAGCCACGATCCGAGCAGACGCCCAACCAGTGCGCCAAGCCAATAAAACACAACCAACTTTTGCGCCTCGGGTTTGAGCAGCGCGTGCAACCCGCCCTGCTTGAAATCGCTGAAGTAGAGCACCATGGTGGTAGCCAGGCCCACTTCAACGCCAACATACGTAAAGATCCCCAGCGCGCCCAGCACGGTGTGTTTGTAACTCCAAATGCTGCGGCTCAACACGGGATCGCCGGCTTTCGCCGGACGGAAGGCCTGGGTGGCTTCAATGTGCGGCAAGCGCAGGAACGCGACTACGATTCCCAGCAGGATCAGCCCAAATGCAATCACAAGGTAGGGAACCCGCACGGTGTCCGCAATTCCCACCTGATAGGCATGCTGCTCCGCAGCACCTTTGAGTGCGACCTGATCGGGCGAGAGCACACTCGCGGTCAGGAAGAAAGTGCCCGCAACCCATGGTGCAATCGATCCGCCGAGTGAGTTGAACGCCTGGGCCAGGTTAAGGCGAATCGGAGCGCTGTGCTCTGGTCCGAGAATTGAGATGTAAGGATTCGCCGAGGTCTGCAGCGCCGCAACTCCTGCTCCCACCACAAAAATCGCCAGCAGAAACAGTGGAAACGAAACGAATCTGGCCGCTGGGACAAACAGTAGAGCTCCGCCCACCTGAACGAACAACGAAACCACCATCGTGCGCTTGTATCCGATAGATTCGATCAGTTTGGATGTGGGCGCCGAGAACACCAGGTAGGCGGTAAAGAAAGCACCGTTGGCGAGCATCGCCTCCCAAACCTGCAGCCCTTGAACCTCGAAGATGTTGCGCAGATAGGGCACCAGCCCCATGTTCAGGTTGGTAATGAACCCGAAGATGAAAAACAGCGCAGTGACGGTAATGAACGGGACAAGATACCCCGGCGACGTCAGCGCCGCCGATTGCTTTTGTTGAGCTGCCATAGAATGTTGTTCCCCGCTTCCTTCAAAAAGTTCTGCCCGGTTTGGGCTTGCTTCAGCGTGCTGGCGATATAACAGGTCCGGGTTGACGTTGGTTGCCGCCACGCGGGCTTTCCCCAGTTGGATCGCCCTGGCCCGGAATCCCGGCTTTTTTCGACCACACAACACTATATGGAAAGCCCCCCGATGGGGAAGTGACGGAAAAACGACTGAGCCGCGGAACGTCTGTCTTTCAATCCACAACACTTTTCGCGGGTGCATTGACCGCTGCCGGATGGCCGGAGCGAATGCTTCGGAATCGCGCCCCAATGCCGTATTCTCGTAGAAAAGCAAGGAGTGACATGTGGCCACAACGACGCTGAGCGGCGCCAAGCTGAAGAAGGTTCTGGCGGCCCTTGAAGGCAATTGGCAGGCCGAGATGGAGGGTTACAACACCTACCTGGCCCTGGCCGAACGCGATACCGATCCGGTGCGCGCCCAGGTGCTGCGCCATCTGGCCAGCGCCGAATGGGAGCACGCCGCCCTTTGGCACGGCCGCATCGTTGAACTCGGCGGTCCTGAGCCTGTCTACACTGGCCGCGCCCACGGCGAGGCGGATTCGCTGGCCAACCGCGCTGGCGGCGTTCGCATGGCCCTGCGCCGTCTTGAAATTGAGGAGAGCCGCCATGTGGCCAACTACGGCGAACAGCTCAAGGCCCTGGGCGACGAGGGATCCATCGCTATTCTTGATCACGTCATCGAGGATGAAAAGGATCACTACCGGGAACTCGGCTCGCTGATTCGCGGCCACTACACGGCCCCTGCCGGCGCGCCCAAGATCGACGCCAAGGCGGTTCTCGATGAGCTCCTCGCCAAGCGCAGCCAGGGCCGCAAGCAGCCCGGCGCGTGGATCGGTGACGCCATCTACGGCGTCAACGACGGTCTCGGCGCCATCTTCGGCATCGTCTCCGGCGTCTCCGGCGCAACCGCAGGCGACAGCAAATATGTGCTTCTCGCCGGCCTCTCAGGCATGATCGCCTCCGCCCTCAGCATGGGTTCCGGAGCATATCTTGCCGCCAAAAGCGAGCGCGAAATTTACCAGGCCGAGGTGGCCCGCGAGCGCGAAGCCATCCAGATGAACGGCCCCGAAGCCCGCGAGCTTCTTTCGCTCTACTACCAGGTGAAGGGCCTGCCCGAGGCCGACGCCCTGCACATGGTCAACCACATCGCCAGCGATCCCGAGCAGTTGCTCCGCGCGCTCGCCAGCGAGCGGCTCGGCTCGTCAGAGGAAGCGCTCTCCAATCCTCTTGTTTCGGCCAGCTCCGGCGCGCTCTCCACCGCCATCGGCGCAACCATCCCCATCATCCCGTTCTTCTTCATGACCGGGATAGAGGCCGTCATTGCCGCCGCCGTTATCTCCTTGGCCGCTCACTTCGCCGTCGGCGCAGCCAAGTCGCTGATCACCGTGCGCTCCTGGTGGTCCTCAGGATTCGAGATGACCGTAGTCGGCGCAGTCGAAGGCGCGGTTACATACGGCATCGGTATCCTGCTGGGCAAGGGAGGGATGTAAGCCAGTGCAGTGTTTCATAATGATTGGGGCGTGATTGGTTATAGGTTGATTGCGGAGGTGATCGTCTTGAATAGATGGCATTGGCGCAAAACGTTTGCCGTGGTCGCTGTTTTCCTGATCGTTTTGGGCGTAGCGCCTCTGGCCTACTTTTTATGGTTTGGAAGCGCACACAACTTCACGCCGCTGTCGGTTCCAATCTCGCTCAAGCGTGGTGAATTTATATCCCCTTTCTTTACAACAGACCTGGATGAAGGCTATCAGGTTGAAATTTATTTCCTTCCTACTCCGCGGACACCGCTGGATCTCGACTGGAAGATCGTGGATGAGTCTGGGGCGGTTGTTCAAAGTGGAAAATACTCGGAGGATCAGTTCCTGGTCCTGGGGAATCATCCATGGGGGGGCAATGATGTGATTCTCGAGCGGCAGTTTCGGCCAAAGCGTGGATCACGCCAGAGAGTCATTGTTGACATCCATGAGGACGTTGTAGCCCCTGACGCCGAGAAAAGTTTGCAGAGCACAGACACGAGACTGTATGTTGGCTTGCCTGAACGTGGGCTCGAACAGGCCTGGGGATTGGGCCTGTACTCCGTTTGGGCCGCTGTCGTTGCTGGCATTGGAGCAATCATGCTTCTTGTCCTGCTAATCCCGAGCATGTTTCGGCGGCACACCCAGCAAGCGCGTCCCGTCAGGGCCTGATCCGCAATGAACGAGAGTCTTGCCTCTTGCCGTCTCGAAAAAAGCTATGTCATCCTGAGCGGAGCGCTTTTCAGCGGACCGGGGTCCGTATCGACAGGTCTTCGTCGATGGGGTTAGGGAGCCGAAGGACCTGCTTCCTGAACAAAGCCATGTCATCCTGAGCGCAGCGCAGCCGAAGGACCTGCTTCTGCTCTTCGTTGCGGCCCTCACCCCAGCTTCATCCCCTCCGGATCCCAGCTGACAATCTTGCCCCGCTCGATGCTCAAATTGCTCAGCAACGCCGCCCCGGCCGCTCTGAATCCGAACACCGCATCCTCCACCACCGGCTGGCGCGACCGCACCGCCGCAAAGAAGTTCTTGAAGTGGTCATAGCTGTCGCTGTACCCCTGCGGCGCGACAAACTTCTCGTAACCCACCGGCGGCGCTCCTTCCGGGTTCGCAATCGGATATTTCTTTCGGTACTCTTCAAGAAACTCCTTCTGCGTTGCCTCGGTGAAGCTCCCAATCATGTAGCCCGGCTCTTTTTCGCGCGGTACCCGGTTCACGCTCACCGAGTTGCCGGCAATCTCCATCGTGCCTTCCGAGCCGGTGAAGATCAGCCCTTCGCTTTCTTCGCCCCCATCCACAAAGTTCACGTGCAGGCTCAGGTTGAATCCCTGCGGATAATCGAACAGGCCAAGCATCACGTCCGGCACATCGCGCCCATCCTTCCAGAAGCGCAACCCGCCCGTCGCCATGCCGCGCATCGGCCCATGCGATCCAGTAATGAAGTGCGTGCCGCTGAATAGATGCACAAATAGGTCCCCGGCCACCCCGCTCCCATAGGCCTTCCACTTCCGCCACTGGAAAAACTGCTCCGCGTTGAATGGAATTTTCGGTGCTGTCCCCAAGAAACGTGGCCAGTCGCATGTCTCCGGCGAGGCGTCGGGCGGAACGGTATAGCTCCAGGCTCCCATCGTCGAATTGCGATCCCAGCGGGCGGTCACCATATTCAGCTGGCCGATGGCCCCCGCAGCCAGCAACTCTTTCGCCTTTGCGTAGATCACCGAACTAACTCGCTGACTGCCCACCTGCAGGATTCGTTTTGTTGCCCGCGCGGTCTCGATCATCTCCGGTCCATCTGCATACAAATGGATCATCGGCTTCTCGCAATACACATCCTTGCCGGCTTTCATGGCATCCACGCTGGCCCGCTTGTGCCAGTGGTCGGGCGTGCCGATGATCACGGCGTCGATGTCTTTGCGCGCCAGAATCTCCGCATAGTCGCGCGTGGTAAAGACGTCGTCGCCCCACAGTTCCTTGCTGTGCTCGAGGCGGCCGTTGTAGCAATCGGCCACGGCAACGAGTTTGACCCCCGGAACCCGGACCGCCGTCTTGGTGTCGCCCTGTCCCTGGCCGCCCGCGCCGATCAGCGCAATCTGGATGTGATCGTTCGCCGCCACTGGCCGCCCGCCGTCGCTTTGCATCGCCGCCAGCCCATGCAGCCGCGGCCCCAGCAGCGTTCCCGTTGTCGCCGCGCCGGCCGCCTTCAAGAAGCCCCTTCGATTCCACACTTCCATTCGCACACCCCCGATTCCAGATTTTTCCCCGTCAGCAACAATACACCGCCGACCGAACCACCCTCATCCCCAGCGTCTAGAATGGTCACGGCCTTCGCCGCCGAGGGAATCTCATGCCAAAATCTGCGCTTCGCCTTTTTGTCCTTGCCACAATCCTCCTGCCATGCGCCGCCGTCCCCGCCCAATCCGACGCGAACATCGTCGTCGAGAAGAACGTCGCCATGAAGACCCGCGACGGTGTAACTCTCCGCGCCGACATCTACCGTCCCGCCGGCGACGGCAACTTTCCGGTGTTGTTGACCCGCACACCTTACGACAAGAGCACCATGGCGGGGTTTGGCCCGAAGGGGGCTGAGCGCGGCTTCATGGTTGTGGAGCAGGACGTACGCGGCCGCTTCGCTTCCGAGGGCGAGTGGTACCCCTTCAAGCACGAGACCGACGACGGCTACGACACCGTCGAATGGGCGGCTGCGCTGCCTCATTCCAATGGGAAGGTCGGCATGTTCAGCGGTTCTTATGTGGGCGCAACGCAGATGCTCGCCGCTATCGGTCATCCTCCGCATCTGGCCGGAATCTGCCCCATCGTCACGGCCAGCAACTACCACGAAAACTGGACCTACCAGGGCGGCGCGTTCGAGCAGTGGTTCAACGAATCGTGGACGTCGTCGCTTGCCCAGAACACGCTCGACCGCCGAGTTGCGGACGCGAAGAACGCGCTTGTTGGCAGCACCGTTCTGCCGCTCAAGCAGTATCCAGTCTTCAACGTTTCCACGGGACTTGATGGACAGGGCCTGACCAGCAGGCTTGCTCCATATTTTCTCGATTGGCTCGACCATCCGGCCTACGACAGCTATTGGAAGCAGTGGTCGATCGAGGAGAACTACCAGAACATCCAGGTTCCGTCGCTCACCATCGCCGCCTGGTACGACATCTTTCAGGGCGGATCGATTCGCAACTATCTCGGATTGAAGGCGCACGCGGGTAACAAGGCAGCCCGTAACGGCCAACACCTGCTGGTTGCAATTGGCGGACACTCCGGCTGGGGCCGCAAGGTTGGCGATGTGGATTTTGGTCCCAGCGCCCCGTTTGACGAGAATGCCGTCATCCTCGACTGGTACGACTACCTCTTCCTGGGCAAGCAGAATCAGTTCGCCACCGACAAGCCGGTCACCATTTTTGTCATGGGCAAGAACGAGTGGCGCAATGAGGCGGCTTGGCCGCCTCCAGAGGCCAAACCGACAAAGTACTACCTCGTCTCTGGCGGCCATGCCAACTCCGCCGCCAGCGATGGACTTTTTGCTGCCACTGCCCCGCCCAGCAAATTCGCGGCAACCGACAGCTACGTCTACGATCCGGCTAACCCCGTGCCCACCGTCGGCGGTCCTTTGTGCTGTGACACTGTTCACCTTGCACCCGGTCCCAGAGATCAGCGGCAGGTCGAGGCCCGCTCCGATGTTCTGGTGTATTCGACGCCGCCTCTTGAAGAGGACGTCGAAGTTACCGGCCCCATAACTCTTGACTTATTCGCGAAGTCTTCTGCCGTCGACACGGACTTTACCGGCAAGTTAGTCGATGTAGCTCCGGATGGCACAGCGATCAACCTGACTGAAGGAATCCTGCGCGCCCGCTATCGCGAGTCGATGAGCACGGCCACTCCGATCGTTCCCGGCCAAGTCTACGAGTACAAGATCGATCTCTGGTCCACCAGCAAAGTCTTTCTGAAAGGCCACAGGATTCGCCTGGAAGTTAGCAGCAGCAACTTCCCGCGCTTCGACCGCAACCTCAACACGGGCAAAGACGCAAGTACCGATGCAGCGATGGTGAAGGCCACAAACACCATCCTGCACGACCAGCAGCACCCGAGCGTACTGATTCTGCCCGTGGTGCCGAGATAAGTTGATTTCAGTGGCTTTGATTATTCGTTGGGAGAGCTTTATCGGTTGGTTTAGCCGACCAGCTGACCTGCCGACTCGTTAAGTGCCGCCAGCTCCATTGCGGCCTTCCGTCCCAGGCGAATACAGTCCGGAATTCCGATTCCGTCGTACGCATTTCCGGCCAGCCGCAATCCCGGCAGCCCCGCAACGCGGGCTGCGATGCGCTCAATCCGCTGCTGATGGCCTACAGCATACTGCGCCATGGCGCGCCGCCAGCGCGAAACCTGGGTATGCTCCGGCTCAATCGCCAGCCCGATTACCTTCTCGCCCAGGATTTCCGCCAGCTCCCGCCGCACGGTTCCCACCAGTACCTCGTCTGTTTCCGCGAGCAGCGCCTCATTCTTCATCCCGCCCAGGAAGGCCCGCAGCACAGCCTTACCCGGCGGCGTCCGGCCTAGAAACTTGCGGTGCACAAATGTGCAAGCCAGCATCGCCCGCTTTTCGCTGGCGGGGACCAGAAACCCGAATCCATCCGGCAGTTTTCCCAGCTTGGCCTCGTCATAGATCAGGTTCACGGTAATCGAAGACGAGTAGGGAATCGCGGCCAGCTCCTCACCCAGCGCCGCATCCACTTTGCCCAGCAGTACCGCCGCCGCCCACGCCGGAGAGGCCATAATCACCGCATCGAATATCTCCGCACTCCCCGCAGCCTCCACCTTCCAACCGGCTGCAACTCTCTCCAACCCGCTCACAGCGGTCGAGCAACGCACGGACCCGGCATCGAGCCGCGCGACAAGAGCGTCGATAAATTGCTGCATTCCGCCACGTAGAGTAGTAAAAGTCGACCGAGCGCCGACAGGGGACTTGGCGCCATCCTGCCCATTCGAATTTCCGTTCTTCTGCGCCGCCGCCTTCGCCCGCATCTTCCGGTGCGCGGCGAGCATTCCCCGCGTCAGCGAACCGTACTCGCTCTCCATCTCCACCAGCCGCGGCAGCACGGTGCGCGCGCTCAACTGCGCCGCGTCTCCGCCATAAATCCCGCTCAGCAGCGGATCGGCCAGCCGGTCCACGGCTTCGGCGCCAAAGTGCCGCTCCACCAGCGCCGCCACTGCCTCATCCGCCTGCCCGCTTGGCCGCGGAGGATGCAGCAGCTCCATGCCCATGCGCAGTTTCGTTGTCCAACTGAACAAGCGCGTCGTCGCCGTGGGGATCAGCTTGGTCGGCACCAGGAACATGAGCCCGTCCGGCAGCGCCACGAGCCGGTTTTTCACCACAATATAGGTCTTGCGCGCCGCGTCGTTTGAGGGGATCAGGTCGCTTCCCAGACCCAGTTCCCGGCACAACTCCGCCGCTGCCGGCTTCTCGGTCAAAAAGGAGTCCGGCCCCCGTTCCAAGACGGCGCCATCTACGGTCTCAGACGCCAACGAACCGCCGAGCCTGTCCCGCGCCTCGAACAGCGTGTACTTCAGGTGTGCCCCTGCCGCACGCGCCTTTTCAAGCTCAAATGCGGCCGCCAGCCCCGCGATGCCCCCGCCTATGATCGCCGTCCGCATGATCTACCCCGTCTCCCCATTACAACAGTTCCCGCCCGCTCCTTGCAGGGCTGCTCGCAGAAACTTCAAGATTCACCTGAAAAAAGCACCCGCAGAATTAGAATCAAGTACTTGGCTATATGTTGCATGTGATTCAAGCCACATTGAAAGCCATGATTCAGATGAATGGCAGACACGGGCCGGCAGGCAAAACGTCTGCCCGGCCTGGATGGTCTCGCCCGATTTCGAGAGATCGTTTACGCAACGCCAACGGGTTGCAGTCAATCGCGGGCAGTCGTGGAGCCGGCGAGCCGACGCGCCCTAATGTCCCGCATGGGAGGCTGGCCGAAGATACGGCTGTACTCGCGGTTGAACTGGCTTACACTCTCGTAGCCCACTTCATACGCCGTGCTGGTGGCATCCATCCCATCCATGAGCATGCGTTGCCTCGCAGTCTGCAAGCGGAGCTGTTTCTGGTATTGCAACGGGCTCATCGCCGTCAATCCACGGAACTGATGGTGGAGCGTCGACACTCCCATTCGTGCAATCCCCGCCAACTCCTCAATGTGCAGCGGCTTGGCATAGTTGGTCCTGAGCCAGGCAATCGCTCTTGCCGTTCTGTGGCTCAAATCGCCTGTCGTGGCGATGGCGCGGAGGTGCGCCCCTTGCGGGGTTCGGAGGATTCGGTAGATGATCTCACGCTGGATCAAGTGGCTAAGAAACGGAATATCTTCGGGAGTATCGAGAAGCTCAATCAGCCTCGTGCAAGCGTCGATCAAGCCGGCCGTCGTCTCACCAACGGCAAGTCCGCGCGGTTGAACCGAGGTCTCGGGTTCCGGAAGATCTTCCCGGCTAACGACCTCTCGCACAGTCGGCATATCGAGCCGGAGAAACATCGAAAGCATTGGAACCTGTTCCGAGGCTTCGATAATTTGACCTTCGACAGGAACATCGATCGACGTCAGCAGAAAGGACGACCCGTCGCAGAAGTAGATTGTCCCTCCGAGGTTCACCCGCTTTCGCCCCTGCACAAAAACCGTAAAGCTGGGTTCGTATGTGGCCAGATAGCACGGCGTCGGCGAGGTTCGGCGGTAAAGCGCCAGGCCGGGGATGGCCGTAGGATTCTCTCCCAGCGATTGCGCGCGCGCCGCAACCTTGCGGGTAAGTTCCTTCCGTATTTCAATCACGGCTCCATTCTGATCCTTGCGTCTCTCTGTCTTTCTCGCCATGCTGCTTCGCAGGTCCTCCATTTCCAGCTTACTTCTGAAAACCTTGAGTGATGCACAAAATATGAAGTCCAAACAGAATTAGGCAAAAGATTGGCAGGATCGGGAAAGCGCCCTCAACCCATTTCTCCGTATGATCCATATTGAAAGTGGTGCGGACGCACCGGAGTAGAAATCACAATGCAGAAACGCAAATTGGGAAACAGCAATCTTGAAGTATCGGCCCTCGGGCTTGGCTGCATGGGAATGAGCTTTTCCTACGGTCCGCCCGCGGATAAGCAGGAGATGATCGCTCTTCTCCGTGCGGCCGTCGAGCGCGGTGTCACCTTCTTTGATACGGCCGAGGTTTACGGCCCGTTCACGAATGAAAACCTCCTCGGCGAAGCGCTCGAGCCCTTCCGCGGCAAGGTGGTCATTGCCACCAAGTTCGGATTCAACCTTAATCTCGACGGAAGCCCCGGCTGGCAGGGGCTCAACAGCCGGCCGGAACGCATCAGGCAGGTTGCAGATGCATCGCTCAAGCGCCTTCGCGTCGATGCTATCGACCTCTTCTATCAGCACCGCGTCGATCTCGACGTGCCCATCGAGGACGTGGCCGGCGCCGTGAAGGAGCTGATTCAGGAAGGCAAGGTCAAGCACTTCGGACTCTCTGAAGCGGCCGCGAAGACGATCCGCCGCGCACACGCCGTGCAGCCGGTCACAGCGGTACAGAGCGAGTACTCGTTATGGACGAGAGGCCCTGAGGTCGAAGTTTTGCCTACGCTTGAGGAACTTGGCATCGGCTTCGTGCCCTACAGCCCGCTGGGCAAGGGCTTCCTGACGGGAAAGATGGACGAGAACACTACATTCGGCAGCAACGACTTTCGCAGCACTCTGCCACGCTTCACGCCAGAAGCCCTCAAGGCAAACCATGCGCTGGTCGATCTGCTCGGTACCATCGCAGCTGAAAAGAAAACAACTCCCGCCCAGATCGCGCTCGCCTGGCTGCTGGCGCAGAAGCCCTGGATTGTCCCTATCCCAGGCACAACCAAGCTTCATCGCCTCGAAGAGAACATCGGTGCTGTCGCAATCGAGCTTTCGGAGGAAGATCTTCACCAGATCGAAAGCGCCGCATCGAAGATTACGGTGGAAGGCGCCCGCTACCCGGAACTCATTGAGAAGATGACCGGCCGCTAGTCGGTTGCACACGGCAGTCAGGAGTCAGACAATAGGCGGGCGGGGCCGCTCGCCGCCTGCCCAACACCTCTGGCTCCTTATACATCACAGGAGAAGCAGCACATGGAAATCAAGAAAGCCGGCACACAACCTTCCGCAAAAGGGTCTTCCGAGTGGTTCACGGGGACCGTACGAATTGACCCGCTGTTTAGCGCGCCCGATCCGGCGCGCGCAGTAGGCGCCAGCGTCACCTTCGAGCCCGGCGCACGTACTGCCTGGCACACCCATCCGCTCGGCCAAACGCTCATCGTCATCTACGGCTGCGGCCGCGCGCAACGCTGGGGCGGTCCAATCGAGGAGATCCGGCCCGGCGATGTCATTTGGTTTGCACCCGGAGAAAAGCATTGGCACGGCGCGGCTCCCACCACGGCGATAACCCACATCGCCATCCAGGAGAAGCTCGATGGCAAGACCGTCGATTGGATGGAGCACGTCAGCGACGAGCAGTACAAGGCGTAGCCTTGTAGCCGGCCTTACAAACCAGCAGCTCGTCAGTTGACGATCTGAAGACTTCCGCTCATTGCGTTCGCATAAGCAGAGGCCTCGCTCTCAAGCTGCGGATCCCAGTTCCTGGGCTGGTAGATGCAGCATGGCTCCTGAGCCAGCGGGTCGCCGGTAACCGCATACGCCCGGGCCCGCGAACCACCGCAGATCTCCTTGTACTCGCACGCGCCGCATTTGCCTTCCAGCTTGCTTGTGTCGCGCAGCGACTTGAAGATCGGTGCGTTGCGGTAGATATCCTGAAGCGGCGTCTCCCTGATGTTGCCGGCGTGAATGGGCAGAAATCCGCTCGGATAGACATTACCGGTGTGCGACACGAACAGGAATCCCTTGCCGTCGTTGACCCGCCGTGTTGCCCAGCCCACGGTGCGTGTCTGCGCATCGGACGTGGGCGTTCCAGCTTCATAGTTGGTTTTCGCGCCGGCTCCATGCGGATGACCGCTCCCATGTCCCATGCGCCGCTCCTCAAGGTTGTGCTGCAGCAGGTAGCGCCGGTAGTGCATCGCTTCCGTGGTCTTGATCTGGAAGTTGACGCGATGCGACAGCTCGTAAATCTTGCCGAAGACGTTCTCGAATTCCTCACCGCTAAGCAGGTCGCCAAGCTGACCGCGGCCCACCGGAACCAGGAAAAACACGTTCCACATGACGATGGCCAGCTTCTCGAACAGCGCGCATAAATTGTCAAGATCATGCACGTTATGCCGGCTGATGGTGGAATGTACCTGGACCGGAATGCCCGCCTCTTTGGCCCATTCGATAGCCTGGATGGTCCTCGCCCATGCTCCTGGAAGTCCGCGAAAGGCGTCGTGAATCTCCGGCGTCGACCCATCCAGCGAAATGCCCAGCCGCACCAGCCCTGCCTCTTTCAGCTTGAACATTGCCTCCCTCGTCAGCAGAGGCGTGGCGCTGGGCGTAACCGCAACCTGCACACCCTTATCCGCCGCATACCGGATCAGTTCGAATACATCCTTTCGTTTCAACGGATCGCCGCCGGTAAACACAAAAATCGGAACATGCATTTCGGCGATCTGGTCGATCAGGGCCTTTCCCTCGGCGTTGGTCAATTCATCGGGATGGGCAATCGGTTGGGCAGCCGCGCGGCAGTGCTTGCATGCCAGATCGCAGGATTGTGTGACCTCCCAGATGGCCAGAAACGGCGTCTCGTCGAAGTTCAACCCGCCGCGGGCGGGAATATTGTGCATCGGCTGCATAGAACCTCCATCGAATCGTAGCCGGCCAGAAGGGTTCCGGCGGGGAATTGAGCGATGAATTCGCTACGATTCCGCTCCAGAAGACCAGTCCCGGTGCCGGGCGCGCTGTGATTGGGATCACTTCATCTCGCTCAATTGACGGTCTCAATTTTTCCTGCTGGACAAACCTCTTCAATGGGAGCACAATCCGAATTCCAGCAAACCGTCTCCCTGAGACCCACATCAAGCAAGGGTTGGGGGAGGTTGAAGCACCGTCCGAGTGCTCGAACAGGTCTTCCTTTCCCGTTCTGCGAAGTGAGTTGGATCACCTTCAATTGTGCCGCCCGGCACCGCAATCCGATGCCGAATCCTGAGAACGTATTGCCGCACCTCTAGTATCAGGAGGTTCCCATGGCCGCTGTAATCAAGCCAGGATGGAGCAAACCCTCTACCATCCTTTTTGCCTCCGAGATCCCCGCAAATGAAAAGGCTTTCTCTTTTGCTCTTGCGCAAGCCAGCGAGTTTGGCGCCGATCTCATCCTCTTTCACGCCTATGACACGCTGGTGGTGGCAGCGTCGGAGACCTCGGGTATCCGCTACTACGACTATGCCGCCGCCGCACGGGCCGAAATCGCAAAACTCGAACCTCTGGCACAGCGTGTGCGCGAAGCGGGCTTGCGTTGTGAAGTAGTGGTCAGGCCCGGATTGGCCGCCGACCAGGTGCTCGCCTTCCTGCGCGAACGGGAAATCGACCGCATCGTGATGGGCACTCATTCTCCCGGCCCCATCGGCAAGCTGCTGGTGGGTTCGGTGGCTGAGGCAGTCCTCCGGACCGCAAAAGTTCCGGTGTTCATCGTCGGTCCCGACGTGGTCGACGGCAAATACCGCAACTTTGCCACTCGCAACATCCTGTGCGCCGTCAGCCTCCTCGAGGCTTCCTGCGTGGTGGCGCGGTTTGCCGCGGAACTGGCGGCGCAGCACAACGCGCGCCTGATTCTGCAGCACGTCATCAAGCCGCAGGAGCGAACGGAGGTTCTTGCCGGCCGTTCCATCGATGAGGTTGAGGCGAGTCTGTTCGCGCTTGTGCCGGCTGAGCTCCAAGGCAAAATTACCGTGCAGACCATCGTCGTGCCCGGCGACCCGACCGAGGAACTTCTCTATCAGGCCAGGGCCCAGCTCGCCGACCTGATCGTATTGGGAGCGCAGGGGGCTTCAGCGTTTGCGGCCATCACCCGCCACGGCGTTGTATACAAAGTGCTGGCACATGCCCATTGCCCGGTCATTACGCTGTCGCCGGTTCTGCTGGCCGAGTGCGGCGCAAAGGCAGAAAAGGCCCGGCCGGCCGAAGTGTACATGGCGGGCATTTTTTAGGGGCGATTCTGCGGCTGTTTTCGCGGGCATGGCGGGCGGAGTTCAACCGCCCGCATTACGCTTGAGAATTTCTGTCTCGATAAGGCCACCAACAAGCCGCAATCCTAAGGATGAACCGGGGTGTCGTCGACGTACACGACCATGCACTTCTCTTTGTCCTGCGCAGATTGGCGGCACCGATCTACAGCCTTCTGACGCGCATCGTCAACCGTCATAGCCGCTACGGCCATGCCGAAAAAGTGTTGCGATGTGGCAAACGCCCGGTGCGGGCCAAGCAACAGGTAGCTTTGGAATACTTGCAGCCCGGTTTCGCTCAGGCCGGTGGGTGGCGGAAGGCTCGGCGGCCTGATCTCCGGCAGAGGTTCTGCCAGCGGCTCGATGTTCTGTTGCTTCAAAAAGCCGTCCACCGTTGCCGACCAGGCGTCGATGTGCCGATACAGCGAGTGCCCGTCTGCTCCGATGGCGGGCGCAAGAATGAACTGATCGTTGCCTCCCTTGGAACGAAAAGCCTCGTCGAACTTCTGCGCGAGCTCCGGCCAGAAGTACTTGTCGTTCTGGGCATAAATCCAGAGCATGGGAACTCGCGAAGTCTTCCCGAAACTGCGGTAAGCACCGATGACATCGCTCGCAAGGGGCACGTCGTGATCGCCCCGCGAGCCTGTGCCTCCGGCGAAGTTGATTGCGGCAATCAGGCCGGGAGGAGCGTGTGCGGTGAGGGCAGTGGTCGCGAATCCTCCCGTAGAAACGCCGGCGGCAACAATATGCGTGCCATCCACCTCTGGCAGCCCGCGAGCATAGTCGATGGCAATGCGCAGGTCCTGCGCGGCGTTTTGTGCGGCTTCCTCAGGATCGATTGGCGAGCATCGTGGACAGCGATGCATATCCCTCTCGCCGCCCGATGTTCCATAGCCGCGGCGCACTACGGCAAGCACGACGAATCCGCGGCGGGCAAACCAGAGAGCCTGCGGAAGCTGCTGCCATGGCGTTACCTGGGCCTGCTCTTCGGCAATGCGCGAAGTTCCGTGGGTGAGCACGGCAAGCGGATGCTTTCCCGGTAAATCCGCATAGACCAGCAGCGCGTCGAGGCCGTTGATCCCTGCCAGTACCCAGGGAATCCTGACTTCGCGTTCGACGTATCGCTGCGCATGACCGGTCGACGCGGCGGTCAACAGGATCGAGAGAATAAGGACAGAAGATTGCAGTAGATTTCGCACAGCAGCATGTTACACCGGCACTGGGCCGCGCATTATGGCTTTGTTGATTTGTCGAGGCTTGCTGTCTTGGGCGCAGGCGCAACGGCGGGTTTTGTCCCGCAAGGCGTGCCGCCACAGAGCGCGCCGGTAATTCCCAGGCCTTCGGTGATGGTGTAAATCCGATCTTCCGCGGGCAGCTTCACCATCTCTTTGGCGCCGGAAGGCCAGTGAATCTCCGCCGTGCCGGCGTTGGTTGCATCGCCCAGACCGAAATGAAGGCGCCGGTCGTTCGAAGAAATATAGCTGCCGCTGGCCAGCACATCCTGGCGCATGCGCATGCCGTTGGCCATCAGGTAAACCGTCGCGCAGGTGGCGTCGCGAGGGCTCCCTGGGCTTGTTGCAGTCTTGCCGCCGCCCACCAGTGCAATCTCCACCCAGTGATGGTGGTCCTTGTTCACATTGCGCAGCAGCGTGGGCGGCCCGTCGATGGGATTGATGATCACATCGATCTTGCCATCGTTGAACAGATCGCCAAACGCGGCCCCGCGCGCGGGAATCACCAGCGCCAGCCCTGTACCTTTCACGGGCGGAACGTACTCGAACTTCCGTCCCTTCCCATCCGGCACGTTGCGAAAGAGCAATGGCCGCTCGGCGAAGGTCGTGCCCCAATCGTGCTGGTCCACTTCGGGGTAGACGTGCCCGTTGACCATGAACAGATCAAGCCAGCCGTCGTTGTCGTAGTCGATAAAACCATCGCCCCAGCCGACAAATGGGATCGTGGCCTGCGCGACTCCGGCCTTGTAGCTCACGTCGGTAAAGCTTGCGTCGCCGTCGTTGTGGTAGAGCACTTTGTAGTCGTCGCCGAAGTCGGTCACAAAGAAATCGATCTGCCCGTTGTTTTCGTAGTCGCCCGCCGCAATGCCCATCGAGGCAATCTCGCGCCCATCTTTGTTGAGCGCGAATCCCGATATGTAGCTTTGGTCGTCGAAGGTGCCGTCGCCCTTGTTGATGTAGAGAAAGTTGGGTTCCGAGTCGTTGCCCACAATAAGGTCCGGTTTTCCATCCCCGTTCATGTCCACAAAGATTGTGCTGAAACCGAAATAGCGCTCCTTGTCTTCGACGCCGGCCTTTACCGTCACGTCTGTAAAAGTACCGTCGCCGTTGTTATGGAAGAGGTGATCGGGCTCGCCGCGCAGGCCTCGCGGACCGCAATTCACCGGCACACCGCGATACATGCAACTGGCGTAACCGACCGCCTTGGTGCCGGCGATGGGGAGGTTATCGCGGTCGAGGTGCACATAGCCGGTTACGTACAAGTCCAGCAATCCGTCGCCATCGTAGTCGCCCCAGGCCGAGCCAGGCGACCAGTTGCCCAGCGCTACGCCGGCCTGCTCGGCCACATCGGTGAACGTGCCATCGTGGTTGTTCCGGTAGAGCCGATTCTTGCCGTAGTTGCCTACATAAATATCCGGCCACCCGTCGTTGTTGTAGTCGGCAACGCTCACGCCGTAACCCCATCGGTCATTCGTGACGCCGGCCTTGGCGGCCACATCGGTAAAGGTGCCATCGTGATTGTTGCGGAATAGTGCTGCATGAGGCGGCTCTTCCTTGCCGTCGAGGGCGGCAAAAGTCGAGCCGTTGACAAGGTAGATCGACAGCCAGCCGCTGTTGTCGTAGTCGATCAGGCCGACGCCCGACCCGTTCGTCTCGACGATGAACTTCTTCTCCGGCACGCCCATCTTGTGGACCCACCCGGACAGCCCCGCGGATTTGGTGATGTCCTCGAAGATCACCGGTCCGGAGTCCACAAAGCCGCCCGCAGTGATGGGCCGTTTTTGCGCATCGTAAACCGGCGCTGCTCCGATGCCCCCTGCTATGCCGCTCATGCCCTGCTGGGGCGGAGGCTGCTGCGGCGCCGATTGGCTTCCGGAACCCGCGGGCTCGACGGCAGCGACGACCAGAACGCCGGAAGACGGATGAACGCCTGTCGGTTTGCTCTGCGGTTGCGTTTGCTGCGCCCAGCAATCACCAGGAATAGAAAGAGCCACAATCAGAACGCCGGAAAACAGTCCGCGAACAGGCAGCAACGAAGGTCCTCCACGGTTTGCAGTGTATCGCAACCGGCGCCGCGGCTGTCTGCGATCGCGCCGCTGCTCCATTTGAGACAGATCAACGGACGATTGCAGTCGTATCGTCGAGCAACGGCTAAATGACGGAGGCAACCCGGATGGATAAACCAGCAGCCAAATCTCCAAACCCATCGCCAATCGCGGTCCCAGTTTCGAGTAAGGACCGGACGGTTCACGATCACTTCGGACGATTCGCTGCCGCGGTTTCCGGCTGGCTCGGCTCGACGTGGGCGTTTGCTGCCGCGGGCCTGGTGGTCGTGGTGTGGGCCGCCACTGGACCTGTCCTTCATTTCTCGCAAACCTGGGCACAGGCCATCAACACAGGAGCGGGTATTGCGACCCTTCTGATGGTCCTGCTGATCCAAAGCACTCAGAATCGCGATTCCCGCGCCATCAATTTGAAGCTCAATGAACTGATCCGGGCCATGGATACAGCTCGAAACCAATTGATAGATATTGAGAGGCTCAGCGATTTGGAGCTGGATGAAATGCAAGCTACATACGAAAAGATAAAAACAAGCTGGACCACGCGCCAAAAGCGAACACCTCGCACCCCAGCAGAGAAGTGAGGCAGGGAATTGCAGTGATCCATATGGTACTGTCTCTTGCGCGCCATTCATGAGCAACTAGACCTTAGGAGAGTGGAGACATGGACAAGGACAGAGTCACAGGCAAAATGAACGACGTAGTCGGCGGCGCCAAGCGCAAGGTGGGGAATTTGACCGGCGACACCCGGACACAGGTCGAAGGCGCGGTTCAACAGGCAAAAGGCAAAGTGCAAAACACCTGGGGCAAGGTCAAGGACGCGGCCCGCGATACTCAAGCCAGCGTCAAGGCATCGCACCAAGCCAACCTGGATTCCGAACGCGAGAATCGCAAAACTGTAGCTGCCGAGGACCGCGTTCTACTTTAGTTCACGGATGAATCAAGCCGGTGGAAGGCACTTTTCCGCGATCCGTGAACCGCTGTCGCGCGCAGGCAACTAGGGCGCCCAGCATGGTCGGATAGGCGCCAACCGCCGGCCTGCTCGACGGGCAGGAATAGGTGTATGTATGAGGATCGCCGGAATCCTGTTGATCGTTGCCGGATTGGCCGCCTTCCTGTTTGGAGGCTTCTCTTATACGAGCCATACTCGGATCGCCAATGCGGATCTGGTTATGGTTGCGGCAAAAGTAGACCATCCTGTGCGCTTTCCCCCTATGCTGGGCATCGCTGCTATTTTTGCAGGCAGCGGGCTGATGTTCTTGCGAATTCAACGGGTCCGAAAAGGCCGGCAATCGTCGCCTGAAGCATTAGCGCCGGCGGACCGGCAGCCCGACTAGCAAGAACCTGATCGAAAGCACTTCGCATCATCTTGAATGCAGATGTTCAGCGCTGACCGATGAAAACTGACTGCTGAAGACTGACGACTGAAAACTGAAAGCCGACCACCGCCTGTTTGAAATGCGATGGAATCGACCGTTCCTTCCGGGTATACTGTCGGCAAGGCGGCGCGCATTGAGCCGCGCCAACTTCAAGTGAGGTGCGTCTTCCGCAGGGACTCCGGTTCACTGACGTTCGACGTTCCACCATCGGAGACTTCCCGGTGGCGCGCTGTGGCCCGCGTGCTCCGAAGTCCCATGGACTCCTTGAGTTGTGCCCTCCTGCCTGGATTTTGTAACCTCTGCGGTTCCCCTCTGCCGCAGCTTTCCTCTGTGCCAATTTGCGATGTTTGCTGGACAGAATTTCCCGTCCAGAGTGGCCCCGCGTGTGTTCGATGCGGCGATGCCCTCAGTGCGCCGGCTAACCCGTCTGCTCCCGCGCTTTGCCGGGCCTGCCGCCTGGCGCCTCCGCCTTTTGTGCGGGCGGTTGCCTTCGGCCTTTATCAGGACCGCATGAAAGAGGCCATCCACGCTCTCAAGTACGACCGGCTTCACCCGGCAGCGCGCGGGCTGGGGCGAATGCTGGCCGAGGCAATCGCACAACTCGCGCCGGAAGCTCCGGTAGAGATGCTGGTGGTCCCAGTCCCGCTGCACCGGTTGAAGCACGCAGATCGCGGCTTCAATCAGGCACGGTCGCTGGCCATGCACGCACTCGCTTTTCTCCACAGGTCGCATCCGGAGTGGCGGCTGACGCTGGCCTCGAGCACCTTGATGCGCCTCCGCGAAACGGGCAGTCAGGCTGGCCTCACTCCGCGCCAGCGGCGATTGAATGTTCGCGGCGCCTTCTCGGTCAACGATCCGTCTGAAATCGCTTCGCGGCACATTTTGCTCATCGACGACATCTTTACTACCGGTGCGACAGCACGGGCCGCGGCGCAGGCGCTGGTGCGGGCCGGTGCTGCTTCAGTGTGGGTGGCCACGCTGGCCAGAGCACGCCGCATCTACGAACTGCAACGGCGTTCCGCATTCGAAGATGCGGAAGACGATCAAAGTTCAACCGGAAACCTGGTTGCAGCAACCGTGCAGCCGGAAAGCATCTATTCATCGCAAGACCAACCATCTTTTTGACGAGGGGATAAGAGATGTCGCTGGGAAAAGCCATGATTCATGCCCGCAAGCAGAAGTCCATCGCCAAGGCCGTGGCGCACGCCGGAGAGCACGGAACGGGACAGTATGGCATGCCGGCCACGCACATGCTGCAGATGCCAGTTCTGGTGCTCAATGCGTCGTATGAGCCCATCAATATCTGCGGCGCCCGCCGCGCACTGGTATTGGTGCTCAAGGGCATTGCGCGCACTGAAGAAGAGCACGGCCTCATCTTCCATGCCCAGCGCAGCCGCATCGCCATGCCCTCGGTAATTCGGCTTTTGGAGTACCGCCGCATCCCTCACCAGACGCGCGCGCTCTCGCGCAAGAACATTCTTCTGCGCGATCGCAACACGTGCCAGTACTGCGGCGTCGTGCTGCCTTCCAGCGAGCTCACGCTGGACCACGTGATTCCACGTTCGCGCGGCGGCAACTCAACATGGGAAAACCTGGTGGCGTGCTGCCACGCCTGCAACCGACACAAAGGCAACCTGATGCTCCACGAAATTGACGACATGATCCTGCTGCGCGACCCAAGGCCGTTCTCGCTGCACACCAGCCGCCAGATCATGCGAATGCTGGGGCGCGGCGACGATCGGTGGCGGAAGTACTTGTTCTATTGAGGGATCAGGGATGGGATCAGGGATCAGGGATCAGCAGCATTGTAGTCGCTTGGAAAAACATTAGAGAAGCCGACTTTCAAAAACGTATCTTGTTTCGTTTCTATGACTTATTCGATATGAAAAAACGTATCTTGTTTGGATTCTATCGCTTAGCCAAAAACATAGGGGGGAGGGGGTAGTAGCCTCGGTCGGTGAAGGGCCTCGCGCCCTGGTCCTCTATCTGCCAGTGTGCGCCAACGGCCGGTAATTTTCGGCAAATCGGCTGCGCATCCATCCCCGGTCCCTCCGCCGCGGCGGACGAGGGACCGGGGCCACCCGCCAGAATGCCCTCGCCCTTAGGATTCAACTAGAGTTGATTGTATAGACGAAAACGTTTCTATTCAGTTGATGAATAGCTCCGAGTTTCAACGGTGGTTGAAAAGCATGGGCGCGACGTTTGACCGTTCTCGGGGTAAGGGTTCGCATATGTACGTCACGCTCAACGGCAAGACGACTGTGATGTCTACGCATTAGACCTAGATGCGCACCGGCCTCGTCGAGAGCATCAAAAAACAGCTTGGTCTGAAAGGGGAGAAATAATGCTGCAATATGCCGCAAAACTGACTCCGGGCCTACCTGAAGAAGGTGGGTATTGCGTGAGCTTCCGTGACGTTCCGGAGGCTCTCACCGAAGGCGACACAGTGGAAGAGGCTCTCAAATATGCCGCTGAGGCTTTGGAGTTGGCTCTGGAGCATTATCTCGATGAGGGTAGGGCCGTTCCCACGCCAACAGCAAAGCGAAAGGGCGAATACATCGTCACGTTGCCAGTCAGCCTTGGTCTGAAGATTGCCCTGCGCAATGAAATGCTTGTGCAGAAGGTGCGGCCCGCCGATCTGGCCCGCCGCATGAAGGTGACACCGCAAGAAGTCAACCGGCTAACGAACCTGCGATATGGATCGAAGATCGACGGTATCGCCGCGGCGGCGAAGGCGCTGAACAAGACATTGGAGATTCGCCTGGTCTGATAGCCCCACGCTGAAGCGCGGGGCTATCAACCATTGCGCCTACGGCGCGGGCGGAGGATACTCACTTTTTCGGCTGCGCGTCCGGCTGTTTCTGGTCCGGCGCAGAAATGTCCTGGCCTTCGTAAATGATCTTCGTCGTTGAGCCGAACTGCTTGTAGTCGGAGTACTTGACGATGTCGCGGATGTGAACATCCTCACCCATGTAACCGTTGCCCCCGCTGAAGTGCAGAATCCCTTCGCCCTTTGTATACACCGGGAACCAGTAGTGGCCGTCCACCTGCTGCCGCCAGGTCATGAAAGGCGGATGCAGGTCCTCGCTGCCTTTGCGCGTGTCGTCGGGAACCATTCTCCCGTTCGTCACGACGATCTGCAGGTCGGTTGCGTCGACCCAGATGCGGCCCAGCAGGTAACGTTTTTTCTTTTCAATAATCTTGGGGCTTACGTCGAAGACGAAGCAGTCCAGATCGTCCACCTTTTGCCGCCCGACATACTTCACGTTGTACTGGCCGATATCCTCGGCCGTCAGAACAAACGGGTATCCGCGCTGGATGTCCTGAAGATCGGATGGCGACATTTGCACGCGCGCCAGCGTGTTTGGCGGCGCAAAGACCACTTTTTCCGTGCGCTTGCCCGAGGGATCGAAGATCACGTCGTCGACCTCGTACCATTCTCCATCCACCTTGTTGTCGTCGTCGATGGTATTCACGCGGGCGATGCGGCGATAGGTGTAGTGGTTCAGCGCCTGCTGGAACTCGCTCTCCTTGGCGGCAAACTGCTTAACGATCTGATCCGGTGCGACGGCGGGAGCCGAGATGTCCATGCGTCCGAATCCGGAGTCGAGCGACATGGGCGTGAAGGTGTCCTTCTCCTGTGCCGCGGCCGGCAGTGCGCACCCAGCCAGCGCGAATCCCGTGAGCAGCCACGCCGTCAACCATCGATTTCGCACCCTTTACGCTCCTTCTGACGGCATCGAACCGGGCCGGATTCGTTGCGCCGGTCCCTCCCGTTCTTCCGTAAATCTACAACATTAGACGCATGTACACCCCGCGGGGGAACATTTCAGAATGAAGGGGCGAGGCACCCAGCGTTTTTGGGAGTGGTCTGTGTGCCGCCGAAAGCCTGTCTGCCAGGCCTCGACGGTTGTTGCAGGGGTTCTGGTTGACGCTCACGGAGTCCTGCAACCGGATTGCCATTTGCGCAGGCATTTCAGCTTTGGGCCTGTTACCGTCAAAACTGGTACGTTTTGCGGCGACGAGAACTAAAGGAGATTTTCGGCCCCCATGCCCGACTATTATGAGGTTCCGGCCCTCGTCCTGACTGCGCTCCTGCTGCCCGCATTCGGCTATCTCTACCTGCGCTTTCGGGATACTCGGACACTGCTCTGGTTTCTGGGCTTTCTTTTCGCGATTTTCAGGATGCTCGAGATGTACAATCTGGGCCCCTGGCACCTCTCCAGCGGGCTGCATCCCTGGGCTGTGGCGGCCGGCCAGACTTCAGCCCTGGTCGGCGCCGCGCTCTTTCTTGCCTCCCTTTCGCCACTGCGCTTTCGCATCGGCAAGTTTAATTTTCTATACGTTATCCCTTTCACCATTCCCCTGGTGCTGTATGCCATTCTCCTGGAAGGTGTTTTTCATGGTAAAAACCCCGGTGGAATGCCCTATTTGCTCTTTCCCGCGCTGGGAGCTCTGTCTCTTATCGTTGGCGGCTTCTGGGGCGCGGCAAAGGGCAGCTTGCCCGTGGTGGTGGGGATACCCATCAGCGTGCTGCTGGGCTGCCTCGGCCTTTGGGTCTGCCTTGTGCAGGGAGGGCGCTGGCCCCTGGTTTATGTTGAGTGCGCCATTCACTTGATGACCGCTCTGCTGCTGGTCTACGTTTTCAGGCGCGCCACCCCCGGCGTAATCCTCAGCGTGTTGGGCTTTGTAGGTTGGTCGATCACAATCTTTGGCGTCTTTCCCGCGCTTTATGCCAATCCCATGGTCGATCTCGCGATGACCCGTTGCATCGTCCTGGCCAAGGTGGTCGCGGCTGTGGGCATGATTCTGCTGGCGCTGGAGGATCAACTGGCCATCAACCAGGCCACCCAGCAGCGCGAGCGCAAGGCACGCCGCGAAGTCGAGGCCTATACCAACCTCATCCTCTCCCGCCGCCGGGTCGAGGACTTCGACTGCCAGGGCGAAGAAATCTGCCAGACCGTCATCGAGAACAGCCGCTTTGCCAAGGCCGCCCTGCTACTCGAGAGCCAAGGCCGCTATCGGCTCGCCGGTTCCGCGGGTTTTGACGCCGCCACAGCCAAAGCTCTGGGCAGCCTGGTTGCGCGGATTCCGATTGCCGGCTTCCTCGAACCCGGTTCGACACCGCCCGTCGTAGAACACACTCAGACCGTCAAGCTCGATTTCACTCCCTGGCTCATCCCCGGCGACGATCTCAAGCGCCTGCGCTTCACCGGCGCGTTGGCCGTGCCCATCGTCGGCCGCGTGTGTACCGAGGGGGTTCTGCTGCTGGCCGGAATGCGCAATCCGCCGGGCAGCATTCCCGGCCCATTCCGGAACCAACTCCACGCTGACGATCTACTGCCCGTCGAGGTGCTCACCGCTCGCTTGCAGGCCGCGCGTAGCCAGACCATGATGCTTGAAAAGCTCATCGACTCGGAGAAGTTCGCCGGAGTCGGCCAGTTGGCCGCCAACGTCGCCGAACAGTTGAACAATCCCCTCACCGTGGTTCTGGGCTACGCCTCGCTTCTCGATGAAGGAACGTCGCTTGAAACGCCTGACCGGAAAGCCGTCGAGGCAATTCTTGCCGAAGCGCGGCGCATGAAATCCACCCTGGACAGCCTCGCCCGCGTCGCGCGCCACCAAAGCGACCAGTTGACCGTGGTTTCGGTGGCCGAACTGCTTGCCGACATGGAAGAACTCCACCGCCCCGAGTTCCTGCAGCGCTCCATCGATTTCAGGCTCAGCATCGCCCCCGCGCTGCCCATGGTTCTGTGCCATGCCCAGCATTTGCGCCACGCCGTGCTGCATTGCCTGCAGTTTGCCATTGAGGCTGTCGATGGTCCGAACTCGGCGCAGGGCTCGATCAGGGCTGTGCCCCCGTCCACATTCGACGCGGACCCCAAAACCATTCGTCTCGAAGCTACCAGCGAGGGGAACGTGGTGCAGATTCTGGTGGCTCACTCCGGTCCCGGCTTCCTGCAGCCGGATCGCGCTTTCGACCCCTACGCGTCGGCCCAGCCCACCGGGGAGACAGCCGGCCTGGGCCTGAGCCTTTGCGCCACTATTCTGCGCGACCACAACGGCCGCGCCTCCGCCGTAAATCTGGAGCCCCGCGGCGCAGCCATTATTTTGGAGTTGCAGGCTGCGTGAAGTCTTAGTTGAGCTTCGCCCGAAGCGGAATCGACGCAGGGTCGTTCTTCCAGTTCACAACCCGGTTGTTTTGGAAATAAACGGTGGACCCGCCGTACTCGAATTCACTTTCCGTGAATGCCGTCGGGGTGCCTTGAACCACAATCACAACATCCTTCGACGATCCGACCGTAAAGGAATCCAGGTCAGGATCCACCGACGACTCCGGCCAGAGCTTCACCCGGATCGGCGAATGGGGATCGATCTTCCAGCCAACCACACTGCCGTCTTTCAAATATAGTTCCGAACTGCCATACACAAGTTTGCCGTCCGAGGATGCCGTCGGCGGGCCCTGCTGCTCGATGACTTCATCCCTGGTTGAACCGACCGTGATGTACGAATGGAGCTTGAGCGGCGTGGCTTCAGCCCTGGCCGGCTGCTGAGCAACTGACCTTGGGGATGCTGTCTGCCGCGATTGCGTTGCCGGCGAGACTTCCGCCGCCTCGGGCAGAGTTCCGGGCGCTGGACCTCTTGGGTCGAGTCTCCGCAGGTCTCGCTCGACCGCGGCCAGGAATCTTCTCTTTGGCGCCTTTAGAAACGACTGCATGCTGTCTTTGCTGCCGCCAAGCAGATCGGCTACATCGCCTGTCGATCCCGGCACGTCAAAAGCGATCCACAGATATCGCGCCATAAGAAGCGCAAACGCCAGGAGTACCATCCCCAAGCCCAATTTGAGCGTTCGAAACACCCAGGCCGAAGCGCCCACCATGGGGCGCGCCGTCCGGATTGGTCTGCGACTTGGAGGCTGATTTGCCGCGGGCTGTCTTTCCGACTGCGGCCCTTGTGGCGCTGCATCTGTAGCCCGCCTTCGCGGCGCCCCGTTTGCGGACGCGGGTGTCGCGTGTTGCCATTGCCTTGCTTTGCCCTCTGCGGACGAGAGAAATACATAAGCTGAATTCACCTTTTTCAGCTTTGCCTCGGCGGCATTCTTCATTGTCTTGTCGTTCTGGAACCGGTCCGGATGCCACACCTTGACCAGCACGTGATAGGCCGCCTTGATTTCCTCTTCAGTCGCATCCGCGCCGAGCTCAAGCAATTGAAGCGCAGCGCACCGGCGACACTGCACGCCGTTCTTGTCAACAGGATTTCCGCAGGCACATGGTTCCATCGGTGCAATTGCCCCTTCCATCTCAGTTCGGAGGGTCCGCCCAATTATAGATGTGATCCGGTTGCGTACCTGTGTCGACCCTCACTCGGACAAGCGTTCGCTTTTCAGCAAGCGTCGCCCCGGACACATCGGAATCGCAAAATACGTAGAATGGAGTTGAATGGCTTTTACCGAGCAATACGATGTCGTTGTAGTTGGCGCTGGGCATGCGGGATGCGAGGCGGCGATGGCTGCTGCGCGCATGGGCCTCAAGACCGCGCTCATCACCATGAATCTCGATCTGATCGCGCAGATGAGTTGCAATCCAGCCATTGGCGGCGTGGCCAAGGGCCACCTGGTGCGCGAGGTCGATGCCCTCGGCGGCGTCATGGGCGAGGTGGCCGATGCCGTCGGCATTCAGTTTCGTCTGCTCAATACTTCGCGCGGGCCGGCGGTGTGGAGTCCGCGCGCACAATGCGACAAGCAGCTCTACCGCGTGAAGATGCGCGAAGTGCTTGAAGCTCAGCCTGGTGTGCATATTCGCCAAGCCGAAGTGGTGGACCTGGTAATAGAACATGGAACAGGGAACAGCCACCCCAGCGACGGAAGACCTGTCGCTGGGGACCCCGGCAGGGATCGGGGAATGGACGAGGAACTCGGCGAGTTGCCGCGGCCCATGCGCCCGCGCCGTCGCGTTTTGGGTCTCAAGTTGCGCGATGGCCGCCAACTGCTTGCCGGCGCAACCATCATCACTACCGGCACATTTTTGAACGGCCTCATTCACTGCGGTGAAGAGCGCTATCCGGCTGGTCGCAGCGGCGAGCCCGCGTCTGTCCTGCTTGGCGAAGCCCTGCGCGCACTGGGCCTGAGAACTTGCCGGCTGAAGACGGGTACGCCGCCCCGTCTCGACGGCCGAACCATACGCTGGGACGCATTCGACGAGCAACCCGGCGACATCGACCCGACCCCGTTCAGCTTCCGGACAAAGAAGATCGTGCAGCCGCAGATAAGTTGCCACATCGCTTTCACGACACCGGAAACCCTACGCATCATTCGTGAAAACGTGGGTCGCTCCGCCATGTATTCGGGGCAGATCGAGGGCATCGGCCCGCGCTATTGCCCATCCATTGAAGACAAGGTCGTCAAGTTTCCTGACAAGACGCAGCACCAGTTCTTTCTCGAACCCGAAGGGCTCAATACCCACGAAGTCTATGTCAACGGCATGTCCACGTCGCTGCCCATGGAGGTGCAGTGGCAGATCGTCCGCTCCATCCCTGGGCTCGAGCAGGCTGAGATGCTGCGCCCCGGTTATGCCATCGAATACGACAGCGTAGACGCCACCGAGCTTGACCGGACGTTGCGCGTAAAGTGCATGGACGGTCTCTATCTTGCCGGCCAGATCAACGGGACCAGCGGTTACGAAGAGGCAGCCTGCCAGGGCATCATGGCGGGGATCAACGCCGCGCTGGCGCTGAAGGGCGAGCCGCCTTTCACCATGGATCGGACCGAAGGCTACACCGGAATTCTGATCGACGATCTGATCTCGAAGGGCACCAACGAGCCTTACCGCATGTTTACTTCGCGCGCCGAGTTCCGTCTCCATCTGCGCATCGACAACGCCGACCGCCGGCTCACTCCGTACGGCCGCCGTTTGGGGCTTATCGGGGATGAGGCGTGGGCGGAGTACGAGCAAAAGCAGGCAAGGATGGCTGCGCTCGAGCGCCTGCTGACCACCGGAAAAGTCAGTGGGGAAGGGCTAGCCGCGGCCGGCTTTGCCAATCTCACCGCAACCGCCGGCCTCACCTGGGCGCAGATGCTCAAGCGACCCGAGGTGACCATCGAGCCCGCCCTTGGAGCCATACGCGAGGCCGTTGCAGCGGAGCCTTTGCTGGTGGAGTATTCCGCCGCGCTCAACGCCCAAAATCGAAACGAGAATGCTGGACCCCTGCCCGCAGTTCTGCGCAACGAGGCCCGCGCCGTCGAGACGGATATCAAGTTTGCCGGCTACCTCGAGCAGCAGAAGAAGTCGATCGAAAAGCTGAAGGCCGCTGAGTCCGTGGCCATTCCCGAGTGGATCGAATACGGCGCCATCAGCGGACTTTCGCGCGAGATGCTTGAGACGCTGGAGCGTGTTCGCCCGGTCACCATTGGCCAGGCCAGCCGCATTCCCGGCGTCACTCCAGCCGCGCTCAGCCTGGTCCATGTGTCCATTCGGCTACAGGCAGCCAGGAGACTGGCGAGTTAATAATCCGAGAATTTCGTCTCTTGTCAGCTGCCCGAAGCAGGATCGTGGACAGGTGGGAACCCACCCACCTTCGCCTTATTCAGGAAAACTGCGTATTTTTGGAATAAGAGGCCCGACTACTCCAGAAATCTGGAATAGTCCTCTCAATCTTCAGCGGCACTCGAGCTCCTCCACCCTTTATTGGGGTGATTTGTCGCTCTTTGAGAACAGCGGAATGTGGAAGGGGAGCTCGGCGTTGTTGGACTTGTTTTTGGGTTTGGCGTTCGAGTCCTCCCGCAGCACCGTGCGCTGCGAGTTGATGCACAGCCAGCCCCCATGCACCCGCTCAAACACATGGGTAAACACGCCCTTCTCATTGACTTCGGCCGAATTCAGCTTGTGATGCAGCGCGTACGTTCCATTGGCCACGGCAATGTCACCCAGCATGCGCACCGTGATCACTCGCTGATCCAGATGGACTGTCCTGTCCTCGCCGGTAATCACCGAGGCCACCTGCTGATTCCGGGTGGTGATATCGCCTGTTGCGGATACATCGACAAATAAGGGGGACAGCACCAATTCCAAGGCGTATTGATCGCGCAGGTTGATGGCATCCGCCCATGAATCCTCAATCTTCTGGAACGCGCGTATCTCCGGGCTTTCAGCGGAAGTGGAGCCAGCCGGAACCGCGACGGAGCCCGCAGCCAGGCTCTGAGCATGCAAAGAGCAAAAGGAGAAAAGAACAACAGAAAAGATAGCTAAGAACCGATTCATTCGCACTAGAAACTCCGATTCGAAAATGGAGGCGCTACTGAAATCATAGCTCTTGGGCTTGGGGAATGGACTGGACGGGAGAGCAAAAGAAATAATGGTCTCTAGACCAGCGTTTGCAATCGCTCCGGCTGGTGCAATGTCACCAGGGAGTCTTCAATCGAAACCCAGCCGTCCTTGCGGAACTGGCCCAGCGTGCGAGTAACGGTTTCGCGTGTGGTGCAGGTCATTGACGCCATCTCTTCGTGGGTAAGCAGTAGTGGAAAGCGGTAGCCCCCATCTGTGAGGTGCTCTCCAATCTGATGAGCGAGCTCCAACAACAGTTTTCCCAACCGGGCGGCCACGGTTTCCGCCAGCGCGATGCGGCAGGCGTCCTGAAGGGCGAAGCGGTACTCCTGGCAAATGCACTGGACCGCACGCATCTGCGCCTCTTTGTGGCTGCGCAGGAAGCTCAGGAACCGCTCCCGCTCCACCGGGCGCAGTTGGGCGTTGGTCAACGACTCCGCCGACACCTCATAGACACCGTGCGAGAGAACCGCGTACAGGCCGAGCATTGAGCCGGGTCCGGCCACGCGCACGATCATTTGACGGTCCTCGAAGCGTCCCGCCGTCAGCTTCAGATATCCCCCGCAAATCAAATAGAGGCAGCGCGCATCCTCGCCCTGTGTGAATAGCGAGGCTTGCGCGGGAAGGGAGATGGTGCTGGTGGCCAATTCGAGATCGGCAAGAACTGCGCTGCCCAGGGAGCAGAACCAGCCGGGGCGGCGATTGGCGCAGGCTGCGCAACCCACGGGACCCTGCTGCCGGCTGAGGTGCTTGTGGCGCGCATGTGTTTCAACTGCGATCTGGGCGTCTGTCATCGTCTTGCCATTCCGGCGCTCGTCAACCATCTTCGCTTCTGCCTTCTCTGCCCCCGTAAGCCATTGCAGAGGGTACAGTTAAGGTGAAAAATGGCCCGCGCCTTCCGGAAAAAAGGCTTCTGTTCAATCCGAGTTTGCCGGAAAAGTAACCCTGTGGATGTGATGGGCCTCACGTCTATGCAAACTCGCCGAGGATGCCAATTCTCCCGCCCGCCCCTTCCAAATCCGCCATTCTTACCGATTGTCGCCCCACTGCTTCTTGACCCTCCCTTACCGATCGCCTAAGAGCCAGAAACCCGCGCCGGCAAACACGCCATTGAGAAGCCTGGGAGCCGCAAGTCAAGCGGTGCATTTTCTGCAAGCAATGATCAGTTTGATACAGCCGAAGACGCAACAACTCTGGTCTTCTGCCCAAAGCTGTCTTTCTTAAGCTCTGTCTCCCCCGATCTGACGGTAAAACGTTTGTGCACATGGTTGCGGAGTCCCATCCGTTGTTCTTGCATCCAGGGCGAAAAGGGGAATCTATCTCACCTCGGGGCAGGAAATTCGGAACGGGATTCGGCCTTCCATCGAATGTGATGAACGTCACCGTTCGCGGCAGAAACAATGACGTAGGATGCAGCCCATGAAGTGATGCTCCGCACAAAGAGCGACTTCCGCAAGACCAGACCCAGCTTCCGGCTTCTTGTGCGAGGTTTTTCAAAGAAATTGACCGTAATCACGAAGGGGAAGCTGGAACAGCTGTTTAGGAAGTAGCGATGAGATCACACAAGGCGGTATTTTTCATGCATAGAGCAGGGCCTGTAACGCAATTGCCGATTGGTGCGGCTCCGGGAAAGTGGCCGGGACTGCGCGCTTGTTTGATGTTGATGCTGGGCGCGAGCATAATCTGCGCCACACCGCTTGCAGCTCAGGCCCCCAAAGCCGATTCAGTTGCCAAGGCGGCCGTCTCGCCGGCCAAAGACGCTGCTCCCAGCGCCTATGTCGGTGGAGATGTTTGTGCCACCTGCCACGAAGAGGTGTCGAAGAAATTCGAGGGCAATCCGCACACCAAGCTTGCGGCGCAGCACGGTCAAGCCGGTGTCAATTGCGAAGGTTGCCACGGTCCGGGCGGCGCCCACGTCGATGGCGGTGGTGACGTCACCAAGATCTTCAACCCCGCCAAGGCCACGCAAAAAGAGGTGACCGCCAGGTGCTTGACCTGCCACGCGGGAGCGCATCCCAACTTCGATCGTTCTCCTCATGCCAAGGCCAACGTCGGCTGCACCAGTTGCCACGACATCCACGGCAGCAAGGAAGAGCCGCTGCTCAAGGCGTCTCAGCCAACGCTCTGCTACCAGTGCCACGCCGACCAGAAGGCGCAGTTCAGCATGCCGATACATCACAAGGTGAACGAAGGTCTGGTGAAGTGCACCGACTGCCACGACGTGCACGGCAGCTTCCTCGCCAACAATGTCAGGTCGACTGAAGATTCAAACGCGGTCTGCACCAAGTGCCACACCGATGTGCGCGGGCCGTTTACGTTCGAGCATGCTCCGGTGAGGGCCGAAGGCTGCACGACCTGCCATACGCCGCACGGAACGCAGAATCCGCGGCTTCTGAACATGCCGTCGGTTGCCACGTTGTGCAACCAGTGCCACAGCCCGCTTTCAGCAGGCGGGGTACACGGTCTGGATGCGGGTTCAACGACGGTAACGCCATGCGTCACCTGCCACACATTCATCCACGGCTCGAACGCAAGTCAGGCATTCGTCCGATAGCGGAGCTTTGCCGCGTCTCCTTGGGGCGGCGCGGCACAAAGTCATAAGACGCACGAACGTCAAGGTTTTAGCTAGGCAAGTTCTTTTCAAGCGAGGCTTCATATGAACAATAACGGTTGGTTTTCAGGGCTCCTTAGTCAGCAGCCCTCTTCCGCAAAAGTCTGCCGCGCTGCGGGCGCCATGGCAGTAGTCATGCTCCTCGCCACTGCGGGAATCGCAGTCGCGCAGGATGCCAATCCTGTCGCACCGGCTCCGGAGGCGAAGTTCTCTACGCCGTTTGGTTATTCGAGTCACCACACGATCGACATGGGGGGGCGCATGGCCAGTCTTTCGGGCAGCAGCGCCATGTACGACACCCTCGTCAATCTCCAAAGCGGTCCGCGTGTTGAGGGTGAGACCTTCGAGATGCACGCGCTTCCCGGCAACAAGCACGCCCTGGTCGACGATCTTTCTGCATTCGGCACTGGGTTTGGCGGCGATCCGAGCATCATGGCCAAGCTCACAGCTTCCAAGGGGAAAGCCTACGAGTTCTCGGGCATGTTCCGGCGCGGCCGGCTCTACTCGAATTACGATCTGCTGGCGAACCCGAACCTCCCCGGCGGACTGTCGATGCCCATTGGGCCGGCCAATGCGCCGACCGCCACGCTGCCCTGGCTGCAGGTGAACAGGTCGCCGGTGATGTTCAACACCGTGCGCCGGATGACGGACACGAACCTCACAATCAGGCCGCTGGATAAGTTTACATATCGGTTTGGGTACTCTCACAGCACCATGGAGGGTCCGACCCTTAGCCCCTCCTACACAATCATGAAGTACAACGCAATGCTGCAGCAGTATGAGCGCAACGGCAGCGACGATTTCCTTGGCGCGCTCGACTGGAAGCCTTCGCGGACAACCAAGATCAGCTTTGAGATGCAGGGGAATCACTACAAATCGGATACGTCCTTCACGCTGGATCCGAACGGAATCCAGGTCCAGGAGGCCGATGGAACGCCTGCTTACCTGGGCAACTTTACCAGCTTTACGCCTTATGGGATCGCAGGCTGCAACACGGGCAGCATGGGCAGCGC
This sequence comes from uncultured Acidobacteriaceae bacterium, assembly GCA_963757965.1. Taxonomy (GTDB): domain Bacteria; phylum Acidobacteriota; class Terriglobia; order Terriglobales; family Acidobacteriaceae; genus Telmatobacter. The sequence continues at coordinate 55,414 of CAVWTV010000016.1, forward strand.
GTACACCAGCTCGACGGTCTACACTATGCTGTCGCCCGCCAACAAGCCCGGCGGCCTGCCGGTCATCAATCCGGCTTGCGACGTGGTGACCAGCTACTCGCGTTCACAGCCCACCCGGAGTTGGATACCGACCGGAACCATTCGCCTGCAGAGCTCGGCGATCCAGAACGTCAGCATCAACGGCAACGTTCACTACACTGACGGCACGTCGGACATGCCACACTACAACGAGAGCGCCCAGGGCCTGAACGGCGCGGTTCGCTCGGTGATCTGGTCCGGCGGCCGCTCCACGGCGAAGCGCGCGGTGGTCGGGGCCGACCTCGGCATTGCATGGCGGGCGACTAACACCGTCGGCCTTGCCGATCAAGTGACCTACTCGAGTGTTCGCGAGCCAAGCAATGCGATCATTCCTCCGCAGGCCACGCTGTCCACGCCCACGACGGCCGTGGCCGGGAACAATGGCTTTGAAACCGTCAACTACTCCGGCCCGCTCACTCCGGGCCTGGGCTCGCTGCCTCACGGCATCAATGGCACGCTGACCTACAACTACTACGGCCAGGAGTACGTCATCAACAACCTCACGGCGAGCTGGGATGCTTCGGCGCGCGCGCGGTTTGCTCTGACGTACCGATACAGCAACCGCAACATCGGTCAGGGCATCCCACATCAGGGCCCGATCCCGATCGTGGTGAGCGACCCGGTAAGCGGAACGATCAGCATTAACGAGAATGCCGGAGTCTTCAACGCCGCGCTGCATCTCACCAAGGAATGGGACCTGAACGGCACTGCCGAAATCGGCTACGCTGACAACGCATTCACGGCAGTAGGCCAGCGGCAGTTCAAGATTTACCGGGTGCACACGCTTTATAAGCCGAAGCCCTGGGCGACAATTACCGGGTCCTATAGCGATCGCGAGCGGCACAATAACACCAACAACAACCAGGATGTCGTGTCTGCGGGCGATGCGAATTACAGCGGCCCGATCAACCACATCGACTACAGCCGCATCGGCAGCATGGGCCTGGCGCTGATGCCCAACGAGCACTATGGATTGAACCTGAACTACTCCTACAGCGATGTGTACGCTGCAACCAACATCTGCTACAGCAGCGGCGCGGCAGCCGCTACCGCCACCACTCCCGCCTTCGCCGGCGCAGCCACAGTGACCAGCACAGGAGCACCCAACCTTTGCGTTGGTAACGCGACCTGGATGGGTAGGGACTTCATGAATGCGCCGACCCAGTTCGGAATGGTGTCGCTCTCTATTAACCCGACCGACAAGGTTCACGCGAATCTGGGCTACACGGACACGGCCGTCAATGGCAGCCGCTTCTTCAACGACGCGCGCGATGTGAACGGCTCAATGGTCTCAGAGTACGCGACCCCGTTCGTGAATGTGTCTTACACCATGCACCCAGGACTGATCTGGAAAGCGCAGTATAACTATTACGGCTACGGAGAGGGTGGAGCTTCCGGCTCTCCGTTGTGCAGCACCGCAACGTCTCTCACGGCAACGATCACTCCCTGCGCCACAATCGGGGTTCCGACCGGTATGACCGAAGGGACCGCGGGTGCGACAGCGCCGCGCGAATTCCACGCCAACAACGTCACACTCGGAGTCCACTACGAGTTCTGATCGAAACCGCTGTACTTCTGAACACCGTGGAGATGGACCGGGCTCAAGGGCTTTACCGGTCCATCTCTGTTTCAAGCGTGTGCACGGCCACAGCACGTTTATCTGACAACACCAGACCGCACGTATGTCGAATCAATGGGCGGAGCAGGAGCAAGATCCTTGCCGCCCGATGGCCACCGAATCCTGTTGCCGGTTCCTGCGCGGGCTTTTGCTTGTCACAGGGTACCCGGTTTGTGAAAGAATCCATTCGGCAGGGGCGGCTCCCGCGCACCAGCCGCCAAATCTCAAGGAGTCATGAAATGACAAAGACGATTCGCACTCTGATGATGCTGGCCACCATGATTTGCATGGCCAGCGCTGCCCAATTGGCTCAAGCCGCCTCTGCAACGGCTGGCCAGGCGGTCTACAAGGCCAAGTGCCAGATGTGCCACGGCGCCGACGGCTCAGGCAATCTCCCAAAGGCCAAAGTGAATCCCCTTGGCGGCGCCACAGCGCAGGCAATGAGCGACGCGGACCTGAAGAAGGCCGTTACCACTGGCACGGGCACAATGAAACCGGTCGCCGGAGTTGCGGGCGCCGATCTCGACAACGTGGTTGCGTTTGTGCGCACCTTGAAAAAGTAGCAGCATCTCCGGTCGGCCCTCCGGGGCGGGCCATCAATCTGTGAGTGGGGGGACAGCGTGTCGCTGCTTCAAAGATTTCGCGAAGGCTGGGTGCGGCCCGCCCTGTTCTTTGGCAACAACCCCATCAGTCTCGCCGGCGGCGCAATTACCAGTGCTTCCGGCGTGACCATGATCGGCTATTGGATGGTCGAAATCTTCGGCCGCCCCAATGACAACCCTTACCTGGGAATCATCTTCTTCCTGCTTCTGCCGGCGCTGTTCATCGCTGGATTGCTGCTGATCCCGATTGGCGTGTTTCTGCGCCGCAGAACCCTCCAGAAAGCCGGCCAGATCCCGGCCGAGTTCCCCAAGATCGATTTCAACGACAGGATCTTTCGCCACGGCGTGGATATCGTCCTTGTGGCCACTGTTGCCAACCTGCTGGTCGTGTCCTTCGCCAGCTACCGCGGCGCGGCCTACATGGATTCGCCCCAATTCTGCGGCCAATCCTGCCACGTCATGCATCCCGAGTACACGGCCTATAAAATCTCCGCGCACTCTCATGTGGACTGCGTGGAGTGTCACATCGGCTCGGGTGCGGCTGCGTACTTTTCTGCCAAGGTAAACGGCACCAAGCAGCTTCTCGAGGTCACGTTCGACCGCTATCCCACGCCCATTGAATCACCGGTAAAGAACCTGCGCCCGGCCCGTTACACATGCGAGGGCTGTCACACTCCGGCGAGGTTCATCGGTGAAAAACTGCTGGTCAAATCCAGTTTTGCCGACGACGAAAAGAACACCGAGACGCAGACTGTCGTGGTCCTCCACCTCGGCGGGCAGGATTCTTTCTCCCACCTCACCGGGATTCACGGTGTGCACCTCGGCCACATTGAGTACATCGCAACCGATCCGTCTCGCACCAGCATCCCCTGGGTTCAGCGGCAAAACCCCGATGGCTCGCAGACCGTTTACGCCGCGTCCGCACTGGGCGCCACCACGCCCCAGGGCGAGCGCCGCGTCATGGATTGCATCGACTGCCACAACCGCGCCGCCCACACCTTCGTGACCGCCGAAGAGGCTTTAAACCGCGCCATGGCCGACGGCGCAATCAGCCCCGACCTGCCCTTTGTCCACAGAGAGGGTCTGGCGCTGCTCAAAGCCAACTACGCCAGCGAAGCCGAGGCGTCCACCCGGATTCCCCAGCAGCTTGAGGCCTTCTATCGCACCCAGAGCCCCGATGTTCTCGCCTCGAAGTCCGCGCAGGTCAAATCCGCGGGCGCCGAACTCGCCACCCTCTACAGCCAGAATGTCTTTCCCTACATGAAGGTGACCTGGGGAACGCATCCCAACCACATCGGCCACATGAGCTATCCCGGCTGTTTCCGCTGCCACGACGGCGACCACGTGGCCAAAGACAACACCAGCATCACCCAGGACTGCTCCGCCTGCCACAACCTGCTCGCAGTCGATGAAGCCAAGCCGAAGGTTCTTGCCGACCTCGGCATCCAGTAGAGCTGTCCTTAGCCGATCCCATGAGAGATCTGGGTGGGAGGCCAACCATCTCACCCCCTTCTCACCTTCCGCCGTTGATCGCTAACCACTAATCACTAACCACAGCCTCAACGTGTTAGCCTTGCTCTTCGCTTTCAAGGAGCCCGATCCGTCATGCATTCCAGTCAGCCTGTGCACTTCAATCTTGTCGCCGCCGCCCACGGGTCCATGATCGAAAACGGTTTTCAGCCCGATTTTCCAGCCGGAACCGACACGCAATTAGCAGAGATTCAGGCCCATCCAGAAACTCCAGTTATCCCCGGAATTCAGGACCTGACCAGCCTGCTCTGGTCCTCAATCGACAACGATACGTCCAAGGATCTTGACCAGATTGAGTGGGCCGAGCAATTGGCCGACGGCCGCATCCGCGTGCTCGTCGGCGTGGCGGATGTGGATGCGCGCGTCAAAATCGGCACGGTCATCGACACCCACGCCCGCAGCGAGACGACATCCGTCTATACCGGCGTCAAAGTCTTTCCCATGATCCCCGCCGAGCTTTCCGAGGGCATTACCTCGCTCAATGAGAATGAAGACCGCGTCGCTCACGTCATCGAGTTTTCGGTTGATTCGGCCGGCACTGCCTCCGACGGCAAGGTCTACGCCGCGCTTGTCCGCAACCGCGCCCAGTTGGCCTACAACTCCGTGGGCGCTTGGCTTGAGGGCACTGGCCCCGCACCGGCCAAGGTCGCGGCCAGCGCCGACCTCGCTGCGCAACTCAAGCTCCAGGACGCCGCCGCTCAGCGTATGGTCGGCGGACGCTTCCAGCACGGCGCGCTCGATCTTGAAACCATCCAGACCCGACCAGAAATGCAGGCTGATCAGCCCATCAGCATCGTTCGCCAGCAGACAAACCGCGCCACATCTCTCATCGAAGAGTTCATGGTGGCGGCTAACGGCGTCGTGGCCCGCACCTTCGAGGGCGCAGGTGTGGCCTCCATCCGCCGCATCGTTCGCGTCCCCAAGCGCTGGGACCGAATTGTCGAAGTAGCCGCGGGCCTGGGCACAACCCTCCCTGCCCAGCCTGACTCTAAAGCCCTTAACGACTTCCTCCTCGCCCAGAAGCAAAAGGACCCCGACCACTTCCCGGATCTGTCGCTCACCGTCATCAAGCTCATGGGCCCCGGCGAGTACATCCTCGTCAAGCCCAACGAGCCGTCGCCCGGCCACTTCGGCCTGGCTGTCCAGGACTACACCCACTCCACCGCCCCCAATCGCCGCTTCCCAGACATGGTGACGGGGCGGCTGATGAAGGCGCTTCTGGCCAAGATCCCGCCACCCTACTCCGAGGATGACCTCAACGCCATCGCCGCGCGCTGCACGCTGATGGAAGACGCCGCCCGCAAGGTCGAGCGCGACATGCAGAAGCGCATCGCCGCCGTGGTCCTGCATCCCCGCATCGGCCAGAGCTTCCCTGCGATCGTTACCGGCGTCAACAAGTACGGCACCTTCGTCCGCACCCTCGATCCGCACGTCGATGGAATGCTGGTTCAGGGCGGCAAAGGGCTCGACGTCGGCGACAAGCTAACCGTCAAGCTGATTTCCACTGACCCCCAGCGCGGCTTCATCGACTTCGCAGCGTAAAAAGTGCGAACTGATCTTTGAGGGGCCCTCAGGGTCATTTCCCTGTGTCCGCGAAGCTTGAAACTGCGTCTAACAGGCAGGTACCTCTGCCCCCATTGCAACGTAGCCCTTCCGCGGAACCTGAACGAAAGCTTCCCCATGGGTGATTTGCCCTAGAATCTGGTCCTTTTTCGGCCCCGTTTGCCTCTTCTTGAGGCCGGCTATCCTGGCGAACGCCCACTCTGATACCTGGTGAATGGATGCGCTTAGTCTCCTCTCTTGTCTTTGCAATACTCTTTGCATGCATAGCCCTGCCCTCTCGCCTTCTTTCGCAGGAGCCGGACTCGCGTCCGAGCACCCTCGCGGAGGCGAACCCTCCCACCACAATTCCCGACGCTCCGCAGCCGCAAGTCGCGGTGGCCGATGCTGAATCCTCCAGCCAGCAGAGTCCGGCCGGACAAAGCCAAAGCGCCCAGCAGCCAACCCCGGACCCCTCCCCGGCTCCAGCTCAGGGAAGCTCTAGTTCAAAGCCGCCCGCTGGCTCCACGGACACCGAAAAAAGCCAGCGCGAGAAGGCCGAAGAGCAGCTCAAGGCACAAGAGCACCAGCGGGTGATGGGCGTGATGGCCACCTTCAACACCACCAGCAACAGGGACGCGTTACCTCTCACTACGGCGCAGAAGTTTCAGCTTTTTTTCAAGAGCGAAACCGACCCGTGGCCCTTTCTGCTAGCAGGTGTCGTTTCCGGAATCGGCCAAGCTGACGACAGTTACGCTGTTTGGGGCCAGGGCCTTCAAGGCTACGCCAAGCGATATGGCGCAGCTTACTCCGATGCCTTTATCGGCAATCTCTTCGGAAATGCGGTGCTGACGTCCCTGCTCCATGAAGATCCACGCTACTTCCAGAAGAGCTCGGGCAAATTCATCAATCGTGCTCTATGGGCGGCAGCGAGTACGGTATGGTGCAAGCGGGACAATGGCAAATGGGGACCTAACTACGCCAACGTCGGGGGCAATCTAATTGGCGCCGCTCTTGCTCGCGTGTACTATCCGGTTTCGGAGCGTACTGTGAGCAACACCATCAGTGACGGCTTTACCGTCTCCGCCGAAGGGATTGTGGGTTCCGAGGTAATCGAGTTCTGGCCCGACATTGTGCGCCACCACAAGCGCAAGAAAGCCGAGATGGCGGCGCGGCTGGCCGCTAAGGGCGTTGCGCAAAGCTCGACCCGGCCTGATTCGCAATCGGCTACCGAAGATCAGAATCAGCAACAGAAATAGCGTCGCAGCGTTCAACAAAAATTGATCGAATTCACCGCTTCTTTGCCTTCGCGGGCTTGCCGGCTTTTCCGTAAGCATTCTTCCCGCCGGGCAACTTCAACTCACCGAGCACCGCGAAGTTTTTCTCGATCAGTGCACAGCGCTGTTCGACGCAGGCGTGGCTGCGCAGCGGATCGGCGGGTGTATGCAACACATAATCGAGCAGGCGGCTGACAGAACTGGTGGCCACGTGAAGCCGCGTGTCCGATGAGGCGTAGTAAAGAAAAACATCGCCGTTCTTGCGCTCGATCCAGCCATTGCTGAACACGACATTGGAAACGTCGCCCACCCGCTCTTCGCCGTCGGGCGCAATGAAGTATCCCGCAGGCTTATGCGTCACCACCCATGGCCGATTCAATTCACACAAAAACAGATAGAGAACGTAGCGCAGGCCGGCCGCCGTGTTGCGCACTCCATGTGCAAGGTGCAGCCAGCCCTTTGCTGTCTTGATCGGCGCCGGGCCAAGGCCGTTCTTGACCTCTTGAATAGTGTGGTACTCCCGGTTGTCGAGGATGATTTCGTTGTCGATGACCGCTCTCTCGATGTTCGAGGCCAGTCCCCAGCCAATGCCGCAGCCCTTGCCTGCCTCGATAAAGTCGTCCTGCGGCCTCGTATAGAAGGCGTACTTGCCGTCGACAAACTCTGGATGCAGCACAACATTGCGCTGCTGAGGAGACTTCGATTTCAGGTCCGGCAGTCGCTCCCAGCTCTTCAGGTCCCTGGTGCGCGCAATGCCGCACTGCGCCACAGCCGAGGAAGTATCCCACTCTGGCGTCTTCGGATCTTTGCGCTCCGTGCAGAACAAACCGTAGATCCAGCCGTCCTCGTGCTTCACCAGCCGGATATCGTAAACATTGGTGTCCGGGTCGCCGGTCTCGGGCATCAGAATCGGGTAATCCCAGAAGCGAAAGTTGTCCGTTCCATTCGGGCTCTCGGCCACCGCGAAGAACGATTTCCGATCCACTCCCTCGACCCGCGCGACAACAAGAAATTTGTTTTTGTGAAAAATCGCGCCGGCGTTGAAGACGGCGTTCACCCCAATCCGCTCCATTAGAAAGGGATTCGCCTTCTGGTCCAGGTCGTAGCGCCATGCGATGGGCGCATGCGCGGCGGTCAGCACCGGAAACTCATGGCGTTGATAGATGCCGTTTCCGGCGGGCAGTCTTCGATTGCGCCGCGTCAGCAGTTTCTCCTGCTGCTTCAACAACGCCAAAACACTCTTCCTGAATGCTGGCTGCTTCATTGCTTCACTCCGCTGTTTCTATGCTCGCCTTGCGTGCGCCCTGGTGCGCGTGCATCCTCGCGTCCAACCGTTCCATCACTTCAAAGCAGGTGCGGCTGTTGTGGTAGGGACACTTCCACGGCCCCACCTTATCCTTGGTTGCGTCGGGAATCCCCTCTTGCGACACCAGCCAGAACCACTCCCCATGCTCGTGATCGACAATGTGCGCCTCAATGAACGCCCAGCTCCGTCCGGCAGCGTTTATAAAGTGCTCCCGGCCCGTCAGTTCGCAGGCATTCAGAAAGCCGACCACGGCCTCAGCCTGCGGCCACCAGTGCTTGTCGGAATCGATGATGCCCGTTGGGCCAGCCTCGTAGAGCAAGCCCCCATCCGTATCCAATCCCTGATCGAGGACAGCCTGCGCCATCTCTACCGCGGCCTCGCGCACCCGTCTCAAGACTTCAGGATCGCCAAGAATTTCCGCGGCCTCGCATAGCAGCCAGCTCCCCTCGATGTCGTGACCGAACGAGATCACTTCAGACCGCGGATGCCACTGCTCGTCGAAAAAGAGGATGAAGTGGTGTGTCGCCGGATCGATGATGTGTTTCAGAAGAATCTCGATCAATTCCCTGAGCCGGAAGCGAACCGTCGTATCCTCCCGGTAACGCAGCAGGGTGGCGTAAGCCTCAAGCAGATGCAGGTGGGTGTTCATGGACTTTTTCTCGTCCATATCCACTTCGCTCAGGCGTTGGTCCGCCGCCTCGGTCCAGTCGCGTTCAAAGGTCTCAAAGTAGCCGCCGTTCACGTCGTCATGGCTAGCGGATTCGATCCGCTCCACAAGGTGCATGGCCCTTGCAACCGCTTCCTGATCACCGCTCGAATGAGCGTACTCAGCCAGCGCGTAGACAGCGAACGCCTGCCCATAGATGCGCTTCTTTGTGTCCAGTGGCCGGCCCTCGCAGTCCACCATCCAGTAAACGCCGCCGAACTCGTTGTCCCAGAAAAACTGAGCGATATATTCATACGCGCGCCGAGCCGCGGCCAGATGTGCCGGGTCGCGATAAACGCTGAAGGCCTTCGAAAACGTCCACAGAATCCGCGCGTTCAGGATGAGTCCCTTGGCCGCGTGGCGATCGATCGTCAGATCGTTGGCAATCTGGCCGCGAAAGCCGCCGTACTCATCGTCGATAACGTACTTGAGCCAGAAGGGAAGTATGCCGGTCGTGAGCTCCGCTTCAACCCTTTGCCGTAAGTCGTCCACAGAGAGCTTCCCCTCAAACTTCGTCAGACCGCCTGCTTCAGAATTGCGTCGATTTGAGCCAGCTCACTCTCTGAGAATTGCAGGTTCGCGAGCGCCGCAACATTCTGTTCGATCTGCTCAACGCGGCTTGCCCCAATCAGCGCCGAAGTCATCCGTCCGTCGCGCAGCACCCAGGCCAGCGCCATCTGCGCCAGCGATTGTCCGCGCTCGGCAGCCAATTTGTTCAGCGCGTTGACCTGCCCGAGCCGGTGTTCGTCGATGTCTTTCTTCTTCAGAAAACTATACGGCTTCGATGCGCGCGAATCGCTTGGGATGCCCTTCAAATAGCGGTCGGTGAGGAGCCCCTGCGCCAGCGGACAAAAGGCGATCCCGCCAATCCCTTCCTCGCCCAGTGCATTCAGCAGTCCATCCTCAACCCAGCGGGAGAACATTGAGTATCTCGGCTGATGAATCAAACACGGGGTTCCGAGACCGCGCAGAATCTTCGCCGCGTTTATGGTCTGTTGCGCGTCGTAGCTCGAGATGCCCGCATAGAGCGCCTTGCCGGAGCGGACGGCTTGGTCGAGTGCACCCATCGTCTCCTCCAAGGGAGTCTCCGGGTCGGGCCGATGCGAGTAAAAGATATCGACGTACTCCAGGCCCATGCGCTTGAGGCTCTGGTCCAAACTCGCCAAGAGATACTTGCGCGAACCCCAGTTGCCATAAGGCCCGGGCCACATATCCCAGCCGGCCTTGCTGCTGACGATCAACTCGTCGCGGTGAGGCTTGAGGTCGAGCCGGAGAATCTCTCCGAAGTTGCTCTCCGCGCTCCCCGGCGGCGGCCCATAATTGTTGGCCAAATCGAAGTGCGTGATCCCCAGATCGAATGCCCGCAGAACCATTGCGCGGCCATTCTCAAAAACGTCCACGCCACCGAAGTTGTGCCACAAACCCAGAGAGATTGCAGGCAGCCGCACGCCGCTTCGCCCGCAGCGCCGGTATTGCATCGTGTCGTACCGCTGTTCATTTGCAACGTACAAAATACTCCTCCGATTCCTGCAGTTGCACTTGCGGCCTTTGTCGGAATTGTGACAAGGGCCCGGGCCTAAAGGCCTTGTTCTCTTGCACTATTTCAGGGAGTTGAAACCCCCTGCTCCCTCCGGAACTTCGGATCTACAACTGTAGTATTAACTCAGAATACCCTTGATCGAAACTTCCTTTCGTCCATCTGTGGGAGCAGCAACGATGTTCCCCTCGATCGGCACGCCGTCCACGGTCAGCGCAATTTGGTTGCCGTCGCCGTTGCGCTCGATGGAGATCGTGTAAACCACTCCGCGAAAGATGCGCGTCGCCGTAAACCCCAGCCAGCTCTTCGGAATCACCGGTGCAATCTCAAGCCCGTCCAGTGAAGTGCGAATGCCAAGAATCCACTGCACGATCGCGTAGTAGTTCCATGCCGCCGTGCCGGTGAGCCACGAGTTCTTCGCCTCGCCGAACGTGGGTGCATCCTTGCCCGCGATCATCTGCGCATAAACATAGGGCTCGCATCGGTGCAATTCGCCGATCTCCTCGCGCGCCGACGGATTGATGCGGCTATAGTAGTCGTGCGCCGCATCGCCGCGGCCCAGGCGCGTTTCCCCAATCATCACCCATGGATTCACGTGGCAGAAGATGCCTGCATTCTCCTTGTACCCCGGCGGGTAAGACGATATCTCGCCAAGATTCAAGTAGTACTTCGAATAGGCCGGCTGCTGTACAACGATCCCATGTTTGGTTGCCAGGTGTTCCCGCGTCGCATCCATCGCCTTCATGGCCCGGCCATCCTCCAGACCAATTCCGGCCAACACGCAGAAGCCGTTTGACTCGATGAAGATCTTGCCTTCCTCGCAATCCTTCGATCCGATCTTGGCGCCGAAGTCGTCGTAGGCGCGCAGAAACCACTCGCCGTCCCACCCATGCTCGCGAATGACCCCCTCCATCTTCGCCGCTTCGCTCAGGTAGGAATCAGCTTCAGCATCCAACCGGCGATGCTGCGCAATCGCCGCAAGCTCGCGCCCCGCGTACACAAACAGCCCCGCGATGAAAACCGATTCGGCAACCTTGCCCTCTTTATTGGTCGTGGTCTGGAAGCTCTGGCCCGGCGTGTCCGAGAAGCAGTTCAGATTCAGGCAGTCGTTCCAGTCGGCGCGCCCAATCAGCGGAAGGCCGTGCGGTCCAAGACGTTCCAATGTGTAGTTGAAGCTGCGCTGCAAGTGATCATACAGCGGAGCCTCCGAACCCGGCTCGTTATCGTACTGTACCGGCTCATCGAGAATGCTCCAGTCGCCGGTCTCCTTCAGATACGCGGCCACGCCGACGATGAGCCAGTGCGGATCGTCGTTGAAACCGCCGCCGATGTCGTTGTTGCCGCGCTTGGTGAGCGGCTGATACTGGTGGTATGCGCCGCCGGTCGGCAACTGCGTCGCCGCCAGGTCCAGGATGCGTTCCCGCGCCCGTGAAGGCACCATGTGCACAAACCCCAGCAAATCCTGGTTGGAGTCGCGGAAGCCCAGTCCCCGCCCGATGCCCGACTCATAAAACGACGCCGAGCGCGACATGTTGAATGTCGCCATGCATTGATAGGCGTTCCAGATATTCACCATGCGGTTGGTGTGGATGTCCGGCGTATTCACCTGGAACACGCTCAACACGCTGTCCCAGTAAAGGCGAAGCCGCTCGAATGCGGCGTCAGCCTCCTTGGCGTCGAGATACTTCGCGATGATCGGCTTGACGGTCTTCTTGTTGATGGTCTGCGATCCGGGCGGATCGAACTTCTCATCCACATTGTTTTCCTGGTAGCCGAGCACGAAGACCACCTGACGCGTCTCACCCGGTTCCAGATCGAGTTTCACCTGGTGAGCGCCTATGGGTGACCAGCCATGCGCAATCGAGTTGGTCAGTTGACCGGCTTCGACGGTCGCGGGCTTGTCCCAGCCGCGATTGCGGCCCAGAAACGCCTCGCGCTGCGTGTCGAATCCAGCACCGGGCTCGGAGCAAGCAAAGTACGCGAAATGATTGCGGCGCTCGCGATACTCCGTCTTGTGATAGATCACGCCGTCTTCCACTTCCACCTGTCCGATGTTGAAATTTCTCTGGAAGTTGGTGGCGTCGTCCTGCGCATCCCACAGGCAGAACTCGATGTTCGCGAATGCTGAAATCGCTGCACGGGTTGTCCGGCGATTGGTCACCGTCAACTGCCAGATCTCCAGGTTTTCGTCGAGCGGCACAAAGTACCGCGTGTGCGCTTCAATTCCGCTATAACTCGAACCGATGACCGAATAGCCCATACCGTGCCGGCACGAATAGTCTTTGAGTTCGTGGCGTGTCGGCTGCCATGAGGGAGACCAGAATTCCTTCGAATCGCCGTCGCGCAGGTAAATGTAACGGCCGCCAAAGTCCAGGGGCACGTTGTTGTACCGGTAGCGGGTGATACGGCGAAGGCGCGCGTCGCGATAAAACGAGTAGCCTCCCGCCGTGTTGGATATGATCCCGAAGTAAGCTTGGCAACCCAGGTAATTGATCCACGGCAAGGGCGTGTCGGGTTGAGTAATTACGTACTCACGATTCAAATCGTCGAAATAGCCGAACTTCATAATCGGTGTTTCCTCGAATTAGGGCCGCACCAAGTATATCCCCCATCCGGAAAGCTAATCAAACGTTTTTCTAGAACACTTCACGGTACTTTGGGGGCATAAAGAAACACTTGCGCCACGTGGCGCGAGTGTGACAGAGTATCTCCGCGGGCCAAATCAGGTAAAAATCCCCGGCGTGTCCTGAATCGTTGCCAAGAATCAGGAGGACATGAGAGACTTGCCGGTTCCTATTGTTACCGTGGTCCGTTGCGCAAAGGCGAAAGTTCACACATGGCTGGTTCCTGGTTTCCGTCCCTCACACGCGCACCGTTCAGCCGAGAGCTCTCCCGCTCCATTGTCCTTGCAAGTCTCGTTCTTTTTCCAGCCGCCTTGGCTTATGGAACCGATAGCCCCAACTTGGCCATCAAGGTAGATCAGGTGGGATATCTCCTGGAGGGCCCCAAGGTCGCGCTGGTTACTTTGCCAAGCGGGCCAGCCAGCCCAGCCTATGCAAGCTTTCAGGTCATGCGTTCCAGCGACAATCTGGTCGTTTTTCACGGGAGCCTCGCGCCTCCCGAAGCCGATGCAAATTCCGGCGATCGGGTGCAGGCTGCGGACTTCTCCAGCTTTCGCAAGGCGGGAACCTATTACGTTGCGATTCCCGGTGTTGGCCGCAGTTGGAACTTCGCGATCGGCAAAGACGTCTTTGAGCACACCTACTATCTGGCCATGCGCGGATTCTACGGCCAACGCTGCGGCACCGAGGTCGATATGGGCCCCGAGTTTCCCGGCTACTCCCACTCCGCCTGCCACCTGCACGGCGAGTTTCACCCTTCCTCCGGCGCCAAGGGTCCGCGCGACAACATCGGCGGATGGCACGATGCAGGCGACTATGGCCGCTACGTGGTCAACTCCGGCATCACCACGGGAACCTTATTATGGGCCTGGGAAATCTACAGCAAGAAAATCAAGAGCATTCAGCTCAATATTCCCGAGACCGGCAACGGCACGCCCGACATCCTGAACGAGGCGCGCTGGAACCTTGAGTGGATGCTCAAGATGCAGGACGACGATGGCGGCGTCTGGCACAAGCAAACGAGCGAGAACTTCCCGGGATTCATTGCGCCCGAAGACGACAAGCTGCCCAGCGAGGTCTTCGGAACCGGCGCCGCGCCCTACAAGAGCACATGCGCCACCGCGGATCTTGCCGCGGTCGGCGCCATCGCGGCACGCGTCTTCAAACCTTATGACGCGAAGTTTGCAGCGCAGGCGCTCGAGGCCGCTCGTCGCGCCTGGGCCTGGACGGAAAAGTACCCCAATGTTACGTTCCAGAATCCGCCCGGTAACAATACCGGTGTTTATGGCGATGCCAACTGCAAAGACGAGCGGCTGTGGGCCGCGGCAGAGCTGGACCGCAGCACCGGCGAGGCCGCGTTCAACGACTTTTTCCTGAGCAACTATGCGGAGTTTCTCCCCACGCTCGATTCGCCGCCGGCAGAAGACTGGAATCAGATGGCGCCGATGGCGCTTTGGACTTATGTGCTCAGCCATCGAAATGGCCCGGATGCTCAGGCGGTTGCGGCCATCCGCCAGCGCACTTTTGCGGCGGCCCGCACGATCGTCGATCGCACCCACGCCAATCCCTACCGCGTAAGCATGCAGGCGAAAGACTACGTCTGGGGCTCGAATGGCGTCGATGCTGAATACGGGAAGTATCTGCTCATTGCCAATGCGCTTGCGCCAGACCCGAGTTTCGTCGATGCGGCGCGGGACAATCTGCACTACCTGCTGGGTCGAAACACCTTTTCGCTTTCGTGGGTCACGCAAGTCGGCGAGAATCCCTACCTGCATCCGCATCACCGGCCCAGCGGGGATGGAAAGCAAGACAAGCCCTGGCCCGGCCTGCTCTCAGGAGGACCAAACGCGGGCCGCGCCGACGCGGTGCTGCAGGCGATGCCCAGGGATCTGCCCCCCGCAAAGGTCTATGCCGATCAGTTGGCCTCGTTCGGAAGCAATGAGATTGCAATCAACTGGCAAGCGTCGCTGGTGTTTCTGCTGGCCGGCGAGCTGCGATAGAAAATCGCGGAAGCCCGCTCCCGAGGCCGGTTTCCGCAAGGATTGAGGCGCCAAATGCACCTTCACGTCATTGACATCGCGATCGTCGTTGCCTACCTGCTCTCCACCGTCGTGATCGGCTACTGGGTCTCGCACCGCGCATCGCAGAGCATGCAGAATTATTTTCTCGGCGGCAATAAGATGCCCTGGTACATGCTGGGCATCTCCAATGCGTCGGGCATGTTCGACATCAGCGGCACCATGCTGCTGGTCTCGTGGATGTTCGTCTACGGCCTGAAGAGCGTTTGGATTCCCTGGCTCTGGCCCACATTCAACCAGATCTTTCTCATGGTCTATCTCTCCGCGTGGCTGCGCCGCTCGAATGTAATGACCGGCGCGGAGTGGATCAAGACGCGCTTCGGAACCGGCCGTGGCGCGCAGTTTTCGCACCTCATCGTGGTCATTTATGCCTTTGTCAGCATCATCGGGTTCTTCACATATGCATTCAAAGGCATCGGCAAGTTTGCCCAGACCTACCTGCCGTGGCACCTCTCGGCCAACGAGTATGCCCTTATTCTGATCACCATTACCGCCATCTACGTCATCAAGGGCGGCATGATCAGCGTGGTTATCACTGAGGTTGTTCAGTTCTTCATCCTCTCCATCGCCTCGTTCTCCGTGGGCATTATCGCCATGAGAAAAGTCGCGCCGGAGATGCTGCATCGCGTGGTGCCCGCGGGTTGGGACAACGTATTCTTCGGTTGGCACTTGAATCTGGATTGGGCAACGTTGCTTCCCGCTGCTACCGCGAGAATTCATCAGGACGGTTACGAGTTGTTCGGTTTCTTCGTGATGATGCTGCTTTTCAAAGGCATCCCCATCTCAGCCGCCGGCCCCGCGCCCAACTACGATATGCAGCGCGTGCTTTCGGCGAAGAATCCGCGCGAAGCTTCCATGATGAGCGCCTGGGTCAATATCGTCCTCACTCCTCCGCGCTACTTTCTGGTCATCGGACTCACCGTACTGGCCGCTGCTTTCTTCGGTCCCAACCTCCGTGCCATGGGCGCCAACATGGATTTCGAATTGGTGCTGCCCTACGCGCTTGGGCGCTTCGTCCCCGTTGGCCTGCTCGGCTTCCTCATCGCCGGCCTGCTGGCTGCCTTCATGTCGAACTTTGCTGCCACAGTCAACGCCGCGCCGCCGTACTTCGTGAACGACATTTACAAGCGATTCATCAATCCCCATGCCTCGCCCAAGACCTACGTCCGCTTGAGCTATCTGGCGTCCTTTGCGGTGATTGTGATCGGCGTGGCCATCGGATGGAACGTTACGTCGGTAAATGAGGTTGTCGTCTGGATTGTCTCCGGATTGTGGGGAGGATATACGGCCTCCAACGTTCTGAAGTGGTATTGGTGGCGCTTCAATGGTTGGGGCTACTTCTGGGGCATGATCACCGGAATCGCATCGGCGCTGGGAATGCCTCCGATCGTCGCGAGAATCCCGTTCGTGCAACATCTGCTGTCGACATACTCCATCAACATGGAGGTGGTCATTATCTTTCCGCTGGTACTTTGCATCTCGCTGATCGGCTGTCTGCTGGGCACGTATCTCACCAAGCCGGAGTCGGATGAAGTGCTCATGGACTTTTACCGCCGCGTCCGTCCATGGGGATTCTGGGGGCCTGTTCTCAAGAAGGTTCTTGCCGAAGACCCCGGCTTCAAGCGCAACAAGGACTTCTTCCGCGACATGTTCAACATCGTCGTGGGCATCGTGTGGCAAGTCAGCCTTGTCGCATTGCCACTGTACATCGTGATTCAGGAATTCGATCGCGCGGGCCTCGCACTGGCGGTGATTCTGGGAACCTCGGCCATTCTCAAGTTCACTTGGTACGACCATCTGACCGAAAGGGAAGTTGAGACGGACAAAGCAGCCGCCGGCGAAAAGTAACTTGCCAGGAAGAGTTCAAGAACCGATTCAAGAGAGGCCACGGTGCAAGGCACGAGAAGGAAAACATAAATTGGAAAGTCGCTACGAACCGCCTTCGATTCTCGATCCAACCTCGAGTCAAGGGGTTGGCGCGTCTATCGCCCGCATCTCGTGGCATGGCTGGCCCGATTGCTTCCAGATCGAGAATGGCCTCGTCGAGGCCGTCGTTGTCCCCTCCATTTGTCGCGTAATGCAACTGCGCCTGCTCGAAGATCCGGTTGGCGCGTTCTGGAGAAATTCGGCGCTGGAAGCCCAGCGTCACGAGCCGCCCGTCGATCTCCTGCTCCCGCGCGAGTGGCTCAATTTTGGCGGAGATAAATGCTGGCCCGCACCGCAATCCGTGTGGCCAAAGGTTCAAGGCCGCTACTGGCCACCGCCTGACGCATTCGATTCGCAACCCATGAAGGCCGTCGCCACCGGGAACTCAGTCGTGCTCACGTCATCGATCGATGCAAGCTATGGCATCCAGATGGTGCGCCATGTCGAGCTCGATCCAGGCCGGCCTGTCATGCGCATCCGATCCGAATTCCTCAAGCTTACCGGAAGCCCGGTCAAGGTTGGCGTTTGGACCATCACCCAGATGCAGGCCCCCGAGCGCGTATCCATTCTGCTTCCCCCGCAATCGAAGTTTGCCAAGGGATACGTTCACTTGATGGGCGCTCAACCCGCCGATCTCAAAATCGACTCCGGAGTCCTGTCGCTCGCCCGCCATCCCCGCGAGCTCGTAAAGATCGGCACCGATGGAATCAGCATGGTATGGGTGGGACAAAACTGCGTCGTCCGCATCGATGCGGAACAGGGGCCTGGGGAATATCCCGATGGCGGTTGCATCACTCAGGTCTACACCAACCCCGATCCGCTGCCCTATGTAGAGCTTGAGACCGTCGGCCCGCTCACGACCATGAGCATCGGCGACCGCATCGAGCGGACTGCCGTCTACACCGTCTCACCCCGATCGACCTCCGATCCGCAGGCCGAGGTTCTCAAAGCATTCTGATCCCGTCTTGACCAGAAGCCTGAAAATTCATCACCGCCTGCCAAGTAATTCATTCTGCATACTATTCCCTCATTGGATAGATCTGGTTACTATGTCTTGGTGAGTCTTGAGTCCATCGAGCCACGTATCAAGTACAAAGAGGAACACTTCCAATGTCCAAGCCCCAAGTCTCCCGACGCAAGTTTCTGGGCACGGCCGCAGTCGCGGCAGCAGGGCTGCCCGTCCTGCTTCAAGCTGGCCGTACCGCACTCGCGGCGCCGGCTGGGCGCTACACGCCGCCCCAATCTCCGCGCACCAGAGTGAACTTCAATCTCAACTGGCGGTTTTTTCGCGATGACGCGGCAGGAGCCGAAGCCCCTGCATTCGACGACTCTCAATGGGCGGCTATCAGCACGCCGCACAGCTTCAACGATGTCGATTCGTTCAGAAAGATCATTTCGCATAGCGGCGGCGATGTGGGCACATACAAAGGGCTCTCCTGGTACCGCAAGCATTTCAAGCTTCCGGCAAGTTTCTCAGACCGCAAAATCTTCCTCGAATTTGAGGGCATGCGCCAGGCCGGCGACATCTTCCTGAATGGCAAACCGGTTGGCCTGTACGAGAACGGAATCACGGCCTATGGCGTCGACATCACCGGCGCGGTGCATTTCGGGCCCGAAGAGAACGTGCTGGCCGTGAAGGTTGACAATCGGACAACATACGAGGAGCGGGCCACCGGAACCAGGTATGAGTGGAATGCCAACGATTTCAATCCCGACCACGGCGGTATTAATCGCCACGTCTGGCTGCATGTCACCGGCAGAATCCACCAGACGCTGCCGCTGTACTACGGTCTCGAGAGCACCGGTGTTTACGTTCATGCGGCCAACTTCGACATCCCTAAAAGGACGGCCGATGTGACTGTCGACTCCGAAGTGCGCAATGACTCGGGAGATCGGGCGACGGTTGGGCTGTCTGTTGCGATCGTCGATCGCAGCGGAATGGTACGAGCGCGATTCGAAGGCGATCCAGTCGATATGGTCGACGGCGAGAAGACTCTGCTGACAGCCACGGGAGCGCTCAAGGATGCGCGCTTCTGGAGCACCGAAGATCCTTACCTCTACAACGTCTACACCACCCTCAAAGTCGATGGAAAAGTCGTCGATGTGGACAAGATCGTCACCGGGTTTCGCAAGGCTGAGTTCAAAGGCGGCGCAGGGAAGGGCGGCGTTTATCTCAACGACAAGTTCGTTTATCTGAAAGGATTCGCACAGCGCGCCAGTAACGAGTGGGAGGGCCTTGGCGGCGCATATCCCGACTGGCTCCACGACTACACCGCAAAGCTTATCCGCGAATGCCATGGCAACTACATGCGCTGGATGCACATCTCGCCGCAGAAGGTGGATGCGGACGCGTTCGCCCGCTACGGCATCGTGCAGGTCTGTCCGGCGGGAGATAAAGAGCGCGACGTGACCGGGCGCCAGTGGGAGCAGCGCCTGGAGGTGATGCGCGATTCGATCGTTTACTACCGCAACAATCCCAGCATCCTGTTCTGGGAGGCGGGCAACACCGTGGTCACGGTGGAACACCTGCAGCAGATGATTGCGATCCGCAAGCAGTGGGACCCCGATGGCGGACGCGTGATGGGCGCTCGCGGCAACGACGATGTTGCCACGAATACAGCCACGACGCCTATCGCGGAATTCTACGGTGTGATGATCGGCCAGGATCCGCATACCGATACGTTGACTAGCCCCACAGACATGTTTCGCGGATACAGCGCCGTTCGCCGCGACCGCGCTCCGCTGATCGAAACGGAAGACTTTCGCGACGAGGGCGCCCGCCGTTTCTGGGACGACGACTCGCCGCCTTATTACAAAGCCAAGAAAGGTCCCAACGACACCTGGAGAAACCGGTCGCCGTTTCTCTACACCTCAGAGAGTTTCGCGCTGGCCGGCATTGCTCGCTATTGGGACTATTGGCAAAACCGAATTTCCAATCCCGACCCTGCTCATTCGAAGTGGTCCGGCTATGCCTCCATTTATTTCACTGACTCCGACGCGGACGGCCGCCAGGACTCAAGCGAAGTGTGCCGGGTGAGCGGCAAGCTGGATGCTGTGCGCCTGCCCAAGCAGGTCTATTTCTGCCACCGCGTGATGCAGAACGAGCAGCCCGACCTGCACATTCTCGGCCACTGGACTTATCCGGCCGAGCAACCCGCCAGCGATGAGGTGCCCGCGGTGCCGGGTCGGCCTGGGCCTCCCGGCCGGCCCCCGTTTCCAGATCAGCCGGCCATCCCGGCACAGCCCGCACACAAGACAGTGAAGACTGTCTACGTGATTGCAAATACCGAGTCGGTGGAGCTGATTCTCAACGGCAAGTCTCTCGGCGTGAATTCGAAGCCGGAGAGCGGCTACATCTTTGCGTTCCCCGATGTCGAGTTCGTCCCTGGGAGTTTGAAAGCAGTTGGCAGGAATGCGGCCAAGGTAGTTGCCGGACAGGAACTGACCACGGCCGGCGCGCCAGCGGCCATCAAGCTGACATCCACGGTAGGCCCGCAGGGATTGCAGGCCGATGGGCAAGACGCGGCCTTCATTGACTTCGAAGTGGTGGACGCAAACGGGCAGCGGTGTCCGACCGATGATGCGCGGGTCGATTTCACATGCACCGGCCCGGGCATCTGGCGCGGCGGTTATAACAGCGGCAAGGTCGATTCCACAAACAATCTGTATCTGAATACCGAATGCGGAATCAACCGCATATCCGTGCGCTCAACTCTATCCTCAGGTACGATCACGATTGAGGCCAGCCGTCCCGGCTTGAAACCCGCGAAGGTTCAGATCGTAACCCGGCCCGTCGATCTTACCGATGGGCTATCGACCCTGACCCCGCCGCTTCTTGCTGGACCTGCGGAGGGATGATCGCGAAGAGACCGGCAGGGCGAATGACAGGCACTTGAGGTGATTGTCTGCGAGCAGGTAGTTCACCGCTCCCGGAGTACGCGCAGCACTAGTGCAGGCCGTCGCAAATAGGGTCATTTACGATGCCCGCGAATGTGTTGAATGCGTAGCAGAGGCTTCCCTCAGGGGCTAAAGCCCAGCTCATTTTGGGCCGTTTGCGGCACGACTGAAGTCGTGCCCTTTCAAAACATAAACGACCATCTGTGTGGCGGACACCACTAGCTTATCCCAATTTTTCATGGCTTCGCGAAGGGAACGGCAGTTACTTCCGTATGGTTCTCCCGTCTCCCGCATCGGCGCATTCGAAAGGTTCGTGTACAATCACGGCGAACCTTCATACAATGATCGCCGCGCTACACCGGGAGTTGCGCGCGCCGGGAAGACACGGGAAGACAGAATGACGACAGTCACCATGAAGGACATTGCGCAGGCGCTGGGCGTCTCGGTCATGACCGTATCAAAGGTCATGCGCGATCGAGCCGACGTGGGCGCCGAGACCCGCAAGCGAGTGCTGTCCAAAGCCAAGGAATTGAACTACAGACCGAATCTGACCGCGCGCAGCCTGGTTACCGGAGAAAGCCGCCAGGTTGGCGTCATCGTTCCCACCCTTCTTCATCCGTTTTTTGCCGAGGTTCTCCAGGCGCTTTCTTCAACCATGAAGGAGGATGGCTATGCTGTCATGATCTCTTCGTCCATGGAAGATCCCGTGGTCGAAGAGGCGGCAATTGAGCAACTCCTGGGTCATCGTCTGGATGGATTGATCATCGCGTCCTGTAGTTCCAACCCGGCAAAATTTCAGCAATTGAAGGAGCAGGGAACCCCGTTTGTCTTGATCGATCGCTACTTCCCCGAATTCCGGACGAACTTTGTCGGTGTGGACGATCACGCTGTTGGCCAAATTGCGACCGAGCACCTCATTGCCATGGGCTGCAAACGAATCGCGCATATTCGCGGCCTGGAATTCACCACCGGAGTTGGTCGCTTTGAAGGCTACAAAACGGCGCTCCGCCAATACGGCGTGGAGTTCGAACCCGAACTGGTCAGTCCCTACATGACCGCGGATGGATTGGATTGGCAGCAAAGCTATCTCGCAATGCGCAAGTTGCTTGACGGAAGGCATCCAGACGGGGTCTTTTGCTACAACGACCCCATTGCGATTGCCGCCATCGAGGTGGCGCTGGATGCCGGCCTGCGCATTCCCGAGGATATCGCTTTCGTCGGATGCGACAACCTGCATTATGGCGCCAGCCTCAAGGCTCCCTTGTCCAGCATCGATCATCACAGCAGCCAGATCGGAGTTCACGCCGCAAAGTTGCTGATAAGGCTCTTGAAAGACAAGACATCGAAGACAGTCCGGCATGTTGTGTTGGCGCCCTCGCTGGTCGTTCGCCACTCTTCTTTGCACCGCGCGCCGGTGCAAGCGTAAATCGAAATCATTCCCGTCTTTTCAATCCTGAATTCGCTCCCCACCCCCCGTTCACCAACCTCGCGGACCCTCATAAAGTAACTATCTCAATGAATTTAATGCTCTTACGTGCTTTCAACGTTAACGTTACATTTTTTTCTTGACATCTGTTGCTTTGCACGTCTAATGTCCAGTCTCGAAAATAATTCAGATGAGGAACGGCCCCTTCCGCTCTTCGTCCTTGCCTTTGGAGGCCCTAAACATGCCGCAAATGCTGTGCCGTTCCTTACGGTTCGCACGTGTGCGTCTCGGTGTCATCGGGATGCTAGCTCTCCTTACAAGCGCCCTTCCAATCGCTTTGCAAGCGCAGACCGCGGGCGAGGGTTCCATCACAGGCTCGGTGACTGACAGTTCCGGGGCCGTTATCAGCGGCGCGAATGTCACGGCAACGGCCGAGGCGACAAGCATCTCGACCTCGCGCACGACATCGTCCGCTGGCCTTTACACCATCGCCCCGCTGCCCGTCGGAACCTATACAGTCACCGTTACCGCCAAGGGCTTCAAGGTCTTGAAGCAGGAGAATCTCTCCATCGACGCGTTGGAGCCTCTGGCTCTCAACGTGAAACTGACCATCGGAACGGCCAATGAGACCATCACCGTCACATCCGCTCCTCCCATTCTCGACACCGAAAGCGCCCTCCTCGCCGGCGTCGTGGAGAATGCGGACTACTCCAGTCTCCCCATTCTCATGTCGACCACTCAGCAGCGCGATCCCACTGGATTCGTCACCCTGATCCCCGGCTCCCAGGGCGGCTCGCGTACGCCGGTTGTGGCCGGCCTCGCAAACTACTCCGGTTATCTCTACCTCGACGGCGTGCCGTCGGAAACAATTAACCAGCAGGGTGACAACCGCACCGTTTCGCTCAGTATGAGCCTTGAGGCCGTCGACCAGTTCCAGATCACTACAAGCGTTCCGCCGGCCGAGTATATGGGCGCCGGCGCATCGAACTACACCATGAAGTCGGGCGGCACCAAGTATCACGGCCAGGTTTCGGATTTCGTGCGTAACACCATCCTGGATGCATGGCAGTTCTCGCAGAAGGAAGCAACCGTGAAGACAGCGGCCGGGACCACCGTGCCTGCTCCGAAAGCCATCGAACATGCGGATGAGCTTTCAGCATCTGCCGGCGGCCACGTTCCCCACACAGGAAACAAGATCTTCTGGTTCTTCGCCTATGACCGGTATCACTCTCGCTTGAACGATACGCCGTCCCAGGTAACCATTCCAACCGCCCTCGAAGAACAGGGCGACTTTACCGAATTGCTCGGCAATCCCGGCTCTGGACAATCAGGTACCGGATCCAATAATGCTGCGTTCCTCTTCGATCCGCTCAGCAACAGTTGCACCGGCGGCGTCTGCACCAGGACTCCGTTCCAGGCTTTGAAGAACGGTGTACCGACCTACAACATCATCCCGGCCGGAAGAATCTCGCCCATCACGCAGAAGATGGAATCGTTCATGCCGAACTATCCCGGCTCGCCCAACGCGAGCCTGTCGACCAACGTCAACAGCGCTACGATCAACAACAACTATCTGGGCACGCAGATCAACGGCCGCGACAGCCACCTCTATGACTGGCGCGTCGACTACGACATTAACGCCAAGAACCGCCTCTCTTCTGTCGGAGCAATGGGGCAATTTGTCTATCTCAACAACTTCGGCTCGCCGTATCTCCCCCTTCCTTATGCTCCGGGCGATTACGCGACCATCGTGCCCAAGCAATACAACGTTGAGGACGCGTACACCATCACGGACCACTTGACCAACCAGTTCAAGATCGGCTACACGCGGTTCTACATGCCCATCAACAACGCGACCCAGAACATTCCTCAGTACGAGATCGGTACCTTCGGGGTCACCAACCTGCCGGCGGGCCAGGGGGGCCAGGAGTTCCCCGGCGTATCGTTCTCCTCCCCTGCCAAGGTCGACAACATTACCACCATCACGCCTGCAACGTGGACCACGAACAGCAACTCGGTTTCAACCCAGCTCACTATCCCCAACAACTATTCGCTGGTCGACAACGTGCAGTGGCTGAAGGGCAAGCACCAGTTCACGTTCGGCATGACCTATCAATTTGAAGGCCTCAACAACGCCAACCCGGCCACCTTCACCGGCGTTCTTTCCCTGGCCTTCGACCAGTATGCAACGGCCGGCTACGCAGCCGGCGGCTCGACCATCGATCAGACCAGCACAGGCTTTGGATATGCCAGCTTCCTACTGGGCGCGGTGGGCGCAACATCGAGCGGCACAACCGGCTTGACGCTGCCCCTGCAGAATGTGGCCACCATCTACAGCCGCATCAAGGCCATTGCGCCGTTTGCCGAGGATACGTTCAAACTCAATTCGAAGGTCACCATCGATGCCGGGCTGCGCTGGGACTATCTGCCCCCGCTGCATGAGAAATTCAACCACTTCAGCTTCCTGAATCCGAGCGCCACGAACTCCGCGACCGGGTCCCTTGGGGCAATGCAGTTCGCAGGGAATTACGGCGGGGCAGGCGTCAGTTGCGGTTGCGTCACGCCAAACCAGACTTACTGGAAGAACTTTGGACCGCGTATCGGCATCACGTATATGCATGACCCCAAGACCGTGATTCGTGCCGCCTCCGGCATCGTTTACTCCCAGGGCGGCGGCACTGGCGGCGGCCGCGTGGCCGGCAATGGCGGTTCCAACGGAGCGCAACAGCCTCTCGGCTTCAACACGAATGCCGTCGCGCCTGGCGACACCCTCTCCGGCCCCAACGCGGGCCCATCCTTCTGGCTCAATAGCACAAGTACCGCGCTCTTTGGACCGGGCTTTGCCTATCCCGCCGCACCCACGCCCGGCGCCGCAAGCACCATCCTCGATACCGGCAACTACCTCAACGCCAGCGGCGCCTTTGTAACCCCATCCTCCATGGGATACGAAGACCCATATTTCTCGGGCCGCGCACCGGAGTTTACCTTCTGGAACTTCGGTATTGAGCGGTCGGTGACCAAGGATATGACGCTCCAGATCAACTATGTTGGCGATGAGGCCCACCATATCTGGGACGGCAGCTCGCAGAACGAACGTGGATACTGGAACAACCAACTCGATCCTAAGTACCTCGCCGCGCTGGGACCCGTCAACGGTCTGAGCGCCACGGGCAAGCCCACATCTCTGCTCACCGCGCCGGCCACCACTGCCAATGTGGCCACACTGAATGCGGCCATGGGCGGACTGCCCAACCCGGCGTGGTTCATCGCGGCCGCGAATGCCTTTCCCGCCCAGGGCACTGTCTCAATTGCCCAGATGCTCTCCGCATTCCCGCAGTACAATTCCGTGGTCGACACCTTTGGCGGACCGTTTACAGAGAACTTCACCTACGAGGCCCTGCAGATCACCCTTGCCCAGCGCACCGCACACGGCCTCAACTTCAACATCAACTACACCTACTCCAAGAACATCGGAGACGACGGCACGTTCCGCAGCGGTTACAACATCCCGCAATCGGCAGTCGACAACAGCATTCAATCCTGGCATGCGAACCGAATCGATCGCTCCTGGACCACAGTCTCCAATCCCAATATCCTCAATGCGTACGGCGTTTACCAACTTCCCTTCGGCAAGGGACACATCGGCGGCAACTCATGGTTGGTGCAGGCTCTCGCCGGGGGTTGGTCGCTGTCTGGGATCTACCAATACAGCAACGGCGGACCGATGGGAGTCAGTTGGAGCGGCGGTTGCTCCAACGCCGCGCCCAACGCCGGCCAATGCATGCCGTCTATCAACCCCAACTTTACCGGAAACATCCGCCAGAATGGCAGTTACGGAAAAGGCCCCCATGGATTTGTCTTCGGTAATGCCAGCAGCATCCAGTACCTGAACCCGGCGGCATTCACCGCTCCGAAGGACATTTCCGGAACCACCGCCACGCACCAGTACCTGCTTGGAAACGCCGCTCGCACCAGGGCGTATAACGTCATGAACCCGGGCAACCAGAACCTCAACGCTTCCGTTCGCCGTTCGATTCCAATCTGGCACGAGATGTCGCTCACAGTCCAGGCCGATTGCACCAATGTCTGGAATAAGATGGTCTGGGGCAGCCCCAACGCCGCCTGGAGCGCGGGATCCACAACCTTCGGACAGGTCGGGGCTCCTGGCACCGCTCCACGCGACTTCCAGTTGTCCGGCCACTTCAACTTCTAACGGAAAGTCCCTGTTCAACCCGAAGCGATGTCGCCCAACCCTGCGACACCGCTTCGGGAATAAAATTCCACGATTTCCAGGCAAGCAAGTAGCAGCCTGGGGACTTCAAATCGCACCTAAGACTCAGTTCCGCGGCACACTGTTCCTGTTGCGTGCCGTCGACAGGCGGCGCTCGCTTATCCGCCTTCAGGGAATCGCAACGCAGAACTGGAAAATCGATTTGGCAATAGAGAGTTATACAAAAGCCCATCGTTCCTATGAGCATCTGTTGGACGGCCCGTTTGCGTCAAAGACTGTTGAAAGAAAGATTGCATACCTTGCTCCCACGCGAGAGAAGGAGGCAGGCAATGGACAGAGTTGCGGGAATAGTAGAAGTCTGGCGGACAGATGGCACCCATGAAGTTGTGATCAGCCATCCTGCCTTGAAGTCGGATGACAATGGGACGGGCCAGATTGCCTTCTCGCCGAGAAGCGCGCGTCACTTGGCTCATCTGCTCATCGAGTATGCGGCCGATGCTGAGGCTGCCGCGTCCGGTGCAGATCCAATGGGGGACACTCCCAGCATCTGACTTGAAGGGCGTTGGCGTTTGAGCACGGATGTGGTAATCGTCGTCGAGTGACTGCACACGAGCGCCGCTGTTATGCTTGTGAACCTCAGGGGTCTCGGCGATTGCAACAACGATTCAAATCAAAGGAATCAAACCATGTCCATTACCCGGCGCCAACTGCTTATCGGCTCCGCCTCGGTTCTAGGCTGCGAATCCATCGGTCGTGGCAGCCTCGCGCAAGCGGTTGTGTCCGCTGTTGCTCCGCCGGACTTCGGGCCGGTTGCGGCTCCTTCCACCGCTGCTGCAAAGTCCCTCTACGGGCAGATTGGAGCGGCTGGCTGGACCGAACTCAATCACCGGCTCCAAACTGTGAATGCCGATATCCGGGCACATGGATTGCGCCAGATCCCTGGCATTGATGGCACCTTTCTGACCGGCTATCCTTATAACGAGTTCTACGACTGGGACCTCTATTTCGAGAATCTATATCTTTCCTACTACGGTGTTTCGAAATACTGCTTCACCAACCTGAAGGAGTTTCTCAATCGCGAGCAGCCGGATGGCTATGTCAATCGCAGCTTGATCAAGCAGCGCGACCGCCAGGATTTCAAGCCCTTTCTTGCCCAACTGGCTGTACTCGGCGCGAAGCAGAATCACGATGACTACGAGTGGCTCCGTGGTAACTACTACGACCGCTTGGTTAAATACATCGATAAGTGGTTCACTTATGACTCGGACCACAACGGCTTGCCGGTTTGGAACTCCGCGGACGCCGCCGGCACCGACAACCAATGGTCCCGTGGCGGAGCACTTAGCTCTTTTCAAACTGAAGGCGTAGACCTGGCTTCCTATCTCATCCGCGAGCTGCGCGCCATGTCGGTCATCGCCACGCACTTAAGCCTCCATGCGGACAGCAAAGCCTTCGATCAGCGCGCCGACCAGGTCGTGAAGCTCATCAACTCGACTTTCTGGGATGAGAAGCAGGGCATGTACTTTGACCGCAATGAGAAGACAGGCGAGCGTATCTACGTCAAGTCAGCCACCAACTTCACGCCTATCTTCGCCGGCGCAGCCACGCCCCAACGCGCCAAGCGCATGATCAAGGAACACCTCCTCAATCCAGAGGAGTTTTGGCTCACTTACCCGGTCGCAAGCTATGCAAAAACCGAGCCCGACTACTATCAGGGCTCGCATCGCGAGTGCAATTGGCGCGGCCCAACCTGGGCGCCGACGAATTACATGATCTTCCAGGGTCTCCGCGCCTATGGGTACAAGACCGAGGCGCGCGAGCTGGCCACGCGTCTCCTCAACATGGCCCTGCTCAAGAACCCGGTTCTCCGCGAGTACTACAACGCCGAGACCGGCGAAGGCCTGGGCCAGACACGCTTCTGGGGATTCACTGCTCTGTACTACGGCATGCTCCTCGAAGACGACCTGGGTTGCGACGCATCGACCCTCGATAAGTCGGTCGAACCCATCGTTACCCAGAACCTTGGTATTGCATTCAAGACTTAGGGCTGAACCATGAAACACAAGCTTCTGGATGGCTTAACTCCCCGCGCCGAATGCGGCCAACGGGAAAATCAAGTCAGGGAGACTTTCTTGCTTCGCACAGAACAGACCGAGCAGTCATCGCTTGCGCCGCCCGCCAAACTCGATATGCCCGCCTACAGGAAAATCCGCTGGGGAGTTCTAAGCACCGCTAACATCGGCCTGAAGAAAGTCCTTCCGGCCATGCAGCGGGGTCAATACTCGAGCGTCGCCGCCATTGCATCGCGCGATCTTGCCAAGGCCAAGAATGCCGCGGTTGCCCTCGGCATCCCCGTTGCTTACGGCTCGTACGAAGAGCTTCTCGCCGACCCGAACATCGACGCCGTCTATAATCCTCTTCCCAATCATCTTCACGTTTGCTGGACCATCAAGGCAGCGGAAGCCGGGAAACACGTTCTCTGCGAAAAACCCCTCGGACTTTCCGCAACTGAAGCTGAAACTCTCCTCGCCGTTCGCTCCCGCACCGGAGTCAAGATCGGCGAAGCCTTTATGATTCGCAGTTTTCCCCAGTGGTTCCGCCTCCGCCAATTACTCGACGAGGGCCGCATCGGGGAACTCCGCTCTATTACCGGATTCTTCAGTTACTTCAACGTCAACCCGGCTAACATCCGCAACCGCGCCGACATAGGCGGCGGCGCGCTCATGGACATCGGCTGCTATCTTGTCCACGCTTCGCGATACGCCTTTGCGCAGGAGCCCACCCGCGTTGTCTCCTTGATTGATCGCGATCCCCAGATGCAAACCGACTGCCTCACCTCGGCCATCCTCGAATTTTCCCGTGGTCACTCCATCTTCACCTGCAGCACGCAACTGATCCCGTACCAGCGCATCCATTTCCTGGGCGCGCGCGGCCGCATCGAGATCGAAATCCCCGTCAACGCGCTTCCAGATCGTCCCACTCGGATATTCATTGACAGTACGGGCGATCTATCCGGCAGCGGAATCGCCACCGAAACCTTCCCCGCCTGTGACCAGTACACGCTGCAAGGCGACGCCTTTTCGAAGGCCATCCTCGAAGACACCCGGGTTCCCGTTTCGATCGAGGACTCCATCGCAAACATGGCCGTCATCGATGCCGTCTTCAACTCCGCAATCTCCGGCAAGTGGGAGTCTCCTCGGGCATCAGGAGTAATCCCCGCATGATCGTCTAGATTTTCGGCGGCGAATCGAAGATGGGAGCCGAGCAAAGAAACAGCCGCTCGGAGAAGCGGCCTGGATTCGATGAGATACTTGCGCTCTTGGTGCCGGGAGGGGGATCGGACCTTACCCGGATGTTCAAAACACGTAAGTTGCTGATTCCAGAATCGGCAAAATCGCTCAAATCGACGGAAGCGACATCTTCAGGCACAAACCGGGCACAAAGTTGTTCGATTGCACGCATTGGCCGCGAGATTCTGGCCGGAGTGGATTCTGCCGCCCATTAGGGCAAATTGCGGCTACCAACACTTTTTCGGCACCCAGCTCGACCTCCCCGCCGCAGGCGTCTTGGGGAGTGCACAAGTGATTGACGAGTTCTGGATCGTAGCCCCGGCTCAAATCTCAAAAGTGCCGAAGCTCGCGGCGGCTCATCTCCCACCAACCGGGCATGTCGCCACCGCCCGCCGCGCCGCCCAGACCCTTCCCAAAAAACCCTGCCGGAAATGGCCGTCGCAAGTGCCTGATTCTGCAGCGCTGAATTTGGCCGTTCCGGCCGTTCCAGAACCAGGTGGTGCGGTCCACAGTCGAAGAGACGCTGAATGCGTTTTTGGATGCTCAGGAGGATTCGGAAGCAGTGAAGGTGCCGGACGCGTCCGCAACATCTCCGTGGCCGGTATCTCGAAGGCTCGCTGAAGGCTGAGTTTGTCCCTTTAGGAGCGCTATGGCTACCGCCAGCCAGATTACCGCTAGCAGCAATATGAGGGGGGGGGTGTACCAAAGGTATGGCATGGGGAAGAGCAGGGAGAGTGCGGCGATAACAAAGAGAACGCGAGTCCATGCTCGGGTTTTTTGGGGTGCCTGGCCAAATACCTGGATGCCGAGGCAGACCATAGGGAGCATCAGCATGGCATTGTCATACTGGCGGTGGTAGTAGAAGAACCTTCCGATGATGCACGAAATGGCCAGCGAAGGGAGGATGCTTTGACGGCGGAGCAGGAATGCCGATAGAAGTGTGAGAACCACACCACAGAGCGCGAGAAGGATATTGGCTCGGGAAAATGTGAGGATGCCGCTGAGCACCTCGAGCAGGCTGGTGCCTCCATGCGCAACAGCGCCGGCTTGACGCAGCATTTGCTGGGTCATCTCAATGGGGTCGACCCCGGTTAGAAACCAGGACAGACCGGCCAGAGCGGCGCATACGAGCGCGCTGACCAGTATGGCGATCCACTCCCCACGCACGATAAGAACAAGGAACTGGGGCAGAGATACGGTGGGCTTGATGGCCGGCAGGCACATGGCAAGCCCAGTGGCGACCTGACGGCGCCTTTCGATCATGAGGACGGCGACGAGAAGAAATGCGTTGAGAATGAGTGCGTACTGGCCGGCCCGCAAAACGCTGCAATTGGCGAACATGCCGAACACCAGGGCGGCGAGCATCTGGGCTCCCTGTATACCGGTGGGCTTGGCGAGAAGATAGACCATCCAGCACGTACCCAGCAGGCAGGCTATTGTGAAGGACGCAAATAGCATTTTGGCCGCCGCGAGATTGTTGGTCCAGAGCAGGAGGAAGCTAGCTGCTATACCCCATGGAGGATATCCACTGGGTAGACAGGCCTTTTCGCCTTGCAGATGATATTGCTGAATTCGTGTGGCTTCTTGAGCAGTTATGGGTTCGCCGGTGAATTGTGCCGAGACGTCATACGGATCGATGCCGTGGGCGAGGTAGTTGCGCTCGCTCCACCGCATGCAAATGTCGCAAACCTTGGGGGGCTGCCTGAAAAACTCCCTGAGTCCATCGCCCACGTAGACCGCACCAAGAAAAAGCAGCGCAATCGAGAGAAGACGCAAATAGGCAGATTTTGACGTGTTGACACCTCAAGCAACAAACGCGAGAACTTGACTCGAATTACGCATTCAGCAGGCGAAGATTTGACAGATTCAGTAAGCCTCCCGGCTGGCCGTGCGAGTGGTCTTACGAATCCAGGGAAGAACCTCCTGCTGCGGCGAAAGCAAGGTGTCCGCGCTGATGGCCGGCATCGACAGGTAGTGCAGGCGTTCGGCTTCGCGTCTGCCAACGGTCACGGTATCCAGAATGAGGCCGCATACAAAACTCAGGAAGCTGATCTCGATGAGCCCCATGACGAGGATCGCAGTTGGGAAGCGCGGCACCAGTCCGGTCTGAATGTAAGTCGTGAACAGCGGGATTGCAAGCACGATAGCGAGCATCAGAAATGCCAGGGCCACAATGCCGAAGAAAAAGAGTGGTCGCTCATGCTTGCACAGTAATACGATAATCTTGAGAATGCTCCAGCCATCGCGATAAGTGTGCAACTTGCTGCTCGATCCGACAGGCCGTTCCTTGTAGGGAGTGTTGGCCTCGGCAACCGGCATCTTAAGCTCCAACGCATGGACCGTGAGTTGGGTTTCGATCTCAAAGCCCGATGAGCGAGCGGGAAACGTCTTGACGAAGCGCCGCGAGAAAACGCGGTAGCCGGAGAGGATGTCATCAAAGCGATTGCCGAAGATGAAAGCAATCAAGAGGGTCAACATCTGGTTTCCGAGGACGTGCCCCTGGCGGTAGGCCGCCTTGATGCTGGTTACGCGGCGACCGTTGACCATATCGAGCTGCCCGGCCACGAGGAGGCGGATCATCTCGGGGGCGGAGTCTGCGCTGTATGTGTCGTCGCCATCGACCAGCACGTAGACATCGGCCTCGATGTCGGCGAACATGCGGCAGACAACATTCCCTTTGCCTTGGGTCCGCTCGGTACGGACGATGGCT
Organism: uncultured Acidobacteriaceae bacterium; assembly: GCA_963757965.1. Classification (GTDB taxonomy): domain Bacteria; phylum Acidobacteriota; class Terriglobia; order Terriglobales; family Acidobacteriaceae; genus Telmatobacter. The sequence continues at coordinate 87,786 of CAVWTV010000016.1, forward strand.
CCGGCCCGGGATGCTATCGGAATGGTGTCGTCGGCTGAATTGTTGTCGTAAACATAGATGGGCACGGCGGGGAGAACGCGCTGAAATTCCTCCACTACCCGCTGAATGGCGACTGCTTCGTTATAGCAGGGGATCAGGACCGCGATGCGCAAGCTACCCGAAGCAATGCCTTGGTCAACTGTAGGGATGCTAGTCATGCCTCACCATTGCGAGCTATTCAGCTCAATCTGCAGATTATAATGCAGGTCTAGTGTTTTCGACTGCGCAGCAAGCATAGCGAACCTAGTGGATCACAAGATAGAGCAACTAAACTGAAGGGGTAGAGTGAAATGGCAAGCGCACGAACGATGCTTGCATCCCTTCGAGGAATGCTTGCACGAGGTTAGGTGACGGCGAAAAACCGTAAGCATGAAGCGAGCGTAAAACGACCACCACACGTTGCACACGCGCCACATTTTCTCTAATGGTAAGCTATTGATTATAAACAATATATGTTGGTGCCGGGAGGGGGGGTCGAACCCCCATGACCGCAAGGGTCGGCGGATTTTGAGTCCGCTGCGTCTGCCAGTTCCGCCATCCCGGCTCGGATTGTAGTCTTCCATAAAAAGTATCGCACAGCCTTGGATGCCGCGCCACTCGCACTCGCCGCGCCCCTCCCGCCGCATCATCTTCCCGGCTTTCCACACCTCAGGTCCCTCTTTCTGCGCGCTGCGTGGCCGAAGGCGTCTGCCGTACCGCAGGAGCCATGCGACAATGGAGGCAACCGTGATGACCCCAGCCTCCTCTGTTGTTCCCGAACCGGTTGCGGTGACCCCGCAATTGCTGGCCACGCACAGCATCACCGCGGGTGAGTACGATCGCATCCTGGCGGCTCTTGGTCGCGTCCCATCCCTCACGGAGCTTGGCATCTACAGCGTGATGTGGAGTGAGCACTGCTCCTACAAGTCCAGCCGCGTCCACCTCAAGCGCCTGCCAACAAAAAGCGACCGCGTCGTCCAGGGCCCCGGAGAAAACGCCGGCATCATCGATGTGGGCGATGGCTGGGCCTGCGCCTTCAAGATTGAATCCCACAACCACCCCAGCTACATCGAGCCCTTCCAGGGCGCGGCCACCGGTGTAGGCGGTATTCTGCGCGACATCTTCACCATGGGCGCTCGCCCTCTGGCCGTCATGGATTCGCTCCGCTTCGGGCCAATTACCGAGGACGCCGGCCAGTGCGCCGAAGAGCGGGCGCTCATCGCCAAGAACCACTCCATCGTCGAAGGCGTAGTCAGCGGTATCGCCGCTTACGGCAACTGTTTCGGCGTGCCCAACCTCGGCGGCGAAACAAAGTTCGAAGCATGTTACAGCGGCAATCCGCTTGTGAATGCATTCGCCCTCGGCCTCGTCCGCATTGACGAGATCTTTTACGGCAAAGCCACCGGCGTCGGCAACCCCGTCATCTATGTAGGCGCTAAAACGGGCCGCGACGGCATCCACGGCGCAACCATGGCCAGCGAAGAGTTCCACGCGGGCACAGAGGCCAAGCGGCCCAATGTTCAAGTCGGCGACCCATTTATGGAAAAGCTTCTCCTTGAAGCCTGCCTCGAGGCCATGCGCACAGGGGCCATCGTCGGCATTCAGGACATGGGCGCGGCCGGGCTCACGTGTTCCACCTGCGAGATGGGCGCGCGCGGCAGCGTGGGGCTCGACGTTGAGCTGGACCTTGTTCCCCAACGCGAGACCGGCATGTCTGCCTACGAGATCATGCTTTCTGAGAGTCAGGAGCGCATGTTGCTCGTCGCCAGCAAAGGCCGTGAAGACGAAGTGCTCAATGTTTTTGCCAAGTGGGGCCTCGACGCGGTGATTGTCGGTACAGTCGAGCCGGATCCGCGGCTGCGCATTCGTCATCATGGTGTTCTTGTTGCCGATATTCCAAATCAGTCCCTGACAGACGATGCTCCGCTTTATCACCGCCCCGTCGGCACATGGAAGGCCCCCGTCCCGCTTGACCCGCCCGAAGCTGTCCTCGCTCAACTTGCCAAAGACCGCGACTACACCGCCGACCTGAAGAAGCTCCTCACCAGCTCCAACGTTTGCTCCAAGCGATGGGTCCACGAGCAGTACGACACCATGGTCCAGACCAACACCGTCATGGGCCCCGGCGGTGAAGCAGGCGTGATGCGCATCAAGGGCACCGGAAGTCCAGGTCACGAGCGTGGCCTTTCGATGGCTCTGGATGGCAACGGCCGCTGGGCCTATCTCGATCCCAAACTCGGCGCGATGCACGCCGTGGCCGAGTGTGCGCGCAAGGTTGCCATGACCGGCGCAACTCCGGTTGCCGCCACCAACTGCCTCAACTTCGGCAATCCCGAGAAGCCTGAAATCATGGCACAGCTATCGGCAGCCATTGACGGCATCGCCGAAGCCTGCAACGCCCTCGGAACCCCCATTACCGGCGGAAACGTGTCTCTCTATAACGAAACCCGCGGCGAAGGGATTTATCCCACACCAGTCCTCGGTATCGTGGGCATCCTCGAGGACGTGACCAAAGCCGTACCGGCGGATTTCCAGCGGGAAGGCGATGCGATTTTACTCTTGTGGCCGGTTCCCAGAGGCGGAGAACCAAATCCGGACCTTGAAGTCCCGTTTAAGCCGGCGCCAATCAGTCCCTATATTGTGTACCCGCTCACTATGGATCCGGCCTTTCCGGTCGCACCACCTATTTCTGCTCCAGTTCCGGATGTTCCGGAAGACACCACGGACTCCGCCGCCAACGAACTTGCAGCATTCGGCAGTTCGGAATTCGCCAAAGTGGTCCTTGGCAGCGTTTGGGGTAACCCCCCCACCCTCGATCTTGAAGCCGAAGCCGATCTCCACACGCTGCTTGTCGCGCTGGCCGCGCGAAAGCTGCTTCGTTCTGCGCGAGACATCTCTGACGGAGGCATCGCAGTCGCCCTGGCCCAGTCAGGCTTCAGCCGTGGAATTGGCGCAACCGTCGAGCAGGATCCGTCACTCCTTATTCACCCGCTCTGGGGCCTCTTTGCCGAGTCCTCTTCCACCATCTTCGTTACCACCGACCCCAGCAATGTCTCCGCTATTGAAAAGCTCGCTGATGAATATAGCTTCTTCGCCGCCCGTATTGGCTCCACAGGCGGCCAACGTCTTGAGATCTCGGTTTACAGCGATGCTCTCATCTCCGCCCCGCTCACCGATCTGCGCAAGCCCTGGGCCTCCGCCCTGGAAGCCACTCTCCACGGCGAGGTAACGGCATGACCCGGCGCCTCTACCAGGGCATTGAAGGCATTGCCGACGCATCGAGCACCATCCCCGCCAATAAACTGGGTGCCCCAGAGCCTGCCCCGAGCTTGTCGAAGGGTCTCGCTCTTGAGACCTGGGATTCAGCCGACCCCAAACTGAAAGAAGAATGCGGCGTAGTCGCCATCCACGGCCATCCCAACGCTGCCCGTGAAGCCTATCTCGGCCTCTACGCCCTGCAGCATCGCGGACAGGAGTCCGCCGGCATCGCCACCGCAGACGGCCAGCATCTGGCCAACATCAAAGGCATGGGCCTGGTCTCCGAGATCTTCACCGACGACGTTCTCGCCAAGCTGCCCGGCTCCATGGCCATCGGCCACACCCGCTACTCGACGACCGGCGATTCCGCGCTGCTCAATGCTCAGCCCATCCGCGTAGACTCCACCAAGGGCCTCATCGCCATCGCCCACAACGGCAACCTCGTCAACCTCGGCAATCTGCGCGCCAGCCTCGAACGCGCTGGCGCTTATTTCCAAACGACTTCAGATTCTGAAATCATCGTCCAACTCATTGCCCATTCCAAGGCCAGCTCGCTGGTCGATGCCATCGCCGACTCGCTCTCTCAGGTCGAAGGCGCATTCTCCATTGTCATGATGACCCGCGACCGCATCTTCGCGGCCCGCGATCCACGCGGCTTCCGCCCGCTTTCCATGGCGCGCATCAAAAATTCCCACGGCCCCGACACCGTCGTCTTTGCCAGTGAGACGTGCGCCTTTGATCTTCTCCGCGCCGAGTACGAGCGCGACGTTCTTCCCGGCGAACTCGTCATGGTCACTGGAGACGGCGTTACCAGCCGTCAGTATGCCACCGGCTTTCCGCAGTCCAGTTGCATCTTTGAGCACGTCTACTTCGCCCGGCCCGACAGCCGGATCTACGGCCGCTGGGTGCAGGAGAGCCGCGATCAGATGGGCCGCCAACTGGCCCGCGAATCCGGCGTGCCTGCCGATGTTGTCGTTCCCGTCCCCGACTCCGGCGTCACAGCGGCTCTCGGCTACGCTGAAGAGGCCGGTATTCCCTTTCGCATGGGGCTGATTCGCAACCACTATGTAGGCCGCACCTTCATCGAGCCCGAGCAGCGGGTCCGCGATTTCGGCGTCCGCCTCAAGCTCAACCCGGTGCACAACCTGCTCGATGGCAAGAGAGTCATCCTGATCGACGACTCCATCATCCGCGGTACCACGAGCCGAAAAATCGTCCGTATGGTCCGCGGCTCAGGCGCAAAAGAAGTTCATCTCCGTATAAGTTGCCCGCCCACAATTTCGCCATGCTTCTACGGCGTAGACACTCCCAGCAAGCGCGACCTGATAGCCGCCAACAAGTCCGTCGAAGAAATCCGCCAGTTCATCGAAGCCGATTCATTGGCTTACATATCTCTCGAAGGCCTCTTGAAAAGCTGCGACGGTGTCGAGCACACCCGCTACTGCACCGCCTGCTACACCGGCAACTACCCCACCCAATGGGTCGATGTGGAAGATATCCTGCCCGCAACTGTCAGCCCATAGCACTCGCCGTGGTTCTCTATCAGCGCATGGCCCTGATAACTCGGAATCGCCTTGTCCGCCGAGGCCTTCTTATCCATGCGCGCATCCGGGTCGGCCGTCGCCTCCACGCATGCTTCTTTCATAAACCAATAGCCTGTGGAGAAACAGTGTTTTCAAAGGGACTTTTCCTCAGCCTGTAAAGCCCCTGAGGGATTGTAATGGCCATTCGCGAGGGTAATTCCAGACCTCTGCCCTGCAACCCTCTACAATCCAATCCATGAGCTCTGCCCTGCCAACTTACGCCGAAGCAGCCGCGCTGGTTGCCGGGCACGCCGCGCGTCTGCGGCGGTCGCGGCCCGCAGTTGAGCGCGCGAGTCTCAGTGCAGCGGCGGGCCGTGTGCTGGCCCAGCCTCTCTGCGCCGATCGCGATCAGCCTCCGTTCACCCGCTCCACGCGCGACGGATTCGCCTGTCGTGCCGCCGAAGCATCCATGCACACGCCACTCAATCTGGTTGGCTCGACTCGTGCCGGCGAGGCTCCAGCCGGTCCACTGCCCAACGGGGCAGCGTGGGAGATTATGACCGGGGCTCCCGTTCCACGCAGCGCCAACGCCGTCATGATGCTCGAACACGTTCAGATTGTGGGGAAAAAAGTCCTGCTTCTTCCGCCTCGGAAATTGAAGAAGGGCGAGAACATTGTGGCACAAGGCGCGCAAGCTCGTGAGGGCGATGAGCTGCTCAGCGCCGGAACCGCCATCCACTCCGCGCAGATTGCTCTCGCCGCTACCTGCGGCTACGCTTCGCTGAAAGTCTTCTTGCGTCCCCGCGTGGCCATTCTCGCCACCGGCGACGAATTGGTTCCGGTTGAGTCCTCGCCCGCACCCGGTCAGATCCGCAATTCAAACGCCCCCATGCTGGCCGCGATGGTAGCCGCCGCCGGCGGTGAGCCATGGATCCTTCCCACTGTCGCGGACAGCGAAAAAACTCTCGACCGTGCACTCGCCAAGGCCGCTGAAGCCGACCTGCTGATCCTCTCCGGCGGAGTCTCTGCGGGGAAATTCGATCTCGTTGAGCCGGCCCTCGCCCGTGCCGGCGCTCGCTTCCACTTCACCGGCGTGCGCATCCAGCCCGGCAAGCCCCTGGTCTTCGGCGAGCTGAAGAGAGGCAACTCAGCGCCAGGGGTCCGCCGCACGCAGTGTTTCTTCGGCCTTCCCGGCAATCCAGTCTCTTCGGCAGTCACCTTTCTGCTCTTCGCCGCGCCTGTGCTCGCCGCTCTCGCAGGCAGTCGTGAATCGGGCCCACGCTTCGCTCTCGCACGCCTATCCAAAGACACCGACAAGCACAGCAAGCCCGGACTCACCCGCCTTCTGCCTGCGGCTTGCACGTTTGGTGCAGTCGCCGGTCAACTCCCCGAAGTCGCGCTTGTGCCCTGGCAGGGTTCCGGCGACATAGCCGCCTTGGCCCGCTCCAACTGCTTCCTCGTCGTGCCCGAAGAAACGTCCACCATTGAAGCCGGCGCAATTGTCCGCATTCTGCTTTCCTGAGGACCCCATGCCCAAACCCTCGAAACCGAAGCTCTCTCATTTCAGCTCCACCGGCCAGGCGGCCATGGTCGATGTAAGCGCCAAGCAGCCTACTCGCCGCACCGCCACCGCCTCAGCCTTTGTCGAGCTTTCAGCGGCAGTGCTGGCGGCCCTGCCCGCAAACCCCAAAGGCAACCCGCTCGAAGTTGCTCGCTTCGCCGGAATCCAGGCCGCCAAGCGCACAGCCGACCTGATTCCCATGTGCCATCCTCTCCCTCTGACTCACGTGGATGTCCAGGCAGAGATCGCCCCCGGCGGCGTCCGCATCACCGCGACTGCAGCCACCACTGGCCCCACCGGCGTCGAGATGGAAGCCCTCACCGCTGCTGCCGTAGCCGCCCTCACCGTCTACGACATGACCAAGGCCCTCGACAAGTCCATCGTCATCCGCAACATTCAGCTAGAGAAAAAATCCGGCGGCAAGAGCGGAGACTTTTCGAGAGCGGGCTAGCGCGCCGAATTTGGTTAATGGCCCTTCCCGAACACCCCCAAATGCACTACGATTCTCCTTCCGTTGGAAGGAGATCCCATGCCGCGCGCCAAGATTCTCGCTGCCTGCCTCGCCTTGGCTGCTCTGGTCTCAGCCTCCGCGAGCGCCCAGTCCATCGCGGTCTACCAGACCACGCCGGACCTGCTTGAAACCCTCTCGCAGCGCGCCGAATTGCGTTTCATCAGCAAGACCGCCACAGCCCCACAGCTCCCGCTCATCACCGTCGACGATAGCCAGCGCTTCCAGGAGATCGACGGCTTCGGCGCATCGCTTACCGACGCGGCCGCCTGGCTCTTTGCCAAAAAGCTGACCCCGGCGCAGACCGACGCCGCCTTCAAGTCACTATTCAGCCGCAGAGACGGTATTGCGATCAGCTTTCTTCGCCAGCCCATCGGGTCTTCGGATCTGGCCGTCACCTTCTACTCCTACGACGACTTGTGCCAACAGACAGACAAGGCCTGCAGCACAGCCGGCGGCGCAAGCGATCCCAACCTCGGCCACTACTCCCTGCAGCACGACCAGGAATACATCCTGCCGCTGCTCAAGAAGGCCGTCGCCCTCAATCCGCCGATTCACATCATGATTACTCCGTGGAGCCCACCCGGCTGGATGAAGACCTCCGGATCGATGCTGGGCCTTTATCCTGACTCCAAGCAACCCTCCACGCTCCGCCCTGACGCCTACCCGGCCTATGCCAATTACCTGGTGAAAACAGTGCTCGGCTATCAGGCTGCCGGAGTGCCCGTGTACTCGCTCAGTGTTGTCAACGAGCCGCTTTGGCCCGCGCCGGACTACAGCGGTATGCTGATGCCCGCCGGCGATCAGGCAGCCTTCATCGATAACGCACTTGGTCCTGCGCTGGCCGCCGCGCATCTCAACACCAAGATCATGGTCTACGACCACAACTGGGATCGCCCCGACTATCCGGAGACAATTCTCAAAGACCCCAAGGCCCTGGCTTTCGTAGCCGGAACCGCCTGGCACCACTACGCCGGCGATCCCGCGGTCATGGCCAAAAATCACGAGGAGTTTCCACAAAAAGATCAATGGGTGACCGAATCGAGCGGCGGAACCTGGCAGAAGGGCAACGTCCTTGCCGACGAGGCGGCGGAGTTGATCGCCGTGACCCGCAACTGGGCCAAGAGCTACGTACTATGGGCGCTGGCCACCGACCAGGACCACGGCCCCCACGTGGGCGGCTGCGATACATGCCGAGGACTGCTCACCATCGACACCTCCGCCCCGCCAAGCCAATCCGTAAAGCAGGAAGCCGACTACTACGTGCTCGGTCAGGCCAGCAAGTTTCTGCTCCCCGGCGCAGTCCGCATCGCCTCAGACGAGCCCGCGGGAACAAATCTGAAGGACGTAGCCTTTCGCAATCCCAACGGCGAGATTGTGCTTTACACATTGAATGCCGGAACCAGGAGCCAGGACCTTCGCATCGGCTTCCACGGAAAGATCGCAGTTACCCCCCTGCCCGCAGGATCGGTGGCCACATTCATCTGGAAGCCGTGAGTGGTGGCGCTCTCAGTGTGCCGGCGGAGGGTCTGTCGGCAGGGGCGGACGCGGCCCACGCTCCTCCGGCGGAATCACAAACGGTTCCGGGTGCAGCTTCCCGCGATGGCACGTCCCGCAGGTTACGGCCAGGCCTGAATTGTCGATCTTGGTGACATAACTCTTGTTGATCTCCTCGGTCATCGTCATCATCAACCGCGCGTTGTTCTTCTCCGGCTTGGAGTCGTCGGCAAAGTTCAGCCGCGGACGTCCGTTGGGACCGATGTTATTGGGGTCCGCCGTGTGGCATGTATCGCAATGCGCGCCCAGCGAGCCCGCAACCTTCTCCATGATCTCGTGCACTTGCTGCCCGGTCATATCCTTGGGCAGCACCTTCAGGTTGGTGGGCGCGGGGTAGCTGCGCATCGGCGGCGGGCCGCCGGCCGGTGGCGGCGCAGCTTGAGGGGTTTGGGCAACCGTGGTCATGGCGAAGACAGCCGCGGTCAGCAGAGCCGTTGCGGCGGGCAGAGACAAGGAAGAATGCTTCAAGGGGAAAATTACCTCGCAGTTGGGGTCGTTTCTCTGATGGACGGAATTCTACCGTAGAAGGACGCGTTTGCCGATGAAACTCTTCGGTCCGGAGACGCATTTGTGCTCCGGCAGGGCAAAACGCAGCGGCCAGTCCACCGCTTCGTTGATGCCGATGCGCGCCGTCACCAGCACGTCATTCACCGCGAAGCCGTCGTCGCGTATCTGCAGCGCCGAGCCGGAATCGGCCAGATCGAGCCCATTGTGGCCCGACCGTGTCAGCCCCAGCGCCTGGCACAACCTGCTCGGTCCTGAGGTCAACTGCCGCGCAGCCGCACCAGCAGCCAGCCCCCGATTCGCGGCCATTCGGGCCAAGCCCGAGCCGTCTGGCCCCAGCAAAGGCTCCAGCGCCCGCAGCAGCACGCATCCAGCGCGTCCTTCGGCCTCGCACGACACATTCATGCAGAAATAGCGACCATAGATCGCGTAAACATAAGCATGACCAGCGGGGCCAAAGAGAACGGAAGTCCGCGGCGTCTGCCCGCGAAAGCTGTGCGCAGCCGGATCGGGCGGCGCGTTGTGCGGACCCAGATAAGCCTCCGCCTCCACAATCCGTCCCGCCAAGATCCCGGCAGGCGAAATATGCGCCAGCACCTTCCCCAGCAGCCGCGGAGCCACCAACTCCGGCGGCGCCTCAAAGAATTCACGATGCAGCTGGGTGCCCCATCCATCGAGCGTTCTTTGCTCGATGGGTGGGAGAGCATGATCTGCGCGGTCCACGTCCCCTACTTGTGTGCTTTCTTCCATTCTTTCAGGATCGCGAGCACTTCTTCCGCGTGCCCCTCCGGCGCAACATTGGGGAAGATGTGCAGCAGCGTCTGGTCCGGTCCAATCAAAAATGTCGTCCGAGCAATGCCCCACACTTTCTTCCCATACATGTTCTTTTCCTTCATGACGCCAAACTGATTGCAGACTTTCTCGTCTACATCAGCAAGGAGTGTGTACGGCAGGTCGTATTTGGCGCGGAATTTGGCTTGGGCCTTGGGCGTGTCGCGGCTGATCCCCAGAACCACGGCGCCCGCCGATTGCAGCTTTTTGAATGTATCGCGGAAGCCGCAGGCCTCAATTGTGCAGCCAGGAGTATCCGCTCTGGGGTAAAAGAAGAGTACAACCGGCTTGCCCGCATAGTCTGCCAGGCTAGCCGTCTTGTCTTCGTCGGTTTGCAAAGAAAAGTCGGCGACTTTCGCGTTGAGTTCCATGGGGAAATTCCTCGTTTGGTAGTTAGAGGCCTTAGCATGGCCATCAGGTTCGATTATTCCCGAGGTGGGCAGCAAATGTCATCGTACAGGTCGGGTACTTCGTCGACAAATCCGGGCGCCACATCCTTCGCGCGTCCGTGGGGCGGCTGGTCGAAGGGTGGGATACCACTGAGGCCAATGATCGCTGTCGCCTTCCTTCTGAACTGTCTCCCTGTATTTGCGCAATACCCTGGCCAAGTGACAAAGTCCTCCAAAGACACGCCCGAACTCCGCGCAATCGCCGTGCTTGAGTGGACTGGCGAGCCGGGCAAACCAACCCGCAGCCGTCTAGTTCCCGTAGCCGTGCTCGATGCCGGTCAACTGCAGGATGGCGCCATCTATCTCGCCCGGCCTGAACCGCTCTCGCTCGAAGGCGAGGTTGAATACGAACTAGAGCAGAACGGCAAGCCAATAGGCATGTACGACATCCGCAACGCAAGCCAGGAGCATGGATCGTGGGTTGGCTATGGGACGTGGAGACCCATGCCCGTCGCCAGGCCGAGACCCGCCCAACAGCAGATGGCGCGTGCCCGCATCGACCAGGACGATGCGCAAAGCGACGAGCCGGTCCTTCATCGCAAGCATCCTGCCAACGACCGGTCTGGTGCAGGATCGGGCAGCGGCGGTGGCTCCAACGCGGCAGGTCAGCCACAGGACACCGACCCAGTATCCGATCCCGATCGGCCCACCCTGCACAAGAAGCCAGCAAGCGACACTGCCGGCTCGACTGCAAGCACGGCAGGCACAAGCGCCGGCAAAACCCCGCCCGATACAAGCGCTAACCAGGTCCCAGTCACGAGTTCCGATCCTGACCGCCCCACCCTTCACCGGAGTCCCTCCAGCGACAGCAGCGCCAGCGGATCGGACACCGGAAGTGCATCCTCCAACGATCCGGACCGCCCCGTGCTTCACAAGAGCACGAAGGTCCAGCAGGCGAACATCGGCCACTCCGAATCGGTAGATGCCGCCGACCCAGACCGCCCCACCCTGAAGCGCGGCAAATCCAGCGGCCCCATTCTTGAAGTGGTCCCCAGCCTTATCGGCCTGCCGCCTGACGTGCAGCAAGCCGTGGCCGTATCAGATGCCAAGACGCACCCTGTCCATCCCTGGACCTACTCCTGGTCCAGCCCGGACGACGAAGCCAAGATGAAGGCTTCGATGGAAGACCTTGCCCGGGCCGCCCTCGGCATCAATCTGCCCACCCCACCGCCCGCGCCCAAACGGACCACCGTCACAACCAGAAAGTCCGCCAAGCCCGCGCCTCCGCCCGCCGCGCCTGTCCCGCTCACGGGCGAGGAGTTCCAGGTCTTCGAGCTGGCCTATGGCTCCGGCGCCACACTGGTGCTGTCGGCGCAAATCGACGGTCCCCTGGGCAAGCAGAAGTTTGTCACCCTGATCGCTCAGCCTGACCTCTATGGCAACGTTCTGGTGCTGTTGAAGAGCGTCACCGACGCCGCCCATCTGGACGACACTCCGCGCATGCGTCTCGTAGACGCCGTAGACGCCATGGCCGACAACCGCGGCGAACTTCTCTTTGAACTCCGCGGCGCAACCCAGCGTCAGTTTGCCCTCTATCGCGTGCTCCGCGGTCAGGCAGAGAAGCTGTTCGTCACCGGCGGCGAAGACTTCGGGGTAGACAGCAGAAATTAGCGCCTGCCGGCGCCATTGTGGGCAGGCCATGCGCACCTGATTGTGCCAGCATCGCGCGGAGGGAGCAGGGGTCTTCAGACCCCTGAATGACGGCCAGTTCACATCGGGCTTTAGCCCTGGGCCTTTGCTTTTCTGCACCGTGCCGGAGCACCGCTTCAGCCCCGGCCCGGTTCGTGCGTAGCGCTCTTAGCGCATGGCGCCAGCAGAAAGAACAACGCCATCCCTGCGTTGATCGCCAGGCTCAGCGGAACATTCCACCACGTAACAGCGAAGCAAATAACGTACACGAGGATCCCCGCCGCATAGCGCCTCAGAGTAATGCGCGCCCCCGCGGATTGTCGGTCCACCAGGCCGCGGCTCATGCAGACGAAGAACAGCACGTTGAATAACATCGCCAGCACCAAGTACGAACCGTTGTAGAAGATAGCCGCGTTGCGCAACTGTCCGCCCGCCACTGCTTGCGCCAACAACGATGTGGGGTAGGGAATCCACACCACTCCGAGCAGCAACAGTAGATTCGCCGCCAGCAGCGCGTCGTCAGAACGGACGATGTGGGAGAACAGCCGGTGATGGTTGATCCACATGATGCCGATGAACAGAAAGCTCAGAAGAAAGCTCGCATAGCCCGGCCACTGATTCAGGATTCCCTGCCAGAAAGGCAGCGTCGCCATCGGCGGCTTCAGGTCCAGCACCAACAGCGTTGCGGCAATCGAAAAAATCCCATCCGAGAATGCTTCGATGCGTCCCGTCTCTTTGGTCATTCGCCCCCTTGGTAAGCCAACCAAGACCCGATCGCAGGGTTCTCGGATATCTTGCCGGATGATATCAAATGCGTATGTCGCCCATTTGTGAGCACTATTGCTCACTTATGTCCGGAATCTTATCCTTTTCCCTACAACTTAAGCGGCGCACACCACTCCGATGTTATGACCTCCTATACAATGGGATTAGAGTGGGCGTGTTGCCACTCAATAAGGATCTTCGCGAAAACATGGCATCGATCGTCACCGCTCTTCCTCCGGAAACCCAGACCTCAACCACTTCAATTCCCACAACTCCTGAAGCATCGGTTTCCGCGGCGGCTCGCGCGGTCCCTGCGCGCGAGGAAGTTCGCATGGGACGCGCCGCCACCATCGGCGATGGCATCAACTGGTTGACACTCGGCGTGATTGTTGCCTTCCACGTGGGCGCGCTCGCGGCCTTGTTCTTTTTCAGTTGGCAGCGCCTCCTGGTCATGCTCGCCCTTTACGTTTTGTCCATCAATGTCGGCATCGGCATGTGTTATCACCGGCTGCTCACGCATCGCGGCTATCAGGTTCCCAAGTGGCTTGAATATCTCATGGCTATCTGCGCCACGCTCTCGCTTGAGGGTGGACCCATCTTCTGGGTTGCCACGCATCGCGTGCATCATCAGAACAGCGATCGTGACGGCGACCCCCACACTCCTCGTGAAGGCGGATTCTGGGCCCACACCGGCTGGCTTCTCTGGGGCAATACATTGCACCAGCAGACTGAGGTGCTCGCCCGCTATGTTCCCGACCTCGCTCGAGATCGTTTCCACTGCTGGCTCAGCAAGTATCACTGGATTCCCCTGGTCGCATGCGGCGTGATTCTGTTCGGCGGCGGCTGGCTCACTGGCGGTCCCGTCAATGCCGTTGGCATGCTGCTGTGGGGAGCCTTCATGCGCGTAACGCTCGGCCTCCACGCCACGTGGTTCGTCAACTCCGCAACTCACCTCTGGGGCAGCCGTCGTTTTGAAACCCGCGATGACTCCCGCAACAACTGGTGGGTCGCACTAATGAGCGGCGGCGAGGGCTGGCACAACAACCACCACGCCCACCCCGTCTCCGCACGCCACGGTCTTGCCTGGTATGAAATTGACCCCAACTATTGGGGCATCTGGCTGCTTTCCAAGATCGGCCTTGCCACGAAAATCCGCACCGCCAAATTCGATCCTGAAGATCCCAAACCCGCCGGAGCCTGAAGCATTTTCGAATTCTTGCACCAAAAGATCACAGGTGCCCCAACCTTTTCGCGTTCTTTGTGAGAAGGGTGGGAAGCCGCGAAGCCTACCCCGCCGCCTGTTGCCCCTGCGTCATCAGCCCCTCATATGCCGCATACACCCCTTCAAACACCGCGTCCCAGCTCATTGTCAGCGCATGAGCGCGAGCCGCCAACCGCATCGCAGCATGTTTTTCGGGGTCGCCCAGCACCTCAGCAACCGCCATCGCAAAATCTTCGTCCGGCACGATCCGCCCCGTCACGCCGTCCTGCACAATCGTCTTCGGCCCGCCATCCGGTGTCACAATCGCCGGCACTCCGCTGGCCATGGCCTCAAGCACCACGTTCCCAAACGTGTCGGTGTGCGACGGAAACACAAACAGATCCATGTTCGCGTACGCCTGTGAAAGCGCTTCGCCCTTCAGCACGCCAGGAATCTCCGCCCGCGGCAGCCGCTCCCGCAGCCACTGTTCCTCCGCGCCGTGCCCCACAATCAGGAACCGGAAGCTGTGGTGCCCCATCCGCTCCAGTTCATCCTGCACTTGGGCAAGCAGTGTCACGTTCTTCTCAATCGACAACCGGCCCACGAATCCCAGCAGCTGATCTCGATCCCCCGGGTCGCGCTTCCGTTTGTCTGGATTGAAAAGCGCGGCGTCCACACCGCGCGGCATCAGGTGGCAAGGGCGGCCCGTCATCCTCTCAAGTTGCGCGCAAAGCTCCGCGTTCGGCGCAAACAGCACGCCCGCCGCGGAGTAGAACAGTGCTGCCGCAGCCATCGTCATGTCCTCGATCGTATGTCCCGTTTGCGCCGATTGCTGTTTCGGCAGCAGTCGCAAAAACCACTGTGACCGCCGTGCCAAATACTCATGCACGTTGGTATGCCAGCTTGCAGCCAGCGGCACTCCCAAATAGCCGGCCAAACCGGCCCCCAGCATTCCCACCTCACTGGGACCTGTAATGTGAATCAGGTCGGGCTTGAATCGTTCAAGCACTTCCTCGATCAACGGAATGTGGCGCAGAAATGCCGGATCGAAGCGAAGATCCTTTTCGAGAGCAAAGGAAAGAAAGCCGCGAGAAAGCTCAAGCGTCCAAATGTTGCCGTCTTCGAGAATGGCCTGGGTCCGGTCTCCGGCGCGAACGCATAGAAACGGCAGATTCCGCCGCCGCGCAAACGCCTCAAAGTGCCGGCTCGTGTGCGCAACCCCGTTGACCTCATGGAATGAGTCGGGGAAGTAAGCCACCCGCGGAATGGGATGAGCCATAAGTTCGAGCCTGCTGCCTGCCGGCCTCAGCCGTCGTGCTCGCCGAGGGCCAGCCGCAACTGGTCGGCCTCGCTCCATGCAATCTTCAGGCCGCCAGAAACGACGCCCCGGCCCATCAACTGCACCAACCGGATGCCCAGTGTCATCGCCCACGGCGGCGTTCCGTCAGGCCAAAGTTGGCTCAGCGGCCTCGGTACTCCGTTTGCATCGGGATGATAGACGCGCTCGTCCCACGTCCGCGAGCCTTGCGGGAATTCAGGGTAGTCGCGAACCGCGTCGATTGCGGAGCGAAGAATCCGATGCCTCCACGGCTCCGCGTACTGCGGCATGAAAAGCATGTCGCTCTTCTTCTCCCGCCGGATCTCGTGGACAAACTCCGTAAAGCTGGTCGCGTTGGTCAGGTTGATCGTCGCGTTCGGTTCAACGCCGTGACGGTCTCCGCCCGTGATGAGAAGCATGTTCCACTTCTCCGCGAGCCGCCTCACTCTGCGATTCTCATCCCAGTGCCGCAGTCCGTTCAGCTCCAGGGCGTGAAGGTAGTTGCCGTTCTTCTGCAGGAACTCATTCACCAGGAACGAATGCCGCTCGTAGCCAACCAGGTACAGGTCCCACATGGGATGGTTGAAGACCACCAGCACATTCGGTTCTTCGTGCAGAGCAATCAAGATTTCGGTCAGCCGTGCGTCGCTCGGGTGCTCGGTGAAGTGCGCAAGCGTCTCCATCCACTCGGTCGCCCGGGCGCTCGGCAGGTTATGCACGCCCAGATGGAACGACTGCTTCCCATACGGCGCGGTCCACTCAACCGAAACAGGAATCTGCCGCGCGCTCGGCACCGTCCGCAGCATCATCGGCGCCTTGATGTTGTCGTGATCCGAGAGCGAAACCATCGGCGCGATGTCGAGGTTTTCAATCTGCTCGGTCTCTAGATCGAACGCAAGCTTCGGGGTCATTGGGGGCGTCCAATAGCTCTCCGCGTAGTTCACCCGCATCCCATGCCCTTGCTCCGACCGCCGCTCCAGCCGCGACATCAGCGGCCGAATCACCGGGTACTGATTGCCAAAATTCGCCAGAAAATCCAACGTCTCTCTAGACTGGTTTGTGTGACTGTGCAGTGAAACACCTGACCGGAAGCCGCGCGGCGCGTGGGGGTCACGCCACAGGTACGAGATGGTCGAATTGGCCATTTCCGCTCCTTCTGCTCGATCATGCCCGGATTTCTGCATTCAGTATCCACCTCCAACCATCAATGCGGGGTTAAGATGGTGCGAAAACCCCTTCAATTAGCATGGGAATCAACGGAGTTACCCTAACCTCTCCCCAAAGATCACTGCAATTCCCTAAGAATCAGACAGGAAAGCAAAAACCAGTGCGCATTCGCACACGATCAAATCCTGCACTAAGACTCCTTGCGGCGCGTTGACATGGGGAGATGCGTGAAATAAGCCTAGCAGAATCAATTCGCCTGCATCTAAATAATTATTGACGGTCCCGGAATTATAAGAGATCCCATTGGAGCCCGGTCCAGGCGCTGTCGACCGCAAACCTCGCCCCGGTGCTATCTATGCTTTGCCGAACCCTGAATTACTCGACTCCATGCTCATTCATCCAAACCGTGTATTTCTTATCTTCGTGCCTTAAATGGTCTCTGAACCAATCGCGCACGAAGTAGAGCAACTGGACATACGAAGTAACGTCGCCCTGGTCGTGGCGCGCGAGAAATTCCGCAGCCTTCGCCAGCAGTGCCTGGTGTTTCGCCCGGTGCTCGACGAGTCCCGGATACCTGGTCTGCTCCATCAGCTCTTCCTCGGTGGAGAAATGCTCTCTCGCTGTGCAAGAGACCTGGCTTAGGAGCGGACCGGCAACCTCTCCCACTCTGCCTTTCATCGCCGCCGCATGGAGCTCATTCAGAATCCGCATCATTCCTCTGTGCTGCGCATCCAGGACCTTCACGCCGACGGATTTGTTCTTGCGCCACGTCAATAAGACCAAGATTCCCCCTTCAGCGATGGCCGCTGCCTGAGGATTGCATCGGCAACGAATTCAAGATTCTTTACGAAGAGCTTGCGTTACTTGCGCGTTTTGGCCATCTCCGGTCCCAGAAAATCCTCCAGTGTCGATCCCGCCATCAGATCTTCGGCCGGCCCGGTCCCCTCGCTCGCCGGTTCCTCGGCCGCCACCATTTCGGACCGCAGATAATTCTCCGTCAATCCATTGCGCAGTAGCTCAAACGCCTGCTCGGGAGTGTCCGCAAACTGGAACAGCTCGATGTCTTTGGGACTTATCGCCCCCTTGTCCACGAGCACGTCCAGGTTGAAGACCTTCTTCCAATAATCCGAGCCGTAGATAACCACCGTGATCTTCTTCGCCAGCTTCTGCGTCTGCGCCAGAGTCAGAACTTCGAACATCTCGTCCAGCGTCCCGAACCCCCCCGGAAAAACCACGAGCGCCTTGGACAGGTAAGCGAACCACAGTTTGCGCATGAAGAAGTAGTGGAACTCGAAGTTCAGCGACGGGGTGATATAAGGATTCGGCGCCTGTTCGAACGGCAGCCGTATATTAAGTCCGATCGTCTTTCCACCGGCTTCCCACGCGCCCCGGTTGGCCGCCTCCATGATCCCCGGGCCTCCACCCGAGGTCACAACAAACCGGTGCCGCTCAGACTTGATTCCTTTAGCCCAATGGGTCAGCATCCCCGACAGCCGCCGCGCGTCCTCGTAGTAGCGAGCCATCTCCACCGCCGCCACGGCGCGCTTCCGCTGCAAATCCGTGGCCTGGCCGGCGGCTATCTCCGGCGCGCTGGCCGGCTGCTCGTGGCTCGGCGCCGCCTGGCTCGATCCAGTATTGTCTAGAAGTTCCAGCGCATGGTGTGCCTCCTCGCGCCCGCGAAACCGCGCCGATCCGAAGAACACCACCGTATCCTGAATCTGCTCGTGCCGGAAGCGCGCCAGGGGCTCCAGGTACTCCGACACAATTCGCATCAGGCGCCCGTCCGCGCTGTTCAGAAACGCAGAGTTTTCATATGCCAGTGGAGCTCGCTCAAGCGGCGCGGGTACCCCGGGCCGGCTGCTCTCCGCCCCTTGTTCTGAATTCCGATTTCCGTCGTCGCTCATCGTTCATCCGTCCCGTGCCGAACGGCGTCTTGAAACGCAATCCACAAATTCAATAACCCAAGCCCCGAAACGATGCCCCGTACCGCGCCGTTGGCCGCATAGATCGAGAGCGTTGGGAATTGCAGAAACAGCGGGTTCTGGTCCCAGAACATGTGCGACCACGGCGCATAGCAAACGGCCAGCCCAATATACATCCGCAGCAGCACCCGCAGCATCAGCTCTGCCTTTTCCAGCCAGCGCGGAAGCCGGGGCGCCCCGTGCATCACAGTCGCTGGCTCCAACTCAGCCTCATGCTCTTTTGCGATTGTCGCGGTCACAATTCCCGGGCCAGGCTTGTTAGCCGGGTTCGCGGGCAACGAAGGCGATATCATTTCCGGCTGTTGGGACATTCTGTAAGTTCGCGCGACACCCCCGATTCTGCGCAAATCGCAGCCTTTGCCCAAGGCCCGAAAGCCCGACCGGCTCAGGGACGCCGTATTGCAACGGTATCACAGCAAGCGGCCCTAGCCGGACGCGCCCGGCGCAGACGAGAACGTCCGCCGTACCGTCCACGATCCAACCATGCTGATTGACGCCCGCTAACCGAAATTAGCGATGCCGGCGGTCGGCGCCCGGTTGAGCCAATCGCCGCCAAATCCAGCTTCGCAGTGCTGCCTTTGTTAATTTCCTTATAAAATGACTTTGGCGCGATCATGCGAATTGCCCTCTTCACTGAAACCTTCATCCCAAAAGTGGACGGCATTGTCACGACGCTTTGTCAGACAGTGAAGCAATTGGAAAGCCTCGGCCACGAGGTCCTCATCTTCGCGCCGGATGGTGGCTTCGATCGCTTTCTGCAATCGCGCATCGTTGGCTCTAAAGGCCACGCGCTCTTTCTCTATCCCGAGCTTCGGCTTGCATTTCCTCACGCCTCGATGCGCCAGGCCATCGTCGAATTCCGGGCCGACATCATCCACGTCGTCGATCCCGCTCTGCTGGGCGTGGCCGGTCTGTACTATGGCGGCGGAAAGAATGGCGGCGCTCTCCGTCTCCCACTGGTCATCTCCTACCACACCGACCTGCCGAAGTATCTCCATTACTATCGTCTGAGTTTCATGGAACGATGGGTCTGGCCCATTCTCCGCCAGCGCCATAATCGCGCAACCGTCAACCTCTGCACCTCGGTTGCGATGGTCGAGCAGTTGCAGCAGCATGGAATCGAACGGCTCGGCCTCTGGCCCGGAGGCGTCGATACCGATCGATTTCAGCGCGACAGCCGTTCCCAGGAAATGCGCGCCCGCCTCACCGAAGGCCACCCCGAGGACCCATTATTTCTTTATGTCGGGCGCCTCTCGGCCGAGAAGGAAATCGAACGCCTCAAGCCCGTCCTGCTGGCCAATCCCAAAGCCCGGCTGGCTCTGATAGGCGACGGTCCTCACCACAAGAATCTCCAGCAACACTTCGCCGGCCTCCCGGTCCACATGGCCGGCTTCCTTCACGGAGAAGAACTCGCCCAGGCCTACGCCTCCAGCGACATCTTCATCATGCCTTCCCGATCCGAGACGCTCGGCCTCGTCATCCTTGAAGCCATGTCCTCAGGGCTTCCTGTTGTCGCTGCCCGTGCCGGCGGCATTCCAGAGATGATTCAGGACGGCGTCAGCGGATTTCTTTTTGACGACGAAGCCGAGGCGATTGCAGCAATCCATCAACTCTTGGCCGAACCCACTTTCAGAGAATCTATCGGTCACGCCGCACGGGCTCAGGCTGAACATTTTGGTTGGAGGGCCGCCACCCTTCTGCTGCTCGATCACTACCAGGCCGCGCTTGCGCAGCAGTACATCGCGCTCAACCACGAGCCCAACTCGGCACAGCCGAATCTTCGATCCCGCGCGAAGAGCCGACTCCGCAAAGCGACACTCTTCTCCATTCGCAAGTTGCTGCCTTAGCTGCTCTTGTGAGGGTGCCTAGGGTTGTTTCCGTGAATATCGCGCAAAAAATGGACAGGTCCAATTTCCAGCGACAAAGGGAGCGTTCGACTCAACCTGATAAGTTCCATAGTCGATCGTAAGCACCGCCGTGCCGCCGATGCGCACCTTGGTCTCGCTGCGAATCTTCTGCGGCAGCCAGAACCCGTGCGCCAGCGCGCCCGTATAGTGGATCAGCGTACGCGAAATGAAGAACGACGGATTCCTCGCCGGTTCGGTCTCCATCTTCACCACCTCAAAGTCGGCCGCATCCACCCAAATCTTGCCTCTATATAGGAACTTACCGTCCAACAGCGGATCCACTTTGAGGATGTACGCCGGCCGGCCGGCAATCATCTCGCTGCCAACCATCTGAAACTTGTAGTTGGCCGGCGTCAGCTCCGTCGATCCCCTGTCTCGCGAGGCTTCCACTTCGCTGTCCAACGCCCGCTTGAGAACTTTATCGCAAAGAAGCTTCGAGCCGCTCTGCGATACGATCCGAAAGCTCATCCCCTGCGCGGCGTCGTAGTTCGCCTCCACGTCCATCCTGGCCAAGATGGTCGCCGAATAACCCTTGTATTCCACCTGATAATGCCGCAGCGCGGTGAAGTGTTTCAGTTCCTGAATCCGGACGGCGGTGTGGTTGTGCATCTGCTGCACAACTTCGACCAGGTTCAACCCGGTCGGCGTGCCCGCGCCCACATTCTCAGCGCGCCCCCATGCTGCGATGCATACCAGCATCATCGCCAAGCAGAGGCACTTGAATTGTCGAAAGAACATGACGAATAGCATACACTTGCGCAGGGAAACCCATTGGCCTGTTTTGACCCCTGAGGTTATCAATTTGGTTTCCGGGCAGCGCGCTGCAGACAAGCCGCCTCAGAACCGTAAGTACGCCCCAATCATCGGCTCCGACGTGTGAATAAACGCGCCTGTGGAACCGAACGCAGTGGTGAGATCGGGCGCCCTGTACAGGTTCCCGCGGAATTGCCCCCGAATTCCAAGATGCGGGAGAATACCCCAGTCGAGCCCCGCTCCATAGACAAACATTGGCTTGGTGTCGATGGTGGCGCCGGTCTGTCCACTGGCAGGAACATCGAACAGGAATCCAACACCGGCGAGCGCAAAAGGCCGCAGATTCGAGACCCTCAGTGACGCCACCCAATCGCCGGTTACTTCATGCGCATTGGCTAGCACCGGGATCTGCAGACAGAGCGGGTTGAATATGCCGGGGCAACTGGTGTACGTCTGGTTGCTGCGATTGAAGGAGTAGGTGCCTTCATACCCAACGATTGGATTCACAATGTGGCGGACCTCAATCATTCCTCCGGCGGAGTTGGATGGACTCTGCTGAACATTGTTGCCGGTGGTGGCACCGCTGAAGGCTCCATAAACGCTCACCGCAATATCAGTCCGCGAGATTGCCCTCGCTGCTTCTTTCTGCGCGCTGGCCGCGGCGCTGCCTAGCCCTACCAGGCCGGCGAATACAAAAGCCCACTGCATTGCTTTTCCTTGCATGGTGGCCTCCCAGGTTGAATACAGTTGAGTTCACTTCAGAACAGCCGTCTCTTGGTTGGATGCCATTTCGTTTGACGCCGGCGATCGGCTCTTGTTGTGCGATCGCGAACCTTGGTACCTCGAAAGGCAAGCTCCGGCACCGTCCGGGTTATCCTGTCAAGACATCATGATTCGACGGTCCTGTTTCGCGGTACTGACCGCTCTCGCGGGCGCCACACTCTCAATCTCAATCCCTGTCGCCGCCCAGAACCAAGTGAAGGAGGGCACGAAGAACGTGATTTCCTATCACGACGAACAACCGGTCCGAGCCCGACATGGCATGGTTGTGAGCGTCCACCATCTGGCCTCCGACGCCGGTGTTCAGATCCTGCACAGCGGAGGCAACGCCGTCGACGCCGCGGTAGCTACCGGCTTTGCACTGGCTGTCGTTCATCCCGCTGCCGGAAACCTGGGGGGTGGCGGCTTTCTGCTTTTGCGCACCAACGACGGCCACGCCACCTTCCTCGATTTCCGTGAGAAGGCGCCGCTGGCCGCCACCGAAACCATGTACCAGGACGCCGAGGGCAACGTCATCCCCGAGGAGAGCCTCGATTCTTCAGTCTTGGGCTACCGGTCGATCGCTACTCCGGGGTCGGTCGCCGGCCTGGTCTACGCCGAGCGCAAATTCGGCAAGCTCGGCCTTGAGCGCGTCATGGCGCCGGCCATCAAGCTGGCCGCCGACGGGTTTATTCTCAGCGCAGAGGAAGCCAAGGAGCTGACCGACCCGGATCTGGCCCGCTTTCCCGACTCCAAACGCATCTTTCAGCGCGACGGCGAACTATATAAGGAGGGCGAAACGTTCCGCCAGCCCGAACTCGCCCGCACCTTGCAGCGCATCGCCTCCGACCCTGACGACTTCTACCACGGCAAAATTGCCCACGAGCTCGTCAATGAACTCAAGAAGGGCGGCGCGCTGCTCACACTCGACGACCTCGCGCAATACAGCGTCGTCGAGCGCACTCCCATCGTCGGCGCCTTCCGCGACTACACGGTGATCAGCGCCCCGCCGCCCTCTTCCGGCGGCATTGTGCTGCTCAGCGTGCTCAACATGCTCGAAGGCTACGACCTTGCCAAATTGGGCGACCGCACTCCCGAGTCGATCCACCTGATCGTCGAGGCCTACCGCCGGGCCTACATGGACCGCGCCGACTACCTGGGCGATCCGGATTACAACTCCATGCCGGTGGCGCAACTGACCTCAAGAGCTTACGCCGCAGCCTGGGCAGCGTCGATCAGCCCCACCTCGGCCACACCCAGCGCCGGCCTGCATCGCCCGGCCGGTTTCCTGCCGCCGGCGCCAAAAACCGCCGGCCGGCGGCGTCCCGAGTCCAACGACACAACCCACTACTCCGTCGTCGACGCCGAAGGCAATGCTGTTGCAGTCACCACCACCCTCAACGACTCGTTCGGCTCCCGCGTTACCGCCGGCTCCCTCGGGTTTCTGCTCAACGACGAGATGGACGACTTCACCGCCAAGGAAGGCGTCCCCAATTACTACGGCTTGATGCAGGGCCCGGCCAACGCCATCGCTCCGGGCAAGCGACCGCTGAGCTCCATGACCCCAACGATCATCGTTCAGGCCGGCAAGCTCCGCTTCGTCCTCGGCTCCCCCGGCGGCGCGCGCATTATTACCACCGTCGCCAACATTTTTCTGTCCGCCTCTGAAGGCGGGCTGAACATTCAGCAAGCCGTCGACGCCCCGCGCTTTCACCACCAGTACCTGCCCGACAAGCTCTACCTCGAGGCAGGCTTTGCCCCGGAAACCCTCGACGGACTCAAAGCCCTAGGCTACGACCTCGAAATCAAGAACGGCCACTGGTCCAATGGCGAGTGCATTGCCATCGACCGCAAGACCGGCGAACTTCTCGGGGGGCAGGACCACCGCAGCCATTACGGCAAGGCAGCCGGTTATTGATTTCCAAAAAAAAAACGAAAAACTGAGCAAAATTTAACAGTCTCTGTCCCCAATATGAGCAATTGTGCCCACGGTGCGAACGCTAATGCGCCGTCTATCGAGCACATAGCAAGAAGAATGGAGACCCAGTTTCTGTTCCGCACATGAGCACCCCCTTGGGCAGGCTTGACGGCGCTGTTCGGGATCATCCTTCCGTAACACTCCGGCAAGGCTGCCTGATTTTTGTCTGCTTCACCCTTTCCCAGTCTTGCGATTCAGGGCTGCAAGCCCGCGGCGTCCCAAAGCCCGCGGGCTAGCGCCCCTAAGTAAACAACGCCTTCGAGGCTCGCATAGCCCATCGAAATCGATGTCGAGGGAAGAGAGAAAGGTCGGCCGGCACATAGGCGCGATGGCTTCAATGGTCTTGAGCCATTTCGAACATGCTCCCCTCGACTCGCGGCTGGCATCGCTTGGCAACCTGAGCTTGCGACGCCAGGATTTTGTTTGACCGCATCAACAGATTTCGAGAACAAATTGATTTCCAGCACGAAAGTATCTGTTCAACGCCTTCGTTTAGATGTACTGTTTCTAACAGCGCAACCATTAGAGTTCGCTAATTCCAAGGCGCTCCCTGGCAGATTCGAACGGAAATCCTTCCGTTTTGCGCTCCGGGCCACATATTCACCCTTTCCTCACCGGGATCGGCGCGTATTATGTGTCGCAATCCTGGGAGGTTTAGCAGCTAGACTCACCCATTTCCCAGTCGTGCGTTATCAGGATGCAAGCCGGCGAAACCAATTTCTCAGATCCGCTGGCTTGCCTCCCGATTTAGGACGAACAAGTTCCTGCAGCAATCCCCTCCTGCGATCCAGTTCCCCGTTCCTTAAAATGAGACAATCGAATCAGCGCCAGGTCTGTTATCCATACCCATTCCGGCGCGGGGGCACTCATTGACTATGCTGCGCGTCCTGTCGACGCACCTGTTTCTGAACCAGCGCCTTCATCCGGGGCTGCTGGAACTCGCCTCGCGGTCCGGCGTTGCAGCGGTCGAGATCTTCGCCGCACGCCAGCACTTCGATTACACCAGCCGCGAGCACGTCGCCGAGCTGACCAACTGGTTCCGCTCCAATACGCTTGAAGCCTTTTCGATGCACGCGCCACTCTTTCCCGACCGTGAGATGGGCCGTGCTGGAGCGCCCGCGTGTAACCTTCTGCACCCGGAGAAATCGCGCCGCATCGACGCCATGGACGAGATCAAGCGCGCCCTCGAAACCGCGGATCAGCTCCATTTCCGCAATCTCGTGGTTCACCTCGGCGAGCGCGAAGACGGCTGGTCGCAGCGGACGATCGAGTACGCCATCACTGCCCTCGAGCACCTTGGCGCGTTTGCCCAACCCCTCGGCGTCCGTCTGCTGGTCGAAAACCTGCTCAGCGAAGCCACCACTCCGACGCACCTGCTCCTCATTCTAGAATTGGGCCACCTGCCCAACGTGGGAGTCTGCCTGGACCTTGGTCATGCGCACATCACCGTGGGTGTCGCCGAGGCCATTGGGACATTGGGCAGCCACATCGGCTCCGTCCACATCCACGACAACCACGGACTGAAAGACGAGCACCTGTGGCCCGGGAGCGGCACCATCACATGGCCAGGCACGGTCGCTGCGCTCAACGCCCTTGCAACGGCGCCCGCTACGGTCCTCGAAATCCACCAGTCCTTTGGCGCCGCAACCACTGAAATCCCCGGCCTCATCGGAAAGGCCTTCACACTTCTGGCCGAAAATGTCTCCAACAAGAAAGGGGCCTCCCAAGGCTCCGCGCCAGAGAGGCCGCCGATCAAATGAATCGGTCAGGTTATTGCGCAGCGCATGCGTAACTTGCCGCGTCCTTCCTGTCTCCGCTGCCTTTGTAATGCGCTGACTTGGGATAGGCGCAAATCGGCTCGGCAAATCCAACAGGTTTATCCGCTCCGGTCCCGCCGGCTATTCCCCGAGCAATCACCTGCTCAGGAGCCGTCCCTTTCTCCACCCACTGCTCCAGCGCAGTCGTAATATTGTGCGCCGCGTCGTCCAAAGCCGGGTCGAACGCCGGCCCGGACTGTCCGAATTTCTCCGGCCCCGGTCCACCGGAGCAATGTTGCATTCCGGGAACAAGAAACAGCCGCACAAAAGACACAGCCTGCGCTGCGCCCATACTCTTCACCACGCTGTTGTAGTAGGCGATTGTCGCCAGCGGGGAAATCGCAGGGTCATTCCACCCGTGATAAAGGATCAGCTTGCCCCCACGCGCCTTGAACGCCGAAAGATCCGGGTTGACCGCATCCACCGCGAAGCCCGTCTTCTCCTTGGCCGCCTTCAGATCGCGGTCCAGATCAAAGCCCTTCAGCTTCCAATCCGCATTCGAATACACCATGTTGGCAAAGTAGCTCAGCGGGTAGGCCGCCCCCTCACTCTCTCCCGGCCGGTCCCCGGTAATCCAGCCTTGCCAGCCGTTTCTTCCTAGCTCCCCGCCCGGCAAAAGGCCCGGATACTCCAGCGTACCGTCGCGCAAATTGCTGCCCGCGTAGATCGCCTTCACACTCGCGACCTGCGCTGGCGTAAGGCACGCATCAGACTCAGCGCCCTGGCACAACAGCGTGTCGGGAGAGAAGTGACAGCGCCGTGGATCGGCGAGGAACGCCCCCGGCTCATCGGAATGGCAAGCCGCCAGCACGGCGTTGTTAATGGCCGGAACTTTGCCTGCGGGAAGATAACTTTCGTCGCTCGACAGGAGTATCTTGCCAAGCTGCGCGGAACGGCTCAGCAGGCTGGTCCAGTTGTAGGCCGGAGCGCCTGCCAGAATTCCGTCGTAATCCGCCGGAAACCGCTGCGCTTCCATCAGCGCTTCTCTTCCGCCGTCGGAGCAACTTGTGAAATAGGCCTCCCGCGGCGGGCTCGCATAAAACGCCTCCACCACCGCCTTGCTTACCGTCGTCATTGCGTGAACGGCGCGAAAGCCAAAGTCGATCACCTTCTGCGGATGCCCCAGTGCCCAGGTTGCGTCGGTCGCCTCGCCCGTGTGCCCGGCGTCCGTCGCACCGCTCGCAAACCCGTTGCGAACCGCAGTTGCAAGGTTGTCGTAGTAGATCGATCCGGCAAACCCGCCGTTGCCCTGGCCGAGGAACTTTCCGTTCCACTCCGCCAAGGGTAGCCACACTTCGATGCGGATGTTTGAGTCAGCGGACGGTTTCGAGATCGCGACCACCCGGCACATCGCGGGCACCATCTTGAGAATTGGGTCCGCCGGCTCTTGAGGCAACACCAGAGCGCCCGCTGCCACTGGCGTCGCTTCAACTATCACGGTTTGGTCGAGCGTGAGCTTCTTCAGATCTGCACACGCCTGTTTCGCATCGACTGCCGGCTCCGCCAATGCCGACCCAAACCCATAGATCGCCCCCAGAAATAACGCCGCCCACTTCGCCATGCATCTCTCCAGAACTGGCCCTCTTACCCGCCGGGACCAGAATCCTTCGATCATATTCTGTTCAATCCCGGATGCGCTGGCGCTGGACGTTGCGAACTCCGCCCTCTTTCATTTCAGCACCAGGCCGATCACCTGCGATGCCGAATAAGAAGCGGCGTTACTAGCTCCGCTCACGGTAACCGTGACGGCCGTGGTTCCGGCCTTGGCTGTCGAACTTCCTGTAAACGTCAGCGTTGCGCTCCCACTCCCCGGCGCCGCGAGACTCGTTTTGCTGAACGCCGCAGTCACGCCGCTCGGTAGTCCGCTCACCTTCAATGTCATCGCCGCGCTCAAACCTCCCAGCGGAGTCACCGTCACCGTAGTTGCTCCCGAGGTCGTGTGAACCATCGAGAGCGAGCTTGTCCCCATTGTTAACTGCACACCCGGCGGCTGCGCCACTTGCAATGCGATCTGCTTGCTCGGCGTTAACCCATCCCCGTTGGCCGTCACGGTGATGGTTGCCGTTCCCACGATTGCCGCGGACGAAGCCGTCAACGTCAGCGTCGAAGAACCGCTCTCCCCGCTCAGCGTCACTGGATTGCTGCTCCACGAAGCCGTCACTCCGCTCGGCAATCCGCTCACGCTCAGGCTTGCTGCCCCGATATATGTTATGTCTCCGGCCAACGAGATCGGGTCCGTGACTGTCTTCCCCTGCACAACCGACAAAGAGGTCGATGCGGCCCCAATCGCGAGCGACGGCGCCGGCTCCACCTGCACCGCGATCTGCTTGCTCGCCGCAACTCCATCTCCGGCGGCCGTTATCGTAATGGTCACCAAGCCAACATAGGCAGCGGGTGAAGCCGTCAACGTAAGCGTGGAAGAACCGCTCTCCGCGCTCAGCGTGACCGGATTGCTGCTCCACGAAGCCGTCACCCCACTCGGCAGACCGCTCACGCTCAGGCTTACCGGTCCACTGTATGTTCCATTGCCCACTACGGAGACCGCATCCGATCCCATTTTCCCCTGCACCGTGGACAAAGCCGCCGAAGCAGCCGAAATTGAAAGCGCTGGCGGCGTCAGCGTGACCGCCATTGGCACGTTCACGCTCGCTGTGTAGACCAACCCAGTGTTCACGGCCGTCAATTGCACTGTCAGGCCGAGTGTCGACGACCCGGCAACCGCGCTCGAGCATCCCGCCAGCGAGAGCGTCCAGACAATCAGCCCGCCCGACGTCACACTGGGAGCACTGAACGTAGCGGTAAATCCCTTCGGCAGGCCAGAGGTCACGCTGATGCTCGCGCCGCCGGTCCCTGTCGTCCCGGAGCCAGACGCGGCAACACTCCCCAGCAACGTGCCTAGAGCGCCCGAATGCCCCACATGTTCGCTCAGAGCGCCGCTCGTTTTCACTGCCAGGCCGCCCACCGGCGTAGCCGTAACCGTCACTGTCGCCGTCGACAACGACTGCACCTGAACGGAAACCGGCAAAACCGCCAGTGTGAACCCCGGAGCCTGTTGCACCTGCAACGTGACGCTCTGGTTGGATACAAGCCCATCCCCGGCCGCGGTCACAACGATGTTTGTATTCGCGACCTTTGCCCCGGCGGCTGCGGTCAACGTCAGTGTCTCTTTATTTGTGCTCGCGCCTGAAGCTGTCGTAATCGGGTTCGCCGACCACGCAGCCGTCACACCCGCCGGCAACCCAGTCACCGAAAAGGTGATGCTTCCGATGAACGACCCACCCGTGGCCGCCGTTAGACTCACCGCGCCGGAACCGCTCTGGACAACCGCAACCGACGTTGCAGCCGCGGTCAAAGCAAGTGTCGGCGCCAGCGTTACCGTCAGTGAATAGGTCACGTTCTGCGTTCCTGAACCATCCGTCCCGGTCAGCGTAACCGTCTGCGCACCGGCGGACGCAGTGCTACCAACCGTGATGGTCACTCTGGCCGACGTCCCTGGCGTAATCGATGTTGGGCTGAAGCTAACCGTGACGCCCGTCGGCGCCTTCGCCGTCAGTGCAACCGCGTTCTTGCCTGTCCCGCTTTCAGTCACGCTCAGCGTGAAGGTCGCCGTCTCGCTTACCTGTACCGTGCCAGTTGTCGCCGAAGCGGTCAGCGCAAAGTCCGGACCTGTGTTGGTTCCTCCGCCCCACGCGGTCACCAGCAGCGCCCCATCCACTGACCCCAAACCTGTGGCCAGGTTGTACGTGCCCCCGCTCGCCGTGAACCCCGCAACCCCCGGAACGCTGTTGTTGCCTGAAGGCGTCACGTGAAATGGACTGTGGGCCGCATTCACCAGCGGATACAGCCCCGCATTCGCGTTTCCCTGCCCCGCGCCGCCCTTCGCTTGAACTAAGAGCGCCATCACGCCGGCAAACGAGGGCGACGACGCCGATGTTCCTGAAATCGCCCAAAACGATCCGTTCTCATAGATGATGTATCCGTCATGCCCCGCAGCCGTCATCGCCACGTCCGGCACCGCCCGCATTCCGTTGGCCGCACTCGTCCCGCTCACCGTTTTTTGCCACGACGGCTCCGAGTAGACCAAGCTCCCTCCGCCCCCCGATGCCCAAAGCCCCGCCCCGCCGTTCGATCCGCTCTCGTTCCAAACTTCCTCCGGGATGTAACTCAGCGCAGACCCATAACTCGCCGTATTTGCCGCATTCCAATACACCGCCGCATTCGACCCGTCGTTAAACTCCGTTCCGCCAACGCAGGTCGAATACGGCGAACTGCATAGACCGTTCACCCCCTTTTTTGTTCCACCGGTGGCTGATCCTGAATCGCAACCTGACGCCCCCGAATCGCCAGAAGAAACAAATGCACTCATCCCCTGGCTCGCAGCCTGCTGCCAAAGCGCGTTGTAGAAAGCAAGCTCCGTCGTCCCCATATCCTGTTCGCAACTGCCATAACTGGTGCTCACCACAGGAGCCGTCATGTGGTTCACAATGTATTGCGCTGCCAGATCTATTCCGTCTGTGGTCTGCGTCGATTCCCCCACCACAAACTTCACGCTAGCCGCCGGTGCAACTGCTCCGCTCCACTCGACGTCGAGCGTCGACTCATCCTGATCCCCCGATACCAATCCTGGATTCGCGCCCACAAGAATGACGGTTGGGTTGTTTGCCGTCAGCCCGGAAGCTGCTCGAAACTGCGTCACGTCGCTCACGTTGATGTTGCTGCGCCCCACGATGGCGATCGAAGTTCCAGTCCCCTTCGTGCCGGCACTATACAGCGAATTCAAGTCGTAAATCGTGGCCCAATCCGCGGGAAACAAGTAGTGCGTACTCCCGCTCGTGTACTGCGGCCGGGCGCTGGCCAAACCCGCCACAGTGATGGGCACGGGCTGGTAGGTTGGGGTTTTAACCCCAACATCAATCCCAGCAACAGCAGCGAGGGCTTGAGCCCCTGAGGGAGATTCTCTGGGGAGTTCGCTCAGTTCCTTCCGCGCCCTGATCTCCGATGTCCGCCGGAAATCGTGCAGCGAAACCACGCCACCTACCACGCCAGCCAGCGCCGCGGGAATCTGCGGGTCCTGTGCATTGCCGATATGCTCGACCCCGTTCACGACATAGCGGCGAATCTCGGTATGGAAGGTATCTGCCACCATCCCCGCGTTCCCTGAAAACACCACCAACCGACCGCTCGCCGCAATTTCTTCGACAACAAACCCATGCCCGGCCAGCCACGCTGCAATTCGCGCCAAGTCCCGCGCGCTCGCCCCAAATCGCGAACCGTACTCGGCCGGCGTGAGCCATCTGTGGTAAAGCGGAGACCCCGCATCGTGCTGCGCCTCAAGCAGAGAATCCAACTCAGCCTGCTGCGCAGCGCTGGGCTCAAGCTCCAGCACCATCCGATCGAGCGGAGTCTCCGCGCTCACCACCCCAACATCAAACTCGCCTCGCGCCAGCGGGTGTACGTTCCCCGCCAGCGTCACCACCTCCGCTTCCTGGATTGGCGCTACGATTCTGTCAGGACCTGCATGCCCGTTCACCCCCGCCTGGCTCAGCGCTGTGACAACCCAACCGCAAATCATCATGAATTGTAGGAGAATGAAGCGAACTCGAACCAAACTTTGCATCTCTGGCCTCACAGGACGAAGAAGTACGCCGGGGACCGTGGGCCGATGCCGCGGAATCTTAGCGTCTTCTCACCCAATCGACCGAGAAACTCAGCCCCTGAGAAGGAAAAACTGGATTGTTAAGGGAACAGGCTTACTAATGTACTTTGCGCAATTTCAGAACACGCCAACGCGTATGACGCGCACCACCGCGCGAGAACTCAACAGAAGCTATTCTGCCCCCGTGCATCCGGAGCGTTGTGCGCATTATCAGTTGTGCGCATTATCAAAAGACACGCCGCCGAGATTCATCATCCGCTGCGAACCCAGAAGAGGATGAACATGCGGGTATTGATTGCCTACGCCAGCCACTACGGCGCCACAAAGGGCATCGCCGAGCGAATCGCCGCCACGCTGCATCGCCAGCATCTGGCGCCTTCAGTGCAGCCAGTGCAGGAAGCCGCCGATCCGGCGGGCTACGACGCCGTCATCGTCGGCAGCGCCGCCTACTACTTTCATTGGATGAAGCCGGCCAAGAGTTTTGTGCAACGCAACTCCCGCGTTCTCGCCGACCGTCCCGTATGGCTCTTCAGCAGCGGTCCACTCGGCACCAAGGAGACAAACGATCAGGGCCGCGACCTGCGCGAATTCCTCGAACCCAAAGAGATCGCGGAGTTTCGAACCATCGTCCACCCTCGGGACCACCACGTGTTCTTCGGCGCAATGGACTCGACCCGGCTCAACTTCACCCACCGCCTCCTCTACAAAATGCCCGCCAACCGCGACAACGCCATCTTCCCGCAGGGCGACTTCCGCAATTGGCCCGAGATCGATGCCTGGGCCGACACGATTGCACAGGCATTGAAGGCTCCGCAAGCGTAGGCCGTCTGCCGAGCAAACGGAAATTGCTTTATTTCTTAGATAGAGATAAATCGTCCTCAGCAAATTCGCGGTAACTGCTCGCCGATCTGCGTAGCAATCACGCGATTCGCTCCCATCGCGGTGCGTGCCACCAGCAGCCGTGGATGCTCCGCCGTCACGCGGCCGATCCGCGCTGCATCGCGTCCCAGCGGATGCGCACGCAGCACGGCCAGCACCTTGTCGGCCGCTTCCGGCGCAACAAAGAACACAGCCTTGCCCTCGTTGGCCACATACACCGGATCGAGCCCCAGCAACTCACACGCCGACTGCACTTCAACCCGCACCGGCAAGCTCGCTTCGTCGATCGCAATCCCCACGCCTGAAGCCTGCGCGATCTCATTCAGCGTTGAAGCCAGCCCTCCGCGCGTCGGGTCGCGCATGGCATGAACGTCTGCGCCCGCCGCATCGAGCACCTCGGCAATCATCCCATTCAGCGCCGCGCAGTCCGACCTGATCTGGCTCTCGAACTCCAGCCCCTCGCGCACGCTCATGATCGCCATGCCGTGGTCGCCGATCGTCCCCGAAACCAGAATCGCATCTCCTGCCCGCGCGCGGTGCGGACCAACTGTGATCCCCTCGCGCAGCACGCCGATTCCCGCCGTATTGATGTAGCAGCCGTCCCCGTGCCCGCGTTCGACAACTTTCGTGTCGCCGGTAACAATCTGCACGCCGGCAGCTGCTGCAGCTTGCGCCATCGCCTCCACAATCGCCGCCAGTTGCGCCAACGGAAATCCCTCTTCCAGAATGAAGCTCGCGCTGAGAAACTTCGGCTCCGCTCCTGAGACCGCCAGGTCGTTGACCGTTCCATTCACCGCCAGTTCGCCAATCGATCCGCCAGGAAAAAACAGCGGCTGCACCACGAAGGAATCGGTGCTCATGGCCAATCTGCCGCTGGGCAGATCGAGCACCGCCGCGTCGCCCAGATTCTCAAGCGCCGCATTGCGGAACGCCGGCAGGAACAGGTGCTCGACCAGCTCATTGCCGAGCTTGCCGCCACCGCCGTGGCCCATCACAATGGTCGGATAGCCAACCAGCGGCAAGCGGGCAGGACCAATTCGAAAAGTCCGGGACGCCTTTGGATAGAACCGGCAGTTCGGAATTTGCAATCTCAGCCATGCGCCGCTCCCGACAAAGCCGACCCCGCTCCCGCCAACTCTTCCGCCGACAGAAACCGCCCATAGTTGAAGTATGCCGCGCAGGCCCCTTCGCTTGAGACCATGGTCGCACCCAGCGGATGCCGCGGCGTACACTCCTTGCCGAACGCCGCGCACTCCGCCGGCTTGATGGCCCCGCGCAGCACATCGCCGGCCCTGCAAAGCGCCGACTCCTCGGTATGAATCCCGGAAATCTGGAACCGCTCCTCGGCGTCGAACTCGCGATACGCCTCGCTCAGCCGCCAGCCGCTCTTGGGAATCACGCCGATGCCGCGCCAGGCCCGGTCCGTCACCTCGAACACCTCGCCCAGCATCTTCTGCGCCGCCGTGTTGCCTTCGAACTTGACAATCCGCTCGTATGCGTTCTCAACCTCGTGCTTGCCAGCCTCCAGTTGAATCACCGCGCGGCGAATTCCATCCAGCAGATCCAGCGGTTCAAAGCCGGTGACCACCAGCGGAATGCCAAACTTCTCTGCAATGGGCGGATACTCCCAGTACCCCATCACGCTGCACACATGGCCGGCCAGCAGAAAGCCCTGAACCTTATTTCCGGGCGAACTCATGATGGCCGCAATCGCGGGCGGCACCAAAACATGGGAGACGAGCAGCGAAAAATTCTTCAACCCGCGCCGCTTGGCCACATTCACACACATCGCATTGGCCGGCGCCGTCGTCTCAAAACCGACGCCGAAGAACACCACCTGCTTGTCGGGATTTTTTACCGCGAGATCGACCGCATCCAGCGGCGAATACACCACTCGCACGTCTCCGCCCGCGCCTTTGATCTGAAAAAGGTCCGCGTCCGTTCCCGGCACGCGCAGCATGTCTCCGAAGGAGCAGAAGATCACCCCCGGCTTCGCGGCGATGGCCAGCGCTTTGTCGATCAGTTCCAGCGGCGTCACGCAGACCGGGCAGCCCGGCCCATGAATCATCTCGATTTGGTTGGGAAGCATCTGGTCGATTCCATTTTTTATGATGGAGTGCGTCTGTCCCCCGCAGACCTCCATGATCTTCCACGGGCGCGTGGTGATGGCGTGGATCTCGCGCGCCATCCGCTGCGCAATCTCGCCATTCCGAAACTCAGTGAGGTACTTCATCCGCCGCCGTTTCCAACCGCATCAATATTGGGTGCCCCCGGTCTCGCTTCTGAGACCGGGGAATCCACAAATCTCAATTCGCGTCCGTCTTCGTCTGCTCCACCGAGCAGCTCCCATCGGGACAAGCCATCTGCGGCGCCTTTGCCGCCCGCGCAAACGCCTCTTCCTCGCTTCCCAGTTCCTCATCCAGCACGCCCATCTCGAGAAAATCCGCAAGCGTCTGTTGGGCCGTCTCTTCGTCAATTTTCGAAAGCGCAAACCCCACATGGACGATCGTATAATCGCCCACCTCGACCTCCGGCACGTAGTCGAGGCACACGTTTTTTACCACCCCGCCAAAATTCACGCGGCCCACCCGGAGCCCGTTCTCTTCGGTAATCTCTTCCACTTTCCCTGGAATCGCAAGGCACATAGTACTCCCCTTATACTCCGCCCAAAACACCGCAAAATGTGATCTGGATCACCTGAACCCGCCGATCAGTCCCGCGCCTTCACTTCGTTCAGCGCCGCCCGCGCCTTCACAATCCGCGTAACCAGCGCCTTCGACAACGGCTGATCCACGGGGAACTGAATCGTTCCCTTCGACACCTTGCACTTCTTCAGCTCGTCGCCAAACTCTTCCGCAAGAGAGTGATCCATAGGGAAAAAGCTACAGTGCTTCTTGAACGCCGCATACCACACCAGCGCCCCTTTGTACTGGAACGACGGAATCTTGTAGCTGATCGCCTCGGTCGCGGCCTTTGGAGCGGCAGCCCGAATCATGGCCCGCATCTTCTCCAGGGTCGTCCGCGCCGGCTCCGGCACTCGCGCCAGGTACGCCTCCACATCCCGAACGCCCTCGCGTTCTACGTTAGTACCCAGCTTCGCGTCCATGCCGCACCGCCAGAATCACAACTTCTTGTCCGTCGTAACGATACAGCGCGACATATGCGCCGCTGCCGAATTCGATCACCCACTCGCGAAACTCGGCGGGCAATTCTTCGACGGGGCGACCCATCTCTGGAAATTTGCCGAGCAGCTTTACGCCCTGGCGAATCGTCATGACGGCGCGTTTGGCCGCATCCCTGCTCTTTTGGATCAAAAAGTTTCGTAGCCGCGCCACATCCCGCAGGCTTTGCGGCGACCATTTCAGGCGTGGCATGAAGGGGTCTCGGCGTCCTCACCCGCTTCGAGCCCGGCCAGCCAGGCGTCGGCTTCCTCGGCCGTCGCATGCAGGCCAGTTGCCTGAAAGTCAGCCCACGCCGCCAGCGCATCAGCCCGAAACTGCTCGCGCTTCTCTTCGCGGCCCACATACTGCTCCACGGCTTCGCGCATGATCCAATGCGCCGAGCGCCGGCGGGCCGAGGCAAGCCGCTGCACACGCTGCTTGAGTTCAGAATCGAGCTTCAGGCTGGTCGTTGCGAGATTCGGCATAGGGGAACTCCAAGGTGCAACTTGGTAACACTATAGCACACCCTCAGCTTCGCTGAGCCGGCTCCTCCGCCAAATACCCCAGCCACTCCTCCATCCCCGCCCCCGTCTTCGCTGAAGTCTCAAAGATCCTTATCCCCGGCCGAATCTCGTTAATGTTCCTGAGAGCAAGCTCGCGGTCGAAGCCGCAAGGCTCGGCGATATCCATCTTGGTGATCACGGCCGCATCGGCCGAGTTGAACAGAGTTGGGTATTTCAGCGGCTTATCCTCGCCCTCGGTCACGCTCAGCAGCGCCACGCGAATCTTTTCCCCCAGATCGTAGCTCGACGGGCAGACCAAGTTCCCAACATTCTCGATGAACAGATAGTCCAGATCGGCCAGATCCCACCCATCCAGATGTTTCGTAATCATCTCCGCATCGAGGTGGCAAATTCCGTGGGTATTGATCTGGCGGACCGGCGCTCCGCTCGCGGCCAGGCGTCGCGCGTCGTTGTCCGTCTCCAGATCTCCGACGAGCGCGGCAACGCGAGCGCCACCCGCCCGCAGGTCTTTCAGCGTCCGTTCGAGAAATGCCGTCTTCCCCGTCCCCGGACTCGAAACGAGGTTCAGCACCAGCACCCCAGCGCCCGTGTATCTGTCCCGCAGCCCCGCCGCCAGCTCGTCATTCTTCTTGAGAATGCCCCGCCGCAGCTCCACAATTCGAGTCGTCATGCCGTCTCCTCAACCTTATCCATCTCGTCTATCTCAATCGATTCAATCTCCAGCTCGCGGCCCTGGCGCAGATCGCCGCACAGCACCCCGCACGTCGGACAGCGGAAGCTCTGCACGCCGTCCAATTCCACGTCTCCGCATTTCGTGCAGCGCATCACCACCGGGAGCGTCTTCACCACAAGCTTCGAACCCCCCAGCGGTGTGCCCTCGATTGCAATCTCCCAGCAGAACTCCAGCGACTCCACCACCACACTCGCCAGCGCTCCCACACGCAGCCGCACCTCCAGCACGCGCGCGCCCTCATAAGCCGCCACCGACTCGGTCACCGTGTCCACTATGCTGGCTACTATCGAAAGCTCATGCATAAAAACTCGATTCTACGCCGACGCCGCCAACTCCGGCCGACCGGCGCATCCCCACCACCCCACCATATAAGATGACAGAACAAGGATCTTCCCCATGCCGCACCACCGCAGCTTCCCGTTTGACCCTCAGCCAACTAGCCCCCGCCGCCATCCAGTCTGAAATCCGCGCCATGACCACCGAGTGCGACCGCATCGGCGGCATCAACCTGGCCCAGGGCGTCTGCGACACGCCTGTCCCCGCCCCGGTTCAGGAAGCCGCGATCCAGGCCATCCGCGACGGCCACAACATCTACACCCGCCTCGACGGCATCGCCCGCCTGCGCAATGCCATCGCCGCCAAGCAGCAGCGCGACTACGGCCTCACCTATGACCCCGAGACCGAAGTCCTCGTCGCCTCAGGCGCCACCGGCGGACTTCACGCCGCCGCCATGGCCCTGCTCAACCCCGGCGACGAAGTTCTCATCTTCGAGCCTTTCTACGGCTACCATGTCTCCACGCTCAAATCCCTGCGCGTCAAGGCCGTTCTGGTTCCTCTCGCCGAGCCTGATTTCGCACTCGACATCAACGCCCTGCGAGCCGCTGTCACCCCGAAGACCCGCGCCATCTTGCTCAACACTCCCACCAACCCCAGCGGAAAAGTCTTCAACCTCGCCGAACTCGAATCGATTGCAGCCGTCGTTCAAGAACACGATCTCTTTCTGATTACCGATGAGATTTACGAGTACTTCGTCTACGACGGCGCTCGCCACATCGCGCCCGCCACGCTGCCTGGAATGCGCGATCGCACCATTGTCATCTCCGGTTTCAGCAAGACATTCTCGGTAACCGGCTGGCGCCTTGGGTACGTAACTGCCGACGCCAAATGGATGGGCGCCATGACTTACTTCCACGACCTGACTTATGTCTGCGCACCGTCGGCATTTCAGCACGGCGCCGCCGCCGGACTTGAACTGCTCCCGCCGAGCTTCTACCAACAGGTAGCCATCGACCACCAATCCAAACGCGACCGCATTCTATCCGCACTTACCGATGCAGGCATGACTCCCACCAGTCCCGCCGGAGCCTATTACGTGCTGGCCGATGCAACTCGGCTTCCCGGCAAGAACCGCCGCCGAAAAATCCCGCCACTTACTGGCAGTCACCGGCGTAGCCTCGGTAGCCGGCTCCGCATTCTTCCGTCCTGGCCATGGCGAGAACCTGCTCCGCTTCTGCTTCGCCAAGAAAGACCACGAACTCGACGAAGCCTGCGCCCGGCTGCGCAACATCTGAATAACGCCTGTCATCCCGATCGAATGCGAAGGCTTTCCTGAAAACGTCGCGAAACCTGGGTGTCGAATCTGTGTTTGGATGATAAGATTCCTGCAAAGTCGCCGCGCGTCGAGAGTTTACGATTGCTGACCGGCTGCCGAGGACTTCCCCGTGCCCTTCGACGTATTCATCAGCCACGCATCCAAGGACAAGACCATCGCCAATGCAGTCTGCGCGCGGCTGGAAGCGGCCGGCATTCGCTGTTGGATCGCACCGCGCGATATTGTCGCCGGCACCTCGTACGGCGAAGCCATCATTGATGCGATACACGCCGCCAAGGTGATGGTGCTGGTGTTTTCAGCGAACGCAAATGCTTCCGTGCAAATTCCCAAAGAGATCGAACGCGCGGTCAGCAACGGCGTGGCGATCCTTCCTTTCCGCATCGAAGACGTAGCGCCCGGCAAGTCGCTCGACTACTTCATCGGCTCCGTCCATTGGCTCGACGCGATGACTCCGCCGATGGAAAAGCACCTGGATAACCTGGCGGAGACAGTTCACAAGCTGCTTTCCGCGCTGTCCCCAGTTCCTATACCGCCTCCAATCCCTCCTCCGCCGCCGTCTCCGTCTCCTTTATCCGCACCAACGTCAAAAACGATTTGGATCGGAATGGCAGCCGCGGTTGCTTTAGTTGCGATCGTGTTGGGAGTAGTCCTGCTGCGCCCTCCAGGCAACAACCATCGCAGCACCGAACTTCAGGTGACAACGACTCCGCCGGACACATCAAGCGCCAGCTCCGATCCAATCGTGGGCTGCTATCAGTGGTTTAACAATGGGCCGGTTGTCATTCGCTCGGACCACTCGATCGTCGGCGGCCCTATCAAGGGCCGCTGGCAAGTGGTCAACGCTTCGCTCCAGGCCTATGCGCTCACCTGGGAACAACCGAAGGACACCGTCACGGTCGCGCCCAACCAGCTATCCCTGAACGGAACGAATTCTTATGGCCCGGTCACGACCGGTACGCGCATGGCGGGGTTCAGCGGGCTGGTCGGTACCTGGCGCTGGGAAAATGGAGTACCGGTCGTCGTGTCTCAAAATGGGCAGGTCACGGCCGGGTCGATCCTGGGAACGTGGCAGCCCATCAGCGTGGCGCAAGGCACCTACACCATCACGTGGATGGCGCCGGTCGATAGCGTCACACTCGTGGCCGGCGGCTCGCGAATTTCTGGAAAGAGCAATTACGGCGTGAACGTTTCGGGGATGCGCACGGAACCCTGCGACCAGAACTGAATTGTGTTCACTCCTGCGTCCGCGAGAATGACCCTCGCGCTTCGCGGCCGGCAAGAACATCCAACGCCCGCGAGGGTTCTTTCTATTCCTATTCCCAATTCTCTGCATTTTTCACGCCCAATAACTGCGGTCCAGAGTTCGGTACTGGATGGCTTCAGCCAGGTGTGCGACGCTGAGATGTTCGGCGCCTTCGAGGTCCGCTATCGTCCGCGCAACTTTGAGAATGCGGTCGTGAGCGCGTGCGGTCAGCCCCTGCTGCTGCATGGCGCGCTCGAGCAGGCGCTCGGCATCGGCCCCCAACTCGCAGTGGGTGCGAATCTGCCGCGTGGTCATCTGCGCATTGGCATAGATCTTGTCGCCCGACTTCATGAATCGCAGCCGCTGCCGCTCTCGCGCGGCCATCACCCTGCCCCTGATCTCGTTTGACCCCTCGGCTGCCGCACCGCCGCGCAGTTCTTTGTATTGCACCGCCGGAACCTCGATATGAATGTCGATGCGATCCAGCAGCGGACCGGAGATCTTGGCCACATAGCGCTGGATCATGGGCGGCGTACACATGCACTCGCGCGATTTGTCGTTGAAGAATCCGCATGGGCAGGGGTTCATGGCCGCCGCCAGCATGAAGCGCGCCGGAAAGCTGAGCGACATGGAAGCGCGCGCGATGGTCACCGTGTGATCTTCGAGCGGCTGGCGCAGCACCTCAAGCACATTGCGCGGAAACTCCGGCAGCTCGTCCAGAAAGAGAAGCCCGTTGTGGGCCAGAGAAACCTCGCCGGGGCGCGGCACCGCGCCGCCACCGATAAGACCCGCGTCGGAGATGGTGTGGTGGGGCGCGCGAAACGGCCGCTGCGTCACCAGTCCCGCGGCGGCATCGAGCACGCCGGCCACTGAGTGAATCTTCGTCGTTTCCAGCGCCTCTTCAAATGTGAGCGGTGCGAGGATGGAAGGCAGCCGCTTGGCCAACATGGTTTTGCCCGAGCCGGGCGGCCCGATCATCAGGATGTTATGGCTGCCGGCCGCGGCCACCTCCAGCGCACGCTTCGCAGTCTGTTGTCCGCGCACATCCTTGAAGTCAACACTGAAGTGCTGCAGCTCGCCCAGCAGCTTCTCGGTGGACACGCGATACGGTTCGCGCTGAATCACGCCCACGACCGCGCTGTTCAGCAGCTCCAAAACATCGAGCAGCGAGGAGACCGGATAAACGTTCACGCCCTCGACCACAGCGGCCTCGGCGGCGTTCGCCGTTGGCAAGATCAAGTTGGGAATCCCTTTTTCGCGTGCCAGAATGGCCACCGGCAACATGCCGGGCACGGCGCGCACGCCACCGTCCAGGCCGAGTTCGCCAACAAGCAAAAACTGGCTCAAATCATCGATGCGCAGCGCGCCATACGCGCCCAGAATGCCTATGGCGATGGGCAGATCGAAGCCCGCGCCTTCTTTTTTCATGTCGGCGGGCGCGAGGTTGATGGTGATAAAGGTGGGCGGAATCCCGTAGCCGGAGTTCTTGATTGCGGCGCGCACACGGTCGCGGCTCTCGCGCACTGCAGCATCCGGCAGGCCTACGGTATGGAAGACTTCCTTCTCCGCAACCACGCCGCTGTAGTCCACCTCGACATCGATCAGGTTGGCATCGATGCCGTAGACTGCCGCGCTGAGGGCCTTGAAAAGCATGGTTGAAAGTCGCAGAGAGTGTAGCAGAAGGCAGCGAACCGGGAGTAGAGTACGAAGGACAGGGATCAGGGATCAGGGGTCAGGGAATTGTAGAAGCACTCGTTCTTCTTGCGCTGCTCCAACACCGCGCTGTGAGCCGATTCCCTATTCCCTAGTCCCTGTTCCCTCTTTGCCGCTACAATCTGATCCGTGACCACGAGTCTCTTCGAGCTGTACAAAATCGGGGTCGGTCCTTCGAGTTCGCACACCATGGGTCCGATGCGCGCGGCCTGCCGCTTTGCGCGCGAGCTCGGGTCACGCATCTCGCTCGATCGTGTTGCGCGCGTGCGGGTGGAGCTGTACGGTTCGCTGGCCCTCACCGGGCTGGGTCACGCGACAGACCGCGCGGTGATCCTGGGCCTGGCGGGCAATGAGCCGGCCTCCATCGATCCCGCGGCGATTGAATCCACCGTTGCGGCCATTCGCGCTGCGCGGCGCATTGATCTCGCCGGAACGCATTCCATCCCTTTCGATGAACCCGGCGATCTGGTCTTCCAACGTTCCATCATGTTCCCTCCCGGCGCGCGCACCCGGCATCCGAACGGGTTGCGCCTGAGCGCCTACGATGCGTCCGGCGCAGTCATTGACGAGCGCACCTTCTTTTCCATCGGCGGCGGATTCATTATCGAAGATGGTGCGGCCCCATCGGCGGACACGCAACAAGCCGCAATCCCGTTTCCGTTTCACAGTGCCGCGGAGTTGCTGGCCACGGCGCACGCCAACGAACTTTCCATCAGCCAACTCATGCTTGAGAACGAGTGCGCCCTGGCCGCACACAACTCGCAGCAGGCGCCCGTCGACATCGTGCGCGAAGGCATTGAACGGATCTGGCTCACCATGCAGGCGTGTATCGAGCGCGGCATAGCCGCAGAAGGCATTTTGCCCGGAGGCCTCAATGTGCGGCGCCGCGCGCATCGCCTGGCCGAGCGGCTGCATGAAAAGGAAGCAAACGGTCTGCACAGCGATCCGCTGGCTCCGCTCGACTGGGTCACCGTCTACGCCATGGCCGTAAACGAAGAGAACGCCGCCGGGGGCCGCGTGGTCACCGCGCCCACCAACGGCGCTGCCGGCGTTGTTCCCGCCGTGGCGCTCTACTATGAGCGGTTCATTCCCGATTCCGACCATGAAGGGATGATGCGCTTCTTCCTCACCTCCGCAGCCATCGGCATCCTTTACAAGGAGAACGCTTCCATCAGCGGCGCGGAAGTCGGTTGCCAGGGCGAAGTAGGCGTGGCCTGTTCCATGGCAGCCGGCGGACTCACCGCCGCTCTCGGCGGAACCAACGGACAAGTCGAGCACGCTGCCGAAATCGCCATGGAACACAACCTGGGCATGACCTGCGATCCGATCGGCGGCCTGGTGCAGATTCCCTGCATCGAGCGCAACGCCATGGGCGCGGCGAAGGCCATCAATGCGTCACGACTGGCGATGAACGAGTGTGAAGCGCACAAGGTCTCGCTCGATCAGGTGATCCGCACCATGTATCAAACCGGCCTCGACATGCAATCTCGCTACAAGGAGACGAGCCTTGCCGGGCTTGCCCTGAACATCATCGAGTGCTGAGAAGAGAGAAGCATCTTGCGACGGCTCCAGAATTTTTCCGCAATCGGATGC
This sequence comes from uncultured Acidobacteriaceae bacterium, assembly GCA_963757965.1. Lineage (GTDB taxonomy): Bacteria > Acidobacteriota > Terriglobia > Terriglobales > Acidobacteriaceae > Telmatobacter. The sequence continues at coordinate 130,385 of CAVWTV010000016.1, forward strand.
GCGCAAGAACCACGAATTGGCGCTCAAGCGTCGACCAAATTCATTGTCGCGAATCGATTTTCAATTCTGCGCTGAAAAAATTGTTGCTGCTTTTTCCACCACCATGTCGTTTTTCTCTTGACACTTATGTTTCATGAATCTATACATTCTTCAACTGCAATAAATGGATTGCAGGAATGTTCCAAATCACCAAAAAGGGAGAATAGCAAAAATGGCAACCAAGAAGGCAGCGAAAAAGGCACCTGCAAAGAAGGCAGCCGCCAAGAAGGCGCCCGCGAAGAAGGCCGCAAAGAAGAAGTAGCGGTCAACCAACAACAAGGCAACATTCGAGGGGGACGCTCAAAGCGTCCCCCTCAGTGTTTATGCGGATGGAATAGAATTTGTCTACAAGGAACGCGGTCGAAAAACCATCATGACAAGGCGACGCTGGATTGCCGAACATTGGGACGAGGCCACCGCCACAATCGTCGGCGCGCAGGCCGAACACATGGCGCGCGTCTTGCGTGCGCAGCCGGGGATGGAAGCCGACGTGGTTGCGGGCGGTCACGTCTTTCACGCCGAAGTGGCTGCCGTCGCCGCCGATGAAGTCCGATTCAATCTCATTGCCGAGATGCAGGCGGATCCGGCGCTTCCCGTTACATTGGTCATGGCCGTGTATAAATTTGACCACATGGAGTGGGCCATCGAGAAGGCAACTGAACTTGGCGTTGCCGCTGTTGCGCCGGTGATTGCGCGCCGCACCGAAAAGCATCTTGCCCTGGCGGCCGAGAAGCGCGCGGAGCGATGGCGCCGCATCGCCCACGAAGCCGCACAGCAATCGCGCCGTTCCGATGTGCCGACGATTCACGATCCGGCTCCTCTGGCTAACCGTGTCCGCGCAGCTTCCGCGGCTACGCGCCTCCCGATGGGCTCTGCATACATTGTGCTTGCCGAACAGGAGCGCACCACCACCCTGCGCCACGCAGTGGATGAAGCAATGACAACGGCACAGGAGGAGATGCCTACGCTGGAGATCGCCATCGGCCCTGAAGGCGGATGGGCTCCCGAGGAAGAGGCGCTCTTCGATGCCAACGGCTGGATCGCCGCATCGCTGGGGCCGCGCATTCTCCGCGCCGAGACAGCCGCCATCGCCGCGCTCGCGGTTGTCGCCTCGTATTTGGAGTGAGGGAAGGCCGGTTGCTGAGAATTCTGTTTACGTGTCAGGGCAACGCCGTGCTGCGCATGGGCAGGGAGTAGCAATGCATTCTTTTTTTCGATTGAAGCTGGAACAGCAGAACTTTTTCCGCCTGCTTGTTGCGGCTGCGATAGGGCTGGCAAGCGTTGGCGTGGGTGCACAGGAGCCGGCGTCTCTTTCCATTCATTGGGACGAGGTCACGACCGTCTCGCGGTCCACGCCCACGCTGCAGGTGGTCGTGAATCCGCCGCTGCGGCCGGGCAACCCGCTGGGCGCGGCTTCTTACCAGGCCGTCAAGGAACTGGGCGCGGACTATGTGCGTTACGTGCCGTGGCTGCCTTATCCAAGACTCGCTGTCGCCGAACTCGATCCGCCAACCGCTCAGAAGACCAGTTGGGACTTCAGTCTCATCGACCCCATGATGAAAGACTTTTTCGCCGCCACCGATGGCCATCCCACCGTGATCAACTTCAGCACCATGCCCGCGTGGCTCTTCAAAACCGACAAGCCTGTCACCTATCCGGCCGACCCGAATCAGGTCACGTGGAATTACACGCAGGGTACTGAACTGCTGCATCGCGACGGTAAGGAGCTGGGTGAGTACTACGGCCGGCTTGTGAGCTGGTATGTCAATGGCGGCTTCACCGATGAGAACGGCGCCCGCCACGAATCGGGATACCACTACAAGATTCCAGTTTGGGAGGTGCTCAACGAACCCGAGGGCGAGCACTCCACCACACCCGAGCAGTACACCGCTCGCTACGACGCCATTGTCGAAGGAATTCGCAACGTCAGCCCCGATACAAAATTCATGGGCATGGCACTCGAGGCTCCGCGCGACAATCCGCGCTACTTTGAATACTTCCTCGATCCCGCCAATCACAAGGCAGGCATTCCGGTCGACTTCATCTCCTATCACTTCTACGCAATTTCAAACCCGGCACAAAACGTCAACGACTGGCAATACACGTTCTTCGATCAGGCTGACGGCTTCCTCACCGGAGTGCGTTACATCGAGAGCATCCGCAAGCGGCTCTCGCCGCGGACGAAGACCGATCTGGACGAACTCGGCGTCATTCTCCCCACCGACAACAAGGCCGGCGACGACGCGCCGCCGCCACCTGACTACTGGAATCTGGCTGGCTCTCTCTACGCGTACCTCTACATCGAACTCTCACGCATGCAGATCGACATCATCGGCGAGTCGCAGTTGATCGGCTATCCAACGCAGTTTCCCAGCGTCAGCATGATGAACTGGGCCACCAACAAACCCAACGCTCGCTTCTGGGCGCTTAAGCTGCTCAAGGATTCTTTCCATCCCGGCGATCGGCTTGTGGAGACCTCGATCGGCTCGCACGATCTTGCCGCGCAGGCATTCCTCACTTCGACCGGCCAAAAGCTGCTGCTGGTGAACAAGCGCAATCGTGCGTTTGCCGTGCAGCTTGGCGATGCCGCAAAAGCCAGCGCACTCACGGTGGATGTCGATTCCGGCGAAGGCCCTGCCCGCACCGTCAAGCTAATCGACGGCAAGCTGGACCTCGCACCTTTTTCCGTGACGGTCGTGAGTTGGTGAGCGGCGGCCTGACCAAGCTACAAATGCGCGTAGTGCACCAGCAGCCCCGCCAGCGCCGCGCCTGCAAGGTCGCCGACGATCGGAATCGGCGCATAGCGCCAGTTCGATCCGCCCTTGCCGGGAATCGGCAATAGCCAATGAACGAGGCGCGGCCCCAGATCGCGCGCGGGGTTAATCGCATATCCTGTTGTCCCACCCAGAGAGAGCCCGATGCCCCACACAAGGCTGCCCACCAGCCACGGCGCCAGAGCAGGCGCAGGCCCGGTGGCTGAGACGCCGTGCGAGCCGATGGACGCAGCCACCACAACCAGCACCGCCGTGCCCAGCGCCTCGCTCAAAATGTTGAACACAGGGCTGCGCACCGCTGCATTGGTGCAGAACACTCCCAGCTTGTCGACGGGGCCGGGGGTGAGCTTCCAGTGCGGCGCATAGTGCAGGGCCATCAGCGATGCGCCGGCCATCGCGCCCAGCAACTGCGCCGACCACATGCGCAGCAACTGGGAGTAGTCTCCGCTATTCACTGCGGCGGCCAGCGTAATGGCTGGATTCAGGTTTGCGCCCGCGCTGCCGAAGGCCTGCGCCACCAGCACGCCGCACAACACCGCCAGCGCCCATCCTGCGGCGATCACCATCCATCCCGCGTCGGCGGCATAGGACTTGCGCAGCGTTACACCGGCATTGACACCGTTGCCCAATAGAACCAGAACCAGCGTGCCCATAAACTCGCCGAACCAGACAGAATGCATCAAGGCTTCCTAACGACTGCGCTTCGGCGCGCCGCCAACAGTACGGGGACGCAGAACGCAATCCTTACAAGATTTGGTTGACTCAAGCATTCTGCACCCGCGGCCCCACTTCCGCCAAGGACCTGCAGTCCCGCGGTCCTGCGCGGACGGCGAACGCTGAAGAGCATCGTTCAGCTGACAGATGGATTGAATGCGATGCTAGGGCTTGGCCGGTGCAACCTCATCCGCGCCAATCACTGTCTGCTCATACTTCGGCCAATGCGCAATCAACTCGCTCACCACCGCGTGCCCAACGGTGTACGCGGCTTCAAGCGAGAGCAGGTACGCGCCGTACTTGCCGATCCGCTGCGTGGCAAGACTCTCTGCCGCCGTCATGCCGCGCGGCTGGCGGTCAAAGTTGCTCACCGTGCGCAGAACGAGAATCCTGTGCCAATCGACTTTTCCCGCGTTGGCCAGAAACTGCAGCGACTGCAAGCTGCCGGTATCCTCCATCGCCGTAGTTGCAAACTCTCCCTGTCCATTGGTGAAGTAGCGTACCCACTCCGCGGCCCAAGCATCGAAGAGTTTCCCATGCCAATACGTCGAAGAGGAAAGCTCGTCGCCCATGGTCACAAACGGCTGCCTCTGCGCGGCTGCCCCATCGAAGCTGCTGCGAATCTCCTGCAAATGGTCGGAGTCGGCGAGCGGTATCGCCTTGGTCAGATTGAAGGCCCACTCCGCCAGCCCTTTGCTCAGCGAGTACACCTGCCCGTCGAGCGGGGCGGCCGGTGCCTCAAATGGCCGAGACTTGCGCAGCGGCACATAGCCTGTCGTCCAGTCCGGCGGAATCTCGCGCGCATCGATCTCGTAGCCCAGGTCCCCATCCACCACCCACCGCGCCCACACCGCAGACCCAAGCGAAACCCGGTCGGGAGTTCCTCCCGCAATGCCGGCAACAATCCAGTAAGCGTGGCTCAGGTCGAAGCGCGGATCGAGGCCCAGCGCCATGATGGTCGCCGCGGCATGCGCCGTACCCTGCCCGGTGAGCACCACCATCTCGCCGTCGCGGTTCATGCGCACCGCATGGTACCCGGCGCTGAGTGGATAAATCCGGTCCAGATGATCCCGCTCCACCCAATACTGCAGTTCGCCGGGCGCGTCGCCGGTGTCTGCGCCCACCTCGAACATGGTTACAACAACGACCTTCACCGCAATGGGCTTGGGCTTTGCTGCGGCCTCGGACGCAAGAGCGATGAGGAGGAACAAGCTAAGCGAGAAGCGCAGATGAGTCATCATTGATTGCGATAGTATCCGAGACTGGTTCAGCGGCAAAGCGATTTGCACCCGCAAGCGATACCATGGGAGGAAACGAGGAGGTCGATCGCGTGAATAGGTCAATGAAGATTCTGATTGCAATGGCCGTGGCGGCCGTGTTTGGCATCGCCGCGTCAGCGCAACAGCAGCCAAAGGTCATCGGCTTCATGACCGACTTCGACGTCAAAGACGATGCCGTGGGCATCTGCAAGGCAGTGATGGACGGCGTCGCTCCGGGCGTGCGCATCATCGACATCACGCATCAGTCCGAGCCCTACAACATCGCCATGGGCGCGCGTTTCCTGGCTGGGTCCGCGCCGTACTTTCCCAAAGACGCGGTCTTCGTCGTGGTCATCGATCCCACCGTCGGCTCCAAGCGCAAGGCCATCATCGCCAAGTCACGCGCCGGCCAGTTGTTCGTTTTGCCGGACAACGGCCTGCTTACACTCATCGAGGATCGCGACGGCATTGTCGAAGCTCATGAGATTACCAACCCGGCGTGGATGATCGGCTCCGGAATCTCCTCCACGTTTCATGGGCGCGACATTTTTTCTCCAGCCGGCGCTCACGCCGCCCGTGGCGACGATTGGACGCAGGCCGGTCCCGCTCTCGACGTCAGCAAACTCGTCCGCCTCGATCTGCATAACGCAACTGTCGATGCCACGGGTCTTCACGGCCAGGTGATCGGCACCGATGGGCCATTTGGCAATCTTGTCCTCAACGTTCCTTCCGAAACCTTCGCCCAGCTTGGCTACAAACTCGGCGACATGGTCCCGGTAACGCTCGATGGCAAGCGCTACATCTTTCCCTTCGTAAGAACCTTCAGCGATGTTCCCGTCGGCAAGGAGCTTTTCTACATCGACTCCCGCGGACGACTTTCGCTCGGCATCAACCAGCACAACTTTTCTGAGACCTACAAAGTTGGCGAAGGCGCGCAACTGACAATTCCGAAGAAGTAACATGAACGCCTCTCAAGAGCTATTCATGCGCGAGGATTAACTGATGCGAAAGATCCCCAGCATTCTAATTGGAGCAATCATGGTCAACCCACTCGCTGCCGCTGCACAAACTCAACCTCCCGCCCATCACTGGGCCATCGTGCTGCACGGCGGCGCAGGCGTTATCGAGCGCGCCAGCATGAAGCCTGAAGCTGAAGCCGCTTATCGCGCCTCGCTCACCCAGGCCGCGCAGGCAGCCGCGAAGATACTCGCCGCAGGCGGCACTTCCGTTGACGCCGTGGAAGCCGCCATTCAGTTCCTCGAAGACGATCCGCTCTTCAACGCCGGCCGCGGCGCCGTCTTCACCGCCGAAGGCAAGAACGAGCTGGACGCGGCCATCATGGACGGGGCCACCCTCAAGGCCGGCGCTGTAGCCGGTGTTACGCGCACGCGCCATCCGATCTCGCTTGCTCGCGCGGTCATGGAAAAGTCACCACATGTGATGCTGATCGGCGCAGGAGCAGACGCCTTTGCCTCGAGCGTTGGACTCGAACAGGTTGATCCCAGCTTCTTTTTCACTGAGCGCCGCTGGCAGTCGCTGATCAAGCAGTTGCAAAAAGAAGGCCGACCCGTTCCGCCGCGCCCCGCCAACGCCCCGCCTCCGCCAACTGTGCCCGTTGCCGATGTTGAATCGGCCGACGCGCACAAGTTCGGCACTGTCGGGGTAGTCGCTCTCGACCGCGCGGGCAACATCGCCGCCGGAACTTCCACTGGCGGGACCCAAGCAAAGAGATGGGGTCGTGTCGGCGATTCGCCTATCATCGGCGCAGGCACTTACGCCTCGAATCAGTCCTGCGCCGTCTCCGCTACCGGCACCGGCGAGTACTTCATCCGACTCACTGTTGCCCGCGAGGTCTGCGCCCTCGTTCAATACAAGGGGCTCACGCTGCAGCAAGCCGCCGACCAGGTGATCCACAAAGAGTTGGAGTCGATCCACGGTGACGGCGGCCTCATCGCCATCGCCCCCGACGGCCAATTAGCCTGGAGCTTCAATACTCCCGGCATGTTCCGCGCCAAGCTGATTGAAGGCGGTAAACTCGAGATGGGCATCTATAACGACGAGCCGTGAGGGGGCGGTCTAACTCGACCGCACTTCTGTGCGCAATTGCCACTTGGTCCGCGTGTAAGCAATCCGGAATCCGTTGCGCTCGGCGTTGCGCTGTGACTCGCTTCCCGGCAACGCTACCATCATCGCCAGGTCGCATGAATGGTCGAACGCGTAGCGCATCCGTTCTTGCAGCAGCGCCGTCTGCAGCCCTCGCCGGCGCATACGGGGAATCGTCGCCGCCCCGCCAAACAGCGCGACGCCCGCATGCATGCACAACACGCCTGCCGCGCCCGGCTGGCCGTCAATCTCCGCAAGAAAGCACACACTGTTCTCACGCGCCGCGGTAACGGCGCCAAACTCCGACAAAAGGCCAATGAGCTCCGGGTGGTCGTGCGCCCAGCCCTCCGCGCTGATCCGGCTCCAAAGCTCCGCTTCTTCCTGGCCGACGGCACGTACAGTCACGCTGCTCTGGATCGTTGCCTCGGAATGCTCGACAAGCCGGTACATCACGCTGCTGAGTTCGATTGGCTTGTAGCCGCGGCTGCACAGCAGATCCAGCACTGCGACTCCCGCAAAAGGACTCACCTCATGAAGCACCGGCGCACCGCGATCGAGAAAAAAGCGCTCGATCTTGTCCAGCGCCGGCGGGTTTAGCTCTTCAAAGATTCCAAGCCCGAACGTCTGCGTAACCGGAGAGTTCACGCCGTCGAAGACCACAAATGCCCCGCCGCACTCCATCCATTCAGCTCCGCTGTCAGGGTATTGGAGCCGGCGCGCCTCAGCGTACTGTGCGCACGAGAAGCCTTCCGCTCGTTCCAGTCGTTTTGAGAGTGCAAGGTCTGAGAATTGCATGCAGTTGAGTGTAAAGCTACCGGGATTGTTTTGAGCAATACTCTCCGTCTCGGTCGCGCTGGTCACGGCAAACTTTGCTTTACCCCATACGCAAAAAGGCCATCCCGCGGGGATGGCCTGCTGCGATACGCTCAATGACCGGGCAATGATTCGTTATGGGCGGGTTGGATCCAGGTCGCTTCCAGTCTTCCGCGCCTCAGCCTTCTCCGTCAGCACCTTGTGCGCATTGTCTTCAAGCGCCTGTGCCTCGGGAAGAAACGTGATCGCCTTCTGAATCTGCGGGTCCCAATCGGCGCGGATGCGCAAGCCATCCAACTGCCCGGACTGAATGGTCATGATCTTGTCTTTGATGCTCATCTTCAGCCAATCCATCGATGCAGTCAGATCCGCTTCGGTCCAGGGAATGCTCTGGCCCGTCAGATATTGCTTGAATTCGTTCAATACCGCGTCGTCCACCTGGAAATTCTTATCCACCGAATGCTTCGACGCATAAATCGGCGCGAACTGGAAGAACACATCCCGGTATGCCAACTCGTCCTCGAAGTGGCTGCTCTTGGGGGCTTCGATCTTTTCGTCCGGAGTAATGCCGCCGCCGCCATAAACGGTGCGCCCGGCGTCGGTCATCTTGACTTCCTGATTCGTCGAGTTCGAGGGCAGCGCCCCGGCATGGTTGTAGTAGTAGTCGTAAAGTGAAACACCTTCGTAGTTGCGCTGAATGAGACGCCCCGACGGCGTGTAGTAGTGATAGGTGGTCAGCGCCAGGCCAGTGTTCTCGCTCAGGTTGTAAACCGTCTGCACCAGTCCTTTGCCGAACGTGGTCTCGCCCACAATCAGCGCGCGGTCGTGGTCTTGCAAGGCGCCGCTCACAATCTCCGCCGCTGAAGCCGTATTGCGGTTCACCAGCACGACGATGGGAAACGTGCGCCCGTCGTTGCCGTGCTGGGCCGTGTAGTTCACGTCGGGATACGCGCGCCCGCGCTGCGACACGATGTTCTGCCCCTTGGACAGAAGGTGATCGCACACATCTACAGCCTGGCTCAGCAGCCCACCGGGATTACCGCGCAGGTCAAACACCAGACCTTTCAGGTTGGCGAATCTGTCGATGGCATCGTTGACCTCTTGCGCCGTGGTCTCCTGAAACTGCTTCAGATGAATGTAGCCGACGCCGGGTCGAATCTCATATGCCAGGTCCACAGAAGGATTCGGAATCTCGTCGCGTACCAAGTCGAAGTTCAGCGGCTTTGCCTCGCCCACGCGCGACATTGCCACCTGCACGTGCGTGCCCTTGGGCCCCTTGAGCGCCTTGGCCACCTGGTCCGAGGTCATGCCGTCGGTGTTCTTGCCGTCCACAGCGGCGATCACGTCGCCAGGATGAATGCCCGCCTTGAACGCCGGCGCGCCTTCCATGGGAAACACGACATAGACCTTGCCGCCAGCCAAGGGTTGCTGGATGGTCATCCCGACGCCGTAGTAGCGGCCGTGCTGCTCCTCGCGCATCCGCGCGTAAGCTTTGGGATCGTAGAAGTTCGAGTGCGGGTCAAGCACTCTCAACATGCCGGGAATCGCACCGTCGTAGATGGCCACATCGGCCTTGTCGCCGCCGATGGGCTCAGCGTAGTTCTGTTCCACGATCGCGTACACATTGGTGAACGACTTGAGGCTGTCGCGGAGCTGGCTTTCGTCTGTCGAAGACTGGGCGCCGACCCTGCGTTGCAGGACGGTGCCCGCAACGGCGCAGACGGCAAAGAAGAGGACGACGGCAAAGAGTGCGCGGCGGGCGCGGGGAGTCATAGGCGGAACGAACCTCCGAACGGCGATTGCGTGTGCATAGCTGAGTCCTTCCCACATCGAGACTACCGGTTCGCCGCAAGCGGCTGGACGGATTCTCGTAAAAAATGAACCTTGCCTGAAATCGGCAAGGCTGAGAGAGTTGGGAAGCCGCTCAAAAGGCGCTGGGAGAGCCGTCTTAGCAAGAAGTATACCACTCGACTGTTTGACTCTGGCTGTGCCGGTTCGGGTAGCAGCACACCATGAGCGCTGCTCTCCGGGCGCCCCAGAGCCTGCCCTGAGCGAGTCGAAGGGTCCTGCTCTTGAGATCTGGGATTTCAAGAACTCCCTTTCCCAACCCCTCGGAGAGAGGGCCTCAATAAACGCCGCCTTCCCGGCGTCATTCGCGCCAGTTTCAGTTCAGGAATCGCGCTCCTGCTGCCCAGCCATTTACAATGGCGTCTATACTCCAGGGATTGAGGATTCGACCCCTGCCGTGCAAAACCCTATGACTCAGAGACTTTTTCGCACTTTCGCGGCTTTCGTGTTCGCCACGCTGCTGCTCGCAAGTTCCACGTTGGCGCAAACGCATCCCGCGGCGCCCGAGAGCCCATACGGCGGCAACACGGTCGAGGATATCGTCGCCCGCGTGAACGATCAGATCATCACGAGCTCCGACTTCGACCGCGCGATGAAGGAATTGGACGGTGAGATGCGGCAGCATGGCGCCACCATGCAGCAAATCTCCGAAGCCCACAACGATCTTCTCCGCAACCTCATCGACCAGCAGCTGCTGCTCTCCAAGGGCAAGGAACTCGGCATCACCGGCGAGACCGAGTTGATCAACCGGCTCAACGAGATTCGCAAGCAGTACAACCTTGAAACCCTTGAAGACCTGGAAAAGGCCGCCAAGGAACAGGGTGTTTCGTTTGAGGACTTCAAAGCGAACATCCGCAACAACATCATTGGTCAGGAAGTGTTGCGCGAACGAGTGGCCCGCAAGGTTCAGTTCACGCCTGGCGAACTGCAGCGCTACTACGATGCCCACGCCCAGGAGTATGCCAAGCCGGAAAGCGTAACGCTGAGCGAGATTCTGGTTGCCGTGGCTGCGGCTCCGCTCACGCCTACCATGCCCGGCGTGGCTCCCGCCGACGACCCGGCAGCCCTGGCCGCGGCCAAGGCCAAGGCCGACGACCTTGAAGCCAAGCTCCACGCCGGCGGCGACTTTGCCCAGTTGGCGCGCACCTTCAGCGACGGCACCACGGCCGCCGAAGGTGGCGACCTGGGCCAGTTCCAGCGCGGCAAAATGGCCAAGGTTCTGGAAGATGCGACCTTTTCTCTCAAATCGGGCGACATCACTGACCCGATTCGCACCCGCCAGGGATACGTCATCTTCAGAGTAGTGGATCACAACCCTGGTGGCGTTCCGGCGTTGAAGGACGTCCAACAGCAGGTGGAAGACGCTTTCTACGGCGCCCGCATGGAGCCCGCCATTCGTGAATTTCAGACCACCATGCGCGAAGAGGCTTATATCGACATCAAGCCTGGGTATGTAGATTCCGGGGCCAGTTCCAAAGAAACCAAGCCGATCTACAGCGCATACACTCCGCCCGCACCCAAGAAGAAGAAGAAGATCGAGCGCACCCGATTCCGCGAGAACACCCGCACCTTCCGGCAGAAATCGGGATCGGCCCCTGCTGCTTTGGATGCTTCCGCCGCGGCGCCCAAAGCCACCAAGAAGGACGCCAGCCTGACCTCGCAGAAGCCCGGCAAGAAGGAAAAGATCCGATACGGCCAGTCGCCGGTGAAGACTCTGCCCGCCGCGCCTACCCCAGCCAAACCTGAGGATGCCGGTGCAGTGGAGCAGGCCGCCGCGGACACACCGGTGAATCCGCTCGAGACCAAACCGAAGCCGACCGAGAAGACGCGCTTTAGCTCTCGCGCCAAACAGCCCAGGCAGGCCAAACCCAAGGGACCGCTGCCAGACAAGCTAGCTCCTGCCGCGCCCGACGCCGCTGAAGTGGCCGACCGCCAGACCCAGGCCGCCCCGCTGGGCCTGGCCGGCGATACTGCCAGCAAGAAGAAGAGGAAGAAGACAACGGAAGCCGAAAAGACCCGGTTGAGCGCCAAGAGTAAAGAGGACCAGGCGAAGCCGGCTCCGGAGATGACGCCGGCGCCTCCTGTGCCCGGAGCGCCTGCCCCGCAGATTCCGCCGCCCGCTCCCGCTCCCGCGCCGCAGCAATAGGCGCAGCAGAAAAAGAACTCGTGGCCGGGCCTGGGACCTCAATCCGAGGCCTGACCCGTTTTTTGGCAAGATCGGCCGTTTGCGTTAAGCTTCTCGGCAGCATGAAAGACATCTACATTGCCGATCTGGCCAACTTTGACGAGGGCAAGCCTTTCGACGGCTTCTTCTTCGTCCTCGCCAAACAACAGCGCACCACCAAAACCAACAAGCCCTATCTGAATCTGATCCTCGGCGACAAGACCGGCCAGCTTGAGGGCCGCATCTGGGCGCCCGACGACCCGCGCATCGCCAGGGACTTCGACAAGGGCGACATCGTCAAGGCGCGCGGCAGCGCCTCCCGTTTCGACGACCGGTTGCAAATGAAGATCGATCAGCTCCGCCTTGCCCAGCCCTCCGAGGTGGACAAGACCGACCTGATGCCGTCGACCACCTACGACATACCAACCCTGTGGAATCAGCTCCTCGGCTTCGTCGACAGCATCGCCAACCCCGATCTGAAGTTGCTCTTGGCTACCATGCTGGCCGATCCGGCCCTCGCGCAGGCCTATCGCGAAGCGCCCGCCGCCAGACAGCTTCATCACGCCTGGCTGGGCGGCTTGCTGGAGCACGTCGTCAGTCTTTGCACCCTGGCCGACCGCATCGCCCCCCACTACCCGATTCTCGACCGCGACCTGCTGATGACCGGTGTGATCTTGCACGACATCGGCAAAATCCGCGAGCTCAGTTGGGAAATCGGCTTCGACTACACCTTGGAAGGCAGTCTGCTGGGCCACATTCAGATCGGCGCGGCTCTTGCGGAAAAGACCATGGACGGCCTGCCCAGCTTCCCAGCGAAGTTGAAGGTCCTCGTCCTGCACATGATCCTGAGCCATCACGGCAAGCTCGAGTTCGGCTCACCCAAGCTCCCGATGATCCCCGAAGCTTTGGCTCTGAACTTCCTCGACGACCTGGACGCAAAGATGCAGGCTGTCTCCGGCGAATTCGATAAGTCGATCCGCGAAGGCAAGAGCCCCGACGAACTAACCGGCAAAGTTTGGGCGCTGGACAACCGGCAGTTGCTCAATACCCGCCGCTGGCTGGGGGAAGACAAGGAATAGGGAACAGAAGTGCAGCACGTTGCAGGTTTGTCTTTTCTCCACTTCCCGGGGCTGGGTGGGAAACTAAAAACTCCGCAGCGGATTCATTGATGAGCACAGCATCTACACAGCCCACTCTTAAGCCCGCTCGCGGTGCCGCTCGACATACTCGCGCAGGCCAGAGTTCATGCGGATTTGGTAGCCTTGTCCCTGCCGTTGGAACCAATCGATAATAGCGGCGTCCACACGCAACGACAGCGGGCGCTTGATCGGACGGTAAAACGCCCCGCGAAGCGCCTTGCTCCAATCGGTGATGGGTGGCATATCGGCCGTGTCGATCTCGCTGTCCGGCATTGCGGCAAGAGCGTCAAGTTCAGCCTGCAAGTCCGGCGTCAGCGGTTCCGGATTACCTCTCTTCATACTCTCTGAGTCGACAGGCCTCCGGAGTTTCAATGACAAACTCGGTCTGCCCTGCCAGCACCAGCAAGTCTTCGTCGCCCGTCACCAGCAAGACGGCTTTTCCGCTTTGGGCCAAGTCCAGCAAGGGCTGATCCTTGGCGTCTCGGCACTCAATGGGGCATTTCTCCGCCGGATCGAGGCTCTCGCAGTAGGGCAAGTACAGCGCAAGCGCCTCCATACGATATTGCTCTGAAAGCCGGAACTTGGAATAGGCGAGAACTCGCATCAGTTCCCGCGCCGTTGCCGGGGAGACCAACGGCACCGCGCCGCCCTCGCGCCAGTGAGCCCGCAGCCAAGCCAAGCGGCCGGCGGGAAACAGCAACGCGGACAGAACGACATTGGTATCGAACACGACCCGGCGCGTGGGCTGCGCGGTCACTCGCTTTGGCGCGCCCAGGCGACGGCGTCACTCGCATCCTGTTCAGTGATGCCTAGTTTCTCAATATGCGCCCAAACCTCTTCCATCCTGCTGCGCTGCAATGGCTTGAGCGTGATCGACGTTCCGTCCGTGCTCACGTCGAAGTACTCCACCCCGGCGAACCGCGTGGCTACCGCCTTAGGGATGGTGAGCTGATTCTTGACCGTCAATTTTGCCAGCATGATTTCCTCATTCAAGGAAACAAGGTAAAAAGGAAATCTTACCATATTCTGTTCGTGATTTCATTGCGCCGAAAACCAATCCCACTGCTCTTTGGTCAGCGGCACAACTGAAAGCCGCCCGATGACGATCAGCGGCGACTTGGCAAACAGCGGCTCCGCCTTAATTGCGGTCAGCGTCTTCGGCTTCTTCAGCCGTTTGCCCACCTTGACCTTGACAAGGGGCACCTTCGGATCTGCGGGGTCCACGCTGACCACGGTTCCCGTGCCCACGGCGGTGCGCTCATCGCCGGTGTGGTAGAAGATCCACTTGGTCCCCTCTTTCATCTCGCGCAGAAACTTCACGGCAGTCGGATTGGTGACACCATCCCAGATGGTCTCCTTGTCGCCAAGGAAATCGTCGAAAGAGTACACATCGGGCTCGGTCTTGAAGAGGAAGTAGCTCATGGAAGCGATGGTAGCCGAGGAACCGGATACAAGGGAAGAGATCCCGAAGACGCAGATTCCAGCGCCTGTGCTAGGCTCACCTCATGCCGCACCGGACACCGGAATCGCTCATTGAACAGGGCCGAAGAGCCTACCAGGAGGGTCGGCTCAAATACGCGCGACAACTCTTCCGAAACGCCCTGAAAGCCTGTGGCGCGGAGTGTGATGCGGAACTCCGGGCTGAGATTCACGTTGCAATCGGCAGGGTCGAGCGGGACCTGATGCAGAATGAGCCTGCACGGAGTCACTATTGCTCGGCCGCTGAGATCTTCCGGCAAGTGAATAACCAAATGAGCCTTGCGCACGCAGCCAGGCACATTGCAGACATTTTGCGAGAGATGAGAAGACCGGATGAGGCTGAGCCTTTCGCATTGCAGGCGATCGCGGTTTATCGCAGCCAGGAGCCGCCTCCTCGGCTTCACCTTGCGAATGGCCTTCGAGTGGCTGCCTTGCTTACAGAGAAGATGGAGCGCCATGAACAAGCGCTTCGATTCTGGGCTGAAGCCAGGGAGCTTTACGAGCAGGAGGGAGTCGACGCTGGAGTCGCCGAGAGCGTGTTGCATATCGCCTCGCTCAGGGACCTGTGATCGAATTCTAGGCCCTTGAGCTCTGTACCCGACCCCTGATCTCTGCTCCGTTACAATCAATAGAGTATGATCCGTTTCTCAACTGCCGGCGAATCTCACGGGGAAGCTCTCGTCGCCCTCATCTCCGGGTTGCCCGCCGGTGTCCCCGTCGATCTCGAGTTCGTCAACCGCGAGCTATGGCGGCGCCAGCAGGGCTATGGACGCGGCGGGCGCATGAAGATTGAAACCGACAAGGCCCACGTGCTCTCCGGCGTACGGCACGGCAAGACCATCGGCTCGCCCATTGCAATCGAAATCGTCAACCGCGATTGGAAGAATTGGGAAGAGAAGCTGCCCGTTGAAACCGGCGACCCAGCCAAGCACCAGGCAGTCGCGTCGCCGCGTCCCGGCCACGCCGACCTTGCCGGAGCGCTCAAATATAACTTCCCCGACGCCCGCTACGTTCTGGAGCGCGCCTCGGCCCGTGAATCCACAGGTCGTGTGGCGGCCGGCGCCTTGGCCAAGCTCTTTCTGCGGACGCTCGGTATTGAGGTGGCCAGCCACGTCATTCGTGTGGGCCGGATCGAGCTCGATCGCGCCGCCGCCTGGGATGAAATTGTCGCTGTCGCCGCCAAAGACGAAGTGATGCTTAGTTGCATCGATCCCGCCACTGAAGCGCGCATGAAAGAAGAGGTCGAGGAAGTCTCCCGCACCGGAGACACCGTGGGCGGCGTCTTTGAAGTGGTGGTCCACGGCGTTCCCGCCGGCCTGGGCACCTACGCCAACTGGGACGAGCGGCTCGACGGCCTGCTCGCCTGGTCGGTCATGAGCCTTCAGGCCGTCAAGGCGGTCGAAATCGGCCGCGGCGTTACTGCTGCCGAGTCCTTCGGCTCCAAGGTTCACGATCCCATCCACTACGCGGCGCAGCCAACCGAAAAGCCGACCCGCTTTACCCGACCGCAAAACAACGCAGGCGGAATCGAGGGCGGCGTCTCCAACGGCGAAGACATTGTGGTGCGCGGCTATCTCAAGCCCATCTCCACGCTCCGCCGCCCGCTTGAATCGGTGCGCTTTGACACCCGCGAGGCCACCAGCGCCAGCTACGAGCGCAGCGACATTTGCGTCGTTCCGGCCGCCGGAGTGGCCGCCGAGGCCATGGTTGCGCTGACCGTCGCCGGCCTGGCCCAGCAGAAGTTCGGCGGCGACTCGGTGCTGGAAATGAAACGAAATTTCGACGGATACATCGAACAGATACGGAGCTTTTGACAGAAAGAAATGATCCTCAAGATTCTCAAATATCCCGAGCCGGTGCTCTCGCAGCCCGGAGAACCGGTGACCGAATTCAACGCCGAACTGCGCAAGCTGGTCGCCGACCTGTTTGAGACCACCTACGCCAATCAGGGCGTTGGGCTGGCGGCGCCGCAAGTGGGCGTGTCGAAGCGCGTGACCGTGATCGATGTGAGCATGGGCAAGGACCCCAAAGACAAGCTGGTGCTCATCAACCCGGAGATCATCTTCAAGGAGGGCAAGCTCTACGAAGAAGAGGGCTGCCTGAGCTTCCCCGACATTCGCGAGAAAGTCGTGCGCTCCGCCAAGGTCAGGATTCGCGCCCAGAACGAGCACGGCAAATGGTTTGAGATGGACGGCGAAGATCTGCTGGCGCGCGCCATGCAGCACGAGATCGACCACCTCGACGGCATGCTGTTCATCTTCCGCATGAGTGCCCTGAAGCGCGACCTCAATCTGCGCAAGATCCGCAAGATGCAGCGCGCGGGCGAGTGGTAGACCCGATGATCGCGCGGCCCCTGAAGCTGGTCTTCTGCGGGACTCCTCTGTTCGCCGTGCCCACCCTTGAAGCATTGCTTGCCGCAGGCCATGAGATTGCGCTCGTGGTCTCGCAGCCCGACCGCCCTGTCGGCCGAAATCAGCAGCTTACCGCTCCGCCAGTCAAGCAGTCCGCCTTCGCCGCCGGGCTACCAGTCACGCAGCCGGAAAAAATCCGCAACAACGCGGAGTTTCGCGCCCAGCTTGAGACCATCCGGCCAGATGCGATTGTCGTGGTTGCCTATGGCCGCATCGTTCCGTCCTGGATGCTGGCCCTTCCGAGGCTGGGCTGCATCAACCTGCACGGATCTTTGCTTCCCAAATACCGAGGCGCCGCGCCC
The DNA here is from genome assembly GCA_963757965.1 of uncultured Acidobacteriaceae bacterium. Classification (GTDB taxonomy): domain Bacteria; phylum Acidobacteriota; class Terriglobia; order Terriglobales; family Acidobacteriaceae; genus Telmatobacter. The sequence goes on from CAVWTV010000016.1 coordinate 147,430, forward strand.
ATCCAGTGGGCCGTGGCAAACGGCGACGCCTTTACCGGCAACACCACCATGCTGCTTGAAGAGGGCCTCGACACCGGACCGATTCTGCTGCAGCAGACCGTCGAAATCGGCCCGGACCAAACTGCCGTCGATCTCTTCGATCGGATGGCAAAGGCTGGAGCGCCGCTGGTGGTCGAAACCCTGGCAGGCCTCGCCGCGGGAACGATTCACGCCGAGCCGCAGAACCACGCCTTCGCCACGTTCGCGCCGCTGCTCGACCGGGAAGACGGCCGCATGGACTTTGCCGCGCGCACCGCCATCGAGCTCAAGAATCGTTGGCGCGGCTTCCAACCCTGGCCCGGAGCATTCACCGATCTCGACGGCAAAAAGCTGATCGTCCATCGCATGGAAGTCTTGCCAGCACCCCAACTCGCCGAGCTGTCTCTCGCGGAACCGGGCCAGCTTCACATCGATGGCTATCGGCTCTTCGTAGCCTGTGCGGAAGACACATGGCTCGAACTCATCGAGCTTCAGCTCGAAGGCAAGAAGCGCCTACAGGCAGCCGAATTCCTGCGCGGAACCCCCCTCGCCACTGGCACAAAGCTCGGGGCTCGAAACTCATGAGCGTTCCGCGGCAACCAGGCGGCAAAAAGACTGCGCCGAAGAATCGTCCGTCAGAAATTTCACCCGCCCGAAAGGCCGCATTCGACATCCTCATGGCCATTGAGCACGGCCAATTCCACTCTGACGATCTGCTCCGCGGCAAAGCTGTCAATGCTCTTTCCGCACCGGACCGCAATCTGGCCACAGCGCTTGTCCTCGGCGTTCTCCGCTGGCAGACTCGCCTCAATCACCAACTCCAGGCGCTGCTCAAACACCCCAACGCCAGGCTTGAACCTGAAGTCCTGATCGCGCTCCAGCTCGGCGCATTTCAGATACTTCACATGGATCGCATCCCCGCCCGCGCCGCCATCGATGAAAGCGTTGAACTCGCCAAGCAAGCCGGTCACCGCTTCGCCTCCGGCATGGTCAACGCCGTGCTGCGCAAACTGGTCGACGCGTCTGCCGTTGGCTTCTCTGAGGATTCCGCCACCAACTTGGCGCTCGCACAGGCCCATCCCGCATGGATGGTCGCGCGCTGGGCCAATTTCTACGGCCTCGACGCCGCACGCGCCCTCTGCCACCACGGCCAGAGCCAGCCCGCCCTGACCGTCCGCATTCACGAGCCAGCGATCGCCGACGAACTCGCAGCGGAGGGCATTCAACTTGACGCCGGCGAGCTCCTCACCGTCGCTCGCACATTGGTCTCAGGCGACATTACCGCCAGCGCAGCCTTCACACAAGGGCGGCTGCGCATTCAGGATGAAGGCTCGCAGTTGATCGCCGAACTCGCCGGATGCAGCAGCCAGAATCTCAACCACAAAGGGAAAAGAATCCTCGACTCCTGCGCCGCTCCCGGCAACAAGACGCTCATCCTAGCCCAGCGCAACTTGAAGGCACACATCGTCGCCTGCGAGTCCAGTCCGCAGCGCTTCGAGCAGTTGCGCGAGCGCCTTGCCCCGCTCGGCGATAGAATCGAATGCCGCCTCGCCGACGCAACGGCGCTCGATGAAAGCTCCGCCTTCGACCTCGCTCTCGTCGACGTCCCGTGCAGCGGCACCGGCACGCTAGGCCGCAACCCCGAGATCCGCCACAGGCTTCGACTCGACGATCTCGACCGCCAGGCCGAGCGGCAGCGTTCCATCCTTTTCGCGGCTCTTCGCGCCGTCCGCCCCGGTGGCCGCGTCGTCTATTCCACCTGTTCGCTGGAGCCGGAAGAAAACGAGCAGGTCGTCGCCGCGGTCCTCGCGGAAACCCCGAATGCACGGCAGATTTCGCTTCGATCCAGCATCGAATCCTTGGAGCGTGACGGCATCTTAGTCCCCTCCAGCGCAGAACGCCTGAGAGATTCACTTACGCCGGAGGGAGCACTCCGCCTGCTCCCCGGCGCATTTCACACCGACGGCTTCTTTGTCGCTTTGATTGAAAGAGTTGTCTGAAAAGACGGCCCTGGGGACGAAAACCTGACCTGCCAACTCGCTGACTTGCTAACTTCCAAGAGCGTGTTTCAAAGAATGGTCCGCGAATCTCGGTTGCAGTCCCTCAGGGGTTAAAACCACTTATTCTTCCAGCCCTATTCGGCACGACTAAAGTCGTGCCCTGACACTCGCCGCGGCGAGCGGTTTTTTGAAACACGCTCTAAGGAGTTATTCCGGCGCCAACTTCAACTCCGCGTAGTCGCGCCCCAGCAAAGCGCACAGCGCCTCGACTACGAGCTCATGATCGTCCCGTTGCGCCAGCCCGGAGATCGTTGCGCTGCCCACCACGCCCGTGCCTGCGACAGCCAGCGGAAATGAACCGCCGTGAGTTGCGTAGTCGTTCACCGGCAGCCCTTGTCGTTCGTGCAGCGTTTCGTTTTTCAGCGCGAGATTGAGGCCGACGGCATACGAACTGCGATGGAAGCGCGCCACCACGTTGCTCTTGCGCCGCACCCACTCCGGATGGTCCGGCGATGTGCCTTCAAGCGCCGCATAAAAGAGCGGCTGTCCAAAACGCCGGACATCGATCACGACTCCGAGGCTGCGTTCTACAGCCAGCGTCCTCAGCCGGGTTCCCAGTCCCCACGCGAACTTCATATCCACTGCGGGCAAGCGCAGCTCACGCTCCTGCAGCGCCACCTGCTCCAGATCCTCTTTCAATCCCATCGACCCCCGCCTCCCGAATGCACGTAATCACATCCACGCCCACAGCATATCAAGCCCGATCTTCAACCTCCGGCCCCGGATCGCCGATCCTTGATCCCTGAACCCTGATCTCTGCCCAGCTACTTCGCCACCGCCAGCTTCACCACCGTACCTTGATCTACGCGCGAGCCGGCCATGGGCGTTTGCGCCAGCACCGCTCCCGGCTTTACCGGCAATCGCGGCGGCGCATCGCCACTTGCCACCGGCGGCACCGCGACATCCACAAAGCTGGTCGTCGACTTGATGCCCACCCTGGTCAACTGCGCTTGCGCGCTAACGACCAGCGACCCCACCAGGTCTGGCATGACATACCCGTCGGGCGCATTGTCGTCCGGCGCGGCCACCAGCAGGTTGATGCTGGGCCGGGCAATGCCCTGGGCGTGCGCAGGCGGATCCTGCGCCAGAACCGCTCCCTCTGCTGCTCCGGCGTAAGTCAGGCGGGCGGTTGCTCCCAACTCCAGCCCCGCACGCCGCAGCGAAAGCGCCGCCACCCGCTCCTCTTTGCCCACCATGTCGGGGACTTCGACCTTTTGCGGCCCCAGGCTTTCGGCCACGCGCACCTTCCACTCGCGCCGCACCACGGTTCCCGGCTCAGGCGACTGCGACAGGATGTGTCCCGTAGCCACGTCTCCCGAGTAGTAGCGATTGTCCACGTCCAGGCTGAGGCCCAGTCCGGCAGTCTCGCTGCGCGCATCGGGCACCGTCATTCCCTTCAGATCGGGTACCTGCACCTCCGCGCCGTGAATGGCGAAATGCATGGTCGCGATGGCTGCAAGCAGGGCCACGGCCACCAACGCCATCAACAGCGAGGCGATCTGAAAGAAATTGACAAACGGACGGCTCTTCATGGCTCGGGCTCTCCGCTTTCAAAAACGATCGCGTGCTCGATCCGCGCCGCCTTCTCCAGCATCTTCGAGACCGAACAATACGTGTTCTTCGATAGCGCGACCGCGTCTTCGACTGCCTTGCGGCTCAGATTTCCCCTCACCGCATACGTCAGTTTGATGTGCGTAAAGACCTGAGGAGGTGTCTTGGCCTGCTCGGCCGTCGCTGTCACCTTCAGCCCTTCAAGGTGCTGCCGTTTCTTTTGCAGGATTGAAACCACGTCCACGCTCGTGCATCCGCACAGCGCCATCAGCACAGTTTCCATCGGACTCGGGCCTTGAGCGTGCGCAGGGTCCGCGTCGAAGAACACCGAATTGCCGTTCTCCGCAATTCCCTCGAAGATCTTGCCGCCCTTCCATTCACTGTGCGCAATCATTCTCGTCTCCCGCTTGAGCGCGTTCTACCGCAAATTATCCGTCACCGGCTCGGGATGAATCGTAACCCGATAGACCTCCGGGCACTCCAGCTTGAACCGGTCTTCAAGCTCGGTAATGGCCAGGTGGACTCGCTGCATCGGCAAATCGTCCGGTAGACTGCAATGGCAGCTTACAGAGATGTGCTCACCCGCGCGGCCCACCATGATCTCGTGAACATCGATAATGTCCTTGAACTGTTTGGCCGTTGCCCTGAGCGCGGACTCGATCTTACGATCTTCTTCCACCTTCTCCTCGGGCTGTTCAATGGTGGCCGGTTCGCTTTCAATATGCGTCAGCACGGCGTCGATCTCCGGCGCCTCCCGCAGAATCTCCGCTTCCAAAGCGCACACAAACTCATGCGCGGCCTTCAATGGCATTGTCTCGTCAAGCTCCACATGCTGTTCCACGCGCAGCCGTCCATGGTGCGACTGCACGCTCAGCTCATGCACACTGACGTTGTTGCGCGCAGCTACCGCGCGCACCCGGTCGAAGACGCTCTCCGCCCGGGCTTCGCGCGGCACGGTGTGGATGACCACGTCCGCCTCAGGCAGCGCGCGGTGCACGGCATCGGTGGCTTCACGCACAAGCTCGCCAGTGTGCTCAAAGGTAAAGCGTCGTGGCAGCGCCAGCGTCAGGTCGGCAAAATAGCCTGAGCCGGAGCGCCGAACCCGAGCCTGTTCCACCTCGAGCACTCCCTTTACCTGCTCCACTTCGTGCACCAGCCGTCGCCGCGTCTCCACAGGAACCTCATCCATCAGCACAGACACGCTCTCGCGCCCCAGGTAGAGCGTCATGCGCAGAATCATCAGCGAAACCACCACCGCCGCAAATGGGTCCGCATAGCGCAGCCAGCCAATGCCGAACTGCGCTCCTGCCCAGCTTGCGCCCAATCCGCACAGCACTGCCACCGTTGACCAGATGTCCGATGCGAAGTGAATCGCATCCGTCGCCAGCGCAGGCGACCCAGTCCGCATCGCTACCGCCCGAAGCCGCTTGGACCGCCAATAATCCACGCCGATCGAAGTCACGAGCACCAGCACCGGCCAGATCGAGTGACGCAGCACCACGCTGTGGTTGAAGACGCGCTGCATCGCCTCATAGATAATCCAGGCGCAGGAGACGGCCATCAACCCTGTCTCGAGGAATGCCGACAGGTTTTCAATCTTGCCGTGGCCGTAGGTGTGGTCCTCGTCGGCTGGCTTGTCGCTCACATGCACTGAGAAAAAGGTCAGCGTCACGCCCACCAGGTCCAGACCCGAGTGCGCTGCATCCGACAGCACGCCCAACGAACCCGACACCAGCCCAGCCGCCAGCTTCAGCACCGTCATTGCCGCGGCCGCCACCATGGAGTGCAGCGCCACGCGCCGCTTCTCGACGGAAAACTCGGCCAAATTGGAACCAGTCGAAGTCATTGCGCTCCTGGGCGATCGCCTTCTCGGAAATTCAGATTGATCCCCTCGCGTTCATGCACTGCGCTTGCCCGTGTACAACCCCGCAATCCCAAATGTGTACGGCCGCCACGTACATTCCGCATATCCCGTAGTGCTCATCAGCTCCAGCATCTCCGCGGGCGGCGGAAAATTCCCGACCGAAGTGGGCAGATAGCGATACGGCCCGTCTTTACCGCAGATTAACCTACCAATCGCAGGCAACACGCGCCGGAAATACACCGCATACGCCTTGCCCATCAGCCCGCCCGGCTCAGCGAAGTCCAGAATGCCCAACTGACCTCCGGGCTTCAGCACGCGATTGAACTCCTTCAAGCCGGCTTCGTAGTTGGCGAGATTCCTGAAGCCGAAAGCCGTCACAATCAAGTCCAGCGACGCTGGCCGCAACGGCAGATGCAGCGCATCGGCTTCGATCGGTACTGCGTACGGCGGGACGGGCTTGCACCCGGCAATCTTTGATTGAAGAAGCGCGGGTCCGCCAAACCTCTTCGCGCCGCGGCTCAGCATTCCACGCGCAAAGTCCGCCGCAAGAATCGGCCGGGCCCCTCGCGGCCGGCCCTTCAGCATCGCCATCGTCATATGTCCCGTCCCGCAGCAAACATCCAAAACAGCCGCATCGGGATTGGCCAATATCGCCTTGAACCGCCGCGCCGTCTGCCACCACCAAAGCCGATCCACGCTGGCCGACAAGACGTGATTCAGCAGGTCATACCGCGGCGCAATCTGGTCGAACATCTGCCTGACAGCCTGAGCCGCTTCCGCTTCATCCTCCGCACCAGCCGGCCTGGCCCCAAGCGTTGTCATCTAACTATGCTTCTCCCCAGCCCGCGCCAACATGTAACCAACCGCCGCCTCCAACTCCGCAGGTGTCACGTCTTCCACCACCCCCGCGTCGCCGATGCCAACCGGCAGCACAAACCTTCTCACTCCGCTTATGTTCTTTTTATCGGCGCCCGTCGCCGCCACCAGTTTGGCAATTCGCAACTTCAGCGGAGGAAGAGGCCCATACAGGTGAATCAAGTTCTCCAGCCGCTCGAATTGACGTGCGCCGATCGTCCCACGCTGCCGAGCCAAGTGGAGCGCAGCCAGCATGCCCCATCCCACCGCCTCGCCATGCAGCAGAACCTTGTAATGCGTCGCCTGCTCGATTGCATGACCCACCGTGTGGCCCAGGTTCAGGATCATGCGCAGACCCTGCTCGCGCTCATCAAGATTCACTACGGTGGATTTCATCCGGATCGAAGCCGCGATCACCTTTTCCAGTGCTCTCGGATCGCGCCCCAGCACGTCGTCCACGTGTTCTTCCATGAAGCGCAAGAGCGCCCGGTCGCGGATGATGCCAGCCTTCACGCTCTCCATCAGCCCCGCCCGCAGTTCGCGGTCTGGCAGCGTCCCCAACACTCCAATATCGGCAAAAACAGCCAGCGGATGATGAAAGCTCCCAACAAGGTTCTTACCCTCGGGCAGGTTTACGCCCGTCTTGCCGCCCACGCTGGAATCCACTTGCGCTAAGAACGTGGTCGGAACCTGCACATAGGGAATCCCGCGCATGTAAATCGCGGCTAGAAACCCGCCCACATCGCCCACAATCCCGCCGCCAAACGCGATCAGCAGCGAACCGCGGTCCCCGCCCGCCTGCGCCATCTCCCGCAGCAAGCGCTCCACGCTGGCCAGCGTCTTGTATTTTTCTCCTGGCTCCAGGAACAGCACTACAGGCGGGTCCTGAAAGGACTGCTGCATCGAACCGCCCCACAGCGCCCAGATCGGCGCCGAAGTCAGCACAAAAACCCGCCGCGGCAATTTGCCCGCAACTCTCTCGATGCGCGGCGCCAGCGTCTCGATCAGCCCGCTCCCCGCAATCACGTCGTATTTCGCCGAAGGTGTCTCTACTCGTATTGTGTGCACGCTGCTCTAATCCTAAAGCAGAGCCCACCTATGAATCAGCATTGGCTTCGTTGAATCGCGGATTACACAAATCCCAGATTGTTTGTGGAGAAGCTGCCGATGGAAGGAAGAATCGTGGGCAGATCGGCTACTGGCACGCCGAACCACTGCGCCAGCGTCGCCGCATACTGCGAGCTGGCCGTCGATGGAACCCAGCGGCCGTTCGAGCCTGAGTCGTCTGGCCCGCCCAGCACGAGCGTTGGATAGGTCCCGTAAATCTGACCGCCCTTGACGGCGCCGCCAATGACCATGTGGTGCGATCCCCAGGCGTGGTCGCTGCCCTTGTTGGAGTTTGGCTGGAAGGTGCGGCTGAAGTCGGACATGGTGAAGCTGGTTACCTCGCTTGCCACATTCAATTCAACAGTTGCGTTATAAAACGCGGCGAGCGCGGGAGAAATCTCGGCGAGCAGTGTGCTCTGCAGCGTGAGCTGGTCGGCGTGCGTGTCGAAGTTACCCAGGCTGGCGAAGAAAATCTGGCGCTGCACGCCGAGGGCGGCGCGGACCTGAATGATCTGGGCAATCTGCTTCAACTGTGCGCCGAGCCCGTTGTTTGCAGGAAAGACAGTTTGCAGCGGGGTGATGGATTGCACCGCGTCGGCGAGGGCCTTGGCATAAGCGTAGGCATTGGACGTGATCGAGTCGTCGGCCTGAATGAGAGAAAGCCCTGAATCGAGGGTGAGCAGCGCCTGCGCGGAGGCCTGGCGCGCCGTGCACTCGGAGCCCTCCGAACAACTGGCTGCGCCCACGTTCCCCGGCGAGATGGAGACTGGCGATGTAGAGGTCCCGTTGCAAAAGAGCGTGTCGCCGGCGACGGAAGTAATCATGGGGATGGAGGCGCCCTGGTTGTATGTCGCGCCCAGGGCGTCGGCGATGCGGCCGGCCCAGCCTGTCGGCGTGGCCGCGCTCTGAGCCGCGTTCTGCCACTCCAACTGCTGGTCGGGATGGGAGAAGAGATTGGTGGGCGCGGCCTGGCCGGCAAGATACTCTGCGCGGGTAAGCGGCTGAATGAGTGTGCCCACATTGGCGACGAAAGCGGCGTTCTTGTTGTTGAACAGCGTTTGAATATCGGGCAGGTTGGGATTGAGAGCAAACTTGGGCGTGGGTGCGAGCGGGAGCAGCGTGTTCTGCGCCAGCGCAAGGTCGCCGCGGATGGACGAGTAATTCCCGTAGCCCGTGGTGTCAAAGGGAATGAGCGTATTGTTGGCATCGTTGCCGCCAAAGAGAAAGACACAGACCAGCGCCTTGTAACCTGGGGAGTTTTGCGCGAGGGCATTGAGCGCGCCAAAGGGACGCAGCCCCAGTGCATTGCCGGCGGCCGCGAGGCTTGCATACCTGATGAAACTTCTCCGGTTGGCTCTCATTCGAATCTCCCTTGTGTTGAGTTAGGCTGCCGATTTGACTCCGCGCTCTAGTGCATAACTTTGTACTGCGAAGATGTGATCACCAGGTAAGTGGCCACACGCACCTGCTGCGCAGTGCTCAGTCCGCCGATGCTATTCAGAATCTCGTTCCGCATGTCGCCAGGCATCTGGCCATGCATGAACATGACGCCGAGCGTGTCGACAAGATTCGCCGGGCTGGCTGCGGCAATTTGGCCGAGCGAGCTTGTCGCGCCGAGGTTGACGCTGAATCCGCTAATTTTGTTGTTGACCATGGAGTCGGCTAGTGAAAGACGCAGGATGGCCGAGGCCGTGTTCTCGAGGTCGAACTCGGGAGCATTCAGTTTAGTCTGCGGAATGACATAGCTCGGCGGAAAGAAGTTGAACACGCTCCCGGACCGGTAAGGCCGCTGATTCAAATTGTTCGAATAGTTCGACAAAGAGTAATAGGAGCTATTGGGATCGGTATTAGTGAAACCGACGGCGCGGTAGAAGTTAGCGATCCACAGCATGGGCTCGCGCAAGTGCCCGCCGTCGTAAGTGGGATTGGTATCTCCAGCGCGGGCTTCGGTATCTTCGAGAATGGCCCGAATCACCGCCTGCATGTCGCCGCGAACGCCGCTGCCGTTGTTGGCAAAAACCGCGGCGATGCGCGAAACATAGGCTGGACTCGGGTTACTGGTGACAAGATGTTGAATTAACTGCTTGCAAACGAAGGGGCCCACATTGGGGTGGTTGAAAAGGTTGCTGAGCGCGCCGTTGAGATCCTCTTCGGCGGTCTGGCCGGATGGCAGTACAGTCCCGTTGAGCAAGGTCTTCGCGGTCGTGTCGTGCTCCGACTCAACCGCGGCCATGGGCGCGAAGTAGTTCGCAGTGCCGTTGGGAAACTTGGTCGGAGAGCCGCCTGTTGAAGTGGCATAAGTCCATCCCGTGTATGCGCGGGCGAAGGCCTGCACCTGTGCTTCGGTGTAGTTGGGGATGGGATTGCCGCTGCCGTCGAGTTGAAGTGTTCCGTCTTCGTTGAGTTGGTCAATGCCCAGTGTGAACAGCTGCATCAGCTCGCGCGGGTAGTTTTCATTGGCAATCTGGCCGGCCGGCGCCTTGGCGCTGTTGAGCATGTTGAGATAGGCGCCCATGCCCGGCGAAAGCGTTACATCGCGCATGATGGTGGAGAAGTTAGTGAATGCGTCCTGCGCCAGCATGTTGTGGTAGTAAGTAATCGTCGTGGCATTGACCGAATCGCTGGAGATGACAAACATCTCGCTCAGAGCAAAGGCTACGCGCTGCCGCAATTGGTCGTTGCCGGTCAGCGCCACCTGCCACCACTCGGATTCCTCACAGACCGTGGGCGTGTTTGAGCTCAGGCATACCGCGGGCAGAGGGGTAGGTATATTCGGCAGCGGCGTGTACTGCGTGTTGAACTGGTTGGCGATGTAGGCGTCGATTCCAACATTCTGGACATTTTGAATATCGCCGAGCGAGGGGCCAAAGGTCGCCTGATCGAGCAGTCGTGCCGCCGCAGGAACCGAGGCAAGGTAAACCGCTGCCGCAACTGCGTTCGAAGTCGCGCTGCCGGGGTTCGGATTGACCACGCCAATGCTCGGCGCCATTGTGCCATTCGGAAGACCGATCGTCGCCTGCAAATTGGTCGATGAGACCCAGATGGTGTTGACGTCTATGCCACCAACCTGAATCTGAGCGCCGTCCACAAAGCTCGAGCCCGCGACATTGAGCGCGTAATTCGTCCCCGAGACGAGCGTTGCCACGGCTGAAGTAATGACCGGAACCGGATTGAAAATACTGACCTGCGCCGAACCCGATGTGGAGGGCGATGCGACGCTGACCGCCGTCACGGTAACAGGATTGGTCGCGGGAAGGTTCGCCGGCGGCGTATACACACCCGCTGCGTTGATGGTGCCCACGGAACTGTTGCCGCCAGCGATGCCGCCCACCTGCCATGTCACTGCGGTATTGGCGAGATTGACGACGGTGGCCGTGAAACTGGTGGTGCTTCCCAGGCGCACCTGGCTGGCCCCGCTAACCGTGACCGAGGCCTGAGAGCCGCCGCCGCCGGAACCGCCGCTTCCGCCACTGCCGCCGCCATTGGTGGAAACACTCGAGCAGCCGGTGATCAGAAGGAAGGCAGCGAGCGCAGACAAAAGGGTATTTCTCCGATGAGGGAGCCGCGAGACGTTCAATATGGACCTCCGGAATGCCGGAAGCCTGTCCCTGAGAGTGGTGGGGGAGGGACCTGGCTGTATCTGTGTGAACACGGGACAGGGGGATAGTTGCGCTTATTCCGACATTTGTTTCGGAATCGTCAATTACCTAAGGACTAACACGACGGCGCGCGGCTCTGGAACGCAAACTCAACGCTGCAAAAGATCGATCGGTTTCGTGAAGTCGGTTACGCGAATGTGCTTACCCAGGGATGGGTGCTGGCGCTGCACGGCCAGGAACATCTCCCAGGCTACGCGGCGGTAGCTGAAGTGGCCGGCAGGAGCGGAGCGGAGCTCGCATATGTACTGGGCTTCAGCGAAGTCCATCTTGAATAAGGACCGGACGCGGGTGGCCAATGGGAGCAGGTAAAGGGCGGATTGCTCCGCCTCGGGAGCGCCGCTGGCTGCGATTTGCGCGCCGGCGCGATGAGCGGCCTCGATGGCGGATTGGAAATCAACCAGGACGCCGGCTTCGGCGAGGATGTTGATGCTGCCCGACCCTGCGTCTGAAGCGAGATCGCCCGAGGTGGGGGTTTCATAGCCGTGCAGGGCGGTGAAGGGCTGGATGATCTGGGTGCAGCGGCGATGGCGATGCATGTCGCGGAAACCGCCGATATCCATGAGAATGTCGAAGCGCAGGGCGGCTCCTGCGTGGAAGGCGCGCAGCGCTTCGTCGTGGCGTCCGCGGTGTCGCAGGCCGATCTCGATGATTTCAGAGACGCGGGCGGCGGGGAGTTCGGCGACAAGGTCGCGGATCTGGCGGTAGGGGTGGTGGGCGGCGGAGTAAAGCAGCGTGGATGCGAGTTCGACTTCAAGGGTTTCACTGCGCTCAACCAGGTCGACGAGCGGCGCGTCTGCGGTAGGCAGGCCGGCCAGCAGTTCTGCGGCGGCCTGGGTCAGGTGGGCCTGCGTTTGCAGCAGGTAGTCGTTGGGTTGGGCGTACTTTACCAGGGTAGGGGCGGTGCGGACTTCCTGAGTCAGCAGATGGGCGGCTTCGGCGGCAAGGTCTGGCGCTGCGTCCAGCTCGAGCGCTCCGAGCATTTCCACAAAGGCGGCGGCTGGCTGGGCGTTGACGTTCCAGGCTGGGCCGGTAGCCGCTTCGCGGAGTTTGCTGCCGAGGTTGCGCACTTCGGCTGCGGGGTGAGAGAGCAGGCGTGAGACCTGCTTTTCAAGGGTGCGGGCGCTCACGATCTGACCAAGAGACGTATTTGTGGCCAGGGGGAGAAGGTAGCGAGCCACGTCGAAGGCGCGAGCTTTGAGGGTGCGCTCGTAGGCCTCCGGCTTGGTGGTTTCAGGGCAGGCGACGCGACGGCGCAAGGCTTCGAGCACGGCGGGGGTGGTGCGCTGGTAGGTCGCAAAGAGATTCTCTACAGTTTTTGAGTAGAGCTGCGCGGGCTCGGAATAGCCGCCGAAATCGGGGAAGAACCAGCCGGACTTGACGAAGTTTTGATACCTGGTCGATCGCTCCTGCCCATCCCACCTCTGCTCGTCGACCAGCACGACGGCGGCCAACAGGCTAAGCCGCTCGACGGCAAATGCGATATGAGCCAGGTCGGCGATGGAGCGGTGACCGTATTGAAAATAGAATGTGTTGAGGAACTGCTCCGCGCGTTGCGCGCTGATTTCACTGAGCGACTCGCGCATCGAAAGGGCGGAGCGGGAGTATTTTGCCATGGCGTAGGCCAGCACTTCAGGGTCGGCTCCGTGAACGGCGTAGACGTCGGTTTGGTTGCGGGCGCTGGGCGGGACAAAAGATTCACTGGACATTGGCGAGGGCTCGCGACCAGAATACGACATCGGGGTAGTTGTGGGTTGTGCATCCTGAACGCGGTTTGACAAGTCACAGAATCAGCCGCACTTTGCCGCCGGCGGCGCGGGCCAGGGCTTTGCAGGAATTGGGACAGCGGGGGTAGGCCATGCGGGAGTATCTGGTACGCACGTCACACCGGCCGAGGCCATTGCCCTCGGGACGCTGGATGATGACGCAGCGGTGGAACGACCTTCTGTTCGCTCACTGGCCTGTCCCCGCTTCGTCCATAGCCCCGCTCTTACCCGAAGGGCTGGAGGTGGATACCTTTCAAGGCTCCGCATGGCTGGGGGTGGTGCCCTTCTGGCTCGATCGAATCAAGGTGCGAGGAATGCCGCCGATCCCTGGAATGCGCAGCTTTCCCGACCTGAATGTGCGCACTTATGTACGTGACGAGCACACGGGAACGCCGGGGGTGTATTTCTTTTCGCTGGATGCGAGCAACCTGCTTGCAGTGGCCGTGGCGCATACCTTCTTTCACCTGCCATACCATTGGGCGGAGATGAGCCTGGATCGGAGATCGGCGCGGGAATTCGGTTTCTACAGCCGCAGACGGTTTTCCAGCCCGCAGGTGATCTTCAAGGCGCGCTACCGGGGGCTCGGCCCCACGCGCAAACTCGCGGAGAGCCATCCTGGCACGCTCGAGTACTTTCTGCTCGAACGGAGCTGCCTGTTTACCCGCAACCGGGCAGGACAGGCGGTGAGGGCAAGCCTCCACCATGTTCCCTGGCCCCTGGAAGAGGCCGAGGCGGAGATCGAGCGCAACGATCTGGCTGATGCAATCGGGATTCAGTTGCCGGATCTGGAGCCTGTGCTTCACTACTCCCAGCGGCTGGCGGTGTATATCTGGCCGGCTGAACTGGTAAGGCCGGCGATGGCGGCGCGGCCTGTGACGGTGGCTGCAACGCCGGGTTAAGAAGTTAGCTCCCCGCCAATAGTTTCGACCTTCATTTGCGCGGCAAGTTGTCCACCAAAACCGGCGCCATTTTTGTATCGGCGTCTGACTCATTGGCTTTCAAAACCGCAACTTCCGCGAGTTGTCAACTCACGAAACTTGTCCGCCCTATAATGGGGAACGGAAGGGCACGCGATTGCGTGCACAAGGGGAACGATCGAGACATGGCGAATTTGCAAGGACGAATTGCACTGGTCACGGGCGCGAGCCAGGGGATCGGGCGGGCTTGTGCGCTGGAATTGGCTCGGGCTGGAGCGACCGTGGTGCTTGCAGCGCGTAATGAAGCCAAACTGGCTGAGGCGGTAGCGGCGATTGAGGCCGCCGGAGGGACTGCCGCAGCATTTGCACTCAACATCGCCAGCGAAGAATCCATCAAGGCCGTCGCCAAAGCTGCGATCGAGCGCTTCGGCAAAGTCGAAATTCTGGTCAACAACGCCGGAATTACGCGCGACGGGTTGATGATGGCGATGAAGCGGACTGATTGGGACGATGTGCTCGGTACCAACCTGACCGGGGCGTTCCTGCTGACCCAGGCGCTGCTCAGGCCTATGCTCAAGAACCGCTGGGGACGGATTATCAACATATCGAGCGTGGTGGGCCGAACCGGCCAGGCGGGACAGGTGAACTATGCGGCCAGCAAGGCGGGGCTGATCGGGCTGACCAGGTCGTTGGCCCGCGAGGTGGCTTCGCGCGGTATCACGGTAAACGCCGTCGCGCCGGGCTACATTGAGACGCCGATGACCGCCGTACTCGACGAGAAGCAGCGGACGGCGATGATGGCGCAGATCCCCCTGGGCCGGGCGGGGACAGACTTGGAGATTGCGCAGTCGGTCGCGTTTCTGGCCTCCGACGGAGCGGCCTATATTACAGGACATGTGCTCGACGTGAATGGCGGAATGTTCATGGGCGGCTGACCGTTGGTCTGAAAACATGAAGAACGACCTTGCGCCGATTAGAACAACCCTGCGCCGAGGAAGATTTGTTGGAGTTGTTGCCAATTCCAGCCGATGAGATGTTAGGCGGTTGGCATGGCTTCCCAAGTTTTAGCTGCGAAGAGCTATGAAACAACGCGCTCTGCCGAGGCTGGCGGATTGCGTTATGTGGCGCGCCAGCCGATTCTCGACCTGCGGGGCCGGGTACATGGGTACGAATTGCTCTTTCGCAGCGGCGCGGGAGCCTTCTTCCAGGGGGATGGCGATCTGGCCACCCGAACCATGCTCGACAATGCAATCGTTTTTGGACTGGAAAAGCTGAGCGGTGGGTTGCCGGCTTTTGTGAACTGTACTTCCGAGTCGCTCACCGAAGACCTGGTTCAGGCTCTGCCGGCTAGCATGACGGTGCTCGAGATACTGGAGAACATCGAGCCCACGCCTACCGTGATCGAAGCGTGCCGAAAGCTCAAGGCCGCAGGCTTTCGCCTGGCGCTCGACGACTTCACCTGGAGACCGGAGTTACAGTCGCTTGTGCAATTGGCTGACTATATCAAGGTGGATTTTACTCTCACCGACGCCGCCGGCCGGAAAAGCCTTTTCAAGCAATTGAATCCGAAAACGGTGGCTCTGGTGGCAGAGAAAATAGAAACCCAGGAGGACTACAAAGAGGCTCGCGACGAAGGTTTCACACTTTTTCAGGGGTACTATTTCTGTCGCCCTGTGTTGCTGCAAAACCGGAAGGTTCCGGCAAACCGGCTCTCGCAGATTGAGATTCTGAATCTGTTGCATCAAGACTCGTACGATCTGCTCAAGCTCACGCATCTTGTCAAACGCGACACCTCTCTTACCTATCGGCTGCTTAGGCTGATCAACTCGCCTACCTATGCCTTCCGTGAGCAGGTGCGTTCCGTGCAAACTGCGTTGATGGCAGTGGGTGAGGACACGTTCCGCCGAATCGCAGTACTGGCCATTACCAGCGAACTGAATCTAGGCCAGCCGCCGGAGGTGTTGCGAATGGCGTTTGTGCGCGGAAAATTCTGCGAATTGGCCGCCGGCCTTTGCGCACTCGACTCCACCGAGCAGTACTTACTGGGAATGTTGAGCCTTCTTCATGCCATGCTTCAGGCGCCGATGAACGAGTTGACACCGGCGCTCTCGCTGCGTGGCGAAATTCGACGCGCCCTTGAAGGCGAGCCGAACTCCGAGCGAGTCTTGTTGCATTGGATCGAGAGCCACGAGCAAGGCGATTGGGCAGCCAGCGACGCTGTGGTTGAAGCCAACGGGCTAAGCCAGGAAGAAGTAGTTGGCTGCTACAGCGAGGCAGTCGAGTGGGCCGAAGCGGCGGTGCGTTCGGTTTCGTGACCTGGTTCCACTCAGATCCCCAGCTGCGACTTCACAGCGCGAACGCGATCGCGCGCCACGGGCAACTGCGTGTGGTGCGCATCCTTCAGGGACAGAATCACCTTGCCGGCGAACCATGAATTCACTTCATGGATCCAGTCCACATTCACAAGCGCGGAGCGATGAATGCGCAGAAACCTCGTGGGATCGAGGCGGCGCTCGAGTTCGCCGATGGTCTGATCGACGCTATGCTGTCGTCCATCTGCAACCGCGTAAGTCAGTTTGTCCTGAGCTATGAAGTGAGTTACAGCGTCGAGTGAGAGAAACGATATGCGTTCTCCTACCCGCGATGCGATCCGATGCGGATAATTGGGACCCTGGTCGCGAAGAGATGCGGCCAGTTCCCGGAGCAGGGCGGCTGGATCACGTTGCCAGTCCGGCTTGGGAACGGGCCGAAGGCGGCCTAGCTTTCCAAGCGCCCGTTCTAACTGGGCAGTTTCGATCGGCTTGACGAGATAGTCAATCGAGTTGACTTCAAAAGCGCGCAAGGCATATTCGTCGTAAGCCGTGGTGAAAATCACGAAGGGCTGCGCGGTGAGCCGCGAGAGCAAGTCAAAGCCGTTGATTCCCGCCATCTGTATATCGAGGAACAGCACGTCAATAGGCCCCTTGGCTTGGCTGTTCAGCTCTTCGATGGCTCTCGCCGGGTCGGTGGCGCTTCCGGCAATGTGAATCTCGTCGAACTTTGCCAGAAGCCGCGTCAGCCGCTCGATTGCGAGCGGTTCGTCATCGACGAGATAGGCGTGAAGCGGAGCGATTTCCATTGGCTCTTCAATTATGCGGGTCCACTATCCGGGAAAAGCAAGACGCACGGCTGTCTTTTCTCCTTTGCGAGTCACGGCAAGCTCGCCGGCAACACCAAAAAGAAGTTCCAGCCGCCCCATGAGATTGCCCAGACCGTGTTCGGGGGTGATGGCATCGAGCGAGAAACCAGGGCCGTCGTCAATGACTTCAAGATAGATGCGGTTGGATTCTCTGCTCCCGGTAACTTCAATCGAGACGCCCTCGGCGCGCTTGGCCGCCACATGCTTGACCGCATTCTCAACCAGCGATTGAAGAGCCAACGGCGGAATTCTCACGTCTTGCATATCTTCGGGCACGGCTATCTCATAGCGAATGCGCGCGCCAAAGCGCGTCTTCTCAATTTCCAGATAGTCGCGGACGATCTTCAGTTCCAGACCGAGCGGAACCAGTCCGCTTTGATGCGCATTCAATGAGAAACGCAGCAACGATGCGAGCTTACCGACCGTGTCTTCAGCGCGTACCGGGTCTGACGGAATCAGCGCGGCAATCGAGTTCAGCGTATTGAAAAGAAAGTGCGGATGGATGCGCGATTCGAGCGAAGACAGCCGGGATTCAGCGAGGAGTTTGTAGGCGCGCTCCTGCTCCACCTGCCGGGTGCGCAGTTCGAGAGCGGCAGCCTGGAGTTTGAAACGCATCGTCTCATAAGTCGAAATGCTAAGCCCGAACATGAGCGAGATCACGATACTGAAGGGAAGTTCAGCTCGAAACACTCCCCAATACTGGGCCGGGGTATCCAGATGAACGATCAGGAAGACAAGGCCCGCGCCCATACTGCCGGCGGTCGCCGTACAGGCCAGGATCAGTGCCTGAATGAGAACGATCAGTCGCGGGAATCTGTCGGTGTAGAGATGGGAAACGTGCGTGAGAAGAACAATGGATGGCGTTGCGATCAATGTGCAATAGGTGAGAGCGACCAGCAGCTCCCTGCCGCTTTCCGAGAGCCTGAACTTCCCCAGCGAAAGAAGCATCAGAACAATCAGCAAGGTGGTGCCAACCGCAATCGATACCGCCCTTCGAACGTGGGCAGCATAGGGATGGAATTGCTTGCGCACCTCAGGAAGGTCGGGCGTGGGCTTACAAGCTTCTCGGTTCATAGTTGAAATCGAACTCCCATTGAAGTGGCCGCTGAGTAAGGCGTGGAGCCATAGTCCGATGTAGCCTTGCCCGCCGGAGCTTCCACGTGAAGATAGGTCGAGAAGTGATTGCCGAATCTTCGATTGGCGTCAAAGATGGCGGTAAAGCTGCGGTCGTTTAGGTTTACCACCATGTATGCGCTCAGGTCCCACTGCTTCCAGCCCGGCCGCTCGCGGAGCCGGTTCTTGCCCGCGTCGAGGAACAGATAGTTCTGGCGCGGAGCAAGAGGCGAGATAGCCGCGTCCCGATAGTAGGCGATGTTAGGCGGAGTAAAGTACTCCGCAATGAATGTAACTCCCGAGGCCGTGGTGTGCTTCGCGCCAATAAGGATAGCCTCGTGCTCCCGCCATGCGGCCTCTCCGTGCACCTCCCACGACTCGCCGAGGACGCGGGTAAAGGTGAGCCCGCCAAAGGCGTCTCCGCCGCGATCGTCACCGGCAATCAACGAAGTATCGAATCCATGCACCAGAACGTTATACCGGAAGGCAGTGGTGTCGTGCAGGTTTGCCGCGGCCGGCGCCAGCGCGGCGGTAAACCATGCCAATGTGAATGCGTGCGGCCCGCGGACATAGTCGGCCTTGACCATGTCCCGGCCTTCATTGATATTGAGCCGGTCGGTTGGATTGGTGGGAATGCGCGGCGGGTCCAGAACGCCTGCCGCGGTAAATGCGTAACCGGTGCCCCAGCGCACCATGCGGCGGCCCAGTGTGAAATCAAAGTCGCCTGCGGAAAGACCGGCGTAAGCTTCTTTAACGCGTAACTGGGTATAAGTCCCGGTGTACGGCTCCAGCTCGGCGTCAAACCCGGAAGAGGTTGCATTGCTGCCCGGCGGAAGGTTGAAGTCCGCTGCGGAGAGGCCATGAAACGATTCGGCCACACCAACCAGGCTCGATGCGATATGCCACCGGGTCTTGTAGCGAAGAGTAAAGGATGGCTCCAGGAGTAACTGATTCTGCAAAAGGGTGTATGGAGGGTTAACGAGCGATATAGGAACCCCCGCCGGCAGCGACGGAATGAGGTCGCTGTAAATGGTGGCGTCGTCGATCAAGGAGATGGAATAGCGGAAGTCGTAGCGGGGCTCTGGAGCCGGTGGGGCATCCGGCGCCGGATTGTCCTGCGCCGCCAACTGCAAGGATGCGGCCATGAGGATTATCGGGATGAGCTGCCGGAGTTTCATTGAGTTCGATTGACCTTATCAATCGTTTTTAGAAGGACGTTGAGTTGCAGTTACCGGAGAAGGATGCCGAGCTCAGATGCCTCTGGAATAAACCAAAAGAGCATGGAGATTGTGAAACGCAAGGAAAAGCCCGGAGATCCCCCAATAAACCCATGGCCTGTATGGGGCTCCCGAAAACTGAAGCATATCGCCGATCAGGGCAATTCCGGTCAACCAGACGATTGGCGTATAGGCAGGCGCCAGGAAACCTATCGCGCTCATGCTCCATGAGGACCAAGGAGCAGCGATCAGAGCGGTCCAGGATGCGAAGTAACCGAGCAAACCCGCCAGATAGATTCCGAGCCCAAGTCTCTGATGCGACGTGGAGAATTGGAGCCGCATAAGAATCGGCAAGATCATGACCAGCGCGCGAAGAAGGTTCTCTGGAATGCCGACCATCTTGGGAATATCCCTCCAAAACATGCCCGCCTGGTAGGCGGGCGGAAGCTGGCGCATAAAGAGCACATTGAAAGCCAGGATGGGAACCAGAAGCCAAAAGCAGTTGCAAAGGTAGCCGAGCTTGCTTGAAGTCGCCATTCGTTCCTCCCTGGTCAGAACCTGTCTGTTCTTCCCTGGTAAAAGAGCTTGTCGGGTAACTCTCGCGGAGCTATACCGGAGTACTCAAGCACGCTGTGGGAGTTATGGCGGATCTCGTCGTAGAGAGTCAAGCGGCGAAGCTGGTTGCGGCCGCTCACGGTCATGTATTCGTCGAAGGTGGCGGACTTGATGTGCTTTCCCGAGGTGAGATAGAACTCGGCCCTGACCGGACGCGAGTCCTGAACGCGCACCCAGAAGAGAATGCGCTGGTACGTCGCGCCCTTGCGCTTGGCGGTGAGATCGAGGACGTGACATTCTTCTGTGTCCACCTTCTCTGTACGCAAATAGACCGGCGTGTAGTCGGCGGCGTAGTTAGTGCGGGCCACGTCGCCGTTTGAAGCGTCGCCGGAGAGACGCTCCAGAGGCGTAATACGAACGGGGCGGCTGGTGTCAGGCAGATAGACCCACATATCGTCGCCGAGCATGAGCAGGTGCTCGCCCTTCTCGCGCGGACTGAGAAATTCGACATAAGTTTTTTCGGTCCCCTTCTGCGAGACCTCGTAGAGTTTCTCTTCGTCGGCTTTGTCCGATTCGAAGTTAGTGATCTTGACATGGACAACATATGAAGGCCAGCCGTTGCGAAACGTATCGGCGCGTTTCAGTACTGCCTCCGCGTCGGGAGCTGGAGGAGGCGCGGCGTGGGCTACAAGAACGCAAGCCAGCAGCAGACCGACGAAGAAAACCAACAGGAATGTGCGCAGTACACAGTTGATGCTAGACATGGGCGAGAGCCTCCGCAATTTGCAGCCGGGATGCGCGGATCGCCGGGAGAATGGCCGCGAGAGCCAGTGAAACAACGACCAGGATCGAGGAGCCGATCATCAGACTGGGCACGTGAAGAACCTTAAATGCCATAGGGACGGTTGTTCCTGGCGGCGGGGGCAGATGAATTCCCGAGACATTCAACAGGGCTCCAAGCAGATTACCCCCCACTACTCCAGCGATCGCACCCATGATGCCGAGCAACGTGGCCTCAAGCACGAACAGGGCCATGATCCATGAGCGGGGCGTGCCCATGGCCAGCATGGTGCCAATCTCGCGGGTGCGCTCGAACATGGTCATGAGCAGCGTGTTCACGCTGGACATGAGGACCATGAAAAAGACGATAACTCCGAGAAACACAAAGATGGTGCTGAAGAGAGAACGAACCTGTTTGTAATAGGTGGCCAGATCGATCCACTTCTTGAGAACAAGTTGCTGTGGCAGACCGTTCAGGCGCGGGGCGAGTTGCGCGGCGACCATGTCGGTATTGTCCGTATTGTCCAGTCCGACAACCAGATTGGTCACACGATCGCTCTGCAGCAGGCGCTGTGCCGAGGGCAGCGTGATGCGCAGATAGCGGTCATCCACTTCCTTGTAGCCGGTGTTGACAATGCCGGCGATTTGCACGTCGATTCCATTGAGCGCGCCGTCGGCGGTAACGGCAAGGATGGTGAGCCCGTCGCCAACTTTGACGTTCATTGAGCGCGCGACACCGGCGCCGATGAGGGCTTCGACTTCGCCGCTGGATTTGGTGTCGAGGTCTCTTCCCGCGCTCAGGCGGGGGCTGAAGCCGAGGCTGCTTTCAGCAACAGGATCGACGGCGCTGCCCATGAAGACGCCGGACTTGACACCATTGGAAAGCATTCCGTAGAACTCGATGCGTGGTGCGACGCCGCGCACATGGCCGCCGGTTGAAACACTTGCGGCCACCTGCCGCCAGTTGTCTATGCCGGTATCGAGCACATGCTTTTCTTCGCGGTTGAAGTGCTCGGCGGTGAAAATCTGCATGTGGCCCAGGCCGTCGTTGATGGTGCTTTCGCGCAGTCCCCAGAACATGCGGGCGAAGAAGCCTCCAACGAGCAACAGTCCGGCGACTCCACCACCCACCATGATGAGGGTCATGATGGTGCGGCGGCGATTACGGAAGACGTTTCTAAAGGCTAGAAGCAAGAACTTGCCCATGGCTGGCTCCTTCATTCTGGATTACGGAAGTGAGGGTGTCGGAGACGATCTGGCCGTCGGTGAGGCGCACGATGCGGTCAGTGTGTTCCAGTAACCGCTGGTCGTGCGTGGAGAAGATGAAGGTGAGGCCGATGCGCCGGTTTAGGTCGTGCATGAGGTCGATCAGTTGAGTGGCGTTGCGGGTATCGAGGTTTGCGGTAGGCTCGTCGGCCAGCACCAGGGCCGGGCGATGAACGATGGCGCGGGCGACAGCCACGCGCTGACGCTCACCGCCGGAGAGCAGGTCGGGGCGATGATTGGCGCGGGCGGAGAGGCCGACACTTTCCAGAGCCGCCGCCACTCGCTCCCGCCGCACTCTGCTGCTGAAGCCCTGAACCAGCAATGGGAACTCGACGTTCTCCGCGGCGGTAAACACGGGAATGAGATTGAAAGTCTGGAAGACGAATCCAACCTTCTCTCGGCGGAGCGCGGTCATACGGGCCGGATTCAACGTGGAGGTGTCCACTCCATCGATGAGGATGCGGCCGTTTGTCGGCTTGTCGATGCAGCCAATCAGGTTGAGCAGGGTCGACTTACCGCTTCCGCTGGGGCCGGCAATGGCCAGAAACTCGCCGGGCGCAACGCGCAGGTTCACGTTGTCCACCGCCCTGACGAAGTTGTGGTCAAGTGGAAATTTTCGCGTGACCGCATCGACGTGGACAAGTTGCGGGATTCGATCCATTTCCGCCAATTCATTCATGGGTTGGCCGCTCCCTTTCCTGGGTTTTAATTCTTTTTGGAGGATAGCCGGGGGGGAACGAGACGTCGCTCAGTTTCCGACGAAGGGATGGAAATGCGGATGAGGGGTGGGAAAGGGCCGACCAACCGGAAAAGCCAGTGGTCAGTAATCAGGCCGGGTCGACCCGCGGCCGCTTCTTCAAACTGCGTGTCAAGAAGTACATGATTCCGGCGGCGGCGAGGCTGGGCACGAGCAAGCCCCGCAAGCCCGCCTGATCGCTTCCGGTATGGTCCCTCATGAAGCCCATCCAATAAGGGCCAACAAATCCGCTGAACATGGTGATGGTGTTCATGGCGGCGATGCCGGTGGCGGCGGCGCGCCCAGCGAGAAACTGAGTTGGAATCGACAAGGCTGGCCCCTGAAGCGCGCTGTGGGCAATGAAACAGGTGGCCAGCGAAGCGACCACCACCCACGGCAGCCGGGAGTAGCTCGCGATAACATAGCCGAAGCCAATAATGAGACACGGCACAATGCAATGCATCTGGCGCTCGCCGGTGCGGTCGGAGTGGGAACCGTTCAGTAACATGCCGGCCGCTCCCGCTAGCCCGGTGCATGCCACCAGAAATCCGACATTCGTGACGCTCCATCCGGTGACCTGCTGATAGATGGATGGCGCGTAGAAATTGTAGGCATAGCTACAGGTGAGAGCGCAGAAGAAGAACATCCCGATCATCCACACCTTGGGCGAAAGCAGCGCCTTCAGCGCGCCCGCATCGTGGCCGAGATGCGCTTCTTTTCCGTCGGCTTCGAGTTGGTTTTGTAGCCAGGCTTTTTCCTCCGCGGTGAGCCATGTGGCCTTGTGGGGACCGTCGGGCAGCATCTTCAGAATGACCACGCTGAACAGGACCGCAGGCAGGCCCTCGACCACGAACAACCACTGCCAGCCTGCTAATCCGAGTTTTCCATTCAGGCCGAGCAGCCATCCCGCCAGCGAACCCATCACCACCGAACTGAGAGGCAACGCGATGTAAAAGCGAGAGACAGCGCGCGCTCGCATCCGTGCCGGAAACCACAGCGTGAGGTAATAGATGACGCCGGGAAAGAAGCCGGCCTCGGCCATGCCCAGTAACAGGCGCATCACATTGAACTGCAACGGCGTGCGCACAAACATCATGGCCGCGGCCAGCAGCCCCCATGTAAACATGATGCGAGCCAGCCAGCGTTTGGCGCCAAAGCGCAGCATCAGCAGATTCGACGGCACTTCGCACAGAGCGTAGCCGATAAAAAACATCCCCGCTCCAAAGCCATAAACCGATGCGCTGAAATGCAAGTCCCGGTTCATTTGCAGAGAAGCAAAGCTGAGGTTGAGGCGATCGATATATGCCAGGCCGTAGCCGATGGAGATCACCGGGATCAGGCGCAGGGCGGCTTTCCGCTGGGCGGACTTTCCAATGGCTGACCTGCGCGCGTCCTGATCCTGCGAGACGGCTTCGGCGACCGATACGCCTGGTGCGACCACGGGCAGTTACCTCAATCTGAACACAGACTGTTCAAAGCTCAACGAAAGGGGAAAAGGAGCGGGGCCGGAAAGACTTAAGCACAAGTTATCACGACCGCTGCATGAACTTGCGGGAGCAGCCTGCCGGCACGGGTCAGTTTTCTGAAGGCCGTTCCGCTTTATCGACGACAAGCGCCTCGACCGGCCCTCTGGCCGCTTCCAATTTGAGGCCGAGCTGCTGCTGAATTGCCGAAAAGAGCGGCGCGTTGGGAGCGTCCACGGATGCCGCCGGTATTTCTCCGCCGAATTGTGTCTCGTCGGGAGCCCACTCAAGATTGAAGTCGTATCTTCCAGTTAGACCGGTCTTGTCCACTACTGGACGATCGAGCATGGCCCGCTGCATCAATGAAGCCAGATCGCTCATGGTGGCGTTGCGCGCCGGCAGCACCATGCGCTGCGGGTAGACGGTGCTGATAAGCTGCGCTGGTTCGTCCGGAGCCGATGTACTTGGCTTCAACTTCGGTCCGCCCTTGGCAACTTCAAGCTCGTAGATCGAGAACTCCTTTTGTTCGCGATGAAACGTCAGTTTGAACCTGTCGGCCAAAAGGTTGCGCAGCATCGACATCTGCTCATCGCGAGTGGGCCGGACTTCTCCGGGCGTCACGGCAAGGATGTCGTAATAGCCGGACTCGACCCACGCGGGCCCGCCTGAGATCTCTCGGGAATTGAGATTGTACGCAGCCGCAATCAGTAGCTTGAGCGTGTAATCTTTCCCAACAAATCGATTGGCGCCCTGCATCGTGATGTAGCGGCCCAACTTCGGATCGTGGTCCACCGGCTTGATGGTCGCCACTTCAAATGCATCGAATTTTGGCCGAGGCGCAGGAGACTGCGCCATAATTCCAGCGGCCGAAAAAAACAGGGCTGTCATTGCAATCTGTCGAATCATCAGGGTGAACCTCGCGTGAAACGATTCTCTCAAACTAACCTGCCGCGCAAATGCATCCGACTTTCTCAGCAGTCTTCTTCTCAGTAATCCTTCAATGAATCAGTTGAGGCTGTTGTCTTTGCCTGTTCTTGCGGAGGGAGCGTGGGTCTTCAGACCCCTGAAGGAGCGGGTCGGCGACGCCGGTGGGGGACCAGGAAGAAACAAGATTCCAATTCTTCTGTAAGTTGAACAATCCAAATGAAAACAGGGCGTTCATTTACATGCAGCGAGTTAGCCCCCGCTGAAGCGGGGATAGCAAGTTGGCAGGTTAGCGGCGGAATCGTCGAACGTAGTTTCCTCTCCCGCGGTTCGGCGAAGACGTTGGGAGACAATTACTGCGGCGGGCCGCTGCGCGAACCGGTTGGACTCGCTCCCTGAGGCGCGCCCATTGCATTGACCGTGGTCGCCAGAAAGGCTCCATCCTTCAGGGTGCCTTCGACGCGCACGGTGTCGCCCACCGCGAGATCGCCCAGCGTGATCGGGTCGCGGCGCTTCCGGAAGCTGGTATTCTCGTCGGCCACAAACCAGTGGGCCGCGTTGTCCACAGATCCCATGATGGTGACTTTCACGCCGTCCACGGCTGTGATCTTGCCCATCAGCCAGGTCTTGCCGTAGTTGGCCTGCATCTCGCGCATCTGCCTGGCGCGCTCTGGATCGAGTTGCGCCACCATCACCGCGCCAATCGACTTGGCCGTCGCATCGATCTCGCCCATCGCTGCAATGGCGTCGCCCACCTTGATGTCCGCCGGTTTGATCGTCTCAGGCGGATTGCCTCCAAAGCCGCCCCCGCCGCCTTCACCTCGTCCTCGACGCTGGCCCTCGCCTTGCCCCTGGCCCTGGCGCGGACCCTGCGCGGTTTGTTTAACGGTGCGCGTGTTGGCGCTGTAGTGGATCGTATAGGTCTCACCGGCGTCGGTCTTGATGGTGTAGTGGTCTGCGGCAACCTCAGTTACGGTTCCCACTAGCCCGCGTCCCATACCCATGCCACCGCCCATGCCGCCACGGCCGCCGCCTCGTTGGCCTTGCCCCTGCAACCGGCCGGAGCCGCCTCCCTGCGCCGGAGCCTGACCGCCGGATTGCCCGGCAGGAGGAGTGGCAGGCGGAGGAGGAGTGGGCGCATCCTGGGCAACAGCAGGAACCGTAAGCGCAAGGCAAAAAGCACATGCGGATATGAGACGGATGTTCATGGCAACTCCATTGGGCTCGGATTCAGCCCCATGCAGATAGACGCCTGGAAGCCCAGGATAGACGACAGAATTCGAAGCCCCGGCTCGCTCCGGGATGCGAAGTCACTGGTTGTGCTGCGCGGCCAGAAGCTGTTCAAAGGCCGGAATCCCCCGCAGACTGGCGAACTCCCCGTCGGCTACGATCTTCTTGGGGTTCGTGTACCCTTCGTTGAGAGCCATGCGCAGGTATTCGATCGCACAGTCGTTCTGGCCGGCGCGTACGCAGCCTTTGGCCATGTAGTAATTCATCGCCCCGCGGTCTTGTGTGGAGGCTGAATTATCGACCCTGAGACTGGCGCTGTCGTTGAAGATCTGAGGATCGATGGCCAAAGCTGCCTGGTAGGCCGCCCAACCCTTCTTGTAATGATGTTGGGCCAGCAAGTTGGTGCCGAGGTTCTTTTCGATCATTGCGGATTTGGGATCGAGCCTGAGCGCCTTGCGGTACATCCGTTCCGCGGCGCTGAACTGCTTCAGTGAATCGTAAACGGTGCCGAGGTTGTTGAGAACATTCGCACTGTTCGGCTCCAACCGCAGCGATGCCTCGTAGCATTTAACAGCCTCATGGAGATTGAACATCATCTGGTAGGCGATGCCCATCTGGTTCAACACTACGGCGGACTGCTCCGGAACCTTCTTGTAGGATTCGATGGCGGCCTGGTAGCGCTGATGCACCATCAGCGCATCCCCGACTTCTTTGGCGGTCGGTTGAACTTGGGAACTAAGATTGGAGGAGGTCTGCGACTGCGCAGGAATGGCCACATGCTGGCCGGAGGGGTTCTGGGCGAAGCTGTTCAACGGAGGCATGCCGATCGCCGCCAGAACTGCCAACGCCGTCAGGCTGCGGTATGGACTCCATTTGAACATATTCCGTCCTCATCGAAGGAGTTCCGAGCGCGATTTCCATCCCTCTCAACACTTAGACCAACAAACATTAGACGCCTAAAGCGAAAACCCGTCGAGCTAAAATTGGACGATTCTTTGAGTGGTCGGGCAAAATGACAAAGAGTGGTCGGATTCAGGAGCCACTCGATCTCATGCGGGAGGGAAAACGTGAGCACCACAACTCGGTGTACGCAGGAAATTGAGCTCGCCGGCCGGTTCCGCGAGGCGCGGCAGAGGACTCTGGCGCTGTCCGCGCCTCTCACGCCCGAGGACATGATGGTGCAGTCGACACCTGAGGCCTCGCCGGTCAAGTGGCACCTGGCCCACACCTCGTGGTTCTTCGAGTCCTTCATTCTGCGAGAGTTCATGCCCGGCTACCGGTTGTTCAATGCGGATTTTCCCTGGCTCTTCAACAGCTATTACCAGAACCTGGGTCCCTTCCCTGAGAAGCGCCTGCGGGCGTCGTTCTCCCGGCCTGGGTTGGATGAGGTCCTGGGCTACCGGGAGCACGTCAATGAGGCAGTTGAACGCCTCCTGGATCGCAATCCGGAGCCGGAGGCAATGAAGCGCATCGAGCTCGGAGTCAATCACGAGGAGCAGCACCAGGAGCTTCTGCTCACCGACACTCTGCACGCATTCTTTACCAACCCGCTGCGGCCGGTGTACCTGGATGGGCAAATTGAGGCTTCGATATCGATTCCCAGGTCTCAAAAGCGAGACCTAGGGCACCCGGCTCCAGGGCGGCAACCATTGGACTTTCAGCCATTTGAGGGCGGACTCCACGATATTGGGCACGACGGCCAGGGCTTCTGCTTCGACAATGAACAGCCGCGGCACCGGGTTTGGCTCGAGCCCTATTCGCTGGCCACGCGGCTGGTCACCTGCGGAGAGTTTGCCGAGTTCATGGCCGATGGCGGCTACCGGCGGCCGGAGTTCTGGCTTTCCGACGGTTGGATGGCGGTGCAGCGAAATGGCTGGCGCGCGCCGCTTTACTGGACCAGCGAAAGCGGCGACTGGAGCGTCTTTACCCTCCGTGGGCCGCAGCCGCTGGCCTTGATGGAAAACGTACCGGTAAGCCAGGTAAGCTACTTTGAAGCCGATGCCTATGCCCGCTGGGCGGGACGACGGCTACCCACGGAGTTTGAGTGGGAGGCGGCCGCCAAAGGGCAGGCGATAGCCGGAAACCTTCTGGATTCGGGACTGCTGCGGCCTGGGCCAGTCTCGGAAAAGAGCGGCAAATTGGCGCAGCAGTTGGAAGGCCCGGCGCAGCCTTCGGAAGGCTTGCCGCGGCTCTTCGGCGATTGTTGGCAGTGGACCGCGAGCGCTTACCTGGGCTATCCAGGCTATCGGCCCGTGGCTGGGTCGCTGGGCGAGTACAACGGCAAGTTCATGAGCGGCAATATGGTGCTCAGGGGCGGTTCGTGCGTTACGCCCGCCGCGCACCTTCGCGTCAGCTACCGGAATTTCTTCTCGCCGGAGGCGCGTTGGCAGTTTTCTGGAATTCGGCTCGCTTTCTAGTAACCCTTGCAGGCCCAAAAGCATCCAACTGACCGCATGACAACTTTCCCCTTGCCTGCAGTATCAAGTCAAATTGAGCACCGGGTTGCTTTGGCAGTCCGGGACGGCCTTGCTTCGCGTCCCAAGCGGCTGCCGCCGTGGCTGTTTTACGACGAGGCCGGGTCGCGGCTGTTCGACGAGATCACCGCGCGGCCCGAGTACTACCTGACCCGGACGGAACGTGGGATTCTGGCGGCGCACGCCAAGCCGATCATGGCTCTTGCCGCGCAGCCGGGGGAAGGCAGTCCGGACGGAGACGATCCAGTCCGGCTGCGGATCACGGAACTCGGCGCGGGCTCGGCAGACAAGACACGCCTGCTGCTGGCCGCTGCGGTCGCACGGCAAGGGACAGTGGTTTACGAGCCGGTCGACGTCTCGGCCAGCGCTCTCAATTTAGCCAAGGAGCGGATCGAACGGGAGATTGCCGGCGTCGGCGTCTCTCCGCGGGTGATGGACTATACGCATGAGTTTGAGCTTGCGCCCACCAGCGACCGGCGCCTGGTGCTGTATATCGGTTCGAGCATCGGCAACTTTGACCCGTGGCAGGCGGCGGAGCTGCTGACCGGGGTTCGCTCGGGGCTCAAGTCAGGGGATGGGTTTCTGCTCGGCGTTGACCTTGTGAAAGATGAACCAACACTGCTGGCCGCGTATGACGATGCAGCCGGGGTGACTGCCGACTTCAACCTGAACCTGCTGGCGCGCCTCAACCGGGAGTTGAGTGCGAACTTCGATCTGGAGGCATTCGGGCATCGTGCCATTTGGAATGCGCCGGAGTCGCGAATTGAGATGCATCTGGAGAGCCGGATTGCCCAGCAGGTTTGGCTGAATGGGCTTGACCTTACAGTGGAATTCGCCGCCGGCGAGACCATTCATACCGAGAACAGCTACAAATACCGGCCTGGACAGGCTGAGACGATGCTGGCGGCAGCAGGCTTTACGCCGGTTGAGAGCTGGACGGATGAGCAGGGGTGGTTTGCTGTTTGTCTGGCCCGCGTGGCGTGAAAGAACCGCATCCTTACCTGGTTGCTCAAGTCGGGTATGGCGAGCCGCCCACCTTCACCTGCGCCTACTTCGGCGCGTCGATCCTCACCAGCAGAATGTCGTGGCTGGCCAGTTCAAGCGGCATGTTGTCGGTCAGCTCCACAGTCTTGCCCGTCCACAGATCCTTGCCCGTTTGCTTTCCATGCAGGCCGAGCTTTGCCAGGCTGAGGTGGAAGGGGTGGGTCGAGTAACGGTTGTCTCCCGCATTCAGAACGGCGATGGCAAATGCACCGTGCGCCAGGTGGCGGGTCCAGACTTCCACTTCGCCGTCCGAGTAAATGCGGCTGCCCTGCCTGCCCAGCTTGTCCTGATCGATGGCGATCACGTCGGCGTTGGTCAAAATGGCCTTGATCTCCTGCTTCATGTGGGGCAGGTCGTTGCCGGCCAGCAGCGGCGCGGCGAGCATAGCCCACATGGAAAAGTGGCTGCGGTTTTCAGCCAAGGATAGTTTGCCGTTTCCCACCTCCAACATGTCCGGATCGTTCCAGTGGCCGGGCCCCGCATATTTCTCGAGTCCCTCTTGCTGGCTGAGGATCGCGTAGACGCGGTCCCAATTGGGCTGAATGTCGCCAGTGGTCCGCCACAGATTTCCGCCCAGCGCGGGCGCCCACTCCCAAACTGCGTCCCAGCCGTATTGGCAGAGCGACAGCACAATCGGCCGTCCCGTCGCCTTCAGCGCCTTGGCCATCTTGTCGTATGCGGCAATCATCAGCCGCATCTGCGCTGCCTTATCGTCGGGCGATTGCTTCTGCATCACGGCCGGAATGAAGCTGCACAGGTCGTACTTCAGGTAGTCGATGCCCCAGGAGGCGTAGAGCTGCGCATCCTGCTCTTCGTGCCCCAGCGAGCCCGCGTAGCCGGCGCAGGTCTTGGGACCAGGACCGGAGTAGATGCCGATCTTCAAGCCCTTGGAGTGGACGTAATCCGCCAGGGCCTTCATGTCGGGGAATTTGGCGTTGGTGTGCAGAACGCCGCTGGCGTCGCGTTCGCCCTCCCAGGTGTCGTCTATATTCACGTAGACGTAGCCCGCGTCTTTCATGCCCGTGGCGACAATCTGGTCAGCAGAATCGCGAATGTCCTTGTCTGTAACCTTGCCGAAGAAGAAGTTCCAACTGTTCCATCCCATGGGCGGCGTCCGCGCCACCAGCGTCGGGGCCAACTGCGCCTTCGCCGCGGTTTGGGCATTCGAAGCTGAAGTAAAAGAAGCCAGGACGAGAACGGCGAGAGAGAGCGAAGCAAAACTACGCATGTTGGATCCTCATGGAAACGATTTCAGGGGGAATTCTATGCCCGTCGAGCCGTTTCAGCAAACCTGTGAGGCGCTTTGGTACGATTCATTCCTGTGGAGGGACCGATGGCTCAGGATTCGACTGGAGGCGGCTCGTTTAATTCGACGATTTCGCCATGGCTTTCAGTGCGGGGTGGAGCACGGGCAGTGGAGTTTTACAAGACGGCCTTCGCCGCGGCTGAAGTCTATCGCATCGAATATCCAGACGGAAACGTGGTTGCAAGATTGTCGGTGGACGGCGCCGAGTTCTGGCTGAGCGACGAGTCCCCCGAGCATGGAAGCGTAAGCTCCGAATCTGGCGGCGGGGCCAAGGTGCGCATGATTCTGACGGTAGCCGACCCCGATGAGGTGTTTGCGCAGGCGCTGAGAGCTGGAGCGGCCGAGGTCAATCCCGTGAGTGAAGGACACGGATGGAGAGTAGGACGTCTGGTCGACCCATTCGGTCATCATTGGGAGATCGGGCGACCGATACCCAAGGAGTGAGGGTTGGCTCAGAGAACGCGTACTATCGTCTCCTCAATCTTGTCTGAACTTAACGAAGTGAAAGGGAAAAGACCGTGCCAAGTTCACGCAGAGAGTTTCTCGCCTATAGCGCACTAGGACTGATGGGCGCAGCTATCGAAGCCCCAAGCGCGCAAACCGCGGCCGCACAGGCTCCCGCAGTGCAGACCACCGCCCCTCAGCCCGGTGCTCCGCCCGCATTTGGCACGGCGCCCGCAGTCGGCCCTGAGGTCTCGGCTGCCACCTTTGCCGAAGCTGAAAAGCTGGTCCAGGTCGAGATGACGGCTACCGATCAAGCAACAGCGGCAAGCAACTGGCGCATGCAGATTGCGCCGCTGTATGAGATGCGCACGGGTCCGCGCAAATTTTTTCCGGAGTCGACGCTAGCACCGGCCACGCAATGGAACCCGTCTTTAATCGGTGCGGCACACGGCAAACCCAGCGACGCGTCAACCAGCAGCTTCGTTCGCGGCGGCGACAAGAATATTCCCCTGCCCGGCAACGATGAGGACATTGCATTCGCTTCCGTCGCGCAGCTTTCGCGATGGATCGAGAGCCGCCAACTCAAATCTGAGCAGCTGACGGAAATCTATCTCCGGCGTCTGGAGCGATTCGATCCGAAGCTGCGCTGTGTCATTACTCTCACACGACAGCACGCCCTCGCACAGGCTCGCCAGGCCGACGCGGAGATTGCGGCCGGCCGCTATCGCGGGCCGCTGCACGGAATTCCGTGGGGCGCAAAGGACCTGCTCGATACGGCAATCATTCCCACCACATATGGCGCGGAGCCGTTTCGCAATCGCATCCCGACTGCGGACAGTGCCGTGGCGGCGCGACTGAATCGCGCGGGAGCCGTGCTGGTGGCCAAGTTGAGCCTCGGCGCGCTGGCGCTCAACGATATCTGGTTTGGCGGCCAGACCATGAACCCGTGGTTGCTTGAAGAAGGCTCTTCCGGCTCCAGCGCAGGCCCCGGGTCGGCGACCGCTGCCGGGCTTGTAGCCTTCGCCATCGGCAGCGAAACCGGTGGCAGTATTGTCAGTCCGTCGATGCGTTGTGGCGTCACCGGCCTGCGCCCCACCTATGGCCGTGTCGCGCGCACGGGCGCGATGACGCTGTGCTGGTCGCTCGACAAGCTTGGCCCCATGGCCCGCTGCGTTGAAGATACGATGCTGGTCCTGCACGCGATTTCCGGCCCCGATGCCGGCGACGCAGCCAGCGTGTCGAGCACACTGAACTTCAATGCCGGCGCAGGCGTTGCCGGCCTTCGCGTTGGCTACTTTCCCTCATGGATGAACGAAAGCCCGGCGACGGATGTGGACCGCGCCGCTCTCGATACCGTGAAGAAACTCGGCATGAAGCCGGTTGCTGTTTCCATTCCGGACTGGCCCTATGACTCGCTTGACATCATCCTGTTTGCTGAAGCTGCCGCCGCGTTTGAGGAGTTGACATTGAGTCACAAGGTTGACCAGTTGAAGGCACAAGTACCGGATGCCTGGCCCAACGTATTTCGCCAGTCGAGATTTTTGTCGGCCGTGGACTTGGTGCAGGCTGACCGGTTCCGCCGCAAGGTGGCGCAGCAGATGGCGCTCGTGTTTTCTGAAGTGGATCTGCTTCTTGTCCCGTCTCTCCGCGACGAGATGCTGACGATTACGAACTTTACCGGACACCCGTCCCTGACCTTGCGCGCAGGATTCGTTGAAGTGTCGGAAGCGCGAAGCGACTGGGCGCCCGACCCACAGCATCCTTTGCCAAAATTCTCTCCGCCGCGCCGCGTGCCTCATGGCGTCACGCTGATTGGCCGCCTCTTTGACGAGGGCACACTGGCAGAAGCAGGCATTGCTTTGGAGACTGCCTTCGGAGTTGCCGCGGAGCGCGCCCCTGGCTTCTGAGCGTTTTTTCTATAGCCCTTGGCCTTCAAAACATGAGATTCTTTCAGCGACCCTCTACCCCATAAAGAAAGAAAACATGACCAGCACAGCGAAGGAACATGAAGAGGGCGCCGAAGAAGCACCCGCACGCATCTGGCAGCAAGTCAGCGCGGCGCACGACCAGATTTTTTCAGAGGGCCACAAAACCGCGCTCAAGCATCTGGTGATCCGATTGGGGATCGCCGGCTTTGTGATTCATCTGCTGCTGATATTTCTGTCGAAGACCCTCGCGCATCCTCCGGCGCTGATCGAGCATGCTGGAGAAAACTACCTCGTCGCGATTTCCACGCCGTTCAACTTCATCCTCTTTTACGAAGTGGTCACGCTGATTGGCGCGCTGCATGAGTCGACCACGCGGTCGATTGCCTACCAGTTCGAGATTGTTTCGCTGATCTTCATCCGCGATGTGTTCAAGGACATCGCCGAAGCCGCCGACATGGTGCTGAAACATCAGCTCACCTGGGAGGCTCTGCCGCTGTTCGTGGATATGTGGGCGGGTTTTCTTATGTATCTGCTGGTCGCAATCTTCCAGCATGTGGCGCGGCAAAGCACCGGGCATTTGGGCGCTGCTGCTCCATCCCGCGCGCGCGCTCGCTTTGTCGCGCAAAAGAAGGGCGTGGCGCTGGGGCTGGGTGCGCTGCTGCTCACCATGGCAGCCTACAACGTGGGCCTGTTTGCAATGGATGTCTATCGCGTGGCGGTCACCGGCCAGGCTGGCGCCGGCCATGCAACCACCTTCTACAACGACCTGTTCACAGTGATGATCTTTACCGATGTGCTGATCCTGATACTGTCGATCGTTGTGTCCGGCCATTATGAATTTGTGTTTCGCAGCGCCGCGTTCGTGGTGTCGATCGTGCTCATTCGCTTTGCGCTTACCGAGGGCTACCCGTTCGGGGCGCCGCTGGCCATCCTCGCAATGGTCTTCGGAATCAGCGTGCAGATTGTGTTCAACTACCACATGCGGCAAGCGGAACATGCCGGGTAACACGCCCGCCTTGTGCCACGCTTGTCAAACTGTGAAGCCTCTTGGATGACCAACATGGATGCGAATGTAACCGGACTTTTTCTCGACTTCTCTCGCCGTAAATTGCTTGACCAGTACTGGCCGCGCCTGCGCGAATGCGTTGAACCGTTGACCGATGAGCAGATCTGGTGGCGTCCCAACCCCGCCTCGAACAGCATTGGAAACCTGATCCTGCATTTGAACGGCAACGTGGGCCAGTGGATGGTTGCATCGTTCAACCGCTTGGCAGATGAACGCAATCGTCCCGCTGAGTTCAATGAAACCGGCTCGATTTCAGCTTCAGTGCTGCTCGATCGACTAAGTGGAACCATGCAGGAAGCGGCCGACGTTCTCCCCCGGCTCACTGAGGCGGATCTGCTGGCCCGCTATGAGATTCAGGGCTACAACGTCAGCGGCCTGGAGGCGGTTTATCAGGTCGTCGAACATTTCGGACTGCATTATGGGCAGGTACTTTATATCGCCAAGGCACTGACCGGCGCGGATCTAGGGTTGTATCGCGAACTAGACAAGACTGGCAGGGCGCAGGGCTGAGGCTACGCGCGGAATGTCCTGCAAATCGGGAACGAAATCAATTTCACTGAAGCCAGAAGCTGTGAGCAACTCTCCAATTGCCGGCGATTGCCCGTATCCGATTTCGAGAACGACAAAGCCGCCGGGCACGAGCGCGGCGAATGCGGCAGGAATGAGGCGGCGGTAGATGTCGAGGCCATCGCCGCCGGCAAACAGAGCCAACGCCGGCTCGTGCTCGCGAACTTCCACTGCAAGCGAGTCGTAATCCGCCATAGGAACATACGGCGGATTGGAGACAACGATCTCGAATTGCTGCCCGGCCACGGGACCAAGCAGGTCGCCCTCAAGAAAACGAATTCGGTCAACGACGCCGTTCAATTCGGCATTCCGGCGTGCGATGGTCAGCGCTGCGGCAGAGAGATCAACTGCAGTGATCGCCGCGTTTGGCAGGTGGTTGGCGAGAGCGATGGCAATGGCTCCGGAGCCTGTGCCAACGTCAACGATGCGCGGCGCCTGACAGCGTTCGGCGAGGGCAAGAGCCCTTTCCAGCAGGTGTTCGGTTTCCGGGCGAGGAATCAGCACATCCGGCGTAACTCGAAATGGAAGACCATAGAACTCGGTGGCGCCGACGATGTATTGGATCGGCTCACCGCGGTATCGGCGTTCGACCAATTCCATGTAACGCGTGGTTTGCTCGCCGGAGAATTCTTCTTCCCAATGGGCCATCAACCATGCTTTGTCTTTTCCGAGGAGACGAAACAGCAGGGCTTCGGCATCCTGCCTGGCTCGGTCAGGGTGCGGCCCCATGCGGAGCCGCCCGGTGCCGTGCAAAACGAAACTGCTCAGCGCGACCAAGGCTCAGGCTGCCTGTGTGTTGTCAGCCTTCAACTGCTCGGCCTGATAGTGAGTGATGAGCGCGTCGACGATGGGTTGCAGGCGGCCTTGCATGACTAAGTCGAGTTGGTGCAGAGTCAGGCCGATGCGATGGTCGGTCAGCCGGTTTTGCGGGAAGTTATAGGTGCGTATCTTCTCACTGCGGTCGCCCGTGCCCACCTGTTGCTTGCGTTCCTTGGCTAGCTCTGCATTCTGGCGTTCCATCTCTTGCTCGTAGAGACGCGAGCGCAAGACGCGCATACCCTTTTCGCGGTTTTTGATCTGCGATTTCTCGTCCTGGCAGCTAACTACGGTATTAGTCGGAATATGGGTGATGCGGACCGCCGAGTAAGTGGTGTTGACGGACTGGCCGCCAGGCCCTGAGCTGCAGAAAGTGTCGATGCGAATGTCCTTGGCTTCAATCTTCACATCCACGTCTTCGGCCTCGGGCAGCACGGCAACGGTAATGGCCGATGTATGCACCCGGCCCTGCGTTTCAGTGGCAGGAACGCGCTGTACACGATGGACGCCGCTCTCCCACTTGAGCTGGGAATAAACGCGCTCGCCCTCGACGATTGCGATCACTTCCTTGTAACCGCCCACGCCTGACTCGGAGAGCGAAAGTAACTCGATCTTCCACTTATGCTGCTCGGCGAAGCGCTGGTACATTCGAAAAACTTCCGCCGCAAACAGCGAAGCTTCATCGCCGCCGGTTCCGGCACGAATTTCAAGAATCACGTTCTTCTCGTCGTTGGGGTCCTTGGGCAACAGCAGGACCTTGATCTCTTCCTCGAGAACCGGCTCGCGAGGAGCCAGCGCGGCGATTTCTTCCTCGGCCATCGCACGCATTTCGGGATCGGCCTCGGAGAGCATGGCGCGCGCTTCGGCCAGCCCCTGCCGAACCTGTTTGAGCTCGCGGAATTTCATCACCGGAACTTCCAGTTCGCTCAGCGCTCTGCCCGCCTTCTGATATTTGTCGTGGTCGGTAATCACTTCGGGCAGGCCGAGCTGAGCGGATAGCTCCTCGTAACGCTGCTCCATATGCTCCAAACGATCGATCATGGGAAAACCTCATCGGCCCGGCCTGGTCGGGCGCATGTTGCTTATCTATTCAAAAAATGGCAGGGAAAAAGTGTAGGCGGCGGGCGCCGCTAGAGGAGGGCCGGGATGGGATCGTGGATTGCCATACTACTCAACCTATTTTACCGCGAATGCCGGAAGACCCTACAGAAATGGATTGACGATCTTGACACCGTCGAATTCCTGGCCGTGTTGCATGTCTTCGGTCAATACAACGCGGCATCCGCTCTTCCTGGCAGAGTGGAGCACCAACGCATCCCAGTAAGAGATCCGGTGCAGCCGGTGGAAGTCGATTGCCGCGAGAATATCCGCGGCGACCGGCTCGAAAACGTCAAAGCGAGAATGGGCCTCGACCTTTTGCCGGGCCAGTCCAGGATCGAGACCGAGCTTCCTCGTGGCGTTCACAAAATATTCCTGTAGCACCTGCAAAGAGACCACGCCTGTGCGCTGCGCTTTATGTTCCAGGACCAGTTCCAATGCTCGCCGCTGCTTTGATGCGTAAGCACAGTCGTCGCAGTAGAGAAGGATATTCGTGTCCAGAAATGACCGTAGTGGCCGCGCCGCGTGCACAGGGATCGTGGCTACCCTCTTGCCGGACCTCGCGATGACCACCTCTTCGCCTTTGCTGGCCAGATCGATCAGGCGGGAGAGCTTCTCCTTCGGGCTATCGGGCGTCATGGCCGCGGCCACTTCAGGCGTTCCTCGTACGCGTCTTCACGGTTGTACTTCCAGCCGTTCGAATCCCCGAGCCCGGAAGTCCTCTTGAAAAACTCGATGTCGCGCTCCAAGTCGTCGTCACCGGCCAGATGCTGCAGGTGCTCGCGAATCTCCTGGTTCAGGCTCTTGCCCACGGCGCGGAGCTTCTCACGGGCGCGCTCGACGAGCTGTTCGTCAATGGAGAGGGTGATGTTCATGAGCACAGTATATGTGCGCACATATTATGTGTCAATTTCTTCTAATTGAACAAGTCCTTCATCTTTTCCAGCAATCCGGGTGAGGTCGGCTTGTTGTCGACGGTGAGCGATTCGGCCAGCTTGGTGACCAGTTCGCGCTGCGAGCGGCTGAGCTTTCTGGGAATCTGCACCAGAACCCTCACAATCAGATCGCCGCGGCCTTTTTCGTTCAGATAAGGCACGCCCCGTCCGCGAACCCGCAACTCCCTGCCGCTCTGCGTGCCCTCGGGAATCTTCAGATTCACCGGCCCATCGATGCCGGGCATTTCAAACTCGGCACCAAGGGCTGCCTGGGGAAAGCTGATGGGAATCACGCAATGCAGATCGTAGCCGCTGCGCTCGAAGAAGTCGTGCGGACGAATCGAGAGCACCACATAGAGGTCGCCCTTGGGACCGCCCGCGCGGCCTGCGTCGCCTTCGCCGGCGTAGCGTATGCGCGTTCCTTCCTCAACGCCCGGCGGCACTTTGACGGTGAGTTTGAGCTCGGCTGTGCTGCGTGTCTCCCCGCGGCAGCCTGGGCAGGGATCGCCAATGACAGACCCCGTTCCGCCGCAAGCGCCGCAAGTTCGAGCCACTGAGAAGAATCCCTGCTGATAGCGGATCTGACCCCGTCCCTGGCATTGGCCGCATGCGCTTGGACCGCGGCCCGACGCGCTGCCTCGCCCGTGACACGTAGCGCAAGTCTCGAGCCGCCGAATCTTCACCTCGGTCTCAATGCCGAAAAACGCGTCCTCGAAGTCGATGGTCAGGTCATAGCGCAAGTCGTCGCCGCGCTTCTGCCGCGAACCGCGCTGCGTATTTCCGCCCACGCTGAACATCTCTCCGAAAAGGTCGCCGAAGATGTCGCCGATGTCCACGCCCCCGGCGAACGGCCCGGCTCCAAATCCGGAGCCCTGCGCGCCCAGCCCGGCGTGGCCGTAGCGATCGTAGACGGCGCGTTTGTCCGCGTCGCTCAGCACCTGATAGGCCTCGCTGGCCGTCTTGAACTTCTCCTCCGCGGCGTGATCGCCGGGGTTGCGGTCAGGATGATACTTGAGCGCCTGTTTGCGATAGGCGCTCTTCAGCTCCTGATCGCTGGCTTCGCGGGTGACACCCAAAACTTCGTAATAATCGGATTTGCTCACGGTTGTATCGGATCTCATTCGCTCTTCTGTTTTGAGTTGTGGGCAATGCGCACCAGCGCCGGCCGCAAAAGCCGCTCTCGCAGCTTGTAACCGCGGCGAATCTCCTCGGCCACGTGCTGATCGGGCAAGTCGTCGCGATCCACAGAGCCGAGCGCCTCATGCAGACGCGGATCGAAGGCCTCACCCACAGCGGCAATTGGGCTCACCTGCATCTTCCCCAGGATCTCCTCCATCTGCTTCACGATCAGTTCAAAGCCGTGACGCAACTGTGCGGCCGAGCCGGTCGACTTCAGCGCAAGTTCAAAGTTGTCCAGGACTGGCAGAAACTGCTCCACTACGGTTCCTGTGGCATAGTCGCGAAACTCCACTCGCTCCCGCTCCGTTCGTTTGCGGGCATTTTCAAACTCTGCCTGCAAGCGGGCCAGCCGGTCAAGAAGTTGGTCCCGCTCCGCCTTCAATTTCTCAAATTCCGCACGGCTGACAGGCTCCGCCGGTCTTTCGAGAACCTCACCTTCGGCCTTCGCTGCCGGAGGCTCCGTGCCGGTGCCAGAGGCATTGCCGGGATCTTCCACGCCCAAGCCTGCCAGGGGCTCCGCCGACTCCACCAACGTCAAATCTGTCTCATGTTTTGGCATAGCTCTACGAATTCTCCGAAACATCCATCCTGCCTGATTCCATGATAATTTGTGCGGTGGCCGCCGCTCTTCCCGCGGGCCGCTTGGGCTCTTTGAGATCGCCGGAAACGCCGATCCAGTCGTGCGATCTAGTGGAACTCCGGCTCTGCAGGCACTTCCAGAATGCGCTCGGAAAGCCTGGCGATGTAACGCACTGCTTG
The DNA here is from genome assembly GCA_963757965.1 of uncultured Acidobacteriaceae bacterium. Classification (GTDB taxonomy): domain Bacteria; phylum Acidobacteriota; class Terriglobia; order Terriglobales; family Acidobacteriaceae; genus Telmatobacter. The sequence goes on from CAVWTV010000016.1 coordinate 187,302, forward strand.
AATCATCTCCTGATATTGAATCCTCGTGGGAGCGATGACTGCGACGGTTCCCAGATTGGCGCCACCCAGCCGTGCCTGCGCGCCGATGAGCACCAGATCCTGCATGGCCGGCGAAGTCTCATCCAGCCCCACCACCACGCGCACCTCCTGCTGCCGCCCATCCACATAGGCGGTCAACAGCTCCACCAGCCGCTGCTTGGCTTCGAGTGCAACCAGCATCTGCCGCAGCCGCTCCCGATCAAGCTCGGCACTGATCAGGTTCGCCATTCCATCCACAAAGAGGGCCGGCCCTGTCTCGCCCACTGCCAGTGCCCCCTTGCGGCAGAGTTCCTCCACCGAGGCCAGCATCTGCTGGTAGGCTTCCCGCTCCAGGTCCACACGCCGGGTCACCTCCGCGCGAATTCGATCGATCGGCCAGCCGCGGAAGTTTTCGTTCAGGTAGCGCGCCGCGGTCTCAAGCTCCAGGTGCGTCAACTCGCGGTCGAGGGTCAGCACGCGGTCCTGCACTGCGCCCGCCTGCGTCACGAGCACCGCCAGCACCCGGCCTGTCGACAGCCGCGAAAAGTGAATGTGTTCCAGCACCTGTCCAGCGGTCGAGCTGGCCAGCGCCACGCCAAGACCGCTCGAGATCAGAGCCAGCACGTGCGACGTTCGTTCCAGATAATCATTCGAGCTGGCGACGCCGGTGAAGCTCTCCTCGATCTGTCCGCGCCGTGCCTCGCTCAAGGTCGAAGCTCCCAGGCCGGCCGCGCTTTGTGGAATTGAACTGCCCGGCTGACCGGCCCCGGCCATGCGACTGAACTGCGCTTCCGGACGGGTAATCTGCTCCACGTAGTACCGGAACGCCGCCGCCGTTGGAACACGCCCCGCCGACGTGTGCGGCTGCTCCAGCAAGCCCGCCTCGCCCAGCGTCGCCATCACATTCCGAACCGTGGCGGAACTCAGCCCCTCGCGGTCGGCGAAGCTGTGCGCAACCGCCTGCGAAGCCACCGGCTCTCCAGTTGCGATGTACAGCTCGATGATGGCCGTAAGCACCAGCCGCTCCCGCGGACTGACGCGCGCATCAGACATCTTTCCTGCTCCAAGTACCGGCTGTGGCAAAACAAAGCCCCGCTCGCCGCATCCTCATCAATCCCGCCTGCGACCGACTAACCTCTCATCTATCAAGCACTTATGCTTGAAAAAGGATGAACTTCTCCTGTTTAATTCTAGGGTTGTGAGATAGGCCTGTCAAGGCGGCGATTTGAACGGTATACCGCGCCGCTCGCAACGGAAACAACCATGCGCTAAGTTAGAACACGCGATGCTCGACGAACTGGAGGTCTAATTACTCTTCTTGAACTCTAGTGTACTGAGTCTGAAGTTCGTTCAATAAATGCCGCATACACGAAACCCCAAGAGAGGCGGTCATCCTGTGCGAAGCGTTCTACAGCGGAGTCGAAGGACCTGCATTTCCATCGCGTACTTCTGTAACGAACTTCTGACTCACCACTCTAGATTATTAACGAATTGTAGTTGCCTCTCCGGCACCCGCTTCGTTCGGATAATGAAATGGAAATCCACAAGGGTTGATCTAAGAACGTTCTTAAGTTCCAACCTGGCTATCGGCTCCGTTCTCTGGCCCAATCGCCGTGATTGCGTCAATATCGATCTTCTTCAGTTCAGGCGCTACCCATTCTTTTCTGGGCTCAAGGCTGGTCTCGACTATGGCGTCCATTGGCGATCTCCTCCGGTCAGAATTCATCTGCTTGACACGAAGTGTACTACTCCCTTGGAAATGGAACGAGAATTCTCTTATCCGAACCATGGATTGCGGCTCACGGCTATTTTCTGGGTACTGCGCCAGGCGCCGTGCCTGCGCCGGAATCGCCTTGCTTCCCGTCCGGCGCCTCGTCATACCCGGTCAGGATGTGCGCTTCACCCCGGAACATGTGATAGTCCCCGAACGAAACATCGTCGAGCATCGTCTCGAATGGCCCATAGACCTTGAAGCTCTTGCCCCATTCATTCACCCGCACGTTCCGCCGCCCTCGCCAAAGGGAGACGCTGTGTACCGGACAGATGTAGCTATTCCCGCCGATGGTTTCAGGGCCGTACTGCACCATGATGTCGGAAACCACGAGCGGCAGCCTGGGCTCCAGGTCCGCCTCCACGGTCAGACGCAGGATCGCTCCGCTCTTCACGTCGATGGTCAATTCCCCGTGATACCCCGGCATCAGCTTGAAGACTGTTGTTCCGTCGCCGTCTGTCAGGCAGCAGTAGTTGAGCTCATAGTGAGACTTGGCCTTTGGAACAGAGTACCGAAAAACCGCGCGCACGCCGCCAGCCCCCTCCTCCCAGCGGCTCCATCGCAAATCGCCTTTCGCCATATCCAGAATCACCGTCCTGAGTATCGGCCCGAATGTGCCCTTGGTATCCATGCTCCGTTCGGATTTCTTCGGCTTCTTTCCCTTCACCGCCTCAGCGTCCACCACGTCGAATCCGTTTCGGTAGAGCACGGTCGCGTTTGAGACGGCCTCGCTGCGCAGCGTCCGATCGCCTGTCGGAGTCTTCCATATCGCATCGTTCTTTTGCCCTGTCTCCCGGTAGCGAACCGTACTCCGCGTCGCAAAAAAATTCGGCAGCCTCGGTATGGTCTTGGCCAGGTAGTCCAGGGTCTTCGAGATCATCAGCCGTTGCGTGGCCATGTCCGCCGCGGCAGCCTCGGGGACCTTTGCCGCTGGAGGATTCAGGAAAGCCGAAGCGTCGGCCACAGCAACCATTTCAGCCCTCGATTTGGCGCCCGGCATGCGGGCCTTCCATTCCGAAAGTTTCGTCCAGCTCATTCGCTCGGTCAACTCCACGCCGGAGAGTTTCTCGGCCATTGCGGAATCCGACTCTTCGTGAGGCGCTCGCAACAACCGCTCCAGCCCCTCAACCGTCACCTTCTCGGCCGCGCCCGCTGGCTGATCGTAAAAAGCCGGCTCATCGTAATACCCGCTGCTGGTGCGCGCCACCAGGCCCGGATTGCCCAATTCCACTTTCAGATCGTGATACTCATCCACCCACTCGGTGCGCGGCGGATCGAATGAGATCGTGTAAAAGGCACTTTCCTCCGCTACCAACTTTTCGATCTGGTTCGCCATTTCGGGGTCCGGTTCCAGAACACGGCCGCCGCTCTGCGTCGCAAGCACCTCCAAAGCCATAGCTTGAGTCAGGTAACCGATACTCACTTGGCGCGCCGATCTTATCCCTTGCAGAAAATTCTGGTAAGGAAGCCCGCGGACCGGGTATGGCCAGGATGTGGCGCTAGACAAGGCGATCCGAGCTTCGCGCAGCCGGGTTGAAAACTCGGTGATCCAATCGAATCCGTCCTCTCCGCCGCCTACCGGCCAACCACCGCCCAACCAGACCATCAGTTTTCTACCCGGCTTTTGCCTCTCTTCGAGCACCATTGCCCCAAGAGCGGTCAGCGATGCCACATTTCGATAAATCCCCACCTCGGCTGGGGAGCGGCCGGCGCCGGTAAAAAACGGGGCTTGGTTCGGCGGCCAAACAGCATGCAGCGCGTTCGTGTGAGTGATCTGTTCAGCCAGTGAATTCCCATCGGTCGAAGGCTGCGGTGTAACCATCAGATTCCCCGGGGAAAGCAGATAGATTGAGACCGGCTGCGCAAGCCGCCCGCCGTTCTTCCGCAGGAACTTTCCTATCTCTTGCTCAACGCGAGAAACCTGCGGTGATTGCAGGTTGACCGCATCGATCACCAGAATCACTTCAACCGGCGGATCGGGCTTTATCGTAATTCCATCGAATGCATGAAAGGTGACGATCTTCTGCGGCTGTCCGTTATCCAGCAGCGTAAAGTCCTTGGATTCGAGCCCAGATACGGGCTTTCCCGACTTGTCCGTCACCACGACGTCGAGCTTGACGATGCCTTCCGACGCGTCGAACGTCCCCGTTGGAGGCTGGTTGAGCGCTTCGGCGAATTGCTGGAAGAAATCTCCGCCGAACGGCGCATCCCCCGCTCCCGCCTCGCTCCCTTGCCTCGCCTGACCTGCTTGCGCAGCGGTTTGCGCGCACAAGGAGGCTGCGATGAAGAACACCCATACTGGCGAGAGAAAACCTGGATCTTGCCGGCGCATTGCCCTTCTTCTTAACCCGCGTCCATGAAGCAGAAAATCGCGGCCGTTGCCAATTCTTTGACCCTCGGATTCTAGTCCCGGTCAGGACCTTTTGCCCTGCGCCGCATCACATCGGAGCCAGAACGGCCGGCGGCGTTCACGCTGAGGCTGGCCGTGCCAGCCGGAGTAGGTCAATGCCGTGAGCCCCCGTTTTCCAAAAACCGCAAGCAAAACCCTCGCAAGCAGTCTAAGCCATATTCCGATCATGTCCTGACAAGTGATAATAAGAACTGCCTTGAAAAGGCCGATGCCATTGGTTCCCAGTCCGGTCATGCGATTGCGGGTTTGTCTGACCCGACCTGACCCCATCGACCATGCTCGGCCCAGGATCGTTCGCAAAAGCAAGGATTGACTATTAGCAAGAGGAGCTTCGAACCATGACAAGGAGATTGGCAGCACTGTCCGCCGGTGTACTGGCGTTTCTGCTTGCAAACTCTGGCTTGATCCCGATGCGGCAAGCCGCGGCGCAGAGCGCGCCCTCGACCACGCCCACCACCTCCGGTCTCTCGACCGACTTGCCAACCGCAGCCGGTTCCCCCGCCGACACAGAGTGGCTGAAGGAGTTAGCCGATTGGCGAGCGGCGCGTGAGCGGCTGGTCGACGCCCCGGACGGCTGGCTGTCATTGGTTGGGATGGTCTGGCTCAATCCCGGCGCAAACTCCGTCGGAGCGTCCACGGACAACCAGATTCGAGTGGCTGACAAAGTCCCAGATCACATCGGCGTGCTGACAGTCAGCGGCACATCCCCCAACTCCATGACAGTCCTGCTGCAAGCGCCCAAAGGCGGCTTTCCGTCCGGCCTGATGGTCGACGGCAAACCGGCAAACGAGGGCCCGCTCGCCGTCGATAGCGACTCGCCCCCGATGATAACCTGGCACGGACTCACCATCGTGGCCCTCAATCGCGGCGGCCGCTACCTGCTAAGCATCAAGGACGCCGACTCGACCCTTCGCACCAAATTTCATGGGCTCAACTGGTACCCACCCGACCCGAGATTCCGCGTCACGGCCGCCTGGACTCCCTACGTCCCGCCGCGCATGGTCAAGATTCCCACCGTCCTCGGCAACACCCTCGATTTTCCGTCGCCGGGATTTGCCGAGTTCGTGCTCGATGGACAGCCCATCAATCTGGAGCCGGTAATCGAGCCTGGTCATGAAGGCACGCTGTTCTTTATCCTCACAGACGTAACCAGCCAGATCACCACGTACAAAACCGCCCGCTATCTCCACACCGGCCCGCCGGATCAGGGGTTCGGCGAGCCGGGCCAATTGACGCTCGACTTCAACAAGCTGGAGAATCCGCCCTGCGCGTACACAACCTATGCCAGTTGTCCCCTGCCTCCCGATCAGAACCAGTTGCCGGTTGCGATTGAGGCCGGAGAGCGCCTCTATACCCCTCGTTGAGATTCATAGACCGCAATTCATAATCGTCTCCCGCACCGGGGCGAAACCTTCAAGGAAGTAAAGACATGTTCCAGACCATTGAAGACATTCGAATCCTATGGACGAAAGTCGTCCTTCCCCCGGTCTTTCTTGAGGAGGAATACCCGGTCACCGAAGCCGCTTCGAACACCATCTTCAACGCGCGCACCGAGATCGTTGACATCCTCAACCACCGCGATCCCCGCTTGCTCGTGCTCGCCGGGCCCTGCTCGATTCACGACACCAAGGCTGCCCGCGACTATGCTGCGCTGCTCAAGTCCGCCATCGACGAATTCTCCGCCGATCTGCGCATCGTCATGCGCGTCTACTTTGAAAAGCCCCGCACCACCATCGGCTGGAAGGGCCTCATCAACGATCCCCATCTGGACCAGTCCTACAAGATCAACGACGGCCTCCGCGCGGCTCGCCGCCTGCTCCTCGACCTGGCCGAGATGGGCGTCCCCACCGGAACCGAATTCCTTGACATGATCTCTCCCCAGTACATAGCCGGCCTGGTCAGCTGGGGCGCCATCGGTGCAAGGACGACCGAGAGTCAGGTCCATCGCCAACTTGTGTCCGGAGTCTCCTGTCCCGTCGGCTTCAAGAACGGAACCTCCGGCGATGTGCAGGTCGCCATCGATGCCATCCAGTCCGCCGCTAACTCCCACACCTTCCTCGGCCACACCAAGCATGGGCAATCGGCCATTTTCGTGACGGGTGGAAATCCTGATTGCCACATCATCCTGCGGGGCGGCACAAAGAAGGTGAACTACACCGCCGACTGCGTGGCCCAGACCGCCGAGCAAATGAAGGATGCCGCCATTCAACCCCGTATCATGATCGACTTCAGCCACGCCAACAGCAGCAAGGACTATCGCCGCCAGGCCCTCGTCTGCCACGATGTAGCCGGCCAGATTGCGCAGGGCAACCAAGACATCGTCGGCGTCATGATCGAGAGCAACCTGGTTGCCGGCGCACAGAAGCTCGACAAATTGAAGCAGGGCCAGCCCCTGGTCTACGGCCAAAGCATCACCGATGCTTGCATCGACTGGGCTGAGACCCACTCCCTGCTAGCCGAGTTAGCCGCCGCGGTCCGCACCCGCCGGAACTGACTCGCACGCTCTACTGCACCGTCAGGCTCGCCGTAACAGAGTGCTGTAAGGAACCGGCCGCCGCCGTGATGGTGATGGTAGAAACTTGCGGAGTAAGTTTGACCCCGCTGCATCCAGTGAATCCCACTGCAAGCGCTGCACCGATCACGGCCAGCAAGACCAGCCGATTCCATCGATGAGCGGCCTTGCGCATCGTGCCCGCAAAGGGCAGCAGCATCAGCCCCAGCGCCAAAGGCAGCACGCCGCCTCCAAACGGTTTGCGCGACGTGTTCATTCCCGTCAGATTCGGTGAGGTCACCTGAAGGACCGCGGGAGTTGCTGCCGAGTTTGCCGCCACCGTCGCCGGAGTAAACGCACCTGTGGACCCTTGCGGAAGTCCGGAGACACTAAAGGTAACCGCTTCAGGGAAAGTCACGCCGCCTAACGGCGTAACCATGAGGTTATAGGTTGTTACCGTGCCCGCCGTTACGCTCCCGGTTTCGGCAAGCTTGAAGTCAAGAATCGTCTCCAACACTGCCCCACTGGTCGCGGGTCCGTAACTGCTGTCACCGGAATAGGCCGCTGTAATCGAGTGATTCCCGGCCGTCAGCGTCGATAAGGTGTAGGTCCCCGAACCCGCGGTCACCGTACCCGTTCCAAGCTGCGTGGTCCCTTCGTAGAAAGTCACGGTGCCCGTCGGCGGAGTCGCATAGGAGGAGATGGTAGCTGTCAGGGTCACCGGGTTCAACGCAAAGGCTGGGTCGGGTGAAGCCGCCAGCCCCAGCGTGGGTGTTGCCGGATTTACAGTTAGCGTGACAGTTGCCGTCCCGGTCGTGTAATCGGTCGTGTCATTCGGAGTGAAGGTTACCGACAGCGTGTGCTGTCCGACAGCCAGCACCGTTCCCGCCGCCGGAGAGTAGCTGAAAATGCCCGGCAAGGCCGAACTGGCATCGAGCTGCGTCCCGCTCAGCGGCGTCCCATAAATGATTGGCGCCGGCGTCGCCCACATGATCGGCGGCGCTTGCTGGAAGATCACCGAATCCGCCGCCGTCACATTGTTCGAAAAATTAGGGCTCGACACCGTCGCGGTCAGCGTCGCCGGCGTTGCGATCCCCCCCGCCGGATAGGCCGGAACGCTCACAGTCAAAGTGACCGAATCGCTGGTGCTTGCGGCAATGCCAATTGTCCGTGTGCAAGTCAGCGTGGCAACGACGCAGTTCCAGCCGCCCGTCGGATCAGTCAGCGCGGTAGCCGTAAGGCCCGCCGGCAGCACGAGCGTCAGAACGGCGGTACTGTCTATCGGCGCAGTGGTGCTGGTGTTGGTTACATTCACCGTCAACGGGACGCCGGTTTCGTTTTGATTTACAACCAGCGGGGTGGGATTAAATGCGATGTTAAGTGTGGGAATCACCACCGGCGTCACAAACGACGACAGATCGAAAAGCGCATATTCCAGCATCTCTTCCTGAGGAGTCATCTTGCCCGTAACGCCGCACTCGGCGGGAAATATAGTGCCGCCGCTGTTTGCGTTGTAGACGTGGTACTCGTTGTACAAAACGCGCCCGCATTGGTTTGCCGCCGGCGCGCCCACCGGCGCGTTGAAGGTGATCTGCATGATCGCGCTATCGGAGTTCATCGTCGCCCAGGACTGCGTCGGCGGAATGACTTTGCTGATGTCGTTCCGCAGGATAGAAAGCTGAACCTGCCCGTAAGTAGTCGAAGCTCCGGCATTCAGCAGCCATTGCGCGAGGGCCGCCCCGTCAGTAAAGCCGGTGTTGATGGCGGCGGGCCCAGGGTCGGGACTGGGATATGCGAGATTATGGTTCCAATCCACAACCGGCGGGAACAGCGCATCGTACGGCGAGGCGGGGTCCAGCCACGCATAACTGAAATGGGTTGCAAACACTCGACCGCCGGAGTTCGCGTAGTTCAGCAGGTTGGTCGCGCCAACCGTGGTTGCTTGACCCGTCGCGGCACCTTGACACGGAAACATCAATACGTCGTAGCCGTTCATGATCGCCGAGTTGTTCATCAGCGTCGCTTCAGTCGGAGTTGACGCATTGATCTCTGCCCCAGCCGAATAGCTTCCTTTGTAAAGATGAATCCGCCCGCCCGGATTGGTTGTTCCCTTGTCGTCGGTAAATTCCGTAGTGGCCATGCCCATATCGCGCAGCACGCATTCCAGCGCATCTACTTGACCCGTGGCAATGGCGATCAGTGGAATGTCGCCCTGCGTATGGTTCGACGGCATGTCCAATTCAATCCCGGTCAGCGGCACAGCCGCCACCGTCTCAGTGAACTGCCTCCTCCACTTGCCCGCCTGGATCACCACGGTATAGGTTGCGTTCACCGGTACGTTGGTCAACGTGAAGGAGCCGTCCACCGCGGAATTGATGTAGCTCACCACGCCAGGGTCGGTCGGCGCAGAGGAAGTCGACGTCAGGCACTGTACCCCAGGCGTCAGCGCCGCCGGCGTTCCGGTTGTCGCATACACCAGCACGCCGGGCAGCGGCAGACCGCCATTGGCGAGCGTCCTCGGATCGTAGACCGTGCCGCTGATTGTGGTGGTTTGGGCCTGCGCCCGCATGGCCAGCACCGGCAGAACAAACAATAGCGCCGCAAGCACGGCTTTGAGTCGTTTGGAGTAGCTGAAACGGAGTGGAAAAATGAAACAAGCAGAGCGGAACGATGTGGCCATGGCGAAGATTTCTCTCTTCCACACATGCGCGTCTCAAACATCGAGTCACGATGCGCCTCGCAATGGCGTTGCGCCGCTGATATCAGCGGCAACTTCCCTCAGCAGATCGGAAACAAATCAGACAATTCAACCGCGTCAACCGCGAAGGCGCCATTCGACGACGAAGACCTACATGTGTCCTTCCGAACGTCGTAAAAACTCACGACAATCATACACATCTCAAAACAACGATGGGCATACCGCGCTGCTCGCGCCGGAGAATGAGCGGCGCCTTGCTCGCCGAGTGTAGCGAATCGGTACAGGTTCATGCTCTCGACCGCTGCCCAGCCCGCTTTGGCCCAGGCCCCGGAATTGCAAACTGCCTGGTCCCAGTCGAGCAACATCCAAAGCCTGCCGCCCAATGACTTCAGGTACTGAGTGTTTTCTAATCCTTTGCCGATAACAACTCTGGCTGCATGAGAATCACCTCATGGATGCCGCTGACGCAGCGGAGGACGAATGCACGACACGATTCTGATTTCCGGCAGGGATACCTTTCTGGTTGCGATCCCTTTTGTTTTCATGCTTTTCCTGAGCGTTTTCCGGTTGGATGAAGCACTCGCAAGCCCCAGAGAGCAGTCGTCCAGAAACCGGCCGGCGAGTGGAATGATCGAAGCCGGAGTACCCATCTTGCGCGATCCCGACGGCCGGGCGGTCGAACCACGGCGCCCCGAGACGGACAGAAGCAGCCTCAAGACAACTTCGCCGCGGATTTCCACACGCCGGTAACGCAGTTTGAAAACAAGTAACCAGATGGGTTCCCGGCGCACCCGTGAGGGCGGTTTGCGCGACAGGGCCTGCTCTTTATGCAGCGGGAATGCTCCCTGCTTCTGAGCTATATCTCATTGATTCACAATGTGTTGATCGCGCAAAAAGGGGTGCGGTCCATGGGATCTTGCAGACCGGAAAAAGCCTTCAAAAAAAGGTTGACCCCAAGCCAATCTCGGTATACATTCATGAGTGCCATCCACAAGAGGCAGATTGAACTGTGCGATTTCTCGCGCCCCATCTGTCATTTCCCGCATCATATTGAGCTGAGGCTCATCCGTTGATGCCCCGGTGCGTTTTGAAGTTTGCCGGAAATGGGAACAAGGGGCGCATGGATTCCCAACTTGGCAATGTGTCTTCCAGATACGGCAGAAAGCTGTTGGATTGCGTGCGATTGTGTGCCAATATTTTGAACTTGACGCACAATTCAAACGTCTAATGTTTCGGGAACTGAACGATTGGGGCAGCCAATTTTCGTGTTGGTTCCCCTGCTGCACCGGCGGCGCCAGGTAGCACCGGCCGGGCAAACAAATGAAGAAGGAGAGACTGTAATGCGTTCCGATTTAGTTTTTGGGGCACTTTCTCATGTGTCCAATCGCTACCAGCTTTGTCAACTGGCCAGCAAGGCAACCCGCAAGCTGCACAAGCCGAATACGCGCCTGCAGGACACCACCAATGAGGTTTTGGACCGTTTTCATATTTCCAATCCCGGTCCGGTGACGCCCGTTGAGGCGCCATCGGCCCTGTCGGCCCAATCTGTCGAACGGCGCCGCGCCGCCTGACGCACGCCCCGAAGCGGTATAGTTGATTCAGGCAACGGTTTCAAGGCGGCTTCCTGTCAAAGGAAGCTGCTCTCCTCCGGCGTTTTGCTCTTCCCATTGAATTTGGAAGATGTTTCAACCCCGGCCCGCGCATACGACTCTATGAACACCTTTCCGGTTTCCCCCCGGAGCAGTTCCCCTTCGCGAATCCCTTCACAAACATCCCTCCTTATTGCAGGTAACCATGACGATCGCTGAACTAAAAGAAAAGAACATCACCGAACTGAGCCGCATTGCGCGCACCCTGGAAATCCCAGGAGCCAGCGGCCTCCGCAAACAGGATCTGATCTTCAAGATCCTTCAGGCTCAAAGCGAAAAGGAAGGCCACATCTTTGCCGAGGGCGTGCTCGAAATTCTGCCCGACGGCTACGGCTTCCTGCGCTCGCCGGACTACAACTATCTGCCCGGCCCCGACGACATCTACGTCTCCCCGTCGCAGATCCGCAAGTTCGATCTCAAGACCGGCGACTCGATCAGCGGCAATGTGCGCCCGCCGCACGAAGGCGAGAAGTATTTTGCCCTGGTCAAGATCGAGGCCATCAACTTCGAGTCGCCCGAGGAGACGCGCAACAAGATTCTCTTCGACAACCTGACGCCTTTGTATCCGCAGGAGCGCATCAAGATGGAGACCGTGCGCGAGGGCATCAGCGGCCGCGTCATGGACCTGCTGACGCCGGTGGGCAAAGGCCAGCGCGGCCTGATCGTCGCTCCGCCGCGCACCGGCAAGACCATGCTGTTGCAGTCCATCGCCAACTCCGTTTCCACCAACCATCCCGAAGTGGTGCTGATCGTCCTGCTGATCGACGAGCGCCCTGAAGAAGTAACGGACATGCAGCGCTCGGTGAAAGGCGAAGTGATCAGTTCCACGTTTGACGAGCCGGCTGCCCGCCACGTGCAGGTTGCCGAGATGGTGATCGAGAAGGCCAAGCGCCTGGTCGAGCACAAACGCGACGTTGTCATCCTGCTCGATTCCATCACCCGTCTAGCCCGCGCCTACAACACCATCGTGCCTCCGTCGGGGAAGGTGCTTTCGGGCGGCGTCGATTCGAATGCTTTGCAGCGGCCCAAACGCTTCTTTGGCGCGGCGCGTAATATCGAAGAAGGCGGATCGTTGACCATCATCTCGACAGCTCTTGTAGACACCGGCTCGCGAATGGACGAAGTCATCTTCGAGGAGTTCAAGGGCACCGGCAACATGGAGATCATTCTCGACCGCAAGCTGGTCGACAAGCGCGTCTTCCCGGCCATCGACATCCAGCGTTCCGGCACCCGCAAGGAAGAGCTGCTCATTCCCAAGGAAGATTTGCAGCGCATCTTCGTTCTACGCCGTGTGCTGAACCCGCTCTCGCCGGTCGAAGCCATGGAACTGCTCATCACCCGCCTCGAAAAGGTGCGCAACAACGCCGAGTTCCTGCAAAACATGAATCAGCTGTAGCTGGACGGGCAGCAACTCTTCCAGGAATTGCTACGCGCTGGTAAGATAGTTAAGTCGTGGGGCTGTAGCTCAGCTGGGAGAGCGCCTCGTTCGCAACGAGGAGGCCAGCGGTTCGATCCCGCTCAGCTCCACCAAGTCCTCTTCAAGCCACGGCCACGCTACCGCATTCCCGCCGGTGCTGTGCCGAATGATCCGATCAAAATCCAACTGTATACTTGATCTGTCCTCCACTGGGCAAAGAGTTTTGCGTCAATTTCAATCGCGCCGGAAACCGTGGCATTCAATTCTGCTACCTTGAGCCAGCAATCCTCAACGAGGTGAGCGGTTGCCCCAGATGAATTTCAATCAGTTCCTCCCCGGCGCGGCGCAACCGCCGCTCTGCGTCGATCTGGATGGCACTCTGGTCAAGTCGGATACCCTCGTGGACTCGTTGTTGGTGCTCTTGCGTACCCATCCGGCGAAAATCTTTAAACTGCCCGGCCACCTGATGCACGGCAAGGCTGCGTTCAAGGCATTCGTCACGGAATCCATCACTCTCGATGTGAACCGCTTACCCTACAACCGCAAGCTGTTGCTGTTTCTTCAGCGGGAACGCGGTCGAGGCCGCGCAATCTATCTGGCTACGGGCGCAGACGTTGCCCTGGCGCGCCGCGTTGCCGCACATTTGGGCATCTTTGCAGGCGTGCTTGGCTCGGACGGCGCAACAAACCTCACAGGGTCGAAGAAGCTCGACAGCCTGCGCCGCCACTTGGACTCCGCCCCGTTCGACTACATTGGCAACGACACGCCCGATCTGCCGCTGCTGGCCCACGCCAATCAGGCGATGGTGGCCAATCCGACCTTCGGGCTCCGCATCAGGCTCAAGGCTCGCGGAATCAAGCCCGCCCAAGAGTTTATCGAGCGAAGACCATTCCTGCCATCTCTGCTTCAGGCGGTCCGCCTTCACCAGTGGGCCAAGAATCTGCTCATCTTCGTGCCGCTGTTTCTGTCCCATGCTTTGAGCGCCGGCAAGTTGCTCACGGCGCTGGCGGCCTTCTGTTGCTTCTCGCTCGCCGCTTCGGCGGCCTACATCATCAACGATCTGCTCGATATTGAGGCCGACCGCCGGCATCCCCGCAAGCGGATGCGGCCCTTTGCTTCCGGCGATCTGTCCGCCTTCTCGGGATTCTGCATCGTGACGGCGTTCCTGCTGCTGGGACTGCTTGGCGGCCGGTTGCTTCCCGGTGGCTTCTTCGCCTGGCTGCTGCTCTACCTGGCCACAACACTGACCTACTCCATTTATCTGAAGCGCGTTCCGCTGGTCGATGTGCTGGCGCTCTCCGGCTTGTACATTCTGCGCCTGCTTGCCGGCAGCGCGGCAACGCTGACGCCTATTTCTCACTGGCTGGCCGGCTTTTCGATGTTCCTGTTTCTTTCCCTCGCCATCGTCAAGCGCTTCGCCGAGTTGGAGAACCTGCGCGCCAGCAATTCGACGCCCCGGAACGGCCGCGGCTACATGTTGGCCGATATGGAGCAGTTGCGCAGCTTCGGCACCGCCAGCGCCTATGCCGCTGTGGTGGTCTTCGCCATCTACATCAGCGGAGCGGATGTAGTGAAGCTCTATCGCCAGCCGCGCCTGCTGTGGCTGATTGTGCCCCTGATGATTCTCTGGCTCAACCGCGTGTGGCTTCTGGCCTCGCGCGGCGAGCTGGACGAAGACCCGGTCGCCTTTGCTCTCACCGACCGCATGAGCCAGTTGATGGGCGCGGCAGTGGTGGCGATTGCGTGGCTGGCGCTATAGCCGGTTCTCACTCCCTTTAGAAGCGTGGGTGGGAAGTGGACTATCATTTCCAGCAGTCTGCTATCATTGATAGCACTGGAGCCAAGTATGCCCGCCGTCACCATTCGCAATATTCCCGAAGAAACTCATCGCGCTCTCAAGCTGCGCGCCGCCCACAACGGCCGAAGCGCTGAATCCGAAATTCGCCTAATCCTGCAAGAAGCCGTCTCCCCAAAATCTCGCATCAAGATTGGATCGGAGCTTGCCGCCTTTGGCCGCCGCTATGGCGGCATAGAGCTCAACTACCGGCGCGACCGCAGGGCAATCGAACCGGCGGAATTCGAATGAGCTGGTCTCAACAACTCCAATCCCAACAATTCCGGCCATGATCATTCTCGATACCATCGTCATCTCAGAACCGTTGAAGCCGCGAGCCGATCCGGCCGTCATTCGATGGCTCGACGCACAGGATCCCGATTCGCTCTACATCACCGCCGTAAACCTGGCGGAAGTGTTGATTGGCATCGCGCTTCTTCCCGCGGGCAAGCGAAAGCGTGGCATGGAACTGGCCGCGCGATCGCTGCAGGTGAAGCTCTTTGCGAGCCGCTTTCTCTCCTTCGACCGGGAAGCGGCCATCGCTTTCTCTCTCTTGGGAAGCCGCGCGGCAGCGAAGGGCTATCCCATCTCAATGGCAGACTGCCAGATTGCCGCCATTGCCGCGGTCCATGGGTTCACCGTAGCCACGCGCGACACGGCCCCGTTCCTCGCCGCCGGTGTGCCGATCATCAACCCGTGGAAGAGCTGAACGAAACGTGACCTCGCGGCTCCGCGGCTCCCGCTCAAAAGCACTCGATGTGATCGCAGGCATTCATCAGCGGTACCTGCAGCGTTGAATCGTGCTCGGAGTCGGAGTAGATCGTGATGGTAGCCGGCTTATAGTCCTCTGGCTTCGCTGTCATGATGTTTGGCACGAACGTCTGCGGGTTGCGGTCGTAGAGCGGGAACCAGGTGCTCTGAATCTCCACCATTACGGTGTGTCCGGCCTTGAAGACGTGATCCACGTCGTGCAGCGAGAACCGGTACTCGTGAATAGACCCGCCGCGCATGGGCGTTGGCTTCTCGAAGGACTCCAGATAGCGGCCGCGGAAGATTTCTTCATTGGTCATCAACTGATAGCCGCGCATTTTGGCATCGGAGACGGTCACGTCGTCTGGATACTGGTCGATGAGCTTGACGACCAGATCGTTGTCGGTTCCGGTAGTTGAGGCAAAGATGTCGGCCATCACCTCGCCCGTGACAATGAGGTCCTTCTTCAAGACCGGCAGCTTCCAGACGGCTATATCTTTGCGATCGGTAACAAAGCGCTGATCCTCGGTCATCCAGTTGAACCACTGCGAGCCATCGCTGTAGGTGGGCTGAATGGGACGATGGCGATACGGTACCGGGTTCGCCGGGTCGCTTGCATAAGTAGTCTTGGTCTGCGCGGCTGTCTTTTCGTCCGAGTCGCTCCAACTTAGTTTGCCGTCAACCAGCAGATGCAAGCTGGTCGGCTGCGATTCCTTGGGTGGAAAGTGCTCATAGCGCTTCCATTGATTGGAGCCGGTTTGGAAACTTGCGGTGTCTTCAAGATCGAAGCCGGATTCTCCTTTCAGATAGTGAGCAAAAAACCTGGCTTCGATCTGAGAACGAAATTCCGTGCCGATGGGCTCGGTGTAATCGAGGCTCCCAAGATGGCGCTGCGACGAGGCCCATGAGCCGTGACGCCAGGGGCCAAGCACAAGGAAGTTCTGGTGGTTGGCGTCGTGCGGTTCAAGCGTGGCGTACTCCTCTTGCGGGCCGTACATATCCTCCTGGTCGTAGTAGCCGCCGACGGTGAGCGTGGGAACGGCTACAGTGTTGAGATGATTCTCGACGGCGCGCGACGACCAGACTGAGTCATAAACGGGATGCTCGAGGAAGAGCTTCCAGGTGGGCAGCGCCTTCGATCCTGACTTCTTCGCGTCCTCGGCAAAGGAGCCGCGTTCCAGAAAGTAGTCGAAGCCGTCGCGGGGTTTACCATCCTTGTCTTTGCCGTAGCTGACTTCAGTGTCTTCCTTCGTTGACTCCAGCCCCATCACATAGTCGTAGCCGTAGCTCTGTCGGAAGGCGCCATTGTGGAAGAAGTCGTCGCCCATCCACACGTCGATCATGGGCGCCTGTGGGGAGATGGCTTTCACCGCGGGGTGTGAATCGATTCCAGCCATCATGGCCAGAAAGCCAGGATAGCTGGTGCCCACGACGCCGACGCGTCCGTTGTTGCCGGGAACATTGGCCAGCAGCCAGGCCACGGTGTCGTATGTGTCGGTGCTTTCATCGATGGCTTTCGGGTCGCGATGGTCGGCGAGCGGCCTCATCATGATGAACTCACCCTCGCTCTTGTACCGGCCGCGAATGTCTTCAGCCACGTAGATGTAGCCCGCGCGGGCAAGCTCTGGCCGCTGGGCAAAAAAGGATCCGCGAGTGGTTCCGTCCACGCCGTAGGGGGTACGTTGCATGAGGATCGGCAGCGCGCCGGCAATATCTGCCGGCTTAAGAATGATGGCGTGCAGCTTGACCCCGTCGCGCATGGGAATCATGACTTCAGCGCGCTGGTAGTCGTGAAAGAGATGGTGGACGGGCGGGCCGGTACGTCGATAGACGGTGCTGTCAGTTTTTTCCGCGAGCACCACGCTGAAGCCTTGGCCGGTGGAATCGAGCGTAAAACGAAAGGTTGCCTGTGTCTCCGGAATGGCAAAGTAGAGACTCGAAACCGGATTCAATTCCACCGGCACACGGCGCTCGTTTTCATACACCAGCTTGCCATCCTGAACATAAAAGCTGATCGGCGTGTCCGGCTCGACGGCGTCGGTGTATTCACCGGTGAGTGCTTCGAGTTGTGCGGCAGATGTTGCCGACTGAGTGGTGGCCGCTTGTCCTTGGCGCGGAGCAGCCCAGGAAAAGGTACGCGAGTTACAGAGAAGTCCGAGGCAGAGAGCGGCCACAGCAAGACAGCGACGAAAACGAAGACGAATCAAACGGCAACCTCCATTGAACTGCTCCATGTCCGGTTCTGCTCCAGTGTTCTGTCTCCAAAGTTCGTTCAAAAAATGCTGTCATTCTGAGACACCAAACGAGACGGTCATCCTGAGCGAAGCGTTCTACAGCGGAGTCGAAGGACCTGCATTTCCACCATGCACTTCCGTAATGAACTTCTGAGACAGCGCTCTAATGCGCGTGGCCGTGATGATGGCCATGTTCGTGCGCAGCCATCTCTTCGATTGGAACGACGCAGCCTTCCAACTCCGCGCAACCCGTGTGCTCAAACTGAATCGTGGTGTGACTGATTTGGAAATGGTTCTTGAGCACGTGGTTGAGATTGAGCAGAATGCAAGCGCTCTCCGACGGCGGAATGTCGGGGATGGTCACGTGGCAGGCCAGTGCGCGAGACTGCGAACCGAGGCTCCAGACGTGCAGGTCGTGAACGTTCATCACCCCCTCGACTGCCTCCATCCCGGAACGAATGTCGGGAAGCGAAACGCCGCGCGGAGTGCCTTCGAGCAGGATGTTCAGTGTCTCGCGCACAATGCCGATGCTCGACCAGAGGATGAGCGCGGCAATGAGTAGCGAGAGCACGGGGTCGATCCAGTTTTGGCCGGTGAATAGAATGCCCGCGCCGCCGGCGATGACTGCGGCAGTTGAGAGCGTGTCCCCAGCCATATGCAGAAAAGCGCTGCGCATGTTCACGTCGCGGGCCACGCCCCACAACAGCGCGGCGATCACGCCGTTCATCAGCACTCCGGCAGCAGCCACGACCATCATCAGCCTTGGTTGCACGGCCACGGGCGCGCTGAGGCGGTGGACGGCTTCAAGGCCAATCCAGATCGAAATAGCGATGAGCGAAGCCGCGTTAATGAAAGCGGCCAGCACCCCGGCCCGTTGATAGCCGAAGGTTTTTGAGTCGCTGACCGGCCGCGTCTGAAAGTAGACTGCGGCAAAGCTGAGCAGCAGGGCTAGAAAGTCTGAGGCATTGTGCCCGGCCTCTGACAGCAGGGCCAGCGAGTGAGCCCGCAGACCGGCTACAAACGTGACCACAACGTAGGCGAGCGTGGCCACCAGCGAAATGCGCAAGACGGCTTTTGTTCGGTTAGCGCCGGACCTGTTTGTGCTTGTCGGGGAAGGCGCTGCGTGAACATGCATAGGCCCAGTGTAACCGGGGGGGGGTATACCTTGCCAACCCTCCCGGTCACCCCCGCCCAGGCCGCAAATGGCTTATGTCGTTTGGTTCAGGATCCTCGTAGGCAGGCAGAACCGGCAATCCCACGCGCAGGCCTGACCACTCTTCAGCCACCACGATGCTGTTTTGAGGATTGCCCGGCTGCGAACGGACCGTGCAAGGGAAGCCGGCCCGCACTTGACTCGCGTTTACCACATCGCGCATGTCGGTTATGTCCTGCGAACACTCGTAGTCCACTCCGCCCACGCGGTAGCTGAACAGAAGCATCGTGAGCGCGCGGCCGTCTTCGGCCTCGACTTCGAAGATGTCCAGCAACATTCCGTCGGCCAGCCGTCCCGATTGCACCAGAAACTGCCGTCGCGCCCGCTCCAGTTCCTCCGCCGTGGGGCGCTTGCGAAACAAAAGCCACAAAGCAGCCATTCCCATGACCACAATCACGGCCGCTCCAGAGGCAATCTCCCAGGTGTTTGTGTTGAGGATGGTCATTTTGCGAAGCAGGACTCCAAGCGGGGATTTGAGGGCGTCCCAACTAGAGAATACGCCAGCTGCCGGCCCAGGGAGAGCGCGCAAGCCCCGCCGGCCCCGCCATTGTCGCTGCGATATACTCATACCTGCATCTTGAAGTAATTCCGGCCTGCCGGACGCCGGTTTCCAGAGGTTTTTCTATGGCTTCAGCCAAGAGTTCTAACGTGGCACAGCGTTCCCGAATCCGCTCGACGACCGTGATTTGCGTTCGCCGCAACGGCGAAGTCGTCATGGCTGCCGACGGGCAGGTCACGCTCGGCGATCACGTGCTCAAGCACTCTGCAAAGAAGATACGCCGGCTTTATCAGGACAAGATTCTGGCTGGCTTTGCCGGCTCGACGGCCGATGCGTTCAGCTTGTTTTCACGCTTTGAGTCCAAGCTGGAGCAGTATGCGGGGAACCTGAACCGCTCGGCGGTCGAGTTGGCCAAGGACTGGCGCACCGACAAAATGCTGCGCAATCTTGAGGCTCTGCTGCTGGTGGCCGACAAAGGGCAGACGTTTCTGATCTCCGGTTCCGGGGACGTGATCGATCCCGACGAGCCGCTGGCAGCGATCGGTTCCGGCGGCAGCTATGCAACCGCCGCGGCCCGTGCCTTGCTCGAAAATACCGACCTGAGCGCGCGCGAGATTGCCGAAAAAGCAATGAAGATTGCCGGCGAAATCTGCATCTATACCAATGACCGCATCACAATTGAGGAGTTGAAGGGCTAGCGGCAAACTTCGTAGCCCCGTTCATTCATGGCCATTTATCTACCCGCCTCTGCCGAAGAACAAGATCTCTCGCTGGACGAGTTGACCCCGCGCGAGATCGTTACCGAACTCGACAAGCATGTTGTCGGTCAGCGCGCCGCCAAGCGCGCCGTGGCAATCGCGCTGCGCAATCGTCAGCGCAGGCAAAAGCTGCCGCCCGACATGGCCGACGACATCATGCCCAAGAACATCATCATGATCGGCCCCACCGGCGTGGGCAAAACGGAGATTGCGCGCAGGCTGGCCAAGCTCACAGGTTCGCCCTTCCTGAAGGTGGAAGCTTCGAAGTTTACCGAGGTCGGTTATGTGGGCCGCGATGTCGAGTCGATGATCCGCGACCTGGTCGAGATCGCCATCGACATGGTGCGCGAAGAGCGCCTCGAAGAAGTGGAAGACCGCGCCGAGATGAATGCCGAGGAGCGTCTCCTCGATGTCCTGCTGCCGCCTCCGCCGCCTGGTCCGCCCGCTGCCGAGGGCCAGCTCTCTCTGCCCGGAACCGAAAGCTACCAGCGCTCGCGGGAGAAGCTGCGCACGCAGTTTCGCGAGGGCAAGCTCGACGATCGCCAGGTCGAACTCGACGTGCGCGAGCGCAACACACCGCAGTTCGGCATCATCTCGAACCAGAACCTTGAGGACATGGAGATGAACCTCAAGGACATGCTGCCGAACATCTTCGGCGGCGGCTCAAAGAAGCGCAAAATGAAGGTGACCGACGCCTTCGACTACCTGGTGCAGGAAGAAGAAGGCCGGCTCATCGACATGGATTCGGTGAATCGCGCGGCCACCGAGCGCGTCGAGTCGAGCGGCATTATTTTTCTGGATGAGATCGACAAGATTGCCGGACGCGAAGGCGGCCACGGACCCGATGTTTCGCGCGAAGGCGTCCAGCGCGACATTCTCCCCATCGTCGAGGGAACCACCGTGAACACGCGCTACGGCATGGTGCGCACCGACCACATCTTGTTCATAGCCGCCGGCGCGTTCCATGTTTCCAAGCCCAGCGATCTTATCCCCGAGTTACAAGGCCGCTTTCCCATCCGCGTCGAGTTACAGTCACTTACCGTCGATGATTTTCTGCGCATCCTCACCGAGCCGAAGGCTTCGCTCACCAAGCAGTACTCGGCGTTGCTCGAGACCGAGGGAGTGAGGCTGGAGTTTTCTCCGGAGGCGCTGCGCGAGATGGCCGAGTTTGCGTTCAAGGTGAACGAGCAGACCGAGAACATTGGAGCGCGCCGTCTGCATACCATCATGGAGCGGGTGCTTGAAGATGTAAGCTTCCTTGCGCCCGACGTAGCTCGCCGCGCGCCGAATGACGAGGCAGCAGCTGTGCTTTCACAGACCATCAAGAACGAATCCACCACGCCGCTGCCCTATCTAGAACGCATGACCGCTTCCGGCCCGGAGAAAGTCTTCCTGATCGACGCAGAGTATGTGAAGCAGATGGTCGCCTCCATCGTGAAGGACCAGGATTTAAGCCGCTACATTCTCTAGTCGACGCAGCTTTTTTCGATTGCACGCCGGACGCGCATTTGGTAGGTTGAACTCGTACCTCGGCAGTCCGCGCCTTGGAAGAATCAGCGGGCTCTACCTGCACTCTCCGGCTCTTGAGGGAATGCGGATGGGGGCGTTTCGAGAGCACACCGGGAAAGGTGTGCCTGCGCCTCAACGCCACGCAGCCTTTCCCACGAGCCCACGCAATTGAACGCACAGGAGAGACGCCATGAGCAATTCAGGAAATCACCATAAGATCACCTACCTTGAGTTCGCATCGACCGACATCGAAAAGACCAAACAGTTCTACACCACGGTCTTCGGATGGAGTTTTCAGGACTGGGGTCCGGACTACCTCAGCTTCGGAGGACAAGGCGTCGAAGGCGGCGGTTTCTACAAGACCGAACCGCACGATGCCCCGCCAAAGTACGCTCCGCTCGTTGTTCTTTATTCCGCCGATCTGGCGGCCACTGAAGCCGCGATCGTCGCCGCCGGCGGCAGCATTGTTGTGCCCACCTTCGAGTTTCCGGGCGGCCGCCGCTTTCACTTTTCCGACAGCGTCGGAAACGTGCTTGCGGTCTGGTCGGAGTAGCACCGCGGACGGATGAAGGGCGTTGTCCCCAGGTCTCAGAATCGAGACCTGGGGGATCGGGAAAAGGGAGAGAAGCCATGAGCAATCCAGCACTGTACAACAAAAAGGGCCTGAAGAAGAAGGGGTTCTAACCCGTGAGGGACTGCAATCGAGATTCGGCGAGCATTTTTTAAACACGCGCTAGTCCCGCGTTTTTGGGTCTTGCGTAACTTTGCGGGCTCGCCGCGCAGCAACCCAGCCCTCTTTGGTGAACTGGCGACTTCTGGCCACGGCCAAAGCCCCGGCCGGCACGTCCTTGGTGATGCAGGAGCCGGCGCCGATGTAAGCGCCATCCTCGACCGTGAGCGGCGCGACCAGGGTCGAATCGCTGCCCACGAATACGCCCTTGCCGATGCGGGTGGGGTGTTTGTTGACGCCGTCGTAGTTGCAGGTGATGACTCCTGCGCCGATGTTGCTTCCCTCGCCGACTTCTGCGTCGCCCAGGTATGTCAGGTGGTTGGCCTTTGCGCCCTTGCCGAGCGTCGCTTTCTTGGTCTCGACGAAGTTGCCCACGTGGGCGTCTTCGCCGATCTTGCTTCCTGGACGCAGGTGGGCGAAGGGTCCAATTTTGGCTCCGTCCTCGATCGTGCTTTCAGCGAGGATGCAGCTTTGGCGAATCAACACATTGCTGCCCAGCGTGCAGTTTTCCACGACTGAATAAGACCGGATCAGGCACTCGGCGCCGATGCGCGTCGAGCCCAGCAATTGAACAAAAGGCTCGATCACCGTATCCGCCGCCACTTCAACTCCGGCGTCGATCACGCAGGTGTCAGGACGGAAGATGGTCACGCCCGCGGCCATCAGGCGATTGGCGGTGGAAGCGCGCAACGTCGAGTCGAGGGCCACGAGTTCGGCGATGGTATTTGCGCCGAGGACCTCGGCCGCCGAGGCTGCATCTTTGCCGGCTCCAGCCAATTCGAAGGCAACGACGCGCTTGCCGGCAGCGCAAAGCAGGCCGGCCATGTCGGTGACGTAGAGTTCTTGATGGGCATTCTTGGTGGTGAGCTTGTCCAGATGTTCCAGCAGCGGCGCGGTCTTGAATGCGTAGATTCCGGAGTTGATTTCTGGAGCGGTCCGCTGGTCAGCCGTGAGGGCTTTCTCTTCGACGATGGCTGTTACTTCCGGCGAGTTCGCCGATTTGCGT
Source organism: uncultured Acidobacteriaceae bacterium (assembly GCA_963757965.1). Lineage (GTDB taxonomy): Bacteria > Acidobacteriota > Terriglobia > Terriglobales > Acidobacteriaceae > Telmatobacter. Next base: position 210,289 of record CAVWTV010000016.1, read on the forward strand.
ACAACCCGGCCGTAGCCGGTTGGGTCTTCGGGAGCGGCGGTGAGAATGGTCATCGCCGCCTGCTCGGAAAGGTGAAATTGCCAGAGTTGCTCGATGGTCTCTGGCCGGATGAGGGGCACATCGCCGGAGAGAACCAGAATGTGTTCGTATCCGGCGATGGATTCGCGTGCGCACTGGATGGCGTGACCGGTGCCACGCGGGTCAGCCTGATCGACGAAGCGAATTCCGGTAGCGGCTACGGCTGCCTTCACCCGCTCTGCCTGGTGCCCGACGACTACGTAAATATGGGTCGGATCGACGACCTCACTGGCTGCCGCAATCACGTAACTGAGCAGGGGCTTGCCGCCGATTTCATGCAGCACCTTGGGGCGGCGCGATTTGAGCCGGGTTCCTTTGCCGGCTGCCATGATGACCACGGCGAGATCTGTGTTCGATTCCACTGAACAACTCCCAAATACAGATGTTGCGTTACGGCATTTCTATGCTTCTTCTCTCAAGTCATTCAGGACCGAGACAAGCCCGATCCAGGCGAAGATGAAGAGCGTCAGGCCACCAATCCATCCCCCCAAACTGAATGCCCCCGGAAAGTGAAGAGCAATGACAACACCGCCGCCGGCAAGAATCGCCGACAACGGAAGAAAGATGCGCATGCCGTAGAGAAAAGTAAACGGAAGATAATGCGCGCCCACAAGGATCATTAACGCCGGATAAAACAGGTTCAAATGAAACTCGGTTACTGGCACAAGAAGAAGCATAGAGATCGGCAATGTAAACACGATCTGCATGGCAAGCTTTCCCAGTGGATTTTCGCGCGTGAGAGATGCCGGTCTACCAGTCAAACGCAGCAGTAGTTGAGTGATTGGGAAGATGAAGAAGCAGCACGCTAGCAGCTCGACGATGCCTGCTCGTGGAGAAACCCACGTGGCAAGTGCGGCGGATGTCAGCCAAATTATTGAGGAGACAAGCTGTCCCCAAAATCCCCCGACGTAAACAGTTCGTACCTCTCTTTGAGCGTCCTTGACCAGCATATCCGCACTCCCGAGAAAGACTCAAGCTCATTCAGCCGTGTGCCCCAGGTCTCGATCTTGAGAGCTGGGAAACCTTGTCCTCATTCAGTCCTGCTTTATTACTTCTTCCCATTCGGTTGGCCCGGCTGCGGAATGGCGATGTCGATCGGCTGCACTGGACCCTTCTTCAACTCGTCCAATCCTGGCTTGATTTCGGGCCCGTTGCCAACAACCAGCACGGCGTAGTCCTCAGGATGAATGTACTTCTTTGCAACCCTGTCGAGATCGGCAAGCGTCACCTTTTCGAGGGCTGCTTTGTAGGTGACAAGATAGTCCGCCGGATAGCCGTAGAACTCGAGCCTCTCGCGCTCGGCCAGCACTTTGTCCCTGGTGTCGTAGCGGAAGAGAAATGAGCTCAGAAGATTGTCTTTGCCGCGGTCCAGTTCGTCCTGGGTAAAGGGTTGGCCTGTCAGGCTTGCGATCTCTGTGAATGCAGCCTTTGTTGCCTCCACTGTGGATGCGCTCTTGGTGAGCACGACCACGCCGAAGGTTCCCGGGTGATCATAGGCGAAGGAGATCCCGCCTTCCACCGCATAGGCCAGGCCCAGTTCCGTGCGCACCTTTTGAAAGAGCCTGCTGGCAAAGCCGCCGCCCAGAATCTGGTTCATTACGGCGATGGCGGGAACGTCGGGATTGTGGCGGTCGATGCCGATGCCCAGAATCTCCACGTCGGACTGATTTACGTCTTCCTTGTCGATGAAGTAGACGCCGGCTTTGGGTCCGGCAAAAACGTCGTGGCGGGCCGGCTCTCCTTTAACGGGCGGGAATCCTTCGAAGGCAGCGCGCAGCTTGGCTTCCATGGCTGTGGGATCGAAGTCGCCGGCGACGCCAACGATGAGCTTTCCGCCTAGTGTCCGGTCGTGCCAGGCCTTCAAGTCGTCGAGAGTGACCGCGCCGATGGTGGCCAACTCGGGCTGGCGGGTGTAGGGACTGTTGACGCCGTAGACCAGCTTTGCTCCCTCGCGCTCGGCGATACCCGACTCATCGTCGTTCCGCCGGACAATTCCTGTTGCATCCTGTTGCTGGGCCAGTTGCAATTTTTCCGCGTTGAACCTGGGGTGCAGAAGCAGGTCCATCGCCAGCGAAAAGACCTGGTCGGCATCGCCCTTGAGCGAATCCCATGAGACCGCAGTGGAGTCTTCGTCGCCTTCGGTTTCAATGTGCGCGGCTTTGGCCTCGAGCAGATCGTCGAGTGCGTCGCCGTCGATTTTTGCTGTTCCGCTGGTGCGCCAGGCCTGCGAGTAGAGACTTATCAAGCCCGCCTGGGCCGGCGCCACGTCGCGAGATCCGCCGGGAATGAGCACCGATCCGGAGACGAACGGCAGCTCGTGATCCTCTTGCAGGAAAAGAACGATTCCGTTTTTGAGCTCGATGCGAATCGGTTGGTGGGGGTTGAACTCATGCAGCTTGGGTATGGGAATTTTCTCCCATGGCTTGTCCTGCTGAGCGCGAAGCGAGATGGGCGCAGCCAAGCCCGCGGAGACTACAAAAGCAACGGCGATTTTGGAAAGATTCTTCAAGGAAAGCTCGCTCATTGCGCACCTCCGTCTTTCTGCGGAGCTGCGGTTGGAGCCGCTGTTTCAGTCCATGCTTCCGTGCGGTTGCTTTCTGAAAACACCTTATTCGCCACGCGGCGAATGTCGGCCTTGGTCACCTTGTCCACCTTGTCCAGTTGCAAAAACAGTTCACGCCAATTGCCGTAGCGAGTCTGATATTCGGCCAGGGTGTTGGCCAACCCTTGATTGTCGGCCAGACCGCGAAGCAGGTCAGCGCGAGTGCGGGTCTTGTACATAGCCAGCTCTTCATCGGTGACGTCGGCGGTCTTCAGCTTGTCAATCTCTTTATGGATGGCGTCGCGCATCTCTTGCGGCGAGTGTCCAGGCAGCGGATATGCATAAAAGATGAAGAGGCTAGGGTACTTGTTGGCTGGATAGGGGCTCTCGCCCGCGGCTGCGGCGGCAATCTGCTGGTCGCGGACCAGGCTGCGATAGAGCCGCGAGACGCGTCCGTTGGATAGGATGTCGCCGATGGCGTCATAGACCGCATCGTCGGGATCGCGGTAGTCGGGCCGGTGATAACCCTCAATGTAGAGTGGCTGGCTGGGATCGCGGATTACCACCGTCTTTTCGGCGATTTGTTTGGGTTCGACGGTGGTCATCTCTTCCGGTTTGGGGCCGCCGGGAATGCGGCCGAAGTACTTCTCCAGCATGGGCATTGCTTCCGACGCTTTCACGTCGCCGACAATCGACACCACGATGTTCGATCCAATGTAGTACTTCTTGTGGAATTCCATGGCCTCGGTGGCGGTAATCTGGCTCACTTCGCTGGGCCAGCCGATGTTGCTCCGGCCATAGTTGTGAGCTACATAAGCGGTGGCCAGGAACTGCTCCTCAAGACGGCCCTCGGGGTTGGAGTCGGTGCGCATGCGCCGCTCTTCGATGACCACGTCGCGCTCCTTGTAAAACTCGCGCGGCACGGTTTCGGACAGTCGGCCGCTCTCAAGCCACGCCCACAGCTCGAGCCGGTTCTCGGGCATCGACCAGAAAAACATCGTGTCGTCGAGGCCGGTCTCCGCGTTCAGGCCCTCGGCGCCGTTACGCTCGGCCACCTCGGTGAACTGGTTGGGGACCACGTATTTGTGAGCCTCTGCCTGGGCCTCAAGAAACACCTTCTTGAGCTCGGTCAGCTTTTGCGGATCGCGGCCAACGGGCTTCAGGTACTCGGCTTCGTAGGCGTTGTTGGCCTCTTCTACTTTGGCCAGCACAAGCTTTTCTGCGGAGTAGTCTTTGGTGCCGATCTGGCTGGTTCCCTTGAAGGCCAGGTGCTCGAACATGTGCGCCAGCCCGCTCTCGCCCGCGGGATCATTGACGGCGCCCGCGTCGACGAACGTGGAATAGCTGAAGACCGGCGCCTCCGGCCGCTCGCAGACGATGAGAGTGAGCCCGTTGGGCAGCACCTTGGTGGTGATCCGCTGCTCAAAACTCTTCAAGTCTTGAGATTGTGAGCCTTGCGCTGCGGCGAAGAACATCGCCGCCAGCAGCAGGGCCAGGGGAATCTTCCGAAACCAGGAAAATGTCCTGCTTTGCATCCAGTCTCCTTGTTCACGAGGCGGCAAGTCGCGCCCCGTATCCTCTTCAAAGCTATTTCTCTCAACCGGCGGAGTCAAACCGGCCGCCCGATGCGGGCGTTCCGCGGAACGCTTCCGTTTGCGCAATGCGTCAGCCTTTTCATTGGATTGCAGTGATCCGGCAGGCTCGTGATCGCGTTTGGCTTTCGCGAGTGAGCTTCCTGATGCTGGTGGCCCTTTAGACTTCCGGTCTTGCCTTTGGTCGCTCTGTCGATTGCAGTATGGACGCAATTCGCCTCTTGATACTATAGAGACTCCATGCCGCCTCGTCCCTCAAATCGTCGCACCCTTACGCCGCTCTGGCGGGCCGTGATCGAGGTCGTGTTCATCGTCTTTCTCTTTTATTCAAATTTATTGATGGGCGAGTTCACCGCTTCCAACGGACATGGGAAGAGCCTGGCGTTCGCTCTCTACGACATCTTTACGGGTACGAATTTCGCGATCGCCATAATCTCCGCGCTGATCGGGTACGTTGTGTTTGAACATCTGCGCAAGAAGTTCTAGCGCCGGCCGGCTTTTTGTTTGAATTCGCTCTCCTTGACCCCACCCCGCGCTCTTCCGTATGCTGCGATGGATTCCGCGTGGTGAATGGACTCTCGATCCAACCTGCGCAGGGAGAGCTCGCATGAGCACCAACCCCCCGGCCGCAACTGCCTCTGAAACCTCCGCCTTCGGTTCTGCCCAACAGCCGTTTCTGGTTCGCCGCGCCGCCGTGCTGGGCGCGGGAACCATGGGCTCGCGCATCGCCGCGCACCTGGCCAACGCTGGAATTCCGGTGCTGCTGCTGGATATGGTCCCGGCTGGGCCGGACGATGCGAGTAAGGCTGGGCGAAACCGGCTTGCAAATTCGGCGATTGAAGCACTGGGCAAGGCCAAGCCGGCCGCCTTCTATGAGGCTTCGCTGGCCTCGCTGGTTGCGGCGGGCAACTTTGAGGACGACCTGCCGAAGCTGGCCCAGTGCGACTGGGTGATCGAGGCGGTTGCCGAAAACCTGACCATCAAGACGGACTTGCTGACACGGGTTGTGCCTCATCTCGCTCTGAATGCGGTTCTGACCACCAACACATCCGGGCTGCCCATCAAGCAGATTGCCGCCGGGCTTGCTGCGCATCGGGACCGTTTCTTCGGCACGCATTTCTTCAATCCTCCGCGCTATATGCGGCTGCTTGAGGTCATTCCCACCGCCGAGAGCGATGCGGGCGTGGTGGCAGGCTTTGCCGCATTTGCCGATCGCACGCTGGGCAAGCAGGTTGTGTTTGCGAACGACACCCCCAACTTCATCGCCAACCGTATCGGCGTTTCCGTGATGTTCAGCGCCGCGAATCTGATGCTGGAGCAGGGGCTGACCATTGAAGAAGTGGATGCACTGACCGGAACCGCCATCGGCTGGCCGCGTACCGGCACTTTCCGATTGGCGGACCTGGTGGGCATCGACATTCTGGCCCATGTGGCGGCCAACTTTCCGCAGGGTGCGCCGAAAGGCGGCTTCTCCGCTGTTTTGGACGAGATAGTCAAGCGGGGATGGATTGGCGACAAGGCTGGCCAGGGCTTCTACAAGAAAAGCCGCGATGATAGTGGCAAAGAGGCTCGCCTGGTGCTCGATCTCTCCTCTTTCGAGTACCGTCCAACGGCCAGGCCAAACCTGCCCGCGCTGGAAATGGCCAAGAACGCGGCCTCGGTTCCAGAACGGCTTCATTTGCTGCTGGCGAACGATCCGGCGAAAGACAAGGCAGCGGCTTTCTTGTGGCCGTTCCTGGCCTCGCTGTGGAACTTTGCGGCAGATCGCATCGGCGAAGTGGCGGCCGACGCGCCCTCCATCGATGCTGCAATGCGCACTGGTTTCAACTGGGAGTTGGGTCCATTCGAGATGTGGGATGCGGCTGGGGTCCGGGACACTGTCGCCCGCATGAAAGCGCTCCATCTGCCGGTAAGCCGCGCCGTTGCAGATCTCCTCGACTCAGGGCCTGCGTCCGCGCCTGTCTCTTGGTATTCGCCGGACAGCCCGCAATGCTACAACCCCGGCACCAGCGCCTGGGCGCCGATTCCCCAGCAGGCCGGTCACGCGCGCATCGCGGATTTCCGGCGGTCGCATCGCGTAGTCCGCGCCAACCCCGGCGCTTCGCTCGTCGATCTGGGCGATAGCATCGGCTGCATCGAGCTGCACTCGCTCAAGAACGCCATCGGCGGCGACGTGCTGGCGATGATATCCGCAGTGCTCAATCCTTCCTCCGATGCGGTGCGCGACTTTGCCGGCTTCGTGATTGCGAGCGACCGGGAAAACTTCAGCGTGGGCGCCAACCTGATGCAACTGCTGCTGGCCGCGCAGGAGGGCGAGTGGGACGAGCTGGCGGCTGTGATTCACGGTTTCCAGCAGATGACCGCGGCCATCAAGTTCTGCCCGCGCCCGGTCGTGGTTGCGCCGTTTGGGCTCACGCTCGGCGGAGGTGCGGAGATATGCCTGCACGCCGCGCGCCGGCAGCCTCACGCAGAGACCTATATAGGATTGGTCGAGGCCGGCGTGGGTTTGATTCCAGCAGGCGGCGGGACCAAGGAGATGCTGTTGCGAGCCGTGGATCAGGCGATTGGGCTGTCGCCAACCGACCCGCGCGATCCGGCTTCCCGCTTTGCGCAGTCGGCGGAGATGGTTGCGGCGCTCAGGCGAACGTTTGAAACCATCGCGCTGGCCAAGGTCTCCACATCGGCCGCGGAGGCGCGTTCGCTGGGACTGTTGGCTTCGGCAGATCGTATCACCATGAATCGCGAACGGCTTTTATTGGATGCAAAAGCACAGGCGGCGACCCTCGCGCAGGCCGGCTACGCCGCACCGCAGCCGAGGACGCAGATTTCCGCTCCGGGCACGGCGGCGTTGGCTACGCTGGAGACAGGAGTCTATCTGATGGGCGAGGCCGGTTATGCCTCGGAGCACGACCAGAAGGTTGCCCGCTGGGCTGCATACATTTTGGCGGGCGGCAGGGTGACGCCGGGCACGCCAGTGAGCGAGCAGTATCTGCTTGACTTGGAGCGAGAAGCGTTTCTCTCCCTTGCCGGCGAACGGAAGACACAGGAGCGGATTGCATTTACCCTGAAGACCGGCAAGCCGTTGCGGAATTGACATACGTACGTATGTCTGGAATGATTGTGTCAGAGGCTTGTCTACCATGTATCACGATCCGAGGACCGTTCTTTCGCCAAAAGACAGGGTCAAGTCAGTGCAGGTTGTCTATGATGCAGGACCCGTGCCGGGGAGCTGGTCGGTGGCGCAAATCGAATGGGACGGCTCCCCCATCGTAGGTATTCGTTGGAACGGGGACCAAACCAGCACCAAGGGTCTGCCCCAGGCGCGCGGAAACCCAGCCTGGTTCATTTTGCCGGAGGATGTTGCCGAGGCTGTTCTTGAAAAGGCTAAGGCGTTAAAGCGACGGGAAGCAGAATCTCTGTTGGAAGGCTACCGGCAAATGGCTGCCGATCAAGAGCATGAAGCCGAGGCAGAGGAGTGGACGGAAGGACTGATCGGCGATGCCTATTGAGCGCGGCGAGGTTTACTGGGTTGCCCTCGACCCCAGCCTGGGCGGGGAGATACAGAAGACGCGTCCCGCAGTCGTTTTGTCGAACAATGCGGCCAATCTCGCACTGAACAGAGTACAGGTGGTTCCGATTACTTCGAAGACTCACCGTTTATACCCTGGGGAAGCGCTGGTCGATATCGAGGGAGAAAAGCGCAAGGCGATCGGTTCGCAGTTGGCAACGGCTAGCAAACTGCGGTTTGGCGCAAAACTGGGAATCCTCTGTGCAGAGGATTTGGCGCGAGTAGAGGCTGCCATCGCAGTGCAACTTGGCTTGATCCTGAAGTAGGTAGCATGGAAGGCTGGCGTAAAAGCGCTTTGGCGGAAGTGGTTGGCATATGGCTTATGCTCCCGCCAGCGTTTGCTCAGCCGGCAGCTACGGCATCCGCGCAGCTCACCGAATCCGGCCAGGTTGATCAGGCTGGCCATTCAACTCCATACCTCATCCGCCGCTTGCCGGTTAGTTCCTTTCCGGAGCTTCCGGCAACGGTCGTTGGCTTTCTCAATCGGCGCAGTTGCCTCATTCCGCAAACTTACGAAGCGCATCGCCCAGAGAATGTGGTTCATGCCAGCCTGCAGCTCGCCGGCTCCTCCGATTGGGCGGTGCTGTGCTCGGCGCAGGGAACCGTGTCGCTGCTGGTTTTTTTTAGCGACACTCCTGCGCAGTTCGTGGTGATTGCCTCAGCGCCGGAAACCGTGCGGCTGCAGGTGCACGACGCGACCGGCGTTCTCGGCTTCAACTGGGGTATCGATCCCGCATCGCCGCAGCGCATTCACGACGCTCAAATCGGCATGGAGCATCGGCCGCCGCTGATGGACCACGACGCACTGGCCGATTCGGTCGTCGATCAGCGCACTATCTATCATTTTTACGCGAAGAACGCCTGGACGCTTGTGGAATTGCCGAATTAGGTTAGTTCAAGGAGCACCTCTCATGCCGGAAGCCGTCCTCGTCAGCGCCGTTCGCACACCCGTTGGCCGCGCCCCCAAAGGTGCTCTGTCTACTACTCGCCCGGACGATCTGGCGGCGCTTGTCGTGGGCGCGGCTCTGGCGAGGATACCGGCGCTCGACAAAGCCGAAGTCGACGACGTGATTCTTGGCTGCGCCCAGCCGGAGGGCGAACAGGGCTGGGATATCGCGCGATGGGCCGTGTTGCGCGCGGGTTTGCCGGTTGAAGTTCCCGGCGTCACCGTGAATCGGCTCTGCTCCTCGGGCCTCGAAGCTATTGCCTTGGCTGACCTGCGGATTCGCGCGGGCGGCGAGCGTGTGGTGGTGGCGGGCGGAGCGGAATCGATGAGCCTGCTTCCGTTTGGCGGCCTCAAGCCCAGCCCCAATCCGTACATGGCCAAACATTATCCGGCGTCGCTGCTGACCATGGGCCTGACCGCCGAGCGGGTCGCCCGCCGCTATGGCGTTTCGCGCGAGGATCAGGACGCATTCGCGCTGGCCAGCCACCGGAAAGCTCTGGCCGCGCAGGCCGCCGGGCGCTTCAATGACGAATTGATCCCGGTGACGGTGACCAGTTCGATTCCGGGAACGAAGGCGGGGAAGACAGTTGTGACGGAGCAAGTGTTTTCTGCCGATGAAGGGCCGCGGGCCGATACTTCAGCCGAGGCGCTGACGAAACTGAAACCGGCCTTTCACGCGCAGGGAACGGTCACCGCGGGCAACTCCTCGCAGACGTCAGACGGAGCGGCGGCCGTGGTTTTGATGGCGGCAGACAGGGCGCAGGAGCTCGGGATTCAGCCGCTGGGACGGCTTGTTGCCTACGCAACGACCGGCTGCCTGCCGGAAGAGATGGGCATCGGTCCCATTGCCGCGATTCCCAAGGTGCTGAAGCGGGCTGGCCTCACTCTGGACGAGATTGGCCTGATCGAACTCAACGAGGCTTTCGCCTCGCAGGTGCTGGCTATCATTCGCGTGCTGGGTCTCGACGTCGAGCGGATCAACGTGAACGGAGGCGCTATCGCCCTCGGCCATCCGCTGGGCTGCACGGGCGCCAAACTCACCGCGACGCTGCTCGGCGAGATGCGGCGGCGCGAGGTTCGCTACGGGATGGTGACGATGTGCGTCGGTGGCGGCATGGGCGCGGCGGGAATCTTCGAGCGGCTGGATTAATAAGGCAGTTTGGCGACTTCTTTAAGCCTGGAAAGAAACGAGGTTGTAAGTTCGACAAGACAAGACGTCGTCCTGGAGTTCTACGGACTCCCACCCATCGGACAAAAAAACGTCCGATGGATGGGGCACAGTTTCTTGCCCCCGCAGGTCGGCGAAGCCGGTGGGAGACAAAAAAACAGCCGGGGGTGAACCCCGGCTGCTGGTTTGATTCGATCGGTTCTGGAGCCTTGGCGACTTCGCGGAACTACGCCTTGGCGGTGGCCAGGGTCTTCAGGCGCGCATTGAGGCGGCTCTTGTAGCGGGAGACGGTGTTGTGGTGGAGGATGCCCTTCTGCACGCCTTTGTCGAGGGTGGAGACGGTCTCGCGATACTGCGTCTGCGCGGCTTTGACGTCGCCCTTGACGAGAGCCTCGCGCAGAGCCCGCAGGCTGGTGCGCACGCGGCTGCGGTTGGCGCGATTCACTTCGGTGCGGGTTACAGTCTGGCGGGCGCGCTTCAGCGCCGATACATGATTTGCCATTGAACTTCCTTGTCTGAAGAATCTCTAGGCGAGATGCGGCACAGAATGCCTCTCGAGCGCATCCCTCGCAATTTCTTAGTCTACGGGAAATTGGATGACGGGTCAATTGCAAACATCTACACCATCAGGGCAATCGCATTTGGATTCTTCCCCACACCGATTGCAGACCTAACCGTTATCTCGAATCTCTTATCTTCTTTGCCGATCATTTCGGCTCTCCGGCGCACAATGAGAATACAAACTGAGATCTCCACGAGCGAACCCATGGCCCAGAACCTTCATTCCCACAACTCGACTCCCTCTGACAGGGAGGAAAAGTTCCCAAAAACAAAAAAATCGACCCCCCTCCCCCCCTTTTTACGTAACTGGATGAAAACAAACCTGTTGAGTTTTTGAGCTCTTCGCCCCTCGTTGATAACAAAGGACTTGTCAGTGCCAACTTTTGCGCAAACCTTCGCATCGCGTCACCGCTCTGCCGAAAACAAAGAACTTACGTTCAACCGGGCCGGCCCGCCGCCGCTCAGGACGCGCAAATGTAAGGCGTCAAGTCTCAAAGCACGACACATCCCGGCGCCGTCGTTTCAAATGCGATTGCCCTCTCTACACCATCGCCCGTTCCTTGACCATCAGGTAGTTGTTGAGGACCGACGAGGTGAGCTGCTCGGGGTTCAAGTCGAGGGTGAGGGCGCCTTGCTCGTGGAGCCGGGCGAGGAGCAGTTCGCGGCGGCCGGCCATCTCCTGGGCGGCGGCGGAGCGGAACATCTGCTCGATATTGCCCGGGCGGGCCTGGGCGATCAGCTCAACCTCGGGCTGGGCCATCGCTACAAACAAAAGCACGTGGCGGCGGAGCAACTGCAAAGCTCCGTCGATGACTTCGGGGCGCATGGCGGTCTCAGCCAGGTCGGTGACCCAGAGGATCAGAGATCGGCGTGGCTGCAGGCGGTTCAGGGTGGCGGTGGCGCGGAGGTGGTCGGCCTCGCCGGCCTCGGCATGGACCTGTGCAAGCGACTCGATCAACTGGCGCAGATGGGCTGCTCCGCGGCCGGGCAGCAGGCGCTGCTGAATAGTTTGGCCATATGCGAGAAGGCCGACGCGGTCGCCGGAAAAGAGGGCGAGTTGAGCAAGCGCAACGGCGGTGGTGCAGGCGTGGTCGAGCTTGGAGTGAATGCGCGGGCCCTTTTGCTCAACCGGCAGCGCGGATTTGCCGGGAACCATGCCGAGGGCAACGCGGGACTGCATGAGGCGGCCGCAATCGAGGACGATCCAGACCGGCTGGCTGCGTTCGGTCTGATACTGGCGCGTGACCAGGCTGCCGCGGCGGGCGGTGGCCGTCCAGCAAATATCGCGCAGATCGTCGCCTTCGCGGTACTCGCGCAGGCTCTCGAAGTCGCGGCCCAGGCCTCGCTGCTGGGCGCGGCGGAGCTGCAGATCGATCTGACGGCTGCGCGCCAGGTAGATTTGCTGTTCCTCTCCAGTACGCAACGCGGGGTAAACGCGCACGGTCTGTAGGAGCGGCGCCATGGCCCAGCGCTCCATCAGTCCAAGGCCCGAGCGGTAGCGCACATACAACCAGCCAGTTTTCCAATCGCCTCGCTCCTGGGGCTCAATTCTGTATCGGATCGAAGCTGGCACTCGCGGAAAGGCGGTGAGCTTGTGCGTGGCGGGCTGGGCCACCATGGCCGCCGGCAGATCGTCGAGCAAGCGGCACGCAACAATCACTCGGCCGTGGTTCTCGACGGTAAGCTCGATCTCGGTCTCGCTGTCGAGCGCCGGAGCGTTGGCCCAGGATCGGGCGGCTGTGATTTGCGCGGCGCTCGGCAAGCGCATGCCGTCGAGCAGGGCTGCGAGGAGAATCAGGCCGTCCCAGGCCAGCATGGCGTAGGCCATGCGTGCATTCCAGAAGCCGGGGATGAGCCAGAGAAAGCCGAGGGCGAGCAGGCCGATGGCGCGAGGCGTGAGGCCGAAGCTCCAGCGGCGGCGGCGTTGGCATGGCGCGTGAACCGGGGCGGGATGGAGGGAAGGGGTGATCATTGAGGAGACTCAGATCAGATCGATTGCGATTGCGATGGCGCGATTGAATTCGGCCAGTTTTGCACCCGAAAGGGACCCGACGTATTGCGTCAGCTCGGATTTTCGGATACTGGTCAGCCCATCGCACCAAATCCAGCAGTCATGCTTCATACCCTCGTCGATCCCAATGCTTACTTGCGATGCAGCGCCGTAACCGTTGGTGAAGATCGGCGCGCAAATTACCGTTGAAAACCGCGAATCGATTGCCGATTGACGGCTTGCAATGGCAAACGTCCGGTATTCTTTCCGATCTCCCGGCGGCTCGTGCACGCGATAAAGCTCACCTCGGCGCATGTCTCTTCAATCCTCCGATTCGTACGTGATGGGAGCCTGATAGCGAAGCACGTCTTCCATTTCGCGATTGAAGTAATCGGCGTTGGCATTGAGGATTTGAAGGTCGCGCTCGTAGATTGCACGTCGGACTTTTTCTTTGAAGTGTTCGCGGATTACAGCTTCAATGAAGGCAGAGCGAGACGATTTGGGCCGAGCATTGCGATCAATCTCGGCGAGGAGGTCGGATGAGAGTGTGATCGAGGTCTTCTCTTTCATACTACCTTTATACTACCTTCCTCGATCGGCCGCGAATGCTGCTCCGGAGCCATCCGTGGATCAGTTCGTAACTCGAATTCGCTTTTGGCTTGCTCCTTGATACTCATTCCCGAACGGCAATCGACCCACATGCTTTTTAAAGCCGCAGAGCATGTCAAATTCGGCTTCGATTGGCTCGTCTGCGAACGACCAATACACCCACAGGCAGCACCCTAAGAGCTTTACTACCTGGCCACCATGGTGGGATCCAGGCTGACCGCATTTTTTGCCGTCGGAACTCCGCTACGCGCTTTCGGATTGATCGATCCGTTTTCCCAACATAGACAACGGGTTCGCATGGAAGCCACCGATTCTCTTCATATTGGGGATTAAGAACAATTTCTGGCGGAACCGTCAGAGGCATGGCTCCCGCTTCGCAGCCTTGAGTGGGATCGCTGACCCGAGCAATTACGTAAACACCCTTTCTCAACTCGGACGGGTCCTGAGTCGTTCCCTCTCCAAATGGAAGCGGGTCGGAGGGAAACAGATTTGCAAGCTGGAACAACTCGTTAACAGTCATATTGGACTCCTTACCCGGCGTACCTCACTGCCGGGGCACCGGGACGGCGGCGATTACATCGGCTAGGACGCGGTCGGCGTCGAAGCCCTCCAGTTCGGCTTCGGGCTTCAGCATTACGCGGTGACGGAGGACGGGCTGGACGGCGCGTTTGACGTCGTCGGGGACCAGGTAGTCGCGGCCATCGAATGCAGCGGCGGCCTGGGCCACTAGCATCAGGCTTAGAGCGGCGCGGGGGCTGGCGCCTAGCAGCAGCGTGGGCCACTCGCGGGTGCGGCGGGCGAGGGCGAGGATGTAGCCATACAGCTCCGGCTCAATGCGGATAGCGCGGACCTCGGCGCGGGCCGAGGCAAGCATGTCCTCCGGGATAGCCACGATCTGAGCGTCTTCAAGCAGCCCAGCGCCCGATCCGCCGTGGTGCATCTGAAGGATCCGCAATTCGTCCGATTCAGACGGGTAATCAAGATGAATCTTCAGCAGGAATCTGTCCAACTGCGCCTCGGGCAGCGGGTAGGTGCCTTCGAAATCGACTGGGTTCTGCGTGGCGAAGACGGTAAACCACGCGGGCAGCGGGCGGCGCACGCCGTCGCTGGTCACCTGGCGCTCCTCCATGCATTCAAGCAGCGCGGCCTGGGTGCGGGGAGGCATGCGGTTGATCTCGTCCACGAGCAGCAAGTCGGTGAAGACCGGGCCGGCGTGAAAGCTGAAGGTATCCGACCCGGCGCGCAGGATGGTGGTGCCGAGAATGTCGGCCGGCATGAGGTCTGGGGTGGCCTGGACGCGCTGAAAGCCGAGACCGAGCAGACGGCCGAGGGCTTTGACGATCAGGGTTTTGGCGAGGCCGGGTACGCCTTCAAGCAGCGCATGGCCCTGGCAGAGAACGGCGATCAGGACTTCCTCGATCGGCCTCTGCTGCCCGGCGATGACCCGGCCGATCTGCTGGCGGGCATGGGCGATGAGTTGGTTGGTGGCGTGGAGCCGGGCTGTGTTCAAGTTTGCATCCTGCATCGGTTCTGGATTCGGTTCTGGATTCGGTTCGATACTCATGAAGCCCTTTCCTGCTGTGTGGAATGAATGTCTTCGAAGTTTAGGAAACCTCTGACCAAGTCCCATTTTCTAGCCATTCGTTCCCTCAGGGGCTAAAGCCCAACATTTATTTTGTTGCATTTGCGGCACGACTGAAGTCGTGCCCTTTCAAAACCTATGCCAGCAACGAAGTTTTTCCGCAGCCTGCAAAGTCGTGCCCTTTGAAATCATCGCCTTATTCAGAGGTTCATTAGGTCATGGCCGCGGAGTTTTTGAGCGGCGATGAGCTTTTGTTGGCGGTCGTGCAAGGTCTGGAGCAGCTTGAGGGCCTCGCGTGGGTTGATGGTTTCGCCCCATGCGGCCTCTTCGCAGGCGGTCAGATCGGCTTCAAGGCCGGGGTCGGTGTTGGGAAAGCGGCGGCGAATGACCGCAGCCAGTTCGGCCGCTGACATTTGTGTTCCACGCTGGCCGTTCGCCACGGCGAACAAAGCGTGGCGGCGGAAGCGCTCCCAGGCGACGGACACGACTGTCGACGCGGCGCCGGCGTTGCGATAAAGGGAGCCGAGCGCATCGAGAAATTCAATGGGTGCGGCGCGCGTAGGCAGAGGCAGATCGCGCACCGGCCCGCTGCGGCGGCTGAAGCTGAAGACCACCAGAAACGCCAGCGAGGGAAGTCCGATCCACAGAAGGGTCAGAGACGGGCCGGCAGCGTAGCTCCAGACAGAACGAATCTCGCCGTGGAGCGACTCGTCCCAATAAAAGTGGCGGCCTTCGCGCGGGCCCAGCGAATTCAAGAGCAGGTCGAGATCGTTGCCGCGAGCGAGGGAACCGTTTTCAAGCGGCGTGGAGTTGGCCCACCACACCACGTGGCCCTTGCCCCAGTCGTACTCGACCACGGCGGGCCTGCCGGCGCAACTGTACTCGACCCGCTGCGTTGGGTTGCCTACGTTCCAGGTGGCTTGAGGAAGCATCCATACCTCGCCCGTTCCGGCGAGGGGATCGAGGCCTTCGGGATCCAGCTTGCAGGCGGCAAAGTTGAACTCATCGGGCGTCGCGCTCGCATCGGCGGGCAGGATCATTCCACCCCAAAATCCGGTGGACAGAACGCGGCCTCCGTGTTCGAGGATCGTGCGCACCGCATCGATGTCGGCCTTTTCGCGCGTAAGAGGCTGGGCGAAGATGACCACCGTGCCGGGGCCGGCGGTAGCGGCCAGCTCGCTGAGCGGGCGCTCCCAGCGTTCCAGAGAATATCCGGAGCGAAGCAGCGTTTCATAGGCGGCGCGCGCGCCGTGCTGGCCGGCAAGGTAGGTCGAAGGCATGGGATTGTCGTTGCTGTCGGCGCCGGGCAGCAGAAAGCCGGTGAGCACGGCGAGGCCCAATGCAATGCCCACGGACCAGAGCAGCAGGCGGCGATCCCGGGCGTCGAGCGAAGAGAGTATGGTCATTGCGCCACGCTCCCGGGCACTGTAATCCCGGTCCCGGTAATCAAGGCGGTGGCCAGTTCTTCGGCCTTCAGATAGTCGCTTTGCGCAGCGGAACGGCCGCCATACCAAAAGCGCTCAAAGCTGCCGGTGAGGGTCGCGAGGCCGGCTTTGCGCGGGTCCTCAGCGGCTACCAGGGCAAGATACTCGCGGGGAGTGCGGGCGCGGTCTGCCGGCCACAGGCGGCGGGATTCGAGGCGCGAGATCGAGGCCCAGTAGAGGTAGTGGATCGCCTCGCGCCACAGGCCTGCCGAGGCGGCCTGACGGGCGTCTTGAAGCCAGAGTTGCCAGTCGCGGGCTGAGGCGGCTCCGGCGGCGGGGCCGTCGCTGTCCGGGATGAGGCGTATGCGCCAGCGGCGCTCAAGCTGGAGCAAGCCCCAAACCAGGGCGACGCAAACAGCAAAGATGAATCCCCAGAAGATGACGCGGCCGATCCACGGCGATCGCGGCGTGACCTTGGAGATGCTCTCAAGGATGCGGTTGAGCCAGGCGCCGATTTTCTCCCAGAGCTTGTCGCTCAGCGACGAGTCCTTGAGGTTGCGGAAGTCGCGGCCGGCCAGCACCTGCCGCATGGCATCGCGTTCCTGGGTGTGCGCGGGAGCGGGAACCATGGGGGAGCCGGTTTGGGCAAGATCGTACGCCAGGCGGGTCTCGGCGCTCAGCAACAGTTCCGCCGTGGTGGGCTTGGGAGGGCCTGGTTGGCCGGTTATTGCTTCATTTGCGCTCATCGCGGACTTGGACTTGGCGGAGTCCTCGGCGGGTTTGTCCTTTTCCTGAGCCTCCTGAGCCTGAGAGAGCACCACGCGCAGCCAACCGTAGCGGACCAGGCGGTGGTCCGGATTGGCGCCGTCAGAAACTGCAATGCGATCGTCCTGTCCCACTTGCGCGGGGTCGCAGGTCTTGGTGTCGCGGGCCTTGGCGCAGGCTTCGACCAGCGTGGTGAGGGCGAGCAGGTGGTTGTGGTAATCCTGGAGCGATGAGTCATGCCAGTGGCCGTCGGGCTGGGCAGCGGCGGGGGTGTCGGCGCGGCCCGGCGTTGCGGCCAGTGACGCGGCCAGGGCGACGCAAACCAGACAGGTCCGGAAGGTCCAGACAATTGGAGCGCGCAACGAATGGGCGAAGATTGAGGCTTTGAAAGGGCACGGCTTCAGCCGTGCCAAAAGGCGGAGGAGAGTATTGCCGGGCTTTAGCCCCTGAGGGACGCTCTTCTCCATCGTTTGCATTCCCTCGGCGGCTAAAGCCGGGACCGTTCTAGAAGCTTTTGCGGCACGGCTGAAGCCGTGTCCTTTCAAAGCCGGGGTCCTCGGCGGCGAACCTTGGTCGCTGAGATGGGAAGCCGGACTCCCCGGCGACGGGTTCCGCCGCGGCGGATCGCAAGTATGGGAAGCCGCAAAATGTTCCGACGCCCGCATCACGCTTTGCTCTCCTCCTCAGGAATGAAGGGAACGGACGCGACGATGCTCTCTCCGGTGGGCGGAGGAGCAGGCGCGATGAGTCCAGCGGCGTCCATCATTCTCTCGATGTCATAGCCTTCGCGGCGTATGCGCTGATCATAGTAGAAGAGGGTGAATGCCGGGATAAAGAGTTCGTTTCAAAGATGCCCTTCGGTCTGTACGGGCGCGAACACGGGGCCGTCTTTGCGCAGACGCAGATCGTTGTAGAGGACGGCGAGAGTGGTGGTGTAGGCGGAATAGCCAAACATCGCGCATGTGACCAGCACCAGCATGTAGCCAAGCACGGCCACGCCGATGATGATGAAGAAGGCCGGCGAACCCACGGCTACATGGGTCAGAATCGCTATTCCGCCACCGACCGCGGCCACCACAAAAAAGATCATCAGCAAAACAATGTTGACGGCGTAGGTGATCGCGTAGACCACCAGCATTACCAGAAAGATTCTGCCCTTTGCTCCCTTGGTCAGTTTGGCGCTGCGTTTGAGCGAGGCCCATGCGGTGAGTCCCTCCGACACTGAGGCTGGGAAGGCAACGGAGAAGCGCAGCATCAGCCAGATGCAATAGACAAACAGGCCGACGTAGACCAACAAAATGAGCGGTATCAGGAAGAACATGGCGGCCGGGTTGCTGACCGCGCCGAGGCCGCCTGGCGAGCTATACGAGCCATGTCCCAGCAGGGTTCCAGCGGCGATGACTACGGCACCGACAACGCCTATGACAACCAGCGGGACGATCACGTAGAAAGCGGGGAGAATCATGAGCCAGAGGTAGCGCCAAAAGTGGCGAAAAGCCAGTCCGTATGCATTGCCAACTGTGACCTTGACACATCTATCGGCTTGAGTGGCGGCGTAGCTTGCCGCAGGCAGATAAAGGGCAAACACCAGAAAGAGGATGGGGTAGATGAAGAGAATGAGCAACGCAATGAGATAGGGGGAGACGCCGACCGCCGATGCGGTGGGGGCTTGCCCGGCAGCGGCCTGCGCGGCCGCTATCTGCGGGCCGATGATGGGAACCATGCAAGCGGCGATGGCCGCGAAGACGACGAAGAATGCAGCGGAGGGAACGAAGGCGATGCCGAAAAACAGCCTCCAGTTGGCGCGGCCAAGTTTGTAAGTCCGGTCGAGAATCTGGCCAAAGGTCAAGGGGCCTGGAGGTGGGCCAAGGGGTGGGCCAGGCAGCGTGGATGGAACGGGGATTGGAGATGGGCAGTCTGGCATGAAGTCGTTCAAAGGGATTCTCCTTTTTCAGGCGGTGGGGTTTCAATGGATTGGGGGACTTGCGGGAGTACGGGTTGCGGGGGTGGAGGCTGGATCGGCGCGATGGTTACCATTCCGGCGCGCTGCATCATCCACTCGATGTCGAAGCCTTCCTGTCGAATGCGCTGGTCGTAATAGAAAAGGGTGAGGGCGATGCCGTAGATGGGCCGGGTGAGGGCCTGAATGGCAAAGGCTGCGCCGTAGATGACAATGAACAGCACAACTTCGGCAGTTGACGAAAGTTTTGGGTTGTTTGCTCCAGGAAGGAGGGACACGGCGATGGTCAACGGCACGGTGACGCCCATCGAGAGAATCCAATTCAGCACGCCGACCAATACATAGAGCAGAAAGATGCGGCCCTTGGTTCCCATGCTGAGCGTGGAGCTGCGCTTGAGCGCGCGCGTGGCGGGAATCTGCTCTATGACGCAGGCAGGAAAGGCGAGAGAGAGGCGGAGCAGCATCCAGGCGAAGTAGGCAACAAGGGCGACAACCGCCAGGAATGTTGCCAGGCCGATGAGTGCGCCGCCGCCCAGGCCGGAAAGGTGAGCGACGGAAGCCAGGCCGGCGGCGATGGCGACGAGGGCGATCCACACGGCAACTGGAGCGATCCAAACGATGAGACCCTCGAGAATCAAGAGCCAGGAGTAGCGCCATCCGCGATGCCAGACGGATTTGTAGGCATCGCGGATGGTGGTCTTTTCGCCGAGGTAGTCGCGCGAAGCGGCATAGGGCATGGCGGCGAGAGTCAGCGCGAAGGTCGCGATGAGGACGGGCACTGCCAACAGGCCGATTACTGCCAACAGGATGAAGCCCGCAACTCCAACTGCGGCATTAGCCTCGGGACCGGCACTTATGGAGCCCACCCACGCAAGGAAAAGAACGATACCGCATGCGGGAATGACAACCAAAGCGGTTGGGACCAGGGAGATTCCCAGATACAAGAGGAAGCGGGAGCGGTAGAGCTGGACTGTGCGGTCCAATATCTCGCCCAATGTGGATGGAGCCAGCCTGGGCGTGGCCGGGTTCGAGGGAATCGAGTTCGACGGACGCGGAGGGTCATTCATTGGGATTCTCTGGTAACTGCGGAGTGGATGGAATGGGGTCTTCCGAAGAGCTTCCCTCAGGGGCTAAAGCCCGCGTCGATTCTGCCGCATTTGTGCCAGGGATCAATCCCTCGCCTACCGCTCGATCAGGCTCAGCTGCTGGTGCCGGAACGGTGAGTCCGGCCGCCTGCATCATCCACTCGATGTCGAATCCTTCTTTGCGGATGCGCTGGTCGTAGTAGAAGAGGGTGAGACCGGTGGCATACATGGGGCCGATGAAGCTGGTGGTCAGGAAGGTGACAAACTGCTGCGCCACCTGCACCCACACCGGCAACAGAGCATGCTGCTTGATGCCTTTGATCGCCATGAGGATGAAGGGGGCCTGGGTAATGCCGATGAGGCCAATTTGAATGACGGCAATGAGCAAGCCCAGCACGAAGATTCGGCCGCGCGCTCCGCGTGTCAGGTCAATGCTGCGGCGGATGGCGACGTGGGCCTTCAGGTTTTCTACCACGGAGGCGGGTATGGCCAGGGAATAGCGTATAGCCATCCAGATGGCGTAGATCATAGCCGGGAAGGTGAGGACGAGGAGTCCAATCGAGCCCATCAGGACCAGCATTCCGGCGTAAGGATCGGCGTTGGCGCCGTGTTGGACGGCTAGGCCGTTGATGCCGACAAATGCGAAGAGCAGCAGGAAGAACACGGCATCGATGATGACAAACGGAAGATATGCGAAGAACATGGCGATGGCCATGATCCACAGATAGCGTCCCAGGCGTGGCAGGATGCTGCGATAAGCGCCGCGAATGGTGGCCGGCTCACCCAGATTGACCCACGCCACCGCTCGGTTGTTGGCCGCCATGGCCGCGCCGGAACAGATGACGATCACCGGGAAGATGAGGATTATAAAACCCAGAGTCGCGAACGTTTCGTAACGGGCCATGTGGAGCTGGCGCAGCAGTTCGGTCAGCCCAATCTGCATCAGGTTGAGCACCAGCAATACCCCGGCATATATGGAAGCGATCCCAGCGAAGAGGATGAAATTCTCGCGGTAAAGCTGAGCGGTGCGGTCGAGAATTTCGCCGAGCGAGAGCGGTCGAAGGTTGACTGCCATTTTGAGCGCCTCGGAAACGAGTTATGAATGCTTGCGGGGATACTAGCACAGGCTGAAATTATTTCGCGGTGCAAAGGCTGGTCGAACGGTCAATTGAATTAACAAACAAGTAACTGGTGGGCGACGCTTGGGATAAACTGGTGTCCCTCATGAAGGAAGGACATCGCAGTTCAGTCAACGATCTCGCCAGGGCCTGCTCCTGCTCCGCCGATGCAACGGAATGGGAGGAGTTTGTGCGCCGCTGCACGCCGCTGGCCTCGCTGGTGGCGTTGCGGGTTTCGAGGCTGTGGCTGAGCGGCCCATCGCCAGCCGCGGTGGACGACATCGTGCAAGAAGTTTTTCTGAAGTTGTGCGAGCAGGAGCGGCGCATTCTCGCCGACTTTGAACCGCGCGGAGAGGACTCCTTTCTGGGCCTGCTGAGCATGGTGGCAGCCTCGGTGGCCAACGACTACTTTCGCCGTATTTATTCAGCCAAGAGGGGTGGCAAAGTGGTAATCAATCCACTTGAGGAAGACGACGTTCAAATTTCGGCGGCCAGCGCCCAGCCGGCCGTGCAGATGCAGCGATCGGCGCTGCTGGCACAATTGGATGACAAGCTGAGGTCGGCGCCGGATATCGTTGGGGAGCGCGATCGCGCCTTCTTCTGGCTCTACTACCGCCAGGGCTTTACGGCCGAAGAGATTGCCGGTCTGCCCGGGGCGGGATTGACGGCCAAAGGCGTGGAGAGCGCGTTGCGGCGGATCGCAATTTGGCTTCGCGGAGAGATGGAACCACGAAAACTGGAGGGTGCGGCTGAATCCGTCTAGCCGCGAATGCGGCTTTATGAAAGGAATGTTGCAACCAACCCCGTTAAGCAGAGTGCGAATATGATCGATGAATCAAACCCGGATTGGACGAAGGACCTGCATGAAGACCCCTCAGCCGAGGCACAGGCGGAGCGGATCGAGCTGCGCACTCGGACCGCCGCTGCTACGCCGGAGGAAGCCGCTGAAGTTGCCGGCCTGGCCGCTGCTTCGCGCGAGTGGCAAAGCGAACTGGCGGCGCGGCTGGCCCGGACTGCCTATCGGAGTGGAGATCGGGCTGCGGGCATTCGGCTGGTGAGCACTCGCGCGAAAGGCAAGAGGGCGCGCCGCATCTACCTTTGGGCGAGCGCGGGGCTGGCTGCATCGCTGATCGCGGCTGTAGCGCTTGTCGGCTGGCAGCGGATGGCCAATACACCGGAGCGGCTGCTGGCCGAGGCTTATACGCATTCACGGATTTTTGACTTGCGCATGCCGGGCGCGGGCTTTGCCGGAGTCACTCCGCAAACGCATTTGCGCGGTAGCGGAACCGGGCGCGAATCGGCCCAGCTGCTGGATGCGCGCTCGCGCATTGAGCGCCATCTGGAGAATGCGCCCGAAGACCCGCACTGGCTGCAACTGGAAGCGCGCGCCGACGTGATGGAGGAGAAGTTCGATTCGGCCATCGAAATACTCGATCGGCTGCTGGCCACCGGACCGGTGACATCGAGCCTGCTGGTGGACGATGGGACTGCATACTTCCAGCGCGGCGCTGCGACGGGCAGCGAAAACGATCGCGCCACGGCGCTCGACTACCTGCGGCGGGCCGACGAGCTGGCTCCGGGAGACGCACTGGTCCTGTTCAATGAAGCCACGGTGATGGAAGATCGCGGGCAGTTGATGAACGCTGTCGAGACCTGGAACCGCTATCTGCAATTCGAGCGCGATCCACGCTGGCTGACCGAGGGACGCGTGCGGCTGCAGGCTCTGGAAGAGAAGCTGAAACAGATGAAGACGCATCAAAGCCGCATGGAGCAACACTTGGGCACGCCGGCGGCGATGCGCGCACTGACAGCCGATCCGGCGGCACTGGGGGCGATCGACGAAGAGCTATCGAGCGTCTTGCTGCCCCGGCTGCTTGACGCGGCGTTTCCCATGCCGCCCGATCGCTCGCGCGGCTCCCCAGTCAACTGCGATTACAGGTGCCAGTCTGCCCGCACCCTCCTTTATGCCCTCGCCGCTTCACTCGAGCAAAATCATCGCGATCCCTGGCTGACACAGCTTCTTCCTTCCGATTCGTCCTCCAACAACATCGACTTTTTTGCGGCCGCTCACGCGCTGTCGCAGGCCATTGGCGCAGACGTTGAAGGGGATTACATCGCCGGCCGCGCGCATGCGCTGCAAGCCAGCCGGCAGTTTCAGCTTTTGCGCAACCCTGCCGGAGAAGACCGCGCCCAACTCGAGTTGGCTTATGCCGAACAGCAGAGCTCGAATCACGCAGGCTGCTACAAGGCGGTTCACCCGATTGTTGGCCGCAATCCCCAGTTTGTCTGGATTCAGATCTACGCATTGACGCAGGACACGCTTTGCGATCCGGCCCCCGGAACCGCCGCTGAAGACAATCCGCAATTTCTGCGCGCGGTGAGCCTGGCGCACGATGCGGGATACACGCTTCTGGAACTGCGCGCGCGAAACCTGCTCGGGTCACCGGCCGTAGACACCGGGGACACCGAGGCCGCATGGCGAATCTATCTACCCACCGTGCGCAGGTTCTACTCTGGCGACTATCCGCCCATTCGGCTTTATGCCACTTTGTCGGGGTTGGCGCAGGTGGAACAAGGCACGCCGCGGGTTCGTCATGCGCTTTTGATGCAGCGCGAGGTGGTTCACGTCCTGGAACTGACAGCGGGCCGGCAGTTGATACCCACCGAACGGTTCAACCTGGCCACCGCTGCAATTCGCGCCGGGGCCATTCCAGAGGCAGAGAAGCAGATTGGGCTGGCGCAGGCCGAATTGGAGGCCATTGGCGGGGGAAAATCCGTGCAGGGGCGGTTGGCCGAGAACGAGATCGCCATGGCGGACCTCTATCTGGACCGAAGCGATCTGGCCGATGCGGCAAGGATGCTCGATTTGGCCAACCAACACATGACCGGCGAGGACAATTCTTATCACCGCCGGGACTACGCGGTGGCGCGCGGGCGGTTGGATCTGGCGCAGGGCCATCCGGAGACAGCTGAGCCTCTGCTGCACACTGCGCTTCTGGATGAGGAGCGGCTGGCAGGAAAGGCAGGCGCGGAGAGCATCGTGCTGGCCCAGCAGGATCGCGAATTGTATGCAGTTCTGGCCGGTGTATGGCTGGCGCAGGGGCGCTCGGGACAGCAGGTTCTCGCACTTTGGGAGCGATACAGGCTGCGGATACTTGGCAATCCTGCGCCCGCCTGCGCAGACAAAGGACTTGATTGTCTGGGGCCGAGAATACTAGCCGCGCTGAAGCAGTTCGGCCGGGATCGGATGGTGGGACAGATCGTTTTTTCGGATCGCCTGCTGCTCTACCGGGCGAGTACGAAGGGCGTGGTTTTCGTTTCCTATCCCTCGCGCAGAGAAGACGTGATGGCGGTCGCGGAGCAACTGGAACGAGCAGTGAGTTCACCCGCAACCCCCATGGACATTGTCGATCGATCCGCGCGCAGAGTGGGGGAGCTGCTGCTTGATCCTCTCATCGAATCCGATGGGCAAACTCAAATGACCAATGGGGGTGGGCAACTGCTGCTTGAATCCGATCCGCTCCTGGGCAATCTGCCCTGGTCGGCGGTTGCAACCGCCGCGGGTTCGATCGGGTTGCAGTTCAATTTGGACGAATTGCCGTCGCTGGCTCTGGAACGGCGTCCCGAAGGCCGAATCTCGAGTTCTTCAGTTGGCAAACCGCATGGGCAAGCTCTCATCGTGGGAGCTTCGATGGCTTCCACTGACGGCGCTCACAGCGAGCTGCTGCCCGAGGTGTTGCGCGAGGCTCACGCCGTGGCCCGATTCGAAGACGACCCCATTCTCTTGATGGGCGTTGAGGCGACCGAGCCTCAAGTGGCCGCGCATCTGCTCACGGCCACGGCCATTCATTTTGCGGGCCACGCGGCGCAGCTGGATGGCGAAACGCGGTTGCTGTTGGCGTCGAAGGCGGCTCCGGCCAAGGTGCTTGCAGCCGTCCCCTGGCCAGCTTCTACGGTTCCGGACGAACCCTGGTTGGACAGCGGTCTACTGCGCAAGCATCCTCCGCGCGCGGCCTGGCTTACGGTGTTTTCCGCCTGCTCCACTGGAAAAAAGGAAGAGGGATGGAATCACGGCATGGGCGATATCGTTGCAACACTGGCGTCGCTTGGCGTCCCGGATGTAGTGGCCACACGCTGGGAGATCGACTCCGCGTCCGCTATCCCCATGATGGGGGGCTTCTATGCAGGCCTTGCCAAAGGGCTCACTGTTCCAGGGGCTCTTACGGCGGCGCGCCAAGCCCTCATTCGCGACCCTCGCTATCGTCACCCGTACTACTGGGCCGCGTGGTACGCATCGGGATGGGGGAGATCGAATCTGAGGCGGGTGTTTCACGGGAACTGACAGAGCGCGCGTGTTTCCGCTTGGGATTCCAGAGCGTCTTTCACAAATAGCCGAGCAGGCAAGAGTTGCCGACCCTCCGAGCCTAAAGCCCACGTCGATCATGTTCGCTTTATGCGGGGGTTGAAACCCCGCCTCCCTCCGGAATGATTTTTCTACAGGCTGGAATTCGTGCCCTGATACAAGGCCAGTTTATGAATCACACTCTAGGAACTGCATCCCTTCGCCAAAATGATTTAGGCTTTTCGTGTCATGACGAACTTCCGCAAGGCTGTTTTTCCGCTCGCTGTTCTGTCCTCACTGATCGCCTCCGTTGGCACGCGCGCGCAAATGGTCTCGCCATCGATCGACCGGCCGGATCAGCCGTTCTCTTACTTCTCGAAGCCAACCGACGAGATGGGCATAATGGATGCGGAGGCGGCTACCGAGATTACACCGGAGGGCTACCTGCGCACCGGCTTCGGAGAGCTGATGTTCTTCGCGGGCCCGGAACTTGAGCCCACCAGCGTGCGCATCCGCACCCTCGAACAGGGACACCTGCCTATCTTTCATTACGCGTTCGAGCGCGACGGAATCAGCTACATCTTTACTCTTTTCACCTATGCGACGGACCCGAGCGGCGCAGCGAATTCAGTCAACTTCATTCGCATCACAATGAGGAATGAAGGCAGCCAGCCCACGCGCGCCATACTGGCCACCGGCATGCGCTACGACGCCCCCAACAACACCGGCGCCGGACACGGCGACAACCGCTTCGATCGTCCGCGCGAGGGCAGATTTCCCGGCGGCTATCGCCAGCTCGGTGAGACCTTCAACCAGGATTGGGTCTATGGATTCACGGACGATGCATTTCTTCGCGACGGCCGCCTGCTCTACACCTTTCCCGCCGGCTACTCCGCGCGCAGCTTCACCCTTCACGGGGATTACAACTACCCGCAGGACATCGGCAAGCCATCGAAACTGAAGGCAGGCCCCACCGTTCCGGTCGGCATCGTCACGTATTCGCAGTTGCTGAAGCCGGGCGAAGAATCTGTGCTCGACTTCAAAATGCCGGTGGTTCCCGCGACCGATCCTGATGCAATCGCTGCCATCGAGAATGCCAGGTTCGATGTCTCGCTACTGAAGATCGCCACATTCTGGAACACGACGCTCGGTCGCGGCATGAATATCAGTCTTCCCGAGCAGAAGCCTGTGGACACGTTTTACTCCAGCCTGGTTTACGACCTGATTGCGCGCGACCACATTGGTAACGACTACATCCAGACTGTGAACAAGCTGCACTATCACGAGTTTTATCTCCGCGACGGCGCGGACATTGTGCATAGTTACGACGTGACCGGCTACCCGGAGGTGGCAAGGCAGGATCTCGAGTTCTTTGCCAAGTCGCAAAAGCCCGACGGCAACTTTCTCTCGCAGGATCAGCAGTACGATGGCTGGGGCGAGGCGGTGTGGGCTTACTCGCAGCACTATCGCATCACGCGCGACAAGGTCTTCGCCGAGTGGGCTCTGCCACAGCTCGCCCGCAGCGTTGCCTGGCTGAAGAAGGCTCGCGCCGCCGATCCGCTGCACATTATGCCGGCCAGCGATGTGCGTGACAACGAGTATGTGCCCGGCCACTTGACCGGCTATAACTTTCTGGCGCTGTCGGGCCTGAAGCTTGCGATTGAAATGGCCAGCGACACCGGGCACGCCGACCTCGTTGCCGACTGGCAGCGCGAGTACGACGACTACCGCCAGGCCTTCTTCAAGGTGTTGGACCAGCGAACCGGCGAAAACAATGGCTACATACCTCCCGCTCTCGACGGCCAGAAGGGCGGCTATGACTGGGGCAACATGCTGGCCGTAGTTCCCGAGCCGACTCTCGACCCGCACGATCCGCGCGTTACGGCAACGCTCAAAGCCACGCAGGCCAGATACGCGGAAGGAATCATGACCTACGCCAACGGCGAGTTCCTGCACCACTATCTGACCATCAAGAACACCATGACGGAGGTGATTCGCGGAGACCAGGAACAGGCGCTGAAAGAGTTTTATGCGCTGCTCGTGCATACCAGCTCAACGCACGCAGGCTTCGAGTTTGCCATTCTGCCATGGGGCGACCGCAATTTCGAGGACAATCTGGCCCCGCACGGTTGGTTTGCGGCCGAGTATCGGACACTGCTGCGCAACATGCTCGTGCGCGAAGAGGGTGACCAACTGCATCTGCTGTCGGTTGTCTCACCGGCTTGGATGGGCAAAGGCAAGACGATCGGCGTAAGCAATGTTCCCACCAGCTTTGGCAAGGTTGGATTCAAGCTCGAGCAGACCGGCGACGATGGGGCAATCCTCCATCTCGATGCGAATTTCACGCGCGCGCCGAGCAAGATCGTGCTCCATTGTCCGTGGTTCGTTGAGAGGGAAACCGCCGCCGTGGACGGCATCGGCCATCGGGAGTTGAATGGTGTGATCGAGCTTCCCGCGAACGCCCGCGAGATCCACCTTCACTGGACCAACAAGCCAGTCAAGCCGGCTCTGAGCTACGAGCGCGCCGTCGATGAATACAAGGCTGAATATGCGCGCCGTTATCGTACGCTGATGCACGGGGAATCGGCAGGCAGGAACTGAGATTGGAAGCAGGTGGGCGAGGTCCGCGTAACCGGGGCACTGGTCAGGATGCGTTATTCCAGGTTCTGAATAACGGATCCTTCGGCAGGCGTCACTACGAACTGGTCGTCCTTCAGCGTCTGATTCTCATTGATCTTGTCGACGGTGAGGGAGATCTGAATATCCTGCAACGGGCGCTTGATGACGATCGACGAAGGATAAGTAGCCCCATCGAAGTTCTGGTAGCCGTTATAGAACACCTGGGTCTCCACATTGCCTTCGCTGTCGTAAATGTCCTGTTCATAGGGCTGGAGATCTTCGCGGTGGAAGTAGACACTGCGCACCGGCAGCATCTGTTGGCTGCCCGGTTTGCGGCGCGAGATGTTCAAGACATACTGCGGGATCGAGTAAAGGTGCTTCCTGGCGATGTCCTCGACGGTGGGGGCATCCGCAGTCACCTCGTACAGATCGTCGGGATCAAGCCCACGCACTACCAAGGCGTCCAAGAAGAACTGCGGACGAAGGTTCTCGAGCGCGTTGGCCGATTTCTTCTTTATCGAGTTGGAGCCCTTGATGAATTTCTTCAGGGGCGGGATGGAGACAGCAACTTCCTTGCCATCGCTGGCCATGTCGATGAATCTCATACCGAGATACTGACCCACGACTCGCAGCATCGTGGGCTTGCGCATCAGAATGAATCCGTGCAGCGTGGGGTAGTCCTTTGCCGTACCTTCTTTGGACTTGAACACGCTGGCCTGAATCTCGACGGTCGCCGTTAGGGTGTTGAGCGCCGCCCAGGGCTGATTGAGCCGTGCGACCAACTCGTCGGGCGTGGCCGATTGGGTATTCGTAGGCGCCTTGGGCATGGGCAGCTTGCGGATGGTGGGAAAGAGCGAGCAACCCGAAAGCAGAATGGAAAGAAACAGGGCGGCGGCGGGCGCGACACTGAAGTTTCTCTTCATCGGCCGCCTGCCTTCTTCTTGGCGTGACGGTAGCCGGCGACATTGCGATCGTGTTCGTCCAGTGTGCGGGAAAAAAGCGAATGTCCCTGGGGGTTGGCTCCGGCAGCGACAAAATAAAGATAGTCCGTCTTCGCCGGCTCCATGGCCGCGCGCAAGGACTTCATGCCCGGATTGGCAATTGGACCGGGAGGCAGACCTGCGAGCAGATAGGTGTTGTACGGAGATTTGCGGTTCAGATCGCTCTGGTAGATTTTCCCGCGCCACCGGCCCTCAAGCTCGAGGCCATAGATCAGGGCGGGGTCAGTCATCAGCGGCATGTTGTTGGCCAGGCGGTTGGCAAAGACGCTGGCAACGAGTGGGCGCTCCGCATCCACTGCCGTCTCGCGTTCTACCAGTGAAGCCATGGTCACCACTGCGTGCATGTTTCCTTTCAAACCCAGCTGCGCAGCCACCGCCCGGAAGCGCCTAATCATGGTTGCGGCGATCTGCTCCGGAGTTGCATTGCGTGCAAAGCGGTACGTGTCTGGAAACAGGTAACCTTCGAGGCTCTTTGCACCCGGGTCGAGATCGGACACCAGGCCAGTTTGATTCACGGTAGCGTCTAGGAAATCCCGCGTCGAACCAAACCCTGCCTGCTGCAACCGCTCGGCTATATCAAAGATGGTCGCACCCTCGGGAACCGTTAACGCCCGGGTAAAAACATCGCCTCGCGCGATGCGCGCATAGACTTCGGTCATCGGGGCGGGATGATCGAACCGGTATTCACCTGCCCTGAGCGTTCTTCGCTTCACGATGCGCAGCAGTTGAAAGGCGAACCGGCTGCGCACCACGCCCGCCTCTTCCAGTTGCTGGGCGATCACTGCCGTGGAAGAACCGGGCGCCACCTCGACAAACGTTTCGCTTTGCGGACCAAACGGCGTCAGAATCAGCCAGGCCGCCGCGCCGGCCGCAAGAAGCGCCACAAAAAGAAGAGCCATCAAGGCTCCTGCCGCGCCGGGCCCTTTCCTTTTTCTGCTCCTCCGTTTACGGACAGCCATTCAGTTGCTATTGACCCTTCATTAATAAGAGACGCAAGAAAACGGTTTGAAGATTCCGTTAGATTGATTGTATCGGGTTGGAAGGGCTGGGGTTGAGCATTTCTTCCCCTGAACCAATGAACGATAAGATCGAAGCTGGGAGCTGCAAGCTGGAAACTCATTTGCGCTATCTCGGTCTCGACGTCGGCAACCGCCGCATCGGTGTGGCTGTGTCGGATGGGCTGGGGTTGACGGTGCAGCCAGTGCTGACGCTGGAGCGGCGCAACAATTGGCGGGACGACTTGCGCTCACTGGCGCGGCTGGCCCGGCGATTCGGCGTGGTGGGGATTGTGGTGGGCAATCCGCTGCATCTGTCGGGGGAAGTGAGTCCGCAGGCTCTCAAGACGCAGAAGTTTGCGACCGAACTGGGCAAGCTGACCGGCCTGCCCATTCACCTCTGGGACGAGCGGCTGACCACGCGCGAGGCCCACCAGATTCTGTATGAGGCAGGGCATGAACGCCAGAAGCACCGGCGGGTGGTGGATCAGGTGGCGGCGGTTTTGATTCTGGAGGCGTTCTTGAACAGGGATCAGGGATCAGAGAATCGATGAAGCAAGCGCCTGCTTGCGAGCAGAAGATAGAGATCGGCGGGATTCAACAGGCAATCTAGTGTACTGAGTCTGAAGTTCGTTCAATAAATGCCGCATACACGAAACCCCAAGAGAGGCGGTCATCCTGAGCGAAGCGTTCTACAGCGGAGTCGAAGGACCTGCATTTCCATCGCGTACTTCTGTAACGAACTTCTGACTCACCACACTAGTTACTTTTGCTCTCTCTAAGGCTCCGCTGCGAGGGCCGCGCCCTGACCCCTGATCCCTGACTCCTGCTCCTACGCCCCGCGTATAATCAAAAGTCAAGTTCTTCTATCTCTCGCGGAGGGAGAAACCCCCACTCCCCGCAACGGACCATGGATGCCCGAGCACATCAAAAAGCAGCTTCTCAAAGAGATCGCAATTCTAGAGCACGAGCTAGCGCATGAGCTTCCCGCCGAAATCAAGAAGGCGGTGGCCATGGGCGATCTGTCCGAGAACGCCGAATATCACATGGCCAAGCAGCGCCAGACATTTGTCAACGCGCGCCTGGGCCAATTGAAGCGACGGATGGCCGAGCTCTCGCTGGTGAACTTGACCAACATCCCCAGGGATAGGACCGGTTTTGGCTCGACGGTGGTGGTGTTCGACTCCACCAAGGACGAAGAGATTGTTTATCGCCTTGTCACCAGCGAAGAATCCGACGTGGCAAAGGGGCTGATCTCGACGACTTCGCCGATCGGCCACGGTCTGGTCGGAAAGCGAGTGGGCGACATTGCCACAATTGTTACTCCCAACGGCAAGCGCGAGCTTGAGATTCTAAAACTGACTACGATTCACGATGAAGTGGGCGAGGACGCGCAGGAAGACGAAGTCGCCGACGGCTCGGTAAAGTAAGGAAAACTGGAATGACCTGGACCAGTGCTTTTGGCCGCGGATGCGGCTGGCTTCTCGATCGCATAGTGCACGGCCTGGCGCTGACCCGCATTTCCCCCAATGTGCTCACGTTCATCGGCCTGGTGATCAACATTATCGCCGCAGTTCTGTTTGGGCACGCCAATGCCAGCAACGCGGGGCGGATGTTCTTTTACGCCGGTCTGGTAATCTTCGGCGCCGGGATCTTCGACATGACGGATGGGCGCGTGGCCAGGCGCAATAACCAGGTGACGGTCTTCGGATCGTTTTTCGATTCGGTGATCGACCGCTATTCCGACGTGGTTCTGTTCTTTGGCCTGCTGGTTTACTACGGCCGGATTAACAGGTTCAGGTATGTGGTGCTGGTGGCCTTCGTCATGGTGACTTCGCTGATGGTGAGCTACACGCGCGCCCGCGCCGAGGCGCTGATCGGCCAGTGCAAGGTGGGCTTCATGGAGCGGCCGGAGCGGATCGTGCTCATCCTGCTGGGCGCCTTGTTCAACCATTGGGGCGTGATGGGTCCGGTGCTGTGGGTGCTGGCTGCGCTGTCGACCATCACCGTGGTTCACCGCATTACGTATACATATTCGAAGACCAAACACCTGGCGCCGATCAGCTGAGTTAAAACGCAGGCTGGCGATTCACCGCGTCAGCAGTTCACCATCACAGCCGAGCAGCCTTCCCTGGTTGGCTTCCATTGGACCAGGAAGGTGGTCAGGGAGCTTGATTCCAGATGGCGCATGTCCTCGAACTCTCCACCCTTCTGGCTGTAGAGCAGCGTGCCCTTGTCGCTGAGGACGGCGAGGGCGGGAACGCCTTTGTTCAGGGGAACCTGGTAGCGGGCGGCGATGCCGAGGTTGGCGTCCATGTGGCCGATGTTAACGTGAACGAGGACAAAGTTGGCTTCGAGGATGGGCCGGTTCCTGGCGTCGTGGAAGTAGAGATCGAGCACCTGGCAGTCGCCGCACCAGTTGCCGCCGAAGTCGAGCAGGACGCGCTTGTGCGTGGCAGCGGCGGTCTTGAGGGCGGCGGCCAGATCGGCTTTGGCCTGGGCCGGATCGGGATAGATGTCACGGCCGGCGGAACGGGCGGTGCCTATGGCAAAAGCCAGCATGGCGGCCAGGGCGAGGAGCTTGATGGTTTTCAATGGGGGAAACCTCCGCTGCGATTCACTTGTCTTCAGTCTGCCACAATCGTGGGACGCAGCGCCATTTTGATGCCCCGTTTCCGGGGAATTTGGATGTACTCTTGAGTTTGGCTGGAGATTGGATGAAGGTCCCAACGACCTTCGCAAACGTCTGGAATCGGCGAGCTACCCTGATCTGGGAGCGATGATGGAGGGCTACGCGCGCGCGGCGGCGGAGCTGGCCAAGGGCGAGTTCAAACAGAAGCTGGACTTTACTTCGGAGTCGATCGACGGGCTGGACGAGATTCTGGTGCGCGTAGGCGAGAGCCCGGAGCTGGACCTGGACTTCGAGGTGCGGCTGTGGGGCAGCTACCTGGGCGAGGTGCTGCGGCGGCGCTATGCGGGCGGCTGGGAGATGACACCGTATCCCGGCGGCGTGGTGGCGGTGCCGGCCGTGGAGGTGCGGGGTTCGCGGCTGTTTCCGCTGCTGAAGGTCTATCGGCGTCTGACCGTCGGCGAAGAGGAAGATTTGCGCGCCTTTTTCACCATGGTGACGGAGCGGCTGGGCAAGCCCGCGCAGGTGAATTAGAGACAGGGATCAGGGATCAGGATCAGAGATCAGAAAGCCAGGCCTTGCGGAGCGGCTAAAGCGCGGGATTGAGGCTTTGTGCGACAATAGGAGCGACGAGAGTGCGCCTGCGCATGGCGGCGCGCGGAGGATGGGATAATGGGCGATCTACTGCAGCCATGGCACCTGGTGGTGCTGGGCGTGGTTGCATTTCTTCTGTTTGGCGCCAAGCGGCTGCCGGAACTGGGCAAGGGACTGGGCGAGGGATTGAAGGGCTTCAAGGAAGGCATCAAGGGCGTGACTGATCCGACGCCTGCGCCGCCGCCCGTGCAGCAGCAGAATGTGCCTCCCCCGCCGCCGGCTTCTGCACCGGTTGAGCCCCAGATTATTCGCAAGGACTGATGAAGAGGCTTCAGGCGGGTTCTGTCGCCTGGCCTTCGACTGTTCTGGAACTCTAACCATTGCTTGCAAAGAAGCAAAAGGCCTGTGCCGACGCACAGGCCTTTTGTGCGTCCAGGGTCGGCTTGGTTCCCACCCTTGGGCAAAAAACGCTCGAAGGATGGGGCACCCGATCTCTGGGCTGACCGGGGCCTTACAGGCTCAGCAGCAGCACGGCTCCGAGGGCCAGGGCCATGCCGGCTATCTGGCGGCGGGTGGGCCACTCGCGCAGCACCAGCGCGGCCAGCAGGATGGTTCCGGCGGGATAAAGCGAGCAGATCAGCGCGGCCACGTCGAGGCGTCCAAAGCGGGTGGCCCGGAGATAAAAGAGGTTGCCGATCGTGTCGAGGGCGCCAGCCAGCGATGCCGGTGAGCCAGAAGCCGCGCCATGGCGCTTTGGGCGGCATGAACACAAGAAACAGCAGCATGGCAGCGACGCCGGCGGCGCGGGCCGAGGTCATGACCCACAGCATGCCGCCGCCGGCTGGCCAATTTGAAGAGGATCAGCTGGGTGCCGAAGCCGATGCCGGCCAGCGCGCCCAGCAGCAGCGCGGCTGGTGGGTTGAGCGGCCTTGGCACTGCGGCCCTCTTTCGCCGGCGAGTGGGTGATGAGCCAGATGGCAACGAGACCGAGCGCCAATCCCGCCGCGGTCAACGGGGCGGGCAGGCCGTCGTGAAACAGGGAAAACAGGACCGGAACCAGGGCTGTGAGCAGGCCGGTGAGCGCAGCGGTCAGGCCCATGGCGCCCATGGCCAGCGCGCGATAAAAAACGGCGAGTGCCAGCGAACCCTCAAAGCCGCCTAAAGCGGCAAAAAAGAGATAGTGAGAGCCAGGCAGGGCGACGCGAATTGCCAGGCAGAGCGCAAGCAGGACGATCAGGGAGAATAGGTGGCCTGAAGCGACCACCAGCATGGCGGGAGCGCGGCGCGCGCCGACTCCGCCAACGAAATCGGAGCCGCCCCAACTGGCGGCCGACAGGAGTCCCAAGCTGGCCGCGGCAGTCGGAGAGTTCATAAGGAGTTCACAGACTAGTGAGCATCCTGCGCATTTGGCCAGTAGCCCTTCTTGGCGATCACTTCCAAGCCTGGGCGCTCGACGCGGACATCGATGGCGCGGTACTTGCCATCGATGAACGGCTGGTGGCTGAGGTAGCCAAGCGTGTATTGGGTGCGCGCCTCTTCGGCGATCTTCTGGTAGCTCTTTTCGATTCCATTCAGGCTCGGCTCGGAGTCCAGAGTGCCGCCGGTTTGCACGGTGTAACCGTAGAGGCGGTTGTCGTACATCTGGAAGGGCAGGTGGAAGCGGCTGATGTAGCCTTCACCCCAGATTGCCGATGTGCCCACGGCCGTTCCATACACAGCGATGTTGTTGGTCTGGAGGTAACGCAACACTTCCTTGTACGTGGCTTTGCTGCCGGCTTCCTTGCCATCAGAGATGACGTAGATAATGCGGCGGCGCTCCTTGGGGCGAGTGGACAGCTCCTTGGCCGCGGCGAGGATGGCATCGTTGAGAGTGTGAATCTCCTTGGGAATTGTGATGAACGAGCCGCTTCCGGCCGAGCGCCCGGGCTGCAGGTTGGGGTCGACGCAGTTGCCGTTCTGAGTCACATTGCAGCCGGCAAGAGGGCCGCTGTTGACGGGGACGATCTCTTCAGTACCGCTTGCCTTGGTCATGGCAAGTATGAACGGGACTCGTGCACTCTGCGCGCCGGTGAAGCCGCCGGAGCGATTCTGCGGCCCGTTGCTGTAAGTGAAGACCGATACCTCGTCATAGGGAGTGAGCGCGCCCTGGATGGCGCCCAGGGAGCTGTTTACCTTTTCCATCACGTCGGAGGTCAGGCTCTGGTCGACGACAAAAACGACGGAGAGCGGTGCCGGGTCCACGGTGAACAGGCGCAGCGGCTCGCGGCTGTTGTTCTCAAAAACCCTGAAATCGCGCCAGGTAAGACCGGCGACGAGCTTTCCCTTGGTGTCTTTGACGGTGACGGGGACTTCAACGAAGTTGACGTTGAGGTGGATGATCGTGGTGGTTTTGTCGAATCCCTCGCCGGGAGCGGGCAACTCGGGCGGCGCGGTCTGGAAGTTGTCCTTGACCTCGGCTGAGGGCGCGAGATTGGTCGGCGCGGGCTGAAAGTCGTCCGCCGCGGGCGTGTTGGAGGAAGAACTGGGTCCGGTTTGCTCATTGCCCGCGCCCTTACCGGGCGTAATCGAGGAGCCGTCCGCGCCAGACAACTTCGGCGGCGGCTGCGGCGATGGAGCATCCGGGACTGCGGGTTGCTGTTGGGCTATCGCCGCGGGAGACACAATCAGCCCAAGATTCAGAATTGCCGCCAGCGACCATCCAGTTAAACCAGGCTTCACAGGATTCCCGTCCTCCCAAAACGCCGCAATCTGCCGATTTCAGCGGTCAGGCTTCAGAGGGTGACTGAAGACCGATCCCTTTTCTCTGAAAAACGGCGCCCAAGCCGCGCTCCGCCGCCAATGCCTTTGAGCAGGGCTACATTCGTCAGAGTATCAGACGCGCCAGCACCGCGCAGGTTGCCTGCCAGTATCGAAAGAGTTGGAGTATGCTTTCTTCGAGGTCCGGATTCCGTCTAAATGACCAGCATGGTTTCCCCAATGAGAACAGGCCTGCGAATTTCCACTTTGCTGCTTGGCTTGCCGGCGTTGTCGGTGGCGGGATGGGCTCAGCTTGCGCCCTCGCCGGACGCGCCGCCGGTGAGCACTGCACCGGCGCAGGCGCCCGAAGAAGAGTCGGTGGCCACGTTCAAGCTCCAGGTCAACCTGGTGGACGTGTTCTTTACCGTCAAGGCCAAGGACGGGACGCTGGTTCCGCATCTGACCAAGAGCGATTGCACCATTACGGAAGACAAGGCGCCGCAGACGCTGAAGAGCTTTGTGGCGGAAACCCAGCAGCCGATTACGCTGGGCATTCTGCTGGATACTTCAGGCAGCCAGCAGAATGTGCTGCCATTGGAGCAGGAAGTGGGCGGCCAGTTTCTGCAACGGGTGTTGCGACAGAAGGACGAGGCATTTCTTCTCTCGTTCGACGTGAACGTCGACCTGATGCAGGACTTCACCAATAGCGCCCGTCTGCTGTCGCGCGCCATGAACAAGGCGGAAATCAACACCGCGGGGGGCAACGGAGCGGCGGGCATTCCGGGGGCCGGCGGTGGAACTGTTCCCACGATGGGAACGCCCAAAGGAACGGTGCTTTACGATGCGGTCTATCTTGCGTCGAACGAAAAGTTGAACCAGGAGAATGGCCGAAAGGCGATGATCCTGCTGACCGACGGTGAGGATGAGGGCAGCGACCACAAGATTCAGGAAGCGATTGCCGCTGCGCAGAAGGCGAACGTGCTGGTCTACGTCATCCTGATCGCCGACCGTGGCTTCTACGGCGGATTCGGCTATAGCGGCTACTCGGCCATGTCGAAGCTGACCTCGGAAACGGGCGGACGGCTGATCGATGTAGGCAACAACGGAAAGAAGCTCGAGGCAGCCTTCCAGCAGATTGAAGACGAACTGCGCACCGAGTATGTGGCAAGTTATACGCCCACCAATACCAGGCTGGACGGCAGCTTCAGGAAGCTTGGGGTTGAATGCCGCGGCGATGGGCTCAAGGTGCAGGTTCGCAAAGGGTATTACGCAACCCCGCCACAGAACTAACCGGAACAGCCTCTACGTAGGTGCAAGCGCATCTGGATTTCTCAGCAATACTTCGATGAAATAGCTGTGGCCATTGCCTTTGCTTGTTCTTGCGGAGGGAGCAGGGGTCTTTAGGCCCCTGAAATAGGCGCAATAAAGCGATAGGCTTTAGCCTCGGGCCTTCTGTGCGCAGCCAAAACAGGGCCCGCGCCTGAAGGCAACTCGATCCCCATGCCGCATTCAGGGGTCTAAAGACCCCTGCTCCCTCCGAAAAATACCATCTGCATTGGATCGAAATCAAATTTACTGGCGCCGGCGAAATTTGGATGCGCTTGCCCTGCCTCTACAACCGTGCATCTTGCAATGCAAAACTTTTAGACACCCTAAATTGTACTGTTTCAAGACAGGTGGTTACGTTCGTCTCGCTTATCGGTAATCTGGCGCGGAAGATTAGTCTTCTCTAATATCGGCACAAGCGAAAAAAACTTGAGGCATGAAATGAAAGATTCTTAAGCCTCAAGGGTTTCCGCCTTCAGGAGCCTGCCATGATTACCAACTGTGCCGCCAATGAAGGGTTTGAAATCAGTCCCCGCTTCCGGCGTAGCGTGGAAGAACGGATTGTGCGGCTGGAGCGCGATGCGGAGCGGGATGAGGCTCAGGTGGCGCATCTGGAAGACGCGGACCATATTCGCAGGCAGATGCGACTGGTGTTCATGCAGCGGGCCGAAGCCCTGCGCATGAGGCTGTTCCTTGACCGGTCGAAGACGCGGCTTGCGCAGCCGACGACCTCGCTCTGAGACCTTGCATCCTGTTCATCGAATCGGCGATTAGACAAGTTGGTATATAGATGAATCGCCTGATAGCCAAACGGGCCGCTGCCTCTCATGTAGAGGTGCGGCCGTTCGGCTCAGATTTGGAGCACCGGGCGGGGATTGAACCCGCGTATACAGGTTTTGCAGACCTGCGCGTTAGCCACTTCGCCACCGGTGCTGAAAAGCAGTGGTCAGAGATCAGGGGTCAGTAATAGCAGACCGCTTTGCCTTTCATGATCTCTGAACCCTGAACCCTGAACCCTGATCCCTGAACTAAAAAACCCACCGCGCCTTCCGGCGGGTGGGTCGGGGTTGGATTCGTATCGAGAATCTAGCCCATCGAACACGCCCGCGCACGGCAGCCCTGACAGCAACAGGGGAAGCAGTTCGCGGGGGTGGAGAAACCGTTCATCGAATTCCTTTGCGGCTGAGTGCAATTGCCTATCTGCAACTCACCGGATATCCGTAGACTAGAGGCAGATCGAAAGGCTGTCAAGCGATGAGTGAGGAGGCGCAAATGGAACTGGATTATTTTGTCGTCGATGTTTTCACCAATGCTGCGCTGGCCGGGAACCCGTTGGCGGTGGTCATGAACACCTGCGGCCTTACGACAGAGCGAATGCAGGCCATTGCACGCGAGTTCAATCTCTCTGAAACGACTTTTGTGGAGCGCAGGGCCGCGGCGGTAGAGCAGACCGAGGGCGTGAGGGTGCGCATCTTCACGACCCAGGAGGAACTGCAGTTTGCCGGGCATCCCACGCTGGGAACGGCGAGCGTGCTGAAGCTGTTTGCGCCGGAGACTTTGACGGGGGACACCGTGAGGCTGGCAGAGAACGTGGGACCAATACCGGTGCGGTTTTCAGGGGAAGGACTTTTTGGCGAGATGACGCAGCGCGACCCGGAGTTTGGCGCGGAACTGGACCCGGCGGAAGTATCCCGGCTCATTGGGTTGAGCGTGGACGATATTGACCCGGGGCTGCCGCCGCAGGTTGTTTCTACTGGCGCGGCGTTCGCCATTGTCCCGTTGCGCGGCACGGAGGCATTGTCGCGGCTCAAGGTGAGCCAGGACGAGGCCGCGCAGTGGCTGCGAGAGCGCGGCGGGCGCTGGTTTTATGTGTTGGGGCCAACTGGCGAACGCGATCCGGCGTGGCGCGCGCGGATGCAGTTTAATGGGGGTGAGGATGCGGCGACTGGATCGGCGGCCGGGTGCGCCATCAGCTACCTTGTGGCGCGTGGCGCTGTGGCGCCCGGCGAACGGATTGCCCTTCGCCAGGGTGTGGAGATTGGGCGGCCAAGCGAACTGTATCTTTCCGCACAGATCGAGAACGGGAGTATTGAGATGAAGTTGCCAAGGGTGACCGATGTGCGGGTCGCGGGCAGCACTGTTCTTGTTGCAAAGGGACAGATTTTCCTGCCGTGATACACATGCTTTCAACAGGCAAGGATGGTTGCAAGTTGCGGTGACGTTAAATCTTAGCGAATTCTAATTTGTTACATAGGATTTTTCAGCGTGGATTTCGCTTCCCTTTCTCTCTTCACATGGAAGTAAAAGCCCCGTAACCTTGCCATTCATTGAAGCATTTTAACCGGCTCCCATGCGGGTTTTTCGCCCCAGGCCTTTTCACAAACTGAATGCGAGTAAGAGTTGGCCTCCTGGGCCATCGAATAACGGAAGCTGACCTGCACAAGCGCTGCGCCCTGATGGGCTGCAAGCACAATGCGCAAGGCCACTCGGACAGTGAGATCAACCAGGACCCGGCAGCCTCGTCTGCGGTCATCGACCCGGCAACGCATCACGCCAGCCTGCCACCAGAGCGGGCACAGGCGGAGTGTTGCCGGGCGACCAGAAAAAATTGAAGCAAGGAGTGAATTCCCAGATCATGCGGCCCAAGAAAGTAATTCTCTGCGTAGACGACAATGAACAAGAGCTTTCCGTACTCAAGTTCATGCTGGCAACTAATGGATATAAGGTGTTTGCGGCTTGCACAGGCCAGGAGGCGATCGGCATTTTTGGCGGATCGCAAATTGACTTGGTGCTTGCCGATTATGCGATGCCGCAGATGAATGGGAATCAACTGGTGGGCCGATTGAAGCAGATTGCGCCGCATATTCCCATGATTTTGCTGGGCGATCCGCATAGAATGGGGGGCGAAATCCATTCCGCCGACGCGCTGCTGGCCAAGAAGAACTGCTCGGCGCAGGAGCTGCTGGAACGCATCAAGGTGATGAGCGCACGCAAGCGGGGACCGCGCAAGGGCTCACTTCGGATTGCGGCTGAGGCGGAGTTTGCGGCGGCATCGTGATAAATGCAGGGATCAGGGGTCAGGGATCAGGGATCGGCAAAACCGCCAATAATTATTGGGAATCAATCGCCGTTTCCGGGCCACTGAAGCGGAGAGCAGCGACCGCATCGTTAGTCCCGGCCTCACTGTTCCCTGTTCCCTGACCCCTGATCCCTGTTCCCTGCTCTTGACGAGTGCACATAAAGATGGGCATACTCGCCACTTGTGCCGAGGTTTGGGGGTTTTTCCTCCGGCCGGCGGGAGTTCGACCATTATGGATCTCGTTCTACTTCGTATTCTTTTTGTGGCCCTTCTTGGCGGGGTCTGTTATTTCCTTCATCCATTTGGCCTGACAGGATGGGTGAGTGCGGGCGTGGGCGCGGGGGCGGCCGGCGCGGTTATTGTCTTTGAACTTAGGGTGCGGGCGCTTAGCCTGCGGCGTCTGATCGGCGCGGTCTTTG
Source organism: uncultured Acidobacteriaceae bacterium (assembly GCA_963757965.1). GTDB lineage: Bacteria > Acidobacteriota > Terriglobia > Terriglobales > Acidobacteriaceae > Telmatobacter. Next base: position 251,017 of record CAVWTV010000016.1, read on the forward strand.
GCAGTGTGCTGGGAATTTTTGGCGCGGCTTTATTTTGCCTGGTGCTGCGGAGCGCGCCTCTGAGCGGGGCTACGTCGGCAGTGTTGCAGATTTTTGTGCTTTTGCTGATGACTTACGTGGGCCTGCTGGTGGGAGCCAACAAGGGCGATCTGCTAAACCCGGCGGCGCTGGGGACGGTCTTCAGCGGCGAGCGGACTTCGCGGCGAAGCGCCAAAGTGCTGGACACCAGCGTGATCATCGACGGGCGCATTGCCGACATTGCCGAAGCGGGCTTCATCGACGGGATGATGGTGGTTCCGGAGTTTGTGCTGCGCGAGCTGCAGATTGTGGCAGACTCGACCGACGGGTCAAAGCGGCAGCGGGGCCGGCGCGGCCTGGACATGCTGCAGCGCATGCAGTCAAACACCAACATCCAGGTGCAGATTGTTCCCGACGACTTTCCCTCGATCCGCGAGGTGGACCTGAAGCTGCTGGAACTGGCCAAGAAGTGGGAGGCCAAGGTGGTGACCAACGACTTCAACCTGAACAAGGTGGCCCATCTGCACCACGTTGAAGTGCTGAACATCAACGACCTTGCAAACGCGCTGAAGCCAGTTGTGCTGCCTGGCGAAAAGATGAATGTGCTCATACTGAAAGAGGGCAAGGAGTTCAACCAGGGGGTGGGCTACCTGGACGATGGCACCATGGTGGTGGTGGATCATGCGCGGCGGCTGATCGGCAAGGCGGTCGAAATTTCGGTGACCAGCGTGCTGCAAACCGCGAGCGGGAAAATGATCTTCGGCAAGGTCGAGGAGAACGGGAAGTCCGGTGAGACGCCGCGTGTAGCTCCGGCGGAGATGACGCACTGACCACGTGCGGCTGGCGCCGTCCTTCTTTGGATTCGTTGAGTGCAGAGGGCTAAACGGTTGCTTTGGTGGCTCCGGTGGAGATGCCTCCATCTACAAGCAATGTCTGCCCGGTGATGTAGCGGCTTGACTCCGAGGCCAGGAAGACAATGGCTCCGTCGAGATCGTCGGGCAGGCCGGGGCGTTTGACCGGGATGCGATCGGAGATGTATTCGACCCATGCGGCATTCTCATAGAGAACGCGATTCTGCTGCGTCTTGAACCAGCCGGGCGCGAGGCAGTTGACAGTAACTCCATGACGGCCCCAGTCGTCGGCAAGGCTCATGGTGAGCTGCTTGATGCCGCCGCGGCTTGCGCCGTAGGGCGCCAGGCCCGCGAAGCCGGAGACGCTGGTTACCGACCCGATGTTGATGATGCGGCCGTAGCCTCGCGCAATCATGCCACGCGCTGCAGCTTGAGCAACGAAGAACGAGCCGCGCAGGTTTGTATCGAGGATGGTGTTCCAGTCGTCCCAGGTGACATCGAGCGCGGGCTTGCGAATGTTGCAGCCGGCATTGTTGACGAGGATGTCGATCTTGCCGAAGTGGTCTTCGATGGCGGCGATAGCTCGCTGAATGCTGGCGTGGTCGCGCACATCGAGTGCAGCGGAAAAGGTCTGGCGGCCGAGGGCGTGAATTTCGCCGGCAAAGTTGGACAGGGAGTCTTTGTCGCGGCTGGTAATGGCCAGGTCGGCGCCGGCTTTGGCGAGGGCGCGGGCGAAGTATTGGCCGAGGCCGCGGCTGGTGCCAGTTACCAGTGCTACCTTGCCGGATAGGTCAAATAATGGATCCGAAAGAGACATAAATTGCTTCCTTGGCGTCGTCTGTTCAGGGCTCAAGAACGACTTTGAGTAGGCCGGGCTCGCGTTTGTATAAACGATCGAACCATGAAGGTCCGTCCTCGAGGGTGGCAACGGCTGAAATCAACGGTTCCACTTGAATGACGCCGCGCGAGATCAACGAGATACATGCGGGATACTCGCCGGAAGATGCGCAGGAGCCTTGCAGGCGAATCTGGCGAGTCACGGCCGATTGCAGGCCGAGTTCTATGGTGGGCGCGATGTTACCGACCAGAGTTACAGTGCCGCCTTTTCTTACACTATCGAGGGCCAGCTTGACAGGAATGGTTGAGCCGACACACTCGAATGCGGCATCCGCACCACGTCTGGAAGTCTGCTCGATAATCTGCGCGATGACATCGGGGTTGCGGGAGTTGAAGGTGTGGGTTGCGCCGAGGCTGCGTGCGAGTGTGAGGCGAGTATCGTCGACATCGAGAACAATGACGCTGCCCGCGCCTGCCAGCCGAGCAGCCTGTAGCGTGAGCAGGCCAATCATGCCCGCGCCTACGACAACGACCGTGTTGTCGAGCGCAATCGGGGTGAGCGAAACGGCATGGACGGCAACGGAGACAGCCTCGATCATGGCCGCATGCGGGAAGGGCATGTTGTCGGGGAGGGGATAGGCAATGCGCGCGGGCACGGCGACGAACTCAGCAAATGCTCCCATGCGCCGGAAGGCTGGAGTGGAGACGCCAATGACCTCGCGGTTGTCACAGAGATTGACCTGGCCGCGCTGACAGAAGAAGCACTTTCCGCAGTAGACGGTGGAATCGAAGGTGACGCGGTCGCCTGCGCGAAAGTTCTTTACTGCGCTGCCCACAGCTTCGATAAAGCCAGCGGCTTCGTGGCCCATGACGATGGGCGGTAGCCGTCGGCCAGTGCTGCCATCGTATCCATGCACGTCGCTGCCACAGATTCCGCAGGCCTTGATGCGAATGAGCAGTTCATCCTCGGCGGGTACAGGCGCGGGCATATTCACTAGGTCGAGTTGGTTGTATGCGGAGAGTAATAGCGCCTTCATACGATCTCCATGTTATCCGGCTGAGCCGAAAAAGTTCACCGATCAGGGTAAAGCATTGACGGCTGGGGCGTGGTTGAGTGGCTCGATGCGGCCAAGCAGAAAGATGTATGCGGCGACTCCGATGACGAGATAGATGGCCGAGACGCCAAACGCCCAGGCATAGGAGTGGAGTGCGGAGACGAGGTAGCCGGTGACGATGGGCGCAGCGATTCCCGAGATCTGGGCGGAGAAGTTCATGATGCCGCCCACCTTTCCGACGTTGTTTCCGGTTGCAATGAGAGACGGTATTGACCAGCCGACTGGCGACGCTGCGGAGAGGCCGCCGATGGAAATGGAGATCCAGAGGAGAGCCTGTGAAGCGGTGTGCGCGTGGGCTGCACCGAGAATGCCTAGTCCGCAGGTGGTTCCGGTAATCAGGACGATTCTGCGCACGAAGCTTGAATTCGCACCGCGCTGAACGAGGAAGTCAACGAGCCACCCTCCGACGAAGAGATCGGTGCAGGTGGCAAAGAGCCAGGGAACGCTGGTGTAGAGGAATGAGTGGAGCAGATCGATGTGCAGGGCAAAAGAGAGATAGCTGGGAAGCCAAGTGAGCAACAAATAGAAGACGTAGTTGTATGAGCCGAAGCCGATGGCCAGGCCGATGACCTTGCGCTGCTGCAAGAGAAAGCCAAGGGAGGACGGTTCCGCGGGCATGCGCTGCTGGGCATCGGAGCCCATAACCTCTTCGCGAATGTAGTCGCGTTCGACGTTGGTCAGGGCGGCGTCATCGTTGGGGTCGCGGTAGCCCTTGTAGAAGAGCAGAAAGTAAAGCAAGCTGACGATGCCGGTGGCGGCGAAGCTCCAACGCCAGCCGATTTTGATGAGTACGATGCCGATGATGGGAACGCCAATGGCCGAGGCGAATTTGGCCGCGCCATCGAAGATGGAGGTCGCGAAGCTGCGTTCCTTTGCCGGGAACCAATAGCCGATGGCCTTTGCATTCGCGGGGAAGGTGGGTGCTTCACCAACGCCGAGCAGGAACCTGGATGCGAACAGCCCGCCAAGGCCCGGTGAAACGGCTGCGCCGAAGGAAGCGACGCTCCAGAGGAAAGTGCTGATGCGGCCGACGCGGCGGACGCCGAATTTATCGAGCAGGACCCCGATGGGCAACTGGCAGAGCATGTAGGTCCAGTTGTAAGCGCCGGAAAGATAGCCGAAGGCGATGTCGGAGATGCCGAATGCGGCATAGAGCGATGCGTGCGAGACGGAAAGGTTCACACGATCGAAATAATTAATGAGAATGCCGAGGCCGAGGAGAAATGCGATTCTCCAGCGTCGGCGGGGAATTCGTGCGGGAGCAAGGCGTTCCGGACTAGTCAACCATCACCTCATGGACCAACTTGATGGTATCGGAGTCAGGAACGCTTGCGCCTCAGTATTTCTGCACCGATGGGTCAATCTCTTCGGACCAGGCCAGGATGCCGCCGGCGAGGTTGACGACTCTGGGGTAGCCGGCCTGCTTGAGGAACTCGGCGATACGCTGGCTGCGTGCGCCGGAGCGGCAATGGACAATGACCTCGCGATCGCGGTCGATCTCGGCGAGACGGTTGGGCACATCGTTTTGGGGGATCAGCTTTCCGCCGATCTGGGCGATCTGATACTCGTAGGGCTCGCGGACATCGAGGATGAAGACATCCTCTCCCGCGTCGATGCGCCGCTTGAGTTCCTTAACCGAGAGCTGGGGAATTCCGTTCTTCACTACTGTCTCCTGACTTGATGCTGGAGTCGGTTCGGGGAGAATGCCGCAGAACTGCTGGTAGTCGATGAGTTCGGTGACGGTGGGGTGGTCGCCGCAGACCGGGCACTCGGGATTCTTGCGCAGCTTCAGTTCGCGGAAGCGCATGTTGAGCGCGTCGACCAGCAGCAGGCGGCCGATAAGTGAGTCGCCCTTGCCGAGGATCAGCTTGATGACCTCAGTGGCTTGAATCACGCCGACCAGGCCGGGAAGAATGCCGAGGACTCCGCCTTCTGCGCAACTGGGCACGAGGCCGGGCGGCGGCGGCTCGGGATAAAGGCAGCGATAGCAAGGGCCGGTCTCAGCAGCAAAGACGCTCGCCTGGCCTTCAAATCTGAAAATTGAACCGTAGGCGTTGGGCTTGCCGAGCAGAACGCAGGCATCGTTGACCAGATAGCGGGTGGGGAAGTTGTCCGTGCCGTCGGCAACGATGTCGTAGTCCTTGACGATGTCGAGGGCGTTGGCGCTGGAGAGCATGACGTCGTGCTTGACGATGTTGATGGCTGGATTAAGCGCCGTGAGCTTCTCAGCGGCGGAGTCGAGTTTCTTGCGGCCGATGTCCTTGGTGGAGTGGATGATCTGGCGCTGCAAATTGCTTGCGTCGACGACGTCGAAGTCCACCAGACCGAGGGTGCCGATGCCGGCGGCAGTGAGATAGAGGGCCAGCGGCGAACCGAGTCCTCCGGTGCCGACGCAGAGCACGCGCGCGGCTTTCAGCTTCTGCTGGCCCTCCATGCCCACTTCGGGCAGGATGAGGTGGCGCGAGTAGCGGGAGAGGTCGTCGGTGGTGAGTTCAGGCAGCGATGCGGCTTCGGCGATGGTGGTCATGGGTTTTTCTCAGGGAAAGAGTGAACAAGTGAAAGAGCGAACAGCTAGTCCCCGCCGGCAATCGAGGGGATGATCGACAGCGTGTCGGCGGCGGTAACCTCCGTCGACTCCTTCGCCGGGAGGTAACGCACGTCCTCGTCATTCAAGTACAGGTTAACAAAAGCGCGCAGCTTGCCCTCGGGGGTGAAGAGGTGCTTGCGCAGATCGGGGTGCGATTGGGTAAGCGCCTCGAGAGCTTCAGCGACGGTGGCGGCGTCGATCTCAATGGCATCGCGGCCTCCCGCATAGAGGCGCAACGGTGTGGGGATAAAAACGGTCATGCGTCCAGTCCCTCGCCTGCAATGTATAGATGACGGTCGGTATCGATTGGATTTAGGAAATGCGTCGGCTTGCGATCCAATGGCAGCCTGGGCTTCACTTGTAAGGACCGCCAGGATCATTCTAATGGAATCGTCAGATACGCTCGCGGAAGTGAATCATTGCATGAGACGCCTGAAAGGAACGGCTCCGCGAATGCCGGAGCCGTTCATGAAAAGGACAATGTCGATCAGTGGGACCTGGGGAGGGTGTCTTACGGGGTCTTCTTCTCCGCTGCAGCGGGCTTGGCGGCAGGCTTGGCGGCGGGCTTCGGCGCCCAGAAGTCGGGGTCTGCCTTGATCGCCTCAGGGCTCATGTAGCTTTGTTTCGGATTGATGGCGAAAAACTGAGTGTTCGCGCTTTCCACCGTCTCTCCGTAAAGCTTGTCGAGCTGCTTCATGCCATCTTCGCCCAGGGCAGCCATGAGCTTCTTGCTGTCATCACCATAGCCGTTATCGATATCCGCCATCGACTTTTCCGCGCTGATTGAAAGGTAGGTGCCGTCGTTGGCCCCATAGGCCACCTCGTATGTGGCCCAATGGGCACTGGTTCCGGCCTTCTCCTGCGCATCCTTGTACATCTTCGTCAGTTTGTGCCAATCGCCGGTATGGCCGAGGCGGATGTGGAATTCCGTGATCTCCATGTATCGCGCATGCGATATGTCTGCATGCGGCCGGTAACTCAGTTCTTCGCTGAAGGTGAAGACTCCAGAGTCTACTTCATCCAACAGCTCGCCATCGGCAATGCTTGCGCGCTCTAACTCAGCCGAGAGCGCCGGGTTCTTGTCGACGAGTTTGTTGTCCTTTTCCCAAGTATCGAATGAGTCATACCCGGTGAGGAACAAGGCGCGCGACTTGCCGGAGAGCGAATCCAAGCCGACATAATACGCAGGGAATTTGGCCTTGGCCATGGCGACGACAAAGGCGCTCTCGGTCTTGTCGTGGGCCGCGCCCCCCTTGTAGGGCTTGATGAATTCGCGGGTGATCTGCAAGACCTTGGGCATCGAAGCAGTGTGCTGCGCCGCGGCGATCGAACTGCCTGCCACCGCGAGTGACAATCCCAACAAAATGGGGCTGATCTTATTCATGTACACGTTCCTCCTTGATTTGGTCCGAGAGCGCACGCTGTGGAGGGGGGCGGGGAAGCCGCAGGAGACGAGCGTTCTGAGACTCGGCGATTATGATACCTGCGGAGCTTGCGTGTAAAGGAAATTCTCAGGTGTTTGCAGAAACTAACTCCTCACTTCTAACTCGAAGCGCGGTTGATGAGCGGAACTGCCTTCCCTCAGCGCGGGGCAAGTAAAGCTGCATATGTAGATGTGAATCAAATTAGTTGTAACTCGATTCGATCGCTTCATCCTTTAAGCGAATTGTTTCCTGTTTGAATTGCTTGTCCTCTTCGCTCGCGCCGGCTAGGAGGAAGGAGTGAGTGACGGTGGCTTTGCCCTGGGCAACGGCCGTGATGACATAGCTACAGCCGAGCCAGTGGGCTTCAGCAAAGTCGGTGAGCGACCACTGTGCGGGGTGGTCGGGGTGGGAGTGGTAAAAGCCGGCGATGTCGAAGCCTTGGCGGCGCGCCTCGCGTTCGATCTTCACCAGCTCCGCGGGGGCGATGTTATAGCGGTTGTGAGCGGAGTCGGTTCGAGTGTTGTCCGCGCGCACGGCTTGCTCGACCTGCCAGCCATCGGGCGTGGATATGCCAAGCAACGCGCCGCAGCACTCGTGAGGGTAGGTCTCCTCGCCATGAGCGCGTATTGCTTCGTAGACCGATTTGGAAAGGCGCAGGCAACTCATGCTTCCTCCCAGAAACGTTCCGAGAGATATTTTTCCGCGGAGTCGGGCAGTACTGTCACGATGACGGCCTCGCGTCCAGCCGCACTCTCCTCTACGGCAATTATCAAGCTGGCGACAACGGCCGCGGCGGCGGAGATGCCGACCAGCAAGCCTTCTTCGCGGGCGAGTCGCTTGGCCATTGCGTAGGCTGCTTCGGTTTCTACTTCCAATGCGCGGTCGGCCAGGTGGGGATTATAGATGGCCGGAACGATGGAGGTTCCCATGTGTTTGAGGCCTTCAAGTCCGTGGAAGGGCGAGTCGGGTTGAAAGCTGATGGCCTGGAGCGCGGGGTTAAGTTCCTTGAGGCGGCGAGTGGTGCCCATAAAGGTGCCGCTTGTTCCCAGACCGGCCACGAAGTGGGTGACCTGTCCCGCGCTCTGCTGCCATATCTCCGGACCGGTGGTGCGATAGTGGGCCAGCCAGTTGGCGTCGTTGGAGTACTGGTCGACGTAGCAAAAACGATCGGGATCGTTTCCGGCCATCTCGCGGGCGCGGCGAATCGCGCCATCGGAACCGAAATCGGGATCGGTCCATTCCAGGTGAGCTCCATAGGCGCGCAGAATGCGCTTGCGCTCCGGGGAGACATTGGAGGGCATGGCGAGCTGGACGGGAAAGCCGAGTGCAGCGCCGAGCATGGCGAAGGAAATGCCGGTGTTGCCGCTGGTGGCGTCGAGCAGAGTCCTGCCCGGAGTGAGCAAGCCGCGATCGCGGACATCGGCAACCATGGATGCGGCGGCGCGGTCCTTTACGCTGCCGCCGGGATTGGCCCACTCGGCCTTGGCGAGCAGCGTGACGCCCGGAAATCCGCGAAGCGGCTCGGTAATCCTGATGAGCGGCGTCTTGCCGATGCGCTCAGGCAAAGAGGAGCCGGGGATGCATTGCTTTGAGTCCAGTTCCATGGGGAATTGCAGCGTGCGCTCCGATTGTGCGAGATTGAAAGGGCGAGAGGACCTCCGCAAGCCGTACTCATATCCTCTCAGACAGGAAGCGGACATGTCCCGAAAATCGAGCAATCCAAACTTCGAACAGACGCTGGATATCCTTCGCGCCCATTGCTTTGATGTAGCACCTTATCCCGAAGTTGCAGGCGGTGTGCTGGTGACCAAGCATGGTGCGGCGGCGGTGCTTGCAGCTTCGCAGGACAAGAATAGGTCGGCAGCTTTTGTGGAGAGCCCGGGCGCGCTTGTCGGGGGCAAGGTGGGGCGGTTGTTGGACCGGGGGTACCAGAAGTTCATTAAGACTTCCCAATTTGAATTGCCGGCGTCGGCCAGTCAATTGCAGGGGATCCACCTGTTCAGCGAAGAGCTGAAGCAGTTGACCGGGGCCATCAGCTTATACAACGAGTCGCTGGGCACAACGAGCGATGTGTATGAGTACGATCGATTGCAGGGTCGCGAAGCGGCGCAACCAGCGCCGGCGCGCCCCTGGGAGCTGACCGCGGGACACTGATTCATTCGCGAATCGGTTGGAGCGGGCAATGGAAGCGGGCGCACAGGCGGAATTTCAGGCAACGGAAACACCGGAACATCTTCGCAAACGTCCCCGATTTGCCGTGGATGAAGATGCGGAATTGCTTCTGGTGGACCATGGTCTTCCGTTGCGGTGCCGGATCATCGATTTGAGCCTGGAAGGTTGCCGGATGCGGACGCGGGAGCGTTATCCCGCCGGCCTCGGGGTTCGTGTCGAGTTGATCTTCCGGGTCAACGGAATCGTGTTCAGGTTCTGTGGCGCGGTTCGATGGACCGACGGGGTCAATTCGGTTGGCATTCAGTTTGTGGGAGTCTCTTCGCGTCGCATCGGGGAATTGGCCGAGGTACTGGGCGAGGTCGAGGAAGACCTTGTCGCCAGGGCCGCACGCGAGCAAGCTGAGAAACTTGCCGCGGAAAAACAAGCGGAGGACGAACAAGCTGCGGCGGAACGGGCCAGAGCAGTGGCTGAAGAGCAGGAAGCGAGTCAAACCATCGCGGAGCCCGATGCGCCGGCAGCGGCGGACCAGGACGAATCTAAGGAAGAGGCGGAGGCGGCGATAGGAAGCAGCCGGCCTGCCGGACGAGGCGAGAGGCGCGAACGCCGTGCGCATCCAAGGCATGAAGTTCATACCAAAGCCGCGATCTTTCTCGTCCATACCCGATTCAGTCAGCGTGGGTGCATCCTCGACCTGAGCCTGGCCGGCTGCCGGATTCACACCGACGAGCGATTTCTGTTGTGTATCTATACACCGGTCGAGACTGAGTTTCGTTCTGCCGGGCAGCCATTCCGCCTGGGCGGCGTAGTTCAGGAGATTCACGAAGGCGACCTTGTAGGCATTCGCTTTGTGAACGTAAGCGGGGGCCAGCGGGAACAGTTGCAGCAACTCATCGAAGAGATGAAGGAGATTGAGGAGATGCAGGCGAGGTGGAAGCTCAGTGCGCCGCCGCAACCTTGATCGAGGAAAGGCGCGCGTCGTCGGCTATTCGGATTTCGGACGAAGGGACCATCGCCATCGCATGAAGTCTCCACGGTCTATCTCCTTTTCCTGGAATGTGATACGGCTACGGGCGGAGCGTGGGCGATATCGTATTCGAGGCAAAACTGTCGACACGCAATGAATCTGGCCTTGCAAAATCTTCCTAAAAGTGTGCAAAATTGATCAGTTTGCTCTCCGCTCGCGGTGCGACGCTGTGGGAGAATCCGGCGGAGAATGTGCCTTTGGGGAACGGCGGGGTCGGCCCGTTGATTGAGCGGCAAAAGGCACCCATGATCCGCGGTTTCTGGCGATAACCTTTTCATTCATCGCCATGACCTCACTTTCAAGACGAAGGAGATTCAGGCACGGCTGCGCGTGCGGATTTTTGTTTGAGAGTTGACTCCAGGGAGAAAGAAGCAGTTCGATGGTTGAACATACAAAACCGGAATTCGATCTGGCGGCCTTTCTGAGAGGCGCGGGCCTGGGGCGAAGGATTGTCCAGCTCGCTCCCAAGCAGCCTTTCTTTTCGCAGGGTGATCCGGCGAACGCGGTTTTCTATCTTCAGAAAGGCCGGGCGCGGGTCACCGTTGTTTCCGCATCGGGTAAGGAAGCAACCATCACGCTGCTGGGCGACGGCGACTTTGTGGGCGAGGAAGCGCTGGCGGCCATGGGGGGGAAGCGGCTGGCAACAGCCACGTCCATTACTGCGTGCTCGGCGCTAAAAATAAGCCGGGACGAGATGATCCGGGTGATGCAGGAAGAGCGCGACTTCTCCGCTCTTTTCCTGAAGTTTCTGCTGGAACGCAGCATGCGCATCCAGGCGGACCTGGTGGATCAGCTTTTCAACTCGAGCGAGAAGCGGCTGGCGAGAATTCTGTTGCTGATGGCTGAGTTCGGCAACCCGACTAGCCAAACCAGCAGCGCGGATCGGACCCTGGGGAACCCGGACGAGGAGGGACAGTACATTCCCAAGGTCTCCCAGGAGGCGCTGGCGGAGATGATCGGCACGACGCGGTCGCGGGTGAGCTTCTTCATGAACCGGTTCCGCAAGCTTGGCTTTATCAAGTACAACGGCGGTATTCAGGTTCACAGGTCGCTGCTGAACGTGATTCTTCACGATCGATTGCCGGACGACAACGCTGAAAAGCCTCCCATCACGATCACTCCAGCGGATTAACTTGAAGCCGGCGGATCCTCCGGCGGCTCTGTTCAAAACTGATCAGCGTTGCACTTCGCCGGATGGGATACTCACTCCAATTCCCCAAGTGGATCTTCGGGAGGGGTGAGAGATGAGCGACGGAAAGCAGAGTTGCCTGGCCAGACTTCTCATTGTGGACGATGAGCCTTCAATTCGATACTCACTTACGTGTGTACTCACGGAGATTGGGTACGATGTACGAGCTGCCGAAGATGGTTTCTCCGCCTTGCTTGAGATTCGCAACGAGGTCCCGGAGATTCTCCTCTCCGATCTGAATATGCCCGGGATGTCGGGCTTCGAGTTGCTGTCGGAGGTTCGGCGGCAGTTTCCGACGATTCAGACGATTGCGATGAGCGGCGCATTCCGCGGCGACGAAGTGCCATCTGGCGTTGCCGCCGATGGCTTCTTTCAAAAAGGCAGCAGCATGGGCTCGTTGTTGCGGCTCATGGGCGGCCTTCACCGGCGCGACGCAACGTTCTCGAACCAGCCGTTTCGAGAGCCGGCTTAGATTCCCCAGACAACTTGCCGTGCGCCGATCGCGGCGAGCCTTTCTTATCCTCCTTGCTAGTGTACTGAGTCTGAAGTTCGTTCAATAAATGCCGCATACACGAAACCCCAAGAGAGGCGGTCATCCTGAGCGAAGCGTTCTACAGCGGAGTCGAAGGACCTGCATTTCCATCGCGTACTTCTGTAACGAACTTCTGACTCACCACGCTAGGAAAGAGTTGATCTCATGGGTACCATCGCTGAACCGAACGTGTTGATGCGCGCTCGGAGCGGTTTACGGTTTCATGCGCCCTATCGAAGATCTATCGGCGCGCCCGCTCGCGCTGCAGTTCGCGATAGAGTTCACTCTTCGACTTGCCCAGCTCACGCGCGAGGCGCTTGAGGGCTTCTTTCTCGTCTACTCCCAATTCAGTCTGGATGCGTGCGACGCGGTCCGCAATTCGTTCTGGAGGGGAATCCGCGGACTGAGCGCCGGCTTGCGAGTGGGGCAGAGCCTCGACCAGCAGTGTGATTTCGCCTCGGATGCGATCGCGGTGGGCCAACTCCTGGCGCGCGTATGCGACCGTTCCGCGGAGAAACTCCTCGTGGATTTTGGTCAGCTCGCGGGCCACGGTGACGCGCAGGTTCGGTCCCCAGACAAATTCCAGATCGGCCAGGGTCTCAACGATTCGGTGCGGGGCTTCGTAGAAGATGAGAGTTCGCGGCGTCTTGATATCTTCTGCGAGGTCTTCAAGGCGGCTGCGGCGTGCGCCGGCTTTCTCTGGCAAGAAGCCCAGGAACTGAAATTCGCCGGTGGGCAAGCCGGAAGCCACGAGCGCGCTGAGCGCCGCATTGGCTCCGGGAATGGGAATAACCGGGACTTCGTTGGCGATTGCCTCAGCGGCCAGCCAGGCGCCTGGATCGCTGATGCCGGGCATTCCGGCGTCGGAGACGAGGGCGATGCGCTGACCCGCCTGGAGCGCGGTCAGGAGTTCATGAGTGCGCTGGTGCTCGTTGTGCTGGTGGCAGCTCACGGTGGGGGTTGAAATCTGAAAGTGGTTAAGGAGCTTTTGCGTCTGGCGCGTGTCTTCGCAGGCGATGCGGTCAACGCGTTTGAGCACGTCGAGGGCGCGCAGCGTGATGTCGCCGAGGTTGCCGATGGGGGTAGCAACCAGATAGAGACCGGGCGCGAGCGGAAGGCGAGTGCTGTCGGTCTTTTGCACGGTCAGTCTCGGGCTTCCTCGCGTTCGAGGCGGCGCTTTTCGGCCAGCAGGGACATGGAGCTCATCAGGTTTTGCACGCTGACAATGCCCACAACGCGCCCACTCTCAGTGATGGGAATCAGGGCGAGGCCGTGGCCGGCGGTGAGGCGGCGGATGGTGGTTCCCAAAGTGTCATCGGGGCACGCAACCTGGAAGGCTCGCGACATGACCGACTGCACGTAGCCGTTGCCGTCGTTGCGCAGGGCATCGACAATACGCTGACGCGAGACGATGCCGACGAGCTGTGGTCCGCGCACGACGGGAAAGTCCTCTTGAAGCGAGTGGACGCAGCGGCCGAGTGCGTCGGCTAATGTGTCGGAGGGCGAGAGCGTAGCGAAGTCGGTGAGCATGACCTCCCGCATATGCACCGTATCCACGACCGACTGGAAGAACACGCCCTGATCTTCAATCTGCGCGCCGATCATGATGAAGAAGCCGGCGATGGCTAACCAATAGTTTTGCAGCAGCATTCCGCCCACCACGGCGGCGAGGGCGATGACTTGTCCGAGGCCTGTGGCGGCGCGGCCGGAAAGGGCGATGCCGTTCTTGCGGGCGAAACTGCCGCGGATGAGGCGGCCGCAATCCAGCGGATAGGCCGGCAGCAGGTGCATGACCCCCATGAAGACCTGCATCCACATGGCGCTGCGCAGCAGATAGGCGGGCGTGATGAAGGGCTGGGCCAGCAGGTGCATATCGCTGCTCGCGCCCAGGAAAAGAGCGGCCAGCACCAGCGCCGTGGCCCAGTTGGCCAGAGGGCCGGCGAACGCGATGGCAAATTGGCCGATGCCCGCGTTTGCATTTTCCTGGCTTTCGGGATTGGCGTAGGCGAAGAGTCCGCCGATGGGGAGAAGAAGAACGGCGCGCAAGCGCAGTCCAAGCCACGCAGCGACCAGCAGGCGTGCGGTCTCCCTCACCAACACCGCGGCAACGACTACCAGGAAGAGGGCGAAGCCTCGCCCCAATCCGATTGACACGCTCAGCGCGAGGCAGACGACTGCCAGCAGAGGGAAGAAGGCGTGGACGCGGAGTTCGACGCCCATCCAACGGCCCATCGGGATTGACCAGCCTCGCATGTCTAGAATTGTAGTGTGTCGGGGCGCGGTTGGACTCGACTATGGTGGTTTCGTATGCGCATCATCGCCGGATCGTACCGTTCCCGCACACTTGCGGCCCCGGCAGGGCTCGAAACCCGGCCTACCAGCGACCGGCTGCGCGAGACGCTGTTTAACGTATTGGCGCCACGCATCGAGGGCGCTGTTTTTCTCGATTTGTACGCCGGTTCGGGTGCGGTGGGAATCGAGGCTCTCAGCCGCGGCGCGGCTCGGGTGGAGTTTGTGGAGCGTGAGCCCGCAGCCCTTTCAGTGTTGCGCGCCAACCTGGCCAGATTGGGAGTGACGGCGGGCTTCCGGATTCACAACCGGGGTGTGGGCGGATTTCTGCAGCCTCGGAAGGCGGGAGCGGGATTCGACATTGTGTTTGACATTGTCTTTCTTGATCCGCCATACGACGCGGCCCGGGAATACGCGGCAACGCTTGGGTTGCTGGGCGGGGAATCAGCCGGCGTTCTCGCCGCCGGTGCTTTGGTCATTGCCGAGCATCGGCGCAAAGAGCGCCTGGAAGTCCGATACGGTGCGCTGAGAAGAACGCGGCTCCTCGAACAAGGCGACGCGGCGTTGAGCTTTTATTCTGCCGGCAGCGACTCGACGGCGGATTGAATGGCGCGTTCGCTTTGGCGAAGGCGCGAAAGCGGGCGACCGGGTTAGAGTTTTGTGCATGAGTATTTCTCGATTCATTCCCGGGTTAGGTGCACTGGCCGTGATGTTTGCCGGGCTGGCAGGATCATGCGGGCAACCCGCTCCCGCTGTCGGCCAGCTTGGGCCGACGATTCAACTGGCGATTTTGGACACCGACATCGGTGACGACATCGACGATGCTTTTGCGCTCGCGCTGGTGTTGCGCAGCCCGGATCTCCGGTTGCTGGGGATTACGACAGCCTATGGGGACACGGAGCTGCGTGCCCGGCTGGTTGACCGCTATCTGAATGCGGTCGGACAAGCGGACATTCCTGTCGCTGTGGGAGTTGCGACTGTTCACAGCAATGCCTTCACCCAGGCCGCGTACGCCGGCCAGACGCCCGATTTAAAGCAAGGCAAAAAGCATCCCGATGCAGTTGAGTTCCTGCTTAGCCGGATTCGCGCGTATCCGGGCCAGATTACGCTCATTGCGATCGGCCCGCTCTTCAACGTACAGGCGGCGATCGAGCGCGATCCGGCGACCTTTCGCAAGCTGAAGCGCGTGGTGATGATGGGGGGCAGCATCGACCGGGGCTACGACGGGCACAATGGAGAGCGCAGGCCCGCCGATGCGGAGTGGAACATCAACTGCGATCCGGCGGGAGCAAGGGCGCTGCTGGCTGTCGGGGTGCCGGTCTTCATGATGCCGCTCGACTCGACACAGATCCACCTCGAAACGAAGGAGCGGGAGGCGATCTTTTCCCACGGCTCCCCACTCACCGACCAGTTGACTTTGCTCTATCACCAATGGATGGCCGGCAGCGAGGGACACCCGGCCGCCCCCACGTTGTTTGACCCGGTTGCAGTGGCTTTCGCGGTTCGTCCCGATCTGTGCCCCGCGGCACCGATGCGCCTCGAGGTTGACGACAAAGGGTTTACGAGGCAGAATGAAGGTGCGCCCAATGCCCAGGTCTGCCTTAAATCGGACGAGACCGGCTTCCTGACGCTGCTCCTGGAACGGGTCACAACGGACGACGTTCGCTGAGCAAGGAAGCCGGAATCTCATTTTTCTCCGGAGTTTTGCATGGCGGATCTGCACATTCCCGTGCAGAATTCAGACAACTGTGCGCAACGTCACTTGCAACACCATTGACAGTGCGTGAAAGTAGGTGAAAAATGGCAGGTCGGGTAGAGTTCAATCGTTTTGCGCTGTCCATGGGGGGAAAGTGAAAAAGGCACTGAGTTTTAAGTTTCTCGCGGTATTCGCATTTGCGGGTTTGGCACTGATGTTGGGACTGGGGCTGTCCGGCTGCAAGTCGGCGCCGGAGCTTACGGCTTCTCAAGCGCAGGCGTTGATCCAGGCCAAGTATGACCAGACTCCCCCGGTGGGCGCCAACGTCACCGTGGACGATCTGGGCATGAGGATGGGCGTGACGGCCAAGTATTGGGACCGGTCGAAGGCCTATCCGAACAAGTTCTGGGCCGACTTCACCCTGTCGCCGGAAGGCAAGAAGGCAATCAAGCTCATGGGCGGGGGTGAAGTGATCCAATGGCGGCCGGAGAGCCCTGACGATAAGAGCTTTTCGGTGGTCGTGCAGACCGTGGCGGCCAACCACCTGAAGGCCCGAGTCGACAGCGATCCGCAGGACGAAGTAGGCGGAACCAAGAGCGTCGTGTTCACTGAGGCCGTGAACCTGGAAGGCGCGCCGAGCGCCCTGCAGGACATTGCCCATAACCCTGGGAACAAGCTGAGCAGCAAGAAAACGGCTACTTTCGCCCTGGAAAACGGGGCCTGGAAGCTGGCCAGCATCGTCTAAGGCAGGAGAAATCTTTGCGTGGCAGAGTGGAATTCGTTGACCCTGCCCCTGTTTCTTGCTATTGTTAAAAGGTTGTGCAAGAGCGCATCCGTTCGTGTGTCTTGACGGCGGAAGCGTATGGGCAGCCCGGAACCGCAGTAGTTTGCGGGTGGTGATCCCAGAGGCTAGGTGCTCGCCGCGGCGAGACCAGCCAGACATGTCCCCGAAATCGCTCTCATCTTGCGGAGGGCAGGGGCGATTCGCATCGGAGCCCGCGCGTTCTCCACCTTGGAGGGCTATGCGGGCCGGAACCCGGAAACGGAGTTGGCTCCGCCTCGGCGGACGCCCGGCCACCGTCCCGGTTCTCGTCTGAGATTGGAACGAAGACAGACGCGAAGCAGCAACGATAGGGCTCCTGTGCGCCCGCGCGACCGGAAAAGGTTGCGTTGGGATCGAGCAGGAGGCCCCACAGGTCTGCGCGCGGCTTGGGAAACTGGGCAGTACGGTTTTGGCGTAAGGAGTTTTGGTTTGCCTACATTCAATCAGTTGGTTCGCAAGGGGCGCACCGCCCCGCGGTACAAGACGGCGTCGCCGGCGTTGCAGGCATCGCCGCAGCGGCGCGGCGTTTGCACGCGCGTGTACACACAGACGCCCAAGAAGCCGAACTCGGCTTTGCGCAAGGTTGCTCGCGTGAGGCTGACCAACGGGATTGAGGTGACCACCTACATTCCCGGGATCGGCCACAACCTGCAGGAACACTCGATCGTGCTGATTCGCGGCGGTCGCGTAAAAGACCTTCCCGGCGTCCGCTACCACGTAGTCAGGGGCACGCTGGATTCCGTGGGCGTGGCCAACCGCAAGCAGAGCCGGTCGAAGTATGGAGCCAAGCGAGCCAAGGGCGGCGCGGCGCCAGGCAAGAAGTAGCAAATAGGTACCGGGGCGCGGGATTTGGACCCGGACTTGGGCAGCACAGGGCGCGAGAGCGCGAGGATCTAGAGGATTATGCCGAGAAAAGGGCACATTGCGAAGCGGGAAGTGGCGCCGGACCCAGTCTATGGATCCACGCTGGTCACGAAGTTTGTGAACTCTATGATGTGGGGCGGCAAGAAGTCGACGGCCCAGGGCATCTTCTATCAGTCGATGAAGAACCTCGAGGAAAAAGGCGGCGGCGACGACGCTCTGAAGCTCTTCAAGAAGGCGGTAGAGAACTGTAAGCCGCTGCTTGAGGTGAAGACGCGCCGGGTGGGCGGAGCCAACTACCAGGTGCCGATTGAAGTGAATCCCGACCGGCGCACGTCGCTGGCCATTCGCTGGCTGATCACCTACGGCCGCAATCGCGGCGAAAAGGGCATGATCGACAAGCTGTCGAACGAGCTGCTGGACGCGGCCAACGGGCGCGGCGCGGCGATGAAGAAGAAGGAAGACGTTCACCGCATGGCCGAGGCCAACAAGGCCTTTGCTCACTACCGCTGGTAGATTGCGCTGAATGAGTTGAGGTTTCCCGGATCTCGGAATCAAGACCTGGGTCACCGGATTTCAAGAGGGTTGAAAAGATCGGAAACCGCGGGCTGAGTGCTCGCAAGGAAAAATGCCGTGCCTCGCACTACACCACTGAACCGCTGCCGGAACATCGGAATCATGGCGCACATCGACGCCGGGAAGACGACAGCGACAGAACGCATCCTGTTCTATACGGGCATCACGCACCGCATCGGCGAAGTGCATGAGGGCACGGCGACCATGGACTACATGGAGCAGGAGCAGGAGCGCGGCATTACGATCACCTCGGCGGCCACGACCTGCACGTGGAAAGATGTTCGCATCAATATTATCGATACGCCCGGCCACGTGGACTTCACTGCGGAAGTAGAGCGGAGCCTGCGCGTGCTCGATGGCGCGGTGGCGCTGTTCGATTCAGTGAGTGGCGTGCAGCCGCAGACCGAGACGGTGTGGCGGCAGGGCGACAAGTACAAGGTTCCGCGCATCTGCTTCGTGAACAAAATGGACAAGAACGGCGCCGACTTCGAGCACGTTCTGGAAACCATCCGCAAGCGCCTGGGCGCGCGGCCGGTTGCGCTGCAGATTCCCATCGGGGCCGAAGCCGGCTTCAAGGGCGTGATCGATCTGGTGGAGATGAAGGCAATCGTCTGGCACGACGAGACGATGGGCGCGCAGTTCTCGATCGAGGAAGTTCCCGCCAACCTGCTGAAAAAGGCCGAGGCTTTCCGGCTGCAGTTGATTGAGATCATCGCCGAGACCGACGATGTGCTGCTGGAGAAGTTCCTGGAGGGCGAGACGCCCACCATCGCCGAGTTGAAGTCGGGCATTCGCCAGGCAACCATCGATTTGAAGGTCTTCCCGGTGATCTGCGGAAGCGCTTTTAAGAACAAGGGAGTTCAGACGCTGCTGGATGCGGTCATCGACTACCTTCCCAGCCCGCTAGACAAGCCCCCTGTCGAAGGCATCGATCCCCGTCATCACGCCAGCATTGTTGTGCGCAAGCCGGACGACAACGAGCCGCTCGCGGCATTAGCCTTCAAGGTCATCAACGATCCCTTCGGCAAGCTCTGCTTCATCCGCGTCTATTCCGGCACGCTCAAGACCGGCGACACGATTCTCAATCCCCGTACCGGCAAAACCGATCGCGTGGGCCGCCTGGTGAAGATGCACGCCGACAAGCGCGAGGACATCACCGAGATTCTGGCCGGCGACATCTGCGCCTGCGTGGGCCTGAAGGAACTGAAGACCGGCGACACATTGTGCGACCCGCACCACGCCATTGCTCTGGGCGCCATTATATTTCCGGAGACGGTGATCTCGGTGGCTATCGAGCCCAAGACCAAGGCCGACCAGGAGAAGATGGGCATTGCGCTCGCGAGGCTGGCGGACGAGGATCCGACCTTCAAAGTGCATACCGACGAAGAATCGGGCCAGACCATCATCAGCGGCATGGGCGAATTACACCTCGAGATTCTGGTCGACCGCATGAGGCGCGAGTACAAGGTCGAGGCCAATGTGGGCGAGCCGAAGGTCGCCTTCCGCGAGACGATCCGCAAGAAGGCGGAGGCCGAGGGCAAGTACATTCGCCAGACCGGCGGCTCCGGCAACTACGGCCATTGCAAGCTGCGCATTGAGCCCAACGAGCCGGGAATGGGCTACGAATTCATCAACGCAATCAAGAGCGGTTCGGTGCCCAAGGAATATATCAAGCCCATCGATCAGGGTGTGCGGGGCGCAATCGAGCTGGGTATTCTGGCCGGCTATCCGCTGGTGGACATCAAGGTGACGCTGTACGACGGCAGTTATCACGAAGTGGACTCGAACGAAATGGCCTTCAAGTTTGCCGGATCGATTGCATTCAAGGAAGCGGCCAGAAAGGCCAGCCCGGTGCTGCTGGAGCCGGTGATGGCGGTCGAGGTCACGGTTCCCGAAGAGCACATGGGGACGATTATCGGCGACATCAACTCGCGCCGCGGGCGCATCGAGCACGTGGATCGGATAGGCGGCTCGCAGGTGATCAAGGCGATTGTGCCGTTGAAGGAGATGTTCGGCTATGTGAACGACATTCGCTCGTCCACGCAAGGCCGCGCTTCTTACTCGATGCAGTTCGCAAGGTACGAAGAGGCGCCGCGAATGATTGCCGATGAGATCATCGGGCGGGCGCAGGGGAAGTGAAGTAAGGGATCAGGGATTAGGGATCAGAAGGGCGGCTGTATCTAGCCGGAATTGCTGAAGTGGGTGAAAGAGACTGACCCCTGACCCCTGATCTCTGAACCCTGGAATTTTGGGGCTGGAGTCCGCAGCGGCGGACGCCCCGAGTTGAAACGGGCAGTACAAGCTATGAAAGGATTTTGGGATTCTTATGGGGAAGGAAAAGTTTGACCGTACGAAGCCTCACGTGAACGTGGGCACGATCGGGCACATCGATCACGGCAAGACGACGCTGACGGCGGCGATCACCAAGGTATTGCAGAAGCACAACCCGAAGATTGTCTTCCGTTCGTTCGATTCGATCGACAACGCGCCGGAAGAGCGGGAGCGCGGCATCACGATTGCAACTGCGCACGTGGAGTACGAGACCAAGAATCGCCACTACGCGCACGTCGATTGCCCCGGTCACGCCGACTACATCAAGAACATGATCACGGGCGCGGCGCAGATGGACGGAGCGATTCTGGTGGTTGCAGCGACCGACGGTCCGATGCCGCAGACCAAGGAGCACGTTCTTCTTGCTCGCCAGGTGGGCGTTCCCTGCATGGTTGTGTTTTTGAACAAGTGCGATGCGGTTGAAGACGAGGAGCTGATCGAGCTGGTGGAGATGGAAGTGCGTGAGCTTCTTTCGAAGTACCAGTTCCCCGGCGACGATGTTCCGGTGATTCGCGGCTCGGCGCTGGGCGCGCTGAACGGCGAGCCGCAGTGGGAAGCCAAGATCGACGAGCTGATGGAGGCGGTGGATACGTATGTTCCGCAGCCTGAGCGTGCGGTCAACCTGCCCTTCCTGATGCCGATCGAAGATATCTTCTCGATCTCCGGCCGCGGCACGGTTGTAACTGGCCGCATCGAGCGCGGCAAGGTGAAGGTTGGCGAGGATGTTGAGATCGTCGGCTTCCGCGAGACGCGCAAAACGGTATGCACGGGCGTTGAAATGTTCAAGAAACAGTTGGACGAAGGTTTGGCTGGGGACAACGCGGGGCTGTTGCTGCGCGGCATTCCCAAGGAAGACGTGGAGCGGGGCATGGTTCTGGCCAAGCCGGGCTCGATTACGCCGCACACGGTTTTCAAGGGCGAAGTATACGTTCTGAGCAAGGAAGAAGGCGGCCGTCATACGCCGTTCTTCAAGGGCTACCGGCCGCAGTTCTACTTCCGCACGACGGATGTGACGGGAGTTGCGGAGTTGCCTGAGGGCGTAGAGATGGTGATGCCGGGCGACAACGTTCAGCTTCAGGTTGAGTTGATCACGCCGGTGGCTCTGGAAAAGGGTCTTCGCTTTGCCATCCGCGAAGGCGGACGGACGGTAGGCGCGGGCACGGTTTCGGAGATTGTGAAGTAACAGGGATCAGGGGTCAGAGATCAGAGATCGGCAAAAAACTGACCTGACCGGGAAATTGAATCGTGGTTCTGAGGGATCGGGAACAGGGAACAGAGAAGAGAAAGCGGCTAGCGTAGCGCGGCAGTTTGTCGGAGAAAGGACAAACTGATCTCTGATCTCTGACCCCTGATCTCTGGAAGGAAGATCATGGTAGGACAGAGGATTCGCATTCGGTTGAAGGCATACGACTATCGTGTGCTGGACACCTCGACCGGCGAGATCGTGGAGACAGCCAAGCGCACCGGGGCAACGGTGGCCGGGCCAATTCCCTTGCCGACGATCAAGAACAAGTACTGCGTGCTGCGTTCGCCGCACGTGGACAAGAAGTCCCGCGAGGCCTTCGAGATTCGCACGCACAAGCGCCTGATCGACATTCTCGAACCGACGCAGCAGACGGTGGACGCGCTGATGAAGCTCGATCTTCCCGCCGGCGTCGATGTCGAGATCAAGGCGTTTGAGAAGTAGGGATCAGGGATCAGGGGTCAGGGATCAGGGATCAGTTTTTCTGTCTCGCGATTGGCTAGCTCCTCGCGGTGAAGTAGAAATTGGATCGAGACATCGGCCTCGATCCACGAGAGAAGAGGGTGAAGGCGTCAAGGAAACAGGCCTGCCGATTACGGCGGCAGTTTGATTCAGCAGGAGCAAACTGAACCCTGAACCCTGATCCCTGAACCCTTGAGAGATTCCGGCAGTGCGATGCGTTCAACATCGCATGATGAGGCGAGGAAGACATGGCAGTTACAGGAATTCTCGGTAAAAAGATCGGTATGACTCAGGTCTTCGACGACAAGGGCGATGTGCACCCGATTACGGTGCTGCAGGCCGGCCCTTGCGTGATTACGCAGTTGAAGACCATGGCAAAGGACGGCTACGAGGCCGCGCAGATTGGGCTGGTCGAGTTCGTCAAGAACAAGAACGTGACCAAGCCGCAGGCCGGCCACTTTGCCAAGACCGAAGCGCCGCCGGTGAAGGTGATCAGGGAAGTTGACCTGATGGTCGACGCCGAGGGCGCAGAAAAAACCAAGGCCGGCGACCGCGTGCTGGTGGACATCTTTGCCGACTCCAAGTTTGTGGATGTGATCGGCACCTCCAAGGGCCGGGGATTTGCGGGCGTGGTGCGCAGGCATGGTTTTGCCGGTGGGCCGAAGTCGCACGGACATATGTTCCAGGTGCAGGGTTCGATCGGCGCTTCCAGCTTCCCTTCCCGCGTGTTTCCAGGGCAGCGGATGCCGGGACACATGGGCGCGAAGCAGATCACGGTTCGGAATTTGCGCATTCGCGGCATCGACATCGACGAGAACCTGTTGATGGTTGAGGGCGCTGTTCCCGGATCGCGTGAAGGATATGTACTTATCTCGAAGGCCAAGACCCCGCCGCGCGAGCGCCGTGGCTTTGCCGGGTCCGGCACGGTCGATCCGTTAAAGGCTTCGAAGAAGGCCGGCGGCAAGAGGAAGTAACCACCTGCGGTGGGGCAGACGCGCCTGTCGGGCGCAAATGATTCAGGCCGGGAATGAGCGGCGGAAGAAGAAGACGATGGCAAACGTGGATGTATTGAATTTGAACGGTGACAAGGTGGGCTCGATGGAGCTGGCCGACGCGCTTTTTGCGCCCGACCAGGTCAACGAGGGCCTGCTGTGGGAGGCAGTGAAGCATTACCGCGCCTCGCTGCGCCAGGGCACCCATAAGACCAAGAGCCGCACCGAAGTAGCTGGTTCCGGCAAGAAGCTGTGGAAGCAGAAGGGCACGGGGAGGGCACGAATCGGATCCGTGCGGTCTGCTTTATGGCGTCATGGCTACACGGTGCATGGACCTCAACCGCGCAGTTACGACTACGCCTTCCCGCGCAAGAAGCTGTTGGGTGCGTTGCGCTCGGCGCTGGCCTCGAAGCTGGCCGACGGCAAGCTGACGATTGTGGACACCCTGGAACTGAAGGAGCCCAAGACCAAGCTCTACCGCGCGGCGCTGGACAAGCTGGACGTGACGCGCACCGTCCTGCTGGTCGAGAACGGCAAGACGCTCAGCAAGAGTTTGTTATTGGGTGCGCGCAACCTTCACGGCGTCGAGCTGGTGCTGAACAACGAAGTGCATCCGTACGATCTGCTGCGCTATGAGCGGGCCATCTTTTCCAAAGCCGCCATCGAACAGATTGTCGAGATGCTTGAGAAGAACGTGTCAAAACGTAAGCTCGCCGCGGCGACGGAGGCAGCCTGATGCCCACACTTTATACCGTGATTCGCCGCCCGCTGATTACCGAAAAGGGTTTGAGCGTGAAGGAGACCGAGGGTACGCTGGTGTTCGAAGTCGCGCCCGAGGCTACCAAGAATGAGGTCAAGCAGGCCGTCGAGAACCTTTTCAAGGTGAAGGTCTCAGCGGTGCGCACCGTCGAATGTAATTGGCAAGGAGCGCCGCCGCGGGAAGTTCGCGGGCTTCCGTCCGGATTGGAAGAAGGCGTACGTCCGGCTGAAGGCCGGCGAGAAGCTGCCCGAGTACGTGAGCAACCTGTAAAAGCAGGGAACAGGGAACATGGATCAGGGATCAGATAGACCCGATTCGAGAAGGATTATCGGAGCTCCTGAGGAAATCGAGTTCCGGAGAAACGGGGAGTGAGGCGACAAGAGTTTGGCGCCGGCACTTCAGGACAAAGACGATGGCAATCAAGACATACAGACCGATTACACCGACGCTGCGCTTCAAGACCACGCTGGTGAACGACGACCTGACGACGGCAACGCCGCACAAGCCGCTTCTGGCGGTCAAGCAGCGCACCGGCGGACGCCGCAACACGGGCGACCTGACCATCCGCCATCAGGGCGGCGGACATAAGCAGAAACTGCGCCTGATCGACTTCAAGCGCGAGAAGTACGGAGTTCCGGGCAAGGTGGCCACGATCGAATACGATCCCAACCGCTCGGCTCGCATCGCTCTGGTGCATTACGCGGACGGCGAGAAGCGCTACATCCTGCAGCCGGTCGGCCTGAAGGTGGGCGCGACAGTCACCTCGGGGCCTGAGGCGGACATTCTGGTGGGCAACGCGCTGCCGCTTGAAGAACATTCCTTCCGGCACCACGGTGCACGCCATCGAACTGCGGCCAGGCAAGGGCGCGCAGATGGCGCGTTCGGCTGGAACGCAGGCGCAACTGGTGGCCAAGGAGGGCGACTACGCCCTGCTCAAGCTGCCTTCGGGCGAGACCCGCAAGGTGCTGGCCGAGTGCATGGCGACCATTGGCCAGGTGGGCAATACGGACCATGAGAATGTGTCCATCGGCAAGGCGGGACGCAACCGCTGGAAGGGCATTCGCCCCGCCAACCGCGGCGTCGTGATGAACCCGGTGGATCACCCGCACGGCGGCGGCGAGGGCAAGACCTCGGGCGGCCGTCATCCGGTGACCCCGTGGGGCCAGCCGACGCGCGGCTACAAGACACGCAACAACAAGCGGACTGATGCGTTTATCGTCAGCCGCCGGGCGAAGTAGAGGAGCTAGGAGATTTATGGCACGTTCGACAAAGAAGGGCCCGTTTGTGGATGCGCACCTGACCGTGAAGATCGAGGTGCTGAACCAGGCCAACGACAAGAAGGTGGTCAAGACCTGGTCGCGCCGCTCGACGATCTTTCCCGAGTTTGTGGGCCACACGATCGCGGTGCACAACGGCAAGAAGTTTGTTCCGGTGTACGTGACCGAGAACATGGTGGGACACAAGCTGGGCGAGTTCGCGCCCACGCGCACGTTCAAGGGACACACCGGGGGCAGCAAGGCGGCCGAGGCCGGCGCCAAGCCGCGGTAGAGACAGGGACTAGGGACCAGGGGCCAGGGACTGCAAGGTAGAACCGGTCACTGGCGAGAGATTGAGGAAGAGACAATGGCAGTCGAGACAAGGGAATACCGGGCCGAGGCCAGGTTCCAGCGCGTGTCGCCGCAGAAGGCGCGGCTGGTGCTCGACCTGATCAAGGGCCGGGGGGTTGAGGAGGCGCTGACGACAGCGGCCTTCACCAAGAAGCGCATCGCCCCGGTGATTCACAAGCTGTTGACCTCGGCGGTGGACAACGCGAAGTACGTGGCCGGCGAGCAGGGCCTCGATCTGGACGTGGACAATCTCTACGTCAAGCTGGCTCTGGCCAACGACGGGCCGCGCATGAAGCGCATCCGCCCGGCTCCGATGGGGCGGGCGTTCCGCTACCAGCGCAGGCTGACGCACATTGTGCTTTCGGTGGCCGAGCGTGCGGCGCAAGACGGGTCTGGTGACCAAGGTCGAAGAGCCGGCAGCGGCCCCCAAGGCGACAAAGACGTCCAAGGCGAAGGTTGAGGAATCGAAGCCGGCGGCCAAGAAGGCTGCCGCGCCGCAAAGAAGTCCGTTGTAGCGGCAAAGAAAAAGGCCAGCAAGAAGGCCTAGAGGGATTGAGAGGAAAAGCATGGGACAGAAAGTCCATCCTTACGGATTCCGGCTGGGAGTGAACAAGCCGTGGCGTTCGCGCTGGTTCTCAGAGCGCGACTATGACAAGCTCCTGGTCGAGGACGTGAAGCTCAAGGCTGAGCTGCGCGAGAAGCTGAAGGCCGCGGGCGTCAGCTCGGTGGAGATCGAGCGGCCGGGCAACAAGCTGCGCTTTCTCATCCGCACCGCCCGGCCGGGCATCGTGATCGGCCGCAAGGGCGCGGAGATCGAGAAGCTCAAGACGGAGCTCGGCAAGCGCACCAGCCGCGACGTGTTCATCGACATCATCGAGGTGAACAAGCCGGAGCTGGACGCGCAACTGGTCTCGGAGAACATCGCGCTGCAACTGGAAAAGCGCGTCAGCTTCCGCCGGGCCATGCGCAAGAGCGTGGACTCGGCGCTGCGCTTCGGCTGCAAGGGAATCAAGGTGCGCGTTTCGGGCCGGTTGAACGGCAACGAAATCGCCCGCTCGGAGTGGTATCTGCAGGGCCGTTTGCCGCTGCACACGCTGCGCGCCGACATCGACTACGGCTTCACCGAGGCGCAACACGACCTACGGCGTGATCGGCGTGAAGACCTGGATCTATCGCGGCGACATCTACGAGCAGAAGCGCCGTCAGGCGCCGGCGGTGGGGACGTCGGTGTTTTAAGAGCAGGGATCAGGGGTCAGGGGTCAGGGACCCTCGACTGATTGATCTTGATGGTTGCGGTTGTCGAGATTTGATGTAAGAGCTCGGGATGCAAGTCGGGCAGGGGATCGAACTGATCCCTGATCCCTGATCCCTGATCCCTGTTTTCGAGGTTTTCGTTATGTTGATGCCAAAGAAGGTGAAGTTTCGCAAGCAGCAGAAGGGCAAGCGCCGCGGCAAGGCGTGGCGCGGCTCTTCGCTGTCGTTCGGCGAGTACGGGTTGAAGGTGCTGGAGTGCGGCTACATCACCGACCGGCAGATTGAGGCCAGCCGTATCGCCATGACCCGCTTCATCAAGCGCGGCGGCAAGATCTGGCTGCGCCTGTTCCCGGACAAGCCGATCACCAAGAAGCCGGCCGAAGTCCGCATGGGCTCGGGCAAGGGCGCGCTGGATCATTGGGTTGCCGTGGTGCGGCCGGGCAAGATCCTCTTCGAGATGGAAGGGGTGGCGCGTGGACGTTGCGCAGGAAGCGATGCGGCTGGCGTCGAACAAGCTGCCGCTGAGGACCAAGTTTGTGCATGCGGCCGGGCGCCGAGAAGGCTGTGGCCGCGGCCAAGTAAAGGTGAATCCCAGGTCTCAAAGGCGAGACCTGGGGCACCCGCAAGTTTTGATGCGCTGCGTTTTCCCGCACAGGTGGCGCAGTTGCCGGAGAGAGAAACAGAGATGGAACTCGAAAAGATTCGCAATTTGAGCGACGAGGAACTGGTGCACCAGGAGAAGACAACCTCCGAGCAGCTTTTCCGGCTTCGCTTTCAGGTCTCGCTGGGGCAGAACGACGGAGTGAAGAAGCTCCGCCAGTTGCGCAAGGAGATCGCACAGATCAAGACCGTGGCCAAGGAGCGCGAGCTCGGCATCCGCGGCGCGGCCAAAGATACCGGTGGGAATCAAGCCGGCCGTGTCAGGCAAGAAGGGAGCCCGCTAAATGGCGACGACAGAGGCAGTGCAGGCGCCGGCGGCAGAAGGCGCGCGGCGTAACGAGAAGGTTGGCGAGGTGGTCTCGACCAAGATGCAGAAGACCATCGTGGTCGAGGTCGAGATGCGCAAGGCACATGCCAAGTACAAGCGGATCGTGCGCAGCACAAAGAAGTTTTATGCCCACGACGAGCAGAGTTCGGCGCGAATGGGCGATGTGGTGCGGATTCGCGAGACCCGGCCGCTGAGCAAGCTGAAGCGGTGGTCGCTGGAAGAGATTGTGCGGCGCTCGTCTCTCGGCCAGATTGAGGACGCGGCCGTGAAGACCGCAAGCAAGGCCGCCAACTAGCGCGGGCGGTTAAGGAGAAGAACCCATGGCTGTGCAAATGAGAACCATGCTCGCGGTGGCCGACAACTCCGGCGCGCGCAAGCTGCAAGTGATTTTGCCGCTGGGCGGCGGACTGGGCAAGAAGGCGGGCCTGGGCGACATTGTGACCGCGGCAGTGAAGGAAGCCTCGCCCGACGGCACGGTGAAGAAGGGCAAGGTGGTGAAGGCGGTCATTGTCCGCACCCGCAAGGAGCACCGCCGGCGCGACGGGACTTATATCCGGTTTGACGAGAACGCGGCTGTGGTGATCGACGATGCGCACGAGCCGGTGGGTACGCGCGTGTTTGGGCCGGTGGCCCGCGAGTTGCGCGAGAAGAAGTTTTTGAAGATTGTTTCGCTGGCGCCGGAAGTGGTGTAAGAACAGGGATCAGGTTTCAGGGGTCAGGGATCAGGTTTCAGGGATCAGGGATCAGAAGCCCCAGGCCAAGGATCGGCAAGTAGTGACGGGCTAACGGGGATTGATTTTTCAGATTGTGGACAGGTCGCCAGATTGCGATAACGGCAAGAAGAGACTGACCCCTGACCACTGATCCCGGACCCCTGAGTTTGGAGAGAAGATGCCGAGTTTGAATATTCATCGCAACGATACGGTCAAGGTGCTCACGGGCTCCGACCGCGGCAAGACGGGTCGCGTGCTGCGCGTCTTCCCCGACAAGGGGACGGTGCTGGTCGAGCACGTGCGGGTGGTCAAGAAGACGGTTTCGAGCAAGCAGGGTCAGCGGACCAAGGGCGGCATTGCCGAGCAGGAATCGCCGATTAATGTCTCGAACGTCGCGCTTGTCTGCCCCAACTGCGGCCCGGCGCGCGTGGGTCACAAGATTGAAGGCGACACCAAGACGAGGATTTGCAAGAAGTGCGGGCAGGAGCTGCCCACCAAGAAGTGAGCAGGGAGCAGTGCGATCCCACCCTAGCCGCAAAAACAGAGACGCGGCGAGGATGGGGCACTCAAGCACTTCCGCAACGGTAAACGGTCGCAAGGCCACTCCGGGCGCCGGAAGAAAGAGAGCAAAGGAAAATGGCGGCAAGGCTGAAAGAGAAGTATCACAAGGAGATCAAGCAGGCTCTGCAAAAGGAGCTGGGGCTTGACAATCCGATGGCGGTACCGGAGCTGGAGAAGATCGTGATCAACATGGGCCTGGGCGAGGCGACGCAGAACACCAAGCTGCTGGACCCGCTGGTGGCGGATCTGACCATGATCACCGGACAGAAGCCGGTGACCACCAAGGCGAAGAAATCGATTGCGGCCTTCAAGGTGAGGGCTGGAATGTCGATCGGCGCCATGGTCACGCTGCGCAACGAGAAGGCTTACGAGTTTCTTGACCGGCTGATTTCGACGGCGCTGCCGCGGGTAAGAGATTTTCGCGGCGTGTCGACGAAGAGTTTTGACGGGCGCGGCAACTACACTCTGGGACTGCGCGACCAGTTGATCTTCCCGGAGATCGATTACTCCAAGGTGGAGAAGCTGAAGGGCATGAACATCACGATCGTGACCACGGCCAAGGACGATAACCAGGCGCGGGCGCTGTTGAAGCACTTCGGGATGCCGTTCCGGGTAGGCGCGTAAAGGGGATTTGAGGATTTATGGCAACTACTGCAAAAAGGGTGAAAGACGCGCGGAAGCCGAAGTTCAGCTGCCGCAAGCACAACCGGTGCCAGCTCTGCGGGCGGCCGCGTGGATTTTTGCGCAAGTTCGGCGTCTGCCGTTTGTGTTTCCGCGCGTTGGCGCTCAAGGGCGAGATTCCCGGCGTCGTGAAGTCGAGCTGGTAGCGAAGCAGTTTTCAGTTGTCAGCTTTCAGTTGTCAGCCGTTTGCGAACGAAACGAACTGATATTGGCGAAGGAAATCGAAGAGCCGGATCCAGCTGACAACTGATAACTGTAGTGACATTCCCGCTGGTTCTCCGCCGCGGCGGAGCGAACGGGGAATGAAGGAGAAGGAATGAGTCTGACCGACCCAGTAGCAGATTTTCTGGCGCGAATCCGGAATGCAATCCGGGCGCGTCATCAGAAGCTGGATGTACCGGCTTCGAAGCTGAAGACAGAGATAGCCCGCATCCTCAAGGAGGAGGGTTATATCTCGAACTACAAGACCCAGGAAGAGGAAGGCAAGCCGGTGCTGCGCGTGTACCTGAAGTACGGCGGCACGGAAGCGGCCATCCGCGACCTGGCGCGCATCTCGCGTCCCGGCTGCCGGGTGTATATCGGCCGCGACGAGATCAAGCGCGTCCAGGGTGGGCTTGGTATCTCGATCATGACCACGCCCAAGGGCGTGATGACCGGCCGCCAGGCGCGCCGCGAAGGCGTGGGCGGCGAGTTGCTCTGCGAAGTGTGGTAAAGGCAGGGATCAGGGATCAGATTCCGACCGATTAGGTGATTGCGGATTTGAACTGACCCCTGATCCCTGATCTCTGACCCCTGTTTTACGGCTGCAGTGGAACGATAGAGCTTGAAGCAGTCAACTGATCACTGAAAACTGATCGCTGACAACTGCCTTTCGGGACTCGCAAGCCAGAAGAAGGATTGAAACGATGTCGCGTATTGGAAAGAAGCCGATCCCGCTGCCCGCGGGCGTGAAGTACAGGGTCGAGGGCAATACCGTTCTGGTCGAAGGACCCAAGGGCAAGATGTCGGCGCTGATTGCCGAGGGCATTTCTTTGGAGACAGTCGGCACGGAACTGCACGTAAAGCGCGATACCGACGCGCATGCCCCGGTGCACGGATTGACGCGCGCGTTGGTTTTCAATGCGGTTCACGGCGTGACCCAGGGCTGGAAGAAGGATCTGGACATCGTCGGCATCGGGTATCGCGCCGAGATGAAGGGCAAGGGCACGGTGGTCTTCACGCTGGGCTATTCGCATCAGATCGAGGTTCCGCTGCCTTCGGGCATTGACGTAACGGTCGATCCCAAGCAGACTCACCTGGTCATCTCCGGTATCGACCGGCAGAAGGTGGGCCAGGTGGCGGCGGACATGCGCTCGCTGCGCAAGCCCGACCCGTACAAGAACAAGGGCGTGCGCTACTCCGACGAGAAGCTGAAGAAGAAGGCCGGCAAGACGGGCGCGAAGTAACAAAAGACAGGGATCAGAGATCAGGGTTCAGGGATCAGAAAAACCGCGGCACAAAGCGCATCCGATTGAAACCTGACCCCGGACCCCTGAAACCTGCTCTTAACAACCGAACGGGGTCGCTTGGCGGCTCCGCCGATAGGAACGAGAGACCATGATTACGCAGACCAAGAGGAACGCAATCCGGCAGCGCATTCACGCGCGCATTCGCGCCAAGCTGTCGGGTACGGGGGAGCGGCCACGGCTGAACGTGTATCGCTCGCTGAATCACATTTACGCACAGGTGATCGACGACCAGACGGGTCAGACGCTGGTGTCTGCCTCGACCATCAAGTTGAAGACCGGCGGCAACGTGGCAGCGGCCAAGGAGATCGGCAAGGCCGTTGCCGAGAAGGCTGTCGAAAAGGGCATCAAGAAGGTGGTCTTCGATCGCGGCGGCTATCTGTATCACGGGCGCATCAAGGCGCTGGCCGACGCGGCCCGCGAGGCAGGGCTGGAGTTCTAAAAGCAGGGAACAGGGATCAGGTTTCAGGGATCAGTAAAGATGCTAGAACATGCACCACGAACCGGTCCCTGATCCCTGATCCCTGAAACCTGAAACCTGGAAAACGAGAGAGCAATGACGATCTTGAAGAAGAAACTCGATGCGAACCAGTACAACCTGAAGGATCAGGTGGTGGCCATCAATCGCGTGACCAAGGTGGTAAAGGGCGGCAAGAACATGTCGTTTGCCGCGCTGGTGGTTGTGGGCGACCCTGCCTCGGGCGTGGTGGGCCACGGTTCGGGCAAGGCCAAGGAGGTTCCCCAGGCGATTCGCAAGGGAATCGAGGCGGCCAAGAAGAACCTGATCCGGGTCAACCTGACCGAGACCACGATTCCGCATCTGGTTCTGGGCCGTTTCGGCTCCGGCCAGGTGCTGCTGAAGCCGGCTCCTGAAGGCACGGGCGTGATCGCCGGCGGCGCGGTGCGCGCGGTGATGACCTCGGTCGGCGTGCAGAATGTGCTGACCAAGAGCCTTGGCTCCCCGAACCCGCACAACGTCGTCAAGGCCACGTTCGACGCGCTGGTGCAGTTGCGCGACCGTGCAGAAGTGGCTGCCTTGCGCGGCAAGTCCGTGGAGGAGATGTAAGCCATGGCTGAGACCGAAACCAAGAAGATCCGCATTCAGTACTACCGTTCCAAGAACTCCACGCCCTCCCATCACAAGGCGGTGGTGAAGGGATTGGGCTTTACGCGCCTCAACCAGATCGTCGAGCGCGTGGACAACGAATCCATTCGTGGCATGGTGAAGACCGTTCCGCATCTGGTGAGGATTCTGGAGAACTAGCGCTCAGCCTTTAGCTTTCAGCTTCTAGCTCTTCTATCCGCGAGCGCGCATCATTTGGCTCCCGGAGTGCGAGCTAAAGGCTAATAGCTAAAAGCTAGAAGCTGCTTTACAACGCGAGTCGGCGGGGATCAACCCTTCCGGCGCTATAGCGAGGGGATCATGGCAAAGAATCTATCGAATTTGCGCGCGCCCAGGAAAGCCAATACCGGGCGCAAGCGCGTGGGCCGGGGTATGGGATCCGGCATGGGCAAGACCTCGACCCGAGGGCACAAGGGCCAGGGATCGCGTACGGGCTCCAGCCTGATGCGCGGTTTTGAAGGCGGCCAGATGCCGCTGCACCGCCGGCTGCCCAAGCGCGGCTTCACCAACATCTTCCGCACCGAGTACACGGTGGTGAATCTGGACCGGATTGCGGAACATGTCGAAGGGCTTGCGGTGACCGAGATCGGCCTGGACGACTACAAGAAGCTCGGCCTGGCCTCGAGCAAGAAGGCGCTGATCAAGGTTCTGGGCTCGGGCGAGCTGGCGTCGGCCATCACCATTCATGCCCACAAGTTTTCAAAGTCGGCCGTCGAGAAAATCGAAAAGGCCGGCGGCAAGGCTGTGGTTGCGGGCGGCGAGGCTCCGGTGGCACCGAAAGGGAAATTGGTTTCCAAGGCTCCAAAATAGAGAGCTGGGCGCCCGGAATGGGCTCCTTGGACACGTGTGACGGGCCGCATAGTCAGCATCTCCCGGTTCCAATATCCTGACCCGGAATCGAGAAATGCACTAAGATGGAGTAGGTCAGAGAACCGAATGGCGGAGAACGCCCTGAAGCGGAACATCAAACATGATTGAGAAATTCCTCAATATCTTCCGGATTCCCGACCTGCGCAAGCGGGTTCTGTTTACGCTGGCGATTCTTGCCGTCTACCGCCTTGGCTCGCACATCCCGACGCCGGGCGTAAACGCCAACCAGTTGGAACTTCTCTTCAACCAGCAAAGCGGTTCGGCGCTGGGGCTGATGGACCTGTTCGGCGGCGGCAACCTGCGCCGCATGACCATCTTCGCATTGGGCATCATGCCGTACATTACGGCCTCGATCATTTTTCAGCTTCTCACCGTGGTCTATGAACCCCTGGCGCGCATCCAGAAGGAAGGCGAGCTCGGCCGGCGCAAGATCACGCAGTGGACCCGGTACATGACGGTTATTCTGGGCGCTTTGCAGTCGATCGGCATCGCGACCATCCTCACCAAGCAGGGGCTGGTTTTGAACCCCGGCATCGGCTTCAGCCTGATGACGGTGCTGACACTCACGACCGGCACGGCGTTCATCATGTGGCTGGGCGAGCAGATCACGGATCGCGGCATCGGCAACGGCATGAGCCTGCTGATCTTCGCCGGCATTGTCGCCGGCCTGCCGCGCGGCGTGGGCGACCTGATTCAGAAAATTCAGACCGACGCATGGGGACAGTTGACTTTTGTGGTGGTCCTGATCCTGTTGGCGGCCATGGCGGCCATTGTGGCTTTCATCGTGTTTGTGGAGCGGTCGGAGCGGCGCATTCCCATCCAGAGCGCGCGGCGCATCGTCGGGCGGCGCATGATGGGCGGCCAATCCAGCCACTTGCCGCTCAAGGTGAACGCCGGCGGCGTGATGCCGGTCATCTTTGCCAGCTCGATCCTTTCCGCGCCCATGTTGTTTGCCCA
This sequence comes from uncultured Acidobacteriaceae bacterium, assembly GCA_963757965.1. Classification (GTDB taxonomy): domain Bacteria; phylum Acidobacteriota; class Terriglobia; order Terriglobales; family Acidobacteriaceae; genus Telmatobacter. Next base: position 285,058 of record CAVWTV010000016.1, read on the forward strand.
GTCGGAGTACGTGCAGAACAGCCGCTTCCTTCAGCCCATTGTTCAGGCGCTCCAGCCCGGCTACCCGTGGTACGAAACCATCCAAATCCTGGGTATCATCTTCTTCGCCTATTTCTATATTTCGATCGTAATGAAGCCGGACGACATCGCGGACAACTTCCGCAAATCGGGCTCGTTCATTCCCGGAATCAGGCCCGGCAAGCGCACTTCGGACTTCATCAACGACATTCTTACCCGCCTGACGCTGGTGGGCGCGCTGTATCTGTGTTTGATTACGATCGTGCCCACATTCATGATCTCGGGCATCCGCTTTGACAAGTTGTGGTTGGTCGGCCGCATCTTCGAAAGCTTGCCGGCGTGGACGACGCACGGCATGGGGGTCAAGTTCTACTTTGGCGGCACCTCGCTGCTTATCGTGGTGGGTGTGGCCATGGACACCGTCAACCAGATCGAATCGCAGCTGATCATGAGGCATTATGACGGCTTTTCCCCTCGCTCCGGTCGCATACGCGGAAGGAAAACCTGGTAATGTCTTCATCTTTATCGGCAGTCGAACAGGGCCGGGAAACGGGTCAAAAGACCCTTCCCGGCCCAATTCTTTTATTGGGTGCGCCGGGCGTGGGCAAGGGAACCCAGGCCAAGGAACTAGTGCAAGCTGTGGGGAATTCCGCAGATATCCACTGGCGACCTGTTGCGCGCCAATGTGGCTCAGGGAACGCAACTGGGCCGGGTGGCCAAGGAGATCATGGGGCGCGGGGAGCTGGTGCCCGATTCCCTGGTAGATGAGATGGTCGCTGTTGCGGCTGCAGGCGAAGGATACCGCCAACGGATACATTCTGGACGGTTTTCCGCGGACGCTGGGCCAGGCAAGCTGGCTTGACGGCCGATTGGCGGCGCAGGCCCAGGCCAAGGGCGGAGGGCTGCCGGTGATTGCCGTCAGCATCCAAGTGGACTATAATCAACTACTGCGTCGAATTACGGGGCGCAGGAACTGTCCTGTCTGCCAGACCATCTATCAACATCCACGGAAAGCCGCCCAAGCGGGATGGCTTTTGCGATGTTGAGGGAGCGGCGCTGGTCCAGCGAGCCGACGACACGGAAGAGGTCTTCAAGGAGCGCATGCGCGCTTATCAAGCCCTGACCGCGCCCGTTATCGAGCACTACCGGGCTTTGGGACGTTTTGCGGAAGTGGATGGAGACCGGCCGATTCAGTTGATCGCGGCCGGAATTGTTGCCGCTGTCGAGCGGTTGCGGAAATAACGCAGCCGGACGGCGGGCTTGTGCGTTTGGAACGAGTTGTCAGTCTTCAGTGATCAGTTGTCAGTAAGTGCCCGACGGGGTTTTGAACTGACAACTGAAAACTGACTACTGACAACTGAAGACTGAAAGCTGGGTTTGCCGTTGGCGGTAGTACTGAAGTCGTCCCAGGAGATCGAGAAAATGCGCCGCGCGGGCGGGTGGTCCGCGAGGTGCTCGAGTTGGTGCGCAGCCGGGTGAAGCCGGGCGCAACAACACTCGATCTGGAAAAAGCGGCGCAAGCGCGGCTGGATGAACTGGGCGTGAAGGCTGCATTCAAGGGCTATCACGGGTTTCCCTGCGTGCTGTGCACCTCAGTCAACAGCGAGGTGGTGCATGGCATACCGTCGCCCAAGAGAGTTCTGAAAGAGGGCGACATCGTTTCGGTGGACTTCGGGGTGGTGGTGGACGGCTACTACGGCGACGCCGCCATCACGGTTCCAGTGGGCGCTATCAATCAGGATGCGGCTCGGCTGCTGGCGGTGACAGAAGCGTCGCTGCAGGCTGGCATTGCCGCAGTTCGTCCGGGGGCGACCCTGGGCGACGTTGGCGCCGCGGTGCAGGGTGTAGTCGAGGCCGAGGGGTTTTCGGTGGTAAGGGATTTTGTGGGCCACGGCATCGGGGCTCACATGCACGAAGATCCGCAGGTGCCGAACTTTGGCGAGCGAGGCCGCGGCATGAAGTTGCGCACCGGGATGGTGATTGCCATCGAGCCAATGGTGAATGCCGGCCGGGCGGATGTAAAGGTGCTTGGCGACGGCTGGACGGCGGTGGCCGCGGACGGAAGTATGAGCGCTCATTTTGAGCATACGGTGGCGGTAACCGCGACCGGAGCGAGGATTTTAACCGAGTAGCAGGCGCGGGCGATTGCATTTTCGGCAGTAGCACGGAAAACGCCAGAACAGGCTGGTTGCACAAGAAGGCGCCGGCGGAATCAGGATACGGTTTGTCGAAAGAAGACATGATTGAGGTAATGGCGGTGGTCACGGAGACGCTTCCGAACGCCATGTTCAAGGTCAAGCTGGAGAACAATCACGAGGTGTTGACCCATGTTTCGGGAAGGATGCGCAAGAACTTCATTCGCATTTTGCCCGGTGACCGGGTGGCCGTAGAGCTGAGTCCCTACGACTTGAACCGCGGACGGATTGTTTACCGCTACAAGTGAGCTTTTATCACCCGGACGATGAATTTGCTGGGTTGAAAATCGCACCAACTATGAAGGAAGGGCAACAATGAAGGTCCGGGCATCGGTAAAGAAGATTTGCGTCAAGTGCAAGGTCATCACCCGCCGCGGGGTGGTTCGGGTGATCTGCGAGAACGCAAAGCACAAGCAGCGCCAGGGCTAGCAGGCAGCCTGGCAGAACGCGGAAGACTCCACACGACAGGGGTCAGAGATCAGGGATCAGGGATCAGTAAAGAAGCACGCTTCTTGGATACGCGTTGTGGACTAACCCCTGAAACCTGACCCCTGATCCCTGAAACGGGGCTAGTTAGCCTGAGTCAAGGCTTGCGATGAACCCCTGGAGGCGGAAGCAAAACCCGTGCGAACCGGCCGAGGCCGGGTGCACACAACCTGAAGCGGCAAAGGAAATCGAATGGCTCGAATTGCTGGCGTCGATCTGCCCCGCAACAAGCAGGCACGGATCGCGCTCACATACATTTTCGGCATCGGTAATCCTCGCGCGCTCACCATTCTGGAGAAGGCGAATGTCGATCCCTTCAAGAAGATCCAGGATCTGGGCGAGGACGAGGTTAACCGCATCCGCGTGGTGATCGAAGACGAGGGAAACGTAGAGGGCGACCTGCGCAAGGACACCCAGATGCACATCAAGCGTCTCATCGACATCCAGAGTTATCGCGGCAACCGTCATCGGCGTTCGCTGCCGGTGCACGGTCAGCGCACTCACACCAACGCCCGCACTCGCAAGGGCCCGCGCAAGGGCACAATTGCCGGCAAGAAGAAAGCGACGGGTAAAACCTAATGGCAAAAGCAGAGCAGAAATCGGGAGCCGGCAAGCCTGCCGCGGGCAAGGCTTCAAAGAACAAGAAGTTCAAGAAGCGCGAGCGCAAGAATGTGCCGTTTGGCATTGCATACATTCAGGCCACGTTCAACAACACCATTGTCACCATCACCGATCAGGTGGGCAACACGCTTAGCTGGAAGAGCTCGGGGTCGCTGGGCTTCCGCGGTTCGCGCAAGGGCACGCCCTTCGCGGCTCAGCAGGCTGCATCGAACGCCGCAAGCATGGCGCGCGATCACGGTCTGCGCGCGGTGGAAGTGCGGGTCTCCGGTCCGGGTTCGGGCCGCGAGTCCGCTATTCGCGCCTTGGCTGCGGCCGGGGTTGAAGTGCGCTCCATCCGCGACGTGACGCCAGTGCCGCACAACGGCTGCCGTCCACCGAAGCGGCGGAGAGTGTAAGAAGCAGGGAACAGGGAACAGGGATCAGGGATCAGTCAAAACGCGCCAGCTTAGGCACCGTGGGCTGACCCCTGACCCCTGAAATCTGACCCCTCGTAACAACCGGGCCGGGACGAAGTGCGCCATAGGCGTACGTAAACCGGCCGTCATCCGAAGTCAGGAGAAGTAATGGCACGTTATACAGGACCCGTCTGCCGCCTTTGCCGTCGCGAAGGCACCAAGCTTTTTTTGAAGGGCGCCAAATGCACCTCCGACCGCTGCCCGATTGAGAAGCGTAATTTTGCGCCCGGCCAGCACGGCAAAGACCGCAAGGCCAAGATCGTGGGCTACGGCCTGCAACTGCACGAAAAGCAGAAGGCCAAGCGCATGTACTTCACCCTCGAAGGCCAGTTCCGCGAGTATTACGAAAAGGCCAACCGCGCCGCGGGTGTCACAGGCGAGTTGCTGATTCAACAACTCGAACGGCGCCTGGACAACGTGGCATTCCGTTTGGGCTTTGCCATCTCGCGGCGTCAGGCGCGCCAGGTGGTGCGTCACGGCCACGTTTCCGTGAATGGGCGGAAGGTGAACATTCCTTCCTACCAGGTAAACGCGGGCGACGAGATCGCTATCCGCGAGGGCGCAAAGAAGCTCTTGATTGTGGAGCAGGGTGCGCAAAACGCCGCGCAGAGCCCCTTGCCCACATGGCTTGAGATGAACTTCGAGACCCTCACCGGCCGCGTGCTCAATCTGCCCAAGCGCAAGGACATCAACCTGCCGATCAACGAACAGTTGATCGTCGAACTGTACAGCAAGTAACAGGGATCAGGGGTCAGGGATCAGGGGTCAGTTTCACATGCCCCTGTTAGTGTCTTGAAGTTCTCCCGGGCTCCTGGTCCTAAATGAAGTGCAGGGTCTCAGAGTTCACGGTTCAGTCAACACCGCACGCAGCACCACGGAATGGCTGACCCCTGATCCCTGATCCCTGAACCCTAATCAGAAGGAGAACTTGCGCGGCCGCCGCAAAATGCATCGCGACGTACATGCCGCGCGGGAAACGAGACAACGATATGCTTTGGAGAGGATTTCAGAAGCCGAAGCGCCTGGCAGTGGATGCCGAGACGCTCAGCGACATATTTGGCAAGTTCAGCGCTCAGCCCTTCGAGCGCGGCTTTGGCACGACGATCGGCAACGCCCTGCGCCGCACCCTGCTCAGCTCCATCGAGGGCGCCGCGGTTACAGCGATTCGCATCGAAGGCGTGCTCCACGAATTCCAGTCCATCACCGGCGTGGTTGAGGATGCGACCGACATCATCCTGAACCTTAAGCAGGTTCCTTTCAAGCTCGCGGGCGACGGTCCCAAGGCGCTCTATCTGCGTGCCGACCAGCCCGGCGTTGTCACTTCGGGAATGATTGAAGCCGACGGCGACGTGGAAATTCTGGACAAGAACATTTATCTGGCTACCCTTTCAGAAGGGGGCAAGCTGGATATGGAGATGCGCCTGAAGCGCGGGCGCGGTTACATCTCCGCCGACAAGAACTTTGACGCCGACCTGGGGCTTGGTTTTATTCCCGTGGATTCGGTTCACTCACCGGTGCGCCGCGTCAATTACGTGGTGGAAGCTGCCCGTCTTGGCCAGATCACCGACTATGACAAGCTGACGCTTGAAGTGTGGACCAACGGAGCCGTCCTGCCCGCCGACGCCGTCGGCCTGGCTGCCAAGCTGCTCAAGGACCACATGAACATCTTCATCAACTTCGAGGAGGAAATCGAAGCCGAGGCGCGTGGCGAGGAAAGCCGCGGTCTGCTGCGCAACGACAACCTCAATCGCTCGGTTGAAGAGTTGGAGCTCTCGGTCCGCAGCTACAACTGCCTCAAGAACGCCAACATTCAGTCGATCGGCGAACTGGTGCAAAAGACCGAAGCCGAGATGCTCAAGACCAAGAACTTTGGCCGCAAGAGCCTGAACGAGATCAAGGAAATTCTGGCGCAGATGGGCCTCTCGCTGGGCATGAAGATCGACGAGCACGGCAATGCGGTTCCCGGGCCGACGAGCATTCCACCCGCCGCCGCACTGGCCGCCAGCTACAGCCACTACGACGACGAGGACGAACCATTGGATTCGGTGGATCTTCAGTTGCCCACCGAGACCGAGAACTTTTAAAGACAGGGATCAGGGATCAGGGGTCAGGGATCAGTCAATCCGCGGAGTTGACTACGGTATCGACTTACCCATAACCTTTGAAACCCGACACTTCATTCAGAACCAGGAGCTGCGGGAAACGAAGATACTTGCAGAAGCGAAAAAAACTGATCCCTGACCCCTGATCCCTGACCCCTGATCCCTGATTCGAAAGAGAGTTTCATCATGCGCCATCGCAATGCAGGATTCAAGCTCGGACGCAACACCAGCCATCGTCGCGCCCTGTTGCGCAACCTGGTCACGTCCGTCATCGTGGAAGACCGAGTGGAAACGACCGTGGCCAAGGCCAAGGCAGTGCGTCCGTTGGTTGAAAAGATGATCACCCTGGGCAAGAAGGGCGATCTGCACTCGCGCCGTCAGGCCCTCAGCTTTCTTATGACCGATAAATCCGTCGAACGGCTGTTTGAAACCGTGGCCCCGCGCTACGGCGACCGCGCAGGCGGCTACCTCCGCATCGTGCGGACGGGATTTCAGAAGGGCGACGGAGCCGAAAAGGCCTTCATTGAACTTCTTGGAGCCGAAAAGCAATTGGACGCCAAGCGCGCCAAGCGCGACGACATCAAGGCCAAGAAGCGGGCCGAGTTGGAGAAGCAACTGGAAGAATCAAAGAAGGAAGAAGTCAAGGAAGAGGCCGCGTAGGCATTTGCCATGCAGGCGGACTTTCCCTGCTGCTGCGCTAATCCAGTCAGCCGCGCCGCACCCATCGGCGCCGCGCACGGGCGTTTGCATCCGCAAGCGCCCGTGTTTTTGTTTGATGTCCCAAGACCCGCGGCTATGATATAGGCAGCAACTTGTATGACGCCCGCCGCCGCTCCCGACCCAAATACCTTCGCCGCGTGGCAAACACTGTTGCCCGTCATTGTCGGCGCGGTTTTAGCCTTTGGAGGAACATTCGCGGAAAGATTTTGGGAACATAGGCAGCAGCGTCGAGCATTACGATCCGCGTTCGGTGCTGAGATCGATGCCTTACTCAAGATTACTGAAATTCGGAAGCACCAGTCTGTTGCAGAGACTCTCCTTGATGCCTGGAAAAGAGGCGAGGATTTTGTCCCGATGATGTTTGGTTCTCCTATTCAAAGTGATCCCGTTTTTGCGAACAATGTAGATAAAATCGGACTTTTGGGAAGTGATGCCTCCGAGGTCGTTCCTTTCTATACCAAACTAGTGTACTGAGTCTGAAGTTCGTTCAATAAATGCCGCATACACGAAACCCCAAGAGAGGCGGTCATCCTGAGCGAAGCGTTCTACAGCGGAGTCGAAGGACCTGCATTTCCATCGCGTACTTCTGTAACGAACTTCTGACTCACCACACTAGCTGCCGTGAGGGTTCACCTGAAATTTATGAGCGAGGGTGGATTGACGTCTATGACGCTTCCACAACGCATTGAGTTTGTCGAACAGGCTCTTAGAATTTGGCGCGAGGCTAGACCTAGGGCTGAAAAGCTAGTCGCCAGATTAATCCCGAGAGCATAGAGACAGGAAGAACCCCCAAGGGTCCCGTCCGGCTACCAATAAACTCTCAATCCGCCGCCGGCAATCTTTTTGGGTTTGAAGAATCGCATCAAGAGATAAACCAACAATTGCAGCGTGATGGCTCCGCAGCAATCGAGCAACACATCCCATGGAGATCCTGTCCGGTTGGGCAGAAAGGTCTGATGGAACTCATCGAAGCTGGCCACGGCCGCCGTGCCCACAAGGGCGAGAACGGCGTCCTGAATGAAGCGTGAATGGGGAAGCGTCATCCACCAGGCGCGCAGCCAGCACAGCCCAATCAGGCCATAGCCGATGAAATGCCCAGACTTGCGGATCAGGGTATGCAGGATCAACCACCTGGCGTTGTCGACGTGGCCGAAGACGCTCTCGAAGAGCCAACGCAGCGGGCGGCTCGTGTGGTCGGAGCCGAACATCTCCGTCGACTCCAACATGATGACGCAGATTCCGATGACCACCGGCAGCCATGCATTGATCCAGAACTTCATGCCCCGATTACTGTTCGACATGATAGTTGGGCGCCTCTCGGGTGATGACCACGTCATGAACGTGACTTTCGCGCAGTCCGGCGCCGGAGATGCGCACAAACTGCGCCTTCTCCTGCAGTTCCGCGATGCTGCTACAACCGAGGTAGCCCATCCCGGAGCGCAGACCTCCGACAAGTTGAAACACCATCGATTCCAGGGGCCCGCGGTAGGGCACGCGCCCTTCAATGCCTTCGGGAACGAATTTGGCCAGCCGATTCTGGCTGGCGCGCTCGCGCTGGACGACGCCCTCTGTTCCCATCTCAGCACTGGCCAGGTCGGCTGTGCTCTGGAAGTAGCGCTCGCCGGATCCCTGGCTCATGGCAGTCAGCGAACCCATTCCGCGATAACTCTTGAAACTGCGTCCCTGGTAAAGGATGGTCTCGCCGGGACTTTCGTCCACGCCTGCGAAGAGCGAACCGATCATCACCGAACTGGCGCCTGCCGCGATGGCTTTGGTGATTTCGCCGGAGTATTTGATTCCACCGTCGCCGATCACGGGGATGCCGTGCTCGCGACCCGCGCGATAGGCCTCGGCGATGGCCGTGATCTGCGGCATTCCCGCGCCGGTGACCATGCGCGTGGTGCAGATGGATCCCGGCCCAATGCCCACCTTGATGGCGTCCGCGCCCGCTTCGATCAGCGCCAGCGCACCCTCGTAGGTGGCCACGTTGCCGGCCATCACATCCACTTGAGGAAAGGCTCTCTTCACCTCGCGCACCGCATCGAGCACGCGCGAGGAGTGGCCATGTGCCGAGTCGATGGCCAGCACGTCGGCCCGAGCGCGAACCAGTTCGGCCGCGCGCTCAAGGAAATCTCCAGTGGCTCCGATGGCGCCGCCGACCCGCAGCCGGCCCTGATCGTCCTTGCTGGCGTTGGGATACTTCAGTTTTTTCTGAATGTCCTTGACCGTGATCAGCCCTTTGAGCTCGTACTGATCGTCGACCACCAGCAGCTTTTCCACGCGGTGCTCATGCAAGATCAGTTCGGCTTCTTCGAGCGTGGTGCCCACCGGCACCGTAATCAGATTCTTCTTGGTCATCACGTCGCCGACAGGAATGTCGGTCCGGGTTTCAAAGCGCAGGTCGCGATTGGTGAGAATGCCGACCAGCCGCTTGCCTTGCGTGACCGGCACGCCGGAGATCTTGTAGCGGCGCATCACTTCAAGGGCGTCGCCGATCATCTGGTCCGGCGAAATGGTTACCGGGTCCACGATCATGCCGCTCTCGGATCGCTTTACCTTGTCGATTTCACCGGCTTGATCAACGATGGTCAGGTTACGGTGCACAATCCCAATGCCGCCCTGCTGCGCCATGGCGATGGCCATGCGCGACTCCGTGACCGTGTCCATCGCGGACGAGATCAGCGGAGTGTTCAGCGTAATGGCCTGGGTCAACTGGGTCAGCGTGCTGACCTGCACGGGCACCACTTCACTGTAGGCCGGCACCAGCAACACGTCATCGAAAGTGAGAGCTTCAGGTAAGTTTTTGGATAGCATATGCTCTGATGCGCCTGGCGGACCAGGGATCCAGTCCCCGGCGCGGCAGGCGCTTAAAGACTATTGTAGCGGAGAGGCGCTAGGGGGCGCTGGAAAGTGCGGCGATGCGGGCTTCGATGTGTTCCCGAATCAGGCGCACTGTTTCGATGACGGCTGGGCGATCTGGAACCTCAAGGTTGGGTATCCTACTCTGAGCGCATGAAGTCATTGAGCTTCGATGAATTACTTGTCTTCACATTCATCTCACACCCCCACCGGGAACGGCTTGGGGCTGGATTCGTCGGTGTTAGCGCCGGTGCGCCAGCGCTCGAAGCGGCCCTGCAGCAGGCTCATCAGCCCGGTGTACCAGTAGCCGATGACAAACAGGATCAGGAACGGCGCGGTGAAGTAATTGTGATTCGAGAAGGTGTAGAGGATGGCCAGAAAGAAATAGGCGCCGAAGAGCATCTCGATCCAGGGCGCCAGCACCAGGCGCTTACGATATTTGGCCGCCTGAGATACTTCGCCTTTCTTGGCGACACGGTACTTGGGCGTGCGCACGAAGGCGCTCTTGATTCCGAACAGCGCTTCCATTACCGCCTTGGTGTTGGTGACGGTCAGGCCGATGCCCAGGGCCATCAGAAAGGGCAGATAAAAAAAAGTCTTCATCCAGGTTTTGGGGAATAACTCGCGCTCGCTCATCAGGTAGAACACCGCGATGGAAAATGTAGAAGCGGTGAACAGCGGAAAGTCGATGAGCAGCATCTGGAACCAGCCCTGGTAGAAGCGGCAAATCATGGCCGGCAGCAGCAGGGCAGACATGACGACCATAAGCGGATAGCTGAGGTTGGCGGTCAGGTGGTAGACGGCCTCGACTTTTATGCGGCGCGGCACATTCGATTTGAACATCATGGGCAGCACCTTGATGCTGGTCTGGATGAGCCCCTTGGCCCAGCGCGCCTGCTGCGTCTTGAACGCCGTCATTTCGATGGGCAGCTCGGACGGGCACTCGACTTCCGGCAGATATTTAAACTTCCAGCCGGCCAGTTGCGAGCGATAACTGAGGTCGGTATCTTCAGTGAGCGTATCGTGCTGCCAGCCGCCGCCGTCCGCGATGGCCTGGATGCGCCACATGCCGGCGGTACCGTTGAAGTTGAAGTAGTCGCCGGAGCGAACGCGGGCGCCATGCTCAAGTACGAAGTGGCCGTCGAGAAGGATGGCCTCGATTTGCGTCAACATGCTGTAATCGCGATTGAGGTGCGTCCAGCGGGTTTGCACCATGCCGATTTCCGGCTCGGCGAAATGGTGAATCACCTTCATCAGCCAGTCCGGCGGCGGCACAAAGTCGGCGTCGAAGATGGCGACGTATTCGCCCTTGGCCACTTTGAGGCCGGCATCCAGGGCCCCGGCCTTGTATCCGTGACGATTTGTGCGATGGATGTAAACGATCGGATGGCCCAGCGCCGCATAGCGCTCGACAATGCCGGCGGCCACCTGCTGGGTCTCGTCGGTGGAGTCGTCGAGCAACTGAATCTCGAGCTTGTCGCGCGGATACTCCATGGCGCAGATCGCCTCAATCAGGCGGTCGATGACAAATTGCTCGTTGAAGATGGGCAGTTGCACGGTGACTCGGGGCAGTTCGTCAAAGTGCCGGGGCGGGTCGGGGCTGTAGTTCTTTTTGTACTTGTAGTAAAGGTAGACCATCGTGTAACGATGAACGCCGTAGATGGCCAGCACGATCATCACGGCGAAGTAGGGCAGTAGCAGCGCCGCGTCGAAAAGGTTCCAGTGGTAAAGGTTCTTGAAGGTCTGGTCTGTCGTCTGCATCGCCTTGAGGTAGTGGCGCAGGCCGCTCTGGGGCGCAAACGCGAGATGCGCGGCCATCCGCAGCCGCAGTTCCACAAGGTGGGTCTGGAGCAGGCTGGCGGCGGGTTTCAGAAGGCTGACAAGCGCAGTGAACAGGGCAAGCCTCCACGAGAGGACACTGTTCATTGTATGCGACGTGGGGTTAGTCAGCGGTGTGGCTTGCTCAGTCAAGTTGCCATGTCGTCAGCCTCGGGCGTAACGTTGGCTGTGTCGTAGGAGGACGATTCTTCATGCCTACTTCTATTGCTTCCCCTATCCTGGCCGCTGCGGGCGGCAGTTTTCTGCTGGAGACTCGAACACCGGCCGAAGTATTTACCCCGGAAGACCTGAACGGAGAGCAGCGGGAGATTGCGAAGACCGCGGCGCAGTTTGCTCGCGAGCAGATTTTGCCCGCTGTGGCCGCCATCGAGGCCAAGGAGCCGGGCGTGATGGCCGGGTTGATTCGCAAGGCGGCCGAGCTGGGGTTTGCTTCGGTCGATATTCCCGAGGAGTACGGCGGGGTGGGAATGGACAAGACCACCTCGACATTGATTACCGATCACCTTTCGGTGCTGGCGAGCTTTTCGACAGCCTTCGGGGCGCATATCGGCATAGCCACGTTGCCGCTGGTCTGGTATGGCACCGAGGAGCAGAAGCAGCGCTACTTGCCCAAGTTGGCCAGCGGCGAGTGGATTGGCGCCTACGGGCTTTCTGAAGCCAGTTCCGGCTCCGACGCGATGAACATCCGCACGCGGGCCACGCTCTCGGACGACGGGACTACCTACACTTTAAATGGCGAGAAGATGTGGATGACCAACTGCGGCATCGCCGGGTTGTACACGGTTTTCGCCAAGATCGATGGTGAGAAATTCTCCGCGTTTCTCATTGAACGAACCACGCCGGGGCTCACCGTCGGCGCTGAGGAGCACAAGCTTGGGATTCACGGCTCCTCGACCTGCCCACTGATTTTGGATGGGTGCAAGATTCCGGCGAGCAACCTGCTTGGAGAGGCCGGCAAGGGCCATCACATCGCCTTCAACGTGCTGAACGTGGGCCGATTCAAGCTGGGCGTGGCCTGCATCGGCGGGGCTCGTCACGCGCTCGCGCACATGACGCGATATGCCAAGGAGCGCATGGCATTTGGTAAACCTATTGCCGAGTTCGGGCTCATTCAGCGCAAGATCTCCGCTTCGGCCACGCGGCTTTATGCGGCGGAGAGCATGGCCTACCGGACAGTCGGAATGATCGATGCGTCGCTGGCGCAGATTGGACCGCAGTCCGATCCGGCCCAGGCGCTTTCGCAGCGCGAGACGCAGAAGCGCATTGAGGAATACGCCGTTGAGTGCTCCATTTTGAAGGTTTATGGGTCAGAGATGCTGAGCTTTGTGGCGGACGAGCTTGTGGCCACCATGGGCGGCTACGGCTATGTGGAGGAGTATCCGGCGGAGCGCTTCTACAGGGATGCGCGGATCAATCGGATCTTCGAAGGGACCAATGAAATCAACCGGCTCATTATCACCGGATGGCTGATGAAGCGGGCCGTTAGCGGGCAGCTTCCGCTGCTTGCCGCCATCAAGAAACTGATGGATGAAGTGATGCAACCGCCCAGCTTCGAAGCCGGAGCGGATGCGAACGAGTTGCTGGCGCGAGAGGCCGAGGTGTTGGCGGCCGCGAAAAAGATTGCGCTGTTTGCTGCCGGAGTGGCAAGCCAGCGATTCATGACCGCGCTTCAGGATCAGCAGGAGGTCATGGCCGATCTGGCTGACATCATCATGCAGGCCTATGCGCTGGAGTCGGCGCTGCTGAGGGCGCGCAAGCTGGCGCGGCCAGGACTAAGCGCAAGTGAGGTTGCCGCCGCACATGTCGCCGCAAATATGACCGGATTGCTGGCGGACGAAACCATGGGGCTGGCTGAGCAGGCAGCTCGGCGGGTGCTGGCCGCATGTGCCGAGGGCGACCTGCTGCGCACGCAATTGGCTATCCTTCGCCGGCTTACGCGGTTCACGCCTGCGGATGCGGTGGGACTGAGCCGTGCGGTGGCGCAAGAGTGCGTTCGAAGGGAACGGTATCCGTTCTAACCTAGTGTACTGAGTCTGAAGTTCGTTCAATAAATGCCGCATACACGAAACCCCAAGAGAGGCGGTCATCCTGAGCGAAGCGTTCTACAGCGGAGTCGAAGGACCTGCATTTCCATCGCGTACTTCTGTAACGAACTTCTGACTCACCACACTAGGGAGGCTCAGATGGGTCCCATTTCTAGCCGTTCGTTCCCTCAGGGGCTAAAGCCCGCGTACTTTTGGTTGCATTTTCGGCACGACTGAAGTCGTGCCCTGACCCAAATCGGTTTTCTTAGAGCGCCCTCTCGTTGAATGCGAAATCCCTCACCCTGAAGGCGCGAGCGCAATCAGGGTGAGGGAGGCTTTGTGTTGAGTAAGGCAATCGACTTTAGCAATTCTCGGGGAGGGTCTTGGCTTAGTGCTGGACCACAACGGTCAGGTTCAGGGGAACCTCGATGGCCTGATTGTCGAGCGTTGCGGGACGGAAGCGGAACTTGCGAACCGCATCGATTACGGGAGTGTTCAGAGTGGTGCTGTCTGACTTGACGACCTGAATATCGCGTGCCTGGCCGTCTTCGCCGACGTTGAGCTGCAGAACAACTTCAGCATCGGCGGGAAAGGATGCGGTGAATGGGATCTCTACGCCTGGGGCGTAAACAACTTGTGCGGGTACGACACCGGTGCTTACTGGGCGAGCCGGGGTTAGGGCATCGGCGTCGCTAGCTGGAGTGCTTGCGATTGCCGTTGCGGTGATGAATAGCGGGGAAAACAGGATACCTGCTGCAATGATACGGCGCATGAAGAACCTCCTTGGCGTTAATAGTAACCATCACAATCTTAATCCCAACCTAAGGCAATTGTCAATTAGTTTTTTCTAGCTCATGTATTTCAACGAGATACGATGCCTCTATCTTTCAATAATTGGTTCGATATTCACAATAGGCTTGAATCAAATCCCGGTTGCGGCTGCGCCATGGCGCGTCTGTGCGGAGGCGATCGAAGGCTTCCTGCTATGATCGGGTGCCTATGGCGCAAGGCGTCAATTTCGGGGGAAAACGTGAGTGGCTGGCGCGTGGATTGCTTTGGAGTGGAACCTCTTCCTTGCTCTCCCAACTTCCTGTTCGGGACTCGCTTCTGGTTTTGAATTACCACCGCATTGGCAACCCCGATGACGATCTCTTTGACCCGAGCGTTTTTTCGGCGACCGGTGAAAACTTCGACGAACAGATCTCGCATTTGAAGCGGAGCGCTTCGCTGGTAACGCTTGATGAGGCGCTTGAATTCGTCAGTGGTGTCAAGGGACCTACCCGCCGCTGCTGCGTGTTGATCACGTTCGACGATGGGTACCGGGACAACTACGACATTGCTTATCCCATCCTGCGGTCGCATGGTGTGCAAGGCGTCTTCTTCCTTGCCACAAGCATGGTTGGAGCCTGCGCCGTTCCGTGGTGGGACCGGATTTCGTGGCTGATGAAGACGGCGCAAAGACGCCGATTCACTCTTCACTATCCCGCTGTGCTTAGGGTGGACATCGACAGGAACGGATTGCATGAAAGTTTGCAAAGCGTTCTAAGGCTCTATAAGAGGCAAGAAAATACCGATCCCGCGCGCTTCATGCGGGAGTTGATTGAGGAGGCTCGAGGCGATGAGGTCCCCGAGACCGAGCGGCGCTTCTTAAGTTGGGACGAGGCTCGGGAGATGAATCGAGGCGGAATGGCTATCGGGTCGCACACGCAATCGCACGCGGTGCTCAGCCAGTTGACGGCGCAGCGGCAGTTCGAAGAGTTATCCGGGTCGCGGGCAATCTTGAAAGAAGAGCTTGGCGTCGAAGTCGAGGCGCTTGCCTATCCAGTGGGTCATAGGGACAGCTTTTCCGACGAAACAGAAAGGATCGCGCAAGAGGCGGGTTATCGCGGCGCTTTCTCGCACTACGGCGGGGCCAACTTGCGTGGGACGACATCGGCCTTCGATATCAGGCGAATGAAGGTCGTGATCCAAAGCATGATCCGGTTCCGGGTTGAAACCGCCGTGTGCCGGGCGACGGGGAGGTTTTGGCCCTGATATTCTTCGCAAAGGGTGGAAAGAGACCGGCCCGCTTCGAATGGAGAACCGGACTCTTGGGTTTGGCTTATTCTTGCCCAATGACGAAGGGTGTATCCTTGCAGGCGTGTCAGGGCACGACTTTAGTCGTGCCGAAAGCGATTGCAAAGAGTGGAGGGCTTCAGCCCCTGGGATGTCGAAACCTTCCCGACCATCGGACCCGACGAGCGCTACGGGATGCCCACGAACATTCTTTGTTAGCACAGGAACTGCCGGCGGGAGATCGTTGTTTCAGACCGAGCGCATGGCGAATCTTTTCATCGACGCCCTCCGGTCTCAGATGCGGTCTCGAAGAATTATTGTTCACGACTTCGTCGTCATGCCAAATCACGTTCACATTTTGATGACCGTTCCCGGCGACATGAGTCTTGAGAAAGCAATGCAGTTGATCAAGGGTGGCTTTTCATTTCGGGCCAAAAAGGAATTGGGATTTGCGGGAGAGATTTGGCAGCGAGGATATTCAGACGTGCGCATTAACGACGAGCGAAGCTTCAAGCAGCATCAAGAGTACATCAATAACAATCCTTTGAAGGCGGGCTTGTCGAACTTGTTGGATGAATACCCGTTCGGATCGACGTATTTGAGGAAACGAAAGCGCTCAGGGGCTGAAGCCCAGAATTCAGCGGGGCAAGGCGGCACGACTGAAGTCGTGCCCTGACACACGGACCGCAATGTGCGACGGCTGAAGACATGCCCAAACGCGCGGGCGGCGAAAGCATAGACTCAACGGCCCACTCCTCTCATCGAGAAGCGGGCCGCTTGGTTTGGATAACTAAGTGGAGTTATGCCTTGGCGGTAGTTAATGCGCCCAGGTCGTCGGCTAGTCTTTCGGTCGAGAAGGATTCGATGATGTCGCCTTCTTTGAGATCGCTGAAGCCGGCCAGGCCGATGCCGCACTCCATGCCGTTGGTGACTTCGCGGGCGTCGTCTTTGAAGCGCTTGAGCGAGCCGATCTTGCCCTTGAAGACTTGCTCTTCGCCGCGCATTAACTTCACTTCCGCGTCGCGGCGGATCACTCCGTCTTGCACGCGACAGCCGGCGATGGTGCCGACCTTGGGAATCTTGAAGACGTTGACGACTTCGGCCCGGCCTGCATAGTTCTCCTTGAAGGTGGGGTCGAGAAGGCCCAGCATGGCGAGGCGAATCTCATCCTGCAACTCGTAGATGATGGAGTGCAGGCGAATCTGGATGCCTTCCTGCTGCGCCAGCTCGGCGGCCTTGCGCTCGGGGCGGACGTTGAAGCCGATGATGATGGTGTTGGAGGCGGTGGCCAAAAGGACGTCGCTCTCGGTGATGGAACCGACGCCGGAGTGAATGACCTTGATGCGCACCTTCTCGGTGGACATGCGGGTGAGCGAATCGGCCAGAACCTCGACGGAGCCGGTGACGTCGCCCTTGATGATCAGAGGCAGATCTTTGACGCCGGCGGTGCGAATCTGCTCGGCAAGACCCTCAAGAGAGACGCGAGAGCTCTTGGCGAGCTGGGAGTCGCGCTCTTTCATCTTGCGGTACTGTGCGATGCCCTTGGCCTTGTCGCGGTCGGCTACCACGAGGAAAGTGTCGCCGGAGTCGGGCATGGCTTCGAGGCCGAGAACTTCGACGGGAGTGGAGGGGCCGGCTTCTTCAAGAGCGCGTCCGCGGTCGTCGAACATGGCGCGGACTTTGCCGAAGGTGTTGCCGACGATGTAGCTGTCATTCAGACGTAAGGTACCGTCCTGGACAAGGACCGTGGCAACAGCGCCGCGGCCGCGATCGAGCTTGGCCTCGATCACACTGCCGACGGCCTTGCGGCCTGGGGTTGCTTTGGGCGCGCGAATGTCGGAGACCAGGCAGATCATTTCAAGCAGCAGGTCGAGGTGGATGCGTTTCTTGGCGGAGACTTCAACGAAGACGGTGCCTTGTTCGCCTGCGCCGGCCCATTCCTCAGGAATGAGTCCGCGATCGGCCAACTGCTTCTTGACGCGCTCGGGGTTGGCTTCGGGCTTGTCGATCTTGTTGACGGCCACGATGATGGGAACGTTGGCGGCCTTGGCGTGGTCGATGGCCTCGAGGGTCTGAGGCATGACGCCGTCGTCGGCCGCGACCACGATGACCACGATGTCAGTTACCTTTGCGCCGCGGGCTCTCATGCGGGTAAAGGCCTCATGGCCGGGCGTATCGAGGAAGACGATCTCGCGGCCGGAAGCAGGTGAGCCTTCCTTGGCGAATTTCACCTTGTACGCGCCGATGTGCTGGGTGATGCCGCCGGCTTCGCCCGCCGCGACATCGGTTTCGCGAATGGCGTCGAGCAGCGAGGTCTTGCCGTGATCGACGTGGCCCATGACGGTGACCACGGGCGAACGCGGGACTTCAAGCTCGCCGGTGTTCTCGGCTTCGAGAACCTCTTCGATGGCCTGGTTAGCGATCTCTTCTTCGTAGCTGATAACGGTGGCTGCCGCGCCGAACTTGGCGGCAACGTCTTTGACCATCTCGGCGTCGAGGGACTGGTTGACGGTAACAAAGACGCCGCTCATGAGCAGCGTGGCGATGAGGTCCTTGGCGCGGACTTCGAGCTTTTCAGCCAGGTCCTTGACGCTGATGCCCTCAGTGACGGTGATCTCGCGGGTAATGGGCAGCGGCTCGCCGCCGTATTGTATGCCGGCATAACGTGGCGGCGGCACAAAGCCCTTCATCGGGCCTTCTTTGGTTTTGGGATACTGCGGGCGTCCGCCACGGCCTCTGCTTGGCGCAGCGCGCTGCGGGCGAGGGGCCTCGCCGGTTGGCGGAGCGCCGCCCGGACGTGGAGGACCACCGAAGCCACCCGGACGGGGCGCTCCAAAGCCTGGGCGCGCGCCAAAGCCGGGACGTGCCCCGGGGGCTCCGGTTCCAGGGGGTCCGGAAAAGCCGCCGGGGGTGGTACGGGTGGGGTGCTTGGGGCGTGGACCGCCGGGAAATTGGCCGGGCGCGCCAGCGCCAACCGGGGGCCGCTGAGGATAGCTGCCAGTACCGCCAGCGGGACGATTGCGGTCGAAGATCGGCTTGCCGCGCTGAATGCCGGTGCCGGGCGCCTGGTTTCCGGTGCCTGCGACAGGAACGGATGGAGTCACGATGGGCGCTTTGTAGACGGGACGAGGCCCGGTTTGCGGCATGACAACACGGCGGGGCACGGGCAATGCTGCTGTGGGGGATGCAGCGAGGGCATGGCCCTGGCCGCGATGCGCTGGAACATGCGCCGGGGCATCGATAACTTGCTCATCAACAATTGCGAGAGCGTCCGTGTCAATCTCCGCTACGGCTGTGGGGCCTTCGGGGGGGGGTGGAGCGGCAATCGTAGCGGCCTCGATAGCAGCTTCTACAGGTGCGGCTGGGACGGAGGCAACAGTCGGCGCGGCGGGCGCGGCGGAGGGAGCTGGAGCGGGAGTAACGACGACCGGCTCTGCGACAGGGGAAACCGGGATCTTGGCTGCCGCGGGCGGTTCGGCAGGGCGAGGCTGGGCGTCGCGAGGCGATGGAGCCGCGGCCGGGGGCTTCAGTCCCGTGGGGGGCGGCGCGACGACGACGACCGGACGCGATGGCGCAGCAGCGCCCGCGGGAGCCTTGGCGACCACGGGACCGGCGGGCGGGCGCGAGGCGATAGCCGGAGGAGCCGGTGGAACCACGGCAGCCGACGCAGATCGCGGCTGGGGAACAATTTTGCGTGGTTCCGGACGGGCTTGCGACGGAACAACGGTGACCGGAGGCGCAACCGGAGTTGCAGCAACTGTGGGGCGAGGCAATGCCGGGGGGGCCGCCGCCGGTTTGGAGCGCGCCTGCAGGCTCTTCTTTGCCTCTTCTTCTTCTTTCAGCTTGGTGGCCAGGATGGCCTTCATCACATCGCCGGGCTTGGAGATGTGGGAGAGATCGATTTTGGGCGTAATCGTTTGCGCCGCGCGAGAGGGCGCGGCAGTGGCGTGGGCGCCAGACCGCGATCCACGTTCATAATGCGCGCGAACCTTTGCCGCCTCGTCCTCTTCCAGCGAACTGGAATGGGTCTTGCCGCTGGCAAGGCCGAGTTCCGCCAATATGTCAAGAACCTGCCGGCTCTTTACTTCCATCTCGCGCGCGAGATCGTTGATACGAACCTTACTCATCCGCCTCTTTTCAGAATGTGCTACCCAAAGCCGTGAGTCGTCCGCCGCGGCGGACTACCTCATGGCAATGCTGCTTTTCAAAACTCCGTTGTCGCCCGCGCGGTGTTGAAGGACGCGCATGTTACGCGTCGTCCTCATCGGCCGCTTGCTCATCCGCTGCTGCGCTTACTGCTTCTTCCATTTCCGTGTTGGGGAGGCTCTCGTCATCCGCCTCGGCTGCCTGAGTGCTTTCCGCTTCTTCAATCACTTCGGCGGCGTTCTCGGCCTCCGCCTCCGCATCTTCGACAACTGCCGGGGCGTTTTCGATTTCGGCTTCGCCGGCCTCTTGAACGGCGGACTCGACGGAAACGCCTTCGCCAGCTTCGGAGGCTTCCACTTCGGCGTGCTCGGCGTCGATTGTTTCGCCTTCGGCAACCTCAGGCACGTGGCCTTCTTCGCCCTCTTCAAAGTGGCCGAAGTAGTGGCGAACGGCAACGCTGATGCGCTCAAGTGTTTTTTCGCCGATGCCGGGAATTTCCTCAAGCTGCTCGGGAGTCATGTCGGCCAGAGCCTCGACGGTGGTGATGCCGGCAGCAACCAACTTTTGAATAATGCCTTCGCCGAGTTCCGTGACCTGCTCGATCGGTGTGGAGGGACCGCCGGAGAAGGCCTGCATCTGCTGCTCGACTTCCTGGCGCTTCTCTTCTTCGCTCTTGATGTCGATCTTCCAGCCGAGCAGCTTGGCGGCGAGACGCACGTTCTGGCCCTTCTTTCCGATGGCCAGAGACAACTGCGTATCGTCGACGATGACTTCAAGCTGCTTTTCCGTAAGGTCGGAGATGGACACGCGGCTGACCTTGGCCGGCTGCAACGCCTTCTCAGCGAAGGTTGTAATTTCGTCGCTGTATTCGATGATGTCGATCTTTTCACCGCGCAGTTCGCGGATGATGGACTGCACGCGCATGCCCTTCATGCCCACGCAGGCACCGACCGGGTCAACGTCCTTGTCGCGGGATTGAACTGCAATTTTTGTGCGCTCGCCGGCTTCGCGCGCGATGGCGCGGATGGTCACGGTGTTGTCGTAAATCTCGGGAACCTCGGACTGGAAGAGATTCTGCACCAGCTCCGGCGCGGCGCGGGAGACGACCACCTGCGGGCCTTTGGCGGCACGGTCCACTTTGAGAAGGACTACACGCACGCGCTCGCCGATCGAGAACTGCTCCAGCCGCGACTGCTCGCGCTTGGGGCAGCGGGCTTCCGCCTTGCCCAGGTCGTAGATGACGTCCTGGCCCTCGATGCGTTTCACGGTTGCATTGAGGACTTCTTTTTCGCGATGGGCATACTCGTTGAAGACGGTGTCGCGCTCGGCTTCGCGAACCTTTTGAAAGATGACTTGCTTGGCCAGTTGCGCGGCAATGCGGCCCAGTGGACTGGTGTCGCGATAGAGCCGGATCTCGCTGCCCACTTCAACGCCGGGGGCCAGTGCATTGGCCTCCTCGAGGGTGATCTGGTTGAGCGGATCTTCGACCTGCTCGGCGTCCGCTACAACCGTTTTGTAGATGTAGGCGGTGATCTCGCCGGTCTCTTTGTTCAGCTCGCCGCGCATGTTTTCCTGGGTCTTGTAGAACTTGCGCGTGGCCAGGGCGATGGCCTCCTCGACGGCGCCAACGACAATGCTGGGGTCGATGCCTTTTTCCTGACTCAGGAGCTCGATGCTCTGATACAAAACGCTGCTAGCCATACTCTGCTTGCTCTCTCGGTACTTCTCGGGCGGGGCCGTGGGGCCGGGCCGGTTGTTAAAGGGACTAGGGACTAGAGACTAAGGGACTCGAATGCCCGGGTTTCGTTCTGCAATGCTTGCCTTCCATTCCCTAGTCCCTTAGTCCCTGCTTCTTAGTTCCTGCTTCTTCAAATTTCCGGTACCAGTTGCGCCTTCTCGATATTGTCGAGCGCAATCTCTACCGTGCTGACGCCTGTCTTCTTCGACTTGCTGTTCTGCTTGACCGCGTTCAGGTCGAGCGTAATCTTCGATCCAGCGCTGGCTGCCAGTCGGCCCTGCCAGTGCCGGTTGTTGCGAATCGGCTCAAAGGTCTGGATCTTCACCAGACAGCCTGAGAAGCGCTGAAACTCCTCCGCCTTGCTCAGCTTGCGATCGAGGCCCGGAGAGCTTGCTTCGAGCGTGTACTCGGCGCCGGGAATCATGTCTTCCACGTCCAGAAGGACGGCGAAATCCCGGCTGAAGCCGGCGCAATCCTCGTGCGTGATGCCGGAAAGCTGATCGATACTCAACCGGCCTTCAAGCAGCCTCTCGGGAAGGGCTTCGGCGCCGGCCGCAATCGCCGCCTTCAGTTGCGCGCGGCCTTCGGCGTTCCTTTCAAGAAAAATGCGAAGGATGCGCTCCTTTGCAGGACCGATGAACTCGATGTCCACTAAGTCGAGCCCATGGGAGGCGGCCACCCTTGCCGCTGCCAACCGAATTTCGTCCACCTTGACTGCCATTCGTACTCAACACCGCCTAAATCACCCAGGGAGCTTCCGATCAGGTCCCATTTCTAGCCGTTCGTTCCCTCAGGGGCTAAAGCCCCGCGTTCCTTTTCTTGCATTTGCGGCACGACTGAAGTCGTGCCCTGACACAAAGCGGATTCTTGAAACACGCTCAAGAAGATTCGGTCCCAACGCTGGGAACCGCGGTCAACAGCAGCCTTTTTTGCCTGAAAATTGGCCCAAATAAAAAGTGGGCTGTAAGCCCACTCATCTCTCCGCCAGCCGGACTACCCACGACAACCATGGCGGACAAATTCGTCTGCATGCTTATCATACGGCGATTTGGCGGGAAAATCAATGCAAGAGCCGCAATAAAAAGGGGCGCGGCAGGGGTTGCCTGCCGCGCCCGGTGTTAGCAGGTTAGTTAGAACACGAACTTGCCGCCAAGCTCGAGCGCGCGTGGATCCCACGTGCTCGTGACCTGACCGAACGTGTTGCCCGAGTTAAGAACTGTGCTGGGCGTACCGTTGCCTGGGCTATAGCTTGCATTGATGCCGTAAGGCTCCGTGTGGTTGAAGGTGTTGAACGACTCGAAACGGAGCTCGAAGTGGGCCCGCTCGGTGAACGAGAACGACTTGTACAACGAGGTGGTGAAGTTGACACGGCCCGGTCCGACAATGGCGTCCTTGCCTGAATTGCCGAAGCCCAGGTTAATGCCGCCTGCCCACTCCGGAACCGGCTCGGAGAAGTTGGCGGTATTGAAGTAGCTGTTCATCTTCTTGTTGTAGTGCATCTTGCCAGCCAGGTTCGGGCGGGAGGTATAACCGCCGTCTAGACCAACTGGATCGTAGTTGATGGACATGCCGTTGACCACGGGAACACCGGACTCGTCGACAAACGTTCCGGCAACTTCCCATCCGCCCGCGATGGAGTCGAGCAGGCTGGCGCCCTTGTTCAGGAACGGCAGCTTGTAGATGTAGTTGACGTTGAGGATCTGGCGGCGATCGTAGGTGCCAGCGCCCTTGTCATACTTCAGGTAATACGGGTTGCTGACGCCGGTGATGTCGCCGCTGGTGATGTCGATTTCGTGCGACCACGTGTAATCGGCTTCGCCGCTGAGGCCCCAACGGTTCTGAATACGGACGCCGGTCTGGAATCCGTTGTACCCGCCATTGGTTGTGTTCTCTTCCGACGTGATGCCGTTGTATCCCTGGTAGGTACGGAACTGGTTTCCGCCGCCGGGGAACACCGGGTTGCCAGCGAGAGTGGAGCCGAAACCGGGCTTGCAAGCGGCATCAACGCCGTTGCCCGTGTTCCACGCCGATTCGCCGTAGTGGTTGCCAGTATCGCCGCCGAGGCAGGAGATGGCCACCTGGCCTGCGCCGGAAGTGGCGCCGGTAAGGGGGTTGATCGTGCCGCTGCTTACTGGGAAGTTGTTGAGTTGGCGGTCGATGCTCTGGTGCCACGCCAGGTTGCCCACGTACTGGACGACCCAGATGACCGAGGGAGCGATTTCATGCTGCACGCCGAGGCTGTACTGCGCAGTGCCAGGAGCGCGGTAGTTTTGCGCCAACGCGGTTGAGCCGCCAGCGAAGATCAGAGCCGTTGGCTGGACTGCCGCTCCAGTTTGCCAGTTGGTGCCGGGCTTGCTGAAGTAGACGTTGCCGAGGCTGAGCGACGGATCGAAGGGTGGGCTGGTTGCGGCGCCGTAGATGTCGTTGCCCTGCAAGCGCTCGAAGAAGGTTCCGAAGCCGCCGCGGAGAACGGTCTTGCCGTTGCCGAAGATGTCCTGAGAGAAGCCGACGCGAGGTTGCAGCGTGCGGTAGTCGTTGGTGACCGCGCCTCTCGGGAAGTTGTTGACGCCGGCGAGGCCGGTGCCGTTGATGTAGGAGGGGATACCGTTGAAGGTAAACAGGTCCGGGCTGGCTGCATCGATGCCGCCGCCGTTATCCCAGATTGGAAGCTGGGATGCGGCGTACATGCTGGGCACGAAGTTGCCGATGTAGTTGTTGCGCTCCCAGGCATGCGGCAGGGCGTCAAAGCGGAGCCCGATCTGGAGGCTGAGCTTCGAGTTTACGTGCCAGTTGTCGAGGGCGTAAACCGAAGGAGTCTGGTTGACGTAGTGACGGATCGGAGCCGACTGGTTCTGGCCGTAGCTGCCAGTGATACCCATGAGCAGATCCATGATGCCGTCGCCGGACAACGTGCTGGAACCATAGACGCCTTGCGAGTCGCCGTAGAGCATCTGGTTCTTCGTGTACCGGTTGTAGCTGAACCCGTACTTCATGGCATGTCTGCCCATTGTGTAGGAGACGTCAACCTTGGGCGAATAGTCTTGGGCTGCGTTGTGATAGGGCTCAGTCGCGGTGTCTTCAGCCGTATAGTACGGGCCGCCGAAACCTGTGATGCCGGGCCATACGTTCCTGGAAATCTTATAGGCCGACACTACCGGGGCCACGCTCCAGCCGGAGGGCAGGAAGCTATTGGCGCTGGGAGTAATGTCAATCTGGTTGCCGTCGTAGTTGATGCTGGCTTCAACCAACAGGCTGGGCGAGATCTCTCCGCTCAACTTGATGGCCGCGCTGTGCGCCGGGTTGGACAGAATGCTGGTCAGGGTGTTGTAGGAGCACCAGCACCAGCCGAGTTCCGGTCCGCCGTAGCCCTGGGTAACTGAGTCGCCGATGTAGTGGCCCAGAATTGCCCATTTGTCGGTGAACTTGTGATCGATACGCACGATATCGTCGCGCAAATTGATCGGGAACGTGATGTTGGTGATGTTTCTGTCGCCGCCGGTTGACGGAGGCAGAATGCCCGCGTTCAGGTACAGCACCATGTTGGAATCGAACAGCGATGAGGGAATGGTGTTGTTCGGGAACGGTGTGTTCGGAGTCAGTCCAAGCGGCTTGAGCGTATTCAGATAGTAGCTCGAAGTCAAAGGAATGTTCGGAACCACAAGGTTGGTGCCCGTAGAGAAAGCCGGGGCCACATACTTCAGGTTCTGGCCGGCCTTCGGAATATCGGCTGCGTCGATGGTCGGGTTGTTGCTCGATCCGGCGCTCTCGATCTTGCGCCATTCTTCATTCCAGTAGAAGAAGGTCTTCTGCTTGCTTTCGTTGTAAACGTGAGGAATGAAGATCGGGCCGCCGCCGCCGGCGCCGAAGATGTTGTAGTGCACGGTCGGCCGGTGGCCATTGGTGAGGTTGCTGAAGAAGCTGTTGGCGTCGAAGTCCGTGTTGCGGTTTTCTTCCCACAGTTCGCCGTGATACTTCTGCGTGCCGCTCTTGAGCGAAAGGCTCATGGTGGCGCCGGAGGAGATACCGTAGTCCGGAGGATAGTTGGAGGTCATCATGGTGAACTCGGCGATGCCATCCTGCGAAGGCATGATAGCCATGCCGCCCGCGCCGCCGCGGTCATCCGACTCGCCGCCGTCGATCAGCCAGATGTTGTGGTTCTGGCGAAGGCCGTTGACGCTGATGGCGAAGCTGGCTCCCACCGAGGTAGGCGTGTTGCTGTCAGGCAGTGTGGAGCTGACGCCCAGACCGAGGGACGCTAGAGCCGCGAAGTTGCGGTTCTCGGTAGCGATCTCGCTGATCTGTTCGCTGCTGATCAGGGTGCTGACCACGTTGGAATCGGCTTGCACTGCCAGAGCATCGGCCTCGACGGTAACCGTCGTGGCTTCAGCGCCGACCGTGAGCTTGACGTCGACACGCGCGGTCGATGACACGTTGACCACGATGCCATTCTGGACGTACGCTTCGAAACCCTTGGCCGTGATCTTCAGATTGTAGTTGGCGGGGTTCAAACCGTTGATGTCGTACAAACCGGTGCCGCCGGTTGTGACTGTGTGGGTTTCATTGATCGCCGGATTGGTGAGGACGATCTTCGCTCCGCCTACCACCGCTCCTGTCTGGTCTGTGACGATGCCTGTGACCTCAGAATTGGCCTGCGCCCAAACTCCGACGCATGCCAACATGAGGAACAACGGCAACAGGTAAAACCTGCGTCTCGCTTGTCTCATGTGACCTTCCTTTTCAAGTTTGTTTCTGTTTGCGTTGTGGTCTACGATCGCTTCCCCTTCGGTTGGGTATGAAGCCGTTGGATTTGAACCGCATTCCCGGCACCATGACTGGCGTATATATTCGCGCCGAATGTCTCTTCCATGCTCAATCGAGTTTCCTGTTTCCAAACGACACGAAACCTTCGCGACGCCGTCCGTGTGAACAGAGGGCCGTGAAGGTTGCCGGCTATTGAGAACAGAATCGCTCAAATACACCGATTTACCTGAGGGGTTGAAACTGCGACCGAGCCATTTAATGCGCGCAAATTGAGAATTGTCAAGAAGAAAATCAATTTACCTGACCATCATTCAATTCGCCTTACCCAACTTCGCGTGGTTATGTGTTGTTTCGATTCCCCGCCGGGTGCTCCTCGCTTTCAGAACATCCCACCGGCTGTAACCCGTCCGCCCAAGCCTGAAAACTACTGAACCGGCTTCAAGAGGGGCCCGATTTCTCCGTGGTTTGGAAGAAGAGAATTGCACTTCTACGCTTTTTGGTATCTCTACACTCAAACGTTTAAGTAGGGTGTGCCAAAAAGACCGTCCACTGAGCCGGGAGACATTTAATGCCCACGGGGGATCAATTGTCAAGATAAGATTTGCGAGATTTTTATCTTTCCTATGCGATTCCAGGCCATGCGCCCGAGACCTTTCTGGAGATGATTGAAAAGAAGATAGTTAGTTTGGTTACTGGGATGATGCTTCCGATTCGAACCGAAGACCAGGGCAGCGGGCTGCGGGCAGTTTTCCACGAAGAGACAAAATGAATCGATTTATCTGGTGGCTTTGGTTGTCCGGGGCGGATCGGATCGAGCTATAATTGCAAGCCCGACCTATCTAATTCCTTATTGAATTAAGTGGCCTATTGCAGGCGCGCAAGGTCCCGCAATTGCCGCGCCGTTGCCTCTAAGAACGTCTCAATACTGACCCCCGCCGGAGCCTCCAAACCGGACTTCGCGTGGAGCGCGCCAGCGATTCTGGTTGCCAGGGCCTGACGGGTTGCCAGGCTCATATCCAGCCGCCGCGAAAAGAACCCTTCCAGAACCTCCAGGTCGCCTGCCGAGAGTTTGGCAACATCGGTGGTGGGCAGCGTGAGGGCGGTATGGGGTTCAGGGATTGGCGAACTGGGAACAAACGACGGCGCAGTAAAGGTGCGCGAACCCGACTCGCCCCACAACGGTGTCTCCGCCTCGCGATCCCTGACAACCAGCGTGCCGGCAGCCATGTCGCCCAGCCGTTGGTGCTGCCGGGTCGCGAACACAGCGATCACTCCTACTGCATAGAAGAAGGGAAGCTGATCTACATACCGGACCAGGTTTCGCGCCATCGACTCGAACAGGCCGATCGCGCGGCCAGTCCTCTGAATCACACGGATCCTGGCCACCCGTTTGCCCGGCGTGCGCCCGTTCCAGAAGGCTTCAAAGAGAGTGAAATAGCCCCAATTACACAGAAAAACCAGGAAGACGACGATGGCCACTGCCCATTGCGCTGAGATTTTCGAGAAGGCGTGGATGCTCGGCAAGATCAACACGACCAGAAAGAACAGCACCAGAAAGGCCGCGCCCCAGATCAGATAGTCCACCAGCAGCGCGATAAAGCGGCTGCCGATTCCGGCCAGAGGCATCTCGATGTCCACCAGCTCGGGAGTCTCGATGCTAAGCTGGTCAGAACTCAGGTCTCTGCTTACGACCATGGCGCAAATCCTCTCCAACCAGTGGATTCTCAAACGGCGGCCCCACTGGGACCGGCTGTCTTCGCTCCTGTCCCAGTCCGACGCGGGCGGTCTTGGTCAGCTCACCCGCGCGGAACTGCGGGAGATGGCCCTGCTCTACCGCCAGGTCGCAGCCGATCTCTCGGTACTCAGGCAAGACTCGACCGCGCGCAGCTACGCTGTGCATGTCAATCAATTGCTTGCTCGCGCTCACCATATCATTTATTCCGGCCGAAAGACGAATCTGCTTACGCTGTTTCGATTCTTGAAGGACGAGTATCCAGCCATCTTCCAGCGGCAGATCGGCTACGTGTTGGTCTCGCTGGCGGTTAGCCTGGCGTGGGGTCTGCTGGGCGCAGCCATTACCAGCGCTCGCCCGGAGTTCATGCGCCACTTCCTGCCCCCGTCGATGATCGCCACCATGGAGCGCCACCAGATGTGGACCGAGTCTCTGGTGACGATGGCCCCGTTGGCGACGAGCGCCATCATGACCAACAATCTCTCGGTGTGCTTCACGAGCTTCGCCGGTGGAATCGTCTTCGGCCTCGGAACCCTCTACGTCCTTATCGAAAACGGCATATTGCTGGGAGTTGTCGGCGCAGCCTGCCACCAATATGGAATGTCCGTGCTCTTGTGGAGCTTCGTTGCTCCGCACGGTTCGCTCGAACTGCCGGCGATCGTCATCTCCGGAGCCGCCGGATTTCGCATTGGCCACGCCATGCTCTTTCCCGGAGAACTGCGCTGGAAGGAGTCATTGGCTCAGGGCGGCATTGAAGCTACCAGGCTCGTCGCCGGCATCATCCCGATGCTAGTCGTCGCCGGCTGTCTCGAGGGCTTCTTCTCCGGGTCGCACGCGCCCGTCTGGCTGAAGTTCACAGTAGGCGGCTTGCTCTTTACTATGCTGAACTTGTGGCTGTTTCGAGCGGTCAAGCCGGCTGCGGCCAACGCATGAGCTTTCTTGGCTGCCGATAACATCGGGGCTCAATCTCAATATCCGAGATCCCGCAGCTTCACTTACCTGGAGCCCCTGCCACTAATGGAAGCATCTTCAGGAATTGCTCGACTGGAAGCGCCCGCTTCGTCATCCTCGCCATCAGAACCGCTCCCTTGAACCAATACACCTTGTTGATTCGCACTCCAATGGAGCTATGCCCCCCAAGTTGCGGAACTAACTTCAAGCCGCCCGATCCTTCCAGCTCGTCGCCAACGTAGTTTCTCAGCTCCTTACCGTCGTAAACCGCAGTAACTCGATACCATTTGCCAAGCGGATGCAGCGCCTTGCAATTCAACAGCGTTCTATTGTTTCCGTTGGAGCTTGCGAAGCTATCCAGGCACCATTGTCCGTCCACGACCCGAATCTCGAAAAGCATCCGGTTGTCTGTATCCTTGCCGGTCCTCGGGTCTTGCTCTTGCAAATGGAAGAAGCGTTGTTCCGGCTGACCATCCGCGTCGGGCCGGAAGATCACTTCCCATGTGTACGCGGAAGCGCCAGCCAACGGATGAACGCCCACAAACAGCGCATCGTCCACGCCGTTAAATTCAATTGCCTTGCCGTAGGGGGAAGCAATCAAGCGCGGATGGCCAAGCACGGTCGTTGGATGTCCGCCGATCGAGTCGATCTGGTCGAACCTCCACACCTCCGGCTCGGAGTTACTTGCTGCTGCGGACGCTTGTGAACGCGCATTTGTTGAAGCCATGACGAACCCCACCAGGATCAGAATTCCGAGTCTCTTGTTATGCATCCTCTTTTGTTCACTCCTTGAATTCCAGGTGCTGACTGAGCGACCTACTGCAAGTGTGAACTTGCTATTTCGGCGTCACCGGCTGCAGCCAGGCGCCATCTCCAGCCGAATCCCACACGTCGAACCGAATCCACTTCTTTCCCGTGGCGTCAAAGGGAATCCTGAAGTTCCTGGTCCCGAATGGCTCTGAGTCGGTGAGGCTGACTATCTGCCGGTCCACCTTCGATCCGTCGCTCCACACTAACTCCGCAAACTCCAGCGGAAATGTGTATTCAATGCTGGCCGTGTAGACGCTCTTTGCGCCCGAGCCTTCGATACCCCACTTATGAAACAGTATCTCGCCCGAGGTCCCGAAGAAGTTCCCTTCGTGTATCCCCTCAACCACCGGGGCCCAGCTCTCGTTATAGGCCGGAACTTTGTCGAGCTTCAGATAATTGATAGCGAGCATGGGATAAGTCTCATCGCCGGGAACTTTCATGTATGTGTCGCCCTCCGCAAGCATGAACTTAGGCTTCGGAGCCCAGTTGCTCATGTCGTCGTTGACTCCGAAACAGCGCGTCTCGCACATTCGCTTCTGCGACAAATCGACCGGCAGCGACTCCCACGACTCTCCGATAAACCGGTCGCTGAGAAAGTAATCTTTGTCCTTGTACATATCGGGATACAGCGCTGAGCTCTTGGTCCGCGGATGAGCCGTCCACAGGATCGACTCCTCCTTGTTCACCATCTTCATCACATCGTCCGCTGACCCGAGATGATAAACATGCCCGTAAACGGAATCGATCCCCTCGAACGATTGCCCCGCGGGCCGCGGTTCCGTATGGGTGAAGTAAACCGGCTTCGGCATCATCAGGTACCAGTGACCGCCGAGATAGGAGTTTACTTCCTCAGCTGGGATCACAAGGAAATTCTTGTCCGAGAGCCTCGCCGCACCTTCGAAATAGGCTTTCTGTTCCGGCAGGCGTTTCGGCCCTTGATCGGAACCATCGGAATCATCGTGAAAGTCTCCGAGATAGACGATGTTGATTCCCAATCCGCGAAAAACTGGAACCCAGGTAGGACTAACATCTGAAGTTCCGCGGTCACGAATCATCTCATTGAGTTCGAGATGAAAATGGCCGGTAACAGTCTTGAAGCCGGGCACAGGCTTATAAACATCTCCGTGCGTATAAGCCATTACGTCCTGCTGCGTTGCATGCTCATCTGACGGGCTCAGATAGTAATACACGGCCATGTGCTGTATGGTTCCCGGGGGCGCATTGTAGAGCGCGTAGTTCTCAAGTTGCTCGCGCGCCACACGGACGCGATGGTTCCACACGTCGTCAGCTACTCCCCACGGCGCGTAGCCTTCGCCTCTCTCAGGCTGCATCACTCCAAGAGAGAATGAACGATCGTTATCCTTGCGGTAGTAGACATAGCCAAGGTTCACTTCGTTCTCTCGCGCGAAGAAGAACTTGTGCGGAGGCGGAAAAATTGCGAGCGACCCAGCTCCCGCGTCCAGAATCTCCAGGCGGTTGCGCGCTTTTACATTCACCGGCTCTTGATTGGCCTCGCCGCCGAAATCATTCTGCTGCCACACCTGCGAGGTATCGCGCCACATCACTTTCGTATCGCTCTTGATCGTGAATCCTTTCAGACCGGCCTTGTAGATATAGGCCACGTCGGGCGCATCCGTCTTGGCCAGGGCCTCCTGGCGCAACAGATTCGAGCCTTTGTAGACGGTGAATTGCAGGTCGCCGGCGAACAATCCGAGAGTAAGTCCGTTGAAGCTTACGCTAACTCGATCGCCATCGGTCTTTACCGCGCAGCTATCCGACTTGTAACTCGACGTGGCGCGTGCTATCTCGTCTGGCGTGCGCGGCGGGCCCGCCAGATGACTCTTACCGGGGACCACCAATGGTGCATCCCAGAAAACATTCCACTTGTACTCTTCCTCATTCTCCGGCGTGTCTTTGTGCAATTGCTTCAGAATGGTCAGTTCTGTCGTGGAAATGCGTCGCCGTCCCGCAGTTACGTCAAACTCCGGAGTCAGATTCGTCCCAAGTTCAATCCACTGGCCGCCGGCCTTGCGCGCCGCAAGTTCCTCGACCAGGGGCTGGCCATCGCGCAGTGTCAATCTCGCCCGCAGTTGTTGACCCTGCTCCCCCTGCCACGACAACTCGACGGCTCCGCTACTTATCGCGGCCTTGACGCCATCGATGCTTTTGTAATCCCGCATGTTACAGCTCAGTGTCTGGGCCGTTCCAACACTGGTAAGTATCGCTAATCCCAACACCACGCCCCATAACTTCATTTGTCACTCCTCGATTTGGCCATGAAGGAACCTCTGATTGATCCACATTCCTAGCCGCTCGTTCCCTCAGGGGCTAAGGCCCGCGTTGATCTTGCGGCGTTTGTGGCACCCTTCGACTCCGCTCAGGGCAGGCTATTAAAGTCGTGCGCTTTCAAATCGTCGACTTTTTAGAGACGGATTAAACCTTGACAAAGATTCTTTTGCGATAGAGCAGCCAGACGGGAACAAAGCACACCGCCGTGAACGAGACCGAGAAGGTAAACGCAGCCCATCCCGGATTGTGGATATGCGCATAGATTGGCGCGGAGAGAAATGCCTGCAAGTCCTCGGCGCGGTTGCCGGCGTGAATGGTGACTTTGTCCAGCACGCCGGGCAACAGTTCGCTCACCATGTAAGCCACAATCGCATTCGATCCAAAGACCAGCCACGGCCAGATCCACGCTCTGCCGCGGCCCTTGAACCAGCCTCGCTGCTCCACAGCCCAATAGGCTAGCGCGAGCAAGGCCAGCGACCATCCAGCCGCCACCAGCACATACGAACTTGTCCAGAGTTTCTTATTGAGCGGGAACCACACCGACCACAAATAGCCTAAGGCGAGCAAGGCAACGCAGCCTGCGGCTAGCCCCTTGGTTTTTGTTGCAACCGCCCTGCTTCCGCGCAGCCACATCCCGGCCAGCAGCCCCAGCAGCGCCGTGCCCACCGCGGGAATGTCGCTGAGCAGGCCCTCGGGGTCACGCAGATTGTGCGTAGTCCAATTCTCATAGAGGTGGCCAGGCATAAGGTGCCGGTCGAGCCACGCCACCAGGTTCAGGTCCGGATCGAGAAAGGGAATATCGCGCCCGGGCACGCCCGCACCCGGCACCGGAACCCACCGCAACACCACCCAGTAGCCCACCAGCGCGACAACAAGGACCGCAAGTTTGCTGCTCACACGCTGGTCCCAAAGATAGAAGAGGCCCACAAGTAAATAACAAATCGCAATGCGCTGCAGCACACCGTAGATGCGCAGATGGTCGAGCTCGAAAAACGGAAACCCGTTGACCACGATGCCAAGCAGAAACAGAATTCCGGCCCGCCGCAGCGTGTGCCAGGCGAGTTGGCTGCGCGTTGCTCCCCGCGCCAGCCGCGCATCGAAAGCAAACACAATCGAAGCGCCCACCACAAAAACGAATGTAGGAAAAACAAGGTCGGTCGGCGTAAGACCATTCCACCTGGCGTGGTTCATAAAGCCCCACGAGCCGCTCCCGCCGTTGTTGTTCACCATGATCATGAACGCGATGGTGATGCCGCGGACCACATCCAGCGAGAGCAGCCGCTGAACAGGCGTTGGAGCAAGAGCTGGCTTGTTCGGTGCGTTCATGGCGATTGAAATCTCCGATTCGACCGTCGCCCATACCCTACGCGATCAAAGCCTCGCTCGCCAAGTCCGGAGTCTTCGTGTCGCTGCCCACCCTTAACTGGTACACTCCCGTTTCAGGGAAATTCGAGCGAGACCTGCGCGCTCGCTTGGAGGCAATCATGTCAGACATCAAGCCCCCCACGTTTCAACCGTTTATTTCGCCGGATGAGAAACCCCGCGAATTCACCTTTCGCGCCCTGCTGCTTGGCTCCATCTTCGGCATCATCTTTGGCGCGGTCACGGTCTATGTAGGCCTTCGCGCCGGACTCACCGTAGCCGCCTCCATTCCCATCGCGGTGCTCTCCATCAGCATTCTTCGCGCCTTCGGCCGCGCGTCGATTCTGGAAAACAACATCGTGCAGACCACGGGCAACGCCGGCCAATCCATCGCCTCGGGAGTTATTTTCACACTGCCCGCGCTGGTCTTCCTCGGCTTCGACCTCGAATACTCCCGCATCTTCTTTCTTGCGCTTATTGGCGGATGGCTGGGCGTGCTGTTCATGATTCCGCTGCGCCGCCAGCTCATCGTGCAGGAACACGAGAACCTGAAGTACCCTGAAGGCACCGCCTGCGCCGACGTGCTCATCGCCGGCGAGCGCGGCGGCTCCTTCGCCAGCCGCGTCTTTCTTGGCCTCGGTCTCGGCGGCATCTACACCCTCTTTCAGAACGAGAACCTCTTCAAGGCCTGGCCCGGCACGCCTGAGTTCCAACCCGACTTCGGGCCGCAACACGTCCTAAAAGGCGCATCCATCAAGGCCGACGCCACACCGGAATATCTGGGCGTTGGTTACATCATCGGCCCCAGGGTCGCAGGGGTAATCTTCGCCGGCGGCGTCTTCTCATGGCTGGTTCTCATGCCGCTGATTTATTTCTTCGGCAAAGAGCTCGGCCATCCGCTCTATCCCGGCACCATTCCCGTCGAGCAGATGGGACCCAGCCAGCTTTGGTCCACTTACATCCGCCCCATGGGCGCAGGCGCCGTGGCCGCATCCGGCCTGATCACGCTGCTGCGCACGCTGCCCACCATCGTCAGCGCTCTCAGCGCCGGATTCAAAAACCTGCGCCCGGCCAGTGCGGGCGCAGCCAAGCCGCTGCGCACCGAAGACGACTTATCCATGCGCACTGTGGTACTCGGCTCGCTCGTGCTCATCCTCTTCACCTTCTTCTTTCTGCAATTCAAGCCCGTGCCCGGCGCGTACGTCGGCATCCTGCCTAACCTGGCCGCCGCGCTGCTTGTCGTCGTCTTCGGATTTCTTTTTGTCACCGTCAGCTCGCGCATCGTCGGCCTCATCGGCAGTTCCGCCAACCCCATGTCCGGCATGGCCATCGCCACGCTCATGGCCACATGCGCCATCTTCCTTGTCGAGGGCTGGACGGCGCCAGCCTACGGCGCTCTCGCCATCACCATCGGCGGCATTGTCGCCATCGCCGCGGCCAACGCCGGCGACACCTCGCAGGACCTCAAGACCGGCTATCTCGTCGGCTCCACGCCACGCTATCAGCAGCTAGCCCTCATGATCGGCGTCGTCGTCTCGACGGTCGCCATCGGCTTTACGCTGAACCTCATGAACACAGGCTTGCAGGAGTTCCGCGAAGCCGCGCAGCCCTGGAGCCTCAGCGCCTCCCACCCCGGCGTCGCCGTGCAGAACGATGTTAAGCATCTCCCCGATCAGATTCGCGTTCTCGGCGCTAATAAGTCCTCCACCAATCACCAGAAATCCGAATACATCGTCCTCAACGCGCTCGGGTCGGCTGAGTTAGCCGACGGCAAATACCTTTACTCCCCTGCAACCGGCCGCATCGAGGTGCAGTGGATTCAGGGCATCGGCTCGGAGAAAGCCGCCGCGCCGCAGGCTCGACTTATGGCCACAGTCATCAACGGCATCCTAACTCGAAAGCTCGCCTGGGGATTGGTTCTGCTCGGCGTCTTCCTGGTTATCGCGGTTGAGTTATTAGGCGTTCGCTCGCTGTCATTCGCCGTCGGCGCATATCTATCGATCGGCACCACGCTGGCCATCTTCTGCGGTGGAATGGTTCGCTGGTTTGTCGATGCAGCCGTCAAGAAAGCCGGCGGCGAATCGACAGAAAGCGAAATCTCCCCCGGCTCGCTGTTCGCGTCGGGCCTGATCGCGGCGGGCGGGATTGTCGGCCTGTTAGGCGTAGCTCTCAAAGGTTACGAAGCCACTGTGGGCAAAGGAGACATCCTTAACTTCCCGCATACGTTCCTCGATCACGACTATGTCTCAGTGTTAGCCTTCGCCGCGCTGGCGTTCTCGCTCTATTACTTCGCGCGGAAGCCGCTGAAGAAGTAGACGCGGAAGTTCATCAATGGAGGGATCACGATGCAACATGCGAGATTTAGATTTGCCCTTGTTTTTCCTTGCTATCAGTGTCATTGGCATTCTCAAAGAACGGTCCGAAGGTCTCGCCAGAAGAACTGCCCAGATAACTGACCGAGGACGAGCACTCTATGCCTACGATCAAGCCGCATGGCACGCGACGGACGCTGTTCTTGCCACCCATCCGAGCAAGGGAGAAGATGGCCGCTACATCGCACGGAAAACCGATGCGGGCTGGGTTGTTGCATTCGGGCCTCTGAGCAGCGCGGGCGATGCCTATCTCATTGCTCACCTCGCCACTGAGGGAAAGAAACCTCAGGAGTTCTCCGTTGAGCACTTCACGACGCCAAAGAATGGTACGGGTTTCTTTTTCGTCGCAGCAAAAGCAGTCGATCTTGCGCTCAAGGATTTTCAAGGTGAGAATTCACCTTATAACGTAGCGGTCTTACCCACTCCAGATGGCCAGCTCTACGTGTACGTACTGCCCGCACAGACTAAGGACGGGGCCTATCCGCTCGGCGGAGACGAGCGCTACACAATCTCATCTGACGGCAACACTTTCGTCGACAAGCATCGCATGCATCACTCGATTCTGACATTCGACACAAATGACCCACAAACCGCCAAGATTGTCGCTGGCTACCATGTCCATGTACTTAGCGAAGTTCCAGAGGACAGCGACGTATTCTATGTCTTGACGAGAAGACCATCTATACCAGAGTTGATTGGAGTTGACGGGAAATTGCGCTTTCAGATCATGGAAGACGGCACAATCCTGCCAAAGAAATAGCCCGGGTGCAGCGTACCCAAGGTCTCGCTTGTGAGACCAGCATCGGATAATTCCCTACGCCACCACCTGCAACCGCACCCCTTCATGCTCCAGCAAGCAAGCAGTGGTATTAAACAGATTCGCCGCGGTCGGATTGCCCTTCGGCCCCAACATCTTCCACCTTGATTTTTCGAAAAGCAGGCGTACACTTTTCTTGTCAGCGTATGAACGGGACGGCGGAAGCCGTGCGCTGATCCCGCCTGCAATGGCCTCCACCCAAGAGGTCCGATTAGCCGCTCGACAGGGGGACTCCGCAAGGGGTCCTTCTGTTATTTCTAAAGAGCCTTCCCTCAGGGGCTAAAGCCCATATTCATTTTGATTCGTTGATGATGTACGGGCTGAAGCCCGTACCCTTCAAACTGGCCCGCTGCCCGACCGATCACGGCTTCGCATTCGCCGGAATCAGCAGCGTCAGCGCCTGGGGCAGGACTTCCATCCGCACCGGCAGAGTACCAAGGACTTCTCCGTCTGCTTCGACGAAGATGGGGCCAGAGGAGCCGCTGCGGGCGTGGCACTCTACGCTGACCGTCTCCAGCAATTCAATTCCGTCGAAAAAGGTGTGGCGGGCGAAGAGGACGGCGAGAAGGAAGCGCATATAGCGCATCCGGTTGCGGGTGCGGAAGGCCAACAGGTGCAGGCTTTCGCTGCGCAGGGTGGCGCCGGGGGCGAGCTTGTTCAGCGCGCCTCCGAACGATCGCACACGAACGGCAAGCAGTTGCGAGACTTCCTCGGTGCGACGCACATCGCTGCCCTTGATTGTGAAGGTGGCCACAAAGAGCGGGAAAGGGTTGGTGGCCCAGATGCGGGCGGCTTCCACAAGATAGAGGGCGTAGCCGAAGCGCCGCTTGAGGCCGGCGTCCAGCCGCGACATGAGCAGGGCATCCGCGCCGATTCCCGCGGCTACGAGGAAGTTGCGCGAGGCTGGGTTTCCGGCCCGGTCATTGAAGTGGATTCGGCCCACCGGGACCCGCGCTGGCACTGCGTGCAGCAGCGCTCCCGCAACTTTTGCCGGAGAGCCGGTGAGGCCCAGATTTGCGGCCAGGGCATTGGCCGTACCCAGCGGGATGACGCCCAGAGCCACATCGGTGCCCACCAGACTTTGCAGGACGGCATGGACGGTGCCATCGCCGCCGCAGGCAATTACGGTGTCGCAGCCATTGCGGATAGCCTCTCCCGCTTGGGCCGTCGCGCCTTCCGATGTGCTGCACACATAGACTTTGGCCGCGACACCCGCCGCGCGAAGCACCGCGAGCGCACTTTGAACGGCTGCCTTCCGCCGCGCCGAGTACTGTCCGGAAGCTGGGTTGTAGATGAGCGCAACACGCTGCATTACGAGGTTCACCTGGGCCGTGCGGCCCAGAGCGAAGAATGCCTGCTGGGCGTTCGCCTCTATCATTGCAGGTCGGGTGCGAAGTTAGACCCAGGATCCAGCCCGAGCGCCCAAGGATGCAGCTAGGCTAGTGCCGTGACCGCGTGATTGTGCAATCGCCGGAATGTAGCGCCGGTCTCCAGACCGGCTGTCGCGCGGGCGTCCACGCCCGCGTTCGTCCACGAGCAATTACCAAATCACACGGCCAAGATACTAGTGTGGTGTCTCAGAAGTTCCTCACAGAAGTGCGCGATGGAAATGCAGGTCCTTCGGCTCCGTTGAAGAACGCTTCGCTCAGGATGACCGCCTCGTTGGTGGTTTCGGGTAGGCGGCGTCTTTTGAACGAACTTTAATGACAGGACACTAGCGGAGAATGCGCCAAGCCTCCCAGATGCCGTAGGCGCAGAGGACCATTGCGGCCTCCAGGCCCAATGCAAACAGGGAGCCTCTCACGCACCTGATTCCTTCCGACTTCGATTCGGAACGGCTTTGCGTTTCTCTGGCCGGTCTCAGGCCTTCACGGACGGTAGACGAGGAGATCCCGCCAACATAAGGGTCCGTGCGCATGGATGATCGGAATTCAACTACTTCAAACTCGTTTAAGACGTGGCTTGCCAACATGGTCTTTTTCCTCCCGAACAAGAGTCCGTCGGTCGCCGGTCAATTTGGAGAATGACGCGGCGTGCCATCCGAGGAAAATCCGGCCTTGAAGCAAGACCATCAGTCTTTCAGAGCCATCGGAATTTGCGGATGAAGGGACTCGATTCCACTCTTTGCACTATCGGCAAGATGCAGAAAACCTTGAGCCCAAATCCCGCAATTAAACGTTCCGGTATCTGAGGACTAATTCTCCGCCTTCTGAGCGGGGAAGTAAACGATTTACAGCACTTTGCGGAGTAAATTGCAGCCCCATGTCCCATTCCGGATCGTCGCCTCCAATCAGGTCGATGCCCGCAATGCCCTTATCATGTTGATTGGAGAGACAACATGAAGCTTACTGGGAACACCATCCTCATCACCGGCGGGGCAAGTGGCATTGGCCGGGGACTCGCTGAAGAATTGCACAAGCTGGGCAACCAGGTGATCGTTGCCGGCCGGCGCAAGCAGGCACTGGACGATGCGACCGCCGCCAATCCCGGTATGAAATCCGCTACCTTCGACGTGCAGAATGCGTCTTCTATCCGCGACTTTGCCTCGCAGATCACCGCCGATTTCCAATCTCTCAATGTGCTCATCAACAACGCCGGCATCATGCGGCACGAAAATCTGCTTGCGCAGCAGGACGATCTGGCCGACGCGGAAGCCATGGTCGCCACCAACCTCCTCGGCCCCATTCGGCTCACCGCGGCTCTGCTTCCGCAGCTCAAGCAGCAACCCAATTCCGCCATCGTGAATGTCTCGTCCGGCCTGGCCTTCGTGCCGCTGGCGTTTACGCCGACCTATTGCGCAACGAAATCCGCCATCCACTCCTACACGCAGTCGCTCCGGTTTCAGCTCAGGTCCACATCGGTCGAGGTCCTCGAACTCATCCCTCCCTACGTGCAAACCCACCTGATGGACGGGGCCGACGACCCTCGGGCGATGCCGCTCGGCCAGTTCATTGCCGAGGTGATGGAGATTTTGAAGTCCGAGCCGACGCCCAAAGAAATCTGCGTGCAAAATGTGAACGGACTGCGCCTGGCCGCCGAGCAAGGCCGATACGACGGCACATTCAACGGCCTCAACGCAGCCATGGCGGAAAGGCTTCTTTGACCGAATGCAGCGTGATTCTGTGCGTGGCAATTGAGTGCTGCGGCATCGCACCCTGGGCGCAAAAACAGAGACGCGCCGAGGATGGGGCACCCGATCTTGATACAACAACAAACGGTCAGAGACCTAACCCTGCGCGTCGCCGCTCCGCTTTCTGAAAACCACATTCAGTTCGCGCCGCCAATGCTCCGTCAGCGCGATCAGCTCCCACTCCACTTGCGGGGAAAAGTAGCGCAGGACGGGCTCGTTGGCGGGATGAATCCGCAGCGCCGGAGCGGCCAGCAGCAGCCGCGGAGCAAGCGGCGAAACCTCCGCGCCGGGAAAGTACCCTTGCCGTTCGAATGCCGACAGCGGCCTTCCGCCGCCATTGCCCACGCCCGGCTCGCGATCGTCGTTCAGCGCACGGACGCGAATCCAGTAGTCCAGCGCTTGCAGGGGCAGATGCAGATCTTCGTCGGCCTTGAGTTCAACGATCGCCAGCCTTCCGTTCCGGTCCAGCGTGAGCAGGTCGAGCAGCCCGCGATCTCCAACCGAAAGCGCGGGCACCTGCGTGTACAACATGTCCCCACGCAGCCCGGGCAGCAACTCGGCAATGCCACCGCGCAGCCGCGCCTCAAGCCAACGCTCCGGTTGCAGCCGAAAGAGCGCGTCGTTGTGCGCACCGTCCGGTTGCCTGCTTGCAAACAGGCGCGCAAACAGTTCGCGGCAAAGCCCTTCATTCTCCGCTGAGAGCGGGGTCTCGTTGGCTCCCGCGCCAAATGTAATCTCGTCCTCGAGAGCAAACGAGTGCGCCGCAACTCCATGCCGCACGCGCGCAAACTCCAGCCCGTGAAGCAGCAGCCCAACCTCGGTCGCGGAGGCGGCGCACACCTCGACCCGCTCCCTGGCCGCCGTGGGAACCAGGTTCAGCAGACGAGCTACTCCGGCCTGGCAGCGCTCGATGGCGGCGGACGCCGAGAATGCATGGACCAGCCGCGAGGCCAGGTTGCCGGTGTCGCGAAAATCCACCGGCGTAAGTTCTTCACTGCGCTCGTCGAGGGTGAAGAGCTGAAAATCCGCGGCGGCATGGTTCAGCCATGCCATTCGCTCCGCCGTAGTCCGCCAGGCGCCAGCCGGCACAATCACCTTCAACCCGCCAAAGTGCCTTCGTCCATCGCTCTTTCGCCGGCAATGGTCGAGCCAAAGAATGCCCAGCGTCAAAATGCCATCCACCGTGGCCGCCGGCTCTGCCTCGCCGACACCGATCACCGCATCCGCCGCCGTTCCGCGCAGCAGCCGCCCCCGCACATACGCCGGGCCAAAGCTGTGCTCCAGGTCCATGGCCGAGCGCATTCCATCTACTTTGGAGCCGATGAAGCTTCGGGTGAGAACCCGTTCGAGCAGGCGCTGATAATTCCGGCGCCCGGCCTCGCGGGCAGTCGGCGTGCGCCGGTCGCTGGTTGGCACAAGTTCCAGCGCCTGAGGCTTGTCAGTGCCCATGCGGCGGGTGATGAGGCGCAGGCACTGGGCGCGCTGCCGCACGTCGACCACTGTGCGCATCAGGTTGCGCTCCTCGCTCCACAGTTGCAACAGGCAGCGCCTATGCTGCTCGCTTACCGCGTAATGAGCCGCGCGCATATCGAACAGAACGCGGCCATCCTCGAGCACGGCGGCTGCGGGATGGTCGGCGAGATATGCTTCGATGCTTTGGGTCAGCCGTTCAGCGGAAGCACCTTCATCGCCGGCGGCCATGCCGTGGCCTACCAGCCCTGCCGCGCGCGAAGACTGGTGATGTGTGCGGTGTGGTGGCGCGAGTGCCAGTCGTACATAGCCAGCACATTGGCCAGGCTCTGGCGGCCCTCCGCGGGGTGGATGTAGCCCCTGTGAAAATCCCCTTCGGACATTGATGCCAGCAGCGCAACCCAGCGGCCATGCAGGGCAGCAATAAACGAGAGCGAAACATCGACCGGCAGCGAAC
Organism: uncultured Acidobacteriaceae bacterium; assembly: GCA_963757965.1. Lineage (GTDB taxonomy): Bacteria > Acidobacteriota > Terriglobia > Terriglobales > Acidobacteriaceae > Telmatobacter. Next base: position 326,467 of record CAVWTV010000016.1, read on the forward strand.
TGTCTGCCAGTTTCGCCCAGGCGGCCTCGTCGTACGGCTTGATGGTGGGCCAATCCTCAGTGAGGGCGAGCTTGAACCGGACGTAGCAGTTGGCGTGGCTGTCGGGCACGTGATGCACCACCTGGCGCACCGTCCAGCCGCCTTGCCGGTAGGGCGTATCGAGCTGGGAATCGCTCAGCCCGCTGATCGCCTCGCGCAAACGCTCAGGCATCATGCGGAGGGTCTCAATTTGAGCCGCACGAACGCCCGCCTCGCTGCTTGCCGGCGGGCTGAAGCGGCCAATGGGAAAGCGCAGGTCTTCCAACTCTGTCATGGCTGGAACTTTACCATGTTCTTGTGTAGGGATTTCGCGACTGACCTTCCGTGCTCGGCCTTTTTGTCGAAATAAGTCACGGCAGCGCATCCCGGTCCCGGCGGTGGTGCTGCTGCGGGACCAGGCAGGTTCTATGCGTGATGGTGGTGATGGTGGTGGTGACGGTGATGGTGGTGTCCCGTGGTAGCGAACACCGGGGTTGCAAACACCATCAACAGCAAAGCGGCGGCGAGAATCTTCTTCATGGGACGAATCTAGCACGAAGGATGGCCCCGGCGGAAGAGTACGAAATGCCCCGCACCAAAAGAGGAACGGGGCTCCGCTGATGCGCGCCGGCGTTGATTTCGTCGTAAACTGAACATACGATGACCAATCCGGCCGCTTCCCCGCGCGAGAGTCACAAGCGTTATTTCTTTGATAAATTCGGACTTACCGAGCGCCTGCTGGAACGCTGTCTGGGCGAAGCGCTTGCGGCGGGTGGCGACTACGCCGATCTTTACTTCGAATCGGTCACTGCCACCTCCCTCGGAGTCGATGAGCAGATCGTCAAATCCGCCTCTCAAGGCACCAGCGCCGGCTGCGGCATCCGCGTCCTCAGCGGTGAACGCACCGGCTACGCCTACACCGACAACCTCAGCGCCGACCGCCTGCTCCATGCCGCCCGCACCGCCGCGCTCATCGCCTCGGGCCCGGCCACGCAGACGGTGCAAGGCTTCGTCGAAGCGCCCACCGCCGACCTCTATCCCGTTCCTCTCGGCGGATTCGATCTTGATCTCGCCGCCCGTCTTGAGCTGATTCTCCGCGCCGATCGCGCCGCTCGCGCATTCGATACGCGCGTCGTCCAGGTCCGGGCGAGTTACAGCGAAGAGCTGCGCCGCATCCTGATTGCCGCGAGCGACGGCGCTTTTGCCAGCGACACCCAGCCTCTTTGCCGGCTTAACGTATTTGTGATCGCCAAGCACGACGCAATCACCACCAAAGGCTCAGCGGGCGGTGGCGGGCGCTCTGGTCTGGAACAATTTACAGGGTCTAAAAGCCCGGAAAGCCTGGCTCGCGAAGCTGCGCGTGGCGCCATTCTGCAGTTAGGAGCCGTGGCTGCCCCAGCCGGCGAGATGCAGGTGATCCTCGGCCCCGGCTGGCCCGGAATCCTGCTTCACGAAGCGGTGGGCCACGGCCTCGAAGCCGACTTCAATCGCAAGAAAACGTCCGCCTTCGCCGGACTGATCGGCCAATTGGTTGCCAGCCCCAAGGTCACCGTAGTCGATAACGGGACCATTGCTGGAAGACGCGGCTCGCTCAACGTCGACGACGAGGGCTCGGCGACTCAGGAGACGATCCTCATCGAAGGCGGGGTGCTCAAAGGCTACCTCACCGACAAGCTCTCCGCGCGACTCACGGGCGCCGCCAACACCGGCTCCGGCCGCCGCGAAAGCTACCAGTCCATCCCCATGCCGCGCATGACCAACACCTACATGCTGGCCGGCGACGACGCTCCCGAAGACATCCTGCGCTCGGTCAAGCGCGGCCTCTACGCCGTAAACTTCGGCGGCGGCCAGGTGGACATCACAAACGGCAAGTTTGTGTTCTCCGCGTCAGAGGCCTACTTGATCGAAGACGGCAAAGTCACCGCCCCGGTCCGCGACGCTACGCTGATCGGCAACGGACCCGAAGCGCTGAAATATGTGTCGATGGTCGGCCACGATTTGAAGCTCGACGAAGGCATCGGCACCTGCGGCAAAGACGGCCAGAGCGTGCCGGTTGGTGTGGGCATGCCGACAATCAAGCTGGACAAAATGACGGTGGGCGGCACGGGGAGATAATTCGAGCCAGTTTGAAGTACAAATAGGGTACGAAATGAATTCATCTCTGGGATGCAGCATTCTCCGTTTGCTGCCTGTAAAGGAGGGCAAAGCGGTGCACCTTCATACAACCGCATCCTGGCCTGCGCGTGAAGATCGCCGGGCCGCGCTCGTGTGGCTCGCCATCTTTTGGATCTTCGTGGGCGTCGGCTTCGGCTTCGATTTGCACAACTACTTCCATGAACTGCCGCCCGTACCCTTCATCGTTCATGTTCATGCTATCGCCACCACGGGCTGGCTGCTCACTGCCTCCGCGCTCGTGCTCATGGTCGAAACCGGCAACGTCGGCCTCCATCGCCGCGTCGGCTGGTTCGCTGCCGGCTATGCCGCTCTCGTCATAGTGATCGCACCCTGGTCTGAGCTCAGTTGGCAGGCTTTGAACCTCCAAACTCCGGGCTCTCTGCCGCCTCAGTTCCTTTCCATCGCCTTCAGCGGAGTCATCTGCATGGCCGCCCTGCTGCCTTGGGGCATTCTCATGCGCCGCAACTCTGCCGCCCACAGACGCGTGCTCATCCTGGCTACAGTTTGCATCAGCGATGCCGGTTTTGCTCGGATGATGAGTCTCTTTATGCCCGCCCCAACCACCTTTCTCGGCACCTACTTGTTTTATGAGGGCGGCAATCTGTTTCTCATCCTTCTCATGTTCCTCTGGGATTTGAAACGCGACCGGATGATGAAACAGTTTCTTGTGGCAGCCCTCTTCGTCATCACTGTAAGTCTGACCGCTACCGGCCTTTACTTCAACAGCACGTGGCAGGCGATCTCGCGCGCTTGGCTCGAAGGCTGGGCGCGGCACATTCTGTAAAACCAAGCACCGCGGAGCCGGGTGCCCCAGGTCCGGATTTTCAGACCTGGATATCTCTATCTACGGCTTTTTATCACGCCGCGTCCTCAAGACTAACCCTAACTTTGCGCCCCAGCGCCGCCGCAATGTTCACTAAGGCATCGACCGAAAACCGCGCAATCCGCCCGCGCAGTAAGTCGTTGATCCTCGGCTGCGTCACCCCGCAGCGCTCTGCGGCCTCTGCCTGGGTCCAGCCATTCTGCTTCACAATCGCGGAGATTTTTTCCATCAGATGATAGCGCACTTCAAGGTTCGCGGCCTCCGCCGGCGAATCGGCGATCGCGTCCCACACATTGGCGAACACTTGCCTTTTCTTGGTCATAAATCACCCCGCATGAGTTGTTTGAACCGCTTCCTGACGATCTCTTTGTCCCGCTCCGGAGTTTCCTGCGTCTTCTTCTGAAATGCGTGCAGCACGTAAACTCTGTCACCGAGCCGTGCTGTATAGAGCACCCGGTACGTCCCCGAGCCCGCCCATACTCGAATCTCCACCACGCCTCTGCCCATGTCCGGCATGGGCTTGAAATCCTCAGGCAGATTCCCGTCCTGCACCCTTCTCAACTGATAACCAACGGCCTGACGGGCGTCCTTGGGGAACTCGCTGACCACCTTCAAGGAATCGCCGAGAAACTCAAGCGCCTTCATCTCCCAATTATATCCATTCTAATATGAGATGTAAATGGCCTCCTGGATTCTGCGGCGCAAAAAACATCGTCCGGGCAAGGTAGACTCATATGAGGAGGAAACCGCCATGACCTAGTTACGCTACTGCGTACCTGGAGTTCGTCATGAGCCGTTCCTACCGCCGCCCCTTTGCGGCGATCACGGGCCTTGCTAGCGCAAAAAGCGACAAGCAATTGGCCCACCGCGGCGTCCGCCGCAAACAAAACCTCGCGCTCAAAATCTGCGCCGACTTCGAAAACTTCCTTCTTCCCCATCGACTCGAATGTCACTGGAACGACACCTACAACTGGGGCCGTGACGGCGCACAATGCTTTCTCGGTTCCATGTGCGACGCACGAGACGAATACAGCAAAAAATACTACCGGAAGATGCTGCGCAAGTAGGTGGCTGCCTCGATTCTGCGGCGTAGGCTACGCCGCGAAATCCTTCCCCACCAGCGGCAATTCCAGCTCGATCCGGTCGTGCGCCACTCTAGCCGCGATCCGCCCGCGCGGGCCGCGCTCCAGCCGTACCAGTCCATAGTTGGCCATCGTCTTCAATGTGCGGGAAAGGTTTGATTTCTTTCGCCCAGTAAGTTGCGCCAATTCCTCCAACGAGCCAGGCGCTTTCCCGGCGATGATGCCCAACAGATCGCGGTTCCCCGCCGAAAGCACTTTGGCGAAAGACTCCGTCGAAGGAAACCAGACCCTCGGCTCCTGCGGCGCTAGCTTGCGCTTCCCGCGAGCTATGGCCATCGTCAGCGCCTTCATCTCGTCGTAGCTGGCAATTCCAACCTTCAGAGTGCTCATTGGCTTCATCCTCTCTCTTTCAGAACCGCGTCAACCTCTGCCCAGAAATCTGCGAGTAGCGTAGCGGCGTCGCTGTATTCATATGCCTTCACTGTTCGAATACGATGCGGTGATCCTGCGGGTCGCCGCGCTTCTGCTTGCCCACCGGATGAGCATTGTCGAATCCCACCAGCCGTTTGCCATTCTGTCCATGCAGCGTAAGCGAGTAATCCAGCCCATGCGGCTTCTCCGGAGTCGACGGAACACGCGTAACCACGAAACTGACCCAATGCCCGCCCTCTGGGTCCACAACTAGCGTGAGACCGTCAAGGTCAAGCAGCGTATCGAGGGCCGCATCGTGCTTCCGCATGACGTTGCAAGGTTATCAGATTAAGATAACTATAGCAACTGTTGCCGATAATTACCCTCCAGGAGCGCAGAATAATCGTATGCCTAACCTCTGCCAGCTCGACGCAACGGCTCATCGCGAATTAGACTTACCCACTTTTTCGGCATATCCATGAGAACAATAGGCTTACGCCCATACCCCATTTTATCGCCTATGAAAACAAAGGACTTAGATTTTAGAATCCGTAGAATCCTTCTCGTTTTGAACCGAAAACGCAGCGATTCTGGGCGTCACCGAGTTCCTGAACCGGGCCTTTGCCCGCCGACTATGCCGAACCACAACGGGTTTTGTTACTGTTGACCCATGTCCCAAGCCGCGACCCAGCCCGATCAAGCCACGCTCGACCTCGAATCGCTCGCCACCGACGTGGTCGCGCTGGCCATGAAGGCTGGAGCAACCGACGCTGAGGCAGTCGTCCGCGAGGGCGACGAGTTCAGCGTCAATGTGCGCATGGGCGAGGTGGAGACGCTGAAGGAATCGGGTTCGCGCGGGTTGGGTCTGCGCGTTTTTCTGGGCACGCGGTCGGCTTCAACCTCGACCAGCGACTTGACTGCGGACGGCATTCGCCAGCTCGTCGAGGGCGCCATCGCGCTGGCCAAAGTTACGGAAGAAGACCCCTTCACGGGGATGCCGGAAGCCGGCGAATTCGGCTCCATTCCGGACGACCTGCACCTTTACTATGACGACGTCTATTCGCTCTCAGGACCGGAGAGGATTGAGTGGGCGCGGCGGGCTGAATCGGCTGCGTTGGCCGCCGACCCGCGCATCACAAACTCCGACGGCGGCAGCTTTGACGCAGCCACTGGACGCAAGGTGATGGCCAACTCGCGCGGCTTTGTCGGCGGCTATCGAACCAGCTACGCCGGTGTGGCTGCCGCTCCGCTGGCAATGGATGCCAACGGTGCCATGCAGCGTGACGCCTGGTGGTCGGCAGCGCGACGCCTGGTTGACCTGGAGTCTCCTGAATCGATCGGCGAGGAGGCAGCGCGGCGCACCATTCGCCGCCTCGGCGCTCGCAAGGTTCCCACTCAGCGCGTGCCCATCGTCTTTGCGCCCGAAGTGGCTCGCTCACTGATCGGCTCCGTCTTCGAAGCAGCCTCTGGGGACTCAATCTGGCGTCACGCGTCTTTTCTGGCTGGAAAGCTGGGCGAGCAAATCGCCACATCGACGCTGACCATCATCGACGACAACGCCATGCTGCTGCCCACCGGCGTTGGCGGCTTTGGCAGCTCGCCTTTCGACGGCGAAGGTCTGCCATCGCTGCGTACCGCGGTGGTTGAAGGCGGCATCCTGCGCAACTACCTGCTCAACACCTACAGCGCACGCAAGCTGGGGATGAAGTCCACGCACAACGCTTCGCGCGGACTGGCCGGCACGCCGGGCATCGGAAACGGCAACCTCTATCTCGAAGCCGGCTCATTCACGCCGGAGGAAATCCTTGCTGCGATCCCAGCGGGCCTCTACGTCACCGGGCTGATGGGATTCGGCGTCAACGTGGTTACCGGCGACTACTCGCGCGGCGCTACTGGCCTGTGGATTGAGAATGGCCAACTGACCCACGCGGTTGAAGAAGTGACGGTCGCCGGGAACCTGGCGGAGATGCTCATGAACGTGACCGCGATCGGCAACGACCTGGTCTTCCGCGGCGCGTTGGCATCGCCCACCCTGCGGATCGACGGCATGACGGTGGCCGGGAGTTAGGCGATAGCGGAGTTGGCGGGGTTAGGATTTTAGCGAGTTAGCCACGCTGCGCACGTGTTGGCGAGTTGGCCGCGATTCGCGCATGTTAGCGGAGTTTGAGCACGATGGATGGAGCGGAGCAGGGCGGAATAGGGCAGCCTTTGGAGGGCTTGATGAAGCAGATCGCTTTCGACCCGTCCGATCCCAAAAGCTTCACTCGGTCAACTGCCTCAAAGCCCAGCTGTCTTCGCCCTCTACGGAGCCGAAGCTCATGCCGAGCCTTACATTGGCCGCACTCCCAACCTGCGCGCGCGCCTCGCCCGCCTGCTCCAGCCTTCAGCCAAACATCCGCGCCGATTGCAGTTGGCCGGGCGGGTTCGCCGCATCGAATGGAGGCTGACTGGCTCGGAGTTCGAGTCGCTCTTTCTTCAGTTTGAATTGCTTGAAGAAATATTCGGGACGAAGTCCCTCGAACGGCTGCACCTGAAAAGTCCGGCATTTGTTCGCTTCCTGGGGAGCAATCCGTATCCGCGCATTACGGTGACTCACCGTCCCAGCCAGCGCGAAGCCGGCTGGTCCTACGGACCATTCCAGTCGCGTTCAGCAGCGGAGCGTTTCGCCGACGAGGCCCTCAAGCTGTTCCTGCTGCGCCGCTGCGCAGACGATCTCGATCCAAATCCGAGCCATCCCGGCTGCGTCTACTCCGAGATGAAGATGTGCCTCGCGCCCTGCTATCAGGGCTGCACGGACGATCGCTACGGTGAAGAGGCTGCCGCCGTCGAGAGCTTTCTTGCCACCCGCGGCGACAGCCGGCTGGTGGTTCTCAGGACTCAGCGCGACCAGGCCTCGGCCAACCTTGAGTTCGAATCGGCCGCCGCCCTTCATGCGCAAGTCCAGCGTGTGGAGACTGTACGCTCGCTGGCAGGGGAGCTGGTCCGTCCGCTCAGCCAACTGCGCGCGGTGATTCTGCAACCCTCCGCCAATCCCGATGAGGTTGCGGTCTTTCTCTTTGAGAATGCCCGTCTGCGGGGCCCCGCTGCATTCTCGACACTCGGCATGAGAATCCAGAACGAGCAGTCAGGTTCTAGTTCGCTCTTTGCGCAACCTATGGCGATCGAACCGGTTCTCGAAGTTCCGCCGGCAGAACCCGTGCAACCTGGCGCTGCACCCGAGCCTGCCGCCGCGCCCGCGAAGATCCCACGCAGCATGCTTGAAACCCGCATGGAAGCAGTGCTGGCCGCACTGGCGGAGGCTTCCGCTTCTCCATCGCCAACCATTCGCCAGGGCCATCTTGCGCTGCTCAAGCGCTGGTACTACCGCCCTGACGCCCGCCGCACCGGCGAAATCTTCTTTCCCGACCCGGAAGGACGCTGGCCAGTGAAGGCCTTGCTGCGGGGGGTTGGGCGCGTGTTCTCAAGCCGCTTCAAGGAGCCAACTTGATGCGTTGCTGAGACTCCGGCCCGCCGCCGCTGATACACTGGCCGGGCAAGGAGAACCTGCGAAAAACTCCATGGTAGAGTTGCTGCCCTCGATATTGTCAGCGGATTTTGCTCACCTGTCCGACGAGGTTGCCGCAGCCGAGCGAGGCGGCGGCACAACCATTCACGTCGACGTGATGGACGGGCATTTTGTGCCCAACATTACCCTGGGCCCACCGGTCGTGAAGAGCTTGCGCAAGGTGACCAGCCTGCCGCTCGATTGTCACCTGATGATCGAGAATCCCAACGAATTCATTCCCGCGTTTGCCGATGCCGGGGCCAACTGGGTGAGCGTGCACTATGAGGCTTGCACCCACCTGCACCGCTCGCTGGAGCTGATCGCGCACCACGGCATGAAGCCGGGAGTGGTGCTGAATCCGGCCAGCAGGGTCGATCTGATCCTCGACATCCTGCCGATGGTCCACCACGTGCTCATCATGAGCGTCAACCCGGGGTTCGGCGGGCAGGAATTCATTGGTTTTTCGCTGGAAAAGATCCGGCGGCTGGCGAATCTGCGCCAGGAACTGGGGCTGGCGTTTAAAATCGAAGTGGACGGCGGCGTGGCTCACGATACGGTGGCCCAGGTCGTCCAAGCAGGTGCAGACCTGCTGGTGGCAGGTTATGCCGTATTCGGTGCGGGTCACCCGGAGCGGGATGCACGCGCACTGCTGGCGGCGGCTCGCACGGCAGCAGACGAAAACGCAGCCGGCTAGGCAAAGATTTAGGAAGATCGCGAAGTTCCAGTCGACAGGCCTTCGCCGCAATGAGGTGGTATGAATCGGTTCTCGACGCTGAAGATTGTCGCGGTGGCTCTTGTCATTCTGGTTCTTGGTGGAGCATCGCTCCAGGCCGAGAAGAAGCCCAAGAAAAAGAAGAACTACGACCTGAGCGCCAACCCGCTGGCCAATGTCAATTCCAAGCAGCCCGACAAGGAACTCTTCGACAAAGCGATGGCTGCGATGAAGAAGGGCCGCTTCGACGTAGCCCGGCTTGACCTTCAAACCATGCTCAACACCTATCCGGAGTCGGAATTCCGGATGCGCGCCAAGCTGGCTGTGGGCGATAGTTGGTTCAAGGAAGGCGGCACCGCGGCCCTCACCCAGGCCGAAGCCGAATACAAGGACTTCATCACCTTCTTCCCCAATGCGCCGGAGGCGGCAGAAGCTCAGATGAAGGTGGCCGACATCTACTACCAGCAGATGGAGAAGCCCGATCGAGACTACAACAACGCAGAGCGCGCCGAGCAGGAATACCGGAACATGATCAACCAGTTCCCGGATTCCACGCTGGTGCCCCGCGCCAAGCAGAAGCTTCGCGAAACCCAGGAGGTTCTGGCTGAGCGCGAGACGCAGATCGGCCTCTTCTACGAGAGCCGCGAAAACTTCAACGCAGCCATCGCCCGGTTGCAGACGGTTGTGGATACCTACCCGCTCTATTCGAAGAGCGATCAAGCGCTGCTGGCCATTGGCGATTCCTATGCCGGCGAAGCCCACAACGTGCAGATTCAGCCCAACATCCCCGGCGCCATCAAGGAGCGGCTCCACTCGGTCTACCAGGATAAGGCGGCCGCGTCCTATGGCAAGGTCATCACCCGCTATCCGATGGCTCCGCATGTCGAGGATGCTCGCGATCGCCTCGTGGCCATGAATCGCCCGGTCCCCGAGCCAAGCCAGGAAGCGGTTGCCGAGAACGACGCCGAAGAACGCAGCCGCCAGCCTCTGCACTTTACCGACAAGACTCTAGACATCATCAAGCACAGCCCCACTGTGGTTGAAGCCGTGCACGTGGGCGAGCCCACCCTCGACGACCCCAGGCGCACCTACGCTCCGGATATTACCAAGGAAAACGTCGCCATCTATACCGCGGCTATCAATGCCGGCAGACCTGCCGAAGCCGTTGTCCCAGCTGCTCCCACCGGCGTCAATGAGCCTCCTCGCAGCGACCAGCCTTCCAACGCTCCGTTGCAGCTTGAGGCCCCGGCAGGCGGAACCGGCGTCGGCGCCCAGATTGTCAGCGCGCCTTCCGCCGATCCGAACGCCGTGGTCAAGCCTGTTGGACCTGATACCGCGGCAATTCCAGCCCCCGAAAAACCGGCTGAGGCCCCAACCCAGGTCAACGAAATCAAGCCGGGTTCGGCCCCAGCCACATCCGCTGTCAACGACAAGAGCAAGAAGCCCAAGGTCGACTCCGGCGAAGAATCTTCCAGCAAGAAGAAAAAGAAGAAGGGTTTGGGTAAGCTTAACCCATTCTAAATGATGGGTTTGCTAGCTTTTGAACAAGAACAAGGGCCGCCGTTTAGGCGGCCCTTGCTCTTGTTCCAGATGCCTGTTTCCACTTCGGTATTACAATTGAAAATGAAGTAATACCAGCAGAAGGGATCAAATGGAAACCACTCTCACTCGCAAAGGCCAGGTCACGATCCCCAAGCACATTCGCGACGCCCTGAGCCTGGAACCCGGATGCAAGCTAATCTTCGATGTCAACAAGGACGGCGAATTGGTGCTGCGCACGGAAGGCCCGCGCCGACCAGACAGGTTTGACCGCGCCCGTGGCGCCTCCGAAATCAAGTGGGAAGGCACTACCGACGAGTATATGGAGTTCATCCGCGGCTATTCCGATGATCCTGCTTGACGCCAATGTGATCTTGGACATCTGGGATGACGATCCTGTCTGGTACACGTGGTCGAGTGAGCAGTTCCGAATACTGTCGTTCGTTGACGAACTGGCGATTAATCCCATCGTATATGCGGAGATCTCGGCAAGATTCGCAACCTCTGTCGCCCTGGACGAAAAGTTGGCAGACCTTGGAGTGATTGTCATTGGCATCCCCCGCAGGGCCGCGTTCCTTGCCGGTAAGGCGTACATTGTATATCGGCGTCAAACGGGGACCAAAACCAATGTCCTGCCCGATTTCTTCATCGGCGCTCATGCCGCCGTGCTCGGATGCCCCTTGTTGACCAGGGACACGCGGCGCTACGCTGCGTATTTCCCAAGCGTACGCCTCATCGCCCCCTGAATTTCGTTTGCCCCCCATCTGCTAAAGTCAAAGCTAGCCCCTCGCTCGAATCCCCTTCAATCAAAAGGGTCGGACCCAGGGGGGCACATTGACGAAACCCCCATGCCTCACGACCTGCCCAAAGCCTACGACCCCGCCGCCATTGAAGATCACTGGGCCGAATACTGGGTCCGCGAAAACCTCTTCGCCCAGCCCGCGCCCGAACCAAGTCTTGCGGGCGAAGCGAGTGGCCGCCCGGCCGGCGAGGCCTTTACGGTCCTGCTGCCGCCGCCCAACGTCACCGGACAGCTGCACATGGGCCACATGTTCGAGCAGGCGGAGATCGATATCATGGTCCGCTGGCGGCGCATGACCGGCCGCCGCGCCCTGTGGGTACCCGGCACCGACCACGCCGGCATCGCCACGCAGTTGATGGTTGAGCGCCAACTCGCCACGGAAGGCACATCCCGCCAGCTGCTCGGTCGCGAAGCATTTGAAGCGCGCGTCTGGGAGTGGAAGCGCCACTACGGCGGCGCCATTCTCGACCAGATGAAGCGGCTCGGCGCATCGGTCGACTGGCAGCGCGAGTACTTCACCATGGACGACCATCTCTCCGTCGCAGTGAGGGAAGCATTCGTCCGCCTTTACGAGCAGGGCCTCATCTATCGCGGCGCATACATCGTCAACTGGTGTCCTCGCTGCCAGACGGCCATCAGCGACCTCGAAGTCGTGTACGACGAGCACAAGGGCCATCTATGGGAGATTCGCTATCCCGTCCTGGCTGCGGACGGAAAAGATTCCGGCGAGTTTCTGACCGTTTCGACCACTCGCCCTGAAACCATGCTCGGCGACGTAGCCGTGGCCATTCATCCTGAAGACGAGCGCTACCTACACCTGCACGGCAAGAAGCTTCGCCTCCCTTTGATGGGCCGCGAAATCCCCATCATCCTCGATGAATGGGTCAGCCGCGACTTCGGTACCGGCGCTGTCAAAGTGACCCCGGCGCACGATCCCAACGATTTCGCTCTGGGCGAGCGCCACCATCTTCCGTCCATCAACGTCATGGACGACACCGGCCACATCAACGAAAGCGGCGGCGTCTATGCCGGCCTCGACCGCTATGTTGCGCGCAAGAGGGTCGTCGCCGATCTCGAAGCGCAGGGTCTGCTTGGCGCCATCAAGGATCACACCAACAACGTAGGCCACTGCGATCGCTGCAAGACCGTCGTCGAGCCGCGCCTGTCGACGCAATGGTTCATCAAGATTCAGCCCCTCGCCGAGAAGGCCATCGCCGCCGTCAAGCAGGGCCACATTCGAATCACCCCCGAGCAATACGAGAAGACCTACCTCAACTGGATGGAAAACATCCACGACTGGTGCATCTCGCGGCAACTCTGGTGGGGTCATCGCATCCCCGCGTGGCATTGCGCAACCTGCCACAAAACTACCGTCGCGCGTGTCGATCCGAGCGCCTGTTCGCTTTGCGGCTCGGATAAGATCACGCAGGAGACTGACGTTCTGGACACCTGGTTTTCGTCGGGCCTGTTGCCGGTCTCCGTCTTCGGCTGGCCCAACATCAACGCGGAAAATCGAGCCGATTTCGACGCTTTCTATCCCACCAGCCTGCTCATCACCGGGTTCGACATTCTTTTCTTCTGGGTCGCCCGCATGATCATGTTCGGCTGCTGGTTTTCGAAGGACGTTCTCATGCCCGACGGCAGCCCGCGCTCGCTTGCCGACTCGGTGCCGTTCCGCGAGGTATACATCCATGCGCTGGTCCGCGACGCCAACCGCGAAAAGATGTCCAAGACCAAGGGCAACGTCGTCGATCCTATCGAGATCGTGAAGACTTATGGAACCGACGCGGTGCGGTTCACGCTTGCCTCCATGGCCTCGCCCGGAACCGACATAGCCTTCAACATCGCGAGAACCGAAGGCTACCGCGCCTTCGCCAACAAGATCTGGAACGCCGCGCGATTCATCTTTATGAATGTGGACCGGGCCGCGGAGCTAGGCATTTTTGTCGATCCCGGTGAATTGCGATTGTTGCCAGTGGTTGGAAGCGACGCGCCATTGGAGGATCACTGGATTATCGCTGAGTTCCACTCAACCGCGAGCAAAGTGAATCGCTCGCTTGAGAACTATCGTTACGACGACGCGGCTAACATCATCTATCAATTCTTCTGGGGCAGTTTCTGCGATTGGTATCTCGAAATCGTCAAACTCCGGCTGGATTTCACCGAGCCCGCCGACAGGCACAAAATCAAGGCCGCGCTAACAACCTTGCTCAATATCTTTGAAGCCACGCTACGTCTTCTCTCGCCCTTCATGCCATTCATCACCGAAGAGATCTGGCACGCAGTCTACGACGGCAACCCACCAGCCAAGTCGATTGCGCTAACGAGTTATCCGCCGGTGCAACCCAGTCATGCGCGGATGCAGGTTGAGATGGAGCTTGTGCAATCGCTCATCGTCGAAGTCCGCGCTCTGCGCAAAGAAATCGGCGTGGAAGAGAAGGCTTTGGTTCCAATCGAGCTTCGTATCGACGGAAACTTGAAGCACGTCATCTCCGAAGACGGTCTCATCGTCGAGCGGCTTGCCCGCGTGAGTGAAGTGCGCTTCGTCGAGCAGATCGCGACGGGCCTCGCCAAGCACTCGACACCTGAATTCGACGTAGCCGTTGTCTACGAACGGACTATCGACGTCGCCGCCGAGCGCGACCGTTTGACAAAAGACATCGCCAAGTACGAAAAAGGCCTAGCGTCGGCCGAACGTCAACTAGGCAACGAAAGCTTCCTGGCTAAGGCCCCGCCGCAGGTGGTGGAAAGCCTGAAGAAGCAGGAATCCGAGACTCGCGCACTTCTCGAAAAAGCCCGTGCAGCCTTGGAATCGCTGTCTGGGCATTGACAACTGACCACTAACCACTATTCACTAACCACTGACTTATGGACTGGAAGAGCAGCCGCATCGACGCATTGTTGGAGCACGCCCTGGTGGAGGATATGGCCGCCAGGGACACCACGACCAACCTCACCATCGATCCGGATTTGCGCGCCGCCGCATCAATCATTGCGCGCCAGGAGATGGTAATCTGCGGTCTCGGTGCGGTACCGCGACTGCTTGAGATCTTCGCGCGTCTTGACCCGCGCCCGCCCGCGCAGACTCGCTTTCAGGTGGTGAGCCACGCGGAGGTCTTTGACGGAGTGCGCGTGCGCGAAGGCCAGGTGCTGGCCGTCGTCCGCCATAATGCCCGCGTACTGCTAAGTTGCGAACGCGTGATCCTCAACCTGATGCAGCATCTGAGCGGCATCGCCACGCTTACACGGAAATATGTCGACGCGATTCAGGGAACCCACGCCAGCGTGCTCGATACGCGCAAGACCGTGCCCGGCCTGAGAGCCCTTGAGAAGTACGCCGTGCAATGCGGCGGAGGCACCAATCACCGCATCGATCTGGCCTCCGGCATTCTCATCAAGAACAACCACATCACGTTGGGCGGCGGCCTGCCGGCGGTGCTCACGCAAGCCCTTGAGAAGCGCAGGATGGGCCAACGCGTACAGGTCGAGGTACGTTCGGCGAAGGAGCTTGAAGAGGCGCTGCAATTTGGAGCGGAAGCCATCCTGCTGGATAACATGACGCCGGCGGAAGTTAGGCGATCGGTGCAACGCATCAAGGAGGTAGCGCCGGGAGAGAGGCCGCAACCGCAGCAAAAGCACGATCAGGCGGAGCGCTGGATTCCCACCGAAGCCTCCGGCGGCATTGTGCTCGATAACATCCGCTCCTATGCCGAAACCGGCGTTGACTTCATCAGCATCGGCGCACTTACCCACTCAGCCAAGGCCGCCGATATCTCGATGAGCATTACCGCGGAGCCGAACTAATAGGAGCCTCTGATTCAGTCTCATTGTTAGCCGTCCGTTCCCTCAGGGGCTAAAGCCCGTGTTCTTTTTCTTGCATTTGCGGCACGACTAAAGTCGTGCCCTTTCAAATCATCGACTTATTCAGAGGTTCCAATAACGTGTTTGACCTTGCGGCGCTGAATGCCGAGTTAGCTGGGAGTATCTTCGCGGGGAACCTTCATTTCTGCCCGGTAACCGATTCAACCAACTCCGATGCTCTTGAAGCCGCGCGCGCCGGCGCACCTCACGGATCGGTCTATGTTGCCGACGAGCAGTTAGCCGGCCGCGGCCGCGGCGACCACGCGTGGCACTCGGCCGCCGGCGAAGGGCTCTACATGAGCGTCCTGCTGCGCCTGCCAATGCCGGCCAGTCGACTGCATCTGTTGCCGCTGGCCGCGGGACTCGCCGCTGCCGAAGCAATCCGCACCGGCTCCGGACTAAAGATCGATCTACGCTGGCCCAACGATCTGCTTACCGGCCCGCGCAAGGTTGGGGGCATTCTAGCCGAATCAAGAACTGAAGACGCTGAAGTAGCCTTTACCGTAGTCGGCATCGGCATCAACGTGCATCAGCGCAGCTTTGCTTCAGGACTTTCCACACCCGCAACTTCACTGGATCTGGAAGCCGGTTGCCGCATCGGCCGGCAGCCCTTGATTGCAACCCTGTTAAAATTGCTGGAGCGTGAGACGCTTGCTTTGCTGCATCCGGCGGCGAGCAGGACGATTCCCATGCGAATGGTTCAGGCTTCGACTTGGGTACGCGGGCGGCGAGTTGAAGTTCACGGCCCGCAAGCCTGCAGCGGCATCACAGCCGGTTTGGACGAGCACGGTTTCCTGCTGGTTCGCACCGCAGATGGAATAGTCACGGTGCAGACCGGCGGCATTCGCGCCGCAGAGATAAGTTAGGCCATGTTACTCGCTCTCGATGTAGGCAATACGAATACGAAGCTCGGCCTTTATCGGCTCGACGGTCAGTTACCGGAGCTGGCAGCGCACTGGCGACTCACGACCCACCGCGCCCAGACCGTGGACGAGTACGGCGCACTCTTCATCAATCTTTTCCAGATGAAAGGCATGGACCCCAGCCAGGTCACGCATATCATCATCTCTTCGGTGGTGCCGCCGGTTGAATCCACGCTGCGGCAGATGTGCGAAATCTATTTTCACAACGAACCGCTCTTCGTTGAGCCGGGCATCAAGACGGGCATGCCCGTGTTAGTCGACAATCCTACAGAGCTGGGCGCCGATCGGCTGGCGGACTCAGTTGCCGCTTTTGAGCGCTATGGCGGTCCCTGCATCGTGGTCGATTTTGGCACGGCGACCAAGTTCGAAGTGATTTCGGAGCGCGGAGAATATCTCGGCGGAGTTATCGCTCCTGGTCTCGGACTCAGTGCTGAAGCGCTGTTTTCGCGCGCCGCGCGCCTGAGCCGCGTGGATATCAAGCGCCCCGACAAAGTCATCGGCACTAACACCATCGGACACCTGCAAAGCGGCCTCTACTACGGCTACATCGGCCTTGTCGACGGCATCCTCGATCGCATTGTCGCCGAGCTTGGGTCGAAGCCGCGAGTCATTGCCAGCGGCATCATGGCCCACCTGATAGCGGCAGACTCCCGCTACATCTCCGAGATCGACGACATGCTCACGCTCGACGGTCTGCGCATTCTCTTCGAGCGCAATCGCACCGCCCGCCCACGCGGACGCGTGCACTGAGGCGCAGGCGTGCTCAACTACTTCAATTACTTTACGGAGATCGAAGAGCGCTTCCAACAGCGTCGCGGATCGCTTCTGCTGCTCTCGACGCTCGACTGGGCTCTGATCGAAACCTGGCGTGAGGCGGGCATTCCGCTCGACGCCGCGCTGCGCGGCATCGAAGCCGCTTTCGACAAATACGAGGCTCGCCAAAAGAAGGCTCGCACAAGGCGAATTAACGGCCTGGCCTGGTGCGCGCAGGCGGTGATGGAGGCAGCCGAAGAGCTGCGCGAGGCCGCCGCCGGCACAGCCAACCCAACAACCGAGGCCCGCGAGTCCGGCTTTGAACACGCGCGCGTTGCCGCACATCTTGAATCGGCCGCAGCCGCTCTGGATGCCGCTGTCGTGGCTCCCGAAGCGTGCAGCGCAACCGCCGCCCGTCTCCGCGAGCTCGCCGCCGAAGTCCGCGATGAAACCGACGACAGCGCAGCACGCGATCTTGAGGCATTGGAGCGGACCCTCACCGTTCTCGAAGAAAAACTCTTTGCCGCTTTGACGGCGGCGGCGCCGGAAGAATTGCTGGTGGCACTGAAGGAACACGCTGCGCGCGAGCTTGCGCCCTATCGCAGCCGCATGGGTACCGTGCAGTTGCGCCAGGTGGAGCGGCAGTTTGTGCAGAAGCAACTGCTGGTGCATTACAGCCTGCCGAGGCTTAGCCTGTTTTATATGAGCCAGCAATGAGACCGCCTAAACCACATCGCTTCGGCGCCAGGCCCGTCAAGCCCGGACACGCGCAGCCCCAGCTCGCTCAATCCAAGCTCATCCAAATTGAAAAGCCAATCTATGGCGGCGCGTTTCTTGCCCGTATGGAGGGCAAGGCCGTCTTTGTGCCGCTCACATTGCCCGGCGAACAGGTGCGCGCCCGCATTACGCAGAGCAGGCGCGGCTACGACACCGCCGACCCCGACGAAATCATTGCCGCCTCTCCCGACCGCATTGCGCCCGCCTGCCCTCACTTTGGCCCCTGCGGCGGCTGCCACTACCAGCACACAAACTACGAGACGCAACTGGCATTCAAGCAAACCATTCTGCGCGAGACTTTTGAGCGCGGCGGCGTAACTGCGCCGGCCGCGATCGACGTGCTCGCCGCTGAGCCCTGGCACTATCGCAATCGCATTCGTCTGGCCTTCGATGCGGCCGGAAACTTCGGCTACCGCGGGCGCCGCTCCAATGCGGTGATTCCGGTGAGCGAGTGCCCCATCGCCGCGCCCCTTCTGATCAGCGCTGCGAAAGAAATCGCGGAAATCGTCCGTGAGTTTGCAGCGACCTTGCGGCCCACCGAGATTTCGCTTTTCTGCGACGCCAGCGAGTCCGCGCTGCTCGCCAGCTTTTTCATCGCCGACACTGCGCAGTCCAGCTCCGCACAAACGAAAGCTCGTTTCGCCGATCTTGCCCAGGCCGTTCAAGAGCAGATTCCAGCTTTCAAAGGCGCAGGGCTGGTGGCCGAGGGTCAGACAGCCCAGATGCCCCGCACAGTTGCTCAATGGGGCGCGTTTTTCCTCACCTATCGCGCCGCGGGCTTCGACTATCGTGTCGATCACGGCGCGTTTTTCCAAGTGAACCGTTTTCTCGTCGACGCCCTTGTCGAGCGTGTTACCGCCGGCCACAAGGGCTCGCTTGCATGGGACCTTTTTTCCGGCGTCGGCCTGTTCGCCCGCAGCCTCACACAGAGCTTTGACCAAGTCGTCGCCGTTGAGTCCGCCCCTTCCGCAGCCCAGGCGCTCGCTGCGAATCTCAATGGCACATCCGGAACCGCCGTGCGCGCCGAGACCATTGATTTTCTCCGCAGTACCCGCCAACCGGCTCATGGCGCTCCAACTCGCCCTGATTTAGTTGTCGTAGACCCTCCGCGCACCGGCCTCGGCCCGGAGATTACCGCGCTTCTGGCTCAGGTTGCCGCACCCGCGCTCGTCTATGTCTCCTGCGACCCGGCAACCCTGGCCCGAGACCTGCACGCGCTCATTTCTTCGGACTACGAAATCCAGTCCATTACTCTCGCCGACCTCTTTCCCCAGACCTTCCACTTGGAAACAGTGGTCCAGATGCGCCGCGCCTGATAATCTTGTCCCCCTAGACCTTTTTAAGTTGAAGCGCGATGCCGGCTCACTCCTCCAACCCTGCGCGCACTCCCGACAGCCTTGTCTGCGCAGGTCTGAGCGCCGCCCTGACTGCAACCCTCACCTCAGTCCCGCTCTTTTATGCCGCAGTGCTGTTTGCCGCTGGCATTGCCACCACAAATTGGCTCTGGCTGCGGCCCAGCCTGGTGCTCGTAGCGTTGGCCCTCGTGGCTGTGCTGTGCGTCCTGGCAGCCACGCGCACACTCCGCGTTGCATGGCTGCCTCTGGCAATTCTGTGGTGCCTGCTCGGAGTCTGGTGCGCAGAAATGGAGCCGCACCCTGGCCCAGCGCCCGCTCTGGCTGCGCTTTCTGACGGCCTGCTCCGCACTGTCGAAGGCACCGTTGTGGATACCGGTCCAGTTCGCGGCGAGATCGAGCAAGACCTGAATGACATCGATTCTTCCGAACCTGCGTCCATCGAGCCCGGCCAGCAACCCTTGCAAAGAATCGATCTGCGCGTCTCCAGCCTCGAAGTTGTCACCGACGCAAGCGATGCCGAATTCCCGATCACTGGCGGCGTACGCCTAACTGTTCGCTGGCCGGCAGGCGCACAAGTTCCTCAGCCCTTTCACTGCGGCGACCGCCTGCGCGCCGTTGTACGCCTTCTCGAACCCGAAACGTACCACGATCCCGGCGTATGGAGCCGCCAGGATTTTCTCGTGAATCAAGGCATCACCTCCACAGCCACCGTGACCATTGACCGAATCAATTCTCTGGATCGCCTTGGCACGTCTCCCGGCGCCTTCCTGGCCTGCCGCGTCAGCGCCCTGCAGCACGCTTCCAGCGCGCGCCTTCTGGCCCTGCCCGCAGCCATGCGCCGCCTACCGACGCCCTTGCGCCTCACTCCGGACGACGCCATCATGCTCGCCGCCATGGTCACAGGCGACCGCACCTACCTCACCCATTCCCTCCGCGTCGGATTTGAGCGCACCGGCTCCTTTCACATGCTGGTGGTCTCCGGCTTTCACCTGGCCATCGTGGCCGCATGCCTCTTCTGGCTTGCCCGCCGCCTCCGCTTACCTCGTGTTCCGGCCACACTCCTTACCATCCTCGTGTCCTTTGCCTACGCGCTCTTCACCGGCTTCGCAACGCCGGTGCAGCGCTCCCTCTGGATGGTTGCGCTCTACCTCGTGGGCCGCCTGCTCTACCGCGACCGCAGCCCGCTTAACACCATCGGATTTGCTTCCCTCTGCCTGCTCGCCGCCAGTCCCCGCAGCCTCTTCGACGCCAGCTTGCAAATGACGCTGCTGGCCGTAGTGTCAATCGCCGGCGTTGCTGCGCCGTTGCTTCAGGGCACCATCCACCCTTATCTAAACGCCACGCGCGGCCTCAGTACTATTGCCATCGACAACAAGCTTCCGCCACGAATCGCGCAGTTCCGCGTAGTCCTGCGCATGGTCGCCAAGGCGCTGCAGGCAGCCGTTCAAGGGCGATTTGCCGGTCGCATCGCCTGGCGCCTTTTCCCCTGGGTCATGCGTTTCCTTTTCCGCCTTTGCGAACTGTTTGTCGTCTCTTGCGTGGTCGAACTTGCCATGGCCCTTCCCATGGCCATTTACTTCCACCGCATCACGATTTTTGCCTTGCCCGTCAATGTGTTCATCCTGCCTCTGCTTGCGGTGCTCATGCCGGCCGCGTTGCTCACCTTGGTCGCGCTCGCCTTATGGCCTGCGGTCGCCGTCGTTCCCGCCATGATTGTTGCGCTCGTACTCCATCTCGGCGTCGGCCTTGTTCATCTATTCGACTCGCTTGCCTTCGGAGACTTCCGCATCCCCGCGCCGCTTCTTTGGCAATCGATCGTCTTCTGCGCGCTGCTGGCAGCCGCAATCGCTTTGGCCTTCTTGTCAGTCTCTGCGGGAACCCGCTGGCTTCGCCGTTTTGCCTGGGCTGCCCTGGTCCTGGCCGCTCTCGCAGCCGTAGCCCCCAGGCCGATCGACCACCCCGGCAACGCTCTGCTTTTTGAAGCGATTGACGTCGGTCAGGGCGATTCCTTGCTGTTGATCACTCCCGACGGCAAGACCCTTCTGATCGATGGCGGCGGATTTGGAGGCGGTCCGCATCAAGCGCCTCAGGATTTCGACATAGGCGAAGAAGTAGTCTCCGAGGTCCTATGGTCGCGCGGCATCCGCCGCCTCGATGCGGTTGCCCTCACCCACGCCCACTCCGACCACATGGGCGGTCTGCCCGCCATCCTGCGCAACTTCCATCCCGCCGAGCTATGGGTGGGCAACAACCCTCGATTCGGAACCTACAGCGCTCTGCTCGACGAAGCTGTCGATCTCCACGTCCGCCTCCGTACCTTCCGAGCCGGAGACGCATTCTCCTTTGGCGCAACCCAAATCACGGTTCTCGCACCTTTCGCCAACTACCAGCCCGGCCCCGAGCCCACCAACAACGACTCACTGGTCCTGCACATGGCCTACGGCGCAACGTCGGTGATGTTAGAAGGCGACGCCGAAGCCCCGATCGAGGATGCCATGCTGGCCGAGCCGGGACTGCAGAGCACCCTGCTCAAAGTAGGCCATCACGGCAGCATCACCTCGACGCGCCCCGAGTTCCTCTCTCGCGTAGCGCCGCAATGGGCAGTCATCTCCTGCGGCCTCCACAACCGCTATGGTCACCCCCGGCAGGAAGTATTGGCGGAGTTACAAGGCGCCCACATCCGCACCTTCCGCACGGATATCAACGGAGCCACGTGCTTCATTCTGGACGGCAAAACCACGGCTCCGGAGACCAACTGCGGCGGGCAAAACTAACGTCAAAACCTCATCCTCAGCCCCACTTGAATCTGCCTCTCGCGGTAGTAATTCGTCGCATTGATGTTCAACGGCTGCCCAAACGCGGTTGTATTCGCCTTCAACCCTGTCAGAAAATTCAGCGTCGGCAAAGCGCCCGAAAGACTCCCCGATTCAAGGTAGTAGCCTGTCGTTTCCAACTCCGTCACATTCTGGTGGTTGAAGAGGTTGAAGCTCTCCGCCAGCAGCTCCAACTGGCGCATATGTCCCAGGTCGAAGCTCTTGCCTAACCGCATGTCCATTTTCCAGGTGGCCGGATAACGGTAGGTGTTTCGCCCCACGCCGTAGACCCGATTGTCTCCGCCGGAGCCGTTCATTCCCGGGCCCAGGCCCGCAATGGCCGCCCCGGTCGTGGCGTTGAACTCCTCGGCCAGCGAGCCGCTCGTGCGCATCGTATAAGGCATTCCGCTTCGGAACTGCCCGGTTGCCGAAAGCATCCATCCGTTCGCCAGCGGCCCGGCAAACCCGTTAAGCTTCCAAGGCGCCGCATAGATCAGCATCGCTGCCGCCGAGTGCCGCATATCTAAATTACTAGTTCCGTATTCCTGACTGAAGTTAGCCGGGTCCAGTATGTCGCTTCCGGATACCGTAGTGCTCTCGTTCGGGTTCCAGTCCATGGCGTGCGAGTAAGTATAGTGGGCATGCACGCTCAGGCCGCGGCGGCCAAAACGAGTTATCTTCACCATCGCCGCCTCATAAGTCGAGTTAGCCCGGCTCATCATCTCCGTGATCTGCTGGTAGTCCGGATTCAGCCGCCCTCTAGACCCTTTCGATGAGCCACTTGACGGCCATGACGCGTAGAACGGAACGGTAAGATGCGCGGTCTTGATTGGTCCCAGTCCGGTACTATCGATGACTGCGTAAGTGATAGTTCCGGGATTGACGGCAGGATCGAAGTTCGTGTCGATCGAGATAGGCAGCCGGCGTCCCAGGCTCACCATCGCGCTGGCCGTCAACTGCACATGGCCGGGCAGCTCTTCCTCCAGCGCCACCACGCCCTGGTCGATCTCGGGATTGTGAAACTGCGGCGCAAACTCGACAGCACCCGGCTTGACCATGCTCCCCGGCTCACCCCCCAAGACGTAGGGAAATGGCGGCGCCCCACCCGCGTTCAAGTTGTCCGTCGGCCGCATGAAGAAGTTCAAGTCGCCGTTGGGACTGCCGGTCTGGGTCAGCGCTGTCTCCACGGTCAGGTTCTCCGTCCGCCCGAAGTACATTCCATAACCAATTTGCAGCACTGGCCAGTGAGTCTCCAGACTCCCCAGGGCGAGACTGATTCGCGGACCCCAGTTATTGCCGAGGCTGGGCAGTTTCTCAGTGAGTGGAAGCTCTGAATTGGCCAACGCGGCAATCGGCGGCGGCAACTGTTCCCGCTCCCAACGCAATCCGGCGGAGAGCACCAGCAACTTACCTACGTGCCACTGCGTAGTCTCATATCCCGCCCAGTCGTTGGTGCTCAAATGCCAGCCAGTGGGACCCATTACTTGCGAGTAATACGAATAGCAAGGCAGATAGCCCAATCCGCGGAGTTGACCGCTGGCATCGCGCCACACCTTGCCCGTCTGGTCGCAGTTGTGCTGGTTCCTGGGGTCTAATTCTCCGGCAACTCCGAAGGCGGAAAATGACAGCGCGTCCGAAACAAAATTCTCAACACTGGAGTAGGTGTAAGTTCCTGTCTGGTTGCGCAGCAGGTTAGTAATATCGGAGTTATGGTTTACATCAAACCCCGCCTTAATGAGCAGGCGGCTCCGCACCCAGTCCACCGACTCCTGAGCTTGATAAAGCCGTTCGTCCGGATAACTTCCTTGTCCGAAGCGCGACGGATTGCCGATTGTGAATCCATAGCGCGAGTCCACCACAATCTGCGGCAACTGGCCCCAGACGTTCGGGCCAAGAAACGCCTCTTCGAAAGCCGAAGGCGTCTCCGGCTGTGCGCTCTGCATATTGCGCCCCATCGAGCCCTGTGTCACCAACAGCAGATTCGGCGTGACAAACCCCTCCCAGCGCGCCAGCAGCCACTCTTCGCTGGCGCGGCTCGACCCAAAGCTGTTGGTCCCATAGGTTTCTGAAACCCGCGTAATCCCTCCGCCCGGCGAATTCCACAAGGCGCCAATCCCTTCCAGCGTGAGCCGATGCCGCTCCGCAGCATGCCAGTCGATGCGGCTGAAGCCCACCCACTGCACAGCCGTTCGCGGAGCTGGCCCCAACAGCCCATCCAGCGATTCAAGCATTTTGGAATAGGCCGCCAGCCCCGCGGCCACAGGGTTGGTATTGCTCAAGCCGAGCCGCGCGCTCAGCACCTGCATCTGATCGTTGGAAGGTTGAGCAAAGAATTTGCTGGGCGTTTTCACCATCGACAATCCTGGATCGTTGCGCTGGAGGCTGTCGAGCGCAGCAAACCAGAACAGCTTGTCCCTCCGAATCTGGCTGCCCGCGCCCAGGCCCCAGGTCATCTCGTGGTCCGGCGGTGTGTACGAGTCGGCCGTGAACACCGGCGTGGTTGTTTCCGTTGCGGGCGCCGTCTCCTTAACCCATTGCGTAAATGGATTCTGCGCACCCCACGTGTTCTGCCTATCAAAGAAGGACCCCTGCCCGTGCAGGCCGTTCGCGCCGCGTTCGGTTTCCACATTCAATCGCCCGCCGGCTGCGCGCGACCCTTCCGCCTCTACATTGCCTGCAACCGTCTGCACCTCGCGGATCGCCGCCTCGGCCACGGAGAATCCGCGACCACTCGCCCAGGCTTGCCCCATCTCATTCTGGCCCGCGCCGGATTGGCCTGCTGACCCTGACGAACCCTGTCCACCAAACGCCAGCCTGGTGCTCGCGCCGTCAATTGTGGTCTCAATCGGCTCCTGCCCTGCCCCGCGCAGCGAAGTCTGCGCCGCCCCGCCCGCCGTCGTCGCGGCAGTGGGCGCGTCCAGAACAAAATTCTGCCAGCGCCGCCCGCTCACCGGCAGCGCCTGCAATTGAGCGCCGGTCAGCGTGGTCGTCACCACGGGAGTCACCGGTTCGATGTCGTGCGGCGCTGCGGCAAGGCTCCCTGCCCATCCTAGGTTCAGCTTCAACTGACCAAACAGCATTGCCGCCTTTGCCACGCTCTTCGCGGCCTCGGTGAGAGCCAAACTGCGTTCCCCTCCCCATGCTCGCCCGTTTAATTCAAGGGGCAAAACCGCGGGTCCTGCCGACTCCGCAATCGGCGGCGGCGAACTAACAGCAGGCTTCTCCACCGATAGTTCAGGCCGGGGCGGCCGCGGCGGCGCCTGCCCAGCGATGGGGATCGCAAGCAGCGGCTCCGCAGCCACCGTAGTCGTCACCAGCGGCGTCACTGCGGCGATTGCACGAAGCGCAGCCCGCACAGGCAAATGAGCGGGAGTCCCGACTAACGCAAGGTTTTCAGCTTGGATGGGCGGAAGAGAGATAGTCTCGATCACCGGATTGTATGCAGTCTGAATGATCGGACGAGACGGAATCTGGATCGGCGGAGTAAAGGTGGCTCGGGAGGTTGAATTAGACGCAGTATGGGTTGCCGGAGTCGACGCAGTTCTGATGGCTGAATTAGATGAAGCTTGGATTAGGGGAGTAGAAGCAGTCTGCACCGAGCTTGGCGCGGCAGGCTCGAACTCCATTGCCGCCTGCACGCGCGCCTCCCGCCCAGCGGCCACGAAGATCCCTTCCAGCCGCCCGCGCCCTAATTGCTCGCTTTCCGCCTCAAGCGTGTACTCGCCGGGATCGAGCCCGGCAAACCGGTAGCTCCCATTCCTGGCGGTGGTGGTGCTGGTCGCCACACCAGTGGCCTCATTTCGCACCACCACGGTGATCCCGGCAAGTGGAGCCGAGCGCAGGTCCGTAAGCTTGCCTGCGATTGACCCGCCAGCACTCGGCGCCGGTGCCTGCGCCACGGCAACCCGCCCCGCAGCCCCGGCCACCACAAGCGCAACCACCGCTAGCGCCTTCGTCCAACTCCACTGAATCCCTGCCATCGAGACACCTGCTCGCGGCAGACCGTGGGAAAACAAAGCACATATTTAATCCGCCCCGCTCTCACGGCAGGTCGGGATTCGAACCTCTTTGCCCAAAAATGAACTTGCAAACGATCATAAGCCCGATTCGGTAAACTGGAAAGACGGCATCATAACTTGGGATTGGTGGCGCGCACTGGTCGCTCTGGCCACTGTCAACTTTTCCCTGTTCCCTGGTTCAACCATGTTCATCGATGAAGCAAAAATTCGTGTCAAGGCCGGCGACGGCGGTAACGGCTGCATGGCCTTTCGCCGTGAGAAATTCGTGCCCCGAGGTGGTCCTTCCGGCGGCGACGGCGGCCGCGGCGGCGACGTCATCATGGTCTCCTCGCAGCGCCACAACACGCTTATTCACTTCCGGTACAACCCTGAGCACAAGGGCCAGCGCGGCCAGCACGGCATGGGATCCAACTGCTCCGGATCCGACGGCAACTCCGTCATTCTACAGGTCCCAGTAGGCACGGCCCTGTACGACCAGGACACCGGCGAGCTGATTCACGACTTCTCGGAAAGCGACGACTCGCTGGTCATCGCCAAAGGCGGCCGGGGCGGCCGAGGCAACCAGCACTTTGCCACCAGCACCCACCAGGCCCCGCGCGAGCACGAACTCGGCCGTGCCGGCGAGGAGCGCAATTATCGTTTGGAACTGAAGCTCCTGGCTGACGTCGGTCTGGTGGGCTACCCCAACGCCGGCAAGTCCACGCTCATCTCCCGCATCTCCGCCGCCAGGCCGAAAATCGCCGACTACCCCTTCACCACGCTCGAGCCCAACCTCGGCGTAGTCACAGTGGGCGAAGAGCCCGATCAGGAGTCCTTTGTCGTTGCCGACATGCCCGGCCTGATCGAAGGAGCGCACCTGGGCTCCGGCCTCGGCACCCAGTTTCTACGCCACATCGAGCGTACCCGCCTCTTACTTCACTTAGTCGATGTGAGCGACGCCAGCGGTCGGCCCGACCCCGTAGAAGACTTCAAAGTGATCAACAAAGAGTTAGCCAGTTTCGCCAGCAAGGCGGCGACCATGGAACCAGATCCATTCTCAGACGACGCCGACAAGCCATCCGGGCCAGTCCATCCCCTGGCTAACAAGACCATGATCGTCTGCGCCACCAAGATCGACTCCGCCAACCCTGAAAAGCTAAAGAAACTTGCAGCCCATATCAAGAGAAAGAAGCTGGAGTTTCACGCCATCTCCGCCGTAACTGGCCAGGGGATCGAGGAGTTGAAGTGGTCGCTGGCGCGACACTTGCGGCCTAAGCCGGAATTCAAGGACTATTTGCTCGGAGGCAAGAAGGTAGACAGCTTCGAGATTGTCCGCAGCCGCGACACGGGCCGGAAGATCGACCTGTGATCGGGTTCCACATGTCTCGGCCAGTGGTCGCCGGACATCGACAATGGAATGACCTAGTGCGGTGAATCCGAAGTTCGTTACAGAAGTGCGTGACAGAAATGCAGGTCCTTCGACTCCGCTGAAAAGCGCTTCGCTCAGGATGACCGCCTATTTTAAGATCTCGGGTTGAGCGTAATTGTTGAATGAACTTTAGACTCATGACACTAGAAGCTCGAAGTCGGTCTGAAGAACACTGCCGGCTAGACATGGGGCAGATGGCCATTGCGGGCGATAAAGTTGGCTTGTGACCCTCTTGCAAAATTCCATTTGAGAGTGCTCGCCGCGGCGAGTGTCAGGGCGCGACTGAAGTCGTGCCCTGACACAGTCTCCTGACACAACCCATAGCCTGAAGTAACTTTGCAAGTATTCTTATTTCAAGTTCACCGTCGCCTTGAGCGGAAGATCTTGCGAACTGCCTCCCACGAGGAATGTGTATTCGCCGGGGACGAGGGTCCAGGCGTCCTTGGCTTCGTCAAAGATGGATAGATACTTCGGTTCGATTTCTACTGTGACAGTGCGCTTTTCGCCGGGCTCGAGCTTGACCTTGCTCCAGCCGACCAAACGCTTGGGAGGTTCCTCAGCGCTGGCCGGAAGGGCGGCATAAACTTCGGCAATCTCAGCGCCCGCGCGGGCACCGGTGTTGGCCACTGTGAAAGTTACCTTGACCTTGTTCTCTGAAGCTACAGAAAGCCCCGAGTACCTATAACTCGTGTAGGACAATCCATAACCAAACGGGAAGAGTACGGGCTTCTTCTCCGCGTCGTACCACTTATAGCCAACCTTCACGCCTTCGTCGTAAGTGACCTGGAAGGGCGGAAGGCCCTTGGCCCATTGCTCCGGAGAAGACGGGCCGGAGAAATGTTGCGACGCTGGAGGCGGCGTGGTGATGGTCGGGTGAGGCAGATCGGCTTCAGCTTTTGGGAACGTGTTGGGCAGCTTGCCGATGGGATTGACGCTGCCAAACAGGATGTTGCCCACAGCGTTGGCTCCATCGCTGCCTGCGAACCAGGCTTCGAGGATGGCGGCAGGAGCATCGACCCACGGCATGGTCACCGGGCTGAACCGGATTCAAGAACCACAATGGTGTGGGGATTGGCGGCGGCGACCTTGGCGATGAGATCGTTCTGATTGTGTGGCGAGAGACAGGCTGGGCAGGTCCATGCCTTCGCTCTCCCACTGGTAGGCGAAGACGATAGCCACGTCGGCGCCCTTGGCGATTGCGGCAGCGGCGGCGGGATCGTCGCCGGAGTCATACTTCACCGTTGCTCCTGGAGCCCGCGCCTGAATCGCCTTGAGCGGCGAGGTGGGGAACCAGATCTCCTGCTTGCCAGCGCGTGGCGCCGTCGCCGGGAGGGGCAATGGCATTGCCTCCGGGAGGATCGACCTGCGCCGAACCGCCGCCGGAGATCATGCCCACATCGGAATGAGCGCCGATGACGGCGATGGTATGCAGACGGTCGGAACGCAGCGGCAGAACGCGCATGCGTTGTTCTTGAGCAGGACGATGCCGCCCTCTTCGATCTTGCGAGCGACCTCAAGGCCGGCCAAGGGATCGACGACGCTGCGCTGGCGGGGATAATCGATGACGCCGGCGGCAAACATGGCGCGCAGAATGCGGTGAACGTGCTCATCGAGTTCGGCGGCGGGGATGGTGCCGGCATCGACAGCGGCCTTGTATTTGTCGCCATAGAAGACGTGGCCGGGCTGTTCGTTATCCAGCCCGGCGGCTGAGGCTTTTTCGGTGCTGTGGGTTCCGCCCCAGTCGGAAAGAACGAAGCCGGGGAATTTGCAGGTCCTTCTTGAGCACGTCGGTGAGCAGATACTTGTTCTCGCAGGCGAAGTCGCCGTTGACGCGGTTATAGGAGCACATGACGGCCGCTGGATGGCCTTCGGTGACGCCAATCTCAAAGGCCAGCAGGTCGGACTCGCGGGCGGCACGCTTCGCGATGTTGATGTTGACGGAGTTGCGTCCGCTCTCCTGGTCGTTGAAGGCGTAGTGCTTGATGTCGCCGATGACGTGTGCCGACTGGGTTCCCTGGATGAGGTGGGCAACGAGCGTTCCGGCAAGAATGGGGTCTTCGCCGAGGTACTCGAAGGTGCGTCCGTTGCGGGGCTCGCGTGTAATGTCGACGCCGCCGCCGAGCGACATGTTGTATCCCTGCGCGCGAAGTTCGCGGCCAATCAGCGCGCCATATTCGTAGGCTGCGTCGGTGTCCCAACTGGCGGCCGCGGCTACGTTGGCGGGCAGCGCGGTGGAGTAGCGTCCGTTGACGCCGCTGGAGCGAACGCCATAGGCCGCGTCGCTCATATCGATGCCGGGAATGCCGAGCCGGGGAACGCCGACATCGTAACCGACGCCGCGATTCGAAGCCGCGTTCTCAGGTGTAACTTGCTCGTCGGTGGGCATTCCAACGCCATGAAGCAGAGCGACTTTCTCGTCGAGGGTCATTTCCTTGATGACCAGGTCGGCGCGCTCATCCGGGGAAAGGCCGGCGTTCATCCAAGGACCGGTGGGTTTGGTCGGCTGCGGGCGGCGCTGTGAAAAACCGGGTGCCGGCGATAGCGAGAGAGACAGGAGCGCGAGAACTGAAATCCGGAACACGCGGCGATGGAGTGAAAGCTTCAAGTTACCCCCCTGGGTAAAGCGATTATTTAGAGCCAAACTATCCTATCAACCAACCGCTGCGATTGGCCAGAAATTGAAGCAGCAGGGGGGAAATGGATTGGACGCGTCGAATTTCGCTGGCCGCGGGAGACTAGTGCGGCGTCTCCGAAGTTCGTTTGAGAAAACAGACGGTGGAAATGCAGGTCCCCTTCGGCTCTGCTCAGGGCAGGCTTTCGAGTCCGCTGAAGAACGCTTCGCTCAGGATGACCGCCTCTGGTGGCGTCTCAGGATGATTGCATTCATTGTGCAAACCTCATATGGGGAGACTAGATCTTCTGGAGGTTGGCGAATTTCTCCATCAATTTCTTCGTGCCGTGCGCGAACAGCACGGTCAGTTTGGCGTCTTCGCCGTCGCCCTCGCGCATGAGAATGGTGCCTTCACCGTATTTGCCGTGACGCACGCGCTGGCCCTTTTTCAAGTTGGAGGCGCCGGTTTGTTCGGGGATATCCATGGCCGGACGAGCCAGCGCGCCAGGCTTCAGGGCACCGGGTTTTCCGCTGAAAAAGCGGGCGATGTTGTCGATGGAATCGGGCGGCGAATCCGCACCTTTGGCCGATGAGGCCGGTTCCGAGCTGGCCGGGGAGCTTTTTTTGCTCCCCGTCATCCAAGAGGCGACAAAGGGCTTGGCTGGCGAGTTCTTGCTCCCGGCGCCGATTCCGGTTCCGCGAACTGTGCTGGGGCTGTGAGCTTCCTGGCTCTCGTCTTCGTAGTTGTAGTGCTTGTCGGCAAAGTCGCCGGAATGGCCGGGACGCCGGGCGCCGAATCTGGAGGCGCCGCCGTAAGTGTTCGGATAGCCGGGCGTGGACCATGCAGGAGACCGGCCGCCGAGATTCTCGACCAGCTGGGTGGGAACCTCTTCAAGAAAGCGCGACGGGATGCTCATCTCGGGGGCGTCATTGCCATATCGGCGGCGATAATGCGCGCGGGTGAGGATGAGCGAGTTCATGGCGCGGGTCATGCCCACGTAGCAGAGCCGGCGCTCTTCTTCGAGCTCGTCGGGGCTGTTGAGAGTGCGCGAATGGGGAAAGAGTCCTTCCTCGAGGCCAGCGAGGAAGACAAGCGGGAATTCGAGACCCTTGGCGGCGTGAAGGGTCATGAGAGTCACGCGGGATTCAGGGTCGAACTGGTCTGTGTCGGAGGCCAGAGCCGCGTGGTCGAGGAACTCTGCGAGGGTTTCGCCTCGAGCTTCGGCGTCGTGCGCGGCGTTGGCTAGCTCTTTGAGATTTTCAATGCGGCTGAAAGCTTCAGGGGAGCCTTCAGTCTCAAGAGCCTTGATGTAGCAGGTGCGGTCGATGATGAAGCGAATCAGCTCGGGAAGGGTGGCGGCATCGCCGGGAGCGCGGAAGGCGGGCCCGCGCTCTTTCCTCTCTTCCGCTACCTCTGCGGCGTCCGATTCAAAATCAGGGTCAGGCGGGGTGGGAGTCACAGGACCCTGCGCCTGCTTCGGCATGGTGAGAAAAGGGCGCTTGGGCTGGGCGACGAATGGCGAGAAGCTGCTTGCGTCGAGAAGAGGCATTTGGCGATGGTCGCTGCCGGCGCCGAAGTCGAAGTTGGAGGCTGACTCGGCGCTGGCGGAGGCTGCCGTGGATGCGCCGAACTCGAAGCCGGTGTCGGCGTTGGCGGATTCTGAACTGCCGGCAATGTCGACGGAGAGCTTGCCAGCGAAGTCGGGGTCCATCATGGCCTGGGCGTCGAGGATCAACTGGCGAAAGGATTCGATCGCGGTCAGCGCGCGGTTGGGAATGAGGCGATTCGAGATGGCTGCTCCGATGGCCTCCCAGGTGGACTTGCCGGTTTCAAGCGCGAGGCGCTCCAGCGTTTCGAGGGTGGTTTTGCCGATGCCGCGAACCGGAGTGTTGATGACTCGCTGTAGAGCCATGGAGTCGTGCGGATTGCGGATGAGGCGGAGATAGCCGAGCAGGTCTTTGATCTCGGCGCGCTCGTAAAAGCTGAAGCCGCCGACCATGGTGTAAGGGATGTTGTAGCGGCGAAGCGCCTCCTCAACCAGGCGGGACTGGGAGTTGGTCCGGTAGAGGACGGCGCAGTGCGCTGCTGCGGGGTTTTCAGTTTCGGACGAGCTTGCCTGGTTGAGAAACGTCTGAATGCGGTCGGCGATAAAGAGAGCTTCGTTTTCGCCGTCAGGCGCTTCGTAATAGCCGATCAGGCTTCCACCCTGGCGGTCGGTCCACAACTTCTTGCCCTTGCGGCGTATGTTGTTGGCGACGACGGCGCCGGCGGCTTCGAGAATGATCTGCGTAGAACGGTAGTTCTGTTCGAGCCTGACGATCCGGGCGTTGGGGAAGTCCTTTTCAAACTCAAGAATGTTGCGGATATCTGCGCCTCGCCACGAGTAAATGCTCTGGTCCTCGTCGCCGACAGCGCAGACGTTTTTGGCTTCGCCGGCAAGCAGCTTCATCAGCTCGTACTGGGGGCGGTTGGTGTCCTGGTATTCGTCGACGAGCAGATAACGATAGCGGCGCTGATAGCGCTCTCGGGCCTCGGTTGATACCTTGAGCAAACGAACGGCTTCAAGCAGCAGGTCGTCGAAGTCGAGAGCATTGTTCTTGCGCAGGTCAGCCTTGTAGGCCTGGTAGATATGGGCTACGCGCTCGCTGTTGGGATCTTTGGAGGCGAGGTAGTACTCCTGAGGATCGACCATGTGGTTCTTGGCCCACGAGATGCGGCCGAGAACGGTCCGCGGGGTGAGCTGCTTGGTGTCCAGGCCCATGCGGCGCATGACCTGCTTGACGATGGCCTGCTGGTCGCTTTCGTCGTAGATGGCGAAGGAACGGGTGAGGCCTTCACCGCCAACTTTGAGAGCTTCGATGTCGCGCCTCAGGAGACGGACACAAAGGGAGTGGAAGGTGGAGATCAGAGGCTTGGCGAGGGAGCTGTGACCGAGCAAGCGATCAACGCGTGCGGCCATCTCGCTGGCGGCCTTGTTGGTGAAGGTGACGGCGAGAATGGAGTCGGGGGCGACGCCCTTTTCGCGGATCAGCCAGGCGATGCGGCTGGTGATGACGCGGGTTTTGCCTGAGCCGGCCCCGGCAAGGATCAGCAGAGGGCCTTCAGTGGCCTCGACGGCGGCGCGCTGTTCGGGATTCAGGTTGTCGATGAGCGGCTGCAAGATGCGCGTCCAGGCGGGAAGGGTCCTGTGTCTAGTGTACTGTTTGGGGCTATGCGAGGGGGGGTGCGGACTGAAGGATCGATGCGACAGGTCTGCAAACCGACCGATACGGGAAAGTATACAAAATGTACAATTTGTCTAAAATAGACAAATTGTACATTTTGATTTAGATTGATCCTATGCCAACGATGTCTGCAACCCAAGCCAAACAGAACTTTGCCGCCATGATCGATGCCGCACAGCGCGAGCCGGTTCGCATCCAGCGCCACGAGCGGGATGTGGCTGTGCTGGTTTCGGCGGAGGAATACGAGAGAATACACCAACTTCGGGTTAAGGAGCTGATCCGCCTTACGGAGGAGACCGGACGGTACGCCGAATCACAGGGGATGACCGAGGAGCTGCTTGAGCAGCTCCTGGCCGATGACGAATGAAACAGCTGATCGTGTTTGATACAAACGTTTATGTGAGCCGCATGCTTCAGCCCTTTTCAATTCCTGGGAGGGCGGTTCAGAAGGGACTGGAACTCGCCAAGCCGCTGATCTCATCACCCACCTGGACGGAGTTGCAGATCGTATTGAGACGTGCGAAGTTTGCTCCATTCCTCCGTCCGGAAGATATCGAGAGCTTTCTCGCTCAGGTTTGGGAACTTGCTCTGCACATCCCGGACCCGGCCAGAATCCGCGTCTGCCGCGACCCGCGCGACGACAAGTTTCTTGAGGTTGCCGTGCGTGGACGGGCGGATGCGATCATCACCGGCGATCGGGACTTGCTGGAGATGAATCCATTTCGCGGGATTGCAATTCTCACGCCCGCTGAATATCTGGAGCACAAGTAGGCGCGAACGGCAAAGCGTTATTCTGAAGACATCATGACATCATCTAAAACTCCTGTTCGTCGGGTGGCCGTTTACTGCGGATCGGCCGATGGAACCAATCCCGCATTTCGCGCCGAGGCGGTGGCGCTGGGCGAGGCGATTGCCGCGGCGGGGTTGGGACTGGTGTATGGCGGCGCCATTGCGGGGCTGATGGGCGCGGTGGCGGATGCGGCGCTGGCCGGCGGGGCTGAGGTGATCGGAGTGCTGCCCGACGTGCTGGCTGGAAAAGAGATTGCGCACTCCCGATTGACCCGGCTGGAACTGGTGCAAACCATGCACCAGCGCAAGGCGCGAATGATGGAGCTGGCCGACGCGTTTCTCATCTTGCCGGGCGGCTACGGAACGCTGGAGGAGCTGCTGGAGACGGTGACCTGGGCGCAGTTGCGGCTGCACACCAAGCCGTGCATCCTGATCAACACTGCTGGATTTTGGGATGGGCTGCTGGCGCTTCTGGATACGGCGGTCGAGGCGGGGTTCCTGAAGCCGAAGAACCGGGCGTTGATGCGGGTGGCCGGGAGCGCGAAAGAGGCGGTGGGGATGGC
Organism: uncultured Acidobacteriaceae bacterium; assembly: GCA_963757965.1. Taxonomy (GTDB): domain Bacteria; phylum Acidobacteriota; class Terriglobia; order Terriglobales; family Acidobacteriaceae; genus Telmatobacter. The sequence goes on from CAVWTV010000016.1 coordinate 360,670, forward strand.
GGTTGGTGCTGAGGCCTAATTCTGGAGTCTCCGATTGCGCCAGGTCTCTGACCAATGATTTCGCGCGTGGCGATTGAGTGCTGAGGTATCCCACCCTAGGCGCAAAAACAGAGACGCGCCGAGGATGGGGCACCCAATCTTGGCAGAACAACAAGCGGTTTGAAACCGGTTCAGTTCGGCGTCCCGGTCGTTTCTTCCGCGGCGAAGGTGCATTCGCGGCACTGGCAGACGCGGCGCAGATATTCCCACGAGTAGATGCCGCCGGAGTGGCCGTCTTGCCAGTTGAACTGGATTGCGTACCGGCCTACGGCGTGGGCGCTGGCGGGCTTGGGAGGCGGGGTGTACATGGGCAAAACTGAGGCCGGCTTGGCTTTGGGCTGGCCGGGCTTGCGGCCTTGCTGGGTGCGCTCTTCGTTGCAAGTGGCGCAGGGGCAGGCTTCGCGGAGCCAGGCAAACGTCCAGGCGCTGCGATGGCCGTCGACCCAGTCAATTTCCATACCCTTGCCCTCTGAGAGCAGCACGCGGACCTTATCGGGAGTTACGGCGATACGGGCAAGCGGGCGGGCGGCTTCCGTCTCGCGGGCTGTATGGTCCTTGTCGACAAAGCGAATGCCTTCGTGGCTCATGACTCCATTTTACAGAGACCGGCTAGAAGAACCGGCCGGGAACTCCTGCCGGAACCTCACACCCATTTCCTGTTTCCGATTCCGCATGAGCTTCAACCGGCGAAGTCAGCCTGCCTGCAAGCTGCACAAAACGTTCGGTAAAGTCCCCCATTTGTGTAGTTGCCGCCTCCGCGCTTTTTCCGTTACGGTCGATCCCGGGCACTCGACTGTGTCAAAAGCGCACATGAGCCAACCCCCAAAGCAAGCGATCGCCCGCTCATAAGTCATTCTTTTCCGCCATCATTATCGGATCTCATCCGGCGGAACCTAATCGACGACAAGCGAATGCCTTGTAACTCAAAAGGGGGCTTCCGATGCTAGAAGCGGCTCTTCCACTCATTGGTCATTACGATTACCGGCTCGTGGCGCTGTCATTCTTCATCGCCATTCTCGCGTCCTATACCGCGCTCGATCTGGCGGGACGAGTCACCTCTGCTCGCGGCTGGGCACGTCTCTCCTGGCTCAGCGGTGGCGCGGCTGCCTTGGGCGCGGGCATTTGGACCATGAACTACATCGGCACCGAGGCTCTTCGGCTGCCCGTGCCTGTGTACTACGACTGGCCCACCATGTTGCTGTCGTTTCTGGCCGCTGTTGCCGCTTCGGCTGTGGCGCTCTACGTTGTCAGCCGCGAAGAAATGGGAACGATTACCTGGCTCGGCGGCACTGCCGCCTTTGGATACGGCATCGCCGCCACGCATTACATCGGCATGGAAGCAATGCGGCTGCCCGCAACGTGCCGTTATTCGTCCGAGCTCGTGGCTGTGTCGGTGGTGCTGGCCGTTGTGGTCGCCGGCATTGCGCTGTTTCTCATTTATCGGTTCCGCGCAGACACCACCCTCTTCGATTGGCGAAAGTGCGCCAGCGCGGCGGCTGTTGGATCGGCGCTTCCAATCGCGCACTACACCGGAATGGCCGCGGTCAGCTTCATCCCGGCTGCTCTCAAGGCTGAAGTACTCGGGAAGGCGGTAAGCATCTCTGCGCTTGGCATTGCGGCCATCACCGTCATCACCACGATCATTTTGCTGCTGGTGATTGTCCTCGCGCGGGCGGACCGGCTGTTTTGGGCGGAGCGGCAGTTGCTCGACGCATTCATGGAAAACATTCCCGAAAGTGTCTACTTCAAGGATCTCAAAAGCCGGTTCGTGCGCATCAGCACCAAGATGGCAAGGGAGATTGGGTTGACCGAGGCGTCGCAAGCAACGGGCAAGACCGACCTCGACTTTTTCAGTTCCCAGCTTGGCGCAGTTTCTCTTGCGGATGAGCAGGAGATTATTCGCACCGGCCGGCCGTTGCTCGAGAAAGAGGAAGAGGAGACTTGGGAAGACGGGCACCGGACTTGGGTGATCACCAACAAAGTCCCATTCAGAGACCGGCGTGGCCACATTATCGGTACGATGGGTGTCTCGCACGAAATCACCGAGCGCAGACTTGCAGAAGAGGAGCTTGCGCGCAAGGCAGATGAATTGAAGCGGACCAACGCGGCGCTTGAGCAGCTTGCAAAGGCAGCGGAGGCTGCAAGCAAGGCGAAGGGCGAATTCCTGGCCAATATGAGCCATGAAATCCGCACGCCTCTGAACGGTGTCATCGGCATGACGGAACTGGCGCTGGAGACGGAGTTGACGCGGGAACAGCGCGAGTATATGGAAACAGTTCGCTTCTCCGCGGAGTCGCTGCTGAGCATCATCAACGACATTCTGGACTTCTCAAAGATCGAAGCGGGCAAGGTGGAACTGGAGGTCGTGAACTTCGATCTGCGCGAGTGCCTGGAGACCACTCTGAAGACGCTGGCCTTGCGCGCGGATGAAAAGGGGCTTGAGCTTTTGTGCGACGTGAGGCCGGATGTTCCCGAGCTTCTTCGTGGCGACCCGAACCGGCTGCGCCAGATCATGGTGAACCTGGTCGGCAACGCAATCAAGTTCACGCACAAAGGAGAAGTTGGGCTGAAGGTAGAGACGAGCGGATCTCGAAATGGCCGCTACCGGCTGCATTTCATCGTGTCCGACACTGGCGTCGGGATTCCGCAGGAGAAACTTGAGAGCGTCTTCGAGTCGTTTTCTCAGGCCGATACATCCACCACGCGCGAGTATGGCGGCACCGGCCTCGGTCTGACCATCTGCCGGCGTTTGGTGGGGCTTATGGGCGGGCGCATCTGGGTGGAAAGCGTGGTCGGCAAGGGTTCGGCATTCCACTTGATGGTCGATCTGGAACCCGGTGAGGAAGTTGCAGTCTCCGGATCTCCTGTGCACGCGCAGCATGGGGTGTTGAAGGGAACCAACGTCCTGGTTGTTGACGACAACCGCACTAATCGCCGCATCCTGGAGGGTCTGCTCACCAACTGGGGCATGAAATCGACGCTCGCATCCGATGGAGAGTCGGCCCTGGCCGCGCTGCAGGCGGCGCGCGAAGATGGGCATCCGTTCCAACTCATCCTGGCCGATATGCACATGCCCAAGATGGATGGCTTTGCGTTGATCGAGCGCGTCGAAAGGGACCCCAGCGCGAAGACACCGGCCATTATGATGCTTACCTCCGGCGGACATCGCAACGATGCGGCGCGATGCGAGGATCTGGGAGTAGCGGCGTATCTGCTGAAGCCGGTTCGGCGCGCGGAACTGCGCGAAGCAATAGAACGCGTATTGGGCGCGGCCACTGAAAACCGGCAGGAGGCGCTGATTACCGAGCGAACCTTGGAGCATCGCCGCGACACCGTCTGTGCGCTGAACATTCTTCTGGCTGAGGACAACGATGTCAATCAAAAGCTCGCCACTCGACTGCTGGAGAAGCGCGGACATCAGGTGACCGTGGCGGGAAATGGACTTCAGGCATTGAATGCGCTCGGCCAGGCACGCTATGACCTGGTGCTGATGGATGTGCAGATGCCGGAGATGGACGGCATTGAAGCAACCGCGGCGTTGCGAGCAAGAGAAGAAGGAACGGGCCAACATCTGCCCGTGATTGCCATGACAGCCCTGGTGATGCAAGGCGACCGCGAGCGCTGTCTCGCAGCCGGCATGGATGGATATCTAACCAAGCCAATTCGACCGCGTTCACTGGATGAGGTTCTGGACCAATACACGGCACAAAAGCGCCAAGGCGGCAGCGTTCACGAACAGGCCGTAAAGACACCTGGCCACACCTCGCGCACAGTGAAGCAAGAATCGGTCAACGGGCACGAGCTGCTGGAACGGGTTGGCGCCGATCGCGAATTCCTCACCGAGTTGGTGAGCCTTTTTCGCGAGGACGGGCCAAAGCAATTGAACAGAATCAAAGCGGCGCTGGAGAAGAAGGATCCAAGCGAAGTGCTGCGCGGCGCTCATTCGCTCAGAGGCACTCTGGCCAACCTCGCCGCCCGGCCTGCAGCAGATCTTGCGGCCCAAATCGAGCATGCGGGGAAGTCGGAGGACCTGTCTCGCGCCAAGGCCGCGTTTGAGACACTGGATCTCGAATTGCCGCGAGTGCTCGAAGCCCTCAGCGCACTTTGCGAGGGGGTAACACGATGAAGATCCTGATCGCGGACGATGATGGAATTTCCCGCAAGATGATGGGAATGATGCTCCGGCAAATGGGCTATGAGGTGGACTCGGCGGTCAACGGGCGCGATGCTCTCGACAAATTGCTAGATGCGGACGGCCCGCGTCTAGCGCTTCTGGATTGGATGATGCCGGAGATGGATGGGCCCGAGGTTTGCAGGAGTGTCCGCGCCGCCAACGGGCAACTGTATGTCTACTTGATTCTGCTCACCTCGAAGGACACGCCGGAGGCCCTGGTCGAGGGACTGGATGCAGGCGCCGATGAATACCTGACAAAGCCCTGCCATACCGATGAACTCAAGGCGCGGCTTCGGACCGGGGAGCGGATTCTGCATTTGGAAGATAAGCTGGTATCCGCACGCGAGGAGATGCGCTTCAAAGCGACGCATGACGCGTTGACCTCGCTTTGGAATCGGGGGAGGATTCTTGAGGCGCTCGACGCGGCTCTCGTGCAAATGGATTCGGTTGCGATTCTGATGTGCGATATCGACCATTTCAAGGCAATCAACGATGAGCATGGACATCTGGTGGGAGATGCGGTGCTTCGCGAATTGGCAGTCCGGCTGCGCCGCGGAGTGCGGCCGACCGATCTGATCGGCAGATTCGGTGGAGAAGAATTCCTGATCGTGCTGAATGGGTGCGACCCGTCGCGATTGCAGGAGCGGGCGGAACAGTTGCGCAGAGCCGCATCGGAAGGCAGCGTGCAGACGGATGCCGGGGAGGTTTCATTTACCGTAAGCATTGGCGCCGTCTCGGTGAACCGGGAAGATTCCTTCACGCCGGCGGAGACAGTTCTGAACCTCGCGGATGCCGCGCTGTACCAGGCCAAGAGAGAAGGCAGAGACCGCGTCGTGATCGCAAGGCGGCTGATCAGAAGCATGGCCTGCTGAGAACCTGCCGGCCGCCGTCCGGATGTCGATTGGCCCAGGTCTCGATCTCAAGATCCGGAATTCGCAAAGGCCCCGGCGATTGAAGCTTGATCCTTCGACGAATATCGATTTTCACTTCACCCGTTTCGCGGTCAGTTCCTCGGTTGCGAAGTCTCCCACCTTACGGGTGAGCTTGATCTCGTCGCCCGAGATCTTCCCCGTGTAAGTAATCACAATCTGATTGCCATCGAAATTCAGGTTCTCGACGAACGAGACATCGTCGCCCTTGATCGTGCCTTGCTGGATATCGGTTGTTCCACGATCGTTCTTGGCGGTTCCAGTGAGCTTCTCGCCATCGGCTTTGAACGTATAGGTGTAGTGCTGCTCGCCGATCTGCGTGTCGAATGTTGCCGTCCATTGCCCGTCGATGTTCGCGGCAAACGCGGACACCGCCATCCCTGCTGCCAGGATGGTGAAAACCAGTGCGCTGCGAAGCTTCATGATTTCGTCTCCTTTGATTCCCTTTGCCACGCATCTCGCCAACACGGCCCGATACGACGGAGGTTGATTTGCGGCGGGGCAACAGGCATGTACAAGTTACGCCGGAACCATACGAAACGTTGCATCCGAGTGTCAAGGGAGACGGATCGCTCCGCTGCAGGCAGTCGCGCATGTCCAGGACGAAAGTGTCAGACACCCACCGATGAATTCGGATCAAACGCTTCGATTGGGCAACAATAACCCGAGCGCGCGGGTGAATCCGTGCTACAATCTATGCAATCGTAGAATTCGATCTGAAGTTCTTGCCTGTTCCGGTTACCGCCTACACGCAAACTTCCACATTGCGTTCGCGGTAAATCAGTATCGAAGGAGTAACACACAATGGAACAGGGAACAGTCAAGTGGTTTAACGACGCCAAGGGTTTTGGATTTCTCAGCCGCGAAAACGGCGAGGATGTCTTCGTTCATCACACCGCAATCCAGTCGAACGGCTTCCGTTCGCTTCAGGAAGGCCAGCGCGTCCAGTTCAACGTAACCAAGGGCCCCAAGGGCTGGCAGGCAGAGAACGTTCAGGTTGTCTAAGGCTTAACGCCGACCAATCTGTCGGGAATCAAGAGAAGAGGGACGGCAAAGCTGCCGTCCCTCTTCTTACGTTTGGCGTGAATTTCAGAGCTTCGCTGACAACTATTTTCGCTATGCAGCCGGCTTGAGACTTTTGACGCTGACTTGCGGAATCGCCGGATGAAGAGATTCCATGAGTGTCTCGTGCGTGCCCAGGTATTGCAGCACATCGTTGATTGAATCCTCAAAGCGGCCGCCGGTCTTGTGGGTGGCCTTAACGCCTTTGGAAACAAGCTGGCAAACTTCAAAACGGTTCATTCCCTGCGCTAGGGCGCGGTGAATTTTGTCGGAACGCATGACGAACTCCGGTCAACAAGGTGATGTTGCGTGCGGTGCGAAGCTCGTCAGAAGCGGTAGGACGGCCGGAGCCGAGCAGGCGGGGAAATCAATGTTCTAGCTTCATTGTACGCTGGAAACGGTTGCAGCGCCGATTCTGAGAGCCAGCCGGAATGCGGACGACGCTCAAATGGGCCGCTTTCGCCACGATCAATTCCCTGTTACCATAGAGTTCGCATCTACCGGAATGCCGGGATACCCTGAACAGATTGCAGCGAAAGAGGTTACGCGTGGCCGACACCACAAAGATCGAAGATAAGCTGGAGCGCAAGAAGGTAAAGCGCGCCGCTCGCAAGAAAGCCGCACCCAAGGCGAAACGCACAGAACCGCGCGGCGCAAACAAGAAGAAGCTGAAGAAACTGGCACGCGGCCAGTCGAAGCGGTAGGCGAAGTTCTCAGGAAAATCCCTGAAAACTTTGGGAAAGGCCTATTGCTCGAGGGAGGCGCCCACGACGGACAGGACCTCGCAACCTCCGGATAGAGGAGAACTGCACTGCCCAGCCAACTACTTGCCCGCAAGTCGATCGATAAGCTGATCCGGGATTCGGAAGAACCCGAGCATTCCCTGAAGAAGACGCTTGGGCCGTGGTCGCTGACCGCGCTCGGCATCGGGGCGGTAATCGGCTCGGGCATCTTCACCGTGATCGGCACGGCTATCTCCGGGGAAAAGTTCGATGCGCCCAGCGTCGCGAATACGCCGCTGATCCACTACGTCATCACCCACACTGCACTGGCGGGACGGCCCGGCGCAGGTCCCGCGATCGCTCTTTCGCTGGTGCTGGTGGCGATTGTTTGCGCGCTCACCGGCTTGTGCTATGCCGAACTTGCGTCGATGATCCCGATTGCAGGTTCGGCCTACACCTACACCTACGCCACCATGGGCGAGCTGATCGCCTGGATCATCGGTTGGGACCTGATCCTCGAATACGCCGGCTCCAACATGACCGTCAGCGTTGGCTTCGCGGCTCACATCGTGGACCTTTTCGACTGGTTCGGCCTCCATCCCTCAGCCATGTGGATCTCGCCCGCCTATCTGCCTGACGGCTTGCAGGACCTGGCGGGCAATTGGCTCTACCACCCCGGCTGGCACTTCGGCTTCAACATTCCCGCGTTTCTGGTCGTCCTGATTCTCACGGTGATCCTGGTACGCGGCATTCGCGAATCGGCTAACACCAACAACATGATGGTGGGGATCAAGCTTATCGCCATCCTAATTTTTGTGTTCGCGGTCATCGGCTTCATCCATCCGTCCCATTGGCACCCGTTCATGCCCAATGGCTGGTCCGGCGTTCTGACCGGCGGATCGATTATTTTTTTCACCTATATCGGATTCGACTCAGTCTCAACGGCGGCTGAAGAGTGCCGCAACCCGCAGCGCGATCTGCCTATCGGCATCATCGCCACACTGGTCGTATGCACGGTGCTCTATGTGGCTGTGGCCGTCTGCCTCACCGGCCTTGTGCCCTGGCAATCCATGGTCGACGACGGAGCGCCTGTGGTGAACGCGCTCAAGAAACTCTCGCTGCTGCCCGGCGCTCATTCGCTCCACTGGATCAGGCTGGTGGTTCTGTTCGGCGCCATCATGGGCATGCTGTCGTCCATCCTCGTCTATCAGTTGGGCCAGTCGCGTGTCTGGTTCTCTATGTCAAGGGACGGACTGCTGCCCAAAGTCTTCAGCAATGTGCATCCGGTATTTCGGACTCCCGCATTTTCTACGTGGGTGGCCGGGGTCGTGGTAGCCATTCCCTCCGGCCTGTTCGATATTGGCACGCTGGCCGATCTCTCCAATATTGGAACCCTCTTCGCCTTCGTTCTTGTCTCGATCGGAGTGATGGTACTGCGCTATCGCGAACCGGAGCGCCGACGCGGATTTCGCGTTCCCGGCGGCCCCGTTATTCCCGCGCTCAGCGTGGTCTTCTGCTTTCTGCTGATGGCGGGATTGCCGATCATCACATGGTACCGATTCCTGATTTGGCTGGTCATCGGCCTGGTGATTTACTTCTTTTACAGCCGCCACCGGTCGGAGTTCGCGAAGCCCCGGTAGACTTTTATGATGTCAGATATTGAAGGGTTCATCCGCCGCCTGCCCAAAGCCGAGCTGCATCTGCATCTCGAAGGCACCATTCTGCCCGCCACGCTGGTGGAGTTGAGCACCCGCCACGATGCCCGCCCCATGACTCTGGCCGAGGCCCAGTCGTACTACAGCTTCGACGACTTCACCGGCTTCATTGAGGGCTTCAAGGCCGTGACCCGGCGCCTCATCGATCCCGAAGACTATGAACTCGTCGCCTGGCGCATGATGGAGCACCTGGCCGAGCAGGGCGTGGTCCATGCCGAGGTGTTTATCTCGGTGGGCGTGATTTACATGTGGCGCAACTTCGATCCGCGAGCGTTGGAACCCATCTTCGCCGCCCTGGAACGAGCACGCGAGCGCGGCGAGCGCGAGCTAGGCCTCACGATTTACTGGATCTTCGACGCGGTGCGGCATTTTACAGTTGAGGAGGCGGAGCGGGTCTTCCGCAAGGCGGCGAACCATGCGGGCGGATTTTCCGTCGATCATCGGCATCGGCCTGGGCGGAGACGAGCGCAGAGCGGGCTCCGAGGCTTTCCGCAGCCTCTACGATGAAGCGGCGCGCGCCGGGCTTCGGCTTACCAATCACGCCGGCGAAACGACTGGTCCAGAAGCAATTTGGGAGGCGCTGTCTGATCGGCTCGGAGCGGATCGGACACGCTCTTTCCGCGATTCAGGATCGAAAGCTCATTGAGGAACTAAAGGCACGAGGCACCGTCCTTGAACTCAATCCGACCTCGAATGTCCGCACCGGGGTTTGCGCGTCGTTTGCCGAGCACCCGCTGCGGCGCTACTTCGATGCCGGCCTGCTGGTGACGCTCAACTCCGACGACCCAGCCTTCTTCGGCTCCGATGTGGCCAACGAATACCTCTTGGCCCATACCGAGCAGGGCTTTACCCGCGAGGAACTTCGCCAGTTGGCGGCCAACTCGATGCGCGCCAGCTTTCTTCCCGAGCCGGCAAAAGCACGTCTGGCTCTCCCGAATTGACTCTACGCAGTAAACAACCACTGACTCTCGTAACCTTTCTTCACAGCCAATTCATCGAAAACTGGGGTATCATGTTCGTGTAGGAGGCAGCCCCCCATGTCCACTGAACCCGAAACTCTCACGCCCGGCGAAGACGAGAAAGAATCAAGCACGATGCGCGTGATCGGCTGGTTCTCGGTGGGAATGGCAGTGGCCGCGCTCAGCATCTACCTCGGCTACGAACTGCGCAGCCGCAGCAAGTTCAAGAAGCGCACTCCCTACGACTTCTATGCAAATGCCGGCGAGCAACATGCCAGCGAATTTGGCATGGGCGTCTAGCGCCGCAAATCTCTGCCCAAACACCAAATGCCGCCCTTCGCGGCATTTGGTGTTTGGGCAGGCATTTTGCAATTGCGCCCGTTTTTCAACTGACCCCGCATACGGCTCCCGCGTTACCCTAAGGTCTTATGGGCCGCATCCGCATTCTTCCCGACCAGGTTGCCAACCAGATCGCTGCCGGCGAGGTGGTGGACCGGCCGGCCTCGGTGGTCAAGGAGCTGCTGGAGAACGCACTGGACGCGGGCGCCAATCGCATTCGCATCGAGGTCGAGGCCGGCGGGCGGCGGCTGATCCGCATCAGCGACGACGGGCAGGGAATGAACCGCGACGATGCGCTGCTGGCGTTTGAGCGGCACGCCACCTCGAAACTGCGCACAGCCGACGATCTGCTCTCCATCGCGACCCTGGGATTTCGCGGCGAGGCGCTGCCCTCGATTGCTTCGGTTGCGCGCGTGACTTTGGAGACGGCAACCGGAGACGAACCCGCAGGAACCCGAATGGAGATCGCGGGCGGCAAGATCCTTCACGTCGACGACGCGGCCTTGCCCCGAGGAACCACGTTGGCCGTCGCGGACCTGTTCTTCAACACTCCGGCCCGGCGCAAATTTCTCCGCGCCGAGTCCACCGAGCTGTCTCACGTCACGGCGCTGGTCACACACTATGCGCTGGCCCATCCGGAGAAGCACTTCGAGCTGACTCTCGGCCACGCATACCATCCTCTCCGCGCCGCCGGTGAGCCGGACCGCGGAACGCATTTACCAGATCTTCGGCAAGGACACGCTGGCTCAACTGCTGCCGGTGGCCGCAGAAGCTCCGCTGGCGCACGGCGGACTGCCCGAGCCGCCGCCGTGGAAGCGGGATCTGAACGAGCCAGAGCAGCTTGCCCGCGATCCCGGCGTTTTGCGGCTGAGCGGCTTCTACTCCAAGCCGGAGCTGCAAAAGCTCAATCGCAACTCGATCTACATCTTTGTGAACAAGCGGCTTATCCGCGATCGTCTGCTCATGCACGCGATCACGGAGGCCTATCGCAACGTGATTCCGCCTACCAGCTTTCCGGTGGTGCTGCTGTTTCTGGAGATGCCGCCCGAGGAAGTGGATGTGAACGTGCATCCGGCAAAGACCGAGGTGCGCTTCCGGCAGCAGAGCCTGGTGCATGACTTTGTGCGCGACAGCCTGCGGACGGCGCTGATCCAGGCGCGTCCGGCCGCAGGCTTCCTTGCCTCTCATGCCGCGCCTGCCGCCAGCCCGTCGCTGATGCCCCCGGCCGCCTCGCCGCTGCCTGGCGCTCCCGATTCCGAGCCGGAGGCATTCGTCGACGCAACCCGACGGGGCTGAGCCGTTCCACTTGACGCCGAGGCTGCCATCGCCGGTTCCCGGCAGGTTGCCTTTCGACGCTCGGGCTTTGAATGCTGACGGGTGGGGGAATCCGGGCGGATGGGGCGGCGAGCATCAGCGGGCGTGGGGCGAGGCTGCAGCAGCGCTTTTCCAGCCGGCGGTGTCGCTGCCCGTGGACGGCTGTTCTCCAATCTCAGCAGATTCAACGGCAAACGGGTCAGGCGCCGCAGGGGCAACCGCTGCCGCTACCGCCCAAATTGAGGCTGAGCAGGCAGCCGCCAATCTGAACCACCTGGGCTCACTGCGGCCACTGGCGCAGTTGCGGGAGTCGTTCATTTTGGCTGCGGGCGACGATGGACTCTGGATCATCGACCAGCATGTGGCCCACGAACGCATACTTTTTGAAAAAATTTTAAGGGACCGCCAAGTGGAGAAAGTTCAGCGGCAAAGGTTACTGATGCCCGTCCTGGTGGAACTAAAGCCTTGGCAGATGGTGGTGTTTGCGCGTATTGCCGAGGAGCTTGATCGCAACGGCTTTGAGGTGGAACCCTTTGGCCCACAAACACTTGCGGTCAAGGCTGCGCCTGTGGGCCTGGAGGGGGCGGCCCTGGAGCGGATGCTGGCCGAGGTGATCGAGCAATCTGCCGTTGATTCAGGAGAAGCCAAGCAGAATGAGGAACTTGAGGCCGTTCGTACGCGAATTGCCGCTTCAATTGCCTGCCATTCCGCGATTAAGGTCAATACTGCCCTTGACCCGGCTCGTATGGAGTGGTTACTGTTGGAATTGGCAAAAACTAGCCACCCAACCAGTTGCCCGCATGGACGTCCAATAGCTTTGCTGTATTCTTGGAAGGAGATCCAGCGGGCCTTCCATCGCATCTAAAAGACTTGTACACTTGGAACGTGGCAACTCCGCTCTCAGGAGCGGAAGAAGCCCGACGCCTTAAGCCAGCCTGGAAGTGAGGTTTTTCTTTGACAGCAGAACAATTGGAAGCATCGCGCGCCGAAAGGATGCGCCAGAATGGACACGGGGCAATCACACTGGAAGACGCCCGCGTATGGATTGAGGAGACCGGTTTGTGTCTCTTCCTGCCGAGGCGGCAGTTTTCTTCGTCGATAGCTCCATCGTTTGTTGAGGCCGTAGCGGGCCATCAGAACGCGACTCCCGATCCCAAGCACATCGCGTTAGCCGAAGAACTGCTGGTACGTCTGGAGACCGACGGAGTAGCGGTTCGGCTGAACCTTCTAGGACAGCCAGGGGAGCAGCCTGACTTTGTTGTTGCCGCCTGGGTCTTGCCGTACGTGTATGCCCTGAGGGGCGACCGCGACTGGCGCCGTGTCCCGCAGTTGACCGGGTCGCGACAGGTTTCGCAACTCGCCGTGCAGGCGTATAAGCATCTGGAGACAGGCGACACAACGCTTGCCGCGCTCACCCATGCGCTGGGCCGTGAAGTCACCGAAGGCGCGGTTCTGCGCGCCATTACGGAACTCTGGCAGCAGTTGCGCATCATTCCAGTCGTCTCTGCACCCGGCCAGCCTGCCAAATGGCAACTGCTGCGCTCGCGTTTCCAGAAGGCGATTGCCGAAGGCGCTTCAACCTCACAAGTCACGGCGATTTCAGTGCTTGCCTCCATCTACCTGCAAGCAGTGATCGCTGCCGGCATGGAAGAGGTTGAGCTGTTCCTGGCTCCTCTTACGGCGCGAAGCAAGGTGCGTGAAGTTCTCCGCGGGTTGGTGGCTACGCGCCAGGTCCACACCATCTCGATGGGTCACTCGCCTCAGTTCTACGTCGCCGGTACATTGCCGGAATTTGCTCCCCCAGTGACGACTTATTCCGCCTATACAAGCTCATCCATGCCGGCCTCCGCCTATTTCCTGAACTCATGGGAACATGAGGAAGAAGCAGTGGAGTTTGAGGCGCCGAAGATTGCCGCATCCGCTGCACCAGCGTCACCGGTTTCACCGATTGCGAAAGACTCGCGGATTTCATCCGAGTCGCACGCGCCCAGGACGCCTGCAAAGCGCATGCCTGGTTCCGGCGGAAAGTCCACAGTGGCACGACCTCACTTCAGCCGGCCCGCGGCACATTCTCGCGACCGCAAACCCGGGCAATCTTCCTCGAGCAGCCGGACCAGCAGCCGACCGGGCCGCCGCACAAACGCTGAGACGCGGCTGTCGACGGCAAGACCTGCCCGGCCCTCGGCGACACGTCCGACCGGCTCGCGCGCAGCCAGCGGTTCGCGCCCATCAGCCGGTGTTAGCTGGAGCCCGAATACCGCAAAGAATGGCGGTACGAAACAGAATGGAGTTCACGCCGGCAACGGATCCGGAAACGGTTCCGGTAACGGAGCCCGGTCGAATGGAACCCACTCCAATGGAAGCGCCGCTCGCCCAACCAACGGCGTCTCGGGAGCGCGGACCGCGAAACCTCCTACTGCGGCGTGGAGCAAACGCAACGGCCACAGCAGCGGAGCCAAGGCCACAGGCAAGCCCGGCGCAAGCGCCCGCAACGGCAGCGCGGTTCGGAAGGAAACGCGGTCCGATGTGCGCCCAGCTCGCAGTAGCCGCAAACCGGCGCTGACAGCAGGTGCAAAGGCGGGGAACAGCAAGCGGTACGGCTTTACTGCGAGGCCGAAGGCAAAGTCCAAGCCTAAGCAGGAGACAAAGAAGCGCGCATGAGTTTGGACGATAGCCCTATGCGCGCTTCAGAGCCTGCCCGGAAAATCATCGTTGCCATCGATGGTCCGGCCGGCGCGGGAAAGAGCACTATTGCACGGCATCTGGCCCGGCATTTTGGCCTGCTGAATCTTGAGACGGGCGCGATGTATCGCGCGTTCGCGCTCAAGGCTCTTCGCTCGGATCAACCTCTGGACGATGGCAGCGGCCTTAATCGCCTGGCCGCCGAGACGACTATCCGGCTGGAATCGAACAGACCGGACCCAGACAAATCCGAGTCAAGCGAACAGGAGAATCGTGTCTTCCTCGACGACGAGGACGTGACCGGCCTGATTCGCAACCAGACGGTGACCGACGCAGCCTCGCGGGTGAGCGTCTTTCCCGCGATTCGCGCCTGGATGGTACGCCTCCAACAGCAACTCGGCGCCGAAGGCGGAGTGGTAATGGAGGGGCGCGACATCGGCACCGTGGTCTTTCCCCACGCGGAAGTCAAAATCTTCCTCGATGCCGCGCCCGAAGTGCGCGGTCTGCGGCGCTTCGACCAATTAGGTCCCGCGCCGCAGGTGCAGCCGGAAGAGGTGATCCGCGAACTGCGCGCCCGCGACGAACGGGACCGCAACCGGCCCGATTCGCCGTTGAGGCCGGCCGCGGATGCCGTGCTGCTGGATTCGACCCACATGACTCTGGAAGAGGCCGTTGAAACGGCTGAAGGCATCGTGGCGGGCAAGTTGAACCCGACAGCAGTTCAAAACTAAAGTGCCGGGCGCGAAACCGGCTGTATGCGATAGGCTCATAGATGTATGGAAATTACCTGCACCCGCTGCCACCAGACCGTCCAGGACGAGAACTGCTACTGCCCTACGTGCGGTCTGCCGCGACTGGTCTATTCGGCGGATGGCGCGCAGGGTTTGCCTCAGCCTGAGCGCGGGAACGAGCCGGTGCGGGATGCGAGCACCGTGGATTGGAAGCCTGCTATCCGCGCTGCTGTCACGCTGGCGATTCCAGCCGGTTTATTGTGCTCGATGCTTTCGCCGGTGAGCATCTTTGGGTTGTTCTTGATGGCGATGGCGGCGGCGTGGACGGTCGTGATTTATGTACGCAGCCAGCGTCCAGCGTGGATTACCGTGGGCGCAGGCGCGCGGATCGGATTGGTCACTGGGCTGCTGGGGAGTTGGATTGCCGCCGCGACGACCGGCGTCACGCTGTTTGTGATGCGGTTCTTCTTGCATCAGGGAAAATTCTTCGACGATTTCTGGAACGATTTTGTGAATCAGCAGATGGTTCAGCAGTGGACCTCGATGGGAGTCGACGCATCGACAATCTCAATGACGCGAGCATGGTTGATGGCTCCGGAAGGCCGGGCCGGCTCAATGCTGAGCGCGGTTCTTTTTCTCAGCGTTGGCTTGCTCCTCTTTGCGGTTGGCGGCGGCGCCCTGGGGGCGCGGCTGCTTGCACGATCGCGCAGGCCGGAGATCTAGATCCGCTTCTCTTCAGTCGGCAGGCCTCGTATCCCTTTTGGACTTTTGCCCCGACTCCTTCCCGGGCGATTTTATCTCCCCGGTTCACACCCCTGCATTCAGCACCACTTCTCCACAACTTGCGCAGAGCGATGACCCCTCGTATTATCCTTCGAGGGACGGGGCGGCGGAAGACGAGCACCGAACCCACAGACGACGAGAGAGCACTCATGAAAGAACAGGAAGACAAACCCATTCTGCGCGTGAAGGGCCGGCTGATGTCCGCCTCCGAGGTTGAGCGTACCCTGGTGCGCCTGGCCCACGAGATCGTTGAAAAGAGCAATGGCAGCGAGGACGTTGCGCTGGTCGGGATCAAGCGCCGCGGCGTTCCGCTGGCCGAACGGCTGGGCAAGCTGATCTCCAGCATCGAGAAGCGCACCGTCGATACGGGCGTGCTCGACATCCAGTTTTATCGCGACGATCTTACAACAACGGGCGTGCGGCCGGTGGTAACGCCGGGGGCGATTGGCTTCGATATCGAAGGCCGCGACGTAGTGCTGTGCGACGATGTGCTCTATACCGGCCGCACGGTCCGGGCCGCGCTCGATGCGCTCTTCGATCACGGCCGCCCGCGGCGGGTGCAACTGGCCGTGCTCATTGACCGCGGTCATCGCGAGCTTCCGATCGAGGCCAGCTATGTGGGCAAGCATGTTCCCACCAGCAGCCGCGAGATTATCGAAGTGAAGTTTCGCGAAGTGGACAACGACGAGCAGGTTCTGCTGGTCGAGCGAGTGGACTAGAAGAGCAGCTTCTAGCGTTTAGTTAGAAGCTAGGTTTCTAACCGCGTGATTTCGTGCGCGGCAATTGAGTGCCGCGGCAACCCACCCTAGCCACAAAAACAAAAACGTGGCGAGGGTGGGGCACCCAATTTTGGTACAACAACAAACGGTCGAAGACCTAGCTAGGGGCTAGGGGCTAGAAGCTGAGAGACAATGAACCCAGCCGTACCATCCACTCGCCGCCAGCTTCATCCGCCGCCAGTGCCTGCATCGCCGTTTCCTTATCATCCCGGATCGCTGCTCTCGGCATCGGACCTTAGCCTGGAAGGCATAAGCCATATTCTCAATCGCGCTACGGCTCTTGAGAATGCAGACCCGCTGGTACGAGATCGCATCCTGGCCAAACGGCGGTTGGCGTTGCTGTTCTACGAGTCGTCTACGCGGACGAGAACGAGCTTTGAGTTGGCCGCCAAGGGCCTGGGCGCGGATACTACGCTGGTTTCAAGCCTCTCGTCGAGCATTGAAAAGGGCGAGAGCCTGAAAGACACCGGGCTGACCCTGAAAGCACTGGGAGCGGAAGCGATTATCCTGCGCCATAACTCATCGGGCGCAGCCTGGCTGCTTGAAGCCGAGACACGGCTTCCAATTCTGAACGCAGGCGACGGCATGCACGAGCATCCCACCCAGGCGCTGCTCGATCTGCGGACTATCTTGACGCACCTGCGGCCGGGTGTTGAAACCTTGACCGCCGAAACGCTGACCGGCTTTACGATCACGATTGTGGGCGACATTCAGCACAGCCGCGTGGCGCGGTCGAACATGATGCTGCTGCCTCGGCTCGGGGCACGGGTGCTGTTGTGCGGACCGAAGGAACTGCTGCCGGCTGTTGCGGGGTCGGCTGGGCCGGGGATCACGATCGAGCGCGATTTCAACGAGGCACTGCACCAGTCGCAGGCGGTGATGATGCTGCGCATTCAAGCGGAGCGGCTGGCCGGGCTGCAACTCGATCTTGAGCAGTACAAGGCGAATTACCAACTCACCGGACCGCGGCTGGCGGTGAACGCGCCGACGGCGCTGGTGATGCATCCGGGGCCGATCATTCGCGGACTTGAGGTGACCTCCGGCGTGGCCGATGGGGCGCAGTCGGTGATTCTGGAACAGGTGACAAACGGCGTGGCCATTCGCATGGCTGTGGTTGAACGGGCGCTGACCGCGTCTCGGGATGGAGGCCGCGCATGACGGCTCTCGTGATTCGCGGCGGGCACCTGGTCGATCCGGCGGCGGGTGTTGACGCGCTCAAGGACATTTTTCTCAAAGACGGACGGGTAGCGGAGATCGCCGGGCCTGGGAAGCTGAAGTCGGCGAACGGCGCAGAAGTTCTGGATGCGACGGGACTGACCGTGGCGCCGGGGCTGATCGACATGCATGTTCATCTGCGCGAGCCGGGCCAGGGTTACAAGGAGACGATCGCCACGGGCACGGCGGCGGCCGCGGCTGGAGGCTTTACGGCTGTGGCGGCCATGCCCAATACCATCCCAGTGAACGACTCGCCGGAGACTACGCGGTGGATGCTGGCGCCGGAGCGGGGCGCGGTGATTCGCGTCTTTCCCATTGCCGCAGCCACGCGCGGTTCGAAGGGCGAAGCGATCAACGATTATGCCGCGCTGAAGTCGGCGGGCGCGGTCGCGGTGACGGACGACGGGCATCCGATTCTGAAAGACGGCATCATGCGCGAGACGCTGGCCGCTGCGGCGCGCGTAGGTTTGAGCGTGATTCAGCACGCCGAGGATACACGTCTCACGCAAGGCGCAAGCATGAACGCGGGGCCGATGGCGTTCAAGCTGGGACTGCGCGGAATGCCGGCGGAAGCTGAGTCCGGGCTTGTGGAGCGCGACATTCGACTGGTTACGGAACTGCGCGACATGCGTGTTCAT
Organism: uncultured Acidobacteriaceae bacterium; assembly: GCA_963757965.1. Taxonomy (GTDB): domain Bacteria; phylum Acidobacteriota; class Terriglobia; order Terriglobales; family Acidobacteriaceae; genus Telmatobacter. The sequence goes on from CAVWTV010000016.1 coordinate 378,751, forward strand.
CTGCATGTGGCGCACACCTCGACGGCCGCTGCCCTTGCGGCTGTTCGCCAGGCGCGGCGTAGCGGACTGCGCGTCACTTGCGAAGTGACGCCGCACCATTTTCTTCTCACCGAAGAGCACGTGGGGCTTTACAACACGAACGCGAAGATGAATCCGCCGCTGCGGTCGGCTGCAGATCGCGACGCGATGATCGAGGCCATTCTGGATGGCGTTGTGGACGCCATCGCAACCGACCACGCGCCTCACGCCGTGCACGAGAAGGAAGTCGAGTTCGAAAATGCGCCCAACGGCATTACGGGCCTTGAGACGGCCTTGGGCCTGTCGTTGCGCTGGCTGCACAAGGAGTGGCGGATGCCGCTGGGGCGCGTTCTAAGCCTTCTGAGCGCCCAGCCGGCAGCGCTGCTGAACCTGAAAGGGCGCGGCACGCTCACCGTGGGCAGCTTTGCCGACGTGGTCGTTTTCGACCCGAAGGCGGAGTGGATCTACAACGCGCGGGAGACGAAATCCAAGTCGCGCAATACCCCCTTCGACGGCTGGACCATGCAGGGCAAGGTTCGCTGGACGATCAGCGAGGGGCGAATCGCTTATTCACATCCCGCGTAAGGATTCTTCATCCAAGGCCTGAATATCCAGATCCAAGCACCGGACTCCCGACACAGCGCCAAATGTTATATTTATGTATAATTGGAGCTGCTATGTACACGACGAGTCTTCGCAAAGTTGGCGGGTCAGTGATGCTGGCCGTCCCACCAGCCATTCTGGACCAGCTTCAGCTTAAGGCTGGGGGCACGGTTGGTCTAGCTGTGGACGGGAAGCGCCTGATTCTTGAGCCGCAAGCCAAGCCGCGGTACACGATGGCGGAATTACTGGCTGTGTCCGACTATTCTCAGCCTCAGCCACCGGAGGAGCGAGAATGGGTCGATGCGCCGCCGGTTGGCCGTGAGCTGCTATGAAAAGGGGCGATATTTACCTGGTCTTGCTTGACCCCGTCATGGGACACGAACAGCAGGGCCAGCGGCCTGTCCTGGTTATTTCGCCGACCAAATTCAATGCAGCAACAAAGGTCCCTGTGGTTTTGCCGATCACGAGTGGCGGTGAATTCGCGCGGCGGCTCGGCTTCGCGGTACCACTTTCGGGCATCAGGACCACCGGAGTTGTGCGCTGCGACCAGCCGCGTGTGCTTGATCTTGAGGCGCGCGGAGGCAGGAAGGTCGACGTGCTTCCTGCGGAGATCCTGGCTGAGGTGATGGCTCGGGTGGTGACGCTGTTCGAGTAGCGGACTCCCGGAGCTCAAAGGGGAGACTAGCCGCACCCGGCGAGGGCCGAATTACCTACAAACGGAACCTTGACGCAACAATATTATCCGGGTAATATTATTTTACCCGGATAATATTGGGCGCGAGGTACTGATGAATCCGACTTCTTCACCATCCTGCACGGCCTTTGCGGGGCCGCGGCAGATTGCTTCTGGAGATCTTCGGCTGGTTGCGCTCAAGGCGCAAGAGTCGACGAATTCCGGAGAATTCGCTCCCGTGCTGATCTTCGATGATGTCACCAGCAAATTGATCGAGATGGATCTTCGCGGGGATGCTGATGACCTTATGAAGCGAATCGCTTCTGTGGAAGAAGTCCACGCTCCGCGACTTGAAGACGATGTAATCGTGGACGCCGTTCGGAAGCCTGGCAGGCCTAAGTTGGGAGTTGTGGCACGCGAGGTGACCCTGTTGCCGCGACATTGGGACTGGTTGGCCGGCCAGCCGGGAGGCGCCTCGGTAGCCCTGCGCAAGCTGGTGGAACAAGCGCGGCGAACCAACCAGGAAAAGGATCGTTTGCGGCTTGCACAAGAGGCGGCTTACCGGTTCATGTCGACCATGGCGGGAAACGAGCCGGGCTTTGAGGAGGCAGCGCGGGCGCTCTTTGCGGGGAACCGGGAGCGGTTCGCTGAGAACGTCGAGCGATGGCCGGTTGATGTCCGGAATCATGCGATGGAACTGGCTGGCCGCGCATTCGATGGCTCGATCTCCGACTCTGCATCGCGACCGCGCTTCACGCTGGACGAACTGCTGGTCAGGTCTTACCTTCCCCAACCAATGTCGGCAGAGGATAAGGAATGGATGAACGCTCGACCGATAGACGGGGAATTGCCTTGAGTCGAAGCTAGATCGGCTCGTGGTGGGCGGTTGCCGTGCAATTTATCCTTTGCGGCGGTAGAGGACTTGGAACTCGTAGCCTTGGTTGGCGGGGAAGAGGGTGGCTACGTGGCGGAGACGCTCGGCCAGGGCTGGGGCGGCCAGCAATGGGTACTCGCGCTCGCGCAGGTCGTGGTAGTCGAAGTCTACGGCCAATGACAGCATGTAGACGGCGAGGGAGTCGGAGAAGGACGACTCAAAGTAGCTGTTGCGGGAGCGTTCGTCGATGACCTTTTGGCCGTTGCCGTTGCGAATGTCCTGGGCGCGGCGGCGGGTCTCCCAGGCGTCCTGGCTGGTTTCGCCGCGGACCTGGGCCTCGGCCTGCGACCAGGCCAGGGATGAAAAACTTTCAGGGACGCCGGCGGCTTCGACAAAGTTGTGGGCCACGTTGATGAAGAACTCGAAGGCCAGTCCGAAGCGGTCTTCGACCAGGCGGGTGGAGAGAAACACCGCCTCGGTCGAGCCGAAGTTTGCGTTTCGATGGCAGATGGCGCGGTCGCCCAGATCGACGGAATAGCCGGGGGCGATGAGGACTTCGCCAGTGTCGGCGATGGCGAGCGGGACGAAGTAATAGGCGCGGTGAATGAGCGCGGCGGAGAGGCTGGAGGGGACGGCGCTGACGAGGCGCTCGAGGTCGGACTCGGAGACGCGGGTTTCGCCCCAGGCTGCGTAGTGGATTCCGTTGGCGGCCTCGAGGACGGGAACGTGCGCGGCTACCTTCTCGGCGGGCCAGAGGTCGATTTGTGCGGGCGCTGCCATCAAGTTGTTATTCTAGACGACGGAGGCGCAGATGATGGAAGCCGCAAAGATGCAACGGTTGCGCGGGGGAACGGTGCTTGGGTTTCCGCTGGAGGGTTTTGGGTTTTTCACCAGCTTGCTTCTGACGCTTGCGGCGGCCTTCTTCACGTTTTTTGCGTCGACGTGCATCGCGATTTTCTCGCTTCTGGCCTGGAATGTCATTGGGCAGCACACGGTGAACTACGCGGACAGCTATCTCTACGTAGGGCTGCCGGCCGGGGTGGTAGTGCTGGTGGGGGCGCTGCCGGTTTTCGGCACGCTTTGGGTTAGGGCGAAGCTGCGGAAATAATGCCCGCTGCCGGCAGGTCTGGAGAGCCCCTTTGAAAAATTGGGACGTGGTGATGGTGACGGCCTCATCGGAGCGCCAGTCGGGTCTGTACCGCGACGAGATCGAGCGGCGGAGACTTGCGGGGATGCTTCCGGAAGGGACCGAATTCCTGGTGGTGGCCGATCCGGACGATCGCAGGGTGGGCAGCGGCGGAGCGACGATTCATGCGCTGGGAGTGCTGGGCAAAGATCTTGAGTGGTGGAGCGGGCACCGCGTACTGCTGATTCACTCGGGCGGTGATTCGCGGCGGCTGCCGCAGTACTCGCCGGGGGGGAAACTTTTTGGGGTGCTGCCTTCGCGGACCCAGCCGCGCGGGACGACGACGGTTTTCGATCAGACGCTGGCGCTGTCGGCGGCGTGGGCCCAGAGAATCCCCAACGGACTGCTAGTGGCGTCAGGCGACGTCGTGCTGCGGTTCGACGCGAGCAAAGTGCAGTGGGACCGGCGGGGCGTGACGGGCGTGGCGATGCGCCTGGACGTGGAGACGGGAAGCCATCACGGCGTGTATGTCGTGGGAGCCGGGGACCAGGTGTACACGTTCCTGCAGAAGCCGGCGTTGGCCGAAGTCAAGGCCGCGGGCGGGCTGCTGGAGGATGGCGGGGTCGCTGTCGATATTGGACTGCTGCGGTTCGATGCGGAGATGACGGCAGCACTGGCGGAGTTGGCGCGGTTCAGTCCGCTACCGGCGGTGGATCTCTACGATGAAATCACGCGCGGGCTGACCGGGGAGTGGAAGCCGGAGCGCGACGCGGGACTTTTCTGGCAGGAGCTCGAGCGGATTCTGCGCGCGCCTGAACATCCGGCGGAGTTTCACTGCGCTGTGGTGGATGGCGAGTTCATCCATGCGGGGACGACGCGGTCGTTCAGAACTCTGGCTTCGGGATCGGGCGGGGTGCTGGATAGCGTGGTCGGTGGAGTGTGCCAAGCGGGGCATGAAGCGGTGATTCTGGAATGCGACTTGAGCGGGCGGGTATATGCGAGCCGCGGGGCGATTCTGCACGGGCTAACTCGATTGAGCGGGACAGTGGAGGTTCCGGAAGACACGGTGGTTCACCAGTTGCCGGTGGAGTTGGGCGGCGGAAACCACTGGGTAATCCGTGTGTATGGGGTTGAGGACGATCCGAAACAGGCGCTGGAGAAGGCCACGTGGTTCAATCGGCCGATTCTGGAAACCCTTGAACGGCTGGGGCTGAGAGATGAAGAGGTTTGGCGGCTCGGCGAAGCGCCAACGCTGTGGAATGCAGCGCTGTTTCCCGTGACCTCGCCGGACGAGGCGTGGGCATGCGCGCGGTGGATGATGGGGTACGCGAGCGACTACGGACTGGACCGATGGCGCGCGGTGCGGCGGCTGTCGCTGGCTGAGAGCGCAAAATGCGCGGATGCGAAGGCTCTGGCGGAAACGCGCAACCGGCGCTTGCAGGGAATCTGGCAGGAGACTTGCGTTGCGTTGGCGAAGGCCGGGACGGATCTGCGGCCGCTGCTCGCAAATCTGCCGGGACTGGGGCCGGCAGCGGCGGCGGGCCGTGCGCTGCGCGCGCATGCGGACGAGTTGCGTAAGCGGAGCGCGGTAGGACTCACGGAAGCTGCCAGCCATCTGATGCAGTCGGCGCGTTTGCTGGAGCGCGCGGGGTTTGAGCACGAGGCCGGGTTGGCTGAGGACGAGGCTTTCACGTGCATTCAGGACGCGGTGCGCGCGGGGACGGCCGGGGACGTGGAGGCAGCGCCTTCTGCCTGGCAATTCGAATGCGTTCAGGTTTCAGCGCCGCCGCGCATCGATCTGGGCGGTGGATGGTCGGACACGCCTCCTTTCTGCTTTGATTGGGGTGGCACGGTGCTGAATTGCGCGCTGGAGATCGATGGAGAATATCCGATTCAGACGGAGATTCGGCGCATTGACGAGGCTGTGATCCGGTGCTGCGCAGACGGCGATGCGGGGGTGGTGGAATACGTCAGCGCGGAGGAGTTGCTGGAGGCATGCGGGCCGGGGTCGGTGTTCTCGATTCCGCGGGCGGCGCTGCAACTGCATGGGCTGCCGGTGAAGGGGCAGCGTCTTGAAGAGACGCTGGCTGAGCTGGGCGGCGGCCTCGAGATCCGATGCACGGTGCGGCTGCCGATCGGGTCGGGATTGGGGACGAGCAGCATTCTTGCGGCAACGGTGATTCGCGCGCTGGCGGTCATGTCCGGGCGCGTGCTGGGCGATCATGCGCTGTCGGAAGCGGTCATGCAGCTCGAACAGCATATGACGACGGGAGGCGGCTGGCAGGACCAGGCGGGAGGCATTTTTCCCGGCGCAAAACTGCTGATTACCGGGCCAGGGTTGCGGCAGCGCATTCGCGTGCAACCGGTAGTGTGGAGCGAGGAGCGGCAGGCGGAGTTCTGCGAGCGCATGGTGCTCTACAACACCGGCATTCAGCGGATGGCGAAGGGTCTGCTGCGGCAGGTTGTCAGCCGCTATCTGGCGCGGGAGACGGCGACCATCCAGGTGCTGCACAGCATCAAGACGCTGGCGGTGGAGATGTCGTATGCCATGGCTGAAGGCGATTGGAAGCATCTGGGCGAGTTGCTGGATCGGCATTGGCAGTTGAATCAAGTGCTCGATCCGCATACGACCAATGCGCCGATCAACGCGATTCTCGATCGGGCGCGGCCGTACATTTATGGAGCGAAGCTGGCGGGAGCGGGCGGGGGCGGATTTCTGATGATGCTGGCGCACGATGCGGACGCGGCTGAGGCGCTGCGGCGAGCGCTTGCGCAGGAAGTGCCGGAGGGTGGGGCGTTTGTGCCTTTCCGGTTGGCGGCGGAGGGACTTCGGGTGCGGACGAGCGGGGAGATATCGAGTGGCGATCGGTTGGCCGGTGTGGATAGGAATGTAAACTCTGTCGCGGCGGAAGATTAAAGTGTCTTCTGCTTAACCGTTTACTGTTGACTTGGACATCTGTGACCACCCACCCATTGTGCAAAGGACGCACAATGGATGGGGCACTCAGATTCGTGGGGCAATTTGCGGGGATGGAACTACCCGACACGCAGCCCCGTTCGCAGGTCGAGAGCGAACGGGGTTTCTACGTCGGTCATCATGTCCCAGCCCAGGCCGTGGAGTGTGCTGCCATCGATGGACGTGATGGTCAGGCCTTCGGAGGTGAGTTTTCCCGATTGCCAGGCTTGGCCGTTCTTGCCCCAGGCGAGAATGGAATGGTGGCCCCCGAAGAGGAGCAAATTCTGACTCGTAATTGGGCGGATTTCAAGGACCGGGCGATAAGGGATCATGGTGAAGCGTTCGGGGGCGGTGGTGTCGACGATGTAGGCATAGCCGCCGGAGACGGCGCAGATTTCGTCCGGATTTGGAGTGGACCAGAGGCCGGTGGGAGCGGCGGGGTCGCGGAAGCCGAGAGCGCAGGTGGCTAAGAATGGTTGCGCCTCCGGTGCGTCTGGGCGGATGAGAACTTCGAGAGCGCCGCGCTCGACTTCTTCAGCCTGAGTGGGATAGACGAATTGGCGACTGGGCAAGATCAAGGGACGAGATTCGAGTATCTCTGCCTGCCAGTGGTGGGGAAAGCTGCCGTCGAAGAATGGGGCCGCCACGGTCGTTCAAACTCCGACAAATTGATAGATACGTTGCGGGACGCTGGGGATGGCGAGGCCCAGAGCGGCGCCATCTTCGATGAGAGGGATAATCTTCTCGAATTCGCGCCCGGAGTGGAAGCCGGTGAGAGCGATGCGGATGGGATGATAGAGTTCTTTGCCCTTGATTCCGGTGGCGTCTTTGATCTCGCTCAACCATGCTTTGAAGGTTTCCGCGTTTACGTAGCCGCTATGGGTGCGGACGCGGCTGGCCAGTTCCGTGAGCACGGTGCGGGCCGAATCGGCAGCCAGAACGGCGGCGTTTTCTTCGTTGGCGCGTGCGGCGGCCGGGTCGAAGCCAAAGATGAAAGCGGCTTTGATGGGGAGCTGGGCGAGGTAGTCGACAGCGGGAAGAAAAACGTCGAGGAGGCTGGCGAACCAGGCTTTTCTCAGCGCGATCAGCTCCATCGAAGGGGTGTTCAGATAAATGGGTGGATACTGGCTGGCCAGGAAGGCGATCGTCTCAGCGGTATAGATTTCTGAAGAAGACCAGAGCGGGAAGAGGTCCGGGCGGTGCAGGCAGAACTGGCGCTCGGCCAGCTTGGCGATGCGCTCGGGGTCGGCCTGTTTGAGGTAATGGCGGTTGAGCCAGTTGAGCTTGTCGAAGTCGAAGATGGCCGGCGAAGGGGTGACGCGCTCGAGCGAAAAGGCACTGGTCAGCTCGGCCTTGGTGAAGGTCTCGGTCTTGCCGTCTTCCGCGCCCCAGCCAAGCAGTGCAAGGTAGTTGAACATTGCTTCGGGCAAATAGCCCATCTGGCGAAACGTGTTGATGGAAGTTGCGCCGTGGCGCTTGGAGAGCCGTTCGCGATCCGCGCCGAGGATGGTGGAGAGGTGTGCGAACTCGGGGACGGGCCAGCCGAAAGCCTCATAGATAGCCACCTGCTTGGGCGTATTGGAGATGTGGTCGTCACCGCGGATGACGTGGGTAATCTGCATGAGCGCGTCGTCGATGGCTACCGCGTAGTTGTAGACGGGAATGCCGCCGGAAACTCCTCCAGCGCCGCCTGTAGCCGATCGAACCAGGACCAGGTCGCTGACGGTCTCAGCGGCGAATTCAACAGGGCCGCGGACGAGATCGTGGAAGCGGAGGGGATGGTCTTCAATCTTGAGACGGACGGCGTAAGGCTTGCCTTCGGCGATGTTTTTGGCAATGGTCTCCTGGTCGAGGGAGCGGCAGCGGCCGGAGTAGATTTGAGGGCCATGCACGGCGGCAGCCTGGGCGCGCTCGGCTTCGAGTTCCTCAGGGGTGCAGAAGCAGCGATAGGCTTTGCCCTCGGCAAGCAGGCGCTCGGTGTGCTCGGCGTAGATCGCGAGGCGCTCGGATTGACGATAGGGACCGAACTCGCCCTGGTCGGGTTCGAGAATGGTGCCGGGGCCTTCGTCCCAGTCGATGCCGAGCCAGTGCAGGTCTTCCATGAGCTGGGTTTCGTGTTGGGCTTCGGAGCGCTCAAGGTCGGTGTCTTCAATGCGGAGGATGAACTGTCCGCCGAACCGGCGGGCGAAGAGCCAGTTGTAGAGCGCAGTTCGGGCATTGCCGACGTGGAGCAGACCGGTGGGGGAAGGGGCAAAACGAACGCGGGGAATCTTAGTGTTCATGACAGTTACTGATGATAGATGGTTGTGGGGTAAGGTGATCATGAGAAATGTTGCCAGCCGCGCGGATTGAGGGGCTCGCGGCCCTGCGCAGTGAGGAGCAAGACCGTGGACCGATTCCGGCGGAATGGGACGATGCGGCCGATTCTGGCGATGGGGACGCCGGCGATTTTCCTGGGGATGCGGGCATTGGCCGCGGCAGTGAAGAGGAGCTCGTAGTCTTCTCCACCGTTGAGGGCTTGAGCGAGGGTTGCGCCGGCGTGGACGGGGAGCAAAGCGGCATCAACTTCGGCGGCGACTCCGGATTCTTCGCAAAGGTGGGCGAGGTCGGTGGAAAGGCCGTCGCTGATGTCGATGGCGGCGGTGGCGGCGCTGTGGCGGACGAGCCATAGGCCCTGGGCAATGCGGGGCTGGGGGTAAAGGTGGGGAGCCAGCTCGGCTTCGAGTTTCCTGGTGATTCGAGCCGGCTGAAGCTCGGCGAGTTTGGCAAGGGCGGCGGCGGCTCCGCCGAGTGCTCCAGTCACATAGAGGAGATGGCCGGGCCGGGCGGTGCAGCGGAGCAGGGCTTTTCCCCGTGGAACGGCGCCGATGAGGACGATATCGGCGATGGGGATGGGCGACTCGGAGAGGTCGCCGCCGGCGAGTGGGGCTTTGTGGACTGCGGCTAGTTGCAGCAGACCATCAAGGAACGAATCGACCCAGGCCGAACGGCGACCGGCCGAGGTGGTGAGTTCGCGGGGCAACCCGAGGGATAGAAATGCGGCGATGGGACGCGCGCCCATGGCGGCCAGGTCGCTCAATCCTCTGGCGAGTGCCCGATGGCCGATGGATTGGGGCAGGTGCCAGTCGAGGCGGAAATGGCGGCCTGCAATCGAGAGGTCGGTAGTGACGGCGAGTTCTTCGCCGCGGCGGGGACGGAGCACCGCGCAGTCGTCGCCGATGCCGAGCCGAAGCGCTGTGCCGGAAGGCCGACCGGCACGGGCGCGAATTTGGCGGATCAGGTCCAGTTCGCCGGATTGGGCGACGGTTTGATCGGAATCTGTCCGCGTCGATCGCATGCATTGAGGATAGGACAAACAGGCTAGCCCGCGCTCCAATTCAAGATCCACGAAAATTCTCGCTTAGAAATCGTGATGATCGTCCACGAGATTGGCGATCGTTTCTGCTGTTTGGCCGGACGGCGTTGTGCGATTCCCGGGGGAGTTTGCCTGCTCGGTCTGGGCGCGGAGTTTGGCCACGGCGAGCCAGTTGTCCTTGTGCGGCTGATCGGCGATCCAGGGCGGTAGCGGCATGCAAAGATAGTCGCTGAGCGCCGCTGCGTAACCCTCGTAAAGGACCCGCATATCGCGAAGTCTCTCAGCGGAGTGACCGTCGCGGCAGACGCTTACGCCGCTCTCGCAGAGCAATTCGTAAAGCTTTTCGTATCGCTCGGGCGGAAGGCGGTCTGGAATGCCATTGACCGGCGCAAGCGAGAAGATCTGCGACAAATCAACCAGTGCGTGGCGCGCCATGGCGAATGTCAACTGGGCCTGCCGCGCCTCGTGGCCCTTCACGCCGGCAATCAGCAGCGCCGAAGTGTCAAGCACGGCGGTCAATGCGCTGATCCAGCTTTGGTTGTTGTGCTGCGAGCGGAAGTAACAGAGCAGCGGATAAGAGATGTGGCTTTCGAGCAGTTCCGCGGACCAGCGCTCCCATTCCAGGAGCAACAGCGAGAGGGCTTGATCTCCGCCTTCATAGGAATGGCGGCGCAGGAGTTCCGCGGCGGTGGGCGGCGATCCGGCCCGCGCGTCGAGCAGAGATATGCTCACTTCGCGACGTGAAAACGCAGTGTAGAGAACGGGAAAATAGCCCATCACAACCGCGAGAAGGCCCAGCCCTGTACCCGATTCCAATATGACAATTGCGCGAGCCCAGCCACTGTGGGGCGTTACGTCCCCAAGACCCAGCGTGAAGACGGTGGTTCCGCTCACGTACAGGTCGGTCCAAATCCCGGGTCGCTGCGCGGCGTCGATGAAGGGACTTCCCAGAGCAAAAAAGATGAGGGCAAAGCCCGACAGCACTCCGCCCGCCCACATCGCCAGTAGAAAGATGAGCGACATGGGGCCGTAATAGCTGAAGGCCGACTCTCGCCTGCGCGCATCGCGAATCCGCTTTGCGAAGAAGACCCAGGGTCTCCAGGTTACGGTGTAGAAGATGCGCGTAAGCCGAAAGCGGCCACTGGCACGGCGCGGCAGAATGATGGTCTGGAAGGCATCGAGCAGCACGGCAAACAAGCAGAGAATGCCGGCAACCAAAATTACAATTCGCATCGATCCTCATTCTCTGCGCGCTGCAGGTAGCACGTACGCACTGCAAGTTGACTGTATCAAAGCCGAAATGTGCCCAGCAGAGAATGCCGATGAATGAACCAGGAGCAGTGCATTCGAGTCTCAATCCCCTATCAGGGCTCGGAGAAGTTGTTCGGTTAATGAGTTGATTCTGCACGGGATCACGGCCAGCGGTAACGAACCAGATCAACTTTTTCGTGTGCTTGCCGATAAAGGGAACGCAAGGCGAATTCAACAGTGCAAATGATTTTCCGTGTGGATTTCGATGGGATTTCATTGACCCGTTAAGGCACAGTTTGTTAGCCTTGACGAACATCAATCGGACACGCCCGACGGGGCGGTCAAGTTTTTTCACGGGCTGAAAAGCTCCTTGCCGTGCGCTTTCATGAGTACAGGGCGAATTGCGGTCCTGCAGTTTGCAGGGATGAAGGGCGAAAATGCTACGCAAGCGCTATTACATTCTTTTTGTTGCCAGGGATGAGGACGGACGAGTTCGGAAGATTCCGATTCCCCTCCAGTATGCGTATGGATTTGTTGCCGCGGCTCTGATCGGCGCGTTCACAATCGTGGGGCTTGCAGGCTCTTATACCAGGATGCTGCTGAAGACGGAGAGTTTCAATCAACTCCGGCAAAACGATGAAAACCTGCGCAAGAGCTACAAGCAGATGGTGCAGATTGCGCATGACCGCAATGTGCAGGTAGCGTCACTCGGGGCTTTGGCGAGCGAAGTGACCGCGCTCTACGGGCTCAAGCAGAACAAGCTGGGTCAGGCCAAGCCGACGGTTGCTTCAAGCGCCGCCTCGGCACCCACGCCGGCAACTTTGTCGCTCACTGACGACGTGAATCAGCAGCAGGTCAAGCTCTCAATCGATCAGTTTTATGCGCTGCGAACGGAGGCCATGTCTGGCCAGGTTTCTCGTGCGCTCGAGGGCGGGTTAACGCCCAGCTTTGGTGGCGACTGGACAGAATTTGCGGATGCGCCATCGATCTGGCCGGTCGAGGGCCGGGTAGGCTCCAGCTTTGGCCAGCGGGAAGATCCGTTCAACGGGGAAGGTAAGTTCCACACCGGCGTTGACATCGAAGCGCCCTACGGAACGCCGGTACGCGCCACCGCCGACGGGGGGGTGAGCGGGGCTTCGATGGGCGCAGGGTATGGCCGCGAGGTTGTGCTGGATCATGGGCACGGGTTTCTGACCGTGTACGGACATCTTTCGGCGATGGCGGTACTGCCTGGACAGCACGTGATCCGCGGACAGGTGATCGGTTACGTGGGCCAGTCGGGGCGCGCTACCGGTCCGCACCTTCACTATGAAGTGCGCGTCAACAATGTTCCGGTGAACCCGCACAAGTACCTGCGCAGCACCTATGAGCAGATTGCATCGCTCGATACAAATGCGATTGCTTCATCCGGCAAGTAAGCTAATTCTTGTTGCAAAGGCGGCTCCCATTCAACCGGGGGCCGCAATTGTTTTGGGGTCGGATTGATTTACCGATTCACGCTGCAGCCATCGAGAAGGAAGTTGAAAGTTGCGCTGTTGACAACGTCCACCTTGATGCGGGCCGGAATGGGGAAGCCGCGGAGGGTCTGGTAGTCGATCTCGACGTTCATCTCCTGCGCCCGATCGGGCTGGACACCGGGCGGCTGAAGGTGGGCGTGGAACGCGCTGACGAGCAGGCCTTGGTCAGTGGATTTATAGGACGGTGCGAAGTTGACGACCGCGCCACCAGAGACGACATCAAACTCCCGCAGGACCAGCCTGGTATCGATCAGCTCGTCGAGCGATATGCCATTTGCATTGGCCTGAATTCTATGCCCCTTTTCAGTCTTGGTGATCACCACGCCTTCTGAATTCGCCGGAATGACGGAGCCGTCGATGAAGGGGGTCCAGAACTGGATGAAGCCTTGCAGTGTCTGCTCGGTGCCGCTGTGGATCGTGTCGAGCGCCTTGCTCAAGTCCGCATCGAGAGGATGACCTGGGTCGGCTGGCAGTTTCCAGTCCACGGTAGAGCCGCCCTGAAGTCTTGCATGGAGGGTGATCTTCACTGATTTAAGCAGGACCATGCGCGGATCGTCGTCGGCGATTGTGGCACCCTTGTTGGCGCTAATGAATACCGCGTGCCAATCCGGATGGATTGCGCATGTGAAGTTGTTCAGTCCGGCTCTTGCGGATGAGTAGTAGAGCTTTGCGGCGCTGGCCAGCAGTTCGTCATCGGGACTCGGCTTGGACGCAGCCTGAGACACAGCTTGCCCTGACGTGGAGGGGCTTGGTTGCGGGTTCTGCCCGTGGGTCCTAGCGGCTGCGGCCATGAGACAGATTGCCGAGAGGGCAGCCATGAACCGCACTTGGGAAGCGATCGGGAATTTGAACATTGGAGCGGGCCTGCTTTCAGGACGATGGGGTATTGTGACCCTTGGAAGCACGATTGGGCAAGGAACGATTGGGAGGGTTGCGTGGTATCGTTGGCGGGAATCTGGATTTGAAGGGAGTCACTCATGCGAATTGCTCTGCGCTGCCTCATGGTCTTGCTTGCTTTGACATTGCCTGTCACGAGACAGGATCAGGCGTATGGACAGCAGGATAGTGCTTCCGCAATGCGGACTGCTTTTGCGCGCGCCGGACACTTGAAGCGGGGCATCAATGCGAGCGAGTGGTTTGCGCAGTCGCCGAACGACTACTCCGCGGCGCGAACGAATCGGTACACTGACGCGCAGGATATTGCGCTCATGGCGCGGCTTGGGTTTGACAGTGTTCGCCTGAGCATTGACGCGACGCCGCTGGAGCAGTACCCGCGGGGCGCGGACGGCCTGAACGCGGAGTTTGTTGCGCGGCTGGATCAGGCAGTGGATACGATGCTGGCCGATGGGTTGGCGGTCGAGATCGATGTTCACCCGCAGGAAAACTACAAGCAGCAACTGCGGACAAGCGATTGGGCGGTGGACCGGCTGACCATGTTATGGCGGCGGCTGGCGGCGCATTATGCCACGCGCGATCCGGAGCGGGTGTTCTTCGAGATCATGAACGAGCCGGAGGTGAACGATGCTTACCGGTGGGCGGGCATACAGGAGCGCGTGGCGGCGGCGGTTCGCGAGGCAGCGCCGCATAACACCATCATCGCCACCGGGCCGAATTACTCCGACATTGTCGATCTGCTGGCCATGCATCCTCTGGCGGATGGGAACGTGATTTATAACTTCCACTTTTACGATCCTCACGAGTTTACGCATCAAGGCGCGGGTTGGGGCGAGGCCTGGTGGAGCTATACGCATAACATCCCTTATCCAGCTACGGAGAGCACGATGGCGGAGTTGGTAAAGGAAGTTCCGGATGCGGCAAGCAAGTACAAGCTGGAGGGATATTGGCTGGATCGCTGGGACGGGCATCGGATGCGGCTGCTGATCGATGAGGCGGCGGCATGGGGACATGCGAATGGCGTGCCGCTGATCTGCAATGAGTTTGGCGCTTACCGCGATCATGCTGACGAGCAGTCGCGCATGAATTGGATTCGCGACGTGAGGACCGCGCTGGAGGCGGACGGAGTGGGCTGGGCGATGTGGGACTATCGCGGCGGGTTCGGAGTGGTGCGGAAAGAAGATGGCCAGCCGGCCAAGGTCGATGAAAAAGTCGTGGAGGCGCTGGGGTTGAAGAGGTGAGTTGGGCCCTGCAGCCTCAGTCCCGGGGACGGATGGACAAGCCGGTGTTCTGCTCCATCACGCTGTACCAGGTATCGTCGTCGGAACTGTGAAGGGCGACGTAATCTTCATCGGCGGTAGCGCGGCGCGACGCAATCGTGGCCTCCGAGCCGGGTCCGACCGGATGGCGAAGTTGCCAGGTTCCGCTCTCAACGATCTCGAGAATCTTTTCGGCGATAAGATTCGTTGGCCTTGGGGTCTTGAGCGTGGCGGCAAAGAAGTGGGCCATGCGACGCTGGTGCGGATAAAGAGAATCGGGCCGCGGCTCGCCGATTCCTCTGGCCATTGAGGTGTCGATGATGCCGGGCTCGACGATGACTACGCGGACGCCGAACATCTTCATCTCCTGAGCCAGGGACTCGCTGAGAGCCTCCAGGGCATGCTTCGATGCGGCGTACGGGCCGAGGGGCGACGTGGAGACGCGGCCGGCAACTGAAGTTACGTTGACGATGCAGCCGCTGCCCTGCTGGCGCATCTGCGGAATCACCGCTTTGATGCAACGCAGGGCGCCAAAGTAGTTGGTCTCCATGACGGCGCGGAATTCGGCCAGGGGAAGCTCTTCGATGGATCCATTGCGCTCTATGCCCGCGTTGTTGACCAGCACATCGATGTGCCCGGCATGCTTGTAGATAGCCTCGAATCCAGCCTGCACCGAACTGTCTGAGTCGACATCCATCGCGGAGATCTTGATGGGAAGATTTTCCTTTGCGGCTGCCTCGGCAAGCTGCGGCGAGCCGACGGGGTTGCGCATGGTGGCATAGACGGTGTGCCCGGCGCGCGCGAGGGTGAGAGCAGTGGTGAGGCCAATGCCTTTGCTGGTGCCAGTGATGAGTACAGTTGCCATGACGATCTCCTTTGAGTGGAAGAAGGAAGGCTGAAGTCCAGATTTCCCACCCAGCGGTGTGGTTGGGTGAGTGAGATAACAGTGCAACTACTTGCCGGTGTAAGTTACATGCCAAACGCTTCGGGAGCCGTCGTCGGTGACGAACAGGCTGCCGTCTTTGCCGACAGTAACGCCTACCGGACGACCCCAGACCTGGCCGTCTTTGGTCACGAAGCCGGTGAGAAAGTCTTCATAACTGCCGTCGGCATGGCCATCGTGCATGGGGATGCGGATGACCTCGTATCCGGCGCGATTGGCGCGGTTCCATGAGCCGTGCTCGGCGGCGAAGGCGTCGCCATGGTACTGCTTCGGGAACTCGCCTGCGAATGGATAGAAAGTCATCTCAAGCGAGGCCATGTGGGGCTGGACGAGCACGTCGGGAGTGATCACTTTCGAGGCCAGGTTAACGCGCGTGCAGTTCTTTGCCTGGTCCGCGGTGAGCGCGGCTGCCTGCAGGTTGGGTCCGGTTCCGTTGGCGCAGGGCTCGGGGAGCCGAGGGTCCTGGTGGCCGCCCATGTAGTACCAGGGCCAGCCGTAAAAGCCGCCTTCCTTGATGGAGGTCACGTAGTCGGGAACGAGGTGGTTGCCGAGGTTATCGCGTTCGTTGGTGGAGCACCAAAGCTGGCCGGTCGCGGGGTTGATAGCCTCGCCGACACAGTTGCGGATGCCATGGGCGTAGACCTCGATGAACTTGCCTTCAGGCGTGAACTCGAGGACGTCGGCGCGGTGAAACTCACGAGGGTGCGTGTCGGCGTCATCGGCATTTGAGCCGGAGCCGACCGAGACGAGCATGTGCGCGCCGTCTTTGCTGAAGACAACATCGCGGGTCCAATGGCCACCGCCGGTGAGTTGCGCGTAGCCCGGAATGTCAGGGACGATGGTCTCGGCGGCGCCGGCGGCGTGAAGATCTCCGGAGTGATAAGGGAAGCGCTGGATTGTGGTGGCATTGCCGACGTAGACGTATTTGGGATTCTCGGCGGGATAAAAGGCGATGCCGAAGGGATGGTCGAGGCCGGTAGCAAACTTCTCGATCTGGGCGGCCTTTCCATCCGGGCCTGCGCCGCGGAGGATGAAAACGATTCCGGCGCCGGAGTCAGCTAGAAAGAGATCGCCATTGGGTGCGGTTCTGATGAGGCGCGGCATGGTAAAAGTGCCTTCGCTCAGGGTCATTCTCTCTTTGTTGTCGGCGCGCTGCATGGGGGCGGAGTCGCCGCCGGCATAGAGGGTGACCTTGAAGCCGGCAGGCGCAAGCGGCCATCCGTCGGCGGGGCGCGGGACCACGTGAGCGGTGTTGTTAACCGCCTCGGCGGGGTTGGGCTCGGGCAGGTCGGCGAGCGTGATCTTGCGGCGAATGCCGGGCTGCTGCTGGTTCCAGTCGGCGAATGCGGCTTGGCCGGTGACGACCGCGGGTTTGGATGCGGCGCCGGCAGCCTGGGCATTGAGCGAGGGGAGCGAGGCAAGGGTGCAGGCGACGAGCGATAACTGCAGGAAACGAGTCAAGCCGGGGAAGATATTCATGGAACCTCTCTTAGGGGATCTTAGCGAACAAAGGGAATATTGTTCTTTCCAAATGACGTTCGAGGCGGGCGAATGGCCGCGCCCTGCGCGCTAAGAAAACTTGCGGCCGGAACGGCTTTCGGGCTGATTATTTTGATGCATCAGGGGTGGAAGAGGACGCGGGCGGGGAGTTCTCGCCTTCCGCGAGGCTGGCAATGAGCGATGGCGTGAGCGTGGCGGTGACCACGACGCGGTTGCGCTTCTGGGTGACTTCAGCGGTTTTGAGAAGCTGCTTGAGGCCGTTGTTGGCGGTATTTGCGGCCAGCGGGACGGTAAGTCCGCGGGCGAGGGTGACGAGCGTGGCCAGCGAGGCGGCCTGGCTGGTGGCCACCTCGTCGGTAGCGGCGATCTCTTCGACTTTGAGATTGAGCGCGCCGCCGAGCGACAGGGCAGGAGTGACGCTGGCAACGATGGTTGAGTCGTCTTCAAGGGGCAGCGAGAGGCCGAAGATGCTGATGGCTCCGCGCTCGGAAAACGGCATTCCGATTTGACCCACGCCCCAGGCCAGAGCGAGCAGCGGGACGTCGTGATAGTGCTGGGAGAGGAGAGTGGAGCCGGCGAAGGGCAGCGCCGCAGTGCGATGGCGATCGAGCATGGAGTGGATCTGCTCAGGCGTGGGGGTGTTGGAGATAGCGAGCATGTCATAGCCGATCTGCGCGACACGCACCGTGCGGCCATCGGACGGGATCGAGTAGATGGTATGGCCGGCGTAGGATTCGCGCGAGGCGGCGTGGGCTTCGAGCCAGTCGTTGAGAGGCTTGCCGGTGAGCTTGCCCACCAGGACCATGGAATAAGCAACCGGCCCGTTAGGTCCGTTGGGGTCCTGCATGCGGTGGAGGGCGATGGCTGCCTGGTCGAGGTCGTTCTCCCAGTCAATGCCGGTGGCGTCGATGAATTGCTGGTACTCGGGCTCGTGCCTGGGAGGCTTGAGGTCCTTGTGAAGGAACGCGTGGACGGGCTTGAAATTGATGTAGATGATGCCGTCTGATTCGGGGAGCAGGCGCGCGGCCTCAGGCGGGGCCTTGGAGCGCAGGAAGATGGCCACGGCCAGCAGGAGCAGGACCGCGGCCACAATCCAGAGCGTTCTTCGGGTGCGTCGGTGCATTTGGGGCCGTCAGGAATACGGTATCACCACGGGCGGGGCAAAGGATCGCTCCTCAGGCGTGAATGACGACTGGCCGATCGCTAGTCCCCTCTTCTTTCTGTCCCTTGCGCTTTCTTCCTACCTCGAGCTTGTGATGGCGATCATAGACACGGAGTTATTCGGAAGATATTACATCAACCACGAATCTCAAGCTAAGTTTCGGAGGGCTATGTATCTGCAGAAGTTTGTAACTCCAATTGTTCTTGCCTCCTTGGTTATCGCACAAGGATTCCCACCGGCGTGCGCGCAGCAACCTGCAGCACAACCGGCACAACAACCCGCGGCGCAGCCGGACCAGCAGCCCGCACAGCAGGCACTTAACAATGACTCCGTCATCAAGCTGGTGAAGGCAAAATTGTCGGATGACCTGATAATTTCCACCATTGCCAATTCGCCGGGGGTTTATGACACTTCGGCGGACGGGATGATTGCCTTGAAGACCGCCGGGGCAAGCGATAGGGTGGTGGCGGCAATCGTGTCCAAAGCCAACGCTGTCGCGCAGCCTGCTCCGGCGGCGATCCCTGCGTTGCCGCCAATGCCTGCGAAGGTGCTTCTGCTCGAGGGATCGGATGTCTATCTTGCATTCGACCAGGACCTTACTTCGAAAACCGCACAAGAAGGCGATTCGGTTGCATTTGTCCTGACTGACGATCTCAAGGTTGGCGACGTTGTTGTAGCCAAGTCCGGTTGCAAGGCTGTGGGCGAGGTCACCAATGCGAAGAAATCCGAGATGATGGGCAAGGGCGGCGAGTTGAATATCCGGCTCGACTACCTCAAGATTGGAAGTACAAAGGTCCATCTGCGCGGAACCAAAGGGGGCGAGGGGAACAGCGGAGTGGGCGGAGCTATTGCTCTTACTCTGCTGGTGGGTGTGTTTGGATTGCTGAAACACGGTAAAGAAGTCAGTGTGCAGAAAGGGACTGCTCTGCACGCATATGCCTCCGAGGACGTGAGCCTTCCGGCGGCGATGTAGGTGCAGTGGATAAGTCGCGACGCGCTTTACCCATAGCGGCGCCGGAATGCAGATAGTCCCGGCGCAGCGATTCGTTTCTCGCGCGCTTTGTTAGGCGCCGTTGCCGATTGAGTTAGTCGGCAGTACGGACGAGATAGGTGCCCTCTTCGTGCGAAGTTATCGTGATCCAGCGGACGGAGAATGATCGGAACCGCTACTTTGGGTGACCCCCTGGGGAATCGAGGTGTCCTTGCCATGCACGAAAAGGAAGAGAGGCACGGCGGGGAAGGGACGATGGATGCTCCCCGGGTTTTTCGCAAGGGCAGTTCGGGCCGAACGGCAAACTTGAGAAGATCACTGCCGGTGGGGCGAGTTACTCCGCCATGCGGACTGTTTTCGGGGCCACCGATTTAGGGGCATTTCCACGACAGAACGGCCATGGTCCTCAATGACCATGGCCGTCGTGCGGTGCTCAACGAATGCGCAATTCTATTGAGTCTGGGACTTGACCGTATCGCCGACTTTGAACCCGGTGCCGGTGACCGGGGAGCAGACAGCCGAAGCGTCGTCTACATCCGTAGCCCTTACAATTCCGATGGTGCTGCTCAGGCGGCGAAGGACGCTGCCGGTGGCCGGGTCTTTGATCTCCCTGGTGACGCGGGCAACGACGAGCTGATCGCCTACCTTTACACCGGCCCTGGCGCCGACGTTCAGTACGATCTGGCCGCCATCGACGGCAGCTACAAGGCCCTCGACGGTAATTGTGCGCACCGACACTCTCGGTCCGTCGGACACCAGATCGACGGTGAGCTTGTCAACCGCCAACTTGGTGGCCTCTCCGATGATTGTGCTTTGAAAGTCACTGCTGCCGAAGTCGGCGTTTCCGCCGCCAAAGCCGTGCCAGCTTCCCCCGCCACCGAGCAGCGACGTGCTCGATCGTGAGGACTGGCCCACGCCCTCGGCCACCGCGATAATCTCGCCGGTGTCTACGTTGACCAGGCGGGCGTTGATGCCGACATTTGCCTTCGAGTTGGAGTGGCCGATGCCGCCCAGGCCAAAGCCGCCCCAGTTTCCGCCCGAGCCGCCCAGGTTGGTTTTCTTGGTCTCATTGCCGAACTGGGTGATGCTGCCAACCAGGATCGCGTCGACGCCAAGGAGCTTGCCAAGCTTTGCCGCGCTGGTGGGGTCGGCGCGATTCGAGTTGGAAAAGTTCTGCTCGGTCATGAGCTTGTCCAGGGCCTTGCGCTCAATGATGGAGTAGCTCCCATCCTTGACCAGATCTGTGACCAGCAGGTCGGCGATGCCCTTGCCAATATCGACATCGGTACCAAAAATTGCGGAACTGTAGCTATGCACGGTCGCGTAGTCGAAGTCCATCACAGCGATGCGTGGCCTGCGTCCTGCGTTGGACTGTGCGCTTGCCGGTCGCACCGCGAAACCGATCGCGACGGTAAGGAACACTGCTAGAACAAAAACTCGTTTCTTGAGCATCTTGGGGCTTCCTTGCAGGTGAGAATTAGAGCCGAATTTAGGGTTTACTGTTCCATTCCGTTTGTCAAGCCAAATCGCCGCAGAAGGCTGCTTTGGAGTGGGGTGCGCATCCCGCGGGGATGGCCGCCGACTTGCCTGAACGGGGTTTGCTCCGGTGGCGGGGGTGTGCTAACCTTGATTTCTATGCCGTTGCGTGTCCGGAGCGGGAGTGTGTCCGTGCGCGCATTCGGAATGGTTGAATTGGTTTCAGAGCTGTTTTCAGTATGTTTTTCGGGTGGCAAGGGCTGGCGTAGCTCAGCTGGTAGAGCATCTGATTTGTAATCAGAGGGTCGGGGGTTCAAATCCCTTCGCCAGCTCCACTTAGAGGAACATGAAAACGGTGCCTGAGATGGGTTGAAATGAGATCTTGAGATTTGACCGGCGTGCAGATTTTTTAGCGCCGGGCTGTCCTCCTTGGTGACCCCACAGAGGTGCATACTCCGATGAGCCGGAGAATCTCCGGGCGGGACTTAATGCGCTGAATGGGCCGGATTTGACGTTGGCTTGTGAGATGCGGTCGTGACCGGAGGGGCAGGCAGGGTTGGACGGGGTTCACAGTGACAGGTCTTGGTCGCTGGGGCGATTGGGCACAGGTGGCCGAGCGGTTAATGGCAGCAGACTGTAAATCTGCCGCTCCTTGGAGCTACGGAGGTTCGAATCCTCCCCTGTGCACCATGAATTGAGGGTTGGAATGCGCGAAGGGTTGCAGAGTTCCGATTTGGATCGGAAGTTCTGGGTGGCTATCGCGCTGTTTGGGGTTTTAGCTGTTCTGGTCTGGTTTACGGTGGGCGAGGGTAAGGTGCTCGTCCTGGGCAGGCCGGTGGAGATGCGGCTGGTTCCACTGGTGGTAATTGGCGGCCTGGCGTTGCGTACCGTGTTGGCCCGCCACGCAGAAAAGATTCGTCGCGGCGTGATTGGCGGTGCGAGTGAAAAGGGCGGAAACAGGGCACCCGGAAGTTAGCAAGAGGGCTGATGTAGCTCAGTTGGTAGAGCACTCCCTTGGTAAGGGAGAGGTCACCAGTTCAATCCTGGTCATCAGCTCCAGATGAATGGCTCTTAGCTGGAAGTGAGCGGCTAGAGGCAAGCGGTTGTTATGCGGGAGTAACTCAGTGGTAGAGTCACAGCCTTCCAAGCTGTTGGTCGCGGGTTCGATCCCCGTCTCCCGCTCCAGGTTCGGAGTGAGCAGGGTTTCAATCGGGTAGATGGGCTGGGGAGACTGAGGACGAGGGTAAGAGACGATGTTTGAGCAGGCAGCAATTGCCGTCCTGGATGAGCAGGGATATGCGCAGTTTCATGCGCTGATCGATGCGGCGTACGACCCGCGGGATGTAGAGGTTTTGCTGGTGCGCGTGAGCAAGGCGAAGTTGCGGATTCGCGATTTCGCGGGCGTGTTGAAGCGCGGACTGCTGGGCAAGGACGCAGTGGGGCTTTACGAGGCGCTGCCGGTATCCGACCAGGGATTGACCCGCGAACGGTACCTGCGGCTTGTTGAAGCGGTCCCTCTGGAACTGCGGCAGCGGTATTTCAGGGTGTACGCGTATTACTGAGGTGACGCTTCGAGTTTTGCGCTTGAAGATTCTACCGGCGTGAGATAGCCGGGGCGAAAAGTAGAAAGTTCGACGGAAAGGAACCGAAGATGGGGAAGGAAAAGTTTGACCGTACGAAGCCTCACGTGAACGTGGGCACGATCGGGCACATCGATCACGGCAAGACGACGCTGACGGCGGCGATCACCAAGGTATTGCAGAAGCACAACCCGAAGATTGTCTTCCGTTCGTTCGATTCGATCGACAACGCGCCGGAAGAGCGGGAGCGCGGCATCACGATTGCAACTGCGCACGTGGAGTACGAGACCAAGAATCGCCACTACGCGCACGTCGATTGCCCCGGTCACGCCGACTACATCAAGAACATGATCACGGGCGCGGCGCAGATGGACGGAGCGATTCTGGTGGTTGCAGCGACCGACGGTCCGATGCCGCAGACCAAGGAGCACGTTCTTCTTGCTCGCCAGGTGGGCGTTCCCTGCGTGCTGGTGTTTCTGAACAAGTGCGACGCGGTCGAGGACGAAGAGCTGATCGAGTTGGTGGAGTTGGAAGTGCGCGAGCTTCTGGGCAAGTATCAGTTCCCGGAAGATGCGCCGGTGATCCGCGGGTCGGCGCTGGGCGCGCTGAACGGCGAGGCCAAGTGGGAAGCCAAGATCGACGAGCTGATGGAGGCGGTGGACAACTACGTTCCGCGGCCCGATCGGGCGATCGACAAGCCCTTCCTGATGCCGATCGAGGACATCTTCTCGATCTCAGGCCGCGGCACGGTGGTGACGGGCAGGATCGAGCGCGGCAAGGTGAAGGTGGGCGAGGATGTTGAGATCGTCGGCTTCCGCGAGACGCGCAAGAGCGTGTGCACGGGCGTCGAAATGTTCAAGAAGCAGTTGGATGAAGGCCTGGCGGGCGACAACGCGGGCATCCTGCTGCGCGGCATTCCCAAGGAAGATGTGGAGCGCGGGATGGTGCTGGCCAAGCCGGGCTCGATCACGCCGCACACCAACTTCAAGGGTTCGGTGTACGTGTTGAGCAAGGAAGAGGGCGGCCGTCATACGCCGTTCTTCAAGGGCTACAGGCCGCAGTTCTACTTCCGCACGACGGATGTGACCGGAGTTGCGGAGTTGCCGGAAGGTGTCGAGATGGTGATGCCGGGCGACAACGTCGAGCTTCAAGTGGAGCTGATCACGCCGGTGGCGCTCGAAAAGGGCTTGCGTTTTGCCATCCGCGAAGGCGGACGCACGGTGGGCGCGGGCACGGTTTCGGAGATAGTGAAGTGATAGTTGTCAGTGGTCAGTTTTCAGTTGTCAGTAAGACCTGCGATGCGGGTTTTTGGACTGAAAACTGATAACTGACAACGGACGACTGAAGGGACGGTCATGGAAGTTTTAGTTCACGGGACAAGGTCGAGCACGCAGGATTGGATTCGCGCTCAACAAGTGCCCTTGAGCGAGCTTCCATTGCTGGACGAGGAGCAGAAGGCGGAGGCTCGTCTGATGCATCGGTCCGAAGAGGGTTATGCGCGAAGCATCTACGCTGCGCAGCTTACACAGCGTGCGACGCTTCAAAGAATGATGAAGTTCGGGCACTGGCTGGGTGCAAGAATCGAGGAACGGAAACCGGATAGCAGCGTCGAATCGGTCGAATTGGACACATGGAGCGGAAAGCTGCAAATCCAAGGCACGACCGGTGGGGAGCCGTTTCTCTTCAATCTCGATGAAGATATGGTGGAGCGGTTCTTGACAACCGGGGCGGCAGATCTGGAAAGTTCGATTTTCCGCGTTTTGGAAATTTTCTTGCCGGAATTAAAGGTTGCAAGAGCTTCATGAAACTGACGGGAAGGAACACGGCGTTCTTCCTTACAGAAGAGGGTCAGGCCTTCTTCCAAATGGTCACACGCGAGGGGCCTTGGGTTTCGGTCTCGGCGGATGTTGAAGAAACCGATGACGTCGGTATTTGGCTGCGCATGGAGCGCAGCGGAAGTCCCAGATTCCTCCTGCTGCGATGGGAGTTTATTCTTGGGATTGAAGTACAAGATGAGAAAGTCAGAGCTTTTGGTTTGAGAGGTTAGGAAATGCGGGAAATTGTCACATTGCAGTGCACGGAGTGCAAGGAGCGGAATTACTCGACGACGAAGAACAAGAAGACGACCACAGGCCGTCTGGAGTTCAAGAAGTTCTGTAACCGCTGCCGGAAGCACCAGCCGCACAAGGAAACGAAGTAACGCAGGGATCAGGGATCAGGGATCAGGGATCAGTATGTGCCGTACAATCTGAGGCACTGGAACTGACCCCTGAAACCTGACTCCTGAGCCCTGCTTTTAGGGGCGTAAGCTCAACGGCTAAACTGTCGGTCTCCAAAACCGAACTTGGGGGTTCGAATCCCTCCGCCCCTGCCAGATTAGGCACGAATGCGACCGGCAGGACGCCGGATGCGAAGGAATAGAAGCATGGCAACGAAAGCAGCATTGTTAAACGGGGACGACGAGCCGAGTCCGAAGAAATCGGGTTTGGCCAAACGGCAAAGCTCGAACCTGACGCCGAATGTCGTTGAAAAAGCGGTAGGCCTCTGGACTGAATTCACGCGCTTTCTGACCGATGTCCGGGCAGAGATGCGCAAGGTGGTAACGCCGTCGCGCAAGGAAGTGGAAGCGACGACGACCGTGGTGCTCATCGCGGTCTTCATCTTCGGCTTGTATTTCTTTGTAGTGGACAAGATCTTCGATTTCGGCCTGCATCAGTTATTGAGCAAGCTGGGCGGATTGCAACAGTAAAATGCAAACGCGAAACGAGAACACGATGGCAGATGAGTTAGAACCGCCTATCGAGCAAGCACCGCCCCCGCCGGAGCGTAACGAGAACTTCCGGTGGTACATTCTGCATGCCTACTCAGGCTTCGAGCGGAAGGTGCGGGAGTCGATCGAGAGCCGGATTGAAGCCTTCGGGCTGAAGGACAAGGTGGGCCGCGTCATGATTCCCACC
The DNA here is from genome assembly GCA_963757965.1 of uncultured Acidobacteriaceae bacterium. Taxonomy (GTDB): domain Bacteria; phylum Acidobacteriota; class Terriglobia; order Terriglobales; family Acidobacteriaceae; genus Telmatobacter. The sequence continues at coordinate 403,886 of CAVWTV010000016.1, forward strand.
GAGCCGGTAACCGAGATCGTGAACGGGAAGAAGCGCACGGTGGAGCGGGTTTTTCTGCCTGGCTATGTGTTGGTAGAGATGGAACTGGACAACCATCTTTGGCACGTGTTGAAGGACACGCCAAAGGTGACGGGCTTTCTGGGCACGGGCGACAAGCCTGTCGCCCTGTCTGAGGAAGAAGTCAGTTCGATCCTGTTCCGCAGCGAGACGGCCAAAGACAAGCCGCGGCTGAAGATCAAGTTTGAAAAGAGCGAGCAAGTCCGGATTACGGACGGGCCGTTTGCCAACTTCAACGGCGTGGTGGATGAGATCAACGAAGATCGCGAGACGATGAAGGTCATGGTGACGATCTTTGGACGCTCCACCCCGGTCGAGCTGGAGTTTGGCAAGGTTGAAAAGATTGAATAGCAGCTTCTAGCTTCTAGCTCCCAGCTTCTAGCCGATGGATCTTTCTAGCGGACATCGGTTGGGAAAGGGCGGGTTGTTGCGAAATCAAAATTTGCTGAAGGAACATAGGAGCTAGAAGCTAGCGGCTAGAAGCTAGCAGCTAGATTCCGAAGGAATCGAATGGCACCTCCGAAGAAAATTACCGGGTATGTGAAGCTGCAGATTGAGGCGGCAAAGGCAACACCGGCGCCGCCGGTAGGTCCGGCGCTTGGCCAGGCGCAGGTCAACATCATGGAGTTCTGCAAGCAGTTCAACGCGCGGACGCAGAACAAGGAATCGGCCGGGCTGATTATTCCGGTCGTCATCACGGTTTATGCCGATCGCAGCTTTACCTTTGTGACCAAGACGCCTCCGGCAGCGGTTCTGCTCAAGAAGGCGGCGGGGATTGCGAAAGGCTCGGGCACGCCGAACAAGGAAAAGCTGGGCAAGGTGACCGAAGCCCAGGTGCGCGAAATTGCCACGCAGAAGATGCCTGACTTGAACGCGGGCTCAGTCGACGCGGCGGTGAAGAGCATCAAGGGCACGGCACGGTCGATGGGGATTGAGGTTGTGGCGTAAGCCTCCTGCTCATCGAGCTTTTTGCAAATCAGGCTCTCCCGTTTGGGAGAGCCTTTTTGCGTTTGGATGCAGATTCCGGGTTGCACTCTTCTGATTTCTTCTCTATTGTTGAAGTAATGGCAGAGCGAAGCTATCTCGGAGAGTTTGAACTGATGATCCTCCTCGCCGCGATCCAACTGGGCGAGGACGCCTACGGAGTGCCCATCTCGCGCGAACTTGAAAGGCTCCGCGGAAGGGACGTTTCGGTGGGCAGCGTCTATGCGGCGCTGGAACGGCTGGAGAGCAAGGGGTTGGTCACTTCCAGCCTCGGCGATCCAACGCCGGAGCGCGGCGGCAAAGCGAAGAGATACTTCCGAATTACGAAAGCGGGCCTGCGCCAAGTACAAGAAACGCGCCGAATGCTGTCAAAGCTGTGGGAGAAACTTCCGGAGTTGAAAGGAGAGCGCACATGAGACCAAACGAGCCGCCATCCACAGCCACCTGGATGCTGGAACACCTGACCGCAGGCCCGACCAATGAAGCGCTCGCCGGCGATCTGCTTGAGGGCTTCCGCTGCGGGCGTTCGCGCGGCTGGTACTGGCGTCAGGTTCTCAGCGCCATCGTCATTAGCTGTTCGAGAAAAATCCTCAACCATGGAAACGTGATGCTGTTCGCGGCCCTGTGGTCCATGCTGGCGCCGGCGTGGTTGCTCATGGTCGGCAACGCCGAAGAGCATTTCAACTTCAGTGAGCGTGTCTGGCAAATGGACTGGCCCTGGTCCACGGTCTGCGACGTGGGCGTGCTGCTCGGCGCGAATGTCCTCTTCATCTGGGCTGGAATTGTTCTCTATCTCATTCCGCATTCATTGGCCGCCAAAAACTTGAGGGTCCGGCCGCTCAGCAGGGGAATCCTGGCGAGCCTTCCCGCGCTGATCGCCATCTGGGCGGCACTTGTAGTGTTGCCCAAGATTTTTCTTGAGAGTCAGGTTGTCGATCGGCATTCCGTTGCGCCGGTCAGTGCGTTTTCGAACAGGCACATGGCTTCAATCGAAATACAACAGGCTTCACCACAAGAGCAATGGGACGTGAGATACGGCGAGAAGACGATCGATCCATACAACAGCCCTCGTTCCGCAATCATCGATATGCGAATCGTGGCCATCGTGGTGCGCTTGCCCTTCTTCCTGACGGTTCTTTGCACGCTCTGGGGAGCGGCATCGCGCTTCAACAATCGCAACCACGGGATCGCCGAATAGGCGCATGGCTGCTCCGACACAAATCGGCATCTCCGCAACTCATGCTGATCGGAATCAGCCCAGCATGACGCGTTTTGTCGGCTTTCTGGTAAGCGCCGGCTTGATCAATGCGTCGATCGCCGCGATCCTGCTTTGCAAGTTGCCCGATGCTCATTTCCCATCGCTCACCGCGCTCTTGCTCAGGGCCACGATCTACGTCGCCGTTGCCAGCCTGGCCGGACTGATGGGCGCACGATTCTATTGGAATCGCTCTTCCACGCCTTTCAGCTCAGACCCTCCGCTTTCGTTCAGTCTCTTCGCGCAGGCAAACGCGGCCGGCTGGGTCTGGGTGCCCGCCGTCGTCATTCTGTCGACGCAAGACTCGCTTGCTTCGCCCATCCTGGCCGTTCTAGGCGCGGCGATCCTCGCAACGGGGCTGCGCAAAATCATTCCCCCGGCTCACGTTCCTTCGCGTCCACCGTGGTCTGCCGCGGAATGGCCGGAAAGAGAACTCTTCGCGGACACCCTCCGCACCGAGCCACGCGAATTCCACGGCTATGTCATCGCAGTCTGCATTTACATCGCTGCTTATGACATCCACGACCAATGGAACCTGTGGGCGGCCGGCCTGCTCGCACTCTGTGCCTTCCTGATTGTGTGGAGGCTCTCTCGCGACCCCAATCCCAACTCGCAAGCTCTGAACAACCGCGCACGCGCCGCCACGAGGCTTGCTCTAGTTGCGTTGCCGGCCATTCTCGTCACGCTGTTTGCATTGATGTTCGGCGTTGCGAGCCGCAATCGAGCCGAAGCCGCTCGGCTCGCCGGGACAGATGCCGGCTCGCACAGCGGCGATTCGAACGAGGAGCCGGCCCACATAGTCGCGGCCTCTGGATTTTCGGGCTACGAGAGCATCATCCTGTGGCCGGTTCCGGAGAAGAAGCAGATCGTTCCGCCGCTTCCGGCCGAGACATCCTTCCTTGCCCCAGGAACTACAAAGCCCCTGGTGATACGCTTCGATGCGCCCTACTGGTACTTCCAGGCACCCGCCAAGGGACCAGGCCCAAGAGCCTACCAGGCGCACGGCACTCCCCTGGTCGCGAATATCGCCGCCAACAATTTCATCCCGTTGATCATGGAAGCCCACCAGAACCTTGGCAGTTTCATCCGCACCGATCGCTGCCGCGAAGTCAAGGTCTCCATCCTCAATCGCGACAACCGCCGTGGCGTACTGAATCTGGCGGTGCTATTGACGGATACAGCTTCCCCCGCCAAGCCAACTCTCTATTTGGGCAAGCAACCCGTTGTGACCAGCCAACCCAGCCAGTTCATGGTCAAATCCTCTCCGGCGACCGAGGTTCTCCGCTTCGCGGTTCCCGCGCCGGCGAAGATTCGCAAATTCGACGAGATCACGGTGATGTTCCTGCCGGATGACGCGAATTTTGACGTTGGCCCGAAGATTGCCATTCAGGATTTCGAACTTCTGCCGCGTTGATATCAAGGGTGGATTGAGCCGCGAAGGCAGAAAGGCCCTCCCTGGCCGGTGACGGAGACAGGGAAGGCTCTTGCGTGTTCGTGGCTCGCGGCTCGCTTTTGCTCGTCGAGGCGGGGCGAACTACGTTGGCCCTACTTCGGCGGGGCTGGAGTGAACCCTTCGCGTCTTTGGGTGGGTTCGGGTTTCGGCTTGGGCTTCGGCGCCTTTTTGACTTCTTTTCTGCCTTTGTCTTTGCTTCCCATGGGTAGAAGTGTGACACAAGAGGGGGCGAGTGGAAAAGAATTATGAGTGTATGGCGATTGCCTTCTTTGGTGCGGGTCGATCCGTGTGAAGGCCAGTTAGCATCAACCGAGGACCTTGCCCAGATGGATCGGCGAACGCTGGCCGACATTTGAGGACTGATCTCGATTATTTGCTGATTGGCTTGCGTCGCGCGTAGAGTTGGTAACCGCGTCTTCTTCGTGCAGGGCCAATGGTGCCGAGATGCGGTCTTGACCGGAGCGATCTTGCGCACTAGACTCAGTCGTTCGTGAGGATTCCATGAGAATAGCCAGGACTTGCACTTGGGTTGCGTTCGTTTGCGCTATCCCTTTGCTGTTGGCCAAGCTTCCTGCCCAGATCGCCGGCGGTCCGGGAGAGTCGAACCTGCTTTCATGGGGCGCGGGGGCGCTGGTGGTGGAAGGGCCGCCCTCCTACTCCAACAGCGGCAACTGGTCGCCTGAATCGCTGTTGGATGAGCTGCCCAGCACAGGCTGGGCCACCAAAGCAGGCGACCTGACGCCCAAGGTCTTTGTTTTCGAGATGGCGGACAAGAGCACGATCACCAGCCTGGCCTTTGACACTGCCCAGGTGGAGAAGCCGGCGCGGGGGGCCAAGGATGTGAAGGTGGAGATCTCCGATAGCATGGACGGAGGATTCACTGTTATCGCGACGCCGTCTCTGGCACAGGTCAAGGACCACCAGAAGTTTGCGCTGAAGGTGCCGGCGACCGGGCGGTATCTGCGGCTGACTGTTCTCAACAACTGGGGCGATGCACAGTACATGGAGATCATGAACGTCTACGCCTATGGCAAGCCGCTAGGGAAACGGACGCTGCCTGATAACTCCGGAATGTTCTCTTCCTCGTATGGAAACTTCCACATGCAGCAAACCGGTTCGGCTGTGAACGGTTGTTATGAGCACAGCAACGGCCTCATCGAGAACGGTGGATTTGACGGCAGGGTGCTGCGGTTCACTTGGAGCGAGGGAGAGGTTGTGGCGCCTCGCCACGGCGGCCCGGCAATGCTGATCTTCGCCGACGATGGGCAGTCGTTTACCGGGTATTGGTGGTATGGCGGCAGCAATGGCGCGCCCTCAGGGGGTTGGCAGGGCAAGTGGGTTGCGAAGGATATTGGCTCGTGCCCGAACTGGAAGCCGGGTGCGAACGATGTGGTGCAGCAGTTGAACAGCGAAGGACGCGCGCGGCTCTACGGGATTCTGTTCGACACCGACTCCGACCACCTGAAAGGGAATTCCAAGCCGACTTTGGATGCTCTGATTGCCGCGGCGAGCACCCAGCCAACGTGGAACTTCGGGATCGAAGGATACACGGACAATGTGGGCGGAGACGCACATAACCAGACGCTTTCGGAGCAGCGCGCCCGGTCAGTGAAGGCGTACCTGGTGGCCGCGGGCGTGAATGCAAACAGACTGACGACCCAGGGATTTGGCGCGAGCAATCCGGTGGGCAGCAACGACACCGAGCTTGGCCGGTCGCAGAATCGGCGGGTTGAAGTGGTGAAAAAGTAAGTGGAGAGGCTGGTTGGTTTGACTTGAGCGACCCGCGGAGAAGCGCAGACTGGACAGATCGGTACAGCTAAACATCGATGTCAGCGGGAATGCTTCTAAATTCTTGCCAAATCGTCTTTTCGTAAACTGGTCGGGAGGACCCTGCCCCCTAAAGGCGAAGGCGACTGGAAAATCCAGTTTGCATTCCGGTGGCCATTTGGATATGATTCAAAGATGCGCCCAGGGAAATCTCTGGGCAGTCATAGGCACCACGGCTTTTGGACCCGTTCCAATCAGCCGGCAGCGGCACGCGAAACGCGTTGACCGTGCGCCCGGCACTCGGGTTTCCGCCACAGGCGGACTGGCACTAGCGGTGGGAGACGAGGGAAACGTGGCAAGAAAAGACAGCAAGAACATTGTGAAGGCGCGCGCGGCTGTGACCAAGCCGTCGTATGCACTGCCCGAGGCTGTGGGCCTGCTCAAGCAGGTGAAGTATGCCAAGTTCGACGAAACCGTCGACCTGACCATGCGCCTGGGAGTGGATACGCGCCATGCGGACCAGATGGTGCGCGGCACGGTTGTGTTGCCGCACGGACTGGGCAAGACCAAAACTGTCGCCGTGATTGCGAGCGGCGACCGGCAGAAGGAAGCCATCGCGGCCGGAGCCGACTTTGTGGGCGGCGAGGAGATGGTGGAGAAGATCCAGAAGGAAAACTGGACCGCCTTCGACGCGCTGATCGCCACGCCGGACATGATGAAGGTGGTTGGCCGTTTGGGCAAGGTGCTGGGGCCGAAGGGCCTGATGCCCAATCCGAAGACGGGCACGGTCACGCTGGACGTGGCTTCGGCGGTGAAAGAGATCAAGGCCGGCAAGGTGGAGTATCGCGCCGACAAGACCAGCCTGGTGCATGTGCCGGTGGGCAAGCTGAGTTTTGAACCGCAGAAGCTGATCGACAACGCGACGACGGTGATCGGCGCGATTGTGCGCAGCAAGCCTTCGGCGGCCAAGGGCAAATACATCAAGAGCGTCACGCTGAGCTCGACGATGGGGCCTGGAGTGCCGCTGGATTCGGCAGTTGCGGACGCGGCGGGCAAGCACTAAAAGCAGGGATCAGGGGTCAGGGGTCAGGGATCAGAAAAGCCCGCCCTCTCGTTCCCCGGTCTGAACGGTCAAAACAGGATTCGTAACAGGCGCCCATCGAGGGTGGGGAGAGGAGAAGGGAACGAGGAGCCAGGTTCGGCGTACGAAGACGTGCTGATCCCTGATCCCTGATCCCTGACCTCTGTCGTAGCGGAGCGAAGACATGGCGATTTCAAAGGCGAAAAAGGCGGAGAAGGTTCAGGTGCTGGCAAAGGAGCTGGAGAGCTCGACGACGGCGATCGTCGGCACATTTTCCAAGCTGACGGTGGCCAAGGACTTTCAACTGCGCAAGGTAATCCGCGAAGCAGGCGGCAAGTATCGCGTGGTGAAGAACAAGCTGGCAGCGATCTCGGGGACGGGCACGCAGGTCGAGGCCGCGCTGAAGGGTCTCAGGGGCGTGAACTCGGTGGCGTTTACCGCGGGCGATCCGGTGGCTCTGGCCAAGGTTTTTGCCAAGTGGGCGGGCGAGAACGCAGCCGAGTTTCATTTCAAGCTGGGAATAGTCGATGGCAAGCTGCTGAGCGTGGACGAAGTGAAGTCGCTGGCGACGATGCCGGGCAAGGAAGAGCTGTTCTCGAAGCTGCTGTTCCTGATCAATGCGCCGGCGCAGCGTTTGGTTACTGTGCTCAATGCGGCGGGACGCGACCTTGCAGTGGTTATCGGCCAGGGCGTGGAGAAGGAAAAGTTTAAGGCGGCTTAGGCGGCCTTGAGAATTTGTGGTCCTCCACCCTAAGGACAAAAACGAAGACGTCGCGAGGGTGGGGCGCCCACAGGTTTTCAGCTAATGGCTAGAAGCTAAGAGCTTGTTTTTGGGGATTTGGTCGTGGGACAGGCGGGAAGTGCGCGGTCTGGCGCATCGGAAACTTTCCGGATTGGACTGGCGGCCGGGGCAATTGAGAAAAAGAAACTCAGACGATTTTTGAATGGAGAAGAAAATGGCGGATCTAGCACAGTTGGAAGAGCAAATAGTGGCCCTTAGCCTGCTGGAAGCGGCGGCTCTGGTGAAGAAGCTGGAAGAGCGGCTTGGCGTTTCGGCGGCAGCGGCGGCTCCGGTAGCGGCGGCGGCAGGCGGCGGCGCGGCAGCTCCCGCGGCGGAGGAACAGACCGAGTTCCAGGTGATCCTTAAGGACTTTGGCGCCAACAAGATCAACACCATCAAGGCCGTACGCGAGATTACTTCGCTGGGCCTGAAGGAAGCCAAGGATCTTGTAGACGGTGCTCCGAAAGCGATCAAGGAGAGCGCGACCAAGGACGAGGCCGAGGCGATCAGGAAGAAGTTCGAAGGCATCGCGACGATCGAGATCAAGTAGGCGGATCTGGTCGGTTGGGGACTTGCAAGCAGGGCCAAGACGCGTTACGATACTTGTTACGCGTCTTTTCGGCCCATCCCTTTTTTCCTGGGAAATGCACAGGGCCTGGCAGCGCGTTCTTGGAACAAGTGGAGTGGCACGCAAGCGTCGGTCTGCCGGAGCAGGGCCAAGCACTCTGGCGGGTGGCGCGACGTGAATGTTAAGTGCCTTAGGGTCAAAGAGTTACCTCGGGTCAAGGTAACGGTCCTTTGACGAGTGGCGAGTGGTTGGCGAATCGCGGCAGAAGCGAGCTTTGGGATCGGCGAGAGCAATGCAAGATAATTCGGATGGGGGCACAGGCTGACAGCCGCGCTCGTGAGGCATTGCGTCCTCGCGGGCTAATTGTGTCTCCGGATTGCGGTTGGCGAAAACTTTTTTTGAGAGAGTTCTTGCCTGCGCACACAGGGGTCTTTGACGGGCTTCCCCGTCGCGCTTGCTTCTCTCAATTGTGCGCAGTCTAGCGCACTACCCGGATGTGGGGCAATGCCCACGAAGCGATTTTGACGCCATTCTCACGAAACACGCTTGGCATGGGTACGAACCGGGGCTCTCTCGGCTTGATTCAGGAATTGCCGGGGAGATTGCCGGGAGCGGATGGGTGGAACTGGGTCGTGGAGCAGTTTTCCAGTCCGGTTTCGTGGTTTGGATACTGATTTTCTTACCGTAATCAGCCGGCGCCCAGGGACTCGGGCGCTGGCCCGGAACCGGCCCCAAGCTGGCGGCCCCGGAACTGGACTGATGAGCCTCAGGAGTGAACATGCCCAACGAGAAGCGCGCGATTCGCAGCCGGCTCGATTTTTCAAAGATTCCCACCGCAACACAGATTCCCAACCTGATTGAAGTGCAGCGGCGCTCCTACGAGCGTTTTCTGCAAATGGATAAGCTGCCCAACGAGCGCGACGACTCGGGGTTGCAATCGGTCTTTGTTTCAGTGTTCCCGATCACCGATTTCCGGGGCATTTCGCAGCTTGATTTTGTCGACTTCTCCATTGGCAACTGGGAGTGCAAGTGCGGCCACTTGAAGGGGCTGCACCACCTGCGCACGGCCTGCGTGCATTGCGGGGCGATGGTGATCACCGATCCGTTTCTACCCGGAGACGTGCTGTGCCAGAAGTGCGGAACGTACAACAAGAACACGCCCGACTTCTGCAACAAGTGCGGCGACCCGGTGAGCTTGCAGTTGAAGTACGACCAGCAGGAGTGCGAGGAGCGCGGCATGACCTTCTCCGCGCCGCTGAAGGTGACAGTGCGGCTCACGATTTATGAGAAGGACCCGGAAACCGGCAACAAGTCGATCAAGGACATCAAGGAGCAGGAGGTGTTCTTCGGCGACATTCCGCTGATGACGCCCAATGGGACCTTTATCGTCAACGGCACCGAGCGCGTGATCGTTTCGCAGTTACATCGCTCGCCTGGCGTGTTTTTCGAGACGGCCAACAATCGCACCTACTTCCTGGGCAAGATCATTCCGTATCGCGGTTCGTGGGTGGAGTTCGAGTACGACCAGAAGAACACGCTGTATGTTCGCATCGACCGCAAGCGCAAGTTTCTTGGCACCATCTTCTTGCGCGCGCTCGGCCTGCGTTCGGACGAAGAGATACTGAAAACGTTCTACACGGTGGACCGGATTCACGTTGCCGACGGCAAGCTGCGCTGGGCTGTGCAACAGGACGCGAAGGTGAGCACGCATCTATTGGGCGCAAAGCCGGCGCACGCCGTGGTGCATAACGGGGAAGAGATTGCGCACTCTGGACGGAAGATTACGCCGCACACGTTGAAGGCGATTCGCGCAGCCGCGATCGAGAGGATCGAGGTCGAGGCAGCCGAGCTCGATGGCGCCATGACAGCGGCCGACGTGGTGGATCTGAATACCGGCGAAGTGGTGGTTGAGGCCAACGTCGAGTTGACGGCCGACCGTCTGCACAAGGTGCTTTCAAGCGGCGCGTCGAGCTTCGAAGTGTTTTTCCCGGAGCGCGACGACGTGGGCAACATCATTACCAACACGCTGAAGCGGGACTCGGTGCGCAAGCCCGAGGAAGCTCTCATCGAAATCTACCGTAAACTGCGGCCGGGCGATCCGCCGACGCTGGACACGGCGACCGCGCTGTTTGAGGGCATGTTCTTCGACGCGCGAAAGTACGATTTCTCGCGTGTGGGCCGTTTGAAGTTCAACATCAAGCTGTATGAGAACCAGGACGCAACACATCTGGATCATCGGACGCTCACGCCGGAAGACTTCTACGCGACCATCAGGTATTTGCTCAAGCTGCGCAAGAACATCGGCATGGTGGACGACATCGATCACCTGGGCAACCGGCGAGTGAGAGCGGTGGGCGAACTGATGGAGAACCAGTTCCGCATCGGCCTGGTGCGCATGGAGCGGGCCATCAAGGAAAAGATGAGCGTGTATCAGGAGCTTTCGACGGCGATGCCGCACGACCTGATCAACGCCAAGCCGGTGATGGCGGCCATCCGCGAATTCTTCGGATCGTCGCAGCTTTCGCAATTCATGGACCAGACCAATCCGCTGTCGGAGATAACGCACAAGAGGCGCCTTTCGGCACTTGGACCGGGCGGTCTGTCGCGTGAGCGCGCGGGCTTTGAAGTGCGCGACGTGCATCCGACGCACTATGGGCGCATCTGTCCGATCGAAACGCCGGAAGGTCCGAACATTGGTCTCATTAGCTCGTTGAGCTGCTTTGCGCGCATCAATGAATATGGGTTCATCGAGTCGCCGTACCGCAAGGTGAAGGACTCGCGGATTCTGGACTATGTGGAGATCGTGAACGCGGGTGAAAGCGGCTTGCGCGTGGGCGATCACATCGAGAAGGAAGAAGCGGCGCGGCTGAACGCAGGGTTGAAGAAGGCGGGCAAGCGGCGAATCGATCATATTCCGTTCAGCTTCTACCTGTCGGCATGGGAAGAGGACAAGCACACCATCGCGCAGGCGAACATCGAGTTCAACGACGAGGGCGTCATCACCGAGGATCTGGTGAACGCACGGCGCATGGGGAACTTTGTGCTCGTGGCCCGCGGCGATGTGGACTACATCGACGTGAGCCCGAAGCAGCTCGTCTCCGTGGCTGCGTCGCTGGTTCCGTTTCTTGAGCACGACGATGCAAACCGCGCGCTGATGGGCGCAAACATGCAACGGCAGTCTGTTCCACTATTGGTGGCCGAGGCTCCTCTGGTGGGCACGGGCATGGAAGGCGTGACGGCGCGCGACTCCGGCGCCGTGATTCTGGCCAAGCGTAACGGCATTGTGGATTCGGTCGACTCCGAGCGCATTATCGTGCGCGTCGAGGGCGAGCATCATCCCACGCAGCTTTCACGCGAGGTTGGTTCCGACATTTATCAGCTGATCAAGTTCAAGCGGTCAAACCAGAACACCTGCATCAACCAGAAGCCTGTTGTTCGCGAGGGCGACCGGGTGGTCAAGGGTCAGGTGATTGCCGATGGACCTTGCACCGAGCAGGGCGAGTTGGCGCTGGGGCGCAACGTTCTGGTGGCCTTCATGCCGTGGCGCGGCTACAACTTCGAGGACGCGATCCTGATCAGCGAGAAGCTGGTGCGCGAGGACTACTACACCTCGGTGCACATTGAAGAATTTGAAATTGAAGCGCGCGACACGAAACTGGGACCGGAAGAGATCACGCGCGACATTCCCAACGTGAGTGAACATGCGCTACGCGACCTGGACGAGAGCGGCGTGATCCGCATCGGCGCGCAGATCAAGCACGGCGACATTCTGGTGGGCAAGGTTACTCCCAAGGGAGAGACACAGCTTACGCCGGAAGAAAAGCTGCTGCGTGCCATCTTCGGCGAAAAGGCCGGCGACGTGCGCGACGCATCGCTGACGTGTCCTCCGGGAATTGAAGGCACGGTGGTGGACGTGCGCATCTTCAGCCGCAAGGGCCAGGAGAAGGATGAGCGCGCCAAACTGATCGAGGGCGAGTACATTGCCAAGCTCGAAAAAAACCTGGGCGACGAAATCCGCATTTTGACCGATGAGCGGCTCAAGCGCCTCGACGGAATCCTGGGCCGCAAGGAAGTGTTGGCCGACCTGCACGACGAGCGCACCAACAAGCGCCTGCTGACCAAGGGCGCGCTTCTGGATCGCGAGACGATTGAGCGCATCTCGACCAAGAACCTCAAGAGGATCAGGTACGCCGACAAGGATCCGAGAGTCAACGAGCAGATCGACGAGATCGAAGAGATGACTTCGCGGCAGATCGAAGTGCTGCGCAAGATCACCAATGAGAAGATCCTCAAGCTGCAGAAGGGCGACGAGCTTCCTCCAGGTGTGATCAAGCTGGTGAAGGTTTATGTGGCCATGAAGCGCAAGCTTTCAGTGGGCGACAAGATGGCCGGCCGTCACGGCAACAAGGGCGTGATTGCGCGCATTCTTCCTGAAGAAGACATGCCGTATCTGCCCGATGGAACTCCGGTGGAGATTGTGCTCAATCCGCTCGGCGTGCCTTCGCGTATGAACGTGGGTCAGATTCTGGAGACGCATCTGGGCTGGGCCGCACATGCGCTGGGCCTTAAGATTGCCGGGCTCGTCGACCAGATCAATGAGAGATTCAAACAGAGGTCGGTTGGCGAAGAGGTGCTCGATAAGCTGGAGGGCAAGAGCAAGGCGGACTACGTCCGCGAAGTGATGGACAAGGAGTTCGCCGGGACCGCAACACTGCGCCAGCTGCAGGAACTCGACGACGAGATGTTGCTTCGAGTTGCGCCCGGCATGCGAGCGCGGCATCTGGTTCGGCACCGCGGTCTTCGACGGCGCGCAGGAGAGCGAGATCAAGGCGCTGCTGGCTTCAGCCGGTTTGCCTTCATCGGGCAAGACGCCACTGTACGACGGCATGACGGGCGAGCAGTTCGAACAGCCGGTGACGGTGGGCTACATCTACATGCTCAAGCTGTCTCACCTGGTGGACGACAAGATTCACGCACGTTCGATCGGGCCGTACTCGCTGATTACGCAACAGCCGCTGGGCGGCAAGGCGCAGTTCGGCGGTCAGCGATTCGGCGAAATGGAAGTGTGGGCGCTGGAGGCTTATGGCGCAGCATACATCCTGCAGGAGCTGCTGACGGCGAAGTCCGACGATGTTTACGGCCGTACCAAGATTTACGAGGCCATTGTGAAGGGCGAGGCGGCAATCGAGCCCGGCGTGCCGGAATCGTTCAATGTGCTGATTCGCGAATTGCAATCGCTCTGCCTGGATGTTGAGTTGATCAAGCGCGCAGACCTGATCAAGAAGCTTCCCGCGCCGGATCTGGCGGCGGTAGCGGACTAACGCGGTCTCCCACCCTAGCCGCAAAAACAAAGACGCGGCGAGGGTGGGGCACCCAGCTAAAGGCTGGGAGCTAACAGCTAGTAGCTGTTGTTTAGGGTTCTTCTTGAAAGCGGCATACACCGCTTCCCGGGAAGGAAGGGCCCATCATAGAATCCCGGGAAAAGCCGCGGCGAGTTGCCGAAAGGCCCGCCAAGGAGGGTCGCCTTGTTCCGTTCGAACCCGTTTGAACTTTCCAGCCCCATTACCGACTTTGACGCCATCCGCATCATGCTTGCATCGCCGGAGAAGATCCGCAGTTGGTCGCACGGTGAGGTGACCAAACCGGAGACCATCAACTACCGCACATTCAAGCCGGAACGCGACGGCCTGTTCTGCGCGCGCATCTTTGGACCGGTGACCGACTGGGAGTGCCTCTGCGGCAAGTACAAGCGCATGAAGCACCGCGGCGTGATCTGCGACAAGTGCGGCGTTGAAGTGACGGTGAGCAAGGTGCGCCGCGAACGCATGGGTCACATCGAGTTGGCGTCTCCGTGCTCGCACGTGTGGTTCTTCAAGGGCCTTCCGTCGAGAATCGGACACCTGCTGGATATTTCACTCCGCGACCTTGAGAGCATTCTCTACTTCGAATCCTATGTCGTGGTCGATCCGGGCGACGCGCCGGTAAAAGAGCGCGAGATCATCAAGGACGAAGGCAAGTTCCGCGAGCTTGACCAGCAGTTCCGTCCGTCGGGGTTCAAGGCCATGATGGGCGCGGAGGCGATCAAGGAGCTGCTCAAGCGGGTGCAGATCGAGGAACTGTCGGTCGAACTGCGCGAGCGGATGAAGACCGAGACATCGGTGCAGAAAAAGATCAAGTATGCGAAGCGCCTCAAGGTTGTCGAGGCCTTCCGCAAGAGCTCGAACAAGCCGCACTGGATGATTCTGGACGTGCTGCCCGTGATTCCACCGGAGCTGCGCCCACTGGTCCCGCTGGATGGCGGACGCTTCGCCACTTCTGACTTGAACGATCTCTATCGCCGCGTGATCAACCGCAACAACCGGTTGAAGAAGCTGATGGACCTGCATGCGCCGGAAGTGATTGTGCGCAATGAAAAGCGCATGTTGCAGGAAGCCGTCGATGCGCTGTTCGACAACGGCCGTCGCGGACGCGTGCTGCGTGGCGCCAACAACCGGCCGCTGAAGTCGTTGTCCGACACGCTCAAGGGCAAGCAGGGCCGGTTCCGTCAGAACCTGCTTGGCAAGCGCGTGGATTACTCGGGCCGTTCCGTGATTGTGGTGGGACCGGAGTTGAAGCTGCACCAGTGCGGTCTGCCCAAGAAGATGGCGCTCGAGCTGTTCAAGCCGTTCATCTATCATCGCCTCGAACAGACGGGACATTGCACGACCATCAAGCAAGCGAAAGAAATGGTGGAGATGCAGGAGCCGGTGGTTTGGGACATCCTTGAAGAGGTCATCAAAGACCATCCGGTGCTGCTCAACCGCGCTCCCACGCTGCACAGACTGGGCATTCAGGCTTTCGAGCCGGTGTTGGTGGAAGGCAAGGCTATCAAGATTCATCCGCTGGTTTGCACGGCCTTCAACGCCGACTTCGACGGCGATCAGATGGCGGTGCACATTCCGCTTTCGCCTGAGGCGCAGATCGAAGCCAGCGTGCTGATGCTGGCGTCGCACAACATTCTGTCGCCCGCGTCGGGCCAGCCGATCACGGTGCCTACGCAGGACATGGTGCTGGGTCTCTATTACCTGACCAAGGCGAAGAAGGGCGCCAAGGGCGAAGGACGCGTCTTTGCAAACACAGAAGAGATCCTGATGGCGCTCGAAGCAAAGGAAGTCGAGACGCTTTCGCCCATCCGTCTGCGCTACACGGGCAAGGTGCTGGACATGACCACGGCCTATGACGACCAGGATCTGACGCACACCGAGGCTGTCGACTTCAACAAGGAGTACATCTCGACGACGGTGGGCCGCGTAATCTTCAACGACTCGCTGCCGGCGGGGATGCCGTATGTAAACGGCCTGCTGAAGAAGAAGGGCATTGGGCAACTGGTGAACTACTGCAACCAGAACCTGGGCCTTGAAGTTACGGTGGGGATGCTGGACCGGATCAAGTCGCTGGGATTCAACTACGCCACCAAGTCGGGCCTTTCGGTTGGCCTCGACGACATGGTGATTCCAGACAGCAAGTACACCACGGTCGATGCGGCCGACAAGAAGGTGATCGAGGTCCAGAAGCAGTACATGGACGGCGCCATCACCAACGGCGAGCGCTCCAACAAGGTCATTCAGATGTGGTCGGCAGTGACCGATCAGGTGGCCGACGAGATGTTCGGCAACATGAAGCGCGCGGACGACGAAGGCGCCATGAATCCGATTTACATCATGGCCGACTCCGGTGCTCGCGGATCGAAGCAGCAGATTCGCCAGCTTTCCGGCATGCGCGGACTGATGGCCAAGCCCTCGGGCGAAGTCATTGAGACGCCCATCACCGCGAACTTCCGCGAAGGCTTGACCGTGCTCGAATACTTCATCTCGACGCACGGCGCACGTAAAGGACTGGCCGATACCGCGCTGAAGACCGCCGACTCCGGCTACTTGACGCGTCGTCTTGTGGACGTTGCTCAGGACGTGATCGTGACCGAGTACGACTGCGGCACGGTGGAAGGCATTTATGTGGGCGCGATTGTGGAGTCCGGTGAGATCATCGAGCCGCTCCGCGACCGCATCATCGGACGCGTGACTCTGGAACGCATCAAGGACTACGACGGAAACATCGTGGTGGATGTGAATCAAGGGATCGATGAAGATATTGCTTCGGCGATCCAGGGAGCGGGCGTGGAGCGGGTGAAGATTCGCTCGGTGCTCACCTGCGAATCGCGGCGTGGCGTATGTGCGCTTTGCTACGGGCGCAACCTGGGTTCTGGACGCATGGTGGAGTTGGGCGAGACGTGCGGCGTGATTGCCGCACAATCGATCGGCGAGCCGGGCACGCAGTTGACAATGCGCACCTTCCACGTGGGTGGCACGGCCAGCCGCGTGCAGGATAAGTCGCGCCTGGATGCAAAGAACAACGGCTTTGTGCGGTTCATCAACCTGAATACTGTTGAAGCAAGGGACGGATTGCTAGTGGCGATGAACCGTTCCGGTTCCGTGGCCATTCAGGATGAACGCGGCCGCGAGAAAGAGCGCTATCAGGTGGTTTATGGAGCGCGCCTCAAGGTGAAGGACGGCGAGCACGTGAAGCTGGGTCAACTGCTGGCTGAGTGGGACCCTTACACCTACTCCATCCTCACTGAAATCGGCGGCGCGGTGCAGTACAAGGACTTGCAGGAAGGCATCACGCTCAACGAAGAAGTGGACGAAGTCACCGGCCTCTCGCGTTGGGTGGTTGCCGACTCGCCGGATGAGAAGCGGCAGCCTGCCCTTGTTGTCAAGAACGCCAAGGGGCACAAGCGTTATCTGCTGCCTCGCGGCGCTCATTTGATGATTCAGGACGGCGACGATGTAGGTCCCGGCGACGTGCTGGCGAAGATTCCCAAGGAGAGCACGCGCACCAAGGACATCACAGGCGGTCTGCCGCGCGTTGTTGAACTGTTCGAAGCGCGCAAGCCGCGTGAGACAGCCATCATCAGCGAGATCGACGGTGTGGTTCGCTTTGGCGAAGTCTCCAAGGGCCAGCGCAAGATTTACGTAACCGCGGACAACGGCGACGAGAAGGAATACTCGGTGCAGCGCGGTATCCATGTCAACGTCCAGGAAGGAGAGCGGCTGCGCGCAGGCGACCCGCTGATGGATGGCCCCTTGAACCCGCACGACATTCTGGATGTGCTGGGCGAGAAGGAACTGCAGTCTTACCTGGTGAACGAAATCCAGGAGGTCTATCGTCTGCAGGGCGTGGCTATCTCGGATAAACACATTGAGGTAATCGTCCGGCAGATGCTTCGCTGGGTGAGGATCGACGATGTGGGCGACACCAACTTCCTGCTCGAGCAGCAGGTCGACCGGTTCCGCTTCCGCGAAGAGAACGATCGAGTGATGGCTCTCGGGGGTCGTCCTTCCACCGGGCGTCCGCTGCTGCTGGGCATCACCAAGGCATCGCTGTCGACCGACAGCTTTATCTCCGCTGCCAGCTTCCAGGAGACGACGCGCGTGCTTACCGAGGCCAGCATCAACGGCGCGATAGACAACCTGCGCGGCTTGAAGGAGAACGTGATCGTGGGACGGCTGATTCCGGCCGGCACGGGCCTCGAGTACTACCGCAACGTTCAGCTCTCGCCGGAACTGGAGGAAGCAGCGGCCCGTGTGCAGCAGGAGGTCAGTGCGGAGATAGAAGCCGCCGAGCGCGAACTGGAACTGATGCGCCAGGAGGGCGAGGCCGAAGAGATGGCGGCCGAGTAAGACTTGCTCGTTCGATCCTGCTCAGGTAAACGTCAATCGAAGTTACTTTGTTTCAATTGAAGAGGCCCGGCGCAGACCGGGCCTTTTTCATTCGCCGCCCAATGGCGAAAACTTCGGACCGGGGCTCGCGACCACTTCTTCGATAGATCGCTTCCCATACTTGTTTACGTACATGGTTGCGTCTGCCGCCCTGAAGAGAGCATCGACAGTGGTGGCATCTTCGGGGAAAAGCGCGATGCCGACGCTTGCCGCTCCGTGCAAAGTGTATCCCTCGAGGACAAACGGATCGTCGAAGCAGCGCTCCAGGCGCCGCGCGATCTCATCGACATCGGCGCGGCTTCGCACCACCGGAACCAGCGCGGCAAATTCGTCGCCACCGAGCCGGGCCAGCTTGTCGTGCGGGCGAAGCTGCCGCTTCATTCTGATTGCACCTTCCTGTAGATAAAGGTCTCCGACATGATGCCCATACGTATCGTTCACCTGCTTGAATCGATCGAGGTCGATGTAGATCAGTCCAAAAATCCCGGCCGTTTCACGGGCAATGTGAATCTGTAGTTCCAGGTGCTTTTCCAGGGAGAAGCGGTTGTGAATGTCGGTGAGCAGGTCGAACTCCGAGCGGTGGACGAGGTCGGTGTAGAGGCGGCGAGTCTCGATGGCCAGAGCCGTCAGGCCAACCGCCATGGCCAGCGTCTCCGTTTCGTTGGCGGAGGGTCTGGTCAGTCGATCGAAGGCTGCGAAGACTGTGCCCGGATGCGGCCCGGAGCGAGCGGGAATGTCAAGCTGGACGATGCGCAGTCCATCTTGCCTCGCCGGACGGTTTCCAAGTAGTGCTCCGTCGGTAATCTGGCACCAGCAGGGCGCTCCATGCAGCTTGAAAGCGACGAGTTCGGTGATTTGTTCGACGATCTCAGCCAGCGGGCGGGAGCCGTTGATGTCCTCGAGGATGCGGCTGCGGCGTTGCTCGACGTAAGCGAGGGTAGCCGTCTGGCGGCGAACCCGGCGCTCGATCATCCAGCCCCGTGCACCGACGGCGAGGACCACGGCGAGCAGAAAGCCGACCAGAAGAAGAAGATTGCGGACATTTAGCAACGATGGCTTAGCTATGACCGCAACATCGTCCGGCGAGCGCATGAGGATATTGAAGGGAACGTCGCCCCGGTATGGATTGGAGTTATCGAGGGGAATGCAGATGCCCTCGACCCGGACCTTGGAGCCGAGTGGTACCTGATTCATGGGAAGCGGGTGCAGATCCCCAACATCCGGATGACGATAGATCGCGGAGAAGATCTGGCCGTCGGAGACAAGGACGTACTCATCCTGGGCCTTCTCTTGCACCTCCATAACCACCTGCGCTTCGATTGAGACCAGGTCAAAGATATTCTTGCTCGAGAGGAGCTGACTTACGGTGCGCGGTTGGGGAGCGATGGGCGAATAAGCTGAGATCTCCTGGATTTCGCCGTCAGCGAGGGTGAGCGAGCCTTCATGCTCCGCGGGGAAGCCGGTGACGTCCGCCTCGTCGCCAATCCGCAGGGGCTTCTCGTACCGGGTCCGAATCCAGAGGCTCTTTCCCCCGTTCTGAAGCACGATCGCTATATCGGGCTGGTAGTAGGTAATGGTGCCGTGGACCCGGACCCTTTGCGTAAGATTCATCACGCGATAGTTCTTGATGATCTCGTCCATCGGCGTGGCCGGCAGTAACCACACACTCTGTGGCGCTCTGTGGACGATCTTCACGTTAGCTTCAGACGGCACGGAAAGGCCAACTCCGGTTTGTTGCATTTTGCCGTCGAAATGCGCCGAGGCCACGCCGGTGACCTCGACCTCGGAATCCAACTGTCCCATAAGAATGCTTGAATCTTCGGTGTTGACGTAGGTGTCGATGTCCCCGCCGTCGGCACGCAAGATCATGTGGACATCATTGTGATCGGCGCTCAATCCCAGGTCTGCACTATGGATTACAGCTTGAATCTTGACAAATACGCTGTCGCGCTTTGCGTGGATCAGGTCATCGAAGGTGGCGGGCGTGGGCGGAGGTGGGTTGCCATGATAAAGCAGGGTCACGCTGTTGGAGATGACGATGGGGCGGAAGCTGTCCTCTGCCCTTCCGTTAATCGAAACTCGATCGCCGGGCGCCACGTTGAATTTCGCATCTGCCCAGACATAGATGCCTTCGCCGTCTTCTTGCACAAACATTGTGGTTTCACCGGCTCGCCTGTAGGTCACCGTGGCCTGGAAGGCCACGGGCGGCTTCTGGGCGGCCTGGGCATGACTGAGAGAGTGGATGGCGTGCAAAGAGGTGAGTACGGCAGGCGTCTCGGCGCAGGCGGCCAAAGCGTATCCGACAACAATCACGAATGCGGTTATCAACCTCTTCATTGGCAAAAATCCAGGGTGCAGCCTCCCTATGCGCTGGGCCCCAAAAGTACCTATCGGCAGAACTTGTCGCATTCATCACCGCACGGCCGAGAATGCCCCGGCTACGTGCAAGGACCAATGGCCGGATTCTGCGCATTGTTCATCTTACGCTCGCGTGAATTCGGAGGGACGCCCACTTTTGGGTGAGGGAACTACACCCTGTGCATCATGGGAACGGAGGGGAATGAATGCTTTTCGCATTCGGCGCGGGGTTGCTTGTGCGACCTGCACGGCAGGCAAAGGGATCGGGGAAAGTCTGCTTTGTGGTCAGGCCCTTCGGAATGAATCAGGATTTCCCCATCTCGGCGTGTTCCGCTTCGATTTCGCGCCTGATTCTCTTCTCCTTGTACATGGCGGCGTCCGCGGCGCTGAAGAGGCCATCGCTGGTGGTGGCGTCTATCGGATAGAGGGCGATGCCGACACTGGCCGAACCGTACAGGATGTGTCCACCGACGGCAAAAGGTTCGTCGAAGCAGCGCTCCAATCGCGTGGCGATTTCTTCGACATCGGCTCGGCTTCGCACTATCGCGATAATGGCGCCGAATTCGTCGCCGCCCAGCCGCGCCAGCGTATCAAGCGGACGAATCTGCTGCTTCATCCTGATTGCGGCTTCCTGAAGATAGAGATCGCCGACATTGTGTCCATATAAGTCATTTACCTGCTTGAATCGATCGAGGTCGATGTAGATGAGCCCGAAGTTGCCGAGCTTGAGGCTCGCTTGTTCGATAAGGGCATCGAGTTGCTTCTCAAGAGAGAAGCGGTTGTGGAGGTCTGTGAGCAGGTCGAACTCGGAGCGGTGGGTCAGGTCGGTGTAGAGGCGGCGGGTCTCGATGGCCAGAGCGGCCAGCGCTGCTGCCGTGGAAAGGGCCTCAGCCTCGATTGCGGTGGATTGAGCGTGGGGATCGAAGCCCGCGAAGACGATTCCAAGCGCGGGGCCGGAATGGGCTGGAATCTCATGTTGGACAATGCGCATCGCGGAGAGGATTTGGATGCAGTTTCCCAGCGGCGCACCGTCGGCGATCCGGCACCAGCACGGCGCGCCTTTCAGTTTGAAAGAGACCATTTCAGTAATCTCTTCAAGGATCTCAGCGAGTGGCCGGTTGCCGTTGATGTCCTCGAGAATGCGGCCGCGGCGTTGTTCGATGTAAGCCAACACAGCGGTTTGGTTGCGGACCCTGCGTTCCATAACCCAGCCCCTGGCGCCGCCGGCCACCATCACAGCGAGCAGCAAGCCGATAAGCAGGATCAGGTTCCCTACGCTGAGCCAGGACGGCTTTGCGACCACCGCAATATCGTTGAAGGAGCGCAGGAGAATATTGAATGGAGCGCGATCGTTGTATGGATTGGAGTCCAGAACCAGGCAGATGCCGGTGACCCGAATCGTCGTGCCCACCGGGATCTGCAACATCGCGGGAGCGGGGTTTGGCGGGGGGGGATGGCGGTAAACCGCGGAAAAGGGGCGGCCATCGGAAATCAGGACATACTCATCCTGGGCGGCCTCACGGACCGCGGTCACCACCCGGCCATCGATCGAGACCAGATCGTAATTGTGACCGCCGAGCTTGCTCCTGCCCCAGAACGAAAGCTGCTGGTAGGTGGCCGGCTGTGCAGGAACGGGCGCTTGCACCCGGGTATCCTGAATCTCCGCATGGTTCAAGATCAATAGGCCATCGCGCGTTTCGGGAAAGCCGGTTGCGTCGGCCACATCCCCGATCTGCATCGGCTCGGTGGACAGGGTGGAGACCCACAGGCTCTCGGCGCCGTTTTGGAGCACGACGGCCGAACCGGGCTGGTAGTAGGTGATGGTTCCGTGAACCCTGAGCCGTTGAGTCAGATCGCGCACATGAATCCCAGTGACGATGCCGCTCAATGGTGTAATGGGCAGGGACCACGGGCTTGCGCCGGCGCGTTTTAGAACCTTGATGTCTGCAAGCGATGTTAGCTTGAGTTTGACGCCGGTTTGTTGCATCTTGGCGTCGAATTTTCTTCCCGCCGCGCCGATGACCTCAACCTCTGCATCCAGCAGAGCTTTAAGCGCGCCTTCATCGTGGCTTTCCACTTCAAGATCGATGTATCCGCCGTCCACGAGCAACTCCAGCCGGGCGCTGGGCGCGATCGCGCTATACACCGGATCCGCGGCGTGAACCACGCCGTGAACTTTCACCAACTTGCAATTGTCTTCTCTGCGGACCAGGTCGTCGAAGCTGGTTTGCACCGGATCGGGCAGCGTGCCGTGCCGGAGTACCGTAACGTTGTCGCTGATTATATAAGGAAGAAAACTCGGTTCCGTCTTTCCTTTCACCAACACGCGATCGCCGGGAATCAGCGTGAAATCCTTTGTCACCTTCACGAAGATGCCAATTCCATCGTCCTGCACATCGAGATTATTGATATTGCGCCCGTAGTAGATAACCGTGGCTTCGAAGGCGACAGGCAACCGCTGGCCTGCTTGCGTGTTGGTCAGAACTGAGATTGCGCGCAGGGTAGTAATCGGCGCGGGCGTCGCTGCCGAGGCAGCTAAGGCGCATCCGAGAGCGACGACGAGTATTGGAATCGATCTGTTCATTGACAGAATCCAGTGGCACCAGTGCCGCGTGCTCTTGCCCCTTGATAGTTCCAATCGGCAGAACTTGCTGCGTTCATTACCCAGGATCGAGAGTGCACAGCCAACCGGCGCTAGCCGAAAGTGCCGGATTCTGCGCATCGTTCATCTTACGCTCGCATGAATTAGGAGGAACGCCCACTTTTGGGGTAGAGAACTACATCCTGTGGATGATGGGAACGGAAGTGAAGAAATGCCTGTCGCATTCGCCGAGCGGTTGCTTCTGCGACATGCACGCCAGGCAAAGTGGTCAGGGAAGGTCCGGTTTTTCGTCCGGTTCTTCGGGATAAATCAGGCTTTCCCCATCTCGGCGTGTTCCGCTTCGATTTCGCGCCTGTTCTTCTTTGCGTTGTACATCTTGGCGTCCGCGGCGCTGAAGAGGCCATCGCTGGTGGTGGCGTCGAATGGATAGATGGAAATGCCGATGCTGGCTGAACCTTGCAGCAGGTGCATGCCGATGGCGAAGGGTTCGTCGAAGCAGCGCTCCAGGCGCGTGGCAATCTCCTGGACCTCATCCCGTTTGTAGACCAGAGGAAGCAGGACAGCAAACTCGTCGCCGCCCAACCGGGCCAGCATGTCGCGGGAGCGGAGCTGGTGCTTCATGCGAAGAGCCACTTCCTGGAGGTACCGGTCCCCGACCTGGTGACCATAAATGTCGTTGACTTTCTTGAAGTCGTTGAGGTCGATGTAAATCAACCCGAAGGTGCCCGCGTTACGGCGCGCCTCCTCGATTCTCTGGTCCAGGCACTTCTCCATCGAGAATCGGTTGTGGATGTCGGTTAGCAGGTCGAACTCGGAGCGGCGGACCAAGTCGGAATAGAGGCATCGGGTCTCAATGGCGAGAGCGGCCAGCGCAACTGCCATGGAGAGGGCCTCGGTTTCGACAGGGCGGGATTTGGTGCGGGAATCAAGCGCGGTCAACATGGCTCCGTGCGGGAGCCCGATGCGGGAGGGAATATCGCGCCGCACAATGCGCAGGCCGGTGAGTTTCGGCGGGCAGTTTCCCAGTTTGACCCCATCGGCGAGCTCACACCAGCACGGAGCGCCACGCAGCCAGAAAGAAACGATGGAAGTAATGTCTTCAACGATCTCGGCGAGGGAACGGGAGCCGTTGATTTCCTCGAGGATGCGGCTGCGGCGTTTCTCGACAAAGGCCAGGGCGGCGTTATGGCGGCGCAACCTGCGTTCAATGGTCCATGCCCTGAGGCCGCCGCCGAAGATCATCGCCATCAGCAATCCGACCAGAAAGGAGAGGTTGTTGATAGAGAGCAACGGTGGCATTCCGACAACAACAATATCGTCGAAGGAACGCAGCAGGATATTAAAGGGCACCTCAGCGCCTGGGTTGATGGTATTGGCTTCAACAATGGTGCAGATGCCGGTAACCCGGATTTTGGAGCCCAACGCAACCGACTTCATCTCCGGGAGAGCGCTATCTGCGGGCGGGTGGCGGTAGATGGCGGTGAAGAGGCGGCCATCGGAAGAGATCACGTATTCGTCCTGCGAGGCCTCCCGGACCTCCGTAACGACTCGGCCTTCAATCGAGACCAGATCGTTCTGGTGACCGTTTGCTGTGTTGCTGCTCCAGAAGGCCAACTCGCGCCACGTGGCGGGTTGGGGCGTGACGGGCTTGAATATGTGACTGTCCTGAATCTCGCCGTCTGTGAGGGTCAGAAGACGGTCGTGAGCGTCGGGAAAGCCGATTGCATCGGCCTGGTCGCCGATGGTCAACGGCTCATGAGTATGGGTTGAAATCCACAGGCTCTTGGTGCCGTCCTGAAGCACGATCGCCGTGCCTGGATGGTAGTAGGTAATGGTTCCGTGAACCCGCACCCTGGGGGTCAGGTCGCGCATATGATAGACGGCGAGAATGCGGTCCATCGGTGTGACTGGAAGCGACCACGGACTGGCGCCGGCGCGATGGAGCACTCTGACATTCGCCAGGGATGAAACGTAGAGCACCACCCCGGTCTGCTGCATCTTGTCGTCGAACAGTCCCGCGGCGGCGCCTGTGATTTCGACTTCTGCATCCAAGAGGTTCCTGATCGCATTTGCATCGTCGCTATCGACGTATGCCTCGATGGGGCCGGATTCGGTGAGCAACTGAAGTTGCGTGCTGCGGATCGGAACAGTCCGGCTGACAATCAGATCGGCGGCGCGCACCGTAGCAAGCACGGTGACCAGTTGGCAGTCGCGCTGAGCTCGAATCAACTCGTCGAAGGTAGCTGGAACAGGCTCGGGCGGAGCGTCATGATGAAGCAGAGCGATCTTGTCGGCGATGACGATGGGGTGAAAGCTCGCTTGCGTGGTTCCATGTACCAGAACTCGATCGCCCAAAACCAGATGACTGCTGTCCGGTGGCCGCACAAAGATGGCATCGTCGCCATCCTGCACGAAAAGAAGATTTTCATAGGCGCGCACATAGCCGACTGTCGCTTCGAAGGCCACGGGAGTTTTGTTGCTCGCCTTTGCATTCGTCAAGGCTCGCACGGCGCGCAAGGATGTAAGCGTAGGCGGCGGAGCCGCCAGAGCAGCCGAGGCGCATCCAAGAACCAAAGCGAAAAATGGAAACAGTCTCTTCATCGAGCAAGAATCCAGCGGTACGTACTTTATGAGCAGTCAGGGCGCGAAGGGGCAGCCCTGCGCCAATGAAAACCAGCACAATCGGAACTCATCGCTTCCTAATTTTACGGACATATCAATCCGGCCGAAATGCACCTTTCTGTGTAGGCCGATTGCCTCTTCCGCTCGGGGGAGTTCAGAGCCAATAAGGGAATGCGTCAGGCCAGCACCGATTCCCCTGGCGCCGCGGTGTGTTTCTTCACATACATGGCGGCGTCGGAGGCTTTCAGGAGGCTGCTTTTGGTGGAGCCATCCTCGGGGTAGAGGGCCATGCCGACCGTTGCCGATCCATGGAGGATAACGCCATCGACCGCAAACGGATCGTCGAAGCAATGTTCCAGGCGCAGAGCGATCTCCTCAACCTCAGCGCGACTGCGAACGACCGGAACCGCGACGGCGAATTCGTCTCCGCCGATGCGGGCCAGCGTGTCGTGGGCGCGAAGCTGTCGTTTCATTCGGACCGCGGCCTCTTGCAGCATGAGGTCGCCGATGTGGTGGCCATAGTTGTCGTTGACCTCCTTGAAGCGGTCGAGGTCGATGTAGATCAGGCCAAAGATGCCGGCACTTTGGCGCGCCCGATCGATGAGGACGTCGAGACGTTTGTCGAGCGAGAAGCGGTTGTGGATGTCGGTGAGCAGGTCGAATTCCGAGCGGTGAAGAAGATCGGTGTAGAGGCGGCGCGTCTCGATAGCCAGCGTCGCCAGTCGCACGCCGACAATGAGCGCTTCGAATTCAAGCCTGGCAGGCTGACTGGCGGGGTCAAATCCGACAAGAAGGGTGCCCAACGGCGGTCCAACCCGGGCGAGAATCGGTTCGCTGGCGATGCGCAGACGATCGGTATCGGGCGGGCAGTCCCCCAAAGTGGCTCCATCGGCAATCTCGCACCAGCATGGCGCCCCCGCAAGCCGGATGGAGACCAACTCCGTGATTCCTTCAATAATTTCAGCAAGAGGTTTGGAGCCGTTGATGTCCTCAAGGATGCGGCTGCGCCTCTGTTCCAACTGAGCGTTACGACGCTCCGAGGCAGCTTCAGCCTCGATGCGGGCGGCCAAGGCAACGGTCTGGCTATGGACCTTGGATTTGAGGGTCCAACCCCAGGCGCCTGCTGCAGCCACAAGCAGGAGTAGCACGCCTACGATGACGATGAGGTTGCGAACGTTAAGCAGCGAGGGCCTGGCGACGACGACGATATCGTCGTAGGAACGCATGAGGATGGTGAACGGAACCTGAGCGTTGAACGGGTTGGAATCGTCGAGCATGCAGATACCGGTGACGCGAATTCGGGCGCCAACCGGAATCTTGCGCATGGGTGGGGGCGAAGCCGAAACAAGGCTGGCCGGGGGTGGATGGCGGAGGATTGCCGAGAACATTTGACCGTCGGCGGTCAGGACATACTCGTCCTGGGCAGCTTCGCGGAACTCCGAGACCACTTGCCCCTCGATGGAGACCAGGTCGAACACATTGCCGCTCAAGGCCAGTTTCCCCCATGTTGCCGGTTGCGGAGTCACAGGCGCCTGCACAAGGCTATCGTGGATTTCGCCGTTCGTCAGGGTTAGAAAGCCGTCGTGGAGACCAGGGAATCCGATGACGTCAGCCACATCGCCGATATGTTCGGGAGAGATTGAACGGGTTTGGATCCACAGGCTCTTGGCGCCGTCCTGGAGCACAATTGCGGAACCGGGCTGGTAGTAGGTGATGATTCCGTGGATCCTGATTCTTTCCGAGAGGACCTGGACATGATAGCCGTTGAGGATCTGGTCCATGGGCGTGACCGGGATGGACATTGGATTGGTGACGGCTCGCTTCAGGACCTTGATATCTGCAAATGAAGAGACGTGGAGGAGAATTCCCGTCTGCTCCATCTTTCCGTCAAAGTTCCCCGAAACGGCGCCGGTTACCTCCAGGTCGGCATCCAGCAGGCCGTTCAACAGGTTTGCATCGTCGTTATCGACCACTGCGTCGATGGTCCCCCCGTCGGTGACCATCTGCAGGTAGATGCTGCGTACATTCGAAGAGTTCGTCAGGTCTGCGGCGCGGACCTTGGCATGGACGGCGACGAACATGCAATCGCGCTGTGCGCGGATCAACTCGTCGTGGGTGGCGGGAATGGGCTCGGGCAAACTACCGTGGTGAAGCAATGTAATTTCGCTGCTCGATACAAAGGGACGAAAGCTCTCGTGGGTTGTTCCTTTAATGAGGATGCGATCGCCGGGAACCAACTTGGCATTGGTGGTGGCCGCTACAAAGATGGCCACGTCTCCGTCCTGGACGAACATCGTCCTTTCATACGGGCGGAAATAGGTAATTGTGGCCTCAAAAGAAACAGGAAGCGCACGGCTGGCTTCGGCGTTGGTGAGAGCGTGAATGGCGTGCAGGTCGGTCAGAGGGGCGGGCGGCACTGCCCAGGCAGCGCACGCCCAACCCAAGCCGATCACAACCGCGATGTTCAGCCTCTTCATTCACATGACCATGCAGAGTCGAATTTGAATGGGTCGATCCCGCGCAATCCTTATCGGCAGATTTGAATTTGTAAATCAGTCCGAATTCAAGGCTAAGCCGCGAGCGCGTGGAATGGTAGGTTCGGCCTGCAATCTCTGTGCAATCATCCTACGCTGATGTGTAACTGTTTTAATGCATCTTTCAGGGTATGGTTGCCCAGACTGCTGGAGCGCACCGCGCTACTTTGCCAGCGGCCTTTTTTAGCATTCGGGACCGGTACGGAGGTAACTAACTCCTAAGACGCAGTGCGGCATGAACAACCGGGTACGGATTCTGCGCGTAATCTAACTTGCCTGATGCCTGGCAAGAAGATGCTGTGGGGGTTCTACACTGAATCAGGGAATAATCTCCGTACTTGAAATCGGTGATCAAATAAGGAAATGGCCAAAAAACTTCGGGTTGGTGTTTTGTTTGGCGGGCGGAGCGGCGAGCATGAGGTTTCGCTGCTGTCGGCTGCGTCGATATTGAAGGCGATCGATCGGAAAAAGTTTGAGGTGGTTCCGATCGGGATCAACAAGGCGGGGCGCTGGCTGACTTCAGGGGCAGCGCAGGGGCTGCTGGAAGGTTCCGCACCGGATGAGGTGAGTTTAGCGGAACCGGGCCAGTCAAGGCCGCCGCGCAAGACTGCGAAGCTTCGGGCAGGGGATCCGGCTGCTACTCCGGGGGCGAGGGTGTTGGCTCAGGGGCGGCCTGCGCTACTGGCGCCGGAACCGGCCGCTGCGGGGCTCGCCCTTGCAGGACAGTCGGCGATCGATAGCCATGCGGCGCTGGGAGGACAGTCCTTGGACGTGGTTTTTCCTGTGCTGCATGGAACGTTTGGCGAGGACGGAACGATCCAGGGTCTGTTCGAGCTGGCCGGGATTGCGTACGTGGGCTCGGGCGTGCTGGGGTCGGCGGCCGGGATGGACAAGGACCTGATGAAACGGCTGTTTGCGCAGGCAACGCTGCCCATTGTCAGGCATGTGACCCTGTTGCGCGCGGAGTGGGAAAGGCAGCCGCGCAAGGCCGTTGCTCGGGTAGAAGCGACGCTCAAGTATCCGGTATTTGTGAAGCCGGCAAACCTCGGCTCTTCCGTGGGCATCAGCAAAGTGCACGACCGCCCGGAACTGGGGCCGGCGTTGACGCTGGCCGCCAAGTACGACCGCAAGCTGGTTGTCGAGCAGGGGGTGGGCGGCAAGAGCGGCAAGGCGCGGGAACTCGAGGTCGCGGTGCTCGGCAACGACGACCCGCAGGCCAGCGTTGTGGGCGAGATCGTTCCCGGTAAGGAATTCTACGATTACGAGGCTAAGTATCTCTCGGAAGGCTCGGTGCCGGTGATTCCGGCCAGACTGAGTCGGGCGGAGACCAAGCAGATTCGCGAAATGGCGGTGGAGGCGTTTCGGGTTTGCGACCTCAGCGGCCTGGCCCGTGTGGACTTTCTCATGGAGCCGGAGGGCAAGCGGCGCATCTTCCTGAACGAGGTGAACACCATGCCGGGTTTCACCCGGATCAGCATGTACCCAAAGCTGTGGGAGGCCTCGGGGCTGAGTTACAAGGAGCTGATTACGCGGCTGATCGAGCTGGCGCTGGAACGGCACGCGGAAAAGGGGCGAACGATCTACAGCAGGGAGTAGGAGAAAAGCGGCGAACAGGGAACAGTAACTCCCGGATCGGTGTCTAACTTATCAGGGAGCGACACAGGCGGGGAACGAAACAACATCGGCGGATTCTTGGTCCGATCGCCTCTCTATTCCCTATTCCATGGTCCCTACAGTGACCTATTCTTAGTTCGAGGAACCTGAACCATGACCTTGCTCGACGCTCCCAAGTACGATGAAGCCCGCGAGAAGCGGCACCAGGTGGTTTTTTACAGCGGCGCGACGACGTTTCTGGTGCTGTTGGTGGCGTGGTGGCTGCTGGCCGGCAGGCCGGTGGACTGGCCATGGAACTGGAACAATTACTTCTTCGCCAGGGCGACGGTCAATAGCTTCCTTACCGATGTGGAGAAGAACGATCTGGCTGCGGCGTATGGGGTCTGGATCCATGACAAGAACTGGCAGCAACATCCTGCGCAGAACGGGACCTACCCATTTTCGCGTTTCCAGGAGGATTGGAGCTCGACCAGTCCGGATAACGAATACGGCTCGATTCAAAGCCACAAGATTGCCTTAGCGGGGCGATATGGGAACGGAGTGCTGGTGGCTATTCTGATCAACGAGCGCAAGAGCAAGGCGCTGAACCTGGAATACGACCCGAGGAACCACTCGCTCGATTTCGCGCCGCCGGGAGTGGAACTGTATCTGGGGCCTTAAAAGGCTCGTTAGCCGGCAGGTCAAATGCGATGGGTGGGTGTCCGTAGAACTCCATGGTGCGTCTTGTTTTGTTGAACTTGCAACCTTGCTCCTTGTTAGTCTCAACAGTAGGCGGTCATCCTGAGCGAAGCGTTCTACAGCGGGGTCGAAGGACCTGCATTTCCGTCGCCCACTTCTTCGACGAACTTCTGAGACACAACACTCGGCTGATTTACACTTTGCAGAATTTATCGGTCACCCGGCGCACAATGGTCTAAAGAGGCCAAACAGACATGCCACGCATTCTCCGAACCATGAGGTCCGCAAGGGATGCCCCCGGTCTATTTCGTCGGACATCCGCCCGGTTTGTACCCCGCTACATAGCCCCCCTCCCCCCCCAATTCCCAGTGAGACTGTAAGGCTGTGAACCGCTTAGCCGCCATTTCTCACATGGATCGATTTGAAGGTGGTCAGCGGTGCGAAGCATGCGGGAAGGGCCATCAACCGGCTTGAAATCGGCTTGGCGATGGGTTCGGCAAGTGCGCGGAGGGGCTCATCGCAGGTCGAGGTTGGATTTGAGGCATAGCTCCGCCAGGCCGATTCTTGTGTTGGTGTGGAAAAGTTGTTTGGTCGCGGTGGAGACGCTCAGCATCGCAGCGCGTCGAAGGCCCGAGCGTAAATCTGCTTCCACGGATAGGTGGAACTGAGTTCCAGCCACACGCGCCGGGCGCTGATGTGTACCAGGGCGCCGATTTTGAACAGTTTGAGGCGGATCGTATCCACCTGCGCTTCGGCCCACTCGGTGCCTTTCAGCGCCAGCCGCCGCAGAGCTTCAACCAGCGTATAAGCCAGCGCCGACAGGTACAGCCGCAGCTGATTGCCCTTCATTTCTTCCGTCGAGAGGCGATAGGCGAACAGGCACATCTGCTCCTTGATGCGGTTCTCCATCTCGCCGCGCTGGCAGTAGAACTTCTCGTACAGCTCGCGCGCCGCCCACTCATCGGTGCTGAGTGAGGTAACGACGAAGCGCGGGTTTTCGCCCTTGTCCAGATACTCAGCCTTTGCAACTACTCGCCTGGCCCGCGCCCAGCTCTTGTGCGTTTGATAGTCGAACTCGGTAAAGACACGCGCTGCCTTGCCGGTCTCGGCGTGCAGCAGCGTGGCCTCGTGCATCTGCTTGCCGATGATCTTCTGAAGCCGGCTGTTGCGCGCCAGACCGAACAGGAAGTCCACTTGGTTCTCCGCGGCCTCGCACCAAGCCATCAGTTCCTCGCGACAGAAGCCCGAGTCGCCGCGCAGCACGATGCGCACCTTGGGCCACCTGGAGCGCAACTGGGCCACGATGCGCTTGACCTCATCGAGCGCACCGGCCGCGCCATCCACATTGCTGGCGCGAAGCCGAGCACACAACAGTTGATCGCCGGCGAAGATATAGAGCGGCAAGTAGCAGTAGCTGTCGTAGTAACCATGAAAAAATCGCTCCGGCTGATGGCCGTGGAGCGGGATGTCGGTTGCATCCAGGTCGAGCACGATCTGGTCGGGCGCTTCGCCGTGCGACTCGATGAACAGATCGCAAAGCAGCGCGTCGATCTTCTCTGGCGCGTAATCGATCTTGTGATAGCGCTTGCTGCCGCCGGGAAGTTCCAGCCGGTTCAGCGTGCTCTTGCCGGCCAGGGGCTCTTCCAGCTTGCGCCGGCCTGCCAGCACCGCCATCAGCGGATCGTGGCGCAACTGCTCATGATCGTTCAGGTCCTCATAGCCCAGCGCCAGCCCGTAGATGCGCTGCGAGAGCATCTCACCGAGCTGGTGTTCAACCAGCAGCGGCGAACGCCGGTCGGTAAAACAAGACGCCACCCGCTTCAGCAAACCGATCTTGCGATCGGCCTGACGCAACAACAGCGCTCCGCCATCGGTCGACACTTGACCCGCTGTGAAACTGGCCTCTACGCGGCGCGAAAAATGAGATGCAAACGAGAAGACTTCTTGATTACACTCTGTCATGTGAAAGGCCGCCCTTTCCTCGGCCATAACCCGTCTCGATAACGTAGTTATGCCACAGAAAAGACGGCCTTTCCAGCTATTTTCTTCTTCCCGACTCACCCAAATCGACAATCCGCCTGTGAGATATGCGGGTTAGTCGTCCACCGGCGTTGCCGACCCACAGGAAATGAAACTGTGCCCCATCCATCTGATGTTTTTGTCCGATGGGTGGGAGTCCGCAGAACTCCATGACGGCACCGTGCTTTGTTGAACTTGCATTTCTGTCTCTTTGCAGATCGAGAAATCTTTCCGCAGACCCTTGCCCGCTGGTTTGCATCGAACAAGCCAGGAGAACACTATGCCCCAGAGCACGCACGGTCAAGCTGCGGAACTCCACAACCTGGCAGCCCATGCCCACGCCGCCGCTGCTGCCGCCCACGGCAAAGCAGATCATCTCACCGCTCACGAACTAAGCAAACAGGCCCTCGAACACTCCATGAACGCACATAGTCACTCCGAACAACTGGCTGAAGAAGCGAAAAATACCTCCAAGGCGTAACCGGAAGAATCTCGAACCCGGCCATGCGCGGCTTCATTCACCAGAACTCTCTCAACCGGCGATGGCTGAAAGTGTGGATTCAAGGCTGGCAGCATCTTCGACGTTGAGGGATTTTTGGGTCGCGTCAATCTGGCGAAGCAAGCCGCAGAGGACTTTGCCCGGGCCGACTTCAATGAACTGGGTTGCCCCCGCGGCGACCAGCGATTGCATGCAATCGACCCAGCGTACGGTGCCGGTTACCTGGCGGATAAGTGCCTCCCGGGCGGCTGCAGCGGTCGTGACCAGGCTGCCAGTGACGTTTGCAGCCACGGGGATACGGGGATCTGCCAGCGCTAAAGCCGCGAGGACGCGGGCGACCTCCTCTTGTGCCGGCTGCATGAGGGCGCAGTGGAACGGCGCGCTGACGGGAAGCATGACGGCGCGCCGCGCACCTTTGGCCTTGGCCAATGCTGCCGCCTTTTCAACGGCGGCAAGCGCGCCCGAGATGACCGTCTGGCCGGGCGAGTTGAGGTTCGCTGCTGCCACGGTAAGCCCGGTTTCCGCCTCGGCCTCTTTGCAGGCTTCGACAACGAGTGCAGGGTCGAGAGACAGCACGGCAGCCATAGCGCCCTGCCCGGCGGGTACGGCCAACTGCATGGCCCGGCCGCGGGCCTTCACAGCGCGCACCGCATCGGCAAAGCTGAAGGTCCCGGCGGCAACGTGGGCCGACCACTCGCCCAGCGAATGCCCCGCGGCAAATGACGGCTCGATGCATTGTTCCGTGAGCACGCGCCATGCTGCGACGCTGACTGTCAGGATCGCAGGCTGAGTGTTCTCGGTGAGGCGGAGGTCCTCTTCCGGTCCTTCAAAGATGAGCTTCGAAAGCGGAAAACCGAGGGCGTCGTCGCCCTCGGCAAAGGTGCGCGCTGCGATCGGATAGCGTTCAGCCAGTTCGCGGCCCATGCCAACGGCCTGCGAACCCTGCCCAGGAAAGAGGAAAGCAATTTTGGTGGACATTTCAGAGAGATTTTATCCTGCCTGGGCCTACTCAGTGACGATTCCCATCATGGGTTGAAAGAAATCGACGAACCATCTTTTCAATTCCTGTTCAGCCGGACCGTCCCCCTCGCCCCGAAAAAAGAACTTCGTGGACATGGAAGTTATTTATGTCCTGATTCCTGTTCCCTGCCTCTTGATCTCTGGTCTTAGAGCGCCAGCTCCTTCAAGTATTCGCGAAACTGCGGTCCAAGATCGCTCCGCTTCAGCGCAAACTCCACAGTCGCCTGTAACATGCCGAACTTATCTCCCGCATCGAAGCGCTTACCCTCAAACGTGTAACCGAAGACCTTTTCTTCCTTCAACAGCGCAAGAATCCCATCGGTAAGTTGTATCTCCCCGCCCGCGCCGGGAGATGTCTGCTCAAGCAGTTCAAACACCCGCGGGGTCAACACATAGCGTCCGATAATTGCCTGTTTAGAAGGCGTAGCTTCTAACTTCGGCTTCTCCACCATGCCGGTGCAGTTATAGATACGCGGGTTATCCGTGTCCTGCGAGCCGGCCAAAACGCCATACGCGCTGATCGCCGCACCCTCAATGGTCATGGTCGCCAGCACCGACCCGCCCTTCTGATCGAAAATGTTCATGATTTGCTTCAGACAAGGCACCTTCGCATCGATTACATCGTCCGGCAGCACCACCGCAAATGGCTCATCGCCCACCAGATCTTTGGCGCACAGTACCGCGTGCCCCAGTCCCAGCGGTTCTTTCTGTCGCACATAGCTGATCCGCGCCATCCCGGAGACGCCGCGTGACAAAGCCAGTAGTTCATGCTTGCCGCGCCGCTCCAGCGTCGCTTCCAGTTCAAAGCTATGGTCGAAGTGGTCCTCCATCGTGCCCTTGCCGCGGCCGGTGACGATGATGATGTGCTCGATCCCCGACGCGACCGCCTCTTCCACGCCGTACTGGATGATCGGCTTATCCACCAGCGCCAGCATCTCTTTCGGAATTACCTTCGTCGCCGGCAAAAAGCGCGTACCCAATCCGCCCGCCGGGAAAACCGCCTTCCGCACTGGCTTTTTCATTCCACCTCCCTCATCTCAATGGCACGATAAACTCCGTGTCCCAAAAAACTTTAGCGCCACGGGCCTCAATTCTCTGACCGGGGAAACCCCATCCCGACGCTTACAGCGCCGGCGAATCGTCGCCCAGCAATGCCTCCCGCACAATCTTGATCGGCGGAAAACCCTGCTTCAAAAAATCATCGTGAAACTTTTCCAAAGAAAACAAAGCGCCCCGTTTTTTCCGCAGGTCTTCGCGCAGCTTCATGATCTCAAGCTTGCCCAGAGTGTAGTAAAGATAAGTTGGATCGCTGGTGCCACGCTTTGTCTCGACCAATGCCGCTTCCTTTGACTGATAGCCTTCCTTCTGGAAGAAGGCGACGGCCTCGTCAAAGCTCATTTCGCCTGTATGCATTTCGATCCCGACGATGAAGCGCGCGTTGCGCAGCAGGGCGTCTTGCAGTTGGCCCAGCCGAAGAAATTTCGCTTCGCGATCGTCCTTGGCCCCCGCGCCCGGTTGGCCATATCCTTCGTCGAGCATCATCTGCTCGCAGTAGTGCGCCCAACCCTCGACGTCAGTGCTCGCGCCAAGTAACTTGCGCACCCGGCTTGGCGCGCGCGGTAACCACAGGAATTGAATGTAATGCCCCGGATAAGCCTCATGCACCGCCGTCGAAATTACTGTGCCCACATTGAACCCGTGCATGTAGCCTTCAACCTCTGCGGGCGTCATTGAAGCGGCTGGCAGAGTTACGTTGAAGTAAGCCTCTGTCGCGCGAGTCTCGAAGGGGCCCGGCGTATCCATGCTGGCAGTTGTTATAGCCCGCATGAACGGCGGCGTCTCTTCAACGATTGGGCGCACGTCGGATGGAATGGTCACGATATGATGCGCGCGGATGAAACTTACAAGACCATCAAAGGTCGCGCGAAAGGCGTCCATCAGATGATCCGGAGTGGGATGATTCTGGCCTAACTCTTCCAGCACCGCGCGGGTGTCTTTGTCCGGCTCCAACTCCTTCGCGACCTGTATGAAGTGCGCCTGATTCTTGCGCATATCTGCCCAGCCAATTTCGAGTAACTTGTCAAGGGGCAAATCCACCATCTCGTCGTATTGGAGCTTCTTTGAGAAGGCATCCGCGCCGATGCGGAAGTCTCCGTTCGACTTTGCCAGCAAATCCGTCTTCAGCCAGTTCAAATAATCTTTGAGCGCTGCAATCACTGCCGCATTGGTTTGTGCAAACTCAGCCTTAAGCGCTGTGTCCTGCGCGTCGGCAAAGGCCAGCGGGACATCATGCTCAAAAAAGCTCACAATGTCCGGCAACTGTTCGATCGCAATCTCTGTATAAACGCGCGGCGGATTTTTCAGGTTCACGCGTGCCGCGGCCAGTAGCGCAGGCATCTGTTTTTCGCGCGCGATCAATGAGCGCAGACGCTCGTCCGGCGAAGCAAACTTCCGTTCCATCAACACGAATGCCCCGCTCGCGCAGGCGCTCGAGTAGTTATCCGCATTCTTCTCCCAGGGTCGAATTGTTTCCAGCGTCAGCAGCCTGGAATGAATGCTCGAAAGAGCAATGTCACGATCGCTTCGTGGGACGAAGTCTGCAGGATCCGGATCTGGATGAATCGCCTCAATCCGCTTCTCATAGCTTTTCAGCGCCGCGATCTCTGCATCGACATTCTTGCGCGAGTAATCTTCTAACTGCGTGTCGTACCGGTGGTACCCATTCTCCGTGCCCTGGGTAGGTTGATAGCGTAGATAGACCTGGTCGAGATACTCATCGGAGGCCCTCTGGAACTGCTGCTGCCAGGTCTCGCTCGCAGCATGAGCGGTGATCGCAGACGAAATACACACTCCAGAAACAACTAATGCAACAATCTTCTTCATCGCATCTCTTTTCATCTACCGGCTATGCTCTTATGCACTTACAGGAGCCGCCGCCAGCTTCTCAAGGACTTCGTGAATCTCAAGCAGAATCTCGTCCGACCGCGTCGCCGTCAGCGGATACTTCAACAACCCTTGCGGCGTGAACTGCGCGCCCCGCTTGGCGTTCTTCGCTACCAGCCGCATCAAGTGCGCCGGGTCGACCGCCGCATTCTCCATAAAGCGAATCTGCAGCTCGCCGCGCCGCCGATCGACCTGCGCTATGCCCATCCGTTCGCATTCGAGACGCAACTGTGCTGCCTCCAGCAGGTAAACGGTCGCATCCGGCGGCGCGCCATAGCGGTCTTCCATCTCCGCGCGCACCTCGGCCACAGCTGCCTCGCTTGTCGCTCCCGCGATCTTCTTGTAGAGCCGGAGTCGCTGATTCTCCTCCGCGACATAACTCTCGTCGATGCGCAGCGCTATTCCCAGGTTTAGCTGCGTTGCCGGCCGCTCTTCGCTACTCTCGCCCTTCATCTCTTTCACCGCGGCTTCGAGCATCGAGGTGTATAACTCGAAGCCCACCGCCTCGATGTGTCCGCTTTGTTCGCCGCCCAGCATGTTACCCGCGCCGCGCAACTCCAGGTCGAGCGCCGCAATCTTGAATCCCGCGCCTAGGTCGCTGAATTCCTTCAACGCCGCCAACCTTCTTCGCGCAATCTCCGTCAGTTCCTGTTCCGGCGGAATGAGTAAGTACGCATAAGCCCGGCGATTCGATCTCCCGACTCTTCCGCGTAACTGGTATAACTCGCTCAGTCCATGCCTGTCCGCGCGGTTGATAAGCATCGTATTCGCGAGTGGAATGTCCAACCCGTTTTCGATGATCGTCGTGGCCACCAGAACGTCGTACTCGTGATGCATGAAGGCCAGCATCACTCGTTCCAGCTCCGTCTCGCTCATCTGGCCGTGGCCCACGGCAACCCGCGCTGCCGGCACCAGTTCCTGAATTCGCGCGGCAATCTCGTAGATGGACTCGACGCGATTGTGCACAAAGTACACCTGCCCGCCGCGCTCCAGTTCCACTTCTACAGCCGAGCGCACGATCTTTTCGTCGAACTTCGCGACCACGGTCTGAATCGCCATGCGGTCTTTCGGCGGGGTCTCGATCACGCTCATGTCGCGCAGCCCCACCAGCGACATGTGCAGCGTCCGCGGTATCGGTGTTGCGCTCATCGCGAGCACGTCGATCTCCTTACGCATCTGCTTCAGGCGCTCCTTGTGGCGCACACCGAAGCGCTGCTCCTCATCCACCACCAGCAAGCCCAGGTCCTGAAACTTGATGTCTTTGGACAGGAGTCTATGCGTGCCGATCAGAATGTCGACGCGGCCCATCTCAACCTGCTCGACTATTTTCTTTTGTTCTTTCGCCGTTCGAAATCGCGAGATCATCTCGACGTTGATGGGAAACTGCGCAAATCTCTTCTTGAATGTCTCGAAGTGCTGAAAACTGAGCACGGTTGTAGGCGTCAGCACAGCCACCTGCTTGCCGTCCTGCACGGCTTTGAAGGCCGCGCGCATGGCTACTTCGGTCTTTCCGTAACCTACGTCGCCGCATAGCAGCCGGTCCATCGGTGTCGTAGATTCCATGTCGTACTTGATGGCGCGGATCGCCGATAACTGGTCGTCGGTCTCGTTGTAATCGAATGAGTCTTCGAATTCCTTCTGAAATTCGTTGTCCTTCGAGAATGCCGTTCCCTGAGCTGTGGTCCGCTCGGCGTATAACTTCAGTAACTCGCCGGCCATATCCTGCATGGCCTTGCGCACCCGCGCCTTGGTCTTGGTCCACTGCTGCGATCCCAGCTTGTTCAGCACCGGCGCAGGCCCCGCGTCGGTGGAGCGATACTTCTGAATCAGATCCAATCGAGTTAGCGGAACATATAACTTGGTCTGCTCGGCAAACTCCAGAATCATGAATTCAACCGAGAGACTATCCTGCACAATCTCTTTCAACCCTTGATATTGCGCAATCCCGTGCTCCACGTGAACGACGTAATCGCCGATCGTCAGGTCGCGGAAATCGGAAACGAACGCCGCCGTCTTCGATCGCCTCGGCTCCGGCCGCGCCGCAACGTCGGCATCGTCGGATAAGTCATTGGCTCCGAAGACAATCAGATTCGCGTCGGCAAAACTCACGCCTGCTGCAATCGGCGTGCGAACAATCACCGGCACGCGCAAATCGCCGGCCATGTAACTCGCTTCGTCCAGCACCGTCTCGCCGCCGGGATGAAAGAAGCGGCTGCCCAGGCGATAAGGAATCTGATACTCGCGCAGAACTGTCGCCAACCGCTCGACGTCGCCCTGGTTCGGCGCTGCCAGCACAATGCGCGTCTCCTTTTCGATCAGGGCCTTTAGTTGTTCGGTCAGCGCGGGAATCGACCCATGAAACCGCAGCGTGGGCCGCGAGTTCAGCTCAATCTCGCCCAGTGTGTTGTCCTCGTCCAGCACGTCGACGACGCCCAATTGATCCAGATCCAACCCCATGTGCGAGTTGAGCGCGGCCTGCAAAACCTCCGGGCGCAGATAAATGTCCTCGGGCCGAATCAGCGACCCAATCCCCGAGCGCTCATGCCGCTGTTCCACCTTGTTCCACCAGCGATCGATCTGGTTGCGCACCATCGCCGGCTCTTCGATAAACAGCGCGCACTTGGGCACCAGCGACAGCAGCGACTTATTGGCGCCGGCCACCGCGCTGAAGAACTCCCAACCCGGAAACACGCTGACGCCGCCCGCGGCCGCAGCCTCAATGGCCATCTCGTCTTCGCCGGCGTCCGCATCTTCGGTCTCGCCTTGGAAATCAAGCCGCTGACGGCTCAACCGCCCGTGCACCGCGGCCAATAGCCGTTCCGTCACCGGCGTTTCAGTCAGCGGCAGCAACTGCGCCTCATCCAATCCGCTCTGCGAGCGCTGCGTCTCTGGATCGAATTTTCGAATGGTTTCAATCTCGTCGCCGAAAAACTCGATGCGCACGGGCCGGTCGGCTTCCGGAGAATACACGTCCAGAATTCCGCCACGGCGCGTGAACTGCCCTGGCATCTCCACGAGATCCATCTGCGTATAGCCGACGCTGGCCAGGTGCCCGGTGAGCACTTCGACGTCCACCTCTTCGCCGCGGCGCAGCGTCACTGCGAGGCCGGCGTAGTAGTCGCGATCGAACAGCTTCAGCGCCGCCGCCTCCACGGGCGCAATGAGAATGGACACTGCTCCCGTTGCCAGCTTCCACAAAGCGGCGGCTCTTTGTTCTTGAACGTCGGGATGTGGCGATAGATTTTCGAAGGGGAGCACATCGTGTGCCGGCAGTCGCACAACGGCCGCCGGGTCCACCGCGCCGGTCAGCTCACATCCGGCCCGTAGAGCAGGCTCCAGCGCCTCGGCAGCCTTGTTGTCGGCCACCACCACAACCACCAGTTGCTTGGCTGCCCGCGCCATCAGCGGGAGAACCAGGGATCGAGCCGTCGCGGTCAGGCCGGACACACGTCTCCGCCCCGTATGAAGGTTGAGATGCCTTCGTACGCGCTCGAATCCCGAAGTCTGCTCCAATTCCGCAAAGATTTCGCGGACGAACGGGAGAATCATCTGAACCCAGTTTAGCAGTCTGGAATCCGCATTCAGCGTACACTGAAACGGATGAGACTTGGCATCGACTTCGGAACAACACGGGTCGTGGTGGCGCATGCGGACCGCGGCAATTTTCCGCTGGTCAGCTTTGAAGCGCCGGACGGTCAGGTCCACGAGTGGTTTCCACCGGTCGTGGCGGTCAGCGGCGAGGCTCGCCTCTATGGGTGGGATGCGATTGCAGCCGAGGAAGATGAAAGCTGGACGGTTCTGCGCTCGCTCAAGCGCTACCTGCGCTCCGCCAATCCGCATACCCAAGTCACGGTCGCCGGCCAGACAGTGCCGCTGCGTCAGCTTATGGCAGAGATGATGGGTTCGCTGCGTACGCAGCTCATCGAGCACTCGAACCTTTGTGTTGACTGGGGCGCGGATACTGCGGCGGATTCGCAAGGCTGCTTCGAGGTCATGCTCGGGGTTCCAGCCAACGCCAACAGCAACCAGCGTTTCCTGACCGAAGAAGCCGCGCAGGAGGCGGGCTTTACGGTGCTCGGTTTGCTCAACGAGCCATCTGCGGCAGCCATCGAGTTTGCCCATCGCAACAGTGCGGAGCGCAAGAGCCGGGCCGGCAGCGGCCTGGTGGTCTACGACCTCGGAGGTGGCACATTCGACGTTTCGCTGGTGACGATGGGCGAGACGGAGCACACCGTCGTGGCCTCGGATGGAATTCCGAATTTAGGCGGCGACGACTTCGACGAGATCCTCGCTGAGCTCGCCCTCGAATCCCTCGGCGAGCACGGCAAGCTGCTCCCGATGGAGAAACATCGGCTGCTCGAGGAATGCCGCGAGAAGAAGGAGACACTGAATCCCAACACGCGCAAGGTCACTATCGATCTGGAACGCGTTCGCCCGGGGTGGGAGCAGGTAACGATTCCCGTGGATGCCTACTACGAGCGCTGCCGCCCGCTGATCGAGTCGACCCGCGTGGTGGTGGAGAATCTTCTTGCGGCCCACTCCACAAGCGCTCTGGACACACTCTATGTCACCGGCGGTGCGGCCGAGCTGCCGCCAGTGTCTCGCATTCTGCGCGAGAACTTCGGGCGCAAGGTGCGCCGCTCCGCTTATATGCGTTCGGCCAGTGCGATCGGCCTTGCCATTCGCGCCGCTACGGGCGATCAGGCGTCAGATCAGTTGCCCGACCGTGTAAGCGACCAATTCAATCAGAACTTCGGTATCTGGCGCGAGGCCGATTCCGGCGGGACAATTCTATTCGACCTGATCTTTGCCCGTGGAGTCCATCTGCCTGCGCCCGGCGAGCCGACTCTCCACAGCGGGCGAGTCTATCGGCCGGCACACAATATCGGCCACTTTCGCTATCTTGAGTCATCGCAGCTCGACGAGCAAGGGCAGCCGACCGGAGAGATTGCCAACTGGGATCAGATTCAGTTTCCCTTCGATCCTGAGTTGCAGCAGCACCCGGATCTGGCCTCTGTCCCGGTAGCCTTGCTTTCCAATCCCAACGGCCTGATGATTCGCGAGGAGTATACGTGCGATTCAAACGGCAACCTGCGGGTCAAGATCTCCACCGAACCGACAGGATTCACACGCGAATTCTCGATCGCCCAGTCAGCCAGAATGTAGCAGGGGATTGGCAGTGGCGCGAAGCCAGCCTTCTACTCCCTGGTCCCTACTCCCTATTCCCTGCTTTTTATTTTCCCGCCCGATCCACATAAACCAGTTGCGGAGAAGCCACCTCAAGCGCCATCCCCGTGACCTTGAACTTGAAGTTTTCAATCGTGGGCTTACGGTCCAGCTTGGCGGCAAAGTCAAGTTCGTATTGGTTGTCAAGCCGTCGGGCCAGATCTTCAAAAAAGGGCTGGAACGAAACCGGATTTCCCGTTCCCGCCCAATAGCCGTTGCCACCCGTGGCCTGCGTCACTTCAGCCATCGAGCTTTGGCCGTCGTTGGAGTTGTCGCCCATGCTCCGGTTCTGCCAGTAGATCGTGTGGACCACCAGCCCCGCGCGCACGGAATCGTTGATCGCTGCCGCGATATAGGGGTCGCTGGGATCGAAGTGCGGGTTGTCGGGATCGATGCCGTCACAGACCAGCACCACCTCGCGCCGAACCCCGCGCGCTTGCGAGGGCCAGTGCTGCGCAAGATCGGACAGGCTGAAGTAGGGATTCGAACTCGGGCCCGCGGGCAAATGAATCTCACCCACCACCTGCGCATGGTCTGCCGACAGTTGGCTGGCCAGAACTGCGCGCCCGTTTTCCATGTAGCCGACGGCAGCTTTTGTATCCGGGCGCAGGCCATGGATGAACTGCTTGATCTC
The DNA here is from genome assembly GCA_963757965.1 of uncultured Acidobacteriaceae bacterium. Lineage (GTDB taxonomy): Bacteria > Acidobacteriota > Terriglobia > Terriglobales > Acidobacteriaceae > Telmatobacter. The sequence goes on from CAVWTV010000016.1 coordinate 446,336, forward strand.
GTCGAATTGGCGGCCCAGGTTGCGCGCCCCGCTGTCGATCAGCACCACCAGTTCCAGCCCGCCGTTCGCGCCTCTGAGCGGCGTCCAGCCTCTCACGCCGGCATCCTTCCCATTCACTTTCGCACTGACATCCTGCTGGGAAATGGCCGGCGTCATCTCGCTGTGCTTGGCAAGAATGGTGATCACTGCGCGACCCTGCCCCGTTGCATCGCCACTCTGTGCAAACACAGGCGCAGCCATCGGCAGCATCGCCGCAGTCACCCAAATCCCTGTCCAAAGTCTTCTCACGCCAACCGCCCTTCCAGATTCCGCCGCGCCGAGAGTCTGCCTGTCGCAATGCGGCCTTGCACTTCTACTCAGTTAGACACTTCTGCGCACAGACCGGTTAGGTCAAGGGTCCAGCCGGATGCCCAGAGCCTTTGGTGAGATTGCCGAAGGGTGCTTATTCATCCCCCTCGGCCTTCAAAAACGAGTAGAAAAAGTCCAGCGACTTCCAATATGAATCCACCGGCAGCCTCTCATCCCGTCCATGCGCGCGCTCGTCGCCCCGTTCCAGCGCAATGGCCGAATAGCCGTAGCAGGGAATCCCCGCCTGCGCAAAGTAGATTGAATCGCTGGCTCCGTTCTCCATCACCGGCGTTACCGGCGTTGCCGGCCAGATATCCTGCGTAAGCCGCGTCAAAGGGCCAAAGACTTCGGGGATGGGAGCGGGCGGGACCATCGCTTTGCGATCCGGCGCCGTGCCGGAAACCTCGCCGGAGTCGGACACGTACTTCACGGTCAGCTTGTCATCGCCGAAGATTCCGATCAGCTGTTTCTGAATCTCCTCCGGCGAGTGGCCCGGAAAAATCCGGCAATTCACGATGGCTTGCGCGGTCTGCGGCAGCGCATTGTTTGCGTGCCCCGCCGCAAGCCTCGTCGCCACGCAAGTGGTCCGGAAATTTGCGTTGAAACTTGGTTCAGCTTCCAAGCCGCGCCGCCGCGGCCATATCCGGCGGGGTAGCCAGAACAGCCTGAATATCCGCCTGCGTCTGCCCCGTCTCCTGCCCAGCCAGGTTCTTGAAATACGTGCGCGTGACTTCGTTCATCTCGAACGGAAACGTGTACGCCGCCAGCTTGTTCAGCGCTGTTGTCAGCTCATAAATTGCGTTGTCTGGGCGGGGAAGCGAGCTGTGCCCTCCGCGATTGGTCGCCGTAATCTGAAAGTCGGAGTAAACCTTCTCGGTAGCCTCGACGTCCGCAACCACTGCGCGGCCGTGATCCAGTTCCACTCCGCCGGCGTCGGGATTGATCACGTAAGCCGCATCGACCAGCTCACGATGCTCGCGCACCAGCCACCCCGCACCGTTGAACTTACCGCCCTCTTCATCCGCGGTCAAAGCGAGGATCAGGTCGCGCCTGGGCTTGTACCCCTCACGATGCAGCCGCAGAAACGTCTCCACCAGCGCGGCGTCGGAATTCTTCATATCCTGGGTTCCGCGCCCGTAGTAGTAGCCGTCCTTCTCGACAAACTGAAATGGATCGGTCGACCAATCGGAGGGCAGCGCCTCCACTACATCCATATGGCACAAGAACAGCACGGGCTTTTCGATCGGACTGCCGCTGGCGCGAAGCCGTACGACGAGGTTATGCTTGCGCGCATCCGGCCCCAGCAGATGAACATCGGCGGCCGGGAATCCAGCGTCGAGGAATCGCTTCTGCATGGCCGCGGTCGCGGTCGTCACGTTGCCCAGCGGCGTGTCCGTCGTGTTGATCTCGATCAACTGCTTGAAGATTGCACGAGCCTCCGCACGGTCCTCGGCAGAGGCCGCGGGCAACCCACTCTGAGCAAATGCACCTGAGCAAAGCCAGGCGCTTGCGAGCAAGGCCGAGATAGCAACCGGGACAAACGGATCAGCTGGGAATCGTCTGCGCATGAGGGCATTGTAAGGCGGCTGGGACCGATCTTCCGCGGGAATACGAAAATCCAGCGTTTGCGCCCACTCCATCGGCCGATTTATCGTGGACGCACGACAGATTCGAGGTGTTCCAATGCAGTTTCGGTTCGTGCTTGCAGCTTCTCTTCTTGCCTTATCCGTTAACGCTGCCTCTCAAATGCCCGATAAGCCGCTGGCTAGGCCCAGAATCCTGGGCATCTCGCACATCGCGATCTACACCTCGAACCCCGATGCCACCGACCGCTTCTACCGCGATACTATCGGTGCGGTCAAATTGCCGGACCCGGAGAATCCCAAAGGCGTACGCTACGCTCTCAGCGCCACGCAGTTTGTTGAGGTACTGCCCCTGCCCGCGGATGCCGGCATCAACCGCCTCGACCACACTGCATGGAACACCGACGATGCTGAAACCCTTCGCCGCTTTCTTGGCTCGAAATCCTGGAAGGTGCCTTCCAGAGTGGAGAAGGCCGCCGACGGAACCCTGTGGTTCGAGGTCAAGGACCCCGAGGGCAACAAGGTTCAGTTCGTGCAACTGCCGGCGAACCTCAAGCCATTCGCAGCGCCCGCGGCCATCGGCCGCCACATCATTCACGTCGGCTACCTGGTCCATAGCCGCATGGTCGAGAACACGTTCTATCGCGATCTGCTCGGCTTCAAGCCGTACTGGTTTGGAGGCATGGCCGACGACAAGGTCGACTGGGTCAGCCAGCAGAGCCCCGACAGCCACGACTGGGTGGAATATATGATGACCAGCGGGACGGGCTCGGGACCGGGGGCACCGGTATTCCCGCCGATATGTCGCAGCACACTCTCGGCGTGCTCGACCATTTCTCCATCGGCGTGGATTCCGTTCCTGTGGCCTTTACCCAGACTCGAGGCCGGCAACCGCTTGCCGGCAAACCCACGACGCCGCGCCCAAAATCGGCAAGGACGGCAAGTACCAGTTCAACCTCTACGACCCCGACGGCACCCGCGTGGAGATGATGAATTTCCACGCCACCGAGAAGCCTTGCTGCTCGCCGTTCACGGCGGATGATCCGGCGGAGTAGGTTGAAGTCTGACGCGCTAAAATTCCAATATGCCCGCCGCCGCACTCGCTCCTGAAGTCCTGGCCAAGTACGAGCCCGTCATCGGACTCGAAGTCCACGTCCAACTGCTCACCGCGACCAAGGCGTTCTGCGGTTGCGCCAATCAATTCGGCTCGGCGCCCAACACCAATATCTGCCCGGTCTGCCTGGGGTTGCCCGGCGCGCTGCCGGTTCTGAACGCCAAGGCCGTCGAGTTTGCCACTCTCGCCGCCCTGGCCATCGAATGCGAGGTCCGCGAGCGCTCCATCTTCGCGCGCAAGAACTACTTCTATCCCGACCTGCCCAAGGGCTACCAGATTTCGCAGTTCGACAAGCCCATCGCCGAGCACGGCTTCATCGAAGTGCCAACGGCCGACGGCGCCATCAAGCGCATCGGCATCACCCGCCTGCACATGGAAGAAGACGCGGGCAAGAGCCTCCACGACGGCTTTGCCGACTCGGCGACGCGCACCTATCTCGACCTGAACCGCTGCGGGACACCATTGATTGAGATCGTCTCCGAGCCGGACATTCGCACCCCCGACGAGGCCTTCGAGTACCTCACGCGCTTGAAGGAAATCCTGCTTTACACAGGCGTCTCCGACTGCAATATGGAGGAGGGCTCGCTGCGCTGCGACGCCAACGTCAGCGTCAGGCCGAGGGGCGCGGAGAAGTTCGGCGCCAAAGTTGAAGTCAAGAATGTCAACAGCTTCAAATTCGTTCGCGCCGCTTTGGAATATGAGATTGAGCGCCAGATCGAGGTCATCGAATCCGGCGGGCGAGTCATGCAGGAGAGCCGCCTCTGGAACGCGGACGAGGGTCGCACCTACTCCATGCGTTCGAAGGAGCAGGCGCACGACTATCGCTACTTTCCCGAGCCCGACCTGCCGCCGCTGATCATCTCAGCCGAATTTCTCGCCGAGACCGCAATCAAGCTGCCTGAGCTGCCCGAAGCCCGCCGTGCCCGCATGATCGCGGAGTACGAGATTAACAGGCAGGATGCCTTCACACTCACCGCTTCGCGCGAATTCGCCGACCGCTTCGAGGCAGCAGCCCGCACTGCCCGCAGCCCGCGCCGCGTGGCCAACGTGCTGCTCAGCGAAGTCGGCGGAAGGCTCAAAGCCCTCAGCCTCGAACAGGAGCAGTCGCCGGTATCCATGGCTGGAATCGTTCAGGCCGCCGATCTGCTTGACGAGGGCAAGATCAGCTCCAAGCAACTAAAGCAGCTCTTCGATGTCTGCTTTGAAAAAGGGGAAGACTTCGCTGCCGTTTATGAACGGGAGAAGCCCCAGCAGATCACCGATGTATCCGAAATTGAAGCCCTGATCGACCAGGTGATCCAGGCCAACCCCAAACAGGTGGAGCATTATCGCGGCGGAAAGAAGACGGTTGCGGGATTCTTTGTCGGCCAGGTGATGAAAGCCACAAAAGGCCAGGCCAATCCGGCGCTCCTGAATGAATTGGTCGTCAAGAAGCTGGAGGGATGACGCTCCCTATTTCAGCTTCAGCTCGGTCTCGAACTCCTTCCGAGTATCCCATTGGCTCACGGTCTTGACAGGGCTCTTCTTGCCATCCTTTTCAGCCCACAGTTCGTTGTCTTCCGCCATGTTTACCTGCGTGAAGCGGAACCTGCCGCCGGCCTCGGTGGTAAAGCTACGGATCGACTTGTTCTTGATGTACCTGAGGAAGACTGTGGCGCCAGCCACGGACTTCGAATCCGCGTCTACCACGTAGCCGGACACGGCGCGCATGCCCAGGTTTTGCGCCTGTGCCTCCGCCGGCCCAAGACTGAATCCAGTCCGTCCATGTAGGGAGAACAACCCGGCAGCCAGGACTGCAATCGTCGTCCCAATCGCCATCTTCGAGCTGAAAAACCTCACTCTTCCTCCTCGTCCTCGACAAGCGGATCGTCGTCCTCATCCAGGCCTTCGTCCACCCGCGCCAACTCCAGTGGTTCAACGCCAACCACCTCATACTCCGTGCCGCACTCATCGCAGGTGATCACGTCGCCTTCTTCCACTTCGTCCAGTTCAATGTCAAGTCCATTCTCGCACTCCGGGCAGTTGGGCATGACACGCTCCTCTCTTTCCACCGCATTTCGCATTCTAGGCTAGTGTACTGAGTCTGAAGTTCGTTCAATAAATGCCGCATACACGAAACCCCAAGAGAGGCGGTCATCCTGAGCGAAGCGTTCTACAGCGGAGTCGAAGGACCTGCATTTCCATCGCGTACTTCTGTAACGAACTTCTGACTCACCACACTAGCGTTACCTTGCGGTGCGACTTCGCTATTCTTGGGGAGAACCCGGCCTCAGGTCAAGGGCTGAGATTCAATCTCCCGACTGGAACTTCCAATGTGGGAGGATGCCAATTGGATTTCCGCCGGCCATAGCAGCTTTGCCGGGCAGCCCCGAAGCCCAAGTCAGCCTGCCTCCCTTCTCGGATCAGTTAGACTGTGTGCGAGCCGTTTAGAGCGACAGCCTGCCGCCCGGAATCCAATGCCTGCAATCCAATCGGGAGACCTCGATGAAAACCTCTGAATGGGTACTGCTCTTTTTCTCCGCATCGCTCCTCGCTCAACAGGCTGCCCCTCCAAGCCAGCCGCCGTCCCGCGGCCAGGTAACGGGGCGTGTCACCTGCGCGGATACCGGTCAGCCGGCCCGGTTTGCCACCGTGCAACTGATTTCCGATCAGCCTTCGAAATCTCCAATTCTCGACCCAGCGGCGCTGGGCAAAGACCCTAATTTCGAAAAGATCATGGCAGCGGCGATGTCCGCGGTGTTGAAACGCTCGAATCTCTCCACGGTCACCGCCATCGACGGCAGTTTTTCCCTGGAAAAAGTCCCTACGGGTACCTACTACGTCGTGGCCCAGCTTCCCGGCTACCGGTCGCCGCTGAGTCAGTTCTCGCAGTTGGAAAAGATGAAAGCCGACGACGCCACGCTCAAGGCGGTCGAAAGCGCCGCGCAAGAGATCGTCATCCAGACCGGCCAGGGAGCGCACATCGACATCCGGCTTGAGCGCGGTTCCTCCATCAGCGGCTCGGTCCGCTACGACGATGGCAGTCCCGCGCCCGGAGTCACACCCAGTCTGATGGTTCTCGAAAAAGACGGCAAATGGAAGGAACTCGACGTTCTCGGCATCTTGCCCTCGCAGACCGACGACCGCGGCCACTTCCGCATCTTCGGGCTTCAAGCGGGGAAATACGCCATCAAGGCCGCACTGCCAACCATGCAGACGATGATAGGCCTTCGCGGAAGCGTCTCATTGCACATGAACATGGGAGACGCCCTGACCGTTTACTCCGGCGGCGCTTTGCGCGAAAAGGACATCAAGCCTGTCGAAGTGGACACCGGCGAGGACCTCGACGGCGTCGATGTCGTCTTTCCACTGGATAGTCTCCACAGTATTTCAGGCAATGTGGTCGCGAAATCGGATAACCACGCCGTCGATTCCGGCAGCGTCGTGCTCCAAGATTCGGAGACCAAGGCCAGCGTGAGAACCACCATGATCGAGCAGGACGGCGGTTTTCACTTGAACTACGTTCCGGACGGACAATACATTCTGCGTGTCGCGGGCGCTGCAGACACAGAGAAATCCGGGAACGACGACTCAGGTGGCGATTTGGCTCGCATGTTGCATTCCAAGCCCATCAAATCCTATGGCGAAGCCGAAATGCCCATCCTGCTCAAAAGCGACTCCACGGGATTGGTGCTGCAGGTTCCCGATGAGAAGTCGCCTCCCACTCAGGGTGGAGTCATGGGACAGACTCCGGCGACTCAATAGAGCGATTTGGGAATCGGCGCGGGCCGGCGCACCGAATCCATGACACGCAGCCGCTTCAGCGTTTAACCTGTTCTCTACGATGGCCAGAGCTGGCAGCAGCGCGTTTTCCTTTCCCGACTTCCGCGGCACCACTCGCCGCCTTGTCCTGATCAATCTGTTCGCCTACTTTGCCTTGCTCCTGGCGCCACTGCTTTTTCCAGGCCTTGAAGTTCCACTCAGCGACCGCTTCGGCTTTGTTCCAAGCCTCTTCATGCACGGCTGGATCTGGCAGCCGTTCACTTGCAGCTTCGTGCATCTGGGTCTGATGGGAACGCTCTTCGAACTGCTCTCTCTTTGGTTCCTGGCCGGATTTCTTGAGGGTCTTCATACTTCAAACTGGGTCGCCGGCCTCTACGCCGTTTCTGTTCTGGGTACAGCGGCTGCGGCGACCGTCATCTATCTCGTCAGTGGGATGCTCGGCTATCGGCTTACGGAGTTTCCCATCTACGGCTGCGGCGGCGCCATCTTCGGGCTGCTCATTGCCATCGGCGTGCTCTACGGCAATATGGAGTTTCTGCTCTTCTTCACCATCGGCATCAAGGCGAAGTACCTGGCCGCCATCTACGCGCTCATCGCCATTGCCATGCTCTTCGGCGAGCAGCGCATGTACGCCTTTGCCCAACTGGGCGGGGCGCTGGCCGGCCTGGTGTATATCGAACTGGCTCCGCGCCGCGGCGTCACTTTCGCTTTGAGTGAGAGATGGTTCGCCCTGCGCAACGGCTATTACCGCTGGAAACGCCGGCGCGCCGCGCGCAAGTTCGCTGTCTACATGCGCTCCCAGGGCCGCACGGTTCGCTTCGACGGCAACGGCAAACTGATCGACGACGACGATCACGAAGACAAGAAGCGGTGGAACTAGCTCTGCCTAACAGCGTGACCTCAGGCGCGGCATTTTAGTGCTGCGGCATCCCACCCTAGCTGCAAAAACAAGAACGCGGCGAGAGTGGGGCACCCAAATTTGACGCGGCAACAATGACAGCGGGTTCGGTTACTCTCTCCATTTGATGTTGCAGCCGATGGAGGGCCGCTGGTATTGGGGAACAGGCGTGCCCGCGAGGACCAGGTCGATGGCGGCGCGCAAGTCCTGGCCGGTGACAGGAATCCCGCTGCCGGGACGGCTGGAATCGAACTGGCCGCGATAAACAAGCCGGAGGCTGCCGTCGAAGAGAAAGAAGTCGGGCGTGCACGCGGCCTTGTAGGCATGAGCTACGGCTTGCGTTTCGTCATATAAGTATGGGAAGACAAAGCCATAGGTTTCAGCCTGCTGCTTGAGTCCTACCGGGCTGTCTGCGGGATGAGCGGTTGCGTCATTGCTGCTGATGGCAACGATGGCTATGGATTGATCCGCGTAGTCGTTGCCGAGTGCGGCCAGAGCCTTCTCAATGTGCTTGACATAGGGACAGTGGGCGCAGATGAACATCACCAGCAGCGCCTTCTTGCCGCGAAAATTGTCGCGGCTGACTGCTTTCCCTGTCACGACATCGGTGAGTGCGAAGTCAGGAGCGGCGGTGCCGAGATCGAGCATGGTGGATTCAGTGCGGGCCATGGGAATAACTCCTCAATGATGCGGTTCAGTTGCTAAAACAGCGGCGTCTGGCGGCCGGGCATGGTGAGGTTGAAGTGCTCGTATGCGAGCCGTGTGGCTACGCGTCCGCGCGGTGTGCGGTCGAGGAAGCCGATCTGGATGAGGAACGGCTCGTAGACCTCTTCGAGAGCGTCTTCTTCTTCGGCTAGAGTCGCGGCCAGCGTGCTCAGGCCAACGGGTCCGCCGTCGTATTTCTGGATGATGGCGAGCAGCAGACGGCGATCGATTTCGTCGAAGCCGTGCGCGTCCACCTCAAGCATGGTGAGGGCGGCGTTGGCCGTGGGCCGGTCGATGGTGCCCGAGCCGCGAACCTGCGCGTAATCGCGGACGCGGCGCAGCAGGCGGTTGGCTATGCGCGGCGTGCCGCGGGAACGCAGCGCGATCTCCGCGGAGCCGTCCTCGTCAATGGGCACCTGCATGACCTCAGCCGAGCGCCTAACGATAAAACGCAGCTCTTCTTCGGTGTAAAACTCGAGGCGCAGCAGAATGCCGAAGCGGGAGCGGAGCGGTGAAGAGAGCAGGCCGGGCCGCGTGGTTGCGCCGATGAAGGTGAAGGGGCGGATCTCCATCACGTGGGTGCGGGCGGCCGGGCCCTGGCCGATGATGATATCGAGCTTGTAGTCCTCGAGCGCGGTGTAGAGCTTTTCTTCCAGCACCGGCTGCATGCGGTGGATTTCGTCGAGGAACAGGACCTGGCGCTCGCGCAGGTTGGTGAGGATGGCGGTCAGGTCGCCCTGGATCTGCAGGGCCGGGCCGGAGGTCTGCTGGAAGCCTACGTCGAGTTCATTGGCAATGATGGTAGCGAGGGTGGTTTTGCCTAGTCCCGGGGGTCCGAAAAGGAGCACATGATCGAGAGCTTCGCCGCGCGATTTGGCGGCTTCGAGAGCGATGGCGAGCTGTTCCTTGGCTTTCGACTGGCCGATGAACTCGCGCAGCCAGCGGGGCCGTAGCTTCAGTTCAAAGCCCTGCTCCTCTTCGGCGCGGGATGCACTGACTAGACGTTCCGGGGTGTTGTCGCGGGCGATGGCCATGCTGAGGGAAGTCTAATGGGCTGGGGTTGCCGGCGCAACCGGAACGCCAGCTCAGCGCGCTTGTAAACGAAAGTACCCATCCAACCCGTTGCGTATACAGGAGGTTACGTTATCCGATTGGGATGGGTTTATGAACTTTAGATTCTAAAGAAGATAGGTAAGTTGAGGAATGGAGAACGACGTGCAATAGAAATCTGAGACAATGCTGCGACCTGCGGCGTATTAGCTGGGTTGGAATGGCTCCTTTGCGGTTGATCTGTTCCACCTTTGGAGTATTCCTTCCGGCGCGGCAGCGGATGGACAATGGCTGTTGCGTCGAATTGGGCTGTTTAATGACTGTCTTGATTCCGAACAGTTAGCGGCGCCTCTGCGGGCACTGTAGTTCGGTCGTCCGCAGACTTATAGTCGAAGGTGGATACAACCTTCAGCCGAGTCGTGAAGCGCCGGATCGGAAGACAGTGGGAGACCGAGGAGGTCGTCGATGTTTCATCGAGCTTGCTTGAGCGCGTTGCTGGTGGCCGGTGTTGCCCTGGCAATTGCCGGTTGCACCAAGACTTCAGTTGACGTCGTGACCGTCAGTCCCGCCACGCAGTCTGCGGCAGTTGGACAGACGGCGCAGTTTACGGCCACCGGCACCATCGACCACGGATCTCATCCTGCCACCGCTGAGGATGTGACCTCCATGGTGGCCTGGACCTCCAGTGCTCCTGCCGTGGCCACCGTGAATTCCGCCGGCCTGGCCACCGCTGTGTCTGTGGGCAGTGCGACGATTACGGCTACCATGGCCGGGGCAACGCCCTCCACCGCGACGATCACGGTTACACCGTCGACGACTACCACGGGCGGAGATGTGACTTCGGTTTCTGTCATCCCGTCTACTCAATCGGTTCCCGTCAATGACACAACCCAATTCATTGCCACCGGAACGACCTCATCGGGAGCGACGGTGAACGTGTCCAACCAGGTCGTCTGGAGTTCCAGTAGCCCCCAGGTTGCGACAATCACCGCGTCCGGGCTTGCAACCGCGGTGGTTCCAGGCACTGCTACCATTACCGCCCTCTTTACGAATGCCGACAAAACGGTAGCCACAGGAACAGCAAGCCTCACGGTTACAACCGGGGGGAGTGCTCTTGGGGATGTGACTTCGATTTCTGTCATCCCGGGCACCCAATCGGTTCCATCGAATGACACAGCCCAATTCATCGCCATTGGAACGACCTCATCGGGAACGACGGAGAACCTGACCGGCTTGGTCTCATGGAGTTCAAGCAGCGCCCAGGTTGCGACAATCACCGCCTCCGGGCTTGCAACCGCGGCGGTTCCGGGCACCGCCACCATTACAGCCCTCTTTACGAACGCCGACAAAACTGTAACCACGGGCATATCAAGCCTCACGGTGACAGCATCGGCCGGGGGGAGTAACAGTGGGGACGTGACTTCGATATCCGTCATCCCGGGCACTCAATCGGATGCGCTGGGTGACCAAACCCAATTCATTGCCATTGGAACTGCCCTATCGGGAGCGACGGAGAACGTGGGCAACCAGGTCTCCTGGACTTCGAGCAACGACCTGATCGCGACAATCAACAACACCACCGGGTTCGCAACCGCGGTGGGCCCGGGCACTGCCACCATTACGGCCCTCCTGACCAATGCCGACAAAACTGTGGCCACCGGATCAGCAAGCTTCACGGTAACCGCACCAATCGGGGGAAGTACTGGTGGGGACGTAACTTCGATTTCCGTCATCCCTGGGAATCAATCGGTTGCCGCGCCGGGTGACACAACCCAGTTCATTGCGATTGGAACGACCTCCTCGGGAGCGACGGAGAACGTGACCGCGTCTCCCTTGGTCCAGTGGAGTTCCAGCAGCCCAACCACTCCAGGCAGCCCAGGCATTGCCAACATCAACTCTTCCGCCGGGTTTGCCACCGCAGTGAGTCAGGGTACTGCCACCATCACGGCCCTCTTGACCAATGCCGACAAAACCGTGGCTACGGGCATATCGACCTTGACCGTGCAGGGCCCAGTTGCGGAACAAGTCACCAAGCTCACAATCACCCCAACTCAGGAATCGCTCTCCGCGTCGGGTCAAACCGGCCAGTTCATTGCGCTGGGAACTTCCGGCACCACCGGCCTGCAACTGAATGTGACCAGCATAACCGGTGTTCCGGGTATCGCGTGGACCTCCAGCGTCCCTACGGTTGCCTCAGTCAACTCTACCGGGATTGTGACGGGACAGAGCCCCGGTCAGTGCACGGTCACGGCGGTTTGGACGAACGCCGATGGCAGTGCCGTCTCGGCATCCGCAATCGTCAGTGTTACGTCCTCGGTCGCTCCCGAGCCATTGCTCTCGCTCACCATTATTCCGAACACGATAACCGTCGGCAATTTGCAGGATACAGGGAACTTCCTGGCCATCGGAACTTTTTCGAGCTATCCATACGTTCGGGATCTGACCGATTCGGTTACGTGGACTTCTTCGTTTCCCAGTGTTTTCCCCGTCGACAGCAACTCAAGCTCGACGACAAACCCGGGCGTTCCCGCCGGGCTTGTGACTGCCTACGGCAGCGGGTCGGCCACAATCATTGCCGAATATGCCTACTCTGACCCGAACTATCCGACCCTGCCCGCCACGATCCAGACCGCCACGGCACAGTTCAATTGCCCACTCGTTCTGCCTCAGCCCCCGGCGACGCCAGGTTCATGCTATCCGGGCTCTCAGGCGCCGGCGCTCTTGTCCACCATCACCGTCTATAACGAAGGCACGAACACCACCAATTGGCTGATAACGGCGTCTTCCGCCACGGGCACCCAGAACGTAATCCACTGCGGACCGGGCTGGGCTGCAGGCGGGAATTCCGGCGGCTCAGTCTGCGTGGCGACATACCCCGTAGGTACCACTGTGACTCTGACTGCGCCGGCTCAAACTGGAGTCTCTTTCGGCGGTTGGTCTGATAACTGCACGGCAACCGGGAATGTCACTTCAACCGGACCAAACCAGTGCACAATCATCCTCAGTCCCAGTAGCCCAACTTATAACTCCAACGTTACCGTCGGGGCTATCTTCAACTAGCCGCCATTTCTCACATGGATCGATTTGAAGGTGGTCAGCGGTGCGAAGCATGCGGGAAGGGCCATCAACCGGCTTGAAATCGGCTTGGCGATGGGTTCGGCAAGTGCGCGGAGGGGCTCATCGCAGGTCGAGGTTGGATTTGAGGCATAGCTCCGCCAGGCCGATTCTTGTGTTGGTGTGGAAAAGTTGTTTGGTCGCGGTGGAGACGCTCAGCATCGCAGCGCGTCGAAGGCCCGAGCGTAAATCTGCTTCCACGGATAGGTGGAACTGAGTTCCAGCCACACGCGCCGGGCGCTGATGTGTACCAGGGCGCCGATTTTGAACAGTTTGAGGCGGATCGTATCCACCTGCGCTTCGGCCCACTCGGTGCCTTTCAGCGCCAGCCGCCGCAGAGCTTCAACCAGCGTATAAGCCAGCGCCGACAGGTACAGCCGCAGCTGATTGCCCTTCATTTCTTCCGTCGAGAGGCGATAGGCGAACAGGCACATCTGCTCCTTGATGCGGTTCTCCATCTCGCCGCGCTGGCAGTAGAACTTCTCGTACAGCTCGCGCGCCGCCCACTCATCGGTGCTGAGTGAGGTAACGACGAAGCGCGGGTTTTCGCCCTTGTCCAGATACTCAGCCTTTGCAACTACTCGCCTGGCCCGCGCCCAGCTCTTGTGCGTTTGATAGTCGAACTCGGTAAAGACACGCGCTGCCTTGCCGGTCTCGGCGTGCAGCAGCGTGGCCTCGTGCATCTGCTTGCCGATGATCTTCTGAAGCCGGCTGTTGCGCGCCAGACCGAACAGGAAGTCCACTTGGTTCTCCGCGGCCTCGCACCAAGCCATCAGTTCCTCGCGACAGAAGCCCGAGTCGCCGCGCAGCACGATGCGCACCTTGGGCCACCTGGAGCGCAACTGGGCCACGATGCGCTTGACCTCATCGAGCGCACCGGCCGCGCCATCCACATTGCTGGCGCGAAGCCGAGCACACAACAGTTGATCGCCGGCGAAGATATAGAGCGGCAAGTAGCAGTAGCTGTCGTAGTAACCATGAAAAAATCGCTCCGGCTGATGGCCGTGGAGCGGGATGTCGGTTGCATCCAGGTCGAGCACGATCTGGTCGGGCGCTTCGCCGTGCGACTCGATGAACAGATCGCAAAGCAGCGCGTCGATCTTCTCTGGCGCGTAATCGATCTTGTGATAGCGCTTGCTGCCGCCGGGAAGTTCCAGCCGGTTCAGCGTGCTCTTGCCGGCCAGGGGATCTTCCAGCTTGCGCCGGCCTGCCAGCACCGCCATCAGCGGATCGTGGCGCAACTGCTCATGATCGTTCAGGTCCTCGTAGCCCAGCGCCAGCCCGTAGATGCGCTGCGAGAGCATCTCACCAAGCTGGTGTTGGACCAGCAGCGGGGACCGCCGGTCGGTAAAACAAGACGCCACCCGCTTCAGCAAACCGATCTTGCGATCGGCCTGACGCAACAACAGCGCTCCGCCATCGGTCGACACTTGACCCGCTGTGAAACTGGCCTCTACGCGGCGCGAAAAATGAGATGCAAACGAGAAGACTTCTTGATTACACTCTGTCATGTGAAAGGCCGCCCTTTCCTCGGCCATAACCCGTCTCGATAACGTAGTTATGCCACAGAAAAGACGGCCTTTCCAGCTATTTTCTTCTTCCCGACTCACCCAAATCGACAATCCGCCTGTGAGATATGCGGGCTAAGCGTTAACCGTAGGCGAGGCAATCGAAGCCGCTCTTCGGAGCGGCTTCCTTGTGTGTGCCGCCAGAGCCGGCCGGGGACTATTCCAAGCCGTAAGACGGAATCACCAGGTCAGCCGGCGTTCGCGCGGGAAGCGAGAAGTGGGCGTCTAGATCCGCCGCCAGCACCGCGGAGACTTCAGGCCGGCCGGGCCGAACGTGAACGCGGATTCTCTGGTTCTTCAACAACTCCAGCCACTCCCAGGCCCGCTCCTTGTCAGGGAAAGGCCGCGAAAAGCTTCCGGAATGGTAGTTGACCTCGCCTCCGTCCTGGACGCTATAGGAGTACTTGAAGATCGCATCGAATCGCCGCGCGCTGCCGAAGAACTTGGTCCCTGGCTTCACGTCGATGGATTGAACCTGCCCATCCACGACGGGCCAGTGCTGCGCCAGCCGCGCGTTGCGGCGCTTGACCCATCGCCGGCAACCCTCGGCAAGCGAGGCCGCAACCGGCGCGAACAGATTGTGAAACGGAATCCAGGAATGAAACGAGTCCCATCTAATGCGCTTGAGGAACTCGACGATGTCGGGGGTGGTTAACATGGTGAGCCTAGCGTCGGGACTTACCTAACACGATACAACAGGTGGGAGCGGTTCAATTTCCGCAATACAGAATGATTATCGAAGCTCCACAACGCACGATTCCGTATCTGGCAGATGGTTCACTCCTTCGGAAGGAGCAGAACGCCCGCGATCAGTTTGTAGTGGTATCCCGTCTCCTTGAAATGATCGCCTAGGCTAATCGTCAGCAGGATTTCCGTGTCTGTATTCATCCCGGGCGAATCGGCGGCAATCACGGTCGCCTTCGTGAGCGTTAGTTCAAGGAGCTTCGCTTCCAATGCAATATCAGTCAAAGGAAGAGAGTAGCGAGTGTTCCGCTTGCCGAACTCGAAATGCCCTTCAATTCGAGGCTTGTTACGGAAATTCGTCGTTCTGACCCAACTCAGATTCTTTGGGCGAATCACACAGAGCGAATGTTGGACTGGCTCCGTCTCGATCACGCTATGTTTGACCTTGTTGTCAGCAGTTCCAAAGATCAGGCTTAATGAATTGCTTGCTTCCGCCAAGTCCTTCACTTTCCGGACTAGCGAAGGATCCTCGACCACTTTGAATAAGACCGGACGTTGCTCGGTCGTAGATCCAGGAGGAAGTGTCCAATTCTCCGGTTGCCCTCTGATGCCAGCCGCCACTTCGAGGCTCAGACTTATCAAATCGAGCGGAGCCATCATTCTAAGCTTCAGTGTCTTGTGGTCTCTGACGACGATTTCGAAGTCGTGGAGTGCGCCGTGATTTTTGGCGTTGACTGGGCGAATCCATGCGCCTGTGTCAATGTCAACGCCGGCGATGCAGTTTCCGCCATCCCTTCGCGAGACGGCGAGACATAGGAATCGCGACTCGGGCATGCCCAGATCCTCAGATTAAAGATGACGAATCTGAACGTCTCCCCATTCTCTCTGCAGATATTCGAGCGCGAGTCTGCGGTGACAGTGTTCTGCGGTCGCCTCGCTGCAGAGCAGGACGGTCTTCTTCCGGAAGCGCTCCTTGGAAAGAACGGACTCGACCTTGCGTGATCGGATGAGAGCTAGGTAAAGATCGGTGTAAGCATCCCAGCTTCCCTTGTGCTTCTTATAGGCGTCGAGCATCCCTTGCGTCGGAGCGAGAAGCGGTTCATGTTCGTAGATTGCCCCGCATATCTCGTGGAGGAAGTAGGCCAGGTCGACCTGCTTGGCGAATCCGGCTAGCTGAGAGGTGTTGTTCAGCCGCACGTCGAGCAGGCGCTCAATGCCGTGAGCCTTCAGTGCGCCGAAGAACTGGCTGGCACTCTTTTGTGTAAAACCGATGCTGTAGATCTCCATTTGTCCTCGTCGAGTTCTGCGAAGAGTGCGGGCTGAACGCCGACCAGAGGCTTTCTTGATTCGTCAGCAACCGTGGCGTCGGGTTCCAGGCGGCCGTCTCCGCGGATGTGAAGCATGGTGTGACCGTGCTCGGTGAGGACGCGGCCGATGAGCAGGCGGCGGTGGCAGTGGGCGGGATCTTCCTCACCGCACAGCAGGGCAACCCGGTAGCGCTCCATGCCGGTCTCAAGGCGGGCAATTGCTGCTTTGAATCGGGCATCGTCTCGGAGGCGGCTGTAAAGCACGCGGCCCGAGGCGTCGTAATAGGCCGGATTGGCGGGACGGCCGCCCAACTCCTCGCCTAGGAAAAGGTAGTGAATCTTCGCCTGCTCTAGCGAGATTTGCAGGAGTTCCCTGTCGAACTGCGGAACGTACTTCGAGTAGGGAGAGCTGCGCGTATCGACGACAACCTCGATTTGGTGCTGGCGAACGAGGGCGAGCCATGTCTCAATGGCGTGATTAGAGTGGCCGAGAGTGAAAAAACTGCTCATGCGCGTGCCCTTGGCTAGGAGGATAGCACTTTGCCACTTATTCTCCCACCGAGGAAATGCGGATCACTTCCATTTTGGGAATGCGGATACAGACGGAAATTTTCGACGAGATTTATGCCGGCAGCTTGATGCCGGGCCAGTAGCGGAAGGCGCGGAAGGTAGCCTTTCCCTGGCCTACGGCGTACATGGCAGGGCGAACGTCTAGGAAGCCGTCGAGAACGTTATGGTTCATGCCGGCGATCTCGGCGGACTCCTGTGTCTTGCGCCAGGGTTGGCCGGGGAGGCGGTAGTAGAAATCGATCTCCTGGCGGTCGTTGACGATGCGGAAGGTGGCGCGGGTTGCGCCCTTTTCCTGACGGCTGGGAATGTAGCCGTTGGCCAGGCGCACGCCGATGCCTTCATTGGAGAGCAGAATTCCGGTGGCGTGATCGGGGTTGTAGAAGAGCAACAGGCCGGATTCGCAGTCGGGATCGACCTCGATGTCGATTTCAACGGTGTATGAGTGGCCGCCGAGTGGTGTGGTGAGCGCGGAGGTGTCGGCCAGCGATTTGCCGCGGGCCTGCAGCGTGAGCGCGCCATTGCCGGTGGCGAAGCGCGCCGGGTCGAATTCGTGCCAGAAGCCCCACTGAAGGCCCAGTTCCGGTGTCGTGAAATCGTCAGAGGGGTCGAGAGGTAGCTGCTGGCTGGCGCCTGCGACGGGCATTGGAATGGCTGACTCCGCGGTGGTGCCTGCAGGGACACGAAACCAGCCGTCGCGGGTCCACTCAATGGGCAGCAGCAGGAGTTGGCGGCCGAGCGTGCGGTAGCCGTATTCATACGAGTGGACGGTGATGTACCACTTGCCATCGGGAGTATCGACCAGGCGGCCATGCCCGAGAGAGAGCCAGCGCTCGTCGCGGGTGCGCGTGTGGACGACAGGATTGTAGGGCGAGAACTCCCAGGGGCCGTCGGCGTGGCGGCTGCGGGCGGAGATGACGGAGTGGCTGGTCGCCGGCCCGGCGGTGCCGCCCTCGGCGACGTTGAGGTAGAAGTAGCCATTGTGTTCCAGTAGCTTGGGGCCTTCAAGGCAGACGCATTCGATGCGTGTGGTGGCGGGTATGGGCCACGGGTCGAGGACCTTCTTCGGCGGGGTCAGCACGCCCAGGCCATCCTGGGTGAGCTCCGCCATCTGGCCCGCGGCCATGTAGAGAAAGCGGCGTCCGTTTTCGGCGATGTGTGCCGGATCGATGGCATTGATGCCGAGGTCGATGGGCTCGCTCCAGGGACCTTTGGGGTCATCCGCATGGACCACGCGGAGACGGCCGTCGGCGGGGAAGTAGATGTAAAAGCGGTCCTGATACTGGCAGAGGTACGGCGCGTAGACATTGCCGTAGTAGCGGCGGAGGGCCGCAGCCACGGGGCGCCAGTTGACCAGGTCGCGCGAGTGCCATATAAGCAATCCGGGCGCGTAGTCGAAGCTGGAGTGAGTAAGGTAGAAGTCGTTGCCGACGCGAATGGGGCTGGCATCGGGGTGATCGCCGCCGAGGATCGGATTGCGGTAAGTGGTAGCGGCTTGAGCCAGCGCGAAGCTGGATTTGGAGGCAAGAATCAGGGCGGCGGAGGCAGTGTTCAGCGCGAAACGTCGGCGGGTTAGCATGGCGGGGTCAGTGTAAGGTTAAGGGTCGGCGCGCGTAAAGCGGTTGAGGCAGCATGTCAGCGGAACTAGCGGCGTTTTCGGCGTTTGCGGAGTTGGCAGGTCAGGCCGTTTAGACTGGAAACTGTTCCGTTGAACGCGATGACCCTTCGGTTGAGCAGGATCCGGCGCTTCCAATTCAACCTTCCGCAGCGGATTGCGGCGGGGTTGCTGGCGCTTTTTCTCATTCAGGGGTTTTGGCTGATCGAACGCCAGACACTGACCGACCGCGATTACCAATATGCGCGGTGCGGGCGCGAGATGTGGGAGCGGCCCGAGGCGCTGACCGGCTACTACACCACCTGCGGCAATATTCACGATGGGGTTTTGGGTTACAGGCTGGCGGGCTTGCCGCTGACTTTGAATCTGCTCGCCGAGCGGGCGCTGGATATCGTGCGCAAGCCCGAAGACCGATTTGTGCAAGCTCCGGGCGAGCTCAGCACCTGGGAACTGCGCCACCAGCTTACTCACATCCTGTTGCTGGAGCGGCTGCCGTTTTTGCTCGCAGGAGCGATGCTGGGTGCGGGCCTATGGTGGGTAACCCGGCGGCTCTACGGCAACCTGGGCGGCTACACGGCGCTGTCGCTCTACTGCTTTTCTCCCGCGGTGCTCAAGGCTTGTGTCGCGCCGAATGCGGAGATTCTGGCGGCGCTTGGCGTGTATGGCGGCGTGTATACATGCATCGGCGTGGCCCATGCCATGCAGGGGCCGCGGCGCAAGTGGCGTCCCCGGATTGTGCTGCTAACGGCGGCGTTTGGAATGGCGGCCGCTTCGCATATTGCCGCGCTGCCGGTGGTGGCGCTGCTGGGGCTTCTGGCCATGCTCTGGGTCGCCGAAGCACGCCGGGGCCAGGTGCTGCCTGTGGTGCTGGCAGCATCGGCCGGGGCGCTGCTGCTGGTGTTTGCATGCTACGGATTTTCGCCGGATGCGTTCAGCTACGTGTTCCGCTCGGCTGCGGGGTTTCTGTCGGTTTCAGTGGACCCGGCGCGGCGATTCTTTTCCTCGATGGCGAACGCCGGGATTACCGTCGCGGCCGGCGCTGCAGCAATCCTGTATCTGGGCCTGAGGAAGTCGCGCTACTTCGGAAATACGGCCCCCCTGCTTTGCTTTCTGATGTTGGTCCTGCTGGTAATGACAGGGGTTCCGGGCAGCCCGTGGCTTTGGTCGCTGCCGTTTTTGCTGACCTTTGTCGGCGGCGTGTTTGCCGACGCTTACGAGGGCCCGAGAGGGCGGCTGGTGATGGCTGCCGCGGGGGCGATTTTGCTGCTGCAGGCAATGTTCTGCGTGATGAGCTTGTTTGGGCTGCCGTCGTGGATGCCGGGATTCATTTGACGAACCCGACTCAAGCTGGGCGAAAGGAATAGGCACTTGAAGACATTAGGCATTCCAGAGCATAATGAGAACGGTGCGTGGGTGGTTTCGTTTCACCCGGATTTTGCGCCGGAGATCCATCGGTTCTCGGCAGCGGTCCGGCGCGAAATTTACTCTTTGGTTGGATTGCTCAGGAAGCTCGGACCCCAGCTCGGCAGGCCGCAGGTCGATACGCTGAAGGGATCGAAGCACGCCAACATGAAGGAGCTTCGCTTCAGCGCCGATGGCGGCGCATGGCGGGTTGCCTTTGCATTCGACGTAAAGCGCAGGGCGATTCTGCTCGTTGGCGGCGACAAGTCCGGGGTTTCAAAGGATCGGTTCTACCGGAATCTTAGCAAGGTCGCCGATCGTCGCTTCGAACGACACCAACGGGCGGTTTCAGTGGAGGAGGAATAGCAATGGCTTATTCAACGGTTTCTTTGAAGGAGATGCTCGCACAGGAATCGGAGGAGTTCCGGGAGTCAGTCAGGCAGCGAACCGCGGAGCTGATTGCCGAAGAGCTGAACTTGCGTGAGGTGCGCCGCTTGCGCAAATTGACCCAGGCCCGGCTCTCAAAGAAGCTCAAGATCGGGCAGGAGGGAGTTTCGCGGATCGAGAAGCGCACGGACCTGTACCTCTCGACGCTGCGCACCTACGTCGAGGGCGTGGGTGGCAAACTCTCGTTGATCGTCGAATTTCCCGACCGGGCGCCGGTACTTCTAGCTGGATTTGGTGAAAACGAGAGCGAAACCAAGGCCAAAAAGAGGGCTAGAACCCCGGCCAAATCCAAGGCCGGGACTCGCCGCGCCGCATGAGAAGCTGAAGCGCACGGCGTAACCTTTTCCGGGCTTTTATTAAGGTGCCCTAAAGAACCTATAAAATCAAGCAAAATAAGGACTTATTTATCCGTGTTTGCCTTGCTGAAACCGGCTTTGAGCGGGTAAAATAGAAGCATAGCCCGAGCAGTCCGGCCCCGCTTTCTCCGGAACCTTTTTGCCGCCTTGCTACGTGCCTCAGAAACCCTATGGCAGACGATCAGAATCCCCAACTCCCTCTTGAAGGTGGAACGCCGCCAAACAGCGGCACCAACCTCATTCCGATCAATATTGAAGAGGAGATGCGCCGCTCGTATCTCGACTACTCGATGTCGGTGATTATCGGGCGCGCGCTGCCGGATGCGCGAGATGGATTGAAGCCCGTTCACCGGCGTGTGCTCTACACGCTGAGCGAGATGGGTCTCGAGTACAACAAGAAATACGCAAAGTGCGCCAAGGTGGTGGGCCAGGCGATGGGTGTCTACCATCCGCACGGCGACTCCGCGATCTACGACACGCTGGTGCGCATGGCGCAGCCGTTTACGTTGCGCTACACGCTGGTGGATGGGCAGGGAAACTTCGGCTCCGTTGACGGCGATCCGCCGGCGGCGATGCGTTACACGGAGTGCCGCATGACGCGCCTGGCCGGCGAGCTGCTGGCCGACATCGAGATGGAGACAGTGGACTTTACGCCGAACTACGACGAGTCCACATTTGAGCCGACGGTGCTTCCCACCCGCATCCCAAACCTGATCGTGAATGGTTCAAGCGGCATTGCGGTGGGCATGGCGACAAACATTCCGCCGCACAATCTGACTGAGGTGGTCAACGCGGCCATCGAACTCGTGCAGAACCCGCACGCAGGTCTGGCCGAGGTGTTGAAGCACGTGCAGGGGCCCGACTTCCCGACAGGCGGATTTTTGTATGGCAAGTCAGGTATTCCGCAGGCATACAAGACCGGGCGCGGGCGCTTCATGATGCGCGCGCGAGTGGCGACGGAAAACCTGACCAAGGAAAAGCAGGCGATCATCGTCACTGAGATTCCCTACCAGGTGAACAAGTCGAAGCTGATCGAACGCATCGCCGAACTGGTCAACGACAAGATCATTGACGACATCAGCGATGTGCGTGACGAGAGCGATCGAGACGGCATGCGCATCGTGATCGAGCTCAAGCGCGGCTCGCAGCCTGAGATCGTATTGAACCAGCTCTACAAGCACACGCAGATGCAAGAGAGCTTCTCCATGATCTTCCTGGCTGTGCTGAACGGGCAGCCGCGGGAACTTGGTCTTGACCAGGCGATTCGCTGCTTCATCAATCACCGCATCGACGTGGTTCAGCGCCGCACGGTCTTCCTGCTGCGCAAGGCCCGCGAGCGCGAGCACATACTGGAAGGCTACAAGATTGCGCTCGACAATCTCGACACCGTAATCAGGATCATTCGTGCGTCGGGGTCGCGCGTTGAGGCTCGCGAGAACTTGTATGCGTGGGGCAAGGGCACTGAGATTGTGGTCACGCTCGACCGCGAGCGGCTGACGCATGAAGAACGCGGCCTCACCCTGCGCCAGATTGACGCGATTCTCGAGTTGCAACTCTACCGGCTCACCCAGCTTTCGATCGACGAACTGCTCAAAGAACTGGAGCAGGTGCGCGAGCGCATCGCCGAATACGAGTCGATTTTGGCCAGCGAGTCTAAGCTACGTGGCGTGATCGTCAAAGAACTCGAAGAGGTTCGCGACAAGTATGGCGACGCGCGGCGCACGCAGATTGTGGACGAAAGCGCCGAGTTGCAACTTGAGGACCTGATCGCCGACGAGCAGGTCGCCGTTACTGTGAGCCACCAGGGCTATCTCAAGCGCACGCCCATCAGCATCTATCGCCAGCAGCGCCGCGGCGGCTCTGGCCGTACCGGCATGAAGACGCGCGAAGAAGATTTTGTTGCCCAGTTGATCGTGGATTCAACCCACGCGTTTTTGCTTTGCTTCACCAACACTGGCCGCGTCTATTGGCTCAAGGTGTACGAGATTCCCGACGTCAGCGCGGCGGGCAAGGGCAAGTCCATGCAGAGCCTGCTTGACCTGCAGCAGGGCGAGAACGTGCGCGCCATTCTCCCCGTGCGCGATCTTGAAGAAGAAGGGAAGTTTATCTTCTTCACCACGCAAAAGGGCACCGTCAAAAAGACGCCGCTCAAGGACTTCTCCAACGTCATGTCGCGCGGCATCATCGCCATCGGCATCGACAAGGACGATGAGCTGGTGAAGGCGTGCATCACCGACGGCAGCCAGATTGTGTTTCTGGCCACGCACCTGGGCATGGCCATCCGGTTTGACGAGAATGACGTTCGCTCCATGGGAAGGCCGGCATACGGAGTGCGCGGCATCGACCTTGCCAAGAACGACTACGTGGTCGGTGTGGCAGTTACGCCGAAAGAACATGAGCCGGGCGAGTACCGCATTCTTGCCATCACCGAGAACGGATTTGGCAAGCGCACCAACGTCGAGGAGTATCGCTTGCAGACGCGCGGCGGAAAGGGCGTGAAGAACATGGCTGTTACCCCGCGCATCGGACGAGTGAGCTCAATTCAACTGGTGGACGACTCATCGGAACTGATGGTGATCAGCCAATTTGGCAAGATCATCCGCATCGACACCAAAACGATTCGCGCCGCCGGCCGCGCCACGCAAGGCGTCCGCCTTTTGAACCTCGAGCCCGAAGACAAGGTTGCCGCCGCCGTCATCATCCCGCCCGAAGAACTGAAAGACGACGAGCCGACGCTGCTGTAGGAAGTCTGCGCGTCCCAGCTCCTGAGATTTGCGACCCGGGGCGCACGCAAGGGAAGTAAATAAAGGAGAAGACCCGCCTTGCCAAACGGACTTTCACATGATCCCCAATACCAGGAAATATTTGCTGTTTATGAGTTATTCTTTTCGCCGCTGAGCGGGTTGCTCGTTGCCTTTTCAGAAAATCACAACTTGATCGTTCGGAAGTATTATCACGACGCTCCCTCTTGGAGTCTCTGCTTTTCACACCCGTCAGGCGGAGCGGCTAGAATCGATCTCAGCCGAAAGTCAGAATCTACAGTGTCCATCTTGGGCATCTGGTGGGTAGATGATTACGATTCATCCACGAGAAGCATCAAGCAAACGGATGCAATCGAATGTGAGCCGATTGTTTTGGCGGTCGAACCTCATCTCATACAGACTTTGAAATCCGTCTTATCCTTTACTCCCGGCAATTGGTCGCAGGTTGCGACTGGTTACGAGAAATTCTGGCATAAAACCTGGACAAAAGAACAATTCGACAAGCTCAATAGTCATCTGCCATTGCCACGACTCGACTAAACGAACATTGGCGGAAGAAGTAAGTAAAGCGGATGTGAATCATGACCATCGATGCGACAATCTGCAGAGTGACGGTCCTAAGACCTGGTTGCCCTGGGCCGCGCTTCTGAGACCTGGAATCTCGTGATGCCGAACGCCTATTAAACCTGCGAGCGTTCAACCCGCCGAATCGTCTTATCCATCGGCTTGGTGGGATCGCGAACGACGCCGATCTTCGCCCAGGCAGCCTCGCTCAGCTCCGCAATCAGATCGAAACGCTCGCTGAAGGAAAGATTCATGTGGTTCTTAACCTTCCCCTTCAGGTGCTCCGGCACATAGGTGTAGTCAAACTTCGATTCGTCCATGATCTATGCCCCAGGCCCAATTCTAGCCCTTATCCATTAAACTAGTGTACTGAGTCTGAAGTTCGTTCAATAAATGCCGCATACACGAAACCCCAAGAGAGGCGGTCATCCTGAGCGAAGCGTTCTACAGCGGAGTCGAAGGACCTGCATTTCCATCGCGTACTTCTGTAACGAACTTCTGACTCACCACACTAGGAGAACGTCTAATTATCAGACGCAAGCGAATCCATAGAGGTACTCTGAGGGCGAGGGCAGTTGAGGCTACACTGGAGAAGCTCTGGATTCTCCGCACACTCCTTTATGTTGCGGACCGCATTCACAATCCTCATCCTGGCTGTGCTCTCTTTGGGCACAGCGCTTGGCTCGCCAGCTGCCTCGGCGAAGTCGCACCATCGCGCCCACGCCGCAGCAACAGCCCGCACCTCCAAAAGGGGCCGTTCCACAGCGTCGTCCGGCTCTGGCCGTTCATCGGGTCGCAGAAGCAGGCATCGGAGTGTTCGCGGCATCGGGCGCAATCGCCGCGCAAGGGCACGGGCCGCCTCGCTCCACAGTATGCGGGTGGTGCCTACGCCTCTTGCCGGCTCTCTTGAATCCTTGACCCGGCAAAACGACAAAACCGAAGACGACGGCCTCGAGCGCATCCTCGACGAAGAGGATCTTGCCGACCGCATTGCCCGCAAGATGCTGGTTCCGCTGCCAGCCTCCGCATCGCTTACGGTGAATGGCGACCTGCCGGAAGCCCACCGTTACTGCCGGCCCTGGACCGCTGTGTTTCTCGCTGATCTGGCCAAGATCCACGCCGCAATGTTTCACAAGCCGCTCGAGGTCAGCTCGGCCGTGCGCACGGTGGAATACCAGGAGCGACTGCAGAAAACCAATGGCAATGCCGCGGCCGCCGAGGGCGATGTGGTCAGCCCGCATCTCACCGGCGCTACCATCGATATTGCCAAGCAGGGCCTGACCCGGCAGGAGATGGCCTGGATGCGGAGTTGGCTGTTGCCCTTGCAGAAGGCGGCCAAGATCGACGTGGAGGAGGAGTTCCAGCAGGCCTGCTTCCACATCACGGTCTATAAGGCCTACGTTCCGCCGAAGCCGGAGGTCAAGACTGGGCCGGCGAAGACTGGGCCGGCCAGGGCGAGCCGGCGCCATAGCGGACAAAGCGCACCCGTCCAAGGTGCGCCTGCACAAGACAAGGCGACCCAGGAAGCGCAGCGGCCGCCATCCGTCGCGGCCAGTTAGATCGTTTCGCGGGGAGAAAGACGCAGCGATTTTCTTGGCTGCTGGCGCATCGATAGAAATTGATTTCGACTCCTGAGCCATTCAAGGGTACAATCGCGGGCAAAAGCATTTCTTTCCTGGAGATGCCGGGAACGAGCCCAGCGGACTGTTGCCGTTTCAAAATGCAACCTTTTCGCGCCTGGGTCCGGTCAACGCGAGGGGTAGATTTGCGACCAGCCGCATACGGCTTGAAAGAGGCGGAATCATGAGCGATATGGGAGTGGCACCTGTGGCCGAGTCAACCCCTCAGGGGCTCAGCCAGTGGCAGCGCGTGACGAACACGTTTACCGCGCCGTCGAAGACCTTTGAAGACATCAAGCGGGGCAACAGGAGCTGGTGGCTGCCGTTTGTGATCTTTGCTGTGATTGGATACGTTCTGTTTGCGGCTGTCTACTTCAAGATCGGCATGCAACAGGTGGTGGACAATCAGATCCAGCTCAACCCCAAGCAGGCAGAGTCTATGGCCCAGGCGACGCCGGCGCAGCGCGAGATGTCGGAAAAGATCTCGCTGTACATCACCGAGGGCGTATTCATCGCCAATCCGTTACTTGTTTTGGCTGGCGTCGCTGTCTTGTCGCTCGGGCTCTGGGGCACGATCAACTTTGTCTTTGGCGGCAAGGCCAAGTACGGCAGCATCTTTGCCGTGTGGATGTTTGCGAGCTTGCCGAGCATCGTCAAAACGCTGCTGGGGACGGTGGTGATCTTCGCGGGAGCCGCGCCGGAGTCGTTCAACATCAAGAATTTTGCCCCCACGAATGCAGGAGCATTTCTGAATCCGCTGGAGGCAAACAAGGCACTCTACGCGCTAGCGACTTCCCTCGACGTAGTGGCCATTTGGACGCTCGTCTTGTTGGGGATGGGGACGGCGATCGTAGCCGGCGTAAAGCGCACATCCGGCTACATAGCAGTCTTCGGCTGGTGGGCGATCTTCGTGCTGATCGGCGCAGGAATTGCCGCCGCCATGGGTTGAGACCTGTCCTTGCCCAGGGCAAGCAAACGGCGCGAACGCCATGGGGGTTCGCGCCGTTAGTTTCCATGGGACCGTCGTCACGACTGACCGGCCCGTGCTGACAGCACCTAAAGTTCAGCCGAAATCGAGATGCTAGCCGGGGCCGAGATCATCCGCACGCGTCCGTGGCCAGGGTTCACAACGTGTTGGGAGGCCACGATCCCGAACTTCTCGAGCGCGACCACATCGCGGCGCACTGCGCTGACGTCGCGGCCCAACGAGCGGGCGAGATCCTGAATGGAAACCTTCCGCTTCTTCACCTTCTCAAAGAGATTGAGCCGGGCCGGAGTAAGCAGCCGGACCATATCGGCCGGGCTTTCGAAGGTGATCCCTCTTGAAGGTGGAAACGCGCGCCCCTCGTCCATGGCTTCGGCTCGCGCCTTGGCCCGCTTCGCCCAGCCCTCAAAACCGTCGGTATGTATTGTTATCTTCATAATTTCCTCCGCCTTTTCAGCTTATCGACCTCTGCAATGAACCGGTCGCGAACCTTGCGGTATGGGGCAGGTTCGATGACTTCCATGCTTCCTGCAAAATGACGATGCGCATGCCCGTGTGCGGTATCGTATTCGAGAACTCTCCCGTTATCTCCAGCGAACAAATGAAAATTGATGAAGGCAAGGTTGTAGCGGACGACTGAACCTTCCTCATCTTTCCACACTTCCTCGCGAATCGCGCCATCCCCGGCGGCACAGCGAATTGCGGCAGCCTCATCGGTGACCTTCACCGGCTTGCCAACTCGCAGTTTCGACAACGCCACGAACCGATTCTATCACAGATAGGACAGTTTTTATCTTACCTGTATTGTCCCTAAATTGGAGTGTGAGCGGCACGAGGTTGGCGGACAAGGTCGGCGGGATCTTGCGCCTCTACTCGCTCCACCGTCGCATGATGAGCGTGGCGTTGATGCCGCCGAATCCGAATGAATTCGACAAGGCAATCTCGAAGCTGTGGTCGATTGGCTCATTGGGCACATAGTCCAGGCGGCATTCGGGATCGACATTGTCCAGATTGATAGTAGGTGGAAGCTGCTGGTTGACCAGCGCCAGCACGGAGATGCCAGCCTCAAGCCCGCCCGCGCCGCCCAGCAAGTGGCCCGTCATCGACTTGGTTCCGCTGATCTTGAGCCTGTGGCTTGTGGCGTGCTCGCCGAAGACGACCTCGATCGCGCGCGATTCGTTGCCATCGCCTGCCGGTGTGGAGGTGGCGTGGGCATTCACATAACCAACTTCTTCCGGAGCGATGCCGGCGTCTTTCAGCGCCGCTCTCATTGCCCGCTGGGCGCCCTGGCCCTCGGGCGCGATGCCGGTCATGTGATAGGCGTCCGCGCTCATGCCATAGCCGATGACTTCGGCAAGAATCTTCGCTCCGCGAGCCTTGGCAAATTCCAACTCTTCGAGAATGAGGATGCCTGCGCCCTCGCCGATGACGAAGCCGTCGCGGTCCTTATCGAAGGGCCTGCTGGCGTGGGTGGGGTCGTCGTTGCGTGTGGAAAGTGCTCGCATGGCGGCAAATCCGCCGACGGAGAGGGGAGTCACCGAGGCCTCTGCGCCTCCGGCGATCATCACGTCTGCATCGCCGTGCATGATCATGCGCACCGAGTCGCCAATGGAATTGGCAGAGGTGGCGCAGGCTGTTGCGGTGGCGGAGATGGGTCCCTTGGCGCCGTAGCGGATGCTGATCTGCCCGGCCGCCATGTTCACGATGACCGCCGGAATAAAGAAGGGTGAGATCTTGCGCGGGCCGCCCTGAAGCAGGTTGGAGTGCTCGCGCTCGATGATCTCGAATCCGCCGATGCCGGAGCCGATGAAGACGCCGACTCGATCGCCAATCTCCGGGGTAATCTGAAGGCCGGCCTGGGCGATGGCCTCCTGAGTAGCGGCGAATGCAAAATGGATGAAGCGGCCCATTTTGCGGGATTCTTTTTTGTCCACGAAATTCAGCGGGTCAAAGTTCTTGACCTCGGCGGCAAAGGTGACTGGGAAGCCCGTGGTATCGAACCCCTGAATGGGAGCCATGCCGCTGGCGCCGGCCAATAGCTGCCGCCAGACTTCAGGCGCGGTGTTGCCCACACCGCACACCAGACCGAGTCCGGTGATTACGACTCTACGGGACGCATTGGACAAGGGCTACTTGGCACCTTTCGGTTCTTTCGCGTTCTTCTCGATGTAGTCGATGGCGTCCTTGACGGTCTTGATCTTCTCGGCGTCTTCGTCTGGAATCTCCAGGTCGAATGCCTCTTCAAACTGCATTACCAGTTCGACCACGTCGAGCGAATCCGCGCCCAGGTCTTCCTGGAAGCTGGCGCCGGGAGTAACCTCGGCCTCATCCACCTGCAACTGCTCGACGATGATCTGCTTTACCTTCTCTTCAACGGCCATGCGTGCTTCTCCTCGTATTCTTGAAACTTGAACAGCCAATCCTGGGGGGGAAGTCCAATCCCGCCCCGCTTGCCTACGATACCGGGCCGTGGCACTGCAACACAACCATTGCGCACAAAAAATCCGCGCATGGCCCCGAAACTCCAAGTTTACTGGGTGGCTGGGGGTGTGTAAAGGCGAAGACAGAGATCAGAGATCAGGGGTCAGGGATCAGAAAGCAGGAAACCGGGACCGGGAAACAGGAAAACAGCCGGAACAATGACGTGAAATGCACAATGGGAAGGCGTACATTAGGCGAAGCGGGGAAAGGGAACCATGATGCAATCGTTGATTATCGGGGCTATTGCAGTTCTTGCGGGCGTATTGCTGGGTTACTGGTTGGGAAGGAATTCCGTTCAGGTGGAGAACCGGATTCTCAGTGAGCGGGTGACTGGCCTGGAGAGAGAGAATGCCGCGCAAGCCATCGAATCGAAGGGCTTACAAGACAGCATTACGCAGCTGACTGGTGAACTCGGCGCAGAGAGGGCGAATGTAACGGCGGAGAAGAACAAATATGCCCTGATGAAAGCGGAAATTGAAACCGCATTCGGGGATCTGGCAGCAAAGGCGCTGAGCGCAAACAACCAGAGCTTCCTGATGCTTGCGAAGCGGGAACTTGGAGGACAGACAAGCGAGGCGAAGCTGACGTTGGAGGCGAAAGAGCTAGCTATCCAAAAGATGCTTGACCCGCTTGGAGTGGCACTCAAGAGTCTTGATGAACAGGCTCGCGCCATGGAAGCGCAGCGTTCAGGGGCCTACGCCAAGGTGGAGACTCTAATCGACACAATGCAGAAGAGCATTCCTGCTTCGCTCGATGCATTGAAAAATGAGACTGCTCAGTTGATCACGGCGCTAAGGGCTCCCAAGACGCGGGGTAACTGGGGAGAACTGCAACTGAAGCGATGCGTGGAGTACGCAGGGATGGTGCAGTATTGTTCATTTTCCGAGCAGGTTAGCGCCCGCGACGAA
The DNA here is from genome assembly GCA_963757965.1 of uncultured Acidobacteriaceae bacterium. GTDB lineage: Bacteria > Acidobacteriota > Terriglobia > Terriglobales > Acidobacteriaceae > Telmatobacter. The sequence continues at coordinate 476,174 of CAVWTV010000016.1, forward strand.
GACGACAAGATGCTGCGGCCGGATATGACCATTCAACTGCCGAACGGGCGCGAAATCGTAGTTGATGCAAAGACTCCTTTGGATGCTTTTCTGGACGCAAGCGGCAATTCCGACCCGGCCACTCAGAAGGTTCGATTTGCCGCCCACGCGCAACGCGTGAAGGCGCATTTGAAAGACCTTTCCGGCAAGGCTTACTGGAAGCAATTTGAAAAGGCTCCGGACTTTGTTGTCTGCTTCTTGCCCAGCGAAGCGCTCTTCAGCGCGGCTCTCGAATCCGACCCTTCGCTGATTGAGTTCAGCGCTCAGAATAATGTGGTGATGGCCACACCGACGACTTTGATCGCTTTGCTTCGGGCGGTCGAGTTTGGCTGGCAGCAGACGGAAATTACCAAGAACGCAAAGGCGATCCACGAGATGGGACGGAAGATTTACGACAAGCTGGTTGTCGCGCAGGGGCATGTAACAAGGCTCGGAAACGCGCTCGGCAACAGTGTCGACTATTACAACAAGTTTCTTGGCACAATCGAAGGAAAGGGCGGCGTTTTTTCTTACGGGCGGCAGTTGGGCGAATTAGCACACGGCGATGGAGAGTTAGCGGAGACTGCTAGATTGCGGTCCGAAATACGTGAGATGGAGTCAAAGGAGTGGTCGCAGCCGCTTCTCTCCATCGCCGCGAGCGACTCGGAGTCCGACGTGCGGAAGGACTAGCCCAACTCCGCAAACGCTTTTCGCAGCCGCACCCACGTCGCTTCCAAATCCTCAGGCAGGATGCGCGTTTCGCCTATAGTCGTCATAAAGTTGGTATCGCCTGCCCAGCGCGGCAACGCGTGCATGTGCAGGTGCCCGGCCACGCCCGCGCCGGCGGCCTTTCCCAGATTCAATCCGAAGTTGCAGCCTTGGGGGCGATACACGCTGTCGAAAACCTGCTCCGTGCGTTGCGCCAATTCAATCAGCTCGTGCGCCGCTTCCGTGGTCAGTGCAGAGAGCCGGTCGAGGTGAGCATAGGGCATCACCATCACGTGGCCGGATGTGTACGGATATGCGTTGAGGCAGATGAAGCAGTGCTTGCCGCGCAGAATCAGGCCTCCGGCGGCCTCGGCCTCATCCGCGGCCATTCCGTTGGCGATGGCGAAATCGATTGACGCAATCAGATTGCAAAACACGCAGCCCAGGTTGCCGGGCCACGCGGCCAGCTTTGCCGGAACGCCCGGACGCGTCACGGTTTCCGTCGACGTGACGTAGGCATAGCGCCACGGTGTCCAGAGATGGTCCATCGATGGATTCCCGCCTTGGGATGGATTTCTGCCTTGCCCAGTATAGTTCGTTACCAAAGAAACGCGCTCGCAAGTCTATTCGTTCAGCGCGCAATTGTGAATTTGCCGTTTCAATGGGGGATTCGGGCGCGCCGCGACGAAGCTGTTGCATTGACGCGCGAAAGCTGAGGTTGCTACACTTGTGAGCGTAGCCTACTGCGCGAATTCCAGCGGTGAGTTACGGCCACCCTCCAGCAAGGCGTTGCCTGCCGGGTGTTTTCCGATGGAGATTAGTCGTTTGGCTTTCTGCGCAACAAGCTGGGAGCAGTTTCCGTCGTCAAGACCCAACCGGCACCGGCAAATGACTAGATAGCAGGGACACGGTCTGAAGGCCTCTGTGCTGCGGCAATCGCAGCGTGGTAGCCACTTCCAGCGGCTGGAACTAAAGAGCCGCGGGAGCAAGGAATTCTGGAGCCGCAGTGATGCCAAACGTCCTCAATCCCGAACCCGAGAGCATAACCCTGAACAGCGAATTGGAAAGCTTTACGCTAGAGCCTGCGACGGAGCTGGATTCTCTTCCGAGAATTGACCAGCCGTTGCGTGAATCCACGTCCAACACCGCAGAGACCGCCGAAGTTGTCGAAGTAGTTCCCGCGCTGGACGCCGATGCCCCAACCGAGCCTGTAGCCGAGGCCGAGCCTGTGCTGGAAACCGCCAAGGCTGAAGTCATTGCAGAGGCCGCGCCCGCAATAGAGGAACCAACGGAAATTGCCGCGGAAGCGGAGAACAAGATTGAAGCCGCGCCTGTTGCAGTGGTTGAGCCCCTAGCTCAGGCCGCACCCGCGACAGAAGCTGAGCCAGTAGCCCAGTCCGAGCCGGGGGCAGCACCCGCCGTCAAGGCCGCGCCCGCCGAAGCCCATGGGCATGAGACCGCCGACGATTTTTCCGCCGCGCTGGCGGCATTTGAACGGGAGCAGGCAGCCGAGGCGGCCGCCGTTGAAGCCTACGGCGACAAGCTGGTCACCGGCACGGTGATCAAGGCGACCGATAAGCACCTGGTCATCGATGTGGGCCTGAAGTCCGAGGGGCTGGTGCCTCTGGAGCAGGTTCTCGATCACACAGGTGCGGTCAAGTTCCAGCCTGGCGATCAGATCGATGTGGTGATCGAGCGCGAGGAGCCCGAAGGCGGCTACCTGGTCAGCTACGAGCGGGCCCAGCGTCTGCGCGTTTGGGACGTGATCGAGAAGGCCGCGGCCGACAAGACGCCGGTAACGGGAACGGTGGTCAGCCGCGTCAAGGGCGGGCTCACCGTCGATATCGGCCTCAAGGCGTTTTTGCCCGGCTCGCAGCTTGAGATTCGCCCGGTGCGCAATCTCGACGGCTATCTCGGCCAGCAGATTGAAGTCCGCGTTATCAAGCTCAACAAGAAGCGCGGCAATGTGGTCGTCAGCCGCAAAGAAATTCTCGAAGAAGAGCAGAACTCAAAGCGGTCGAACACGCTCGAGCATCTGGGCGAAGACGCGGTGCTCACCGGCACGGTGAAAAACCTGACCGACTACGGCGCGTTTGTCGATCTGGGCGGCATCGACGGCCTGCTGCACATTACAGACATGAGCTGGGGCCGGCTGACTCATCCGCGCGACCTGGTCAATGTGGGCGACGAGATCCAGGTCAAGGTGCTCAAGTTCGACAAGGATAAGCAGCGGGTCTCGCTTGGCTTCAAGCAACTCACGCCCGATCCATGGCTCGACGCAACCGAGCGCTACCCGGTAGGCGCGCGCGTCAGGGGCCGTGTGCTTTCTGTAACCGACTACGGCGCGTTTGTCGAGCTGGAGCAGGGCATCGAAGGCCTGGTTCACTTGTCTGAGATGACCTGGTCAAAGCGCCTCAAGCATCCCTCCAAGCTGGTCAAGCCGGGCGACGAAGTCGAGACAGTCGTCCTCAGCGTGAATCCGGCCGATCGCCGCATCTCGCTGGGCATGAAGCAACTGCTCGATAATCCCTGGGAGAACCTGACCGAGCGCTATCCGGCGGGAACCATCGTCGAGGGCCGCGTCCGCAACCTCACCGACTTTGGCGCCTTCATCGAGATTGAAGACGGCATCGACGGCCTGGTTCACGTGTCCAATCTTTCCTGGACGAAGCGCGTCAAGCACCCCTCGGAAATTGTCAAGAAGGGTGAGAAGGTTAAAGCTGTGGTCCTCGGCGTTGAGCCGCAGAACCGCCGCCTGAGCCTGGGCATCAAGCAGTTGCAGCCCGATGTGTGGGAGAGCTTCTTCGCCGCGCACCGCGTGGGCGACATCGTCCATGGCAAGGTGCTTCGCACCGCGCAGTTCGGCGCGTTTGTCGAGATCGCGGAGGGCGTGGAAGGACTTTGCCACATCTCCGAGGCAGGCGACGAGCCCGGCGGTCCGTCGAAGCTTGAAACTGGTCTTGAGCACGACTTCAAGATCATCAAGATCAACGTGGAAGAGAAGAAGGTAGGCCTGAGTCTGCGCGCCGTCAGCGGTCACGAAGCCAGCCGCGCCGAGGTTCAGGACTACAAGTCTGAAAATCGAGGCGACCGCGGCGGAGGCCACAAGCAGCCAGTCTCCAGTTCCACCACCACCCTCGGCGATCTAATCAACTGGCGCAAGAACGAGCGGTAAGGACGGCTCTTTGTGCATTTGGTACAACGGCCGCCCTCTCGGGTGGCCGCTACCTTTCGGGATTAGGGTCGGCCGGGTCTGTCGGTGCCTGGTCGCAGGCCAGTTTCCGGTCAGGCTGACACTGCCGGAGGTCCGAGATGGCGAGATACATTTTCGTCTTTAGCACTGTGCATCGACATTTCGTCAGCCTTGATGTTCAAAACCCTCCCCTCAGGTTCGCCTTTTCCGCCGAAGACGGAGTGAACCTGACGGCTAGCTTGTTTCTTTTTGGCGGCAGCTGTTTCAACGTTGAAGTTGAATCGTCGAGGGCCCAAGAAGACCCCGGAAAGCTGGCGAATCAGCTGATGCACATCATGTCGGGGTTGTGGGACGCTCTCGGGCTTTCCGTTGGAAAGCCCCACAGCCTCACATTTGAAGGATTCATCAACTTGGACACCAGGGCATCCGGCCAACTCACTCCGGCTCTTCCGAGTTTCGCCACCCTCATCGAGGCGGCAGGTCTTCAAATCAATGACTGGGTTAGCGTGTCCGTTGGCAGCCCGCAGCTGAGAGCCGCGCTGAGAGACATCCGGCTGGCGATGGAAACGCCAGGAGAGGCCGCAGTTCACTGCTACCGTGCCATCGAGCGGATCAGACAACACTTCGCCAGGACTGTCGACAGGAAGAGGAGTTGGCAGTCCCTCGCTGATGCTCTCAACGTTGAGAGAACTTGGCTCGATTCCTACACGACGAACGCAACAGCGGTGAGGCACGGCGAACTCATTGAACTGCAGAATGCAGAACGGGATGCATGCCTTGAGCAGGCTGCGGTCGTCGTTATTAGGTTCGCTGCATTCATCAAGGGCGGCAACAGGAACTTGACTCCGCCCCAGTTCCCGCTTCTGTCTTGAAATGCGCCAGATGTCACAGATTTCCCTCGCTGTGGCCGGATGCCGGCGACCCCATCCTTCTTGCGCATCTTTTTAGGAGCCGTTCGCTCAATCAGGGAATCATTAACATGCCAATCATATTTACTCCCCAACTCGGCACAGTGTTAATGTGCGATTTCGGTCCCAACTCGATGCCTCCCGAAATGTCCAAGGTTCGGCATGTGGTGGTCGTTTCCCCACGCAGGAAGGGCGGCAGCGGCTGGGGGAGTTGCATCGTCGTTCCCTTCAGCACCGTCGCCCCGCAAGTTATAGAGCCTTATCACTACCGCATCCAGGCCAACAAATACGCCTTCTTCAAGAGGGACGCTGACGTTTGGGCCAAGGGCGATATGGTCGCGCACGTCTCATTTGCCCGTCTGGACAGGGTTCTCCGCGACGGCCGGTATTCCTCCCCACAACTCAATCCCGACGATTTATCCGCGATTCAGCGATTGGTTTGGGAGGCAATGGGAAGGCCTGCCGTAGAAAACACTTAAGTTGTAGAGGCGTTGGCCGAAGAAGACGGGGTAATTTGAGTTCGGGGCTTGTAATTTTCAGCGGGTAGCTGTACCCTGTAATAGATCCCGCTAAATCGGGCTTGCGTAACGCCACGATCCGCCAAGCGAAAGCTTGGCGGATCGTTTGCTTTTGGGCTACTTGCTCGCCGCACCGAAGCTTGCGCCCCACTGCGGATGGTTGCCGATAATATCCCCCCGCCGGCGCACAATGGAAATGAACTGGAAGAACCGGGCTCCATCGGCGGTCCCAAATCCAGGAAATCACCTGCCAAACGGCGCGTGGCGCATTTCGCCTGTGAAACTGTGAAATGCACCTCAACCCAAACAAAACAAAGAGGACAATCCAAGAACCTCACAGAAACACATCGTGCGATTATCCTGTGAACCGCCAAGAAACAAGCCGCACGAATCGGGAGATTTCAAACAAAGATTCTGAAAAACAATGTCCGCGCCAAAACCTATTCCCTGTTCCCTATTCCCTGTTCCCTGCTTCCCTCGCCTGCATCTGTCTAAGCACGATCACGATCCCCAGCGCCGTCAACACGCAGATCAGCGCGAAAAGAAAGACGCTGCGATAGCCGTAGACGCCGATCACCGCGCCGGCCAGCGGACCGACCAGAAAGAAGGAGACGTCGGAGAAAGCCGTGTAGACGCCGAGCGCGGTGCCGCGATTGTTTTCAGTGACGCGCTTGACGGCTTCCACTCCAATTGCTGGGAAAAAGAGCGAGAATCCGAGGCCGGCGAGCGCAGCTCCGGCGAAGGCCATCCAGGGCGACGTTGCTTGCCAGAGCATGAGCAGCCCCAGGGATTCAACCGAGAGGCAGACCATGCCCACCGGGAATCCGCCGAACCGGTCGATAGCGTGGATGAAGAGCAGACGCGCGAAGATAAAGCCGGCGCCAAAGGCCGTCAGGCACAGGGCCGCTCCGTTCCAGTGGCGGCTGGCGTAAAACAGCGTGACGAAGGTGGCCAGCACGCTGTATCCGACCCCGCCGAGGGCCAGGCCCATGCCGTGCGGCGCGACGCGGCCAAGAACGTGGGCAAAGGGCAGATGCTCGCCGGGAGGTACATGGACGGGGCGTTTGCGGCTGGCCGCGAACGAGACTGAACGCGCCGATGAGGATGGTCAGCACGCCGAGCGAGCCAAGGCCGAAATGCTCATCGAGCACGACGCCGAGCGGAGCGCCGAGAGCCATGGCGCCGTAGGTGCTGATGCCGTTATAGGAGATGACCTTGGCGGTGTGTTCCGGACCTGCGCTGGTGATGCCCCAGAGAGTTGAGCCGGTGGAGCCGAGGCTCTCGCCTATGCCGAGCACCAGACGGCTTGCAATGAGGAGCGAACGGCTGAGCGAGGGGCCGGCGCGGAGAGGGGTGAGGTGCAATGGCGGCGGCTGCGGCCAACGAGAAGCGCTCCGCTGGCGGTGCAGGCCCCCATGCCCCAGAGCACGGAAACTTTGGCGCCGGCGCTGTCGGAGATGCGTCCCGCCCAGGGTCGGCTGGCCAGGGTGGCGATGTACTGGATGCTGATGACAAGTCCGGCCATGGCCGCGCTGTAGCCCATGCGCAGATGGACATAGGGCGGCAGAACGGCGAGCGGAAGGCCGATGGACAGATAGCAGACGAAAGTGAAGTAGACAAAGCCGAGAATATGCCGTGTGCCGCCGTTGGAGGCATCGGTAGCTGTTGCGGGGACACTGGCAATGGCCGAATCAGACATTTTATGAGTAGTGACCTGCGATGAATTGGGTCTAACCCAAGTATAGCCGAGGGCCTGTGGAACCTGGCTGGAGCATTGAACAACGTTCTACACTGAGAGGATGCCGGGATTTCATGTGGAGCATTTCGGATGCAGGGCCGCACGCGCGGATGGAGAAGCGGTGAGCGATCGGCTGCGCGCGGCGGGGCTTTCCGAGAGGCAGCCTCGAACAGCCGATGTGGTTGTGGTGAATACGTGCAGCGTGACGGCGGAGGCAGACCGGGCGGCAAGGGCGTTTATCCGGCGGACTCACAGATCGAATCCCGAGGCGCGGATTGTGGTGACCGGCTGCTATGCGCAACGCGCGCCGGAGGAGTTGGCGGGGATGGACGGCGTGGCAGCGGTGGTTGGCAACAGCCACAAGTCGCTGACGCAGGAGATTGTCTTGGGACTGGCCCCGCAGACTGCCGGAACAGATGGTTTTGTGCGTGTGCAGTCTCTGCTGACGGGCGGCAACATGCCGGGCCAGTCTCCGATTTGGGTGGACGACCGCTTTGCCCACTCATTTATCGAAGACGCGCAACTGGCGCCAGGTACGCAGACCCGCCCCAATCTGAAGATTCAGGAAGGGTGCGGGAACCGGTGTACGTTTTGTGTTATTCCGCAGACCAGAGGCTCGTCTCGAAGCCTGTCCACGGCGAGCATTCTGAAGCAGGTAGAAGGGTTTGTCGCGGCCGGGGGCCATGAGCTAGTTCTGTCCGGGATCAATCTGGGGCGATGGGGGCGCGATTTTTCTGAGTCTCTCGTTGCAGGGAATTTGGCGAGGAATTCGCTCGCTGGACTCGTCCGGCAGATTCTTGAGCAGACCTCGCTGGCGCGACTGCGGCTTAGCTCGATTGAACCGATGGATTGGGATGGCGAGCTCATCGAGTTGATGAGGGAATTTGGTGGAATGAGGCTCGCCCGTCATGCGCATCTGCCGCTTCAATCCGGCTCGGACTCCGTGCTGCGGCGAATGCACCGGCGCTATCGTCCGTGGCATTACGTGGAAAAAGTGAAGGCGCTCATTCAGGCTGGGGGGCGGGAACTTACCGTGGGCGCGGACGTAATGATCGGCTTCCCTGGAGAAACGGACGCTGAGTTCGAGGAGACGCTGGAACTGGTGCGGGCGCTGCCCTTCGGCTACTTGCACCTCTTCCCGTTTTCGCCGCGGCCGGGCACGCGGGCGTGGGCGCTCCATGCCGAGCGTCCGGTTCCAGCTTTGAAAGTGGAAGAGCGGATGGGAGCTCTTCGCTCTCTGGCGGCCGAAAAGAGTGAAGCCCACCGACGGTCGTTTGTGGGCAGGGAACTGGACGCTATCACGCTGCGCACGCCGCCAGAGTTGGACGGCAGCGGTCGTACGGCTGCGCTGACTGAGAACTTTCTCCCCGTCGAGCTTGAGTGGAGGCTGGCTGCCAATCGGCTGGTCCGGGTGCGTGTGAGCGGGTTGAATGCGCAGGGGACGCTGGACGCGGCGTTGGCCGAGGCTGCAAAAGGTCAATACGAGGCGACTGCGATGTCGGTCAGAGCGAAATCGGACCCTTTGAAAAGCAACTCTTCGCCGGTTTCCTTAGCCAGGGCGTAGGACATGCAATCGCCCAAGTTCAGCTTGGCCGGATGCCGGCCCTTGCCGTAGCGCTTGAATGCTTCACGGGCGAGCCATGCCTGGGCCTCGGTGAATGCGACGATTTCGATCCTGGATCGTGCAATCAGAAGGTCCAGGTCGCGGAGGCCGTCTTCACCGTCTCGTCCAAGGATGAGCATGGAGGTCTCAAGAAAGCAGGACGCTGGGAGCCGGCAAACGGAACTGTCGGCAATCGCTGTAACAAGCCGAAGCGCCTCAGGCTCCTTGCGCAAGATAGCTACAACGGCGGATGAATCGACAATCACGAAGGAAGTCCGTTCTCGTCCCAGCCCATAATTTCATCGTCTGTGCGCGTATCCAGAACTGGTAACGATGCGCAATGTTTAGCAATTGCCATAATGTCTGCAATTAACTGCTGTTTGTCTTCACGCTTCCGTTGTTCGCGTTCCAGCCTCTCGCGCATGGCGACGATCACCGCATCCGTCATAGATTCGCCGGTGGTGGCGGCGAGCTGCCGGACCAATCGATCAGCTTCAGGAGCTTTTATGCTTAGGGCCAAGGTACCTAACCTCCTACCTGTCTACCTATCTATACATTACCATGATAAAAGGTCCGCCTACCTGGCGGAAATTACTTCTTCCACGGTCGGATGATTCCGATACGCCGGATTCTCAGAATGGCTGCCTGCATCAGGCTTCCCGCACCTCGCTGGACTTCGGATGCGAAGACAGCGTAAAGTCAGGGCAATCGCATTTGGATTCTTCTCCACACCGATTGCAGACCTGACCGTTATCTCGAATCTCTTATCTTCTTTGCCGATCATTTCGGCTCTCCGGCGCACAATGAGAATACAAACTGAGATCTCCACGAGCGAACCCATGGCCCAGAACCTTCATTCCCACAACTCGACTCCCTCTGGCAGGGAGGAAAAGTTCCCGAAAACAAAAAAATCGACCCCCCTCCCCCCCCCTTTTTACGTAACTGGATGAAAACAAACCTGTTGAGTTTTTGAGCTCTTCGCCCCTCGTTGATAACAAAGGACTTGTCAGTGCCAACTTTTACGCAAACCTTCGCATCGCGCCACCGATCTGCCGAAAACAAATAACTTACGTTCAACCGGGATAGCCAGCCGCCGCCCAGGACGCGCAAATGTAAGGCGTCAAGTCTCAGAGCACAACAAATCCCAACCCCATCGTTTCAAATGCGATTGCCCTGAGCGTAAAGTGCTCATCTGTTGGAATAGGGTCAATGCTATACTCAGTGTGCGTTCGTGCGCCCTCTCAACGATTCCAGCCGATTCCGGCCGGTTCCGTAGGCGGGCGACGACGACTTTTGGAGGAGTACCATCGCACTCGACAAACGTTCAGCAAAGTCTTTTATTCGCATCAACGATAGAATTCGCGCGCGTGAGATCCGCGTGATTGATGAAAATGGCGAACAAATGGGCATTCTTCCGCCCTTTGAGGCGCTCAAGATCGCCCGCGAACGGGGCCTGGACCTGGTGGAGGTTTCGCCCAACGCGGTTCCGCCAGTTTGCCGGATTCAGGACTACGGCCGCTACCTTTACGAGAAGGACAAGAGCGAGCGCGCCGCCCGCAAGAAGCAGAAAGTCATTGTGGTCAAAGAGGTCAAGTTCTCAGTGACCGTAGACGATCATGACTACCAGACGAAGAAGAATCAGGCGGTTCGATTTCTTGTGGACGGGGACAAGGTGAAGGCCAGCCTGCGCTTCAGGGGCCGGCAGATGGCCCACCGCGAACTGGGCTACGCGATCATCAACCGGCTGATCCAGGACATTGGCGAGGCGGGGATTGTGGAGTTCATGCCGCGCATGGAAGGGACAATTCTGCACGCGATTATAGCGCCGGCCAAGAAGCAGGAGCAGGCTGCTCCCAAGCCCAAGCCGGCCGCAGCTCCGCAGGCTGTGACCGCGCCCGCGCCGCAAGCATAGAAAAGCGCAGCAACTGAAGCTCTCAAGACAGGCCGCTCGAATCGGGCGGCCTGAGCTCTTTTGCGCCAGAATCGCGCCCAGGAAGAGCTTTCTAGTGTAACCAGCGAATGTTGATGGGCCGGGGCGGAGGCAGGGGCAGCACGATGAAGCCTTCGCGCCAGTGGCCGTCTTCGCGGCGGGGCGGATTGCCGACAATACGAGCGGCCGCGGTGTTGCGTTCTTCGATGGCCAGGCCGGGCAGGCCGCCGACGATGGCCTGAAGCTGATCGTGATTCGGCGGACGATTGGTGATGATGGGAATCAGCGCGTTGAGGGCACTGTAAGCCTCGGCCAGGTCGCTCACCTTTGCACGGCGTTTGGAGGGCGGCGGATTGAGTCGCAGCGACTTCCATGCGGCATAAGGGTAGCTCTCGACGAGGATGCGCTCCTGGTTTTGGATCACGGGCGACGCGGGTTGGTCGCGCAGGTCCAGCCTTCGCCAGCCCCGGCGGCAGAGGGCGTCGTACACGTCAAGGCAGAATTCGGCGAAAAGCCGGTAAGTGATGGGCTTGACCATGCCGGGCAGTCCTGTTTTGGCGGCGGTGTTGAGCTGGCGCTCGCTGACGCGGGCGTGCTCGACGCCGTTGTGAAGGGACTTCCAGGCCTGAGGCCCGTCAAGGACGATTACACGGATGTTGCGCACATTGGAGAGATGGTTGAGGCGGCCAGCGAGGATGTTGGCGTCGACGGGACCGGAGGCTAGATTCGTATCCAACCCGGTGACAGGGCCGGCAGCGAAGCCGGCAGCGGTCGCAGGGATAATTTCGCAGTCGATGGACGCGGAGTGCGGAGGGTGCATGCGGTCCAGCACAACAATGCCCAGATCGGACCAGCGGCGATAAGCGAGATCGACAGAGAGGACGGCCACGATCTAACACTACGGTTGCGGCAAGGTTGAGGGCAATCACGAAACGACACATCTCGCGGCTGGGTTTATCTGAATTGGGACAGAGGGTCGAAACGGGACCTCCTCCGGCTCCGCTTCATTTCGCTCAGGTTGACAGAGAGGGTGGGGCACACTGATTGATGTGAGTCGAGGGCGGGAAGACGCTGTGTTAGACTCCCTGACGTTATGAAAATCCATTTCTCTTTGTTGCCAATTCTTGCGCTGTTCGCGGGTCTTCATGCCGGGCTGCTCCTGGCACAGGAGACCAGCCCTTCGCCTGCCGCTCCGCACCTCGCAACCAAGGGCGCAGAGACCCAGTTGATCGTGGACGGGAAGCCGTTCCTGATGCTGTCCGGCGAGCTGCACAACTCGTCTTCGTCGAGCCTTGAGTACATGAAGCCGATTTGGCCGAAGCTGGCGGCAATGGGGCTGAATACGGTGGTCACTCCGCTGAGCTGGGAGCTGGTCGAGCCCAAGGAAGGCAGCTTCGACTTCAAGCTGGTGGACGGGCTGCTGGCGCAGGCCCGGCATGAGCATCAGCGGATCGTGTTTCTCTGGCTGGCTTCGTGGAAGAACGGCATGTCGAGCTATCCGCCGATGTGGGTGAAGCAGGACACGCACCGTTTTCCGCGAGTGGTCGAGCGCGGCGCCGAGGTGGAGATCCTGAGCCCGCTGGCCGCGGCAACGCGAGATGCGGACGCCCGTGCATTTGCGGCCTTGATGCAGCACATCAAGGAAGTGGATGGAAAACAGCATACCGTCCTGATGATGCAGATGGAGAACGAGGTTGGAGTGCTGGGCGATTCTCGCGACCACTCGGAGGCTGCGAATGCGGCCTTTGCATCGCCCGTGCCGGAGCAACTGACGCAATATCTGAAGGCGCATCGGGACGCGCTCTATCCGCGGCTGCGGGCGCTATGGGACGCGAACGGCGACAAGACAACCGGGACGTGGGCTGAGGTGTTTGGGGATACGACGCGAGCGGACCAGATCTTCATGGCTTGGTATTATGCTCGGTTTATTCATGCCGTGGCAGCCAAGGGCAAGGCTGCTTACAACATTCCAACGTACGCGAATACCTGGCTCGAGGGCGAAGACACGCCGCCGGGCGATTTCCCCAGCGGCGGGCCCGAGCCGGAGGTTGCGGATGTGTGGAAGGCGGCGGGGCCGGGGGTCGATATTTATTCGCCGGACATCTACGCCGACAACTTCGCTGAGTGGTGCAATCGCTACCATCGCGATGGCAATCCGCTGTTTGTGCCCGAGGCGCGGGGCGGCGCGGTGGGCGCCGCGAATGTGTTTTATGCGCTGGGTGAAGAGGCCGGCATGGGCTTCTCGCCGTTTGGCATCGAAGACGAGGATGCGAAGGGCGACCTGGCGGCGAGTTACGCAGCGATCGCCAAGGTGACGCCGCTGCTGCTGGAGCACCAGAGCGCGGGCGACGTGCATGGATTTGTGTTGAACAAGAATCACGACACGGTCGACTTCACCATGAGCGGGTATACGTTGCACGTGACCCTAGACGAGATCTTCGGCGGCCATGCGGAGAGCGGTTATGGGCTGATCATGGCCAGCGGGCCGGATGAGTTTCTGGGAGTTGGAAAAGGGTTCAGGGTTTCGTTTACGCCGCGATCGGCGACGGGGCAGCAAGTGGGGATTGGTACGGTGGATGAAGGGACCTTTGAGGATGGCAAGTGGGTTCCGGGACGGCGGCTGAACGGCGATGAAAACGACCAGGGCAAAGGCTGGCGCTTCGATTCGCGGCAGGTGAGGACGGAAAAGGTCAAGCTGTATCGGTTTGAATAAGGGTGGCGCTTTAGAGGCATTTAGGACGTAGCCTGGAAGCCGGCGATGCGGTATACTGATTGAAGCCTCAAGAGGGCAGGGAAGTCCCTGTCTAACGGGGATGCGCCAGGGTGTCTCGATCTGGATGCGACCGCTCTCGAGGACAAAGAGAAGAAAATGCCCAAGTTGAAGACCCATACGGGCGCGAAGAAGCGCTTCAGCAAGACTGGCACCGGCAAAATCAAGCGGGGCCAGACGAAGACGCGTCACATCCTTACTTCGAAATCGCCGAAAGTGAAGCGGAAGCTGGGCCGGACCCTGCTGGTTTCCGATGGCGACTACAAGAAGGTAGCGCGCATGATTCCTTACGCCTGATCGCTGCGTAGTCTCCTGATGGAGAAGACGCTTCAGGGCCTTGGCGAAAGCGTTGCGCCGGCCCCCGGAAGTCCGGCAGCTTAGCTGCTTTGAACTTCTGAGAGATTCAGGCTTGAAAAGAGCGAGTGAAGAGGTTCACCGGCCTGACATTGATGGCCCTCCTGCCTCCAGCCGCATGACCGACGAACGCAAAATGGAGAAGACCAATGCCCCGCGTAAAACGCAGTACGAAGCGGAGTGACCGCCGGAAGAAGATTCTCGAGAGAGCAAGCGGCTACTTCCTGACGAAATCGAAACTCTACCAGGCAGCGCAAGAGGCCGTAGAGCGCGGACTGAAGTTTGCCTACACCGGCCGCAAGCAGAAGAAGCGGCAGTTCCGCTCGCTGTGGATTGTCCGCATTGCCGCGGCAGCCAAGCTCAACCATTTCAGCTATTCGCAGCTCATCAACGGACTGAAGAAGGCCGGCGTTGAGCTGGATCGCAAGATCTTGGCCGACATTGCCGTGCATGACGCGGCGGGTTTCACTAAGCTGGTGGAGCAGGCCAAGTCGGCGCTGGCGGCGGAGAAGTCGGCGGCGTAAGAAGAGCAAAGCAGCAAGTCAGCGAAGAGGCTCCGCGATGCGGGGCCTTTTCTTTCAGCAATTGCCCAACGGCACGCGCCGCAGCAGACGCGGCTGGTCCTTGCAATGGTTCATCCTGCGCAATGGTTTATCCTGCTGATTACGCATGACGAACGAAGAGATTCCCAATCTGACGGCATTTGACGAAGCCGCGCTGGACGAGGCGTTTGGCGCGCTGGAGCGGCAGGCGCGCGCCGATGCTGCTGCGCTTGACGGCGAGGCGGCTCTGGAGGCTTATCGGCTGCATTGGCTGGGGCGCAAACAGGGGCGGCTCAATGAAGTTTCTGGCCGCTGGCTGAAGGCGGCGCCGGCGGAGGGCAAGAAGGCTCTGGGGATGCGCTTCAACGCGCTCAAGGCGGTGGTGGAAACGCTGCTGGAGCAAGGGGCTGACGCTGGCCTGAACGATGCTGCGCTTGCCTCGGAGGCGATCGACATCACGCTGCCGGGGACGCGGCGGCTGACCGGGGCCGAGCATCCGATCACGAAGACGCTGAACGAGATTACACAAGTTTTTGCGGCGCTGGGCTACTCGGTTGGCGTGGGGCCGGAGGTCGAGACCGACTTCTACAACTTCGAGTGCATGAACTTTCCGCCGGGGCATCCGGCGCGGGACACTCAGGACACGCTGGTCATTTCAAATCAAGACCGGAAGCCACTGCGCGATCGGCTGTTGCTGCGCACGCATACGTCTCCTGTCCAGATGCGGACAATGGAAGCGCAGCCGCCTCCCGTGCGCATCGTCATTCCGGGCAAGGTGCATCGCAACGACGCCGCCGACGCAACGCACTCGCCGATCTTCCATCAGGTGGAAGGACTGTGCGTGGACACGAACATCACCTTCAGCGATCTGAAAGGGACGCTGGACCATGCGATGAAAGCGCTGTTCGGGTCGGCGGTGAAGACGCGATTTTTCCCTTCGTTCTTTCCGTTCACCGAGCCGAGCGCGGATGTGCAGATCAGCTGCATCTTCTGCGGAGGCAAGGGTTGCAAGAAGTGCAAGCAGTCGGGATGGATTGAGCTGCTGGGCTGCGGGATGGTGGATCCGGCGGTGTTCGCGTTCGCGGCGGAGAAACAGCCGGCCTACGATCCGAAAGAGATTTCGGGGTTTGCGTTCGGGATGGGTGTCGAACGCATTGCCATGATGAAGTACGGCATCAGCGAGATAGGGAGCCTATTCGCGGGGGATATGCGGTTCCTGGGGCAGTTTGCATGAAGATACTTACTAAATGGCTTCGATCCTATCTTCCTGAGCTCGCTGTGGACGATACCCAGCTCGCCGAAGATCTGACTCTACGCGGCATTGCCGTTGAGGGGATATTCGATCTCGGCGAGGGCAGCGGCTCGCTCTTCGAGATGGACATTACGACCAACCGCGTGGATGCGATGAACCACTACGGTGTGGCGCGCGAGGCGGCTGCGATCTACGGGCTGGCGTTGGCGGAGCTTGATTGCACTCTTCCCGAACTTCGGTCTGCGGCCGAGGCCTTTCCGATACGGATTGAGGCGGAGAGCGATTGCGGACGGTTTACAGCGCGGGTCCTGCGCGGCATATCGATTGGCGATTCTCGGGACTGGTTTGACGCCGCGGAGGTGGCCACATATTTTGGGTTGTTGGAACAGAAGCGCATTTCCAATGCTGTCGACGCGTCGAACTTTGCCTTGCTTGCAATGGGACAGCCGACGCACGTCTTCGATCTGGACAAGCTCGAGGGCGGCATTGTGGTGCGGCGGGCGCGCAAGGGCGAGCGGCTGAAGACGCTCGACGGCGTGGAGCGCATGCTCGATGCGGAAGATCTGATTGTGGCCGACCATGCAAAGCCGGTGGGCCTGGCCGGCGTGATGGGCGGCTGGGACACGATGATTACGCCGGCAACGACCAACGTACTGGTCGAGGCGGCGTGGTTTGAGCCGATGGCAGTGCGGCGGACGGCGCGGCGCCACGGACTGCACACGGATGCGAGCCATCGTTTCGAGCGCGGCGCGGACTTCAATGGGGGGCCGGTGGCTTCGGCTCTGGTGAGCCGCATTCTGCTGGCGAATGGCGGTTGGATTGAAGGCGACCTGGTGGACGAGCGGGTTGCGGCTATGGAGGCGCGAACGGCCAACCGGAAGCCGGTGGCGCTGGCGCTGAGTGAGGTGCGGCGGATTCTGGGCACAACCGTCGACAAGGAAGGGATCGGCGCGGCAACGGTCGAGGCGGTGCTCAGGGCGCTCGGGTGTGGGTTAGCGAGTCAGCAAGTTGGCACGTTGGCAAGCCAGCAAGTTAGCGAGTGGGCCACCTGCGGTGGGGCGGACAGAGATGGCGCTGCGTGGCTGGTGACGCTGCCGAGTTGGCGGCTGGATCTGGAGCGCGAGATCGACCTGATCGAAGAGGTTGCGCGGGTTTACGGGTACAACCGGTTTGCAAACACGCTGCCGGCATTTGGTGAAGGGGTGAGGGCGCTGCCGTGGGCGGAAAAGGAATCCGAAGTCCGGCGG
This sequence comes from uncultured Acidobacteriaceae bacterium, assembly GCA_963757965.1. Taxonomy (GTDB): domain Bacteria; phylum Acidobacteriota; class Terriglobia; order Terriglobales; family Acidobacteriaceae; genus Telmatobacter. The sequence continues at coordinate 492,955 of CAVWTV010000016.1, forward strand.
ACGTTGCTGGCGGCCGGATTTCATGAAGCGATCGGGAGCACTTTCTGTTCCGCCGCGGAGGCGGCGTTGACGGCGCCGCAACCTGGACTTGTTGTGCCGCTGGGCAATCCGCTCAGCGAGGAGGCAGGCGTGCTGCGGCCGTCTCTGGTGCCGGGAATGCTGAGCATGATCGCCGGCAACCTGCATCGGGACGTGAGCGATGTGCGGCTGTTCGAGCTGGGCACGGTCTTTGCCGGGGCAGTCTCGAACGGCATGGTGGAAAAGGTGGACGAGCGGCCGGCAGCGGCATTCGGCGCGGTAGGGAGTTTACCGGAGGAGGGGTCGCTGCATGCGGGACGCGCAATTGATTTTCACGATGTGAAGGGCGTGCTGGAGCAGGTTCTGGCGCGGTTCCAGGCGAGGGCGGTGTACTTCGACCGGTTTCCGGCAGAGGCTGGGCTCACTCCCGAATGGCTGCACCCCTACCGCGCGGCGCGGGTCGCTGTGGATGGCGCGACGGTTGGCTGGTTCGGACAACTGCATCCGAGTGAGGCCGCACGCCGCAAGCTCAAGGAGCCGGTGCTGGTGGGCGAGTTGTATCTTGACCGGCTGTACAAACATGCCCTGCGCAAGCCGATTGCGCGAGAGATTTCGCGGTTCCAGCAGGTGCGTCGCGACTTTTCGCTGGTCTTAGACGAAAGCGTCGGCTGGGAGAAGATTGACCAGGCGCTGGCTGGATTGCAGATTCCTGAAATGGTCGATTGGCGCGTGCGCGAAGTATTTCGCGATGAGCGAATGGCCGCGGGCGAATATTCCTTGTTGCTGGGGACGACGTTTCAGGCTGTCGATCGCACACTGCGAGAGGAAGAGTTGCAGAGCTTCCAGGCGCAGGTGGTGGAAGCAGTGGGACAGGCCGGGGCGCGATTGAGAAGTTAGTCGGGGAAAAATGGGCTGGATCGAAAGCTATACTTGCGCGTACGATGCATGGAGCGGAGGTTTTCAGAATGCCGGAGTTTTCCTGGGGTAAAGAGATGGCCGATGAGGCAGGACTGCAGCCTCACAGTCATCCGGCTGCAGAACCTGAAACTTTGGCCTTGAGTTCGGACGATTTTTCGGCGCTGGAGGAGCGGGTTTCGCGTGCCGTGAGCATTGTCCGACGGGAACGGCAGGCTCGCGCCGAAGCGCAGGAGCGCGCTGGGCAGGCTGAAGCGCAGGTGCGCGAACAGGCGATGCTGGTGGAGAATCTGCAGAAGGAACTGAACGCGATGCGCGCCGAGCGGGACCAGGTGCGGCAGCGAGTGGATCGGCTTTTGGCGCAACTGAATATGCTCGAACTGTGAGGACAGGCATGGCTGAGGAGCAAACCGGCGATGCTGCCGGTTATGTGACTGTTGAGATCTACGACCAGATCTATCATCTCTCGGGCCAGGACACGGAGCACATCCGCGAACTGGCCGCGCGCGTTGACGCCAAGATGCGCGCTGTAGCCGCGCAGGGGCGGACCGTGGATTCGCTGCGCGTGGCGGTGCTGGCGGCCCTGAACCTTGCCGATGAGCTGGCGCAGGCGGGCGGCGCCGATGTGATGGTGGGCCATGCGCGCGCTGCGAACCTGCGCGGGCTGCTGGACGAGGTGCTTGCGGAAGACTTGAAGACGGGGTCGTAGAAAGGCCTTGCGCCATTTTGGGACAGCGGCTCAAAAAAGCGGGACAAAAACGCTAGCACACCACGCCCCTCGCGCACAAGACTTGTAATTTCTCGCGCGGACCCATACTATCCGCAATAGAAACCGGCCTGCAAAGCAGGTGGGTGGTTAACGCTGGTTGAACCAACATTCATGAACAGGGGCTCGACTCGACAATCGGTTCTGTGTGCCGTGTCCGCCAGTCCGGAATGCCTAATGAACCGCGGAGAGCTCCACCGTCCTAGGACGGGTTCACCAGCGCATCACTCACGGCCCCGTGGGCCGGATTCTACTTTCCTTTGAAGACGCCTCAGCGGCTACGTGCACAGTCAAATGCCGTATGCTGACTCTGGTGCATCCAGTTCTCTTCCACCTCGGAGCAATTCTGATTCCGTCGTACGGCGCGATGGCGGCGCTGGGCGTGTTGCTGGCGCTGTTTCTTGCGCAGCGGACGGCGCGTATTGCGGGTGTCAATGGCGGAGAGGTGTGGAATCTATGCGTGGTGGCATTGTTCGCGGCACTTGCGGGCCAGCGGTTGCTGTTGCTGCTGATTAACTGGAGCGACGTGCGCCGTCATCCTTCGTGGATGCTGGGTCTGGCGATGATTCATCATCCGCTGCTTGGCGCGGCAGGCGCGTTGGCGGGCCTGGCGTCGGCCGCTGGTTATGCGCGATGGAAGAAGCTGGCTCTGTGGACAACGGCCGATGCGCTGGCCGCGCCGCTGGCTCTGGGAATGGCCTTTGAGCAGGTGGGCGCGTTGCTGGCGGGCTCGGGATACGGGATTGAGGCTACGGAGGCTTCAGTGCGCTGGGCTGTGATCTACACCAATCCGCTGGCTGCGCGGTGGAGCGGGACGCCGCTGGGAATTGCGCTGCATCCGGTGCAGGCCTATGCGGCGCTCGGGTTCTTGACACTTTCGATCCTGCTGATGGTCTGGCTGCCGGCGCGGCGGCAGCAGGGCGATGTGGCTGGGATAGGGCTGCTAGGGATGGGCGTAGTTTTATTCATCACCGAGCTGTGGCGCGATCCGGAAGGCCGCGGCGCGCTTTTTGGCGGAGTGTTGAATGGACCGCAGGCGGCGGCGATCTTACTTGTGCTTGCCGGCGGGTTGATGCTGCTGGAGCGAAAAGGGACCGGACAGGCTTCTAGGTCTCCCACCCATGCGACAGAAAGAACTCGCAAGGATGGGGCACCCGCAGCGGAAGGACAGCCAGCGAAAGACCAGGGAGCAAATGCCTGAGGCCGGAAAACTCGAACTGCGCACCATCGATGTCCCCGCGGATGCGGCTGGTCAGCGGCTCGATCAATTCGTTGCTGCGCAACTTGATGGAGTGAGTCGCTCGCGCGTGCAACTGCTCATGGAGCAGGGCGACGTGCTGGTGAATGGCGAGCGCGAGAAGGCTTCGCTGAAGTTGCGCGGCGGGGAGCGCATCGCAATCACGGGTGAGCCGCATCCGGCGCCATTGAAGGCGACGGCGGAGGACATTCCGCTCGATGTGGTTTATGAGGACGACGATCTCGCCGTCGTAAACAAGCCGGCCGGCATGATGGTTCACGCCGGATCGGGACAAAATGAAGACGCGCGCAGCTGCGGCACGCTGGTGAACGCGCTGCTCTACCGCTTCAATGCTCTGTCGTCAACAGCCGGTGAATTGAGGCCGGGCATTGTGCATCGATTGGACAAGGACACAAGCGGATTGATTGTGGTGGCCAAGAACGACCGGGCGCATGCGGCCTTGGGAGAGATGTTCGCTAGCCGGCAGATGAAGAAGACGTACATTGCTTTGGTGCAAGGGGCGATGGAGCGGGCCAAGGGAACCATCAATGCCGGCGTGGGGCGCGATCCGCTGCGGCGGACGCGAATGACCGCGAAGCCGCAGGACAATGCGCGCTCGGCGGTTTCTCACTATGAAGTCATCCGGCGGCTCACGAACAGGTTTGGCAAGTTCACGCTGGTGAAGGTGCGCATTGAGACCGGGCGGACGCACCAGATCAGGGTGCACATGGCATCGATCGGGCACCCGGTTGTGGGGGACACGCTCTACGGTGGCTCCGGCCAACTGACGGACCAGGTGGCTTCGCAGGCGGCGCAATCGAAGGCGGCGCGCCGCAAGGCAGAACCGGAAAGACTCCGGCTGGGGCGGAACTTTCTTCACTCGGCGAGCCTTGAGTTCACGCACCCTCGGACAGGAAAGCTGCTGAAGCTGGAAGCGCCGCTGCCGGCGGAGTTGGAAGAATTCCTGGGCCGGCTGGAAGCGGATGCGGGTTCGCCCGGCCAGGCTTGACTTACCTGAAAGGATTCGGGGCCGGAATTGCAGGGATGCGAGCGAACGGGTGCGATTGTTAAGATAGGAAAGCCATGATGAGAACTTCGATTGCTCTCGTGCTTGCGGTAGTCTTTTCATCCGCCGCACTGCCAGCACAGCAACCCGCAGCCGGTCCGGCGACCGGGCAGGCTGCACCAACTCCTATTGCGAAGCCGGCACAAACTCCCGGCGCCGCGCAAACGCCGGCTCCGCCGCCCGACCAGGCTGGGGATGCGAATGTCCCCGTTGTGAGGTTGGGCGTAAATGAGGTCAACCTCATCTTCACCGTCACCGACAGGCACGGGCACTATATTCCGAATCTGCAGCAGAGCGACTTCGCGCTGCTTGACGATCAGAAAGCTCCGCAGAAGGTGAACTCCTTCCACCAGCAGATCAATCTGCCGCTGCGCGTGGGAATCGTCATCGATGCCAGCACGTCGATTCGCTCGCGGTTTCAATTTGAGCAGCAGTCGGCGTCGGAGTTCCTGATGCAGATCCTCAAGGCAAGAAGCGACCGCGCCTTCGTGATGGGATTCGATGTGACGCCGTCCGTCACGGCCGATTGGACCAACAATGTGGACGCGCTTCAGACGGGGATCAACCGGCTGCGCCCCGGTGGCGGAACGGCGCTGTTCGATGCGATTTATACGGCCTGCCGCGACAAGCTGCTGGACGTTTCGCGCGGCCAGGAGCCGGTGCGCAAGGCTATCGTCCTGCTCTCCGATGGCGACGACAACCAGAGCCGAGTTCACCCCGACGAAGCCATCAAGGAATGCGAGCGCGCGGAGACCATCGTCTACGCCATCAGCACCAACTGGACGCCGAGCCGTGGCAAGGGAGACCAGGTGCTTACCCAGATCTCCGAGGCCACCGGAGGCCAGGTATTCTTTCCGCCTTCGGTCGAGGATGTCACCGCCAGTTTTCAATCGATCGAAGAAGAGCTGCGCAGCCAGTACGCGTTGACGTATACGCCCGCCGATTTCAAATACGACGGGGCCTTCCGGCCGATTTATCTCTATTCCACCGACCGGCGCTATCAGGTGCGAGCCAAGAAGGGGTACTTCGCGCCGCGGCAGTAATTACAGAATTCTTAGAGAAGGCCGAAGCATTTGTGGGGATCTTCGGCTATATGGTCTAGCTGCGTGTCCCGTTTCAAGACGGTCTTGCCGCTTGCGATCCCGATTTGATCTGCCTCAAGATTACCGTTCATCTTCTCTCATACCTTCCACCCTACACTCGATGAAATACAAGAGAGCGATTCCAAGAGTTCTTCCATCGGTTGCCGGGCGGCGTCGGCGGATGCGTCCGCTGCTGAACGCACGGCAGCGATGGAGGGACAGATTGGAGTCGCCGAAGCCGCGGAAAGACTGTGCGGACGGGGGGAAAACAGGTGATCCGGCAGGCAATATCGTGCGACATCTGCGGAACGGAGAAGAAGCAGACGAACCACTGGTTTGTGGCCTATGACCAGAGCGGTGAATTGCGGGTAAGCGGATGGAACTCGCGAAACCGTCTGCGGCCGGGGTCGAAGCATCTGTGCGGACAGACCTGCCTGCACAAGCTGGTGGACGAATTCATGGCCAGGGCATTGGCAATTCGCCCGCATCCATGCGCGGCGGAGCAAGCCGAGGTGGAAATTTGTGTGGCGAACACCGATGCGAGCCTGACCTCGAACGCGGCATTTCTCGATGATGACGAATCCTCGGCGCGATTGATTCCGACGCCGGAGCCTGTCTTGCCCAAGGCGCAGCCGATCAGGCTACAGGCTGAAGTGGTCGCTTTGCCGGCAAGAGTCCAAGCCGCAGAGCCGGCGCGGGGGCCCGATGAAGCGCCCCGCTTTGCATCGCGCAACTGGCGTGCGGAAGCCTGGGACCGCGAGCGGGAGCGCACGCTGCGCGCCGTCGATCGGCGTCCGGGCATTCTGGCTCGCCGCCGGTCCGGGTCTTGAGCGGGGGTCTTGGCCGGAAAAGTGAATGGAGGGCTGCCGTGTGGATGGACCTTTTTGTGATTCTGTTGCTCATGATTCCATGGATGCCGTGGAAATGGCTGGGTAATATGGGCTTCGATTGCGCCGGTCGTGCCCCCGCTGAAGCTGCGTCTACTCTGGCGTCGATGGGGCATCAAGCAGCGCCAGGAGTCCGGCCTCGTCGAGAACTGAAACCTTGAGATCGAGAGCTTTGTCCAGCTTGGAGCCGGCCTCTTCTCCCGCGACCACGTAGCTGGTCTTCTTGCTGACGGAGCTGGCGGTCTTGCCTCCGGCATCTTCGATCCTGCGCTTGGCTTCATCTCGGGTGAGCGTGGGCAAGGTGCCGGTGAGAACAAAGGTCAATCCGGCAAGCTGCGTCGAGCGCTGTTTGCGCTCCGCGGTCATGTCCACGCCCGCGTCTTTCAGGCTTTGAATCAACGTGATGTTGGCGGGCTGCGCGAAGAACTCCAGAATGGCCTGGGAGATGCGCGGGCCGACTTCCTCGACGCGCTCCAGTTCTTCCGCCGTTGCAGACTCCAGAGCTTCGATGGAACCGAACTCCGTAGCCAGCAACTCGGCGGTGCGCTCGCCAACAAATCGAATGCCGAGGCCCATCAGCACACGAGCAAGGCCGGCCTTCCTGGAGCGATCGATCTCTTCAAGCAGGGCAACCGCCGATTTTTCCGCGAAGCGGTCGAGGGCGACGAGGTCTTCCTTTTTCAGGCTGTAGAGATCGGCGACGCTATGCACCAGGCCGCGGTCGAGCAACTGCTGCACGACGGCATCGCCGAGGCCCTCGATGTTCATGACGCTGCGGCGGCCAAAGTGGAGCAGGCTCTCGCGCAGCTTGGCGGGGCAGTTGGCATTGACGCAGCGATAGTCGACTTCGCCTTCGACACGGACGACTTCGCTCTGGCACTCGGGGCAATGCGCGGGAAAAATGAACGGCAGATTTCCGCGCGGATGATCGGCATCTTCAAAGACTTCGACCACTTTCGGAATCACGTCGCCGCCGCGCTCGACTTTGACCGAGTCGCCAAGAAGAAGGCCGAGGCGCTCGATGAAGTCGGCATTGTGGAGCGTGGCGCGGCTTACGGTGGTGCCGCCGATGAAGGCGGGCGTAAGTTCGGCGACGGGCGTGAGCTTGCCGGTGCGGCCCACCTGCACGGTGATGGCGTTGACCTGCGTGATGCCCGATTTCGCGGTGAACTTGTAGGCGATGGCCCAGCGTGGGGCGCGGCCGGTGTAGCCGAGACGCTGTTGGGTGGCATGGGAGTCGACTTTGAGAACGACGCCGTCGATCTCGTAGCCGAGCGAAGCGCGCTCCGACTCGGACAGATCGATGAAGCGGGACATTTCTTCGACAGAAGCAACGAGCTTGCGATGAGGATTGACGCGGAAGCCAAGGGCCGTCAGCGCATCGAGTGTGGCGCGCTGGCCCTGCGGCCAGTACTCGCCCTCGGCCAGCAGGAAGTATGCAAAGAAGACGAGCCTGCGATTGGCAACGATACTGGGTTCAAGTGTGCGCAACGTGCCGGCCGCGGCGTTGCGAGGATTCACGGCGGGGGGCAATCCCTGTTGCTCGCGCTCCTCGTTCAGGCGCTGGAATGCAGCTTCGGGCATGACTACCTCGCCGCGGACTTCGAATCCCTGCGGGAGGCGGATCTTCCTAAGTGCTTCGGCCGAAATAGCGAGCGGCACGCTGCGGATGGTTCGCACATTCGAGGTGACATCTTCGCCAATCTGGCCGTCGCCGCGGGTGATTCCGCGGACGAGGCGGGCGCCGTTTTCAGTCGCTTCATAGTGCAGGGCAACGCTGAGGCCGTCGAGCTTGAGTTCGGCCATGTATTCAACCGGGAGCAGGCCGGCGAGCTCGCGCACGCGGCGATCCCAGTCGGCCAGCTCTTCGGCGGAGTAGGCGTTGTCAAGGCTGAGCATGGGGCGGGAGTGGCTCACCTTCTTGAAGCCTTCGGCGGGCTTGCCGCCTACGCGCTGGGTGGGCGAGTCCGGCGTGAGCACCTCGGGATGCGCGGCTTCGATGCGCTTGAGCTCGTTCATAAGCGCGTCGTACGCGGCGTCAGAGATCTCCGGCGCGTCGAGGACGTAGTAGAGGTGCTCGTGACGGTGGAGTTCGGAGCGCAGTTCTTGAGCGCGCTGAGCCGCGGCAGAGTCTGGGTTGGTGGGGTCGCCCATGGGGTGAATTATAGGGTCACGCGGGCAAGGTAGTATGGTTGGCAGATTGATATGGATCCGATTACGCATTTTCTTACCGGAGCCTGCATCGGCAGAGCGGGGCTGAATCGCAAGACGGCGTACGCGACGCTGGCGGCGGTGCTGGCTGCCGAGGCTGCCGACATGGACGTGTTCTGGTCGTTTGCAGGGCCGGTGGAGGAACTGAAGCACCATCGAGGGATCACGCATACGTTCATTGCCGTGCCGGTGGTGGCTGGCGTGGTTGTGGGGCTGGTTTGGCTGCTGGATGGCTGGGTGCAGCGGCGGCGGAAGCGAAAGGCCAAGGCGCCCAACCAAAATGCAAAAGCGCCCACGGCGGTGCATTGGGGCTGGCTCTACGCGACGGCGCTGGTTGCGGCGCTGAGCCATCTGCTGCTGGACTGGACGAACAATTACGGGCTGCGGCCGTTCTTTCCATTCAACCCGCGCTGGTATGCGGGCAGCTTCATGTTTATTGCCGAACCGGTGCTGTGGGCAATGTTTTTCCTGGCTTTGGTCATGCCCTGGTTGTTCGGCCTGGCGGACCGGGAGATGGGCGCGCGGCAGAAGCAGTTTCGCGGGCGCGGGTGGGCGATCTTCGCACTCGTGGGCATGGTGGTGTTGTGGGGCTGGAGGTGGTCGGAGCATGGTCGCGCCCAGTCGCTGTTGGAGAATGTCAATGTTGCGATGGCTCCGGTGACGCGCATGGCGATCGAGCCTTACCCGATCGATCCGTTTCACTGGCACGCGATTCTGGAGACTGCAGAGTTTTATCAGACTGCCGAAATCAATACCCGGACGGGGGAGATAGACAGCGATTCGCAGCAGGATGTGCTGTTCAAGCCGCCGGACACGCCAGCCGTCGAGACTGCGAAACGAACGCTGCTGGGCCAGGTTTATCTGGACTGGGGGACGTGGGCTGTGGCGCGCGATGTGGGCCAGGTGCCGGTGGTGGGAATGGACACGCCGAAGTTGCCTCCGGGGGAGGCGTGGACGACGGTTGAATTCACGGATCTGCGGTTCGACTACTCCTATCTGGGCACGGGACGAGCGACTGGGCGGTCACCACTAGGCGGCTGGGTTTATATCGTGAATGGGCACGAGGATGCGGGTGAGGCGATGGGCGGGCGGGAGCAGCGTTAGGGCTGATTTGCTGCCGATGAAAACAATTGTTTGCGTCGTGAAATGATTCCGGTTGACCGGGCGGCGTGTGGACCGCAGAATGAAAAGAGTCGTTGTTGACGCCGCAAGTGCATTCCCCCAATCCGGGAAATCATCCTGGAAATCGAAGAGATTGAGGTTTTCATGCCCGCTTATCTGCTTTTGCTCGTAGCCGTGTTGAGCCGCTTGTTGCCCCATGGGGGCTGGATGAACTTTACCGCGGTGGGCGGCGCTCTGCTGTACTTTGGCGCGCGGCGCTCATGGCGTGAGATGCTCGCCCCGTTGGCTGTGCTGATGGCAGCCGACTACTTTCTCACCATCTACGTTTATCACTACGACTTCCACTGGCTGGCGTACCTGCCAACCTGGGCGTGGTATGTGGCGGCGATGGCGCTGGGGCAGATTCTGCTGCGGAGCCGGACCACATTTGTGCGTGCGGGCGCGGCCACGCTGCTGGGACCGACTTCGTTCTTCTTGTTGTCGAACTATGCGGTCTGGGCGGGCGGCGGCATGTATCCGCGCACGTTGAGCGGGCTGGCCACATGCTACGCGGCCGGGTTGCCCTTCTATCGCAACGATGTGGTTTCGACGGCGATCGTTGTCGCGGTGGCGTTCGGAGTGCCGGTGCTGGTGCGGCGGTACTCTCCGGGGCGGGAACAGACGGCTTTGGCGGGGAAGTAGGTTTTCCGTTTATCCGCATCTAAGTGCCGCGGGTTAGCTCCGCTACGCGGGGATGGCGAATCAGCAAGTTAGCAAGTCAATTTGCGAGTGGGCTGCCGGCGCGTCAGCGGCGCGAGCCGATGTGCGAGCGCTCTAGTCTTCGAGCAGTTTGCCGGCACGCTTCTTCCGCATCCACCACCAGGCGAATCCAGCAATCGCAAGCGTGCCCACAACTGCGACCACGGGCAGGGCGTGGTGCTGCACAACCTGGACGGCTCCTGGACCCAGCTTGACGACCAGCAGCGAGAGCACCATCCAGCGAACCATCCTCCCGCAAAAGACGGCGAACATGAAGGGGAGCACGCGCATTTCGAAAACTCCGGCGGCAAAGACAAAGGCCTTCCACGGTGTGGGCGGGGGCAGCATGGAGGGAATCATCATGGCCAGGAACTCCTGGCGCTCGAAGCGGGTGCGCATCTTTTCAAAGCGTACGCGGTTGACGCGCTTGAGCAGAAAGAGTTCGCCGCCGGCGCGACCGAGTCCGTAAGGAAGCAGACCGCCGATCGCGGAGCCGACAGATGCCGACACGCAATAGAGCCAGAAATGGCCCTTGTCGTTCCAAACGGAGAAGGCGAGGAATGCGTCCATCGGGACAGGAATGGTGGAGGAGTCGAGCAATGCCAGCGTGCCCAGGCCCCAGATGCCGAATTTGGCCAGAAAGGGCAGGAGCACGAGGTTCAGTTTAGCCATGAATCTGGCAAGAAACGCCTTCAAACGGGTCCCCTTCCGCCTAGTAATCCGTCTTAACGATCAGGAACCATTGTACGAGGCGAGACCAAGAGCATGGATTTCTGCGGAATGAGAGAATAGATAGAAAGGATTCGAAAGGGAGCCGGTGGGCAGTTGTGTGCGCTCATGGAAGTCCCTCAGGAACAAATGCCCTCCAGCGAAACGCCAACCAGCACGAACGAGCCCACGGGGCCGGCCGAGACGAGCCCCGTGTCGAACTCTGACATGAGCGCGGAGCCTCGCGAGCCCGATAGCGAGTCAGGGCCTCGTTCGGTTCGGGGTTCGCGTTGGGTGGACTACGATACCCACGAGCTGCTTGAGATGATCAGCGAGCTCGAGGATGAGCGGCGCTGGGCGCGGCTGCGGGAAGGGCTCTGGATTGCGATTCTTGTTCATCTTGCTCTGCTTTCGGCGGTGACTTGGATTCCGAAATATGTGTTCAAGGTGCCGCAGGTCATCGACCCGCTGGATGCGATCAAGAATCGGCCTGATCTGCAATACCTCGATCTGCCGCCTGACGCGCTTAGCCATGTGAAGCCCAAGGTGGTGATCAAGCCGGTTCCCGAGAAGCCGGCGGTCGTGGACAAGAAGACATTGGAAGCGCTGAACAAGGCTACGCCACCGCCCACGCCGGAACCAGCCGCGCCAGCTCCGGTTCAGCCTCCTGGGCCTTCGCAGCCCATTCCGCCGGCTCCGCAGGCGCCGGTTGAGTCGCCTCGTCTTTCGGCGGTACCGGCGCGGCCGAACTTTTCCATGACTCAACAAAATCCGGCCGACCAGCTGCGGCAAGCCATGCGGAACCAGCAGAATGGCGGGCAAGGCAGCCCCGGCAACCTGGGCGGTGGCGGGCTGGCACGTCATCCTGGCGCAGGTTCGGGGGGCGTCGAAGTTCTGTCCCCCACCGAAGGCGTGGATTTCAGCGCCTGGCTGCAGCGCTGGCATTGGGAGACGGAGCACACGTGGGATCCGCTGATTCCCGACGAGGTGAACGCGCCGATTCTGAAGTCGGGAATGGTTGCAATTCGCTTCAAGGTGCTGCCCAATGGGCGGCTGATGGACGGGAGCCTTGTGCTGGAGGGCCGTTCCGGCGACTCGGCTTTGGATCGAGCGGCCTGGGGCGCTCTGGTCGGCTCGAATTACCCGCCGCTGCCCCGTGAGTTTCACGGGCCTTACCTGGAGCTTCGGGCGTATTTCCTTTACAACATGGAGGCGGGGACGCGGTAGGGAAGCGGATTGGCAGGCCAGCGAATTAGCAAGTTAGCGGGTCGGCGGGTCAGCAAAGTGGCTTCAAATGCTGGCGCCATCCTTCAACTCTGGGGCATGCACATCTATCTCGTCGGGCGGATCGAGAGTAGTGGTTCCGTGGGGCAGGAAAATGCCGTCCTGGGCGAGGAGAGCTTCGTAGATCGGAGTGCGACGCCAGTGGCGGGCAAGGGCAAATGCGCTCATGTTGGCGATCATCAAGGGCAGAACCAGGCCGTAGCCGCCGGTCATCTCAAAGACGATGAGGATTGAAGTCATGGGTGCGCGGACGATGCCGGCAAAGACTGCGCCCATTCCGACCACCGCGAAGGCACCGATGGCGTCGGAGGAGTGGTGGAAGACCATGACGTCGAGGTAGCCTACGGAGCCTCCGAGCATGGCGCCCATGAAAAGCGCCGGGGCGAAGATGCCGCCCGATCCGCCGCTGGAGTAGGAACAGACTGTTGAGGCCAGCTTTAGTATACAAAACGCAGCCATGCAGAGGACCGGGAGAGTTCCAGTGAGGGCCATTGTCAGAGTCTTGTAGGGGTCGCCGGCGATGCCGTTGAGGTGATAGAGCTGGAGTGCGAGGACGGCCATGCAGCCGACGGCGAGGCCGCCTATGGCCGGATGAATCCATTTGGGGACATCGGCGAGTTCTTTGAATTTGGCGCGCAGCCAGAGCAGGGAATCGGTGAAGGCGACGGAGACGAGGGCCGCCAGCAGGCCGAGAAGAGCGTACCAGAGAAGCGAAGACGCGTTGCCGAGCACGTAGGCGCGCTGGACGTGAAAGACCGGGTTCGTGCCTAGTATGGTGTGCTCGACAACGGCGGCGAGCGCGGCGGCCACGATGACACCGGAGAGCATGGTCTGATCGAGGTCGCCAATCAGTTCCTCAAGCGTGAAGGTGATGGCGGCGATGGGAGCGTTGAAGGCGGCGGCGATGCCGGCTGCCATGCCCACTGAGGCCATGCGGCGGCAGTTCTTGGGGCTGAGCCGGGCGATGCGGGCCAGCGCACTGCTGACTCCGGCGCAGATTTGCACGGTCGGTCCCTCGAGGCCAAGGGAAGCGCCGGCGCCAATCTGCACCGCGCACAGTACGAACTTGCCGATCGTTTCCCGAACGGTGACGTAGCCATTGCGCAGCGCATAGGCAACCTTGACCTGGGGAATGCCGCTGCCAGCAGCGGCGGGGGCGAAGTAAGTGAGGCCGATACCGGCGAAGAGGCCGCCAAGGCCGGGGGTGAGAATCGTCCAGAAAATCCAACTGTAGCCGGGGGCGGAGTTGGCGCGGTCGATGAAGAGCGCTTCGAGCCACGCGATGCAGAGATGGAATGAGACGGCGGCCAGTCCACAGAGGCCGCCGGCAAGGATGGTGACGGCGAGCAGGCGCTGGCGCTCGCTGGGCATGCGGCGCAGGAGCCAGGCGAGAAAACGGGAGTAAAGCCCTGGGAATCCTACCCAGTAACCGCGCTTCGGCGTTTCTTCGCTGATTGGAGGGTTCACTCTTCAAGTATAGAAGCGAATTGAAGTGCGAGCCTGCGAAGTGCGGGTTCGTGCGCGTGAAGCGGCGAATCAATGAGCGGGCACTAGCAGGCTACGGGAAAAGGCCTGTTCTCGGGCAGGATGGGCGAAGGGCATGCCTCAGGGGCTAAAGCCCGACGTCTATTTTGTGACATTTGCGGCACGACTGAAGTCGTGCCCTGACACATGCTGGAGTAGGGATCGAGTTTTTTCGCAGCCCGCTATGGCTTGGGCTCGGTGGCTTCCAGGAATTCGATCAGGTAGTCCTTCCACACTGCAGCAACCGTATGGGTCCCGTGGCCCCGGGTGGCATCGGAGATGGGAAGAAGAATGAAGCGCGCGTTGGGCATGCGCTTGACTTGTCTTTCAGCAATGCCCAACTCGGGCGGGTTGATGTAATCGTCGGCGGAGTTGATCCACAGCACCGGCGCGGTGATCTGATCGAGGCGCGGGCTGGGGTCGTAGTTGCGGCTGGCGTTGACGTAGTAGATGAGATCATTGGCGTCGGTCGCGGCCATGGTGCGCGCCAGGTATTTTTCAACATACGTTTCCGCAAGCTCGCGGGTGGGCGCGATCTTCTGCATTTGGAGTGGACTCGAGCCCATGACGAGAAGCATTTCGTTGGCATTGCGCAGGCCTGGAGCCGGTTCGGTCTTGTACTCGCCGTTCATCCACGCGGGGTCGAGCTTGATGCCCTGGATAGCCATGTAGCGCATCATGCGGTTGCGCCCGGCGATCTGAACGGGCAGGCAGGCAAAGGGCGCAAGGGCGTCGGCAAAGCCTGGGTAGGTTTCGCCCCACACGAACGACTCCATGCAGCCCATGGAGGTGCCGAGGATGAGGCGAAGATGGTCGATCTTCATCTCGTCGAGCATCATTCGCTGACTGTGCACCATGTCGTCGTAGTCGTAGGCGGGGAAGCGCATATGCAGGCCGTCGGAGGGCTTTGAACTCTGGCCGTGGCCGATGTCGTCGGGAAGGATGAGAAAATATTTTGCGATGTCGAGCGGCTGGCCGGGGCCGAAGAGCACATTCGAGAACAACGAATTCAGCAGCGAGTGGGCATTGCCGCCGGTGCCGTGGAGCAGGAGCACAGCATTATCCACGTGGCCGGCCGCATTGCGGTGAGGGGTGCCGAGCGTGAGGTAGTGCAGCTTGAGCTCGGACAGGGTCTCGCCGGTTCCAAAGCGGAAGTTTGCCAGTAGGACGGCGCCATCGACTGTGGGCCAGGAGATCGCCGGCGCTTGCGCAGCGGCGGAGGGATTCGCCGGAGCAAGGGACATGGTTTGGCAATTGGCAGCCGCGCCGATCGAGAGTGTGGCGGCAATTGCGAAAAGGAATCTGCGTGGTTGCATTGGGACCTCCCGAGCTGTGGATTCGAGGATAGCGCCTCGATGGCAATTCGCAAAACGCAGGCGAGGATCCGGCTGTTTGCAGGAGCTCCAACGGTTTGTTGAAGCTGGGATTCTATTTTAGCCTCGAATTTGGACTTTCCTGAATCGCTGCTCCGCGCTAGAATTTCAGTATCTGCTATGTTTTGCCGTTCCGCAGTCCGCATTTCATCGACGCCCGTGCTGAAGCGGTTTCGCCGCGGCCGGCCCGACCGTGGACGGCGTTCTTCCCTCTGAGTAATCTGTCCAGTTCAGTGTTTCCGGAATTGCCGCGGACCGTGCGCCGTGGTGTCCGGTCGAGTCTCCGTCGCCGCGAGACTGCCAATGAGATTTCTTCAGATCCATCCGCGGGTGCGCGGATAGAAAGGTCTTTCCGTCATGAACAGCTTTGACAGCCGGAGCGAGTTGACCTCCGGCAATCGGTCTTACACAATGTATCGGCTTCCTGCGCTTGAAGCGCGAGGCTTCAACCTGAGCCGGCTGCCTTTCAGCCTGAAAATTCTGCTTGAGAATCTGCTGCGCCGCGAGGACGGCGTGAATGTGGCCGCCGGAGACATTGAGTTTCTAGCCAACTGGAACGCCAAGGCGGAACCGAGCCGGGAGATCGCTTACATGCCGGCGCGGGTGCTGATGCAGGACTTTACCGGCGTGCCCGCAGTGGTGGATCTGGGCGCGATGCGCGACGCGATCAAGACGCTGGGCGGCGATCCGGAGCGGGTGAATCCGCTGGTTCCGGCTGAACTGGTCATCGACCATTCAGTGCAGGTGGACGAGTTTGGGGCCGCGGGCGCTCTTGCGGCCAATACCCTTTTGGAGTTTCAGAGAAACCGCGAGCGCTATGCGTTTTTGAAGTGGGGGCAGACGGCGTTTCGCAACTTCTCGCGCGGTTCCGCCGGGGATGGGGATTTGCCACCAGGTTAATCTGGAATACCTGGCGCGGGTTGTGTTCACGGCGGAGGGCGGGGGCGAGGTGCTGGCCTATCCCGACACGGTGGTGGGCACCGATTCGCACACGACCATGATCAACGGGCTGGGCGTGCTGGGTTGGGGCGTGGGCGGCATCGAAGCTGAAGCGGCGATGCTGGGGCAGGCAGTCTCCATGCTGGTGCCGCAGGTGGTGGGCTTCAAGCTGACCGGGAAGCTGCGCGAGGGCGCGACCGCGACCGATTTGGTGCTGACCGTGACCCAGGCGCTGCGCAAGTTGGGCGTGGTGGGCAAGTTTGTGGAGTTCTATGGGCCGGGAGTAGCGGAGTTGCCGCTGGCGGACCGGGCGACGATCGGCAACATGGCTCCCGAGTACGGAGCTACCTGCGGCATCTTCCCGGTTGACGCGGAGACGCTGCGGTATCTGCGCCTGACGGGGCGCAGCGAAGAGCAGATTGCGCTGGTTGAGGCCTATTACAAAGAGCAGGGGCTGTTCCATGGGGCCGACTCGCCGGAGGCGGAGTACACCGAGACGCTGGAGCTGGATCTGGGGGCGGTGGAACCGAGCGTGGCGGGACCGAAGCGTCCGCAGGATCGCGTGCTGCTGAAGGATGCGGCGGCCAGTTTCGCGCAGCAACTGCCGGGGCTGCTGTCGCCGACGGCTAAGCCGCTGGGGTCGCGGGCGGCGGTGGCATGGAAGCGGGACGCTGTCACTGATACCGGCGTTGCGGAACATGTTCCGGTGCATCTGACTACGACGGTGAAGGAGCGGTTCGGGGTTGATCCGGATACGTACCTCGATCACGGGTCGGTGGTGATTGCGGCGATTACCAGCTGCACCAACACATCGAATCCATCGGTGATGATGGCGGCGGGGATTCTGGCCAAGAAGGCGGTCGAGAAAGGTCTCACTGTGCCGCCGTGGGTGAAGACTTCGCTTGGCGCCGGGTTCGCGCGTGGTGACCGATTACTACACCAAGGCGGGGCTGCTGCCATATCTTGAAAAGCTGCGCTTCAACGTTGTGGGATATGGCTGCACCACTTGTATTGGCAACTCAGGTCCGCTCCCGGCGGATGTTTCAAAGAGTATCGACGAGCATGGGCTGGTTGCGGTCAGCGTGCTCAGCGGGAATCGCAACTTCGAGGGGCGCGTGAACGTGGATGTGCGTGCTAACTACCTTATGTCCCCGCCCTTGGTGGTTGCCTATGCATTGGCCGGCAAGATCGGACACAACTTCGAGACTGATTCGCTGGGGACGGACGAGGCTGGACAGCCGGTTTATCTCAAGGACATTTGGCCTACGCAGCAGGAGGTGGCCGACGCGATTGAAAAAGGATTGTCGAGCGAGAGCTTCCGCAAGGAGTACGCGACGGTTACGGATGGGGACGCGAACTGGCAGGGGCTGAAGTTTCCAACAGGCGATGTCTACCAGTGGGAGCCGGACTCGACTTATATCCGCAGAGCGCCTTACTTCGATGGCATTACGAAGACGCCGGCGGCGGTCGAGGACATCTTGGGCGCGCGGGTGCTGGCGGTGCTGGGCGACTCGGTGACGACGGATCACATTTCTCCGGCGGGGTCTATCAAAGCAAATGGGCCGGCGGGGAAATACTTGTCGGACCACGGCGTGAAGCCGGCGGACTTCAACTCATACGGATCGCGGAGAGGGAATCATGAGGTGATGGTGCGCGGGACCTTTGCAAACGTGCGCCTGAGGAACAAGCTGGCGCCGGGGACAGAAGGCGGAGTGACGCGGCTGCTGCCGGAAGGCGAGCCGATGTCGATCTTCGACGCGAGCGTGAAATACGCAGAGCGCGGGGTTCCGCTGATCATTCTGGCGGGGAAAGAATATGGCTCCGGGTCGTCGCGCGACTGGGCGGCGAAGGGACCGAAGCTGCTGGGGGTGAAGGCGGTGATCGCGGAGAGCTTCGAGCGGATTCACCGATCGAATCTTGTGGGGATGGGGATTCTGCCGCTGCAATTCGAGGATGGGCAAAATGCGGAGTCGCTGGGGCTGACGGGCGAAGAGGTCTTCGATTTTCCTGGGCTGACGGCGCTGCTTGGGGCGAGGCTTGCGAGTGGGCGCACGATCAAGGTTAAGGCTACCGCTTCCGATGGGACGGCGAAGGAGTTCATTGCCAAGGTGAGGATCGACACGCCGCAAGAGATCGAGTACTTTGAGCACGGCGGGATCTTGCAGTATGTGCTTAGGCAGTTGGCGGCACCTGCGGAGGGGCAGACGCCTTCGGCTTGATGTGCGATCGGGATTGACCCTCCCGCCCTTTCCTCAAGAAGGGCGGAAAGGATGGGACACCCGCGCTTTTTCGGGGCTAAATCCCACTATGATTTTGGCGGCTTTGCGCGGGGGTTAAAACCCCCGCCTCCCTCCGAAGGCCGGCTCCCCCCGAATGCCGATTCCGTCTGGAATTCGACTAGCCTCTGGAGATTGCATGTCCGGTGAAATCAGCAAGGAGGCATGGCTCAGGGGCTAAAGCCCGACCCTTATTTTGCGGCCATTTTGGCACGACTGAAGTCGTGCCCTTTCAAGGCTTCGCCGAATTCATGTGCTTTCAAGACATCACCGAATTCATGTGCTTTCAAAACATCACCGAATTCATGTGCTTTCAAAACATCACCAAGCCAATATGTTTTCGGTCGGCTCGGCGACTGCGGAAAGGACGAGGCAGCCGCAGTCTTCCATGGCTGACCTGCATGTCTCGCAGGCGGCGCGACAGATCAGAATTCAGGGTCTGGCGAGGTCTCTGAGGGCCGGGAGACCCTCAGAACAGCCGGCCTAGAGACCGGCGCTACGGTTTTCGGCGACGGGGGAGAGATTCGAGCTAAAGCCTTTAGGTGGGAGCATATTTTCGCCATTTGTTCGCATTGAAACATATCTAACATATGTTGTTTCAATAAGTTAATGAAAAACGGGCATTTTTTTATTTCGTTTGCCGCCCGGGCTACGCTGCTTTGGGCCGTTTTCGGAGGGTAGCGAGAGCGACTTGGGCGGCATGCAGGAGCCGCGTTCCACTTGCATCATCGATGGCCTCGATGGCCATGCCGTAGGCGACGCAGGCAATGAAATCGGAGATGCATTGGTATCCGCAGAGAGGCGGGAGGGCATTGAGATAGGCCCTCTTTGCACGGCGGCGCGCAAAGTGCTCCTTCTTGTCCCTGGAGTACGACGCCAAGAAGGCGGCCTCCCAGGCATCGCAACAGAAGGCGACGGCAGGGAGTTGGCGGGCGGGGCTGGACTTGTCACCGGCAGAGAAGTCTACCGGAATTTGGATGGCTTGGATCATGCGAATTTCTCCTTTTACTCGATGATTCGAGTGTGCGCCAAAGGAGGGAATTAATCGGCAAACGGGATTCGGAGGGGATGGACTCCGGCCACCATCATTCCATGTCTCATCCGCCGCGGCGGACGAGACATGGGGCACCCGGCTTCACCCTGCTGGTTATCAAGCGACGAAAAGCTGGTCAATACTCGATCCATGCGCAACGAATTCACTGCGGTCATTGAGCGCGACGGAGAGTGGTTCGTCGCTTGGTCTCCTGAGATTCCCGGTGCTAACGGGCAGGGGGCGCGATGTGAAAGAGTGTCGTGAAAGCCTGGGCGCGGCCATCCAACTGATTCTGGAAGACGGCCGTGAAGATGGGCTCCGCGGCGCTCCGGCGGACGCAATTCGCGAAACGGTAACTGTTCATTGAAGCGGGAATCCCTGCTGCGCTATTCGCGTTTGCATAGTTGCTATTTGAAGGGCGAAGGCGGCTCACACTCCTTGTGGTGCAATCCGGCAACCGGACAGACGGAAGCGGTTCCTCGACATACAGAGGTGGCCGATTTGTTGGCGAGAAAGATTTGTCGAGGGTTGTCAGTTCCTGAGATTGGACGATAAGAGCACAAGGCAGTGCTCCCATGCAAACGACGCCACCCCTGCCTGGAGTGGCGCCGTTTTCATGCATCGGCGGAGTTTACTTTTTCAGTGCGGGGGGCTTGAGGGACGGGCGCTTGAGCTTGGAGGCGACGGGCTCGGGAGCGGTATCGAGGGGGGGGCCTCTTCGCGCGGGGCAAAGAAGCGCGTGCCTTCCTGGGCGTATTCGCCAAGGACGTGGAGGCGGAGGAAGTTGGTGGAACCGGATTTGGTGCGGGTGCCGGCGACGATGGCGATGACCTCTCGGGCTCTGACAAAACCATTTTGAAGGAGCAGGCTTTCAGCGCAATCGACCAGGGCCTCGGTGCTGTTGATCTTGGGACATCGAATCGGTGTGGTTCCCCAGAGGAGGTTGAGGCGATTGATGGTGACCTCGACCGGCGAGAGCGCGAAGATGGGCGTGGAGGGGTGGTACTTGGAGAGCTGGCGGGCGGTGGTTCCCGACTCGGTGAAGAGGGCGATGCCGCGCAGGTCGAGATCGTCGGCGGCGTGGGCGGTGGCTTCGCAGATGGTCTCGGCGATGGAGAGGTGGCTGAGGCGCTCGCGAGGCTCGGCGTGTGAATCGAGCTTGATGGCGAGTTCGGCTTCGGTGATGATGCGGGACATCATGGCGACAGTCTGAACCGGGTACTTACCGACGGCGGACTCGCCGGAAAGCATGACAGCGTCTGTGCCGTCGTAGATGGCGTTGGCAACGTCGGAGACTTCGGCGCGGGTGGGGCGGGGATTGTCGATCATGGACTCGAGCATCTGGGTGGCGGTGATGACGGGTTTGCGGTACTCGGCGGCGCGGCGGATGATGTGCTTCTGAATGGCGGGAACTTTCTCCGGCGGAAGCTCGACGCCCAAATCGCCGCGGGCCACCATGATGGCGTCAGCGGCTTGCAGGATGCCGTCGAGCTGCTCGATGGCCTGGGGCTTTTCGAGCTTGGCGATGATCCAGGTTTCGCCGCCATAGGCAGAGACGCGATTGCGCACGAGGCGGACATCCTCGGCGGTGCGGACGAAGGAGACGGCGATGGCGTCGACGCCGTTTTTGAGGGCGAATTCAAGATCGGCTGAGTCCTTGTCTGTAAGCGAGGGAACGCGCACCGGAATGCCGGGCAGGTTGATGCCCTTGTTTTCGCCGAGCATGCCGCCGTTGACGATATCGCAAACAACGTCGTCGCCGAGAACTTCGTGAACGCGCAGTTCGATGAGGCCGTCGGAGAGCAGGATGCGGGAACCCTGCTCGACGTTTTCGGCGAGGGTCTTGAAGGTGGTGCCAACCAGGGCCGCGGTGCCGGGCACATCGCGGGGCGTGATGGTGAGCTTCTGGCCGGCCTTGAGCAGCACAGCCTGGTGATCTTTGAGCTTGGAGGTGCGGATTTTTGGCCCCTGAAGATCGCCGAGAATACAGAGTGGCTTGCGCTCCTCACGGCTGACCTTGCGGATCATCTGGATCAGGCCGAGCTTCTCTTCGTGGGTGCCGTGAGAAAAGTTGAGGCGGACGACGTCGATGCCGGCGCGGACCAGATCGCGGAAGACGGGCTCGGTGTTGGAAGCTGGCCCCAGGGTAGCTACGATTTTTGCCCGGCGTTGAGACGGAGACTCAGTCAGATTCAGATCAGCGAAGGACATGATTTGGCTCCAATGGGGCAGGTTTGGGGAAAGAGGGCAGTTCGGCAGGCTTCATTCCTATTGTACATTGCGGGTCGCGCCGAACCTCAGCACGATCAAGGACGAATGTTCGGAGAATTTGAGGAATCGGTTCCGAGCAGGAACAAGATTCCGATTCTGGCGCGAGTTGAAGAAATCAAATTGGGCACGATGTTTTGAGGTCCATGTGGCGAGTTGGCCTCCGCTGCGGCGGAGGTGGCAAGTTAGCGGGTTGGCGGCGGCGATTTCATCCCTTTGTGTCCGGCGAGGCAGGTGGACGACCGGGGGGCTAAACATGTTACGAAAAAAGGCCTGTCTTCCGGCGAGATGGGCAAAGGGCACGCCTCAGGGGCTAAAGCCCGACGTTTATTTTGGCGCACTTGCGGCACGACTGAAGTCGTGCCCTGACACAAAGCGCCTCCCGAGTAGAGTTTTTCCGCAGCCTCTGAAGTCGTGCCCTGACACAAAGCGCCTCCCGAGTAGAGTTTTTCCGCAGCCTCTGAAGTCGTGCCCTGACACAAAGCGCCTCCCGAGTAGAGTTTTTCCGCAGCCTCTGAAGTCGTGCCCTGACACAAAGCGCCTCCCGAGTAGAGTTTTTCCGCAGCCTCTGAAGTCGTGCCCTGACACAAAGCGCCTCCCGAGTAGAGTTTTTCCGCAGCCTCTGAAGTCGTGCCCTGACACAAAGCGCCTCCCGAGTAGAGTTTTTCCGCAGCCTCTGAAGTCGTGCCCTGACACAAAGCGCCTTCCGAGTAAAGTTTTTCCGCAGCCTCTGAAGTCGTGCCCTGACACAAAGCGCCTTCCGAGTAAAGTTTTTCCGCAGCCTGTAGAGCCCCGCCATTCTAGTTGGCTTTTGTACGGGCTGAAGCCTGTACCCCTCACACGGGCCTGCCATACCATGATGCATTGCGGGATGGGCGATGGTCAGTGCGAATTGTCACTGACTGGAAGAGGCCAATTCAGCGTTGTGCGAGGAGGCGAGCCGGGCCTGGCGTTCACGGAAGAGGGCGCCGTTCAGCTCCGCGCCAATGAGGACGCTGAAGGCGGTGATGTAAAGCCAGACCAGGGTGGCAATGGCGGCGCCAAACGAGCCGTAGAACATGGAATAGTCGGCAATGCGCGTGACGTACCAGCCGAATGCGAGTGTGGCCGGGAACCAGAGGAACGTGCCTGTCACCGCGCCGGGACCAACCCATAACCAGTGCTCCTTGCGCCGGGTACCGAAATGATAGACGGCTGTAAGTACGGTCATGCTGGTGAGCAATGCGACAGACCAGCGCACGAGCCGCCAGAAAATGAGGACGATGTGGCGCAGTTCGTGGTCGGCATTATCGATCATCCAGGCCTCGATCTGATGGCCGAAGACCACCACCAGAGTTGCCAGCGACAGCGGCACCAGGGCGATGGGCACCAGCAGGAGAGCTCGGAAGACGCGGCCCGAATAGGTCCAATCCTCGCGCGGGAGACGGTAGGCGCGGCGAAATCCTTCCATGAGGGACAGCATCATGCCCAGGCCCGCAAAAACGCTGAGAATGACGGCCGACAGGACCACCTGGCTGGAGTGAAATCTTTGGACGAGGGCATATGACTGGAGGATGTCCATGGTGTCGGCGGGGAGAAACTGCTCGAACGCGGCGCGAATCTCGCCTACCAGCGAGGTTCCTTCGGGCACCTGGGCGAGCAGGGTGGTGATCACCAGGAGGGCGGGAAACATCATGAGCATGCCGGAGTAGGCCGCTGCCTTGGCGGTGTTGAGGACGTCGTTGGCCAGGGCCTGACCGACGGCGTTGCGCAACTTGACCAGAAACCTCTTCATGCTCGCCACTGGAAAGAGTATTGCATTTCCCGGTGATTCGGCGAGAGGTGTTTGGGGGGGGGCGTTATTTTATGGTGCGCAGGGCGATGACGCGGGCGTTCGGGGGACTAGGAATGGGTTGGCTTGAAGGAGGTTTCGTACAG
Source organism: uncultured Acidobacteriaceae bacterium (assembly GCA_963757965.1). Classification (GTDB taxonomy): domain Bacteria; phylum Acidobacteriota; class Terriglobia; order Terriglobales; family Acidobacteriaceae; genus Telmatobacter. The sequence continues at coordinate 516,319 of CAVWTV010000016.1, forward strand.
GGGCTGAAGCCCAGATTCTTTTTGCGGCATTTTTGGCATGACTGAAGTCATGCCCGGTTACAAGACCGTGCTGATTCACGATCGAGCACGCAAGGCCGCAGACAACTCCCGCTCAAACGATTTATCCTGACTCGGCCATGAAAACCGCTCTCGTTCCCTCCATTTGGATTTTGCTGATTCTCGTGTTGCTGACCGGACTTTTCCGGTTCACGGCTACGGCCCAAACCAAACCCGTACCCAACGCGCAACTGGCATCAAGAGAATTGAATGCGCGGGTCGAGGCGCTTTTGAAGAAGATGACGCTCGAGGAAAAGCTCGGGCAGTTGGCGTCGTATTCGGGCGGGTATGCGACGGGTCCGGGGGCCTCGAACTTGCGTTTCGACGAACTGGTGGCCAAGGGGCAGTTGGGATCGCTGCTGAACGTATCGGGCGTGGAGGCGACCAACCATTACCAGCACATTGCGGTGGAGAAGTCGCGACTGCAAATTCCGGTTCTGTTTGGGCAGGACGTGATTCACGGGCACAGGACGATTTTTCCAGCGCCGCTGGCGCTGGCGGCAAGCTTCGATCCGGCAATGGTCGAGCGGGTGGCTCGCATCAGCGCGGAGGAAGCCCGGGCCGACGGTCTTGCATGGGTTTTTTCGCCGATGGTGGATATAGCGCGCGACCCGCGCTGGGGACGAATCATCGAGTCCGCGGGAGAAGATCCTTACCTGGGGTCGGCAATGGCGCGGGCCTTTGTGAAGGGCTACCAGCAAGACGATCTGTCGAAGCCCGATTCTGTTGCCGTTAGCGTCAAGCATTTTGCGGCATACGGAGCGGCGATTGCAGGTCGGGACTACAACGCGACGGACATGAGCGAGATTACGCTGCGCCAGGTTTACCTGGAGCCGTATCGCGCGGCGGTCGAGGCTGGGGCGGCCACGCTGATGAGTTCGTTCAACTCGATCAACGGCGTTCCAGCTACCGCCAACCCATTTACGTTGACGCAGATTCTGCGCAAAGAGTGGGGCTTCGACGGCTTCGTAGTTTCCGATTGGGGCGCGGTTGTTGAGTTGAAGAACCATTCGATCGGCGACGGGCCGACGGTGGCGCGAAAGGCGCTCGAGGCCGGCGTGGAGATGGACATGGAGGGCAGCCTCTATACGACGGTGATTGCCGATCAGGTGCGCTCGGGGAAGATTGCGGAGAGCGTGGTTGACGAGGCGGCGCGGCGGGTTCTGCGGGTGAAGTTCGCGCTGGGGCTGTTCGATCATCCTTACGCGCAGCCGAGCCCGGCGTATGAAGCGACTCCGGAACGGCGTGCGGCGGCGCGCAAGGCGGCGGCGGAGACGTTTGTTCTGCTCAAGAACGATCCGGTCGAGGGAGTGGGCAAGCTGTTGCCACTCGCCGCGAAGGTGAAGAATGTGGCGCTGATCGGTCCGATGGCGGACAACCAGCTGGAGATGCTGGGCGCGTGGTCGGGCATGGGAGACCCCAAGAACGTGGTCACGTTAAGGACGGCGCTGGCGGAGCGGCTCGGAGATCGATTGTTATACGCCGAGGGCTGCGGGCTGCTGAGCGGCGATGACGAGAACGTGCTGAAGCGGGTGACTTTCAGTGGGCCGGCCCTTGCTGATGAGCACCTGCCGATTCCGGACGACGCCAAGACGATTGCGGAGGCGGTGGAGACGGCGAAGAAGGCGGACGTGGTGATTTTGGCGCTGGGCGAGCCAGCCAACTGGATGGAGGGCGAGGCATCGAGCCGGGTTCACCTGGGATTGACGGGCGCGCAGGCGAAGCTTGAACAGGCGGTGGCAGCTACGGGCAAGCCGGTGATTCTGGTGGTGCTTGCCGGGCGTCCGCTGGAGCTGAAATGGGAGGCGGCGCATGTGCCGGCGATTCTTGAGGCGTGGAGTCCGGGGATCGAGGCGGGTCATGCGGTTGCGGACGTGCTGTTTGGCGAGGTGAATCCGTCGGGCAAGCTGCCGTCGAGCTTTCCACGCGCGGTGGGGCAGGAGCCACTGTATTATGCCCAGCTTCCGACGGGCCGGCCGGCGCATGGGGATCTGAGCCATCTGCCGACAAATTCGGACGAGAAGTTCATGTCGCGGTATATGGATGAGGAGAATTCGGCGCTGTTTCCGTTTGGATGGGGGCTCAGCTATACGCGTTTCAGTTATTCGACGCCGACGATCAGCCGCGCGGAGGTTCCGGTGAAGGAGGTTCTTGGGTCGCGCAATGGCCCGGTTGCCATGGTGGGAGTGGATGTGAAAAATACCGGTAGCGTGGCCGGGACCGAGGTGGTTCAGCTCTACATCCGCAACACGTGGGCGAGCGTAGAGCAGCCGGTGCGCGAGCTGAAGGGGTTTGCGCGGGTTGCGCTTGCGCCGGGAGAGACGAAGCGCGTGGAGTTTCCGCTGGGGTTCGACGAGTTGAATTTTTATAACGTTGAAGTGCAGCGAACCGTGGAGCCGACGACGTACAAAGTCTGGGTTGGCGGCAGCTCGCTGGCTACGGCGGAGACGGAGTTGAAGATCATTGAATAGGGCGTGGAACAGGGAGCAGCGGGCTCGGTTTGATGCAGCGAGTTAGCCCCCGCTGTTGCGGGGATGGCGAGTCAGCAAGTCAGCGTCGGCGGAAGGAGCTTGATCCACTTGCGCGTTGAAGGCGTTGGTCGGCGATTGACGAGTTTGGACAGGGAGGTCACGATGTCGAACGAAGCATCTGCGAGTCTGCTCACGCTCGATGTGGAGCGGGAGGGGGATGTGGCCGTGGTGCGATGCCATGGCAGATTGGTGTCGGGCGTAACCAACATCCTCTACGCCAAGGTCTGCCAACTGATGCCGGACTGCAAACGAATCGTGCTGGACTTAAGGGACCTGGCTTATATGGACAGCTCGGGCCTGGGGATGCTGGTACGTTTGTACGTCTCAGCCAAGGCAGCGGGCGTCAGCCTGGAGCTGATTCATCTTGGCAAGCGGATTCGAGAGTTGCTTAGTATGACGAATCTTCTGTCGGTGTTTACGGTTATCGGAGAACAGGGCGGGATGATACGGTTCTGAGGGCGCGGGGTTGTGGGCGAGATTGAAAGAAGCTTCCCTCCGGGGCTGAAGCCCCTCGTTTTGCTGACTTTGCCGGCACGACTGAAGTCGTGCCCTTTCAAAGCGTGGCATAGCAACTCCTAGGCTCGATCAAGAAATTCTCAAAGGGCAACGGCATCAGCGTAATAGTGCCGATGCGGCCCAGAGGATGGGGGCCTGGCCGTGGAAGTCGCCGGTTTTGCGGCGGCGGGTGAGGTAATAGTCAAGGCTGTTGAGCTTGTTGGTGCCCTCGCAGACGTTGGTGGTGTCGTTGTTCTGGTCGATGTAGCCGGTTACGGCGATCCAGGCTTTGCGGGCAGCGGGGCCGTAGGTGGGTCCGTCGAGCCATCCGTTCTTGACGCCGGTGATCATGGCGAAGGTGAACATGGCGGAGCTGGAAGTCTCAGGCCAGGATTCGTCATGGTCGATAAGCTGGCGCCAACTGCCGTCCTTCGATTGATACTTGAGCAGCGCGGCCATCATGGATTGATAGCCCTGCATGATGCGGGCGCGCCGGGGATGATCGGCCGGCAGATCGCGGAGCATCTCGGCCATGCCGGCGGCGATCCATCCATCGCCACGGCCCCAGAAGAAGGGGACATCCTGAGCGTGATAGAAGAGGCCGTTGGGCTGCTGGAGCTTGTCGAGATAGGAGACCATTTCAAGGGCGTCGCGATCGAGATACTTATGGTCGCCGGTGGCGCGGTATGCCTGAAGCTGGAGGATGGTCAACATATACATGTCGTCGATCCAATATCGGGTTTCGGCGGAGAGGCCGTCGGGCTGCGGATTCTCCCATTGCCGATCGGCCCAGGACACACCGTAGGTGAGGTACTTGGGGTCCTTGGTCTGGATGCCGATTTCGAGGGGAATGATTCCGAAGATGGAGTCGTCGACGTGATGGCGGGTGGGAATCTTGTCAGCCTCTGCGCCGCCGGGCATGAGCGGGACAAACTTATCAATGAGCTTCTGCCGGAGCGCGTCGTCGTGGGAGAGTTGCGCGACGGTGAGAGCGCCGTACCATGTGGCGCACTCGCCGTAGAAGATGGTTCTGTTTCCCTGATGGGGCGTGGCGATGAAGTGGTCGGCGAGACGCTTGCCAACGTCATGCGGATCGGCGCTCGGTGGCAAGTTGGCGAAGTAATCGGTCTGCGCGAGGGAGACGGTGCCTGCGGCTGGAATCAAGAGTGCGAGGGCTGCGATTTTGAACAGGGTATTCATGATGGAGGTCTCCGGATTGCTCAACCATTTTGCATCAACGACCGGCAGATAGGGAAATTGGATGAGCAAAATCGCATGAACGTCGAATGAGCCCTGATGGTGGTTCGTTCCTCCCCTACGGGGCGGGCGGATTCGGATGGGAGGCTTTCCCCGGATTGCGTCCGCCGCGGCGGACTCGATCCGGGGCTGTTTTCGTCTTCTCCCTCCGGGAGAGGTGCGGGATTTGGGATTGCGGCGGGAGAATTCACAACTCAGTGTTAGCTCCGGTCAGGTACACTGACGAGCAATAGGAGGCAACCCGATGCAAACGAAGATTCAGGGCACCACCATGCCCGTGCTCGATGTATTGCTTGAACCGAACGAGAGCGTGTTTTCAGAGAGCGGCGAGCTGTCGTGGATGACGAGCTCGATTCAGATGACGACGCATACACAGATGGGCGGGGGCGGAGGATTTTTCGGGGCTCTGAAGCGGGTGGCCAGCGGTGGCAGCCTGTTCATGACCGAGTACCGGGCGTATCAGCAGCAGGGCGAGGTCTCGTTTGCGACCAAGGTGCCGGGACATATTGTGCCGGTGCAGGTGGGTCCAGGGTCGGAGTACCTTGTACACCGGCACGGGTTTCTTTGCGCGATGCCGCAGGTGACGCTTAGCATCGGTTTTCAGCAGTCTCTTGGGGCGGGGATTTTCGGCGGAAACGGTTTCATTCTGCAGAAAGTGGGCGGTACAGGAATGGCCTGGCTGGAGCTTTCCGGCGAGTTGATCATGAAGAACCTGGCTCCGGGCGAAGTGCTGCGCGTGCATCCGGGACATGTGGGAGCGTTTCAGGCTACGGTGGGGTTCAATATCACCACGGTTCCGGGGATCAAGAATGCGATCTTCGGCGGGGATGGGATTTTTCTGGCGGTGCTGCAGGGGCCGGGCACAGTGTATCTGCAGACGCTGCCGATTTCGCGTCTGGCGCACCAGATTGGCGAGTATCTGCCACGAGGCGAGTCGCGGCAAGCAGGGGCGGCGGGCGGCGGGGCGTTGTTGGGTGGGATTGTCGGTGGGTTGCTGGGGGGAGACCAGTAAAGCAGTGGTTAGTGATTAGTGATTAGTGGTTAGTGGTTAGTGGACAGAAAGCTTGAGATGAGTCAGGCCGGCGGGAATTTGCGGAATCTTCGCAGCGACATTATTTTTGCGTTCATGCTTGCCTTTGGCTGTTATCTGGCATGGCTGGTTCGCGATGTGCTGATGCTAGTGTATGTGAGCGGGCTTTTTGCGGTGGTGCTCACTCCCGTGGTGCGCTTTACCTCGCGTCTTCGCATTGGGCGCTGGCGGCCATTCAAGGGGTCAATGGCGATTTTTGCGCTGTTGCTGGGAGTGGCCGCGGCACTTATTGCGTTCGGCTTCCTGGCGCTGCCGCCTGTAATCCGGGATATGCAGCAGTTTGGTGGCGAGATGCCGACGCGTTTGCCCGACCTTCTGGCTAAGTTGAAGAACATTCCTTTTGCCGACCGGCTGGATACGGGCGACCTTAGCTCGCGGTTTCAGGACTTCGCAAGTCAGGCGGCCACTTATCTGCTGTATTCGATCAAGGATTGGGCGGGAAAGTTATTCAATATAGTTATGGGGTTTGTTCTTACGGTTTACTTCATTCTTGAAGGCGAGCAGGCGTACCGGTGGTTTCTTTCGTTGTTTCCGGCGGAGAAGCGCGACCGGCTGGATAAGACGCTGCGGCGGGCGGAGATACGGATGGGTAAGTGGCTGATTGGTCAAGGCAGCCTTATGCTCATCCTGGGACTTACAAGCACAATTGTTTATTTGTTTCTGCATGTTCGCTATGCATATGCGCTGGGGGTGCTGACGGGGTTACTGAATATTATTCCAGTGGTGGGCGCGGCTATTTGCGTGGGGCTGGCGATCCTGGTGGCAGGCATTGATTCGTGGGGGCGCGTGCTTGGTGTAGCCATCTTCTATGTTATCTATCTGCAGATTGAGAACTCATGGCTAACTCCGCGGATTATGAAAACTCGCGTTGGGTTGCCAGCGCTGGCGATCTTACTGGCATTGCTGCTGGGGTCGGCGCTGGAAGGGATTCCCGGGGCTATGGTTTCGGTGCCGACGGCGGTGCTGGTGGCTGTGTTGGTTGATGAGTACCTTGTGGTGAAGGACGCGGGTTGAATCACTTCGAAGGATTTCCCGATCGGGCGGCGTATACTTCTGCTGTCTGACAAACAGACGGTTGGAGAGGAATCTATGCACGTTGCCGGTTGTTCCTCGATCCGGCTCCCCCAGATGGGCCGCGTCGCGATGGTCGCGGCCATCTGCTTTCTTGCTCAGATTGCGGCTGGCCCTTGCAATCCAATTTCAGTTGCACAAGCACCGGGAGCCATTGCCCCGCCGGCTTCGCAGGCACCCGCGAATGCTGCCTCTCAACCTTCATGCGCGTCGGGCGCAGACATGGACATTCCCGTCTCTTCGACCATTCAGGCCAAGGTGACGGGGTTGCTCGATTCCGGGCATCTGAAGGTAGGGAAAGATATCTGGGTGAACGTCATCAACGGGCTGACTTATCCCGGATGCAAGCTGAACGCGGGTGCGGCCCTGTATGCGCACGTTATGGCCGCGGTTGCACAGAAGACCCCGGGGTCCGCGGAGCTGTCGCTGGCGTTCGATCGAGCAGATTGCGAGGGCCACGGAAAGAAGCAGATGCCATTGCGCCTGATTGGCCTGATGGCGCCTCCCGACACGTCGGCGAGAATGCATGACGAGGTGCCGGTTGGTTTGAAGGGTGGGACTCGCAACGCCGCCACCACCGCCATGGTCACAAACGAAGCCGATTACCAGCTGAATCCAAGCGGCGCGCCGAATACCGTGCATCCGGGAGTTGTGGTGGGCCTGCCGAAGATGAATCTGGAGGTTTCCGGTGGGCCGGGATGCAGCGCGCGGATTTCGAGTATAGAAAAGAGCGTGCAACTGGAGCCGGGGTCGGTGCTGATTCTGGTGGTGCAGAGCGGGCCGTAGCAGCGGCTGGTGCTTTCTATCTTGCTGCCTGCATCGCGGCGTTGACGGCCGATTTCATTACGCCACAATTTGAAAAGAAGCGGACGAGGTTGGAGGTTAGTGGTTCCCAGGTCTCCGACTCGAGACCTGGGGCACCCGGCTTTCCACCCGATGAACTGAGACCTGTTCGTGTGGACCCCGAATGTGTGGGCAAACCGGCGGGGAGGGTGTTTTGAGCCATTTTAAGTTCGCCGGTGCCTTGGGCATCGAGAATCAGGGCGGTGAGGCTGCGCGCCAGATCGAGGTCGAAGCTCTCAGCGACGAAGACCAGCTTGCCACGCGTCGTGATGACGACGGGCCCTTCGCTGGTGGTGTAGACCTGCTCGGTTGAGCCGTGCGCGAGGTTTGCGATATTGGAACGCTGGGCGGCGAGGTCGGGCTTGAGTCCGGAATACTTGCGGCCAAGACTGTTGGCGTAAAGCCGGGTGAATTCCTGGGCGGAGGCAGCGTTCTTCCAGGCCGAGAGATAGAAGAGCGAGAGCGATTTTGTGCTGGCCTGCTCTTCGGAACTCTTGGCGGACAGGCGCTGGCCTGCCCAATAGATGCCACCATCCCAGGCGGGGGCAAGGTCGCGGGCAGCAGCGTCGCCACCGAATAATTCCGCGAGGATATGGAGATCGAGCTGGCCGACCTGACCGATGTCGTAGGGCTTGTAAACCTTGTCGACGAGCGGATGAATATCGGGCATCATGGGCAAGGGAGGGCTGTGTTTGAGCTCGTAGTCGCGGGGGTTGACGATCTCCCAGGTGGAGGTGGGCGGGTGGTCGAGGGCTCCGGCAAAGGCCGCCTCCTTTCCCTTGTCCATCCAAATATCCTGCTCGAAGCTGAGGCCCTCGCGATAGGGGAACAGGAGCGACTCGGAGAGCATGAGCGGAGCGCGGGAGAGCACCGGGGAGCTGTCGGAGTCGGCCATTTGCTGCTTGGCAAAATCCATGACCTCGGGATCCTTGATGAGGCTCTTGCCCATGGGCTTGAGGATGTAGTCCATCATGACGGCAGTGGCCTGGCCCTCGGCGACGGCATCGCGGGCGGTGTCGAGCTCGTCTTTGGCGAGGTGGTCGGTGTCGCCCGATGAGTTGGTGGAGACTTCGTCGGGAGTCTGGTCGTTCCACTTTTCGAGGTCGGAGTGCTGGTCCTGGAGGGCGTGGGTGAGTTCGTGGGCGAGGACCGGCCTTTGCTCGTCGATGCTTACCCAATCGAGCATGTTGACGGTCTTGGTTTTGGAGTCGTAGTAGGCTTCGATCTGTTCGTTGAGCAGTGCGAGGAGAAAGGGCTTGAGGGCGAAATCGCGGTCGAGGAGGCCGAACTTCTTGAGGACGAGTTCGCCCTTTTGGAGACGCCTGGCGCCTTCGTCCTCGTCGAATTTTTGTTTCAGGTAGGTCTCGACGGCAGCGCGGGTGGTGAGCTGGCGCTTGACGGTGGACTTAATGGGCAGGCCGGTCTCCTGCGAGGAGAATTGGATGAGTTCATCGACCAGGCCAAAGAGCTGCTTGGCCTGCTCGGGGGTGATGTGGGTATCTTTCTGGCTGGCGGGCTGCTGAGCCGGGACGGCGATTGCAACGGCAAGGCAGAGAAGGACGAGGCAGAGAGCGGTGGTCGCGGCAAAAGAAAGTCGGAGCTTGGGGAGAATGCGCAAAGAGTGTCCTTCCGGGACTAAGGCCCATGATGATTCTGCGCGCTTTAGGCGGGGGTTGAACAGGTTGCGGGAAAAGTTCAGTTCTCGGACAAATCCCGCAAAAAGCATACCTCCGGGGCTAAAGCCCGCCATTTATTTTGTTGCATTTGCGGCACGACTGAAGTCGTGCCCTTTCAAAACCTTTGCCGACGGCCGAGTTTTTCCGCATCCCGTTCAACCGCTGCCTCCCTCCGCATTGAATCCTTCCGCAACATGCAGAGCGCGGGTTCCGGCCTTAAAGTTCAGGGCTTTACGGCGGGGGCTGCCGCATCTCAATTCCAAGGCTATAATCATGAAGCGGTTTGGCGCGAGATTTCGGTCTCAAAAAATGCGCGAATGACCGTAGAAAAGCATTGCATATGACTGGAACCGACTTGACTGAAATTGACCTTGAGGCAACGATCCAGCCCTCTCCGATGGCGGCGTTGCTTGAAACCTCAGCTACACCGCATCAACTCGGCCCATATCATGGCGTGCTGAGCCCTATTCAGTTGGACGCGCCAGAGTGTGAAATAGAGGCACTGGCCAACGAGGCGGCGGTTCATGACCTGGGCTGGCTGAAACGCATGGCTGTCCATGGAGAGGACCGGTTCCGCTGGTTGAGCGGCATGGTAACCAACTCGGTAAACGAACTGGAGGCCCACGGCGGAGCGTGGAATCTGGTGCTGAATGCGCAGGGGCGGGTGCAGGGCGACCTGACTGTCTGGCGCGAAAACGATGGACTGGAACTCGATATTGCCGCCGACCAATACGAGAAGCTGAAATCGCATTTGGAACGCTTCATCATCATGGACGATGTGGAGCTAGTGGATTTGAGCGGGGAAGCGGCGGTTGGGCTGACGGGACCGAAGGCGGATGAGGTGTTGGGCCGCCTGAGCCTGCCGACGCTCTCCGAGCCATTGACGGGAACCCGGGTGGAGTGGATCGGGTTCGATCTGCGGATTATGCGCGGTTACGGCGGCCTGGCGCCGCATTATGAGCTATGGATTCCGCTGGCGGGACTGGCGAAACTGTGGCTGGGGCTGCGAACGGCGGCGGCGACCCCGGTGGGAACGAATGCGGTTGAGGCGTTTCGGATCGCCGAAGGGATTCCGGTCTACGGTGTGGACATTGTGGAGCGGGATCTGGCGCATGAGACCTCTCAGATGCGAGCGCTGCAGTTCAACAAGGGGTGCTACCTGGGGCAGGAAGTCGTGGAACGGATCCGATCGCGAGGGAACGTTCACAGGCACCTGAGGCAGCTTGAGATCTTTGGACCGGCGCCGCCGCCGGGGACGGAACTTCACTTCGACGATGGGGCATTGGATGGGGAGACGGCAGCGGGGCATATTACCAGTGCGGCTGAGTTGGCACTGCCGACGGGAAAGCGCACGTTTGCGCTGGGGATGATTCGTGGCAGCGCGGAAACACGCAACCAGCCCTTGCGCTATAACGCTGGGACAGGCAACGGGACGGCGCGGATTCTGGATGCGGCGCCGAGGCTCTAGGGAATTGGCGGGTTAGCGGTTCAACAAGATGAGTGCTTGGCTTCCCACCCCAGCCGCAAGAAAAAAGACTCGGCGAGGGTGGGGCACCGGAAGTGTAGTTCAGTGATTGAAGCGGATTGGAAAAACGAGGTTATGAGCGAAACACCCAAATTCACCGTGATTGATCGCCGGAAGTTCAAGGCGGACGAAGAACAAGCGAACCGTGAAGCGGCTGGCGGCGAGGCCGCAGCCGGGAATTCGCCAGAGCCAGAGGCGAAGGCCGAACCGGTGGAGACGGGTGGCGGCCCCCGGCTGGTGGTGAACGAAAGCCGGCACGAGGCCGCGCCGAAGCTAGTGTCGGCCGCTGCGGAGATGGAGCCGGAGTTGCCGCCTGCGCCGACCGCCGAAGAGAGCCATGAGCAGAAGATGGCGTACGATGCCTCGGCACAGCGGCTTGAGGATATCGTCAGGGCGCAGAACCCCGGGTTGGGCTCACAGCCGCCGGTTGGGTTTGAACACCTGGTGCAGCAGTTTTATGTTTCCGCGATGATTCAGATGGGTGCGGGAGCGCAGGAAGGGCAGCGGCCGCGGGTGGACATTCTAGGCGCGCGGAACACGATCGATTTGCTCGGCATTCTGGCGGAGAAGACGAAAGGCAACCTGACCGACGCCGAGGATCACATGCTGGATGCGGTTCTGTTTGAGGCGCGGATGGCCTTTATGGAGCTGACCAGGATGATCACGCTGCAAGGCGTGCCGCCGCCGCCGGGGAGATAAAGGCAGTGGTTAATGGTTAGTGATTAGCGGTTAGTGCGGGATCTCGAAAGTTCGTTGAAGAAGACAGACGAGCGAAATGCAGGTCCTTCGACTCCGCTGTAGAACGCTTCGCTCAGGATGACCGCCTCTTGAGATGACGGCTTCCGTTGAGGTTTTCAGGAAGTCGGCATTTATTGAATCAACATTATAGATATGAAACTGGTGATTCAAGGCTGGTTTCGACGGGAGGCTATGGACGGGCGGCTGACTTTTCTGGGGACGGGGACTTCCATGGGGGTTCCAACGCTGGGGTGCAGGTGCGCGGTATGCACTTCCGCCGATCCCCATGACCGGCGGCTGCGGCCCGCGGCGCTGGTGCGCTGGAACGAGGCGAACGGTGGGCAGGAGCGGGTGGTGGTGATCGACACCGGGCCGGACTTCCGCGAGCAGGCCTTGCGGGCTGGGCTGACCCGAGTGGACGCGGTGCTCTACACGCACTCCCACGCGGACCACATTCTGGGGCTGGACGATCTGCGGCCATTGAGTTTTACGGCATTCAAAGAGAGCGGTCCAATTCCGCTTTATGCGTCTGCAGAGACCGCGTCGGTGCTGGAACACATCTACGAGTACACTTTTTCGCCACGGGCCACGTATCCGAATCGGGCGCGGGTGCGGCTGGAGCCGCTGGTTGAGCGCAATCCGATTCATGGGGTCGAGTTCATTCGCGTTCCGGTGATGCATGGCGCGATGGGGATCGCGGGCTTCAGATTTGGGCGGGCGGCCTACCTTACCGATGTCAGCGACATTCCCGAAGCGAGCTTTGCTCTGCTGGAAGGGCTGGACCACCTGGTGCTGTCCGCGCTGCGGTACAAACCGCACCCGAGCCACGCCACGGTTGACCAGGCGATTGGATGGGCGCGACGCATTGGGGCGGGGCAGACTTGGCTGACGCACATTGCGCATGAGCTGGGCCACGAAGAGACCAACCGAACGCTGCCAGCCGGGATGGCGCTGGCCTACGACGAGCTCGAAGTGGTTGTGAGCCTATGAACCGGAAAATAAGCGAAGACTTGGCGCGCGTGGTGCCCGTCTATCGCAAGATCAAGGAGATTCCTGCCGATTTTGGCCGTTCGGTAGCAGCGATCGGGAACTTCGACGGCGTTCACCTGGGGCACCGGGAGATTCTCGATGCGGTGGTGCGCGAATCACGCGAAACGGGGGCGCGCGGGGTTGCGGTCACCTTCGATCCGCATCCGGAGCAGGTTCTGCGGCCGGCGACGGCGCCGAAGTTGCTGACGCCGATGAGCGAGCGCATCCGGCTGTTGGCTGAGACGGGCATCGATGCGGTGGTGGTGCTGAGGTTTGACGAGGGGCTGGCTTGTTTGCCGGCGAAGGAATTTGTGCGGCAGATTCTGGTGGACGGGCTTGCGGTTCGCTCGCTGCATGAGGGCGGGAACTTCCACTTTGGCCGCCAGGCCGAGGCGGGCGTGGAGGAACTCACGGAGTTTGGCGCCGGGTTTGGATTCGCAGTTCACATACATGCGCCGGTGCGGGTGCATGGGCTTGAGGTATCGAGCTCGGCGATTCGCGCGCTGGTGGCGGCGGGAGATATGCGGCGGGCGCGATGGATGCTGGGACGGCCGTTTGGAGTGCGGTCCACACAGGCGCGGGGGCGCGGGATCGGAACACGGCTGCTGGTGCCCACGGTGAACCTGGCCTCGTATGACGGGCTGCTGCCGGAGTTCGGCGTGTACGTGACGCGGCTGACGCTTCCACCCCAGCGACAAGGACCCGTCGCTGGGGACCCCGGTTTAAGAAGGGCCGGCGGGCGGTGCTTTCAAGCGGTGACGAATGTCGGCAACCGGCCTACGTTTGGAGAGGCTTCGTTTGCGGTGGAGTCGCACATTCTGGATTTTGAGACCGTAGATATGGATGAGAACACGCCGATTGAGCTGGAGTTTTTGATGCGGCTGCGCGGGGAGATGACGTGGCCTTCGGCGGAGGCGCTGAAGGAACAGATATTTAAAGATGTGGGGAAGGCTAAGCGGTATTTTCGGAGAAGTGCAGCTTTCAGCTTTTAGCTTTCAGCTTTTTCGTTGGCGGTCGATTGGATTGTGGTTGGATTCGGTCGCTCGCAGGTCTCAGAAGCGAGAGCGGGGCACCCGGCTTTTGGCGTTCGCAGCGCCCCGACGGGGCGCGTCATTTTGGATGGGATGTGTTCCCAGGGCTGCGCTGCGCTTGCCCTGGGCTATTTTCGCCTCCTCCCTCAGGGAGGGATTAAGGCTGCACGGGGGGGTATTGGCCGGGAGTGTCAGGGGGTGGCTGGCGCAAGGGCGGGCTTGACGGTGCCTTGAGGCGTGGTTGGAGCAAATTCCGGAATCAACGCGGGTTTGATCTGCGGCTTGGTGACGTAGGAGGCTTCAGTCAGTTTTGTTGGCGGATTGGAAGTAGGCGCGGTTGAGGGCCTTGCCGGGGTGACGGCCGCGGGCGCGGGCACTGATGGCTTGGCCGGGGGATTGGATTTGGCTGGTGGTCCGAAGGCGGCTGATGCGAGCGCCGAGGCGGCGGGTGTGTGCGTGACTGCCTGGAGCAGCGGCGAGGATTGCTGGGCGGGCTCGTTGGCGAGGAACTGCTCGTCGTCCTTGCCGGCGATGGCCTGGCGCATGACGGTCATCCAGATGGGAAGCGCGGCCTTGGCGCCGGTCTCTTTTTCGCCGAGCGACTGGCGGCTGTCAAAGCCGACCCAGACGCCGCAAGTGACGGAGGGCGAGAAGCCGAGGAACCAGGCGTCGGTGTAGTCGCTGGTGGTGCCGGTCTTGCCGCCGAGAGGATGGTTGAGCTGCGCGGCGGCGGCGCCGGTGCCGTGCTGGGTGACGGCGCTGGAGGAGGGTCATCATGGTGCGCGCGGTCTGCTGGTCGATGACTTCGTTGACTTCGGGCTTGTCTTCCCAGAGGGTGATGCCGTCGGCGTTGGAGACCTTGCGGATGAGGCGGGGGGTGACGCGGAGGCCGTCGTTGGGAAAGACGGAGTAGGAGGCGACCTGCTCCTGGAGCGTGATTTCGACCGCGCCGATGGCGATGGGCAGGTAGGCGGGAATGTTAGTGGTGACGCCGAAGCGGTGGGCCATGTCGATGACCTTGTGAATGCCGACGCGGGCAGCCAGCTTGAGGGCGGGAATGTTGCGCGACTCGGCGAAGGCGTTGGTAAGGGTCATGGCGCCTTTGTAGTCGTTCTCGTAGTTGTGCGGGGTATAGCTGCCGAAACTGACGGGGCCGTCGACGATGATGTCAGTGGGCTTGGCGCCGTCTTCGATTGCCGCCGTGTAGACGTAGGGCTTGAAGCTGGAGCCGGTCTGTCGTTCCGCTTGGGTGGCGCGATTGAACTGGCTCAGCGCGTAGTCGCGGCCGCCGACCATGGCCAGGACGTCGCCGGTGGTGTTGTCCATGGCCATGAGAGCGCCTTGGGCGCCTGAATCCTGCTCGAGGGTGGCGCGGCGGGCTGTTGCCCTCCATGGCGTCGGCCAGGTGGATGTAGACGATGTCGCCGGGCTTGACGAGGTCGTCGCCGTGGCGCGCGCCGGTCCACTGCCAGTCGGCTGGGAGCAGGACGACTTCATCCTGTTGCCGGCCGGCAGGGACCTGGCTGGGAGGGCCGATTCGGGCGAAGATCTGGTTGGGCAGAACGTCGGTGACCAGGGCGTGGACATATTCGCCGGGACGGGCCTTCATGGCCCAGTCGGGGTGCCGGTAGTCATCGAGCGCGACGCCTTCGGCGAGAACGTTTTCCAGCTTGCTTTTCCAGCCGTGGCGGCGCTCGTAGGCAGCGAGGCCGTCTTCAACGGCGCGGTTGGCGGTGAGTTGGAGATCGAGATCGAGCGTGGTTTGAACCTTGAGGCCTGCCTCATGCACCTGCTCGCTGCCAAAGCGCTTTTCGAGCTCGCGGCGGACCTCTTCCTGGAACCATGGCGCGACGGACATTTCGGGCTGGGCGAGGCGCAGGCCAAGAGGCGATTGGCGCGCCTGCTCGGCCTCAGTGTGGGAGATGGCTTTATCCTCTTCCATTTCGGTGAGGACGAGGTTGCGGCGGCGGAGAGCTTTTTCAGGGTAAAGGATGGGCGAAAATGCTGCCGGACCCTTGGGCAGACCGGCCAGAAGGGCGGCTTCAGGGAGGGTAACGTCCTTGGCGTGCTTGGAGAAGAAGTACTCCGAGGCGGCCTCGAAGCCGTACATGCCTGAGCCCAGGTAGATCTGATTGCCGTAGAGGGTGAAGATCTGCTCCTTGGTGAATGAGCGCTCAATCTGGATGGCCAGATAGGCTTCCTGGATTTTGCGCGTCGGCGTTCGCGTGGAAGACAGGAAGAGGTTGCGGGCCAACTGCATGGTAAGCGTGGAGGCGCCCTGGGCACGGCCCTTGCTGCGGATGTCGTACCAGACGGCGCCCATGACACGGACGACATTGATGCCCCAGTGGGACTCGAAGCTCTTGTCTTCAATGGAGATGACCGCCTGGCGCAGGACGGGGGCAAAGCCCTCGTAGCCGATCACCTCGCGGCGCTCGAGGGCAAAGGAGCCGATGATGCGGCCCTTCTGGTCATAAAGGTCGGTGGTGGTGGAGGCGCGGTATTTTTCGAGATCCGCTATCTGCGGCAGATCGAAGGAGTAGACGAGGGTGAGTCCGGCGAGCGATCCGGTGATGACGGCCAGGGTGAGCAGCGAGACGAGGGTGAGCTTGCCAACGAGCTTGCGCCGGCGTCTGGCCGCAATGGTCTTCAATTGGGTACGGCGGGGGCGGGCAAGCGGCTGCGGTTCGGGGCGCAAAGAATCCGGGCGCAACGATCCGGCCCGCGCGCGTGCAGGCCGCGGGGATTCCAGGCGCTCAGGGGGGAGGGTCGCCAAACGAATCAAGCCTCGTGAGCATTCCTCAAAAAGCACGGGAGAAAATGCTCCAGATCAAGGCTAGCATTTTTGTGTTGCGGGAGTATGTAACGAAAGGGTCACCCGCACCAGCGGGTGCAAGAGTGGGAATGAGCGGGAATCAGGCGGGGAATCTGTGTGCAATAGGCACGTGGGACCGTTTGACTAGGTTGGGCTAGAAAAGGCAGGGGCGGCTTCTGGCGGTTACCTCAATCCCAGCTGCACCATTCACGCTCTCTCCCGCTTTACAACCGCAGTGAAATCCGACCACTGCTCGACGCGGAAGGCGCGGATATCGCGCACAGACTTCGGAAACCATGTACGAGCACGCAGAGACTCAATCGCCAAGAAGAGGTTCGCGATGTCCTCGCTGTCAGTAATATAGAGGCTGCCTTGCACACGACGAAAACCATGCTCTGCCAGCACGGCCCCAATCTCTGTGTATGCCTGAGAAACACCTTTGGTAGTTTTTCGGTGTCGCCGACGGTCAGATCAAAGGAGACTGCATACATCAGCGGGCCTCCGGGTCATCGAAAATATGAGTCATGCGGTACTCGGCTGTCTCGCCGGTTTCCACCATTTTGATCTAAACAAGCCAGTCGCCATCGTCCAATTGGCGAATGGCGCGGCCAACCTCATAATTCGGGCCGAAGGCGCCAAAACTCTTGATCTTGCCGACAGGAATGGGCGGCGGCGCGATGACTTCTGTCATGACTGTTCTCCCACTACACAATCTTGGCGCAACGATTCAAGGAGTGCAAGGTCTAAACGCGGTCTTCACGAATTCGCGAACCAAAGGCCCAGTGCATCATCGAGGCGGGAAGATCATGCAGCTTTCGCCTTCAGCAGCTCGAGGGCTTTGTTGAGGGGCTCGTCGCCTTTGGCTGGTGGCGTTTCCTCGTCCTGGTCTTCGGGCTGGCCAACCATCACGGCGGGGGTGACGGCATCGTCCTGAATCTTCTTGCCGCCGGGGCTTTCAAATTTGGCTACGGTGAGCAGAAGGGCGGCGCCGTCGGGGAGGTCGATCACTTTCTGGACGGATCCCTCGCCGAATGTGCGCTCGCCTACGACGTCGCCGCGTTTGGCATCCTGGATTGCAGCGGCAGTGAGTTCAGCAGCGCCGTATGTGCCGCGGTTGATGAGAATGGCAAGCGGGGCGGCGGTGATGAATACCGCGGGATCGGCGGCGAAGGTCTGGGCGGGGAACTTCTGGCCCTCGAGCGTGGCCATCGTACCCTGCTTGAGGAAAAAGTTGGCTAACCGAAGGCCCTGCTGAGGGTCGTCGCCGGAAGTGTCGCGGAGATCGAGAAGGATCTTGCGATTCTTTCCGGCGGACTTGAGCTTGGCAGCGATTTCGTCGATGCGGGCCGCGGTGAGCGGGCCGGGCTTGAGATAAAGGATCGTGGAGTTGTCG
Source organism: uncultured Acidobacteriaceae bacterium (assembly GCA_963757965.1). Taxonomy (GTDB): domain Bacteria; phylum Acidobacteriota; class Terriglobia; order Terriglobales; family Acidobacteriaceae; genus Telmatobacter. The sequence goes on from CAVWTV010000016.1 coordinate 533,870, forward strand.
TATTGCTGCTCGGCGAGCGAGGGCTGGACGGCGACGGTGCGGACGAAGGTGAGCTTGTCCGGGTCTGGTTTGCGCGGGCGGATCACCGAGAGGGTGAGACTGCTTCCGGGCTTGCCTTCGAGCATGAGGCGAATTACGGCCAGGGACAACTCGCGGGTGGACTGATCGCCGATGGACTCGATGACGTCGCCGTCGGCGAGATGATCCTTTTCGGCCGGCGAACCGGGCAGAACGCTGACGATGGTGGCGTAGCCGAAGCGCTTGGAGACGACCAGGCCGATTTGGGCAACGCCGGTGGAGGGGCGGTCCTTGTAGATTTTGTACTCGGTGGGGCTGAGGTAGCTGGAATCGGCATCGAGCGATTCCAGCAGGCCGTGGAGCGCGCCGGCAGTGACGTCATTGATGTTGGGATCGGTGACGTAGTCGGTCTGGACCTTTTTTAGGACCTCGGAGTAGACGCGCATCTGGCGGTAAGCGCCATCCTGCTCGCCGCCGGCATGGACGCCGAACCAGCCAAATTCACCGAGGGAAAAGCCCAGAATGAGGGCGGCGAAGACAGCCACGGACAGGACGAAGACGAGACGCTGGAAGAATCGAGACACAAACACCACCGGGGAGGGCCTTAAGGGGAACGGGGCGCTCACTATATAGACGCAATCATAGCAAAAACAGTCGTCAGAGATCCGAGGCCAGGGATCAGGGATCAGGGAACAGGGTATAGAAAGCTGGCTGGGCACCGGGCAAGTTTCATTCTATGCGCGCTTCTACTGTTTGTTGAGGTCGTAGTTCATGTAGACGACGTGGGTTTGGAGGTACTCTTCGAGGCCGTGCTTGCCGTCGGCGCCACCGATGCCGGATTTGCGCCATCCGGCGTGGAAGCCCTGCATGGCTTCAAAGTTCTCGCGGTTGACGTAGGTCTCGCCGAACTTCAATTCGTTGCTGGCGCGCATGGCGACGTCGAGCGAACGGGTGTAGATGGAGGAGGTCAGGCCGTACTGGCAGTCGTTGGCGTTGGCGAAGGCTTCATCGAGAGTTTCAAAGGTGGAGATGGGCAGGACGGGACCGAAGGTTTCCTGCTGCATGATGCTGGAGCCCTGAATGCAATCGGTGAGGACGGTGGGCTGGTAGTAGAAGCCGGCGTGACTCTGATAGCTGCCGCCGCCGCACTGGAGCGTAGCGCCGTCAACGAGAGCGAGATCGACAGCCGCTTGCACCAGTTCGCGCTGACGCTTGCTGACCAGCGGACCCATCTCGGTGGCGGGATCGAAGGGGTCGCCGACCATGGTTTGATGCATGGCGGGGGTGATCTTCTCGATGAATCTTTCCGCGATGGATTCGTGGACATAGACACGCTCGACGCAGTTGCAGACCTGGCCGGAGTTGATGATGCGGGAGGCGCGGATGGCGCGGACGGCGAGGTCGAGGTCGGCGTCGGCGGCCACGATGGCAGGAGCTTTTCCGCCCAGCTCAAGCGACACCTTGGTGACGTTTTCGGCAGCGGCACGCATGACGGCGACACCGCCTTCGACACTGCCGGTGAGCGAGACCATGCCTACTTTGGGATGGCTGGCGAGGGCGTTGCCGATGAGCGCGCCAGGGCCCGAGACAAGATTGAAAACGCCGTTTGGCAGCGAGGATTTGGCGACAAGTTTGGCAAACTCGAAGGCGTTGTTGGGGGTCTCGCTGCTGGGCTTGATGACGATGGTGTTGCCCGTGACCAGGGCGGGGGCCATCTTGCGGACGATCAGAAAGAAGGGGAAGTTCCAGGGCAGAATGCCGGCAATGACGCCGATGGGCGCTTTGTAGAGCAGGATGTTTTCTCCCGGACGATCGCTCTGGACGATCTCGCCTTCGTAGCGGCGGGCGAATTCGGCCATGTAATCGAGATAGTCGGCGGAGAAGTCGACCTCGACCTGGGCGAGCGAGACGATCTTTCCTTGCTCCTCTGTGATGACGCGTGCCAGGGGCTCGCGGTTGGCGCGAATGAGGTTGGCGATTTCGCGCAGGTGAGCGGCGCGGCGGATGGCGGGCAGCGCGGCCCAGGATTTCTGCGCTGCTTCGGCGGTGAGAACGGCGCGATTCACGTCCTCGACAGTGCCGCTGGGAAATTCGGAGATGACTTCCTCGGTTGCTGGGTTGATGACTTCAATCGTCTTCGACGACTGTATGAAGTCGCCGTCGATCAGCATCTCGTAGCGTTTGACGGTTGATGGTGTTGTGCTCATAAGAAATGGGCCCTCCAGGCGCTGTTGGCCGGCCGGCTGCGCGGACAGCGACCATCATAGTTCGTTTGTTGCGCGAGAGGGAAGGGCGAGATGCCTATCCGGGCTTTCCTGTGTAGTGCTCGTGGTGGTGGACTTCGGCGTGGTCTTCCAATGCTTCAAGGTGGGTGATGACCTCTGCGGGCATCCCCAGTTCGGCGGGCAGGCGCTCTTCGAGAATTGTGGCCAGGGCATGTGCGTCGCTCACTGAAGTGAGGCGCGGGAAGAGCAGGTGGATTTCGATGATCTGGCGATAGCCTGTGGTTCTGAAGCGGACGCCGTGGTATTGAATATTGAGTTCCGCGCAGATGGTGTCGAGGTGCTCGCGAATGCGGCGGCCGGTTTCAGGATCGGAGTAGTCGAGCAGGCCGACTGCGGATTGCCAGACCAGTCTGCCGCCTGACCAGAGGATGTTGATGGCAACGACGATGGCGACGATGGGATCGAATGGTCTCCAGTGCGTGAGCATCACCAGGCCCAGTCCGGCGACCACGCCGAAGCTGGTCCAACTGTCGGTCAGGACGTGCTTGCCATCCGCTTCGAGGATGAGGGAATTGAGTCGGCGGCCAGTGCGGATGAGATAGTAGCCAAGGCCAGCATTGAGGATTCCCGCGATCAGGATCAGTACAACGCCGTAGCCGAGGCGTTGTAGTTGCAGCCCCGCCATCCACTCATAGACAGATTCACAGAGGATGGCGATGGCGGCCACCACGATCAATGCGCCTTCAAATCCGGCGGAGAAGAAGGTGATGCGTTCGTAGCCGTAGAGGAAGTGATGCGAGGCCGGCTTGGCGCTGAGGCGGAGACTAAAGCTTGCAAAGCCGACGGCAATGACATGAATGACGGATTCGGCAGCGTCAGAGAAGATGGCGGCGGAATGAGTCATGAAATACGCGGCGAGCTTGCCGATGAGCATGGCAAAGCCGAAAATCAGCGAGAGGCGCATGGCGAATTGCGCGGCCTGCATCTCCTGCCGGGGTCTCTGCGGTGCGTAATCGTCCTTGCTTTGCTTGGACACGCAAACTCTCCCTCGGAAAAAAGGCCTAGCCCGTTGACCCTTCGGCAGGATCTCAAGTGGATTAACCAGCAAGTGTAGCGCAGGGTTGAGTGGCTGAACAGTGGGATGATCGGAGCCGGCAATAAAACTGCGGAACGGACGAAACAAAGAAGACGTATCAACGTCTTATCGGTGTATTCTCGTCAAGATAAAGAATGCTATCCGGTTCGCGTTTCTGAAAATTTTGGAAGCCGAAAGGAGAAAAGGACTGTCTGGATGAGGAGTGGAGGTTTTGTGGGAAAGGTGGGGTTGAGGGGGAGAATGTTGCTGAATCCGGCCGGCATTGCCGCGATGGCGCTGCCGATTTTTTTTGGTTTTGTAAACGTGAATCAGGTTTGCGCACAGGCTGCGGCCGAAAATTCTGCGCAGAACATCGCGGATACCTGGCAGGGCACGCTTCATGCCGGCAGAGACCTGCGGATCGTGGCCAAGATCTCCAAGGCGGATGGAGGCGGATACAAGGCGGCCTTCTACAGCATCGACCAGGGCGGCGACCCTGTTCCGGTTGCCAAGATCACGCTGGATGGTTCAACTGTCAAGATGTCGGTGACGGCCATCGGCGGCACGTACGAGGGCAAGCTGAGCGCAGATGGGAAGACGATTGCAGGAACCTGGACTCAAGGGCCCAACCCGCTCCCGCTGAACCTTGAGCGCGCCACGCCGTCGACGGAGTGGACGATTCCGCCGCCTACGCCGAAGCTGCCGCCGATGGCCGCGAATGCCGATCCCAAGTTCGAGGTCGCCACCATCAAGCCCAGCAAGCCCGACACGCCGGGAAAGATGTTCCGCGTTCAGGGCCGTCGCTTCAAGACAATCAACACAACACTGTACGACCTGATTTCGTTCGCCTATGGGGTGCACTCGAAGCAAGTGATCGGTACGCCGGCGTGGGCCGATTCCGACAAATTCGACATTGATGCGGAACCCGACGGCGAAGGCGCGCCCAGCGACAAGCAATGGAAAAGCATGTTGCAGAAGCTGATCGTCGAGCGCTTCAAACTCACCTTTCATCACGACAAGAGGGAGCTCTCGGTCTATGTGCTGAGCTTGGCCAAGACCGGGCAGAAAATGACCAAGAGCGAGGGCGATCCGAACGGACTGCCCGGATTGTTTTTCCGGCAACTGGGTGATTTGAACGTTCGCAATGCGAATATGGCCGACTTTTCTGGCCTCATGCAAAGCGCCGTCCTCGACCGTCCGGTACTGGATCAAACGGGGATCACGGGACGGTGGGACTTTACTCTCAAGTGGACACCGGACGACTCGCAATTCAGCGGCATGGGAGCGAGGATTCCTCCACCAACAGACAGCGCCAATGCGCCGCCGAATCTCTATACGGCGATTCAAGAGCAGGTTGGGCTGAAGCTTGAAGCCACCAAGGCGATGGCCGATGTGATGGTGATCGATCAGGTGGAGAAGCCGTCGGATAACTAGCTGCGGCACGATGACCTGACATGTCGACTATAGAATGCTGCATAGGGTATGAGGAATGTGCACCTTGTTGAATCGCACGGCTCGAAGTGCAGAAACATTCGGCCAACTAACTTCGGCTTACAGCAGCGAACTCAGAGAGGATTGTGTGAACTATGGATCAACGTGTCTGGCTGAAATCAGGTTCGAGCAGGAAGATGTTGCTTAACTTGGCGGGCGTCATGGCGATGGCGGCGCCGATTGCATTTGGATTCGTAAACACGACTCACGTCCGCGCTCAGGCTGCGGCAGCAACACCGGTTCAGGCCGTGGCTGCAACCCCGGCGCAGGGCATCGCAGGCACCTGGCAGGGCACGCTGAACGTAGGCCGGGACCTGCGCACGGTGGTCAAGATTACGAAGGCCGACGACGGCAGCTACAAAGCGGTCTTCTACAGCATCGACCAGGGTGGCCAGCCACTTAACGCGAATACGGTCACCTTGCAAGGCGTGACAGTAAAGTTCACACTCACCCTGGTCGGCGGCACGTACGAGGGCAAACTAAGCGCCGACGGAAAAACGATCGTCGGCAATTGGAGTCAGGGGTCGAATCCCATTCCGCTAACGTTGACGCGCACCACGCCGGAGACCGCCTGGGCCATTCCCGAGCCGCCGCCGCAACTGCCTCCGATGGCAGAGAATGCCGATCCCTCGTTCGAAGTGGCGACCATCAAGCCGAACAACTCCGGCGCCGCGAGCATGCAGGGACTCACGCTGCGCGGGCGTAACTTTGCCACGCGCAATTCGTCTCTGGGCGACCTGATTTCGTTTGCCTACAATGTGCAGGAAAAACAGATCGTCGGTGCGCCGGATTGGATGGACAAGGATCGATACGACATTGCCGCTGTACCGGAACAGGAGGGCGTGCCCAACGCCGACCAATTGAGGACCATGATCAAGAAGCTGCTGGCGGACCGGTTCAAGCTGACGTTCCATAACGACAAGAAGGAGCTTTCGGCTTACGTGCTCACGGTTGGCAAAGGCGGTCAGAAGCTCATGCCGACGCAGTTGAAAGGGCCGCTGCCCGGCCTCGGAATTCGTCCCGGAGCCGGCGGCATCACGCTGAACATGGTGAATGCCACGGTGGGCGATTTCACCGGCTTTCTGCAGATTCTTGTACTGGACCGGCCGGTGGTTGACCAAACCGGCATCAAAGGCCGGTTCGATTACCAGTGCACGTTTACGCCGGACGACTCGCAGTTCAACGGTCATCCGCCGCAGTTTCCGCCGCAGGCCAACGCGACCGAGTCTGCACCGGGACTCTACGATGCCATTCAGCAGCAACTGGGGTTAAAGCTCGATGCCGAGAGGACCTCCGTCGATGTAATCGCCATCGACCATGCGGAGAAGCCATCGGCTAACTAGCCGCGGCGCTGATGAGTGTCTTGAGAAGTCATGAACAGACCTAAGCGCAGCAGAAGCGCGTTATTGAGTGCGGCGGGGTCGTTGGCCATAGTAGCGCAGTGCGCATTGGGTCAAGTGAGTGCGCCTGCGCCGCAAAGCCAGGGCGCCGCGGTCGCGTTGCCTGCATTCGAGGTGGCATCGATCAGGCCGAGCAAAGCCGACAACGACTTGCGCAACTTCATGATTTCGCCGACGAGATTCAGAGTGGAAAACGGCACAGTGACCGCGCTGATCCGGTTCGCCTATGACATCAAATCGGACGATCAACTGCCGAAGGAGCCGCGCTGGATCGGATCAGATAAGTTCGATATCGACGCAAAGATTGCGGACTCGCAAAACGATGCGATGAAGAGACTGGCACCCGAGCAGAAGTCAGACCAATATCGCTTGATGGTCCGGTCGCTGCTTGCGGATCGATTCAAGCTGGAAGTTAGGCGGCAGATGAAGGAGTTACCGGTCTTGGCGTTGGTCGCGGCGAAGAATGGTCCGAAGCCGGCGCTGGCGGAAGTATCTCCGGAATCACGGATGCAGCGATTTCCAACCCTGTCGGGAGGGTCAAGAGGAGAACTGCGGGTAGGGGCGGCGTCGATGGCGTTGTTTACGGGATGGCTATCGGGCATGGATGACATTGGCGGGCGCCTGGTGATTGACGAAACCGGCCTGTCAGGCAGTTATGATTTCACTTTGAGGTTCACGCCGGATGAAACTCGCAATGCGATCTCGAGTGGGGCGGGCGCGGTTCAAGGAGCGGCGAGCGCGCAGGAATCGCCGGGAGTTTCGATCCTCACGGCGTTGCAAGAGCAACTTGGACTGAAACTGGAACCGACACGGGCCAAGGTGGAGGCCCTTGTCATCGATCATATCGAGAGGCCCTCGGAAAATTAACAGACTAAGTTGGAGTCACTGGATGGCGCGGCGCTTTGCCACAATTCTGCTCCTGTGTGTTCTTGCAAGTCTCTGCGGCTCCAGCGTGGCTGCGGCTTCGGAGTATCACGGTCAAGTTACATTCGGCGGGCTGCCGGTTCCGGGAGTTACGATCACTGCAAGCCAAGGCGAGAAGAAGGTCAGCATTGTCTCCGATCAAGGTGGTCTCTACGATTTTTCCGAACTTGCGGATGGCGCATGGAAGGTTGAGATCGAGATGCAGTGTTTCTCGACGATCCATGCGGATGTAACTGTGGCGCCTAACATGGCCGCGGGCAAGTGGGAGTTGACGCTGCTCCCAATGGACCAGCTGATGATGCGCACCAAGCTTACGCAAGCGGCGCCGAGTTTGCCGCCGACTCTGGTTCCACCCGCGCCTGCAAAGAAAGCAGAGGCAACGGGCACCGCTTCGGCTGAGATGCCGAAGCCGCAAGACGAGCAAAGCCAGCAGGCTGCGGACGGCTTTCTGGTGAATGGCAGCGTCAACAACGCGGCGACGAGCCAATACTCGCTCGACCCGGGTTTTGGGAACCGAAGGCCGAATAGCAAGAGCTTGTACACGGGCGGGTTCGCGGCGGTTCTGAATAACTCCGCGCTCGATGCGCGGCCCTATTCGCTAAGCGGGCTGGAATCGCCAAAGAGCATGTACGACCGCATTACGGGCGTCGTTTCGGTGGGCGGACCAATCAGAATTCCACACGTGCTGCCGCGCGGGCCGAACTTCTTTGCCGGTTATCAGTGGACACGCGATCATACCGCGGCGATCCTGCCAGGACTGGTGCCGACCCCGGCGGAGCGCTCCGGAAATCTTTCGGGACTCTTGAACGCGCTGGGCCAGCCAGTTACGATATACAATCCTGCGACGGGCTTGCCGTTCAAGGGAAATCAAGTTCCGGTAAGTATGCAGGCGCAGGCGTTGCTGGCGCTATACCCCATGCCGAATATTACCGGCACACAGGCTTATAACTACCAAGCGCCGGTGCTGAACAGCAGCCATCAGGATTTGCTGCAAACGCGTTTGGACAAGGCGATCGGGCGAAAGGACCAGATTTACGGGGGCTTGAACCTGCAGAGCGCACGGGCAGGCAACGAGAATCTCTTCGGCTTTGTCGATACGACCGACACGCTCGGCATCAACACAAACATCAACTGGGCACACCGCTTCAGCCAGCATCTGTTCTTGCATGCGAGTTACAACTTCAGCCGGCTGAGAACGAAGATCGTGCCGGAGTTTGAAAACCGCCAGAATATCGCCGGCACCGCAGGTATTGGCGGCGACGATCAGGACCCGGCTGATTGGGGTCCGCCGTCGCTGAGTTTTTCCAGCGGCATTTACGGTCTCAGCGACGCAAACAGCGCGTTCAATCGCAACCGCACCGATGCTTTCTCGGGGTCGGCTGCGATTTATCGTGGCCATCACAACGTCACGGTGGGCGTGGATTTCCGCAAACAGGAGTACAACGATTTCTTTGAACAGAATCCACGCGGCGCGTTTACATTTACGGGCGCGGCTACCGCGGAAACGGGAAGCGGTAGCGCGAGCGCCGGGTCAGACCTCGCCGATTTTCTGCTGGGCATCCCAGACACGAGCTCGATCGCATTCGGCAATGCAGACAAGTATTTCCGCCAGCCGGTATACGATGTTTACGCGAACGACGACTGGCGCATCTTGTCGAACCTGACGATCAACGCGGGGATGCGGTGGGACTACGGCGGACCGATGACGGAGCTCAAAGGGCGCCTAGTGAATCTTGACATCGCACCTAACTTCACTGCTGCCGCCCCGGTGCTGGGAAGTAATCCGGTTGGGCCAGTGACAGGGATGCACTATCCGAGTTCGCTTATCCGCGCTGACTTGGGCGGCTTCGAACCACGCATCGGCATCGCGTGGCGTCCCATACCCGCTTCGACCGTGCTGGTAAGAGCCAACTATGGCGTCTACGACGACACCTCGGTCTACCAGGCATTTGTGCCCCAGTTAGCGCAACAGGCGCCGCTCTCGACCAGCCTCAGTGTGCAGAACAGCGCGGCCTGCCCGCTAACTCTGGCGAGCGGATTTAACCCATGCTCCTTAGTCACCGCCGACACCTTTGCCGTCGATCCAAATCTGCGCATCGGCTACACGCAGAACTGGCAGTTATCCGTGCAGCGCGATCTGCCGGGGGCGCTGCAAATCACAGCAACGTACGCGGGAATCAAAGGCACGCATGGGGCGCAGCAGTTACTGCTCAATACTTACCCGATCGGCGCGACCAGCCCGTGTCCATCGTGCCCGGTGGGCTTCGAGTATCGAACCTCGGGCGGTAACTCGACGCGCGAATCGGGGCAGGTGCAACTGCGGCGAAGGCTGCGCAGCGGATTTACTGCATCGCTGGTTTACACCTATTCGAAGTCGATCGACGATGACGCCGTACTGGGCGGCCAGGGTCACGCGACGGCGAGCGAGGGCTCAACATCCGGAGCAGCCGCAATTGCACAAAACTGGCTCAATCCGCGGGCTGAGCGTGGCCTTTCGACCTTCGATCAGCGTAACCTGCTCAACGCGCAAGCCCAATACACGAGCGGCCAGGGGCTTGGCGGCGGCGACTTGATGAGAGGATGGAGCGGCAGACTGCTGAAGGAGTGGACCGTACTTACTACGATTGCTTATGGCACTGGCCTGCCGGAGACTCCGAGTTATCTGTCTGCGGTTCCAGGCACTGGATTTACGGGCACGATTCGCCCCAATCCTACAGGGGCACCTATTTATCTTTCCAGCGCGGGCGTGCATTTGAACACGGCAGCCTATACGGCGCCGCTAACTGGCCAGTGGGGAACGGCGGGAAGAGACTCGATTACAGGACCCAGCGCGTTCAGTCTCGATAGCTCACTCGAACGGACGTTCCGCCTGAATACCAAGCTCAATCTGACTGTCCGCGTAGACGCTTCGAACATGCTGAATCACGGTGTCTTTACAGGATGGTTCACGACCGTGAACAGCACACAATTCGGGTTGCCCGCGGCCGTCAACCCGATGCGCAGTTTGCAGACCACGATAAGGCTGAGGTTCTAAGATGCGAAGCCTGGCAGGATTTTTGATATTTGTCGCCGCCGTTGCCGCTCTTGCAGGCGCGCAGCAGATTGGACAAAACAAGCCAGCCGGAACCGGAGATAACTTCACCTTGACTGTAAAAGTTCAACTTGTGGTTGAAGCGGTCGCGGTGAGGGATAAGGATGGGAAGCCGATTGAGGGACTTACTGCCAAGGACTTTACCCTAACCGAAGACAGCGTACCTCAGACGATAAGCTTCTGCGAGCACCAGGCGTTGACTGCCCTTGCGGAGCCGCTGCCGGTGTCCAAGCCCGGTAACGAAGACATCAGGATATATAAACGCCTGACGCATACACGGATTGCGCCTGAAACAGTGGACAACGACCGCTATAAGAATCGCCGGCTGCTTGCTCTCTACTTCGATATGTCCGCAATGTACCCGGCCGACCAGTTACGCGCCCTATCCGCGGCGGAGAAGTTCATTCGCACGCAGATGACTAGTGTCGATCTGGTTTCAATTCTTAGTTACGAAGGCGGTGCAGTCGATATCTACCAGGACTTCACCGGTGATCGCAACAAGCTGCTCAGCGTGCTTGAGACGATGATCGTGGGTCAAGGGCAGGAAAACGACGAGACCATCGACGACGCGAGCAGCGCGGATACGGGAGCGGCTTTCGGGCAGGACGACAGCGAGTTCAACGTCTTTAACACCGATAGGCAGCTCTCGGCGCTACAGACCGCAGCCAAGATGCTGGGCCAATTGAACGAGAAGAAGTCGCTCATCTACTTTGCCAGCGGCCTGCGTCTGAATGGGATTGACAATCAGGCGCAGCTTCACGCCACGGTGGACGCGGCTATCAAAGCCGGCGTTTCCTTCTGGCCAATCGACGCGCGCGGGCTGGTGGCATCGGCTCCGCTTGGCGACGCTACACAAGGTTCGCCGGGTAACTCCGGCATGTATACCGGCGCCGCCGCTTTCGCTAACACCAGTAACTTCCAGCAGTCGCAAGATACGCTGTTCGCCCTGGCAGGGGACACCGGCGGCAAGGCGCTGCTCGATAACAACGACCTCGATCACGGCATCGTTCTGGCGCAGGAAGCTATCTCCGATTACTACATGATTGGTTACTACGCGACCAATCCAGCCAAGAATGGCCGGTTCCGGCGCATCAAGGTCTCGCTCACGCAGGATGCCACGGCCAAGCTCGAATATCGCCAGGGCTATTACGCCGACAAGGAGTTCAGCAAGTTTACGGCCGTTGACAAAGAGCGCCAGCTTGAAGACGCGCTGATGCTCGAGGACCCGGTTACAGAGCTTTCAATCGCGATGGAGATCGATCACTTTCAACTCAACCGTGCGGAGTACTTTGTTCCTATCGTGGTGAAGATTCCGGGCCGCGAACTGGCGCTGGCGAAACGCGGCGGAGCCGAGCATACGCTGATCGATTTTGTGGGCGAGATCAAGGACCTGGTGGGCGGCACAACTGTTACAAACGTCCGCGACAATGTGAACATCAAGCTAACCGACGCGACCGCGCTCGAGCTGGCCAAGCGGCCCATTGAATATGACACCGGCTTCACGCTGCTGCCCGGCAAGTACATGATCAAGTTTCTCGCCCGCGACGATGAAACGGGCAGAATCGGGACATATGAAACCACCTTCGTGATCCCTAACTTGAACAAGGAAGAGAAGCGGGTGCCCATCAGCTCGGTTGTGTTGAGCAGTCAGCGCGTGGATATGAAGGAAGCGATCTTCGACGCAGCCAAAGCGAAGGACAAGGAGAAGGAAGCATCCGTCAACCCGCTGGTGCAGGATGGGAAGAAGCTTGTTCCCAGCGTAACGCGAGTCTTCAGCATTACGCGGGAGATCTATGTCTACTTGCAGGCGTATAAGTCGCAGGCGGCGGACATTAAGACGCCGAGCCAGCCGATCTTCGCGTTCGTCAGTCTTTATCTTGCGGGCAACAAGGTCTTCGAGACGCCACCGGCAGCGGTCGAGCCGAATGCAACGAGCCGGCTTGGCACCGCGCCGATCAGCTTCAGCCTGGGCGTGAATGGGCTGCCGCAAGGACAATATGAATTCCAAGTCACTGTGCTCGACCCGTCCAGCGGGAAGGCGACCTTCTGGCGAGCGCCGATCCTGCTTGTGCCTTAGTGCATACAATCGATCTAAGTAACTGGGTCGCTAACTGGGTCGGTCTTAGCAGTCTGTGGTAAAAGTCCAAATTACGGATGCGCTCAGGGCAGGCTATTGAAGTCGTGCCCTTTCAAAGCCCGACTTTCACCAAGGGCTGTTAGGGCAATGGACTGTCGGGATCCTCTGGTGAAGGCAACGGTTCATGGAGGTTGACTAATTGTTCTGAGGCGTTGCTTTCTGCGAGGTTGGATTGGTTGGCTCCGGCGGTCTCAGTTCTTACGCTGGGGGAGTCATGGGAGGAGGGGAGCCAGGCGGTCAGCGCAACCAGGTTATCCGGAGCCAGAACCTGGTGCTTTCTGGGCACGACGTGAAAGCGGCCGCGGACAAGGTAGTCAAGAAATAGTCCTCCGGCGACGTAGGGATTGAACGCGGCAATGGGGATAGCATAGGCGGTGGTAGCGAGCGACTCAGTTATGCCCTTGTTGGGCTTGCTTTGACGGCGCATGCCGGGTACCTGGGGAATCTCAAACACTTTGAGTTCCATCTCGGGATGCTTATGCGAATATCCGAGCAGTTCGTGGGTAATGGATTTGGGTGTGGTGATGCCGGTGTCTACGAACACATTGCGCCGGAAGCTATGAGGGAAGTAGATATTGAGTACAATCCGGGCAAAGTCGGAGCAGTTGTTGTAAAGGTACTGGAAATGCGATCGGTTCTTGCCGGAGTTGAACTGGGCAATGAGGGCGTCGTCCTGTGCGGCGGTTGTTTCAAAGCTGAAGGCGTAGATGCGCCGCTCATAGGACATGCCGACGAGCAGGGCCCATCCACCCCTGAACAAGTCTCCCGCAATCAAGTCCTGTCCCAGACTGAGCAAATGCCGTTCGTGGTAGCGGAGGCGCATTCTCCAAACCGTTTGCCGATCCGCATGAGCGGGGACCTCAGCGGGAGTCTCGACTGCGTATAAATAGGGAACCAGCGGGATGGCTACCCAGTCGTACCCGGCGATACCCGGGTCGCGGGTAATCACGGAGCCCAACTCGTCGGGTCTGCATCGCCTCAGTTTTACAGGTGTTTCAGCGCAAACCTGTTCAAAGTAGAGGGCGCTGTGCCCGGTCGGAAAGACGATTCCGAAAAAGCCGTAAGGCTCTTCCATGAGCAGGACCGCGTGGGCATGGGCACACGTGGCGAAGCATGTGAGCACAAGGAAAACAGAAATAGCAGCCATGATACGAATTGCACGTATGCGAGGCATCGGTCCCCCCTTCGCGCATGATCGCGTCTCCGTTCAGAACGCTGCAAGTCCGGGTCAACCATCGACCAAGGACCTGGGCCCGATTTCCGGTTCAGCCGGGATTCCCTCTTTGCCCTCCGGCACCACATCAATATACGCCGAGTGGCAAATTCCGGGCGAGGGATTTTTCGCCGAAGGTGGAGAAAGCTGACAGGCCACCGCGGGGAACGTCCCGGACCGGCCAAACTGCTGTGCCCTGCCTGGTCACGGAGATCGCGGCGAGGGTCATTTCCGATTGTGTTCTCCAAGTCATTGGTGGCGGAGGGCAGGATCGAACTGCCGACCTACGGGTTATGAATCCGTCGCTCTAACCATCTGAGCTACTCCGCCGGAGGGGCGCCTGAAAGGCACGGACCGGGAGGCCCGCTGGGACGAAGCGGACCGAAATCCGCACAGACGACCCACTGTTGATGATACGGGGGTGTGGTTTGGAGGTCAAACCCTGCCGATGCACCTTTTGGGCTAGAACGGAGGCGTGGATGAGGGCTGCTTGTCCGCTGCTGTAAACTCGGCTGCATGAGTTCATTGCGGATCGCCGGTGTGATTCCGGCGCGGCTGAGTTCGACGCGGCTCAGCCGCAAGGTGCTGCGCATCATCGCCGGGCGCCCCATGGTCGAGTGGGTTTGGCGCGCGGCTGTTGCCAGCGGCCTGATGGGCCCCGTGGTGGTGGCGACAGATTCAGAGGAAGTGGCATCGATTTTGAAGGAACGCGGGATTCCGGTGGCGATGACGTCAGTCGATTGCGCGAGCGGGTCGGATCGAGTTTTTGAGGTCTCGCGGCAGATCGACGCGGATATTTATGTGAACATCCAGGGGGACGAACCGACGCTGACAGCAGAGTTTTTTCCGCCGCTGCTGACGCTTTTTGAGCGGCCTGAAGTCGAGGTGGCGACGCTTGCAGTCGATTGCGCGGCGGAGGAGATTGCCGATCCGAATGTGGTGAAGGTGGTGACGGCGCTCAGTGGGCGGGCGCTTTATTTTTCTCGCGCGGCGATCCCGTTTGATCGGGATGGGATTGGGTTTGGAAGCTATCGCAAGCACCTGGGAATCTATGCGTATGGCAAGGCGGCGTTGGATCGGTTTGCGGCGCTAGAGCCTTCGCCGTTGGAACGGACGGAGCGGCTGGAGCAACTGCGGCTTCTGGAGAACGGGATTGCGGTTTATGTGGCCGAGGCTCCGCGGGACACGATTGGGGTGGATACGGAGGCGGATTTGTTGAGGGCGGAGAAGGTGCTACAGGGAAGACGCAGCTTCTAGCTTCTAGCTCGTTTTGGGCGGGTTAGGGATTCTTGTTTTCCAGGTCTCAAAATCGAGACCTGGGGCACCCGGCGGATTGATCGGCTCCGCGCGGAAATCTGAATTGCGCGCAAGAATCGGATAGCTTGCTATGCGCAGATGGACGAAGATTGCTCCCATGACAGACAGAACTCAAAACAGTGTTGCTGACGTGAGGCCGGCGCGGGAAACTGCGATCGACGCTGAGGCTGCATGGAAGCAGGTTCTCGCGCGAGACCCGGCAGCAGCTTTCTTCTATGCGGTGGCGACGACGGGCGTGTTTTGCAGGCCCAGTTGCACAAGCCGGAGGCCTCTTCGGCGCAACGTGCGTTTCTTCCGTTCATCGGATGAGGCGCGTGCGGCGGGGTTTCGGGCGTGCAAGCGGTGTAAGCCGTCGGCGGCGCCGGTGAGCGCATTGGACAAGGTGCGAGCGTACATTGAGACGCATGTCGACCGGGCGGTGCCCCTAAGGGAGTTGGGGCGGGTGGCGGCGATGAGTCCGTTCACTGTGCAGCGGCTGTTTAAACAGGGGCTGGGCGTGAGTCCGCTGCAGTATCAGAGGGCGCTGCGCGCAAGACGGTTGCGGGGCGCGCTCAAGCAAGGAGATAACGTGACCGATGCGATTTATGAGGCAGGGTTCGGTTCGTCGAGCCGGGCATATGAGGGTACGGCGCTGGGCATGACGCCGGCGCGGTTTGCTCAAGGCGGGCGAGGCGAGGCAATTGGCTACACGACGGCGCGGACGGCATTCGGGTGGCTGGTGGTGGGGGCCACGAATCGGGGGTTGTGCTGGCTTGCTCTGGGTGAAACTGCTGCTGGGGCGGAGGCAAGCCTGCGGGCTGAGTTCCCGCTAGCCACGCTGCAGCGTGATCCGTCTTTGTCGGGTTTGGTGGAGTCGGCGGTCGGCCAAGTTGTTCAGGCAAGGCTGGCGAAGGGAAAGGATCTGGCTCTAGACTTGCGCGGGACGGCATTCCAACTCCGTGTGTGGCAGGCGCTGCGAGCTATTCCGCGCGGGGAGACTCGGAGTTATAGCCAGTTAGCACGCGAGTTAGGCGATCCGAAGGCGACGCGGGCTGTGGCTCGGGCATGCGCGACTAATCGCGTGGCGTTAGTGGTGCCTTGCCATCGGGTGTTGGGGGCAAGCGGGGCGCTGACCGGCTACCGTTGGGGAGTGGAGCGAAAACGGCAGTTGCTGGAGGCGGAGAGCCAGCGCTAGACGGCCTGGGTTTGGGCCGAACTTCAGGAAGTCAGGAAGTTAGCGAGTTAGCAAGTCGGCGAGTCAGCGCGGATTCCCACCTTGGTGAGGGGCGCTAACTCTTCTTGTCTCCGACGGCGAGGAGGGTTTGGAACTGGGGGGTTTCGGGCTCCTTGTGGACGACTGAGGTCTGCACATGCGTGAAGCCAGCCTTCTCTAGCATGGATTCCAGATCCGATTCGCTGAAGCCGAGCCATTCGTCGGCGTAGAGCTCGCGGGCCTCTTCGAAACGGTGCTTCACCAGATCGAGGATGACGATGCGGCCGCCGGCCTTGAGGATACGGTGAGCTTCGCTGACGGCGCGCTCGGGGTGCAGTGCGTGATGAAGCGATTGGGAGAAGAAGACCAGATCGACGTGAGCGTCGCGCGATGGGGACTTCTTCCATGTCGCCCAGGCGGTATTCGACGTTCTTGACGCCGTGGCGCAGAGCCTGTTCGCGGGCGACTTCGATCATCTTTGCCGAAGTGTCGACGGCGATGACCTTCTTGGCGCGCTGGGCAAGCAGCAGAGCGAAGGCTCCTTCGCCGGCGCCAAGGTCGGCGATCACCATGGGCGGCATCAGGCGGAGCAGGGCCTCGGCAACGCCCTTCCACGATTGGCCGGGCACGTAGTCCTTGCCGAGACGGCCGGCCACGGAGTCAAAGAAGCTGCGCATCTTGTCCTGGCGCTTCTTGACGACGCGGCGCATGGCCGCCTGGTCCTGTGCGGCTTCAGGAATCTCCTCATTCGCCTGTGTGAGCAGCCCGGCGAGAGTGCCGTCGCGGAATGCTGAGGCGGTAGAGATTGCTCTTGCCGGTGCGGCGGTCCTCGACCAGGCCGGCCTGCTTCAACTGGGACAGGTGGGTGGAGATGGTGCTCTGGCCCATGGACAGAATCTCCTGCAACTCGGCGACGGAGAGCTCCTCGCCGCGCAGGAGCAGGAGAATGCGGAGGCGGTTGGGGTCGGCGACGACGCGGAGAGTTTTTACAATTGACGGCATAGCGAGGCTTTCTGATACATATCAACATATCACGATTTGACGATACAAGGAGAACCTGCATGGCGACGCCAACACTGGAAATCACGGAATTGGAATACAAAGTAGCCGATATGGCGCTGGCCGACTGGGGCCGGAAGGAAATCACCATCGCCGAGCACGAGATGCCGGGGCTGGTGTCGATCCGCAACAAGTATGCGGCGGGCAAGCCGCTGGCCGGCGTGCGCATTACCGGCTCGCTGCACATGACGATTCAGACGGCGGTGCTGATTGAGACGCTGGTGAGCCTGGGCGCGGAGGTTCGCTGGGCGAGCTGCAATATTTTCTCGACGCAGGATCATGCGGCGGCGGCGATTGCGGCGACCGGCGTTCCGGTGTTTGCGTGGAAGGGCGAGTCGCTGGAGGAGTACTGGTGGTGCACGTACCAGGCGCTGAATCACAAGGGCGGCAAGGGGCCGCAGCTGGTGGTGGACGACGGCGGCGATGTGACGCTGCTGATCCACAAGGGCTATGAGCTGGAAGAGGGCGACAAGTGGGTTGATGGGCCTTCCGGCAGCCACGAAGAGAAGGTCATCAAGGACCTGCTGAAGAAGGTGTATGCGGAAGATCCGCAGCACTGGCACAAGGTTGTGAAGGAGTGGCGCGGGGTTTCAGAAGAGACCACGACGGGCGTGCATCGGCTCTACAAGATGATGGAGCAGGGCAAGCTGCTGGTGCCGGCGATCAACGTCAACGACTCCGTGACCAAGTCGAAGTTCGATAACTTGTACGGCTGCCGCGAATCGCTGGCCGACGGCATCAAGCGGGCGACCGACGTGATGGTTGCGGGCAAGGTTGCTGTGATCTGCGGCTACGGCGATGTGGGCAAGGGCTGCTCGCACTCGCTGCGCGGCATGGGCGCACGGTGCATCGTGACCGAGGTCGACCCGATCAACGCGCTGCAGGCGGCGATGGAAGGCTTCGAAGTTACTACGGTTGAGGACACGCTGGGTCGCGGCGACATCTACGTGACCACCACGGGGAACGTGGACATCATTACCCTGGACCACATGAAGAGGATGAAGGACCAGGCGATTGTCTGCAACATCGGGCACTTCGACAACGAGATCCAGATGGACCGGCTGAACGAGGAGCCGGGCGTGACCAAGCTGAACATCAAGCCGCAGGTGGACTTCTACACCTTCCCCGACGGGCACGGCATCTTCGTGCTGGCTGAAGGGCGGCTGGTGAACCTGGGCTGCGCGACAGGACATCCGAGCTTTGTGATGAGCAACAGCTTTGCCAACCAGACGCTGGCGCAGCTCGACCTGTGGGAGAAGAAGGACACTTACAAGATCGGCGTGTATGTGCTGCCGAAGAAGCTGGACGAGGAAGTGGCGCGGCTGCACCTGGAGAAGATCGGGGTGAAGCTGACGACGCTGACGCCGAAGCAGGCGGACTATCTTGGCGTGCCGGTGGAAGGGCCTTACAAGGCGGAGAATTACAGGTACTGAAAAGCAGTGGTTAGCGATTAGTTGTCAGTAGCAGCATCGAGCGGTTGTGGGGTCCCGGGTTTCGAGAGCGAGACCTGGGGCACCCATTGTTCCGGATTCCTGGGGTAATTTCGTATGGGTTTGCCGCTGAGCTTTTCTTTCGAGCTTTTTCCGCCGCGCACGCCGGAGGGCGTGGCGAAGCTGCCCGGTACGATCGGGGAGCTGGCTGCGGTGAGGCCGGACTTTTTCTCCATCACGCATGGCGCCGGCGGCTCCGATCAGGACGGCACTTACGAGACACTTGTTGCGGTCGTCGAGCATTCCGGCGTGGAGGCCGTGCCGCACCTGACGTGCGTGGGATCGACGCGGGCCAAGATCGCAGCGCTGCTTGAGCGCTATCGGGAAGCGGGTGTAAAGCGGATTGTGGCGTTGCGCGGCGACCTTCCGGCAACGGCCATGAGCCCTTCCGCGCCGGGGGAGTTTCACTTCGCCAGCGAGCTGGTCAGTTTTATCCGCGAGACTCATGGGGACGCCTTCAAGATCGAGGTGGCCGCTTATCCGGAGATGCATCCGCAGGCGCCGAACCCTGGCGCGGACTTCGACAACTTTTGCCGTAAGGTGGAGGCCGGCGCGGATGGGGCGCTGACGCAGTTGTTCTATAACGCGGACGCCTACTTCGACTTTGTGGAACGCTGTGGCAAGGCCGGGATTACCATCCCGGTGGTGCCGGGCATCATGCCCATCACAGGCTGTGCCAACACCGTGCGCTTCTGTAACGGGTGCGGGGCCGACCTGCCGCGCTGGGTGCGGCTTCGCCTTGAACAACTGCAGGACGACAAGTCTGCGCTGCTCGATTTCGGCTTTGAGGTGGTTACTCGTCTTTGCGAAACACTGCTGCGCAATGGAGCGCCGGGGCTGCACTTTTACACCATCAATCAGCCGGGTCCGACGCTGCGGCTATGGAAGAATCTGGCGCTACGGGCGCCCGCGCTGGTGTGAGCGAACAGCGTGTCGGGTTTCATGCAGCAAGTTAGCCCCCGCGAACGCTGGGATAGCGAGTTAGCAGGTTTGCGGCATTTCCTTTCATCCAAGAGGAAGGCGTCGGGTCCGCTTGCGATGGATTAAGCGGTGGTAAAGGCTCCAGACCGAGCTGTGCATGAGGCGTTGCTGTTCGGCTTTGAGGGCAGTGTAGGAATGCTGCACGTAGTCGTCGAAGCCGGGGGGGAAGTCGATGAGGGAGCGGCGTTCGGAATAGTCTCCTCTGGACCACTTGGCCAGCACTGCTTTGTATCCCACCACGTGAGTTACAAACTCGAGCAGGCATTGAGGCATCTCCTGCTCGACGATCAGATAGGCTTTCTCGATAATGATCTTTTCCCGGATGTTATTGAGGGGCATAAAAATAGTATTCAGCCATAAGATCCAATCCTTCAACTCCTCTTCGGTAACAATTATGTTCTTTTCCTTGCCTTGTTTCTTGAGCATGGACTTATAGGCGATTCGTCCGGCCTCGGAGGCGACGTATAGGGGACCGTAAAACTCATTGAGGCGCATGTTGACGAGGCGGAGCTTGTCTGCGCGCTGGGCCATCATGCGGGTGCTAAGGAAGGTGACCAGGTAGCCGGCGAATGCAAGGACGATGGTGAGGACAGCAGCGTTTTGCAGCGAGCTCGGGATGACGAAAGTCGATGGTTCCATTGCCTGGTTTGCCTTGGCCAGAAGTATACGCGGTGATCGGATGGGCGCAATGTGATGGGTGCAGATTTGCTGGAGGTCTGTACCAGATTGTTACTTATTGTGCGGGGGTGAAGCCGGCTTGACTTTTTCGGGAATCACGCGGATTTCGAAGAGGCTGGGCCATAGCTTGCCGGTGACGAAGAGGCGGTCGCGGGCGGCGTCATAGGCGATGCCGTTGAGTACGGCTTCAGGGCTGGAACGCTCGGTCGCGGGCAGCAGGCCTGTGAGGTCAATGAAGCCGAGGACTTTGCCGGATGCGGGAGCGATGCGGGCGATGCGGTCCGAGTGCCAGATATTGGCGTAAATCTCGCCGTGAACGAACTCAAGCTCGTTGAGCTGGGTGACGGGCCGGCCATGGTCCGTGACAGTCACGCGGCGCAGAGCCTTGAAGGTTGTGGGGTCGAGAAAACGCAGCGTGGCAGTGCCATCGCTGAGGATCATTTCTTTGTCGTCGGCGGTAAGTCCCCATCCTTCACCTTCATAAGCAAGGGTGCGCAGAAAGTGAAGGGTGGAGCGGTCATAGACCAGCGCAACGTGGCTTTGCCAGGTGAGCTGAATGAGAGTGGTGCCCCAGGGGGCAACGCCTTCGGCGAAGTACTTCGAGGGAATGTCGTGGAGTTCGAGAATGCGGCCGGATTCAAGGTCTTCAACGCGCAGGGAAGATTGGCCGTTGAGGCCGGTGCTCTCGTAGAGATGGCCATCGAGATAGAAGAGCCCCTGGGTGTAGGCGTTCTGGTCGTGGGGATAGGTGTGAACGATTTGGTAAGTGTCGGCGGCGAATGCGGGCGCCGCGACGCATAGGAAAGCGACGATCAGCGCGCGGCGCAGGGAAAAGAATTTCATCGCGTGGCCGCGCTCTAGTTCACGTCGTTGCCGGTGAAGACGGCGACGGGGGGATTGGTGGTGAGCTGGGTATCGACGATGAGAACGGTGCGGACTTCGCCGCCGGTGAGACCGATGGGGGCGGAGATGAAGGCGGGAGTAGTGACGCCGGTTGGCGTAATCACCATAGTGACGTTTTGAGAGATGAAGCTGACGTAGCTGGGATTGCCGTTCACGGGCAAAGCGGCGATCAGGGGAACGGCGTCGGCGATTTTGGCGGCGCCCGGAATCATATACACGTCGACGGCGCCGGTATTGATGGCCTGATTGAGGAAGCGGTAGGAGGAATGGCCGGTGGGCGCGGCGATCTGCTGGTCTTGAAGAACTGTGAACCCATAACCTCTGGGGTCCGCGGCGTTATCCATGAGAAAAACGGAGTACTGATTGCCGGCCGCGAACTGATAGTCGTTGCCGTTGAGCAGCGGAGGGCCGGCGGTGGTGGCGTTTACATCGATAATGGCGCTGTTTGAGGCAGGCAGAGGGCCATAGGCGGTAATGGCGCCCTGACCAATGTTTGCGGCAATGAGCGTGCCGTTGACGGACACATTTACGGCCGGGGCAACATAAGAGGCGTCGATGACCCGCGCCAGGGTGGGCTGGGTGTAACTGGAGACGTTCTCGCAGGCGGTGATGAAGAGCGCCCCGGCCAGCGCGGCGACGGTGGCAAAGGCTAGTTGGGGCGTGGTCAATCGGCGGGCACCGTTGATCGAGCGTAGCCAGATTGTCTTTATTGCGCGCATTCCAGATTCTTGAAAAGGCATTCGACCCATAGTACAGCGGTGAAGGGCTTAGAGCCCGCCGTGGAATCGCCCGAAGCTGCGGGCAAGACTGATTGACATGAGCGTCATTCCGGCACCGAGCGTGAGTACGGGACAGGGGTTTTGCAGGCTGAAACTGCCGACACGACAGATGAGGAGCCATGCGATAGCGAGGTTGAAAAGGCCCCAGAGAACGTTGACGGTGGAGGAGGATAAGCCTTTTCCCGGCGGCGACGCGAATGGGCTCTGGAACTTGCGTCCCGAGGCGCCATTGATCAGATGAGGCAAGGTGTTGGCGAGGAATGCGCCGCCGAAGAAGTAGGACACGTAGTGATACCAGGGCATGGTTGCTCCGTTCTGGGTACCGAATGGAATGTTACTGATCCCGGCCGCTCGAATGCAATAGGCGGCCCTACGGCAATATTTGCTGTCTTTGCAAGAAAAGTGACAAGGGCCCGGGCCTAAAGGCCCCGTTCTTTTGCTTTCTTTCAAGGGGTTGAAACCCCCTGCTCCCTCCGGAACCTCCGATGTACTCGCCGCGGCAAGCGGGTTTTTGAAACACGCTCTAGCTTGCGCCGAGGTAGATGAAGCGGGCGAGAAAGAGGGCGGCGAGGGTGTAGAGGAGCCAGTCCTGGCGGCGGAATCTGCCGGTAGCGAGGTGGAGGATGGCCCAGGAGATGATGCCGAAACCGAGTCCGTTGGCGATGGAGTAGGTGAGGGGGATGAGGATGAGGGTGAGAAAGGATGGGACGGCGACGAGCGGGTCGGTCCAGCGAATCTCAGTGATGGTGGCGAGCATGAGGGAGCCAACCAGGATAAGCGCGGGAGCTGTGGCGGCGGATGGGACGATGCCGACGAAAGGAGCTGCTCCGATGGCGCCGAGGAAGAGCAGGCCGGTGACGATTGCGGTGACGCCGCTGCGGCCTCCGGCGGCGACTCCGGCGGTGGATTCCACATAACTGGTCACGGTGGAGGTTCCGGTCAGCGAGCCGAAGACGGTGGCGGTGGCGTCGGCGAGCAGGATCCGGTCGAGGCGGGGAATGGAATGGTCGGCGGAGATGAGGCCGGCGCGCTTGGTGACGGCCACCAGGGTGCCGAGGTTGTCGAAGAGGTCGACGAAGAAGAAGACGAAGACGATTTCAAGCAGGCCCTTGTTGAGTGCGCCGCGGATGTCGAGCTTGAAGGCGGTGGCGGCGAGAGAGTTGAATCCGCCGGCAGCGGGTGTCCAATGGACAAGGCCCAGCGCCCAGGCGATGGCGGTGACGGTGAGGACGCCGATGAGGATGGAGCCGCGGACTTTTTTCACTTCGAGGGCGACCATGAGGATGAGGCCGAAGAAGGCCAGCGCAGGGGTGGGATTGCGGATGTTGCCCAGGCCAACGAGGGTCGCCGGGTCGCCCACCACGAGGCCGGCATTGCGAAAGCCGATAAAGGCGATGAACAGGCCGATGCCGCTGGCCACAGCGGCGTAAAGCTCGTGGGGGATGGAGCGAAGGATCATCTGGCGGATGCCGCCGAACGGTGAGCGCGAGGAAGATGATGCCGGAAAGAAAGACCGCGCCGAGAGCGGTCTGCCAGGGGATGTGCATCTTGAGGCAGACGGTGTAGGTGAAGTAGGCGTTGAGGCCCATGCCGGGGGCGAGCGCGATGGGATAGCGGGCGACGACTGCCCATGAGAATGGAGCCAAAGGCCGCGGAAAGGCAGGTGGCGGCGGTGACCGCGGCCAGGGGCATGCCTGTGGCGGACAGGATGGCGGGATTGACCAGGACGATATAGGCCATGGTCAGGAAGGTGGTGACGCCGGCGAGGAGTTCGGTGCGCCAGTTGGTGCCGAGGCGGGCGAATTCAAAGTAGGATTCTAGCTTTTTCAACATAGGCGGGTGCATTTAGAAGAGCACACAGTTGGCGGAACGCAAAGTGATTTGTAAGCGGCAACGCCTAGCTGAGCAGCTTGGCGGCATCCTTGGCGAAGTAGGTGACGATGAAGTCTGCTCCGGCGCGGCGGATTCCGAGGAGCGATTCGAGGATGGCGCGATCGCGGTCGAGCCAGCCTTTTTCAAACGCGGCCTGTAGCATCGAGTACTCGCCGGAGACCTGATAGGCGGCGATGGGGACGCCGACGTGCTCGCGGGCGGCGCGGATCACATCGAGGTAGGGCATGGCGGGCTTCATGAGGATCATGTCCGCGCCTTCACCGAGGTCGAGGTCGATTTCGCGCAGGGCTTCGCGGAGGTTTGCGCCATCCATTTGATAGGACCGGCGGTCGCCGAATTGAGGGGCGGAATCGGCGGCTTCGCGAAAGGGCCCGTAAAAGGCGGACGCGAATTTGGAGGCGTAGCTGAGGATGGGAGTATCGGCGCAGCCCTCGCTGTCGAGGGCGCTACGGATGGCCGCGACGCGGCCGTCCATCATATCGCTGGGAGCGACGACGTCGGCGCCGGCCTGGGCAAGGCTTAGGGCGGTGCGCGCCAGCAGGTCGAGAGACGGGTCGTTGTCGACTTCGAAGCCTGTTGAGGTTTCGACGACGACGCCGCAGTGGCCGTGGCTGGTGTACTCACAGAGGCAGACATCGGCGATGAGGACTAGGCTTTTGGCGGCGGCGGATTGCTTGAGGGCGCGGAGGCCTTGCTGGACGATGCCGTTGTTGTCCCAAGCGCCAGTGCCTTGCTCGTCCTTGCTTTCAGGCAGGCCGAAGAGGAGCAGCCCGCCGATGCCGAGGCGAGCGGCTTCCTCGGCTTCGTGCACTGCTTCGTCGACAGAGAGATTGAAGACGCCGGGCATGGAGCCGACGGCGCGGCGGACACCATCGCCGGGACAAAGAAACAAGGGGTAGATCAGGTCGCCGGGCTCGAGAGTGGTTTCGCGCACCAGCGCCCGCAGAAAGGCTGTGCGGCGAAGGCGGCGCATCCTGGTTTGAGGGAAAGCCATGGTGATGATTGTAGTTGAATCAGCTACCAGCTTCTAGCTGCCAGCTGGCCGAGGGCCGCTTCCACTTCCGTTGCCCGCGGCCACTGAGCCAAACATGCGGCGAAGGCGCGCTGGAATTCGACAAAATCGCTTCCACTGATGGGCCGTCCATAGGCTTAGAGAGTAGGCATGCGGTTCCCAGAAGCCGATGCCGCCGGTCGCGTAAATGTCGTTCGGCCAAACGCATCTCCACAGCTTGTATCCTTTTGCCTGCATGTAGTCTCTGTATTTTTTGTCGCGAAATATGTTTTCAATCACCAGCACGCGCGGCCTGTAGATCTGAAAGTCCAGACCGTTGAGAACCTCCAGTTCCCAACCTTCGACATCCACGGATAAAAGGTCGATATGGTCGATGTTCTTGGCGTGTGTTCGCAGAATGGTGTCGAGACGCCTTAAATTCACCTTGATTTTGCTAACGTCCGCGGCTGAAGCCCATTGAGTGTATGACTCCTTGATTCCAAGGGATGACAGCGATTCATACGAAACTTCTCCGCCCTCCCATTTGTTACCGTGGGATGTTACGACGGAGAAATCGACTCCATCCTCGTCATGGTCGCCGCACGCGTATTCGAGGACATCGAAGCCCTGCGCTCTGTGAAGCTCACAGAAAACTGGATTGGGCTCGATAGAGAACACCGTCCAACCCATTTTCCGATACATCGCGCTGATCGAAAGAAAATCCGGGCCTGCCGCGCCAACTTCGACAAACACTCCGGAACTCTGCTGCCGGAAAAAACGTTGCTTTACGACTAAGTCCACATCCCCTTCGGCATGGTTTGTGGCTCGCTCACCGCTCATCCAGCATTGCCTCCTTGGCCCGATATCCAACCCTATCTTATAGCTGTTCATAGAGGGTAGCGTTGCGGTAGCCAAGCAGGACAACGAGGGTCCAGATGCCGATTGCGGTTCCGAATGGGAAATTCAGCAGGCTGAGGAAGGCCGCCACGATGGCCACGACGCGGCCCCACTGGCTGCGCTCATACAGACCCCATGCGGCTATCAACGCCAAGCCGGAGCGGACTATTAGTTTCATCCACACAAGATGCATGATCATCGGTCCGAAGAACTCGGGGCCGGGACCGCCCGGCCAGGGACCGTTGCCCCAGCCGTGGAAGTGGTTGGAGAAAAATGCATGCGCAAAGGTCAGGCCGGCGATTCCCGTGAGAAAGGCGAAGGCCGCATAGATGAACCAGACAATGCTGAGCGACCTTACCTTGCCGGCATAATTCTCGACCTGAAACTGCAGGCCGGGCATTTGTGGAACCGGAGGGACTGGCGGGGCGATGGGCCGCCCGCACTGATTGCAGAAGGTCTGCCCAGCTTCTACCGCGTGACCACATCCGCTGCAAAACATAAGACCTCCTTGAAGGCCGAACTTAGACTACTACGCAGGCGGGGGATGGGTGGTTCCAAGAACAGGGACCAGGGAGTAGGACGGGCTGGCTAGTGGGATGGTGTGGGAGGGCGCTTTTCCCAACGCTCTTCGTGGCGGTCGTCGTGGAGGACGATGGCGGTGACATGGCCCTGGGGATCGCGCTGGAAGATGAGCCGGGGAATGCTCGTGCTATTCAGGTAAAAGAAGGTGGAGGGTGTTTCGGCGGCAATCTCGTTGATTTCGCCGACTCGATTTTTCTCGTAGAGCAGATCGCCCTGGCGGAAGATGGTGATCCCGAGATGACCGTTCTTGTCAAGATAGTCGCCAGCAAGGATCTCAAGCTGGGCGGGAGTCAGCTTGATGGCGGGCGGATGAAGCGGGACGACGATTCGCTCGGCAAAGGCGGACGCTTCGGGGCCGGCGGACTTGTGCGCGAGCAGCCAGCGGGGCAATTCCGGTTCGTTGTAGGCACTTGTCCAGCAGTCGTGCTTGAGGCCCTGGTAGAGCCAGAGGCGAACATGGCCGCCGGCAGCTTTAATGGCCTCGAACATCAGTTCGCTTTCGCGCGCGGGCACGACATTGTCGTCTGTTCCATGGAAGAGCCAGACCGGGGTGCGGCCGATGGCGTGGGCATACTCGGCAGGCAGGGTTGAGACCTGCTGCCAGCGCTCGGGGGCATAGCTCCAGAAGACGCCGCTCGAGGAGATGGCGATGGCGGCCCAGCGATTTGGGTTAAGGCGAGCCATTTCCCATGCGCCGTATCCGCCAAGCGAGAGGCCGCTGAGATAGGTGCGGTCCGGATCGGCATGGAACTCCGTTGCCTCCTGATCGAGGGCGGCCATGGCCATGGCGAGCATGTCGGGGTCGGTCCAGTAGGCGGGCAGCGGGCACTGGGGCATCACGATGACGAAGGGCCAGCGTTCGGGGTGGTCGCGCACCGCCTGGGGAAGGCCGAACTGAGTCTGCCACATGCCCTCGGACCCGCGCTCTCCGCGGCCATGAAGGAAGAGGATGATGGGCCATTGTTTGCGATCGTCGCGTCGCCAGTCTTCAGGCAGGTAGACCTGGAAGCGGTAGGTGACGCCGTGCAGCTCGATCTTGCGATTCAGAAAGCCGGTCTCCTGCGCGGGTTCCGAGTGGGTGGTGTGGGGTGCGCCTGCCACAGTGCGCGTGGACTGCGTTGATGAGGCCCACACGGGCGATGAGGCCCCGGCGAGGAAAAGGCAGGCGGCAAGGAGTCGAGTCGGACGGAGCATGGCGGAATCCAGAAATAACTATATCTGGCTGAGGAGGAATCTGCGGGGCGACCAAGGCTGCATTTGAGAGGCCATTGCGGCTAAGGCGCAATTTGGCATGTTTCTTTTCTGTTCTCTTGAGGGTTTTCTTACGAATTGGAT
Source organism: uncultured Acidobacteriaceae bacterium (assembly GCA_963757965.1). Taxonomy (GTDB): domain Bacteria; phylum Acidobacteriota; class Terriglobia; order Terriglobales; family Acidobacteriaceae; genus Telmatobacter. The sequence goes on from CAVWTV010000016.1 coordinate 561,541, forward strand.
GGAACAATTAGAGTGTTATGTATGCAGTCATGACCACACTCGAAGCCGGAGACACGCTGGACCACTACCGCCTGGACGCGACGGTTGCGCGCAGCGGCATGTCTACGCTCTTCAAGGCAACGGATCTGAGGGATGGCAGGCAAGTGGCCATCAAGGTGCCCCACGATGAGATGGAGGCCGATCCGGTGCTGGTGGAGCGGTTCAAGCGGGAGCAGGAGATTGGCCAGGAGCTTGACCACCCCGGCGTCGTGAAAACTTACGACGGCGAGCAGCGCAGCCGTGTGTACATGGTGATTGAGTGGGTCGAGGGCAAGCTTCTGCGGTCGATTCTGAATGAGGAAGGCAAGCTGCCGATCGACCGGGCGGTCAACCTGACGTTGCGGATTTGCGATGCGATGGACTACATGCACAGGCACGGCATTATTCACCGCGACCTGAAGCCGGAAAACATCATGGTCGATGAGCAGGACCAGATCAAGCTGATCGACTTTGGGATTGCAATGAAGGAGGAAGCGCGGCGCATTACGTACGTGACGATGTCGCCAGCGCTGGGCACGCCCGACTATATTTCCCCGGAGCAGGTAAAGGGGCAGCGCGGCGATCAGCGCAGCGACATCTACGCGCTGGGTGTGATGCTCTACGAGATGCTGACCGGCGAGACTCCTTTCAGCGGCTCGAATCCTCTGGCGGTGATGAACGAGCGGCTGCTGCACGACCCCCGGCCGGCGCGGAAGCTGCGGCCGGAGATTTCGCCGGAGTTGCAGGAGATATTGAACCGCGCGCTGGTGGGCGATCCGCGACGCCGTTATGCGACGGCGGCCGAGATGGCCTGGGAGCTGCAGCACCAGGACCAGGTGGGCGTGGAAGACGGAACGCGTCATCCGATTCGGCTGGGGCTGGGGCTGCGGCTGCCCGGCGGGCGGAAGATGCTGCTCTACGCAGGGCTGGCGCTGATTCCGATTCTGATCTTTGGGCTGATGGTGATGCTGGCGGGGAAGTAGGGCGGGTTGACGGAAAGCGCGCCCCGCTCAGGGGCTAAAGCCCGCCGTCTTCTGGTTGCATTTGCGGCACGACTAAAGTCGTGCCCTTTCAAAGCATCCGCCTATTGAGAGTCTCCCTTACGCGGAGTTCTCACGCCGGCAGTTGCTTGAGCAACAGCCTCGCGCTGCGGAACCAGGGGCGCTCGCGGCGGCGGAGGTAGCCCGGCATTGTGGGCTCCTTATCCAGAACTTTTTGCGCCCATTGGCGGGCTTCGGCGTTGCGCCCCTCGGATGCGAGCAATTCCGCAAAGTTCAAATACGTCTCCGACAAAGTTGAGAGGACAGTCACCTGGCGGAAAAGGGCTTCGGCTCTTTCCTTTTGCCCGGTTTGCGCGTAGGCGCGGGCCAACAGTCCGGCGGCGCGATGGAAATCGTAGTCGGACTCTTTGCTAACTGCCCGCTCAAGGTCGGGTATCGCGGCTGCGGCGTCGCCCAGTTGCAAGGCGCAAACGCCCCGGCGATAAAACGTGTCGAGGGTATCGGCGCGGGCGGCGATGGCTTTGTCGAATGCGGCGCGGGCCGATTGAAAGTTACCGTCGTCCATGAAGAGGTTGCCGAGTTCTTCGTAGTTCCCGGCGGAGGGATTGTCTCGAATGGCGAATTCGAGTTCGCCGATGCGCTTGCGGCGGGGGAAGACCTTGAAGGATTGGCGGGCCAGGCTAATGTCGGGCAAGGCCTCGACGCAAAGGTAGATGAGCGCGCCGATGGGACCGAGAAACAGGATGATGAAGATCCAATACGTATCCGGGCGCCGTCGGATGAAGTGGACGATCGCGATTACCTGGAGAATGATGCCCCAGGGATAGAAGAGATGGCTGATGATTCCCATGCGGTGTCGGTCCTAGGATAGATTACATAATCGTGGCTCAAAGAGTGATGATTTGCAGGCCAGGGATGAGTCGGAAGTGCTTCACGTTTAGAGTGGCCACATCGAATCCCAGATGGAGCGCTGTGGCTCCGATGATAAGGTCCGCGAAGTCGAAGGTGATTCCGTTGTCGGCTTGTTCACCTTCAATCCGTCCGGCAAGCTGCGCTATGGCCAGCGAGACTGGATGAACAATCAGGTCGCTGAAAACGCCGTCGGCGAAGACGCGCCTGCGTTCGCGTTGGTCGTCTGTCCGAGCCCTGTAAATTCCGTGTGTTAGTTCCACACTGCTGACTGCCGAGAGTGCAATATCGACTTCCCCATGCGCGCTCCTTATCCGACGAAGGATGTCTTCGACGGATTCACCGCGCCGTTCGCTTGCGATGAGGACGCAGGTATCGAGAATCAATCCCATGCCGAAGTGTCACGAGGCTTTCGGTTGCGGATGATCTCTTCCATGTCGGCGGCGAATTCGGCATCCATTACCGGCGTGTAGCCCAGCTTTTTAGCGCGAGCCTCAGCCAAAGCGATCGACTCGGAAATTGACCGGCGAGGCGGAGCCGTCGCACGGACCAGAGCCACTGGCGCAGCACCGGATTCAATGATGACTTCGGCCCCGGCGCGGACATGCGCCATCAAACCGGCGAAGTCTTTGGCGGCCTCGGCTTCCGAGATGTGAATCGTCGCCATACCAATGATGATACCCCGATTTCGCTTACCGGTAGGAATCGTCGCGATGAATCACAAATTCTGGATATGCGCCGCCGCCCAGCTCGTGCAGGTCCATGCCGATGCGCTCGCCGTCCGGGTCGACGCGGAAGGCGACCACGCGGTTCAGAAGCCAGAAGAGCAGATAGACGAGCGGCAGGATGAGGCCGAGTAGAGTGGCGACGCCAACCAATTGTGCGATGAACTGGCCTGCCTGGCCGGTGAAGAGGCCGGCGGCGACAAGGCCCCAGAGCCCGCCAACAGCGTGGACGGAGATGGCGCCGGAGGGATCGTCGATGGAGACGGCCAGCTCCAGGACTTCGACCAAAAGCGGAGTGGCAATGCCGGCGATGAGACCGATGAAAAGCGCTTCGCCGGGCGTGACGAGCGCGGCGCTGGCACTGGAGGCAACGAGGCCGGTGAGCCATCCGTTGGCGCAGAGGCTGGCGTCGGGTTTGCCGAAGCGGACCTGTGTGACGACGAAGGTGGCTGCGATGGCCGCGGAGGCGGAGAGCATGGTATTGATGGCGGTGACGGGAAGCGCTGCGAGGGGTGCATTGAGCCAGAGAACAGCTCCGGCGACGTTGAAGCCGAGCCATCCCACCAGTGCGAGCAGACAGCCAAAGAGGACGTAAACGGCGTTGTGGCCGGGCATGGCCGTGGAGAAGCCCTCCTTGGGAAACTTGCCCTTGCGGGAGCCGGCGATCCAGATGACGGCCAGCGCGCTCACTCCGCCGAGGACGTGGATCGTGGCCGCCCCGCCGGGGTCGAGAAAGCCTGCGCCGAGCTGGAAGTTGACTCCCAACTGAGCCAGCCATCCGCCGGCCCAGACCCAATGCGCGAGAAGCGGAAAGACGATTGCAGCCAGAACCGCGGCAATTGCAGCGCCGGCGGTCAGTCGCAGGCGATCCGCGCCCGAGCCCCAGGGAATAAGGGCGGCGAGGGCGACGGCCAGGAATTCAAAGAGCAGCGCCAGTTGTGCCTGAGGAGCAGAAGCGCCGAGGCGGCCAAGAAACCAGGGGCCGGCGCCCAGCCAGTTCCAGGGTTTGCCGGCCAGCTGAAAGATGTGGGCGGCGCTGCCAGACAGATTGCCGGCGAAAGTTGCGCCGACAAGAGCGAAAACGATGGCGGCGGTGGCCACGACGGCGAGGTTGCCGAGGATGGCTTGCGCGGCTGAGCGGGAGCGGCCAAGACCTGTATTGATGAGGGCGACACCGGCAATAGCCAGCGGCGAGAGCAGCAGAAGAACGAGACACAGTGCGAATGTGGCTTCAGACATGATGGGAGCGGCGGCGGAAGTAGAATTCATTGCTGGCTCTCTCCACGCGCTTCCATGTGGCCGCGAACGGCAACGACAATTCCGAGGATCTCAACGGCAAGGCCGCAGACCACGAATCCTGCCCGCGCGGCCGGTGCGGGAAACAGCACGAGCGCGGCCATGGCGAGAAAGAATCCGGCTGGCATGACCAGCAATCCGGCGTACTTCATGGTCTTTCCCTTTCAGATTCAGATCAATAGACGGCTGCCTTCCGGACCCGGAATGAATTCCGGGTTCCGCATGCGATGTTGGTTGTGACAGAGAGCAGCCGATTGCAACTTACAACTTCCTTATGAATTCTAATCCATGAAGTTGTCGATAGTGGGTCAGTTTGAAAGGAGATTCCCTCAGGGGCCAAAGCCCAGATTCATTTGTCGCTTCTGTTGTCAGGGCTAAAGCCCTGACGTACCAGCCCGTACCTTTCACACTGACCCAATACCCTTCATGCCCTTACGGTTTCTTTTCGAGGGCTGGTCAATAATGGCGTATGATCACGCGTCTTGATCGGAGCCGCAGGACCCTGCCCGTCATTCTTGGCGTCGTCACCCTGGTGGACGTCGCAGTGCTCCTCGTGTGGGACGCTTTTCCGCGCCTGTTTCCGGCCAGGAGTCATGAGATTCTTGCGGGCTATGCGCTGGCCATGATCGCGGTTGCCTATCTTTTCTACCAGGCAGTGCATCGGCCTTCGCGCATGGAATTTCTGAAGGCCGTGCTGCTGGCGGTTGCCTTTCTGTTCTGGGCGGCCAATCAACTGTGGCCGGGTTTACCGCAGGCCACGCTCTTCAACGATATTGCGATCGCGCTTTTTGTCTTCGATGTCTTTCTGGTCATGGTGGGCTGGCCGGGCTCTTCGCCGGACGAGTCGTTTGCTGAAACCTATGCGGGAGCGGCCGAGCAAGGGCAACTGTGACCTGCTCACGATCCGCGTAGAGGTTTGCGGGGTGAGCTCGCAGTGGCGGATTGTGGAATCCGCATGATAGTTTGAAGCAAATATCCCAGCCTCTGGTACGCAAGCATTCCGGGGCAGAGGATGTTTTGGCCAGATTCGGGCTTATCACAAGCTGTTTTCTTTTCAGTGGATTACAATTCAGTTTCTGGCCAAACTTTTTTTGATATTTTGCGCTTGGAGCCGTCACGAAATGGTTTGCGGCTGCTATATTGAGTTTCGGGGCGTTCCACCTCTCAGGTGAGTTTTGCCCAAGAATCAATCTTGTACACAACCTTTGTGACCGCCAGCACAGCGGGCGCATCTTAATTGAAAACGACCTCTTCGGTGAATCTCGCTCAAGAAGAGAAGCTGCAGGCAACGCGCGTGGCCTCAGGCTCAGGCCGCACATCCTTTAAGCCCAAAACGAAACAGGGAAAGTATTCATGGCGCAGATATTTGACCGCAGCTCCAATGCACTGGCTCGCGCGAGCCTGGTGTTGACGGGGCTGATCGTGATCGCCCTGGGGGTCACGCTGGACCAGTTGCAGCGCTCGCCCTGGGTGACGCGGCAGGGCCAGCGCCCGGACCAGCCGGTGCCATTCAGCCACAAGCATCACGTGCAGGGGCTGGGTTTGCAATGTCAATACTGTCACGTCACGGTGGAGAAATCGAGCTACGCCGGAATCCCGCCCACCAAGACTTGTATTAACTGCCACGCGCAAATCTGGACCAACGCACAACTGCTGGAGCCGGTGCGGTCGAGCTGGGCTACGGGCCAGTCGGTGGTGTGGACCAAGGTGCACGACCTGCCCGATTTTGCTTATTTCAGCCACGAGATTCATGTGAACAAGGGGATCGGGCTGCGCGAGCTGCCACGGGCGCGTGGACCAGATGCCGCTGATGTATGCGCAGAACACGCTGCAGATGGAGTGGTGCCTGGACTGCCACCGGAATCCGGCGAAGAATATCCGGCCTACCAGCGAGATTTACAACATGGCGTGGGAGAACCCGGCGGAGGATCGTCCGGTGTGGTGCTCGGTGGGTGGCGAGAAGGACGGCGTGCCAACGGCGCAGAGCGTGAACTGCGTGACCAAAGATCCTAGCGGAGCGGGCGCGGAAGTGGCGTTGTTGCAGATGCCAGTGGGCGGCGCGCATGGATTGGCGACGGATATGGCCGCGGGAACGCTGCCGGTTGCGCCTGTTTACAAGAAGTTCACCAGCCAGGATGAGCTGGGGCATTTTCTGGTGGATCACTACAAGATTCGCACCCCGAAAGATTTGACCAGTTGCGAGGTCTGCCACCGATGAGCGGACAGATGAACGGAAGCGGCAAGAACGAAATTACGCCGATGACGCTGGCGCAGGCGCGGCAGGAGTTGAAGGCCGTCAAAGGCAAGCGGTACTGGCGGTCGGTGGATGAATTGGCCGATACGGCTGAGTTTCAGGCGGCGGTGGAGAAAGAGTTTCCCAGCGCGGCCCAGGAGTGGGTCGATCCGGTCTCGCGGCGCGGATTCATGAAGTTGATGGGCGCTTCGATGGCGCTGGCGGGACTTGCCGGTTGCACGAAGCAGCCGGATGAGCCGATTTATCCATATGTGAAGGCGCCGGAAGATTTGATTCTCGGCAAGCCGATGTACTTTGCGACGGCGCATCCGTTTGTAACTGGCGCGGTGCCGCTGCTGGTCAAGAGCGATCAGTTCCGTCCCATCAAGGTGGATGGAAATCCGGAGCATCCTTATAACCTGGGATCGTCGGACCCTTTTACTCAGGGGACGCTGCTGGACTTATATGATCCGGACCGGTCGCAGCACGTGACTTATCGCGGCGAGAACCGGGAGTGGGCGGAGTTTGCGCAAGGCCTGCGCGTCAAGGCGGCGGAGACCAAGGACGGGACGGGGATTTATTTCCTGAGCGCGACGATCACTTCGCCGACGCTGGCGCGGCAGTGGAAGGCGGTGCAAGCCGCGTACCCGAAGGCGACGCTGGTGCAGTATGACCCAGCGATTGCGGGCACGGTTGCCGAGAAGAGTGTGAGCTTTCAGTACGCACTCGCCGAAGCGGATGTGATTGTCTCGCTCGATGCGGATTTTCTTTCTGGCGCCGGCTTCCCCGGCTTTCATGAGCTGGTCCGCGAGTATGCGGACCGGCGCAAGGCCCCGGAGAAACTGAACCGGCTGTATGCGATTGAGTCGACGCCGACGACGACGGGGCTGAAGGCGGAGCATCGGCTGGGTTTGCGGGCCAGTGAGATTCCGGCATTTACGGCGGAACTGGCCAAGGCAGTTGGCGTGTCAGGTGTTGAGGCGCCGGCATATGCGTGGACCGACGAACAGAAGAAGTTCCTTGCCGCACTTGCGAAGGACCTGAAGGCGAACGCCGGCAAGAGCGTGGTGATTCCGGGGCTTTACCAAGATCCGGTGGTAAGCGCTCTGGCCTTCGCGATCAACAGTGCGCTGGGCAACACGAGTAAGACCGTTTTTCTTCCGCCCGAGCCTCCGAAGGTTACTCTACCTTCCGATTCGTTGGAGCCGTTTCCCTCTGGTGACCAGATTGCCGATATCAAGGGGCTAGTGGCCGATCTGAACGCCGGTAAGGTTGACTGGCTGGTTATTCTGAATGCCAATCCGATCTACACTGCGCCTGCCGATCTGGAGTTCGCAGCGGCCTTCGACAAGGCTAAGACAGTTGCGCATCTCGGTTCGCATGTGGACGAGACCGGCCAGATTTCACACTGGCACATTCCGGCGGCGCATTTTCTTGAGTCGTGGTCGGATGCGCGCGCGTATGACGGAACGGTTTCAATCGTGCAGCCGATGATCGATCCGCTGTATGGCGGCAAGACGGCGCACGATGTTTTCCAGGTGCTGCTGAATGAGCCGGGGCTGAGCGCGTACGAGGCTGTTCGCGAGACCTGGAAACCGGTGATTAAAGGCGATTTCGAAACCGGCTGGCGCAAGACGCTGCACCAGGGATGGATTGACGACACGGCGTTCGACAAGACGGCCAAAGCAGGCACGGGTACCCCTGTGCCCAAGATTCCTATGCCGTCGCCGAAGGATTCGCTCGAGATCATCTTCCGCCCCGACCCGAATGTTTACGACGGGCGCTGGTCGAATGTCGGTTGGCTGCAGGAGCTGCCCAAGCCGGTGACCAATCTTAGCTGGGACAATGCAGCAATCGTTTCAGGCGCGACGCTGACCAAGCTGGGCCTTGAAGAAGACGACATCGTCGAGCTGACGGTGGGCAACGGCAAGGTGAAGGCGCCGGTGATTGTTGCGCCTGGTCATCCCGATAACTCGGTGACCGTGCATCTTGGCTATGGACGCGAGTTTGCCGGCCGCGTCGGTTCGGGCGCGGGCTTCAATGCTTACCTGATTAGGAACTCGTGGGCGCCGTTCTATGCTACCGGCTCGATCAGGAAGCTCGAAGGCAAGTGGGGCACGGCGATCACCAAGAGCCACTTCCAGGACCACCGGTCGAAGCTGTTCGGCGGCGAGGGCAACGGTAACAACTCGCTCGAAGCCGATGAGGCAATCGGAGAGCGCGGCATTATTCGCTACGCCACGCTGGATGAGTACAAGGCTCACCCGGGGTTTGCGAACGAGGGCGAGACTCATCCGAAGACCGACGTGGAAAATACGATGTTCCCCAATTGGAGTTACAACGAAGCCAATGCATGGGGCATGTCGATCGACATGAACAGTTGCACGGGATGCAATGCGTGCATCGTGAGCTGTTATGCGGAAAACAATATCGCTGTCGTGGGCAAGCAGCAGGTGCGCATTGGGCGCAACATGCAGTGGCTGCGCATCGACACATACTTCGAGGGCGATCTGTCCGCTCCCCGCGCACACTTCCAGCCCATGGCCTGCCAGCATTGCGAGAACGCTCCCTGCGAACAGGTTTGCCCGGTGGGCGCGACTGTGCATACGCCGGAGGGGTTGAACACCATGGTGTACAACCGCTGCGTGGGCACGCGCTATTGCTCCAACAACTGCCCCTACAAGGTGCGCCGCTTCAACTTCCTGCTCTATTCCGATTACGAGACAGAGAGTTTGAAGCTATCGCGCAATCCCGACGTTTCAGTGCGGTCGCGCGGCGTGATGGAAAAGTGCACTTACTGTGTGCAGAGGATTTCAGCCGCCAAGATCGATGCCGACAAGGAAAACCGGCCGGTACGCGAAGGCGAGATTGTGACCGCATGCCAGCAGGCCTGCCCGGCATCGGCCATCACCTTCGGCAACATCAACGACAAGCAGAGCCGGGTAGCCGAGCTGCACGGAAACGAGCGCAGCTACCAGGTGCTGGCCGATCAGAATACGCGTCCGCGGACAAGGTATGTGGCCGCGGTGTTGAATCCAAACTCCGAACTTCAAGGCGCGCCGGTGGAACATCTGCCGGCGAAGGGTTGAGTGGGATGCAGTGAAGAAGTGAATGAGTGAAGAAGTGAATCGTTTAGCAAGTTAGCGGAGCCAGGATGGCAACCAGCAAATTGAAAGACAACCCGATGACCGATCCCGCGACCGGAGAATACCGCGTGCTTGCGCCGGGGCAGACGTTCAAGTCGGTCACCGAAAAGATCGCGGGCATCGTACTGACGCCGAGCACGCCGTTGGGGTGGTTTGCCTTGTTCACAGTGGCCGGCGCGGGCGCTACGGCGTTGCTGGTGGCGGTGACCTGGCTGTTCCTGAAGGGCACGGGTATCTGGGCGGTGACGCAGCCGGTGGCATGGGGATTTGCCATCATCAACTTTGTCTGGTGGATCGGCATCGGACATGCGGGGACGCTGATCTCGGCGATTCTGCTGCTGTTCAAGCAGGGCTGGCGCAACTCCATCAGCCGCTTCGCCGAGGCCATGACCATCTTTGCGGTGGTCTGCGCAGGGATGTTCCCAGTCATCCACGTAGGCCGCCCCTGGCTGGGTTACTGGCTGCTGCCGTACCCAAGCACGATGAACGTCTGGCCGCAGTTTCGCTCGCCGCTGCTGTGGGACGTGTTTGCGGTGTCGACCTACGCGACCATTTCAGTGGTGTTCTGGTATGTCGGTATGGTGCCGGATCTGGCCACCTTCCGCGACCGCTCGAAATCGAAGCTCGGCCAGTATCTCTACGGCATGGCGTCGCTGGGCTGGCGCGGCTCGGTGCGCCACTGGATGCGCTACGAGACGGCCGCGCTTCTGCTATCCGGGCTGGCTACGCCGCTTGTGCTCTCAGTCCACACAGTCATCAGCTTCGACTTTGCTGTGGCCATTATGCCGGGCTGGCACACGACCATCTTTCCACCGTACTTTGTCGCGGGCGCAATCTATTCAGGCTTCGCGATGGTGCTGACGCTGGCCATTCCGTTGCGCAAGTTTTACCACCTCGAGGGCCTGGTCACCGAGCGCCATATCGACAATATGGGCAAGGTGATGCTCACCACCGGATTCATCGTGGCCTACGGATATGGCATGGAAGTGTTCATGGCCTGGTACTCGGCCTCTCACTGGGAAGCGTTCATGATGTGGAACCGGATGTTCGGGCCGATGGGCTGGGCCTATTGGGTGTTGGTTACCTGCAACCTGGCGATTCCGCTGACCACGCTGTGGTCGAGGAAGCTGCGCACGTCCATTCCATTTATGTTCTTCATCTCCATCGTGGTGAACACGGGGATGTGGTTCGAGCGCTTCGTGATTGTTGTGACCAGCCTTTACCGCGACTTTCTGCCTTCGTCGTGGGGAACGTATCGCGCCACCACTTGGGACTACATGACGTTTGTGGGCACGCTCGGCCTGTTCACGGCGCTGTTCCTGCTGTTCGTGCGGTTCCTGCCCATGATTCCGATGAACGAAATTCGCATTTTGCTGCCCGGAGCCAAGATTACGCCCAAGACGACAGCGGAGGCTGGTGACTAATGCCCCCACGCGAAGGAACATACGGCCTGCTGGCCGAATTCGATACGCCGAGCGATCTGGTGCGCGCTGCTCAACAGGCGCGGAAGGACGGCTGGCGCAGAATGGACTGCTACACGCCCTATCCGGTGGAAGAAGCCGCCGAAGCTATTGGCTTTCACCGCAACAAGGTGCCGTTGGTCACGCTGGTTGGCGGGCTGATGGGATTGGGCGCCATGTTCTCGCTGGAGACGTGGATCTCAGTGCTCGCCTATCCGCTGAACATTGCGGGGCGTCCGATGTATTCGTGGCCGGCGTTCGTTGTGCCCGCTTATGAGTGGACGATTCTGTTTGCGGGACTTTCAGCGGCGTTCGGCATGTTCGCATTGAACGGGCTGCCGGCGCTTTATCATCCGCTGTTCAACGCGCCGAACTTTCGCGACGGGGCGACGACGGACAAGTTTTTCCTTTGTCTGGAAGCGCTCGATCCGAAGTTCGATCTGGTTGAAGCGCGTGCATATCTCGAAAGCTTCCAGCCTGTTTCAGTGGTGGAGGTGGCGTACTGATGACCAGAGATCAGGTATCAGAGATCAGGTATCAGAGGTCCGTGCCCGGGAATCGGGCGCGCGGTTCCTTGATGCTGCTTGCCGCTTCCGCACTGCTGCTGATCGCGGGTTGTCGGCAGGACATGCAGGACCAGCCCAAGCTGATACCGCAGCGGGGCTCGGAGATGTTTGCCGATCATCGCGGCGCGCGCCCGCAGGTGGTCAATACCGTGGCGCGCGGGCAGTTGCGCGAAGACAGCTACTTTTATACCGGGGTGGTTCAGGGCGCCAACGGCTATCGCGAAGAGAAGAACGTGATGCCGTTTCCGGTGACGATGGAAGTGCTGGAGCGGGGCCAGGAGCGGTTCAACATTTATTGCGCGCCGTGCCACTCACGGGTCGGCAACGGATTGGGCGCGATCGTTCAGCGCGGCTATAAGCCGGCCGCGAACCTGCACGATCAGGTGCGTCTGGCACAGCCGATTTCGCACTACTTCTACGTGATGACGCATGGGTATGGAGCGATGCCGGACTACTCGGCGCAGCTAACTCCCGTTGATCGCTGGGCGGTTGCGGCCTACATACGGGCGCTTCAGCTAAGCCAGTCGGCAACCGCGAAGGATGTGCCGGCGGGCGCGCAAATTAAGAACCTGAAAGACGTGGCGGCAGAGAAACATTTGCCGGAGGGCTTTGCCGAACCGTGGACGCTGCCTGCAACGGCGATTCAGGCGTATCCGCACGATGCCGCACAGGGCACACCGGCCATGGCTCCGGCCAATCCGGGGGACCCTGCAATCAATATTCCATTAAGCAAACCGGCCCCCGCGGCCGCGAAGTAAGGACTGAAGGAATGGCACACGAGACACACGCCAAATCGCTGCCTGCCGAGCTAGGCGCACCGGCCTTTGTGGATGGCTGGAAGACGCGGGCGCTGGCCATCGGAGTGGTCTTCTCGGCAATGGCTGCTGGGCTGGCATTTGCCGACGGGTCTGTCGACCATGTGCTGCGCGCCTGGCTGCTGGGCACGATGATGACCTTCGGCTTCTCGGTTGGCGGATTGGCTTTGCTCATGGTGCAGTATTGTTCCGGCGGCAAGTGGGGCTTGCTGCTCCGCCGTCCCCTTGAGGCGATGAGCCGGACACTTCCATTGGTTTTCGTTTACTGGCTGGTGATAGCGTTCTCGCTCAAGAAGCTCTACCTGTGGGCGAGTCCGGCGATGGTGGACGATGGCGTGAAGCGCGGCTTGATCAGTTCGGAGCAGCTAGAGTCGATCAGGCACGCAATCAGTTTCAAGGCACCCATGCTGAACCCGCCCGCATTCATCGTGACCGGCCTGGTGTGCTTTGCGATCTGGGGTTTTTATACATGGAGGCTGAACACTCTGGGCCTCGAACGGGATGCGGCTTCCCCCGCCACCACGCCAGCGTGGATCAAGCGACTTGAAAACATCAGTGGTCCTGGCATTCTTGTGTATGCCATCACTATGACCGCCGCTGCCATCTATTGGGTCATGTCGCTCGATCCCACATGGTACTCGTCGGTCTACGGCCTGCTGTTCCTGGTTGGGCAGGGGTACATGGTTCTGGCGCTGGGAATCATCACGGCGATTTCGCTTTCGAAGGCTGAGCCTTTCAAAACGATTCTGCGCCAGACCGAGCAGCACGATCTGGGCAAGTTCACTTTTGCTTTTGTGATGCTGAATATTTACCTGGCATTCAGCCAGTTCCTCATCATTTGGTCGGGAAATCTGCCGGAAGAGATTCCCTGGTACCTCGACCGGATTCGCGGGCACTGGGGCGTCATCATCACGCTTGACTTTCTGTTTCATTGGCTGATTCCGTTCACGCTGCTGCTGTCTCGCGATATCAAGCGCAACAAGAAACGGCTGATCCGCGTTTGCCAATGGATGATCTTTGCACGGGCATTCGACTTGTTCTGGCTGATCGAGCCGAACTTCAAGGATGCGGCGCGCAACCTCCATTTCAGTTGGGGAATTCTCGAATATGTGGCAGTACCGGTGGCGATGGTGGCCTTCTGGGTCGCCTTCTACTGCACGCGTTTGAAGACGCGGCCTCTGGTGCAGACCAACGACCCGCATCTTGCGGAGATTCTGGAGCCTGAACATGCCAACGCATAACGATGAGGATGCAGGGCGGGGCATCTGGCAAGAGCCGGAAGACCACTCGGGGGAAGAGATCGACGCATCCGCGGGCTTTGAGAAGTCCGACGTCAAGGTAACGGGGATCGTGGTCTTTCTTACCGCGCTGGGAATTTTTGTGGTGGTGACGGCGGTGCTGTGCTACGGCATCGGCATGGTCATCAACGCCCAGATGAAGAAGGAAGACGGGCCGAAGAGCAAGTGGGCGAAGACGGTGGATGTAACTACGCTGGGCAGTCTGGCTTCAAGCCCCGAGTTGCAGAACAAGATGGCCACGATGACGCAGAACTTCCCCACGCCGCGTCTGCAGACCGACGATGGGAATCAGGAGATCGCCGATCAGCATGCCAAGGAGGATCTGCTGCTGGAGCACTACACCTGGGCGAACCAGGCGCAGGGCTCGCCGGGGCGAGTGAGGATTCCCATCGAGCGGGCGATGGAGTTGGTTGCGCAGAGCGGGCTTCCGTTGGCGCCTGCGGTGGTGGAAGCGCCGCTGATGACCGGGGACAGCAAGCCGGTGGTAACTGTGCCGCTGACCAATGGGTTTGCACGCACCGGCTACGAACACGATCTGGCTGTGGCGGAGTCGGTGGAGAACAAAAGAGCGGAGTCGCAGAAGTAGGGATGGCTCAAGGTGTGGCGGGTTGAGTTATGTGGTTTCCCAGGTCTCAAAATCGAGACCTGGGGCACCCAGCGGTACAGGAAAACGAACTGGGCGAGTGCCTGGGTTGATTGAAGGGAAGCGGGAACGATGCAAAGGGCAGGAACAGTGCGGGGAAGTGGGCGGGCTGCGGCAGTCGCGGCGGTGTTTTGCGCGATCATGCTGGCGCCTTCTCTTATGGCGCAGGTGTCCTCATACGGCGATAAGGAAACCGGGCCCGTGAACGACAAGCCGCCGGCGGTTTTGGATGGGGTTGGCATTGCGCAGAATCTGAACCAGCAGCTTCCGCTGGGACTTACGTTTACCGACGACGCGGGCAAGCAGGTGCAACTGGCGAGCTACTTCGGCAAGCGGCCGGTGATTCTGGCGCTGGTTTACTATCAGTGCCCCATGCTGTGCTCGGAGGAACTGAATGGCCTGACCGGCGCGCTGCAGATGGTGAATTTCGTCCCTGGCAAGGACTTCGACGTGGTTGTTGTCAGCATCGATCCGACCGAGGGGACGGATCTGGCGGCAGCCAAAAAGCGAAGTTATGTGAAGCGGTACGGACGCCCGGAGACCGCGGGAGGCTGGCATTTTCTAACTGGCACGCAGGCTAACATCGATGCACTGACCAAGGCCGTGGGATTCGGCTACGTAAAGATTCCCGGACCGGACGGAAAGCTGACCCAGTTTGCGCACGCGAGCGCCATTCAAATTGTTACGCCGGAGGGTAAGCTGGCGCAGTACTACATGGGTGTGGAATATTCGCCCAAGGACCTGCGGCTGGGCCTGGTAGAGGCTTCGGCCAATCGCATCGGCTCGCCGGTGGATAACATCCTGACTTACTGCTACCACTACGATCCCAAGACCAACAAGCATTCGCTGATCGTCGCGCGGGTGGTGCAGTTAGGCGGGCTTGTAACCGTGTTTACGCTGGGGGGATTCATGCTGGTCATGTTCCGGCGCGATGCGCGGCATGACTCCGGCCGGCAGGGGCCAGACAGTACCGATCAAGGATCGACAGGGACAGGAACAAAGGTGAACGGATAACGGAATGAGCCACATCAGTCCAGTAATTTGGCAGTTTCTCAACAAGTGGATGACGAACTTCCCTCTGTTTCCACCGGAGGCGTCGAAGCTTGCGCCTCAGATGGATGCGCTGCTCTTTTTCTTGATTCTGGTGAGCCTTATCGGTTTGACGATCGTGATCCTGCTGGTCACGAGTTTTTCGATCCTGTACAGCCAGAAGCGCCATCCGGTGGCGGTGCAGATCGAGGGCTCGACGCTTCTCGAAGCCACCTGGACGATTATTCCGCTGGGGCTTTTCCTCATCATGTTTGTGTGGGGCGCGCTGATTTACTTCCGTGTTTACACGCCGCCGGCCAACTCCATGAACATCTACGTGGTCGGCAAGCAGTGGATGTGGAAGGCGGAGCATCCGGGCGGGCAGCATGAGATCAACTCACTGCACGTTCCGACCGGCCGGGCCGTGCAGTTGACGCTGATTTCGCAGGATGTGTTTCACAGCTTTTCGATTCCGGCATTCCGAGTAAAGCGCGAGGCGATTCCGGGCCGCTATACGACGGTGTGGTTTGAGCCAACCTTGCCGGGAACCTATCACCTGTTCTGCACGCAGTATTGCGGGACTAACCACTCGGCCATGATCGGCGACGTTGTGGTGATGACTCCGGAGGATTACAAGAAGTGGCTGGACGAGTCGACCAGCGGCATGTCTTTGGCACAAAACGGTGAACGGCTCTTTGCCAGCCTGAGCTGCGCGGCCTGCCACAATACAAAGCCGGACGCCCGCGGGCCGAACCTTGCCAACGTATACGGGGCCAAGCTGCCGCTTTCAAGCGGGGGCACAGTAACTGCTGATGAAGCTTACCTCCGCGAGTCGATCTTGAACCCGTCGCAGCATATAACTCAAGGTTATGCGCCTATCATGCCCACTTACCAGGGGCAGGTCAGCGAAGAGGGCGTTATCGCGCTGGTTGAGTACATCAAGAACCTCAACTCCGACTACCGCATTCAGCAGACGCTGAATACAACCGATCTGCTTCCAGAGAGCGAAGGGTCGCCGCGGCGACCTGGACCGGCGGGGGCCGGTCAGGCCGTCCAAAAGCCCGCTCCGCAAGGGAAGGTGAATCAATGAGCGCCACAATCGTGAGTCTTCCCGACCAATCCACGGCCAGAATTCCGAAGGTCAACTTTCTTACGAAAGAGAACGGCCTGCTAAGTTGGCTGTTAACTGGCGACCACAAGCGGATTGCTATTCTTTATCTGATTTCGATCACCTTCTTCTTTTTCATCGGCGGAGCGCTGGCTGGGCTCATCCGTCTGGAACTGCTGACACCGCAGGCCGATCTGATGGCCACCGACACCTACAACAAGGTGTTCACGATGCACGGCGTCGTGATGATCTTTCTGTTTCTGGTGCCGTCGGTTCCGGCCACGCTAGGGAATTTTCTTATCCCGATCATGATCGGGGCCAAAGATCTTGCGTTGCCGAAGATCAACCTGCTGAGCTGGTACCTGTACATGGGCGGCGGGATTCTGGTCATCTACACAATGGCTACCGGCGGCGTTGATACCGGATGGACCTTCACCACTCCGCTTTCGACTCACTATGTAAACACTAACGTTCTGACCACGGGACTGGCGGTTTTCATTGCCGGTTTCAGTTCGATTTTTACCGGGTTGAATTTCATTGTGACGATTCACAAGATGCGCTGCCCGGGTATGACCTGGTTCCGCATGCCGCTGTTCGTGTGGGCGCACTATGCGGCCAGCATCCTGATGGTCCTGGGCACGCCGGTTCTGGCTATTGCGATCGTACTGGTGGCTCTGGAGCGGACAATCGGGATTGGAGTATTCGACCCCACCAAGGGCGGCGATCCGCTGCTGTTTCAGCATCTCTTCTGGTTCTACTCGCACCCGGCCGTTTACATCATGATTCTGCCCGGGATGGGAGTTATCTCCGAGACGGTTTCAACATTCAGCAGAAAACGGGTGTTCGGTTACACGGCGGTCGCCTTCTCGTCGGTGGCAATCGCAGTATTCGGGTTCTTTGTCTGGGCCCACCACATGTTCATCATGGGCATCTCGAATTATTCCATGTTAGTGTTCAGCCTGTTGACCATGCTGGTGGCGGTGCCCTCGGCCATCAAGATATTCAACTGGACGTTCACGCTCTACAAGGGTTCGATCACCTTTGAGACGCCGATGTTATATACCTTCGGCTTCATGGGACTATTTACCATCGGCGGACTGACGGGCGTGTTTCTTGGGACCTCGGGCAGTGACATTCATCTAACTGAGACGTATTTCATCGTGGCGCATTTCCACTTCGTGATGGTGGGCGGAATGCTGATGGCGTTTCTGGCCGGGATTCATTTCTGGTGGCCGAAGTTGACTGGCCGCATGTATCCAGAGAAGATATCGCAGTTGGCGGCTGTAGTTACCTTCATCGGGTTTAACTTCACATTCTTCCCGCAGTTCATTCTGGGCACGCTGGGCATGCCGCGGCGCTATGCGGCTTACCCGCCGGAGTTCCAGGTTCTGAACGTGTTCTCGACCGCCGGCGCGACGATTCTGGGCGTGGGCTACCTGCTGCCTATTCTCTACCTGACCTGGTCGCTAAAGTATGGCGAGATCGCGGGTAGCAATCCGTGGCAGGCAACAGGCCTCGAGTGGCAGATCCAGTCGCCGCCGTTGACCGAGAACTTTACTGTAACTCCGATCATGGATCACGAAGCCTACGACTATGAGTGGCTTGAAAAGCAAAAGGAGAAAGAGGTGACTCATGCCGGATAGTCACACGATTGTCCATGGCGGCACTGAGCCGGCTCACGACGCCCACTCGGAGCATCCGGCTTATTTGCGCCACCATTTCGAGTCAGTCGAGCAGCAAGCCGACACCACTAACTTTGCCATGTGGCTTTTCCTGCTAACAGAAGTTATGTTCTTTGGCGGGTTGTTTACCGCGTATCTGATCTATCGCAACTGGTATTACCCGGCGTTTGTGGCGGCATCGCATCAGCTAAATATTGTTTGGGGCACAGCCAATACCGCAGTGCTGATCAGTTCAAGCTTCACCATGGCGATGGGCGTATGGTGCGCGGAGACCAGGCGAAAGAGTGGACTGGTTTTGTGCCTGGCCCTTACGTTTCTTCTTGGACTCATCTTCCTGGGAATCAAGACGATCGAGTATTCCGAAAAGATCGAGAAGCATCACGTTCCCGGCTTCCACTATAGTCTGCAGTCGTTTCTGGATCCTGACTCCGACGCGGCAGCAAGAGCGGCGGGCGACAAACCATTGCCGCTCGATATGGCCCGGCACACAGAGGTGTACTTCTCGCTCTACTTCGTAATGACCGGCATGCACGCACTGCACATGATCATCGGCATCGCGATTCTTGGATTCATGATCTTTCGGGCGCGGGCAGGGGCTTACACAGCGGGGCATGTCACGTTTGTTGAGAACTTCGGGCTTTATTGGCATTTCGTCGACATCATTTGGATATTCCTGTTCCCGCTGCTCTATCTGATCAGCAGACACCAATAAAGGACACAACTGCATGAGCGAGCAAGCCAAGCACGGCGAACACGAGCACCACGTAACTCCTCCTATCGTCTATGTCGTCATTTTTCTCACGCTGCTGGCGTTTACGGCGCTGACGGTAGGGGCGTCGTTCATCGAGATGGGGGTTTGGAACCCAGTCATCGCCATCGCTATCGGCTGTGTGAAGGCAACGCTGGTCGTGCTCTTCTTCATGGGCGTGAAGTACAGCACGAAGTTGACCAAGCTGACGGTGGGGGCGGGGATTTTTACGTTTCTCACGCTCATCAGCATGACGCTGGCCGATTACATCAGTCGCGCCTGGGGACAGTGGTAAGAAGCAGTGGTTAGTGAATAGCGGTTAGTGATCAGTGATCGTCGGGTGCATGAATTCTTTATCTGTCTGCACGAGGGGCTGTCCTATTGGGCGGCCCGTCTTGCTGAAGCGGGAGACTGATTTTGAGGAAGCGCGATGGCCCTGGACGCGGCCAGCTCACGGTCAATGACGGCCGATACACGCAGAGCCGCGTTTTCGTACTATAATCCGATACAAATTCCAAACCCGGACAATTGCGTGTTTCGCACTACGTAATCCAATGGGTTCCGACCAAATCCCCCTTAGAGGTTGAGAGAGGGGAGGCCGGGATCGGATTTCGGACTCGTGCGTCTATGCGCAATTCTTCGTGGGTTTCCGGGGTGGCTCATCCGAGCGGCAAGGGCGGGGCTGCATTCTTTACAAATTGGATTGGCGGGCGGCTGGCCGGGTCGCTGGCCCAACCATTGATCAGTTTGCCGGCGGTGTTTGCCATTGCTGTCCTGTTGGCTGCGATTCCGGTGGCGCGGGGGCAAGGCACAGTGGTGCAGACCTCGGGGGCTAAAGCTCGCGTTGATTCTGTTGAATCCGATACCGGGGATAAATCCCTGGTCTACCGGATAAATCCCTCGCCTACCGTCCGGACGGTTTCTACCGCTGATCCGCCGAGGGTGATTCAGGCGCGGCGATTCCTGGCAGAGCGGGGCTGGAAGCCCGGGCAACGGCGAACCGGTGCGGGAGGCGGTCGCGGCAATTCGCAGGCGGCCGGCTCGCGGTCGGGCGAGTCCAGTTCCCAGGCTCAGCCGGCGGCAACGGCGACGTGGCAGCCGCTGGGGCCAACGGCGGTGATTACGCCGAACTTTGGCCTGGTCACGGGACGGGTGTCTTCGGTTGCCTTCGACCCGGCGGATTCGACTGGAAATCGGGTCTACCTGGGAACCACCGGCGGCGGAGTATGGGTGGCTCAGAATGCGGCGACAGGCAACCCGGCCTCGGTTGTATTCAGTCCTCTCACCGACAACGTGGGGGCTCTGAGTGGCGCAAAGGACGCTTCGATCAGCATTGGCGCACTGACGGTGCAGCCGGGTGCAACGGGCGTGATTCTGGCCGGTACCGGCGACCCAAACGATGTGCTGGACTCCTACTATGGCGCGGGAATCCTGCGTTCGCCCGACGGCGGGAACAGTTGGAGCCTGATCTCCTTGACCGTGGACAATTCATGGGGATTTGCCGGGGAAGGTTTTGCCGGGTTTGCGTGGAGCACAGTAACGCCGCAACTGGTTGTGGCCGCGGTTTCACAGGCGTACGAAGGCACGCTTGTGAATGCGCTGCAGGCCGGCCGGAGCTATGAAGGGCTTTATTACTCAGACAACTCCGACTTCTTAGGGGTTGGCGTATCGTGGCGCCTTGCGACGATCACCGACGGCGGGGGCGCGGACGTTCAGGGAGCGAGCGATCCTCCCGTACTTCCCGACGGCAGTGCGGCCACATCGGTGGTTTGGAACCAGGTGCGGGGTGTGTTTTTTGCAGCGGTACGTTACCACGGGTATTACCAATCCGTGGACGGCATCACCTGGACGCGGCTGGCGAATCAGCCGGGCACTGGCTTGACCGCGGCTTTGTGTCCCACCAACCCCAGATCGATCGATTGCCCGATTTTCAGGGGAACGCTGGCGGTGAACCCGGAGACCGGTGACACCTTTGCCTGGACGACGGATTCATATAACCAGGACCAGGGACTGTGGCAGGACTCGTGCGCGATCGTCACGGGCGCGAGCGGGAAGAAGTGCGGCAACCAGAACGTGACATTTGCGCGGCAGTGGAACACGGCGGCGCTGGAGACGGACACCATCAACGGGCCGGCCACGATTGAGCACGGCGACTACACGCTGGCGCTGAGCGCAGTGCCGTCGCAGCAGGACACGCTCTTGCTGGCGGGGGCGAACGACCTGTGGAAGTGCAGCCTGGCCATGGGATGCGTATGGCGCAACACGACCAATGCGACGACCTGCATGAGCGCGCAGGTAGGTGAATACCAGCACGCGCTGGCGTGGAGCACGGCCAACCCGCTGGAGATATTCATAGGCAACGATAGCGGGCTGTGGCGCTCGATGGACGCCATCGACGAGAGCCCGCCGAGCGCCCCCGAACCTGTCTGCTCCGCGACCGACTCCACTCATTTCCAGAATATGAACGGGAGCCTGGGCTCGTTGGCCGAGGTGGTGAGCATGTCCGCCGCTGAAAACACGCCCTACACGATGATGGCTGGGCTGGGTGTGAACGGGACGGCTGGCGCAACCGGTTCCACCGGGCCGACGGTGAACTGGCCGCAGATTCTGGGCGGCGCGGGCGGACCGGTGACGATCGATCCGCAAAGCAGCGTGAATTGGTTCGTGAACAACCAGCCGGGCGTCTCCATTCACTTTTGCAATGAGACGACGCCGTGCACTGCGGCCATGTTCGGCGCCAGTGCGGCAATCAGCGATGCGGATGTGGGCGGGGATGGGTACACGATGGCGACTCCCGCGCCGTTTCTGGTGGACCCGCTGGATCAATCGCAGTTGCTGATTGGCACCTGCCGGGTCTGGCGTGGGCCGGCCAGCGGCGCCGGCTGGAACTGGGCGAACGCGATCAGCCCCATCCTGGACAGCGGGGAAAGCAATGTCTCCTGCAGTGGAGACACGCTGATTCGGTCAATGGCCGCGGCGGCGGTTCCCGGGGGCGAAGTGGTCTACGTGGGCACGTACGGCAACTACAGCGACCTGCGCTCGGGAGGCACCGCGCCCGGCCATGTCTTCAGCGTTACCTATCTGTCGGCCACCGGCGAATGGTCTGCCCCGCGCGATCTGACGATGAACACGGTGACCGGCGAGGGCCCGGGGATCAATACATATGGTTTTGACATTTCGAGTCTGACGATCGACCCGCATACCGGGAGCGGGACCACGATCTACGCGACCGTGGAGGGGGCCCCGGGTCCATTCGAGGCGGTGAAAACGGTGTACCGATCGATGGACGGAGGGGCGACCTGGGTGGATGTGACGGCAAACCTCCCCAATGTTCCGGTAAACAGCCTAGCGGTGGATCCGGAGAACGCCAACACGGTCTATTTGGCCACGGATGCGGGGGTGTATTTCACGACGCAGATGTCGGCCTGCATGAATCCAGCATCGAATTGCTGGTCGGAGTTTGGAAGCGGGCTGCCGGGGGCGCCGGTGGTTGAGCTGAGTGCTTCTCCGGTGACGTCTTCCGCGCAGGTGCTGGTGGCGGCGACCTATGGCCGCGGCATCTGGCAGACCGGGTTGTGGACAGGCGGCACGAGTCTGACGACCGCGGTGGCGAGTCCCAACCCGCTGTTTTTTGGCACCCCGGTGGCCGTGGCCAGCAGCAGCACACTCGCGGTCACGTTGACCAATACCGGCAGCGCTGCGCTGACGCCGACGCCGTCAGCGACGAGCGCGAGCGACTTCACGGTGACGACGGACAACTGCCAGGGTACTACCGTGCCAGCGGGCGGCGCCTGCACGATTTTGGTAACGTTTGCGCCCATCGCGACCGGCAGCCGCATCGGCCAACTGACCATCTACGCCAACATTTCCGGCGGGCAACTGACCGTGGAACTGAGTGGAACGGGGTCCGCGGCGGGGGTGGTGACGCTGAGTCCGGCCACGATCAGCTTCGACCCGACGCCAGGCCAGACTTCTTCGTTGCTCCCCGTGGAAGTGGGGTCTACCTCGGGACGGTTTCCGGTGATGGCGAGCAATGGCGGCAGTACGCCGGTTTCGATCACGGGCGTCACCGTCACCTCGCCTTTCATCATCTATAGCAATGCGTGCGGCACAAGCACGCTGGCGCCGTCGCAGTCTTGCCCGATAGCGTTGGAATTTGCGCCCAACCAGGAGGGCGCCATTGCGGGAACGCTGACGCTGATCGATGGGGCCGGAACGCAGACCGTGGCGCTGACCGGCTTCGGCTGGGCGGCGGCGGCGGACAGCCTTCCGGCGACCGCGTTGAACTTTGGCAACGTAGCCGCGGGGCAGCTTTCGATGGCACAGACGATTCTGCTTTCGAACACCGGCGATCTGCCGCTGACGGAAATCGTAGTTTCTGTGAGCGGTCCATTTCAACTTCAAGGTTCGAGCGACGCGTGCGGCGCCCAACTGGCAGGATCGTCGAATTGCTCGATCACCGTGGTCTTTGCCCCGACTCAACTGGGCAGTCAGACCGGGACGCTGACCGTCTCCGACATTACGCGAACACAGCCTCAGACGGTGGCTCTGAACGGCACGGGCGTGCAACCGGCGGCGATCGGCGTGAACCCGTCGGGCCTGACCTTTGCGGCGCAGCAGGTGGGCTTGGCCAGTTCGCCCTTGACGTTGACAGTGACCAATACTGGCGGTGCGCCGATGGCCAATGTAGGCTTCGCGATTCCCGGATCGCAGGTTTCCGGCTCGCCGGCCAGCTTCTTTACTGTCGGCTCGACAACCTGCCCGACCGCCAGCGGAGCGACGCTGGCGGCCGGAAGCAATTGCACGGTGCAGGTGATTTTCACTCCGCTGGCGGGGGGCGGCATCGCGGCCGCGATTGTGGTGTCTTCTTCAACACTTGGCGTCGCACAGGTGACTGTACCTTTGAACGGTACAGCCCAGATCGCGTCCGGGCTGACTGTAACTCCAACGCAGTTGAGCTTTGGGATCTTGAGTCTTGGGCAATCCAGTGCGGTGCAAACGGTCACCGTAACCAACACCAGCACCATTGCAGCCAGCGGGTTCACGGTGGTCGTATCGGGCCAGATCGGTTCAAGTCAGTTCAGCGTGGTGCAAAGCGCTTGCTCCGGCAGCCTGGCTGCCGGAGCAAGCTGCATGGTTGGGGTCATCTTTGCGCCAACCGCGACCGGCGCCACCACCGGCGTATTGAACTTCAGCTCGGCCGCAATGGCGACCCCGGCCACCGTTTTGCTGACTGGTACCGGTACGGCCGGCGCGGCAATCCAGGTAACGCCGGGTGCGATCGTCTTTGCAACCACAGGGGTGGGGGCCGTCAGCACGCAAACTCTCATCACCGTGACCAACACCGGCATCAGCGCGAGCCTGAGCAACCTCACGCTGGCGGTTTCGGCGGGCTTTGTGCTCGTGAACAATGCCTGCGGCGCCACGCTGGGTCCGGGCCTGAGCTGCACGGCGGCAGTAGAGTTCGCTCCCACGACTGGTGGTGCGCAGACGGGCACCCTCACCGTGACCAGCAGCGCGGTCACAGCACCTACGTCCGTGCCGCTTTCCGGAGTCGGTCTCGATTTCACGTTGACGGTTTCCGGCTCGAGTACGCAAACCGTGTCCGCCGGGCAGACCGCCAGCTATACATTGGCGATCACGCCCTTGAACGGTTCGCAGGGGACGTTTACGTTTGTGTGCGGCACGCTTCCGGCGAATGCGGTGTGCACCTTCAATCCCGTCACTGAAACGCTGGGCAGCGGTGTGGTTGGCAACGTGACGGTGGAGATCTCGACGGGAGCGGTGGGAACACTTGTTCGCCCAAGAAGTCCGCCAGAGTGGGGGTTGATTCCGCTGGTGTGCGGGCTGGTGTTGCTGCCGCTTGGATGGAGGCGGCTACAAAAGGCTCTGATGCTGGTGGCGCTGCTGTCGATTTTCATTGGCGGCGTGGCCAGTTGCACGAGTTCCGGCGGTGGGTCGAAGGGGTCGAGTGGAGGATCCGGCGGATCGGGTGGAACTCCGGCTGGAACGTATTCGATTCAAGCAAGTGCCGCTTCAAGCGGCGTGGAACACAGCGTGCTTTTGACGCTGACGGTGGACTGAGGAGGAAACATGACTGATACGGGGCACAAACCAGGACGGGCTATACTCTATCTTCGGGCTTCTGCCGAGGAGCCGGACCAATTTCAGGATTCAACTGCGCTGGGGGAGACCCATCGCGGCGTCTTGTTCACCAGGGAAAAGATACTGGTGAACAGCGACTCCCATCTCATCGACGCTGCGGTTGCGGCGGCAATGGGAGGCGCGCGCAAGCCGGTTTCGTTCGAAGGGGAACGGGGAAGAGAAGGGAATGACCGTCAAGGTAACCGTGGAAGACGTGGAGCGCGTGGCTGAGCTGGCGCATCTGGAGTTGGCGCCGGAAGAGACTCCGCGCATGTTGCATGACCTGAACGCCATTCTCGACTACGTGGCCGAGCTGAACGAGTTGGACACGTCCGGAGTGGAGCCGCTGGCGCAGGCGACCGAGCTTCTGAAAGCGGACGCCGGGGAGTTGCGCGGCGATGTTGTGCTGCCCTCGCTTGGATCGCGCGGTGGTCATGGCGCAGGCGCCGGAGACGGACCAGGCCTTCTTCAAGGTGCCGAAGGTGATTGAGCGGTAAGCAACAGTGGGGGACGGTCCGCGGGCCGACGCCGCAAAAGGGATTAGGGAGAGGAAAGCTCGATTGTCAAGCGAAGTGAAAACGACGGAAAGCTACGTAGAAAAGCCCAAGACCCTGGCGGAGTTGCGCGCGGAATTAATGGCCGGGCGGACCAAGGCTGCCGATCTTGCAGCCGGTTACTTTGACCGCATCGCGCGAGTGAATCCGCGGCTGAATGTTTACCTGAGTCTGACCAAAGAGCGGGCGTTCGCACAGGCTGAGCGCGTGGATGCCCTGGCGGCAAAGGGCGATCCATTGCCACCGCTGGCAGGGATTCCGGTAGGGATCAAGGACGTGCTGGTGATGCAAGGGGCTCCGGCTACGGCTGGGTCGAAGATTCTCGAAGGCTATTGGCCTCCGTATGACGCCACCGTGGTTTCGAAGCTGGATGCGGCGGGCGCGGTGCTGCTGGGCAAGCTGAACTGCGACGAGTTTGCGATGGGTTCGTCGACCGAGAACTCGGCCTACGGGCCAGTGCGCAACCCCGTCGATACCGAGCGGGTTCCCGGCGGGTCGAGTGGCGGGTCAGCAGCAGCGGTGGCGGCCAATCTAGCCGTGGCTACACTGGGATCGGATACAGGCGGGTCGATTCGCCAACCGGCAAGTTTTTGCGGAGTGGTTGGCGTGCTGCCGACTTACGGGCGCGTTTCGCGGTATGGCCTGATCGCGTTTGCTTCATCGCTGGACCGGGTGGGACCCTTTGCGGCCAACGTCCGCGATGCAGCCACGATGCTGGGGGTGATCGCGGGCCACGATCCGAAGGATGCAACCAGTTCGGCAGCGCCGGTTCCGGACTACGCGGCGGAGAGCGATAAGCCGGTGGATGGGCTGCGGCTGGGCGTGCCAGCCGAGTACTTCGCCGAGGGGCTCGACGATGAGGTACGCGCTGCCATTGAATCTGGAATCGCCGCGCTGAAGGCGGCCGGTTGCACGGTGAAGCCGGTCTCGCTTCCGCACACGCGCTACGCGGTTCCGACTTATTATCTGGTGGCAACGGCTGAGGCAAGCGCCAACCTGGCGCGGTTTGACGGCGTTCGCTATGGCTATCGTTCGGCTGCCTCGGAGAGTCTAAGCGCGCTCTACAGCCACTCGCGCGATCAGGGTTTTGGCGCCGAGGTGAAGAGGCGCATTTTTCTGGGGACGTACGCGCTGAGCGCCGGGTATTACGATGCGTACTACTTGAAAGCCCAGCAGGTGCGGCGTCTGTTGGCCGAAGAATATCTGCGGGCCTTCGCCGATGTCGACGCGATTGTGACCCCGACGTCGCCCATGCCCGCGTTCAAGCTTGGTGAAAAGACTGGCGATCCGCTCGCCATGTACCTTGCGGACATCTACACAGTGACGGCGAGCCTGGCCGGAATTTGCGGCGTCACGGTACCGTGCGGAAAGACTCAGGCCGGGCTGCCGGTGGGGATGCAGGTGCTGGCAGCGCATTTGCATGAAGGGACCGCGTTCCGCGTGGCGAGGGCCGTGGAGTCGGCACATCTCTAGGGGTTCTCAAGGGCTTGAAAGGGCGCGGCTTTAGCCGCGCCCACAGACCAGCGAGAATGAAAAATGGGGCTTTACAGGCTGCGGGAAAAGGCCTGTTCTCAGCCAGAATTGGCGGGAGGCATGCCACAGGGGCTAAAGCCCGACGTTTATTTTGTTGCATTTGCGGCACGACTAGAGTCGTGCACTTTCAAAACAAGGAGTTTTCCCGCAGCCTGTTGAGCCCCTGAAGCCGATAGCATTTGATCCATTTTCGCGCGGTTAACAAGCCGTGCTTTCCGTTTCCCGACAGATTTGCGCCAACTTTCTTGGAGCAAATGACATGATGATCGGTGGGCGGATCGCGGTATTGACCATGACGGCGCTGCTTGCCGTGGGCGCGGCTGTTCAGGCAGCCCCGCGCAAGACACATTCGGTGATGCTGGGCGCGGCAAGAAAGGTCTCGTACTCGAAGACCGGCGACCCGGCGGGAGCGGCGGCTGGCGAGGATGCGCTCAAGATTCGCCCGCTGTTGCTGGATGGCGTGCTGAAAGAGTGGACAACGGGCGACGCGCACGACGTGACCGACAGGAGCTTTCTGGTCAGGCGGGTGATTCGGCTGAACGATGCCTTACCCAGCGATAGTGCGGGACCAAGTGACAAGGCGGGGCCAAATGAAAAAGCGCGCTCAGGCGACAGGCAAGGACACTGGGTTTGGCAGCGGGGCCCCTGGCTGTTGGTCGATCGCGTAACTGGGCATGTCACCGCGCTGAAGTTGCCGGACTACGATCCCGGTTTGAGCCAGGTGAGCTGGTTCCGCGACTATGGGGCCTATTGCGGGGTGACGGGCAGCGGCAAGAGCTTGTTCGCAGTGGTGGCTCAGGTGGCGGCGCGCAAGGCGGTGCTGGCAAAGAAGTTGGCCGCCTTCGACCCGCAGAGCCACGCCGATCCGGTTTGCGGTGCGGCGGAGTGGCAGCGGGAGCCGCTCCGGATCACGTTTCATCCGGGCGGCAAGGATGCCGTCAGCTTCGATATCGCTCCAGGATCGGCGGTGCTGGTGGAGGATTCGGAGGACGAGGCGGAAACGGCGGCGCCTGCGGGGAAGTAGCGGGTTAGAGAATCGGCAAGTCAGCGAGTTAGCTTGTTATCGAGTTGGCAAGTTAGCACGTTAGCCGGTCAGCGGGCCTGCGAAGGGCTATTCAGGGTCAGGGGATGGGTTTCGACCCTTTCGCTCGCCGCGGCGAGCGCGAAAGGATGGGGCACCCAGATTTATTGGTGAGTCGGCAATCAACATATGGAATCTTTTGACGAACTTCTGGTGAAGGCGGAGGCAGCGCACGGACATCTGTGCGCGGGGCAGATTCTCGGCGTGCGCATGGCGCTGCTGGGCCTGGAACGGCTGGGGATTGCGGACCCTCGCGGCGCCGATCGCAAGCGTTTGGTTACATTTATCGAAATTGATCGATGCGCCACGGATGCGATTGGCCTGGTGACCGGATGCAGGCTGGGCAAGCGGTCGCTGAAGTTCCGCGACTGGGGCAAGATGGCGGCGACATTTGTGGACCTGGCGTCGAGCCGCGGGGTGCGGATTGTGGCGCTGGAAGACTCGCGGGAGCTGGCGAAACAGATTTATCCGCATGTGGAGCCGAAGAGCAGGCAGCAGATGCTGGCCTACCGCGAACTTTCCGATGCGCAACTCTTCAGGGAGCAGTGGGTGAAGGTGGATCTCAAAGCCAGCGACATGCCCGGCGTCAAGGGAGAACGCATATTCTGCCCGCGCTGCGGGGAGGGCGTGAATTTTGGCCGGTTCGCGGAGGTCGGTTGTGTGCGGTTATGCCTGAGCTGCGCCCATCCCGAACTCCGATATTGGGAGCCGGAAGGACAATAGTCAGTAATCGCTAACCACTGACTAGCGTCTGCCGGAGGCTCTCAAAAAATGCCAAAGGAACCAGACCATAAAAGTGACGGATAAAAGTCCTGGGATGAATACGAGCAGATTGACAGAGAGATCGTTCATGGCAGACATCCTGTTCCCGCTCTCCGTTGAGCAAGGCGGGATCCTGGCGGAAGGCGTCTGGAGCGGAAAGCGATACAGGTATAGAAGAAACCTGAACCGATAAGGGAGGCATAGAAGACTCGTAAAGGCTTTATAAGCATTCAAGATTGCCCCGTTTGGGCTCAATTCGGTGCGCTTGACCGGGCGTTTCGGGGCAACGCCCGCCTTGACACGCAAGCGTGCGCGCGTATCTTATCTTGTAGGCATCCTTTTTGGAATCCGGGCGGAATGAGCAGGTGCAGATTCCTGCCCGTTCTGGAATCGGAGCTCCGACTTGGAGCCAAAAAGAAGGCTGTGTCGAACAGGAAGCAGACGGTAGTTGGGATTCAGGGGTGGGTGCGGGCGCGGAGCTGGAGTCCAGTTTCGAACGTCCAATGGCAGCTTGGCCGCCTGACTCGGAATCCGACTCAAAATCTGGCTGGAGCCCAGGCCGGGTGTTCGCCGCGGCGAATCGGCTTGGATCAGGCAAGGTTCATTCCCGGAGACAAATTCTCATCAGGCACCCGAGTGATGGCGGGTTTGCCTGTGCCCTGAACGGTTCGCCGCGGCGAACGGCGCAGGGTGAGCAAAGGATGAGTGTGGCGACGAGTTTAGCAGTATTGGCGGGTTTGCCCGCCGGAACGGGTGGAAGCAGTCTTCCGATGCTTCTACCCTTACTTTTGATTCCGGTTCTCTACCTGGTGATGATCCGCCCGCAGCAGAAGCGGCAAAAGCAGTGGCAGCAGATGCTGGCGGCGATCAAGGCCGGCGACCGGGTAACGACCGCGGGAGGCATTCGCGGCATAATCCTTTCTATCAAGGACGATGTGATCGTAATTCGCGTGGCTCCCGACAACGTCAAGCTTGAAGTGGCCAAGAGCGCGATCGCATCGGTTACGCAAGAGGGGACTTCGGGCTCGTAGATGCATTGGACTAGTGTGGTGTCTCAGAAGTTTCGTTACAGAAGTGCGCGATGGAAATGCAGGTCCTTCGACTCCGCTGTAAGACGCTTCGCTCAGGATGACAGTATTTATTGGGCGAACTTTAGAGGCTGTACACTAGAGAATTGGAATAGAGAAACGGGACGATGAAAAAGAATCTCAAGAGCAAAGCAATTGGAATTGTTGCAGTCCTGCTGGTTTGCATTTACGGCATCATCGGGGTTCCCTCGGGATTTACCGGTGCCGCGCTTCTGGATGCCATAAGCCAGCGGATTCACCTTGGATTGGATCTGCGCGGCGGCGTTCACCTCATCTTGCAGGTGGTTGTGCAGGAAGCGGTCAGCGCCGAGACCGACAACACTGTGGGGCAGGTCCAACTGGCTCTGAAGGCTGCCAACCTGAGCTTTACGCAGGTCTTCAAACCCGATCCCGCCAAACAGTCCCAGGTGATTCGAATCGAAGGCACTACGCAGGTCCAGGCCAGCGCCGTCCGTTCCATGCTCGACTCGAAGTATTCCAACGAATACGACCTGACCGGTGGCGGAGCGGACAACACCTTTACGCTGACCATGAAACCGTCCGTGGAGACGGCCCTGAAACAGAAGACGGTCGAGCAGGCCATCGAGACCATCCGCGACCGCGTGGACACGCTGGGCGTGAGCGAGCCGAAGATCGATCAGTACGGCCTCGGCGACAACCAGATTCTGGTGGAGTTGCCGGGGATCAGCGACCTGGACCGCGTCAAGACCATCATTCAGTCCACAGCGCGGCTTGAGATTCACGCCGTGGTCGGCGGCCCTTACAAGGACGAACAAGAAGCGGCGGCCAGCCTTGGCGCCACGGTGCCGCCTGACGATATTCTGCTTCATGGCAACGGGAACCTGACGGCCGGCTCCGATGTCGACAGCGTTTACGTGCTACAGCGCGCCTACATTGTGGGTGGGCAGGACTTTCGCTCCGCCGATCCGGGAACCGATCAAAACGGGCGCAGGAATGTTCGTTTTACGCTGACCAACGAAGCCGGCGACAAATTCTACGACTACACCAGCAAGAACGTCGGCCAGAGCATGGCGGTGGTGATGGGCGGCCGGGTGCGCGAGGTGGCCACGATCCAGAGCGCGATCCGCGATTCCGGCGAGATCACGGGCAGCTTCACGCCGGAAGAAGTTACGGTTCTGTCGAAGATGCTGCGCACCGGCGCGCTGCCGGCCTCGCTTATTTATCTCGAGGACCGGACAGTGGGAGCTTCGCTGGGCGCGGACTCGATCCACAAGGGCGTCATGGCGGCCATCGTCGGCATTCTGGTGGTGATGGCGTTCATGCTGTTCTACTATCGCGGATCGGGCATCAATGCCGATCTGGCGCTGATCTTCAACCTGATTATTCTGCTGGGCTTCATGGGAGTATCGACAGCGACGCTGACCTTGCCGGGCATTGCCGGCGTCATTCTGACCATCGGCATGGGCGTCGATTCGAATGTGCTGATCTTCGAGAGAATCCGTGAAGAGGTGCGAGCTGGAAAGGCGGCAGCGGCGGCGGTCGACCAGGGATTTGCGCATGCCTGGGTCACCATCGTCGACACCCACGTCACCACAATCGTTTCAGCAGCGATCTTGTTCATGTTCGGCACCGGGCCGGTGAAGGGATTTGCGACGACGCTGACGATTGGATTGTTGGCTAACCTGTTCACGGCGGTGTTTGTTTCTCGGGTGATCTTCGATGCGCATCTGAACAGGCTGAAGCCGGGAGAGCCGATTTCGATCTAGGGCGCAGAACTTTGTTGCGGGAGCATGCGATGGAAATGTGGGTCCTTGGATGAAAAAACGAATGCAGGTCCTTCGACTCCGCTGAAGAACGCTTCGCTCAGGATGACCGCCGCATTTTGGCGCTCAGGATGACAGCATTTTAGGAAAGATTTAGGACGGAAAGAACGGGAAGGGAAAGAACCAGTGGAATTGTTTCGCGGCGTAAATATTGACTGGCTAAGGCTGAAGTGGGGTTTCCTCGGCTTTTCATTGATCTTCAGTGTGGCCGGCATCGTTGCAATGGGTTGGAACTGGTCGCACATCGGCAGTCCGGTCCCTCTCGGCGTGGACTTTCGCGGCGGGACCCAGGTGCAGTTGAAGTTTGTCCAGACTCCGGACCTCAACGCGATTCGCCAGGCGATCGCGGCGTCGGGAATCAAGGACTCGAATGTCGTTGCTTACGATGATGCCAGCGCCAATGAGGTGCTGATCAGCCTTCCCGAGCAGCACGACGAAACCTCACTCGACGCGGGCCGCCAGCAGATTGAAGATGCGCTTCGATCTCATTACGGCAATCCCATCGTCCCGGCGGGAACCAAGGTGGACGTGGTGGGCCCGACAGTCGGCCGTCAACTGGAGAGAAAGGCCACGCTGGCAACGCTTTACTCGATGCTCGGCATGCTGGTCTATCTATGGTTCCGGTTCCAATTGATCTACGGTGTAGCCGCGGTGGTTGCCTGCTTCCATGACACGCTGATCACCGTTGGCGCCTTCGCGCTTACCGGCCAGGAGATCAGCCTGACGGTGATCGCGGCGATCCTGACGCTGGTTGGCTACTCCATGAACGACACCATTGTTGTGTTCGATCGCATCCGCGAGAACCTGCGCCTGAGCCGCCGGGAATCGTTGCCCGACGTGGTAAACCGGAGCATCAACCAGACGCTGAGCCGGACGGTTCTGACCTCCGGATTGACCTTTCTGACCGTGCTGTCGCTGTATATTTTTGGCGGTCCGGTTTTGCGCGGCTTTTCATTTGCGCTCGTCGTGGGTATTCTTATCGGTACGTATTCGTCCATCGCGGTGGCTGCGCCTATGTTGGTGGCTTGGCAGCAGTGGCGGGCGAAGAAGGGCAAAGCCACGGTTTTGCCGGCTGCCAAACGCAGCAGAGCTTAGCGGGTTTGCCGAGATTGTGCCGGCAATTGTAACGGTTTTTGCATGTAAGGCGCCGATTCTGGTATAGGTGAATGGCGCTCTGTTGTACCGTTTTGATCTATGCAGACACTTCGGGAACATTTAAGATTTCCGCGGTGTCTAAGTTAGAAGTAACCAACACGCGATTCGAGGCTGGCCATGTTTGAAGATTCCACATTTGAATCCGCAGGCAGGATCAAGAGCAAGAGCAAGTATTGGATGATGGTGACTTTCATCACCAACGGCTCCATTCTTCTTCTGCTGATCCTCATCCCGCTGATCTATCCTGAGGCGCTGCCCAGGGCCATGATGATCACGCAACTCACGGCTCCGCCGCCGCCCCCACCGCCGCCGCCACCGCCGCCACCGCCAGAGGTTGTGCATGTGGTGCGCGTGCAGTCTGAAATGATGAACAACCAGTTGACTGCCCCCACCAAGATTCCCCACGACATCAAGATGGTTGCCGAGAGGGAAGCGCCGCCCTCGTCGGGCTTTGGCGTTGCCGGCATGGAAGGTCTGGGCGGCGGCAGCAACAGCGGTGCGGGCAACATCTTCGGTGCGCAATCCGGCCCCAAGGTAAAAGCCGCACCTCCTGTGAAGATAAACATCTCCGGCGGCGTCGCCGCGGGATATCTGCTGCAGAAGACGATGCCTATTTATCCACCCATCGCCAAGGCCGCCCGTGTACAGGGAACGGTCGTGCTGCAGGCCACCATCTCCAAGACAGGAACGATCGAGGGTCTGCACGTGATCAACGGCCCGGCCATGTTGCAGCAGGCCGCTATGGATGCCGTGAGGTCCTGGCGCTATAGACCGTACCTGCTCAACGGCGATCCGGTTGAAGTGGAAACTACGGTGAACGTCGTCTTCACACTCGGTGGATGACGAAGTCTTTGGCTTCTACCCGCATTTTGGGTAGAAGCTTTGTTTTTGGCCTGAATGCGAATCCGGAAAGAAGCGCATTCCCAGCAACCGTCCGCCGCGGCGGATTGCAGTTTACAAGAAACTCCTTAGGAGGAACGATTCAGTGATTCTCGCTCAGTTCGCACACTTCGCGTCACACACGGTCAGCAGTCTGGCACTCTTCCAGGAAGAGCAGGCGGTCGGCTTCAGCCCCATGCAGCTATGGGAACACATGGGATGGCCAGCAAGGACCATCGCCATCATTCTGTTCGTTGAGTCGATCTGGTCGCTGGCCGTGATGATCGACCGTTACCTGTACTTCTCCGCCGCCCGCAAGCAGTCGCGCGAATTCGCGCCCAAGGTTGCCGGCGCGCTGAAGGACAGCAAGTTGGAAGAAGCCATCAAGATCGCCGACCGGAACAAGAAGTCTCATCTGGCCGAGGTTGTGACGGCTGGCCTGCAGGAGTTCCGCTCTTCCGGCGGCGCTGCTACCGAAGAGACCATCGAGAGCTCGGGCCGCGCATTGGAGCGCGCCGAAGCTATCGTTCACGCCAAGCTGAAGAGGGGCCTCGCGGTTCTGGCCACCATCGGCTCCACGGCTCCGTTCGTTGGATTGCTCGGCACCGTCATCGGCATTCTGAACGCCTTCCAGCAGATCGCCACGCAGAAGACCTCGGGCATCGGCGCTGTCGCAGGCGGTATTTCAGAGGCCCTGGTTACCACCGCCTTCGGGCTGTTGGTGGCTATCCCGGCCGTCATGGCGTTCAACTATTTCACCGGGCGCGTAGAAGCGTTCGACGTGGAAATGGACAACTCGTCGAGCGAACTGGTGGACTACTTCATCAAGCAGAGCCACAAGCGCTAGGCGATTTTTGGTTGGAGCGAGAATTCTCTTTTGGGGGGCAGTGGAGTCAGATTCTCAACTGCCCGCCGGTTTGATTCTCAACCCGGCCGCGTCACTCAATGCAATGCCGGAAACCATCCGGAATAGAAACTCTGCAGGCACGGAGTCCAGACAATGGGAATAGCAGTTCGCGACGAAGGCAGTAAAGTCAGTTCCAACATCAACGTGACCCCAATGGTGGACGTGATGCTGGTGCTGCTGATCATTTTCATGGTCATCACCCCGATGCTCCAGAACAAGGTGTCCGTCGACATGGCCAAGGTCGACAATCCGACCAATATGCCGGACGCGGACAAGGAGGACGCCATCGTCGTCGCGATCACGCGCGACGGAGGGGTTTTCCTGGGGCAGAACAAGGTCGCCGTATCTGAGCTTGGCGGCTTGGTTCGCGACAAGTTATCTGACAAGCCCGGCAAGACGATTTACGTTCGAGCCGATGCGCGGGCGCAGTTCCGGGCGGTTGAAGACGCCATCGACGCAGTGCGCACAGCCGGCGTGGAAGATGTGGGCTTGTTGACGCAGAAGCGCGAAGGACCCGCTCCGGCAGGCCAGTAAACGCGTCCCAGGGTTCGACCTTTAACGATTTTGCAGGATACGAGGAGTTTTTAGCCATGTCAATGACAACTGGTGGGGGCGGGAGCTACTCGTCCGACATCAATATGACCCCGATGATCGACATTCTACTGGTGCTGTTGATCATCTTCATGGTCATTGTGCCGACGGTGCCGAAGGGCCTTGATGCGCTGGTGCCACAACCGCCCAAGGACCCGACCAAGACGCCGCCGGTGACGGACCGTACCATCGTGGTGCAGGTGCTCTACCGCCCTGGTCAGCCCCCGGCGTACAAGATCAACGAGACCGATTATCTGAAGGCTCAGTTGCTGCCCAAGCTGACAGAGATTTATGCCAACCGCGCCGAGCGCGTCATGTTCGTCAAAGGCGACGACGATGTGAATTTCGCATATGTCGCCGAGGTGATCGATCTCGGCCGCGCGGCCAACGTGGATCACATCGGACTGATGACGCCGAAGATCATGGCCGGACAGTAACAGGCTCCTCGGGGCAAGTTTTTCCGGCTGGGGTGCTTGCGCGGACAATCGATCACTGCGGTAGGCCGGAAGTCGATCGCGAAGGGCTGTTGAAGGGTTGAGTCATGCTGGTCATCTGGCGCCGAGGCAGTTCGAAGGCTCCATTCGAAGGTGGATGGCACAATTCGGAGACGGTTCGGCGATTCATCGGTGAGGCAGGCAGGAGTACAATTTTTCCACCCTGGTTTCGGATATCCCTCCCGCGGCCAGTTGCAAAAGAATCCAGGCGTGCATTCGATAGAGACGACCTGAAGGAGAAGGATACGAAAATGAATGGACCCGCACGATTTATGGCGCTCGCGGTGGCCTTGGCAGGCATGGTGATTTCCATGAGCGGGTGCGCAAAACTTGAAGCCCGCGACCAGTTGAACAAGGGAGTGGATGCTTACAAGGGCGCCCGCTATGAAGAGGCAATCGGACACTTCCAGAGGGCCACGCAACTGGATCCGACATTGCCCATGGCGAAGAGTTATCTTGCAACTGCCCTGGCGCAAAACATCGTACCCGGACTGAACACGCCGGACAACCTCAGCACCGCGCAACAGGCGATCTCCATCTTCCAAGAGGTTCTTGACAAGGACCCGAACGATGTCAACAGCCTGAAACAGATCGCTGGGATTTATTACAACCTCAACAAGTTCGAGGACGCCAAGACCTGGCAGAAAAAGGTTCTGGCCGTGGACGCGAAGGATCCCGAGGCGGCCTACACCATCGGTTCGATCGACTGGAGACTGGCGCACGAGAACGTGCTTGCCGCATTTATTCCGGCGGGGTTGACCGACGACGGTGAAGGGAATGCCAAGGCGCCGAAGAAGGTGATGGATCCTCTGAAGGCGCTGAACGCTCCGCTGGTGGCAGAGGGCCTGGACTATCTAAATCAGGCAGTCGCGAACCGGGCGAATTATGACGATGCCATGGCTTATCTGAACCTGATTTACCGGCGCAAGGCAGACTTGGACTTCGGCGATGAGTCCGCCCGCAAGGCAGATGTGGCATCGGCGGAGGACTGGCGCCAAAAGGCGATGGGTACTCGCAAGGCCAATGAAGCGAAGAAGAACGCTGGACCTGGCGGCATCACAATGGATTCAAACGGCAATCTGAAATAAATTCAGACAGCCGCAGGCAGTGTGAAATGGCCTCCGCCACCAGCGGAGGCCATTTTTCATGTCTCGGGTCTTTGCAAGATGACGATCGCTGCTGCCGCGGCAAGCCTTGTTCCGGCGAGTGGGGCTGCTCACGGCGCGTCAGTTTGAATGAGTATTCCCTCGGGGCTACAGAGGCCTAGGAACAATGCCATTTCTCGGGAAAAATCAGCGAAATAACATGGCTCAGGGGCTGCAGCCCGCGTTGATTCCGGTGACCTTATACACCAGGGATGAATCCCTGGCCCGCCGCTCGGACGGGATGTTCCACGGCCTTAAGAGCTGGCCCTCTTCAAGCCGACCTGTAGCCTGGCTTTCGCCTTATTTGAGGATCTCGTCGGCGAGGTAGTTATGCACTTTGGCCTCGTCGTGGAGCTTTTCGAAATATGCGTTCTTTAGCAGTTGCGCGTGCCCCTCGCGCAGGCCTTGGCGGATCGATTGCTGAACGCGCGGGTCATTCAAATCACGCTGTCCGGCGGGCTCCCTCGAGATCAGCTTGTAAATGGCATAGCCCATGATCCGGTGTGAGGAAGGGTCGGCAATGGGAAGAATATCCGTGTACTGGCCTGGTTTGAGCTTGCTGATCGCGTTGTAGGCTTCCTGATCGCCGCGCAACTGCGATTCAAGCACAAATCCCATGTCACCGCCATTTGAGGCGGTATTATCCTCTGAGAATTGCATGGCCAGGGTGCTGAAGTCCTCGCCGCTCTCAAGTCGATTACGCAAGGTCTGGATCTTCTTTTTTGCATCGGCATCGCCGGAGGCCTTGTTGTTTTGCAGATTGCTGTTCTGGGGCGATGGAGTGCCTGTAACCATGATCCGCGCCAGGCCGTAACGTGGCTCGATCAGATTGAAGTCAGCCTTATGGTCTGCATAATAGCTGCCGATCTCAGCGTCGGTGATGTTGACCTTGGACTCGATCTCCTTGTTGAGCAGCTTGGTCGTCGTCAATGACCGGCGGATGAAGCGCTTGTAGTCATCGAGAGTCATATTGCGCTGCTGAAGCTGTTTGTCGAATTCTTCCTGCGTGAACGGAGCTTTGACTTCGGTCAGTTTGGCGTTTACGTCCTCATCTGAGGCGGCCAGGTTGAGCTTGGCGGCGCGCTGCTGCATGATCTCGTCCTGGATCATCTGCTTCAGGACTTCGAGCCGGTTTATGTCGGCCTGATCGGCGGAGGGTGCTTGCGGGTTGTCACCAAGTTGGGCCTTGTAATATCGCTCCAGATCCGCGCGCAGAATGTCCTTGC
The DNA here is from genome assembly GCA_963757965.1 of uncultured Acidobacteriaceae bacterium. GTDB lineage: Bacteria > Acidobacteriota > Terriglobia > Terriglobales > Acidobacteriaceae > Telmatobacter. Next base: position 599,561 of record CAVWTV010000016.1, read on the forward strand.
CGTTTACCGTGGCTACCACGTCTGGAGCGGGCGGGCGGTGGCAACCGGCCACGGCAGCCAGGATGACTCCGCTACACAGAATTAGAACGGCACGATGGGAACTGAACGGGAAAAAGGATTCAACTTGCAACCTGGTTCTCCTAACGGGGCTGAAAAGGTCCCAACCTTCAAGGATAAATCCACAAGCCGGTGCGGCGATAGCGGTGCGAATGCCTATTTGCCGTCTCCCGCAGGCCGCGGCGGCTTGGCGGGAACTAAAGCAGCAGGGGCCTGGGGGTTTGGAGGTTCGATGCCGGCGGCGCGGAGGGCGCGGTCAATCACTTTCCAGACCATGTCTTCCGGTTGTGCGCCATCGATACGCTCGCCATTCACAAATACCGCGGGCGCGCCTTCGATTTTCAACATGAGCGCTTCCCCGGCTGAGGCGCGCACCTGGGTCTCGTTCTGCGCGGCAAGGCAGCCGTCCAATTTGCTCAGGTCGAGTTTGGCCAGCGTGGCCTCCTGGCGAGCGATGCGGTTGAGCGCATCGAAGCTCTTGGCCGGATTGCGATCTTCGCCGCTGATCTCGTCGCCGTGGGTGTGTAGGTAGTCCACGTATTTCCAATAGACATCCGCGCTCTGGGTGGCCAGGCAGTTGGCGTCCACAGCGGCGTGCATGGCCCAGGGGTGCAAGTCGGTGAGCGGGTTGTCCTTGTAAATGAATCGAACCTTGTCCTTGTAGTGCTCCAGGGTCGAAGGAAACAGCGACTCGTGCATGCGTGCGCAATAGGGGCATTCCAGATCGTCAAAGTTGATCACCGTGACTTTGGCATCGGGATTTCCGCGAATGGGACGTCCAGTCACATCGATCGAAAACACCGGGTCTTTGGCCAGGTCGAACTTCTCCAGGCGAGCGAGCGTGTTGCCGTCGGTGGAGATGAGGAATTCGACGATCTGGGATTTCGTGTCGCGGGAGAGCGTGATGGGCAGGGTGTCATAGCCAGGAACCTGGCTGGGTTTGCGGGCGCCAAGCGTCACGTTGTAATCCTGCGGGATATTGAATTCCGAGCGGACCATGATCTCGACGCGACGATTAATCGTGGCGGCGTCCAACGTGGCCTGGGGCGGAGCGGTCTGGGCCTTGCAGCCTGCGGTCATGCAGAGAATGAGCAAGACGGCCAATAAGCGAAAGCGGGCCAATGTAGATTCCTCTCAAGAAAGGATACTCCAGCCGGGGGCACTGTTAGTTGACGCGTGAGAAGGTGAAAGGCAAGCGAAGCCTTGCTGTCTGGCAGGTTACAGACGTTGGCCGCCCGCTGCCTTGTGTTATTGAAGGTCAGATGTGGGCCACGCGGCGATGGGAGAAAGGCAACCGCTGGCTAGTGTGGTGAGCCCGAAGTTCATTTTGGAAGTCGTTGGATGAAAATGCGGGTCCTTCGGCTCCGGTGTAAGGCGCTTCGCTCAGGATGACTACCTCATTGGGCGTCTCGGGATGGCAGCAATTATTGAACGAACTCAAGACCAGGGACACTAGTAGACGGGCGGGAGGGTCGGGTCGCGGAAGGTGGAGTTGGAGCGGCGGATGTCGCCCGCGGAGCCGAAGTTAGCCAGGGTGAAGCTGTAGAGATACTGCGTCTCGTCGCGGATAGACCCGAGCTGGAATCGGCGGTATCCGAAAGTGAGGCCGCAACAATTCCAGTTATAGACCGCTTGCACGCCTCCGTACTGCAACTGGCCGAGGACAAAGTCGAATCCGGCGTTGGCGGCAAAGTTGAATCCGGCGCCGCTTTGCTTGCCGATGGAAACGAAGGGCTGCAACTGCTGGCTTTGAATGGTGGAGGCGGCGCTTCCATTTTCTTCGACGGCATTGAGCATGGCATGGCCAACGCCGACGGTAGTGCGGCCCCAACTGTATCCGGCGAATAGATTATTTGCCGACAATCTTCCGCTCTTGGGGTCGTAGTCAAAGTCCCACTCGACGCGAAGATTGTCGATGGCCTCGAAACGGAGGCGCGAGACGATGGGAGAGAAGTTGTGCGGAGCGGTAAGGAAGGCCACGCCGCTTAGATCCAGGGTCGAGTCGAAGACGTTGCGACGGTTGGAAATCACTGCCCCGCCGAAGGATTGGTCGATGAAGAACTTCTGTGCAACCTGCCAACTGGCCCACTCGCGAGGCTTGGCGGGGCACTCGCCGGCGGCCTTCACATCGAGTGGAGCACAAAGCCGCTCGGCGGTGGGGCGCAGATAAAAGCGCTGGGTGAGCGAGTAGCCAATCTCGTTGGTGTTGGTGGCAATGTCTGTGGTGTCGACCAAAAGAACATCTTGAGCCTGGACGCCGATGCCTCCGACATAGCGATAGGTCAATTCCGGCTCGATCACATGGCGCAGCTCGCGGTTCCCGCCGGGCAATTCAAAGTCGCGCTCGAGGGCCGGCGGACGAATGTCCACTGAAGCTTCAACATCGGTGCGGTTGAGCGGATCGTGGCTGATCGAGGGCGTGCCGGTCCTTGCTCCTGTCAGGTCAGGGACCTGGCTGATGGTGTAAAAGGTGTCGCGGAATGCGACCTCCGGCAGCACGCTCCAGCCACCGGCGGAAAGGGGAAGGGAGAGATGTGGGTAGAAATCCATGCGGCCCGCATTGCGGGCGTGGAAGTGGGGCTCCGAGCGGGTCATATAGCTGACCGAACCTCCGAAACCCCAATAAAGGGGTGAAGTGAACAAAGGATGGTCGAGCACGTCGTAGCGAACCGTGGGCAAGTGTAGGATCCTGGCTTCGGCGCCATTTGTGGAGTTGGCAAAGGTCTGGAAACGATCGAGCACGACAGAGGGGATGAATCCATTTTTCTCGTGGGAGAGAGAGGCGTCGCTTGCTACCTCGGATGTGACGGCTTGCGAGTAGTTGTCGTTGAAGATCAGGCGATAGAGATAGCTGGAGAGGTATTCGACAACACCGGCAGCATGGGTGTTGGAAGTAAGGTCCTTGCGGCCAAGTGCGACCACATCTACGCCGCCCTGGTTGACAAGTTTCTCTCCAATCGGGCCGGGCCGAAAGTCGGCGGGACGAACGCCATTGGCAGGAATGGTGGCGCCCACCTGCTCATCCACGCCGCGGTCGAGCAGGGCGTTCCAGCGGACAATGAGGTGGTCGGTCCCTGGTCCCTTGTAGCGGAAGTCGCCATTGGGCGCCCAGCCGCGCTTGCTGAAGTACTCGGAGCCGACCACCATGTCCATGCTGCGGTTGATGACCCAGTAGATCTGCTCGCCCACAATGAATCCCTTGATGGATGAATTGCTGAGTACAGGGATGAGAAATCCGCTCTCGCGGCCGGTTTCATCGACCGGATGGCGCAGATAAGGCAAGTAAAAAAGGGGCATTCCGAGGAACTGGAAAAAGGCGTTAGATGTTGAAGCTTTTCCGTTGGCGAGATTGATGGAGCGGGAGATGAGTTGCCAATCCGGTTTAGGAAGGCGGCAGTTGGTCATGGTGCCGTCCACAATTCGGTAGACGCCTTCGCCGGTTTGGAGCAGGACTCTTCCAGAGAAGAGGAACGGGTTGGCAGTGGAATAAACGATGGTGCGGCTGGCGGAACGGACTCCGACGGAGCCGTCCACTTCGAAGAAGCGCGCGGTGTGCATGTTAAGGCGCATTTCGCCATTGGAAGCGTTGATGAGCACGTCGTCGGGCCCGCCAGCAACCTGCAAATGGCCCTCCGCGTCGAGCTCGGTGGTCGACTGGTTGTAGACCGCTTTGTCGGCGCGGAGGATGTAGTCCTTGTAGTGGACGACGACGTCTCCGGTGAGGGTCAGGATATCGCCGACTCGGCTCTGGCTCTGCGCTTCTAACTGGACGGGCACTCCGGTTGCGGGTTCGGGCTCGGGTTGAGCGAGTGGCAAGGCTTCCTGGCCAGGATCGTCGGGAATATCGGAAGAGAGCGCGGCGTCGGCTGTGGCATTGGTGAGCGTCTGCGCACCCGGATGGAGGCAGCAGAGGGCAAGCAGCGCGATCAATACCAAGCTACGAGAACGCATCCCAGGACCAAGATCGTGTCAAGGCTCAGGATAGCAAAAGCAAGTGACATGGGTTGGATGCGCAGGGCAATCGCATTTGAAAGCGCATACGTTCGGATTTGGAGGAAAAGCTGCTTGCGATGCAGGGGAAAGGTCAAAAAAGAGACCACGGGTGGCTCGAAATGTGGCAAAGGCTAAAGCTCGACCTCTTTTTCGGAGCGTTTTACGGCACGCGACCCCGCCCCAAAGGGTTCTCCGGTTCCCCGGTCGTGCCCCGCTACAAAGCTGGCTTCGATGGAGTCTTTGCGGCAGTCCGAGAGGTTCGCTCGCCATGAAAGTTCAAATGCGATTCCGCTGGTTGGATGCGGGATTTGTTACAAAACTGTGTACCTGTTCGGTACCTCTGAACTGTTTGAACGGGACCCTGCGCAATGCGGCAGCTAGGATGGGCTTGAGTAGTGTGTGGGCGGAGGGACTTGCGCGCAGGAATGCATGCAAACTCTCCCTGGGGCCACGTGAGAAGGGGGACCGGAGCTTTGAGCACATCCGCAAGCCAGTTGGAACTGGCGCCCGCGTGGAAGCAGGAAGTGAACAGGCGGCTGGCCGCGCACATGAGGCGGAAAGGCAGCTCAACATCCGAGTTGGATGCTCCCGGAGTGGTGAAGCGGGGAACAAGCAGTCTTGCCGCAGAGGCTGCCGCTCGAGTGGCGGAGCGCTATGCCAAGGCTCCCAAATACAGCGATCTGCTAACCGGCGAAGCTCGTGCCGCGGTTCGAGCTGCCGAGGCTGCGTCAAGGGCGGCGCTCGAGGCGCAGGCAGCGGCTGAATTTCTTTTGGCGGGCCTGGAATCCGGGTCTGTTATCGAGAAGCCGAGCGAGCTGGAAAGTTCAGACGGCGGCGGTTCAGAGCGGGCATTTGAGCAGTCATGGGAGACACGAGTTGGGCCGGCGCAGGTTGCCGAAAACGCAGTCGAACGGCAATCGTTCGGAATCCGCTGGGATGCGGACCTTCCGCGGCGCGAGGCAGCGCCTGCAGATATGCGCGCAACACATGCCGCGCCTGTGACAGATGCCTTTGAGGCTCCCCGGGAGAATTGGTGGGAATCGTCCGCCATGGCACGGGATGCGCACAATTCTCTGGCCGGAGCCGACGTGGTTGAGGTTGTGGAACCAGCGCAGCCGTTGCACGCCAACCTGATCGAGTTTCCCCGCGAGCTTGTGGCAACGCGGAAAATTCGTCCGCGGCTGGCCGAAGGGCCTTTGGCGGCGGCGAGCGATGCTGTGGGGCAATTGAGCATCTTCGAAGTCGATCCTGGGAGTATCTCAACGGAACCGGTCGCGTCGCAGATCGTGACTGTCCCGGCATCGGAGTGGACAGATCCGGACTGGGCGGGGATCAAGCTGGGCGAGGATAGCAGTTTAGACATAGAACTTGGAGACGATCCGGCTCCTGCAGCCGTGGTTTTGGAACCGGCTTCGATCAGCCTGCGGCTCATGGCCACCGTGGTGGATTATTCGCTGATGACGGGGGCCTTTATTGCGGCTGCAATGGTCGCGATGAACAAGGCGGCCTCTTTGCCGCCGTTGAAGGAGATCGAAGCAGCCGCGATTGTGGCGCTGCTGGCGATCGTCGTTGTTTACCAACTTCTTTTCTTCATGCTGGGTTCGGCTACGCCTGGCATGCGATGGGCTCATATCTCGCTGAACACGCTGAACGATGAGAGGCCTACCCGCTGGCAACGGTGCGGGAGGCTGCTGGCGCTGCTTCTGTCGCTTCTGCCGGTGGGGCTGGGCGTGGCCTGGGCGATCTTCGACGAGAGCCACCTGAGCTGGCACGACCGTCTGTCGCGTACTTACCTGAAGAAGAGCTGAAGAGCAGGGAATAGCCGGTGCGGCAGCAAGAATCTGTTGCCGCGCCTAGTCAGCGTCCACCGCCAATTTGGATCAGTTTGAATGAGAATTCCCACCGGGGCTAAACAGGCTGCGGAAAAACGCTTGTGCTAGGTTAAAAGCGGCGAAAAGCACACCTCAGGGGCTAAAGCCCGCGTTGATTCCGTTGATCTTATACCAGGGATGAATCCCTGGCCTACCGCCCGAGCGAGTTTTTCCGCAGCCTTAATGCCCATGTTTGCTTTGGTTGGTGTATGTACGGGCTGAAGCCCGTACCCTTCAGCCAAAGTCCGCCAACCTCGCCTGAGACGCCGCACCCTTCACGCTGAAGCCCTGACCGGCTGCTCGTACCTGTGGAAAAACTTTCAAATATACTTGACAGTATACACTGTGTATCATACAGTAGTTGATGTACAGTGTATGAGGTACAGCATGACCATCTCCGAGAACCTATTCGAGAACCTTCGTCTGGAACTGCGACGGGGCTGCCTGACTCTGGCGGTACTGGCGCAACTTCGCCAGGAGTATTACGGGTACACGCTGCGCAAGGCTCTGGCCGAACGCGGATTGGACATCGACGAAAGCACGCTCTATCCGCTGCTGCGGCGCCTGGAGGTCCAGGGGCTTCTGGCCAGCGAGTGGCGCGAAGAAGAGAAGCGGAACAAGCGCTTTTATCGTCTGTCGACCGACGGCGAGCAGATGTTTAGCCAACTGCTCGAGGAGTGGCGGGCGATCAACGCGTCGATCAACGCAACCATCAGCATGCGCGCAGGCGGCAATGAAGACGCAAGCGGCAACAGCACTCGTTAGAGAGACAAGGACTACGCCATGGAACTTCTGGATCGTTACCTGCAAGCCGTAAAGAAGCACCTGCCCTGGGAGCGGCAGGACGACATAATCGCCGAACTCAAGGCCAACCTGGAATCGCAGCTTGAAGACAAGGAGGCCGAACTGGGCAGGCCTTTGACCAAGGAGGAAGTGGAGGCCTGGCTCAAGCAAATCGGACCGCCGATGCAGGTGGCCGGGCGCTATCTCCCGCAGAGGTACCTGATTGGGCCGGCCGTCTTCCCGATGTATTGGTACGTGCTGAAGCTGGCGTGCTTCTGGTGCTTCGCCATCTATGCGATTGTTAGCGTGGTGCAGATCTTCACTGGCGGAATCGCCAATGCGACGGAACTGGCGGGAGCGGCTCTGCGCGTCCCTGAGGTTCTGATGACCACGGTAGCGTGGGTGACGCTGATCTTCGCTGTGATCGAGTTTGGGCTTGCGCGCATCCCGTCGAAACGCGGACCTCTCGCCAATGCGTCTTTTGACTGGTCGCCAGACGCACTGCCCCCGGTCGTTCCGACTGTGGGCTCTGGAAAGCGGCCTCGCAGCTTCGCCATGGCCGTGACCGAGGCGACATTCGGGTTTCTCTTTCTGGCGTGGCTGCTTCTGATTCCCTCTCATCCCTGGCTGTTGATGGGGCCGGGCGCGCTTTACTTCCATGCCTCTCCTTATCAATTGGCGCCGGTCTGGGTCCAGTTTTACTGGTGGGTGGTGGTGGTAAATGTCTTGCAACTGGGATGGCACACTGTGGACTTACTGCGCGGAAGCTGGCAGCGGCCGGAGCCCATTCTGCGTCTTGGAATGAGCACGATTGCATTGATTCCGCTCGTGGTCCTGATCATGGCTCCGGGCCATCTCTACGGAACGATCAGGCAGGGCCGGATGGACCAGGCTCTGCTTGGCGCCCCCCTGACGGCGGTCAACGAAACGATTTACAAGATTTTGCTCTTGATCTGCGCCATCGCCGTTCTGCAATTGATTTGGGGGATCGGACGGCTGAGCCTGGATGCCTATCGGAAGCGGGTGGCGGCGCGGTGAGTGCATATGGTTGTTCCCAGGTCTCATCCGCCGCGACGGACGAGACCTGGGGCATCCAAATGAATGGCTTGTTTAGGTATGCGAGGGCTCACTATGGTGAGAAGTTGGTGGTTTCCCACCCATCGGTCGCCGCGGCGACTGCGCGATGGATGGGGCACCGGATGATTTGGTGGGCAGGTTTTAGATGGGGTGGGGAGTGGTGTTGTGGGCGGCGGTGACGTTGTCAGGGGTGTCGGTGAAGGATTTATTGGATCCAAAGGCGCGCTTCTGGTATCCGGAACCGACTTTGCGGATCGCATCCTGGGCGCCATCATCCCACGTGACGCGCGCCTCGCCGTCTACAACGACCCACTTGCCGTGCACGTCGCCGATCGAACGCTTGGCATCGCCGTTGTCGTAGAGCGTGATGTAGAAGGTGCTGCCGGATCCGTCGCCGACTTCCCATTTTCCGAGGAAGTGCCGGGGGAGCGCAGAGCCGCCGGGCACCGTCGCGGCGGCGGCATCCGCAGTCCCGGCAAATTCGACACGGGAAACGTCGGAGAGATTGAAGCTCTGCTTGTGGCCATCCTTGAAGACGATCACGATCGTGGCCGGGCCGGTTTTGGATGCCGGAGGGGCAGCGGCAAAACCGTTTGGGACCGCGAGACAAAGCAATGTAGCCAAGCCGGCAACGCTGACGAATTTGCGCATGGGACTCTCCTTGAGAATGGTCGGCGCAACGGTGATCGAATCTGAGCGCGCCAAATTGAACTACGCGGCGGGAGCATGAATTGTTCCCTGGAATTCGTTTCGACGCCGAGAAATGACGGGGTCGTCACTCGGAGCGGGCAAAGCTGTCGATCCAGTCGTTGAGGTTCGTGGCGAGGACAAGCAGAAATACGATGTAGAGCATGCTCAGATCGCGCAGCTCACCCGGCCAGCAGAAGAGGAAGTAAAGCGGAATGTTGATGGCTGCCGCAATTTGCGCATGGCGCTGGATGATTCGCGGCAGATGCGGCCAGGCCCGCGACACGTTCCATGCGAGGAGGGCCAAGGGGGCAAGGGTGAAGGCCTTCAGCATGGGTACTCCGTATGTTTTCTCGGTTCCCAGGAGGAAATAGTCCCAGTGCAGGAAGTACTGCAATTGATCGCGCCAATGAGATTCCAGGTCAGCGCCGGGGTTGTGCGCGAAGTGGAGGCGAATGGGAACGTACACGGCGACTGAGACGAGAGACAGGACGGCGACGGCAAGACATGAGTCGAGGCGGGAACCGCGTCGTCGGAACAGGGGATACAGGGTGGGGATAAAGAACAGGAAAGACTCCTTGTTCCACGTGCCCAGCGCGACCACGGGAATGACCCACCACCAGCGGAATTTGAGAGCTGCCCAGGCTGCCAGGGCAAGGAACGCGAGTTCAGGATAGTCGTAGAAGTATCCGCCCACGCTCTCGATATAGGGAACCAGCAGGATGACGATGACGGGCGCGATGACCGCGGCGGGTGGCGGGAGATCAAGCGCCTGGCAGACGAGATGCATCGCGTAGACGGCAAGCAGGGCGAAGAGAAACGCGACGCCGTAAACGATCAGGTAGCGGAAGAAATAAACGGGATTCTCGGCGGTTGGAGATTCGAAGATGGGATCGATGCGGGCTCTCGGACCGGCGGCTTGATAGTTGAATAACCAAATTTCAAACGATTGCGGAACGGCGCGGTCTATCCAGTTGGCGGCGGAGGGCAGCATTTGCCGGAAGACGTATGGCCGGAATGCTGTGCCATCCATCACCATTTCAAATTGAAATCGGTCGTCCTCGCCGGATACACCGTCCTCGCCGAAATGCCATTTGTCGTAGTAGCCGTTGAAAGAAACCGCAGCGGCCAAAAAATAGACAGCAAAGCAACAGGCTCTGTAAAAAAGACGGTCTGCATGAGTCTTCTGGGCCATTTCGCGATCCGGTCTTTCGTTGCATATCCCAGGTCTCAGAATCGAGACCCTTCGACTACGCTCAGGGCGGGCTCTGGGGCACCCGGGATTCCCTAGGAGGCCAAGGCGCGGAGGGCGGAGACGCCGGCGCCGAGCAGTGCGGTTTCATCATCGGGTTCGAGGATTTCAAGCGAGAAGCTTTGCAGCGTGCTCATCTTGACCATGGATTCGATGTGGGCGCGGAGCGTGGGCAGATCGACGAAGTGCGCATTGTGGCCGGTGAAGTAGAAGCGGCCGGGTCCGGCCAGGTGGATGAAGGAGGCTGTGGCGGCGGCGAGGGCGCGATGCCACAGGTCGACAAAATCGCGGCAGCGGGGATCGCCCTGCGCGTCATTGGCGAAGATCTCTTCCGGTTCGAGGTCGAGGAAGCGGAGGCGCATGGCGCGGGTGCCCATGATGCCCTCGAGATGGCCAATGCCTCCACAGCCGCAGTAGCGCTCCTTGGGGTCGAGTGAGACGGTGACGTGGCCGCCCTCCCAGACGCCGTCGACATAGGGCCAGCGGCCGTAGCCGATGCCGTTGCCGAGGGTCCAGACACGGGTGAGTTTGTTGAGCTGGCCTCTGGTTGCGGCGACGCCGGCGGCGATGGCGTCGGCATCGTTGGCGATGTGGACGGGGGCGACGATGTTGCGGGCGGCGAGGGCCTTGGTCAGTTCCTCGGCCAGGTGCATGCCTTTGATCTGCGACAGATTGGGGGAGTCCTCGACCACGCCGGAGCGGATGATGCCGGGAACGGCGACACCGATGGCATCGACGGGAGCGGGGTCAATGGCGGACAGGGCGGCGATGTGGGTGGCAAGCAGCTCGACGAGTTCGCTGCTGGGGATGGCGGAGAGCGAATCCAGTTCATCTGCATCTTCGGGATAGCGGATGAGCTTGCCGGTGAGGCGCTGGTCCTGAAGCCTGCCGGCTACGATGTGGTCGGTGATTACGACGCCGATGGCGGTGGTCATTGAAGCCCTCCGGGCTAGCTTTCAGCTTCTAGCCTCTAGCCCATTCTTGGCAACTTGAGGCCTCATCAACGGATGTCGGACTCATTCGTGGTTGCGGAATTCGGGAAGCGATTTGTCCCAGCCGAATTCCCGGAAAAGCAGACCTCAGGGGCTAAAGCCCGCGTTCTTTTTGCGACTTCTTCGGCACGACCGAAGTCGTGCCCTGACACTCGCCGCTGCGGGCGGATGATTGAGACATGCTTAAGCATTACCCGGACTGGTAGCGGCTCAGACGGCCGAGGCCGTTGAAGGCGGCGGCTTTGTAACACTCGGCGAGCGTGGGGTAGTTGAAGACGGTGTCGATGAAGTAGTCGATGGTGCCGCCCAGGATCATGACCGCCTGGCCGATGTGGACCAGCTCCGCGGCGCCCTCGCCGATGATGTGGACGCCGAGAACCTTGCGGGTGTCGCGATGGAAGATGAGCTTGAATCGTCCGGTGGTGTCGCCGCGAATCTGGCCGCGGGCGGTCTCGCGATAGTAGGCCATGCCGACTTCGTAGGGGACATCCTCGTCGGTCAACTGCTCTTCGGTCTTGCCGATGAAGCTGATTTCGGGGATGGTGTAAATGCCGTAGGGATAAAAGCTGGGGTTGGAAGTGCTGCGCCTGGTCGTTGAAGGCGCGGGCGGCGGCGATGCGGCCCTGCTCCATGGAGACGGAGGCGAGCGAAGGGAAGCCGACCACATCGCCGACGGCGAAGATGTGCGGGACCTTGGTCTGAAAGTGCTCGTCGACCGGGATGCGGCCGCGATTGTCGGCTTCGAGGCCGGCGGCGGCAAGGTTGAGTTCGTCGACATTGCCCTGGCGGCCGACGGCGTAGAGCAGAGCGTCGCCGGAGACCTTCTTCTTGCTTTCGAGATTGGCGACGACGGTGCCGTCGGGCAGCTCTTCGACGCTTTGGACGCTCTTCGCCGAGGCGCATGGTGACGCGAGCGTCGCGGAGGTGGTAGCTGAGGGCCTCGATGATTTCGCGGTCGGCGAATTCGAGCAGGCGGTCGCGCTTTTCGATGAGGGTGACGCGGACGCCGAGAACGGCGAACATGCAGGTGTATTCAACGCCGATAACGCCGCCGCCGACGACGATCAGGGACTTGGGGCAGCTCCGGCAGGTCGAGAATCTGGTCGCTGTTGACGATGGTGCGGCCGTTGATAGGGACTCTTGGGCGAGTCTGCGGGCCTGGTGCCGACGGCGATGATGATGCGGTCGGCCTCGAGCGTCGGTGTCGCCTTGCGGGCCTTCGACGCGGACCTGATGGGGATCGACGAAATGGGCGACGCCATGGACGACATCGATGCCGTTGCGCGAGAGCTGGGCCTCGGTGACGTCCACTTCGGTCTTGATGACGGCCTGGACGCGGAAGGCCAGGTCGGCCATGGTGATCTTTTCCTTGACCCGGTAGTTCATGCCGTAGAGGGACCGGTAGTTGTAGCCGGAGAGATGCAGGACGGCTTCGCGCATGGTCTTGGAGGGGATGGTTCCGGTATTGATGCAGACGCCGCCGACGACGGAGCGTGCCTCGACCACGGCCACGCGCTTCTTCATTTTGGTGGCGGCCACGGCGGCTCTTTGCCCGGAGGGGCCGGAGCCAATGACGATCAGGTCATACTTGCTGGCGCTCATGCGGTATTTCTCTCCAGGGATTCGAAGCGGTTGCGGTTGCCGCGGTAACGACAAGGAAAGCGCGATGGTCCTCAATCGGAGGCTACCACAGGGCGCATAGGCGAGGGACAACGGGGACGCGAAGATTTTTGGGGGTGGGAAAAAATGCGGGCGGAAGCGCTTGTGAAGAATGGACAGAGGGTTGATCGGCTTCAGTGGTTTTCCAGGTCTCAAAATCGAGATCTGGGGCACCTGGCCGCGGCGGATGAGACCTGGTACCCCCATGAGATCGCTATGCCCATCAACCATGCCGGATTGATTGGGCGGGAACGCTGGGCCTAGAGATGGGCGGTCCGAAAAGCCGGTAGAGTGGCGGGCTTTTTTACACCGGCGAATGTTCCGCCGGACTGCGAGTTGTCGTCCAGGCGGAACTGGCGAATCATGCCGTCGAGGTCGCTGGCGAGCGAGGCGAGATTTTTCAGGCCTTCGACGGCCTCTTCGGCCGCTTGGGCGTTTTCTACGGAGATCTGTGAGATTTGGCCTGCGGACTCGGAGATTTCGCCCGAGGCGGAGGTCTGCTCGAGTGGCCGCGGTGGCGATGAGGTGAATCTGGTGCTCGACCTGTTTTGAGGAGTCGATGATGGCCTCGAGGCTTCTGCGAGCGTCGGCGGTTTCACCCATGCCGGTTTCGACGGCGGTGCGGCTGTCCTGCATGACATGGAGGGTTTCGCGGGTCTCATCCTGGATGCTGCGAATGGTGCCGGCGATTTCTTCGGTCGCGCCTTTGGTACGTTCGGCGAGGCGGCGAACCTCTCCGGCGACGACGGCAAAGCCGCGGCCGTGTTCTCCGGCGCGAGCGGCTTCAATGGCGGCATTGAGGGCGAGAAGATTGGTCTGCTCGCTGATCTCCTGAATGACGTTGACCACCTTGCCGATCTCTTCGGAGCGTTGCGCGAGCGAGGTCATCTTTTCAGAGACTGAGCTGGTGGCGGCGGCGATCCTTTCCATGGTGACGGCCGCGGCCTGCATGACGGCTCCGCCCTGTTCGGCGGTTTCGGCGGAGACGCGGCTGGCCCCGGCGGCGCTTTCGGCGTTGTGGCTGATCTCGCCGATGGTGGCGGTCATCTCCTGGGCGGCGGCGGCAATCTGGTTGGTCTTGCTGGATTGGGTATTCGCGTTTCCGGCGCTCTGGACGGCGCGGGAGCTGATTTCAGTGGTGGCGGTGGAGAGCGTCTCGGCGCCCTGGGCTACGGAGACAAGAACGCTGCGCATGGCGGCGACGCTGGTGTTGAGGGCGGCGGTGAGGCGGCCGATTTCGTCGGTGCCGCAGTCGTCGACAGTGACCGTGAGATCTTTGTGAGCCATGCGCTCGAGCGCGGCTGTGGCGGCTTGCAGGGGTGGGGCAATGAGCCGGGTTAGAAGGACGCCAATGAGCGCGGAGAGAAAGGCGATGACGATTGTGGCGCCCGTGCTGACCCAGAGCGCGCGATTGCCGGATTGGGTCGCGGCCAGCGCATCGTCCATTCCGCTCTTCGAGATTGTATTCAGGTCTTCTGTGACCGCCGCGAGAGCTGAGTTCAACGGATCCCTCGTGGAGTCGGCCATGGTGATGTCCAAGGCATCCCCCGTCTTGCCGTTTGCCACCAGATCGGCTGCACGATTGGAGAGTTCCTGATACTGCGCGACGCCGGTCGCGAGTTTCTGATAGAGTTCACGCTCTCGGGGAGAATCAATGAGGGGTTCGTAGGCGTTGGCTGCTTTATGGAAGTCCGCGAGGCCCGCCTGCCGTTTCCCGTTCGAAGCGGCCAAACACGCCGGAGTCTGGCACAGCAACAGGTCGAGATCCGCACGCCTCAAGACGTTCAGGGCGCCTCGAGCATCTGCCAACTGCACGACGGATGTGAAGCTTGTTTCGCTGACGTGTTGGTTTCTTGACGCAATGCTGCGAAAGGTGACAGAGGAATAGGTCCCCAGCACGATGCAGAGGCCGCAAACGAGGCCGAATGCGTAGGTAAACTTGCGGGAGATGGGAAGATTGCGGAGCCAAGCCATGCAGGAAGCCCTTTCTCGGGAGGTCTCTGCTCCTTATCGGCGCAGAATTGCCGGACTTGAGTACCTCCGTGTCCGGTTGCAGGACCCGGGATAGCGGTTGCGGCAGGAGCGGGCGGCGCGCGAGTCGAGACAAGGGGCCCTTGCACAACGCGGATTGAGCCGATATTCTTGGGCCGCTTCTGCCTTCCCTCAAGAAGACGGACCAGAAATGAGGTTTTCATGCCGGGATTGCGGTCCAATTCAAATTGCAGGATTGTCGCGTTGGCGCTGGTGTTTGTTGTTGGTCCGGCTGCCTGCCGTTTGATGGGGCAAACGGCGCCGGCGGCTGCACCGACTCCAACTGCGGCTCCAGCGGTAGCAGCACAGGCACCGCCGCGGTTTACGCCGACGCCCGAGATGTTGGCTGCCCAGGCGGCCTCAGAAAAAGATCATCAGAGGATGATGGACCTGCTGGGGATCAAGGAACTGCGGCGCGGGGCGGATGGGGACGCCAAATCGCCCAATGCAGCCAACTACGACGAGTCCAAGGCGGACGTCTACCCAACGCTGCCCGACCCGCTGGTGCTCAAGAACGGCAAGCGGGTGACCACGGCGAAGGAGTGGTGGAGCCAGCGTCGGCCGGAGATTGTGGAGGAATTTGACCGGGAGATTTACGGCCGCGTCCCTGCCAACCTGCCCAAGGTCACGTGGGAAGTTGTGAGCACGACCCAGGAGGAGAATGGCGATGTAGCGGTGGTGACGAAGCAATTGCTGGGTCACGTGGACAACTCGCTGGATGCAGCGGGCAAAGTTGGTCCGGGGGTAGATATCGACCTGACTCTGACGACTCCGGCCAATGCCACGGGGCCGGTTCCAGTGATGATGGAGTTCGGTTTCAGCAAAGCGTTCATGGCGGAGATGGCGAAGCGTTTTCCGCAGTTTGCCGCGGGCGGACCGGGAAACCAGGGACCGACGTGGCAGCAACAAGTTCTGGCCAAGGGGTGGGGCTATGCGGAGCTTGTTCCCACCAGCTATCAGGCGGACAACGGGGCGGGGTTGACCGACGGGATCATCGGATTGATGAACAGGATTGACAACGGGGGCCAGCCGCGCAAGCCGGAGGACTGGGGCACGCTGCGGGCCTGGGCGTGGGGAGTGAGCCGGGCGCTGGACTACTTTGAGACTGATAAATCCGTAGACGCGAAGCAGGTTGGCCTCGAGGGGCATTCGCGCTACGGGAAGGCGACGCTGGTGACGATGGCCTTTGAACCGAGGCTGGCGATTGCCTATGTGAGTTCGTCCGGCGAGGGCGGCGCGAAGCTTTACCGGCACATCTTCGGCGAGCAGGTGGGCAACGTGGCGGGGACTAACGAGTATCACTGGATGGCGGGGAATTTCTTGAAATACGCCGGGCCGCTGACGCCGGGCGACCTGCCGGTGGATGCGCACGAGCTGATCGCGCTTTGCGCACCAAGACCGGTGTTCATCTCTGGCGGCGCTACCAACGGAGACGGCTGGGTGGATGCCAAGGGGATGTTTCTGGCCGCGGCGGGCGCGGGGCCGGTTTACCGTTTGCTGGGCAAGAAGGATCTGGGTACGGCGGAGTTTCCGCCGATCGAGACGGCGCTGATCGATGGAGATGTGGCGTTCCGGCAGCATTCAGGCGGCCACACACCGGGCCCGAACTGGCCGACGTTCCTGGCGTTTGCAGGCCGTTATTTTCACGGGCCGCCGGTGGCTGCACCGGCTCCAGTGCACTTAACGGCGGAACAGGATCATCAGCGAATGATGGATCTGCTGGGCATCAAGGAGCTGCGGCCCGGCGAGGAGAAGGATGCCAACTGGGATGAAGCGAAGGCAAACGTGTATCCGAAGCTGCCCGATCCTCTGGTGGAGAAGAACGGGAAGGAGGTGACGACGGCGGAAGAGTGGTGGAAAGAGCGCCGGCCGGAGATTGTGGAGGATTACGATCGGGAAGTTCTGGGTCGGACGCCGGCAAACCTTCCCAAGGTGAGCTGGGAAGTCGTGAGCACGACCCACGAAACAATGGGCGACGTGCCGGTGGTGACGAAGCGGTTGGCGGGGCACGTGGACAACTCCAGCTACCCGCAGATTGCGGTCACGATCGACGCAACGCTGACGACGCCGACGCACGCGACGGGAGCGGTCCCGGTGATCATGGAGCTGGCATTCGGGGGTGAATACAAAGCGTCGCTGGCCAGGCCAGTTTCCGATACAACTTCGGGAGCTCTGGGTGACTATGGGCAGACTTGGGAGCGCCTGGTGATTTCAAAAGGATGGGCATTCGCGGAACTGTCCCCAATGAGTTTCCAGGCGGACGACGGCGCGGGGTTGACGGAGGGGATTATCGGCCTGATGAACAAGGGACAGCCGCGCAAACTGGAAGACTGGGGAGGCCTGAAGGCCTGGGCGTGGGGTGCCGGCCGACTGCTGGATTACCTTGAAACGGACAAGAGCGTGGATGCGAAGCGAGTGGCGATTGAAGGTCACTCGCGGTTGGGGAAGGCGGCGCTGGTGGCGATGGCCTACGATCCTCGGTTTGCGGTGCTTTACAGCAGTTCGTCGGGTGAGGGCGGGGCGAAGCTTTACCGGCACGTTTATGGGGAGCCGTTGAGTCATTTGGAGTCGACCAGGCTGTACCAGTGGATGGACGGGAACCTGCTGAAATATGCGGGTCTTTTGACGCCCGGAGACCTGCCAGTGGATAACCACGAGCTGATCGCGCTGTGCGCACCGCGTCCGGTGTTTGTAGGTGCGGGCTTGGCCACGATGAATCAACCGGGCAAACCGGGGGACGGATGGGCGGACGCGCGAGGGATGTTCCTGGCTGAGGTTGCCGCGGGGCCGGTGTACAGGCTGCTGGGCCGGAAGGACCTGGGAACGGCGGAGTTTCCACCCATCGAGAAGGCGCTGATCGACGGGGATCTGGGATTCAGGCAGCATACGTTCGGGCATACGCCTGCGCCGAACTGGCCGACGTTCCTGGATTTTGCGGAGCGGTATTTGCATGCGCCTGGAGTCACCGCGCCCAGATAGAATTGATAGATGCGCTATGGAAGACTGCGGAATCACCCCGGAGACTGCACGGTTGCCTGAGCGCACCGGGCTGGAGAGAGGCTCTTTTCCCGCGCCGGGAAAGAGAGGCGTGAGAGATTGCATGGCGACAGTTTCTGTAGTCATCGATACGTTCAATTCGGATCGGTTCGTCGTGGAAGCGATTGAGAGCGTGCTCGCTCAGTCCTTACCTCCCAGCGAGGTGATTGTTGTCGATGACGGTTCGACCGACGATACGGCGCGGATCCTGGATGAGCGTTTTGGCGGTCACGGTACGGTGAAGGTTCTGCACCAGCGAAATGGCGGCCAAATGTCGGCCATGGTGCTGGGAATGGAACACTCGGACGGCGACGTAATCTGCTTCCTGGATGGGGACGATAAATACGAGCGGAACCACCTGGAGAATGTAACCAAGGTTCTTGCCGAGCATAAAGACGTCGATTTTGTGTTTACGGCGCACCGCAAATTCGGCGGCGTGGACGAAGTGGTTCAATACGCGCCTGAGGACCTCGACCTTGGATTTTGTCTCATTGCGACGCTGAAGAATCGAGTGTTCATGGGATCGATCACGTCGACGCTGGCCATACGGCGGCAACTCAGCCTGACACTTCTGCCGGTTTTGCGCCAGGTAGCGCCACGCTGGCGGCTGCGCGCCGAAGATTGCATCATCTACGGGGCGTCGCTGGCGGGGGCCAAGAAGTACTACCTGGCAGAGCCCACGGTACTCTACCGGATTCATGACTGCAATGCTTCCCGATTTAGCGAAACTACGTATTTTGACGAGTACTTTGCACATGGGCAGCGGCGCGACACGGTGTTTGAACTTTTTTCGCGCCACCTTGGTCTGGGTCCTTCAGTGCGCCTGCCTGTGGTTTTGGAGTTTCTCTCGATCAAGCAGCCAACCCGGAATCAATATCGAGCCTATGTAAAGCTCAATCGCCAGATTCACGAGTCGCTGTTGCAATGGCTGAAGGGGCGCATGAGGATCTATTTGCATTACAAGCGGCACAGACCTGCCTGGGACCAGCACACGCCAGCTGAATTTCACGGTTAGCTGGGGTTGATTGACAGGGAACGGTGGTTGAATGGATTTGCGGCGCCGGATTGACGGCGCAGAGGACGCGCCGTAGGCTCATAAGATGGAGTTCAAGGTAAGCGAACTGGAGCGGGAGCCGATCGCCTTCGACCTGGAATTGGCGCCGGGGGCGGTCGATTTCGGCGAAGAGGCGGAGCAGGCTGGGATGCTGGCTACGTCGGGGCGGGCCGAAGTGCTGCACGAGCACCGGGGACCAAGGGAGATCGTGGCCGACATTCGGCTGCGCGGGCAATTTTCCGGGAAGTTTCAGGTTCCCTGCGCGCGGTGCGTGGAGCCGGTGGAAATTCCTTTGGGCGCGGAGTTTGACCTGATCTTCCGGCCGGCGGAGGCGGATTCCGAGGCGCCGGAACGGTCGATTACAGCGCCGGAAACGGAAATCGGTTATTATCAGAAGGACAGTTTGTTGCTTGAAGATGTGTTGAGGGAGCAGGTGCTTTTGTCTCTGCCCGTCAGGACTCTTTGCAAGGCGGACTGCAAGGGGCTTTGCCCGCGCTGCGGTGAGAACCGCAACAGCCGGATGTGCAACTGCGAGGAGGGTCCGAGGGACCCCCGCTGGGAGGCGCTGGCTGGGCTCCGCGGCCGGATCAAGTCCTAGGACATAAACCCCAGAGATTGAGGGTGTTTCGTCTGCTCCCGAGGGCTGAGGGCTGTGTATGGCCTAAAGACGGCGGGACTTGAAGCGGGCGGAGACACGAAAGGAATTGAATCATGCCTAATCCGAAAAGGCGCCATTCGACGCGCCGCACAGCACTTCGCCGCTCTCACGATTTTCTGACCGCCGTGGGAGTATCGGAGTGTCCGAACTGCCACGAAAAGAAGCTTCCCCATCGCGCCTGCCCCAAGTGCGGCGCGTACAAGGGCCGCGCGGTTCTGGACATCAAGGAAGCAGCGAAGTAGACTGAGCACCCATGCTCATTGATATAGCGCTTGACGCCGTAGGTTCGGACAAAGCTCCAGAGCCAGAGATTCGGGGGGCGATCCTCGCCTGCCGCAGCTTGCCTGTGCGTGTCCATTTGATTGGACCGGAGGCGGAGTTGCGCGATGTTCTGGACGAACACCTGGGAAACGAAGATCTGCCCATCGTGATTCACCATGCTTCTGAACGGATCGGCATGGAGGAGAAGGCTGCGCACGCGGTGCGAACCAAGAAAGACAGCTCAATGCGCGTGGGGCTGAAGCTGGTACGCGAGGGCGCAGCGGCGGGATTTGTGACTGCGGGGAACACCGGCGCGGCGATGGCCACGGCCAAGATGGTGCTGGGCGCGCTGCCGGGTGTGGACAGGCCTGCCCTGGCGACGCCGATGCCCAGCTCCACAGGAAACCCGTGCGTGCTGCTCGACGTAGGCGCCAACGTGGATTGCAAGGCGCACAATTTGCAGCAGTTTGCGGTGATGGGTGAGATCTATGCGCGCACCGTGCTGAAGATTCCCGAGCCGCGGGTCGGTTTGCTATCGATTGGCGAAGAAGAGAGCAAGGGCAACGACCTTACCCACGAGGCATTTCCGTTGCTGAAGGCGCTGCCTATTCGCTTCGTCGGCAACGTGGAAGGGCGCGATATTTTCAGCGGCAAAGCGGACGTGATTGTCTGCGACGGATTTGTGGGCAATGTGGCGCTGAAGACCAGCGAGGGTGTGGGGCGATTTGTGCGCGACGTGCTGCGCGAATCGCTGACGCGCACGGTCACTGCGCAGGTAGGGGCGCTGCTCTCGCGGAGAGCCTTCAACGACTTCAGGCAGCGCCTGGATTACAGGGAGTACGGCGGTGCGCCGCTGCTGGGCGTGCGCGGCGTGTGTATCATCGGCCACGGCTCCTCGAATGATCGAGCCATCTTCAACGGCATTCGCGTCGCTTACGAGTTTGCCGTGGGCGGCACCACCGGGAGAATCGAACAGGAGTTTGCCGGGCTTCCGAAGCGTGGCCCTGCCGGCCCTGAGGCCAGCCCCGGCGCGACGGTTCAGTAACGATGTCTGCCGATTCCAGCCAGCCGCCAAAATTTGACGAGAGCGTGCTTGACCAACTGGCCTGCCCGGCCTGCCTGGGCGGGCTGGTTCTTGTCGGGGAGCGGCTGGTGTGCGCGAGGTGTGGGCGCAGTTATGCGATTGTGGACGGGATTCCGGTGCTGATCGCGGAGCGGGCGGTGGATTCGCAGAGCTGATTTCAAGTGCTCAGCACAGGCCTAGTAACAGTTTGACTATTCGCCAGGGCCTCCGGCCTTTGATTGCCTTTTCTGATCAAGGATCCTAAGCCATTCCTCGGTGGTCACAAATCGCTCGCAACCCTCGTTCTTCGACCAGGCCCACCAGCCTCCAGCAATTTCATGCAGGCGCTTCATGCGGGCTATTTCGCGTTCCTCGAGCCTGCCCATGCCGAGTTGCCTGCTGCCATCCGTCAGGGCTTCCCATAGGGTGAACTCAAGATCGATCAACCACCCAGCGCACCAGAAATCCTCGCTGTAATCGGCCATCATCTGGCCAAGTGTATCCTTGGCAAGATCCTCGTACGTTGGTTCTTCATAGCTCATGCAGTTATTATCGGCCATTTCCCAGTTTCTCAAGATGGCGGCAACAGAAGCTGCGTTGTTTACCGGCGCTGATAAAACGGCATCACGATCATCATTGCCAGGCCGATGGCGGCGGCGAGGGCGAGGGCGATGAGGCCGTAGATCAGCGTGAGGCTGGGGCCGGGGGAGGGTTGGTCGTCTGGATCGGGCTGAGGCGAATCCGGCTGGGAATCACTCATACTTGAGCGCCTCGACGGGGTCCAGTTGGGCGGCGCGGGTGGCTGGGACGGTGCCGAAGATCACCCCGACCAGCGTTGCGGAGGCAAGGGCTATGACGACGGACCAGTATGAGATGGGAATGGCATAGTCGGTGAAGAAGCGGATGGACAACGGCAGGGCCAGACC
This sequence comes from uncultured Acidobacteriaceae bacterium, assembly GCA_963757965.1. Classification (GTDB taxonomy): domain Bacteria; phylum Acidobacteriota; class Terriglobia; order Terriglobales; family Acidobacteriaceae; genus Telmatobacter. The sequence continues at coordinate 620,961 of CAVWTV010000016.1, forward strand.
CACGATGCACCCGACCACGCCGCCAGTCAGAGAAATAATGATGGCCTCGGCGAGAAACTGGAGTTTGATCTCGCGGTACGTGGCGCCGAGTGCCTTGCGGATGCCGATTTCGCGGACACGGGCGCGCACGTTGGCGAGCATTATGTTCATGATTCCGACGCCGCCGACCGCCAGGGTGACGGTGGCTACCAGGAAGAGAACCGCAGTGAGAATGTCGGCGATGTTGCCGGCCATTTCAAGATATGCAGTGAGGGTTTGCGTGTTGTAGACCGAGTCATGCCGGTGGCGCGCCTGGACGATGCGCTTGATCTCCTTTGCGGCGTCGGTTACCTCGTCGATGCTGCGCATGGAAAAGTAGATCTGCTTCACGTTTTCCGAGCCGGCGAAGTAGCGGCCCACCGAATAGGGAATCAGGATGGTCTGGTCCTGGATCTCGGAATTGCCGAAGTCGTCGAAGCTTTCCTTGAAGACGCCGATGATGGTGAAGGGGATGCCGCTGATCTCGAAGGTGGATCCGACTGCGGCGTCGTCGCTACCGAACCTTTCGCGGGCAAACTTCTGGGTGACCACGGCGCATTTGATGTGAGCCGCGTCGTCCTGGTCGTCGAAGAACCGGCCCACGGGGACGAGCAGGTTGCGGATGTTCTGGTATTGCGGGCTGACGCCGAGCACCAGCGTATCCTTGATCACACCTCCGCCAAAGTTGATGCGGTCATGCATCTCAAGGACGGGTGAGGCATAGATCACGCCGGGCAGCCCATTCACCACGGCCTTTTCGTCATCGATGGTGAGGGAGTCGTTGTAGAGAACGCGCTCCGCCGCCGTAGCGCCGCCGCCGGCGTATTCCAGTTCGACGGAGTTGGTCTCAATCTTCTGGAGTTCCTTGAGAATATATTGCTTGCCGGTCATTCCAATGGTGACGACCCAGATGAGCGAGGCGGTGCCAATGACCATGCCGAGCGCGGTCAGCGCAAATCGCATCTTGCTGGCGCGAAAGCTCTCCACGGCGAGCTTGAGAATCTCGCTGACGTGCATGGTGCGGCTGGCGCTCTTGAGCGTTTGCTGGAAGGCGCGTTGACGGGCCTTGTCGGTTGCAATGCTTGGATTCATCTCGTCCTGTTAAAAGGATGCGCCTTCGCCGCTCCGCGACTCACTCCCTTTAGCTTACGCGAAGCTCCACGGGTTCCGAGAGTTCGGCGACTATGGCTGTGACTGCGGCCTCATCTTGGGGATGCCGTGTTGATGACAATCCACGCAGCGAACCCAATGAATGTTGTGGGGACTGGACGCGTTGGCGTAGGTTGTATCCATCTTCTCCACGTCAAGGCCGCAGTGGGACATCTGAGGGTGGCACGTCTTGCAGGATGCGCGCGCGTTCTGGTTGTGTCCGGTGTGGCATGAGAAGCAGCTCAGGCCCTCATGCACTCCCATCGGCGTGCGATCATCGCCGGAACCCACCTGAAGTCCCCAGGCATTGGCTGCGGCAATCGTGCCCGCTTCCGGCTGGCGCGGGGCGTGGCATTGGTAGCAGATTGCCTGGCGGCTGTCCTGGCTTACCTTCACCAGGCGAGCGCCTTCGAGCAACTCGGGAATGGCGAGCGCATTCGCGGCAAAGTGCATGCCCTCGCGGCGATCGAAGAAGGCCAGCGAATCGTGCACCGGCTTTCCCGCCACTGAAATGCGGCCTTGCGGCTTGGCTTCAAGTTCGCCCTCGCGATGCACCTGGTGGCAAGCCTGGCAGGGGATGGCCGGTTGATCGCCAAAGCCTGATGGAATCAGCTTCCATGGGCCTTTGGTGTTCTGCGGCTGGACAAGGTCGCGAATGGCGCCGTCGAAGTGCATGCCGTGACAGCGAAGGCAGTCATCGATCAGGTGTTGCTGGGAGTTTTGCGTCGGGTTGGTAAAGATCTGCGCGTAGGTGGCGCTGTGCGGGCCGGCATGCCATGCGGCATATTCCTGCTGGTGGCACTTCTGGCAGTTTGGCACCATCTCGAGCACATCCACATCGCGCAGACGGATGGCCTCAGGCCAATTGCCGGCGAGATGGACGCGAATGTGACGCAGCTTGGTGGCCAGGGTCGCCTCGTGGCAATCCATGCAGCCTACATTGCGGTGCGGAGAGCCGTGCATTGCGCTCACAAAGGGGACCATCTCATGGCATTTTGCGCAGCCGTTGCCACTGGGAGAGGTGTAATACCACGACGCGCCGAAGATGCTTGCGGAAACCAGGATTGCCAGGCAGGCAACGATCAAGGCTGCGATATTGAGGAAGCGCTTCATGAGCGGAACCCCGTGCCCTTCCAGTCATGGACGAGCGCGCCGGAGGCATAGTAGGCGATGGCCATAATGGTCAGCACCGGGTTGAACCCCCCGTTAGTCACATGCACGCTTGAATCGATGACGAAGACGTTATCGACGTCGTGAATCTGGCAGTTCCGGTTCACAACCGACGATTGCGGATCGATGCCCATGCGGCAGGTACCGGCTTGATGCTGGCCGGCCGAAACAAGCTCAGGCTTCGAGGACATCAGCGATGTACCGATCGCGCCCGCCTCTTTAAGCCAGGCTTCGGCGCGCATGGCCTGCACCTGGCCGATATCAAAGGTGACCGGATGCACATTGCCGGAGATGCGCACAACCGGCAGCCCCCACTTGTCGGTCACGGTGGGATCGAGCGTGACCCGGCCGTCCGCAGTGGGAATCTGCTGGGTTGGCCCCATGATCACGATGGATCGCTTGTGCCAGTGGCGCATTGCCTGCTTGTGGCCAAGGCCCCAACGCGGCGTGTTGGCGGGCAGCCTGTCAACCATATGAATGGGCAGGCGAATGAATTCATTGGCCAGCATGCCACCGCCGCAGAGGCCAGGAGTGCCGTGGTTGTAGTCGGAAATGGCGATGCTCGCGCCTGGACCCACGTCGTCATAGGTGTCGAAGTCGAAATAGCCCACGGCGCCGGTGTAGTGGTGGCCCTGCAGATTGCGCCCGACCTGATCATGGCGATTGCCGAGGCCGGCCGGAAACAGGCGGGACTTTGAATTCAGAAGGAGCCGAGCCGATTCGGTGGCGCAACCGGAGACGACGACAATGTCGGAAAGCTGCTGCTGCAGATGGCCCTGGACGTCGAAGTACGAGACTCCGCGGGCCTGTCCGCGATCATCGGTGAGAATCTCCTTGGCCATGCACTCGGTGCGCAGTTCACAGTTTCCGGTGTTGAGCGCGATGGGGATGACGGTATTCTGCGATCCGTTTTTTGCGTCGACCTCGCAGGCGAATCCGACGCACCACCGGCAACGCATGCAGGGACCGCGCCCGTTGTATGGCACGCTGTTGCGAGCCATGGGAATGTGGAACGGATGCAGGCCGAGGCGGCGGGCTGCCGGTTCCAGGATGGCAAATTCACGGCCGGGCGGCAGCGGCGGCATGGGAAGAGGATGCCGGCGCGGACCGTGGAATGGCGTGCCGGAGTAGTCGCCGGAGATGCCGATCTCGTATTCGGCTTTCTCGTAGAAAGGCTCCAGATCGTCGTAGGAGATGGGCCAGTCTTCGAGGGAGCTTCCGGTTGGCGCTCCGTAGGTGGAGCGCATGCGGAAGTCCTGGGGCAGATAGCGCCAGGCCTGGGCGCCGTAGCTTAGCGTTCCGCCTCCCACGCAGGCGGCGTTGTTCTGGTAGCTGCCTTCGCTGGGCAGCACAGTGTGGGGCACGCCTTTGGCATCGAGCCAGACGCGCGGGTTGCCATCGTCCTCTGGCCCGAACGCATTGCCCAGCACGGTGGTTCGCTGGTTGCGCAGATCGTCCTTGCGGCAATCGTATGCGGTGTACCATTTGCCGCGTTCCAGCAGGACCACGCTCAGGCCCGCGACTGCAAGCTCCTTGGCGACGATGCCGCCCGCTGCACCGGCGCCGACGACCACAGCATTCACCCGGTTCATGAAGGCGAGCCCTTTCTGAGGTTGTATTGCGCGCGGCCCAAAACCGGCGGCTCAGCCAGGCCCAGCATTCGCCAACTGACGGTGTCGCGATTGCCTCCGTGGCGCGGCGAGCCGTAGTAGCCCTCAAGGGTATGGCTGCGCACCAGTTCAAAGAAAGACCGGTTCTGCTGCGAGAGGTCGGTGACAATATCAAGCTGTTGGCGCTGGGTGAGCGAGGCGAGATCCTTGCCGAATCGCTGGCGGCTCATCCGCTGAGCCTGTTCCAAACCGGCCACGTACTCATCTTGATGACGGCGGTAGTGGCGAATGAGTTGACGATCGATGTAGGTGAGGAGTCCAGCCTGAGAGGCGCTGGAAAATTCATCCGCGGGGATGATCTGATCGCAAATCGCCGCCAGCGTGCGAGCCTGTTCTTCGCTCAGGAAATCCCAATGGCCCCGCTTGTCACGGTTGCAACCGACAGCGATGGCTGCGCTACTCACGGCACCGGCGGTAACAAACCGCCGCCGCGTCAGATGACCGGCTTTGTTGCGCGAGAGCATCGGCGCCCCCCCCGGACCAGGTACAAGCCCGGTACATGCCCGTCGCAGAATTGGCACAAGAAGCTTGGCGAGCACTCTTGCGGTCCATGGTTGGTGGGCTGGGGCGACCCGGTCTGTGCCGCAAATCACGTATGCGTGCGATGCGTGCGCGGTCCACCCGGGGAATCAATGATGAATGGGGGAGATCGCAGGTGATACGATTTCGTCGAACCAACTATTGGTTGTTGAGGAGCGGAAATGCGGGAGCGCAGGGTCGGAATCATCATGAACGGCGTCACCGGACGCATGGGGCTCAATCAGCACTTGATCCGGTCGATCCTGGCCATTCGTAAACAAGGCGGGGTTGTTCTCGGCGATGGCAGCGCATTGATGCCGGACCCGATTCTCGTGGGGAGAAATGCGGAGAAGCTGAAGGCCATTGCGGATGCGCATGGACTGTCGCGCTGGAGCACCGACCTGGCGGGGTGTTTCGATAATCCTGAAGACACGATCTATTTCGACGCCGGATCAACGGGGATACGGGAGCAAAATGTTCTGGGTGCGATTGCTGCAGGGAAGCACATCTACTGCGAAAAGCCGCTTTCGACGACGCTCGAGAGCGCGATGAGGCTCGCGGTTGAGGCGGAAAAGGCTGGCGTGAAGCATGGGGTGGTGCAGGACAAACTGTTTCTGCCGGGCATACGCAAGCTGCGCAGGCTGATCGATTCCGGCTTCTTCGGGCGCATTTTGTCGGTGCGCGGAGAGTTCGGTTACTGGGTATTCGAGGGAGACTTGCAGCCCGCGCAACGTCCTTCGTGGAACTACAGGAAGGAAGACGACGGCGGAATCATTCTGGATATGTTCTGCCACTGGCGATATGTTCTCGACCACACATTTGGCCCGGTTCAGGCTGTGAGCTGCACGGGCGCGACGCACATTCCCGAGCGCTTCGATGAGGCAGGCAAACCATACGCCTGCACTGCCGATGATGCCGCGTACGGCATGTTCGAGTTAGAGGGCGGCATCATTGCGCAGATCAACTCGTCGTGGGCAACGCGCGTTTATCGCGACGAACTCTTCAGCCTTCAGGTGGATGGGACAGAGGGCAGCGCCGTGGCCGGGCTGCGAGATTGCAAAGTGCAGCATCGAATGAACACGCCGCGGCCGACGTGGAATCCCGACCTGCCCAATCCATTTCAGTTTCGAGAACAATGGACCGCGGTTCCCGATAACATGGAGTTCGACAACGCATTCAAGGTGCAGTGGGAGATGTTCCTTCGCCATGTTGCGGAAGATGCGCCGTTCCCGCATACGTTTGTCGACGGCGCGCGCGGCGTGCAGTTGGCGGAGCTGGCCGAGACTTCGTGGCGAGAGCGCCGCTGGGTGGATGTGCCGGAGATTTCTTTCCACGATTCAAAACAAAGCTAGTCTGACTGGACCTTTCCCGAAGGCGGAATCGCATGGCGGATAAGTCACGGCTCTCGCTGAACCAGATCACGACAGATCGTTGGAGTGTGGCCGAAGCGGTTGAGGGCTGCGTGCGGCACGCCGTTCCGTCGATTGCACTTTGGCGGCATAAGATCGAGGAGGCTGGTCTGGCCGCGTGTGTGCGGCTTGTGAAAGACGCCCAGTTACACGTTTCCAGTGTTTGTCGAGGCGGAATGTTCCCCGCGCCGACTGAATGTGAACGCAAGAAGAACATCGAGGACAATTTCCGCGCGGTGGACGAGGCGGCTGCGCTGAGTGCCGATTCCCTGGTGATGGTTGTGGGCGGCTGCGCGGGGGTCGGCCTTGAAGAGGCCCGGAAGATGGTGATCGACGGTGTCGCGGCCGTGGCGCCCTACGCAAGAGAGGGGCAGGTTCGTATTGGGCTCGAGCCACTTCATCCCATGTATTGCGCGGAGCGGGCGGTGTTAGTCACGATCGGTCAGGCATTAGAGATGGCTTCGATCTACGATCCGCGCGAGGTGGGAGTTATCCTCGATACTTTTCATATATGGTGGGACCCAAAGGTTGCGGAGTCGATTGCGCGATCGGCGGGAAGAATCTATGGGTTTCATGTTTCGGATTGGCTTGTGCCGCTGCCCGATATTCTGATGGGGCGCGGCCTGATGGGGGATGGAGTCATCGATAACAGGAAGCTGCGCCGGCTTGTGGAACAGGCCGGCTACACTGGACCGATCGAGGTGGAGATCTTCAATCGCACGCTTTGGGATTCCGATCCTGATTCGGTTCTGGCTCAGATGATCGAACGATTTGAGAAGTTTGTATAGCATGAGAGGATGTAAGTGGAATCAAACGGCTCGATAACTCCACTGGATTTGATGCCGCGTGTAAGACGCGCGCTGGAGCTTGCCTCCGCGAAGACGCTGCGGCTCGATCGACGCTGGAGGGCTGTTGACGGCGCACCTGTCTACACGGTTTGCGGAAGGTACACGACGCGCAGTTGGACCCAGTGGACACAGGGGTTTCAGTACGGCAACGCGCTGCTTTGTTTTGAGCTGACGGGCGAGCAGGAGTTGTTGACCGCGGCACGTCGGCACATCGTGGAGGGTATGGCCGAACACCTGACGCACACCGGCGTTCACGACCATGGATTCAATAACATCTCGACTTATGGGAACTTGCGCCGTCTTATGCTGAACGGACGTATCGCGAGTAATGAGTGGGAGCTTCGATTCTACGAGCTTGCGTTGAAAGCGAGCGGTGCGGTGCAGGCTGCGCGGTGGACTGAACTTAAGGACGGCCTCGGTTACATCCATTCCTTCAATGGCAGCCACTCGCTATTCATCGATACGATTCGGACGCTGCGCGTTTGCGGGATATCTCATCTTCTTGGCCACGCACTCATTGCGGACCAGGACAAGCGCGTCAATCTTCTGGGTCGGTTGCTCACGCATGCGAAAGCTGCGGCGCAGTACAACATCTATTATGGTGAGGGCCGTGACAGTTACGATGTGCCCGAGTTGCGCGGGCGGACAGCGCATGAGGCGATCTTCAATCCGGCGAGCGGCGCATTCCGCTGCCCATCTTCGCAGCAGGGATACTCGCCCTTTACAACATGGGCACGGGGGCTGGCGTGGGCCATGCTGGGCTTTGCCGAGCAACTCGAATTCGTCTCGTCGCTTCAGGAGTACGAGTTCGGCGAGGATAGCATGTCCGGGAAAGAAGAAGCATGCGCGATGCTGGAGCGGGCCGCGCGCGCAACGTGCGACTTCTACATTCATCAAGCCAGCGCGCTCGATGGCATCTGCTATTGGGATACCGGGGCACCGGAGTTACATCGACTTGGCGATTGGCGAACCAAGGCAGCGGATCCCTACAACGACTATGAGCCTGTTGACTCCTCTGCCAGCGCCATCGCCGCGCAGGGTTTAATTCGGCTGGGGCACGCGCTTGGCGATGACGGCCGCAAATACGCGCAGGCAGGGCTCACGGTAGTAAGGCGGTTGCTCGAGGAGCCCTATCTTTCAGTCGATTCCGAACACGAAGGAATTCTGCTGCACAGCGTCTATCATCGCCCCAACGGCTGGGATACCATCCCTCCTGCGGCGAAGATACCGTGCGGCGAGTCAAGTATGTGGGGAGACTATCATCTGCTGGAAGCACTGCTGCTGGTGACGAGGATGGCCGATTCGAGCTATTACACGTTCTTCTAACACCCGAAGTTGCTGGGCGAGAGAGGATTGAGGATGGGTTTCGACGGGAAGATAGCGCTGGTGACTGGCGGCGGCCGCGGCATCGGCCTGGGCATCGCGCTCAAGCTGGCTGAGGCCGGTTTCACGCTTGCCATCTCCGGAAGGCGGCCACTTGCGCAGGTTCAGCCTGCTCTCGATCGCATCAGGGAACTCAGCCGTGATTCCATCTATGTTCAGGCGGATGTCTCGAGCCGGGTGGACCGCGAACGGCTTTTGCGGACTGTGGAAGTGAGCTTTGGCAGGCTGGACGTTTTGGTCAACAACGCGGGAATGGCGCCGCGCGTGCGCGCCGACATCCTTGAGGCACAGGAAGAAAGCTTCGACGAACTGATTGCCACGAATCTCAAGGGACCCTACTTCCTGACGCAGGCGGTTGCGGCATGGATGATCCGCCAGCATGCGAACGACGCGGGGATCCATCGTTCGATCATCAACATCAGCTCTGTCTCGGCCACAGTGGTGAGCGTCAACCGGGGCGACTATTGCATTTCGAAAGCGGGCATCGCAATGGCCACGCGATTGTGGGCGGTGCGGCTGGCGAAGTACGGCATTGGCGTGTATGAAGTGCGGCCCGGCATTATTGAGACCGACATGACCGCGGGTGTGCGCGACAAGTACGATGCTCTCATCGAGGCAGGCTTGTTGCTGGAAAAGCGGTGGGGCACTCCTGAGGATGTTGGCCGCGCAGTGCGTGTGCTGGCATGTGGCGAGCTGTCGTATGCGACGGGCGCGGTCCTGGTGGTGGACGGCGGCTTGACGCTGGAGCGGATGTAGAGCAGGACGAAGCCCGCGGAAGGAATTCATGCATAAGGCATCGGTGGCAGCGGGACATGCAAGTCGTGATCGGTCGGACAAGCAGGACCCTCGAAGCGATTTGTCCCCCGCGCGGCAGGGATGGGTGTTCGCGGTTTCTTCCGGAATTCTTGGATGGATTCTCGACGCATTCAACTTCTTCATCCTCATCTTTCTTGTGGATGTGCTGGCGGGGAAATTCCAGGTAGACAAGAGCGCCATCGTCTGGTCGATTACGATCACGCTGGCGCTGCGGCCGATCGGCGCGCTGATTATGGGCGCGATGGCAGACCGATTCGGACGCCGCTGGCCACTGATAGCATGCGTTCTGTTATTTTCCATCACCACGGCGCTCACCCCCGTTGCGCCGAGCTACACGATATTCCTGATCTTGCGCGCGCTTTACGGGATCGGCATGGGAGGGTACTGGGGGATCGGCGCATCGCTTGTGATGGAAAGTTCTCCTGCACGCTGGCGCGGCCTGTTTTCTGGAATTCTGCAGGCGGGCTACTCGTTGGGCTACCTGCTGGCCGCGGCGGCGATACCGCTGGTCGAGCCGCGTTTCGGATGGCAGTGGGTGTTTGTCGGGGGCCTGTTCATCGCCGGCCTGGTTGTGTTTCTGACCATGCTATCGCCGGAATCAACCGCATGGCAAAGGAGTCGGCTTGCAAGCTTCGGCGATATTGTTGGCACGCTGGGCAGGCACAAGAAGGACTTTGCCTATCTCGTTTTGCTGATGACGGCGATTACATGCCTGTCGCATGGGACGCAGGATCTTTACCCGGATTTTCTTAAGTCCGCACATAACTTCTCGGCCGTTGCAATCGCGAATGTTGCGATTCTGTACAACGTTGGAGCCATCCTGGGTTCATTGGTCGTTGGTTTTTTTTCTGAAAGGCTTGGCAGGCGCTTCTGCATCATGCTTGCTCTGACGATTGCTCTGCTTGCGATCCCGGCGTGGGCGTTCGGCTCTTCGCTTTCTGTGCTTGCAGCGGGAGCTTTCATCATGCAATTCGGCGTTCAGGGCGTTTTCGGAGTGATACCCGCGCACCTGAACGAGTTATCGCCTGCCAGCGTGCGCAGCCTGTTCCCTGGAGTGGTGTACCAACTGGGAATGCTAATCGGCGCGCCGTCGGTGAGCATCGAGTTTGCATTGCGCCGCCGTGTCGGCTATCCATGGGCATTCGCGGCCTTTGAGGTGTGCACGATTGTCGCTATGTACCTGATTTGCGGATTCGGGCCGGAGCGGCGCGGGCGCGATCTTGCTGTTTGAAACCCAGTTCCCGCCGCGGCATCATTCTCTGCCGCAACCAAGCTCTGCTTGCATGCAGGACAAGGGCGCGGCGTACAATCGTCGCATTGTCAGTCCAACCTATCCGCGCGGATTTCGGACCGGATGACCCTGGTGTCGTAACGGCCAACCGGGTATTTCCATTCATGCTTGGCGTGTGCCTGTTGTGGCTCTTCAACCTGGGAATGGTCTTGTTCCGAGTTCTTTGAAACCGGGAATCGGCGTCCCGTGATTCTCGGTGCGGGGCCAGTAGCAGGTCACAACGCCCGACCAGCCAACCCCGCCGCAAACAGACGATCATCCACTTGGGCTAACCGGCGCGCGGCCCCATTCCGCAACAATGGCACGTGAGGAATGCTCGCCAGGTGCTCGCTGATCAGCCATAGATCAGCCTCCGCAGTCATCCAATCGATGCGGTCGAACCGCGACAGGTTCACCGGACGGGAGTAGTTGCGGAGAGTCTTCTCATGTGAAGCATTGAAGTAGTGCTCGAAATATGACATGGCGAGCTCACGCAGGCTGCGGTACACCGGTTCCCGGAATCTCAGGCCGCTGTAATTCGATTTGGCGATCGCGCCCCAAAGGCCTTGCTGCTTGAAAACAGCGAGCACGTGGTCGTCGTCGCGGACGGACTCAAGGTCGAGGAGTAATGGCGGAAAGCCATGTATTCGTAGTGCCGCCGCCGCCAGCAGAGCGCCTTCCAGGCAATGAGCCACCTTATCGCGCAGCACTCGGCGAGGAGATCGAATCGTCTCGCCGTCCGGCTCTTTGTTGTATGCGATTTCAATATCGAGGAAGCGCTGGACTTTCTCAGGTGTCTTCAGCGCCTTTAGGACACGTGTCTCGCCGGCATTGAAACCATACTTGGACATTGGAATCAGTTAACCCTTCCCTAAGAGCAAGAGAACATCACAGGGGGTGAACAGCACGCACGCTAATCAGCCTAGTCTATCCGATGAAGAATCGGATCCGGAATGCTCTACACAAACGCTCACCTTGGTACAAATCACCGTGCAGTTCATTGCAAAGTGGGCCGGTTCTACCTCACGGTAAGGTTGATTGCAGTCGCGACCTTTGTTGTCTCTGCAACGCCAGACACGATTATGGTGTAACTTCCAGGTGTGGTGCCAGAATCGCTGCCAGACCCAATATTCGAGATCCCGCCGCAGGCAATAGCGCCGCCGCCGCCCAAGGCTAGGAGCAGCAACAGCATTGCGAACACGCTTCGCCAGCTACGACGCCGCATGGGACAACAGAACTGAATGGCGCAGGCCAAAGTTGTGCTGCCGCCAATTAGGAACAGATCCCTCAGAGGCAGATTTGCCGCGTTGGTAGCATCGGTAGTCTGAACCGTGAGCGTCGTCGTAGCTGGCGTACTATCGACGATGGCGGCTAGAGTTGTGCTGTTCCCTCCGGTTCCCAGCAAGCATTTCGGAGGTGTAGGCGTAACCAGGTTCGTGGTCGCGGAACAAGACAAGTTGACGAAACCCATGAATCCCGCAACAGGAGCGACCGTAATCGTTGCCGGGTCACCGGTGGTCGATCCGGCAACAAGATTGATGTCTCCACCCTTGCTGAGGGTGAAGACGACAATGCCGGAGCACTGGGCTCCGGCATTGTCTTGTTTCGCAACCCGGCTAGTCGATTTCCCGGTGAAGCAGGAGATTGCGGGATGAGCCGCCGACGCTGACGGTGCGTTTGCCGCTCGCGGTGACCCACTTGCCGTCTTTGGTGGACCAGTACTGGAGTTGGCGCGGAGCAACATGAAGGGTGATGGCCCTGGCTTCGCCGGCAGTCAGGTGGATGCGGTCAAAGCCGGCCAGAGCGCGGGTCGGGAACTGAACGCCGTCGGGAATCGCCGAAGGAGCGCTGAGATAGACCTGCGGCACTTCGTCGGATCCCATGGCGCCTGTGTTCTTAACAGTGAAGGCGACATCGAGACCGCCATCGGAGGACTTTTTGACGTTGAGGCGGGAGTAATCGAAGGTGGTGTAGCTGAGTCCGTGGCCGAAGGGGAACAGCGGCTCGATGCTCTGCTTGTCGAACCAGCGATAGCCGACGTTGACACCTTCAGAGTAGGTGGTCTTTCCGTCAACGCCCTTGCCTGAGCGCTCGGGAAATTTGGGATCGGTGGCGGGATAGTCCTCAAGGCGCTTGCCCCAGGTGACGGGCAGGCGGCCGGCCGGGCTGACTTTGCCCAGGAGCAGGTTCGCCGTGGACCAGCCGCCCTCGTCGCCCGGCCACCACATCTCAAGAACTGCCTTGACCTTGTCGATCCACGGCATGGCTACGGGCTGGCTGGAGTTGAGCACAACGATGGTGTTGGGATTGACGGCTGCCACTTCTTCGACGAGCTTGTCCTGTTCGCCGGGGAGGCCGAAGACCGGACGGAGACGTGTCCAGAGGAAGACTACGGCGACTTTGGCCTTCTTTGCGGCGGCAATGGCGGCCTCGTGGTCGGCCTTGCGCTGCTGAGGGGTGTACCAGTTGAGGCGGACCTGGACGGGAGCGGCGGAGGTATCGGGCGTGGTGGATACTTCAATGGCATGAGGTCCGACGGTCAGCTCGATGGCGCGGCGAACGTCATCAATGCCGTCGGTCGTTGGGATGGCGTTGTCCTGGGCGGCCTGAAGAATGTCTCCGTGGACGCCGCCCTGAGAGACGCCGGTGTGAGCCAGGCGCTTGCCGTCAATCTTGATGCCGGCGTTGGTTCCGAGGGCCTGGAGGTAGATCCAGTAGGCGCCGGCAGTCGGAACGGTGAGCGTTCCCTTCCAGGTAACGGTTGCATTAGGCGGACCGGCATTGCCGCCGGTGAAATTCAGCTGGGCGTCGACCTGCTCTGCGCCGTCGCCGGTGCGAACCAGGCCGGACTTGCCATCGTGGCTGAGAAGGGCAGCGGGTATGGTGGTTCCAGTCATGTCGTCGTCGACGGCAAACTGGATGTTTGTATTGCCGGAGATCTTCTTGAGGGCGTCGTACGGGCCGACCTGACGCTCCGGCAGGCCGACGGAACGCTCGCCATTGACGCCGATGGAGTCGATCTGGCCCGCTGTGGGACCAATGAGCACAACTTGGTCAAGGTCTGCGGCCTTGAGCGGAAGCGCGCCGCCTTCGTTTTTCAGAAGGACGGCAGCTTCTTCGCCTGTGCGCTCGATGATCTTGGCGTTGGCTTCGATGGCCTGCTCGGTCACCTCGTGCTTCGACTGGCCGTCGAGGTAGCCGAAGTGGACGATCTCGTAGAGGACTCGACCGGCAGCGCGGGTGACGGCAGCTTCGTTGACGGTGCCGTCTTTGAGAGCCTCGGGCATTTTCTTTGGATCTTCCTTCCTGCCAAAGTCACCGAAGTTCCCCATGACTGGCTTCGGTTCTTCGGGAATAAACCCGAAGAAGCCCTCCATCATGTCGCCCATGGCGGTCACTGGCGGCGGGGGAGGAACGGGCAGGAAATCAAAGAAGGAGGGAAGCGGGAATCCGCCGGGGGCAGGCTCGCCGGGCATCTCCATGTCCAGCCCGGCGTTGATGAATTTGACTGCGTGGACCGCGCCCCAATCGGAGGTAACGAAGCCCTTGAAGCCGATTTCGTCGCGGAGGATATTGGTCAGCGTTGATTCATTTCCGCAGGCAAACACGCCGTTGACGCGGTTGTACGAGCACATGATCGACGAGACGTCGGCGCGGCGGATGGCAGCCTCGAACGGCGCCACGTAGATCTCGTGCAGGGTCTGGTCGTCGACGAAAATATTGCTGCTCTCGGAGTCGTAGGCCACATAGTGCTTGATCTGCGCCATGACGTGCTGCGATTGGATGCCCTTGACCTCGGCAACGGCGATCTCGGATGTGAGGAAAGGGTCCTCGCCGAAGGTGTTGTAGCCGCGGCCGAATTCCAGGTCGCGATCGATGTTGACGAACGGCTGGAGGCTGACGTCGATGCCCAGGGCGCGGTCCTCGCGGCCAATGACGAGTCCGTTGTCTTCAGCGGTCTTGCGGCTGAAGGTTGCCGCGACACCCATGGTTGCGGTTTCACCCTGCGAGGGATGACGGGTCAGCACGCCGGGCGGTCCGTCGGCAAAACGCAATCCTGGAATGTTGAGCCGCGGAATGCCGCCGAGGTAGCCGGCCTGTCCCTGGTAGACGGTCGGATCTTCATGCGTGCCGTGAATGAGCGTGAGCTTTTCCTGCAGCGTCATCTGGCTGAGCAGCTTATCTGCGCGCGCATCGCCTGTGACGACGGGAACGGACTGAGCGAGCACGAGCGTGGCGCAGATGAGAAGCGCTGCGATGACTGAGTACCTTGGCGTGAGAATGCGTTCTTTCATTGTTGTCCCTCTGCAATCCAATCCGGCTGAGTCCATAATGGCGATCAACAAGCTCTCCTGGCTGTCGTCGAGACAAGTCTGAGAACGATTGATCCGGCCGAAGTTCATTGCCAGCGGGCAAGTGTATTACAAGAGAGCCTGGTTGCGCTGTGCGCGAGGGGGCAGTTGGAGCGGATGGCCACAGTATTGGCGCGTCTAACTCGAGCAACGACCAGGCGCGGACTAGATTCGGTTGCTGGAAAGATGCAACGGAATTCTTGCGCCGATCTCCACACCCGGAGAATCAGCGGCTTGCCGGCGGAAGACTCGCGAGCACCAGGTCGTAATGGTGAACGCGGGGATGGGCATCGGCACGCTGCCGGTCGGTTGCAACCTGGTAAGCGCCTACCAGCGCTTGAGCTGTGAGGGGCTGCTCAGCTGTTGCGGAGCCGTTGATGACTGCGAAACGCGCAGATTCCAGATTGTTGACCTTTTCGGTGTCGTAAGCTACGAGCCGGGCCTGTTCGAGCATGGGCGTTTCCATCGTGGCCAGATTGATCCCGCTGGCCAGCTCATCGCTGTTGAAGCTGCCTATCTTTCGGCCGTCAATGAACAAATCGTAGGTTCCGGTGGTCAGGGCGTGAACTTGCATTGTTTCCTGATCGAGCGCTGCGACAACGTCGGAATACTTGAGCACAAGGGCAAGCACCGGATCGACCTCGGGGGGAGGAAAAGGTAGAGGCAGAGCCTTGTCAGTCTGCGTCCAACTTATCTTGCTGGTGATTTTCCCCTTGGGGCGGACGAGTTCAGCGATCTGAGCATTTGCGGCGTCAAAGCTTGGCGTGGCTCCGGCATCAATGGCAACTGAGGTTACCAGCGACGGCGCGTTCCAGCTCTTGAGCAGGCTCTCCGCCATGATCCAGTGGCCACCCTGTTGCGGATGTACGCGGTCGGGAATGACTTGCTGGGCGAGGGCGGGAGACTCTCTGTCGATCACCTTCAAAACGGAGGTCAGTGGCGTGTTGAAGTCGGCTATTTGTGTGTGGCGTTCCTGCGCAAGCTGTGCCACAAAATCGCTGTATTTCAAGAGAACGGCGTTGGAGCCGCCGGGAAAGACCGGGTCGCGGGTTACATCGTCGTAGGGTGAAGGCTGGATCAGTGTGATGTGTACGCCGGGATTGTTCTTCTGCATGAGCGCGACGAGCCGCCGATAGCCGTCGGCATAGGTCGAGTAGATGCCCGGCTGATCGGGCCGGTAGTAGAAGTCGTTCATACCGAGCATGACGGTGATGACATCCGGATGCCAGGCGAAGACATCGCGATCGAGGCGGAGGTCTACAGGACCCGCCCAGCCGCCGCTTACCTTGTCACCGCCGACACCGGCGTTGTGGAAATGCACCTTCCATCCTGGATACCGGGTGACAACATACTCTTCTATGTCCTCTGTATATTCGCGCTGCTCCGTGATGCTGTCGCCATAGAAGGTGACGCGATCTCCGTCGTGCAGGGCGAAGTTGGACGATGCGCTCTGGGAATGCGCAACTGTAGCCAAGGACCCGATGGGAAGCAATAAGACAGCAGAGGCAGCGAGGGTTCTCGAGTTCACCAGGAGTCTCCTTCCTTCAACACAGAATCCCTCGAATTGTATCGCACGCTCGCGATGTGAATTCGGAAGCTCTGCCCCGCATCCAGTGCAATCGCATGAAACATCCGGCTCAAGCGAGGCCGAGTAGTTCCGTTCTGTAACTGTCGCTTGTTGCGGCAATCAGCCGTCCAGCTTTTATTCCTCCCTTTCGTTTCACCGGGTCCATGCGGATCGGGTTCAGGGTGATGTGCTTGAGAGTGGCTAGATTGTGAGCCGATGCGCGGAAAGAGCTGGCGTGCAGGTTAGGAGAATTGTGCCTCAGGTATGGAAAGTCCTGGATTCCGCGCCTCAAAGAATCACGCGGAACCCTTGCACGCAATGCTTTCCTGCTGGGCCAGCAACTTCTCGAACTCCTCCAACGGTACCGGCCGGCTGAACAGGTATCCCTGGTACATGTGGCATCCGAGACTGGCGAGAAACGTCCGCTGTTCCTCGCTCTCGACGCCTTCGGCCAACACCGGCAGACCCATTGCAAAGCTCAGCGAGACGATGGCCTGGGCAATGGCGCGGCCACATACATCCGTCAGGATTTCCCACACGAATGCACGATCGATCTTCAATCGGTCCAGGGGCAGTCGCCTGAGGTAGCTGAGCGAGGAATAGCCGGTGCCGAAATCGTCGAGGGAGAACTTTAGACCATGGAACTTCAGTTCGGTCATCTTGGCGATCGTTTCTTCGAAACTCTCCACCAGCATGCTCTCGGTGAGTTCCAATTCCAGGTTAAAAGGATTGGCTCCGGTGCGCGCCAGCACTGTCAGCACCTTCTCGACAAACTCCGGCTGCCGCAACTGTCGCGCGCTGATGTTCACCGCAATCGAGAGATGAGCTGACTCTTTCCTTTCGGCCCATTTGGCAAGTTGCCGGCAAGCAGTTTCGAGAACCCAATCTCCCAGAGGCAGAATCAGCCCGGTCTCCTCGCATAGGGGGATGAACTCGACGGGGGCCAGAATCGAACGATGTGGATGCTGCCAGCGCACCAGAGCCTCGGCGCCGATCACGATACCATGGTCCACCTGCGGCTGATAGTAGAGCAGAAACTGTTCATGGTTGATCGCAGTGCGCAATTCCTGCTCAAGCAGCGCACGGGCATTGATGGCAGCCTGCAACTCCGGGGCGAAGAACCGGATCGTGTTGCCTCCTGCCGCCTTGGCCTGATACATGGCGATATCGGCCTGTTGCAAGACTTCGTCGGCACTCTCGGGGATGATTCCAAAAATGGCGATTCCGATACTTGTAGTTACGAGACATTCGTGATCGTCAAACCGATAGGGTTGGCTGAGCGCCTCGACAATCTTCCGGGCAACCATCTCCGCCTGTGCCGCCGACTCCTTGAGCAACTCGCTCAGATCTTCCAGGATCACTACAAATTCATCTCCGCCGAGGCGCGCCACGGTATCGGTTCCGCGGGTCGAGGCGGTGAGCCGCCGCGCCGCTTCCTTGAGCAGAAGGTCGCCGACGCCATGACCTAACGAGTCATTGACGGCTTTGAACTTGTCGAGATCCACAAACAGCATCGCGCGCAGGCGGCCGTTGCGTGAGCAGTTGACCAGACTCTTGCGCAGGCGGTCGGTCAGCATCCGGCGATTGGGAAGTTCGGTGAGAGGGTCAAAAAAGGCGAGAAGCTCGATGGTCTTCTGCGCCTCCACCAGCAGGCGCAGGTCGTGTTCCTTCCTCGCTGCCTCAGCCATTCGAATTCGGAAGAACAGCCCGGCCCCGACCAGAGGAATCACCGCGCACAGGGCAAAGAACCACCACTCTCGATACCACGGCGCGAGAATTTTGAAAGCGAACTCGGCCCTGTCCGCACACCACACGCCATCGCCACCCTGGGCCTCGATCTCCAGGCGGTAATCCCCTGGCGCCAGCTTGGCAAATTGCAGTTCTCGCAGCGTGGTCTCGGTCCATGCGGAACTGGCCCCCTCCATCCGGTAGCGGAAGACAACAGCATTTTCACGGGACGCATTCACCGCCGAGTATCGGACCAATAGAGAGTTGGTATGCATGTCGAAGGATGGATGGCTCTGTCTGAAAACATCCGTTCCTCCCATGGAGAGCTTGGTGAACACGACTTTGATCGGTGTCTCGGCACTTTTTTGCAGACTCGGCTTGAAACGCGACAGTCCGCCGCTGGTGCCGATCCAAACCGTGCCGTCCGGTTCCGCCGCGAAGGCGTTTTGACTGCAGTTGTCCCAGATCAATCCATCGCTCGTGCCGTAGTGGCTCCAGCGCAGGCCATCCCACTTGTCCACTCCGTGATCGCTTCCCGCCCATAGATGCCCCGCCGCGTCGGTGTCCATGAAATAGACAATTCCATTCGATCCATTCCTCTGGAGGTTCTTCTCGATGACCAGCGCATTCGACTGCAGATGGACGCGATCCATTCCGCTGCTGAAGCGATAGGCAACCCATATCGTCCCATTCGCGCCTACGCCCAGCGAGAGGATCTGCCGGCTCCTTAATCCGTCCGCTTCGGTCCACTTCCTCCAGGCGTTGCCGGCAAGCGAGAAAAGGCCGCCTATCCCCCCCGCCCAGATCGTTCCATCTACCCCCTCGACAATCGTCCGCACTCGTAGAGCCGGCAGTGAGGTGACGCGCTCAAACTCTTTATACGGAGCATGGGCCACAAAGAGGCCCTCATCCATTCCAACCCATAACCGGTCGTGATGATCGAAGCGCAGATCGAAGACTGACCGAACCAGGTTCTGCGCGTTGCTCATCCACCGCAACTTGCCGGTGCGCGGGTCAAAGCGGGCGACGCCTTTCGGGTCGACGCCCAGCCACAATGCCCCGTCGGGGCCCGCACGCACAGTGGTGATGTTCAACCCCTCCAACCCCGCGACTTTGTTCCACTGGATGCCGGTGCTTTGACGCTCACCGCGCATCAGGCCTCCGTCGGCGCCAACCCAGATCAGCCCGTTGGACTGCGGCAGGATCGTATGCACTGCATCGCTCACCAGCCCGCTGGCCGACGTGTAATTCTCCCATTCGCGGTAGCCGCGCCACTGCACCAGCCCCCGGCCCGCCATGCAAATCCATAGAGTGTGCTGCCGGTCCTCGAATGCTCTGTAGACCGGTCCGCGCAGTCCGGTTGAATGGTCGATCCGCCGCCAACTCTGCTCGTTCCCCAGCAGCATTCCATCGGGCAACGGAAGCAAAACCTGCCCTTCCGCATCCGTGGACGGAATTCCGCTCAGAGTCTGATTTGGATTCGGCAAGAGTGGTCTGCGAAATCGGCTCTGACCGGCGGGCAAGACAAACACTCCCCCATTCCGCAAGCGCAGCCAGAGATCGCCCCAATGATCCTTCCGGATGCCCACAACAGTGCGTGCCAAGAGTCCGCTCTCGGTTCCATAGACTTTGGTCAGACCCTTCTCCAAGTGGCATAGTGCAAACCCGCATCCGTACCAGATCGCGTCCCCATCGATCAAAAGGCCTCCTGCTTCTGCAACCCCATTCGTCTCGGTTTCAGGAGTGCCGGGTGGAGGAGGAATCTCACGAACGGTATATCTATCCTTGCCTGGATCGACAGACAACTCCATCAGGCCGCGGTCTGTATTCAGAAACGTGTGTCCCTTTCCATCCGCCTGGATACCCTGCAACTCACCGACGCCCCTGAAGGGTCCCGGGACCTTTTCGAAGTGGTCTGCGCGCAGGCGGAGAAGCCCGAAGGCGCCTCCGGCAAGGAGGGCGCCGTCTGGAGCGTCGCCAAACGCGCTGCCGGGACTGGACGGGACTCCCTGAGCCGCTCCAAAAGCCTCGAATCGGTCCCCGTCGTATCGAAAATATCCATTGACCGTTGCTACCCACAGAAAGCCTGCATGGTCCTGGTAGATGGTCCGCACGGCCAAGTCGCTCAGACCTTCCGCGACCCCGAAATACCGGAAGCTGTACTCCTGTGCATGCAGCGATTGGCACACGAGCAGCGACAGGACAAGGGTCCACGGTTTGTAGAAGCAGTTCACAGATTGGTAATATCGGCAATTCCGCTTATTCCTATAGCCGAATCGCCTGAGGATGACGAAAGGAGACTACCGAATTGCGGACTCAAGGCCCACCTGGACACCACGGTTTGTATAGGTTTTCGAATTCCAGCTCACGGGCAAGCCAGGCGCCGAGAGTTTTTTTTGCCCCAGATGCTTCGCCAGATGTCAGTTTTCCGTGGGGATTCTTGCCGCTTCGTCCACGACCAATACCGCTACGTTTCCTTTGCGGCTTTCGATTCTCAATCCCAACTGATGCTGGAGGGCCCTTTGCCATGACGTGAACATGTCAGTTCCGAGTTCAGGGTGGATGTCCACGGTGAAGTCAAAAACCCCCGGAAGCCCTGTTTTGTCCACCACCGGAATGGGGGATGCACTTGCTCTAACCGGTTCTGCTGGATTATCCGAAACAGGTATGGATAGCTGGATAGCCAGCAGGTCCGCGAACTGGCGCAAATCCCCGTGAAAATGAAATCCAGCTCCTGCCTTAACCGCTTCTCCGCCGTTCATCGCGTGAATCTTGGAGCCGGACTTACCGATAACCAGCTCGTACACGCGCATCTCTCGCGTCTCGCCGTGCTGCTTCAGAGTGAACCGCTCGGCCACAAATCTTCTAAGCATCACGGCCATTTGTTCCCTCGTGCTGGCTCCTGCTGCTCTCGCGTCGATATCGTATTCGTTCTGGTCAAGCCAGCGGGGCCCCAATACTTGATCGAGTTGCAGATGGTAAGCCTCGGCTACGAGGCGCTTCAGCGTGACATTTCTGCCTGTGAGCGCAGTAGGCGTGTATGTAAGTTGATTGTTATAGTCCGGTCCGACCAAGTTGCGGCTCGGCTTCACCGAGGTAACGTCAAACGCCGGCGCAGGTCTTGAGGGTTGACCCAAGGCCACTGAACTCGAAAGCGCGAGAGCAATGAGGAGGGGTAGCCTGTGCATGGCCTCCAGCATATTCGCCGGCAGATGAATCTGCAAACAGCAAGAGAGGCTCCCAAATCTATGAATTACTGCGATCGCTCAGCTACCACAAGAGCCGGGTTACGCACCAATTTCGGTGTTTTGGAAATCTTGCGCCTTGCTCAACATGCGCTGGTTCGCCACCGCCTCGTTCCCGCTGATGAACACCTATCCGCAGGAAAGCCGTTCCGTCGGGCGCTTCTACTTTGCGTCTGTGTGGAGGCCGCGCCCGCATAACTCGTTATCCGGGGAATTGGGGTTAGCTGACCTATTCAGGCCTCCGAAGGAACTCAACCCATGATGCGGCTTGTGACGGCTGGAGTCGATATACGCACTATTGAGCAGTTCATGGGACATGCGACAATTTAGATGACGATGCGATACGCACACCTGGCACCGGAACGAGAGTAGCTTGCTATCGATCGGCTCGTCTCGTCAGACGAACTCTTCCCTGAATTTGATACGCGGCCAGCAAGGCGAATGGGAAGAGAAGCGGCTGTGTCAGCGGAACACTTTAAAATAGGCGACATAGAAGTCATGCGAAAGTGGCGGAATTGGCAGACGCACCAGACTTAGGATCTGGCGGGGTAACCCATGGGGGTTCGAGTCCCCCCTTTCGCACCAACCACTAGCCGTGACGCTCGAGAGCATCTCTTGACACCGGCGATTTGAATGGAAGATCCGCCGCAGCACGCGCAGAAAAATGGAACAATTTTGATTCGATCGACGCCCGAGGAGGCGGACTTTCCTTTGCCGCGTTGTATGCCCCAAGGACATTTGCAGGCGTATGATCAGTTTGCAAAGTGAGCCAAGCGCCTTCGAGGAGTTCCAGCAATGCAACAGAAAAAGTCGATTCCGCACCTGCTTTTGGGACTGGCCCTTCTGGCCGGCTTCGCGGCTATCCCCGCCAACGCGGCCGCATCGGCCAACCTATGCAATCCGAGCAAGCATGGAGCCAAGGGAGACGGCGTCACAAAGGATACCGCTGCGATTCAAGCTGCGATCGATGCGTGCGAGACCCACGGCGGCGGTACGGTTCGATTAGTGGCTGGAACGTATCTGAGCGCTCCAATCGTGCTGAAGAGCAATATCACGCTGCAACTCGATAGGGGAGCCACGCTGCTTGGATCCCCAGACCATGCGGACTATCCGGCGATGACCATGTTTCATCTGCCCGAGCTGCAACCGCTGGTCAGCGCCGCGAATGCCACCAACGTCGCCATCACCGGCGAAGGCGTGATTGATGGCAATGGGGAAACCTGGTGGCAGATGGCGCGCTCCATCCGCGATGCTGGCATTTTGGGCACGGGCCACCCGCGGCCGAAGCTGATTATCTTCGACCATTGCAAGCATGTGAGGGTGGAGGGAGTTACGATTCAGAATTCCCCGATGTGGCAGTTGGTTCCTTACTACTCGGACGATGTGATCATTCGTAACATCAAGGTTCTGGCGCCGGCCCGCTCACCGAATACCGATGCCATCGATCCGTTCTCGTCATCGCACGTGGTGATCGATCACGTGACCGCCGACGTGGGGGACGACGACATTGCCATCAAGTCGGGACCGATCAACTCTCCCGGACCGGACGATCCGAGCCGCGACATTACGATTACCGATTGCACTTTCCTTCACGGGCACGGGCTTTCGATCGGCAGCGAGATTGCAGGCGGCGCGCAGAACATCACGGCCGAGCGTATCCATTTTGAGGGAACGGACAACGGAATTCGTATCAAGGCGAACCGGGACCGCGGCAACGATGTCGGGCATCTGACCTTCCGCGACATCGATATGAAGGATGTGAAGAACGCGCTGATCATCAGCGAGTATTATCCGAAGGTTCTTCCGCCCGATGGAGAAGCAGCCCAGCCAGTTACACGGCTGACGCCGCGTTTTCACGACATCACGCTGGAAAATGTGACGGCCACTGGAAGCGCCGTGGCGGGAGCGATTGTGGGGCTGCCGGAATCCCCGGTTACCGGCGTGGTTCTTCGCAATGTGAAGATCAGCGCTCAGCATGGGTTGACGGTCGGATATGCCGAGGTCTCAGCTTCGGAGATTGCGATTGAGGCCGTTGAAGGGCAAGCAATTATTCAGCAGGCGGGCGCGAAGGTCACGTTGCGCTGAGCGATGGACGAGTTTTCGATGGACGATCCATCGCGGCGGGAAGCGTTTCGCGGCATTTACCGGCGATTTTTTTGCAGACTTGAATAAAACGATTTAGCAATTAAGAGGTCCGACCACTTATTGTGTGGTCATCGCGGCAATTATTCATCTAAAGGACCCATTCTGTTGCATTTCTATAATGAAATCGAAAAAATACCTATATTGAAACATTTTTGGTCGCCGATTTCTCATTTGACATTACAAGTGTTGTGCGGGACACTACTTTAGAATGAAAGGTGGTCAGACCACAAGTGTGTCTGGAACCGAAAAGTGGTCAGGCCACAAAGACGTGACGTTTCTGGATTCGAGATCGAAGGAATGAAGAAATTCAGCGAAACAGAATTCCTTTTGGAGGCTTCAATGAGAAATTTGGCTTTAGAGAAGCGGTTGTGCACAAGTGTGTTATCGAAGGGACCGCGCCGCGTGTTCGTCAGCGGCCTGGGATTGGGATGGCTGGTTCTATTGGTCATCGCCATGATGACGCCATTTGTTGCGTATGCGCAGCTTAGTGGAAAGGGCGAGATCAATGGCCTGGTGACGGACAAGACTGGGGCGGTAATTCCCGGCGCCATTGTTGCGGTTACGAACAATTCCACCAACATCACTGTCAAGACAACCTCAACTGGAGCAGGAAACTTCATCTTCCCGGATCTCGATCCTGGGATCTATACGATTGTCACCACGGCCAAGAACTTCGAGAAGCTGTCCCAGGAAAACGTCCATGTAAACGCACTTGAGACGCAGACGTATAACCCGGTGCTGACGGTTGGCGGCGCAAACGTGGAGATTACTGTGAGCGCGGCGCCGCCGCAGTTGGAAGTCAGCAACGCGACGCTGGGCGCGACCATGGAGCAGGAGACGTATGCGGAGCTTCCGATCGAGATGGGCGCGTTTGGCCAAGCCGATCAGCGGCGCGCTACGGACTTTGTTTACCTGATGCCCGGTGTACAGGGCAACGAAACCAGCGGCAACGCAACGACGAACACCGGCGTTGTAGATGGTTCCGGGAGCAAGGGCGCCGTATCCGAAGTGTATGTGGACGGGATTCCATTTGTGCGCGCAGGCGGCAACGGCGACCCGCGCTTCGTGTGGACGGCCATTTCGGTGGACGCGATCGACCAGTTTCAGGTGCAGACCAATGGATACTCGGCCGTCTATGAGGGCCAGGGTGTTGAGAACTACAGCATCAAGCAAGGCGGCGCCAAGCAGCACGGATCCTTGTATGAGTTCTTCCGCAATACAGCGCTGGACACCTGGGGCTGGTTTGGAGCGATCCCCAATCCGGCGACCGGACTTCCGGTCAAACCGGTCGAGCACAGCAACGAGTACGGCGTCAATCTGAGCGGTCCGCTAATTCCGCTTGGCTCGTGGAAGGAAAAGGTCTTCTACTACGTCAACTACAACGGCTTCCGCTATACCAGCGCGACGCCGACGCCGATGACGTTTCCCACGACTGCGCAGCAAAATGGCGACTTTAGCGCGACGGGCATCAATATCTACGACCCGATCACGCAGGCGCAATGCACTGCGAACAGCACCAATGGTCCGTGCCGGTACCAGTATGGCTATACGGCGGGCAAAGGTACAGGTCCCGCAGGCAATCCGGTGTTGATCGGAACATCGAATCCGGTCAATGTGATCCCAGCGAGCGAGTTCGCTCCGGTGGCAAAGACGATGCAGAGCTTTCTTCCGGCCCTTTCAAGCCAGAGCCTGCAAAACAACTATGTTGCCCCCAATGCAACGGGTCTTGTCAATTGGTCAACGACGGAGCGAATCGATTACCTGGTCGATTCAAAGGACACGCTCTCGTTTGTGGCGGCTATCGGCCGTCAGGCGAGTTCCGTTCCGGTTGGTCAAACAACAACGGGCCGCGACGTTGGGCCAATTCCCTATAACTTTGGCCAGTACTATGCTCCCAAGACCGCAGTGGGCGTGATCGAAGAGACGCACGTTTTCACGCCTCACCTGATCAACCAGGTCAAGTGGGGATATGCCCGGTACAACGGTCCCACATTCAATGCCGACGAGCGGACGCCTTATGCCGCGACGGCGATGGGCATTTCCGGGCTGCCGGCGGGACAGGCACAGCAGGCTTTCCCGGCTGTAACTTTCGCGGGCACGGATGCCCCAACGAACTGGGCCGGCGAGCCAGCATCTGTTACGGTCGCGGAGAACTACACGGCGCTCGATAACGTGCAGTGGACCGTGGGCAAGCACGCATTCACGTTTGGCGGCGAGTTTGCATGGATGCTCTACAACGTGATCAACGACACGACCGGCTCAAGTCCAATTACCCTTGCCGCCGCCGTAACTGAGACAGAGGGAATCCAGGCTTCCAGCAACACTGCTCCAAAGTTCACCGCCATATCCGGCACGGGCCTCTCCTACGCCAGCTTCCTGGTCGGCGAAATCGACAAGGGGAGTTTCACGCAGTATCTCGAACAGGAGTTTGGCGCGCGCTTCCGTCCCATATCGCCCTACGTTCAGGACAACTGGAAGGTGAATTCGAAGCTGACCCTCGACATCGGCCTTCGCTACGACTTCTTCCCCAGTCTCACGGAAGTTCACAGCGCCGAGAGTTTCTTTAGCCCGACGCTTACGAACCCAGTCACCGGAGTGGGTGGCGCGCTGCAGTTTACGGGCACGGGACCGGGTACCTGCAATTGCTGGACGCCGGCAAAAAACTACAGGAAGAACTTCGGCCCGCGTCTTGGCCTTGCTTTCCAGCTCGATCAAAAGACGGTGATCCACGCCAACTGGGGAGTCATGTATACGCATGGCGATGCAGTGGGTGGCAATGCGTCAAGCCTTGGAACGCTGGGCTATTCGGCGGCGCCGTCCTTCTCGTCGAACGGTTCCCTGCAGACAACCATGCCGGGGCTGGTGGCACTCAATTCAGGCGTGGCGGGTTCCGGCTCCGGAGCAATTCCGGCTTATACCGGCGCAAGCGGCGTGGGTTCGGGACCGCAATTCGGCACCGGCTACACCACAACCACCGGCTATACGGGAACGCCCTCGAGCATGGGATACATCGATTCCTACCTTGCAAGCCGCGCTCCGCAATACGACAACTGGTCATTCGGCGTGCAGCGCCAGTTCACCAACTCGATGACAGCCACGGCAACCTACGTCGGCTCGGAAGGACACTTCCTGCAAACCGACGGCGGCAATCCGCGCGGATTTTATGCCGATCAGCTTGATCCGAAGTATCTGTACCTGGGATCGACGCTGAATGGCCTCGGCACCGGGGCTTGCGCAGCCAACAGTCTTACCTGCCCGGCGGGATTCACCGCCAGTCAGGCGTTGAGTCAGGCGTTGAAGCCGTTCCCATTCCAGACGGTCAGTGACAGCTTCGGCTACGTGGGCAATGCCAACTACAACGGATTGCAACTTCTGTTGAACCTGCGTTCGTGGCACGGACTCACGACCAGCGCGAATTTCACCTGGTCGCGTGCGATCGACGACGGCGGCACATTCCGCAGCGGCTATGCAATTCCAGCCGGCACTGTAGCCAATTTCCCGCAGGCGGCGTATCCCGCGGACCGCATTGAACGGACAGTCTCCACGTCGAATCAGGCGCAGCACTTTGTTTCGACCAACGTTTGGGACGTGCCCGCCGGGAAGACAATCCTCAACGAGAATCCGGTGGAGCGGGCCATCCTTGGAGGTTTCAAGTTCTCCGGGATCTTCCAGGCCTATTCCGGGTCTCCATTGGCAATTACCGGATCGTCGTGCCAGACAAACCCGGCGGACGTAACCTGCGAGCCAACGCTCAATCCCAACTTCGCGGGACCGGCGAAAACGAATTCGAGATGGGGCGCTGGAGTAAACCGGTCGACCTATACTTCGGTGTCTTTCATCGTGCCCAGCACCGGCACGACTCCGAGCACTCTCTCCGGCCCGTTCGTCAACCCCGTTTCCACGGTGCTAAACACCACGGCCGCGCCTTCGTATACCTTTGGCAACTCGTCGCGTACCGCGCCCTACAACCTGCTTGGCCCCGGCAACTTCCAGCTCGATCTGGCCCTTGTTCGCAGCTTCCCGCTGCACTTCACGGAATCGGCCAAGCTGGATTTCCGGGCCGAGATGTATAACGTGACAAACCACACCCTGTTCGCAGTCGCCAGCACGGCCGTGGGCAATGCGAGCTTCGGACAGGTCACCCAAACTTCGCTCCCTAACCGCAAGGCAGCACAGTTTACGGCGCGCATCTCGTTCTAACTTGCCTCGCTCTAGTTGAAGAGGCTGCCGACGCGAATCGGCAGCCTCTTCTTTTTCGGCCTTCGTGGCTTCTCGGGCAGATGCCGGTGCGTCGCACTTCCACGCATTGAAAATAGTTGGCAGCAAAGGTTAGTCTTAATCCGCGATCTACCGTGTTCTGTTTCAAGGGTTGGACAAGTTTCTTCTTGAGGATCTGACAATGTCTGCATCGAGGTTGCTCGGAGTTTCTCTGCCCCGCTCCGTCTCATCGTTGGGAATCATTTGCGCATCCCTTTTGCTGTTAATCCTGGCGGCGATTGGCTTTGCGTGCGCGTATTCGACTGCCGCGGCCCAGGCTCCCGCGGCAAGCCAAGTATCGACGACAGCCGGGGCAACTGATGAAGCGGTGCCGCATGGAGAAACTCAATACCTGTGGCCCTTGGGTGCGCCGGGCGCGGTGGGCACGGAAGAGCAGGACAAGCCACATCTGGAGATCTTTGGCGGATGGGGGCCCGGGCCGCATGCAGCGGTGATCGTTTGCCCGGGCGGCGGATACACGCACCTTGCTTATGAAAAGGAAGGGACGCGCATCGCGGAGTGGCTGAATCTGCGCGGCATCACGGCCTTCGTTCTCACCTATCGCCTAGCGCCCCGCTATCGCTATCCCGCGCCGGTGGTGGATGGCGACAGGGCCATGCGCTGGGTTCGCAGTCACGCGCAACAGTACGGAGTGACTCCGGATCGAATCGGCATTTGGGGATTTTCAGCCGGCGGGCACCTGGTGGGAATGGTTGGAACAGTGTTCGACGAAGGGAACCCGCAAAGCGCAGACCCAATCGAGCGGGTGAGCGATCGTCCCGATTTTGTCATCAGCTCGTATGGCGTTCTGACGCTTCAGCCGGGCGTTGCCAAGCCAAACACGATGAGCATCTCGTTCGGCGAGAATCTTACCCCGCAGCAACTCGACGATCTTTCTCCCGACAAGCATGTTACGGCTCACACTCCGCCTTACTTCATTTATGCGACCACGACGGATCAATCCGTGCCACCGCTGAGCAGCACGGTGTTCTATGCGGCACTGGTTCGCGCGGGAGTTCCCGCGGAGATACACATCTTCGAGCAGGGGCCGCACGGCACGGCATTGGCGCAAGGTTATCCCGCATTGTCCGCGTGGACAGGCCTATTGGAAAACTGGCTGCGCTTGAATGGCTGGATTCCGGCGCCTTCCGCCGGCCCGGTCCACTGAGCAGCTCTCGATCTCAAGAGGAATCCCGATAATGGATGAACAGTTAAGCCGCGCTTTGCACTTGTGCCTCGTTGCCCCCGTTTTGATTGCAGGAACCGCTGCTGCCGCAGCTACGACCATTGGAACGAATCCTCCGGTAGAGCCGTTGACTCGGGAACGCATCGCGCTGCTCCCGGCGAAGGAGCGGGGCGCATGGATCGAATACCTGGAGCGCTCCAAACGGCAGCGGCAAGCGGACAAGGACGCGCTTCAAGCGGAGATGAAGAGCGCTGGAATGGAGAAGGCGACTGAGCCGCCACATGGCTTTTCGGCGCGCAGCATCCCGCTCGATCGGGATGCAGCCTGGTATGCAGGCGTCGATGCGCAGCACATTGCGGATGTTATTGTCTCTTTCCAAACACCTGCCGGCGGGTGGGGAAAGAACATGGATATGAGCAAGGAGCCGCGCCGTCCGGGCGAGGCATTCACCGCAAACAACCTGTCGAGATTTCTAACTCCAGGCGACTTCGATGCTCCGTTGGAACCGGAGTGGAATTATGTCGGCACCATCGACAACGATGCAACAACGACGCAGATGAATTTTCTGGCAAAGGTCATCGCCAGCACTGGAGCTAAAGATAGAGGAAGTTATCTGGCGGCATTCATGCGCGGGATGGAGTATCTGTTCGAGGCACAGTATCCCAATGGAGGATGGCCGCAGGTTTGGCCCCTTGAAGGCGGCTATCACGATGCAATCACTTATAACGACGATGCGATGACGCAGGTGGTGGAACTCATGATGCGCGTTGCGGACGCCAAGGACGAATTTGTCTTCGTGCCGAAGAGTGTGCGTGTGCGCGCAGGGGCCAGCGCCGCGCGTGGCATCCGCTGCATCCTGGCCTCGCAGATTGTAGTGAACGGGACGCACACAGTCTGGCCGCAGCAGGACGATCCATTGACGCTCAAGCCTGAATCGGGCCGCAACTACGAGCCGCCTGCAAAGTGCTCGGGCGAAAGCGCCAGTTTGATGCTGCTCCTGATGAACGATCTCCCGCATCCAACCGCGGCGGAGCAACGCGCCATTCGCGCTGCCGCGGCGTGGTTCAAAAAGACAGCCATATACGGCCAGAGCTACCAGCGTGGACCCGCGGGGCGCCAACTGGCGCCAAGTCCGGGCGCTGGGCCCATCTGGGCGCGCTACTATCAGATCGGGACGGACATGCCTATCTTTGCCGACCGCGACAAATCAATTCACGACAACGTCAGCGAGTTATCCCAGGAGCGGCGCAACGGCTACAGTTGGTACAGCCCTGAATCGAAGCGCGCTCTTGACCGCTTTGACGCGTGGAGTTCTGAGCACCTGGAGACAAAATGAAGAGAAGCAGTGGTCTTGTTTGCTTGTTGCTGTTCACCGCAATGGTGAGCGGAAGTTACTCGGCTGCGTGTGGGCAAGAGAAGCCCTGGTCAGTGCGCGCAGCGAATGCGGCGATAAACCGCTGGCCGGACGGGCGATTCGCGCCCGCCGGCGCCCGCTGGACCTGGAACTACGAGTTGGGAACGTTGCTGCGCGGCATGGATGCCGTGTGGTTCAACACGGCCGATGGCCGTTATTACACGTACATCAAGAGTTCTGTCGACCAGTTTGTCGGCGCCGATGGTTCTATTCCGACTTACAAGGCGGAAGAGAATCAGCTCGACAGCATCTTGCTGGGGCGGCAGCTCCTGCTGTTGTACGGGGTAACACGGGATGAGCGCTATGCAAAGGCCGCAACGCTGCTTTACCAGCAACTGATGCATCAGCCACGCACAGCATCCGGGGGGTTCTGGCACAAGCAGAGATATCCGAATCAGATGTGGCTCGACGGACTATACATGGCGGAGCCTTTCTACGCCGAGTATGCCGCGACGTTTCATCATCCTGAAGCTTTCAGCGACATTACCCGTCAGTTTGCATTGCTGGATGAGCACGCGCGCGACGCGAAGACTGGTTTGCTTTTTCACGGATGGGATGAGTCGATGCAGGAGCGCTGGGCCGACAAGAAGACAGGAGACTCGTCGCAATTCTGGGCCAGGGGCATGGGCTGGCACATGATGGCGCTGGTGGACACGATTTCGTTTTATCCCGAGCAGGACGCGGGACGAAAGGAGTTGGTCGCCGAACTCAATCGGGATGCGGCAGCTGTTGCGAAAGTTCAAGACGGGGATTCAGGGCTGTGGTACCAGGTGATGGATAAGTCTGCGGCGAAGGGCAACTATCTGGAGTCGTCGGCCTCCTGCATGATCGATTATGCGCTGGCCCGCGGAGTGCGTCAAGGTTATCTTCCGCAGAGTTATCTCGCCAATGCCGAGCGAGGATACAAAGGGATTCTAAGTCACTTTATCCAAACCGGATCTGGAGACTCGGTGTCACTTACAGGAACGGTGAAGGTTGGCGGGCTGGGCGGCGAACCTTATCGCGACGGGAGTTATGCTTATTACCTCAGCGAGAAGGTCGTAACTGACGATCCCAAGGGAGTGGGTCCGTTTCTGTTGGCGAGTGTAGAGAACGAGAACGCCCAGAATGCAAAGCTGGGGCGCGGGAACACGGTCATGGTGGACGCGTGGTTCAACAGCCAGAAGCGGGCCGATGCGTTTGGCGTGCAGGATTATTTTCATTACAAGTGGAACGACGAAAGCAACGACGGCTATTCATTGCTGGGCCACGTCTTCCACAACTTCGGCGCTCAGACCAAAACACTCTATGCGGAGCCGACGGTCGCGGCGCTTCAGCAGGCGCAGGTTTACATCATTGCCTCGCCCGATACGCTGGCGAAGAATCCGAATCCGCATTATGTGAGTTCAGAAGACGGCGCGCAGATTGCGGAATGGGTGAAGGGCGGAGGGGTGCTGGTGTTGCTGGCGAACGATCCGGCAAATACCGACCTCGAGCACTTCAATCTGATTGCGGATCGCTTCGGCGTTCATTTCAACCTTGTGCTGCGCAAGCACGTCCTGGGGCACGAATACGAGATGGGGAAGCTTTCGATTCCTGGCGGTGGTCCCATCTTCCACGATCCGCATACTCTGTTCATGAAAGATGTGTGCAACATCTCAGTGCAGGCTCCGGCTGTGTCGGCGTTCGAGGACAATGAAGGAATTCTGATGGCGACAGCGAAGTACGGCAAGGGCACTGTTTTCGCCACGGTCGATCCATGGCTTTACAACGAATACACGGATGGGCGGAAGTTGCCCGCGCCATATGATAACTATGCCGGCGGCAAAGAATTGGTTCGCTGGATTGTTGCGCAGATTCCACGCCGGCCTTAGGCGAGCCGCACATTGTTGCCGGCAACGGGCGCGATTTCTGCTCGTGGGGATAGGAGTTCATTATGCGGTTTCCACGCTTTGCCTTGTTTTGTGCGGTATCACTGCTTGTCTCTCGTTCGCCGTTCTTCGCGCAGGACACGCGAAAGGTCAGCGAGCCGCACATTCCTGGAGCTTGCATGACTCTGGAGGCGAGTATCTCCGCTGTTCACGGGGTGATTTCACCTGGCGATGAGCGGAAGCTAGATACGGAGCGCATTCAACGTGCGATGGATAACTGTACCGCGGGTAAGGCGGTGGTGCTGCGCGCCAAAGGCCGGGAAAATGTGTTTCTGACCGGGCCCTTGCAGTTGCATTCAGGCGTAACGCTGGTGGTTGATGCTAATACTTCGCTGGTTGCTTCGCGCGATCCGCGAGTCTACGACCTGGCTCCGGGCAGTTGCGGCGTGGTGAGCGAAAGAGGGCACGGGTGCAAGCCGTTGATCGCGGGAATTGGCGCCGTGGATAGCGGGATCATGGGCGAAGGCTCCATCGATGGACGGGGCGGGGCAAAGCTGCTCGGTCAGGACGTGACATGGTGGGACCTGGCGCACCAGGCGAAGATTTCCGACCGGCAGCAGAGTGTTCCCCAACTCATTTCGCTGCGCCGCGCGGATCGGTTTACGCTCTACAAGATCACGCTGCGCAACTCGCCCAACTTCCATGTCGGCGTGAATGAGTCGGATGGATTCACGGCGTGGGGCGTGAAGATCATGACGCCTAAGACGGCGCGGAATACGGATGGGATCGATCCGGGATCCTCGCGCAACGTGACGATCGAGAACTGCTGGATTCAGACCGGAGACGACGACGTTGCGGTGAAGTCGAGCAAGGCGGGACCGGCTCAGAACATCTCCATCTTGCACAATCATTTCTATTCCGGACACGGCATGTCCATCGGCAGCGGAACGAACGGCGGGGTGGACCACATGCTGGTCGAGGACCTGACGATCGACGGCGCTGACAATGGCATCCGCATCAAGTCCGACCGCAGCAGAGGCGGGCTGGTGCATGACCTGACTTATCGCGACGTCTGCATTCGCGACACGAAGAACCCGCTGGTGTTCACGCCGCTTTATACGACCTTTGGTGGAGATCAGCTTCCAATCTACCGCGATATTGCTCTCGAT
Source organism: uncultured Acidobacteriaceae bacterium (assembly GCA_963757965.1). Classification (GTDB taxonomy): domain Bacteria; phylum Acidobacteriota; class Terriglobia; order Terriglobales; family Acidobacteriaceae; genus Telmatobacter. Next base: position 654,126 of record CAVWTV010000016.1, read on the forward strand.
AACATTCACGTAGTTACGGCAGGGAGTTACACATTTCTCGGGCTGGACGCGGAGCACAAGTTATCGCTGACTCTGGACAATGTATTTGCCGACGACCAGCAGCACTCGACTTGGCTGGTGAAGGATGCGGGAGTCGCGATTGGAAGCAGGCGCGGCGATCTGGAGCCCAAGGGCGAAGACGTGACGGTGCGGCAGACGCCAAGCAACGCACCCGGCAAGCCGCTTGACTGCGATGCGCGCTTTGTTCCATTTCCGGCGCTGCCAACGGCTCCGGAGATGGCTGGCACAATTCCGCCGGAGGACGAAACTCTGTATGTTGCGGCGGATGGGACGGGCGACTTCTACTCCATCCAACGCGCAATCGATGCGGCTCCCGCGAAAGGAGCTTTGGTGCTTGTAGCTCCCGGAACGTATCGTGAAGTGCTGACCGTCGACAGGAGCAACATTGAACTGCGCAGCGCGAATAAGGATTCGAGCAAGACCGTCGTGGTTTTCAACCGTAACGCAAGCACCAGCGGCGGCACATCGCACACTGCCACGGTCAATGTATCGGGCGACAATTTTGTTGCCGAAAACATCACCTTCCAGAACGACTTCAAGGCCGCAACTGAGCCGTATCCGGAAGGCTCGCAGGCGGTAGCTCTGCGAGTTACAGGCGACCGCGCCATCTTGCGCAATGTTCGTTTGCTGGGACACCAGGACACGCTCTACGCAGGCAGCGCAGGCTGCACCGGGACAGGGGACGCCCGCACCTGCCGCCCGGCGCGGCAGTACTTTGCCGACTGCTATATCGAGGGCAACATCGACTTCATCTTCGGTGACGGCAAGACGGTTTTCGATCGTTGCGAGATTCACAGTCTCCCCCACAGCGAAGGATTCATCACGGCGCAGAGCAAGGTCTATCCGCTGCAGGACTCCGGCTATGTCATCTACAAATCGAGGTTGACCGCGGAGCCGGGTGTGACCAACGTGTATCTTGGAAGGCCGTGGCGGCCATACTCCACGGTGGCATACATCGATACGGAGATGGGCGACCACATTCAGCCGGCAGGCTGGCGTGAGTGGCATCCTGGGGAGACGCATTCGCTCGACACCGCGTATTATGCCGAGTTCAATTCGACGGGGCCCGGCGCGCAGCACGATCAGCGCGATCCGCACACGCATTTTCTCACTCCAGAACAGGAGAAGCAGTTTGAGCCGCCGGTGTTTCTGCGGGGCAGCGACAACTGGGATCCTGCGTCCTTGGCCCGGCCGGAGTAATCTGGAATCACTATGAGTCCAACTCCGCAACAACCCCACTTGAACGTTGCCGAAACCTCCGACTACCGGGAATCCTATGCCAACAGCGTGCAGGTGCGCGTGAGCGTGTGGGATTTTCAGCTTGTGTTCGGCCTGGCCTTGAGCCAGAGCCCCGAGCAGGTGAGCATCCGCAATCACCAGGCGGTATTCCTGAGCCCGCAGCAGGCCAAGGCGCTTTGGAACGTGCTGGGCCAGAACATCTCCCAGTACGAGCAGGCCTTCGGTGTGCTGAACCTGGAGCCGCAGAGCCATAATTTTCCGCAAGGGCCGGTGAACTAAGTACGCCAGTCTTCAAAGCGGTTCCAGGAGCCATCCCTTGCGCTTGAGAAAACTGCTAGTGCCGCGGCTGGACGAGCCCTTGCCACTCTGGATGGTTTTTCCGGTTGTGTTTGCGGCGCTGTACGCCACTCACTTCACGCTGCTGCGGCTGCCCTATTACTGGGACGAGGCGGGCTACTACATTCCTGCTGCCTGGGACTTTTTTCGCACCGGGTCGCTGATCCCGATCACGACACTCACCAATGCACATCCGCCGCTCGAGAGTATCTATCTGACGCTTTGGTGGAAGGTCTCCGGCTTTTATCCCGAGGTGACGCGGGAGGCGGTGCTGATGGTGGCGGCGATGGGGCTGCTGGCGGTTTGGCGGCTGGTCATGCGGCTGACGGGCGTGGGCTCGGTGGCTTTCTGGACTGTGGTTCTAACCGGGTTGTACCCCATCTGGTTTGCGCAGAGTACGCTGGCTCACGCGGATATCTTTGCCGCGGCATGCACGCTGTGGGGGCTGGTCTTCGCGCTGCCAGAGCGGGATCGCAATCCCTGGGCTGCTGCGCTGTGGTTCTCCGCGGCCGTGCTGTCGAAGGAGACGGCTGTTGCCGTTCCGCTGACGCTTGCTCTGGTGTGCATCGTGGAGGGGTTTCGTGCTCGGCCGCCGGCGCGGTTCAGGCTGTTGCGGGAGGCGGGGTGGCTGGCGAGTTGCGTGTTGCCGCTGGCCGCCTGGTACGGCTGGCACTATGCGAAAACGGGCTTTCTGTTTGGGAACCCTGAGTATTTGCGCTACAACGCGCAAGCCAATCTTGATCCGTTGCGGTTTCTGGCGGCATTTGGGCATCGGGTTCTGCACCTGACAGCGCACATGAATCTGTTTGTGCCGGTGCTGATCGCGGTTGCGGCCAGGCTGCTGCTCGAGCCGCGGCTAGATGCGCAGGAGCATGAGCGGATGGGCATTGGCCGTCCCCCGTTGCGGCGCATTCTTGTTCTGCTTTTGGTGAATTCACTGCTTTTTAGCTTGTTGGGCGGAGCGCTGCTGACACGCTATCTGCTGCCCATGTACCCGCTGGTGCTGCTGGTGGCTGTATCGACATTTTACCGGCGGGCTCCCTTCTGGCACGGGCTGGCACTGCTGTCGGCGGCGGCATTTGTGCTGGGGCTGTTCGTCAATCCGCCGTATGGGTTTGCGCCTGAGGACAACCTGGCTTATGCGCATGTGATCCGGTTGCACCAGGCCGGCATTTCGCAACTGAATAAGCGCTATCCGGGGGCCACGGTGCTTTCGGCTTGGCCCGTGACCGACGAGCTGACCCGGCCGGAGTTGGGCTATCTGAAGAAGCCGTACGACGTTTACCGCGTCGAGGATTTTACAGCGGAGCAGATTGCGCGCGCCGCGTCCGAGCCGGAGAAATACTCGGCGGCATTGGTGTTCTCGACCAAGTACGACCCGCCGAGGGCGCTGCTGAGCCTGGGGAGGCAGAGCGAAGCGCTGGACGAGCGATTCTTCGGCCTGCACCACGATCTTTCGCCGGAAGAGATCGCCAGGGAGCTGGGCGGAACGCTGGTGTGGAAGGGCGTAGATCAGGGGCAATGGGTGGGGCTGATCCGGTTTGAGCGGGTGTTGGACGCATCGGTGCGGATGCAGGATTGGCCGCGATAGCCGACGCTCGAACGGTCTTCGACCTATAATCAGGCTGTCGTGCATATTCAATCTTCATCTCGTTTACGCGGGGTTTGGCAGGCGGCTGCCAGCGTTTGCTTTGGGCTTGCAACCGGATTGGCCCTGATCCTTCAGGTTGGGGCAATCCCGGCCTATGGCCAGGCGGACGTTGCAGGGGCGAATCCAGCCGAAGGCCGCGGGCGGATCCTGCTGGTGCTGCCCTTTGACAACCGGAGCGGACAGCCGAGCCTGGAATGGGTTCGGGAGGCGGCGCCGGAGATTCTGGGCAGCCGGTTTGCGTCGGCGGGGTTTGCGCCGATGAGCCGGGCGGACAGGCTTTATGCGCTGGATCACCTGGGGATGCCGCAGGGGTTTCATCCTTCGCGCGCGACGGCGCTGAAGCTGGCGCTGACGCTGGATGCGGATTCGATCGTGGTGGGCAGTTTCACGACCGACGGGACCGGCATTGCGGTGCAGGCGCAGGTGGTGGATGTACCGGACCTGCGGATGAGTCAGCCGGTGAGCGCGCGGGGCGAGATGAGCGACCTGATCGGGGTACTCGACTCGCTGGCATGGAGGCTGACACGGCAGATCGATCCCTCCTTCAACGTCTCCGAGGAGACCTTTGTGGCTGCGGGGGTTGGGATGCGCCTGGACGCGTTCGAGCAGTACATTCGCGGCATCGCTGAGCCCGACCAGGCAGAGCGGTTGCGGCACCTGAAGCAGGCGGTGGCGCTTAACCCGGGGTACGGACAGGCCTGGATGGCGCTGGGCCGTGAGGACTATAACGGCCAGCAGTACGAGGAGGCCGCGACGGCGTTTGCCAAGGTGGGAAGCGGCGATCCCGATGCGCTGGAAGCCGGATTCTACCGGGGGCTGTCGCTTCTGTTTTCCGGGGACTATTCCACGGCGGAGAAAGTGTTTGCGGACGTGGCGCGCGTCTTACCGCTGGCCCAGGTGGCAAACAACGAAGGGGTTGCAGCCAGCCGGCAGGGCCACGATGGTATTCCACTCTTCAGGGAGGCGGAGACCGCGGACCCGAACGCGGCCGATTACCACTTCAACCTGGCGGTGAGCCTGAAGCGCCATGGAGACAACGCGGAGGCGCAGGCGGAGCTGACCCAGTGCTTGCGATTGCGGCCCAATGACGCGGAAGCTCAGGGACTGAACAGGGCGTGGACAGGGCCGGTGAAGCAGCAGGCAGGCGCGGCGGATTCGAGCCCGGTGGCGGATGCGAAGGCCGATCCGCTGGAGAGGATTGCGCGCAGCTTCGACGCTGTTGCTTTTCGCCAGGCGGCGCTGATGCTGGACCAGATGGATGCGGCGCGGCAGGCTGCGCTGACGCCGCAAAAGCGGGCGCATGAGTTGGCCAGCCAGGCCGGGGACTACCTTGACCGCGGTCTTCTGCTTGAGGCCGAGCGGCTGTATCAAGCTGCCGTTGCGGCCGACAGCCGGGTGGCCGCGGCGCACGTCGGGCTGGCACAGGTCAGTGAGCGGACGGGAGATGCGGCAGGCGCACGCAAAGAGGCGCATATCGCGCTGGAACTGGAGCCGTCGGCCGATGCGTACCTGGTTTTGGGGCGGCTGGATTATGCGGCCAGCCGGCTGGACGAGGCAGGCAAAGAGGCCGGAGAAGCCCTGAAGCTGGAACCTGCGAGCCGGGCGGCGCAGGACCTGCGCCAGCAGATCGAGGCCAGGGAAGGCCGGAGGCAGTAGGACGGCAGCAAAGGAGCATGCCATGGGCAAGGATGCACGGGGAATTGCGGCTGCAATTGTGTTGATTGCGGCGGTGCAGTGGACTTCGGCTGCGGCTCAACAGCCGCTGCCCCAGCAACCGATTGTGGACAAGATAGTGCTGTCGGACACCATCCAGCCGGTGAGTGCAGGACAACTGGAGCGGGCGATTGCGAAGGCCAACTCCGATGGAGCGCAGGCGCTGCTTGTCGAGATGGATACTCCGGGCGGGTTGCTGGACTCGATGCGCGCCATGGTCAAAGGGATCCTCGGTTCGCGAGTCCCGGTGATCGTTTACGTGGCTCCGGCAGGAGCGCGGGCGGGATCGGCGGGCTTCTATCTGCTGGAGTCGGCGGACGTGGCAGCGATGGCCCCCGGCTCCAACGCCGGCGCGGCACACGTGGTCGCAGAACTCGGCAAGATCGACGAAACCGAGATGCAGAAGATCGAGAACGATGCGGAAGCTCTGCTGCGCTCTTCTGTGACCGCGCGCGGCCGCAACCCCGAGGCCGCCCTGGCTGCCGCCGCGTCGTCGCACTCCTACACCTCGCAGGAAGCCATGGACCAGCACCTGATCGACCTGATCGCCAACAGCGACACGCAACTGCTGGCGGGGCTCGATGGGCGCACAATTACACGCAACGACGGGTCAAAGCAGGTGCTTCATCTTGCCGGGGCGCGGATTGAATTGCTGAAGCCCACGCTGCGCGACGATCTGTTGGGCTGGCTGGTGAATCCGAACATCGCGCTGCTGATGCTGGTGGGCGGGGCGTTGCTGATCTATCTGGAGTTCAACACGCCGGGAACGATCGTCCCCGGTGCGCTGGGCACGCTGATGGTGCTTCTGGCGATCTTTGGCCTCGACCTGTTGCCTATTCGATTTACCGCCGTGCTGCTGCTGGTGGCGGCGCTGGCGCTGATGATGCTCGAGGCCAAGTTTGGCGGCCACGGTGCGCTGGCCATCGCGGGGATTATCTGCCTGACCTTCGGGACGCTTACGCTGGTTGCCGCGCCGGTGCCGGAGTTGGAAATCACCCCGGCGATTGCGATTGCTGTGAGCGTAGGCTTCGGGGCGATTACCGTTTTTCTGGTGCGGCTGGCGGTGCGTGCCCAGCGCATGAAGACAAGGCTGGGTGTGGAGGCGCTGTTGGGCAGCCACGCTTCGGCCATGGAGGCGCTGGCGCCCGAGGGCCATGTGCTGGTGGAGGGAGAAATTTGGCTGGCGGTGGCGAGTGAGCCGGTTGCCGCCGGGACTCCTCTGCGGGTGACCGGGAATGAGAAGTATTTGCTGCACGTGGCTCCGGCTAAGCCAACCGGGATTTCGCGGTCCGCGGCATAGAGTCTGTTGTGAACTATAGGGCAGGATCGAGGCTCCACTGGAGTACAATCCGTGCTGAGTGAGGGAGCAAAAAATGTTGACTCCGGTTCTGGTTGTTATTGCCATCGTCGTTCTTTACCTGATCAATTCCATCAAGATTCTGCGCGAATATGAGCGCGGAGTGATCTTCCGCCTGGGCCGCGCGCTGCCCACGCCGAAGGGGCCTGGCATCATCCTGGTGTTCCGGCCATTCGACCAGATGGTGCGCATCTCCTTGCGGCAGGATGTGCTCGAGGTTCCGGCGCAGGACGTGATTACCCGCGACAACGTCACCCTCAAGGTGAATGCGGTGGTCACGCTGTATGTGGTGAACCCGAACGACGCAGCCATCAAGGTGGCCAACTACGTGTACCAGACCTCGCAGTTTGCGCAGACAACGCTTCGGTCGGTGCTGGGCGAGGTGGAACTCGACGAGCTGCTGAGCCATCGTGACAAGCTCAACCTGAAGATTCAGACCATCATCGACCAGCGGACGGAACCGTTTGGCGTGAAGGTGATCTCAGTGGAAGTGAAGCAGGTAGACCTGCCCGAGCAGATGCTGCGCGCCATGGCCAAGCAGGCCGAGGCTGCGCGCGAAGCACGGGCGAAGATCCTCCACGCCGAGGGCGAGTTCAACGCCGCGCAGAAGCTGGTGGATGCGGCCGCGCTGCTGGCCACGCAGCCCTTGACCTTGCAGTTGCGCTACCTGCAAACCCTCACCGAGATTGGCGTGGAGAAGAACACCACCATCGTCTTCCCGCTGCCCATCGAGATGCTCACGCTGTTCAATAAATTGGTGCCGGCGGTAAAGGAATCGACAGAGAAGCCGTAAGGGTCAAGAAAGGGACCGCTTTTCTAAAGATGCGAGAGTCCGAGGACAGGGTATGACCGGGCTAGTTGACCAACCGCAGCCTGAGCCGGCGCGGACACGGCGCGATCCCGAGCTCACGTTAAGCTGGGGAATGCTGCTGGCGATTTTTTTCGGGCTGCTGCTGATCTGCGGGCTCTTCTTCGGTTTGGGGTACTCGGTGGGTCACCGCGGCTCGCAGCAGCCCGGGGCAGCCACACCACCTGTCGAGAGTGCGCCGACGACCTCGCAAGTAAGCGCAGCGGCGCCAAAGCCCTCGGCGACCGGGCAGACCGGGAACAGCGGGGCGGCGCCGAGTACGGCACCCGATTCAGGAGACGCGCAAGCCGACGATCCGGCGGCGACCACGCCTTCGGACACGCAAGCGACGGTGAGTTCACGGAGTTCTCAGCCAGTGGCCGGAGCGGGCGTGTCGGCTGGTCTACCTGCAACGACTTCGACGCAGGTGCAGCGAGCTCAGGTGACGCCGGCTCAGGTCCGGCCCGTTGCTCCAGCGGCGGCGACCAATCTTCAGCCTGCGCAGCCCGCGACTGGATTCGCTTCCGGGGCCAGGGTGCAGCCGGCGCTGCCCGCGCAGGCGGCGTTCATGGTCCAGATCGCCGCGGTCTCGCATCCCGAGGACGCTTCGGTCTTAGTAAATGCGCTGCGCAAGCGCGGTTACACGGTGACCGCCCAGCGCAAGCCCGAAGATGGCCTCATCCATGTGTGGATTGGGCCGTTCAGCAGCCGCGACGAGGCCAACCGATGGACGCAGAAGCTGCTTGACGACGGGTATAACGCGATCGTGCAGCCATAGGGCGGCTTGTGGCCGAGGGCAATCGCATTTGAAACGATGGGGTTGGGATTTGTTGTGCTCTGAGACTTGACGCCTTACATTTGCGCGTCCTGAGCGGCGGCGGGCCGGCCCGGTTGGACGTAAGTTATTTGTTTTCAGCAGAGCGGTGGCGCGATGCGAAGGTTTGCGTAAAAGTTGGCACTGACAAGTCCTTTGTTATCAACGAGGGGCGAAGAGCTCAAAAACTCAACAGGTTTGTTTTCATCCAGTTACGTAAAAAGGGGGGGGAGGGGGGTCGTTTTTTTGTTTTCGGGCACTTTTCATCCCTCCGAGAGGGAGTCGAGTTGTGGGAATGAAGGTTCCGGGCCATGGGTTCGCTCCTTGAGATCTCAGTTTGTATTCTCATTGTGCGCCGAAGAGCCGAAATCATCGGCAAAGAAGATAAGAGATTCGAGATAACGGTTAGGTCGGCAATCGGTGTGAAGAAGAATCCAAATGCGATTGCCCTGGCTTGTGGCATTAAGCCGGTCTCGATCCCAGGTCTCAGGATCGAGACCAGGGGCACCCGGCAAATAGTAGCGCCGGTCTCCAGACCGGCTGTACTGGCGGCTTCCTAGCCGCCATTTCTCACATGGATCGATTTGAAGGTGGTCAGCGGTGCGAAGCATGCGGGAAGGGCCATCAACCGGCTTGAAATCGGCTTGGCGATGGGTTCGGCAAGTGCGCGGAGGGGCTCATCGCAGGTCGAGGTTGGATTTGAGGCATAGCTCCGCCAGGCCGATTCTTGTGTTGGTGTGGAAAAGTTGTTTGGTCGCGGTGGAGACGCTCAGCATCGCAGCGCGTCGAAGGCCCGAGCGTAAATCTGCTTCCACGGATAGGTGGAACTGAGTTCCAGCCACACGCGCCGGGCGCTGATGTGTACCAGGGCGCCGATTTTGAACAGTTTGAGGCGGATCGTATCCACCTGCGCTTCGGCCCACTCGGTGCCTTTCAGCGCCAGCCGCCGCAGAGCTTCAACCAGCGTATAAGCCAGCGCCGACAGGTACAGCCGCAGCTGATTGCCCTTCATTTCTTCCGTCGAGAGGCGATAGGCGAACAGGCACATCTGCTCCTTGATGCGGTTCTCCATCTCGCCGCGCTGGCAGTAGAACTTCTCGTACAGCTCGCGCGCCGCCCACTCATCGGTGCTGAGTGAGGTAACGACGAAGCGCGGGTTTTCGCCCTTGTCCAGATACTCAGCCTTTGCAACTACTCGCCTGGCCCGCGCCCAGCTCTTGTGCGTTTGATAGTCGAACTCGGTAAAGACACGCGCTGCCTTGCCGGTCTCGGCGTGCAGCAGCGTGGCCTCGTGCATCTGCTTGCCGATGATCTTCTGAAGCCGGCTGTTGCGCGCCAGACCGAACAGGAAGTCCACTTGGTTCTCCGCGGCCTCGCACCAAGCCATCAGTTCCTCGCGACAGAAGCCCGAGTCGCCGCGCAGCACGATGCGCACCTTGGGCCACCTGGAGCGCAACTGGGCCACGATGCGCTTGACCTCATCGAGCGCACCGGCCGCGCCATCCACATTGCTGGCGCGAAGCCGAGCACACAACAGTTGATCGCCGGCGAAGATATAGAGCGGCAAGTAGCAGTAGCTGTCGTAGTAACCATGAAAAAATCGCTCCGGCTGATGGCCGTGGAGCGGGATGTCGGTTGCATCCAGGTCGAGCACGATCTGGTCGGGCGCTTCGCCGTGCGACTCGATGAACAGATCGCAAAGCAGCGCGTCGATCTTCTCTGGCGCGTAATCGATCTTGTGATAGCGCTTGCTGCCGCCGGGAAGTTCCAGCCGGTTCAGCGTGCTCTTGCCGGCCAGGGGCTCTTCCAGCTTGCGCCGGCCTGCCAGCACCGCCATCAGCGGATCGTGGCGCAACTGCTCATGATCGTTCAGGTCCTCATAACCCAGCGCCAGCCCGTAGATGCGCTGCGAGAGCATCTCACCGAGCTGGTGTTCGACCAGCAGCGGGGAACGCCGGTCGGTAAAACAAGACGCCACCCGCTTCAGCAAACCGATCTTGCGATCGGCCTGACGCAACAACAGCGCTCCGCCATCGGTCGACACTTGACCCGCTGTGAAACTGGCCTCTACGCGGCGCGAAAAATGAGATGCAAACGAGAAGACTTCTTGATTACACTCTGTCATGTGAAAGGCCGCCCTTTCCTCGGCCATAACCCGTCTCGATAACGTAGTTATGCCACAGAAAAGACGGCCTTTCCAGCTATTTTCTTCTTCCCGACTCACCCAAATCGACAATCCGCCTGTGAGATATGCGGGC
>CAVWTV010000017.1:0-372769 GCA_963757965.1 uncultured Acidobacteriaceae bacterium
TAGCCGCCTGATGCGGCTTGTGCGGGCCTAGAGACCCGCACGACAGCCGCTCTGGAGAGCGGCGCTACAAATTCGCTATTCGCGGATAAGCTCTAAAGCCCGCGTTGATTCTGTTGATCTTATACCAGGGATGAATCCCTGGCCAACCGCCCGAACGAGTTTTTCCGCAGCCTGTGAAGTCGTGCCCTTTCAAAACCCGACTTTCAGCACGGTCTATTAGCCTCGCATCCATTCGGGCAGGCCGGAGGCGATGGCTGCGCGTACGGCTTCGAGCAAATCTTCACGGTTGGCAAAGTCGGATGGATAAACGGGCGCATGGAAGACGATGTGCGCAATCCCTGGACGTATGCGGAGGCTGCCTTTGGCCATCATGGTTTCAGTGCCGTAGATGGAGACGGGAATGCAGGGCGCGCCGGTTTCCATGGCCAGGTAGAACGGGCCTTTCTTGAAGGGGAGCATGCGGCCGTCTTTGGATCGCGTGCCTTCAACAAATGTGGTGATGTGGATGCCTTTCAGTAGAAGGCGCCTGGCGGCGGCTACGCTTTCCTGCGCGCCGGTCACGCTGCCGCTCCGGTCCACGGGGATGAACTCTCCCAGCTTGAAGCCATAACCCACGATCGGGATATTCATCAGCGAGCGCTTCAGAAAAGCGGCTGTGCGGCCGGGAATCTCCGGGATCAAAGCCTGCGGATCGAGATTGGAGACATGGTTGGCCATGAAGATGCACGCCGTGTCGGCCGGGACGCGTTCCCGCCCGTCAACTTCGATTTGGATTCCCGCCACGCGGTAACTGGTACGCACCAGCCAATGTGTGGCCTTGTAAAGCGGTAGCACGTTGCCGGTGATCAGTGTCCAGGGAATGAAGATCAAACCCACGGGAGGAATGAGAACGACCAGTGTAAACAGCAATAGAAGAGAAGAAATCATGCGGGTTGTCCGTGGTTCAGCAATCGTTCGTTGAGGCGCGCAGGCAGTTTTTCATAGATGCCGTCGAAGCTGCCATTGGAGAGGATTGCGACCACGTCTCCGGGCGATAGCTGCGGCGCGATGGCGTTGACGAGGGCCTCGACGTCTGAGTAAAGGTTGGCCTGGGTTCCGAGTGAGTTAAGGGCGCTGACCACATCTTCGGGGTGGAGGCGCTCGGCATCGGGGATGTTCTGCTGCATGTAGACGCCGGCCAGGGCGACGCGGTCGGCGAGACGCAGGCTGGCCTGGAGATCGGATTGAAGCACCTTGCGGCGAAGGGTGTTGGAGCGCGGTTCGAGCACGGCCCACAGGCGAGCCTGCGGATAGACGGATCGGAGGGCGCGCAGGGTTTCGCGAATGGCCGTGGGGTGATGCGCAAAGTCTTCGATGATGGTGATTCCATCGATTTCCGCCCGTACCTCCAGCCGGCGTTTGACGCTTTTGAAGGCGGCGAGCGCGGACTGAATCGAGGCCTTCGAAATGCCCTGGCCTGATGCGAGCGCGGCAGCAGCCGTGGCGTTGAGCGCATTGTGCTCGCCGGCAAGGCGCGTCTCGATCTCGGCCCAGAATTCGCCTTTGTGCGAGATCTGCCAATGGGTGAGGCCTGCTTCGTGGCGCAGGTTTTGAATCTGCCAGTCCGCGCTGGCTGAGAAGCCGTAGCGCTCGACGCGACAAAAGGCGTTGGCCACGCATTCGGTTACGTTGGGGCTGCCGTCCCAGGCCACAATCACGCCGCGGCGCGGGATGAGATTCACGAGGCGCTTGAATGCGGTCTTCACTGCTTGAAGGTCTAAGTAGATGTCGGCGTGATCGAACTCGACGGAAGTCAGGATCAGCGCGTCGGGAAAGTAGTGAAGGAACTTGGGGCCCTTGTCGAAGAAGGCAGTGTCGTATTCGTCGCCCTCGACGATGAAGGTGCGGGTGGGCCGAAGCTGGAAGCTGGTTCCGAAGTTTTCCGCCACGCCACCGATGAGGAACGAGGGTTCGATCGCTGGATTCTCCTTTGATGCGAACTGGTAGATCCATGCCAACATGCTGGTGGTGGTGGTCTTGCCATGCGTCCCGGCAACGACGAGAGACTCGCGGCCTGCCAGGAACTCCTCGCGCAGGAGTGCAGCCATTGAGGTGAAGGGTATGCGCTGGTCAAGGATGCGCTCGACTTCCGGGTTGCCGCGGGAAAGCGCGTTGCCGATGACGACCAAGTCCGGAGCGGGATCGAGATTGGACTCGGCGTAGGGCTCGAGGATGGAGATGCCGAGCGAGTGGAGCAGAGCGCTCATCGGCGGATAGGCGGCTTTGTCGGAACCGGTGATGCGGTGACCTTGCAGTTGCAGCAGGCCAGCCAGCGAGGCCATGGCCGTGCCGCAGACGCCACTGAGATGAATGTGGCGGAAGAGCGGCGTCATCGCACGACCGCCGTTCCGAGCAGATGAAGTTCAGCCTGATTGGCAAGAACCAACTCGGCTTCGACGCCGAGGGTCAGGGTCACGTTTTGACGCGAGACGTGACCGCTGCGAAGGCCAATGGCGATGGGGCCGTCGAAGTCTTCAAACACGTGAAGAATCACTTCATCGAGGAGTTTTGGCGACGCACCGGGCGAGGCGCATTCGAGCATCTCGCCAAAGACGATGCCGCGCACACTGTCGAGCTTGCCGGCGTGGCGCAGTTGCCACAGCATTCGGTCGATCTGGTAGGGCTTGGCGCCCGTGTCTTCAAGAAAGAGCAGCTTGCCTTCGGTCTGCGGTTCATAGGGCGTGCCCAGCAAGGAAGCGAGAATGCTGAGGCAACCGCCATACAGTATGCCGCGTACTGTGTTTTGCGCTTTGCCGGGCTTGAGGATGCGCAGGCCTTCGGCGGGACCAAGGCTATAGGGTTGGCCGGCGAGCGCCGATCGAAGGCTGGGCAGGTGGACACCATTCTCGTTTGAGAAATCGGCTGCGACCATCGGTCCATGAAATGCGGGCAGGCCCAGCTCGTCGAGCAGGCGGAGTTGAATGCCGGTCAGATCGCTATAGGCGAAGAAGGGCTTGGGATGGCGGCGGATGAGATCGAGGTTGAGACCGTCGAGCAGGTAGTTGGAGCCGTAGCCGCCACGGAGGCATGCGACCACGCTGGTGTCTGGGTCGGCGAAGGCTTCATGCAGGTCTTCCAATCGCTGCGCCCTGGTTCCAGCGAAGTAGAGCGGCCCCTTTTGAAAAGCGTGATGGCCGAGAGTGGGCAAAAAGCCAAGCGCACGCAAGCGCCTGGTGCCTTGCTCCGCGCGCTCAAGCTTCGCAGAGGCTGCGGGTGCAATCACGCTGACGCCGGCGCCCTTCTTGACGGGGGCGATCTTCAAAAGCGATTTGGGCTCGGCGGGCGCTGTCATTTGTAGAATGCCTCGCCTTGGGCGGTCAGGGTGGCTGGGCCGGTGAGCGTGAGTCCTGTGCCGGGACCGTCCCAGGTGACGGTCTGCGCTCCGCCGGGGGCTACAACGGTAAGCGGGGAGTGGCAGCCGTGGACGGCGATAGCCGCAACGGCAGATGCGCTGCTGCCCGTGCCGGAAGAGGTGGTTGGGCCGACGCCACGCTCGTAGATGAGGATTTCGATCTCGCCAGGGCTGACGATGCTGAGGAACTCGACGTTCGTTTGATGAGGGAAGTCAGGGTGGCCGCAAATCTCCGCTCCGATGGACTGCCATGATCGATCAGCCACGACGAGTTGCACTGGGTCGACGAGAGTAACAAAGTGGGGATTGCCTGTGTCGACGATCGTTCCATGAACGATATGCCCACCGGAAATCTTCACAATGCTTGGCGCGAAGCTTGGGACGCCCATGCCGGCAGTCACGTCCACTGTGAATCCTGAGGTTGTGTCGATGGCATCGACGCGGCAAACGCGTAGTCCGGCATCGGTAACGATCTCCAGCTCATCGCCGGGCCGGGAGCCGAGCGTTTTGGCCATCCACGCGGCGACGCAACGGGTTCCGTTGCCGCTGATTTCGGCAATGGAACCGTCGGCATTGTGCAAGCGGATGCGGCCGGAGTTGGAGCTCATCCCGATGTCGTTCCAGGCAAAGAACTCCACACCGTCTGCGCCGATTCCGGTGTTGCGCGCGCAGAGGAATCGCGTTAGATCTGCCCAGTCGTGGCCGGCGGCGGCGTCTTCAGTCACAATCAGGAAGTCGTTGCCGCAAGCGTGGGCCTTGGTAAAGGGAATCAATCTTCCTCCGGATCGCGGAAGGTTAGAAGCTTCTCAATGGCCGGCTCGGCAGTCAGCTCCTTGTTGAGGCGGTCATGTTGTCGCCGAACGGTGGTGAGAGGGAAGCAGACCCGTTGAAGCTCGCCGATGGCGTCGGATTCAACGCCGGTGAGGCGCTGGCCGGCTTTATCCATCGCGTCAAGGATCGACTGGAGCATGCGGGGCTGATCCTGGCCGCGCGCCTCGTAGGTAACGGTGTAGATCTTGATGTTGGCGCGCCGCTCGAGGAAGCCGACCACCTCCAGCGCAAAGATGACGATGACGGCCGCGACCGTTGCCGCGGCGTAAAGTCCCGCGCCACAGGCCATGCCGATGGAGGCGACGACCCAGATGCTGGCTGCGCTGGCGAGCCCATTGATGCGGCTGCGATTGTGGAGGATGAGACCCGCGCCCAGGAAGCCGATGCCCTGCACGATGTTGGAGGCTACCTGTCCCTTGTTGGGACTGCTGTCGCCGGCCAGAACCGCGGAGAGAAGGGTAAAGAACGCAGCGCCCATGCAGATGAGCAGGTTGGTGCGAACGCCGGCGGCCTTGCGGTGAATCTCGCGATCTAGGCCGACGGCGCCGCCTAACAGGCAAGCCAGGACCAGGCGGCCGACAGCGCCGTTCAGGACGACGACTTGTTCCAGCCAATCGAAACTCAAGGGCTGAGCGAATTGTGCCAATGCCATGGTCATGAGATTTCCATGCCCGATGCTATCACCGTGAAGGTCGGCTTGTTGAGTCTTGTTGGAAGCAGTTGGGCGGAGCCCGTATCGGAAACGTAAATCGTGGCGGATGGCTGACCGGGAGCGGAAAAGCGCCGGATGACGGTCAGACCAGCGGGATGGGCCTTGACGGCCCGGTCGATCTCGTCACCATCAAAGGCCAACACGAGCCCGGCATGAGAGGCGGGATCGGCCAATGCTGCCGTATAGATTTCCAAATCGCTCTCGTTGATGGTCTGGCGCAGCGGAATTCCAGTGAGGGTGACGAGTTCGGGGTCGACCGAGGTTTCCATCAAGACTATGGACCCTGGGCGCCGTGCGAGGAGCGTTTTCAGAGCCCGTGGGATCTGGTTCTCGTAAGTTCGCCGGGACTCGATGTTCTTTGTACTTTCGACGTAAACCAGGGGGCGCTCGCGCAGCATTTGCAAGAGGTTCAGGTTGGCGACAGCGAGTAGAAAAGCCACGGCGCAGTTGAGCCAGAGGGACAGTGTTCTTCCGGACAAATGGCGGGGCTTGTACTCGAGCATGATTGCGCGAATAAACTGTGCGACAAATCCGATGCCGATCGCGAAGGCGGGCAGCAGTTCCATTCCGTAGCGCAGGTTGTACCAGGAGTAGGGCCACCAGACGGGGAGAAAGATGGGGACAGATCCATAGGCGACCGAGTATGCATAGAAGGGAAGCGGAAGCCACAGGAGCAAAGCCCACGCGAAGGCGCGGCGGCGCTCGGTGAGGCACGCGTATACAGTGCCAAGGACAGACAGAGCCAGCAGGCCGTTGCCCCATGCGGCGGCTGCTGCGTCCAGTTCGGCGGCTTTGATGAAAAAGATCAGGGCGACCCAGGGATTATGCCAGCCAGGGTGCGGCGGGAATCCGGGCACGGAGGTGCGTATCTCGATGGCCTTGGCGGAGTATGGGCCGCGCAGAAAGTAAAGCCAATCGCCGAATGCAGCGGCGTTGTAGATGAACCATGCGATTGGCGCGGCGACAACCAGAACAGATGCCAGCCAGAAAGTCCGCGAGCGGAGCCCGCGGCGACGGGCCAGGATGATGCCGATATTTCCCCATGCCAGCAGTGCAATCACCCAGCCGTCATAGCGCGTGAAGATGGCAGCAATGAGCGCGGCCGCGATGAAACAGAGCAGGCGGCGGGCTTGGGTGGGGTTTGCGTCGAGGCTGGCGCGCCACTCCACCAGCCAGAGCGCGATCCAGATCATCTCGCAAAGGAAGAGCGGCTCGGTCATGGCCGTGGTCTGCAAGTAGAGCAGATTCGGATTGGTGGCGAAAAACCAAAGTGCCAACATGGCGCGGGGCCAGGGGAGCCAGCGGCGGGCAAGCTTGTAGAGGCCTGTGCAGGAGGCCAGATACGCCAGCGCCGATGGAATCGCGCCGGCAATTCCATTGGCCCACCAACTGTAGACCTGAACAAAAGGAGTCAGCAGAATATGCGGCAGCGGCAGCCACACCGAGCCCAACTGCGTGAAGCGCGGCTGGTGTGAGTCGAAGACGCGGCGCGCGATGTGCAGGTGGGCAACTGCGTCTCCATAGTTGAGCATCGCCCCGTGTTGCCAGCTCCAAATCACCGCCGCTATCGAAGCTGCCGCACAGAATGCCAGAACTGCGTAGGACTCCTCCGCCGCGGCGGACGAGATCGAACTGTCCGGGATGGACTCTTCAGTCAAGGTGCGTCAACTCGCGGAAGAGAATGAAGCGATCGTCGATTTCCTTGCGGGTGAGCTGCTGCAACCGCTCAGTGCCAAAGCGCTCGACTGCAAATGAGCCCATCACGCTGCCGTAAAACATGGCGCGCCGAAAAGTGGCAGGGGTGAGTTCAGGCTGCGAAGCAAGGTAGCCGAAGAATCCGCCGGCAAAGCTGTCGCCCGCGCCGGTGGGGTCGACAACTTCTTCGAGAGGCAGGGCAGGCGCACGGAAGATGTGCTCCGCATGTGCACGTTCTTTTGAAAAGCTGTGGCTGCTGAAGAATGCCGTGGCTCCATACTCGCCGTGCTTGACCACCAGCGTATGCGGTCCGAAGGCCATGACCGCGCGCGCCGCCTGCACCAGGTTGTTGTTGCCGGCCAGCATCTTGGCTTCGGTGTCGTTGATGAGCAGAATGTCGAGGCCCTTCAGCACTTCGAGCAACGCCTCGCGATGATCCTTGATCCAGTAGTTCATGGTATCGCCGGCCACCAGGCGCGCATCCGGCATGGCCTCGCGGACGCGGCGTTGAAGCACGGGGTCGATGTTGGCGAGAAACAGAAACTCGGAGTCGCGATAGGCATCGGGAATCTTCGGTTCAAAGGCCGCGAAGACGTTGAGTTCGGTGGCGTGGGTCTTGGCCTCGTTGAGGTTTTCGAGATAGGAACCCTCCCAGAAGAAGCTTTTGCCCGCGACACGTTCGATGCCGCGGGTGTCGATGCCGCGCGCATGGAAGACGGCTTCCTTCTCCTTGCCAAAGTCCTCACCGACGACGGCGATTACGCGCACATCGGTAAAAAAGCTGGCAGCAAGTGAAAAATGTGTGGCTGCGCCGCCCAGGCAGCGCTCGCGCCGCCCCGCCGGTGTCTCAATTGAATCGAAAGCTACGCTGCCCACTACGGTAATTGCCATTTTTCTTTTCTCTTTTCCTTAACTGGGCATCCGCCCGTTGCGCTAGTCTCCGATGAAGACTAGATATTGATGAACCGCATGCCGGGATGCTTCTCCCAGGGTTTTGACAGCTTGCAGCAAGGCTTTCTCTTCCGAAGTCGTTGCCTTGGCAAACAAGCTCTCCCATTCAGCAAGGAAACGTTCGATCTGCATCCGATTGAAGGTCGTGTCTCCGTACCTGTCTATCGAAGCCAGCATGGGAAATGCTGTCTCATCCGGAGAACCGATCAGCCGGTCGAGCAAGTTCTTCTCGTCGGCAATCAATTTGATTTGTTCACCGGACTCCGTCTCTAAAGCTATGCAAAGTCCCATGATTTCTCCTAAGGAGGCTCTGATTAAGCCTCACTGCTAGCCGTCCCTTCAGGGGCTAAAGCCCGCTTTGATTTGCTTCGCTTTCGGCACGACTAAAGTCGTGCCCTTTCAAAGCGCCGACTTATTCAGAGGTTCCTTAACACTTTCCTACCACCCCAGATATTTGCCAAATAGCAGGCCCACCTTTTCCTTGGCTGCGGCGGGAATTGCATCGGGCTGGGTGAGAACGGCATAGCGGGCTGCCGAGGCGCATGCGCACGCACGCTCGGCAGGGATGGCTGCTACGGCTGCTTTTACAACCCTGGCCGCGTTGTCGGCATTCTTGTGCAGCACAGCTACAATTTCTTCGATGGTTACCGAATCGTGCCCCTCGCGCCAGCAGTCGTAATCGGTGACCATGGCCACGGTGGCGTAACAGATTTCGGCCTCGCGGGCCAGTTTGGCTTCCTGCAAGTTGGTCATGCCGATTACGTCCGCGCCCCAACTGCGATAGAGATGCGACTCGGCCTTGGTAGAGAACTGCGGGCCTTCCATGCAGACGTAGGTCCCACCCAGCTTGCCGACTACGCCCACCGTGGCGCAGGCCTCGGCCGCAGCCTTGGCTACGGTGGCGCACACCGGATCGCCAAAGGCTACGTGGCCTACGATTCCCTCGCCGAAGAACGTTGCGATGCGATGGAATGTGCGATCGATGAACTGGTCGGGCATGACGAAGTCGGTGGGCTTGTGCTCTTCCTTGAGCGAGCCGACGGCCGAAACAGAGAGAATGCGCTCGACGCCGAGCTTCTTGAAGGCGTAAATATTGGCTCGGAAGTTCAGCTCCGAGGGAAGGATGCGATGGCCGCGGCCATGGCGGGCCAGAAATGCGACCCGCCGCGGCGGGCAGCCCTCGAGTTCACCGAGCACGAATAGGTCGGACGGGTCGCCGAAGGGCGTTTCCACGCGCTCTTCGTGTACGTTTGTGAACCCGGGCATGGAATAAAGCCCGCTGCCGCCGATGATGCCGATCTCTGCCTGAGCCAATGCCGTCTCCTCTTCCAACCCGGCGGCGAAGACCTGTCGCCCGGGACCCCGGATCTGTCGCGCGAACCGCTTCTTAGCCCGGGCGCTTGTCGTGGCCAAACATCCCAGTATAAAGCGCGGACGCAGCCCCATTTCGCGGCCATGCGACGGGAGCTTACTTGCTGGGAACAACGAGGAGGGTAATTGACTGCGCGGGAAACGTAGTGCCGAGGGTGCTGGTTGTGCTCCCCGTTGCTGGCGGTGCGAGCGTCAGATTGGGCTGCGGGACAATGGCGGCAAGGTTGGCGTTGCTGTAAACGAAGACCTTTGCCGGGCCATTCGGCGTGAAGTTGGCGAGGGAAAGCGTGTCCGTGAGGTCGCCATATGTTTTGTTGATCACCATCACGGTGACAGCGTTGTCCGCGGTGCGCAGGGCGCCGTAAACAGAGAGCGCGCCCTGATTGGCGCTCGTGGAGGCAAGCGCCATGTCGCCGAAGGTGGAGTCATTGCCATCGTAGTTTCGGTACATCTCGAAAGCCATCAATCCAGGGACTTGCGCGGCGGGATTTGTAGTCGGCCACAGTGTGCCGAGATCGAGGCCGTAGCTGCCGAAGATTCCCAGGATGTCAGCCTGG
Organism: uncultured Acidobacteriaceae bacterium; assembly: GCA_963757965.1. Classification (GTDB taxonomy): domain Bacteria; phylum Acidobacteriota; class Terriglobia; order Terriglobales; family Acidobacteriaceae; genus Telmatobacter. The sequence goes on from CAVWTV010000017.1 coordinate 9,509, forward strand.
GCCAGTGCTCCGTTGATAGCTTCGAGCCCGCCCCAGTTGTATTCCGTGATGGCGGTCTTGGTTCCTGGATAATCGCTCGCGATCCATTTGTGCATCATCGGAATCAGTTGCGGCGGTTGTGGTGCAGGGGCGCAACCGGCGGAGTAGTTTGAATCGGTTGTGTAGTTTGGCTGCGGGTAGTTTGGATCGGTGTAACTAGGGTCCCAAAAGACGCGCGTCGAATTCAGCCGTGCCTGCTGCATTCCAGTGTCTCCCGCCGTTGTAAAGGCGACCGAGTTGCCGAGATAGTCAGCGGCGAAATAGGTGTGCAGGTCGAGATAGTCCAGCAGGCGCACGCTGTTCTTGGCTTCATTCCCCGCGAATTGCTGCAGATAGTACTCGATGAAGGGCGTACCATTGTGTGCCTTCCGGTCGATCGGGTTACTCCAGGGCGAATAACAAGGGCCGGTTCCCCACCCGGACTCAATATCTTTCTTGGAGTAGAAGTAGTTCCACCAATAATCGACCACCGGCCCACTTACTTCAGTAGTTGGATCGGCAGTTTTGATGGCTTGTGCGGTGGCAATGCCGTTGTTTGTAACCTCATCGTAGGTTGAGGGCAGGGGATGGACATCGCGATGCACCGCATCCCACCAGGCTGGTTCGTTGTCGAGGTCGAAAATCGCAACGCCGCCATTGGCTGCGGTGCCGAATTTGTTGACAAGATAAGACACCCAGTTGCCGGCCCACGAGGGGCCGACCGTGGTGCTGGTGACAGTCGGATCGTTGCCAGTGATATACGTCGGGCTGCTGGGATTGGATGGGTTCGGCATCTCCCCGTCGCCGCATTGGCGACCGATATCCACCGCATACTGGCCGGGGTACTTCGATACGGGGAAGCTGCAGGAGGTCGCATCCTTTGCCACCCAGCCGAGCACAGGCACCGTGCCCAGCGTCTTGACACCGATGGCGGTGTTGCTCTGGACGAGCGCGTCGAATGCAGAGACTCCGTTGACGGGACTCAGGTTGTCTGCGCTAAAGCCGAGCTGGTTTTCAAAGTACCAGTCGCTGGCGGAACTGGTTACGTCCAGCTTGTAGTTGTAGCGGGAAGTGCTGTCTCCGCCCAGACGATTGACTGAGATGTTTGCCGTGCTCGCTGCTGCAGTGTCAAGGAGGTAGCCGTTCATTCCGTAAATGTAAGGGTTGATGGCGTGGGTTTGGTTGCCGGCATCGACTGTGAGCGCAGGGCCGGCGGCCACGGCGGGAGCGTTCAAGGTCAGCGTCGCGCTGCCGGACTTGGTTGCGTCCTGGGAACTGGTGGCTGTAACCGTCACGTTGGGCGGGGCGGGGTAGGGTGTGGTGAATAGGCCGGACGATGTGATAGTGCCCGCGCTTAGGGTGCTGTTTGATGGCGCGGATACGGACCAGGTGACTGCACTGCTGTAGTTGCCCGTGCCGCTCACGGACGCAGTGAATTGCGCCTGCGTTCCGATGATCGCGGTTACCGGATTAGGCGTTACAGCTACGGACGCGATTGCAGAGACGGGCGTTTGTACTTGCGTGCCGCCACCTCCTCCGCCGCCGCAAGCCGCAACCAGACTACTTAGGCCGGCTACCATCCAAACGGCCGCATATCGACCTTGGGTTCTCATCGTAGAGCTCATGATCTGTTTGCAAGACGGCCTCTACCAGCAGAGGTCGCTCGCGCCCTAGTTTCAATTCGATACCATCTTACAGTGCAACGGCGGCGAAGGCACTGAGCGTTCCGAAGATTTGGGGAGACACGAGACTTTATCTTTCTGCCGTCATCCGCGCGACTATCAGTTCCCTCACGATAGACTACCGTTGCGCGAATTGATTGCCGGCGCCATTCAATTCGTCTCCGGCGATGGCACGATCCGTTAGATTCAAAGCAGCATGTATGCGGCCGATGGTCGGCCGCCGGGAGAATCGGCAATGGACAGCACAGAGAATATGCGACCGCTCTATATTCAGATTCACCCGCGGGATAACGTGGCCATCATTGTGAATGAAGGCGGTCTGCCGGCCGGTACGACGTTCGACAGCGGCCTTGTTCTGGTTGACGACGTGCCGGAGGCGCATAAGGTCGCGCTCGAAGACATCGGTTCCGGCGAACCGATTGTGCGATATGGCGCCGTGATTGGATATGCGCAAGGACGGATCGCGAAGGGGTCCTGGGTGCACGAAGCAGTGATGCGCTTGCCCGAACCGCCGGACCTGAATCACTTGCCGATTTCGACCGGGGTTCCAGAGCCATTGGCGCCGCTCGAGGGTTATACGTTCGAGGGTTTTGTCAACGAGGATGGCTCGGTCGGCACCAGGAATATTCTCGCTATTTCGACAACGGTCCAGTGTGTCGCGCCGACCGTGGACTACGCAGTTAAGCGGATCAAGGCCGAACTGCTGGCGCGCTACCCCAACGTCGACGATGTGATTGCCATCAATCACGGATATGGATGCGGCATCGCGATCGATGCTCCAGGAGCTGAGATTCCGATTCGAACTCTTCGCAATCTCAGCCTCAATCCGAACCTGGGCGGCGCGCCGATGGTGGTGAGTCTGGGATGCGAAAAGCTGCAGCCGTCGAGGCTTATGCCAAGCGGAACATTTCCGATGATGGAGTCCAGACCATACGTTGTCAGGTTGCAGGATGAACAGGGCTTTGAAGGAATGGTGAAGGCCATCATGCAGATGGCTGAAGAACGTCTCGTCGCGCTCAACCAGAGACGAAGGGTGACACGGCCCGCGGCTGATCTAGTGGTCGGTCTGCAGTGCGGAGGAAGCGACGCCTTTTCTGGCGTGACTGCCAATCCTGCACTCGGGGTTACGGCCGATCTGCTGGTAAGGGCAGGGGCGACGGTGATGTTTTCCGAGGTAACGGAGGTGCGCGATGCGATCAGCCTGCTGACAGCACGCGCCATCGATGCAGAGGTCGCGCAGGAGCTGATCGATCAGATGGATTGGTACGACAAATATCTGAGCCTTGGCGGAATGGATCGAAGCGCCAATCCCACACCCGGAAACAAGATGGGCGGGCTCACCAACGTCGTTGAAAAGGCGCTCGGGTCCACGGCGAAGTCAGGCACCAGCGCTCTCGCGGGGGTTTCGGGGCCAGGGGAACGCGTTACCAAGAAGGGACTGATCTTTGCGGCTACGCCGGCCAGCGATTTTGTCTGCGGCACTTTGCAATTGGCTGCGGGAATGAACATGCACGTTTTCACGACCGGTCGCGGGACGCCGTATGGCCTGGCGATGGCGCCGGTGATCAAGGTATCGACACGCACTCCGCTGGCCAGGAAATGGCCCGATTTGATTGATGTGGACGCGGGCGTGATCGCTACGGGTGAAGCAACAATCAGCGAGCTGGGCGAAGAGATCTTCAAGCTCATTCTTGAGGTTGCAAGCGGGCGCAAGAAAACATGGACGGACCATTGGGGACTGCATAACGAGTTTGTTCTGTTCAATCCTTCACCGATTACATAGCGAGAACATCGTATGCTCAGCCGCCGCAAGTTTGTTGCCCATGCCGTTGCCAGTGCGGCTGCGCTTTCGTTCCACCAATGCTTTGCGTCGCCGGTGGGCGATGCGGCCGGAGCGCCGCGCATGATCGATTCGCACGTGCATGTTTTCAAGCACGATGCGAGGTTTCCTTTTGCTGAGGGAGCGCGCCCGCCCGCGGAAGATGCTACGCCCGAGATGCTTCTGGAACTGATGCAGGCCAATCACGTCGCGAGAACGGTGATCGTCCAGGTCATTCACTACCGCTGGGACAATAGCTATCTTGCCGGCGTCTTGAAGCGCTATCCGGGCGTGTTCATGGGGGTTTGCCGCGTGAATCCTCAGGACCCGGCCGCGCCGGATCATCTGAGTCAACTGACACAGGACGGTTTTCACGGCGTGCGTTTAAGCCCTGCCGCGACGGCGGACGGCGACTGGATTCGTGGCCCTCTGATGGCTCCGCTCTGGCGGCGCTGCGCGGAACTCAAGGTCCCCATGACCATCCTTGCGCCGGCCACGCGGCTGCCCGATCTTGTTCCGTTCATCGAATCGAATCCGGGACTCAAGGTTGTGATCGATCACATGGCCGACTGCCCGCTCGATCGGCCGGACCTACTGAAGTTGCTGCTCGATCTGGCGCGTTATCCTTCTGTGTTCGTCAAGATCTCCGACATGTGGACGCTCTCAAAACAGGCTTACCCTTACATGGATGCGCAGGAGCAGGTGAAGCGTATCTATTCACAATTCGGGGCACAGCGCTTGATGTGGGCTACGAATTGGCCTGTCTCATTGCGACAGCTTCCTTACGCAAGAATCGTGGAGCTCTATCGCGATCGTCTAAACGTTTTCTCGCCGGAGGATCGTGAGGAGGTTCTCTCGAAGACGGTGCAAAGGGTTTGGCCTTTCGGATTGTGACTTTATTGCAACGGCAGAACAGTTACGCTTCGTCAGCGGGCCGCTCGATTTCGACATGAGAGAGCTTCTCGACGAAAGTGGCGATCGCCGAGTGATCGAGTTCGCCTTTGCCATCGCCCATCAACGAAAGCAACATCTGCTGAACCAACGCGGTGAGCGGGAGAAACATCTGGTTTGCTTCCGCGGTCTGCAACGCATTGCGCAGATCCTTCTGATGAAGCTGGATCTTGAATCCAGGCTTGAAGTTTCGCGCGATGAGCATTGGTCCCTTTGCGTTGAGGACGGCGCTTCCGGCGAGGCCGCCTTTCACAGCGTTCAACACGACCTCAGGATCGAGGCCGCAGCGCGTGGATAGAGCCAGGGCCTCGCCCATTGCGGCAATGTTGCAGGCGACCATGATCTGGTTGGCCAGTTTGGTCACGTTCCCCGCTCCCACACCGCCGGTGAGGGTAACGCTCGAGCCCATGCATTTTAAGAAAGGTTCAGCCTTGCGAAAGTTCTCCTGACTGCCGCCCGCCATGATTGCGAGCGTACCCTCGATGGCCTTGGGTTCGCCGCCGCTTACCGGAGCATCCAGAAAATCGACGCCTTCCGCAGCGCAGACAGCGGCAATTTTTTGCGAGACCAGTGGATTGATGGAACTCATGTCGACGATGAGCGAGCCGGGCTTGCATCCTTCCATGACTCCGCCTTCGCCAAGGACGACCTCTTCCACCTGCGGCCCATCGGGCAACATGGTGAAGATGATGGATGCGCGCGCGCCCACATCGCCGTTCGATGCTCCGCGTTCGGCTCCATCGGCGACGCAGGCATCGAGCTTCCCGGTGTTGCGGCCAAACGCAATCACGGTGTGACCCGCCTTCAAAAGATTGTTCAGCATCGGCCGGCCCATGATGCCGAGACCGACAAATCCTATGGTTGCCATTTCTCTTCTCCTTTGCGCGAAAGCCCGGCCAATAGAATAGGCTAGCCCTTGTGAAATCGCGCCGCAACATTTTCTGCTCCGCGCGCCAGCAGGCCTACGTCGCTGCCCGCTGCAACAAAGTTAAACCCGATTTCAAAAAGAGAATTCACGTCGTCAACGCTCCCAGCCAGTATTCCAGCGGACTTGCCCGCGGCCCGAATTCGCATGGCCGCATCCTTGATTGCTGCCTGCACTTCAGGGTGTTGCGGATTGCCAAGATGGCCTAAATCCGCGGCCAGGTCGCTGGGCCCGATGAAGACTCCATCGACGCCTTCGACCGCGGCAATCGCTTCGAGTTCCGCAAGAGCAGCCCTTGTTTCCAACTGCACCAGCACGCATATATCAAGGTATGCGTTGTGATGGTAGCCCTTGATGCGCCCGTAGTCATTGGCGCGCGGCGCGATCGAGACTCCGCGAATGCCTAGCGGCGGGTAGCGAGTGGCGGCAACGGCCTTGCGGGCCTCTTCAGCATTCTGGACGAACGGAACCAGAAGCGAGCGTGCGCCAACGTCGAGAGCTCGCTTGAACATTACGGTGTCGTTCCACGGGAGGCGGAAGACGGGTTCGGCGGTGCCGCCGCGCATAGCCTGCAACTGTGCAAGCAGCAATGGAATGTCGTTTGGGCCATGCTCGCCGTCGATGACGATCCAGTCAAAGCCCGCGCCGGCAACGATCTCCGCTGCGATCGGGCTGGCCAGGCCGCTCCACAGGCCGATCTGCCGCTCGCCGCTCGCGAGCGCTTTCTTGAAAGCATTGCGTGGCAAATTCCCCGGCCAATCCGGCATGGTCCAATCTCCCTCTCACATTGAAAGTGTAATCGGTTCGAAACGGCCTGGTTCAGCGACTGCTCGCCGCTGCGGAAGGCTCGACCAAGTTGAGGCGCTTGATCTCTCCCACGATCGGACCGTAACTTACGATCGCGCAGAGTGCGGTCAAGCTGACAAAGATGAGCGCATCATCGAAGGAGCCGGTCTTCTGCACGATATATCCGATGATGATGGGCGTGGTAATTCCGGCCATGTTTCCTATCAGGTTGAACAGCGCGCCATTCAGGCCCACCATGCCCTTTGGAGAAGTATCTGAGATAACGGTCCAGCCTAACGCTCCGATGCCCTTGCCGAAAAAGGAAATCGACATCAGCAGCAACATCAGAGCCTGCGAGTGAGCATAGTTGCAGGCGATCATGGTCATTGAAAGCGCCATCCCCGCCATGATCGGCGCCTTGCGCGAAAAGCTGAGCGAGTGGCCGTTCTTGAGAAGACGGTCCGATATTGCGCCGCCGAGAATTCCACCGAAGCCGCCGCATAGTCCAGGCACTGCGGCAGCAAATCCCACCTTCAGAATGGACATGTGGCGGGCCTGTGCAAGGTAGATGGGGAACCAGGTGAGAAAGAACCAGGTGAGCGTCACAATGCAGTACTGGCCAATGTAGACGCCAACCAGCATGCGATGACTGAGCAGCATCCTGATTGCGGCCCAGGTCAGCGGGCTGCCCTTGACCTGCGCGCTGGTCCGCTGGTCGGTATTCACCAGGCCGCCGCCGCTTTCGATGGTTTCGATCTCGGTGTTGGAGATGCGAGGATGCTGCTTTACTCCATAGATATTCTTGAACCAGATCAAAGTCAGGACAAAGCCGAGGACGCCCATGAACCAGAAGCAAGTGCGCCATCCGGAGACGTGAACGATCCAGCCAAAGATCGGCGCAAAGATCAGCAACGCAAAATACTGCGACGAGTTGAAGATTGCGGAGGCCAGTCCGCGCTCGCTGGTGGGAAACCACGATGCAACGATGCGGCCATTTCCGGGAAAGACGGGGGCCTGCGCCAATCCGGAAACAAGTCTCAAAGCGAAGATCGCGGTGAATGCGGCGCTCGCGACCAGGTATCCCGCAAAGCCGGTCAGGAAGGAGCAGATGGACCACAGAAGAATGCTGAAGCCATAGATTCTTTTCGACCCGTAGCGATCCAGCAGACCGCCTGAAGGCAACTGGCCCACCACATAAGCCCAACTAAATCCGGACAGGAGTAAGCCCAGCTTCAATGGGTTGATGAAAATATCTTTCGCCATTGCGGCGCCCGCTATAGATAGAGCCACCCTGTCGCCATAGCTGAAGCAGCTGACGGCGAACAGGATGGTAATGATCAGATATCGAATTCGTGTCTGTTTGTCTTCAGGCAATGTCAATCTGTCCGTTCATGCGGTCGAGTCAAGAGATTGAAGCAGGCCACGAATGTAGCCGTAACAAAATGCAAAGGATTGCAAAAAGTCCGGGTCGGAGGCCGCTTGAGGAACATGATCGGGCATCAGCATGTAAGGATAGCCGACCTCCTTGTACACCCTGAGCGCCTTCACGAAATCGATGTCGCCTTCGTCCGGAAAGACTTCCATAAAGTCGTCGCGGCGTCCGCGAATGTTGCGGAAATGCACGTTGAAGATTTTCTTACGTGTGCCGAAGTAGCGGATTACATCGAAGATCTCGACGCCTGGATTGTGCAGAGCTTCAGAGATGGTTCCCTGGCAGAAGTTGAGCCCGTGCCAGGGGCTCTCCTGAATGGCGATGAACTTCTTGAGCCCGTCGATTGTGCCCAGCACGCGATTTACGCCTTGATAGCCTTCCGGCGGAACGCCCGGATCTTGGGGATGGCAGGCCATGCGAATCTTGTACTCGTTGGCGACCGGTATCACGCGGTCGAGAAAGTAAGTAATGCGCTCCCAGAAAGCGTCGGCGTCAACATGTCCGGCCCTGGTGAGCAGCGGATCGGGATGCGCCTCGGCCAGTTTCCAAGTGTGGTACTCCGCATCGCCGCGTCCCGGCGTCCATCCCGTCCGCAGTATGCCGAGAATGCTCATGTTGTATTTGATACAGGGAATGCCGGCCTGCGCACAGTTCTTGATAAGAGTCTGCAAGGCCTCAATGTCGCGGTCGCGCTGCGGACTATTGGCCAGCATCACGGCCGGATGCTTTTCGACGTCGATATGGGTGGACTCAAGAAATGGCGGCGCGGTGCAGTCGATGCCGATGCCATACTTGCCAGCCATGTCGATCATGCGTTTGAGTTCGTCGACCGTCGCGTAAAGGCGGTTGCCCTCAATTTGCGGATAGCCGCAGATGTTGCGCACACCATATCGGGCAAGATACTTCAGGTGCATATCGTTGGTGGGCGCTGTCTGGTCGCCCAGCTTCATTCGGCCCGGCTCCTCGACAGAGGCCGCGCGCACAGCGCCGGGATCGACAGCGCGAGCGGCAACCAGTCCGGCTGCCCCGCCAGCGGCGATGAACTGTCTTCTATTCATGTGTTCCTTTCCCAATCCAACAAGGACTCTTGCCCCCGTTCACTGTCGAGCCGTGCCATGTCCAGCCCCCGATCATGGGCCGGGAACGAGTAGCCATGTCCCGCGGGCAATCCAGGCGGCGGACAGGCATTGACGATCATAGTGCATCCGCAATTTGAAGGGCCAATCGCAGGGAACACGTGTCCACTGCGAAGACCGGCGAACCTTCTAGATCTTGTAGTCCCACTCGCTGCGATAGGGCGTGTCAACAAAGCTGTTAGCTTCCTCATCGTTGGTGATTCGCATGGCCTTCGCATCCCAGAGCAGCACCTTGGAGGATCGCCAGTAGCGTGGCGCATCCGCTCCGGCGCCTGCTGCCGGGACCACATCGGAAGCATGCACATGGCCGTCGCTCGACGCGGGAATCCATACAACCGCGGAGTCCGATCTGCTATTTCTACCCCAACCCGCTCCAGTGCGCAGTCCGGGCGTGCTGTATCGGCGCTCCGCCAGAGTCCCGAGCAACGCAAATTCCGTGTGCCCGCATGCGTATTCCACCGGCGTGATAGACTTCTTTCCGGCTTTGCACATCCGCACCCACTCGGTGTAGTGATCCGTCCTCTCGCATCGCGGCAAATATGGGTCGGGCTGCTTGAAATCCTTGAAATGGCTCTCCGGCAGAAGCTGGCCGCCGGGGAGTCCGCGCAGTTGCCGGCCAGGGCGAGGCAGCGTATGGTCCGGCAACCACGGGCTGCCGCCATAGAACCCGGAAATCATCACGCCGTCTTCGCCGACGAACATGATGCCCCTGCCCGGCATTCCCATGTCCGTCGGCATACTGATCGGCCGAGGCGGCTGCAGGCCGCCATCGTAGAAATAGGCCATCATCTCCGGACGCTTGCCGCGGGCAGGAAAGTGCCACTGAACATAGTTTGCGATGCTGGAGCACTCACTGTTCTCGACGACGCCGGCCAGAGAAAAAGACTGGGAAGCATCTGCCGCCACCCAATCCGGAGCCGCCATGTCGAGTTCGTCGTGGAACATATGCAGCGCATGGCAAGCGACATCGCCCACGTTGCCCGTGCCGAAATCCCACCAGGGCCGCCAGTTGCCGTAATGATAGGTGCGATGAAAAGGCCGCGCCGGCGATGGACCGCACCACTGGTCCCAGTTCATTCCTGGGGGCGGCGTTTGAACTTCCGCCGGTCTTGCCAACCCGCTGGGGCTGTGCGTGCCGGTCCAGAAGTGCACCTCTCTGACTGGCCCGATGGCTCCGCTCAACAACAGCTCCGTTGTGGCCCGTGCAGGGGAGGTGCATGAATCCTGAATACTCGCCTTGGTCGTGACCTTGGAGGCCAGGCACGCGGCCTTGACCCTTCTGGCCTCGGCTATCGTGCGCGTGATCGGCTTGGCGCAATAGATGTGTTTGTTCATCGCCAGGCCCGCCAGCACCAGGTGCGAATGCCAGTGGTCCGGCGTGGCGACGATCAGCGCGTCAAAGTTCCTTTCTTCCTTGTCGAACATCTGGCGGAAGTCAGTGTAGAGCCGGGCCTTTGGATAAAGCTTGAATGCCGGCGCGGAGAATTCGTGGTCAAGGTCGCAAAGGGCCACAATTTCTTCATCCCTGCAGCCGGCCACATAGTCCTGGCCAACCCCGCCGACACCAACGCAGGCAATACGGAGTTTCTGGCTGGATGTCTGCCGGCCGGCATCTGCCGACAAATAGGGCGGGACAACCATCGCCGCCAGGCCGCCGGCAATCGCGGTGCGCCGGGAGATTACGCCCTCGTTCGATCCATCTGAATTCATGAGAAAGTTCTCCTTGCTCGGGGCGGTTCAGGGCTTGCCCCGGCGTTTGCCCGCCGTGCAGAGGGCATCGCGCACGACGTAAGAATAATCGAGTCCAGGCCGCAGCTTTGAGAATAGTAGCTATCTTGCAGGGAAGGCGGCTGGCTGTTCAAATCATTTCATCTCCAACGTGAGCAAAACGTGACAGTCGGCAGCTTGGCGGAGAGATACACTTTTTGCCATGGCCGAGAAAATGCAAATTCTCAATGTCGAACGGGACGGTGAAGATGGCCTGATTGTGACATTCTCAGATGGGACGACGGGCGCATATGTAGCCGAGGAGTTGCTAGAGCTGAGGCCGATCCGCGATCAAGTCCAAGCGTCGAAGAAGCAGAACCTTCCGGGAATCCAGTAGCACAGAATTAGTACACTACTTTCAGGGCCAGCTATCCGCGCCGGAGCAACTCTGGCGCTAGAATGCCAATACACACGTAGAGGGTTCATAATGATGCCCAATTACCTTGTCCCCTTGCTCTTCCTGCTTATAAGTCCAGCACAGGCGCCGCAAAACCCCGTCGGGAAGCCGGTCGACCTATGCACCGTCCAGGGTGTGGTGCACAAAGCCGATACTGGCGAGCCCTTGCGAAAGGCTTCCGTGGAGATGTGGCAGGAAGGAGCCCTGGGCCAACGGCACAGTGTCGCTACAGATAGCATGGGGCGCTTTGAAATCAGGAACCTCGATCCTGGGCAATATCAGTTGATTGTTGAGCGTAATGGCTATGTGCGGCAGGAATATGGCGAAACCAAGCCGGGAGGATTGGGTTCGTCGCTCACTCTCGCCCCAGGTCAGACCGTTTCCAACATCTCCATCCAACTCATTCCAGCCGCAATCATAACCGGGCATGTTCTTGACGAAGATGGCGAACCCGTCGCGGGAGCCCAGGTTTTGGCGCTCCGCCCCGTTTACGGAAGCGGGCAGCGAGAGTTTGCTCAAATGGGAGAGTCGCGGACCAACGATCTCGGGGAGTACCGGATCTTTGGCCTGGCGCCCGGGCAGTATTTCTTGGAAGCCGATAAGCAGCCCCGCCTTTTTTCAGCTCTCAAAGCTGAATCGGGCTATGTGCCGATCTACTATCCAGGCGTTTCCGATACCGCACAAGCCGCACCCGTTAATGTCCGGGCGGGCGACGAATTCTCGTCCGCGGACATCACCATGAGAACCAGTTCGACGGTTACGATTCACGGACACGTAATCAGCGGTTTAAGCGGCGCGCCCGCCATGCATGCCCAGGTCTACCTTGTTTCGCAGGGGCCAAACTCCGCCGCGAGTCATGTTAGTTCGCAGTCTCTCGTTGAAAATGCGCAGGGGGCCTTTGAACTCAGCAATGTTGCTCCAGGCGCATACGTTCTCTATGCCTTTCTCAACGAGGGAGGGAGGGGGGAATCTGCGCGCCAATCCCTGGAAGTGGCCTCTACCGATCTCGAAGGCATAAACCTCACGCTCGCACCGGGCGTGGACATCAGAGGCCGCCTTCGAGTGGAAGGAAACCTTGGTTCGAATGCCACTCCGTTCCAAGTCGGCCTTTCCCCCAGGAACGCCGGACTGTTTGTCGACGGTATTCCTAACGACACCGTGAAACGCGACGGCAGCTTTCTGCTGAAGAACGTTTTCGACGACGAATACGACGTCAATGTAAATGGCCTGCCGGCGAACTACTTCCTCAAATCCGCCCGGCTGGATGGGACTGACTCCCTTACTGCCGGCCTCTCAAGCAATGCCAGGCGAGCTTCCGGCTTCCTCGATATCCTCGTGAGCCCAAACGGCGCCAGCATTGGCGGCATCATTTCAAAGGACGAGCAGCCCTTTCCAGGAGCTAGCGTGACGCTTGTCCCCGACCCTCCCCTTCGCGGCCAAATGCGCCTGTATAAATCCACAAGTACCGACAAAACCGGCCACTTTGTTCTGCAGGGACTCCCCCCTGGGGATTACAAGGTTTTCGCATGGGAAAGTATCGAACCCGGAGCATACAAGAGTTCCGGTTTCCTCCTGCCCTTCGAAAATCGCGGCGAATCCATTCACGTAACCGAAGGATCGACTATGTCGGTGCAACCCGACTTGATTCCGGCCAAGGATTCCGAACACTAGCGCTACCTTATAGCTCGCCCTGACTAGAGTTACATTTTTATTGCGCGAGACGATTTCTTGAAGTTAGAATCGTCTCTCAGCTACACACAATTGACAGCGATCAGGACAACGAGCAATTTCCACCATCGGAGGGAACTCGGTTGTTGAGCCCAGGCGTGACGATTTTGGCGATCCTCGTGGCCGCAATAGCCTGCGGTGGCGCTTGGCTTGGATACCACCTGGTCCTTCAGAATGGCCGCCTGATGGTGCGGCTTGAAACACTGGAACGCCGCCTTCTGGAGCAAGGTGTCCTCTCGGGCGAAGTCAACTCGGGCAATCTGGGCCTGCCTCCCGACTCCGTCCTGAACGATTTTGCCCTTCCGCTTCTCGATGGCGGCACCATGACTCTCTCTCAGTGGCGTGGCCGCAAAGTCGCGGTGATTTTTCTCAGCCCCAGTTGCAAGCACTGCGAAAGGGTAGTCCCGGGCTTGGCCGCCCTTTTGTCCGGGCGCGCCGAAGTCGACCCTGCTCCAGTGATCGTTTCAACCGGGACCGTGGAAGAGAACCGCCGGTTTTTCGGGAAATATCAAAGTGTTTGCCCGATCGCTTTGCAGGAGGATTCCGAGGTCGCGTCGCTCTATGTGGCCCATGCCACACCCATGGCCTACCTGGTGGATGAGAACGGTGTCACCATGGGCAATGCGGTGTTGGGGCCAACGGCAATCTTGAATCTGTTCCGCGACGAGGGCGGGACGGCGGACGCGTCTTCCAACGCGCATTCGCGAGAGGTGTCCATTGCGTCGCTTGCCTCCAGCCGCATCAATCGGGATGGGCTCAAAGCCGGTACACAGGCTCCGGAGTTCACTCTTCCCGGGGTGGACGGAAAGGAAATCTCGCTGAAATCCTTTCGCGGCCGCCCATTGCTACTGGTGTTTTCAGATCCCGAATGCCGCCCTTGCAATGATCTGATGCCCGAACTGGAGGCCATTCACCGCAAGACCAAAGACCTTCAGGTGCTCGTAATCGGACGCGGCGACCTCCAGGCAAACCGCGATAAAGCGAAGAAGCTGGGGCTGACATTCCCGATTGCGTTGCAGCGAAGTTGGGAGATCTCCCGCGCCTATGGCATGTTTGCCACTCCGATTGGATACCTCATCGATGAGGATGGGGTGCTGGTGGAGGACGTGGCAATGGGAGGAAACAAGATTTTGGCGTTGTCAACACAACGCCGGAATGCTACTGTTCAAACGGGGTAGTCAATCCACAATCGATGAGGGGGGTTTATTCATGAGCGAATCAATCGACAAGCTCGCAAAAAACTTGGCGGGCGGCATGTCGCGTCGGAAGGCCATCTTGCAATTCATCGGTGGTCTCGGTTTCTTGGCAGCATTTACCGGGCGCAAGGCTTACGCGGGAACTTTCTCGCAGTGCGACGCATTCTGTGAAGGGCAAGCCTTTCTTTACTTCGAACATTGTATGAAATCGCAGCCGGCAGTCCAGCAAGCCAGCACGGATCCAGAATTCTACTGCGAAACTCAGGCTCTGATTTTCGTGGATTTGTGTATCGCGGCCTCAGCAAACTGCAAGAACGGTTCCTGCGCCCAGATGAATCAGGTCGGCTTCAACAGCACCAACCTGAGTCTCAGTACCAACGTCCAACAAACTCCATATCTCTGCATCCCGGTTTACGCCCAACGCGGCTAGGCCTTTTCACTGGCGATGCGGACATTAACCGTACGTGGGCCCTTTCGAGGAGTTACTGGATACGATCGCCACGTGCGTGAGCTTGTTCGCGAGCTCACGCACCAGGGTGTTTCCGTGTGGCTCACGGACATCCCGCAGTGGAGCCCGCGCAAGCTTCCCTTCTCACATTGCGACCCGTGGTTTGAGACTCTAAGCAAGCCGATCGTCTCGCCAACCGTCCTCCACTTCTGCATGCCCCATCAGGTACAGCCTCGCGCCGACCGGCGGAATGTGAATTTCACGATGTTTGAGGCCACGCCGGCCCCTGCTTCGTGGGTGGAGCGGAACCGTACGCACGACATGCTGATTGTGCCCACGGAGTCCAGCCGCGCGGCGTGGATCGCAGGTGGGATGCCGGAAGAGCGGATTCGAGTATGCCCCCTGGGCGTCGATTCCCGACTTTTCAACAGCGCGAGCGAGCCGCTGCCGTTGCGTTTGCCCTCCGGCGTGCCTGTGGCCCGGTACCGGGCGCGCTTTCTGAACGTCTCGGAACTCAGCCCCCGGAAAAATGTCGCCGGCCTGCTGCGCGCCTGGACAAGAGCTACGACGGCAGCCGACGATGCGGTTCTCATCGTCAAGCTGGGATGTTCGAGTGCTGAACAGATGGACAGCTTTCGGTCCGAGATCGCCGGGATTCGCCTGGAATCGGGCAAGGCGCTTGTGGAGGCCGCACCCGTTCATTTTCTTACCGACTTGTATTCCGAATCCGAGATGCCCCGCCTCTTTTGCGCTGCCACTCACTATTGCTCCATGTCGTTTGGTGAAGGCTGGGATCTGCCTGCGATGGAAGCTGCGGCGTGTGGCTTGAGGCTCATTGTTCCCAACCACAGCGCGTACACCAGTTACCTGGATTCATCGGTGGCCAGCCTTGTTTCCAGCCGCGAAGTTCCCGTCAAATGGCCTGAACGCAGCGCCACCGCAATGCTGTTTCAGAACGCCCGCTGGTGGGAGCCGGACGAAGATGAGGCAGCCGCATACATTCGATCTGCGATTGATGGCGGCGACATGGGAACACCGACGGCGCAATTGCGGATTCGTGGTACCTTCACATGGGAAAAGGCGGCGCGGCGGCTGACACAGTTACTCGGCGAAATTGATCCGCCCCGAACACGCCTTTCGCCGCTCTCGGCCCGGCGGCGCTTTCGCGCATCGGAACTGCCATTGAAGCCCGCCGTCCGGCTGCCCGATGACGGGATACCCCTGGTTTCAGTGATCCTCGCGACCCGCGACCGTCCGCGCCTGCTGGCGCTGGCCCTGCAGTACTACGGCTATCAAACCTATGCAAACCGCGAGCTGATCGTCGTCGACGACGGCGAGCTGTTTCCCGCCGACCGCGAAGCCATTGAAGCCCTGAACGGGCGGCTCATCCGCATGGAGCCCGGTACGCCGCTGGGAACCAAGCTGAATGCCGGTATCGAGCAAGCCAATGGCACATTCTGCCAGAAGATGGACGACGACGACTGGTACTCGTCCACCTTCATGGAAAGTATGATGGCCACGGTACTGGAGAGTCACCGTTCGGTCTGCCGCCCAACTGTCGCTTTCCTGACACCTTTCCTGTTCTTTGAAGTGGCCCGGTGGGAAATCCGCCAATCGCACTGGAGGAACGCACCCGGCGCGACCCTGCTGTTCAGCCGGGATGCCTGGGAAATGCGACCGTTCCGGCCACTGTTCCAGGACGAGGATGTCTGGTTCCATTTGGATCAGGACCGTTGTGGATCGACCATGGTCCCCGTCATCGCACTGGAATCTTTCCTGGCGGTTAGGCACCGGGGATCGATACGCGACCGCGGCCATGTTTGGACGCACCAGCAAGATGGCAGCACCCTGGAAGACGATCTCAAGCAACGGGAACTGCACAGCCGTCAACCCGAGGATCTGCTGCCGGAGTTCGCAGTGAACGTCTATCGCGAGCTCCGGCAGGAGCTGCTCATTGCCGCTAGATGAGGCTGCGGCTGTCGCGATCCATCCCATCAAGCGTCCTGGCCATGGACTCGATGGTGTAGGAACGCTCCAAGAGCCCCAATGCATTCCGAGCCAACTGCTCGCGAAGATCTGCATCGGACATAAGGCGCACGCACTGTTGCGCGAATTCAGCTGGCGAATCGCCGATGACCACGTGTTCCTCGGCGCGCGCTTCGATTCCTTCCATCGCGATGGAGGTGGCCACCACGGGTCGCTGGAAACTGAATGCTTCAAGGATTTTGATGCGCGTCCCTCCGCCCGCGCGCACTGGCGCCATGATCGCATCCGCCCGTGAGTAACAGGCATGAAGGTCAGCGACTGCGCCGAGAAACTTCACCTGCGGCACATTCGCAGCCTGGCGCAGTGACTCCGATCCCCCCACACCGGCGACGTTCACAACGAACCCGCTGCCGGCCAGTTCCCGAATCCGGGGAACAATCTCGGCGCACAAGTATCGAACCGCATCCTCGTTGGGATAGTAGCCCAGGGTTCCGACGAAAAGAAACGTGAACACGCCGCCCGGATTTCCGGCGGAAACGTTGCTTGGCATACGGACGGCGTTGGGAAGCACGCGGATGCCGGCTTGCGTCCGGCCCTCAAGCTTTTGCCGGTCCGAGTTGGAACATACATACACGCGATCGACGCGACACAAGGCTGCATTCTCCAGCATTTCCGACACAGCAGCTTCCGATTCCTCGTAATTTGCCATGGCTTCGTCGCCGTTCTGGCGATAGAGCGAAGCAAGGCGCCGGTGCGTGAGCGATTCGATATCGTCCAGATCGAGATGCAGCTTGGGTCGCCGGAAAAAGCCGCGCAGGTACGGCTCACTGAATGGCAGCGTCACAAGGCGAAAGACGTGAACCAAGTCGAACCGGGTGCTTCCCCACATGCGAGCCGGACGCAGCCACCCACCTCGTTGCGGGCGGAGCGAAACAATCGCCGTGCGCCGGCACAGCATTTCCAGGGGTTCGGGTATCGATGGGGTGACCGCCGCGTAGAGTGGAACCACCAGCAGGTCCACATCGTAGCGCGCCGCCAGCACCTCCAGGACTGTGCCGGCTCGCATGGCAAGGCCATTGCCGGTGAGCGCCGGAATGACCGGGGAGATATAGAGCAGGGTGGGTTTCGCTTTCATCACCATCGTCCGTGGCG
Organism: uncultured Acidobacteriaceae bacterium; assembly: GCA_963757965.1. Lineage (GTDB taxonomy): Bacteria > Acidobacteriota > Terriglobia > Terriglobales > Acidobacteriaceae > Telmatobacter. Next base: position 26,932 of record CAVWTV010000017.1, read on the forward strand.
GATCTCCAGGTTCGGCATCCCCCAACATCGATGTCCCATGTCGTGGGCCATCATGCCGAGCCCCTCGGTCTCCAGTTCGCCGCGGCCTCCGCGGATGAGCGGATTAAGCTCACCGTACCGGAACGAGGGGAAAACCAGCCCATTGCGATGCAGGTCGGAGCGAACCAGCAGCATTGTACCGCCGACCGCGTCGAGTTCCACAAGATCGCCTTCCGAACGAAGATCTTCCAGGTGCAAGCGGCCGTGGTCGCGCCATGCATTTTTGTCGAAGGTCTCGCCGCCGTAGTCAAAAACGCAATGCGGCTGCACGATGTCCTTTCCCGCCGCAAGCAGGCGCTCGATGATGTCCGGGGGATATTCAATCACATCGACATCCAGCCAGAGCACCCATTCCTCGTCTTCGAGCGCGTGAAACAGCAGTTGATTTCGGCTCTTTGCCAATATCGTCCGGCGCTCCGCCTGGATCGGCTCGGCACCGCGGTGAATCCCGATCGGAAGCTGATAGCCGAAATCTTTCTTCCAGATGCCGGCCCGCCGGAACTCCTTTCGAAAACGTCGGATATGCCGTGACAACATTGGGAAGGTCTCATCGTGACTGTCGCTCTCCAGCAAGCCCAGAGAAATAGCGTCATGGGAATACGTGAGCCGATGCAAGCATTCGCAATATCGGTCGAGGAAGGCGACGGCATTTTTTACAGGCGTCAGAATCAGGACTGTACCGGGGCGGATCGCCGTCTCTGGCGCGGGAGCGAGGCGGGGAGAAAGCAGCAGGCGAATCACGTCGGAAATCCGCGAACCGGTTCCGCGGCGATCGTGGAGCCGCTGGCGCAAAGAGTAGTCCGATGAATTCCTCGGTGCATTCACAGCGCCGGCGCCTCGATTTCCGAATATAACATAGCCTGATAGAACACTACTTGCATGCGGCAGGGCGGGAACCTGCCCCTCATGGCGGGTCCTGAAAGTGGGAATCTACTCCGAATATCACCGGTTGCAGGACGAAGTCATCGAGCGCGCGGCGCCGTATCCATCCCACCGCTTCAAGGGGCGAGGGATCGTGACCTGCGCGGGAGGGCCGCGCTACTTTACCTGCGTCTGGGTCCTGGTCCGCCTGCTGCGCGATGTCATCAAAACTAAGCTGCCAATTCAGGTGTGGTACCGGGGCGCCATGGAAATCGACCCTCCGATGCGGGCACTCCTCGAACGGTACCACGTGGAAGTCGTGGACGCCTCTGCCATCGAGTCGCACCCCATGCCTTCCGAACGCTGGGCGTTGAAGCCGTTTGCCATTCTCCACAGCCGGTTTCAGGAGGTGGTGTTTCTGGATGCAGACAACGTTCCTGCCATTGACCCAGCTCGGCTGTTTGCCATCAAGCCCTACCGCGAGACTGGCGCCGTTTTTTGGCCCGATCTTCATCCCATCCCGGAGGAGTCGCCGATCTGGGAGATTTGCCGCGTGCCCTATCGCGACGAGCCATCGTTTGAGTCGGGCCAAATGGTTATCGACAAGGCGCGCTGTTGGAAAGCCCTCCTGCTGACCATGCACATGAACGAACACGCCGGCCTTTACTACCAGCATGTGCTCGGCGACAAGGATACATTTCACATGGCGTGGCGCATGCTCCACCAGCCCTACAGCATGGTGCCGTACCCGCCGCGATTGATCTATGCCGGGATGGAAGACCCGTTGTTTGTCTATGTGAGCTTTGTGTTGGGACAGCGGGATTTTGAGGGCCGCGTGATACTGCAACACCGCAACTGGCCCAAATTCATTCTGTACGGCAAGAATCCCCGCTTTCCGGGGTTTGTGTTCGAGAAGGAGTGTCTGCGGTTCCTCGACGAACTGGCGCCGCTATGGAATGGCCGGGTTTCAACGCTCGAGTTGAAATTCCCGGAAGGCTATCCTTTGAACTTCGGGGCGAGGTGGTTTCGCTATGTCCAAGTTTCCAGTAACGATCGGCTGATTGAGTTCCTTCCCGACCAACGAATTGGTTATGGCAGTTCTCCCAGGGAAAAACGGTGGCGAATGATTCCTGAAGGCGCCGCGTCGGTACTGGAAATCCTTGGAGAAGAGTATGTAACCTGCCGGCTGACGCGGCAGGAAGACGGTGTATGGCGCGGCCGTTGGCTCCGCTATGAGCGCTCTCCCGTGGAACTGATCCCGTGGCCCGCCTGAGGCAGTTCTTCCGGTAAGCATGCGAGTTCAAGGTAACCAAGGGAATACCGGAACGATTGTTGGTGAGCGAGTATAATTCCGCACAATTCTCTCTATGGAAGTTTTCCTCATCGTAATTTTGGCCGTTCTCCTCTTCGCGACCTGGCGGAGCAGCCGGAACAGAACGGAGCAGCTTCGCAACGATCTGGAGGGTCTGCGACTCGAGATCGGCTCGCTCCGAAGTCAGTTGGCCGCACTGATGAGGTCGCAGGCGGCCGGTTCGCCGAGTGTGCCCACTGCTTCGGCGGTCGAATCGCCCGCGAAACAACCCGCTATTGTGCCCCCACTTGCTTCTCAGCCAGAGCCTGCGAGATCCGTCCCGCCGCCTCAAGCAGCCGCCCAGCACGCGCCGCGTCCGGCGGCAGCGGCATTCCAGGCGACTCCGCCTGCGCGAACGGTCGCGCCTCAGGTTACGATGCAGGCTCTTTCACCGGCGAATCCAAAGCCAACAGCCTCCGCCGAGCGGCCAGGACCTGCGGAGGCCGAAGAAAATGAAGCTTCGCCCAGCAGCATCTTCTCATTGGAGCAGACGCTGGGCGCCAACTGGCTCAACAAGCTCGGCATTGCCATCCTCGTAATTGGACTTGCTTTCTTCCTGGCCTACAAGTTGCAGACCTGGGGACCGGGCGGCAAGGTGTTTTGCGGCTATTGCGTGAGCATTGCGCTCTTGGCCGGAGGCGTGTGGCTGGAGCGAAAGCCGGTTTATCGAATCTTTGCGCGCGGCGGCCTCGGAGGCGGTTGGGCGCTTGCGTTTTTTACGACCTATGCCATGTACCATGTGGCGGCTGCACACGTGCTATCTTCGCTGATTCTCGATCTGGTGCTCATGCTGATTGTGGCCGCGGGCATGGTAGCTCATTCCTTGCGATACCAATCGCAGACGGTTACAGCCCTGGGATTTCTTCTCGGGTTTATCACCCTGCTCACGAGCCACCTCGAGGCGGCGGGCGGGACCGTTGTGTTCAGTCTTGCCGCCAGCGCCGTGCTGGCCATTGGGCTGGTTGTGGTTACCACGCTACGCCATTGGGTCTGGCTGGAGCTGACCGGACTGATGGCTGTTTACCTCACACACCTGGTCTGGCTCACTCGTGTGCTCCCTGAAAACCACCTGGAGTTCGCCGAGTTCTGGCCCTCGACGTTGCTGATCCTTCTTTACTGGCTGATCTTCCGCATTGCATATGTCCTGCGCGTTCCCCGCGACCAGAGGGAGGAGAACGTATCGAGCCTTGCCGCGGTCTTGAATTCGATTGGGGTTCTGGGACTGCTGAAGTACGAGGCTGCGCATCCCGAATGGGCCTTCTGGGCGCTAATGGCCTTGGGTGCGGTCGAGATGGGCCTCGCCTTCCAGGTTCGGTCGCGCAGGCGGCAGGCATTCGTGGTGCTCTCGACCATCGCTACCGTGCTGCTGGTCTCCGCGGTTCCTTTCCGGTTTCACGGCGTCAGTTGGCCGGTGCTGTGGCTGGTGCAGGCGCATGTGTTGGCGGTGTGCGGACTCCGATTAGGCGAGCCCGTCTTTCGCAGGCTCGGCTTGCTCGCCGGCGTGGTCACCGGAGGAGTGCTTGCATTTCACGATGTTCTGCCGCTGCTTCTGATCCGGCTCGACTCTCCAGACCCAGGCCGTCACGTGTCTCTCACAGTTGCCCTGGCGCTCGCGGCTGCTCTTTATTGGATTCATGCCGAGGTCTATCCACGCCGCTGGCCGCAAATCGCGGAAGACGGCCGAGAAGCCTTGGCGCTGCGCATCACGAGCTGGCTGGGCGCGGCTGCGGCAACTGCGGCGCTATGGGTGGCGCTGCCCGATCTCTGGGTTCCCGTGGGCTGGCTGGCCCTGGTTGTACTGCTGGGGTTTGTTGCGGATTGGATCAAGGCGAAAGCTCTGGCCATGCAAGCCGACGTGATGGCCGTCGGCGCTTTGATTGGATTGTTCGTCTGGGATGCGTGGACCGCGGGATGGTGGGACCACCGCGTGCCGATGCTGACCGCTATTGTTTTGATCTATGGTGGAATGCGCCGCAGCACGGTGCCATCCGGGGCAGGGAATTACGTGGCCCCCGCTTACTCTTGGGTGGCTACCTTGCTGCTCGCCTTTGTCGTCGCGGATATTTCTTCCGCTGCGGCCCTGACCCCGGTTTGGGTAATGCTGGGACTGGCGCCTTTTGAGATTGGCTGCCTGAGCAGGAAGGGCTTTCTTCGGTGGCAGGGATTTCTCTTAGTTGCACTGGCGTTTGGCCGCTTCCTTTTCGAGATCTCCGGAATTGTGAACAATTCGCCGGGTGCGCCGCCTGGGGCGAATCACTTCAGCCTGGTCAACTCGCTTCTGCTTGAACTCCTGATCCTCGCAGCCGCCGGCTATTGGCTGCTTGAGCGCACGCGCAATCGCGAACGCTGTACCCGCGCGGAACACATTGCCGGACTCCTTGCCAATGCGCTCGGCACTTTATCGATCGCGCTCTGGTTTGCCAATCGCTTCCCGTCAGATTACGTTCCCGTCCCCGGCGGCGATTCCTGGGTCACGGCGATCTGGGCGGGAATGGCGACCATTTTTCTCGCATTGGCCTGGCTTGCGCGGCGACGTGTCTATCTTGTGCAGGCCCTGGCCCTGGCCGTGGCCGCGGTGGCTCGCGGGCTGGTGCTCGATCTCTTCGCCGGCGCCCCGTCCGGCTTCTGGCACGGCCCCTTGTTCCATCTCGGAATCACGGCAGCGATCCTCCTGGCCGCGCTGCCGTTCGCCTTCCGCCTGCGCGCTGCGAACGTCTTTTCCGTTTCTGAAATCTCGCTCCCCGCCGATATTGACTTGATTCTGAGGTGCCCCGAGCAGTGGTTCTTTTTCGCCGCGTTTTCCCTGGAAGCGATTACCCTGGCCTTCAAGCTCAGCTCCGGCCACATCACCATCGCGTGGAGCCTGCTCGGTCTGGTAGTTTTTCTTTTTGCGCTGCTTGTCGGCGTCCGCAGCTACCGCCTTGCGGGCCTTGGCCTGCTGCTGTTGAGCGTCGCGAAAATCCTGTTGATGGATGTGTGGAAGCTCTCGCCCTCCGATCGCTATACCACGCTGATCGTCTTGGGACTCGCGCTGCTGGCTGTTTCGTTCCTCTATACGCGCTTTGCGGCGACGATTCGCAGATTCCTGTAGCGAGCAGTTGGATTCGTTAACGGGTCATTTTGCGAAATGGCTTTTTGGGGAAGAATCCGATCTGCCGCTCGCCATCGAGGAGGCCCTGCCTGAACAGGCGGACCAGTTCGGCGCTGCGCGCGAAGGCCCGCTCGTCAGGCTGACCTCAGGTCGGGCGCCGGCTTCGCGAGCAGGACACCAAGAGCACAACTTGCCATTCGAGCCAGTTCTCCGTCGGCGCGACTGGTCAGAACAATCGGAACCTTGGCTCCGACGACAACTCCAGCCGCCAGAGCTCCAGCCAGGTATTGAAGCTCCTTGAACAGAATGTTTCCGGCTTCCAGGTTGGGCACCATCAGAAGATCCGGGTCTCCCGCAACCGGCGACTTGATCTTCTTGATCCGCGCGGCATCGCTTGAGATGGCGTTATCGAATGCGAGCGGGCCATCTACGATGGCACCGGTAATCTGTCCGCGCTCGACCATCTTGCAGAGTGCGGCGGCATCGAGAGTGGACGGGATCGCAGCGTTAACCGATTCCACGGCCGACAGGATGGCCACCTTTGGGTTTTCCACTTCGAGCGCGATCATCATGTCGATGGCATTCTGCAGGATGTCGATCTTGGTCTCCAGATCCGGCTGGATGTTGATAGCCGCATCGGTCACGAAGAGTGTCTTGTGGTAGGACGGCACATCCAAGGCGAATACGTGGCTGATGCGCCGCCCGGTACGCATTCCTCCTTCGCGCGAGACGACAGCGCTCATCAGTTCGTCTGTGTGCAGCGACCCCTTCATGAGCATTTGCACCTCAGTCTTGCGGGCCAGTTCCACACCGCGCACGGCGGCGGCGCGGCTGTCGGGGACATCGACAATCCGGATTGTTCCAAGGTCGAGTTGCATCGCTCCGGCGAGGCTGAGAATCTTCGCCTCGGAACCTACAAGAACAGGAACGATGAGCTTGTCTTTGAAGGCCTGAATGGCGCCCCCGAGAGATACTTCGTCGCACGGCCATACAATCGCGGTCTTGACGGCCGGTTTTGACGTCGCACGCGTAATCAGGCCGTGGTAGCGGCGATAGGGATCGTTCACGATGAGCTTTGGCACGGGCAAAGTTGACCAGCGCTGCTTTGTCAAAGGAGCAAGGAGTTGAGCTGTGCCTGAAAAGATCGGTGTACCGGCGCCATTGACCGCTTCGCAATCGAAGTTAACGCTCTTTGTGGCGTCGTCTTTGCTCGTCACGTGGACCTTGACGAGGATGCGATCTCCCACGTGGATGCGCGTATGGAACGAGAGCGAAACGTTCGTCAGAGTGCAGCCGGGTCCGGGGATATTCATGCTGAACAATCCGGAAATCAGCGAGGCGCACCACATGTTTGGGCCGGTAGGCGGCACCCCCCCCGCGCGCTCAATGAGTTCATCGGACATTAGAACGGAGTGGAACCCGGAGATCGAGGCGAAGGCCATCGCATCGTCCGTGGTCAGAACGTGCTCGGTCCGGGCTGTGTCGCCAACTGAAATCTCGTCGTATGTCTTGCTCTCAATGAATCCCAGGTTCATGCCGATTCCTTCTTCCCTTCAAGCGGAAATGGAGGTGCTTCCGATGGTTCATCGTAAATGTCCGGGATACAGTTCAAGGTGACTACAATCACTCCTGCAAGTGCGTCGATTGTTTACGAGCTACTCCCGTCCTGCCGCTCGTTCCGGCTCGGCGCGCGCCGTGACGCTCAAGATTCATGGCGTATCAACCGCGTGATTGGCGGAAGCGGGGATCAGGCCTGTCTCAATAATCTCCCCATCGATGGCGATCCGGGAACCGGCAGCGTCAGCTATTCTCCGCGGTGGATTTGGCTCCCCAAGCGATGCGCAGGCCATTTGACCGCCCATGAGACCAGAAATACCGTTTTCAATCAGGCGGGGATTCAATCAATACTGGCTGGCAGGCATCTCCAGAATTCATTGACCTGGCATCGGCGGTTCGCGGTTACCAGGTATGGATTGCGACGATATCCGTCGAGACCGGCTTGAAATCCACAATCTTAATTCGCAGAAGAACCTGCATGTTCTTGTCTTCCCATCCTTTGGGTGCGGACTTGGCAAAGGATCTTAATTGCGTGGGAGAACTGACAAACTCCGATGCGGCTCGCGTGCCCATGGGCCCTAACCCCGCAATTCCAAGAAAAGGTGCGTCACCGGATTGGTGAATGACCCTTGACACCAACGCAAAATCTTCCGTGTCGTGCCACTCCTTCGGGCCCTCGACAGACCAGTGCTTTGAAGGATCCTGATGATCGTCGATCTCATTCCGGTTCGCATAGAAAAACCTGAGCTTGCGCGTCTTTTCGATGGTCATCGGGTTGTTGAAAGCTCCGATAAGAACCGAGGGACTCTCCCCAACTTCGGCATACGATATGTCGTACGTGAAGCGCTCCTGAAAGTCCTTTTGTTGATGGTTCAAGGCGGTCACAACGTTGGAGACGGCAGTTACGTCTCCAAGGGCTACATAACTGTCGCGGGCGCGCCTCAGGTCAGTGACGCTGACCATCTGTCCCGGATCCCAATCCATGAAAAACTCTAAGCCATGGTTGTCCAAATGGTGAGCTTCGCGGTACCGGTCGGTGAATGCGCCTGAAAAAACATAAACTGCATTGCTGCCGATGGAGATGATCGCGGGCCTGGGGCTTTTCACGTATGGCGCCCAGAATGCTCGAAAATCACGGTCGGGCCGTAGTTCAGTCCAAGACCACAAAGCCACTCCGGCAATCAAGAGCAGCCCCAGAACGGCCAAGATCGGCATTCGCCATCGCTTGATCCAGTCCAATAGCCCCTTCGCAGTGTCGCGGCCGGATGGAATCTCAGGCGCGACCCCATTCTCGCTTCCTTGCGAGGCGTCTGCCTTTTCTATTGCGGCTTCACGCACCTCGCTCCATGAAAACGAGGCGCGATACGACCCGGACGGGATCTGAATGGATACTCCGGCATGATTCCCCAGCGAATGATAAAACTGCGCCAGCCTCTTTCGGACCTCAGAGGCACGAATGCGCACCACCGGATCTTCGCCGGGCTCGTAGTCCGCTTTGCGCCCGAAGACGTCCGCTCCGATCACGCGCTCGCGGAGCAGATGGTCCTCCCCGGCTAACGTATGGTCGACTACATATTTAAGCAGGCTTTGGCACTGCTGAGAATTGCGAAAGTGAACGCTGGCCAGCACAGCATCCAACGCTTCGCGAATCTGACGCAACTCCTCTTGAGAGAACTGGAGGGTCCTCTTTTCGCTTGCGTCCTTTGAGGAATGGCTCTTCGCTTCCATTGCCGCACTGACCTGTCTAGAACAGGTATGTTACCTACCCACGAAACCTCTGTCAATCCTAGCGGTAAACGATTTCAGGACGGACAATACAGTATTGCACCTTGTTCTTATCGACGCCAATCTGATTGAACTGACGCTGTTGTTTAGTCGGAGGTTCAATCGGGTTGAGCATTGAGTCGGACTCGACACTTGAAGAAATAACTCCGAAATTTCGGCCTGGGCTGGGAAGTCTGCCGGCGCGGATCGATAGATCCCTGTCTCCAATTCAGGACAATCGGGACTCTTCCTTGCCCATTCAGGGGTTTTCTTCATGTCCCTATCACAACCTTTACCGGAGCGCCGCGCAATTCAGCGACAAAATGTGGGACCGGCAACTTCGATTTGCAAGTAAATGCACAGGATTCCCGACCTGAGTTGGAGGTCTTTTCAGCCGGGGATGAATCCATGCCTACTCACAATCAGCAACCATTTGGAGGCTTCAATGAGGTTCACGAAATTCAAGCAACAAACAAGTCTGAGCAGTCTAATTACCGCTTGCTTCGGTCTGGCCCTGGTCCTGTTTTCGGCACAGGCGAAAGCCCAGATTGCGGGATCCGGCACCATCCAAGGCACCGTCACCGACGCATCCGGGGCTCTGGTGGCAAATGCCAATGTGACACTGGTCGAACCTACGACGGCGGCCAAGCACCAAACAAAAACCGACTCCGCCGGCATTTACATCATTCCGAATATTCCCATCTCCACCTATAACCTTGTTGTCACCGCTCCGAGCTTTGAGACCTACGAGCAGACAGGGATTGTTCTTGAAATCGGCAGCAGTATCGCCATCAACGTTGCCTTGAAGGTGGGCAAGGCCGATGTGAAAGTGGAGGTCCATGCCGAGAGCCTCGCGCTGCAAACCGAGGACGTCTCCTTTAAGCAGACGATCGACTCGCAAGATGTGACAGAAATGCCGCTCAACGGTCGTCTGTTGACCGGCCTGATTCTTCTGACAGGCGGCTCCTCGAATTCGAGTTGCCAAGATTGCGGAGGTAACTCGAAGTTCCCGTACCAGTCTGCGGCGTTCTCGATAGCCGGCGGCGGCGGCAATACCACCCTTTTCAAACTGGACGGTGGCGACGCCAACGACTACCAGACCGGCAACAATTTGGATCTGCCCTTCCCGGATGCGATTGCCGAGTTCAGCCAGGAATCCGCTGCATTGGGCGCAGTGGGCGGCATGCACAGTGGCGGCTTCGTGAACATCGTTACCAAGTCAGGCACCAATCAGTACCACGGCTCGGGCTTCGAGTTCATCCGCAACAACTACATCGACGCCACCAACTTCTTCGCCAACTCGAAGGACATTTTGCACGAGAATCAGTTCGGCGGAACTTTTGGTGGCAAGGTCATTCGTGACAAGTTCTTCCTCTTCGCCGGATACCAGCGCGAGGAGGACGCCCAATCGACGACAAGTTCGCCCCAGTATGTGCCCACCGCAGCCAACATGTCTGGCGACTTCTCCGCCTCAAATCCAATCACCACGCCCGCCGGCACAGCCCCAGCTTGCGGAAAATTTGGGCAACTGTGCGACCCCCTCACCGGCGCGATCGTTCCGGGCAACAATTACAACAATTCCGGTGCGCCTCCTTTTGTGAAGAACGCTGCGTCGCTGGCGCTGTATCCACACCTGCCCGCACCCACTACCACCGGAGTTTTTGCAAACTTGCCCATCGGGGAAGTCGTTTACCAGGTTCCCCAACAGCATCGCGATAACGAGTTTATTGTCCGGGGCGATTACACCATCAATCAGAAGAACAACTTCTACGGCCGGTATTTCATCGACGGCTGGCAGTTTCCCGCCTTCTATTATCCAGGCGGCTCCGCAAACAACGGAGGAATCCTCGTCACCACGAACTCTGGGAACAGCGAGCGGATGCAAAGCCTCACCTTCGGCGAGAATTGGACAATTAGTGAGAGAACTGTAAACTCGGCCCACATCTCGGGAACGAGAATGCGCAACGATCGCGGGTATAACAGCGCGGATATCAACGCCAGCAATATCGGCGTCAACGATCCGCAGGCCGTACCTGCCGGGCTGCAATTGACTGTTTCCTCCAACGGCGCAAAGTGGGGGGCCTTCGCCATGGGCGGCGGTGCAAACGCTCTCGCCGTCATCAACGACAACTCGATATCCGCCTCCGATGACCTCACCCTGGTGCGCGGCAAGCACCTTTTTGTCATCGGTGGGGAGTACGTCGCCAACCAGCTCAATCTCAACAATGCATACGAAGGAAACGGCAACTTCACCTTCACCGGGCAATACAGCGCGAATGGACCCCTGGGAGGTTCCGCCGGCGGAAACGGCGCCTTGGACTTCATCGAGGGAGCCTTGAGCAGCCTGCAGCAAAGCAAGTATCAGCAGAATGCCAATCGCGGGCCAATTCCCAGCATCTACTTTCAGGACACCTACCACGCCACAAAGAAGCTGACCATGGTGGCCGGCATCCGTTGGTCGCCCTTCTTTTACCCTGCGGATTTCTTCGGCCGTACAGCCCAATTCGACATCAACGCGTTCCTGGCCAACAAGATCAGCGCCGTCTACCCCAACGCACCCCCAGGAGTGTCGTTCCATGGAGATACGGGAGTTCCCAAGGCAGGAACCCAGGACTCGCCCTGGCAGTGGGATGCCAACATCGGCGCAACCTACGATCTGTTTGGCGACAGCAAAACAGTCGTCCGCGGCGGCCTCGCGCAGGTGTACGAGCAGCCTAACGTCTTTGTGGGCCAGCGCACACAACAGAACGCGCCCTTCTCCACAGCGGTCAATCCAGCTACAACCGGCATGCTCTGCTTCTCCAATCCATGGCTCCTTGGGGGAACCGGCTACGGCTGCAACCAGGTCGGCGGGGTCGTAAACGACCCCTTCCCGCAGCCTCAGGTGCCCACCAAGGCGACGGCGCTGTTCCCCGCCCAAAGCCAGTGGATTGTGCTGCCAACGCGGTACCAGCCGCAGCAAACCCTGCAGTACACATTCAGCATTCAGCATGATTTTCCCCGCGGCTGGCAGGCTTCAGTCAACTACATCGGCAGCAGGACCGTCCATATGCTCATCGGCTTGCCGATCTCCCCTGCGATCTTCATCCCCGGAGTATGGGGCGCTGGAGGCACAGGCTGCACTGGGATCGTCACCGTCGGCCCGGCCGCCGTCAAGCCGGGCGCAGCCGGGACCAACTGCTCCACCACCGGCAACGCGCTTTCGCGCTACTCGCTCACCGTTGCGAATCCGATCGGCAACGGGAACCCCGTAGGCTCACTCGGAGGCCCGGGCACCAACGGTGGCGGCAACCAGTTTATCGGCGGCGGCGGCGGATCTGTCCAGGAGGCCAACACCGGATACGCCAACTACAACGGTATGATTGCCACCGTCCAGCATCGCCTGTCGTCCACCTTCAGCCTGTTGGTCAACTACACCTGGTCGAAGTGCCTGAGCATCGCTGACACCCAGGGCGACGTCAGCGGCACGCAGGTAGAAAACCCCTACAACCTCAAGTTGGACTACGCCCGATGCGGGTCCGAGGTCCGGAATATCTTCAACACCACCATGGTCGCCAAGAGCGGCTTCCGACTGCACGGAATCGCGGCTTACGCTGTCAACAACTGGGAGTTGGCGCCGCTGTTCCATATCACCAGTGGCACTCCCATCAACGTTACGGCCGGATCGGACTTCTCGCTCACCAGCGTTGGCAACGATCGCCCGAACCAGGTAGCGGGCGTCAACCCCATCAACTACACAAAGATTCTCAATGCGCAGGGAGGAGCAACCTACGCAACCAGGTCGTACCTTAACCAGCTTGCATTCGCAAACATCTGCGCATCTGCCTCAACTCCCGTTACCACATGCCCCGCCCTCGGAACCTATGGAAACGTGGGCCGAAACTCGGTCAACGGTCCCATGTTCTTCCAGTTCGATAGCCAGCTTTCCCGTATGTTCCCGATCGGGGAGAAGTTGAATCTGGATTTTCGCCTCGAAGCCTTCAACGTGCTGAATCATCCCACCTTCAGCAACCCAGGTTCAGGCAACCCATCCTCAAGCACGTTTGGGGAAATCACCGGCACCAGCAACGCCGCCAGAGTCTTCCAGGGCGGTATCAAGGTCATCTTCTAGGCAGCTTCAGTTGACCGAAAACAAACTGCCTGTCAACCAAAGTGCCCCGTTTCAATCATTGGAACGGGGCACTTTCCACCCCAACAGCACCGGGAAACGGATCCATGACCGTGCGTAGCAATCGCATCCGGCGCTGAATGCCGTCCTCCCGCTCGGCAGCAACTGGCTGTAAATGGAGAGTGGATCGGCAGTTCATCTTCAACCGATTTGGATATAGAGAAACGCATTGAAGGAACGAATTATGGCACAGCGCAAGAGGCATACCCCTGAGCAGGCCGTAACCCTTCTGCGCCAGATCGGAGCGGGCGTGGCGAACGGGAAGGCGGCATCGCAAATCTGCAAGGAATTGGAAATTACCGCGCGGACATACTACCGGTGGCGCCGCGTGTTCGGCGGGCTCGAAGAGAACCCGGCGCGGCGGCTGAAGCAACTGGAGCAGGAGAACGCGAACCTGAAACGGCTCGTCTCGGAGCTGTGCCTGCAGAAGCTTGTGCTGCGCGACCTCATTGCTTCGGGCAGACTCTAAGCTTGCGCTTCTCAATGATTCATCGATAGCGCAGCAGAACTGACCGTTGCGGGCATTTATGCAGTGAGGTTCTATGAAGAGCATCAATCGACGAATCGATCACAATCGGAGAGAGCCTCGAGCGGAAATTGCACCAGCCGGTGCGTCTTAGGCAGGTCTGCAAAGATGCACAAACCCGCGCTGCAACCCCGCAATCACGGCCTGGGTTCGGTCATTGGCGTCCAAACGTGTGAGAATGACGCTGATATGACACTTTACCGTCGACTCTCGAATGCCAAGCGCGAGCGCAATCTGCTTGTTCGAGTTGCCTTTCGAAAGCAACTCAAGGACCTCGCATTCCCTGGCGCTCAAGCAGGTTTCGGGCGTCCTTGCCGAAAGCGATTCCGAAATCGGCGATGGCACATACGATCCGCCGGAATGAACGCGTCGAATCGCGGCCAGCAGCATCTCCGGCGGAAAACCCTTGGCCAGGAATCCCTTTGCACCGGCAGCCATGGCGCGATGGATGTCCTCATCGCCATCGTAAACCGTGAGAATAATGATGCGTGCCTGGGGAAACCTGCGCATGATCTCTCGTAAGGTCTCCAGCCCACTGATGCCCGGCAAGTGGAGATCGAGCAACACAATGTCAGGGCGACGCGCGACAAACAGCTCGAGCGCGTCTTCTCCGCTCCCGGCAAGCCCGACCACTTCCATCTCTTCGCCCTTGGCAATCATGGCTGCTATGCCAACGCGCATGATGGGATGGTCGTCTACGATAAGGATTCCGATCGCCATTTCTGCCCAGTTGCATACAACTATATCGCGTCACTTTGAGAGAAACGGGAAGATTCTTGTTCTGGCCCCGCGGGTGGCGGGTTGGATTCTGGCACGGGGCAGTTGGACACGCACGGAAGTGCCTTTGTTTGGAGCAATCTCGATGTCCAGCGTTCCTCCAAAACTGGCGATGCGTTCCCGCATACCCTGAATTCCATAGTGGTTGTCGGAAGGTGAAGGGACGACCTTAAAGCCTGGTCCGTCATCGGTCACCGTGATTTGCAACGCCTGCGGCAAGAAGTCAAGCACAACGCGAATGGACTGGGGGTTGGCGTGCAGAATCGCATTGAAGACTGCTTCCCGCGCGACCATTGTGAATGAGTGGGCTGCCCGGGGAACGATGTCGAACGGTTCTCCATTGACCACAAGTGTGGCTTCAACACCGTGATCGCGCGAACTTCTTCCGGTCATTCGCCGGAGCGACTCAACCAAGCCGATGGGACGATCGACTCCCGTCCTCAGTCCCGAGACGGCCCCACGCGCCTCATCCATGGTGGCCTGGATTTGCGTAGATGCGCACTGAATCAGGTGGTGACGGGAATCGCTGTCCTCGACGTCATCGCCCGCGGCAGCATTGAGAAGGGCCGAAACACTGGCGCAACCTTGGAGGAGAGTGTCATGAATCTCGCGTGCGATTCGGGTTCGTTCTAAAAGGACAGCTTCGAACCTGCTATGCAGGCGTTGCAACCGTACATAGTAGCCCAGAGCGAGCAACAGGATCGCTCCCAGCGCGCAAACAGATCGGAACCAAAGCGATTGATAGAAAAATCGATCTTTGACAATGTCGAAATGCGCGCTTGCCTTGGATTCGCGGCGACCCGTTTCCCAGGACTCGATCTGGAAGGTATAGCGCCCCGGGGGAATGTTGGTGTATGCGGCGATTTTTCGATTGGCATCGGCGAGTATCCAATCCCGGTCGAAGCCATCAAGCTTGTATCGGAAACGCCATTCGTCTTGCGGGTGAAGCAACACCAGCTCGTAAGCGACTTCGATCCTGTTGCTAGCGGCAGGTAAGCGCACAGAGTCTGCCGCCGGAATGGTCCGGCCATCCACCGCAATGGATTCAATATTCAGGTGCGCCCGGCGGGGCTCGACATCCTGGCCGGGATGAACGATCCACAATCCGTGGGTCGCGGGAAAACAGGCGTCGCCGTCCCGAGTCAACGTCCCAGAAGGCTGGGTCCCTCCGTATAACTGTGTCGTGGCGCCTCCCCGGTTCGCCGAATAAGTGCGAATCGAAACGGGTTGGGCCGGGTTCACCGGCTGGCGGATCAGTTCATCCCGATCCACCAACATGACGGCGCTCGGCGTGCTAAGCCAAAGGCGCTTCTTCGCGTCTTCCAGGATGCAGTAGATGCTATTGCTGACCAAACCATTTGCGGCGCCGTATTGGGTGACTCTTCCTTGCAAATAACTGAAGAGCCCAGCTCCGCGGGTTCCGAACCACATTGCGCCATCGGAATCCTGCAATATCGCCCACACTTTCTCCTTGCTCAAGGCGCGGGTCGCCGCATCGTCGAGAAACATGCCGGCTCTGAAATGGCTGAGGCCATGATCCGTTCCGATCCAGATATCTCCGGCCTTGTCCTCGACAATCGCGCGGATGCTGTCATAGGCCAGTCCATTTGGCGTGCGAAAGCCATGCATGCCGTGAGCATCCAAATGGTTTACGCCAAAGTCGGTGCCGATCCACAAACTTCCGTCCCTGGCCTGGGTCAGACTGCGCACGAAGTTGTTCACCATTCCTCGGGAAACATCGAAGTGGACGATGCCCGAAGATGTCAGGTGGTACAGGCCGTAGCCATCGGTTCCGATCCAGAGAGACCGGTCCCGGTCGCGAAGAACATTGCGAATGCGAACGCCATCCATCGCGGCGAGTTGCCGGCGCGTGACGTTCTTTCCCTGAATCCGAACGAGTTGAGAGGAAGCCGCCCACAGGCTGCCATCCTCATCCAAATAAACGGTCCCGAAATCCGAGTCCAGGTTGGCAGGGAACTCGACGATGCGCACAGATGACCGGCTGAGGCGCATCATCCCATTTCTTGTTCCGATCCAGATGTTCTGTTCGATGTCTCCAAAGATGGCAAAGACTGCCTTGTCGATTTGGGTGGACAGCTCGGCAAGCTTGGTGACCTTTCCGTTGCGGATCAGGTGGATTCCTTCCTCGTTGGAGCCTACCCACAAATCTCCATTCTCGTCTTCGCGCATGGTGCGAATGGTCCCGGCAATGCCGTTCACGCGTGTGAATTTCTTCGTTTCCGGCGAAAGCCGGTACAGACCCTCCACCGTCCCAGCCCAGATCGAGCCATCGCGAGTTTCGAACAGTGACTTTACATGGCTTGGGCTACCGTTTTGCTGGAGCACATACTCGAGGGCCTTGCCGTGGTCGCTGGCGAAAAGTTGCCCTCCACCCACCCAAATGCGTCCCAAATGATCCTCCAGGACGGCGTTCACGGCGAGATAGGAAATGCCAAGTTCCTGATTGGCGCGCGCAAGGTGGTCTCCCTGCACCCGAAAGATGCCGCCATCGGTGGCTACCCAAATGACTTGGTTTGCGCTTTGATAGAGTCCGCGGACAAAGGCGCTTTCGGGAATTCCGTCGGCAACGTAGCTTCGGAACTGGCCGCCGCTAAGTTGAACCAGACCGCCTCCGTCGGTCGCAATCCACAGGCTCCCGTCCCGCGAGGTCAACAGGCGCAGAATTCTA
Source organism: uncultured Acidobacteriaceae bacterium (assembly GCA_963757965.1). Classification (GTDB taxonomy): domain Bacteria; phylum Acidobacteriota; class Terriglobia; order Terriglobales; family Acidobacteriaceae; genus Telmatobacter. Next base: position 43,755 of record CAVWTV010000017.1, read on the forward strand.
TCTTCTCGAAGTGCCGGTACGTTCTGACTTGTGAATGTGCGAAACCGCGAGCCGTCGAATCGCACCAGGCCGCCGTCGGTGCCGACCCAAAGGTAGCCGTCGGGGGTCTCGCTGAATGAGTTTACTGCCTGCCCCGGCAGCCCATCCCGCATCTGCCACGAGTCGATCACGTAGTCGGTTTGCGCGGCTGCCAACGAGTCCTCGCGAGCAGGATCACTTGGATGCACCTGCATCGGATAAGCAACGAGGTGAGCCAGTCCCATGAGCGCGCAAAGTCCTATAAGGACCCCCTTGCCCTTGGCGCCGAGTGTTGCTGAATGCGGATTTGTGGTCCCGGGCAACAAGCTTCCATCCTTTAACGAAGGTGCCCGCGGGAACAGGGATAAACCATGCGCACCGGCCGCCTGCTTCACCCTCTCCAATCCGGGATGGCGCGCCGTCGAAGAAAGAGCAAATGCCTGACTCATGCGCATTTCTGGACCACTTGGGTGTTGCCGAAACAACCGCAAACGCGCCGCCGGAATCCAAACTCCTGCGAACAGCCTGTATACGCTTACAGGAAATAGCTTGTCCACTGTATATCAGCCAGTTGTCGGCTCGCAATTTCTTCACCAGTAGTGAAGAAGCGGGCGATCCGCGTCCGAAGATTTGCCGGGTCAGGGTCGGCAGGAACTTGGAGCTAACGATCCGGCAGCTGCGCAGATCGTGAGTTGGTACTCGGGGACAAGGCTCAGGCCGTCGAGTTTACCGATCTGGCCATTGGGCGCAAAACTTGGAGGGTCTTGAATCTCGAAATAGACCGGGGCGTCCTTGCGGAGCGGCAGGATGCTCAGGTCAAACGTGGTCAAGCCGCGCCGGTCAAGGAAGCGGTCAAGCCCGATCCACCAAGGCTGGCCGTTGTAAAAGTCATCGGTCAAGAGGCGATGCGCTGAATACAACCGCGCTACATCCCCCTGGTAACTGACCTGCAAATACAGTCCACTCAAATCATCCATGGCCTGCGGCGGAACGGTGATCGACCACTTGGCGGCGTGAGCGAGCTCGCCTTCGGAGGGAGCTTGCGCCACTCCCCGCGGACGCCATGCCGCCGCGGGTCCCAACTGCACCGGGGGCGCATCTCCGGGGGCCTGAATCTGACGCCATTCCAGCTCGGGTTTCCGAGCCGCTGGCTCCGCGGTGAAGCGTACGGCCTGCTCGCCGGCTGCGCTCTGGGTCAGAGGCAGGCTCGCCTGCGGAGGAACGGCAAGCGGCGGCGAGATGGTAAAAGCGAATTCGCGCGTCCCGCGAGAACGCAGCCAGATGCGGCCTGACGCAGTATCAGGATCGGCGAAGAAGTCCTGGCCGGTGATCAGCAAATGGCTGGCGCCGCCAATGCTGACTTTCCAGGCATCCTCGGCTTCCTCTGCCGTGAGCACCACAATCCGCAGCCGCTGGCCCTGATTCGAAACAACGTCGATACTCGAGCCGATTCCTGGCTTGATTCCGCTGACCAGTATCTCGCCCGATGCCGCGGCCGTGTCTCCGCCGGATGCATGGAGGGTGCGAATGCCGGACGCGTCGAAGGCGAACTCAGCGGGGATTCCCCGAACGGCGGCAAAGTAGAGCGTGGTTACGCCGCCGCCCTGAAGGCGCGTAAACAGTTGCGCCGTGCTGTACCGCACTGTGACGCCGCCGATGCGCAGATTGAAGGGCCAGATGAAATAAGCGCCGGAAGGAATGTCCACTGGATGGCGCGGAACAGACAGGGCGCCGGAGGGAAGCAGAATCTGAAACTGCGCCGCGGGCCGCACCGGCATCGGGTAGCCGCGGACATAGTTGTTGAAGAAGATGAATCCCGCATCTTCACGCGAGCGAACTGAAGCGCGCGGGATGGAGAAATCGCCAGGACTTCCGGGCAGCTTGTCCGGTACGTGGACCATCATCGGAGCCAGGTCGGCCCCGAAATCGTTCAGGAAGTACTGAAAGACTTTCATCTTGCGGAAAGAGGCGCGCTCTTGGCCGAATTCGCCCAGGGGAGCCTGAAAGTCATAGGACTTGATGGGCACGTCGTTAGGATAGCTTGTGGCTTGCGACTCCTGCAGCGTGGTCAGCTTTCCCTCTGGATTCTCGCCACCCTGGAACATGTAGGTGCCATAGAGGTTCACACCCGAACCCAGCATCACCGGAAACATGGCCGCAATGTCGTCGGGCTGGATCACTGGACGGCGATGGTAGGTAACCTCGTTGCCGCCGCCGATCTCCGCGCTGAGAAAGGGTCTCGCATTCCCTGCGGACACGGTCGTGCCGCTAGTGCCCAAGTTGGCCCCCACGCGATTCCAAAAGCGAAACGCAAACACTTCCGAGGGCGGCAGTTTGACCAGTGAGCCGTCCCAGGGCGCATCGGGATATCCGCCGAAGACGGGAATCACCGCGCCGGCCGGCACAGCGGCATTGTCCCATCCGGTGACCAGAAACAGCGGAACATCCAGCCCGCTCTCGATCGCGATTTTCTTCAGTTCGAGGATGTGCTCCTCGCCCGCGCCCGGACCGCGTTGCGAGTACTCGTTTTCAAGTTGAATCCCCAACACCGGGCCGCCGTCCTTCCAGAGAAGGCCATTCAACTGCTGGCCGATCTGCCCATACCATGTGCGGACATCGGAGAGATAGCCGGGATCGTTGACCCTGGTCGGGCCTTTTCTAAGCAACCAATCCGGAAAGCCCCCGTTCCTCGCCTCCCCATGGGCCCATGGCCCGATCCGCGCCAACAGATACATGTGGTGCTTGGCGCAAAGCTGGGCAAATGCCCGCAGGTTCCGTTGTCCCTGCCAATCGAACTGGCCCTCGATCTCTTCGTGATGAATCCAGATGACGTAGGTGGCCACGATGTTGACGCCGGCGGCCTTCATCTTGAGAAGCTCCTCTTCCCATTGCGAGTCGGGAAAGCGCGAGAAGTGAAACTCCCCCATCACGGGAAGCCACGGCTTTCCGTCCAGCGTGAGATAGCGGCTGTTGACGCCGAGAACCCTGCCTGAGGGCGACTTGGCGGAGCCTGGGTCGTAGCGCCCCGCTCCCGGCTCGCTATACGCCTGACTGGCGTCGATGCGAATCGGCGTCTTTGCTTGCGCTGCGCAGGGGCGGGGCACCCAGAGCATAGCCAATAAAGCGGCGCCCGATACAGCGGGCAGCCATGCGCACCGGGGCCTCATGGCTTCGATCATGGTCTTTCGAGCGCGAGACATAGCGGTTGGCTCAGTGCGGGCTGTTTTTCGTCTGCGTGCCGCTCACGGTTTCTCTCGAAGAGCTGGCACTTTGTCCTTGGTCTGGACCACTCTGGCAGGGGTCCGTTCCCCATGGAACGGTTTCTGGCTGGCATAGAGCACCTGGTGGGCGCGGACATCAGCTATTAGCGGTTGGTTTGCCTGTGCTTTCGCCAGTTCCAATGCACGCGCCGCCGTGGCGGATGCGCGCCGGAACTGCCCCACTTCCGCGTAGGATGCCGCCAGAGTATCAAGCACTTCGGCATTGTCCGGTTCCAAATCGCTGGCGCGTTCAGCCAGCCGCATCGCTTCCGCGCCGTTCCGCAGCGATGCATCCCGCGCGGTCGCCAGCAGCCAAGCTGCACCGATCATGGCGCTGGCGCGCTCGGAATCGATCGCCTGCGCCTTTCGCCAGTGGGCAAGCGCCTCCGAGTTCCTGCCCAGTGCTTCATAGGCGCTCGCCAGGGCTTCCTCACAGGATTCAAAGTGCGGCCTGATGGCGATCGCCACCTGCAGATCCGGCAACGCCTCTTCTGCTTGTCCTTGATCCACCATGAACCTGCCCAGCACGAAGCGGTCCTGAACCGACATGGGGTTGATGCGAACTGCCAGGCGAAGGTGCTCGAATGCCTCCTGGGTTTCGCCATGAACGTAAAGCGAAATCCCCAGGCCGTTTTGGGCCTTTTCATTTCCCGGATCTAGCGCCACGGCTTTCTTCCAGATCCCGAGGGCCTGGTCGTTTTCTCCCTTTTCCTCCCGTTGCATGGCCTCGTCGATCAGCTTGTAGAGATCGACGGCAGGAACCTTGATGTCTTCGATCCCATCCACGGCGGTGTTGACGAATTCGGGAATGTTCACGGCGCGGTTGGCCGCAGTGGCGTTGTCGATGAGAATGGCGGGGCTCGAGTTGCCGTCCTTGTCGATGTGGGTCAGATACATCTGCGTATAGGGCGATCTCGCCTTCGATGAAAACACCAGCCAGCGTCCGTTGGGCGAGAAGCTGTGCCACGAATTCATCAAGGGTGTGTTGGCGCGCAGCCGCCGTGCCTCGCCGCCCGCTAGGGGCACGATCCATAACTGGCTATCGGGACGCATCAGTTGGCCGTTGCGGCATTGCACAAAGACGATCCAGCGCCCATCCGGAGAGACCTTGGGGAAGTTGTTGCTCATTCCGTTGTTCGAAGCGCCCACGATGGCTTCGGGCACCCCGCCCCTTCCGTCATTGAACGGAATTCGGTACAGGTCGTACTGAATCTGGGTCTCGTTCGGATCGTTGGCGTGCAGCGCCTTCTTCTGGCCATCCGGGTATGGGTCCTTCGCTTCGGCCCTGGCAAAGACGATGTACTTTCCGTCTGGACTCCAGACTCCATCCGTTTGAACATAGCGTGGATCGTCGGCGCCCGGAAGTGGCAGGCGTTTGCCCGCGGCCCGGTCGTACCAGTCCAGGATGCCCCGTGTCGGATAAAAGACCTGAAGGAATCGATAATCCTTGAAGTTGGTCACATAGTAAGTGTTGGAGACATCGAGAGCAGAGCCGGCAAAAGTGCTCACGACGTAGCGCCCATCGGGGGACACCTGGGACATGAATCCCACGCGAACCTTTCCGGCCTCGCCGTCGGTATTCCACTGCACAATGTCCTTGTTCTGAATGGAAATATGGCGTTCGACGGGGACAACCGCATACAGGCCCTTATCGTTCGCCGGTCCATCGACATCGATGCCCATCGTCTTGCCGTCGCCGGAGAACGAATGGCAGTTGGCGCAGGTGGGCATATCCTTCAGGACCGTGCGGCTCTCTGGCTGGCGAATATCCCGCAGGCGCCATCGAATCAGATGAATCGCCGCGGGAGACAATGGCTGCACCGTCCCGTTTGCACCTTGACTCGGCATCAGCGGCACATCCCGGTAAAAGATCGGCGCGCCGACCGGATCCTCCGAGGTCGACAGTGAGATGCGCGCCTGCGAGGATGCGCCGTGCGCACTGCTATAGCCGGTAATCGTTACCGTAGCCGGCTGGCTTGTGGAGCGCTCCTGAATCGCCGCCCAGGTAGCTGCATCGGGCGTCCACGTCCGGGAAGCCGCTTGCTGGGGCGTCAACGTTGGCAGTTCATTGGTATTGCTAATGCACTCCGGATCGATGGCTCCGACGCGCATCCGTTCTCCCGAGGACTGAACCTGAATAGGAGCGGAGCGATCCGCGAACGCAACCTCGATTTGCCAGGACTCGGCCGCCGCATCGCGCCAGAGAAATGTAGGGGGAGTGATGCCGGGCGGGAAGATGGAGCCATCCAGCGGGTAGTCGATGGAGATGGGCCACAGCACAGCCTTGGCGCCGCTGGGCGGCATAGCCTGGGTTCCCCCGAAGACCTTGCCGTGAAGAGGCGAAAAAATGGAGCAGACAAGCAGGGAGGTCAGGACTGCCCCGGTTGCCACAAGAAAGCGCCTGTGCTGAGAGGAAAGTTGGCGCAACGACTCGAGCATTGGCTGGGCCTCCGGGTCCACGCTCGAACTGTGACCCATCCATCCATCATAGGTCCGGAAAGCCGTCATCCGATACAGCGCGCGGGGGCGATCCGGTGAACAAAAAAACAGGCCCGGGCAGCCCGCATCGGCGCCCGGGCCTGAAGGATAGGTCAGAAGGTCAACTTGAGAGCAGCCTGGCCTATACGTGTGGTGTTGGAGGTGCCGCCGAAGCCGCCGTTGCCGTTATTGATCGGCTCCTCCGCGCTGCCACCCGCATCGCCAGGATTAGCGCTCGGATTGGACATGACCGGATGGTTGGTGGCGTTGTAGAGCTCGAAGCGGAACTGAAGCTGGTACTTTTCAAGGATCGACCAGTTCTTCATCAACGACGAGTCGACGTTGAAGCTCGGAGGGCCCTGCATGATGTTGCGGCCGCTGTTGCCGAAGGTCCCGTCGTGACGGGTGGTAAACGCAGCCGGGTTGAAATAGGTCTTCGTCCAGTTGGCGCGCCCGCCTTGGCGAACGTTGAGAGGCACTCCCGGAACGCGGTCGGCACGGTCGCCATCGCAGCCGCTAAAGCAGCCATCGCCCTTGTTCAGCTCGCCATAGGCATTCTGGCTGTTGCCCGCACCGACGCCGAACGGCGTGCCCGACTGCCAGGTGACGATGGGGCTGATCTCCCAACCTGCGAGCGCTTCGCGAACAAGAAGGCTCTGCCCCCTCAACTCGGGACTGCGGTAAATGAAGTTGCTGGTCCAGGTGAAGGGAATATTTGAATTGGAGAGACTGTGGCTCCAGCCCAGGTTCTTGGGGTTGTTCATTCCGGTCGTTTCGCCGGCAATGTCGGCGAAAGCTGTCACGTCCATTGTCTTCTGCCAGGTAAAGCTGGTCTGCGCCTGGAGGCCATGGGACAGGTGCCGCTGGACGGTAGCCTGCAAGGAGTGATAGCTGGCCGTGGCTCCGCTGTCATATTCCAGGATTTGGGTGAAGTTGGAATACGGTAAAGAGGCTAGCTTGAGGCTGCCATTGGTGAGGTTGGCTTGCGTTGGCAGCGCGCAGCTTGGGTTGTTGTAGTACGTGCAGTAGCTGTAGCCTTGGAAGTTGTCGTCCTGCACGTAGCTCTGGTGATAAGACTGGCTGCCAACATAGGCTAAGCGAACCGCCGTCACCCCGTTGATCTGCTGCTCAACGGAGGCATTCCAGGCCTGGGTTACGCCCTCCTTGAAGCTCCGGCCGAACGAATCCTGCTCATAGATCGGGGTAGGAATCGTAGAGTTTAGCGGCGGCTTGTAGGTGGGGTTGGCCCAAGGGATCTGGCCGGGGCCGGTGCCGAACGGGTTGCCGTTGGGAGTATGGAACGACGGGGTGCTCCATGGATTGTGGAAGTTCATGTATCCGGAAACCGCCTGGCCGGTGTTCGGTGCGCAGGTGACAGCCGGGCCGCCAACGGAAGCGGAGCAAATCGCCGTATTCGACGGCGCGTTCGGTGAGAATGCCGGAGCAAAGGGCGCCATATCCACGACGTGGTTGTAGTCGGAATAAGGCACCGGAGCAGTGAACAAGCCGAATGCGGCGTGGAAGGATGTGCGGGGCATGTTCTTGGGCTGAAAGGCCACGCCGATGCGGGGCTCAAAGTACTTGTCGTCGCCGGGGCGAAGGCCCGCCGTCATATTGGTGTCGCCGGGGTAAATCAGTCCCGTAGGCGCGCCGGGGAAGATGTAGCTCTGCTGGCCGGCGACGAAAGCCGTCCCGCGGCCTCCGACAGATGCCGGCGGGATATCCGGTTCCCAGCGCAAACCAAGAGTGAGCGTCAGGCCGGGCTTCATGCGGAACTCGTCATTGACGTACGGATCGATCAGCCATCCCTGGATGTCGGCCAGTTCGCCGGCTCCCTGTTCGTAGTTGCCCAAGTAACCCATCAGCCAATCCGATATGCCGCTTCCGGTGTACGGGCCATTGAAATCGAGAATGGCGTCAGCCGGATAGTCGGATGCGTTTTCGACCGCCCGCTGGTGGATGAAATCGATGCCCGCCGACAAGGTGTGACGCTTGATGGTTTTGATCAGGGTGTCGGAGAAACCGATGGTCCCACGAACCTCGTTCGAGGGTTCGGTCCAGCCGCCGTTGGAGCCGCCGAACCAGGCGCCTTCCATATAGCAGCCCGGCTCGGTGATGTTGATGTAGCGCGACCAGCACATGTTCTTGCCGCTGTGATCGAGGACCGGAGTGCCGTTGTGCGAGCTCTGCTGGGTCCAGAAACCTGTGAAGGTGTTGACCGTGGTGGGGTTCACCGTCCAGGTGTGCTGCGCGATCTCGTTGAAATACCACATCTGCTCGCCAAAGGTCTGGCTCCAGTTGGTCATGTTGATCACGGAGAGGACATTGCCCGGCGTGTCGCCGGCAGGCTGGACGAATTTATCGACGAACGAGCGCACCGTGAGGCGCTGGCTCTTGGTCAGATCGTAGTCCACCTTGGCCGTGTACTCGTCGAACTTGGAATTCGCGAGGCTGGCCGATGCGTACAACATACCCCCGGCCAGATTCTGGGCCGCGGAGGTCGGTTGCGAAGTCCCTGAAGCCGGGGCGGCGTGCCCCGGAAGTCCATCGTTTGTAAACGCTATGGCCGCCGAATCAAGCGCACTGGCGCCGCCGATGACCTGGTTGGGGATCCCATTGACAGTATGGAATGGTCCGTTCAGCCACCCGCATGTGGTCGTCTGTTCCGATACAGGCACGCCAAAACCCGAGCCGCAGTGGGAATTGTTGGCCTGCGCGTAAGTGATGAGCCCGCTGAAGTCGCCGTTCATCATCTGCACTGTGGGCGTGGTGGTGGAGTTACTTGATGTTCCGGGGCCGCCGACCTGGACGGTTCCCTGGTAGTTGAAGAAGAAGAACAGCTTGTTCTTGAGGGCCGGTCCGCCGACATAGCCGCCGAACTTGTTTTGCCGATAGGTGTCCTGTTGGTGGTTGCTCCAATTCCCTGCGTCGAAATCGCCGTTGCGCATGAACTCGAAGAGGCCGCCGTGCCACTCGTTGGTGCCGCTCCTGGTGGCCATGGAAACCACGCCGCCGGTCGAGAAGCCGTAAACCGCGCTGAAGTTGTTGGAGATCAGGCGAAATTCCTGGGTGGCGTCGGAGTTGGGCGTGGGCGAGTTGGAGCCCAGGTAGGTGTCCATATTCGAGACGCCGTCGAGCATGTAGAAAGTGCTGCCGATGCGGCCGCCATTGGACGAGGTCACAGACTCATTGGGAAATGAGAAGCCGTTCTGCTGCCAGGCAACGCCTGCCCGGTTGCCGTCGAGGATGCCCGGAGCCAGCAGCGCCACGGAAGAGGGATCGCGGTTGAGCAGCGGCAACTCGCTCACCGACGCCTCGTTGATCGTCATGCCCAGTTCGGCCGTGGTGGTGTCGATCAGTTGGGCGTTGGCGGTTACGTTGATGGTCTCGCCCTTGGCCGTCGCCACTTTCAATTGGACATTCTGCGTTGCATAAAGGTTGGCGTTGATAACAATACCCTTCTGCACGTACTGAGAGAAGGAATTGGCCGCGACCGTAAGCACATATTGGCCGGGCGCCACCAGGTTGAACAGGTAAACTCCCTGTCCATCGGTGACCTTGTTTTGCGAGTAGTTGGTTTCGACATTGGTGAGGGCGACAGTCGCGCCTGGAATGGCCGCGCCGGTAGGATCTGTGACCTGACCGGTCAGGCTTCCGCTCGTGCCTTGTCCCAAGAGCGAAACCGCTGAGCTGACGAAGCCAACAACGACCGCGAGCAGCAGAACGTGTAATCTCTTTGCGCTGATCAATTGCATACTACCTCCAGAATTAAGTTCCCAGGTGCATATTCATCTGGCTCAATATCGCCCTGGAACTGTGCCGATCGTCTCTTGAAAGCGTTTTCATTCCGGCGCTGTCAAACCCCTGAAACAGAGCATCTGCCTGACACTCTCGCCAGTGTTTTTCCACGACCCTCAGAAGCCGAATCTCTGAGGCGTCTTGAAAGATACGCTTCAGAGACAACGTCATGTATCCGCCAAAAGTCGGATTGGCATAGATTTTTCTGTTCATGCGGCGCTCCCGCCTGACCGGTCTGTCAAGCCGCTTCTTGTTGCGGGTGCAAGCAATGACTTTCAACCCGTTCAGGGCACCCGGCTCAATCCGATTTCCGCAGGCGGCTTGTCTTTTCGCTGAGATGTAAACTGTGCATGGGCCTGGCTGTGCGAGCTGGGATCAGTCTTGCCTTTGAGCAGTGGGAACGACCGCCTATGGAATATGAATGGACAACGACGCTGAAGATGAAATCGCGACGGCGGCCTCGGGTTGGGCTGGTATGCATTGCGGCGGCAATTCTGCTTCTGTCGGGGCCATTTGTGCATGCAACTGCCGCGTGCATCGCCTCGCCGGAGTTGCAGGCACGCCTCAAGTCCAAGCCCACCAGTGAGACCTATGCCAGCCTGGGAAACTGGTTTGCTGACCGAAAGCGATTTGACTGCGCCGCCACCGCCTTTGCCTCGGCGTCCCGTTTGCAACCGAAGTCGGCTTCTCTGGCCTATCTGTGGGGACTGAGTCTGGGTTCCGCCGGACAGGACGATCGGGCTCTTGTGCCGCTGAATCAGGCAATTCGGCTGGATCCAAACGATATTCGCGCCCACCTGGTTCTTGCCGCGGCTCTGGACAGAATGAAGAGGACTGCCGAAGGCGAGGCGGAGTGGCGGGCGGCGCTGGCCATCGATCCGGAGTCCGCAGTCGCCCTGGATTCTCTTTCTCAGCATTTTGTGGATCAGAGGGACTACTCTTCGTTGATCGCCCTGCTCGACAAGCCCGGCAAGGAGCGACTTCGCACGCCCGAGCAAAGCCTGAACCTGGGCATTGCCTACGCTGGCAGGGCGGAGCTCGACAAGGCGGCCAACGTGCTCCGCGAGGGACTGAACAACAACCCGGACTCGCTGCCCATCGCCAATGAACTAGCGGTGGTACTCATGCTGCTCGGCCGCGACCAGGATGCGTTTGCTGTGTTCGATCTTGCGCTTGGCAAACATCCTGACGACCAACCCACACAGATTCTCTACCTCCACACACTTGTCTCAAGCCATTCAGAAAAGGCGCCGGATTTGGCCCGCAAGCTGCTCGCGGCTTATCCGGATCAATGGGAGGTGCTGTATCTTGTTGCCGTCCTGGAATCGCGCGAAGCAGACTTCGAGCACGCACGCCCACATCTGGAACGCTCAATTGCCTTGAATCCCGGCTACTATCAGTCCCACGATGAGTTGGGCAGCATTCTCGCCAAACAAGGCGACCTGCCACGCGCCAGGGAACACTTGGAGAAGGCGATCGCGCTGGGGGACAAAGAGCCTGAGGTCCAATACGATTTGGGCAAGGTCCTTCAGCGGCTTGGCGACACCGGACAGGCGCAGGAGAAGCTGCGCATCTATCAGAAATTGAAGAAGGCGAGATCCGATTCGACCCAGGCAGCCGGAAAGTCCGAAGTCGGCGACCAGGCCATGACCGCCGGCGATCCCGCGCAGGCCGTATCGCTCTATAAGGAGGCGCTTGAAACCGATCCCGATGAACCGCTGCTCTATTACAAGTTGTCTAGAGCGCTGGATAAGGTGAAGGATTTCGGCGGCGAAAAGGCGGCACTCCAGCGGGCCATTCAATTGAACCCCAATCTTGCCGAAGCGCAGAACCAGATGGGCTACCTTGCCGATCGAGATGGCGACCTGGCACAGGCAGAGGGCTACTTCCGCGTAGCCGTCCGCGCTTCTCCTTCCTATGTCGCGGCATGGATCAATCTCGCGGCCACTTTGGCCAGCCAGGCTAAGTGGCAGGACGCCAAACAGGCTTTGAGCCGCGCTCTCGAGATTGATCCGGACAACGCCGAGGCGCGGAGGCTTGGAGAGGCTCTCGCCGCGGCTCAGGCCGGCCCGTGACCGCCTGGCAGCTCATGCCCTCGTCGCTCGGAATACACTAAATGGGTAAACGATTGATCGCGCTGCGAACCAGGGTCGCCGACTCTGCCCGCAAAACGGAGGATTCGCCGAACCGATGCATGAGTCGTCCAGATATTCCTGGGGTTGGTCGCGCCGGCGCCTCTTGCAGTGTGCACCAGGAGTGCTCGCGTCCGCCGTGTGGACGAATAAAGCCCCCGCACTCGAGCCTGCGCCCGCGAAACTGGCACCCTTTTCGCACTTTGTGGATGTTGCCGAGTCGGCCGGCCTTACAAAAGTCATGCCCTATGGGGAGGGCACAAAGGCGACCTATCTTACCGAAATCATGGGCGGCGGCTGCGCCTTTTTCGACTACGACAACGATGGGTGGATGGACCTGTTTATCCTTGGGGGCCGAAGGCTGGAAAGCATCCCCCCAGGCGCAAGCAATCGCCTTTATCGAAACAATCGCGACGGTACCTTCACCGACGTGACGGCCGAAGCAGGATTGATCGACGCCGGATGGGCGGTCGGCGTTTGTGTCGGCGACTACAACAACGACGGCTTCGAAGATCTCTTTCTCACCTACTTCGGGCAGAATCGGCTCTATCGCAACAACGGCAACGGGACCTTTACCGACGTTACCGCCCAGGCAGGTTTGGGCTCGCCCACTACCCGTTTCGGCTCCGGATGCACATTCATCGACTACAACCGTGACGGCTGGCTCGATCTTTTCGTTTCCAACTATGCCGACGTAGATCTGGCCAAGATGCCCAAGCCTTCGCTGGAAAGGCCGAACTGCAACTTCGAGGGGGTGCCGGTCAACTGCGGTCCCAGCGGCCTTCCCCTGCCCAGCCATCTGTTCTACCGAAACAACGGGAATGGCACATTCACCGACGTGTCGAAGGAGTCCGGCGTGGGCGCCCTGCGCGGATCCTACGGCCTCACCGCTGCCGCCTTCGATGTAGATGAGGATGGATGGCCGGATATCTTCGTGGCCTGCGACACCACGCCCAGCCTGCTGCTGATGAACAACCACGACGGTACATTTCGCGAAGAAGGCTTGGTGCGTGGAGTAGCCCTCAGCGACGATGGCAAGGAAATGGCCGGCATGGGCGTCGGCGTCGGCGACTATGACTGCGACGGACGCCTTGACATCCTGCGAACTCACTACATGAACCAGCCCAGCGGACTTTATCACAATCTGGGCAAGGGCGAGTTCGAGGACGTCACGGCGCAGGCCGGCCTTATTCACGAAAGGCGATTTGTGAGCTGGGGTGCGGGTCTTGTCGATCTCGACAACGACGGCAACCCCGACATCTTTCTTGTCACCGGCCAAGTCTATCCTGAACTCGAGCCCATCTTGCCCAAGTATCCACGCCGAGGGCCGCGAATCCTCTTTCGGAATCGGGGAAACGGAGCCTTCCTCCAAATTCCCGAAGAAAGCCAGCCTGCCCTCGCGTCTCGGCACGTCAGCCGCGGATGCGCCTTTGGCGACTTCGACAACGACGGCGATCTGGACATTCTGATCATGAATCAGAACGAGCCGCCATCTCTACTGCGCAACGATGCGCCGCCCGAAAACCACTGGATCAAGGTCCGCCTGCAGGGGACAAAAAGCAACCGTAGCGCCATCGGAGCCAGGGTAGTTGTCCGTTACGGAAGTAAGGTGCAGGTTCAGGAAGTCATGAGCCAGTCCAGCTATGTCTCCGCCAACGATCCACGCCTGCACTTCGGCCTCGGCTCCACTGACTCGGTCGAACTGGAAGTCCGTTGGCCCATGGGAACGGTCGAAGTCCACAAGAACATCCCTGCCGATCGGCTCATCACATTGCAGGAAGGTTCCACATCGCTGAAGGTCGAGAAACTCGCACCGGCAATCCGATCCACAACCAGCCAAATGGCGTGAAGTGACTCCTGTTTGGAAGCTGGTCCCTGGCCTGCCATCCCTATCGGACGCGACCCGTGCTAGTGTAGGCCGTCGCAAATAGGGTCATTTACCGATGCCCGCGAATGTGTTGAATGCGTAGCAGAGGCTTCCCTCAGGGGCTAAAGCCCAGCTCATTTTGGGCCGTTTGCGGCACGACTGAAGTCGTGCCCTTTCAAAACATAAACGACCATCTGTGTGGCGGACACCATTATGGACCGGAAAAACCGTAGGCTTTAGCCCCCGAGGGATATTGCCCGTCTTGCTAGGCGGCATTTATGCAACCCACGCTGGCTTTGTCTCAGGCAATCAGCCTCAGTTCATTGCATGCACTTTTACGTCAAGTGATCACAAGCTTCGAACCAGCAGTGATCCAAGCGCTCGGCGAAACACCTATTGTTAATGGGCGCTGTCGAGGCACACTGGCACTTTCTCCAGGAGGGTTGAGGCCTTTCGCCCCCCTCGAGGTAGAAGTTGCTTCACAACGCGCGCCTGCTCCCGGTGACCAGGTTGAAGATCAATACAACGACTGCCACGACGATCAGAAGATGGATCAGTGCACCGCCGATGTGGAGAGTGAAGCCCAGCAGCTATAAGACCAGAAGAACGACAAAGATTGTCCAAAGCATATTATTCTCTTTCGTGCCGGAGGCGCCCGGGAAATGCAGTTCTTCCCGGGACGCCCGCAGCAATCACAATCGGCTGCTAGTTGGAGGCGATCGCCTGTGCCTTTGCGTTCATGACGGCATCAAGGAAGTGTTGCGCCGAGCTCGGCACAGCAATTTCGCCGCGCAGAATTCTGCCAGTTGAGATTTCATGCCCGTAGATAGCTTCAGTGGAATCGTCGTCGCGGCGAATGGCAGCACCGGTCAGAGTAAGGCCGGCAAAAGCGCCTCTGGCGCGCGAGTACGTGAGAACTTCAGTTTCAAGCTTCCAATCGGTGTCGGCGGAGGCGTGGCGACCAACCGGTCCGGCCGCCGCCGAGGCGTCTCCACCGAGCTCGAACTTGCTGCCGATCAGATCCCGCATTCCGCGGTCGTTCTGGATGATCATTACCAGGTCGACGCCTTCAATGCCGATCTGCGCACCCCAGCTTCCGCCGGTAATGGTAAAGAACGCTGGAGCGCTCCAACCGTTTGCGGTTCGGCACGTGGCGACGCCTCTGCCATTCTCCGCGCCAAACACGAATCCGCCCTTCAATAGGTGGGGAACGACGGCCACGCATCTTGCGTGTTCCAGAACTTCTTCCGGAATGCCTCTATCCGGCGCCGACATGATCTCGTGCAGCACAGCGCCGGCATGATCCATCCGGTCGATTGTTTGTTCGCGGTCGGATCCCGCCCAAGCGATGCTAGTGAGGCTAAGCACTGCGACGAAAGTCATAATCTTCTTCATTCAAATCACCTTTTTCTACCCATGCGCGGCGTCACTTGCTTTACGCGCATTTGAGGCGCACGCGGTAACTCCAACTGTAGCGAGCAAGGGCTGTGCAGTCTGATCAAGAAAGCTCACAGGAGGAAGTAGGAGTCTGCCGCATCGAATGCGGCAGACTTGGTTCAAACTGCTCAGACCGGAATGAACCCGGCAGTCAGAGTCGAGTCATCATGAACCCAATTCAAACAGGAGGACTAATGGATCACAATCGCGTGAAGGGTACCATTGATGAAATCGCGGGAATCGCAAAACAGAAGACCGGCGAATTAACAGGCAACACCCAACTCCAGGTGGAAGGCATTTCTCAGCAGTTCAAGGGGAAAGTCGAGGGTGCGTGGGGTCAAGCCAAAGATGCGGTCCGGGAGGCCAATCAGGGAGCCGCTGCACAACCGCCGCCGCATGATTAGCCGGCGGTGGACACTGCGGCGAAGCTCGGAGATGTTCACGAATATCGCGTGCCTTTCTCCGCGGCAGAGTGTAGTCTGGCATGACCTGCAGGCGCTGCTTTTCACTATGCTGCTTAGATTCACGCGCTGGGCCGCAGGGAGCGTACACTTAACTCGTTCTTGCCGAAATACGATCCATCCCGCTGGTTTCGATCTCTCCTGAAGTCGATTGGCCCCGGCATCATCACAGGGGCAGCCGATGATGACCCTTCAGGTATCGCCACATATTCCGTTGCCGGCGCGCAGCTTGGAACACATCTGTTGTGGACTGCGCTTCTGACATGGCCGCTGATGGCAGCGGTTCAAACGATGTGTGCACGCATCGGCAAGGTGACGGGGCAAGGCCTTGCAGGAAACTTCAAGCATCGATTTCCAAGGTGGCTCTTGCTCACCTTCGTCATTGCCCTTCTGGCTGCAAACACAATTAACATCGCGGCGGATCTTGCGGGCATGGCGGACGCGGCCGCAATGCTATCGGGGGTTAATTCGCATTGGTTTGTGGTGGCGTTCGCAATTCTCATTTCGTGGGCAACGGTTCGGCTCCAATATTCTCAGATTGCGAATGTGCTCAAGTGGCTTGTCCTTGTGCTATTCGCTTACCCCATTACGGCGTTTGTCGTAGGTGCGGACTGGGGCCAGGTCCTGCGCGATACCCTGATTCCATCGATGCCGCACAGCAGAAATGAATGGGCAACGCTGGTCGCGATCCTGGGGACCACCATCAGTCCGTATCTGTTTTTCTGGCAGGCGAGTGAGGAAGTTGAAGAGGAGAAGT
The DNA here is from genome assembly GCA_963757965.1 of uncultured Acidobacteriaceae bacterium. GTDB lineage: Bacteria > Acidobacteriota > Terriglobia > Terriglobales > Acidobacteriaceae > Telmatobacter. Next base: position 59,963 of record CAVWTV010000017.1, read on the forward strand.
CGGCAGGCCAAAGTACGCTTGCACTGCGCAAAGGAGCTACGCCCCAGGAGCTTGAATTGAGAAATATCGATGTGGGTGTTGGCGCCTTCTTCTCCAACATGGTCATGTTCTTCATCATCCTCACCACCGCCATTACCCTCAACCGTCGCGGCATTGTGAACATTGAGACCTCTCGCCAGGCAGCAGAAGCCCTGCGGCCTTTTGCCGGTAACCTGGCGGCAACCTTGTTCACCCTGGGCATTGTCGGCGTCGGATTCCTTGCCATCCCCACACTGGCTGGATCGACGGCATATGCGTTCGCTGAGACCCTGGGCTGGCGTCAGGGCCTGAACAAGAAACTGAGACAAGCTCGATGGTTTTACGCTCTGATTCTGGTTTCAACTGGAATCGGCGTGGCGCTGGATTTCATTGGTATCAACCCCGTCAAGGCCCTCTATTGGACGGCGGTGATCAACGGACTGCTGGCGCCCTTCCTGCTTGTCGCGATTCTTATCGTCGCAGCGGACAAGAAGCTCATGCAAGGTCAACCGAGCTCGCGCCTGGGATGGATTCTGGTGGCAATCACCACGGTAGCCATGTTTGCAGCGGGGGTTGCGATGTTTGTTGTATAGACTTGAGGCGCAGATTCGCGGGGCTAGAGGGCATTTGCGTCATGCAATCCAAACCAATAGTACCGTCGCCAGCAAAACATGCAGCGAACCGGGCGCAAGGCAAACATACTAAGCAGTCCATCGAGGGGCCGCAATTCGGCTTGTTTGAATTTCAGCGAATTGCACATCGGGCACTCGCGCCGGATCCAGAGCAGCCGCGGAATCCAGGCGGGCCAAGTCCGATTTGAAAAGTTCATCTTCACCGCTCCCAGCGGCCGGAAATCAGGTCGCGCTGCTGTGTTAACGCCTCGGGTGGGCTTGAGTTCGCATCCAGCCATGAAAGTAGCGATCGTATGCTACCTGTAGCGAGCGCCATGCACGAATCCCCAGCCCCGTAGTAAAGAAAAATCGTATCTCCGTCCGCGCCGATTGTCTGCCCGCAGGGAAACACCACATCCTTGACGTCGCCGCCGCGCTCATACGAGGCTTCAGGACCGAACATCCAGGAGTCTCCGCGCTGCAAACAGATCTCCGGTCTCTCCAGATCGAATAGAGCCAGGCCCAGACGATAGATGCTGCCCGATGCGGTTTGCCTGACTCCGTGGTAGATTGTGAGCCAGCCCTTTGCCGTTTCAATCGGGGGAGAGCATAGCCCGATTTTGTTCGCATCCCACCACCCTCCCCGGCGCGCTTCAAGCATGATCTTGTGACCGCCCCAGTGGCGCAGATTGGGGGAGTAGGAGATCCACATGTGCGCGCCTAGCGTTGTCACCGGCCTGTGAATCAGCGCCCAAAGGCCTCCAATTCTCCTGGGCAGCAGAGCCGCGTCCTTGTCCTCCGGCTGCATGATGACCCCATATCGCTCAAAGCTCTTGAAGTCTCTTGTAAGCGCCAGTGAAACACCAGGGCCCCCTCGCGCAAATGACGTATATGCCACTGCATATTGTTCGAGCTCGGGAACATAGGTGATGCGCGGGTCTTCGATACCCCAAAGTTCCTCTGGATAGTCGTGGGAATTTGCCGGCAATGTCGGTTTCGAGTCGATGCGCCAGCCATCGATTCCGTTGGCGGAGCGGGCAGCACACAGGTGAGACAATCCGCGCCGGTCTTCAACCCGGCAAAGCAGAAGCGTATCGCCATCGGGCAGACGCACAACCCCTGCGTTGAAAACGCTGTTAATTGAGTAGGGCCAGTTGGACTGTGCGAGGATCGGGTTCCCCGAATAGCGGGTAAAGAGAGCTAGCCCGGTAGGTGTCTCCACATGAGCTTCAGTGACGTTAGGGCCCGTCGATGCAACCGGAGGAACTATCGGATTCAAGAAAAGGAGCTCATTTCCAGATGCCGTTCTTGTGCGTTTGTCACTCTGGCTTCCTGCATTTCGAGCAGCGCCATCAGGAACGAAAGCGTTGATTCCGCTCCCTGGTTCTCATTGATGCGGTCAGGATGAAGGCCGTCTCTGCAGCCGCCCGTTGTTGGGTCATAAAGCGGAAACCGCAAATCGTTCTTGCCGAGAAACCAGCGAAAAACACGCTGCGCTTCTTCAAACCAGTGACCTTCTTCCGTCAGCCTGTAAACTTCCAGGCAAGCTGACACCGTGGCGCAGGCCTCAACAGGCTGCTGATCGAAGCGCGCCTTCTCACTTCCTTCGACAAAAAAGCCGTTCGAGCCGATGGGAACAAAAACTTCTGGATCGTCGCGGTGCTGCTCGGCGACTAACCACTTCAGAGAATTCATTCCCGCTTCGATCATACGCTGATTGCCGCTGCGCCACCCCGCAAGGATCAATGCCTGCGAAAGTCTCGCGTTCGAATAGGAAAGGCTTTTCTCGAACCATCGCCAAGTCGCGGAGTGGCTGCGCTCATAGATATCGAGGAGCCGATCGGCAAGCGTATTGCGTGCACCCTGAATGGCCCTATCTCCCGGGAACCAGTCAAGATAGGCTTGCATGCCCAGAATGCAAAAAGCCCAGGCGCGCGGACTGGTAAACGTAAGCGTTGCAGGGACAGCAGCTTCGAAGAGTCTCCCCGCTGCTCCCCTCAGCCCCGCGTTTCGCGAGTGGCCAAGCACTTTGCCAAGGGACCACAAAGCCCGGCCGTGACTGTCATCCGACCCGAAATCTTCAAGCCATTGGCGGTCATAGCCGAGGAAATTCCTGAATCTTCCCGCTTCGGTATTGAATGCAAGCCATAGGAATGCAAGATAGCGACTTGAGAGCTGAGCCGTTTCCAGTATGCCTGTTCGCTCCGGGTCTTCATCGAGGCGAGTCGACACAATGAGCGCGCGTGCGTTGTCATCGGTCGTATAACCTTCGCTTGAATTGGGCACAGAGAAGATGGCGTGCTGCAAAATGCCTGTGTCGTCTGTCATGTTCAATACATGAGCGATGTTTAGCGCCGGCAGTTCATCTGGAGCGCTTGCCGGACCATCGTCCTTCTGAGCCGCTTTTGGTTGTAAAGTCCGCTCAAAGCGGGCGCGCTGAAAGCTCGCCATATACTTCTGAGCCGTCTTGGGCCATATGGTTTCGCGTGAGTGAAGATAGGCCCGCTTGCGCATGGCGTGCCGCTCGCCATCGTTGTCGAGCAGCCGAAGCACGGCGTCGGCAATCGCATCGGGGTTCTCAAAGGGCACAAGCACGCCGCGGTTATCCGCCAGCAGCTCTTTCGCGTGCCAATAAGGCGTCGAGATGATCGCCTTTCCAGCGCCGAGCGCAATGGCCAGCGTGCCGGAAACGATCTGTGCTTCCTGGCGATAAGGCGTGATGTATATATCCGCCGCTCCTACGTGTTCAACCAGTTCCTCCGCGCTCACAAAACGATTCACGAGGATGAGGTTCGATGAAACCCCTAGTTGCGCCGCCAATGCCTGGAGCTCTTCGCGGTATCGTTCGCCCTCGCGCCGCCGGATTTGCGGATGCGTCACGCCGGACACGATATACACCACATTCGAATGCTTGGCCAGAATCTCGGGCAACGCCCGAATCACGTTTTCAATCCCCTTGTTTGGCGACAGCAGGCCGAAGGTCAGCAGCACGGATTTCCCCTCGGTGCCGAAGCGATCTTTGAAGTAGTTGGGATCCATGAATTGAAAATCCGGAACGCCATGCGGAATGATGTCGATCTTCTGAATCGGAACCGCATACACCTCGTGCAAGAACTTCGCTGCCTGCTCGCTCATGACAACCAGACGATCGGAAAGCCGCGCTATCTCTTTGAGAACAATGCGCTGATTTTCATCTGGGTCGCGCAAGACAGTGTGGAGAGTGGTCACGACCGGCATCTTCAATTTGCGAAGCAGGGTTAGGATGTGGCGGCCTGCAATGCCACCGTAAATGCCATACTCATGCTGAACGCAGACGAGATCGTTGCCGTTGAAATTCAGGAACTCCGCAGCCCGCTCGTAAGAGGCCAGGTCCTCTTGCTCGAGTTCAAGACGCACTTGCTCCGGGTACAGGTAGCTTGACTCGGGATCGTTGACGGGAATGGCAAACAGGCGGCTGGCGCCGTACTCCGTTGCGAGTGCGGCGCATAAGTCCGTTGTAAATGTGGCGATGCCGCACTGGCGCGGAAGATAGTTTCCGACAAAAGCGATGCGCGTGGGCAGTGGCAGGCTGCAAACCTCTGGCGCAGCCGACGAAGAGGCCACCGCCGGAAATCTGTCAGAAAGATCTCCATGGTGATTTGTCCCAGTGAAAGCCATACCGCCTCCTTGTGTGCTTATCTAGGTTGCGCTAGTTTGCACCCGGATAATACAGCGCCGCGGTCTTGTATGAGACCGCGGCGCCTGCCCACCTGCGCTAACGCAAACTGCCTGTGGTCACATTCGCTGGGCTGCCAATCGCGTCCCCAGATACTACGAGTTCGACTCTGCGGTTTTCCTGGCGGCCGCTGGCGTTGTCGTTTGAGGCTACCGGCAAGGTGTTGCCGAATCCCTTTGCGCTTACCGAGTTTGTCGATACACCCTGTTCGATCAGATAGCCGCGGACGGCGCCTGCGCGGTTCTCAGAGAGCGTTTGATTCATCGCATCGCCGCCCACGTTGTCTGTGTAGCCGCCGACTTCAATATTCAGGCCAGGGTATCCGAGCAGGATGCCGGCGACCTTTGCCAGTTTCTCCCTCGCGCCCGGCTTCAGCGAGTATTGGCCGGTGTCAAACAGTACATCGGACATGCTGACGATGAGCCCCCGTGCGCTGTCGCGCGTCTCCAGAATCTTGTTCAACTGAACTGACAACTGGACGCGCATCGCCACTTTTTCGCTGTCCGCCTGGTGTTCACGCTGCAAGGCTTGCTCTGCAACTTGGCGAGACTGGTCAGCTTCGGACTTGGCCGCGCCAATTGCCGATGCCGATGCAGTTTGGTTCGCAACCATGTCGGCCTGCGCCTTTGCCGCGTCTGACTGGGCGGCCGAAACTGCCGCTGTCGATGCCGTCTGGTTCGCAGCCATGTCGGCCTGCGCTTTTGCCGCAGCGGCTTCCGCGTTTGCCGCATTCGATTGTGCCTGTGCATTCATCATGTTTGCAGAATCGGCCTGAGCTTGCGCTTTCGCCGTTGCATCTTGTAACGCATGGCGCTCGTTCGCGCTCAGTTGCGCGTCAATCTTCTTGACGGCGATCTCTCGCGCATCTTCCGCGGTCTGCACTGTATCGCGAGAGGCGGCGATGAGCGGCTTCTTTTCCACATGAGGACTTATTGCATAGTCATCGGCGGTCTTCATCAACTGGACCGCGTGCTGGTAGCTATCTGCCGCATAACTCTCGGCCCCTTCCGATTGAGCGATACGCATCGCATTCCGTGCCTCGTAAAATTCCAAGGGCAGGTTGGCGTTCAAGACGACGGGATCGAACTTGTAGCCTGTGGGAAGATAGCCCCCGCGCTCCATCAACTCATACTTCGCGCTCACTGCTTCACTGGTTCCCTTGGTATCTTCGCGAACGACATTTTCGAGCACGACGACGTTGCTGGGCTGCCGGACGGCATAGTAGGGCTCGGCTGTCACGATCAGAGCGAATGCTTGAAGGTCTGTGGTCGCGGTCAGCTTGCTGCGGTCATTCCCGCCAACCAACACTTCTCCAAGGTTTACTGCGCGACCCTCGGGTGAGATTGCCCACATGACGTAAGTGAGATATTCGCCTCCGAAGGTTGTGGGAGTTTGCAGGTTTCCGAAGTCCGCCTCGACCTCCATGGTGCCACGCTTGCTGCGCACCTTGGCTTTGCCTTCGGCTGAAGACAACAATGTTGTACCGACAAGATTCACTTCCGTGGCGCCGCTGCGATGCCGGTAGTTGATCGCCTGGACGGTGCGGCTGATCTCGATCACACGGTAAGTGGAACCGGAACCTGAGTGTTCGACGACCATCGTCGCTTGCGAACTGGCTTGTGCGAATGCGCTCAAGCTGAGGGCACTTCCGATTGCTAACAAAAGCATGCGTTTCACGAAATCTCCTACGCGCAGTACTCTTCCGTACTGCATTGTGCTTGCCTTGCGTTCATTGGTTCCAGGGCGACGGCTTCGGCAGACTGCTTTATGAGTGGCCGACGCGGAACTGGGAAAGGTACTGGAACAGGCCGAATATCCTCATAATCCACAGGACTACCGCAATCACAACAACGCCATTCAGGATGCTCTTGATCTGGCCCTGCATGGGGATGAAGCGGTTTACAAGCCATAGCAACAGGCCGACGACGCCTAGCGTGATAACAACGGTGACAAGAGGCATTTTGTTCTCCTTTCGATGGTGTGAAGCTGATAAGATCTCGCTGAGATTGTCGATCGGCACTGCTTCATTCGGTGCCGCTCGATCTTGCCTCGATCTGTCCCGGAGGCTGTCGTCACGCGATGCGGGTGGCTAAGAGAGAAAGGCGTCGGATGGGCCGGCTTAGCTCAGGTGCCATGAGGGAGACGAGGACGGGCAACTCTTCTACACGACCATCCTTACAAACTGAGGAGAAAGATTCTGAGCTATATTGCTCCCACCGAGTGCTTCCGAAGACGATTGCCGAAGATACGAGGCGAGCACAGCCCTTCTCGCAGAACGCAGATTGCGCTTTCGCAACTGGCGGCGGCTAATGCTTTTGTGTTGGGTCTGCTGAAGCTTGGGCCGGCGCCCCTAAGGCAATTCCCGTCGTAGCTGCGGCCGGCGGCTTCCTGTCCAGGGGAATGTTGGTCCCCGCCGGGTAGATGAGAATCCGGATCGATCCCCAATCCGAGTCCTGGCTCGAGCCGGCCTGCTTGCCCATCCCCAGCGTCTTCAACTGGCTGTCGTCGAATCCGAAGTTCTGCACAAGATACTCGCGAACAACCATGGCCCGGGCCTCGGTGAGTACCAGATCCTTCTGGGTATCGCCTTCCATGCCGGCGGAAACTACGACGACCGCAAATCCAAACTGATTGCCCGCAAGAAAATCGCCGGCCGGCTTGAGAAGCTTTTGATCCTTCGGTTTGGCTGAATCCTGAGTATCGAACAATTGCCGGGCTGTGAAAGTGAATACCTTTACCGGTGCTGCCTGCGGGAGTTCTCCAATCCCATTCGCAGCCAGGTCTCCCGAGTCTTCGTACCCGCGCTTCTTGAAGAACCCACTCAAGAGGAAGTTGTGCTTCAGGGCTTCCATGTTCTCCTGGAAGTCCGTCACCCCGGCTTGCGCCTGGACCATCGTAGCTTGCAGCGTAGCCGTTGACTGCTGCACGTTGTCATAGAGCTGCTTATCGTTCACCAGCGCTCCAATCGTTCCCACGCCGGAATCGATCTTGGCGCTTACCGAGTTCAGATGAGCAGTCGCCATGGTTGCGTTGTTGATCGCCTGCTGGCTGCTGTCAAGAATGCCGGTTGTCTTCTTCAGCAGATCCGACATGATGAGTGGCGGCAGGCTCTGCATCATCTCGCCATCCTTAACGTCTGCTTGCCCCGCGGAGCCAAACGAAATGGCCACGTACTGATTGCCCAAGACTCCTTCGGTTTCGATCGAGGCCAGGGAATCCTGCTTGATGATCTCGTGTGTGGCATTGTCAAGCTCCATGACAACCGTGACCTTCCCACCCGGCTGGTGCGGCAAGTCGATGCTCAACACGGTTCCGCTGTGAACGCCGCCCACTTGCACGTCGGCGCCGTCGGAGAGCCCCGCCACATTGTCGAATTGCGCCTTGAGTTTGTATGTGGAGCGGAACAGGTATTCCTTGCTCCCAATAAGGAAGACCCCAGCGGCAAGAACTGCCAGCGTTACAAAGATGAATGCTCCGAGCCTCGCCACTCTTGACATATGTCCTCCTACGACAACTTCAGAAATTGCTTCACAAACTCGATTTCACTCTGCTGAAGGTCTTCAAATCTGCCCTCGATCACTACATCGCCTTCGTTCAGAAGAGCTAGCCTGTTGGCAACTGTGCGTGCGCTGTGCAGATCGTGGGTGACTACAATGGAAGCCATTTGACGCTCCCGCTGCAGCTTGAGAATTAAGTCGTCGATCTCCCCTGAGCTGATGGGGTCGAGACCGGCCGTGGGTTCGTCGAGAAGCAGAATCTCCGGTTGCAGAGCCAGCGCGCGCGCCAGGCCGACGCGCTTTTGCATTCCACCGGATATGTCCGAAGGCATCTTCGCAAGATCGCCTTCCATGCCCACCTCGGCCAGCAACTGCTTCACGCGGTCGTTTCGTTCAGACCGCGGCATTTCTTTCCTATGGTGTTCGAGAGGGAACGCGACGTTCTCTTGAACGGTGAGCGAATCGTAGAGCGCCGCGTGCTGAAACAGAAAGCCCATCTTCTTTCTGATTTCGCACATCCCATCCAGAGCCAGGCCGGCGATCTCCTGGCCATGAATGCGAATCGAACCCGAGTCGGGCTGTTCGAGACCGATGATGAGTCTGAGCAATACGCTCTTGCCGGTTCCGCTGCGACCGAGCACGGCCAGCGTTTCACCGCGGCTCACGCGCAAGCTAACTCCGCTTAGAACCTCTTGGGCGCCAAAGGTCTTGCGCAAGTTCTCGACGGCGACAACAGGCATACTGCTGCCTTGCTCAGGCGCCGCTTCCTTCATCGAGATGTCATAAGTTGTGGCCATAGCTATTTCACTTGCCGCAGAGTCATGAGTTAGTGGAAAACAACGAGAATGATCTTGACTAGTACAACGTCGGCCAGGATCACGAAGAGCGAAGCAAGAACCACGGAGTTTGTCGCCGCGCGGCCAACACCTTCCGCGCCGCCGCGCGTGCGCATCCCTTGAAAGCACGCGATCAGTCCGATGATGAGGCCAAAGACAGCCGTCTTGAAAGTTGGCGGCAGAAAGTCGTGGAGAGTTGCGCCGCCAAAACCCCTGTCGATGAATTGATGCAAGGAGATGGGCTCGGAAAGAGTTTGCGCAAGCCAGCCCATCAGCAAGCCTCCCGCGTCCGCGGCGACGGTCAGCAGAGGCAGCATCAGGATGCATGCCAGAATGCGAGTTGCAGCCAGAAGCCTGTACGGGTTGATGGCGGATGCTTCAATGGCATCGATCTGTTCTGTCACCTTCATCGACGCAAGCTCCGCGCCAATGCCGGCGCCGACGCGTCCACTTACCACAAGCCCGGTTATAATCGGGGCCATCTCCTGGATTACGGCCCACACAACGGCCGTGGGAAGCAGCGACTTGGCCCCGAACCGTGTCATGCTCTCGCGCGTTTCCATCGACAACACAGCGCCCACAGCGGCGCCTGCCAACGCAACAAGAGGCAGGGACATCGATCCGATCTCGTCGAGTTGCCGAATCAACTCGCGCCACTCATAGGGCGGCGTGACCCCGGCCTTCAAGACTTGCCAGAAAAAGATTCCCAGGCTGCCGAACCACTCGAAGAATCCGCCGACTACTCCCGAGCCATAGCTGGGAGCCGAGACCGCGATTGTGTCTGGCCGCCGCGGAAGCGGCGTGCTCGGGCCTGCAACGGTGGTGATTGCGTGGTCGCTCAATGGTTTGGACCGGGGTCTGGTGAACCGTGCGCATTGTTCAGATGCATGCGAGAAAGCAAGGAGTGCGGACCGCTATAGAGAAACTCCAGGCTGATGTTCTCGCCCATATATGCCAGCATGCCGTAGTTCCCCATACGGAACGCATCCTTCACGCCAAAGCGACTGGGGTACCAGCCGTATACGGCTGTCATTGTGCCCGCATAGGGCGCGACGAGCGCAGGAATTGAGAATACGCGGTGTCCGTCTTCCCCACGTCGTCCAGTCAAGGTGGATATCATCGCGTGACGCAGCCGCGGAAACACGCCAGTACATTCACAGCGGTAGTAGAGCGTATCTTCCTTGAAAGCCTCTGCGAGTGCATAGCGTGTTGTTGTGCCAGCCACCGCGATTCCGAAGTTCGATCCGAATCGCCTCCCGTAGCCGGCCATGCCCTGGCTCCACTCCGGAGGCGCATTGCCGAACTGGTTGATGCCTGCCGAAACAGCGGCGCCCACCATTGTATTTGGGCCGAAAGCGTCGAAGCCGTAATTCTTGAACATCGTTGCCTGCGTCGGCTGCATGTAGACCGCGTCAATCGGCGTTGAGGACGTTGTTACCACCGGCGTTGAGGATGTCGTAACTGCAAGGCCGGCAAAGTCCTTTGTGGCGGCTGGCGATTGCGCATCTACTACCCTTGCGACGGTAGCGACGAGCAACGTCAACCTGAGCACTTGACGAATATTCATGTCGCAACTCTCTCTGGCCGGATTAAATCCGAACCTGTGCAAAGGAGGTTGGCAGCCACTCGTAACAATCGCCAATTGGCGCCTGTCGCTCTTGGCAATTGAAAGACCTTTTCAATCGATCACGGACAGATTCAGGACTGACAAAGCTCTAAACGTCCGCGACTTCCTCAGATTCGGAACCGACTTGTTCAGATATTGGCAGAATTGGAGTACCAAGGTATGGTCACATTAGCTCGCAGCAATCGGAAGTCAATTGCGCGTTTGCGTGCCTCTATTCGCGATAGTGAGCAAAACAGACCACAAGTTAGCCCGCGACAAGCGCAAGATGAAGTGAGTTTGAGTGTAATCAAGCGCGGGAAGCCTGCTTACGTTGTCACGCAGGTACTTCCGGCGCCACGTCAAGACTTACTTGACGATGCCGGGTCGCGATTGGCGCATCGTTCCATGGCCAGAAGCGCTTTCTCTTCGCTCCTCGATCGAATCTCCACAGTTCAAGGTCATTTCAATCAAGAAGGGCTGTCGCCCGCACAGAAACAGTCCAGGCTGAACCAACCGTTTTCAACGAGGTATCACGGTCTTGAACAAAAAGGACGTCGCTAATTCCGACCCTGTTGCATTTCTTGCGAACGCGGGCCTTGGGAGCAAAGTTGTTGAATTGGAACCGAAGCAGTGCTTCTTCTCGCAGGGAGATTCAGCCGACGCCACTTTTTATCTCCAGAAGGGCCGGGCAAAACTCTCCGTGGTCTCGGAGAAGGGGAAAGAAGCCACGATTACATTTCTCTCCCCAGGCGATTTCGTCGGAGAGGAGTCGATCGCGTCAATTCCTGGACTGCGTCTGGCCACGGCCACGGCCGTCAACCCGTGCTCGGCGCTCAAGATCACCAGGGAAGAGATGACTCGCGCGCTGCATCACGAGCCCGCCTTCGCCGACTTCTTTGTGAAGTTCCTGCTGGCCCGCAGCATGCGGACCCAAGCCGATCTCGTCGATCAGCTTTTCAATTCCAGCGAGAAGCGCCTGGCGAGAATTCTTCTTTTGATGGCCGAATTCGGCAAGCCGGGAGAACGGGACACCTTCATCCCTCCAGTTTCTCAGGAAACACTGGCGGAAATGATTGGCACAACACGCTCCCGCGTCAGCTTCTTCATGAACCGCTTTCGCAAGCTTGGCTTCATCAATTACAACGGTCGCATCCAAGTGAACAAATCGCTGCTCAATGTGGTTCTTCTCGACCAGCTACCAGGGCACAACGCTGAGATGCCCCGGCTTCAACTATCCGAAGCGAATTTGAAGCCGGCGATTCCAATCGTTCGCACGATTCTGAAGCCGGCCATCCCAGTGGCCGGGATTGTTAAGCGGAAGCATTCTGTTGGATGAATGTTCTGCCTCGCAGACAATGGCGGTCTGCTGTCGAAGTAACAGATAGATTGCATGAAGCTCTGATACAGCCTCGCAAAAGCAAAGCGGCGGAGCTGGTTTGCCCCGCCGCCTCGTGCAGAACCAGTCGCCTGATTCAGCAGTACTGGTTAGTGCTTTCCGCCGCCTCCGCCCGCATGCCCACCACCACCACCACCGCTGTGCGATGCTCCACCACCACCACCGCTGTGCGATGCTCCGCCGCCGCTGCTATGCGAAGGCGCCGCATGAGTCGCGCTGGGACGCGCGCCGCCGGCATTCGATGCGCCATGATTCGAAACTGAATCGTGAGTTGTGCTCACGCGTGCTGCCGAGGCGTGGACTCCGCCCCCGGTATCTGCGCGCTGTCCACCGCTGCTTCCGCGTGCGTAATTGCTGCGATTGGCCATATCGCCGCCGCCGCCACGATAGCTTCCTCCGCCACCACTGTTGAAGCGATGACCGCCCCAGCCGTGGCCATAGCCCCAGCCGGCCCACGGACCCATGCCCAGGAATATTCCGTTGTAGAAGTACCCTGGCCCGTAATATCCATAGGGAGAGCAGGCGTACGGCGCATAGTCGTAGTATCCATAGGCACAGACCGGTGGAACACCGATGCTGACCATAATCTGAGCGTGAGCTGCCGGCGCAAAGGCCAGGCCCGCTAGCAATGCCGATGTACTGAGAATTGTTTTGAGTCCGCGCATAATTGACCCCCTTTAGGTGTCTGCGGTTGCCTGTATTGCATGGGATGCTCTGTTGCCGTTAGGAAAATCACGCCAACAGAAGCCACCATAAGGATTTTGAATCCGTTCATGGTTTGTCCCTCACAATGTCGGGGGCGCTTGTCTACCTATCCTTACAACTCAACCTTAGTCAGCAGGAACGACGCCAGTCTGAGCAATACGGTGCACATCAGCAACCGGCTCTTTAGGGTCAGACCTGTTCCCGGCTACCATGGCCGGGAAACTTCAGCACTCTATTCTTTCCGGCCCCGTAACAGCTCACGCTCGCAAAGCCAAGTGAAGATCACGGGAGTCACGATCAATACGTGAATTAGCGAGCTGACCATTCCTCCCAGGACAGGAGCGGCGAGGGGCCTCATGAACTCGGCGCCGGTTCTGGTGGACCACATAAGCGGCAGCAAGCCTGCAACCACCGTGGCGACGGTCATCACTTTGGGACGTAGGCGAAGCAGAGCGCCCTCCATCACAGCTGCGTGCAGTCCTTCACGCGTGAGCTTGCCATCCGCTGTAATTCGCCGCGTAACCGCCTCCCGCAAATAGATCACCATCACGACAGCGGTTTGCACCGCGGTTCCGAAGAGCGCAATGAATCCTACCCACACTGCAACCGAGAAGTTGAGCCCCATCGCCTTGACCAGAAAGATTCCGCCCGCGAGCGCGAAAGGAACAGCCAGCAGGACGTGTGCTGCCTCCTTCACTGAACCATAGGTGCGATAAAGCAGGACGAAGATGACCAATAAGACAACGGGAATGACCAGTTCCAGGCGCTTGCGCGCACTGATCTGGTTCTCATACTGGCCGCTCCATTCGACGTAGTATCCCGGCGGCATCTTCACCTGGCGGGCCACTTCCGCCTTGGCCTGATCCACAAATCCGCCCACATCGCGGCCTCGCACGTTGAGCAAGACGGCTCCGCGCAGCAGTCCGTTCTCGCTCGCGATCATTGAAGGCCCCATGGTCGTGTTGATGGTCACTACTTTGTTCAGTGGCACCTGCGCACCGTTGCTGCCCATCACCAGCACGTCGCCAAGCTGTTGCGGATTTTCGCGGAAGTCGCGCGCATAGCGAACCCGTACCGGGAAGCGCTGGCGCCCCTCGATGGTGGTGGTCAGGTTTTTGCCGCCAACCGCGGTCTCGATCGCGTCCTCCACATCGGCAACATTCAGGCCGTAGCGATCCGCGGCTGGCCGGTCCACGGTCATCTCGAGATACGGCGAGCCGGTAGTTCGCTCTGCGTAGAGATCGGTTGCACCGGGAATCTGGCGCACCACGTCCTTGATCTCTTCGGATTTCTGTTCGATCACGCTCAAGTCCGGACCAAAGACCTTGATGCCGATCTGGGTGCGGATGCCGGTGGAGAGCATGTCGATGCGGTTACGGATGGGCTGCGTCCAGATGTTGGTGACGCCGGGGATTTGCAGCTTGTCGTCGAGGCGGGCAAGAATAGCATCCTTGGTGAGGCCCTTCGGCCATTGGTTCTTGGGCTTGAAGGTAATGGTCGTCTCAGACATATTCACTGGAGCTGGGTCGGTAGATGTTTCTGCGCGGCCGACTTTTCCTACGACCATTGCAACGGCGGGATCGGCGGCGATGATCGCATCCTGCTGGCGGAGTATCTCCGTCGCCTTGGTGAGAGAAATGCGTGGATCGGTGATGGGCATGAACAGGGACGTCTCCTCGTCGAGCGGCGGCATGAACTCAGACCCGATCGTTGTAGCAACGTAAATGGCCGCGCAGAACATCGCAACCGCGGCCGCCAGTGTAACCAGCCTGTGCCGCAAAGCCCAGCGCAACGCCGGGCGATAGATGGCGTGAAGCACGCGCATCACTGGATTCTCGTCCTCGCGATGCAGCTTGCCGCGAATAAGAAAGGTGCACAGAACCGGCACCAGCGTAATGGCCATGATGGTTGAGCCGACCATGGCGAACGTCTTGGTGAAGGCCAGCGGATGAAACATCTTGCCTTCCATGCCGGTGAGCGCGAAGACGGGAATAAAGGCCAGGATGATGATGACCATGGCAAAAGAAATGGGCCGGCCTACAAGCCGCGCCGCCTTCAGCGTGATCTCCCAGATGTGTTCGCGGTAGTTGCCGTGCTCTTCTTCGTATTGCTCCGCCTGGCGAATCACATTCTCGGTCATCACAATGCCCGCGTCGACGAGCACGCCAATTGCAATGGCGATTCCGCCAAGCGACATGATGTTCGATGAGATGCCGGCTCCTTTCATGAACAGGAAGGCGCCCAGCACGGCGAGCGGCAGCGGAATGGTGACGACGAGGATGCTGCGGAAGTGCCACAGGAACAGCACATGCGCCAGCGTGACCAAAACGATCTCTTCAATCAGCGCGTGGCGCAGAGTGTCCACAGCATGGTCGATGAGTGTGCTGCGATCGTAGAACGGAACGATGGTTACGCCGGCCGGCAAACCAGGCTGAATGTCGCCAATCTTCTTCTTGACGGCTTCGATCACCTCGCGTGCGTTGGCGCCGTATCGAATGACGACAACTCCGCCGACCGCTTCCTTGCCGTCCTTGTCGAGAACGCCGCGCCGGAATTCAGGACCAAGCTGGACGCTTCCCACGTTGCCCACAGTGACCGGTGTGCCGTTGAACGCGCCGAGCGAGATTTGCTCAATGTCCTTGAGCCCGCCAATCAGGCCGATCCCGCGCACCATGTCCTCGGTGTCGCCCGCCTCGATCACTTTGGCGCCAACGTTGTTGTTGCTGCGCTCCACCGCTGTTACTACATCCTTGAGTGCGACGTTATAAGCACGCAGCTTGATGGGATCGAGATCGATCTGGTACTGCTTGACGAATCCGCCGACGCTGGCGACCTCGGCCACTCCGGGCACCGAGTTGAGCTGATACTTGATGAACCAATCTTGAATCGAATGAAGCGTGCCGCTGTCGTATGGCCCTTCGACTGTGTACCAGAAGACCTGGCCCACCCCGGTTGCATCCGGGCCCATCATCGGCGTGACGCCTGCGGGCAGAAAGCTGCCTGCGAGGCTGAGCCGCTCCAGTACGCGGGTGCGCGCGAAGTAGATATCGACCGAGTCTTCAAAGATGACGTTGACCATCGAGAAGCCGAAGGCGGATGCAGAGCGAACCGTGCGGACATGCGGCAGCCCTTGCAGGTTGACCGTGAGCGGATAGGTAATCTGGTCTTCGACCTCTTGCGGACTGCGGCCCTGCCAATCTGTAAAGACGATCACCTGGTTTTCGCTCAGGTCGGGGATCGCATCGATAGGTGTATGCAGCAGCGCCCAGTAGCCCCACACTGCAAGAGCCGCATAGACGCCTAGGATCAGCCAGCGATTCTTCATTGAGAATTCGATAATGCGGTTGATCATGTTATCCCCTATTTGGCGTTGAGGTGCGTGCGGAAGGTTGCAATCACGCTGCCGTTTTTGCGCGCATCGACTGATACGTTCCACGATCCCGACATGGGCGCCTGGCCCGTGCCCATATACATTTGCTTGCCGGCGCTCCACGGAACCTCGAAGGAGCTTTTCATCTCCGGCATGCCCATCGATGGCATGGCAGGCATCACCAGCGTTACGGTCACGCGAGCGTCGCCGATCGGCTTTCCATTTGCATCGGTCAGATTCACATGGAAGGCCGTATCTTCGCCGGCCTTGATCGGATCGGTATCCACGTGAAGGTCGAGCTTTGTCGAGCTTGTTTCCTTTGTTCCGTTCGCGGACGAGCCGGAAGCGGGCTGCGCTTGGCCGGCTCCGACGAATTCTTTCGATCCGCCGTAGAGGCCAGACATGCCGGAACTAAGGTGTGCCTGCGAGTCGATGAGGAAGTTCCCGCTGAGCACAACCTTGTCGCCGAGCGCCAGTCCGCTCGACACCGGGAAGAGATCTTCAGTGGGCGCACCCACCTGAACCTCGCGGGCTTCAAACACGCCGTTGGGCCTGGCCAGATAAACAATCTTGCGGGTTCCCGTATCGAGCACAGCCGAACGGGGAACGACGATGGACGACTGCGCCGCTGTGCTCACGAAGGTCGCATTCACAAACATGCCCGGCAAAAGACGCATGCCCGGGTTGGCAACGTGGACGTGCACGGGAACAGTGCGCGTCTGCTGGTTTGCGGCGGGTTCGATGAAGTCCACATGGCCGTGCAGCGTCCGGTCCGGAAGAGACTCGGCCATGAGATCGACTTGCTGCCCCGGATGAATCTGCGGGAGTTGTTCTTCATAAACATCCACCTTGATCCAAACCTGGCTCAGGTCTGCGACCGTGAAGAGCGTGTCTCCCGCATTGACGTATTGGCCTTGTGTCACCTTGCGGTCGACAACCGTTCCAGAGGCGTATGCGTAGATGGTCACATGCGGGATGCCACTTGTTTCGGGCGCACCGATTTGCTTGCTTGAGATGCCCCACAGCTCAAGCTTGCGCTGGCTTGCCTCGACAAGCGCATCCGCCTGCTGCCGCGCGTAGACGTCATCGGACTGGCGCAATTGATTGCGGTTCTCTTGCGCCAGCCGATACTCGTCAAGGGCAGTCGCCACATCGGGGCTGTAAACATCGGCCACCGCCTGCCCGCGCTGAACACGTTCGCCGGTGTATTGCACGTAGAGCTTGTCCACGCGCCCACCGATGCGTGCGCTCACCGCGGCAAGCTGCGCTTCGGGCTGTTCCACGCGGCCAAACGCGGCGATGTCTGTTTTTAGTGTCGCGGTGCGGACATCGGCAACTTGAACGCCCGCCGCCGTGATCTCTGACGGGCTGAGTTGAACCGTAGTGCCGGGCTGCGTGCCAGATTGCTTGGCCTCGGCTGTCTCAGTTGGCTCAGACGTGGCAGCGAGTCGCGCTTGGCCGGCGGCCAGCGAAGGCAATTCTCTCACCGCCAGAATTCCAACCACCAGCGCGGCAACCAGAATTCCCGCACCAGCGCCCATTGCGATCAGTTTTTTGTCTCTTGCCGTCATTTGGATGTCCTTTCTTTGCCCGGATTCCCATCGTTCACATTGGCCAGCGGCGCGCCCGTTGCGCGCTCAAGATCGGCAATGCCCGTGTCTGTTGCTGCGGACGCTTTGTAGAAAGCTGTTTGAATATCGAGCAGGAGATTCTGACTGTCGATGAGGTTTGAAAAGTCGCCGCGATTGTTCTGATAGGCGGCAGCTGACGCCTTGAAAGTAGCTTCGGCTTGCGGCATGAGCGTGTAGCGATACAGCTTGACTCGCCTTTGCGCGGCCAGCACATCGATCTGAGCCTTACGGATTTCAAGAAATACGGTGGATGTGCGCGCTTCAAGTTCTGCTTGCGAAACATCCGTATCCGCATCGGCCTGCCTGGCTTCACCCTCGTGACGCCCGCGATTCAACGAAGGCAGATTCATCGTGAGTTCCGCCATGTAGGCATTGCGAAATGCAGAACCAGTGGGCATGAGCATGTACCCGAGGCCGGCTGTGAAGTCGGGCTTCATGGCCAGCCGGGTCAACTTCCCCTCGTCCTTCGACTTGAGAATCTGCTGGCGCAGGCCGGCCAACTCCGGGCGGTTCTCGACGGCCTGACGCTCGAGGTCCTCGATGGAGGGCAGCGCGGCAGGGATTGAGTAAGTGCCCGCAAGATCGACTGCATCATCCGGACGGCGGCCAAGCAGAGCATTTAACTGCGCCTGCGCATCATCGCGCTCCTGCTCCAGTTCAATAAGGTGCTCGCTTAGCCTTGTCAAAGCCATCTGCGCGCGGAGCAGATCCGCCTGCGGAACCTTGCCGGTGGTGTATTGAGCCAACGCCGCTGCCAGAGCTTCTTTCAGCACCGCCGCCTGGCGATTGTGCAACTGCATCTCATCGGCATTCCGCATCAGGTCCGCACAGGCTTTGCGCACTTCGACAGCGATCTCCTGCCGCTGCGATTCGAGCTCGCTGGATGCAGCCTCCGCATCGTCCCCTGCAACTTTGGCGCGGAGATCTCGCTTCGCTTTGCTTAGAAAGGTCTGCTGAAGCGAGACCATGAGCTGGGCCTGGTTTAGATCCCATGGCTTTTGTAGGGGCGTATTCCAGTCGCGCACCATTAGCATGGGGTCGTCGAGGCTCCGCGCGGTGGTCGTCTTAAGCTGGGCCAGCGACAATCGCCGCACCGCCGCTCGTATTTCCGGGTTCGCCTGAAGTGCCTCGGCAACCGCTTCATCGACAGACATGGGAACGGCAGTGGGGCCATTCGGCACGCCATGGACAGGCTCTGAGGCTACCGCTGAAGGCGGCGCAGCTTGCCCGAAACAGGTAATCGAAAGCGCCAGCACAATGGGCGCAACAACACAAATGGGTTTCACTCTTCAACTCCATTGGAATAGGCAATAGGATCGCTCCGGGACGCACGAATGCGCACGCCAGAAAGCCAAAGCGGAGTTGAAGCGCTAGATTCTCAGGTTGAATGCGCCAGTTGGCGGAGACAAGGGAGGAATGAAAACCGCGACCAATACTTCACTCGAAGGGGAGAGCGCATTCTTGGAACTGAACTCCGGGGCAACCGCCATCGGGGCCGGGGCGGGGAGGCTTGGTGCAGCGACCACGGCTGGCTGCTGGTCGCGGACCACGCAGCAATCTGCCTTGAATGCCTTGCCCATCTCGGATGCGGCCGCGCAGCAACTGTGTGCGGCCTTGTGCTTCATTGGCAGGCAGGTTCCAAACGGCGAGAGCATCGCACCAATGAGTGCGATGGCCACTAACGCCCGTCGAAGAATGCCCGTCTTCATGAAGGGAGTCTACCACTTTTCTGGATTTAGTTGGTGATCTGCATCACGGAATCCTGCATCGAGTGATGGGTCTGGTTCAAGTGTCCCGATGCGTCCAGTCTCGCCAGTTTACTTAGCGGAAACCTCAGCAGCGGAGAAGGTCTGCCGATCCCGACTACACCGATTTCTGTAGTGCGACCCAAGCAGACAGCGATTGAACAATTGGCAAGTCGTCCCCTGAATGTCAATTTATTAAATCAAGCTTCTTTTCAACGTCTGACCGCCCAAGCTTCATGTCAAGCTGGGCACTCGGACCAAGCTCGGGCGTTTGGAGTTTCTGAGGGTCTTTCCTGGGTGCATCGGCTGGTTGGCGAACATCATGCTTAGGGTCGATTCCGTCGCAACCGCACACCCAGAACAGCGAGATAAGGCGCTCTGGACACCCTATCCATCACACCTTATCTCGTTATCTTATTTGGATTGTGCTTTAGCGACGCCCGTGGCCACCGCCATGGCCTCCGCCACCCCTATATCCGGGAAGCGCGTGTTCACCACCCGCATCATGGCCGGCGTTGCCGACGTGGCCTTGGCCATCGCGGGCCTCGTTGCCGTGAAAGTGGTTGAATTGCGCCTCTCCGCGCCCTGGCACCGGTCCACTGTATCCGTGATGGGGATCGAAGCGGTTGTCAACGTGGCCATAAAAGCCGCGAGGGCCGTGAAACCAGGGACCAGCTCCAAGGAATACCCCGCCAACAAACCAATCGGGTCCATAGTAGCCATAGGGGGCGCAGTCGTACGGCTCATAGTCAAAGTACCCATAGGGGCACATGGGAGCCACGCCGATACCGACAGCAACCTGCGCTGGCGCCAGGCGTGCAGAGCAGAACAGGGCAGTTGCGAGGACTGAAAAAGCAAGCGCTTTACCGTAGTGCATAGATTCTCCTTTGCTGGTTTGGGAATAAAACGAGAACAACGAGTTGTCTCTCCGGCTCATAGTTCCAGGTTGGACGATTAAGCGACTGGTCAAGACTGAACGTTTGCCAAAAGAATCGCCTCATCGGGCGATCGCAATAAGCACAAATCGTGACGATGATGACGCTGACGGTCGGTGCGCGAGAGCAAGCGCGGATTCCTTCTTAGTTCGAGAAGATCGTGTGATCCTTGTCGTAACTCTTGACGGTGTTGGAGGCATTGTCGGCAGCGTCTTCAGCAACGCGCTCAATCCTCTTCTTTGCTGTTGCATCCGAGACTGTCTCGTCTTCCAGCTTCGTCGTTTCCGAATTCTCAAATTGTCCCGGCATGGTTGATCTCTCCTCCTATTAACATGCGCCCTGATCCAATAAATGACTGGTCAGAATTGCTCGTCGTGCTCAAGGTTGCGGAATTGGCATGGAACACCCATGGCAGTTTCGCTCGCAACGGCCCACTAAGAGCCCCTGTGGGCCTGGACCCGCCTATTGCATTCTCGGAGGAAGATAGGGTATGGCGCTAGTCACAGGATTGTGGATAGGCCTCTCCTTGTGACCGCCCGGACATTACCAGCATCTGTTTGAGCTGAGGCATTGCACTTCCGAACCCCGGATAGAGCGCGGCCGCATTAGGTGGCAGCCGTTTCTGCCGGGGAGTGGTTGGAGGCTCATCGGACACTGGCGGGGCTGCGCCCTCCTGAATACGGTAGGGATAAATTCTCACCCTGGCCAGATAGAACCAGGGATACTCCGTCAACTCAATGTGTTCCACTTCCACTGCGTTGAAGTGCTCGCTCATTCGGCGAAGAGCAAGCTTGAGCGCGCTGGCGATAGCTTCTTGCGATGTTTCTCCTACGCCGCTTTTCAAAGCCCCATCGGCAATCCTTATGAAGTTCCACCCTCGCATTCGAATTCTCTTTTCGAGCCGGCTTGCATCGCCCGTCACAAAGTTCCATCCTTCGCGAAATTCATGTGTCGCCAGCTTAAGGCCAACCGGCAATTCAGCGCGAATGCGTAAGAGCACGTTTTGTTCAGCGATGGTCCGCATGATTCCAACTCCTGATTTGTAGGTTGTGTAGGCCCAATGGTTGAATTGAGGCTGTTTGACTGCTTCCGCTTTGACCTGGAGCGGCTCCTTTGAAAAGTGGCTCCTGACAAACATTGCATTGAAGACGCTGCCATGCTGTTCAATTTCGGTCACAGCGGGAAGATCGGACGTGGAAGCCACTCCGGAGAAGGCTGCGAACGGCCGCGCCAGATAATCAGCGTCCTGACAGGGGAAAGCGGACATGCACCGGGGAGTAACTGGTGAGCGGCGCCGGAGTTACTGTAACTCGCTGCCGACTGTGGCTGTGCGCTACTGCAATTGCATTGGCGCGGCGGTGACGCTGGCGGTGATGGGTTGCCAATTCCAAATGATGATCGGCAGACTGTCTCGGGCTGAATGCTGCTGCCGGGAGTGAACAAAGCCCGATGGGCATCATGGTTCACCTTATGGGTTGAGATGCTGGTGCAGTGTTTTCAAGTGGGTAAGACAAAATCCTTCAAATGTGAGCAAAAAGGAACAGACAGGAATTTGAACTGCGGCGATGATGGACAGGACTTGAGTGGACCTCAGCTCAAATGCGGGAATCTGTACTGAGCGTTGCGGTCACTCTCAATCGGCAATTCCGATCTGCGTCGCCTTCCAGGCCGCGCGGAATGCTCTGTCTCAACTCTGAAGCAGCTTCTCCGTGGTCTTCGATTGAGCGTCGCATTCGACATGGCGACACTAAACCGCACAGAAGGGGGGCTGTGTTAATGACGAATATGCACATCTCCACATTTGACCCCGCTGTCTTTCTTGGGAGCGTCGGCCTCGGTCGAAGAATCATCGAAGTAAATCCGACGGAGACCTTCTTTACTCAGGGAGATCCGGCAGACTCCATCTTCTATCTTCAGAGCGGCCGCGCAAAACTTACTGTGGTTTCGCAAAGCGGTAAGGAAGCAACAATCACGCATTTCTCCACCGGCGACTTCGTCGGAGAGGAGTGTCTCGCGGCGGTGCCTGGGCTGCGGTTGTCCACGGCCACAGCTATCAATTCCTGCGTTGCGCTGAAGATCATTCGAGAAGAGATGATTCGCGAAATGCATGACGAACCTGCGTTCGCGAACATTTTCTTGCGGTTCCTGCTCGCGCGCAGCATGAGAACACAGGCCGACCTTGTCGACCAGCTCTTCAACTCCAGCGAGAAGCGCCTGGCGCGAATTCTGCTGTTGATGGCGGAATTCGGCAAGCCCGGCGAACCGCCAACTTTCATTCCTCCCATTACGCAGGAAGCCCTGGCGGAGATGATCGGCACCACCCGATCCCGCGTCAGCTACTTTATGAACCGCTTTCGTAAGCTCGGCTTTATCGACTACAACGGCCGCATACAGGTGCACAAGTCGCTGCTCAATGTGGTTCTGCTCGATCAATTACCTGAGCAAAGCTCGCAGACGCCGCCTGTTGATTCTTGATTGGGCGATTCCGGATTTCGAATTGTTCTCAACCTCCACCTAAGCGCGCATGGCGATCGCTGCCCTGCGCCATTCTTACCGGCTCGTTCACCGCGAGCGGTCGTGTATCCGATTGATCAGCATGTTCAGGTGCCGGGTGGGAGACTCCAGATGCTGAGCTGCCAGCGTTTGCGAAATGGCAACCAGCAGAACATGTCAGTGTGTCAGTCGCCCGCGAGGCGATGAAGGTCGCGAGGCTTCGACACAATCCGTTATCGAATCTGTCACAAGCTGGGAGTTGCAACCCGGGATGAAGGAGATCAAATGATGCTCATCATAGTTATTGTTGTTCTGGTACTGGTTTTCGGCGGAGGCGGCGGATACTACGGCTACAGCCGGTGGGGCTCCGGCGGAGGAGCAGGCGTAGGGCTTGGCACGGTACTGCTGATTCTGCTGGTGTGTTATCTACTTGGAGTTTTTAGATAGAGCGCATGGCGGAAACTCCGGCTTGAGCGGGGGCGATCAACGACGGGCCGACGACTGCGGTTCAGTGCATGAGGCCGGAAATAAAACCGGTGTGCGGAGGGAAGAGATGTCGATCGCAACGAGCCATCTGCTGGCGCTGATGCGTTGGCATGATTCCGGGTTCTTGGAAAACTTCAACGGCCGTGACTTTGCCTGGTTACTGATCGGGGCGTTGCTGGCCCTCGTAGTGTTCTGGGGGATCTCACGGCAGCGGCGGCGCTGGTTTTAGATAACGCTTCTCAGGCAGGTCTATCGGGGAAATGCCAGTCCTTAGCTTCTTTCAGATTCCGCCCGCGGCGGACGCCCTTCGTGTTCGCAATTGCGCACATGATTCGACATCGTGC
The DNA here is from genome assembly GCA_963757965.1 of uncultured Acidobacteriaceae bacterium. Classification (GTDB taxonomy): domain Bacteria; phylum Acidobacteriota; class Terriglobia; order Terriglobales; family Acidobacteriaceae; genus Telmatobacter. The sequence continues at coordinate 83,351 of CAVWTV010000017.1, forward strand.
TGGGTCTAAAGTCGGGATATTCTTGTTCCGCCCGCTCCCGAACGGACTTCAGGCGCTCAAGAGCTGCCTTGTAGCATGCCTCTCGACCCCATGGGATGGGGACCTCAAGAGGGCAGGTTGCACGCGATTGGCGCGTGCTCCGTTGAAGGTGCGCATGTAAGACTGCGCCACTCGCTTCCAAACCATCTGACGCCCATAATCGTAAGCGCGCTGGCGCATCGATTGACGCGCTGCATCGTTGCCTAAAAGGCTAATTGTTGCTTCTGCTATGGCATCCGGGTTCTCAAAAGGAACCAGTGCTCCGCGCCCCTCGCCCAGCAATTCGGCTGCGTGCCAATACGGAGTCGAAATGATCGCCTTTCCGGCGCCTACGGCATACCCCAGGGTTCCCGATACAGCCTGTGCTTCGTAACGGTAGGGCGTAATGTAAATATCGGCCGAACCAACCAGCGAAGCCATTTCTCGCGGGCTGACGAACCGATTATGGAAGATCACCTCACGCTCAACTCCCATTTCCTTAGCCAGAGCCTGCAACTGATACCGGTACCGATCGCCTTCGCGGGCCTTGACATGCGGGTGGGTCGCGCCCGCGATGACGTAGACAGTGTTGCTGTGCCGGGACAGGATGCGCGGCAAGGCTTGAATCACGTTTTCGAACCCCTTGTTGGGAGATAACAGGCCGAACGTGAGCAATACAGCCTTTCCCCCGATGGAGAGCGATTCTTTGTGAACCTCCGGTTCTTCAAAGGGCAAGTCGGGGATGCCATGAGGAATCAGGCAGATCTTCTCGCAGGGGACCCCGAATACATCCTGCAGAACCCGCGAAGAGTACTCGCTCATCACAATCAAACGATCGGAGCGTGCGGCGATCTGTTGCATGACGATTCGCTGGTCGAGATCCGGCTGACGAAGAACAGTATGGAGAGTTGTAACCACCGGCATTGTGAGGTCCTGGAGCAAATGCAGGACGTGGCTGCCGGCATTCCCCCCGAAGATCCCATACTCGTGCTGCAAACACACCAGGTCGACATTGCTGGAATTGAGAAAGCTGGCGGTTGCCCGATAGGAGGATATGTCACCTTCAGAAATCTCGGCTCGCACCCGCGAGGGGTATGCATAGGACGATTCGCGATCGTTGACGGCTACGACCATCAATTCTGCTGCGCCGTATTCGGCGGTGATCGCGTCGCACAAATCTGTCGTGAAGGTTGCAATTCCACACTGTCGCGGAAGGTGGTTTCCGACCACTGCCACCCGAGCCGGAAGTGACCGGCTGGGCATCAACTGCAGCTGTGAGCCTGACTCCTCATTGAATGGCGGAGGCAGCGGGTCACGCCGCAGCAAAGGATTAAGCTGGAAGCTTGCGAAGATATTCGATGGGCACATGGCAGACTCCTGAAAGCAAACAAACGAGCGTCAGCGGGCTCGGGCACATGTTCCAAACTGCGATTAGCGGCGAAGCGCGCTTATCATTGCCATTGCTTCGCACGCGATGAAGGCGAGAAGGAATACCGCTGCTCCGATGCCTGCCAATGGACCATGAGACGGACTCGCGACGTGTGTGGTTGCCGCCGCGTCAGACCCTTCTTTTCCAATTTCGACCAAGTGAAAACCGCGCGTGAATACGAAGCACCCGGCGGCAGATGCACATAGATCGCGCACAGTCAGTCCTAGGTTGCGAATGCAAAGAATAGAGCGGTTCATTGACTGAATCTAATCCAGGAAGTCTGAAAATGATGTGCATTGTTGCACATTGGAAAATGCCCCACTTGGATCGCACAACGAAAAAAAGAAAGTGAGCGGCGGCGAAATGGGTGCTTTCTTTAGTGGAATCTGCCGCGCGCCCGCCGCAGCGTTTTTGTCAAGGACCATCCGCGACCATGATGCATTTGTGAGGCTATTAGCGCGATGCACTTTTTCTCAATGAGCCGCCAGCGCAGTTCTTTCATGGAGATGGGAGCAGCTTTGGCGGGGCGGCGAAGAGCCGGCGCGACGCATTCGGCGGCCCGGCAGATTCAGCATTCTAGGGAGCAAGGGGGAAGTGTCCAATATTGAGCAGATCGTGTCCCGCAGGCCGCGCTAACCTGATTTTCATTCGCTGAAGATGCGAACGTGTCCGAGCGCTTTCCCAAAGAAGTGGTGATCTAAATGGAAGAACATCGGTGCAAAATGGTGGCGATTGCGATGGAAGACTCTCGCTTCAAAAGCTCGCTCAATAGTGGGCCAATTGAGGTGGAAGACCTCCGTTGCACGAGCCTGCAGATGAGATGGTAATTCGATCTCAAGGAGGATTCCAGGAGTCTGCCACTCGGCCGCGGACTTCAGCGGCGTTCAAGTCTGGGAATTGTCATGAATGCTCAGGCGACGGTCGCGATCGGCAATGGCGTCATCAGGATTCCCATGGCTGCGAGAGTCGAGATTATCGCGACGCCGGCCAAGAAAGAAAGCACGAGCCGGGCGCTGGGGCGCAATGCCCACAAGCGCTGGCGCCCGCGAAATTAAACGGGCGGCGACAAGATTCGTTGCGCTCACAATTGGACCACTGCGCCGCTCTTCTCGCTACCACCATTCCGATGCGCGTCCGGACGGAATCGTGGCGCTCTTCTCAGGCATGGCTGTACGAAGGAGCAAGAGCGGGCATTGGACCAGTTTGACGACCTTTTCGGCAATCGAGCCGAACACCAGCGGGTGCCAGCCGGAGATGCCGTGCGTAGAGATGACAACCATGTCGATATGTTCACGCTCAACGACCTCCATGATGCTCCCGGCAATGTCGTTGCCAACTTCCACACTGGAGGTCGATTTCGCTCCCCGGGCTGCAAGAGCGGAATGGCATTTGGCCAGATGCTGCTCTGCGAAGGCTCTCGCCTCCTGAATGAACTCGCCTTCGGGGATCACGTCAGGGATAGTTGTGGTGGGAAACATCGGGATCACGTTGACAAGGTAGAGCTCGGCTTGAAAGTGCAGCGCAAGATCGGCCGCCATCTCCAAAGCAGTTTGGGATGATGGGCTGAAGTCGATGGGTAACAAGATCTTCGTGGGTATGGCAGGAAAAACATGAGCTTCAGGCATTGCGGTCACCTTTCAAACCATTAAAGCTGCTGATGCCCTATTCTCCGACATGCAATGAAGCAACGGCTGTGCTCTTTTGGACATTTAACTCGCGATCGGGAAGGGGCCGATAGTGATGTTAGCGATTGGGATGCGGGAAAACCCAAAGAAGCCCGGCTTTGACTGAGAGCAAATGTGACCATTCATGCAGAATCCAACTCTGGCAGTATTTCCATGGGGATAGCCAAACGCCAGCATATGCATCTGACAGAGTCCTGCGTGTTTTGGGACGGTCGTTGAAGAAACTGGAAGAGGCCGTTGTAGAGCGGCGAGTATGCTGCGGCGATGGAGAAGAGATGACCGGAAGCAAAAACAACCACGAAGGAAATAGTGGCGATCAGCGTGAGCCGGATCCTGGCCCTTACTGGAGACGGATGCATCGTGACTGGCGCTTTTGGGTGGGCGCGCTCTTCATGGCTTCAGCGCTCGCCATTTACGTACTGAGCGGAGACCTTGCGTGGATACCGCGCGGCCAGCCGTAACCGCCGGCACCGGCAAATACCGCAAGATAAGAGCGCTCTCGATTTCCAATGCGGCCATACGGCTGCACCCGACGACTTATTGAAGCGATCGCAGCGGCTGCTTGCTGCGGGCCTGGCGGCGAAGCTTGGATGCTGAGCGATAGCGATGTTGGAGAAGCATGAAGAAGCTCATCGTATTCGATCTGGACGGTACACTGGCGCCAAGTAAATCGTCAGTCGACGCCGAGATGTTAACACTCCTGCATGATTTGCTTCGCGTGGTCAAAGTGGCTGTTATCTCCGGAGGCGCGTGGCTGCAGTTTGAGAAGCAACTGCTCTCGAACCTTCCCCATGACGAATGCCTCGCGAACCTGTCCCTGCTTCCAACCTGTGGAACGAAATTCTTTCAATACGCTGGAGAGTGGAAGAAGCTCTACTCAGAAGATCTCACTTCGGGTGAAAAGGAAATGATCGTCAATTCCCTGAAGACCGCGGTCGAGACTGCGGGTTTCCTTGTCGATAAAACATGGGGAGAAACGATTGAGGACCGGGGTAGCCAGATCACCTATTCCGCACTGGGCCAGCAAGCTCCCCTGGAGGAGAAAGAAAAATGGGATGCAGATTTCGCCAAACGGAAAAAGATCAAGGTCGTTCTTGACGCCGATCTTTCCCAGTTTTCAGTTCGCATAGGTGGAGCGACATCTATCGACATCACCAAGCCCGGCATCGACAAGGCATACGGAATCAGGAAACTTCGTGACATTCTCGGCATCTCATTGAAAGAGATGATTTACGTCGGAGATGCCCTGTTTGTTGGAGGAAACGACTACCCAGCCAAGCAGGCAGGTGTTATTTCCATTCCCGTTCGAAGCCCGGACGAGACCAAGCGAGTGATCGAAACCGTCATCGCATGTTTGGAAGACGACGGAAAAGTGCGATCGTTCGAGGTGGATTGACGGGCGACTTCATGTTGCGACACCTGAGGATGTAGATGGAGCGAGAGACAGGCAATAAAGAGCAGAACAACCAATACGCTGGTGCAATCTTTCAAGAGGACACAGGAATCCCATGACCGAGAAGATGATGATGGCGGTACTGCTGCATGGCTATGGTGGCGTCGACAGACTCTCGTATGAAGAAACTCCCATACCTGAGCCGGCTTTCGGCGAAGTGCTCGTGAAGACGTTTGCGGCGAGCATCAATCCAATCGACTGGAAACTACGCCGAGGCGACCTGAAGAATATAAGACCGCTTGAGTTTCCGGCGATTCTTGGCCGCGATCTCTCGGGTGAGGTGGTTGCTCTCGGAGAGGGCGAAACCAGCCTGAAGGTTGGGGAGCGGGTGTTCGGCCTTGTTGGCCGCTCTTACGCCGAATACGTTGCGTGCAAGTCAGAGGATCTGGCCAGGACTCCGGACAATCTCGACAGCGTCGATGCAGCGGCATTGCCTCTCGTGCTGCTGACGGGCGCCCAGGTGATTGAACTCGGTATTCGCCCCAGGCCGGGCGAGACCATTCTCATCACGGGCGCAATAGGAGGTGTCGGTCGAACCGCAGTCCATGTAGCCAAACAGCACGGGGTTCATGTGATCGCGGGAGTCCGCGCCAATCAGAGAAAAATGGCGGAAGACCTTGGTGCGAATCGGGTGATTGCACTGGACGATTTGAAGGAGATTGCCGCCTTGCCACAACTCGATGCCGTCGCGGATATGGTGGGTCACGAAACCATCGAACGGATTCTGCCCCACATCCGCAAGAATGGCGTGCTGGCAACTGTCCTTGGCAAGCCGGAAGCTGCGGAGGGACGCGATCTGCGCGTTGTAGCCATCTGGGCCCAGCCCGATTCCTCAAGATTGGCAGAGCTTGGCCGCGAAGTCGCATTGGGACTGTTTTCCATTCCGATCAGCCGGAAGTTCAAGTTTTCGCAGATCCGGGAGGCGCAGCAACTGGCGGAGAAGGGTGGCGTCGGCAAGATCGTCCTCACGCCGTAGATGACTGGCCAAAACATCCGTTCCGCTGGACAGATCTATAGTTTCCTTTCTTCGTCATCTCTTTGGCGATGGGTGGGTTGGCATGCAGCAAATGCGTCAGGTTCGGCCGGCGGTCCCGAGAAACGCGGATTGGGAGGAGCGGCTAATTTGAATCAGGACCCGATTCGGTCGCGGAGCCGGTCGCGTCGGTTACTTCCGCTTGCTGAAGAAGACTGTATCCATCGCGAGTGCGCACGCGATACTTCTCGAAACCCTTGCCCATCAGCCGCACTTTGATGGAGCGCCAGCCGCGATTGGGGTTGGTCTGAGGGTAGTAACTCAGCGTATAGAGGTGAGCAAGGTCATTCTTGATCGACGAGAAGGCGTTTTGCTCTTCGCGCCAATTGCGCGCAAAGTAAGCCTTGCCGCCGGTAGCCTTGCTCATACGTTCAAAGGCGGCGGAGGAGATTGGTTCCGACTCAGCCTGTCGTGTGCTGACGATGTAGATGATGGTCCCTGTCGACTGAGCGAGTTCGGCAACGTCCTCGGGAGGGATTGAGCTTGCGTTGTCGGGGCCGTTTGAGAAAACCACAATCGCCTTTCGCCCCCGCAGCGGCGCCGCGTCTTTTACAGTCAATAAGAGGGAGTTATAGAGAGCGGCATCGTCTCCGGCAACGGTGCTGCGCACGCCACTGACGACGCGGAAACGGTCCGCAGTGAGTGAGGCCGCGCGAGAGAGATCGCGGCTGTAGGAATAGAATGCTATCTTGCTTGCATCGGGCATCGAGCGCACGAAATCAGTGATCGCATCCTGGGCGAAGACAAAACTCCGATACATATAGTTGCTGGTGTCGAAGAGAATAAAGACATTGGCCCCGGTTAAACCCGGAATCGTGACACCGGCCAGGGTATGGTCCCGTGCCGGGGGGGCCGGTTCGGTTTCCTTGGCGGCCTGCGCTCTATCCTTCCGCACAGCGGAGGGAGCAGCCTTGCTGAGTTTGCGTGCCACTTCGTCGCCAACTTCGAATGTGGCAATCTTCTCTGGAATGTTGTCCTCCTTAATCACGAAGTCTTCCGGGCGAAGACCTGAGATATAGCTTCCTTTGCTATCCGTCACGGCGACGCTGAGCTGTACCAACACGACGTTCATGCGGAGGCGAGATGAGTCGTCCTGTGCAACCAGCGGCGGCGCGGCAGCCAGCAGAAGAAGGAGGCCCGAGCATACATCGAGGCAGGCGAAACTTCTGTTTGAGCGAATCATCCGATTTAGGCTCCCATCCGCTGCGCTCTTGCAGCAATTCGCGAGTCTCTAAGCCCCATTGTGTTCACAGCCTCAACTCCAGCTTTCCTGGGTCGATCTGAGGAACGCGGTATCGAAAAAAGGTCGTTCTGGAAATGCCATGGAACGACTCTCGAAATCAAGTTTCTTGTCCGTTCCGCAATGCGCGCTTCGGTTCTCTCCACTCCAAGCGACAAAGCCCGTGCCTCCTCCCGGCAGCAAACACCGCTCAGCGGTTATTGCTTTCAGCCACAGCGGATGGAAAACTGCCGGCTCGTCCAGTCATTGCACCTGCCGCATGCACGGATATGCTGCCACGCCGGAACTGATCGCCTGTCTCCTGCATTGCGCGCAACAGAGCCGGCCAATCGTCGATGTCCGTGGCGAAGATTTTCGCCACCATGTGCCGGGTCAGATCGGGGACGAGCACGTTGAGCATCACCGGAGAATAGCCCATCTCGTCGGCGAGGCGCGCCCAGTAAAGGTTGCTGGATTGCCAGGATTCGCCGAAGAGCCGGCCGTCAAACGCCGGGGATACGGGGAAGATCCCCGTGTCGAGCAGGGTGCAGGCGTTGCTTTGCGTCATTGCCGGGTGCGGCATGCCAAAGTCCTTCGAGAGACGCTCGAAACTGACATGCGACGGATCGCTCGTGGCCATATCTTCCAACTCCCGGCCCGCATTTCCCCAACGACGCGCCTCGCCTGGAAACCTGCTGCGAAATTCCGCAGCCAACAAGAAAGAGTCCGCGGGCAGCATCTGAGAAGCCAGCGCAGTTGCGGTTTCCAAATTTTCAAGGGCCTCTTCCGTCTCTTCCAGACGCATCGGCGATGCGTGATTGGAAAGGATGCCCAATACTTTCTCTCTGAGTTGCTGGTTCGATGCCGATGCAATGAACAGCTCTTCGCCGAAGCGTTGATAGAGAGCGGCAGCATGCACTTCTTCCTGGCTGACATTCCACCATCGTGGCATGATGGAGACCACCAGGAGCTCGGGCACGACCTCTCGCCAGATCAAGGCCTGGACCTTCTCCGGAGCAATGAAATCCTCCTCCATCGAAGCCAGCGCATAGGGCAGATCGGCGAGCGACCCGAGCAAATAAGCGCCGCCGCCCGCTGTAACGCCGATTCCAATCAACTCCGGAGAGCCCCAGACGTTTTCAACGCCCAGCACCGATGAGCCCGAGAAATCGTGGGACCGGACGAAGAGCGGATTGTTGTGCAGAACCTGAGCGCCGGGGGGCTCATAGTAGGCGTAGTTCAAGCCAACCAGCGTGTCCCGGAGAAATGGAGTAAGCCTTCCGCGCGCGTCTTCCAGTTGGGCCGGCGAGCCCGGAGAGCGAATAACCCTGGTCAGGTCGGTTCGTACCTGCAATTCCGCGTGACGGGCGGTGTATACGATCGGAGCCCAAGCCGCCTTCTCGCTTCCGGTAAAGATGGGACGGGGCATCTCGAATTCGTGCAGCTCTGCCGCAAGTTGAATCAGGTGGTCGCTGACGAAGGCTCCGTGTGCCTCGCGATCCAAGCCATCGAAGAGTGCGAACAGGGTGTCGAGCGAAACCAAACGCTGGTCATCCATTACCGTGCGAATTCTCCGTGAAAGTTCCTGGTGCACACCCACGCCGTCCGGACTGTGCTGAGCGGGCCCAGCCAGCAGATCGATAACCTGATTCTGAGAGGGGTTTGCGATTCCAGCCGCTGCCTGCAGGGTCGATTGCAGCGAAGCGCGAGCCGCGTCAAAAAGCTGGACCGAAGAGGAGACCGCGGAAAATGGATGAACGGCGCTTTGCCATGATCGATTCAGGGCCTCGACCGGAATCTGTCCCTGGCGGGCCATAATCTGCCAGAGCCCGATGTCGGCCTGAAAAGCACCCAGGGAGTTTGAGCGCAGGGAGGGGTTTTGAATCTTGTCGAATCGTACCGCCGTCTCGACAAAACTAGCGATGGAGGAGTCATCCAGAACCGGGAATTCGGCGAAGATAGGGTACCAGTTGCTGAATTCGGAAAACTTGCCGGCAAGCATCCTCACAGTTCCATCGGACAACCGCCTTCCCGCAGGTCTCCCGCTGTCGATCGCGCTCAACGTGAGATAGGCCCGCAACGGGTCGGAGGCGGTTTCAGCAACCGAAGAGGTAACCAGCGCTTCCAACAACCTCTCTGGGTTATCCCAAGCGCGGCCCCTCTTCGACTGGGACGTGCGGCTGAAGGTTTCCTTCCAGTCTTGAAAATTTCCGGGAATCCGAGGCTCGCCGTCCGCCTCCCATTGAAGACGAGTGAACAGTACCAGGAGCCTGGCATTGCTTGGGAAAACACCTGTCGCCGCACTGGCGACGGAAGAGTCGCGGGGTGCTGACCGATAGGCTTCATAAAGGTGCTTGAGGCGATCGCCTTCGGCGAAATGAGTTTGCTGCGCTGGGCCGGCACGCGACAGGGCGTCAAAAAAGGCCGCCAGCCAGCCGTGGTCCTTTGCAAGCAAATGGGGAACGAACTCCCCAGGCGAGCTTGGACTGGCGCCAGCGAGCTCCTGCCAGGCTCGTTCGGCGCTCGCTCCGGCCGGAACTCGGACTTGATCGGAGCGAATGCAGATCCGGCTTCCATAGAAGTCAAGCACGGCAGCGAAGGGAAGCAGTTTCCTCAGCCCGGGCGACCGCATCAAAGCAAGCCTTGTTTGGGCATCGTTTCTGGCCAGGGCGGAATAGAGGCGGCCCACATCCCGGTCGTGCAGCATGACTTCGAGGAAATCTTTCCGCCCCCCCTTGCTTTCTGCCGAGACGGCGATCCAGCCCTTTTCGGATCCCAACACCGGGACCTGGGTAGCGGGAAACGCAAAGCGAAAGGGAGTGTCTTTCTGAAGGGCCTCTTCAAGCGCCGTCAGCGGGAAGCCCGAGTCGATGGTCAGGAATGCGCGCTTCGCATTTTCAGTTACAAGGTAAGCGCCATTCGGGCCGCAGCCCTGCTGAAACCGGTATCCCAGAACCTGAATCAATCGCGTTGCATCGTTACAACCTGCAATCCGGATGGTGCCGTCCGTGTCGGCCAGCGACTGCAGCTCTCGAGCTTGCTGCACATACCGATCGACCAGCACCAGAAATTCAGTTGGTTTGTCATTCTCGTAACCCCAGAGAGAAACATTGCGGGCAAGCAGCGGCAGCACTTCGGCGGGTGAGACCTCCTGGCTGATGCCGGCCATGCGCAGGAAGGGTCGGAGAGGACCCGGAATCACAACCCAATTAGCCGATGGGGATGGCGACGGCGCCTCCGTGGGAGTCTCTTCCTGCGCGGAATTAAGCGAAGAGCCCGCTTGCGCCGGCCTTTCGACGCTTGCACCGAAACAGGACCCGAGGCCCAAAAGACCTGCTGCAAATACAGCGAGACAATGAAGAGGAAAGTTCAATGCGAAAGCCCCCTTCCGACCTACTGTCGTCCAACCCGAATTCCTAAGTGAGTAAGTCACCCGTACGACCGCACGCAAAGCCGACCCGCCAATCCTGGGAATCCGCGCTCCGGCATGGCTTGCGCCTACGCCGATTTCCAGCGATCTCCGAATTCGCCGTCAAATGAATGCCGTCAGGCGTCAGTCAGGTTCTCCGAGGACGATTCGTCGAGTCATCGCGTCTTCGCTTGCTGACCTTGACTGCGCCAATTACCCTGATGTGAAAGGAGACGTGGGGGAAATCACGCGAACCGGTGAGCCATTGTCGCAAACACTTGAATCATTTCGCAAGCTTATCTTTGACTATTGTTGCTGCTCGACAAACGAATGGATGTGTGAAGGGCTGGAAGGCAGGGCCAAACTACTTCGTCACCCTTTTTCTTCGAATTGCACCGATCCCACCAATCCGTCTCGCGCCTGAACTGCACCGTTCAATCCCCTTGAAGATGCGAAGCCGCCTTCAACTAACTCAGGAATCAAAACACCGCGAAACCGACCATCACATCCCTCAGGGCGGCAAGGGGGCGGCCTTTCTTGGTGGCGGGCAGAAACCTGTATTGCCAGACCGCCGCTTCAGCCTTCTGGTCCAACCCGAATCCCAGACCTCGTTTCACGCGAACCTCTTTGGGCAAGCCGTCTTCGCCCACCAGGACCGAGACCACCGCCATCTGTACATAAGGATGCGCCACAAACGGGTCCGTGAAGTCCGCGTCCACCATGTGAATCAAAAACGGCGGCGTGTAAGACAAAGGGTTATGATGCTTGTCTAACAGGTGCGATTGATCCGGCGGAGGTAAATCTCTCTCTGAAATCAGGACCTCGGGAACTGCCCGGCTGCGGTTAGGGTAGAAGACAACCCGCACATCGATCCACACAGGCACCGGCTTGTCATCTAACATGCCCGGCTCAAACGTAGAGTGCTTCACAGCCGCAATAGCCGCTTCATCGAATGGCTCGCCGTGCTTGTGCAGTATTTGAATGTGTTCAGGCTTGCCGTTAGCGTTGATCGCCATGGCCAACACGGTCATGCCCTGCACCTCGTTCTTTGATAACTCGGCAGGGTACGGCACAGAAAATGTCCGAACAAGCTTGGGTTGCTTGACCTCAGGACCTGCATAGTAGATTCCGTCTTCATCGGGCGCCTGACGATGTTGCCCAACAGAGGAAACTGTATCCTCCGCCAAAAGGCCAACTGCAGTTACTGCAACAAGCACGTATGCATACTTTGTTCGCCGCATTCGATTCTCGACTCCCTTCCAGTGTATTGCTCTTGTTCTTCTATTCCTCGCTCGATGCCGGATTGCCTATCCCAACTGTTCATCCCAAGTGGATGCCCTCATCTCAAGCATCTTCCGCATTGCAGCACGAACGATAATCGAGGACTGTTTGAGCATCTTTCCGCAATTGCCATTCGGCGGCACAACGTCTCATTGCCACATGAGCAGGTCCAGGTGAGATGCCACTCAACGGTTTCGACTGCGTGGCAGTGGCTCTGAGTTGTTATTTCGATTCGAGAAGAATCGTTTTGCCTTTAGACTTGGAGGTGCGAAGGAAATAAATACCTCCGTAAACTCCCCAGATAAGCGAAATGCTCAAGGCCAGCAGCGGTTCCTTGAAGGTTCCAAGACCGAACACGGGACCGATCAGATAAAAGGCCATGCAGGCGAGGTTGGCCAAGAGGCCGAAGCCGGGAATAAGCAGGTGCAAGACCACGTTGTAGTCGGGGCGCCCGTGGAAGGCCACCATGCAAAGCAGGCAGCTAAGTGCGTAGAGAATAAAGGTGCCGAAGTTTGAAGTTAGCGTGACCGTCAGCAGCGAGTTAGGCAGCGCGGCTAGCTGATCGTGTGTGGTGTAGCCGAAGTTGGAGAAGATGCCGTGGGGCAGCGCGGCAATGGTGGCGTCCGCAGGCGCGCCTGCATCGGCAAACACCAGGGAGACGGCTGCAACGCCGATTACCGCGGAGATGATTGCCAGCGCCCAGATTGCGCGGCGCGGCGTCAGAGATTTTTCGTGCAGAATGCCAAAGTGGCCCGGGGCCTCATTGTCCCTGCCCATTGCATAAGTAACGCGTGCGCCGGTGTTCATGCAGGCCAGCGTCGTGCCAATCAGGGCCAGAAAGACGGTGACGGCTTCACCCAGCATGAAGTACTTACCATTGCCATGACCAAGCAGCGCATCGCCGACGATGATCATCATGTCGCCAATGGGAGCAGCAGAGCCTGCGGCGCTCTGCATCGTATAGCCGGAGTTGAGAAAGTAGTTGGCTGCGAAATACTCGATCAGATAACAAAGCACGCCTTGAATCAAGAGCGAGGCAATGACGGCGATCGGTATGTGCTTCGTTGGATTCTTGGCCTCGCCTCCCATCGAGGTCACCGATTCGAAACCCACCAGAATCAAAATGGCCACAGTAGCCTGAATGAACACCCAACTGAATCTGTGCGGCGAAATCACCGAAGCCGCCGATTCATGGGTCAGCATGTTGCCGCGCGAGTCTGTCCCAGGGTATGTGATCTGGAAAGGCACCGGCTTACCGGACGCGTCGAGCAACGGCAGAGGTGTTCCGTTGGCGTCGCGCACTGTGGAGCCGTCCTTGGCAGTGGCGAACTGGTAGCTGTAGGTCGCCAGCGTTTGGCCGTCGTATTGAAAGCCTGGCGAGTTCGAAGGATGGCTGGAGCGATAGCCCAGGGCCAATACGCTGAAGACAAGGAGCGCCGAGATTTGAACGGCATTAATTCCGAGATTTACGGCAGTGGAAGCGCCGACGCCATTCTGAGCGATCCACGCGACGAACAAGGAAAAGATCACAGCCACCAGCGCCATAAAGACCGGTCCCGGATTGCCGCCGCTCAGAAAGTTGGGATAGAGAAAGCCGACCACATAGCCCACAAAGATTCCGGTGGTTGCTACCATCACGCCTGGATAAACCCAGTAGTAAAGATGCGAGCCCCAGCCGACGATGAACTTGGCCACGCGCGCGTACTTGAAGGCGTTCTCCTTTGAAAGAAGCGCCTGCTCCGCGTAGTAGTAACTGGAACCTGTGCCAGGATAGAGCTTTGAAATCTCAGCGTAGGCCACGGCGGTCGCCAGGCAAAGCAACAAGGCCAGCACGATGCCCCACCACATGGCTGGAGCGGTTGACGGTTGCCCTGTCACGCCGGTGGTGGCTTGGATGTAGAAGGTCAGCCAAAGAAAAGCGCCAGGGGCGATCAGGGCCATTGCGTTGCTTGTTAACCCGGTTAGGCCAAGAGTGGCTTGCATTTCAGGTGCCTTATGATCTGTCATGCGAATTCTCCTAGGATTAGTCTCTCGGTGGATGTCCCTGGTTGAAAAGCGGCAACAATTCTCACTGATCTAACCCGGATACCACTTCCTATCCGGCTCGCATTGAGGGACCTCGTTGATAAGCCGAATAGTAAGACCGGTGCAACAAAGATGACATAAGGAAATTGAAAGTCGTGGCACTCTCTTCAAATAACACAGGCCAATTCTAGAAAGCTGACACACGCATCGTACATATACGCGCAAGCCTATCTTTACGTCTAACTTATCTGAAACTCATCTTCTACTCATAACTATCTTTCAAACCCATATATGATCTTTACGGCCACCGCTTTAATGTCTGCAAATGCATCGCTCCGCAGTCGTGAACGGAGCGGCTGAGAATCCCATCCGCGAAACCGTTCGTGAGGTCGCTGGGGAAATCGATTTGGACGGCTGCCATGTCCAGAGTCTTCGTCGTTCCTGTAGTAAAGACGCATGCATTGCCCGACAAGTCGGCCCGAGCCGGTTGGACTTCCATTGGCGTTTTGAATCTGCTCCGGCTTCATGTTCATGGCGATGAGCGATCGAATGCAATAACTATGCGCTCTTGTCGGACTCTTCATGCGTCCCTCATGCCTATCCAACAATACTCGGAGAATCATTGATGAGTTTTTGCGAAACAACGACTACTTCCTCGTCACGAGTTAGCGGTTAGAGAGATGCTGCGTCTCACGGGGCGCGGCGCTTGTCGAGTTTACCTAATTAACTGTATCTTCTTTGCGACTCCTTTATGTCGCTTCGCATAAGACTTGAAGTGAGGAGGCGGAACCCGTTACTCAGCCATTCCTCGCAAAGAGCCAACGCTTCTTAGCCCGCCGGCGCTACGCGTCGTGGAGGTCACAAAACGATGAACATGAATTCTAGGACGGCCATTGTCGTAGGGTCCGTAATCTGCTCCATGGCCTTGCAGCTTTGCTGTCACGGCCAAACTTCAAACGCAAAGCCGAAGCAAGGCGTTGCCGTAGCTCAATCGAGCGTGGCATCGCAGGTCGGCGCTCCAGTTGAGCTGCTCGCCTCCGCAATGGTCGGCCAGCCCGTTGACCCAGTGGCGGCTAGCGCTGCGACAGCGTCTCCAGCGGCGGCAGCCACCGCTTCCAATCCGGCCGCGTCTGTTGCGTTGCCACTCAGCAACGACTCTGTCATTAAAGAGCTGGCCGAGATGAAAGCACGGATCGCTCAGCTCGAAGCCGAGTTGAAGACGCGCAGCGGCGCAGACGATGCCGCCGACGCAGAAAAGGACGCAAGCGCCTTGCGGTCGGCGGACGCGGGCGAAAGCAGCAGTGAGCTTACCGAGGGTCAGGCGGTGGCTGCTCCCGCGCCGGCTCCAGCCGCTCCGGAGATTTCCGCGGAGACCACCACCAAGGCAGCGCCGTTCCCGGGAGATTGGACCTGGCTCAACAGCAATGGGCACGCGACAGACAGCCCCATGGCGACCAAGTATTTCACGCCGGAGTTTCGCGCGGATGCAAATTACACTCTTGACTACAATCACCCTGAAGATGACAGCCTGGGCGGTTCGACAGAGACGTTTCGCTCCGATGAGTGGCAGCTCGAGCAGATCAGTGCCGGCGGTGACATTCGCATCCAGAACGTTCGCGGCCGCATTCTCACCATGGACGGCCTGTTTGCCACGACAACGGTCCGCAACGACGGCAGCCCGAACCGGGGCCAGTGGGACTTGGCCAACGCGTATAAGTATGTCTCAGAGGCATGGGGCGGATATCACTGGGATGTGAGCCATGGCCTTAACGTCGACGCCGGCATCTTCGTTTCATATATCGGTCTGTTCAGCTACTACAACTTCGATAACTGGACATATCAACCATCGTTTGTTTCCTCGAACACGCCTTGGTTCTTTAACGGCCTTCGCATCCAGTACTTTCCAACTGCGAAGCTGAAGATCGAACCCTGGGTCATCAACGGTTGGCAGTCCTATGCCCGCTACAATGGCCACGGTGGGTTGGGAGGACAGATCTTGTGGCGCCCAACGCCAAACCTGGACTTCGTCTTTAACAACTATGGCATGGGTGAGGACGACGCCGGTTACCCTGGACGCTCCCGTGTGCACGCCGACTACAGCGCGCAGGTGAAGTACTACGATAATCCCAAAGCTACTTTCGACAAGGCGGCCTTCACCATCACGGCCGACGCAGGCTGCGAATACGGTGGCGGCCCGGCAGTTGGATACTACGATCGGCATGGGTTCTCCCCGGAAATGGGAACAGCCGACTCCTATACGGGCGGCGTTAACTGCCACAGCAGCAAGGATGGCAAACCGAAGCAGATGTTCATCGGCACCATGGCCTATGCGCGCTTCTGGTTCAAGAAGGACATTTATGCCGTAACTCTGGGCGGCGGCTTGATGAACAACCCCGGCCGTTACCTGACGCTGCTGCCACCCATCAACGGAGCCAACGCCATCTCGGGCTCGCCATACTACACCGAAAACGCGGGCGATCGCGCTCAAATGCACGATGGCACAGTCACATTCGACTACATGCCCAGCCAGTTCATCACCTTCCGACTGGAAACCGGGTACCGCTACTCCGATACACCCTACTGGACTGGTCGCGGCGGCATCACGCCTCCGGGCGGCAACAACGGCAACGCTGCGCACTACCAATGCTCCGGCGGGGGTGACTCAGGGTATGGGTATGGCAACCTTAGTCTTGCAGAAACCGCTTGCGGAGGCTCGGGAGCTGGCACCAGCGCAATCTGGTGGCCCGACTTGCGCACCAACCAGACCGTCAGCACTCTTGCCATCATGGTCCGGTTCTAACAGTCAATTTGCCGGCCGCGGGCCGCGTGTGTTGAATGCAGAGGAACACAGAGAAGGTGACAGAGGCCTTCACCACGATTCCTTGCGAAACTCCTCATGCGGCCCTGACGATTATCCATGAATAGTTCGGAGTATCGATACTGCAAATCGCCAATGGCATCACCGGGATTGCTCGCAGTCCCGGCACCGCTGAAACAACACCCACAACTCAGCGCGGCCAAATCATGGCTGCACCTCGCTGAGGATGAAGGCAAGTTGCACGACTGAACGAGCGGAAACCCAAAGGTGCAAAGAAGCGTATGAAAAGCACAGAAGTTGGAATCGGTTTGATGTCGCTTGTTTTGGCGGTATCTCTGAACCTCTCCGGCTGCAAGAGCGACAAGGTGAATGCGGACGCAGAGGCGCCGCCACCCGCCAAGGTGATTTCCGGAGTGGACGTCTCCTTCTTCGCGGTCGAGCATCCGGAGCGGTATCCGATCGTAACAGCGACCGAATACCAGGCCCCGTCGCAATTGTCCGTGACCGGCACTGTATTTCCGGACATCGCGCGAACGGTTCCGGTGATTTCGCTTGCCTCCGGCCGCATTGTGGACATCCGCGCTCGCCTCGGCGACACAGTAAAGAAGGGCCAGCTCTTGCTGCGTGTTCGCAGCGACGATATTTCGGGAGGCTTCGACGCCTACCGCAAGGCCATCTCCGATGAGCTGCTTGCGCGCAAGCAATTGGATCGAGCGAAGCTGCTGTACGAGCACGGGGCCATAGCGCAGGGAGACCTGGAGGTCGCGCAAGACACCGAGGACGACGCCAAGACCACCCTCGATACCGCCACCGAGCATCTTCACCTGCTCGGCAGCGATCCCGATGATCCAAAGGGAATTGTCGATATCGTCGCCCCGGTTTCCGGCGTGATCACCGATCAGGAAGTGACGAACGGGGCGTCGGTGCAGGCCTACTCTACGCCGAACCCATTCACTATTTCGGACCTGACCACCGTCTGGATCGTCTGTGACGTCTACGAAAGCGACATGGCCAACGTGCGCGTCGGGCAACCCGCCGACATCAAGCTGAACGCCTATCCGGACAAAGTTCTCAAGGGCACGATCAGCAACATCGGCTCGATTCTCGATCCGAATATCCGCACAGCGAAGGTCCGTATTGAAGTGGCCAATCCGGGCGAGATGATGCGGCCGGGCATGTTCGCCACGGCCACTTTGTTCGGCAAGGAGAAGCAGAACTACACGGCTGTCCCGGCGTCCGCGATCGTGCATCTGCACGACCGCGATTGGGTCTACGTCCCCGTGCAAGAGAAGTTCAAGCGGATTGAGGTCGTCAGTGGCGAACAGTTGCCGAACAACATGCAGGAGATTCTATCCGGGTTGCAGCCGGGCCAGCAGGTCGTGACAAACGCGATCAATCTCCAAAATGCGATCGACAATGAATAACGCTCAACTCCGGAGGCTCGAGGAAGAAACCATGATTCGCAATCTTGTAGATTTTGCTCTCAATAATCGGTACGTGGTGCTGGCGATTGGGGTGCTATTGCTCGGCTGGGGGGCGGTGTCGTTTCACAACATGCCCGTCGAGGTCTATCCGGACATCGCCGATAATTACGTGAACATCATCAGCCAGTGGCCCGGGCATTCCGCCGAAGAAATGGAACAGCAAGTATCGGTTCCCGTCGAAATTCAGGTGTTTGGGATTCCGCATCTCACGACGGTGCGGTCGGAATCGATTTTTGGTCTTTCCCTGATTACGTTGATCTTCGACGACCAATCCGTCAACGAATGGAACCGCCAGAAGGTGCTCGAAAGGCTCACGCAGGTCAGTATGCCGGCGGGCGTGCTGCCTCAAATCGGCACGGACTGGAGCATGACCGGCCAGATTTATTGGTACACGATCCGGAGCACGAATCCGGCGTATGACCTGATGAATTTGAGGAGCATCGAAGACTGGACTCTGTACAAGGAATTCAGGAAAGTTCCAAACATTGTGGACGTGAGCGACTTCGGCGGCACCGCGCGCGAATATCAGGTGCGCGTCGACCCGAATAAGCTCATCTCCTACGGCTTGAGCATCAGCCAGGTCGAGCAACCAATTGGCCAACAACAACGTGAACGCCGGCGGCAGCTTCGTCGAAGAGGGCTTGCAGCAACTGAACGTCCGCGCACTCGGGCTTTTCCGCAATGTGCAGGATATCGAGAACACCGTGCTGACGACTTCGAATGGGGCTCCAGTTCGCATAAAGGACATCGCGGTCGTCGACTGGGGCCCCAGAATTCGGCTGGGGCACATGGCCAGAGCCGATCATCGTCCGGACGGCGTCATTGTAGATGAGCCCGACGTCATCCAGGGCGGCGTGCTGATGCGCAAGGGAGCCGAAGAAGGCCCCACGCTCGAAGGGATTCACAAGAAGGTGGACGAGCTCAACAATCACATCCTGCCCGAGGGTGTGAAGGTCATTCCCATGCTCGACCGCAGCGATCTGCTTCATTACACGTTGCACACGGTGCTGCACAACCTCGGCGAGGGAATGATCCTGGTTACGATCATTCTGTTTCTTTTTCTCGGCAATGTTCGCGGAGCCTTCATCGTTGCGCTCACGATTCCGTTTGCCTTGCTTTTCGCATCCATATTTCTCAATCTGAGCCATATCCCCGCAAACCTGATTTCACTTGGCGCGCTCGACTTCGGAATGGTTGTGGATGGCGCCGTGGTCATGATGGAGAACATCATGCGGCATTTGAGCCATGCCAAGGACGGCTCAGCGGAAGCGGGCCGCATCACGATGAGCCTGAAGACGCCGGTAGAGATGATCCGCGACGCCGCTCACGAGGTGCAGCGGCCGGTTTTCTACGCCATCGCCATCATCATCACCGCCTACATGCCGATCTTCACGCTCCAACGAGTCGAAGGGCGTTTGTTCCGGCCCATGGCCTGGACCGTTGCCTTCGCACTACTCGGCGCCATAGTATTCTCCATTTTCATTGTGCCTGTGCTTGCTGCCCTGCTATTCCCGCATGGAGTCAAGGAATGGCGCAACCCGGTTATGGAGTTTCTCAAGGATCGGTACCGGGGTGCGGTGAAGTTGGCGATCGAGAATCGCTGGATCACGATTGGCGTTGGCCTGGCTTCGTTGGCCTTCGCTCTCTTCCTGGCCTTCAGCGGCGTCATTGGCTCGGAGTTCCTGCCCCACTTGGACGAAGGCGCCATCTGGGCGCGCGGCGCGATGGCGAACAGCGTAGGCGAGACGGAAGGCACGCGCTTCACCCAGCAAAACCGCTACATCTTCGCCTCGTTCCCCGAGGTCACGAAGGTCGTCTCGCAAGCCGGAGCGCCCGACGATGGAACCGACACGGGAGGATTCGGCAACACGGAATATTTCATCGACTTGAAGCCCAAGGAACAATGGCGGCCCATTTTTCATCAGAATAAAGAGGAGCTGATCGCCGCGATGGATCGCGAAGTGGAGAAACACCCAGGGGCTTTCTGGAATTTCTCCCAGCCCATCGAGGACAACGTGGATGAAACGATGACCGGCACGAAAGGCGGATTGTGCGCCAAGCTTTACGGGCCGGACCTGGACGTTCTCGAGGAAAAGGGCGAACAGATCAAAGAAGTCATGTCCAACATCGACGGGGTCAAGGATTTGGGAATTCAACGCGATACGGGCCAGCCGAATATCGATCTCACCGTTGACCGTCAGGCGGCTGCGCGCTTCGGCATCAATGTGGCCGACATTCAAGATGCGATTCAGACCGCTGTCGGCGGTAATCCTGTCAGCCAGGTGTTGCAGGGAGAGGCAGTCTACAACGTCGTCGTGCGCTATCAGAAACCGTATCGCGATACCAAGGAGGCTATCCAGAATATTCGGCTGCTCTCTCCGTCGGGAGAGCGCGTCTCGCTGGCGCAGGTGACCAAAGCCCAGGTTCGCGATGACGCCTACGACATTTACCGGGAAGACGGTTCCCGCTATGTGGCCATCCGCTTTGAGGTTCGCGGGCGCGATCTGGGCACCACGGTCAGGGAATCCATCGACAAGATCGCCAAGAATGTGCAGATACCGCGTGGCTATCACCTCGAATGGTCGGGAGAATACGATAGCGAAAAGCGAGCCGAAGCAAGGCTGCTCTTAATCGTGCCCCTGACCATCTTTTTTATCTTCATCATTCTCTACGCCATGTTTCGTTCCTTCAAATGGGCGCTGCTGATTATCGGCAACGTGGCCATGGCTCCCGTTGGAGGCTTGCTCGCTCTCTATGTGACCGGCACATTCTTCAGCGTATCTTCCGGTGTCGGCTTCCTGGCGCTGTTCGGCGTTTCGGTTCAAACGGGCGTCATCATGCTTGAATACATCAATCAGCTTCGAGCCCGAGGTTACACTGCGGAAGGAGCCGCGATCGAGGGCGCTGTGCTGCGGCTTCGCCCCATCATGATGACGATGTTGGTGGCTACTTGGGGCTGCTTCCCGCCGCGATGTCGCACGCCATCGGCTCCGACTCGCAGCGCCCATTTGCCATTGTCATTGTGGGGGGACTCATGGCAGCTCTGGTGTTGAGCATCTTCCTTCTGCCCACGTTGTATGTCTGGATTGCGCGAGAAGGCGACAAGCTCCCGGAAGCGGAGGTGGCAAGTGTGTTCTAAGTGGATGTCTGTTCTTCTACGAAGCTTCGCCGGCTGCGTCTTGGGTATGGGAATGTTTGCGAGTCCCGCGAACGCTCAGCAGGCGCTCACCTGGGAGCAGGTTAGAGCAAAGTTCGAAGCGGCCAATCCAACTTTGAAAGCCGATCAAGTAAATGTGCAGGAGATGAAGGACGAAGAGATTACAGCGTATCTTCGTCCCAATCCCCAGTTCACGTTCTCGACCGACGGCACTCAAATAGCCCGTCACAATGGAGTGTGGCAGCCCCTGGCCGGAACTCAATACCAGCCGAATGTCAATTACCTCCACGAACGGCAACACAAGCGGGAACTGCGCCTTGAAAGCGCAAAGGAAGGCACGCAGATTGCCGGTTCACAGCATGAGGATCTTGAACGAAACCTCATCTTCAATCTGCGGACGGTCTTCGTTCAGACATTGCAAGCCAAAGCAATCCTCGAACTCGCCCAGGCGGATATCGAGTACTACGACAAAATCATCGAGATTAGTCGCGAACGCTTCAAAGTTGGCGACATAGGACGTGTGGATCTGGATCGCATCGAACTGCTGCGGGTGCAGTACGAGTCGGAAATTCAAACCGCGATAGTCAACCTGCGAACGTCGAAGATCCAGCTGCTGCAGTTGCTGGATGACCGGACACCACTGGACAAATTCGATGTCGATGGTCCCTTCACCTTCACCGATATCATGCAGCCGCTCGACACTTATCGGCAGATTGCCCTCGATAGCCGGCCCGATCTGAGAGCGGCAATGGAAACCGTCCAGCAGGCGGTGACTAACAATAAGCTTGCCATCGCAAATGGCTCTACCGATCCCACATTCGGCGCATGGTACACATACAACGGATCCTTCAACAATCCCAATTCCAATCAGACGCTCGGCCTCAATGTGAGCATTCCGCTGCGAATATTCGATCGTAATCAAGGCGAGAAGCAGCGCACACTGATCGACATCGACCGCAACCGGCAATTGACCGAAGCGGCGCGTGCGCAGGTCTTTGGCGACGTGGACTCGGCGTATGAACAGGTTAAAAGCGACGTTGCCCTGCTGACTCCTTACCGCGACAAGTACAAGAACCAGGCAACCCGGGTGCGCGACACCGTGACATATGCCTATGAGCATGGCGGCGCTTCCCTGATGGATTTTCTGAATGCACAAAGCGACTACCGGGTCGTGCAGTTGGCATATCTGCAGCTTGTTGGCTCCTACATGACGGCTGCCGGACAATTGAGTCTTGCCGTTGGGAAAGAGGAACTCCAATGACTGGCGGGCCCGGCGCGAACAAGGCCTGCAGGGGCGGCTGTCCTCTCACCGGCGCCACGAGGTCGAATCAATGAAGAGACATGAAACCCGAGCTTGCATCGAAGAGGCCGGCATCCTGCCCTCTGTCCGTGTCTCCACGCGCGAAATGGCGCGATTTGCAGCGGAGACTATCTACGGAGCGGGGATACCCATTGCTGAGATTACGCTGACCGTACCCGGCGCACTGGATGTGATCGAAGACCTGGCAAAGCGGTATTCCGACATGGCCGTCGGCGCTGGAACCGTCCTGGATGAAGAATCCGCGCACCAGTGCGTCGAGGCTGGCGCTAGATTTCTCACCAGCCCGGGATTCATCCCGGAAGTGGTGGCCTATGCAAACAAGGTGAATGTCGTTGTGCTTCCTGGTGCGTTGACACCGACTGAAATCATCGCGGCGTGGAAAGCAGGCTCGGACCTTGTGAAGATCTTCCCCACGGGCCACATCGGCGGAGTCCAATATGTCCGCGCTCTTAAGGTGCCGCTTCCGCAGATCCCCCTGATTGCCACTGGCGGAGTGAATCAGGTGACGGCAACGGATTTCATCCTCGCTGGTGCAACTGCCATAGGCGTTGGAGGAGAACTTCTGCCGAAGGAAGCGCTCCACTTTCGCCAGGTAGATCGCATTGAAGAATTGGCCGGTCGCTTTCTTGCCATGGTCAAAGAGGCGCGAGCCCTGCGAAACACTTACTACTGACCTGTTGCTCCGAGCCTTAACACCTTCCCTGGCGGTCCCGCGCCACTTAGACTCCATGCGCAATGCGCTCCCCGCATGAGTCGCAAGCGACAGCCTCCACGCGGCATCGGATGGCCCTTGAACTAATCGCCATTCATCAAGCCACTCCCCACTGACTGTATCTATTCGCACCAAGTACCATAAGCGCTGCGTGAGGAATTCGTGAGTAATATGTGGGCAGCAAATATGCAGTCCACCTCACTCTTTGAAATATTTATTCACTTAGATTCTTCTCCTCATGCGCCCCTCACGCTTCAGCTCCAATACTTAATCATCGGAGGTGAAACGATATGACTCGCAACCTGATCGCAACATGCATTCTGTCACTCGCTTTCGCGGCTGCTGCCAACGCGCAGGCAGCAAACCATGCCGCGGACAATGGCAAGCAACTCACACAGGCCGAAGTGAATCAACTGGTGCGTGAGGCGCACGCTCCAGACCAGTACAAAGCTCTCGCTAGCTACTACGGCCAGGAACAAAGCAAGTATCGGCAACTCGCCACAGATGAAAAGAAAGAGTGGGAGCGCAGAAGCCAGAGCATCAACAGCATAGCTGCCAAGTATCCCCGGCCTGTGGATTCAGCGAAGTATCTCTACGAGTACTACACCTACAAGGCATCGGAGAACTCGGCGCTCGAGGCGAAGTATGGCCGCCTGACGGCGCCAGATGCTCCTGTCTACGCGCAGTAACACCGAAGACATCATCACAGCAGTAGATAGAGCACTTCGGCAGATTGGGAGGGAGCCAGCGGCCCGCGCCCTCCCAATCGCGAACATTATTTAGATACTTTCTTTATAGCTTCTTCACTTCTTGCGGGCTAGACTCCACTTACATGCCAAGCACCGCACTCACACAAGCGCAGAACCAGATGACAGAGCTAGGTGTATTGAGATGGAGCATTCCGATGCGGAGGTTTCTTGTTCTGGGGCGATGGTTGGCCGGGTGCGTCGTGCTCATCGTTTTGACCGCTTACGGAGTTGCCTTCCACGCTCCGCTGCCGACAATGGGGTTTCTCTATTTGCTGCTGGTTGTCGCGGTGGCCACGATCGGTGGTTTTTGGCCGGCAACGCTCACGTCGATCGCGGCGGTGGCCTGCCTTGACTATTACTTCACGCCGCCGGTTTTCACTTTCAATATCGGCGATCCGCAGGACTGGGTATCGCTTTTCACCTTTGAAGTGACCGCTGTCATCGTGAGCCGGCTAACTACCCGCGAGCGGCGAAGTTCAAGCGACGCGGCTCTCCATCGCATGGAAATGGAAAAGCTGTATGAGCTCAGCCGAAACTCACTCTTATTGGACATGCGGCAACCGCCTGGGCCGCAGCTGGTAGTCCTGATTCAGAGAGTTTTCGGTGTGCAGGCCATCGCCCTCTTCGATATGGTACTAGGCCGGCAGGACAGGGCTGGAGAGTGGAATTCAGATGAGGAAGACATTGCGAGGGAGTGTTTCCTTCGCGGCGTGGCAAGGGACAACCTCCAATTTCACACCTCCGAACGGGTGCTCTTCGCGGGGTCTGGTGCAGTTGGTGCACTTGTCGTGCGCGGTGCGCTCAGTCCCTTGCTGATCGATGCGCTTGCTGCACTCGCGGCGATTGCCATTGACCGCCACCAGTGGATTGAAAAGGAAGAGAGAGCTGAGAGCGCTTGCAAAGGCGAGCAATTGCGCGCCGCCGTTATGGACGCATTGGCACATGAGTTGAAGACTCCGCTGACAGCGGTGCAAACCGCGAGCTCGGGCCTGATTGCATTGGGGGGGTTGACAACAGCGCAGCAGGATCTAGTGACGCTCATTGATGGCGAAGCCGTCCGCTTGAATAAGCTTTGCACGCGACTGCTGCTGGCGGCAAAACTCGAAGCAGAAAAGGTCGGGCTCAACACCGACAACGTGAATTTGCAGAGTCTGGTTCTGGATGTGCTCGCTGCGCAGACCTCGCAAACGGAAAGAGATCGAATGAAGGTCGTGACGCAAGACCCCGCTCTTACAGTGCGCGTGGACCGAGCGTTGCTTGAAATGATTCTGGCACAGTATATTGACAACGCCCGAAAGTATTCCACGCCAGACACGCCGATTGAGATTGAAACGCGTATGAACCGTACCGAAGTACTAATCTCAGTCCATAATTTTGGATCGACAATTCGAATTGAAGACAGAGAGCGGATATTCGACCGCTTCTATCGTTCCCCGGACCTGAAGGATTCCACCCCGGGCACTGGCATTGGACTCTCTGTAGTGAAAAAGGCGGCGGAGGCTCATCATGGGCATGTGTGGGCCGTAAGCGATGAGAAAGAAGGAACGACTTTCTTCCTCGCCCTGCCCACGGAAGCAAGGAGGACGCTTTGAGTATGGAGCAGCCAAACTCTGGACAGGGCACGATCCTTGTCGTAGACGACGACAGTTCCACGCGCCGGGCGTTACGCGTAACGCTATCTGGACTGGGCTTTTCGATTGTCGAAGCAGCACGCGGCGAAGAGGCCCTCTCGCTGGCTCGCGTCACCTGGTTCGATGCGGTTCTGCTTGATGTCGATATGCCTGGCATGGGGGGAGTGGAAGCCTGCCGCTGTATCCGAAAGGCGGTTCCGCGCTTGCCGATCTTGATGTTAAGCGTGATGGATAGCGAGGATGACAAGGTTCTTGCGCTGGACGCGGGCGCTGACGATTACATTACCAAGCCGTTCCAGGTACGGGAGCTAACTGCCCGCTTGCGCTCGGCCGTTCGCAGAAGGGGAGCCCAGGACGATAACAGAGATGCACCGATTCGCCATGGCGAACTTGAGCTTGACCCGGTGAAATACAGAGTGCAGAAGCGTGGACGGTCGATTCATCTGACGCCAAAGGAATTCGAGGTCCTGCACTACCTGATGATGCATGCCGGTGAGCCTATTCCTCATGCCCGCCTGCTAAAGTCCGTTTGGGGACCTGAATACGGAAACGAACTCGAATACCTGCGAACGTTCGTCCGGCAATTGCGCAAGAAGATTGAAGATGATCCGCGTAATCCTCATTACTTATTGACAGATGCGTACGTCGGCTACCGGTTCAACGAGTTGCCGGTCGAAGCCTAGATCTGCCCATCTTCAGATGTTGCGCTCCACCGTTCGAAAAGCGACTACCGATTTCCCAGACAAAGAAAATATCATTTTTCCAAGCTGTAATATCAGGCGGAGAATGCCCTCCAGCCCCTTTCAGAACTCAAGATCCGCGAATTTGCCCGAAAAGGGGAAGAAAGTTCGATGTCTCTATTCAGATTGTCGATCATAAAGAGGAGAGGGATTCTAAGTTCCCTCTAAATCTCAACAAAACCGCACAAATTACACATTTCTAGCAACTCGATACCCCCGAAACTACCCCCGCAAGTTGCAGCTTCTGGAAATGCGAATTCGAATAACATCTCCTCGAAAGGTTAGACTTCCGAATCTCCGTTGGCTTGGCAACAGTCCATTGGCCAAGCTCCCTGCGATCTTTTTAAACCGACGGGAACAATGCAAACCCTCGCGGAGACTTTGCCACAGGCCGACTTCACATTGCCTATCTGGTTTGCATGTGTGCGCACGACGGACGAACAACCGATTGGGCCGTTAGCATAAACCGAATGCAAAACCGTCGATCTGAATCCCTTTTGTAAAAATACCTATTTTACAACTAGGTATGTTCATGCTATCGTCTCTAACCATGGCGAAGAATCCCGAACACCGTGACCTTTTCCCAGGTGCGCTGGAAGTCATGATCCTCCAGTCGCTGCACTTGCGACCGATGCATGGCTACGCTCTGGTCAAACACATCAAGCAGGTTTCCGACAATTTGCTGCAGGTCGAAGAGGGTTCACTTTACCCGGCTCTACAGCGGATGCTGCGTGAGGGTTGGCTCGAATCGGAGATCGGAACCTCCGCGAAGGGGCGTCCCACCCGTATCTACCGGCTCACGGATGCGGGCGTCCAGCACCTGGATCGAGAAGTAGTCAGTCTCGAAAAGATGTTCACCGGAATTACGCGCGTGTTGGCCGTCGTCAGGGCCTAGGAGGGATCATCATGCAGATTCTGCGCAAGCTCTTCAGCCGCCGTCGTCGCTATGACGATCTTTCCGCCTCCATCCAGGAACACATTGAAGAACGAACCGAAGAATTGATGGAAGAGGGCAGGCCGCGCAAGCAAGCCGAGCAAGCGGCGCGGCGCGAGTTCGGCAACGTAGCCCTCATCCAGCAGCGCAGTCGCGAAGTGTGGCAGTGGGCTCTTGTTGAATCCATTCTTGCCGACCTGAAGCTCACATTCCGCCGCCTGAAAAAGTCTCCGGGATTTGCCGCAACTGTGCTCCTGACAATTGCATTGGGCATCGGTGCAAATACAGCAGTCTTCACAGTGGTCAACGCTGTACTCCTGAAGCCGCTGCCCTATCCCCAATCCGGCCAGCTCGTCGCGCTCACACTGCGTGCTCCTGGCGCCGCCGGAATGGCCGACTTTAGCAACGGCCTGCAGCTTTCGCCATCTATGTATTTGACCTTCTCCGAGCGGAATCGGACCTTCCAGTCCCTAGGCGTTTGGACGCGTGGTACCGCAAACGTCACCGGGGTCGCCCAACCGGAGGAAGCTCACACATCGCTGATCAGCAGCGGCGTGCTGGAGTCGCTCGGCGTGCTTCCCTGTGCTGGCCGTTGGTTCTCTGAGGCTGACCAGGATCCGCGTGGCGCAAAAACTGTGATGCTCAGTTACGGCTACTGGCAGCGGCGCTTCGGCGGAGACCAATCCGCCGTTGGACGCACTATTCAGGTGGATGCGCAGACGCGAGAGATTGTCGGCGTGATGCCGCGCGCCTTCAAAGTCGTTGACCAGGAGTTCGATCTGCTGCTTCCGCTGGCCTTTGATCGCAACCATCAAAAGCTGGCGCCATTCGGCTACGAAGGAGTAGGCCGCCTCAAACCTGGAGTCCACCTCGCGCAGGCCAACGCCGACATTGCCCGATTGATTCCGGTCTGGATGGATTCCTGGTCGAACGGTCCGGGCTCGAATTCGCATTACTACGAAAAGTGGAGAATCACCCCCGGTTTTCGTCCCCTCAAGCAGCGAGTAGTTGGCAATGTGGGCGACGTGCTATGGGTAGTGATGGCAACGGTCGGCCTGGTGATGCTTATTGCCTGTACCAACGTTGCCAATCTCATGCTGGTCCGCGCGGATTCGCGGCACCAGGAGCTTGCCATCCGCGCCGCGCTGGGAGCCGGCCGCGGGCGCATTGCGCGCGAGCTGCTGACGGAAAGTTTGTCGCTCGGGCTGATGGGAGGCGGTATTGCAATCGGCGTAGCCTGTGCGGGATTGCGGCTCTTGACGGCAATCGGCCCGGCCGACCTGCCACGGCTCAGCGAAGTCTCGCTGGATATGCCCGCGCTGGGTTTCACCCTCCTTCTTTCGGTTCTCTCCGGATTGTTGTTCGGATCCATTCCCGTGCTCAGATACGTGCGCGCGAAGGTCTCGACGACCATAGGCAGCGCCAATCGGACTGCCAGCGCGGGCCGTGTGCGGCTGCGCTCGAGAAATATGCTGGTAGTGGCGCAGATGGCCATGGCTCTGGTGCTTCTAGTCAGCGCGTTGCTGATGATCCGCACCTTCGCCGCGCTGCGCAACGTCGAGCCAGGGTTTGCCGACGCTGCGCACGTGCAGACCATGCATGTCTGGATTCCTGATTTGCTCGTCTCCGATTCGCAAGCCGTCACGCGCCTCCAGAACAGTGTTGTCGATAAGCTCGCGGCCCTTCCCGGCGTAACCTCCGTAGGGTTTGCCGGTGCCGTGCCCATGGAAAACAACGATCCCAACTGGGACATCGTTGCCGTTGAAGGAAAGAATTATGAGGGCGGCGAGCCGCCGCTTAGGCTCTTCAATTATGTCTCGCCCGGCTATTTCAGCACGATTGGCACTAGGTTGGTTTCGGGCCGCGATTTCACATGGGACGACCTCTACGGCTTGAGGCCAATGGTCATCGTGTCTGAAAACTTCGCCCGTGAATCGTGGGGCTCGCCCTCGGCCGCTGTCGGAAAACGGGTCCGCCAGTTCTCGAATATGCCCTGGCAGCAGGTTATTGGCGTCGCCGAGAACGTTCGCCAGCACGGCGTCGACGCGGATGCGCCACCCATCGTCTACTGGCCTGCGATGCTCAACAGCCCTTACAGCTCGCAGCCGATGATTGACTCTTCACGCGCCGTCACCTTCGTCATTCACAGCAGCCGCGCCGGCAACGAAGGCTTTCTCAGTGAGATGCAGCAAGCCGTCTGGTCGGTCAATTCAAATTTGCCATTGGCGTCAGTGCAAACCATGCGGGATCTCTACAGCCAGTCGCTCGCGCGCACTTCATTTACGCTTGTCTTGCTCGCCATCGCAGGTTCGATGGCGCTTGCCCTTGGCATCATCGGCATTTACGGTGTCATTTCCTACACCGTCTCGCAGCGTACCCGCGAGATCGGAATTCGCCTGGCGCTCGGGGCGCAGAAAAGCGAGCTGAAGTGGATGTTCGTCCGTTCGGCGCTGCTGCTGACAGCGTCTGGCATCGCCATCGGCGTTGGCACCGCAGCCGCGCTGATGCAGTTGATGAAGTCTCTACTCTTTGGTATCAGCCCGCTTGATCCCCTTACATACACCACGGTGCCGGTGATCCTGACCATCTCCGCGGCGCTCGCCAGCTATCTGCCTGCCCGCCGTGCGGCTGCGGTAAATCCCGTTGAAGCGTTGAGAGCCGAGTGATGCTGCGCGGGCTCGGGCGAGCGGATGCTCGAGTAGCATCGGAGTCGTTCGAGCCTCAATTTGTGCAATGCCCAGTTTTCAACATTTGACCGGTCGCATTTGGCTCGCAGGTTTGGCTCAAGAAAGCGAAGACATACTTGCGAATTTTCCTACATTTTGGGTAGTTGTGCAGTTTGGAGTTCCAAAGGTCTGGCGGGCGGTTGGAGCGCGGAGTAGACTTCGCAAATGGCGACGATACCGGAATTGCTACTTGACTATAGTGCAGATTCACAGCCCATCTCTGCGAAGTGTTCCGCTTGCGGCACTCGAATGCCGCTTATGGAATCAAAGGGTGCCTCTTCAGCGGAGAGCATCAAATGGTTCGCAATTCAATTCGATCTTCACGTGAGACAGACACACAGCCGCGCGAATGTGAACCAAGCCGCTGCGCGGATCGTCGGGGAAGCTACCGAGCGTTCGGCCTAGTCGTCGGGCATGGATTTAGCAACGCACTCATAGGACGGTGCCCAGGATGGGGCCAGAGCTCTTACCCTACCGTCCATTGCGGTCCACGTTTGGCGCTCGCGTCGGTCCACTCAGCTGTATACTGTTGAGTTATTAATACACACATAACTGACGGTTTACCGACCATACACTCGGAACGAATGTGGACATCCCCTCCCTTAGGCAAGAAGCGGGGACAGTGCATTCTGAGTCGGTCAAATCAAGTGGTCTTCCACTGAAGGCTTGTGGAGTCCCTCCCCCGTGCACCTGGAATAGGAGGCTCAGGTTCCTCTTGCCTACGATTACCTCTGCGACGGTTTTGACTAAGGTCCACAGAGGCGCACCGGAATGGAGAGCCTGTTCTGCATCGCAGCTGAACGCAAACATCGAGACGCAGCCTATTGGTTGAGCCACCTGTACTGCTTCTGAGAAATGCGGGCCAATCCCCGTATGCTTCACCGTTAGAGGACTCTTCTAGAATTTCCGGGATGCGATTGCCTGGAGTCTTGCCATGATTGGCCCCAGGGCAAGGACTAGTTTCGGCTTCGGTCTCACCGGCAAGTTAATTCTGTCAATTGCGAACCACGGGCAGTACAATCCGGGGTAATTGATTCTTAGAAACGGCGTCCCAGACATGAGCCCTCGCGTTCAGGATGGGAAACGCCGCTCCCCAGGAGGTCACTCGTGCGTTGGAAGATCCCTGTCGGCTTTGCACTAACACTATGGGCGTGGGCGGCGGTTGCGGCCGCGGAAACGCCGCAGACGATCAACTTTACCCAGCCACCCTCGCCGCTACCATTCGTCGCGGGCCTTCGGATTCCGCTGATGGCTACAGGCGGCGCATCGGGGAATCCGGTGGTTTTCTCGATCGATGCCTCCAGCACCGGAACCGGCACTGTCTCCGGAAGGGTCTTGACGATAACTGGCCCAGGCACTGTGATTATCGACGCCAACCAGGCAGGTGGCTCAAACTTTAGCGCCGCGCCGCAGGTGCGGTGCTCCATCGTGATTCTGACCGGCAAATCCAACGGGGGAACAGGGAATCAAGGGCAACCGTTCACACCCGAGCAGCCGCCCGATCCCGTGAAGCCGCCAGGGCAGAAACCACCGGGTAGGCCACAAAGCAAAGCACCAAGCGGACCGAAAAAATACGAAGCGATTCTTATGGTTTCTGCTTCATCAACGGAGATCGTCAAGGCTGGCAACGGCCAGGCCGGCGGAGGGGACAGCTCCGGAACCGCGAACTTCGACCTGGATTCCGTGCAGGCTTATGAGCTTCAGATCGAGGACGGAATCGTCAGCCTGACGCGCGCGACAGGGCCGGCAACCGTCTCTTTGAGCGGCAACGTTTCGACAAACTCAGAGGCGATTGGCTCGGACGGTGAAAAGATAACCTGGTCGCAATCCTTTGTCATCGACGACAAGACACCCACGCGTACCGGTGAGCTTTCCGCCATTACACAATCAGATTTCGATCAGCGCGGAAGAGGTCTCGCCTTTCGCGTCGAAATGGGCGGTGTGGCGTCCGGGAAATGCTTGTCGAGCCTGTCGTCGGGGATCGACTGTATGGATGCTCCGTTCGAATTTGGGGGGCTGAGCACCCTCAATCCTTCCGACGCAAATACCCTGACTGGTGCTCCCATCGGGGCCGGAGGCGCATTTTTGAAGTATGACGTAACCTTCGATTTCTACGGCAAGCCCGACCCTTCGGATCCCTCGTCGAGTCCTAATTGCGATGCCGCGGTGAGCACCTGCTTCACCGGCGGGGAAATCGATATCCCCGAAGGTGAGTCGGGGCGGGTGATCAAATTCTCAGGCAATAGTGTGAAGACGATTCCGATTGCGGTTGGAGGCGTGAATAGCTCCTGGCAAGTTAACATCGTGGCGACCATTTTCGTTCCTCAATAGGCCGGACACGCAAAGGCCGTTGGTGCTTCGTTTCATCCATACGGTGCACTGTGCCGAATGATGTTGAGTTCCGGGCCGAGCGCTACTCGTTCCAGCGCCGCATGATGAGGGTGGCGTTGATGCCGCCGAAGCCGAACGAGTTCGACAGGGCTACGTCGAACTTATGGTCGATGGGCTTATTGGGCACATAGTCCAGGCGGCACTCGGGGTCAACATTTTCGAGATTGATGGTGGGCGGGAGCTGCTGGTTGACGAGCGCGAGCACGGAGATGCCTGCTTCAATTCCGCCCGCGCCGCCGAGGAGGTGGCCGGTCATGGACTTGGTGCCGCTGATCTTGAGCTTGTGGCCTTAAACCTCCGCTACCCTCACGCATTGATTTACCTGCGCTCGAGCTTGACAAAGACCTTGGACGCAGGCTGCGCTATTTGCGGGCGCAGCTCGGAGTTTCGCATTAAGGTGAACGCCGATTTTTTCCTGGACCCCGATCCGAATGATCCTTCATCGCGTCCTAATTGCGATGCAGAGGTCAGCACATGCTTTATCGGGGTGACGTTCAATGAAAACACCCCCAAAATTGACTTCCTCCACTTTGGACACGTAGGCACGAAGACGGCAGACGGTCCCAACTGGCACAGAACATGGCAGGTAGTGATACTTGGGAGCCTTCTTATCCATAAAGGGTGACACACAAATACTGTTAGCGGCAGAGCGCCGAAATCAGATGTGCTCTGCCCGGCGCCACATGTCCCTCGCGTCTTGGGGACACGGATCTACGCCGCACAGACGATTGGGTACCCACTGGCTCATCTTGGTGACGCTCAAAACACGATCGATGCTCCCAGCCCACAACCCCTACTGCGACTGCTGCACGCTCACCCTCAACTCAATATCGGTGGTGTCTTTCTGCATATGCAGCGTCTTGTTTACCGGCTGTGTTTGTCCGTTGGTCCAGGGCAAATGAGCACTGCCCAGCGACTCGCCCAACTGCGTAAAACTCGACGCAGTTGGAACCACCATTCCCGCCGATGCCATCTTTGTCTGCGCAGTCAGCAATGCCGCCTTTTGAATTTGCGCTATCGCCGCCTGCCCCGCCGGCGACATCAGCCAGTTGACATCCCCCTTGTGCGCCTCTATGGCCGCCTGGGCCTGGGCCTGGGCCTGCGCCTGCGAGTTGGGATCCTGCGAGGACGGCGCATTACCGCCCGGCAAGGTTGGAGTGGTGCCCGTCACCTCGTTGGTCTTCGCGGAGTTGATCTCGTTCGGCGCCACCACTGCTACCATGAATGCACCGAATAGCGTGGCCTTCTCGCGGTGTCCCTTTGCCTCGATCTCTTCCGGGGGAACATTCGAACTCGGCAGCGGCATTTGAAAGATCGGTTGCGGGTCGCATAAGTTCAACTGTGGCACACCCAGATTCACGTTGTACGAGTGCGGACTCGTGAGCGACACAGGAATTGTTTCCTTGCTTCCGTCCGGCTTTGTGTCGACGTTCACCGCGTCCCAGTTGGTTACGTTCACCGCCATCTTCCCGCCATTGTCGAACAGCGGCGTATAGCAACTGTTTGCCGTGTCCAGCTTCAGCGTCAGATGCGCCGTCCCGGTCCACGCCGCATGCATGTACCCCCCGTCCGTCGCATCAATGTTCGCCTTCAGGTTCACATTCACGTTGAACTTCACCAGGTTCTGAAGCTTCTGTAGAGTCTCCTCAAATTTGTTGATGTCGGTCTCGGAGCCGCCCAGGAGCTCGACCGAGCGGAAGATGCTGGAGTAAACCGGGCACAAGTTGTACTGATGGCCGCTGATAACGTCATTGTTGATCTTGTCCGCAATCGACTGTTCCCACGTAGCCGCCAGTTGCAGCACCTGATTCTCGCCCGAATAGTCCTGATGACTGACAAGCGTTTGCTCCAGCTTGCTGGCTGCCAACAAAAAGAGGATCCCAGCGTATGCTCGCTTCGGTTCTCTATCGTATTGCTTCGCCATGGGGATGGCTTTGCCGTTCAGCACCCGGCCCGCCAGCAGGCCCATGTCCGCGAAAAATGCATCGTCGCTTTCAAACTGTGCCAGTGCCTTTTCCGAAGCCGGCGACAGGTCGCTTCCGCTCGCATTAAAAATCTGAATCTGCTTGTCCATGGCCGCCAGGCCCGCAATGTAGGTCGCTTCGGGCTCCTGCGAGCGCGCCACCCACGCAGCCACTTGCGCCTCGCCCTGCGTTTGCGTCGTATCCCCACAAACGTGGCAGGGCGGGTCGACCATAGGCGGAACCGGCACCTGCGGCTCGGGACCGTGCCGCGCATATTGAACGTACTTGTTGAAGTTGGCAATGTTCGCGTTCGCCCATTTGATCGCCATGGCGCTCATCTGGCTGTCGGGTGCCGCCGAGGCGGTCGCCGCGCCAAGCGACAGCACTGCCGCCAACATCCAGCGTCCCAAAACCACTCCCCGCAAGAAACCGCTTGCCACACTTCTCCCTGCTCGTCCCTCTGCGCTCATCCTCCCCACCTCGCCTCCTGTCTTCTAAAACTCGCCTATTGTCCTCTGAAAAACTGATGTGTCAGTATACCCGCTATTCTCCGCCACGGTCGTCGACTATTCGGAAAAGTCTAGCCCACCGCAGCCGCCATGATGGCCATGCTGCAGAGCGCACTCCTGCCCTGGACCAATGGCACCGAACAGACGGTCGATAAGGTGCTGCAATTCACCAGGAATGACGAGGATTATCTGACGATCACTCTCGAAACAACCGTCAAGCAAGCGCCGGAGTAGTAGACGGAGCCGTCCGGCCAGGTATGAGAGTTTAAGCCACTCGAAGTGTGAGTCAAAGTGCCGCGCGGTATTCATTCCGAAATGCCGCGGCTGGTTGAGGGACGCGGACTTCCTACCCGGATGCGAAGACGCATTGGCCGGAGGGCGCCCCGATGGGACGCCCCGCACTGCGGCCAGATTCAGCTACTTGATGGTGACAAACTCCACGCGCCGGTTGTTGGCCTTGCCGTCGGGAGTGGAGTTGTCCGAAATCGGCTTGGTTTCGCCGAAGCCCTTCGTGGTGAGGCGCGAGGCATCGATGCCCAATGCGACGAGCTGGGCCTTGACGGCGTCGGCGCGCTGCTGGGAGAGGGTCAGGTTATGGGCCGGGGTCCCAGTGTTATCGGTATGGCCATCGATTTCGAACTTGAGGGTGGGGTTTTGGGTAAGGATGCGCTTGACCTGGTTTATGGTTCCCATGCTCTCCGGGCGAAGGGTGGCTTTGTCAACATCGAAGTTGATGCCATGCGTGACGATTTTGGCGCCAGTGAATGTCTGACCGATCATGTTCATGCCGCCGCCGGAGGCGATGCTTACGTTGGAGAAGACGAGCGGATGATCCGGGCTGGCCATGCCTCCCCATTGCAGCCATGCGGGAACCATGTGCATGTCGGGCACCACGAAGACGCGGTACTGATCGATGTAAATCTTCATTTGAGTGCCCTTGAAGGCGAGGGCAAGATGATGCCACTGGTCGAAAAACCCGGAACTGGCCATGGAGTCCGGCAGATTGGCGGAGAGTTTACTGCCGTCGGCGCTCATGTATTCGAGGCCGTCATGAGCGAAGTTCAGATAGCCTTCGCCGCCGGGCGATTCGAAGAAGAGGGTTGTGCCGTAGGAGCCCAAAGGGGGATACAGATCGAATTCGATGGTGTAGGGAGCGCTGAGGTAGCTCTTGGTCTTCATGCGCGGGGCAACGCGGGCATAGCCGCCGTTGGCGCCGTCCGTGAGGACGAAGGCGGGCTTGCCGTGGGTGTTGTTGACGACGGCCTGGCCATTGACCAATTCCCAGCGGTCGGGGAATTCGCCATCCTGGGCGGCGGTGAAGTCGTCGGCGAAGAGGATGGTATCGCCCGGAGTGAAGTCGTAGTTCTGGTAGGCGGTTGTGCCGGTGGAAGTGGACGCTCGCGCGTCCTGGGCACGAGAACCAGTGGACAACGCGCAGGCGAGAGTTGCCAGCAGGAGTGCAATCCCGGATTTGTTCATGCAGAGGAGGATACCCTAAGACTGATTCAGGTGTGAACCCTGTTTTTGTTAAATCTACGCGGGAGCGCGCGGGCGAGGTCGGAACACAGGGGCTGCGCCGTCCATGCCATACCGAACCGAGCAGCGAGCGACGATTTGATGAATCGCCTACTCAGTCGGGTCGCGGTCAGGATACGCACGTTGCGGGTGTATGGCCGGGCGTTGGAAGCCACAGCTATAAGCCGGTCTTTGCCGGAACAACCTCCGCTGCAAACAGCGCCTCCGCCCCATCCGCTCTGACGGTCACCGGGCTCTATCGAACGACAACCAAGCTCGCGCAAAGCGGCAGCGCAGGCAGCTACACGTTGACATCTTCGGTGAGTGGAGTGGGCCCCCTGGCGCCGACGGGAACGGTGTCGTTCCTGGATACGAGCAACGGCAACTCCGTGCTGGGGACAGGGACTCTGGGCGCGGCGACCTCTGAACTCAATTTTCTGACCGCTCCAGCTCCAACGGATGGCCAGGAGATGCGATCCTTTGCTCTGGGCGACTTCAATGGCGATGGCATCCTGGACCTGGCCGTGGACGATTCAAGTCTCAGCACGTTAACGGTTCTGCTGGGCAAGGGAGACGGGACGTTCACGTCCGGACCGACGACTGCGGTAACAGGCCCAATATGGGCGGTGGGTGATTTCAACGGGGATGGCATCCTCGACCTTGTCGTGGCCACCCCTGTAAACCTTCCCTACAGCGGGGGAGTGGCCACTTTGCTGGGCAAGGGCGACGGTACCTTCACCGTTGTAAACACAACAAGCTACTCGCAGGCCGGCGAATATCCAAGTGGTGTTGCTGTGGGCGACTTCACCGGAAATGGCATCCTGGACCTGGCTATAGGGAACATGACCGGCAACTATGTCACCGTGCTGCTCGGCGATGGACTCGGACACTTCACGGCCTCGTCAAACCTGGCGACAGGCCCCCTTCCGGGAAGCATCGTTGCGGGTGATTTCACCGGAAACGGCATTCTGGACCTGGCTGTCGTAAGCATCACCGGCAACTCAGTAACGGTGCTGATGGGCAAGGGTGACGGTAGCTTCACCGCCACGGCAGCAAGTCCGCAAACAGGCACAACGCCCGGCGGCATTGCACTGGGCGACTTCAATGGAGACGGCATCCCAGACCTGGCAGTGGCCAACGAGGGCGGCGACACATTGACAATTCTGCTGGGGAACGGGGACGGAACCTTTACGGCCACGGCAACCAGCCCGCAGGCCGGCTCAAGTCCCGTAGGCCCCTTGGTGGGCGACTTCAACGGAGATGGCATCCCGGACTTTGCCGTCCTGAACAATGGTGTCTACACGATGACGATTTTGCTGACCCAGCCGACCCAGGTTGCATCCGCCACCGCCAACGGCATCTCGCCGCTTGGTACAGGGACACACCAGGTCGTCGCCAGCTATCCAGAAAACAGCAACTTCAGCGCGAGCACGTCTGCCGCCACCTCACTGACCGCGCAAAAGGAGACACCCACGGTGCAGGTAACACCGTCGTCTTCAAACATCACTACAGCGCAGCCACTCACGGTCACCGTCACTGTCACCGCCGCCAGCGGAAATCCCACTCCCACCGGCACTGTCATGCTGACCAGCGGCGCTTACGCCTCCGTGGCAACTAACCTCAGCAGCGGCAACGCAACCATCAACATCCCCGCCGGGTCGCTGGCCGCGGGCTCGGACACTCTGACCGTGAGCTACACTGCCGACTCCGCAAGTTCCTCGTTCTATAACGGCGCGACAGGATCGAGTGCGGTCATCGTCACAATCGCCGTGACGCCCTCTTTTGCGATCGCTGGGACAGCGGTCACCGTGACGCCGGGCGCAACCAGCGGAAATACCTCGACCGTCACCGTGACTCCGGCTGGCGGCTTTACCGGCAGCGTGACCCTCGCGGCTGCCGTGACTTCGAGCCCAACCGGAGCCGTGTATCCGCCCACATTGAGCTTCGGCTCGACCGGCACGGTGAACATTACCGGCATTACAGCCGGAACCGCGACCCTCACCATCTCCACCACTGCACCGACCAGCTCTGCTTTGGTTCGTCCCAAACGCCCCTGGACTCCGTGGTACGCGGCAGGCGGCGCGGCTCTGGCCTGCCTGTTGCTCTTCGGCATTCCCGCGCGGCGCCGCTCCTGGCGGACGATGCTTGGCGTGCTTGTGCTCTTCGCGGCTCTTGCTGGAGGCGTGAGCGCTTGCGGTGGAAGCAGCGCCAACGGGAGCGGCGGTGGTGGAAGTGGAGGAGGCGGGGGCGGCACTGCCGGCACTACCGCAGGCGCCTACGCAGTGACCGTGACCGCGACGTCAGGCACTACCAGCGCCACAGGCATGGTTACACTGACCGTGCAGTAGGCTCGGTCGCGTAAAACTGCCGGCCACTCATTACCTTGCCGCAGCGACTCGTTCTTAGTATTCAAAGCCCTTCCTCTGACAAGATGGTCGCATTTCAGTAGAAAACCATACTAACACTAATATTATCAAGCACGTAGGGCACGGCGGGTTCTATGAGGGGGGGGCAGGCACAAGCGGCCTCAACCGCAAGACCTGTCCCTACCCACCACACGAAGCTTCCAGGGCTTAGGTGATCTGAGCGGCACAATGCCAACCCTCAAGGAAACCTTGTCACATGCCGACATTTCAGGACTAATCGCGATCAATGAGCGACTCGGCGATTTGCACTAAGCCGCTAGCGCGGCAGGGTATGCTTCTGTGGCATTTGGATAGAGTGTTGGACACCGAAGGAGGTGTCCATGACACATCTACGCCAACGCATGCAGGAAGATCTCCGGCTGCGCAACTTCTCCGAACGCACGGTTCGTCACTACACCCACACCGTTGCTGAGTTCTCAAAATACTTCCACAAGTCACCCGATCAGCTCGGTCCCGAGCATGTTCGCACGTTCCTTCTTTATCTGCTCAACGAGCGCAAGCTCGCGTGGGGAACGATACAGGGCGCCCGGTCTGCTCTGAAGTTTTTCTACACGCGGACCCTGAAGCAGACCTGGTTCGATCAGGAAGTCATCAAGCCCAAGGTGCGGCGCAAGCTCCCCACAGTCTGGAGTCGTGAAGAAGTCTGCGCCCTGCTAGATGCGGAGATGAACACTAAACATCGTGCTCTGCTGGCCCTGTATTACAGCGCAGGTCTTCGCTGTCAGGAAGCGCTGGATCTGAAGGTCACCGATATTGATAGCAAGCGGATGATCATCCACATCCGCGAAGGCAAGGGCAAGTTTCCGCGCCAGGTGATGCTGTCGCCGAAGCTGCTGGATATCCTGCGCGTATATTGGCGCTGGCGCAAGCCCAAGGAGTGGCTCTTTCAGGGAAAACGGCCGGAGGAGCCGCTGAAGGCGAACGCAGTTCGTGTCGTCTGCCAGAAGCTGCGTAAGCAGCTGGGTATCAGGAAGCCCCTCAGTCCACACGTGCTGCGTCATTCATTCGCTTCACATCTTCTCGATGCCGGCACCGACCTGCGCAGCATCCAGCTCCTGCTTGGTCACCGCGATCTGGAGACCACATCACGCTACCTGCACGTCTCCGAAGCCAGGCTGCACGCGACGGCGAGTCCGCTCGATGACTTACCCATTCGCGATACCCGCACTGCCCAGGGAGGGAACCGAACCGCATGAGTGAGCATCGGCTCGAAGTGGCCGATGTCTTCCATGCCCATCAGCATGAGTTCCTTCAACGCTGGGGTCCCGCACTGTCGGACCAGCAACGGAAGGTGCTGCGCGATATCGGCCTGTGCCGCACGGCCGCACTGGGCACCCATCTCGAACGATGCGATCGCTGCAACTATGAGACTGTCGCTTACGACTCATGCCGCAACCGGCATTGTCCCAAGTGTCAGTCTTCAGCCCGCGACCGTTGGCTCTTTAAGCAGGCATCAAGCCTGCTGCCGGTGCCCTATGCCCATGTGGTCTTCACCTTACCTGAGCAACTGGCACCGCTCGCACTCAGGAACCAGCGTCTGTTTTATAGCCTGTTGTTCCGGGCAGCTTCGGAGACGCTGCTCGAGATAGCGGCCGATCCACGCCACCTCGGCGCACGCATCGGTGTGCTCGCTGTGCTGCACACCTGGTCGCAGAACCTGAACCATCATCCGCACCTGCACTGTCTCGTTCCCGCCGGCGGACTGGCCCTTGATAACTCTCGCTGGATCACAACCAGACGACGTGGGTTCTTCCTTCCTGTGCGCGTGCTCAGCCGCATGTTCCGCGGCAAGCTGCTCGCCTTCCTCAAGCAGAGCTACCGGCGCGGCGAACTATGCTTCGCCGGCAAGCTGGCTGAGCTATCAACACCACGCGCTTTTCACTCCCTGCTTGGGAACGTGCGTCGGCGAGAGTGGGTGGTCTATTCCAAGCCTCCGTTCGGAGGGCCCGAACATGTGCTGAAGTATCTGGCCCGCTACACACACCGGGTTGCCATCTCTAACGCAAGACTCCTCAGCCTTGAGAACGGCCAAGTGCGCTTCCGATGGAGAGACTCCCGGCACAACAACCGCAGCAGCGTCATGAAGCTCGATGCGGCCGAGTTCATCCGCCGCTTCCTGCTCCATGTCCTACCTGCCGGCTTCGTCAAGATCCGCCACTTCGGATTGCTCTCCAACCGCAACCGCCGACGGGCGCTGGCGCTCTGCAGGCTTCATCTCCGCGCCACGGCTGCGGATCCAGCCTCGTTGCTGACGGAACAACAGATGTCTGCGCTCAGCCGGTCATGCCCACAGTGCAAATGCGGCACCCTGCGTGTCGTCGTGCGTTGTTCCCCTGTTGAGCCGCCCAGTCCCAGTTTTGCGATTCACTGTGCAACCTTCGACACTTCCTGAGGAAACCATGCGGTCTTGTCTTCCAACCTGGCTCCACGCTTCGACGGCTTGTAACCCCGCCCTCGCTCCCCTGTGCCTCGAATCGAATAAGCGCAGTTCACGACTGTCATCCAACCGCCTCGTCAGATGCACGGAGACAGCGAGAACGCACTCAGCCATGGCTAACTGCACATCATCCCCTGCCCGCTTGGCCACCTCAGCTCCCCGCAGGCGGCATCCAATCCCCATACGTCCACCGCGCTAACGGCTTAGCGCAAATCGCCGTATCCACACTGCTCCGCGCCAGCAGCATCGGCAACCGGAAATTCCTGCACGCGGAGCACTGTCGATACGGCACTAGAGATTTTGCACTCGTCCAGACGCATCCCCGCCGAGAATTGCGTTAGATTTGCTTGCCAAGAATCAGGGGCACATAGCTCCGGGCGTCTTCCAGCAATTCCTCGCGAGTGATGCCAACCTTGGCGCGAAGCTGCAAACCCTGCAGCAAGTCAACGAGCAAACGGCCTCGCACCTTGGCAGAGGGTGTGCGAGTCAGATGCCCCGCCTTTATCTCCCGCTCGAAACGTTTCGCGAAAATATCAGCGGATCCGGTCAGGCCCTTCTTGAGCCTGGAACGGATCTCCGTTACCCGCTCCGACTGTCCCAGCGCAGCAGCGGCCATCATGCAGCCGCTGCGAGCCTCGCCACTACAGGAGTCGACGGTAGCCTCGCAAAAGGCGGTCACGGCCTTGTGGATGTCCGGCTCCGATTGAAATGCTGCCATTCTGGGAGTTCCATACGTCAGCGCATAGCGCTCGACCGCCTTGAGCAGCAAGGTGGACTTGTCTCCGAAGGCCCGGTATAGCGCGGGTTTGGTGACGTTAACGGCGCGCGCGATCCGATCCACGTCGACTCCTTCATACCCATGCTCCCAAAACATCTCAACGGCACGGTCAAGTGCTTCTTCGGGGATAAAGCCTTTTGGACGTCCTCGGGGGCGCTTCAAAATATTAGTTACCATCGCGTACGAAACTCCTTGCATTGTCGCTGTGATTATCGTACTCTTGCGTTTGTAATACTGCAAGACGGGTAAACGCTGCACACAACATGCTTACTGTGTCGGGCATCAAGGCGGCTCACGCCCCGCTGATCGGCCATCATCAACTGACTGTCGGATTGCTCTACTCCCCAAGTAACTAACAACCCAAGAAGGAGAAAACAATGAACGAAAGTATCTTGATAACCGGAGCAAATGCTGGGCTCGGGAAAGAGACTGCCCGACAGTTAGCATTGAAAAAAGAAACAAAAAAGGTAATTCTTCTTTGCAGAAATCAAGCGAGAGCAGAGGCGGCACAAGAAGACCTTGAGGAGAAAACGGGGAAAAAGGTTTTTGAAATTATTATCGGGGATGTTACGGATGCAACTTCTGTAAGAAAAGCAGTAGAAGGAATAAAAGAACCTATTGATGCAATCGTCTTAAATGCAGGTGGAGTAATTGGGAAAACGGCTGCGAAACCTACGCCTTCCGGTATGAATCAATTAGCTGCTACGAATATTTTAGGCAACGTGATTCTAGTGGAGGAATTGATTAAACGGGACAAGTTAAGGAAAACAGTTCTAGCAGTCAGTGCGGAAGCGGTTCCAGGAGTAAAGATGCTCGGAGTAAAGCGAGTTTCAATGAGGACTTCTTCTGTTGATGAGTTTGCTGCCGTTCTTGATGGATCCTATTTTGGCAATAAGTTCAATGCGTTGCAAGCATACGCATATGTGAAGTATGCGGAAACCATGTGGACGTTATCAATGGCAAGAAAGTACCCCAAGCTCAAGTTTATTGTTGTGAGCCCAGGGAATACAAAAGGAACTCAGGCGCCGGATAGTCTTCCGCCGCCAATGCGGTTTATGTTGAAAAACGTGATGATGCCTATCGTCTTCCCATTGATGGGCGAAATGGTGCATACGCTGGATGTGGGTGCAAAACGCTTTGTAGATGCCATTTCGGATGAGCGGTATAAAAGCGGTGTTTTTTATGCCAGTAAAGAGGGTAAGTTATCAGGTGACATGGTGGACCAGAGCACTTTTTTTACTGATTTAAGAAATACTTCATTTCAAGATAACGCCAACGAGGCAATTCACCATTTTATAACTTAGGCGTCAAGGTCTCCGGTAACCGAAGCGTATCGGCGCGGAGATGCAGGCCGGTAAAAGGAGGAGTATGAACATTCACAACCTGGTCGTGAGTTGTTTGGTGGCTGCTTACCTCGCAGCCAACGTGTACGCTATCGTGAAGGTACAAGTGTTTGAGTTGGCCCGTTCGCGCAAGCATCTCATACTCTACGGCGTTCCCTTCATATTGTGGGGCTCTGTCATCCTGTTGGGATGTTGGCTCATGGAGATCATACGCCGATTCGATGAATGGGCCGCCTAATGGCCCATTGAGATGACTTATTTTGCGGATAAAGCTCGGAACAAGTTAGCTGAGGACCGGAGTGCATTGTCAACTCCGGATACGAGCAGCGTGGCCGAGTGTTCTCAACTGACGATTTCAGGCCAAATCAATCATTCAGCGTCGACTGCATACGTTTCGTTCGATAGATCCCCGAAAACGCCCATGCGACATGTTTATCGGCATACTGATCCGGCATCAGTATGCCCAAGCCATCTGATTGCGAGTTTCGCGATGTCGTGTGTCTGCAGGTGTGCAAACAGTGTGCCGACAATGTCGAGGGAAACTCTGGCGGAACGCGGTCGGGAAGGCTGCCGGCAGCATTCTGGAAGAAATGCCTTTGATCCAAGCAAATCAATGACGGCTTCTTAGCACTATTTAGAGCAGCTCAGTCCCGACAAAGCGCCAAGCGGTTTCCAGCCCCAAAGAAATGACGGAACAGAATCGAGCCAATTCCCAGCGAAAAGGGACTGCCCTTTGGCGGCTGGAGAATCCGACTGAAGATACAGCCGCATTTTGCTGCGGAGAATGCTTTCCGGTCCCTTTCAGAGCTGAAGATCAGCGAGTTTGCCCGGAAAAGCGCGGGAAGTTCGAATTCTTTATCTAAGTTGTTTATTATAGAGACGTTATGGCGGAGGGAGAGGGATTCGAACCCCCGGTACCCTTTCAGGTACAACGGTTTTCAAGACCGCCGGTATCAACCGCTCACCCATCCCTCCGCTAACTGGAACCATTTTGTTCTAAGTGCTCTCTAAGGAGATGATCGTTGCGTTCAGCGACGTTAGATGCATTGCTGTAACATCGCCGCTTTCTTGAGCACCTGTATTGCGGCAGGGCGTTGCCGGTCCACAGTATTCCTGATTATATCTGAATCTCGGTTCTGCTCCCAACGCCGGTTCTCCGGCGCGGGGGACCGCCCGGATGGTGCAATGCCGCGAATCGGCGACATCGAATTCGAGTTGTCCAACAGCGATAGACCTCGGCTCATGCAAGTTCATTGCGAAAGTAACACCACTCTATTGAGTGATCGCGACTTTTTGTGGCGATGGACCTGCCCGGACACGGCGGCGAATCGCAATAATGCACTGCGTCAAGGCACGTGATCGCAGCCGCCGCAGCCGCACGGGCGGCCTCAAGGACGAGTAACCTGAAGACTAGTCGATGAAGTAGCCAA
Source organism: uncultured Acidobacteriaceae bacterium (assembly GCA_963757965.1). GTDB lineage: Bacteria > Acidobacteriota > Terriglobia > Terriglobales > Acidobacteriaceae > Telmatobacter. The sequence goes on from CAVWTV010000017.1 coordinate 127,968, forward strand.
TATCCGTGAGGACGCGGTCACTAAGTTCCACGCCCAGCAGCCGCGTACCGAGTGGGGCGCGCAGGTTCTTTTCAAAACGCTGGAGGACGTGAGAGGGAAGATCCGTTTGTTGACGAAGCAATTGCAGCAGCGCCGCGCTATCGGTTGGGCACTCGTAGTCGCCGGGCAACCCGCATGCTGGGCGGATCGTCAGCGAGAGGGGTATCGTGCCTGCGCCTGATTCAGGGCGATCGGACGGTTGGGTGATGAGATTCACTCGCATACGGGAATCCTGACATCGACCTGCCCAACACTCAATGGCACGGATGAGTAATCGGAGTCATACCAATTGGGGAGACCAATGCTCTGACCAGCGTTTGGACATCGCGCCTGGATCAACGGCTTCACTTAAAGAACTCCGTTCCGGCCGCCAGCCAGATTATGAAAGGAACAGACGATCAATCCGGAACCCAAAACAGTGGCGGCGGCCCACTCCGCTCGGCCGCTATGCTAGATGGAGGACCCGTGCCAGGCCCCACGGTCGCACATATTCATGTGTGTTACACTCGCTGCGAATTTCGGTGGGAAACTTTGCTGGCCTGGAGCAAGCGTAGCGGGAAGCACTTGTTTGCACTCGATAGGATGGCGTCATGCGAACGGGGAATCGGCGTTCCTGGTTTATTCTTCTTTCTCTATTTCTGCCGGCTTTCTCAGCACTTTTTACTTCACCTGCCTGCTCTCAGGCTTTGTCAAATATTTCCACAGTAGCGGCGGCGGCGGTGGAGGTGGCGGCGGCGGAGGCGGAATAGCCGGCACCACAGCCGGAACCTACACCGTGACCGTTACCGGCACGTCAGGTACCACCACTGCCACAAGCACAGTCAACCTGACCGTGCAGTAGCCAAAACACAGTCTGGGCCTTTGCTTCCTCCAAGGCAAATAGATGGAGGTTGGACGCGGGAGAGTCGTCGTTTTCCGGTCTTGGCAAGTTGCGGTGATGCGCTTCGGCGCCGGCAATCGGCAGCTTCTGTCCGTCGCACATAACCGCATCCACTCGATCTGGGACCGCTTTCCAGATCACCGTTAGTCGTGAAGCCGGGTTTTCATTCAACAAAGTGTTGGAACTGGAGAGCGGGACGGCATTCCGCAAAAGACGAATGCCCCCAGACATCGTCGCAAGAGTCCTTCACAGCCGGGAACGGTGGTCGAGTGGCTAGACAACTTCTGAAATGCTGGCTCCGGCAGCCTCAAATTTCGGTCAATAAATAAATTCAATGAGGGCAATTGGGGGGTATAGTGTTCGTAGCCAAATCTTGAATCGGAAAATCCGTTTGAATCTGCGACCTCAATGAAAGAATGGGAGGTACAGGAGCATGGCCCTAAGCGCAGAGTCCGTACCCATGCGATGGCCAGCTGGCCCCTTGGACATCGCACGCCGTAACAAGGAAAAGGCGGTCCCGCCGGAGACGGCAGAGGCGCTGAACAAATGGCTCGATCCGGATGCACTGGCAGTGGTGCAAGGTACGCCGGTCAATTGCCTGGTGGTCAGTTGGGCCTCGGGTCTTCCGGCCGATGCAAGCCAGCAGTTGGCACTCAAAACTCTGATCGAGAAGGGCCGGCAGGCCGGCATTGATTTCGTCGGCCTGATCGAGGCGAATGCGAACAAGCCAGCCGCCCTGGCCGCCGCTCAATCGGCGGGCCTTTCCGCAGTCTCCATCGAAGGCGATCTGCCCGTAAACGCAAGCATCCCAGTCATCCCGCGCAACCAACATGCCCAGATGCGGTGGACCGGGAACTCCTCCGTAATGGGCATCTCGGACGGCAAATGGCCGGGAATCCCCCAGGATGTAAATCAGGCCGGCGGCCCGACGAATCTGCCCTGGGTCGATTCCAATTGTGCGGTTCTCCGCATCGCCCGAGCGCTTGCGCCGGACAAGACCGCCTGGATCGAATTCGACCCGCCGCCGCTGGCCCCACCCTCTGCCGAAGCGTACATGCTAGCCGTTGCGGATCCCGCGAGCTACAGAGCAAGGTGGGTGATCTCGCTGGACGATGCCTTGCGCGCCGACCTGTCCGCGAAAAAACAACCAGCCCTGGACACTTGGAAGAAAATCACCGGTATGCTGGCCTTCTTCAAGCAGCACAACCTCACCGGAACCTATGACGCGGCAGCTGTTCTGGCAGTGGTGTCGAATTTCGCCGCCCCCGACTGGCTCCTGGGAGAGGAAGCACTCAACCTGCTTCCCAGACTTCGCCAGCCTTCGCGGGTTATCGCGCGATCGCGGGCAATGAGCGCCTCTTTCGACAGTCTGCAAGCGATTTTCTACGTCGATCAAGAGCCGCCGGAACCTCAACTGCGGCAAAAACTGATCGACTTCTCTAAGGATGGCGGCATCCTTTTCGTGCCTTCCAAATGGCCGAAACCCGAGGGGTCGCCCGCACCCGCCGAGCCGTACCTTCTTTTCAACTTGCATGCCTTGGGCAAAGGCCGCCTGGCAGTCTGCAAGCAAGATCGCCCCAACTCGTACGATACGGTGGCAGACATCCAGAACATCATGAGTCACCGCAACGATCTGCTGCGCCTATATAACGCCCCATCCATGAATTTCTTCTACGAGACCTCAACTCAAGGTAAGCAGGGTGTGATTCATCTGTTGAACTACTCGCGCCGGCCTGCGAGCGACGGGCCTCTCTTTTACATGAAGCAGCCGCAAGCCTCAGCGCGCCTCGTGAGTCCGGAACTGGCCTCGCCCGTCGAGCTGCAATGGGATCCCCAGGAAGCTGGTGGGGCGGAGTTATCCCTGCCCCGCATTTCTGTGTACGGCGCCGTCGAACTGGAGAGCTAGCAGGGCAAGGAGACCGCAATGAAACGAGAGTTAACCAGGAGAGAATGGCTGCTTGGCGCCGGGGCTCTGCTCGCCCTGCCTGCAATGCCTGCATGGAGTACTGCTCCCACAGCCCCAACCGCGCGCGTCGCGGTGGCCAAATGCAAATCCTATGGTCCCGAATTGCTCCCCGCCTTGGAAACCATGTTCGATCGACTGGGTGGCCTTGACCGGCTGGTGAAGGGTAAGACGGTCGCGGTGAAAATCAACCTCATCGGCGTTCGCTGGCAGAGGTTGGATACTGCGAAGATGGAGGATACGTTCTGGACGCATCCCCGCGTGATTGCTGCGGTGGTGCATCTCATGGGCAAAGCCGGCGCCCGCCGGATCCGGGTGGTTGAAGGCCCCTGGTCATCCGCGGAGACCCTCGAAGAGGTCATGCTGTCGATGAATTGGCAGCCGCGGGATATCCTGAGCGCCGCAGACAACGTGGAATTCGAGAACACCAATTATTTGGGCCGCGGGAAGAAATACTCGCGGTTGATGGTGCCGGGCGGGGGCCTGATATATCCCGGCTACGACCTGAACCATTCTTATGAGGATTGCGACGTCTTCGTCTCTCTCGCCAAGCTGAAAGAACACGCGGCCACGGGCGTCACGCTGTCGATGAAGAACGTCTACGGAGCCACTCCCATCACCATCTACGGCGAGGGCGCCGGAGTAGACGAACCAAGCGTACGGCCTCATGGCGGACGCGGCGGAGTGTTTCATTTTGCGCGCCGCATGCCGTCAAAGAGCGCGCCCCAGCAGAAAGATCTCAGCTTGCCCAAAGACGCCGGATACAGGATTCCGCGCATTGTCGCCGAACTGTGCTCGGCACGGCCGGTCCACCTCGCGATCATCGACGGTGTTCGGACCGCAACCGGCGCGGAAACCAATTATGGTAGTCCGAACAGGCCTCAGGCTGCCGTCAACCCCGGCGTGCTCATTGCCGGAACCAATTGCGTAGCGACCGATGCGGTGGCGATGGCCGTAATGGGATTCGATCCCATGGCCGACCGAGGAGCGCCGCCGTTCGCCAACTCTGACAGCATGGTGCGCCTCGGTGAAGACCTGGGAATCGGCTTGCGCGACCCCGGCCGCAACGAGATCCTCGGAACTCCGATCTCCGAAGCCGTCTTCAGCTACAGCGCCGTTCGCGAAAAACTTTTGGCTGCCGGGAAGAAGGCATGAATCGCCGCTTGACACGTCGAAATCCCAATCCGGCCGCGGAGAAGAGGGGTTAGCCGTGCCCGAGATCGACTCTGCACCCACCCACCTGCTGCGCATCAATGAAAACTGCGACGCCATGGGCGCGACATTTTCCATCGTCCTCTATGGGCATGACCGCTCGGAGATGGCTGCGGCAGCGGACGCAGCTTTCGCCGAGGCCGCACGGCTCGAAGCAATGCTCTCCAATTACAGGACCGAAAGCGAGTGGAGCGAGGTGAACCGCCGCGCTGGGCTTGAGCCCGTCAGGGTTTCGCTGGAGCTGTTCCACTTGCTTTCAGCATGTATCGCATACAGCCGCCAGAGCGAAGGCGCTTTCGATATTGCGGTGGGACCGCTGATGAAGCTGTGGGGCTTTTACAAGGGCTCCGGCAGCCTGCCCAGGCGAGCGGAGGTGGAGGCCGTCCTCCCCAAGGTGGGTTATTGGAATGTTCACCTGGACGCGACCGAACGAACGGTATGGTTTGAGCGCCCCGGGGTGCAACTCGACCCCGGTGGAATCGGCAAGGGCTATGCCGTGGATCGGATGGTCAATGTTCTGAGACGTCGAGGTTTTCAGAACGCATTGGTGGCGGGGTCGGCCAGCACGATCTATGGGATGGGTGCTCCTCCCACTGAACCGAGGGGCTGGCAGGTGGGTATCAAAGATCCGAGCAACCCACCGCGGACCCTTGTCGACGTGTTTCTCAAGGACATGTCGCTATCCACTTCCGGCAGCTACGAGAAGTTCTTCCGTGCCGGGGGACGCACATACGCTCATATCATGGATCCGCGGACGGGATATCCGCCACGCGAGAGCGGATCGGTTTCGGTGATAGCATCGCGCACCATTGACGGCGAAGCGTGGGCCAAGCCGTATTTCATCAATGGCCGCCGCTGGGCGGCGATGCACAAGCCAAATGACTTCCGCGTCTACTTCTGCGAAGGCCGGACGGAACAGCCATGCACGTTGCTCACTTGACCGCCGACTCCGGTCCGGTCATCGAGTTCCCCTCACCCGCGCGCCAGCTTGAACTGAGAAGCTGGGGCCCCGGCCTGTCAAATCCATTTGCACAAGCTGAAACCATCCTCACGGCTCTCCGACACTGCCGGAATCGATGTCAGGGTGGCGAAAGGAAACCTCATGACTTTGCCGCACACATACGCTATGGCATTGGTGCTGACGGTTCTGACCATGCTCTGCTGGGGCTCGTGGGCCAATGTGCTCAAGATCGCCAAAGGATGGCGCTTTGAACTGCTCTACTACGACTACTCCATCGGAGTGGCCCTGGGCGCCCTCCTGGCCGGGCTGACCTTTGGTTCGTGGGGATCGGACGGCCGCGGCTTCTCGGCCGATCTAGAGAACGCAGGCGCCTTGAATATTCTCTGCGGATTCGCGGGCGGAGTTATTTATAACCTCTCCAACATCCTGGTGGTCGGAGCAATTTCAGTGGCGGGGTTGGGCGTAGCTTTCCCCATCGGCGTGGGGCTGGCTCTGGTGGTGGGTGTGATCTGGAACTACTTCGTCAATCCTCAGGGGAATCCCTTCCTGCTCTGCATAGGCGTCGCCCTGATTGTGGGTGCCATCGTCGTGGATGCCATTGCCTACCGCGCACTCGCCGTCAACCAAAGCGTGAAAGGTGACAAGGCCGATGCCGCGGCGAAACGAGCCGCCACGTGGAAAGGTATCAGGCTGAGCGTCATCGGCGGCATCCTGATGGGAACGTTTTATCCACTGGTTGAGATCGGCAAGACGGGTGAGCGAGGGCTTGGCCCCTACGCGGTCGGGTTCGTCTTTGGCTTGGGCGTGCTAGCCTCGGTCTTTGTGTACAACCTGTACTTCATGAGATTTCCGATCGATGGTCCGCGCCTGAGATTTGCGGATTACCTGAAAGGGAATTGGTGGGTCCACTTTCTTGGGATCGTAGGTGGCGTGATCTGGATAGCCGGATCGCTGTCGAACTTTGTTGCCGCCAGCGCTCCGCGGGAGTTGCAGGTGGGACCGGCGATAAGCTACGCCATCGGCCAAGGGTCTACCATGGTTGGGGCGCTTTGGGGCGTACTCGTGTGGAAGGAATTTGCCGGGGGCGGCGCGCTGGCGAACCGGCTTCTCGTGCTGATGTTCGTGCTCTTTGTCACCGGCCTTGGAGTCGTCTCAATCGCGCCGCTCTATGCGCTTCGCTGACGCGCCTGCCGAAAGGATGACGTGGAACCACTGCTGCTCGGCATCGATGCCGGAACCAGCTCCGTAAAGGCCGTCCTGCTGGACCTGCGCGGAAATCTCCGCGCCGTCTCCCAGGCCGACTATCCGCTCCATCATCTTCGCTCCGGTTGGGTGGAACAAGATCCGGAAGACTGGTGGCAAGCAACATGCAAGGCGATTCGCGAAGCACTCGAAAAAGTCGAGCATGGGCCGGAAAAAGTCCTGGGACTGGCTGTGAGTTCGCAGGCGCCCACTCTGTTGCCGCTCGACAACTCCGGCCGGCCGATGCGTCCCGCAATCATCTGGATGGACCGACGTGCTGAAGCCGAGACCGTGCGCCTGACCGAACTGCTGGGTGCGGACGAAATCTATCGCATCACCGGAAATCGCCCCGACGCTTTTTATCTTGCCCCGCGTCTGCTCTGGCTGCGTAATCACGAACCCGAAATCCTGAAGCGGACCTGGAAGTTTGCCCAGGTCAACGGGTACATTAACTTCCGCCTTACCGGAAGGCTCACTGTCGATCCAGCCCATGCCGTCCTCATGCAGATGCGTAATCGCGCTACCCGAGAATGGTCCGAGGAACTCTGCTCCGCTTGTGGAGTTGATCCATCGCAGTTCCCCGAAATCATTGAAGGACACAAAATTCAGGGCGAGGTCGGCGTCGAGGCCGCCGAAGCTACCGGCTTGAAAGCCGGAACTCCAGTGATGGCCGGCATCGTCGACAGCCCCGCTGCTGCTTTGGAGGCAGGTGTGACCGCCCCCGGCATAGCCGTCGAAATGACCGGGACCTCGACAGTTGTCATCATCCCCAACGACCGCGGCGTGACCGAGCCGGCCTTGATCGCAATGCCGCATGCTCTCCCCGGAATTCACTTGCTGCTCGGCGCAATGGTGTCGTCGGGTGGCTGCCTGCGCTGGTTCCGCGATCAGTTCGGGCAGCCGGCCGACCCCAGCGCGTCAAACGACAGGGCCGATTCATACGATCTGCTTACGCGGCCTGCAGAGGAGATTGAGCCGGGCAGCGCCGGGGTCATCTTCCTCCCCTACATGATGGGCGAGCGTTCGCCTCTTTGGCATACGAATGCCCGCGGCGTGTTCTTCGGTCTCTCCTTGGCTACTCCCAAAGCGGCACTGGTGCGCGCCATCCTCGAGGGCGCCGCTTTTGCCCTGCGGCACAACGTTGAGGTGGCGGCCCGCGCCGGTGCGGAAGTCCATGAGATGCGAAGCGTGGGAGGCTGTAGTCGAAACGATCTATGGAATCGGATCAAGGCGGATGTTTTGGGGATGCCGCTGCTGCTGCCGCGCGCTTCGGTCGGCTCTCCCTTCGGCGCTGCCATCCTTGCGGGAATGGGGACCGGCGCGTTCACGGATGTCAGGAAGTCGCTGACGGAGATGGTGCACCTCGACCGGCGCTTCGAGCCAAACCAGGCCAATCACGAAAGGTACACGCAGTATTATCGTGTGTTTCTTGACATCTATCAGCATCTGAAGAGCGACTTCGATCAACTAGCCGCCATCGCCCCGTGAACCTTCTTCATGATCTCCGCGGTTCGATCGATCTCGGCCGCGGCCTTCTGCTCCGGCCAGTCGAGAACCGGCGACACGACGGCAGCCAGCTCTTCCAGCAAGCGCCGGTTCACCTCTCCCAGCAAGCCCATTAGAGTCCGCCTCATGATCAGGTCGTCGAGGTGGACGACTCGCTCGTTGAGCGCTATGAATTCGATCTCCCGGCGGGTGTAACCGGGGTGTGTTGTCAGCCGTGCATCCGGCCCCGCTTGCATATAAGCGACAACGCTGTCCGCTCCCGTGCCATAGCGCTCCTCGAGGGCGGACAGCCGCTCCGGAGGCAGTCCGGTACCCGCCGGCATCCGAGGATAGCCCTTGCCGCCCCCGATGGGAAGATCGGCCGAACTGCGAATCCGCGGCCTGCCCAGCACACGCAGAATCTCGTTGGCAACCTGCTCTGAGAGCGCCCGGAATGTGGTCCACTTCCCGCCCACCAGTGAGTAAATCGGAAAGTCGATTCCGTTCCCCGCCGGCAGTACCGGGTAGCTGTGGTCTCTGCTGATCTGGCCCGGCGTCAGCGCATTGCTGCGCGGCAGGGGACGAACACCGCAGAACCGGAAAACCACGTGCGACCGGTCCACCCGAATCGATGGAAAGGCCTGCCGCATCGACTCAAGAAGGTAGTCTACTTCGCTCTCGTCGCAGGCAGCATCCGGATCGTCGGTAGGAATATCCGTTGAGCCGGCGACCACCTTTCCCTGTACCGCATAGAAGATGCAGATGCGACCGTCGCGGTTGACGAAGTAGATCATGTCGTCCCCGGTTGCTGCCACCAGTTCGGGGTGGTCGAGCACGATGTGCGAGCCCTTGGTGCCGCCGATGAATTGGCTTGGCCGCCCGAAATCGCGATTGGTAAAGTCGATCCACGCGCCCGTAGCGTTCACCACGATTTTCGGCCGCACCTCGCAGGTCTTGCCTGAAACCTCGTCATGCAGAACGACAGCCCCTCCCGCTGCGCTCTGCGCCCGGACATAATTCAGCGCATGTGCCCCGGAATACGCCGCTTCAGCATCCAGAACCAGTTCCAGGCATAGTCGTTCCGGATAAGTGATCTTCGCATCGTAATAAGTCGCGGTACAGACCACTTCGGGATTCAAAGCCGGCCGAAGTCGGAGGGCCGCTTGCCTTAAGCGGAACCGGTGTCGCGGCAGCGGAGACTTGCGGCCGGCAAGAAAGTCGTACAGCGTCAATCCGGCTTTGATCAGGATCGCGCCTCGATTGCCCGGCTTGGCGGGCAATCCCAGCAGATTGCGAATTCCGGAAACCATCCCCGACGTCCAGCTGAAAATCGGAATCGTCGTAGGCAGGGGCTTGACGTAGTGAGGCGCGTTTCTGAGCAACCGGTTCCGTTCCCTGAGCGACTCGCGCACAAGGCGGAATTCAGCATTCTCAAGATAGCGAAGGCCGCCGTGAATGACCCTCGTCATGGCCGCACTGGTCCCAGCGCAAAAATCGGATTTCTCGACCAGCAGGACATCGATTCCCTGCAATGCCAATTCGTCGAACAATCCGATTCCGTTGACGCCGCCGCCAATGATCAGAACAGAGACATCGGGATGATTGCGAAGCGTTTCGAGCTCTTGTCGCATGAACGTTCCTGCGTCACTGAAACTGTATCACGGAACTTCCGGGAAGCTGGCTCAGCCGGTAAAGCAAGCAGCGGCTGCCCGCGAAAGCAGTAGTCCTGCGTGAAGGAAAATGCCGCCCAGGGTGGCGCGACTGTTCGGCAAATGCGGCGCGCGAAGGCGATTCGAACCAGAAGTTAGCCAAAGCCGTTGAAATCACAGCGCGTAAGTCTGGGCGAGGTGTTAGAACATAGGGTGATGGTCAAGCGCTCAAAACAAGGAACGGAGCCCGCCCCCGGCCAACCGATAAGTCTGCGCATCTTGGGGGAGTATCTAAATCTTTCGCCGGCCACTATCTCGCTGGTGCTCAACAATGCGCCCGGCGTACGGTCGATTCCTCAAGAGACCCGTGACCGGGTGATCCAGGCTGCTGCGAAATTCGACTACCGGCCCAGCTTCTATGCGCGGTCGCTGCGCAAGCGGCAGACTTTCTCGATCGGCGTGCTGATTCCGGATCTGAACGACAACTATGCCTCGCAGGTGCTCACTGGGATGGAGGAGTTGCTCATCGAGGAAGGCTACTTCTATCTCACCGCCAGCCATCGCCGCAAACCGGACTTGATCGAGGAATATCCGCGCCTGTTGATGGACCGCAGCGTCGAAGGCTTCATCATGATCGACACCCTGCTCGAGCACGGCTTGAAACTGCCGGTTGTGGCTGTAGCGGGGCACCGCAAGATTGAAGGAGTTACCAACGTCGTTCTCGATCAGCGGCGGGCGGCGGAGTTGGCGCTGCGCCACTTGTACCAGTTGGGGCACCGCAAGATTGCGTTCATGCGCGGGGGTAGTCACAGCTCTGACGCCGATGAGCGGTGGGAGTGCCAGATGGCTGTGGCCAGGGATTTGAAGCTCGATGTGCCGCCCGAATTGACGGCCCGGATTCAGTTGCGGCTTTCAACCCCGGAGATGGGATTTGGTCCCGCCAATGAATTGTTCAATCGCGGCACCGACTTTACCGCCATGGTCTGCTACAACGATGTGTCCGCAATTGGGGCCATCCGTGCGCTGATGGACCACGGTTTGCGTGTGCCGGAAGACGTATCCGTGGTCGGATTCGACGATATTCAGGCGGCGGCCTACCACAACCCCAGCCTCACTACCATTCGCCAGCCCCTTCAGCAGATGGGCATGGTGGCGGCGCGCATTCTGCTGCAACGGATACGCGGCCAGGCCACATTCCCGGATGCAGTGCCGATCTTGCCGGAACTCGTGATTCGCGAATCGACCTGTCCGCCTAATCCAAAGCGCGGTCGCGGCAAGCGCGCCTGAAAGCCAATTCTTGATGGCTGCGGGATTCGAACGAAATCAACCTAACCGCCAGTTCGATTGCCGTGTCAAAAGGATGAAACCCCCAAGTTAGCCGAAGTTGGAGAGGCGATCCTGTCATGCGCAAGCTGGTCGTTCTATTTGTGGTGACCTTGTCTGTCTTATCGGCGCCTGCCGAAAAGCCGGTCACGGTGGCAAAAGTCTCAGTCGAGCAGTTGAAACAGGCACTGGCAGCCGACCGCGACAAACCGGATGCGGATGTGGCGCAGCAACTGCTGAATATGGAATTGACCGAGCGCCTGAGCGCCGCTGAGTTGGCGCGCATGAAAGCGGAATTGCCCGGCAACAAGGCCCAGGAGGCGCTGGTCGCGCTGGCTGATTTATCCGGGTTCCTCAATCCTCCCGCGGCAGAGATTCCGGCAGACGCAGCGCCCGATGCCACCGCGGCACACCAGATGCTTGCGCAGATCGTGAACTATGTGAATACGACTGTTCGCCAGTTGCCAAATCTTATCGCCACGCGCGATACGGCGGGCTATGAAGATAGGCCGCAACAAGACATTCAAGGGGCAACGGGCCTGACCACATTGATCTATCTCCCCTTGCATCTCGCGGGAAGGTCGAGTGTCGCGGTGACCTATCGCGACCGCCAGGAGGTGGTGGACGAGGGAAAGTCCAAGGCCAAGGCGCATGGTCCGCAAGCGCAGGGCCTGCAAACCGGCGGTGTCTTCGGGCCGATTCTAACTGCCGTTGTAGGGGATGCGCTCAAAGGCAAAATTACATGGCACGGCTGGGAACGTGGCGCAAACGGCAATGAAGCGGTCTTCCATTACGCGGTAGCGAAGGATAAGTCGAGTTATGTGGTACGGTTCTGCTGTTTGGATCCAGGTGTGACCGACGTCTACGACTCTGTCTTCCATGAGGTTGCGGCTTATCACGGAGACATTGCCTTCGATCCTGCCAGTGGCGCGATTCTTCGCATGACGGTAGAAGCGGAGTTGCCCCCCAATGAGGTTGTCTCCACGGCAGGCATGTACGTTGAGTATGCCCCGGTCGAGATCGGCGGAAAGACTTATACCTGCCCGGCAAAAAGTGTCTCGATTCTGAAGGCGCATACCGCACTGCCTCCGATGGGAATGCATATGGCGTCGAGTTACGAGGGTCCGGCAAAGACATTTCTCAACGACACTACATTTGGACAGTATCGCCGCTTCGGATCCGAGATGCGCATTTTGACGGGGGACGGCCTGGCCCCGAATCAGCCGAACGGTCCAGCCTCGGCCGACTCGCCCTATGCGCCCCCCTCAAGAGCTCCCACACACTGACGGAGGGAGGCGGGGGTTTCAACCCCCGCAAAAAGCCAACAAAATCAACTTGGGCTTCAGCCCCGGACCCTTGTCGCCGGCAAGTTATTTCTTCCCTTCTAACTCATCGGCGAGGGCGTTGGCCCCATAGAGCTTGCGCAGCCCTTCCATCATGCCGGCTGAGTGGACGGCCACGGCCCGGTTCTTCGTGCCGTCATAAACGTAGTCACCCGCCAGCGACTCGATGTTCCCATCGAAGATGAGACCGACAAGTTCGCCATCGCGATTCACAACCGGCGAGCCCGAGTTACCGCCGATGATATCGCCGGTTGTAACGAAGTCGAGCGGAGTGGAAAGGTCGACTTTGTCGCGGCCGGCTACTTCCTTTGGCGTCAGGTCGAAGGGCGCCTTGTTGCTGAAGCTGGCCGCTCGGTCGTAGAGCCCATAGAACGTTGTGAAGGGCGGGGCAATTGTGCCGTTGTATGGGTAGCCTTCCACCGTTCCATAGGTGAGGCGAAGCGTGAACGTGGCATCGGGATAAGCGTCTTTTCCGTAGATCAGGAAGCGAGCCTTGCCAAGCTTTTCGCCTTCGGGGACGAGAACGCTGTCGATCTCCTTGTGTTGCCAGGCGGCGTACCCGCGCACGATTGGATCGGTGCGGCGGGCAGCGTCGATCATCGGATCTGTCGAAGCTGCGACGGCCGCTTCGCCCCCAGCGAGAAGCGCCTTGCGCACCGCGACATCCGCAAGCTTGGTGCCATCCACGACGGAGTTGACGAATGATTCCACATCGCTGCCCTTGAGAAGCGCCTGCAAGTAGCTGTCGTTCTTCCCCAGCTTCTCCTCGGCAAAATTGAGCGCCGTGGTCATATACAGTTTCTCGGTAGCAACACTAATCGGAGCAGGCGACAGAAGCTGAAACCGAAGCGATTCGAGCTGGGCATCGTGATACCCATCGAGCCGCTCACCATCCGGCTTCTTTACCTCGGTCACGTACTGATCGATGATCCGTGCAATGCTGAACAGCCGGCTGTCGGCGCGGCGAAAGATCATCGCCCTTTGCTCGCTGGAAGTTTTTGCTTCAACCGCGGCGATCGAATCCCAGGCGTCGCCAAATTCTTTTTGCCACTTGGGATTGGCAGCCACTTTCTGCCGAAAGTCTGCTTCCTCGGCCTGCTTCTTGGCGAGAATTGTCTTGTCGCTCAGCGCCTCCGCACGGCCCAGATAAACCTTGAGGCTATTTTGCAGATTGAATATGATGCTGCCCACCAGCCGGGCCTGTTCCGGCCCCTTCGCGGAGAAAGCCTGCACCTTGGCAATGCGCCGCTGCAGGTATTCGGTCATCGCGGGCAGAATAACATCGCGCTGAACAAGTAACTGGGCCACCGTGTCATCGCGCCGCGTTGACCCTGGATGGCCGGGGATAAACGTCAGCTCGCCCGGCGCGGCGCCCTTTGCGCTCCACGTCAGGAAGTTATCGGTGTGCAGCGGCTTGCCATTCTCATAGACACGGAAGATAGCCATATCCAGGTCGTAGCGCGGATAAGTGAAGTTATCCGGGTCGCCGCCAAAGAACGCAGCTTGCTGCTCCGGAGCAAAGACCAGGCGAACGTCGGTGTAGACCTTGTACTGGTAGAGCCAGTACTCGCCGCCCTGGTAGAACGAGACGACATCGGATCGGAGGCCGGTCTTGTCCTTGCTTTCCTTTTCGATTTGCGCAATCTCGGCTTCGCGCGCCTTGAGTGCCTTGTTGGCGTCGCCGGGAAACTCCTTGGCCGCATCCAGAACTTGCTTGGTCACGTCCTTCATGCCGGCCAAAACGTTGATATCGAGATCGGGAGACTTCATCTCCTCATCGGGCGTGGCGGCAAGAAAGCCATCGCGCAGGTAGTTATGCTCGGTGGTCGAGTTTTTCTGCAACTGGCCGCGTGCGACGTGATGATTGGTCAGCAGCAGCCCGTTGGGGCTCACAAAGGAGCCCGATCCACCGTCGTTGATCCGGACGCTGGAAAGCCGGAGGTGGTCGAGCCAGGCCTGACTGGGTGTGAAACCGTACTTGTCCTTGAGTAACTTCAATGGTGGATTGTCAAGGGTCCACATACCCTCTTCGGCGTGAATGATGATAGGCGTCGCGGTCAACAATAGCGCGACAGGCAGCAGAACGAGAGAACGAAAAAAACGAATGGACATTTGGATCCTCATTGGTTGAAAAAATCAGCTGCTAGCTTCTCGCCTCTAGCTGCGAATACGTGCCCGTTGGCACCCGTTTTCCGACTAGAAGCTAGGAGCTAGCAGCTGGAAGCCAAAATCTAGTTCTTCGGCATCACCGGCAATTCCACGCCGGAAGCCGCGCCTTGCTGACGGAAGACTTGTTCCGTCGCCTTCTGAAAATCCTCCGGCCCGGCGTTTGGAATATCGGTGAAGGTTTGTGGATTGCGGTCAACGAGCGGGAACCAGGAGCTTTGCACCTGGATCATGATGCGATGACCGCGGCGGAACGTGTGGAAGAGATCGGGCATCGTAAAGTCGATGTCTGTTTCCTTGCCGGGCGTTAGCGGCTCGGGCTTCTCCCAACTGTTGCGAAACTTAGCGCGGAACGGTTCACCCCGCAGTAACTGCTCGTACCCGCCCATGTGCAGCGGCGGCGCATCGAGCACGCGTTTGTTGCCAGTCAGAGTGTTGTCCGGGTCCGGAGCGTCTTCCGGATAGACGTCGATCAGCTTCACCGCAAAATCGGAGTCGGTGCCCGAGCTGGCGATCTTCAGTTTGGGCGAGATAGGACCGGCGATGGTCACATCCTCTTCGAGCGGGTCGGTCTGGTAGACCAGCACATCGGGCCGGTAACTGGCGAAACGTTGGTCGTCAACCATGTAACGCTGCGGGACGGTGTCAGTCGTGTATCCGACAAAAGGCACGGGATGGTTGGGGTCGCTGACGTATTCGTCGGCGCCACTGGTCTCGGCGGGCGGATCGAAGCTGAGTTTGCCGCCGGAGTGGAAGTAGAGGGTCTTCGGCGCGGCTGCTTTCGGCGGCCATGCATCGAGTTTGCGCCAGACGTTGGTTCCCGTCTCAAAGACCACCGCCTTGGGCTGCGCTGCGCCCTTGCCCTTGAGGTAATGCTCGAAAAAAGGAAACTGGATGTTAGCGCGGAAATAATCGCTTGTCTTCGAGTTGAATTGCACGTCGCCAAGATGGCTCCCGTCGCCTCGCGCCCAGCCGCCGTGTACCCATGGACCTTCAACCAGCGTGGTGGGAGTTACAGGGTTGAACTTGTCGATGGCATTGAAAGTGCGGAACGGTCCCTCGAGATCTTCCGCGTCGAACCAGCCGCCCACCACTAACACGGCGCAGTGCACATTGTGCATGTGCCGCGAGAGATCGCGAGACTGCCAGTAGTCGTCATATGTATCGTGCTTGAACTGATCGTTGAACAGCCAGTTGGAGCCTTTCAGATAAGTGGCGGCGAGATTGGCGATGTTACCGGCCTGAAGATAGAACTTGTAATGGTCGGGAGTGCCAAAGTTAAAGGGAATGCTGGGTCCGGGAGCCTGCGGATTGTTCTGGGGATGGAAGAACGGAGCATAAAAGCCGAAGCCGGCGGAAAGCATGAAGGCCCCGCCATGATAGCTGTCGTCGCCCAGGAATAGGTCGGTCATAGGCGCCTGAGGGCTCGCCGCTGCCAGAGCGGGGTGGGAATCGATGATTGACGCCGAGGTATAGAAGCCGGGATAAGAGATGCCCCAGATCCCAACTTTATCGTTGTTATTGGCGACATGCTTGAGCAGAAACTCGATCGTGTCGTACGTATCGGATGCGTCGTCCACGTCCTGCGGCGATTTCTTCTCGTCGATGTGCGGGCGCATCTCGACGAAATCGCCCTCGCTCATCCACCTGCCGCGCACATCCTGGTAGACGAAGATATAGCCGCCCTTTTCGAATTCATCCGAAGGGCCAAGCCGCGCTGGATACTGATCCTCGCCGTAAGGCGCAACGCTATACGGTGTGCGGTCCATGAGGAACGGATACGGGCCGCCCGCCGCATCCTTGGGCACATAGACCGCCGTGAACAGGCGCTTGCCGTCGCGCATGGGAATGCGGAACTCGTACTTCGTGTAGTGGGCGCGAACGTAATCCTCGACAGGCGCCTGGCTTGCCGGCTGCTGGCTGTAAACGGCGATGAGAGGAAGCAAGAGAGCGGCTAGAAGGATGGGACGAAAGAGGCGGAGTTCGGACATAGTGGGCAGAAATCTCCTGACCATCCAGATTACACCGGCATGGAAGGGAATGGAGAGAGGACACTCCGGCGAGCAAATACCTCTTACCCCGCTAAGAGTGTGCCCGGCAGGAAATGGTCGATAGAGTAGGGATAACGCGGTTGGGAAGGCTTAGGTGACTCTTTCCCGAGCTTCGATGCGGGTAATTCGTTCCCGCAGTTCGTATACATCGGCCAGCCTGGTGATGGCTTGCATGGTCTGAGTGTGGCGTTCAGAGGCCAGACGTTCCGAAGCGTCGAAACGAGCGTCCATTCTCTGCTCGAGGGCATCGACGCGCGCAGTCAGCTCCCGCAACTCCGGAGCCGAAAAGTCCTGGAGGTGCTTCCGGGTATCCTCAATGACGCTCATGTTACCCCCGTCTCACTCAGTTTACCGCAGATTCTCTTTCAGTGTTACTCGTCGTCCTTTTTCGGCGTTGCCGGCGCTTTCTCCGGCACGGTCAACGGCTTCGTGATGTCGTCAAGGTAAGCCGGCGTGCCATCCACTCGTTCCAGAGCCGGGTAGCGCTCGCCGTCGTGGTAGTCGAGATCGATGGTTGAAACAAACGAGTCCGCTTGGACAATGAAATGAATCGGCTCGGTATTCCCTTTTGCAGAGCGGATCGCCGCCCTCAAGGCATCGCTAGAGTAGATTTGCCCGTCTACGGCCATGATTTTTTCGCCCGGAGCGAGGCGCGCCTTATCGGCTGGGCCGTTCCACCGCACGTCTACAATGTTGCCGTCGGCCCCAACCCGCAAGCCAATGGAGAACCAGCAGTTCAGGCCTCTGCCCCGCGCCCCGGCACCACCTGCCATGATGCTCGCGGCGGTGTTCGGCTTGTCGCGGTAGACCAGCTTGTAGCCACCCTGTTCGATTCCAGCCAGATCGGCATGAGGATTGATCTTGTCCACCCGGTCATGTAGAAAAGTGGCCCAATCGTTCGGCGCAACCGCGTTCAGATCCGTGACCAGTTCATCGAAGTTATAAGGAACGATCAGAGGTCCCGTGTTCCCGCCCTTGCCCAGGAAAATCTTCTGAAAGTCGTCGAGCGACTTCTTGTTCTGAGTGAGCTTGCGGATGAGCGTGTCGGCGTCGAGCCATACCAGTTCGCCCTCCTGGTAGTAATCCTGGCCGCGTTTCCAGTTCGACCAGGCGGGGGCGCCTTCGCGTAGGATGCTGGAAGAAATCGCCGTGTCTTCCGTCGACCTCCATTGGCGTCCGGGACGATAGTCGAGGCTGGCCGCGGAGTCGGCCAGCAGGTCGCGGTACTGCGCCTGCGTCTCAAGTCCCGAACGCGCCGCCAGCATGTCGCCCAGATACTCGGTCATTCCTTCGTAAACCCACAGCAGCGCACCCTGCTGCGCGGTGGCGAATTCAGGCTGGTACAAGCCCGCCGGACGCCGGTATTTGCCATTCCATGAATGGCTGAACTCATGAGGCAGCAGCTCCGCCTCCAGCAGTTGGTGGGCGTCGTCGGCATACCCCTTTTCCTCTACGCCGTTGTCCGATGACTGCCCATGTTCCAGCCCCTCTCCACCCGCTACGCCCGAGAGCGTCAGAAGAAAATGGTAGATGTTGTAGTGATGCGAGCCATAGAGTGAGTCGGCCTCCCGCACCAGGTTGTTCAGTTCAGCCAGCAATGCGGGGCGCAGATTCGCGTCTTCAGGCTGGTCCGAAACCACGTCGATGAAATGCTTCGGCCTAATCTCCGGCGCCAGCGGAAACTCGTGGAAATACTGGCCGGTAATAATCGGCGAGTCCTGAAGCTGTTCCACATT
Organism: uncultured Acidobacteriaceae bacterium; assembly: GCA_963757965.1. Lineage (GTDB taxonomy): Bacteria > Acidobacteriota > Terriglobia > Terriglobales > Acidobacteriaceae > Telmatobacter. The sequence goes on from CAVWTV010000017.1 coordinate 146,018, forward strand.
GGTCGCAGCAAAATGAGTGGTGACGCCAGCGGCCGGAACAGGATACGCGCCCGACCCAATTGGCGTGAGCGCCGTGCCGACACCCCAGCCGGCGGGAACGATCAACGAAGCCTGAATGGGAATATCGCGGACCGGCATGTTCGCAGGGTAAAGCAGCAGCTTCTCCCATTCCAGCACCGCCAGCTTCTGGCTGACCCGCCGCGTGACGATGCAATCCAGATGAGCATGGATCGTAGACACACCGTTCGGCACGACCAGATGGAACTGGTAGAGGTCCACGTCGTCGCGCCGCCACGGAATCGGCTGGCCATTCGCGGTGAAGACCACCCCGGTGATCTCGTCGACCGGACCGATCGGACGGTGTTGGCCGGGAATCCACTTCGGTGTTGTCAGGGTCAACGGCCCTGCGACAACCGGCAGATCGATCTCGGCGTGATAGAGTTTGCGCGGCGCGTCGGACAGGTCGGCTGTGATCTGGATCGGGGCCGTCTGTCCGAGAACCGGAAATATAGCGCCGGCAAGCAGGAACGACGCCATCGAAATGGCTGGTATACGAGGCAGTTGATTCATCGAGAGCAGGGTCTCCTCAGAATCTCAGATTACCGCACTGAGCCGCTTGGGCTGCCCCTTCTCGCATCGCCGGGGAGCGCGCTGGACCGGTTGAAGAAGCCGTAGGATCGACAGAGAAAACCGAACAAAGTTGCGCATATCACATACAGGGGAGGGCGAACGGCGTTATCCTGCGTCCACCAACCAAACAACAGCCGAAAGTGCCATGTACGCCGCGGCTGCGCTATCATTTTTGACTGGAAGGAGAACCATGTCCACTGAGTATCGTAACTTTCTCGCACTCCCGTATGAGGAGCTTGAAGAGCTCAACCTGGCTGCCAAGGCCGATCGAACCAACCGGGTTGCAGCCGACGAAATCCGCGAAAAGCGTCTGAAGTACCTGACCGACGAGAAGCGGATCAAAGCCGTGACCGTGCTGTTCAGCGATCTCGAGGGCCGGTTGCATCTGCTCGACTACGACAAGAAGTTCCTGCTCGGAGCTTACGAAAACCTCACCTTCGACGGGTCGTCGATCCGCGGCTTCACAGCGCAGAAAGAAAGCGATCTGCGTCTGGGTATCGACTGGAGCGCCTTCTATTGGGTACCGGCCGACGTGTTCGGCAACGGCAAAGGTGCTTGTCTTCGGAATGGTCATCGACAAGGACGGAACCCTCTATTCCGGCGACTTGCGCGGCGTGCTCAAGGGCTACTCCGACAAGCTGTACCAGGAGAAGGGCTATACGCTCAACGCCGCCAACGAGATCGAAGGCTTCCTGTTCGCTGGCAAGGACGCGGAGCGCAAGTATCACGAGACCGGCAAGTTCGAATTCATCAACACCGGCGGCTACTACCACGTGCTCCCGCTCGATCCGCTGCGGCAGTTCATCGACACCTCCGCTGAAGTGCAGCGGGCGATGGGCTTCCAGAACGAAAAGGATCACCCTGAGGTCGCGCCCAGCCAGTTTGAGATCAACTACGGCTACTCCGAAGTGGTTGCCGCGGCCGATCAGATCCAGCTCTACAAGCTGCTTACCCGCCAGATCGCCAACAACATGGGTTTCACTGCCAGCTTCCTGCCCAAGCCCGTGGTGGGCGTGAACGGCAGCGGCATGCACACCAACGTCTCGGTCTCGCAGGGAAAAACAAATCTGTTCTGGGACGAAAAGGGAGAAGAACAGCTTTCCACTTTTGGCTGGAACTTCCTCGATCGAATCCTGACCAATGCGCTGGATCTTTGTCTCGTATTCAATTCCAGCGTCAACGCCTACCGGCGTCTTGACCCGCACTTCGAGGCGCCCAACCAGATCCGAGCATCGGCGGTCGATCGCGGCGCCATGGTCCGCGTGCCCATCGGCAACCACCGGTCGATGCGCACCGAAGTGAGAGCCGTGGCGCCGGACGCAAACCCGTACCTCGCCCTTTACTCAATCTTCAAAACCGGCGTGGACGGTGAAATCTCGGGTGCCGAAAACCTGCGCGAGGGTGGCCGCTACCTGCCCGACAACATCCAGAAGGCGATCGCGGACTTCAAGTCTTCTGCATGGATCGCCAAAATTCTAGGCGAAGACGTGCAGGGCCGCTACGCCGAACTCAAAGAGGCTGCCGCCAACCGGTCGCCGCGCGAGCTCGGGACCGTGGTAAAAGGCTCCGAGGTGCAATTCCACCACGAGGTCTACAACCAGTCGCTGTGGAACTTGTTCTAGAGCGAAAGAGAGAAACAGATTCGGGCAAATGCGACTCTCGGGCGGCAGGGCCACGATCGGCCGGTCGCCCCTTTCTTGCGCGCCTCATCCTCTCGCCCCGTCCTTCACCCTTTCCTGATGGCGCCTTTATACCCCGTGTGTTACAAGCTAAAGAACAGGGTCCATGTGACGAAGGCTTCGAAGCTGAAGCGGAACCGGCGGACTTAGAGCATTTTCGCAGTTGGTGTAGAGTGGTTTTGAAAGGGCACGGCTTCAGCCGTGCCGCAAAGGCCACAAAATCAGCGGGGCTTTAGCCCCTGAGGGAATGCTTCTTCCTCTATGCCACCAGGAGAAATGCTCTAGAACGCCTGCGAGGCTGCCAATTGGCTGCCGCCCAACCCCTGAATTTACGGTGAAGAGAGCCTGCGGCCCCTCATGAATGCTGGTCCCAAACAGGATTTGACAGTGGAAGTGGACTCTCTCTTCGGAGACTACCCTCTCGACCAGGCCTTCGACGAGATGCGCGAGGCCAATGGCGACGTGCGCCAGCATTACCGTGCGCTGGCCGAGACCCTGGCAAAGCTGCCGCAAGAGGAACTCCAGCGGCGCAAGCAGTCTGCCGATCTTTCCTTTCTCACCCAGGGCATCACCTTCACCGTCTACGGACGCGATGAGGGCACCGAGCGCATCTTTCCATACGACCTGCTGCCGCGGCTGATTACCGCCCAGGAGTGGGATCGGATCGAGCGCGGCCTGACCCAGCGGATTACCGCGCTGAATCTCTTCCTGCGAGATGTCTACTCAGACGCGAAAATTCTGAGCGACCGCATAATCCCGCGCGAGCTCGTCTACAGTTGCAAGCATTACCGCCGTCAGATGCGCGGCTTGCAGGTGCCGCGCAACGTGTACATCGCCGTGGTCGGCTCCGATCTGCTGCGCCTCAACACCGGCGAGTATGTGGTGCTGGAAGATAACCTGCGCGTGCCTTCGGGCGTGAGTTACATGCTCACCAACCGCCGAGTCATGAAGCGGACGTTTCCGCAACTCTTTCACAGTTGCGGTGTGCGCCCCATCGAGCACTACTCACAACTGTTGCTCGCCACGCTTCGTTCGCTGGCGCCCGAAGGCCGGCCGGAACCGAACATTGTGCTGCTCACGCCGGGAGTCTTCAACTCGGCCTACTTCGAGCACACCTATCTGGCGCGCCAGATGGGCATCGACCTGGTCGAGGGCCGCGACCTGGTTACCCACGACAATATTGTGTACATGCGCACCACCGACGGCCTGAAGCGCGTGGACGTGATCTATCGCCGCGTGGACGACGACTTCAGCGATCCGCTCATCTTCCGCGCCGACTCCTCGCTCGGCTGCGCCGGCCTGTTCAACGCCTACCGCGCCGGAAACGTAACGGTGACGAATGCCTTTGGCACCGGGCTTGCCGACGACAAGGCGGTCTACGCATATGTGCCGGACATGATCACCTACTACTTGAAGGAAGATCCCATCCTGCCCAACGTGAAAACATATCTGCTGAGCGATGACAAGCAGCGCCGGCACGTACTGGCCAATCTTGACAAGCTGGTGGTGAAGGCGGTGGGCGAGAGCGGCGGCTATGGAATGCTGATTGGCCCGCATTCGTCGGCGCGCCAGCGGGAGGAGTTTGCCCGCCAGATTGAAGCCAATCCCCGCAACTACATTGCCCAGCCGACGCTGGATTTCTCGCGCGCGCCCTGCCTGATCGGCAATCGTCTTGAGCCGCGCCATGTGGATCTGCGCCCCTACATTCTTTTTGGCGAAAAGGTGAACATCGTGCCCGGCGGCCTCACCCGCGTGGCGCTCGAAAAGGGCTCCCTGGTGGTCAATTCCTCTCAAGGCGGCGGCAGCAAGGACACATGGGTTCTAGAACAGTAGCGAAACACGGGGTTCAGGAGAATTCGACGATGCTATCGCGTGTTGCCGACAGTCTCTACTGGATGAGCCGCTACCTGGAGCGGGCCGAGAACACCGTGCGCCAGCTCGATGTGACCATGGGCCTCATGCTCGACACCAGCGGCACCAGCGCCGAGACGCGATGGGCGCGTTTGATGGCGTCGCTCGGCAAACATACCGGTATGGCTTGGAACGGAGATCTCGATTCGATGGCCCGCACTCTGGTCTTCGATAGCCTTAGCCCAGCCTCGGTGACCTTTTGCATCAACGGAGCAAGGGAGAACGCTCGCCAGGTGCGCGAGGAGATTTCCAGTGAACAGTGGCAGCGCCTCAACCGGCTCTTCCACCAGATGCACTCGCAGCACGCGCAGGCTCAGTTCCGTTCCAGCATCAACGATGCGCTCTCTTCGGTGGTCGATGGGATTCATCTGTTCAAGGGCGTCAGCGATACCACCATGATTCATGGCCAGGGCTGGCAGTTCATCCGGCTGGGTCGCTATCTGGAACGGTCCTACGCAACCGCCACGCTGCTTGAGGTCTATTCGCCGGACCTGTTCCAGGCGCAGGAGCAGGACCACTCCGGCTACCAATACCTTGAACTCGTCGGCCTGTTGCGCTGCTGCACGTCCTTCGAGGCCTATTGCCAGGTGTATACCGCCGACATGTCGCCCGATCGCATTCTGGAGTTTCTGCTCTTGAACCGCGACTTTCCCCATGCGATCCGTTATTGCGTCGACGGAATCCGCGACGCAATCGAATCGATCTCTCGCAGCGGCGGCCGCCGGCCCCCGGATGAATTGACTTCGGGCATCGGCCGCCTGCACGCCATGCTTGGCTACACCACCATCGGTGAAATCCTGGCCGGTGACACCGGTGTCTTCCTGCACACCATCCGCGAGCAGTGTATGCGCATCCACGAACTCATCTACCGCTATTACGTGCACTACTCCATCCAGTCCGCGCTGGCCATTTGATCACCGCGCAACGATTTCGAAATCGCGCTGGTAGCCCGTGGTGAAAGTAGTTTTGTAACAGGGCACGACTTGAGTCTTAACGCAAGCCGAATAAGTCGACGTTTTGTAACAGGGCACGACTTTAGTCGTGCCGCAAGAGCATCAAAAAAACGGGGGCTTTAGCCCCTGAGGGACCGGGAGCAATCATGAACTTCTATTCCATCCGCCACCTCACGCGTTTCCGCTACTCGCACCCCATCAGCGAGAGCATCATGGAAACGCGAATGCACCCGCGGTCGGACTCCAATCAGCACTGCCTCACCTTTTCGCTTTCCGTAAGCCCGCGTTGCCGTGTCTTCAGCTATCGCGACCATTTGGGCAACACTGTGCAGCACTTCGATATTCCCAATGAGCACAACCAGCTCGTCATCGTCGCCGAGTCGGTGGTTGAGCAGCAGGTGCTCCCCGACGTGCCCGCTTTTCTCTCGCCCGATGCCTGGGACGCTCTGGACGACATGATCGAAGCCGGCGATTACTGGGAGATGCTCCTGCCCAGTACATTTTGCATGGAGACGCCGGCCGTTAAATTGCTTGCGTCTCAAATGGGCGTTACCCGCCGCGACGATCCGCTGATGCTGGTGCAGGAACTGAATCAGCGGCTCTTCGACTACTTCAAGTATGTGCCCCGCTCAACGCGCGTCGACTCGCCCATCGACCAGGCCATCGTCAGCGGCGAGGGTGTCTGCCAGGACTTTGCCCACACCATGATCGCCTTGTTGCGTCACGTCCGCATTCCGGCTCGCTATGTCTCCGGATATCTCTATCGCAGCCGCGAAGACCACGACCGCTCCACTCCCGATGCCACTCACGCCTGGGTCGACGCGCTCATCCCTCACATCGGATGGGTGGGATTCGACCCGACCAACAATCTTGTCGCCCACCATAGACACATTCGAACAGCGGTAGGCCGCGATTACGCCGATGTGCCGCCCACCCACGGGGTCTTCCGCGGCAAAACCGACAGCGAGCTCTATGTGGCCGTGCACGTCGAGGCCGGCCAACAACCGCCCGCGCTCGATCGCAAGCTGCCCATCCCCGAAGACTGGAGCGTGCTGGTCGAGCGCGCCCAGCAGCCCCCGGAACCACTCGCCATTCCCTTCATCGATCTACAGCAGATGCAGCAGCAACAACAGCAGCAATAGCCACCGTAGCGTGTTTCAGAATCCCGCTTTGTGTCAGGGCACGACTTCAGTCGTGCCGAAAAGGGGGTCGAAGAAGACGGGGTTTTAACCCCTGCGGGAATGTCCGGTGCCCCATCCATCGAGCGCTTTTTGCTCGATGGGTGGGATTCCACAACATCATCCCGGATGGGGAACGAGTTCACGCCGCCTTGATAACCGCAGCCGCGATCCTTCGCAGTTCCACCAATACTCGCCCGAGACGCAGCGGCTCCGCATCCCGCCCGCCCAGCGCAAAATACACATCGCGATAAAGCGGGTAGAGCTCTTCGTAAACTGCGGCAGCACTTAGCATCTGGCTCAACCGTCCGCAGCGGCAAACAGACCGCTTCCTGCGCTTCTTCAATTGTCTTGTAAGCTCCTGCGGCCAGCAATGCGAAGATCCCCGACCCCATGCTGGTCGGAATCCCCGCCGGCACCAGCACCGGCTTGTTCAGCACGTTGGCGTAGACCTGGTTCAGCACTTCGCTCTTCTGCGGAATGCCGCCCGCGTTGATCACACGATCCACGCGAACACCATACTCCGCCATGCGCTCCAGAATGATGCGGGTATGGAAGGCCGTGCCCTCGATGGCGGCAAACAGCTCATCCTGCGCGGTGTGAACGAGGTTCCATCCCAGCGTCACGCCGCCCAGTTCCGGATTCACCAGCACCGTCCGGTCGCCGTTGTCCCAGCTCAGCCGCAGCAGCCCAGTCTGCCCGGCCTTGTACTTCTCCAGTCCTTCAGACAGCGCGGCTACTGTGGTGTTTGCTCGACGAGCTATTGCGTCGAAGATGTCTCCCGTAGCCGACAGTCCGGCCTCGATGCCGGTATAGTCCGGATGCACGCTGCCCGGAACCACGCCGCACACGCCGGGAACCAGTTGGGCCTCGCGCGCCATGGCGATGATGCAGGTGGACGTGCCGACAACGTTCACCACGTCGCCTTCGTGGATGTTCGAGCCGATGGCGTCCCAATGCGCGTCGAATGCTCCCACGGGAATGGGAATTCCGGCGCGCAGACCCAGCGCCTCAGCCCAGTCGGCAGAAAGATGCCCGGCCAGATGATTGCTGGTCAGGTATTCGCCACCAAGTTTCGCGCGAACCCCGGCGAACAACGGATCGACCGCGACCAGAAACTCCTCCGGCGGCAGCCCGCCCCACTTCGGATTCCACATCCACTTGTGGCCCATGGCGCAGACGCTGCGCTTCAGCTCGGCTACGGTCTTGATCCCGCAGAGCGTAGCCGCCACCATGTCGCAATGCTCCAGAGCCGTAACAAAAAGTGCCCGCTTCTCCGGGTTGTGCCTTAGCCAATGCAGCAGCTTGGCAAATCCCCACTCATGGGAATAAACGCCGCCGCACCAGTCGATGCCTTCAAAGCCCAGCGCATGTGCCTTGAGCGTGATCTCTTTCGCCTCGGCAAAGGCGCGATGATCGCACCACAAATAGTACTCGTCCAGCGGTTCGAGCCCATCCCCGACTGGAATCACGCTCGAACCGGTAGTATCGAGCGCAATAGCCGCGACGGTGTTGCCATCGACGCTTGTGGCCTTAAGCACATCGCGCGTGGCGGCAGCCAGTGCTCCCATCTGGTCGGCATGGGACTGTGTGGCGAAATTGGGGTCTTCGCGCCGCCGGTGCAGAGGATAAGAGGCCGATGCGGTTCCGATCGGTCCCTTTTCGCTATCGACAAGAGTAACGCGAACGCTCAGTGTGCCGAAGTCAACCCCGGCAACGATGGTCATGGAAACTGCACCTCTTGGTAAACGCTTTCCAACTCGCAAACCAGAGTACACCATTCTACGGATCAGGGAGTGCAGGGCATCGCATGAACGCATCTGTTGACGGCTTCGGTTTCTCTTCCGCTCCGGGCCGGTCAACCGCTGCATCTCCTCCCGGAGGGAGGGGACGAGAATAGCCCAGGATGGAGTCCGCCGAACGGGGTCCCCGGCGACGGGTCTTCGTCGCTGGGGTGGCACGGCGGACGCAATCCCGGGAAAGCATTCCAATCGAAACCGCCCGCCCCGTCGAGGCGGAACGAACCATGATCCGGCCCAAGTCGCGGTTCTTGCGATTGCCCAGTCGCTACTTCTTCTTGCCCGGCAACATGCTCTTCAGCCGGTCCAAAAGGCTCGGCTTACCGGCCGGAGTCGCCGGCGAAGGCTTGGCTGCGGCCGGGGCCTGAGTCCCCGCCGGAGCCTGAGCCGCCGGTTTCGCGCCGCCGCCGATCATGGGCTGGGTCGCCGCCTTGGCTTTCTCCCCTGGCGAACTAGATTGCTTCTCTGCACCTGGCAAAGGCGTGCTCCCATCCACAATCTTGGCAGCGGAAACCGTTGGCACCGGATCGTTGTCGTTCTTCACAAGGATCGAGATCCTGCGATTGGAGGGGTCGGTTGGATTGCTCTTGACGCGAAGCATCTGGTCGGCGTAGCCGCGCACCTGAGTTACCTGATTGGTGCGAACACCGTCCTGCTGCAGCAATCGCCTGGCGGAGTTGGCGCGATCGGCTGAAAGATCCCAGTTGCTGTAACCGTTGTCATCGGAATACGGAGTGGAGTCGGTATGCCCTTCGATCAGCAGCGAATTGGGCAAGGTCTTCAACTCCGTGCCCAACAGCGCTAAAAGTTCCTGGCCGCTGGCACTGAGTTTTGCGCTGCCAATCTCGTAGAAGGTTCCGTCCTTGCCCTCGATCAGCTCAATGCGCAGCCCCTCGGGAGTGATCGTAATTTCAATCTGCTTGGAGAGTTTCTCCAAGTCTTTTCTTGCCTTGATCTCCTGCTCGAGTTTGTCTTTCAGCTTTTCCAGCTCGTCGCTGCTGACCTTTTGCATGCTTTCGCCGGTGCCGGACATGGTGGTTCCGAGCAGGGTTGCCACGCCCTTGGGATCGTTGAAGTAGCCGGCGACGGCCTGCTTGATCTTAGAACTCGATCCCATCAGCCACAGCACGATGAACAGCGACATCATCGCGGTGACAAAATCGGCGTAGGCAACCTTCCACGCGCCGCCGTGGTGGCCGCCGTGGCCGCCCTTCTTCTTGATGACGATGATCGGTTGGGCCTTGCCTGCCATGATGCTCTGTCTTCTTTCAATAGGGTTGCCTAATCAAGACGAGCTGCTGCTCCTACGCCGCGGCTGCTTCAATTCCAACCGGCCCGCCCTTGCAGTTCTTTTCCATCTCGTCGAAGCTCGGCCGAACATGCGCGGGAATTGCGCGCCGTCCCATCTCGATCGCGATCATCGGCGCCGCGCCCTTCAGAAACGAAAGCATCAGCACCCGAAGCACGTGCAGATACTCGTTGTGTTCGTCCGCGGTCTTGCTCATGTTCGAGCTCAATGGACCGGCCACTCCGTAGCAAAGCAGGATGCCCAGAAACGTGCCGACCAGCGCGGCAGCAACCTTTTCGCCGATCTCCTCGGGCGGCCCGCCCAGCGACCCCATCGTGATCACCACGCCCAGCACCGCCGCCACAATCCCCAGTCCCGGCAGTGCATCTGCTACAGTCGTCAGCGCGTTTACAGGCTGCATTGAAGCGTTGTGATGCACTTCCATGTCCAGCTCCATCATCTGGTCCATGTCAAACGGCTCCACGCCTCCGGTGATGGCCGTGCGCAGCGTATCGCACACAAAGTCCCGCGCGTGATGATCGTTAAGAAACTCGGGGAAATTCTTGAAGATCGAGCTGTCGCTGGGCTTTTCCACGTCCATCTCCACGCTCAGCAAGCCCTCTTTCCGCACCTTGTTCAAGAATTGGTACATCATCTTCAAGGTGCTCAGATAGCGTGGCTTTCCGAAAGTGGATCCCTTCAGCACGCCCAGCAGTCCAGCGACGATGCCCTTGATGATGTGCATCGGATTTGCCACCAGCAATGTCCCGCCGGCCGCCCCCACAAGAATCAGCAGCTCCGCCGGCTGAACCAGGACCAGAATGTGCCCCTTCTCCATCAGGAAGCCGCCGATTACTGCTCCAAAGACAATAACAATGCCTATGATGGCAAACATGAATTCCCCTCCGAAGCGGACGTAATGCGGTTTCCGCCTGCGTGAAAGCTGGAGAGCATTGCGGCCTTCGCTCGTTCCAGCAGACCAGCCAAACTCCCGTCCAGGTTTGCCTGGGCCGCCCCGACGCTCACTGTGAGCGGCGTTTTGTCGCCCCACCAGCGAAAGTCTGCAGTGCGGGCCAACCCGGCCAGTGTTTGCGCATGAGCCGCGAGCATCTCCGCCGTGCGTTCGTGCGACAGAACCAGAAACTCGTCGTCGCCCCAACGCACCAGTTCCTCACCCGGCCGCAGTCCATGCGCCAGGGCCCGCCCCACTTTTTCCAGCATCGCCTCGCAGGCGCCGGCGCCGTGAGTCTTGCGCAGATCGTGGGCCTGATCCACGGTGATCCAAAGCACGCCAAACGGCAGCCCGCCTTGTGCAAAGTCATCGAAAAGCGCGCTCAGCCGATCTTCGAAATCCGCCTGATCGGCCTCCACGCCGGAGCCGTCGGTGTGCTCCCCTTGCGGCAGCGCATCCAGGCTCTCCGCCGGATGAAAGATGATCGCGGTGCCGATGCGCGCCCCCAGCCCGTCGCGCAGCACCATCGTTCGCGCAAATACAGAGAGCGGATGGCCGAGATGGTGGTGCGTGTGAAGCAGGCATCCACGCTCTGCATGAGGAGACCAATCGAGAGCGGGCTCTCCCGGCTCGCCGCACCACTGCAGAAGGGGCTTGAGCAGCTCGGGCACAGGACGCCCCACCAGTTCCAGACCCAAGTGGCCGGTAATCGCCTCCGCGGCCCGGTTCCACAAGACCACGTTGCGCTCCTGACCGATGAGCGCAATGCCTTCCGGATGACAGTCCAGCGTGGCCTCAAGAAGTTCCGAGCGTTCCGTCATCCAAGCCTCCCTACTCCTACATCGGCTTGACGCGAAGCAGCTTTATCGTTGGCCTGTGCGTAACGTGGATTGGAATTCGCTAACAGAGACAAAAACTTATCCGCAGATAGGTAGCGCCGGTCTGGAGACCGGCGCTACCTCAAGAGCTAATCTGCGGATAGGCTCTAAGTCTGGCCGGACCCCGGTGCGCCTTCTTCATCTCGTAAAACAGCTTGATTGCGGGGCCTGAATCACCGAAGCGAGAAAAACTCGGCTCACTGCGCTGGATTCGCCGGCTTGGCGGCATCGATCGGCAGCCGCACAATGAACCGCGTCTTTCCCGGCTCGGACTCCACATCGATCGTGCCGCCGAACTTCTGCGTCACGATGCGGTGCACAATCTCCAGCCCGAGCCCCGTGCCAGATCCCTGCGGCTTGGTGGTAAAGAACGCATGGAAAATCTGCGGCAGCACGTCGGGCGGAATCCCGGAGCCGTGATCTGTGATGCTTACGGCAAGCCAGGCTGGCTTCGTCTCTGCCTCTGTCCCCGCCTCATTCCATGTCGCGATTTCAATCTGCGCGTCCTCCGGCGAGGCGTCCACAGCGTTGTCGATCAGGTTGGTCCAGACCTGGCTCAGCGATGAGCCGCGCGTCTGGATGGTGGACGGCGAAGCCGCGAATCGCTTTTCGATCGAGATATTCTTCAGACGCAGCTTATGGCCCAGGATGGTAAGCGTGCTTTGCAGGCTGTCATGCACATCCAATTCTCTGGCCGGCCCGCGTTCGTCGTAGGCGAACTTCTTCACCGCCATCACCAGGTCGGAGACGCGGCTGATGCTCTCCTCGATCGTGCATACAAGGCTTACGCTCGAAACCAGCGCCTCCAGCCAGTTGATGGCGTCTGAAAAAGCGTCTGCCTCGAACGCGTCCCTGGCGCAGGCAAGTTCGTCCTGTTCAAGGCCGATCGCCACCAGCGCCGGCGCAATCGTGAATGCGTTTTCCACTCCAGCCGATTGCAGCCATTCCGCCATCGCCTCTTCCGCATCCGACTGCTCCAGGCTGCTCATCGCCGGAGCATGGCAGCCGCCCAGCGTCTTCTCAAGCAGAGAGCGCATGCAATCAAGCTGGGCATGGGTCTTGGGCTGGTCGGTGACTCGAAGGCTCAATTGCTGCAGGCGCAAGAGGTTGCCTCGCAATTGCGAGGTGGCGCGCTTGGCCGCCGACCCTGGGTTGTGCAGCTCATGCATCAGTCCGGCCGCGAGCGTACCCAGCGAAACTAGCTTTTCCCGGTGCAATGCCTCCACCTGGTAAGCCTGCAGCCGCTGCGCCATATTGCTCAGCACCACCTTGCGCGCCGTTGGGCAGCAGGCCATCAATGTCCAGAAATCCTGCTGTGTAAAGCGCAGCAGCACCGAGTCCTGTGTGGCTACGATCAGAAAAGGCGACTGTGTCTTGCCGGTAAGCAGAGGCGTCTCGCCAAACCCCTCGCCTTCGCCACCCACTCCCACCAGGGTCCGCGTGCCGTCGGGCTCCGGTCTCTCCGCGCGAATCTCGCCCTCAAGCACCAGCCAATAGAAACGCAGCGGCTCACCCGGCTCCACCAGCACGCCGCCCGCCTTTACCTTTACGCGCTCAACGATGTCCACTCCGCTGAGCTGGCCTACATCCACCTCTGCGAAGGGACGGGTTCGGCGCAGAGCCGCGGCGACATCCACAAAAGGAATGGTCTCGATATCGATCGGTTCCGCGCCCTCGCTCATCTCCACACTCTCATCTCGCCCTGGTGTCCTGTCTCTAAAGTCCGTTCAATGAATGCTCCCATCCTGAGATCCCAATGAGGCGGTCATCCTGAGCGAAGCGTTCTTCAGCGGAGTCGAAAGCCTGCCCTGAGCGTAGTCGAAGGGGGCCTGCATTTTCATCTTTCACTTCTGTAACGGACTTCTGAGAAGCCGTCCTAAAATCCAGCCAGATACTGGTGTACAAACTGCACCGCGATCGAGCCCTCGCCCACCGCCGAGGCCACGCGCTTCACTGAGCCGTGCCGGACATCGCCGCCGACAAAAACGCCGGGCACGCTGGTCTCCAGCAGGAACGGCTCGCGCGCCTCCTTCCAAATGCCGGGCAGCTTTCCATCGACTTTCAAATCTGGTCCGGCCAAAACAAATCCCTTCTCGTCGCGAAAAATGCACGCCGGCAGCCAGCCCGTCCCCGGCGCTGCCCCGATAAACACGAACAGCGACCCTGCCGGCGTCACCGTCTCCCCCGCGGGTCCAATCAAGCGAAGCTTCTCCAGGCGCTCCTCGCCGACCGCCTCCAGCACCTGCGTCTTCGACTCCAACACAATATTGGATGTGCGCTCGATCTCATCGATCAAGTATTTCGACATGGTGGCCGAAAGTCCGTTGCCCCGAACCAGCATCGTCACCTTGCAGGCGAACCTGGCGAAGTGCAGCGCGGCCTGTCCGGCGGAGTTGGCCCCGCCCACCACAAAGACCTCCTCGTCCTTGCAGGCCGCCGCCTCTACCAGCGCCGCTCCGTAATAGATGCCGCGCCCGGTCAGCCGTTCCGCTCCGGGAATGTCAAGCTTGCGGTAATGAACTCCGGTGGCCAGCAGCACCGCGTGGCATGACACCTCGCGCCCGTCCGCCAGTTGCAGAATCCGGTATTGCCCTTCGATGCGCAGGCCCGTGACCCGCTGGGTCAGAAACTCGGCGCCAAACCGCGACGCCTGAGCGTGCGCCCGCCGTCCCAGATCCGCTCCGGTTATCCCCGACGGAAACCCAAGGTAGTTCTCAATCCTTGAAGTCGACCCGGCCTGTCCACCCGGCGCTTCAGGCTCGATCACCAGCGTTCGCAGCCCTTCGCTGGCGCCATAGACCGCGGCCGCCAGCCCTGCCGGACCCGCCCCCACCACGACCATGTCGTAGAACTCCTGTGTAGCCTGGGTGCTCAGCCCCACACGTCCAGCCAGCGTTTCCAGCTCCGGGTCCACCAGCCAGCTGCCGTCGGCAAACAGCACCACCGGCAACTCGTCCGGATCGAGCTGCCGTTCTTTCAGCAGCTTCAGCGCGTCCTCGCTGCCGGCAATGTCCAGCCAGCGGTACGGAACCTGGTTGCGCGACAGAAAACTGCGCACGCTGTGGTCCTTGAGCGACCAGCGGTGGCCGATCACCCGCAGCCCCTCAAACGGCGGCTGATAGCCGGCCTTCCAATCTTCCAGCAGGTCGGTCAGCACCGGATACAGCTTCTCTTCCGGCGGATCCCAGGGCTTGTTCAGGTAGTAGTGAATGCGGGCCGTGTTGATGGCGCGGATCGCCGCCTCGGTGTCAGCGTAGGCCGTCAGCAGCACGCGTCGCGCGTCGGGATAAATCTCCCGCGCCCGCTCCAGAAACTCCACCCCGGTCATGCCCGGCATCCGCTGGTCGCTCAGCAGCAGCGCCACCGGCTCCTGGCGCGTCTTTCAGTTGCGCCAGCGTATCCAGCGCCGCCTGGCCGCTGGCCGCGCGCATCACGCGGTAAGTGGCGCCGTATTGCCGGCGCAGATCCTGCACCACGGCTTCCAGAACACTTACGTCGTCGTCCACCGCCAGCAGAATCGGCCTCGCCATATAACCCAGTTTAGGGCCTGCATACCCCAAAAGGGACAGACCTAACTCCGCTTTTGCTCAAGAATTTTCGTGACCCGTAGGGTCGGATAGCTGTAATCTTTTCTCAAGGAAAGTTACCAGAGTGTAGTTCGTTTCAAGGAGTCGGCAGTTACGAAAGACATCTGCTCCGATTGGCCATGTCGCAAATTCGGACACTCGCAAGATTTTCACGAGTTTTGCCGATGATCCGCCAAGAGGCAGGAACAGATGCCTGAAGCCGAAATTGTGTTGATGCGAGACGGGATTGAACCGGCTCACAGAAAATGAATTTGGGGAAGAAGGCAGATGAGGCGCACATCATGAACAAGATCATCCTGGCCGATTCGCAGGCGATTTTCCGTGCAGGCACCGCCAAGGTGCTGGCCATGAACGAAGAGCTGCGCATCATTGCACAATGTACCGATCTCGATCGCATGTACCATGCCATCACCACCTTCCCCGGTTCCATCGTTCTGTTTGCCTCTTCGCTGCGCCCCGATCTCACCCGCCTCCGCGTTCTGCTGGACGGCGCAAACAGCCGTGGCATTGTGATTGCCGAAAACAACGAGGTTGCCGCAACCTATCTGCAGCAGGGCTTCCGCGGCGTCGTGTTTCGCAACGTGACTGGAACCTCGTTGGTCGAGTGCGTTCGCCGCGTGGCCGATGGGGATACGTGGATCCCGCCCAAGCTCATGCAGCCCGATTCGCCGGAAGACGATATGGTGGGCACGCGCGTGCGCGACCGGCTCACGCCCAAGGAAATGCGCATCGTGGCGCTGATTGTTCAGGGCTGCAAGAACCGCGAGATCGCCATCCGCCTCAAGACCACCGAGCAGGTCATCAAAAACTACCTCCGCTCGATCTACGACAAGACCGGCGTAAGCGACCGATTGGAACTGGCGCTGTTTACCATCCACCACCGCGTTCTTGCCCAAGCCGCCGCCGAAGTTGGAAGCCGCCTCGAAGCCGAAGCACTAGCCGCCACTCTCCCGTCCGCCGTGGCGTAAAGCTCGCTCCGCACCCAAAGAGGCGGTCATCCTGAGCGAAGCGTCCTACAGCGGAGTCGAAGGATCTGCATTTCATCGCGCACCTCTATAAAGAACTTGTGAGGTCGGGTGCCCCATCCACGCCATCCGCCGCGGCGGATTTTTGTGGCGTGGGTGGGATATATCCACCGATCTACGGTCCGTTCCGCACACCTGTTGGCATCGATCCGGAGAGACCCGGGACCGGAGGGAGGCGGGGTTTCAACCCCCGCAAAAAGCCAGCCAACCAACGCGGGCTTCCGCCCCGGAGCGATCAGCGAGCGTCTGCCGCACGCAGTGCTTCAGCCACGCTCTTGGCCTGCGTAAACAGCGTCAGATAATCCGCCCCTCCCGCCTTCGAGTCCGTCCCGCTCATATTGAACCCGCCAAACGGATGCGCGCCGACCATTGCCCCCGTACATTTCCGGTTGAAATAGAGATTGCCCACATGAAACTCAACCCGCGCGCGATTCAACCGACCCCGGTCGGCCGTGTAGATAGCTCCGGTCAGCCCATACTCGGTGTTATTCGCTACCCGCAGGCCCTCTTCGAAATCCCCGACTTTGATGAGAGCCAGAATGGGCCCGAAGATCTCCTGCTGGGCCAGCACGGCCTCCGGTGCGATATCCGCAAAGACCGTAGGTTCAACATAGTAGCCTCCTTCCGGCGTTTCAACGGCGTGCCCCCCGGCGATCAGCCGGCCTTCCCGCTTGCCCGTCTCGATGTAGGCCAGCATCGACTGGAGCGCACCCTCGTTGATCACCGGCCCCAGGTTGTGGTTCGCTGCCGGATCGCCGACCGTCAATCGCCCAACGCGCTCCCGAATGCGCTCGGTAAACTCCTCATAAATTGAAGCTTCGACAATAGCGCGCGAGCAGGCGGAGCACTTTTGCCCGCTGAATCCAAAGGCCGACGCCACCACGCCCCCGGCTGCCGCGTCCAGATCCGCATCGGCACAGACCAGGATGGAATCCTTTCCACCCATCTCCAGGACTGTCCGTTTGATCCAGATTTGACCGGCTTTGGTGCGAGCCGCGCGCTCGTGAATCTCCAATCCAACCGCCTTGGAACCCGTAAAGGAGATGAATCGAGTCTTGGGGTGCTCCACAATGGCGTTGCCAAACGTGACTCCCGACCCTGGGCAGAAGTTGACCACGCCGGCAGGAAGCCCAACCGCTTCAAGCACTTCCATGAACTTCGCGGCGATGGTCGGCGCATCGCTTGAGGGCTTCAGAATCACCGTGTTCCCCGTAACGACAGCCGCCGCGGTCATGCCCGCCATGATGGCGAAAGGGAAGTTCCACGGCGGGATGACGGCGCCGACGCCAAGCGGGATATACAGAAGTTCGTTGCGTTCGCCAGGATATTGGATAGCCGTAGTCGCCGCGGCCAGGCGCAGCGCCTCGCGGGCGTAGAACTCCAGAAAGTCGATGGTTTCGCCCACATCCGCGTCGGCTTCTGCCCAATTCTTGCCGACCTCATGGGTGAGCCACGCGCAGAACTCGAACTTCCTCTCTCGGATCATGTCGGCAGCGGCGAGGATCACCGAAACTCTTGTCTCTGTTGCGGTTTTCGACCAGGTCCCGAAAGCCTGAAGAGCCGCCGTCATAGCCTCCTCAACGTGTTCTGCCCCAGCCTTCTGGTGGATTCCAACCATCTGCGCGGGCCGCGCAGGGTTGAGCGAGCGAATCTTGCCTTCGGTCTTCAGACGCTGCCCGCCGACGATCAGGTCGTACTCACGGCCGAGCTGGCCCGAGACCAGTTCCAGTGCGGCCTGCATCTTGAGCACATTTTCAGCTGCCTTGAAATCGATGAACGGTTCGTTCGAGAAGACGCCCTGAGGCAGTCGCGTATGAATCTGAGTCGTGAGGGAAGCGGATTGCATGACCTATTCAGTTTAGTGCATGCAGGATATTGCAAGCTGAATATCAACTCTGCTCCTGCATTGCCCCATGAGGGATATGCAAGCTGTGAACTCCTATTCGACCCGCGCTCATAACCAGGGCAATCGCATGAACGAATCCTGTGGACAGAACTGGTTCATTCTTTCGCCCCAGCGGGTCAAGTCCACCATCTCTCCCGGAGGGAGGGGACGAGAATAGCCCCGGATGAAGTCCGCCGCAGCGGACGCAATCCGGGGATAGCGTCCCAACCGATTCCACCCGCCCAGTAGGGGCGGAACGAACCGCCATTAGGACTTCATCCGACGTTCATGCGGTTGCCCCCGCCTCCTTCCAGCTCGCCGCGGAAACTTCCCTTCCGCATCTTTGCACAATTTATCCCTCACCCGGCGCACAATGGTCCATAGAGGACAAGAGAACCCACCCGGCTCCTGTGTCAGCGGCGGCCCCGGTCCAATATGTCAGGCAATTGACCGGTCTGAACCACCCCGCTACATAGCCCCCACCCCCCCTACCTGGTGGTACTAGGACCACAGTGTACTTTCGTACCGTAAAATCGGCTCACTTTGGCTGCACTTCAACAGCATCTTTCAGATTGATTTCCTTCATGTGCGCGGGAACGGTGACGCTTTGGCCTCTCGCCAGGTAGCGCGCCATCACCTCGCGGCGACTCCAGTCCAGCGACCATCCGTCCTGGATTGCCACCACGATGTAAGCCCCGGCAATGACGTGCTGAAACTCGAAACTTCCATCCGAGTCGCTCTGGTTGACCCGCGAGTCTTCCTGGCCGGATACGGGGTCGGCCGGCACAAGCACAAGCAGCGCGCCGGAGACCGTTCTGCCATCGAGTTTTGCGATACCATTTACGGTTGCAATCGATTCCGCCACCTTCGCGTTCACCGTCACCGGCTCGCTGCCAACTTTCAACAGACGGCCTTCGACAGTGGCGCCGCTAGCGCTCAGGCGAGTAACTGCCATCGAGAAGCCCACCGCGCTTGCTGCCACTTCGTAAGTGCCGGGATGCACGGGTTGCAGACGGAAACTCCCATCCGGTGCGATGCGCGCCATAAGCCGTTCACCGGATTGCTGGGAGACTAAGATGACGGTCAGATTAGAGGGCAGAGCGCCTGCGCCGGCCATTGCCGCCTTTCCTGAAACCTCCGCAAGCGCCACAGCCGAAGACGTATCCAGGTTCACGCGGTCCGATGACGCATCGACGTTCATTGATCTGGACGGCTGACCATTGGGCGCGTTCAACACAACATCGTATTGGCCCGGCGGAACCCCGTTCAGCTCGACGGTGAACTCGGCGTTGGGGTTGCGAGGATCGCGGTTGCTGAATGTGGTGTTGGCCGTTATGGCGTAATCGGAGGTCCCGAAGATATCCTGGCGCAATTGCGGGATGCTGAATCCCTGGCCGGGGCCGGGATTTGAAACTTGCATCACGATGTGTACAGCCGGCACCGGATGAAGCGTGAGATTCACCTGAACGCGATCGCCGGCACTTACCGCGATAGGAGAAGCGGAGCCGGCATCGGTAACATCCGGGTAATAAGTCACGGGGTAAGCGACATCCAGCGGAGAACGGGGCGCGTTTTCGATAGGTTTGCCCTGCGGGCCTCGTATCTGCCGGTGAGTGGCATACCACGGTGTTCCGCTTACAGCCAGAAAGTAACTGCCGGGCGCCAGCCGCGATATCGTGTAGAACCCTATGCCGTCGCTTATGGCTGAATTCGCGCGCACCATCTTGCCGGTGCCGCTGGCCGGATCAGCGCGGTAAAGAGAGACTCGTGCGTTCAAAACAGGATCGCCGGAGTCGTCGCTGATGGTGCCGTAAAGCGCGCTCTGCGGCTCAAGCATGAATCTGAGGTCGGTGGTGCTGAGCCCGTCGCCGGTGAGAATGGCAGTGAAGGACCCGGTCTCATGCTCTTCGTATGCGGCGGCGATGTAGCCGCGATGCGATGCGCGCAGTGCGAACTTGCCGTCGGGCAGATTGGAGAAGGAAAAACGGCCTTCCGCGTCCGTCTGCACAGAGTCAAAAAGCCGGCGCTCGTGGGCCTCGCCCAATGTGACTGTGGCTTCTTCAATGGGTTGGCCTGTCTTTGCGTTCAGCAGCACCCCGCTTATGACGCGATTGCCTGTTTGAGCGTCAGGCTGCGATTGGGCCAAAAGAAGTGACTTGCAAAAATATGTTGAGAGAAGCGCCAGGAAAAGCGCAAACACGAGACGAGTCCGGTTCATGGCGTTGTTCCTTCCGCGCCGCTCTGCGCCGTTTGAAACACGTCAAGTTGCACGGATGCAGTCGCGGCCGCCTCGACCGTGACGGTCGGGCTCTGAGAGTTGATCCGCGCCATCATCTGAGCGTCGTCCATGTCAATCTCCACGAGCTTGTCGAATGCAACCACGCGATACGTGCCTGGCGCCAGATTCCCGAACATCAAGGGGCCTGTGCCCTGCGTAGCCGACCCAACGAGCTGCGAAGTGCTCGGAAACTGCGGAATTGCATAGCCAAAGACGATCCTTGCAACGCCTTCGCCGGCGCTGGATGCGGAATTATTCTGCGAATTCGGGTTGATGGTTGCGCTAATCTGGCCGCCGTTGTCGCTCAGGCTGATTTCGATGGGTGCAGCGGCCCCGCCCGGACCTACAACCAGCGGATCCCGCGCCAGGTCGGCTCCGCCGCTGCTAATCGAACTGACATAGCCCTGGAAGGCGTTCGTTTGCACCCAGTATCTTCCAGGTAATACATCGGCCATCTCAAAGTGACTGTCGTCGGTCGAGCCGGCCGGATGTTGCAGGTTGTGGCCACCCATGTTCGCTGTGAGTGAGTCCATGGGAATAAGGTTGATATTCATTCCAGGGTTGGCGCCGTTCATCGCGGATCCTATGACAAATCCCGTGCGAGCGCTGTCGTTCGTAAGCGTGAAATCCTTGTGAATTTCGATGGCGATAGGGTTAAGCGGGTGCAGAATCATGCTCAGGCCCACGACAGGCCCGCCGCCTACCTGAAAATCGATGCGTCCATATGCGGATGTCTTGCCGTTGTTCGATCGCGATTCAGCGTAGTAACGCCCGTTGGGCAGACTGGCTTCAGCCAGTCCCTGCTGCGCATTGATTCGTGCCGGAAATCCAATGCCGCGCCAGGTTTGATCGCTGATTGAAATCCCTGCCGGCTGGCCTTGCGCACGATTGGGCATGAGGATCGAAACCGGGTAGAAAGGCTGCCGCGTCAGAGTGATCTCCGCTTCCGCTTGCTGGCCGGGAGAAACTGCCAGCGGGCTTGCGGCCGAGAGATCGGTAACTCCCGGATAACATACCGGCGGATAGCCATAAGTCGTTCCCCTCGATCCCGCGGGGCCCATGCTATCTTCCGTCGGCATGCTGCACAGCACATAAGAAGCGGGCGCTTCTAGGTTCATTGCGCGGAAGTTTCCATCGCTGTCCGTGGTGTAGCTTCCCTGCATCATCCACGTACCGTGCCCGTTGAGGGCGCGCTTTCGATACGCCATGAATCGGATCCCGTCGGCGGCATCGCCGCCCGAAAGCGAGACATGAACGTCGATGTTGGCCTCCGGAGTGAGATAGAAGGTAAGTTCAGGCGTGTTTGGACCCACCTTCACAGGGTGCATCATCCCCGGGCCGGCGGAGTCGTAGCCGGGACGCCGGACAAGGATCACCGTCATCCCTTCCGTGAGATTGATCTCAAAGCGGCCGTCATTGTCCGTCAGAGTCGCGTCGGATTGGCCGTCTACCAGGGCTCGTGCGATGGGGCGCCGCGTAAAACTGTTCAGCACTACGCCACGCACCGGGTAAGTCGCGGGCGCTTCCTGCGCATGACAAAGAAGAATGAAGCTCCCAAGCGCGCAAAGGATTACAAGTCTGGCCAACAGACGATTTTGCTTCAACAAAGAGAGCATTGGAGGTTTACTTCGGCGATTCCCTGGGCTGGTTTCTAAGTGTTTGACGAATCTCACGCCTCATGGTTGCAAGCGCCGCATATTTCGGCACGCCCATTCTACGCCAGAACATGCCGGCTTGAGCCGCTTTAGTCGGCGTTTCTGCATGGCCAGGCCGCGCCGAGCGTGTATTTTGGGAATGTGTCGACTGGGAGGTCAAATGGCGCGAGTGGCTGTGGTGGGGGTGGGGGCGATCGGCGGAGTGCTGGCTTCGCTGTTGGAGACAACTGGGTCGCATGAGATTACGCTGTGCACGCGACGGGCGATGGAAGCGCTCACGATCAAGACGCCGGATGGAGTGGTGATTGTGAAGGCGCGGAATCTGACTGATCCGAAACAGGCCGATACGGTGGATTGGGTGCTAACTGCCACCAAGACCTACGACGCGCCGGGCGCGGGCGAGTGGCTGCGTGGGTTGACTGACGCCGCGACTCGCGTAGCAGTGGTGCAGAACGGCGTCGAGCATCGCGAGCGGCTTGCGCCATACTTCGATGCGGATCGGATTGTGCCCGTTGTGATCGATTGCCCTGTAGAGCGGCAGGTGGATGGTACCGTCGTGCAACGCGGAAAGGTCACGATGAAAGTGCAGGACGGCCCGCTGGGAGCGGAGTTCAAGGAAATATTCAATGGCAGCAGGGTAGAAATCGACTTGGTGGATGACTTCAAGACAGCGGCGTGGCGCAAGTTGTGCACCAATGCCACGGGAGCTATCAACGCCCTGACCATGAAGCCGGCCGGGGCATTTCACGATGAGGCGGTAGGACGGTTGGCGCTCGCGATGGTTGCCGAAGTTGTTGCCGTAGGACGCGTCGAGGGTGCGCGCCTTGACGATTCGGTGGGGCAACAAGTGCTCGATATGTATCGTGCCCAGCCCAAAGACTCGGTGAATTCGCTGCTGGCGGACAGGTTGGCGGGGCGGCGCATGGAGACGGACGCGCGCAATGGCGTCATTGTGCGGCTGGGAGAAAAGCATGGCATTGCGACGCCGCTGAATTGGATGGCGGTGACGGTGCTTGAGGCCTGAAAGAGAACAGAAAAGCGGCTGGAGGGTGCGGCCGCTTGGTTCAACTGAAAGTTATTCGACAGTTAGCGTGAAAGTGCCCGTTTCCGTGATGGCGCCCGAAGTCCCTGTCACGGTCACGGTATAAGTTCCGCGCGTGGTACTGGCAATGGCGATGGCGTTGCAGACAGTGGTTCCGCCGCCACATGCCGTCACACCGCTGGCCATGGCGAAGAGAAGCAGCAACATGCCGAGCGTCGACCGCCATCCGCGGCGGCGCGCGGGAATTCCAAACAAAAGCAGGCTAGCCAGAATCGAGCCGCCACCGGTGTACCAGGGAACTCTCTGCCGCGTCAGTTGGGCCGTGGAACATGTTGATCCCTGTGCCGCCGTGGTGCCGATGGTGAGTGTGGCCGTGCCAGCGGTTGTGCCCGCAATGTTCACGGGGCTGGTCGAGCCAAAGCTCAAATTGGGCGGGGCCACTGCGCCTGCCGGACTGGACGTGATCGCGGCTGTGAGCACAACACTGCCGGTGAACCCTCCAGCAGGCCCCACGGAGATTGTGGAAGTGTTTCCCGTGGTTGCGCCGGGAGCGACCGAGACCGCTGTGCCAGTTATGGCAAAGGCGGGATTTGCCGGAGTAGTTACCGTGACCGGCGTCGATCCAGCTGAGTTGTTATAGGTTGAGGAACTCGCAGCGTCCGGAGTGTAACTGGCGGTTAGCGTATCTGTGCCGAGGTCGAGCGAACCGGCGGGGATAACGATGGTTGCGGCGCCACTGCTCAGAGTGAAGATAGCAGACGTGTAACTGCTGCTGGCATGCGTGGACCACGGTGATCGCAAAGAGTTGAACCAGGCCAGCGTCGCCGATTGACTGGTGGTTGTGCTCCATGGCTGATTGTTGGCCGGATTGAAGACTCCTTCACTTAGATGGCATCCGCCTGTTGCCGGGCAGTCGGAAAGAATGTTGCTGACGGCGTCCTTGTTTCCCGCCGCTGTAACTCCATTGATGAATACGGTCTGCCAAACGGGAGACATGATGGTGGAGTCGTTCTCTTCAGACCATGCCTGGATGGGCACACGGGCAAAAGAGGAAAGATTCAAGCTCGGATCGCCCGCTGCAAGGCCGGAAATGGTCCCCGTGTAGGGGCGCACAACTATGTCGTTTTGATTGTAGGTAGTTGCCGCATTCCAAGCTCCCTTTTGTGCATACTCCCACGCGTTGTAGTAACTCAGTGGCAAGCCTGTAAGTGTGGAGCTGACTTTGGCCCAATAGGACAGACTGGATTCTGGAGTTAGATTCGTGTTATTCGCCGCGAGCGAGATATACCAATCGCCCCACCCATATTGGAGGTTGGGGAGAAAGCTGCCATAAGTTCCCCCTCCGGGTGCGGGCTGTCCCGCCTGATTCCATGCGCCGGCCAGGCTAACTACGCCGCTATACAAAGCAATCCCCGATGCACCGGGATTTCTCATTTCATCGTCGAGGGCATCGGCCGCGCCCGCACTCAATCCCATGCGGAAGGATTGGTTGCCGTTTGGAAGGTACTGTCTTACGAGTCCCAGGGCGGCATTTCTGTATTGTCCCCCGCTCGGGCCGCCCCAGCCTGACGAAGTAGGGGAATCCCAATAGGTTGCACCGCCCCAGGCGGAGTACCCCAAGCCGTTATCGCCGGTTACGGCCACCGGAATGTATCCGGCGTTGAAGAGGTTGGCATACACGCCAAAACGTCCATACCGAATATCGGCGACCGTTCCGTTTGGGTGATAGGTCTGGACAATTGGATTGCCGTTAGGGTCGCCGTATGTGGGTGGAATCCAGACTTCGTTGGATTGGTAACCCGGAACGATATTTCCAGCGTCGAGCACAACGGGCTGAAAGAGGCCGGGAACGGGCATTGCGCCATCGGTGGGCCCGTCGAGTCTCCCCTGACTTATATAGACGCCCGTAACCAATGTATTTGCGGAAGCATCGCTGATAAAGATCTCTGTCGTACTGGATAACATGGGAGCGTCAAGCACGGCGGAAAATCCAAGTCCAGTGGGCGCGTAAGTGGGCGGAATCGTCGTGTTGTTCGGAGCCTGAAGATCGGTGGGATTGTCTGGAATCCACCCCGCCCAGATCTGCTCATTGCCATGGGCGTCCAACCCGCCTGGCCCCGTCCCCAGCCAATCCATGAAAACCGACCCGCAGGTTCCCGACGGGATCGCCGCCGGAGCCGTAGTTTGTAAGTTCCGGCGTTCCCCACATCTGTAACTGCATTGAGTTCATGCCCACGCTGAAATAGAGTCCATTGGCCGGGTTGGGCCCATTGCTGAAATAGATCTTTAACTGGTTGTTATCGGGCGAATTCGTCGAGCTGCCAATGCAGAGATGAACATTGATGCGCGCGGGCTGGGTAACATCCAATGGTTGCTCAAACGGAATGGTTGCGTTGCCAGCTTGGTCGCCGGTAGCAGCAGCAACGCCCGTTGCAGTTCCCTTATTTGCGCCTGAGGAGTCGACGTAAGTTACAGTCGCGTTGCCGACGCCGGAGTTAGCAGTCAAGTTTGCCGTCGTAACGCTGGAGTGATAGATCCCGGATAGCGCGGGCATCTTATACGGCAGGCTCGGAGGCAGGCTGTAGCTGCCGCTGGTGAGAACGACCGTTCCAGTGGGGGTCGAACTTCCGTTGCCGCCGGCGACGTCAACCATGACTGAAAGCGACTGGGCTGTTGTGATGGTTGACGCGGATGGCGTGACCGTGACTGCCGGCGTCTGCCGTGCGGATTGGCCGGCGGCTGGAATCAAGCTAAAGATACTGAGACTAGTTGAGACGAGAGCAATGCTGCGAAAGAGTCTGGCGATCATGAGAGTCCTGTATGGGCGAAATGCGGATCGGACACTTTGCGTCGGGAAATTGATTGTTTGGCGTACTCTAGTTTTCCGTGACGTTTCTTGCATCCAGCATAGCGTCGCCTTAACTCGGACCGCAACAGTACTAAGGAGTCTCCGTCAGCGCTTCGGTAGCCTTGCTCATTTTGGCGGTTCGCTCGATCTTGTCCCAGTTGAAGGGCTTGCCGTCGATGGCGCGCTTCAGCGTCTTGAATAGAACAATCGAGAAAACCTGCCGGTAGGCGAAACGTTGCAGCCAGATGTGAAACAGCAGCCAGCCGTCCCCCTTGTTGGCGGGGTGGCGGCGCTCCAGCGAGAAGGCGATTGAGGAAGTAACGAAGTCGATCAGCAGGAACCCAAGGAAATAGACGAGCAGCTTCTCGAAGCTTTCGGCCGAGGCGGCTTCAGGATGGTAGTGGAGGTCAACGAAATAGGTTGCAATGCCCCAGACGAACATGACGTCAATGAACGGCGAGACCAGGGGCAGAAACATCTGGAAGATGAGAATGTTGGGCAGCGCAAAGAGCCCCATCGCCTTGTTGCGGACGAACGCGGCCCGATGCTTCCACACCGCTTGCAGCGTGCCGAACGACCAGCGAAATCGCTGGCGCATGAGTCCGCGGACGTCGATCGGGGCCTCGGTGTAAGCGAGCGCGCGGTCCTCGTAATCGACCCGGAGGCCCTGTTCGAGCAGGTTCATGGTCAGGTCGGCGTCTTCAGCCACCGTGTTAAGAGGATAGCCGCCGGCGGCTTTCACCGGTGCGGTCCGCCATGCGCCGATGGCGCCGGGGACCACCGTGACGACGTGGAATAGGTCGAGGGCGCGCCGTTCGAAGTTCTGGCTGGTGATGTATTCGAGGGCCTGCCAGCGTGTCCACAGGTTCACGCGATTTCCGACCTTTGCATTGCCGGCCATGGCGCCGATCAGCGGGTCCTCGAAGTGCGGGATCAGCTTCGAAATGGCGTCGGCGGCGATCACCGTGTCGGCATCGATGCCGACGTAGACTTCTTCCGTCAAGCGATCGAGAGCGAAGTTGAGCGCGGCGGCCTTGCCTTCGTTGGCCTTGGAGAAGACCTGAACTCGCCCGGCGGCGATTTCAGCCAAATACGCTTCGCGGGCCACCTCGGCGGTGCGGTCAAGCGACCCATCGTCGATCACGATGATGTGAAGATTCTTGTAGTCGGAGTTCAGAACCGAGCGGATGGTCCGGACGATGACGGTCTCTTCGTTATACGCCGGGATGAGGACGGCGACGCGCGGGTTATAGCCGGGCGTCGCCTGATGGTAGGGCATGCGCAGGCGGTCGATGATCGCGAACAATCCGACGATGATCAGGCGCGCGCTCATTAGAATGTCGCCGAGAAAAAAGACATAAACGATGAACTTGACGATGAGAGCCGCGCTGGAGAAGGCGATCGAGTCAGGCAAGGCGCGCAAATACTGCCACCAAGTGATCTGCGGCATCACCTCGGCGGTGGTCTTGCCCATCAGCGCGGAGACCTGGACGATGGTGTAGCCGTGGTCGCGGAGCGCTTTGATCAGAACCGGCAGCGCTTTGACTGTAGCCAATCGATCGCCCCCGCCGTCATGCAGCAGGATGATCGAGCCGCGGAACTGCGGCTTGGCCTTCATGGTTTCCAACTGGTTGAGAACCGACTTGGCGATCTCTTCGGGGGTCTTGACAGGATGCTCATTCCAGTCGTCGGTGTCGATCTTGTTGCCAATAATGGTGTAGCCGTCCTTCTGTATCTGAACGACGGGAGCAGCCTGGTCGTCGGTGTCGGGCTCCTCGTCGATGTCGTAGGGCGGACGGAAGTAGAGTGGCTGAATGCCGAGCTTGCTGGCGAACAGCCGCTCCGTGAGCTTGACCTCGAGATCGAGTTGGCGCGGAGAGATTTCGCTGATGTCGGGATGAGAGTATGTGTGGTTGCCGATCTCATGGCCTTCGCGGACTATGCGCTTCATCACGCCGACGTTGTCGGCGGCCTCTGAACCGATGAGCATGAATGTGGCATGGACGCCCTCGTTCCTGAGGACGTCGAGAATCTTCGGGGTCCACTTGGGGTCGGGGCCATCGTCGAATGAGAGCGCAACCTCATTGGGATGGTACCCATACTGCTCGATGGTGTACGTGCGTGGATAGACGTCCATGTGCTCATCGATGATGAGCTTCTTGCGCGGGTCTTCCTCGTCGGTGTCGACGGTGACACTGCGCTTGCCGGGCTGGGGCAGGCCGGTGACGCGGAGGATATCTCCGTCGCCCTCGTTGTCAACATCGTGACCGGGCTGGACCGAGGCAAGAGCCTGCAGCGACCCAGGATCGCTTGGTTTGTCCCAGACATTCCATAGCGAGCTGTCTTCTTCGCCGAGACGCCAGAGCGCGAATGTCGAGAGGCCAAGCTGACGCGCGGCGCGGAGCTCGTTGAGCAGGGTCACGCCGTCGAGAAACCAGACGATGTGGCGCTGGTTGTTGTCCTCATCGATGTACTCGTAGTGAGGATTGAGCGTGTCGTAATTGAGATCGAGATCGGCGTCGGCGTCGGAGGCCCGCTGCCATGCTTCCGAGACGGAAAGGTCCTCGGTATTCAGGACCTTCGGTTTGGTGTGCCGCTTGTTCTTTGGATCGGGAATGGAGAGCGTCCAGTCGTAGCCGTAGCTGCCGATGGCGCAGATGATCTTCTCCTTCGGGACGATCTTGAGGACGCGGGTGAGGTTGCCGACGAACCAATCCTGACTGGCGACGGGCCCGGGGTCGCTGGTGGTCTGGTGTTCGTCGTAGTTCATCAGGATGATGCCGTCGGAGTGGACGGCGATGAACCTTAGATCGTCGTCGGAGGTGGAGACTGCGGTGTTGACCCAAAGACGCAGTTTGCGCGGGTTCAATTCGGCATAAAGCTGCTGGATGAAGCTCAGGTAGGCAGGATCCGCGTCGTCGGGAAGGCTCTCAAAGTCGAGCGAGAGGCCGCGATAGGTGGGATATGTGGCGAAGAAACGAAGAATCTGATCGCGCAGCGCCGCGCTCTTGACCGGGTCTTTGAGAACATCGCCGAAGTTCGCGTCCCAGCTCTGATTGTGCGGATTGTAGTTGTTCAGGTGAGGGAAGACCTCGGTGTCTACCCCTACTTTCTGGATTTCCCGCTTGATCCGGTTTCCGTCGTCGGGGTCGTGAACTGCGCCGCCTTCGACCACCGGATACTCGCGGATGTTGTCGCCGCTCATCATCATCAGCGTTCCCGACGGCGAGTTGGCGTGGAGCCACTGGGGAAACAGCAGGTCGATCTGGTGAACATGCTCTTTGAATGAGGAGTAGCTGGCGGCATCGTCCTGGACGTAGTAAGCGGCGCGCAATCCTTCGCCTGAGTTCAGTGGAATCTCAGAAGGCTTGCGGGCGGTCTTTCGGCGAGCGGGGCGTTGGCCTTTGGCGCCGCGGAGGATGGTTGTACGGTCGGGCAGAGCCTTGTAGTTGTGCTTGGGGACAGGCAGCAGCAGCTCAGGCAACTGCTGATTGCGGAGCACGTTGAAGATAAACCCGGCGAGGACCAGCGTAGACAGCACGGCTGCAATGTCGAGGATGCGCCGGAGCCGCTTCCACCGCTTGCGTTGGGGATCGAAGAATATTTGTCTAGCGTGCATGGCCGGTCTCATTGATTCTACGTGGGCTAATACCGGGGAAACGGTCTAGGCTATACATTACGAATCTATGCAAGCTGCCCCCGACAGTCAATGGACATCGTCGGGCGGCAGTGGGTCAGCTCGAAGGGTACGGGTTTCAGCTTGAAGGGTACGTGCTTCAGCCCGTACATAAACCAGGCAAAATGAGCGTGGGCTTCAGCCCATGACGGAATGTGCTTTCAAAATGACCCAGTACCTGCTAGTCCGAATCTTTGCCAAACAAAAGTCCAACGCCGGCGTGTGGGGCTCGGCAGTGCTGGCGCTTGCCGCCGGCCTGGGTTTGCGGCTCTGGATGCTGGGAGCGTTTCCCCAGGTTTCAGGCGATACGCTCATCTACGGCAACCTGGCGAAGAACCTGTTGCTGCATGGGCAGTTCGCCATCACCGACGGCAGCGGGGTGCTGCACTCAACGCTGATCCGGCTCCCAGGGTATCCGGTGTTTCTCGCGCTCTGCTTCCGGCTGTTTGGCATGGACAACTACACCGCCGTAGCCTGCGCGCAGATTGCGCTCGAGCTGGCGGGGTGTCTGCTGCTGGCTGACTTTGTGCGGCGAATTGCCCCACCGCGGATCGGCAATGGCGCTGCTTTGTGCACGCTCTGGCTCTCGGCTCTCTGTCCTTTTACAGCTTCCTACTCTGTGGCGCCGCTCACCGAGACGCTGACCTTGTTTGTCATTGCCCTGGCGCTTTGGGCACTGGCCCGATTCCATGAGCGCCCGAAATGGTCGAGCGCCCTCTGGTTTACCTTCGCCGTCACCTATGCCGCGCTGCTGCGGCCGGATGGAGCGCTGGTCGGCGTGGCGCTGGCCCCGGCAATGTTGATGGGATTGCACCGCGCTGCCACTTCCCGATCGAGGCTGGTGCGAATGGGTGTGGTCGCCGTCCTGCTGGCGCTTGTTCCTTTCGCGGCGTGGACGGCGAGAAACTGGCAGGTCTTTCACGTCTTTGAGCCGCTGGCGCCGCGCTACGCCACCGATCCGGGCGAGAGCAGCAATCCCGGCTGGCAGCGTTGGGTGAAAACCTGGTGCCTCGATTTTGTCTCCACGTACGACATCTACTGGAATGTGCCGGGGAACGCGTTCGATCTTGCCAAGCTGCCAAGCCGGGCCTTCGACTCGCCGCGGCAATATGCGGAGACGGTCGAGCTGGCCAAGGCCTACGACGACAACGGACAAGACATTTCACCGGAGCTGGATGCGCGTTTTGCGCGATTGGCCGAAGAGCGCGTTCGAGCACACCCGCTGCGCTTTCATCTTTGGCTCCCGCTGGGCCGCATGGCCGATATGTGGCTGCGCCCGCGCGTCGAGAACCTGCCCATCGACCTCGACTGGTGGGTGTACGCGCATCACAACGATGAGACGCGCCTCAGTTGGGCCTACGCCGGTCTCAATGCGCTGTACCTGCTGCTCGGGTTGGCCGGACTATGCCTGCGTCCAAAGTACTGGCCCTGGATGTTGGCCTACATGGTGATGCGAAGCCTGCTGCTGACGACCATTGAGGCTCCCGAGGCCCGCTATACGCTCGAATGCTTCCCCATCCTGTTTGCCTTGGGAGGAATTGGAGTTTGGGGAGCGGTGGGGAAAATGAGGAGAACAGCGAAGAGGGACTAGGGAACAGGGGCTGTCTTTTTCTAAATGGAGTGCCTTTGGAATCGGCCGACCGGGAAAAACCAGGTTTTGCGCCGCATCCTCTGGGCGATGGTAACCTGCGTAATCTTGCGCGGCAAAAGCCCGGCAGAACAAACTTCAGACATTCTTCAGAAGATTGAAAGCCGCCCACACTCAAAATGAGGATGGGCTTGGAAGAATGCCCGAGGTGAGATTGCGATGGTGAAACCAGTTTCTTACCCACATTGGGCCTTAGCGCCTTACTGCATCGGCCTCAAGCTACGCGCCCTGCGCACGCAGAAGCGGCTGACGCTTGCGCGCCTCTCGGCCGAGACCGGGCTCTCGACGGCGCTGCTCTCAAAGCTGGAGACGGACCGGATGATACCGACCCTGCCGACGCTGGCCACCATCAGCCGGGTGTACGGAGTGGGCATGAGTTACTTCTTCGCGGAGCCCGCTCGCCACACTCTTTCCATCACGCGCAAGGGTCACCTGCAGGCCGCGGGGCGCGGGCCGGAGACTGTAAAATTCATCCCGTTGAATGCGACCGGGAAAGGCGCAAGAATCATCGCGCAGATGATCGAATTTCCGGCTGGTGGAGTCTCTACGGGCAAGGATCCGCTGCCTCAGATGAGCGGGCTGGTCTATGTGCTGGAAGGTAGGCTGCAGTTGGACGCGGGCGGAATGCAGGAATTGCTCGAGGCGGG
Organism: uncultured Acidobacteriaceae bacterium; assembly: GCA_963757965.1. Lineage (GTDB taxonomy): Bacteria > Acidobacteriota > Terriglobia > Terriglobales > Acidobacteriaceae > Telmatobacter. Next base: position 177,577 of record CAVWTV010000017.1, read on the forward strand.
CGATTGCGCCTATATGGAAAGCGAGATGGCGATGGCCTGGAGCGCGGCCGGCAAGCAACGCTGCCGCGTGTTGGCAGTGATACCTGCGGCTGAGACGCAATCGGAAAAGTGAACCGGCGTCTGCCTCCGCTGACTTGCTAACTTGCTTTCCCCGCTTCAGCGGGGGCTAACTCGCCTGCCCGAAACCGAAAAAGAGGCGGTCATCCTGAGCGAAGCGTACTTCAGCGGAGTCGAAGGACCTGCATTTGCCTTTTAATTCCCCTTCGCCCCCCAAGGCGGCCATCAGAAGCGAAGCGTTCTACAGCGAAGTCGAAGGGGCCCTGCATTTCGCCCTTCTGTCCTCTTCTTCAAAATCTTCGGAGACACCACGCTTGATTTGCTGAATCTCATTCGAGCAAGTGCCAGCGGTTCCTGGTTTGCCGGTTGCGGAGCCAGTCTGTAGGATGATTTGGAACTTGAGAAGCCAGCGACCATGAGACCCAACATTCATTTGATCAAGGCAACCCTGACCGGAGCATTGGGCGGGCTGCTTTTTGGATTCGACACGGTAGTCATCGCGGGCGCAATCGACGCGCTGGTAAAACTGTACGGATTGAGCCCGCAGGGCAAGGGCCTGACCGTGGCCATCGGGCTCGTTGGCACTGTCGTGGGAGCGCTGGGCGCGGGCGTGGTGGGGCAAAGGCTGGGCGGCCGCGAAGCCCTGCGCATCACGGCGATTCTCTATCTCATTTCCGCCTTTGGCTGCGGGTTGGCCTGGAACTGGCCGGCCTTCATGGTCTTCCGCTTCATCGGCGGGCTCGGCATCGGCGCGTCGTCCGTGCTGGGGCCTGTATATATTGCGGAGCTTGCCCCGGCCAAGTGGCGCGGACGCCTCGTGGGAACCTTCCAGTTCAATGTGGTGTTTGGCATTGTGGTGGCCTACGTCTCCAATTACGCCATTCGAACGCTGCACCTGGGCGCGACCGAATGGCGCTGGCAGGTTGGCGTGGCCGCGATGCCTGCGATCGCCTTCCTGGCGCTGCTGTTTGGCATTCCCCGCAGTCCGCGCTGGAGCGCCTCGCACAATCGAATCGACGACGCGCTGGCTGTGCTGAAGATGATGGGAGAGCCAAACCCGCGGGCCGAACTGGACGACATCCGCTCCGCGCTGGCGCAGGAACACGCCACGGCCCACGAACGGGTGTTTCAGTGGAAGTTTCGCTACCCGCTTTTTCTGGCCATCTCCATTGGCGCGTTCAATCAGTTGGCGGGCATCAACTCCATCCTTTATTACGTGAACAGCATCTTCGCCTCGGCGGGATTCAGCCAGATTTCCAGCGACCAGCAGGCCATCGCTCTCGGCTTTACGAATCTGGTATTCACGGTTGTGGGCATGAGCGTGATCGACAAACTGGGGCGCAAAACCATGCTCCTGATCGGCGCGGCGGGCACGGCCGCCTGCCTGGCCGGAGTGGCCTGGCTTTTCAAGACGCACTCACACCCCGGTGCGCTGGTGTGGGTTCTGGTCACCTATATTGCCTTCTTTTCGGTCTCCCAGGGCGCTGTCATCTGGGTGTATATCGGCGAGGTATTTCCAAATTCAGTTCGTTCCAAGGGGCAGGGCGTGGGCAGCGCCAGCCACTGGTTTATGAACGCGGCGATCCAGATGGCCTTTCCCGTCGTCGTTCATTCCATGAACACGGAGACGCCGTTTCTGTTCTTCGCCGTCATGACAGTGGTGCAATTCGTGGTGGTGCTGTTTGTCTACCCTGAGACCAAGGGCCAGACCCTGGAGGCATTGCAGCGGAAGCTCTTACCGGCGAAATAGCATAGAGGACCACTAGTGTCCCGAGTCTAAAGTCCATTCAACAATTTCGCTCAACCTGAGAGCTTGAAAGAAGCGGTCATCCTGAGCGAAGTCCGCCGCGGCGGAGAGTCGAATGCCTGCCCGCCGTGGCGGGGACCTGCATTTCCGTCGCTACTTCTGTAACGAACTTCGGGTTCACTACACTGTCAAACGTGACCCCAATCACTAACTCAAAATGCGTTTGGCGCTATTTATAACCTGTGGGGCTTGCCTGGATTCCCTAGTGCGGGGCTAGAGTTGCAATGTCCCGCTTTGAAAGGGTACGGCCGGGTACCGGGGCGCTCCCTGGGCCGGGTGCCGTGCCGCTGAATAAGCCGGTGATTTGAAAGGGCACGACTTTAGTCGTGCCGCAAATGCAACAAAATCAACGCGGGCTTTAGCCCCTGAGGGACACATCTTCCTTGGTTCCGCTCTAGGCTTGCGAAGGTGCGTCCCGTGTGAGGCGAACAATGGAGGAGACGGCGATTCCGGTTTCAGAGCAGGTGAGAGAGGTTGTGCAGGCCGTCGAAGACGCCCTGCGGGTGCCGCGAAGCGACGAGAGGTCGCCGATGGCAGCCTCCAACTCCTTTGAAGCAGAGGCTTTGCGGGCGGAGATTCTGCGCGTAGGGCGCAAGCTCTGGGAACGGCAATACGTGGACGGCAACGGCGGCAACATCAGCGTCCGCCTGGGGCCGAAGTATGTGCTGTGCACGCCCACCATGCTGAGCAAGGGTGATATGGAGCCGGCCGACATCTGCCTCGCCGATTTGGAGGGCAACATTCTGGCCGGAGATCGGCTCAGGACCAGCGAACTGCTCCTCCATCTGGAGATCTACAAGGCAAACCCTCGCGCCCGCGCCGTCGTACACTGCCATCCGCCCTACACCACCGCTTTTGCCATGACCGGAACCGCCCCGCCGAACGGGCTGATTTCGGAGTATGAAATGTTTGTCGGCCCCATGGCAGTGGCGCCCTATGAGACTCCCGGCACACAGGCTTTTGCCGAGACCGTGATTCCGTTTGTCCAGGACCACAACACCATCCTGCTGACAAACCACGGTGTCGTCTGCTGGTCCGATACCGTGACCCACGCCGAGTGGCTGGTAGAAATTGTCGATACATATTGCAAGAAATACCTGCTTGCCAAGCAAGTTGGGGAACCGTTGAAGTTCATTCCAGATAGCAAGATCGATGAGATTCTAGCCTTCAAGCGCCGGCACGGATACCCGGATGCGCGCCTGAAACGGCGGGAGTGAGGGACTGCGTGGTGGGTAGTATCCTGAGAGTGCATTCCTGACGAGCAGGATGCCAGCCTGAACCGGCAACGATGCGCTTTTGCACATTGACATCAAATGCCACCAAGAGTACCGTTTTTGCAATGAGTCGTCCCCCCGATTGATCCGTCACGAAGGCTCTCATGCCCGAGGGGCGTCGTGGTTTTGCTGTTCCCCGGAGATCGTCAGCATGTCAAGCCTCCCGAAGCTGCTCGAAATTCACAGGGCCAAAGAGCACCAGATAGAACTCCTGGCTGCTCTCGAGCGTGAACTGGTTCTCGTCGCCCCCACGGACAGACCCGCAATCGAGGCGGAGATTGTTGACACAACAAGGGAGATCGACCGCCTGGTGGTGGCCATCCGAGCGCTCCAGACGCCTGATCCGTCAGCAACCCAGTCTTCGGCAGTGCCGCCCGGAGAGGGAGAAACGAAGCCTGTGATACACTGAGTTTGCGCTCAGTGATTTGGCCGTGAGCGGCAGTCTGCCATTAGTCGGCAAGCTTGCCTGGCACAGATTTTCCCCCAAGACCCTACAGCGCATACCCATGAGTCTCCCACCCGGTGACTCTGCGATGGACCTTGAATAGGTCCTGCATCTGGCGTCCGGCCTCCTTGAATGGATTGGCGAACCGGATCGGCGCAAATGAAAACCGGGAGTATTGGGAGCGGGTAGTTGGCCGGTAGTGTGCCGGCTACAAGCAGCGTGTGGCAGCTCCGGGCCTTTGGCGTTCTCCCCTTGAATGCCTTGTGGCCAGTCCCGTGGACGATTCTGGTTCTCCCTTACGCATATCGATAAGCGGGCTCGCGCCTGAGCAAGTTCAGTGTGCGCGCCTCATGTCCGGTCCCGATTGCAGGCCCCCATGGAAAAAGGGAGGCTCGCGGGACCTCAAGGAAATTTGAACATTTTGACGACACAGTTCTCTCAGTTTTCTCTTTCGGCCACGCTTATGGCGAGGCTTGACGCAAACAAATTTGAAACCCCCACTCCGGTGCAGTTGGGCTGCATTCCCCCGGCGCTGGAAGGCCGCGACGTGCTGGCCACCGCGCAAACCGGAACCGGCAAGACGCTCGGCTTCCTCATCCCAATCGTAGAGCTGCTCCAAAAAGTGGACGCCCGCGGCCCAGCGGCGCATGCCCTCATCCTGCTGCCCACGCGCGAGCTGGCCATGCAGGTGGAGCAGGCATTTCACGCCATCCGCACCAGTTCATCGCAAACGGTTGCCCTGGTGGTAGGCGGCCTCGCGGAAAAGTCGCAGCTCGATGCCATTCGCCGCGGCGCAAAGCTCATTGTCGCCACTCCCGGCCGGCTTGAGGACTTCCTCAAGCGCAAACTGGTTCGGCTCGACCAGGTGAAGATCCTGGTGCTCGACGAGGTGGACCGGATGCTCGATATGGGTTTCCAGCCCGCCATTGCCCGCATCGCAACCAACTTGCCTTCTGCCCGGCAAACGCTTTGCTACTCCGCGACGCTCGAAGGGCAAGTGAAGGATGTTGCGCAGAAGTATCTCAAGAATCCTGTTCGCATCGAGATTGGATCGGTCTTGAAGCCGGCGGAAAACGTCGAGCTGCGCACGTTTGAAGTCGAGCCGGACAAGAAGCAGGAATTGCTTGAGCACCTGCTCGGCGCCGAGACGGGCAGCTTCCTCGTCTTCGTCCGCACCAAGCACGGAGCCGACCGCGTGGCGCGCAGACTAGTCCGATCCGGCCATTCGGCCACTCAGATTCATGGCGACCGCTCCCAAGCCCAGCGCAACCAGGCACTGCGCAGCTTTTCCGAGGGCCATCACCGAGTGCTTGTGGCTACCGACGTTGCCGCTCGCGGCATCGACGTTGCCAACGTCGCGCACGTCATCAACTTCGATATGCCCAAGGTAGCGGAGGACTTTGTTCACCGCGTCGGGCGGACGGGCCGGGCCTCGGCGCACGGTGTGGCCTCAACCTTTGCCGGGCCGTTGGAGCGCGGCGATCTGCGCAAGATCGAGCGCACGCTTTCAATTCAGATGAAGCGCTTCCGCGTTCGGTCGGCCGATTTGAACGCGGCTTGAAGAAAATCAGCTTCTAGCCGTCGGCTTCCAGCTCAACAAACCTGTGCCCCACTTCATGCGGAAAGAGTTTGCATGAAGTGGGGTACTCGCATTTTAGGCCATGCAGTTGCAGCCGGGCATCTGATCGTGTTTTGTTGCACAAAACTGGGTGCCCAACCCTCGCCATCCGCCGCGGCGGATTTTTGTGGCTAGGGTCGGGTTCAGCAGCACTCATTTGCCATCCCGGAACTAACTCGCTCGGAGACTCAACCCCTGTTCGCAGCCAACTGCAGCAGCCTGCGACCAACCATGAAGAACCAGATCGGGTAGAGCGGACCGGCAATCGCGAGGAGAATGACTCCTGAGACGGGCAGGAAAAGGCCGCCAACGATGTGGGCCAGGTCCAGCCCGTGCATCACGATTCCCAGCCAGCCCGTTGCCTTGCTAAACACGCCGCCGCGGAGCATCGCAACCGAAATCAGTACCGCCCCGCACTGCATGAGAATCCCGCCCAGGATTGCTCCGGTGTTGTGCCAGATGTCCGCGGCCATGACGGCTTCTCCCGCGGCCACCATCTGCGATCGCACGGCGTCGGTGGTTGCGGCGGCAAACTTGTCGCTGAGTGGAACCAACGAGAGCGCCGTGGGCGTTGCCAGCACCAGAGTGAGTCCGGCAAAGGCCAGCAGGGTCGAGAGCAGGGCATTGGCCCGGTCGCTTCGGCGCAGGGCGGCGTACAGGCCAAGGAAGAGCAGGTAGTAGACCGGCATCACGGCGATGGTCGGCAGGTCGAGACGGAGCAGGCCAACGACACGGTGGTGCTGCAAAAGGTCGAAGGCCTGGGCGGCGGAGGCCGGCTGGCCTCCCAGAACAACCATTTGAACCATCATTGCCAGTGAATAAACGATTAAGACGAAAGCGGCAATGGCGCCTATCCGGCAAAGGCTGCTCAAATCTCCGGGCGATCGTGGATCTGCATTCTTTCTTTCATCTTCTGTGGTCATTGCTGGTTAGCCTCCCAGATGGGTATGGAAGAACGCCGCGATTCGGCGACGGGCGTCCATCGCCGCAGGCTCGCTGAAGCCGATGTTGCGATAGCGAAGAATCTTGAACCAGAAGCTCTGCTTGTTGTTCATGAAGGAGTGGCCGGCGTCCGGATACTCCTTGACGTCGTGCGGAATGAGTGCGCGCTGCAGCGCCTGTTCAAGCTGATCGGCGACGCCCTGCTCCCAGTGGCTCTTGCCCCCGTAGCTGCCGACGACAGGGCAGGCTGCTTGAAGGAAGTCGTCGACATCCTTGGGAAGCGGCCCGCCGTAGTTGACGCTGGCGGCGGAAAAGCCGTGGCCGGATGCGAGCAGCAGGGCGAATCCGCCGCCCATGCAAAACCCTATGACGCCGACTTTGCCGTTGCAATTGGGTTGGCCAAGAAGCCACCTGCGCGCGGCCTCGACATCGTCGAATGTTGGTCCACTGCGGGCCGTGAAGTCGCGCATGATAGCGCGAAGGCAGAGCGGGAACCCGCCTCGGTAGTAGAGATCGATGGCCAGGGCAAGAAAGCCCGCTTCGGCGAGCCAGTCAGCCTGGTTGCGGTGATCCTGGCTCATGCCGCCGACGTCATGAAGAACCACCACGCCGGGAACCGGCGCCGGGCTGGACGGGACAGCGAGCCAGGCAGGCATCTGGCCTCGCGGGGTTGGGATGAGGACGTTGGGCATAGCGTTCTCCCACGTCAGGCGGCTCACGAGCTGCCGACAGACGATTCTACGCCCGGCGGTTGTCTCGCGTGATGAATTTGCATTGTTATGAATTGACGACAGTGTTCTGTCTCTAAGTTCCGTTCAATAAACTCTCATCCTGAGACGCCAAGAGAGGTGGTCATCCTGAGCGAAGTCCGCCGCAACGGAGAGTCGAAGGACCTGCATTGCCGTCGCGAACTTCTGCGACGAACTTCTGAGACGCCATGCTGGCCCTGCCCCGTCGGCCGCCTATTCTCCCCGTCGCGTAGAGATACCAGGCAAGCCATGCGGGCGTTGTCCACAGGAAATACTTCCCGGTGAGAGGGACGAGTGCGATAACCTCGACCAGCGCAACTGCCGCAATCACCGCCAGCGGCCAGACTGAACGCCGCGCGCCCTCGGCTCGATAGAGTCCCGCCAATACCGCCGGAAGCAGCATCGATTCGTCGGTGAACCAGCCAAAGGGCGTGCAGACCGCGCCAACCAGCAGCACCACGAGGCCGTGATCCAGCCAGTTCCATTGCTCGCGGCGCGTCCAGAAGTACCAGGCCGCCCAGACGCAGGCGGCGCCGAGTGGAAGGAATTGCAGCCACAGGGCATTGCGATCCACAAGAAATCGCAGGTACACGCTCAGGGCTGGAACCCGTTCGCCCAGCGCGCCCCCGGCGTGCATCATCTGGTTGTATTGGGACCACGCATCGGGATCGAGCCAGTACGAGAGCCCGCAACTGGCCAGCAGGGCAGCAGAAAATCCCGCGAGAATACCGTATGACTTCCGGCTCACGGTCCACAGCATCAGCACCACGCCGAACGGCAGGAATAGATGCGGCTTCAGTGCGCAGAGCAGCAGCGCCGCCCCGGCAAGAAATGGGTGCGACCGCTCGAAATACAGAAAGAGCACGACCCCGAGCAGAAGAAAGATGCCGAACTGCCCAGCCATCATGCAACTCAGAACAGGCGCAAACAAAAAGCAGAGCAGGTGGTAGATGCTGGCGGGCCGTCCATTCAACAGCCAGAGCAGCCGCACCGACAAAACGAGACAGCCGAGCAGAACGAAAAGCCATACGATGAGGCCCGTCTTGGGACTGACCAGGCCCAGGGGCCACGCCAGAAAGAAGGCGTTGGGTGGGTTGCGCATGGTGAGAACAAACTGGCTGTCCTTGCGCCCCACCCCGCGCTCCAGTGCCTGCACTGCGTCCAGATCGTAGGGGTTGGCCCCATGCACGAGTTGCTGCCCGGCAGCCCAGTAGGAGATGAAGTCCCGTTCAGCGGCGTTGCTGTCGCTCAAGCCGATGCTGAACACGGTGGCCACGAAGCCGAGACCCGCGGCGGTGATGCAAAAAGCGGCAATCGCTCGCAACGGGCTTTTCTTCATGAGCCGAACCCTTTCCTCGAACCGAACGCGCCCTGCTTCCGCTGCCGTAACGGCCAGGTTACGAGCGCCCTTATGAACGGTGCATCTTCGGTTGCCCAAACTCTACACGAACCCCGGCCAATTCGCCAAAGTCTGGAGGGCGCCAGCGGTTGGTGAATCAGGCAGGCCGTTTGACCGGCTACCGCGCTTTCGGAGCGGGCTCCTTAGATAGATAAGGATTTCTCTATGCAGCGAGGGCGTCGCTCCACTCGTTATCATCAATCCGCTTGACAATCCGAAGACCGCTCATGCGCTTTTTCCATGAGGTCAACCAAGGCTCAATCATCCTTACGACCTTTTCCTGCAAGTCGCGATCTTCCGAGGAAGCCGCATAAATGAGCCTGATGAGCTTATCGAGAGGTTCCGGAATAGCGTTCTTGCCATTCTCCAGACGAGAAAGATGTTCAGGCTTGATTCCCAAATCCTTTGCGAATCCGGTGGCCTTCTTTCCCAGCCTCTTTCGCAGGAAACGGGCCTCGTCTCCCGTCAAGGACTCGTTGTGCACCACCAGATCGCGGGCGATAAGACGCATTAGTTGCTTGATTGCAGGTATCTCGGCGACAACACTGCCACAGTCACAAACGAAGTACTTGATTCCAATGAGATAAACGTTCGGCAATCCGCTGTCAACAAAGTGAAACGGTTCTTCATCGGTAGCAAACTTCTCTACTCGGCATGCCGTGCAGTTGTGATCTGTCATTTTCTCCATCGCGTGATCACCTCGAATGAGCGGTTCAAGGTATCGACTCCGATGATGATGAGGAACTCATCACCATCAACAGACTCCGTGGCTATGTAGTACTTCCACCGCCACTCATCTTCATTGAACACTGGGGGCCTGTCAAAGTTCCACGGCCTCTCCAAACCGTAGATGACATCATCCTGGGAAAGGTCTCTCTCAGGATGGCCAAAACGGGCATGAAAGGTGTCGTTTAATCCTCTCGGCCGTTCTCCAAAGCATCCAATACAAGAGCCCTTAATTCCTCTTCGCTTAGGCAAGGAGGAATATATCCCGCTGTTGACATATTATCAAGTCTTTCTTTTCCGTACCAACCCCGAAAAGCATGACCCGGTTGACTCTTTGGTAGCGCAAAGGATGATAGAAGAAAGATGGCAGGGAGTCGAACCCCCAGTGCCGAGACACCGTTCCCGGCTTATCAAGCCAATGGGCCGTCATTGGCGATATCCTCTAGGCTCTCCCTCGTCGCAAGCGCGCGCAAGCTTCTTTTCGTTGACTCTGATTCTGGAATCGGGTATTCTAGAGACCTTGCGCGGTGTTGCGCCTGGGGTCTGTGTAGGGGTCCCCACCGACAGGTCTTCGTCGATGGGGCGTTCATCCGGACCGGCTGGTTGACGCCCCTGATGGGGGTCGGCTGGAACAGGCCACCGGCGGTTGAACACGAGTTCGATAGGTCCGTGTTCAGCTTGGCCAGAGCCCTTCGAGGGCCAGCCCCCGCAGTTCTCACCCGAACAGATTTGTTTGGAAGTGGGTAGAAGTCGGGCCCTTGCGCTTTTGGCATGGGCAAAGGCGCTTGTTGCGCGTGAGTTTTGATTTTGTGGCTTCCCCCGGGCTACTTGAAAATGATGGACCGGGCCAGCAGTTGAAGACAGGGTTCTTGAGGGCAGGAGAGAGATGGGTACCTTTGTTCCGAGCGGAAAGAATATCGACCGTAAGTGGTTTGTGATCGATGCCAGCGGACAGACGCTGGGGCGTCTGGCGACCAAGGCCGCCAGCGTGCTGAGCGGCAAGCTGAATCCACAATACGTCCCCTATATTGACGTGGGCGATCACGTTATCGTCATCAACGCGGAGAAGGTGCGGCTGACCGGATTGAAGTCCGAGAGCAAGCTCTATCGCCGCTATACGGGTTTCCCCGGCGGCCTGCGCGAGGAGTCGTTTGTGCGCCTCTTGAACCGCAAGCCGGAGGCGATTCTGGAACAGGCCATCAAGGGCATGTTGCCCAAGAGCAAGATGGGCCGCCAGATGGCAACCAAGCTGAAGGTCTATCGCGGCGACAAGCATCCCCACCAGGCGCAGGGGCCGGTGGCAATGGAAGTGGCGTAAGCCGAGGTGAAGCGGCGTAAGCCGAGGTTCTGAAAGGTACGGGCTTTAGCCCGTACGCTCAAGCGATTAATAGGCGCAGGGGCTTTAGCCCCTGAGGTCAGGGCGCAATCGAGAAGGAAGAGAGCGAAGAATGGCAGATTTGGTTCAGTATTACGGGACGGGGCGGCGCAAGTCGGCAATCGCCCGCGTTTTTCTTCGTCCCGGCACGGGCGAATGGAAGGTCAACGGCAAGCCCTTTGAAACGTACTTCGTCACCGAGCAGCAGCGCGTGGCTGCAAAGCGTACGCTGGCGCTGGTTGAAATGACGGGCAGCTTCGACGTTGTCACCACCGTCAAGAGCGGCGGCGTGGCAGCGCAGGCTGACGCAGTGAAGCTGGGCGTTGCCCGCGCACTGGTCGAGTTCAATCCTGAGCTGCGCAAGGCGCTGAAGGCCGAAGGACTGCTGACCCGCGATTCGCGCATGAAGGAACGCAAGAAGTACGGTCAGAAGGGCGCTCGCGCCCGCTTCCAGTTCAGCAAGCGCTAACGCGCTTGCAGGGTTCAGTGTTCAGGGATCGGTTTTTCGGCTTTTCGGTTCTGACCCCTGATCCCTGACCCCTGAGTTCCACCAATTCCCCGCGCAAGCGGGATCAATCCGGGACAGGGTTGGACCAGCCCGGATGCACATCAATAAGGAGGCCCATTGGCCACGATCACAATGAAGGAGTTGCTCGAAGCGGGTGTTCACTTCGGGCATCAGACGAAGCGCTGGAACCCGAAGATGAAGGAATACATCTTTGGCGAGCGCAACGGAATTTACATCATCGACTTGCAGAAGACGCTGAAGCTGTTCAAGGACGCGTCGAAGTTTGTCACCGAACTGTGCGCTGGAGGCAAGACAATTCTTTTCGTCGGCACCAAGCGCCAGGCGCAGGATGCCGTGGCTGAAGAGGCCACACGGGCTGGGATGCCGTATATCAACCAGCGCTGGCTGGGCGGCCTGCTGACCAACTGGGTGACAGTGCAGAAGAGTGTAAAGCGCCTTCAGGAACTGGATGAGATGGCGACCGATGGGCGCTATGAGCTGCTGACCAAGAAAGAAGTCATCAAGCTGGAGCGGGAGCGGAAGCACCTGCAGGCGAACCTGGCCGGCATCAAGGCGATGAAGCGGTTGCCCGACGCGCTTTTTATCGTCGACTCGAACAACGAGGCGATTGCCGTAAAGGAAGCCCGCAAACTGGGCATTCCAGTGGTGGCGGTGGTGGATACCAACTGCGACCCGACGGTGGTGGATTATGTGATTCCAGGCAACGACGATGCGTTGCGCGCCATCCGGCTGTTTACGTCGAAGATCGCCGACTCCGCGGCTGAGGGTGTGAACCTGGTCGGCGACAAGGCGTTCGCCGACGAGTTGCCTGAGCCGGTCGCCGAGGAGGTTGCGCCCACCGAAGCCCTGCCCGTCGAGGAATTGGACCTGGAAGCGGTGCTGGGCGGCGGGATTCGCAAAGCTCCAGCGGCAGTCGAAACGCTGGATGAGGCCGAAGTGGCTGGTGGCAGTCTTTAATCATTCTGTTGCACGGATGTGCGCATCATGAGACAAGCGTGGCCGCTAAGGTTGAGTGCCACGCTTTTCTTTTGCCGGAAAGTTGCCGGGGCGCAAGGCTAAAGAGCGGATGCGGGGGCTGGAGCGGGCAACGCCCCGGGCCTGTGGAATCCAAGGAAACGGGAAACCAGGAAAAGAGAGATGACGACAGTGAGCGTAAAAATTGATGCCAAGCTGGTGAAGGAGCTTCGTGAGAAGTCCGGGGCGCCGATGGGCGACTGCCTCAAGGCCTTGCAGGAGACGCAGGGAGACATCGAGGGTGCATTTGTGGTGTTGCGCAAGCGGGGCATGGCCTCGGCGCAAAAGAAGGCTTCGCGCACAACCAATGAAGGCGCGGTGGGCACGTATATTCACGCGGGCGGCAAGATCGGCGTGCTGATCGAGCTGAACTGCGAGAGCGATTTTGTGGCCCGGACCGACGATTTTCAGGAGCTGCTGAAGGACGTTGCTATGCACATTGCGGCCAGCGATCCGCGCTACGTGAAGCCCGAGGACGTGACCGTGGACGATCTGGAACGCGAGAAAGAGATCTTCCGCGCCCAGGCTGCGGCAACCGGCAAGCCGGCTCCGGTAATCGAGCGGATTGTGGACGGCAAGATGGCCAAGTTCTACGAAGAAGTCTGCCTGCTGGAGCAGCCCTTCATCAAGGACCAGGCGGTCAGCATCAAGGAACTGATCGCGCAGAAGGTGGGCAAGCTGGGCGAGAACATCACCGTGAGGCGGTTTGCGCGGTTCAAGGTGGGCGCAGCCGACTGGACAGTTGCCCAGACCAAGCCTGTCGAAGCGGCCGCTGAGTAAGCGAATCGGGAAACAGGGAAGGGCGCGAGGCTTTCGCTTCGGGCCTTTTTCTTTGCCCGAAGGCCATTCCGTTAAAACGTAAGTCTTAGCCCGACGGATGGGCCCAAGTGCTTTTGTCCACCAGCAGCGGAGCCGGCGTTTGATCGGCTGCCGTACGAGCTGCCGGCAGAAAGGAACATTCCGTTCCCCAGGTTCGAGGTGCCGAACGTCGCTGTTCCAGAGCTCGTGCCAAAATTTCCGCCCATCGCATTTTTCCCCGTGTTGAACACCTCCCGGTAAGACAGCCGGAAGTTGCCGGCAGCAGAATTGAAGGGCAAGGTGAACGAGCTGGCGATCCGTGCGTCAAACAAGGGCAGCGTCCCTGGAGTTGTTCCGTTCGCCTGATTGCGAAGCAGAATGTTGTCGCTCGGGAAAGGGGACGGGAATCTTTGTTGGGGTCCGCTCATGCCTTCGCCGGCGAATTGATCGAAGCCTCCTCCCTTTTGGCGCCCGATTCCGGTGAAGCCGATGCTGCCTGCCGCTGAGCCTCCAAACATGCCGATTCCGATCCCTGGCTGGGATGGTTCCTGCAACCAGCGGTTCCCGGCAACAGGTTTAAGAACCAGGTCTCTGGTCCCTGCGGCGGATGGAGCCGTGGGCTGGCCAAAGGTGCGCATTCCAGGCCCTGGACCAGGAAGGGCTGGAAATGCGCTGGTGCTGAAAAGTCCTGCGCCTCTATTCGTGCCTGTAAAGAAATCTGCCGGACCAGTCGAGGGCGTTCTTCGACCGCTCGCCTCGAATAGGCCCTGAGCAAGGATCGATTCAGGGGCATAGACAAGCACGGCAAATAGGAAGACCGCCAAGCTTAACGCTCGCCCCAAGGTTGGGGCAAGCATCCAAGTGCCCGAACAACGTACGCGATCCATCGGCTTCGACCCCTGAGCGAGGATAGCCCCGAACGACTTCCATTGCCAGTGTCAAACGACGACACTTGTCGCCAGAACCAAATAAGTTCATGGCGGACATTGGTCCGCTGGCCCGCTGTGAGTCCGAATCCAGGTTGTCGATGGCGAGCCTGTCCTGGCTGTCGATGTGAAGCGGAAACGGAGAAGGACAGCCGGGTGTGGGACTGCGGACACAAGCAATGCGCCGAGTGGAAAACGGTGGGATGGGCGTTATGCGATACTCGAAAAGGCATGTACAAGCGTATTGTTCTGAAGCTTTCGGGTGAAGTACTGGCTGGGCCGCGCGGCTTTGGCCTTGACGCCGACAAGGTCGCCGAGATTACCTCCGAAATTGTGGAGGTACACGCGCTGGGCGTGGAAATTGGCGTCGTGGTAGGCGGCGGCAACATCTTTCGCGGCGTGGCCGAGCAGGCCAAGGAAATGGACCGGGTGAGCGCCGATAACATGGGCATGCTCTCCACCGTCATCAATGCCATCGCCATGCAGGACGCGATCGAGCAGCGCGGCGTCCAGTGCCGGGTGATGAGCGCCGTGTTCATGAATCAGGTGGCGGAGCCGTACATCCGCCGCCGGGCGGTGCGCCATCTGGAAAAGGGCCGCGTCGTGATTTTTGCCGCGGGCATCGGCAACCCATTCTTCTCTTCGGACACGGCGGCCAGCCTGCGGGCGATGGAGATCAAGGCCGACGTGCTGTTGAAGGCGACCAAGGTCGATGGCGTCTACAACGCCGATCCGGTTTTGATGAAGGACGCGGTCAAGTACGACGAGATTACTTATATGGAGATCCTGCGACAGGGGCTGAAGGTGATGGACCTGACCGCGGTGAGCCTGTGCAAGGACAACAACCTTCCGATGATCATATTCAACTTGAACCAGCCGGGAAACATCCGGCGCGTGGTGATGGGAGAAAAGGTTGGATCGCTGGTGACGGCGTAAGAGCAGATGTCGGTGATCCGGGGCGAGGCTTGGAGTTGCGCGGCTGTACTAGACGGGTGCTTGGAGGCGTCTAACACCTAGTGGACACGCGCAAGCCAGAGCGGCTGAATGCACTAACAGGCTTGCGATGCTTCGCGGCCATCAACATCGTCCTATTTCATTTTTCCAATCCTCAATGGTTTGGCTGGTTCGCGCCTGTGGTCAACGCCGGCTACGCGTCGGTAAGCTTTTTCATCATGCTCTCGGGATTCGTGCTGGCATATAACTATGCCGGGCGGGCGCGCGGGGGCCAGTTGGACCGTGTGCGGTTTTGGAAGGCGCGGTTCACGCGGCTTTATCCCATCTACTTTCTCAGCCTGCTGATGAGCTGGCAAATGATAGGGCCGGAGCGGGCGGCCCACTCGCCCGGAATGTTCTGGACCGGGATGGTGCTTGCTCCACTTCTGCTGCAAGGGTGGGTCCCGGCGCTCGCGACCTTCCTGAATACGCCGGCGTGGACCATGTCCGCGGAAAGTTTTTACTACGTGCTCTTCCCCTGGTTTGCGAGCTGGAAACGGCCGGCGCAGGTCTGGCATTACGCGACTCAGATGACTGTGGTGTGGGGGCTGGGCCTGATTCCCGGCGCGCTCTATGTGGTCTTCAATCCAGACGGCATTGCGCACCCGGACCGTTGGAGTTACGGTCCATGGCTGCAGGCGCTCAAATACACTCCATTGCCGCATCTAGCCAGCTTCGTTTTTGGCGTCCTGCTTGCGAATGTGGATGAGCTTGTGGATCGGGCAAGCCATTGGCGCCTGGGCCTGGGACTAGCCGGCTTTGGCGGAATTCTTGGCCTCCTTGAACTCGGGCCCAGGATGCCGTATGCCATGATGCACGACGGGCTGCTCATGCCGTTGTTCGGCTGCATCGTGCTGGGGTTGGCAGGGGAGAATCTGCTGGCGAAGTTCTTCGGCCTGCGTCCGCTCGTGTTTGTGGGCGAGGCCAGCTACTCCCTCTATCTGCTTCATTTCAATTTCTGGAATCTGATTCACGATTCGCATGTACTTGACTGGGCGCGTTTGAGCCGGTTTGACCCATGGATCAGTTACGCGCTCCTGATCGCGATGGCGCTGTTGGCGCTCCACCTGGTGGAGAAACCGGCGCAGCGAAAACTACGGCAGTGGTTGGGGGCGTGAAAGAAGCAGGGAACAGGAAACAAGGAACAGCGAATCGTAGAGCCTGTTTCAAAGACGGGCCTTGTGTCAGGGCACGACTTCACAGCTTGCGGAAATACTCGCTCGGGCGGTAGGCCAGGGACTTATCCCTGGTAGAAGATCGACAGAATCAACGCGGGCTTTAGAACTTATCCGTAAATGAGCTCTTGATGTAGCGCCGGTCTCCAGACCGGCTGTACTGGCGGCGTCCACGCCGCCAGAAGCGATGTGCCGGTCAGGAGACCCGCACGACAGCCGGCATGGAGGCCGGCGCTACCTATTTGCGGATAAGCTTTAAGCCCCTGAGGGACAATTCTTCCTTGGTTCCTCCCTAGCCCCTGAATCTCTGCAAGCTGCATACACGCGGCATTTCTTGAAACTCGCTCCGGTCTGCTTCCTTCAATCAATCAAATCGCTGATCGCCGCTATTCTTCCGCAAAGGCTGCGAAGCTGTGCGGAAGTAAATCGATGTGGAATTCGATGTTTGGCGGCTGCGGGGCGCGTCGCCGCTGAGTGGTTGGACTCGCTGGAACTTTGCCCTCGACTAACTCGCCCGTCGCCAGATTGCGAAGCCGCACTGAGGCGCCAGGGCTTGAGATTGTTATCTGTGTTGGTGCGTCGAGATAGGACTCCACGACGAAGGCGCGGTTGTCATAGGCGAAAAGACTCACCTTACTGGGCGCATCCATCTGCACCGGAAAACCATCGAGCAGGTAATGTTTAATCTGCGTCAGCACAGCCTGGGGCAGCAAGTAAAGGTCGTTGGGGTTCTCCGGAATTGTTAGGACGTAGAGAATTCCCTTCGAGTACCGATCCATGATCAACAGCGGAGCGCCCCGGCCATTCGCTGTGCCGCGCACAATGGGCCAGGCATCGTTGGTCTGAAAGGCAATCTCGGGAACCAGCAAATCCGATGTTGTGCCCAGGTTGGCGCCGCTGCCTGGGCCGTACGCGCCCCAGTATTTCTCCACATTGAGGATGTTGCCCGTGGCATGAAGATCGGCGATCTGGGCCAGACCCTTGTCTTGCAGCACATTCAAGAGGCCGGAGGTGATGACGATGTTGCCGCCCTGCTCCAGATGCGCCTTGATCTTGTTGACGATCTCCGGATCGAACTTGGCGGACTCGGTTAGCAGTATCGTCTTTGCATCGGACGGAAACTCCGCATGCAGATCGATGGGGATGCCGATCATGCCCAGATAATTGTGGAGAAAATCCTCGCCCGTCGATTGATACGGCTTGTAACTGGCCAGCGCAATGGGATTGCCGAGCTTGCCCAATACTTCATTGACCCTGGCAAGCGAGTAACCTGCCACGCTTGCGTAGTTAGCGGGCGCCGCTGAGCCGGAAGCTGCGTGCCACTTATCCAAACCGGCGAGGTTGAAGCTGGTGTCGAGAGCGCTCCAGGCCTGGCGATCGCCTAACTGCGGCTCCCTGAGTAAATCGCTGTATTGAAAAAGCACGATCTGCGGAGTCTTGGCCAGCATCGTGTCCCATAACTGCTCGGCGTAGCGATCGAGATAGCGGGTGCCATAGACGTCGACCCAGCCGCCGCCGTTGCCGCGCGGCGAGATGTTGTCGAAGTACCGGACGATCTCGTAACTCTCGTATTGCTGCAGGTGCTGGTCGTTATCGACCGGGTCGCGAGTTTCGGTGCCCGTGTAGATCCCATCGAAGATCTTCGGCTCCAGGTCAAGGTCGTAGCCATTGGCCTGAAAGTGCTCATACCAGTTGGGAAACTTGATGATGATCTTCACCTTGGGATTGACGGCCCGCGCCGGACCAATAACCAGGTCGCGCGAGACCTCGTCCATCAGGCGCACCCGGAAATTGCTCCAACTGTCATTGCCCTTGGCCGCGATGTCGGAGTCGCGCTTGGTGTTGTTGAAGAAGAAATCGTCAAGCATGATCTCGTCGAAGTGGCGCGCGGTCACCTCGGAGACGTGCTTCACATAGTCGCGCTGTTTTGGATCCGTATAGCAAAACGAGATAAACTGCCCCGATTCCACTTCGTTCGCTGTAAAGCCGGCCGTGTCTCCCCCGGCCGCGTAGGCAATGCCGCCAGCCACTTCGACGCCGCGAGCGGTGAAGAAGCTCTTCACGGTTTCGAGTAATGCATCGTCGGCGATAACCCCGCTGCGGTAGCTCTCGATGTAGACTTTGTCCACCTTGACCTGGCTCCTGATGTCGTCCCAGGACTTCTCGAGGAATGCAGGATCCTTCATGCGCTCGACTACGCCAACGGGAATGTAAACCGCAACGCGGAACTGATCGTGCGCCGGGGGCGGAGCGGCGGCTAACGAAATGAAGGCCGGGACGAGAAAGAACAGCATCGGCAATCGAGTGCGTGCAAGCACTTTTTGATCTCCTTGGTCTTTGCGTCGGGATTGCTCCGAGAAACGTAGAGCCCGCGCGAAGACGCCGCACCGCCGCGGAGCAAGTATATGCGCGAGGAGCCCTCTAGTGAAACGCTTAGGCAACGATGAGAATCGCAGGACTCTTACCCCAGGAAGCAACAAAGAGCCCAGCCTGGGGTGGCTGGGCTCTTTGTTCTTGAACTGCCCCCCTCAACTACGGGGTTGTTTGTTGGAGGGCGTGGTTATTGTGGGGCACGGTCGCCAGTGCGGTGGGATTTGCACCGGTCGGGTAGGGCGAGGCGATTGCGGTGGTCAGCGCACCGGTATCGGCATTGAGCTCGAAGCCGGAGAGGGAGCTGTCGAGATGGTTGGCGGTATAGACGAAGCGGCCAACTGAGGCATCCACGACGACGGCCACCGGTTGCGTATCGGTGGAGTCGGTCTGGCTACCCGTGACGTTCACGATCGCCGAAGGAGTGCCGGTGGCCAACTGGATCGAGTAGGGCGTAACCGAGGAGTCCAGCGCGTTGGTGATATAGATATACAGCCCGCGCGGATCGATCGTGATTGCGGAAGGCTCGTTACCGGTTCTGAAGGGACCGTTCAGCAGGAAGCTGAGAGTGCTGCCGGTTTGTACCGTGTACCCGATCAACTCGTTTGAGGCAAAGTCTGTTGCATAGACAAAGCGGTTGGTTGGGTCGGAGGCGATGGCGGAAGGTTTCACGCCCGCTTTGTAGGGACTGCTGGACGAAGGGCTCAACGCGCCGCCCGAGCCAACGCCGAAACCAAAGATCCAGCCTGGGTTGGCGGTGCTGTTGGCACAGCTTGGAGTCGGAGTGCAGCCAGGATTGTACGCGGTCTGGTCATAGGCCGTGACGAAGACGGCATTGTTGTTGGCCAGAATGTCGACCCCGGTCGGAATGATTGTGTCGGTCGCGTAGCCAGGGACCGTGAGTTTTATCTGCGCAACGACCGAGCCGATTGTGCCGCTGGAGAGGCCGTATTCAGTGAGCGTTGCGGACGTCGTTCCCGAGATCACATACAGGTAGGTGCCTGCGGCATTTGCCGCGATGGCCACGGGTGTGGATACCGGTGTGATGGTGTCCTTCGCCGTGAGTATGCCGCTTCCTGAGATTGAGAAATGAGTAATATTCGCGGCCGAGGTGCTGCTTCCAGCATTGGCGACATAGAGATTCGCGTAGTCCGACGTGACGGTCATCGAAACCGGATTGGCGCCGCCGCTGGCGACGGTCGGCTGCCCAAGGCGAAGAGCACCGGTCGAGTTATCGGAATCGAAGGTCTGGATCTGTCCAGCGCTGCCTGCGCTCGAGCCCGCCGAATCAGCCACGAAGATATAGTCGATGGTGACAATATCGCAGGACGTCAAGAGTGTGGCCACTGCGAGGCCAAGGGCAGAGACCATAAACAGCTGGCTCAATTTGTTGAACTTCATGCGCTTCCTTCATCGAGGGCTATCTAGGTCAAGCCCCAGAAAAACTGGTTAAGTTGCCCCGTAATCATTGTAAAAGCAAGCAACGGGGTGTAGCTACTGATTCCGGCCCAGGCCGGCTCCGCGGGCTCTCACTTGCTCACGCCGGCCCCCGTCCCATTGTGAGGAATTGCCGTAACGGCGGTGGGCAGAGCCTGCGACAGATATGGCGAGTTTTGCGAAAGGAGAAGCGTGCCCGCGGTTGTACTCAATTCAAAACCGGAGATGGTGCCATTGACTCCGCTGCCCAGATAGTTGACCGTGTACAGGAAGTGGTTGGTCGACGGATCGATGCCGATCGCCACAGGTTGCAGGCCAGTAGTGTAAGTGCCGAGCCTGGTGAGTGCCCCGCTGCTGGTGGAGTAGGCCGTGACTGAAGAATCCAGCGTGTTAGTGACGTAGAGGTACGGGTAGCTGGGATCGATGGTAATGGATGAAGGCTGATTGCCGGCAGGGAACGGGCTGCCGCTTAGCTGGGTCAAGAGGCCGGTGCTGGAGGCAACCGAATAGGCGTGAACTTTGCCGTTGACTTCGTCCGTGACATACACATAGCTGTTGGTCGGATCGCTGGCGATGGCGGCGGGGCAGGTTCCCTGGACAAAGGGCGCGTTGAGAAATGCGGAAGTGCACGTCCCCGTAGCAAATGCTCCGCCACCCAGGGGCGAGCCGCCGTTGAGCGGAGTCAACACGCCGCCTGAGCCAACCGAAAATCCGAAGATGTAGTTTGCGCCCGCGGTCGAATCGTAAGTGGCCACGTAAAGGTAGGCGCCCGAGCCGAGCACGTCGATCCCGGTGGGCTCAATGACCTCGTTGGCCTTGCCAGGCAGGCTCAAGGGCCAATAGCTCAGGGTTCCGTTGGCCACGGGAGTGCCAAGCGTATCGCTGGGCGGAGAACCCGTGCCCACCGTAATCGGAAGCACGCCAACCGAACCCGAGCAAGGTGCTGCGGTGGAGCAGGCCGGGAGCGCCGTGTAGGTATCCAGAACGAAAAGGTTGGTTCCATGAACGGTGACGGCGACGGGATAAATGCCCGGCGTATTGACGGTGTTCTGGGGGTAGACCTTGCCGTCGTTGCCGATCACGTATTGAACGATGCTGTTGTCGTCCTGATTGACCACATAGAGATTGTAGTTGTCTGATGAAACGGCTTCAGCAACGGGATTGCGACCGCCGGACGGAAAGGGCGAGGTCGGAATCTGGCGCATAAAGCCGGATTCCGAGTTCACCTCGAATACGTCGATCTCACCGTAGTTATCGGGTCCCGCGGCCTTGGAACTGGTCACGAAGACAAAGTCCACGGTCAGCGTTTCACAGGCGGTGACAAACGTAGCGAGCAGGAGGCTGGCCGCGGAGACCAGCAGCAACTGGCCGGATTTGTTGAACTTCATGCGCATCTTTCGTCCGGGGGCCGGAACTGCAGGTCCCAAAAAAACAAGTTTGGAATCGAACTCCGTGCCGCGCCAATCAAGTGCCAGGTTTGGGGTTCGGCTACGTTTGAAAAAGAGCCCTATGCTTCGTGAATTCGGGGCCGGGCTTTGGCGCGGGGATCAGCTAACAGGCTGGCTCCCGCACCAATGAAGGCTTGCTTCGGCGCCGCTCTAGTTTGTACGCCCGTCAACCAGGCACCAGGCGGCCGGACCCTGGACCGGAAAGGTGTTTCCGACACGCAAATTGTTCAGTGCGCCCGAGTTCGGATCAACCACCCGGCCGTAAAGGCTGTTGTCGTATGCGTCGGCCTCAAAGGCGAACTGGTCCGACGGATCTTCGATCATGCACTGCGGGCCTGCGCCACTGCCGTACGGTTCACCGGCGATGAAGCTCAGCTGGTGAGTGCTCGGGTCGATGACATAGGCCGCAATGCCGCTCTGTGGGCTCGTGGTGTTGGTGTTGTTCCCTTGATTGACCACGTAAAGGAACTTGCCCTTGGATTCCACGAGAAGGTAAATCGGGTTGGAGAGCGACGGGTCATCGGGAACGATTCCGCCAGTCTGCGCCTGCAGAGCGCCGCCGGTTCCCACTGAGAAGGGCAGAATTTGGCTGGCGTACGTACCGGCGTTGAAGCTGCCGGTGCCACCTGGCGCGATAGTGATCGGCTCATTGTCGAGAACATAGACATATCCGCCGCCTGAAACGATCGCGGTACCCTGCTTGATGTTCATCGTCTGGGAGGTGTTCTGGCCGACGGTCAACTGTCCCGTGTTCGGGCTGTAAGTGTAGGGGAAGACCGAGTCGCCTGTCGTGGAAGTTCCGCTGAGAATAAGGAAGTAATTCGAGGCAAAGACGAAGTCGATGGGATTGGCGGGAACTGGAAAATACGGCAGCGCCGTGCCATTGGCCGACGTCACCTGTGCGTTGACAACCGTCTGCAATCGGCCGGTTGTCTGGTTCACCGAGAAGGCCGTAATGTCGCCGCAGGAAGTAGCCGCACTGCCCAGCGCGAGGGCGCAGGCAGCGCTCGACGGCGAATCGTGGTCAAGCACGTAGATGTAGCTCCCCGAAGTATCGGCAAGAATCCTGAAAGGGTTGATGCCCTGGGTGTAGAAGGTCTCCTGCGGAGTCAGAATGCCGTTTCCGCCAACCGCGAACAGCTCGATATTTGAGTTCTGGCAGGGGCTTGCCGTGGTGCAGGTCGAGCCACCCTGCGCGTTGACACCCCGATTAAGCACATAAAGGAACTTGCTGCCCGTAATAAGGACAGCGCGTCCAGGGTTGGCGCCGCCCGAGGAGATAGGCAGTCCGTCGATGGCGTTCAACTTGCCCGTATTGTGATCGATCCTGAAGCCGCTGATGATGCCGTTTCCCCCGGATTGGGACGTCACCGTACCCGTCACATACAAATAGCCGACCGTATAGCTCTGGACGCAAGACGTAACGCTGAGAATGACGCCAGCAGAAAGAGCGCTCATCAGAACTGCCTTGCCGAATTTCGTAAACTTCATGCGATTCCTTCATCCTGGTTCGGCGTGTGCCGCCAAGTTTTCTAGTTCCACAGCAGGGCTGGGTTGGGACGGGTCCCTGCTGCATTGTAAAAGCCAAGGGTAGGTTGTGCCTAGTTTTGCCTGGACACCGAGCAAAACAGGGTGCCTTTCGACGCTACTTCTGCCCTCGGATCGCCCCAGTCCGGCGCCCGACCGATCTCTCTACAGATTTCGAACGCTGTTTCACTTTTGACGCTGCGAATGCCGGAAACGTCAACGCGCAGAACAAAGAACTGCGCGATCCGGTCAGCTCGATTTCATATAGGTTGCGCTTCTCGTGAGGTTATCACGGCGGGCGGATGCCTTGCCTGCCGGTGTTGGTGGGCGGCGCAGGGGTCGAGGCTCGGATCGTGATGGAGAGCCACCTCTTTTTCGCCCTGGAAGAACGCCCAATTGCTCTCCCAATCGCATGCTGAGGAAGGGCGGCCTCGTCCGGCGCTGGCCAGCCTTGGGAATCAAACAGACTGGTGCATGTGGCTTGAGGCGCGTGCTATATTTCAGGCCGTGCCGCTCGCGGCTCGAACGCGATTCCCCGGCACGAGGAGGTAGTTAGTCTATGCGCATGATCATGCTGGTTCAATTGCCAATCGAGCCGTTCAACACCGCGGTGAAGGACGGCACGGTTGGGGAGAAGATGCACCGGATTCTCGAATCCATCAAGCCGGAACATGCATACTTTGGCGAACGGGAAGGCCGCCGCGGCGGCATCCTCATCGTCGATGTTGCCGAGTCATCCGATATTCCCAGGCTCGCCGAACCCTGGTTCCTCACCTTCAACGCGGAAGTCGAGTTTCGAGTCGCCATGACGCCCGAGGATCTGGGTCGCGCGGATCTGGGCGCGCTGGGAAAGAAGTGGGCCTGAAGTGCGTGTCCGCCGGCTGTCCGGCGCGATCCGCGCGGCATCTTCCCCGATCCTCATGACTTTCGGCCCCCCCTCGAAAGATGCAACATGGTTTCGCGCCGCAATCCGGCATTCCATCGGTTGAGAATGAAGACCTTCATGAAAGCGCCAAAGCTGGCAGTAGCCTTGCTTCTATGCTCGTTCCTTTACGCACGCCAGAGCCACGCCCAGGACGTGCATGTCCGCGTCTCGCCCGATGTGAAGACCGGCATCGAAGGCGTCGCTGAGTTCCCCACCATTCAGATGGCGATGGATCATCATCCATTCGCAGGAGTCGGGCCTGACGGCAAGCCGGGCCGCGTATTCATCGAGATTGCTCCCGGCGCCTATCGTGAACGCGTCATCGTCACCCAGAATCACACCAACATCGCGTTGCTGGGAATGGGAAAATCGCCTTCCGACGTTGTGATTACCAACAGCCTGAATGCCAAACAGGCAGGAGGCACTTTTTTTACTGAGACAGTCGAGGTGAACGGCGCCGGCTTCGAGGCCGACAACATCACCTTCGAAAACACCGCCGGCAACACCGGACAGGCTGTAGCCGCAGCCGTTCGCGCCGATCGATCCATCTTCAAGCACTGCCGTTTTCTGGGCCACCAGGACACGCTCTTCGCCGACTACGGACGCCAATACTATATCGACTCCTATATCGAGGGCGGCGTCGACTTTATCTTCGGTAATGCCACTGCCGTGTTCGACCATTCGGAGATCCACGCCAATGCCGCGGGCTATCTGACCGCCCAATCGCGCACCTCGCCCGATCAAACCACCGGCTACGTGATCCTAAACAGCAAAGTGACCAGCGGGATCGAGCACGTTGCCGGAGCGGATGCGACTGGGAGCGGGCCTGCATCTTCGAAAGAAGTAACCAGCCTTGGCCGCCCGTGGCGTCCCTATTCCCGCGTGGTCTACATCGACACCGAACTCTCCGCCGATGTCACGCCGCAAGGCTGGAATGCGTGGGGCAAAACCCCGGGTACGCCACAAGCCTTCTACGCCGAGTTCAACAGCACCGGGCCTGGCGCCAATCCGTCTGCGCGCGTCCCCTGGTCGCATCAACTCACCGCGCCGGAGGCTGCGAAGTTTCGGCCAAGAGTGTTCTTGGCTGGCAAAGATCACTGGAATCCAGAAGCGGAGGCCGCGAAGCTGCCGTAATGCAGGTTGTCGGTTGCCGCACGTGCATTGCCCATCGGCAATATGTGAAAATCATGTGATTGACAGAAATAAATCAGGCGGAACGGCGCTTATCGTCTTCGAGGTTGGAGATACGTTTGTCGAAGGCAAAGGATTGCTGGATCTGTTCAAGTCGCTGGGTAAGGCTTTCGTAACGGATGCGATTGATCTCTTCCATGGCATCCAGCCGAGTGCGGATTTCGCGCATTTCGGGCGCTAGAAAATCTTGAAGCACTTGACGAACATCTTCGACGACGCCCATGAATAGTTCCGCTCCTGTCAAAGATTTTACACCCGATTCAGCGACGAAACGTGTGGAGTTGAACCGGTCACCAGGGCAATCGCATTTGGCTTCTTCCCCACACCGATTGCAGACCTGACCGTTATCTCGAATCTCTTATCTTCTTTGCCGATCATTTCGGCTCTCCGGCGCACAATGAGAATACAAACTGAGATCTCCACGAGCGAACCCATGGCCCAGAACCTTCATTCCCACAACTCGACTCCCTCTGGCAGGGAGGAAAAGTTCCCAAAAACAAAAACGGGACTAGGTATCTGTTGAAACTGGCAGGTAGAAATCATTTCGGCCTGTGTGACCGAAAAGTCAGGTCTTCTTCGGCTTAGGCTTGAAAAGCGAGTTGATAGCCCTCTGAGGATCGGTAATTACCAGCCGTTCCTCTTTCGGTCCCGGCTTACCTTTGGGTGATTTCTTCTTAGGCATACAATGGTATTATCAACCGGATTCTCGTTTGGGGTGAAGTGATATGCCCCAGCCGGGGATCGGACCCGGACGCCGCGAATGGGCACGCGATTGCAAATCGCGCCTGTCTGCCAGTTCCAGCACTGGGGCACAATAGCGCCGAATGTAGGGACGGGGGAGCCTCCACAGCAGCCGTCCCTACTTTGTTTAGGCCGTTCAGCGCGGCCCTATAGCCCTCCTCATGGTCACCCTCCGGCCTGCGTAGAGCTCTAAGCCACTACATCAAGCAAATCTTGTGCAAGCTGACGCGCTCTAGTCATCCCGGCGTTGGTCATGCGGTACTTTTTCGCCCGCCGCTCGCCGGTGATGATGATGTCGCCGTCGCTATTCAGTTTCTCCATTAGTCTGTCGATTCGATCGAAAGCCAACCCTCCGGTGGTCTTGAGTCCATCCAGTAGCTCCGCGCCGGTCGTCCACTCGGAATTGCGGAGCACTTTATGCCCCAGCATGAGAAGCATGACTCCATCGCTGAGGCTCTTAGGACGAATGGTCATCGACACGACCCGCCCCTCAAGATTCATGATCTTAGGAAGCGCAGCGTCATTGGATGACGCAGAATTTGTAGTAGCCGGGAGTTCACTGGCAGGAGTATCCTGATTAGAAGGTATTTGTGGAAGTGGCGCGGGGCTTCGCCCCATTGTTGCGACCAATTCCATAAACATCTTGTATTGCTCTCTCACATCGTCCGGGGAACCTGCGGCTTCGAACTCGTGTTCCCCAACTTTGATCTTCAACCGTGTTTCGTCAGGCATATTCGGCCTTTCAGAGGGCGTTTGTACTGATAATAGGAGAAACCCAATGGCTACGTCAACTATTTCTATGCCAATAGCCAAAAAAAAGGTGGGAAGACCGAAGAAAACCGGTGTGTCTGT
The DNA here is from genome assembly GCA_963757965.1 of uncultured Acidobacteriaceae bacterium. Lineage (GTDB taxonomy): Bacteria > Acidobacteriota > Terriglobia > Terriglobales > Acidobacteriaceae > Telmatobacter. The sequence goes on from CAVWTV010000017.1 coordinate 203,895, forward strand.
TGGACTGTGCCTAAAGTGCGGACATAAGGTGGCATTGTGTGGCAAGCCATTCACTGCGGACATTCCGTGTGTTAACTGCCTTTATATCAATAGTTTCGTTGAATCACAGCAGCCAGTGTCCGGGCGGTGGTGAGATTTTTATGTCACTAGCGAAGTATTATTAGATTTATCTTGATACTTATTGAAACATTTGCTATAGTAAGTCTCATGAAGAGAGAGAAATCACAAGTATTGTCCGATCTTAGAAATGCGTCAGTAGACGAGGCAAAGTCTGTCGCATTTCTGGAGGCGCAACGCTGGGGCGACGAACCATCCTGCCCCTTGTGCGATAGCGCCAAGGTCTACAAGATGATGACCGGCGACGTTCGTAATAAGGATTACCGGTGGCGCTGCAAGGACTGCAAGAAGATGTATAGCGTCCGCACGGGCAGCGTACTTGAAGAGTCTCGCTTGCCGTTGCGGGTTTGGGTCTATGGGATCTGGAAAGCAGCTTCTAGCAAGAAAGGCATCAGCGCCCTGCAGCTTTCACGCGAGATGGAGATAACTCACAAGTCTGCCCTATTTGTGCTCCGCCGTCTTCGCCACGGTCTGAACGAAGAAGACCCCGCCAAGTTGACCGGCACTGTTGAAACCGACGAAGTGTACTTGGGCGGTCGTCCGCGCTATACCGGAGTGTCAAAGCGTGGCCGGGGGACAGATAAGACTCCAGTAGTGGGAATGGTGCAACGCGGGGGAGACGTTCGGTTCCGTGTGATGCAGCGGCTCACGGCTGATAGCGTTGCGCAGTTCATAGCGGAGAATGCCGATCACACTTGCCGTATCATCACCGATGAATTTCCGGCATATAAGGCCATGAAGCTTGGAGAATATTTCGAGGGTGGCCACGAAACCGTGACCCATAAGGCCAAAGAATACGTCCGCAAAGGTACCGACATTCATTCCAACTCGATTGAGGGTGTGTTCTCCCTCATTCAGCGCGGCATCATGGGTACTTTCCATAGCGTCAGCCGCAAGCATCTACCCAACTATCTGAATGAGTTTCAGTTTCGCTGGAATACCAGAAAGCTCGATGATGGGCAGCGCGTCTCTCGCGTCGTCAAAGCTTTGGTCGGCAAGCGTCTTGAATATCGTGAGTCAATCGATAACCCTCCCTACATCGCAGGTTGATCGAGTGGGCTTTAACAGATACTAGTCAACAAAAAAATCGACCCCCCTCCCCCCCTTTTTACGTAACTGGATGAAAACAAACCTGTTGAGTTTTTGAGCTCTTCGCCTCTCGTTGATAACAAAGGACTTGTCGGTGCCAAGTTTTACGCAAACCTTCGCATCGCGCCACCGATCTGCCGAAAACAAATAACTTACGTTCAACCGGGATAGCCAGCCGCCGCCCAGGACGCGCAAATGTAAGGCGTCAAGTCTCAGAGCACAACAAATCCCAACCCCATCGTTTCAAATGCGATTGCCCTGAACCGGTCACCCGTCTTTACATCCCGCCCCGCGCCCTGCCAAACTGAAACGTGGACACCCAGACAATCGTAATTCTCGATTTTGGTTCGCAGTATACGCAGCTGATTGCGCGGCGCATTCGCGAGCTGAACGTCTTCTCCGTCGTGCTGCCTTGCACCGCGCCTCTCTCAGAAATTCAGGCGCACAAACCGCTCGGAATCGTTCTCTCCGGCGGGCCGTCGTCGGTCTACGATGCGGACGCGCCGGCGGCGGACCCCAAAGTGCTCGAGCTGGGCGTGCCCGTGCTGGGCATCTGCTACGGGCTCCATTTCATCGTTCACCATCTGGGCGGCAAGGTGCTCTCCGCGCCGCGCCGCGAGTATGGCCACGCCGAGGTGACGATTGAAGACCGCGCAACGCCGCTCTTTGCTGACCTGCCGGAGACCCTGCAGGTCTGGATGAGCCACGGAGACGAAGCGCTCGCACTTCCATCCGGCTTTCGCAGAACTGCCGTGAGCGCCAATGCGCTGGCCGGGATCGCCAACGCCGAGCGCCGTATATGGGCCGTGCAGTTCCATCCCGAAGTGCATCACACATCGCTCGGTCCGCAAATCATCCGGAACTTCGTCTTTTCCATTTGCGGAGCCGCAGGGGACTGGACACCGGCACACTTTATCGAAACAACTGTTGCTGCGATCCGCCAGAAAGTCGGCAAGGATCACGTGATCTGCGGCCTCTCCGGCGGCGTCGATTCGTCGGTGGCAGCCGTACTCGTGCATAAGGCCATCGGCAGCCAGTTGACCTGCGTCTTCGTCAACAACGGCGTCCTGCGCAAGAACGAGTTCATAAGCGTGCAGAAGAACCTGCGCGACAAGCTGGGGCTGCACATCGTCGCCGTTGATGCGAGCGAGCGGTTCCTGGCGCAGTTGATCGGCATCACCGATCCGGAGACCAAGCGCAAGCGCATTGGCGCGGAGTTCATCGCCGTCTTTGACGATGAGGCGACCCGAATTGCACGAGAAACCGGCGGGGTGGATTGGCTGGTGCAGGGAACGCTCTATCCCGATGTGATCGAGTCCAGCAGCGTAAAGGGCCCAAGCCAGACCATCAAGAGCCACCACAACGTCGGCGGGCTGCCGTTGGGAATGAAGCTGAAGCTGATTGAGCCGCTCAGGGACTTGTTCAAGGATGAAGTCCGCCGCATCGGCCGCGACCTCGGCATGCCGGATGACATTCTGGGGCGCCAGCCGTTTCCTGGCCCCGGCCTCGCGGTGCGCATTCTCGGCGAGGTAACTCCTGAGCGCGTTGCCCTCTTGCAGGACGCGGACGAGATCGTGGTAACGGAGATCAAGGCAGCGGGTCTGTACTCGCAGATCTGGCAGAGCTTCGCCGTGCTGCTGCCGGTGATGAGCGTGGGCGTGATGGGCGACCAGCGAACCTATGCCTACACCGCTGCGGTGCGGGCGGTGCACTCCGAGGACGGCATGACCGCGGATTGGACGCCTCTGCCTTACGAAGTGCTCAAGCGCATCTCAAGCCGCATCGTGAACGAAGTCCGGGGAATCAACCGCGTCGTCTACGACATTACCTCGAAGCCCCCCGGCACCATCGAGTGGGAGTGAGTGCTCGCCGCCACTCTCGCTGATTCGGGCGGCTTCGGCTCAACGAAGCGATCGGATGAAGCCGCCCAGGCGTTCATGCACCGTTACGCCGCCTTGGGCCGCGTGTACCAGCCGAAGACAAGCGTTCCAACCAGAATCACACCGAGCATTCCGATCCAAGTAAGGCCCGCCAACTGGCCGACCAGCGCTTCGCGGGATTCAACCTCGCGCATGTTCCGCCCGGCCAGGACAAAGCCTGGGTGTGGGCCATTCACGCGTTGGATCACGGCGGCGATGCGCACGTCGTGACGGGGCTGCCAACTGATGCGATCTTCATTGTGTGTGCGCACGTAGTCGAAGATCCCGGCGGGTGGAGCCGGCGCCTTGCCATCGAGCAGTCCCTGGGAAGCCAGCACCTGCCCGTCATTGTCATAAACGATGACAAAAGGCGAGAGGCTGCGGGCCATGTCCACCTTGCCTGTTCCGCCGGCTACAGCCGGCAGTGCACCCTGCTGAAGCATCTCGTTGAGGCCGCCCTGGTCGAGCATCGCCACCAGATCTCCGGCCATCGCGATCTGTGGATCGTTCGCGCCCAGCCGCAGCACCTGCTGGGGAATCGTGTTGAGAGCCAGCGCAAGCCCCGTGGCAAGGGCGCATAGTACGAGCGCGTTGAACAGTAAGGCGGGGCGGGAAAATGTCTCGCGAGCCATGGCAAGGTGCTCCTTTGCAGGTAGTGTCCTAATTTAAAATCCACAGGCTTATCCTCCGACCGTGGCGAATCGCTTGCAGCGAGTGGACTCACTTCGGCCCTCGCAATCCGCCAGTGTGGCCCAACTCGCGAAGTTCACGGCGAATTGTGCGGCTCTCGTTGCTGCGCGAACCGTTCTCCTGATTCGAGGCAGATAACGTCTGAAGTAAGGCGGCATTTACGGCATCCCGTATCCATTCGGATACCGTCTGTTTCGCCACTTTGGCAGCTATCTCTACACGCTTGAGGTCATCCCCATTGAATCGCAGGGCGACCAGTTTACCCTTGGCTTCCCCTTTGGGCAGCTTGGGGCGTCCGACTTTCTTAGGCTTCGACGGGGCCATTGGCTCTGAACTCCTGAACGATGAATGCGCGTACCGCCGCAACGGGCGATAGGGCTGGATGAATGTGAAGGACGGTGACGGGGCGGAAGGGCTTGCCGGGATCGCCCGTGTCATGCAACCAGGCATAGGCCGTATCTGTCTTAGGATGGCCTTTCAGATTGAAGACTTCGACGATCCCATCCCAAACGGTCTGCCCGTTGAAAACCTCTTTCACAGGCACACTGGCGCGGTGTGTTGCTTCCACGCCATGCAGCCGGTGAATCGCATCTCTCAACTCTTCAATGGGGGTCATGCCATTGGCTCCTTAGCGATGTTTCGTTTGCGCGTCTCGGCTGCTTTATGTCCCGCAGTCTTCCACTTCAATCTCTCAGCGGCCTTGCGACGTGATTCCGCTGCCTTCTTCCCAGCGTCCTTCATGCGCTTCGCCCAAGTCACGATCTTTGGACGGTCACGCATGAGGATGATTGTCTCAGTCGAGATAAGGTCGAGATCGTGCATCTTGTGGCAGTTCGGACAAAGGATCGCAAGGTTTGACGGGTCGTTGTTGGAGCGGTCACCATCTAAATGTGCCACTTCCAATACGTCGCGGATGCCAAAGCCGCAGTGGGCGCATACGATCTGTCCCAGTTGCTCGTAGTGCGTGAACGCCAGCTTGCGATAGTTAACGCGCTTCGCAATCATGCCGCCGCCTCAAGCAAATCTCCTACGCTCCAGAATGAGCCGGTGACGCCAGCGGCCATTGCGGGGGTGCAGCGAAGCGTATTGTGCCGTTTGACGAAGTTGTAATAGGCAAAGTGAAGGCCAACCGCTGCCTCGAAATTCTCCCGCTTCTTGCTGAAAGCCAAGGTCAGGCGGGTAAGACGGCGCATGTGAAGGCGGGTCGTAGCGTTCAGCCGCTCGACATAGCTGGTAGAGATCAGGTCAAGATTCGGGCGACCCGAGATCACCTTCTTTTCAGAGGAGACAAATTCAGGGGCGCTGTACCGGCGATTGTTGCTCGCCTCTTCCTGCCCGTAGACCTTGATGATTTGCGCGTAATCGGCATTCCCGCCAAAGGCGCTTTCCACGGCGTTTACATAGGCATTCAGGCCATCGGTGGAGAGTTGGACCCGATAGGCCATCCGCTCTGCTACGTCCCGCACAAAGGCGTTTGCAGTGGCCGCATCGCGGTTTCCAACGCGGAAAGCAGGAACCAGTTTGGTTTCGGCGTCGATAGCGCAGAAGGTCCATACGCTGCCCACTCCCGAATCACCTTCGCGGACATGGCGCTCTTTCTTTCCAACAAAGCCCCAAATCTCGTCCATCTCCAGACGGCGGCAAGGAAGGTTCCGCATCTTGGCATCCATGAGGGCCGTGCAACCCTGTCCAACCTTCACCCCAAGTCGCATGATCGTATCGCGGTGAATGCCGGTGATCCGCTCGATGGAGCGAATGCTGGAACCCTCTGCCAATGCCCCGATCACCGCGATTTGCTTGTCTGTATTGAGTACGTTTGCCATATCCAACCCTCTAGTAATTAGTGTATAACGAAAACTAGAAAGTGTCAAGAGTTTTTGTTGTACAATTACTGAATTATGCTGAAATATCTGGTTGCGCTCGTCGTTGTCTTGGGGTTGGCGTTCGTCGTAGCCCGTCAAGATCAGCACGCCGCCGATCAAGCCGCACAGAAAGCCGCAGACCTTCACAAAGCGGCTGTCCCCGCTGAGCCGGATGAACAGCATTCCCAAGAAAACGTAGAAAACCCCGCAGGGGACAGCCCACGTTGGTACATACTCTGCCTCTACGGTCTCTTTAGATGGCCCAATGGAACCGAAACGTGGGCCATCATCCTGACTCTTATGGCTATCGCTGAACAAACCAAACACACTGCCAAAGCCGCTGAAGCTGGACGGATGGCGGCGAAGACCGCTCTGGCGAACACTCAAGCCATTGTCAACTCGGAACGCGCTTGGATAGTAATCAGCGTGGAATCGCCTGCCCCAAATACCTATATTTTCAAAGCAACGAACGTTGGAAGGACGCCAGCTAAAATAATCTCCATCCATCCCAACGTGACGCGCACAAGACGCCCAGACCCCCTGCCAATGCCGCTGGTTTATAGGGAGGACGACGATCCTTTGATTAGCCTCCCGCCGCACTTTCTTCCACCTACAGCGAGTAGCACCGTTTTTCATATAAGCATTGCGACGTTGCGAGGGAATGCGTCGGAAGAAGAATGGATGCAGCATCTCCGAATGGGCTTTAGCGAACTCTTCTTCTATGGCAGAGTGAGGTACTACGACACGCTGGAGACCGATCCCAAAGCTCCGCATGAGACTACTTGGCTTTACTGGCTCTTGCCCATTCAAGACGCCTTGCCGATCCCCGACCCCCACCATCCTGAGTGCAATAACCACACTTAAAGCCAGCGCTACAAACCAAATTAGGACATTACCCCTTTGCAAGGGAAGTGGTCAGGTCCCTGAGGACCAGCGGAATCAGAGTGCGACGGGAAAGCGTGCGATCTTCGAGCGCATCGCGAAAGGCCTGGCGCATGGCGGGCGTGTAGGCCTGGCGAAATGGCGCGGGATAGAGGTTCATGGCCGCTGCATAGAGTCGTTCAAGCTTCATGTTCTGGAACTGGGATTCCCTCATGATGGGCCTCCCTGCGGAAGCAGACCGAGCGATCGCGCGGAGGCGACAGCCGCGTCGAGCCTTTCAAGCTCGGCAGCCAGGACGCTCTGCCCCAGGTTGGTCAATCCGTAGTAGCGGCGGCGTTCGTCATCGGAACGACCGGACTCCTCGACCAGACTGTCGCGCATCATCCGCTCCAGCGAGCCGTAGAGGGTTCCCGGTCCAAGCCTGACGCTGCCGCCCTCCGGTGCGCGGGCGTCTTTCATGATCAGGTAGCCGTGTTTTTCGCCTCCGGCCAGAGAGAGCAGGATGGCGAAAACGGCCGGAGAGAGCGGAGCAGCGGGTGGGGTTCCAGTAACCATGACAAGAATATATATCCGTTGCGGATGCATCCGCAAGAGAATTATTTGTAAATCCAAAGAATTTCCGAATTTCCCTGTTATTGACCTTCTGGGTTCAGGGCGGGTTGCTGACGCAGAGCGGCTATCTCGTGCGCCATTGCGTCGAGGCGGGAGAGCAGCTCGGAGTGGCGCTTGTCGTCGACGGAGGGCTCGAACGCCTCGACGTAAAAGGTGCCGTTGGGATCCAACTCGCACTTGCGCACCTGGTGAAATCCTTCAAAGCCCTGCTTGTGGATGACCGAGAGTAGCTCCTCGCGCGTCAGGGACTCGCGTTCCATGGCGCGCTGGTCGAGCTGGCCGTCTCGGACCAGAGCGGCTGACCGGCCCTCGAGAGCGCGAGTGAGCCGTGGTGAGCGGAAGAGCACACGGACAACCAGCCAGTTGATGGCCAGCAAGCCAAACGCGCCGATCACGCCGCCGGTCACCGAGTTGTCGTCGCCGATGATCGCGTTCTGAACCGTATTGGAGAGCGAGAGCAGCACCACGAGGTCAAAGGGGTTGAGTTGGGCCAGTTCACGCTTGCCGAAGAGGCGCAGTAGTACCACCAGCACAAGGTAGACGATCACTGGGCGCGCCAGCTTCTCAAGGATAGGAAGCGGCAGATGAAACATGTTGTCGAAGATGATCGAATGTGGCATGAAAAGAGCGTAATGCAGGGAATAGAGAACAGGGAACAGGGAATCGGGTCGGCCAATGATTCGAGTGCCGCCAAGACTACTTGTAGTCCTTGTACTCGGCAATAAACAGGGTGCGGCGAGTCGAGTAGCCGCCCGCGCCCGAATCGCCGTTCGGAACTACCATCGTGTTGATGATCGTCCTGGCCGGGGCCACCAGTATCTTATTGCCGGCCTTCATCGCGCCGTAGTCGATTCGAGTGTCGACCTGGTGAACCACGTCCGATGGATTCAGCTCGGCCTCCGTGATCATCCGCATGACGATTCCGGTTTCTGGATCGATGAAGAACTCGCCGTGGTAAGGCGCCCCGGCTCGGTAATCGCGCCACGTAGTGTTGGTTTGAAAGTTGCCCGCGACTCCGCCCGCCCCACTCGATGCCGCTTCCTGTCCGCCCAGTTGAGCTGCGTTCAGGGCCGTGTAGAACGTCGCAACCCCGGCCTGTTTCACATTCGGGAAGCAGCAAATATCAACCGTAACGTGGGACTTGGCCTTTGGCACGGCGAAGGAATAGACAGCCACCTGCCTTCCGTTGACCAGTTCCCAGCGCAGCCACTGAATGCTCCCCGCGTCCCTGGCCTCCTTGAAGACGACGCCGAGGTTGGGATCCGGTTCCACGAGCGCGATCATCTTGTTCTGTCCCCACGGAGTCTTGTCCTTTTGCGCGGGCGGTTTCTCGGCCCCGTGTTCGCTCTCGACTGTCGCTACCGAGGCATTGATGTAGTGGACAAACGAGGCCGGATTGGAGAATGCGGAGACAGTGTCCACTTCCGTCGCATTTCCCACGATGCCCGAACCGGCGGCAACAGCCTCCACGTTGTCCTGGAAGCGCAAAGTGGCCTTGGTTGCCGTCAGGAAAGGAAGCTGGTCAAAACTCCCTCTGACATAGGCCTCAGCCTTGACGACGATAGCCTGCTGGGTAGCCGCATCCGGAGTGGGAGTGGCGGGTAGATCCGACGCCGGCGGAATCAGATCCGCGCTGCGCGCTTCAAGAACGTAGATTTGCTCGATGCTCAGCGGTCCGGACACGGTGCGTACCAGGGTGTTCATCGTGGCGCGCGTCAATTCTTCCGTCAGTTCAATCTGTTTGAGTTCAGCGGCTACCTCGGCATCGGTCTTCTTGGCCTGTTCCAGCGAGTGCAGCAAGTCCTCAAGTTGACCGACGGTGATTTTCTTGGCGGCCCAGGCAGGCGCAGCTAATAAGAGGATCAATACAAGCCAAATAACTCGTTTCATATGTACATCCCTTTTCAGAATCGCAACCTGTCTGTTCGACAGGAAAACCAGCGTTCCGGCCCTGGAATACCGAACGATCCCATTGGCACGGAAGTGCTTGCACTCACTCTCGATAGTCTATTTTCCCCTGCTTGGAAAACCGTGTGACGCACGGCATGGCTGTTGGGGCATTCGTCGTTGTGGGGCTATGAAGCCGGGAGGCTTGACTTCGAGAACGGGTTATTCAACCGTCCGAGGTTCAAGCGCGGCGGTTGAAGAAGCCAACCGCCGCGCAAGATATAAAAATGCGGATCGCCCCGTGCTACTTATAGTCCTTGTACTCGGAAGTAAACAGGGTGTGCCGCAGCAAGAATTTGCCGGAGCCGGATTCGCCGTTGGGAACCACCTCGGTATTGATAACAGTCTTGACCGGCACCACAAGCGTCTTGCCGCCGACCACCATTGGGGCGAAATCGATGCGCTGATCCTCCTGGTGAACCACGTCCGATGTCTTGAATTCGGCTTGCGTGACCAGGCGAACTACGATCCCCGTATCGGGATCGACGAAAACCTCCCCATGGTAAGGAACGATTGCCTTGTAGTTATGAAAACTGTTGTTCGTCTGAAAGTTTCCCGTGGCGCCGCCGCCCTGGCCTTGAGTGGTCCCGGGCTGTCCGAACCCGTTTGAACTGGTCATCGACATTCTTCCGGTCTCCTCGAATTCCGGGAAGCAGCAATAGTTGACCGCGTAGTGGGTCTTCTTCTTGTCCACTGAAAACGCATAGACTGCCGCGGCTTTACCGTTGATCGTCTCCCAGCGCAGCCAGTTGATCTTGCCCGCGCCCTGGGCTTCCTGGAGGACCGTGCTCAACACAGGACCCTGCCCGAGCAGCGCAATCATCTTGTTCTGTCCCCAAGGGGTCTTGTCCTTGGCAAGAGGATTGTCCTCGGCGCCGTTCTGAAAAGTTACGTGCGTCTCAGTTGAATTGATGTAGTGGACAAACTGGCTGGCGTTCACCAGAGTGGGATCGCTCGCGCTATCTGTCGTGGCGCCGCCAGGCAAGCCTGAACTGGCGGCTACAGCCTCAAAGTTGTCCTGAAAGCGAATGGTGGTCTTGGTTGCGGTCAGGCTCGGCAGTTGCGCAAAGGTCTTCGATGAATAACCTACTGCCTTGTCGAGGATGGCCTTCTGCGCGGCTGCATCCGGCGCGGGAGTGGAAGGCAGGTCTGCTGCGGGCGGGGGAAGCACGGCGCTGCGCGCTTCAAGAACATAAATCTGCTCGGTCGAAAACGGGCCCGAAACATATTGGACCAGACTGTTCATGGTGCTGCGCGTCAGTTCCTCGGTCAACTCAACCTGCTTGAGAGCGTTGGCTGAATCCTGGTCGCTCTTCTTCTCCTGTTGCATTGAGGCCAGCATATCCTTCAGTTGTTGTACGGTGATTTTCTTGGCGGCCCACGCAGGCGAGGCTGCCATCAGAAGCACGAGAATCCATCCAAACCGCTTCATTTGCCGACTCCTTTTAAATGGCGCATTGCGCCGATTAGACAGACAAAATGCGCTGCCGGTTACTAGGCTTCACGCCTTTTTCCGAGGCGGAACAATTGTACAGACTTGCTGCCGAGCCTGGCAGTGACAAGTTGCAGTGTGCGCCTTGCTGCTCATTGCGATCCTGTGAGAGCGAGGGCGGGAATGGTGACCGAGCCCATGCGCCCGGAGTTTTCATCCACCAGCAGAACGCGGAGCGACGCCATGCCCGGCTTCATCTGCACAACATGCTCAAACGGCACGCCGGAAGCCAGCAGACTCTGGTAGGTGGCCGATTTGAGGCGCAGCCCAAGCGTCTGGCCCTCAACCTGGGCATGGATGCCGGCGTCGTCGCGCTGAATAAAGAAGATGTCCAGCCTGTCCATCCAGCGGTCGGCCTGCTGCTGAAGTCCGAGGTCGGCGGTGAGTATATCCAGCTTGATATGGGCGCCGGAATTGGCTGGAGTCACACCGGCTGTAACTGAGATTTCGCTCACGTCCATGGGCCGCCACACCGCCTGCTGGAAGCGGTCCTTGAGCGTCCCCGGCTCCTTCGAATACAAATAGCCAGTGCGGTAGCGCAGCGTCAGCCCGCGTTGTTTGCTGGCAAGCTTGATGCTGATGGTGTGGTATTGGTCGTCGGCCGGTCCTTGCGGATAGAAGCTGACCACGTACGTGGCATGGCCGTCTTCAACAATGCCGGCCAGGGCCGCGGCCAGGTCGCCGGAGCGCCGGATGATGCGTCCGCCAGTGGCGTCGGCTACCTGCCGGATGGGTCCCTGGATGGGCCGGGTGTCCTGCTGCATCTCGGCAGTGATGCGGCCGGGGGTTGAGTCGCGCGGATTGATGCCGCCGCCAAGGGTGGCGTTGTCCGCGGCAGCCTGGGTCAGTTCTACATTCCTGTGCTGGATGTCTGCGCTGATGGCCGAGCTTTCAAGCTGCGACACGTCCAGTGGAAACACGGCAACATGAGCATCGTTCATGGCCTCCTGCGCATGCAGCGCGAAGCGGTCGAGGTTCTTGGAACCCTTGTCGATGCCCACTGCCTGGCTCTCCCAGTCGGCAAAGACGTTGTCGCTCGACACCCACACCAGGCTCTTGCGCCCGGAGACGGCAGAAAGATGGCGCGCCACCGAGCCGAGGATAATCAGCGAAGCCCGGGCCGGATTGCTGCCCAGTGAAAGCAGTTGTGGATCGATCGGGGTAGACGAGTCTGGAACGTCGACCTGATTGCCGTTGACCGAGTTCAGGTCGGCGACGTTATGCACCTCGTTGAACGACTGGCGATTGCGCGTCTCCTCCTCCTGAGCCTGGGAGACGGACTGCACGTTCGGCATCCACTTCTGCAGCTTGGCTGTTAGCACCGCATGGTCGGTGGTGATCTCCTGGATGACACGAAACCCAAGGCCCGTCATCGTGTAAAGTCCGACACGCTCGCCAGGAGCCACAGTGCCAAAGAACTTGAGTATCTCCTGGCGGGCATGGGACAAGTCTGACCAGGCGATATGGCCTTCGTCGATGAGCAGAACGGTGGCGTCGGCCTCGGAGGGGGTGGTTGCCAATGGTGCGGGGGTCGCATCGGCGGCGCGGTTTGAGAAGGTGCGATCTGGCGTGGCATCGGCAGGCGGGGTAGCCGCAGTCTCGCTCGTGAACTGCGAGAAAAAGCGGACATCCTGCTTGCGGCCGTTGTCGTAAACTTCGAAGTCCTCAGCTTTGAGGTCTTTCACCGGGTGGCCCTTCTTGTCGTAGGCCACGATGCCCACATCGACCAGGCGCGAGGTGAGCTTGAGCTGGAAACTGCCGCCTTGCGACTGAGCGGCGTTCGCAGGCTCGTCGGGAACACCGTTGGCCGCGGTTACACTGACCTCCGGATTCTCTGGCTCAGCTGGAGGAGGCGGTTGCGGAGCGGGAGCAGGCGCCTCGGCAACTGGAACTGGCGATGGGGTGCTGGCGCCAGCTTCAGTTCCCTGCGGCTGCGCGTTGGACGTGGACGCTGCGGGAGGCAGAGAAGTGGCAATGCCAGAGTCTTGTGCGCCGGGGGTCGGGGTTGCCGGGTTGGGAGAGCCTGCTTCCGCAACATCGGTGAGGATGCGCATGGACGAACCCAGGCGGCGATAGTGACTGAAGCTTGCTTCGTTGAGAAGCAGAATGGGAAGTTCGCCGACCTTGGCGCTTGGATTGACCCGCGCCATCGAAAAGGCCAGGCTTTGCACCGGGCAGATGTAGCTCTTTTCGCCGATCATGACCGGCCCGTATTGGACCACGGACGCCGCTCTTGTGATCGGCTCATCGCCTTTCAAGTCCGCCTGCAGCGTAACGCGGAGGATCGCGCCGGTGCCGGGGTCGACAGAGACGGTGCCGTGGTAACCGGGCGTCGTGTGGAATTGCTTTTGCTCAGCTGCGGGCTCGACCGGGACCTGATTGTTCCCATCGGACCGGCGCGCGGTGGCTGAACCGGTGGGGCGCAGGTTGATCGGCTCCTCTTGCAGGCAGCAGTAGCTGACCGAGTAGTGCGAAGCGGATCTGGGCACCGTGTAGCGGTAGACTGCGGCAAGACCAGCCAAGGTTTGCTCCCAGTGGCTGAAGGTGACGGTTCCCTTGGCCGTATCGGTAACGATGACGGTTAGTTCCGACGCCCAATCACCCCAGGTTGTCAGTCCCCGCTCGGCGTTAACGTTCTGCGTGGAAGAGGACGCGCTGGCCGAAACCTTTTCCGCTTCCAAATCCTGAACTTCCTGGCCGTTGCGGTAGGTAAGATTACTGGTCAGGATTCCCGCCAGATGCATTCCCGCGCGAACCGGCCAGTCGCCTTCTTTCAGCACCTGGGGTCCGTCATCGAAGCGTGTCGTGGTCCGGGTCACAAAAAAGTCGGGGAGATGGGGCCAGGTGCGGACTACATACCCTCGCGCCCTGTCCATCATCCGCTCTTGAGTGGCGGCGTCGGGGGTAGCGGTGGCGGGTAGTTCGCCGGCGGGCGGGTCGAGAAAGGCGGATTGGTCGGCGAGCAATTGCACTGCCAGCGCCGTTCGCGGGCCCGGCGCAAAGCTCTTGGCAATTCCGCCAATCGCGACGTCAGTGAGCCGCTCGGAGAGTTCCAGGTCGCCGACCCTGCGCGCGATCTCAGCATCCGCCCGATGGTCCGCAGTTTCAGCAGCGAGGAACTGCTTCAGTTGCGCCACCGTAACGCGCTTTGCCGCGCTGGCCGGAAGAACCATGACGACCAGCAATCCTGCCAGAATCAGCTTATGCATGTGAAGCGTCCCCGTTGGTTCCATTTGGATGTTCTTGATTGACGGAAAAGCATGCACAGAAGCTACTCAAGCTCTGAGCAAAATCGCTTTTCCACTCGAGCGGCTAGACGACAGCTTCGGAGGGCCGAGGAGCCGCGAATAGAACTCTACACAGATTGAGGTACGAGGCACAAATCCGATGTGAAGCGGCAGGTCGGAAAGGGAGTCGAGCGGCACTCGCTGAAAGGGCTCAAGCGGTTCATCTCTCTTCACGCGGCTGGACTCGTGAGCCAGGTTCAGTTGCCTGCGGCGATCTTGCCGGCAAAGAAATCGAGGGATTTTTGCAGACCCTCACGGAGAGAAATCCGTGGCTCCCAGCCGAGCAGCGTGCGAGCCTTGGTAATGTCGGGGCGGCGCCGGGTGGGGTCATCCTCGGGCAGCAGTTCAAAACACAGCTCGCTCTTGGATCCCGTGACTTCGAGGACCGCCTGGGCGCATTCAAGGATAGTGAATTCGGTGGGATTGCCGATGTTGACCGGCATGTGTTCGCTCGACCGCGAAAGCAGCAGGATACCTTCAATCAGGTCGTCAACATAGCAGAAGCTGCGCGTCTGACTGCCGTCTCCGTATATGGTCAGCGGCTCGCCGCGTAGGGCCTGCATCAAGAAGTTGGAGATCACGCGGCCGTCGCTTGGGTGAAGGCGCGGACCATACGTGTTGAAGATGCGGGCCAGACGGGTATTGACGCCGCGATATCGGTGATAGGCCATGACCAGGGCCTCGGCATAGCGCTTGGATTCGTCGTAGACCGAGCGCGGTCCGACTGGGTTTACATGGCCCCAGTACTCCTCGGTCTGTGGATGCTCGAGCGGGTCGCCATAGCACTCTGAGGTAGAGGCGTGCAGAAAGCCGGCGCCGTGTTGGGCGGCGATCTCGAGGACATTTTCAGTGCCGATGGAGCCTGCGCGCAGGGTTTCAATGCCCAGCCGGAGATACTCGGGAGGGCTGGCCGGCGAGGCCATGTTGAAGACGTAATCCAGCGGGCCGGGATTGAAGTCCGGTCCGAATGCTTGGCAGATGTCGTGATGTTCGAATTGAAAGCGAGGCTCACCGGCAAGGTGAGCAATGTTCTCGCGACTGCCGGTGGAGAGGTTGTCGACGCCAACGACAGTGTGACCTTCGCCCAGCAGGCGATCGGTGAGGTGAGAACCGAGGAATCCGGCCGCGCCGGTCACAAGTACGCGCATGATTCAACTCTGATGCTTGGAAATGCGTCCGGTTCAAGAAACCCCGGTCGGCGATTGATTAGAACCTGTTTCAAAAAATCGACTTGTGTCAGGGCACGACTTCAGTCGTGCCGAAAAGGGCCGGAAGAATAGGGGGTTTTAACCCCTGAGGACTGCGACTCGCAACGGCGAGTGGCCATTTTTGAAATACGCTCTTGCAGGAAAGCTGGGCACTACAGCACCATGCTGCGCGGCTTGCCTTGCGCTGCCTGATAAGTGGCTGGCCTGCCCACGCTGACATAGGTAAATCCACGCTCAATCATCTGCTGCGGTTTATAAAGGTTGCGGCCGTCGATGACGATGGGAAAACGGACCACATCGTTCAGGCGAACAAGGTCGATGTTCGCAAACTCCTTCCAATCGGTCAGAATCAGCACCGCGTCCGCATCCTTGGCCGCTTCATAAAGGTCGCCGGCGTAGTGAAGCTTCTTCGACGGCGGCAACACTTCCTTGGCGCGCTCCATGGCCGCCGGATCGTAAGCCGAAACCGTGGAACCCGCTTCAAGAAGTCTCCTGATGATTTCGATGGCAGGAGACTCGCGAATATCGTCGGTATCTCGTTTGAAGGCCAGACCAAGGGCCGCCAGCCGCTTGCCGCGCAGGGTCCAAAGCGCCGAGAGCACCTTGTTGAAGAAGACGTCTTTCTGCGTTTCGTTGATCTTTCGGATTTCCTGGAGCAGTTCAAAGTCCACGCCGCGCTGTTGCGCAACCCAGTGAAACGCGGCTACGTCCTTGGGGAAACACGAGCCGCCATAGCCTAGGCCCGCATGAAGGAATTTGGGGCCGATACGGCTGTCAAGGCCCATGCCGGCCGCAATGTCCTCGATGTCCGCGTCCACGGCTTCAGCCAGGTTGGCCACCGCATTGATGAAGGAAATCTTCAGCGCCAGGAACGCGTTCGAGGCGTGCTTGATGATCTCAGAGCTTTGTGCCGAGGTCACCAGCATTTTGGCGGGATTGGCTGCGCTGCATGATCCGGGCAGTGCGTCCGGTTGACTGTAGTAACTGCCTCCGACCAAGGGCTCATAGATGCGCTTGAGCACATTGGCGGAGCGCTCGTTGCCGGCTCCGACCACAATGCGGTCGGGATGGAGGAAGTCAATGATGGCCGTGCCTTCGCGGAGGAACTCGGGATTTGAGACCACATCGAATTTCTCGGCGTCCACTCCATGCCTGTGCAGCACCCGGCGGATCCACTCGTTGGTGTAGACCGGGACTGTGCTTTTCTCCACGATGACCTTGTAACCGTTGATGTGACGCGCAATCTCTGAGACCACCGCCTCGACATAAGAAAGGTCGGCGGCGCCGGTGTCGCCCTGGGGAGTGCCCACGGCAATGAAGATGGCTTCGCATTGTTCCACGGCGCTGCCTAAATCGGCAGTGAATTCAATCGACTTGCCGCGATGGCGAGCGAGAAGTTCGGGCAGATGCTCTTCATAAATGGGCACACCGCCTTCACGCAGTGTCGCCACCCTGGCCTCGTCGTTGTCGACGCATAGAACGCGATGGCCCATTTCAGCAAAACAGGCGGCCGCAACGAGTCCCACATAGCCTGACCCGATGACACAAATTGAAACCGAATCTTGCATAGGTTGGCGCTTTCTCCTTCGCGGTTCCCCCGGAAAGCTTGCGATCCGGGGGAAATTCGGCGGCAACTTGCCGGTTGTTGGCCGCCCTTTGTCAATTTCCGTTGGCTTGGCTTGCCCGGTAAGCAGCCATCAGTTCCCACACGGCAATTCCGTCGATAGTCATCGTCGCCGTATTGCTCTCGACGATCGAAGCGCCGCTCAGATTGGCGTCGCTGATCCGCATTCCCGAAAGGTTGGCGTCGTGAATGGTCGCCTCGGCAAGTTTTACGTTGTTAAAAGCCGCGCAGGCCAAATTGACGTCCGAAAAGATTGACCCCGACATATCAACATCTGTGGCTTCTACCCGCTGCTTGGTCCGTTTTAGTTTGATTGGTTGCTCTCCATCCATCGGCCATCTCCTGCTGGGGCAAGATCATTCTATCCCAGGGCATTGTATGAGGCTCGGGACCAACTGACGATTAAGAGTCCAAAGATTCAAGGGCGTGACAGAAGCTGGAGGATCACTCTCTGCTAAAGTGAGACTGCGGCCTGATGCCTGGCTCCGGCAATGGCCGCAGTCATGTAAGACAGCCTGTTTTGTTGAGGATAAGCAAACTTCCCATGGTTTCATCTGGACCGATTACTCCGCCGCTCCTGCCTCCTTTTCGCATTGAGCCGAGGTTCGTGGCCAGGGTTTGGGGTTCCCGGGATCTTCGTCCCTGGTATGACCGCACCGTCGAGCCGGGCGGCGAACCGATAGGCGAGGTCTGGCTCACCGGCGACGATTGTGTAGCCGCAACCGGCGCGCATGCCGGGAAAAAACTGATCGAATTGTTTCAGCAGATGCCATCGCTCCTCCTGGGCGCGGATGCTCCAGCGCAGGCTTCGCCGCTGCTCATCAAGCTGATCTTCGCCAAAGAGAAGCTGAGCGTGCAGGTTCATCCCGACGACGAAATGGCGCGGAAGTACGGGCAGCCGCGGGGCAAGACAGAATGCTGGTATGCATTGGCGGCCCAGCCGGGGGCGCTGGTGGCGGTTGGGCTCAAGCAGGGCGTGAGCCTGGACAAGCTGAGAGAAGGAATTGCGGCGGGCACGCTTGAAGTGAGCCTGAACATGATGCCGGTGGCGGCTGGCGAGATGATTCTTGTGGATGCGGGAACGGTTCACGCCATCTGGCCGGGGTCGATTCTGCTGGAGACCCAGCAGAACTGCGACATTACCTACCGCATGTACGACTACGGACGGGGGCGCGAGCTGCACATCGAGAAATCGCTCGAAGCCGTGCGGCTGGAGACGCGCGCAGGCGAGGTTCAGGCGAAGATGCTCAAGGACAGAACGATTCTGATCGATGCGGATTATTTTCGCTTGGAGCGTTTACCCGTGGAGGGAAGCCGGGGAGGCAGAAGTCTGGCCGGCGAATCCGGTGCGGGACTGGCCTATCTTTTTGCCGCCGCGGGGACGGGCCGTATCGT
Organism: uncultured Acidobacteriaceae bacterium; assembly: GCA_963757965.1. Taxonomy (GTDB): domain Bacteria; phylum Acidobacteriota; class Terriglobia; order Terriglobales; family Acidobacteriaceae; genus Telmatobacter. The sequence goes on from CAVWTV010000017.1 coordinate 222,019, forward strand.
GGGCGCGGGCTTTGAGCCGGTTGAGTTGCCGGCGCGGGGAATTGTGGCTGTTCCAGCTTCGTCGCCGGAGTATGCGATCGAGGATGTGGGCGGCCTGGACCTGATCCGGATTGTGCCCAACTGGCCGGACGAGGATGACGCGACGCTTGGCGCCAGCGTGCATGCCGTTTGACGGGTTTGCAGGGAATGTTGGGCCTCGCGGACGCGACTTTTGATTGTGAAACGTGTCAAACTTCCTAGGTAGCCGGCGTCGATTCTTCAAGTCGACGCGGATTCATCCTGGTTTTGTGACTTGACTTGCATGACGAATCCCAGCTGAATCGCGGAATCTGGACTGTTACTCTTAGCGGAATCTTTGCCTTGAAAACCTGAATTGCGGATGTACACTTCCCGAAGGAAGGGATTACGGCGACACCCGGGATGTTCTACTCTGTTTTCTTCCATTTACGGTTGCCGTTCACTCCACTCCACGGATCAATACCGTTCGGCGGGATCTCGGACCCAAGGGCCGCGCCGGTTGGGTGATCTGGCTGCGGGGTAACACAGTCCATGTGTTTGCGATGGCCTCCTCGGGGGCGTCCTGCAATTCTGATGGAGGCGCACGATGTGCTCGAAGTCCGTTCTTGCGGCGCTTTTTTTTGTCGCGGCGATGCCCGTCTATTCCCAATCTGCTCCCGCCGCCTTCCAGAGCGTCTGGCAGGCTGATTTAGGAGGCGGTGTCTCCGCCTACCATGACGACTTTTACGGCCCGGGCATCATGGAAGGCGCCACGGCATGGATAGACCTTTATCCGAATCGCGGTCCCCATTTCTTGCATCCCGTGGGCGTTGAAGTGGAGGGTCGTTCCACCATCTTCGGCGGTCCACAACCGAATCCTGTCGGTCCCTCCGGCAACACCACCAGCGGTGAGATCACCTATGGAGGCGGGGCAATCTATCAATGGCGTCATTTCCATAACTTCACCCCGTATGGGAAGCTTCTTTGGGAGCAGGGCATCATCGACTTCAAAGTGCATGTCCCCGGCTACTCGCGCGACAACAGGAGTCTATTGGCGCCCGGCGTCGGATTCGATTTCCGGATAATGAAGCACGTTTTGATTCGAGCCGACTATGAGCACCAATGGTGGCAGCGGCTTTTTGAGGACCACCAGATACCGGGAACCGGGATCGCAATTCAACCGAGAGGTATTACCCTCGGCGCCGTGTACGAGTTCAACCGCATCCATTTAAGAGGGGATGTCAAAGAGAATTGACTGGATAGTTGCTATCGGCCGGTCTCGCCTGCGCCCTGCTGCTTCGGGTTGATGCAGCGCCAAACATCGAAAAAACTAAGCCTTTCGACTCGATGATAGTGAGTTAGAAATGCCGTGCGAAATTCACTGTCGAACAAAGATAATTCCATGTTGTATCCGTTATGGGTGGCAAAGGGCTGCTCACCTTTCGGAATAAGCCATATGTCCGTGTGGCATTCGTCGAGAAGCCACGTTGACGCTGCGGGGAGCTCCTTGCCGCCAAATTGGTCGTCTTGAAGCGCAACGCCATCGAGCGTGTACGGGTTGCCGGCAAAGACCAGCACAGGGCGTAAATATGTGGATGGTTCGTAAATATTGTCTCCGTAGCCCATTTCTATAGACTGCCCGGGATAGTCGCGAAGAATGGAATCGGTCTCGTTCACCATGGAACGGCCTTTCCGGAAGTCGGCGCCATACACGCGCGCCATTTGTGCCATCGGTATGATCCCGAGAACGCAAAGTGTGAGAGCTAAAGGAACGAAGAACGGTACGGCTCCGCGATCCGCGGCATCCGGAAAGCTATTCGGCCGGAGCCAAAAATACATGTGCGGGAGAATGCCCAGGAACGGAATAAGGTGATGTGAGCCCGAGCCCGGCTTGGCCCCAATGACGCATACAGCCGCAATCGCGAATACCAGGGACGCCAGGTAGATGGCACCCTGTCTAGGCAGCTTCGCGCCTGCTCTGTATCGCCACAACACGGCCGACAATATCAAGACCAAAAGCAGAGCCGCGAGTTGCACGCAGTCCAGGAAATTCTGCAGAATGATGCCGTGCCCGGCCACGTTTCGCAGAAGGGCGAGATAATTCACGAGCGATACTGAGGGAAGCAGAAAAGGCAGCACACATAGAACGACGGCTACAGACAGTCCCGCCAAAACTTGCCGCGGCTTGGCCCGATAAAACAGAAATGCGATGACTGGAACGAAATAAAGCACTGCGGTGATCTTTAGATCGATCGCTACAGCTGCTGCAACCCCCGTCACAAGGAAAACCCAGCGTTCCCGGCCTGTCGCGATCATCCAAACGGGAACAGCAACACACAATAAAAGAAAAGGCTCCGGACGGTTGCAGAAGGCATAAAACTGAAAGGATCCCAGCACCAGGCAAACTAAGCCCAAAGCGATGATGGACTCGGAGACGGATGCCAGCGCTCTACAGGCGCGATACACGAACCACAGGGCGGCAAGGAACGCAATAACGCCGGTAAGTTTGGCTGTCAATAGGCCCCCGCCAAGCAGAATGAAAGCAGGCACATGTATCAGGTAGGCGGCGGGCCCATAAAGCAGGGAGTATCGCGCCCCGGCTTCAAGTGGTTCGTATAGTTGCTCATGATAGAGCGCAGCTCGATAGGAGACGGCCGCAATCTGGGCCACTGTGCAATCGTAAACGACGGGTGAGACCAGCCAGACGACCGCGTAGCCGGCCAGGGCAATGATCGGGGCCAAAGCAAGCCCCGCGGCAACTTGAACACGATAGGGGAGTGCCCACGTCTTCCTGGGCCGAAGTTTCCATGCGCACCAACACACCAGGAAAAAAAATGCGAACAGCGCCACCGGATACAACACGACGAACGTTCTCAAGTACTTCAGAGCGTGGAAAGCCTCGGTTTCAAGACCGTGCAAATGTGCCTCCCGAGCGCACTGAGTATCAACATTATACCGATCGCGAAAGGTAAGAAATCAGTCTCTCTCGGCTTTATTCGCGGCCGGATAAATCGTTCCGCCGGCACTGCTCGGTATTGGCTGAAGACGCCTTTCCTCAGGCGGCCTGGGCTGCAAACTTCGATCGGCGGGTTGCGGTTCGGGCTATTTCTTCAAGAGGCAATCCAGGGAATCTATGTCCTGCTCTTCGGTTCCCTCCTTGCGAATATCTTCATAGTCATTTCCGAAACCGAAGTTTTCAGGCAGAATCTATAACAGTATGAGCTTCCGATTCGTACTCCCTCAAGAGCTTCGCGACGCCGTGGATGCGGCTGCCGCCGACTGGACCGGCAACAACAAAGGTGACCGCTTCTGGCAGAAGGACCCCACCCTGTGGACCCGCGATGGCGAGGAAAAATGGATGGGCTGGCTGGACATTGTGGAGCGCAGCCGATATCGCGACCCTTGCCGAGTTTGGCGGCGACGTGGAGACCGGCGGCTTCAAACAGGTTCTTCTGCTGGGCATGGGCGGTTCCAGCCTCTGCCCGGAGGTGCTCGCCGAGACATTCGGGCAGCAGGGCGATTTCCCAACCCTGCACATTGTAGACTCGACCGACCCGGCGCAGGTGAAGGCGGTTCGGGACAAGCTGAATCTGGCCGAGACCCTTGTGATCGTGGCCAGCAAATCCGGTTCGACCCTCGAGCCCAACATCCTGAAGCAGTATTTCTTCGAACAGATGAAGGATGCCGTGGGCGCGGATGAAGCCGGCAGCCACTTCGTCGCCATTACCGATCCCGGCTCGAAGATGGAGCAGGTGGCGAAGGACGGCGGATTTCGGGACATCTTCTATGGCGACCCAGCCATCGGCGGTCGCTATTCGGCGCTGTCGAATTTTGGCATGGTGCCGGCCACGGCCGCGGGACTGGATATCGGCAAGGTTCTGGACGAGGCAGCCAAGGCGGTAGCGGCGGCCAAGCAGCCCCTGGCAGACAATCAAGCGGTCGAGTTGGGCCTGATTCTGGGGACGGCCGCCAATGCCGGACGCGACAAGATCACCATCTTTACCTCGCCGGAGATCTACGACCTGGGCGCGTGGCTGGAGCAACTGATTGCCGAATCGACCGGGAAACTGGGCAAGGGGATTACACCGGTGGACCGCGAGGCGATTGGAGGGCCGGCGGTGTACGGGAGCGACCGGGTCTTTGTTTATGTACGGCTGTCCGGCACGGCCGATTGGAGTGCGGACGCCAGGGTTGCAGCGATCGAGGCTGCGGGGCATCCGGTGATACGCGTTGAGATTGGGGATTTGTACGAGATCTTTGGGCAGTTCTTCAGTTGGGAGGTGGCGACGGCGGTGGCCGGCTCGGTGATGGGGATCAATCCCTTCAATCAGCCGGACGTGGAGGCGGCCAAGATCGAGACTCGCGCGCTTACTACGGCGTACGAGCAGACGGGTCAACTGCCCGAGCGGGAGCCGGTGCTGGAGGAGAAGGGAATCAAGCTCTACGCAAGCGAAGACTATGCGGCCACCACACTCAAGACGCAGGCGCAGGACGGCACGCTGGCAGGATTTCTGCGCGTGCATCTCAACCAGATTCACCCCGGCGACTACTTTGCCACGCTGGCGTTTCTGCCCATGTTCCCCGAGCATGAGGCGGCGATTCAGGGCTTCCGGCACAAGGTGCGCGATGCCAGACAGGTGGCTACCTGCCTGGGCTTCGGGCCGCGCTTCCTGCACTCAACGGGGCAGGATTACAAGGGCGGTCCCAATACCGGAGTGTTCTTGCAGATCACCGCGGACGATGCGGTCGATGTGGAGATTCCTGGCCAGAAATACAGCTTCGGGGTGGTGATTGCGGCTCAGGCCGCGGGAGATCTGGCGGTGCTGGAATCGCGCGGGCGGAGGGCGATGCGGGTGCATCTGGGAGCCGACGTGGCTGCGGGGCTGAAGACGCTGGCCGCGGCCTTTGATGAGGCGCTGGGGTAAAGGAAACAGGGAACAGGGATCAGAAATCGGCGATCAGAGAACAAGAATCAGAGATCGGGCGCGGAGGGAGCAGGGGGGTCAACCCCCTGAAAAAGAGCCAAAATGCGCGGCCTTCAGGCCCGGGCCGTCGCTGTGGGCTAAGTCGGTTGTGTGCGCAGCCGGCCGATAGCTCCTCCGCCCTGCGAGGAAGCCTAGGGCGATCCGGTTCCAGGCTTTGATGGATGGGGTGGCGGGAAATGGACGAGGCGCTGCCTTGCGCCTGATTTCATGTTTTTGTGTTTTATCCTTGGGTCAACCTGCAGAAGCGCCGCGGAACTTTTTCCCGGCATCGGGGTTTGCACCCGTGACGGCTTCCGAAGATCACCGTCTAAGCGGGTAGATACAGCCAGCCTTACCGATATGCGACTTTCCAGCGGGCTGGGCATTAGAACAGTGGTTGGAAAGACGCAAGGGCAGAGGAGAAGCATGAAGATGAATTGGACCTTGCAAACTGGATCGTTGGCGCAGGTTCTGGCGTTGGGTGGGTTGATGGCCTTGACCGGCACAACTGCGATTGCCCAGTCTCCAGACTCGGGCGCGGTAGCCGCGCAGCCGGCTGGACAGCGGACAGACGGACAGATCGAGATGGATGTGGTGCACGCTCTGGATGCCTCAAAGGCGCTGAAAAGCGACCTGATCACTGCCGCTACCATCCAGGGCGAGGTCACGCTTTCGGGAACGGTATCGAGCGAAGCTTCAAGCGAACTGGCGGAGTCGATCGCCGGCCGCGTGCCGGGCGTGACGGCTGTGCATAACAATCTGAAAGTCGGCAATCCGCAAGGTGCGGCGCAGGCTCCGAATAGCACCGACCCCGGCGCGCAGCAGATGGCCGACAGCCAGGGCGACGATTCGATGGCGCCCATTCCGCCCCCTCAAGCTGTCAACGAGGGACCAACACCCGTGCCCGGATCGCCAGAGGCTCAGGCGCCTTATCCGCCGGTGCAACCACAGTATCCGCCGGCGCGGCCGCAGTATGGGCCTCCGCAGAGCCCGTATCCGCAACAGTATCCGCAACAGTATCCACCGGCGAATCCTCAGATTTACCGGACGCGGCCTGCTGAGCCCGCCTACGCGGAGCCCAGGGGTCCTGTGACCATTCCGCAGGGAACTCTGTTGCAGTTGCGGACGAGCGAGGGATTGACCAGCAGGAGGGCCAAGGACGGCGAGCCGGTGCAGTTCACCGTGATTCGTGACGTGGCCGTCGGCGGCGTGCTCGCGCTTCCGAAAGGCGCGACGGTACATGGAGTGGTAACCGTGGCCAAGAACGTCGGAGCCGGGAATTTGGGTGGCAGCTCGGAGCTGGCGCTGCAACTTACCTCGCTGGATCTGGGCGGTGCGAGTTACCCGTTGATCACCGACCAGTTCAAGGTAAAGGGGCCCAATAAGGCCGGCCAGACGGTGGGCAATGCGGTTGGCGGCGCGTTGCTGGGGGCCATTATCGGTGGCATTGCGGGCCGTGGCGAAGGCGCTGCCATTGGCGCCGGAGCAGGCGCAGTGGCAGGCACAGCGGCTTCGGCGGCTTCTCCCGGACCGGGAGTCTGGATTCCCGCCGAGGCGCTTGTTACCTTCCGCTTGGCCGCTCCGCTATCGGTTGACCCAGTTGACGCGCAGGAAGCGGCCCGGTTGGCGCAAGGACTATACGCTGGCGGCCCAAACCTTTATCGGCGCGGCTATTACCCGTACAGATCGCCGTACATGGCTTATGGATATCCCTACGCATATCCCCAGGTCTATTACCGGCCGTATTTCATGAGCGGCGGGTATTACTACTGGCGGTAAGAGCCGGACTGTTTAGCGAGCAAGCCGCGGGCGTCCGCCGCGGCGGACGCCCGCTTCGTTTCTTGAGCCTGTCAGCGTTACGCGCGTTCTCCGTCGTCTATAATGGCAGAGAATCGCGTCGAGCGAGAATTGCGCATCCGTGGGAGATGCGAGCCTTGCAGCAAGGCCTCTTTTTGGGCCGCATTAGCTTCAGGGCAGACACGCCATGCCCGCGCGTAGAGAGTTGAAGGTTCAAGTCCATCCATGATTCGCTTCCTGCAAAGAGACAGCCGTGTCGTCAAGGCATTCTTCGTCGTCATCATCGGTATGGCCTCCGTGTCGATGGTGGTTTACCTCATCCCTGGGCTAACCGGCCAGGGTGTTGCATCCGCCGATACCTACGCCGTGATTTACCCCCACTGGTACAGCCGTTTTCTGTCTTCGGGAGTGACGGTGAGCCAGCAGGAGGTGGAAAAGCTTGCCCGGCAACAGATGCAGCGGCAGCGCTACCCCGACAACCCGATGCTGCTGAACCTGTTTGAGCAGCGAGTAGGTCCGCAACTGGTGCAGAAGCAGATCCTGTTGGCAGAGGCGGCGAAGCTGGGCATCCAGGCCACCAACGACGATGTAATCAAGTTCCTGCACAAGGGCCAGTTTGGCGAGTTTCTATTCCCCAGCGGCCAATTCATCGGCGAAGACCGGTACTCTGCTTTCGTTGCCAATCAGTTCAACCTCTCCGTTGCCGAATTTGAAGACGAGATCAGGCAGGAAATCGTCATCCAGCGCCTGCAGTCTCTGATTACCGCCGGGGTTACGGTGGGCGATCGGGAAGTGCGCGAGGACTATCGCAAAAGCAACATCAAGATCAAGTTCGACTACGCGGTGATCTCTGCGGACGACGTGTCAAAGCAGATCAATCCTTCGGACAGCGATTTGCTATCGTTCTTCAAGACCAACGCAGCGCGCTACGCCTCGGCGGTGCCTGAAGAGCGCATTATCACCTACTTTGCCTTTACTGCCGAACAAATGCCGGGCGGCGTTCCGCAGCCCACGCAGCAGGAGATTCAGCAGTACTTCAACGAGCACCAAAGCGAGTACGAGGTTCCCGACCAGGCTCGGTCGCGGCACATCCTGATCAAGGTGCCCTCAGGGGCGGACGCCAAGACCGATGCGGCTGCCAAGGCCAAGGCCGAGGGAATTCTGAAGCAGCTTCAGGGCGGCGCGAACTTTGCCGACCTGGCCATGAAGAACTCCGACGACACGGGCAGCAAGGTGACCGGTGGTGAACTGGGCTTTTACCGTAAAGGAGCCACGGTTCCGGAGTTCGAAAAAGCTCTCTTCAGCCAAAAGATTGGCGACATCGCGATCGTGAAGAGCCAGTTTGGCTACCACATCATTCAAGTGGAAGAACGCCAGCCCGCGCATGCGCAATCGCTCAACGAGGTGATCCCAACAATTCAGGGCACTCTGATTCGCCAAAAGGCCTCTCAGGCCGAGGCAAACTATGCGCAGACCCTGACCTCCGAGGCGCTCAAGAACGGTTTGGAGAAGACAGCGGCAGCGCACCATCTTCAAGTGGTGACCTCGCCGCCAGTGGGCAAGCAAGGCGTCCTCGCCGGGGTGCCGGACGGGTCGCAGATGATCGGCAAGGCCTTCGAGGGCAAACAGGGTGACTCGCCGCAGGCTGCGTCGACCGGCGAAGGCTACGCGATCTTCCAGGTTACGGGCATCGCTCCGGCCCATGCGCCGACGTTTGACGTGGCGAAGAGCCGCATTCTGGACGACTACCGCCAGGAGACACTGCCGGCGCTGCTCAGCCAGAAGACCAAGCAGCTTGCCGACAAAGCCAAGTCGGAAAACGATCTGGCCAAGGCCGCCAAGGAAGTGGGAGCGACAATCAAGACCAGCGACCTGGTGGGTCCCAGCGGGCAGGTGCCAGACCTGGGACAGGTGGCGCAGGTGGCTCCGCAACTGTTTGACCTTTCCGTCGGCAACGTCAGCGGACCGATCGAAACGCCGCGAACCGGAGTGGTTGCCAAGCTGGTGGATAAACAGGAGCCTACCGCGGATGACATCGCCAAGAACTTCGACCAGTTCAAGGATCAGATGCTGGAGCAACGGCGTTCAGAAGCCTTCAGCGTCTTCCTGAGCGGGGTCATGGACGGCTACAAAAAGAACAATCGCATCAAGACGAACCCCAAGGCGCAGCAAGGACCACAAGTTCCGGGCGCTTGATCCGCACAAGTTCCAACCAAGGCGCAATCAAGCCCGCTTCCAAAACAGGAGGCGGGCTTTTTTGCATCCTCCCGGAGGGAGGGCCGAAAATAGCCCCGGATGGAGCGTAGCGCAATCCGGGGAAAGCGTCCTAACCCAATTTGCCTGCCCCGCAGGGGCGGAACGAGCCAACATCAGGCCAATCATGCAAATGCACTGGCTTTGCCTCGCAGCCTGAGGCATTCCTCACCGGCTGCGTCGATAATGGAGCAATGGAGTTTCAACGTTCTTCCGGAGTCTTGCTGCATGTGAGCTCGCTGCCATCCTATGGAGGCATCGGCGATCTGGGGCCTGCCGCGCACCAGTTCGTCGCCTTTCTGGCCGAGGCCAAACAACACATCTGGCAGGTGCTGCCGCTGTGTCCTACGGGATACGGCAACTCGCCGTATGCGGGTACGTCGGCGTTTGCCGGGAATCCGTACCTGATCAGCCTGGAGTTTCTTTCCGACTGGGGCTGGATCGCCGGTGACCGGATCAGCGGGCTGGCCGGCCGCGGTGGCGCCGTGGATTTCGAAGGGGTAGAAGAGCGGAAGCTCCCGCTGCTCTATGAGGCGGCGGGCAACTTTCTCGACCGCAGAGCGCATGATCGAGACTTAGCCGAGCAGTCGATGCAATTCGAGCAGTTTTGCCAGGCCGAGGCGGTATGGCTGGCCGATTATGCGTTGTATGCCGTTCTGCGGCGTCAATTCAATACCGGTGCCTGGACAGCGTGGCCCGAGCCTGAGCGCCGCCGTGAGCCGGAGGCGCTCGCGCAAATCGCCGCGCAACATGGGCGCGCACTGGCTCTCGAGCAAGTGCTGCAATTTGCGTTTTCGCTTCAATGGAACCAACTCCGCGAGGCTGCGGCCAAGAGCGCGATCCGCATTCTGGGCGATGTGGCGATCTTCGTCAACATGGATTCGGCGGATGTGTGGGTGCATCCGGATCTCTTCGAATTGGACGAGGAGTTGCAGCCGGTCCGCATCGCCGGCGTGCCGCCCGACTATTTCTCTCCCACTGGCCAACGCTGGGGCAATCCCCTCTATCGCTGGGACGTGCTGGCCGAGCGCGGGTTCGACTGGTGGGTCGAGCGGATTCGGCGCGCTTGTGAGCTTTACGACATCGTTCGCCTCGATCACTTCCGCGGCTTCGAGGCTTACTGGGCGATTCCGGCCGAGGAGGAGACGGCGGTCAACGGCGAATGGGTGAAGGCACCGGGGCTGGAGCTGTTCCGCGCCCTTGCGAAGGCCCTTGGTCCGCTGCCGCTGGTGGCCGAAGACCTGGGGATGATCACTCCCGAAGTGGAGGCGCTGCGGGCCGAGCTGGGACTGCCAGGCATGAAGGTGCTGCAGTTCGGCTTCAACTCCAAGGGCGCGCATCTGCATCTGCCCCACCGCCATTCCCCCAGCAACGTGGCCTACACCGGCACGCACGACAACGACACCACGCAGGGCTGGTGGAACGCGGCCACCAAGATTGAGCGCAGCGCGGTCGAAGCTTATGTGGGGCCAGTCGGCAAGAAGGCGGTGTGGCCGCTGATTCGAGCCACGGAGGCAAGCGTGGCGCAGATTGCAGTGGTTCCGGCTCAGGATCTTCTCGAGCTTGGCTCAGAGGCGCGCATGAATACGCCGGCTGTGGCCGCGGGCAACTGGAGCTGGCGCGCCCCGGAGGGCTGCTGGAAGCCGGAACTGGCCGCGCGCCTGGCTGCGCTGGTCGAGGTGACGGACCGCGACAACGATCCGCTGCGCGACGCGGAGGAAGAGGAATTGAGCGAAGCGTAGAGCGGAGGGATCGAAGGCGCTGGACGAGTTTCCGCGTTGCCAGGCCCCCACGCGAAGCCCTGAGAATCGGAGTTCGTTGGATTCAGTTGAAGCGCTCCGCGAGTGCACTGGCGATTCATCGTCAGTTGGCGATCTGCTTCCGGTCGACGTGGCCTTCTGCTAGGATCCCTCTATGTTTCGCTGCTTGGTTGCAGGCTTTCTACTGGTTTCCGTCTGCATGACTCTTTCTTCGGGTTCTCTGTGTCAGACCACTGCGGGCAACGCGATCACGATCCTGTCGAACAGGGAGGCTCGCAAAGCGGCCGTGAACATTATGGAAGCTACAGTTCCACCAGGATTGAACCCCACCAAATTCACAGTTCGAATATCTGTGGGAGCTGATGGAACCGTACGGAATGTATCTAACCCTTACGCGCTTCCAGGCTCATTGTTTGACGCCGCAGCGGATGCGGCTCGCCACTGGTATTTTCGCTCTGACAGGAAGGGCGGCAAATCCAACGAATTTGAAGCGGAGATCACCTTTCATGGTCCCGTTGCCGGCACGGTAACCACCAAAGACGGAGTGCCAGTAGCCGGAGTTGTAGTCTTCGGTAGCACATGGTCATGCTGCCCCCCACAGCGAGACTCCATGACCACAGACAAGAGCGGCTCATTCCGCGTCGAGCACCCCGGTGTGGTGCTCCACTTTCTTCCAGGCGACAGGTTCCAGCCGCAATCAATCGTCGTCGCTCCCGAAAAGTCGACTTTGAACCTGGTCCTTGACCCTGCGAGCGACAATCTTCCCCTCCCACTTTGCGGCAAGCCGAGGTCCGGCTTTGAGCGCATAGGCTGGGGACAATACGGCTTGCAGTTCGATGTGCCTCAGCATGACGCCCGGCTGTTTCGTGGCAAAGTCGACGTCGATTACGTTGTCCACATTGTCAAGGCAAAGCACGGCAACGATCGCGTCGAGTTCTGGTTTGGGCCATATGCGATGGACTCCACGCCGGACGATGAGCAATTCGTTGAATCGGAGACATTCGCAAATCGCAACGTGGTCAAGCGCCCGGATTCCGTCGACGGTAGCGAAGGTGGAGTAATTGGCAGGGACACCTGGGGACGCTTGCCGAATGACAAGATGTGGCGCCGCATGGCTATTCTCGGTGAAGGAGCCGAGTATCAGGACGTTCGCTTGGAAAACGCAGCGCTGTTTGACCGGATCATCAACTCTGCTTGCTGGATCGAATATCCGAAACGTTGATCTACGCAATCAGGCCAATGCGCTTCTCCAGCCTGTCTGCAATCGTTCCTTGAGCCCCGAGCGGATGATCGCCAACTCGGAAACCAGCCCACTCGCCCAGCGGAGCGCCCGCTTTGTTCCTGCAAGGGAACCTTGCTATCCTTGCCGCACATGGAAATCGCGGCGATTCAAACCGACGGGCTCACGCGGCGCCGGGTGCCCCTCGATAAGGTCGGATTCTCGGACCTGCGATAAGCGAGAGGCCCACCCTGCCAACTTTTTCCGACCCGGACCAGAGATGGAAAGCACGAGAATCCGCTCCAACCTCCCGGCATTGGCGAGCACGGACTACCACACTTCCAGTTGGAATTCCCGGTACTCGCGGATCAACTCGAAATCCGCGCGATTGCTCGTAATCAGCTGGGCGCCGTAGGATCGGACAGTGAGTGCGATCAGTACATCGAAGTGCAGATCGCGGAGTTTTTTGGGTTCATACCCCTCGTCTGCGTAGATCTTTGCAAGAATTCTGCCCGATTCCAGCCAGTTCTTCTCCGTCGGCGTCAGGATGGGAAGATTCTTTTCAAGGTCACGCAGAAACTGCTGTTCGAGGGCCCGAGTGGCCCCGCGCCAGAGTTCAGCCACTACCACGGAACTGAGTCGCACCAAGCCGGTGAGATCGGCAATTCGCTGGGAATGGCAGGCCGTCCGCTGATTGTCGATCAGCACCGATGTGTCGAAGACGACAATCTCACTCATCGCTGCCGGCAAAGGTGAGCTTGCCTTCGTACTTCTTGATCGCGGCCTTGAAGCGCTTCAGTGCGACAATTTCCTTGAGTGCTACATGCACGGCCTCGGTTCTTGACTTGACTCCCAAGGCGCGCACGGCCTCATCCGCCAGTTGCGTGTCCAGCCGAATCGATGTGAGAGTGGCAGGCATGTCAGCTCCTTGTGTATATATGAATGTTGCTCCCCATATATACAATTGTCAAGAGTCGCTCGTCGCCGCAATACACAAGTTGTAGCGTTGAGAAACCGCGGATCGCGCCTAACCTTGTTATTCTTGCAGGCACATGGTAACCGCGGCGATTCAAACCCACGGGCTCACACGGCGCTTCGGCGCGCTGACGGCCGTGGACGATGTCACGCTGAGCGTGGCTCCGGGGCAGTTCTTCGGCTTTCTGGGGCCGAACGGAGCGGGCAAATCCACCACCATCAAAATGCTCACCGGGCTGCTCGAGCCGAGCGCCGGGACTATTGAGATTCTGGGCCTGCCGTTCTCGGCCTCGGCGCTGGAGCTGAAGCGGCAAATCGGCGTCGTCCCCGAAGGCATGGCGCTGATGGGCCGACTGACTGCGCCCGAATACCTGCGCTTTGTGGGCCGCATGTATGGCCTCGACAAGGCCACCACAAATCAGCGGACCGATGAATTGCTGGAGTTCATGAAACTGGCCGATGAGAGCCGCAAACTGGTGACCGACTTCTCGCATGGGATGCAGAAGAAGCTGGCCCTGGCCGCCGCGGTAATTCACGGGCCCAAGGTGTTGTTTCTCGACGAGCCGTTCGAGGGCGTGGACGCCATTGCGGCGGGCATGCTGAAGTCCATGCTGTCTGGGATGATCAACCGCGGTGCCACCATCTTTCTCACCACCCATGTGCTGGAAATTGTCGAGCGGCTGTGTAGCCACGTGGCCATCATCTCGCAGGGACGACTGGTGGCTAATGGATCGATCGAAACGCTGCGCGCAGGTGTTGCATCCACGCTGCCGGGCGCCGAGCAGGAGCAGCGGCTTACGCTCGAAGAGATTTTTCTGTCCATTGTGGGAGCTGACGTGCAGCAGGAACCGGCGCAGGAGCTGACGTGGTTGGCATAAATGCGGCCGGCGGAATGTTCGGCGCTGAAGCGCGGGCGCAGTATTCTGCGTTGGCCCGGCTCCGCTGGCACATGTTCAGCCACGGGCTCAAGTCAAGGAAGGGCGCTCTGGAATTGGGTGCGCGCACCGTCTCGTTTGTCTTTTATGGCATCGGCGGACTGGCGATGGGCGCGGGCGCGGGCCTCTCCGCATTTGCTTTGGCTGTCGGCAATCAATGGAGGTTCCTGCCGATCCTTTTCTGGGCGGTCTTCTTCGTCTGGCAGGTGGTCCCCATCATGCTGGCGTCGTTCCAGGAGCAGTTCGATCTGGGCATTCTGTTGCGTTTTCCGGTGCGCTTCGGATCGTATTTCTTGCTCTATGTGGTCTTTGGGCTGCTCGATGTCTCGACGATTCTGGGCGGGCTCTGCTGTTTAGGCGTCCTGGTCGGGATCACGGTGGTGCGGCCCGAGTTGTTTGCCTGGACGGCGCTGGGCTTGGTTGTATTTGCTGCATTCAACATCCTGCTGGTGAGATCCATCTTTGCCTGGATCGACCGTTGGCTGGCGCAGCGGAAGACGCGGGAGATTCTGGGCGCGGTGTTCATGGTGCTCATCCTCAGCCTTCAACTGCTCAATCCGGCGCTGCACCGGCAGAGGCATCAGGTGATCAACAGTTCGCCGGCCAATTCGAGTTCCAATGCGCATGTGAGCCGCGACCAGCGCGCCCGGCAGCAGGCTGAGGAATTCCAACGGAGCAAGGCCGAGTTCACAGCCCGCTACGGACCGTGGCTGGGAATCGCCGATGAAGTGCAGCAGTGGCTGCCGCCGGGGCTGGCTGCGAAGGCGCTGCAGCAACGTGTCGAGCAACAACCTGAACCTGCTTCCGGGCCTGCGCCCCAATCGGGAACGCTCGAATCGCTTGGGATTCTAGGGCTGTATGTACTCGGCGCAGGAGGCGTGTTGGCGGCGCGGCTTCGGGCCGAGTATCGAGGCGAAAGTCTGGGCGTAGCTCCTGGCCGGAAGAAGGTTGTCGCAAGCCGGGGCAAGTCATTGCGTCGCGACCGCGGAGGTTTGCTGGATGGCTCCGGTCCCATTGCCGCTGTGATGGAAAAGGAACTGCGCACGCTTCTGCGGACGCTGCCGCTGCTCTATGCCATCGGTGCGCCCTTGCTGCTGGTCCTGGTCTTCTCAGGCATCTTCATAAGAGACGGTGTTGGGCAGCACATGTTCCCGCTGGCGCTGCCGATATGCATGGTCTACGCCCAACTGGGGTTCACGCGGCTGTTTTATAACAACCTGGGCGCCGAGGGAAAGGGGATTCAGCTGTACTTTATTTCTCCAACCCCCATGCGCACTGTACTGCTGGCCAAGAACCTCTTCCATTCCGTGTTGTTTGGCCTGACCATTCTGGTTGCCGGCACTCTGGCTATTCTGCGGTTGGGTGTGCCTGAAGGGGTGGTGGTGGCGGCAACCGTGGCGTGGCTTCTGTTTTCGCTGCCGGCCAACCTGGCCGCTGGAAACATCTTTTCGCTCACTATGCCCTATCGCGTGAATCCCGGCCGGATCACGCGCCAGGGCGGGTCGCAGGCAAATGCGCTGGGCGCTTTGCTGGCGCAACTTGTGGCCATGGCCGTGGGTGCGGCGGTCTTCGGACTGACTTGGTACTTCAAGATGATGTGGCTGGCTGTGCCGATCTTTCTGGTGCTGGCAACGGGCGCAATCGTGATATGGGTCCGTGTGTTGAGCAACGCGGATGCAATGGCCAACAAGCACAGGGACTCGCTGATTGCTGTGCTGATGAAGGAGTAGGGCCTGGGGAGTAGGGACTAGGGACTAGGCAAGCAGAGGCTGGAAGATCACTCTTTGCAGGCTCTGCATCTTCTATACCTGCGCACCGCCGCACAAAGGCCCGCCGACTAAGAGAGGCCTCGCTATTCCCTAGTCTCTAGTCCCTGCTTCTAAAACGGTATGTCGTCGTCGGAGATTTCCGCTTGTTGCGTGTAGTCGTCGGCAGCGCCCGCGGCCGGACGCTGGTCAAAGCTGGCGGCCGAACTCGCCGAGCTTGCCGCGCGGCTGTATCCACCCGCTGAGCCTTCTTCGCGGCCCGAGAGCAGGGAAAGATCGTTGACGATGATCTCGGTCCTGTAGCGCTTGGCCTTGGTGTCCTTGTCTTCCCAGTTGCGCGTCTGGATCCTGCCCTCGACAAAGAGCTTCGACCCCTTCTTGACGTAGTCTCGAATGATTTCGGCGGTGCGGTTGAAGGCGATCAGGTTGTGCCACTCGGTGTGATCCTGCCAGTTGCCCTGCGCGTCCTTCTGGCGATCGCTTGTGGCTAATCCAAGGGTGGCCACAAGCGTGCCGCCGGGTGTGGAACGGATTTCGGGGTCCTTGCCCACGTTGCCCAAAAGAATGACTTTGTTAACGCTCTTGGCCATGTTTATGCACACCTCTCCGCGTCGCTCGACAAGATGACTCTTGATAAGTACGTTACCAGTTTGATCTTCCGGTCGGCAAACAGGAGGTTATTCAATCTTGGCGATGCGGCGGTTCAAGAGATGCACGGTTCGGCCCCGCTGCGTTTAGATAAAGCGTATTTGGTCTTGCTTATATTGCGGGCACGCCAATAGGCTGGCCGGGCAGGTGCTGGGCGGAGCAGCAGCTATGCGGATACATCGAACGCTCTTGCCCACGCGGCCGCGCTCAACATGTCTTTCACACGATCTAAACAAAATTCATCACTGTTCGAATTCAATGGGTGGCGATCTTCCCAGTAAGGTCGAAGCGGGATGATGCTTATTGTGCGGTGCGCCTGCTGCCGCACTGCAAGCTCGCCATATCTCCCGCTTCGCTCGCCGATGGTTCCCACCTTATTGGCCGGAACTTGTCGAGCCTTCCAACACAAGGCTCACGCTGCTCAACTGAATCGATTGCAGAACGGAAACTCCACCCTTGGTATCGGTGTCAACTCCGGGGCTATTCTTGCCTGAGATCGCCTTGGCCGAAAACGTGACAACGGCCTTGTTATTCTGCGCCAGCGTGACTTGGACGTCCGATCCAGCGCCTGTCCACGTCAGCTTGTAATCGCCCGCGGGAACCTGCGTCGATCCGACTTGCACTGTCTCCGGGATGGTCACGGTTTGGGGTTTGTTGGTGGCGGCAAAGGCGGGCGCCGAAAAAAGCACGAGTATCATTGCAATACCGAAGAAACGCTTCATGTAGTTCTCCTCAATTGCCTCGCGTATTGTTTCCGTCGCATGAGGCACTGAGAGGATTAAACTACGAACGATTGTTCTTGAAGCTTAAGAATCCTTAAGCCCTGCGCAACGATGGCGATTAACTCGACCAGCGGCTCATTTCGACTCAGTCTCGGTGCAAAGCGGAATCGAAATCTTCACGCGCAGACCAGGCGATGCGCTCTCTGCCACGATCGTGCCATGATGCAGCTGCACGGCTTGTTTTGCGATCGATAAACCCAGTCCCGATCCACCGCTTGTTGCATCGCGCGCTTCATCGACCCGGAAGAATGGATCGAATATCTTTGCCAATGCCTCTTCGGGAACGCCCGGACCATAATCGCGAATCGAAACGACTGCGGCGCGCGAATCCTCGGCGATAGATACATCGATGGTGGAATGCTCCGGTGAATAACGAATTCCGTTGCGCAGCACATTCTCCACGGCGCGCCGCAACAGTTCGCGGTTTCCCTTCACCTGGCCGTCGAGCCGGCCATTCACCGCAATGCGACAGTCGCGAAACTCAGCTTCCATAGCGCAGTCGCATACAACTTCATCCACGATGTCTTCCACGCGCGCAATCTCGGCGGTCTGACCTGCCGGTTCGGATTCAATGTAAGTGATTTCCAGAATGTCGGCCACCAGCGCGGAGATCCGGTCAATGTCCCGCTCGATCCGATCGAGCGCCATCTTGCTGTCCGCGGATGTCCTGGCCAGCTTCACGGCAAACTTCAGTCGCGCAAGCGGCGATCGCAATTCGTGCGATATGTCCCCCAGCAACCTCCGCTCACTTTCAATTAGCCGTTGCAGCCGCTCCGCCATCTGATTGAACGACCGCCCCAGTTGCCCAATCTCATCCCGCCGTCCGGTGTGCACTCGAACCGACAAGTTGCCCTGACCGAAGAGCGCAATCGAGGCCGCGATCCTGCGGATCGGCGACACTACACCCACCGAGGCCAGCCAGCACAGCACGATCGTCGCCCCGAGCACCAGGAAGTAGTAAGGAAGATATGTCCAGATATCCGGCCTTCCAGGCAAGCCCGTTGCCACAATCCAATACTCCCCGTCCTCCGATCGGTGAGCTCGAACGTAATGCCCGTTTTCCCGCGTGCGCCACCTGGTAAGCGGAGGCGGCGGCAACATCGGGCTCTTGTTCTCACCCGACAAAACGTCGATCCCATGCGCATCAAGCAGAAAGTGAGACGATCCCCCAAAGACATGGTCCAGCTTGCTCAGATACTGTTTGAGCGCCTTCGTCCCGCCGTTGCCCAACGCTGTGCGCGCGCTTTCAAGCTCGAGCTCATCGATGCGGTCGAATGCCGGATCGATTGCCTTCTTCTGCATGCGATCCGATATCGCGTGGAAGACGAGAAAGGAAAGCGACAGCGTGGTCACCATCGCCAGCAACAAGCCGTAGTAGAGAGACTTCATGGGCAGCCGCTTAAGCCACTCCGATAAATACATACCCAACTCCCCTGACTGCGCGGATCGCATTTCCGCTGCCTTCCAGCTTCTTGCGCAAATGGCTGACATGGACATCGAGAAATCGATCGTATGGCGTTGCTTCGCGTTCAAACAGAGCCACAGTGATCTCGTCGCGCGAAACAATGCGCCCAGCCGAGCGCATCAGCATCTCCAGCAGGTCGAACTCCACCGCGGTCAACTCCACCGGCGCGCCCGCGACCCGCACCTCGCGCGTCGTGGTGTTCACCTGCATGTCTCCAACGGCTACAACTGTGCTGCCTTTCCAGCTTGCCGCATCGGCGCGACGCAATACGGCGCGAATCCGCGCCAGCAGTTCATCGGGATCGAATGGCTTGGGAAGATAGTCGTCGGCTCCTGTATTCAAGCCGAGAATGCGGTCGTGCTGCTGCACGCGGGCGGTCAACATGATCGCCGGAAGATCTTTTCGCCGCCGCAACTGTTGCAGGACGGTGAGACCGTCGAAAACGGGCAGCATCACATCGAGAATCACCAGGTCGTACGCGCCGTTGAGCGCGCAGTCCAAGCCGCTTCGGCCATCGTGAGCGCAATCCAGACGATGGCCCGCCTGGGCGAAAAACTCCTTCATCATCCCGCATAACTCTACGTCGTCATCGACGAGCAGGAGCGACAGTTCCTTTTGCTTCTCGGCAGTTTCCATCTGTGCGGCCTCGGCGCCGGGCACCTTTTGAGCAATCTCATCCAATTCTCAAGTCTTTCATAGGTCAGAGCATCGGAAACCTGCTTTACAAATCTTAAGATTGCTGGAGCATGTCTTAAGAGGCGCCTGGTGTCAGGGCACGGCTTTAAAAGCCTGCCCTGAGCATGCCGAAGGGTGCCGAAAAGAGCCCCAAAACAGCGGGCTTTAGCCCCTGAGGGAATGCTTCTCCCTCAAAATCATTGGGAGAACTGCCCTGAGTTCAATATTTCCTACCGTTTCCAATTTCCCATAATACCTCTACTGTGACTTCAGAGAGTTCGGTGACGGCCCGCTGCTTCAATAACTCGAAGCTTTAACCTATGCGCCTGTAGCTTCGTACAGTTTTGGTTGTTGCATACGTAGCAGGAGCGGATAACATGCGGAAGTGAAAGGAGGAGACACGTCGAAGAAACTCATAGTAGCTCCCAAACCGAATCCGCGTTAACCGCGTCCTGCGCGCTTCTATTGCAGCCGCGATAATTCGGAACTCGCGCCCACCAGGTCGGGGCTGATCTTGACAGCCTGGCTGAGTTCGTCTTTCGCGGCCACCTCGTCTTTGAGACCGAGATATCCAAGACCGGCCATGTAGTGCGCGTTGGCTTCGCGCGTGCGCCGCGAGACCGTTCGCCGTCCATTTCCGCCGCTGCCTACGGGCTTTTGCAACTCATCCTTGCCCGATTGGACCAATTTCCGAAACAGCTCCTGGGCCTTTTCTTCCTGGCCAAGCTTCTGGAAAGCCAGGGCCTGGTAATAGGTCTGAGCGCTTCCCGCTGCGGCGCCATTGGCTTGATTGGCGCGGCGCACCGGAGCGGGATCGGGCGGCGCTATTGCTCGCATCCAGGATGCCTTGGCACGCTCCCGATCGCCAGAACCGGAGAATGCAACGCCGCTCCAATACGCAATCTCCGCGGCTCGTGGGTTTGCTCCGCCAAATCCAAAGCTCATGGGCAGGTTCGCGGGAATTTCTCCGGCGGCTTGAAGATCTTTGAGCGCCTCCGCATCATGCTGGGCCTCGATTCTCTTCTCGGCGCGCAGAATGTGTGCCTCGGTCCAGTGTTCCACCACGTTGAGGTTCTCGCCTTCAGCCACCGCGAAGGTGTGCGTACTCATCGTCGTGATCGCGTCATCTAGTTTGCCGGTGCCGATCTCGAGCGCAATCTCACGGTTCAGAGCATCGTCCCGGCGCGTCACCACCGACTCATTCTGCCGGAACAGCGTCAGACGCTTTTCCAGCGGCGTTCCGGCTTGCTCGTAAAGCTCGTCGAGTTCGGTAAAGTGCAGTGCGTACTTGTGATCGAGAGAAACGGCCATCTCCAATTCCGCAAGGGCCTTATCGATGTTGGGGCCCGATGTTTGATGCATGTAAGCGGTAGCCAGGTTGCGATGAGTAATGGCAAACGTGGGATCGAGCGCGGCCGACGCCTCCCACATTCGCGTAGCTTCTTCAGGCTGCCAGTCATATAGAAGATTGCCGAGATAATATGCCGCGCGCGCATCGTGTGAATTTGTATCGATCGCACTGCGCAGCACGTCGATGGCTTCATTCTGGAATGGGAACACGTAATCCGGCGGCATCTGCATGGCCAGTTGGTCATACCGCACGGCACCCGCGCCATGGCCCAGCTTCCCGGCGAAATAACCAAGATAGTAATACACCATGGGATGAATGCGTGCCTTGTCCGGCGCTGCATCCGTGGCCAGCAAGAGCACATCGGAACCGTCCTTCCATAACCCCTCATTGAGATACTCTGCCGCGGTCTCCTGAGCCGTTGCTGGAAACTGATTCATCGCAACTGCCAGCCTTTCGCCGGCTTCTTTGTCGCGCGAGGCTAGGTAAGTCTCGGCCATGGCGCGCACATCCAATGGGTCGATCGCATGCGAAGCCGTGGCTAGCACCTGCAATGCCTCACTGCTTCGGCCGAGATGGCGCAGCACGGCGGCTTTGAGATTCTGCGCGCGAATATTTTGTGCGTTCGAGTCGATCGACCGGTTCACAAAATCGAGCGCGGCGGTCATGTCTCCGCGGGATGCGGCGATCTGTGCGAGCGAATAATAGCTGGCGGCCTTCCAGGCCTGGCTCCAGGTGGCTTTGTAGAACCACGTGTATGCTTCGTCGGATCTGCCTTCAGCCTTGAGCGTGGCGCCGAGATAGTAGATCTCCTCACCATCTTTTGGATCGGTATAGCGATCCGTTGCTCGCTCCACAGCCTTGCGAAAATATGCTTCCGCCTCGACGTAGCGGGCCTTGTTGAAAGCCGTAATCCCAAGCACCGTGTTGACCCTGGTGTCGCCGGGATCGCGGCGCAGCACCTCCTCCCAATAGAGCAGCGGGTCAATATTCGGGTCGTGAAACTGTTGCGCGCGCAGCCCAATGAGGTAAAGTTCATCGCTGCTCTTCACGTCTTGCGGCGCAGGCGGCGACGCGACCACGGGAGGCTTCGGCTCCGGCGTCAAACGAACTGGACTATAGGTCACGAGTTCCTTATCGCCGTCGGAGAGTGAGGCAACCAGGTCGTGCTCGTCGATTCCTGCAGGCAATGCCACCTGCTTCACGTACGGCTTGCCAGGGTCGATGGCGATAGTCTCCTCGAGCAGCACCTTGTCGCCGGCCTTGAGCAGAACGCGAGCATTCGAGTGGGCAGATGTCGCATAGAATCCCACCTTTGCCATCCCGTCGCTGACTTCCAGATTCACGGCCGCATCCAGGTTGGCTTGCTTCGCGCCGCCGATGTCTCGGAACGGATACCAGTTCATGCTGAAAGACCGAGTCTCGTAAGGCTGCAGCCAACTGTAGTCGGGCTGATTGTCGGAGTAGGCGCCGGCCATCAGTTCCATGTAGGGTCCGTCGTCATCGGTCAGCGTTGTGTCCCATCGCTTCCCGCTCGGGCCGTTGCCCCAGGTCCAAAACTTTTTGCCGGGAACGATGTTGTGATCGGCCACGCTCAGGGTTCCGGCCTCCTTGCCGTGGTCATAGCCGCCGAAGAAATCGTCCTGGTAGTTCCATGCGAAAACGGAACTTGCCTGCATGTGGTTTTTGTACCAGCTGATGTCCACACCTCTGGTGAAATCTTCGCCGGCATAGACGGAATGCGAGATCGGCCATTCCGTAAATTCTCGTTTCGCGTGGAAGACACCTAGTTGAGTGCTGGGCGGGAAGATGACCTGATAGTTATCGTTGGCGTGGATCGCCAAATTGGCGAAGCATAACATGGTGTTCACTTCCGGCGTGCGGTTCAGAATGCGCACTCGTGCTTCGAGGTACGACTTTCCCGGCCGCAGGGTGTAACCCACCGCCCAGGTCATGCGTTGCCGCACTTCCAATTCGCCCACCCAGATCGTCTTGCTGCCATCGGCATTCTCTTCCAGCTTGTATTGCACGGGGAGAAAGGTCGTGGAGCGGTGATGATGCGGAATGTTCCACTCAATGCCACCGGACATCCACGCACCGAGCAGGCCGATCAGCGCCGGCTTGATCACGTGCTGGCGATAGATGAAGTTATAGTTATTGGTCTTATCGACGCCTTCAAAGATGCGCCCGCCAATCTCCGGAAGCACGCCGATGCGAATGTATTCATTCTCCAGATAGACAACGGTATAAGTCTTGTCTACTTTCTTGCCCGTAAGCGTGTCGTACATGGGATAGGGATAGACAGGCCCCTGCGCGCCCTGTGACTCGCGGCCGAAAAAGAACATCGGGTTCGGTTCGGGATCGCCGGCCAGATAAGTCGGAATGACGGCCTTGGTCTCCCAAACCTTCACACCGGAATTCTCGGCGCCAAAGAACGGAGCCGCGGCAGAAAGCAACCACGCACCAACGGCAAGAAGAATGATTGGCTTGCAAGTCACGATAGTTCTCCTTTTTCTCGCACTACTGAATGTTGAATTTATAACCGTGTTCTTCATCCATCCAGGGCGTTTCCGATGTACCTGCATCGGATGCCATCGGCCTTTGGCTAAATGCGGGAACCTTGCCCGAATGGACATCCTGCAACCGTTCCAGTGTCTCCTCGGCTGCCGAGACTAATTCGGGATAGGCGCGATCGGTAACATCGACGAAGCCGATGTTATAGTTCTCGCCATCCATGCGCCCGGTCACCGGCTCATCCGTGCCGATGAACCAGCCCGCCCCGAGAAATGCCGGAAGCGCCGCGGCCTGTTCAACGTAATACCGATAAGCCACGCCGCGTTCCTTCTGATCGCGCACCTGTACCAGACCGGCGCCGAGGCCGTTGTCGGGCACGCCGAAATGAAACTCGCCGATGATGACCGGCCGTCCTGAGAGCGCATATGCGTTCTTGATCTCCTTGGTCGGCTCATATTCGTAAGTGTTCAAGCTATACACATCGAATACACGGGCGGTCCTGGCTACATAGTCGGGCGGGTTGCCGCCGAAGCGGATACCAAGATTCAAATGATTCGGGTCGTATTTCCTGAGTGCCGATCCCACCATGGCTAGATACTTCTCAAAGGCCGCGACGATGAACTGGCGGCGGCGTTCCGGCGTGTCTCCGTCCGCCAGGAACTTCTTGATCTCGCGCTGCATCGCGCTGGGCGGACCGGCCAGATACAAATCGATGACTTCCGATTCGCGGCGCGGCCAGGGCGGCTCGTTGCCGATGAAATATCCAATCAGCCATGGGTCATCCTTATGCGGCGTGAGTTGAGCTTTGGCGCCTTCTTCTAGAAACTTCGCAAACTCCTCCGAGTACACGTCCGGCAGCCCAAGATACATGGGTATGCCTGTGTTGCCGCGCGGCAGGGTATTGAAGTACGCGAGGTAAGGCTTGCGATGAGATGGTTCCGCGCCGCGAGAGACGATGCTGGTCAGCCCCCATCCATTTGCGCGCTGTAACTCCATGTCGGCGGCCTTGGCCTGCCAATCAGGCCCATACCGGCGGTAGAGATTCCAACTGCGGAATGCGGCAAACGTCTCGCCCGGAGTTGCCTGGGGACGCCCCGCCGCGGCTGCAGTTGAAACCTCAGGCGGAGGCAGCGCCGCGTAGTAGCTTTCGCGGCCCGATATGCGCGTGTCCGCGCCTCCCGCTCCCATCCCCGGCACCGCCATCGATAGATACAAATGCCCATCGGGGTCCACAAACCACCACTTACCGTCAACCTGCTGCACGCGAAAGAACCCGGTAGCTTCGGCCTTGGTCGACCTATAGCCGCTGTATGGGCAGTAATCGAATGCACTCGGCGCAAAGGCTTTCACTTCCTTTGCCCAATCCCGTTTCAATTGATGAAGGCTGGTGATCTTTCGGGACCAGTTAGCGTAAATCCACTGGCCGAATTCATCGATCACCGGCAGCTTCTCCGAAATCTCCGAACCAGGATCGTCTTTGGCAAGCCGGATGGAACGTATCTCGATTACCGGGTGGTTAAGCGGATAGTCCATCATGAACGCCAGCGCCTGGACATTGTTAATCGGACCAAAGGGCCCCCAGATAGAGAGCCAGAAGGAATGGAAAGGTCGATTGCCCGCCGACGCGAGGTCGAAGCCGGACTGGTCGCGTCCCTTGAAGAATTTGAGTGGAACCGCCGCCCGAAACCACACGTCTTGCCCGACCGGTTGAAAGCCAAGACGCCGGACCCCGGATTTGTCCAGAACGATCAAATGAAAGCGTTGCGGTGTGGACGTTCGCATTTCGAGAACAAGATAACTGTAGCCGCTCCAATCCGACGGAAAGTCCTGACCCAGGTCCTTGAGATCGAGCTTCTGCACGGGATGAGTTCCCTCAAAGGTGAGCCGCCTGGTCTGCGCGCTGGCCATCGCGCCAAGCATGAGTACGGGTAGAATCCAGGCTGCCTTCATTGGGTATCCCTCCTCTGAAAACGCTTTCTAAGCGTCGGCGGTATTGTACAGCGCGCCATGCTGCCCAACGCCACCGCCATTCCGCGGCCGCCTTAAACGGATCTTCCGCAGCCCTTACCGGCGATCGGTCCGAATCGCGCGCCGGCCTGCCAACGCCGGCCGCCAGCAGTCCCTTCGCGCCGGGCAGAATCACGCCTCGAAATATCCCGGTAGTTCCTGTCGCGCCTTGCTTGATAGACTCATACGCGACCAGCGCAACAGGCTTGTGAAGCTTCCGTCAGGTTGGTCACAGGAGCATTTCGTAACCGAGGGAGAAGAACTGAATGAGATCCAGGTGGTTTGCAGGCTCAATCCTACTGTTCGCGACGCTGTTGCCCGCGGCGTTCGCCTCAGTCACTCCTTATCCCGCCTATCCTGGTGCGGCGCCGAGCCTGGCTTACAAGGTAACTGTGGATGGCCAGCCCGTCTTTGTGCACCGTTTGCCGACTTACAACCAGTTTCAATGGATGGACCACGCCAGTTTCTCCATGACCGGGAAGGTCCACATAACCATTACCTCGCTCGTCAACCAGAGAAACATAGTCACCTGCTATATAAGACCGCTTGCTTATGGCATTCATCCGCGGATCAGCGGCAATACAGTGACCTTCGATCTCGATCAGCCGCGATATCTGGTCATCTTCTTCAACGAAGAGCCAACTTTTCAAAGTCCTGGACTCTTGCTGTTTGCCGAACCCGCGGAAAAGAATCCTCCCAAGCCCGGCGATGCCAACGTGGTCAACATCATGGACTACAAAGTCGATAACACCGGCAAGACGCTTGAGACCGGGAAGATCAATCAGGCAATCGGCGATGTCTCTTCCCGGCCCGGTGGCGGCGTTCTTTTCTTCCCCGCCGGAGTCTATTTGACCGGCACGATCCTGATGCAGAGCAACGTCCGGCTCTATGTCGATGCAGGCGCGCTGCTTCGCGGGTCGCGCAAGAGTGCGGACTATGCCTCGCCGCCCATGCCTGCCGGGGCAAGGCCGCTTAAGGCCATGTTTGTCTTCAATAACATCGAGAATGCCGGCTTCATGGGGCGCGGCACCATCGACATGGAGGGCTACCCGTGGCTCTGGCACGATTTCCAACCCGATACTGGAGACGGAAAAGCCAGATCGGCAGAGGGATTGGTAACAGATCCGCACGCGCCGGGGATCAAGGGCTACATCGTCAACCATTGCCGGAACATCTCGTTTCAGGGACTGCTGCTGCTCCGCTCCGCATATTGGACCGTGACCGTCAGCGACACCGACGGCTTCTCCGCCACAAACATCAAGATCGTAAATCGCAAGCAGCAGTACCACGACGACGCCTTCGACTTTACCGGCAACAGCAAGCACATCCTCGTGCAGGACGGGTTTGCCATGACCATGGACGACACCTTCGCCTTTTACGGCGGCAAGCGCTCTACACTCGAAGACGTCGTGGTGAAGGGGTTCGTGAATTACACCTACACTTCCGCCATCGCCATTGGCTACGGCGGCGCGCCGAATATCCAGCACCTGCGCCTTGAAGACGTGCACTTCGTCACCAACCAGAACAAGTTCGCCGTCTGGATTCAGATGACGCCCGCGTATTTCATCGGCAAGGGATACACCGAAGGCCTCAAGTCCAGCGACGATGTTTTGTTGAACGATTTCAAATTCGTCAACACAACATTCGAAAATGACGGAGGCCACGTCTACATCGACGGCGGAAAAGCGACGCTGACCAACTTCGTCTTCGAGAACTGCACCTTTGGCAAAGCGACGCGCCCCGGCATGTTGATGGGCGCCGGTGTCGCTCCCATCGTTTTCAAGAATGTCAAGATGAATGGAGCGATAGTCCGAAGTGTCGACCAGTTGAAGCGGGATGGCAACGAGGTCGATGTCCCAGTCAAGTTCGAGCCTTGAGACATGATGGTCCGTCAACACAGTCAAAGGGAAGTAACCAAGAGATTGGAATCAAAGGCCCCGGCGCGCCAGCCGTGCGTGCAATTCTCTTAAGTGAAACTAAATCCCCAATGGACAACGTCGGTTTGTATGGAGTCTGCAATTTCGACCGGAACGGCTCGCCATCGAGCTCACACCGTCCCGCGCAAGAATGAAGGCGACATCGCAGTACTTCCAACCCACGCCGAAGGAGAAGTACCGCAATGAGCCTCCGCACACTCGCCGCATTCGTTCTCGTCACTCTTCCTCTCGGCTCGATTGCGCAAGCCGCGCCTGGCGGTCCCATGCCGCCGAAGACCTGGGTAGATCAGGATACCGGACACCGCGTATGGCGGCTCAGCGACGAGCCCAACTCCGGGGGATTCTACTTCAACATCAATGCGTATACTCCCGACGGAAAGCAGATGATCTACACCGCGTCGGACGGCATTCACGTGCTCGACCTGGCCACCCGCGCGACCAAGCTGCTCGTGCCGAATCCGCCGCATCCAGAGAAGGCAAGTAAAACCGGGGCGAGCGAACCCGGTGGCCGCGGACCCGGCGCGGGGATGGTCCATGCTCTGGTGGTCGGGCACAAGACCAATAGCGTGTTTTACACGAAGACTGACCCGGCGACGGGCGTGACTGCGGTGTACAAGGCGGACACCGACACCGGCGAGATCCGCAAGCTGGTCGACCTGCCGGCGAAACGGAACATCGTCAGCGTCAACGCCGACGAGACTCTCGCAGCCGGCACTTACATCGAAGGCGACGCCACGGGCAAGGAGTATGGATCGAACCTGCCTGCTCCGGCGCAGCCTGCGGGCGCCCGCGACAACCGTGTGGCCACCGACGCGCAAGGACCGCACTATCAACCCGCCAACAAAGGCGCAATGATGGAGGCTCGCCTGGCGGCGCGGTTGCCTCTTGTGCTGTTTACGATCCGCTTGGAGCCGGGCCCGAACGGCGAGAAGCCGGGGACCGAAACGATTCTGCTGCACTCGACAGATTGGGTCAACCACCTGCTCTTCTCGCCCACCGATCCCGCTTTGCTGATGTATTGCCACGAAGGTCCATGGCAGAAGGTGGATCGCATCTGGATGATCCACACCGACGCAACCCACAATACGCTCATCCACAAGCGGACCATGCTCAACGAAATCGCCGGGCACGAGTTCTGGGGCCTCGACGGAGAGACAATCTGGTACGACTGGCAGTATCCCAAGGGCGAGGACTTCTTTCTAGCCGGCTATAACCTGAAGACCGGGGAGCACACCGCGTACCACATGCAGCGCGACGACTGGTCGATCCACTTCAACCTAACCAAGGATCTCTCGTTGTTCGCCGGCGACGGCGGCGACCCAGGCCAGGTGGCCAGATCCCACAACGGCGAGTGGATCGAGCTGTTCCATCCGCAGCTCTACAAAGCCGGCGACGGCGCGCTGAACGACTCAACCTTCTGGCAGCCGGGCGTCTTCCACCCTGAGCACCTGGTCAACATGTCCCACCACTACTATCGCCAGGAACCCAATGTGCGGATCTCGCCGGATAAGTCGCTGGTGATCTTTACCAGCAATATGTTTGGATCGAGCTACGTGTTTGGCGCGGAGGTAGCGAAGGCCGACAATCCGCCCGCGGACGACGTTCAGTCAACTCCGGATCTGGCGCGCAAATTCAATCCGACAGAGCCGCCAAACAGCAAGGGACCTGTGGCGCCGCCCCCCGCGCGCTGAGTTGATGGATGGTTCTTGCTGCCGGGGATTGGTATAAGCTGCTGACCTCGAATTACGCGAGGTCGCGATTTCATCGAATCATCCAACTCTCCGGCAGGCCCATGAAGCGTTTGACTCCACAATCGCGGCTGGTCGTCATGCAAAGCGGCCAGCGGGATCGCGGGACAGGAAAACTCCTGAACTAGTGGTGTCCGCCTCGCAGATGGTCGTTTATGTTTTGAAAGGGCACCACTTCAGTCGTGCCGTAAACGGCCCAAAATCAGCTGGGCTTTAGCCCCTGAGGGAACCCTCTTGTACGAATTCATCCCATTTGCGAGCATCGGTAAATGACGCTATTTGCGACGGCCTACGCTAGGTGACCGGCAACTGCGGCAGTTACCGAATCTGGTCAAACTGTTACTAAAAGCTTCCGCTTTCGGTGGCGTTTTCGGCCGCGTTGTCTTAAAGTTACGCCATGCCTTTCGATGAGATCGATGTTCGCCGGGCATTTGGAGAAGATGAGTTCTTCCCCCTCTTCCAGCCATTGGTAAATCTCCAATCCGGCCACCTGGTAAGCTTTGAAGTTCTTGCCCGGTGGAATCACGCGCAGTTGGGTTTGATCCAGCCGGACGCGTTTATTCCCATGGTTCAGAAGAGCGGGCTCATCAACATACTCACGCAGAAGATATTGAGGAAAGCATTCGCGACGGCGCCCATGTTACCCCCTCCGATCATGTTGTCCGTCAACCTCTCCCCATGCCAACTGCTTGATTTAACCCTGCCCAGCCAGATTTTCAGTGCTGCGGAACGCGGTGGTTTTCCGCTTGACCGGCTGACCATCGAAGTTACCGAAGACGCGCTGCTGGACGATATTCCGCGAGCCCAGGAAGTTGCTCGTGAATTGAAGGCCATGAACTGCAGGCTGTCGCTGGACGGCTTCGGAACCATGAACTCAAGTCTGAACCACCTCCAGGATTTGCCATTCGACGAGCTAAAGGTGGACAGAAGCTTTGTCCATGCCATGACCCAGACCCCGGAAAGAACCAAGATTGTTGGCGCTGTCATCGGCATGGGAAAAGGATTCGGGCTCACCACCGTCGCCGAGGGAGTGGAGACCGAAGAGCAGGCCGCAATCCTGAATTTGATCGGGTGCGACGTGGTGCAGGGTTGGCTCTACGGCAGGCCAGCCGCTGCCGAGGAGATTCCGCGCATGCTCTCCGCGCCGCCAAGACCTTGCCCCATCTTCGTGGGGGATTTACCGGCTGTGGCCAACCCCGCCTGAATTGAGGAATAAAAGGTCGTCGAACCCGGTGCTATCCTCACTCCCCCCCTAGCGCACCACCAGCTTGACCGGGCCCAGCAAGCCCGACGCAGCTCGCGGCGCATTCGCCGCCGGCGCCGTGAAAGGACTTTGCCGCACAGGCGTTGAATCCACCTCGATCGTCAAATCGTTTGCGCCTGTTTTGAGCGCGCCGGTCACGTCCCAGCGATATGGTTGCCACGACCGCGCCCCCAGTTCCTTTCCGTTGAGCGTGGCCCGCGCGTAGTCGTTCACATCGCCAATCTCCAGATAGACATGCTTTCCCTTGGGCGCCTTGGCCGCGGTGAACTGCCTGTGATAGGTTACCGGCCCGGCAAATGAGCTCTTGCCCAGCTCCTCCCACGACTTCAACATGGTGGTTAACTGCTTGCCATCCACGTCCAGCAGCCAATCCCCATCCAACTCCGCCAGCAGGGCGCCTGAAGCAAACGACGGCTCCGGCGCGCCAACGCCGGCAGGCAGCGGCCCGGCCACGACCACCTTCGCTTCATAAGGTCCGAGCACCAGCGGGAATTGCACCGCATCCTTTTCATACGTCGCCGCGGCGATGGCATGAATCTCGCCCGTGCCCAGATCCCAGTCCTGCGCCTTTCCGTGTCCCGCGATGGTCGCCACGCGCGACTCCAGCTTGGCGCTCTCATTGAAGAAGAAGTACATGTCGCCATCGCTCCAGGTGCGATGCGTATACGTAAGCCGCGGGAACGCCGCATCCAGTTTCACATCCGGGTTGGGCAGCGCCGCAATTACCTGCGCTGTAACATCGCCCGACGGCTCAATCAGCGTGGCGAAGCTCAGGTCAGGCACGTCCTTTGCGTCCATGAACGTCTTGTCCAGGATCAGCCGCGGCGTCTTGCCCACGAAGATCACCTTGCCGCCCGATTTTGCAAACGCCCGCAGCCGTTCCAACCCCGTCCGTGTGATCACCGTCATCGATGGCAACACGATCGCCTTGTAAACCTGCCCGCTCAGGTTCTTGAAGCCACCGTCTTCCAGCGTAGCCACCGAACTGAGCGACTGCTCGTCGAAGTAATCCCAATCGATCTGATGTTCGAACAGTTGCCAACCCAGCTTCGTGGTGCTGCGGTCAGCGTCCCGGGCGTCGTCCCCGCCCATCCATATGCTGTTGCCGGGATGGTACAAGCCAACCTGCGCCGCCGGCCTGCCGATGGCCATCAGATAGCCCCCGCGGTTCGCATACCATGCAATCATCGCCGCTTCAGGCGGTACCGCCGGCGGTAGACCGCTGGCCGGCTCTCCGGTAGGACCGCGCTGCAAGACCGGAACCCTGATCTGCAGGGCGTTTACCCCACGAACCAGTTGAAAATCCATCTGGTACTTTCCGTCTACGCCCACGCCGCCGCCCTCTTCGGCCCACACCTTCGGCTTGCCGAACAGATGCGCGGCCGACGAGGCCAGCTTGGGAAAGTTGTTGTTGATGTTCCAGGTCCCATCCGGTCGGTGTACCGCGTCCGGAACGAGTTGGTCGAGATTGTCGATTCCCGGCACTTCCACGTAACGCTCATCGCGGAAATAGTCGCCCTCACTGTGCTCCAGCGACAGCATGGTCTCCTCGTGGTTCAGATGAACCAGGTATTCCACGTTGTATTTCTTGGCCCACGCTGCCTGCTCTCCGAAAAAGGACCCGCGGAAGATCCCGCTCCACACGTCGTAGTAGTCTGCGTTTGCCAGCCGTGACTGTTCCGTCGGTTTGTGCGAGAACCAAAGCGGAATATAAGGCGCCAGGTCATAACCCTTCTGCTCTTTGAATTGCTCCAGCAGCGTGGGAGTCCATGGAATGCCGTTGCTCCAGTCCGGCTCATCGCCAAAGAAGCCCAGCACGATTTTGCCGAATTGATCGCCGACGGCGCTTCGATAAGTCTCGTGCACAGTCGACAGAAAAGCATCGGTGGCCTTCGGATCGAGGTAGTCGATCAGCGTATAGGTTGCGTCCTTCGCGCGAGTCCCGTCTGCCCGGTTGAAGTTACGCGTCGGCGAACTGAGGTACACATGCCGCACAAAAACGACCTTCCAGAAATAGCGCGGCTCGCGCGGCGTCGAGCCTTCAGCCGGTGTGAGCCATTTGAGCTCGAAGTCCGCCGGCACGGGGATCGGAATCACCTGCTTGATCTGCTGGCTCTGGTCGGTCTCAATCGCCATGATGCCCAGTGTGTCTTTCGGCACCGGCATGGTCAGCGTCTGCCCAGGCTGCACCTCGACCTGTATGTCCGCAACAATATCCTGCATCCCGAGCTGCGGATAGCGCTCGCTGATATAGCCGCCGGCAAACCCGCTCGGATAGTCCGACTCGTCCTGGATCCAAAGCCGCATGTTGCGCTTCGCCGCCTCCGCGACAGTGAACTTCACCTGGTCCATGTGCTCCGGCGAAAGGTACTTCCCCTCGCCTGGGGACCTGCGTCCCGGCGAAAGGTTCACGATGAAGATGCCGTTCGCCGAGAGCCGGTCGAAGTCGCGAACGATCCTCGCTCTCACTTCCTGAGGGTCTGCCCCGTTCCAGCTCGCAAACGGCTGAATCGCGCCATACTCGCGCGGAGGCGCCTTGAAATTTGCGGCCGCTTCGCTCACGGAGGGCACCGTGATCTCCTGCCAGGGGCGCTGTGCCAGCATTGCCGAAGCCAAGAATGGGAAAAGGAAAAGCGCGCGTACAGCTCTCATCGGGAATCTCCGTCTCGGAATTGATTCGCTCGAATTGTACTGCTCTGGGACCATCTGGCGTAAGGTCCGACCTGCCTATGCGGCCGGTTCCATCGAACTTGAACATGCGCACCCGTGATCGCCATGATCGACCTTCGTCGTGTCCAGGAACAGGAAGAATCGGCGCTTTCTCTCGCCGGGCAGGCTGGTATATGATTGCCCGGAATTGCCAGGTGGGGTAAATATGTCAGCATTCAACAAGCTTAAGAACATGCAGGAAGGCTTGAGCCGCCGCACATTTCTAGCCGGCGCTGCTGCGGCGGCCGCTGTAACCGCATTTGACGGCGCACACGCTCAGTCTGCGAGTGTGGATAACATTCCGATCATCGACGCGCACATTCATCTGTTTGACGGCACACGTCCGCTGGGTGCCGGATACATGGGCTCTCAGGCCTATCGAGCCATCTCCAAAACATCGCTGCCCGCTCTGTATGCTCCATTGGCGAGACCGGCCGGCATTGTCGGCGCCATTGTCGTGGAATCGAGCGGCTTTATCGACGACAATCTCTTCTATCTCGAAGCCTGCCGTGCCGATTCCATCATGGTCGGCGTCTCTGGAACCCTCAATCCAGCGCAGCCTGACTTCGGCCAATATGTAAATCACTTCCACAAGGACCCGCTTTTCCGTGCAATCCGCGCCAGCCGTTTCTACACCCCTGAGAAGGCCGGTACCGACAATGGAAAGGTTGCGCTCAATCCCGCCATGGTGGCCAATTTGAAGCTCCTGGCTCAGGCTGACCTGGCTCTCGATACTGCCAATCCCAGCATGAATCTGATGACGGCCAACGTCATGCTGGCCGATTCCATCCCCGACCTCCGCATCGTCATGGATCATCTGCCCTCTTTCGATCCGACGCCCGACAGCCAGCAAGCCTATGAAGCGGTCGTCAAGGAGATGGCGGCCCATCCCAATATCTTCGTCAAGCTATCGGAGGTGTATCATCCGCGCCTTACGGACAACGTCATCGTCAAGGACTACGAGCCGCTTCGCGCCCGCCTCGAGTATCTCTACGACGCCTTCGGAGAAGATCGAGTAATCTTCGGATCCGACTATCCCAATAGCTATGGAGTCGCTACCATTCCCGAGGAGGTTGGCCTGATGAAGCGCTTCTTCTCGACTAAGTCGAGGGAAGCGGCCGAGAAGTACTTCTGGAAGAACTCGGCCCGTGTCTATAAGTGGATCAAGCGCGCCGACGACCAGCCCAGTCTGACTGAGGGAACCGCAGAACAAGTTGATAATTTGAAAGGGCACGACTTCAGTCGTGCCGAAAAGGGCCGGAAGGAGAAGGGGTTTTAACCCCTGAGGGACTGCAACCGAGACTCGGCGGGCATTCTTGAAACACGCTCTGGAAACGGGATCAGAGGTCCCTCATCGCGGCTCGCACCAGGCGACGATTGCGAAACCACTTGGCCACCCCGAGCCCTAGCAGCAATCCGCCAAAGGGGATGCACCCCAAAGCGACGATGACCGCGAGCCAGCCGCTGTTTGTTTTGGCCCCGGTTTGCGAAAAGCCGCCCAGCAGCGTCACCAGCAACGCCCCAGCCAAAATCCCCGAGCCCAGGATCACGGCTCCCCATTGCAGAAGCTGGCGGGTTCCGTCGTCGGGTTGTGTGGGAGCGGGAGCGGGAGTGGGCATGGTCGTGGATTTCAGGACTTGGCCGCGGCCAGCATGGCGTAGACGATAACCCCTGTTACCGAGACATACAGCCATATGGGGAAGGTCCAGCGGGCGACCTTGCGGTGCGTCGGGATGCGGCCCGTGAGCGAAAAGAAAAAGGTAACAAGCACCAGCGGCAAGGCTATCACGGACAGCAGAACATGGCTGGTGAGAATCGCGAGGTATATAGTGCGCACAAGGCTGTGGCCGGGGTAGTGGCTTTCACCGTGCAACGCATGGTTGACGATATAGCTGACCAGAAAAAGCGAGGAAAACAGGAAAGCGATCATCATCGCTCTGCGGTGCGGCTTGATGCGGCGCGCCCTGATGAAGGTGTAGCCGATCAGCAGGGCAGAGGCGCTTAATCCGTTGAGCAGTGCATTGAGCGCAGGCAGAAACGTGAGCCGCACGCTGGCCGCATCGGCTGCCGGGTGGACATAGATAAGCCAGAAGAGAAAGGCCGTGGCCGCGGCGCTGATGAGCAGAATGGCGGCGATAGCAGAACGCGTGCTGGATCGAGGAACGACGGCGGTCGTCATGGTTTCGCTTCCTTATTGCTTTGCGGTGGCGCAAAGCATAAGCGTGGTGAACAGCAGAGGCAGATAGAGCACGCTGACCTTGAGAAGATCGCGTGCCAGCATTCGGCTCACGGTCTCAGTGGGGCCGCGCAAAATGCCTGCGAAACGGATGGTATAGGCCAGGTAGAAGAGCCCCAACGCGCTGGCCAAAACCAGATACGTGATGCCGGTCATGCCAAGCCACCAGGGAATCAGGCTGACTGGGATCATGAGAACGGCGAAGAACAGCGCCTCGGCTACCGTCGACCAGCCGTCCGGTTGCACAACAGGCAACATGCGAATGCCTGCGCGCGCGTAGTCGTCGCGATAAAGCCAGGCGATGGCCATGAAGTGAGGAAACTGCCAGACAAAAAGAATTGCGAACAGGGCCACGCCCTGCCAATCGATGCGCCCCCGCGCAGCAGTCCACCCCAGCAGCGGGCCCATCGCGCCGGGGAATGCGCCGATAAATGTGGCCATCGTGGTGAATCGCTTCAGCGGCGTGTAAATGGCCACATAAGTAAACGCCGTAAGCAGCGCCAGGGCCACTGTCAGCAAGTTAGTGTGCAGCGCCAGCCATACCGCGCCCAAGCCCAGCGCGCCGAGGCCGGCCAAAATTCCCTGGGCCAGCGAGAAGCGCCCCGCAGCCAATGGACGCCCGGCAGTGCGAATCATGCGCGCGTCGATCTTCCGCTCCAGGGCTTCATTCAGCGCGCCCGCTCCGGCAGAAACCAGGCCGATGCCGAGCAGCGTGTCCAGCAGCCCGCGCTGCACGCTCGAGATTCCCGACAGCATCGACCCCAGGTAAAATCCGCCCCACCCGGTGACCAGCACCAGCGCGACCACCTTGACCTTGAACAACTCGCGGAGGTCGTGAATCAACGTCGCGGTTGCGCCGGGGCTGGGCGCGTGGATGTGGCCTTGAGCTTGAGCTTGAGATTCGGCGCTCTCGGCAGACGGCGCTGTAAGGTCGGACGGAACCGCGGCCTGGGTGACGAGTGTCATGGGTAAGTTGGGTGGCCTCCATCGAAGAGCCCGGATCGCGTGGCGGCCAGTGCCTGTATTGATGATAGCAAGCGGGTCAGTTCCGGAGTGAGACGCGCTCGATTAGTTCAGTCGAGCGGCTTGGAGGATTGCGTCCACGGCTTCCTCTGGCGTTAGGGCATCGACAGCAATCGACACATGAGCAGTGCGATAGAGCGGCAGGCGACGCCAGTAGCGGCTGGCCAGGTTGGCCTCGTCGGCGAGGATGGGCCGGATGTGCTCCGTGCCGCCGCATCGGGCCAGGGTGGTCGCAAGCTCGACTTCAAGGTGGACGAGGATCGTTCCGGGGGCGGTCAGTAGCAGTTCCCGTGTGGCTGGGTGCTCGATTGCGCCTCCGCCCAGGGCCAGAACCTGGGCGTCGCCAGCCGCGTGCAGGCGGGCGATTGTCGCGTGTTCGCGCTCGCGGAATTCGGCTTCGCCGTGGCGAGCGAAGAGTTCGACGATAGGAACGCCGGCCTCAGCCTCGATGACATCGTCCACATCGATAAAGCTCCACCCCAGCCGCCGGGCAACCAGCGGCCCGACCGTGCTTTTGCCCGAGCCCATAAATCCCGTCAGAACAATGCGGCGCGGCGGTGTTGCGAGGACGGATTGGGTCGGGTCGGTCATAAGAAGACTTTCGAAGCGGGTGGGGGGCGCCTCGCTGGTTCCAGTATAGGCAATTGGAGTTACAAGCATCTGCGGTCAGGCCAAAGCATCACCCCAGGGCAATGACCACCGCTCCGGCCGTGATCAGCAGTCCTCCCGCGACGGCTGCCGGCGTGAGCTTCTCCCCCAGCAGCAGCCAGGCAAACACGATGACCAGCGGGACGCTGAGTTTATCCAGCGGCGCGACGCGCGAAGCCGGCCCAAGCTGCAATGCGCGAAAGTAGCACAGCCATGAGAGTCCCGTGGCCAGGCCGCTCAGCGTGAGAAACAGCAACGTCCGCCGGTCAAGCGCTCGAATCTCCCCGGCCAGGCTCATGCCGGGTTTGCTCAGCGCCAGGGCAACGCCCCACGCAAAAACCACCACCACGCTGGTGCGAATGGCGGTGGCCAGGTTCGAGTCCACATGCGCTACGCCCACCTTGGCCAGCAGCGCGGTAGCGGCTGCAAAGGCCGCGGAAAGCAATGCCCACCCAATCCAGCTCATGGCAATCATCGTACGCGGCTAAACCGGCCAACGAAACCTCGATTCCACTTCCAACGAACTGGTTGCCCCACCCACGCCGTCCTGAGCGAAGTCGAAGGATCTGCTTCTTGTTGTTTTTGTGGCTTGGGTGAGTTAACGCACATCTACCAATTACAGCGGGCTTTAACCCCGGAGGTACTCTAAACTTGAATTTATGCAGACTGGCCGCGCCAGCAAAACCGCTCTCGGTGTGGCCATCCGCCGCGCCGCGCACCAGTTGACAGATCATCCACCGGTTCTTTTTGACCCCATCGCGATCCGGCTGGTCGGGTCGGCGCACCCCCGCCAGATGGAGCGCGCGATGCATCGCGTCGCTCGCGACTTTCGCGCCTTCATGGCCGTCCGCAGCCGCTATGTGGAAGACCGGCTGGCCGATGCGGTGACGCAGGGCGTAAGCCAGTACGTCGTCCTCGGCGCAGGTCTGGACACCTTTGCCTATCGCAATCCGTTTTCCTCGATCGAGGTCTTCGAGGTGGATTTGCCCGCAACCCAGCGGTGGAAGCGGGAGATGCTCCGCATGGCCGAGATTGCGCTGCCTGACAATCTCACCTTTGTGTCCCTGGACTTTGAGCATCGCACCTTGGCCGAGGAGCTGGCCGAAGCCGGGTTTGACCCGCGCCAGCCTGCATTCTTCGGCTGGCTGGGAGTAGTTCCTTACCTGACCATTGCGGCCTTTCGCGCCACTCTGAACACAATCGCCCAACTGCCGCGGGGTACCGCCGTGGGCTTCGATTACGGGCTCTCGCCGGAGAAACTCAGCCCGGTTGGCCGCATCGCGTTCGACGCACTGGCCGCCCGTGTCGCCGCCGCCGGAGAGCCCTTCCAGCTCTTCTTCACGCCGGAATCGATGGAAGCGGAACTGCGCAGCGCAGGATTTCACCGCATCGAGCAGTTGGATTACGAACAACTCAACGAGCGCTATTTCAACGATCGCGCCGACGGGTTGAAACTCTCCCCCGTGAAGCTGGCCATGCTGGCGACTGCCTGGGTGTAATCGGGGCTCCGGCTGCGGTCGCGCGTTAAGATGAATTATGCGCCTGCCCATCCTTCTGCCGGTTGCTTTTGTCCTCCTCGGTGTCACAGGATGCGGCTACCACACGCTGGGTGCAGCCACCCACCTGCCGCCCGATATGCATACGCTCTCCGTGCCGGTGTTCGCCACCCGCACTGAGGCGTACCACTCCGAGACAGTGATGACCGATGCAGTCATCCGCGAGTTTGCCACCCGCACACGGTTCCGCGTGACACCCAGCGAGAACCCCAACGCCGACGCGGTCCTTCACGGCACGATTCTCAAGGAGTTCACAGCGCCGCTTACTTACAACTCCTCCACGCAGCAGTCGTCCAGCTTTCTCATCACCATGGTGGTTTCCGTCACACTCACCGCGAGAGACGGCAAGGTCCTCTATGAGAACCCGAACTACGTCTTCCGCCAGCAGTACCAGGCCACCACCGACCTGGCCGACTTCATCCAGGAGAATCCCGCGGCCATGCAGCGGCTCAGCCGCGACTTTGCGCGGGCGCTGGTGGCCGATGTGCTGGAAGGGTTCTGAGGTTTCCGCTGCGATAGCGAAAATGCGGTAGTTCCGGTCCGGTTTTGCACGCGCTCCGGCTGTTTTCGGCTGGTTTCGCGTTCCTCAAAACGGTATTCTGGAGGCGCATGGTCAATGCACTCATTTCCCGGAGTCTGCCCCTTTGACGGCCGGGCGCTGGGGCGCGGGGTTTGCCGCAGTGGCCCGCTTTGTCGCGGAGATTGAGGCTGCCGCGGCTGGCAGCGGTCCGCTCCGCCCAGGCTATGTGCTTGTCGGCGATGAGACGTTTCTGCTCGACCGCTGCCGCAGCGCAGTGATGAAAGCCTTTGTGCCTCCCGATCTGAAGGATTTTTGCCTGTCTGAACTGGACCTCGCCGCGAATTCGATCTTCGAGGTGCTTGACCGCGCCCAGACGCCTTCGTTGATGTCTCCGTTCCAGGTAATCTTCGTGCGCAACGTGCGCCAGCTTTATACGCGCGGCGCAAAAAAAGACGAATTTGCCGCGCTGGATCGCTACTTCCGCTCGCCCAACCCGCAGGCGCTGCTCCTGTTTGGCGCCGACTTTGTGCGCATTCCCTCCGACGCCCGCCGCATGGAGATGGACGACAAGAACCGCTTCGAGCGTCTGACCGAAACTCTGGGCGAAAGCTGCGGCATGGTCGAACTGGCGCGGGTGAACGAAGAAGATGCGATGCGCTGGACGGTTGGCACCGCGCAACAGGCCGGCGTTCGCGTGGAACCCGACGCTGCCCGCGAGCTGGTGGACGCGCTGGGGGCGGACATGATGCTCATCTCGTCGGAACTGGAAAAGCTGCTGCTCTACACTCTCGGCCGCGGGCGCATCACCCTGGGCGACGTCGAGACCATGGTGCTGGCCGCAAAGCAGCGTTCGCTTTATGAATTGACCGACGCCATCAGCGCGCGCGACCGGGCACGGGCGCTCGCCCTGCTGCATGGCCTGCTGAACAGCTCCGAGGCCGGCGAGGACGCGGCCATCGGCCACCTTTATATGCTGGCCCGGACCTTCCGCCAGATGCTGGTGATTCTGGAGAAGAATGTGCGCGACTCGCGCGCCATCTGGCAGGCGTTGTGGCAAGGCTTCCGCATGCCGCCGTTTGCCGCCGACGACCTGATTCGCCAGGCTCGCCGCTACAAAAGCCGCCGCGACTTGACCCGCGCACTTAAGTTGATTGCGCGCGCCGATCTGGAGTTGCGCTCGTCTCCGCCAGACAAGCGGCTGGTGCTCGAACGGCTTGTCTATGAGCTGGCTTCAGAGCCTAAACCGCCGCAGCCGCTGTGGGCCTCCACACAGCTATCGTTCGAAGTCTAGGGCGGAAGCGATCGATGGCTCTAGCGTTTCCCCGTTTCGTTGAGCCAGACGCCGAATTGCACATCTTCCTTCTGAATATGGGTATTGAACCAATCGCGCAGGAAGGTCAGGGAATAGTCGGTCAGTTTGAAGCCTCCGCGGTTGACCCGGGCCAGCAGCGCTTCCACCTGCTGCATCAGGTATTGATGCTTGAACAGATGAAGAGCCGTACCGGGATACTTGTTGGCCGTCATCATGTGTTCTTCCGATGAAAAGTGGGCCCGGGTCAACTCAACCACTTTGCGCAGGAGCGGTCCGGTGAGGCCTTGTTGATCGTCCTTCCGCATCGTCGCATGTAGTTCGTTGATGGTCTGGGCCAATTCCCGGTGTTCGCGATCGATAGTGTCAACACCGACACTGAGTTCATTTTTCCAGGTCAAGAATTCCGTAACCGTCATTTCCATAAACATCCTCCAGCCAAAGGCGACGGGGCGCCCGAACCATGCCTGCTCTAGCGCACGCCATGCTCATTAAGCCATGGGCCATACTCGTGGTCGACCTTCTGAATGTGGTTGGTGAGCCAGTCGCGCAGGAAGGTCATCAGTTGAAGGTTTACTGAGATTTCGCCGCGGTTGTGGCGGGCGGCGTACTCCTCGACCTGTTTGATGAGTTCGCGGTGCTTGAGTCTGTGGTCGGCCAGCCGTGGATACTTTGCTGCCGCCATCATCCGTTCTTCGTCAGTGAAGTGCGTGCGCGTGTACTGCACCAGCTTCAGCAGCAGAGGACCGGTCAGGCTCTGCGCCTGGCCTTTCATCATTGCGGCGTGAAGATCGTTGAGGAGTCCAAACAGAACAGTATGCTGGCTGTCCATGGGTTTAACCCCAACCGAGTATTTGCCGTCCCATGTCAAAAGCGCCATTTCCTCACTCCAGGCCGGAAGAGTCCGACACAGGAGTTATCGGTCATCGAGCGAGGAAGTTGAATAAGCGTTCCTCTCAGATCGTGAGCAGAATCTAATAGACGCCGCGCTCATTGAGCCAGGGGCCGTATTGCCGGTCAAGGCCCTCGATGTGCTCAATATATCCGCTGCGAAGTGAGCAGAGTAACGGGCGCATTGGCACTCCTTCACCGTATTGCACCCGGTGAGCTGCTTGAAGCATCTGCGCCAACATGCTATGGTGCGCGGCGCGGTGCTCCTCCAGGCCGGGGAAGCTGGTTTGCTCCATGAGTTGCTCCTCGCTCCAGAAGTGCATGCGCGTGAATTCGATCAGGCGGTCGAGCAGCGCGCTGATCTCTTCGCGTCCGCGTCCGCGCACCACCGCCTGGCGCAGTTCGTTCATTGAATCCATCAGGATGCCGTGCTGATCGTCCATGGCGCGAATGCCGACCGTGCAGGCGTGGTTCCAGGTTAGAAGGGTCACATGAATCTCCCTTGATGACTGATGGTTATATCGGCCGCGCCGACCGAACCTCGCTCGTAATTCTCCCCACCCTGGTGACTAAGGTTTGACAGCATGGAAGGTGCACAACAGGAGCGGGTCCGACGATCGCCCGGCGAATTCGATTGCTGCCCTACTGACAGTTCTGCCGCTTTCAGGAGCAGCGTTCTTTCCAGCTTAGGTGGCCGGTTGGGCGCGCCTTCATTCACGCTATCGACGAGAGGTTAAGAGCATCGGGCTCGAGTGAGGGCGATGATGCCGTGATTCGTATCGCACCGGCCTTGCTGGTGGATTGGACGATCGCAAGGCACAATCCGTTGAAGGCTTTGCGCTGTTTTGCCTTGAAACCTTCGTGGCTGCGCGGGTTTCCATTGTCGACGCCAATGATTCTTCCTTCTCCCTGAATGTCGAACACAATGAGGTTGTCTGCCTCGGGAACGACGCGCCCCCGATCGTCCTCAATTTGCACAGTTACGTGGACGACATCGCGGCGGTCCGCAACGAGGTTCGTGCGATCCGCGATCAGGCGAATTCTGGATGGATCGCCAGTAGTGGAAGTCTCCTTCGTGGCGACGATCCTACCGTCCCGGCTCGCAACGGCTTTGATCGTCCCCGGTTCATAGGGCACGTCCCATGTGAGATGTAGATCTGAAGTTGTGCGCTGCGCTCGGGAGCGTGGCCCATAGTTTCCCCACTTGCCCTCCATGCCGTAGCGCGGGAAACGATAGCCCTTCACTCCGATCGATTTGCCATTCAGAAAAAGTTCCACGGTATCGCAATTCGTGTAGCACGTGACGGGAATGAACTGGCCTTCCTTGCCCTTCCAATTCCAGTGCGGAAACACGTGGAGCATGGGCGAAGCGGTCCATTGGCTTTGATAAAAGTAGAACCCATCCTTCTTGAAGCCGCAAGTATCGAGGACTCCCGATGTCGAGCTCTTGGCCGGCCAATTGGCTTCGCCCAGGTAGTCGATGCCGGTCCACATGAAATCGCCGGCCACGTAGTCATAGGTGGCGACAAATTGCCAAAGCTCTTCCACATCG
This sequence comes from uncultured Acidobacteriaceae bacterium, assembly GCA_963757965.1. Classification (GTDB taxonomy): domain Bacteria; phylum Acidobacteriota; class Terriglobia; order Terriglobales; family Acidobacteriaceae; genus Telmatobacter. The sequence goes on from CAVWTV010000017.1 coordinate 264,517, forward strand.
AGTTCACCGCCGGGGTGATACCACGGCTGCGTAAGCTCCCGCGGCGAGGATTGCGGGAACAGGCCCGAGTAATCGCCGCGAATGCCGCCGGTGCTCTGACTCTCGGTTCCGATCACACGGCGCTGCGGAAACGCCTCGCGATCGATGCTGTAGTACTTTTCGGCGCGATCCCGCCAGCGGTCGACGTAGTTGTAGCCTACGATGTCGAGTCCGGAAAGAAACTCGGGGCGCGCCATATCGGTGAAGGGCTCGGAGTAAACATGGTCGCAGGCCACCGTAACGGGGCGCGTGGGGTCCTCGTTGTGAAAGATCAGGTTGAGCCTGCGCAGAGTCTCCGCGCCATCGGGGGCAGCCTGATCGGGAACCTCGTTGCCAGCGCTCCAAAGCACAACTGAAGGGTGGTTGCGATCGCGACGGATGAAGTTCGTCAGGTCGCGTTCATGCCATTCGTCGAAGTAAATGTGGTAGCCGTTCTTGATCTGGCCCTTGGCAACTCTCCACTCATCGAACGCCTCATCCATCACCAGGAATCCTATCCTGTCGCACAGATCGAGGAACTCCGCCGCGAAAGGATTGTGGCTGGGCCGGATGGCGTTGCATCCCATCTCGCGAAGCATTTCAAGACGCCGCTCCCAGACGCGCTCAGGCACAGCACAGCCCACACTGCCCGCCTCCTGGTGAACGCAGGCGCCATTCAGCTTGATGTGTTCGCCGTTGAGCAGGAATCCTCGATTGGCGTCGAAGAGTGCTTCGCGGATGCCGATGGGTGTGTCGTACGCGTCGATCACCTGGCCTGCATCGTGCACGGAGCTGCGAACGGTGTAGAGATTCGGATTGGACGGCGACCATAGGCTCGGTTTATCCACGTTCATGTGCTGAACGAACTCAAATTCCGCGCCTGGCTCGATCGTTTGTGATGACTCTTGTGTTTCGACAAGCTTCCCATCCTTGTCGAGCAGATCGGTGGTCAGCGTGCAGGCAGAGCTGGTCCCGCGGCTGTTGACGATGCGGGTCTTGACCTCAACGACGGCCGACGCCGCGGACACATGATGGCTGGTTACCAAGGTTCCCCAATAGCCGATGCGGAGCTGGTTGGTGATGAGCAGCCACGTGTGCCGATAGATGCCGGAGCCGGAATACCAGCGGCAGTTGGTCTGATTTGAATTGTCCACCCGCACCGCGATGACATTCTCGCCGCCGAAGTTGAGATGCGGAGTTAGTTCGTAAGCGAAGGGGATGTAACCGTATGGACGGCGACCGAGGAAATGGCCGTTGATCCAGACCACGCTGTCCTGGTAGACGCCGTCAAACTCGAGCGTCACGACTTTGTCCCGGTCCGCGTCAGGAAGATGAAAGCTCTTCCGGTACCAGCCGATGCCCGTGGGCAAATAGGCTCCAGGCCCGCTGCTGGGCTCAGCCTGATCGAACGGTCCTTCAATGCTCCAGTCGTGAGGAACATCGACATCGCGCCAGGTTGCGTCGGCAAACCGGATCGCCTGAGCGTCCGGCGGGTCGCCGTGCAGGAACTTCCATCCAAAATCGAAGCTGTCTCTGGTCCTGTGGGCAGAGCTCTGCTGAGGCATGAGCGCCTGGGCCTGACCCAGGTACGGCGCAACGGAGGCCAGCACCGCGCCTCGCGCGGTCTGCGCCAAAAGGGCGCGCCGCGTGATCGAGCGGCCCGGGCTATCGTGATTCGACATTGAAAGAGTCCTCAAGAGAATGCGGAAAACCGCCCAAATTATACGCGCAGGGGCCATGCCGGATGGCGCTCTATTCCAGGATGATCTCAGGGTCAGAGCCAGATCCTATGTGCTGGCCGCGCGTGGTGAGTGTGATTGCCGCAGTCAGAATCAACGCCCCGCCTGCCCACGCGTAAGGGCCCAGGTGTTCGCCGAGCAACTGGACGCCAAGCCATGAACCCAGCATGGGCTCAATGTTCAGGAACACACCGGCGCGCGAAGCCGGCACATGATGGATGCCCCAGTTCCACAGAAGTGTTGTCGTGGCCGTGCACAGCAACCCGCTGATGGCAAGCGCTGCCCAGGCGGTGCGGCTTACTTCCCAGAAGGGCATTGGCGCGACTCTGTGCCCGGAGCTTAGGAACGGATTGAGCAGCAAGGGCCCGAGGACGAGGGCCGCAAGCATCACCATTCCGGAGAGGATCGTCCAGGCGGTCACGACGGGCGGGCTGTGGGTTTCCATCAGCTTTTTAGAGAGAAGAATCCAGGCCAGGGCGGTGATCAGCGAGGCGAAGACCAGCAGGTCGCCGATGAGAGAAGGTTCACCGTGAGTGGCTGGGCCTCGGTCGCCTCCAAGCACGATGAGCGCCGCGCCAATGGTTGACCCGAAAAGCGCCAGCCAGCCGATCCGGTCCAGCCGTTCCTCAGCCGACCCCTTGGGTGCGAACAGCGCCGCAGCCGCGGCCAGCAACACCGGCATCGCTCCCACCATGAGCGAGGCGTGACTGACGGTGGTCAGCACCAGGCCATGGAACTGAAGCAGAAACTGGATCGGGACGCCGAGTGCGGCCGAGAGCAAAAGCAGGCGAAGTTCGCCGCCAGTGAGGCGAAATCGGCTGCGATTCACGACCACCACCGGCAACATCCCCACGGAGGCAAAGAAAAAGCGGTAGAGCACCATGTGCTCCACATTCATCTCGTTCAGCGCCAGCCTGCCGAAGTAGAAGCCGGTGCCCCACAGGCAACCGGCCAGCGCGCAGGCCGCGTAGCCAAGGAAACTGAGGCGCCGGCCGTTCTTCAAGTGCTTTGCCATGCCTCTTTTAATGTCGCACATGCATGTGCGAGAGTCTCAAAACAACCAGTTTTTGGCCGCCACAGGCACCCAACTGCCGCACCAGTCGTCACCGCCAGCATGGCACTTCGGTCGAGTGACAGGCCGCTCGGCAGTCTCTTTCTAGTCCCACAACCGGCGTTGCCGGCCCACGCGGAATGAAACTGTGCCCCATCTGGGCAGGACGTGTCGCCGCGGCGACTCTTTGTCCGATGGATGGGAGTCCGCAGAACTCCATGACGACGTCTTGTTTTGTTGAGCTTGAGTTTTGTTTCGTGTTAAGTAACGCCGCTGCACGCCGCCAGCGTGGATCGTATTGTCGGGCGCACTTTATCGATTGCCCGGCGGCATCGCGTTGTGGTTGATTGAAGACTCGATTGTATGCAGTATTACAGTGCGCGAGCGGGGCTCTCAGAGCTGCCTGTGGCGTCGGATACAGGCGAGAATTCGAGCGTGTCGCCGCGCTGAGTCTGAGTCTCGGAGATCGTGCCCGGGGGTAGCTCGATGATGGAATGCGCGGTTAGACAGCCCGACAGGCGCCAGGGCGGTACCGCGTTTCGAAGCTTCTTGATGCGGCGGTTGCGATCGAGATAGACAAGGTCGATCGGGAATCGCATCGCGAAGGTGTGAACGGCTTCGCATGGGACAATCCACAGACCTTCTCCGGGAGCGAGCGACTCTCTTCCAAGCAGGCCTTTGTTGCGCTTGGGACCGTTGTCCGCGACTTCCATGCGAGTGGCAAGGAAGGTCTGGCGCGTGACGTTCAAGACTCGCATGCGGACATCCGGAGGCGGCTCGCGGTGTGGAGCGTGACCATTCCGCATCCCCGAGAAAAACCTGCTAAGTGGATTCATCTTGTTACCTCGGGGTCTTTCTGTCTGCGGCCGCAATCGCGAGCGAACTCGGGCCTGGATGGCGTGCGCTTATCCAGCAATCCCGCCTGATTTCAGGAGGGATTGCCCGTGGGGTTCTCTAAGGCGCCGGAGAAGGCAGCGAGGGGCTGGGGCTGGACTGTTGCGCGGCCGATGCGCCGCCGAATCCTCCCGTGGATCCTTCGACTACCATCGGCGTCTCGGGCTTCATACTGTCGATCAGTGTCTCGACCGGCATGGATGCCGGTGCGGGCGCCTGGGTGTTGGCTGCCGTTTTGGCATCGGGAGTATTCATGGGAATGCCGGTGTTTGGCGGCAAGAACTGCTCCGGAAGCTTCAATTGCGGCAGCGGTTCGCCAGCCGGAATCGGAGATACTAACTCGGCGGTGCAGATGACGATCAACTCGGTATTCGTTTTGGTTTTCGTCATCGACTGGAAGAGCTTGCCGAGAATAGGAATGTCTCCAATGAAGGGAATCTTGGAGAAATTCTCAGTTTCCACGTTGTCGAGCAGTCCGGCGATGATGAAGCTTTGGCCGTCACCCAGCTCAACCTCAGTGCGCATCTTCCGGGATGTGATGGCCGGAACATCGAAACCGGAGACCTGTACGGAATTGGTGAAGTCCAAAGCGCTGACTTCGGGGGCCACCTGAAGGCGAATGGTTCCGCGGGGAGTGAGGGTGGGCACGAAGTTCAGCCGAATTCCATACTCCTTGAACATGATGGTGATGGTGGCCGCGCCGCCGGAGGATGCCTGGGCGACTGGGTACGGATATTCTCCGCCGGCCAGAAAGCTGGCCTCTTTGCCATTCACTGCCAGAATGTTGGGCTCGGCGAGAGTCTCCACCACGCCTCTTGTCTCAAGGGCCTGCAGGGTTGCACCCACATTCAGGCCGGGGAGAAAGCCAAAGATATTGAGCTCGTTCGACAGGCCCAAAGTCGCGGATGACCCGTTAGCCCCTGGGGTAACGGTTGGCGGCGAGGACTGTCCGGTTGAAATCCCCGCGAGGGTGTTTCCCAGGCCGGTGCTGAAAAAGTTGATGCCGAGTTGCTTGGCCTTGCTGCGATCGACGCTGGCAAAGCGCACCTTGAGCAGAACCTGCGGATCGCCGGCGGGTACATTGACGTCGAGCAGGTTGACGACTTTTCCGCCCGTCGAGGCGATCTGGACCGCGCGCTTTGAGCTATTCAGATCCTTGACGGTTCCGCGCAGAAAGACGCTGCCGTTCTCTGTGCTGACCTTGAGAGGCTGTCCGGGCAGCTCCATGCGGAGTTCGCGGCGTATTGCTTCAAGGTTGTCGTTGGTGGCGGAGGTGCTGGCGCGGACGGTAACGTTGAAGAACTGGCGGCCGCCCTTGGTGTCCCAGATAATCAGGCTGGTTTCTCCAGGGGCTTTGCCGTTGACCATGACCTCGGTTGGGCTGATCGCGTGTGTTTCGGCCACATCGCCCAGGCCAATGGAGACCCGTGAGATGGGTCGTGCAAGGTCGACCAGTACCGTCTTTCCTACCGCGACGGAGAGCTCATTCGTGGAATCCTGCGTGGGGACCATGGGTTGGTTAGGCGGCGGCGAGGTCTGAGCCCGCAGGCCCGAATCGGCGCAGAAGAGAAGAAACAATGCGCAGCAGAATGCGACGGAAATTTCAGCCTTCGCTCTCACTACTTTGCCTCGGGGTTGGAAAATTTTTCCTTGCTTTCTGTTGCACCGTTGATCACTTCAACCGTGAAGACCTTGGGCGCCGGCTTGCTCACCACCTTTGAGTGGGCCGCTCCCTTTACCGGGGTGCCGACCTTGCCGCTAAAGATGTTACCCATGGCCGCGCCGGGAACTTCGTCGGTCTTTGTATCAAGCGGGTTGCGAAGCACCAGCTGGATCTTGACCTGCTGGTTGCCGGCCAGGGTCAACGTCTCGGCTTGTTCCGGGTTGACAAGCAGGTTCACCACCTGCACTGGCTTGGCCTTGCCTTCGGCATCTTTTTGAATATCGGTTCCAGCGGATAACACCTGGATGTTTTGAAGCACCGTCTTGGCCACCGAACCCTGAGTGGGCGACGTAATTCCGGGAGGAATGCCGGAGATGATCACATCGACGCGCATTCCGGGAGTAACAAAGCCGGAGACGCCCACAACGTCATCGACTCTGACCGCGCAGGCTCTCATGCCAAGGGGAATGGCAGGCGCAAGGCCGCCGCCGGTGCCGACAACGGCGAGGCGGCTGTCAAGAATCGGCTCGCCCTGATAAAGGTCCGATATGACGCCCCGGCCGATCACATCCTCGGGCTTCACAAACGTGCCCTTGGGGGAGCTCCCGCTATCTCAATGGTCGTCAAACTGGACTTGTCGAGAATGGTTCCAAGTTTGATGTCATTGGCCGCCGCAATGACTCGAGTGGTAGCTACTGGCTTGGCCGCCCCCAGACGGGTGCCTACCAGGCGATAGACCACAAACGCGCACGCTGCTGCGATAACGAATGCGAGAACGAGGATCGTAAGTAACCTTCGGTTCATTGAGAAGCCTGCTTGAACTGGCTAGCGGCCAGGTTCAGCCTTTCACCTTGGTCAATTACCGCGCCATTGAGGACAAACTCCGTTCTCATCGCCATGCCGGAGGCATATAGACAGTGAGCGGAGCTTGCTCGAATGCGTTTTTAGTGTACCCCCCTGAATGTGTCATTCAATACCAAAGTAAGGTACTTTCGTGCACTAAGGTACCAAGAGAGCTATCATAAAAGTTGCATGGTATAAGCGGATTTGGAACGAGACCGCAAGGGGTCCTAATTGGGGACAAATAGGGTGTCTTTCCGGGTTACACCAACAAGAGAGTGCCCAGAAGGGCCCCTCCCGGCAAAATGGCTCGGTAACATGGACCAGCGGCATGATAGAACCCTAGGAAGGGAATTCGTCCGGTCATGAGGTCTTCCCACATCCTCTCGCTCTTTTCGGAACGCCCCGAAGTGAGCCAGCGGTCGTCTTCCTTTGTGGTTTCGATTCTGGCGCACGTAGCGGCGCTGGCTCTGTTGACATTCGGCATCGTGTACACGCCGGAGATTCACGATCGAGTTATCACCGAGCATTTTTCCATTCGACATCTCGATCTGCACGAGCCCGAGCCGAAGAAGCACGAACCGGCCGGCAGCAAGATTGCCTATCCCGGTCCACATCCCGAGGTGCAAACTCCTTCGCCAGGCGGGCATCAGCCGGCATTGCGCCAGATTGCGCAGGCGGAACCGGGACCCCAGACGCTGGTTCAACCGGATCTTCCCACCCATGTCAAGCTCAAAGAGAAGATCCCCGTCCCGACCGTCGTGATCTGGTCGCCAAAGAAGAAGTTAGCCAAGAACCTGGTTGCGCCACTGCCTGAAAAGCCCACAGCCGCTGACGTCAACCCCGCCGCCGATCCACCCAATGAAGAAGTGAACCTTGCCGATCTGAGCATCTCATCCACTAATGCGCTTGCCGAGGCCCATGATATCTTTCCCAGCACCACCTCACCCTTGGTTGTTCACGGTCCCGATCAGGTGCAGTTGCCTCCAGCAACGGCATCGCAGACGACCGCGCAGCCAACCCCAACGGCGGTGATGTCGCTCTCCGATGTTCAGATGCGGGAAGGGACAGTGAACCTGCCGCCCGTCAACGAGACTGCGTCTACCTCTTCGCCGGGGGCGCTGGTGCAGGGGGCGGCAGGAATTTTGGCGCGCGCAGGCAGCGGCAACCCCAACAGCACAGCATCCGGAGTTGGAATTGGCCGGGCTACGGGCGATCCAGGAGACCCCAACACTGCTGGAAAGCTGCCCGGAGAGAGGCCCGAGTCCGGCCACAGCAACCTGGCTGGTTCCGGCCGCGGCGACCAGCTCACGACCGATCAAATCACGTTGCCAAAGGACGGCCAATTCGGAGCCGTAGTGGTTGGGGCCACCCTCGAAGAAAAGTATCCCGCTGCGGCCGAGGTATGGAGCGGCAGGACGGCGTATACCGTTTACCTCCACGTGGGGCTGGCCAAGAGCTGGATCCTTCAATACTCGCTCCCCAGCGCAGAGGATGCCGCCGCGGCGGGTAACATCAGCCGCCTCGAGGCGCCCTGGCCGTATAACATCGTGCGCCCCAATCTTTCACACGACACAATCAACGCCGATGCGCTCATGGTTCACGGGTTTGTGAATCAGGCGGGCCGCTTCGAGCGGCTGGCAGTGGCGTTTCCGCCGGAGTTCGATCGGGCGCAGTTTGTCCTCGACGCGCTGCAGCAGTGGCAGTTCCGGCCAGCCGCGCAAAATGGTCAAAACGAAAGAGTCGAAGTGGTGTTGATTATTCCGGATGAGATCGATTGAGCTCCGCATTCCAGGCGAGTCCTCTGATTGGACTTGCCTGGAATGCGGACGCTTGTTTCTGGGCGGCGTCTACGTGGCGTTGTTCGGAATCAGCCTTGGAGTTGAGAAAGTCGACGCGATCGCGATGAAGATGTCTTTCAGGCTCGTCACCGTGTGCGAAGCGTCCTCGCAACTGCTGCCCGAGCCGCTTTGATTGTAGTCGGAGTAGAAATTCGACAGAGAAGAGGCAATGTTCTCCATCGTGACGCATGGTGTGAGTCCCGACAGTGTGAATGGTGCGTTATTGCCGGTCGCAACCAGCGTAGTGTCGGTCAAGCCAACGCTCCACCCGCTGTTGCATCCCGAATCCTCCGACCCGTAAGCGACCGAGTACACCACGGTTCCATTGGTCGATGCGTACTGAGCTGCCACGATCCCTTGCTGGCACTGATCGTACCAATCCGGATAGATACCCTTTCCATTCACGCCGAGTGTGTTGTACGCGTAGGTGGTTGGGGCGGTAGCTGGCGTGTAATAGGGAGGAACGGGATCGGAAGGACTGCTGCTGGTCGGTCCGACCTCACTATTCTTTGGGCCCATGGGAAATTCGTACGCCTGCGCATATTGATTGGTGCTGTTTGCCGTTCCGTAGGCGCTTGTGTTCTCGGTGTAATAGCTCGCGTTCGCCTGGCCATCGCTGAGGAAGATGAGCGCGTTCTTCGATCCAGGAACCGCGGCCTGTTCGGCAGTAAGCGCCGCCTGCGCCGAATAGATGGCGCTCGCCAGGTAGGTATTGCCGAAGCCGCTGCCTGAGCCTGTGCCCCAGATGCCGAACGTATAGGTCAGGCAACCCGAGGTGTTTGCATATCCCACCGCCTTCACCAGGTTGGAGTTGGTGTTCAAGCCGCCGGTGCTGGTGCTGGAAGGCAGGTAGTAATCGCTCAAGAATGGAGTGACCTGGTAGGTCGCATTCCAGGCCTTGTTTGGAGTGGTCGCCGCCGATGTCGTTGTATAGGTCATATACGTGGCGTTCGGCGCTCCGGGCAACGCTGCCCCGGGAATTGGCAAGCTGTACGGCGCCGCTATTGGCTGCGCGGAGTAGTTTTTCCAGGAGGCGGGGGTGCCATTGCAATTGATCTCGTCGCTGATCGAATTCACGGTGGTCCCGTTGTACTTGGTCAGGATTGGCGGAAATGTAAACAGGCTGACTCCGATCTTCGCCGTTGAGCCGCTGCAGGTAGTTACACCCGCGGGGCATGGATTGGTCGACGCCAGCAGAGCCTGTATGCCGCTCAATGCGCATTGGAACTCTGTGAGTGACCCGCAGTCATTGTCCACCGAGGCCATCGATCCCGTCGAGTCCAAAATGATCGCCACGTTCCACGGGTTCGAGAGTCCGCCCATGGACGCAGTTGCGGATGCCGCCACCGGAATGGTGTGGATGCCCAACACGCCCAAGAGCCAGGTAGGAACGGTGGTCGTCTCTTTGACCTTGACGGCATTGGGTGTTCCATCCGTCCCGCACGAGGAACCCGACGGCTCCAGCGAGTTGAGGCAAGTCGTCGTCACTGTTGTATTGACAGTCCCAATCGTTTTGTCGACGTTCAAGCCGCCGCTTGAACCGCTGTATAAATCCGCTTGGGTTGTGGAGTTCACGCTCTGTGACTGGGTCACGTAGACCTGACCCGCCGCCGCCAGCGCGGCCGAATTGGCGTCGTTCTGCAGTTGAGCATGCACCACATAGGCATGGCCAACGTCGATCGACATGCCGGCTGCGCCGACGAACATGGTCATTCCCAATACCAGCCACGGCAACACCTGCCCACGCTGGTCTGTGACGAATCTTCGTGTTAGGGACACGAATCTCTTGTTCATTGCTTGACCTCCCAAGGTTCGGGGAAACGTTATTGCTGGGTTGCGGATGCTTGTTTCGGTTGTGACTCAGTCCATTTCAATTGCTGAAAATGCCACACTGTCCGGGAAGCTGGGCAGCATGGCGATATTGAGAGCGTACAAGTCGTTCGGGCTATTCCCGACGGGCTGGAATAGGGTAAGCATCCGGGCGGGTACTTATGATCGAACCCGCCCGGAACGCGGGTGTTTGTTTCTCCAGGGCGTCTAAGTGGCTTTGTTGGAAATCAACCTTGGAGTCGTGAAAGTCGATGCGATCGCGGTAAAGATGTCTTGCAGGCTCGTCACTGTGTGCGAAGCGTCCTCGCATGTGCTGCCCGAGCCGCTCTGGTTGTAGTCGGAGTAGAAGTTCGAGATATTGGACGCGATGTTCTCCATCGTTACGCATGGAATGAGGTTCGAAAGCGTGAATGAGGCGTTTTGGCCGGTAGCAACCAGCGTCGTGTCGGTCAAGCCTACATTCCAGCCGGTGGTACATCCGGAACCCTCCGCGCCGTAGGCGACCGAGTACACCACGGTACCGGCGTTCGTCGCGTACTGAGCCGCCACGATCCCCTGTTGGCACTGGTCGTACCAATCGGGATAAAGGCCCTTTCCATTAACGCCGAGTGTGTTGTACCCGTAAGTGGACGAAACGGTAGCCGGCGTGTAGTAAGACGGGGTCGGATCGTTGGAAACATTGGGTCCAACCTCGCTGCCGGATGGGGCTGACGGAAACTGATACGCCTGAGCGAATTGGTTAGTGCCGTTGGCGGTTCCGTAGGCGCTTGAGTTTATCGAGTAATAGCTGGCGTTCGCCTGGCCGTCACTGAGGAAGATAAGCGCGTTCTTCGATCCGGAAACTGTCGCCTGCTGCGAGACAAGCGCCGACTGCGCCGCATAGATGGCGCTGGCTATGTAGGTATTGCCGAAGCCGCTGCCGCCGCCCGTACCATCGATGCCGAAGGTATAAGTCAGGCAACCGTTGGTATTCGCATATCCGACTGCTTTCACAATATTGGAGCTGGTGTTCAACCCGCCGGTAGAGGTGCTGGAAGGCAGGTAGTAGTCACTCAGAAACCCGGTGATCTGGTAGGTCCCTCTCCACGTATGGCCAGTGCTGGTCTGGGTGTAGGTCATGTACGTGCCGTTAGGCGCGCCCTCTAAGGTTGCCCCTGGCTTGGGCAGGATGTATGGCGCCGCAATCGGCTGCTTGGAGTAGTTTGTCCAGGTCGCGGGCGTGCCGCTGCAATTGATGTCGTTGCTGATCGAATTCACCGTGGTCCCGCTGTACTGGGTCAAAACTGGTGGAAACGTGAACAGGCTGACCCCGATCTTGGGCGTGATGCCGGTCGCGCCGCCGCACGAACTCGCGCCCGCGGGGCAGGGATTCGTCGATGCCAGCAGAGCCTGTACCCCGCTTAATGCGCACTGAAACTCAGTGAGTGAGCCGCAGTTGTTATCCACCGAGGCCATCGATCCCGTCGAGTCAATGATGATCGCTACGTTCCAGGGATTCGAGAGTCCGCCCATCGACGCAGTCGCCTTTGCCATCACCGGAATGGTGTGAATGCCCAATACGCCCAATAGCCACGTTGGCACGGAGGCCGTTTCCGTGACCTTGACGGCATTTGGCGTGCCCGAGCTTCCACAGGCCGTTCCCGGCGGCTCCAGCGAGTTGAGGCAGACCGAGTTCACGCTTGTAGTGACAGTCCCAAACGTGCTGTCTATGTTCTTGCCGCCGGACGAACCGCTGTACAAGTCGGCTATGGTGGTTGGGTTGTTGGATTGCGATTGGGACACATACACCTGTCCCGCAGCCGCCAGCGCGGCCGCGTTGGCGTCATTTTGAAGCTGTGCGTGAACCACATAAGCATGACCGACGTCGATCGACATGCCGGCCGCGCCGACCGTCATGGTCATTCCCAGCACCAGCCAGGGCACTAACTGGCCGCGCTCGTCCTTCAGTACTTTTTGCAGAAAGGAAACGATTTTGACTTTCATCTTGCTTGCCTCTTACTACTTCTTTCGTTCCGTACTAATACTCGTACTCTGTCGCTGTCGCCGATAACGTGCAACCGGTGGGCGCAAAGTTGACGCCATAGATTTGAAGGTTGCAGGGATAAGTGGCAGTTACCGAAACGGGCTCTCCAGCCACAAGATAGGACTGGTAACCGGTGCATGTGTCTCCCGATACGGCCGTGCCATTCAGGGTGAACTTGAGCGAAAGGTTGGCCGGAGTAAGATTCGGCGCCGCCTGGGTGATCCCCTTATAGGTGTCCATGCAGGGATCCGTGGTGCTGGTGCGGATCAACTGCAGATACTGTGCGCCGGAGCCGGTCGCTTCCGTAAGGTCGAGATAGTTCATGAACATGACTCCGATCGACATGATGCCCAGCACCAGCATGGCCAGAACGGGCAAGATCAATGCCATTTCAACAAGCGCTCCGCCCTCTTCAGCCGGGCGAAGACGGGCTCGCAGCAGTCTCGCGACCGTCCAGGTTTTCACGTGGGTTCTCTCCGACGGCGAAACACGATTCGATTCGAGCATTGGTCTCATGCCAAACTTTCGCAGTCCGGTTAGTAAGTTCATGGAGCTCCTTCCCGGCATCGTCAACGTTACATTAGAAACTCCTAATCGACGATCCCACCTTCGTGTTATATGCCGCGCCACATTCCGAACTCAGTAGTTACTTCTTGCTCTTCTTGAGCGCCTGCAGGAATCGTTCCAGTTCCTTTTCATCCGCCCCGTTCGCCTTGAGATTCACGCCTGGAGGAGGATTGTGAGCTTTCGACAAAACAAACTGCAGTCCGACGCCATCGGCGCCCCATCGCACTGCTCTTGAATGCACAGAGATGGTCCGCTCAGTGCTCTCATCGCCGCAATCGGTTCTTTGCAGTGTCATCAGGACCAGCGTGCCGGGGTACCAGCGTTCTTCCGTCACCAGGTACAAACCCGTCGAACTAATATCCCGGATGTTGTGTGCCTTGGGCGGCGCGCCATTCCAGTAATAGGCCGCGAGGCCGGGGGACTGATCGCGCGGAGCCTTCCTTGGATCGGGAGACCACCAGCGCTGCAGCCAATTCTTCGGCGGCCTGCTGTCCTTGGTTCCCGGCTCGATGAGCCCGATCTCATGGATGCGGGCTGAACTGGGCAGATCCTCTTTGGAGCGATCCTCCAATTGAAGAAGGCCCGGACCTCCGCTCCAAAGCGGTCTCTCTCTTAACACCGCCACACTCTTCACAGCGTTGGGGCTGAGTGTGCTGGAGAACCGTTCGAGACGGCCTTCCATCTCTTCGGCCACGCAAATCACCAACTGGTCGCCGGGTTGAGTCTGCGACGAATAGATTGAGTGCGTCGGAAGCGCGAGGACACTTGCAGGGTGCTGACTCGGTGCGGTCGCATGAAAAACGGGAAAGGACTCGACTGCGTCGATCACGCGGCAATCCTTGTCCAGGTAAATCAGATCGAGAGGGGTTCGCATTCCCGATTCCGGGAGCCCTGTGAAAGGCGCCATCCACAGCCCCTCGCCGGACTTCAACCCGAGGGTCGCAATCTGCTCCTTGGCGTCTGCTTGCGAAACGTCGGCGACCGTGACCTCCAGGCCGAGGAAGCACTCGCGCGTCTGATTGTAAGCGCAGTGTTGCCGAGATTCGTTATAGCCTCCCGCGCTCGGCGAGTTCCCGGCAACCGCAAATTTCTTTTGAGCCACAGTTGTCACTTCATCCTCGTTTTCACTTCGTTCCATTGATCCAGGCCGCTTCTCGGCGAGGACTGGGTCGGGAATGGAATCCTGCATTGGCACAGAGGTGGAACAACTCCACCTGGCGCCTAAAACCATGCAAGGGCATACCTCTTTGTCCCCGTTGCTGAGAATGGACGCTGAGAGACTCATCGCCAATGCGAAGGGTCTCCGTCGATAGGGGACTTGCGAATCGACACCGGAAGCCATGCGGATTCCTGGGTTGCTCGTATCCCCGTGACGCCCGTTCTACTTGACGCGCGAACGACGGCGCTGGATCAAAACCACCGATACAATCACCAGCAGCACACCGGAGACAATCCGAACAATCGTTGTGGGTTCCATAGCAGTTCTCCTTTCTCGACAAGATGCTTGCAGCGCTCCCCATACAGCCGGAGCGGGAAGAATCGCGATTCCGGTTCTACTTGACGCGTGCGCGACGACGTTGAATCAGAATCACCGCGACGATGACAAGGAGCACGCCGGCAACAATCCGAACGATTGATGTGGGTTCCATGATGTTTCTCCTTTCCTTCAAAAATGCTTCATCTGCTCCATTGCATCTTCAGAACGCGAGCGACCCCTTGCGTTAAAGCGAAGGGCCCCCGGTCCACAATGCATCGGAGCCGGTCGGCGGAGTTCGTCCTGTTCAACGGCGCCGCCCAAGAGGACTTGCACAGCCCAACTTACCGGGCGCTGGTGCGACGGCGCTGAACGATGATGCCGAATACGACGGCACACAGCACTCCAGCGGCGATACGAACGATGGTCACGGAATCCATGGCAGTTCTCCTTTCTCTCAAGAAAGATGCATCGAGCAATGTTTCAAGACTCCAATTCCGGTTTGCGGATCTCATGCACTTCAACGGTGCCTGAAAGTCCGCGCAGGTCCCATTACCGGGCGCTGGTGCGACGGCGCTGAACGATGATGCCGAATACGACGGCACAGAGCACTCCAGCGGCGATACGAACGATGGTTACGGAATCCATAGTGTCTCCTCCTTTCCTCTTCTCTATTGGCCACCGATGTTTAGAGAAGTCATGATCTGAATAGCAGCGGGTCCGAGAACGACCACAAAAAGCGCGGGAAAAATGAACAGCACGAGCGGAAAGAGCAGCTTGATGGTCAACTTCGCCGCTGCTTCTTCCACAGCCTGCACGCGCTGAATTCTGAGCGTGTCGGAATGAGTGCGCAATGTCTTGCCGATGCTGGTTCCCAACTGCTCCGATTGAATGAGCATGGAAACGAGGCTGCGCACGCAATCCAGGTCCGTGCGTTCCGCAAGGTGCTTCCAGGCTTCGCCGCGAGGGCGGCCGGCACGTTGCTCGAGCACCACAATGACCAACTCATCGCACATCTCCGGCTGCGCCTTGGCCAACTCCTGTGAGGCGCGCGCAGTTGCCTGATCCAGGCTGAGTCCTGCCTCGATGCAGATGATCAGAAGATCGAGCACATCGGGAAGGCCCTTGCGAATCTTGTACTGGCGGCCCTTGATCTTCCTTCCCAGCCAGAAATCCGGACCCAGGAATCCAAGACCCAATGCCGCGCCATACACAAACAGCGGGTTCGATTTTCCGAAACCGGTCACCAGAGCAATGATGCAGAGCAAGAGCGGAATCAGGACCTTCGAACCGTAGAACAGCTTCACCGCGGACTCGTTGCGAAAGCCGGCGCGAGTCAGGCGCTGCATCGTAATCGAGACTTCTGCTTTGCTCTTGGGAATGACTGAGTCGAAGCGCTCGACTACTCCGCCGATGGTCAGCCCGGTCTCCTGAATGGTGTCGAGCAACGTCCTCTTCTTGCGACGCGGATTGATCACGTCGGAGATTCGTTGGAGCATGGCTTCGCGATAGAACAGGAGCAGTCCGCCGCTCGTGATCAAAAGAAAAACGACACTGAATGAAAACATCGCGAATGCCATAACGTCCTCTTAAACGTCCATGTTGACTAAGTGGCGAATGATCAAGCCGCCGACGACGATCATCCCGGAAGCGGTGCACATCATCTTGATACCGAGCTCGGTTGTCCACAGGATGCTCATCATCTTCGGGTTGACGGCGAACAAGGCCATTCCCGTTACTACCGGGAGCAGGCTGAGAATCAATCCCGACAGCCGTCCTTGTGCTGTGTGAGTGGCGATCTTGCGCTTCAGACGAAACCGCTCCCGGATGACGTGAGCGGTCTTGTCCAGAACCTCGGCAAGGTTGCCGCCGCTCTCCTTTTGGATCAGGATCGCGGTTGAGACAATCCTGAGATCCTGAAGTGGAACGCGGGTGGTCAGGTTGTCGAGGGAACTCTTCAATTCCAAGCCGAAGTTCTGCTCCTCGAAGCACGCCTTGAATTCGGCGCCAATAGGATCCGAGCATTCACGGCCCACCAGGCCCATCGCCGCGATCAAACTATGACCGGCGCGAAGTGCGCTCACCATCAAATCCAGCGCTGGCGGAAGCCCGGCCTCAAATGCGGCAAAGCGTCTGCCGCGTTTAAAGAGCACAAAGATAATCGGCGCCGATCCAAAGACCAAGCCGACCATGGCTGCCTGTAGAAAGTGCGGGAATTTGAAATAAACCAAATACGCCGGAGCGGCAAAAGCGACGCCGCACATGGCCATGAGCTGGCCGGCGGTCCACTTGAGATCGGCCTGCTTGAGCAGAGTTTGCAGCAACGGCGCCAACTGCAGGTGCAGAAGTTTTTGATTCAGCCATGGAATGCCGCTGAACTGAGTGCTCTTGCGGAGATCGACCAGCTTTTCGCGCGCCTGCGGCGTTTCGGTGGCCAGGGCCGACTCCAGCGTTGCCACAACTTGTTTGGCTTTCTGCGCTGCGCCTTGCCCGCTGGCGATCAGCAGCAGTGCGGCGACCGAGAACGCTCCGAGAAAGACAAACAGGATGATCATCTGCATGAAAGTAGCCCTCCTTTCTGCTTAGTTGACGAGCGTTTCTTGTTCGAACAGGCTTGGCGGCAGGATGACTCCCGCGAGGCGCAGCCGTTCAAGGAACTTGGGACGGATTCGGGTCGGCATGAAAGAGCCAATGACCTTGCCGTCGGGGCCGATGCCCTTCTTGGTGAAGTTGAAGATCTCCTGCATGCTGATGATGTTTTCTTCCATGCCGGTGATCTCTGAGATGCTGGTAACCTTGCGCGTACCGTCGCTCATGCGCGAAGCCTGAACGATGATGGTGATGGCGGAAGCGATCTGCTGGCGAACGGACTTTTCAGGCATATTCATGTTGCCCATGGCGACCATCGATTCAAGCCTGGAGATGGCGTCGCGAGGAGTGTTGGCGTGAATCGTGGTCATCGAACCCTCGTGGCCCGTGTTCATGGCCTGCAACATGTCGAAGGCCTCTTCGCCGCGCACCTCGCCCATGATGATTCGGTCGGGGCGCATACGGAGGCAATTGACAAGCAGTTGGCGCTGGCGAATTGCACCCTGGCCTTCGATGTTTGGAGGGCGGGTTTCAAGGCGGACGATGTTCTCCTGCGCGAGCCGCAGTTCGGCGGCATCCTCAATGGTGACGAGGCGCTCGTTGTTGGGAATGTACTGCGACAGGATGTTGAGGAACGTGGTTTTGCCGGAGCCGGTGCCCCCGGAGATGACGATGCTGATGCGGGCTTTGACCGCGGAAGAAAGCAGTTCCATCATCTCCGCCGAGATGCTCTTCAGTTGCACAAGCTGGTTGGCGGCAAGGGGGCCGGTTCCGAAGCGGCGGATGGAAAGAGAGGGTCCGTCGAGCGCCAGAGGAGGAATGATGGCGTTCACACGGGAGCCGTCGGGAAGGCGGGCATCGACCATCGGTGAAGTTTCATCCACTCTGCGGCCGACGCGCGAAACGATGCGGTCGATGATCTGAAGCAGGTGGCGATCGTCGCGGAACGAAGTATTCACGCGGGAAAGAAGCCCGCCTTTCTCAACAAACACATGGTCTTTGTCGTTCACTAGAATGTCGGAGATCTTGGGATCGCGAAGTAGCGGCTCCAGCGGACCGAGACCGAAGACTTCATCGAGCAGATCGGCCTGAATCTTTTCCTGTTCTTCGTAGTTCAGCGGCACGCGCTGGTCTAGGATGATCTCCTTGACAATGCCTGAAACCGCCTGACGCGCCTGAGAGGAGTTGACGCGCGACAGCTTCTCCAGATCCAGCTTGGAGATCAGGGTCCTGTGTATTTCCGCTTTGTACTTTTCCAGATTCAGCAGTTCCACGTTTTACCTTCCGTCGAGAGAGAAGCGTCACGTACAGAGTTGTTGCTAGAAGATGCCGAAAACCTTCTTCTTATGGGGTTCGGGGTCCGGTTGCCCGGAAATGGCTCTGGCCATCTGCCGGATCAGCCGCGAAATCGGTGAGTCCGCAAGTGCCAGCGGAGTCGCGGTGTTCTGCATCGTGCGCACCGCGGCAAAGTCGTTGGGGATCTTCCACGTGGGCGGCCTGGTGAGCGCTTTCGTAATATGCTCTTCGGCAACGCCCAGGGAACGGGGATCGAACCGGTTCACCACGATGTCGAGCTTGGGGCCGCCACCGGTGAAAAACTGAGAGATCAGCCGGTTTGAATTCCGCAAGTCGGGAATGGACGCCTGAGTGACCAGGTAGACCGTGAACGCATCCTTGAAGAGTGAGGTGCCGGTTAGATCGAGTCTCGACCCCACATCGACCACCACGTTATTGAATTCCTGTCTCGCGACATGGAGCAGTTTGTCGATCGCCTCATTGGTGGCGTGATACTGGGGAAACTTGCCGGGAGCCGCGAGTACAGTCAGCCCCGAGCTATGCTTCACTAGCAGTTGCGTAAGAAAATTGGCATCCAGTCGAGAGGCTTGCTCAAGCGCATTGACGGTCGAGAATTCAGTCACGATGCCGAGGTTCAATGCCACGTCGCCCAAGGGGAGATCGAGGTCGATCAGAATCGTGTTTTCAGCGGAATTCATGGCCAGGGCCACTGCAAAATTGCAGGCCAGCGTGGTCACGCCGCATCCGCCCTTGGAACCGAGAAATACAAGCAGCCGGCCGTTCGCCTCTTTTTGCGGGCGGCCCGTTGGACGGCGAGCCGCGGCCCGTACCAGAGCCTCGGCCACCGAGGCATGGGCGAAAGGCGGAGAGAGAAACTCTCGAACACCTGCCCGCATGCAGCGGACCAGCAACTCCGGATCGGATTTTCCCGAATAGACCATCACCGTCTTCTGACTACGGGCGCAGATGGCCTCCACAAGTTCAAGGGCGAACTCAGGGAAACTGTCCAGGTCGATGACCAGCACGTCGCAGTTTCCTTCCAGCAGGCCCGGTACGCCATCCAGGCTGGCAGGATAGGAGTGAAATTCGCGAACGATAGCTCCGGAGCATCCCGCAATCGCTACGGCAAGGGCGTTGCGCCGCTGGTCGTCGGGGCCCACGATCGCGACCGTCACGCGCTCGGCGCCGAAGGGATCGGGATATGGAGATTCCAGATATGGGGCATACGCCGCGCTCGCGGGCGTACCGCCCCTTTGCGATTGCGATTCTTCGTACGGGCTGACGGGAAACCCTAAGAATTTGTCAAAGTCGGGCATGGCGTTTGTTCCGATCCTCAATGGGAAAAGAAAGAGATAAGAGTTCCGATTGCGATGGCAGGCGCGTAAGGAATCTTGCGCTTGCGGGGATTGGCGAGCACCAGTTCCGGATCGCGGATCGATCCGCGATCCTTGATGCCGAAGATGAGACTGCTTGTGCCGGTGAACAACTCTTTAAGAAATCCACCGAAGGCAGCCCAGCATAGAACCATCACACCTCCAGCCAGGCCGGTGATGACGAGTGCAATGAACAACTGGTCGGGGCCGATCCAGGCTCCGATAGCGGCGCACAACTTGACGTCTCCGGCGCCCATGCCGCCCATCCAGAACAGAAAACCGTAAATAAGCAGGCCAAGTCCCAGACCCTCGAAGCTTTGGCCGAGTCCATGCCAGCCGTGCAGCAAACCGGATACGGAAATCCCGATCACCAGGAAGGGAAGCACCAGCCAGTTGGGTATGCGACGGCTGCGCAAATCCGTAAAGGTAGCCACGGCAAGTACGATCAAAGTTGGCCACCAGGCGAACGAGTTCATGCTCAGGCTCCTTGCCCCTGGACGCAGGGACTGATCATCCTAGTGCAATTGCCCAACCAAACCCCGGTTGACTCAATCGGCCTGAATTCAAATATTTAGCTGTTTTGCTTTCGGAAAGGTGTAGACGAATGTTTACGCGCGGCGATGAGGGTGAAACGGGATGTATACACCCTGGCGGGGACAGCTTGGGTAGGCCGCCGGCGACGCTTGAGAGACCGGCGGCGGCAGATTCGCGGCGAACGCGATCACAAACTGGCAGCCCTTCCGCTTCAGATTTGACCTGCGCCGTTGCAGACGACGGGCCGGCCGGACCGAAAGGCGACCGGAACTCAAATGAACGAGTTCAAGCCACAGTTGCCGCGCCATTGAACGCATGTGAGATGGCGCACTGAAAATATATAAGCGCAACAACCGGGCCACGCATAATTACGAAGGTCTTTTTCGGCTACTACAAATGGGTTATTTACAACCGCTTGTGTCTGGTGCTTACAGCGGGAAGAAATGCAACTCGTCCTGGTATGCGAATCGATCGAATGTTCAGAAAACGAATCGTTTCACCTTCTTCCCGCAAAGTTGAAGCCTGTCGAGTGATCACACGCCATGTTCCCAATGCTCTGCGTGCTCAATCGTCAATGGCATAGCGCATTGAAGCTTATTACCAATGGACCCTCCAATCGAATCCGGCCAGGTACTCACCTTGTTGTCGCGATTGAAAAATGCCGATAAGTGGAGGCAGAGGGCGGTGCCAATCCAGGTCGCGTAGCCGAGCAATACGCCCGGCCATGCAATTGGCGCCGCACTCCGAGAGGAAATGCCTCCCGATGTTACTGGACAATCGGTACCATCGAGCCATCGAGCTACCACTAAACGGGCATTGGCATTCACTTCATTCCAACAGGATCATGATGACAAGTTCCCGCTTCTCGATTGAGACGGCCCCGCGACATACGGGGACAAGGTTTACCCACAAATGATCAAGATCGGACTGTATTCGGAAGACCGAACATTGCACCCGCTTCTTTCTTCTGCCCTTGGTAAGGAATTCCAGCTCCTTCTGGAATCGGACCAGGAAGGAATGAATACGCTGGTGTCTACCGGCGGCTGCGATGTCATGATTCTGGATTTGAACTCGAATCATGATTCGATGCAGGAGCGCATCGGTTTCGCCCGGAGCCTGATCGCGGAAAATGTCCCTTCTGTAGTGATGGCTGACGATGGGCTGCGGTCGACCGCGTTTGAACTTGTCCGCACCGGAGCGTTCGGCTACTGTCGCAGGCCCCCCTCGATTCGCGATCTCAAGACCATGCTCAGCAGGGCGTACGAGACTTCGTTGCTGAAGCAGCAGCTTCAGACCGTGCAGGAGCGGCTGGACGAACCCGGCAGTTGCGATCGGCTGATCGGATCGAGCCCGCAGATGCAGCGGGTATACGAGCTTGTGCGCCGCGTGACCAATCTCAATGCCGCCGTGCTTGTCACCGGCGAAAGTGGAACCGGAAAGGAACTGATCGCCCGCGCCATCCACAATCTTGGCTCACGCTCGAACCGGCCCTTTGTGGCCGTCTCCTGCGGCGCAATTCCTGAAACATTGATTGAAGCGGAGTTGTTTGGGCATGAAAAGGGCGCGTTTACCGGCACCGTCGGGGCACGCGAAGGCTACTTCGAACAGGCCGGCGACGGTACGCTGTTCCTGGATGAAATCGGCGACCTTAGCCTGTTCACGCAGGTCAAGCTGCTCCGCGTTCTGCAGCAAATGGAATTCAACCGTCTGGGCAGCAACAAACTCATCCCATTGCGGGCGCGCCTGATCTTCGCCACGCATAGAGATCTGACCAAACTGGTGGCCGAAGGGAAATTCCGTCAGGACCTTTTCTACCGCATCAACGTCATGCGCATCGATGCACCGGCGCTGCAGGAGCATCCGGAGGACATTCCCAGGATTGCAAAGCATTTTCTACGCCACTATGCGCAGGTATTTCAGAAGCCGATGGAGAGCATCGAGGCGGATGCAATGGCCTTGCTGGCAACCTATTCCTGGCCGGGCAATGTGCGCGAGCTTGAAAATGTGATGCAGAGGGCAATCATTCTGGCTCCCGGACAGAACGTTCGACCGGAGGACCTGTCGCTGAGCACGCAGGAGGAAGATGGCTCCGAAATCGACGACGTGGTCGATATTGGCGACTACCATCCCGCAGGTTCCTTCGAGCGGCAGCTTCGCGACTACAAAGTCAAGCTGGCGGTTCAGGCCGTTCGCGATAACAACGGAAACAAGACGCTGGCTGCCCGAAGCCTGTGCATCTCCCGGGCTTACCTGCATCGCTTGATCAGGCTTGACGAACCGGACGCCACACTTGAGCAGGACCTCCGCCAGTCGGTCACTGCCTGATCCGCACGCTGCCGCTTGCCCTTAAGTGTGCAGATTGTAACTGCGCGGCCCAGCCATCACTAATCCGCTCTTCTGCCGGCCGTGAATGTACCAGCAGCACCAGGTCGTCTCATGGACCTGGTTTTCGGGCGGAGCAATCAGGTCTCTGTAAATAACCTTCCCGCATAGAAAAAGCTTCTCTTCCCAACTTTGAACCCGCCTGAATTTTTCCTCTGATATGCATACTTCTTTCAGATCGTCCCGGCCGAAGGACTTGATTGCCACAGACTCGCCGGGAACCAAAATGATCGGCGCAGAAGGCTCGGCCTGCTTGTCATTCCGGTATTCGGGGATCACTGCCAGGTGGGCTTCATCGATTGCCACCTGAACAAGTTCCAGAGTTTCAGTAATCGTCGCCGGGGAGCGGCCGCGGTTGGTTGCCAATACGTGAAAGCTGTTCTCGCCGCTCCGGGACGGCTCGACCGTGATCGCGATCCATGGCCTTGCTGAATCGATCATGGATTGCGCAATCAAAAGTGCGGCGCGGGCGCTGTCTTGAGCGGCTGACGATGCATCGTTCGCTGCGGCGGTCTGCCGTTCGATTTTCTTCAGCGTTGAAAGAGCCAGCATGATTGCCGCGTATCCCAGGATGACGAGCACCAGATAGGCAGCCCACAAGATTCGATCGTGCCAGGGCCAGGAGACCGGTGGCGGCGCCGGAAGAGTGACGATCATGCGAGGCTGCTGGTCCTCGCAGGGTCCGCCATTGCATTCTCCGGTTCCGGCAGGGCCGCCCGCGGCCTGCGGCGCGGTGGCTGAGGGGGTGGAAGGCTGTGCAGCCGTCCGAGTTGTGCTGGCTTGCTTGGTGCTGGATGGGCTAGATCCCTGTCCATGGCCCGGCAAACTTGCCTGGGAGACAACCAACAGCAGCGTACAAACTGCAAAACCCCTGATTACCATGGCGCAAATGTACCACACAGACTGCAAATGCGGCGCGGCCGAATCCTGCGCTCGCGAGCCCGCCAGGTCCGTGAGAAGTTACCGCCCCCGGCTACTTCTTTCGCGCCTCTGCTTCCGCCAGCCATCCGCGGCGAAGAGTCTCCGCCGGGATGCTGGACAGATAAGGCTTGATGTCGAGAATCGGCGTCCCATCCAGCATGTCGACGCCGCGAACGTGCAGCGATCCCTGGTCGCGGCCAAGGAGTTCGACAACAGTCAGGCCGATCGGGTTTGGCCTGCGCGGCGATCGCGTTGCAAACACGCCGTGCGTCCGATTGTCGGAGGGTGGGGAGGCAAACAAATCGAATCCGTCGGCTCGGTCGAAGGCCCACACGACAAACAGGTGTGAGAAGCCCTCGATGTCTGTGAGCCCCGGCTCGAACTCCGGTAGGATCTTGAGCACGCCTTCCGCCGTGTGTTTGGCGCCAAGACCCCGGGGGATCGAGGCCGTTTCTCGGTAAGGGCTGCCAACGAATCCGATCGGCTTGAATGTGAACATGGGTAAGACCTCTTCACCGCTCCATACAAACGCGCGCGAAATCCGCTTGTTTGCCGGGTCTGCATGTTGGGGGATTGATTGGTGGACCTGACCGGATCGAACCGGTGACCTCTTCCATGCCATCGAAGTATTGAAACGATAAGTTGTTGACGATAAAGGTGTTATTAACCTGCTTAGCCGGCAAAACCGGCACAACCGGCGATAATTGACACCAAATTGACACCAACAAGTATAGCCAAATGCGCCTGGGCTGCAACGTGGCGGGGCAGCCCA
This sequence comes from uncultured Acidobacteriaceae bacterium, assembly GCA_963757965.1. GTDB lineage: Bacteria > Acidobacteriota > Terriglobia > Terriglobales > Acidobacteriaceae > Telmatobacter. The sequence goes on from CAVWTV010000017.1 coordinate 288,324, forward strand.
AAAATCTTTCCCTGATGCAGGCTGCATGGTTTTCCTGAGGGAAATCGGCCTCAAGTCATGCAAAGGCTTGTTTTCAACATTTGACCACCCAAAGTCCGCGTAGCCGGGTAGCAATAGATGACCGCGTTCAATCAGTGCTTAGCGTGGACAACATGAAGGCCGGCCTGTCCGGGCGCGAGCCCTTGAACAGCGCCGCCGAACCTAGACGCGATCTCCTGGAAATTGATGTCTTCGATGGCACAAAATCCGTGCGAGCGAAGAATCGCTGCAATGCCAGCCGGCTCGAAACGGGTGTCCGAACGTTCACCAATCTTCTCAAGCTGTTCGGCCCGCGCCTTTTCTAATTGCCTCAGCTCTTCTGAGAATGCCTCGGGAGGTTCCATGTAGTCGAACACCACTTCCGAGTTCTGGATTGACGACATGTAGTCCAGAGTGCGGCCGATAGCGTCCTGTGTCAGATATGGCACAACCCCGAGCCAGGTGAAAAATGCGGGCGAGTTCTGCTGAAAGCCTGCGGCGAAGAGCTTCTCTCCGACATCGTCCCGCTCGAAATCGACGGGCACGAGAATAAGCCATGGCGGAAGTGCGATTTGAGCTTCGGCGAAGCGCTCGGAGTTTCCACGCCTGCGTCGCGGGGTGGTCCACCTCATAGATACGGATCTCTAGTGCGCCATGGGGATTCCGGAGAGCGAAGGTGTCGAGTCCGGCGCCGAGGATGACGATCTGCCGAACGCCTCTTTCGACAGCTCCTGACAAAGCATCTTCCGCAATCCGGCTTCGCGCGGCGGTGAACAGACGCCCGATGCTGGCCAAGGGGTGTTTGTTCGCAAATTGAAGCACGTCCTTTTCGTCTTCACGCAGAATCTTCATGGCAAATGGGTCATAGAGGATTGAGCCATGATCGAGCACCTGATGAGCAGCTCGTTGCCGGGCGATCATAAGGGCTGTGCGGCTGGGTTCATTAGGCTTCATGTTTGAGGTCTCCGTTCTCATCAATAGCTGATCGCACGAGTTGTCGCTTGCGTGACTGGCGCCGCGCACACCGATATCCTCCCCTCAATTACATACCTCCCGAATCCGGTCCCGAGAGGAACTCTAAACCCGCCACGCGGCCAGTCCGCCAGAACTCCTACATCCTGCCCAATTGATTCACGAGAGAGGCCCAGAGGCGTCGATGGAGATGCATGCCATCCAGTCTAAGCAAGTCCCAGTTAGTTCAGGCTATATCGTCGCCTGGTCAGCAGTAACAGACCGATTAAGATCGCCAGCTTGGGAACATTTCCACTTGGAATTGGCCTCAACAAGTGCAAAGCCTTGTTTTCGCCAAGCGACACCATCCTTCCTGGACTTCGGTGATCCGAGCGGCACTGTGCCAGCCGTCGAGGAAACCTTGTCACATGCCGACAATATCAGTACCAATTCTTGGCGAGCCGATAAACCGAAGAACCGAAGGCAGTTTCGCATTAATTACGAATCAATCTTGTCAGAAATCCTGTTCTTACCAGCTTAAAGTCGAGAGGCACCTGTTCGAGAAGACGACATTTCGTTCAAGTGGAAAGTCCCCTACTAGAAATCGGTGAACCCTGCGGGGTTATCGGTACTGATCGAGGCACAATTCACCTATTCAGCTGTAGCGACATTGCATTGAACAGTATCTCGTGACACGATATATACATGGGTTCCGAGTTTTCTTCCTCAGGTTCTGATGAGTTGGTCAGGACGCTGGCTGACTTCCGTTTTGAGCTGCGTCGCTTTCTGTACTTTAGCGAATGCGCCGCAGTGGCTGTCGGACTGCATCCACAACAACACCAGCTTCTGCTCCAAGTGGCTGGAGCCCCGCAAGGAACTGCGGTGACCATCGCGTACGCGGCGGCCCGGCTTGAGTTGAAACACAATAGCACGGTCGAGCTAGTAGACCGGTCTGAGCGCGAAGGACTGCTCATGCGAACTGCAGACAGCGGCGACCGCCGGCGGGCGATCTTGCGCGTTACCAGGAAAGGCCGGCTGCTTCTGGGCCGGCTCTCCAGCGAACATGCACGGGAGTTGAACGAACGCGGACCTCGATTGACAAAAGCCCTGCAACAGATCGGGCGATATTCCGAGAACGCGGCACCTGCGGTGACGCAATGAGGTCGCGACCGTCGGCATTGCGCGACTTTACTGTGGACAGCCGTGTCTGGCTGCTGACGCTGGTTGCGCTTTTGATCGGGGCGGGTGGCGCTGCCCTGGCGGTTCTGCTGCTGAGTGCCATTGCTCTGGCGACGAACCTCTTTTACTATCAGCGCCTGAGCCTTGCAACGGTAGGGCCTGCCGGGTCGCCGCTCTCCCCGTGGATCATGGCCATGGTTCCGGTGGCAGGTGGGCTGCTGGTTGGGATCATGGCGTACTACGGTTCCGACAAGATTCGCGGGCACGGCATTCCCGAGGCAATCGAAGCAATCCTTCTACGCGGGGCTCGCGTGGACCCGAAGGTGGCGCTGCTCAAGCCGATATCGGCTGCCATCGCCATTGGCTCCGGTGGACCATTCGGTGCGGAAGGACCGATCATCATGACCGGCGGAGCTTTCGGCTCGCTGGTCGCGCAGTGGCTCAAGCTGTCAGACGCCGAACGGACAACACTGCTGGTAGCTGGCGCCGCTGCGGGTATGTCAGCAACATTTGCAGCGCCGATTGCCGCAATCCTGCTCGCCGTGGAACTACTTCTCTTCGAATGGCGCCCGCGTTCGCTCGTCCCGGTAGCAGTGGCAAGCATACTGGCAGGCGCGTTGCGTGTGCGTTGGCTTGGATCAGGGCCACTTTTCCCCGTCACTCTACACTCCACAATTCACCTCAATCAGGCGCTCCTCGTGGCCGCCCCATTAGGAATAATCGTTGGCTTTGCATCCGCAGGACTAAGCCGATTGATGTATGGCTTCGAAGACGGGTTTGAGCACTTTTGCGGTCGTCTGCACGTGCATTGGATGTGGTGGCCGGCGATTGGCGGCATCGGTATTGGAGTGGGCGGATTCTTTTTCCCGCGCGGACTCGGGGTTGGCTACGACAACATTGCGGAGGTTCTGGGCGGAAATGCTCCTGTCGCGCTCTTGCTTGGCCTCATTGTGGCCAAATCGCTTATGTGGGCGTTTTCGCTGAGTTCCGGGACTTCAGGCGGTGTGTTGGCTCCCATCTTGATGATTGGCGCAGCGCTAGGAGAGGCTGCGGCGCAGTTGGCGCATATGCCAAGCGAAACACAGGCACTATGGGCGCTGATGGCGATGGGCGCGATGCTCTCAGGCGCGCTGGGAGTGCCGCTCACGGCAATTCTCTTCTCACTGGAACTGACCCATGCTCTGCCTGCAATACTGCCTCTTGCGTTGGCTTGTACTGCGTCGTATCTGGTGACCTCATTGGTTATGCCGCGCTCGATCCTGACGGAGAAGCTCAGCCGCCGAGGGTACCACTTGTCTCGTGAATATGGCGTTGACCCCCTTGAAATGGTCAGTGTAGCGGACGTGATGACAGACGCGCCCGCGTCAGGCGGAGTGGAAGGTGCAAGCGATGCGCTTAAGGCATTGCCGGATACTTTTGCCTATTCCGATGAGACCTGTCGAGCAGTCGCGGAGGAAATGGCGACCACGGGGGTGGTGAACATGCTGGTCGTGGATCGGCGAACAGGGCGTATCTGTGGGACTATTGGGGCGCAAGAATTGCTCTTGGGACGGCGGCGAGCTCTGGAGCGAGAGTCCGAGCGAAGCATATCTTTTCAGATTTAGCTTGAGCGATATTCGAGGTGGGCGGAGTTCCAAGCCGCCAAAGGAGACATCCAATGATCAAGTTTGACGCGGAGCACGCCGCCGTTCATTATCCCCCTGATCGCCGCCATCGCCTCTGGATTCGTCCTTCTATCCTGATCGGAACCGGCGCCGCAATCGTCGCGTTAGTGGCAGCGGCGTGGATTGAGGTAGCCGTAGGCGGCCTTCCGCACATTCCGCCTGTCCCACAGGTTTACCCCAACAACTTCTGCGGGCCCGCACGGTTTCCCGCTCTGGGTCCGCTACTGCCACTTCTTCAATTTCCTCTTTGTAACTATGCTGATCCGCAGCGGCCTCTCCATTCTGGCCGATCATCCACGGCTCTATTTCAATGACGACTGCACGCCGGGTAGCGAGTGGATCCGCTTGACGCCGATCAAGGTTCCGACCGACCGGCTCTGGACGGCCAAAGACGATGCCCGCTATCTCACGCCGCTCGTTGGCACGCCCGGCTACCGGCACACCATCGGCCTGGCACGCGTGTGGCACTTCATCAACGTCCACGGCTTCATCCTGTGCGGCGTCTACTTCGTCGCCATGCTCTGCACAACCGAGCAATGGAAGCGCCTGGTGCCCACCTCGCCCACCGTGATTCTGCAGGCCTGGAATACCTGGGTGCACTACGCTACCTTTCATCTGCCAGCCGAGCCCAATGGCTTTTACGGCTATAACGCGCTGCAGCAGATCGCCTATTTTACCGTCGTCTTTGTCTTTGGTCCATTGGCTATCCTCACCGGCATCGCCATGTCGCCCGCGGTGGTGAATCACTTCACCTGGTACGCGAAGTTCTTCGGCGGCCGGCAATCGGCGCGTTCCATCCACTTCCTCACTATGCTCAGCTTCCTGGCGTTTCTCATTGTTCACATCACGCTGGTCGTGATGACCGGATTCGCACGCAACATGAACCACATCGTGCTGGGCACGAACGATGCGGGCCGGCTAGGCGTCTGGCTGGGTTTTGTGGGAATTGGCGTCGTGGTTATTTGCTGGATTGCCGCGCACTATCTCTCCTGGTTTCAGCCGCGGGCGCTGCAGCATGCGCTCAAGGTCGTCACCTATCCCATGCAACTGCTCACGCTCAACCGGCTCATGCCGCGGCAGATGTATTCAGAGAAGGACATCTCGCCCTACCTCTGGCCCAACGGCAAGCTGCCCGTGCGCGACGACTGGAAGCGCCTGGCCGAGGGCGGCTTCAGAGATTTCAAGCTCAAGGTCGGTGGCCTGGTCGAAAATCCTGTTGAGCTTTCGCTGGCCGACCTGCGCAAGCTAGGTGAGGCGGAGCACATCGCCATGCATCATTGCATCCAGGGCTGGAGCGGCATCGCCAAGTGGGGCGGCATCCCCATGGAGAAGCTAATCGAGCTCGTCCGCCCCAGGCCGGAGGCAAACACCGTAGCCTTCTTCTCCTTTGGCGAGGCACTCTACGGCGGACCCTACTACGACACGCAGAGCCTTGAGAACGTGCTCAAACCGCAATGCCTGCTCGCATCCGAGATGAATGGCCAGCCGCTGCCAGAGGTCTACGGCGCTCCGCTACGACTGCGGGTCGAAAACCAGCTCGGCTACAAGATGGTGAAGTGGATCGAGCGAATCGAGTTTGTCGAATCGGAAAAGGAACTCGGCAAGGGAGAAGGCGGTAAGAATGAAGACGATGAGTACTTCGATCTGCTACCGAACATCTGATGAATTCGATGAATAATCATTACTCTGCGAATGGAAGATCCAGCAGTATCGAGCATGTCCCTGTGTTGCTTGCTCATATGCGCCTGGAGTGGCTCTTACAGCACTTTCCAACGCGTGTCGTGTGGGCGATTTATGTTTGCATCAACTGCTTTATCACCATCGGACTGCTCGCGTTGCTGGCTCTTCTTACTGGCAGCCCCTTTGTTTTTCCGTCGCTCGGCCCTACTGCGTATCTCTTTTTCTTTTCCCCACTCGCAGAAGTCTCCAGCCCGCGCAATACCATCCTGGGACACGGAATTGGACTCATCTGCGGTTATGCCGCCTTTGCGCTTACCGTAGCTTCCAGTCCGCCTTTCGGCTTGCACCCAGGCGTCCATGGTCCCAGAGTCCTGGCGGCTGCGCTCTCGTTGTCGGCTACGGGTGCACTCATGGCTCTGTTCCGAATAAGCCATCCACCTGCAGGAGCTACGACCCTCATCGTTTCGCTCGGCGTCATTTCTCAACCCAAAGAGCTTGTCATCATCGAGGTCGCAGTGATCCTGCTTACAGTGCAAGCTTTCGCAATTAATAGGCTTGCTGGAATACCCTACCCTGTTTGGATTAACCACAAGCCTGCTGAAATCGCTCCTTAGCTGAACAGCTGGTCTGCATGATGTTATGCACCATTGGTGCGGGAAAGTATAACTCTCTTACATTGCCGCGCTCATGGCGGAGGCCTCCAGAAGAATGGCGCGTGGAAACAGGATGTTGTTTTCCAGATGGATGTGCTGGTGGAGGTCCTGCTCAAATTCCCTGAGGCCGTCATAGTAGGCATGGTAGATGGGACAAGCGCCAACCGGCGTAGTGAAGTGATCGCTCAAGAGGTCAATCTCGGCAAGCAGCCCACCTGCGGCATCGTGCTCGCTGGTCATCATGGCGATGGGGTTGGCCACGGTACCGAAGCATGCATCGGGAATCGCGCCGCCAGAGACCATTGCGGCTTCGAGAGTGACAATGTAGGGAAACAGAACATTTTCCTCCTTTGCCAGATGGTGGGTCAGCTCTTGGTCGAGCTGAGCGATTGCATTCTGTAGAGCGGGCAAATGGGCCTGTGTGTCCCCGTGACGATTGACGACCTTCTGTGCCAGCGCCGCCAGCCGCGGAAGTTCCGCCTTCACATACGAGTGATGTTTAGCGACAATGTGCTCGATTAAATCCTGCAAAGGGGTCTGCGACCAGTCAACGGGTGAAGGTTCGGCGGCGGTTGCTGCGTAATCGAGCGCGGCCAACACTGCGTCGACAGAAACATCGCGGGCGGCGCAGGCTTCGGCGAGCGGCTTGCGCCCGCCACAGCAGTAGTCGATGCCGAAATGCTCAAAGACGCGGATGGAATGGGGTTGCTCAAGGGCAATCTCGCGAACGGTCTGAGTTGGGGCAATCATGATTCTCTCCTGACATCACCTTAGAAGGGCCGCGTACGGATCGCAGCGACTTAAGTCACTCCGGCAATGAGCCGGCGGCAATCATCGCGGTGCTAGACTTTTTCCCATGGCGAATGAACGCATCGATCTGGCAGCGACACTGGAAAAGACCGCTCTTCTTTCCAGTTTGTCTCGTGCAGAAATCCAATCGTTGGCTGCGCGCACAGTGCGCAAGCACTTTACAAATGGCGAGCTGCTGTTTTCAGAGGATGAGCCCTGCCACGGGCTGCACATCATTGCGCGGGGCAAGGTACGCATCTTCAAAACCTCGGTGAATGGACGTGAGCAAGTACTGGCCATGAACCAGGCCGGAGAATCAGTGGCCGAGCTTCCAGTATTTGACGGCGGCCGCTATCCGGCTTCTGCAATGGCGGTTGAGGATGTGGAATTGGCGTTTATTTCGCGTCAGGATTTTCATGCGTTCTGCATGGAACACCCCGATGTGGCGCTCAAGATGCTTGCCGTGGTCGGGGCGCGGCTGCGGAGACTTGTTGGCATTATTGAGGAGCTATCTTTCACCACTATCCGCCAGCGGCTCATTTCCATGCTCCTGCGCCTTGCAGAAACCGAAGGCCAGCAAACCCAGCGAGGCATTGAATTCGAATTGCCGGCAAGCCATCAGGAATTGGCCAGTCAGCTGGGAACCGTGCGCGAACTCGTATCGCGCAACCTGATGCGACTGCAGGCCGAAGGACTCATCGACGTAGATGCGCGCCAAATCGTGGTCAAAAACAAGAGTGGCCTGAACGCGCTGTTGACGACAATGCCTTAGCAGTTTTAGTGATCGTACTGGTCTGAGTTGGGAACCAGATTCATGTAAGTCTCGCGCGAGACATTGGTGTGCCAATGATTGGTGGCGCGTGCCAGGCCGATCAATCCAAAGAAGACAACCGCCAGCACCGCTGCTACAACTTGCGGTTTGAGAGCGCGGCGCTGCCAGCGAAGTTGAGTTGCCTGCGGCGCTGCGCGATCCACCACGCTTTGCGGCCACGGGGGAAGCGATAGCTGCAGCGCATTCTCGGCTGGACAAACAGCAATGCACTCCATGCATCCGGTGCACTCCACTGAGCGAATCTGCACCAGCGTGTCGACCGGGAGATGGGACGGGCAAGCTTTATTGCACTTACCGCAGTCAATGCATGCTTGCTGATCGCGACGAATCTTCACGGGGCTCAAAGTCGAAACGATACCCATCAGCGCGCCGTAAGGGCAAAGAAAGCGGCACCAGGCATTCTGAATGAAAAGCGACAGCACCACCAGGACAGCAACTACGGCAAGCCCGACACCGCCGATGTGGCGGAAGAAGTTTAGCATTTTTACGTCCGCCACAATACCGAACGGAGACGCGAGAAAACCGCCCAGTGTCTCGGTTGACATGGTGAAGACAATGAACACAAAGAACGCAAGAAGCAGGTATTTCAGACTGCGCAGCGGCCAATCCAACCAGCGTGGCAGCACCAGGCTCCGCCCCATCAACTTCCGGCCAATCTTCCACAGGTACTCTGAAAGCGTGCCGACAGGGCACAGCCACGAGCAAAAAGATTTCTTGATCAAAACACTCGCGACGAGGAACGCACAGAAAAGCACCATAGCCGATGGATGTATTTCCGTTATCTTGCCGGTTCCGGCAATATACCTCAGGTTCATGAGTCCGGCAATCGGCAGCCACCCGTCCACTCCGGAGGGCCGCTCCACGTAAAAGGAACTGCCCTGGCTCTCGAAGAAACGCACCCAAAGAATGAACTGAACGCCGATCCATGAGTTGAGCGCAAGAAAAGCAAACTGAATTGCGCGTCGAACTTGTTGCGAACGGTCGGGCGACAATCTGCGCACCAGCACCTTTTTCTGTTTCGGTTGCGTCGCGCCATTACCGGGAGGTGCGGAAGCAGTCAACATGGGAAACCTTCTGCAACCTACGATATCGAGCATTTTGATCTCACCGTATGACTTAAGTCACAGCACTTATACCTGGAGTCAGATAGACCTGGAGATGAACAGGGATTAACTGCAATCGCATCGGCGGCTCAGAGAATGAAAGAGAGAACCATGGCGAGCGAAAGCGCAAGCATGAGCAACGCGAAACGATCTCAATCCAAAATCTGGTATCTGCCCCGCGAACACGGAGCGACGGCGATGCTGATGATTCCCATCGTCTGCGCAGCGATTCTTGCCCGCCAATGGCGCTGGAGTGAACTGGCCACGCTGACCGCAGCATTCGCGGCTCTCGCCGCTAAGGATCCCATGGTCATCCTGGCACGCCAGCGCTTCGTGTGGAAACAGCAGCATCCTGAGACCGCCGTCGCCGTCAGGTGGTTCGCGGGTTGGGCTGCAGTTCTCTTCCTCAGCGGGTTGGTGCTCCTGATGACCTGGCCCTTTAAGGCAATCGTGGCAATGGGTCTCGGGGTCGGCGCATTCTCGGCACTGGCCATCGTGGTCAACGTCAGGAATCACCAACGCTCGACGCTTTTTCAAATCGTCAGTGCCGCAGCGCTTACATCCAGTTCATTGGCCACTTCGCTTTCCGCAACCGGCGGCATCGCGCCCTGGTGCTGGTTTTTGTGGCTCCTTCTGGCGTTGCAGGCTACGGCCGGGATTCTGGTGGTGCACGCTCGTCTGGACGCGCGCGTTGCCATGCGGAAAACCGCTTCTAGCGCTGAAAAATCCACACAATTCCGCCGCGCGGCCCAAATCTCCATCGCAACTCTGGCCTGCGCCGCCGCGGCCGCCGCTCTCCTTGGACACGCTTGGGTCACTTTGGCCCTCCTTACGCCTGTTGTCGGCTACCGGTATGATCTTCGCTGCCAAAGGCACGCTGAAGATCTCCAACTCCCGTTGAAGAGTGTCGGGCAGCGCGCGCTTGCACTGTCCTCCCTCTTCGCAGTCCTGCTCATCGTGGGATTCTGGTAGACGAGAAGTCAGTTGACCGGAATGGGCCAAGGCACTCATTAAGAGCATCTTAGAGATGATCACTGATGATTAGTCCTCGGAAACGCTGCAGGGGCCGGGAGAGATGCCGGCCACCGCTCCGATGCTTTGCTGACGGCGAAGCCGTTGTGATCTCAACAGGTGCGAAGGCTTGATTTCGCCAACTGACCGTCAATGTTGGGATCGTCGTAACAGTGCTGCATCCTATGACGAAGAGCCTACAATGCGCATGACGTTGGCCGGCGGGCGTCCTGCACGCAACTCGCCTGCCATGAATTTCATATATGGATCAATGTGCTGGAAGAAGTGTTTGTAGCCTGCGCAGAGATAGTTAAGTCCAGATTCACCGTCCGGCGTCTTGAGGAAACGGTGCTTCGGGCACTCTCCATTGCAAGCGAATCGAACGTCGCATTCGCGGCACATGCGCGGGAGTGAAGCCAGCTTGTCGAGGCCGAATCTCTTCTGCTGTGGCGACATGACCATTTGCTCCAGATCCGTCTCCATCACATTTCCCAGCTTGTTTTCCGGATAAACAAAATGGTCGCAGGAGTATAGATCTCCGCTGTGCTCCATTGCCAGGGAAGATCCGCATGTCCTGCGAAAGACGCACAGACTTGCATCTATCCCAACCCAACTCTCCAGCGCCACGTCGAACTGCTGAACAAAGGTGCGGCCCACGTCTTTCTTAACCCATTCGTCGAAAACCTTGGTGAGGAATCTGCCATAATTGAGCGGTTCCACAGACCAGTCCGTCACTTCGGCGAAACGATTAGAGGACGGTTGAATCAGCACGAGTCCATTGGGCCCGGGTTGAGCGGCAGCCCTCTCCACAACCGGGATGAATTGGATGAAGCCGCTCCCGATCTCTTTCAGGAACCGGTAGACTTCAAGCGGGTATTGCGAGTTGTGGCGACTCACAACGGTTAGGGTGTTGAATTCGACCTTGTGCTGCTTAAGCGTCTCCACTCCACGCATCACACGATCGAACGTGGGCGCATTGCCCTTGTCGACCCTGTAGAAGTCGTGGATCTCCCGCGGCCCATCGATGGAAATTCCAACCAGAAATCCATGGCTGGCGAGAAACTCGGCCCATTCATCGTCTACGAGCGTGCCGTTGGTTTGGAGCGCATTGTGAATCGGCTTACCGCCGGCGTGCTTTTGCTGAAGTGCGATCACGCTTCGAAAAAACTCGATACCTAACAGGGTCGGCTCTCCGCCCTGCCAGGCAAAGTGAACTTCACCGAGCGGCTGCGCCGCGATGTATTGCTGAATGTAGTGCTCAAGTACCTCGGGAGTCATCGCCCAGTGTCTGGTACCAGGATAGAGGTTCTCCTTTTCCAAGTAGAAGCAATACTTGCAATCGAGATTGCAAATGGGCCCAATCGGCTTGGTCATGATGTGGAAGCCGTCGGACGGCATGAGCAACCTCGCTGGGTTTCGATGATACGGTGACTTGGCACCTTTCTGCTAGAGCTTGTCGTCGGAGACAAAGCGACGCTCGGGGGAATATCATCTCCGGGTTACACCTGTCCCATTGAGAAGGGATCTCTGCGATGAACCTTGCGGGACAGGGTAGTGCTGTTGAGGATGCGACCATGGAAACGCGCAGATCCGTATTGAGGTACCTGACAGGTGCAATGGGCGCGTCAGCCTGTGGCCTGGATACGCTGGATGCCTTCGCTCAGCAGCTTCAAGATGCGAACGCCCAGCCGAATATCGTGTGCATCGTTGGCGAGGGGTTGCGCTGGGACGAGCTGTCATCCACGGGCAACAAGACGATTAGGACTCCGAATCTGGATCGCATCGGCCGTGAGGGCTGCACATTCCGGAATGCATTCGTGGTCAACGCGTTGTGCCTGCCGTCGCGCGCAACGATGTTGACAGGCATGTACTCGCATACGACCGGGGCCGTTTCGAATGTGCAGGGCAAGATCCCGGAACGTTTCCCTCTGGTCTCGGACATGCTACAGAAGGCCGGCTACGAGACTGCCTTCTTGGGCAAATCGCACATTGAAGGCGCGTTGATGGACCACTACTGGGATTACTACTTCGGGTTCGTTGGGCAGGCAGACTACTATCGGCCAAAGATCACCGAGGGAGTCCGCGGCAAGTACGGGCCGGCCAAACTCTATGAAGGCGAGTACGTGGATACCCTGCTCACACGCAAGGCCGTGGAGTGGCTCAAGCAGGAACGCACCAAGCCATTCTGCCTGTTCCTGTGGTTCTATGCGCCGCATGCGCCGTTCTACAGGCCAAAGGACCTGGTCAACGACTTGAATGGCGTACTGATCCCGAAGCCGAGATCGTTCGACGAGGATCAGAAAGGCTACCCCGGCAAGCCGCGCGCAGTTGCCGATGCCGACGACAAAATTGGCTACTCCGAGGTCTTCAGCGACGACCCTCGTTCGCTGGAAGAGCTGGTGAAAAACCATTATGCCGGCGTTGAGGATAACGATCGAAACATGGGCGCCGTATGGCAGGAATTGGATCGGCAGAAGATTGCCGGAGACACTGCGGTGATTCTCAGTTCAGACCACGGATTCTTTCTCGGCGAGCACCACCTCTACGACAAGAGGTTGATGTATGAGCCCTCGATTCGCGTTCCCATGATGGTCAGGTATCCGGGTAAGGTGAAGGCTGGTGCCAAGTCCGATGAGATGGTGCTGAACCTCGACATGGCGCCGACCCTCCTCGACATTGCCGGAATGCAAATACCCGCCGAGATGCAAGGCAAGAGCATCATGCCCCTAGCCGAGGGCAAGACGAACGTCGAGTGGCGGAAAGAATGGCTCTACGAGTACTACGAGTATCCGGGGTTCGAGAACGTGCGCCCCTGCCGCGGCGTTCGAACAAACCGCTACAAGTTGATCCACTTCTTTATCGATCCGCAGGAGTTCGAACTCTACGATCTTCACGACGACCCGGATGAGATGAACAACCTCTACGGGAAGACTGGATATTCGGAACTGACGGTGCATCTTAAGGAGCGGCTGACCGCATTGAGGACCGAGACAAACGACACCTTCGAATACAAGCCAACCGGCATCCCGCCGCATTTGGACCTTGGATCCCTCTCCGAATCGAGCCTGACTCCGAAAGCCAAATAGCGGCGGCGCGATTTGAAAGTGCCGGTCGAATGACCGCAATTCAGACGATGCGCTGGATCGGCCTCGACAAACGCCGCATGGGCCAGGAAAGATGGCGGTCACCGCACAGATCCTTTTCTGACACCAAAGCTGATCCCAACAGGTGAGAAGGCTTGTTCTAGCCAAGTGAATCGCAGGCTCCAAGGTATAGGAGACCCGAGCGGCACAGAATCAACCGTCCAGGAGACCTTGTCACATGCCGCCTGCAGACTACCGATCTGTTATCGAAACGGCACCAAAGGTTTAAAGGCAACCGGGGAGCATCTTACTTTGAGACATCTGCTTTTTCCACTCTATTGGCACCCCGCGGCTTGCCCCATCTCCTGTCATCCGCAAACATGCAACTACCTAAGGAAGGCTGCTCAGCGAGCGGAGTTGGCTGCCGGCAATCTCCCGCGGGAGCGGCACGTAGCCAAGAGCAGAGCATTCCTTCTGTCCTGACGTAAGAATCCAACGCAGCAACTCAATCAGCGCTGCACCTTTGACCGGATCCTGTGTCTTTGCGGGCAGGATGATCCATGTGAACGCTGCGATCGGGTATGCGTATTTTCCGGGAGGGTCGGTGATGGACATCGGAGGCTCATTTCCGGCATCCGTACCTCTGGCCGCTTCCGCCAGGCTATCCAGGTCTGCGTGGACAAACTGGCCGGCTTTGTTGCGGACCCCGGCGAAGCTCAGATCATGCTGGATCGCGTAGGCCAGCTCCACGTAACCTATTGAATTTGGTGTTTGCTGCACCGCGTCCGTCACACCTTGACTGTATTCCGCTCCCCGGCCAACCGGCCAACGGAGCGTCGTGCCACGGCCAACGGTGGACAACCAGTCGGGACTGACCTTGGAAAGGAAATCGCTCCACACCCAGGTCGTGCCGCTTCCGTCGGAGCGATGAACTACGACAATATCTGCGTCCGGAAGGTCCACGTTTTTGTTTGAATGGCGAATCGCGGGATCATTCCAACGGCGCACCCGGCCAAGATAAATGTCCGCTAGAGACTCTGGAGTAAGGTGCAGATCCGTGGTCACTCCGTTCAGGTTATAGATAGGAACCACGGCGCCTAGCACTGAGGCAAATTGGCGCATTCCACCTGCTCGGCCAGCGCCGATGGCCACCTCCGGTGCAACATCCGATCCCGCAAAGTCACGCTCTCCGCCCGCCAGCTGTTCGTCCCCAAGCTGAGAGCCAATCGCCGAGTAACGCACATGCACTCCGGGGTGCAGCTCTTCGAAGTCTTCAAACCACTTCAGATAAAGCGGTGCAGGGAACGTCGCTCCCGCACCGCTGAGGGAGGTCTGCTCAAGCTTTGAGGAAGAAGCTGGAGTCAATGGCTGTGCGGAGCTGGATGCGCTAGCCTCGACCAGCTTTTTGGTTGCCCGGCCGGCGAGTTCGTCGACGATGTTGTTCCAGACGAGATTGCCCGGCGTGACCAGCCAGGACCACATGGGTTGGCCATCGCGGCCGACCACTTCAAGTGAAAGGTAGCCGTTGTAGACCTTCTCGCGATCTGCAGATGGCGTGCGCACGTTCGTCGAGGTGAACCCCCGAATCCAAATCTCGCCTGACCCGGTGACAATGGCATCGGCTTCGCCTGCTGACTGCACAATCCGGAAACGGCCGTTCTTCGTGAGTCGGCGGACAAGGCCTTCGTGAAGCAGGGCTCCATCCCCTGCTCCGCCGAATGTCTCGACAAACAGCGTCTTCACATCCGCTAAGGACGCCGCTGGCTGTGCAGCCGCATTGACGCAGACCAAGGCCAGGAGCGCGAGTACGAATGCTCGAATCACAAAGTGTACGCCGGCATACGGCAGTCTCTGTAGGAGCTTCACTTTTTCCTCATCTGCGCTCGCTTAGAATTCAACATGTGTGCGGAATGAAGGAACCAGCACCGGGCCGCGAGCTTGATTGTAGCCGGGGTTGACGATGTACTGAAGATCGGTAGCCGCATAGAGACCTCTCCAGATGTGCGCAGTATAGTAGGTCTCCAGAACATTCTCACGCCCGTAGTTGAGGCCGCCATCGCCAAGGACGAATCCGAGGCCGCCAAGCGCCAGGTATCGCTCATGGACGCTGCTAATTCCGTTGGACACGAATGCCACGCCCGTGCGGTCATCGTTCCGCTTCCACGCAGAACCGATGATCCCAACTCCTGCTGACGCGGTCTGATCGATTTCTGTGAATGACCACGATTCGGTCTCGCCATTGTTCCAGCCAAAACGCGCATAGGCCGTCACCTGGCGTGAAAGGCCTTGTTCAAGGTTGACTCCAAAACCATATTTTGCGGTCACCTGAAGCGGGTGCGCTGAGATGTCAGGCGTCGGTGTCTTGCCCGCCAGGTACTGGTCGATGGCATATTGATACACCCCCATGTTCGCGTGGTTCACCCAGCCCAGCACGCGCACCACTCCGGGCTGCTTTGGTAACAAGTCGCGATGCAACTCAAACTCAGTGTCCCAGGTGTTTGCCCGGCGCAGGTTCCAAACCAGAGGTCCGCCGTTCTGCGGGCCCGGCATCAGCGCCAGGGCGGTGCGCAAGCCCCACGCCGCGCGTTGATATTCCGCCATCAATCCCCAAGTGTAGCCGCGCGAGTCCGCAGTGAAATCGAAGGCGCCGTTTTGGTCCACCGCCCAGTTCATGAACTGCAGGTGGCTGTCACCGCCCACCGAGTTCGTATCGAAGAAGTCCGTAATGCCGAACTTGCCCGCGCGAATCTCCAGCCGCTGCTGGGGCATCTTGGCAAACGTCGACAGCGGACCGCGGTCAGCATCTTCCTTTTCGCGGCTGAAGCCGATTACCTGATGGACCATGATCCGCGCCAGATAAGGTACGCCTGTCAGCGTCGGGTCGCGTACCGCGTCCAGATTTGTGAACGCGCCAATGCCGACCGCAGAGCTCAAACCAAGCCCGCCGGCTTCCTCCCCGTCCAGCAGTATTTCTGTCGAATGGCTGAGTTGCATTCCTGTGTACAACGTCAATACTCGGCCAATGGACTTGTTGTAGGTGGACCGGAAGCTGTTCGTGCCGGAGTACCGGGCGCTGAAAGGCGGATTTGCCTGGAAGATGCCGTTCATCTGCCCGGAAATCCAGAATCGCCCATCGCCAAGATGGGGAAGCATCGTCGGCGCGGACTCGGTGGAGACCGGCTCCTCCGATTTCTGGCTCGAGGTGACATCAGGTAGCTGCGCAAGTGCGGTGCCGCTCGCGAGCAACACCATGATGCCCATAATGAACGAAAGGCTGGCGTCGCCAAAATCGAAGGACGTGCGTGGGGTCCTGATCACCATGTGAGCCTGCGCTGCGAATTCGCCTACTTGTCCAGCCGTCAACATAGCAAGTCCAAAGAACACCAGACTTTAACGTTCGATGAATGAATTGCATGCCAACGCCCCTTGCGCAACGCGAATAGAGAATTAAAGCTCGCAAGGTTACCCGTGCATGGCCATGTCTGATATGGTCGGTCGCAAACGAAAGTCTGGTCCCCAATCCCAAATCCACGAACGAGGTCCGCCATGCCGTGTAATCCTGAAGAACTCCGGCACGTCCCGCTTTTTGAGCTGCTTGACGACGATGAAGCGCAGGTGCTTGCCGGGCAGGTTGAGATGCAGAAGTTCGCTCCACTGCAGCGAATCTTCAAAATTGGCGATCCTGCCTCCCACGGCTACCTGGTATTGTCGGGCAACGTCCGTGTCACCACCATCGACGACGACCAGCAGGAAGTCCTGGTCGATGAACCCGCACACGGCGAGTTCTTTGGCTTTGCCTCCATGCTCCAGCAGTCAGAGCACCAGACCTCCGCAATGGCAATGGACGAGGTGGTCTGCCTCGAAGTGGGCCGCGACGACCTGGCAGAGTTGATGAAGCACAGGCCCATGGCGGGCATGGACATCATAACTGTGCAGGCCAGGCAGAACCAGGCCGCGCAGAAGCTGGTCCGCAGCCGCGCCAACCGAAACCTCAACGAGATCATTGAGGAGCGGCAGACCTTTGGTGAGCGCATCGCGGACTCGGTGGCGCGCTTTGGCGGCTCATGGTCTTTCATCATCCTTTTCGGCACCGTCCTAATCGTCTATTCCGGCATCAACATTGTGCTTGAGCAGCGGGCTTGGGATCCGTATCCGTTTATTCTGCTCAACCTCTTCCTTTCCATGCTGGCCGCCATCCAGGCTCCGGTCATCATGATGAGCCAGAACCGCCAGGACGAAAAGGACCGTCTCCGCAGCGAGCTCGACTTTGATGTCAACCGCCGCGCGGAGTCGGAGATTCAGGCGCTCTCGCACCGCATGAGCATGATGATGGACAAGCTGGAGAACGTCGAGCAAACGGTGCGGCAAGCGTTGAACCAAAAGGCAAATGGGTCGACTCAAAGCACAGCAGGCCAGGTAGAGGGCTGAGCGATCTGCCGGTTCTAAGCGCCGGGCACAGCTTCTCCACAACAAACCTGATCAAGGAGCGCAGCAATGGCAAAGAGTGCCCTCGCGTCTGTTGGTGACAAAGGCGTCCTGAATTCACACCTTTCGGCAAAGCTGTCGAAGGTCTGGATCGACCGCGATCTGAGTTGGCTTGATTTCAACGAGAGAGTGCTCGCAGAAGGGTTGGACAAACGGACTCCGGCACTGGAGCGAGCGAAATTCTTGGCCATCTTTACTTCGAATCTCGATGAGTTCTTCATGAAGCGGGTTGCCGTGATTCGCGAGGCAAGCACAGAGGAGATGCGCAAGCTGTTCCTGCAGTTGCGTGAGAAGCTGCTGCCGCAGTTGGCGCTTCAGGCCGACTGCTTCCGGAATCTGCTGATTCCTGAGCTCGCACGGCATGGAATCCATCTACGGCGGTGGAACGACCTGAGCGTTGCGCAACAGGAAGAAGCAGGGTCCTACTTTGATCGCAATGTTTCCGCTGCGCTCACGCCGCTCGTGATCGACCCGGAGCATCCGTTTCCATTTATCTCCAACCTAGCTACATCGTTGACATTCCGGCTGCGGGATCCGGAAAGCGCCGAGCAGATGGTTGCGCGGATGAAGATTCCCATGGGGTTAAAACAGTGGGTCGCGCTCACTACAGAAGTAAAGCCGGGTCAGCGGCTGCTTGTCCCCCTTCAGGAAGTGATTCGGGGAAACATCGAGAAGCTCTATGGCGGAATGACGATCACCGGCATGACGCTGGTGCGTATTACAAGGGATGCAGATGCGGAACTCGAGGAGGGCTCGTCAGCCGAGTTGCGTGAGCGTGTTGAAGAACAGGTCCGCCAGCGGCGCTATGAGCCGGTGGTTCGCCTCGAGTTCGGCCCCAACTCCGATCCTGTGATTCGCGAGATGCTGAGAATGCGCTTTCAACTTTCACCTGCCGACGTTTACGAACTCGACGAAGAGTTGGATTACACATCGCTGTTTGAAATTGCCGGGCTCCCAGCTCCGGAGCTGCGCGATGAGCCATGGACGCCAATTGCTCCTCCTTTGCTGGGACAAGGAACCCTCTTTGCGGCGATACGGGCGGGCGATGTCCTGGTGCACCATCCGTATGAGAGCTTCGATGCCACGGTGGAACATTTCATCAGTACCGCGGCGGATGATCCGGCCACAGTCGCGATCAAGATGACCGCATACAGGATCGGCGACGACACGCCTTTTGTGAAATCGCTGATTCGAGCGGCGGAACATGGGAAGCAGGTTGCCTGTGTCATGGAAATCAAGGCGCGCTTCGACGAAGAGCGCAACCTGCATTGGGCAGCAGAGCTGGAACGCGTGGGCGCACATGTCACCTTCGGGATAAGCGGGTTGAAAACCCACGCCAAGACCGCACTCGTGGTTCGCAAAGAGGGCAGCGGACTCCAGTGCTATGTCCACATCGGCACCGGTAATTATCACGTAAGAACCGCGCGCTTGTATGCGGATCTCGGGCTCCTGACTTGCGACCCCGAGCTCGCCAGCGATGTCGTCAACCTGTTCCACTATCTCACCGGCCACGCTCACGCGCCTGCCTGTAAGTCGTTGCTCGTCGCGCCGTCTACGATGCGGCCGCGCCTGCTCGCTCTGATTGAAAGAGAGACCGCAAACAAGAAGTCCGGCAAGCCGGCGAGAATCGTCGCCAAGATGAATCAACTTGAAGACCCCGACATGATCCAGGCTTTATGCAATGCGTCAGAAGCGGGCGTGCCGATTGACTTGATCATCCGTGGCTTCTGCTGCCTCCGTCCGGGAATTGCCGGACACACTGACAACATCCGTGTGCGCTCGATTATCGGACGGTTCCTTGAGCACTCGCGCATCTTCCACTTTGCCAACGGCAGCGACAGTCCAGCCGAGGGAGAGTTTTTCATTGGGTCGGCGGACTGGATGCATCGGAACCTGTCCGGGCGGATCGAGGTGGTCACGCCGGTGCGTGCGGATGCCGCCAAACAGAAGCTGTGGGAAGCACTGGAAATCTTCCTCGGCGACACGCGGCAAGCATGGACGCTCGATGCTGAAGGCCACTACACCCAAATGCATCCTGCAGGTGATGTCGATGAACCGGGGACAGTAGGAAGCCACTCGACTCTCATGCGTCTGACACGCGAACGGTTCGGTAAATAGTGCTCGGAATACCGCCCGGCGCCGGACTTCGATGTTGGACATCGCGGGCGCGTAACGTTCTTTGCGTGCGGTGAACTGGTGAGAACTTCGACTTTCCGGGGTGAGCATCAGGTGTTATAGAAGCGAGTTTGAGGCACACGGATTGCCGGTTTAGTCCGAGAACTGCCCACTCATCAGATGACCATGGATCGCTTCTATTGCGGGGAACAGACATATACGCGCGTCCACCTCGCATTCAATCGGGCCAAACCCATCGAGTCACATCAGTCCCCTGAGACGGCCAAGGGTGCGCCGTATCCAGCGCCACCTGGGAATGGCAAACCTAACCTGCGGTAAAATGCCTAGTGAACACGTCAACTCATGGAAAGTCTTGTTTTCAACATCTGACCGCACAATTTCAGGAAGCTCGGTTCACCGTCATTCGCCCCGCGAATTCACATTACGATTCAAAGACATGCTCCGCCCTAAGGCTGAGAAGGCGAACGTTGAGGAGTTTTGCCAGGTCATTGATTTGCTGATTTGCAGAAGGCGCACTCAGAGCCCTTAGCTGAGCCCCAACGAATGTGCCCTACGGCCTCAACTGAAACTCCGATCTCCAACCTCGTTGCTCAATACGCAAACCTCCATTTCATCGAGAACGCGGCGAATCGCCGTCAGCAGCGCCTCAATGTCGCTTACGTTGATCCTGCCAATTGTTCCGATGCGAAAGCACGATTCGCGAGACAGTTTGCCCGGGTAGATTGCGAAACCTAGTTCCCAAAGTCTCTCGTAGAATTCGGCGAATTGAAACGCTGGGTCTGTTGGGTACCGGAATGACGTGATGATGAAGCTCTGGTCTTCCTCGGCGAGATAGATTTCGAAGCCTAAGTCCTTCATGCCCCGGCACAATACGGCGTGATTTTGCCGGTACCTTTCACCGCGCGCGCATACCCCTCCTTCCTCACCGAGTTCGTTAAGCGCCTGCTCGAAAGCAAGGATCGTATGAATGGGCGGCGTAAACCGGAAATGGCCATCGGCCTCCATGCCGGCCCATTGGTCATAGAGGTCGAGACTCAGGGTGCGGGCATTGCCTTTTGCGGCAAGCAGGGCGCTGCGCCTGACCAGGACAAACCCGAATCCCGGAACACCTTCGATGCATTTGTTAGCTGAGGAGACAAGGAAGTCGATATGTGAACCAACCATGTCGATCGGAACCGCTCCGAAGCTGCTCATCGCATCCACAATATAGCTGGCGCCGGCACGATGGACAACGTGGCCAATCTCCTCCACTTGGTTCAGCATGCCGCTGGTGGTTTCGCAGTGCACAGCGGCAATGTGCGTGAATCCATGTGTGGAGGCCAGGTAATCAGCGACCAGTGCGGCAGTGAACTTCCTGTTTTCTTCCACCTCAAAGACATCCAGTGCAATGCCGTGGACGCGCGCTATTTGTCCGATGCGCCGACCGTATGCGCCGTTGACCAGCACCAGCAATTTGCCATCCCACGGAATTGCGGAAGAGATGACCGACTCGACCACAAACGTGCCACTGCCCTGCATGAGGATGCATTCATAGTCCTCGCGAGGATAAGGCCCAAGCTCAAGCAGGCGCGTGCGGATACTGCGGACGCTGGCAAGAAAATCACTGTCTAAAGATCCGAGGTCCTTTAGCATGGCCTTCTTGACCGTCATGCTCGTTGTCAGAGGGCCTGGGCTAAAGAGCAACTTATCTTTGCTAATTGCTTCCATTCTCATTTTCCTCTTCATCGCCGTCGCCGTAGTTGCCATCTCCATAGTTGATCGGAGGCTGTGGAATCATTGCAACGACCTTCTCCGGCGCCGTGTAGACTTTTTGCCCACCAAGATAAGTTGCCTCAAGAACAATATCCTTGATGGTGTCGGGCGGAACCGCGCGCGGATCCTTCTGGAGAATTACAAAATCCGCCAGTTTGCCGGGAGTGATGGAGCCCTTGATATTTTCCTCGAAGGTAGCGTAGGCGCCGTCCAGGGTCCACACCTTGATGGCCTCGTCCACGCTGACTCTCTGATTGTCTCCGACAACGACTCCTTGCTGGCTCTTTCGAGTCACCATATCCTGAATGCGCAGCAGAGGATCGGCTGCCGAGATGGGTGAATCCGAATGCCCGGCCACGTGGATGCCCATGTCGATCGCCGTCCGGTACGCGTGCATCATCGCGAGACGCTCTGGCCCATAGGATTGGAGAATGTTTCCATACTCCCACATGTAGGAGTGGAAGACGAGAATCACGCCGTCCTTCTTGGCGCGGTCGAGTAAAGACTGATTCATCACGCTGGCGTGCTCAATTCGCCAGCGGGCATCGGGGCGAGGACTCTTCGCCTCGGCGCGCTCGATGGCGGTGAGCATCATGTCGATTTCGCGGTCGCCATTGGAGTGGGTTGCAACCTGCCAGCCGGCGTCCCACCACTTCTGAACGTCCTCGTCCAGTTTGTCCTGAGTGCGCGCGGGCTGGATGCCGAAGTATCCGGGCCGATCGGAGTAGGCCTGGCTGAGCCAGGCAGTGCGCCCGCTCAGAGAATTCCCCTGAAAGTTCTTGAGAGACGTAATGCGAAAACGATCGTCGCCGAATCCGGTTTCTATTCCGGCCGCCTGAAGCTGATCGAAATACTGCGTCGTAAACATGAAACCAACGCGGACTGGATTTCCTTGATCGCGCACTTCCTGCATCAGGCGGAACGAAGACGGGCTCCCAGACGCGATGCCCACGCTGGTGATGCCTCTGGCGGAGTATTGCCGGAAGCAATTCAGGTACCCTTTGATTTCCTCGTCGTGCGGAATGGACGACCTGTCACTCGAGCCTGCGTCTCGTTGTCCGCCTCCTGCTGGCCTGGCATCGGCCCCCGCAGCTTTCTCGTCAGAACCGACACCCCGCCTTTCGCGTCGTTCCCTCGAAAGCACCCCGCGCGCGCTTTCACGCAGCACGCCATTAGGCGTTCCATCGGGATCGCGGTCCAGAGCGCCGCCCGGTGGGTCCTGAGTCTCCTTAGTGACCCCTGCTTGCTCCAGCATGAAACTGTTGACAACAGTGATGTGGCCGGAGCCATGCGTAATCGACACTGGCTGCGTTGTGGAGACTTGATCCAGGTCGTGCCGGTTAGGGTGGCGGCCAAGTGTTACATCGTTATATCCGTAACCGTTGATAGCTTTGCCCGGTGGCGTGATGGCGGCCTTTCTCTTCAGCGCCGCCACCAGTTCGTTGATGGTCTTGACCTTGTCGCTGCCCAGCCACACCCGGTAATAGGGCGAGTTCTCGTCGAAGATCGCCTGCGGATGAAGGTGCGCATCATTGAATCCTGGGGTAACAGTCAAGCCTTTTAGGTCGATAACTTGCGTCGAGGGAGTCTTGAGCCTGAGTATCTGAGCGTTGGTTCCAACGGCAGTGAACATTCCGTTATCGAACGCAAATGCTTGAGCTGCCGGATGCGCAGGATCGACGGTGATGACTTTCGCATTGATGACGATGGTGCTGGCGCCATACGCGAGGTTTGCAACGCACGCGAGCAGCGCAATGAAGCAGCCAAGCTTCCTAATCATATTTGTCTCCATTTTCTTGCGAAGCAGCCTCTCCCGCCACAGCGGGAAAGACTGCCCGATGTTTTAGAACGTGAAGCGCAGACTTACCTGAACATTGCGCGGCGTGTTGCTCTGGCTGAGAGAAGCGATCGTTCCGAAGGACGCGGAAGAGACGCTGGTCGTGGGCCCGGAGAAGATTACGTTGTTGAGCGCATTGAATGCCTCGGCTCGAAATGCAACGACATACTTCTCGCTCAAATGCGTATCCTTTTCGACCATTGCGTCGAGGTTCCACGAATTGGGGTTGTTGATATCCGCCAAATGACGGCTCGCAGTGCCGAATGTGTAATTGGCCGGTTGCACGAAGGCAGCAGGGTTAAAGTACTGACCGCCGACCTTGAACTGCGGTCCGCCAGGAACCTTGCCGGAAAGCCCAGTCGTGTTCGGACGAAAGCTTCCCCCATCGAACGAATAGGAATAGTTGGTGGCGCTGACCGTCAATGGCCTCCCGGTGTCGAACGTGTAGATTCCACTGACAGCCCACCCGCCAACGATCGGTGAAATGAATCCCCTATTCAGAAGTGGCTTTTGACTGCCAAACGGAAGTTCGTAGCGAGTGCTCCAGCGCACAACGTGGGTCTCGTCCTGGTCGGAGCGGGACTTATCGCAGCGGGGGCAATGCAGATTCTGAAATCCCGCATAGGTGCCCGCCACGCTGGTCATTTCGCCAACGTTGTCCAGGGCCTTGCTGAAGGTGTAGGCAAAGATAACCGAGAGCCCATCTTTCGCGCGGTGCTCTACAGTTAGCTGGCCGGCATTGTAGGTAGAGTGTCCGGCGCCGGTGTTGAGCTGCTCGACGGTTGAGAATTGCGGGAACGGCCGAAGCAGTTGTTCGTAGGTGAGCGTCGAGAGGCTGAGCGTCGAGGTCGGATCGGTGATGACACCGTAAAAGGGGTTTGCAACCGTTGTGCGCAGCGTGGCGCCGAGGGCCAGACCGGAGTCGGGAATCTGGTTCCAGTAGATTGGCACCATGAGGTGCACGCCTTCGTTTCCGGCATATGCGGCGGTAACTACGTAGTCGGCGGGCAACACGCGCTGGATGTCCATGGAGTAGTTGATCTGGTAAGGAATGTTCTGATTCCGCCCAGGGCCTGCAATGCTTTGACCCAGATCGATTCCGAGACCGGCGCTGTTTCCATAGGGAAGCGGCAGTCCAGAAGGAAATGCGTTGGAGAGATCGTATCCGGGCAGCGGTTGTACACCGTTAGACAGGGCATCGATGGAGGTGGATGTGCGGATAGCGCCGTCCGCGTTGGGGTATTGCTGCCATGCCGCGGCCGGATGGAAGAAGATGCCAAGACCGGTGTGGATGATCGTTTTGTCATTCAACTGAAAGGCAAGGCCGAGCCGGGGCGAGAAATGCAGCTTTTCCGGAATCTGCAACCGCCTGTCTGTGCCATTGAGTCCTGGAATCCCAACTCCTCCGAGAAGAGTGGGAATAGCGGGTTCGTTTGGCAGCGAGGTGACCTTGCCGTTGATCGGCGAAGTCGATGTCGTATCGATGTAATTGAGCAGGTTCTCGTTTTCAATGTCTGCTGATTCGTAGTCGTATCTCAGCCCGTAAGTCACCGTCAGCTTCGGAGTGAGCTTCCAGGCATCTTGTGCATAGGCGCCATAGTAGTAATGCCTCGACCTCGTGACGGGTTCGTATCCGGATGAAACAGTTGCGAGGCCCAGAAGCAGTTCGGCCATACCCGAACCGGAGTCGGTTGAAGGCGATGGGGAGGTGGTGTTTGGACCATTGGTGAATTTGGTACTTGCACTGACAGACATCTGCTCGGGATCCCACAACTGAACGGGGTACCGTCTGACATCGACGCCGAATTTAAGTGTGTGGTTGCCCTTCACCCAATTGGCATCGGCCGCATACTGCCAGACCGATGACTCATTCTGCTCGAAGGGATAATAGTCTCCTAGCGTGGTTTCACCGCCTGTAGCGGTGGCGCCGCTGATGCTGAACTGCGGGCTCAAGGTCGCCGTGATGCCTGGCGCGACATTGGCCGCATTGAATCCGAGACTTGCCGGGGTTTTATGCACAGTCTCCGCCCGGTTCGATTCGCTATGCGCCCAGGAGAAATGGTGTTCGAAGATCAGGTTCCGCTTGATGACCCAGGTATGATCGACCAGGAGGCTCTTGCCGGGAATTCGATCATCGGCATCCTCCGGCGCCAATCCGTTGCTGAAATAGTCGTTATAGTGAATCCGGTTGGTGAAATCTGTATAGTGCCCGAAAATGCTCTGTCTGGCGTTGAACTGATGGTCGATACGGGTGTCATAGCTATTGTTGTCGTCGGTGCCAGGCGCATTTGAGAAGAAGTTGTTCAGGTTGCTCTGGCCTGTACCGGGCTGATTGGGCTTTGGGTAGAGCGCGAGAATCGCGAGTCCCATGGGGTTGGGATTCGGAATCTTGTTGTTTGAAAACGCAGTACGCGTGTAATTGGTTCCCTTTGCGTTCGGCGTAGTAGTGGAAGGATCGTAGATGACGATTAGGTTCCCTTTGGCGTCGAAAGTCTGTGAAAAATCTCCAGTTCTTTCCAGAGCCGTAGGGACCGTTCCGGTGAATGAGCCTGCGCTCGTATCGCGCAGTCCGTCGTAGGAGAAAAAGAAGAAGGTCTTGTCGTGGCCGTTCATTACTTTGGGGATAACGACCGGCCCACCTAGCCGAAAGCCGAACTGATTCCTGCTGAATGACCCCCGAGGCAACCCAGCCTGATTGGCGCTGAACCCGTTGGCGTCCATATCCTCGTTGCGATAGTACTCGAAGGCCGAGCCGTGAAGAGCATTGGTGCCCGAACGCAGCGCGAAGGAGACAATGCCACCGCTGGTCCGGCCAAACTCCGGCGCATATGCATCGGTATACACGCGCGTCTCCTGCACGGAATCGGTTCCGGGAATGCCGGCATCCTGGTTGTAGTAGGCGGTGGCATTGGCCGCGCCGTCGATCAGCACATCGGTGGTGGAGCCCTTGGCGCCATTGATGCGGAAGGTGTTGCTTCGGCTTTCACTGGTATAGTTCTGGCCCGACAAGCCATCGTTTCCCTTGGTGACGCCGGCGGCGTCGCTGATAATCTGCAAGGGGTTCCGGATGTTGAGTGGAATGCTTTCGACAAATGCCGGTTCGATCATGAGGCTGCGATCGGCGCGATCCGTGGTCAGCTCCGGCGGAGTATCGTTAACCTGCACCGTTTGCTGCACGGCGCCCAGCTTCAGCGCCAGCGTCAGCACCTTGGATTCACCCACTTCAAGCGTGATTCCAGTGATTTGAGTCGTCGAGAATCCCTGAGCCTGAGCCTTGATTTCGTAGGTTCCCGGCACAACAGGCGGCAGGATGAAGTTGCCGCTTCCGGTGGTTGTGGTCACCACTCTTACATGAGTACTGGTGCGCATCAGGGTCACTGTCGCTTCCCTTACGCTCGCGTGTTGAGGATCGACCACCTCGCCGCTGACGCTGGCATTTTGCGCAAGAAGTGGAACGCTGAGGAAGATGGCAGGGACAAAGAGTAGAAGTCGATTCGCAAATCGCATTGGCTGCTCCATTCGAGAATTCATGAAAACCGGATTCCGCAAGGCAGTTGAAGACTGGGGTCTTGATTCGCCACGTTCGCGGCTGTACGTGAAGCGATGGTAGCCAGCAGCAATGCATAGAGTATTAAGGCGAAGTGAATGGAAGGACGGTTAACGGTAATGAACGTCTGTTCATTGTTGGCGTCACATCGCGCCGTCATAAGCGAACGGCATTGATTCGGATCGCCAAAGTACCCGTCAACTTCGAAATTGCGCGTGAACACTCAAACCGGCCCGACAATGAGGCCGCAACGATGTGAATTTCATTGGCGGGTGGAACCTGAAGGGAAAGATCGCTCGCGAAATTCCGCAACGCGACTGAAACGTAGTTCGATAGTCTCTCATTTGTCGTTCAGGCCGTTGGTTGCAGAGCCTTATCTTCAAGCTGGACATCGCATTGGATCGAGGGCTTGAAATTCCAGATCGGCAACAAAACCGCGCCAGCGAGAAACGCAGCGCAGGCAAGAACGACAAAGAGGCGGTCCCATCCATAGCGTTCGCTCACGTAGACAACAACATAGGGCGAGAAGATCGCACCCAGATGCCCGATGCCGTCCACCAGCCCTGACGCGGTTGCGGCGGCCTTGGGCTCGCCGATGTCCTGCGCTCCCGCCCCGGAAAGCAGTGTGTCCGGGCCGAATGAGAAGATGCCGGCGAGGGAAATTGCAATCGCCGTGCCCACAAGTCCATACCTGCTCAAGGCCGGCTCAAGCAGAAGGGCGATTCCGAATGCACCGAGCATGATCGCAGAAACGGGGGCGCGCCGCGACTGGCTGAAGCGATCGGAAATGTAGCCCGCCATCACCGCGCCGAGAATGCCGATCAACTCATACAACGACGAAAGATAGCCCGAAGCCTGCAGGCTGTACTTCAGCCGTGTCACCATGTAAAGCGGCAGCCAGAACATCAGCGCGTACCGGCAAAGCTCCAGAAAGAAATACGAAAGGCTCACCATCCATAGGGATGGCTTGCGCAGCAGCGTGGCCACGCCGCTCCAGTCGGTGCGAACCGCGCTGAGCGTGGTCCCATCGCGATGGGTTCCAGATGGGAGGTCAGCAACGTCCGGCGTATCCTTTGCGCAAATGAGAAACAGGACTGTAATCGCAAGCAGCAGAAGCGCGGGAAAAAGGAATCCACGACGCCATCCAAGCTCGGGAAGCATCCAGGGCTGCACCACTGCCCAGGTCGCGAAGGCCGTAGCCAGAAAACCGCCGAGCACATAATTCGTGCTCCACCATGCCATCACGATTCCGCGATTTTCGCTGCGGAACCAGATCGCCATCGTCTTTACCAGTCCCGACCAGCCGGTGGATTGGCCTGCCCCATTCAGGCAGGCAAAGAGCAGCAGCCAAATCATTGAAGCGTGCGCGCCCATTAGAATATTGCTGCCGACTACCAACAGAAGGCCTGTGCCGACCACGCGCTTAGCTCCAATGCGGTCAGAAAGAAGACCGCAGCCGAACTGGCCAACGGCATAGAGCAGACTATAGCCGAAGACGATGTTCGCCAGATCAATGCTGCGAAGCCCGGAGACATGGTTCAGCAGAGGCAGCACTACACTCAGATTCTTGCGGCAGAGATAAAAGCCAGCGTAGGCGATCCAGGTTACCTCGAAGATTCGGCGCTGACCGGCAGATAAGTTCATCGGAACTCCAACTCCACCGCGCTCCGGTCAACGCAGTAGCAGCGGTCTGCAAGTGAAAGCCTGTCAACGCGGCAACAAATCCGCAACTCACCGGGAGCGCGCAGGCTCCTCAGGCTGCTGTGCATATGCTGGCATCGGCTCGCTACGAGCTGTTTGCCAATTTCAGTATGTGTACGGAGTAGCATCGTCCCTACCATTTCAGCGTCTGTCGAATGCCGAAACGTTCAGCGGGTTAAGCGAGGGCGCTTTCCACGTTAAATTAACGGTTTAGCCATGGGCAGCAGCCATGTCACCGTTTTGTAATATCCCGGCACTACACTTGAATGAGAAGAAATCGATTCGATGGAACGCCGATGCAGAGGGAAGAGATCCAGCCGGACGAATTGCATCGATATGCCTCCGATCTGCAGGCAGCCGTCGAAGTTGTGTGCAAAAGCCCGTCCTTCCATACCAGTGCCAAGAGCTGCCAGTTTCTGCGCTACGTATTTCATCACACACTGAGCGGCAACGTCGATGAATTGAAGGAGCGCACAATCGGGATTGAGTTGTTGGGCCGCGAAGCCTCCTATGACACGGGCTCCGATGCCGGCGTGCGCGTACGCGCGAACGATGTCCGCAAGAGGCTGGCTGCCTACTACGCCGCAAATCAAACAGATCCGGAATTTACCGTTGACATTCCATCAGGTTCTTATGTTCCGCGCTTTTATATCTCCCGTCCTCCCGCCGTTATCCCCGATCCCCAACCTGTGCTTGCCGTCGCCCTCCCAGAGTCCCGGCCCGCGCTGCCCCTGCCTGCCGGACTCTCCTTGCCACAGTTGGCCTTGCCTTCACTTGTTGCGCTCTTCCTATGCGTGATCTGTATTCGCTGGCAGATTGCCCAGGAAGATCCGTTCGTTACTTTCTGGCAAACGGTATTTCAGGATCATCACGCGCTGCTGTACGTGCCCCAATCGACCTCCGATGACCAACGCAGAGTTGCTCCCGTGGACAGGCTCGAAGACACCGCTCCACTGCTCAATCTTGCCGGCCAATTCCATGCAAAGATCACTCTCACCCGCACACTCGATCCTGCCGCTAACACGGAGGAAATCCTGATTCTGATCGGTCCTATTCCGGTTTCTCCCCATAACTCCACACTGGATTCTTTGGCGGTCGAGCGCATCACCTCCGCCGAGGGAAGCAGGCTGGTGATCCGTGACACGACTTCCGGCAGGCAGATTGTCGATCACAACGCCGGTAATTCTCTTGTCAATTCCTATGGCAAGGCGGGATTGCTCACCATCGTCAACGGAGCTGAGCGCACTATTCATTTCGACGGCACCGACGACGCGTCAGTCGATTCGCTCATCAAATCGATCTGCGATCCCAATGCGTTTCCCGATGGACTCATCGACAGCTTCCAGGAGGGAACGGTTACGCAGATGGTTTTTCCCATGGCGCCCCGCGGACAGGCAGTGGTCTTTCATGAATCGTTGCCTCGCACGCATACGGCGATGAATGTGATTCCGTGAAGACGGAAGCCAAGTCCCTGGCCGACTCGCGCAGTCAGGTCTTCCTCTCCGCGTGGGTTCTCTACGCCGGCTACTACATCTGCCGCAAGGATATTGGGCCGACAACCGGACCGGGAATCTCTCACCTTGCCCTCAGTCTCATCTGCTTCGGGGCTGCTTACGCAATCGCACAGTTTGTCGGCGGCACGCTCGCAGACTGCATTGGAGCTCGCCGCACAGCCCTCGCGGGCGCAGCCATCTCTATCCTGTGCACGGGCCTTTTGGCCTTTCATTCCCTGTCTACCCTGCAATTGATGCTGCTGGTTGGCAACGGTCTGGGCCAAGGCTTGGGCTGGCCAGCCATGCTTCGGCTTCTTGGCCAGTGGTTCCACCGTGGCGAGCGCGACCGTGTGCTCGGCTGGTGGAGTACCAGTTACATTCTAGGCGGTGTGCTTGCAACTGCGCTAACCGCATGGCTTATTGCTCGCACTCGGGTTGTCGTACTTACCGGGTTTGAGCCTGCGTACCTGGTTTCGTCCGCTGTCTTGCTCTTCGCGGCACTTTTCTTCTTTTTCGGAACTGCGCATCTGGCGCAGCCGCTTCCGCCAGAGCCTCTACCTCCCGCTTCCACACTCGTTGACTCGTCTGCCATGCGAACGCAGGCGCGCGCGTGGCGCCAGATCCTTACCAATCGCAGAATTCAAGTCATCTCCGTCGCTTATTTTTTTCTTAAGATGACTCGCTACACCCTGCTGTTCTGGCTGCCTCTCTACCTCACATCGAGCCTGGGCTACACCCAGCATTCCGCCGACCACTTCGCCTCCTACTTCGAACTCTTCGGCTTCCTCGGCCCCCTTTTCGCCGCCTACGCGGTACGCCGCTCGTTTGGTGAGCGGCGCATGGCTCTCGGCGCTGGAATGCTCTTCGCGCTAGCCTTTATCTGTCTTCTCCATCCTGTCCTGGCAGGAAGCGGGTGGTTCGGCACAGCCGTCTCCATCTCTTTGATGGGAATTTTGATCTATGGCGCCGATGTCCTCATGTCCGCCATGGCCGTCCTCGACGCCGTCCCCGGCCACTTGCACGGCCGCGCGGCCGGGTTCGTCAACGGGATCGGTTCCATCGGCCAGACGCTTTCTCCGTTCCTCGTCACCATCTTCGTATTGCAATTCGGATGGACAAAGCTCTTCGATCTCTTTGTCTTCTTCGCTCTCGTTGCCGGCGGCGTTTGCGCCTTCGGCGCTCGCCTCCAAACCGATCAGTCTCCCTTAACTAACTGTTAAGCGGCTTGCTTCATCTGCTTTCCAACGTAAACTGCATCCATGAGTTCATACACCGGCGGTCACGTCACTCGCATCTTCTCCGCACAGGCAGGCAAAGCATGACAAATCCTCTTCACATTCGGGCCATCATGCTGGACTGGGCAGGCACAACTGTCGATCATGGGTCGATGGCGCCAATACTGGCGCTCCAAACCCTATTTGCGCGGCATGGCATCGCGCTCTCCACCGAAGACGCCCGCCGCGATATGGGACTGCTCAAGCGAGATCATATTCAGGCCATCCTCGCTCTGCCCAACATTCGTGCCGAATGGAATTCGATTACGGGCCGAGAACCTCGCGAGCCAGAAGTTCTCTCCCTATTTGAGGAGTTTGGCCCGCTGCAGATGAAGATCATTGTCCAGCACTCGCAACTCATTCCAGGCGTCGCGCAAGTCGTAAAAGACTGGCAGAGCCGCGGAATCCGGATTGGCAGCACCACTGGTTATACCCGCCAGATGCTGGCCCCGGTATTGACCCAAGCTGCCCAACAAGGTTTTCAGCCCGATGCTTCCGTATGCCCGGACGAAGTTGGCGCAGGACGACCGGCTCCGTGGATGCTGATGAAGAATGCACAACTGCTGGATGCCTATCCTCCAATAGCATGCGTAAAGATCGGAGACACGGTCGTCGATATTGAGGAAGGCAGAAATGCCGGCATGTGGACCATTGGAATAACCCGAACTGGAAATTTGGTTGGGCTCGATAGGGAGCAATGGGCGGAACTTCCGAAATCAACAAAAGAAGCCAGGCTGATTCGCGCCCAGGAAACTCTGCTCGAAGCAGGCGCAGACTACGTTGCGGAAGATCTTGCTTCCTGCAATCAGGTTCTGGCTACAATCGACAAACGGCTCAGAAGCGGTGGACACCTTTCGGTGCTTTCGCAGTTGCCGTAGAGGTTCTGCATCGCGCCGAGTCGTCACTTCTTGAGGAAAACGGAAGATTGTGCGATGCTTTCTGTTTTCAGCGAGGTTGAAAACGTCATAGCACCAGGTACTGCGAATCGGTCAGCTCCGCGCATTTGCTCCGCCTCGCAATAAAGAATTAACACAGCTATGAGAGTCCAAGCCATCAACCAGGGCGTTCCTATAAGGAATGCCCAATGTTCAAGGCCTCCGATCAATTCCGAAATTGGAAGACTCACCGGTGTCGAAGCACTTATTGAGTAGGGTAATAATCAGGTTCCGAGTTCTGGATGTGTGGTCGGAAATAACCGGCCAAAATCCCCACATCCGACCATGGAGTCGTTGACTAAGGGGCTATATTTTCTTTCAGTTGGATTTTCATCAGGAGGCGGGGTTCCGCTTCCGTCGATGATCTTGCCGGGTCTAAGCCGGAGGCGGAACCCCTGTGGGACAGGAATTGGCCTCGGAATGTGGAAAGGCTTGTTTTCAATATCTGACCGCAAACGCTGCCTCCTAATCCGAAGCAGTTCTATCGTATTTCCAATCGTTTCTGGAATCCTCGCTTATACCTGTCTAAATAGCATACCTGCGGATTGGAGACCGCACGTATGCGCAAAACAAGGAAGAAGACCAAGCCAAACTATCGGAAGACCGTACTTCGCCTTCCGGATCTTGATCATGCCAAATCAGCTGTATTGAACAGCCTGAGTTCACCGGGGTCACGCCGGGCATATGCTTTCGCGATGGACCAATTCATCGCTTGGTATTGCTCGGAACCCCGCCTTGCAATGAATAGAACTGTCGTTCTCCGATTTCGCTTGTATCTGGAAAGTCTCGCGCTTGCGGCGACAATCAACCAAAGACTGGCCGCTGTGCGACGGCTTGCATTTGAGGCTGCCGATGCAGGTTTACTCAGTCCGGATCTGGCGGCCGGGATTCGTCGAGTCAAGGGAGTTAAGCAACTAGGCCGGAGGTTGGGCAATTGGCTGGATATCGATCAGGCGGGGCAATTGCTGGAGAAGGCCAATGGAGAGACGCTCAACCGAAAACGAGACCAGGCGATGATCGCAGTTCTTCTCGGATGTGGTCTGCGCCGCGGCGAACTGGTCGCATTGGACATCAGAGATATCCAGACGCGACAGGAGCATTGGGCCGTTGTGGATCTAGCTGGAAAGGGCGGCCGCATCCGCACCGTTCCAATGCCCCTGTGGGTCAAGAGCGCGGTAGATGAATGGGTTGCTGCCGCCGGGCTGAAGGAAGGAAGGGCTTTTCGCGCGATCAGCAAATGCGGCAAAGTCTGGGGTCGGGGTATAACGCAAAACGTAGTCTGGCACGCAGTCCGCAACTGCTCGAAGCGGATTGGCACTGAACATCTCGCTCCTCATGACCTCCGCCGCTCATGTGCCCGGCTCTGTCACACAAACGGAGGCGAACTTGAGCAAATCCAATTTCTACTCGGTCATGCATCCGTTCTGACAACGGAGCGCTACATAGGATGTCAACAGAACCTTGGCCATCCCGTGAATGACATTTTCACGCCGTTTGGGCAGCGGCCCAGTGCGTGAAGAGATCCCAACAGTCGCGCGCTTGGCCTCAGCGCCTTTGAAGCAGAAGTGCCCAATCGTGGGTACTGCGCCAACTGGAGTCGTCCGGCGGATCAGGCGAGGTCCATGAGGGGCCGACAGCGTCATCAGTCAGCGGAATTCTCTGTCCGTTGTTGGCATTAAACCACTCGGCGTGATAGGCGCCAGGCGCCAGGTGGAGAGTCACCTTGCCTCCATGCGGCAGGTAAACCGCGTAAAGATGGCCAAGTTCAGCAAGGCAATAGTCTCCCTGATCGACAAGCTCATCGTGCGGGTTGGCCTTCCACCACGCGAAGCTGGCAAAGAACTCCACGATATGGCCGTATCCAACAAACATAGTCTGAGTATCGTCGC
Organism: uncultured Acidobacteriaceae bacterium; assembly: GCA_963757965.1. Classification (GTDB taxonomy): domain Bacteria; phylum Acidobacteriota; class Terriglobia; order Terriglobales; family Acidobacteriaceae; genus Telmatobacter. Next base: position 322,336 of record CAVWTV010000017.1, read on the forward strand.
CTCGCCCGTTCATCCAGCCGCCCCCTGTGTCCGGCCAGATGTTGGTTCCACGGCGAGCGCTCTCCCCAGCAGTCTGATAGCCACCCGCCATGTAGATCTCCCACGCTGTTCGACGCAGAACGTCGGCCGAGTCAGAACCGGCGGCCGCCCACGCAGGATAATGATCCTCGTAGCCGTATTCTTCGTTGGTTTGTGGAATAATCCGCCCGGCATGTTCCTGCAACTTCCGCGACTCGAGCATCAATGCATGCTGAGTCCGCGACCAGTCCTGATAGGAGGTGAAGCCAAACCAACCCGATGCGCGGTCCTGGTGCTCGGTGTGAATCGGATGGCTCGTGGCCAGATGATGATATGGGTCCAATTGCTCGATGAGCGTACCAGTTTCATGGGTCCATTTTTCATCACGGAAACTGTCCAAGTCGTCGCCCAGATCCCAGGTGATGTTGCTGAAGCTTCCCAGGCGCGCTACAGCGTAGTGGATATAGCGGCTCTCCTCTTCGCTGCCGGCCGCGAGGTGAACTCCACTGTCACCCATGTCCAGCACAACCGAGATCACCATATTTCGCTCACGCGCAAACTTCAGCATGCGCTCGAATTTCTGCCAATAGGGTACGTTGAAGCGGGAGTAATCGAATCCGGGATGGGAAAAATCATCCGTTCTTGCCGCCGGCCAAGGCGTCAGGAAGACGGTCCAGCTTGGGCCAACCATCACAGGCTCGCCAAAAAAGACGCTCTCGCGGCCCGCGAGAGACACCCGCAGGCGATTAACCTTGAGCGCGGCCAGCCGGTCGATGCTGTATTGAATGGTCCGCTCGTCGCGCCAGCCCAACAGCCAATATGCAGTGGTTCCATTGAAGAAGTAATGCTCGCCCGTCCCTTCCCAGACAAAGTGCCACGGGTAGGCCGGATCGACGCGGAGCGGACCGCGGCGGCGCTGGTCGACGGCCGCAAATGTTCCGGAGTAAGCCTGGGCCACGGCTCCGGATTTGAAGGTTACATGGAATGTGTAGGAGCCGCTCTTTGAGGGCATGAAGCGGATTCGGTAGAGTGTACCATCGGGAGAATCGCAGAACCCATCCACGGCGATTTGGTCGGTGGAGCCCGCAAGTTCAAAGTCGCCGGCTATGGAAGCGTCCGTGAAGGGATTCGGCGCCACGGCGGTGGGTAGCTTGGCGGAGATCTCGATGAAATCGAAGACCGCAACCTCCGCAGCGGATTGCGCAAACACGATTGCCGTGTGATCTTCAGCGTGGAGACCAATTGCCGACGAAACCAGCAGCGGCAGCACAACCAGCCACACATCCAGGTCGTACCTTGGTTGCTGCCTTGTACGCTTTGAACCCGGAATAAGTCCGCCAAATCCGTACCTCATCGAAGCCTCCCTATGTCCACGGCGACCCATCATAACACTCGTCTCACAGTGGCCGGACCGGAGTGATTTGCCGAAAGGCAAACACGCTCGTTTCGTTGGTCAGCGGCCCACCAGCCCGCGACGCGAACTCGACAGCCCAGGGCTCTCCAGAATCCCCGCGGTAGGCTAGTACGAAGCAGTGGTTCAATCAGTCCGTCAGGCAACGACCTAGAATGCAATTGCCGAGGCCTTTCGTCCCCCCCTTGCATGTCGACAACGGCGGAGGAAAGCCCGGTTGGCGAAAACAGACCGATGCGGGTTTCGACAACCGGGAGTCATGTGGCCTTCGGCGCAATCGCCGTTCAATTCGCGAATGATGGTGGTCGACGGGCGGCTACTCCGTCAGGAGCCAAGTCATTCCGCTCTCAAGAGGTGGAATGGCTTGTTCTCAACATTTGACCGCAAGCGCTGCCTCCTAATCCGAAGCAGAACGATGTGTCGTCTTTCCAATCATTTCTGGAATCCTGACATATGCAAAAAGTACGTCCCTAACGAAAAGATGATTGTCGTTTTTCATGGCGATGCGCTTGCTGCGCCGCCTTGAAAGTGAAAATGCTCTAGAGCACCGCTATCCACGCCTGCCAGAACACCACCGCCATCATGAACACCACATACACCCGCAGTGCCCACAGCAGTGCTAGCTCGCCGCCGCGCAGCACCCGCCGCGGCAGGGCGACGCGCTTCGACTCGGCCAGTTGATCCGGTTCCAGTGTCGACAGCACAAATCCCGTGTCCGCGTCGCTGAACTCGCGTTTTTCACTCATCATCGCCTATCGACCTCCCGGCCACGCCAGCGCCTGTGGAGCCACTGCGCTCACCCCGTATAACCGACGCTCGAAACGTGCTTCGGCCTCGCGTCATTTTGACATCTTGGCTTTGCTTCGGCACCGGCGACAGCCCGAAATCCAAGGTCCCTTAATCGGGACATGGGGGCAGCCCAGCACCCGGCGGCCTGATAAGCTCGCGGCGTCTCCGGGCAGTATTGTCCGCACTCACTTCAAAACCTTACATTCGGTAGTGAGCTTCTTACGGCAGCACTCTGGAATCTTCGCCAGAATCGCCTGCTTGAGCTGATCTCTTATTTCCGGCGTCTCGCGCATCACGGACTTGTCAGTGGCATAAAATACGCGGTCGTAGACCCGATCCAAATCGCCATTAGAGCCCGCGTATAAATCGAGCAGGCCGCAGCCCCGGCGGTCGATTTCATCCAGGCCGGCCTTAAGCCCCTCTATATCCCTGAGCTTGGATGCCGCGCTGGTCGCCGCGGATACCGCATCCGCCAACGTCTTGAAGTAAGGCGCCAGCGGACCCAGGAGCGGAATCGCCTCCGCGGCTGCATCCAAGGCTCCAGAAGCAAGTTGCAACACGGTCGCTAGCTGCTTAGGGTCGCTTCCTCCCGCCGCCAACTGCTTGATCTGGTCAATTGCTTTGCTCACTTTATCGATCGCATCCGCCCCGGCATTCACGTTGTGAAGCAGATCGGAGAGCTTGCTCAGTTGCGGAATCAGATCGGCTGCGGCTTGACCCTTTTGCAGGCTGTCATTGATGCCGTCGAGCGTCGAGATTAGCTGCTCGATCGCGCTCTTCTGGTCTTGAGATACGTTGGCGTTGGCTTGATTGATCGCTTGCTCGACAAAGAACTTCAAACAGCTCGTGCAAAGCTGGTACTTCCTCGCTTGCTCTTCGGTCGCCTGCCTGGCGGCTTCGGCTTTCTCAAGCGCTTCGGCCTGTGCTTTCTTCTCATTGGCCTGGGTCATCTGGTTCGCTTGGTCCGTGGCGCGCTTCTGGTCTGTCGCCAACTTATCCGCCGCGGTCTGGTCCTTTAGGTGCTGGGCGTCCGTGGCCGCTTGCTTTGCTGCATTCTTGACGCAATCGTCGTATTCCTGCTGAAGCTGCGCCACATCTTTGCAGCGCTTGGCATTTTCGCGCGCGCACTCGTCCAAAGCCTGCTGCGCGGCCGCCAATGCTGCCAGGGCCTCCTGGTTCTTCTTTTCAGCTTTCGCCTTCGCGGCTGCAAGCTTCTTGAGCTGCCCGCGTTGGCGGAATGGGGACAAGCCCATCAACCAGTCTTCCAGAACTGCCGTGGCCTTCTTTCCAATATCGGCGTCCATGTCAATGCCGCCATTGTCGTAACAGATCACCACCCCTTCCGTCAGCACTAATTCGACAAAATTTTGACCGTTCCCCTTACAGCCCTTGCCCTCCATGGGCAGAGCGATCCGCGTGTCTGCACCGTCAGATTTGATGGCTTTGCGCATGTCGTCGAGCAGCTTCTGCATCGCGCTGTTGAAAGCCGCGGTTTGTTGGTCAAGCTCCTGGCGCGCTGCGTCGGCCGCTTGCTTAGCCTGGTCGAGCTTCGCCTGCTCTTTCTTACAGGCTTTGCAGTTCCGCTCCGCGTCCTCCAATTGCTGCTTTAGCACCTTGCACGGATCTTGCGCCGTGCCGCCCGTCAGGACCACCCCGCCTGAATTCGTACTCGTGGTAGATTTTGTGGTCGATTGAGCAGTCGATTGATCGGTAGACGAATCCGCCTGTGTGCCGGAGGGCGTCTGCGGCACGGTTGTAGTCTGCGACCCGAGTCGCGGCGTACCCGTTGTCTTGGGCGGCGGCCCGAGAGTCTGAGCGGGCGCGCCTGAAGTGGTGACCACACTCGCGGCAATGTTGAAGCTGCCGCTATGGACGCCGGTAAGAGCATAGGTCGAAGTGAACACTCCGCCGGTCGTCACTTGCGACGGGGCAATCACAATATTCTGGGTCTCCCCTCCAGCGAGGTTGACTGTTGATGGCGATTCATTCTGGAGCAGCAACGGAACCGGTTGGGTGATGCCTTGCAGCCCGCTCACCTGAACGTGCAATTCCGTTGACTGGCCCTTCAAGAGAGAGGTTTGCGGCGCGGTCAGATTGATCTTCACAATGCGGATCTCGCCCGTGGTTTGGACGCCCTTCTCGGTGACTGCGATCTGGGCTGGGCCTGCCGCGCTGACTGGGTTTTCGACAACGAGGTTTCTCGGGGACTCCGCTATCACTCTTGCGCTTGCGCCGCCGACTGTGACGATGGCATTGGCAGAGATGCCGTCAAACGGCCCTTGAATCTCAATGGGACGGCCCGCCTGTCCTAATGTTGCGAGCCTGAGCGAACTGGGCGCCGATGGCGCCGTGGGTTGCAACGCGATCAGGATAGCGTCAATTTGTTTTCCGTGTGTGTCCAGCAGGATCAGGAGCGGCGAGCCGATCCCGGCAGAAAGATGAACACGCTGAATTACGCCGCTAGAAACAGCCGATTTCCGATTCTCAAGCTCGACCAGGTATCCGCTTAGCTCTCTGCCGTTCCGCTGCTTTTCTTTCTCGTTAACGCCTTTTGGCTCGACGATGACGGTGCCTGAAATTGTGTCACCCACTGCCACGTCGCCCGGCAGGGTAACAAAAATCTCGCCAGGCTTGGTTTTGAAGACAGTTGTTCGAGCGCCGTTTTCGCTCGCTGTCTGAAAGTCCGCAGCGGGGTCCTGCGCCAAGGCGATAGGAAGCAAACAGACGGTGAGCAGGCAAAGGTACAGCAAGCGTCGGGGAATCATCGCAAAGTCTCCTTTCGGATGCCCGTGGGTCGAAGCTACGAAAGAGGCCTGATGAATGAACGAAGCTGGGTTCTATAAATCGAGCAAAACGAGCGGGGAATTATGACCGGCAGTCTACCGCTGCGACCTTAGTCCGAGAGCCAGCGGAAGGCGCGTTTGACGAAAGCTTTTGCGTCCTTTTCGATGCAGAGGCCATGGGCGATGATCAACTTATCGAAATCCCAGGAAAGCACCTTCTGGAGCGATTGCCGCGCGAGGTTCCGACGAACGAAGGACAGCCTGATGTCCAATCCAACTCCGCCATGGGGAGATACAACGCCCTCCAATTTGAAGAGAGCATTTCGAAAGTGCTTACCCTCCACTCTTGGATGGATTTGGATTAAGTCATCCATGATGACCGTGCCCGATAATTTATGAAAGAAGAGGACTTCCTCGATCAGCGGATTGCCTTTAAAGGCAAGCTGGTCGAAGTCATTCTTCCAGGCTTGAGGCGGCTCGTCGCCCAGAATCCCGGTGAAGGGCAAGAGGCCTTTTTTCAAGGTAAATGGGGTGGGACGTGGCGCCCATAGCTGCGCCTCGGGAAACAGCGTGTGCCACGCCGACAGCCGCCAGACATGCCTGGGTGTCGCTGCAACGAGATACTCTAATGGCCCCAATTCGGTAATGCGCTTGAGCGTTTCAGAGGATACAGAAACAGGAGATTCCACCCACAGTGAGCCACTGCAGAGCTTCACAACTGTCATGCGGGTAGTGAACATGACACCCATGTCGCGAACACTCGGGCCGTCGACGATCCAGATGTGTTCGGCGAATGCGTGGAGATCGGCCATGAATGTTCCATTCAAAGGGTATCAAACTGCCAATGACTGACGGCTCCAGTAAGCAGTCCCTATGAGTGTCGCCAATCTCGACTGGAGACATCATTCTCAGTTTTCGCCAACAGCGCAAAGAGCGCTTCGAGCCTGAAGGCGGCCAAGTTCCTTTGGTTTTGGGCGTGGTGTCGCCTTTTTGGCTCTAACGGGGTGGAAGATGCCGCTTGGGCGGTCATCTAATCGGCAATACAGAGGTGCCGTTTGGTGCATCGATTCGGTTGTGCCATCATTAGACTAGTCCTGTCCCGGTCCCCGTTCCGCATCCTATTGCAGAACATCGAGTTGCAGCCTTGGCTCGCCCAGACGTAAAACGGAAACCTTGGAGGTCGACCACTAGATGTCAGGAGCACTAGACTCCGCAACTGACAAACAGAATTCCGTCCCCACGGCAGACAGGACGGCCTCATCACCAAAGTATATTGTCGCGCAAGGGCGCGAGCCATTTTCTCTTGTACGGTTCGGGGTAGTTCTGTGGCGCGGCCTTACCCACCTCAGAACGTACCGCGAAGTTCTTCGCCTCATCCTCGGAGTTTCGCCTTTTCAGGAGATACTCCAGAACAATCCAAGGTTCGCCTACAAATATCTCACCGACGATTATCTGGCCAGAGGCTTTTCAGTATCAGAGTCCGCCGCCAGCTTCATGCACCATTACAGACGCCTGCACGCCTTGCTTCCCGACAGCCTCCTGCGTCAGATCCTCCAGGAGGAGGTGACACTCTATGTAATTCCTGAAAGGGGCGATAGATTTGCTCTGACGTTGGGCTTGTCCCGCCCGTACGACAATGAAGGCGAAGTGACTCTTCGACTGCGAGTGGACGGCGAAATCGTCTTTGTTCTCTCCTTCACCATTGTTCCGGGATGGGTGGTCGAATCCCAGGCTGCGGAGACTTGTTTGATTACCCGACTACAGGGCATCAAGGGGTGCTTTCGTCAGATTGGCGATGCAACCCGGGCCATGCATGATGTTGCTCCTGCCCGGCTTCTTCTCGCCGCCTTACAGGGCGTTGCCGACGCATTTGGCATCGGTACAGTAGCCGCCGTTCCCGCCGAAAGGCAAACCTCTTACACAATGGACTGCGCTCTCGCCTTCAAAGAAGCCTACGATGACCTATTTACCGAACTTGGCCTGACAAAGAGCAAAACCGGTTTTTTCTCGTCTGCTCTTCCGATCGAGCAGAAGCCCCTGACATCCATCAAGCGGGGTCACAGAGTCAGAGCCAAGAAAAAGCGTGCTTTCAAACAGCAGGTTCAGTTGGCGTGCGCTGACTTCTTCAAGAATTCCGCCACGGATGCTTCAACTTTGTCGTCGCACTGAAACCTGACTCTTCCCTTAAGAGGGGTTCAGACGGATACCGCAAATCGACGGCGACCGTTTGTCCAGTATCATCTGCGTCTCAGGGAGGTGTGCGGGCTCTTCAAGTCCCGCTTCGGCGTCGGGGAAAGAAGAGATTGATTCAGTGAACTGAAAATGCAGGCACAACTCTGGTCTTGTTACGCGTCCCGATTCGTAAGCGAAACAGAGATAGGATCACCCACGCGGCGAAGCCGCTCAAGGCTCGCTGAACAGGCATTGCTCAATCGAAGATCACGTAGGCTTCAGTGTTTGAGACGTAGATAGCGTGGAACAGGCAGAGTGGCAAAAGGCCGTCTACACCAGGTTCCGGGCGATTGGGAATTGCGATGGCTTCGCCGTCCGATATCTTGTGCCCGGAGATGAGTAGCGGTTTCCCATCGACTTTGCCGACGAACTGCGAGCCGGCGACTGTGTGCAGTTCGTAGTCGGGGTCGTTTCCAGCTTTGACGCCAAAAAGGACGAGATGAGTCTGGCCGGAATCGAGCGCGAGGTCGCCCAGGCTGGTGGAGACGATCGGGCGGGCATTGATCGTGTGGAATGGGATGCGAGTACCCAAAAGGTCCTGCTTGCCAAACTCGAATTGTCGGGCTTGTAGGTTGATGGTGTAGTCAAACCGGGCGAGGAACCACTGGCCGAGGACGCCCCGAACGTCGGGCGAGGAGTTGTGGATAGCGGCCAGTGACGAGAAAAGGAACTTCTGGTTATCGGCATTCGCTGAATCGAGAGTGACCTCGTTGCCATCGCTGCCCGGTGTGGGAGTGCTGCCGGCAGCCGAGGCGAGGCTCACCTGGAATGAGGCGCTCATGCCAATCTTGCGGGCGAGGCCAGCCTCGATGAGGTTGACGTTGGAGCCGGTATCGAGCAGGAATCTGTAAGGTCCGTGGCCGTTGACGTAGACGCCATCGACGATGGGGCGGCCATCGCGGACAAGCAATTTGACGGAGCAAGAGGCGTGGGTGGCGGATATAATCAGGCACCCAATCAGGATCGTCCGGGTCAGGTTGGAGGGTCGCATCAGAGCACTCTGCGGCGAGTGCCTCCTGCGGGTCTTGATGGTGAGCGGAAGGTTTCCTGAAGGTGGTTGAGGAAAACATGATGGGCCTGCGAAATCGCTGTTACCGCTTCGACGATGTACATGTGGACGTTCAGAATCTGAGGGTTACGGTGGGCGCTGAGATTCGCCCGCTGGAGCCGAAGTCGTTCCGTCTGCTGGTGTTTCTCGTCGAGCATCAGGGGCAGGCGATGACCAAGGACGAGATCATGGCCGCGGTTTGGCCAGGCTCATTCGTCTCGGACAACTCGCTGGCCCGCGCGATTACGCAGATCAGGAAGGCGCTCCAGGACGATCCGAAGGCCTCCCGGTATATCGAGACCGTACCGACGGTGGGCTACCGGTTCATAGGGAAGTGTGCCGAATCCGATGGTGCGGCGGCCGCGGTCGTTCCAGCGCAGACGCGCGAATCAGCAGCCGGTAGCACGAGACGGCTCAGGCGGAAGCTGTGGATTGCAGCGGCCGTGGTGTTGATCGCAGCGTGTGGGACCTGCCTGCTGGTGATTGAAAGCCATCCGTCTGGCCCCTATCCGCTCCATGTGGTCAGCGTCGCCAAGTTGACAAGCTATCCGGGCGACGAGCGTGAGCCGGCCGTCTCGCCGGACGGATCGATGGTTGCGTTTTCGTGGTCCGGCCCCGCGCAGGACAACTACGACATTTACGTGGTGAAGACGGGCGGCCAGGAGCCGCTACGCTTGACCACCCACCCGGCGACGGACTCCTATCCCGCGTGGTCTCCGGATGGCAGCCAGATAGCATTTGTGCGGCGAAACGGGCAGTTCGGTGAAATTGTCGTGGTTCCTCCATTAGGTGGGGCCGAGCGGGTGCTGCACCAGTTTTCGCGGATTGGCGCAGATCTGGAAATGAGCCAGCACCCGGTGCTGTGCTGGAGCCCCGATGGCAGATCGATTGTCTTTAGCGGCCAATCCGGCCCCGGAGATAAGTTCCGGCTGTTTCTGCTATCGGTGGCGACGGGAGCGGTCCGCGCGTTGTCGACGCCCGATGCGAATGTGGTTGGCGACTCTTCGCCGGCATTCTCTGGCGATGGCAAGTTTCTGGCGTTTGTACGGTACCTTGCGCCACGCAATGGCCAGGTGATGATTCAAGCAATGGATGGGGAGACCGTGCAGGGCAATCCGGTAGCCGTAGGGCCGTCGGGTCTGGGCCCGCGCTCGCCGATGTGGCTGGTGGATGGCAAGCAGCTCTTGTTTGCGGTTCCTACGCAGATCTTCCAATGGGACCAGAAGAAGGGGACCGTGCCCATCTACGCGGCGAACGGTGTGCTTGAGGGCCTGTCACTGGGCCCGAAGGAGCCCGGGGGAGCCCGGCAACTTGTGGCTGCGGCCGACAAAGAAGATCCGGATGTCTGGGAAATTCCCTTGGACGCGGCTGGAATGAAAGCGACTGGGCCACCGCAGGTGCTGCAACGGTCGACGGAGGACGACAGCCACCCGGACTACTCGCCCGACGGCCGAATGATCACCTTTGTCAGCACCCGAAGCGGGGCGGCAGAGGTGTGGGTGGCGAATGCGGACGGCAGCAATCCTCGGCAGTTGACGCATATCGCCGCGCATATAGCCAGCTATCCCAAGTGGTCTCCAGACGGAACGAAGATTGCTTTCCATGCCAGGGTGCCGGATGTGGCGGAGGTGTACGTGGTGGACGTGAAACAGGGCGTGCCGCGACAGATTACGCACGAGAATCCGGGGCTGGCGCTCGCGACGTGGTCAAACGACGGCCGGTTTCTGTATGCGTCCACGCTGCTCGGCGGCATTGGCACAACCTATCGCTTTCCAGCGAACGGCGGGCCCATGCAGCGGCTCTGGGAAGGGGCGCTCGCCAAGGAGAGCGTAGACGGCCGATACATACTGTACTGGAAGACGAATACCCCAGGGATCTTTCGCCGCTCGCTCGCGGGAGATGTTGCAAAGAATCCTGAGGAGTTGCTCGTGCCCGACTTCTGGCCTCTCGGGCAAATCGGCGGATATGCGCCTGTCGCGCACGGCATCTACTACGTGAGCGCCAACGCTGGTGGCAAGGCAGGCTCGTTCCGGTTTTTTGATTATTCGACGCGAAGATCGACTGACGTGGCGCCGCCGGTTCCGGGGCTTGCGCGTGGATTCGCTGTCGCGCCGGACCGGCGGCACTTGGCCTTCGCGGCGAGAGCGGGCAATGGGGGAGACCTCCTCCTCCTGAGCCTGCAATAAATGCTGGCCGTTGCTTGGCTTGCATTCGAAGACGTCGACAATCCAGGTGGAGAATGGCGAACGCCGCAGGGTCCGCGGAAGCGATTATGCGCGCGCTCCAGGCACCCTGCGCAGGCGCCAGATGAGATAGGGCAGGATAGTGATTGCGAAGATCGCCAGGGCGCGGAGCAGGGACTCCGAAACTGCCTGTGCGGAGGAGCCGGCGGCAAAGCTCATGCTCACCTGGCCGGCGGCGTCGGTGGCGGCCAGTGCAGCCGGTGTGGAAACCTGCGCTACTCGTAAATCCAATTTGCGGTTAGGTTCACAGTCATGCCAAAGGCGAAAGAAAACAGCCGTGGGCTTCAGCCCCTGCGGAGGGAGGCGGGGGCCTCAACCCCCGCACCACCCCACCCAGCAAGAAGGAAGAAGACCATCCACGCGGCCACGTCATCCTCTATCCCTTCCGCCACGCCCGCTTCTGGTGTACCTATCCGCGCTTCGATGAGTGACTCGGCGATTTGCACTAAGCCGCTAGCGCGGCAGGGTATGCTTCTGTGGCATTTGGATAGAGTGTTGGACACCGAAGGAGGTGTCCATGACACATCTACGCCAACGCATGCAGGAAGATCTCCGGCTGCGCAACTTCTCCGAACGCACGGTTCGTCACTACACCCACACCGTTGCTGAGTTCTCAAAATACTTCCACAAGTCACCCGATCAGCTCGGTCCCGAGCATGTTCGCACGTTCCTTCTTTATCTGCTCAACGAGCGCAAGCTCGCGTGGGGAACGATACAGGGCGCCCGGTCTGCTCTGAAGTTTTTCTACACGCGGACCCTGAAGCAGACCTGGTTCGATCAGGAAGTCATCAAGCCCAAGGTGCGGCGCAAGCTCCCCACAGTCTGGAGTCGTGAAGAAGTCTGCGCCCTGCTAGATGCGGAGATGAACACTAAACATCGTGCTCTGCTGGCCCTGTATTACAGCGCAGGTCTTCGCTGTCAGGAAGCGCTGGATCTGAAGGTCACCGATATTGATAGCAAGCGGATGATCATCCACATCCGCGAAGGCAAGGGCAAGTTTCCGCGCCAGGTGATGCTGTCGCCGAAGCTGCTGGATATCCTGCGCGTATATTGGCGCTGGCGCAAGCCCAAGGAGTGGCTCTTTCAGGGAAAACGGCCGGAGGAGCCGCTGAAGGCGAACGCAGTTCGTGTCGTCTGCCAGAAGCTGCGTAAGCAGCTGGGTATCAGGAAGCCCCTCAGTCCACACGTGCTGCGTCATTCATTCGCTTCACATCTTCTCGATGCCGGCACCGACCTGCGCAGCATCCAGCTCCTGCTTGGTCACCGCGATCTGGAGACCACATCACGCTACCTGCACGTCTCCGAAGCCAGGCTGCACGCGACGGCGAGTCCGCTCGATGACTTACCCATTCGCGATGCCCGCACTGCCCAGGGAGGGAACCGAACCGCATGAGTGAGCATCGGCTCGAAGTGGCCGATGTCTTCCATGCCCATCAGCATGAGTTCCTTCAACGCTGGGGTCCCGCACTGTCGGACCAGCAACGGAAGGTGCTGCGCGATATCGGCCTGTGCCGCACGGCCGCACTGGGCACCCATCTCGAACGATGCGATCGCTGCAACTATGAGACTGTCGCTTACGACTCATGCCGCAACCGGCATTGTCCCAAGTGTCAGTCTTCAGCCCGCGACCGTTGGCTCTTTAAGCAGGCATCAAGCCTGCTGCCGGTGCCCTATGCCCATGTGGTCTTCACCTTACCTGAGCAACTGGCACCGCTCGCACTCAGGAACCAGCGTCTGTTTTATAGCCTGTTGTTCCGGGCAGCTTCGGAGACGCTGCTCGAGATAGCGGCCGATCCACGCCACCTCGGCGCACGCATCGGTGTGCTCGCTGTGCTGCACACCTGGTCGCAGAACCTGAACCATCATCCGCACCTGCACTGTCTCGTTCCCGCCGGCGGACTGGCCCTTGATAACTCTCGCTGGATCACAACCAGACGACGTGGGTTCTTCCTTCCTGTGCGCGTGCTCAGCCGCATGTTCCGCGGCAAGCTGCTCGCCTTCCTCAAGCAGAGCTACCGGCGCGGCGAACTATGCTTCGCCGGCAAGCTGGCTGAGCTATCAACACCACGCGCTTTTCACTCCCTGCTTGGGAACGTGCGTCGGCGAGAGTGGGTGGTCTATTCCAAGCCTCCGTTCGGAGGGCCCGAACATGTGCTGAAGTATCTGGCCCGCTACACACACCGGGTTGCCATCTCTAACGCAAGACTCCTCAGCCTTGAGAACGGCCAAGTGCGCTTCCGATGGAGAGACTCCCGGCACAACAACCGCAGCAGCGTCATGAAGCTCGATGCGGCCGAGTTCATCCGCCGCTTCCTGCTCCATGTCCTACCTGCCGGCTTCGTCAAGATCCGCCACTTCGGATTGCTCTCCAACCGCAACCGCCGACGGGCGCTGGCGCTCTGCAGGCTTCATCTCCGCGCCACGGCTGCGGATCCAGCCTCGTTGCTGACGGAACAACAGATGTCTGCGCTCAGCCGGTCATGCCCACAGTGCAAATGCGGCACCCTGCGTGTCGTCGTGCGTTGTTCCCCTGTTGAGCCGCCCAGTCCCAGTTTTGCGATTCACTGTGCAACCTTCGACACTTCCTGAGGAAACCATGCGGTCTTGTCTTCCAACCTGGCTCCACGCTTCGACGGCTTGTAACCCCGCCCTCGCTCCCCTGTGCCTCGAATCGAATAAGCGCAGTTCACGACTGTCATCCAACCGCCTCGTCAGATGCACGGAGACAGCGAGAACGCACTCAGCCATGGCTAACTGCACATCATCCCCTGCCCGCTTGGCCACCTCAGCTCCCCGCAGGCGGCATCCAATCCCCATACGTCCACCGCGCTAACGGCTTAGCGCAAATCGCCGTATCCACACTGCTCCGCGCCAGCAGCATCGGCAACCGGAAATTCCTGCACGCGGAGCACTGTCGATACGGCACTAGAGATTTTGCAACAATTGAAATGGCGGGATTACTTCCGGATAACCGCTAGCCAACATCGGAGACGCCTCGGAGACGAGCTTGGAGTGAGCCTCTGAACTTAGTCCGAGGCGTTTTCGATTTGGAGGCAAGAAGGAAGCGGCAGGCGTTTGCCGCGGATGCGGTGAGACTATGGAATTTCAATCGCAGCCTGTTGATACTTAACGAGTTATTACCTTGCTCGGCAAAGCTGATGAAGCAATCTTATGCGGCCCATGGCCCCAGTATATGGCAAAATCGAGCGTCCGCGGCGCCTGCGGCTTCGTTCTAGCCGACTACTCGTCATTTACTGGTTGGCCAACGCCAAAGAATGGCGAACCTGCCGCATCTTAACTGTGCGCAATCGCTTGAAATGCCACATAAAACTATCTATTTAAATCGCTTATAGCAGCTTCGTGGTCTCAAATGTTGAGAAATCCGGTTTGCACTTTCTGACAACCAACTGAGGCCATTTCGCTGGGTAATTGGTAGCTAGACGGGGAGCACCGTCGCCAAGTATCAACTGGTGGGGAATCGTTTGCGCGATCGAATTCGGGATCAGCTGATCTGACCGGATTGATGCCTAACTACCGCACCAGCCTGAAGGCAACACCACCCTGGAATCCGTTGGGCATGAGTTGATGCGCCGGCTCATTGACAATGTTGGGCGAACCAGGCCACATCTGGTACTCGTATTGCCCTCGGACGGACCACCTGCGGCTGAAGCGGTAGTTGGCGCCCGCGCCAGGCGCGAGTGCAAGATAGCTTCCGCTTCCAATCTGAAATGGGTATTGGATCCGGCCCAGCCCACAAGGAACTGGGCGTAGGGCTGCAGCTTTCCAAAACTTCCAATCACATATTGCGGGCCAGCGAGGTAGTTAACCACGACAGGCGGGGCCGATTGCGAAGAAGCATCGGTTGCCGAACCGCTATACGCCGCGGCGATGGAGTAGCTTCCTACCGCGGCCGCAATCGCCAGCGCCACTACGCCGCTGTTATTCAAGGTTGCCGTGCCCAGAGCAGTGGCCCCATCGTTGAACGTTACCGTGCCGGCGGGCGTTGCGCCGCCTGAGGCAGTGACGGTGGCAGTCAATGTCAGCGTCTGGCCAACTGTGAGATTCGTAGGCACGGCGATGAGAGTTGTGGTCGTGGTGAGAAGAGTCTGCGCCCGCACAACCCGGATGCGGTCGTTTCCGCTACCTGTGCGACATCTTTGCTGAGGCGACCGATCAGGATTTCCTGGCAAAGGACCCGACGCTCAGCGTGAGTGTGCCTTCGAACTTGCGGGAGCGCGAGAACACGGTCGTCACCTGGGAACAACTCTGCGCGGAGCTCGAAGACCTTCCGGTCGAAGATCGCTTGCCTCTGGAACTCGACATGACCGAAGCGCTTCGCCCAGCGAACTCTTCGCTGTCAGGTGGCGCTGCTGGAATCGAATCACTTCGATCATCGACGTCCAGGAGACTGTCTACAAGGGCAAGATTCGCCTCTACGGCAAGACCAGGGGGAGCCTTGCGCCGCTCCACGTCCCCGAGAACCCCGCGGAGGACATCGAACGGTGGCGGAAGGTGTGTCCGGATTCCTCTCCGGACGCCTTCATGTTTCCAACCGCCAGCGGTGGTTTCCAGGACACGGACAACTATCGCAAGCGGGTGTTGCATGCTTTGGCCGAACGGCTGGATTTCAAGAAACTGACGTTTCAGGTCATTCGCAGAACGATTGCCACGCTGGCTTTGCCCGAAGGGACGATGAAGGACGTGCAGGGCCTGCTGCGGCATCTGCAGATGCCAACATCGGGAAACGTGTACAGGCAGATCATCCCCGAGGGCGTCGTCTCCACCATCAACGCCGTGAGCCGCAACCTGCGCAGGGAGCCCGTTGTGAAGCGGAGCGAAACATCCCGCTTCTCGTCCAGGGCGAAGGCGAAGAACGCTTGTCGGAATGCAACTCACAAAGTTGTTTTGGAGAAAAATTGACACCAATTGACACCAAAACCGGAAAGGATGAATTCTTCCGATGGCTCTGAAACCCGCGTCTTTATTGGGGTTTTATGGTGGACCTGACCGGGATCGAACCGGTGACCTCTTCCATGCCATGGAACGACTGATGCGCTAAGTTGTTGATGACAAAGGCGTTATTAACCGGCTTAACCGGCAAAACCGGCGCAACCGGCGACAATTGACACCAAATTGACACCAAGAAGTAAAGCCAATTGGGCCTGGGCTGCAACGTGGCGGGGCAGCCCAAAAATCTTTCCCTGGTGCAGGCTGCATGGTTTTCCTGAGGGAAATCGGCCTCAAGTCATGCGAAGTCTTGTTATCAACAGTTGACCGGATAATGTCCGAATTCCCCTCAGCCGCCCGGAACCCAACAGCGCCAACCGTGCCACCGGGCCAGTATTACCGGGATTATCATTCATACAAAGTATGAAAATGACCAAACCACTTTTCCGATGAAACACGGCGTTGCGCTCTAGCCGCACTTGGCTGTTCCTCGATTTCCCATTCCAGGAGATTGCAACTTGTCATTTTGTCGATTGATCCGTAGTCTGCGGGCTATCGCCTTAGGCTTCACCCTTTTCTTCGCAATGGCCATGGACGCGCAGAAGGGGACGCAGCATCCATCATTTGAATTACTGACCCACCGAATGGATGTCGACGTTGACGGAGCACCTAACGCATACGGCCCGCCTGGTATGCCTGCGCTCGACGTACCCATCAACGCGCACTATCTTGAGCGCGCTGACGAAAAGATCGTCGGCTACCTCGTCGACGACAAGAAGAAGCCAATCCTGCAAGGTCCAAACGACCCCTTTCCCGGCTATTACATTTCGCAGACGGCCTTTGCCGATATTGCCAATTACAACGAACGGGACCCAAGGCGCTACGTCGACGCCCGCAATGTCAACTATGTCGTTCGAGGTGATGAGAGCCGCCGACGTGGCGTGAAAGTCGGGGACTTCGTGTCCGTCTACTCAAGGCGCACTCGCAAGGCTCCGTTCGGTATCGTGGGTGACACAGGTAACCCAACCGGCGACGAAGGCTCTCTTCACCTGCTGCGGGATCTCGGCTATGACTTTCATGATGGCAAAAGTGAATCGGTCACTGGGCCCGAGATAATCATTCGTTTCTATGTAGACTCCAACCCGAGGCACCAGTTTTTCTTTACTCAGGCCGAATTGAATGAGGCAGCTACGAAGTTGGGCCTCAACCGTGACTTTTCTACAGCCCGCGCAGTTCCATAACCATCAGGTCGTCAACAAAGCGCAATGCCACCGTCCCGGGAAGCAGCCCGGTTTGCCGTCGGGAATTGGTCTCAAAACGTGGAAAGGCTTGTTTTCAACAGTTGTGGTAGGCTGGCGCGTAGATTCCGTGGCTGATTTGGATCTGGAGGCTTCCCGTGCTGATTCGATTCCTTGCTGTATTCACACTTGCTGGGTTGGCGTTGCAACTGGCTGCGCAGAGTTCTTCGTCGGCTGCTGACCTGAAGGCCGCAGCGGAGCGGCAGTTGCCAGCGCTGATGGAAACCTACAAGCATCTTCACGAAAACCCGGAGCTCTCAAAGCACGAGGTGCAGACTGCGGCGTTTGTAGCTGGAGAACTGAGGAAGCTGGGCTACACCGTGACGGAGCATGTGGGCAAATACGAAGATGGAACACAGGCGGAGGGCGTAGTAGCGGTGATGGAGAACGGAGTTGGGCCGCGGCTGCTGCTGCGGACAGAGTTGGATGCGCTGCCGGTGGAGGAGAAGACGGACCTGGATTACGCAAGTCACGTAACGACGACCAATGCGCAGGGGCAGCAGGTGGGCGTGATGCATGCGTGCGGGCACGACCTGCACATGACTGTACTGCTTGGCGTGGCTCGGGAATTGGCAGCGCGCAAAAACCAGTGGCACGGGACAGTGATGCTGATCGGGCAGCCTGCCGAAGAGGTGATACAGGGCGCGGCGGCGATGCTGGCCGATCATCTCTATGAGCGGTTCGGCAGGCCGGACTTTGTGCTGTCGGAGCACGATGATCCAGCACATGCGGCTGGCACGATCGCAGTGAAGGGCGGACCACTGCTGGCCAGCGCTACGGGGCTCACCGTGACCATACGCGGCATTGGTGGGCATGGGTCGGCTCCGCAGTTGGGCAAGGATCCAATTGTGCTGGCAGCGGAGTTTGTGCTGGTGGCGCAAACGATTGTGAGCCGACAGATCGATCCGCAACAGCCGGCTGTGCTGACGGTGGGCACGATTCACGGAGGGACGAAAAACAACATCATTCCGGACGAGGTGACGATGGGCCTGACACTGCGGACGTTCTCGCCTGCGGTGCGCGATCAGATTGTGGTCGACGTGCGGCGCACCGCCAATGGACTTGCGGAGGCTTACGGCATCCCCGCGGACCGGATGCCCACTGTGACTTTGGGTGAGAGCACGCCTGCCACTTACAACGATGCTGCGCTTGCGGACCGGTTGCACGCGGTTGCAATTCATGTGCTGGGCGCGGATCGCGTGGATGGCGGCGACCCGGTGATGGGATCGGAAGACGTGGGGCTGTTTTCTCTGGATAGGAAGATTCCCGCGGTGATGTTCCGTTTGGGCGCGTCCGATGCCGGCAATCTGGAAGAGAGCAAGAAATCAGGCGTGCCGCTGCCGGGGCTGCACTCGGCGCTGTTTGCGCCTGTTTATGCCCCGGCGATTAAAACGGGGGTGACGGTAATGACGGCGATGGCGCTGGACCTGCTGCATTAGTCTAGAGCACAGTTCCTGGGTTGAGGCTGAATGGCGGCTAGCCCGGAATCTACCGGTTGATAAGCATCGGCAAGGCAGCAGCGCAGTTACGTCTCGGGCAATTGGCCTCAAAATGTGCAAAGCCTTGTTCTCAACATTTGAGAGCCGACCCCCAGGTAGCGGTCATTGAGACCACACTTAATGTCGAGGATTGATTCTGATCGCATCTGCGGCATCATGTGTCAGACGGAAGGTTTTGGTCGAGTGCCCAACAGTTAAGTTGTAACCGCCCTCTGCGTGCCGGCTCCTCACGCACAGGCGCACACCCGGCACGATGCCGCGGGTCCTAAATGACTTGAGCCGAACGGGATCATCGTCGGAGATGCTCTCCACAATGAATGTGCCTCGTCCCAGCATCTCCGTCAATCGTATGGAGTTCTGCTGTGACATTTTCCCGCCGAGAGTGGGAATGCAATGTCCGTGGGGATCGAATTTAGGGTTCCCGAGCTTGGCTGCGATGCGTTCCTCAAACCGCTCCGAGATGAAATGTTCGAGGCGCTCTGCCTCTTGATGCACCTCTTCTATCGGGTAGTCGAGCACCTCAAAAAGAAAAGTCTCGATGAGCCGATGGTGACGCAGCACTTCGAGAGCGCGCAACTTCCCCCCCTCAGACAATCGCACCCCGCGATGCCGCTCGTACTCGACCAGCGGCTTGGTGGAACCCGCGAGTTTTTGCAGCATATTCGTAACCGAAGCTGGCGCCACTCCGAGCCGGTTTGCCAGCGCGGTACAACTGACGCGCCGATTCTCTGGCTCGCCCAGGGCGAGGATAGCCTTCAGATAATTGTCCACCGATTCGGAATTTGCGTTATGTTGGCGGCGTAGTTCCATGGTCCGACCCTGTTCCTGCAACTTGACTTCTATCTTATTTTAGGCGACCCTAAAAATTAGGCAAGGCTAAAAGCGGTTGCCTTCAGTCCATTTCCTCTTTCCCGCCGAGAGAGCTGGTCGGCTCTTCGAGACTCCCCGGGCACTCCTAGCACGACATTCGGAGGTCACGCATGACGCCAAATCGGACCCCCAGAATCCTCGCCATCTTCGTGCTGTTAACTGTGGTTAACTCGTTTCCTTTGCTGGCGCAAAGCGGAACCTCCAGCGCCATCTCGGGCACGGTGTTCGACGTCTTCGGCGCCGCCCTGCCCGGGGCCGACATCACGGCCACTGAGGTCGGCACCAAGGCCACCCGCACCGTGCAGACCAACCAAGATGGCCGATTTCTCTTCTCTCAGGTCAATCCCGGCTCCTATACCGTTTCCGTGCGAGCCCCAGGATTTGCGGAACAGATCTCGCAACCCATTGCCGTCGAAGTTGGCCGCACCGCCGCACTGAACTTCAATCTCGCCGTATCTGGAGGCTCGCAGACCGTCGAAGTCACCGCCCAGCAGACGCTGCTCAGTCTTGAAAATCCCAACACCACTACCACCATCGAAGCGAACACCATCGGCAACCTGCCCAACGCCGGCTCGGACCTCACCTTCGTCGCCCAGTTCGCCCCTGGAGCGCTGATGAACACCGCCGGCTCCTCCAACGACGCCAAGGCCCCGGGCGGGTACGGCAACGTCGAGTTCAATGGCCTTCCCGCTACCTCGAACGGCTACATCCTCGATGGCTACGACACCAACGATCCCTGGCTCGGCCTCAACATCGGCCTCTCCACCAACCTGGTCCTCGGCCTCGATGCCGTTGATCAGGCTACGGTGAACACCAACTCATACTCCGTAGATCAGGGCCGTTACGGTGCCTCGCAGGTCAATTACTTCACCAAATCGGGAACCAATAGGTTTCACGGTGACCTCTACGAGCTTTGGGATGGCTCGCTGTTCAGCGCGGAAGACTACTTTCTCCATGCCAATGACACGCCGGGCAACATTACTCCGAAGCCACGCTCCAATGTGAACCACTTTGGCTTCGCCGTCGGCGGACCCATCCGGAAGGATAAGCTCTTCTTCTTTGGCGCCTATGAGGGCGTCCGCATCGCGCTTCCGATCGTGACTCAGGCCGTCGATCCCTCCCCGGCCTATCAGCAATACGTGCTCAGCCAACTTGCGGTCGGTGGCGTTGACCCCATCACCGGAACCGCGCTTCCCGCCGAGCCTGCTGAATTGGCCTTCTACCACACAATGTTCGGCCTCTACGGCAACACCGCCGGAACACCCGTCCCGGTCAGCTCCTGCCCGCTCGACGCCAGCGGCGCGCTGCTCCCCGGTACCCAGACTAGCGGCAACCTCTCTAATGGCAGCGGCTGCGCCAACCAGCGCCAGGAGTCGCTTCAGAACAGCGACCACGAAACTGTGTTCGTCCTCAAAATCGACCACACCATCAACGCCGCCAACACCGTCTGGTACCGCTTTCAATCGGACTCCGGCCTCCAGGCCGCGTTCACCGATCCTATCAACGTCGTCTTCAACTCCTACTCTCCACAGCCGCAGTACACTCTTGTTGCCGGCTACACCCACATCTTCCGTCCCAATCTCGTCAATCAGTTCAATCCCGGCGCAAGCTGGTACTCCAGCATCTTCGAGCCCAACAACTTCGCCCAGGTCCAGCAGACCTTCCCCATCGTCCTCGCCGCAGGCAGCAATGAAGCTCCCTTTACCACCATTGGCGGCAACGACAATATCTATCCGCAGGGCCGCAAAGTCACCCAATGGCAGGTCAACGACAATCTGGATTGGATTCGTGGCAAGCAGGATTACCGCTTCGGCGTCAACACACGCCGCGTCGACGTGAGCGACTACGATCTGGGTGAGGGAAGCGTGCCCACGGCGGTATACAACGATCTTGCCGAGTTTACATACGGAGCAGCCTACACAGAGAGCCAGACATTTCCCACCTCATTCAACGAACGAGTCACCGTCGGCAATCTTGACCTCTACTCAATGGATACCTGGAAACCTACCGCCCGCTTCACGTTCATTGCCGGCGTGAGGACGACATGGAACACCGATCCAGTGAATCAGCAGCATCTTTTCGCGCGCCCCGCAGGATCGTTTCTAGATCTTTCGCATGGCATCAACCAGCCGCTCAACCAGGTCATTCAAACCCGAGTGCAAAGCCTTTTCCCGTCCACGCCCTTGCGGGTCTGGCAGCCCCGCATTTCTCTCGCATACCAGGTTGATTCGAAGACCGTGGTTCACCTCGGCTTTGGCGTCTTCAACGACATCATTCCCGCCCAGATTGCCGATCTCGCAGCAACCAACGTCCCCTACGCACCTACCTTTGTCGGCGGCATCGGCGGCCAGGTCGGCGGCGTTGCCATTGCGCCCGGCGTCGCCAACAGCGCTGCCGATGCCGCCTTGAGCGCCAACGCCCAGTTTCTGTCGCTCTTTAGAGCCGGTGGCCCGCCCTGCGCTGGAATCGCCCACGGCGCGCCAACCTGCCCTCTCGCCGTCAGCCTCAATACCTTCCCCACCGGCACGCTCAAAACGCCGTATTACTACCAGTACAACTTCGGCATCGAGCAGAAGCTGAACGCGCACGGTGCAGTCCGCATCGGTTATGTCGGCACCCGCGGCCTCCATGAGCCGTTTCAGGTCGGCCTCAACGGATACCAGAATGTCTGCGCCGGATGTTTTGCGCCTTATCCCTACAAGCAGCCCCTCGACCAGCGATTCGGCAACGTCAACGAATTCCGCACCGATGCCAGCAGCAACTACTCCGGCCTGCAGACCAGCCTCTCCGAGCAACTCCACTCTCTCACGCTCAGCGCAAACTACACATTCAGTCATTGCATCGACGAAATCTCCAACGGGGGCTTGCTCCCATTTTCCACGCAGGGCATTCTCACCCCGTTGCCCGGCGAGCTGAGCCGGCAATACAATAACTGCGACTACGATGTGCGCCACAACCTCTCCGCCTACGGCATCTACAAGATTCCTTTTGCCTCCAGGCATCTTCTGTTGCGCTCTCTTCTCCGCAACTGGTCGGCATCTGAAACAGCCTTTCTGCACTCCGGTCTTCCGTTCACCGTCCTCAGCCAGCCCTATACGGCCAACGGCAACGGCGTCTTTCAGGCCAATGGACCGCAGTTTGCCCGCCGCGTTCCCGGTCAGCCGCTCTATCAAAAGACCGCCTACTCTGGCGTGACCGTTGCCGGAACCAGGCAATGGCTCAATCCCAATGCATTCATATCCGTGGTCGATCCCACCACCGGTGCCTGCACCGGCGGCGATTCTTCCGCCGATTGCCAGTTTGGCGACTCCGGCCGTAACACGGTGCGCGGCCCGCACTTCACGAGCTCCGACATCTACCTCTCGCGCCGCTTTCCTATGTGGGAGCAGACCTCTCTGCGCTTCGATGTGCAGATGTTCAACGCTTTCAACCATCCCAACTTCGCATTGCCCAGCAGTGTGGGGGCTGGCGTGCCCGGAGAATACATTCCGCCCAAGTTTGGAACCCTGGAAGGCACCATCTCACCGCCAACCGGCCTCTTAGGCGTTGGCCTGGGAGGCGACAGTTCCCCACGCATGATTGCCTTTCAGGCCAGAATCGAGTTCTGAAAAATTGCGCAGAGGTTAGCTGTTGTCAGCAAGAGCCCGAAACTCTGCTTCAGCCGGTCAATAGAATCCGCTTTTCGAATTGCTGGTGAATTGTCGCCAAACCGTCAGTACTGGTTGAGCAATACCGCAGGCTTGAAGTCCATTATCGCTGCCAGGGATGGGCCTCAAAATATCAAACGGCTTGTTAACCGGCCAACGGACACAAGCTTGAGCGCCATCGTTTGAATCGTACGACACACTGAAAGAGCTCACATGTCAAGGTCAAGGAAATACCCCTTATCCGGCCTTAGCACATTGTTCTCAGGACTGGGTCCGCTCCAGAATGTAAGTTTCGTCGTGACTTTTATGAAGTCGTAGCGGCGCACGTGGCCCCGGCGCGTGGCTGCTGTTATTTGCCGCCCAATGATCAGCAACGGCCGCACCCGAGCTCATGCGACAAGCTAAGATTGTGAAGTGTAGAAACTGGCTGACCGATCACTTGCGCCCTGCCATGATCGGTCAACTGCCCACTGTGAGAAGGAAGGTCCTCTATGATTCGCTTCAGTTTCCTGGTTTTGTCGATCGCAGCCATTTGCGCTTCCGGAATTACCAGGGCTCAGTCGGCAAACTCGTGTGTGGATCTTGGTCACCTCAAGATTGATGGTGTCGAGATCACCAAGGCTGCCATGGTGCCGGCTGGCACAACTATTCCTGGAGCGTATCCCGGTGCTCAGGCTATCGGCCCCTTGCCGGCGCACTGCCGGGTGGATGGGGTGATTAACCGGCGCAAAGGCGTGGACGGCGAAGAATTCGGTATTGGTTTTGCAGTGGCCCTCCCTGAAGCTGCAGCATGGAACGGCGACTTCATGATGCAGGGCGGCGGCGGCGGCAACGGAGTTGTGTCCTACCCCCTTGGGGCGTCGTACTCCGACGACAAGCCTGCTCTTGTCCGCGGGTTCGCGGTGGCAAGCACGGATACTGGACACAAAGCCAAGGCCGGGCCGTTCGATTTTTCATTCATGCGCGATCAGCAGGCGTATCTCGATTTCGCTTATCAGGCCAATGCCGAGGTGGCGGGGCTGGCAAAGAAAATTGTCTTTCAGTACTACGCGAAGCCCGCGGCGTTCTCCTACTTTGTCGGCTGTTCGACGGGCGGGCGCGAAGGGATGATTCTCTCGCAGCGCTTTCCTACGGTTTTTAATGGGATAGTCTCGGGCGATCCGGCGATGCGCACTGGCCTGTCGAATCTAGCCATAAGCCAATGGATTCCGGTGGCGTACAACCAGGCCGCGCCCAAGGATGCGACAGGAAAGCCGCTCGCGGACAAGTTCCTGACCGATGGAGATCGCAAGCTCTTTATGGATGCTCTGCTGAATCGCTGTGACGCAAAGGATGGAGTGGCCGACGGTATGATCTCCGATCCGATGGGGTGCGATTTCGATCCCGCAATACTGGCCTGCAAGAGCGGCCAGAGCGATGGCTGCATTGCGCCGGAGAAGATTGCGGCAATCAAGAAGGCCTTTGCAGGACCGAAGAACTCGTATGGAACGCAGGTCTATCCAGGGTTTCTCTACGACACGGGCATCGCCGAGACCGGCATGGTTCCGGGGCTTCTCGCTCTCGGCACCCGAGGCCTCTTCGGTCCGTATCCGGCCGCGACGGAGATCGATGTTGACAAAGAGGCTCTGCATGCCTCCGATCCGATGGTAGAGCCAGCATCGACCAATCTATCCACCTTTTCCGCTAGCGGCGGCAAGCTCATCTTCTTCCATGGCGACAGCGACCCTTGGTTCTCGCCGCTGGACACGCTCGGCTACTATCAATCCCTTGCTGAAATCAACGGCGGCGCTGAGAAGGTGTCCGGGTGGAGCAAAATGTTCCTTGTGCCGGGGATGCGGCACTGCGGCGGCGGACCGGCGCTCGACCAGTTTGACATGCTAGGCGCAATGGTGAACTGGGTTGAAAAGGGAAATGCGCCGGAGTCCGTCATCGCCACGGGAAAGGCATTTCCTGGCCGAAGCCGGCCGCTCTGTGCGTATCCCAAACACGCCCAATACTCTGGGAACGGAGACACGAACGACGCTAAGAACTTCAGCTGCCAGTGAAGCCGGCCGTTCGCATTTACGGTTGCTAGCTAGCACTGTCTCCTTCGGCTTTGCATCTGCCGGTCGACGGAATAGAGCCGATCACCGATCTGATACATGGCATCAGCTGGGATTTCGCCCAGTCGGCAGCGGTGGAGCGGAACTCCGACGGGGAATCAACCTGAATCCATTGTTTCGTCTTCGCACCCGATGCGGCTGCGGCCTTCGGCAAAGAGGAAGTGGCAGGCAGATCCATTGGGGATCGTCCGGTAATGAGCGGCGATCTAGGCGACAATGTCGCGGTTGAGGTGGTTTTCAAGATCGCCGGTGGTTGCGGAACTGGAGTACGTCGAACCGTTGTAGGCGGTCTTCGAGTCCGGAAGGACGATGATTCTCAATCTGGCGCCCTGAGCGAAGGCGCGTTCGTGCGGCATATGAATCGCATGGGTCAACTGCTCGGCGCCGATCGAGTAGCCGTGCAGGGCATACACCACCGGGTAGCGGCGGTGCTTCTCTTTCTGATAGTTGGGCGGCAAAAACACGATCACGTCGCGATCGACGGCATCTCCCTCGAGGTTGCCTTCCAGAGCTGCACCATGGATTTTGATGCACTCCACAGTAACAGGCTTCGCGCCGGGAACGATCGTCTGAACCTGGGCCGTGAGCCATGGTCCGGCCAATATGGTTGCGACCGCAATTAAAAAGCTTCCCTGGTTTCATCTGCAACCCCTCTCGAAATCCTGAGCTACTGCACTGCGTAGGAATAAATGTTCACGCTGAAGGGGCGCACGGTAATGGTGCCGGGCAGTGCGCCGAGCGTGTCCTCTTCGACCTGAACTTCGGGCTTCTTGTCCACCTGCACTGTTGCGTCGATGGAATCGGGAGCCATGCGCCACAGTTTGCCGCTACTCGCCAGCTTCGCTCCGTTGATCGCAATCCTGATCGTCTGCTCGTTGTCGGATGGATTGAGCACGGCAATAGCGAGGGTTTTGCGATCTTCGCTCAACGCAGCGCTTACATCCAGCGGATATGTATCGCTGCCTGGATTGACCGCAGGCTGGTCGCCGCCGGCCGGAAACGTCGGCTTTGGCTGCGGTGAGTCTCCCGTAACCTCTACAGGGACGGTCCCGAAATGATCGCGGTACATCTTGAAAAGCATGCCAGTGGGGTTGAGGATGGCTTCGGTGCGGTTGGAACTCATCATCGCGGTTGCGAAGGTGAATGCGCCCATTTGAAAGATATCGGAGTGGCGGAACATCTCGTGGAAGGCCCATGCGTAGGCGGGGACGGTCTTGTAGGAGCTCGGTCCGCCGCCGAAATAAGCCCACTCGTCGATGGCGATGGGAACAGGCTTGGCGCGGAGAGCGGGAATGCGCTTGAGGTACTCCTCGTAGTGCTCATATTTCGCGCGGACCTGAACGGCCGGCGCGCGCTGCCACTCAATGAACGACAAAGGAGGATCTATAGGCACCTTCTTCTGCAGTTTCATGTCGGTATGCTGGGTGCCTGAAGCGTAGTAATGCTCACTCACCATGTCGATGTTATCGAGGCAGTTGAGCAGCATCTGGCCGGTCCAGTCGGCTGACGAAAGATAGTCGGGAACATATTGTCCGTTGATGCGTCTGGCCTGGTCCGCACCCTCCATTACGTCGGGCATGGCGCCGCCGGCGATGAGCTTGATGGACGGATCAACCTTTCGCATTTCCTTGGCGAAGACGTTGTGCTTCAACTCGAATTGCGGAAGCGACATGGAGCCCATCTGATAGTCGCCCCATGGCTCGTTGCCGACGCCCCAGAACTTAACGTGGTACGGCTCGGGATGGCCATTCTCGGCGCGCCATTTGCCCATCGGCGTAGTGGCGGCGCCGTTGGTGTATTCGACCAATTCGCGCGCGGACCATGCGTCGCCGAAGCCCGCATTGACGGTGATGTAGGGATCGACGCCGAGCAACCGGCAAAGCGTGAGGAATTCATCGGTGCCAACGTCGTTGGGCTGCACGGCGTGCCACACGGGATCGAAAATGGGCGGACGCTTGTCTATCTCGCCGACGCCGTAGCGCCACTCATACGAAGAGACGAAATTGCCGCCGGGGAAGCGGAGGACGCCAAAGCGTAACTCCTTCAGCGCGGCGATGACCTCGGGGCGGAAGCCCTCGATGTTGTTGGAGGGCATAAGAGAAACTGTGCCAACATGGAAGGAACCGGTGCCCGTACCGGTGATCTCTAAAGTAGCGTCATCGGTGTCAGCTACGGCAGTGTAGCGCAGCGGGAACTTGTGGTACGCGGCGCCGAGTGGGCCGATGGTGACAGCCTGACGGTCAGAGGTTTCCTTGCCCCAGACGAGCGTGACCTTGACGACTGCGCCCGAAGTACCGGCCAACAAGATCCGTCCGGCGTAGGCCTTGCCTTTGCGAACCGCGATTCCGGATTGCCCGAAGCCATGCGGCTCCTTCCCATCGAGCTTCACCAGCGGTGTCTGTTCTCCCGTGTAAGGTGCCTTGGTGTCCATTGTGACGACATTGTTGCCGCCGATCGGAGCCCACCAACGCGTAGGAGTGCGGCGAAAGCGCGGGTTGCCTCCTGCGTTGCCGATGACAGGAGGAGGCGTAGGCGCACTGGCGGCGACCGGGTAGAAGAATTTGCGATCGACGAGCATCTCAGACCAGAGGCCGTTGTTGACGATGTCGCCGCCGTGCTCCAGAAACTGACCGTAGATGTACTTCGAAATGGGCGCTCCCGTCTTCGACACGTCGATGGATGCGTTGACTGGAGCCGTCTGCGCCGCAGACACGATCGATAGAAAGAGAACTGCCAGCAACACTGCTGGTCTCTTCAACGCGGGTACACTAATTGCCGATTGCATGATGCATTTCTCCATGTAAAGACCCGGTTCCCTGACTGGCTTGCGGAGCAGGGCTCGGGTTCCGCGCATATTGTGGTCGATCATCATGGTTTCTGGAGTCAAGGGCGGCTACGCTTCGTCGTTGTCATGGTTCGAGCGAGACGACCGTCACGGATTTTGGTGCAACCGTCAGTGCCAGCCTGCCGCTTTTCACACTTGCGAAAACTGGTTTCGGCACTACGGCGTTGGGCACTGAAAATGTATTAACGCTGTCGACTTGTGAAGCAGTAAGTGTCTGCCCCTTAGCCGATTTAATCGCCATGCCGGTGATGTCCGCATCGATTTCAAGCGGCTTCTCGGGATCGAGGTTCGTGATTTCGAGCCAAAGCTTGCCCGAGGCGTCCTTGGCGGCCAGAGCGTCCACGCGCGGCAGGCTTACGGAGCCCTGCTGGTAGGCGCCGGCGTTAAAGGCGACTGGAACAAATGTCGCGTCCTGGAAGGGAACATACATTTTGAAGACGTAATAGGTTGGAGTCAGGACCATTTTCTCTTTGTCCGTCAAGATCATCGCTTGCAGCACGTTGATCATCTGGGCGATGTTCGCCATGCGCACGCGGCCGGCATGGCGCGCGAAGATGTTCAGGTTCAGCGAAGCGAGAATGGCGTCTCTCAAGCTGTTTTGCTGGACGAGGAAAGCTGGATTGGAGCCGGTCAGCGGCGCGTGCCATACTCCCCATTCGTCCACTACGAGCGCGACCTTCAACTGCGGGTCGTACTTGTCCATAACGGTCTCCTGCTTGCGCAGAAACTCATCCATGAACAGTGTAGACTTCAGCGTCTTGCTGTAGTCCTCGACCCCAAACCCTGTCGAAGGCGTCGATGGCGGCCATCCGTTGGGCGTCGTGTACCAATGCACTGACAGGCCGTCGATATCCCAGCTCCAGTCGTGGTGCTGCCAGGCCTTCATGACGGCCTCGGTCCACTCAGTCTCTGGAAAGCCGGGGCCGACGGCGATCTTCAGCATCTGGTCTTGGCCCTGCTGCAACGGATTGACGTTGTTGACAAAGCGGCTGAAGATTTTGAGCTGGCTGACATAGTAGTCCGGCGTCATGTCGCCGCCGCAGGACCAGCTTTCGTTGCCAATGCCGAGAAAGCCCACCTTGTAGGCGCCGGGGTGACCGTTTGCGGTCCGTTCCTTCGCCAGCGCGGTCGGCTGCGCGGCTGTCATGTACTCCAGCCACTCGTTCGCTTCCTGCGGTGTCCCCGAGCCGACATTGACCGAGACGTAGGCCTGGCTGCCGATCTGGTGGATAAAGTCCATGAACTCGTCGGTGCCGAAAGCGTTTGTGTCGACCACGCCACCCCACGCGGAGTTGAGCGTTGCCGGCCGTTCCGCCGCGGAGCCGATTCCCTTGCGCCAGTGATACTGATCGGCAAAGCAGCCGCCCGGCCAACGGACATTGGGCACCTTCAACTCGCGGAGAGCCGTGACAACATCGTTCCTGATTCCACGCGTATTCGGAATCGGAGAATCAGGGCCTACCCAGATGCCTTCATAGAGGCCGTGTCCGAGATTCTCAGCAAACTGGCCAAAGAGATTGCGGTCGATCTTCGCCACGGCTTTGGAGGCGTCAATAGACAAGTGGACAGTTTCCTGGGCCATCAAGGGCGCAGTTGAAACCACAAGCGAAAGCGAAATGCAAAGGACGAATCGAATACTGCAGAATCTCATGACAACTCCCCACGAGAATGCAGCGGATGGCCGTCAAGTAGGCCGTTGCTGCAAATGGCAAGCAGCTCAAGGCCGGACGCTCGATCCGCGAAGACGTTCTCTGGAGGTTGAACTATACATAAGCGCAAAGACACTTAGCAAATCGAATAAATCGCTTTATGTCTATCGAATCTGTAGATGTGTAGGCCAAATCGTCTGCGGTAAATGGGATGAGCCGTGATTGGTCCACAGTTTCAAATCGTTTCCAGATCGCCATTCATGCCGAGCAACTCGGCGAGGACACTCACCTCGCGACTGCCTAGGTTCGAATCCTTGCAGACCAGATTAAGGCGCACCTCTCTGATCCCCCCCACCGGCATTCGCAGCGGCAGGAACTCCCCTGATTCCAGGGGAGCTTGAATGCGGTATTCCGGTAGCCATCCGAAACATAGGCCGCTTCGAACCGCATCGACCGCTGCTTCGATCGTACTTACAGGCAGGAATCGTTGTGCTGGGCTCCGCGGTTGGCGCTTGGAGTTGCCAAAGCCCACGCCTTCGATGACTACCAGCATGTGTTGCATCATGTCGGTGCGGGAGACCTGCCGTTTGAGCGAGTGAAGTGGATGATCGCAGTGGGCGATGGCTGTCATCCTGATATCGAGAATCGGTTTTACGAAATACTCGCGCGACATTAGCCCAACCACACAGAGATGCGCATTGTGCGCAGAAAACTCGGAATCCGCGGAAGTAAAGGGGGTTTGGCGTAGTTTCTGGTGGACATGGGGGAATCGTCGAGCGAATTCCGCGAGTGCGGCAAAGAGCCGCTCATTCGGGAAGATACTATCCACCGACAATCTAATCTCCGATTGTCCGCCCGACGCGAGCGAACTGGCTCGCTGCTCGAGTTGATGAAATCCTGCCAGATGGGGTTCGACATCGGCCAGCAATTCACGTCCCGCCTCGGTTAAATGAGCTCTTCTGCCTTTCTGCTCAAACAGCTTTATCCCGATCTGTTCCTGGAGTCGCGAGATCGCATAGCTGATCGTCGACTGCGAGCGATTTAGCTGTTGTGCAGCCGGCGCAAAGCCGCCTAACTGAACCACGGCTTGCAGGATTTCCCATTCATCGAGGGTCGTCTTCATCACTTATGAATATATCTAATAAATCGATATATTGGCATGAAAAATACTACTTTTCTTTCGATGTACCCGAAGCTTAGCATTCGGGTGTTTGGTCACACGGCGGCGGAAGGTCCTAGAGGGGATAGCCAGGAATACGCTTACCGGCATGGCCGGTTCTATCACATCGGGAAGGGAATAATTTCCCAACGCAAGGGTCGAAACAATTCGGACTGGAACAAGTTCGCGATCGGGGAGAAGATCTATGAAGTGCATGGCATTGATAATGCTTTTGTTTGCCAGTTTCTGTTACGCCCAGCAATCAGGCGGTTTTCAGCCTGCGTCGACCAACGTTTCCGGAGCTGAGTATCCGCGCGTAGACAGTTCCTCGAGAGCTCAATTCCGCGTGAAGGCTCCTGACGCATCGAAGGTGCGGCTCAACTTTTGGAGTAATCCGAAACTGGATATGGAGAAGCAGGCGGACGGGTTCTGGACGGTTACCACACCGCCGCTCGCGCCGGGACTTCACTATTACACGCTGATCATCGATGGAGTGGAGTTTAGCGACCCCAGCAGCTATGCGTTCTACGGCGGCAGCAAGGACGCAAGCGCAATTGAGATTCCCGAAGCGGGGGCAACGTATTACCAACCACAGGATGTTCCTCACGGCCAGGTTCGCGAGGTCTGGTACCACTCGAGCGTAACCGGCGACTGGCGGCGCGCGTTCGTGTACACGCCGCCCGGCTACGACACGGCCACCAAGATGCGCTATCCGGTGCTTTACCTGCAACACGGCGGCGGCGAAGATGAAACCGGATGGATCAAGCAAGGCCATGCGAACTTCATCCTAGACAACCTGATCGCGAGCAAGAGTTCAAAGCCCATGATTATCGTAATGGCGAATGGATACGCGAAAAGGGTCGGATACGTCCCGCCCGATCTTACGGGAAAGCCGTTTGGCTCGCCCGAGATGATGAAGGCAATGCAGGAGTCGGCGCAGGCGTTTGAGGATGATATGACGCAGGTCCTCATTCCCTACATCGATTCCAACTTCAGAACCATTCCCAACCGCGATCATCGCGCCATGGCCGGCCTGTCGATGGGCGGGATGCAAACGTTCCAGGTGACCTTCGATCACCTCGACATGTTCTCGTACATCGGAGGGTTCAGTGGGGCGGCATTTGTGATGGGCAACAGCACATTCGATCCAAAGACCGCCCTAAACGGAGCGCTCGCCGATCCGGATGCTTTTGCGAAGCGCGTTCATCTGCTCTGGATCGGTGTCGGGACAGAGGAACCTCCCATGATGCATGCCGGCATCGAAAAACTGCATTCATCGCTGGTCGATGCGAAGGTCAAACACATCTATTACGAATCGCCGGGCACTGCGCATGAATGGCAGACCTGGCGCCGGGATCTGAAGGACTTCGCGCCAAGGCTCTTTCAGTAGAGCTTCTCCAAGCCGGGGACGATCATTCCTTGACGTGAGATGCGTGCCTTTGGGCTGCGAGTGTAATCGCTTACCGAATCTGTGGCAGATTCAATTGGTCTTGTCTGGAGTGACGTGCGAAAAACGAACAATCGAATCCTCATCGCCATAACCGCAGTGTTGTGCGTGAGCGCGCTTTGGTCCCAAAGCTCCGATCATCCTGCGTATTTGAACCCAGCGATGCCCGCCGAAGAACGCGCCGCCGACCTCGTTCACCGCATGACCGTAGAGGAAAAGGTTACGCAGCTCGTGAATCAGTCGCGCGCCGTGCCTCGGCTGAATATTCCTGCGTACGATTGGTGGAGCGAAGCCCTGCACGGCGTGCAACGGCCCGGCGTTACCGAGTTTCCGGAACCTGTGGGTCTGGCCGCGACCTTCGATCCGGATTCGATTCACCGCATGGCCATTGCCATCGGTGTCGAAGGCCGCATCAAGCACGTCCAGGCGGTGCGCGACGGGCACAGCAATGTATTCGAGGGCCTCGACTTCTGGGCGCCGAACGTGAACATCTTCCGCGACCCACGCTGGGGACGCGGGCAGGAGACCTACGGCGAAGATCCGTTTCTCTCGGCACGCATGGCCGTCGCGTTCGTGACCGGCATGCAGGGCGACAATCCGAAGTACTATCGTGTAATTTCGACGCCCAAGCACTTCGCCGTTCACAGCGGACCCGAGCCAACACGCCATACTGCGGACGTGACGGTGAGCAAGCATGACGAACTGGACACTTATCTGCCGGCGTTCCGCGCAGCCGTAACCGAGGGCAAGGCCGGCTCTGTGATGTGCGCGTACAACAGCATCAATGGCCAGCCCGCCTGCGTAAACCAGTTTTTGTTGCAGGATCAGTTGCGGGGCAAGTGGAACTTCAAGGGTTACGTCGTTTCCGATTGCGATGCTGTCGTCAATATCTACCGCGATCATCATTTCACCAAGACGCAGCCTGAAGCTTCCGCATTGGCCATTCAGCGCGGCCTGGATAACGAGTGCATCGACTTCGCCAAGGTCAGTGACGATCACGATTACAGGCCATACCTCGATGCCTATAAGCAAGGCATCTTGAAAGAGAGCGAGATCGATACGGCGCTGGTCAGGCTGTATACCGCGCGGATGAAGCTGGGCATGTTCGATCCGCCGGAGATTGTTCCGTATTCGAAGATCGACGAAAAAGAACTTGAAAGCGCCGAACATCGCGCACTGGCTCACAAGCTCGCCGGCGAGTCCATGGTGCTGCTCAAAAATGACGGCACGCTCCCATTGAAGAAGGGCGCAATCAAGATCGCGGTGGTGGGGCCGCTGGCGGATCAAACGAAGTATCTGCTCGGCAACTACAACGGCACGCCTTCGCACACCGTGTCTGTGCTAGAAGGCCTCAAGGCGGAGTTTCCTGAAGCCCACATTACCTTTGTGCCCGGAACGCAGTTTCTGCGCACAGACGGCGACCCGATTCCAGTGTCGGCTCTCACCACGTCCGACGGAAAGCCTGGATTGACAGCCAAGTTCTCATCGGGGGGCAGTTTTTTCGGCGGGGGCACTCCGCTTGCAACGAAAACGATGCCCACCGTCGATCTGACGGCGGACGGCGTTCCCCAGGAGGCCGCGGGCAAGTTCCCGCTTACGGTCGCATGGGAGGGCTTCCTCACCGCACCCGAATCCGGCGAGTACAACATCGGCGTGCGCGCCAAGGGCAACTCCGCGATGATCATGATCGATGGCAAGCCGCTGGCCATGGAGTATCTCGACGCCGAGCACGTAGCGGCAAAGGCCGGGCACATTCATCTGGAGCAAGGCAAGAAGGCGGCCCTCAGAGTCAGGTATGAGTTGAACGAGAAGGGCCCCGTCGAGGCGCAGTTGTTCTGGGCCAAATACGATCCCAAGCCGAGCCCGGAGGCGATAGCGGCGGCGAAGAACGCGGATGTTGTCGTTGCGGTCCTCGGCATTACCGGCGATCTTGAAGGCGAGGAGATGCCGGTCAACGAGGAGGGATTCAAAGGCGGCGACCGCACCAGCATCGATCTTCCGAAGCCCGAAGAAGCGCTGCTGGAAGCCATGAAGGAAACCGGGAAGCCTGTTGTCCTTGTGCTTGCCAATGGCAGTGCGCTTGCGGTGAACTGGGCCAACGAACATGTGAACGCAATTCTTGAGTCATGGTATGCGGGTGAAGAAGGCGGCTCGGCAATTGCCGAAACGCTCTCGGGAAAGAACAATCCCGCGGGCCGTTTGCCGGTAACGTTTTACACGGGTGTAGATCAGTTGCCCGACTTCGCCGACTATTCTATGCAGAATCGCACCTATCGCTACTTCCACGGCAAGCCGCTTTATCCATTTGGTTACGGGCTCAGCTACACAACTTTTTCCTACAGCAATCTGACGCTCCCGAAGAACGCAATCGCTGCGGGCGCTCCGCTTATCGCTGGCGTGACGGTGAAGAATACTGGAAAGCGCGCGGGCGATGAAGTCGCGGAGCTTTACCTTAGCTTCCCGAATGTGCCGGGGGCGCCGCTGCGGGCTCTGCGCAGCTTCAAGCGTGTTCACCTGAAACCGGGTGAGTCGCAGCATGTGAGCTTCGACTTGAAGGATCGGGACCTGACCATGGTGAGCGCGGCGGGTGAGCCGATCATTGCGGAAGGAGCCTATGCCGTGTCGATTGGCGGAGGTCAGCCGGACACGGGCGCGCCGGCAGCGACGGGCACGTTCCATGTGGTGGGCACGAAGACGCTGCCTGAGTAGAATTCTCTTGCACCTTCAATGGACCACCGTGCCCGTTCGTTGAGCCGAAGAGGACTCGGAATCATGATGATGAAATTCGTTCGTCTCGTTGTTGCGGCAATCGGCATTCTGCTCCCACTCAACCCCGGCGCTGCTGCCCAGAACACGCCGGGCATGCCGCCGATGCCGCCGCAAGTTCCGAAGACGCAGCCCTTTGTCAGCCCGCTCTTCAGCGACAATATGGTGCTTCAACGCGGCAAGCCAAATACGATTTGGGGTTGGTCGGAGCCCGGCGACAAGGTTCAGGTGCAGATCGGCGAGACAAAAGCGTCTGGCGTCGCGGGCGCCGATCGACGCTGGGAAGTGAAGATCGTTCCGCCGCCAGCGGGTGGCCCATACACCATCAAGATCGTCGGCAGCCAGACGGTTGAGCTGAACAACGTGCTGGTCGGCGACGTCTGGCTCTGCGGAGGCCAGTCGAACATGGGCTTGCCGTTGCGCTTTGCGCTCACCGGACCCGCGGACGCAAAGACGGCCGACTTCCCGACCATCCGATTTTTTTCGGTCGTAGGAAATCCCGCCTACCGGCACACCGATCTGATCGGCGGCAAATGGTCGGTGTTGTCGCCCGCGACGGCGGACTGGGTCTCGGCTGTCGGGTTTTATTTTGCGCGCAAGGTGGAGCAGGAGATTCACGTTCCCATCGGCCTGATTGTGGACGCGGTTGGAGGCACGCCCGCCGAAGCCTGGACCAGCGCCGAAGCCTTGCGTCCGCTCCACGATTTCGAAATTCCGCTGGCAGAGGTCGAGAGGCTTCGAGCCACCGATGCACCGCAGTACGGCAATTTCGTCATGCATTGGTACGACGAGTACGACATCGGCATCAAGAATAAATGGGGAAGTCCGGAGTTCGACGATTCAGACTGGAAGATAGTCACGATTCCTGGAGGTTTCGCAGAGTTGGGCGTACCGACGGAGCCCGCTCTGGCTTGGTTTCGCAAGGAATTCGTGCTGCCCGATCCGCTGCCGCCTGGAAGAATGATGCTCTTCCTCGGCTCCATCGAGCGCATGGACACGGTTTACGTCAACGGGAAAGAAGTAGGTGGTAGCTCCTGGGTGGAGAATCCGCGCGTCTACTTTCTGAATAGCGCTTTGAAGCCTGGGCGCAACCTGATCGCCATCCGCGTTCTCAAGACCATGCCCAACGGCGGTTTCCTGGGCAAGCCTGAGGAACTGCATCTGACGTTGGGCGACAAGAGCACGATTCCAATTGCAGGTGAGTGGAAGGCCAAAGTCAGCGTGGACGCGCGCCCTCCGATGCAACTGCCCATCGCCTACGAGAACTGGCCCGTCATGCCAACTGTGCTCTACGAGGGCATGCTGCGGCCGGTTGCGCCGTTAGCAATCACTGGCGCCCTCTGGTACCAGGGCGAACAGAACTCACCTCGCGGCTACCAGTATCGGAAGCTTGTGCCGGCGATGGTCGCCGATTGGCGGAAGCTCTTTGGCCAGGGAGATTTCGCGTTCTACATCGTCGGCCTTCCGGCCTTCAAGGCGCGCAGCCCGGTTCCGGTGGCAGGGGACGAATGGACCGAAACGCGCGAATCGCAGGCCATCGCGGCGGCCGCGATTCCCAATTCCTGTCTGGCCGAAACCATCGACACGGGCGACCCGGACAACATTCATGCCAAGGACAAGCAGCCTGTGGGCGAGCGGCTCGCTCTCTGTGCGCTGGCAAATCAGTACGGAAAAAGGGTCGCGTATGCGGGGCCGACGTTCGCCTCGGCCGAGAGGCTCCCGGGCTCGATCAAAATCCACTTCACGCATACCGACGGTGGTCTTGTGGTAAAGGGCGCAAAGCTGGAAGAGTTCTCTGTCGCTGGTCAGGACCGGGCGTGGCACTGGGCCGATGCCCGCATCGAGGGCGACACGATCGTCGTCTCATCGCCCGAGGTTCCCGATCCGCAAGAGGTCCGTTATGCCTGGCAATCGAACCCGGCGGCGACTTTATATAACGGCGCAGGCCTGCCAGCCGTTCCCTTCCGGACCGATACATGGCCCGGTGTGACTGAAAGTCATCGACCGTATTAACTGGTAGACAAGGCGAGAATGAACCGAATCGCAAAAATGAGCTTCCTGACAGGTATCGCATTCCTGCTCCCACACGCCGGTCTATGGGGGCAGACACCCGCACAAAGCTCGCACGCGATGCTTTGGTACCGGTCTCCCGCTCCAATCTGGGATCGCGCCCTGCCCGCAGGGAACGGCCGCCTGGGCACCATGGTCTTCGGCGGAGCGAACGCAGGCAAGAACAATGGAGACGAGCAGTTTTCCCGCCAGAACGCGCCACTGCTGGATGGCTCGCAGACCTCGGGTGCGGACGAGCACCTGCAGTTGAATGAGTCGTCCCTGTGGCAGGGCAGCCGAGCGAACCGGCTGAATCCAGCGGCGCACGACGCAGTGTCGCAGATTCGCAAGCTTCTGCTCGAGTCGCAGGGACTCGATGGCGCCAAGATCTCTGCGGCGGAGAAGCTCGCGCAGGATGGCATGATCGGTCTCCCTGCCGGTATGCCCGGTTACAGCACCCTGGGCGATCTCTATCTGCGCTCGTCGAACAAGGGAACCATCCTCGACTACCGCCGCCAGCTCGACCTTGAAACGGGCGTCGCGCGAGCGACCTACGCCATCGATGGTGTACGCTACACGCGCGAAGTGTTTGCATCCCTGCCCGACGAAGTCATCGTGGTGCGGCTGAGCGCGGACAGGAAGGGCTCCATCGGTTTCCGTGCGAGCATGGACCGGCCGGCGGACTTCACAGTCAAGGCGCGCGGGGAAAACACGCTGGTTTTGCGCGAGGGACCCGAGCACAAGGATCAGATTCGATTCGCCGGCGAAGTACTTGTCATTCCCTCAGGCGGCACAGTCCATGCGGAAGGCTCCGAGCTTGTCGTCGCCGATGCCGATTCTGCAACGATCTTGATTGCGGCAGCCACGGACTTTAAAGGTGGACCATTCGCGGGCGGCGATCCCGAGGCAAAATGTGAACAGGCTTTAACGAAGGCTAGAACCCACACCGCCGCGCAGATTCTCGCCCGGCAAGAGGCCGTCTACCGGCCCATGTATCGGAGCATGGCACTTCATCTTGGCGCTGCGCCCGATGCGAACGAAGCCTTGCCCACCGATGAGAGAATGAAACGCGTCAGCGCGGGCGCTGACGACTTGGGCCTGCAGGAACTCTATTTCCAGTTCGCGCGTTACCTGCTGATTGGTTCCTCTCGCCCTGACGGCCTGCCTGCAAATCTGCAGGGAATCTGGGCCGGCGGCATCAGCAATCCGTGGGGCTCGAAGTGGACCATCAACGTCAATACCGAGATGAATTACTGGCTTGCCGAGCCTGCCGGTCTCGAGGAAACCGTGTTGCCGCTGATCAACCTCATTGACATGGTTCGCACGCCCGCAAGCGGCACCGGTACCCAAGTCGCGAAGGACTATTATGGCGCGCGCGGCTTTGTTATTCATCACAACACAGACCTGTGGGGCGATGCCGATCCGATCGATGGCTACCAGTGGGGAATTTGGCCCATGGGGGGCGCGTGGCTCTCGCTTGACGCGTGGGACCACTACGCCTATACGCTTGACAAGAGTTTCTTGCGCGACCGCGCATGGCCCATTCTGCACGATGCTTCGCTGTTCTTCCTGGATTATCTCGTCGACGATGGGTCGGGTCATCTGGTCACTGGGCCCTCGATCTCGCCGGAGAACAGCTATCGCCTGCCGGACGGGACCCACCACTCGCTGGCGATGGCTCCAACAATGGATATCGAGATTCTGCGCGAGTTGTTCACGCGCACTCTCGATGCGGGACACATTCTCGGCGAGGACGCTGCCTTCCTGAAACAGGTGGAAGACGCGCGCGGCAAGCTGCCTCCGTTTGCAATCGGCAAGTTCGGTCAATTGCAGGAATGGCAGCGCGATTATGACGAGAATGAGCCTGGACATCGGCACATCTCGCATCTGTGGGCGCTTTACCCTGGAACGCAAATCTCCCTTGAGCACACGCCAGACCTGGCGAAAGCGGCGCGCGTGTCGCTGGAGAGACGTCTTTCGTTCGGGGGCGGACAGACCGGATGGTCGCGCGCCTGGGTGGTGAATTACTGGGATCGTCTGCACGACGCGAAGCAGGCCTACGAAAGCCTGCAGGTGATGTTCCGCCAGTCGACATTTCAAAATCTTATGGATACACATCCGCCCGGCCTGTTCCAGATCGACGGCAACCTGGGGGCCGCAAACGGAATGCTTGAGGCAATCGTCCAGTCGCATTGGATGCCGGATGCCACCGAGGCCGAGCTCCTTCCCGCCTTGCCCGAGCAATGGTCAGAAGGATCAGTCAAGGGAGTGCGCATCCGCGGAGGAGCGGCTCTCGATATGCAGTGGAAGGCGGGAAAGATCGTCTCCCTCGAACTTCACGCGAAGAGCGACGGCGCAATCCGGCTGGTTCCACCGCAGGGACAAGCTGTCTCGGCGGTTCACAACTCGGCAGGAGGGATCGTAGCCACAGGAACGGATCACACTATCCGCACCAGGCGCGGAATGTCGTACACGATCCTATTCCGATAATTTTGCAACCTACTCAATCCCCAGGTTTCATGAACGGAGATTATGAATCGCAGATCATTATTGACGGGCGGACTCTCCGTAATGGCGCTGACTCGCGTGGCTCATGCCCTGGGGGACTCGCAGTTTTTTCAAGGACAAATTCCGCCGGGTCCCTTTCTGCCGTTTTGGGAGTCTCTAAAGTCCTATCATTGTCCGGATTGGTTTCGCGATGCGAAGTTTGGGATTTGGGCGCATTGGAGCCCACAATGTGTTCCCGAACAGGGCGACTGGTACGCGCGCAATATGTACATGCAGGGTTCGCGCCAATATGAGTATCACGTCAAGCAGTACGGGCATCCGTCGCAGTTCGGATACAAAGACATTTGCCATCTATGGAAGGCAGAACGATGGGACCCCGATGCGCTGGTCAAGCTTTACAAACGGGCTGGCGCAGAGTATCTCGTCTCCCTGGCTACGCATCACGACAACTTCGATTGTTGGAACTCGAAGCATCAGGTTTGGAATGCGATGAACGTCGGCCCGAAGCGCGACATCGTTGGGACCTGGGCAAAGGTGGCGCGTGCAAACGGCTTGCGCTTCGGCGTGAGCTATCATGGGACTCCGCATCGTGTATGGGATGAGTTTCTTCCCGTCCGCTACAAAAGCGACACCACGGGACCGTTGGCCGGAGTTCCCTACGACGGAATGGAAACGGTCGCCGACGGCAAAGGCAAGTGGTGGAATGGAATGGATCCACAGTTGCTCAACGGCAAGCCTCACGAGAAAAACACGCCATGCCCAGAGTTCGTTCAGCAGTTTATGCTGCGCGTGCAGGATGTGATCGATCACTACAATCCGGATATCCTCAACTTCGACGACGGTGCGAGATTTGGTTTTGACAATGGCGGGCCTTTCGCCCCGGACTTGAAGGTCTGGTTAGGCATTCCGGACCTTGCGCCCCAGATTATGGCCTACTACTACAACAAGAACATCCTCGCTCACTCGGGGCGTTTGGAAGGCGTGGTGGATCTGAAAGAGGTTGATGAGCCGATCTGGGGCACGCTGACTCGCGACTTCGAGATGAACCTGACCGACACGCTGCAAGAGAACCCATGGCAGACGGAGGCATGTATCGGGGATTGGCACTATCGCCGCGCGCTCTTCGAAAGCCACACTTACCAGAAAGCTTCGCTGATGATTCCTCTTCTGGTCGATATTGTGAGCAAGAATGGGAACCTGCTCTTGAACATCCCCCTGCCCGGCCACGGAGAGCCTGACAGCGATGAGCTCGCTTTTCTGGAAGAGCTTGCCCAGTGGCAGCAGATCAATGCTGAAGCAATCAAAGGCTCTCGTCCGTGGAAGGTTTTCGGTGAAGGACCTTCGACCGAGGTCAAAGGCATCGCCGCATATCAGCTGTCGAAATACAAATTCGATCAAACGGACATCCGCTTCACGACCAAGGGCGATGTCTTGTACGCATTCGCCCTGGGCTGGCCGGCGGACAGCCAGTTGTTAATCAAATCGCTCGCCAGTACCTCACCGAATTACGAGCGCCAGGTTCGCAAGGTGGAACTGCTAGGGGCGGCAAGCGATATCAGTTGGACGAGAAGGCCGGACGGGCTGAGTATCCAAGTTCCGCGCGATCCACCCTGCCATCACGCATTTTGTTTCAAGATATTGCCAGGCGACTCCTAAACGCGAGCGCTTTGAATCCAAGAAAGGTCCAATGCCATGGTATTCCGGTCTTCCAAAGAACATGCGGTTCGGTTCGTTCTGCCTGTTGTCCGTTCTTGTATGCCAATCATCTTCCTGCTCTGGGCTGCGCGCATTGGCATGACGCAGATGCCGGGTCAGAACCTTCCCGGCTTGCCATCCATTTCTGCGGAGCAGTCGGAACATGGAATTCGCGCCACCATGGGCTCTGAAGTGCTCGACATCGTTGTTTGCTCCGATTCAGTCATTCATGTTGTTGCCAGGGCCAACGCGGACGTCGAGCAGGGGCCGAAACCGTGGATGCTCGACGCAAGTCAGTCGTGTCCCGGCGCTCCGTTTCAATTTGCGCAGGGCGCCAAGGCGGACACTCTCAAAACCAAACAGCTTGAAGTGAACTTTTCACTTGACCGGGGAAACGTCTCATTCCGCACTGTTGGTGGCGAGGGTTTGCTGCGCGAGGGGAACAGCCTGCCTCGCTCCTACGAGCCGATGCAGGTGAACGGGGAAAACACATTCCGCGTAACAGATCGGTTCTCGCCAATTCCGACTGAAGCGTTCTACGGGCTCGGCCAGCACCAGAGCGGCATGTTTAACTACCGCGGCTCGACCGTCGAATTAGGCCAGAACAACACAGATGTGGCGATTCCGCTGCTGATATCAAACCGTGGCTACGCGCTGATGTGGAATACGGCAGCGCTCACCTACGTCGACAATCGCTTTCCGACTGACCTTACGTTCAGCGCTATTGCTGGGCATGCTGTTGACTATTACTTCATCTATGGTCCGGAGATGGACACGATCATCCACGAGTACCGGACCATGACGGGACATACGCCGTTGCTGCCGAAGTGGGCCTACGGTTTCTTCCAATCGAAGGACCGATATGTGTCGCTGGACGAGATCAAGAACGTTGCGCAACGCTACCGTGCGGAGCATATTCCGCTGGACGCGATCGTCCAGGACTGGTTCTGGTGGAATAAAGAGGGGGATCCGGAGTTCAACAGCAACTACCACGATGTGCCCAAGGACCTGGAAGCTCTGCACAAAGAGAATGTGCATACCATGATTTCGGTTTGGGGCCTGCTCGATCCCGAGTCCGAAACTTATAAGACGCTGGAAGAGAAACGCCTCATGGTTCCCGGAGCACATGTGTACGACCCCAGCAGCCCGGAAGCGCGCGATATCTATTGGAATCGGCTGCCCGGCAAACTGCTTGCGCAGGGATGGGACGCGTTCTGGCTCGATAGCGCGGAGCCGGAAGAGGTTTGGCCGCACATGGGCGATGCCATCCTGCGCAACAAGCAGCTCGCCATTGGCAACGGTGCCGAGTACACCAATGTGTTTCCGCTGCTGCATACCCTCGGGGTGCAGGATCACTGGAAGAAGGCAACCAGGAGCAAACGCGTTTTTCTGCTGACGCGCTCCGCATTCTTCGGCCAGCAGCGTGTCGGCGCGACCGTGTGGTCAGGCGACGTGTTTACCAGTTATTGGGCGCTCTCGCGCCAGGTTCCCGCCGGACTGAATTTCGCTCTGAGCGGTTATCCATATTGGACAACAGACATCGGAGGCTACTGGCCTGCGTTCCCCGGCGCCGTCGAACAACCTGCCTACCAGGAACTCTATGCACGCTGGTTTGAGTTCGGGACATTCTGTCCCATCTTTCGTACACATGGTCATCGGCCGAACAACGAGCTTTGGACGTACGACAAAGTCGAGCCCGCGCTGATTCGCTTCGACAAGCTTCGCTACCGGCTCATGCCGTATATCTACTCACTTG
This sequence comes from uncultured Acidobacteriaceae bacterium, assembly GCA_963757965.1. Classification (GTDB taxonomy): domain Bacteria; phylum Acidobacteriota; class Terriglobia; order Terriglobales; family Acidobacteriaceae; genus Telmatobacter. Next base: position 365,097 of record CAVWTV010000017.1, read on the forward strand.
CATGGAAGGTGACCAACGAGGATTACACCATCCAGCGCCCGCTCGTCATGGATTGGCGCAGGGACGAGAAAACGTGGAATATCGGCGACGAGTTCATGTTCGGCCCTGCTCTTCTCGTCAATCCGGTTCTGAAGGCCGACGCCACTCGCCGCACCGTGTATCTGCCCGCATCGCCGAAGTGGTACGACTTCTGGACAGGAGACACCACCGCTGGTGGCCAGGAGATCGAGGCCGATGCTCCGCTCGATCGCATGCCTCTCTATGTGCGCGCCGGATCCATATTACCCATGGGCCCGGAGATCGAGTACGCTGCACAAAACCCAGGCGGTCCTATCGAGCTACGCATATATCGCGGAGCTGACGGCAAATTCGACCTCTACGAGGACTCAGGGGACAGCTACGACTACGAGATGGGGCAGCATGCCGTGATTCCCATGCGTTGGAACGACAGCGCTGGAGTCCTCACGATCGGCTCACGCGACGGTTCTTATCCAGGGATGGTCGAGAAGCGGATGTTTCGAATCGTTCTGGTCGGAAGCGGTCACGGAATTGGCGGTGATGTGACGGACCATGCCGACAAGGAGATTGCGTACGAGGGAAAAGAAGTAACCGTGAAGCTTCAATAACCCAAAGTGCCTGCCGGCGATGCTGCTTGGCAGCATCGCCGACATGGTCGATCGTCACCCGGCCACATACTGCCGCACAAACTCACCGAGCTATTGGAAGCTGGTAGATGTTCACGCTGATGGGCGCCACGGTGATCGTCGCCGGAGCGCTGCCGAAAGAAGACTCCTTGATCGCAAGCTGGGGCGCCTGTCCGGCACGGTTGACGGCGTCGGCCTTGCTGGCTGTCAACTGCCAGAGAGTCGACGGCCCGGCCAGATGCACACCGGTCACGTTCAGGTCGAACTTCTGCTCCAACTCTGTCGCATTTACAACTGAGACGATCACGTACTTGTGATCGGGGCTCAGCGCCGCAAACATGTCGAGGGGATAGGTCGGGCTGCCGGAGCTTTTTTCCGGCTGATCGGGACTGCCGGCAGGAAACTTGGGCGCCGGCTGGGGCGAGTTCCCTGAAAGTGCGACAGGAATCGCGCCCGCGAAGTGATCGCCGTACATCTTGTAGACGAGGCCAAGCCCGCTCAAGGTCGAGGTGGTCCGGTTGAAGTCGATCATTGAGACGCCCGTGGTCTGCGCGCCCATGGTGAGGAAGTCGGTGTAGCGCTGCATTTCGTTGAGGATCATTGCGTAGGCAAGAGCCTGCTTGAGGTTCTCGCCGCCAAATGGTCCACCGGCGGTGAAGTTGAAGTAAGCGTATTCGTCAATGGAGAGCGGGATCTTCTTCTCCACAATCTGCGGGAAGCGCTGCTGATATCCCTGCCATTCTTCCGCCTTCAGGCGCACGGTATCGGCCGGGTAGCGAGACGCCTCGAGCAGTGTCTGGTCCACTTTTACGTAAGCATCGTCATTGGGCTTGTCGGCCGCCAGGGTCTTTGCTTTCTCAAGATCCCAGTGATGGCCCCCACCCGCGTACCAGTGTTCTGCAATGATGTCGAAATTCCCCCAGCAGTCCTTGAGAAAGCCGCCCGTCCAGTCGGAATCAGACCCGTAGAGGGGGCCGAGATTTCCGACATACTTGGCGCGCTGATCGTGCGGCACGTTGTCGTTCTGCAGCATCAAGCCGGATGCAATCAGCGTGATCGAGGGGTCAACAGCTCGCATCGCTTTGGCAAATTCATTGTGCTTCAGCATGAAGTACTTCAGATCCGTGCGGCCAAGCTGCCAGGTACCCCAGGGCTCGTTGCCAATGTTCCAGAACTTGACGTGGTAAGGCTCGGGATGGCCGTTTTTCGCGCGCTGCGCACCTATATGCGTGCTGACCGGTCCGTTCATGTACTCGACTTCTTCGGCCGCCGAGTGCGAATCGCCGAAGCCCGCATTGACGCTGATGTATGGCTCAACGCCGATGAGCTTGCACAACGTCATAAACTCGTCCAGGCCCAGATCGTTGGTCTGCATCGCACCCCAAGCATTGTCGAAGTCCGGCGGGCGCTTGTCGATGTCGCCGACGATGTGGTACCAGATGAGGCCCGACGTGTAATTGCCGCCGTACCGCCAGAAGCCCATCTTGATCTGGTGCAGCAGTGAAGTTGTGTCCGCCCTGAACCCGTCGATGTTATCGGCCGGCATCAGTGAAAGCGTGCCGATGTGGAATGTCCCCGTGCCCGTGCCAGAGACCTCGATGACGCCGTCGGAGGTATCGGCCTTCGCCGTGAAAGCCAGTGGGATCTTCTTGTACTCACTGGTGAGCACGGGAATGGCAATGGTTTGACGATCGCTTTCGCCAGTGCCCCAGATCAGGGAAACCTTGACCTTGCTGCCGGGGGTTCCGCGAAGATAAATCCGTCCGCTGTACTTCTTGCCATTGACCAGCGCAAGCCCCTCTTGCCGGATGCCGTGCGGCGCAGTTGAGTCGAGAGCGATGCGCGGGCTCTGGTCGCCCACAAACGGCTTCTCCTTGTCCATGGCAACCGCTTCTTCGGGGCCGACGGGATACCATTTCCGAAGCCGCATACCGAAGGGACCGCCTTGCGGCCTGCCCGCAGGCTCAGGCTTCTTGGCCGTAATGGGGAAGTAGAATTTGCGATCGTCCAGCATCTCGGCCCAGAGGCTGCCATACATGGTGCTGCCAATGTGCTCGATGAACTGGCCGTACAGGTACTTCGAGACTGGCGCCGATGTCTGCTGCGCATCAATGGTTACCTTCACCTGGTCAGGAACAGCCGCCCCAGTTTGTTGAGCGGTGGTTGCCGCCGTACACACAAGCCACAACGCCGCTGCGGCAAATATCGAAAACTTTGCGTTCATCGCACTCCGTCCTTTTTCTTCGTGCCGGTTGTTTGTACTCTCGGTTTCTGCGCGCCCGAACTAATTCCTGCGTGGTAAAAAGACTTCGACGCGATCGCGATCAGGCGGCGAACCGGTGTCTCCGCAAGGGGTCGGCGATCTGGTGCTCACAGATTCGCGGCTTTGTACGAAGTCTCCGCGATCGGTTCCTGGGAGCAGAAGTAAATCGCTCTTTTGACCAAGGGCATACTATCCACAATCCCCAGGACTGAAAAGCTGGTTTTTTAGAACTGTATCATCGAGATTCTAGATATTGCGTCCACCGCGCGACGTGCAGCGTCAGTCCATTAGCCTCAGCTTGACAGTTGATTGAGCAGCGGTGCTACTGTGCTTCACGGGAACACGCCTTCTTAACGAGGAGCATCTGGAGACGGCTTCCGGGGGAGCATCCTGTGTTGTTCTCCTGGCTTCGAATCGTGGTGGGTGAATTAATGACAAGAAAGAGGGGATGGATTCTCTATGTCGGAATCTGAAAATCGTGTGCTTATCAATCGTCGTGAGGCCTTGCTGTTTTCGGCAACGGCAGGTTTGAGCGTGGCGCTGGGACAGCCGGCTCTGGCCATGGATAACACCAAGACCGCCGCTCACCAGGAGCCGGGAAACTGTTCTACACCGCGTACGGCAGTCGCGAACACCAAGTACGGGAAGGTTCGAGGATTTGTGGACGGCGGTGTGCTCACCTTCAAAGGAATCCCATACGGCCAGAACACCGCCGGCGAGAATCGCTGGCTGCCGGCGAAGCCTCCGGAGCCCTGGAAGGATGAGTACCCGGCTCTGATTTACGGAGCTAACTGTCCCCAGCGCCTCCACGACTTCACGGCGATCGAGCAATCGTTCCTGCAAGATTGGGATGATGGCTACATGAGCGAAGACATGCTCAAGCTGAACGTCTGGACGCCGAGCCTGACCGGCAAGCGCGCGGTGATGGTCTACTTTCACGGCGGAGGCTTCGTCTTCGGTTCGTCGTATGAATTGCCCGCGCAAGAAGGAGCGCAAATGGCGCGCCATCACGATGTCGTGACGGTAACGGTCAATCATCGGCTCAACATTCTCGGATTCTTCGACCTCTCCGAGATCGGCGGCCCGGTCTACGAGGACTCTGCCAATGTGGGAATCACCGACCTGGTGGCGTCGCTGCAATGGGTCCACGACAACATCGCCAACTTCGGCGGCGATCCGGACAAGGTGATGATTTACGGCCAGTCGGGCGGCGGCTCCAAAGTCACCACGCTCATGGGCATGCCCTCGGCCGTGGGACTCTTTCATCGCGCTTCTGTCCAGTCGGGCGGTGGAGGCAATCCGCCCACTAGTGAACAATCCAGAGCGTTGGCCAAGCAGGTGATGATTGAGCTCGCGCTCCAGCCAAACGACATCGCCAGCCTGCAAAAGATGGATTGGGCCAAGCTCAACGCGGCCGGCAATGCCGCCGCCGCCAAGGTGAACCCGCCGATGAGTCCTGGAATGGGGCCAATGGGGGGGCCTGGCTCAACGCCGCGAGCCGGTTTTGGGCCCACCATGGATGGCCGCATCATCCCTGTGCGCTCCTTCAATGAAGCCGCTCCGGAGATATCGAAAAACATTCCCATGCTGCTCGGGTCCGTCAGCGAGGAGGGCAACAACATGCGCTCCAAACCCACCGAAGCCGAGTGGCGCGCCAGTCTTGTTCGCGCCTATGGCGAGGACAAGGCTACCGCACTGATCGCCGCATTGAAGAAGGCGCATCCGGAGAAGAGCATTCGCACGCTGTCGTATATGTGCGGAGGGCCCGGGCTGAATGGCGTCTCCATACGGAACAATGTGGTTCGGATGGCCAAATTGAAGCATGACCAGAAAGCGGCGCCCATCTTCACTTACTACTTCACCTGGCAGTCGCCCATGCTTGAGGATGCGGGCGCATGGCATACCTCCGAACTCCAGTTCTGCTTCGACAACACCAAGCGGTGCGAACAGGGCACTGGGAATACGCCCGAGGCGCAGGCACTGGCAAAAAAGATGGCCACAGCATGGGCCAACTTTGCCCGAACCGGAAACCCAAGTCAACCCGGTCTGATCTGGGAGCCGACGGATCCGGTTCGGTGCCAGACGATGGTGTGGGACAACGTATGCCGTATGGTTGATGATCCCGAAGGAGAGGCACGGAAAATCCTGGCGGGTTGAGTGCAATTAATTTCACGGGAAAGCAGTTCAGACCTGGCGCCCATCCGTGCTGTTTTTCTGAACGAAGCGCAGCGGGATCGAATGTCTGCTCTCGGCGGAGTTGAATGGGAACCCAAACACATCCTGTTGAGGGGACCCTGAGTCAAATGGATATCCAGCGTTTCCGCTTATCCGAGCCTGCCGCGAGCACCGTCGAGGATGATGTGTACCCTCCGCCGCTCAGGACTACTGACCCGGTCGGCGTGCCACTTGATCCGGAAACCGCGATGGTGACGCCGAGACTCTGCGCGGTGGTAATGCTACTCGACGCCGGTGATACGTTAACTGTAGGTGTAGGGGGGCCCGTGGTCCCGCCTCCCTGGCTTCCGCTGCCGCATGCCCCGACTGAAAGGGCAATCGGAAAAGGAGAAGAACTAGTGTACTGAGTCTGAAGTTCGTTCAATAAATGCCGCATACACGAAACCCCAAGAGAGGCGGTCATCCTGAGCGAAGCGTTCTACAGCGGAGTCGAAGGACCTGCATTTCCATCGCGTACTTCTGTAACGAACTTCTGACTCACCACACTAGTGTCCTGAGTCATTAATTTGTTTACAGAACTTGGCCACGGAATCGAGAATCTGGTCAGCGGTTTTGTGCCAGATGAAGGGCTTTGGGTCGCGGTTGTGGTGTTCGATGAAGTCGTTGATAGCCGCTTTCAGTTCTTTGGTCGAGCGGTGAACGCCGCGCCGGAGTTGGCGTTCTGTGAGCAGAGCGAACCAGCGTTCCACCAGATTCAGCCATGAGGCAGAGGTAGGCGTGAAGTGGACATGGAAGCGGGGGCGTTTGGCCAGCCAGTTGTGAATCAACTTGGTCTTGTGAGTCCCGTAGTTGTCCATGATCAGGTGAACATCCAGTTCTTCGGGCACGTTGTTCTCGATGGTGTCGAGGAAGTTGCGGAACTCCTCGGAGCGATCGCGTTGCTGGTTCTGGCCGATGATCTTACCGGTCTTGGTATCCAGCGCGGCAAACAGGCTGGTAGTGCCGTGGCGCATATAGTCGTGGGTGCGGCGCTCGATCTGCCCAGGTCCCATAGGCAACAGCGGAGCCGTGCGGTCAAGCGCCTGGATCTGGCTCTTTTCATCCACGCATAAGACCAACGCGCGCTCCGGAGGGTTCATATAGAGCCCCACGATGTCGCGCACCTTGTCGATGAACAAAGGGTCTTTGGATAATTTGAACGTTTCGGCCCGATGCGGAGCCAGGGAAAAGGCGCGCCAGATGCGGCTGATTGCGGTCTGGTTGATGCCTGTGGCCTGTGCCATCGTGCGGGTCGACCAATGGGTCGCAGCGCGCGGCTTGCTCTCCAACGTGCGTACAATTACCTGTTCAATCTGCGCATCGCTCAGCTTGCGGGGTTGTCCGGGACGCGGCTCATCGAGCAGGCCGTCCAACCCCTGCTCAGCAAACCTGCGCCACCATTTACTGACGGTTTGAATACACGCATGCGTCTCTGCGGCGATGGTCGTGGCGGTCACTCCCTCGGAGGCACGCAATATGATCTGTGCTCGCAGCGAAAGAGCCTGGGCGGTCTTCCTTCTCCGCGTCCATCCCTGCAGGGTACTGCGCTGCTCCCCGCTCAGTTCCAACTCCGGCAATCGGCGTCCTCGTCTCATGACCTCGCTCCTGTCATGTTAGACGTTCCGTGCCGCAAATAATTTAGCGAATTAATGACTCAGGACACTAGCTGTTCTCCTTTTCATCCCTATGCTGTTCTTGTCATGGGATTCGGAATTCAGGAATGCAAGTAGTAGGGCGCGCCATAGCTCATTGATTCATCAACTATGTTTAGACAGCTGTAAATCATTGATTATAAAAGAGTTTATTGGCTGCCACCCAGGGATTCATATACATTGATTTATATGGCACTTAGAAGTGTATTACTCATAAATACCCCAAGATATACCCCCATCCAGCGATTGCTGGACTCGTCGATGAATTTTGCACTCTGACGCAAGAAGAAGTACAAAATAACGGTGCCAAGTGGCACCAAAAAGCGGCACCAGTTCTGGCATTCCGGCCATTCGGCAAGACGAAGAAGAGCCTGGCGCCGGTTCATTTGCCGCCGGTGCTCGTCGCTGATCTCCTTGCCTGGAAAGGAAAGTGTCCAGATTCGTCTCCGGACTCCTTCATCTTTGCGAACCAAACCGGGGGCTTTCTCGATACCGGCAATTACCGCAAGCGCGTGCTTAAAAAGCTGGCCGACACTCTGAATCTGCCGAATCTGACGTTTCAGATCATCCGTCGTACCATTGCTTCTCTGAGCCAGACCAAGGGGCATCCGAAAGCCACGCAAGGCATGATGCGGCATTCCCGTGTCTCAACAACCACCGATGTTTACCAGCAGATCATGCCGGAGGGCGTGGCGGACATGGTGGACTCCATTCACGGCGAGCTCCGGAAGCCAAGCACGGCAGCGGCAGAGACGAACAGGATGGCCGCACGCCTCCACAAGAAGAGCCGCCGTCCTTCGGTTCGGAAAAACGCAAAATTGGCGCCAATTGGCGCCAAGGAGGTGAGCTAAGTTGGTGGACCTGATCGGGATCGAACCGATGACCTCTTCCATGCCATGG
>CAVWTV010000018.1:0-73957 GCA_963757965.1 uncultured Acidobacteriaceae bacterium
CCTACATAGCCCCCCCCTACCCCCCTACCTGGTCGTATCAAGGCCACGATGTACTTTAGTACCTTAAAATCCGCCGCCCTCGACTTGTTTACGCTCTCCCCTATGTAGCCGTATGGCCGTGAAACTGTGAGAAGACAATTTGCCGCCTAAGAGACACGGCGCGAGACTCGGGCACGATCCGGCGCAAGCCAGCAGCCTCAAGCAGCCGGCTTCAACCACTCCGCCACAGCCTCCGGATTCCGCGCAATCACAGTCAAATAAGCCCGTGCCGGAGCATCCGGATTCTTGCGGCACTGCTCCCAGTCCCGCAACGTCCCCACGGGAATCCGGTAAGTGGCCGCAAAAACCTCTTGCGTCAGCCCCAGCCGCTCCCGCAGCTTCTTCACATTGACTAACCGGTGCAAGCCCAGCTTCGCCAACTCCTCATCCGTGCCGAGAGGGATAGGCTGTGCATCCGGATCTGCCAGCGCCGCCGCGTGAATCTCATCATCGGTGAGCGCATCCACTGCATCCCAGTCCGTATCAGTCTCCGGAAATGGGTCGCCTGGCTCATGATCGACCACGATCATATTGTTTGAATTCATCTACGCGAAGCATACGGCTAAGCCGTAGCTAAGTCAATCCTCAGGCTCAACCGCGGCCTAACCTCAACCGAATCCGGCGCCTATTTCCCCGCACCAATTCCCCACTGGATGCGCAGGCCGCCGCGAACGGTCATCGGCAGACTCTGAAACCCGATCGGCGCAATGTGTTGATTGTTGGACAGGTTCTCCGCCTGCCCATAGACCCCGAGCCACGAGAACAAGTTGTAGCTGCCGCCAAGGTCCAGCTTCGCGTAGCCGCGGTCCAGATTCCGGTTCGGCAACAGCAGGCTGTTGCCTCCGTTCAGGTCATCGTAGGCGAGAAAATCTGAATCGTCCGACCGGCTGGCAAACGAAGCAGAAAGTACTCCAGTCAGCCGATTCTTCGTGTAAGTAGCCGTAAAGAAGCCTGTGTGCGGCGCGCGCCGGAAGGGTCGCGCACCTTGCAGCGGAGATACCGAACCAATGGGGATGCCGTTGGCAACGCCGCCATAAGTCGGAATAGGTCCCAGCAGCGCCACGTCGTTATTGGTGAACGAGCGCTGCACCACTGCATCCAGATAGGTGTAGCCGCCGCGCAGAAAGATGCCTCGTCCTATGCCGCCCTCGACCGTCGTCTCCAACCCGAGCGCCCGGTAAGCCTCCGAGTTAATGCTCAGCTCATAGGCTCCGCTTGCCTGCAAGAACTGTTCCAGCACTTTCTGTTGAGCGGCAGTTAGGCTGGGCAGCAGTTCCGGGACCAGATCCAGGCCAACGTATTCAATCTGACGGCCGAATTCGTTGTGAAAGAAGCGGCAGGTGAAGACCAGCCGTTGGCTGAAGAACGACTGCTCGAAGCCGCCTTCGTACGTGCGAATATCTGGCGCGGCCAATGGGCTGATGTGTAACTGCTGAACCGTGGATTGACCGCCATTCGTTTGCAGAAAGTTATACAGCGAATAGAACTGGTCAGTCAGCGCCGGCTCGCGCACGGCGTCGCCAAAGTTGAAAAGTACACGTGTCCCGCTGAAAATTCCCTTCCGCGGCCGCAGAGCATAGTAAGAGAGTCCGGCGCGCGGAGAGGTCTGCGTCCCAAACAGCGAGTAATGCTCAAGGCTTCCGCCCAGTGTATAGAAGAAACGCTCCTTGAAGTCCCCGTGCACCGCCGCAAGATAGTCGTAGTTACTGCGTTCCACGGGCGAGTAGTAAGTGCTGCCCGGTTCCGCTCCGCGCTCGTCCTCGTAATGAAAGCCGGCCATGGCAGTAATGTGCGGGGTAAAGCTGTAATCGCCTTGATAGCCAATCTGGTCGCGGTTCGAGACTAACTGATAACCCTGCGGATAGGTCCCGGCAAAATCCAGCAGCGTTCGCCCCTTCACTGAATAGCCGTTCGCACCCGTGATGGTCACCGCGTCTCCGAAGCTGTCTCCATAAGCATCGAAGACTCCACTGCCGCGCTGCTCCCACAAGTGATACTGTTCGCGCTTGCGCGTCAACCCGTAGCGGACACTCTGATGAAAGCTCGCCGTCGTCTGGTTATCGATTGACGCACTCGAGAAAATGTCTTGATCCTTCTCCGTGGCATGATCGGTCACGTGATAGAAATCCCACGCGTTCGGAACCCCGGTTCCATCGACGCCATAATGCAGCGTCGCGCGAATTTGTGTGCTCCCATTCGGCTGCCAGCCGACGTTGGCCGCCGACGTTGCCACGTGATACTCATCGTCGGATAAGTTGTTGGCGGTCTGCAGCCAACTGAAGGCACCCAGGTAATCAAGCTTGTTATGCGCTCCCGCAAGCTCAAGTTCTTCCCGCGAAGTATTCAAGTTCCCGGCATCGCCATGGAACAGAAGCGACGGGAAACTGGTCGTTCCATGCGGGGTGGTCAAGCTCACTACGCCGCTCTCCGCATCGGCGCCATAAAGACTCGAATTGGGCCCGCGATACACTTCGGCGCTCTCCACGGCTGTGGTCGACAGCGGCCCAAAGTCAAAGCGCCCGCCCAGGTCGCCCGCGCTCACGCCATCGACAAGAATCTTGTTGTCGTCCGAATCGCCGCCGCGCACAAACAGGGAGGTTTGCCCGCCCGTCTGGCCGCTCTGCACCACAAACGTCCCCGGCATCAGACGCAACGAACTTCCCAAATCGTTGCGCAGCGCAATATCCAGGGGATCGAGCACGCTGGTTGCGGCGCTGGTCTGTGCCTGAGGTGTTGGCGTTCCGGTCGCGGTCACCACAATCGACTCGTGAACCCACTCCGGTTCAAGCACCAGGTTGCGCTCAACGTTGTCCAATTGGCCCGCGTAAAACCCCGGCGTCTGCAACTGCCTGAAGCTCTTTGCCGAAACCACAAGAAAGAACCGCCCGGTTGAACCGGTCTGAAACTGAAAGCCGCCGTCGGCCTTCGAGACATCCGTGGCAATCTCTTTCCCATTGCTCAGCAGAATCACATTGGCGCCGGTGACTTTGGCGCCCAAAGTGTCGGTCACGACTCCGTGGATCGACGCAGCCGGACACAGCGTTGAGAATGCGGTCAACAGAATGGATACGAATGCAGAAAGGAACTCGCGAGGTGAGATGCGGACGGAAAGTCCACGCAAGAATGCGAATACAGGCATGATGGCTCCTTCGTTCCCCTCGGAACGCAAGCGGGTTAAAAGCGCCGCGGACCGGTCTCCTGACTTGCGCCTTCTTCAGCCACCTTCCCAGAATCAAGCCTCAGTGGCTCGGCTCCAGTGGTTTTCCTCGTGGGCATTCCGCGCTGGCGAAACACCCTCGGCTGAATTCCTCCCTTGATAATCCCTTATACGACGGATACCGAGGGAGAGGCGCTCACAGTTGCGGGGCAGTGGCGGAATTTCACCGCCTTCCCGAGCATCCTGGCGATTGCCGTGGTCAACTACGCTGCCCCGAAAGAGCAGCCGCTATGACATGGAACGATTTTCCATGACATCAACTTTTATAAACGGGCTGGGTCGCGAAGTCAAAGTGCATTTAGTGACAACTCGGCTCCACAAAACGGCCAGAATCGAGCCGTTGCTGGAATTGTCCACCCCCCGCGAAACGCTTGATACGGAGACAGGCAGACGTGGTGACCCCGGGAAGACTCGAACTTCCGACACGCAGTTTAGGAAACTGCTGCTCTATCCACCTGAGCTACGGGGCCACTTTTAGAGTCAATAGGTTGCGGAGAGCTTGAATTTCTCTAACTCACCCGAGCTCACCGAAAAGAAAAAAATGGCTTCATTCGACCGATAATCGAAGGAATCACCCGAACCCAATGAAGGCCACAAGATCACGCTAACAACAGGGTAGCATCGCCAAGATCGTCAGAGCCAATGGAAGGAGACCAGGCGATGGCAGACGTGCCTGACCTACAGCGGCGACAAGTACCCGGCCAAAGCCGCGGTCCGCGAGGCAATCGAACACCCCGTCAGCATCCAGAACATCGATTCGGAGTGGGCCAAGGTCGATGCGCTTTTTCTCGCCAACGTCGAACTCTACAAGGCCAGGCATCTGCCCGGCTTCGAACCGTCAACACAACAGACGAACACGCTCGCGATCTCGACGGGGATCGACGAGTACTGCAGCCTCGGGAACGGGGCGCCGGCCGACTACGTTCGGACGATCCTCCCCGAATTCAACGCGGAAGCCAAAGAGATGTTCGAACCGAGATATCGTGATCGTAAGGCGGCTCTGGCTTCGAGAATTCGGCGGCCGTGAGCAACCGACTGCGCCGAGAATATCCCCAATTTCGGAAAGACGACACCGCCCTTGGGCGGGGCAATTCCGTCTTTCTTGGCGTATTAGACAGATTCCATGACACTTGCCAACTTGAACTTATCAGTCCTGATCGCTTCACGGAGGATCGGATGTGCCTACTGGATTACCTTCCCGAAGGTGCGATCCCTATCGCTACTCGGCAGGAAGGTAACCGGCTGGCAAGTCCTTCCGGTTGATACGCCGGGGTTCGAGGGGCGCTGTCGCATCCTTTGGTTTGTATCTATTGCGTATATTCTGAGTATCGAATATACTTCATAACATGCCGGAGACGCTACGCACATACAAGGCCAATATCTTTCGCGCACTCTCCCATCCCACTCGCATCGCCATCCTTGAGGTCTTGCGCGACCGCGAGCTCTCCGCGCGGACCATCCAGGAGAAGCTCGGCCTCGAACAGGCGAATCTCTCCCAGCACCTGGCAATCCTGAGAAGCCACCAGATTGTCGTGAACCGCAAGGACGGGAACCAGGTCTTCTATTCCATTCGAAATCCGGTGCTGGTGCAGGTTCTGGACATCATGCGCCAGTACATTCAAGGCAGCCTCGCGGACGCCGTTCGAATGCTCGGAGAAGTGGAATATGAGGTCTCTCCCCAATGATCTCTGGGCTTTTCCTGAACGGAATCGTTCTCTGGCTTGCGGGCGCTCTGGCCAGTCTGGCCCTGTGGCACAAGCCGTCTGCCGCGCGCCGGGTGGGCTGCGCGGCGGCGCTGGCAGGCTCGCTTCTCGATCTCTCCGCTTCGGCGTTCGCAATCTTCAGCAGCAGCCCAACAGCGATCGGTCTTCCGTTCGGCAACCCGATCTTTTCCTGGGCCATCCGCATTGACCCTCTCTCGGCATATTTCAACGTGACGCTCGGAGTGCTGGCGGCCGCCGTGTCGCTCTATTCCTTCGGATACCTGCGGGAGATGGAAGGACGCCGCAACCTGGGCGCTTTTGGGTTCTTCTTCAACCTGCTGCTTATGAGCCTGGCGCTGGTCTTCACCGCGTCCAACGTCTTCTTCTTCCTGGTGGCGTGGGAGGTGATGGCGCTGTCGGCATTCTGTCTGGTCAGCTTTGAGCACGAAAAGGAAGAGGCGCGCAACGCAGGGGTGCTCTTCCTCGTCATGTCGCACGCGGGAACAGGACTGCTGCTGATTGCGTTTCTGGTCCTTACATCCGTTAGTGGCAGCCTGGATTTCTCGAGCTTTCACCTGCTGGCTTCGACGATGCCGATGCTTCAGCAGGGCGCGGTCTTTCTGCTTTTTCTCTTCGGCTTCGGCGTGAAGGCGGGCCTGGTTCCGGTTCACATCTGGCTTCCTGAAGCCCATCCGGTGGCGCCCAGCAACGTCTCGGCTTTGATGTCGGGCATCGTCATCAAGACCGGCATCTACGGCATGGCGAGGGTCTTTTTCGATTTCTACGGGGCTCCCCCTATTTGGATGGGAACCGTGGTTCTGGCGCTGGGAGTGGTTTCCGCTCTGCTTGGAGTGCTCTATGCGCTGATGGAGCACGACCTCAAGCGTCTGCTGGCATGGCACAGCATCGAGAACATCGGCATCATCCTCATGGGCTTCGGAGCGGCGCTGATGTTTCGCGCGCTGGGGCAGCCAAATCTTGCCGCTCTTGCCCTGATTGCCGCGCTCTATCACACCTTCAACCATGCAGTCTTCAAGGGGCTGCTGTTTCTCGGGGCTGGTTCAGTGGTGCAATCCACGCACACGCGCAACATGGAGAAGATGGGCGGGCTGATCCGGCTCATGCCTGTGACGGCCATTTGCTTCCTGGTGGGTGCTGTGGCCATCTCCGGTTTGCCTCCGCTGAATGGATTTGTGAGCGAGTGGCTTACCTACCAGGCGTTGCTGGCCGGCTTCGGCACAACGCAGAGCCTGACGCGATTGATGTTCCCCATCGCCGGATCTCTGCTTGCGCTAACCGCGGCTCTGGCGGCGGCCTGTTTCGTCAAGGCCTTCGCGATTCCGTTTCTCGCGCTTCCGCGCAGCGAGCAAGCGGAGCAGGCCAAAGATGCCACGCCAACGATGCGCGCCGGGATGGCGATGCTGGCGGTGGGATGCGTCGCGCTGGGCCTGGGCGCAACGTGGCTCGTGCGGGTCTTCGATCCCATCACGCAGCAGACGCTTGGTGTCAGCGCGAGTTCGGCGATGGTGACGGCTCGCGGCCTGGCGCTCTCGCCGGGGACGCCCCATGGCGGCACCATATCGACCTTTGGGATGGCATTGCTCTTCGTGTTTGCCGGCGCGGCATTCGCCGTTCCCCTGGCCATGCGCTGGAGGCGTCGCAGCGTCAAAGGCCCGGCATGGGATTGCGGCCTCCCAGGATTGACCGCCGACAACGAATACACTGCAACAGCTTTTTCAAAACCATTGCGCTTGATCTTCTCAGCTCTCTATCGTCCGCGCCGGGAGATCCAGGCGGAGTACGAAGTCTCGCCCTACTATCCCAACGCGATCCGCTTCGAGAGCGAGATCGAACCCACATTTGAAAAGCACTTCTACGAGCCGCTGCGGCAGCGGATTATGGCTGCGGCAACGCGCATGAGGGCTATTCAGGCAGGCAGCATCAACGCCTATCTCGCCTACATCTTCATCACGCTGATCCTGTTGCTGTTGTTTGGGGTGCGCGGATGAACGACCCAATCATGACGCGAATCATCGAAAATGGAGCGCAGCTTTTTCTGCTGCTGGCGCTGGCGCCGCTGGTCACGGGTGTCATTCGAGGGCTGAAGGCGCGGCTGCAAACGCGGCGCGGCCCGGGCATCTTTCAGCCGTACAGGGACCTCTTCAAACTCTTCCGCAAGGGCATGGTGATTCCGGAGACCGCATCGTGGATCTTCGGGGCAACGCCCTGGATCGTCTTCTTCAGCACGATTCTGGCGGGGCTGATGATACCCATGGTCGCAGCCGACGCGCCGCTTGGCTTGTTCGGCGGAGTGCTGGCGGTGATCTACCTGCTTGGCCTCGGCCGCTTCTTTCTGGCGCTCAGCGGACTCGATACAGGCAGCTCCTTCGGCGGCCTCGGCAGCAGCCGGGAGATGACTATCTCGGCCCTGGCGGAGCCGGCCATGATGCTGGCCATTTTCACGGTCGCGATCGGCGCCGGATCTACCGGCCTCACCGAAATCGCCGGAGCCGCGATTGGCCAGAACTGGCGCTTTCTCGCTCCCGCGCAGATGTTTGCATTCGCCGCGCTGGCGCTGGTGCTGATTGCCGAGACGGGCCGAATCCCGGTGGACAATCCAGCCACTCACCTCGAGTTGACTATGATCCACGAGGCCATGATCCTCGAATACTCTGGCCCCTACCTGGCCCTCGTTGAATGGGCAGCCTCCATCAAGCAACTCGTCCTGATGACACTGTTGATCAACTGCTTCTGGCCGGTCGGCCTTCAGCCCACTTGGTTCGGCTTCGGCGCTCTGATCGGGATCGGCTGGCTGCTTGCGAAGCTGCTTCTCTTAAGTTGTGCCATTGTTCTGCTCGAAACCGTGAACGCCAAGATGCGGCTCTTCCGTGTACCGGAGCTACTCGCCGTCGCCTTTACCTTGGGATCGCTCGCGCTGGTTTCCACGTTCCTCTTCTGATGCTCATGAGACCGTTTCTGGATATGCAATTCGGCGAACGAATCGTCACTCTGATGGCGGCGCTGGTGCTGGTCCTGCAGATCGCCGTGGTGGCCCAGCGCTGGATCGTCACTCACATCCGCATCTTCGCGATTCAATCGTTTCTTCTCGCCATGATTGCGGCAACCATCGCCTGGTTCAACCATGCGCCGCATATTTACGTCGCCGCCGGGCTCACTCTCGTGGTGAAGGTGATTCTGGTGCCCATCTTCCTTGAACGTCTCGTGTTACGCATGGAAATCCGCGAAGAGATCAAGCCGATCGTCAACGTGCCGCTCTCAGTCGTGATCTCGGGCGGGCTGACGCTGGTGGGCTATGTTGTGGCGGAGTCGTTTTACAAGCCGGACGAGCCCGGCCTGGGCCACAACGAGCTTGCTGTAGCCATCTCTCTTTTCCTGATCGGCTTCTTCACAATGATCAACCGCCGCAAGGCGCTGACCCAGGTGCTGGCCCTGCTGTCCTTGGAAAATGGCCTCTTTCTCGCGGCCATCTCGCTCACATATGGGATGCCGCTGATTGTTGAACTTGGAATTTTATTCGATGTGCTGGTGGCGGCGATGGTGCTGGGCATTCTGGTCTACCGCATCCGCGAGACCTTCGAGTCGATGGATGTGAGCCGGCTGCGGAGGTTGCGAGGATAGGATGCTGCTGCTTGCTCTATTGCTGATCCCAATTGCCACCGCCGCCGCGTCGTTCTTCGTGCGCCGTCGCAAGGAAATGGAATTGGTCAACCTGGCTGGCTTCGGCCTGGTCTTTCTCATCGCCATTGCGCTGGCCGCGCAGGTGCTCGCCCGCGGCACGGTCTCGCTCGCAAACGGCTTCTTCTATACCGATGCGCTCAGCGCGCTGGTGATTCTCCTGACTGCATTGGTGGCGCTAATTTGCGCGACTTACTCGATCGGTTACTTACGCGACGACCAGCAAAGCGGAGAACTCGGCGACGACCCCAGCGGCAAGGAGCAGCTCGCACAGCTTCGCATGTATTACACGCTCACGCCATTGTTTGTCTTCTCCATGATGTTCATGGCGGTGGTCAACAATCTCGGGGTCATGTGGGCGGCGATCGAAGCTACGACGCTGGTCTCGGTCTTCCTCGTCACCTTCTATGGAAAGGTCACGTCGCTTGAGGCCGCCTGGAAGTACGCCATCATCGGTGGCGTGGGTTTGTCGATGGCGCTCTTCGGCACCCTGGTGACCTACTATGCTGGCCACCGCCTCGCCGGTTCCGATGCGCTGGCCGGGTTGAACTGGTCCGTGCTGACGCAGCACGCCGCGCAACTCGACAAGACCTCAATGCGGCTGGCCTTCGTTCTTATTCTCATGGGTTATGGAACCAAGGCAGGCCTTGCGCCCATGCATACATGGAAGCCGGATGCATACAGCGAGGCCCCGGTGCCCTCCGCCGCCATTCTCTCTTCGGCGATGCTCAACTGCGCCCTCTACGGCCTCATCCGTTTCTACATTCTTACCAGCCGATGTCTTGGCCCCGAGTACCCTGGACGCCTGCTACTGCTCTTCGGTTTGCTCTCGATGGGCATCTCGGTTCCATTCATCCTGGTACAGAAGAACTATCGCCGCCTGCTGGCCTATCACACCATCGATCATGCCGGTATCATGGTGACTGCGCTGGGGCTCGGAGGCGCGCTGGGTACCTTGGGTCTAATGCTGCACATGACCTTTCACACCATCGCGAAATCGCTGCTCTTCCTCTGCGCGGGCAACGTGCGGCAGCACTTTCGAACCGACCTCTTCTCTGAGATCAAGGGCAGCGTGATCCGGGCCATGCCACTGACAGGAGTCGTCTTTCTCATGGCCATGCTTGCAATCATCGGCATGCCGCCTTTCAGCCTTTTTCAGAGCGAATTCCTGATTGTGCGCGCGGCGTTCGATGGCGGGCACCTTCTCACCGGCGTACTCTTCGTCCTCTTTGGGACCGGCGTCTTCGCGGGCGCCCTGCTGCACGTCGGCGGCATGATCCTCGGCCCTCACGGCGACACGCCGGTTGCGCCGCCCCGTCCCTGGCGGGATGGTTCGGTGCTCGCGCTGGCCGCAGCGCTTGTGGTCATCGGATTCTGGGTACCGGCTCCACTTCTCGAATTGATTCGCGAAGCGGCGAGGGTGGTGAGCGGCCAATGACGACATTCTTTGAAGAGCTTCACGATCGCTTCCCGGAGCTGGTCCGCTCCGTGGAAGAACCTGTCTCCGATCAGGTCGTGGTTCTGTTGAACGGCCCCGACGTCTCGGCGATTGTCCGGCACCTCCTCGCTGTGCACCAGGCGAGAATCGTGACCGTCTTCGCCGAGGATCGAGTCAATGCCGAAGGCGTTTTCTATAACTACTATGTATTCGACCGGCCGGGCGATCCAAGCTGGGTGATTCTGAAGGCTCCTATTCCCGAGCGATTTCCCTCCTTTCCATCGCTGGCCGCGGAGCTGCCTTCCATCAACTGGCAGGAGCGCGAGATTCAGGATTGGTTCGGCCTCGAAGCGGCGGGCCATCCGAATCCGCGGCGCGTCGCTCTCCACGATAACTGGCCCGATGTGCATCCGCTGCGCAAGAGCTTTCCGCTCGGCATCGTGCTGCCCCCGTTTGAAGGAGAGCGGCACGTCTACCGGCCGACGTACGGAGAGGGCGTCTTTCAGATTCCCGTCGGACCCGGTTCATGCCGGCATCATCGAGCCCGGCCACTTCAACTTCGCCGTCGCAGGCGAGCCGATCCTGTACCTGCAGCTCCGCATGTTCTATACGCACAAGGGAACCGAGAAGCTCTTCGAGAGTCTCCCAATCCACCGCGCAGTGTTTCTGGCCGAGAGCATCTCGGGCGACTCGGCCTTTTCCCACGGCGCAGCATTCTGCCAGGCCGTCGAGCGGGCAGCGGAGATCGAAGTCCCGGTGCGGGCGCAATTCCTTCGCACCGTACTGCTCGAACTGGAACGAATTGCAAATCACGTCGCCGATGTCGGAGCCATCGCCACAGACGTAGGATTCGTGATTGCCAACGCCCATGCCGGGCGCGTGCGGGAGCTTGTGCTGGGCTTGAACGAGACTCTCACCGGGAGCCGGGTCTTGCGCGGAATGATCGCCATTGGCGGCGTGCGCAGAGACTGGCAGCGCGATCAGGTCGAAGCCATCGGCAAGACTCTCAATGTAGTGGAACGCGAATTCCGCGATCTGGTGGCGATCATTCAGTCCTCCGATTCCACCCGCGACCGCCTGGAGCACACCGGAATCCTGCGCCCGGAGAAGGCGGCCATGCTGGGAATCGTCGGTGTGGCGAGGACGCGCATCCGGCGTCGATCGCGATATCCGGCGCGATCATCCCTACGAGGCCTACAGCCAGCTCCCCTTCAAGGTCCCCGTCTACCAGGCTGGAGATGTGCGCCACCGCATGCAGGTTCGCATCGATGAAGTAGGCGAATCGATCCAGATGATCCGCGCGGCGGTTACTCGTTCTTCCCGAGGGTTCGCATCGCGCCCCAACTCAGCCCATACCGGCAGGCCGCTGCGCGATGAGTGCAGTCGAAGGGTGGCGAGGCGAGATCGTTCACTGGGTCCGGACCGGCGAAGGCAATCGCATCGAACGCTGCAAGGTGAAGGATCCATCCATCAACAACTGGCCGGCTATCGTGGAAGCGGTCGAAGGCAATATCATTGCGGATTTTCCGGTGATCAACAAGAGCTTCAACTTGTCCTATTCGGGAACGGATCGGTAACACGATGTTCAAGATCCTCCAAAAATCGTTCAGCATTGGCTCCGCGACGGCCAATTATCCGCGCATTGCGCCTCGCCTGGCCGAGCAGTTTCGGGGATGTCCAGAGTTCGACTTCGACGTCTGGAGCGATGCACGTCCCGCGGCCGAAGCGTGCCCCACCGGGGCCATCGCCGTCTGCGACCGCGACGGCGTACGCCAGGTCAGCGTGGACTACGGCCGCTGCATCTTTTGCGGCGAATGCGCGGAGGCCTCCGCCGATGGAGCCGTGCGCATAACCCGCAACTTCGAGCTTGCAGTTACGAATCGCCGCGACCTCGTTCTTACCGCCGAATACACGCTTCACCCCGATGGCAGCCACGCCGGGCTGCAATCGGCCACCAGTGGCTCAAGCGCCGAGGAGCCCGGCAAGCGGATCGAAGCGGCCATCCACAACTTGCTCGGACGCTCGCTGTCGATTCGGCAAGTGGATGCCGGCTCGTGCAACGGCTGTGAGCAGGAGATCGTTGCGTTGAACAACCCGGTTCACGACATCGAACGCTTCGGCATTCGCTTCGTGGCTTCGCCGCGTCATGCCGACATGCTGCTTGTCACCGGACCAGTCACTCGCAACATGGAACTGGCGTTGCGCAAGACCTGGGCCGCGACACCGGATCCAAAGGTCGTGGTAGCCGTGGGCGCCTGCGGCATCAGCGGAGGAATCTTCGGAACGAACTACGCCTCGCTCGGCGGCGTGGATGCAGTCATTCCCGTTGATGTCTATATCCCCGGCTGTCCGCCCCGGCCAGAAGCGCTGCTCGATGGCATCCTGCTTGCATTGGGTCAAGTGCGGCAACGCATGGGCTCTCATCCGCGCAGATGAGTCTTGCGCAAGACTTACGCCGGCGCCGCCACCAGATTCGATGACTTGAAGATCTCAGCACGACACGATCCTTGCGGAATCTTCACCGCTAATCGGATGAGGAATGATAAACGTTAGATCCCTATCGGGACTGCCCCGACACGAACGGCAGGGTTGCCCAGGCTCTTCTTGGGGGCAGTTGATAGTGCCATTTGAAGTGAGCCGCTGGCGTTTGCCGCGGATGCGGTCAGACTATGGGAATTCAATCGATCCCTGTCTGCAATAAATAGAATAATAAGGAGATACTAGACGCAGGAGACATGTCATTCGAAACATCTGGCAGACCACTATGTCGGATGGATCGCGTGCGAAGCGTCCGCCGCGCTAATTCTCGGTAGGCATTTCGACGTGATCTATGACAAGGACTTCCACGGGGCCCCTTGCCGATTCGAGCTTCAGCCCGACCTGCTCCTGCAGGGCGGTGAAAATGGAAGGGCCGGTCTCGGGCGAGGGCGCGGTGCTGTCGGTGCTGCTGCCCGCGCAGTCCGCATTCGTCTCAGGCGTCCAACTGAGAGTGATGTCGTATCTGCCCTGAATGCCGGTTTTATCGATCACGACACGGCCCAGTTCTCTGGACAGTTCCTGGGTGAGGGTCTCGGCAAATTCTGTAAGGGTGAGGCCTTTGCCGGAGAAGTTGCCGTCGCCGGACGAGGTGCCGGTGTCGCCTGGCGGGTTTTTCGTCTCGTGAAGGATAGAACCTTTCTTTGCGGCGACCAGGGCATAAACGGGGAATTCGCGCATCTCCCAATGAACGGCAAGCTTGAAGCGGTCGGCCAGGAGTTGCTGAAACATGGCGTGCATCGTTGCCCGGCGCTGGTCGCGGCTGAGCGCTTTAAGCCCGTTGGCGGAGGCGTTGTCCATTTTGGCCGCGATGTCGAAGCATTCCGAATCGAGCCATTTGGGGCCGCCGAGTATGCGCGGCTGCGGGGATGCCGTAGGCCGAGTATTCCATGAGGTTCTTCAACTGGATGTTGGTAGCAGTGAACCGCCCATCTTTGAAGCTAGAGCCAGAGCTGCCGCAGCCGGACTTGTTCAGCTTGACGGTGCTCACTTCAAAGTCGGCCGGCGCGGCAGTTGCCGGCGGGGGCGCGATGGTCTGGGCGAAGGTGGGGATGGCAAGAGAAATGGCATCGAAAAGGAAAATTCCGATGAAACCGTCTCTTCGTCCGGCTCGTGTTTCGCCCATATCGGGAACTATAACGCAAAACTCCCACTGATCGAGCTTCCAAGAGCTGTCGGCAAAGCCGAAGCCTGTGGAATAGGGCGGCGGTATCTGTCGGTAAACTGGCCAGGTCCCGGATGGTCGCCAAAAAATGTCCCCCAAAGACACCCGGCTGCGATGGGACCGCTTGGGACCATCCTGGACGAATGAGCGCTGATTCTAAAGGCTTTCAAAAATGAAAAGCCTGACTTTCGTGGACTTTGTCGGACTTAGATAAACTGTTTCGAAGGGTGTTTTGGCTGCCCCCCAGGGATTCGAACCCCGATAGGCTGCTCCAGAGGCAGCTGTCCTACCATTGAACGAGGGGGCAGCAAGCGCGAAAGGCGCGGCTCGACTTGCAGCCGAATCGGCCTGATCCACGGCAGGGCGCCTGAATCAAAAGCCGACCCTCCCATCATAAGGGGATTCCGCCCCTCGGTCAATCCTGCGCCACTATGCCGTTTCGGTGTCGATCTTATGGGAAAGCTGCTGTCACAAGCTCTCCCATCGACGCCGATTGAGTCGATCTACGGCATTTCTCAGCAGTTTGCCGTCTAACCTGATGGCAAGCCGGAAAACAAGGGTCGCATCGATCCGGCACACACCCTTGTTGTAGAATCCCTCTGGGCATGGAAACGGCGCTAAATCTCGTTTGGGCGTTGCTTGTTGCGCTCATGTTTGGTCTGTGGCTGCGGTTTGCCCCGCCCATCAGCCCGAACCGCCGAGTCGATTCCCGGGGAATGCAGTTTGTCGCCCTGGCGGTGCTGATCCTGCTTCTTTTTCCGGTCATCTCTGTGACCGACGACCTGCAAGCCATTCAGAATCCAGCCGAAACCGACTCTTGCCAGCGCCGCGACCACGTTTGCTCGACCCCGCACTCCATCTTCCCCGCGGTTGCCGCGCTTCCGCTGCCTGCCTTCTCCGGGCTTTCCTTTGCCTATCTTCTTCTGGCAGCACCCAGCGCTCTTTCCGCCCCGGTTGTAGCCAACTCCGCCTTGGCTCCCATCCAAAACCGCCCTCCGCCCGCAGCCTGATCCTTCGCCTGCCCCGTTACATTTCTGGCCTCTTTCCATCCCCAGATAGCCGTGCAAACCACGTGCAAAAGGCTGCCTATGAAGCGATCCTTCCCTTTTTTCTTTGCCTCGGCAATAGTCGCCGCGCTGCTTGCTTTGGCGCCGGCTCCTGCGTCTGCGCAGCAAGCCCTCACCTGGGACCAGGTGAAAGCAAAGTTTGAAGCCGCCAATCCCACGCTCAAGGCCGATGCCCTTAGCGTCGACGAGATGAAGGCTGAGGAAATCACTGCCTATCTCCGCCCCAACCCTCAGTTCACTCTGTCAACGGATGGGACTCAGATCAATCGGTACAACGGAGCATGGACGCCGACCAAGGGTACCCAGGTCTCGCCCAACGCCAGCTATCTGCACGAACGCGAACATAAGCGCGAGCTGCGCCTGGAGAGTGCCAAGGAAGGCACGCAGATCACCGCGTCGCAGCACCGGGATCTAGAACGCAATTTGCTCTTCACCCTGCGCTCAGCCTTTGTGCAAACGCTGCAAGCCAAGACGGTGCTGGAAATAGCCAAAGAGAACCTGGAATATTACGACCACATTATCCAGATCAGCGGTGATCGTTTCAACGCCGGCGATATTGCCCAAATCGACCTCGATCGCATCGAATTGCTGCGCGTGCAATACGAGGCGGAGATCCAGGCTGCCATCATCAACCTGCGCACCGCCAAGATCCAGTTGCTCCAGTTGCTCGACGATCACACGCCTGTCGAGCAGTTCGATGTGACCGGCCCCTTCGACTTTTCTGACGATCTAAAGCCACTTGAAGATTTCCGTCAACTCGCCTTGGATGCACGGCCCGATTTGCGCGCCGCTCTCGAAGCGCTCAAGCAGGCAGACACCAATCACAAGCTGGCCATCGCCAACGGTTCCACCGATCCGACCCTCAGTGCCTGGTACACATACAACCCATCCTTCAACAACCCGGATGACCATCAGACCCTCGGTCTCAGCGTGAGCATTCCCCTGCGCATCTTTGACAGGAACCAGGGCGAGAAGCAGCGTACGCAAATCGACATCGGCCGCAATCAGCAGTTGACGGAAGCCAGCCGTACCCAGGTCTTCAGCGACGTGGATTCCGCCTATGCCGAGGTCGAGAGCAACATTGCCCAGCTCAAGCCGTACAGAGCGAAATACAACGAACAGGCCAAGCGCGTCCGCGACACAGTGACATATTCCTTCGAGCACGGCGGCGCCTCGCTCATGGAGTTTCTCAACGCGCAGAGCGATTACCGCACCGTGCAATTGGCCTATCTGGAACTCATCGGCACCTATCTCACCGCCGCCGGACAGCTCAATCTAGCTGTGGGACGCGAGGTAATCCAATGATCTCCCATTCCTTACTGAAACCGATCCCTCAACTCACCCTGGCTCTTGGTCTGGCCACATCGCTGTGCCTGGTCCTCTCCGGTTGCAAATCGAAAGACCAGGGCGACGGCGCTCCGCCACAAAACCAGAAGGTCATTACGGTGTCAGACATGAACCTGATCACCATCGACAAAGACGATGTGCCCAAGTTCCCCCTCGTCTCCGCCGGCCAGATCGAATCCCCATCCGAGTTGACGGCCACCGCCACTGTCGTTCCCGACATCTCCCGCGAGGTTCCTGTCATCTCCCTGGCCAATGGTCGCGTAGTCGACATCAAGACTCGCCTCGATGACAACGTGAAGAAAGGGCAGTTGCTCTTCAGAGTCCAAAGTGCCGATGTCTCCGGTGCCTTCGATGCGTACTTGAAGGCGGCCAACGATGAGCAACTTACCAATAAGGCCCACGTCCGTGCCGAAGATCTGTTCCGGCACGGCGCCATCTCGCAAGCCATGCTCGAACAAGCTGACGACTCTGAAAAAGACGCCAAGGCCGATCTCACCGCCGCCGAACAGCAGCTAAATGTTCTCGGCGTCGATAAGAATCATCCCAGCCCCGTCGTAGACGTCCTGGCCCCCATCTCCGGCGTCATCATCGGCCAGAACGTGACCAACACATCGGCCGCGGGCGTTACCCTCTCGGGAACCGCAACTGCCTTCACCATTGCCGACCTCTCAACCGTTTGGATTCTTTGCGATGTCTACGAGAACGACATTCCAAAAATCAAGCTCGGCCAGGAAGCGCGGCTCAAGCTGAATGCCTATCCCGACCGCACGATAGTTGGACACATCAGCGACATCGGCCCCGTCCTCGATCCGTCGATTCGCACCGCGAAGGTACGCATCGAGATCGCCAATCCCGGCTTTCTCAAGTTGGGCATGTTCGGCACCGCAACCTTCACCGGCCAAACCAGGGAGACGCATGCAGTCGTTCCCGCCGATGCCGTCCTTCACCTGCACGATCGCGACTGGGTCTATCTGCCGGCCGGCGGCAATCAGTTCAGGCGCACCGAGGTCCACGCAGGCAAAATGCTCGACGGCAACCGGCAGGAGATTCTCTCCGGCCTTCAACCTAGCCAGCAGGTCGTGACCAATGCACTGCTTTTGGAAACGGCAGGGAATCAATAGATGATTCGAGCACTGGTCGATTTCGCGCTGAAGAACCGCTGGCTCGTTCTCGGTGGGGTGGTCGTGATCACCGCCTGGGGCATCGCCTCGTTCCGCGCGCTTCCAATCGAGGCCTACCCCGACGTCGCCAACAACTATGTGCAGATCATCACGCAGTGGCCGGGCCGCAGCGCCGAGGAGATCGAGCGCCAGGTCACGGTTCCGGTCGAGATTCAGATGGCCGGCATTCCCCACCTCACCCATCTGCGCTCCACCACGCTCGCCGGCTTGTCCAGCCTGATGTTGATCTTCGACGACGACTCCACCAGCGACGTCAACCGCGAACACGTCCTGGAGCGGCTGAGCATGGTCAGCCTTCCCGCCAACCTGATTCCGCAAATGGGCACCGATTGGAGCCCCGTCGGCCAGATTTACTGGTACACGTTGGAAAGCACCAATCCCTCCTACGATGTAATGGAGAAAAAATCGCTTGAAGGATTGGACCCTCGAGAAATCCTTCAAGGGCGTCCCTGGCGTCGTTGACGTCTCCAGCTTCGGCGGACCGACCAAGGAGTACCAAATCAAGCTCGACCCCGAGAAGCTGGTTTCGTATGGGCTCAGCATCGGGCAGGTCGAGCAGCAAATTGCCAACAACAACACTAATGGCGGCGGAAGCTTCATCGAGCAGGGCGCTCAGCAGATCAACGTCCAGTCGGTGGGCCTCTACACAAACGTGCAGGACATCGAGAAGACCGTCGTCAAGAACTCCAATGGCGCGGCCATCAAAATCAGGGACATCGCCACCGTCTCCCAGGGCCCCAAGATTCGCCTCGGCCAGATCGGGAGGGCGACACACCTTCTCGACGGAACAATCGTCGACAATCCCGACACGGTTGAGGGCATTGTCCTGCTGCAAAAGGGCAGCGACTCCGATCCCGTCCTTCAGGGAATTCATGACGAAGTCGACAAGCTGAATGGAGACAAGAATCACCCTGGGATTCTGCCCAAGGGCTTGAAAGTAGTTCCCTTCCTCGACCGCTCCGATCTGGTCAAGTACACGGTGGATACCGTCGAACATAATCTCACCGCTGGAATGCTCCTCGTCTCCGTCATTCTCTTTCTCTTTCTTGGCAACGTGCGCGGCGCCATCATCGTTGCCATCACCATTCCCTTCGCGCTGCTGTTCGCCTCCATCTGCCTCGACCTTAGCCACATTCCCGCCAACCTGCTTTCGCTGGGTGCATTGGACTTTGGCATGGTGGTAGACGGTTCAGTCATCATGATCGAGAATGTCGTCCGCCACCTGGCCCACAAGGACGACACGCGCACGCCCATGCAGAAAATTCGCGAGGCCAGTCACGAAGTGCTTCGTCCGGTCTTCTTCGCCCGCGGAATCATCATCGCTTCGTACCTGCCCATCTTCACGCTGCAAGCCGTCGAGGGCAGGCTCTTCAAGCCCATGGCCTGGACCGTCTGCTTCGCGCTCATCGGCGCTGTCGTCTTCGCCATCGTCATTGCGCCGGTTATGGCCAGCCTCCTCTTCAGCAAGGGCGCCAGGGAATGGCAAAACCCCATCATGCGATGGATGATCCGGAACTATCGCCCGGCGGTCCGTGCCGCCATTGAGCATCGCTACGTCACACTGGGAATATCGTTCGCCCTTTTTGCCATCGCCATTTACCTCGCGTTCGGCGGCCCCATCGGCTCGGAGTTCCTGCCCCACCTTGACGAGGGTTCCATCTGGGTTCGCGGCACTCTGCCCCCAAGCGAGGGCCCCACCGTAAGCATCGACTTCACAAACAAGGCCCGGCTGGTTATGGCGTCGTTCCCTGAAGTGACCCAGGTCGTCAGCCAAACCGGCCGTCCCGACGATGGCACCGACACCACCGGCTTCTTCAACACCGAGTACTTCGTCGACCTCAAGCCCAAGGAGCAGTGGCGTTCCGTCTTCCACCAGAACAAGGAAGCACTGATCGCGGCCATGGACATTCAGCTCTCCAAGTATCCCGGCGTAATCTGGAACTACTCCCAGCCCATCTCAGACAACATGGAAGAAGCCGTCTCCGGCGTCAAGGGTGAGCTTGCTGTCAAGCTCTACGGCGACGATCTGCGCACGCTGGAGAAGAAGGCAGACGAGATCCAAACCCAGATGGCCTCGGTCAAGGGCATCGAGGACCTTGGTATCTTCCGCATCATCGGCCAACCCAACCTCAATTACACCGTGGACCGCGACGCGGCTGCTCGCTGGGGCATCAACGTTGCCGACATCCAAGACGCCATACAAACAGCGGTCGGAGCAAACGCCCTCACCCAGGTTCAACAGGGTGAGGCGCGCTACGACGTGACTCTGCGCTATCAACAACAGTTCCGCGACACCCGCGAGGCCATCGAGAACGTGCGCCTGCTCGCGCCCAGCGGTGAACGTGTTTCCCTTGCCCAGTTGACCACGGTAACCACCGACGACGGCGCCGAGGAGATCTATCGCGAAGGCGGCCAGCGATTCGTTGCCATCAAATACTCGGTTCGCGGACGCGACCTGGGCTCAACCGTCCAGGAAGCCATCGGCAAAGTCGACAAAAGTGTGACTCTGCCCCCGGGCTACCACACCGAATGGGCGGGCGAATACGAAAGCCAGAAACGCGCCGACAAGCGCATGAGCATTGTCATTCCCATCACCGTGCTCGTGATCTTCCTCATCCTCTTCACCATGTTCCGCTCAGCCAAGTGGTCCATGCTAATTCTCGTATCCGTCATTATGGCTTCCATCGGCGGACCGCTGGCGCTATTCATCACGCACACCAACTTCTCGGTCTCATCGGCCGTTGGATTCCTCGCGCTGTTTGGCGTCTCCGTTGAAACCGGGGTCATCATGATTGAGTTCATCAACCAATTGCGATCCCGCCGCAAAGGAATGGAAGTCTCAACCCATGAGCACATCGTCGAAGCAGCGGTCGAGGGCTCCGTCCTTCGCCTGCGTCCCGTCATGATGACCATGCTCGTCGCAACGCTTGGACTTCTCCCCGCGGCGCTCTCTCACGCCATCGGATCCGACTCGCAGCGCCCCTTCGCCATCGTCATCGTCGGCGGCCTGCTCGCCAACCTGCTTATCGGTATCTTCCTGCTCCCCACGCTCTACGTGTGGATGGCCGGCCCGGATGACATCCTGCCCTCAGTTGAATTGGACGGAGAATTCTAGGACTTTCCGGTCGATGAAATGTCCCGCCTCACTCTGATTCCAGAGGAAACAGCGGGGGCCCCAGAGCCTGCCCTGAGCGAAGCCGAAGGGGCTCGATCTTGAGACCTGGGACTTCGCCAAACTGAATAGAGCGACGAAGCCGTATACCGTTCCCTGTTCCCTATTCCCTACTCCTATTCCCCGTCTTTCACTCTTCCCGCAGCACTTCCAGCGGCCTTAGTCCAAGAATTCGGTAGCTCGCGATCCATCCCGTAGCCGTCGCCAGCACCGCCGTCCCCACCAGCGCAATCAGCGTTGCACCCCACTCGATGTGGAAGCCCACCTCAAGCCGGTGCAGCAGCACCCGTGTCAGCAGATTTGCAAACACCACACCCACCGACCCGGCCAGCAGCCCAAGCACGCTGAACTCCACGCTGAACGTCCGCACAATCCGCATCCGCGTGGCGCCCAGCGTCTTCAGCACCACAGCCTCCCGCATCCGCCTGAAGCGCGTGCTGGCAATGCTCGAAGCCAGAATCATCAGTCCCGCGAAGATCGAGAACCCCGCCAGAAACCGCACCACAAACGTCACTTGATCCACCACGCTCTCAATCCGGTCCAGCACGTCAGCCAGGTTGATCACCGAGATCGAGGGATAAGCGGAAAACAGCCCTCGCTCCATCCCCGCCACCTGTTTCGGATCGATATGCAGTCCTCCGTACCACGTTGCCGGCGCATCCTTGAGCTGCCCTGACGGCAGCACAAACGAAATTTGCATCCCCAGGTGCTGTCCATCGGCCCGATACAACGCGGCAACCTTGAGCTGTCGCACCGTCCCGCCGACCTCCAGTTCCACCGCCGAACCCACGCCCAAATGCAATCGTTGCGCCGTTCCCTCGCCTACAGCCAACTCGGCCGCACCACCATCCGTCCACCACTTGCCCTGGGTCACCTTGTCGCCCGCGGGAGGCGCATCGGCCCAACTCAATGCGGCACTCTCCAGCATTCGCCGCGGAAAATGCTGCCCCTTCATTTGCTCCAGCGTCTGGCCATTGATCGAAACAAATCGTCCCCTCACCGTCGGCATCAAGTCCAACTGCTGAATCACACCCGGTTGATGCTGGAAGAAATCCCTCACCCCGGCGATCTCGTCGGTCGTGATATCCACCAGAAAAACATTGGGCAGCTTGGGCGAAGCTGTCTCTCGCAAATCTCTCAGCAGCGCCGCCTGCA
Organism: uncultured Acidobacteriaceae bacterium; assembly: GCA_963757965.1. Classification (GTDB taxonomy): domain Bacteria; phylum Acidobacteriota; class Terriglobia; order Terriglobales; family Acidobacteriaceae; genus Telmatobacter. The sequence goes on from CAVWTV010000018.1 coordinate 21,716, forward strand.
TCAGGTAGACCGCCAGAATCAGCATCACCCCCGTACCCAGCGCAGCCAGCACTGCGGCTGACTGATTGCCCGGCCTGTATAAATTGGCGAGCCCGTGCCGCAGCGACGAAGGCAGCCGTAGCCGCACGCGATTCAACAGGAAGCGCAGCGTCCGCAGCGCAACCGCCGCCATTACCAACAGAACAGCCAGGGCAATAGTAAAGAGCACAGCAAACCAGGTACCCACCTTGGCCGAATCGGAAAGCGCCCACGCAATCCCGCCCAACGCCGCAACCACTAACACAGAAATCCCCAACTGCAACCGTCGCGCCCACCAACTTGCGAACCAGCCGCGCAGGCCCTCAGGCCCTTGCTCCACCAACCGCCGCAACACCAGCACTGGCCTCACCGCCCTCACGTCAAGCAGCGGAGGCAAGCAGAACAGCAGCGTAGTCAGCAGTCCCGTCCCCAGCCCGGCCAGCGCCGAATGCCAGGGAAATTCGAGCGCAGTATGAATCGGAATCAGCTTGCCGAAGACCGCCGGCAGCGCCGCCATCACGCCCACGCCCGCAGCCACGCCAAGCACACCTCCGGCCAGTCCCAGCCCCAGCGTTTGCAAAAGAAAAATGCGCAACAGGTCGGCCGATCCGGCGCCCACCGCTTTTAGAATGGCCAACATATCCATGCGCTGATCAAGATGCGCATGCATTGCCATCGCCACGCCAATCGCACCCAGCACCATCGCCACCAGGCAGATCAAGCTCAGAATCGCGGTCGAGTTTTCCAGCCCCTGCGTCAGCGCAGGATTGCCCTCGCGAAAATCCATCACCTGCGCATCCGGCAGCGCGTCTTCCAATTCCTTGCGCATCGCCACGGGGTCAATCGCAGCGGCCGCCTTGCCCGAAAGCCCCGGCGAACCGTTATCCGGCAGCTTGACCAGCATCCGCTGGCTGGCTCGGCTGCCAGGCGCAATCAGCCCCGTCCGCGCCAGCGCCGCCTGCGAGATCATCACCCGCGGTCCCATTCCCGGTCCGGCACTGAACCGGTCCGGCTCCTGGACGAGCACCGCGGCTATTCTGAAGGTCCTGCCTCCCAACCGCAGCGTCTGACCCACCCGTGCGTTCAGACGGATGAGAAACTCCTCCGCCACCACCGCCGAGTCTCCATCGAGAGCTTGCCGCAAGCTCATCGCCGGCTCCAACTCAGCCTCCCCGTAGTAGGGATACTCTGCCGGGTCCACAGCCTTCAGCGAAACCAGCAGCGGCACCGGATCCGGCGGCACAGACGCCATCGAGATAGTTTCCGTTGTCCAGGTCGTCCGAATCTGGCCGGTTCCCTGCCTGCCCGCTTGTGCTATCGCCGCAATCTTGTTTCTTTCTTCATCGGTGGGCTCGCGAAACAGCCGAGCGCTAAGATCACCGGCCATCAGCGACTTTGCTTCCGCGCCAAGAGTCCGCCGGAAGCTCTCGCTGAATCCCCGCACCCCCACAAGCGCCGCAACCCCCACCGCCACCGACAGCACCACAAAGCCGAATTTGCCCGGCGCGGACTTCAAATCTCGCCAACCGATGGCTCCCGCACGCTTCCAACTCAGTGCTCGCTTAGCCATTCGGAACCTGCTCGGAATCCGTCTCCGCAGCCGCAACCGGCGCGATGAACGGCAAGCTGTCTTCAACAATCATCCCGTCCCGCAGCACAATCCTGCGATCGGCCCTGCTCGCCACCTCGGGGTCGTGCGTCACCAGCACCAGCGTCGTCCCCGCCTTCTTATTCCGATCCAAGAGCAGGTCCAGCACCATTCGCCCGTTCGCTGAGTCCAGATTCCCCGTCGGCTCGTCGGCCATCACAATCGGCGGCTCGACCACAAAGGCTCGCGCCAGCGCCACCCGCTGCTGCTCCCCTCCGGAAAGCTGAACCGGATAGTGATCCACGCGCTCCGTCAACCCAACCTCGTCCAGCAGCCGCCGCGCCTGCTTCAGCCCGCTGCCCTCCATATTCAACTCGAACGGAAGCAGCACGTTCTCCAGCGCCGTGAGCGTCGCAATCAACTGGTAGGACTGAAACACAAACCCGATCTTGCTTCCCCGCACCGCCGCCAGCTCCGCCTCAGCCAGGTTGTGGATCGGCACTCCATCCAGCCAGATCTCGCCGCTGCTCGGCGTATCCAGACCCGCAAGCAGCCCCAGCAGCGTGCTCTTTCCGCTGCCGCTGGCGCCAACAATGGCCACAAACTGCCCCGCCGGAATGGTGAGAGAAATCCCCTTCAGAATCTCAACCCGCCTCGCTCCGTTCTGAATCCATTTCTTCGCATCCCGAACTTCAATCACCCTCAACCCTCCGACTGTTCCCCATTCCCTTACACTATCAACGTGGACGCTTCCCGCTGGCTTATCGTTTCGTTCCTGGTTCTGCTTTTCGCCTGCCCGGCACTCGCCGGCGACCGGCCGGTCCTGGTCTGCTTTGGCGACAGCATCACCGCCGGTCTTGGCCTCCAAACCGGCCAGTCTTTCCCCGACGCGCTCGAGCGCGATCTCGACAAACTCGGCTACCACTACAAGGTAGACAATCAGGGTACCAGCGGCGCCACCACCAAAGATGCCGTAGCCGATCTAAACTCCATCCTGCTTCTCCGCCCCGATGCCGTCATCGTTGAATTCGGGGGCAACGACGGTCTCCGCGGTCTACCCCTCGACCAGACCCGCCGCAATCTCGACCAGGTGCTAACCACGCTGGAAAAAGCCCACATCAAGATCCTGCTCGCCGGCATCACCCTCCCGCCCAACTACGGCGCCGACTACATCAAATCCTTCGAACAGGTCTTCCTCGACTTGGCTGCAAGGCATCATGTCGCGTTCGTCCCCATGATCTACAAGGACATGGTCCGCGTCTCCGGTACCATACAGCCCGACGGCATTCACCCCACCGCCAAAGGTTCCGAGATCATCGCCCAAACGCTGCTGCCTGTCCTCAAGCCGCTCTTGCGCAAGGGCCAGTGAAGAGGCAAACAGTAAGTAATGCCGGAACCTCCCATCTGACTGCACTGTAGAGGACTTCAATCAGGCCACCATGCCCGAATGTGCGGCAACGACCCTCCAAGTCTTGTCAGGAGTGAGAGCCCAGACCCGCGTGAAACGAAAATCGCCATTCGCCGGGTTGCCATCGTAAGTACCCGACATCTGCGTCCGCACTGAAACGATCGCTACGTCGCCTATCAATCTAACTTGTCGCTCGGAGGGCTTCAGCTCTTTCACTCTGAGCAAGCCTGATCGATGAGCTGCCAAGTCATCTTCCTTGCCCAGCAATTGCCCAAGGTGATTTGTGAAGATCAGATCTGGAGCCAACAACTCATCCAAAGCACTCACGTCCGAATTGAGCATTGCAGTCCTCAGCCGGTCCTCTGCATCCTCAATCTGAGCTTCCACGGTTCGCTTCATGACACCTCTCTTGTAAGATGGGCTACGGAAGAGGCGCACATCACCGCGGCATGCCTGTTCCCTGTTCCCTACTCCCTGACCCCTGCCTTTACCCCATCACTACAACCGGCTGAAAAAGCGTTCCCGCCACACGCTTCGCAACTCCCACCAGCTCCCGCTGCCCGGCAAACACCTTCACCAGCGAAGCCTGCGAGAACTCCGGCAAATTCGCCTGCGCCCCATTCCTCAGCCGCCCCAGCGCTTGCGCATCTCCCGTCACCGCGGGCATCCCCGGCAGTATCGTTCTAGGATGCACGCACCTGGCCTCCAGCGCCTCCGCATCATCGGTCAGCAGTTCCAGCTCTTCAAGCGTGTGCGCTTCATCAAGTCCGAAGTCCCCTGCCTGCGTCCGCCTCAGACGGCTAAGGTGCGCCCCGCAACCCAAATCCTGGCCCAGTTCATGCGCGATTGATCTCACGTACCCCCCGGCGCTGATGCTCATCGCAAAGCTCGCTTCGGAGTTATCCAACCCAGTAATCTCGAAATTGGCAATACGAACCTTTGCTGTCTTCAGTTCAACCGGCTTCCCCTCACGGGCCAGCTTGTAAGCCGGCTTGCCGCCAATCTTTTTTGCGGAATACGCAGGCGGCATCTGCTCCATCTCTCCACTGAATCGACCCGCGGCCGCGCGCACCTGGTCGAGCGTCAGCACGGGACGCATATCCGGCCCATCGGCCTCGCCCTCGGCGTCGTATGTGTCCGTAGAGAATCCGAAGCGGATCGTCCCGCAATAGCTCTTCTCAGCGGAAGAAAAATACTGCGCCAGCCGCGTATACTTGCCCAGCAGAAGCGGCAGAACGCCGGTGGCCATTGGATCGAGCGTGCCCAAATGGCCAATAGACCGCTCGCCGGTAATCTTGCGCAGCCTGGCCACCACATCGTGGCTGGTCATTCCGCCCGGCTTGTCGACAACCAGCAATCCGTTCACTCGAGCGCCCCGTAGTTCCTAACAGGCTCTAACCACTCTAGTTTATTTCCCTCCCTTTCGCTGTTCATGTCCCCATCCGCGGCCTGCTTAAATGTGGTTACTCGCCCATTGCAGCCATCGGCCCATTGCCAACCCTGGCAGAGGCTACCTATTCTAATGACACATGGAAATCGACCCAGACAACATGAAGCAGCCCGCGCGCAAACTGCGCAAATCGTTGAAGAGCCTGCCCAGCGACCTCCCGATCGATTTCGTCCACAGACTGCGGACTCAAACAGGGCGGCTAGAAGCGATCGTCGCTGCTTCCGTGCTCGAAAGGAAGAAGCTTGCGCGCCAGCTTCTCAAGACCATCCGGCCCGTGCGCAAGGCTGCGGGCGAAGTGCGCGATATGGATGTGCTCACCGCCAAGGCGCGCACTCTCTCCGGGCGGCGTAACGATTCTGTGGCGCGTTTGGTCGAACATCTCATTAATAGCCGCGTTCAGAGCGCTCGTACCCTGCTTCAAACGCTTGCCAAGCGACAGAAGAAAGCTCGTCGCAGTCTCAAGGGCTTCTCGAAGCAGATCGCGCAGAGGTTCAGCGCAAAGAGTTCCGGACCAAAAGCCGAACCCGCCCGCAATTGGTTGAAGCCAGATGCGACTTTGAAATTGGTGGCCGAGCTGAACCAATGGCCAGAGCTAAACGAGGAAAACCTCCATGAATTTCGTCTCAAGATAAAGGAACTCCTGTACGTCCTTCACCTGGTTCGGAATGCGGACTCGGAATTCATGGACGCCTTGGTCAAGGCAAAGGACGAGATTGGCGATTGGCACGACTGGTTCCAGCTCGCGAAGATCGCAGAACAAACGCTCGACATTCAAAACGATCGAGCCGCGCTGAAGAGAATAGAAGATACAAGCAAGAAGAAACTCGACCTGGCGCTTGCCACCGCAAATGCAATAAAGGGCCGGGCCCTCATCGCCTAGCCAAAGTCACAGGCTTCCTGCCCCTGGCTGTCGCACCAGCGACAGAAATTCAAGCCGCGTCTCCTTCTGCCGGAAGCAGCCCACCATGGCCGAAGTCACCGTGGACGAATGCTGCTTTTCAATGCCCCTCATCATCATGCACATGTGCCGCGCCTCAATAACCACACCAACACCCTGCGGGGAAATTGCTTCCTGAATCGTGTCGGCGATCTGCCGTGTCAGCCGCTCCTGCACCTGCAGCCGGCGAGCAAACACTTCAACTAATCGCGGTATCTTGCTCAACCCGATCACCTTGCCCTTGGGGATATAGGCCACGTGCACCTTGCCGAAAAATGGCAGCATATGATGCTCGCAGAGCGAGAACATCTCAATGTCTTTCACGATCACCATCTCGTCGTAGTCCACGTCGAACAGCGCCCCGCGCAGAATCGTGGTTGGGTCCTGATCATAGCCCTTGGTCAGGAAAGCCATTGACTTTTCCACGCGCCCCGGCGTGGCCACCAACCCATCGCGGGTCGGGTCCTCGCCCAACCGGCTAAGAATCTCGCGATACATCTCCTCGGTGCTGAACTCGCTGAGCCCTTCGTCAGTCCCTATCGCTCTGCGAACGCCATTGCTCACTGCAATCGGCTGCGCCATGTCTCCTTACCCCCCACCCTGGGAATTGGGTGATTTGAATTTCTTACTTTGCTTACTGCTGCGTATCATGCGGACCCTCATCGCCCGCGTCATAGCACTGAAAAAAGTTGTTCTCTGTCTCTTCCACTCGTACATACTCCAAACCACCGGCCGGCAACGCATCCTTCAACAATCCGAAAACCGTCCTACTCAGATTCTCCGTAGTCGGTACGCGGTTCACAAAGAGCGGATCGAGGTTGAGGTTTGTGTGGTCAAATCGCCCTATCACTCTGTTCATGACCACCTGATCCAACTCCGCCATGTTCACCACCATCCCCGTCTCTGGATCCACCGCGCCTCCCACGAGCACTTCCACCACGTAGTTATGCCCGTGACCATGCGGATTGTTGCACTTACCATAGACCGCTTGGTTCTCCTCGTCCGAAAGCGCATCGGAATGCAGCCGGTGGCTGGCGCTCAGCATGTAACGCCGCCCGAAGTGAGCCTTCACAACTCTACTCCTTGGTACTCGGCAAATACTTCAGGCGTTTCGTAGATCCGTACACAAGTCAGGCGCGCTGTGCGGTTGCCTGCCGTAATCGCTGGCTCCAACCGCTTCCACGCAGCAATCGCAATGTTTTCCGTCGTCGGAATCAGCTTCGACGCAGCAAACTCTGGTACTTCCAGATTCAGGTGGCGATGGTCATAAGCTGCCAGAACCTCCCGCTCGATCACGTCCTTCAACCACTTCAGATCGACCACAAAGCCGGTCACCGGATCAGGCTCGCCAGCCACGGTTACCTCCAGCGTGTAATTGTGCCCGTGCCCATTGCGATTGGCGCAGCGACCAAACACCTCTGCGTTCTTCTCTGGCGTCCAGGCGTCGTTCCAGTAATAATGCGAAGCGGAAAAGGTCGCCCTCCGCGTCAAATAGATCATTCTTACCCCTCACTGGAGAAGATGCTTCAACCTTCCGATCGGTTTCACGCGATACAGGTCAATTTTGGGCCGATCAAAACAGTCACGCAACTAGCGGCTGTACTCCCGTCCCTTCCAGCTTACCTGCTTCAAGACTCGATGCTGAAACCAGCTCCGGTAGAGCAGCACCACAAAAAACGGCAATCCCAGCGGAGCCAGCGCGCAGTCGACAAACGGAAAATTCGACTTCGCAACCCGAGCGTAAAACCGGAAGACCGTCCGCACCCACAAAAGCGCCAGCACCCACCCCGCGCCAAGCCACTGCAGCGAGTGCGCTGCGAAGGGCGCATTCCAAAGTTCAACCGCCAGCACCGGCAGCCCCAGCAGCAACACAATATCCAGCGCTCGCCACAGCGCCAACACCAGTGAATTGGCAAAAAGCAGCGCCAGGTTCTTGGTCCAGCCCTCGATCATCGCCGCATTGCTCCGGTACATGCGCGTGGCCACCGCGTCATCGGCGTAGCGGAATCGCAGCCCCACTTTGCGCCGTTTTGCCAGAACAGCCAGTTCCACGTCCTCCAGGACATCATCCTTCACACTGGCGTGACCGCCAATGCGCCGATAAGCCTCCCGCTCCACAAGCAGAAACTGTCCGTTAGCGGCCGCGATCCGCTGGTTCGGATCGGAAACCTTGGCCGGCGGATAAGCCAGAGCAAGTTCGCAGAAGACCAGCGGCATCAGCGACCGCTGCGCCAGCCCGCTCACGATCTGCCGAGGCGAGTAGCTCAGCATCCCCACCTTGTGCCGCATCGCCTCATGAATCGCCCGCCGCAGATCTCCCGGCTCGTGAATCGTGTCCGCGTCGGTAAACAGCAGCCACCGCCCTCGCGCCTTCCGCGCCGCTGTCCAGATCGCATTCGCCTTGCCCGTCCAGCCCTTCTCCAGCTTGCCCGCCTGCATGACCTTGACGCTAGCAAAACCGTGCGCAATTTCGGCAGTCCGGTCCGTCGAGTGATCGTCGACCACGACCAGCTCCCAGTCCTTGCCCATTGCAAAGATCGCCTCCGACTGGCTCACCAGCGACTGAAGACACGCGCCCAGGCAGTCCTCCTCGTCCCGCGCGGGAACGATGACCGAAAGCTCGATCAGTTCCTCAGGCTCCGGCTGGTCAAAGACCGTCCCAACCGCCCAGCCCCATCGTCCCGGCACGGCAGCCTGGTTGGCTGGCTCGTCGGAAAGCCCCAGCACCGGTTTCCACTCACTGGCGCCAGCCGGCCCGCCATCCTCGGTCCTGTTCTTCCTCATGACGTTCTGCCTTCCGCTCCGTATTATAAGGATGTGCAGCTTCCTCGATTAATTCCACTCGTCCTTCTTCTCCCGCTGGCCCTGGCGTCCGCATGCGACCGCGGCGCACATCCCGCTCAACCCGGTCATGCGGCCCCGGACTTCAACGTCTCCGACGGATTAACCTCCATCCATCTGGCCAACTACCGCGGCAAAGTTGTCCTCCTCAACTTCTGGTGGAGCGAGTGTGAACCGTGCATCATTGAATTGCCCTCGCTCCTCGAACTCCACCGCGATCAACCCGACCTGGCCATCCTTGCCATCAGCATCGACGAGGACCCTGACTCCTACAGCCGCTTTCTCGTCCGCCGCCACGTTGACTTGATCACCGTCCGCGACCCCAATCAGAGTGCTGCCAAGCTCTACCACACCGAGCAATGGCCCGAGACCTACGTCATCGACCGCAATGGCATCATCCGCCGCAAATTCATTGGCGCGCAGGACTGGTCAAGCCCCGAGATTCGCGCCTATCTGAAGAGCTTGTAATCTAGGAACAAGGCTGCACAGATTCAAATCAGGGCCTGCCTCTTGTTATCATTCTTCCATGACCACGGTGGAGATCCTCTATCGCTATGCAACGCCGCCCACTGAGTCCGTGACCGTCGCGCTGGCCAGTACCAAGGACGTCTACGGCATCCGCCATCTCACCTTCGATCGAGCCACCAACACCCTGCGCGTGGAGTACGACGCCACCCGCCTGAATGCCGCCTCCGTCACGCAACTTATTCGCCAGGCTGGCCTGGATGTTGAAGAGGTGCTGCCCGTGTCGGCGCTGCCCCCAGCCCCCGAACCGACGCCCATAGCCTGAACCGCCCTTTCAACTGCCCTGAATCGATTGCGCCGGCCCAGAATCCCTGATAATCTGTCTATGGTTTCCCTTGAAGCCGCACGTGTGCGCCCGTAGCTCAGCTGGATAGAGCGACTGACTACGAATCAGTAGGTCGGGAGTTCGAATCTCTCCGGGCGCACCATATAAGACACTTAGAATCATCCATCTGGCGATAGACAAGAACTGGATGCTGACCAACAGCGTTACTAGTGTCACTTCCTTCCAACCTACCCGCGCTATTGGTGCGGAAAGTGAAACGCGCTGTCAGACGATCGTCCACTGCGGCCTCGTCAACGGTGCTGCCAGTAAGGCGTTGGCGTAGTTGTTGCCTTCGAATGCCTCCTTCTCGGGGTCCCAGCGCAGCTTGTCCTGGACCTGGCAGGCGATGAGGCCGATCTGGGCTATGGAGATGGCGCGGTGGCCGACCTCGATGGGCTCAAGCGGCTGGCGGCCTTCGCGGATGGCGGCGATGAGGTCGTTCTTGTCCCAGAGGGACTTTGAGAAGTCGAGTTCTCCGGCCTCCGGCTCGCGGGTCGCGAGTTCCGGCTTGCTGCCGGTCATCTGGCCGGGATAACCATCGACCTTGATCCACCCTTCGCTTCCGCGATATGTAATGCTCGGCGTGCTGGTGGGCGTCTGCTCACAGGTCATGACCACGCCGTTCGCATAACGATACTGGACCTTGAAGTTAATCATGGTGCTCCACAGGCTGATTGGAAACTCGCCATGGCCTTCGACCTCGACCGGGCCCGTGTGTTCTGAATTGTTCGCCCACTGCGCTACGTCGAAGTAATGAGCGCCCCAGTTGGCGATCATGCCCTGGGCGTACGTGGAGATGCGCATCCAGTTGGGCCGCAGGTGATGCTGTTTCACGTCGTGTACACGCTTCTCGGTGTAGGGCACGGCGGCGGTGGGCCCGAGCCATCGATCGTAGTTCAACTCCGGTGGGACGGGCATATCGGGCTGCACACCCACCGGCGGCGGGTCGGATGGGAAGACAATCTCGATTCTTTGCAGTTTTCCGATGTGGCCGTTGCGGACCAGTTCGACGGCGTGGTTTTGCTGGCGGAGGGAGCGAAATTCGCTGTCGTTACGGGCCGTCACGCCGGAGCGGGCCACTGCATCCGCGAGCAACCGGCCCTGTTGAACGCTGAGGCTGATGGGCTTTTCGAGTGCAAAATGCTTCTTTGCCCTGGCCGCCGCGATGCCCATGTAGACGTGCCAATGATCGGGAGTGGAGATCATCAGGGCGTCGATACCGGGATCGCCGATCACCTCGCGGAAGTCGGCCTGCGTCCTGCATCCGCTGTAGGATGCCTGACCGGCGCGCTGAGCATAGAACGCATTCACAGACGCCTGTGCTTCGCCCATCCGCCAGCTATCCACATCGCAAACGGTCACCACCTGGACGCCGGGAACAGCCATCATCTGGGGCAGGTTTGCTCCGAAGGCCTGGCGACCGGCTCCGATGAATCCTACATTGATGCGATTGCTGGGCGCACTAGCCCCAAAAACGCTTGCAGGAACGATCGCCGGCGCCGCAATGGCGGACAGGGCGCATCCTGACCTGACGACAAATTCCCGCCGATTGATGATCATGGCTTCTCCAAAATCAGCAAGTGTACCGCAGTTTGCCCGTTGCGGGCGAATGCATCGGCTGATCCGTTTGACAAGGTGAGCCTGCTCGATGAGTATGGCTTGTTCGGCTGGACCACAAGTGGGCGGGAGGCATGATGAACAGCAAGATTGCCCGGCGCGATTTTCTGAAAATCTCAGTGGCGGGTACGTTGACTGGCGCAACACTGGAATTGGGAGCACCGCTCGCTAACGCTGCCTCCCCTGACGTCAACCCGGACTCGCCGAAGAAACCACGGCTGCTGGCCAGTTGCTGCGCCTATTCGTTCCGGGAACTGCTGACCCATGGCCAGATGACGCTCGAACAGTTCATCCTAAAGGCAACTGAGTTCAGGCTGGACGCAGTGGACATGACCGTGTATTACCTGAAGTCCATCGACCCGGAGTATCTGGACACACTTCGCCACCTGGCTTATAAGAACGCCGTGACCTTTTCAGGCGCGGCTTGCGGGGCGAGCATGGTGCAGGCAGATGCCGCCAAGCGCCAGGATGTTTTGCAGCAAGTACGGAAGTGGGTGGATGTGACGGACCGCCTGGGTGCCTCGCATCTCAGAGTCTTTGCTGGAACGCTGCCCGACGGCGTGTCTCTGCAACAGGCCACGGACTGGACCGTGGAAACGATGAAAGCGGCCTGCGATTACTCCGCGATGAAAGGCATTATGCTGGGCCTCGAAGATCACTCCGGCGTATCGCAGAGTGCGGACGTCTGCCTGGAGATCATGCGCCGTGTAAATTCACCTTATGCGGGCATCAACCTGGACATCACGCACTTTATTCCCTCGCCGGCTCAGGATGCCTATTCGCAGATTGCGGCGTGCATTCCGTACGCCACGGTGGCACACGTCCGAGATCAATTCGACGATGGAACGCCGCTGGATATGGACCGCGTATGGCGGCTCTTTGCCGACGCAGGATATAGGGGCTATATGTCGGTCGAGTACTCCGCCGACTCAAGCGGAGGCGAGCCGGCCATTACGGGCGCGCCCAAGCTGATTGCCAAGACCAGGGAGCTTTGCAGGACATACTCCAGCGTTTGATGGCTCTGCCGCGCTCATTTTTCACCATTGAATTCGTGCACAGCATCGAGCATGGCAACGATATTCTCAATCGGCGTACCCGCCTGCACGTTGTGGATGGTATTAAAGACGAAGCCGCCGCCGGGAGCGAATATCTCGCATCGGCGCAGCACCTGCTCTCTAACCTCGGCCGCAGTTCCGAAGGGCAGAACATGTTGCGTATCCACGCCGCCGCCCCAGAGGACAATGCGATCGCCAAAATTCGTCTTCAGTTGTTCGGGCTCCATTCCCGTAGCCGAACACTGTACCGGATTCAGGATGTCGATTCCCGCTTCGATGAACAGTGGAATGAACTTTGACACCGCGCCGCAGGAGTGCTTCATAACCTTCCAAGGAGTGTGCGCGTGAATCCAATCGCAGGCCCGCTTGTAGTACGGAAAGTAGAGGCTTTGGAAGGTTCTTACCGAGCAGAACGCAGAAGTTTGCGTGCCGAAGTCCGTGCCGCACAGGTAAGCCACATCTACTTTGTCACCGACGACGGCGTAGATGCGCTCCAGATTCTGAATGGCAATATCGCATTGCCAGGCAAAGACTTCATGGATGTAATCCTGACGGCTGCTCGTTGACACGTACCATTCCGCAATATCCCGAATGCCTTTTGGATGCTTCAGGCCCGGCGCGGGTACATTCCCTATGTCGCCGAACGCGGTTCCGCCAAAACTCGCCACCACGCCTAGTCCTGTTGCGGCGGCAGCTTCCGTTGCGCGCGAAAAGTGGTCGATATCGTCGTCGCTAACTGCGCAAAACTCCTCCATGTTGTCCCTTGGATTGAGTCGCTCTTCGTCAATCGGCGGCTGACGGACAATGCAATCGAAAAAGTAGCCGCCGCTGGGCATGCGTCCGCTGGGTGGTACGGAAGTGTCGCCTTCCGGATAAATAAGAGTGCCGCCCTGGCCGTCCATCGTTACATTGAAGCCCTCGGGAACGTGCACTTCCAGTCCGTTGAAGTTCCAGCTTTTCCACTTATCCTTGGAAAAACCAAACTTGGTCTTCCGCGCGAACACGCCGGTCACGTCAATTCCCATCGCGGCTTGAAGGTCGCCGTCCAACTCCCCCAGCATCTGGAATGGTTCGTGAATCCGGACTGGCCGCTTTTCAAGCCCGTAGTAATCCCGCAATGCGGCCACGCAGGCTGCATGAATGCCTGTGCAACCGGTCGCTCCAAAATCGATTGGGACCTTGTCCGGCTGCCTGTGATTCAGCGTGGCATTGACCCGCTCGCGGCTTGCGGCGTGGGTGGTTGCGATGGCCATGGGTCTTTCTCCTTGCATGAAGAGCGCCTCAGGGAGAGCCAAGAACTCCTCACGATCAGTCTATGCGCCGTTCGAATTCGGAGTAAATCTGGAACTGGACCTTGATCGGAGAAACGACCATTGCCTCGCGCGGCGGAGGTTCTCATCCGGTCAACTCCACCCTCGTCAATCCTGGAGCGAGCAAAAGCATGATCGCAAGGGCCAGCAGATAGGCACTGGCGGCAATGGCGAAGAGGCTCGCGTAGCTATGCGTCATTTGCAGAATGTAACCGGCGAAGGTGGCAAGCAGCATGGCGCCAACCGAACCGGCCATGCCGCCGATGCCAACCACCGAGCCTACCGCGCTGCGAGGAAACATATCCGACGGCGTGGTGAAGATATTGGCCGACCAGCCCGAGTGCGCGCCCACGGCAAGGCTGAACATCGCGATCGCTGCCCATTCCGACCGCATCGTCGTGACCGTAAAAATTGGCACCGCCAGGCAGGCACAGAGGAACATGGCTGCCAGCCGCGAGTGAGCGGGCGTGAGCCCCATACGGCGGAATGGCGCGGGCAGCCAGCCACCCCCGATGCTGCCGAAGGCCGAGGCGGCGTAGATGATGATGAGCGGTAGCCCCAAATGTGAAAGGTCCAGGTGAAATCTTGCGCTGAAGTAAGACGGCAACCAGAAAAGATAGAACCACCAGATAGGATCGGTGAGGAATTTGCCGCAGGCGAATGCCCAGGTCTGGCGAAGCCCGAGCAATTTGATCCATGGAGTGGAGGGACCAGGCTTTTCAGGCGCTTCCTGGTTGATTCTGCTTAGCTCGGCCGCGCTAAGCGTGCGGTGTTCGGTAGGCTTCCGGTATTTGCAGAACCACAGGATGATCCACATCCCACTGAAGATGCCGGTAGACAGAAAAGCCGCATGCCAGCCAAAGCGCAGAGCGATCCAGGGCACGATGATGGGAGCCAGGATCGCACCGGCATTCGATCCCGAGTTGAAGATGCCCGTCGCCAGCGAGCGTTCGCTCTGCGGGAACCACTCGGCTACGGTCTTGAGCGCCGCGGGGAAGTTTCCAGATTCGCCGAGGCCGAGCGAAAAGCGCGCAATGCCCAATTCGAGTACGGAGTTTGCCAGTGCGTGTCCCATGGCCGACAGGCTCCAGGCGGCCATGATGACCATGTAGCCAATGCGCGTTCCGACCTTGTCAACGAACTGGCCGGCAACCAGCAGGCCAGCAGCGTAGGCAACTTGAAACGCGTCCACGATGTAACCGTAGTCCACTTCCGTCATGCCGATGCTGTGCTCAAGAGTGGGCTTGAGAATCGCAATGACCTGGCGGTCCATGTAGTTGATGGTCGTCGCGATAAAGAGCATGGCGCAGATTGTCCAGCGCACCTGCCCAATGCGCGCACCGGGAGAGGGTTCTCGTTCGGCTTGGACGTTCGTAGCCGTCTTGCGGTTCATGCAGTCTCCTTGCCGACTACCCTCTCCGTCGCCATTCTAATGGTTGCATCCATTACCGGCGCTGAAACGCGCTGTCCAAGTTTTGGGTGAACTGGATTATTAAATTGCGAGCGTGGACAATTGAAATTGCCCGCGCAATCCTATTGAAACCAATTCAAGTCTCTTTGAGCGGCGCGCATGCTCGGCGGGAATTGGTTCGAATCCGCAGGGCCTGCGCCCATTTGGAAGCTACAATATTGATAGGTATAGGCTTACCATTAACCGTAACTCCTGTAATTAGCCAATCCCGGCTGCCTTAGACGCTCGCTTCCAATTAGGCGATGCCCTTGTGTCATGCTATGCTACGGGGTTTTGGTGAGAAGTGCTGCTTGCCCGCCCCAACAGAATCGCTGGCAGCTGATCGTTCATGGAGAGATCCCAATGCAATCACCGACGCGCGCACGGGGCATGAGCCATATCGATCTGACGGACGTTCAGCTTGCCTCAAGCGAGACTGCCCGCCGTATCAACCGTGACATTGTGCTGGAGTTGATCCGCGCCAACCAGCCGCTCTCGCGAGCCGACCTTTCGCGTCATTCAGGACTTCAGAGAAGTACGGTTTCGCTGATTGTCGAGCAACTGATTCAAGAGAATTGGGTCCGTGAGGGCGCGCTCGTTCTTCCACCCCGCGGACGCCCCTCCACACTCTTGCGATTGAATGAGGACCTGGTAGTGATTGCGGTGGACATTCATCCGAAACAGGCGACGGTAGCCACCGTGGATCTGAATGGGCATCTTCTTTCACGCTCGCTTGTACCTCTCACCTCCGATCCGCGGGCCTCGACGAGGCTCATGACGGAATGCATGCTGCGGATTCCACCGGCGCTTGCGCGCAAGACCATTGAGGGGATCGGGATCAGCCTTCCCGGCAGAGTGGATCCGAAGACACAGCGTCTGATTTTCGCCCCCAATATGCACTGGCCCGAATTCGATCTGAAGAAAGTGATCGAAGATACGATGGGCCTGCCCGTGAAGATGGAAAACGCCGCAACCGCCTGCATGCTTGCTGAGCTCACGTTCAACGGCATTCCCGGCGTTCGCGACATCGTGCTGGTCACCGTGTCGGAAGGCGTGGGAACCAGCGTCTTCGCCAACGGGCACCTGATCACCGGGAATCGGGGAATGGCGGGAGAGTTTGGGCACGTTTCTCTGGATTCCTCAGGCCAACGTTGTTCATGCGGGCGAAGGGGATGCTGGGAGACTTTCGCCTCCTGCGCGGCCGCGGTCCGATATTACACGGAGCTTAACCCCAAGAGCCGCGCAATCACGTTTCTTGAGTTGCTCCAAATGGCTGAGGAGGGAGACCGGTTTGCTGCCCAGGCGTTGGAAAAGCAGGCCCTCTACATAGGCCAGGGGTTGCGGCTGATCATCGCTGGACTGGCGCCTAGCGTAATCTTTATTGCAGGCGAAATCACCTCTGCTTGGCACCGCTTCGGCCCCACCATTGAGAAGGAAGCAACAGAAAACATTCTCGGCGGAGAACCACCGCGAATACTTCCTTCGCATGAGGGTGAAATCGCGCGCCTTAGAGGCGCTGCGGCGCTTGTCTTTCAGCGGGGCGGAGTGCGCGAAAAGGAACTGGAAGACAGTCGGGGAATGCGTAAGTCGGAAATCTAGCCGGCACTCCTGGAACTGTGGAACGCGGTGGCGCAGCGGAGTTTTCTCTCCCTTTCCGGCATGGACGGAACCGACAGCTTTTCTATTGGAGCAGAGGATGGATCTCAAACAAAACTGCGGGGATGCAGGGGGAATGCGCGCCTTCGCCCCGGCAATAACCCTCCATTCATGGATCGATCTCAAGAATAATCGAGAGAAATAAGCCGCTTGTCCATTGACAACCCCCGTTCAATGTACTTATAGTTCGTGTCGCCAATTAAATTGCATCCACACTCGATCCCTGTTTGTGAAAGACGTGGAGCAACTGCTGCAGATTCAATCGGATCTAGCGGCTAAGGCAAATTGAGGGCCGGTACCCGCGAAAACACTCGCGGCGTTTGACAAGAGACGCAGGCAATCAACATCTTTCCGGAGGAACACCATGTTAGGAAGGCCAGAGATCAATCCCCGGGTCAGCACGGGAGCAATCGGAACAGTGCTGATGGCAGTCGCAGTCCTGATGCTGCTTCTTGCAAGCGGCACAGCCAGTGCGCAGGTACTTTATGGCTCGATTACGGGCACGGTCACCGACAAGACGGGCGCCGTCATTCCCAGTGCGGCTATCACGATAACCAATCAGGGCACGGGCGAAATCCGTAGCACCGCGGCCAACGGAGTGGGCACTTTCCTGCTTCTCGATGTGCTGCCCGGCGAGTATACGATTTCCGTCCCAGCCAAGGGATCCTTTGGCGGGAGCTCTACCAAGGACGTGCAAGTGGAAGTCAACCGCCAGGTGCGCGTGGACATTGCGCTGCAAGCGGCGGCGGTATCGACCAAAATCACGGTGACCGAGGCGCCGCCGGTGCTCCAAACGGAGAATGCCGAAGTCAATTCCGAGATCAGTCAAACCGAGCTCACGCAATTGCCCATCACCTCGTCGGAGGGCCGCAACTTCCAGTCGCTGTACTCGATCGTTCCAGGCGCCTCATACGTGCAGGAAAAGAACTCGGTTGGCGGCAATCCCGCGCGCGCCATGAGCGTCAACGTAAACGGCAACTCATATAACGGCAACACCACGCGCCTTGACGGCGCGATGAACTCTTACGGCTGGCTGCCGTACTTGATTGCGTACGTTCCTCCGGCGGATTCGATTGAAAACGTCAGCTTCACCACCAACGCCTTCAACGCCGAGCAAGGCTTGGCCGGCGGTGCTTCCGTCAAAATCACCACCAAGAACGGCACCAGGGACCTTCATGGCAGCGTGTGGGAGTACTACCAGGATGCCGCGATCAATGCGCGTCCGTACACAACCGCGGTAGGAGCAGCGCTTCCGAAAAATGTCTATCAGGAATACGGCTTCAACGTCGGCGGACCGGTCTATATCCCCAAGATCATGACCGGCAGAAGCAAGCTCTTTTTCTTCACGAACTTTGATCGCATCACGCGGCGTCAGGCCATCAGCGGCAACGTGACCGTTCCAGACGCCAACATGATCACAGGCAACTTCTCCGAGGTGGCCTCTGGACTGTCGGCTGGCAACACAGTTCTTTACGATCCGGCGCCTGCCGTTCCCTCCAGTCAGTGGATCGGCACAATCAATACTGCGCAGTGTCCCACCCTCCTCTACACCAATGGCTTCCTGAATTACTCCTGCCGGCCCAGCTTTACCAATGAGTACGGGGAAACAGGATCGAATATCAACACGATTCCGGCATCGAGAATCGCGCACGCGGCTTCGGTCATGATGACGGATCTACAGCCGATCGCCGCAAAGGTAGGCTCAGCGGGCGAGCCGACGGCGTCTCTCTCAAGCATCTTGGCCAACGATATTTTTGGAACCGGAATATTTGGCTACAATCGCAACGCATCGGACACCAAGATTACCTATATTCCAAACGACAATACGCAGATCTTCGGCAAGTACGGCATGTCGCCGTACACCGGCGTCGACCCGCAGCAACTGGGGGCGGCGGGAGGCGGAACATATGACGGCGGCCAGCCGGGCGCAGCTGCAGGCCGCATGCAGAACGTAGGCCTGGGAATGAGCCACGTAATCACTCCCAGGTTAGTCATCGACGCCGACTTCGGCTACACCCGCCAGAGGACAGGCGCGCAGTCCTCGCTCGATATCACCCTCGGCGACTACGGGACCAACCAGCTGGCCATTCCAGGTACCAACGGCCCAGGCCTCGACTATGTGGGCCAGCCGGGATTCAACTTCACCGGCTTCAATGCCTTGGGAAACCCGAATGGCTCCAATCCATTCCTCTTCCGAGACAACCAATTTACCGGCGACGTGAACCTGAGCTGGGTGAAGGGAAAGCATTCAACAAAGTACGGCTTCACCTATTTCCATTTCGATCTGAACCACTTCCAACCCACCAGCGGCGGCGGGGTCAGTTATCCGCGCGGCGGCTTTATGTTCCAGGGCGGCATGACCTGCGGTATCACCGCATCGGCGAGCAGCGCTTCGTGCGGTGTAACCGGCTACAACACGATTGCCGACTTCCTGCTCGGCCTGCCCAACAACGGCGGAGGCGCCGGGGTGTCCAAGTCGCAGCAGACCTTCGATCCGAACTCCCTGCGCTGGTCCGCGGTCGCGGCATACGCCCAGGATCAGTGGACCGTTACGCCCAAGCTGACAATCAACTATGGCGTGCGATACGAATTATATCCGGCGGCGTACCGCGACCACACCGGCGTCACTGTTCTCGTTCCGGGACTGCCGCTGAGCTCCAACGTTGAGGTAGGCGGCGTGAACGGAGTCCCCGAGAACTCAGGCATCAATGTCGGATACGGGTTTTTCGCTCCGCGCATCGGCGTCGACTACCGCTTGACCGAAAAGACCGTCCTCCGTACAGGCTTCGGCCTCACCTCCGACCCGGATAGCATGCGCTACCTGCGCGACGAGTTCCCTGAGGACCTGACGCCGAATTACAGCGGCACCGGGACGGGCACCATCGCGGTGGACCCGGTCAATACAACCCACTATGCATCCGGCGAGCCGATGACGCTCACCTATGGCATCCCCATTCAGACCGGTCCCAACACCAGCTCCGGTTTTGTATCGCTGCCCATCTCCGGATCGACAACCACGGTTGCGCAAAACTTCCGGCGCGGCTACATCGAGAGCTGGAACCTCTTCATCCAGCGGGATCTGGGCCACGATTGGGTTGCCAACGTCGGCTATGTGGGAACGCATTTTGTTCGCGAACAGGTTGGCATCTCCCTCAATGCGGCGCCGCTGCCGAGCTCAAGCACTCTCTGCATGCCCAATGGACAATACAATCCGTCCTCGGGCCTCACCGGAGCTTGCTCGTTCCAGTCCAACACAATCATCAACCAGATGCACTGCACCCCGACTGGCACTGGGGGACCCGTCTGCTACAACACCGGCGGCATCACGATGTCCGAACCGCTCTTCAGCTCGATGTACAACGCGCTCCAGTCCCAATTGACGCATAACGTCGGTAAGAATGTCTCGCTGGGCGCGGTCTACACCTACTCGCACGCCATCGACTTTGAAGACAACGGCGCCGGCTCGGGAGCCGAGGGTACGCATTTCAATTACCCGTCGATGTTTCGCCTGAATAGAGGCACAGCGGGGTACGACCAGAAGCACAACGTGCAGATGTGGGCCGTCTATCACCTGCCCTTCGGCTTCGGCCAGAAGTTTGCAAACCAGGGTGTGGTCGCACAGATCATCGGCGGCTTCCAGTTGAACGGGCAGTTCAGCCACTATAGCGGCTTCCCGTTTGCGGTGAGCGCGAGCAGCAACACTATCGGAAACATGGCGCCTGGCTTTGGTACAACCTATGCCCAGTTGACCTCCGCTTACCAGCAGGAGGGCGGCCATAACAGGACACCTGCCGGCAGTGGGGTATCCGGCGGCAAACCCTGGTTCAATCCGGCATCCTTCGCCAACCCGACCGAGCTCGCGACCACCATTGTTGGCAACCCGGGCAATGCTGGACCCACCCTGCCCAACACCGGCCGTAACTCGTTCCGCGGCCCCGGAGTTTCGATGTTCAACGCCAGCCTCTTCCGTTCCATCCACCTCTATCGCGAGAGCGAGTTCCAGATTCGCTTCGAGGCCTTTAACGTGTTCAACCATGCGTGGCTCAACAATCCCAATACAACCGTGGCCGGAGGCACATTCGGCTATATCACCAGCTTTGGCCCTCCCTACTCTCCAACACAAGGTGCGCGCTCGCTGCAGTTTAGCGGCCGCTTCAACTTCTAAACTCTCCTGACCTTGAAAGAGGATTCCGCGCGGCAGCCCGATCCGAGTTGCCGCGCACTTTGTTTCCGGCGTTTCCACAATTGGGCGGCCGGAAGGTTAAGTTTGCTACCAGAACAATGGAAGGCGTTTCAGCGTGCAGTGCGTCGCGAGAAGATGGACAAGGTTCCGATGGCGCTGATCATCGATAGCGCCTGGATTCCCGGTTATCTCGGAATCAAGCATTTGGATTATCTTCTCGATCCCGAACTCTGGTTTCAGTCCAATTTGAAGATCATGCGCGAGTTCCCTGACACATCTTCATCCCCTCGTGGTGGATGGAGTACGGGATGGCGGCCGAGCCTTCGGTGCTGGGCGCCAAAATCAAATTCTGGCAGGACAATACGCCCAGTGAATACCACACTCTCTACCGTCTCGACGATATCGACAGCTTTCTCGACTACGAAGTCGAGGCCGACGGCTTTGCCGGCCTGGCCTTGCACCGTATCGCCATGGCTCGGCAACGAATCCTGGATGCCGGCTACATCCTTCCCATGGTCACCTCGCGCGGGCCACTCTGCACCGCGGGATTTGTGCGCGGCACCAGCGAATTCATGATCGATCTTGTCGATGATCCCAAGGGCGCGCACAAGTTGATCGACCTGTGTACGCGCGTGGTCATCGACTGGCTCAATGCGCAGCAGAAAGTCATGGGCGACACCGTCGAGAGCATCTTCATCCTCGACGATATCGTTGGGTTCATCAACGAGGAGCACTACCTCGAGTTTGCGCATCCTTATCTGAAGCGCATTTGCGATGCATTTCCGAAGAACTTGGTCAAGCTGTACCACAACGACGCCGAAGTGAACGCCTGCCTCGACCACCTGCCGGATGCGGGCTTCAATGTGCTCAACTGGGGCAAGCAGAGACATATCACCGAGGTGAAGCGCCGCGTCGGCGACCGGATGTGCCTGATGGGGAACGTCAACCCGCTGGAGATTGCGGTTCGCGGCACACCGGAAGAAGTGAAAGAAGAGACCCTCGAGGTGCTGGAGGGTTCGGTCGGCGAAGGCATCATTCTCTCGGTAGGCGGCGGCGTCAGCCCCGGAATGCCGCGCGAAAACATTCTGGCCATGCTCGAGGCCCTGCAGGAATTCAATGAAAAGCGTGCCGGCGCTGTGCTGTCGAGCGGTTGCTGAGCGGAGGGTTCTGGACGCGATTCACTACTCTCTGGCGCAAAAAGAATTGACCTGAGGACACGGAGAACTTATGAAGAAACTCTTGCAAGACGCGATCCGAGAGCAGCCGTTGCTCGGCGACGGCGCGATGGGCACGCAACTCATGCTCGGCGGATTGGAACAAGGAAACTGCGGCGTGGCATGGAATCTCACGCATCCAGAATGCGTGCTCGCCATCCAGCGCCGCTACGTCGAAGCCGGCTCCGAGTGCATTATCACCAACACATTTGGCGGATCGCGCATCATGCTAAAACGCCATTCCAAGGCGGACCACGTCGTTGAAGTCAACAAGGCGGGGGTAGAGATCGCGCGTCAGGCCTTTGGCGAAAGGGAAGGCTATGTTCTCGGCGACATCGGCCCCTTCGGCGGCTTGCTCGAGCCGTTCGGCGACCACACCGAATCCCAGGTCCGCAGTGCCTTCGAGGAACAAGCTTTGGCATTGGTCGAGGCGGGGGCGGACGCCATCATTGTCGAGACGCAAACATCGCTTGAAGAACTCTTGATTGGCATCGAAGCAGCCCAAGCAGCGGGCGCGAAGTGCATCATCGGTTCCATGGCCTACGACGTCACTCTCGACGGCTCGAATTTCCGCACCATGATGGGCATTGAGCCCGAACGGGCCGCCGAATTCATGGAGGAGCACGGCGCGCACGTCGTCGCCCTGAATTGCGGCACCGGAATGGAGATGCAGCGAGCGCGTCAGGCTGTGCTGCGTTACAAGAGCGTGACCAGCTTGCCGGTGATGGTTCAACCGAATGCGGGAAAGCCCCGGCTAATCGACATGAAAGTCATCTACGATGAAACGCCGGAGCAAATGGTGCGAGGCCTGATGCCGCTGCTGGAAACGGGCGTAAACCTCGTTGGCGCCTGCTGCGGAAGCACGCCGGAACACATCCGCGCATTCAGGATAGTGATGGACGAATTCCTCGAATCGGAGGGAATCGAACCCAACGGAGGCCAGCATGAAAGTCAAGCTTTGTGACGTAAACCCGGCTGCCGAGAGCAAGCTTCCTCGGCATTCCGACGATAAGTCAGGCATCGGCGTTCACTACGCCGATGCATATTTAAAGCCGATGAATGGGAAGCTCGAAGACGGGACGCCGGTAAAGTGCAAGCGTCGTGGTTTGAAGATCGTCCTCTCAGTCGGTGGGAAAAAAGGAGAGGGCCTGATGCGCCGCATCGATGTAAGCCCTGACCCGGTCGTCATGCTCGACACTGCTTTGCACGAGGCCGCGAAAACCGCCGGCATCGACCTCATGGTTGAAGATGGAGCGATGTTCCTCGATCTTTGATTTACGCGTCGATCCTCCTTCAATCGGCGATCGCGTGGTCGGCCTTGATGTCTGCACCGCTCCAAATCTTCTGCTGAGTCCACGGCTCTGCCGGAGCACTCCAGAACTCATCCGTTACAGGAAGCCCCAGCGGCAACCATGCCGTTGCGCACAGGTAGAGACTACCGGTTGAGATATACGCTTCGCCGATGGACGGCTGGTGCCCTGCCAATCCGATCGTCAGCCACCCCTTGTCGTCGAACGTCCCCTTCGCCGAAACCGAGCGCGTCATCACAGCTGTCATGGCGCTGCGAACCTGGGACGGACTGACACCCTCAGGCAACTGCTTCCGCAGCGCCATTTCCGCGAGGTGCTGAAACGCGCCAAATCGATAGGCCAGTGAACGCCCGATCGGTGGGTAGGTGCCCTCCGGGCTGATTAGCCGTTCCTGTATCGCCGCATACCTGCGCGCTCGCACAAGGGATGGTTCCCGTATCGCCTTCCAACGCTCGTTGGCCGTACCAACCGCATCCAACACATTCAGCAGCATTGGCTGGATTACAAAACTGTTGTAGTAATCCGAATGGAAATGCGGCCCATCGCCATACATTCCGTCGCCCAAATACCACTGCTGGTGCTCGCATAAGGCGTAGTCCACACGCTCCGAATCCCATGTCTCGCCCACTTTGCACAGGAACGCCTCCACCATAGCTGAAAAAAGAAGCCAGTTATTGAAGGGCGGCAGCACCCGGCGTGTTTCACGCATCGCTCGAACCAGGTTTTCCTTGGTATCGCTATTCAGTTTTGCCCAAAGCTCGTTGGGAGAACGCACAATGGCAAGCGCCAGGAATGCCGCATCCACTACCGACTGATCATTCGTACCGAAATTGAAGAAGTCGTTGGAGTGTGGATCGGTACCGTAACGAATCGCCTGTCGAGCCCATTGCCGATAGCGGCTACGCAGCCCCTCTTCCTCAAGATTCGTTCCCGGCACTCCTTCCAGCCACGGAGCCAATCCACACAGCAAGCGGCCGACTGCCTCAAGGTGCGTCGACTTGCTTCGCGCCGCTTCCAGGCCCTTCACCGACTCCACGGGCATCGTCGCACGCAACCTCTCCAGGCTGATCGCCTCAAGAACCGGCTGCGAAACCCGCTCGACGATAGCAAGCCATTGCGCCCTGTCGTCGCCCTTTGCGGGCGAACCGCCAGCGGCTATCGTCTCCGCCGCGGATCCCCGCTCTGCTCCACCTACCCAAAGCGGAGCCGAAGCCATAAGCGCACCCTTTAAGACGCTACGTCTGGTTATTCCGGCTTCAGTTTTCATCGCGCTTTCTCCGCTCTTCCTAGCACGATTTCGGGCCAGTTCCCGGAACTCATGCAGCGCTCATTATCAATGTCAACGACCACCCATTTCCTACGGTTTGAACTCTCCGCTGGTCTCAACCTCCACAGTGGACTGAGCTGGCAGATTATCGCTCGAGCCACCGGCCAACACCCGGACCTGCTCCTTTTCCACCCGCCAGACGTGAGCCGCCGCATCCCAGTACGCCAGGTCGCGCGGCTTCAAATCGAACGCCACATTCTGCACAGCTCCGGCCTCGATCCTCATTCGCCTGAATCCCTTCAGCTCAAGCTGCGGCCGTTCGACCTTCGAACCCAGGTGCTGCACGTAGAGCTGCACCACTTCATCTCCGGCCCGTTTGCCGGTGTTCTTCACCCTCACCGTCACCTGAACCGTTCCTTCGGCCGTCACTGTGGGCGTGCTCACCTTCACACCCTCGTAAGCAAAGCTTGTATAACTGAGCCCGTAGCCGAATGCAAAGAGCGGCTTGTCTTTGCTGTATAGATAAGTCCGCCCGTGCAGCAGGTTGTAATCCAAAATCGGCAGTAACTGCGCGTCACCCGTGGGCCATGTCTGCGTCAACCGCCCGGCCGGCGAGTAGTCTCCAAACAGCACGTCCGCCAACCCGTGACCTTCTTCTTCGCTGTTATGCGTCATGTGCACAATCGCCGGCAGATTCTGCTGGCTCCAGACAATTGCATACGGAAAACTCGATCGCAGCACCTCCACTGTCCGAGGATTGGCCGCGAAGACCTGCTTCACCAGTTCTTCCTGCTCCAGCACGATGGTCTTGCGGTCCATGTCTTCCTTGCCGTTCGAAGGTGTAGGGCATTGATCCCAGCCCGCATTGCAAACTGGATGATTCCCCACCACCACAATCGCAACGTCCGCCTTGCTCGCCAGCGCCGCCGCTTCTGCCGTGTCCGATCCATCGGCGAACAGCACCTTCACGTTGGGGCCAGCACCTTCGCGAATCCCTTCCAGAGCGCTCACCGCGTACGGTGGCGTTCCGCTGTACCAATCCAGCAGCACCTGGTCCGCCCACGGGCCGATCAGCGCAATGCTCTTCAGCTTCGTCCGGTCGAGCGGCAACGTATGGTTTTCGTTCTTCAACAGCACCACCGACTCGTCGGTCGCCAGACGCGCCAGAGCCTTGCTTGAGTCAAGCTGCCACGGCGGCGGCGCTCCTCCGGTTTTCACACCGATCTCCGCATTCGGGTCGACGCCCACAGGGTCCATCTCACCCAGACGCAGGAAGACGCGAAGTTCGTTGTGCAACGAAGCGTCCATATCCGCCTCCGTCAAGAGCCCATCCTTCAAAGCCTTGGCAAGATCGTCTTTGTACGAATCGAGAAAGTTGTTAATGCCCGCCTTCACCGCCGCCGCCACGCCGTGCTCCTTGTCGGCAAAGCTCTTGTGCGATGTAATCAGCAGCCCCAGCGCACCACCATCCGAACAGATCAGCCCGTTGTTGCCCCATTCGGGAATCATCACGGCCTTCAGCACCGGATTAATCAGCATCGGCGTGCCGTTCCACGCGTTGTACGAGGCCATCACTGCGCGTGAGCCGCCCTGCTCGAAGCCCATCCTGAACGGTACAGAGTAGTACTCCCGAAACAGCCGTTCATCGAAGTCCGAAGAGGTGTGAGTTCGTCCGTTCTCGTTTTCGTTGGCGAGGAAGTGCTTCATCAGCGACGCGGCCTGCCAGTGCTTTGGATCGGGCCCCTGAAGCCCCTGCGCAAACGCCACTGTCAACGTGCCAACGAGAAACGGGTCTTCGCCGTACGACTCCTCGGTCCGGCCCCAGCGCGGGTCCCGGCTCAGATCCGCATTGGGAGCGCGAATCACCACCCCGCCCCGCTGGATCGTCGAATTCTGGTAGTCGTAGCGCGCCTCATAGCCCTCCAGCGCGGCGACCTTCTTAAGCAAATCCGCGTCCCAGGTCTCGCCCAATCCCTTTTCCTGCGGAAAAGTGGTGGTCGGCATCGGTTGTCTGCCTCTGCCGCCCCATTCGCCCGGCCCACCAAGCGCTAACCCATGCAGCCCTTCCACCTGTCCCGAAAACGCAATCCCCAGCCTCGGTATCTTCGGATGGTCCGACATCAGCAGGATCTTCTCATCCACGGTCAGCCGGCCCAACAGGTCGTCAATTCGCTGGGTGTCGCCGAGCCTCACGTCCCGGAATGGGTAATCCGTCTGGGCCAAAGTGACCCTTGGGAGTCCCGTTAGAAGCCCCAATCCAATTGCCAGTCCCGCCAACCCACCCGCCAAAGCTTCCAGCTTCCGCCGCAGCATCATCGCCATTTCCTCCAGAGTTGGAACAGCGAAGACTACCACATCGAAGCCCACTCATGCCTTCAAGTAAACCGATTAACGGGGCTCACGCCTGCGAATGAAAAGGGCGAAGCGCCACGCGCTCCGCCCTTGCCGAATCCTGACTGAATTTTCAATACAAGCGGAAATTGACCTCGACAGAAATCATCACCGGCACCGGAGTATTGCCCTTCATCGCCGGCCTGAACTTGTACTTGCGAACAGCTTCCAACGCCTTTTCGTCCAGGCCCATGCCCAGCGCCCGAACCACGCGCGGGTTCTGAGGATTCCCTTGCGCATCCACGATCAGCGAAATGATGCACACGCCCTGGTACTTCGCCCTGCGCGCCTCGTCGGAGAACTCGGCCTCAACGTTGTTCAGTGCAACGGGCGCTGAGACTCCACCGCCAACCCTATACAGCCCGCCCCCTGCGCCGCCGCCATAGCCAGGCCCGTATCCATCTCCGGTTCCCGAGCCCATCCCACCGCCGCTGCCTGAGCCAATACCGTTTGAGCCCTGCCCGCCCGATGCCAGCGTTACGTTCGTAGAGTTCTTGACGCCGATCGTCGGAAGCGTTGGATTATCGGGCAGCGTGATGTTTTGCTGCACCATGATCGCCGATTCCATCGCCAGCTTGGGCTTGTCCACCGTCTCAACCTGGGGAGGAACTACCGGGTCCTTCTCGATCTTTGGCAGATGGCCCTTGATGGGATCGACTATGCTGTGTTCGCCGCCGCCACCGCCGCCGCCGTTCGCCTTATCGGCCTTGGGCGCCTTGAAATCTGTCAAATTAATATCGGTCGCGTTCTCCTTTGGCTTGTTCACGGCATTGACGATCGTTCGCACGCCGAGGAAGAGCAGCAATGCAACGATGGCCAGATTGATGCCTGAGGAAATGCCGATCGCCCAGGGGTTGGGCTTCACCGCCATGCGATCCGGGACGGGAATCGGCGTCGAGGTCAGCTCCAGCGGAGGCAGGTGGGGTGGAAAAAACACATCCCGTATGCTCTCGTAGAGCCCAACCCAGATGGGCTTCTCCTCAAAGGACTTTCCGAGGAGACCGTCGAACTCGTGGCCGGTCAGGACCGCGGCCTGGGATTCTGTGTCTGACATAGGCTCGTCGTTTTCCATGGTTTCTGCTGCAGCGGTTGTCCAGAATCAGGGAGGCGGAAACGCTCCTTGATCCATCATCCATTATGCTCGACAGATGCCGGTTTTGTCTTGCCGGAAAACAGGCCTCCGCTCCAAAGTCCCATATTTCCGATTCCCGGCGACTTCCATAATCAATAGACGAGTGGCGCGGACAGTTGTTACCTAATATTTCTTTCCCGGCCATTTACACTAACGAATGAACAAGTACGCAACATCCCATGGAGTGACGATGTCCTCAGTGCCCGAGTTGAAGGCGACGCTTACCCTGCCGCAAACGGCCTTTCCGATGAAGGCCAATCTACCGCAGAATGAGCCACTTCGGCTTGAGCGCTGGGCGTCGCTTCGTCTCTACGAAGAGCTGCGCAAGGCAGGCCAGGGCCGTCCGGCCTACATTCTCCATGACGGCCCTCCCTACGCCAACGGCCCCATGCACCTGGGCCATGCGCTCAACCATGGCCTCAAGGACTTCGTTGTCAAGTCAAAGACCATGGCCGGCTTTAACGCTCCCTATGTCCCCGGCTTCGATTGCCACGGCCTGCCCATTGAGATCAAGGTCGATGAGCATCTGGGCCATAAGAAGCTTGAAATGCCCGTGCCCGACGTGCTCGAAGCATGCCGCGCCTACGCGCAGAAGTATGTTGACCTGCAAACCTCGCAGATCGAGCGCATTGGCTGTTTCGGCCGCTGGAAAAGACCTTACAAGACCATGTCCCGCGACTACGAGGCACGCACGCTCGAAGCCTTTTACGGATTCCTCGAAAAAGGCTTCGTCTACCGAGGACTCAAGCCTGTCTATTGGTGCATCCACGACCGCACCGCCCTTGCCGAGGCCGAGGTCGAGTACGGGATGCACACC
Organism: uncultured Acidobacteriaceae bacterium; assembly: GCA_963757965.1. Classification (GTDB taxonomy): domain Bacteria; phylum Acidobacteriota; class Terriglobia; order Terriglobales; family Acidobacteriaceae; genus Telmatobacter. The sequence goes on from CAVWTV010000018.1 coordinate 50,210, forward strand.
AGCCCATCGATCTACGTGCGTTACCGCCTCACGTCGGACCCTGCCGCAATCGACGTGGCGCTGGCCGGCAAGCAGGTCGCGACCATCATCTGGACCACCACCCCCTGGACGTTGCCCGCGTCTCTAGCTGTCGCGTTTCATCCTGAATTCGACTATGTGGCATTGCAGGACGCAGACGGCAACATATACATCGTCGCCGATGCATTGGCCGAAGCGACAATAGCTGCCTGCAAGCTTGGCGAGGTGAGCGAGGTCGCTCGCTTCAAAGGCACCGTCCTTGACCGCGTCACTTTTCAGCACCCATTCCTCGACCGCGGCGTTCTGGGCGTGCTGGCCACTTACGTCACCGCCGATCAAGGTACCGGCGCTGTTCACACCGCACCCTCGCACGGCGCGGACGACTTCTATACCGGCGTCAAGTACGGGCTCGACCCAACCTGCCGCGTGGATGCCTCCGGCCGCATCCATGTGGACCCAGCCGCGTGGGACCGCACCGTCCCGCCTGCTTTCGACGGCCTGAAGATCTGGGCCGCCAATCCCATCATCGTCGCCATGCTTGAAGAAGCCGGCGCGCTGCTGTCGGTAAGCGACCTCGAACACTCCTACCCGCACTGTTGGCGCTGCCACCATCCAGTCATCTTCCGCGCCACTGAGCAGTGGTTTATAGGCCTGGAGACTCCGATCGGGCGCGAGGATGGCTCCACGACGACCTTTCGCCAACTCGCCATTGAAGAAATCGATAAGGTCGTCTGGGATCCATCCTGGGGCAAAGAGCGCATCACCAACATGATCGCCACGCGCCCCGACTGGTGCATCAGCCGCCAGCGCATCTGGGGTGTGCCCATCGCCGTTTTCCTCTGCGAAGACTGTAGTCAACCCATCCTCGACCCGGCACTCAATCGCAAGATCGTCGATCTCTTCGAGCGTGAAGGCGCCGAAGCCTGGCACACCGGCGCGACCGACGGCCTTCTGCCAGCCGACACCGCTTGCAAGCATTGTGGAGAAGTCCGCCCGCCCGGCCAGGGCTTTCGCAAGGAAACCGACATTCTCGATGTCTGGTTCGACTCGGGCACAAGCTGGTTTGCCGTGGCCGAGGCCGATCCCGATCTCAAGACCGCCTATACCTCCTTCCAAAACGGCGAGGGCGTTGAGGTCTTGTACCTCGAAGGCGGCGATCAGCATCGCGGCTGGTTCCACTCCTCGCTGCTGACCTCAGTGGCCTTGCGTGGCCGCGCGCCTTACTCTCATGTGGCAACCGCCGGCTGGACTCTCGACGAGCAGGGCCGGGCGATGAGCAAGTCGTTGGGCAACGGCGTAGACCCCGTCGATATCGCCAACCGTCTCGGCGGCGAAATCGTGCGTCTCTGGGTCGCGTCCGTCGATTTCCGTGAAGACATGGCCGCCAGCGAGAACCTGATGCAGCGCTGCGCCGACATCTATCGCAAGCTGCGCAACACCTTCCGCTTTCTGCTCGGCAACCTCCACGGGTTCGTGCCCAGCCGCGACCAGGTTCCAGAAGCAGAATTGCTTCCGCTCGACCGTTACATGCTGGCCCGAACTCGCGAGCTCACCGAGAAAATCCGCGACTGGTACGCGGCCTTCGAATTTCATCGCGTCTACCACGCCGTCAACGAATTCGCCATCGTCGACCTGAGCAGCTTCTATCTGGATGTGCTGAAGGACCGCATGTACACCTTCGCGCCCACCAGTAACCAGCGCCGCTCCGCGCAGACCGTTCTCTGGAAGATCACCGAAGCCCTAGTCCGCCTGGTCGCGCCCATCCTGAGCTTCACAGCCGACGAAGTATGGGATTACCTGCCCACCATAGAAGGCCGCGAAGTCAGCGTGCACCTGGCCCAATTCCCTGCCCCGACCGAAGTCTTCTCCGAAGACCCTGCTCCGCTGCTGGAAGAATGGAAACAGCTCTTCGCAGTACGTGATGCGGCCTTGGTGTTGCTTGAGAACGAGCGCCAGGCAAAACTGATCGGCAAGGGGCTTGAAGCGCAGCTCAAAATCACCGCGCCCGGTAAGTTATTCGGCTTGCTCAAGCGACACTTTGCGGGACTGAAGGAGATTCTCAACGTCTCCGAGGTCCAGATATTTGAAGGTACAAGTTCTGAGATGGCTGTCCTTCCCGCCAGCGGCCACAAGTGCGCCCGCTGCTGGAACTTCATGCCTGAAGTTAGTAACTACGGCATCTGGCAGAACGTCTGCACCCGCTGCCATTCCGCTCTCAAAGAGATGGGCATCTCCCCGCCCCAGCCGCCGGAATAACCGATTCGGTGCAGCGAGTTGGATCTGAATGCTTCGTGCCCCATTCATCGCGGCCTTATCGCGATGAGTGGGATACCATAAACCTCAACCGGAACCCGTTCAAAAGGCCGCAACAAGTGACCCTTTCCATACCCCGCCGACTCCCCTGGCTTTTGCTCATCTCCGCGCTGATCATCTTTGCCGACCGTCTCACCAAGACCTGGGTCGCCGCGCACATCCGCCTCGGCGGCGCTATTCCCATCATCCCTCGTGTCCTTCGCATCACGCATTGGACCAACGAGGGTGCTGCCTTCTCGCTCTTTGCCGACTCCGCCCAGCCTCACGTGGTCCGTTGGGCACTCATCAGCTTCGCGCTCGCGGCTGCGCTGGTTGTCCTCATTGCAATGGTCAGGTTAGGCGATCGCTTCACCCTCACCACCGTCGCCCTCGCACTAGTCTTTGCCGGAGCTCTGGGCAACGTACACGACCGCATCCTCTACGGCTCGGTCGTCGATTTCATTGAAGTACACATCTTCAGCTATCACTTCCCCGACTTCAACTTAGCCGACTCCTCCATCGTCACCGGCGCCTGTCTTCTCCTGCTCGATTCGCTCTTGCCAAGAAAGGACCGGGAGCCTTCATCGCAACCGTAGGCAACTCAAGGCCTCAGTTGCCGCCGGATTGGGTTTTGTCGTGCCAGAATGAAGCCGAAATGACCGGCGCTAGCATTAATCCGATGAAGGCCAGGCCGAGCAAGAAATCAGTCATTGTAAGAACTCCTTCCAGACGCACTTGAAGTCGCTTCTTCATCTCAAGGTGCGGCACCGCTGCGAAGCTTAAATCGAATCGGCAATCTCGATCGGCGTCCGAGACCGCCTGATCCTCTCCATTTCCTCCTCCTGGCCGCGCAGCGCGTTTCGATTGCGGTCAAACGTCACGCAAACCAGAAACGTTGCCGCAATCAACCGCATGTCGGTCCAAAAAGTGGCGCGGCTCATGTAGCGCACATCGATGCGCGCCTTGAGCGGCTTGATCCGGCGCGCATAAAACGCATCCAGATCGACCGCTTGGACGTTGCCCAGAATCTGCTCTTCATGGCGAAATGCAAGCGTGCCGGCTCCGGTAATACCAGGGCGATAGGGCATGTTTTCGATCGCCACATATTGCGGCGATTTTGGCCGGGGGCCGACGAGACTCATCGACCCGCGGAGAACGTTATAAAACTGCGGCAGTTCATCGAGTTTGAATTTGCGCATCCATCGGCCCAACGCAGTAATGCGCCGATCCCCATCCCCGGTCAGTCCAGGACCGCCGCATCCGCCCGTAACCATGCTGCGGAATTTGAAAATGGGAAAAAGGCGCCCTCCGCGCCCGATGCGATTTTGCACAAAGAAGATTGGCCCCCTCGACGACAGTCGTACGCAAATCGCGATAGCCAGCATTGGAACAGCAAGAACAGAAAGAGCAAGGAGCGAAATCGAGACATCCAGGATCCGCTTCGAATTGGAAAGGCTCCAATCGCTCGCAGACGGGCTCTTGAAACACACTTCGCGAATGGGAGCAGTCAGGCCGGGATGAGAAGAAGGGACAATCCATTGCGGAGCGACAACAGCGCTCGATTCACGCTCTCGAACAGGAAGTTGCATGGGGCCCAGCCTCACCAAAGCGATTGATGCTCGAAGCTCGCGCGAGCAATGGCGGTGCATCAAAGCAGAGAGCTACTCTTCGGGCATACGGAATATCTCAGAGAAGCCCGCGGCTCCGTCGCAGCACCGCCATGCATGAATCTTCGCCCTTAACAGTGTGGGAAACTTGACTGTGCAGGAAAATCGCGGGGGGCATTGGGAGAGGAATGGAACTATTCCTGAAACGGAACCATGTTGAATGATGCTTAACAAGAGAGCCTTCGTGGATTACTTTGCAAATGATTTGCACCACCGGCTTTACCCCTGCTCTTTTGCCTGCATATGAAACAACAAGATGCGGCGGAACGCCGGAGTTTCTGCCTTCACCTAAGTCTTCACAACACAGAATTGCGCGAAACATGGGGATGTGCCAATTGAGCAAAGCAGCCAATCGACAAGATCCACGGCTAGACCCAGCAGTCGTTTGGGTGCTTCCTACTTGATTGAGTTCGCCTCCAGCACGCCGAGCGAAAGCTGAGACATAAACTGACTCCAGATCATGAGCTGATTCGTCAGGGAGGGGTGCACATCCTTCTCCGGGACAACGATCGCATCGCCAGGGTAGAGTTGCAGCTTTCTAAAATCAACCCCTAGGGCCGAGTCGCCGGTGACATGGCCAATGACCGACCCGTCCGCCCGCAGAATGTAGATGCGCTTGCGGTCCGCGTCTCGGTTCGGGCCGCCGGCGAGTTCAAGGTATTCCCTAGCCTTGGCATTTTCGCTGTAAAGGAATGCGCGCTGGTTGAAAACAGCGCCAACCACCTGAACCGTTTCGGGAGCAAACGGTACCACCAGCCGGTCGCCATCCTCCAGATGAATATCGGGAATCGCACTCAGCCCCGCGCTTTGCGGCTTCATCTTGAGCACGACCCTCCCGCTGGCGCGAGCTTGTCGAATTCGCGCGATCAGTTCATGATTGGCGGACGCGACTTGCTGTCCGGCGAGAGAAACAGATTGCTGCCCCGAGCCGCTCGAAGCGCTCACCAGCCCCAGGCTGTTTCGCTCCATCTGATGTTCTAGCCGGTCTGCATATTCGTTTAGTTGTTCCTGTTCGAGCTCCTGCGTGCTCTTGCGGGTGAAGTTCGATCCATAGAGATAGGCCTGATCGGTCAGCCCTCCGGCGCGCTCCGCCACCCGCCGGAGAGTTTCGCCCGGAGACACACTGTATATCCCGGGATGAACAAACTCGCCCGCCAACTCCACATAGATCGTCTGCTCCTTGATCGGAAGTTGAATGTCCTTCTGCGCAAAAACCGTAACAACGTCTCCGGATTTGAGATCGATATCCTCAGACATGTCGCGATCGAGCACCAGCTTGCCCAGATTGAAAGGAATAAGCCGAGTCGTCATGGTGGCCTGATCCAGCCGCTCAATGACTGCGCGATTCCAATTCGTCTGCGCTCCGGGAGTACGAACGGCGGCCGGCTTCTCCGTCCTGCCTTCCCCACTTGCGGGCGCGGCGAGTTGCGGTGCGGGAAGACCGAGTCTCGTGCGTTGCCACCAATAGTCGCGTTTTAGCAGTGCATCGCGCTCCGGCATCAATTCGCTCAGACGCATGCCCTCATGCCACTGAAAGCGTCCTGGATTGGCGACAGCCCCGCGCAATGTGACCACTTCGCGATAAATGGAGAGGATAGGATCGATGCGCACGATATCGCCGTCTGCCAGCAGCGTCGCCAGCCCCGCGGAATCCGGCGTTAATTCGAATGCACGCCGCCGCGCGTGATCTTCTATCCGATCGACTGACAACCTCGCATCGGCGGCAATCGACGTCCTCCCGCCTGCATCGTCGAGCAACTGGCCGATCGATTCGGCGCCCCGCAATTCATAGATGCCGGCCTGGCGCACGCTGCCGATAAGCGCAACCTGGGGGCCGGCAGGCGGAATGTACAGTATGTCGCCCGGTTGCAGTTGCATATCGCCGGTCTTGTCCCCCTTGACCAGCAGTGAATACAGATCGAAATCCGTCACCACCCTGCCATCGCGCTTCAACTGCACGTGGCGCATCGACCCGGCCGATGAGGGGCCGCCACTGGCAAACATCGCATCCACCAGCGTGCTGAGAGCGCTCGCAGTGTACTCGCCCGGTTGGTGCGCCATGCCCGCGGCGTAAATCTGAATGGTATGAATGTCTCCCAGATCGACGCTCAACTCGAAGTTGCGATAGACTCGCTCCATCTGCGTGCGCAAGTGGCTCGGGATCGCGGCGAATGGCAATCCTGCCACATGCACAGCGCCAACTTTCGGGATATAGATCTCTCCCTCGCGGCTTACGCGCAGATTGGCGCTGAAGTTGACCTGACCCCATATTCGAATGCGCAGTTCATCGTCTGCGCCGATGATCATCTCTCCCGGAACCGGCCCGTGATCGATTGGACCAAATGAGGTTGGTTGCGTGCTAAAGAGTCCGGCTCCATAGACTGGCAACATCTGGCCAACTGTAGCGAACACAAAGGTCTGGAATGCATTGGGAGGGTCGGGCGAAACGGCTCGCCCATCCGCTCTGGCGCGGCCTTTGCGCAATGCGCCTTCTGTATAGCTTGCCCCGCTGGCGAGACTCCCATTGGCCGAAGCCTCGTTCGAGCGATCCGCGTTTGGAGTTCCATTCTGTGGATGCTCCTCAACATTCAGCGTCGCCGGAGGTGCCGCCGCCGAGGACTGGGAGTCCTGTCGATCCGAGCATCCAAGCGAATCCGTGTCGTCTCCATCCGCACATTGTGCGTGCAGTGCGATTGTGGAGAACGCAATGACAGAAGCGAAACCAAGCCAAACGAGTCCAGCAAGAAAGTGGACAGAGCAAGCAGATGAAGTGTTTCTCATGACACCTCATTGTTTCTTCATCCGATATGCGGTACGACGTCAAAACGCAGCGCAACACGGACGATGTTTCAAAAGTGGACAACTGCGCCAGCCTCGTCCCATTCTTGGAGCCCACCAACTTATCACGATGATTCCCTCGCAGCATTCGTTTCAAGCGCCCTTAATCTAGGACACAGTTCTGCTGGGTGTTTGACTCGATTGCTAGTCTCCACCCTGCGAATTGCCGGCGATGCGCAATGCCTGGAACCGAGTGCCCGCCACCAGATCGTCTCGGTCTTGTTCATGAGGAATGACCGCGTGCCAACGCAAGAACACGAACGGCTGACCCACGCCCGCAGCACGCTCAGCGGCTCTCTGCTGACCTGGCTGCGCGTGACGGTCAAGTGGAGGAAGCTGATCGGGAGAACGACAGCTGCTTTGGCCGTGGCAGGTTGCGTGATCGCGATTCTGCTGCCAAGCCGTTATACGGCCACCGTGGTCATTCTGCCTCCGCAGTTGGGCGGGGCTTCATCGTCGGCGGCGATGATGGCGCAGTTGAGCGGCATGGGGCAGTTGGCTGCGGCAGGCGGAGGCGGGCTGGGAATCAAGAATCCCAACGATCAACAAGTCGCATTGTTAAAGAGCCGCACGATCGGGGATGCGATGGTGGCGCGGTTTCATCTGCAGCAGCTTTATCACCGCAAATACCTGTCCACGGCCCGCGCGCGTTGGGAGAAGCATACCGAGATCGACAACGGCCTGAAGGACGGACTGATTCACCTTTCGGTGACCGATTCAGATCCACGCCGCGCTGCGGAGCTGGCCAATGGCTGGCTGGAAGAATACCGGCGCTTCACGGCGACGCTCGCCATCACGGAGGCGTCGCAGCGGAGGCTCTTCTATGAGCGGCAACTGAGTATCGCGCGAGAGGACCTGACCCGTGCCGAAGAAAACTTGAAGCAGACCGAACAACGCACCGGCGTGATTGACGTCGACGGTCAGGACCGCACCATGATCGCATCGGCTGCGGTCTTGAGGGGCCAGCTTGCGTCCAAGCAGATCGAAATCAGAGCCATGCGCGAGTTTGCCGCTGAGCAGAACCCGGACTTGCAGCGGGCGCAACAGGAGTTGGCGAGCATTGAGGGACAGTTAGCTGCGATGGACGCGGCCAGCGATCGCAAGACGGGTGATTTGATTGCGCCCAAGGGCACGGTAACTCAGGCCAGCCTCGATTATATTCGCGCCCTTCGTGAGGTGAAGTATCGCGAGACGGTTCAGGATCTGTTGACGCGTCAATTCGAGGGAGCCCGCGTTGACGAAGCCCGCCAGGGTGCCTTGGTGCAGGTGGTCGATCCGGCTGTTGTTCCCGATAGACCCACATCTCTTTACAAAGTATGGATTGCCCTGGCAGCGCTGTTCTGTTCTTTGCCGCTGGCCTTGCTTGCGGCGGTGTTCTGCGATGCGGTCTCGATTCTGCTCCGTTCGCGCCGCAACTCAAATTCGTGGGCGACGGCTCTCGAAGGGATCATCGTCGGAGCCTGGAAATGAGCATTCGGAACGCTATGGGCCTTGATGGCGCCGTCGCCTACACCTTTCTAGCGCGCCTTGTGAATATCGCGGGCAGCACAGGAACGGTCCTGCTTATTGTGCGCTTCTTCAGCCCCGTCGAGCAGGGTTACTACTACACTCTGCTCAGCCTAATCTCATTGCAATTGATCTTCGAGATGGGCTTCTCGTTTGTGATTCAGCAGTTGGCCGCGCACGAGTGCATTCACCTGAAGTTGCACGACGACGGCACGGTAACCGGCGATCCCGCAGCCCACGCGCGCCTAGCCTCGGCGCTGCAACTCAGTCTGCGTTGGTACACCGTGGCCGCACTGGCCATGGGGTTGATCCTGGTTCCGCTGGGGATGGTCTTCTTCGCTCGCCAGGCAACGCCTCAAACAGCGCAGGTTGCCTGGCAAGGGCCATGGATCAGCGCTGTGGCCGCGTCAATGCTGGGCCTGTGGTGCACGCCCTTTTACTCCTTCATCGAGGGATGCGGCCAGGTGCGCGCCGTAGCTTCGATGCGGTTCGGTCAGGCAATCGCCACGTCGGCATTTGCGTGGGTGCCCATGTTTCTGCATCACGGTCTCTACTCGCCAACGATGGCAATCACCGGTTATGTCGGCGCCGGGGTCTTCTTCCTCGCTAAGCGCCGCCGTTTGCTGGATGGACTGTTGCGCTTCCCGGTCCGGGGAGCAGCCATTGAATGGAGCCGAGAGGTCTGGCCCTTTCAGTGGCGCATCGCGGTCAGCTGGATGTGCTCGTACTTCACAGTGCAGATCTTCATTCCCATCATCTTCGCTTGTCGAGGAGCCGTCGAGGCCGGGCAGATCGGCATGTCGATCAGTATTACGGTTTACATGACGGTCCTCGCACTAGCCTGGACCTCGCCCAAAGCCACGCCCTTCGGGCGCCTGATCGCACGACGCCAGTTTGAAAAACTTGACCGGCTCTTTTTGCGTACCCTGGGCCAGTCAATGACTGTCTTCGGCATTATCGCGCTCTCTGCGGTCGGTTTCGCGGTGATTCTCACCCCGGTGGCTCCAAAATTGGCGGCGCGCATGGTTTCGCCTCGGCTTCTTGCGGTGTTATTGATCGCAGCCGGCGCCAATTGCGTCGTGCAGAGTTTGGCCACGCTCCTGCGTTCGTTCAAGTGCGAACCCTTTCTCATTCAATCGCTGGTCGCCGCCGCGCTCACCTTATCACTGGCGGCGCTCACCGCTCCTCGATGGGGCAATGCCGGCGTTGCCTTGAGCTATCTTGTCGCAACCACGGGCATAGGGATGCCTCTCGCGTGGGCGATTTTTGCGCGCGCACGCCGTAACTATCTGAACATGATTCCCCTTCTGATTTGTGCGGACGAACCTGAATGAACCGAGGAGTGCGAGTAACACAACGAAACCATGCTTTGGGAGGAGAACATGTTCTTGTCAGGATGCCGTAAAGCTATCGATACCTACGCGCCGCCACTCGGGCGGCAGTACCGTTTGTTGCGGGACGCGACAAATCGCCGCCGGTCGATCCGGACAACCTACGGTTTTACGTTGGCTGGGGACCCATCCATGGCCGGAGACAGCTGGGAGGTTGACGAGATTGAGGCCTTTCTTGCCTTGATGAATACCCACGATCTTGTTTTCGACATTGGAGCAAACGTAGGGCTTTACACCTGTCTGGCGGCCAGCCGCGGCAAGCGCACAATTGCCTTCGAACCATCCACCAGAAACTTGGGCTTCCTCTATAGGAACCTCTGGGAGAACCAGTTCCATGAGGTCGAAGTCTTCCCACTCGGTCTGGCCAAAAAATGCGGCCTGGGACGGATTTACGGATTTGGCGGCATATCGTCGTTCGTGCCCGATTGGGCGCAAGCACGAAAAAGGCAGTCCACACTAGTGCCGCTTACCACCCTCGATACCATCGCATCCGGTCGATTTAAGAACGAAAAGGTGCTCGTCAAGATGGACGTCGAGGGATTTGAAATGGATGTCCTGGCTGGAGCCGCGGAAACGCTGAATCGAGACCCTAAGCCGACCTGGCTGGTTGAGATCCTGCTCGGCGGGGAGGTCATTCCGGGCGGAATCAACAGAAGCTTTGCTGAAACCTTCGAAGTGTTTTGGAAGCGCGGATATCGCTGCAGAAAACTCAATTCGCTCCGAACTCCCGTGGAGCGAGTCGACGTTAGCCGCTGGGTCCGCAATGAAGCTGTGGATGAGGACACGCACGACTTTCTTTTTTCGATGGATTGATATTCATGGTTGCACGACAAGCCCGGCCACCGGCATACCGTTATCCGGCCAGGAGAGTAGGCAATGAAGCACGGCTATCCTTCCAAGGTCCTGATCACCGGCGGCCGCGAAATTGGTGGAATAGGCTGCGTTGCGGCAGCGTTGCGAGCCGGCTTTACCGGGCTCGGGTTACCTGTCGAAATCGTTTCGCCTTGGCGGGTCTTCCTGCGTTGGCGGGAGTTGCGCGATCCGCGAATACTGAAGATCCTCAGCACCGCGGCGCTTTTTGCGGCCCCGCTTGCGCGCCGAGCGATTTGCTTGGCTCATGGTGTGCCGCGTGCGGATTATCAAGGTTGGCTAAGGCTGCTAGCCATTGTCGGCTCATTCAAGCTGGCCAACCAATGCGCCGGAGCTCAGTTGGTTTCCGTCTCGCACTATACGGCCGCCACTTTGCGCGCCGTCTTCGGCATCCGGTCCGATGCCGTCGTCCACAATCCCGTGAAGCCCTTGTATCTTGAACCCGACAATGGACCGCCTCTTCAACGCTGCTACGTGACGTATGTTGGAAGACTGATCGCAACCAAGAATCTTCATCGGATTTTGCCCGCGATCCGAGACCTGCTGGACGAAACGCCCAGCCTGCGCGCTTGCATCATCGGCGAAGGCGGGCAACAAGCTGAGTTGCAAGCGATGGTAGCGGGCGATCCTCGCTTTGAGTTTAAAGGAACGCCGGAGGATTTATCGGTCCGCGATTGGCTTCGCCGCACGAAGATATTCGTCTCCGGCAATGAAGTGGAAGGATTTGGCATTGCCTATCTTGAGGCCATGACCCAGGGATGTGTCGTCGCCATGCCTGCATGCGGCGGCGGCCTTGAAATCTCACCGGATAAAGTGGGTCGATCTGTTCAGTTGCTCCCTCTGTCATGGGATAGGAGAGAGATTCTAGCCGTCCTTCGCCGCGCCCTCAACGAAACTTCGCGGCCAATCGACGCTTCGCCGTTTGCAGTCAAGACCGTTGCGGAAGAATACCTGGCCATTGATGCTCTGTTTTCTGCGCAGGGAAGATTCCAAGCGAAGGCGAGCCGATGAGCACCACCTCTACACATGTCTTGCCAGAGTATTGGCGCGACCTCGATTTTTGTCTTTTCGATCTGACCTTCCCCTCGATCCGTCTCGGCTTGGCCCGATGGCTGGTGGTGGTCAGCTTTGTATGGCCTTTCTTCAACTTCAACTTTCTCTTTCCCGATGTCACTATCGAGTGCAACTTTATTCTGGTACTTCTCGCCGCAGTGCTGCTCCCGGAAGTTGCTCTCCGCGATAAATGGTCAATCCTACTGGCGCTGCCGGTCTTTGCCGTCGCCCTTATTTGGGGCAACCCGGCAGCACCGCTGAGGCTGGCCATCGGAATTATTCCTCTGCACTTTGTGCTCAACCTCACACGCCGCCAGCGAGAACTGGGCAAAGATCTGATTCCACCTGAACTCGCCTATCGCTCATTCATAGTGTTCATTGTGTTTTGTCTCTTGCAAATGGTGAATTTCAGCATTATTCCTCTGATTCCTCAATGGTTCACTCAATCGCTTATTGCCGTTGTGCCGCGCTATATGGAGGTTCCCTATGACGATACAGGCGTCCGCGGCGTGCAGGGCTGGGCCTCGGAGCCATCGGGCGCGGCAATGACCTGCATTGCATTCGCACTGGTGACCATACGCCAACGTCCGGATCGGCGGTGGAACGTGCTAGCCCTCTTTACGCTGCTTGCATTTCTAAACAAGTCCATCTATTCCCTGGTGCTACTGATTCTGCTGGGCCTATACTGCCTGCTCACCCTACGCCGTAAGCTCTATGCGCTGCTGGCGCTTTTGCCTTCTGCTTTGGCGGTGATCTTCTATGCATTGCATTCCAACCGTATTGCTGAGCTCCACACCAATCTCCTCACCGACGGTGTCAGTCGCGAGTCCAACCTAGAACTCCTGCGCTTCGTGCAAATCCTCTCGCCACTCCAACAATTTCCTCGAGTCTACATGCCCGTTACCCTGTTCGGTGGACTTGTGATGGAACCAATGGGTTTGCTTCCTCTGCTGGTCGGGTACGGCAGCGTGCTGGGGCTGCTGTGGATTGCATATATGATCCTGCGCAACTTCCCTCCCAGTAATGACCCGCAGCGACCACTGGCGTTGTTTGCCGGCTTCATTCTCCTCATGATGACGCCGCCCGATCTTATCCCATCTATTGTTGCGTTTGCCGTGTTCCTCATTCCCGCGACCAGGCAGTCTGTGCAAATCGAAGCGTCAGGAAACAGCTCAACCCGAAGCGCGCTTTCCGGTGCGGGGGGGCGCTAAATGAAGCTCTCGGCATTAATCTCTGTATACCTCAAGGAATCTCCAATCTTTCTGCGTCAGTGCCTTGACAGCCTTGCGATTCAGACTCTTCGGGCCGAAGAGGTCATCATCGTCGAAGATGGCCCGCTGGGAGAGCCGTTGAAGGAAGCTATTGCCGAGTACGGAAGCATCCTGCCCATCGTGTCATTGCGCTTGCCTGTTCATGTCGGCCTTGGAGCGGCCTTGCGAGCTGGAGTGTTCGCGTGCCGGGGAGAGTTCGTGGCCCGCATGGATTCTGACGACGTCTGCGTCCCGGAAAGGTTCAAGCGGCAGAAGGACTTTCTCGATAACCATCCGGAAGTGGATGTTGTGGGGAGCGCGATCGCGGAATTTGTGGACGAGTGCTCCGCCCCGCGCTCGATTCGCCTTCTCCCCGCGGGAGGCCGCGCTCTGCAGCGCTTCGCCAGGAAGCGGACGCCCATGAACCATATGACCGTCATCTTTCGAAAGGCTTCGGTGGTGGCTGCGGGCAACTATGAATCCTGCCAGGGCTTTGAGGACTATCACCTCTGGGCCAGAATGTTGACGCTTGGCTACCGCCTGCACAACATGAACGACATCCTTGTCTATGCTCGCTGCGGCAATGAGATGCAGGGGCGCAGGGGCGGTCTGGCCTACCTGAGAAGAGAGATTGCGTTCCAGTCGTTTCTGCGCAAGATGGGCCTCCTGAATGCCGCCGGGGCCTGCTTGAACATTTTGCTGCGCGGGCCGATCCGCCTCGCGCCTAACCCCGTCCGTTCTCTGTGCTACAACTTGTTCCTGAGAACTCCTCCCGTTGCCGTTGCGAGTGGCCCGCGCTGAACAGTTACGCAATCAGAAAGATCTTAGCGATCACGTTTTGAAAGGAAGGCTGCCAAATCTTGCGGCTGACTAATCTGCCCTTGCAGCATCCCTGCAATCATGTCGTGCTCCAGCATTTCAGGCACGGCTGCGCGAACATCTGCGCCAGATTGTTCATCCGGAAAGTGAATCAGCAACACCGGCCTATCGTCGAACCGGCCTCCGCAGGCGCGCTCATCCTCATCGGTCCATGATTCACTATATCTGGCCAGATAAACTCGCCAGGAATGATCGGAAGATACAATCACTGTGGTCCGATCGGACGATCCGGAAACAGCTATCTCCTGCAAGAGTGTGCCGAGCGTGTCATCGGCAAGCACCAGGCTATCGAGATAGGTGCCGCTCGGACGCAGCCTGTGAAGCCGGCGATCATAAATGGCTGGTCCATGGGGCACTGGGATATGCAGGAAGACGAACCGGAGCCCATGGTCGTCGATCAGCGTCTGCGCATGCGCCATGATATTGCGGTAAATCTGCATATGCCGTTCCGCGGGGGTTGTTGTCTGAGGCGTTAAGGCCAGAAAGTGGCTCGGAAGCACAGCAGCATTGGCAAGAACGGATTTGTCTTCCGATGCGCCGAATACCTGAATCGGCAGCATATCGGGCTCCCACCAGCAGACATCCAGAACCGGCGCAAGGTCGCGGCAGTACGGGTTGTACCAACCGTCGATGCCTGTACTCCATCCGTTCCGCCGCGCCAGGCCAAACAACGTGGCATTGGGATCGTAGGCAAGCCAGCTGCGATCGGATTCGTCTTTGTAGAAGAGCTTTCCCTCGAGTGTGCTGCGAGTCTGATCAATTCGCCGGCCCAGGAACAGCGACGGGATGATGAGCTCCGTAAAGGAGCCCGCGGGCCTCAGGTTGCTGAATGAGATGCTCTGGGCATGAAGGCGGTCGAAGTTGGGAAGTTCAATGCCGGAAACCGGATGATCGAATGTCTGATGGTAGGACAGCTCATCGAATAGAATCCAGACGATTCGTCTATTCGAACTGCTGCCAGTCGAAGAAAGTTGTTGATTGGGACCGGCGCTCTCCCCCGCCGGGCGAGTAAGCGCTAGATGAAGCAGTTGCGGGACAATCCAGAGGGCCGAGAAAGCAAACGCCGCGAGGCTGACACGAACGGCGCGCACCGCAAGTTGACTGCTGCGAGGGAAGAAGTAGGCCAGCGCGCCAGACAATAGGCAGATCCCGGCTGCGAACTGACCCCACGCTTTGCCCAAATGCCCGATCCGATACTGCAGATGGATCAGCACCTCGAATGCAAAATCAACCGCAACCCATACCATTAGGCCTGCGAACACGGCTCCGGCAATTCTCTGTGCATGCGTCGGGAGATGGCGAACGGCAACTAGAGTTCCTGTCACTGAAATGGAATAGGCAAGCAGATCTAGAAGCAGGCCTCCAATCAAGTTTGTTACTGGAAGACGAAGATGGTACAGGACAAGGTTTGAAGGCAGGAGGAACTTACAGAAGTAAGGCAGCAGAAGCAGAAGCGCGGCACCAACGCCTTCGAGAACAGTGCGCATTCTCATCGGATTCGCTCCAGGAGCCAGAGCGAGCGCCCATTGGAGAGTTGCTCGCGGCAACAGACGCCAAAGCTGTTGGAAAACACTTGGATGAGGTACTCTTCGCTCAGGTGCGCAAACAACTCGTGCCGTCCTCTGCATAACTGATCGAATTGCGAATCGCCTTGCGGGATCCATTCACAGATCACCCAGCGGGTGGATATCTCTTTCAACTGCTCGACGATTGCCGCGAGCGGAATCTGGTCGACGATCAGCAGATGATGCAGAATTCCCAGCATCATGACGCAATCGAATTGACCTCTTGCCCTGTCGAGCAGGCTGGCGCTCTCCCGATTTCGCCAGCCCACGGCAGGCGTAGGCCGGGCAAAGTCCGCAACCACCGCGAGAATGGAAAGGCCCTCGCTGCGCGCGTTCTGCCAGTTCAGCTCCGTTGCCTGAACATCGGAATCCCAGGCCACTACATTGGCGCCGTTCTCGGCTGCAATGCGCGAATAAATGCCGGTATTCGCTCCTACATCCAGCACATGAACGGGTTTGATAGCGCTGAGGGTTCGCCGAACGAACTTCTGCTTGGTCTCATGGTCCGCCGAATCGTAATGACAGGCGGTCTGCATGTAGCGGCTCCATCGCGAGGGGCGCACAGAAGGAGCCAGGGCACGCAGCGATCTGCGCGCCGATCGAAGCAAGTGGCGCACGGCAAACGCTGCTGCTTCCCCGGAAACCAGTGGGCGGCGGTATCCGGAGCCTGAGCGGTTCTCGAGCAGCAGCGGTAGCGTGACCAACGACAGAAGGGGGCGGCGCCAACGCCGAAGAAAGCTCAAGAAGGGCGCAAGATCCGATGGCTCGTATCCATCGCGTCGTTGTTGCGTCGCTGAAAGCGGCCAACCCAGATGGGCGTATGCGCAGAGAGGCAGCAGGAACGTTCGCACGAATTGAGCATAGGCGATCCAGAGAGGGCTCATGAGATCGCGGCGCTCGAACGACAGCACGTCCACAAACATCGCTTGCTGCCCGCAGAACAGAATATTCAGCGGCGTTGCGTCCTTCAAGATGAATCCTTCCCCCAGCGCCTCTTCGCACAGATCAAGCGTCAGTTCGGCGGCTTCCATCCACTGGCTTGGGGTCCACTCCCACGGATAAGTGGGAAAGAAGATGCGCTCATGCTCAAGCAAAGCAGGCTGCGCGGCCTCTGAATCCAGAATGGTCGTTGGCGCCATGCGGCGCTCCCGAACCCAGCGCCGAGCAAGTGGAGAACTCAGCCAATCGAGAACCGATGCCGAACACTGAGGGTAGATCTCACGAAGGATGCGATCTCCGTCACGGTAAAGACTGCCTTCAGGATCACGAAAGGTTCTCTCTGTGACCGAAAGACCTGAGCTCATGACTTGGCGACCTTCTCAGTTCTGGCGACGGAGCGCAGAGTCAAGCTGCGAACAAGCGACCGTAAGCGTCCGCGAAGCATGAAGATCATGCCCGCAAAGGTCGTGCTGACGATTTGGAATGCAAACAGTCCGGAACCTGGATCGACATATGCGTATGCAGGTTGGGCAAGCATGCAAAGTATTGCCAGAAATAAAAGTGCTGTCAACGAAAGGTCAAAACCTGCAATCATCGAGCGCATGGGCGCGTCTCCTGTGCTTAATGTGAGCGACTCGTTTATCGTAGTTCGCCCCAGGAACCGCAGAACAAAATCGGCTTCAAATCCAGGAAGCCGCATTTCTAAAATGGGAAACTTCTGAATAAGCGCATCTTGGGAATTGCTGCCCTTAGTGCATGACCGCGCGCTGTCCGTCAGCCGGAGGCCTTCATTACTTTCCGCGCACGCCGTGCACTGCTGGATAAAGGTTCTGCGATCCAGGAACGATTTCGTCAATAAAGTCCCTCTACGCTTGAATCCGCGGCCACGGTCCTTTTCTGTAGCCGCCGCAATTGGCCCGCTGACTGTCTGCAGGGCTGACGCAGTGAAGCCTGCCTGAAAGCTATGCTTCGCTGCGAGCTGAGTTGGGGCATAATTGAAGTAACGCTATCCCTGCATGGTTTCTGGGCGCCGGTCAGTGCGTGTTACTGTTGCCTTGACCGGTTGTGCGGTCTCACGCCATTGGCCTGAGACGGCCCCGTCATCCGTTCTGCATGTCATCCATTCATAACTGAAATCCCGGGAGCGCTCATGGCAAGCAAGCAAGTTTCAAGTCCGGCTCTCAGCACCAACAAACACCTGCTCCGCTGGGTCGAGAAGATGGCCGACCTGACCCGCCCCGCATCCATTCACTGGGTTGACGGATCGCAACAGGAATACGACTCACTCTGCGCCCTGCTCGAAGATCGGGGCACATTCACCCGTCTCAACCAGCATCTGTGGCCCGGCTGCTTCTACGCCCGCTCCGATGCCCGCGACGTAGCGCGGGTGGAAGAGAGCACCTACATTTGTTCCCTGTCAAAGGACGGCGCCGGGCCTACCAATAATTGGGAAGATCCCTTCAAGATGCGCCGGAAGCTGAAGGATCTATTCCGCAACTGCATGCGCGGCCGCACCATGTACGTGCTGCCCTTCTGCATGGGCCCGCTTGACTCGCCCGGCTCGCAGATCGGCGTGCAGCTCACGGATTCGCCTTATGTGGTCGTCAACATGCGCATCATGGCCCGCATCGGTCTCTCTGTCTTCGCCGAGATCGATAAAGACGTCAAGCGCGTAGTTCCCTGTGTGCACTCCGTCGGTCACCCGCTCGCCCCCGGCCAGACTGACGTCCCCTGGCCTTGCAGCGATACGAAGTACATCGTGCACTTCCCTGAAACCCGCGAAATATGGTCCTACGGCTCCGGCTACGGCGGCAATGCCCTGCTCGGGAAAAAATGCTTTGCCCTGCGCATCGCCTCCAATATCGCCCGCGACGAAGGCTGGATGGCCGAGCACATGCTCATCGTTGGACTCGAAAGCCCGGTCGGCGAGAAGACCTATGTAGCCGCCGCTTTCCCATCCGCCTGCGGCAAAACCAACTTCGCCATGATGATTCCGCCCGATGGATTCGATGGCTGGAAGGTCTGGACAGTGGGGGACGACATTGCCTGGATTCGCCCCGACGAGACCGGCCAGCTCCGCGCCATCAATCCCGAGACTGGATTCTTCGGCGTCGCGCCCGGCACGAGCGTCAAAACCAATCCCAATGCCATGGCCGCGCTCTCCCGCAACACCATCTTCACCAATGTCGCGCTAACGCCCGAAGGCGGCGTCTGGTGGGAAGGCATGACCGACACGCCCCCCGCTGAGTGCCTCGACTGGCAGGGCAATCTCTGGACCCCCGAGATCGCGCGTCGCACCGGAACCAATGCTGCACATCCCAACGCCCGCTTTACCGCGCCCGCCTCGCAGTGTCCATGCATCGATCCAGCCTGGGAAGATCCCAAAGGCGTTCCTCTAAGCGCCATCATCTTCGGCGGACGCCGATCGCACACCCTGCCGCTTGTCTATCAGGCCTTCAACTGGAGTGCGGGCGTATACATGGGCGCCACCATGGCTTCCGAGATGACCGCCGCGGCCACTGGCACCGTGGGCAAGCTGCGCCGCGATCCGATGGCCATGCTCCCCTTTTGCGGTTACCACATGGGCGACTATTTCCGCCACTGGATCAAAATGCAGCGCAGGCTCTCGGTGACTCCGCGCGTCTTTCACGTGAACTGGTTCCGCAAGGACAAGGACGGCAACTACCTCTGGCCCGGATTCGGCGAAAACATGCGCATTCTCAAATGGATCGTCGATCGCGCCCGCGGCCGCGCACTCGGTAACGAAACCCCCATTGGCTGGACCCCGCACTACGAGGACATTCACTGGAAAGGGCTCGATTTCTCGCGCGAGCTGTTCGACCAGTTGCAGGCCGTCGATCGCAAGCTTTGGCGCACCGAGGTGATCGGCCATGAAGAGCTCTTTATCGACCTCCACGATCACCTGCCGCCCGAAATGATCTACGAGCGCGAGTTGCTCATCTGCCGGCTGTAACGCGCGATCTCGGCGAGCGGCTCACTCGTTGAGTCCCCGTGTCTTTCAGTTCAGGACAAGCCCAAACCAGGGGTATGATCGCGTGGTCCGGCCTCGACGCACCTCCAACGAGTAGACAACGCAGAGGTAGTCTGATTTCAGGGCGGTTAGCCTCTGTATCGAGTTTCGTTTGACAGGGATCCGGTATGCAGTACCGTATCCAGCATCCCTTATCTCTCCACGCGCTGAGCGCTGGTCAGCAACACCTCGCTGGCGCGCTCCAGAACCGGATCGCGACCAGCGAGGTAGTCCTGAATACGGGTCTCGACGGTGATGTCGGGAACATTGCCGTTGACTTCGATGGAGCGGTCTTTGGGGTCGCTGAGATAGCCGTTCGAGATGCGCACCACGAGTCCGCACGGAAGCACGGCGTAAACAGCTTTGCCGGAAAGATTGCCGTGGGTCGTCGTGCCGATGATCGTCACCCGCGGCGCCGTACGCATGCCACGGGTGAACAGGTCGGCCGCGCTGCCGGTCGTGTCACTTATAAGTAATGCGACGGGCTCTGTATATTCCCACTTTCTGGGCTCGATGTAATCTTTGCTTTTCTCGAACTGATCGTGCTTCATCCCATTCTTGGTGTAGTTGTAGCCAACAAACGTGTCCTTGTGCAGAAAGCGTCCGACGATGTCGTCGTGGCCGATACCTCCCGCGTTGTCCCGGATGTCGAGGAGCAGACCGCTGGTGTCGCGCAGCGAATCGAGTGCGCGATCGAATTCCCTGGTTATGTCTTCGCGCCCGTTGAACGAGCGGATGTGAATGTATCCGAGCCCAGAAGGATAACGCCCAAAATCGACGAACTGCTGCCTGGTCAGCATGATCGAGACTTGCGGAGACGGCACGGGATTGGGTCGGCCTCCGCGTTTGAGTGTAAGGGTTTCGGTCTGTCCCTTCGGTGAACGCAGCTTCACACTTACCGCTTCTGACGCCGCGCCTGCCAGCAGCAATTGAACCGCTTCGTGACGGAACGCACGTTCTGACGAGCAGGCATGCAGGAAGGGCCGCAGAGAGTCGATCTTTTCGGGAATTGTCATGCCATCGACGGCAAGCACTTCCCAGCCCGCATGATCGCCGGCGATGACGAACGGACGATCCGCGAACAGGTCAATCGGCATCTCCCGCACTGTGTACAGAATGGGAGGACGGTAGTTGTTGAGCCAGGAGTGGGTATCTTTCAGCTCATTCACCAGCTGAAACATCATGAGATAGAAGTCGTCGTCGCTGGCGATGGAGTCGAGCCGGGCGATGTAGCGCCGCCCGACCTGCTGCCAGTCAATGGACTTCAACACGAAGTCGGCGTAGGAGGCGTCGATCATGCTCCAGAGAGCTTCGAAGTTCTCGCGCCGTTCTTTGGCCGAGAGGTTCGTCGCGAGCGCAAGGTCCGGCGGATCTTTGATGAGATAGGCCGTGCCCCTTCGATTGGGTTGAGGAGGTGGCTCGCGCGGTTCCATGGCTTTCTGCTCGGCGGCTGCGGTGTTGGAGTCGAGATGGCGGAGCCACACGAGCGGCTGCTTGATGCCGTATGCGGCCACCCCAGCGATACCTGGGTCGACGCCGTGGACTGCAGCGGCCTTCTCGTACCAGCCGATGGCAGTGTCGCGGTTCTTGGCGCGATCCTCAATGTAGCCCAGATAGATGCAGGACCAGAACAAGGAATCAGGGTCCCGCGCTCCGTTGGAGGCCTGCACGAGGTCGAGCAGCAGCTTCTTCGCCGCATCCGTGTCTTTGTGGTCCCCGGTAAGGAATCGGCGGGCTTCCTGCAACTTGGCAGCCGAATCCGCGGCGTTGACCGCGTGTCCGTCGAAGATCAGCAAGATGGCGAAAAACAGAATCCCGAAGGCTGAATTCCGCATAGTAGCAACAGTTTAGTACAGAAGAAGGGAGATGGAGGGAGAGGCGCAAGGAACAGGCGGGCGCCTGAGGGATACATCTTCATTGGTTCCGCGCTAGAGCTCTCGGTCGTACATCTGCAAAAAAGGCTGACCAGTCTTCGGGTCAGCCTTGAAGATTGCAGGAGGACTTGATTCCACTGGTCGTTGAGCCCCCATCACTGAATGATGAGGGCTTGACGACCTGACTCACCACCGCGGCAGGCCGAACGGCATGCCGCAGTGCCTTGATGAACAGACTACCCTTTTACAGCCTTCTTGGCCTTGTGCCTTTTCGGAGCCAGGGGCTTGCGCACCTCCGGCTTCACCGCGGACTCATCGACCGCAGTCGTTCCGGGCACATCGTTGTCGAAGACTGCTCCCGCCGGTACCAGGTAGTCTTCCACAGACTTGCTATCCCCAGTGCCGGTGCGAACGATAATCCGAGAGGGGTCGATGCCACTCTGTTCCTCGTTCACCAGGTAGGCCTTCGTGTTGATGGCGCGCTCGGCGGCGATGTCCGCGGGAGTCTTGCCGTGTTTGCCGGTCGTCGGTGTCTTCTCAGCGGCTGTCGATTCGCCAACCAGCACGACCTTCGCCGTCGGATCGTTCTTGAGGGCGTCGGTGACCTGGTCGAGGCTAGCCTTGGCTTCGTTGTCCACACGAGTCGGATTCTTGGAGTCCTCGAACGAGATCGAGCCAAGCGCCCTGGCGTGTGGCAGCGGCGGAACCGGAATCGCGACGATCGTCACGTTTGTGCCGCTGGTTGCGGTACCGCCCTTATCGTCCGCAACGTTGCAGGTTATCCCCACGGCGCCAGTCGGAGCACCCGCGGAGTTGTAAGTCGCCGTGGTGCCGCTGCCACCGATGGTGCCCGCACTAGCCGTGTAGCTGTAAGTCAGCGGACGGTTCTGCGGGCTCACGCCTACCGCGGTAACGGTGCTTGGGTCGCCCGGGTGGAGCGACATCGGGCTGGCAGTGCAACTCACGGTTGGAGGCTCGAAGGCCTTCACCGTGAACAGCGCCGAACAGGTGGCATCCTCGCCGGGCTTCAGGCCTTCCTTGCCGGGTTTGCCTTCCTTCACTTCACCCTTCACCGTATAGGTGCCGGGAGCCAGCGAAGCCGTGGCTGCGGAGTCAAACGATGCCGACGTTCCGCTGCCCTTCAAGCCCGCAACCCCTGACCAGCTGTAAATCGCATTGAGCTTCGGGTCAAGCTCCGATGCCGTTGCGCTCACCGCAACGGGGTCGCCGGGGAAAATCGTGACCGGGGTAGCCGTGCATGCCAGGGCGATCGGCGGCGGAGGCAGGATGGTGCCAATGCCAAACACAAGGCCTGCGCTTATGCGCCCCTGGGGATTGAAGTTGACTGAACCCCCTTGCGCCGCGGAGAAGCTTGCGTGAACATACTGATAATCTCCCTGGAAGAGGCGTATCGACAGATGACGGTTAAACGCCGGCGTTGAGACGTCAAGGCCGCCGCCGCCCGTGAACGAAAAACCAAAAACATCTGTCTGCCAGTAGCTGCCCACTTGCTCGGTGCCCACCAGAGCGTGAAGGAACGGCGTCACGTTGCCGTGTGGGAACCTGTAAACCACGCCCGCAGATCCACCGCTAAAATCATCGCCGGGCTGGGAGAGGGACTTCTTCGGTTGCTCGGGCAGCAAAATGTGTTCATCTCCCTCGAATTGCAGACCCACATTCCTGTTGAAATAGCGGGTTATGCTGGCAATCGCACCCCAGTCGATGGCGTCGTAGCCGTATGCTGGGGCATTTCTGCTGTTGATGGTTCCGTTGGGGATCAGGGCGCTGTATCCCAGGAAGATATCCCACTTGGATAGCGACTGGTCCGCAGGGGCCCCCTTCGCGGTCGGAACCGCCTGGGCAGTTAAGGCAATGGGCACCAAGGCCACAACTGCCAACACCAGACCTAGGCCGACAGACTTCAGAACTCGAACGTACATACTTGTTCCCTCCGTAATCAGGCTGAATGACGCAATTGAAAACTGTTTTGCTGGCACGAATGTCGGTCTGTACTCACTCTGCTTCCTCCGACAGCCAGACGGCCATTACTTCTTATGATGCTACTTGTCCAAGAGGACTAGCATCTGTCCCATTTTGTACATTCCAGATGGCACAACATTCACAGCATGGAGCTTGGCGGCCTCGGGGCGAATTGATCTCAGGGCGAATTGGAAGCCACGCGATCAGAAGAAATCTCCACTTGGTTTAAAAGTATTGAACGCTTGCGTGAGTAAATCAAGACTATTGAGCAACAGATTTTGCATGGTACCGGTATTAGAATTGGCTCGATGCGCACAGCCCCACACACAATTGGCGTCATAAATCTCCTTAAGTCTTTGATTCTTTATATAGATAGATACCAATCACCTGCCAGGATGCGCCCCCGCGCGCTGCGCAGTCACCATTCAGGTTCCTTTGGGCTTGAATTGCATCCCGGAAAATAATTCTGACATTCGGTCGCCAATCCCGGGATTTCGGAGAGCACTAACATCGGGGGAATTGAGGTAGGGGCCTGTTTCTTGGGTGTCGATCGGGCTACTGCCGGGGGGGCGCAATAGACAATTGATATTTTGGC
>CAVWTV010000019.1:0-23638 GCA_963757965.1 uncultured Acidobacteriaceae bacterium
ATATCTCACAGGCGGATTGTCGATTTGGGTGAGCTTGGGAGCGGAAATAGTTGGAAAGGCCGTCTTTTCTGTGTCATAACTACGTTGTCGAGACGGGTTATGGCTGCGGAAAGGGCGGCCTTTCTTATGACAGAGTGTAATCAAGAAGTCTTCTCGTTTGCATCTCATTTTTCGCGCCGCGTCGAGGCCAGTTTCACAGCGGGTCAGGTATCGACCGACGGCGGGGCGCTGTTGTTGCGTCAGTCCGATCGCAGGATTGGTTTGCTGAAGCGGGCGGCGTCTTGTTTCATCGACCGGCGGTCGCCGCGGTTAGTCCAGCACCAGCTTGGAGAGATGCTCAGCCAACGCATCTACGGGCTGGCGCTGGGCTACGAGGACCTGAACGATCATGAGCAGTTGCGCCACGATCCGCTGATGGCCGTGCTGGCGGGTCGGCGCAAGCTGGAAGATCCTTTGGCCGGCAAGAGCACGCTGAACCGGCTGGAACTTCCCGGCGGCAGCAAGCGTTACCACAAGATCGATTACGCGCCGGAGAAGATCGACGCGCTGCTTTGCGATCTGTTCATCGAGTCGCACGCCGCCATGCCGGATCAGATCGTGCTCGACCTGGATGCGACCGACATCCCGCTCCACGGCCATCAGCCGGAGCGATTTTTTCATGGTTACTACGACAGCTACTGCTACTTGCCGCTCTATATCTTCGCCGGCGATCAGCTGCTGTGCGCTCGGCTCAGGCCCAGCAATGTGGATGGAGCCGCCGGTGCGCTCGACGAGGTCAAGCGCATCGTGGCGCAACTGCGGGCGAAGTGGCCCAAGGTGCGCATCGTGCTGCGCGGCGACTCGGGCTTCTGCCGCGAGCAACTGATGGCCTGGTGCGAGGCCGACGAGAACCGGGTGGATTTTCTGTTCGGCCTGGCGCGCAACCGCCGGCTGCAGAAGATCGTCGGCAAGCAGATGCACGAGGCCAGGCGGCTGCACGCCGAGACCGGCAAGCCAGCGCGTGTCTTTACCGAGTTCGGCTATCAAACGCACACGAGCTGGGCGCGGGCGAGGCGAGTCGTTGCCAAGGCCGAGTATCTGGACAAGGGCGAAAATCCACGTTTCGTCGTTACCTCACTCGGCGCCGATGAGTGGGCGGCGCGCGAGTTGTACGAGAAGTTCTACTGCCAGCGCGGCGAGATGGAGAACCGCATCAAGGAGCAGATGTGCCTGTTCGCCTATCGCCTGTCGACCGAGGAGATGAAGGGCAATCAGCTGCGGCTGTACCTGTCGGCGCTGGCCTATACGCTGGTTGAAGCGCTGCGGCGGCTGGCGCTCAAGGGCACCGAGTGGGCCGAAGCGCAGGTGGATACGATCCGGCTCAGGCTGTTCAAGATCGGCGCCCGGGTACGCATCAGCGCCCGGCGCGTGTGGCTGGAACTCAGCTCCACCTATCCGTGGAAGCAGATTTACGCTCGGGCCTTCGACGCGCTGCGCTGCTGAGGTTGACTGCATTCGCCCAACAACCTCTTCCAAAGCAGCGAGCGATAGGCAGGGCGGAGCTATGCGGCAAATCCGGCTTCAATCCGAAATGAGCCCCTTCCGGAAACCGCCGACCCAAATCAAAAGCGAATTCAGGCCGAATATCGGCGCCCATACCCCGCTCTACCCCCCGGCTCGCTACAAACATCGACCCGTGTGAGAAATGGCGGTTAGACGGATGGGCAAGGGAGAACGGGGCACAGCGGCGGAGTGTCTTGTTGTTTAGCGGAGAACGACGCCCGCGTTCAGCGGGAACCCCCAATCAAAAGCCCCGCCCGGATCATTCCGGACGGGGCAAGTGGTTTTTCTGTTCCCTGTTCCCTGATTTACCCTCGCACCGAAACGCCGGAGAAGGAGAGCACCGCCAGGCCGCGGACCGGCTGGCCGAAGCGGCGGGCCGGCTCAAAGCCGCTGCACAGCAGCAGGTTCTCCACCTGGGCGCGGGTGGCGCTGTCGGTGGGGCCGGAGACGATGCGATAGTCGTACACCTGGCCCGCGCCGTTGACATAGGCCTCGACCACCACCGGGCCGGAGACGGCGCCGATCTGGTTGCTGTCCGCACCGCTGGAGAGATAGAGCAGCCGCGGCGCGGTGGCCATTGCCCAGCGGCTCGTCGGTGTTGGCCTGCGCGGTCTCCGGCTGGGTAAACATGGTGACCAGAACGATGACCGTGCCCAGCAGCAGCACGGCGCTGGCAAAGCCGGCCGCGGCCTGCAGCAGGAAGGGACCGACGGTGTTCTTCCAGGCCAGATTCCAGGCATGGAAGGCGCTTCTGCGGCTGCGCGCCCGCTCCTGGCTGACGGCCACGCGAATGCGCAGCAGCAGATCTTCCGGCTCCGGCACCGGGCCCAGCGCGGCCAGCGAGGCCTGCGTCTGCTGCAGCGATCTTCCACTCGCCGGCGCACTCCCGGCAGCGCTCCAGGTGGGCGGCGATCGCGCTGCATCTCGCGTCCGTTCAGCCGGCCGTCCAGATACTCGGTAAACTTTGCCTGCATTGCATTGCAGCCGTTCATCGCGCCTCCTCTCCCAGGGGCATTTCGAATCCGCGTGCGCGCCGGGCAGCGAGCTCTGGCGCCGGAGCGGTCAGAATCGCCTTCAAGGCAGCGCGCCCGCGCACCAGCCGCGACTTCACCGTTCCCAGATTCACGCCCTGCATCTCCGCCACTTCCTCGTAAACAAAACCCTCAATGTCGCGCAGGATCAGCGTGGTGCGGAATGGCTCCGGCACCTGGCTCAAGCGCCGCTTCAACCCGCGCCCGGTTCTCCTCGTGCACCGCCATCTCGATAGGGCGACTCGGCCGGATCCACCAGCATCTCCTTCAGCCGCACCGGGCTGCCCGGATTCGCTCTCCGCCATCTCCTGCTCGATGGGGATCTCCTGCTGCTTGTGCCGCATCCACCAGCGCCGCTGGTTCGAGGCCTCGCGCAGCGCAATGCGGTAAATCCAGGTGCGCAGCGACGACTCGCCGTGAAAACTGCCCACGCCCCGGAAGACCTTCACAAAGACTTCCTGGGTCAGGTCGGCGGCGTCGGCGCGGTCCTGCACGGTGCGCGCCAGCAGCGAGTAGATCGGTTGGTGGTAGCGCGCGATCAGCCACGCAAACGCTTCCTCGGAACCGGCCTGAAGTTCTGCGATCAGAGCCGCTTCTTCGGATTGGAGCGTCAGCGCGCTGGCAAGATTGCCCATGGTGAGGTCCGCCTGCAATTCAGAGTCCTCCCACCTTACCGCAACAGGCCCAGACTTGGCATCTGCCGAATTCGCTCGGCAGCCAAAAATGTCCGGAATTCCGCTTGCGGCCACTCGCTCCAGCGGCTGAAAAAGCGTTGCCGCCGAAAATCCAATACTGCCTGCCGAGTGCGCGGGAGACGGAACACGGCTCAACCGACCTGTGTCCCGCGCCCTCTATTGTCTTAGACACCGGAACCCCCCTAAAGTGTTCCCGGTCACGAAGGATTTTTTCGCCAGTTGCCGGCTGCAGCGCAGACCGCGGCCGGGGCGAGCCGTTCCGGCCTGGAGCTGCCTGGAATTCGGCCCGGAAGCTGGCCGGTCAATCCGCTTCACGCGGCCGGGGTTTGACGAATCCCGCCTCAGCGGAGACAATAGAAAAGTTGCATCCTCGCACATGTGGGCCTGTGGCGCAGTTGGGAGCGCGCTTCCATGGCATGGAAGAGGTCATCGGTTCGATCCCGATCAGGTCCACCAATTAAATCAATCATTTAGGGCTACCCTCCCTTCCCAGCTTGGCAGCATTTTGGCAGCAAATTTTCAACGGCCTGCAAAAACTGCTTCGCTTCCTCCCTTTTCTACGAGCAATCTGTTGTACTGGCTTCCTCGTACTGAAGCTCAGAACTTTGGCTTTCTTCGCAGATGGCTTTGAAGTGTCCCGGCCCCCCATCGCCAGTTCCGCCGCCTTTTCGCGTCAGTTCCTGGTGAATGGAGTTCACCGTCGCCCGTACACCCTCTGGAAGTTCCTGCATGTAGACATCCGTCGTCGTGGCCGTTCGCGAGTGGCGCAACACTCCCTGCACATCCTTGATGTCGCCCTTCTTCCGTGCCAGTGTGGCAACCGTGCGCCGAATCACCTGGAATGTCAGTTTCGGCAGTCCCAGTTCTTTGGCAAACTTGTGCAGCACGCGCTTACGGTAGTTGCCCGAATCGATGAACCCGCCGTTACGTCCCGGAAAGATGAACCCTTCGGGATCATCTGCGGTCGGTCCATGCCAATGCTTCTTTTGCCGCTGCTCTTCCCGGCACTCTCTCCGCCATGCTTGAAGTTCTTCCGCCAGGTCGGAGGCAATCGGGATCGTCGTGAGACTTCCCTTGGTCTTGCCCCAGGGGCGAATCTTCCCCTTGTAGGTGGTCTCCTCGATCTTGATCGAAGAAGCTGCCGGGTCGAAGCACTTCCACTTCAGCCCAAACAACTCACTGGGCCGAAGCGCATTGGTCATTTCGAGTTCAAGCAAAATCCGGTCGCGAGCGTTCGAGCCTGGACAAGACAGCCCGCAACTGATCCCAACTCAGTACGGTCTTGTCGGTCTCTTTCAGATGCGCCGGAACCTTGATCGTGCGTGCGGGGTCTTTTCCGATGAAGTCCTGATCGACAGCCTCGGCAAAGATGGCCTGCAAATATGCCCGGACCTGCAACACGCGGTCACGCGAACGGGTTTGGGCCAGCCGATTGAGATGCGTCTGCAGAGAGAATTTGTCGATGTTTTCAAGGCGTGCATCCGCCGAAAGTATCGACGAGATCGGCTTGAATCAGATGTTTTTTCACCTTGGCCGTCTCCTCTCTCCAGTCCGCCTCTTTCAGTGGCAGGTAGCGGTTGTTGACGAACCAATCGAAAGTGACCGAGCCGTTGACAACGGATTGGTCACCTGTGGATTGGCCGCCAAGTCTGACAATCTCGCGCTCCAGTTTTTCCCTGGCCTCATACTTCGACATCTCCGGTTTCAGACCCAAGGATGACCTGCGCGACGTTGAGTTTCGATTGATTCGTTTCCGGGTCCAACTCCGTTCTGCGGAAGTATCCATACCACTTCTTTCCGCGAAGACGGACCCAGCCTTTCTGATGTGAGATTCCCATTTATTCCTCGGATTTCTGTGTGGGGGAATAAGCGGGCCACCTCCATTTTACCGGCGTTTGCGCCGTAAATTGGAGGCCTGTTCCCGCTCTTTCAGAAATTCTTCAATCCCGCTGGCGCGGTAGCGCAGGACACCATCGCTCATGCGGATCACCGGCAGATAGGGCAATCTCCGCGACGAATGATCCCAGACCCAGTCCGTGCTGACCTTGAGTTTCGCCGCGACTTCCTCCGCAGTCAGAAGTGGATCTCCTGCTCCCAAGGATTGAATTGCAGGCATTGAGTTCATGTAGCTGCTCCTCCTTCACTCTCTCGATCCAGAGAACCCAGTAGTGCCCGGCTCAGTTCATAGGTTGGTTGAGCAGTGGCGATCTGTCTAATGAATTCCACGGAGAGCGTTATTCCAATCAGGAATAACGCTCATGAAGGATGGCCGACACGATGGGGCTTTGCAGCTACTCACTGCCCAGAAACTTCCCGTCAGCTACGGTGCCAGCGGAACGCATAAAGGCAGCTCTTGCAAGTTTTGATTACATTTCCACAACTTTCTTTTCGCTTAAGCGTCAATAAGAAAAACCGGCGCGGAGAATCTTGCGTCCAGACCGGTACCCGCGCAGTTCAGGAGTCGCATAAAGATACACGCAGCACCGATCACTATTGTGTTGCTCGGCACGAACCCATTACTTGCCCTTGGTCTATTGGCTGGGAGGACGGGTATGGCGCTACCGGAGATTCGACTTCTGCAGGCAGCGATTGCGCTGGCCGAAGAACTGAATTATTCCCGTGCAGCCGCGCGGCTGCGCATCGAGCAATCGACGCTGAGCAAGCGGATTGTCGAGCTTGAATCTCAGATCGACTTGCGCCTTTTCGTGCGGAACCATCAGACAGTGGAACTGACCGAAGCCGGGCGGCATTTTGTGGAAGATGCGCGCAGCGCCGTGTTGTACGCAGAGCGTGCAGTCGCCGACGCAAGGGCCGCGCTGCATGGAGCGGACGAAGTGCTTCACATCGGCAGGTCCGTCTATGCCGATCCGTATCTGGTCACGGCGATCCAGTCGATTCAGCTTTCCCTCTTTCCCGGCCTGAAGGTCAAGCTCTGGAGCAACTTCTCGCACGAACTCGCGCGCATGGTGGCTGCCGGAAATCTGGACCTGGCGCTGGTGGTGGCCATTCCCGATACGCCGTCACTCAGT
Source organism: uncultured Acidobacteriaceae bacterium (assembly GCA_963757965.1). GTDB lineage: Bacteria > Acidobacteriota > Terriglobia > Terriglobales > Acidobacteriaceae > Telmatobacter. Next base: position 6,298 of record CAVWTV010000019.1, read on the forward strand.
TTTTTATCGGTTACTGAGTCGCCTGGCTATATTGCGCTGCCGAAAAGCGACGCCATCGCCGGGAGTGCCGAACTCAGCCTCGAAGATTTGCGCGCGCACGAGTGGATTCTGCCCGCGCCGCACATCAACCCGTACATCACCGAGATGATTCAGGCGGAGGCCTCCGCAAAAAACATCGTCGCGCCCGACACGCACACCTTCACAACGGCTGAAGAGGCATCGGCGCTCGTCTTGGCGCACAAGGGCGCGGCGTTTCTGACGCGCGAGGCGGCGTGGCGAATCTCCAGCGATGAAATCGCAATCCGGCCGTTGACGCGAGGAACACCCGAAACTCGTAACCAGATTGGCGATGCGTGCCGACGACAAAAAGCGGTTGACGAGCGAGTTCGTTCGCGCCGCCGGGCGCAAGCTGGTCAAGGTGCAATCTCCACAACAGCGAAGCACCGCGTTAGCCTGCTGAACTGCCGGGAGCGGGATCGTTTGTGCCAGTCGCGGCGGCATCCACGTCTCGAATGACGATATTGAGCGGTCCATCATGGCCGCACTTTGTGCAGGGATAAATGCCGGTGGCGACAGCCGTGCCGTCGAATTCATCTCGACGAGAGACGTTGCCACAGTGAACACAAGCATGAAAGTGCGATAATTCGCGCCGGGAGCGATCCGAGTTGCTTGCCATCTTTCCCCTCGTTTCGGTAGAGTGCCCGCTACAGCGGCCAGCGGTATCGTATTTGACGCGCGATTCAGCAATTGGGGACATGCAATACGGGGGGAAGCCATACAGTTCTCTATCCAATCCGATATTGCAGTGAATTTGCGCGGACAATCGGAATGCTCTCCATAGAGCGACAACGCAAGTTGGCGCTCTGGCCCGCTGGGTGGGAAGAGAGTGACCTCCCGCATACAGCGGGAGCGCGAGCGAGGGTGGGAAGAGCGGGCCAAAAATATGCGGAGCCTGATCGCTCAAGCTCCGCGATGGGTTTTGATTCGGGTGATTATGCCGCTGCCTTCTTGATTGCCTTGCTTGGCGCTTTCGTCGGCGGCTTGGGCGTGGCTTTCTTTTCCGTCTTGGCCTTTTCCTTGGCGGCGAACTCCTGCTTGACCTTGGCCGTGATCGCGGCCACGTCCACCTTGTAGAACTCGGCGGCTTCGCGCAGGGCTTTCGCGGATTCGTTGGAACTGTGCGCCGATTGCAGGACGGTGATTGCCACCAATACCCGGCCAAGGGTGCTCTCGTCGGCCTTGCGAAGAAAGGACGCGAGCAACTTGGCCGGGGCGTCTCCGGCTCCGTTGGCCTTGCCGATGCCGTGAAGCCGAAAGATGATCGCCAGACGGCGCTCGTCCAAGACGGCGGCAAGGCGCTCGGTGACAAAAAGCAGGTCGCGCTTCATCAGCCGGACGGGAACCGCATCGCTGGTTGCTTTCAGGACGCGAAGGCCGGTTGCCTGGGCGATGGCCTCTTCGCGGCGGCGCTTCTCCTGCTCTGCCTTGAATGCCGCATCGGTCGCGGGCCGTTGCTTGCTGGCGTGGTGGATGGGGCAATCGGGATTCGCGCACACCTTGTGAATGGTGCCGATGTCGCTGCCTTCGGTGATGATGGCGTCGGTGGCGAACTTGCACACCTTGAACTCGGGGCGCTGGGCATCTTCCTTCTTTTGGGGCTTGTCGTCGCGGATCGCGGTGTACTTGTTGCGCGGCAAAACTGGACTGCCTTCCTTCTGCCCGCCGTAGGCCGTGCTGATCTGCACAAGGTTGGGCTTGGCGGCAACGGCCTTCGCCACGTGCGCCGCGAGTTTTGCGTTGTAGCAGCGGGGATCGGTGCATTGGTCGCCCTGCTTGCCGAGGTCGTCGCCGAAAAGCAGCTTGTTGTGGCCGGTGCGCTTGGGGCAGTCGGCGCAACTGCCCGCCGTGGAAACAAGCTGCGCGTCGCGCTTGTCGAAGGGCGCGTCTTTCAGGATGAGCAATACATTCGTCTCAATCCAGAATTGCAGATTGCGCACGGGCAGAAGAATCCGCGTCGGTGTTCTGCCTCCGCTGTTGTATGCTTCCTTGAAGCAAGCCGAAAGAGCCTGTTCCTGCTGGTCGGCGGGCAGCTTCGCCAGTAGCAGCGCATGGCCCACGCCGATTTCGTTGGCGTAGAAAGCATCGACCGCAGCGGGCACAAGGTCAACCAATTTCAACCTTGAAGCGACGAACGACGGGTGATTTGCCAACACGTGCGCCGATCTGCTCGATGCTGTACTTCGGCTCCTCCAGCGCCAAAAGCCGCGCGAAGCCTTCGGCCTCTTCCATCGGGTGAATCTCGGCGCGAATCAGGTTCTCGACAAGCTGCGCCTCCAATACTTCGGCGTCGCTCATCTGCTTGATGCGCACCGGCACGGTGACGGCTTCGGCCATCTGCGCGGCGCGATAACGCCGCGCACCGGCCACGATCTCGAAGCCGTTTTCGGTGAGTGGCCGGACAAGCAAGGGCGAAAGCACGCCCTGGCTGCGAATGCTGGCGGCAAGTTCTCGAAGACTAACATCGTCAAAGACGCGGCGGGGATTGGTCTTCGATTCGTTGAGCAGAGCGAGCGGAAGCTCGCGGTATTCGGTGGCATTGATAACGGTCGTTTCCATGATTCATTGCTCCTTTCGAGCGGTTGAAGGGTGAAGGCGCGCGGAGCGGGGACACGTCGGGCGTGGGTCCGCTCCGCAGGGAGCGGACTAGCCGCGAATCGACTTGTCCGTAAAGGCTTCGAGAAAACCCTGAGCGCGAAGATTGCGGTCCCACTGCCGCGCAAAGGTTTCATGCTGCCGGTGGAGGTCGGGCACGAAAACATAGTTCTCGCCGTCCCGGTAGCGCGAATACTGCTCCACTCCGAGATAGTCATTCCGAAAATAGAAACTCGATAATGACAAACCGCAGAGCGGCGGCTTCGACAACTCGAAACACATCTCCGGGTCGCGCATCAGGTCGCCGTTCTGTTCGCCGTAGTGCGCGATGGAGATTGCGGGCAGTCCGGTCGGCCCCGGCTCCGGCGTGGCTTCGATGACAAGCGCCATGTAAGGCGGATTCTCGATCTTGAGGTAGAGCGTGGGCCGGTAGCCTCCGGCCCGCTCCAGAATGCGAAGGATGGTTTTCATTACGCCACCTCCGCCATTTCGTCCTGCGTCTCTGGCGTCGTGACAGAAGCGGCGGACAGTCTGCCGCTCGGCTCTCCGGTGATGGCGTCGAGAATGACCGCAGAGGTGCGCTGGATGACTTCAAGGCTTTCGGCCAGAAGCGCCGCGTTTCCTGCGTACATCTGGATGTAGTCCGAAGAGGCTCGGCCCATCTCAAGGCCGATGGCTTGGCCCACGATGAAAGCCACGGCCTCGGCTTCCGTCTCGCGCACGGTGGCGGTGGTCATGGTGCGCCGGTCTGTTTTGTGCAGAAATTCGTGCGCTAACTCATGGACCAAAGTCACGACTTCCTCGGCGGGCGACTGGCCGGGAAGAATGGCAATCTTTCCGCCGTAGCTGACGCCAAGAGCGGGCGCGATGTTCTCGTTGTATTCGAGGGCGATATTCTGCGAATCGAGAAAAGCAATCAGCCGGTCGCGGTGTTCGCCCACTTCGCCGGTGATGTTGTGCTCGAACTCGGGCAGGTCCGCGCCTTCGGTCTGCGCCACATCGAAGACGTAGACGGCGCGGAAGCCAATCAGCACGGGCGCGGGCTTGCCGCTGTCGTCCTGTGTGCGGTTGCGGTCGGCGTCGTCTTTCTTGCGGCGGTGTCCAACCATCGGGGCGAGAATCTGGATACCCTTTTCGCCGCGCTTCACAAACCGGCCCAACTCCTTCCACGTGTGGAACCCGGCGACTCTGGTCGCCGTTGGGCTTTGTCTCGCAATGCTCAAAATGTTCCCGAAAGAATACGCATGGAAACGGGCCATTGCCGCGAGATACGCGGTCAATGTTTCGCTCTTGCCTGCTTCAAGCTGCTCAAGCAGGTAATCCACGGCCTGCTTGATGAGTTGCTGCGTGGGGTTGTCGCGCTGCGTGGTGCGCTGCTGGTAAGGGGATTCGCTGCGGAGCGCCGCATTTTTGCTGTGCGGCGCGGTGGTGGTGTTGCTGTTGGTGCTGGTAGCGCGTAAGTCATGATGTTCGGCTCCTTCGGAGTGGGATTTGCCGTTTTTAAGCCCTGGGAGGGCTAAAAAAAGACATTCATTTCATGACTGGCGAATTGGGCGCAGAGAGGCGCTGTCAACTCCCGAAGCCCGCAAGGGGCGCGGAAGCGAGCACGGCGGTTTTTATGCCGCGCGGAGCTGCACAAGCGGAGTTGACAGAAGGAGCCGAACGGAGCCTAGAGTTCGCCGGGAAATGAATGTCGAACCGGTGGTCCAGCCGAAGGCTGCACCGCATTGCTTTTCAGGGTGGGGCGTTACGGGGCGGGAACGGCCCCGTATGGATGGGAAGCGAAGAACGCCAGTTTCATCGGCGGTCGCAGCGGGGGAAGGGGCAGAGCCGCCTTCCCGCCGGAGAAACAAGCATTTTATTCAGAAGACAAGAGAGGATCTTTATTTCTGAAAGAAGTACACAAAAATCGATAGTCCTTCTTTCACAGAAGCATTATCGTGACGGTTCAGGATGAAGCTGATACAGGATGAACTGGAATTTTTCAGCAATAGGATCAGCGCCTTTTACAGGGGAATCAAGCGCGGATGCGAGAGATTCCAATTCGAGCCGCCATGCCGGAGGCAATGTGAAGGTACGTGGCAAAGAATGTGTTGCCCGCTCCGCGAAGACACGTTCGACAGCGGCTCGTGTTTGTTTGTAATCGAGTTGGCCAAGAGCATCAATGAGAAGAATGTCGAGAATGTCACGTGCGCGCCCCTCGGACGCAGGTCCGGTGCAGGCATGGAGTTTCTGAGCAACCTGTTCGTTCAGATTGAGGCAACGGACAGGAGAGGTCACAGGAAGTCCCATCTCCCTCAGACCGGTGATGATTGGGGTTACAAGGTCGGCCTCCTCAAGCCCTGGTGGGCCGAGATCGACATCGACGGTTTGCCAGCTTCTCGTTTTGTACTGAATTGCCACTTCAACGCGAACGGTATCCGCTAGTTCCATATGCAAAGGACTGGGACGCAAACGGAAGGAGAATTCATCGAACCCGAGTTGAAGAGCATCGGCAAAGCTCGACAAGCGGTAGGCCCGGTCACCGTCAAGCCCCAGGTCGAGATCCTTGGTGGCACGGGCTGCGTTGGCAAAACGCAGCTCCATCGCTACGCCGCCTTTGAGAAAATAGCGGCCCAGGATACCGCTCTGGATGGCGCGTTCCAGTACGCCGCACATCGCCAGAAACGAAACCCAGCGGCGCAGGCGCTCCTGATCGAGTCCCTGCTCCCGCGCAACGCGCGCCAGTATTTTTTCAAGCCGTTCTCTGGGAATTGGACTCATGCTTGGCCTCCTTTATGTTTTATGGAAACCGCGTTTAATCGGTGTGCAAATTGATCGATCTCGCGCTTCAAACTAGCCGCCTCGGCATCGCGAATGAATCCTGTCCGCTTCGCGTCGGCAACGGCCTTCCGGGCCAGATCGATGCGTCCTGTCGTATCCAGCACATCCCGAATGGTTCTTGCCACCGTTGTAACAGCCAAACCTTCATGCAGGGTCACATCGAATGGATGAAGGTCGCCGTGATGCACGGCAATCCACTTGGGACGCTCCCGACGAAGCCGGGCGGCTTTTGGAACCGTGATGTGGACAAGCTGGGGGTTGGCATCGGAGATTCCATAGAGAGCAAACGCAGTCTCGTGGGAGAGCGCAACGTGCGGCTCTTCTGGTCCGTGATTAGCCTCAGCCCAGAGAAGGGCTTCCCGGTATTGGGAGAACTTGGACTGCGGGAAATGGGCGATTCGATAGACTCCGCGAGCGGTTCTTTCCAGCCTGCCGCGCTGTGCCAGCCTTACAAGCACAGAATCGAGGATGCCAGCATTACGAGCCTGCTTCGAGGTCAGCAGTCCGTCGTTTTCCTCGGCAATCCCAATCAGTTCGTCCATTCGTGTACGCGGCATGATTCGAGTATGGAAGCACCATACCGAAATGTCAATATCATTCCATAGTGGAACTATATTGACATCCAAGAATATCGATATGTTAGGTGTAGTGTCTTTATTAAACAACTTGCAGGAAAGGCCACGGAGGCGATGGGTTATTGGCAGGGTTGTCATATTCCGACCTCAACGCTCTGAGCAGCAGTAAACGCCTTTCCGATGTTGATCGCTGATGCTTTGGTCACATCGCGGCTGAGACTTTCGATGAGCGTGGCGGCATTGTTGGTGAAGATTTGCGCGTCCTGCGAAGCGCGGGAGACCGAGACGTAGGCAAAGCGGGTGTTGATGAGTTCCGGGATGAACATTGGTGTCCATGTTGACCAGAACACGCTCCGAGGTGAGTCCCTGCGAACTGTGCGAGGTGACGGCGTAGCCGTGATCGAAGTGCCGCATCTCTGCCGGATCAAAGGTGACCGCCCTGTCTTTGCCGCCGTCCATGCGGACGGTCATTGCGCCGTGCTCGTCGATCTTCTGCACGGTTCCAAGGTCGCGGTTGGCGACTCCTAGTTCACGATTCGGCGCGGTGAATTGCAGGCGGTCGCCCACGGCAAATTCGCGCTCGATCTCGCGGTAAGCGGAGATGCCGTGCAGCCGGGCAGGATCGTAGGTGACTTGCTGGCCATCCGGCTTCTCGACGGTCAGCAGATTCGATTTTGGATCGGTCGAGACCACTCGCGCGTAGCTGCGCTGCTCGATGCCGAGGGTCTTGCTGCCACGCTGGTAGTGGAGCACGTCGCCAACCTCATAGCGCGCGGCCCAGGCGCGGTCAGCGCCGGTCATATCGGAACGCGGCGCAAGCACGCGCATGGCGTGGTTTTCGGATTCGACGATGCCGCGTTCCTGCAACTCCGAGCGGACCGCCTGATTGATCGCGCGGCGCGAAGCATTGTCGGGTGAAACGATGATGGTATTGGCCGGATTGTCGGCATAGTTGCGGGCAATCGAAGCGATGCGCTTTTCAGGGTCGGCAATCTCCGTGACGCGGCCCTGCTGTTCGAGAAGCGCGACGCCTTCGGCAACTTCGCCGCGCGATAGATGCTCGACGGCGCGCAGCAACTCCGGGTCTTTCTGGCGGACAATCTGATCAAGTCGCGCCGTCTTCATTCCGGCATCGACCAACTGCTCGAAGGGTTTCCCGGCTTCAACGCCCTGATGCTGGCGCGTGTCGCCAATGAAGAGAACCCGGTCGCCGGGGTCGAGCTTGGCGAGAAAATCGCGCACCTGTTTGGTGCTGGCGAGGCTCGATTCATCCACCATATATAGGTGGCGTTCCGGGGTCGGCTGCTTATGCCGGGCAAGGAAACCTTGCAGCGTGTCGGCATTGATGCCGGCATCGCGGAGTTGATGCGCGGCGCGGGAGGTTGGGGCGAAACCCTCGACAATCATTCCGCGCTGCTCTGCGGCCTCGCGCACAGTTTTAAGCGCCGTGGTCTTTCCCACGCCGGCGCTGCCCTGCAAGCCCTGGATTCTGTCGCGCGAAGTCAGAATTTCTTCCGCCGCCGAGCGTTGCGAAGAATTGAGAATCGGATATTGGGCGGTATGCGCCACGGCCTGCTGAACAGGCATGATCTGGTCGGCCCGGCCTTGTCCCTGGCGCATCTGCCGCAAGATTTCCTTCTCAGCATGGATGGTTTCCGCCGTGGTGAACTGCCGCGCGGTACGGTGCTTCGTCCCGGAGACGAGTTGGAACTCGCCGGAGGCCAGACGCTGTTCGACGCTGGCGCGAACCTGGGCGTAGGTGGTTTCACCCATGCCGCGCCGCAAAGCATCGCGGAAGAGGGCGCGCTCATCGGTGACAGCCTCGCGCTCGAAGCTGCGTTCGCGGGCAAAGGTCACTGCTTCCTGGGCAGCCTTCTGCGTTTTCTCTGGAGCGCGCTCGGCCGATTTCTTTTCGGCTACGCTCGCGCGCCGCGGCCACAACCTGATTCGGCTGATTGCCGAACTCGGCGGCCAGCTTGCGGTGCGCCGCGAGCACCTCAGCGGGCGACTGAATCTGCTTTTTGTCCCGTGTTGCATGGGCGGCGATCTCCGCAGCCTCGTAGCCGGAGAGGCCATTCTGCTGCATGTGTGCGAGGATCTGATTCTGGCGCTGACTCGAAGCGTCAAGATACTCCTGCGAATATCCCTTGATCTCCGGCGCGCCGCTTCTGCCCGGCGTGATCTCGTAGCCAAGTTCGCTCAACCGAAAGGTCAACTCCGACTGATAGACGGCAGTGGCGAACTGCTGCGACTCGAAGAGGCTCTGCGGCTGGAGCGCCCGCGCCTGCTTTCCGTTCTCGACGCCATTCGCGCGCTCGGTGACATTGAAGATAACGGCATGAGTGTGAAGCTGCGGCGCGGCGTAGCCATCGACGGGCCGCGATGTGTCGTGCTCGAATTTTGCGACGATGAATTGCCCCGTGGACTCGGCGGGCCTGTTCCCGCCGAGCCGCGCCTGTGTGTAGCGTTCCAACTCGCCGAGAGCGGTCGTGACCGCCATGCTGTGAGCCTCGCGGACCCGGCTGTCGCCGCCAACAAGCGCGGTCAGCGAAACCGACTTCGGCGCACTGAAGGTCGCATCCCAACCGGCACGATGCTCGACGGATTTTATTGTCTTGCCATTGGCATCCAGATACTCGAAGGACTGCCGATGCTGAACAAGTTGTTCGCCGGTCTGCGGGTGCTGGCCATCCGAAAGCCGGTGGAACTCGTCGGCGCTAACGGCTCCAGCGAGGCCGTATTTCTCGGCGAGCTGGCCCTGCCATTCGCCCTGCACGGTCTGCCCCTGGCTCCAATAGCTTTGGTCCGGCGAAGTGAATTCCTGGCGATGGTAGTTTTCCAGTTTGCCAGCCGAGAGAGCTTTTGAGATTTTGAGCATGGTCAGTCTCCCAATGAGAATCCGCTTTGGATGGACTCGGCGCTTTCTTCGATGACCTCGTCCTCTGCCGATTTCTTCGCCAGCGTTTTTGGGTCGAAGCCAAGTTCATCGTCGTCGAGTGGGCGCGGCACGAAGGCCGGTTGGGTTGCTGGGATATCGCGGTAGGCAAATGAGAAGCAGGCGACGTAGTTGCCGAGCTTGAGGTATGCGTGCCGGTCGGGCAGGCCGGAGATTTCCGAGTCCATTACCAGCGGCTCGACCTGGCGCTCCAGCGTGAAGTTTTTCCCTGTACGGCTACCATCGAAATGCGTCTGCCGCAATCGTTCAATCTCCACTTTGCCGATGGCGCTCGATACCCACTCGGCGGCCTTTGGTTCGGTGGTCTTGAGGAAGATTTTCGTGGCCGGCTGCGAGAGCATGACCTCGGCCATGTGGCCGTAGATGTACTCAAGCTGCGCCTTCCCTTGGAAACCCAGCACAATCGGATTTTTCGATTTACGGTTCTCGGTGATGGCGGTGTGGAGCTGCGGCAGACGTTGCAGACTGGCCAACTCGTCCAGCACGAACCAGACCGGGTGCTGGCCCTCTTTCGGCTCATTCAAGAGCCGCAAAACGAGCAGGTCAATCCACAAACTGTGCAGCGGGCGCAGAGCCTCGCGCTCGCTGGGCTTCGAGGTCAAGAATATCCAGCCTCTCCGATTCTCGGACCACTCGGTTGCGCTCCAATGATTCCTGTTTTTGTCTTTGCGCGGCAGCATTCGCAGACTGTCCGCGATCAGTCCGAGCGATGCCAAGACGCCGTTGCGCTGCTGCTGTGCGCCCTTGGCAATCATCGTCGCCATCTCGGTATTCTGAACGCGGCGGTCGATCTCATCGGGGTTCGCCATCCACTCGACAAGTTCCTCGGGCGAGGGGCCGAAGGTCAGCAGATGCGCGAAGATCTTCTGTGGCGTCTCGGTAAAGAACTCGCCCTTTTTTCGGTGGTCGGCTGGTACAACGATGCCGCAATCGCCTTCGCTTCGGCGCGGCGGCGCAGCTCCTCGGATGGCCCCCAGTACGGGCAACGGGCATCGAGAGGATTCAGAATGATGTCGCCGTTCTTACTGTCGTAGAACCGCTGCACGAACTCGCAAGCCGGGTCATAAACGATGGCTGAATGACCACGCTCTTTGATCTGCATGAGTATCTGCATAATGAGCCGGGTCTTGCCCGCGCCAGTGTCGCCCATCAGCTCGATGTGCTGCCCTTCAGCAAGCCTGGGAATGCGCATGAGCTTCTTTGATTCGATGGTTCTGAAGCCGACTCCATCGCCCTTGACAGCGCGATTGAATCCAGTTGGTGTCACGCGAACCGGCCCTTTGAGCAGGCGTCCGTACTTCATTTCCCGGAACCGCTCCACATCTTTGCGCGCGGCAAATGGGAGTACGCTCAAGAGCACAACAAGCCCGGCGAGCAGCGGCCAGCGGAAGACTCCGGCGACGCTGTGCCCACCATAGACGAACTGCTGAAGATAGGCATGAAGCGGCCCATTCCGGTAGATGGTCTTCGGTCCGCGATAGAGGTAAACCAGTCCGGCGGCACGGGCGCTCCTGGTCAACTGAAGTGGCAGCGTTCGTGCAAAATCCATCGTTGTTACACCCGGCTCTACATCGACAGAGGCCGCAGGATGCGGATGAAGGTGCTCATCCGAAACGTCGAGAAGCTGGTACCGGCCTGTCGGTTTCAGCCCGGCGAGCACGCCAGATTGAATGTACGGCCAAAGGTCGTAGCGTTCAAGCGGCGTCATGAACACACCCATATAGATGCGCAGAAAGACAGCGGTCAGAATCAGCGCCAGCGTGATGACCGTATAGCTATAGATGGGAGCCTGCGGCGGCGTAACGATTGTTTCCTTGCGTCCCCAATGCGTTGTCTTCATAGTTGTTCTGTGCTCCTTTCCGAGTAGCTGGTGAGAGCGTCTTCCGCCGCCTTGCGCTTGTTTGCCTTGACGTAGCGAAGCATCTCCTTGAACTGTTCCGAGGTCATTTGCTCTCCACGCAAAAGCGGGTCAAGCGCATTGATGAGCAAAAGGCGCAAGCTTGTGACTTCGCCCATCAAAGCAAGGTCAGTTGCATTCCTGGAGTTGTCGCGCACTTCACGCATGATTAGGCTGCGCAGCCATTCACCGTAGTCAAGCCCAAGCGAATTGCAATGGCGCTCGACCTCTGAATACTCGTTGCGATTGAGCTTTGTGTTGAGCGTGATGTTGCGTTTTTCGCGTCCTCGAACCCGGCGCGCGCCGGGTTGCATTTCTGAAGAAAGAATCGCCATGATGACCTGCTTTCTGTTGCGAACCGTGGAAACTTATAAGTTCCCGCGGTTCGCATATCTTCAACTCCATCAATCAGTAACTCAGGAGTTTCTTGGGCAACTCCTGAGTTCCCTATGAGGGGTGGAGTATCGAAAATTCTTCCGGCGCGCAGCGCCGCAGTGGTCCGGGCAGGAAAGCGGCGGCAAATCATGCCTTCGCTCCCACTGCAACTGCCGCTTTCGATGCAGGCTTTGAAGGCACTTCAGCGGCTTCGGAAGCAGGCGCGCGGCGGATACGCAGAGTCGGGGTGATGCGCTGCGCTTCAGGAGTGCGAAGGAACTCCTGAAAGTCGCGGTCTTTGGAGAAGACATAGGCCAGCGCCTGCTCAACGACATCGTCGGCGGAAGCGTGGATGAATGCGGCATACTGATCGACCTGCAATGCGGTCGAATCAGTCAATCGAATGGATGCGCTGATGTGGCGTGTTTGCGTAACTTCAAGCAGTGGCATATCGGTCTCCTTCGGGCTGTGGAATCAGGCCGTCTTGCGACGGGCAATCATGCGTTGTGCGGTGGCCGCAATCTCCCGTGCACGAGCCTTGCAGAGTGCAGCGGAAATCTCGAAGCGGCGGCGGACTTCAAGCATGGTGATGATGTCGTCGATGGGAATGCCTTGGCCCAACCAAAGGCGGGCCGAGGCGACATCGACAGTGCGTTGGGCGTAGTAGAGCGGATCGGATTTATCGGAGCGACGCGAAGCGAGTTCCTGCGTCAGCTTCGTAGCGTCCATATCGTGTGCAAGCCGCGCGCAAACCCAGGCCCAATCGTCTTCGGAATGGGAGTGCTTCGACGGAGTTGAATGGACGGGCTTTTTCCGTGTGTTTCCGCAGAGCGGGAGCACGGAAGAGACCTGGATATTCTCAAGCCGAAAATCCGCTGGACCGTAGATCGCATCGGCTGGGTATTCGACCACGACAGGATGCGCGGGAGAATACTTGCGGTTGAGGAAACCGGGAACGCGCAACACACGGTTTCGGTCGGTGCAAGCGGGATCGCCGCCGAAGGCCTGGGCGATCAGCTTGAGCATCTGTTCCTGACGCTCGAAGTCGAAGCCGGCAACCCGCCAGAGCGCCTGGTATTTGCCCGGTGAAGTCGAGATGATCGCTGTCGGCGTGGGCACTCGATCCGACGCCCGCAGCGCAGCGAGCTGGGCGTCGCCGTCCGTATCAATATCTATATAGATGTGGCGGACGGATGCGATGCACTCCTTGGTGCGCTTTCGGCTGCCTGCGTGGAGCGGATTGGCGGAGACATAGATGTTCGCGCCATTGTCATTCTCGAAGTTGAGCCAGGCCATATAGCGCGGCGCGAGAACCTGTTCAACCGTTACCACACGCTGCTGTGGCCGGGGCGCATCTTCCCGGCGCAGCAGGAGCGCAATCGTTTCGCACGATGCGAAGGAGCGGGTGAGGAAGTTGGCGGCAATTCGGTTCATAAGCTGACCTCTCAAGAACGCGATTCCACGGGACGTTTCCAGTAGGAAAGCCCGGACGATGCCGGGCTTTCACCTGAGGGGAGCGGCCTACTCGGCCGCTTCGTCGAAGGGCAACTCCTCGTTGGCTTCCTGCTCTTCCGCGGCGGCCTTCTCCGCGCGGTCGAGCTTGAGGATGGAGTTGACGCGAATCGAGTCGGTGCGCACCGGCTTCTTCGCCTTCTTGGGCGTGTACTCGGAGTGGCGAATCTCGCCCTCGATCTGGATGTGCGCGCCCTTCTTGAGCGTGGCCGCGAACTCGCCGAGCTTGCCGAAGACGATGCAGCGATGCCATTCGGTGTGCGAGATGTATTCGCCGGACTCTTTGTCCTTGTAAGAGGTCTTGGTTGCGAGTGAGAAGGTGGTGAACTTCTGGTTGTTCTTGCCGGTGCGAACTTCGGCGTCGCCGCCAAGGAAGCCAATGAGGATAGCATTGTTCTGATACATTTTCGTGTCTCCGTTTTTGAATTCCCGATCTGCTCGGGTCACACCTTGCGAAGCTATGCGAGTGGGCGCGACTCCCAAGGCCGAAGCTCTGCATTTACGGAGGGTCCATCGCAGATGGAAACCGTAACCCGTAGGGCGATCGAAGACGAAGCAGAAGAGCGAGCTTGCCGCCGGGCGTCGCAAAGGCCCCGAAGCAGTGACCGAGCTAGTGAGGAATGGAACTGGGGAGACACACATCAGAACAATGCAACTCTCCGCTTCCTGGCGATGCCATTCCGACCGGCAAACCAGATCCACCTTCTCGCCGCCTGACCTCGGGACAAAGAGCCGCATCTCGCACCCGGTATCGCGCGTCTTCCGTTCGGCGCGGCCACGCTCAAGAGCGCACAACAAGGGCGAGATTCCGTTTGCTTCACCGTGCCCAAGAAGGCTTTTCATAGCCGTGCCTCCGATTCGCGTTTCCATCCGCTCGATCCGCGCTGAATTCATGCCGCCGCCGTGGAGGAAGCCCGGTAGATTTCCTCTGTCTCGAAGGACTGGTCCGCGTGGCTGTATCCACTTCACGGTGATCAGCTCGCGCACCCGGCGCCGGCCCGTGGAATCGCGTTCGCAGTAGAGAACAAAATCCACTGCCTTTCCGGTCTGTGACCGGATGAATTGCTGGTTGAGATTCGTCCTGGCGCTGAGCGCCATATCCGCCAGCCTGTCGAGCGCATCGAGGGCGGAATCCGCGTGCAATGTCGAGAGCGTTCCGCCGTGGCCGGTGTTCATGGCCTGCAAGCAGGTCATAGCCGCATTCGTCGCGGATTTCGCCCATGATGATGCGGTCGGGACGATGCCGCAGAGCAGCGGCTACAAGCTGGCTCGGAGTGACGGCAACCTGGCCGGGAATCTCTGCGACTGCCTCCCAGCGAACGGCATTGGGATGGGCGACCTTCAACTCGGCTGGTTGCTCGATCACGATCAGCCGCTCACGGAGCGGAACATGATCGAGCAGCGCCTTCATCAGCGTGGTCTTTCCCGAGCCGGTTCCACCGGCAATGATGCCGTTCTTCCGCTCCTCAATCAGCTGCACAACTGCATCCCGAACATGGTCGGGCAAGCTGCCCGCCGTAACCAGTTCATCCGAGGTAAACCAGCGGTTGAATTTGCGCACGGTAAAGGTCGGACCGTTGATCGAAGAAGGCGAGCCGACAACGGCCACGCGCGAGCCATCCGGCAAGCGCGTATTGAGAATCGGATTCTGCGTCGTCAGGTCCTGTCCGAGGATGCGCGCGACGCGCTCAATTGCGGCTTGCAAGCGTTCGTTCGTGAACGGCTGTGTGAGTTCGATCTGCTCCACGACGCCGTTGCGATCTGCAAAAACGCCGCTCGTCCCATTGATCATCAGATCGGAGATCGACGGGTCGAGCAGAAGCTCGCGCAACTCCTCGGGAAAGAACGGCAGGATCAGTTCGAAACTCATCGTGTGGCTCCTGCAACTGCGTCTGGATTGTGCGCATCGACAGAGACGCGGTTTTCGTGGAACTCGGTGATGGTCAATCCCAGCGGATTGATGAACTCGTACTGCGGATAAACACGGGCCTGATCGCTGACCTGTTTCGGGTTCAGGTAGTAGGTGATGCTGAGCAGCCAATGCTCCGTGCGCGGCTCGTGCGAATTCTCTGCCGAGTAGAAGCGATCCACCGCCATCAGGGCTGTTCCACGGGCGATGCGTGCGCCCTGGAGCATTTCTTCCGACATCGTTGTAATGGTCACGTTCTGGACCTGCACGTCGCTCGCTTCGATTTGCCCTGCCGTGACCTGAGAGACGAGGTGATTGGCGTTGTCTTCACCCATCAGGCGCGACGCCAATGCCTGCGAAAGAAAGTAGTAGTTGAGCGGGTATTTCTTCGCGATTACGTCCCGGTTGACCGTATAGCGGTAGTTCGCCCAATCGGTCAGATAGGTGCGGACTTCGCCCTCGCGAGGACTGTAGTTTAAGTCCGAATACTGGATCGCCTGGGCGCGGCCCATCTCATCGATGCGGATGTAACGATTCGCCATCGGGCGGCGCGCCAGCATCAGGTTCATGCTGAGCGAAGCGAGCAGCATGACCGTCCCACAGGCGAGAATGAACCGGTAAGCTTTCCGCTCGGAGTAGTGCGATGCATAGACCTCGTTGCCGATGTGGTCAACGAGCAGCGATTCAGCGGGCGTGAGACGTGCTTCAGAAGTAGTCAAGCGTTGCGGCATGGGAGGCACTTATCCTTTCTTCAAGCGTGAGAAACAAGCCCACGGTGTAGATCAGGACCACGATGAAGAGGCCGATCAAGAGCACAGCGAGCACGTATCGGAACGGCTTTGAAAGCCTGAGCCGGCGGAAGAGCAGGAAGCTGAAGAGATAGGTCCACATGGCGTCCACCTCAACCGGCCATCATGGCGATGGAAGCTACCGCGCCGCCAACCTTCGAGACGCTGTCGGCCAAACCTGCCGTGCCGCCGAAGATCGCCTGTGTCATGCTCGGAATGAAGAGCATGTTGATGATGAAAGCGATGAAGACCATCGTGCAGGGGATGAGATTGGCGAGCCACATCTCCATCGAGTAGGTTCCGTTGAAGGTTTGCTGAATGAAGGTATTCAGAAAACCGGACCACACGAAGATGAAGGCCGCGGCCACAGCACGGATCATGGCGAAGCTGAGCAGTACATCGACGAAGTGAAAGAACTTCCCTCGAAATGTTCTGGTCATCAGCAGCGGAATGAAAACCGGACCGAAGAGCGCCGTGACTCCGTAGAGGATGAACGAAGAGCAGTTGATGAGGAAGAGAATCGCCGAAGCCAAACCCATGAGCGCCTGGACGTAGAAGTAGCAGAGAATCTGGACCGGAGCCGTCAACGATGGCATGGCTGTGTTGTCGCCTGCGGTCTTCAAAAGCTGAAGCAGATTGTCGAGCGAACTCTGGTCGAATGCCGCAACCATTGCCTGGGCGATATAGCTGAAGAAATGGTTGAGTCCGAAGCTCGCGCCGGGCAGCGGATTCACCCAGTAATTGATGAGCAGGCAGCAAATGATGAGCCGCATCAGAAAGTGCGTCAGATCGCCCGCGCGAACCGGATGCGCATGAAAGCGCCATACGGTCATCCCGGAGGTGTTCCAATTGATGACCATGTTGATGAGCGAGAAAAGGGCGATGCAACTCAACTCGGTCAATCCAAGCTGCGTCAATACGCCGCCGTTTTGCGTGGTGAGATTCGTCAGATTGTTGGTGAACTGGTAGAGCCAGTCCACGCCGGAACTCGTGCCCGGTAATGCCTGGGCCAGCAGCGTCGGTGAAATCATAGTCGTCACCTCATAGTGGGAAGGGCGGCGCTGGCCGAAACGGTCAGCGCCGCATGAATTCAACTCATGGAAGGTAGGTCTTCCAGGTATTGCTTTCGCTGGCAGCAGTGACATTGTTTGTTGAGCGTTGCTGCTGCACAAAGGCCGCCGTATTGATGTCTTCTACGGCGGCATTGCGCCGTTCCATGTTGGCGACGGTCATCTGCCCGGCAAGGCAGGATTGGAGCGTTCCTTGCGATTGCATCTCGCTGAGCTTTTGCGCCTCAGCCGCATTCAAAAGATTGAGTTGTTGGACCTCGCTGTTCGTGCCGCTCGAAATGTCGAATTGACTCGAAAGAAGCGAGGAATTGGCCGTTGAGTTTTCGGTCCTGTTGGTCCGGTACTGGCCCACTGCGGTAAGGCAGTCGGGCGAGATGGAATCAGACGTTTCGACCATGGCAAGTTGCGAGATGCGCGCGCTGCCAAGTGACTGCCCCGCGAGGTAGCTGTTCGTGCCGCTATTCATCGAGACCGTGGCAGTCTTCCACGCCGTGGCCGAAGTGGAAGGGGCGTTCGAGTTGAGCGCAATCTTGATGCCTGCCGTCTCGCCAAACATGTTGGCGACGTTTGCGTTTTCGAGCTTGTGCAGCGTCGTTTGCCACTGCTGCTTGAGAGAGAAATGTGTGATGTTGTTTTTGACCATGTTGTACTGCATCTGGAGCGTGGTCAGTTGTTGGATCAGGCTGGCATAGCTAGTGGGATCAAATACGACATCGCCAATCCCAAAGAGCGCGAAGCTGGGTGTTGCGGTCAGCAGAACTGTTGCCGCAATGACCAGCCACTT
>CAVWTV010000020.1:0-106122 GCA_963757965.1 uncultured Acidobacteriaceae bacterium
GCCCGCATATCTCACAGGCGGATTGTCGATTTGGGTGAGTCGGGAAGAAGAAAATAGCTGGAAAGGCCGTCTTTTCTGTGTCATAACTACGTTATCGAGACGGGTTATGGCCGAGGAAAGGGCGGCCTTTCACATGACAGAGTGTAATCAAGAAGTCTTCTCGTTTGCATCTCATTTTTCGCGCCGCGTAGAGGCCAGTTTCACCGCGGGTCAGGTATCGACCGATGGCGGAGCGCTGTTGTTGCGTCAGGCCGATCGCAAGATCGGTTTGCTGAAGCGGGTGGCGTCTTGTTTTACCGACCGGCGTTCGCCGCTGCTGGTCGAGCACCAGCTTGGTGAGATGCTCTCGCAGCGCATCTACGGGCTGGCGCTGGGCTACGAGGACCTGAACGATCATGAGCAGTTGCGCCACGATCCGCTGATGGCCGTGCTGTCGGGCCGGCGCAAGCTGGAAGATCCCCTGGCCGGCAAGAGCACGCTGAACCGGCTGGAACTTCCCGGCGGCAGCAAGCGCTATCACAAGATCGATTACGCGCCAGAGAAGATCGACGCGCTGCTTTGCGATCTGTTCATCGAGTCGCACGGCGAAGCGCCCGACCAGATCGTGCTCGACCTGGATGCAACCGACATCCCGCTCCACGGCCATCAGCCGGAGCGATTTTTTCATGGTTACTACGACAGCTACTGCTACTTGCCGCTCTATATCTTCGCCGGCGATCAACTGTTGTGTGCTCGGCTTCGCGCCAGCAATGTGGATGGCGCGGCCGGTGCGCTCGATGAGGTCAAGCGCATCGTGGCCCAGTTGCGCTCCAGGTGGCCCAAGGTGCGCATCGTGCTGCGCGGCGACTCGGGCTTCTGTCGCGAGGAACTGATGGCTTGGTGCGAGGCCGCGGAGAACCAAGTGGACTTCCTGTTCGGTCTGGCGCGCAACAG
This sequence comes from uncultured Acidobacteriaceae bacterium, assembly GCA_963757965.1. Classification (GTDB taxonomy): domain Bacteria; phylum Acidobacteriota; class Terriglobia; order Terriglobales; family Acidobacteriaceae; genus Telmatobacter. The sequence goes on from CAVWTV010000020.1 coordinate 934, forward strand.
CCGGCTTCAGAAGATCATCGGCAAGCAGATGCACGAGGCCACGCTGCTGCACGCCGAGACCGGCAAGGCAGCGCGTGTCTTTACCGAGTTCGACTATCAAACGCACAAGAGCTGGGCGCGGGCCAGGCGAGTAGTTGCAAAGGCTGAGTATCTGGACAAGGGCGAAAACCCGCGCTTCGTCGTTACCTCACTCAGCACCGATGAGTGGGCGGCGCGCGAGCTGTACGAGAAGTTCTACTGCCAGCGCGGCGAGATGGAGAACCGCATCAAGGAGCAGATGTGCCTGTTCGCCTATCGCCTCTCGACGGAAGAAATGAAGGGCAATCAGCTGCGGCTGTACCTGTCGGCGCTGGCTTATACGCTGGTTGAAGCTCTGCGGCGGCTGGCGCTGAAAGGCACCGAGTGGGCCGAAGCGCAGGTGGATACGATCCGCCTCAAACTGTTCAAAATCGGCGCCCTGGTACACATCAGCGCCCGGCGCGTGTGGCTGGAACTCAGTTCCACCTATCCGTGGAAGCAGATTTACGCTCGGGCCTTCGACGCGCTGCGATGCTGAGCGTCTCCACCGCGACCAAACAACTTTTCCACACCAACACAAGAATCGGCCTGGCGGAGCTATGCCTCAAATCCAACCTCGACCTGCGATGAGCCCCTCCGCGCACTTGCCGAACCCATCGCCAAGCCGATTTCAAGCCGGTTGATGGCCCTTCCCGCATGCTTCGCACCGCTGACCACCTTCAAATCGATCCATGTGAGAAATGGCGGTTAGGCCCGCACCATTCGGCCTCGCTGACCACCTGACGGAGAAAGACTTCCGCACCCCGTGGCGCTTATCGTTATCGATCGCTCTGAGCGAGGCTCAACAACGGTCTCTGAGCGAGTTGGCCATATCGCCACGCCTATTTAATTGGCATGCAAAAGCACAAACCGTTACCGTCTGGATCAGTCACGGCAAATTCACGCATTCCCCAAGTCTGATCAACCGGCGCAGTATGAATTGGAGACTCTGGACGCAATGTCGTGTCTAGCCCCCGCGTGCGAAAGGTCACATAACGCTCATCAACGTCGTCCACAAACACCCGGTTGACTGAACCGAAGACGCCGTCTCCCGCATGACGCGAGAGTTGAAGCTCGGCTCCATCTCGAATTAGGTCAATGACCCCGCTGGCCATCTCGCGATCTTCATATCCGGGCCACTTGCGCTCGAAGTCGAGAATTCTCGTGTAAAACTGTGCGGATCTTTCTAGATCACCGGACTTGATCACAGGAACAACCTTCATGACATTCTCCAGGATGGCAGGGCAATAGAATACTTAGTCGCTACGCAGGTTGTCCAGATCAGTCCTGCGAAGTCCATCGCACCCGGCGCGGCTATCGATTACGCGCAGCACCCAGGGTCTAATTACAGGCCGATTAAGATATTCGCACCCTATTTGCATCAGTTTGACTTTCCTTTTACAATTCCCGGCGGATACTACTCCTGTGATTGCGCACGCTGGGCAGCAGGCTCCGTTGAAGCACACGTTTGGTTTCACCCCTCTGGTGGAACTCCCCCTTCCAACTCATGCTCCGTCCCTGCCCATGCCTCCGGTCGGGTCGCGAATTCAGGCTCCCGGGGTCCCGCGACCCACAGAGTGGGTACCCCGCAGGTCTTCGTCTCGGGGGGGGGCAGAAGTCGGCCGCTACCGCGTGCGGCTTGCTGAAACTGCGGAAGATCGCGTCGCCGCCTGCCGCCTGCGCTTCAAAGTCTTCAACATCGAGCTCGGCGAAGGGTTGGAGACTTCCTATCGCACCGGCCTCGACACCGACCAGTTCGACCTGATCTGCGAGCACCTCCTCGTCGAGGACAAGCTCGAGAACAATCCAGACCGGTGCATCGTGGGCACGTACAGGATGCAGTCGGGAACAACCGCCGAACGGAATCTGGGATATTACTCGGAGCAGGAGTTCAGTTTTGCCCCCTATGAGCCGCTCCGGCCTGGGATTCTGGAGTTGGGCCGCGCCGCAATCGACCGCGAACATCGCACTCCTGAAGTTTTGACACTGTTATGGAGGGGCATAGCGCAGTATGCTAATGACATGGGACTGCGCTATCTTCTTGGATGCTCATCCATCAACTCCAAAGACCCGGCCGAGGGCTGGCAGGTTTATCGTCAGCTAGAGCACTACCGGGTCTCGCCGGAGTTTGAAACCATGCCCACCGCCAGGTACGCCTGTCCCATCGCTTGGAGCAAGTCGGATATTGCCTGGAGCAAGTCGGATAATGCTCAGGAGGGCGCACACGCACAGCCGTCGCCCTGCCAGCCTGCCACTCACCCGGATCAATCTGCTCCTCCGGCGCCCGCCAAGGTCCCCAAGCTGCTGAAGACCTACCTGGCCATCGGCGCGCGCATCGGCGGACCGCCGGCATGGGACCGGGAGTTCGGCACGATAGATTTCTTTACGTTCCTCGACTTGAAATTGCTCTCGGCCTCGGCGCGCAATCGCTTTCTGGCTCCGCTTACGCAATGAGTTTTCGCGCTTTCCGGCGCGCTGTGGCGCTGGGATTGGCCTTGTTTTTCTGCCTGCTTCGATCGATATTCTGGCGCCTTTCGGGCCCCGACACATTGGAGCGCCGTGCCCTATGGCTCCATGAATCCGGCGTCTTTGTCATGCGCTTTATGGGCATCGGCTTAAAGATAAATGGCGCCCCACCCAAGCATGGATTGCTCGTCGCCAATCATCTCAGTTATCTCGATGTCCTGGTCTTCGGGACAGCGCTGCCGTGCTACCTCGTTTCCAAGGCCGAAATCAGCCGTTGGCCATTCTTCGGCATTCTGGCGCGCGCCGGCGGAACGCTCTTTGTCGATCGGTCGAGCCGGGCCAGCGCCGAGCAAGTGCAAGATCAGATCGCCGAACGCCTCAACGGCCCGGTTCCCGTCCTCTTTTTCCCCGAGGGCACCAGTACCGACGGCGTTCAGTTGCTACGCTTTCACTCCCGCTTCTACACTCCCGCGGTGGATGCGGCCCTTCCCGTAACCAGCGCGGCCATTCGCTACGTGCCGGGGGACGACTCCCCGGAGAGTGAGCTGTGCTGGTACGGCAAAGCGGCGTTTCTTCCCCACGTTTGGAAGACTCTCGGCGCTCCCAACTTCTCCTGCGAACTCACCTTTGGCGAGCCGCGCATCTATACCAGCCGCCGCGTCGCAGCCGACGAGACCTTCGTCGAAATCGAGGCCATGCGCGCCGGAACGGCATTGGCTGTTCAGTAGCCCCCGGCGCGGGCGATAAGCGACTCTGCCACCCACCCAGCGGGGCGCTTGGATGGCCCCATTTTCATGAATCTTCTGCTAGTGTACTGAGTCTGAAGTTCGTTCAATAAATGCCGCATACACGAAACCCCAAGAAAGGCGGTCATCCTGTGCGAAGCGTTCTACAGCGGAGTCGAAGGACCTGCATTTCCATCGCGTACTTCTGTAACGAACTTCTGACTCACCACACTAGCGCAGAATGCCAGCTTGGATGGGCCGTCACAGCGCGCTCTTCGCTGCCAATCGTATACTTGCCTCATGTTGCGTCGATCGTTTTCGTCTCGCCTTCTACAAGCAGCCCTTGCGATCGCAGGGCTTTGTTCCTTTGCCGCGCTGCCGCAGGCCGCTCATGCCTGGGGCAATGAAGGCCATCGCCTGGTCAACCGCCTGGCTGCCGAGACACTGCCCGCCAGTGTGCCTGCGTTCCTGCGTTTAGATGCGGCGGTCAAGGAGATCGAGTACCTGGGTCCAGAACCGGATCGCTGGCGGTCGCGCGCCGAGCCGGAGTTGAGCGCGGCGCAGGCCCCCGAACACTTTATCGACCTGGAACCTGCCGATGCTCTGGGTCCCCTGCCGCGTAATCGGCTGGATTTCGAGGCTAAGGTTTTCGCGGCGGGCCAGCGGCCGGAGAAGATCGGCCTGCAGCCATGGGAGACCACCGAAGTCTGGGAGCGGTTGAAAGCCGCGTTGCGCGAGTACAGAGCGCTTTCTGCCGCCGGGCAGGACACACACCCAGTCGAACAGGTGGTGATCTTCTACGCCGGATGGCTGGGCCACTATGTGGGCGACGGCTCGCAGCCGCTGCATACAACCATTCAATACAACGGCTGGGTGGGTCCTAATCCCAGCGGCTACACAATTGAACATCAAATTCATTGGCAATTCGAGGGGCCGTTTGTGGCTGCCAACGAGCATGAGCCCGAGGTGCGCGCCAAGATGACGGATGCCAAGGCTATCGAAGGAGACATCTTCGACAGATACGTGGCCTACCTCCGCCATACGAACAGCTATGTCGAGAGGGTTTACCAATTGGATAAGGCCGGAGGCTTCACAGGAGCCGGAAGCCCCGAGTCGCGGGAGTTTACCGCGGAACGGCTGGCGGCGGGTGCATCCATGCTGCGGGACATGATCTACACGGCTTGGCTGGAAAGCGCGAAACCGGTGCCAGATCCCTATGCCGGCAAGTAGGTTGGATGAGAATTGGCAGTGCTAGTCGCCGCTGTCGGCGGTGGCCAGAGCGGGAACGCGCCGCAGTAACAAGGTCAGCGTGAGGGTCATCAGGGCCACTGCGGGCACAGCCAGCACCAGCCAGGCGAGCATGGCGTGACCGGCCAGACCTCCCAACCCAAGAAGCACACTGATTGGGGATGCGTGGAGCAGGCCGCCTGCGCTTGTGGCCTGCTTTGGTCCCGAGGCAAGCAACCAACCGCCCAGGCGCACGAAAGGCACAATCAGCACAAGCTGCAACGGCATTACAAGATAGTTGGCCGCCTGGATGGCCGGCAGATTGAGCCTGAGCGCCAGCGCCAGCAGCGCACACAGCGCGGTGGGAATGCCCACCACCGGAAAGCAGCCGATGGCGAATCCGAGCGCAAGTGTCAGCGCCAGCCTGCGTGGCGAGGTCCCCTGGCGCAGCCAGTCTGCTGCACTCTGCTTCATGGAAGCTATATGGATCGAGGCTGAGGATTTGCTCATCGTGCGCACACTTTACCTGATTGGACGCATTGAACAGATAATCGCGCCATGAATCTCTTGTAAATGAGCCAAAAGTTGCAGCAGAAATCGAGAGCGAGTCCCGATTCAGAACACTAGGTCCTCGTCGAGGCCCCGGGCATCAGGCTGCGGTTGCGCATCTCAGTCAGCACTCGCTCCACTTTCCAGTCCAGTGCGCCGCTTCCGTCCACGATCAGGTCGGCGTGTACGGCCGAGGGCCGCACGAAGGCCAGGCTTGAGGGGCGCACTGTGGCTTCGTACTGGCGGCGAACGGATTCCGGCGAGCGGCCGCGTTGTTCGATGTCGCGCTTGAGCCGGCGCTCGAAGCAGAGTGCGTCTGGCGTATCGATATAGACGCGTAATTGGTAGAGTGGCAGCAACTCGGTGTAGTAGAGGGCAAAGAGGCCCTCAACCAGAAGAAACGTGCCGGGGTGAAAGGTCTCGGTGCGGCCTTGGACGCGGGTGTGGGTGGAAAAGTCGTAAATGGGTTCCTCGATGGGATCGCCCGCAGCCAGAGCCCGAATGTGGGCTGCCAGCAATGGACTCTCAATCATTGAGGGGTCGTCGAAGTTCTGCAGTGCGCGCTCGGCCTGGGGCAGGTGGGTCAGTTCGCGGTAATAGTTATCGAAATGAAAGTGAACGCCGCCAAGGGTGCGCGCCAGTTCGGCGGCCAGCGTGGTCTTGCCGGAGCCAGAGCAACCGGCAATGGCGACGACAACGGGCGGAAAGGGAAGACGGGCCGTGTGTGCGGCGTCGGCGCCTGCGGACGTTTCGCCGATCGGACTCTCGCTCACAGCTCGCGTTCCAGGCACGACGCTATCTCGGGGATCAGGCGCGTGAAAAGGCTGGCCAGTTGGTGCTCCACCTGGCGGCCGGCCTCAAAGACCTCCTCATGACTGAGCGGCGTTGCTCCCAACCCGGAGGCAAGGTTGGTGACGCAGGAGATGCCCAGCACTTCAATCCCCATGTGCCGCGCGACAATGGTCTCAGGCACCGTGGACATGCCCACCAATGTGGCTCCCAGCGTGCGGAAGGCGCGGATTTCGGCGGGCGTCTCAAAGCTGGGGCCGGACACGGCGAGGTAAACACCTTCGTCTAGCTGAAAGCCTTCGGCAGAGGCGGCAAGCTGGGCCAGGGCGCGCAGACGCTTCGAGTAAGCCTCCGTCATGTCGAAAAAACGCAGGCCAGAGCCTGGTTGAAAGCCGAAGCGTGGTTCATTGGGACCGCCGAGCGGATTGAAACCCATGAAATTAATGTGGTCGGCAAGTGCGACAAGCTGGCCGATGCGGTAGCCTTCCTTGATTCCACCGGCCGCGTTGGTGAGCGCCACGGCTCGCAGTCCGAGCGCACCCAGAACCCGCATGGGGAACGTCACTTGCTGCGGCGTGTAGCCCTCGTAGTAATGAACCCGGCCCTGCATGACCACGACTGGAACGCCCGCCAGGAGGCCCGCAACGATGCGGCCGGAGTGGCCGACGACGGTCGATTGCGGGAAGTGGGGGATCTCGGCGTAGGGGATGAGGACGGGGTCGGCGACCGCGTCGGCAACTGCGCCCAATCCCGAGCCCAGCACGATTCCAATCCGGGGGCCGATTCTGGGCGTGAGTGAGCCGAGCCTGCTCTTCAGGAATGCGGCGGCTTCGGTAACCTGGTCGAAGTAAGGCATGGTTAAACTTGACTGAACGCTTTTTCAGATTCTACAGGCAGAGGTTAGGATTAAGCCGAGGTCAAGAGAGATGTGCCGGAATATCAGAATGCTTTTCAACTTCGATCCTCCCGTGACAGACGAGGAGATTCGAGCGGCGTCGCTGCAGTTCGTGCGAAAGATCAGCGGCGTGAACAAGCCGTCGAAGGCCAATGAAGCAGCGTTTATGGCTGCGATCGATGAGGTCGCGGCTATTTCGGGGCGGCTGCTTTCCTCGCTCGAAACGACCGCGCCAAAACGAAATCGCGAGGAAGAAGCTGCAAAGGCAAAGGCGCGCAATGCGGAGAGATTTGGCAATGAAGGGCGTGTCGCATGAAGCAGGTTTTCGAGTGGCTCTTCGGGCTGGGGCTGGGATGCAATGCGCTGCTGTTTGTTCCGCAGGTGCTGGCTGTGTGGCGCAAGAAAACCGATGAAGGAATTTCCCTGATTACGTTTGGCGGGTTCAGCGTGCTGCAGGCGATTGGGATTGTGCATGGGGTTTATCAGCGGGACTTATCGCTGATATTGGGGATGGCGGCTAGCTTGCTGACGTGCGGATCGGTGACGGCGCTGACGCTCTTTTATCGGGTGCGGCGGATGCGACCGGGACCTACTGCTACTTCTTGAGGCGGGGATCGAAGGCAAAAGGAGCGGAGGGTAGAAACTTGATCCTGAGAAACGCCGGATGGGCTGGATTGATCACGAAGTTCCGTTCCTTCGGAATGATGCTGGAGGGCACCGAAAGGAGTGCAGCGCGACCTTCGCGTACCCACCTCGTACCAAGCTCCTGCGTCTCTGCAGTTACAACGTTGCCATCCCATCCAGCAGGCAGGGTCTGTGGTTCCCAGCGCAAGATGGCAAGGTTCTCCGGTACCTGTATCTCCGTCAGAATGAAATCCCTGGGGAGAACGCTGTAGTGTACGAGCACTTCAAGTGCGGCCAGCGAAGCCGTCTGCGAAGCGTAAATGACAGGTGTACCAACCAGATTCCATCGGCCGCCGAACTCTGCGGCGCCATCTCCGCTGTTGGCGGGAAATTTCGCGGAAGAGAGCCGATACAGCGAGATCACAAAATGCCGTGTTCCAGGCGTCCGAGAACGGTGAGGACCTGCTCCCGCCCCTTGAAATCGTGAAGCAGAGAGATTGGGGTTGCATAGTCGAGCGCCCTGACCGGCGTGCCGAGCCAGCGCATGGCGTCTGAGCGGTCACCAATGACTTGTTCCGCTTTCTGGATTATTGCTGCCTCTATAATTGCTTCGACATGGCTCTCGATCCCCTCCGAATTGGCGTTCACGGCGGAGAATGCCGGGGCCGCAGTGTTGGCGTTGGCGCGTAAAACCTCCTCAAACTCGGAGACCATGCGCTTGCCTCGCCCCGAGACAGTCAGCTTGCTCCAGATATCTTGATTGACCATCTTCAAGCTTTGTTCCGGTAAGTGGAGGGGCTCCGTCGGAGTGAAATCGTCTGCCCTGCTTTTCACAACGCCGCCGAACGGGCTACCACCTTCACGGCGACTGCGAGGGCCGGCCCCCGCAGTGATTTCTGCTCTTCTAGCGGCCTTCTTAACCATCGATTCCCCGTTTCCCACCAAGTCTGGCCACATCGATTTTCATCCAAAACATGATGTGACAGCTTCAACATCATTCTATGCCCAGTTGAGTCGGATCGGGTATTCTCGGGGCTCATCTTGATCGGGGAGCCGGAATTGAGTCGACTCCTACCCCAAAAACATCCCCGCGATCGACGCCGAAATCAAGTTAGCCATGGTGCCGGCTAACATGGCGCGGACGCCTAACTTGGCTAAGTCGTTCCTTCTCTCGGGAACTAATGCGCCGATGCCGCCGATCTGCATGCCGATGGAGCCTAAGTTCGCAAAACCGCACAACGCAAATGTCGCGATGGTGAAGGAGCGCGGGGCAAGCGTGGCCTTTTGCGCGCCGAGCGCGATGTAGGCGATCACTTCATTGAGCGCCATGCGCGTGCCGAGCAGGTTGCCGATGGCCATGCAGTCGTGCCATGGGACGCCGATCAGCCAGGCTACAGGCGCGAAAGCGTAGCCGAGAATCTGGCCGAGCGAGCCGGGAACCCAGGGCACGCCGCCGTGAATCCAGCCGAGCAGCATGTCGAGCAGGGCCACGAGGGCCAGGAAGCTGATGAGCATGATGGCCACGTTCATGGCCAGCTTGCCGCCGTCGATGGTGCCGCGGGCGATGGCGCCGATCAGGTTTTCATCCTTGTGCAACTCGTCTTTGGGGATGACGACCTTGCCTTCGGTGGCGGGGACTTCGGTTTCGGGCACCAGCATCTTGGCGATGAGAATCGTGCCGGGCGAGGTCATGATGACGGCCGAGAGCAGATGGCGCGCCTCAACGCCTTGCGAGATGTACATGGCCATGATGCCGCCGGAGACGTGGGCCATGCCGCTGGTCATGATGACCATCAACTCGCTGCGCGTGGCTTTGGAGAGAAACGGGCGGATGGTGAGCGGGGCTTCGGTTTGGCCCATGAAGACGGACGCCGCCACATTCATGCTTTCAGCGCCGCTGATGCGCATGGTCTTTAGCATGACCCAGGCCATGGCGCGGATGACGATCTGCATCAGGCCGATGTGGTAAAGCAGCGCGAAGAATGCGGAGATGAAGATGATGGTGGGCAGCACCTGGAAGGCGAAGATGGCGCCGGAGTTGGGCGGAAGCAGGTTGCCGAAGGCTCCGGAGTTGGGAATGCCGAGTTGGCCGAAGAGCACCCTGGTTCCGGCGAAGGTGGCAGAGAGCATGCTGTTGACCACGCCGCCGGCCCAGGTCATGAAGCGCTGTCCGTAGTCGAAGCGCAGCACGAGAAAGGCAAAGGTCACCTGCAGGCCGAGTCCCCAGGCGACGGTGCGCCAGCGGATGCGTTTGCGATTGGTCGAGCCGAGCCATGCCGCCAGCAGCACGGCCAGAATTCCCAGGATTCCGGTGTATCGATCCAAGAGGTTGCTCCTCGAAGCTGAAAGCTTTTCTTCGACTACCTTACAGCATTCTGCAAATGATCTGCCGCGGTTTCCCGGGTAAAGATGCGCCCCACCAGCGCGACTGCGTCGGGCGGGACGCTGGAGATTGTGATTGCTTCTTTGAGCAGCGCGATGGGCTCGGGCAGCAGTTCGGCGTTGGTCGCGTAAAGGGTGGCGATGGGCTGGCCCTGCTCGACACGCGCGCCGCGGCGGGCATAGAACTCGATGCCTGCATGCGGATCGACAGGCTCGCCGGCCTTCTCGCGGCCTGCGCCTGTGCGTTGCACCGCCCAGCCGATCTTTGTCGTATCCATCTCCGCGACGTAGCCGCTCTCCCACGCCGTCAACACCTCGGTTGCGCCTGGCTTGTGGAATCCCTTTGCGTCGTTGAAGACGGAAATGTCGCCGCCCTGAACTTCAATCATGCGGAAGAAAGTGCGCAAGGCAGAGCCATCGGCGAGGGCTGCTTCTGCGCGGGCGCAACCGAGCGCGGGCGTGGCCGCCTGTCCGCCGAGATGAATCATCCAGCCGGCGAGGACGAGCGAAAGCTCGCGCAGGTCCTCGCTTTCTGCTGGTCTATTGCCCCGTAGCAGGTCCACAGCTTCCATCAGCTCGATCCAGTTACCCGCTGTGCGGCCAAGGGGCTGGCCCATATCGGTGAGCAGGGCGACGGTGCGGGTTCCGGCGGATTCGGCGGTGGCTACCATCAGAGCGGCGAGGTACTCGGAGTCTTCCTGCTTGCGCAGGAACGCGCCGGAGCCGGTCTTTACGTCGAGAACCAGCGCGTCGAGGCCAGCGGCCAGCTTCTTGCTCAGAATGGAGGCGCAGATGAGGCCTGGATTCTCGACCGTGCCGGTGCGGTCTCTCAATGCGTACAGCACGCGGTCGGCGGGGACCAGCGATGGGGTCTGGCTCACGATGGATGCGCCGCATTGGAGCAAGACTGTCTCAAATTCAGACAGTGTGAGGGCGGTGCGGTAGCCGGGGATGGATTCCAGCTTGTCGAGAGTACCGCCGGTGTGGCCGAGGGCGCGCCCGCTGATCATGGGGACGGCCACGCCGCAGACGGCGGCGAGAGGCGCGATGAGGAAGCTGGTCTTGTCGCCGACGCCGCCGGTGGAATGCTTGTCCACAGCGGCCTTGCCCAGCCGTGCGGGCGAGAACTTCTCGCCGGAATCGCGCATGGCGATGGTAAGCGCGCGGGTTTCGTCGAGTGAGAGGCCGCGAATCCACGCAGCCATCAGCCACGCGGAGAGCTGCTCAACCGGGATGGAGCCGTCTGCCGCGCCGTTGGCGATGAAGGCGATCTCGCGGTCGTCGAGGGCGCCGCCGTCACGCTTCTTGCGGATGATGTCGATCACGTGAAGCGGCGCGGGAGTGGACATAATGGGTCGAGCCTCGAATCGTTGACTGTTGAGATTATCGCAAGTGGGGCGGCAATGAATCTTGACGTGGTGCGTCAAGATTTGCCATATTTACATATGGCCGACTTGGGGCAGCCAGACGTTACGCCCAAGTACCGTGACAAGCGCACGGAGCGTTTTGCCGCCGGTGAGCGCGTCAAGGAGTTTCAAGCGTTCAAGGAGCAGGCGGAGCGGCGTCTGGATATTCTGGAGACTGCGGTCAGCCGGAACGACCTGATGCTGTTGCCCAGCAATCGCTTTGAGGCTTTGGGCGGTGATCGGAAAGGACAGTTCAGTTTCCGGATCAATCGGCAATGGCGGGTGTGCTTCGAGTGGCCGGACGAATGTGTCCGGCCTTTCAACATCGAGATTGCCGACTACCATTCGTGAGGGTATGAGTATGGCGCGCGATCCAATCCATCCAGGAAGGTTTCTGGCGGATGAGCTTGAGGCTCTTGACATGAGTGTTCCGCAGGTTGCCGAGGTTTTGCATGTGCCGCCGAACCGGATCTATCAACTGCTGAAGGGGCAGAGGGCTTTGACCGCCGATACAGCTCTGCGGTTGAGCCAGTGGCTGGGCACTTCAGCCGAGATGTGGTTAAATCTGCAAAAGCTCTACGAGCTACGGCTTGCGGAGCAACAGGCCGGCGAGAAGATCAGGAAGACAATCATTCGGCGGGATGCTGCGCGCGCGGCATAGATCGAACGCAAATGGTCCTGATCCATGCCCCACGCTCAGCATGGTGGTCCCTCTCATTGCGCTACTTCAATTTCATATCAAAGCCCAGCGGCAGCAGGTCGGCAAACAGCATGGTGCGTAGTCCGTCAGCGGCTGGGAATGCGACCAGGGTGCCGGGCTGTGAGAATTCGGCAAGGACTTGCCGGCAGGCGCCGCAGGGCGGGCTGGCGGCGTCGTTGAGGTTGGCTACGGCCACTGACCCGATGCGAATTTGAGGGCCGTATTGAGCAACAGCGCGGACCAGCGCGGAACGTTCGGCGCAGATGGTGAGGCCGTAGCTCACATTCTCGACGTTGGTCCCGGTGACGATCTCGCCGGTGGAGAGCTTGAGGGCCGCACCGACGCGGAATCGCGAATAGGGGGAGTAGGAGTTGAGGGCGGCCTGGCGGGCTTTCTCGAGCAAGTCTTCGAGCGCCGGGTCAGGTGAGATCGTCAAGGTCATTGGGCTTCCTATCCGCGAACTTTGTGAAACTTGAGGCTAATCCATTTCAGCTTCCGATGTACACATGGGCCTCGGAACGCCGGCGGATCAACTCCCAGCCGATTTTCCGACGGACTACAGGAATAGAGGAAAGGAATAGTTCGAGACCGTGATCGCACACCCCGCGCACAAGCCGGATTTCTGCTGCACGCTGCCGCTCCTTGCGGCTGGATTGATCATGGTCGCGGTTGGCGTTGCCCGCGGCCAGACCGGTTCAGCGCAGAGCTCGTCGCAGCCACCCACCGTGGCTTTGCCAGCCCCCGCGCCGGTCTTCGATGTAGCGGCGATCCATCTCCACAACCCGGAGCCGCACGAGCACAACTCCATCTGGAGCTCGCCCTTCGACGGCCACTTCAAGGCGGCCAATGTCAATGCGATCGCGCTCATCCATTGGGCCTTCGCAGTGCCTGATTCACGGATCCTCGGCGCCCCGAGCTGGGCCGGCGCAACGTGGTTCAATATCGAAGCCGAGGCCGACAGCAGCGTCGACCAGCAGATGCGTGTTCTAACGTCCCAGGCCGGTGGTCTGCGGAAACGAAAGATGGTGCAGGCGCTGCTCGCCGACCGGTTCAAGCTCGCGACGCACACCGAGACGCGCGAGCTTCCCATCTACGCCCTCGTCGTCGCCAAGAGCGGACCGAGGTTCGGCGCGGTTCAGGCGAGCGGCTCCATGATCAATCACGGAAGAGATCACATTGAGGTCCAGGGAACCAATAGCGTTGCTCTTCTTGCCGAAGAGCTGTCGCCGGAAGTCGGCCGTGTGGTCGTCGACAAGACTGGCATCGAAGGCCGCTACGACCTCACCCTCAGGTGGACACCGGACAGTGGCGCAGCTCCCGGATTCAGCGCACCGGAGCGGACAACCGCCGCGTCCGACTCCTCCGGCGCGTCGATTCTTACCGCTCTTCAGGACCAGCTTGGACTCAAACTGGAGTCGCAGAAGGGCCCGGTGCAGGTTCTTGTGATCGACCATATCGAAATGCCATCTGAGAATTGACACCAGTCAAGTGCCCATCGCAAGTCTTTCAAAACTCGCGCCCCTCAAGTTGATCCCCTTCCAACCGATAAGGTCATTGGGAGTTCGCTACGCCGGTTGTCACGTCGGCGGAGCGGATGAGTGGACTCAATGGCAATGGATGAATTGACGAGGGAGTTCCTTATCGAGAGCCAGGAAGGCCTCGACCGGATGGAGCGATGCCTGACGGAGCTCGAAGAGCGGCCGCAGGATGCGAGCCTGATCGGCGATATCTTTCGTTCGGTGCATACGATCAAGGGCACTACGGGCTTTCTCGGATTCAAGCGGCTCGAGAAGCTGGCGCACTCCGGCGAGAACCTGCTGGGCCTTCTGCGCGAAGGCAAGCTGACGGCGGACCGGCCCACGATTACAGGTCTGCTGCAATTGCTCGACGGCCTGCGTTCGATTCTGAAGACCATCGAGACCCAGGACAGCGAAGGCACGGGCGAGGACGCGGCGCTGATCGAACGTCTCGAAGAGCTGCAGTCCCCGGCCAGGGCGCAGGCGAAGCATGTTGTTCTGATGAGGGCCGGAACGCAAGAAGCGCAATCCGCGACGCCGTCGTTCGCTCATTCGGAGGAACCCACACCGCTTGAAGTTGAAACCCCATTGGCCGCGCCACCCGCTCCTCAACAGCCGCAGCATGTCGCGGCGGCGGAGAAGCCGGCTGCCGCGCCGCCTCCCGATATGCCTGTGAAAGCCGACGGCGAAGCAGCCAAGCCCCGCGTGCCGGCAACGGGTGCGGCCCAGGCCGCGGCTACCGCGGCGGAGAGCACGCTGCGCGTCGATGTGGCGCTGCTCAACCGGATGATGAACCTGGTGGGTGAACTGGTGCTGACCCGCAACCAGGTGTTGCAAGCCACGTCGGCTGATCCAAACATGAGGCTGCTCTCGCGGCGTCTGGATATGGTGACCGCCGATCTGCGCGAGAGCGTGATGAAGGCCCGCATGCAGCCGGTCTCCAACATTTTTTCCAAGATGCCGCGCATTGTGCGCGACCTTTCGCAGTCGCTTGGCCGGCGGGTACGGCTGCAGGTGGAGGGCCAGGAGACCGAACTGGACAAGAGTCTGCTCGAGGCCATCAAGGACCCGCTGACTCACGCCGTAAGAAACTCATTGGACCACGGCATCGAGCTGCCTGATGTGCGCGTGGCCGCGGGCAAGGATCCCGAGGGAACCCTGAAGCTGCGGGCCAGCCACGAGGGCAGCCATGTGGTGATTGAAGTCTCCGACGACGGAGCAGGCGTTGCCGTGGACAAGGTGCGCCAGAAGGCCATCGAGCGCGGACTCATCACGGCGGAACGCGCCGCGCAACTGCCTGAGCGCGAGCTGCTGCAACTGATTTTTCTGCCCGGCTTTTCGACCGCAGCCGCGGTCACCAACGTAAGCGGGCGCGGTGTGGGAATGGACGTGGTGCGCACCAATGTGGAGAAGATCGGCGGCAAGGTCGAGATCGACTCGCGCGCAGGCAAGGGAACTACGCTGAGGATGCGGATTCCACTGACGCTGGCCATTATTCCGGCCCTGATCGTGCGCAGCGTGAAGCAGAGCTTTGCCCTGCCGCAGGGAGCGCTGCTTGAGCTGGTGCATATTCCACCGGAGCAGGCCGCCGCCTCGATCGAGTGGATGGAAGGCGCGCCGCTTTATCGCCTGCGCGGAAAGCTGCTGCCGCTGGTATTTCTTGACCAACTGCTGATGCCGCACGCGGAGCACAAGCCGGTCAACGAGCGGGACAACTTCATCGCCGTTCTGAATGCCGATGGCCGCCAATTCGGGCTGGTCGTCGATGGCCTGGCCGATCCGGAAGAGATTGTGGTGAAGCCGCTCAGTGCCGTGCTCAAGGATATCGGTCTGTACTCGGGCGCCACGGTGCTGGGCAATGCGGATCTGGCGCTGATTCTGGACCCTGGATCGATCGCCTTGAGGGCAGGGGTGACCATGAGCGCCGACGAAGAGGCGGCGCGAGCGGCCGCGGCGGAGACCGAAGCCAATTCCGCAAACGGTCTTGATTATCTGCTGGTCGAGGCCGCGGGGCGCCAAGCGGCAGTGCTGTTGGCCGACGTGCTCAGGATCGAGCAGCTTCCGCTTTCGCGCATTGAATACATTGGCTGCCGCCCGGTACTGAACTTCGAGGGCCAACTGCTTCCGGTCGAGGATTTGGGTGGCGTTATTGCGGCGGCTGAGGGCAATCCCGAGGCAAAGGAAAGTTCTGAAAAGCAAATAATTGTGGTGGTCTGCCGCGAGGGCAATCGGCATGTGGGCATTGCGGTTTCGCACGTGCTGGATGTGGCTGCCGGAGGAGATTTGTTCGAGGCCGGGACCAGCCAGCGCACCGGCGGGGTGACGCTGTTGAAGAGCCGCGTGACAGGAGTGGTTGACCTGGGCGGCGTGGCCCCTCTTCCGACCGATGAAAACGTGCCGGGGGCACTCGGATGAGTTTGCGGAGGTAGTCCGATGAGTAGCGAGGAAAGGGCATTGCATCGCAAGAAAAAAGTCGCGGCAACTCTTACCGAAATGTGTTCTGTGCGTGTGGCGCAAACTCTGTTCGGCGTTCCCATCACCCACATTCTTGAGATCGTGGGCTCGGCGCGGCCGCAACCGGTTCCGCTGGCCCCCGGCTTTGTGGGTGGCCTGGTGCATTACCGCGGCGACGTGCTCACAACCGTGAGCTTGCGCCACTTGCTGCGCCTGCCGCCCAGGGATGGTCCGCAGGACATTCTGGTTCTGGAGAGCGCCAGCGGATGTTTTGGGTTGCTGGTGGACTCCGTGGGCGAGGTGCTTACGGTTTCGTCGGCGGATTACGAGCCGAATCCTTCCATTCTCGATGAGCGCCGGAGAGCTCTGTTTGCCGGGGCGTACAAGCTCAAGGACAGCTTGCTGGTGATGCTGGACCCCGAGCGGCTGGACCCAATGCGGCTGGGGCAGGCTGCATAGGCACGTTCCAATCCACTGCTGAATGGAGGCGTCCATGCGAGCACTGATTGTCGACGATTCTCGTTTTGTGAGGGGCTTTCTGCGCGGTCTGCTCATGGAACGCGGTATCGACTGTGAAGAAGCCGCCGACGGCCAGGCTGGCATGGACCGGCTGCGCGAGGGCGACCCCTTCGACTTTGCCCTTGTGGACTGGAATATGCCGGTGATGAACGGGCTGGAGATGCTGAAGCGGATGCGTGCGGAGGGATTCGCCGATGTCAAGGTGATGATGGTGACCACCGAGGCGGAGAACGATTTCATCATCCGCGCGCTCGATGCCGGGCGCAGACGAATACCTGATGAAGCCTTTCGATGACGAGGCGCTGAACGAGAAGCTGGCCATGCTTGGTCTGGTGGAGGCCTGAGCCATGGCGGCCAGTCGCCGAACCCGGATCTTGATTGTCGACGACTCCGCAGTGATGCGCAGCCTGCTGCGTTCGGTGGTGTGCGCCGACCAGAAGCTTGAGGTGGCCGGCACCGCGGCAGATGGTGAATCGGCCTTGAGCACCATTGCAACCGTTCGCCCCGATCTGATTCTGCTCGATGTGGAGATGCCGGTGATGGATGGGCTGGTCACGTTGAAGCAGTTGCGTGCGCGGGGGAACAAGATGCCGGTGATCATGTGCAGCTCGCTGACGCAGCGCGGCGCCAAGGTGACCATCGAAGCTCTTGCCGGGGGCGCGTCGGATTATGTGACGAAGCCGGCCGGACAATCGGGTCGCGAGGTCGCAACGCGCGCATTGTCTCAGGAGTTGATTCCCAAGATTCATGCGCTGACCAGTCAGTTGCAATCGCAAGCTCAGCCGCAGCCGGTCTTCTCCGGTCTTCAGGGAGCCGCTTTTCCAGGCGCAGCATTCCCAGGTCTAGCTCGTTCGCCGCTGATGTTGCCTGCGCCGCCGGCGTTCAAGCCGCAGCCCGTGACGTCTGTCCCGACGGTGCTGGTAATCGGCGTCTCTACGGGCGGCCCAGCGGCACTTGACATTATTTTGCCTGTGCTCCCGGCCAGCTTTCCGTTGCCCGTAGCGATCGTGCAGCATATGCCGGAGTTGTTCACCAAGCTGCTTGCCGAGCGCCTCGACGGACGCTGCGGCTTGCGCGTGCGTGAGGCAGCTGAAGGCGATCCAATGCGCGCTGGAACCATTTATATTGCGCGCGGCAACTGGCACATGGAAATACTGGCAGCCGCGCGAGCCGGTCAGCCAGCAATGTTGCACCTCAACCAGGGCCTTCTTGAAAATCATTGCCGTCCCGCCGTCGATGTGCTGTTCCGCACCGCAGCCGGAGTTTACGGTTCCGGTGTGCTCGGCGTGGTGCTTACCGGCATGGGTTCCGATGGAATGGCTGGATGTCGCTTGATCCGCGAACAAGGCGGAACTGTACTGGCCCAGGACCAGGCCACGAGCACTGTATGGGGAATGCCCGGCGCGGTGACCAATGCAGGCCTGGCGCACACTGTGTTGCCTCTCAGCGCGATCGCCCCCGAAATCCTTCGGATCGTCAGCCGGACCAACAGTGAATCCCGCGAGCTTCGCAGACGGGTGGTGTAGTCATGCAACAAGCTGCAACTGAGGACTACGTCTATCTTCGCCAACTCGTCTTTGGCCTGTCTCAAAACGTGCTCGATCCCACGCGCGACTACCTCTTCGATACCCGGCTCACCAAGGTTTTGCGCAACCACGGTATGACCCGCCTTGAAGAGCTCGTGCAGCATTTGAAGCTGACGAAGAACCCGCAGCTCGAGCGCTCCATTGCCGAGGCGATGACCATCAACGAAACCAGTTTCTTTCGCGATAGCCGCCCCTTCGAACTCTTGCGCACGGATCTGCTTCCCAAGCTCATTGAAGCTCGCCGATCCCCGCGCGCCCTGCGGTTCTGGAGCGCGGCCTGCTCCACCGGCCAGGAAGCATTCAGCCTCGGGATGCTGATGGCGGAGCACTTTCCCCTGCTCGCCAGTTGGAACATTCGCATCGAGGGCACCGATCTCTGCGCCGAGGTAGTTCAGCGCGCCCAGGCGGCCCGCTATCACCGCATCGAGATTAATCGCGGCCTGCCCGCACGCTTCGTGGTGCGCTACTTCGACCACGCGGGCGAAGAATGGGTGGTCAAGCCGGAGGTCCGGAAGTTCTGCAACTTCCGCCAGACCAATCTCTGCGCGCCGCAATTGCCCTTCAACCGCGCCGACGACCGGTTCGATGTGATCTTCCTGCGCAATGTCATGCTCTATTTTTCACAGGAGACGCGGCGCAGACTGCTGGCCGGCATTCACCGCGTGCTCGCTCCCGACGGCATTCTCTTTCTTGGATCCAGCGAGCAGCCTGCCGACCCCTCCATCTGGACCGCGGTCCTGGCCGGCGGCACATGCCACTTCAAGCCGAGAAAGCCGAGTTAGAAAAGCAGCAGGGAACAGGGATCAGGTCTGTCATCGGCTTTGCAGTGGCGCCGTTGGCCGAAGTTCATTCCGGCGAAGTGAGCAGGATGCTTGTTGCCATCATGAATCGATTGCAGAGATCAGCGCGGGCTTTCTGATCCCTGATCCCTGTTCCCTGTTCCCTGTTTTTCCAACAGCTTCTCCACCTCTTCATGCAGCCGCGCCGTAATGGCGGCTTCGGTCTCCAACGGACCAAAGCGGATCGGCTGCCCTACCCGCAATTCGATCATCCCGGAGCGGAACCAACTGCGCCCGCTGGCCCTCAACTCGCGCACCCCGCGCATGGCCATGGGCAGCACAGCCGCCCCCGATTGCTTGACCAGCAATCCAATCCCCGGCTGAAAGCGCGCCAAACGACCCTCCTCCGACACCGTCCCCTCGGGGAAGACCAGCACGTTGAATCCATGGTCCAGAGCCTCGCCCGCATGGGCAAAGCTGCGCTGGAAGTCTCTCTTCCTGGGCAGCGGGAAGACGTTGAAGAGTGCCGTCACCAGCAGGTAATACAAGGGCCCTGGCAGAAAGAACGTCGCCTCCGGCCTGGGACTCCGCGCATTGCGAAAGTGGCGATAGTCCTCGAGCATCTCTCCAGCCATGGCCACCGCCATTCGCCTGCGAATCGGTCCCGGCAGCGCGTATTCCATCAGCGCTCCATCAATCGACGCCACATGATTGGCGACGATCAGCATGGGCTCATTTGCGTCGATCCGTGGGGGCCGAACGACTTTCGGATTGCCCAGCAGCCACACCAGCGGTTGCACCACAGCCTCAAGGAAGACAACGCGCAGCCAACGAACCGGCAATTGCCATGGCCAATGCGGATAAACGAAAGTTCCGGCCGCACCCGGTTCTGCCCGGTTCTCCGGCCCATTCTTCGGCCCGACGAATGCGGGCCCGGTTTCCTGGGCTCGCACACCTTCCGTCGAGGTTCGCGGAATTGGCGCGGTGCCCGTCAGGTCGATTGCATCGGGCTCGGAGTTGGTCTCCACCAAGCGCCGCAGTTCCCCAAGCGTGGCGACCTCTTCCAATTGTCCCGACTCGGGAAGCATCTGCAGCCGCTCTTCAATGGCGGCGGCCAGTTGCACACGGCCCAGGCTGTCGAGGTGCAAGTCTTCGGCCAGGCGCGTCTCATCCGCAGTGTCTTGCAGCGTCTCGCCGGTGATCTGCGCGATCAGCGTTAGCAACCAGTCATCGATTGCGCTTTTGCCCGCTCCATCTGGAGAAGCTGCCTTGGCCGCAGCCTTGTATTTTGCCGCTGCCCAATCGGCGACAGCCCTGCGCCGGACTTTTCCCGTGGATGTGCGTGGCAGGTCAGGCTCGGGCCACAACTGCCATCGCATGATCCGCTGAAACTCCGCCAGCTTTGTGTTGGCGTGTTCGATGGCCTCCGCCGCCTGCGCCCGCGTACCGCGAAAGGAGAGTACCGCGCATGGTTCGGGACCGGCCGGCGTCTCAACGCCAACGACGGCACACGCGAGTACTCCCGGTTCCAGTTCGATCGCCGCTTCAAGATCTTCTGGATGCAGGTTCAAACCTGAGGCGGTCACAATCGTTTCGCTCTTGCGGCCAAGGAAGCGTAGCTCGCCCGTAGGCTCGGTCACGGCCAGATCGCCGGTGGCAAGCCATTGGCCCTCGCGCGGATGCAGCGCGCCGCCGGTCCATGTTGCGCCGGAGATGGATGCGCCGCGCACCAGCACCTCGCCATCCGGGCCCAGCTTGACCTCGCGGCCGGCAAGCGGCTTGCCGATGGTTCCCTCGGCCACGTGGAAGGGGTGGTTCAGCGTAATGATCGCCGTGGTTTCCGTCATCCCGTAGCCCTGCACGACCACCATGCCTACCGCATTCCAGAACTGCTCCAGAGCACCCTTCAGCGCGCCGCCACCGGAGATGATGGCCCAGAACTTCGGCCCAAATAGCTTGTGGACATCGCGGAAATGCCACCACGTTCTGACGATGGCGACCGCGGTTGCCGCCCATCCCATGGGCGCGGATCGGATTCCGGAGACGCCATTTGTCCCGAACACGCGATCGTCCAGACCGGGCAATGCGGCTTCGAGGTGGGTCTTGAGCAGGGCGATGACCCGAGGCACGGCGGCCAGAACGGAGATGCGCTCACGGCGAATGGTTTCAATGATCCGGGGCGCAACCAGGCGACTGTCAAAGTGGAGCTCGGCTTTGAAGATGGGTGGAATCCACAGGCCCATGGTCTGGCCGAACACGTGGCTCAGAGGCAGCGTATTGAAGATGCGCAAGGGGTGGATCAGCCGCTCCCCGGCAAGATAGGGCTTTGCCGCGTCCTCGATTGGCCCTACGCTGGCCAGCACGTTGCCGTGGGTCAGCATAATGCCCTTGGGATCGCCGGTGGTGCCGGAAGTGAAGAGAATTTGCAGCTGCGTCTCGCGAGAGAGCTCTGAAACCGGGCCTGCTTCTTCGGCGGGCAGGTGAGCGAGCCAGTCTTCAAATATCAGTTGAGGAATTTCGGCAGGCAACCGGTTGAGCAAGAGTGCGTCGCCGACTGCGAGCTTGGGCGTCACGTCCGCTGCGACTCGCCTGGCAAAATCGTCAGTCCCGCTGGCGTCCAGGGGAACGGCGAGGACCCCGCGCAGCAGGCAGCCATGGAAGGCAGCGATCCACTCGGTGCTGTTTTCGCCCCAGATCAGAACGCGATCGCCTGGCGCAATGCCCCGCTCGACGAGCAATGAGGCAAAACGGCCGGCCAGGCGAGCGACTTCTCCATATGTGGAGACCCGGCGGCGATTGCCCTGGTGACGAACCACGGCAACTTCGCGGCTGTAGCTGCGGAAGTCGTCGAGGAGTGTAGCCAGGTGTTCTCGCATTGGCGCTCCGGCACTCGATGCTGTTGATTGTCACGCAATTGGATGCCAGTTTGCCGCTATTGTTGCGAGGAAAGCGTGAATGCTCCATGTATTTAGCGCGATCATTGCGATGGATTTCCACCTGCAGGTCGAATATGAAAACCATGCGCCACTCTCGACTGGCGTCACACGGCGACGGGTTACCCGCCGAGAAGACCATTCGCTTGTCCGTGTCCTTCGCTTCCTCTTCGCCGCCCTCTCGCGCTATTCTTAGAACTCATGTTCCCCGATCGTGCCAACCCGGATCCGCCACCTGAACGGGCGCAAACCACAGATTCGTTCGCCGGTTTTCATCCCGTCACGGCGGAGTGGTTCAAGGCTGTCTTCGACGCGCCCACCGCTCCGCAGCGGATGGGCTGGCCGGCAATTGCGCGTGGTGAAAGCGCGCTGATCCTTGCGCCGACAGGGACGGGCAAAACGCTGGCCGCATTTTTGTGGTGCCTCGATCGGCTGATGCTTCAACCGCAGGCCGAAGGGCACAAGCAAGGCTGCCGCATAGTTTACATATCGCCGCTTAAGGCCCTGGCTGTAGACGTGGAACGCAATCTGCGTTCGCCCCTCGCCGGCATGGCGAATATGGCTAGGCGCATGGGAGTCGCATTCCGCGAGCCCACCATCAGCGTGCGCACAGGCGATACACCGCAGCGAGAACGGGCCAGGTTTGCGCGCCATCCAGCGGACATTCTGATCACCACACCGGAGTCGCTCTATCTGCTACTCACGTCACAGGCCTCTGAAGCTCTGCGCACCGTGGATACAGTGATCGTCGATGAGATTCACGCGCTGGTTCCCACCAAGCGCGGCGCCCATCTGGCGCTCTCATTGGAACGGCTGGAGGCGCTGACCAAGCGGCGCTTGCAGCGTATTGGCCTTTCGGCGACGCAAAGACCGCTCGAAGAAGTCGCGCGTTTTTTGGGTGGCGTGGAAGAGCAGGGATCAGGGAACAGGGATCAGGGATCAGAAGAGCAGGCGTCACGGCTCAGGGATAAAGGATCAGCTGGCGGCGCGGTTGCGGTTGTCGAATCCCAAGTTTCTCGCGATGAGGCGGCCACCGGCGACGGGGCAGACGGTTCTGGGATTGAACTGATCCCTGATCCCTGTTCCCTGATCCCTGGCGCGGCCGAGGACGCGCCCCGCTATCGACCCGTGACAATCATCAATGCCGGTGCACCCAAGCAGTTGAAGCTGCGAATCGAAGTCCCGGTCGAGGATATGGCGCGCCTCGGCCAGCAGGAGGAGCTGCCCAGCGGCCCCGCCTCGCAAGCGCCCAAGCGGATTTCAATCTGGAATGCGATTCATCCGCGGTTGCTTGAAATTATTCGCGCGCGCAATTCGACGATTCTGTTTGTGAACAGTCGCCAGGTAGCCGAGCGGCTCGCCGGTGCGTTGAATGAACTGGCGGGTGAGCCGATTGCTCGCGCTCATCACGGCTCCCTGGCCGCGGCGCAGCGATCTGTCATTGAAGAGCAGTTGAAGGCCGGGCAGATTCGCGCGCTGTGCGCTACGTCGACGCTCGAGCTGGGCATCGATATGGGCGCGGTCGACCTGGTAATCCAAATCGAAGCGCCGCCTTCGGTAGCAAGTGGTATGCAGCGCATCGGCCGCGCCGGACATCATGTGAACGCGGTGAGCGAGGGGATTCTTTTTCCAAAATATCGCGCCGATCTGGTGGCCTGCGCCGCGGTGACGCGCGCCATGCACGAGGGACACATCGAATCGACGCGCTTCCCGCGCAATCCGCTGGACGTGCTGGCGCAGCAACTGGTCGCGATTGTCGCGCATCCGCCGGTCGCCGCAGCGCCGCGCAAACCGAAGATCCTCAAGAAAGGGAAGAACCTAACCGCGGAATTGAAGTATGGCGATTGGGAATCGGCTCGCAAGGAAACAGAAATACCGAAGCCCGAGGTCAGCGTCGATTTGCTTTTTGAACTGGTGCGACATGCGGCGCCCTTTGGCAGCCTGAGTCGCGGCGCGTTCGAGGGCGTGCTCGATCTGCTTAGCGGGCGCTATCCTTCCGACGAGTTTGCGGAACTGCGGCCGCGTCTCACGTGGGATCGCATTCGCAACGCGGTGACGGCGCGCGACGGCGCGGCGCGCCTGGCGATTCTCAACGCGGGCACCATTCCGGACCGAGGATTGTACGGAGTTTTTCTCGCCCACAGCGAAGGCAAGGCCGTACGCGTGGGCGAGCTGGACGAAGAGATGGTCTTCGAGAGCCATCCTGGAGAGACCTTCATACTCGGCGCGTCTACCTGGAGAATCGACGAGATCACGCACGATCGCGTGCTGGTAACGCCCGCTCCCGGCGAGCCCGGCAAGATGCCGTTTTGGAAAGGAGACGGTCCCGGACGTCCGCTTGAATTCGGCCGCCGCATCGGAGCGATGGTCCGTGAACTGCGCGGCTTGCCCAAGCCTGCCGCATTGACGCGGCTTGTAGCCGAACACGATCTCGATCCGGGCGCGGCGGAGAATCTGATGCAGTTTCTCGCCGATCAGGAGGCCGCGACAGGCTCTGTGCCTGACGATCGCACGGTGGTCATCGAGCGTTGCCGCGATGAGCTGGGCGACTGGCGCGTCTGCGTGCTTACCCCCTTCGGAAGCCGCATCCACATCCCATGGGCCATGGCGGTGAGCGCGCGCATTCGCGCGGCGGGCGGCCCGGAGGTGGAAACGCTGTGGTCCGACGACGGATTTGTGCTGCGCTTTCCGGATACAGACGAGCCGCCCGATCCCGATTGGTTTCTTGTGGAGTCTGCCGAGGCGATGGCGCTGGTGCTGCGCCAATTGGGCTCGACAGCGTTGTTTGCGGGACGATTCCGTGAGGCGGCGGGTCGCGCGCTGCTGTTGCCGCGACGCCGCGCCGATGCGCGCACGCCGCTTTGGCAGTTGCGCAAGCGTTCCTACGATCTGCTCAGCGTGGCTTCGCGCTATCCGAAGTTTCCGCTGCTGCTCGAGTCGTATCGCGAGTGCCTGCGCGATGTTTTCGATATGCCGGCGCTGATTGAAACCCTGCGCGCAATCGAGCAGCGCCAGTTGCGTGTGCATGTTGTGGAAACGCGCAAGCCGTCGCCATTCGCCGCGTCGCTGCTCTTTAGTTATGTTGCGAACTTTCTCTATGACGGCGATGCGCCGCTGGCGGAACGGCGCGCGCAGGCGCTCACCATCGATCAGGAACAGTTGCGCGAGCTGCTCGGCGAGGCCGATCTGCGCGAGCTTCTGGATGCGGACGCGATTGCCGAGGTGGAAGAGATTGCGCAGTGCCTGACCGAGAGTTATCGCGCGCGCTCCGCCGACGGCATTCACGATCTTTGCCTGCGATTGGGCGACCTCTCGCGCGAAGAGATGGCGCGGCGCGTGGCAACGCCCGATCTGTTGCTGCATGTGGACCGCCTGATTCGTTCGCGCCGCCTGCTTGAGGTGCGCATTGCCGGCGAGCGCCGCGTGATCGCAGCTGAAGATGCGGCGCGCTATCGCGATGGGCTGGGAATTCCGTTGCCGCCGGGGTTGGCTGCGGCGCTGCTGGAGCCGGTCGCGCATCCGGTGCTCGAGTTGATTCGCCGTTACGCGCGCACCCATGGACCGTTCACATTGCGCGAGGCCGCGGAACGATTTGCGCTGGACGCCGCGGCTCTAGAAGAAGCATTGCGCCAGCTTGCGCATGAGGGGCGCGTGCTCGAAGGCGGATTTCGTCCGGGAGGCCTTCATCGCGAGTGGTGCGACGGAGAAATACTGCGATTGATTCGCCGCAAATCGCTGGCCAGGCTGCGCAGGGAAGTTGAGCCGGTGGAGCAGCACACGCTGGCCCGCTTCCTCACGCATTGGCAGGGCCTGCTCGCGCCGCGCCGCAGCGGGCATGGAAATCTCGATGGGCTGCTCGATGCGATCGAGAGTTTGCAGGGCGCGCCGCTGCCTGCCTCGCTCGTTGAAAGTGCGATCCTGCCTGCGCGCATTGCGGAGTATGCTCCGGCTGGCCTGGATACTCTGATTGCCGCGGGCGAGGTGGCATGGGCGGGCGTTGAGCCAATCGGCGAGCGCGACGGCCGCATCGCGCTTTTCGTTGCCGACAAACTGCCGCTTCTTGCGCAACAGAGGCCGCTCGTTGAGCCGTTGACTGAGCGCGAAGAAAAACTGCTCTCAGTGCTGGAGTCGACAGGCGCGAGCTTTTTCGACTTGCTGCATCAGGCTGTGGGTGGAGGCTATCCCGGCGAGACAATCGAGGCCCTGTGGAGTCTTGTGTGGCGAGGGCTGATCACCAACGATTCGCTTCATGCGCTGCGCGCTTACATCGCCAGGCCTGAGAGTGCTCGTGCGCCGCGACGCTTGCAAACGGGCGCTGTGTTTCGTTCGCGCAGGACAACACCGCCGACGGCGCAGGGGCGATGGTCGCTTTTGCCGCATCCTGCGCAAAGGGGTGTTGAAGGCGCGCCGACCGCGACCGAGGCCAGTCATGCGCTGGCTCTGCAACTGCTCAATCGCTACGGCGTGCTGCTGAGGGAGCACGTGGCGGCGGAGAACGTGCCGGGCGGATTCAGTGCAGTATACGACGTGCTCAAGGCTCTCGAAGAGAGCGGCCGTATTCGCCGCGGATACTTTGTGGCCGGGCTGGGCGCAACGCAGTTTGCGCTGCCGGCAGCGGTGGATCTGCTGCGCCAGTTGCGAACCGCTCCGCCTCAGGAGAGGCCGGAGTTTGTGCAGTTGGCCGCAACCGATCCGGCAAATCCCTACGGGTCGGTCCTGCGCTGGCCGGAACTTCCGGTTGCGGAAGAAGACTCGGAGGCTGCGCCTCGACTGCTTACTCGCGCCGCCTACGCTGAAGTGATTCTGCGCAACGGACAATTGGTTGCCTGGCTCCGTCGCGGCAATCCAAACCTGCTCGTTTTTCTTCCCAATGAGGAACCGGAGCGTTCGCAGGCAGCCGCGGGGCTGGCGCATTTTCTGTGTTCACGCGGTCAGGAGCGGTTGCGCGGGGCTGGCCATCAGGGCGTGCTCATCACCACCATCAACGGGCAGCCAGTCGCGGCGCATCCCATGGCGCGATTCCTGATGGATGCGGGGTTTCATCCCGGCCCGCTGGGAATGCATTTGCGGCGCATTCTGCTGCCGGTGGGGCAACAGGATCACGAACACCAGGTGGACAATCGGGCCGGCGGGGTGCAATAAGCCATGCCCGAGGGCGATACGATTTTTCGCACCGCGCGCGCCCTGGGCCGCGCGCTTGCGGGCAAGCCGGTTACTGGATTCCGATCGACGTATCCGCTGCTGACGCGGTTCAACGACGATACGCCGCTTGCGGGACAGACAATTGAGCAGGTGGAATCGCGCGGCAAGTGGCTGCTGATTCATTTTTCCGGCGGCGCGACGCTGGCTACTCACATGCTCATGAGCGGCAGTTGGCACATCTACAAGCCAGGCGAAAAATGGCAGCAGCCGCGCGGCAATATGCGGATATTGATTGAGAATAGCGATTACATTGCGGTTGGATTTCGCGTGCCGGTGGCGAAGATGCTGAAGCCTCAGGAACTGGCGCGAGCCATGAAGATTCCGCCGCCCGAGATCGACGTTTTGAACGAGAATTTCAACGCCGGCGAAGTGTTGCGCCGCATGAATGCATGTGCGGATGAAGAGATTGCCGATGTGCTGCTGCATCAGGAGGTGATGGCCGGCGTGGGCAATGTTTTCAAATCGGAAGTCTGTTTTGTGACCGGCGTGAACCCCTTCTGCAAGGTGAATTCGCTTGAGCACGAGAAGCTGACGGCCCTGATCGCGGCGGCGCGGAAACTGGTTGCAGCAAACGTGCTTGAGGATTCGGGAGAGACCATCGTGACTTACGGTGGAAGGAAGCGGCGCACCACGCATGAGGCCGATCCGGGCGCCAGCCTGTGGGTTTATGGCCGCGCCGGCGAACCTTGCAGACGCTGCGGCGAGGCGATTCGCAGGCGCATCCAGGGGCCTGACGCTCGCGTGACCTTCTGGTGCCCGTACTGCCAGCCGATGGCGGCCGGGACAGAAGTGGATGGTTGAGCGAACGTACGAATCACTTCACGGCTTGCCCCCGCCGAAGATTTTTTGCAACAGGTTGCGATGGTCGGCCGGGTGGCCACATGTATCGGTGGGCGCGGTGCCGTCGAGGAAGGCGGCTTCGAAGCCATCGGGGCAGGATTCATCGCTGAGCAAGTTGCTGGCCTTGTCGATCTTCACTATATCCACTCCCTCGGGCGCGATGAACTCGTGGGTGTCAGAGTACTGCGGGAGCAGGACAGCCTTTTTCATGAAGTTGGCCCAGATGGGCGCGGCGACATGCGCACCCTGGACGCGGCCGCGGTTTTCTGGATCAAGCGAGGTATAGTCATCGTTGCCAACCCAGACCACGCAGATCAGGTTGCTGGTGAAACCGGCAAACCATGCGTCGTGGTCGGTGCCCGTCTTGCCTGCTGCCGGAGCGGTAAAGCCCATGTTGCGGACGCCGGCGCCGGTTCCCTGGCCTTGGAGGACCGCTTCTAACATATTGGTGGTAAGGTAAGCGACGCGCGGGTCGAGGACCTGCCGGGTTGCCGGCGTGTAGTCGGTAATGATGTCGCCGTTGGGCGTCCGCACGCTGGCCAGCATCCATGGATCGATGTGCAGGCCGCGATTGGCAAAGATGGTGTACGCGCCGGCCATATCGAGCGGCGTGGCGTCGTAAGAGCCGATGGCCATGGACGGTGTGCCGCGTGCGGACTTGATGCCGGCTTCGCGGGCGAGAGCGGCGACGCGATCGAAGCCAACCATGGAGGCGAGGCTGATGGTGGCGTTGTTGTCGGACCGCTGCAGGGCGAAACGGGCGGTCATCTGGCCGTAGAACTCGCCTTCAAAATTGCGCGGCGTGTACTCGTAGGGTGTTCCTTCGCCGTAGGTGCTTTGCTCGTCGCTTAGGATGGTGACGGGCGAGAACAAATGCGTCTGGCCTGGCAGCATGGTGCCTTCGGTGGTGGTTTGAAAAGCAGCAGCGTAGACAAAAGGCTTGAAGATGGAGCCGGTGGGCCGATGCGCGACGGCGTGGTTGACCTGCGCTGTTGCCGTAGCTGCGGCCGCCGACCAGAGCCAGCACCTGGCCGGTGTGGGGATTGAGCGCCACGAGCGCGACCTGGGGATAGGTATAGGGTCTGCCTGCCTTCTTGTCCTTGGCGTGGACCTTGTCGATCTGCTCATCTACCAAGTGAATTGTTGACTCGACGGCCGATGTAGCTTCCCGCTGCAAGTCTGGATCGAGCGACGTATAGATGCGCAGGCCTTCGCGGTTGAAGTCGCGCTCGCCGAGCTTCTGCAGCAACTGATCGTGCACCAGGTCGACGAAGTAGGGCGCCTCGCTGGCGTCTACGCTGGCTTCGGAGAGATGGAGCGGCTCGGCCTTGGCGCGCTCGGCCTGTTCCTTGGTAATGGCGCCGGTTTCGACCATCGAATCGAGCACCAGGTTACGGCGCTCGATGGTGCGGTCGGGATGGTGGAAGGGGTTGAAGTAGCTGGGCCGCTGAATGATGCCGGCCAGGAAAGCGCACTCGGCCAGATCGAGTTGATTCACGTCCTTGCCAAAGTAGACCTGCGATGCTTCGCCGAAACCGTCGATGGAGAAGCTGCCGCGCTGGCCGAGGGGAATTTGGTTGGCGTACATCTCGAAGATCTGATTCTTCGTGAAGCGGTGCTCAAGTTGAAAGGCAACAATGATCTGTTCGAGCTTGTATCGGATGGTTCCGTTGTCGGTGACGAAGAGAAGCTTTGCCAGTTGCATGGTCAGCGTGGAGGCGCCGCCGCGATGCTTGCGGTCGCCGATGACATCGTGCCATGCCCAACTGATCATGCTGAAGTAGTTGACGCCGCTGTGCTCAAAGAAGCGGCGGTCTTCGATGGCCAGCACTGCCTGCACAACGTTCTGCGGAATCTCATCGTAGGTGAGCAGGCGGCGCTTGGTGCGGTTGGCGTCTTCGCTGAGGCCGGTGATGAGCAGCGGTTCAAGTTCATAGCTGGAGAGCGGCTGGCCGTGATCGTCGTCGATCGATTGCACCACGCCCGAGCCGATGTGGATGGTTGCGCCGTCCTGCGCATGATAGGACTGAGGGCCGGGGTGCACGGTAATAGAACTCGCGCCCTGGGAGTATGTGCCCAGCTGCGAGGGCTGCGCCGCGCCATCGACGGAATAGCCGGCTTCGCGCAGTTCATTGGCGATGAGGCGAACGCTGAGCTTTTGTCCGGGACGAACTTCGCGGGGCGCGGCAAAAATCTTGGCCGTGTTGGCGAAGATGGGCTGCTTGAGCCGCTCGTCAACGACGTGCTGATACTTGAAGTAGATGAAGCCGAGGATGGAAAATCCAACCAGCGCGACGGCAGCAATCGCTATGAGCGCAATGCGCAACAGCAGCGCTGCCCTCGGATGCCGTCCAGAGGATCTTGCCCATCTGATCTTCAGTGCCATAACTGCTCCCTTAGAAACAGTGGTCAGTTGTCAGTGGTCAGTTATCAGTAACCACTTAGATGCTGCCTTCTGCTGTTAGCAGCAGGGCATCTTCCTGGACCCGCTCTTTCACCAGCGCCGCTACTTCATTCAACGCCACGTCCACGCTTGTTGCCGTGGCGCGCGTAACCAGTTCGACGACGCCACTTGGTGCTTTTTTCCCAACATTGATGCGGTACGGAATGCCCACCAGATCCGCATCCTTGAATTTGACGCCTGCACGCTCGTCGCGGTCATCGAGCAGCACGTCGAGGCCGGCGGCTTCTAGCTCCGCGGCGATCGTTTCGCCGGTTTGAGCGAGCAACGCATCGGAGACGTTGGTCACGGTGACCACCACGGTGAAGGGCGCAATGGAGGCCGGCAGCCAGAAACCGTTGTTGTCGTTGGACTGCTCGATGGCCGCGGTGAGAATGCGCTCGATGCCGATGCCGTAGCTGCCCATGATCGGCGTGACTTCCTTGCCGTTGGGGTCGAGCACGCGCGCGCCCATCGATTCGGAGTACTTGTAGCCGAGCTTGAAGATGTGGCCGACTTCAACGGCCTTGCCGACGACGAGCTTGCCGGTGCAATGATCGACCGGGCAGGCTTCGCCTTCGTTCACGCTGCGGATGTCGGCGCTCAGGGTCCAGTTGAAATCGCGGCCCGGCGTGACATTGCGCAGGTGATAGTCGAGCTGGTTGGCGCCGGCGACTAGGTTCTTGCGGCCTTCGAGAGATTTGTCGACGATGACCGTCAGGCCGTCTTCGAGCGGCTTGGCGTTCGGCTTCAGGCCAACCGGTCCGAGGAAGCCTGCCGGTCCGTTGAAGTTCTGCGAAGCTCTTCGGCCTGCATGGTGCGCAGCTCCGCGGCGCCCGCGGCTCCGAGCAGCTTGGTCTCGTTCACTTGGTGGTCGCCGCGGAGAAACGCTGCGACGCCGTGCCATGTGTCCGGCTTTCCTGCCACTCCGCGCTTCAGCGCCATGTAGGCCACGCACTTGATGTCGGAAGCCGGCGAAATCTTGAAGAACTCGGCGACATCGGCGATGGCGGCGCAACCCGGCGTGTGAACCAGCTCCGGCGTGCCGTCGCTCGCCGCGGCGAGCTCCATTTCGACGATGGGATCGAGGCGCGAGGTTGCCTTCTCCAGATTGGCCGCATAGCCGCAGACCGGGCAGCTCGCAATCAGGTCTTCGCCGGCGTCGGTGTAGACCATGAACTCCTGCGACTGCGAGCCGCCCATCGAGCCCGAGTCCGCCTCGACGGCTACAAACTTCAGGCCGCAGCGGGTGAAGATCTTGCGGTAAACCGCGTCGTGCAGATCGAAGCTCTTGTCCAGGCCGGCCTTGTCGATGTCGAAGGAGTAGCTGTCCTTCATGGTGAACTGGCGCACGCGCAGCAGGCCCGACTTGGGCCGCGGCTCGTCGCGGAACTTGGTCTGAATCTGGTACCAGATCTGCGGCAACTGCTTGTAGCTGCGCAGTTCGTTGCGCGCGATCGTGGTCATGATCTCTTCGTGCGTCATGCCCAGGCAAAGGTCGGCGCCCTTGCGGTCTTTGAGGCGAAACATGTTGTCGCCCATGCCCGTCCAGCGGCCGCTCTGCTCCCAGGGCTCGCTTGGGCAGGATGCCGGGCAGATAAAACTCCTGGCCGATCTTGTCCATCTCCTCGCGCACAATGGCGATGATCTTGTTCAGCGAGCGCTGGCCGAGAAAGAGATAGTTGTAAATGCCCGCGCCGAGCTGGCGAATGTAGCCGGCGCGAAGCAGAAACTTGTGGCTGGCCACTTCGGCGTCTGCCGGGGCCTCGCGAAGAGTGGGAATAAAGAGCTTTGACCAGCGATGCATAGCGATGAGTGCACGTACTTTCCCGTCCGCCGCGGCGGACGCAAGGGCAAAAGTGAAGCAGTCATTATTCTAAATGGCCTGGGAGTCGGAGGTGGCCGCGTCCGGAATCATGATTCGGCAAGATGCCGGCGACGCTACTTGGGTATTCCCGCGATTGTCCGCACTACACCTCTCACCTGAAGGAGAACATCGTCAGGCATCCGACCTAGATATGCCGCCTTGCGGACTCGCCAATCGAGACTTCGCATGTGTTCGCAAAGCACTGCACCGTGCACGGGTAGGCCCGGCGGCAAAGCTACCTGGAACTGGTAACCCTTCACTTTGCTTGAGATGGGGCACACGAAAGCTACTGACGATCTCATGTTGAAGTATTTGGATGAGAGTATAACGGCTGGTCTGAAACCGGCCTGCTCTCTTCCGGCTTGCGGGTCGAAATCCAGCCAGACCAGATCGCCCGCATCCGGCTCGTAGGGGTTTACTAAACCTCCACCCCGCGCGGGGGGCCCCAGTCGTATTCTCCAAGGCTGTCGCCTTCGTTCAAGCCTTCCATCAACTCCTCCAGTGTCATATCCGCCGGCTTTTTCTGGACCGCGGATTTGGAGTAGCTGACCAGCGCGATACTGCCCGCACCATTCGCAACCCACTCGACAGGCTCGCCGACAGGCAGCGAGGCTTGAGTGACTAACTCTTCGGGAATCTCGACCGTGAGCGTGTTTCCCACACGAACGATTTGGGTCGTCATTGGGTCAACTCCTACCGGAATCATAGCGCGAATCGGGCTCTGTCGCTCATTCGCAGGCGTACGTCGCCTCAGATCAGCTCCACGCCCCACAGGTCGTGCAGATGGATCACGCCTTCGACATTCTGCTTGGCGTCAACGACGATCAGCGATGTGATTTTGCGCTCTTCGAGAATCGCCAGCGCGGTTGCGGCTAGCTCGCTTGATGCAATCGTGCGGGGATGTGCGTTCATGGCTTCGCCGGCCGAGCGGCTGAGGGCTGCGCCGCCTTCGCGTTCGAGCAATCTGCGCAGATCGCCGTCGCTGATCACGCCGCGGAGCTGGCCCTGCTCCTGCACTGTGGTGATGCCGAGCTTCTTCGACGACATCTCGTAGATCACGTCGGTCATGGGTGTGGTGAGAGCTACGACAGGCACGGCGTCGCCGGTGTGCATCAGGTCGCGAACCTTGGCCAGGCGCTTGCCCAGCTTGCCGCCGGGGTGGAGCTCGGCAAAATCCTCCGCGCGAAAGCCCTTGCGCAGGCTAACGGCGATGGCCAGCGCGTCGCCGAGAGCCAGCATCGCTGTCGTCGATGCGGTGGGAGCGAGATTCAACCCGCAGGCTTCGCGCTCGACGCCGCAGTCGAGGGCCACATCGCTGGCTTGCGCGAGCGTCGAACCCAAATCGCAGGTGAAGCTGACCAGCGCATCGCCCTTGCGCTTGAGCGTGGCGAGCAGCCGCAGAATCTCTTCTGTCTCGCCGCTGGCGGAGAGCGCAATGACCACATCGCCGGGCAGCAGCACGCCCACGTCTCCGTGAACGGCCTCTGCGGGGTGCAGAAACATGGCGGGCGAGCCGGTGGAGCTGAGCGTGGCGGCAATCTTCTGCGCAATAATGCCGCTCTTACCCATGCCAGTGACCACGACGCGGCCTCGCTCCTCACCGCAGCGCAGGATCAGGGCGACGGCGCGATCGAAAGCATCGGCCATCGGACCCTCAAGACGCGTGGCAAGGGCTTCAAGCGCCGCGGCTTCGGTGCGGACCAAAGATGCCGGTTGCAGATTGGCGCCTTCACGATTGCTGGGGTTGGGCTCGTCCATCGGCTTTTGATGGTAACAGCTTTCAGGCCCTCCTTTGCGTTTTCGTACAATGAAGGTGAGAGGCGAATCCCCGTGAAGCGCAATAGCATCGTTATTTCTGTCGTTCTGTTTATTCTTGCCGTCTTTGCCTGGGCGGGCTGGGCCAATTGGGAGTACCGCAAACAGGCAGCCGAGAAGGCGCTGGCTTCCACGGAGCATGCCGAGTTGGTGCCCGGACTGGTTACGGACGGGGCCGGCGGCATGCCACAATTTGTTTCCCCGCTCAAGGGAAAGCCCGCGCCTGCCTTTGTGCTTGAGGATCTGAGCGGCAAGAAGGTCTCGCTGGCAAGTTACAAAGGCAAGGCGGTGCTGATCAACTTCTGGGCTACCTGGTGCGGCCCGTGCGAGATCGAGACGCCGTGGCTGGTGGAGCTGCGGAATCAATATGCGGCGCAGGGATTTGAGATTCTGGGCATAGACACCGAGGCCGACGATTTGCAGAGGGATGACAAGGCCGGCTGGGCCAAGGACAAGGCCGCCGTGCAAAAATTCGTCCAACGGCAGCACATGCAGTATCCGGTTCTGATCGATGGCGACAGCATCAGCAAGCCCTACGGTGGGCTGGACGATCTGCCCACGTCCTTCTTCGTGGATCGCAATGGGACGGTCGTGGCGGCGCAGCTTGGACTGACTTCGAAGGACGATATCGAAGCCAATATCAAAAAGGCGCTGGGGGACTAAGAGCAGCTTCTAGCCTCTCGCTGTAAGTGAGCGGCGCGGAGTTGGCGGAGCTAGCTAGGCAGATAAGCTCCAAACACGTTGATGCTTTGAAAGGGCATGACTTCAGTCGTGCCGAAAATGGCTGCAAGAGAACTCGGGCTTTAGCCCCTGAGGGATGTTTTTCGATGATTCGATGGGCAGTATGTTTTCGAGCTACTTCCGCATTCGCACTCGGGATTGGCATCTCAGTGGCTCATGCGCAAAGCGATCTGCCGGGACGGTCAATTCTGAAGGGCGCCGCAGTCGAGTATCTGTTTCCCGAGCAGGTGACGGTGGTTGCGGGCAAGGCGAGCGATGTGGTTCTGCACTTCCGCATTGCGCAGGGCATGCATATCAATTCGCACGCGCCGAAGGACGAGTTTCTCATTCCCACGACGTTTTCGATTCCCGACGGGGCTGGCGTGCGGCTGGACAAGGCCACCTACCCGGCCGGTGAGGACTTCACGCTGCCGCTCGATCCGAGCACGAAGCTCAGCGTCTACACCACTGAATTCACCATCCAGGCGCGCATCGTGGCCACGGCCGGCAATCACTTGGTAGAAGCAAAGCTGCGCTACCAGGCCTGCGACAAAAACGCCTGCATGCCGCCGAAGACGATTCCGGTGGCGATCGATGTGATCGGGAAGTGAAAAAGGGCAGGGAACAGCAGAGCTCGTTCACAAAGAGCCCAGTCTGAGGTAAGATTGTCTTACCATGCAGACCAAGGTTTCCACCAAGGGCCAGATCGTGATTCCTGCTCCGGTGCGGCGACGGCTCGGCATTCGAGCGGGCGATCCGCTGGACATTGCAGTTGACGAGGATCGGATTGTGCTGACCGCTCCCAAGAGGAAGTATTTCAAGGCAAGGATTATCGAAGACCCGATCACCGGCTTCCCCGTCATTGACGCAGGTCCCGATGCGCCCGTTCTTACCAGCGAGATGGTCCGTGAGCTGCTTGTTGACTTCCCATGAGATACCTGCTCGACGTTAGCTCGCTCATCGCCTACGGGTTCAGGCAGCATGGCTTTCATGACCGGGTTGGCGCGTGGATTCGATCCCGAATAGGTGACCGTTTCCTCACGTGTTCAATTACCGAGCTTGGATTCGTTCGTGTGCTTGGGAATCTGCGCTGCTATGGCATGAACGTAGCCGAGGCAAGGTCATTGTTGATGGGGCTGAAGGCATGGAAGGCACTGCCGCTCGAGTTCATACCGGACGGAAATGACATTTCATCCCTGCCGAAGTGGGTCAGGAGCCCGGCTCAGACCACGGACGGGCATTTGCTGCAACTGGCGAGCGCGAATGGAGCGGTTCTGGCCACGCTCGATGAGGGGATTCCGGGAGCGTTTCTGATTCCGTAGCCACCTGCGGTGGGGCAGACGCTCGCTAATCGCTCGCAGAAGCTTTGTGCCCTCTGAGTTCTGAAAATCCAAGCTTGGTGCACGTGGCCCCGATCCACCGGCATGGATGGTTGAAGCGCTGGGGCAGATGCCGTACTCAACTGGGAAGCTCCGGGAGTTCTTCGAGCAGGGAATGCCCTTGTCGAATGGCGACTGACTCGAACTCCGAGGGCGCAGAAGAGCGGGGGCTATGGGTTCAATAATCCCAGGTCTCAAAATCGAACCCTGGGGCATCGGCATGGTGCCATTAGTAACCTGGTAACCGCGACGAGGTTACTACCGGTTAGGGGGGTAGGGGGGTGCATGATTTGTGCCTTGGAATGGACTCTAATTCGGGCTGACCGGGGTCTGGCATACAGACATTATGCGCCGCCGGATCGTAATTATCTGCAGAGTTGATTCGAGGTCTCCCATGTCTCAGAAGCGAGACCCTTCGACTTCGCTCAGGGCAGGCTCTGGGGCACCCGGCTTTGCATCGATTTAAGCGAGAACAGCGCGTGCTCGAATCTTGCGCATGCAATGAATGCCTGCAATGCCTACAATGTCTGCATGCAATATACGATTCGCAATGTGCCGAGCTATCTCGATGCCGCCCTCCGCGTTTCGGCCCGGGAGCGGGGCAAGAGCCTGAACGAAGTGGCGATCGAGGCCCTGGCTCGCGGATCCGGCCTGGGCGAGCCCCGAGTCCGCCAACGCGATCTGAGCGATATTGCCGGAAGCTGGAGAAAAGATCCCGCCTTTGAACGCGCCCTCGCAGCGCAAGACACCGTTGACGAGGAGATGCGGCGGTGATCCCAACGGCGCGCCCCAGTCGAGTCTGGACCCGTGCGTGTGTCGGGGCCGCCGCATGAGGCTCGCCCTTGACACCGACCGCTACACCGACGTTTGCCGGGGCGAGCTTTCCGTGATCGAAACAGTGGAGCTAGCCGACGAAGTCTGGCTGCCTTTCATCGTCGTTGGAGAACTGCGCGCCGGATTCGCGGTGGGTACGCAGGGTACGCGAAACGAGGCAGCCCTTCGCAGGTTTCTTTTGAAGCCAGGCGTCGCTATTCTCTACGCGGACGACCAGACCACGCATCACTATGCGAATGTGTACCGGCAACTGCGCAAGCAAGGCACGCCCATCCCTACGAACGACATGTGGATCGCGGCTCTGGTTCTGGAACATTCGCTGGTTTTGGCCGCGCGCGATGCGCACTTCGACACCCTCCCGCAACTGCCCCGGATATGAGCTTTTGCATTCTTGCCGGGACCGTTGAGTCTTGCGGGGGCTACGTGCTCTGGGTTCCAACCTTTCTCTCATTTCGCTCGGAAGATTTCCAGTTTGCGGAGTATCCCAGCGGTGGTGAACCGTTCGATGCCGCAACCTTCAAAGTCGTTGTCGTTGGACCAAAGCGGAATCTTCTTGTGCAGCGTCAGAGCGAGAATCTCGACATCGTCGGGATCGCGCCACTCAATCAGCATGCGAGCCTCAGCCATCGCGTCTTCATAAACTTCAGGAGATGCGATCGAGACAGGAAGGGCGGCCACAGTCAATAGAAGCGTATCCGGATCGATCCTTTTCTTGCGGCCAAGAAGGAGAGCATATTCCCTGACTTCCGCGAAGGTCGCCTCCGTGGTGAACACCTCGTCAACTTCGGGATGATCGAAGACAAGCCGTGCTCGACCGCCAATCACGGACGAGAGCAGGACGTTAGCGTCGGCTGCTAACTTCACGGCGCTTCTTCCGCCAGGATTGAAAATCGGCGAGGATCTCATCTTCGCTGAGTCCACGCTTGGAAATCTGTCGCGAAACCTCTGCGCTCAGGACTGCAAACAGCTCGCGTTTCAGCTCGACGGGCAGCGTGGACTCGGGACGAGGAAAGAAGATGCCCGCCAGACGGCCTCGGCGAGTCACGAGAATCGGATCCTTCGCTCGCAGCATCCCCGCGGCATTGTCCCGGAACTCACGCACTGTGCTGATCTTCATCGGACCGCTCCAGTGATTATGTTAGCACCGACACGGGTGGGGCTTTAAGCTCCGCCCTTTTTCGCGATCTTGGCCCAGGAGTCTTTGAGCGGCAGCGTCCGGTTGAAGACCAGATTGCCCGCTGTCGAGTCGGGATCAGCGCAGAAGTAGCCGACGCGCTCGAACTGGAAGCGGTCTCCAACTTTGGCGTTGGCGAGCGAGGGCTCAAGCTTGGCGCCGGTGAGGATTTCTAGCGAGTTGGGGTTGAGATTGTCGAGAACGTCGTGACCCGGATGACCTTCGGGACCTTCTTCCAGGTCGTAGGGATCGGGCTTGGCGAAGAGCTTGTCGTAGAGGCGGATTTCGGCGGAGATGGCGTGCGCGGCCGAGACCCAGTGCATGGTGGACTTGACCTTGCGGCCGTCGGGCGAGTTGCCGCCGCGGCTGGCTGGATCGTAGGTGCAGTGGACTTCGACAATGTTGCCGGCCTCGTCTTTCACCACGCTCTGCGCGGTGATGAAGTAGGCGTTGCGCAGGCGCACTTCTTTTCCTGGAGACAGGCGGTAGTACTTGGGCGGAGGAATCTCGCGGAAGTCGTCCTGTTCGATGTAGACCTCGCGGGAAAAGGGCACCTGGCGGGTACCTGCTGACGGGTCTTCGGGGTTGTTGGCAACTTCGACGAACTCGTGCTCGCCTTCGGGGTAGTTGTCGATGACCAGCTTGAGGGGATGGAGGACGGCCATGGCGCGGTTGGCGCGTCGGTTGAGGTCGTCCCTCTGGAAGTGTTCGAGCATTTCGATGTCTGTTGACCCATTGGTGCGCGAGACGCCGGCGGCGGCGACGAAGGTGCGAATGGCTTCGGGGGTAAAGCCGCGCCGACGCATGCCGGAGAGCGTGGGCATGCGGGGATCGTCCCATCCGTGGACAACCTTCTCTTGCACGAACTGGATTAGCTTGCGCTTGCTGAGCAGGGTGTAGGTGATGTTGAGTCGGTCAAACTCAATTTGTTGCGAAGGGAAGATGCCTAACTGCTCGATATACCAGCGGTAGAGGGGCTGGTGATCGGCGAACTCGAGGGTACACATGGAGTGGGTGACGCGCTCGATCGAATCCGATTGGCCGTGGGCGTAGTCGTACATGGGGTAGATGCACCACTCGTCGCCGGTGCGGTGGTGCGTGGCGTGCAGGATGCGGTACATGACCGGATCGCGCATGTTGAGGTTGGGCGAGGCCATGTCGATCTTGGCTCTCAAGACGCGGCTGCCGTCGGGGAACTCGCCCTGCTTCATGCGGACGAAGAGATCGAGATTTTCTTCGATGGAGCGGGTTCGATAGGGGCTGTCCGTTCCCGGCTCGGTCAGGGTGCCGCGGTGCTGGCGGATCTCGTCGGCCGTGAGGTCGTCGACGTAAGCCTTGCCGGCCTTGATCAGTTGCAAAGCCCATTCATAAAGCTGGGGAAAGTAGTCGGACGCGTAGCAGAGGCGATCCCACTGGAAGCCGAGCCAGCGGACGTCTTCTTGAATCGAGTCGACGTATTCCTGTTCCTCTTTTTCAGGGTTGGTGTCGTCGAAGCGCAGGTTGGTTTTGCCGCCGAACTTCATCGGCGAGTCCGAAGTCGAGGCAGATGGCCTTGGCGTGGC
Organism: uncultured Acidobacteriaceae bacterium; assembly: GCA_963757965.1. Classification (GTDB taxonomy): domain Bacteria; phylum Acidobacteriota; class Terriglobia; order Terriglobales; family Acidobacteriaceae; genus Telmatobacter. The sequence continues at coordinate 40,375 of CAVWTV010000020.1, forward strand.
CGATGTGAAGGTACCCGTTGGGCTCGGGAGGAAAGCGGGTCTGGACTTGGGCGTCGCCGTACTTTTTGGTGCGCACATCCTCGGCGATGATGTCGTGGAGGAAGTTGGTCGATGTGCGAGGTTCTTGAATTGAAGCGACTAGGCTTTCCGGATTTGTGTCGGTCATGGCTACAATCCATTATTCCACGGGAGGCTGTGGTAGCCCCCATCTCGACCCACCACCGAGATTTGGTGCCTTCGTCTGCAGGAAGCTCGGAGTAAGCTGGAAGCGTCAGGGCACGACTTTAGTCGTGCCGGAGCAATCGCAGAGAAGTGGAGGGCTTTAGCCCCTGCAATGTCGATACCTTCCCGGCCTTCAGACCCATCAAGCGCTTCATATAGCCCGCGCACATTCTTTGTAACCTCGCGGACAGCAGGCGGAAGATCGCTCTTCCAGACAGATCGCATGGCGTTGCTCTTGATCGAAGTTCTTCGAAGCTATATGCGCGCAGGAAAAATGAATGTCCACGACTTCGTGATTATGCCCAACCATGTTCACGTCTTGATGACCGTTCCCGAGGAGTTGACTCTTGAAAAGGCAATGCAACTGATCAAAGGCAGCTTTTCCTTTCGTGCCAATAGGGAGCTTGGTTTTCGCGGCGAGATATGGCAACGCGGGTACTCGGACGTGCAGATCCTCGATGACCAGAGCTTTCAACAGCATCGTGAATACATCGAAAACAATCCAGTGAAAGCGGGTCTGGCAAAAAGGCCAGATGAGTATCTGTTTGGAACGGCATACTTGAAGAAGCAAAAGCACGCAGGGGCTAAAGCCCACGAGTTGGGAGCGGCTGAGAGGCACGACTGAAGTCGTGCCCTGACGCTTTGCGGCCGAAGGTGAATTTGGAGCAGGTCCACAGGTCTAAAAGCGAGACTTGGGGCACCCATTCATTTTGGAAGGGTTAGGCTTGGGCCGCCTGCCGAAGCTCCCAGCCTGAAAAGCGAGACCTGGGGCACCCGGCACCCGGCTATGGGAGGGCCTCAGTTCAGCCGAGCGGTTGAAGGCTTTCTTCGGCCTGGCTGATGCGGGCGAGGCAGAGGTCGCGGCCGAGGATGGCCATGGTCTCAAAAAGGGGCGGCGTGTTTTTACGTCCGCAGACGGCGACCCGGATGGTCTGGAACATGGAACCGGCATTGAGGCCGAGCGACTGGGCCGCCTGGCGCAGGGTCTGCTCCAAAGACGGAAGGTCGAATGAGGTTGTGGCGAGCACCTCGTGTGCCCGCTTCAGGACCCGCCGGGCTAGCGCGGCATCGCCCTTCTGTGGGATCAGGTCGGCTGGATCGTAGGCGGCGAGCTGGGTGACGAAAAAGAAATCGGCTGCGGAGACAGCATCGCGCAGGGACTTGATGCGCTCGCGAATGAGCGGAGTGACGGCGAGGAGCTTTTCGGGCGAGGGCTGCAGGCCAGCCTGCTCGAAGAAGGGCTGGAGGCGGGAGCTGAGCTGCTCGACGGGCATGGCGCGGATATGCTCGGCGTTGAACCAGGCCAGCTTGTCGTTGTCGAAGACGGCGTTGGACTTGGTGATGCCTTCAAGCGAGAAGAGCTGGATGAGCTCTTCAGACGAGAAGAATTCGCGGTCTTTTCCGTTGGCGTCTCTGAGAATCTGTTTTCTGCCGCCGCCGGTGGTCCAGCCGAGCAGGGCAAGGAAGTTGCGGAAGGCTTCAGGCAGAATGCCCATCTGTTTGTAGGCAATCACGCTTGTAGCGCCATGGCGTTTGGAGAGCCGCGTTTTGTCCGGACCGAGGATGAGCGGGACATGGGCGAAGATGGGCAGTTCGGCGCCGAGGGATCGGTATTGCAGAACCTGCTTAGGGGTATTCGATATGTGGTCGGCGCCGCGAATGATGTGGGTGAGGCGCATATCGATGTCGTCGGCGACGACGCTGAGGTGGTACGTGGGGGTTCCGTCCGACCTGAGCAGGACGAAGTCTTCGATTTCGGCGTTCTGAAACTCTATGGTGCCGAAGACGGCGTCGGTGAATCCGGTCGTTCCGACTTCGGGGACGGCGAAGCGGATGGCGGCAGGCTCACCGGCGGCGATGCGGGCCTGTGCGACCTCGGCGGGGATGTTACGGCAACGGCGGTCGTACATCGGCGGGCGGCCGGCGGCGGCGGCTTCCTGGCGGCGCTGGTCTAATTCCTCTTTAGTGCAGAAGCAGGGATAGGCGTGGCCGCCGGCGACGATCTTGGCAGCCGTGGCCTTGTAGAGCTCAAGACGCTCGGACTGGAAAAACGGGCCCTCGTCCCAGTCGAGCCCGAGCCAGCGCATGCCTTCGAGAATGCCCTCGACCATGGCTTCGGAGGAGCGCTCGACGTCAGTATCCTCAATGCGAAGGATGAGCGTTCCGCCGGTGTGGCGGGCGAAGAGCCAGTTGAAGAGGGCTGTGCGCGCCGCGCCTACGTGCAGATAACCGGTGGGTGAAGGGGCAAAACGGACACGCGGCGTCTTTGCCGGCGAGGGAGCGGAATCAGGCATCGTTGAGGCTTCTTTCCATTCACGATGCTAGCATTCGCGCCCTCTGTCGGCATGCGCAGAGCCGGCTCAGGCTTGCGGCGGAATCGTTGGCGGGGGCGCGTACGGCGGCTGCGGAGGATACGGCGGCTGCGGCGGCCAGCCGAGTTGGGCCACCGGCACCACCTTCCATTCCCCGAAGGCAAGCAGGTAATAGAGCACCAGATTGCCAAATGGAACGATTAGCAGCAGCGAGAGCCAGGGCGAGAAGCCCGCCTTCTTGCAGATGAACCAGAAGGGCACAATAACGATGGCCAGACCCACCAGAATGATGATGGGAAGAATCGCCAACATGGCCAGGGCCATGTGCTGCACCATCGCTTGGTCAGGCTGGTCTTGCAGTAGTAGCGCCAGAAAGTGCATAGAGAACACTCCAGGAGTCCAATGGGAACTCCGAGCAAAGGTAAGGCCAAACGAGAGAATCTGCAACGAAAATCTTAAGGGCTAAACCTGTTGAGAGGAAACGGCTTTCTCCAGGGAATTGACCAACTTGACCAACAGCAAGAATTGGAGCACAATCTGAGCACTGGAGGTCGTCTTAATGGCAAGCACGCAGGTGAATCTCTACGAAGCGAAAACGCAGCTTTCGAGCCTGGTAGATCGGGCTGCGAAGGGTGAAGAGATCGTAATTGCCAAGGCGGGCAAGCCAATGGCGAAGCTTGTTCCCGTGGCGCCCGAGCCGAAAGTGGTGCGGAAGCCTGGGCAGAACCTGCTCGGAATTACCTATATTGCCGACGACTTCGACGCGCCGCTGCCGGAGGATGTGCTCCAGGATTTCGGACTATAGAGAATGAAGCTCTTGCTCGATACGCACGCGTTTCTGTGGTGGGATTCAAACGACGTTCGTTTGCCTGACGCCCTGCGCTCGGCAATTGCGTCGCCTCAAAACGAGGTCTTCGTCAGCGCCGCGGCGGTATGGGAGATTGCCATTAAACGGGCGACGGGGAAACTGACGTTTGGGCAGAGGGTTGGAAGAGCCATTGAGGATCATGGTTTCATCGCTTTGCCTATTACGGTTGCGGAGGCGGAATGGGCTGGGTCGCTCCCGCAAATTCATCGCGATCCCTTTGATCGATTGCTTGTGGCTCAGGCTCAGCTCGGGGGCCTGGTCCTGGTGACGGTGGACGAGCAAATCCTGCGCTACCACGTTCCACACTTGTAATGCGCCATTACTCCGCTGCTACTCGGCCGCAAATCAGTTCTGTTCAGGACAGAACCAAAGGCTGCTCCTTGTCTCACGTAATGTCTTCCGTGTCGTAAGCCGGGGCGACGCGCTTCTTTGGGACGCCGTGGACGGAGCTGAGCAGGTCTTCGACTACGTCTTCAAGCTGGCGCTGGCTTGCGATGACCGCGGTCATGCTTTTCAGGTCGTCGGGTTCATGAACCCGCTCGACCAACGCGACAGCGTGGCACTGGGCTACGTGGTCGAGATTCAGCCCTTCCGGGGTCTTGGCCTTGATGCTCACCTGATCGATGTCGATGCCCAGCAGGTCGGCGACTCGGGCGCGCATTTCTCCGGCGACGGGAACGATTTTGGGGGCAGATAGGATCAGGGTGGTGTCGATGTTGACGATGCGGTAGCCGGCGTTTTGCAACTCCTCCATGGCCAGGTTGAGGAAGATGGCGGAGTCGGCGTCTTTCCAGCGCGCATCGCCGGATGGGAAGTAGCTGCCAATGTCGCCCGCGGCTACTGAGCCGAGCAGGGCGTCGGTAATGGCGTGCAGCAGCACGTCGCCGTCGGAGTGGCCTGCCAGGCCCTCCGGGTGCTCCAGCGTGAGCCCGCCAAGGCGCAGTGGGACTCCCGGTTTGAAGGCGTGCGAGTCATAGCCAAATCCGATCCGTGTATCCCTTGTATCCATGGTGGTTACCGTGCCTATTACTGCGGAAGATAGCCGGCGGCGGGTATTAATCCACTTCGGCCGGGCTCAGCGGGCGCGCTGGCGGAGGTAAAACTCGGCCAACTCCAGATCGCCGGGCTGCGTAATCTTCAGATTAACCTGAGAACCGTGCACTACGGCTACCGGCAGACCGGCGCGCTCGACAACTGAAGCTTCGTCGGTACCGATAAAGCCATCCGCCGTGGCCTCGGCGAAGGCTTTTTGCAACAGGCCGTAGCGGAAGCCCTGGGGGGTCTGCGCCAGCACCACAAACTCGCGTGGGATGGTGGAGGTGATCAGGGCGCCATGGGCGGTGCGCTCAACCTGCTTGATGGTGTCGACGGCAGGCAGGCCCACAATGGCGGCTCCAAACTCCTGGACGGCATCGATGGTCCGGTCGATGGTGGCCGCGTCAATCAGCGGGCGGACGGCGTCGTGGACCAGCACAATGTCGTCCGGTTCGGCGGCGAGCGCATTCAGGGCATTGGAGACGGACTGCTGGCGGTTGTCGCCGCCTTCCACCACTTGCACGCGCCCGGCAAAGCCGAATTCCGCAACCTGAGCCCGAACGCGTTCCAGCTCAGTTTTGCGCACGGCTACATAGATCGCCGTCACCCGCTCCACCGAGGCAAACGCGCGCAGCGAATGGATCAGGATCGGAAGCCCGTCCAGCGCGAGAAACTGTTTGGGCTGCGGGCCGGCCATACGGGTTCCCAGCCCGGCAGCGGGCAGAATTACGAATACTTGCATAACGGGTGAAGTATACAACGGCGTCGCATGGTGCGGACTGGACGAGGCGTTATGATGCGAACCCATGCAACGTTTTGCTGCCGCCTTGGCCCGTGCCGGAGGGATCGGAATCTACCGCCCGGGACGGCGGACTCCTTCGCCCGAAATTCTGTTTAGTCAGAGTAACTGACGGGCAGCCGACCACTCGCCCGGAACTCGGCATTCAAGCGGCCGCAGCGAGTAGCGGACGAAGCTGGCGACTCAAAAGCAGCGGAGCTAGTTTGCTGTGGGCTTATCAAGATGGTTAATCACTTCGACCTCCAGCGGAGATTTCTTGCTTACCAACTTGAATCCTGGCGGCTGGCACTATTTACTTTGGTGTAACGGCTTGAGTCTCTTATAAAGAGGCACAGCAAAAGCTTGCAGAAATAGTTCGGGGCTCTGCCGGAGGAGTATGGTGTCTATGAATGTGAAATGCCTTGGAATATCCGACGAATTCTGCAGCAAAGTTGCACTAGATAGCCCTTCAGCGTTGCGAACGAAGACCGCTGGTTGGCACGCTCTTTTTGTTCCCCATCGGCAGTTTTCTTTGGTATGATCCCTCGAGAAACGGAGAATTCATGCTCTATCTGAGCGAACGCGAAATTGGTTTCGATGCAGCCGAAATTGGCTTTCCATCCATCGACAATTGCCGCGCCATCGTCCTTGTCACCGGTGGAGGACTGTTCGGTTACCACCTCTTTGGCGTCCTAAACCAGACCAAAATCAACACGTTTGTCAACTTCGTGAACACCCACGCGCAGGGAAATAATAAAAGAAGGCTCTACGCCGCATCCTACGGGCCCGGGCTTGCCGAACAGCATGCCGAAATCCGGAGTATCGCGCAGACGCCGGCGCTTAATTTCGCTGGCCCGGTGTATTGGGGCAATGTTGCCCTTGTCTCGGTTGGCTCGGCATATGTCAACTATGTTGGGATTAGCCACGATACCTGCGCTCTCACGGCTCGCACATGGAGTGATGCCGCGGACAACATTCTAGCGAACAAAGGGCCCTACGCAGGCGGCGCAAATCGTACCAGGGACGCCGGCGCTGCGCCTGCACTCATGTTTACCAACATCAACACGGCAGGCTTGCGCGCGGTCTATCCAACCGCAATCTAAGCGCTGAGCCCCGTACAGCACTGTCCTGATACGTTAGTTGACCCTCATTGGCCCCTCACGACCTAACTTCAAAGATTCATCAGGCTGCGCATTAGTCCCAATCGCTTCTAGACTTCCGCATCTGCGGGTCTCTTTTGCACATTAGTCCCGTATCGCCGGCCATACATACACGATCTGGCTTTTTGTCTTTCCTTTGCCCCCGGCGGCCGAAGCCGGGATCGTGTACGTATGGCCGGTCACTCGCCCGCGACGGCATCGTATCTCGCGCATGACTAGCATCAAAACTTCAACTTCTTATTGCGCCTGTGCCAGCCCCGCAACAATTGCGGCAACCTTATCGAGTATCTGGTTCCAGCCCTCCAGTTGACCGCTGTTCTTTGCACTCTCCATTGGTTCATTTCCAATGTGGGTGAGTTTCGTCCGCCCATCTCCAAGATCCTCAAACAGAGTCACGTCGTACGCGCCCGCTATGGCCTCATGTTCTATTCCATACTCCGCAGGCTCAACCTTGTTTCCCTTCGAGTCAGAAAAGTACATGGAGGAGACGATCTTCTCGTGCGGAACAATCTCGTGGTATTCGATCCCATTCCAGAACTCCTGCCCATCCGGCGCCTTCATGCAGCAGAGAGATTTTCCTCCCACACGAAAATCCATCTGGCAAACCGGCGCAGTAAAGCCCTTCGGCCCCCACCACTGCATCACGTACTTCGGTTCTGTCCACGCCTTCCATACCAGCTCGCGTGGGGCATCAAAAACTCTCGTAACGACCATCCGCTCAACTTCGTTAACCGTGTTGTTTGTCATCTCTGACCTCCTTTTTCATTTGATTTACAACTACATCCAATTTGTCGAAACTCTCTTCCCAGAATCGGCGATAGCTGACCGCCCAGTCGCTGACTTTCTTGATCGCCTCTGGCCTGAGCGTGCACACACTCTCTCGTCCACGCTTCGTCTTGATCACAATCCTCGCCCGCACCAGGTAGGCGACATGTTTTGAAATCATCTGCTGCGAGAGTGCAAACGGCTGCGTCAATCCATGCACAGAGGCTGGCCCATGGCTGAGCCGTTCGATCATCGCCCGCCGAGTTGGATCAGACAAAGCCGCAAATGTTGTTCCCAATTTATCCACAACCATATGGTAGTGGATTTTATGAGAGTGTCAAGTAGAAATCTCGCGATTCCTGATTTCTTTTCACCGCTGAACAGCTCCGCACCCATCCGGCGCTGGCGCCGACGCACTATGATTTTTAGATGCGCTTGAAAGTCTCTCCAGGATTGCCGATCGACACCACGCTGCTCAAGCCGGGCCTGCGCCTGGCCGTGGGTCTTTCCGGCGGCGCGGATTCGGTGGCCCTGCTGCGCGCTCTTGCTGAGCGAAGCGGTTCGCTGGGCCTGGTGCTGCACGCGGCGCATCTTCATCATGGTTTGCGCGGGGCCGAGGCCGATGGCGATCTGGAGTTTGCCCGCTCGCTTGCAGCCGAGTTGGGTCTGCCGTTTCATGACCAGCGGGTCGAAACCGCCGCGGAAGCTGCGAGGTACGGTGAATCAATCGAGGAAGCAGCGCGGCGGCTGCGCTACGGATGGTTCCGGCAAATTATGGCCTCGGGTGCGGTAGAGGCTGTGGCCACCGCCCATACCCGCGATGACCAGGCGGAGACCGTGTTGGCCAAGTTTCTGCGCGGAGCCTGGACTGAGGGCCTGAGCGGCATTCACCCGACGATTGTTTTTCCTGAAGGGCAGATCTTGCGCCCGCTGCTGAGTACCGCGCGCGTGGAGGTCGAGGCTTATCTGCGCGCGTTGGGACAAGGCTGGCGGGAAGATTCGTCGAATCGTCACCTGACCTTTACGCGCAACCGGATTCGTCACGAGCTGTTGCCCTTGCTGGAAGGCTGGAATCCGCGGCTGCGCGAGCATATGGCCCAGATGGCAACGCTGGCGCGCGACGAGGAGACGTGGTGGCAGGCTGAGATGGCCAGGCTGGGGCCGCAGATTCTGTTGACGGGCAGGCCGGTTCGAGGCGGAGGCCGTGCTGACGCTGACGGCCTTTCTCTTGACGTGAAGCGGCTGGCTGAGTTTGCCCCGGCAGTGCAGCGGAGGCTGTTGCGGTTTGCGGCGGAGCAGATGGGCGCTGCGATTGATTTTCCTTCGACCGAGGCGTTGCGTACGCTGGCGCTCTCAGGCCGCGCCGGGCAGAAAGTGGAGATGGCGCAGGGGTTGCGAGCGGAGCGATCTCCGCGCGAACTGCGGTTGGCGATGGGCCCGGCGGCTGCCAGAGGCGGTGCGGCGGAGGCTGTTTCCGAGTACAGCGCACCGATTCCCGGCGAGATTGAGGCTCCGGCATTCGGTTTGCGGTTGCGGATTGCGGCCTCGGGAGCTGCCGCGGCAACAAGCCTGATTGCCCGGCTGCGCAATTGGAAACCGGGCGACCGGGTGACGCTGCGCTACTCCAGTGGGCCGCGAAAGGTGAAGGAGGTGCTGGAGAGATTGAGGGTCTCAGGCAGCAGCCGGACGGTTTGGCCGGTGCTCGAGGTGGGTGGCCGGATTGTGTGGATGAAGGGCGTGGAGTTGGAGCCGGAGCATGGAGTTGAGGTCGAGGCGACAGAGCTGGGTGGCGCGGTCGACAGTGCCGGCTAAGAACTTATGCGTAAATTAACTCTTGAGGTAGCGCCGGTCTCCAGACCGGCTGTACTGGCGGCGTCCACGCCGCCAGCCGCGATGTGCGGGTCAGGAGACCCGCACGACAGCCGGCCTGGTGGCCGGCGCTACCTATTGACGGTTAAGCTCGAAGTGACTCTTGCGGCTGGAACTTTCGGGGTAGCTTGATGGCCCAAAGGCTTGCCGGAATCAACCGTTGGTTTATTCCAACTTTTGGGCGCTTCGGAGTACAATCAACGTTACTGCACATCCAGGCGGCAGCACATTTGTGTCTGCCGCAAGGACGCCGTGTACTTTCTGTGACCTGAAGGTACGCTCGAGCGTCTAAGAAGATGATGCGGGCGGTGAAGAAAGATTGACTGGCGGCTTCTCCCCCGCCGGGAAAGAGGAATCCTGGTGAATTCGACAGTTAAAACGGTCATGTTCTGGGTCTTTATACTTATGTGCCTCATGCTGCTTTGGACTGTGGTCACAAAGAGCACGGGCGCGGGCAAAGACGCGGAGATTTCCTACTCCGATCTGTTTGACAAGGCTCAGGCGGGTCTGGTGCAGGATGTGACCATCGAGGCCAATGAACTCCATGGGCACCTGAAAGCTTCGCCCAAGGATCAGTTTCACACCACGGTTCCTACGAACTACGAGGATCTGGAGCAGGCTCTGCGTGCCGATAAGGTTTCGCTGACCATCAAGTCTCCGCAGAACAACATTCTCATTCCGCTGCTCATCAATGTGGGCCCGTTCATTCTGCTGGGCGCAATCTGGTTCTTCATGCTGCGGCAGATGCAGTCCGGCGGCAACAAGGCGCTGTCGTTTGGCAAGAGCCGGGCGCGGCTGCTCTCGATGCAGCAGAAGAAGATCACCTTCAAAGATGTGGCCGGCGTGGATGAGGCCAAGGAAGAGTTGAAGGAGATCATCGAATATCTGCGCGAGCCGCAGAAGTTCCAGAAGCTCGGCGGGCGCATTCCCAAGGGCGTTCTGCTGGTTGGCCCTCCGGGAACGGGTAAGACGCTGCTGGCAAGGGCTGTGGCCGGCGAGGCCAATGTTCCGTTCTTCTCCATCTCCGGCTCGGACTTTGTCGAGATGTTTGTCGGCGTGGGCGCCAGCCGGGTACGCGACCTGTTTGAGCAGGGCAAAAAGAATGCCCCCTGCATTATCTTCATCGATGAAATCGACGCGGTGGGCCGTCATCGCGGCGCCGGTTTGGGCGGTGGGCACGATGAGCGCGAGCAGACGCTGAATCAACTGCTCGTGGAAATGGACGGGTTCGAATCGAACGACGGCGTGATTCTGGTTGCCGCGACCAACCGTCCCGACGTGCTCGATCCCGCTCTGCTTCGCCCCGGCCGTTTCGACCGCCGCGTTGTGGTTGGCTTGCCCGATGTGCGCGGACGCGAGGAAATCCTTCGCGTTCACGTGAAGAAGGTTCCCGTCTCCGACGACACCAATCTGAACGTGCTGGCGCGCGGAACACCGGGCTTCAGCGGCGCGGACCTGGCGAATATGGTCAATGAGGCCGCGCTCAACGCCGCACGCATGAATCGCAAGCAGGTCACCATGTACGACTTCGAGCTTGCCAAGGACAAGGTGCTCATGGGCGCCGAGCGCAAGTCGATGCTGTTGACCGAGGAAGAGAAGCGCGTAACCGCCTATCATGAAGCGGGTCACGCGCTGGTGTCGTTCAGGCGCGAACACTCCGACCCGATTCACAAGGTGACCATCATTCCGCGCGGCATGGCTCTGGGCGTTACCATCTTCCTGCCCGGCGACCGGCACAACTACACGCGTGAATATCTTGAAGCGAATCTGGCCATTGCCTACGGCGGGCGCGTGGCTGAGGAGATCTTCCTCAACCAGATGTCCACCGGAGCGGGCAGCGATATTGAAAGCGCAACCGACCTCGCCCGGCGCATGGTTTGCGAGTACGGCATGAGCCGCCTGGGTCCACTCACATTCGGCAAGAAGGAGGAGCAGATCTTCCTGGGCCGCGAGATCGCGCAGCATCGCGACTTCAGCGAGGAGACTGCCCGGCAGATCGACCTTGAGGTGCGCCGCCTGATCGATGAGGCCTACCAATCGGCTCATTCGCTGGTGGAAGCGAATTCGGATGCAATGCACCGCATCGCCGCGGCGCTGCTGGAGCGCGAGACCATCGACGCCGAAGAGGTGAGGATGCTGATCGAAGGCGAGGAACTGCCTCCGTTGCGTTCGATTCTGGCGTCGCCCACCGACAAGGGCGACAGCGGCGTGCAGCAGGTTCTCAAGCCCGAATCCCGCGGTGGGCCGAACTACCCCGAGGGTTCGCCTTCGCCTGCATAAGGCACCTGCGGTGCGGTCCGCCGCAGCGGACGGCTTCGCCGCCATTGGATCGCAATCAATTCGCGGAAGAAGAGGGGTCATTCGCTAGCGCGGATGGCCCTTTTTAACGTCTGATGCAGAATCATTCCCAACAATTGAACCCGAGATGCCTGCCTTTCGACATAAGCAGTGAATGCACATGGATATTGAAGATCGAACACGATACGAGTGGATGGCGCTTCGTTGCCAGTCTGGCGAACTGGGTGCATTCGAAGACCTGATCGCTGTCATGGAGCGGCCCTTGCTGTACTATGCGGCCAGCTTAACGGGCAATACCGACAGCGGGCTCGATGTTCTTCAGGACGTGTGGATCAAAGTGTTTCGAGGAATTCGGAACCTGAAGGATCCGGGTGCGCTGCGCTCATGGTTGTACTCGATCACGCATGGAATCGCGGTTGATCGAATCCGCAAGAACTACGCAAGGGAGCGGGCAGAGGAGGTTCAGCTCGAAGACTTTCAGGAGGCCGAGGAGCCCTCGTTTGCCGATGAAGATGCGGCGGCAATTCATCGGGCATTGAGCAAGATTGGCCTCAAGCATCGCGAGGTCCTGGTCCTGCATTTTCTTGAGGACTTATCGGTGGCGGAGATCGCCGAGGTTGTGGGGTGCTCGGAAGGCACGGTGAAGTCCCGCATCCATTATGCAAAACGGGCAATGAAGGAAATCTTGAGCGGAGGGGTTGATGGAACAAGGAAATAGCAGTATGCGCGAACGTTTGCTGGCGCGGATGCCTCAGCCGGAGAATCTTGCGGCCTTTCGGGAAGAAACAGCTTCTCTGCTGGCGAAACACGAGAAGGCTCTTTTCTGGGAGAAGTGGACTACCCTGGCGATTGGCCTTCTCGCAGTGGGCGTTTTCTTAATGACCATGTTACCTTGGGGCACAAGGCTCGACACGACTCGGACCGTCGTCTTTGACGTTGTCGCGGGCATCTTTTTTTTTATGTCCCAGATTTGGCGCCTGGAGTATAACCTCAACCGAAATCAAGTGAGCCTTCTGAAAGAAGTGAAGCAGGTTCAGTTGCAGGTGCTCGAGCTTCAGGCTTCGCTCAAAAGAGATGAGAGTCGATGAATTCCGGCGCTATATTCAGGTCTTGCTTCTGCAATCCGAATAAGGTGGCATCGCGTTCGATGCATTTGCATCAAGGGAGAAACGCAGCCGGGCACTACTCGCGCTGCTCTTTCTTGGTCAGCTTTGGAAAGCCCGAACCACCGCCGATAAGCCGGTAGCTGACGCCGGCGCTTACAACGTAGGGATAAAGCGAGCTGTCTAACCAATTGGGCCACTGCTGGTACTCGAAGTCGCCGCGCGCGCTAATTCTGCCCTTCAGTTTGAAGTCCACGCCGCCGCCATAGGCGATGGCGGTGAAATGGCCATAGGCGTCGTTGTTCTCGAAGTTCATCCTGCCCAGGCCAACCAGCACCTTGCCATACGGCGTTGCCCTCATGAAGTGGAAGGTGTGAAGCGGAACCCGGGGGCCGATCAGGTAGTTATCCTCGCTGATGTCCTGAAACTCGTTGAAGCGCGACCACCGGCCCTCAGCCTCAAGCTGGACCCACCGCCTGAACCTCACGTCCACAAAGGCGCCAATTCCATAGAGGCGATTGGGGCTGGTTTGGGCAAATCCATATCCGGCGTAGTCGGGTTGCGTGACGGAGGCGATGCCGCCAACGGTCAACGAGAACTGGCCCTTTGTGGCCGACGGTACCACTTGCGGGTGGGCGGATACGGCTCCCGCGGCAATCATGACCAAAAACAGAGCAGGTATCGATCGTTTCCACTTCAAAGAACCCTTGGGCACAACGCACGTCCAGTCCAGGTGAATTTGAATTTCCTGGTAAAGCTCGTTTCGGAACACTCCCGAGTGCCCTGGCCGGACCATGCGATGCCGACCGGCCGGGGTCGACTCGGAGTTTGCTCGGCTACTGGTTTGTCTGAGTCTGCGCGGGCGGCTGTTGCTGTGCCGCCGCGGCATCGCCGGCGGTAGGTTGCGCCGCGGGCGGAGGAGATTGCGGAGCGGTATCCGGTGTCGCAGCCGGCGGCTGTGCTGCCGGCTCGGTCCCGGCGGGAAGCGTCGCAGGGGCGGCTGCTCCAGATGCTGCTGGAGCTTCCAGCTTGGCAACGTCGTAGCGCGCCAGCTTGTAGAAGATCGGCGTCACCTCGAACGGCATCTTGTCGCGGGCGTTCATCGGTGCATAGATCTTGGCGTTCAGCTGATGCACCTTGTCGTCCCACGGGTCGGTTTTGATCCAGCTTCCCAGCGGCAGGGCCGCCATCTGGGTCAGGTCGTCCCAGTTCAGCTTGGGCGACATCTTGGCCAGGTCGCCCATCCACGGGGTTCCGTCGACTTTCAGCAGCGAATCGCCCAGCTTGGGTGTGTTGAGTCCCTTGAGCGCCTTTTCCCGATCGACCAACTGGGCATAGTAAAGAGCGGCGGTCGGCAGCTTATCCTTGTACATCGAGTTCTGCAGGTATTCCATGGCCCTCTTTGCCGCATCCGTGTTGTCGTGGTCGGTGTGGTACATGTCGATACGCTGGAAGGTGGATGTGTCCGGAAACATGAGGCGATCGTTGAAGGCGTAGCGGGTGTCGATATGGTGGCCCATGGCGATGTGAGCAAGTTCCATCGCCACGACCGATGCGATCGCTTCCTCATTGGGCAGGCTGTCGATCAGACCCTTGCTGATCAGGATGGTGTTGCCGACCGTTGTAGTTTCGATGGTTGTCGACAGCAGTATGCGCGTATGGATCTGGTCGCTGAAGGCCAGATTGTTGGGAACCACCAGGTTGATGACGATCTGGTCCAGGACCTTGTTTTCGTAGCCGCCCTGCGTCAGCGGGGCCACCAGGCCGGCTTCCACCAGGCGGTCGATCACGTTGTTTTCAGCCTGCGTAACCCAGGCGCGCGAAGCCTGCAGCGGACCCACATCCTGCGAGTCCTGGCTGTTGTCGACAGCGTCGTCCACCTTCACGCTCACGTTTTCGCTGTCACGGGTGGGCAGCTTCAGCGAGTAGCCCCAGAAGTGTGTCTGGGCCTTCAACCCAACCGTCTTTTCGCCTTCAATGCGGTTTGTCTCTTCCACATAAACGGCCACCGGCAGCCAGACGCCCGGCTGCACGTTCATGCGCCAACTGTCGAAGTGGAAGTAGTACTTCGAGGAGTCCTCCGAAGTGGGACCAGTGTACGTGCCGTTGAAGCGGACGACGTTGCCGTCCTCATCCTCAACCCAGATGCGGCCATAGAACCGGCCCATGCCCGGAACCTTGGGATGCACGTCGTAGACCCAGGTGCGCACCGATCCAAGAAACTCGCGGCGCACGTAGCTGAAGACGTAGTGCTGGTTGTCAAAGCCGGTAGGGTCAAGAAACATCATCTGCATGAAGCCGGTTGGCGAATAGGTAAACCGCTCCAGTCCCAGCGCCTTGGTCAGCCCGGTAATGGCCTCCAACGAACCCTTGAAGAAGCTGTGCTTTTTCTTGGCCATCGCGCGCGGGTTGTAGGTCTTGTCGACAAAGCTCTTGGCGAAGTCGACCCGGCTCAGCGTGTACTGATCGTCGACCGGCACCTGGTAGAGCTTGAGGTCCGGTTTGGTGTTCTGGATATAGGTCTCAACCAGGGGCGTGCGCTGCTGGATGTTCTTGATCAGCACCTTCTCCCGCGCGACGGCTTTGACCACCAGTGCGGCCTGTTCGGGCGTGAGGGCGTGCGCCTGTTCGTACTTCGGTTCTTTTTTCGCGTACGCGCAGGCCGCACCCAAGAAAATGATCAGGAAGGTGAGGGGGATCTTCCGAAACGTCATGTCAAGCTCCTAGGGTGAGTTCTTCCATGTCTTCCTCTCACCGCGCGCTCAATCGCAATCGCGCGGCTGAGTACAGCCTTTGGTTCCCAAGTGCAGTGTAAACTCTAGGCCAGTTGGAACGTAATGGTTATGTTGGTGGTCATGTCGACCGCCTGGCCGTTGCGGGTAGCCGGGTGGAAACGGATCTGCTGCGCCACCCGCCGCGCCTCTTCATCCAAGCCGTGTCCAAGTCCATGCACCAGGCTCTGCACCACCACCTGGCCGCCTGCGGTAAAGGTAACGTGCAGAATAACATTGCCTTCTATCTTGAGCTGACGGGCTTCACTCGTGTACTGCGGAGACGGCTTGGAAACGATCTCCAGGTCGGTTGAGGATTGCACTTGAGCTGCCTGCTGGACCGGTGCGGCTGCCTGCACCTTGGGAATTTCAGCCGATGCCACCTTGGCGTTGCCATAGACGTTTCCAGTTGGAGCCGTGCCGGTGCCGCCGGGGCGGCCCACCGAAGCAACTTTCCCAACCACGCCGGAGTTCGAACCGACCCTGGTGGTGCTGTTGCCGATGCCGGTCGAGCCTACGATTCCATGAGGCGCAACAGCCGGGCCCTGCATGCCGCCGTACGGATTTCCGATTGCAGCGACGGAAGCCGGCCGCGTAGCGTTCGGGTTTGGCGTCACGCCGAATGTATCTCCGAAATGCACCGGCTTGGTTGAAGGCTTCACGTCCTTGCTTTGCGCCGGCATCGCCGCGGTAAGCGCCGCCTTGGGCTGCGGAGCCAGGATGATCGAAGGTTTGGCTTCCTTGACCACCGGCATGTTGACCTTGGCTTCCATTGTTATTGGCTTCAGGTCAGGCTTCGGTTCCGGCTTGGGCATATTGATCTTGGGGGCGTCGTACTTGATCTCAAGCTTGGGCGGCTCGGGCGGCTGGATCTTGGGCGGATCGGGCAGCTTCACCTTCTCCGGAGGCGGCGGAGTGGTCGGGACGATCAACACCGTATCCTCGTACTTGTGCTCCTCAATTACCTTCTTGGCAGTGGCTCCGATGTAGAGGATCAGGACGAGGATCAGTCCATTGACCGCTGCGCTCGAGATAAATGAAGCAGGCGATCTCTCGGGTTCGGGCAGCGGGCCAAAGTTCGTCCGGCCAGGGGAGTAGTTCGACGGCATGTTCTCAGTCCTCGATGGTGTATGTTGATAGCGTCGGAATGGCCTCATTCAGGCATGGAAGATGAGTTACTTCAAATCCGGCGATTCCACGCCGGGCGGCGAATCGCGCCACGCGGCCTGCGTTCAGCGCTTCAAGATCCCGAATAGCCCCGGCGACTTGCGCCGGGATCGATGCGAAATGCCCATGCCTGCATTGGTTGCGGAGATTCACCTTCATGTTTTCTTCAGGCTGCGAGAAATTAACCGAGCGCCCGGAACCGTGGTCGGCCACGCCCTGTTGTTCGGAAAGCGAGTTGTTCGCCAAACCAATCCTGGACATGAAGAATCTCCACTTTATATCCAAGGCATCCTGCGACGAACTGGCAATCCCCCTTAAAGGGCATTGAAGCGATGTTCCCGAATTCCAGCAACTGGACCCCGGCGATACAGATGCCTTGCGCAATGCCAATGCGGCGCCAGGTTCCCGGTACCGCCAGCCGCCCGTGCGGCGGTCTGAGAGAGGGCGCAATTCAACCTCCCTCCCTATTGTAATAGACTCACGGTAAACCAAACGGTTCGAGAAGGGGCATGAATTTTGCGAAGATGTTGGTTATGGGCGGTTCGGCGTACATAGGTAGTACAGATGCGGGCCTTCTGACCGAATTGGGAAAGCGGGCGCCGGCTGTTTGGACCTGAGCCATGAAAGGCGCGCTGTTCAGCCTAGAGTGTCGAATTTGTTGGGGGAAAGCTCACGAACGGGCCGGAACCGAGAGCCTTCTCATCGCAACAAAAACCTCTGGAACTGCAATCACGGCCTACAGCAGGGATGCGGCATAAACGGCACGTAGTACTCTTCCAGATACCAGGAGACTGCAAACAGCACAGCCATCCCGGCCACTGCCCAGAGAAACATGCGAACGGGCAGGGTTGACGTCAACGATTGTCCGCCCGGATTCGTAGCCGACGGCCACGAGAAGAGAAGCCCGCTGGCGAAGCAGACGCTGGCAGCCAGCGCAATGGACATCAGAGACATGGCCAGACGCTCCTGCCAATGGCTTCCGGGCACGAAGAATGCGCTGCCCATAACCGGAAACAGAGACAGAATGCTGAGAAAGAACGAGAGCGCTCTGCCGATTTCATGAAGCATTCGCCGACTCCATTCCTGCCTGTGGGCCGGGGAGTGCATGCCGAGAAGAGCGGGAATTGCCCACCTCATCTATCATCCCATTCTATTCCCGCCTTGTTTTGAGCGGGCAACGCCGGCTGCTGGTCAATAGAATTTTGGATTCGCTGCAATTCCCGGGCTATCGTGTGCACGAACCCCTTGCCCATTGTGTGCCTGTCCCGTTAAAGTGACCCCACGCGCAGTCTCTTTGTGAATCCATTTCCGAGATGCCGCGAACCGCCACGATTACTCTTTCCCAGAAGGACGTTTTCATGTCTTCCTTGCCCGTTCCCGCTATAGTCAACCAGGATTTGGACTCAACGCTTCGCGAGTTTCGCGTCTTTCCGCCTCCGCCGGAGTTCAGCGCGAAGGCTCACATCAAGAGCCTCGAAGAGTATGAGGCGCTCTACAAGCAGTCCATCGACGATCCGGAGAGCTTTTGGGCCGGGGTGGCCGGCGACCTGCACTGGTTCAAGCCCTGGGACAAGGTGTTGGAGTGGAATGAGCCATGGGCCAAGTGGTTTGTGGGCGGCAAGCTGAACCTGAGCTACAACTGCGTCGATCGCCACGCGCTGGGAGCACGGCGCGACAAGGCCGCAATTATTTGGGAAAGCGAGCCGGGCGAGGTGCGGCGCCTGACCTACGCCGAGTTGCACGCTGAAGTTCAGAGGTTTGCCAATGCCCTCAAGGCGCTGGGCATCAGGAAGGGCGACCGCGTGGCCGTATACATGGGCATGACGCCGGAACTGGCGATCGCCCTGCTGGCCTGCGCACGGATCGGAGCCGTGCATTCCGTGATTTTCGGTGGATTCGCGGCCAATGCAATCGCCGACCGCGTCAACGACTCGCAGTGTGTGGCCATCCTGACCCAGGATACGAGCTTCCGCCGCGGCGGCGAGATCCAGCTCAAGCGGACCGTGGATGAGGCTATGGCCGCCTGTCCGACGGTCCAGCACGTCGTTGTCTATCGGCGCAGCGGCTCGCCCGTGAAGATGGTCGAAGGTCGCGACTGGTGGTGGCACGACCTGATCGAAAATGCCCCGACTGAATGCCTTGCCGAACCCATGGATTCGGAGGACCCGCTCTACGTTCTCTACACCTCGGGGACCACCGGCAAACCGAAAGGCCTGGTTCACACCACAGGCGGGTACGCCGTGCAGACCTATCTGACCTCGAAATATGTTTTCGACCTGCGCGACGAAGACATTTACTGGTGCACGGCCGATATCGGCTGGGTGACCGGCCACTCCTATGTCGTGTATGGGCCGCTTCAAAACGGGGCCACCGTGCTGATGTACGAGGGCGCGCCCAACTGGCCGGACTTCTCACGCTTCTGGAAGATTGTGGACGACCACCAGGTGACTATCTTCTACACCGCGCCAACCGCCATTCGCGCCTTTATCAAGTGGGGCGACCAGTACGTGGAGAAGTTCAAGCTGGACTCGCTGCGCCTGCTCGGCACTGTGGGCGAGCCGATCAACCCCGAAGCGTGGATGTGGTATCGCGAGAAGATCGGCCAAAACCGCTGCCCGATTGTGGATACATGGTGGCAGACCGAAACCGGAGCGATCATGATTGCGCCCATTCCCGGCGCCGTGGCCGCCAAGCCGGGCTCGGCCACGCGGCCGTTCTTCGGCATTCTGCCCGAGGTGGTCACCAAGCAAGGCGATCCGGTGCCGGCTGGCCACGGAGGACTGCTGGTGATTCGCAAGCCGTGGCCTGCGATGGCGCGCACCGTTTATGGCGATCCGGAGCGCTACCAGAGGACCTACTGGAGCGATGTGCCCGGCTGCTACTTTACCGGCGACGGCGCCCGTCAGGATGCCGATGGCTATTTCTGGCTGATGGGCCGTGTGGACGACGTGATCAATGTCAGCGGTCACCGCCTGGGCACCATGGAGGTGGAGTCGGCTCTGGTGGCGCATCCCAAAGTGGCCGAGGCCGCGGTGGTGGGCCGTCCCGACGAGCTTAAGGGGCAGGCCATCTCCGCATTCGTGTCGCTCGAAAGCGGCAACTATCCCAGCGACCAGTTGAAGGACGAACTGCGCAAGTGGGTATCCAAAGAAATTGGTTCGCTGGCGCGTCCCGACGATATTCGCTTCACCGAAGCGCTGCCCAAAACGCGGTCGGGGAAGATTATGCGGCGGCTTCTCCGGGAACTGGCCACGCATGGCGAGATCCAGGGCGACATCACGACTCTCGAAGACTTCACCGTCATCGCCAAACTGCGCGAGGCGGAAGAGGGCTAGGCGGCGATGCGGCAACTGCGCTTTGGCGTGGCCATGAGCTTGGATGGATTCATCGCCGGACCAAACGGCGAGTACGACTGGATTGTGTCCGATCCTGCCATCGATTTCGTCGCCATGTTTGCGCGGTACGA
This sequence comes from uncultured Acidobacteriaceae bacterium, assembly GCA_963757965.1. Lineage (GTDB taxonomy): Bacteria > Acidobacteriota > Terriglobia > Terriglobales > Acidobacteriaceae > Telmatobacter. Next base: position 60,189 of record CAVWTV010000020.1, read on the forward strand.
CATCTTGCTGATGGGGCGACGAACGTATGAGATAGCCAGGAGCCGGCTCGCCGATCTCTCCGGCTCCGGCCATCGCTGGATCGTCGTTTCGAGCACCCTGAAGGCCGAAGAGTGCCCGCGCGTCGACATTCTCCGCAGCGGCGTTGCGGAGGCGATAGCCGCGTTGAAAGCCCAGCCGGGCAAGGACATCTGGCTTTTCGGCGGCGGCGTGCTGTTTCGCTTCCTGCTCGATGCCGGACTTGTGGATGCAATGGATGTTGAGGTGATTCCGGTGCTGCTGGGGAGCGGAGTTCCGCTGCTGCCGGAGGGCCGGCGCCAGACCCTTCATTTAGAGGAGAGCAAGTCCCTGCCCAGCGGCATTCTGCTGCTGTCCTATTCCATCTTCCCGGACCCGGTGGTGGCTTGAGATAGTAAGAGAAATTTCTCCCACCGGCGTACAATAAGTCACACGGAGGCACTTCGGAATGGCTGCGACAGCGACCCTTATCACCGTCGACGAGTATCTGAGGACCACCACCGACCCGGACTGCGAATATGTCGCCGGTGTTGCGGAGGAGCGTGCCGAGGGCGAATTCGATCATGCAACCTGGCAGATTGTTCTAGCAGCTTATTTTCATGCTCGTGAAGAGGAATTGGGCATCATCTCGCGACCTGAACTGCGTGTGCAGACTGGCCCGGAGAATTTTCGCGTACCCGATGTGACGATTCTCAGCCGCAGCGCGCCGCGGGAACAGATCGTTACCCATCCGCCGCTGGCGGTTTTTGAGATTCTGTCTCCGGAAGACACGATGATGCGCACTCTGGAAAAGCTGGCCGACTACGAACATATGGGCATTGCACCCATCTGGGTCATTGAGCCGAAGAAGCGTCTTTACTTCCGCTACCGTGACGGACAGCTCGCGCCGGGCGCGGTATTCGAGTTGCCTGGGAGCACGTTCAGTGTCGCACTGGCAGAGATTGCCGCACTGGCAGACTAGTTCCTCGGGATGGAAATGCAAGAGGGGGCGTCCGCCGCGGCGGACGCCCCCTCTTGCATTCATCGTCTTTCTTAGCCAGTCGATGCTGGGCAACTCAGAATTTATACATCACGCCGATCGAGGCGCGATCGTTCCAGGTCCGGTGCGCCGAGTAGCCCAGGCCCGCGGAATTGCCGGTGAACGAAAACGATGCGCCGATGTAGTCGCCGGAAGCGCGCACCGAGAGGCGCTGGCTGAGCGTGTATTCCATGCCGCCGCCAAATCCGCCTGCAAGTGAGATAGCGGGGGTCTGCTTTTCCCCGCCAGAGTGTTCGCCGCCAAGCAGCCCATGGACGAAGATGCCGTACTTTCCAATCAAGGTGGCATGCAACTCAGGCCCGAAGAGAACCGAATCCACCGACGGCTTTAGAGTGCTGTTCTGCACGACGGGGGTTGCGTATGGGTACTTGTAATAGGAGCCGTCCGCGACCACGCCGAAGTATTTGCCGAAATTGCGGGTGACGTAGACCTCGGCTCCGAACAGCCCACTGCGCGAAAGGTTGACCTGGTTGAGGGCGCTGAAGCCGAGCCCGCCGTAGACCGAGTACTTGTAGGAGGGCGTACCCGAATCGACGGAGCGCGATCCGCGGGCGGGGGTTACTTGGCTTGTCGCCGCCAGGGGCATAAGAGCGGCCGAAACCATGGCCAAAACTGAAAGCAATAACGTCCTGTTCAACTTGAAACTCTCCTCAATAACGTGCTGTGGCCGTCAAGCCGCTCGTAGGGCTTTGTGCTTCATCCCCAGGGAGCAGGCGCCGTGACTGGTTTGCGGTACCCTCATAGACTATCCTCTCCACCCCGGTTCGCAGAAGCCCCATCCCCTGTCCGGCGGTCTTGACCAATTGGATTCAACCGGAATCTGCTTGGCTTGGGTCAGGAGTTGGACCGTTCTTGGGGGCGATTGTAATCAAGGCGCAGAAGAAAGCTGCGCCTTCGCTCGCTGCGGAAAGGCGTTCGCGAGCTGTGAAGATCCTCAACCCCGCTCCAGATACCAGGGAATATTGATGACCACAATGCGCCGATTGCCGCGCATGAGCAGGATGACCTTCAGCATGTCGGCGCGGCGGTTGTGCAGCAGGTTCTCCCACCAGTGGCAAACCACCAGTTCCGGCACCAGCACGCAGATCTTGTGATACTCCGACTCTTTTTCCGCTGCCAGGATGTAATTGACGACCGGCAGAAGAACGTACCGATAAGGCGATTGCAGAATCTCCAGTTTTGGCACGCACTTTCCGGCAGCCCGCAACGGCGCGGCCACATCGCGCTCCCAATCCTTGCAGATCTCGTCCGGCTCCTCGGCGGTTTGCACGTGCAGGCAGCGAATGTCGTTCGACATGCCCAGCGCAAAGCTCAGCGCCTTCTCCGTGATGCGGCTCCAGCGGTCGATGGGCACCACCACGATGGGCTGGGTGACTTCGGCGGGCACGATAGGCCTCGTGAGATCCGTCTCGCGGTCCACGCGGACGTAGTGGCGCTTGACGGCGCGCATCATCAGGATCATCACCACGATCAGCAACGCCGTGATCCATGCGCCATCGACAAACTTGGCCACCAATACCACCACGGCGGTAATGCCCGTGGCCAATGCGCCAACGCCATTGACAAACATGCGAATCCTCGCCTTGCCCCCGGGGCCCCCGCGGACAGGTCTTTGTCCGTGGGGTGGAACCTGGCGCTTCCAGTGCATCACCATACCTGCCTGCGACAGCGTAAAGGCCATGAACGCGCCGACGGCAAACAGTGGAATCAGCCGGTCGGTGACGCCGCGAAACGCGATCAACAGCAAAGCCGTCAACGCGACGAGCACGTAGATTCCCCAGGAGTAGAGCAGGCGCCGGCCGCGCAGCAGGAAGACGTGCGGCATGTAGTCGTCCAGCGCGATCGCGCGCGTCAGCCGGGGAAAATCGGCGAAGGCCGTGTTGGCGGAGAGAGCCAGCACCAGGAGCACAGAGCCGATGGTGACGTAATAGAACCATCCGTGGCCCATCACCGCGCGGGTCAGCATTGAGAGCACGCTCTCGTATCCGGGTCCGTTGGGGTCCGTCGCGGCAATGCCGTATGCGCGGCAGAGCAGCGCAATGCCGGCCAGCAGCATGGCCAGCAGAACGATGATGATGGTGAGCGTGATCTTGGCGTTCTTGCGCGTGTCGTCGCGGAAGGCCATCACGCCGTTGCTGACCGCTTCAACGCCGGTCATGGCCGTGCAACCGGACGAAAAGACTTTGAGCAGCAGCCACCAGCCGACAGCCGCAGTAGCAGCGGGGATGGCGGGCAGCGGCGTGACCGGATGGGGATGGCCGCCGGAGTGGAGCACGTGCCATGCGCCGACGCCGATCACGATCAGCAGCGTTCCGGTAAAAAGATAAGTCGGAATCATGAAGACGACGCCGGTGTCGTGCACGCCGCGCATGTTCACGATGGTCAGAATCAGCAGGACCAGCAGGCAGAGTTGCAGCGTGTAGGGCTGCAGGCCGGGGGCGGCGGAGATGAGTGCGCCTACGCCGGCCGATATGCCCACCGCAGCGGTGAGTACGTAGTCGATCATCAAGGCCGCGGCGGCCAGCAAGCCCGCGCCTTCGCCCAGGTTCTGCGAGGCCACGGTATAGGACCCGCCGCCCTTGGGATAGGCATCGATGGTTTGCCGGTAGCTGAAGAAGACGATGACTAGCAAGGCCACAATCGCGGCGCTGACGGGCACGATGTAGTGCACGCCCATCAGGCCCAGCGGGATGAGCAGCGTCAGCGCGGCTTCAGGGCCATAGGCGGCGGAGCTGAGAGCGTCCAGTCCGAAGACGGGAATGCCGGCGACGGGGCCGATGTGCTCGGCGCGTTCCTCGCTGGTGGCCAGCGGGCGGCCCAAAAGAAGATCTTGAATGCGTGAGGTTATAGGCATGTGGTCTTGGTTGGCAGCTGGGCAATTAGTGGGGGAAAATGCCTGTCGAAAAGATTGTCTCATGGTGTAAAGGAATTGCTGTGAATGGGGCTCATTCACCCATGAGATGCGCCAGGTAGTCGCTCGGCGAAAGGACGGTTACGCCATTGCGGATCGACTTTGGGAAATGTTTCAGATTGCCCGTGACAAGCCAGGCCCCGGCTGCGTTTGCCAGAGATATGAATGGTTCGTCCTTTGGGTCTGGACATGCATTGGGCCAGGGAAGCGAATCTGGGAGCGGTACGCTTTCGTCGATCAAAGCCTCCAGCCAAAGCGGAGGAAAGTTGTAGCGTTGGAATTTGGCGCGCCGGATAACCTCCCTGTACTCCGCCACAACTCGCGGAGAGGTCGCAATTCGCACCGTCCCACTCAATACCCAATCCGTGATAATCTTCGCCGCCGGCCCAACAGAATTGATACTGGCAGAGACAATAACATTGGTATCGAGAACAGCTATGCGCATTTTTCCGCCTCGTCCCTTTTGGACCGGCGGATACGGCTTATTTCAGCATCAATCTCTTCATCGGTCACCAGGTTGGCCCCCGACGCCTCTGCAAGACGCCACCCTTCGCGCAGGCTTGCCAGCGCCATCGCCCGCCGCAGTTCTCGATCTTCCTTAATCACATCGCCAAAGACAGGGACCAGGAAGTAGGCTGGACCGTTCTGCCCGACAAGAAGAGTTGTCTCGCCTTGAGGAACATGCTCTATAGCTTTGGCTCCGCGAGTTCTGAAATCGCGCAGGGAAACGTGGCGCATGGGGCACCTCTAGAAAGAGTGTAGCCAAAACGGCTACGCTAGGCAAGATGGATCTTAGATTTGCTAACGGGCCATCCGTGATGCGGTCACGGGAGCAGGCTGGCCAGCCGAAGGAATCGACAGCTGGGCGTCCGCAACCGGCCCGGCTTCTACTGAGCCGTCGGCATCCAGCAACCGGGAGTTGAGTGGGAGATCGCCATTTCCTCCTCGGTCATGTCGACGGTAACGTCGGCAAACAGCGGGGTGCTAAGGTAGCGCTCTCCCGTGTCGGGTAGCATGCACAGTATCGTAGAGCCCTTGGGAGCCTCTGCCGCCACTTGCAGCGCGCCGGCAAACGTCGCTCCCGAGCTGATGCCGACGAAGATCCCTTCCTTGCGGGCAAGTTCCTTGCTGCACTTCAAGGCGTCCGGCCCGGCAATGCGCAGCACCTGGCTGATCGTCTTCGATGCCACTGCGTCCCCCGCCAGCTTGGCCACAAAGTCCGGGCTCCACCCCTGCATCGGATGTGGCTTCCAGGATGGGTGTGCCTTGGCCGCCGAACCGTCAGCATTGCGTTCCTGTTCAATTCCGCTGGAAAGCATCGGCGCGTCTTCCGGCTCGCAGACGACAATCTTCGTCTCCGGCCGCTCCTTGGCCAGCACCCTGGCCACGCCTTTCAGCGTGCCTCCGGTGCCAAACCCGGTCACCCAGTAGTCCAGCCGCTCCCCGCTGAAGTCGTCGATGATTTCTCTGGCAGTTGTGCGCGAGTGCATGTCGGCGTTGGCCTCATTTTCGAACTGGCGCGTATAGAACCATCCATGCTTCTCCGCCAGTTCGACGGTCTTCGTAATCATGCCCACCGCTCTGGCCGACGCAGGCGTGATCACAACCTTTGCCCCGAGAAAGCGCATCAGTTTGCGCCGCTCAATGCTGAAGGACTCTGCCATCGTTACCACCAGCGGATACCCCTTCTGCGCGCACACCATGGCCAGCCCTATTCCCGTGTTGCCGCTGGTTGCCTCAATCACGGTTTGCCCGGGCTTCAGCTTCCCGGTTCTCTCTGCGTCTTCAATTACACCCAGCGCAAGGCGATCTTTCACCGAGCCCAGCGGGTTGAAGGCTTCAATCTTTACATACAGGTTTATGTCGGGCGGCGCGAGCCGGTTGATTTTCACAACCGGGGTGTTCCCGACCGTTTCGAGGATGTTGGCGAATCTACGACCCATGGAGACCTCGTGAGGATAGGCGCGATTCTAACTCGCAGGTGGGCAAATCAAAAGCTCAATCGCAGATGTCCTGCGAGAGCGGGAAGCTCGCCGATCGCAAACAAATGAAATTGTCAGCGCCATTTCTAGGCTGCGTCGGCATTCGCCGCCGGCAGCGTGAAGTGGAAGCGGCTGCCCTGGCCGGGAGTGCTTTCGGCCCAGATGCGGCCTCCGTGCTGCTCGACAATGCTGCGGCAGAGCGCAAGGCCCAGGCCGGTGCCGCCCAGGGCGCGCGAGTCGGAGGCGTCGCCCTGATGGAACCGCTCGAACACCCGATCCAGCTTCTCGGCGGCAATGCCGCGGCCCTGATCCTCAACCGTGAAGCATACCTCGCTGGTGCCGAATGGGTGCGCGGCCAGGCGAATGACGGTCTCCGGCGGCGAGAATTTGAGGGCGTTCGAAACCAGCTCATTGAGTACCTGAAGAACGCGTTCTTCGTCAGCCCAAACCGGCGCCGGTTCTGTCTCGAAGCGGAACCCAATGTGCATCTGCGCTGCATCGGTGTGCGCAACGTCGGCTGCGCGCCGCAGAAGGTCCACAGGCTCGACGCTCTCTCTTTTCAGGGCGAGCCTGCCTTTTTCTCCCCTGTCGAAGTCGAGAATGTCGTTGACCAGCCGAACCAGCCGGTCGCAGTTGCCGATCGCCATTTCGATCATCTGCCGCTGCTTTTCCGGCCGCTTATCCAGAGAACCCGACGCAATGAGCCCCAGCGAGGCCCGAAGCGAAGTGAGCGGAGTGCGAAGTTCGTGGCTCACCGTCGAGATGAACTCGTCTTTCATGCGCTCCAGCCGGCGGCGGTCGGAGACGTCCTGGAAGGCGATGACCATACCGGAGATCTGACCATCGTCGATCAGCGGCGTGGCCGTGTACTCGACCGGAATCACGGTGCCGTCGTGACGCCAGAAGACCTCATCCCTCATGCGGACGGTCTCGCAACGGCGCAGGCCCTGCAGAATCGGGCTGTTGGCCTTGGAATACGGCGTGCCGTCGATGTGGCTATGGTGAATGATCTCGTGCATGTCGCGCCCGGTCAGCTCTTCGGGGATGTATCCCAGCGCGCGCGCCGCGGCCTGGTTGATAAACGTCAAGCGGCCATCGAGGTCAATGCCGTAGATGCCATCGCCGACCGACTCCAGAATCAACTCGCGCTGGCGCGTAAGCAGGTGGAGCGCCTCTTCGGCCTCGTGCTGCTCGGTCACGTCCATGCCGTGGTTGAGGATGAAGGGCCGTTCGCCGGGCAACTCCATGCGCCGGCTGCGGAAAGCAATGCGCCGATAAATGCCGTCGCTGCGGCGAAGAGGCAATGCGCCCTGCCACTCTTCGGCGGTTTCGAGTGTGTGCAGGCAGTCCTCAAAGGTCTTCACGCCGTTCGCATCCAAAATGTCAGTAAAGGAGCGGCCGATCAACGCCTCCGCGCGATAACCTAGCGTCTCCGCGGTGAATGCATTCAGCGAAGTCAGCCTGCCATCCATGGCGCAGGTGAATACAAAGCCCAGGCTGTTTCCCACCATCTCGCGATAGCGCTCTTCGCTCGACAGCAGCGCCAGTTCCATCTCCCGCTGCGCGGTCACATCCTGACCGCTGACGATCAGGAACTGAATCTCGTGATTGGGTCCCTTGAGGGGGCGAATCGTCCAACTGACGCGGCGGGTAAGGCCGCCGGCGATCCGCCAACTCGTCTCGTGCGGACCGGAGTTGTGGCCAGCGGCGGCTTCGCGGAGTCTTCCCGCAGCCCAGTCCCGATCTTCGGGATCGAGTAGTTCTTCGACAAACGGCCGGCCCGCGGATTCGGCCAGGCTCAGCCCGGTCAATTGCGCGCAAGGCTCGTTCATTCGAACTACGCGGCCTGCGGTGTCAAGCACAGTAACCAGCGCGGGGATCGAGTCCAGCGTCGCAGCAACAAAGCATCGTTCGATGGCTAGCGCGCGCTCTGTTCGCTGGCGAATGCGCTGTGCCTGCTCCTGTGCGCGGATGCGGTTGTAGAGCTCAAGCCGAGTCACCGCCTGGCGGCCCATGACCTCAAGGAACGTGAGGTGTTCCTGCGAAAACGCATTCGCTTCTCTGGCCAGCAGCGCCATGGTGCCCACCACCTGCTGCGCGCTGGTGATCAGCGGAACTCCGGCATAGGAGCGGCAAGGCTCTGCGCCGGACAACGGAATGCCTTGGGGAGGGAAGCGCTGATCCTCGGCCGCATCGCGAATCAGCAGCGGGTCACCTTTTTTTAGCACCCATTGGCAAGCTGTGGAAGAACGCGGCTGTTCTTGCGCATTGAAACCGAACTGCGCCTTGAACCATAGGCGGTTGAAGTCCATCCAACCGATGTAGGCGTAGTTCGCTCCGCTCAACACGGCTGCGAACTCAACTAACTCATCGAGAGCCGGGTCCGGATTGCGATCGAAGATGTCGAATTCCGACCGCGAAGCCAGCAATTGGAACTCCGCAAGCTTTGAACTCTGAATCGCACTCATCAGGCAAGCCCACTCCCGAAATCAGTATCCGATAGTAAACGCGAGTAGACACTTCCACAAAGAGGGGAATTATTACACTTGTTGGTTGCGACCTAAGTAACTCTAACTTTTAGCCTAATTTACGGTTGAGTGTTACCCATCTGGGTACTCATGGCTGCGATCGCTGGCGCGACATTCTCCGCGCGGCTCGATATCCGATCATGTGATGCACGTTGGGAACCGCGCAAACACTGGGGAATTCGTTACGAGGCACGGTAACCTGCGGGTGAGGCGGGAGGTAACCAGGCTTTGGCGAATTGCAGGCGTCGGTGTGGACGGCACAAGCATGTAGGACTCCAGGAAGCGCGCAATCTGTTCCCGGAACTCACGCACTCCGAGGGGGGAGGCCTCAGTATGTCAATCTTCCCGAGATATTCAGCCAGTTGACTTCGGCGTGAGGGCTGCGCGGTCTCAGCGCGTGGCGAGGGAATAGGATTTCTATGCGGTGGGCGCAGCCCACTTGATACTTGCTCCCACAAGTGCTAGTCTCTCAATATGCCAACCGCCTCAGTCATCAAGAATGCCGACTTTCAGTTGATCTCAGAGTTCGCGCAGCCGGATGCGAAAAGGCGCCTGTCGCTGGGCGAGGCTCTGCAAGGGGCTACGGCTTACAACATTTATCGGAACCCGCTTGGCCAACTGATTCTCGATCCGGTAAAGACGATTCCTGCCTCTGAGATGTGGCTCTACGAGAATGCGCAGGCGCTAGCCAGCGTGAAACAAGGGCTGAGAGAGTCGGCTGAGGGGAAGAGCGTAACTCGCGGCTCATTTGCCAAATACGCCCGGAAATAGGGATGCAGCGGAAGATCAGGTTCACGCCCACGGCGGATGGGCAGTTGACGGCGCTTGAGAACGCACCGTCGAAGGCCGCGCTGCTTGGGCAGGTGCGGAAGGCAATCGGCTTGCTCGAAATTGACCCGCATCATCCCGGCCTGCAAACGCATGAGTTTTCTTCACTGATGGGTGTCAATGGCGAGAAGGTCTTTGAGGCTTACGCCCAAAACAATACCCCCAGCGCCTACCGCATTTTCTGGCACTACGGTCCGGATGAAATCAAGGGCAAGAAACGAACTCCCGCTATCACCATTGTTGCGATCACGCCGCATCCGTAGCGGATGGCGCCCCACCTTGGGACTCGGAGGGCGGGCATTCGGCCTATTGATTGACAGCGGCAACTTCGTGCAGCCAGCCGGGAGCCTTCAATAACTCGCGGGGACGGGAGCCGTCGGCGGGGCCTACTAAGCCGTCGCGCTCCATCAGGTCGATCAGATGGGCGGCGCGGCCGTAGCCGATTCTCAAACGGCGCTGCAAAAGCGACGTCGACGCTTTGCCGAATTCGAAGACCAGGCGGACCGCGTCGTCGAACATGGGGTCGTTCTCTCCGGGGTCGGCGTTGGAGCCATCTACTGAGGCGCGGTCGTCCTTGGGAGATTCCAGGAAGCCTTCGACGTACTCGGCCTGGCCTTGCTCCTTCCAGAAGGCGACTACGGCAGCGGTTTCTTTCTCGCTGACATAAGGCGCGTGCAGGCGCATCAAGCGGCTGGTTCCGGGCGGCAGGAAGAGCATGTCGCCGCGGCCCAACAGCGCCTCTGCCCCGTTGGTGTCGAGGATGGTGCGCGAGTCAACCTTTGTCGCCAGGCGGAAGCTGATTCTTGTGGGCACGTTGGCCTTGATCAGGCCGGTGATCACGTCGACCGAGGGGCGCTGCGTTGCCAGAATGAGATGAATGCCGACGGCGCGCGCCATCTGCGCCAGTCGCGTGATCGATTCCTCAACGTTGGCGCGGTCGAGCATCATCAAGTCGGCGAGTTCGTCGATGATGATCACGATGAAGGGCAGCGGGTCATTGTCCTCGCCGTCATCGAAGAGCGAGGGCATAGTGCCCTCGAAGAGCTTGTTGTACTGGTCGATGTTGCGGACACTGCGCGAAGCGAGCAGCTTGAGGCGGCGCTCCATTTCGCGGACGGCGTTCCTGAGGGCGTTAGCCGCCAGCTTGGGCTCGGTGATGATGGGCGTGAAGAGATGCGGAATGCCTTCATACATGCCCAGCTCTACGCGTTTGGGATCGACAAGGATCAGGCGCACCTGCGCGGGCGTGGTGCGGAATAACAAACTCATAATCATGGCGTTGATGGCCACGGATTTGCCCGATCCCGTTGAACCGGCGATCAGGACGTGCGGCATGGCGGCCAGGTCGGCGGTGACGATACGGCCGTTGATGTCCTTGCCCATGGCCAGCGTGAGGCGTGCGCGCGATTTGGCGAAGGTCTCCGACTCGAGGACGTCGCGAAGGTGTATCGTTTCGCGTTCGTGGTTCGGAACCTGGATGCCGACCGTGCTCTTGCCGGCCATGCGCTCAATCAAGATAGATTCGGCGCGCATGGCCAGGCAGAGGTCGTCGGCCAGTCCAGTGACGCGCGAGTATTTGACGCCTGCTTCGGGCTTGAACTCATACGTCGTGACCATCGGCCCGGGATTGATTTGAACTACCTGCCCGCGCACATCGAACTCGGCGCATTTTTCGACCAGGACCTTGGCTTCATCGCGCAGTTCATCCTCGCGGACGGCTTGTGGACCTTCGCCGGCGTTGAGCAGAGTGCTGGGAGGGAGTTTGAAACCGCTGAGATTCTTGGGCGAGACCGTGGCGTGGCGCATGTCCGCGTCGGCGCGGCCATGAATTGCGATTTCGCCTTCGTGTTCGAGAGCGGGCTCAAATTGAAACGACGCGGGGCGGGCTTCGACGGGGCGCGGCCCGGCTGGTTCGGGCTTTGCTTCCCGTTGTTCCGGCTTGCTTGCTGTTCTGGACTCCCATGTCTCAAAGTCGGAACCTGGGGTACGCGGCTGCATGGGCGGCGCAGGGATGGGCGCCGTTTGCATTGGCGTGGGGGTCGCAGCTTCAGCGCGCTCCCAGATGCTGGGCCTGCGCGCGGCGACGGGAATTTGCTCGTCAGCAGGTTGCAGGGCGGCGCGCTTGTAGGCCGGGATGTCGTCAATCGGATCTACTTCAGATTCGTGTTTGCGCCGGAAAAAGCCGAAGATGCTCCGGCCCGATTCATGCTGGATTGAGACCGGCTCCGGTTCCTCTTCGCGCTCGGCTTCTTTCTGTTCAGCGCGCTCCTCGCGCCAGTTGCGCCAGCGATCGTGCAGGGAGACGGTGTGGAGCCAGCGGTCCTGAACATGCTCGGCAACGACCGAGAAGCTGACGGCGGAGGCGAAGTAGAGACCGGCGGCCGCCAGGACAGCGGCTACCAGCCATGCGCCCTGGAGGTTGAGATAGGTGACGAGAAGACCGGCCATCAGGCGGCCGACAACGCCCTCGATGGGGAGCACATGAAGCCAGCGCCAGTGCCAGGGCAGCAGGCCCAAGACCGCGGGAACAAAAACAAGCGCCAGCACCGTCCCGGCCCAGCGCAGCCAGGGGGAGCCGCCGGGACGGGAATGCATCCAGGTCCAGCCGATTCCGCCGAGCCACAAAGGCAGCAGAAAGGCGGCCAAACCGAGCGATTGAAGCAGCAGGTCGCTGAGCCACGCGCCGAAGAGGCCGACCCAGTTCTGAACGGCATGGGGCGCGGCCAGATCGGCGGCTGTGTTCAGCGACGGGTCAGCGGCGTGATAGGTAGCGAGCGAGAGGAGCAGAAGGAGCGAGACCAGCAGCAGCACAAGCCCGAGAAACACGTTCAGGGGACGGCTCCGCGTGGGGGACAGGACGATTCGAATCGGTTTCATGACTGGGGCGCTCCCGCTCGATTGCCGCCCGGGAATCTGCCGCGAGCGAGCCTGAGGAGCGGGCGAAGAGTCCCAGAGCAGCTTTTATTATCCGTGCGCGGGAGAGTGATCTTGGGCAAAAGTGGGTGGGGGGAACCTTGGTGTGGACCCCCGCTTCAGGGGTCAGGGGTCAAAGATCAGAGATCAGAGATCGGGGATCAGGGGCGACGAGCGGCGGTGGTTACTTCTTCAGCCGGCGGGCGATGCTGCGGAAAGCCTTCTTCAGCGCGTGCGCAGGGGATGACTTCAGTGGGCCGATGAGGCTGTGCCGGGCGGCGCTGAGGCGAAGCAGAAGGAATGAACGGTCTTCGGACGGCTTCTTGTTGCGGAATTGGAGGATGCCGAGTCCGTATTGAGCCTTGATGCGGGTGAAGCGGTAGTCGGAGGGGTGCTCGGCGACGAAGTCCTCGATCGCGGTGAGGACGCCGTTTCTTGGACCGCCTTCGCGGACGGCGTTGAAGTGAATGCGGTTGGAACCTTCCGAGTCGGCGAGTTGGCTGCGGCCGCGAACGATTCCCTTGCGCTCATGCGGCTGGCGATACTCGGCGGGAACGGTCTCCGGCTGGTAGTACATATCGCGGCGCCCATAGGGACGTCCAACGTCGTGGAAGAAGATCATTCCGCCGGGCGGCAGCAGGGCCCGTTCGCGGATGAGGCGCAATTCGTTGATGACGGTGTACCAGTTGTGATCGCCGTCGATGAGGATGCAGTCGAACCTGCCGTGCAGGTCTGGGAGGGCATCTAGGCTGTTGCGTTTGTGGACCGTGACGCGCGGGTCGCCGGCATACTTGAGGGAGAGATCGGCGTCGAGGCAGGGGTCGAGGATGGTGTAGGAGATGTCCGGCAGCGCGAGGATTTCATCGGTGCTAAGGCCGGTGCTGGCGCCGATTTCGCAGAAACTCTTCCAGCCGCGCTTTCGCGCGAGAGGGACGATAATGTGGCGGGCAAACTTTTGCATGCGCGATCCCGGTTAGCTGCCAATGATCTTCGTTCCCCAGATCAGCAGCGCACCGCCCAGCAGAATGCGGTAGATGGCGAACATGGTAAAGCCGTGCTTGCGCACCCAGTGCAGGAACCACTCGACCACGCCGAGAGCGACGAAGAAGGAGACTGCGATGCCGATCAGGAGGACAATCCAGCGCTCGGGATTCATGACGACGTGAGCGGCCGCGGTTCCGGCGGCCTCGGCGGCTTTGCTGGGGTGAAGCTCCTTCAACAGGTCCCAGCAAGTGGCGGCGATCATGGTGGGAATCGAGAGCAGAAAGCTGAACTCGAGTGCTGAAGGCCGGTCGAGACCCACCAATTGGCCGGAGGCGATGGTCGACATGGAGCGCGAGGTGCCGGGAAAAACTGCCGAGAGCGTCTGACAGAGACCGATCCAGATGGCCTGGGGAAGCGTCATCTCTTCCACATGGGTGGTGCCTGGCTCCCGGCGATCGGACCAGGCATCGATGATCCACATCACGATGCCGCCGAGCAGCAGGGCGATGGCCATGGCCTGCAGGCTGCCCAAATTCCTTTCGCTCCATTTGTGCAGCAGCAGAGCGGGAACCGACGTAAACGCGAAGGCGATGAGCGTGAGCGAGATGGGATGAGTGAGCCAGTTCCGGTCGCCGTTTTCGCCCTTGGGGAAGGTGCGCAGAAAATCGACGATGCGCACCAGGAAAAGCAGGCAAAGCGCCATGATGGCGCCGAACTGGATAACGATGGTGTACATCTTCCAGTACGCATCGTCGAGCGGAATCTTCATCAGCGCTTCACCGATGCGCAGATGCGCCGTCGAGCTGACGGGCAAGAATTCGGTCAAGCCTTCCACGATGCCAAGCAGCACGGACTGAAGATAAGGATTCAAAAAGCCTCCAGGGTTCGGTTGACGCTTTCCTTCCGCTCACTCTGCAAGCCGCCGGAATGGTGTCGAGATGTAATTGGAATCCACAAAGAGGATACATCAGGGGATGAATGCCGCGCCTCTTCAGACTGATCCCGATGTGGCGTCCAAGGAGTTTGTTGCAGAAATGCGCGAGCGAAATGCAGGTCCTTCGACTCTGCCGAAGAACGCTTCGCTCAGCGACCGCCGCTGTCATATCGCAAGGATGACCACCTCTCTTGAGTCCTCAGGAAGAGCATTTATTGAACGAACTTTAGAGACGGAACACCGGCTTACTCCATGTCAATCCCGTAGACGGGCACGCCCTGATCCAGTTTGAAGACCAGAGCGCCGGCGCGAAACGTGTAGTCGGATTGAGGGAACTTGGCTCTCAGCCGATCGAGGAGTTCCTTGGCGCGGCTGTGGGCGTCGTCGGTCTTCTTGTCGCTTCCGTCGGCGTGGTACATGTCGGTCAGGACCGCCTGGCGATAGACGGCCTGGTAAAGAGCCTGCGCGGTGCGCGGACCGTCGGGAAATTCAGCGGCGTATTTCTCGTAGACTTCGGATTCTTTCTCCGGACACTTGGGCGAGCCTTGCCAGTCGCCGCAGAGCTTGTTGTCGATGAGGTCGAAGGCCGCGAGATTGGCCTGGCGGGTGTTGGGATAGAGCTTGACGACCTTCTTCAGCTCGTCTTCGTCCATCAGGTCGTGCATGTAAGGGTCTCTCTCCTTAGCGGAGTGCCGCGAGGCGGCGTCGGACTTCTGTATTTGCCACAGATCGTCGGCGGCGCGCCATGCCGCCTCCGGCACCAGCGGAGAGTTGGGAAACATCTCGACGATGCGGCGATAGAGCAGGCGAGCGCTCTGCGCGGCGTTGGCGGGGCCGCGCGGGTCAGAGGCCAGCGACTCCTGGTTGGCGGCTTCGCCCATCATAATCTGGTCGCCGTTGGGGGTGGTTTCGACGACGATGCCTTTGCTCTCCAGCCAGCCTGAGACCGGCGTCGGAGTGTCGTTGCTGTCGAAGGTGGGCTTGTCTTTCTCGCTCACTTCCTCGACGTCGGTGTTGGCGTAAACGCGCATCCACGGGCCGCTTTTCTCAGCTACGACCATCTCGCGGCCAATTTGCACGCGGTCGAGTTTCTGGGACGCGGGGTCGGGGGCCACGTAGAGCCAGGTGATGCGCAAGGCAGCCGCGCGAGGGCCGGCCATGGGCTTGATCGGCTCCTTGGGTTTCTTTTGGGCTACGGCGGGCAGCGTGGCGCAGAACAGGGCCAGGGCGATGGCAAGACTTCGTGGTGCGGGGAAGCGGGTTTTCATCACAGGGAGAATCATAGAACAGGGCTCAGAGATCAGGGGTCAGAGATCAGTAGTTCGCACCACTCCTTAGACGCGGGATTCTCAGGATTCGGTGAGAATCTGTGCGAGTTGGGCGGGATCGACGTTGCCGCCGCTGACGACGGCCACGGCTCTGCGGTAGGTAGGCAGCTCGGCGGCGTGAAAGAGCAGGGCCGCCGTTGCGACCGCTCCGCTGGGCTCGGGAACCAGGCGCGTTGCTGCGACGATGGCGCGCATGGCGGCGCGAATTTCGGCTTCTGTGACGGTAATGATGCCGTCGACAAAGGCTTGAATGTGCGCAAAGTTGCGCTGGCCGACGCTTTGAGTGCGCAATCCATCCGCAATCGTCCGGCTGGTTAATTCAGCCGGCCAGGTGACGATGGAGCCGGTGCGAAAGCTTTCCGCCGTGTCGCCGGCAAGTTCGGGTTCGACGCCGAAGACGTTGGTTTGAGGGCGTAGCTGTTTGACCGCCGCAGCCACGCCACCAAGCAGGCCGCCGCCGGAGACTGGAGCGAGGACCAGGTCAACGTTGGGCAAGGCTTCGACGATCTCAAGACCGCAAGTGGCCTGGCCGGCGATGATCTGCTCGTCGTCGTAAGGGGGAATGACGATGTAGCCATGTTCACGGACCAGCTCGTCGGATTTTGCCAGGCGCTCGCTCGATGCCACGCCTACATCGACGATCTCTGCGCCAAGGGCGAGCGTCGCGGCGCGCTTGATGGCCGGTGCATTCGAGGGCATCACGATGACAGCCTTGGTGCCCACCTCGCGCGCGGCATACGCCACGCCCTGCGCATGGTTGCCGCTGGAATAGGTAATGACGCCGTGGGCGATCTCTTCCGGTGTGAGCTGGAGAATCTTGTTGGACGCGCCACGGATCTTGAAAGCGCCGATGGGTTGAAGGCTTTCAGCTTTCAGGTAGATTTCTTTGCCACCGTTGAGTCCGGCCCCGTAGCCGCTTAGGCCGGGGAACTGCGCGCGCACGAGCGGCGTCTTTACAGCGATTTCGGCGATACGGTGAGCGGCGGCGCGGATTTCGGCGATGGTGACCAGTTCGGCTGGCATGGTTCCATTATTGATCAGGCGGATGGAACGTCGGGCGGCTGGCAATGCGATACAATGAATACACGTATTCACTGGAGGTGGCTGTGCCTACTTCAATCAGACTTGCGCCGGAAATATCGGAACGGCTGGATCGGCTGGCGGCCAGGACGGGGCGTACAAAGGCCTTCTATCTGCGGGAGATCATTGAGAGCGGCATCGGCGAGCTGGAGGATTACTACCTGGCCGCCGAAACGCTGCAACGGGTTCGCAAGGGCAAGGAGCGTGTCTACTCCGCGGTTGCCGTAAGGAACGACCTTGGCCTGGACGATTGAGTACGCCGATACCGCGAAGAAACAGCTGCGCAGGCTGGACAAACTCGCCGCCCGGCGCATCGTCGATTTTATGGATGAGCGCGTTGCTCCCAGCGCCGATCCGCGCACGTTGGGCAAAGCTCTCAAGGGCTCCCTTGGCGATCTATGGCGCTACCGTGTCGGCGACTACCGCGTCCTTTGCGACATTCAAGACGGGGTGCTGACGGTTCTGGTTTTGCAAATTGGTAATCGCCGGGAAGTGTATCGGTAAACGGTTCCTTTCTATTCGATGGAGAAGGCGGTCTTGGATGGACTGACCCCCAAAAGTGAGACATTTTAGAAGGACACAGTTTGCAGCGAATGGGGGGCTGCAAATGCGAAGGAAGAGGATTTATACGGAGGAATTCCGCCGCCTTTCGGTGGCGCGAATGCAGGGTAGCCACAACATTTCTGCTTTGGCCAAAGAACTGGATGTGCCGCGCCGACTGCTGTATCGGTGGCAGATGCGGATCGAAGGCCCGGTTGCGCCTATCGCGGCTCGATCTTCGGGGCTCGAGGAAGAGAATCGGCTTTTGAAGCAGCTTCTGGCGGAGCGGACGCTGGAGGTGGATTTTTTCAAGGGTGCCTTGCAAAAGATAGCGGCTCGACGCCAGGGGGACGGCGGCACTGGCGAGACGGCATCTACGACCAAGTGCGGTCAATGATGTCGCTGCAAGGCGGTTTGACGATCGAGCGGATGTGCATGCTGGCGCGGGTAAGCCGGGCGGGATTTTATCGCTGGCTGACGGCCGAGGCGCCGGCGGAGGAAGAGATGGAAGTGCGCGCGGCGATTCACGAGGTGGCGCTGGAGCATCGCGGCCGCTACGGCTACCGGCGAGTGAGCCGGGAGCTGCGCCGCCGCGGCCTGGTTGTGAATCACAAGCGTGTGGCGCGGCTGATGCGTGAAGACAACCTGCTCGCGGTCCAACCACGGGCCTGGGTTCAGACCACTGACTCCGATCATGAACTGAAGGTCTATCTGAATCTGGCCGCGCGCATGCAATTAACCGGGATCAACCAGTTATGGGTGGCTGACATCACTTATATCCGCCTGCAGACTGAGTTCGTCTATCTGGCCGTGGTGCTGGACGCCTGGTCGCGCAAGGTGGTGGGCTGGGCGCTGGGGCGCAGCCTGGCGGCACAGCTGACGGTAGCCGCACTTGAGCAGGCCATCGCGAAACGGAAGCCGCTGCCGGGCCTTGTGCATCACTCCGATCGCGGCAGCCAGTATGCCTGCCGGGAGTATGTGAACCTGCTTGCCAGTCAGGGCATGGTACCCAGCATGAGCCGGCCCGCCAACCCTTATGACAACGCCAGCTGCGAGAGCTTCATGCGCACGCTCAAGCGGGAAGAGATCTACGCCAACACATACCGCGATCTGGAAGACCTGCGTGCTCACATCGAGGAGTTCATCGAGCGCTATTACAATCGCATACGGCTGCACTCGGCGCTTGGCTACCTTCCGCCGGAAGAGTTCGAACAGAACGCGGGCGGCACTGCATCCGGCCACGCGGGCAGTGGTGCGGCAGCAAGCATGAGTTTTTTCAGGCATGGGGAAATCTATCGATGGGATCAGAAACCAGGAAAGGAGCGTGGGGAGCCGAATCGCTCCAACTCCCCGGCCCATCCTATCGATGAGTCTCCAACCGGCTATTCCTTGGCGGGTTGCTCTCCAGCAGAGCCCGACTCCGCTTCACCGGCTATCGACCACTTTCAAGGAGAAGCTACACCTTGAAAAGACAATTACACTGAACAGCAACTGTGTCTTCGGAAAAATGTCTCACTCAAGGGGTTCACCCCATGGAATCCCAGGTCTCAGAAGCGAGACCTGGGGCACCCGGCGCAAGTTGGACAAGGTCACCGCCCTGCGGATTGTCGACTTTATGGACGAATTGACGCGAACCGGGCAACCTCTTTGGTGAGTCTTACCATCTGGTCCGCCTTCGGCATCCACTTCTCTGCAGGAAATAACCGGTAGGTCATCTTATCGAGCATTTCTCCTGCCTTAGCTCCTGTGATCGACTCAATGCCGGCGAGAAATGCGTCACGCGCAGAGCGTTGAAAGTCAAGCAATTGTTCATCCTTAGCTGGGAGCCAGCAACTTAGGTACAGTTCAAGACGCCCGTCTCTGCGAATTGCGAATAGCGTCTCTCGTGGGACAACGCCGGGAATATTAACCATCCAGGTCTTTGCCCACTTCGTTTCGCATTCCGGGATTCTCGTCACGGATTCAATGACCATCTTGAGTTTAGAGAACGATTCACTTTCTACCCCGCCGAAGCTGCTGCTGGCACCCTCCCAGAAAGCGTCCTCGCCGCCAGCGCCGGAGGAGCGGAGCGTTTCGGCTTTTGATTCGTGCTTTGCAACGCGGGCCTCTTCTGTGTATCCGAAGACGCGCGGCACGATGATTTTGTCGCCCCCGGGAGCAAGCTCAAATTGTCTAGCCTCAACGATGAGTAGCTCAACGTCTTTCATCTGGCCATTTACGAACTCAACGAGGTTTGTGAGTTCCTTAGGTGAGTCCTCCAGAAAGAAGATGCATCGGATTTTGGATTGCTTGAGGTTCTCTTTGACTTTTGAGAAGAAGTCCAGCGGCGTCGTTGCCGTGAGAGTGAGTTCCTTGAGCTTCTCCAGGAGCTTCTCTTCGCCTCCCGCAGACTCCTGTGCATGGCTCAGAAGTTCTGGTCCCTCCCAGTAGTAGTAGCCGCCTGCCGCGTACTCGAGCATCTGGGCTACGACCTCGCGGCGCGACCGCCCGTCATCATGCCGTTTGCATTCGACGAGGGTTGGGATGCCGTATTGATCCGCGAGCAGAAAGTCGATCCAGAGCGCCTGTTCGCCGGATGCAGCGTTGACTACCGGCATTTCCCGCTTAATCAATATCCACCGGAGATCTTCTCCTGTGTCGCCTTTGATCTGGTCTCCAGGAAGCAGAGCGAGATTCTTCTCAAGGAGGAGTTGCAGATCTTTTTCTTCGTTCTTACACCGGAGTTCATGTAGAGAAACCGTATTGCTTTCGGCATCCATTCGATAGACCTGACTCACAGTTACCTCACTGACTTGTCAACTCAGCAATGTAACTCGATCCATAACTCAAGACAATCACCCCTTTGGGGAATTGTTAGTCGATGGGTCTGCGAATTGTGATGCTGTGCTCAAATCTCCAGAATCACCGGTATGATCCTGGGCCACCGCCCGGTGGTTTTCCGGATCTGTGGGTTGATCCGCTGTCTGTTCAGGGGACTTGCTCGGGGTGAATCGCCTCAATCCATGGGAAGCGCGCGAAGTCGCGTGTGTTGAGGGTAAGGATGCGTTTGACGCCGTGGACCTGCATGGCGGCGGCGATGCGGGCATCGTGGACCTGGACGCCGGAGATGGCGTGATCAACGAGGAGCCTGCGCCAGACGAGATGCACTGCGGGATCGTCCGGGAGCATTGGGATTTGGTCTTCGATCACTCGCGCCCGCCCATCAGCCTCCGCAGGCGTCAGGCCGAAGCCGTTGCGATCCAGCGGCCGTGTCACAACGTTCCAGAACTCGCCGAGATTCTGCGAGGTGTAGCAGGGAGAGGCACCCGAGGCAAGCAGAAGATTGACGGCACGAATGACAAGCTGCGACTGCGGCGCTGTTCTGATATTCCAGCGAAGAAGCACATTGCTGTCGAGCAGGATATTCATTTCACGCCCTATGGATGATCCCCGTAGATACCCTCGCGGGTCAAGGCGGAATCCGGCAGATGAGGCAGATTCTCCGCGCCTATGGCGAGTTCATCCAACATCTTATGGAAGCCTTCGACCGTGAGCTGTTTCTCCGGGGTCGGCGGTGCGGGCCGGTGGGCGCGCAGGATCTCAAGAGCCAAAGACTCCGGTTCCACTCCACGCCGTGCCGCTTCCGCCGTGTACACGGCCACAAGTTCCGAATCGAGTTCGATGGTCAGGGTCATGGCGTCCTCCTAGCGCCTATTATCCGCTGAGATTGTGGAAAATGAAACCGCGGAGAAGGCCGAGGTGCGCCGGAGAGGCTCAGATTTCCAGGATCACCGGCATGATCATCGGGCGGCGGCCGGTGGTTTTCTGGATGAGGCGCTTTAAATCGGCGCGGACTTTTTCCTTGACCATGCCGTAGTCGGCCTTCTGCTCGATGCTCAGGCCGTCGAGGGTCTTCAACACTAGCTCTTTGGCCTGATCGGTGATGTCGGCGCCGCCGAAACCGCGCATGATGACTTCAGGCTGCTGCTCCACTTTTCCAGTCCGCTTGTTGATGGCCAGCACCGCGAGCACGATGCCGTCTTCCGACAGAATGCGGCGGTCTTTGATGACCAGGTCTTCGACAACATCGATTGAGGACCCGGAGTCGATCAGGATCCGTCCGGAGTTGACCTTGTCCTTCTTGCGGGCGTCGGACTTGTCGAGTTCCAGAACGTCGCCGTCTTCAATCACGATGGCGTGCTCCACCGCGCCGGTCTCCATGGCTATCTTGGCGTGGCGCACCAGGTTGCGATAGTCGCCATGAACGGGAATGAAAAACTTGGGCCGGACCAGGTTGATGAGCAGGCGCTGTTCTTCCTGCGCACCGTGACCGCTGACGTGAATTAATCCGTTAGAGCCGTCGTCGCAGATGACGTTGGCGTCGCGGCGATAGAGGTGGTCGATGACGCGGAAGATGCTCTTCTCGTTGCCGGGAATAATGCGCGAGCTGAGCACCACCGTGTCGCCGGCCTCGACATGGGCGTGGCGATGATTGTCGACCGCGGCGCGGCTGAGCGCACTCATCGGTTCGCCCTGAGTCCCGCTGATGAGGAGCATTAACTGGTCGGGCGGGTAGTCGCGCAACTGGCCCGGATTGATGACCAGGCCCTGGGGAATTTCGATGTAGCCGAGGTCCTGCGCAATCTCGGTGCTCTCCATCATGGAGCGACCGATCACAGCAACTTTGCGGCCGTGCTTGCGGGCCAGGTCGAGAGCGATGCGGATGCGGTAGATGGACGATGAAAAGCAGGTGAAGAAGAGCTTCTTCTTGGTCTGCGAAAAAACCTCGTCGAGCCGGGGAATGACGGCGCGCTCGCTCGGTGTGTAGCCGGAGCGTTCAACATTCGTCGAGTCTTGAAGCAGTGCCAGCACGCCGCGCTTGCCGTATTCGGCGAAGGTGTGCAGGTCGAACGCCTTGTCGTCGAGCGGCGAAAGATCGATCTTGAAGTCGCCGGTGTGAATGATGACTCCGACCGGGGTCTCGATGGCCAGTGCCACGCAGTCCACCAGCGAGTGGGTCACGCGAATGGGCTCAATGGTGAATGGGCCGATGGCGAATCGTTCCTTGGGCGTGATCTCGATGAGCGTGGTCTCGTCGAGCAGGTGATGCTCTTCGAGCTTGCCCTCGACATAGGCCAGGGTGAATTCGGTGGCGTAGACCGGAACCTTCAGCTCCGACAGAATCCAGGGCAGCCCGCCGATGTGGTCCTCGTGGCCGTGGGTGAGGATGATGGCGCGGACATGCGCCTTGTTTTCAATCAGGTAAGTGATATCGGGGACAACGATATCCACACCTAACAATTCCGACTCGGGAAACATCAGCCCGGCGTCGATCACGATAATGTCGTCTTCCCATCGCAGCGCAAGGCAGTTCATGCCGAACTCGCCCAGGCCGCCCAGCGGAATGATCTTCAGTTTTTTTGTGTGCATCTGTCAGTTCCGATGTTAGCACTTGGAGGGCAGGGTTCAGAGATCAGGGAACAGGGAATAGGGAGTACGGAGGGCCGATGTTCTACTCGCCGGGGAAGCGGACGCCGAGAGAAGTGCGCGCGGCTTCGAGGAGACGGGACATAGCGAGCGACAGCGTGTGCGTGATTTCGGGGCTCTCGCGCTTGCCCTCGCGAAGCAGCGCACAGAAGTGGGCTGTCTCGTAGTTGTAGCCGGTTGACTGGAATGTTTCGTTGATTTCGACGATGCGTTTGTCGTTGTAGCGAACGGTGGCGCGGGCAGGGTTCCACCAGTTTTCGTGGATGGTTACGTAGCCTAGCGGTCCACAGAGCAGCGCATCGCCGCGGCTGAGCAGGTCGAGGCCGGTATGAAGTTGCGCCATGCCGTGTTCGTGCTCGGTCTGAAAGAGGGCGAACGCATCCACTCCGGCTGTGTTCAAACGGCCCATGGTCTGCACGGATTTCAGCTCACCCAGCCAGTCGAGTGCAAGAAAAGCCTCGTAGGGGCCGATGCCCATGATGCCGCCGCCTCCCAGTTCCAGGAATTGCAGTGGATAGTCGGCAGGCAGCGTGGCATCGCAATGTCCGGCGCGCACGAAGCCGACGGGGCCGATGGGATCGGCCTTGAGATGCTCGCGGAGGCGCTGGTACAGCGGAAAGAACGGCGGCTTCATGGCCTCCATGAAGAGGCGGTCGTGCTGGCGAGCGGTGGCGAGAACCTCGACGAGTTGGCGCTCGTTCAGGGTGGCGGGCTTTTCGCAGAGCACATGTTTGCCGGCGCCGAGAGCTTTCAGACAAAACTCCGCGTGGCTGTCGGGATGGGTTGCGATATAGACGGCGTCCACATTGGCGGCCAGCAGGCTCTCAAGCGATTCTGAGGCGTGGGGCACGCCGAACCGGGCGGCAAAGGCCTGGGTCCTCTCGCGGGTGCGGCCCCAGACGGCCTCGAGCGAGGCGGCATGGACGGCTTCAAGACCCTGAGCAAATCGGGCGGCGGCGCGGCCAGGACCGATGATGCCCCATCGGATCAATTGCGGTGCTTCGTTATCCTGCGAGGTCGTCATCGGTTCAGGCTTTCACGCTTCCCATTCGTCTTTGTACGTTGGAGCGAGAAGAATCTCGATTGCCAGGGCGGCCCAGCGGCATGCGAATCAGCGTAGCAAATCTTCGAGCATAGTGCTGAGGTCGGTTTTTTCGTCGCGGTATTTCACGATTACAGGGGCGTAGACGGATAAGCCCCATTCCTGGCCTTTGCCTTTGCCCACAGCGCGGGAACCGGGGACTACGACGGCGTTCTCGGGGATGATAAGCGGCATTTCGACCGAGGCGCGGAGGATGGTCCCGTTGACAAGATCGAATACCGGCGTGCCGCGCGTGAGGATAGTTCCGGCAGCCAGCACGGCGCCTTTACGGACGATGGTGCCCTCGTAGACGCCTGAGTTGCCGCCCACAAGCACGTCGTCTTCAATCACCACGGGGCTGGCGTTGACCGGCTCGAGGACGCCGCCGATCTGGGCAGCGGCGCTGAGGTGAACGCGCTTGCCGATCTGCGCGCAGGAACCGACCAGCGCGTGCGAATCCACCATGGTTTCCTCGTCTACATAAGCTCCGGCGTTGATGTACATCGGCGGCATGCAGACCACGCCGCGCGCCACGTAGGCGCCTGCGCGAACGGCCGACCCCCCGGGCACGACACGAATGCCGTCTTTAGCGGCGAACCGGCGAACCGGGTAGGTGTGCTTGTCGACGAAACTCAATTCGCCCGCATCGAAGTCGCGAAGAGAGCCAAGGCGAAAACCAAGCAATATCCCCTGCTTCACCCACGAATTTACACGCCAACCGGTGGGCGAGGACGTATCAGGCCATGCGGATCGGAGTTCACCGCTTTCGAGAGCGCTTCGCAGTGAAACAAAGGCCTTCATTGCGGATTTGTCGCCGATGGCGGCCGCTCCCGCGGCAAAGTAGTGTTCGATCTCTTCTTGAAGCTGGCTGGCAATCATTGCATTCAGAGTCTATCAAGAACAGGGGGCAGGGATCAGGGATCAGAGATCAGGGAACAGGGAATAGAGATTAGAGAATAAGAAACGGGGTTCTGAGGATGGAAGAAGCAGGGAATCGGCGCGCGGGATCGGCGGGTTGGGGAAAGGCATTGCGTAATGCGGACTCAGGCTGCAGGTCTGGGCGCCGGACGAGACTTGGATTGGGACAGGGCTTGTCCGTTCATGGAGATCGGCTGGAGCCTGAAAGAGTTGACTCCAGACGGGATCATGGCCAATGGAACCGGGGCTCGACTTGGGTGTGCGCGGAGATTCTTCGAGATTAGCCAGGCGCACAGCCGGGGATCGTGAATCTCCGGCTCGCCGAGCCAAAAGGCGGGTTCCAGACGGCAGTGAATCTCCAGGTGATCCAGATGCAATTCGATGACGGAAATGTGCTTGGGAAAATAACGGCGCACGTTGGAGATGCCAACGTGCAATCCGGTGACACCGCCACCCCTGGATTGTGTTTTGACTACCATGCGGGCCTGCCCTTCGAACTGAGATGAGGTCAGTCTTGCGGACCAGGTTGCTGGAATCGAGTGTTGGTTGAGCGTTGGGCGTGCGGAAGTTCGATCCGGGTGCGTGAATGCTGAGATGTTGAATTTGCCTGGACGGTGCATGACTTTTTCAGCAGTGTCAAGAAACAATTGGCTGGATGTCGCTGATGGAGCATTACGAAATGGCAGCGCTTGACGGGGCTGAAAAAGGACACTGCTCATTTGAATCTTGCCCGCGAACATATGAGCCGTCTGTGCAGAATTGCTCACTTTTGAGATTTTATGGGTTCTGTCACAGCGGCCCAAAAGCCCTGGCACGCCTGCAGTCAAATCGTTCCGAGCGAGAAAAAGGGTACGAGCGAAAAGCCCGTACCCGATGAAGAATCCGGTCTCGCCCGGCAATGGTGGTGTCAGAGGTTGGACGCGGGTAATGTCACTTGGGTAGTTTTGCCGGCTGCTTGGCGATGACCAGCGACACGATCCTGGCATAAGTGGCCGGGGGGACAATGTTCTTTGTCTGGAGTTGCGTTTTGTTGGCGTAAGGACGGCCGGCGATGATTCTGTCCGAATATGCGTCGCCGATTCCGGGCAGGGCCATGAGTTGAGCTTTGGTGGCGGAGTTGATGTCGACCAGCGAGCTGGCTGCTGCTGTTGCGGACTTGGTCTCAGCCTGGACGGGGGCAACCGAGGGGAGGCCGCCCAACAGCATGCTGGCTGCCAGAACCACTAAGACGGACGTAAATCGAACGAACTTCATACCTGTTTCCTCTTTCTCAATCGGGCATACACTGATCGGCATGCACGATCGCAGAACCGATCAAGATTTCCTTTTCTGGGATTTGGCGCAATCGACTTTGATTGCCGGTGCTTCTGAGGATTTTTCCGTTGGGGTCAGCCGTTGTGTCCGCCAAACATTCCTTCCGCGGCTCCGAGAAGGCCGCCCAGTCCGCCGGCTTCGGCCGTCTGACCGCCTGTGGCGCTCTGGTTGCCTCCCAGCATGGAGTCCAGCACACCCTGGAACTCTGCGGGAAGCTTCGACTTGATGAGTCCAACGACCGCTTGAGCTACTTCTTGGGACTGTTCTGGGTTCAACCCAGCCTTTTCTTGCAACAACTGCGCTATTTCATTCATGCAGAGTTCTTCCTTGTATGTTTTTTTGTTGGGACGCGGATGTCTCGATTCCCGGGAATCGCCCAGACGCGTCTTGGGGTGGAGGACTGCAAGTGTGCGCTGCGGCGGAAATGGAGTGTCCGCAAACAGGCCCCAGGCAGGCGGCCCGGTAAGGATAAAGCGCGCGAGAGGGATCTTGGCAAGTAAATTAGTGAAGAACACTGCCGGCGGAGTTTTAGATGTAATCAGTTCTGGGTTGCGGGGAGTGGAGCGCTATGAAGCACCGCGCGCGCCACTCCCGGCTGGGAAGGCTGAATATTGCAGCGACGATCAAGCTGCGGGGATCGGCATGTGCCAGGGTTTCGATTGGGTTTGGGGCCGGCCGATCACGGAGATCGGTTGCAGCCTGAATGAGTTCTTGCCGGAAGGGATCAATGCCAAAGGGATTGGTGTTCGATCGGGTCTGCGCTGAAAGTTCTTGGACTCCAGCCAGGAGCATAGCCTGGGATCGTGAATTTCCGGCTGTCCTTGCCAGAAATCAGGCTCCAACCCGCATTGAATCTGCAGATGATCGAGCTGTAACTCGATGACAGAAACGTGCTTGGGGAAATAGCGCCGGACGTTGGTCACACCAACGTGCAGTCCTGTGACGCCATGTCCTTTGGAATGAGTTTTTACTACCATACATACCTGCTCTCCAACGCGGATGAATTCAGTCTGGGGAGTCAGGTTTGAGGAAGCCGCTTCGGGAGTTGGGAATCTCCATAGAGACTCCTCATCTGAATCACACACCCTGCGGAATGACCGATGTGGGACGATCATGCTCCCGTTTTCCTGTCCCTGTCAAGAACTAATCCGGTCGTTCAACGGTGAATTTTGGACGTGCATTTACTCAGATGCGCGATGGGGGAATACGTTGTCCGAGGCGAGCGTTTGACCAGGCAGATGCTTTGACGCGATGAACAAAACAGGCCGGATTTGATTCGGATCGAACTCGCTTCGGCACAAGTGACTCAACGGAAAGGCATTGCTGACGAAGTGGCCAGCCGTCATGGACGCTGTTCAGTCCTCTCGACGATGCGGTTCTGCTCGACAGTCGCATACACTGAATGGTGCCCATATGGACTTGCCGGTGTTGGATTCCAATCTTCGCGACGCTTTGGGGACGACAAAGATGAGAATTGCCGGGCCTTTGGCCCTTGCATTTTTTTGGGCAGTGGCAACCACCGCCGTTGCGCAGCCTCGCTACGACGCCGAGGCAGTGCGCCTCAACAACCGCGGCGTGGCGCAGATGGGACAGCAGTTTACGGAGAAGGCCGCTGTCACGTTTGGCGAGGCTCTCAAGAAGGATCCGAAGCTGGCGCAGGCAGCTATCAATGAGGGGATTGCCCTGCTGACGCTGCAAAAGCTGGACGAGGCCAAAAAAGCATTGCAGCAAGCGATTGCGCTCGACCCGGACAGTGCGCAGGCATGGTACAACCTGGGCCTTGCACAGCATGCAGGCAATGAATCGGAGCTGGCGCTGAAGAGCTTTCAGCAGGCCGCGAAGCTGGACCCGAGGGATGCGGACTCCTATTACTTCGAGGGAGTCTGCTACCAGGATTTGAAGGATTCCGACAAGGCGATCGCGATCTTCAAGGCGGCACTGGAGATCGATTCGCAGCATGCTTCTGCCGAGTTTGCGATTGCGCGGGCATACCAGCGGTCAGGAAACATTCCAGCGGCAAAGGACCACTTCAAGCGCTTCCAGCACTTGACGAGCACCAAGATTGGCGCGCCGATCGGGCTGTCCTATGGCGAGCAGGGGCATTACTCGACGGTCACGGCGGTCGAGTTGCCGGAGGCGGGCAGGAAAGCCATGATTCCGGTGAAGCTGGTGGAGCAATCATTGATCAGCCAGGTCTCAAAGGCGAGACCCTTCGACAAGCTCGGGGCAGGCTCTCGGGCACCCAATTTCACCACCACCGGCGGGGCCTGCATGATGGATGCGACCGGCGATGGGCGCATGGACCTGGTGCTGATGCAGTCGGGGGCGCAGGCTATTCGCGTACTTCATGCGAAGGGCGACGGGAGCTTTGAGGATTGGGATACGGCGGCGGCGGGGCTAAAGGCATCTGGCCATGCCGTAGCGTGTGCGGTGGGCGATTACGACGGCGATGGATTGAACGACTTGGCCGTTGCGTTCAGTGATCCGGATGACGCGGTGCTGCTGTTCCACAACCTGGGGCACGGGCAGTTCAAAGACGTGACCGCGGAGGCTGGCCTTGCGGCCCGGAATCGGCCGTCGGGGATTACGTTTGTGGACTACGACCACGATGGCGATCTCGATCTGCTGCTTACCGGTGCACCACTCAAGCCTGGCGATCAGTCGAATGTGCTCTGGCGCAACAACGGCAACGGAACCTTTACCGAATGGACGGAACCAACCGGATTGGGCGCCAGTGGCACGACGGCTGCCGCCATTCTCACCGACTTCAACAATGATCGCGCTGTGGATCTGGCTCTAACCGGCGACGGCCCCGCGCCTCTCATTTATGTCAATCCGCGCGAAGGAAAATATCCAACGCAGCCGCTGTATGAGAACGAGAAGCTGCCGCCCACCGTGGGCATCGCAGTGCTCGACTACAACAAGGACGGCTGGATGGACATCGCCGTTACGCACGACGGTGCGCCAGGACTGACGCTGTGGCGGAACGTGGAGGCGCCGAAGCATGTGGGCCGCCGCTTCGAGCGCGTCGAACTGCCCCTCAAGGATGGAGTGCGCGCATGGGGAGTGACGCCTATCGACATCGACAACGATGGATGGATCGACCTGGCTGCGATTGTTGAAACCAGGGCCGGACCGCAGGTGCGCGTGTTTCGCAATCGCGGCGATGGAAGCTTTGAAGATGTGAGCCATGTGCTGGGGTTGGACGATTTGAAGTTGCAGGCGCCGCGTGGGCTGATCGCCGCCGATGTGGATGGCGGCGGCGCCGCGGACCTGATTGTGACGCAGTTGAATGCGCCCCCCGTCCTGCTGCGCAACGTGGGCGCGAACAAGAATCACTTCGTGCGGCTCGATCTGACCGGCTTTGTGGATAACAAGACCGCGCTGGGCGTGAAGGTGGAAGTGTTCGCAGACGGCCTCTGGCAGAAGTGGGAGCTTGCCGGTGCGTCTGGCTATCAGTCCCAGGGGCCGCCACAAATTCTGGTTGGGCTGGGCGATGCGAAGGGCATCGACCTGCTGCGCATTCTTTGGCCTACCGGCGTGTTGCAGGATGAGATCGATTTGCCTCATGGGCCGGTCATCGCGATGAAAGAAGCCGATCGGCGCGGGAGCTCGTGCCCGGTGCTTTTTGTGTGGGATGGCCACAAGTACAAGTTCGTGATGGACGTGATCGGTGCGGGAGTAGTCGGCCATTGGTTTACGCCGGCGCGGCGCAATATTCCCAATCCCGGCGAGTGGGTCAAAGTCGACGGCGCGAGTTTTACGCCCGTGAACGGCAAGTTGAGCCTGCGCTTCATGGAGCCGATGGAAGAAGTCAATTACGTCGATCAACTTCGTCTGGTCGCGGTCGATCATCCGGAAAGCGTCGAGGTCAATCCCGATGAGCGCTTCCTCGACAATCCGCCGTTTGCTTCGGGGCGCGTGGTGGCATCGGCGGACGCACGGTTGCCTGCCGGCGCGTGGGACGGCGAGGGTCGCGATGTGCTCGATCGGGTGAGCAAACGCGATCATCGGTTTGCCGGCGGCTTCACTGAGCTGCCGCCTTACGATGGGTTCGCGAACCTGCACGCATTGACACTTGATTTGGGTCCGCTGGACGCGAAGGCCCCGCTGCGGCTGCTTATGACGGGCTATGTGAACTACTTCAGCGCGACCTCGCTCTACGCTGCCTGGCAGGCGGGCATGAAGGAGATTCCGCCATACGTCGAAGCGCTCGTGCCTGACGGGGCAAACTGGGTATGGAAGCGGATCGCCGACGATGTTGGCTTTCCCGCGGGACTCGAGCGCACCATCGTCGTGGACCTGACCGGCAAGTTGCCTGCGGGAGCGCGGCGCATCCGGCTCATGACAAATTTGCAGCTCTACTGGGATCAGGTCCTGGTCGATCAAAGTGACAAGGCAGAGGCGCGCGCGGCTGAGCTGCCGCTGGAGAAGGCCACGCTGCATTTCCGAGGATATCCGAAGCAGACGGAGGGCGCGAGCCCCGGCGATCTGGACTACGACTACAACGAAGTGAGCTTGACTGGCCCATACCAGCATCAGCGCGGCAACTACACGAGCATGGGCGATGTGACCGCGTTGCTCCAGGGCATCGACGATCGCTTTGCAATCTTCGGCAGCGGCGAAGAAATTGCGGCGGAGTTCGATGCCGCCAAACTGCCCGCTCTGCCCGCGCATTGGAAGCGCGACTATTTCTTCTACGCCAATGGATTCGTGAAGGACATGGACTGGTGGGACGCGTCGCCATTTACGGTGGCGCAAATGCCGTTTCATGAGATGAGCGCCTATCCGTATCCGCAGAGTCAGCACTACCCGGACGATGCGGATGCACTGAGCTATCAGTTGAATTGGAACGATCGTTTCGATTCGGGCGAGCCGGTGCGATCGTATCGTTTTGACTTTCAGCTGCGGCCGTCATTGCCGCAAGAAGATCTTCCGATTCAATGAGGGACTCTTTGAAAGGGCACGACTTTCCACGCTGCGGAAAAACTCTCCCGCCGAGGTTTTGAAAGGGCACGACTTCAGTCGTGCCGCAAAATCCATCAAAATATACGTCGGGCTTTAGCCCCTGAGGGAACGGGCCACCGGACATGGAACTTAATCGGAGGATTCCTAAATCCCGATTCCTTGCGCAGCCCGCCTGGGATGTATCGCTCAATGAATTTCATTCGAAGCAACTGAGGGGATGGAAATGAACAATGTTCTACGAGTGTGCCAACGATGAACGACTTGGTCCTTGAACCCGCAACAAGGCAACTTGAACTCTTGAATTCAGGCGAGATTTCCGTGGTGGAACTGGCCGAGGCGCACATTCGCCAGATCGAGCGTTTGAATCCCGATCTGAACGCGTTTGCCGACTTCGATGCGGACCGGGTACTGGCGCGGGCGCGGCTGCATGACAAGTGGCGTGGGCAACGTGCGCGCAGGCCGTTGTTTGGATTACCGGTAACGGTAAAGTCTTCCATTGCGACGCGGGGATTGAAGTGCGAGATTGGCAGTCTGCTGAACGAAGGCAACGTCCCCCGCGAAGACGCCGTCGTTGTGGCAAGGCTGCGCGCTGCGGGGGCGTTGATTCTGGGCACGACCAACTGCCCGGAGTTCCTGATGGCGTACGAGACCGCGAATCTGCTTCACGGGCGAACGCGGAATCCGTGGGACCTGGAGCGCACGCCGGGCGGATCGAGCGGAGGCGAGTCGGCGGCTATCGCGGCAGGGCTCTCGGCGGCCGGCCTGGGCAGTGATAGCGGCGGCTCGGTGCGCGTGCCTGCGCATTTTACCGGGATCTGTTCGTTGAAGCCCACGCCCGGACGGATTCCGGGGCGCGGGCATCTGCCGCCCTGCGTGGGGCCGTTCTCGATCTTCGGCGCCATTGGACCGATGGCGCGAACAATGGCCGACGTCACGCTGCTGTTTCGCACCCTGAGCGGCCAGGATCCGCACGATCCGGCGAGTCCGCCGATTGCGTTGCGCGAACCGAGCCTGGATGAGTTACGGAAGAATAGGATTGGATTCTTTGAGGATGATGGGCTGGCTCCCGTTACGGCCGAGACGCGCACGGCCGTGAACGCGGCGGCGGGCGCGTTGAGAGACGCGGGGTTTCACGTTGAGCCGTTCAGGCCGAGCACGCTCGAGCAACTGCGAAAGCTGTGGTGGAAGTTTTTTGTGCAATGCGGGGCGATGTTCTGCGAGCCGCTTATTCGCGGAAGAGAGCATCGACTGAGTCCCGTCTTCAATGGGTTTCTAGAGATTGCCGAAGCTGCGACGCCGCTGACGACTATTGAGCTATTGAACGCCTGGGCGGAGTTGGACCTGCTGCGCTCAAAAACACTCGCAGAGATGAGCAAGTTTCCGGTGCTGTTGTGCCCGGTGGCCAGCGTTCCTGCGTTCCGCCACGACGAACGGAGCTGGATCGTCGAGGGGCGTGCTGTCGAGTATCTGGATGCGTGGCGGCACACGCAGTGGTTCAACTCGCTGGCCGCGCCCGCGGCGGTGGTTCCAGTCGGAACTTCGCCGGAGGGATTGCCGATTGGCGTGCAGATTGTGGCTCGGCCGTTCGAGGATGAAATTGCGCTGGGGATTGCTTCGGTCGTCGATGCGGCGTTCGGGTATCGTCCGCCCCCGATGGCTCGGCAGTCGGAGAACATGCAAAAAAGACCCGAGCGCGCGCCAAAGATGGTCGCCGAATCCCGGCTACAGTCCCTTAGCGGTTAAACAAGCCGTGGAGAAAGGCGCGCACTGGATCAAGAGCGGCAAAATGCAAACCTCAGCGGCTAAACAGGCTGCGGAAAAACGCTGAAATTGTGCGCTCGAAGGTCTTTTCCCGCAGCCTATCAAGCCCAAGTTGATTTTGCTGCATTTATGGCTCGCGACCCAGAGGGTACCACGGTCGTGCCCTTTCAAAGCAACGAAGTAATCAGAGGTTCCTCAGCAGCCTTTTTTGCAGCGGGCCATGATGGCGGCGTGGAGCCGTTCTCGGAGGTCGGGAGGGAGGTCGTAGATCTCATGCGAGCGATAAATTTCAATGGTCTTGCGGGTGGTGTTGAGCGTGACCTCGCAGTGGCCGCAGCCATGAAGATGCTTTTGCAGTTCGGCGCGGGTCTCGGGGGTTACCGAGTCGTCGATGAGGTCGTCGAGAAGTGCGAGAAACTCAGTGCAGGTCACTTGTCATCCCTCGTTTCTCCGAGTCTCGTTTCCCGGGGCTTCGTTACCCTGGGCACCTTTTTCCTTCGGAAGTAACGGCTCAGTCGTTCGCGCAGTTGCAAGCGGGCGCGCAGCAGGCGCGACTTCACGGCAGGAATGCTCAGGCCGAGTGTCTCCGCTGTTTCCTCTGTGGAGAGTCCTTCGACGTCGCGCAGAACAAACACGATACGAAATCCGGGGGGCAATCCCTGGATGGTCTTGCGCAGGATTTCGGCGAGTTCCGCCTGGCCGTAGTTCTGCTCGGGATCGGGAGCCCAGTCGGCCAGGTCGCGAGGGACACTGCCTTCCTCGGTCTCGATGTCCTCGTCGATCGAGACCATTTTGCCGGTGCGCCGCTTGCGCAGGCGCATCAGGCTTTCGTTGACTGCAATCCGAACCAACCATGTGTAAAACTTCGAATTCCCCTGGAACTGGTCGAGCTTCTCGTACGCCTTGAGGAACGCGTCCTGCATTACGTCTTCAGCATCTTCGCGGTTTTGCGTGATGTGCTGCGCAATGCGGAAGATCTGCCGCTCGTACTTGCGGACCAGCGCGTCGTAGGCCGAGACATCGCCGGCGCGGACCCTTTCGACCAGGGCTACGTCGGGATGCGGCTCGAGTTCTCCTGCAATAGGTTGGATGGTCGCCATGGGGGTTGGATGCGGGAATTCGTTGGGGCCCTGAAATGGTGCGGAAATCAGTCCCGCAAAAGATGAGTGTAACGGACGGCGGGGCCGGGGACCAAACCGGGGGAGTTGGGGCCGAACGGTATGGTCTTTCAATCGGGAACAATATGTCATAGAAGACATCTTGCGCTGTCGATATCGATGCAAGGGGGGCACGTGCCGGTACATTCGGGCATTGCGGCCCGAAACAGGCATTGGTTCATAGAACAGTTACAGGACAGGTACGTGGGTTGGTTCCGGCCGGCGAAAGCGGCTTAAAGTGAAGGCATGACGTTTATGACTTCCCCGACTCAAGCGGAGTGGTTGCGGCGATGGCTGGCAGGAGCGCTTGCCGCGTCGATGGTGGTTGCTGCCAGCGGAGGGCAAATCTCCGGCAGTTCGTCGAACGCGCCTAGCTCGCCGGGGCGGCCCGGCGGTTCGGCGGCAACGAAGGCCAGGCCGAGCAAGAAGCCGGTAAAGCAGGCGGCCGCGGGAAAAGCGGCGATTGGATCGGCACAGGCTGGACGGAAAGCTACCGCAGGCAGCCGCGCTGGAGGGAGCGTTGCGCGGCGGGCCCGGACGGCACGGATTCGACTGGCGTTTGTGGCTTCGACGGAGTTGCGGCCGATGGCGCAGCAACTGGCCACGCTGCGCACACCGGCAGCCTACGCGGGCGTGACGAAATATGCGCACCAGCATGACGGGGAGGCGGCTTCGGCTGCGTACCTTGCGCTGGGGCACGCTTACCTGCTGGACAAGCGCTACACCGAGGCGCAGGGCAACTTCCGCCAGGCTCGACAGGCGGGCGACGTGCTTGCCGACTATGCGGAGTTTCTGGGCGCGGAGGCGAACCACGAAGCGGGCAACGAAAGCGCGGCCGAAGCTCTTTTGCGCGGATTCGCGGGCCGCTATCCGGACAGCATTTTTGCGGTCGAGGCGCCTGAGCTGGAGGCCAACGTGCTGCTGGGGATGGGCAATGCGGCGGGCGCGCAGCAGGCTGTTGGCTCAGGCCGCGGGCACGGCTGCGGCGGGGCGTTCGGGTTTCCAGCTTGCGCAAGGTGAAGTGGCGCTGGCGCAAGGGCAGACGCAAGATGCGGAGCGGATATTCAAGCGGGTGCTGCTGAGCCATCCGTTAAGCTCTGACGCGCAGATTGCGCGGGCGAAGCTGACGGCGATGGGCACTGAAGCGAGCCTGACTGCGGCCGAGTTGCGCAGCCTGGGCGATGCGTATTACAACGCAGGCCGCTATGAGTAGGCTGCCGAGCAATACCGCAGCTCTGGCTCGCGAATCGAGCCTTGATCCCGCGGCGCGCAACGGGTTCGCAGTGGCTGAGGCGGCATGCGACCTGAAGCTGAAGCGGCTGACGCACGGCGCAGGTGGAGGCGCTGGCCGAAACGAAGGACGACAATGGCGCGCGGCGGCAGTATCTGTTGATGGAACTGGCGCGGAATCGCGACGATCTCGGCTATCAGAAGCAGATCGTGGCGCAGATGGAGTCCAGCTTTCCGCGCAGCCAGTGGCTGGCGGAGGCGCTGTTCTCGAGCGGCAACATGTACATGCTGCGCAGAGACTATCCAACGGCGGTGGGCTACTACAGCTATTTGGCTACGCATTTTCCAGAGAATACGAACTGCAGCGGCCGCGCATTGGCGGGCGGGCTGGCTGAGCTACCGGCAGGGCCTGTTCGCGGATGCGGCGCGGATGTTCGACGAGCAGATTCGGCTCTATCCCGGCGCCAAAGAGACGGTTTCAGCGATTTATTGGCGTGGGCGCCTGTACGAGACGCAGGATCATAAACCGGCCAACGCCGCAGCCAACTATCGCACCCTGGTTCGCGCATACCAGCACTTCTTTTATGCGCAGATGGCTCGGGAGCGACTGGCAGCATTGGGGGATGCAAAGCCGGTGGCGCAGCCGCAATTGGATAGCTTGCAGGCTGCGCCGGTTCCTCCCTTGCAGGAGAGCTTTCCCGCGGACAGCCCGCACCTGGCGAAGGCGCGACTGCTGGCCAACGCCGGCTTGAACGACTACATTCCGAGGGAGATTGCGGCCGATCCCGACTCCTCGTCGTGGAGCGCGCTGGCCGAGGCGCAGATCTACACCTCGTATGGCGAGACCTATCGCGCCATGCGTTCGTTGAAGAGAGCATTGCCTTATGCCGCCACGGCCTCAATCAAGTCCATTCCGCTGGTTTACTGGCGGATTCTCTTTCCGAAGCCGTGGTGGGAGGCGATCAAGAGCGAGTCGGCCAAGAACAATCTCGATCCTTACCTGGTGGCCTCGCTGATTCGCCAGGAGTCGGAGTTCGATCCGTCTGTTGTGTCTTACGCGAACGCATACGGGCTGATGCAACTGCTGCCGTCGGTGGGCAAGCAGATGGCGCGTGAAGAGGGAATCAGTCACTTCGAGACTTTTCAGCTTCTCGACCCGGCGATGAATATTCGGCTGGGAACGCGCTACCTGCGCGAGATGCTGGAGAAGTTTGGCGGCGTGCAGGAATATGCTTTGGCCGCATACAACGCGGGGGATTCGCGGGTGGTCGACTGGCAGTCCGCCGGGCCTTATCATGGCATGGACGAGTTTGTTGAGTCGATCCCCTTTACGCAGACGCGTGACTACGTGGAAGCGATCCTTCGCAACGAGGAGACATACAGAGCGATCGACGGGTTTGCCGGTTCGCAGATGCAGAACCAGACCAGGAGCGGAGCGGGAGGGGCTCAATAAGTAGGGAATGCGCTTTCCGACTCCGGGGAATCCCGTTCGATACTCCTCCGGTTCGATTGTGGTTGACTTTAAGGACCCTCAACAGAAACACTGTTTTCGTCCGAGAGCCCCCCAGCCCTCGGAGTGCCATTCGCAGCCTGCTGTTGTTCGACAACAGAGCCAGCCTGAGCATCGGACGGGGCTCGGTTACATCAACCCATCAGTGAATTGGAGGGCAGGATGTCAGCCGACTTGCAGTTCCTGGAAGAGTGGATTCCCGAAAAAATGGATCCTGGAACGGTTTTCGTCCTGGAAAATCAGGCGAAGCTGGGACATGCACAAAACCCATTTGTGGCCGT
Organism: uncultured Acidobacteriaceae bacterium; assembly: GCA_963757965.1. GTDB lineage: Bacteria > Acidobacteriota > Terriglobia > Terriglobales > Acidobacteriaceae > Telmatobacter. Next base: position 96,958 of record CAVWTV010000020.1, read on the forward strand.
CATGTCCTGCCCGCGCTGCGGAACTCTGGGACTGATCACCCGCTTTCAACTGACGGGCGGCGAGGCGATGATTTGCGGCGGCGATGCCTGCTCGGCCGAGTACCGGCTGGAGGGCGAAAACATCTGCTTTCGAAGGGTTCAGTAGGCGCTTTTCATCGGGGCGTTGGATTAAAGCGGCGGATCCGCACAGGGAAGCGGTGCGGGTTTACGGCTGCCGGCGGCAGGCTTATCGTGACAGATTCTCGATGAACGGATTGAGGGATCGCGAAGAGACAATTTCGTTCGGTCAGGTAACGGGACCTGCTTTCGCTGCTTGCTCTTGCAATCCGCAACACGTGGGCTTTGGCGATAAAGGTGGTCTCTTCTCGCACCAGCAAGCGCTAGCGCAAGCGTGACGGCGGGTTTGTCAAAGGCATACTTCCAAAAATCCCGGTCGGCGAAAAGGCTGACTGCGTGGAGGCGCCATGGTCATTTTGAGCCTTGGGTTACGAGATGGACTTCGCCGAGGAGGCCGGAGGAAATGGGCTCTACCTTGTTGAGATCCTGCATCTGGAAACGATCGCCATACTTTGCGATGAGCGGCTTGTAGTCGTGTGCAGGCAGTGCAGACCAGGCGTTGAGCGCCGTGTTGTAGACGTGCATCTCGATGTGATTCTGACCGGGCTTCAGCAGTTTCGAGATGTCGAGGCGATAGGGCGGGTGCCAGAGAGCCCCCGCGTCCTGACCGTTGATGGTCACCAGGGCGGCCTCGCGAATGGGTGGTTCGAAGTAGGCGTGCATTCCCGGGCCTGGACGAGTAATAAGAGGATTGGGCATGCCGTTGGCGCCCAGCATTGCGTGCTCTGGCGGAGAGTTGGGCGCACCGGGCAGAGCCTTGCCGCCCTCGACTTCAAGAAAGACCGGGCTGGCCGGTGCTGCGGCAAAGGTGAAGTCGCGCGCGTAAACAGCTTCGCCGGAATAATGAAGCGTGGCGGGGGCCGCAGTCCAGTCGGTGGGCGTTTGCTCGACTTGCGATGTGCCTGTGGATGTGAAGGTGACCTTCCAGTCCTTGCTGAGATCGGCGAGTTGGGAGACGGGCGCGGTCGTGGCTGCGGGCTTTGCAGTTGAACGTGTGTCTGAGAAGACGAAGATGCAAGACTCGTAGGGAGACAGATGAATGGGCTGGGCGTTCGCCGAAGCTGATACGAACGTAGCGTTGTCGGGATCCCACTGCTCGCCGGATTTGTAGGTGGTGGCGAAGCTGGCGCTGGTGTCGATCGCCTTGTTGCTGGTGTTGGCCACGAAATAGATGTCGGCGTTGGGCAGCTTGCGGCGTATGAAGCCGAGTTGGTCCTTCTCCGGGCCTTCCGGGTTGGCGACCTTGAAGTCCGGCGAGCCGGCGAGCTTGAGGGCTTCTCCAAGCTGTCCTTCATTGGCTACAAATGTCGACTTGGACTGGTCGAAAAGCTGCTTTGAGAGCGCTGCGATTTCCGGAACCGCCGTGCCTTCATCGTCGAGCGATGGCGCGCGGCCGACAGAGATGACCTTGCCACCGGCTGCGGCGAACGCCTGAATCTTCTTCAGTGTTTTGACGGGAATGCGGTCGGTGGGCGGAAGCACCAGGACCTGGTGGTTGATGCCGACCTTGCCGATGGCTTCGGCGTCGATGTAGTCGACGTTATAACCGGCCGAGAGGATGGCGGACATCAGCGCTGGAGTGATGAGGCGCTGCATGGCTCCGGTCACAGTGACCCTGGATGGCGAGAAGCTGGCCCAGGCGTCATCGGTCGGCAGCAGGACCGCCACCTGATTTGCCGGCTGGCCCTGGCGCATGAGGTAGCTGACGCGCGCGATGTACCGGGTGACGGCGGGCATGACGGGATGCCAGGGATTGTGATTGTTGAAGACGGCGGCAGCATAGAGCGACCAGCCCGGCTCATCGACCTGCGGGGCAGAGTAGGGCCATCCGTGAAAGAAGAGCTGATTCTCACCCATGATGAAGTCGATGTCCGCCTCTGTCTTCATATCGAGGGGCGTGGCGCGAAAGACGGGAGAGTGGAGCCAGGTGAAGGTCTCGCCGGAGCTGACCTCGTGGCCGAATACGTGGTTGGCCGAGGTGGCCCAGCGCAGCGTGGAGAAGGCTCGCCATTGTGGGCCCTCGCCCTCCGCGAGCCCGGCGAGGTTCTGGCTGGAGAAGGTCACTGCCGGCTCGCCGTAGGTTTGCGAGCGGAATTTTGTGTGGTGCGCGATGGCCCAGTCGTTGATCTGAGTCAGGTAGTTTTCGTCGACGAGTTCGGTGAGCGTGCGGCCATAATCGTGGCGGATCTTCTCGGCTTGCGGAGAGCCTCCCGCGGCGAGCTCCGGGAGGTGGGATATCAGGTTGTAGCCGCGCCGCTTCTGGAATTCGGCGGGGAGGTTCGGGGTCCAGTCGGCGCCGTACGCTTCGAGAGAATCGGAGAAAATGGCGTAAGGCGGAGTATTGCCGAAGGCTTTGACGAGGGGTTCGCCGACCTTCGCAAGATGGGTGGCGACGGCCTGGTGACTGAAAGGATCGAGCACCCAACCGTCAGCGCCGACCGCGGCTCGCTTGACCTCCTGCCCGGTGTGGCTGGCAATGAAAAAGAGGGCAGTGCGCGGCTTCTCAGATGCTGACACGGAGGCGGTGCCGCCGGACACTTGAAGGGGCTGGGCGGAAGCCACGTCCCAGTTCACGGGCCTGGGTGGAGCATTGGGGCCGCGCGCCTGAGGGCGGCTCTCCTCAGCGGCGGCGGGGCGCGCTATGGAGTCAGCAATTGAGACGGAGATGAGCGATTCACCTTTGGCGAGGACAGGTTCGGAAACGAAACTGGAATTTGGCGGCACTGGAACCTCCGCAATGCGCAGATGTCCGGCAGCTTCTTCGAGCGAAATGGCGGGGCCTCCGTAGGGCCAGCCGCTGCATAGTGTGACGTCGATGCGGAGGCCAAGCCTGTGGCCTTCCGACTGGGCGTAATTCACCGCGTCAAGCATTTCCGGCGAGAGAAAGGGGAGATTCTTAAGCCCCTTGGAGGGATCGTCGAGCACCTCCGCATAGACAAAGGCCAGCTCGGCTCCGCCAATACCGTTAGCCTTCATCTGCTCAAGCTCCTTGAGAATCTCAGGCTTTTCAACTGCCGCGCCGAACCACCACCAGCGGACCATCGGCCTCACTCTCGATGGGGGATTGGCAAAACCCTCCTTGAGGGTTTGAAGGGAGTCTGAGGGCGCCGCGGATGCAGGGGGAGCAGCTGCTTGTACCGCGGTTGCGAAGACGATGAAGACGAGGGCGGCCAGGACAACATGGGCGGTTTTCATGCGAAGCATATGCGGATACTCCAAATTGGCAACTGCGGAATCGATGACGCGAAGTCGCAGACGAGCATAGAACCACACCTCCACAAAAGTAAATACGGAGAAATGCGGGATTGGCGTCGGGACCACGTCTTGCAGGTGCATTCTGACTTGGTCGGCAACCTGCTTGGCTTTCGGAATGGTCACAGTATCGTGCTTCTGAACGACAAGATCCTGCACTGGTACAGGCCCAGAATCAATGAAAGAGCATAGAGATGCTTCCTTGTGATCTTTAAGACTGCCTCCCGGATCTTCTTGGTCTCATTAGGCCTCAGACGATTACAATGCTTCGGTTTGTTCTTGAGTCTTAAGAATTCTTAAGATTCAAGAACAAACGCGATTGGCGGCGACACTCCGCGCCATTGCTCATCCGAGGCTGGTGAGCGTTCCCTTGACATAACCCGCCAAAGACGGAGATGTGCTTTTTAGAATTTGCTCATGGTGTGCACGGTTGAGTTGCTTCCTCTCCTCCTCGGACGTCGAGGCCATTGCGCGCAATTCATACGTTCTGGCCAGTGCAGCGTTGATTCCACTTCTATGTCGCGCACCCCCTCGGGTTTCATGCGAGCGGTAGCTTCAGATGAGCGTTATCATTGAAGGGGCTGTAGGGCGAGCTCTTCAGTTCTTGAACGCTCTGCCTGAGGCTGCGATGCTGCAATAGGTAATCCAGTTGGGTACGTTGCTGTTCTGTTTGGCACAGTTTAGACAAATTTGGCCGAAACAGGGGCTGCAACGCACAAGAAGAGAAGGGCGGAAAGTGAAGGTAAGAGCAATAGATTCAATAAGTGTAGCAAGATTGCCCGGATGGCGAAATTGGCAGACGCAGCGGACTTAAAATCCAAGTAATACCTATATAAACTGCCTAAAATCAGTTGGTTGCCGCTTTACTTTTCGTTTCACATCTGCTACACAATTACACATGTGCACGGCATTTTTGAGGCGCCAAGGAGCTACCAATGTCCGAAACCTTAGAAAGCCCAAAAACCAAAGCAGAAACCCACAAAACCATGGGCGGCAAGGTCAACATCTACCGCCGCGAAAACAGCGACAACTGGCAGTGCTCGACCTTCCTTAACGGACGCAACTGGCGAGTCTCAACGCACGAAGACAGCCTCGGTCGGGCGAAGGACTTCGCCGAAGATTGGTATCTCGCCTTGCGCGGCAAGGCGCACGCCGGGCTTCTTCAAAAAGAGACGCGACGGCAAGGCAAGAAATTCAAGGAAGCCGCCGCGAAATTCCTCGAAGAGGCTCCCATACTCACGCAGGGCCAGCGCGGCCCGACTTGGCTAAATCAGCATGAGTTGAAGCTGAATGGCGTCATCCTTCCGTTTCTGGGTGAGAAGCATCTTGCTGAGATTACATCCGGCGTCATTCAGGAATACCGCATCTGGCGCGCGCAGAACTGCAAGACGGGCGGCACTCCGGCGCGGAGCACGGTACACAAGGAGATCGTCTGCATCCGTCAGGTACTGAAAACGGCTAGGCGACATGGCTGGATCGAGTACCTCCCAGACATGTCGGTCCCCTACAAGACTTCCGGCAAAATCGTGCACCGGGCGTGGTTCTCACCGGAGGAATATAAGAAGCTCTATGAGGCGACGCGCAGGCGCGCGCATGAGCCAAAGCAGGAGCGTTTCAAATGGGAATGCGAGCAACTCCACGACTATGTGCTGTTCGCCGTAAATACCGGACTCCGGCCCGATGAAGCGTGGGCGCTGCAATTCCGCGACGTGACGATTGTCAAGGACGAAGCCACTGGCGAAACGATTCTTGAAATCGAGGTGAGAGGCAAGCGCGGCGTTGGCTATTGCAAGAGCATGCCCGGCGCGGTCAGGCCGTTCGAACGTCTGAAGAGTCGCCCGCGTCCTTTGCGGATCGACGAACCGGGACGTGGAGGAACCAATGAGAAGACTCGCTTGCCTGAGCCTACAGACCTTCTCTTCCCCAAATGGCAGCGCGAATTGTTCAACACCATTCTCGACGAAGAGAAGCTGAAAGCCGACCGCGATGGTCAAGCGCGTACCGCTTACAGCCTGCGCCATACTTACATCTGTCTGCGCCTGATGGAGGGTGCGGATATTTACCAGATCGCCAAGAATTGCAGGACATCGGTCGAGATGATCGAAAAATTCTATGCCTCGCACATCAAGACCCGCCTCGACGCGGCGGCCATCAATATCATGCGCAAGAAGAAGGTGGCCAAGGTTGTAGCGAAGGAACTTCGCACCGGGACTTAGCCTTATACTTAAGTTGGCCACGCGGGCGTGGCGGAATCGGCAGACGCATCGGACTTAAGCGCAACTTGAGTGCTCGCCGGAAAACCGGCGATGCAGAACTGCTCAAATTCGGGGAACCCTGTGAAATGGCGATCCCGAGCCAAGCCCCGACGGAGAACTCCGGAGGGGAAGGTGTAGAGACTAGACGGGCAGCACCTACCGCCGAACGGCGAAAGACCGAACGGTCACGGTGAAGGTATAGTCCAGACCACAAACCTGCTGGAGCGTCCCTTGGACGCGCTTTCCGGCAGGGCGGCGAAAGTCGTAGAGGGTAAGAAAATCCGTTGGGGCGCAAGCCCCGTGAGGGTTCAAGTCCCTCCGCCCGCACCACATCTTCTGAGAATGGCCAGGGACTTTACAGAACTTGTCTCAATTGCACAACTACACTTCTTCTCTTCCGGCTTCGTCTTCTGAGATTTGAGAGCTTGAGTGCTTGGCATTAATAGGCAGGCCAAGGTCGTCTTCCTCTCTTTTGAAGTCTCCAAGCGAAGGAAAGAGATCGCGGTCGGATTTTCGGTGCTCCTCTAATCGCTTGATTTCTTCGGCTCTCATGAACTTGAGGAGGTCCACCGAGCTCGATATTCCGTCTGAAGCGTCGGAATCTGAAAGTGAAAAGTCTGCGGCTGTAAGCAGCATTTCACCCGTACAATGATCCGCTGATTTCAAGTATTCAGTCAGATGCTGGATGAGACGAAAATCCACCATCCCGCTTGATTCCGATTCACGCAGAACTGCGATGTGACTGTCCCCGCCACATCCCTCAACATGCTCCTTCGCTTGAAGCAGGATATAAGTGCGTATTCCGGTCGATGTGGGCCGGTGATTCCATTGGATGTGGGCCACTGATTCCGGTGTGATGTGGGCCGGGATTCCGTTCTGATGTGGGCCGCATTTTTTGTTTCACCGTAATCGTGGCCCACATGGCGTAATCGCGGCCCACATCGAATGGAACGATGGCCCAGAAGCACCGTAATCGCGGCCCACATGGAACGTAACGGTGAAGTGGGCCAGGGCCGGAGCAGGCGTCGTTGGTAATCCCAGGCAGATGTTTTCCTGAAATCAAAGGAGAACATGTTGCCAGAAAAGAGATTACCCATGCGACACACGCGCGAAATCCTACGTCTCCACTTTGAATCCCACCTCGCCCCGCGGCAGATCGCCAGGATCTGCAAGGTGGCCAAGAGCACAGTCCAGCGATATCTGGAGCGGCTGAAAGCCGCGGGTCTGAGTTGGCCTTTGCCGGCCGATCTGGATGACGTGGCGCTGGAGCGGCGCTTGTTTCCGCCGCCTCCGGTCGCGTCGCCGGAGCAGCGTTGCCTGCCCGACTGCGCGGCGATTCACAAGGAACTGAAGAGCCGCAAGAACGTAACCCTTCAACTTCTGTGGGAAGAGTACAAGCAGGCAAATCCGCTGGGCTATGCCTACAGCTGGTACTGCGAGCTTTACCGCGAATGGCAGCGCCGTCTGGACGTGGTGTTGCGGCAGGAACACCGCGCCGGAGAAAAGACGTTCGTGGATTACGCCGGTCAGACGGTTCCGGTGACGGACCCCAAGACCGGCGAAGTTCGTCAGGCGCAGGTGTTCGTCGCGGTGCTGGGCGCCAGCAACTACACCTATGCCGAGGCCACCTGGACGCAGAACCTGTGGGACTGGATTCACTCGCATGTGCGGGCCTTCGAGTTCTTCGAGGGAACGAGCCAGCTTGTCATCCCGGACAACTTGAAGTCCGGCGTGAAGCAGCCCTGCTATTACGAGCCGGAGTTGAATCGCACGTATGGCGATCTGGCGATTCATTATGGCGTGGGCATCCTGCCGGCGCGGCCGTATCGCCCACGGGACAAGGCCAAGGCGGAGGTCGGGGTTCAAATCGTTCAGCGGTGGGTGCTGGCGGCGTTGCGCAAGCGCCAGTTCTTCAGTCTGGCGGAGTTGAACGAGGCCATCCTGGAGTTGGTTCACAAGCTGAATGAGCGGCCATTTCGCAAGCTTGCCGGTTCGCGTGCCGAGCTGTATCAGGTGATCGATCGCCCGGCGTTGCAGCCGTTGCCGCTCGCGCCGTTCGTGTATGCGGAGTGGAAGAAGGCGCGGGTCAATCTGGATTATCACATCGAGCTGGGCGGGCATTACTACAGCACGCCGTATCAGCTGGTCGGCAAGGAGGTGGACGTCGCGCAGCACGAGCGGAACGGTGGAGATCTTCTATCAGGGCAAGCGCGTGGCCAGTCATGTGCGCAGCAGCAAGGCGCATGTGGCCAGCACGGATGCGGGGCACCGGCCGAAGTCGCACCAGCATTATCTGGAATGGACGCCGACGCGGATCATCGAGTGGGCCGGCAAGGTCGGCCCGTTCACGGCGCGGCTGGTGGAGGGCATCCTGACCAGCAAGCCGCATCCGGAGATGGGTTATCGCTCTGCGCTTGGCGTGATCCGGCTGGAGCGCAAGTATGGCGCGGAACGTCTGGAGGCGGCCTCGACGCGGGCGGTGCGGCTGAAGCTGTATCGCTTCCAAAGCGTGAAATCGATGTTGAAGAGCGGCCAGGACCGCGAGCCGTTGCCGGAACTGGTGCCGATTCCGTTCCCGGTGCAGCACGAGAATCTGCGTGGCCCTGATTACTACGCTTCCTAGCGACGCGTCGGGAGGTGGGCCAATGCTGAATCAAGCCACACTGGACAAGCTCCACGCGCTGCGGCTGACGGGCATGGCGGCGGCCTACCAAAAGCAACTGGAAGAGCCTGAGGCTCGCGGCCTCAGCTTCGAGGAACGCTTCGGAATGCTGGTCGACAGCCACTGGACATGGCGTGAAAACCTGGCGCTTACCCGGCGCTTAAAGAAGTCCAAGCTCTCTGCCGAACCCTGCGTGGAAGACATCAATTACCGCTATCCTCGGCAGATGGATCCGGCCACGATGCGCGGCCTGACCAACTCGCAGTGGGTCGCCAAACACCTCAATGTGCTGTTTAGCGGTCCTACCGGCATCGGTAAGACGTGGTTGGCGCAAGCCCTGGCGCAGAAGGCCTGCCGCGATGGCTACAGCGTGCTGTACCGCTCCGCGGCCAAGCTGTTCCGCGACTTGGCGGAAGCGCGGGCCGATGGCAGCCTGGGCAGGCTGCTGGACTCGATCGCCCGCACCGATGTGCTGTTGGTGGATGACTTCGCCATGGCGCCGTTGAACGACGGCGAACGGCGCAGTTTCCTCGAGATCTGCGATGACCGCTATGGCCGCCGTTCGACGGTGCTGACCAGCCAGTTGCCGGTTACCAGCTGGCACGCGCAGATCGGCGATCCGACCATCGCCGACAGCATCCTGGACCGTCTGGTCCACAATGCCTATCGCATCGAGTTGGATGGCGAATCGATGCGCAGGAACAAAAGGTGTGGCGCTGGAATCAAGCGGAGGTCGCTTATGAGCGCCCCTCGGCTGATCCTCAAGCATCCCACCGGATGGTTCGCCGTGGGCCGCGAGTTCACGCAGGCGATGACGATGGTCTCCGACGGAGCCTTCAAGCTCTACGTCTACGTGTGTCTGCGTGCCGGTCGCCACAC
>CAVWTV010000021.1:0-331326 GCA_963757965.1 uncultured Acidobacteriaceae bacterium
TAACATCACCCGCGGCTTGCTGGCCAGCGACACCCTTCAACGCTATATCCAGGAGTTATCGATCACGGGTCTAACATCGAACCCCACGATCTTCGATCACGCCATCAAGAACAGTAACGATTATGACGACGCCATCAGCCAGAAAATGAAAGAGGGCAAATCGGGAGAAACTCTATTCTTTGAACTGGCAATCGAGGACCTGCGGCAGGCCGCCGATCTCTTTCACCCGATCCACGACCGGACAGATGGCGTGGACGGCTGGGTGTCGCTGGAGGTCTCACCCCTGCTGGCTCGCAATACGGCCGGCACGCTCGCTGCGGCCAAGGATCTCCACGCCCGCGCGGAACGGCCCAATCTCTTCATTAAGATTCCGGGCACCAGCGAAGGCCTCCCGGCCATTGAGGAAGCAATCTTTGCGGGTGTACCCGTCAACGTAACCCTACTGTTCTCGGGCGGCCAATATGTCGCCGCGGCCGAAGCCTATATGCGCGGCATCGAGCGGCGCATAGCCGCCGGATTAAATCCCGATGTCGGCTCGGTGGCTTCGCTGTTCGTCAGCCGCTGGGATGTCGCAGTCACTGATAAAGTGCCAGAGACCTTGTGCAACAAGCTTGGTATCGCCATCGCCGGAGAGGCCTATAAGAGATACCGCAGCTCTGCTGGACTCTCCAAGGTGGCTGCGTATCTTGAACGCCGGCGCCCGTTCCCAGCGCCTTCTCTGGGCAAGCACGGGAACCAAGGATCCCAAGGCCTCCGACATACTCTACGTTCGAGCTCTTGCCTTGCCCTTCACCGTGAACACGATGCCCGAAGCCACGCTGAAAGCCCTCGCCGCTCATGGAGAATGTGGCGAAGCCTCGCCTGCACAAGCCGGTGAAGTGCTAGCCGAATTCGCCAAAGCCGGCATAGACACTGACGCCTTGGCCACCCAGTTGCTCAAAGAAGGGGTTGCCTCCTTCTCAAAGTCCTGGAAGGATTTGCTGGATTGCATCGCGTCCAAGAGCGAAGCGCTCAAAGCCGCCTGAGTCCGGGGTGGGGCCGTGCCCTGCTTCATGTATGCAATTGCTCAGCATCGCGGTCTCCAGTATTGAAACACTTACTGGGCGAGTGATCCACAGCAAGACTGCGGATTGTGATCCAGGCCGGAATGAGACTCCCGTCGGCTTGCCAAGAAGGATGTTTGTGACCGCATTGGCGCCACGGGAGCAACCGCCAAATCTTAAGTCAAGTCAACCATGGAAAAGGAGATCGAAATGAACTCGAAGAACTCTGTTGCGGCAATCTATGACACTCACGAACAAGCAGAACATGCAATCAAGGAACTCCAGGAGGCCGGCGTCGATATGAAGAGCCTGTCGATTGTAGGACGAGATACGCACACGGACGAACACGTCGTTGGGTATTACACTGCCGGCGATCGCATGATGTATTGGGGCAAGGTGGGAGCGTTCTGGGGCGGCTTCTGGGGGTTGCTGTTCGGATCGGGCCTCTTCTTCATACCGGGACTCGGACCGATTCTTGCCGCCGGTCCAATCGTAGCCTGGATTGTAGCTGGCCTCGAAGGAGCGGTTGTCGTTGGAGGCATAAGCGCAATTGGTGCGGGTCTGGTCAGCATCGGCATCCCTAAGGACAGCATCCTGAAGTACGATGTCGCCCTGAAGACAGACAAGTACGTGCTTGTCGTCCACGGAACGCCTGAAGAGGTAGAGAAGGCCAAGGACATTATTGCCAGCACGGAACAAAGCCATTACGCGGTTTATGGCCAGGCTGTACTCGTCTAAGGGAAGCGGCCTGACTGCGCTGCGACTGGGGTGGACTCCAAAGGAATTCTGTGGAACCAGTTCTTTCGCGGCGCGGTGTATATAGGCTGTCGTTAACGACTCAATGGAAAAGCAAATACAGAGGAGATGGGATGTTAATCAAAGCAAAGGCGCTGAAGGGTTATTCACTCAAAAGTCTCGATGGAGACATAGGGTCGGCCAGCGAGTTCTACTTCGACGACCGGTATTGGGCGGTTCGTTACCTTGTTGCAAATACAGCAACCTGGCTTAGCGGCAGGAAGATATTGATCTCGCCCTACTCACTGGACGGCGTCAATACTGCTGAAGAGAAGGTGTTCGTTCTACTAAACAGGAAGCAGATCGAGAAGAGCCCGTCCATTGATACCGACGAGCCGGTTTCCCGCCAATATGAGACCTCCTATAACGGATACTATGACCTTCCGAACTATTGGGGTGGGCCGTACATGTGGGGAAGCTATGCACATCTTAAGCTCGATCGCACCAGACAGATCCGGCCCGTCTCGGAAACAATCGAATGGGACCCCCATCTGCGCAGCACTGACGAGGTAACGGGCTACCATCTCGTCGCGCTTGACGGCGAGATTGGCCATGTCGATGACTTCATCATCGATGACGAGACCTGGGCAATTCGTTACCTAGTTGTAGCGACAAGGAACTGGTGGCCTGGGAAAAAGGTTCTGATTTCGCCAAAGTGGATCGAGAACGTGAGTTGGGAAGAGCGGGAAGTTGCAATCGGCCTATCTCGCGAGACCATCAAGGCTGCGCCGGAATACACCGACGAGTCATTGCTGACACGGGATTACGAAACAGGCTTGTATGGGCACTACAATCGCGAAGGATACTGGGTCGACGAACTCGCGGCCGTCTGAACGCATTTCAACAGGTTGGTAGAGTAGTTCCGTGTTGAATGTGCGCTCGGAGGGAGAATGAGCCACAGAATCCTGTTCCTGCGTGAGTCTGTGGCTTACCTTGCTTTGCGCTTGCGATCCCCCGATCCAAATTGGAGGCGGATTCGAGCAGTCTTTGCATGCTTATCCCTTCAACGCTGTTTGCCGAATGCCGGTAGATTGTTGATGCACCCTGGTCGTTCAGGAAATACGGAGGCGAGCAAAGACCGGAATTTTGACAACATCCAGGATTGTACCGAAAGCAGCCGCGGCAGCAAGCTCAGAGGCGATGACCGCAATGGGCAATGGCGCCATTGCGATTCCAAAGGTTGCGAGAGTTGAAATGATCAGGACATCGGCTACCGAGGAGAGTACAAGCCAGATACTGGGGCGCAGACCCCAGAGATGCTGGCGTCCGCGAATGACATAGGTCGTGGCTTGACTGCCAAACACAATACTGACCACGGTAAGCGTTTGAAGTGCCTCGATGCCGAGATGCAACTGAAACTTGCCTACCGCCAGGATTGCCGTGGAGAAGGCAAGGAAGCAGAGTCCGAGCATCACTCCCGCACTCGTGATTCTGCCTATCTGCCAGGAGTTTGGCATTTTGGATGGCCGCACTCGGTCTGTCGTCAGCGACATGGCCAGAAAGTCGCCGGTGATCATCACAATGACCATCAGCATTGGAGTCAGCACTGCGTGCCCCGTCATGACCAGGCCAACCGCCAGCAAGAGCGCCTGAAATACTTTTTTCTGAACCGAGTTGAGCGTGTAGGTGAGAATGCGCTGGAAAGTGACTCTGCCTTCTTTCACAGCAGCCACAATGCCGCCCAGACCGGCCGCGGTGAGAACAACGCCGGCCGCAGATTTGGCCACGTCGGTTGCGGTCGAGACCGCAATACCTATCTGTGCCTGGCGAAGCGCAGGCGCGTCATTGGCGCCATCACCGCACATCCCGACCGTATGCCCACTCTTCTGGAAAGCCTTGACGAGGTCAAACTTGCCTTCCGGGAGAACACCTGCAAAGACCGAGAAGTCTTCCGGTTGAATGCCGTCGGGCAGCTTGCCGGACGGGCAGACGGCTCCCTGCAATCCAACCGCGTGGGCGACTATTTCGGCTGTGGCCGGAGCATCTCCCGTCACCATGACGGTGCGCACGCCGAGGCCATTCAGTTCTGAGATAAGTGAGACTGAGTCCGCTCGCGGCGGATCGCTGAGGGCAATCAATCCGATGATCCGGCTGGATGCCGTCGGTCCCGCGGCGACTGCCAAGACTCTAAAACCCTTCTTCTCGAGTTCGTCAGCGATAGCGGCCGCGGCGGGAGAAGGCGCAGTGAGGCCGACAACCGCAGTGAACGCACCCTTGATGATTCGTTCGGATCCACTTTTTGCATCTGTCGCGGTTGCTTCCGAAGTTTTCTTGACCGGATCGAACGGAACGAAAACGGTCAGCTTTGGCAGGCCAGTCGCTGTTTTCTGCGACGCGGCAAGTCGAATCGCCGCATCGACTGGGTCCTGGCCTCCATCAGAGCTCGCCAGCGCTGCCATCCCGAGAACATGTGGTTCGTCGAATCCAGGCAGTGGTCGAACGCTTGTGACTGTGAGTTCATTCTGGGTCAGAGTTCCGGTTTTGTCCGAGCACAACACGTCGATCGATGCGGCTTCGTCCACGGCGGAAAGCCGTGTTGGCAACACGCCCTGCTTCGCAAGAGCACGAGCTCCAATCGCGGCCGCGAGTGTGAATGTCGCCGGCAATGCAACGGGGATGATGGCCAGGACCGAGGTCAGCAACAACGGAATCATCTCGCTCGATGGCATCGCATGGTGCCATGCGTAGACTCCCATCGCAACGATGATGAGGCAATTGAAGACCGCCAAGTTGCGGATAATCTTGAGGACGGCCTTTTGTTGTGTGCTCACTACGTGTGCGGTGCGAATCAGTTCCGCCGTGCGGCCGAATTTGGTCCGGGTACCTGTGGCCGTTACGATGGCCGTCGCCTCGCCTCGCCGAACCAGGGCACCTGCAAAAGTGTCTGTGCCGGCACCGGCATCGATGGGGAGGGATTCACCTGTAAGCATCGACTGGTCGAGCTCTACCGACCCACCTGTCAGGTGCACGTCCGCGGCCACCACGCCGCCAAGCGAGAGCTTCACCAGGTCGCCGCATACCAGTTCCGCCGCGGGTACAGTCTTCCATTCGCCGCCTCGCTGGACCGAGGCGTTGAGCGCAAGACGGGATTTGAGAGCGGCAAGAGTTGCCTGGGCGCGGCTTTCCTGGAAGTAAGCGAGAGCCGCGTTGAAAAGGAGCAGAGCTGCGATGACACCAGCTTCGTAATACTTATGCAGGACGGCCTCAAGCACGATGGACGCTTCAAGCAGCCAAGGCACCGGCGCCCAGAATTTCGCCAATGCATTGCGCAGTGGATGAGCCGAAGTGTCCGGCATAGCGTTGGGGCCGTCTTTTTTGAGACGGTTTCGCGCCTCTTCGCTTGACAGTCCTTGTAGGGCGATGTCATGAGCCGGTTGCGCAGCCTGAGCGTCTGCTGCGGGGACTACTACACTGCTTGAGCTCACAGCTGGCCACCTGTAACGCTAAGCGGGTTATTTTGCACAACCCAACCACACTTCCGATCAATCTGCTTGGGTGACATGAGATTCACTAGATGCGCTGAATCGCCGATGCGCCCGCATCAGGGCAGAAGCTCGCGCAGCAATAACCGCGTGGTGCGCAAACACCTTTTGCCACCAGGTATCGAAACTTTCGGCGGACGAATTCAAACTCGGATGAAGCCGTTGTTCGTTCAGCCTATTTCGCGCAGCAGAGAGTTGGCCGCATTGGAGGTTAAGTTGCTGGTGCGGATTCACTTTGTTGTTTTCCGATCCGGTAGCACTTGAGCAGGAGCAATCTATTCCAAACAGACGCGTCGTGCGAGAGGCCAGGACGCGATCAAGGGTGTACCTGAGCGGCCCTGAATTGATCCAGAATCCCCTGTTTGTTTAAGCCATGAGGAGGCGTTGAAGGTCCGTCCCGGCTACCGAAGCCGAACCCGCGCGCTTAACATGATTCTCTGGTCTGGGGTGCCTGACCATCTGTTCAATTGGATACAGTCATTCCCGCATGACAGTCAGACAATCGTATTGGGCGCTCGTGGCAGTCGCGACCAGTGTGCCTTAGCGCAACCGCGGCAAGATTGACTAGGCAAAGAGAAAGTGTGAAGTGATCCCTGTGAAACGACCCAACGACAACGCGGCAACATATCTGGTAGGCGGCGGCATCGCTTCTCTTGCCGCTGCAGTGTTCCTCATCCGTGACGGAGATGTGCAAGGGCGCACAATCACGATCCTGGAAGAATCAGCCCGGATCGGCGGCAGCCTTGACGCGGCTGGAAACGCAACTGACGGCTACGTGATGCGCGGTGGCCGCATGATTGAGAGCAAATATCTGTGCACCTTCGACCTCTTTTCTTCGATTCCAACTCTCGATGGGACCAGGACGGTGACGCAGGAGATATTTGACTGGAACGACACGATGAAAACCGCCTCCAAAGCCCGCTTGTTTCGGGACGGCCACAGGGTAGACACTCCGAGTTTTGGGTTGAGCGAGAAGGATATTCTCGACCTCGAGCGCCTGGCGATCGAACCGGAAGAGTTTCTTGGGCGGTGTACGATCTCCGACCAGTTCGGCCCTGGTTTCTTTGAGACTGATTTCTGGCACATGTGGTGTACCACCTTCGCTTTTCAGCCCTGGCATAGCGCAGTCGAGTTCAAGCGCTATCTAGTGCGTTTCACTCATATGATTTCTGGATTCAATACGCTTACCGGCATTATGCGTACCGTATACAACCAGTACGATTCGATGGTCCGTCCGCTTCACAAATGGCTCGAAGAGCGCGGTGTCAGGTTCATGCTGAACACAACCGTCACCGATCTTGCTCTTCTCAATGACAGGGCCGGCTTTGCCGTCAATAAGATCGTCGTTGAGGAAAGCGGCAGTCCCAGGGACATTCGGGTCACTGAAGACGACAGAGTCATTGTCACTCTTGGGTCCATGACCGAAGGATCAAGTCTTGGCTCAATGGACTCGCCCGCCTCCCTATTGGGGAAAGCCGATGGCGGCTCCTGGGCTCTTTGGGGGAAGATCGCGGCCGGCCAGACGCAGTTCGGGCATCCTTCGAACTTCGCCGATCACATTGACCAATCTAAGTGGATGTCCTTTACGACCACAATTCACGACCCCATGTTCTTCGAATTGATCCGGGATTTGACGGGCAACGTTCCCGGAGAGGGTGGGCTTATTACTTTTCCGGAGTCCAGTTGGCTGGCTTCGATCGTGTTGCCCCACCAGCCCCATTTCATCGGGCAGCCAGAGGGAGTACAGGTTTTCTGGGGTTACGGACTATTCGTCGATGTGCCAGGCAATTTCGTGAAGAAACCCATGTCGGCATGTACAGGACGTGAAATCATGACGGAGATCATCGGCCATTTGCGCCTTCAGGAGCATGGCGACAAGATTCTCGATGCCTGCACCTGCATTCCTTGCATGATGCCCTTCATCACCAGCCAGTTCCTTCCTCGAAGCATGGGCGATCGAGCCATGGTTAGACCGGATGGTTCAAAGAATCTGGCGTTCGTTGGCCAGTATTGTGAAATTCCCGACGACGTCGTGTTCACGGTTGAGTACTCTATTCGTTCCGCGCAAATGGCCGTCTACTCTCTCTTAAACCTGAACAAAGAGATTCCCGCTGTGTACAAAGGCCAATTCAATCCCCGCGTGCTGCTTGAAGCGTTTTGTGCTTTGCACGAGATTGGCGTCTAGATCGGACAGCTTTGCGGGAGCCAAGTCTGGCAAGGGAAGCTCCCTTTCGGACCGAGGGACTGAGGCCATAAGTAAGGGGACTGCTCTTGCTTCTTTGGAAGTCGTTTCTTATCGCTTTCAGTGTGCTTTTGCCGCTGATCAATCCGCTCGGGTCGGCTCTCGTGTTTCTTGGGCTCGCCGGCGAAGCACCGCCAGCCGTCTATCGGTCATTGGCGCGCAAGATCGCGATCAATAACATCATCTTCCTGGCCATAATCGAATTGCTGGGCGCGGCCATCCTAAATTTCTTCGGAATCTCTCTGCCTATTGTCCAACTCTCCGGAGGCATCGTCATAGCGGCAATGGGATGGTCTGTATTGAACGAGAGAGATGCACGCGCGATCATTAAGAACAAGGAGGAAGAGAGCGAGGTACGAGACGAAACACGGGCACGGTATCTTGAACAGGGAGCCTTCTACCCGTTCACATTTCCCGTGACCTCCGGCCCTGGCACACTTGTCGCGCTCCTGACACTCACCGCTCGCATCTCGAATCGCGATATTTCGAGAGATGTCCTGGCCCATGTCGGCGTATTTCTTGCTGTGGTCGTTCTCAGTGTGCTTGTCTATTTCTGTTACGCGTATGCGCCAAGGATCACCAAGATCATTCCTCCGTCTACTGCGCATGGCATCCTGCGGGTGGTTGCCTTCATTTTGCTCTGTATTGGAGTGCAAATCGCATGGAACGGACTCGCAGTCCTGGTAGCTGCGGTTCTCAGGCCTTGAAGACAAAAAGAATGAGCAAAAGGGAGCAGATGAATTGCTCGGCGACGAGTTCAATTAAAGAGTCAACCATTGCAGGCTAATTGCATCAAACCGGCACACTTTGCAAATCTCATCGAAAGTCAGGTTTGCCATCTTCCATCCACCGGAAACATCCGAGGCAACAGAACGCTTTTTCTAAAGGGCTTATCCTTATGATTTCTCTGTTAGACCCCATCCAAATCGGCGACATCCACCTGCCGAACCGGGTTATCATGTCCCCGCTTACTCGCTTGCGTGGCACACCAGAGCACATTCCAACGCAACTCATGGTCGAATACTATACACAGCGTGCCGGCGCCGGGCTGATCATCTCCGAAGGTATCCCGGTTATACCGCAGGGTGTTGGCTACGCGAATGTGCCTGGCATCTGGTCGCCGGAACAAGTCGAAGCCTGGAAACCGGTGACCAAGTCAGTGCACCGGGCAGACGGTCGTATCTTCGCACAGATCTGGCATGTGGGCCGCATCTCAGACCCACGCTTTCTGGAAGGTAAACTTCCGGTGGCTCCCAGCGCGATACGGCCTGCCGGCCACGTAAGTCTGGTGCGTCCAATGACTGAATATGTGACGCCGCGCGCGCTGGAGAGGTCCGAAATTCCGGGCATCGTTGAGGCCTTTCGCAAGGGAGCGGAGAACGCAATGTTGGCTGGCTTTGACGGTGTGGAAATCCACGGCGCCAATGGCTACCTGCTCGATCAGTTCTTGCAGGACGGGTCCAATCATCGCACCGACGAATACGGCGGATCGATTGAGAACCGCGCCCGTCTCATGCTTGAAGTCGCCGATGCAGTGATCTCGGTTTGGGGCGCCAAGCGCGTGGGTATGCATTTGGCGCCGCGCGGCGATTCTCAGGATATGCATGATTCAAACCCGCCGGCAACATTCGGTTATGTGGCGCGGGAACTTGGCAAACGCGGACTCGGTTTCCTGCTTGCGCGCGAGTACTTCGGACCCGACCGATTGGGCCCCCAACTCAAGAAGCAATTCGGAGGTGTCTACATCGCGAATGAAAAATACACACTGGCACAAGCTAATCAGGTCATCCAAGATGGTGAGGCAGATGCAGTAGCCTTCGGCCAGCTCTTTATCGCCAATCCCGATTTACCGGCGCGGTTTACGAGCCAGTCATCGCTCAATGTGCCAGACCCAAGCACCTTCTTCACGCCGGGGCCGCATGGCTATACAGACTACCCCGCGCTGAATGTGTAGCGAAGGAAACGCCCCTGTGGCTGGAGGGAGTTTGCAGGGGTCGATAGTAATGTCGTCTCCGTGTTTCTTATTGACCAGACACCTTGAGTGTCGAAGCCTTATTTTTTCCGTTAGCCCGTAATTTGGAAATGGAATTCCTATTGAATTCGCGTTCGATATCTGCGCCACTTAAAACCAGTTCACTGGCTATAAATGCAACCAGATGGCGGCGCCCCCCAAGCACCGCTCAAAGTGGTAATGCAAAGCAGATTCCTGACTATGGAAGTGGACATGTGAATTGCGGGCTTTGGCCCCGGAAGCAAGTTGGGAAATGACAACTGCCGGAGCTTAGGAGGCGTAATGTTACTGGCTAGCGACGTTGGCGGCACCAAAACACTCTTGGCGGTTTACTCCAGAGAGGCTGGGCTCTACGCGCCGGTAGCCAAGGCAGAAGTGCATAGCTCCGATTATGGCAGCCTGACGGCAATTGCCAGGGAGTTTCTGACGAAAGTCAAGCTGTCGGTCGATCAAGCCTGCTTTGCCGTCGCTGGACCAGTGATGGACGGTCGCGCGAAAATTACGAATTTGCCGTGGGTAATTGACGAGTCGACACTCGCAAAAGAACTCAAACTTGAATCCGTCCATCTGATAAACGATCTCGAGGCAATCGCATTTTCCATCCCGAGCCTCCGGACAGACGACGTACACACAATCAATGCCGGAGTGCCACTCCCGAAGGGCACCATTGGCGTGATCGCGCCGGGGACCGGGCTGGGCGAAGCGTTCCTTACCTGGGAGGGATCCCGTTACATTGCCCACGCCTCAGAAGGCGGCCATGCCAGCTATGCACCGAGTGATGAAACACAGCTTGGCTTCCTGGCATTCATGCTCAAACGCTTCGATCACGTGAGTTATGAGCATGTTTGTTCCGGCATCGGGATTCCGCATATCTATGACTATCTTCGCATCAGCGGCGATGCGAAGGAAACTCCCGAGGTCGCCGAAGCCATTGCCGCTGCAAGCGATCCATCGCGGATCATCCTCCAGTTCGGACTCGATCCTGCCAATCCCAGCCCTCTTTGTGCCGCTGCTCTCGACATTTTTACTTCGATTCTTGGTGATGAGGCTGGCAATCTCGCGCTCAAGGTACTCGCGACAGGCGGTGTTTACCTTGCCGGTGGCGTCGCCACGCACGCGCTGCCTGCACTCGAAAGTCAACGTTTTATGCGAGCGTTCACACGCAAAGGGCGGTTTAGCGAATTGATGGGGCGGATACCGATTCACGTGATTGTGATTCAGGCTGCTCTGGCTGGCGCGGCCGCATATGGGTTGGAGACCCTCGTACCAGGATCGTCCCGCACCGCTCTCTTGTGATGGTCCACATCAAAGCAGGCACTTGAATGGGCCTAGTGAAAGCGCGACAGCTGAGCGCGGTGAATCGAGTGCCGGCGCGTTGGTTGCGCTACAACTATTACCTTTAGGTCAGAGGCAATGCAAAGCTCTACGCAAGCTCCATGGATAAGCGACTACGATCTGTATCTGCTGGCGCAAGGCACTCACTGCCGTGCCTACGAGAAGATGGGGGCACACCTGGGCGAGTTGGCTGGGCAGCGCGGCGTTCATTTCGCAGTGTGGGCGCCCAACGCCAAGCAGGTCAGCGTATTCGGGGACTTTAACGGATGGAACCCGAAATCGAATGCCCTCGAATTGCGGGGACGAACGGGTGTATGGGAGAGCTTTCTACCGGATGTGGGGCCGGGGGCGCGGTACAAGTATCACATTACGTCCCAATATCGGGGTTATGAGGTAGATAAAGCCGATCCGTACGGATTTGCGGCGGAAATCCGGCCGCAAACCGCCTCCCGGGTGTGGGACCTCAACACGTATTCGTGGGGAGATAGCGAGTGGATGGCGAACCGCGCAAGAAAAAACAGTCTGGGTTGCGCCGTCTCTATTTATGAAGTCCATCTTGGCTCCTGGAAGAGAGTGCAAGAGGAGGGAAACCGCCCGCTGACTTACCGGGAAATGGCTGTGCAACTCGCAGACTATGTGCATGAGGCGGGTTATACGCATGTCGAGTTTCTTCCGGTCATGGAATACCCATTCGATGGCTCCTGGGGTTATGAGGTCATTGGCTATTACGCACCAACAAGCCGATTTGGCACGCCCGCGGATTTTATGTACCTGGTGGATTGCCTTCATCAACGTAAGATCGGGGTGATCGTCGATTGGGTCCCGGCTCATTTCCCCAAAGACAAAGCCGGGCTAGGTTATTTCGACGGCACCCATCTGTACGAACATTCGGACCCGCGACAGGGCGAGCAACCCGAGTGGAATACCTTCGTATTCAACTATGGACGATCCGAGGTTCGAGGCTTTCTAGTCGCCAATGCCATATTTTGGTACGACAAGTATCACGTCGACGGCCTGCGGGTGGATGCCGTCTCTTCGATGCTGCTCCTTGATTACGGACGCCGCAAAGAACAGTGGATACCCAATAAGTATGGAGGCAGAGAAAACATTGACGCGCTCCAGTTCCTGCGGCAAATGAACGAACAAGTGTACGCCGCATTTCCCTATGCAATGATGATTGCCGAGGAATCCACTGCCTGGCCGATGGTGTCGCGACCCGTGTATCTCGGCGGTCTCGGCTTCGGCCTCAAATGGAACATGGGTTGGATGCACGACACGCTTGAATACATGTCGATGGACCCGATCTATCGCCGTTATCACCAGAATAAGATCACTTTCAGCGTGGTCTACGCCTTCACGGAGAATTTCGTATTGCCTCTCTCGCACGATGAAGTGGTCTACGGCAAGGGTTCGATGGTTACCAAGATGCCTGGCGATGACTGGTGTAAGTTCGCGAATCTGCGGCTCCTTTACGGCTATATGTGGGGCCATCCGGGAAAGAAGCTGATGTTCATGGGCGATGAATTTGGGCAATGGGGAGAATGGAACCACGATGGCAGTCTGGATTGGCACTTGTTGGAACATACACTGCATTCCGGGTTGTGGCGTTGGGTGCGCGATTTGAACACCTTTTATCGGGGACAACCATCACTGTATGAGATGGATTTCGAACCCTCCGGATTTGAATGGGTCGATTGCGGCGATAGTGAACGGAGTGTGATCTCCTTCCTGAGACGGGCAAAGAATCCTGCTGATATGACTCTCTTCATCTGCAATTTCACTCCCGCGCCTCGGCACAACTATCGCGTCGGGGCGCCCGTGGCCGGGGATTGGAGAGAAGCCCTGAATAGCGACGCTCTATTTTACGGAGGCAGCGGCCAGGGAAACAGCGGCCGTGTGGAAGCAATCCCTCTGCCGCTACATGGTAGACCCTACTCGCTAAACCTGACGATTCCGCCCCTTGGCGTCTTGGTTCTCAAGCTGGGTGCCCGAGACTTATCCTAAACCGGCGGATGGAGAGCGCATTGAGGTCATCCTTGGCATCTCTGGTTCTTACGGTCGAATCTGGCCTGTAGAAATGGTGACAGCCCAAGCGGGCGAGTTGGTTTGGACTGAGAGAGCGCTTGGACCTGCCGACGATCGTGGATTTGCGGATGACCTCCAGTTGGTTCTCAGGGGAGTATTGCTGGTGCTCGGTGGACATGCGCACGAGTCCCGATCTACCGGCAGCTTGCGACGCAGGTTGTGCTCGCAATTCTGAGTGGCGACTTGAAGCCGAGCGACCACCTGCCGAGCACACGCGAACCGCTGCGTCGGACTTGCGAATGCGCCTTCGGCGTTATGGCGTTAGAGAGCGAGCCCGTTGATCCGCGCTTGTGAAGCAGGAATCTTTCAGAGAAACGTCGGTAATAACGGTAGGTCCGTAATTATTCACTGTCTGCGAGGCGGAACACGCGTGCGATCTCAATCAGAATATTGTCGCGTGTGCCGGTGCGCAGACCGAGGGATTTGAGATCAATTTCCTCGGCGCGCATGCGGGAGATGAAGTCGCCAATATCCTTCTTGACGTTTTCCGGAGCCTCAGGGTCAATGGCAGGATCGAGGATCTGGTAGAGCCGGAAGACATCGTTCTTATGTTTCTTGATCGTCTTGCTGTCGATCTGTTCACCGCGCTCCGCGCGTGCCGTCAGATCAAGCCATGCCCGCGCCTTCAAAGCGATGAGTTGTGCAGCGCCTACCATCGGGAGTCCGTCGCTCTCCTGTCTGCCGGCGCGGATGAAATCGTAGTAGTGATTATCCAGAAGAATAGCCGAAAGACTGGATATATCCTCCTCCACCGGTAGCGGCGTGAGATGGCTGCCTTCGGCTACTTGCAATACATCGGGTTGCCGCGAGAACAACTCCAGCATGAAAGGATAGTCCGCGTTCGTGGGCTTCTGGAAGCGGTAGAACTGTTTCTCGCCGGTTGACTTCTCCTGAACCTCGTAGCCGCCCATGCGTACGAACTCCCAGAATGCCTGTACAAACGCGGCATCCAAAGCCTCGACGTAGAGAACGATGTCCAGGTCCTTTGTGGCCCTGAATGGGAGGCCAGCGCCGGTCATGGCGATGTCGCACGCGGCGCCGCCGATGAGCACATAACGATCGGCAAAATTCCGGAAGTGCTCCCGGAAGACCTCCAACCCCTTCACCATTTGAATTTCTCCATCATCTCTTCCAGCGCAGCTTCGGTGCGCTCATCGTGGTCTTCCTTCAGAGAAAGGTAGAGCGACAACGGATCAACGATACCATCTTCGGCGAAGAGCACTGGCGGATACCACCAGACTTCAACCTCGCTGGCATCCGGATCCTGAGCCGGAACCTCATTGATCTTGTGCCGTTGCCGAAGGGCTTTCCAATCCTCACGGCTCAGCGCATAGATCGTGTGCTCTGGCGGTGCCAGCATGCTGAAGCGCGCCAATGCTGTGAGTCCAGCTCGCATAGCGCCTTCCAAGCCTGTGGCGCGGTGGATAAAATGCCGCTTGCGCACCGGGCTGCGGAGAAAGGGCAGAGCCTTCTCCCACATCTCTTTTCGGCCTCCAATGAAGCGCAGACAACGCTCCCGGCCGCGGACCCTGACTTCAGCAAGGTTCGCCGCCTCCAACTCGTCAAAGGCGCGGGTCATCGTCATGGCCGAGTATCCCAGTTGCGGAGCTAATTCGGCAGGAATCAGCACCTGCCCTGCATCGCGGAGCAACGCATGGAGGACGACAACCTGCGTGGACGGGCTGAAGGTGGGAGCCTCCTCGCGGATTCTGCGGAAGTGCTCGCGCAAATCAATCGCCAGCATGGGCAGGTACATCTGGTTGCCTGGAACAATAAACGGAACCTTCTGTTCGATCAACCGCTTCCTGTTGTACGCCGTCACCTGCGCGCGGACATAGATCAGGTCCGCCTGCTGCCTGGCCTGGAGCATGTTGATGTGCTTGCGTACCGTTGCCGGCGGCTGCTCCTCGGGGTTGGAATCAATGACGAGAAGGGCGTGCAGTCCGAGCAGCTCCGCCTGCGCGAATTTGTACTTCTCCCTGAGGACGGGCGGCAAATTGCCGGCTCCTCGCCAAGGCGCAGTCTTTACCGTGGCGCCCAGGGCGTCGTGAACATAGCGTTCGAGTTCATGGAGTTCGGGTTGCACCTGCGGCTCCTCAACAACAAATATGCACGATAACATAGCACATGTGATCGTGCATTTCAAGTGTTATCTTGACGGACGGCGCGCTGCTGCACGATCAGTCCGTTGGCCACATGGTGTGCACGCATCTTGCCCGCAAAATACCGAAGGGTTCACCGCAGTGCCGAGTGGGGCGCAGATCAGTCATCGAATTCGCCAGGCGCAGTTGCGTCTCCAGCACGCGTACTCAGCCGGAGTTGACATGTCGGCGAGCCGGCAATTTTCGTGGGTCGTGCACAGGTGAACTTGTGAAATACTATAGGCGAACTTCAGAATGCTCTTTTCGCCAAAAGGGGCCGTCCGAAGGTGGAGTTTAGGGGTTGTGGACATTCAGGGAAATGACTGTACAGTGACCGTACAGTAGATTTGGTACTTCTGAAAAACATGCCAATTCGGCCTTTCTCAGAATCAATAAGTTGAGCCGTTTCAAAGGGATTGTCCGGTTCGACTCCCGCCGCCTCCACCAACATTTGTTTCGTATCAATGGATTAGTGCCTCATCGGTGTTGTCAACTCCGCGCGATGTGTGAGCTCGCTGCTCCGCTCGACATCGCCCCTTCTGTCACCTTGGCGAAGAATATCCTTGCCCAGCGGCCCCACCGTGCGTATACTTGCGCGATTCCCCCGCATTGTGCTTCGGAAGTTATCTGAACGACCTTGTTTTCAGCAGCTTCCGCCCAAATGAGTTGAAAAAGGAGACAGTATGGGAAGAATCAATTTAGGTCGTGTAATCCTCGGCGGAATTGCCGCCGGGATCGTTGCGGATGTCTTGGGCTACCTCGTGGACGGAATATTGCTCGCACATCGATGGGCGGACGGAATGGCGGCGCTCGGGCATCGCGATTTCTCGTCGAACATGTGGATCTGGTTCGATCTGCTGGGCATTATCGGCGGCATTGTAATGATCTGGATTTATGCCGCCATTCGGCCCCGGCTTGGCGCGGGAATGAAGACCGCGGTCTATGCCGGTGTAGTTGTCTGGATTTTAGGGACGCTGCTTCCCAATGTCAGCTTCATGTGTGTGGCCCATCTCTTCTCGCGTCACCTCACGCTCTACACAACCGCCGGCGGATTGGTTGAAATCCTCGCAGGCGCCATTGTCGGTGCTGCTCTTTACAAGGAATAAGGCGGCGCATTTCCACAATGAATGACCCACCTGGGCGCCGGGGAGCCCTCTGCGCCGGGCAGCGCGTTCTTGCCTATTGCGCCCAGGGTGGGAGACCAGAATGTCAGCGTGACGTCATCGCTGAAGACTCGCTAAAAACTGCCCATGTGGTGTTGCATCACATCCGGGCGGTACGCGTCGTCGCTCAACGCGGATTCGCAACTGTCGCCCAATTCATCCGACAAATCCTGGATTGCGTCCACCTGCTTCTGCGCAAAGCCTACCGGGTTTACAACAGCCCTTTCGCTGCCGGAGCCTGGCTTGCTCGCGCGGTCGAACCATTCCCACTCCCGGTTCTTTTTCACCTGGGCGGCAAACAATCCGCCTATGGCCCCGTCCTTTGAAAGAGCCTTCATCTTCTGGTCGAAGTTCTTCATGGCGGCTTCGGTAGCTCGAAGTTCCACCTGCGCCATCCCCAGCAATTGAACGCTGTCGAAGTAGAGTTCGCTCCACAACGCCCGCCATTCATAGATATTCCGGTCCGTCGCGGCCTGCATGCCGGCGTGCGTCTGGCCAGACTCCCTGATCATTTGATCTCCCCCGCGATCGCGCAGCACCAGCAGCGCGCCTGCGACCTGGAAATTGTAAGCCACATTCAGCGACTTCCTGCGAATCCGATAATCCGCCAGAGCCTGCGTGAGCGCTTCTGCTGCGTCGGCTGACCTGATTGCCCGGCTCAGGTCAGCCTGAGCATCGTCAAGATTTCTTGACGCGTTGAGCGCCTGGGCGAGCGCCTCCAAATGCGCTTTGTGGAAGGCGAAATAGGGATGCTTGCTGAGGTTTGTGCCCAGTACCTTGCCCGCAATCCTCAACATGCCGTCGATCCCCAGCGTCAGCACAGCGCCAGAGCGGGTGTCATCGTCGATGGCGTCCGTGACCAGCTTTCCGTACTTGCGAATCTTTTTGACATTCTTGAAGAGTGAGTAAGCGTAAGCGGCTTGTTGGGAGACACTCATTGTGCTTCCTTTTCGTCGGAGATACCAGCTTCAGCCGGATTCCTGATTGCGATGTTCCGGTCGCGCGAAGACTCTGGCGTTGTGTCAATCTCCCAGAAGAGAACTGTGCGTGTCAAGATCACGCCGTTTCCCGGCAGAATCGGAAATCCTCATACGATCTCATTTCTTATTCGAGCGCCCGGACCCGTAAACAGAAATCCCCACGATGTGTCGAGATAGAGCCAGCGCTGCGTGCTGAACCAGCTGGTCGGGAGCCCTGGAACGTGCAACAAGGTATGGCCGCCCATGCACATCAG
Source organism: uncultured Acidobacteriaceae bacterium (assembly GCA_963757965.1). Classification (GTDB taxonomy): domain Bacteria; phylum Acidobacteriota; class Terriglobia; order Terriglobales; family Acidobacteriaceae; genus Telmatobacter. The sequence goes on from CAVWTV010000021.1 coordinate 17,532, forward strand.
TTCCGTTCCGTTCCAGTCCAGGAAAGTCCTCGAGGCCTGCCCCACTTGTGCCGGGTGTTCCACCAGCCTCAAACATACCGGGCACCTTTTCCGCTGATCTTTCAACACCCAGCGAAGGCCAAACAGGCAGATCGAAAAGGAAGCGGCCAACTGGATGTACACCGATGAAGACGGAATAAGCGCCACGTTCCAATAGGCCAGGTCGATGGATGCAAAATAGACGATCGGAATAAGCAGCACGATCTTGGCGATCAGGAAACCCCAGCGGTAGAGTCGCCTCAGCCACGATGTTCGGTGAGAACTCACGCTGCTCTCGCCTAGCGAGACGGATGTGATCGCCGGCAGTACCAGCAGGGCCAGCATGATCGCGAACAGAAATACGATGCACGGTGATGGCACATCGCGATCGAGGGAAACACCCAACAGATCGTCTTCTGAGTCGTCCGCCTTGTACGCTGTGATAGGAACACGCGTGGTCCACATCTCGGCCCTGCCCAAGGCTGTCAGGTGCGCTACAACGTATCCCACGCCTTTGCCGGCGAGCTCGGAATCGGGCTCGAGAAGCCACGCATCCACCCTTCCCGGCAGCCTCCAGGAACCTGCCGGCGCGACTCCAACGATTCTGGCCTTGCGCGAACCCACGCTTACGATGATCCCTGCAACCTTCGGGTTCTCACCAAAGTCCCTCTTCCAAACATCGTCGCTTAGAATCACGTTGGGCAAATCGCCTGTCGCTCTGTCGGCCAGCGCTTCTTGCCGTGCAGGCAATCCAAGCAGCGCGAAGAGGTTTGAGCTCGCGCCCGCCACTTCCCATCCGGTCTGGATATGCGGTGCGGTCGACACAGCCTCCGGTGTGATCCGATAGAACGCCAGGCCATCGAAGTACTTTTGCCTGTGTCCCGCCCAGGCCCGAAACTGTCTCGATGAGATGGTGGGCCCGGCTTTACGATTGTTCGCATCCTGAATCATCACCAGGCCAGGATCGGCCTGGTTTCTCGATAAGAAATGTTCCGCGCGCACACCGGGCAAAAGCAGCGTCATGGTATAACTCGCGGCTAACATCGCCAGGAGCACAAGCATGCAATGCGAGGCTGAGCCTTGCGGCGCCGTGAGAGATCTATCTGCTCGCGAGCTCTGCCGCCTCAGGCAGAACGCATCTTGAAACGCTCCGAGGCAGAACGATGTTACCTCTCGCTCTGCTCGCCACGACACTCCTTCAATCGCCGCACACGAATGGCGCACATGCCATAACTCCGAACTCCATTCCCGCCGCCACTCCGCACGCAGCCTGCCCGGCACCAGCAGAGAAGCGCCGCGCAGAAGGCCAAGATGAAAGAAACCAAGTCCCTGCTTAAACGAAGGCTTCATACTTGCCTCGCCTCCTCCTCAGACTCTGATGGGATCAGTCGCTCCAGCAGCGGATAGCGTCTGCGCGATGCTTCAAGCGTATTTCTGCCTGCCGGCGTTAGCTTGTAATATTTGCGTGGCGGCCTCTGTTCGGCGTCGGCGATCGACTGCCGCTCCCACTGCGAGCGGATCAGGTCGTCGCGCTCCAGCCGCCGCATCGCCGGATAAACGGTTCCGCTCGGCAACCCGGTCATCTCCATGATGCTGAAGCCGTAGACGAATCCGGCTTCGACCGCCTGAAGAATCATCGCCGCCGTATGCGATAGCTTTGCTTCATTGGCCATGCCGCATTTTAACTATGTAGCAATCTACTTGACAAGACCATATGCTGTTTGCTACATAGGGTATGCCGAATCACGGTGGAGAGCCCATGCTGGAAATCGAAAACCTGTCTCGAAGTTTCCGTACCATCCCGGCCGTCCAGGATATTTCCTTCAAGGTGGTGCCCGGCGATATTGTCGGCTTTCTCGGCCCCAACGGAGCCGGCAAATCGACCACAGTAAAAATCATTACCGGGATGTTGCGCCCAAACGATGGGCGCGTTCTTTTTGAAGGCCGCGATATTCGCAAAGATATGGTTGCATTCCGCAACATTCTCGGCTATGTGCCGGAGGAGGCTCATCTCTATACCTATCTTTCCGGACTGGAGTACCTTCAGCTCGTGGGCAGGCTGCGCAGCCTGGGCGAGCCTCTGATTGAAGCCAAGGCAACACGGCTGCTCAAGCTGCTGCATCTTGAATCCTGGCAATATTCGCCGATCTCGACGTATTCGAAGGGAATGCGCCAGCGTGTACTGATCGCCGCGGCGTTGCTGCACGATCCCAAATTGCTCATCTTCGACGAACCGCTCTCCGGCCTCGACGTAGTCTCCGGCCGTCTATTCAAGGACCTGCTTGAATTGCTCGCGGCTGAAGGCAAGGCAATCCTCTACATCTCGCATGTGCTCGAGGTCGTGGAGCAGGTTTGCAACCGTGTGATTGTCATTGCAAAGGGCAGGATTCTGGCCGACGCCCGCCCCTCTGAACTTACCAAGTTGATGAGTCTCCCCAACCTTGAAAGTGTCTTTGCGCAACTGGTTGAGCAACAGGACACCAGGAGCACAGCGCGGGAGATGGTTGAGGTAATGCGGATCGCCCATGTCTGACGAATTCCAGCGGCTGTTCATGATGTCGGAGCCCGAGATCCTGTCGTTGAATGCGCAGGCGGCTCTGGGCGCGGCGCGCGAGCCCGAACGCAGCCAGTTCTCGCAGCTTGTTCGCCACTTTCTAGAGCGCTTCTTCAACCACGAAACCGCTTCGCCCGGCGGCGACGCAAAGTCGCGGCTGATCCTCATCGCCTGCGCCACTGGCATTCCCGGCTTTGTTGTCGCTCTCTATCTGTGGCCTGTCTATCATCAAATGTTTGGAGGTCACCCATCCTATTGGTTGACCGTCAATCATCACTTCTTTTTTGTGATTTATTCCTTCGTGGCGTTGGGAATGATCACCGTCTTTGAATGGGATATGTTCTTTCCGGACCTGCTCGATATCTTCGTTCTCACCACATTGCCCATCCCCGATCGCAGGCTCTTCAGGGCGCGCGTCGCCGCCATCGCCATCCTCATCGGCGGCTTCTTGTTCGATGCCAATTTTCTGGCGCCGCTGGTCCTCCCCGCTGCGACAGACCCAACCAGCCTGTCGCGCTTGCTTGGCGGCCATCTGTTAGCGGTATTCGGTAGCGGCCTGTTCTCCGCGGCCTTCATTCTGGCCCTGCAAGGTGTGATTCTTTCCGTCTTCGGCGAGCGGTTATTTCGCCGGCTTTCCCTGCTGCTGCAGGGGCTTTCCATCACCGTGCTGTTGATGCTTCTGTTTCTGTTTCCCGTTCTCTCCGGCGCGGTTCCAGCCTTCCTCAAATCGGGAAGCACCTATGTGCTCTGCTTCCCACCGTTCTGGTTTCTCGGCATCTACCAGCGCATCCTCGAAGGACCAGCGGCGCTGCCCATCTTTTCTAAACTTGCTCAGATTGGATGTGTTGCTCTTCTGATCACAGTGAGCCTGGCGATGCTCAGTTACCCCATTGCTTACTTGCGCCGTGTACGCCGCTTGATTGAAGGCCCGGGCTCTCTAGACACGCGCGCGTGGGTTGCGCGACCGCTCGACAAGCTGCTCCACGCCACGCTGATTCGGCCTCCGGTTCGCCGCGCCGTCTTCCACTTCATCACGCAGACCGTTATGCGCGTCCAGCGCTATCGCATCTATCTTGTTCTCTACGGAGGAGTGGGCCTTTCGTTCGTCATTGCAACCATTCTGCGCCTGACGGTTGTTCACGGCCAAGTGCGCATGGGAATCTCACCCGACGGAATGCGCGCGGCCATTGGAATCGTTGCATTCTGGACCATCACCGGGCTGCGCATGGCATTTGTTTCTCCGGGCAATCAGCAGGGCAGTTGGGTGTTTCGCATCGTGCATGGCAGGCCGCCACAACTCGCCACCGCATTGCAGCAGTTGCTGGCCGCGAAGCTATGGGCGTTCATGGTTGCTGCTTCGGTTACTTTCTCGGCGTGCTTCTGCTTCCGACTTATTTCCCCGCCTGAGTTACTAACCTGGCCGGCTTTGGCGAGCCAGCTACTCATCGCCGCTGGCATGTGCCTTCTGCTAACCGACCTATTTTTCCTGAACGTGAAGATTGTCGCCTTCACCGGCCAACCCGCAAGACAGCAGTCCAACCTTGCTCTCACTGTCTTCAAATTCTTCTACTTCATTCCATTCGCTGCCTGGCTCCCGGTCGTTTCAGAACCGTGGATCGAGAAGAGCACCCTGCATTTCGCCATTGCCGCGGCGGCGATCGTAGCTGCCCATCTGGCGCTTCGCTGGCGGCATCGCGATATCGTCCGGATACACTGCAACCTGCCCGATCTTGAAGACGACGAAGAAGAGTTCCCCTTGAAGCTCGGCCTCTTGTGAACCCTCAAATCAATTCTTCGCCCGCGCGACGAAGTAGCCCTGCCAAAGATATTCCAGAGCCTCGGGGAGAGTTTGTTGTTTGACAGCACGGTCGGTGTGACCGGCGTTGCGCGCGAACACAAACTGGTAGCGATACCCCTTGGCAGCCAGCACTTTGGCCATCTGCTCATTTGCAACGACCCAGTCATGCATGCGGTCGCCCATGACGTTCGGATTGAAGTTGTCCCGGTCTCCCACTTCCATCCACAGGCGCAGCGGCTTGACTGGGCTGTTCGGGATCAGGTGCTCATGAAACTCCCACGCGCCATGCGGTGTAACGTCATTATGCGGCCATTGCTGGTTCACATAAGTTCCGGAGTAAGTCAGCACGCGGTGGTACCACTCGGGGTGATACCAGGCCATAATCAATGCGCAGGAGCCGCCGGAACTGCCGCCCATGGTCGCCCGGCCTTCGGGATCCTTTGTCAGTCTCACGTGAGCCTGCGCTTCCACCAGCGGCAGCACTTCTTTCTCGACGAACTCCGCGTACAAGCCGGACATGGTGTCGTATTCCAAGCCGCGTTCGCTGCCCTGTGCGTCACCGGTGCCGTTGCTGATCGAGACAGCGATCAACACCGGAACTTTATGTTCGGCAATCAGATTGTCAAGGGCCGTGAACAACCCCCTGTCCGGTCCGTCCGCACCGACTATGAAGGGCGCGGCCGTGCCCGGCACGTATTGTTTTGGAACATAAACCGCAACGCGGCGCGTGTAGGGGGCGGGGTGGCTCGTGGTGACAATGAGTTTGGTGGGATCATTTGAATCGGGCGTGCCAAAGGTCCCTGGATCACGCGCGATGCCGGGATAGATCTTGCTGTCTGCCGAACTCATGGTGAACTCAACCACGGTACCCTGCGGCACGCCCTCCTGCACAGCCATCTCCGGCGCCGGATTGTGCGTCGGCCCAAGGATGAAATTTCCGTCCTGATTCGCCGGAGCATTGGCGCCGTCGGGCAACTCTTTGGCTTTGACATAGCCAGGTGTGTTGGGATCGCGCGTGGGCGGCGTCGGGCGCGGTGGGCGAGTGGCAGCTGACGGTGCGGACTGCGCCGTGGACGGCGTGGACTGCGCTGCTGGCGGCGTTTGCGCGATTACCGCTCCGGCAGCACCCATCAAGCACATCAAATACGAAATCTTTCGAAGACTAGTCATTGGCGAACTCCTATTTCTTGCGCGACCTTCATTTCCAGGGCCAGGACAAAGCGCTCAACTTGCTTTTTATCTATTTGGCGCGCAAGAACAGCGCGCAAGGCAGTCACGGAAATATATCACTGCCGCCGCAGTTCGCAAAAGGCCGGCAAAAGAGCGCGATCCTTTCGTGCCGCCGCGGACTATCATCATCATGTGGCCTCCCACTACAAATTGGGCGACATCCTGGCCAACGCGATCACGCACGGCATCGGAGCCCTTTTCGCTCTAGTCGGAGCCGTCTACCTTATTGCTGCGTCAACACGCGGAGACGCATGGGCAATTGTCAGTTGCGCCGTATTCGCCAGCACGCTTGTACTCGTCTACATCTGCTCCACGCTTTACCACTCGCTGGTGCGCACGCGCGCGCGCCATGTCTTCCAGGTGCTCGACCACTCCGCCATCTACTTGCTCATCGCCGGCACCTACACGCCGTTCACGGTGGTTTCGCTGCGCGGACCCGTGGGCTGGATCATGTTTGCCGCTGTCTGGTCGCTGGCCATTGCAGGAGTGATCTTCAAGAGCTTTGCAGTGGACCGGTTCGCCGTAGCGTCGGCGCTAGTCTACTTGTTTCAGGGCTGGTTCGTCGTCTTTGCGATCAAGCCGCTGCTCCATGCCATTGGCTGGCATGGGGTCCTGTGGCTAGCCGCCGGCGGATTGGCGTACACGCTCGGCATTGTCTTCTTCGCCCTCGACCGGTTGCGCTACTTCCACGCCGTTTGGCATCTGTTCGTTCTGGCCGGCAGTATTGCCCACTACTTTGGCATTCTCTTCTATGTCGTTCCGCCGCGGCCCTGATTGAGTTGCCCCGCCGCCCGCTAGTATGATTTAGGTCGCCTCAAAACTCATTGCCGTCCTTGGCGGCCTATAGATTCCGCTCACTTTCGGACGAGTCCAGAACAGGGCATGATTGTGAATTCAAAAAATGTCGGCGCTCGGTTCTCCGTGGTGATCGTGAATTACAACGGCGGAGACCTGCTGCTCGCATGCGTGCTTTCGGCCGCACGAGAGGGCGTTCCACCTTTCCAAATCGTCATCGTGGACAACGGCAGCGCGGACGATTCTATTAAATCTGTGGAGACCAACGTTCCCGGCGCTCAGGTGATTCGGAATATCTGCAATGCCGGATTCGCGCGAGCTGTGAATCAGGGGACTGCACACGCTTCGTCTGAATTCATTCTGCTACTCAACAACGACGCTCGATTGGAACCCGGCGCCCTGCGCGCATTTGCGGACGGATTCGATACGCTGCCCAATCTGGCAATCGCGGGCGGCCAGCTCCGCTATCCCGACGGACGGTTGCAAAGCGCCTTCACGCCTCTTCCCAGCTTTGCCGAGGAGATTCTGCCGCACTTCGTTCTCCGATTAATTTCTCCGGATCGCTTTCGCAGAAAGACGCTCGATGAGCATCCCATACTTGTCGAGAGTGTTTTGGGCGCGTGCCTTTGCGTTCGCAACTCCGTTCTGCCTACGCTGGGGCTTCTCGACGAAGATTACTTCTTCTATTTCGAAGAGATTGATTGGTGCCGGCGTGCCTGGCAAATCGGCGGGGAAGTCTGCTACCTGCCCAGTGCGCGCGCGGTCCACCTGGGAGGCCATACCGCAAATCGTTTTCGCGGACCGGCACGCGTCGAGTATCAGCGCTCCAAACTGACCTACTTCAGAAAGTCTCATAGGCCTGCGGCGTTCTATTTCGTGTCTGGATTTGTCGTCCTCCGCACTTTGATCAACGCTCTCTTCGGTACGCTGATGTGTGCGGCAACGCTCTGTCTCAATGAGCGTCTGCGTTTGAAAGCCGCGACCTATTGGTATCTTTTCTGCTGGCACGCACTCCTCAGGCCCGCCAGTTGGGGACTGCCGGGAAAGTGCTCTGAAAGGGATGGTGCGTTCTGATATGTTCCCTGGGTGCCGTAGATCGAGAGTGTTACCGACCCTGCCCTGAACGTCGTTGCGGGGATCGAACCACGGATCAATGCCAATGAAAACTCCGCCGCTGAAACCAACCCACTCTTTACTTTGCCGAAGTTCTGTCCCACATCTGCTGCAGCGGGTGAAGCGGCTACGCAGTGATTGCGGTGTCGAATTTTGTGTAATTGTCGAGGTAATCTTTGATGATCGGATAGCACTCGCAAGAGATCTTGGTGAGCCCAGGGACATCGAGGATGCGGATTTCTCCGCGCGTGTATTCGATAAGTCCTTTTTGCTTGAGAATCCCGGCGGCCGTAGAAACCGTGGGACGGCGAACCCCAAGCATGTCTGCTAGAAACTCATGCGAAATCTTGAACGTGTTGATGTGCGCGCGGTCCGCACAGATGAGCAGCCAGCGGGCGAGTCGCTGTTCGAAGTTGTGTTTCGCATTGCATCCGGCGGATTGCATTGCCTGAAGGAGTTGCGCCTGAACATAGCGCAGAGCCAGAAACTGAAAGGCGCCGCCAAGCCGGAACTCTCTTCCCGCATCCTCCACGTGGCAGCTATAGCCATGGCCGGCAATCTGGGTGTAGACGCGATTCAGACTCGCTTTTGTTCCCATCAGCGCTGAGACGCCGATGATCGACTCATAACCGAACGTCCCCACCTCAACCTGAGACCCATCCTTGAACGTGGTCGTCATGGACGCCATCCCCTCTTCAAGAAAATAGAGGTGATCGATCAGGTCGCGAGGGTTCTCGATTTCGTGTTTCAGCTCGAATTTGACCGGCTTCAAACGAAGACGCGCAATGATATCCCCGTCCAGAGCATTCAAAAGAGTGTTCTTATAGCCACTTGCGCGCAAGGAATTCTCACTTTCAGACAAAACCCTATCATAATTAGTGCGCACAAGACTCAGGATGTCTTACAAAGATTGCGTTGCGTCAGATACCGTACAAAGATATCTCGAACTATATCAGATACCGTACAGAGATATTTCTAGTTAGGTCAGAAACCGTACAAAGATCGCAAGAGTGGGCGAGTAGAATCAGGGCGGTCCATCAATTCTCTCCTTCGAGGTGCGAAGCATGACCTTTGACCTCGCCGACTTTCTGGCAACGAGCAGGAGTGGGACGAAGGATCGTCCAATTGCAGCCCAAGCAGACTCTTCTTTTCGCAGGGAAGTTCCGCTGACTCCATCTTCTATCTTCAGACGGGCCGCGCTAGACTCACGGTCGTTTCGCGCGACGGGAAGGAGGCCACTATCGCGCTTCTCCGCGCCGGGGAATTCGTTGGAGAGGAGTCGCTGGCGAGCGTGGGTGGGCTGCATATGGCCACGGCCAGCGCCATCACCGCCTGTACAGCGCTCAGGATAGAGAGGGGAGAAATGATCCAGCGTGATGCACGAGGAGCATTCCCTCTCTGAAATGTACTTGAAGTTTCCTGCTGGTCCGGAGCATGCGAACCCAGGCCGATCTTGTCGATCAGCTTTTCAACTCCAGCGAAAAGCGTTTGGCGAGGATTCTTCTGCTATTGGCCGAATTTGGCGATCCGGGCGAATCGGAACATCTCATTCCTCCCATTACACAGGAAACTCTGGCGGAGATGGTCGGCACCACCCGGTCCCGAGTCAGCTTCTTCATGAATCGCTTTCGCAAGCTCGGCCTTATCGAATACAACGGCCGCATCCGGGTGCATAAGTCGCTGCTCAATGTGGTTCTGCTCGACCAATTCACCGAGCGAAACCCCGAGAGGCCTTCTGGTTCGGCCACTCCACGTGTTCGATCGAAGCCGGCCAGACGCGGCTAGAGCGTCACCGAGGTTGTCGGCTTGACCCCTGTGGGTCGGCAACGCCCGTGGGGAAATCGGTTGATGAAAACATTGCATGAACTGAGTGGCTCATCGGGCACCTGACAATCGCCGAATCGGCCAATTACAGAATAGTCAGCTACTCTGAAACTGGCCCACTGCACTGAATTCAAGCAAATTGACCTGAGACGCCTTTTAACGATAGAATTGTAAGGTTTGGCGATGCACCCTTTTGAGGATGTGCAGGGTCAGGTCTGGGTTCACCGCTGTGAAGGCAGCGTGAGTGAGGCTCACCGCCCGATGCAGTCCCTCTCTGAATGCGCCCCAACTGGTTTCCGATTTTCAATGCGCCTCGTTATTTGACCGAAGCGCTGGAGGGTTTGTTATGTACGCAGTCATTCGCACCGGTGGCAAGCAGTACCGGGTCGCTCCAGGCGACGTGGTCAAGATTGAGAGTGTGTCCTCAGAAAACCAGACCGTCGAGTTCAGCGACGTGCTGGCGGTCTCCGGCGAGCCTGGAACCATGGCCAAGCCGGCCACAGCCAAGGTCACGGCCGAGGTGCTCGGCGAGGGCCGCGGCGACAAGATCCTGGTCTTTCACCTGAAGCGCAAGAAGCAGTACAAGAAGCTGCAGGGACACCGGCAGAACTTTACCGAGGTGCGCATCAAGGCCATCGAGGCCGACGGCGTGACCTACACAGCCGCCAGCTAGTTCGCCAAGCGACAGCTTGCCGGCAAAGCATCGACAAAGAAGCGCACGAATTTGAGAAGGGATCAAGGCAATGGCACATAAGAAGGGTGGAGGCAGCTCCACAAACGGACGCGATTCAAATGCACAGCGGCTGGGCGTAAAGGCCTTTGCCGGCGAACTCGTCACCGGCGGCTCCATCATCATGCGCCAGCGCGGCACACGCATCAAGCCGGGCGTCAACGTGGGCATCGGCTCCGACGACACGCTCTTTGCCAAGGTCACCGGCCGGGTAAAGTTTGTGGATCGCGGCAACCGCGGGCGCTTTGCTTCCATCGAGCCGGTTGCAGCCGAGTAAATCCGGCTCTTATTCACGCAGAAAAGGCCACGGCTAACGCCGTGGCCTTTTCTGCGTTCTGATCTCTGATCCCTGATCTCTGACCCCTGATCTCTGTGGGGCTCCTACGATTCCGATTCGCGGTTCTTCAGATTCCTGCTCAGCACCTTGTCGACCACATTCTCAACATCGGTCAGGAAGAAGCTGTTGGCCGGCTGCTGCACGGCAACCTGCGTTCCGGTATGGCCCAGAGCGGAAGCAATCTCGTTCCAACGGTAGATGGTCGAGTTCACCGGAACCACCAGCGGCTTGCGGGCCGGCTCAGGGAGCGCAGAGTAGGTGACCCATGTGGCCAGCACCACCAGAACCAGCGTCTGGTAAACAAACTGCAAGGGCTCAGTCATCGAGCCGCTGTGCGACAGCAACGCGGCGATGAAGAAGTCGTTGGCGGACATCAAACCGAATCCGAGGGCAATCCCAAAAGACATGTCCCGGACAGAGAGATGCAGGGCGTTCATGCTCAAGCAGAGGAACGCCAGCAAACAAAGCTCAAGGATGCTGACCGAACGCATCAGTCCATAGGCAATGTCTGTAATGACCATGAGGCCCTTATGCACAAAGGACATGGACGATAGGGTCACAATCGCAGAGGCAAGCACTGTCCAGCGGAAGATCACGATGCCGAACTTCGCCAGCCCAGGCAGGGCGACAAGTGCGGAACGAAATACTTCCATGCAGATAAAAAACAGCAGAACGGCGCTGGCGATGTAGACCACGTAGTAAAGGAGGAAGTAGGCGAAGGTGCAGAAGTTGTGCACTTCCCTGGCGGAGGACAATTGACCCATCTGCCCTAACAACAAGATGGAAAGCACCGGAGTCGACGCCACGCGCATTCCGAGGTAGAGCCCCATCGCCGGGAATCGCCGATGCAGGCCCTTCTTCCAGAACACGAATGCGAGCGCGGCTGAGAGAAGGAACTCCAGCGCACCCATCATCGACATTGCCATTTGAGAAGACATCTATGCGCTCACAATCCCGAGATACACTCACAGAATAGCGCCAAATACGCCGCTGCTCAACCTAAAAACCGTGAATTCGTCTGACACTTTTGTGCCATTGCCGCGGTTCTTGCGTCGATTTCTACGAACCGGGGCAGGTCGGGATCGCGGGGTCGCAGACGGGAACCGGCATCTTCTCGGTGGCCGACTGGTGGCTGGCGATGGGGCGGGCGGTTGAAGAAGAGACCGAAGCAGCAGCGGCGCCGGCAAAGACAATGGTCAAGGCAATGATGCGAATCGTCAGTTTCATCGTTGGTAACCTCTCCTAGTTGTCGGTGACTAGAGACACGTCACCAATCAGTTTAGAATTGGACTATAACATCAAATTAACTCGAAAATTTTCAGCTATATAACACAGTAATGTTAGCTAGCATTACTATCGTCATACGCCGTATGGGCCTTTCGTGCTAGAACGCATCTTTTTGCGCACTCCGCCGCACAGGTTCCAGGTTTCTCCGCGCGTGGTAAAATGAAGTTGGGAATTTTTGCGCAAGACCCACATCTTGCAAGCGGTTAGGGCGCAATCGGAATGAGCATCAGCCCGCCCGAACGGAAGCCGGGAAGGGACACTTTTTGAGAAGCTCCCTGTGACTGCCGACGTCTTGGAACACTGCTTTTGGCTTCTAACTATTTTGGTTCCGGGCGCATTCCGATTCCCAGTCCGGGCCAGAATCGCGGGAATCGTACCCCGTGTCGAACTTAACGCAAGGACCCTGCGAACGGAATCCTATGGCGATTGACGCACCTGACGAGTATCCCCACCCCGACGACAACGACAACAACGGCAGTTATACCGGCGAAAACATCAAGATCCTGGAAGGGCTGGAGGCGGTGCGCCTTCGTCCAGCCATGTATATCGGCTCGACCGGTGAATTGGGGCTGCATCACCTGGTCTACGAGGTGGTCGACAACTCCGTGGACGAAGCCCTCGCCGGCTATTGCAAGAAGATCGACGTCACCATCCACGTGGACAACTCGGTCACCGTGGTCGACGACGGCCGCGGAATTCCCGTGGACCTGATGGCGCTGCCAAACGGCGAAATGATGCCCGCCGTCCAGGTCGTGCTCACCAAGCTCCACGCCGGAGGCAAGTTCGACGCCTCTACATATAAGGTCTCCGGTGGACTGCACGGCGTGGGCGTGAGTTGCGTCAATGCGCTTTCGCAGGAATTCAATGTGGAGATCTGGCGCGATGGACACACCTGGGAGATGGACTTCAGTTGCGGCGCTCCCACCAGCGAGCTGCGCCAGGCCGGCACCAGCAAGCGGCGCGGCACCAAAGTGCATTTTCTGCCTGACAAGACCATCTTTACCGCCACCGAGTTCAACTACGATACGCTCGCCCAGCGTTTGCGCGAGATGGCCTTCCTGAATAAGGGCCTTGAGATCACGCTCACCGACGAGCGCACGGCCGACGCCAAAACCGGCGACGCCCGCCGGACTGAGTTCAAGTACGCCGGCGGCATCGCGGAGTTTGTGAAGCATCTCAACCGCGGCAAGCAGGTGCTGCATGAGAAGCCGATCGTCATGGAGGCGCTGCGCGACGGGGTCGAGATGGACATCGCCCTGCAGTACAACGACAGCTATTCCGACACCGTCTTCAGCTTTGCCAACAACATCAACACGGTCGACGGCGGCTCGCACCTCTCCGGCTTCCGGACCTCGCTCACCCGCACCATCAACGCCGTCGGCCAGTCACTCGGCCTGTTCAAGGATATGAAGGAAAACCTGAGCGGCGACGATGTGCGCGAGGGCCTGGTGGCCGTGGTCAGCGTCAAGCTGTCACAGCCGCAGTTCGAGGGCCAGACCAAGGGCAAGCTGAACTCCGACATCGCCGGCATTGTGCAGGCCTTTGTCAACGAGCGGCTGGGGATGTTCCTTGAGCAAAATCCGCCCATCGCCAAGCGCATCATCAACAAAGCAATTGAGGCAGCACGCGCTCGCGAGGCAGCTCGCAAGGCGCGGGATCTGACCCGCCGAAAGGGCGCATTGGATGGTGGCGGGCTACCCGGCAAACTAGCCGACTGCTCCGAGCGCAACCCCGACCGCTGCGAGCTCTACCTGGTCGAGGGCGAGAGCGCAGGAGGCACCGCCAAACAGGGCCGCGACCGGCGCTTCCAGGCCATTCTGCCCCTCAAGGGAAAAATCCTCAACGTCGAGAAGGCACGTTACGACAAGATGCTGGGCCATGAGGAAATCCGCGCCATGATTACCGCGCTCGGCTGCGGCATCGGCAAAGACGACTTCGACGCAACCAAAATTCGCTACGGCAAGATCATTCTCATGACGGATGCCGACGTAGATGGCTCCCACATCCGTACCCTGCTGCTCACCTTTTTCTTCCGCCACATGACGGAGCTGATCAAGCGCGACAATATCTACATCGCCCAGCCGCCGCTCTACAAGATCAAGAAGGGCCGCTTCGAGCAGTACATCAAAGACGACCGCGACTTTGTGAAGGTGATGGTCAATCGCGCCTCTGAAGGCATGATCGTCCGCCACGGCGAGGCCGCCAGCCGCATTGAGGGCGCTGATCTGACCCGCTTCATGGGCACGCTCAACGAGTACCTCGGCTTCGTCGAAAAGGTCGACAAGCGCATCCGCAATGAAAGACTGACTGAGCTGCTTGCCCGCGCCGAACTCGTCCACAGAGCCGATTTTGCTTCGCAATCCGAGAGTGAAGTTCCACCCAAGCTGGCTTCGTTGCATGAGCAGTTGACAGAGCTGGCCGATGAACTCCAATTCAAATCCGTCGGCGCTCCCGTCGAGGACGAAGAGCACCACACCTGGTCCGTCTGCTTTACCGATAGCCAGGGCGCCACACGCTGCATCGACTGGGCCCTGGCCTCAAGCCCCGAGTTCAAGCAGATGATGTCCAAGTACATGATCATCAAGGAATTTCTCGAGCCGCCCTTCCTCATCGAGTACGCGACGAAGGCAGCCGCAACCGAAGCGATTCCTGAAGAAGCCGAGACCGCCGAATCGGAAGGCACTGAAGCCCGGGCCGAAGCAAAGGCCGTCCGGCGCACCGCCGTCATTATCCGCGAGCCGGTCGAGAAGCAGACCGCCCGTGAGCTCTTCGCTCACATCGTCGAACAGGGCAAGAAGGACTACTCGGTGCAGCGCTACAAGGGCCTGGGCGAGATGACCAGCACGCAGCTTTGGGAAACCACCATGGACCCGGAGCACCGAACGCTGCTCCGGGTCAAGCTCGAAGACATCGTCGAAGCCAACGATATATTCACCACGCTCATGGGTGAAGACGTTGAAAAACGTCGCAAGTTCATCGAAGACAACGCACTCGATGTTAAGAACCTCGACATATAGCCCTTCCGCTATTGTAGGATGTCACGATTGCTGGGATTCTTGCCACAATTAGTGTGGGTTGCGGCGAATTCCGCCAATGGGGACTACACCGAGGCCGGAAGCGCGGGCCGCAGTGATGATTGTCGCGATCGCGATTCCAGCATCGCTGACCGCAGCCAGTATCCCTTCAAGACTACGTTGGAATATCTGCTCGCCTCCGGCTTTCTCGACGCCCAAGCCAGTCTTATAGAGATCTACGACTACCGCGATGAACACCGGCGCCTGCGCAATCCATGGCTGGCCACCGGCAATCTCGGCTATGCGTGCGCGACTGTCCGCGCTGCGGAAGACCACGAGCGATATCTCGTGACTGTTGGTGGACGTCGGAGCACGACGTGCGGATTCGATAATGGCTCCAAGAATTTCCTCCGGTATTGGGTCGGCCTTATAGCTGCGGCTGCTGTGATGCGCCTGCAATAGGCGGATGGTTTCGTTCATCGAGGCTTCTCGCTTGCGTCGACCAACACTACTGTCAAGAACCCGACAGAGCAACTTGACAATGACTGCATTGATTCTTTCGCTACACACTCAGCGCAGGGTAGTCGGTATAGCCATGTGGCCCCGGCGTAAAGAAGGTGCTTGGGTCCGGCACATTGAGCGACGCGTGGCTTGTAAACCGTGCCGGCAGATCGGGGTTGGCGATGAAGAGTTGGCCGAAGGCCACCGCATCCGCCTCGCCTTCCTGGATGACCTGATTTGCTTGTGCAAGCGTATATTTTTCATTGGCGATGTATACCCCACCGAATTGCTTCTTGAGTTGCGGGCCCAATCGGTCGGGTCCGAAATACTCGCGCGCGAACAGGAAGCTGAGTTTGCGCCTGCCTAGCTCACGTGCCACGTATTCAAAGGTCGCCGGCGGGTTTGAATCATGCATGTCCTGCGCATCGCCGCGCGGCGCCAGATGCATGCCCACGCGCTTGGCGCCCCAAACCGAGACCACCGCGTCCGCGACTTCAAGCATGAGTCTGGCTCGGTTTTCAATCGGTCCGCCATATTCGTCGGTGCGATGATTGGATCCGTCCTGCAGAAACTGATCGAGCAGGTAGCCATTAGCACCATGTATCTCCACGCCGTCAAAGCCAGCCAACTTAGCGTTCTCTGCGCCGTTGCGAAAGGCATCGACAATACCAGGAATTTCGGACGTCTCAAGTGCGCGTGGCGTCACATAGTCGGTAACTGGGCGCACCAAGCTTACATGGCCTGCGGGCCGGATAGCGCTGGGAGCAACCGGAAGTTTGCCTTCCAGAAAGCGTGGGTCTGAGATGCGGCCCACATGCCAGAGTTGTGCAAACATCCGGCCCCCTGCCCAGTGCACTGCCTTCGTCACGAATTTCCAGGCTTCTATTTGGTCTGGCGACCAAATCCCCGGCACGTTCGCGTAGCCAACGCCCTGCGGCACAACCGGGATGCCCTCAGAGATGATGAGGCCGGCTCCGGCACGCTGTGTGTAGTATTCGACCATGAGTTCGGTCGGAATGTGGTCAGTCGTGCCTCGTTGCCGAGTAAGCGGAGCCATAATAACTCGATTTGGCAGATGAATGTCGCCGATCTGGAGGGGGTCCAAGAGAGAAATCATGAGGATGAGTCCTTTAGGAAAAGCGTTCTCTTACTTTGGATGATTCAGACGGATGGAAGATGGCAAACCTGAATTTCCATGAGACATGCACAGAGCGCAGGTTGGATTCAATTAGCCTGCAATGATTGACTCTGCGATTGAACTACTCGCTGGGCTAATCATCTGCTCCCTTTTGCTCATTCTGTTTGTCTTCAGGATCTGAGAACCGAAGCGATCAAGACTGCGAGTCCGTTCCATGCGATTTGCACCCCAATGCAGAGCAAAATGAAGGCAACACCGCGCAGGATGCCATGGGCGGTGGACGGCGGGATAATCTTAATGATTTTTGGAGCATACGCATAGCAGAAATAGACGAGCACACTAAGAACGACTACAGCATGAAACACCCCAACGTGCGCCAGAATGTCTCTTGAAATGCCCCGAGTTGATAGGTGAGCGGTGAGTGCCAGCAGCGCGACGAGGGTCCCTGGGCCAGAGGTTACGGGAAAGGTGAACGGGTAGAAAGCTCCCTGCTCAAGATATTGTTTCCGTGTTTCGTCTCGTACCTCGCTCTCTTCCTCCTTGTTTCTAACATTCGCGCGTGCATTCCTCTCGTTCAGTACAGACCATCCCATCGCCGCTATCACAATGCCGCCGGAGAGTTGGACAATAGGCAAAGTGTTCCGGTTCAGTTGAAAATGGAGAAGGCGTTCTCCCAGTAAGGTAAAGGAGGGAACGCATAAAGAAGCAACTCTCGCCCGACAACCCCTCCTGTATTCCTTTCCGGTTCTATGCCGTTGCCGCCGACAAGGTCCGGTCCGCATTTGCCTGCAGTGTAGGACTGGTTCTCGTGCCCAGGAACGTCGTAGTTCGCCTGCAGAATGATGACCAGCTTGCCGCCGGGCTGGCCGGCGCAGTCGCGTTCGACTTGCAGCGGCAGCTCGTAACTATAAATGCGCTCGATTTGGTGGTTGGCGGATCTGAGGTCGTAGCGTTCATTCCTGCCTTGTCCCCGGCCGAATACATTGCGGGGGAAGCCCTGAAAGGAATTGTGAACCACGAAATGGAGGCCAGGCTTCAGCGAGAATTAGCGCGCATGGCCCTGCAACTGGTCGCCGATTCGGGCTTCGATCTCTGGCAGGCACCGGAAGCTTGGCGCCTCCTCTCCCCAAAGGAGGCACTCCAAGAGGTGCAGTCGCTCAAATACACGCATAAAGGCAAATACCAGTTGAGCATTCTTAAGCTGCAATGCAAGCGTGACAATTTCGGTCCCTCGGCTATGTTACCCGCATCCGCTGCGAACAATTCCGTTCAATGACGGCATTATGGAGTTCAAATCGCAGATCAGCAAGCAGGTCATTTGTCGGTCAAATGTCGATAACAGTCCATTTCGTAATCTGAGGCTCGATAGGTCTTGCACTGAACGCGCGGAAGAACCGATTCATATGCTGCACAATCATCGAAAATGAGAAAACCCCTCAGTCCCGTCGAATCTTGGCTTGCGCTACCGAGCGTGTTTCATCATTTCCCTTAACCTGCCCTCAGACTCGGCACTCCAATATTTGCAGTCCAATTGCAAGAACACCGATGTATAAGGAATCGTCATGGTTGTTTTCAACACTAGAACGTGGAATGCCTTTCCCGCTTCATTCAGTCTTCCGATCAAGGACTCATGAAGGAGCGAATCGGTTGGAAAGCCCGCAATTCGCTTCATGACGGCTGCGCGGTATGCCCCCACACCCGGAGATTCCTTCTCGGAGACGAACTCTAATTCTTTATCGGTGTGGACGATCGGGCGGACATGTTTCGAATTCTCCAGATTATTGAATACATAGTCCACGACCGATAGCTCATCGGCATCCGTCTCAACTGTCTCGATTCCCGATGACGTTTGCAGGGGGTAAGCCGAATCCACAATCACGATCCAGTTACGATGACCCATCAGCGGCAACTCATCTCTCACCTTTTGTCGCCAATCGCTTTGTGCACTACTGACCAGACTTGCACAGAGAACTGCAAGTAATCCCGCCAGAACTTTGAGTTTCACTGTACTCTCCTGAGGCCATTAGGCCTGCGCGCTTCAACCATGGTACGGGAGCGTCCCGTGGTCCTGTCATAACTCCCAGTTAACTTGCAATGAGTTCCCAAGAGTACGACAAGAGGCACAATTCAAACGATCCTTCTACGTTCCGGCCTCGGCGGAGCAGGGCTGAAGCAGTCGAGGTGCATTTCGAGTTTCTTTCCTTCCAGTTGCCGCAACTGATCTTCAACGATCTTCCGCACGTGGCCAGGGTCGCCCTTCGCACGAAGATTCAAGAGCAGCTCATGCCGGTTTGCGGGCGACGCATCCAGGTTTCCTTCCATGCTCGGCTCTCCGCCGTTTGCGCAGACGGCCACCTTCAGCCAGCCGGTAGCTATTGAATTCCTCGCGCAGCGGACCGGGCACCGTCGCCGAAATGTCCGTGCAGCTTCCAGCAGGCTCGGCAAAGATCACGTCCGGAAGAGTTTTCCCCAACTCCTCGATGACCGTCGTCAGCGCGGAGAACCGGCAGCAGAAACATCCTCCGGTCACTTCGCGCGAAAACATGCCGTGCACCTCGGCATGGCGCATATCTACCAGTTCATTGCCCTGGTCGTTGAGGATCACGGCGCAACGCAAACCCCGCAGCTCCAACAGGCGGACCGCCGCTAGAATCAAGGTAGTCTTTCCCGATCCGAGAAAGCCGCCGACAAGTACGATCCAAGGTCTTCGCCGGTTTAGATCTGCACTCATCGGTGCACCGCAATCCGGATCTCATCGTTGGTGATCAGGCTAATCGTTTCATCAAGTGTTACGACCATTCGTCCTTCGTGCCGTGCCACCTGATTTTCGGTCGCCCGCCCGCCAATCTCAACCAAAGCCGTCTTGCCCATCGCAGCAATCTCGACGGAACGGCAATCAAGCGTTCCGGCAAGCACCTTGAGCACAAACTGCGTACTGTCGTTCTGGCGGGAAAGTGAGAATGTACCCCACCCCGTCCCCGTCGCCCAGAAGCATTGGAATTTGTCCCCGGAGATTCTCGGCACTGCCACAACGGCGGCCTTGGCGCCGTCAAAGAGAAAGCCGCTCAGCACTACGATGGTGGACCACGATGACATGGCGCGCGCGTAGTGGTGGCCGCACTCCGGCTCGTCCCATGGATTGCGCTTTTCGCCGTCATAGCGGGCGCGGATATTCTCCACGCACTCCACGCCTTCTTTGACCATGCCCCAATTCATCATCAGCGCGGCCACTAGGTATTCCTGCCCTGTCCATGCCTCCGCAAAATACGGAAACGGAATTTGCGGTCGTTCCGCTTTGCCATAATCGCAGACTACGATCGCGGCCTCTTCGTTGAGCGCATAGGTCCGCTCCACATTATCGTGATCTTTGAGCGTGGGTTTGTAGTTGTATTTGTAAATGGAGCGCAGTGTCCCGCGGATGTTTTCCGGTGAAACCAGGGGGCCCATTCCTCCCACCTCTGCCAGGTACTGGCCGATCAGCTGATCTGCCAAACAGCCCCCTCCAACCTGGTACTCCGGAGTCTCGGTGTTTTCTGAACCCATGTCGCTGCGCAGGTTGCCGGCAATCTCATCCTTGCGAAAGCTGCGAACTTTCTGAATGTAGAACTCGCCATTGAAGAGATTGGCGTCGATCCACCTGCTTCCCTGTTCAAAGAGCCTCCTGTACGTCTCTGCGGAGGCCACATCCCCACCTGCGCGCGCCATCTCCTCGCCGGCCCGTAACGCGCCCAGGTAGTAGATTCCGCACATTGGGTTGGGTCCGTAAAACTCCACATCGTAGGTGTTATGTTGCACACCTTCCATCACGCCATCCCGGTTGCTGTCCCATCCGCCGGGAACCCACGCAAACTCGAGCGCCTCTTTCGCGCGCGGCCAGGTGCTGCGCAGCAGCGCTTCATCGCCCGATATCTTCCAATCAAGCCATGCGTGGATAATCTGTCCCATCTGTCCATCCGCAGCGGCGAATCCTGAACGCGCCTTACCCTCCGGCAGCAACTGTCTGAAATGAATTGCGCCCGCATCGTCCATCGAATAGCCGAAGGCGCTCCGCCGCAATGACCGGGCAAACGAGGGGAAAAGAAACGTTGTTGCCATCTCGTAATTCCAGACATGGGTACAGTTGCCAAAGCAGCATCCCTGCGAATCGCCGCTGCCCTCAAATGCGTGAAACTCGCCATCCGCGGTGCGGAAACAAGTTGTTGTCGCCAGAGTGGAGAGGTTTGCGCCGGCCGCCTCCTTCACAGCCGCAGGCAGCGTGCTGTCGCGCAGGGCCTTCGTGAACATGCGGGTGCGCATTTCCAGGTCCTCGAGATGTGCCGCCGTATAGGCCACAGCTTCCCATGCGTCCTTGAACCGCGCCGCATAGAAGTTGCCGATGACTGCCTTGCCTTCACCCTCCGGCGCCGCCCACCCGATCCAGTCCGGCGTGCGGTTGGGAAATCGCCACCCCAGCAAGAACTCAAAGCTCGCCGTATGCCCAGGAGGGATGGTCCTCTTCAGGCACAGCACTCCCACTGAGTTGTGCGGTTCCAGTTGCGCGCCGAGGTCGCCGGTCTTGGAAAACTGGTCCCAGAAATGAAGTGGGGCGTTCCACCAGCGGCCCGCGGGCCACCCTTCCCAGTGTGAAACCTCAGCGCTCTCGTCGAGGGTCGCGGCGAGCACAATCTCACCCGACATGGGATCGTCCGGCGCAAGAACCGGATTGCTCATGACCAGCCCGGCAACTCCATTCCCGGTGCGATACTCGTTCCGCCGTCCCTCATTCGCCTTCTGTCTCGCAACGTCGCCGTTGTCTGCCCTCGTGTTCAATGGGTTTTCGATCGAGAACGCAATGCCCACCTCGGCCTTGGCTGGGCCGGGGTTGGTCACCCGATAGCGCAGAACTGCAACAGGCAACCCCGAGTCGTCCGGCTCGTGCGGAATGAATGGTGAAAACGCATCCAGTTCGACCTTGACCGGCAGCGCACGGTCTTGAAAATCGATGTGCGCTAGCGGATACTCTCCTGTAAAGATTGCAGACTCGAGCCGGCTCAGCCCTGGCACATTGTTTGAACCCATCCCATCCTGGCCCTCATAGGGGGGAAGTATGCGCGACTCAAGGACGCGCGCCACCGGCTTCCCGCTTCCCGCTCGCGCCCATATGGACGGAAACGCATACGGAGGCCGGAATCCCTTGTTCGGCCTGTTGAAGATCTCCCAGTCCACCAGTTGCCCACGCCCGCCAAGCCCAATGCTCCCTGCGCAAACACCCCCAAGCGGAAACGAGATCATCCGCAGTTGCCTTCCATGGAACTGGCGCGGATAACTCTGGTCCTGGTCGGTCTGAATCCGCTCTTCCTTAGGGTGAGACCCTTGCCCCGGGTCTCGCCTAGGCGCGTGCTCCGCCAGCGTTACCGCACCCACAACTCCAGCCGCCTGTTTAAGGAAATTCCGGCGATCCCGTCTGAGCTTCACTGTCATTGCGGTTTTCCTGTTTAGCACTGATTGGCTCGAATTGTACCGCTCACGAGCTAACTCCGAAGCATTGGGTCACCTGACTTCCAGTATGCCGCGCAATTCTCGACCCGGCCAGATTGTCGAACTACACAGTAAACCAGTCTTCACTAGACAAGTCTTCACTCGATTTAACTGTCCACGGAATCGGTGAGCGAGTTCGGAGTCAAGAATGTTGGAATGGAACCGAGTCCTTTTTCTGCCCGCTTGCCAATCGCCTTCATGGAGCTGACTTTGACCTGACCCCGAGAACTCGTTCAAGCCAGAATACGGATTGGACGAAAAGATTGAAAGCTGATCCGTGTCACTTGGCGAAAACGATCCTTTCCATGACTTGAGGTCGAAATGTTGGCGTCAAAGGATTGCTTCCAACTCGGGAATGTTTTCTCTATGCTTCCGGGTTACGCATGGGACTTCAACGCACCCATAGTGATTAAACTCGCTTCTAGGAAGCGCGTTTCGATGGAGTAGCCAGCGGTAAACAGAAGGTTACCCTGAGTCAAGTCACGCATGCTTTCGATCGAAGACAACGTTCCCGGTATTCTTTCTTATACCGATTTCGGGGCAGATCAAGATGCGTACAAAGGAGATCGCACATGTTGAATGAGTCTCTCGGCCTGTTCATTTCAGTTGGAGTACTGTTCTCATCGGTTCAAGGGATGGCCCAAACAGTTCCCAAGGGTTCCGTCCGCCTCGCCATTTGCCAGATTCTCGTTATCGATAGCGATCGTGAAGGCAACTTTCGCCGCATTGAATATGCGCTTGAGCAGGCCGCGGCGGAACATGCGCAAATCGCAGTGTTCCCCGAGTCGTCAATCCTTGGGTGGGAAAATCCCGATGCACATCGTCTCGCGGAACCAATTCCAGGCAAGGACAGTAGCCGTATCGGTACTTTGGCGCATAAGTATGGCTTGATGGTCGCCATTGGCCTCGATGAGAAAGATGGCGACCGGCTCTATGACACAGCAATTCTCATGGACAAATCTGGCAGAATGCTCTGGAAGCACCGGAAGATCAATGTGCTGCCAGAGCTCATGACACCGCCATATTCACAGGGTCGACCGGACGATATCGGCGTGGTCGAAACCGAGTTTGGAAGGATCGCAGTGCTCATTTGCGCCGACACCTTCACCGATGCGTTCGTCGACCGGCTGAAGGCTCTCAAGCCCGATCTGATGCTGGTTCCGTACGGATGGGCTGCGGCTAACGACAAATGGCCAGAGCACTCAAGGGAACTCGAGGAACTTGTCAAGCGCCGAGCGGCCCAGGTGCGATGCCCGATGGCGGGCGTCGATCTTGTGGGCGAGATGACGCATGGTCCGTGGTCGGGCTGGACCTACGGTGGCTCGAGCCTGGTTGTAGACGGCAAAGGTCAAATCCTCTTCATCGCTCGCGACCGCGACACTGATCTCCACGTTCTCGATCTGGCCGTTGGCTCACTTGCGAAGTGAGCTGAATCAGCCCCATCCGTCAAATCGGGCAGAACTCGAAAGTCCGGATTATGCACGGATGGGCGACGATCCGACCGGAAATGCGGTTTCGTTAGACCCGGAGGAGTGCCTGCAGTACTTAACGTGGTGGCCTTATTGCATTGCTGGTACGATGTCCTCAACTGAGAGTCGTAGCGTGTTTCTTCCAATCTCGCCGCTGTCTACTCCTGTTTCAGCTGCGCCGTCAAAACATCCCTGAACACCTTGCAGAAACTCCCACGTAGGTCCTTCGCCTCCACCACCGTTCCATCTTGCGCCAACTTCACATACGCAGCCGTCGAACCAAATTCCGGCCACAAAGGCAGTCCCGTTCCGTTCGGATTCCCCGTCCGCGCAAAGTTAGTAAAGTAGATCTCCACCATGTCCGCAAACTTCAGATCTGCATCCGTGTACGCGCCCGCCAGGTTCCCATCTTTCGGATAGAACCCAAACACGAACGAAAGATCCGTCGAATGGATCGCAGCTGGCTGCCCCGGCACTGCGTGGTTGAACTCGTACTCGTACGTCGGATGCTGCGCCGCCTCGTGCCACCGTCCCTCTGCAGTAGCTGGACATCGAAACGTTCCATCCGCCGCAACCTGGTCGGACGCTGAACCATACACCGAGTCGGTCGACCCCTGCCCTCCATCCGCCAGCCCGTACGCCGCCAGCGCCAGCGGAGCCAGTGGACCATTCCCAAGCGTGATCATCCTCCTCACGTCCTCAACCGACGCTGTCGATCCAAACTCCTTCGTCGTCGTCCCAAACAGCAGCGGGATCGCCGACTCCTGCCCCGCCGCAAACACCTCCGCAGGACTCTTCGTCAGCACCCACCCGTCCACATCCGGCCCGAAACGCGGGTGCGGTTCATGCGCCGTCAGCTTCTTGATCAGCTCCGCAGCCGGTATCCCGCGAAGGTATGCAATCTGCTCCGCACCCGCCGGCGCACCCATGGCGGCAGCAAACTTCTTCCCCGCTTCCTCCGCCGCGGCCAGCGGCTGCAACGGTGGGAAAAACGGCGCACCGCGCTCCGCAATCGCGCGTTGAAAAAGCCCCTTCGCCCTCGATGCCATCAGCATTCCTGTATCCATCGCCCCGGCCGATTGGCCGAACACCGTGATGTTCTTCGGGTCGCCGCCAAACTTTGCAATATTGTCGATCACCCACTTGAGCGCCAGTATCTGGTCCATCAGCCCGTAGTTGCCCGACCCGTGATGCGTAGACTCGCCTGTGAGCTCCGGATGCGCCAGGAACCCGAACACGCCGAGCCTGTAGTTCACCGTCACCAGCACCACGCCGTGATTGGGCAGCGTGCCGTCGGTGTACAGCGAGCTCATCGCCGTGCCGCCCTCGTTCGCGCCGCCATGAATCCAGAACATCACCGGCATTGGCTTCTTCACAGGCCACGCTGGTGTAATCACGTTCAGGTACAGGCAGTCTTCCTGGCCCGTCTCCGCATCGTGCCGGTTCCACGAGCCCAGGTCCGGTTGCGCGCAAGGTGCGCTGTACGCCTTCGCGTCCCGAACCCCGCTCCAAGGCTGCCTGGGCAGCGGCTCATGCCAGCGCATTGCACCAACCGGTGGCTGCGCAAACGGAATCCCCAGGAATTGCGCTCCTCCGCCGTCCCTCGCCAATCCCTTGACTTCGCCGCCGCTGGTCTTCACCACGAGCGGATCTTCCTCCGCCTTCGATGTCGTCACCGTCAGCATCCCCGCCACCGCAACCGCCGCGACCCACACCGCCGCCGAAATCCGCATCAATCCAAATCCGCAACCATCTCTCATCCCTCTCCCTTGCAACAGCTTAAAGCAACCGCCAATTCTAACAACCCCGCATCGGCGCCGTGTTACAGTCGTCGGGCGAGACACAGAGGTTTCAGACACGCGCCTGAGTCGTGAAAGATTCGTGACAAGCCAGGAACAGGTTGTCAGTTGACGATATCAAGCCTTTCCACGCTTTGAGACCGAATGATTCGCGGCAGTAGAGGATTCCCACCATAATAGAAGTGAAGGTTTGGCCCACATGCTGCGCTAAAAGTGGACTCAACTGTAGGGTCAGATTGCTTCAGTTTAGTTCGAAAAAGCTGATGGACAGTTTTTCCGCAAATCTGTAGGATCTCGCCCTTTTTTGCGCAAAGGGCGGGAAGTCGGTTGGGGAGGGTCTCTCGACTAAACCCTTTGGAATCCGTAACCGGTTGGACAGTTTTTGCGCAAATCCGGGTCAGTTTTTCCGCAAACCTACAAATCGTTCACGTCTCGACCGCGTCGCTCCCCGGCAAGCTCCTGCCGGGGGCGCAAAACCCCGGCTGGATTTTATTGCAAAAACCTGGCAACTAAATCATTAGTTGTCCGTCTGATTTAGCAGGAACGGGTCAGAAGAGGACCTCCTTTCGACAATCAACGCCTATGCCGCCGAAACGATCCATCACGCTGACCCAAGCCGAGCTACGGCTCATGAAGGTGCTGTGGGACCGGGGAGAATCGACTGTGGCCGACATGGTTTCCGCCACCTCGGGCAAAGCAACTCTGGCCTATACGTCTGTTCTCACGACGATCCGAATCCTCGAGACCAAGGGCTATGTCAAACATCGGCAGGAGGGCAGGGCGTTTCTCTACAGCTCCTGCATCGGAGAGACCGAGGCTGGCCGCTCGGAGGTTCGCCACGTGTTGCAGCGGTTCTTTGGCAACTCCCGCGAGCGGCTTTTGATTTCCCTGCTCGGAGACGGCGACATCAGTCCCGACGAATTGAGCCGCCTAAAGGAAGCCATTGCCAAGGCCCCGGATGAAGTGCTGGAGGAGTCCTAGATGGGGCCTATTCTTCACGCCGCGACTCTCGTCTCCGCTGCCGCTGTGAGCGCTCTCTTCTCTGCGATTTGGGAAGGCGGCGTCGTGGCGGTTGGCGTTGCTCTTTGCCTGCGCATGCTGCCCCGCCTCGGCGCCGCGTCCCGCTCTCTGATCTGGCTAACTGTTTTCTTCCTGCTAGTCCTCCTGCACATCGGCCCCTCACTCAGCGGGCGCGTTCGCAGCGGGGGCCCGGTGCATGCCATCCATCTTGACCTGGGCTGGTGTATCGCAATCGTCGCCGTCTGGGCGGGGCTCTCACTTTGGAGAGGCACGCAGCTGATCCTGAGCGCCATTCGTCTCACCCGGCTGGCCAACCGCGCAACTCCATTTGCTGATGACCCTGCGCTGCTGTCGATGATCGAAGGCAGCCGAGCAGGCGCGCTCTGCACTTCCGTCGAGGTCGAGCGGCCAAGCGTGTTCGGCTTTTTTAGCCCGCGCATTCTCATCCCTCCCGCACTAATCGAGAAACTCTCCGCCTCGGAGTTGCAGCAGGTTGTGTTGCACGAGATGGAGCATCTGCGCCGCCGCGACGACTGGACCAATCTTTTTCAGAAGGCCGCGCTGGTGCTGTTTCCGCTGAACCCGGTGCTGCTATGGGTAGAGCGCCGGCTCTGTGCGGAACGCGAGCTTGCCTGCGACGACCGCGTGCTTCGCTCCAGCGGCGCTGCCAAGGCCTACGCCATTTGCCTCACCCGGCTGGCTGAATTCTCCATGATTCAGCGCAGCCTTTCGCTGGCACTGGGCGCCTGGGAACGGCATTCGGAGCTGGTGCGCCGCGTTCATCGTCTCCTGCGGCGGCCTACTCAGTCCATGGGCGACCGACAAGCGCAGTTCCTAACCGCTGGCCTGATCCTCGGCGTGGTTGGAGGCGTCATTGCGCTGGCGCGCACTCCGCAACTTATCAGCTTTACTGCGCAAGCACCGCCGGCGCTCCAGGCTCAAGCGAGCCTGCAAGCTCCAGCCGCGCAGTCGGCCAGTCTTCGCGAGGTGAGCTTCAGCCAGCCCAATCTTCGCGAATCTACAGGCGCCCAGGCGCAGATTCATTTGGTCAAGACAGTCATGCACGAGCGGCCGCTTCAATCCGAAATTAAAGCGAGGCCGGTTCGGAGGAACACCGTATCTGCGGAGCGGAGGCTGACGCGAACCTACGCAGACAGTCCGCGAGAATTCGTGGATAGCCGGCAGGAGCTCCTCGTGCTCACTGAATGGACTGACACCGACGCCCCTGCGCACGTCGTCTTCGCCGTGCTCCCGGTCCAGCAAGCAAATC
This sequence comes from uncultured Acidobacteriaceae bacterium, assembly GCA_963757965.1. Classification (GTDB taxonomy): domain Bacteria; phylum Acidobacteriota; class Terriglobia; order Terriglobales; family Acidobacteriaceae; genus Telmatobacter. The sequence continues at coordinate 44,946 of CAVWTV010000021.1, forward strand.
ATGAAAGCAGGTTTGCCGCCGTCGCAACACCGAATGGTTGGCTGATCGTTCAAATCTAAACGCAAGATCGAATTGCGCAATCTCGTTGCGCGCAACTTCAACCACAAAACGTCAACAAGGAGAACAACTTCCATGCCTCAATCAACTAATCAATTAGTAGTCAATGCGAAGAGATTTGCCGCAATTGCCGCCATCGCCGGAGCCTTCGCATTGGGCGCAGTCATTTTCGCCGGCCATGGCAATGTTCACGCCGCGTCGGCCATTGACGACAACAGCGTGTCGGCGCTCACTTCGCTCGACCGCGCCATGGAGGCCGTCGCATCGCGCGTGACTCCCGCGGTCGTAAACGTGGCCGTCACCTCGAAAGGTTCCGATGAAGCTGACGCCTCCGACGGGCCGATGCAGGGACTTCCCCCCGAGTTCCAGAGGTTCTTCGGCCAGATGCCTCACCAGCATTCTCAACAGCAGCAGATCGAGCATGGCGTGGGCAGCGGCATCATCATCTCGCCGGACGGGTACATCGTCACCAACGGCCACGTGGTCGAGGGCGCTGTGCAGATCAAGGTGACTCTGAACGATCGCCGCATCCTGAAAGCGAAGCTGATCGGCGTGGATAAGTTGAACGACCTGGCCGTAATCAAGGTCGACGCGACCGGCCTTCCCAGCATTGCCTGGGGAGACTCGACGAAACTGCAGCCGGGCCAGACCGTGCTCGCATTCGGAAGCCCGTTCGGCTACTTCCAATTCTCGGTAACGCGCGGCATCGTCAGCGCGCTCAACCGGCCCAACCCGTATTCAGATGATCCGCGCAGGCCGGGCAACTTCATCCAGACTGACGCCGCCATCAATCCCGGCAATTCCGGTGGCGCACTGGTCAACGCGCACGGAGAGCTTGTCGGAATCAACACCTTCATCATCTCCAACAGCGGTTCGTTTGCCGGCGCGGGCTTTGCCATTCCCTCGCAGATTGTGCGCGCCACAGCCGAGCAGTTGATCGCGCACGGCAAGGTCGACCACGGCTACCTCGGCATCAACATGAATGACGTCACGCCGGACAACGCTCACTTTTTCAATTTAATGAACGCGGCCGGCGCAATCGTCTCCCAGGTGACGCCGGATTCACCGGCAAGCCGCGGAGGCGTCCAAACCGGCGATGTGATCTCCCAGCTCAACGGAGAGGAGATAGTGAACGGCAGCGCCCTGCAGGTTGCGGTCAGTGAAATGGCTCCTGGGACGAAGATTGCGCTGGGCGTGATCCGCGACGGCAAGCCGGTTACGTTGAACCTCACTGTCGGCCAATTCCACGGCAACTCTGAGGTGGCCAGCGACAACGGCCCCGAGGGTTCAAATGGCGCGCAAACCGGCAAGCTCGGATTTGCTGTCACCGATCTGACACCGGACACGCGGCAGCAGATCAATGCGCCGGACCAGATCCATGGCGTTGTGGTTGAGAACGTGCGCCCGGCCAGTCCCGCCGACGAAGCGGGCCTTCAGCCGGGCGATGTCATCCTTGAAATCAACCGCAAGCCCGCGCAATCAGCCAGCCAGTTCGCAAACGAGCTGCACCAGAACCGTGATGGAAAAGATCTCCTGCTCCTGGTCTGGTCGAAGGGCAATGCTAGCTATCGCACCATTCATCCCGATCAGGATGAACCAAAGGGCTAGTTAGCCAACAGTGAGGCCGCCGTAGATCGAGCTAACTCGAATCGGCGGCCTCGCTACTGGTGTCCGCCACGCAGATGGTCGTTTATGTCTTGAAAGGGCACGACTTCAGTCGTGCCGTAAACGGCCCAAAATGAGCTGAGCTTTAGCCCCTGAGGGAAGCCTCTGCTACGGATTCAACCCATTCGCGGGCATCGGTAAATGACCCTATGTGCGACGGCCTCGCTAAGTTACAGTGTCGAGTTAACTCACCGTAGCCACGAAGCGATCCGCCCCCAGTAGGATAAGTGCGGGCGATAGAACGGCTCGTTGTGAGTGAGCATTGGAACGATCACCAGCTCGGATTGTGAGCCGCAATAGGCAGCCAGTTCCTCTGCCATTTCGACTGGGAACAGCCGATCCTTTTCACCATGAACGACGAGCACCGGAACGGAGCAGGCGCCGAGTGCTTTCTCGGCATCCCAAATGGGCGGCACTGCAAGTGCAAAGAACTTGGGAATCCCGACGCTGACAGTAGCCTTTCGCAGAGATGTGAATGCGGCGCAGAGCAGCAAACGATGGACCGGCACCCTCGGAACAATCGCGGCAGCTATACCGCTGCCCAGGGAGAAGCCAAGAACTGAGACTGGTAATGTCCCTGTCAGCCGCTGCAAGCACATGAATGCGGCGACCGCATCCAACTCGCATTGGCTCGCGTTGAAGAACCCGGAACTGCGTCCGTAGCCTGAGTAATCGAAGACCATCGAGGCGACGCCGTTGGCTGCGAGAAGCTGCTGCACTCCGAGCCAGTGCTCGACGGTTTCTCCAATCCCGTGACAGATAAGCACGCTGGCCTTCACGGCGTTTGCGTCTGGGGTGACAAACACAGCGTCAATAACATTGTTTCCACTGTGAATAACATGGCGTGAGGCAACTGCCTGCGACGTTTCCACGCGTCCATTGCGTCTAATCCTGCCCAGGAGCCTGTCGCGCAACACAAGAATGCGGCTCGTGGATGTGACCCCAATGGTCAAGAGAAGTTGTCGCGCTTCAATCACAGTTAGTTTCTATCTTAGACCCCGATGAGAATCGCGTCTTGAATCGGCGACTCGATCGCACGCTATGCTTCGACCGCCGGCGACATCGCCGCCGCAAGCTCCTTGACTCCGCGCAGGTCAATCTTTCCTGTGCCTAACACAGGCAATGCATCGACGTGGAAAAACTGATTCGATCGCGGCTTCCACAGCGCCGGAAGATCGCACTGGGGCAGCTTCTCCAGCACCGGAGCAAGCTTCCCCTCCGGCAGTGTAGTAATCACGACAATGCGTTCACCCTTCTTCTCGTCCGGCAGCGCCGTCACGGCAAACACCTGTTCGGTCACGCCGGCCAGTTCATGTAGTTTGTCTTCGATCTTGACGTGCGGCACCATCTCGCCGCCGATCTTGCTGAAGCGCGACAGCCGGTCTGTGATGGTAAGAAAGCCATCTTCCTCCATCAGCGCAACGTCCCCTGTCGTATACCAGCCATCGCGCAGCACTTCGGCAGTCCTTTCCGGCTTGCCTAGATAGCCCTTCATCACGTTCGGCCCTTTTACCAGAAGCATCCCCGCGGTTCCATGCGCAACCGGCCCTCCCGTATCGAGATCGACAACCTTCACCGACACACCAGGCAGCGGGTGTCCGATCCTTCCGCGTCTCGCGCCGACCTGGCGAAATCCCGGCGCACGGAAGTCACGCCCATTCACCGTGACTACAGGTGAACATTCTGTGCACCCATAGCCCTCCAGCGGACGAATGCCAAACGTATCTTCGAATGCAAGCGCAATGCGCTCCGGCAGCTTCTCCGCGCCCACCAGGACGAATTGCAAACTGCCGAAACTCTCCGGTGGACAGCGGCGCATGTAGGCCTGCAAGAAAGTTGGCGTGGCAATCAGGAATGTAACTCCGTACTTCTCAACCAGCCCACCGATCACTTGCGCGTCAAGCGGATTGGGATGATAGACCACGCCCACACCTTGCACTGCCGGCAACCAAAGCCCAGCCATGAATCCGAAGGAGTGAAAGAACGGAAGGATACCAAGGATTTTGTCGCGTCCGCCGAGCATGAATACCTGCGACACCTGTTGAATGTTCGACAGGATGTTGAAGTGAGTCAGCATCACGCCTTTGGGATCTCCGGTGCTTCCGCTGGAGAAGATCACTGTTGCCAATCGATCGACCGCCGAGGCTGTGGGGTCGTCCGCTCCCGCGATCTGGTGCAACGCATTCGCAGCGTGGCGCCCGGCCAATGCCTTGCGCAGCAGCGCGGACGGCACAAGCCACGCGAACAAAAGCGCCGCCAGTTTTTCGCTGAAACGCGGAGCGCTCAGCGCGTCCTCCAGAAAAAGCGTCCGTCCAGGGATTGCGAGATTCGGAAAACGCTCCACGAAAGCCTTTGAAGTGATGACCACATCCACGCCGCACTGGCTTGCACACGACGCGATGACCTCGCTCGACGATGTGTAGTTGAGGTTGACGGGAATGCGGCCAAGCAGCATGAGCGCATAGTTGGTGAGCGCTCCGCCTACGGATGGCGGCAGCAACATGCCCACCATTTGCTGCTCGCCGATCTGGCGCCGCAATCTGCGCGCGATAAACATGGTCTTGGTAAGCGCCGAAGCAAAGCTTACTCTCGGAGTCCTGCCGTCGGCCATCATGAAGCGCAGAGGATGGCGCCTGGCTGTCTTCACGAATGACCGGTCGAGCGTCTTCATTCCGCTCTTCCGCCGCTGGAATGCCTCGGCGTGAAGTTCCTGCACCGCACTGCGCACCTGGATAGCCGTCGATGACGGCGGCATGGGTGTTCCAAAACTAACAGTCACCGGATACGGAATGTGCCGGGGCATCTTCCAAAGGAAGCGGCCGCGCTCAAAGCTGAAGATGCTTCCCCACACGCCATCCAGATTCACGGGAATAATGGGTACGTCCACGCCCTTCATGATGCGTTCGAGGCCGCGGCGGAATGGCAATAATTGGCCGGTGCGCGTGATCTGCCCTTCGGCAAAGATGCAAACCACTTCATCCTGACGCAGTGCTTCGCTCGCGGTTTGCAGGGAACGAAGCATCTCGCGGGGGCGCTGTTCGCTTGAAATCGGAATCGCCTTCATCATCTTTGCGAACGGCTTTACCAGCCTGTGATCGTAGATGCCCTTGTAAACCAGGAAACGAATAGGCCGGTCGGTAGAAGCGATAAGCAAAGCCGCATCAACGAACGACATGTGATTGCAGACAAGCAATGCGCCGGTTCTATCCGGGAAGTTATCCCGTCCCAAGACCTTGACGCGATACACCGTGTGCGTAATGAGAAAAAGCACGAGCCGCCCGAACCACTCCGGGAGCAGGATTAATACATAAATAGTTCCCGCGGTGGTGATCGTCGAAGCAGCAACGATCACTCCGCTGGGGTTGAGATGAATGGATTCCGTAAAGACGTAATACACGACCGCGGAAAGCGCAATTCCCACGAACGAGAGCAGATTTGCCGCGGCGATGATGCCGCCTTTGTCTTCCTCCCTGGGGCGATGCTGAATGAGCGCGTTGACGGGGACAGCAAAGAAGCCTGCCCAGAATCCGAGCGCGCCGAGCAGCAGCGCCGAACTGATCATGCCATGCTGCCATCCACCGAGAATGAAACCGGTAAGTGTCATGCCGATCGAGCCAAGCGGAATGAGGCCGTACTCGATCTTGTTACCGCTGACGAGCCCGGCAGTCATGCTGCCAATGCCGATACCCACGGCAAGCATGGCATTCAGATATCCGGTCTTTGTCTGCCCGATGTGCAGCACATCCGGCCCGTAGACGACGATGGTTGAAAACAGCAGCGAGCCCAGGAACCAGAAATAGGTGTTTCCGGCAACGGCAAGAAGCAGCGGCCGGTCGCGGCGCATCGATTGAATCTGATGCCAAAGGTCGCCGGCAATGTTGGCGCGAAATTTCTTCTCCGGCGCCGCGGGTGGGACATGATCGATGCCGAGGCTGGTCAGCAGGCCTGCAAATGAGAGGGCCAGCAACGCATAGCCGGCATAGACTTCGTGCCCCTGAAAACTCTGCGCCATCGTCGCGCCGGTCACAGTGCCGATAATGATGGCGAGAAACGTCCCCAACTCGATAACGCCGTTGCCCCACGACAAGCGCTTCGCCGGCAGCAGTTCAGGCAGCAACCCGTACTTTGTAGGCCCGAACAGCGCCGCCTGGGTCGCTACCAGCCCCAGTGCGAGCACCGACACCGGAAGCGAGTGGGCTGCCAGCCCGGCGGTCGCAACTACCATCGAACCGACCTCCATCACCTTGGTCCAGATGGTGATCTGGCGTTTGCTGAAGCGATCCGCGAGCCACCCTCCGGGCATGCTGAAAATCACGAAGGGGACGGAAAACATCAACGTAACAAGGGAGACGAAGCTCTCGCGCGTGCTCAGGGACATGCCCATGCCGACGATCATCGACAGCAGCAGATTGCGCAGAATGTTATCGCTGTAAGCGCCCTGAAACTGAGTGACAATGAGCGCCCAGAAGCCGCGCGTGCCGCGTGGAGATTCAGAAGGGATTGCCCCCGCTGCAACGGTGGTATTGGAATCGATTGCGGTCATGAGTCGAGGCTGTGAGTCCGAGGTGCTGCTTGTAACGTATCGCAAGAATGCAATCGAGAGAACAGTTTTTCAATGGGAAGGTTAGCTGGATACTGCTTCCGTCCGAGCAGGGGCTGAATCATGGCTCTTCAAAGTTGTCTTCGCGAACGTCCAGTTATCTCCCAGGCAGAAGTTGACAACCGAGCAGCATAGAATCGCGAGACCGTTGGCTGCAAGAACGGGCATATGCGCCTCATCCACCAGCAGGCGCATCATTGCGAGGTTCCCGACCATCGAAACCAGTCCGTTTGAGAGATGAAACCGCAGAATCTGAACCATCAATGCGTCGTCGTCGCGGCGGTCGCGCCATGTGTAGTGCAGGTGCCACGCAAAGTTATGCAGCAGCGCGACCTCGATGGCCGCAGATGTCGCGTAAAGGTAGTGGCCCGCTGCCCAATGATTGAAAAGGGCGAGCGAGGCGAGCTGCACGACCATCCCCATGGCTCCCACCAGGTTGAACTTCAGCCAGCGGATGAACGTGTTCACGGCAACGGCTCCTGCCGGTAGAGTTGCGCTGTGTGGCGCATGGTGACAACGATCGCCATCGCGAACATGCCAACCGCCGCGATCGTTCCTCCCAGATCGAACAGCAGCATCTTACGCCCGAACAATGTTGAATACGGGCTGCGCAGCAGCGCCAGGTTGCCAATGACAAGCAGAATGCGAATCTCCGTGGGGCCGAAGAATCCTTGCGAAAGTTCAAAGCAGGACAAGGTATATGTGGCAAGATAGCTCTCGCTCGATAGGAGCAGAAATGCGACCATCATCGCGACGGCCGTCTGCCATTGCAAATAGCCGGAGTAACCCAGCCCGCACATCAGCGCGACCGATCCGAAGATATCTACCATGTGGTCGACGTAGAAACCGTAGCGCGGACGCTGCTGCTTGCGCACGCGGGCCAGCGTCCCATCCAGGCTGTCTCCGAGCCAGTTGAGCGCCAGGCACACAATCACCAACAGCAGCGCATAGCGGTTGTAGCGCGACAATGCATAGAAGATGCCGGCTCCGATCTGCGCGCTCAGGCCAAGCGCGGTGAGTCGATCGGAGGTGACCCAGCTCGGCGCGCGCTCGGCCATCCACAGCAAGGCGCGCTTCTCAACGTCAGCCGTCAGCGACTGGTTTACTCGGCGCGCGGTCCGAAATACCGCTGCATCGCTGGTTGTAACTGAATTCGCATTCATTCTGATTTCCTTTCCAACTGCCGGTTTCCGCGCCATCATTCCGTGCACCGCTCAAACTACTTGCGCAGCGCATTCGAAGCAGCGCGCAATGTGAATTCCAGCGATTCGCGCGGAATGCTCTCCACAAATGGCCGAATGATCCAGGCGAGCCCTTTTGGAATGGAGCGTGTGAGCGTGACAGACTCGATCTGCATGTAGAGTCCGCCGTCCCGCTCTTCGTAGCTCCAGTAGGTGTTCATGCGCCACAGGAAGCCGTGCTCTTCTTTGGGACTCAGCGCCCGTTCCCAGCTGGTGCCGGGCGAGCCGATCTCTTGAATCTGAGTGCTCCGCGAGTTACTGTTTCCGTGCCGCGCATCCAGCCGCCCGTAAGCGATGTCGTAAGTCGTATCCATGACCACCGCGATGACGTGCTTCTGGCGCACCCGCATCGCAACGTGGAAGAAATCGCCGTGTTGCGCGAGCACCTTCGCCTGAAGCACCTGCGGAGAAAAGTGCTGCGGATAGGTGTTGTAGCCTTTCATGAGCCGCTCAAAATCGGCAGCCGCAGCTCCAGGCACAAAACCAGTTCCGCGCCAGTCGTGCAGCATGGCTCCGGGTAAATCAGCGCCGGCCGAAGGCGTGAGCTGCTCGATGATCAACTCCCCTTTGCGCAGCCGTGCCTCGCTGTCCGAACCTCCCGAAGCCACCGGAGCGATGAACCCATTTTGTGCCCGATGCTGTTGATCCAGGCGCACCTCAACGGTGCCGACATACGAGTTGAAAGCTGAAACCGCCGCAGCCGGAGGTTGTGCCCGAGCCGGGCCTGAAGCGGTCAGCAAGGCCGACAGGAAAAGTAGCCGGCCGATAACGGAAAATTTTCGCGAATCTGTAGATCGACGTTTCATGATGCTTGCACCGTACTCCGCGCCGGCTGCGAAGGCAATGCATGGAACATCACCCGGCGACAATTGCTTCTGACTCAACAAGTACTTGCAGGACATAGGCTTAGAGAAAGTTATACATTGTGCAAGGGTTTTGGAATCATCTCAAGATCAGATAGACTGAACGAAAGATATGACGGATGGACGACTAGCCCGGCGCTATCGCTTCGGAGCATTTGAAGCAGACGCGACCACGGGAGAGCTTCGCAGGAACGGGGTTCTCGTCAAGCTGAACGCGCAGCCTTTCCAGGTGCTTTTGCTGCTCCTTGACCGGCCCGGCCAACTGCTGACCCGTAAGGAAATCTCCAGCGAGCTATGGCCCGATGGAACCTTCGTCGATTACGAGCACGGAGTCAATTCGGCGGTAAATCGCATCCGTGAAGCGCTCGGCGATTCGGCCAGCAGGCCGAGATTCGTGGTGACCCTGGCCCGTCGCGGCTATCGCTTTGTAGCTCCCGTTGAACGCATCGCCCTCAGCGAGAATCCGTCGCCAGAACTGCACGAGTCCCCGGCTCCGCAGGCAGCGAAGAAGAGATTTCCGAGCGCGCCAGAGGCACTTCCGGCGGAGCTTGAGAGCAAGTTTTTCAGCCGCATTCTGGCTTCGCCGGAAGAGCTTCCGAAAGCCTCGCATTCAGTGGTGCAGACGCTATTCGTCTTGATGCAGTTCATGTATTTGAGCTTCTATGTTGGGGCACTCGCAAATCTGGGCGAGATTCACGATCTCTTCGCGCCGCTGCCCAGGGAAATCCATGCAATGGCGATCCTGATCGTCACTGCCGCGATTCTGATTCCCGTTCGCGCCTTCGTTATCACAGCCGTGCTCTTCCATGCGCCCGGAGCACGCGAGAAGTACCTCAAGCTCTGGCCGTTTCTGCTGGCCTTCGATGTGCTATGGTCGCTCTCGCCCTTCCTTCTGCTTCACCACATCAACTTCGGACTTGCGCTGGCATGCACCACGCTGCTTGTCTATTCGCCCTTCGCACAACGCTCGCTGGTGCTGATGGGCGCAGGCGGCGTTGAGCATGAAGTATCGGCACCCGCCCGCTGAGCGTGGCTCTGCCTGAGCTTCAACGCACCGTCACATCCCATATCTTCGACAGGCGCGACTTGCCCGCCGGCCCTTCAATGTACAACACCACTACAAATTGCCCGGCCTTTGTGTACGCATGAATCGGATGCTGCTCCGTCGAGCTCGTTCCGTCTCCGAATTCCCATCGCCAACTCGTCATCGTCCCGACCGACTCGTCCTGAAACGCCACCAGCCGCCGCTTCATGTCGATGACTTTGAAACTCCACTTCGCCTCAATCGCCTTCTGGAACTGCGGCTCCAGCGGCATGAGCCGGAACTCCCGAAGCAAGCTGGCATTCCCATACATCGTGTGCTCGAGGCCAAGGTTCCAGAAGCCGTTGTTTTTGGGCTGTCCATCGTAATCGATCACAGCCCAGGACAGCCCGATGATCTTGTTCTCGTAGAGTTGCGACTCGACCGCCCGCTGCGGGCCCTCGCAACCTGCGTAATCAAACGGAGTGATGTAAAACTCCAGCACATACTTTCCGTTTTCACCATGCTTGAAGTTGTACTTCTGCGCATGGTTCGCCCAAGGAAGCTCCTTGTCCCACGGCTGGCAGCCCCAGGCCATCGCCCAGTCTTTGCCCTCATACGGCGTCATGATGTGGTAGTTCTGCGCCTGCACGCCGTGCATGGAAAAGTGCGCATCCCACGTATCCTGGTCCGCGTTGTTTCTGAATTGAGGAATCAGCGGCCCTCCCGACCGGTCCCCATCCACCACGATCTCGAACGTATCGTTATGCAGGCCGGGGTCGGCGAAGTCCCAGAAATTGTCATAGGCCTCATAGAGAAAATACAGCCGGTTCAACCCATTCACCCATCCCACCTTCACATGCACATCCAGGTCCTTCGGGTCCGGCTTGTCGTGCTTGTGCTCATCGTCGTGCATCTTGTCCAGGCCGATCGAGTAACTCTCCGGCACGATCGCCCAGTCGCTGTCGTCTCCATCGATGCGAGGAATCTGGTCGGGCGGAAATTGAAACACTTTGAATATCTCTGCCGGCGGAGCCGCCGTCCCCACGCGTTCTGTCCGCAACACCGGTTCAACCTGAACCGGGCTGGCCGGGGACGCCGGGCTCGCTTGCTGCGCCTGCAAAGCTGCACTTGCCAAAAACACCGCCGTCAATGTCGTTGCAAATCTCAGCGTATTCATTCGTCCTTCTTCTCCTTCGCCCCACCGGGCCGCGCACCGTCTCCAACAAACCGCTCCACCTTCAGTCCCGTCACACGCTTTTCTTCGATTGCGTAGCTAAAGTACTCGGGCCGATTCGTTCCCCACTTCAGCTTGCAGTCCCGCAGCGTCACGTTATCCGCGTCCTGGATGCTGAAACCCACCGTGTCATGCGGTTCGATTCCCTGAAGCACCGAAGTTGGCCGGTTATCGTAAACACCGCCGTGGTATCGGGTCCAACGGTCCAGAGTTATGTCGACGCGATCGAGCAATATATCATGCGCGCGGCTGGCTTCGCTTCCCCAGACTCTCACGCTGTTCTCGGCCCGTCCGGTCACATTCTGCACGGTGATGTGGTGCATGCTCCCGAGCTTTGCATCCGCCTTGCGCGGAATTGCTGTAAACGAGATGGCTTCGCCCCGGCCCCACCACGGATCGGAAAAGTATCTCGACTCAAACGCGATGTCTTTGAACACAATGTTATAGACGTTTCCCTCGTCCCTCAGTTGGATGCAAAGCCCGCGCGAGCTCGTCTTGATCTGGCACCGCTCGAAGGTAACATCGTGCACATCTGAAGTTGTCTCCGTACCGATCTTCAACCCCGCGTCCTGCGTCTCGATCACGCAATCTCGCACGCTCACATTTGCCGACGGTCCGTAGTCCTTCGCCTGGCGGCTCGCCTTGACCACGATCCCGTCGTCGCCGCACGCGATATGACAGTTCCTGATCTCGACATTCCGCGAGTGGTCCGGGTCGATCCCATCGCAGTTGGGAACATCCAGCAGATTCTTCACCGTCACGTTGTCGACCAGCACGCCATCGCATCCGAGCATGTGCAAGCCCCAGTTCGGCGCCTCGGCGAACGTAATGTCTCTGACCTCGAGGTCTTTGCACGAGGTCAGCACAAACATCTTCGGCCGCCAGTCCTTCGGCTGCCAGATTTCGCCCACCTCGTCGTATCCCTTCATGAACTCCCTGGCCCGCCCCTGCAGCGTCCCGGTCCCCGAGATCTTCAGACCCTGCGCTCCGTTGGCCACAATCAGCGCACTCGGCACCGCCGACATCTTGTCCGCGTCCGACGCGCTCATCATTCCGCCCAGGTAGTCTTCACGCGCGAGACTTGCCAGCAGCTCCGCATCGTCCGCCAGATGGAAATCGATTGCACCCTTCAACTCCAGCGTCCCGACCAGGTATTTCCTTCCACCCCGCACGAGCACCTGCGCTTTGCCCCTGTAAGCGGCAGCCTCGTCGATGGCGCGCTGAATCGCCGGACCATCCAGCGTCTTGCCATCCCCAATCGCCCCATACTTTGCCACGTCGAACACTTTTACCGGAGGCCCACTCGCCACAACGGGGCGTACCAATGCCGTCCCTGCATACACTGCCGCGGCTTTCAAGACCTGCCGCCTCGATAACCCGAATCCAAGTCGCTTTTCGGTCATTCAACTCCCCTTATTGAAACAAATTCAAGAAGGAAATCCGACGGACCACTCTAGCACATTGCCCGGCGCGACGGTCTCAAGCACGAACCAGTTGTATAGGATAGAACCATCGCCTTCCTACCCTCTCGGACGGCTCCTTTCATTGCAGGCATGGGCTCCCGACTCACCAACCATGGACGAAGACCCCACACTGCCGCTCGCTGCCGCTCAGGCCAACCGGCCTGAACCGCCGCCAATGGCCTCCACGTGGGGAGACTTCACGCTGCTTGCGCGCGTAGGGTTTGGCGGTTTCGGTGAAGTGTACCTGGCCTGGGATCCGCATCTTCAACGCGAGGTGGCACTCAAGCTGCTTTTGCCCGGTGCGGCATCCGGTGAAGCCGAGTATCAATCCCTTCTGACCGAGGCCCGAGCGCTGGCCTCCGTTCGCCACCCCAACGTTGTTCCCGTGTACGGAATCGACAGGCACGACGAGCGGGTTGGATTCTGGACAGATTTTGTACGCGGGAAGACGCTGGCTGAACTCCTTCGCTTGCAGGGCAGGTTCGGCTTTCACGAGGCTGCGTTGATCGGGCTCGATGTGACACGTGCGCTGAGCGCTGTCCATCGCGCGGGTATCCTTCATCGCGACATCAAAGCAGAGAACGTCATGCGCGAGGAAGGCGGGCGCATCCTGCTTATGGATTTCGGCCTGAGCGCGCTGCAACAGGGCCAGACCAATATCGCTGGAACTCCAAACTACATGGCCCCCGAGGTTTTCAGGGGCGGCCAAGCGACGGTGGCCACCGATATCTACGCCGCGGGCATATTGCTTTACTATCTCGTTGCGGGCGACTATCCGGTCAGGTTGAGCGGGCTCACGGCACTTGAGTCGCTGGCCAGGATGGCAAAGCGAAGGCCCCTGATGGACATGCGTTCGGACGTGCCCGAGTCCTTGCTGCGAACAATAAATACGGCTATGGAGATTGATCCGGCAAAGCGGTTTGCCAGTGCCGGAGAACTGGCTGCGGCGCTGGCCAAGTCGCTCGGTGCTTCCACGCCATCTGAAACTATATCGATCTCGATTCCACAGGATTCAAAGGCGCGCAGGCGTGTACGAATGCTCGCCATCGTTGCGGTGACCGCGGGACTTGTGGCCGGCTTCTTCGCCTGGCCAGGCGGCCAGCAACGCGTGTCGCACCTTTTCAGCAAGCCGCAGTCCGCGGCCTCGGCAAATCCATACGACCAGTATCAAAAAGCACAAGACCTCCTGCTTCACTCCTACAAGAACGCCAACATCGCCGACGCGGTGAGAGGATTTCAAGCCGTGTTGCAGGCCGACCCGACCTTTGCGCTGGCTGAAGCCCGCCTGGGGACTGCTTACTTTCTGCAGTACCGCAACAGCCACGACCCCAAGTTGCTTGAGATGGCCAAGGATGCGACTAACCGGGCCATCAACCTCGATCCCAACCTGGCGCCGCCCTATATCACTCTGTCGCGAATTGCGGCCATGCAAGCGCAAACTCCTCTGGCCATGCAACTGGCCCACAAAGCGCTCGATCTCGATCCGCGCAGCCCCGAAGCGTATGGCGCCTTGGCCGACGTCTACGAAGCTGAAGGCAAGACCGGCGATGCGGTCGATGCGCTGCAAAAGGCGATCGATCTGGCCCCCGATGACTGGCGCTGGCCGGTGCGTCTCGGCAACGATGAATTTCGCTCCGGGAATCTCAAAGGCGCCATCGTCCAATTCCGGCGCGGCGTCGACCTTGCGCCCGACAACGCCATTGCGTATTTCGATCTTGGCATCGTGAACATGCGCTCCGGCCGCTTGGAGGAGGCGCGCGAGGATCTGGAAACTTCCCTGAAGATCGAGCCCGACGCCGACACCTACTCCGCACTCGGCACAGTGCTGCTGCTCGACGGAAAGTACGACGATGCTGCCGCAATGGACTTGAAATCCATTCAACTCAACCCCAACGACTACGTAGGCTGGGGCGATCTGGGCGATGCCTACCAGTGGAGCGGAACCCGCCATGCTGAAGCGGTCAAGGCCTTCAGCAAGGCGATCGAACTTGAAGAGTCTGCCCGCGCAAAGAATCGCCAGGACCCTCAACTGCTCGCGTTGCTGGCCAATCACTACGCCTCCACCGGCAACGTAGCGCAAAGCCTGGTTTTGATCCGCCAGGCGCTGGCCATCGCGCCCACCGATCCCGAGGTGCAATATCAGACAGGCGATGCGTACGAGACGCTTGGGCGCCGCGCTGAGGCCATTCCGCTGATCGCAAAAGCGCTGGCGCAGGGATTCGGCGACAACGAGTTTCAGCGCAACCCTCAGCTCGTTTCCTTGCGCGGCGACCCGGCATTCACCAGGGCTCTCAGCGCTGAGAAGGCAAAAAAGAACTAGACGGTAAATGGAGAACTGCGCTAACGTCAATCCATGGCAAACACCGCAATCACGCTTGTCGACAAGGGAGGCGTCTATGTCCCCAGCGCCTCTTCTGTGCCCATAGTCAAGGGCGATACAGTCACCTTTTCAACCAGCGACGGGACGCACGTGGTGCTCTTCTTCTCGCCCGATGCCTCCTCGATCATGTCCCCTGCTCCGGGCAAGGCCTTTTCACTCGCCGCAGGGAAAACGGCAACCTTCACCTTCACAGCCTCTCAACCCGGAGCGCACAGCGCCTTCTTTGGTCCTCACGCCGGTGCTGCGCCGTCCAACTTCCCCAATACTGTCTCTGAGGTTCTTACCCTCGAAACCGGGGCGGCGCGCGCCTCTGTTGTCATTGGCGCCATCGCTTCCACGGGCGACACCACCAAGCCGGGCAGCTGAGCTCCGTGTCGACCCAAGGTCATTGGAGAATTGCTTGTCCTAAATCTAGGTCGTGAACTTCTGGAGCCTCTTTGCATTCTCAGTCAGTTGCGCTAGAAGCTCCGACCTCTCAGGCGCCTTGCCCTCACGAAGCGCAGTCTCCACATCGTCCCAGAGCGTGTGGATGACTTTGGGCGAATGCATCCCATAGCCCCCCTCAGGCCGCCGCTCGAAATCATAGGCAAGCCAAGTTACCTCACTGTTTCCCGAGGACTGCGGAATCATCGAAGGAAGCTCTGAGAAGAATGTGCCGTCAGTCACGACAAAGAAGCGCTTTCCCCACCGCCGGAAGATTGGGACCTTCAGAGCCAACTGAGGAATCCGGGCGTATTCGTCTGAGACTAACCCGGGAATCCACGATTCGACCCTACCTGTAGTGCGAGGACCGGTCGCCGCTGGAGGATTTGGATTGAACGCGAGAAGTGCAGCGCAGGTTTGCCTGTAGAATCGGCGTATGGCGATGGGGACGCGTGAAATTCGCAGGACCGGCCAAGGCCGCAAAACCGGCGATCTCTGTGCCATACTTCAGAGGCATCTCGGGCAGCGGACAGTGCTCGGAGTCGCAATTCCGATGCTGGATGACTACCTGCTCGAAGCCAAGGCCGGACTTAACTCAGACGGCCTGACAGAGAAGCAGATAGAAGACGGATTCCGGGCACTCGCTACCCAGTTCATTCACAGCGACTATCATTCGACCTATGTCGCAAGGCGCCTTGGCAAAGGCGGCTTCTTAGACCTTGTGGACGGGAAATACAGGCTTCGTCCCTCCCTACTGGTAGGCACAACAATCGAGGAACTTGATCAGATCAGAGAGAAACTGCTGACTTCTCTGCGATCAGCCTACGATCAGCGCCAGGCCGCCATTAAGAGATTAGAGGAGATCTGTTCTCTGCCATCGGATCGAGTCAGCGAGCGCCTTGCGCTCGTCGAAGAGTATCTCTCGCACCTTACAGGGAATCGCGGGGAGATTTTCGAGGTCGTGTCATTCGCCGTTTTGCGGGAATACTTTCGGACGTTTGGCTTTTCGCTTCAGCGTTTCTCAACAACTCACGCCAATGACGGCGGAATGGATTTCTTCGCCGCAGATGCCATTTATCAGGTGACGACAGATGAAAGCATAGAAAAACTCCGTAGAGACCTCAGAAAGGCACCTGGAACGAAGCGAGTCTTGGTCAGACCAACAATTACTAAGGAAATACTTGAACTTGGCGAAGACAAGGTTCTTGAAACAATCGAGCTTAAGGATCTCCTAAGCCACTTCATCACTTGGCTCCTGGGACGCGACAATCGTTCCAGGCGGTCCAATCATCTGCAGCGCGTCCTTCAAGTAGCCCTGGAGGAATTCCGTAGAGAAGACAAGGCCGAAACAGCCGATAGAATAGTTGAGTTCATTTCGGAGTAATGCAGCATGAAGGTGAAGATCTGGACGGTAGCAGCGGACGACGATGGGGGCACCCGGGCAACGGTGCACGTGGCCCAGAAGGGCGCATATATGCAATGGCTGGAGTGGCAGTTCTCTGGCGCCCTAGATGAGGAGGAGAAAGCGGAAATGCATACGGCTGAGACGTTCATCGAACGCGAGGATTACGCTGGTTTGTGGGAATGGATCGGCGACCGAGAACTCGGCGAGCCGTTTGACACCTACGCTATTGAAGAACACGAGATCAAGCTACCAGCGCAGTAGACGGCTAGTAGTGCCGCAGGGCTGGTGTTGATGACCTATGACGACTGCCCAGAGGCGGTTGAAATGGCAAACAGCCACGGGTTCCAGATAGAACGAATTCCGATGAAAAACACCCACCACGAGAAGAAGTTCGAACTGCTCATATCAAACTGCGGGATTTCCGCTTAGGCGGCAGGAACGGAAATATCCGGCCTCGAGCTGACCCCTCTGCTATTCCCTCCCCTCACAGTGTTAGCCTTCACAAGAAGCTAAGAACCGGGGGAACCTGTGCGCCGTTATTTTGTTCGTCTTGCCACCATTGGATTGGTAACCGTATTCAGCCTTGGATCAGCCGCACAGACTACCCATCACCCAGCCAAACAAGCCCCCAGGCTCGCTGGGGAGGTGACCGATCCGGTTGCCGATCCCAAGGCGATAGTCGTCCTCGGCAACGCGCGCTTCACCGTGCTCACCCCGGAGCTTGATCCGCATGGAGTGGGCGGCGGACGGCAAGTTTGAAGACCACGCTTCATTCGTCTTTCTCAATCGCCGGCTGCCGGTGCCCGAGTTCACCAGCACCGTCAGCAACGATGGGCATGCGCTTGAGATCAACACCGGATCGCTCTCGCTCACCTACACGCCGGAGCCCGGCGGCCGCTTTACTTCAGAAGATCTTGACAATTGAACTCACCGTCGACGGCAAGCCGGTGGTGTGGCATCCGGGGCTGGCCGACCCTCAGAATCTGCAGGGCACCACGCGCACGCTCGACGGCGCGCGCGGCAGCAAAACCAGGGAGCCGATCGAGCCGGGCCTGGTCTCGCGCTCCGGCTGGGCGCTGGTGGACGACTCGACCCGCCCGCTCTTCGACTCCGCCGACTTCAGCTTTCGCAGGGCGAAAAGAGTCCCTGGCCCTGGGTCGTGGAGCGCGCCCGCGGGCGAGCGCCAGGACTGGTACTTCTTCGGCTACGGCCACGACTATCGCAAGGCCCTGGGCGACTACGTCCGCGTCGCCGGCCGCATCCCGCTGCCGCCGCGCTTCGCCTTCGGCGCGTGGTGGTCGCGCTACTGGGACTACACCGACCAGGAACTCGACGAGCTGGTCGCGGCTTCCACGAGAACGATGTGCCGCTCGACGTGCTGGTCATCGACATGGGCTGGCACATCAGCAAAGAGCAGCTCCAGGCCGCCGGCGAGGTGGATCAGTCTCGCCACGACCTGGGCTGGACCGGCTACACCTGGAACAAGCTGCTCTTTCCCGATCCCGACCAGTTTCTGGCCAAGATCCACGCCGAGGGCCTGAAGGCCACGCTCAATCTTCATCCCGCCTCGGGCATTGAGCCCTGGGAGAAGGCCTATCCCGCCATGGCCGAGGCCATGGGCATCGATCCGGCGACAACGAAATACGTGCCCTTCGACATCGCCGACAAGAAATTCGCCGACAAACTACATGAATCTGGTCCATCATCCGCTGGAAAAGCAGGGCATCGACTTCTGGTGGCTCGACTGGCAGCAGGAGCAGCACACGAACCTGCCCGGCGTCATGCCCACCTGGTGGCTCAACTACGTCCACTTCACCGATCAGCAGCGCGAGGGCAAGCGGCCGCTGCTCTTCCATCGCTGGGGCGGCCTGGGCAATCACCGCTACCAGATCGGCTTCTCCGGCGACACCATTTCCGTCTGGGATTCGCTCGCCTTTCAGCCCTGGTTCACGGCCACCGCGGCCAACGTGGGCTACGCTTACTGGAGCCACGACATCGGCGGCCACATGCCCGGCGCTGTCGATCCTGAACTCTACACGCGCTGGGTGCAGTTCGGCGCCTTCAGCCCCATTCTGCGCACCCACACCACCAAGAACCCCGACGCCGAGCGCCGCGTCTGGGCCTATCCCGAGCCGTACTCGGCAATCCTGCGCTCCACCTTCCAGCTGCGCTACGCGCTTGAGCCGTACATCTACACCGAGGCGCGCCGCACCTACGACACCGGCGTAGCTTTCTTCCGCCCGCTCTACTACGACTGGCCGCAGGAAGATGCCGCCTACACCAGCAAAGGTGAATACCTTTTCGGCGACCAGATGCTGGCCGCGCCGGTGACCGCGCCCGCCGACAAAGTCACGGGCCTGGCCACGGAAAAGGTCTGGCTGCCCGAGGGCGAATGGATCGAGTGGCCAACGGGCAAACACTTTACCGGACCAATCAACGTCGAGCGCAGCTTTTCCATCGAGCAGACGCCCATCTACCTGCGCGCCGGCGCCATCGTGCCCATGCAGCCGCCCATGCGCTACACCGGCGAGAAGCCCGTCGACCCGCTGATTGTGAACGTCTGGCCGCTGGAGCCGGGCTCGACTTCCAGCTATCAGGTCTATGAGGATTCAGGCGTCTCCGTCGAATATCAGCGCGGCGTCTTTGCGCGCACGCCGATCAAGGCCACTCAAACCGGCGACACGCTCAAGCTTGAAATCGGCCCGGTCGAAGGCAGTTTTCCGGGAATGCCGAAGACTCGCGGATACGAAATCCGCTTGCCCGCCGACTGGCCGCCCGTCGCGGTCACAGTCAACGGCGTTGCCGTGAAGCAGGCCGGGCCGACAGGCAAGGGCGGCTGGTCGTTCGAAGGCAACACGCTGACGACCGTGATTCCCGTGGCCAGTGAAAGCGTCGCTTCCAAAGTGACCGTAGAGGTGCACCGCGCCACCGGCCTCACCGCCCGCCGCGGCGAACTCGATGGATTTGCCGGCGCCATGACCCGCCTGCGCTCCGCCTACGATGCCCTGCAGCAGACCGGTCCCGTCGCTTCCGCGCCCGATCCTCTGATCGACGCCATGCAGTCCGGCGATCGCCTCAGCTACCACCCGGAGCACGCAACCGAGGAGATCGCCCACTTCCACAGTTCTCTGCCCATAGCCCAGGCCGCGGTAGCAGCAGTCGATGCAACTTTTGCGCAGCGCCTAGAAGATTGGATCAAGCGCCAGACGGCAAGCAATCAGCCGCCTTCGGATGCGGATATGGAAGCGCGAAAGCAAACCCGCCTTGCGTCTATGGCAAAAGCCCACCGCCAGGTTAACGAAGCGGGGAAATAAGCCATCCGCAAGTTGCCCATGTACCATTTGGGCATGGCGCTGGTCGAGGTCAATTCGGTCTGGAAGAGCTATCCACGGTGGACGGGTCTGCGGAGCGAGTTGCAGCACGTTGTGCGGGACGTGTCCCTGTCCATCGAACCTGGCGAAACGCTGGGGCTTGTTGGCGAGTCCGGGTCCGGCAAGACCACGCTGGCAAGAATGATTCTCGGCTTGATCGAGCCCAGCCGGGGCAATGTGCTGGTAGATAGCATCGATGTGGCCCGCGCTTCGGGACCTGCGTTACGCCGCATGCGCCGCCAGATGCAGCCCGTTTTTCAGGACCCCTACGCCGCCCTCAATCCTCGCATGAACGTGCTCCAGATTGTCACCGAGCCGCTTGTGATTCATAAGGGCGAGGCGGGAATCGGGACGGACCGCAGGTCGTTGCGTGGCAAAGCACTGGAACTCCTGTCTGAAGTAGGCCTCGACGAGTCGGCGCTTGCTCGCCATCCGCACGAGTTCTCCGGCGGACAAAGGCAGCGCATCAATATCGCCCGCGCGCTGGCGTTGCGGCCAAAACTCCTGATCCTTGACGAGCCGGTTTCAGCGCTGGATGTCAGTGTGGGCGCGCAAATCGTGAACCTGCTGCGACGGTTGCAGCGAGAACACGGCTTGACCTACCTGTTTATCTCGCACTCCATGCCGCTGGTGCGCTATTTGAGCACGCGAATCGCAGTCATGGAGCGAGGGCGCCTGGTCGAGTTCGGAGAAGCCCTGGAATTATGCGCCAACCCTCGAGAGAATTACACGCGCCAACTGATCGCAGCCACGCCGGAGTTGCCCACCGGCGTGGCCTGATCGATCTGAAAAAAGCACCACCCCTACTTGGGCTGCGGCTGGGCCGGGGCCGTGGGGTTTGTTGGAGTTGCCGCGGGCTGCGCCGGAGTTGCCGTCGCAGCGGGAGCGGCAGCCGTTGGGGGTGCGGCTGCGCCAGGCGCTGTGCCGGGTGCAGCCGCTGTTGCCCCAGGTGTTGCCGTGCCGGGTTGAGCGGGCGACGGCGGCGCTCCCGGAGTTCCGGGAGTCTGCACCACCGGCTTGCCGTCCTTCATGATGACCGGACCATGAGCGGCGGGCGGCCCGGGGATCTCGCCTATGTCCACCAGTTCGACGTCAAAGATCAGATCGGCCTTGGGCGGAATCAGCGGATGCGCTGGATCCGGCCCCTGTCGGCCTACGGTCCCATAAGCCAATTGCCAGGGGATGAACAGGCGGCGCTTGCCGCCGATCTTCATTCCGATAAAGCCCTGGTCAAAGCCGGGAATCAGCTTGCCATAGCCCTGAGGGAAGGGCATGGGCTGTGGAACGTCCCGCTTCGGTTTGCCGTCATCACCGAGCACCGGCTTGCCGTCCTTGTCTCTGATTGGTGGTCCGGGATGGTCGTAGGATGAATCGAACTTCTTCCCGTCCGCGGCCAGCCAGCCGGTGTACATCACCTTGTACATCTTGTTGGGCTGGGCTTCGGCGCCGGCGCCGATCGTGATGTCCTGGTAGCGCAAGACGAAGGCAGTTTGCACAACGCCCTTGACCGGAGGTATTCCGGGAGGCAGCTTGATGGCTGTCGAAGACACCGCGGCATGGGTCGTGGAATGGGTCGCAGCGGCCGCGGGTGCGGCGGGCTTGGCGGGTACGGCCGGTTTGGCCGGAGTTTGGGCACTTGCGGCAGCAGTGCTTGCCGCAATCAAGAGCATCAGAAAACCTATTCTCATTGCCTGTTTCAGCTCCATAAGTTCTTGAGGGCAGTTTATCAGGTAGTCCCTCTAGTCGAACATAGCCCCGCCAGCAGTGCCGTTCTCGGCGCAAGGTGCTCAATCAGTACCGATTCGTGACGGGCGTGCGCGCCCTCGCCGACCGCGCCCATCCCGTCCAGGGTTGGAATACCGAGCGCCGAGGTGAAGTTGCCGTCGGAGGCGCCGCCGGTTGCCCCCTCGTCCAGTTGAATGCCCATCTCAGCCGCAAGCTTCCGGGCCTTTCTGTAGAGTTGCACGGTCCCCCTCGTCCGCTCCATGGGTGGGCGATTGATGCCGCCGAAGACGGCGAGTGCGCAGCGCTTGTCCGTCGGCTTCAGATTGGCAAACTTGCGCGTCAGCCGCGGCCCGTCTGCCTTGCGCGAGATTCGTCCATCAACCTCGGCCCAGGCATGAGCCGGAATCACATTCGTCTTCGTGCCCCCGCCGGCCACATCGACGCTCACCGTGAGGCCGCGCTTGAGGTCCGTCCAGCCGCTCACCGTCTCGATCGCGCGGGCCAGTTCTCGAATCGCATTCGCCCCTTTTTCAAAATCCACTCCGGCGTGTGCAGCCTCTCCCGTCACATCGATCCGCCAATTGCCCGTGCCCTTGCGGGCGGTCTTGTAGGCAAGCCCCTGCGCCGGCTCCAGCACATAAACAGCCCCGCACTCCGCCGCGAGCCACTCGGTATAGGGCCGCGAAGCCATGCTGCCAACCTCTTCGTCGCTGTTCAGCAGCATCACAATCTCCCGCTGCAGCGCGCCCGACTCGATGAGCATCTCGATAGCGGTAAATGCCATGGCAACACCGGCCTTCATATCCAGCGTACCCGGGCCCCAAAGCCGTCCCTCCGCAACCCGGCAGGGCATGGTCTTGAGTGTGCCCACCGGCCAGACGGTATCCAGATGCCCAAGCAGGAGGATTCGCTCCGATGAACCGGCCTTCGAATTCGCCGCCTTCGGCCCGAACCTCGCCTCGAACACATCGCCATACTCGCGATGCCGGTGAATTCTTACCCGCCCACCCGAGCCCTTGGCGTATGCGGCAACAATTGCAACGCAGGCGTCCACGGCAGCTTTGTCATCCGACGGCGACTCGACTCGAACCAATCGCTGCGTCAGGTCAAGCAACGCGGGCTGCTTTCGCCGGGCGCCCGCCAGCAATGCGCGCATGGGAATCGGAAGATCGGAGCCTGTCATCATTCGTGGGCCTTTCCGGAGTCGGCAAGGGCAGACCGGTGAAGCGATTCTCTGATTCTACGACGGTTAAGCCACTCGCCCCCGCTTGATTCCATCCCGAACCGACAGAAGCGCGGTGGTCTGTCTGGCTCAGAGTGTGGCTAAAATGCCACAGGACAGATGAGTCAATCCCCGTTTAACCTTGCAATTACGTCTTACCTTATCGATAGTCTTGGAGAGCGAAGTTCATTGGCCAACGCCGCCCACCTCGAACAGACAATTGTTGCGCCAATCGAATTTACGGGCGTGGGGCTTCACTCCGGTGCTCCGGTAACCATGCGCCTGCTCCCGGCGCCCGCTGGATCGGGAATCGTTTTCCGCCGCACCGATCTGGACAACTTTGAAATTCCCGCCACTGGCCGGAACGTGGCCAAGGTGAGCTATGCCACCAGCCTGATGCGGCAGGGCGTGCTGATCTCCACCACCGAACATCTGCTTTCCGCACTGATCGGCATGGGCGTGGACAACGCGATCGTTGAGCTGGACAACCTGGAACTGCCGATTCTGGACGGCAGTGCGCTGCCCTACGTCGAGGCCTTCCTCAGTGTTGGCATCCGCGTCCAGCGCCGCCGCCGCGAGACCATTCGCATCCTGCACGATGTCGAGGTGCGCGAGGGCAACAAATTCATCGGCGTTTATCCCGGGTCCGGCTACAGCATTCAGTACGCCATCGACTTTCCAGCGCCCATCGGCCAGCAGAAAGCCATGGTTGACCTGGCAGCGGAAACCTATGGCGCCACCATCGCGCCTGCCCGCACCTTCGGTTACAAGGCCGACGAGAGTCGACTGCGCGATATGGGTCTGATCCGAGGCGCCGGTCCGGAAAACGCCATCATCCTCGGCGCGCAGGGTCCCGAAAACGGCTCGCTTCGCTTTCCCGATGAGTACGTGCGCCACAAAGTTTTGGACCTGATTGGCGATCTGGCTTTGGCCGGACGGCGCATCGAGGGTCACGTGGTTGCCGAGCGCGCCGGTCATGCCATGCACACCGCACTTGTCTCGCGCTTGATCAAGGACCGCTCAGCATGGGAGTTGGCGCACGTTCCGGTGGAATCGGCGCTCCCGGAAGAACCCAGCGCGGAATCTCTGCATGGCTACACGATGGACAGCCCAGCATTGCTCGGCGCTTGATTCATAGGGACTAGGGACTAGGGACTAGGGAATAGAAAACATTAGAGTCCTGCGATTATTTCCGCAATGTTTTCATTATGGCGACAAGCATCCGGCCAACTTCGTCGCATAGGCCCTCCGTCGAGCGCAGAGCTTCAGCCGAACCGAAACTCAATGCATCCGCGATCACAAGTTGCGTTTCGACTTCGCAGTTTGACCCTCTCGCATGGCCAAGAAAGAGTAGATACTCCCCTTTTGTAGACTTGCCGTAACCTTCGGCTATGTTGCTGGCGACCGAGACGGATGCTCGCCGCAGTTGGTTGGTGAGGCCGAAGTGTTCGGAGGATGGAAAAGTCGTAGTAAGTTCGTACACAGCTACGGTCAACTGAATGGCACGTTGCCAAACGATCTGATCTCTGAACGACTCACCCAACTTCAGCCCCCTATTCCCTATTCCCTGGTCCCTAGAACAGAATCCGCATCGGCGTGGCCGCTGCAAAGCTCTTGCCCTCCGCAGCGAGCACCCCGGTCTCGGGGTTGCGCGCAAACACGCTGATCAGGTTGGAATCCTGATTGGCCACCAGCATCCAGCGCTCGGTCGGGTCCAGCACAAAGTTCCGCGGAGTCTTCCCGCCGCAGTTCGAGCGGCCAATCGGCGTAAGTGCGCCGGTCTTCGGATCGGCGTTGAAGCTATAGAGAAAATCGTTGTCGCGATTGGCGAAGTAGACGAATCGTCCATCCTTTGAGATCACGGTATCGCAGGCGCGGGTAGGCCCGTGGTATCCCTCCGGCAAAAGCTGGATACGGGTGACCAATGCAAGCTCACCGTCAGCCTTGCTCCACTCCAGCACGTCCACCGTCGAGTTCAGTTCGTTCACCGAGTAGGCGGTGTGGTCATTGGGATGAAAGTGCAGCGTACGCGGCCCGGCGCCGGGCTGGGCGCTGTACGATCCGGCGGGCTTCAGCATTGCGGTGTCCACGTCCAGGCTGTAGATATGAATCATGTCGCCGCCCAGATCGTTGATGTAGGCAAAGCGGTTGTCGGGCGAGAAGGAAACAAAATGAGCGTGCGCGCTTTGCTGGCGATCGGTGTTGGGGCCGTGCACGGTGTATCGCTCCATCCAGACTGCGGGGCTGAGGCTGCCGGCCATGGCAAGAAAACTGGCCGCGCTGCCGCCGGCGTAGTCGGCTGAGACCAGGACGCGCCCGGTGTGGTCGAGGGCCACGTAGCATGTGCCCGGGCCCGCCGAGTTCGGCATGTTCATCAGGCTCAGTTTTCCATTCTCGACGCGGAATCCGGCCACGGCGCCGGTCTTCCTTCCGTTGAACGAGTCAACCTCGGACGCCGCGTAGAGATACTTGCCATCGGGCGAGGCAGTAATCCACGCGACGCTGGGGACATCGGACGCAACCCCCGCCGGCGTCAACTCGGCTTTCATCGGGTCCCAGTCATACGCCAGAATTCCGTTCGGCGTTCCCGATGCGATGAAGACTCTTTGCTTGGGCGATGCGGCAAGGCTGGTTGATGCTGCGGCGGCAACGGTGGCGGCGGAGGCGGTCATCAGGAATTCCCGGCGAGAGAGTTTTTTCATGGCAGAAGGAATTGTCGCCGATTGAGCGTGGAGCGCGCCAGTTCGTAAGTTGACGGGGCACCCTCGCTTCGCCGTGGATTTTCGCCTTTGCCTTGCCCTGAAGCTCTCCTAATGACTATCTGAGGCGGCCGGGATTTGAGCTGTGACTTTCCCGCTTGCATCCAGTAACTGGATCACCGGTGATCCGTCGGGCTTGACCCGGAGTAAAAGACGATCCCGGCCTTCTTGATCCATCAATCGCAGCCCAACTGAACGGTCCCCTACGCGCCCGAGGTAGGCCCGCTGCTTGTCGCCAGGATGCGAAGCCGCAAATTTGTTCCATTCGGTCTCCTGCTGCGCAGGGGGGAGCTTTTCGATGCGCGATGAAGCTTCGATGGCATCCGTGATTGGATAGTCTCCTCTATCCCAAATGGCAAGGCCCGACCTCTGGCCGCCATTGTCCTCGTCCGCGTCGATGGTGAACACCTGGTCTTGATCGTACTGATCGAAACTCAAGTGGCCCCAACTATCGACTTTTCCATCCTTGTCTTTCATTCCCCCGAAGATCAGTCCGCCGTTCTCGGTGCCTTCGTCGTTAAAGAACAGTACTCCGGCTGTCTTCCGGTTTTCGTCCGGGTACTCCTTGCCCTTCACAATCAGACCTGGCGCTCTCGATTTATCGGATAGGACGATGCGCAGGGTACCGTCCGGTTCCACAATGTTGATGCGCTGAACATCGATCCCCTCAAACGCAGACCTCTTGGCTGGGCCGGCAAAGCCCCCCAGAATCGTGACAGCGAATACCGCCGTCAAAACACCTGAATAGATCGCGAGAAAGCGCGGGTTGGCCATGAACTTCACGTGAAGCCGTTTGGTGCCGGTGCCTGCTCATGAAGAATATGCGCAGCCCTTCCAATTTGTTCCAATCGCCGATTACGGACAGCCGACGGACCAACTGCTCAGTCCTCTAAACTGGAACCCGAGTGCAGTCGAGGGAGCAGTTTGTCTGGTTTCATCGGCTTTGTCAGCCGCCAGGGCGGGACGGAAGCGCTCCGCCTCACCGCCCCAGGCTGAAAATCACATTGACGGTGGTCTCCACCTCCACGGGCTGGCCGTCGAGCAGATAGGGCCGATAGACCCAGATCTTGACGGCGTCGAGCGCCGCCTGTTGCAGCATGGGCGGCCCGCCGATCACGCGCAAGTTCTCGATGGTCCCTACCTTTGAGATCGTGGCTTGCAGGGGCACGGTGCCTTGAATTCCCGCAGCCCTGGCAATGGCTGGATAAATCGGAACAGTCTTTCGCAACAGCA
This sequence comes from uncultured Acidobacteriaceae bacterium, assembly GCA_963757965.1. Taxonomy (GTDB): domain Bacteria; phylum Acidobacteriota; class Terriglobia; order Terriglobales; family Acidobacteriaceae; genus Telmatobacter. The sequence goes on from CAVWTV010000021.1 coordinate 71,611, forward strand.
TTGCCGCAACGACGCCCGACGAGACGGGCAACGGGCCTTTGACCTCGGCGCGCACAACAGGCGCGCCACCGTGGCCTTGAAATATCTTGCTCGTGTCGTTGGCAGCGCCAGCCGGGTCCCAGCTCGCCACATTCTCAATCTGCGCCGGTTCCTTGTCATTCGGTATGAAGATACCCTTCGGAATCTTCCGCGGTATCAAGAGGTCGATGCCGGATATCTCCGACGCTGGCCGAGTAACTGGGCGCACGGCCTGCTGCGTGACGGGTTGTGGCTGAGTTGGTGTTGGCGGCGCGGCCATCAGAAAGGCCATCACCTGGCGCGGAAGAGCTTCGGGGTAGATGAGCGGAATCAGGATCAACGCCAACAGGATCGAGCCATTGAGGGTGAGGGTTGCAATCATCCAGAAGCGGCTGCGGGTGCGGATTCTGCCGTTCGATTCGAAGGTGGAGTCTTCAAACATGGCCTGCCTCCCTGTCAAAGCGATTCAGCCGCTCCGTTGGGAGTCAAGAGGCCTTGGTGAGGCGCAGAGAGCCGGCCCGCTCTCCGCACCAATCAGGCGCGGGGAAGGGAACTCAAGGCCAACCGCCATCCGTTCATCCCTATCGGAACCACTGTGCTTGTGTAGACACCGCGCATGAAAAAAGTGTTCCCGAATTCTTCACGGCGCAATTCAAGCGTCGCATTCGAACAAGATCTGCGTTGGTCTTCGGGCAAAAAGATGGGGCGTCAGCCACGGCGGACGCCCCATCCGGCGATTGCTTCGTCGATGCTATTCCGGCAGTGTCAACTTACCCTTCACCTTGAAGGTGCGACTTACGATCTTTACGCCGCTATGCGGCTGTCCGCCGCCCACCGAGATTGTGTACTCGCCATCGGGGACGATCGGCTCTCCAGCTTCACTCACCATGCTCATATCGCGCGGGCTTAGCTCAAAGTGCACGTTTTGAGAGGCTCCGGCTTCCAAATGGACCCTCTGGAAGGCCCGCAACGCCCGCAGTGGCGCGCCGGGAACGTCGGGAAATTCGAGATAAAGCTGGGCCACTTCGTCGCCAGGTCTCATGCCGGTGTTGGTCACTGTAACTTCAACGGGGACAGGCGTGCCTGCCGGCACCGCATTGTTAGGACCGGTAAGTCCGCCGTAGGAGAAGGTGGTGTAACTCAGGCCGTACCCGAAGGGATAAAGTGGAATCCCCTCGAAGTAGCGATAAGTGCGGCCTTTCATCGAGTAATCCTCAAAAGGCGGCAACTGGCTAACATCCTTGTAGAAAGTTACCGGCAGCCGGCCCGCGGGATTGTTGCGGCCGGAGAGTGTCTGCGCCACGGCCGCGCCGCCTTCCTCGCCGGGGTACCACGCTTCGAGAATGGCGTTGGCGTGTTCCTTGGCCCAGTTGACGCCCAGGGCGCTGCCATTGGTCAGCACCACAACCAGCGGCTTGCCGGCGGCGGCAACCGCTTGGAGCAGCTCCTGTTCGGGTTTGGGCAGGTCGATGCTGGTGCGATCGCCGCCCTTGAAGCCCTCTTCGGTAACCTGCATCTCCTCGCCCTCAAGCTCGCTGGTGATGCCCACGACGGCCACTACAACATCGGCGTTCCGCGCCGCGGCAATGGCTTCAGGGCTGGGCTTCAGGTCAACCTTCGACCACACCAGTTGGGCCGCGGCAGAGGTAATTTCACCGGGTGAGTATTCGACCTGCAACTGAGCTGGTTTTCCGGCCTCGAGATGCACGTGTCCGACTTTGGCTTCGGCGCTGTTTGAATCCCAGCCGGAGGTTACGTCCTTGCCGTCGAGATGAATGCGGAAGGAGCCGTCGGCTTTGAGGCCGAGGTTGTAATCGCCGGACTCCGGCGCGGTCAGAGTTGCCTCCCAGTGAATGGCCAGCGGCTTGACGCCGGCAACTTCGATGGGCAGCGGATTGGCAGCGGCGTCTATCGCGGGCTCGATGCGTGTGGCCAGGGGCGCGGACATGGCGGGCCGGTTCATGTTGGACATGTCGAGCCTGGCGTAGCTGGCTTTCACGCCCGGCTTGCCGTCAGTCGTGAGTATCCCCGCGGGAACAGGCGACGCGTCGTGGTTCAGAAACTGCGTGCCCGGGACGTACTGGATGGTGGCGTCGGTGAACTCGTTGCGCAGGCCCTCCAGAATGGAAACTGTGTGCGAGGGAATCCCGTTGTAGTTGCCCAGCAGCACCCTGGTCTGATCGGCGAGAGGACCGACAACGGCGATCTTGATGCCGGATGTCTTCAGCGGCAAAACGCCATCGTTCTTGAGCAGCACCATGGATTCGTTGGCAATCTTTCTGGCCATTTCGCGGTGCTCAGCGCTGTCAAGAAGGCTCTCGTCGATCTTTGAATACGGCACCATCTCCGGCGGATCGAACATGCCCAGTTTCATGCGCGCGGTAAAGAGCCGCGTGAGCGCAACGTCGATGTCGCTCTCTTTCAGAAAGCCCTGCTTGACCGCGTCGAGATAGGGCTTGTAGTCGTGGTCGTCGGTCACTTTCATTCCGCCATCGACACACTCATTGTCCATGCCGCGTTGCAGGCTGATGGCCGATGCCTCGGGCTGCGTCGGCTTGTAGTGGTGTCCGCTGAAGATGTCTCGAACCGCGCCACAATCCGAGACCACGTAACCCTTGAATGCCCACTTGCCGCGCAACTGGTCTTGCAGCAAGAATTCATTGGCGCATCCGGGCTCACCGTTGATGCTGTTGTACGCACACATCACTGACCCGGCCTTGGCCTCGGTCACTGTGGCGCGGAACGCGGCCAGATAAGTATCAAGCTCATCGTGCTTGCTCACCGTTACGTCGGCGGTGTGGCGCGTGGGCTCCGGTCCGCTGTGCACGGCGAAGTGCTTGGGCGTCGAGATCACGCGGTAATAGTGCGGATCGTCGCCCTGCATGCCGGTCACGAACGCCACGCCCATCCGCGAGGTGAGGAATGGATCTTCGCCGTAGGTTTCCTGTCCGCGTCCCCAGCGCGGATCGCGGAAGATGTTGATATTCGGCGCCCAGAAATCCAGACCCGTGAAGAACGTGCCGCGCCCATCGCGCACCGCCTTCACATGCTTGATGCGGCCCTCGGTGCCGATTACCACGGCCATTTCATGAATTGCCGGCGCATCGAACGTGGCTGCGAGGCCGATGGGCTCGGGAAACTCCGTGGTTCCATTTTGCAGCACGCCATGCAACGACTCGCTCCACCAGTCGTAAGCGGGCACGTTCAGCCGCTGAATTGCCCGAGCCTGATTCACCAGTTGCGTGGCCTTCTCTTCAAGCGTCATCCGTTTTACCAGATCCGCCGCACGCTGCTCCGCGGGCAGGCTGGGATCCAAATACGGGGGCTTCGCGTCCGCGGGCTTCTGGGCGTCTTGCGCCCCTGCCGTCAAATTCGTGCCGCAACAGGTCAATCCTGCCACTAAGATCCAGAATCCAAGCTTCTTCATCACAGTCCTCACCAACGGGCTGGCCCCTCTCGCGCTGTTCGCTGCCGCGAGTCCTGGTTCCACGCTCCGGCAGCTAACCCTAATGCTCCCAGGAAGTGCCTGTCAAGCGGGCTTGGAATACGATTCCTTTTCAATAGAAAATCGCTTTAGTTGATCAGGAAAAAACACGAAGCGGCAAGCTGCCGGAGAAGGGCGCCAAGGCAAGGCTGCAGCTGAGACGGTGCGCGGTTGGCTGACTGGATGTAACCTTTCATGTTCAGGTCTCGTAAGCATAGATAGAAGGGGAAGGGCGGATGCAGAATGAAACGAGCAGCGTCCTGAACGAGTTTCGGCAAGGCGACTTGAACGCCTTCGAAACGCTCTTTCACATGCATCGGCGCGCAGTCTATGGCTGGATTCTACGCATCGTTCGCAACCCGGCAACGGCCGAAGACCTGACCATCGAGACTTTTTGGCGCATCCACCGGGCGCATGCGCGTTTTCAAACCTCGCTTGGCTTCGAGGGCTGGTCACGCCGTATCGCCACTCATGCAGCGCTTGACTACCTGCGAACCAGGCGTCCTGAGGCGGAGTTGCCCGCGGACATTGCAGCGCCGCCCAGCGCCGATCCGGCCATCGGCGCGGAGATTCGATTCAAGACCGCACAGGCCTTTCAGCGGCTGCCGCCCAAATTGCGCATTGCCGCGATTCTTTCGGTAGTCGAGGAGCAGCCGGGCAAGGATGTGGCCGAGGCGCTGGGCATTTCGGTTGCCGCCGTAAAACTGCGCGTATTTCGCGCGCTGCGATTACTGCGAAAGGACCTTCAACAACAGGGGATCACACCATGAACGCACACGATGAGGACCGCACCAAGCAACTCTTGAAACAGGCTCTGCCGCCGATCAAAAACGAGGTCGGGGGCGAAGCGGAACCCGAACGCGACCTGTGGCCGGCAATGCTGCTGCGGCTCGATGCGAAGCCTGCCGCTCCAACCCTGCTTCTCGTACCGTGGTTCGATTGGGCGCTGCTTGCCGGGCTCGTGGGCCTCGCTGCTGTGTTTCCGGCGTCGATTCCAGTGCTTCTTTATTACTTGTGAACCCGCGGACTTAATTGCCCGCAGAAAGCGAGATTCCAATGAACACCCATCCGTATCTTCGCGCTTACCTGGCGGGAGTATTTATTCCAACGCTGGTGCTGCCGCTGCTTCTCACCGTGTTTATCGTTGCGCGCATCGTGCTTAAAGTGCCGGTTCCGATCGAACAGGCCATGATCTTTCCCATGGCCGTGGTGCCTTCGCTCTTTGGGCTGTGGAACATGCTCTATTTGGGCTCGCACGCACAGACGCACTTGCCCATCGGACTGCATGGGGCAATATTGCCCATGCTCATGATGCCGGTTGGAGCATGGGTCGGCAGTTGCCTCGGAGTGCTTGTGCTCGGCTCCCATGGGGTGACGTGGTTCCAGGCGTGCGAAGTGCCTTACACGCTCATAGCACCTTGCTTTGTGGCCGCTTTGATTGGTTACTACCTGGTCTGGAAGTACGTCGTGGGCTTTATCAACAGAGTGCTGGGAATTGCGTGATGCTGGAGACTCGCTCCGTTCTAGGCACCGGGTTCGAAGAAGTCATCGAGGCCGGCGCGATGGGCATGAGCAACCATTGACGTCTGAATCTCGAGCGCCAGGGCCAGCGCGTTGCGGCCCTGACGGGCTGTAACGCGCGGCTCAACACGGCTGCGCACTGAATTGAGAAACGACTCGATCTCCAGCCGCAGCGGCTCACCGGGTGTGACCTCCGGCTTTACGAACGAGAGCCCCGGCGCCGGACCCGCCTGGGCAACGAACGCAGCAACGACTGCCGGATCGATCCTGGCCTCCGCCGCGAATTGCGCAACCATGGCGGGGTCGACCTTCCCGGCCGCCAGAGCTGAAGCCAACGGTGGCGGGATCATCGCGGCGATATGAGGCGGGAGAGTGGCAAGCAGATTCGGAGCAGATCCCTCCGGGCTCCCGGAATCGAGCCGAATCACCAGCAGGTCCTGCCGCGCATAGTCGATCGAGACGTACTGGCGCGGCTCGAAGAAACGCAGCTTGCGGACACGCTCCGTGGAAACGCGCGAAGCTGTGAAGTTGGCCACGCAGCCCGATTCAAATTCGACGCGGACATTGGCAATGTCCACCTTGGGCGACAGAATGGGCAACCCTACAGCGCGCACCTCGCGCACCGGCGAGTCGGCGAAGGTGAGAACGATGTCCAGGTCGTGGATCATCAGATCGAGCACTACGTCGACGTCAAGCGCTCTGGGCGTGAAGATGGAGAGCCGGTGGGCCTCAAAGAACATGGGCCGTCGCAATTGCGGTTGCACCGTGAGAACCGCGGGGTTGAATCGCTCCAGGTGGCCCGGCTGCAGAATGCGCTTGCCCTTTTCCGCAAGGTCAATCAGTTCGTCGGCCTGTGCGAGGCTCGCCGCCAGCGGCTTTTCAACCAGCAGGTCGAGTCCCGCATCGAGCAGGGCAGAAGCAACTGCGTGATGATGCACAGTGGGCACGGCAACGGAGGCCGCGTCCACTGTGAGATCTGAATTGCGCCTTGCGGCCAGCAACTCCTCGACTGAGGAGTAGACAGGGATTTCATATTTTGCCGCGGCATCGGCCGCGCGGGTCGCGTCCGGCTCGACCGCTGCTACCAGAGCAACGCCTTGCCCTGCTGTTTCCAGCTCGCGATAAACGCGGAGATGGTTGCGTCCAAAGGCGCCGGCTCCGGCAACAGCGACGCGCACGATGGATTGGCCGGTTATTGCGCAGCCCCGCTTTCCGGCGCTTTGCCTTGAACGGCTTTCAGGCAACGGGTGTAGAGCGCGAGCAGTTGGTCCACTTGCTCCTCTGTCTTGGGAGCGGAAGCGCCGCTGAACCCGGTGGAGGGCACGGCGGTACGTCCCACGCCTGCCGTGGCGGCTACAAACTTGAGCAGGTCGAGAGCGATGTCTTCATTGCGCCGGGCGCCGAGGCCCGCGCTGGATAGAGCGTCCATTCGGAATGATCTCCAAGGAAGATGCTAGCAGATTGATGGTTTGCTTCTCACGTTGCATCGTATCCTTCTCCGAGACGATTGACCGGTCGCTGTAGTCTTGAACACATGCATACGGCGTACATCGGCATGGGCGGCAACGTAGCCAGTTGGGCCGGGCCGCCGGAGGCTACTCTGGCCGCTGCCGTCCTTCGGCTTGAATCCATTGGCCGCGTGGTTTGCCGCTCTTCGCTCTACTCGACCGAGCCGGTTGGAATTGCGGAGCAGCCGCGATTTGTGAATGCTGTCATCGCCATCGAGACAAGGTTGGAGCCGCGGCAGATGCTCAATGAGCTGCTGGCGATCGAGTTGGAGTATGGGCGAGATCGGGCAGCAGAGATTGCGAACGGACCAAGGACGCTGGACCTGGACATTCTTCTCTTCGACGATGCGCGGATCAACGAGGCAGGCATTGAAATTCCGCATCCGCGACTCGGCCAACGCGCCTTCGTCCTCATCCCACTGTGCGAGATTGCCCCGCAGGTTCTTGATCCCAGCACCGGAAGAACCGTGACACAATTACTCCACGACCGTTTCCCCAACTCCGAAGGCGACAGCGATGCGGTGCTTAGAATTCAAGGCGATGGTTGGCGCGCTTGTTGTGGCCATGCTGGCTCCAGCCTCGATTAGCGGCCAATCCCCGTTAACGAATCCGGTCGCGATCACAGTCACGGACAGCCGAGGCGCGGCAGTCGGCGGAGCGACTGTCGAAGATTCCGCAGGAAAGCTGTTCGGGTACACCGACGCGAACGGCAAGCTGACGATTGCCTGCGTTGCTTCGTGCGGCGTGCGAGTAAGTGCTGACGGGTTCTCGGAAAAAATCGTGCAACTCAACGGCTCAACAACCATCCGGCTCGACCCAGCCGCTGATATTGAACAGGTCACTGTGACTGCGTATCGAACTCCACTTGGCTCGCTGGAGAGCCCGGTGACCACTCGGCTGCTGACACAGACCGACCTCGATGCTACGGCCTCAGTCACTCTCGACGGAGAAATGCGACGGCTTCCCGGCGTCGAGCTTTTTCGCCGGTCAAGTTCGTTGGTGGCCAACCCATCTTCACAAGGCATCAGTCTGCGCGGTCTCGGTTCAACTTCGGCCAGCCGCACGTTGCTCACCGAAGACGATGTCCCCCTGAACGACGCATTCGCCGGAACGATTCACTGGCTCGAACAGCAGGAGCTGGCGATTCAACGAATCGAACTGGTGCGCGGCGGCGCGAGCGACCTCTACGGATCGAGCGCCATCGGCGGCGTCGTCAACGTGGTTCCGGTACGGCCGGGGTCGGACCGGATGGAGCTAAGAAGCAGCTACGGCGTGGAAGGCACCTACGGCGACAGCTTGATGCTCCAGGCCAAGCACGGCCCGTGGGGGTTGCTGACGAGCGGCGGCGTTGTGGGAACGGACGGGTTCATCCAGGAGTCTCCGCCGCAGCGCGGGCCGGTGGATGTTGCCAGCAACGTTCACAGTCAGAATGGCGTGCTGCTGGCCGAACACGACCTTGGCGCGCTGAGATTTTTCGCGCGCGGCAACGGCTTCAACGAAGCGCGCAACAACGGAACTCCTTTCCAAACCAATGGAACGCGTCTTTGGCGTTACTCGACCGGCGCGGACTGGCGAGGCCCGCGGCAGGGAACGCTCGTCGCACGGATTTACGGCTCGACCGATCACTTTCGGCAGACATTTTCGAGCATCTCGAACGTGCCGATTTTTGGGAATCCAACCTGTTCCTATCGCTGCGGCGAGATTCCCAGCAAGTTCTCGCTGACGCCCAACAACGAAATCGGAGCGGTTGCGCATTGGAACCAGCCGCTCACGGCGGGACTTCTGCTTGTGGCCGGCGCGGATACGCACGACACCCGCGTGTGGGACCGGGAGCAGAGCTATGGGTCATCGGCGGCGCTGACCAACTTGCACGATCATCAGCGGGACTCCGCCGGCTATGCGGAGGCCATGTGGGTGCGCAAGGGATGGACCGCGACCGGCTCCGTCCGCATGGACTGGTTCGAGAACTTCGATGGGCACGAACTGCTTTGGAACGGGACAAGCTGGGGCGCCAACCCAACCCAACCCACGCAGTTCAATCAACATTTTCTTGACCCGCGCCTGGGCCTTTCGCGCAAGCTCTTCGATCATTGGGCTGTCTCCGCGTCGGTTTTTCGCGCCTTCCGCGAGCCGACGCCCAATGAACTCTACCGCTCAACGCAAGTGGGAAACCAGCTCACCAAACCCAACAGCAGCCTGCTCAGCGAGCGCGCAACGGGCTGGGAGATAGGGTTGGCGACCGAGTATCGGTGGGGTAGCGTGCGCACCAGCTACTATCTCACGCAGGTCAATCGCCCCATCACGGCGGTTACGATCAATGCGAACTCCTCGCCCATTCTGCTGATGAGGGAGAACCTTGGCCAGATTGAGAGTCGCGGGGTTTCCGTGGACTATGAGCTTGCGCCGCGGCGCTGGCTGGGCTTGGATGGCGGCTATCAGTTTGCACGCGCCACGGTGACCCGAGGCAGCCTGGGCAGTCAAGATTTGGGCAACTGGATTCCCGAAGTGGCGCGCAACATGGCGACGATGAACTTGCGCGCATTGCGGCCTGCACTGGGCACTCTGAGCCTGCAAGGACGGTTGAGTGGACGGCAGTTCGACGACGACGCCAATGCTTACCTCCTGCACAGCTACCTCCGGCTCGACGTCTACGGCTCGCACGAATTCGGCAAGCGATTCGAATTATTCGCAGCCGGGGAAAACCTGCTTAATCGCGAAATCGAAGTGGCCAAGACACCCACGACTACGCTGGCGACGCCCAGGGTTGAACGTGCGGGGATTCTGATTCGCTTGGGCCGGGAGAGACATTAGGGTAGCGGGTCGGTTTGGAAGAAGCTTCCCTCGGGGGCTAAAGCCCGACGTTTACTTTGTTGCATTTGCGGCACGACTCAAGTCGTGCCCTTTCAAAGCAAGGAGTTTTTCCGCAGCCTGTGAAACTCCCTGCTCCCTCCGGAATTTTCGATCCGCAGATGTGGTGTCAGGGGCGGACAAGTCGAAAGCGGCCGATTTTACGGTACTAAAGTACAGTGTGGCCCTAATACCACCAGGTAGGGGGGGAGGGGGGGCTATGTAGCGGACTGGGCACATCGCTCGCGGATTTCATGGATCGGGAATTGTGCGGCATGTCTGTTTGGCCCCCGTAGACCATTGTGCGCCGGGTGAACCATAAATTCTGCAAGCGTGGCCGTTAGAATCACAGGGTGAGTTCAGGCTTCAAAATCATCGCGGAGAACGAGGCAGGCGGACGGCGCGGGCAGATCGGCCTGCCTCACCGGACTGTCGAGACGCCGGTCTTCATGCCGGTGGGGACCGCGGGGACGGTCAAGGCCGTTCCGCAGGACGTGCTCGAAGCGCTGGGCGCGGAGATCATTCTCGGCAACACCTATCATCTCTATCTGCGGCCAGGCCACGAGGCCATTCGCCGGATGGGCGGGCTGCACAAGTTCATCAGCTGGCCGCGCGCAATGCTCACCGACTCGGGCGGCTTCCAGGTGTTCAGCCTGAGCGCGCTGCGCAAGGTGACGGACGACGGCGTGCGCTTCCGGTCGCATCTGGATGGGAGCAGCCATTTCTTTTCGCCCGAGCACTCCATGGACGTGCAGATCGCGCTGGGCGCGGACATCGCCATGGCGTTCGACGAGTGCACGGAATACCCGGCGGACAGGTCGAGGGCGCGAGGAGAGCCTGCGGCTGACCATGGCCTGGGCGCGGCGGTCGCTCGATCACTTCCGCGCGCACCGCGATGAAGTGGTGTGGCACGATGAGCTCGGCGGGCAAACGCAGAGTCTGTTCGGCATTGTGCAGGGCGGCATGTACAAGGACCTGCGCAAGGAAAGCGCGGAGCGGCTGGTCGAGATGGACTTTGACGGCTACGCCATCGGCGGACTGAGCGTGGGCGAGCCGCGCGAGCTGACGCTGGAGATGATCGCCGAAGTGCTGCCGCTGCTGCCCGCGGACAAGCCGCGCTACGTGATGGGCGTGGGCTATCCGGACGAGATCGAGCAGTATGCGCGCATGGGCGTGGACATGATGGACTGCGTGCTGCCGACCCGCGCCGCGCGCCACGGGCTGCTCTTTACCAGCGAGGGACGGCTGAACATCAAGGGCAAGAAATATGCAGAAGACCAGGGCCCGCCCGACCCCGCCTGCGAGTGCATGGTCTGCCGGCGCTACTCGCGCGCTTATCTGCGCCACCTGATGCAGGCCGGCGAGGCGCTATCGGGAACGCTGAACACGATTCATAACCTGGCGTATTACTTAGGGATCATGGAACGGGTGCGGAAGAGTCTCGACACGGAGTTAGCGAGTTAGCGGAAGGTGGCAGGGGCTAAAGCCCGGTTTGTTTTTGTGGGCTTTTTGCGGCACGACTAAAGTCATGCCCTGTTACAGAACCGCCCCCAAATGGAGTTTTTCCGCAACCTCTGAAGTCATGCCCTGTTACAAAGCCTGCATCTTACAAGGCTCGCTTTGATGGAGTCTCTGCGCACGGGTCAGAAGAGGCCTTCCCAGGTATCTTATCCAGATTCTCGCTAAGGATCATTACCGCGGTAATCCATAGGGCTAGGCCCGTTCCTCCTGCGGTTATGACGGAGCGGAGAGGGCCGGGAGAAATCAAGAGCGCTCCAAACGCAGCCAATGAAATGGCCGCGCCCGTCCCATAGTAAAGAGGCATTTTGAATAGTTTGCCAAGAGGGAGAAAGTGGAGCCCTACGACCGCGCCGACCCATTGCCCGTATAGTTCTGGCCGATGGAAGTGACCCAGGATCGGCCCTCCAACAGATATCGCAGCGCCTTCTATCGCGACGATTAGCACATATCCAATTCTGTAAAACCTCACGAGCCGCTTATCCAAAGCAACTCTCGGCGCGTGACGCAGAGCGGCTAGGTTCGCAATCGCCCAAACCACAAGGATTGCCGTGGCCGCCGCGATTGCGCCGAACCAAGGTCTTTGTCCGCCAGGGATCGCAGCCTGGGTCCACCAATACAGCGCATAGGCGCCGAACCCGGCACATACGATGGCGCCAACCGCTCTGCCTCGCATTCGAACCAGCAAATCCGGTCCGCCGGGACCCAGAACTCCGCCTGCCTTGCTCATTTCATCCTCCGGCTCCTCGGCCGAATCCTGCCCCTCAGATTGCCGAACCCAGCAGCTCCCTGAGCGCCGATACATACTGAGTCAGCGCGCGGCGGCCGGGCTCTGTCATGCGGTAGAGGGTCTGTGGCTTGCGCTGGACAAACTTCTTTTCGACGGCAACGTAGCCGGCTTCTTCCAGCTTCATTAGCTGCGCGCCGAGGTTGCCGTCGGTGGAACCGGTCTTGGCGCGAAGCCAGGTGAACTCCGCCTCTTCGACGCTGGAGAGCAGCGACAGCAGGGCCAGACGCAGCTTCCCGTGAATCACAGGATTAAGCTCCGGCAGCTCAGGCATGGTAGTCTCCACGCCGATGGCCCTGGGCTTCGCGGATCATGCCGTAGATGCCGAAGGCGATCTGGCAGAAGAAGATCGCAACCAGAAAGGCGATCGACGTTTGAGTCTCGGAACCAAAGCAGGAGACCGCAGCCGCGGTCCACCACACCACCGCGCAAGCGAATTGCATCTTCCATTTCAGGATGATGCTGGATGTGGCGTTGGCCATGCCCAGCATGGCCGCGATGATGGCGATGAAGCTATGAAGTTCGTATCGGCCGCTGATGCCCAGACACATGAGCAGGGTAAACATCGAGATGCCCAAGGAGGCCCAGATGGCGCTCATGGCGCGGCCGATCGTGGTTGCGGGGCGATTGCGCTTTTTGCGCGAGATGAGAATCGCCATGAGCACACAACTGGCAATCATGGTCACCGGCCAGGCCACGGAGCTGCGGCCAAGGGCCGACCAGGCAATCGCGATGAGGTAGGCCACGCCCCAAAGAACAAAGGTCCAGCCCCAGCTTTCGGTGGTGCGGCGGCCTTCGGCGATCATGGATTCAATGAGGCTGAGCCTTTGCTTCAACTCCAACTCTTCGGATTCTTCAGTCATGGGGGTTCTCCTTGGTGCGTGTTCATTCCTTCAGGGGCTAAAGCCCGCGTTCTTTTGTCGCAATTGCGGCACGACTGAAGTCATGCCCTGACACAAAGCATGTTTTTGAAACACGCTCATGTGTCTATTGAATGTCCTACGCGTACTCCCAGCGGCTGGCAATCTTGCGGGCGATTGCGAAGAGCACGATGCCGATGGCGAGGAGGACGCAAACCTGCGGCCAGAGCGCAGTAACGGGCAAGTCGCGCCAGAAGACTTTTGTGAAGCCGTCGATGGCCCAGGCGTTGATGGTCCACAGGCCGGCTTTCTGCATGGCCGCAGGCATCAGAAAGCGGGGAAACATGCTGCCGCCAATGGCGGACATGATGAGGATGAACAGCGTGGAAAGCGCGCCCAATTGCGCTCGGGTGCGGCACAGGCTGGCCAGCAACATGCCGAAGGCGGCGACGGCAAATGCGGTGCTCAGGCCCATGATGGCAAAGCCGGGGAGATGACTGAAGAAATCGAGCTTGAAAACAGCCCAGGCCCAGAGGAACATCACCGTCAGTTGCGTGAAGGCGAGCAGGATGTTGAAGACCAGCTTACCCGCGAGCAGGCCGGTCATGTTGATGCGCGAACTGAGCACGCGGTCGAGAGTGCCGGACTCAGCTTCGTCGAGCAGCGCGCCCGCCGAGCCGCTGGCCGTGAAAAGCAGAAACATGACGCCAATGGCCGCGGCATAAAAAGAGATCATGGGATTGTTCTTGTTCTCGCCGACCACAGAGCGGGCATGAACGGAGATGAATCCACCGTTACCGGACCCGTTGTGAGCGGCGGAGTTTCCGTCAGCGGCCTGGGCGTTCTCAAGTTGGCGCATATGGGCGAGGGAGTCATCCATCGACTTGCGCTGTTGCGGGGTGAAGCCGCCGATGTATTTGTCGGTGTACTTCATTCCCTGCTCTGCCATGACTTCGGGCATGGCGGTCATTGCGGCTTTCTGCAGCAATCCCGCCACCATCTGCGGCGCAATTGCGTCGCTGGCGTCGTTGAGGAGCTGGATGGCCGGGGCGGCTTTGGCGGGGTCGGAGTTGGGTCCGAAGGAGACGGGATTTTCACCGAAGCCGCGTGGAACGATGAGCGCCACCGAAACGTCACCCGCTTTGACCGCGGCCTCGGCAGTGGCTGCCGTGTAGTCGGGAGGCGCGGGTTGATTTTTTGTGGGCGCAGGTTTGGTACTGACGATCATGGAGCCGTCGCTCTGAAGGCTCTTGACGAGCTGCTGCGAGACACGGCTCTGGTCTTGGTCGACCACGATGACTTTGACCCTCGGCACGGTGTCATGCTGCCCGCCAAAAATGATGGCGAAGATGGAGAAGAATGCGATGGGGACGACGAAGCTCAACACCAGCGAAACTCGATCGCGGCGCAAGGCAATGATCGCGGTACGTACGATAGGCAGAATCAATCTCGTAACTCCCTTCCGGTAAGGTGCAGGAACACGGACTCAAGGTTGGGGCGGTGCAGAGACAGGTCAACCAGCGCAAGGCCGGCCGCTTCTGCGCTGTCGAGCAGGGCGGCAATCTCAGCGGGATGCTCGACGGTAAATTGCGCCGTTCCATCGACCAGGCGGCCGGCGCGCGCCGCAACCCAGGCTTCGACGGCAACGGGCGAACCGTCTACGCGGGCCAGCACCTGGTTGCGCGAGGCGAAGGCGCTTGTCACCAGCGCTTCCTTGGTGTCGAGAGCGATGATGCGGCCGTGGTCGACGATGGCGATGCGGTCGCACAACCGCTCCGCTTCTTCCATGTAGTGGGTGGTGTAAATGATGGTCATGCCTTGCGCGCGAAGAGCTTCAATCATTTCGAAGATGCGATTGCGCGACTGTGGATCGACGCCGACGGTGGGTTCGTCCATCAGCACCAGGCGCGGCTGGTGGATGAGGCCCGCGGCCATATTGAGCCGGCGCTTCATGCCGCCGGAGAGGGTCCGCACAAGGTCGCCGGCACGGTCTTCAAGCGCCGCCCACTGCAGGCACCAACTGACAGCCTCATTGAGCTTCTTGCCGGTGAGGCCGTAGTAGCGGCCGAACGCGCGCAGATTTTCCCTGGAACTGAGGCGCGGATAAATGGCCAGCTCCTGCGGAACCCAGCCCAAGGCTGTTCGCGCCGCAGGCGAACCGGCTGCCGAGCCAAAGACTTCGATGCGGCCGGCATCGGGAATGACGCGGCCGGCGATGGCGCGGATGAGCGTGCTCTTGCCCGCGCCATTGGGGCCGAGCAGGCCCAGGCATTCGCCGGCGGAGAGCGAAAGCGATATTCCATCGACGGCGACCGTCTGGCCATAACGCTTGACCAGTGAGTCCACGATGAGCGGGGTTGTGGTTAGAACGGCGGGCGTCGAACTGGCGCTCATACGATCACCTTTCCGGGCTCCTCTTCTCTCGACGAGAGCCAATCCTGGCACAGAATCATCGCCGCGGTCGCCCATAAGGACAGACCGTCGACGCTGCAAGCCACAATCGTGCGAATGTTCCCCGCGGGAATTGCCAGCGAAGCAAAAACCCCCAGCACCATTACGGCTCCAGTCAGGTAATAAACAGGCGACTTGAACATTTTGGCGAGGGGCAGGAAGTGCAATCCAATAATCGCGCCAAGGCACTGGGGGATCAGCATGTATTGATGAATGTGCGCCAACCATCCCGCCGCACCAAAACATAGCAGCCATTCGATGGCAGCGTTTGTCCAGTAAGGCACCGAGATAGCCGCCCAGCGCTCTCGGTCCGCGGCTGAATAGACAAAGGCAGGCAGCGAACGAAGCCGGATCAAGGGCCACGCAACGAGCGCAACCGTGAGCATCCCGATCGCGGTGAGCGAGAGAGGCGTGGCGATGGCTCCAAAAAACAAGGCTTCGAACATCCATACGGCGCCGAAGCCGGCGCAGATGAGAGCGCCTATGATGCGGCCTTTCAACCAGGCGGGGCCGAAGGGTGGAGAGACGAGGGAAGTAGGGGTCGTTGCCATTTTGAGTGCTCCTGTCCGATTTGGAATCTTCTATGAAGCTGCGAATCGAGAGGTTCTGATTTCTTAGAGAAGTCCTCAATAAGGAGTACTCTATTCTATAGAGTATGGAATGTCAAGAGCTGTTTTCGCCTTCTTTGAGGTGGCTGAGAATTACGCTGGGATTCGATAAGGAGCCTGGAGCTCGCGCCGGTCCGGCCCTCTCGCGGGCCTCGATTGCGACCTCGTAAAGTCGCTGAGTGCGTGGACCACGCGTTTCACGAGCCCTGCCCAATCGCCCGGCGAGGTTTGGCGGAAGAGCCGCGCGGATGGATACCAGGGGGTGGTTTCAATATTCTGCATCCAGCGCCAGTCGGCAAGATAAGGCAGCAGAATCCAGACAGGCTTTGCCATGGCGCCGGCGAGGTGAGCGATGCAGGTGTCGGTGGTGATGACCAGATCGAGAGTCGCCAGCAGCGCTGCCGTTTCGGCAAGATCCACATCGCGACTAGCCCCATCCCAGACAAAAACTCGTCCGGCTAGGGCAGAAAGCTGGTCTGCGCCCGGGCCCTTTTGCAGGGATATCCAGTTAATGCCTGGGGTGCGCAACAGAGGGAGCAGCGTATCGAGCTTAATCGACCGCTGACGATCTGCCTTGTACCGTGGATTGCCTGCCCACGCTAATCCGACCCGCAGAGGACGGATTCCGGGCTGGTCAATCGTCCGAACGGACGGAGTTTGTAGCTGCCTCTCATACGCACGCTTCCTGTCGGCGCCAAGGTATGCGCCCGGCCAGGGAACGGTCTCAATGGTTGTGCCGAAGACAGCCGGCAAGCTCAGCAGCGGGCATTCGAGATCGAATACCGGCGGCCTGGCGCCGAGGAGTGCAATCTCCACCTGTCCTGCTCGCACTGCGGGCAGCGATTCCATCAGCCTCTCGACCGGCGCTTGCACCTGCAGGATCGCCACCCCGCCGCGCGCTACCGCAAGCGTTGCATAACGGCAAAATTGGATGGTGTCGCCCAGCCCCTGCTCGGCGTGAAGCAGCACTCTTCGTCCGTCAAGTGGCTCGCCGAACCATCTTGGTTGGGCGAATGAGCGCGGTCTTTGATGCACCTCGCGAAACCGCCAGCGCGCCTCGTACGCCGGCCAGCCGCGCTCCCAATCGCCCAGACGCAGTTGAGTCAGCGAAAGGTTGTACATGGCGCCGGGGTGCGATGGATCGCGCTCGACCGCGAGCTCGTGCGCCCGCAACGCCTGGTCCATGTGGCCCAGATCGAGCAGCGCGTTTCCGCGGTTCGAGACCGCGGCGCGACTGCCCAGCGACTCGGCGCGATCGAACGCATCAACTGCCTCTAAGAATCGACCTTCGCCATGCAGCAGGATGCCGTGCATGTTTACGGCTTCAGCGTGTGCGGGGTCGCGTGCCAGGGCCCAGCGAAGCCATCCCCAGGCTCCGGCCAGATCCTTCTCTGCCGCGCGGAACTGGCACCACGCCACCAGCGTTTCCACCTGCTCGGGATTCACCGCCAGCGCCTTGCGCAGATACGCCTCAGCCGCTTCTGGCCGGCGGCGTTCCCGCTCCAGCAGGGCCAGGTCGATCCATCCGGCAATGATGTCGGGCCTTAACTCGACGGCGCGCAGCAGAGCGGCTTCCGCGTAGGTTTCGCGTCCCTGCTCGCGCAGCAGGCTGCCCAGGTTCATCCAGGCGGCGGCAAAGTCGGGGCGCAGAACAAGAGCACGGCGGTAGCGTCTTTCAGCGTCCTTCACCCGCCCCAGGCGGACCAGGACAAAGCCGGCGGCGAACTCGGCTTCGGGAAGCCGGGGACACAGCGAAATCGCTTGCTCGTAGCGGGCGAGGGCATCCTCATTCCGCCCCAGCATCGCCAGCGCATTGCCCAGACCGAGGTGCGCGCCGACGAGGGCCGGCTGCCGCTTGAACGCCAGCTCAAACTCGCCGAGCGCCTGCTCCGCGCGGCCAGTGGCGATCTTCAGCTCGCCCAGGCCCATCCGCGCCAGCGGATTCATTCCATCCAGCCGGATGGCCTCGCCGTAAGCGTTCTCAGCCTGGCCGTTTCGGCCGCCGGCCATCAGAGCTTGCCCCAGCGCGACCCATGCCGTTGCTCATCTCCGGTGCGGCAAACACAGCTGCCGTGGCCATCTTCACCGCCGCATCGAACTGGCGGCTGGCCAGCGCCACCAGGCTGATTCCCACCAGCGCCAGAGGCTGGCAGGGGTTCTGCTCGAGCATGGTTTGATAGCCGAGCGCTACCTCGGTCAACCGGCCGGTCAGCTCCCAGCTAGTCAACTCTTGGGGCGGAGATGTTTTTCGGGCCTGGTATGCCATCGCAGTCAACGCAACCATCCGGCGGCCGGCACGCAGCTAGAGCCTGCGATCAATATGAGATTGGCGGCCATCCTGCGTGGACGCTAGACCAGTTGAGGCGGCGGCTCAAGGGAAACCCGCTCAATTGGTGCAGTTCGCGGGTTCAAATTCCCATTTCTTCAGTTGGGCCGATTCGGAACCGGAAACCTGGGTCAAGACCTAAGAGCTTATCCGTAAATTGCGCATTCGAGTAGCGCCGCTCTCCGGAGCGGCTGTACTGGTGGCATCCACGCCTCCAGAGGTCGTATGCGGGCCAGGAGGCCCACAAGACAGCCGACCTGGAGGTCGGCGCTACTTATATACGGATAAGCACTCAGAATCGTCCCGCCCTACTTGCCCAACTGCTTCACGAAGAAATCGGCCATGATGTGGTTGGCCTCCTGAGCTTCGGGCAGGAGGGGGTCGTACCAGAAGGCATGGGTCAGCGCGTCGAAGACTACCAGGCGGGCATCGACTCCGGCATTCAGATAGGCGCGGTGCAGATTGACCGTGCCGCTGAGCAGCATGTCGCGGGTGCTGGTGACAAACAGCGTGGGCGGCAGGCCGTGCAGGTCGCCGTAGATGGGCGAGAGGATCGGGTCTTTGGGGTCGGTTCCTCCCACATAGTAGATGTCGTGCGGTTCCGATGTCGGCGGGGCGAGTTGGCCGGAGAAGCCGCGCAGCCCGTAAAGCGCCATCGAGTCACCGTCGCGCGCAAAGTCTCCCTGCCCGCTGAAGACGCCCAGCGCGGCGGGCATGGGCAGACCAAGTTGCTTCAGTTTCGCGGCCACTTCCGCGGTGAGTTCGGCGCCCGCCGAAGTTCCGTAGATGACGATGTGCTCCGGCTTGTAAGTCTTGAGCAGTTCCTTGTATACGGCTACCGAATCATCCACTGCCGCGGGAAAGGGATGCTCGGGCGCCAGGCGGTAGATCACGGCAACGACCTTGATCTTTGTAAAGCCGGCGATGGGAATCGACTCTGTATACGATCCCGAGTCGGAGTTGAAGCCGCCGCCGTGCAGGTTGAGCAGCACCTTGTCGCGATTGGCTTCAGGCAGTCCTTCTGGTGTAACAATGCGCACCGGCACTCCGGCAATCTTGTCTTCGACAAGCTGATTGGGGCAGAGCCTGTCCCAGGCTTTGCGGACGAGGGC
This sequence comes from uncultured Acidobacteriaceae bacterium, assembly GCA_963757965.1. Taxonomy (GTDB): domain Bacteria; phylum Acidobacteriota; class Terriglobia; order Terriglobales; family Acidobacteriaceae; genus Telmatobacter. The sequence goes on from CAVWTV010000021.1 coordinate 90,651, forward strand.
CGTGTATTGATCGGTGAGCCTGCGGCGGTCTTCGAGCGATTGGGGCGGGCCCTGATCGGGCATGGCGCGGCCCAGCACCAGTTGCGCCGGGGTGCTGATGGTTGCCGGCACCGGGACCACGCGCGTCACGTGCGCTGTGCCCTGCTGGTCGATGTAGCTGGTGTCGCTATTCGGAGCCTGGGCCGCCGTGGTTGGCAGGGGAGCAGGTGCGGGGTTGGGCTGGGGAGCCGGCTGCTGCGCGGCCAGCGCAGCGGCGGCAAGAAGAACAAGGAAGGCGGCGTGACGGGGCATGGATTGCATTGATTCGGTTCCTCTTGAGGGGCTTTGCGCACTGGGCGCACAATCCGCCGTGGATCGACGGAACTCGTCCACGATAGCAGAGAAACCTCGAAGAAATGAAAGGGAGCGCCGAAAAGAGCGCTCCCCATTTCTTGCCGTCTTGTTGCCTTGCCCGTATCAGTTCGGTATGACCAGCAGGCCGGTCTCAAGCAGCTTCTCGGTCAAGCGGTCAATGGCCTCGGGGAGCTTGTAGCAGATGGTGCGAACACTCATCCCCAACAAGGTGGCAGCCTCGGCCTGCGTGTATTCCTGGAGCACCACCCGACTCAGCATCTGACGGTCGAGCTCTTCCAGATGGCTCAAGCACATTTCCATGTCGAGAACGAAGATCACCGCGTCCTCGAAGGTGCGGACAGGCCGGCTCGAGCACCATCCCCGGCCTACCGAATCGCCCAGGATGGATGGGGACCTGCCCACCTGCAGCGAAGCATACAGATAGCGCCGCAGCATGTTTTCTGTGTGCTTCCTGTAGAAAGCAACGCTGACCACCGGCCCCGCCACGGGCGCCTTGGCCAACGCATTTACATCGGCTTGCCGAACCGGCTTCTTTTCCCACGTTTTCTCAGGCTCAGGCCACGCAGCCTGGGCATTGCTCGCTCCCCAACCTGCTGACAACTGGAGGACTGCGCTCATAGCGCACCTCCCGTAGCCGTAGCCACCGCCCAAACCTCGATCAGCGGCTTGCCGGGACGTCCGCGCCGCTTGCGGCTCTCCGGCGATGGAAAGTCTTTCAGTTTTATCTCGCACCTCTGGCAGTAGACGCTCCCGATGGTCTGGGTTCTATACCAAAGACATCCGCACCCCTCGCAAATTTTCAATTGCACGCACAGTTCCATGACGGTTTCTCCGTATTCGTTCCTTCGCCCGACGGACTCTATTCGTGGTTGTTTGTCCGCGGGGTGAAGAGAACCAGGCCTGGCAACTCAGGTTTCTATGGCCCTGATGGGGGATTGCCGCCTGTGCTCCCTTGTGTGTTGTCATGTTAGTAGCGCGCAGATCCTGGAAGTTCCGCACTGGCCGCCTCCAGACGCTTCTGCTGAGCGCCGACAGGCGGAGATGGGATTGCCGGATTGGACCGAAGTCCTCCGGAAATGTTCATTGACCGCTGAACAAGGACAGGATTGCAACCTGCTCAGCCGTTTGGCAATGAAGCATTCCCCCAAAGAATTCCCACAAGCCAGTGAGAGATTAAGTAGACCCAATCTAGGAATATTGTTCTTCTGCGTCAACGTCTCCAGATGAACTTCCGCATTTGCCCTTTCCAATCTGCTGGCTGGGGCCGGGAATGACGGCCAAACTGGCCTGTTAGCTTTTCCAGAGGAAATGGGAGACCCTTCGCCACCATTGCCGGTGGCGGATTTTCCACCGATGAATTTTACACAGATGCACGAGTACCTCCGGTTGGAACTCCACCGCAGGATTCAGCGCGGGACGGTGAGCGTGTCCTTACTGGCGCGTCAGACCGGGCTGGGCCAGTCTCATCTCTCCAATTTCCTGCACAGCCGCCGCCAGCTTTCGCTCGATGCCATCGATCGCGTTCTCGCGGCGCAGCATCTTTCCGCCGCCGACCTCTTGCCCGCGCTGTACGAATTTGGAAATATGTCGAGCCTGGAGGAAAACAGCATGATCCCGGTGGTCTCTCATGCGGCGGCGCTCTTTGAGCCGTTTATCCGCCCCTCGGCGGTTCAATTCATGCTCCATTTGCCCGCCAAGGCTCTCACAACGATCCGTACACGGGTTTCAAACACGCGCCGCGCCTGGCAGCGATTTGTCGCGGTGCGCATTCCTGTCGCCGACGCCATGGCCATGGAGCCGCTGGTGCTTCCCGACGCCATTGTCCTGCTCGATCGGCACTACATCTCGCTTACGCCGTATCGCCCCAACCGGGCCAACGTATACGCGGTGCGCAATGGCGCGCATCTGACATTGCGGTATGTCGATTTTCTCGCCGCCCGGCTCGTCCTGCGTCCACACAACCTGGCCTTCCCGGTGGACGTGATCGAGATGGATCCCGGCGAGTCTTACAGCGACCTGCTGGCCGGGCGCATTGCGCTCATTCTCAATGAGCCTTGAGCGTGCGCGGACCCGGCCGCCCAGGGCGGCTTCGGGGCCCCGAGGGTACCGTCCTACATGCCGACATTTCATTAGTAATCACAACTACGCCGTCTTCAATCAACAGTCTCCCGCCAGTTTCCTCACAGCTGTTCTGGACTTGACGTCGAAGGAAAGTTTTAAGTTTCCTGTTGCTATCCAAAAGGAGCCGTGTCATTATTCCTGTTGGATACCTAAAGGTGGGAGCTCCCGATGAAGGAAAAGTCGGACGTCCAGCAAGGAACGCTCGCGTTGATGGTCCTCAAGACACTCGATGTCCTGGGACCGCAGCACGGCTGGGGAATTGCCCGACGCATTGAGCAGATAAGCGGAGAACTTCTGGATGTGAATCAGGGCACTCTCTATCCGTTGCTCCTGAAGTTGGAGCATGAAGGCTCGATTGCTTCCGAGTGGGGCGCATCGGAAAAAAACCGCCGCGCGCGCTTTTATCGGCTCACCGGAGCCGGCCGCAAGCAACTGCGGGCGGAGACCCGCGAATGGGAGCAAACCGCGGCGATCATCGCGCGCTTTTTCAAATTGAAGGCGGAGGATTTACCGTGAAATTCCTGCGACGTTTCTTCATACGCCTGTCGAATTTCGCAACAAGTCGGAGTGCCGATCAACGCTTCCGGGAAGAGATTGCCGAACATCTGGCATTCCAAACAGAGGAGAACCTGCGCGCCGGTATGTCAACCGCCGAGGCGCGCCGCCAGGCTGCACTCAAGCTTGGCTCGGCCCAGGCCATTCGCGAGCAACACAACGCCGAGCAGGGCCTTCCGCTCGCTGAGAATCTTCTGCTCGATATCCGCTATGCGTTTCGAATGCTGCACCGGTCTCCCGGATTTTCCCTGATTGCCATCGCCACCATGGCCCTCGGCATCGGAGCCACCACCGCCATCTACAGCGTCATCGACGCAACCCTGCTGCATCCTTTGCCCTACCCCAACCCCAGCGAGCTGGTGCGCATTGAAGCCAACCTTCCCGGCGTGGGCGCGCACGATGTCGGCATCTCCATCCCTGAGTTGAGAGACCTGCAGAACTCGGGAATCTTCCAAAATGTGTCCCTATCCTTTTTCGGCACCAACAATCTCACCGGCAGCACCCAGCCCGCCAGCATCGCCTCAAAGTCGGTCTCACCGAGCTACTTCGCGGTGCTCGGCGTCGATGCGCAGTTGGGCCGCACCTTCGATCCGCACGACGCCACACCCGGCTTCAACCTTGAAGTCGTGATCAGCGATGGTCTCTGGAAGCGCGCATTTGGCGCCGACCCGCACATTCTCGGCAAGAGTCTGCGCCTTGACAACGATCTCTTTCAGGTTGTCGGCGTCATGCCCGCCGGCTTTCGCGACCAGGGCCAAACCAGCGAGGAGCGCGGCACCGATTTGTGGGCGTCGTGCGGATTTTCCGGCGCCCCCGCCCCGCCGCCTTTGCGCGGCAACGCGTTTCCCCTTCGAGACCATCGCGCGCCTTCAGCCTGGTCTCTCGCCTGAGGCCGCGCAGGGGCGCCTCGATGCCCTGGTTGCATCGTTGAAAAAGCAATATCCGGCGGATTATCCGACGCAAGGCGCCTGGACAGTCCACCTCACTCCCCTGGCCGAGACTCTCGTCGGCAACGTTCGCCAATCGCTCATTCTGCTGTTCGGCGCGGTGGGCCTGGTCCTGTTGATCAGCTGCGTCAACGTCGCCAATCTGCTGCTTGCTCGCGCCAGCACGCGCGGACGCGAGATGGCGGTTCGCCAGGCATTGGGAGCCGCAAGAATGCGCCTGATTCGTCAGCTTCTCACCGAGAGCTTGCTGCTCTTCGTGCTGGGCGGCATCGCCGGTTTCGCGGTGCTCTTCTGCGCCCGGAAATTCCTGCTGCAATTTGTTCCCGAAAGCCTCCCGCGCCTCAATGACATTTCCATCAGGCTGGGGCGTGCTGGCGTTTGCCATCGTCGTCTCCGTCGCCGCCGGAACCATCTTCGGGCTTGCCCCCGCTTGGCTCACAAGCCGCCTTGATTTGACGGCGACGCTGCGGCAGGAAGGTCGTGGCGCCAACGGTTCCCGCCGACGCTCGCGCTTGCGCCACGTTCTGGTGATTGGTGAATTAGCGCTTTCCCTGGTGCTGATGGTCGCCGCCGGCCTTCTGCTGCGCAGCTTCTGGGACTTGTTCAAGGTGCAACTCGGCTTCAATCCCACTCGGGTCGTGGCAATCGAGACCTCGCTGCCGAATCCTAACGATCCCAATACCGACATCTACCGCACCGCCACGCAGGAATCCGTGTTGCTGCGCGAAGTTCTGCGCCGCAACCGGACGATTCCGGGCGTGGAAGAAACCGCCGTCAGTGATCGGGCCGCCATTCCCCTCGGCTATGGCCAGAGCGATCACAGAGCGGTTCCATTGGTTCGCGAAGGCCAGGACCTGCAGAGAAGCCAGCCTCCGCATGATCGATACATTGACCGTCTCGCCGGAATACTTCCATCTGCTCGGCATGACTCTCGTCCGCGGACGCCTCTTCGTCGACCAGGACCTTGAAGCTACGCCCTTGGTCGCAGTCATCAACCAGGCCGCGGCCCGAATGTACTGGCCCGGCAAAGATGGAAAGGGCGAGGATCCGGTCGGCAAGCGAGTCCATTTGTTGGGCCGTCTGGGCCGTGCCAGGCCGGACTGGACCACCATCGTCGGCGTCATTGCCGATGCACGCACAGAATCGCTCGCGGACGCAGGCATTCCGCAGATCTACCTCGACATCTACCAGCGCCCCGCCAAGTTTCTTGCGTTCTACCTGCGTGGACAGGTCGATCCCGCCGCCATCTCCGCGAAGGTGCGCACGCAAATCCAGGCCGTCAATGCGGAGCTTCCCGTCTTCCGCGCGGAGACCTTGGACGACGTCCTCTCCTCTTCGCTTTCTGTGCGGCGGTTCTCCATGGAAATGGTGGCGCTGTTTGCCGCAACTGCCCTGCTGCTCGCTGGACTGGGAATCTATGGAACCATCTCCTTCCTGGTGAATGAGCAATCGCGCGAAATCGCCATTCGCCTCGCGCTGGGCGCGCAAAGGCGCAATATCCTCAGGATGGTTTTACGCCAGGGCCTCACTCTGGCCGCCGCCGGCGCAGGCGTAGGCTTGGTTGGCGCGCTTATTGTTTCTCATCTCATGGCCGGCTTGCTTTTCGGCGTCTCGCCCTACGATCTCTCCACCTTCGCCGGCGTCACCGCCGTGCTCACCGCCGTCGCCATCGCCGCCAGTTACGTCCCTGCGCTGCGCGCCATGCGCCTCGATCCAATCACTACGCTCCACGCCGAATGACTCTTGGCACTGCTCGAGACTTGTCTTTACAAGTTGTTGCCATCCCAATGACCTCCTTCGTGATGCTGATGAATTCACCCCGCAGCGAGTTCCAGAGGATTAGTCCGCAAAACGCCCATGGCGGCTTTTAGCTCAACGTCAGGCTTCGCTGGAGCTTCGGCTGCCCTTGAGCGGCGATGATGTCCTGACGTTGAGTACAGAACCGTCTGCAAATCGGCCTTTCTTGGCCAATTGGCCAAGCCCAGGTCGACGTAGCAACTTCAGCCCGGGTGCGTCGTGTCCGGATTGTCGAAGCGAGTGAACTTGCCAATGAAGTGCAAATACACCGTGTCGGTTGGGCCGTTACGCTGCTTGGCGATGATAAGCTCCGACTTGGCCTTATCGGCCTCGGACATCTCCTCGTCGCGGTTGTAATAGGATTCGCGATGAATGAATGCCACCACATCGGCGTCCTGCTCGATGGAACCGGATTCGCGCAAGTCGCTGAGCATGGGGCGTTTGTCGTCCTTGCGCTGTACGCCGGCGCGGGAGAGTTGCGACAGGGCGACGACGGGCACATTCAGCTCCTTGGCCAGCGCTTTCAGGCCGCGGGAAACGGCTGAAACCTCCTGGGTGCGATTCTCATAGTGCTTGCCTCCCGACGAAGACACGGTGGCCGTCATCAGTTGCAGGTAATCCACTACAACCAGGTCAAGGCCGCCGGCGTTCTGTTTGAGCCGCCGCGCCTTGGCACGCATTTCGCCCAGCGAGATGGCCGCCGTGTCGTCGATGTACATGCGCGTCTCGACAAGTTGGCCCAATGCAGTCTGCAGTTTGCCGTGTTCCTCCTTGCCGAGAAAGCCTTTCCTGAGCAATTGCTGGTCCACCCAGGCCTGCGAGGCCAGCATGCGGCGAAGCAGCGACTCCTTGCTCATCTCCAGGCTGAAAATTGCAACGATGGCGTTGTGATTGATGGCCGCGTTCTGGGCAATGTTGATAGCCAAAGCCGTTTTGCCCATCGAAGGCCGGGCGGCGATGATGATCAGCTCGCCCTTCTGCAACCCGCTCGTCATGCGGTCGAACTCAATGAAATCGGTGGCCAGGCCAGTCACTTCGCGGCTTTGTTTATACAGGTTGTCGATCGTCCCGAAGGAGTGCTGCACGATCTGGTCCAGCGACTGGAAGCCCTGCGCGATGCCTCTCTCGGTGACCTCCATCAGCCGGGCTTCGGCGTCGCCCAGGACTTCAAGCGCCGTTTCACCCTGGTCGGCGGCCCGCGCAATGGCCATGGAACAAATGCCCATCAGCTTGCGCAGCAGGCTCTTGTCTTTGACGATCCGGATGTACTCTTCGATCACCGGCCGGCGCGGAAGTCCTTCAGTCAAGCTGGCCAGGTAAGCCACGCCGCCGATGGCCTCGACCTCCTTGTAGCGGGCCAGCTCGTTGGCCAAGGTGACAATGTCCACAGCACGCTGTGCATCCATCAACTCCGTCATGCGCAAGAAGATACGGCGATGGGAGTCGAGCGAAAAGTCGTCCGCCTCGAGCTTCTCGGCAGCCTCGGCGTGAGCCGCATTGTCGAGCAAGATGGCGCCCAGAATCGTCTTTTCCGCGTCGATGTTTGCCGGAAGCCCGGTGTCGAGTCTCAGATCGGGAATCGTTGCCATATCAGGAGAGTTTAGGACGAATCCGCCCTGTGCGGAATGCGGCTGAATTTGGAAATCTGGAAAAAGTTGCCATCAGAGACAAGCCGAGGCGAATCGGACTAGAAATGGCCATAATTTATAGCTATAATTATCGGCATGGTTGTCGGTACCGCAGAAGCGAAGAACCGCCTGCCGGAGTTGATCCGGGCAGTCGAGGCCGGCGAGCAGGTGGTCATTACCCGGCATGGCCGGGCTGTGGCCCAAATTGCGCCGCCGCCCGTTGAACGTCGCAAGCCCGTGCTCGGCGGCATGAAGGGCCGGATTCGCCTGTTGCCCGGTTGGGACGATCCCATCACCGAAGAAGAACTCCTGGGTGAAGAGGCTTGAAGCAGGAACCTTCAGCGCATGGTTACCTGCTGGACACGCACGCGGCGATCTGGGCGCTTGGCCGTCCTGAGGCACTCTCTGCCTCAGCGCGCAAAGCGGCGAACACAGGCCCGAATGTGCTCAGCGTCGCCTCCTACTGGGAAGTCATGATCAAGAGCATGAAGGGTACCCTCGATGTGGGCGACCCGCGCGCGTGGTGGTTCGACGCCCTGGAGCAACTGGCCGCCACCCCGCTGTTTTTGCGCCCCGAGCATGTGGCCGCGGTGCACCGGCTGGCGCCCATCCATAAAGACCCATTCGACAGGATGCTCATTGCGCAGGCCACGGTGGAATGCCTTGCGCTGGTGACTACAGATGGCAAGATTGCGCGGTATGGTTCGGAGCAGTTGCGTGTGATTGGGTGAGGGCAAGTTCTGCGCCTACTCCGCCGGTCGCCACCGCAGGATAGGCTTTCTCGCCGCCTGCACTTCATCGAGTCTTGAGACTCTGGTCGAGTGTGGCGCCGTCTTCACCAGGTCCGGCGTCTCGTCCACTTCTTTCGCGATGGAGCGCATGGCTTCGATGAACAGGTCCAGCTCTTCCAGCGACTCGCTTTCTGTGGGCTCGATCATCAGCGCGCCGTGCACGATCATTGGGAAGCTGACTGTGTAGGGATGGAAACCGTAGTCGATCAGCCGCTTGGCGATGTCGCCAGTCTTGACGCCCTTGGCGGCCTGGCGCTTGTCGCTGAAGACGACCTCGTGCATCGACGCGGTCTTATAGGGCAGCTCGTAGAGATCTTCAAGCTTGGCGCGGATGTAGTTGGCGTTGAGCACGGCGTCTTCCGTGGTCTGGCGAAGGCCGTCGGGGCCGTTGGCCAGGATGTAGGCCAGCGCTCGGATGAACATGCCGGTGTTGCCGTAGAAGGCGCGCACGCGGCCAACCGATTGAGGGCGGTCGTAGTTCCAGTGCTTCGTACCGTCCTTGTCTTGGACGAGTACTGGCGTCGGCAGGAATGGCTCAAGGAACGCCTTGCAAGCCACGGGGCCGGAGCCGGGACCGCCGCCTCCGTGAGGTGTGGAAAAGGTCTTGTGCAGATTGAGATGCATCACGTCCACGCCGAAGTCGCCGGGGCGGGCTTTGCCGACGAGGGCGTTCATGTTGGCGCCGTCCATGTAGAGCAGCGCGCCCTTGGCATGAAGGATGCCGGCGATCTTGTCGATCTGGCTCTCAAACACTCCAATGGTGGAGGGATTGGTGAGCATAAGTGCGGCGGTCTCTTCATCGACCTGGCGAGTTAGTGCCTCTAAGTCGATGCCGCCTTCGGAGTTAGACTTCAGGTTTTCGACCATCATAGCCGCAGATAGCCGCCGTGGCCGGATTGGTTCCGTGCGCGGAGTCGGGAATAAGTATCTTTCCGGCGCGGGTTGCCCTGTGACTCATGCCATGCGCGAACTAGTAGGATGCCAGTTAACTCTCCGTGCGCGCCGGCAGCGGGCTGCAGCGTGATGGCGTCCATGCCGGTGATTTCGATGAGGCAGCACTGCAATAAGTCGATCACTTCGAGAATCCCCTGCGCCAGCGAGTCGGGCCGGTAGGGATGAGCCTCGGCCAAGCCTTCGATACGAGCTACTAACTCGTTCACGCGGGGGTTGTACTTCATGGTGCAGGAGCCGAGCGGGTACATGCCTAGATCGATGGCGTAGTTCCACGTCGAGAGGCGCGTAAAGTGGCGGATGATTTCGATCTCGCTTAGCTCGGGGAGCAGCCCCGGCGTGGTGCGATGGGCTGCGCCCAGCAGAGCGGCAGGGTCGACAGCGGGCACGTCGAGCGGCGGCAGCTTGTAAGCGCGCTTGCCGGGCGAGGACTTCTCGAAGACCAGCGCCTCGTTCTGCGTCTGGTGGGGGCGAACTTTGCCGAGCGTTTTGGGTGCGTTTGCCTCATTCGTTTGCGTCACGGTTACCGCTCCTTTGAAGCCGATCCTCTTGCTGATATAACTGCATGATCCTTGCTGATACAACCTCATAATCCTTGGTGAGACAACAGCATCATCCTTGCTGATACAACTGCATGATCTCTCGCGAAATCAGCGCATGATCCGGCTTGCTTTGTAACAGGGCATGGCTTCAGCCGTGCCGACGATGCCGCAAATGTCGATGTGGGCTTTAGCCCCTGCTGAAGCCTGCCCGGCCCTACGCCTCCATTGCATGGGCCCGCTTTTTCTCCGCCTTGCCCCTTGCCAAACTCCCGAAGCAGTATGGGTAGTTCTCCGGCGTATCCGCCAAACCGGCCTTAACCGGGTTGTTTGCGATGTAAACTCGGTGCTGCTCAAAGCTCTCGTCGCCCAGCACCTGCACCTCGGAAAAACCTTTCTGCCAAACCTCACCCCTAAACCCAAGTTCCCTGCCCATCCGGTACGAGAATCTGCCCTTGACCAACTGCATCGCCTTCTCCACCGTTATCCCTTCATCAACGGTTAGCAAGAGATGCACATGGTCCGGCATTATCACGAAGTCGTGCAGCTTGAACTTTCGCTCCGCCACAAGGGATCGCAGCACTTCGATGAGCAGTCCGGTATTCCTCTCCGATTGCAGCAAGCGGCGACCCATGCTCGTCTTCGTGGTCGTGAAGAAGGTGCGAGCGGGGTTGAGAATGTTTTCCGGTGATGCTTTTCTGCCGGGTCTCGCCATAGCAGGGGCTAAAGCCCGTCTCCTTTTGCTTGCATTTCTTCGGCACGGCTAAAGCCATGCCCTGTTACAAAGCTACCGAGGTTCCGTGGATCCCAATGCGGATTGCTGGTTTTGGTTTGGCCTTGGGGGATAGCGCCTGTCGTTCCAATGCCACTCCACGAGGTTGAACAGCGGGCCGGATAGCAGGACCAGAAAGGTAACTCGCACCATGAGCGCGATACTGAGGCGCCACTGGGCAACATAGTCCTCAAACACGGTAAGGAGCACTGCAAGAACCAACAATCGCAGGGTGCCCTCCCACAAAATGAACCGTACCTTCCCGCGACTGCGAGTTGCAATCCAAGCCTGTCGATCTCTCTCAAACTTGGCAATTTTCCGGTCTTGATCGGCCGGCAGCATCCATTCGTACTCGCTAGCCATTCTCATTCTCCTCGGGCCCTTGAAGAGTCATTCCCACTCAGCGAATCTATACTTGAGAAACCTATGCCTCGACCAGTCCGGCGGCCAGGGCTTTGGCGGCGGTGTCGATCTGCTCGCGGGTAACCATCTCGGTCGCGCACCAGAGCGTTGCGTTGCCTAACTCGGGATACCACCTGGATAAGTCGAGCCCGCCAACGATCTTCTCATCCAATAGCCGCTGGCTCCAGAGCGTTGGGGACTCGGCGGTCTGGAGAACGAATTCATGAAAGCGGGGCGCGCCGGCGAAAAGCAGCTTTGCGCTAGGCTGACCACCAAGCGTCTGCGCCGCATAACTCGCTTTAGCGAGGTTATGCTCGGCTAACTCGCGAATCCCTTCCTTGCCATAAACAGTCAGGAAGATAGTCGCCATCAGCGCGACCAATGCCTGATTGGTGCAGATGTTAGACGTAGCCTTCTCGCGGCGGATGTGCTGTTCGCGGGTGGAGAGAGTCAGAACAAATCCGCGATAGCCTGTGCCGTCGACAGTCTGGCCGACGAGGCGTCCGGGCATCTGGCGGAGATATTGTTCCTTGGCCGCAATCACGCCGCAGAAGGGTCCGCCATAACTCAACGCCACACCGAATGACTGGGCTTCCATGCTGACGATGTCGGCCTCGAGGGGCGGACGAACGACGCCCAGCGAGACTGCTTCGGCAATCGAGACAATGAGCAGTGCACCCTTGGCATGGGCGATGGCGGCAATGGCGGGAATGTCTTCAATCGTGCCGAAGAAGTTGGGGCTTTGCACGAGAACGGCTGCGGTCTCTTCCGTCACCGCGGCTTCGAGAGCGGCCAGGTCGATGCGGCCGGTGTCGCGGTCATAACCAACCAGAGTCAAGGGCAGGCGTTGATGTTTGGCGTAAGTGGCAAGCACTTCGCGGTACTCGGGATGAACCGTCGAGCCGACAACTGCCTTGTGGCGGCCGGTAACGCGGACCGCCATCATCACAGCTTCCGCCGCGCCGGTCGACCCGTCATACATGCTGGCGTTGGCCACGTCCATGCCGGTTAGTTCGGCGATCATGGTCTGAAACTCGAAGATAGCTTGCAATGTGCCTTGAGTTATCTCGGCCTGATAGGGGGTGTAACTGGTAAGAAACTCGCCGCGTTGGACCAGCGAGTCGATGATGACAGGCCGGTAGTGGCGATAGGCTCCCGCGCCCAGAAAACTGGCGTAGTCGGTGGCGTTCTTCTGGCCGGCAGCGCGGAAGTAACTCACGATCTCGCTCTCGGCCTGCTGGCGCGGTACGTCAAGGTCACGATCAAGCCGGTACTGCGCCGGAATAACGGCGAAGAGATCGGCAATGGAAGCCACGCCTATCTCGGCGAGCATCTTTTCGCGTTCGGCAGGCGATTTGGGTAGGTAGCGCATGATCTCCTTTGGAGATCAGGGGTCAGAGATCAGAGATCAGGGATCAGGGATCAGGATCCCACACTGACCTTATAGAGAATTGCTCACTGACTCCGGATCTTTTAACTCCCTGTTTCTTCCGAGATAAATGCCTCGTAAGCCGCTGCGTCGAGCAGTGCGTTCACCTGACTGGGATCGGAAAGCTCGACCTTGATGATCCAGGCGTCGTGCGGCGCCTCGTTGATCTTATCGGGCGAGGACTTCAGCTCTTCGTTGGTGGCGGTGACGGTGCCGGTAACGGGCGAGTAAAGATCGCTAACGGCCTTCACGCTCTCGACAGACCCGAAGGTGGCGCCGGCCGCAACCGGGTCGCCGACCTTGGGCGCGTCCACGTAGACAATGTCGCCGAGGGAGTTCTGTGCGTAGTCTGTAATCCCGATGGTCCCGATGTTGCCATCGAGCGAGATCCATTCATGTTCGCGGGTATAACGGTAGTTGGCGGGATAGGTCAAGGGGGTCCGCTCCTGATTCGTGAAATCTGGTCCGTGAGTTTTGCGGTGCGACTTCTTAGTGTACGACTAAAGGCAGGGGTCAGGGATCAGGGGTCAGTCCGGGCGTTGACAGAACCCTACTTGTCGAAGAACTGTCCGTGGCCGCCGTTGGCCCAAGGGTCGTAATGCGCGGCGAAGTTGGCGCGGGTTTGCGTGGCGGGGTGGTTGTACGTCCAGAACTCGATGAACGGGCTCGGGTTGGGATCGTCGAGCCAGGCCTCGCCGAGGGCGTTGAAGGCGGCGATTGCGGTCTTCCGCGGATCGGGGACGATGCCGTGGATCGCCTCCTGGCCGTAGACGTCGGCCTCGTGCTCGTAGTGGCGGCTGATGGTGTTGTCTATGGGAGCCAGCACGAAGCCAGCGACGGAAATGGTGAAAAGCAGCACGATGAAGCCGGCGCGGGTGGAGAGCGGGGCGGCTCGATCGGCAGAAAACGAGGCAATCGCCGGTGAATCTCCCGAAGCGCATACCTCAGGGGCTAAAGCCCGCATTGATTCTGCGGACATTTGAATGCCGGGACTAAAGTCCTGGCTGATCAGCCGCCAACGGGCGGCGAAGCGGCGGGCGAGCCAGGCGGCAATGCCGGCGCACGCCCCGTACACGAAGAACAGTGCGACGGCGGTTATGGCGAGGCCTTTGGGGATGTGGCGCAGAACATAGTGGCCGGTCTCGTGGCCGCAGAGAAAGAGGATTTCGTCTTCGGGAAGGCGGTCGGCCATCGTGTCCCATACGACGATGCGTTTGGTCGCGCCGATGCCGCTGACCCAGGCGTTGAGACCGTTGCTCTTGGCGCTGGCTTTCATCAGAAACATGCGATCGGGCGGAATATTCGTTCCGGTGCGAGCGACGACTTTTTCCAACTCGGCAACCAGGGCGGGATGATTCTTGGCAAGCGGTTCGTATTGGTCGAAGATGGGCTCGAAGAGGGGTTCGGCAAACGCGGAGAGGATGAGGAGCGGCAGAGTGACCGCCCATGCGGCGAGCCAGTAGCGGCGTGGCCAGCGGCGGACGATCCAATTGAAGAACAGCAGGATCGGAGGGCCAAAGATCAGCGAGAGACCGAGGCCTTTGGCCAAGTCGCCGAGCCAAGTGCCCCAGCCCGCCACGCTGATGCCATAACGAAGACTGACGCTGTGGGCATAGATGTCGAGGGGCAGATCGGCCAGGGTGGTGATGACCAGGAATACGGCGAAAAAGAGCAGCCCCTGGAGCCAGCGCTGCCGGCAGACGCGCCGAGCCCAGACTTCCAAACCGGCGGCGGCGCGGGTAGCCAGCAGGAGCCACAAGACGGCCAGTCCCCAGAGCGAGCCAACCAACCCAAGAATGTTGCGGATGCGGCCGAGTGCGATGGCCTTGGCAAGCTTGTCGGGCGGCAAGGTGTAAGCCTGTTGCGGCGGCGCGGTAGCGGATGAGGACTGGATGGCTTGAGATGAGGCGCGCAGGACGATTCGCGGCGCGACCCGCGGACCGGGACCCGTACGAGGGGCAACAGCGGCAAGCTGCAGCGGAAATTGCAGAAGCAGGAAACCGGCGAGCATCGCACAGCGGGCAAGTTTCATGAGATATTCCCTTGACAGTAGCCTACTCTGCGACAATCGAAGCTAGAGATGTTCACCCCTGTCATTTCCGGCCCAATGTCCGACAATTCCTCAGCCTTCGTAATGAGGGCTACCTTGAAGGCCAGTCTCAGCGTGGTCTTTTCCGCATTCATCCTGCTTGCGCCCGCAGCGGCCCGCGCACAAAGGCAGGCCGCATCGCCTGTTCTGCTGGACGCGATGACGGCGGAGCTCAATCGCGCGTTCACGTCGCTTGGCAGGACGGATGCGGAGAAGGCAAAGCAGGGCACTGCCAATCAAGAACCTGACAAGCAGTTACCGCCATACTTCCTGAGCTACTCGGTGAGCGATGCAAGCTACGTGGCGATTCGGGCGCAGTTTGGGTCGCTTGTCGACAGCTCGGCCAGCCGCATGCGCGTGGCCGACGTGCAGGTGCGGCTGGGCGATTCCAAGCTGGACAATACGCATGGAACTCATCGCGGCTCGGCGGTGAACAGCTTGCAGCTTCCGCTCACCGACGACCGCGAAGCGCTGGCGCGCAGCCTGTGGCTGGCAACGAACACCGGCTACGGCAATGCGCTGGACAACTATCTGCGCGTGAAGACCGAGGCGCAGGTGAGGGCCAAGGAAGAAGACACTTCGCCGGACTTCAGCCAGGAAACGGCGCAAGTCTCTATCGGCAAGCAGCGCCGCCGATTGTGGTGGACAGGGCGGCGTGGGAGCAGCGTGTGCGCGCGCTGTCAAAGATCTTTCGCGAGTATCCGGATGTTTACCAGAACGTGGTGATGCTCACGGTGCAGAACGAGACCGACTACTTTGCCTCGTCTGAGGGTTCGCGGATTGTTACGCCGCACCTGGCGGCGCGCCTGGTGGTGTTTGCGGTGACGCGCGCCGACGATGGCATGGACCTGTTCCGCGCGCAGACCTTTGAGGCCGAGACCGTGGAAGGCTTGCCTGCGCAGCCAGTGCTTGAGGCGGCGATGCGCGGTCTGGGCAAGAGTCTCGAGGCGTTGCGCAAGGCTCCGGTGACGGAGCCCTTCGACGGGCCGGCGATTCTTTCAGGGCGCGCGGCGGCGGTGTTCTTCCACGAGGTGCTGGGCCATCGGCTTGAAGGCCAGCGCCAGCGCGGCGACGAGGAAGGGCAGACGTTTACCAAGGATATCGGCAAGGAGGTCTTGCCCACGTTTCTTTCCGTGGCCGACGATCCGACCGTGACCACCTTTGGCAATACCTGGCTGAGCGGCAGCTACGAATATGACGACGAGGGCCAGAAGGCGCGGCGTGTCGACCTGATTGACGATGGCGTGCTGAAGACGTTTCTGATGTCGCGGCTGCCCATCGCCAGCTTTGGTGCCTCAAACGGCCACGGGCGCGCGCAGACGGGGCGCGTGCCGACGGGGCGGCAGGGGAACCTGATTGTGACTTCGACGAAGAGCGAGCCGGAGACGGAGCTGCGCAAGCAGTTGATCGAAGAGGCTAAGAAGCAGGGCAAGCCATACGGACTCTACTTCGAGGACATCTCTTCAGGATTTGCCGTTACGACGCGCAGTTCGCCGCAGGCGTTCCAGGTGATTCCCTTGGTCGTTTAGCGGGTTTACGTGGATGGGCGGCCCGATGAGCTGGTCCGCGGGGTGAGCATTGTGGGCACGCCACTGGCGGCGATGAAGCGCATTGTGGCAACGGGCGACAAGAGCGAAGTCTTCAACGGGGAGTGCGGCGCGGAGTCGGGCACGGTTCCAGTGAGCGCTGTGGCGCCGGCCATGCTGCTGAGCGAGATGGAAACGCAGCGCCAGCCGCAAGGCACGGCGAGGCCGCCGATACTGCCGATTCCAGGGGCGGAAAAGCCGGGGAGCAGAGATCAGGGATCAGGGGGCAGTAGCGCGGGGCAAGCGGGCGGCGTCGATCTGCAGAAAGCGAGGGCGCAATGAAATCGATTCGACCTGTAGCATTGCTCGCCGAAGCTGCACTGCTTGTCGCTTGTCTGTGCGCGCCGGCGTTGAGCCTCGCCCAGCCCGCCGCGGCGCGCGCCGATGCGGAGAAAGACCCGCTGCTCAAGGCCATGCTCGAAGAGCTTGACCGCAACATGAGCCAGTTGCAGTTGAAGGGCTTCGAGAAGCCGTTCTTCATCCAATACAGGATTGAGGATGTCGACGACTTCGCGACCAAGGCCGAATTTGGCGCCAGCGAGGGCTCCTCGCACAGCCACCAGCGCGTGGCTCGCATCACCGTGCGCGTGGGCGATTACAAGACCGACAGCTCGGGCGGACGCGGCGACGGCGCGCTGGAGTTGACGGCTCTCGACAACGATCCGATTGCGGTGCGGTCGGCGCTGTGGGCGGGAACGGACCAGGCTTACAAAAGCGCGCTCGCAGCCTATGCGCAGAAGCAGGCGGCTCTGAAGCAGGTGCAGACGCCTCCGCAGCAGGACGACTTCAGCAAAGAGACGCCGGTGATCTCGCTCGGTGGACCGCTGACGCTGAAGCTCGATGAAGCCGCCTGGACGGACCGTGTGTCGCGCGCCAGCGGACTCTTCAGGACGGATCCGACGGTGAAAGCTACGGAGCACGATGTGCAATATTCATCGGCGGAGTTTCATGGCCGCGTGAGCACCACGTGGCTGGTAAACAGCGAAGGAACTATTGTGCGCAAGTCCGCCGAGGAGTATCAGGAGGCGATTGGCGTGGGCACGCAGGCAGCCGATGGCATGCGTCTTGACCGCTCGTACTCGTCGGTTGGCCTTAGCCTAAGCGATCTGGATTCGGCGGAAGTTTTTGGGAAACATGCAGTCGGTTTGATCGCCTCACTGACCGATCTGCGCAAGGCTCCGTTAGTCGAAGAGGAGTATCACGGGCCGGTGCTGCTGAGTTCCGACGCGGGTGCGGACACGATGCGCGCACTGGTGGCAGGCGGAGTGACGGCAACACGGCCCGCATTGGGCACTGAAGCTCGCACCAATGGGCCATTCGCATCGAGTTTTCATGCGCGTGTGCTGCCCGATTTTCTCGATGTTGTCGACGACCCGCTCTTGAAGAGCTATGCGGGCAGGGGTCTTGTGGGCTCGTATTCCGTGGACGACGAGGGCGTGCCTGCGCAGGCGGTCAAGCTTGTAACCGCGGGCAGGCTGGAAAATTATCTGATCGGCCGTGAGCCGGTGCGCGACTTTCCGCAATCGAACGGGCACGGTCGCGGCGGGGTGACTGGACCGCCGAGGCCTTCGATCGGCGTGCTGCAGATTACGGCAAAGGATGGATTGACTGACGACGCGATGAACCGGAAACTGATCGATCTGGCCAAGGATCGCGGCTTGAACAGTGTGTACTTTGTTGAGACGCTGGGTGGAGAGTTGACGCCGCGCCTGCTTTACCGCGTCGGTCTCGACGGCAAGCGCGAACTTGTGCGCGGCGCGACCATGGACGATCTCGATCAGCGTGCGCTGCGCTCCGGCGTGGAGGCCGCGGGCAAGGACCTGTATGTCGCCAACTACTTTGGCGACGTTCCGGCAACCGTTCTGGCCCCCGCTTTGCTGTTCGACGACGTGACGATTCGCCGCGCCAACGAGAAGAACGAGAAGCTGCCCTTCTATCCGCCACCGGACTAGGGTGACGGATAGATCCGCTACTTCTTCTTCCACGTCCCGACGATCGCGCCCATCAGCATAGTGCCCATCAGCCAGAAGCCGGCATTGATGCCCAGCAGCGCGAAGCTGCGCGCTTCGAAGATGTATTCAGTGGACCAGGTTGTGAACACAAAGCAGAACCACAAGAGCGCTCCAACCTTGATGGCGCGCCGCGCCGTGAGCGCCCCGGTGCGTTGCGTGACAGTTGAAATCGCAATGGCAATGATGGCCGCCGAGACCAGCGCGGTGGCGTATTGCAGGTACTCGTTGATGCCCTGGTGCATCATCACTTCCCGGGTGCGGCCAAGGCCGTCAAGCCACGCCTGCAAAAAGATCGAGTACCAGACGGCCTCGAGAATGAAGCACGCAACTGCGGCCACGATGATTGCCCAGTAATTTGTTTTGACCTTCGCTTGTTCCATCATTCTTACGTCCTCCGTTCAGATTTGGCAGATACGAGCGCGCTGTGCAGTGGCCATGGGAATCGCCGCAAGACAAGATGCGGAGAGTGGGGAAGTTTGCCGCAACACATCCGTCCAAACACACAGGGGGAGATTGGCGAGATTCGAGCGTAATCGCGGCTGCTTACGCGCTAAATTCCACGTGAAGATGGCGATTATTTGCCGGCGCGCACCAGCGCGGTCAATCCAGCCGCGTGAGGAACGCGGCGCCCTCGGCGGGCCGCAGATGGCCGGCGATGAACTCGGCCTGCTCGCGGTCGTCGCCCTCGGGCCGGATGCGCACCCAGTAGCTGTCAACGCCCGAGAATTCAATCACGTTGGAGCCGGGATAGCTGCGCAGAAGCTGTTGCTTGAGACTCAACGCCGCATCTTCGCTCTTGAATGCGCCGATCTGCACGCACCACCGCCCGCCGGTTTCAATCGGCTTGGGAGTCTGGTAGACATCCACGCGCACCTGCGCCAGTCCTGCGCGATAAACGCCGGTAGCTTTGGCGGAGGCAATGGTGAGATCGATGATTCTGCCCTCGACAAAGGGTCCGCGATCGGCAATGCGCATCGCGCTTGACTGGCCGGTCTTGAGGTTGCGCACAACGACGAGCGAGCCCATGGGCAGGGTGCGATGGGCCGCGGTCAGATTGTTGTCGTCGAATACCTGCCCGTTGGCGGCCTTCTTGCCTTTGTAGGGCGCGGAATACCACGTAGCCAGTCCGACCTCGGTAAGGATGGGTTTGTGCATATTGATAAAGTCCAGGTCTTCGTCGCTCACGCCGCCGGGGGGCACTGGCGAAATGGGAATGCGAGCGGGCGGCAGCGTCTGCGGCGCGGGAGGATACGCTTCCGGCGCAGGCGGCGCGGCTTGAGGCGCCGGCAATTGCGGCCCTTTTTTCTGATGGTGGCAGCCGGATGCAAGCACGAGCGCCAGCGTCAGCCCCGCACAGGCAAGAACGCGGCAGTCCACTGTTTTGAAAGGGCACGACTTCAGTCGTGCCGCAAATGCGAATAAAAGGGCGCGGGGCTTTAGCCCCTGAGGGAAGCTATTCTCAGCCATCAAGGAGTCGGCGGCCCCGGAGACTGAGGAGGCTGGGGAGGTTGCTGGCTATGCTGCTGATCGAGCTTGTCGGCAAACTTGCGCAGCGAGTCGGCCACCGTGCGCAGTGCCGAGATGGACTCGACGCGCACCTGCGGGATCACCGCGTCGTTCACATAAGCAGCCGCGTGACGCAGCTCCATTTCGATCAGTTCGATTGCCTCTTCAATGCGCTGGCCCAGGCTGGGGCCGGGACCGTAGGGTGGATAAGAGCTCATGGGGTTCAGCCTCCGGGTGAAAACTTCCTGGCAACTCACCCCACCTCAAGTCTGTGGGGTGACGCGCGGCGCGTCAAGGCGCGATCGCCCAGGAGTGCCGCAAGGGTCAATACGGAAATTGGCCACGGAAGTTCCACAAGTGCGAGGCCAATCCGATTTCGCCCAACCACTCGGCCCCGGCCCTTTACCATTCAGTGGCAGATTTCGCCATTCGCTGAATCGTCTTTGGGTTGACCGGGGGCACCAGTTACCCTAGTACTGAAAATCCAGACCCTGGAATTCCACCGCATCCGGAAGCCGGGGCTGGGCTAGGCTAGCGAATCACGCCGGCGACGAAATTCAATTTCCGAGGAGAGCGCAACACATGGCTAAAGCAGTCAAGTATGCCGAGAAAGCAGCCGTCTACGCCGCCAAGGGCGCGTGGGTGGTTTTTGAGCGTTTCAACCGCATCAGCCCCAATGACTCGTTCACGCCGAAGTGGAGCGATAAACCCCTCCAGAAGTCCTGGCAAAAGGAGAAGCCACCGCTAGGCTGGCCGCGGACAACAGATTCGCTGTGTCCGAAGTGCGTGCCTGAAATCCGCAAGCAGATTCTCGACGGTAAGCTGCCCCATGAAGTCCTGCTCAACGAAAAGGTCGGCGAGATCAAGGCGCAGATCATCGAGCGCGACGGCAAGATCCTGATGGTCAAGGACTGCCCCAAGCATGGGCACTTCGAAGACGTGATGTCGATCGACACCAAGTTCTTCAAGCATCTTGAAGAGAGCTTCCCCGGCCGCGACATGCGCGCCCACGGCAAGGGCGACGAGGAGCTTCACCACCACGGCACCTCCACTGTCACGCATGGCCGCGGGTCGGTGCTCACCATCGATCTGACCAACCGCTGCAACATGATGTGCGATCCGTGCTTCATGGACGCCAATCAGGTCGGCTTCGTCCACGAGCTCACATGGGACGAGATCAAGACGATGCTCGACAACGCCATCACCATCAAGCCCAAGCGGCAGATGAGCGTTCAGTTCAGCGGCGGCGAGCCTACGCTGTCGCCCTACTTCCTTGACGCCGTCGCCTACTCGCGGAAGGTTGGCTATAACAGCGTGCAGGCCGCGTCGAACGGCATTGAATTCGCCAAGAGCAAGGAGCTCTGCCGCGCCGCCGCCGAAGCTGGACTGCGCTACGTCTACCTGCAGTTCGACGGCATCGGCAACGCCGCCAACTCGCACCGCAAGGTCGGCAACCTCTTCGACGTGAAGCTACAGGCCATCAACAATCTGCACGAAGCCGGCGTTGATATTGTTCCGGTGACCACCATCATCAACGGCATCAACAACGAGCAGGTGGGCCGCATCATCGAGTTCGCCCTAGACAATCCGAAGAAGATCAGCTTCCTCAGCTTCCAGCCGGTCAGCTTCACCGGCCGCGACGAGGACATCACGGACGACCGGCGCATCGCCCAGCGCTACACCTTGAGTCATATGGCCCACGACGTCAAAAACCAGGTGGGCATCGGCGAGCCCGAGCGCGACTGGTTCCCGATCAGCTTCATGAGCACCTTCTCCGACTGGGCCGACCTGATTCACGGGCCGACTGCCGAGTGGGGCCAGCTCTCCTGCGGCTGCCATCCCAACTGCGGCATCGGCATGGCGCTGATGATCGACAAGGAAACCAAGGAATCGGCGCCGGTGACTGCATTCCTCGACATGGGCCAGGTGGCCAAGGATCTGGCCAAGGTCAACGACGCGGCTCGCGGCAAGACGCTTTCGATGATTGGCTTTGGGCTGGCCCTGTTGAGGAACTACGATCCGTTCCAGGCGCCGACTCACTTCAAGATCACCGACATGATGAAGAAGATGGACAAGACCTTCAACGCCACCGGCAAGGACTACGGCAGCGTCAAGGGCGACCGCACGATGGAAGACATCAAGAAGCGCCGCCAGGACCGCTGGAACTTCCTGTTCATCGCCGGCATGTGGTTCCAGGACCTGTTCAACTACGACTTCCGCCGCACCGAGCAGTGCATCATTCCCTACGCCACGCAGGAAGGCGAGATCAGCTTCTGCGCTTACAACACGGGCGTGGGCTGGCGCAACATTATTGAAAAAATGCACATGACGGCGACCCTCACCAAGTGGTACGAGGAGCACGGCCGCCACGAGATCTTCGCCGGTGGCAAAAAGGTTGGCATGTCGCAGGTAGGCCACGAGTTGAAGCTCAACATGGCCCACGTCAACTCCGAAGCCAACCACACGCTCGACGATCTCGGCATCGCCAAGAACTCCCGCGAAGAAAAGATGCGCGCGAGAGAAGACAAGCTCAAGGCCGAAGCCGAGAACGCCCGCATGGCCAAGCTCTATCGCGAGCACGTGCTCGGCGAGAAGCCCGTCGAAGGCCTGGTTCGGCTCGATTCGATCAGGCCAGCTTCGAACAACGCCACCTCGCCCATTAACCGGCACCAGGAAGCGGAGCCCGTCGCTGGGGACTAATTCCCTCCTCCAGATTCAGCTAAGAGCAAAGGCCGTTCCCGATGGGAACGGCCTTTTTATTGAACGCCCGATTCTCCTAATCTGCCGAGCAGCTAATTCATCACATCAAGGCGGTCATCCTGAGCGAAGCGTTCTTCAGCGGAGCCGAAGGATCTGCATTTGCGTCTGCTTTGACAGGCTAGTCCAACGGGGTCACACCGCATCGAATGAGGTACCTTGCGGTCGCCTCAAACTCCTCCGGCGAATTGGTTGGGTCATTGGCTTCGCCTCTCGGGACAAAAACAACCATCCCCATCCTCGCCCGAGTCAGAAGAACACGATATGCATTCCTCCGATAGATCCGCTTGTCTTTATTCTTGATCAGAGTCCACCTGCTTCGCTCGCTCGGACGCAGAGCGCGCAACAGCCATCCCTGCGCTTCGTCCCACACGAAGTCACCTCCCCAGCAGAGCCCAATCCAATCGAGCTCCAGTCCTTGAATCTCAAATTCCGTTGCGAATACCTCACATTGAAAGCTCGACCGTAGATCAGTGTTTTGACCTAGATACCAATGTTCCCACGGATAATCCGCATGAAAGGCTGAACTGGGCTCCAACCCCTCCGCCCGCAAGCGCGCAGCGCCCGATGACCCAACAAGACCGAACCGATTCGCTCCAATCCCTTGCTCCTGCAGCTTCGCGCGCGTCTGGTCTAGGTTCCTTGAAAGAAGGATGGGAAACCTCTCTGCGATTCGCAAAGATGCCGCTCCTTCCGAATCTCCGTCCAAAACAAGGTTGACCCAAGTTGCCAACTTCTCAGCCCGCAGACTCCGATTCGAAGTCCGAAGATGGAGCGTCGAGTCCGTTCGAACCTCCTTCTGTGCAATTGGGTCATCAAACAACCGGTGCCCCGCAGTGGATGGCCCACCGACCAACACCTCAGGCGAGGCATGAATGACCCAGCTTTTTGTCGACCCTATTAACGCCCGTCCCCATTCCTCCAGCCCAGCTTCGCCGTCATTGATTTCCTGGCCGCCGCCAATCAGGGCCACGACCACAGCCCAATCCGAATGCCGCTCCATGATTCGTAACAGCATCTCCGGCTCAGAATAGGCTCGCTTGAACTTCTTCATGTGCTGAGCGCGATTCCAAGCTCTCTGCGCTTCGTCAAAGATGATTGCATGATTGGATGGGGCTCCATGGTTATCATCTGTGTAGTACCGCGCAAATACGTGAACATTCTCTATAAGGGTCCTCGCCTCTGCACGAGCCTGCGCGGCTCCAGCACCTCCCCGCATACTCTCGTGAGTAAATAAGTGCTGCAGTACGTTAACGAGCGGTCCGTTCCCGCTCATGAAGTGAATCGCGTCCGATCTGTTTTCTCCCGAATGAGCAAGGCTTAGACCGACGAGCGTTTTCCCAGAGCCGGGAACCCCTGTTAGAAAGCAAATCGCATGGCAGTTCTCAGCTCGCGCCATATTTACGTAGCCTTGGATTGCTCCACGCACACTCTCAATTTCGTGCTCCGAAGCCTCGGAATGCGCAATCTCTCGAATCGAAAGGCCGCTCCTCAAGGCCACCGCAGCTTCAAAGATATTCGGGACAGGGAAATAGGGACTGTCATCCCATACCTCGGCTTTAATCTGCCCAGAAGAGGACCTCTCGACTTCGAGCAGCAAATTCCGAAGCCCTTCCCATGAACTTCGTGAAATGGCTGCAACACGATGCCCGGGCAATTGAGGGAATAATTCGCGCTGATTGATCGCGTCGAAGTTCTCTTCTCCCGCTTCGGGCGAAACAAGAACCGGCACAATCCGGCATTCAGCGGATGCCCGATGGAAGTAATGCAACAAAAGCGCATATTCTTCAACCTGCCGCTTCGCTTGCGAAGCCGCAAGTCCCGTCTTGGCTTCGAGAACAACGATGACTTCTCTGACCAACAGAACGATATCGATCCGCGACTCCTTCCGCGGAATCGAGAATTCAAGCAACAGCCCCCAGGATTTAGCAGAATCCGATTTCTCGCTGCATCGCGACAAGGACTCCCGAAGGAGCCTGATATCTCGCTCCCATGTCAAAGTCTGATCCGAAAAGAGGCTTGTAAAACCTCGCCGCGCATAAGCTGTCCCCAGGCATGCGAGTATGCGATCGTCAGATTGCGAAAGGAATTCACCAACATTCGATTTATAAAAGGAAGTCATGCTGGATACCCGGACGCTTGCAGCCCAGGTTATCACCTAAAATCCTGAGGCCCTGGCCGGGTTCAAAACCCTCGCCCTTTCTAGCCGGCCGCCCCATCCTTAAATTGCCCTCTGCTTCAATGGCCGACTGCCCCAGCTCCGGATTCTCGGATCTGCGAATGCAACTTCCAGAAATCTCTACCGCTCCTACTCCTTCTCCAGAAACTCTACGCGATTCGTCCAGTCTGCCTTGCCGCTCTCCCGATAAATCCTGGCCAACGCCCGGACAAGCCCGCCGATCTCCCACGGCGGGATTGTTCGTACGCCTGAAAAGATCACGCCCCCATGAGCGCGCCCTTCCTCGCCCCATGCCTTTAGCAGTCGGGGAATCGTCCGCAGATCGAAGGTCACCAGCGTGAGCCCGCGCTCGGCCGCCAGCGCGAGACATACATGGTCAGGTTCTCCGAGCAACCTGCCGCCCTCCCATGAGGGCATGGCATGGACCCCGGCCGCTGGCACAAGTCCCTTCAGTCCCCTTGCTACCGACGGTGAGATGTGTTCGTCGAGCAGAAGCTTGAGCATGGCTACAGGCTCGCGGCCTCGGAGCGTGGCGGCCTCTGAATCTGCGGCAGCATGCGCTTCAACGCGTCAAAGTCCATCGCGTCGTTCTCGGCAAGAGCCTCGCCGATCTCCTCTGGAAACGCCTCGATATAGTTCGCCGCCGCCTGCACCCGGAACACGAGCCACTCCAGGTGTTTCGCCACCGCCTCCACGTCCTGCTTGTAGCCCCGCAGCAGCAGCGCGATCTCCCACACCGCCAGCGAACTGCCCTGCATGCAAGCCTGCCGCCCGGCCGCCGAGTCCCGAAAGTCGATAAACGCAAACTCAGAACGCCGCAACCCCTCCTCCACCAGCCGCGCGCTGGCGTCGCTCGCAGTCCATCCATGCCGCTTTGCCATCCGCTTGAGCCGCTTCCCGCTCTCCACCGGCAGCCGCATGCTCACAACCATCGAAGTCGCTGATTTCATGCTTGAATCCTTACAATGTCACTTCTGTAAACATTGTAGCGCAAACTCCCCACAGACGCCCCGCGAATAGCGCAGCCTACCGGACATTGCCTATCTGTTAAACTCTGCCGCGCCAAAGCCAGTTCCCTCCCCGGCCACGCCAGGACTATGATTGAAACTTCACATCCGCAACTCAGCCTGGGAGGTTTTTATGAGCGACAACCATTTCACCGGCAAACACGGCCGCCGCGAATTCCTCAAGGCAGGCGGGGCGGTGACGGCGGCGCTGCTGGCGCCATCCGCGCTGACGGCGGAGACCGCGAAGGCGATGCCTGCCCTGCCCTCGAACCCGGTGACGCCGACGGCGATGCCGACGCGTAACCTGGGCAAGACCGGGTACAAGGTCGGAATCTTCTCGCTCGGCGGACAGGCCGCGCTGGAGCACGCGAACAATTTCGACGCTGCCGTTCCCATCATCGAGCGCGCACTCGATCTGGGCGTGAATTACATTGACACCTCGTCAATCTACGGCGGACCGGAGCGCTGGAGCGAGCAGTATGTCGGCAAGGTGATGGCGCACCGGCGCAATGAGGCTTTCCTGGCGACGAAGACCAAAGAGCGCACGCGCGACGACTCCATGCGAATGATCGAAAAGTCGCTGCAACTGCTGCAAACCGACCATGTGGACCTTTGGCAACTGCACGACATCGGCACCATGACCGATGTGAACGCGGTCTTTGCCAAGGGCGGCGCGATGGAAGCGCTGATCGAAATGAAGGAGCAGAAGGTGGTGCGCTACCTGGGCTTGACCGGCCACTATCGCCCCGACGCGCTCATGGAGGGGATCCACCGCTTTCCCTTTGACACAATCTTGATGGCCATGAACGCAGCCGATCCTCACCACTTCAGCTTCAATGAAGGCCTGCTGCCGTTGGCCGTCGAGCGCCAGATGGGGATTATCGGCATGAAGATTCCTGGGCGCAGCCGCCTTCTCTCCAGTTGGACGCCGCCGTCGATCGAGGAGCAGAAGCACTCGTGGGAGGGCATGACGATCCAGACCGATCGCTCGGGCACGCTGACCATGCGCGAGGCGATGTATTACACCTTGTCGCGTCCGGTAAGCACGGTGATCGTTGGCTGCGACACCATCGCACAGTTAGAGGAAAACGTTCACCTGGCGCGGGAGTTTACGCCGATTAGCGATGGGCAAGCGACGGAACTTGTGGCCCGCGCCGAGGCCTGCGCCAAGCCGTCGCTGTTCTTCAGGTTTTACGACAGACCGTAACTCGGGTCAGCGGCGGAGGAATGCGATGCGGTCTTTCCAATCCCAGTGAGCGGCTTCCTTCGCCAGCTTGGCCAACGCCCAAACCAACCCGCCGAGGTCTGCCGGCGATATGGTCTTTTCGTCCACAAAAATGACGCCGCCATGCGAGCGGCCTTCCTCAGCCCAGGCCTTGAGCAGGGGAGGAATGGTGCGCCGATCATAAGTGACAAGAGTCAATCCCTGGGCAGCCGCTTCACGCAGGCAGGCAGAATCTTCACGACCTAGGAAGTTGCCGCCTGCCCATTCAGCCATCGCGTGGACTTTGATTGCTCGAGAGCGGAGGCGCAGGCCAGTGGCTACTCCGGGCGAGATGTGTTCATCGAGAAGGAGCTTGAGCATGCCGACTCTTTGCTTTCTTCCGTGAAACGAACTCGATGGCTTGTGGCAGCATCCGCTTCAGCGCATTGAAGTCCGTCGCGTCGTTCTCGGCCAGGGCCTCGCTGATCTCCTCTGGAAAAGCCTCGATATAGTTAGCCGCAGCCTGGACCCTGAAGACGGGCCACTCCAGGTGTTTCGCCACCGCCTCCACGTCCTGCTTGTGGCCCCGCAGCAGCAGCGCGATCTCCCACACGGCCAGCGAACTGCCCTGCATGCAGGCCTGACGGCCCGCCGGGGTATCGCGAAAATCGATGAATGCGAACTCGGCGCGGCGAAGGCCCTCCTCGACGAGGCGCGCACCGACATCGCTGGGGGTCCATCCGTGGCGGCTCGCCATACGCTTAAGGCGGATTCCGCTCTCCGTGGAGATGCGCATGCTGACGACCGTCGATTGAGCCGTTTTCATAGCGGATGCCTACGTTGTCACTGTTGTAAGCATTGTAGCGCGAATTTCGTCTGATCGAACCGATAACAGCCGCATTACCCCAGTTGGCTGATTTTTACAGGCAGCGTGGCGAAGTCTACAGTGCCGAGGCCGCGGGCGGCGGCCATTTGCAGGTAGGGCAATTGCTCGGGGTCGAGGTTCCACCAGGCTTTGGCTACCCAGGCGTCTAGTGCAACGGGATCGGTTCCGGCGACCATGGTCTTCTTTAGAACGACGTCTTCGAGATTGCCGCCGGTGGGGCCGTTGCGGATGAGGATTCGATAGCCGTCGAGCAGCGTGACTGTGGGGAGCATGAAGTTGGCCAGGTCGACGAGGCTCTGGTGAATCTGCTGGTGGAGGCGATTGCGCTCGCCGCCGAGGATACCGTACCAGTTCTTCATGCCCAGAGTTGCGCCGGTGAGGACGTGGTGCTTGGCGATGGGCAGGTTGAATATCTTGTCGGCTTCAAGGAAGGGCGTGAAGACAGGCCAGCTCTTGAGAACCACTCCGCCGAGATCGACCTCGCGAAAGAGTTCGGGATCGGGAAGGATGACTTCAGCGCCTTCTGCGCGGGCCGCGGCCTGAATGCCGGAGCGCGCGAAGCAGCGCCGAGGCTCATTGCAGCTCACATCCGTCACAATGACGCGCTTTGCTCCAGCCTGCCAGCACTGGCGGACAAGCTCGGCGACTACGTCGGGGTTGGTGTTGGCAGCCTGCTCCGGGGTACGGTCCCAGGCAATGTTGGGCTTGATGACGACCACGTCCTGGCGGCTGACGAAGCGGCGGATGCCGCCCAGGTCTTCAAGGGCGCGCTGAACGAGAGCGCGCGGTTCGCCGCCTTGCACGACGGTGAGATGGGGGAGTTGAGGATCGGAGGTCCGCCGCGGCGGACGATAATCGCGGCGGGCTTGCTCGGCGTGAGCGGGGACGGGACGGAAGCTGTGCTCGCTGAGCCAGACGGCCGCGGCTCCGGCACCTGCGGCTACGCCGCCTACGCGAAGGAGTTGCAGAAGGGCTTCGCGGCGGGTGAGAGCCGGAGGCTCGCTGTGCATGCCGTCCGGATATTGCTTCGTTTCGTCGGCCATGGTGATTCTCCCGGTTCAGTTCCAAGGGCTCCAACCCTAGCCAAAAAAATCCGCCGCGGCGAATGGCGAGGGTGGGGCACCCAGATTGTTTCAGAGCTTCATCAGCTAGATCTCCACGAGGTTGATGCGTTTTGGATCGTTGAATCCGAGATTGTGTTCGGCATCGGCCGCGGCGGCTATGTAGTGCGGGGGACGGCCATCCGCTTCTAGTGTGGGCAAGCCGACTTCGGCACGCTTGCGCTCGATGATCTGCCACGCGGTGTGGTCGACGGCGACGCGATCTTCGCCGACGATGAGGGCGTTCGGCTGCCAGAGATGTTCGGGGTGAAAGCCGGGCCCGCCTTCATAGACGGAGGACGTGGCATCGCCAATGGTGAAACGAACCTTGTTGCGCACGACGGGAATGCAGTTCAGGTCAGGCACGCCCGGGTTGCAGTTGTTGGAGTGGAGTTCATTCGGGTGCTGGACGACGCCGTACATGTTCTTCATGGCGAAGGTTACGCCGGCCAGGTTGTGATCCTTGAGGATGGGCAGCCCGATGACCATATCGCAGTCGCGGGTAAGGATCTTGGAGAACCTAACGCTGGCCGTGCCCCACGTTGTGGGCTGGTCCTCGAAGCCGGCTGCATCGGAACCGTAGCAGCGGATGCGGCTGGGATCGGTGTTGATGGTGAGACCGCAGGCCTGAAGATCGCGGGAGTTGCGGTCCCAAACAACAATTTCGCCGGGCTTGACGCCGGCCTGCTGGAGGCGCTCCGCAATGGCGAGCACCAGGGCCAGATGAGTGGAGATTCCGCGGCCGCCGAGACCGTTGGTTTTGAGGCCAATGACCTTGCCGACAGGAACGATGTGCTTCCAGGCTTCGATGGGGTGGTCGCGGCCGGTGTAGGCGGCGATGGCGCGATCGAGGAGATCGAGGACGTGCTTGTCGTCGAGTTGGCCGGCGGCGTTGTGAAGAGCGGGATCGCGGGCGACGACGACCTTGGACTTGGCGGATTCGGCATGCTGCGCCCTCTGATCGAGCATGGCGGCCAGACCTAGCTTGCTCCCCGAGCCAAGGATCAGCGCTCCGGTGGCTGTGGTCTTGATGAATTCACGGCGGGTATTCATTGAGCTCCTCATATTCGTCAATTGGGGCCGTCGACGGCGCCCACTGATTTCGAAACTGTGCCTAGGAAACTTCCCTCAGGGGCTAAAGCCCAGGTTTGTTCTTTCGCCGTTTGCGGCACGACTGAAGTCGTGCCCTTTCAAAACATCTGCGGGCAGCGAGGTTTTCCGCTACCTGTGAAATCGTGCTCTGATACAAATTACAGTTTGGCTTCAATGCCGTGAGCCAGGGCGAGCAGGGCCTGCGGCGTTTCGGGCGTGGATTCGAAGGCAACGATCCGAACCAGATAAGGGCCTTTGCGGAAGATCACGCTTTGCCCGTAAGCTACGCCGGCATCGCCCAGTTGGACGGCCTTGGCATCCTTTGTTTGTCCATGCTCAAAAATCTTGCCCGCGCCGACGGAATCGCCCATGGTGTGCACGTCGGCGGTTGCTTCCAACTGGCCCTTGTACTTGTAATCGGCTGTGGAGGTGGTGACTACGCCGGCGGCAATGTACTGCTCGGCGTCGCCGTCGATGTACTGGTAGAGATCCTTGGCGGCAAAGACGCGGGTGTCGGCGGTCTTCTCCCAGCCAGCGACTGCGCCCGATGCGGGAAACGGGTCGACTGCTTTTTTCTTGCAGGCGGTGACTCCGGCTGCGGTCACGATTGCGATCGCCGCGACTGCGAGAATCCAATTCTTTGGGCGAATCATTGCGGGTCTCCTTTACTTCCTGTTGAGCAGAATCTGGCTGCTGGGGGAGCGGCTTTCGCCGATGCTGGTGACGTAGACGGCGGGGTGCTCCTGGAGCGGACATGCGTACTCGCAAGCGCCGCAACCGACACAGCGGCTGGGATCGACGCGCGGCTGCTTGAGGGTCTTCGTGTTGCCGGCAGAGTCGATGACCTGCGCGTCTTGCACGTAAATAGCCTTGGGCGAGACGGGGCACCACTCTTCGCAGACGATGCAGTCGGTGGCCATGGCCCAGGGCAGACAGCGGCCGCGATCGTAGAACGCGGTGCCGAGGCGAATTGGCTGGGCCTGCGTGCCGAGCCCTTCAACCCAGCCTTTTTCTTTGGGGGTGATCTGCCAGATTGCGCCGGTGGGGCAGACCTCTGAGCAGAGCACGCAACTGGGCTCGCAATAGCCGATGCGAGGAACCAATGTGGGCGTCCAGAGCCCTTCGATTCCGGCCTGATCGAGGGTGGGATGGAGCGCGGTGTTGGGACAGACTTTCATGCACTCGCCGCAACGGATGCAGCGGGAGAGGAAATCCTCTTCATCGAGCGCGCCGGGGGGACGGAGCAGGCGTTCGTTGCGGCTCTTGCCGAGGCCGGTGTTGGCGCGGAAGAGCGGAACAATGACTGCGCCGGCGGCGAGACCAGTGACGGTACGGCGGCGGCCGAGGTCTGGCGAGGCGACTTCCTTTTCATTTCGAAAGAAGCGGAACTGGAGGCTGCCGTGCGGGCAACTGCCGACGCAGTTCATGCACATGAGGCACTCGGATTTGCGCCAGGGAAAGCCGCCGATGGGATCGTCGCCACCCTGGCAACTGAGCAGGCAGCGGTTGCATTTGTCGCAGGCGGCGGGATCTTTGTGGAGGCCGAGGATCGACCAGCGGGAGACCGCGCCCAGAAGAGCGCCGAGGGGACAAATGGCGCGGCACCACAGGCGGGTGATGCGCAGGCTGGCGAGAAGGATAACGAAGAAGAGAACACCCAGGAGCAGGCCCTGGGCAAAGTGCTGCTGGCGGAAGTCGAGAACCAGGAGTTGAAGAATTGAGTGAGTGATTTCGCCGGTGGATTTGATGGCGGCGATGTGGCTGCGCTCGAGCGGCGAGAGGATTGCGCGCACGGCAAAGTTGAAGGCGGGCAGGATCGACAGGCCGAAGGAGCGAACCAGGAGACTGAAGGGATCGAGCCAGCCGATGGCCGCGGAACCGAAACATGCGGCGACGAGGCCGGCGATGAGCACAACATATTTGCCGGTCTGCCAGCGTTTGTAGCGGTTGGAATCGATGCGCTGCTTGCCGCGCTTGGATTCAGAGGGCAGGTTGCCGACAAATTGCTGCAGCGTGCCCATGGGGCAGATCCAGCCGCAGAAGAAGCGGCCGAGAAACAGAGTGGGGAGAAGGATGAGCAAGCTCCACAGGAGGCCGCGATAGAGGGCGTGGCTGGCGAGAGCGTTGACAACAGCAACGAGCGGGTCCCACTCGAAGAAAAGCCGAACCGGAGCGCGCAGTTTAATCTCGGTCGTCCCGCCGGGAAAGATGCTCAGCGAAGTGAAGAACAGCAGCCAAAGGAAAAGCAGCAGAAAGAATATCTGCGAGATCCTTCGCCAGATCGGCAACCTGGATCGGGCCACAACACTCCTCCCAGCGCGCGTTCGCGCACTAACCGCATATAAGGAATGATTGCCGGTCAGGCATGGGCAGAGCCGTGATCTGCATCACGGGCTGGCGGTTTGAGACTGGTGGGTTGGCGGGGCAAGGCGAACCTTAGAGAATCGCCTCTAGCCCTTTTCGGCGAATGACGTTGAGCAAAGTGAGCGCTGGACCTTTTGGCTGCTTGGCTCCGCGCTCCAACTGCGAGATATAGCCGGGGGTCAGATTAAGATAGTGGGCAAACACGGCCTGGCTCAGGTTCGCCCGCTCCCGCAGCTTGCGGATTTCTTCGCCGCTGATTGGCTCGGCCTTGTTGAGAGCCGCTGGACCAAGGAGGCGCATGGTGATTTTTTCATGCGTTGCCTTATCCATTAAGCCGCCGCGAAGCTGGTCATCGGCCATCTCAAGGATGGCCTCAGATACCGTGCTGAGTTTCCTGGTCATGCTCGATCTCCTCTAAATTGCCGGTCTCAATTTCCTCTCGAATCCTTGCACCATCGGCGGCAAGCCAGTTCTCTGCGAGTTCTCGAAGGAATTTCAATTCGTCTGGGGTGATGTTTTCTCGGTCTTTCTTGGCGAAGCCTAAAAGGAACACGGCTCGATCTTTTGCCCGATAAGCGACGATCATGCGGTAACCGCCCGATCATCCCTGTCCTTTCCTTGCGACGCGCTGCTCGATGAGGCCGCCGCCCAAATCGGCGTCGATCATGCCTCGCTCTGCCCGTTCGATTGCCTCACGCAAACTTCTGTCTGCGATCCCCTCACGCCGGGCAAACCGCGCGGGCAATCTCGTTTTGAACGTCCGCACAGGGCCAGCCTAACACTATGAACTATAGCACATGGAGTTATCTTTGTGCGCTGTTGCTCATGCCGGGCTATTCTTGGGGCGATTTCGAGCAGGCAATGGCAAATCAATCTTGCGATCACTGTAGGGCGCGGCATAGAATCGCGAGACTTTACCTTGGCGGGCAAATGCGCACAAATCCACCAGCAGGAAAAGGTCCAAATACAGTGCAGAGGTGAAAAATGGGAACGTCGATGGGTGCAGCAATACCGTCTGCGGAGCCGCGCAAAAATTGGTTTGAACGGAACTGGAAATGGTTTGTCCCTTCCGGCTGTTTGACCCTGATCGTCCTGTTCCTGGCGTTTATTGCGGGCATCTTTGCCATTGTGGAAGCTTCGTTCAAGAGCAGCGACGTGTATACCCATGCGCTGGCGCAGGCGAATGCGAACTCTCATGTGTCCGACGCGATAGGCAAGCCGCTGAAGCCGGGGTGGTTCATTTCGGGAAGCATCAATGTGAGCGGTGACTCAGGCGATGCGGACATTTCCATCCCGATCTCCGGTCCCAAGGGGAAAGGCACGATCTACGCAGTGGCCAAGAAGGTTGCGGGGGCTTGGCAATACGAGACGCTCCAGGTCGAAGTGGATGGCCAACCGGATCGGATCGATTTGTTGCAGGCACCGCCCGGCGGATAAGCCGCGGATCGTTCGCGAATTAATCAGATGTGTTCGCCGATGGAGGTCGTGACCGTTCAGGCCGCCTGCGCGTCAAAGGTGGTTGATGAGCGAGGCGATGCAGGCGGCGCCGAAGCCGTTGTCGATGTTGACGACAGAAACATTCGGCGAGCAGGTGTTCAACATGCCGAGCAGAGCGGCGACTCCGCCAAACGATGCGCCATAGCCTACGCTGGTGGGCACGGCGAGGACGGGGGCGTTGACCAGTCCGCCGACGACTGTGGGCAAAGCGCCCTCCATACCGGCACAGACAATGAGGACGCGGGCAGATTGCAGTCCGTGCTTTTGCGCGAGCAGGCGATGAATTCCGGCAACGCCGACGTCGGCGATGAGCTCGACGATGTTTCCCATGAGGCGCGCGGCGACCACGGCTTCTTCGGCAACGGGCAGATCGCTGGTGCCGGCGCAGACCACGGCAATGGTCCCCTTGCCTGGAACGGCGGGCGCCTGGGTGAGTGTGATGGCGCGGGCGGCCTCGTGGAATTCGGCGTGTGACTCAACATCGAGGACAGCATCGAACATTTCACGAGTGGCGCGAGTAGCGAGGACATTGCCGCCGGCCTGCGCCATTCGGGCGAAGATGGTTGCAACCTGCGCGGTGGTCTTTCCGGCGCCGAAGATCACCTCTGGCATGCCGGTGCGGAGGGAGCGATGATGATCGATCTTGGCGAAACCGAGGTCTTCAAAAGGAAGATCGCGGAGGCGGTCGAGGGCTTCGTTGACGGGGGTGCGGCCCGCGCTTACTTCGTTGAGCAATGATTCGATGCGGTGACGGTCCATCAAAGGCCTTCCTTGATCGCTGTGCCGGAACTGTTGGCCCGCTCGGTCTCCGCATAGGCTTGGATGGCCTCCTGCATGACTTGCTTGAGGGGAATGGCGTGGAGCGTGGCGAGCAGGCGGCAGTCTTCATATTCCGGT
Source organism: uncultured Acidobacteriaceae bacterium (assembly GCA_963757965.1). GTDB lineage: Bacteria > Acidobacteriota > Terriglobia > Terriglobales > Acidobacteriaceae > Telmatobacter. Next base: position 125,113 of record CAVWTV010000021.1, read on the forward strand.
GAAGCGTTGGCGATTTTGCCGTTGGGCCAGCGGGCGATCTTGATGCGGACTTCGCCGCGCGGGGTTTGCACGTTGCGGAATTCACGTGCCAGCGCCAGCTTGTTTTCAAGCCTCCAGCGCAAGCCGATCGTGGTGGTCTCGCGAAAGAGAATGTCCCGCAGGCGGGGCACAAGATTGGGATGGGAAAGGACGGTGATCTGCACGCCGGTGCGGCCCTTCTTCATCTGCACAGCGAAGCGATAGACATCCCACGCGCCGGCATCGAGAAGGAGTTCGCTGACATAGGCGAGCACCTGCGGGTTGCAGTCGTCGATGACGGCTTCAATGACCGCGATGGATTCAGATTCATCAGGCTGCGCGGTCTCTTGCTCACCGACCAGCAGGCGCAGCAGGTTGGGTTGGCCTTGGGTCTCGCGGCCGCCTGCGCCGTAGCCTGCGGCCTTGATGCGCATTGGCGGCAGCGGCTCGTACTGAACATTCAACATGCGCAAAATGGCCGCGCCGGTAGGCGTGACGCGCTCCATGGGCTCGCCGGCGGAGTAGACTGGCGCATCGGCAAGCAGAGCGAGTGTAGCCGGAGCGGGCACAGGCAGGGTTCCGTGCTGGCAGGCGACGGTTCCGCTGCCCACGTTGAGGGGTGATGCGAGCCAGCGATCGATCGCGAGCGACTCAGCGCCGACCGCGGAGCAAACGATATCGACGATGGTGTCTACGGCGCCGACTTCGTGAAAATGCACACTCTCAATTGGGATGGAATGGATGGCGGCTTCAGCCTCACCCAGCAGTTGGAAGGCGCGAATGGAACGCTCTTTGACTGCATCGGCCAGCGCGGCGGAACGAATGATTTCAATAATCGTCGACAGGGGACGATGGGCGGCGTGTTTGTGGGCAGTGTGCTCATGGGGAGCTGCGGAGGGATGAGGCTCATGGGAATGATCGTCGTGAATGGATGCCGGTTTGGATTCGTGGCCTCCCACCCATTCCGCATGAGGCCGCAAAATGGATGGGGCACCCAGTTCTTCGTGCTTATGCGGGGCGTGATCGGGGTGGGAGTGAGCCAGCTCGATTGGCGGCTGGTCCGGAGCGATGACGTCGACTTTTGTGGCTGCGATGCCGCTGCGGCTGACCTTGCGCATCTGAAGGCGCGCACCGACGTTGAGCGCGGCCGCTGCTTCTTCAAGACCCGCAAAAGGAACGCCCGCATCGACGAGGGCGCCGAGCAGCATATCGCCGCTGATGCCTGAAAAGCACTCTAAATATCCAATACGCATGGCCTACCGATTCTAAACTGTTGGCGACCGATCATGCTTCATGCGCCGCGACGGGCCAGGACATCCGCGGGCAAAATGGCGTTCAAGGAGCCGGAGCGAAAACCGGTACAGTCGAGGGTGACGTATTGGAAGCCGGCCTGTTTGAGGGCTGCGGAGATGGCGTCGAGCATATCGATTGCCAGGGCGCGGGGCAACTCAGCGCGAGCAATCTCAACGCGGGCCAGCTCTCCGTGATGGCGGACGCGGAGTTCTCGGAAGCCCAACTGGCGCAGGCTCTCCTCGGCTCTCTCGACCTGATCGAGCACCTCGCGGGTTACGGCGCGGCCATATTCGACACGCGAGGACAGGCAAGGCGCCGCGGGACGGTCCCATAGCGAGTAGCCGGCCGCTTTGGCGAGCGCGCGAATTTCGAGCTTTGTGAGTCCGGCGTCGGCCAGGGGAGCCAACACGTCATGCTCCTCGGCGGCACGCTGGCCGGGGCGAAAATCGCGAGTGTCGTCCGCGTTCATGCCATAGGCAATGCGGGCAAAGCCGAGCTTGGGACCCAGCGCTTCCATAGTTGCAAAGAGCTCATCCTTGCAGTGAAAGCAGCGATTGGCGTCGTTTCGCTGGTACTCCGGCCGGTCCAATTCCTCGGTTGCCACAATGTGCATGGGGATTTGTTGCGCGCGGGCAAAGGCGCAGGCCTGTTCCATATCGCGGCGGGCGAGGCTGGGCGAGTCGGCCAACACGGCAAGCATGCGGGAACCGAGGACGCGATGCGCCGTGGCTGCCAGAAATGCGGAATCAACCCCGCCGGAGTAGGCCACCATCAGGCTTTCCAACTGCCGCAGCCGGTCTTCGAGGGCGAGCAGCTTTGACGCAGATTCGGAAGCAACGGCAAGGGCATCGCCCGGATTATTCCCGGTGCGATCGAGTTCCGGTTGCTCGGCGTGAGCGCTCGCTGCCATAGGGAAAATTATATCCCTCTGCCACCCTTAGATGCGGTTCGGACCGGCTCAGCGCGCTTTCGTAACTTGAGATGCGGCAATTCGGTCATTTCGTCTATGCAATCATGAAGCAGAGCGGCGCGCAAGATGGACAGGCGCGACGGGAAGACATAGCCTTTCAGAAGTGGCTCCCTGCATGGCCAGGACCCGGAGCAAGGGTTCGATTCGACGAGAATGGACAGAGACACGCTTCAACTTTGGTTCGCATATCCGAACGATCTTCTCGCAGAGGAAGTGGCGCAGGCTTGCGAGATGCCGCTGAGCGAGGAGGAGCGTGTTCGGTGGCAGGCGTTCAGGTTTGAAGCGCTGCGCCGCGAATATCTGGCGACTCGGGCATTGGCGCGCACCTCGCTTTCTCACAACCATCCAATTGCCCCAGAGGTTTGGCGCTTCACTTTGAATGCCTACGGCAAACCCACTGCTGAGCCGGCGTGCGGCCTGCATTTCAATTTATCCAATTCTCGTGAGTTGGTGGTCTGCCTGATCGCGCGAGGTGCTGAAGTGGGCGTGGACGTGGAGCCTTTCAAGCGCGCCCGCGAGATCGCCGAAGTTGCGCCCAGAGTGTTTTCGCCACTGGAGCTAGCTCAACTTGAGGCCTTGCCCGATTCCGAACGATTGGATCGCGGCTTGGCCTTGTGGACACTGAAGGAGGCCTACATCAAAGCGCGGGGCATGGGGCTTTCGCTGCCGCTCAAGAAGGTCTCATTCGTGTTTGAAGAAACAGATGGAATTCGCCTGGAGCTTGATCCGTGCTTGAATGACGAGTCAGGCCGTTGGCGGTTCTGTCTGCTTGACCACGCGGAACACCGCATCGCGCTCATGTCCGAGAGGAAGGCCGATCCCGCGTTGGAAATCTGGGAGGCGCGCCCTGCGCTGGCGTCGCCAACAAGGCTTTCTAATGGCTCATCGCGATGGTTTCCGCATTCATGAGCGCGGCGGAGTCTGGATTCGCATCCATGAGAATGAGCGGGCCTGAAGATCGCAGCAGGGGCTTGAGTTGTTCGACAAATGTCCCGACGTAAGGCTCAAACAGCATAGACATGTGTCCAGTATCGAGGTCATGAATTTCGAGGCCGCCTCCCCCGAGCGGTCCCCATCCGAGAGTCGACTCCTCTCGCTTGCCAAGAATCTCGGGGCCGCGATTTACGGCCCGCATCAGCGTGATCGTGCCGGCATAGGGTTGGAAGACATACCGCGTCAGGGCTTCCTTGTGAGCTTCCTCGATCTGGAAATAGTGAAGGCTGACGGGAAGACTGCGGCCCACGAGCCGATAACTCGCGCAAGATACAAGGCGAGCCCAGCGAGAGATATTTTCTCCCCAATACTTTCTTTTGACCGCGGTCCTTTTCATGAGATATGCCGCACCCTGTTTTCGCAGGCCGGCCCAGAAATTGGAGAATTGATCTTTGACATTTACGCGTTGCTCACTCCCCGGTATCGCAGAATCAAACAAGACGAGCAATGCGGGCTCCGCACCCTGGGCATAGAGCTGTTTCGCCATTTCAAAAGCAACAATTCCGCCGTAGGACGCGCCCCCGATCAGGTAGGGATCTTTAGGGAAAAAGGCGCGCATGTCGCGGACGTAAGTTGACGCCAACTCTTCGATGCTTGTCTCGCGAATATCCACACGAGTTACAAGTGGCGATTGAAAAGCATGGAAGGGCTGATCGGGACCGAGAGCTCTGGCTAACTGCTCGTAGAAAATTACGTCACCACCAACCGCGTGCACGCAGAAAAGCGGGATGCGCGAACCATTCGGCTGAATTGGCACGAGGGAAGGCCATGTCTTCTCTCCCGCACTATCCGGCTGTTTCGACTTACGAATTACTTCAGCGAGCTCGCGAACTGTGCGTGCTTCAAAAAGCACAGTAAGCTCGAGGTCCACTTGATAGGCCTTCTTAACCTTGGCAAAAAGCCGGACGCCGGCGAGGGAATGACCTCCTAACACGAAAAAGTCGTCATCAAGCCCCACCTGCTCCACGCCGAGCAAATCTTGCCACCAGGCGGCAAGGGTGCTCTCGATGCCCTCAGCCGGGAGCGCAGAACAAGACGCTGAGGAATTCGCTGCCGCCGGTGATGGAGTTGGGTCTTGATTGCCGAGGTATTCGATGGGCTGGGAGACAGCAACTATCGCGAGCGGAGTCGCGGCCTGAAGAATACGTGTCAAGGCTCGTACGCCTTCGAGCGGCGCTATTCCAAAGCGTCCGGAGGATTCAATCGGTTGCCCCATGCGTGTGACGGCGGCGCCGTGAACAGTTGAATTCTCGTCCGGGGTCTTTGCGGGATCGGCGACACGGCGCATGGAGAAGCCTTCAATCTCCGCCAGGACGTGCCCCTCCGCATCAAAGAGTGTGATGTCAAAGGTCTCAATCTCGCCGTGGAGGCGATTCAACTGGCGGGAGCGAATGTGGCTGAAGAACTTGATTGGAAATGGGCGGTAGACGCACAGCTTCTTGTAGGAGAAGGGAAGGTATAAGTCGCGGGATGCCTCGTAGCCGTCCGTCAGGTAGAGCGAACACCCTGTGGCCAGATCGAGGATTGCGGGATGCATGCGATATGCGGAAGAATCCGCAGAGAACCGATCGTCCAACTCTAACTCGGCCAAGCCTTCGCGCAGGCCAACGCGCAGCCGCTTCAGACAGTGCCAACGTGGGCCAAAATCAAAGTAGCGCTCCTGTTTGGTCCGATGGTCTTCATCAAAGACGACATCAAGCTTCTTACAGCGAGTCTCACTGGCGGCGCGATCGACATGTGACGCGGGGCGCGCAAGGCCTGGAGCGATGTATCCGGCGCAATGCTCGACCCATCCGCCGTCTTGCGCAAGTATCGAGAAGCGGAATGCGCCTTTCTCCGGCCCTGATTCCTGCTCGCGCCGAAGCTGGACTCGCACCTCTCTGGATTCAGAAGGGTCAAACGTCAGCGGAGCGAGAAAGAAGACATCGGTGAATTCGATCGCGCCATGGAGCAGGCCGCGCGCAAACGCCGCGGCAGCCATTTCCAAGTTGCCTGTGCCTGGCATAAGCGCCTTGCCAGTCTTCAATCGATGCTCAGAAAGTAGCCACTGTTCTTGCTGTGACAACCGCGTCGAATAGAGGATCTCACTCTGTGTCGTCGGCAACCGCTCGTCGAGCAAAGGATGCGGAGAGGCGGCGCGCGCAGCGATGCCAACTTCGCGCCAGGCACCCCAGTCGATCACAGTTACCGGATCTTTGCGGCTCAATGCGAAGGCATCTAGAAACGCATTGGCGGCTGCATAGTCCACCTGGCCCGCGGGCGGAAAGATGGAGCTGATAGAGGAAAACAAGACAAAGAAACTGAGTGGAAGATCGCGCAGAGCCACTTCCAGAACCAACGTTCCGCGCACCTTTGGATCGAGCACGCGGGAAGCGCTTTGCGCGGTTTTCAGCATCAAAGGGCCGTCGTCGAGGATGCCCGCGGCATGAAAGACGCCGTCAATCTTTCCGAAACGTTGCTGAGCCATGGCAACAATGTTACGCATTTGACTTAGATCGGTAACATCGCCTTGAGCCACCAGCAATCCTCCGGCCAGTGAACGAATCTCGATCAACTTGCGAATCTTTTGCTTAGTTGCTTCAGTTTGAAGGGAGTCATTCAGAGCGGATTCCCATTTCGCCTCGGGAAGCAGATCGGAATGGTTCACTAGAACCAGCCGAGCCTTGAATTCGCGCGCCAGGTTCTCGGCGACAGCCAGTCCGATTCCGCCCACACCGCCAGTGATGAGATACACACCTCCAGGCCGCAAACGACGTCGTTCTGGAGAAGCAGATAAATCAAGAAGATCGAGAGTCTCAACGAAGCGCTCGCTGCCGCGAAACGCAACGGCGATATTTTCGTGAGCGGAAGCCATCTCGGCGACGATTTGCGCAGCGCATTCAGCGGACTTGCCGCCTTTGAGATCGACGTCGATGCTGCAACAGCTAATTCCAGGGAGTTCTTTCGGGATCACTCGTGCCGGACCCAGGAGGACAGCCCGCGCCGGATTGCGCACTGGCTCCTCGTAGACTTGCTGCAATCTGTTCGAGACGAGAGCAATGTCAATGCCCGCCAAGTCCTGGGTGGCAAGCGCCTGGGCAAGAAAGAGAGGGCTCCGGAAGCTGCGACTTATGGATTCGTCGAGCGAAGGCTCGGAATCCTCCACGGACCAGAGATGGAGAATTTTTGTTGGTGAGTATCCGCTCTTCATAACATCGGCAATCAAAGCATCATAGTCTTCGCGCACGCCGGGCCGCAGCACGTAGCTATTCTTCCGGGATGATTTGTAACTTAAGCCAGCATTGACAAGAATGACTTCAAGCTTTTCGGCTATGAGCTGAGCAGCGATTTGATCGCCTAAACCAATTGAGTCCTTGAAGACGATCCACGCGCCATGAGTCGCCGCCGGAGCAGGCGCCAACTGGGACGGCTTCCAGATGCGCCGATAGAACGACAGGTCCCTGCCGGCATCCGGCGGCTCAACGGAGGCCGGGGATGACGCCGGTGCTAGCTGTAGCTTATCCGCTTCGATCCAGAATCTTTGATGTTCAAAGGGGTAAGTGGGCAACGAAACGCGTCGAGCGGAACCGGATGGATGCAACTTCGGCCAATTGACATCGACGCCTGCAACCCAAAGCTGCCCGAGCGTCTGAAGAGCACAATGGAGGCCAGAAACTTTCTCGCGGGGATGAGGCAAAGACTGAAACGCCTTGACCGTTGGGCCGAGTTGCTGACGAGCCAGCGACGTGAGTGCATTGCCCGGTCCGGCTTCGATAAGAATGCGATTTGGCTTGCACAATAGCTCGGCCAGAGAGTCAGAAAAGCGGACTGTCTGGCGCAGGTGGCGCGCCCAATAGCTCGGATCCGCAGCTTCCTCAGCGTTGATCCATGTTCCACTTACATTGGAGAGGTAAGGGATGCGCGGGGGACTTAGCTCGATGCTCGCGATACGCGCTTCAAATGCATCGAGGATCGGGTCCATCATCGCCGAGTGAAAGGCATGAGAGGTGAACAATCTTCGGCTGGAAACAGCTTGCTTTGCAAGGCTATCTTCGAGCGCCGCGATATCCGGCGTCGTCCCCGAGACGACGCAGAGGCTTGGACTGTTGACAGCGGCCAATGACAGAGTGCCGTTAAGATGAAGGTCGATTGGGGCGAGGGAAACAGCCAACATCGATCCGGAAGGGAGGTCGTACATCAGACGTCCGCGGAAGGCCGTGATCGCAAGCGCGTCTTCGAGCGAGAAGACTCCGGCGAGACATGCGGCCACGTATTCACCGATGCTATGGCCGAGCATTGCTTCGGGTTCGATGCCCAGCGACATCCACCAACGCGCCAGCGCGTATTCAACGGCGAAGAGAGCGGGCTGCGTGAGCCAGGTCTGATTCAGCCGTTCAGCAGCAGCGTCCTTCTCACCTTCAGGTGGATACAGCGCCTGGCGTAGATCGAGGCCTAGAGGCTGCCGGAGATGTTGAGCGCAAACGTCGAGAGTTTCGCGAAAGACCGGCTCATGCTCATAAAGGTCGCGGCCCATGTTGACATACTGCGAGCCTTGCCCAGAGAACATGAAGACGACAGGAGGCGCGGCCTTCCCGGCGCTGCCCGAGGCAATGGATTTACGATCTCGTTCGGCAAGGGAGTTGATTGACTCAGGAGTATCTTGGACAATAAGTGCGCGCCGATGCGTGAATGCGTGCCGCCCAACCTGGCAGGTAAATGCAGCGTCTGCCAGACTTAGTTCGGGATGTTCTTGGAGATAGGTGGCAAGATTAGTTACTGCGCAATCGACAGCGCTGTCGGTTTTAGCGGATACCGTTAGCAGTTGATAGGGCTTTGCTGCCTTCGACTCGACTGGGCGCGGCGCTTCTTCGAGGACGACATGGGCGTTTGTGCCGCCGATGCCCAATGCTGTAACACCCGCGCGCCGGGGCGATCCGGTGGAGGGCCAATCCGTGAGTCGACTGTTGACAAAGAATGGACTCTCTTTCAACTCGATGTGAGGATTTAGAGTCTGAAAGTGCAGGTTGGCGGGGATTTGGCCGTGTTCGAGAGCGAGGACGGTCTTCATCAGGCCGGCAACGCCCGCGGCAGCGTCGAGATGGCCGACGTTTGTTTTGAGCGAGCCGATTCCGCAGTAGGCACTGCGTGCGGCAGACTTTCGGAATGCGTGTGTGAGAGCGCGCACTTCGATGGGATCGCCGACCACCGTTCCGGTTCCGTGAGTCTCAACGTAGGAGATGTCCGCGGCGCTTACGCCGGCGAAGTCGAAAGCTTCTGCAATTACCTCAGCCTGGCCTTCAACGCTTGGAGCGAGATAGCCGACCTTTCGCGCGCCATCGTTATTGATTGCCGATCCGAGAATTACGGCACGGATATGGTCGTGCTCTTCGAGTGCATCTTCAAGGCGGCGAAGAACGACAATCCCCAGACCGCTTCCAAAGACTGTCCCGGTGGACGACGCATCGAAGGAACGGCAGTGGCCGTCGCGCGAGAGAATCTCGCCTTCGCGGTAGATATAGCCCTGCCCATGGGGAACTTCGATAGTAACTCCCCCTGCGAAAGCCATATCGCACTCGTAGTTAAGCAGGCTTTGGCATGCAAGATGAACAGCTACGAGGGACGTGGAGCAGGCGGTCTGCACGTTAATACTGGGTCCGCGCAGATCAAGGTGGTAAGAGACGCGTGTAGCCAGAACATCGTTGTCGTTGCCCGTCTGTTTAAGTTGGAACAAGCCCGCGGTTTCAAGCAGCTTCCGGTTAGCGAGCAAGTTATGAATCAGATAAGTGTTCATGCCAGATCCGGCAAAGACCTCGATCGATCCATCGAAGCCTTTCGGAGGACGGCCTGCATCTTCAAGCGCTTCCCATGCACACTCCAGAAAATGCCGGTGTTGCGGATCCATGATTGAAGCGTCTCTTGGGCTGAAGCCGAAAAAGGATGCATCGAACATGGGGACATCGTCGAGCACCGAAGCTCGCTTGACATAGTTGGGGTTGGCTAAGTCTTCCCGCGTGGCGCCCGCAGCGAGCAAATCCGCATTGGAGCGATCACGGATGGACTCGACACCGTCGCGCAGGTTTTGCCAGAACTCGGCGACATTGCGTGCGCCGGGGAATCTGCCTGCCATGCCGACGATTGCGATTGCGGAAGACTTCATCAATTCCCTTTCAGCTTTGCCGAGCCAATTTGCGGCGCTGTGCACGGTCAGATGCCTGGGTGGCCCCAACAGCCGATTGAGTTCCAGCTAGGTGGCTCGCCAGCGCACCGACCGTGGAAAATTGAAACAGATCGACGAGAGGAATTTCGCGCCCTAATCGTTCCTGAAGCTTGGCCTGTACCTCGGCAACCGTTAGGGAGTGAGCGCCGAGGTCAAAGAAGTTATCGTCGATGCCGACGCTGGAAAGTCCCAGCGCATCCTGCCACGCGGCAGCGACAATGCATTCGATTTCATTGCTCGGCTCGCTCCCCGTCTGACCTACATGCGTACTGGATGCGATGCCTGGTGGAGGCAGTTCGAGGAGGGCCTTGCGATCGATCTTTCCGTTGCCCGTGAGCGGTAACTTCGGAAGAAAGACGAAAGCCGAAGGGACCATGTAATCGGGTAACTTCGATTCAAGCGCAGTCCGCAAATTCACGGCAGGCTCTGCGCCGAATTGTTCGGCGACCAGATAGGCAACGAGGCGCTTGTCGTCCTCTCTGTCTTCTCTAAGTAAGATGACAGCTTGCCTGACTCCGTTGCATTGCTCCAGGATGGCTTCAATTTCGCCGGGTTCGATACGGTGGCCGCGCAGTTTGACCTGGTAGTCGGCGCGGCCGAGAAACTCGATGTTTCCATCGGGGAGGAAGCGCGCTAAGTCACCGGTCCGGTAGATGCGGCCGGTTGAGAGTGAAGGGATGGTGAGAAAGCGTTCGGCGGTAAGTTCGGGCCGGTTCCAATATCCGCGCGCCACGCCGTCTCCACCAATGAAGAGTTCACCAATCTCGCCTGCGGGAAGGGGCTGGAATTCGGCGTCAAGAATGTATACCTGCGTGTTGGCAATAGGAAGGCCGATGGAGACGGTGCTTCGTAATTCGTCTACCCGATACGTTGTGGACCAGATGGTTGTCTCGGTCGGGCCGTACATGTTATGAATCTCACCTGTGAAGACATGACGAAGCTGGTGAATGAGAGAAACAGGCACGGCCTCCCCGCCTAAAAGCATCTGGCTTAGCAGGCCGAGTGCGGCGAACGCGCGAGCGTCGAGAGTTAACATCCGCGCAAGCGACGGAGTCATTTGCAGATGTGTAACACCATTGCGCACAATTTCATCGGCAATTGTTGCAGTTCCCTCGTCGCCATGAACGACCACTGTGAATCCTCGAGTCAACGTCCACAGCAGTTCCAGGACCGATATGTCAAAAGAAACACTGGTAACAGCGAGCCAGACTCCCGGTTCGCAACCAATAGCTCCGTCCATTCCAGTAAAGAAACTGACGACGTTTCGGTTTTCGAGCATGACACCTTTGGGCTTGCCGGTGGAACCCGAGGTGTAGATCACGTATGCAAGACTGCGACCGGTAGCGGCGGACACGACTGGGTGCCGGCTGTCGGCTGCGATAGCCGGATCAGCTGCATCAACGACAATCAGGCGGGCAGGGTCCACGGGGATTCGATCGAGCAATTAAGACGTAGTAAGAAGAACGGGTAGCCCGGAGTCTTCGATGATCAGGGAAAGGCGCTCTTTGGGGAAAGTGGGGTCCAAAGGGACATAGGCTCCGCCGGCTTTGAGAATGGCGAGAAGGCTGATGACGAGAGTCTCTGAGCGTCCCATGGCAACGCCGACCAGCGTGTCCGGCTTGACGCCGAGACTCCGCAAATGCCAAGCAAGGCCGTTGGAGCGAGCGTCGAGTTCGCGATAACTCAATCGAATATCTTCGGAAATAATTGCGAGCACGTCGGGAGTCTTAGCAACCTGCTGTTTGAACAATTCAGCGATGGTGCTGTCGCGCGGATGATCGATCTGGGTGCAATTCCACTCAAGCAACTGAACGGGTAACATGGAAGTTCTCCAGGAATAGGTACTCGATGCCGGTTCCGAGAAAAGTCTCGATAGCTTCGCCGGGAGTATTGACGATCGGTTGTCCCTTTACGTTGAAGCTGGTGTTCAGCACCATCTGCCGGCCGGTTGTGTTTCCTACGGCCAGCAAGAGCGCGTGAAAGTCCGGATTGTCGTCGATGGAGACGGTCTGCAAGCGGGCGGAACCGTTGACGTGGGTGATGGCGGGAAGCAGGGCCCGGACCTCAGGGCGGACATCGACCACGCCGATCATGTATGGATGCTGTTCGCCCGGAGCCACATCGAACCAGCGGTGCGCTTCTTCCACCGAGCAGGCGGGCGCAAATGGGCGAAATGCTTCGCGTTTCTTGACCATGGCGTTGATGCGGTCGCGCATCTCCGGATGCCCAGGGTCGGCGAGTATGCTGCGATTGCCCAGCGCCCGCGGGCCGTACTCCATGCGGCCGCGAAACCATGCAATGACTCGCCCATCGGCAATGAGCCGGGCCGCGGACGCACAGGTAGTTTGAAGAGAATCGAAGCGCTTCCATTCGATTTTGCCGCCGAAGCGGTGAAGCGCGGCCTCAATCTCACTTTCGGAGTAGCGGGGTCCGAAGAGCGGAGCCGGCAGGCGAAGGTTGGTGATTCTGGCGGCGAGCGAGGTGCGATAAAGCGCGGCTCCAAGGGCGGCGCCGTCGTCCCCGGCAACGGGCTGGACATAGACTTCATCGAACAAGCCCGAATGCATCAGCTTTCCGTTGGCGGTGCAATTGAGGGAAACGCCTCCGGCGAGGGCGACTCGACGCAGGCCCGTCTTTTCCGCAAAGTGCCCGCAGACGTGAAGAATCACTCGTTCGAGGCACTCCTGCAGAGCGGCTGCAACGTCCTGATGAACCGAGGTAATCGGGTCAGCCGGAAACCTGTGCGGAATCAGATGTTCGTCAAGATAGGCGCGCGTGGCGGAATAGTTCTCGCGTTCCTCGCGCGACTTATTCAGTTTCAGAATTGGAATTCGAATGGAGCCGTCGTCGCGCAGTTCTACTGCCGTTTGGAAGAAGGGACGAAAGCGAGCAGGATCGCCGTATGGAGCCAGGCCCATGATCTTGTATTCATCTGAATTGAAGTCGAAGCCCAGGTGGAGTGTTACCAGCGAATACAGTATTCCGATCGAGTCATTGGCGCCGATGGTGAGAATTTTCTCGAATTCACCGTCATGAAAATCGTAGACGCTAAGACTTTCGATTTCGCCCATCGCGTCGTTGACGACGACCAGGCACTCATCCCAACCCGAGGTATAAGCCGCGCTGGCAGCGTGGGCCAAATGGTGGCCGACGGAACAACCTTTGCCGCCTGGGAATCCGGGCAGATCGCGGCGTACCTGCGCCAGCAGCGCATCGCGTGAGAAGACCTCGCTGTAGAGCTCGGCGGATGCGTGGTCCTTCAGATAGAGGTCGCGATACGGAGCGTAGTCGAATCCGTGGGCGATTTCGTCAATCTCTCCGATTGAAATGCCGGCCTCGGCCAGGCAAAACCTGATGGAGTGAATTGGGAAATCGCCTGTGTGCTTTTTGCCGGTGAAGCGCTCTTCCTCCGCGGCGGCGATCAATCGGCCGTCGACGACCAACGCAGCAGCCCCATCCATTCCCTGGGCAATCCGATAATCGCGGTCATCGAGGCCGGGCCACAGATTGTGCTTGAAAGAAACCGCATTCTCCAGGCCGCTAATTCCCAAAACGTTCATTGCTTTTTTCCGTTCTGGCCCGTGACGTTACACGTTTCGCAAGCTCTGATCAGTCCGGTGCGCCTATCCTATCTGCGCATTGAATCGAGTAATCTAGCTGGCGGTCACATGGCGCTTTGGTGGGAGGTAATCCCACACAAGAATGGCTTTGGAGTGCGTAAATGTTGGACATCTGTCGTCGTGCCTGGCTGGGGCATAAGCTGCCGCGCGTGTCCGAGAAATGGACAGAGGCTAGCGATTGCTCCAGAAGAACCATGCGGCCATGGAAAAGCCGATGAAGATAACAAGCCCGCGGAGGACGGGCTGGGGGACCATGCGAGCAAAGCGCGCGGACGTATATCCGCCGATGGCGCAGGTGACCATGGCGAGCAGGCAGTAGCGCCAGACGACCTGGCCGTTGACTACAAAGATGATGAAAGCAATGCCGTTGGCCATGGTGGTGGAGACGACCTTTAGGGCGTTGATCTCGTTCAGGTCCTGGTATCCGAAGAGGGAGAGGAGGGTGATCATGAGGAATCCGGCGCCGGCGCCGAAGTAACCGACGTAGAAACAGACAACAATGGTGGCAATGAAGACCGGCAAGCGGCGGGGCGGGTGGAAGCCGCCGCGAGTGGTGGACTTTCGGTGTTCAAGCCAGCGGGAGACCGGGCCGCTGGCGGCGAAGATGGAGGCAGCGACGAGCAGCAGCCAGGGGACCATGTGCAGGAAGGTCATCTGCGGCGTGTTGAGCAGGACCACGGCGCCGGCGGTACCGCCGATGATACCGGCCAGGCCCATGGGGACGGCGAGCCGCAGGTTCTTTCGGATGTCATCGCGGTATGCGGCGATGGAGGTGAGTTGGCCCGGCCAGAGGGCAACCGTGTTGGTGGCGTTGGCCTGAACGGGCAACATCTTCATGCTGAGCATGGCGGGGAAGAGCAGAAAAGAGCCTCCACCAGCCACGGCGTTGAGCACGCCGGCCAGAAAAGCGGCCACGGTGAGCCACAACCAATGCCAGTCCATGAAGGCGGGGAGGTGCATCGTTTTGATTGTAAAGGGCAGGATTCGGGGTGGAGAAGTGCTTGCCGGGTTCGGACGGCGCTGGCCGAGGCGATATTTCGATACTGGATAGAGGATAAGTACTTTAGATTGATGACGACGTTAAATTTTCATCAACTATGAGCGTATAGCGCGCATATTTTATGAATATCTTGTGCTATATTCGTATCAGATAAGTTGAGCGGCTGGGACTCATGCCAAGCCCGATCATCACGAATCCATGAGGAGGAAAACTGATGGCAATCACTCGTTGGGACCCGTTCAGGGAAGTCGTAGCATTGCAGAACCGAGTCAACTCGCTTTTCCGCGATCTGAACGATGGAGAGGATCCGGTGGCGGCTGCCAGCTTTGTGCCGGCGGTGGACATCTATGAAGATGAGCAGAAGGTGGTGCTCAAGCTCGAGGTTCCGGGCATCGAAGAGAAGGACCTTGACGTAAGCGTGGAAAACCACACGCTGACGGTGAAGGGCGAGCGCAAGTTCGAGGCGGAAGAGAAGGAAAAGAACTTCCATCGCATTGAGCGGCGCTACGGGAGCTTCTATCGCGCCTTCACGCTGCCGTCGGCTGTCGATACGGAGAGCGTTGCGGCCAGCTACAATGCAGGCGTGCTGAAGCTGGAACTCAAGAAGAAACCTGAGGCGCAGCCGAAGCAGATCAAGATCAACGTTGCGGCTTGAGAGCAGGGGCTAGGGACTAGGGACTTAGGAACCCGTGTTGCGAACAGGGAGGGGGCTTCGGCTCCCTCTCAGCCCATTAACGCATCGGTTGGGCCTGACTTTTCTTGCTTTCATTTTGGAAAGAATGCGGATAATATGTATTAGTGTGTATTGTTCAGTGTTTTTTGCTGATGGGAGATGAAGATGCAAACGATTAGCGCCTCCGACCTGGCGCGCAACACGAGCGCGATACTGGAGCGGGTTCTTTTGGGAGAGACGGTCCGCGTACTCCGTAATCGCACAGAGATTGCCCATATTGTTCCTGCCCGTCGTACGATGACCGCTGCGCAAGCCATCGCGGGCCTGGAGGGAGGACTGAGCCCAGCCCAGGGTGAGAGCTGGCTCAAGGACAGCCGCGGCGAATTCGATGAAGAGGTCAGAAATCCGTGGGAATGATCTTTGACACCTCCATCTGGGTTGGTTTGGCTACCAGCCAGATCTCCGGTCAAGCCGTTCGTCAGGCTACCGGCGACGAGTCTGTGTACATTTCGGCAATTTCGCTGGGAGAGCTAAACTTTGGCGTCGAATCCTGCAACGATCCAGGGCAACGGATCTTGCGGATGCGTTTTTTGCGCAACTATGAACAGCGGCCAGTACTCGACGTGACTGCCGGGACGGCCTCCGTATTTGGTCTTCTGGCCGCTTTCCTGAAACAGTCGGGGCGGTCGCCGAGAACGCGGGTCAACGATCTTTGGATTGCCGCGCAGGCAATTGAAAATGACTATGCTCTGCTGACGACGAACATCAAGGATTTTGAGGGGCTGCCGGGTTTGCGGGTTGCTAGTTTGTGAAGACCGGAGGCCGGAAGGAATATGCAATGAACGTTCTGAATTTACTCGTCGGCCTCAATTCGGTCATCCTCGTTTTTGTTGTTGTAAATGTCTTCAAGCCATTCATTGGCTCCTACGCGGCCAAGAAGGGTGAGAACCTCGCCACCAAGCAGGACATCGCACAGCTAACGAAGATCGCAGAGGGAATTAGAGCTGAGATCTCCGATAAGGTATGGGACCGGCAAAAGCAATGGGAACTTAGGCGGGACGTTGTCATTGACACGATTCGCGCCCATGCCGACCTTGATGGTTACATGTCCGAATTGGCTACTATGTATTCAATTCCTCTGGACATATTTAGCACTGATGACCAAATGAAGCACAAGACAAAGCTCAATGAAGTATCACAGGAATGGCGTAAACGAGCTGACGCATACCAACGGGCGCGAAATGTGGCAGACATTGCGATTCATGGTGAATTATCCAGAGCCGCAAGTGCGTATTTTGAGAATGCTGCCAAGTTATCAATAGGGATTCAGACACGGAAGATGCAATACGACAGAAGTGCACAATTCGAACTTGCAAAGTTGAGCAACAGATTAGTCCTGGCCGCACGGAGAGAACTCAACATTTCTGAATCAGACGATCCCCCTGTGATCAACTACGACGCATTGCAGATCGAAACTGCGTCCTGACCTCTGACACTGATAACCATCCACCGGAGTAAACAATGGCTATTCGTTGGGAAAAACTGACGGTCAAGTCGCAGCAGGCGATGGAGCAGGCGCAGGCGCGGGCTACCGAACTTGGCAACCCGGAGGTGCAGCCGGTGCATCTGTTGCTGGCGCTGGTTGAGGACCGCGAGGGCGTGATCCCTGCGGTGCTGGAAAAGATCGGCGTTCCCACCGAGCGGCTGGAGCACGACCTGCACCAGATCGAGGAGAAACTGCCTCGCGTGGCAGGCGCGGCGAGCCAGCCCGGCGTGAGCCAGGCGCTGAACAAAGTCCTGGAGCAGGCATTTCGCGAGGCTACCAATTTCAAGGACGAGTACGTGTCGACGGAGCATTTGCTGCTGGGCGCGGCGCACTTGAAAAACGATCCGGCGCGCGATGCGCTGGTGTCGCTCGGGCGCCACGCACGAGGCGATCTTGCAGGCGCTGACCGCGGTGCGCGGGTCGCAGCGAGTGACGGACCAGAATCCCGAAGGGAAATTTCAGGCGCTGGAAAAGTACGCCAAGGACCTGACCGAACTGGCGCGGCGCGGCAAGCTGGACCCGGTGATTGGGCGCGACGAGGAGATTCGCCGCGTGATTCAGGTGCTGAGCCGGCGGACGAAGAACAATCCAGTGCTGATCGGCGAGCCGGGCGTGGGCAAGACGGCCATCGTCGAGGGCCTGGCGCAGGCGCATTGTCAGCGGCGACGTGCCGGAGAGCCTGAAGGACAAGCGGGTGATCTCGCTGGACCTGGGCTCGATGCTGGCCGGGGCGAAGTATCGCGGCGAGTTCGAGGACCGGCTCAAGGCGGTGTTGAAGGAGATCGAGGAATCGAACGGAGAGATCGTTCTCTTCATCGACGAGCTGCATACGCTGGTTGGGGCGGGCGCGGCCGAGGGCGCGATCGACGCCAGCAACATGCTGAAGCCGGCGCTGGCGCGCGGCGAGCTGCGGGCGATCGGCGCAACCACGCTGAACGAATACCGCAAATACATTGAGAAGGACGCGGCGCTGGAGCGGCGCTTCCAGATTGTCTACGTGGGCGAGCCGAACGTGGAGGACACGATCGCGATTTTGCGCGGGCTGAAGGATCGCTACGAGGCGCATCACAATGTGCGCATCAAGGACGCGGCGATTGTGGCGGCGGCGACGCTTTCGCACCGCTATATCAGCGACAGATTCCTGCCGGACAAGGCGATCGACCTGGTGGATGAGGCAGCGGCATCCGCTGGCCATTCAGATTGGGTCGGTGCCGACGGAGATCGATCAACTGGAGCGCGAAAGGACTTCGCTGGAGATTGAGCGCGAGGCTCTGAAGCGCGAGACCGATGCGAACAGCGTCGAGCGCCGAAATCAGGTGGAGCGCGAGGCGGCCGCGCTGACCGAGCAGATTACCGCGCTGCGGGCGCGATGGACGAAGGAGCGCGAGGCGATCAGCCGCATCAGCGAATTGAAGAAGAAGATCGAGGCGCTGCGCTTCGAGGCTGAGGAGCAGACGCGCAAGGGACAACTGGAACGCGCCGCGCAGATCCAATATGGCGAGTTGCCCAAGCTGGATGCGGAGCTTGAAGCAGTTGAGCGCCGCGCAGGACGGGAATGCGGGCGTGGCGCGCATGTTGAAAGAGGAGGTGGACGAGGAAGACATCGCCAAGATCGTGAGCAAGTGGACGGGGATTCCCGGTTACGCGGATGCTCGAAGGCGAAGTGAAAAAGCTTGTTCAGATGGAGACGCGGCTGCGGGAGCGCGTGAGTGGGGCAGGATGCGGCGCTGACCATTGTGGCCAATGCGATTCGGCGGTCTCGCGCCGGATTGAGCGATCCGCGCCGTCCGATCGGCTCGTTTATTTTTCTGGGGCCGACGGGCGTGGGCAAGACGGAAACGGCGCGCGCGCTGGCGGAGTTTCTGTTCGACGATGAGCAGGCGTTGGTTCGCATCGACATGAGCGAGTACATGGAGAAGCACGCCGTGGCGCGGTTGATCGGCGCGCCGCCGGGGTATGTGGGCTACGACGAAGGCGGGCAGTTGACCGAGGCTGTGCATCGCAGGCCGTATGCGGTGATTCTGTTCGACGAGATCGAGAAGGCGCATCCGGATGTGTTCAACATTCTGCTGCAGGTGATGGACGACGGCCGCCTGACCGATGCGAAAGGGCGGACTGTCGATTTCAAGAACACAGTGCTGATCATGACGTCGAACCTGGGCGCAAATCTGCTGATCGGCGACACTCTGAAGACGGAGCACGACTTCGATATGGCTCGCGAATCTGTTATGCGGGTGCTGCGCGAGCACTTCAGGCCGGAGTTCTTGAACCGCGTGGACGACATGGTGATCTTCCGTCCGCTGGGACAGGCGCAGATGAGCCAGATTCTGGAACTGCGGTTGAATGAAGTGCGCAAGCTGCTGGAAGACCGGCAGATTTCGCTGGAGCTGACGGAGCCGGCGCGGCAACTGATTCTGGTTTCAGGATCGGATGCGGCTTACGGTGCGCGTCCGCTGAAGAGGGCGCTGCAAAGAATGATCCAGGATCCGCTGGCTATCAAGATCCTGAACGGGGAAGTGCTGCATGGGTCGCATGTGCGCATCGACGTGGATCGCAAATCGAACCAGCTGCAGTTTGAGCCGATGGGGCGCGAGGCGATGGCATAACCACCCGGGGGCGGGGCAGACGCCTTCGGCCGGCCCGCGCTCGTGAGGCGCATGGGAGAAGCACGCACGGATGGAACGGGAATGATGTGGGCCCCTCCCACCCTTCGCGAAGAACGCGAAGGATGGGGCACCCAATTCTGGTACAACAACGAGCGGGCAAAGGCCTAGTTATCCGCGAACGTCGTTGATCGATTTAGTGCTGACTGACTCATCCGGCGTCGCACGTTTCTGACTCAGGAAATGAATCAGCAACACGGTTCCGCCGACCATGCCGACGACCGCATCGGTTGCCGGCAAACCTCGCGTTCCCCAGCGTCCGTAGCCTAGGCCGTCCACTGCGATCATGTAGGCAACGGGAACATTTCCCATCGAATTGATGATCGAGTAGCGGGCGCTGCCGCTTTTGCCTGAGTCTCCTAGAAACTCGAGCACGACGGCGGTAAACATTGCATAACATGTACCGATGGTGAACAGGTAGAGCGTTGCTCCGATGAAGTAAGTGGGTGGCCGAAGAGGCGCTAACCATAAGACGGCGAGCGTCACCTCATTGACCAGACACACCAGCAGGTAACCGACCGAGGCGCGCACCCTGACCGGGATCAGAGTGGCGGCGAGTGCGCCGAGGGCGGTCAGCGCCGAGCCGGCAACGCCGTTCATCCAGGCCACCTGCTGGCCGCTTACGTGGTAGTCCACTGCCAGCCCCGGCAAGAGCCCGATGGCCGCGCCGCTGCCCATGGGGAACATGACAACGGCGATGTATGGCAGCGCCTTCCAGCGAAAGAAGGTGGTCTTAAACTCGAGGCCGATGCGCTTGCGTACCTCGCTTAGGCTCCCTGCTTTCAGAATGTCCTGTTTGGGCGCGGCCAAAGCGGCCAGCGATGGCACGGCAATCATGGCGGCGATGATCCAGCCAAGATGGCCCTGATTCATGCGCTCGGCGAGCGAGGCAACGACGTAGATTCCCACCGCGCCAAAGGCCAGCGACCCCGCTTGATAGAAGCCGCTGGCGCGGCGGCGAACGGCCTCACTGCGCAGCGAGCCCATGATTCCGCCGCAGGCTGCCACCACCAACTGCGCGAAGCAGGCGCTGAGAAAGAGCAGCGTAACAGCAGCCGGCGACGCGAGGTTTGGAATCTGAAAGACGATAGCGAGACCGATTGCGCCAGTGGTGGCGGCCAGCATCAACCATGTTCGGCGCCTGATCCAAAAGTCGGTGATCGGACTCCAGAGGAAGTAGATCGTCTGCGGCAGGTTCAACAGCGAAATGATGCTGGCGCCGCGGGCCATGTCGATGCCCTGCCTGGTGAACAGGTAGGATAGGCCGCCGCCGATGACGCCGTTCGACAGAACGGCCATGGGAATGATGAGGAATGCAAAGACCCAGGGGCGCTCCTTAATTGTGCCGGACGGATTCACGATGCCTGGCAAATCGGTCTCCATGAGTTGCGGCTGGAAAGTGCTAGTGTAGCGCAAGAGTGGCTGCGCCTATATGACTTATATATGTGAACGGGAAAAGCTGGCATTCACTTAGACCATGGCGGGCTTCGGCTAACGCGGCTATCTGGAGACGGCGTTTTCGGAAGTTGCGGATATGCGGTTAGACTCCGCGTTGCGCAGAGCCTCGTGGATAATCATTTTGAGATAGGTCTGATAGCGCAAACCGCGCTGGGCGGCCTGCACGCGAGCTTTGGCGATGTCGTCAGGATCGAGGCGGATGGTGGTGGTGGGCGTAGGGCTTGGCTCTTTGAACGGAATACCCTTTTCGGCGAACAAGCGCCGGATGCCTCCGCGGCCCAATCGGCCTTCTTTTGCGGCCTTCTCGAATTCAGCGGCGATCAAATCTTCGTTCTCAAACCACCACTTTGCTTCTTCCGCTTCGGTGGCAAATTTGGGAACCTTCAAATCGCTCTTGAAAACTTTTGTCTCGGTCATTCCAGTCCCGCCTTCCGTTCGAGGTAGAGTCTCTTCTGGTATCTGGACGGTTCGAAGGCCGTCAGTACTCGGGTTTTCTCTCCGCGCATAGCGATGACGACGCGCACGATTCGGCCTCCGTTAGTCTCGCCGAGATAGGGCCAGCGCTCTTCGCCATTGACGACGTCGAATCCTACATCCAGTGGATCGCCGAGAAGAGCCTCTTCCGCTTCTTCCGGGGCCACATCATGTTCGGCTAAGTGCGCAATGTTTGCGTCGTCCCAATCGAAAAGTGAATTATCCATGGCTTCTCCAACCTTTCAGGCTATCGCTCTGTTCGAGCAATTGCCAAACTGCGGCTGTCGAGGCCATGCCTGGCTCCTCAAATCGGAAGTCCAATTCAGGACTGTTGGGTTGGTGGCGTCCACATGTTCACTGGCATGTCATAGGGGTACGGGCGGCCCTTTCCGGTTTCTACAAATTCTTTCAAACTGAGAAGGAAGATTGCCCATCCCATGGAACAGTGCGGAAACTGCTTTGCATCCTCACTCCAGTTCGAGTGGCGAAAGTGAAGAAATGTTCGATCCTGGTCGCGAAAGATCTTGAACTCGACATCAGTATCGAGCCAGTCTTTGGCCTCACCCCCTGTAATATGCCAGCGGACAAGTTCACCGGGCTTGAGCATCGTGACCTCACCGATGGAAGCGCAGAAATTATCGAACCAGAATTCGAGATGCTTGCCGACCACTGACTCTCCACGCACACCAGTGGTCCACCAGTGCGCCAGTCCTTCCACGTTTGCGACTGCTTCATAGAGCCGCTCCGTTGAGGTGTTCACAAGCAGTTCATGCCAAATCTCGCGTTTTGCCATCCTGTCCTCCATGAAATTCATGTTTTGCACCCGTTGATAAATGCGACGGAGTCTACTCTCCGTCATCGATGTACGCGGAGAGCATAGTTACGATCAGCGCCCAGCCACTGTTGCGTTTGCGGAGGCTCTCAGTGATGAGCCCGGAGTGCGTCACACGAACGGTCGTGTAGCCGTCTTTTTCCTCCAGATCCCAGCGCACCAGCGTTTCGGGAAGATTCTCGTTTTCGCGTATCCATGTATAGGTGAGCAGGTGTGGAGGCTCAATCGTTTGGTATTGTCCATATACCGTTGAGGATGACGCCTCAACGGTGCCGACTCCGGCGACCCTCATCCTCCATTTGCCCCCCGCCTGCAAATCGCACTCCGCGAGCAACAACTTGAACTGTCCCTCTGCGCACCACCACTTCAGCAGTTCTTCGGGCTTTGTCAGTGCTCGAAAGATTCGTTCCGCAGGTGCTTTGATCACGACTTCTTGGACGATTTTGTTGTCCTGCATTTTAATCGGGCTCATTGTTCCTCCTCCATTTGTTTTTTCAGACTCTGGAGAGATTGACTCCAGAACCACTGGTAAAGGAGGCGGTAGGGATCTCTACGGATCAAATGTCTCCGGTTGCCTTCGAGTCCTTTAAATCTCCAACTTGGCGGAGGGGGCGGAGTCGAAGGACCGAAATAGCCCAAAAGAAGTGTAGCTACATCGTAGCTATTTGTCAACTACTGCCGGAGTTCAACGAGCGTTGCGCCCTGACCGCCTTCGTCTTGAGGGGCTTCGGCGATAGTGGCTACGTGGGGATGGCACTTCAAAAACTCGCGGACGCCGCGGCGAAGGATTCCAGCGCCGTGGCCGTGAATGACGCGGACGCGGGGCAGGCCCGCGAGGAAGGCGTGGTCCAAATACTTTTCGAGTTCCTGAGTGGCTTCATCGACCGTCCGGCCGATGAGATTGATCTCCATGCGCATGTCGTCGGTATTGGCGCTGGTGACGGTGACGTGGACATTCTTTTGCTGACGGGCGGCGGCGAGCGGATCGGATCTTTCCGCCAGACGAATTTCCGCTGGATGAAGGACTTCGGCAATGTCGTCGCGCTTGACGCGCATCTTGATGGGGCCGAGCGCTACCTCGAAGAGATCCTTGTCGACTTCGCGCTGAACGACGGCGATTTTGTTCATCGACTTGAGGCGCACTTGATCGCCTGCCGACACGTGCTTCACGATGTGCGGCTGGGCGTTTGCATCGCCTTGGTCGGCGCCGGTGCGGTGAGCTACGACGGTCTGATTGAAGCTCTCCTGAAATTCGCGGCGCAGGCGCTGGATGCGGCGTTCGGCTTCCTTCGACAGTTTTTGTTGTCCGGCGCGATCTTCGATGGCCTTCACGGTTTCGCGCATCTGGAACTCGAAGTCCTTGAGCAGCGAGGCCAGTTTGGATTCGAGGTCGCGGATGCGGTTGCGCAGCTCGACATCGCCTTCGCGGGCGAGTTTGGCGCGCTCCTGATTGAGGGCATACTGCTGCTCGCGGGCGGTTTTGCGGTCGGCTTCAAGTTGAGTCAGTTCATTGTGAAGGCGGTCGAGGAAGCGGGCGATATCGACCTGCTGCGAACCCAGCCTCTGCCTGGCGGCGACGATGATGCCGGGGTTGAGTCCGAGGCGCTCGGCGGTCTGAATGCCTGCCGATGCGCCGGGCACGCCAAGACGAAGCTGATAGTTGGGCGCGAGGGTGAGTTCATCCACGCCGGCCGCGGCGTTGAGCACTCCGGGGGTGTTTGCGGCGTAGACCTTGAGCGAGGTGTGGTGCGTAGAGATGAGCGACCACGCGCCCGCGGTGAGGAAGTGGCTGGCAATTGCCACGGCCAATGCCGAGCCTTCTTCGGGATCGGTGGAGGAGCCCAGCTCATCGAGCAGGACAAGAGAGCTCGGGCCGGCGAGGCGCGACAGGCGGTCGAGATTGGTGATGTGCGCGGAAAAAGTGGAGAGCGCGGCCTCGATGGATTGCGCGTCGCCAATGTCGGCAAGGAACGCCGTGAAGATGGGAAAGGTGGCGGACGCGGCGGGGATGGGCAGGCCCGATTGCGCCATCATCGCCAGTAGCGCCGTGGTCTTGAGGGTGACAGTCTTGCCGCCGGTGTTTGGGCCGCTGATGACGAGCTGACGCGCTTCGGCAGTCAACTCCAGCGCTAGGGGGACGATTCGATCGCCAGTGATGCGGAGGCGCTTTTCGAGCAGCGGATGACGAGCCGCTTCGAGACGGAGAATATCGGGGGCGATGGTCGGAGCTACGCAATCGTAGTCGCGGGCAAAGCGGGCGCGGGCCTGCAGGCTATCGACGAGGGCGAGAACGCGCGCGCCTTCGACCAAAGATTGCGAATAGCCGCCGACCATGTGGGTGAGGGCTACAAATATGCGATGAATCTCGGCCTGCTCTTCTTCGATGAGGCGGACCAGTTCGTTGTTTTGCTCGATGGTTTCGAGCGGCTCGACGAAAACGGTTTGGCCCGAGGAGCTGGCGCCGTGGACAACGCCGGAGATGCGCCGCTTGAGTTCGGAGCGAACGGGAATCACGAAGCGGTCGCCGCGGATGGTGATGAGATCTTCCTGGGTTGCGCCGTCGCTGGAAAGCTTGCGTAGCGCGGCGCGGAGGCTCTCCTCAATGAGGCGTTGCTGGCGCTCCTGATCGCGGCGGATGCGGCCGAGCTCGGGCGATGCATCGTCGGCGAGGGAGCCATCGGGCTGGATTTTGCGCTCGATGGATTCTGCGAGCGGACGCAGGCTTGTTGTTAGCGCCGACGAAAGCGTGGAAAGGCCGGGCAGCTTTCCGGCCAGGCGCGCGGGGGGCGACTGGAGCAGCGATTGCCAGGAGGCTACGTCGTTGGCCAGGCGGGCGATGGCCTGAAGTTCGTTGGCCTCGAGCGCCGCGCCGGGAATCTGCGCCTTGGCGGCCAGTTGCGTGGGATCGAAGAGGCCGCCGAAGGGAATGGAAATCTGCTCGGCGAGGACGAGGCGGAGTTCGCTGGTGAGTTTGTGCTGATGGGCGATCCAGGCCTCGTCGGTGGAGGGCCGCAGATCGAGAATTGCGTAGCGGCCGACGGGCGAAGCGGAAAAGCCGGCAATGAGAGCCAGCAGCGGCTCCCACTCCAGAGCGGCAAAGTCGGTGTGTTCGACGGGAGACGGGATGGGATCAAGCAGCGGCATGGTCAGAAACTATCTTAATGGGCCGGGGATGCTTCTTTTGAAGGCTGTGCCTTTCCATGACTCGGAAGCGAGACATGGGGTACCCGATCTCGGCGTGTAGTGAAGACTAGCGCGAAAGAATACCCGCAAGAAAATGCTTGACCAGAATAGTACGCTACGTAATACTACGTGAAATACTATGGAAGACAACTCACTGCTCGGCTTTTCGTTGTTGGGACTGATTCATCAGCGGCCCATGTCCGGCTACGACCTTAGGAAGATCTTCGCGACTACGGCGTGGGGGACTTTCAGCGATAGCCCAGGCGCGATCTATCCGGCCTTGCGCAGGCTGGCGGCGCGGGGGCTGGCGCGCGGGACGGTCGAAGAGTCGACGAGCATGCGCCGGCGCCGTGTCTTCCGGATCACGCCCAAAGGCATGGCGGCCTTCAAGGCCTGGCTCCTGAAGCCTGTCACGCCCGACGATGTGATTCGCCGCATCCCGGACCTGATGGTGCGGTTTTCCTTCATGGACCAGACGATGGGCGAGGAGCGGACTGTGCAGTTTCTTGGCGAGTTTGCCGAGAAGCTGGCCGGCTACCTCCCCAGCCTCCGGCAATATCTCGAATCGCACCGAAGTGAGATGCCGCTCTCCGGCCGGCTGGCCCTGGAGTGCGGAATTAAGGAGTACGAAATGCGGCTCCGGTGGGCCAGATCATCCCTTGCGCTGTACGAACGAAGAAAGAGGAAAGAGGTATGAAGCTACGGGTTGGATTGTATTGTCTGCTGGGTGGGCTCTGCTTCACGGTCTCCGCCCTGGGTACGGGCCACTTCTGGTTTTGGTGGCTGTGCGGCGTCATTACGGTGGCGTCTCTGACGCCGGTGGTACGCTTTGGGCCGCGGCACATGCTGGCCCAATATGGGGCAATCGTGTCGGCATTGGTGGTGGTGGGGCTGGTATGCACGATGTCGGAGGGTGTGTTGTTCTATCCCGCTTTAAAGGCGCAATTAGGGATCGACCTGATCGGCGGGACGGTGTCGTATCTTCTGACCGCTGCCGTGCTGGTGGCGCTGGCCAAGGTGCTGAAGCTGACGGACACCGAGGCGCAGGCGGTAGAACATCGACCGCTGGCGTTGGCGATTCCGTTGGTCCTGGTGGCAGGCGCGTCCTACTTCCTCTACTATCAGGTTTTCGGCGGCATCGCCTTTCAGTTCTTTACCAAGCAATACTATCCTCACGCCATTGAGCAGGTTTCGGCGCTGGGCATGTGGTTCTGGGGCTACCAGTGGATGCGGGGCACACTGATGACGCTGGCGGTACTGCCCATCGTTTATACGCTGCGGCTGCCGCGCTGGCAGGCAGCCCTGGCGGTGGGCGCTATCGTGTGGATCGTGGGGGGCGCGGCGGCCCTGCTGGTGCCAAACGACATGATGGTCGCGACGCAACGCTACATACACATCGTCGAGATCATGACGCAGAACGTATCGCTGGGCGTTACGGCTGTATTCCTGCTGCGGCCGCGGGCGGCAACGGTGCCGGCATCGATGCATCCCGCGCTGACGGCGTAGAGCCGAACCCAATTCAAAGCGGGGACGCCCGAAGCGGTTGTCCTATGCGGTTGAGTCCGGCGTCGAGGAACTCGATGGGCTGCTTGGCGCAGGTGTGGAAGCCGGTGCGCTGGCCGCGCTATCGCTGGCGGTGGAAGGCGCTTTGGTTTCAGCAGGAGCGGCTGTTTTTCCGGATTCGGGGGCGGTTTCCGAGGCCGGCGCAGAACTCTTTGCGGCGTAGTCGTTCACGTACCATCCGGCGCCCTTGAAGTTAAGGCTGGGCGCGGTCGGCGGACGCTCCAATACGCCGTGACACTTGGGGCATTCGCTTTCCGGCTCGGCCGAGAAGTTCTGGATTTTTTCAAATCGGTGGCCGCACTGGGTGCAGCGATAGGCATACAGGGGCAAGGCTCTCATCTCTCCGCGGGAAAGTGACCCACTCTGTCTATTGTATCGGCAGAGCGGCAATTGCCTGCAAGAGAAGCCGCCTTACAGTCCCACCCACGCCACAAAAACAAAGACGTGGTGCCCAGAGGGCGCCCAGATGGGGCACCCATGACTTCGCAGAATTAGTGAAAACTCTTAATGCACGGCGATGAGGACGGAAGCCGAGTGGTTCTCCCATTCGAGGGTGAGCTTGCCGGTGGTGCCGCCCAGCGGCGTGAGCTTGTATTTCAGGTTCTCCACCATGGAGAGCGGTTTGCTCATCTTCATCTTCGCTTTTCCGAGATCCTGGGCGCCGTCATACGCAAGGCCCCACTGGCCCGTCTGCTTGTTGACGATGAGGACCCAGTTGTCGGGATCGGAGATATCGACGAAGAGGGTGTAATCGCCCTTGGGAACGGCCAGACCGCCAATTTCGAGGTCGGCGTCGGTGTGCAGCACGGTGGCGGCATTGGCGCCGGCGCGCCAGACCGGGTAGTGCTTATCTTTGCCGATGAGCCCATCTTTGGTGAAGATTTTGCCTTCGCGGCCCTTGACTCCGGGCGAACTGTAGGTGATGGCGATGGTCTTGCCGGCAATGGTCGCCGACTCTGTGGCGGGCGGGCTCTTCGGTGGGGCCTTGGGCGCGGGTGCGGGCGCGGGTGCCTGGGCGAGCAGCGTGGTGGCGGCAAACAGCAGGCCGGTACAGACCAAGAGATGCTTCATGGCGACGTTTCTCCTTTGGGCGGAGTCCTTATTGTGTTTGGACGGCCCCGACCGAATGATTGTCGCACCGCCTGGGCTGGTTGGGAAACTCGGGCGATGAGGCTGTTATGATGCGGCGCAAGGAAGTTGAATGACTGAACCTTCAAATCTGAGTTCACCGGGAGCACGTTTTCGCGCTGGAGTGCGGGAAGAAAAGCCGCTGCAGGTGGTGGGCGCAATCAACGCCTACACGGCGCGGATGGCCGAGGCAACGGGGTTCAGGGCGCTTTATCTTTCCGGCGGCGGCGTGGCGGCAAACTCGCTGGGGATGCCTGACCTGGGAATCAGCACCATGGAAGACGTGTTGACCGATGTGCGGCGAATTACCGACGCTACAAGCCTGCCGTTGCTGGTCGATATCGACACGGGGTGGGGTGGGGCCTTCAACATTGCGCGGACGATTCGATCGATGACGACGGCGGGCGCGGCGGCGGTTCACATCGAGGACCAGGTGGGGACGAAACGTTGCGGCCATCGGCCGGGCAAGGAACTGGTGGCGGCAGGCGAGATGGTGGACCGTGTCAAGGCTGCCGTGGATGCGCGAACCGACGATCAGTTTGTGGTGATGGCGCGGACCGATGCGCTGGCCAACGAGGGGCTTGCGAAGACGATTGAGCGGGCGCAGGCATACGTCGAAGCGGGCGCTGACATGATCTTTGCCGAAGCGGTGACGGAGTTGGCGATGTACGCGGAGTTCCGCGCGGCGGTGGGGGTTCCGATCCTGGCCAATATTACGGAGTTTGGCCAAACGCCGCCATTTACGAGTGAGGAGCTTGCGGCAGCGAGCGTGGATATCATCCTTTACTGCTGCGCGGCTTACCGGGCCATGAACGCGGCGGCGCTGAAGGTGTATGAGACGATTCGTGCGGAGGGAACGCAAAGCAGCGTTGTGCCGATGATGCAAACGCGCGCCGATCTTTACAAATACCTTGACTATCATGCCTACGAGAGGAAGCTGGATGAGCTGTTTGCGAAGGGCAAGAGCGAAGAGTAGACAGTCCTGACATTTTTCAGTTAGGTTGATGCTCTCGGAGAATAAGAATGAGCGAAGAATCCCCCTTCCCCCCAGCCTTCAAACCCAAGAAGTCTGTTGCGCTGTCTGGCACGCCGGCGGGTAACACGGCGATCTGCACGGTGGGGCACAGCGGCAACGATTTGCACTATCGCGGATACGACATCAGAGACCTGGCGGCGCATTGCGAATTTGAGGAAGTGGCGCACCTGCTGGTGCACGGCAAGCTGCCCAATGAACTGGAATTGGCGGGGTACAAAGCCAGGCTTCGGGCGTTGCGCAGCCTGCCCGCGGCGGTGAAACAAGCTCTGGAGTTGCTGCCCCCGACGACACATCCGATGGACGTGCTGCGCAGCGGAGTCTCAGTGCTGGGCTGCATGATCCCCGAGGGCAAGGAGCACAACGAGGCTGGGGCTCGCGCGATTGCGGACATGCTGCTGGCGTCGCTGAGTTCGATGCTTCTCTACTGGCACCACTATGCGCGCAACGGGCGGCGGATCGAGGTGGAAGCATTCAACGACACGATTGCCGCGCATTTCCTGCATCTGCTGCATGGGGAGGAGCCAGGGCCGGAGTGGACCCGGGCGATGCAGACGTCGTTAGTCCTTTACGCGGAGCACGAGTTCAACGCATCTACATTTGCAGCGCGGGTGATTGCGGGAACCGGGTCGGATTTGTATTCCGCGATTGCCGGTGCGATTGGGGCGTTGAAGGGACCCAAGCATGGCGGGGCCAACGAAGTGGCGCTGGAGATTCAGACGCGCTATCGCTCGCCTGATGAAGCTGAGGCGGAGATTCACCGCCGCGTTGCCGAGCGCGAGGTGATTATCGGGTTTGGTCATCCGGTTTACACCATCAACGACCCGCGCAGCGACATTGTCAAGGAAGTGGCGCGTGGATTGGCGGTTGAGTCCGGCGACATGCGGTTGTTCTCGATTGCCGACCGTATCGAAACCGTGATGCACGAAGCCAAGCGCATGTTTCCCAATCTCGATTGGTACAGCGCGGTTGCATATCATCAGATGGGAATTCCGATCGATCTGTTTACACCGCTGTTTGTCATTGCGCGGACTGCGGGGTGGTGCGCGCATGTTATCGAACAACGGCAGGATGGGAAGATCATTCGGCCGTCGGCGAATTACACGGGGCCGGAGAATTTGAAGTTCGTTCCGATCGATGAGCGCGCATAGTGTGGCGTCTCAGAAGTTCTTTACTGAAGTGTACGAAGGAAATGCAGGTCCTTCGACTCTCCGCCGCGGCGGACTTCGCTCAGGATGACCGCCTCGCTGGGGAGCTCACGATGACCGCACTTATTGAACGAACTTTGGAAATAGGGCACTAGGAGGAGATCGATTGTCCTCGTATACAGGTAACGAGCGTCCGGCGCCGGATAAGGTGTTAACGGATATAGCCGACTATGTGCTGGGTTGTGAGATAGACAGCGAGTTAGCGTATACGACGGCGCGATATTGCCTGATGGATACGCTGGGCTGTGGGTTGGAGGCGCTGGAGTATCCGGCATGCACCAAGCTGCTGGGGCCGATTGTGCCGGGGACGGTCGTGCCAAACGGCGCGCGTGTGCCGGGCACGGCGTTCCAGCTCGATCCTGTGCAGGCGGCATTCAACATTGGCGCGATGATTCGCTGGCTGGACTTCAACGACACGTGGCTGGCGGCGGAGTGGGGACATCCTTCAGACAATCTCGGCGGGATTCTGGCTACGGCGGACTGGCTTTCGCGAACTGCTTTAGCTGAAGGAAAGCCGCCGCTCCTTATGAAGCAAGTGTTGACAGCGATGATCAAGGCTCACGAGATACAAGGGTGCATTGCATTGGAAAACTCGTTCAACAAGGTAGGGCTGGATCATGTTGTGCTGGTGAAGGTGGCCTCGACTGCTGTTGTAAGTCAACTGCTGGGGCTGACACGCGAACAAACAATTGCCGCGCTATCGCTGGCATGGGTGGATGGGCAAAGCCTGCGCACTTATCGCCACGCGCCTAACACGGGGTCGCGCAAAAGTTGGGCCGCGGGCGACGCTACGAGCCGGGCGGTGCGGCTTGCGCTGATGGCGAGGGCGGGCGAGATGGGCTACCCGTCGGCACTTACCGCGAAGACGTGGGGGTTCTACGATGTTTCATTCAGAGGGCAGGAGTTTCAGTTTCAGCGGAGTTATGGTTCTTATGTGATGGAGAACGTGCTGTTCAAGGTGAGCTTCCCGGCGGAGTTTCATGCGCAGACGGCTGTGGAGGCTGCGATGACCTTGCATGGGCGGCTTGCGCAATTGGGTAAGGCGGCCGATGACATTCGCACGATTACGATTCGCACCCATGAAGCCTGCCTGCGCATCATCGACAAAAATGGGCCGCTGGCGAACCCCGCCGATCGCGACCATTGCGTGCAATACATGATTGCGATTCCGCTGATCTTCGGCAGGCTGACGGCGGCGGATTACGAGGATGAAGTCGCCCTGGACCCGGTCTTTGGCCCGCGCATCGATGGGCTGCGCGCCAAGGTGCATTGCATCGAGGAGCCGGCTTTTACGACCGACTATCACGACCCGGAGAAGCGATCGATTGCCAATTCGTTGCGCGTGGAACTGAACGATGGGACGGTCGTCGAGGAGACGGTCGAGTATCCCATTGGCCACCGGCGGCGGCGCGAAGAGGGATTGCCGCTGCTGGTTGAAAAGTTCAAGACGAATCTGCGGCGGCGCTTCGGGGGGGATAGCCAACAGCGGATTCTTGAGGCCTCGCTGGACGGAGAGCGGCTTGAATCGATGCCGGTGCATGAGTACGTTGACCTTTACGCTCTGTAGCCGCGGGCCAGCGTGGCGGAGGGTGCGATATACTCCAGACGCACGAGAAGCATGGAGGTTTTACGATGCGTTTACACGCGGTTTTGAAGTTGATGGCGGTTGGAGTGATGGCGGCGGCGGCGATAGCTTCGCCGGTGTCGATCAAGGCGCAGGGCGGCGCTACGGTTTTGAAGCCGGCGGACACGCAAAAGCTGCTGCCTGCGGGCGTGTTTTATCGCGGGCAGTCCGCGCCCACGCAGTTGCGCAACTCCGGGGGCGTAAAGTTCGCCGACGGTTTCTACGTGCTGGCTACGCTGGTGGATACCAGCGGCTACTCATCCGATTTGCAGTCGAAGTACCAGGCCTGGTTCGTCACTGAAGTTCCGATCAAGGTTGGCGGGCAGAACCTACCGACGGGCGTCTATGGCACAGGATTTGTCGGCGACAAATTTGTGGTCACCGACGTGGGCGGGCACGACGTGCTGACGGTGAACTCGACTGAGGATGCCGGGCTCAAGCGGCCAATGCCGCTGCAGATCATTGCAGATGCGACCGGCAGCGGGTTCAGGCTGTATGCGGGACGCAAGTATGTGAGCTTCGGGCGGTAGCGGTGTTGCAGTGGTTAGTGGCTACGATCAGTGGTCAGAATCCCAGGTCTTCCGTCGCGGCGGACGAGGCCTGGGATTCCAGTTTTCGATACCCGTAGCAAGCTTTAACAGAAACGCGATAGACTGCTGTTCTGATCTTGTGCTCACGGTCGATTCTTCCCCGCACGCGAAAATTGGAGCAAACAGATGCCGCTAAAGTTGACAGTCAACAATGTGGTCAGGACGGTGGACGTTGCGCCGGACACGCCGCTGCTATGGGTTTTGCGCGACGTGCTGAACCTGAAGGGCGCCAAGTATGGGTGCGGGATCGGCCTATGCGGGGCGTGCACTGTGCTTTTGGACGGAAAGGCCGTGCGCTCCTGCATGACGCAGGTGGGCGTCGCGGTGGGTCAGCCGATCACAACAATTGAGGGGCTATCTCCCGATGGCATGCACCCTGTTCAAATCGCCTGGGAGGCGCTGGATGTGCCGCAATGCGGCTATTGCCAGGCAGGCCAGATTATGGCGGCTACCGCACTGCTGGCGCACACGCCGCATCCGACCGACATGGAAATCGACGCTGCGATGAGCGGCAACATCTGCCGCTGCGGAACTTATACCCGAATCCGCCAGGCGATACACGAAGCTGCCGGCGCAACTGCGACTACCAACACGTAGAAGGGAGGCTCGAACCATGCAAATCGATCGCAGATCGTTTCTTCAGTTGAGCGCTCTCGCCGGTGGCGGTCTCGCTCTTGATTTCTATCGCTTGCCGCTGGCCGCAGCTCAGAGGCCAAGCCCGCCGGACCTGAAGCCGCAGGCCTTTATTCACATTGCTCCGGATGGCGTGGTGACCATAATGGCGCGCGCGTCGGAGTCGGGCCAGGGCATGCGCAACATGCTGCCGATGCTGATTGCCGAAGAGCTGGACGTTGAATGGAAAGACGTGCGGGTGAAACAGGCCGATCTGCACGAGGCGATGTACGGTCCGCAATATTCCGGAGGTTCCTCGAACACCCCGAGCGGCTGGGAGCCAATGCGTCGGGTTGGTGCGGCAGGACGGCAGTTACTGATTGCCGCTGCTGCGCAGATGTGGAGCGTGCCAGAGGCGGAGTGTTCGACGGAGCCCGGACGCGTGCTGCACAAGGGTTCAGGCAAATTGGCGGGCTATGGCGAACTGGCGGATAAGGCGGCCGCTCTGCCTGCTCCGGCGTTGAGCTCAGTGAAGCTCAAAGATCCAAAGGATTACCGCATCATCGGCCACTCGCAGCCAGGTGTCGATACGCACGCGATCGTCACCGGCAAGCCGGTGTTTGGCATCGATGTTGAAGTACCGGGAATGTTGTACGCAGCCATTGAGAAGGCTCCGGTATTTGCCGGCAAGGTGAAGTCGGCCAACATCGAGCAGATCAAGGCTCTGCCCGGTGTGCGTCATGTATTGGTGATCGATGGCGGCATAACTCCCGCCGCCTACACGCCCTGGGAGCCGGGGATGGAACCGGGCATTGCAATCGTGGCCGACACATGGTGGCAGGCACAATCGGCACGCAAGCAGCTCAAGGTGGATTGGGATCTTGGTCCCGCGGTCTCGCAGAGCAGTGAGGGGTTCGCAAAGCGGGCATCGGAGCTGCTGCAGGCACCGCCTGTGAACACGGTGCGCAAGTACGGCGACGTGGACGCCGCACTCAAATCATCGGCCAAAGTGGTCGAGGCCACATACGAATTTCCGTTCATTGCCCATGTAACGATGGAGCCGCAGGGCGCTACAGCGCAATGGAAAGACGGCAAGCTGGAAATGTGGTCGACGAGTACGCTGCCGGCGGACGGCCGCGGGCTGGTGGCCAAGACGCTGGGCATTCAGGAGAGCGACATCACCACACATATGGTGCGTTCGGGAGGCAGCTTTGGCCGGCGGTTGCAGAACGACTACCTGGTTGAAGCGGCCTGGATCTCGAAGCAGATTAGCGCGCCGGTGAAGCTGCTCTGGTCGCGCGAAGACGACATTGCCCACGATCCGTTTCGCCCCGGCGGCACGGTTGGGCTGAAAGGCGGCCTCGATGGTCAGGGCAAGCTGGTTGCGTGGCGGCACCATTTTGTAACTTTTGGCGAAGGGAAGCGAATGACTTCCGGCGGCGGCATCGGTGGGGACTCGTATCCTTCCGGCTTCCCGCCGAATTATGCGCTTTACACTTCCGCGCGACCGCTCACGCTGCGGACGGGAGCGCTTCGCGCGCCGGGAGACAACGCCTATTGCTGGGTAGCGCAATCGTTCCTTGACGAGATGGCTTACGCCGCGGGACGCGACCCGCTCGAATTCCAACTTGAACTGTTGAGCAACAAGAAAGCCCCCTGGTCTGCGGGCGAGGGCGATGCTGTAGGCGATCACGAGCCGACGGGCCAATCTGTTCTGATTCCGGAGCGCTTCAAGGGCGTGCTTGAGCTGGTGGCGGAGAAGTCGGGCTGGGCTCATCGCAGCAAACAGCCGGGCCGCGGAATGGGAATCGCTGCGTGGTTCTGCCACTTGGGCTACTTCGCCGAGGTTGCCGACGTTAGCGTGGACAAGAACAACAAGGTCACGGTGAACCACGTGTGGGCGGCCGGAGATGTGGGGAGCCAGATCATCAATCCGCAAGCGGCCGAGAGCATGGGCTTTGGCGGCGTGGTAGAGGGCATGAGCCACATGGGTCAGGAGATCACGCTGGTGAATGGCGTGATTCAGCAATCGAATTTCCATAACCACCCAGTGATGCGGATGAGGCAGACGCCGAAGATCGATGTGTATTGGCGGAAGACGGACTACTCACCGACGGGCCTGGGCGAGCCGACGCTGCCGCCGATTTTGCCGGCGGTGAGCAATGCGATTTTCGCGGCGACGGGGAAGCGGATTCGGACGCTGCCGATGCAGAAGAGCGGGTTTAGCTGGGCTTGAGGCGGCTGGCAGACGAGTCAGCGCACCTCTGATCTTGCGACAAATTTGTCCTGTCTTCAGCAGGCAAAAAGAGGCCGGCCCTTCGGGGCTGGCTTCTTTGTTTGTGCGCCGATTTGATGGCAACGCTGCGCAGCATTTACCGAAACGATTCCGTGCTTTGCCGGGCGCTACGCAGCGTTCGTTGCTGGTTGGCGGAAGGGTAGATAGAGCAACAGGAACAGGGCCACGGCGACGGGTTCAGCGGCAACGATGTACCAGGGCCAGGGTCCTAGAAACGTGAGGAGCGAGACGGTCTCAGGCTTGGCGCGGAGAAACATGTAGTCGGTCTTGAAGATGAAATCGAAGGTGAGGTCAAGGGCGGCGAAGATGTTCAGGGCAAGCATTGACTTGAAGATCGACCCTGGCCGCGGCCGCGCCTGACGGGTCCAGACGAGGTAAAGAACGGTGGCGACAATGAGGCCGTGATCGGCAAAATACTGCACGGTGAGGAAGACAGGGAAGGGTTCCACCAGGTCCGGCGTCAGCAGGGACATGGTGGCCCCGGCCAAGGCGTAGTAGTAGGCCAGATCGAAGATTGCCGGCTTGAGGGTGAGCAGCACGGGGATGAGAAGCCACAGTGAGAAATCGCAGAGTTCCAGCGGAAGATGATCGGGAAACATCTTGTTGCCGTGCAGAGCGAGGTACCCGTAGTACGCCGCCGAGGTCAGGAAAAGGAGGATTGCCAGGGCGATTCGCAGTGCTCTCGACCCGGGCGGGAGCACGCGCTGAACGGCGACGAGCAGGGCTGCCAGCAGGGGGACCGCGGCGAGGATGAGAAGGTGCACTAATCCAAAGAGGTGAAGGTGGGCGGGCATGCGGCTCCGGGCTTGCGCTCTGGGTTGATTGGGGGCTTACGGGATTGTAGAACGTGGGAGCGTGGGGCGGGAGTGGAGACCGCTTCGGTCCATCTCACAGCGTCGAGAGGTTCTGTGAGTTTTGCCGGAAACGCTTCTTTATTTTGAAGGGTTTAGGCTCCGCTGCACAGTTTCACAAGCAAGAAGTGCGCGCGTCAGTTTGCTGCCGGCGGATTGGGCGGAATTGGCGGGGCCGCGCTCAGGGGGGGCAGGGGGAAGGCGCGCGCTGCCCGAGGGATCCTGGGCAGGGTTTCGATGAGGTATTCGACGACGGCGGATACGGAGGTATCGCGCTGGGCGGCCCAGACTCTGGCCTGGCGGTAGGCTTCGGAACTGACGGTTACGGTGATGTTCTTGTCGCGCATGGGTTTCCTTTCGAAGGGTGAGTCTTCGCAGCTTGTCTAGGAATAGTGTGCGCCAAGTGGGGATAATTATCGGCAAAGCAACTGCGATGGGGCACCCGGCTTGGGTACGTCTTTGCCGGGAAACCGTATGGGTGAGCGATTCGATACCGATGAAGATCAAAAATCGGAGAAAAAGGTTTCTCAGAGGCGACCATCTACTCTATGATGCGACCAAGATGGTGAATCGAGATTCTTGAAAAGCCATCGCGCCCTTCTCCCGGAACCAAAAGTAGGATCCCCTTGTTTTGGCACAAACAGATGTCTGGTTGCAAGCGGTGCTGCCCAGAGCCGTCAGGCTTCAGGCGGCTGTTTGTTAACCGGTACAAAGCGAAGTGGACCTCGGTAACGACGCCCTCGCGGGGAAAACCGCGAATCGCGCGAGTTTCGCCATCGGGCTGCAGGATCAAGCTGTTTCACAGTTGGGCCATGCAGGAAACCAGCAGTTGAGCAATGCAATGAACCAAAAGAACTGTTCTCCGAAAGGACCGTTATGCAAAGTCGCCTTGCCGGCAAGCTGGTGCGGATTTCGCTAGCCGCACTCCTGTTCACCATCCTTGCGTCAACCGCCTCCGCTCAGTTCAACTTCATCCCCATCGTTGAAAGCGCCTCGGCGAATGTGAACGCGGGCACGCTTACCATCAACGGATACCCGCCCTATAGTTTTGTGGCTCCGACGGTTACGCTTGGCGGGGTTGCCCTGGCGATCAAGTCGTTCAACGCGACCACGATCGTGGCCAAGCTCGGTACAGTCACCAATCCAGGAAACTATCTGTTGATCGTGACGGACAGCTACTACATCGGGGAACTCGATGTATCGATAGGGGCCGTCGGGGCAACGGGCACGACTGGCGCAACGGGCGCAACCGGGGCACAGGGGAGTCCGGGAGCCCTCGGAACTCCGGGCGCTCCGGGCGTGACTGGCGCAAGGGGTGCTACGGGTGCAACCGGCGCGCAAGGCGTCCAAGGCAGCACAGGCCCCGTTGGCTCAACCGGTTGGCAAGGCATCCAAGGCCCCGTTGGCCCAACCGGTGCGCAAGGCGTCCAAGGCAGCACAGGCGCCATTGGCCCAACCGGTGCACAAGGCATCCAAGGCAGCACAGGCGCCATTGGCCCAACCGGTGCACAAGGCATCCAAGGCAGCACAGGCGCCGTTGGCCCAACCGGTGCGCAAGGCGTCCAAGGCAGCACAGGCCCCGTTGGCTCAACCGGTGCGCAAGGCATCCAAGGCAGCACAGGCGCCGTTGGCCCAACTGGTGCACAAGGCGTCCAAGGCAGCACAGGCGCCGTTGGCCCAACCGGTGCAAATGGAGCACTGGGTGCCACCGGCGTCACCGGGCCGGCCGGCGCGACGGGTATTACGGGAGCCATAGGCGCCACAGGTATGCTCGGCGAGCAAGGCAACACCGGACCCGTCGGCGCAACTGGCGCAACAGGTGTGTCCGGCGGCGTCTTAGACTTCGCCGACTTCTATGCATTGATGCCCTCCGATAACGCCGCGACTGTCGCGGTTGGTGGGGACGTATCCTTTCCGCAAAATGGGCCGGCGATGGCAAGTTCCGGCATCACCAGGCTCGGTCCCGCAACTTTCAATCTGGCCAACATTGGCACATATCAGGTCATGTTCCAGGTGAGCGTGACCGAACCGGGACAACTCGAGTTGACCCTGAACGGCAGTGCGCTCGCCTATACCGTCGTGGGGCGTGCGACCGGCACCAGCCAGATCGTCGGAATGGCATTGGTGCAAACCACTTCGGTCGATTCAGTACTCACGGTTCAAAACCCCGCAGGAAACTCCACTGCATTGACCATTACTCCGCTTGCGGGCGGAGCCAGCCCGGTCTCGGCACACCTGATCATCACTGAAATCCAATCTGGCGCATCAGGCGCAACCGGCCTGACGGGGCCGACTGGTGTAACCGGTGCAACCGGCCTGACGGGACCGACTGGTGTAACCGGTGCAACCGGCGCGACGGGCGGCTAGCGGGCAGCCACGGTCACAGCAAGCGTGACCGTGGCTTTTCCTTCTTCGAACTTATCCGCAAATAGGTAGCGCCGGCCTCCAGGCCGGCTGTCGCGCGGGTCTCCTGACCCGCACACCGCTGCTGGCGGCGTGGACGCCGCCAGCACAGCCGCTCTGGAGAGCGGCGCTACTCGAATGTGCAATTTACGGATAAGCCCTTAGTCTCTGCGCAGAAGCGGCCGCGCGCGATGTGAAAGAGTGTTGCCGTAGGTAAGCCTCTCATGCCGGAATCATGCAGGTTAGGTACTCGACACCCGTCAAGATAAAGAATCGGAGAAAAATCTTTTCCTAGACCATTGGTTAGTCTATGATGCGGCCAAGATGGTGAAGCGAAATCCCGAGAAGCCGTCGCGTCGTCATGGTGAACCAAAAGTGGGATTTCGTTGTAGTTGGCGCTAGGATATGCCTGGATGCAAGCGGAGCTGCGCAGAGCCATCGGGTTTTATGTGGTCGTTTGCCCCCGGGCTCAAAACGAGGTGGACCTCGGCACCGAATCCCGCGAGTTGAAATGCGCAAGCCGCGAGAGTTTCGCCCCGGCCACAGGGTCAAGTTTTTTCACAGTCAGGACATGCAGCAATCCAGCAGTTGAGCCGTCAAGTAAACCAAAACCGTCCCTCCCTGAAAGGAATATTATGCAAAGTCGCCTTGCCGGCAAGCTGGTGCGGATTTCGCTGGCCGCCCTGCTGTTCACCGCTCTTGCGTCCACCGCCTTCGCTCAGTTCAGCCTGATCCCCATCGTGGATAGCGCCACGGCGAACGTGCCCGCGGGCACGCTCACCATCGTCGGATCCTCGGGCTATAGTTTTGTGGCTCCGACGGTTACTCTGGGCGGGGTTGCCCTCACCATCAAGTCGTTCAACGCGACCACGATCGTGGCCAAGCTCGGTGCTGTCACCAATCCAGGAAACTATCTGTTGATCGTGACGGACAGCTACTACATCGGGGAGCTCGATGTATCGATAGGGCTGACTGGTTTGACCGGCGCAACCGGTTCGACCGGGGCAACGGGGGCGCCGGGAGTGCAGGGAGCCAAAGGCGCTACGGGAGCTACAGGAGCTACTGGAGCTCAAGGCTTTACTGGCGCTACCGGAGCGACGGGTTCGATAGGCCCAATTGGTTTGACGGGCGCCACAGGCGTTGCGGGCGTAACGGGCGCCACGGGCTTGACCGGCGCCATTGGCGTAACCGGATCGACGGGCGCCACAGGCGTTGCGGGCGTAACGGGCGCCACGGGCTTGACCGGCGCCATTGGCGTAACCGGATCGACCGGCGCCACTGGTGCGACAGGTGTCACGGGCGTCACCGGATCGACGGGTGCCTCTGGCGCCACGGGTATAACGGGCGCCACTGGCGCGACGGGTATTACTGGCGCCACCGGGGCTACGGGCGCAACTGGTGCGACAGGCACGACAGGCGCGATCGGAGCTACGGGTGCAACCGGCCTCGGCGAGCAAGGCAACACCGGACCCGTCGGCGCAACTGGCGCAACAGGGCCAGCCGGGGGCGGCAGTTCGTCGGGCTTCACGACAGTTTGGTCCATCAACACCCCTGGTTCTGACGTTGTCAACACGTACTACTACTTCGACCCATCCGTGACTTACCCGATTCAGTACAACGCCAATACGGAGGCGCCGCAGGTAGTCATTAGCGGAGACCCCACATATGTATATCCCAACTACATGGTGGTTCCGGCGGCTTGTACCGTGAAGGCCCTTAACGTGGCTGTTTTCAACTACTACAGTGCGGGGAGCGATACTACGACGATTTCTTTGTTTCACGGCACAACGACCGCCAATCTCAATGCTGCTGCGCCTTCCAGTCCCTCAATGTCCTGCTCCGTCACCACAAACGGCGATGCGGGGTCATGCAGCTCGCCCGCTTCATTCGATGTTTCGGGAGGGGATCTGCTCTCGATCGGCTTCAAGGAGAACAACAATGCGCCCTACAACAAGGTCACAGTCAGCGTGGTATGCCAGTGAGCTTTGTCGATTGATCGGCTTGGGCGCTTGCAGCGCGCAGGCCGGGCTGGTAACAACCTGCGGACACTCCTGTTCGGTTCCCGGAAAAATGGGGCCGAGCAGGAGTGGAGGACTGGTCGCCGCGGCCGCGGTGGGCGACTGACGAACTGACACTCCATCGCGCCGGGCACCGGAAAGCTGTGCGGTTAGCAGTGAAACTGATGGTGGCGGGATGGGGAGGGCGGATGGTGGGCGCCGCAGGATTCGAACCTGCGACTTCCACCGTGTGAATCTGCCTGCATTCGGTATTTTCAACGACTTACAACACCGCGGGGACTGCCAAAGTACGCGGAAGTCGTGCAAGACAGCAGTAGTTGTGGGTTGGGCTGTGGGTTGGGAAAACCGACGCTCGCCCAAACGTTGTATTTATGGACCAATGGTCTACAATTACATACATGATCTCCCGTCGCCTCACCTCCCATCTGAATGAACTGCTTCGCCATTCTCCGGCGGTCGTCCTGTTGGGGCCGCGCCAGGCTGGAAAGACAACCCTCGCCTTGGAGATTGGCGAGCAGACAGCCTCGATCTACCTGGATCTTGAAGACGAGAACGACCGCGCCAAGCTCGCCTATCCCAGCAAGTATCTTGCGGACCACGAAAACGAATTGGTCATCGTCGATGAGGTTCACCGCGTTCCGGAGCTGTTTCAGCAGTTGCGGGGCATCATCGACCGAGGAAGACGGGACGGTAAGGCCAATGGCCGGTTTCTGCTGCTGGGGTCAGCCGCCATGGACCTGCTCAAGCAGTCCGGCGAGAGCCTGGCCGGGCGTATCTCCTATCTCGAACTCGGCCCCTTCGATGCCCTGGAGATCGATCCTGCTTCCCTTGAGACGCTCTGGGTCAGGGGTGGATTTCCGCGCAGCTTTCTGGCCGAGTCCGACGACGTGAGTCTGCTCTGGCGGCGGAATTTTGTTCGAACCTATCTGGAGCGCGATATTTCTCAGTTCGGCCCCCGCATACCGGCGGAGACGCTGCGGCGATTCTGGACCATGCTGGCGCACAATCAGGCTCAGATTCTGAATGCCGCCAACCTGGCGCGCGGTCTGGCCGTCGATGGCAAAACGGTTGCCGGTTATCTTGATCTTCTGGTTGACCTCCTGCTCGTCCGGCGATTGCCGGCCTGGCATCGAAATGTCGGCAAGCGGCTCGTCAAGTCGCCCAAAGTGTATGTACGCGATAGCGGCATTGCGCACGCGCTGCTCGGCATTCGGGATAAGGAGGCTCTGCTCGGTCATCCGGTTGTTGGTCAAACCTGGGAGAGCTTTGTCATGGAGACTTTGATTACAGCAGCACCGGACAGAACCGAGGCGAGCTATTATCGAACCTCCAACGGGACCGAGGTGGACCTTCTCCTCACGCTTCCCGGCGGAGAACTGTGGGCCATCGAGGTCAAACGCACCATGGCGCCGAAGATCGAGCGCGGCTTCCATTCCGCCTGCGCCGATCTAAATCCGCAGAAGCGATTCTACGTGTATCCGGGCAGCGAGCGATTTCCGCTCGACGACAGGACGGATGCCATCGGTGTCGTCGAATTGGCAAAGACAGTACAGGCGACTCAATAGGAACTCGCAATTCAAAGAATGAAGAGCTGTGGGTTGGAATGTGTTTGGCTTTTCGCCTGTTAAGGCCGTAAATTATAGATTCTATGGTGGGCGCTGCAGGATTCGAACCTGCGACTTCCACCGTGTGAAGGTGGCACTCTACCGCTGAGTTAAGCGCCCCTCGGAAGGCCTCGAAATCGGCCTGCAGATGCTGCGCAGTCGGGGCATCCCATGGGTTAGAGTAACACCAGCGGGCATTTGCGGCCAACCCTTGCACTCACTCGGGATCGGCCGGCTCCCGCGGCCAATCGCCCATGCGCTGGAGAACCAGATCGATGCGCCAAGCCGACGATTTCCCCTCCGACTGGGAAGCTGCGCTGGGCTCTGTTTCAGGGCTGGGCGGGTCAGACCTGACCCCTGCAGCGGGGAGATTCTCGGGCTTCCGGCGCGAGCAGCGGACAAATGGGAGAGGCAGTTCCAGTGGGAGAGGCGGTTCCAGCGGCGCCGGCAGAGGCGGTTCCGGCCCCGAAAGCGTGCAGGAAAGCGTAGAGAATGCGCAACCTTCCGGCGAAGATGGGGTTCCAGAAGATATGGCGACGCTGGTGCTGGATAACTCGGCTCTGGGCGCGGGCACGGCTTCACGGCCAGATTCAAGACCGCATGTTCTTGCGGAGGGCCCTGGCCCGGCCGGCGACGCAGCCATCATGCTGCGCGTGGCGGCGGGCGACGAAGCCAGCTTCAACTACCTGGCGCAGAAGTATCACCGGGCGATGATTCACTTTCTGTTCCGCATGGTCCGCAACCAGGCCATTGCCGAAGAACTGGCGCAGGAAGTGTTTTTGCGCGTGTACCGCTCGAGGGAGAGCTACCGGGCTGAGGCCAAGTTCACGACCTGGCTTTACCGGATCGCGACCAACCTGGCGGTGAACCACGCGCGCGATACGAAGCACGAGCGGGCCGCGCAAACCCTCTATCTGGACGCACCGGATGAGGAGACGGGAACGACGCCGGATGTGGCGGACGATGAGACTATCGGTGGAGCAGCGCATGATGCGCGATGAGCGGATGGCCGCGATTCGCACGCATGTGATGGCTTTGCCGGAACGGCAGCGGATGGCGGTGTTGATGCATAAGTACCAGGGGATGGACTATCGGCAGATCGGGGAGGTGCTCAAGTTGAGCGAGTCGGCGACCAAGTCGCTGCTCTTCCGCGCTTACCAGACGCTGCGGGACAAGCTGAAGGAATTTGTGTAAGTGGATAGAAGCCGGGCGACACCGGCGGGAATGGGGGTGGTTACCATGGAACGGATGAACAACAATTGCACCGGGATGGACGTGAAGCTGGCGGACCTGCTGCTCGAGCCAGGGAAGGTGCCTGCCAAGGTTCAAGCTCATGTTGCGGAGTGTGCCGATTGCCGCGAGGAGCTGGCGGAGCTTGGGGCCACCATGGCCTTGCTGGATACCTGGAAGGGTCCAGAGCCGAGCCCGTACTTCTTGAGCAGGCTGGACGCGCGGATGCGGGAAGAGCGCCAGGCTGAGCCGGCTCATTGGCCGGCAAGCTGGGTTGGGCAGTTGCGTGCGCGATTCGCTTACGGGCCGTCGATACATGTTCGTCCGCTGGCTGCCATGGCGCTGTCGGTGATGCTGCTGCTGGGTGGCGGGACGTACCTGGGCATCACGAATCTTGACAAGCCAGTTGCGCCGTCGGGACCGACCGCCGTAGTAAACGACCTGCAAAACCTGGATAGCAACGCCCAGGTGTTGGACCAGATGGAAGCGCTCTCCAGCACCGGCAACGAAAACGGGGACTGACGCTGCACCCTTGACGGTGAACGACGGGACTGGGAAAAACAGGTGACCTGGGCACACAATGCGAAAGGGCTGCGCCGCGCGGCTTTGGCTGCGATGGTGGCAGTTTTGTGTTTGCCCACCTGCTGGGCTCGCGGTCAGCGCGAGAGCGGGGCTCGTCCTGCGCCGGCGCCGCGCGCGGTTGTGCCCAGGTATCAAGCACCCCGGACGCAGCCGAACAGATTCCAAAATCAGGGGCGGCCCAACCGGCAATTCCAAGGCAGGGCGCAGGCAGGGCAGATGCAGCGGCCGTCGCAGGCCTATCCCGGGACTGGCCGTCCGAATGGCGGCTATCCGGGTGCTGGCTATCCTGGTTCCGGCCGTCCTGGTTCCGGCTACCCCGGTTCCGGCTATCCAGGCGCAAATGGCGCGGCGCGGCCGAGCTACACCTATCCCGGCGCCGCTCCTCCGGGACACCTGGGCGACTGGCTAAATCAGCATCGCGGTCTTCCGGTTCAGGAGCAGGAGCGGTTACTGCGCAACGACCCGAGCTTCAACCGGCTTCCTGCTGCCAACCAGCAGCGCCTGATGCAGCAACTGCATTCCGTCGATCAGATGCCGGAGGAGCAGCGGGAGCGCCGCCTGGCCCGCGGAGAAGCCATTGAACACCTGGCGCCCCAGGACCGCATGAGGCTCAACCAGTCGGCGCAGCGTCTGGCCACGATGGCGCCCGACCGCAAGGCCCTGGTTCGCCGCGCCTTCCAGGACTTGCGCGCGGTGCCGTTCGAACAGCGTGACACTGTGCTCAACTCCGCCCGCTATCAGGGTGTCTTCTCGCCCGAGGAACGCGGCGTCCTCTCCGACTTCCTGCGCGTCGAGCCCTACGAACCGGTGCGGTAGTCAACGCTGCGCTACTGCCCCCTAAGCTACAATCGAAGATGGGCTTTGGCCCATCTTCTTTGCGCGCTAAGCGCAAGACCAGCAAGGAGCTTCAACTTCTATGGCGATTCCCGCCACACAAATGCGTCC
The DNA here is from genome assembly GCA_963757965.1 of uncultured Acidobacteriaceae bacterium. GTDB lineage: Bacteria > Acidobacteriota > Terriglobia > Terriglobales > Acidobacteriaceae > Telmatobacter. Next base: position 169,719 of record CAVWTV010000021.1, read on the forward strand.
CGGCATGATCATCAAGCACAACGACCAACTGCACCTGGTTTTCAAGGTGGAGCACCGCACGCCCGGCAACCTGCGCGCCTTCATCCAGGCCAAACTGCGCAACATCCGCACCGGCGCGATGTTCGAGGAGCGGTTCCGCTCCGCCGACGCCATTGAAAAAGTGGTGGTGGACGAAGTGTCGATGGAATTTCTTTATGCTGACGGCGACGACTACTACTTCATGAACCCGGTGGACTACGAGCAGACGGTGCTCAAGGGGTCCACGCTGGGCGATGCGATCGAGTACCTGACGCCCAATCTGCAGATCAAGGTCAGTTATCACGACGGAACCGCCGTAGGCATCGATCTGCCCGCGGCCGTCGAGCTTACCGTCGTCGAGACTGAGCCGGGGCTGAAGTCGGCCACCGCATCGAGCGTCACCAAGCCGGCGAAGACTGAGACCGGACTGGTGGTTCAGGTGCCGTCGTTTATCAATGAGGGCGAAAAGATCCGCGTGGACACGAGCGAAGGGGCTTATTTGAGCAGGGCGTAGAGACGACGGGGATAGGTCATGGATGGAGCGCTGTCATGAACCGGACTGATTTTCAACTGCTTTCCGCTGCGCGCCTTCAGGAATCGAAGGCATTGCTGAAGGCTGGGTTTCCGGAAGGCGCATACTATCTAGCAGGGTATGCAGTGGAGTGTGCGTTGAAGGCATGCATCGCCCAAAGGACACAGCAGCATGATTTCCCGGAAAAGGGATCGCATAGGTACTACAGCCACGACCTTGAAGATCTCCTTGGATTTGCGGACCTGAAGCTCGATCTCGAACAGGGTCTGTTGGCAAATCCTGCTTTGAAGACCAATTGGATTATCGTCCAGAACTGGTCGGAGGAGAGCAGGTATGAGCGCGGTCGAACAATGCGCGAGGCTGAAGGCTTACTTGCAGCAATCGAAGATCAAAGAGGAGGATTGCTACTATGGCTCAAGCAGCGCTGGTGAACTTCGATATTGAAAACGGCGAGAGGGTCATAGCGGCCATGGACGAGGCAGGCAAGGCTCCAAACGTTGCGCTTTGGGCTAAGCTTCCGGATTACGAAAACTGGAGATTGATACTTGCCTCGGAGCGCATCGACCAAGATTCGCAGTTCTCTGGTTATTCGGAGATTATCGAGGCAATGGAAAAGGCCGAAATTCCCGTGCACAGACAACCAACTATTCTTATGCGGCCCATGAGTAACCCAATGATCAAAGCATTGCGTCGCGTCTTTGGAGTCGCTAAAGATACCTATGGAATGCGTCTTGGGGGGCAGACGTTCGGCGACAAATACCTCGAAGACGCATTTGTCTACCGAATTCGCTGATATGCCTGCCTGAGCCCCACTTCAATCACGAAGGAAACCATTCACATGCCTATCCCCGACTCGATTGCTATTGCCGCCTGGAGCTTCAACCAAAACGCAACCTATCTGAAAAAGAACCTTGATGGATTGACGGACGAAGAGTGGACGCGCAAGCCCGACGGCGCCACCAACGACATATTGTGGATCGTGGGCCATGTGACCTGGGCGCGCGGCGCTGTGCTTAAACGGCTGGGAGACGACTGGTCGAAGCCATGGTTCTCACACTTTGGCCGGGGCGCGAAGACTAGCGATCAGGTTGCATATCCAACACCTCAAGAGGCGTTAGCGGCGTGGGATGAATCGAGCGCGCGCCTCAATGCGGCGATGGAATCGGTTGCGGATGAAGTGTTGGCCGCGCCTGCGACCAACGGGCCGCCGAGCGCCGACGGGAAAATCAGCGGCATCGTCAATTTCCTCGCCTTCCACGAGACCTATCACGTGGGCCAGGCCTCTTATCTGCGCGGCTGGCTGGGACATCCGGGCGTTATGGGCTAGTTTCGGTGGACGACGCAAGCGAAAGGCAAGACACGAAAAACCACCGCTGGTTGGCGGTGGTTTTTCTTTCGCACGGAGGGTGAATTGCCGAGGCTTACCGCGTTCAGAATTTACCCTCGGGCAGGCTTACCGGCTTGGCTTCGAGCAGCGCTTCGATGGTGGCGAGGGCAGCTAGCACGGGAGCTCCGACGGGCGCATCGACCTGAACAACCGCGAGGGCTTTGACTGGCTTTGCTCCGGAGCGCTCGCGGCCCAGTGTGAAGTTGGCGATGTTGACGCCGTGCTCGCCGAGAATGGTGCCGATGCGGCCTATGACGCCGGGCACATCGAGATTGCGGCAGACCAGCAGGTTGCCTTCGAGCGGCGTCTCGATGTCGATGCCGTCGAAAGCCAGCAAGCGCGGCTGTTCGCCATGAATCACGGTGGCGGCGGCTTCGGTTGAGCCGGCAGCGCTGTGCAACTCGATCTTAAGCACGGATGCGGCGCCGCCGCGATGGCTTTCGGTCTTCTGCTCGTGAATTCGGATGCCGCGCTCTTCGGCGACTGCGGCAGCGTTGATGCGGTTGACATTCTCAGAGCCTTGCAGCAAGCCGGCGATGGCAGCGTTGCGGACCAGCTCAGTTTTAGCTTCGGCGAGCGAGCCGCCGTAGGTGAGGTCGATGGCTTCGATGCCGCCTTTGCCGGTCTGCGCAAGAAACGCGCCGAGGCGGCCGGCCAGATCGATATAGGGTGCGAGAACTGTGTACTCTTCGTGTGTCAGAGACGGCAGATTCACGGCATTCTGCACGACGCCGAGTTTTAGATAGTCGCGAACCTGGCGAGCGATCTGGATGCCGACAGCTTCTTGGGCTTCGGCTGTGGAGCCGGCGATGTGAGGCGTGAGAATCACGTTGTCGAGGTCGGCGTACGGTGTGTTTTTTGCCGGCTCAACTGCGAATACATCGAGCGCCGCGCCAGCGACCTGGCCGCTCTTGAGCGCTTCGACCAGCGCCGCATCTTCAATAAGCTCGCCGCGCGCGCAGTTGATGATGCGGACGCCTTTTTTCATAGCGGCCAGGCTCTTGGCGTTGATGACGCCAGCTGTCTGCGTGGTCAAGCCGACATGCAGCGTGATGTAGTCCGAGGCGGCAATCAGCTCATCGAGCGACACCAGCTTGATGTTGTTCTCACGCGCGACCGCGGCCGATACAAACGGATCGCTGCCGATAATCTCGAGGCCGAAGCCCTTGGCCCGCTTGGCCACTTCAAGGCCGATGCGGCCGAGGCCGAGAATGCCGAGGGTCTTGCCGCGCAGCTCCGCGCCTTGCAGACTTTTCTTCTCCCACTTGCCGGCGTGCATGGTGGAGTTGGCGGCGGGCAGTTTGCGGGCCAGCGCGAGCATGAGGCCGATAGTTAGCTCGGCGACGGCAACCGCGTTTGCGCCCGGCGTGTTCATGACCACAATGCCGCGGCGGGTGGCTGCATCGGCATCGATATTGTCGACGCCGACGCCGGCACGGCCCACCACACGCAGCTTGGGCGCGTGCTCCATCAGCGCGTCGTCAACCTGCACGGCGCTGCGGACAACCAAAGCATCTGCGTCGGCCAAAGCAGCCGGGAGGCCATCCGGCAACTGGTCGTGCGTCAGAACTTCCCACCCCGGCTCGGCCGCAAATACGGCCAACGTTGCCGGAGAAACTTTCTCTGCCAGAACGATCTTCATCGCGTCTCCCTTGCCTTTTTTCCCGTTTTCATACTCGCTAAAGTCGATGTTGTGCTTTTCGCACAACAGATCCAGCATGCGCACTACGGCCGAATGCGGCTTGCCTTCGCCCCGCTCGTACTTCCAGATCGAGTTGGGATGCACGCCCAGGCGCTCCGCCATCTCGTATTGATAGAGGTCAAGGTGCTTGCGCGCGATCAGCAGCTTTTCCCCGAAACTGAGTTCAGCCATGAGTGCCTTTCGCAACATCTTGACGCAGTGAACGAGTGAACAAGTAAAGAAGTGAACGAGTGAAGAAGTGAAAGAGTGAACCAGGACAGTGACGGCGTGAATCGAGGGTCCTTCACTTTCTCACTTCTTCACTTACTCACTGCCTCCGCATACACCTTCTGTGCTGCGGCCACTGCCTGCCCATACTCGACCGGCAACCCAAGCGTGTCCTTGGCAATGTGCTCCATTGCGCCAAGCAACGCTACCGTGTCGAGATAGTCGAAGAAGCCAAGATGCGCTACGCGGAAGATCTTGCCTTGCATCTCGCCCTGACCGTTCGCTGTCACCAACGCGAACCGCGTTTTCAGCGCCTTGACTACGTCGCCGGAGTTCATCCCCTCAGGCACGGCAACTGCCGTAGCCGCTGCCGCCGGAGCCGTGGGCGCAAACAGAGTGAAGCCCAGCGCCACCAGTCCTGCGCGTGTAGCCGCCGCATTTACCTGCGCATTGTCGACGAGCGCGATGCGGCCCTTCTCGAGATCGCCTCCTGCTTGGCCGGCAATGTAATCGAGCGCCGCGCCAAGCCCGGCAATCAGCGCGACGGCGGGAGTATAGGCGCTCTCGCCCTTGGCCGCGTTTTTGCGCTCCTTGCGCAGATCGAAGTAGTAGCGCGGATTCTTCGAGGTCTCCATCGCTGCCCAGGCCTTTTCGCTGACGCTCAAATAGCTCAGGCCAGGCGGAATCATGACCGCCTTCTGAGACCCGCCAATCAGGACGTCGATCCCCCAGCCGTCCACGTCAAAGTGGGTGGTGCCGAGGCCGGTGATTCCATCGACAATCAGGAGCGCATCCGTTTGGCGGACCAACTTGGCAATCGCCTCGACATCGTGGCGGACGGCGGTCGAGGTCTCCGTTGCCTGCAGGAAGACGGCGCGATGCTCGGGCTTGAGCGCGGCCTTCACGGCCTCAATGTCGAAGGTCTGGCCGTAGGGTGCGGTGACCACGTCGGGCTCGCAGCCAAATGCCTTTGCCAGACCGGTCCAGCGCTCGCCGAACTTTCCGGCCGAGACCACCAACACGCGGTCGCCCGGAGAGGTGAGATTCGAGACCGATGCCTCCATCGCGCCGGTGCCGGAGGACGAGAGCAGCAGCACGTCGTTCTTTGTTCCAACAAAAACCTTCAACTGCGCCAGGACTTTTTGAAATAGAGCGCGAAACTCAGGCGTGCGGTGGTGAATGTCCGCTGCGGCCATGGCAAACTGGGCCGCCGGCAAAAGCGGCGTCGGTCCGGGTGTAAACAAGCGCGTCTTACGAATCATATTTCTCTCCTTGTTTCTTGCGTTCGCGTAGTGGAAACTTAGGTTCCGCTTGATTGAATTAATCACATAATACACCTTTATGTGATTTATGTGAATTCTTCTTCGATGTAATTTTTCGCAGAAGCCCAAACCGGGAAGAATTCCCCCGAACCGCCGCTTCTGGCACAGAATCGGTACAATTCTCGTTTGGAGCTGCTCTGGGGAATTGGCGGCTTCGCAACAAGCTGGGCCGCATCCATGCGATGTTCCTGTCACGTGGGTGGGAAGCCACGAAATCCCCCAGGCTAGTCCCGAAGAGGAAGGAACACCATGACCGACGCAGGCGCACTTGAAGCAATCGTCAACCAGCAGATCATTACGGCCATGAAGGCCCACGACGCGGTTCGCACGGGGACGTTGCGGCTGATCAAGAACGCGCTCAAAAACAAAGCCATTGAGAAGCGCGCCCCGCTGACGCCAGCCGAATCCGAGCAGGCGCTGGCCACTATGATCAAGCAGCGCCGCGACTCGATCGAGCAGTTCACCAAGGGCAATCGGCCCGAACTGGCCGCCGTTGAAGCAGCGGAAATCGTCGTGATTGAGGAGTTTCTACCGAAGGCCCTCGACGAAGCCGGCCTACGCCCGATTGTCGCTGAAGCCATCGCCGAGGTGGCCGCCGCATCCGGGCAGAAGCCCACTCCCAAAGAGATGGGCCAGGTGATGAAAGGCGTGCAAGCGAAGTTGCAGGCCGGTGGGCTTCGCGCCGAAGGGCGTGTAGTTAGCGAGCTGGTGAAAAAGGAACTGGCTGGCTAAGAAGCCGCCGATGCTGAGTGGCGGCGTTTCACTGACGGGTCTTGGTCTGCGGAATCGAAGTCAATCGCAAAAGTACAGGTCGGCGTCCTCACCCTCAGCTGCCAGATTGTCCGATTCGAATTCCTCGTTGATTTGCGCCGTGGTCTGGATTTCAAGCGTCGGCGGCGGCTGAATCCTTTTGAGACGTTTGCTGGCCGGAGCGGCGGCGCGATTCTCAACCAGCTCCCGTATCGACCCCGCTCGCGGCACCAGCGCGTAGACCAGATCGCACCCAAGCGCGTTCGCGACGTTGCGCAGGCTCTTCAGGGTAATGCTGTAGTCCGCCTCCGCCTTCTCGAACTGCAATGGAAGCTGGCGGCTGACGCCCAGAACCCGACCCAGTTCTCCGGCCGAAACGCCCCGAGCCTCCCGAATTGTGCGAATCCAACCCTCTGGCGGGCGCAAAACTACCTGAGCCGCGCGAAATCCCTCAAGACTGAGGTTTAGCTCGGTGGCTCGACGACTTGTCAATTCCTTTTTCATTCAGCGTTCAATTCTTTGACAATCTAAATATAGTCTCACTTTTCCGAGCTTGCAATCCATGGGTTAAGTGCTGCCTATATATGGATTGTCTATTGGATACTCGCAAATGACTATTTATACATTGTCGTCGTTTTCCGATTCACGGCGGAGATGGCTAATCCCCGTTCCCGCCAGCCTGCAGGTGTACAACCGCAATCGGGCCTGCATCGAAACAGGCCCCGAGGGGCAATGCGGTTTTCTTCTACGCGAAAGTCTAATTGGTTGGGGCAGGCGGTGCGGCCGGCGCGGCCGGGGCAGCGGGTTCCGCCGGAGTAGCCGGCGCGGCGGCGTGATTCTTGGACAGCACGCGAATGTAGGCAACCAGGCCCCATACTTCGGCATCCTTTGCGCGGCCCGCATCCTCTGGCGGCATCTTGTCCTTACCCTTGCGGATGATGTCGTAAAGTTCCTGATCCGATTTACTACCCAGCGTCTTTGGGTCTGTCCAGTCGGGCATCGCTATGGCCATATCCTTGGCCAGATCGGTTTTGCCATCGCCGGCTTCACCGTGGCAAACCGCGCAGTCCACGGCATACATTTTCTTTGCTTTGTCCTGCGAAACCGCAGTTGACTTCACGGGGTTGGCGGAGCCAGTGCCTGCGGCCTGTGGCATGTGTCCTGCGGCGAGCGTGGGTGCGGGCATGGACGCAACCGCAATCACAAAAAAGACCACGGCGGAAAAGAGCAAAGACAACTTCAAAAACGGCTTCAGCATGGTAGCCTCCGCAGTTGCAGGTGTCGGTTCAGGCGCCTTGCAGCTGATTCACTTGATCGCCCGAATTATAAGCCAATTGGAAGGATTCGGCTCAATCGATCTTCTTCAGCCACAAGTTTCGAACGGAATCTTGCCTGGCACAGCCTCAATTTGCAGGCCACACAGGCCGGAAATACTCGGTCAGAACAGCCCCAGGCCGCCTTCCGGCACGGGTGCGTGCTTGAGCAGGCCAAGTTCGCCGGCCAGCCGCTCCAGTTTGGCGCGCGTTGCGGCCGTGGGTGGCACCAGGGGCAGCCGCACATGGTCTGTGCAGCGGCCCATCAGGTTGAGCACCGTCTTCACCGGGCAGGGGTTGGAGTCCCAGAAGTTGGCATCGATCAGTCGCGTGTAGCGGCGCTCGAGCTCGCGGGCTTCTGTCCAATTGTTGTCGAGCGCCGCACGGATCATGCGCCCCATCTCCGCGGGAATCTCGTTTGCGGCCACGCTGATCAGCCCGTTGGCGCCCACGCCGATCGAAGCGAGGGCCATGTTGTCGTCACCGGAGAAGATTTTGAACCCGCGCGGCAGCGTATGAACCAGTTCGGCGACCTGCGGCAGCTTGCCGCTGGACTCCTTGATGCCCTGGATATTCGACGCCGCTTCAGCCAGCCGCACTACGGTCGACGGTTCAAGGTTGACACCGGTGCGGCCAGGAATGTTGTAGAGCACGACGGGGAGCGGGTCGACAGCTTTGGCAAGCGCGAGAAAGTGCTGAAACTGTCCCTCCTGAGAGGGCTTGTTGTAGTAGGGGTTGGCGGAGAGCACTGCGCTGACGCCACGAATCTGCTTGAGCAAACTGGCGTTGCGCACCAGCGTCCGCGTGGAGTTGTGGGTGCAGCCGGCAAACACCGGTACTCGCCCCGCTGCTGCTTCCGCCACAATGCAGACAGCGCTCAGCCATTCCTGCTCGTCGAGCGTGGCCGCCTCGCCGGTCGAGCCGCAGGCCACCAGAAAGTCGATCCCCGAGTCGATCTGCCAACTGACGTGCGCTCGGAGCGCTGCCTCGTCAATCGACCCATCCGCCCGAAAAGGCGTAACAATAGCTGTACCGCAACCCGTCGTATCCATGATTAGAAAAGTGTATACCGGCGAGACAGGGATCAGGGATCAGGGGTTAGAGATCAATGATCGGGGCGCCTGGCGCCGAAAATTTGTGCGTGGCCCGGCGATCCGGAAAGGTTCGAGTGTTGTGGGCTGGATCACAATTCCTCGCGGCAAAGGTGTGTAGACTCCGTTGGTGATTCAAAGGCTTTAAGAGATGCTCGTCGAAGAAAACCTTTGTACCTTGAGTTACTCTCGGGGACCAAGCCGGCCCCTCCTGGATCTGACCATCGGCGACCTGCTGCACCGCACCGCGGAGCGATACGGAGACCGGCTTGCTGTAGCTTCGTGTCACCAGGGGCAGCGCCTCACCTGGGGCGAGCTGAGCGATGAAGCGGACAAGGCCGCGCGCGGGCTTTGGTCCCTCGGAATACGGCGAGGCGACCGGGTCGGGCTGTGGTCGACCAGTTGCATCGAGTGGATTGTGATGCACATGGGCTGTGCGCGCGCCGGCGTCGCGCTGGTGAATCTAAACCCTGCCTACCGCTCGCATGAGTTGCAGCACACGCTCAAGAAGTCTCGGATGAAGGCGCTGTTTCTGTGGCGCCAGGACAAACGCGCGGACTACGAGGAGATTCTTGGCCGGGCGCGTCACGGGCTGACGCTGGAACTCGAGCACACCATCTACTTCGATTCGCCGGAATGGACTGCGCTGAAGGATGCGCCCGGCGAGTTGCCGGCGCATGTGGCCACGGACGACGTAGCGAATATTCAGTACACCAGCGGGACCACCGGACTGCCCAAGGGCGTCATGCTGACTCACCACAACGTTGTGAACAATGGGCAGTTTCTGGCGCAGGGATTTCACTATACAGAGCAGGACAGAATCGTTGTGCCGGTGCCGCTGTTCCACTGCTACGGCTGCGTGATCGGGACCATGTCCGCGCTGAATACCGGAGCGGCCATCATTCTGCCGAATTGGACATTCGATGCGCGGGCCACGCTGAAGGCTGTGGATGACGAGCGCGCGACTTCGGTGTACGGGGTTCCGGCCATGTATGTCGCGGAGATGGCGCTGCCGGATTTTGCCGCCTACGACCTGAGCAGCCTGCGAACGGGAATGATGTCGGGCGCGCCGTGTCCGGTCGAGCTGATGAAGCGCGTGCTCGATGAGATGCACTGCCGCGAGCTGGTCATTGCATACGGGCAGACGGAGACCTCGCCGGTGGTGACCATGAGCGACGCCGCCGACCCGATCGAGATTCGCGTAAAGACCGTCGGCCGCGCCATGCCGCAGACGGAGATTCAGATTGTCTCCATGGCCAGCGGCGAAACGTTGCCGCACGGCGAGCAGGGCGAAGTGTGTGCGCGCGGCTATGTGGTCATGAAGGGCTACGACGGCGACCCGGAGGGCACGGCGCAGGTGATTCACGACGATGGCTGGCTGCACACCGGCGACCTCGGCATCATGCGGGAAGATGGATGCATTCACCTGACCGGACGCTCCCACGACGTCATCATTCGCGGCGGAGAAAATATCTATCCGCGCGAAGTCGAGGAGTTCCTCTACACGCACCCCAAGGTGGACGAGGTGCAGGTCGTCGGCATTCCGAATGCGCGGCTGGGAGAGATTGTGGCCGCGTGGGTGCGTCTGCGTCCAGGCGTCGAAGCCACCGAAGAGGAGATTCGCGAGTTTTGCCAGGGGCAGATTGCTTACTACAAGATTCCTGCGCACATTCGCTTTGTGGACGATTTCCCGGCGACGCTCTCGGGCAAGATTCAAAAGTACAAGATTCGCGAGTTCGAGATCGAGGCACGGGGGTTGCAGCAGGTGGCGAACGCGGCGACGGCGTGAAGCTCTCACTCCGGATCCGGAAGCAGAAAGCTGGGTGCTACAGGTCTCGAACATGAGACCTGGGACTACCGCTCAGCTCCTTGAAGTTCTATTTCACGCGCTTCAAGACGATATCCATCGCAGGACGGTCGCCTGCCTGGCGAGTCATCTTGATCTCGTCTCCGGCGATCGTGCCTTTGTATACGAAACGAATCTCGTTGTCGTTGAACTTCATCACCTGGACAAACGAGATGTTATCGCCGTCGATCTTGCCTTCGGAGATATCGCCATCGCCGCGCTGGCTGGAGACTTTGCCGGTCAATGCAGCGCCATCGACGTGGAAATCGAAGTTCAGCGTTTGCGCGCCTCTCGGCGTTGTGAAGTCGGCGGTCCACTTCCCGCTGAAATCAGCGGCAAGCGAGGTAACGGAGCAGAGTGCGAGGAACAGCACTGCGAGCAAGCTTTTGCGAATCATTCTTGGTCCTCTTCAATTCAGCAATCTCTTGGCGAGGGAGATCGGCACCCGCCACCTGCAATGAGTGACGAAGTGCGAATTAGATAAGTCTCAAGAGACGGGGCGCGGTTGGTCAGGCCGCAGATGCTATCGCGGCATGGCGGGCAATGGCCACGACGGTGATGTCATCCTCCTGCCCGAATTGCTTTGCGGCTTCGACGATGGCGGCAGCGGGTTGTGTGGAGATGGCCTTGCCGCGGTCGAAGCCAAACAGTTCGCCCATCTGGTTTCGGGCTTCGACCACGCCGTCGGAGTAGAACGTCAAACGGCTGCCGGGGGCGAGGTGGAATTGGCTCGATGCATAGCGGGCGTGCGGGTGGATTCCCAACGGAAGGGCACCGGGCAACTCGACCTCTGCTCCATCGAGATAGGGCGACAAGTGGCCGGCGTTGGCGATGGTCACCAGGCCATCGGCGGCAATGTGCGCTGCCAATGCGGTGGAGAAGCTTCCCTGGGTGCGTCCGATCAGCCGGTCGTTGAGGTTGGCGAGCAGAGCGGAGGGGTCGGTTGTGTATTCCGCGATTCCTCGAATGGCTCCAACGAGAACGGAGACCATCATGGCGGCGGGCAATCCCTTGCCGGCCACATCGCCCAACACGAGCAGCAGGCCGCCCTTTGGAGCGGGAAGCACCTGAAAGAAATCGCCTCCGACCTGTTGCGCGGGCTGGTAGATGCTCTCCACCGAAAAGCCGGGAACCGCGTCGCCCTGTTCGGGCAGAATCACCTGCTGGACTTCACGCGCTGCTGCTACTTCCCCTTCGAGGTGGGCCTGTTCGCGGGTCATGCGCGTAAAGCGGAGCAGCATGATGATGGCCAGCGCAACGGTGGAGGAAATCGCCGACACCGTGTCGAGCGAGACCAGAAAGGGGCCGGCAGGAAAGCGGTTGATCAGTGTCATCCCTCGAATTGCCGTGCGGCGCCATTCAGGAAATTGAAACAGCGTCTCGAGCCCGACCAGGGCATACACGTACAGGCTGAAAAGGACGCTGGGGATAAGCAGGATGCCTGCCTCATGATTGCCGCGGCGCCAATGCACGACCATTACAACAGGGATCACGACGGAAAGAAGGACAACAAACGGAAGGTTGGTGAAGAGCTGGGCGTATTCCGGCAGGCTGCCAAACAGACTTTGCAGACCGCTGTAGGCGTTCAACAGTCCCGCCACGACCAGGAACGCCCGGAACTTCCATCCAATGTGCTGGCGAACGAAGCCAAAGTACAACGACACCAGGATCAGTGGCGTTGCGATCATGAGAGAGCCCGAGGCGACTTGCCAGGCGACCGGAATGTCATAAAAGGAGGAAACAGCGTTGAAGAGGAACTGCGGAAAGCTGACAGCCGCCAAGGCGACGATCCATAGGTACTCGGCCTGGCGCCGTTGCGCGGAGAAAAGCACGAGAGCCACGATCCCGAGCCCGGATAGTAGAAGGCCATCCACCCAGTTCAAGGCACTGTTGCCGATGACGCCAAGCCAATCGTCCTGGTAGAGCGTGTGCTCCTGGCCCAGCGTGAGGTTGTAGGGATAAAAGCCGGGGTACTGACCGTGCGCCCACTCGGTTTGAGAAACATGAACCCTCATGGCGATCACAAGTGAGCCGGCGGCAAGCTGACGGTCGGGAATGCGCTTCAGCAGCCTTGCATTCAAGGTATAGGGGACGAAGGGAGCGACGTTTCCGGATGCAATCAGACCTTCTCCGTTCACATAAATCTCGAATGCACGGGAGATGGATAACTCGCGCAATGCAAGACCGGCCTGATCGGGGCTTGCTTTGACGCGCAGCCGGTACCAGATCACATCCGGTTTCGTTCCCGGAAACAGCCTGGTGATGGACGTGTATGGATCAAAGAGCGTCCATTGCGAGTCGTCGAAGTCAGGCCGCGCGTAAGCGGGGTCGTCGCCGCCATGAACCAGCCATTTGGCCCCCAGATCGACTGGCTCTCGAAGATGGGTGGCGTCAAACGTCTGCCCCTGAGCAACGGGCGCAGCCATTGGAATGCAAACAAATAGTGCCGCTATCGCCAGAGGAGAAATTGCAGCGAGGCTTCGCGGTCGAGATGAGATGGGCCGGATTAGAACGCGCAAGCGGCCTCCAGAGGATTCGGTTCAACCCTACCATTGATCGAGCGGGTCATTCCAGAGCATTTCAGCCCGAGGATTTCGCGGGTGAATGCGACATGCGTTATCTCTGGCGCTTGCGCCTGCTCAAAATGAGGGCCAGCAAGAGAACGAAGACCACGCCCGCGGTGATGCGAATCAGTTCGGCATGTTGCATGGCATCCTTCAACTCAAACGCAAGCGGGCCCTTCGTTGCAGATTGGCTATCTTTCGAGACTGGCGCGTTGAATGTGATCGACCTGCTTGCCGTAGCGCCCGAGCAGTGCATTCCAGCGGATGATGGCGATCTCCTGAAGCATCTTGATGCCGTCTTTCAGGTAGCTCATGCGGGTGCGCTCGTCGTGAGCCCAGCTCACCGGAACCTCGACGATCTTGTATCCGCGCTTGAGGGCAATGAAGAGAATCTCCGGATCGAATCCCCAGCGCTCGATGGTCTGCAATTGGAAGACGGTCTGGGCGGCGGAGCGTGTGAAAGCTTTGAAGCCGCACTGCGTATCGGCAAAGCGCAACCCCATCACACCTCGGGTAACGGCGTTGAAGCAGCGGCCGAAGAACTGGCGGTAGAGAGGCTGGCGGTGGGTTTGCCGGCCCTTCTCCAGCCATCGCGAACCAATGGCAATGTCTGCGCCGGCAGCGATGGCGGCAAAGAGCCGCTCAGCTTCCCCAATGGGGGCAGACAAGTCGGCGTCGGTGAACATGACCACATCGCCGAAGGCTTGCAGCAATCCGTTGCGCACACTGTAGCCCTTTCCGCGGTTGCCGGGATTCTCAATCAGGCGAACCTCGGGGGCATTGACGGCAAATGCGCTCACCATCTCCGCCGTGGCGTCACGAGAGCCGTCGTTGACGACAATCACTTCCGCCTTCCAGCCGCGTTCTCTGACGCAGGCAACCACCGACCGAAGCGCGCCGAGGATTCGGGCGCTCTCATTGAAAGCCGGGATTACGATGCTGTAGTTCGGGAACTCGGTCACGTTAAGTGCCACCGCCAGTCTGGGCTCCGGCTTCCACCGGCATGATTTCCGAGAATAGGCTCTGGATATCATAACCCCGCGGGTCAGGGTCGCCGGGCCCAATCAGCGGCAGAGGGGATTTTCACCGGATACAGGAGCTGCCAGATGTGCAATTCCCACAAGAAAGGCTTCTTTTTCACGCTCTTAGGAGCCAAATCCGTTTATGCTGTGAGCGGAGGCCTACGGCTTATGACAAAGGCAGACCTGGTGGAGAAAGTCACCGGATTGGGCGATCTGACTCGCCGCGACGGTGAGGTGATTGTTGAAACCATCTTTGGGTCCGTGATCGGGGCTTTGCAGACCGGCGACAAGATTGAGATTCGTGGCTTCGGGTCCTTTCGCATCCGGCAACGCAACCCTCGCATTGGGCGGAACCCGAAGACGGGCGAACGGGTGGAGGTCCCGGCGAAGCGGGTGCCGTACTTCAAACCGTCCAAGGAGCTTCGCGACCTGGTGAATCCGCATGAGGCAGCCAGCGCGTCCTGAAGGAGCGCGCGGACGCGAGGCTTGGCGAGACGATCCCCGCTCCGAGTCCTGGCGCACACCGGGAGAATTCGCGGATGTCCTCTCAGCAAACCAGACCTGCCAGCCAAGAGCCGAGGGGCGCCATGCGCTCGCGGCTCGGCCGGCAGGTCAGCAATCCCATTGCATTCTGGCGTTGGGCAATCAGCGGGGCAGCATGGCCGTGCTGGAGTGTCTTTCTGGCGCTGCTGGCGGGCGCCGCGCTGCGCTGGTTCTTCATCCTCGTGTATCCGGAGTACGACGGAGACACGGGCGTCTACGGAACCATCGCTAAGAACCTGCTTCTGAACCACGCCTATGCGCTGGATAAGCCATTCCACTTGACGCTCATCCGCTTGCCCGGCTATCCGCTGTTCCTGGCGGTCATCTTCAAAGTCTTCGGCATGGATAGTTATGGCGCTGTGCGGGGCATTCAAGCGGTCATCGATCTGGCCTCATGCCTGCTGATCGCCGGATTCGTGCGGGATCAGGTCTCCCGCCGCGCCGCGCACTGGGCGCTCTGGCTGGCCGCTCTCTGCCCTTTCACGGCCGACTACACCGCTGTCCCACTGACTGAAACGAACTCGATCTTTTGCGTGGCGCTGGGGATTTTTGCCAGTGGCCGTCTCATTGCGCAAATCCGATCGCGGGGCCGGTTCCAGTGGACGTGGCTGGTGCTGACTTCGCTCGCCTTGAGTTGCGCAATTCTGTTTCGGCCGGACGGAGTTCTGCTGTCAGCCGCCGTGGCGCCGGGCATCTGGTGGTACACGCGGCGAAGCGGAGTGCGCATTTCGCTGCGGGCGGCGCTGCTTTGCGCACTGTTCGCCGCGCTTCCATTCGTTCCGTGGACCATCCGCAACTACCGCGCCTTTCATGTTTTTCAGCCACTGGCTCCGCGTTATGCGAACGATCCCGGCGAGGACCCGCTGCCGGGTTACGTTCGCTGGACAAAGACCTGGCTGGCCGAATACGTGTCGTCGCCCGACGTTTATTGGAGAGGGGACGATATTGCGATCGATGTGCACATGCTGCCCAGCCGCGCGTTCGATTCCCTGGAGGAATATCGCCAGACCGACAAGCTCATCGCGGATTACAACGTGGACACGACAATCACGCCGGAACTCGATGCGCGATTTGCGGCCCTGGCCGAACAGCGTGTCAGCCGCCATCCAATTCGGTTTTACGTGGTTCTGCCGCTGGCGCGCGTGGCCGATATGGCTTTGCGGCCGCGCACCGAACTGCTCTCTGACACTCTTCCCATCCGCTGGTGGGAGTGGAGCAAGCATCCAGCCGGCTCGCTGATTGCCATTTGCTACGGATTGCTGAATGCTGCCTTGCTGGCGCTGGCTGCGATGGGATTCGTTCGCGGGCGCGTGCCGTTTGCAGCGATGCTTGGAGCGTACATTGTCTTCCGCTGCCTGATGCTGGCAACCATGGAAAACGCCGATCCGCGCTATACGCTGGAGTGGTTCCCGATCTTGATTGTGGCCGCTGCCGTTGCCGTCGTGGCGACCCCGGCAACTGACACTGAAAAACTGCCCCGCTGCGTTTATAGTGGCAGTGTATGAAGCTCTCTCCATCGCGGAAACGCCGGATTCTATGGATTGCCTGTGGCGTGTTGCTCCGCCTGCTCCTGATCGCGTTTCCGCGGCCGGGGGACGATGACACACAGGTCTATTTGGAGCTGGGAAACAACCTGCTGCACCACGGCGTTTATGGAATGGCGCAGGGACACATTCTCACTCCGAGTCTCTTTCGGCTGCCTGGGTATTCTCTGATTCTGGCGGTGACCGAACAGGCCTTTTCAGGAATTTGGCGGAACGGCTGGATCAGTGTTGTCTTTCTGTTTCAGGCGGCCGCAGATTTGGCCGGCGGACTGCTCCTGGCAGCCTTCGCTCGCCGGTTTCTCTCGCCGCGCGCCGCGGAGGCGGCATTGGCGCTGGCCATGCTTTGCCCCTTCACTGCCGCCTACGCGGGAATTGCCATGACCGAGTGCCTGTCAGTCTTCGCGGTTTCGCTGGGCATCTATGCGGCGGGCCGGGCGATTGCCGCTGCGCAGACGGATGGCCGCGGGTTCGAACTGATGTCCACAGCAACCGCAAGGGCGATTG
Organism: uncultured Acidobacteriaceae bacterium; assembly: GCA_963757965.1. Classification (GTDB taxonomy): domain Bacteria; phylum Acidobacteriota; class Terriglobia; order Terriglobales; family Acidobacteriaceae; genus Telmatobacter. The sequence continues at coordinate 186,064 of CAVWTV010000021.1, forward strand.
TGCTGGCCGGTTGCGCCGCGGGTCTGGCCATGCTGCTCAGACCGGACGGCGCACTGTTGTTTGCGGCGCTGGCAGCGGGGCTCTTTGGGTATACGGCCAGTCACGGATCATGGCTGGGACTGCGCTCCGCGATAGCCTCGACAGCACTCTTCTGCGTTGTGGCTCTTGTTCCGCTCGTGCCCTGGACGGTGCGCAATTGGAAGGTCTTCCATGTCTTTCAACCTCTGGCTCCGCGCTACGTCAACGATCCGGGCGAACGCGTCAATCTTGGCTTTTACCGCTGGATGCGGACCTGGTCGGTCGAGTACTCCACCACCGATAGCGTCTTCTGGAGCGTGGGTTCTGAGAACATCGAACTCGACGATCTGCCCGCGCGCGCCTTCGACTCGCCGCAACAGATGGAGGAGACGCGCCTGCTGCTCGATGAGTACAACCGGTGGAACGGCATTTCGCCCGAACTCGACGAGCGCTTTGCCGCGCTGGCTGCCGAGCGTATCCGTACGCATCCAGTGCGCTACTACCTCGTGCTTCCAATCTTGCGCGTGGCGGACATGGCTCTTCGCCCACGAACCGAGGCCTTCTATCTGGATATCTCCTGGTGGCTATGGGGCGAGCATCCCGGCCAGACGATCGTCTCTGTCCTTTTGGGACTGATCAATCTGGGCTACATGGGCCTGGCGGTCTGGGCGTTTCTGCGCGGGCGCGTTCCGTTGGCCTGGATGCTGGGCGGCTACCTGTTGCTGCGCTGCCTGTTACTGGGCACGATGGAGAACGCCGAGCCGCGCTATACGCTGGAGTGCTTCCCGATACTGATCGTGGCCGCCGCGGCGGCGATTGCGGGGCGGAAGGATGAGGCCGTCCCGGCGAACAAGTAATACAGATACACTTGTGGCCCTTGCGAGGAGAGTAGCAACGGTCCGTGCCTAAAGGCACTGTTGTTACGCTTTCTTTCAGGGGGTTGAAACCCCCTGCTCCCTCCGTAATTTCCGATTAGCGATTTAACGCGGGCGGATGCCGATGACCGCCAACATGCGTCCCGCGTGGCCCTGGGAAGCGCGATGGGAGAAGAACAATTCCGGTTGGCAACTGGTGCAGCCGCCCACCACATGAATGGCTCTGGGCTTCAAGCCCGCGGCGAGCAACTGGCGGCGATTGGCTTCGATTAGATCCAGGTGCAGGCTCGGACCAATCGACGAGTGGCCGGGCGCGCGCTGGGTGAGAAACAGCATGGGATACCGTGTGCGCACGGGATCGCTATCGTAGACCTCGCGGACCAGATCGCCAGCGTAGGCGAACTGCGACTCGAAGCTGGAGAGCACTTCTTCGCCGACGGCATAGCAGCAGGCGCCGATGCCGGGGCCGATGGCGGCGCTCAGATCTTCGGGCCGCGAGCCGAACTCAAGTCTCATGCGTCCGATGCCGGTTTCGACGATGCGCTTCACCGTTCCCCGCCATCCGGCATGGAAGGCAGCAACCGCGCGGCGCTTGCGGTCGGCCACCAGGATGGGGATGCAGTCGGCTGTCATAATCCCGAGAAGCAGGCCGGGCTCATCGGTCATCAGGGCATCGGCTTTACATGCGCGTTCCCGCTGCGCGTCGGCGGCGGAGGCGATGACGAGGACATTCGAATGAAACTGGCGGGTAGTGATCAGGGGTGTAGCCACATCTGCCGAGATTGCTTCCGCCAGGAGCATTCGATTTTGGTTGACTGCTTCGCGGTCGTCGCCAACTGAGAAACCAAAATTCAGCTCGCCGGGCGCGTTTTCAGCGCTGAAGATCCTGCTGACGCCGCCTTTGCGCGTGCTGAATCCGTGCCACAGCCAGGGGACCTTGTTCCAACCGCGAACCGGCAGCCAATGGACGCCGTTGGACGCCACTTTCGGAACAGGCGCGGCACGAAACAGCTCTGCCTTTGACAGCCTCATTTTTGCCACCCGCTCAAGGCGGACCCGCCGCGTAACCCCAGCGGCATTCGCGCGACGGCTGCGCACAAGGCCGGCCTTCTGGAGCAGCGCGTCGGTGCCTTGCACGTCTGCGCCGACGTCCGATACCGATTCACCGTTTGAGGTGGAGAGCTTCGTCATCTGTTGCTGATTTTAACTGGCGGCAATTTGAGCAGAACCTGAAGAGCAGATGGGCCTGCCTTCCGGCAGGCCCGCTCGAGAGGCATTTTGAGGGAGGAGGTCCGGGGGGGTAAAGGGAAGGATCCCGTAAAGGATCCTCAAAAGGAATGGGATACCTTTGTGGAAGGAGCTAACATCGGGGAAGCCTCTGCTTGTTATCTAGTCAGATGCAGAACTTGGGAAAAAGTTGCGCTTCCGGGATTCCTTCCTGTGAAAAAGATTTTTATTCATTTTCTGGCGCTGATTGCACAAGCGGCTTCATGACAGTAGAGAACGTCCCTCAGGGCTAAAGTCCTCTGTTCTTGGGCGCCTTTCGGCACGACTGAAGCCGTGCTCTTTCAAGACGTGACGAATGCCACGAGTTCCCGCGAGCCGCCGCTTACCTCTCTGGCACCCCCGCTGACAAAAGCACGCGAATCAACTTGCATCGAATGAGTGCAATTGGGCAATCTCTAGAGTGTGAAGTGGTGGCAATCCATCATCCTGATTGGAATCGGGATATTGGGGATCGGCTACATCTGGCTGCACCGGGTGGAGCTTGGGCTGGCGCGCCCGTCGAATATCGAGACCGAAAACGCTTCGAACGGTGAGCCGGCTTCTCCGATTACCCGCACTTCTCGAATCACCTGGGAGAATGTTGACAGGAGTCCCGACGGGTTCAAGGTGGAGATGCCGGCTGACATCGAGGAAACGCAGGTTCAGGCAAACAATGAGCGCGGCGGGGCAGATCAAATTAACATGATTCTTTCCAAATCAAACGCCGAAACAACGTTTGCGGTGGCCTGGGCGGACGATCCACCTGTGGCGCGCGCGAACGATCGCAACGCGGGCAGAATTCTCGACATGGCGCGGGACGATGCGATGGAAAGAACGCAGACATCGCTGACCACGGAGACCCGGAACATCGTGGGCGGCTTTCCGGCGCGGGATTTTTCAGCACGGAATACGGCGGGCGGGGTCATGACTTCGCGGTTGATCTATGTAAACCCGCGGCTCTATATGCTGATCGCGGCATTCCCCTCGCAAAGCGCTCGCCGCGAGCAGGATGTAGCGCGCTTCTTCGACTCGTTTGCGGTTGTTTCGTCGGAGAGAATTCCAGAGACGCTGCCCCTGGCGCCGGCTCCTCGCTAGATCGGCCAGAGAACGCTGATTCAGGCCGCAGACGACTTTGGGCGCACGGTCTTCTCGATCGAGTGAGTAATCAGGCCGACTGGCAGGAACCGAACCAGAAATGCTGTGAATCTACCGGCCAGGTTGGGGATGATCGTCCGCCGACCGCCGGCGAGCGCGGAGATTGCACGGCGCGCCACGTCCGGAGCGGATTGGACGTGCTGTTTGAACGCATCGGAGCGGGCAACCTGAAAGAACTCACTGTCAGTGGACCCTGGGCAGAGCGCCGTTACCTTGACCCCGAAGCGGGCTACCTCGGCGGCCAGCCCTAACGCAAAGAAGCGGTCGAAGGCCTTGGTGGCGGCGTACGTGGTCAGGTAGGGTACCGGCTGGAAGCTTGCCGTCGAAGCGAGCACCAGCACCCAACCGCGGCGTCGTTCGACCATTCGCGGAACGAACAGACGCGACAACCGTACCACGGCCTCGCAGTTGACGCGAACCTGGCTCAGCTCCTGCTCGACGGGGCTCTCGCAAAATGCGCCGTACTGGCCGAGGCCGGCGTTGTTGATGAGAATGTCGACTGTCATGCCGGCGCCTTCAGTCGCATCGTAAATCTTTCGAGGCGCGGCAGGATCGTTCAGGTCGGCAACGACGATGAGGACTTCGGTCCCCTTCGCGGTGAGTTCCGCAGCAAGGGATTCAAGACGCTCTTTGCGGCGCGCTGTCAGGATGAGTTTGGCGCCATGCCTTGCCAACTCCCGCGCCAATGCTACGCCGATGCCCGCACTGGCTCCGGTCACCAGCGCCCATTTGCCGTTGAAGTCCTCTGTGTTTGCCATCGCGGATTATCATAGCGGATTAGAATCGGAATCGGACGCAGCCGCAATCGGCAGAATCATCAGCGCGCGCATCACAACCTCCTTTGAGAGGCGAGCCTATGAAGACGGAAGTTTCTAGCAAGCTCAGCCCCGAGCAGTTCGCGCGTCTGGAACGGCTGGCGGCCCTGCCGGACGAGGCGATTGACACCTCCGACATTCCCGAAGTCCGCGACTGGGCCGGCCCCAAGCGCGGGCTCTTCAATACAGGTCCCAGTGACAAAGTGACAATCTGCGTCGAGGCGGACGTCGTGGAATGGTTTCGCTCCCACTCTCCCACGGACGAGGAGTTTGAGAAGCTCATCAACCGCGTCCTCTTGGAGCACATTACTGAAGAGAAGCGAAAGGCAAGCTAGGACTGACGACGCTTCGCCTGTCTCCCCCTCTCTTTCATCACTTCTTCAAGAGGAATCGTCTTGACGCGTCCAGCGTGGATATCAGCCAGCCGCTGCTCGGCCAGGTAGATGTCCTCAAGGTCGTCCAGGTGCTCCAGTATGGCTTCACGGACGTAGAAGGACTTGGTTCGCCCGGTTTCCTTTGCCAGTGCGTCGAGGCGCTTTTCGATCTCTTCGGGTAAGCGAATTGCAAGCATGGTGGGTCTCATTCAATGGCGCTATACAGGTATAGCGCCGAGCGCCGGGCCTGAACGACAGGCTAGGAGCGGACAGCTAGTAGCTCCCCCCCGAATTCCTCATTGAGCCAATTAGAAAATGCCTGAAACTCTTCGTCGCGGCCGAGGAAGTCGCGCACCATTTCGCGCCCGGGCTTCGACCCGCCTTGTTCAAGCACGGTCTTGCGGTAGCGCGCGCCCGCATCGCAGCCTAACAAGTCGGCTGGATCGAACTCGGCGAAGAAGTCGAGAGCAATGACCTTGTCAAACGCATAGGTATAGTAGTTCGACGAGTAGCCGGTCAGGTGGCCGAAGCTCGCATACATGCGGTTGCCTTCGAGCCACGTCCAGGGTTGCAGGCTTTCATAAAGCCGTTTGGTGATGCTGTCGAGGTCGAGATTTGCCGGGTCCTGATCGTGAAGGTCAAGCGAGAGAGTAGTGTAGTAAAGCTGCGCGCGAACCCAATCTGCCCGGCCAAATGCTCCGGCCAGTTTCATTTTCCTGATGGTTTCGGCGGGGAGAATCTCGCCGGTTTCGTAGTGCCTGGCGAAGGCCTGGAGCAGCTTTTCATCGCGGAAGAACTCTTCCAACATTTGCGAGGGAACTTCGATGAAATCGCCCTCGGTTGCGAAGCCGGAAAGGCCCGCCCACTCGGTCTGGCCGCCGAGGATGGCGTGCATCAGATGGCCAAATTCATGGAAGTAAGTGACGACATCGTTGTATTGCAGCAGGCCTGGATCCTTGTCGTCGCCTTTGGGGAAGTTGCAGATGAGCGCGGCCTCGGGCAGAGCGCGCCCGCGGACGCCGGTGACGATCGGCGCGGCAGAGAACCACTTGTCCTTGCCCTCGCGGGGATGCATGTCCAGGTAGAAGCGCCCCACGGCCTGCCCGTCTTCAATCACGTCGAAGACGGAAACGTCGGGGTGCCATCCGGCTGCTGCCGAGCGGCGGAACTCAATCTTGAACAGCCGGGCAGCCGTTTCGAGCACGCCTGCCTCAACCTGCGCATACGGAAAGTAGGGACGAACCGATTGCGAGTCGAAGTCGAAAGCCGAGCGGCGAAACTGCTCATACCAGTAAGCACGGCTGGTAATGTCGATCGAGTGCAAATCGGGCTGGCCCCGGCGGGCAAAATCGAGAACCAATTCGTGCTCGCGGCGCGCGCCCTCGCGGCTGGCTAGGTCGAGCTTGGCAAGGAATGTACGCACATTTGCCGCTGAACCCATCATCTGGTCGGCGGTGGCCAGATCGGCCCAACTGCGGAAGCCGAGAACAGTGGCGATCTCCTGGCGGGTGGCCAGCAGGTCGAGAAGGATCTGCTGGTTAACCGGATAAGCGCGTGTGTTGTAGGCCAGGAACATCCTCTCGCGCAGCGCGGCGCTGGCGGCAAAGGTCATCACCGGCTGCATGTCGGGCTGATCGGTCGTCAAGGTGACGCGGCCATCGTAAACTGGGTGGCGCGCGACATAGTCGGCGGGCAGGCCATCGAGCTCGGCTGCCGTTGCGTCAATGGTCTTGCCGCCCTCCTGGATGTTGCGGCTGAAGTCGAGGGACAGATGCGTCGCCTTCTCGTGAAGGGATTGCAGACGATCGCGAGTGGCCAGGTCCTTGTCGACGCCGGCCAACCTATAGCCCAGAAGAGTGCGCTGGAGGAAGTGTTGAGTGGCCGGGCTGGCGCCGGTGAGATCGATGGCGGTGAGCGCGTCATAGACCTGTCGATTGAGGCTCAGGGCGCTGCCCGCCATGGAAACACGCTGGGCTTGTTGCTGGGCCTGGTCGCGAACCGCCTTGTCGGCAGCCACGGAGTTGAGCACGCCGGCCTGCGCTCCGGCCAGGTTGAGCTGCTCGATGGCCTCGTCAAAATGACGCAGGGAATTCGCCGGCGTGCGCGGGGCTTGGACGGCCAGCAGCGCGGCCAAGGCGGCTTCGTGCGCGGCCAGTCGAGCTCCAACCCATTCTGCAAGCGCTTCGGCGGACGCGGCTCCGCCTGCATCCCAGGCGCGCAAGACTGTGGTTGGGGCAAAGGCGGAAGCGGTATCAATCGGCATGGTGGGCAGGCTCCTACAAAATTCTACGTTGCTGCGGCTGGGCGGGGAAAAATCTTGCCTGGCTGATGATCGCAAGCCATCATGAGGAATATACTTGCGGAAAGCTTGCGACCGGAAGCCCCCCCTTCCTCCTGCTACCAGATTCCAGGTTTCCGAGCTGCCAAGTACTCCTCAGTATTGATTCAAAGAGGTCAGTCAATTGCGACACAACGATGCCGTGTTTCTTGAACAAGTGATTGGGATGCCGAGGCCGCACCTGCAGGCTTTCCTGAATGTTTCCATGGCAGAACGGCTCGTGATTATGGTGAGGGCAACGGGGCCGACGTGTCATGGTCCGCTGTCAGAGGGTTACGACACCAAGGGGTATCGCATTCACGGCAAGTCTTGCGATTGGGGACCGATGGCGGGCTTTGTGCTGCGCGACCCACGGTTGAATAAGTACGGCATGAGTAAAAGAAGCAAGTATGTAAGGTTCAACCGGGACAAGCACGATGAGGCTCTCAACCTTGATGCGGAAGGCCAGGGATGGAGAGCCTCATGCACGCCGCTGAAGATTTCTCGTGGTCGGATTGACTGGCTGGTTGCGAACGACTATATCGCAGTGCAGGCCAGAGGCGGACGTCTTGACGGACATGCTGCACATCCGACGGGTGTGAATTTCTACTACAGCCTAATTCCGGACCTGGCGGACCCGAGTCTTTGGGGAGTGTACTTTGACAACACGCGCCTAGGGCAACGGTGGATCCAGGAAAAGGGCAGCAAAGTGGTGTACTATCACCCCAAGTGGGGCTCGTCTTACGAGCCCATGCTGGCCATGGCCAATCCGCCTGGGTACGGGCAGTTTCCTGGTGAGCACTACAAGAACGCCATCACCGGCGACTACGACCTGTTTGCCGTGTGGCCTTTTTCCGGCCAGTACAATCCGAATCCTTATGGTGACGATCACCGGCCACTGGGGACAGTGCGGGGTTCTGTCACACCAGCCGACCGGGCCAGAGTGGAACACCTTGAACGGAACTTTACCAGGGGTGGACAGGGCACCAAGCTGGGCAATATCACGCCCCGCATTTACTTTGTTTGCCAGATGATCAACTCAATCATCGGGCGGCAAGTGCTTTGGCACAGCGATGAGGCGGCACGGCCGTTTCTTGACGATACAGATCTGCCTGTGTTGGCGATGACGCCAGCGGGAAACTTTATCGGGATCGAAAGTATCTTAGACTTCAAAGGGTTCATTCGGTTCTGCATTGCGGAAGGGATCCGCGTTACGCTTTCGGATGCATGGACGCAGGATCCAACGGCGGAAAACCCGAACCGGCTTGGCTCAGCTTATGGCCACCTTGTTCCCCCGGATGGGCAGAGGATCATTGTTCCCAACTGGTACAACGCGTAGTGGCGCGACCCGGTGAGCGGCGTCAAGATTTGCCTCGCAGTTGCATCCTTGTTGCAGCCGCATTAAGATGCGCTAGTTGAACGTATGACGCATTCGACTGAAAGCCCGGCTCTTTCCGCTCCTGCCAAGGGTTTGCGGGTGCGGGTAGGCAAAGTATGCGTCGCAATCCAGGGCGCGACGCCGGCAGAAATGCTGGAGCGGGCCGAATTGGCGTTGCGGGAAACGAAGTTTCTGGAGTTCCGGCTTGATTCGCTGGCCAAGCCGGCTACCGTGGTGCCGAAGTTGAAAGAATTCCTGGCCGCGCACCGCGACGTGATTGCCATCGCGACATGCCGACGCAAGAACATTGGCGGGAGCTTCGAAGGGGCTCTGAAGGCCGAGCTGGATGTGCTGACAAAAGCCGCCGAAGCAGGCTGTCAGCTTGTCGATCTCGAGGTGGAGTCGGCGGAGGAGGCCGCGCCGAAACAGCTCCACAAATTCCGGGCCGGGCTTCGCTCTGCGGGCGCGGCGCTGCTGATAAGTTTCCACGACTTTACGCGCACCAAGGGGCTGGAGCACGCAGCCGACCGCATTCAGGCCTTTCAGCCGGATTTTGTAAAGGTAGTTTCAACGGCGCGAACGCTGGCCGACAACCTGGCCGTCCTGCGGCTGATCGAAGACCGGTCACTCACGGCACAGGTGGTGGGCATCGCCATGGGCGAAGAGGGGCTTGTCAGCCGCGTGCTGGGCCCGCGCGCGGGTGCGCCGTTCACATTCGCTTCGTTCTCCGACGGCGCCGCGACAGCGCCGGGCCAGGTGACTGCGGGAACCCTCCGCGACCTCTACCGTCTGGAGCATCTCGATCAGGCTACGCGGATCTTTGGCGTGGCCGGCAATCCCATCGCGCACTCGCTTTCTCCACTGATGCAGAATGCGGGCTTCCGCCGCGAAAACGTGAATGCAATTCTGCTGCCGTTGAAGACCCGCGCTCTTGCCGATCTGCTGACCTTGGTGCGCGAGCTGCCGCTGAGCGGAGTGGCCGTGACCATGCCCCTCAAGCAGGAAGTCCTGCCGCACCTGGCCAACATGGACGCGCTCACCAGCCGCATCGGCGCATGCAACACGCTGCGCACCGCGGCGGGTGGCAAGCTTTACGGTTTCAATACCGACGTGGCTGGCGTGGTGAGGCCGCTCGAAAAGCGGCTTCGGCTCAAGGGCGCGCGGGTTGCCGTTCTGGGCGCGGGAGGAGCGGCGCGGGCTGCCGTGTTTGGATTGGTGGAGCAGGGCGCCGAAGTTTTCGTAGTCAACCGCACTCACGAAAAGGCTGTGGCCCTGGCGCGGTCAGCCAAGGCCAAGTCGCTGAAGCATGAGCTGTTTGCCAAGAGCCGCTTCGACGTGCTCATCAATACCACGCCCTGCGGCATGGCCGGCAACAAAGACGCGCTGCCCATTGCGGAGAGCGAACTGAACGCAGGCCTGGTCTTCGACATGGTCTACAACCCGCTGGAGACACCGCTCATCAAGCTGGCAAAGTCTCGCGGGATTCCGGTGGTGAGCGGTCTGGAGATGTTTGTGCAGCAGGGCGCACGCCAGTTCGAGATTTGGACCGGCAAGCCCGCTCCCGAGGCGGAGATGCAGCGGGTAGTGGAGCTGGAGCTGCGGCGGCGCGGGTGAAGGCTGGGCAATTGTCTTGTAGGTCTCAGAGACAGGACATGAGTACGCCAAGCCTACTGAAAGTAATTCCGGAGGGAAAGGTGAAGCAAATGTTGACAGAATCCTTGCTGCAGCATAGTGGGTTGAACTAGCATGGAGAGCGATCACAGGAGGAAGATAAGCAGATGTCAGTTAACAGCTTTCGCCCTCGCAAGTACGAGGATTTCGAGATTGTAGACGAAAACGAAAAGGTTGTTGGCCACATCCGCGTAAAGCCTAGCGGGGTACTTTGGGCGCCGTCGAATGCGAGGGCGTGGTATGGCGTCTCGCTTGACGAATTCAAAGAATATATGGAGAAGAGCGGAAAGAGGCAGCAGAAATAGTCTCTGGCTAGAGCTCAGCTTGGGGCTTAGTGCGGTTGACTTCAACTAAATAGTATATACAATAAGCCTATGGGAGTAGCGTACGATCCCGCCAAAATGGCAAACCGCAAACCATTGCCTGAACCGTTGATCGACGACGACGGAGAAGTTAGAGAGATAACAGCCGAAGACGTTGCCCTCTTTAAGCCTTTCTCCTCGCTGCCTGAGGCGGAGCAGAAAATGCTCAAGGGCCTCCGCAGACGGGGGCCGCAGAGAACTCCCAGAAAGGTTCCCATCTCGATCCGGCTTTCGCCCGACGTGGCAGAGGGCCTGCGCGCAACCGGTAATGGCTGGCAGCGCCGCGCGGACGAAGCGCTCAGGTCTTGGCTTACTGAGAAGGGAATAGGTCAATCCGCCCGTCAGTTGTCTAACCGCTGAGCGTAGGTTTCGTTTGCAAACTGGCTCTACCGCGCCTTTTTCTTCCCCGTCTTCGCACCCTTGGGCTTCTCGCCCTCCAAACGCCCCAGCGGAATCGGCGCCATGTCAGGACCGGTGCGGATGACTCGGGTATCGTTCATCAGGTAGCTGATGGTGCGTAGAGAGGCCGGGTGAGCGATGCCGGTGGCAGCATCGATGCTGAGGTTTTGGCTGTTGGCAATCTGAAAGCTGAAGTTGGGGAAGGTGCTGCCGTTGGGGCCGGGCTGGGTTGCAATGCGGACGGGCAGAAAACCCTGGATGGGATGCAGCCGGAAGGCCGTCTCGTAGCGGTGTTTCTTGGTGCTCCAAGTGAAAACGCGCACCTGGTCGAAGTCAAAGGGCAGGCCGGAGACGGGCGGGCTGAGCATGGTTACGTACTCGGGAACCTGATGGCTGGGGGTGGTGGCCTCGGGGTCGGTGACTTTGGTCAAAACGTATGCGCCGACCATTCGCTGTCCCTCGGAATACTGGCCCACCTCGTCTGGTATATCCACATCCATTCGGCCGGCGAGCATCCAGCCTGCGCGGCCGGCCTGGTCGCGGACCAGCCACCAGTCCTCCATGACAACCTGGGGCGTGACGACCGGAAGCGACAGGACAGGATGGGTCATGGGCGGAGGAGTGCTTCGCGCGTTCTTGATCGGTGCCGTGGACGGGGCGGGGTTGAGGCTCGTTTTTGGCTCGGGCGGCTTTGAAGGCGGCGCGAACGCTGGGGCGGCCGATTTGGGAACCGATGCGCGAGCCAGCAGCTGGACTTTGGAGTTGCCGGCGAGTAGATAAAAATGCTCCGTCTCGCGGCCGGGAAGTATGTGCAGATAAAGGTCGTCGCGAAGGGTGGCGGTGGCAGCGACGGGGTCTTGTTTGTGCTGGCCGGCAAGCTGGACAAACGCGTCATAGGTCTTGCTGTCGATGACGGCGCGGTCTTCAATCCAGCCGATCTCGTTTTTCTGGGTTTTCACTCTTAAGAAGCGGCGGCCGTGTTCCAGCACATCGAGTTGCTGGCCGTTGACCACCTCGGCCACGCGATTGGAAACGGCGGCTACGCGGTCATGCAGGTACATCTGGCGGGCGGAGACATAGACAGTCTCCAACTGCCGATGCTGAAATCGGCTGCAACCAGAGACAACCAAGAGGGAAGCAAGGACGATGCACGAAGCGACCAGCGCTCCGAAGCGCCTTGGGGAAGAGACGAAGAGGGTTTGAAATGGCGTGTCCACAGCCTGTTGCGGTCTTCTTGAGGATAGCACTTGAGGCCAGTTTTCAGTGGTCAGTGGTCAGTGCCCGGAAGTGAAGGCGGATTCAGAGCAAATCCGGCGGCTGACGACTGACTACTGAGCACCGATCATTTTCTCTCTACGGCGCCGCGGCGATGGCAGCGGCATCTACCGGGTCGATTCCAGTGGCCGACGTGACGGCGGAATCCAGCTTTCCGGCGGTCGTGGTGTCGAATGTGTAAGCCTCCAGATCGGGGCCGCCGCCTGAATCCACTACCAGCAGGTAGTTGTTCTGGCTGTCTTCAGCCAGTCCGACCGGCGTGGCGCCGGTGGCGGCTGGACTGGCGAGAGCGGTCAGCGAATAAACGGAGCCGGTAGAAGTGAATGAGAACCCGGCAATGCTGCCGCTGGAGCTTCCGCTGATGGTGCGGTTGGCAACATACACATAATCGCCCTGCGCCTCTGGCTTGATTGCATAGGGGGCCAGGCCGGTTGTCGGGTAGGGCGAGCCGGTGACTTCGGCGAGGGTGCTGTAGTTGAACGCGCGCAGGCCGCCGGAGTTGGTCCCGGAGGTGGCGGCGATTTCGCCCACGTAGAACAACCGGTTTTTCGGGTCGACGGCCACGGAAACGGCGCCGCCCGCGGTGTTCAACGCGCCGATGTTGACGGAGGTTGTAAAAGGATTGGCATTGCCCGCGATAATGGTGACGACCTCAGTGCCGCTGGAGCCAAGCGCCACAAAGACGTGAGTGTTGTCCGGCGAGATGGCGAGCTGACGGATGGTGGCCGCCGGGAGGACCACTGACTGCTCGGTTTTGGATGTGGCCAGGCCGCTACTTGGACTGATGGGAATCGCGAGGAGTTCCGACTGGTTGGGACCGGCCTCCACGAGCCAGGAGTTTGTCTTGTCTACCTGCATTGAGGAAGCCAGGTCGGCGGAGACTGCCGCGGAACTGTTTCCAATTGTCAGCGCGCCACTCGAGCTGATGTTGTAGAGATAGATGCCGTCGAGGGCCGTGCTGACATAAAGAAAAGCGCCGCTGGGCGCCACGGCGATGGCGAGGGGCTGGGCAGAGCCGGGCAGTGTGTAGGGGCTGCCAGTGAGCGGGGTCAACGTTCCAGAGACGATGGAGTAGGCAGCAATCTGGGCTTTCCCCTGATTCAGAACATAGAAGACGCCGCTGGACAAGCCTGAGGTTGTGGTGGTGGTGGAATTGGCTGGAGCCTGCCAGAAATTTGCGCAACCCGCCAGGACGCAGACCGAAAGGCCAACCAGCACCGGCGCCGCCAGCAGTAACCGCTGTCGCGCCCTCATGCCCATGTTCATTGCCGCTCCTTTGTTGTCATTTTCCCGGTTCATTTTTCGTGAAAAGTTCCTGGCTGACAGAGCCCAATTCAAAGAGTATCGCTTTCGCGTGCGCCATGTCTCATGCCTTGGCTGGAGGCACACGAGTTGCCCGCGTTCATGAGCAAGAGACGCACTTGTGCGGGCATTCGCTCGATGTGGACTGGGGCGGCGGGCATGGCGCTGCCAATGCCGCTTTGAAAGCATGGGTTTCTGGCCGATCAGTTGGGACGCCCGCCGGAAGCGGAACGCCGGCGGAAACGCTCGTCCAGAGGCTGCCGGCCCTGAAAGCCCGAATCGACCGTGTGCCAGTGCTCAATAGCGGTTTCGCCCAGACGCCAGCAGAGCAGCACCACCTGGTCGTCGACGCGGCAGGGAAAGTCGAGCAGGCCGGCCCCCAGGTCTTTCACCTGCACGCCGATGGAATCGATCTCGGCAATGCTCTCGCGAACGCGTTGCAGGTGACCCTCAACCTCAGCGCGTTTTTTTGCCACGCTGCCGGTGTCAACCCTCATGCCCCCGGAAAGATAGATGCGCCGCGCCAGATCGTTGAGACCGGCCTCGACCTCCTCCGCGGACTGCTTGCCCTCGATCGCGCGCTTGAGCAGCGATTCGAGCACCGGTAGCAGCGACTGCGCTTCTTCGAGAGTGAAGGTCTTCATGGAATGCCCTTGGCTATAGGATACGACAAAAACAGAGATCAGAGGTCAGGGATCAGAGATCAGGTCGATCTCGGCGACCGCCTGCCTCGGGCCAATGAACATCGGCATAGAATCTCTACATGGAAACATGCAGTTAGACCGTCCGTGCCCGAAGTGCGGAGCTAAACCAGGGGAAACTTGCAGGAACGAAAACGGGATGGTCATTCGTGGCCTTCCCCTGAACGATGGCCGAAGAAACGCATCTGAAAGGCACACCTGATTCCTGAACCCTGATCTCTGACCCCTGCTCTCTGCCTTTCAAACTTCCAGCATCCGATCGAGCGCCACTCTGGCCCAGTGCTTCACGCTCTTGCGCACCTGGATGCGGTTCACGACGCGGTCCTCGACCAGATTCTCGAGCGCCCAGGCCAGGTGCTGCGGGCTGATGCGGTACATGGTGGTGCAGAGGCAGCCGGTGTCGTCGAGGGTGATGACGCGCTTGCCCTGCTCGGCAAACCGGCGAGCCATGCGGTTGACAAGATGAATCTCAGTGCCGACGGCGAACATCGCGCCTGCTGACGCCTGTTCGACAATCTTGATCAGTTGCTCGGTAGAGCCCAGCGCGTCAGCCTTCTGGCACACCTCCCAGCGGCATTCGGGATGGACAATCACCTGGATGCCGGGGTATTTGGCGCGCACCTGATCGACGTGGCCGGGCAGAAAGCGCTGATGCACGGCGCAATGACCCTTCCACAAGAGGACTTGGCTGGCGGCGAGGGTCTGCTTCGCTTGTCCGCCCTGGCCTTGACCAATCTGAATCGCCCATGGGTCCCACACGGCCATTTGGTCCAGGGGAATGCCCATCGCGTAGCCGGTGTTGCGGCCCAGGTGCTGGTCGGGCAGGAAGAGAATCCGTCTTTTGCGCGCAAAGGCCCACTCAAAGGCAGCGCGCGCATTGGAGGATGTGCAAACCAACCCCCCGTGCTCGCCGCAGAAGGCCTTGATGGCTGCGGTCGAGTTCATGTAGGTGAGCGGGACGGTGTCGGCAGCCAGGCCAAGACGCTCGAGCGACTCCCAGCAGGCTTCAACCTGCGAAATCTCCGCCATATCGGCCATCGAGCAGCCGGCGTTCAAGTCGGGGAGAATCACTTGCTGGCCGTCGCGGCCCAGCACATCGGCGCTCTCGGCCATGAAGTGTACGCCGCAGAAAACGATGTACCTCGCGTCGGTATCGGCGGCGATGCGGGAGAGCTTGTAGCTGTCGCCGGTGAAGTCGGCGAAGCGAATCACCTCGTCGCGCTGGTAGTGATGGCCGAGCAGAACGGTGGTCGCGCCGAGTTTAGCGCGGGCTTCCGCAATTCGTTCATCCATGGAATGATCGGGAAGCGTCAGGTAGTTTTCCAGGCTGCAACTGTCCGCCACGGCGGACGGCGTCGTCGTTGGGTCGGCAAGAACAGGGTTCACGGTATTCCGCCTTCAGTCCAGTTCACCTACTCTCGGTCGCTGGACGGGGATGTTGAAAGCAAACAAGCTGCAGCGGATGCGCTGACATTCCCGCGGTTAATCGGCATTGCTGCCTGAACCTGCAGGATTCCCCATCCACGGGGTTGTTGCAGCCTTTTCACACTTGGATGCGGCCTGAAGCCGGCGGATTCCGAAGAATCCGGCACGGCAAGCGCCGCTGCCAATGCCTGTTAGTTTAACGCAAGCGGAACATCTGTAATTGAGAAGGGCCATTTGCGCGGATTCGAAGCCGCCTGGGTCTGCGCCGGCAGACGGCGAAGCGGGCCCGGATAACACTCGATTTGTGAGCGCCTTGTGCGGGCAGGTATCATTGCTCTCGATGGTAGCTCCGCCGCCAATTCAGATTGCCACCCTCGGCATGTGGGACTCGCTGATCCTGATGGTGATGGCGCTGGTGGTCTTCGGGCCGCGGCGGCTGCCGCAGATCGGCCGCCAGATCGGCAAGCTGATGTACGAGTTCCGCAAGGCTTCCAACGATTTCAAGTTCCAGATGGAAGAGGAGTTGCGCAGCGCCGAGGAGACCGACCGCCGCAAGAAGGAAGAGGAGCGTCTGCGGGCGCTGGCGCTGACAGCACCGGCGGCGACAGAATCTGTTTCCCAGGTCTCAGAAGCGAGCTCCGACGCGCCCGTTGCTGTTCAATCCGCGGCGGCCGTGATGGAGAGCCAGTACCCGGACCAGACGCAGTATCCCTCGCTGGCTTCATCCGAAGCCTCGCAGGAAGAGACGTATCCACGCATCCAGCCGCCTTCAACCGGCGAGCAGGTTGCGGCGGCAAAGCCGACTGGCCGGGCGGCGGAGGTCGGCATCGAGGCGCGTCGCGATCCTGATCCGGTAGCCGAAGCGGCTCTGCTCCCGGGCGCGGATGAACTGCGGGCGAACGAGAGCGGCTTCGACCCCGGCCAAGACCCCATCCCAGACAAAGCTCAGGCGGCCCAACATGGTTGATTCCGCGGATGCAATCGGCAAGGCGCGAGAGGCGGTGACCCAGCGCGCGGAGCTGCCCGGCATGAGCCTGATGGAGCACCTGGACGAGTTGCGCAAGCGCATCGTCCACTCCGCCATCTATCTTGCGGTCGGGTTCGTTGCGGTGTGGGCATTCCACGACCGGTTTGTGGGCATCATCCAGGCGCCGCTCGTCCACATCGGCAAGACGCTGGTTTTCACCCACCCCATGGACCCGTTGAATCTGGATCTGCAGGTTTCACTGGTTGGCGGAGCAATTCTGGCTTCGCCCTTCATCCTCTATCAGGTCTGGCTGTTCATTGCGCCGGGGCTTTACCAGAAGGAGCGGCGCTTCGTTGTTCCCTTCATGCTGGCAACGGTCGGGTTGTTTCTGGCCGGGGCCAGCTTCGGCTACTTTTATGTGCTGCCGGGCGCGCTGAAGATCCTGATCGTGGACTTCGGCAAGAACTTCACCTCCATGGTCACGATCGAGGAGTACAGCAGCTTCTTCCTCTCCGTGATCCTTGGCCTGGGCATCAGCTTTGAGATGCCGATCCTGATTTTTTTCCTGGCCATGTTCGGCATCGTCAGCCCAAAGTTTCTTTGGAAGAACATCCGCTACGCGATTCTGGCCATCTTTCTGGTGGCGGCTATCATTACGCCCAGCCCCGATCCGTGGACGATGTGCATCTACGCTGTGCCGATGCTGCTGCTTTATCTGATCGGCATCGGCGTTGCGTGGTGGGTGCATCCGTCGCGGCGCAAAGCCAAGCTAGCCAAGGAGGCAGCAAAATGATTGCCCCGTCGCTTTCGAAGCGAGTTGCGGCCAGAACGATGGGCGCCCCATGCTTGCCGCGTCTCTTCTTTTGCGGCAAGCGTGGGAGACGACAACACTCGACCAGCGTTCGGCTGATTGTGCGCGCCGTTTTCACATTCCTCTTGTTCGCTCCTCTGGCAGTTACGGCGCAAACGCATTTCAACGGCGCCAAGGCACTCGAATATACACGCCAGTTTGTCGCCATCGGCCCGCGCTGGCCCACTAGCCCAGGACATCTCAAGGCCGAAGCCTTCCTGCGCGACCAGTTCAAGCACGACCAGCTTGAAGAAGACACCTTTACCGCCAACACGCCCATCGGCCCCGTCGCCATGCGCAACTTCATCGTGCGCTTTCCCGGGAAAAAAGACGGCGTGATCGTGCTGGGCACGCATTACGAGACCAACTACTTTCTGCGCAACATCAACTTTGTCGGCGCCAACGACGGCGGCTCGACGACCGGGCTGCTGCTGGCCATCGCCGACCAGTTGCGCGCGGAACTGGCGCGCACCAAAACGGGCAAAAATCTCGATGGCTACTCGGTGTGGCTGGTCTTCTTCGACGGCGAAGAGGCCATTCAGAGCTGGTCCGCATCCGACTCGACCTACGGCAGCCGGCACCTGGCCGCCAAGTGGGGACGGGACGGCGCCCTGGGCCGCGTCAAGGCATTTATTCTGGCCGACATGATCGGCGACAAGGACCTCGACATTCAGCGCGAGACGCGCTCGACAGAATGGCTGGTTTCGCTGGTGACGCCAGGCCGCAAAGAAATTCGGCTACGATCGTTTCTTCTTTCAGACCGAGAGCCCCGTGGATGACGATCACCTGCCGTTTGTCACAGCGCGGCGTGCCATCGATTGATGTGATCGACCTGGACTACGGACCGAACAACAGCTACCACCACACCGCCCAGGACACCATGGACAAGATCAGCGCCCGCAGCCTGACCATCGACGGCGATGTGTTTCTGGAGACGATTCGGCTGATCGATCTGCGCTGAAGACAGAGATCAGGGTTCAGAGATCAGGGTTCACGGACCAGCAAGCTGGCGGGCCCTGTCGGAGGACGGTCTGATCTCCGAACCCTCATCTCTGTTTTGCTATACCATCCAGAAATGATCGCCGGCGCATCCTGGATCTGGTGGGTGGGGTTTCATGCGGTGGTGGCGCTGCTGCTGCTGGCCGATTCGCTGCTGCCCGGCCACCGGCGCGATTCGCGGCAAGCGCAAACGACTGCTTGGCTTTGGACCGCCGTACTGGTCGCAGCCGCGGCGGGGTTTTCCGCTTGGATTGCCGTGACTCAAGGCCGGCAGGCGGCGCTTGAATGGGTGGGCGGCTACGCCATTGAGACCTCGCTCAGCGTCGACAATCTCTTCATCTTTCTGGTCATCTTTCAGGGATTCCAGCATCAGCCAGCGCCGCCAGCACAACGCATTGCTCTGGGGAGTGGTGGGAGCGGTGGTGCTGCGCGCGTCGTTTATTCTTGCGGGCATCACGCTGCTCAAGCGCTTCGATTGGATTACCTGGATCTTCGGCATTTTCCTGCTCTATGCAGCGTGGCGGCTGGTCCGCGGCGGTTCGGCAAAGGCGGCCATTCCAGAATGGATTCGCAAACTGCAACCGGCCAAGGGTTCGCTGCTGCCCGTGATCCTGGCCATCGAGGTCACGGACGTTCTGTTTGCTACGGATTCCATTCCCGCGGTGCTGGCCATCTCCCACAATCCCTTCGTGGTGTACACGTCGAATATCGCGGCGGTGCTTGGGCTGCGTTCGCTTTACTTTGCGCTGGCCGCTCTGCTCGACCGCTTCCGCTATCTGCACTATGGGCTGGGCGCGATGCTCGCTTTTGTTGCTGTAAAGATGCTCGCAGCCCGCTGGATCGACGTTCCAATTCTCGTCTCGCTGGCAACGATGGGCGCGATTCTAACGGTCTGCGCTGTTGTTTCGTGGATTGCGGGATACAGGGAACAGGGATCAGGGATCAGGGATCGGGCTTCGCGCAATTGAGTGCCTACCACTCTTCGAAGACGATCTGGCCGTCGGTCTTTAGAACGGAATGCTTGCGGAAGTGCGCATCGTCGCGCTGGGGGTAGTCGTTGCGGAAATGCGCGCCGCGGCTCTCGGTGCGATGGATGGCCGAGTAGAGAATGGCATGGGATACGCGGGTGAGGGCGTGGGCTTCGCTCAGGCGGCGACTTCCCTTCGCTTGCGCTGTCAAGCTGGCCAATGCGGTTGCGTAGGCAATGTGATCGGAAAAGCCCGCCCGCAACGTGGACTCATCGCGGAGCAGGCCGGCGTTGGCCCACATGGACGCTTGCAGGTTTGCGATCAGGCCTTCGACGCTCCGGCGTTCAGCCGCGGTCAAGCGTTTGGTTTGCGCAGCCGGCTCGTCCGCGGCAATCAGCGGCAGAAGATCGGACAGCATGGACTGCGCGGCTCTCGCGCCGAAGACCAAGCCTTCGAGCAACGAGTTCGAGGCCAGGCGATTGGCGCCGTGAACGCCGGTGCAGGCCGCTTCGCCGGCCGCGTAGAGGCCCGCCAGATTTGTGCGTCCTGTCAGGTCCGTTTTGATGCCGCCCATGAGGTAGTGTGCCGCGGGGCGAACGGGAATCAGGTCGCGAGCCAGATCGAGCCCGTATTGGCTGAGGACGGCGCTGATGCCGGGAAAGCGTTTGTGCAGATCGACGCCGGTCACGTGGCGCATATCGAGATGGACCAGCCGTATTTCGCCAGGGCGATCGCCGATTCCTTCGCGGTCAATGGCGCGGGCCACAACGTCGCGTGGAGCAAGTTCGAGCAGCGGATGGTAGCGCTCCATGAAGCGCTGCCCCTTGTCGTTGCGCAAGTGCGCGCCCTCGCCGCGCAGGGATTCGGAGATCAGGAACCGGGGAGCGCCGGAGAGCGAAAGAGCCGTGGGATGGAACTGGTAGAACTCCATGTCGGCCAGTTCGGCGCCGGCAGTGGCTGCGATGGCAATGCCGTCTCCCGTGGCTACGGCGGGGTTGGTGGTGTCGGAGTAGACCTGGCCCGCGCCGCCGGCAGCGATTAAAACGGAACGGACGCCGATGCGGCGAGTCTTGGGTTCGGGATGGCGAGCATCGAGACTAGCCATGGTGAGGTCGGCTGCAATGACGCGGCCATCGGCCACGACCAGGCCCGTGACCATGGTCCACTCGGCGAAACGGATGCGCTTGTGGGCGCGCGCAAAGGCCACCAGAGCGCGGCTGATCTCGGCTCCGGTAGCGTCACCGTGGGCGTGGAGAATGCGGGCCAGCGAGTGTGCGCCTTCGCGGGTGCGCAGCAGCTCTCCACCCGCCGCCGTGTCGAAATCCGCACCCCACTCGATCAGCTCGGCCACACGGATTGGCCCCTCGGAAACCAGCGCCTCGGCAGCGGGACGACAAACGACTCCATCGCCGGCGTTGACGGTGTCTTCAAGGTGGAGAGCAACGTCCGGATCGCCTTCCATGGCGACGGCGATTCCGCCTTGCGCGTAGTGGGTGTTCGACTCGGAAAGCGACTCCTTGGTGACTACCAAGACATCGCCGTGGCGGGCCAGCTCAATGGCCGCGCGCAGGCCGGCTACTCCCGCGCCCATCACCACAAAGTCCACCCGAGACAACTTTGCCATAACCCTTGAGGCTAACACCACGCCAACCGGCAGCCGTTTTTCTGATCCATGATCCCTGTTCCCTGATCCCTGCTTTATCAGATACTGTTTGCGGAGGCTCGTGCAATGGACAATCCCACCATGGCTCGTTTGCTGGCCGAGACGGCCGACTTGTTGGAGATTGACGGCGGCGACAGCTTTCGCATTCGCAGCTATCGCCGTGCCGCCGAAGCCGCGGAGCAAACCACCGTAGACCTGATGGCGGCAGCGCCTGAAGCCGTCCGCCTGCTGGAGATTCCCGGCATCGGCAAGGGAATGGCTGCAAACCTGCAGGCAATCGCTGCCACTGGAACTCTGCCGCTTCGCGACGAGTTGCTGGCTAAATATGGCGCCGGGCTTCTGGACCTGCTGAAGCTGCCCGGCATGGGTCCCAAAACCGTGGCGCTGCTGTGGGACGCCGCCAAGATCGCAAGCATCGACCAGCTTGCCGAGGCGATTGATGCGGGGCGCCTGGCTGGGCTGCCGCGCATGGGCGAGAAGCAGATCGAAAAGCTGCGCAAAGGGATCGAAGACTATCGCCGTAGCGCCGGCCGCTATCGCATCGACGTGGCCGAGGACGCTGCCCAACGCGTTTCCGCATACCTGCTGGCCTTTCCTGGAATTGAAAAAGTGACCCCCGCCGGCTCGCTGCGCCGCGGCCGCGAAACCGCCGGCGACCTGGACCTGCTGGTCACCGGCCCCGCCTGCGCACCCGAGCACACCGCTGGCGCGGTGGAGCATGTTGCCGCATATCCCGGCATTCACGACATCATTGCCAAGGGCGAAAACAAGGTCAGCTTCCATCTCGCCAACGGACTTCAAGTGGACGTGCGCCTGCTGCCCTCGGCCTCCTACGGCGCCGCACTGCAGTACTTCACCGGCTCGAAGGCGCACAATGTGTCCCTTCGCCAGCGCGCGCTCAAGATGGGCTACACGCTCAGCGAGTGGGCCCTGGCGCGCTTGGACGACAGCTCAACCGTTGCAGCCGCGACAGAAGAAGAGATTTACTCCGCGCTGGGCATG
Source organism: uncultured Acidobacteriaceae bacterium (assembly GCA_963757965.1). GTDB lineage: Bacteria > Acidobacteriota > Terriglobia > Terriglobales > Acidobacteriaceae > Telmatobacter. Next base: position 207,846 of record CAVWTV010000021.1, read on the forward strand.
GACTGGATGCCGGCGGAGCTGCGCGAGAACCTGGGCGAGATTGAGGCCGCGGCTCGCCACGCACTACCCCAGCTCATTGAGAAGACGGACATTCGCGGCGACGTGCACATGCACACCAACGCCACCGACGGCCACAACACCATTCGCGAGATGGCCGAGGCCGCAATGGCCTGCGGATACGAGTACATCGCCATCACCGACCACTCCAAGAACCTGGCCATGACCAACGGCCTGGACGAGAAACGGGCGCTGGAACACATTCAGCGCATCCGCGAGGTCGATCGCCAGATGGAGGGGAAGATCCGCGTCTTTACCGGCATTGAGGTGGACATTCTAGCCGACGGCGCGCTCGATCTCGACGACGAGGTGCTGGCGCAGATGGAGGTGGTCATCGCCAGCGTGCATACCCGCTTCGAGCAGAGCCGGGAAGAGATGACCGCCCGCGTGCTGCGTGCAATTGAGAACCCATTCGCGCGGATTCTGGGCCATCCCACAGGCCGCCTGCTGCTGCGCCGCGAGCCATTTGCGATGGACATGGGAGCGGTGTTACGCAGGGCGGCCGAGCTGGGTGTAGCTGTGGAGCATAATGCCGCGCCCGAGCGGCTCGACCTGAGCGACCGCGACCTGCGCCTGGCAAAGGAACTGGGCTGCAAGATCGTCATCAATTCCGACTCGCACGACGCCCGCAACCTGGGCAAAATGGACTACGGCCTGCGGCAACTTCGCCGCGCATGGCTTGGGCCTGAAGATGTGCTGAACACGTTGGGGGCGGAGGAGTTTTTGGCGGCGCTCAGGGCGAGGCCTTGATCGAGTCAAGAATTGCACCACATTCAGTGCAAGCGCATTGCAATTCCGATGTGATGCACAAATTCATGGGCAGTTTGACCCCGATGGGAATAAGATAAATTGGCGATGAGCCTTCTGCAGCAGGATTCTACTCAACTCGACGATGCCGCCCGCGGCGAGGAATTGACTAAAGGCTCGAGCCATCTGGCCTTGACCACCATCATCGCGGCCGTGGTGGTGAGCATCGCCGTCGCGATCTATGTTATGGCCGGCCAGAAGCCGCCCGAAGCCACCGGAGAGATCGAGCAGGTCTGGGCTCACGCGCAACACTCTGAATCGTCAGGGTTCGACGCCAACGGCTCCCCCATGCCCAAGGAAGAGATGGACCAGGTGTACGTCTTTGCGCTGGTCAAGCTGCACAACCAGAGCAAGGAACCGCTGTTCATGCACAACATCATGACCAACGCGACCCTGGACGACGGCATTCACTCCAGCTATGCGGCGACTGCGGCGGATTACGATCGCGTATTTATCGCGTATCCAACCATGCCCGTGCCGCACGGCCCGGGGTTGTCGCTCACCTCGACCATCAATCCTGGCCAGACGGTCGAGGGAACCATCGTTTCGGCGTTCCATCTGACAAAACAGCAGTGGGACGCGCGCAAGGACTTGAGCATTACGTTCGCCTTCCAGTACAAGCCCAGCCTGACGCTCAAACCCCAAGCAGCTGTTATTGACCGGTAGCAGGCGGCGCCGGCGCATTCTTGGGCGTCGACAGATATCCGGTGATCGTCGAGTTTTTTGCCCCGACCGAATTCACTACGATCTCGAAGAGCGTCGGCTCCTTGCCGCTATAAAACTGCAAGGGCTCGTTCAGGCTGCGATCCTTCTTCTCGTATTCCTTGTCGTCCGAATAGACCACCAGGGTGAACTTGCTCCTCTTGGCATCGGCCCTTTTCAACTCCAGGCTCACCGTGCCCACCGGCTTCTTCTGCCCCCTGGTCAGGGTGAACTCGTAGAAGTTGCGGTCGCCCTTGTGCTTCAGGACCTCAAGCTCATCGTGATTGCGGGCGATCAGGCTGGAGTGGCCGCTCAAATCCCCCTTCATCGACGTCAACTGGCTGACCGCTTCGGCCAGGTCGCTTTGCGTCTTGGCCACATCGGTCTTCACGCCGCCCACGTCGGTCTTCACGTCGGTCACTGCGCTGGAAACGGCGGTCACCTGCTGGGCGGTCTGTTTCTGCGCGCTGGCCAACACCTGCGCATTAGCCTCTTCGCGCTGTTGCCGCACCGCCAGCTCCGCGGCACGGGTGTCCAACTGCTTCTGCGTTAACCCGAGCGATGTTTTCAACTCATCGGTGGCCACTTCAAGGCGAGCATCGGTCTCTCGCAATGCGGCTTTGAGGTTGACGTTCTGCTGTTTCGCATCGGCCAGCTCATTTTGCTGGGTGGTCACCCTGCTGCTCACCGTGGCAGTCCAGATCAGTCCGGCTACGCCAAGCACGACGGCAATCGCAATGGCCCCAAGCAGTGCACCGGAGTAGGGTCTCGGCGCCTGTTCTACTTCATCACTCATCTGTATCCCTTTCTTCTCTGGCGGCCTGTCCGGCGCCCCGCTCTTTCGGGTCGCTCTGCGTGGCTCACGCCCTGATGCTGGTGACGTCCCGTCTTGTTAGACGGCTGAATAATTAATTTCTTACCGTAACGTCCGCGATGAAATCGTTCGCGGCGTCTCGCTGAGCTTCAACATTCGATTCCAAGGCAGAAGACTACACCCCGAGCGATTGGCGGGGAATGTCCACAATATGCAAAAACACCCACTGAATAGTGTATCGGATGAGGCCCGGAAAGCACAGGAAGAACCGCGGTCCCGGGAGTGCGAACGCACCTAAATCTCTCCATCGGACTTCGGCAAGAATGAGGCATCGACCTTGCCCTGGTTGCCTTTTCGGAGGGAGCAGGGGCATTTATTCTCTCGAATCTCGTATCTTCTTTGCAGAACATTTCGGCTGTTCGGCGCACAATGAGAATACAAATTGAGATTTCCACGAGCGAACGCGTGGCCCGGAACCTTGATCCCCACAACTCGACTCCCCTCGCAGGGAGGAAAAGGTGCCCGGTCTATTTCGTCGGACATCCGCCCGGTTTGTACCCCGGAATCGACCCCCCCTCCCCTCCTTTTCAGGTAACTGGCTGAAAACAAACATGTTGTGTTTTTAACCTTTTCGTAAGTCATTGATAACAAATGACTTTACTGCGTCAGCTTGCGCGCGAATCTTCACATTCCGCCGCCGCTCTGCTTAAAACAAAGAACTTCCGTCCCAGCGGGCCAGCCAGCCTGCGCTCAGGGCGCGCAAAGGCAAGGCGTCAAGTCTCAGAGCGCAACGCATCCCGACGCCATCGTTTTCAAATGCAAATGCATTGGCCGCCGTCCCACCTTCCGTGACAACAACCGAACGGCTACGTTATAAACATCTTTACTGCAATTTCAGGCGCCAGACCTTCAATCAAGGAAAACGGACCTCCGGCAGAGCCCAGTGGAACCCATTTGGCCGCCAGGGTAGAAGGCGAGGGAGTCCGCCGCAATAGCCAGTTTTGCGTTTCCAGGAACCTTGTACCTCGAAGCAGATTCGCCCAGGTCTATACGTGGATGGTCGCTTGGTGAAAGCCGGCCGATGCAAAGACCAGCCGTAACCCGGAGCGAGCCTGTCAGTCACAGCATTCCTGGATGCGCCAAAAATCGCAAGGGGAGATTTGAAAGCTATGTCGACCGCTGTCGCTGGGAAGGGCCTGGAAGGGATTGTTGCCGCAAACTCCGGCATTTGCTGGATCGACGGAGATGCGGGCGTGCTGGCCTATCGCGGCATCGACATTCACGAGCTGGCCGTGAAATCGACGTTCGAGGAGACCACGTACCTGCTCTGGAACGGAATCCTGCCCACCGAGCTGGCGTTGCGCGAGTTCACGGCACAGCTGGCATTGGCCCGGTCCATCGACCAGCGCATCGTCGACATGTTGCGCAATTTTCCCACCTCGGCCACGCCCATGGAAGTGCTGCGCACCGCCGTCTCCGCGCTCAGCTTTTACGATGCCGACGAGAAGGACTGCTCCCACGACGCGAACGTGCGCAAGAGCTACAACCTCACCGCGCAGATCGCCATGATCGTGGCCATCTACGACCGCATTCGCAAAGGCCTTGAGGTCGTTCCCCCAGACCGCTCGCTCTCGCATGCCGCCAACTTCCTGTGGATGCTCAGGGGCGAAATGCCTTCTGAAACGGCCACCCGCACACTGGATTTGGCGCTGGTATTGCACGCCGATCACGAGCTGAACGCCTCGACCTTCGCCGCCCGCGTCATCGCCGCCACGCTGGCGGACATTCACTCCGCCGTCACCGGCGCCATCGGCGCGCTGAAGGGGCCGTTGCACGGCGGCGCAAACGAGGGCGTGATGCGCCTGCTCTACGCCATCGACAAAGCCGGAGCCGATCCCGTGGAGTACGTCAAAGGCATGCTCGCGGCCAAGCAGAAGATTTCCGGTTTCGGCCACCGTGTCTACAAAACCGAGGACCCGCGCGCCACTCACCTGCGCAAGATGAGCGAACAACTGGGCAGGGACGCCGGAGAGCCCAAATGGTTTGAAATGTCGCGGGCCATCGAGCTGCACATCAACGCCGACAAGAAGCTCAACGCCAACGTGGATTTTTACTCCGCCTCAACCTACGCCACGCTGGGCATCGACATCGATCTCTACACGCCCATCTTCGCCATCAGCCGCATTGCCGGCTGGGCCGCTCACGTCATCGAGCAACTCGACGATAACCGGCTGATCAGGCCGCGCGCCGAGTACATCGGCCCCGTCTACCCATCGCCTTATATACCGATGGAAGAGCGCGGATAAGAAAGCATTCTCACTAGTGTACTGAGTCTGAAGTTCGTTCAATAAATGCCGCATACACGAAACCCCAAGAGAGGCGGTCATCCTGAGCGAAGCGTTCTACAGCGGAGTCGAAGGACCTGCATTTCCATCGCGTACTTCTGTAACGAACTTCTGACTCACCACACTAGCGCAGCTCTTGGAGGTCCGCTATGCCTGCCGCGCCTTCCAAAGCAGATAAAGCCCCCACGCCGATAGCGTGCAGCCGTCGCGGATGGTGCCATTGAGCATCATCTCCTCAAACTCCTCCACTGCCACCGAGCGAACCACCAAGTCGTGCTCCTCGGGGTCGGGCTCCTTGTCGGTGTGCGTGAGGCCGGTAGCTAGAAACACGTGCTGCTTCTGCCGGGTGAAGCCGTAGGCGATCCACAACGCTCCGAGACAGGTCATCTCAGCGGCGTCCAACCCCATTTCCTCTTTCAACTCTCCGCGCGCCAGCTCTTCGGGATTCTCGACTTCCATCTCCCAACCGCCCTGCGGCAACTCCAGCGCCCGCTCCTGGATGGTATAGCGGTATTGGTCGACCAGCCACACGCGCCCATGGCCGATGGGCAAAATGACGGCGCAATCGTGCTTCTCGACCACGCCATAAATGCCCTTCTTTCCGTTGGAGCGCAGAATCTCATCCTCGCGCAGACGCAGCCAGGGGTTGCGATACACCTCGCGGCTAGACAGCGTTGTGATGGTGCGGCCGGGGGCGTCTTCTGCGGGGTTCATCATGTCTCCTTTGAAAATGGGGAGCGATTGGGCTACTCGTCGCGCGTCCGGAATTTGCGCAACCGGCCCAGCAGCGATGCCGGTCCGCTCACCGTCAAGCGCACCAGATTGCCCTCGTATTCCCTCCGATGCACAACCATCCCCGCCTCAATGGCCGCCAGCGCCGCGCCCTCGTGCTGCGGAACCCTGAGCTCCGCCTCAATCACCGGATCGGAGTGCAAGACCCGGTCAATGGCCGCGAGTAGAGCCTCCATCCCTTCGCCAGTCTGGGCCGAGACAGGAACTTCAGCGCCAACGCCGCCTCCATTTTTGGAGCGGGCCAGCAAGCCATCCCGCTCATGCTCGCCCAGCAGATCGATCTTGTTCAGCACTTCAATGCGCGGCTTGTCCAGCGATTCCAATTCGTCCAGAACCTTCTCGACCTGAGCCTTCTGTTCTTCGCCATAGGTCGAGGACGCGTCCCTCACGTGCAGCAATACCTCGGCTTGCGCCACCTCTTCCAGCGTGGCTCTGAAACTGGTCACCAGCGTGTGCGGCAGATTGCGGATGAAACCGACCGTGTCGGAAAGCAGCACTTTTCGGCGGCTTGGCAGTTCGATGGCTTTCAGCTTTGGATCAAGGGTTGCGAACATCCGCGACGAGGCCAGCACCTGGGCGCCAGTCAGGCAGTTGAACAGCGTACTTTTGCCGGCGTTGGTATAGCCAACCAGCGCCACCGTCGGCACGGGAACTGCCTCGCGCCGCTGACGCTGCTGTTTGCGCACGCCGCGCACAGACTCCAGTTGGACCTTCAGATGATCCAGCCGGGCCTGAATGCGCCGCCGGTCAGTTTCTAGCTGGGTTTCGCCCGGGCCTCGCGTGCCGATGCCTCCACCCAACTGCGACATGGACTTGCCCCGCCCCGCAAGCCTTGGCAGCATGTACTCAAGCTGCGCCCGCTCCACCTGCAACTGGCCTTCGCGCGTGCGAGCGTGGCGGGCGAAGATATCCAGGATCAGTTGTGTCCGGTCCAGCACCCGGCAAGGCAGGGCAGCTTCAAGGTTGCGCAGTTGCGTAGGCGTCAGGTCGTGGTCGAAGAGCACAAGGTCGGCATCGGTGGAAGCGGCCACTCCGGCAATCTCCTCCACCTTTCCTGAGCCGATCAGAGTAGCAGGATCGGGCCGGGAACGGCGCTGCATCACCTCGGCAACCACTTGTGCGCCGGCGCTCGATACAAGCTCGCGAAACTCGGCAAGCGATTCTTCCGCGTCAAGGCTCGTAGAAGCATCGCGGCTCGTTAAGCTAGATAAAGAAGACGGTCCCGGCGCCTGGCCCGATAACGGACCACCACTCGATGGAAGGGCTTCTTGAGATTCAGGGCTCTCAGCCGCATGCTCGTCGAGCAGGAACTCGCCGGCCAACCTGGGCGAGGCAGCAGGGTCTGACCGCAATGCTGCAAGTCGCGCGCCAGCCGCGCCTGCACGCTTGCTGCCCGTGCGAACCCCGGCCTCTGCCCGCGTAAGGTCCACACCGACCAGCACCGCTCGCTCCGGCTTGGCCCCCCAGCGGCCTGGAGCTGTCTCCGCGCCCAAAGACCCCCCACCAGTCACCGCACGGGAGCCGCCGCTTCCGCGCTCCTTCATCGCCAATCGAGACCGCTTCCGTGTGCTATCGCTGCTCCGCAGCAATAGGGGTCGCGGACGGAACAGCCACTGGCGATGGCCCAATTCCCGTCTGAACGGCCACCGGACGATGCTCAGTGTGCATCACGCTCCGGTTGCTCACGACGGTAGAAATTGCGTGCTTGAAGATCAGCTGCTCCTGGCTGTTGTTTTCCAGAAGCACAGAGTATTTGTCGAAGGACCGGATCTTTCCCGTCAATTTGACGCCGCTCACCAGATAAATTGTGATCGGTGTCTTGTCCTTGCGAACAGTGTTCAGGAAGGTGTCCTGAATATTTTGTGCCGGCTTGTTTTCCATGTGCCGATCTCCTACTTTCCTCTTGAGGGTTTGAAATCATGTGAACTGCATGTGCACGAAAAAACAAATCACCGGGCACGGCGCCGGAAGTCCCGACCCCGCCATTTCCCGGAATGTGAAAACATTATATGCGCTTTAACGCCCTTTCAACTGTCAGTAGATGCACAGTCGCGTTTCCGGGTTGGTTTCGATGCCCGCGCGTGAGACGCGAGTCCCGCTGCCCAGGCTTGAAACAGGGGCGTAAAACAGGGGCGTAAAATAGCCATGTGGAAAAAGCCAGCCGCCTCCGCCCCGCTCCCGGCCAAATCTCCCAGCCTGTACCGATGCTCGACCTCAAACGCCAGTACCGCCCGCTCCACCAGGAATTGCTGGACGCGGTCGGCGCGGTACTTGAGACGCAGCAATTCATTCTTGGCGAGCCGGTAGCGGCATTTGAGCGCGCGGCCGCTGAACAACTCGGTGTGGCCCATGCGTTGGGCTGCTCATCGGGCACCGATGCTCTGTGGCTGGCCCTTGCCGCCGCCGGGATCGGGCCGAGCCAGGCGGTCATCACCACGCCCTTCAGTTTCTTTGCCTCGGTCAGCTCAATTCTGCGCGCCGGTGCAACGCCGGTTCTTGCAGACATCGCCCCCAGAACCTTCAATCTGGACCCTGTCGCGGTTGAAGCTGTGCTGGACAGTCCGCAAGGGACAACCGTGCGGGCGATTCTGCCCGTTGACCTCTACGGCCAACCAGCCGATTGGAGTGAATTCGCTCGTATAGGGCGCGAACATGAGTTGTCGCTCATTGAAGACGCCGCCCAGGCCTGGGGCGCAGAGTGGCGCGGGGAACAAGCCGGCGGACTCGGCGACATCGCCGCGTTCAGCTTCTATCCCACCAAGAACCTGAGCGCCGCGGGCGACGCCGGCATGGTCGCGACTAATTCAGAGGAGTTGGCTGAGCGCGTTCGCATGTTGCGCCAGCACGGAATGCGCCGCCGCTACTACCACGATGAGGTTGGCTGGAATACCCGGATGGACGGCTTCCAGGGCGCCATCCTCAACGTCAAGCTCAAGTACATCCAATGCTGGAATAACGCCAGGCGCGCCGTGGCGGCCCGCTACCACCTCCTGTTTTCCTCCGCCGGCCTGGGTGAAGCCGGACCCTACCCAACCAACGGCGTTGTGCTGCCGCACGAGGTTTCGGACAGCCGCCATATTTGGCATCAATACGTCATCCGCACGGCGCGCCGCGATGCATTGCGCGAGTTTCTCACCGCACGCAAGATCGGCTCGGAGATTTACTACCCCGTCCCGCTCCACATGCAGGAGGCGCTGAAGAGCCTGGGCTACTCCGAAGGCAACTTCCCCGAGGCGGAACGGGCCGCGCGGGAGGTGCTGGCGTTGCCCATTTTTCCGGAACTGCGCGAAGACGAGCAGCAGACCGTTGTGGGTGCGATTGCGGAGTTTCTGAGCTGATCAGCGATAGACCTCGCGCCGGTTGCCGATCCGAACCACCAGGATTCGCACGAGTCTGTCCTGAAGCTCGCAGACAATACGGTAATCTCCAACGCGGTAGCGCCAGAAGTCTCCTAAGCTGGATCCCTTCAAGGCATGACCCAAGCTGCGCGGATCGTCAAGCAAGGCTACGCGCTGGCGAAGAAACCCGGTAATGCGGCGGGCAATCTGATTGTCGAGCTTGGCAAGGTCTCTCTTTGCGGCATCGTCGAACTCAATCAACCAGGCCAAGAGCCCGTTCCACTTCTTCCAGGGAATGGGATCTGCTTCGGCCAGCTCGGAGTTCTGCCAAGCGCTTCTCGGCAATGAAGATGTCTTCGATATCCTCGCGCTCGGGACTATCGTAGCGCCCGGACTGAATCATCGGCCACGCCATCTCGTAGGGCAAAACAGCTTCGTGATGTGAACGCCAATGCGCGTCAATCCCGTCCCACCCTTTGCCTCGAAATCGGTGCCCGCACTCCGGGCAAACTTTTTTGGGAATCGGCAGCTTCATTCGAGGCCGTCAACCACGCATCGCCCCCAATCAGCCGCAAAGCGGCGTCCTGCACCAGCCGCGCGGGGGCAACACCCACAGCGTTGGCCATCTCCGCCAACTTGGATTCCTGATCGGGAGTGAACTGGACTTCCATAGAAGAGAGTGTTGCAGTACGACTGCGCCGTGTCAAGAATCGAGCCGCTCCAGTCCGCCGATCCATGCCGTAAAATCGCGTTAACGATGAAATGTCCCTATTGCGGTTTCGGGCAGGATCGGGTTGTGGACTCGCGGGAGAGCAAGGAGGCCGACTCCATCCGGCGCCGGCGCGAGTGCGAGAGCTGCAACCGCCGCTTCACGACTTACGAGCGGATCGACGAGATCCCCTACATGGTGGTCAAGAAGGACGGGCGGCGCGAGCGCTTCGACCGCCAGAAGGTGCTCAGCGGCCTGCTCCGCGCCTGCGAAAAACGGCCCGTTCCGGCCAGCAAGCTGGAGGCAATCGTTGACGCGGCAGAAGCTTTTCTTGTCGATGCTCCGGAGCGCGAGCGCACCACCAGCGAGGTTGGCGAACTGATCATGCAGCACCTCAAAGGGCTGGATACGGTGGCTTACATCCGCTTCGCATCGGTCTATCGGGACTTCAAAGATGTGCGCGAGTTCAAGGAAGAGCTTGAAGGGCTGTTGGGCGGGCGCAGCGGTAAGAAGAAATAGCTGCTAGCAGCTAGGAGCTGAATCATGACGCACAAAGTCACACTGATTCCCGGCGACGGCATCGGCCCCGAGGTCACGCAGGCTGTCGTTCGCATTCTCGAAGTCCACCGGCGTCAAGTGGGAGTGGGAGCGCTTCGCCGCCGGCGCCGAAGCCTTCGAAATCTACGGCGAGTACATTCCCGCCGCGCTCTCCGAATCCATCGAGCGCACCCATGTGGCGCTGAAGGGGCCGGTCACTACGCCCATCGGCGGCGGGCTTCAAGAGCATCAACGTCACCCTGCGCAAACAATTCGATCTCTTCGCCAACTTCCGCCCAGTCAAGAGCCTGCCCGGCCTGCCGACGCATTGGCCCGGCGTGGACCTGATCATCGTTCGCGAAAACACCGAGGGCGAATACGTGGGGCTGGAGCACGAGGTCGTGCCCGGCGTGGTCGAAAGCATCAAGGTGATCACCGAAAAAGGCTCGACGCGCATCGCGAAATTCGCATTCGAGTACGCGCGCAAACATGGCCGCAAGAAGATTCATTCCGTCCACAAGGCCAACATCATGAAGCTCTCCGACGGCCTGTTTCTGCGTTGCGCGCGCAAGGTGGCCGAGGGCTTTCCTGACATCGTTTATGGCGAGCACCTGATCGACAACACCTGCATGCAACTGGTGATGAATCCCTTTCAGTACGACACGCTGCTGCTTGAGAATCTCTACGGCGACATCGTCAGCGACCTGTGCGCGGGCCTGGTCGGCGGGCTGGGCCTGGTTCCCGGCGCCAACCTCGGCCTCGAGTGCGCCATCTTCGAGGCGGTGCATGGATCGGCTCCGGACATTGCCGGCAAAGATGTGGCCAACCCCACCGCGCTGCTGCAATCCGCGGTGCTGATGCTGCGCCATCTCGACGAAGGGGCCGCCGCCGACAACGTGCAGAAGGCGCTCGAAACGGTTTACGCCGAGCGCAAGTCGCTGACCCGCGATGTGGGCGGCACCGCCGGTACGACCCAGTTTGCCAACGCGGTACTTGCGGCGATGGAATGAACCCCAAGGGGGTCTTCGAAAATGCACTATCTCCTGTTTTACGAGCTTGGCGACGATTATCTTTCCCGGCGCGGTGAGTTCAGAAGCGCGCACCTCGATCTGGCTTGGAAGGCGAGCGAGCGCGGCGAACTGGTGCTGGGCGGCGCTCTGGCGAATCCAGTCGATGGGGCTGTTGTGCTTTTCAAGGGTGACTCGCCAGAGGTTGCGGAGCGGTTTGCCAAGGCCGATCCATATGTGACCAACGGGATCGTCAAGCAGTGGCACGTGCGCGAGTGGACCACCGTTGCGGGCGAGGATGCTGCGACGCCGGTGCGGCCGAGCGACTTGCCGCCGGCGCGATAGGGCGAAGCAGCCCTGGGCCGCGATGGCGGCGCCGGCAAAGCAAGAATCAGGGATTGGCTGCCGGCCAGGCCTTCTGAACTTCGCTGAAGGTGTACATACGGTAGAGAGACTTGGCGCGCTCCGATGGGGGCAACATTTGCGCCTCAATCTCAGGATGCCAGCGCACCAGGTAGGCAATAACAGCGCCGCGAATGGCGTCGTTCCACATCGGGTTGGCGCTATAGAGAGCGAGCATCTGCGGGTAGATGGCGGCGGAAGCGAATCGACCGGCGATGAGAGCCTTTTCAGGCCATGGGGCCACGCCGGAAGGCTTGTTGATGAGCGCATTCGCGGTGATCTGCTGCAACAGGCAGGCGTCAGTCTCAGGCAACGCGGCGTCGGGCAGTGCCGCCATTTGCTGCATATGCACGGTTGAATGCGGATCGCAGATTTCACGGAGCACATAGGGCCTGGCGCTGGCCGGATCGAGCTCAATCAAACGCTCGAGCGGTTGGCCGTAGCCGACAAACTCCGCGGGCGGCTGGTCGAGCATGGATCGCAGAGCGGGTACGAGCAGCGGGTCGCGAATTCTTTTCCAAGCGGTCTCAAGCAACAAGCCCTGCTGCATGGAATCCATGTGCTCGAACTCGGCGATGGCGATGGGGCGAGCGGCTGCCAGTTGCGCGGCGTCGATGCCGGCGGCGGCGTCAATGAGGAAATAGGCGGTATCGGTGAGGTTTCGGCCGGTGCGCTGGGGCAGCGAATCGACTATGGCTTGGACGTCATTGTGCTGCTGGATCGCGAGGCGGCTGGCGATGGCGTCCGGCGATTCAGGATGCGCGATCATGCGCCATCCTTCAAGCGGTTTGCCGGCTTGAAATTTGCGGGTGTTTTCGATGGCGCGCTGAATCATGTTGTCGGGAGTGTGTTGCGGATCGCGCCAGGCACCCTCAAGGAGCTGGAGCTGGAGATCGTAGTTGCGCGAGGCGGCCAGTCCGCCGGATATTACCTGGCGTATATCCTGATGATCGTCGCCATCGGTCAGCAGCCACTGAACCTTGGCCCTGACGGCATCGTCGCCGGGCAAAGCAGCGAGCTGTTCGGCGGCAACATTTTCAGTTCTTCAGCGGCAGTTCGCGGGCTCGGGGCGGGCGAGCTGCGCGTCAAGGCTGCGCACCAGGGCCTGCTCTTCATCTGCGGTGCGCGCGGTCAGATCCAAGCCAACTGAGTTGGTGGTCTGCTGCTTGCTGTCGAGGCGGTATGTGGTGACGCTGATTTGGTAATGCCCGGGCTCTCTGAAAATGTATCCCTGGTTTAGAACAAGGGGCACGCGCATCTCGTGATCGCTCAGAATGGCGGTTGCCAAATAGTCGTGACCGCTTGTGCCCTGCCACTGAAACCAACCGGTTGCCGGGGTGATGGTGATGGTGTCGGCCAGGTCGCCATAGTTCCTCCTGTACACTAGAGTGTCTACGGCCATGCAAACAAAACATCCAATTGGAATCCTGGGCGCGACCGGAATGGTCGGCCAACGCTTCATTCAGTTGCTTGAAAACCATCCCTGGTTCGAGGTCGCCTGGCTTGCGGCCAGCGATCGCTCGGCTGGCAAGACTTATGGCGAGGCGGCCAAGTGGCGCCTCGATACTCCGCTCCCCGAGCGCATTTCGCGCATGACGGTCGCGGCGGCCAACCCAGAAGGTTCCCCGAAGATTATCTTTGCCGCGCTCGACGCTACCTTTGCCCGCGAGTTGGAGCCCCGCTTTGCCGCGGCCGGCTGCGCCGTTGTCTCAAACTCGAGCGCCTATCGCATGGCCGCCAATGTGCCGCTGGTTATCCCGGAGATCAACGCGGAGCATCTTCACTTGATCGAGGAGCAGCCTTCGCGCCAGCAGTCGGGCGGGTACATGGTGACGAATCCCAACTGCTCGACAATTGGCCTGGTGATGGCGCTGAAGCCCATCGAGGAGCGCTTCGGCATCGAGCAGATTTTTGTGACCACCATGCAGGCGGTCTCGGGAGCAGGCTATCCCGGCGTGGCCTCCATGGACATTCTGGGCAACGTGGTGCCGTACATCGGCAGCGAAGAAGAGAAGATGGAAGCCGAGACGCTCAAGCTGCTGGGCAAACTTTCAGGCCACGTAGTGACGCCGCTGGCCGCGCGCATCAGCGCCCACTGCAACCGCGTGGCAGTTGAGGATGGGCACACCGAGAGCGTGAGCATCAAGCTCGGCAACAAGCTGGGCAGGCCCGCTACGCGCGAGGAGATTCTGGATGCGTGGGCGGAGTTTCGTCCGCTGGCCGGGCAGGGACTGCCAACGGCTCCCGATCAGCCCGTGCAGTGGGCTCCGCAGGACGATCGGCCGCAGCCGCGTCTGGATCGCAATCGGGGCAACGGCATGGCGGTGACCGTGGGCCGTCTGCGGCCTTGCAGCGTGCTCGACTGGAAGTTTACGGTGCTCTCGCACAACACGATTCGCGGAGCCGCCGGCGCTGCCATCCTGAACGCCGAATTGCTGGCCAGTCTGGGCAAACTGGAACCTGTCTGCCGAAGCAGCCGCGCGCGTCTGATGCGCTTTTGGACAATGGGATCGATCGCATGAGCCTGGTAGTGATGAAGTTTGGCGGTACGTCGGTCGAGGACCCGGCCGCCATCGAGCGTACCGCGGCAATCGTTGCCGGACGCGTGGCCCTCGGCAAACAGCCTGTTGTTGTGGTGAGCGCCATGGCCAAGGTGACGGACCAGCTGCTGCGGGCCGCGGGAGCTGCCGGGCAAGGCGATAAAACCGGCGCCCTGGCCATCAGTTCGCGGCTGCGTTCGCGGCATCGCGACACTGCCGCGGCGCTGGTTAAGAACCCATCGGAAGCCGCCGCACTGCAGAACCTGATCGACCAGAAATTCGACAAACTCGATGAAATCCTGCGCGGCCTCGCGGCCGTTCTCGAACTCAGTCCGCGAGTTTCCGACCGGATTGTGAGTTATGGCGAGCGCATCTCCAGCCTCATTGTCGCTGCGGTGTTCAACGAGCGCGGCATCGACGCGGAACATGTGGACGCGCGCGACATCATCGTTACCGACTCACAGTTTCAAAAAGCAGTCCCGCAGATCGACCTCCTCGACAAGCGCTGCCAGGACAAGTTGCTCCCGCTCACCAGCCTCGGCAAGGTTCCGGTCATGGGCGGATTCATCGCCTCCAACGAGGCCGGCATCACCACCACCCTTGGCCGCGGCGGCTCCGATTTCACCGGTGCGTTGGTCGGCGGCGCGCTCTCAGCGGATGCCATCGAGATCTGGACCGACGTGGACGGCATCATGACCACCGATCCAAGAATTTGCCCCGATGCCCTGCGCGTGAAGGTCATCAGCTTTGAGGAGGCGGCCGAGCTGGCTTACTTCGGCGCCAAGGTGCTGCATCCAGCCACTATCTTGCCCGCCGTCAGAAAGAACATTCCCGTCCATGTGCTCAACAGCCGCAACCCAAGCTGCGAGGGCACGCGCATCATATCCCTCGCTCCTCACTGCAAGAGCCCTTTCAAGTCCATCGCGGTCAAGAAGAAGCTCAGCATTATCGATGTGGTGGCCAGCCGAATGCTCATGACGCACGGCTATATGAAGGAGATCTTCACCATCTTCGACCAGCATCACTGCCCCGTCGACATGGTTTCAACGTCTGAAGTGAGTGTTTCGCTGACCGTGGACTCGAACGACAACCTGCCCGCCATCGCCGCCGATCTCAGCAAGCTGGCCGACGTGAAATACGAGGGCCGCAAGGCGCTGGTGTGCATGGTTGGCGAAGACATTCGCGGACAGAGCGGCATGGCCGCGCAGGTTTTCACGGCCATCCGCCACATTAACGTGAGAATGATCTCGCAAGGCGCTAGCGAGATCAATATGAGTTTCATGATCGACGAAGACGACGCCGACGAGGCAATTCGCTCGCTCCACGCCGCCTTCTTCAAAGACCCAGACCCTACCATCTTCGATATCGAGGCGCGAAAACAGGTTACAGTGAACAAGTGAAGAAGTGAAGAAGCGAGCAGGCGACAGATATTGAAGGAGCGCCCAATGTTTACTCGTTCACTATTTCACTCTTTCGCTTTTTCGCAATTCCGAAGGAACCCATGCTGATTCTTGTTCTCGGCAAAGGAAAAACCGGAAGTCTCGTTGCGCAGATTGCTCGTGAGCGCGGCCATGGCGTGCGCGCGCTCGACATTTTCGAGAACGAGCACGCATCCGCGCTCACAGCACCCAGCCTGGCCGGCGTCGATGTGGTCATCGACTTCACAGCTCCCGAAGCCGCAGTCGAAAACATGCGCGCCGTGCTGGCCCTGGGCAACCGGATTGTCGTCGGCACCACGGGCTGGTATGCGCACCTCGACGAGATGAAGGCGCTTGCCATTCGCCGCCAGGGCGGGCTGCTCTACGGAACTAACTTCTCGATCGGCGTGCAGAAGCTCTTCCGCCTTACGGCCGATCTCGCCAAACTCGACGGCTACATCTTCTCGATCACCGAGACCCATCACGTGACCAAGCTCGACGCGCCCTCGGGCACGGCCATCACGCTGCGGCAGATCATCGAAGACACGCAGCCCGCAGCCAAGGTGGAGATCACTTCTCACCGAATTAGCGACGCCATGGGCGAGCACATTGTGAGCGCAACCGGCCCCGACGACTACCTGGAGTTGAAGCACGATGTTCGCAGCCGCCGCTGCCTGGCCACGGGCGCCGTCCGCGCCGCCGAATGGCTAGCCGACAAATCCGGTGTCTGGGACTTCAGGGAAATCTTCGACCAGCTCTAGAGTCTGCCGTCAGCCATTCCGCGAACGCAAAACACTATCCGCATCCCCCGGCGAGCGCGGCCTACTTGCTGATCAAACTGTGCGCAATCGCGTCCAACATGCCGTTGAGGAAGTTGATGGACTCGGGCGCGGAAAAGCGGCGGCCAATCTCCAAAGCCTCGTTGATGACGATGGGAAAGGGCGTGCCTTTGAAGCCCAGCATCTCGCCCACGGCCATGCGCAGCAGGTTGCGATCCACGGCCGGCATGCGCTCCAGTCGCCAGTGCTTGGAGTTGGCGACGATCAGGTCGTCGATCTTCTCCTGATGGGCGACGGCGACGCGGAACAGGTCCTCGGCAAAGCCTCGGACTTCCGGTTCGACTTCGTCGCCGGCCTTCCAAAACGTAGCGCGCACCTGGTCCGGAGTCTGCTTGCCGATGTCCGCCTGAAACAGCATCTGCATGGCCAGCTCACGCGACTTGCGACGCCCTGACGTGTGATTTTGCCCGGCGCTCAAGCAGAGCCGCCTTCCGCCCCAGGGATGATGACCTGTTCGTGAGGACCCCGGTCATCAAGGAGCTTCCGCCGCAAACTCACCATCTCGATGGCCGCAACGGCAGCCTCAAAGCCCTTGTTGCCGGCCTTGATGCCAGCTCGGTTGAGCGCCTGCTCCAGCGTCTCGCAGGTGAGCACGCCGAAGCTGTGGGGAATACCCGTCTCCTGCTGCGACTGGCCGATGCCGCGCGCCACTTCGTTGTAAATGGCCTCGTAGTGAGCGGTCTCGCCGCGCAGAAGACAGCCGAGCGTTACGACGGCATCGACTCTGCCGAGATTTGCAACCGATCTGGCAGCTGCAGGAATCTCCCATGCTCCGGGAACGCGGATGACTTCAATGTCGTCCCGCTTTGCGCCGCTGCGCAGCAGAGCGTCGAGCGCGCCTTCGAGCAGCCGATCGGTGATCACTGCATTCCACCGCGCCACCACGATGGCGAACTTCATGCCCGCGGCGGAAAGATCGCCCTCGATGGCTACCGGCTTGCCGCGAAGCGGATCGGTCCAGGCCCAGAAACTGAGCGCAAAGCCCGGCTCCGGTTCAACGGTAAAGATGCGCGACTTCCAGTGGGTTTCAGTGATCGCGGAGAGGTGCGCCACAAATGACTCGCCGCCCTCGCCGCGCAGCCAGCTCTCGGCGGCCTGATAGACGGAATCGAGCGCGGTCACTTCGACCAACACATCGGCCGTCGAGGGAAACTTACCATCGACGATTTCCAAGTTGCCCAACGGCGCAAGAAAGCATGCGCCCTTGCTATCGATCTCGTCCCATCCACGCCCGGGCGCAAATCCCAGCGCCGAGAGGAGCCTCGACAGCCGGTCATAGGCCGCAGCGCTGCCGGCGCGGCGAAGAATGGAAATCCCCTTGATCATGGTTTGATTCTATCGTGCGGAAATGGCGCTGCCTGTGCGGACAGCGATGAATCGACGCAAAGAAAAAGGCCGGCACTTGGCCGGCGCTTTTTCTTGCAATTCGCTCAACGAAGAACTACGTTGTGGAGCGCGGAACCACAGTAATGACCGTTGCCGGCACGGGGTTTGTAGTCGGCGTTGTCAGTGTGCAACCGGGGTCGATGCCGCCCGCGCTGAGAGGCGTGCAGGCAGGCAGGCCTGGAGCAATCTGCTGCGTGTCTGCCTTGGCCGGATTGGTGGAGACAAGCGGCACGCTGATGTAGTGGATCAGATTATCGCCCGCGGTAGAAACGAAGAAGAGCGTGTCGTCCGGGCTAAATGCGCCCGCCACAGGAGCCGTGATCGTCGCCCCCGCACCTCCGCCCAGCGTCAGATAGCCGACCGTGCCAGCTGCGCCGCCGGTCCCTGGCACGTAGTAAGGCAGCTGCGGATTAGGATTGGCCGAGGCCGGATTGTAGGTGATAAATGCCAGGTTGGATGCAGGCGAAGGAACAACCTGATTGACGGCGGCAGCGTTCACCTTGTTCACCTGAACCTGTGTAGGCGCATTGGGATGCGCGATGTTGAGCGCCGTGAGCGTGTTTGTCCCTGTCCCTGGGCATTCTGTTGTTGGGATCGTTACTCCGATATCGTCGAGCGTAATTGGCCCCGGACCGCCGATGAGAGCCGCGCCCAGAATGTGGTTGCCGTCGGTAGTTGCAGCCAGAACGTCGGTCTGCAGGGGCACCGAGTCACCCTGCGGATAGAAGGTGATGCTGGCGTTGTTCCCCACTGTGCCGGACGGGCACCAGGTGCGAGCCACGGTGGAAAAGCCGGGGCTTCCGCTCAGGTATGCGCCCACGCTGGGGATGGTGATTGCCAGACTCTGTGAACCGCCCGTCGTCTTGGTCAAATCGTAGCTGGTAAAACCGGTGTTCACGTTGTAGACGTACAAGGTGTCGCTATGACCGGGGCCAAGGCTGGCGCTGTCGGTGATGTAGAGAGTCTTCGCGTCGGGGGTCCAGGCAGCAGCGTTGCCCATGCCGCCAAAACTTGCCTCCACGCCGGAAGTACCGCCGTAGATATAAAAGACCTGACGCACCTGATCGTTAATGAGAATCTCCTGATTGTCCGGGGAGACGGCCAGCACCACGCCGGGAGCGTTGGGGTCCTGTTTAGTAAGCGTGTTGGTGAGGGGGTTGTAGATCATCAGCTCCCGCTCCGAGCCGAAGTAGAGACTCAGGCCGAGCCGGTCCATCATCATCGAGTTGGGCACATACGGCAGGCGCACTGGCGAGCCAATGGTGCCGCTCAGCAGTTCGAGAGGAACGAAATATTGGCTCTTGCCCGGCGCTCCAAGCCAAACGTACTCGCTGGCAGTACCGGGGACAGTAGCGTTGACGGGGTTTGAGGCGATCGAGAGGCCGGTGCCATACAGACCGTCCACATTGATGGGAGCAGAGTTGCAGGTCGGCGGCTGGCAAATTGCGTACACCGATGCAACGCCCGGGAAGGAGGCGGTAAGCCCTCCGTTCGCGGTTGTGGTGATGTCGATCGGGTCAGTGGTCTGGTAGTCCAGAGTCAGGCCGGTGATGGGGTTGTTGTTGGTGTCGAGGATGGTCGTGACGAGATTCTGCACCACGCCCCGCGTGATCGTACCTTTTTCGGCGCCGTTTGCCAATGTGACCTTAATCGATTGCGGCGGGCAGGTGGAGAAGTAGCCGGCCAACGAGCCGGCGTTGGCAATCGCAGCCGTGATCACGGTGGTACCCGGCTGCTCGGCCGTGATCTGATTGGTCTCCGCGTTGATCGAGGCGATGGCAGCCGTGCCGACCTGGTAGCTGAGCGTGCCAAGCGACACCGAGCAACTGGGGACCGAGGTGACGCCAGGCGGCAGCGGGCAGGCATAGTTGGCCGGGGTGACTGAGGCCGGCGCGCAGAACAACTGCTGTTGGTTGTTGCTGCCTACGATGCACGCCTGTGCGTCGAGTTGAGCCAACTGCCCTTGCGAAAGACATGACTTCGGCCCGACAAGGGTTATGGATGTAGGTTGCGGGTGTATGTAAATCTCTACCGGATTCGATGTCACCGAGTTTGCCGAGGCCGTCACATACGCCGTTGCGAAGGGCAGGCCGTTGGTTGCGGGCAGTGGATTCGGTGGAATGCAGTAGGTGTAGTTGGCAATTCCGCCGCCCGTATTGCGGTTCCAAATTCCAGCGCAGATATTGCCGGTGGGCGAGATGTCCGCGATCTGGTTGTTGGTGGTGCCGTAAGTGTACGTAGCCACGGCAGCCGAGGTGCCTTTGCAGGTCTCGGCCGTCGGTGTGGATATCTGCGCCGTCTGCCCATAGGCAATGGAGATGCCCGTGGTCTGAGGCTGCAGGAAGATAGAAGCCACGTCGGTGATCTTCTGGCCATAGCCGACGCCATTGCAATAGGCCGCCGCCGGATTGCGCGTGCAGCCGGAGATCGAGATCCCGGCCGGAATGGCCACGCATAGCAAGCAAACAAGCGTCAAAAACCGCCGCATGAATCCTCCCCGCCCCGCCTCCCCGAACCACGGAACGGTCTCTCCGAATACGTAAAGAAGAATTGTGTTAAAGCGGCCCGCCAACATGACCAAGCGTGGCCTATAGCTGGTGAAATCCGCTCAATTGCCCAGCTCACGACCGTACAGCCGCAAAGAGCCGGTTGACAAAAACACGCGTACGAAGCTCCAAGGAAAAGTGTATCAGGACCGGCTGCCCAGTTGAAGATGGCGGCGCGGAGTGCCGGACCCGGCGCACCGGAAATGATTCATTGCCCTTGCTCAAATAGACGCTCGGAGCAGCGGATGGGAAGCAGGCTTAAGCTTACTCACTGGCCGGCATGGAGCGCTGAAACCACTCGATGGCGCGTTCCATCACGTCGCGCTTGTGCGCCGGGTCTACAAATCCGTGCCCTTCATTGGGATAAACCACCAGCTGCGTCGGCACGTGCAGGTCGCGCAGCGCATGCCAGAATTCGTAGGATTGCGGCGCCGGGCATTCGCCGTCCCGGTCACCCACCACAATGAGCGTGGGGGTCTTCGCTTGCTTGACGAAGTTGATGGCCGAACTCTTCGCGTAGACTGCGGGATCGTCGTACACCGAGGCTCCGAAATACGGCGTCATCCACTGGTCGATCGAGTTTTCGCCGTAATAGCTCAGCCAGTCGGAGATGCCCGCGCCTGCCACCGCGGCCTTGAACCGCTGCGTCTGGGTAACGGCAAACATGGTCATGAACCCGCCGTAGCTCCAGCCGGTGAGGCCCACTCGATTTGGGTCCACCGCGTATTTGGCTTCAACCGCGTCTACCCCCGCCAAAATGTCGCGCAGGTCCCCGTAGCCGAAATCCTTGCGGTTGGCCTGGGTGAACTCCTCGCCCTGCCCGAAGCTACCGCGCGGATTGGGCTGCAGCACAAAATAGCCGAGCGCCGAGAAGGCTGCGACGCCCAGGCTGCCCATGCCTGCCGGCCATTGGGCATTCGCAGCTGCAGCTGGCCCGCCATGCACCTCGACGAGCAGCGGATACTTCTTCGCCGGGTCGTAGTCTTTGGGCAGCATCAGCCATCCCTGCACCGAAAGGGCATCGCTGTTCCAGCTCAGCGACACGGACTTGCCCCACGCCGGTTCTACGCCGTCGTTCAGATGCGATACTTGGGTCACGTTTCCGGATTCGCTGCCCGCGCAGGCGGCCATTACCGCGTCGGTTTTGGCGGCGTAGATCTCCATTGGCCGGTCGAAGCTACTGGCTTCAAAGAGAAACAACGAATGGTCAGCCGTGGTTGAAATGCTCATCTCCATCCGCCCGTCGCCAACCGTGGCGGGGATGGAGTAGACCGGTCCGTGAATGCCGGCGTGCATCGCGCACCCCGCTTCACCATGCAGCCGCAGCAGGATCAACTGCGCGTTTCCACCGGCCAATTCGCTCACGAAGAGGCTCTCGCTGTCGGTCCACTCGATCCAGGCCGGCGATGTGGGCCGCTTCGGAGTCAGATCTTGCGGCTCCCCTCCTGCCGCGGGGACAATCCAGACGTCACCGCCAGTCGATCCCTGATCGCTCATCAGCCCGCCGATGAAGGCAATCATCTTGCCGTCCGGCGACCATCTAGGCACCGCAATCTGCAATCCATGCAGCGGCCCGGCAACCTCCGCAGGCGCCAGAATCGCTTTGGGCGTGCGTCCCTGTCCCCCGGTGTAGAGCTTCGCCACCCACCAGTTGTTCTCTCCGGGCGGATCGGCTGCCACAAACGCAATCGACGCGGAATCGGGCGACCAGCCGAACTCATACACATGCAGGTTCGGCGGGGTGAGGAAATCGAACAGCGGCGCGAGTTGTTTTGCCTTCGAATCCAAAGGCTTATTCGACCCAGGCACCGGGAACTCCTCGCCGTCCCATTTTGGAGGCATGGTCACCGTTGCAACGCGCTGAATTTCGACACCATCCTCGCCAATCACTCCCGCGGGAGGCTTCATGGCCGCCAGGGCACCAGCTCGCCGCGTTGCCCCCTCCACATACAGGAAGGCCACCTTGGCTCCGTCCGGTGAAAATGCCGGCGCTTCGACGTAGCCATTCAAATTCGTAAACCGGTGCGCCGGTTTGCCATCCAATCGCGCAATGTATAAATCCGTCTGCTCACCGGGCCGCGCGCAGTCTGAAAAAAACGCCAGCACTTTGGAGTCCGGCGACCAGACTATTTCGCCTTCATGACAGTGCTGGTCCGGAGTGGCTGCCGCCGTCACGCGCTCGCTCTTGCTCATGTCGCTCAGCGGAGATACACGAATCTCGATTCCCTCCCGGGCCAACTGAATCCACGCCAACCGCTTGCCATCCGGCGAAACCGCAACCTGGCCGAGGGAGCGCCCGCGATTCAGCCCTTTCAGCACATCTTCAATGCGTGCGCGGTCCTGTGTCCCAGCGGCGTGAGCATCCTGGGCCCTGGCGCAGAAAAGGTGGAAGCCTGCAATGACGACAAATGAAACGCCGGCAACCACGCAGGCGCGGAGAGTTATGCGAGCCGGAAGCAGAAACATATCGAAATGCTATCAGGCAGACGCAGGCGCCCAGCCTTGCGCCCTTATATTGGTTCTATGCAAAAAAGATCGACCAGCGGTTTCTTCAATCCACACGAAACCGCGCGCGCAAAGGCACTGGCCGGTGCGCCGCTGGCTTCGTTCGGTCAACGCCTGGGCGCCATCGCAATCGACATGTTCCTCGTCTTTGCTACCTACGGTCCTGCCATGTGGGCCTTGCAAAGCTTCTTGCGCGATGGCCTGCACTTGAATGAAGACATCTACCATTCCGGCCACGTGCAAGTGAGATTCGAATTTGAAAAGCTCAACGAAGTCGCCTGGGTGGTCTGGCTGCTTCTCTACTTCGGACTGATTGTGTGGCTCTCGAATGGCCTCACGCCCGGCAAGCGCCTGCTGCGCATTCGGGTAGTGTCGCTGACGCACGCCAGAATCAGTCTATGGCAAGCTGCGGAGCGCGCTCTCGGCTACGGCGCCTCCGCACTCGAAGGCGGCTTCGGCTTCATCCAATACTTCCTCTATCCCAACCACCGCTGCGTCCACGACCGCATCGCGGAGACAATCGTGGTGAAGGACCGCGGCAAAGGCGGTCAATCGAACCAAGAATAGAAAAGCATCTCGAGCGCTGCTTGTTTTTTTTTGCGAAAAAGACAAGCACGCTTGACATCCAGCGCGACGTATTGTAAAGTTAGCTTGTCTTTAAGGAAAGGAAACTAACCATGACGTTTTGCAATCGACACCTTAGCCCACTTCAACGCCGGTCTCTGGCATTGTTCGGCTCCAATCTGGCTCTGACTGCTGTACTCGTCCTGGGCGCCCATGAGAAGTTCGAGAATTCGCCTACCGGTTTGGTGACGACCTACCTGTTGGCCATCCTCCCTACCATCCCGGTCATCGGAGCCATTGCTGTTGTCGGCCGCTATATCGCCAAAGAAACCGATGAGTTCGTCCGCATGATGGTCGTGCAGGCGCTCCTCTGGGGCCTCGGCATCACCTTCGTGGCGGACACATTTCTCGGCTGTCTGTTTGCTTATCCCTCGATGAGCAGGCTGATCCCACCACTCAATCTCGACCTTTTCGTCGTCTCCGCGGGCATTGCGCTGCGCATTCAGATGTGGAGGAACCGATGAAGAACCGGCTCCGTGTTTTGCGCGCCGAGCGTGATTGGAGCCAGGCCGACCTCGCAACCCGGCTTGAAGTCTCCCGCCAATCCGTCAATGCCATCGAGACGGGCAGATTCGATCCAAGCCTGCCGCTGGCCTTCAAGCTGGCCAGACTATTCGAAACCACCATCGAAGGGATCTTCACCGAAAATTCTGAGCGCGGTTAATCTGAATCTGGTGGAGCATCGATTTCCCGATAGTTTTTCTCTTGTCCCAACATGTATCCAGCATGTTACCGTACGCTATCAAGGTCCTTTGACACCGCAAATTCCACCAATTAAAGGGAGATTTTCCCATGCTGCATAGCCGACTTTTTCCCGTGTTCTGCATCGCCGGGTGCTTGAGCGCACCTTTCCTTCTGCACGCACAACTGTCCAAGCCTCCAGTGGCGCCGGTCAAGCCCGTTATCGATACTTACTTTGGCCAATCGGTCGAGGACCCCTATCGGTACATGGAGAATCAGAAGGATCCGGCGGTTATTGCCTGGATGAAGGCGCAGGCTGACTACACCCGCGGGATGCTTGACAGCATGCCTGGGCGCAAGGCATTTGCAGCCCAGATGCAGACCTACATGAACGCGGCGGAGTTCACGATCTCGGATGTGCAACTGGCAGGAAAGTTCACCTTCTACCGGAAGCGGAAGCAGGGTCAGAACCTGGCTGCACTCTATGTTCGCGAAGGGAATGATCCTCATGAGCGGCTGCTCTTCGATCCAAACAAATTCGACACCGGCGGCCACCATGTTTCGCTCGATCAATATTCGCCTTCATGGGACGGCAAATATGTTGTGATCGCTACGTCTCCGGGCGGGTCCGAGGACCAGACCGCGCAGGTCTACGAAACAGCGACAGATCGTGAACTGCCGGAGAAGTTGGAACGGTTCGAGGGTGGAGTCTTTTCCCTCGACGGAGACAAGATCTATTACCTGCAGCGCCAGAAGCTCGCTCCAGGGGCTCCAGCCACCGAAAAGTACAAGAAGGGCAGAGTCTTCGCGCATAAGCTGGGAACGGATGCGAGCACCGATCAGGCGGTCTTCGGTTTCGACGCGTGCCCAGGCGTAAAGATCGGCGAAGATGAATTCTCCTTCATTTCACCGGTGCCGAACTCTTCCTATGCGCTTGGCGTGGTCAGCAGCGGCGTTGCGCCGGCGATGGAAATCTACGTCGCTCCCCTGAAGGACATTGAAATCCGGACAAGTTGGAAGAAGCTGGTCAGCTACAGCGACAACATTACCGACCTTGCCCTGGTCGGCAACGATCTCTATCTGGTCACTCTCAAGGACGCTCCAAACGGCAAGATCCTGCGAGTGAGCGCCGCGGATTCGGACCTGTCGAAGGCAGAGGTTGCCCTTCCTGGAAGCTCAGCGGTGTTAACAGGTTCGTATGTTGGCGCCAATGTTCTGCGGCCGGCAAAGGACGCGCTCTACATCCAGCAGGCGGAGGCGGGCATTGGGAAGGTTTTGCGCCTTTCCTATCAACCCGGATCGAAGCCGCAGGCGATTGCGCTCCCCTTCAGCGGAAGCGTCAACGATGTGGTCACGGAAATCAACCAGCCGGGCGCGCTGATCGACATGACGTCCTGGACCAGGCCTGGAGACTATTACCGCTACGACGCGGCCACAGCCACGGCAGTTGCGATGCACCTGGTTCCGGAAAATGCAGTCGATCCAAAGGACTTTGTCTCTGAAGAAAAGATGGTGACAGCGCCCGACGGCACGCTTGTTCCGCTTTCCATCGTTTTCAAGAAGGGCACAAAGCTCGATGGCAACAACCCGACGGCCCTCATTGGATATGGCGCCTATGGCGACGTGTGGAAGCCGGGTTTCGGGCGGCGCTACTCCGAGTGGATCGAGCGAGGCGGCATACTGGCCGTGGCGCACGTACGCGGCGGCGGTGAATATGGCGTGGCCTGGCACGAGGCCGGCAAGCTGCTGACCAAGCCCAATACGTGGCGCGACTTTATCGCCTCGGCGCAGTACCTGATCGACCACAAATACACGTCCACGGCGAAGCTTGGAATCTGGAGCCAGAGTGCGGGCGGTATTTTGATCGGAAGGTCAATTACCGAGCGCCCCGACCTCTTCGCCGCGGCAGTCGACGGTGTGCCTTGTTCGGACGCGCTGCGCATGGAAACCGGACCCAACGGACCGCCGAATATTCCCGAGTTTGGGTCGGTGACCACGGAGGATGGTTTCAAGGGGCTGTATGAGATGAGCGCGTATGCGCATGTGAAGCCGGGAACGAAGTATCCAGGGGTCATCGTAACCGCGGGGGCTAACGATCCCAGAGTCGATCCCTGGCAAGGCGCAAAGATGGCGGCCCGGCTCGAGGCGGCGAATGCGGGAGACAGGCCAATCCTGCTGCGGGTGAACTATGACGCCGGCCATGGAATCACCGACACAGTATCGCAGCAGGTCTCCGACTGGACGGATATCTTTACTTTCTTCCTGTGGCAGTTTGGCGACAAGGACTTCCAGCCGGCGGCACTGAAGCCGTAGGGTTCTTTTTGGTGAGGATGGCCCAAGTCCCATCGACAGTATAAGCAAAAATGCTTATACTCGATAGGTGAAGAGCAGCGAGTTCAAGCGGTGGCTGGCGCGCAGGGAGCGACCTTCGCGAGCGCCAAAGGCTCCCACTTCAAGGTGGAGTTGAACGGAAGAACCTCTTACCTGCCCATGCACAGCAAGGATCTCAAAACGGGAACCGCTGCCGGCATCAAGAAACAACTGGGGCTGAAATAGGAGCGAAAATGTTGCAATATCCCGCGAATTTTGAAGCCGCTGAAGAGGGCGGGTACGTCATTACATTTCCCGATATTCCCGAGGCAATCACCCAGGGCGAAGACATCGAGGACGCCAAAGTGCATGCTGCGGATGTTCTTGAATCGGCTCTAGACTGGTATCTGGAATCGAGGCAGCCGATTCCAGCGCCCTCCAAGCCCAAGCGCGGCCAGCGCTTGATCGAATTGCCCGCCAGCCTGTCGGCGAAGGTGTTGTTGGTGAACGAAATGGTTGCGCAAAAGGTTCGTCCCGCTGAACTGGCGCGACGTTTGCAGGTGACGCCGCAGGAGGTTTCCCGGTTGATTGACGTACACCACGCCACCAAAA
The DNA here is from genome assembly GCA_963757965.1 of uncultured Acidobacteriaceae bacterium. Lineage (GTDB taxonomy): Bacteria > Acidobacteriota > Terriglobia > Terriglobales > Acidobacteriaceae > Telmatobacter. The sequence continues at coordinate 234,817 of CAVWTV010000021.1, forward strand.
TCGACGGCATCGCCAACGCGCTCAAAGCCCTCGGAAAGACGATGGAGATTCGCGCGGTCTGAGGCTATGCAGATCTCTGTTCCGCAGCGATACGTTCCAGGATGTCTGACAATATGGCTGATTGAATATCGGACACGTCGACGCCGTAGACTTCCTTGATTCTGGAACAAAGGATGTCATTGGTTTCATCCGTGTGGAAGTCCCAAAGGCTGGACTCATCGGAAATCCAGGCGCCTTCCAGTTCCAGGACCTTGTCAATAAAATCGTCGGCTAACTCCCGGTGCGCATTGACTCGCAGCTGAGAAGCAAACTCGATCGGAGCCTGCGTACCGGGGCGCGGAAGTTGCCTACCCTCCTCTAGCCTAGCCAACTTTACCGCGTCAAAGGTGCCGCGGAGACTTTCGAGTGCCCGCTCCTGCGAGTCCCCGCTCCCTGATAGTTGCCAGTTAATGATGGAACCTACATGACGGGGCAGCTTGAATCGAGGAGCGGTGTAATCGGAATCCGGGTCTGGGTCTTGGCGGCGGAATGCAATCGGATAGTCGGCCAACTCCCAGTCGCGCTTGCGAAAGGACAGACAAAGCTTCCAAACAGCAAGGGCTTGATTGGCGATGCGGACCATTCGGCTCGTTGGGACCATATTGACTTGCCTTCGTTGATCGCTATCTCGCCGCCTTATGAATCGCCAGCAGCTTCTCCAGCAGCGGCTTGAGCAGCTTCAAATCCAGTGCATTGGCGCCGTCGGATTTGGCATTGGCCGGGTCGTCGTGGACTTCAAGAAACAGCCCATCGATGCCCGCGGCCACCGCCGCCCGCGCCAGCAGCGGAATGAACTCCGGCTGGCCGCCGCTCACGCCGCCTGCCGCCGAAGGCTGCTGCACCGAATGCGTGGCGTCAAACACCACCGGCGCCAGCCGCCGCATGACGGGCAGCGAGCGATAATCCACCACCAGCGTGTTGTAGCCGAAGCTTGACCCGCGCTCGGTGAGAAAGACCCGCTCGTTGCCGGTGGAGCGCACCTTTTCTACCGGGTGCTCCATATCCCACGGCGCCACAAACTGGCCCTTCTTGATGTTCATGGCGCGTCCGGTTTTGCCCGCGGCCACCAGCAGATCGGTCTGGCGGCAAAGAAACGCTGGAATCTGCAGCACGTCCACGGCTTCGGCAGCAACTTCGCAGTGGCCCGGCTCGTGCACGTCGGTCAGCACCGGCAGACCGGTTTCCCTGGCCAGGCGGCCCAGAATCCGCGTGCCCTCCACGAGGCCGGGACCGCGAAAACTCTTCACGCTGGTGCGGTTCGCCTTGTCGTAGCTGGCTTTGAAGATGAAGGGAATGCCCAGGTCGCCCGGTGATGCGCTGAAGTGCGTCGGCCATGCTCCGCACATGCGCCTCGCTCTCAATCACGCACGGACCGGCGATAAGGAAGAGCTGCCCTGCGCCCACCTGTACCGGCCCGATTTCAAACGAGTTGCTCACGAAGCCGATTTTACCTTGCTGAGTTCAGGCGCACCCCATTCCTGGCGGCTCTTGGACCATTGCCAAAACGCGCGCTCCAGCGCATGGAGCGCCGTTGGGCCGGGAAGGCCTTCTTTGCGCTGGACGACCCCGCACTCGGCCAACCGTTTGCAATATGAGTTGTATTCGGCATAGAACGCGACGTCATGCCGCGCGTGCCCCAGCGACTCCAGTGCTCGAAAATCCAGCACTGCATAGCGCTCCGGGTAGATCGTCGAGAGAATTGCAGAGGCGATAGAGATATCGACGCCGCGCAGCGCGATCAGAGCCTTCACAGCATCCTCGGTTTTGGTCTCCGGCGATGCGGCGATTGCCAGAGCGCTCTTGATGCTCTCGCTGCTGTTGCCAATCAGGTAGTGAACCACCCTTTCCGATTTCCAGCGAACGATGGTTTCAAGGTTGGGCAGCGTGTACTCGCCGCCTCGAATTGCTTCTCCGGCTTCGAATGCGGCTGTTTCAAGCTGCTTTTCTCTTTCGCCGGCTTCAAGCCAATACTGCTCAGACAATTGCTGAAGATCCGCTTCAGCGGGTTGGAGTTCAAAGTAGGCCATAGTGTCGTGCCCTCCATTCAGAAAAACTAGGAAACAATAGGCCGGGCAACCGGGTTTGTCAACATCGGGGAACACAGCTTATTACCCGGAAGCTTTCTGCTCTTATGCTTCCTTCGCAGGAGGGCAAAACTCGGCGAACTGCGTCCGTGAAAACTCGACAAAGCAGACCCTTAAGGTTCCGCCCAAACGGACGCGGTTCACTGGAAAGGTGCTCAAAAACGAGGCCAGGTGCTTATGTGCTGGAGCAATAGCGGCACTCGGATTCTGTACAATGCCATTTCTAATGGTAAAATGGCATTATGTCTACCACTGTTGAAATTGACAAGGCCGGCCGCATCGTCGTCCCCAAGAAACTTCGCGACGCTCTGCACTTGACGCCGGGAACCCGCCTGAAAGTGGAACGCGTCGGCGAGACCTTGATGCTGGAAGCAGATTTTCCAGAGCCCAAGTTGGAAATGAGAGATGGGCTATGGGTGATGACCGGTGGCCCGCCCACCAACCATGACGTCGTGGAGCTTATCGAAGAGCAGCATGAGAGGCGGATGCGGTTTGTCGCCGGTTTGTCTGACGAGCCATGAAGAATTTCCTCGATACATCCGTGCTGATTGCGGCCAGCGACGCAGACCATCCCGGTCACAAGCCAAGCGCGGCTCTGTTATCCGCCGCCACAAAGCAGACCACAGCATGTGGAGCGCACACGTTGGCTGAGGTATACGCGGTGCTGTCCCGCCTGCCCGGCGGCAAGTGGCAGCGGCCCGAGTTCGCCGGACTGCTGGTTGAGCAAATCGCCGGAAGAACCACCGTGGTGCCTTTGACCGTGGAAGAATACGCCGCAACAATTCGAAACACAGCTCGGTCTTTCCTCGCTGGCGGCATCGTCTTCGACGCGCTCCTGCTCGCTTGTGCGCGAAAAGTTGACGCTGAGCGAATCTATACCTGGAATGTGCGCCATTTCCGGGTTGTTGCGCCGGACCTGGCCGACCGAATCGTTACGCCGTAGGCCCAGATCTTCCTGCTCGCTTGAGCATAGACTCATCAATCCGGATAGCTCGTTACCTCAGAGTTTCTGCCCCACGGCCACCTCAGTCTCTAACTGGGGCATAAGCCTGTGCTGCCTGTTCAAATAACTCGCAGTTATAAACTCCCGGAACAGCGGGTGCGGCTCCAGCGGCTTGGACTTGAACTCGGGATGGAACTGGCAGCCCAGGAAGTAAGGATGGCCGGGTAACTCGACAATCTCCACATAAGTCGAGTCGGGCGTGGTTCCGCTCAGGCGCAGGCCACCGCCGGTGAGCAGCGCCTCGTACTCGCGGTTGAACTCGTAGCGATGGCGGTGCCGCTCGCTGATCTCCGTGGCGCCGCCATACGCCTTGGCGGCCAGCGAGTCTTCCTGCAGGATGCAGGTCCACGCACCCAGACGCATGGTTCCGCCCATCTCTTCCACGCCCAGCAGCTCGCGCAGCTTGTAGATGATGCGGTGCTGGCTGGCGGGGTCGAATTCGCTCGAATTGGCGTCCTTCAGGCCGCAGACATTGCGCGCAAACTCGATGCAGGCGGTCTGCATCCCCAGACAAATTCCAAAATACGGCACCTGCTTCTCGCGCGCGTAGCGGATGGCGTTCAACATGCCCTCGATGCCGCGCTTGCCAAACCCTCCGGGGACGAGGATGCCGTCGAATCCGTCTAACTGCGACTCATAACTCCGGTCGTCGGGAGTCTTCGACTCCAGGCCCTCGGCCTCGATCCAGTGCACATCAAGTTTCAGGTTCTGCGAGATCGCTCCGTGCGTCAGCGCCTCTTTGAGCGACTTGTAACTGTCCTCATACTCCACATACTTGCCCACGATGGCAATGGAGACGTCATCTTTGGGGTGGTAGCAGCGGTCGACCAGGGCCTTCCACTTAGCCAGGTCTGCCTCCGGCGCTTCCTTGTGCAGGTACTTGAGGATCAGCGCGTCCACCCCTTCGGCCGCAAAGCGCAGCGGCACTTCGTAGATCGAAGGCACGGTCCTTGGCGCCGATCACGGCGCGCTCTTCCACGTTGCAGAAGGCGGCAATCTTCTGCTTCATCTCGCGGCTCAGGTTGCGGTCGGAGCGGCAGAGCAGAACGTCGGCCTGAATGCCGATGCAGAGCAGTTCCTTCACCGAGTGCTGCGTCGGCTTGGTCTTCAACTCCTGCGCGGCCGCAATCCACGGCACCAGCGTCAGGTGAACAAAAACCGTATTCTCGCGGCCCAGTTCCTGCCGCATCTGGCGGATGGCCTCAAGAAACGGCAGCGACTCGATGTCGCCCACCGTGCCGCCAATCTCCACAATGGTCACGTCCGCGCCGTTCGCGGAGACCTTGCGCATGGCGTTCTTGATCTCGTTGGTCACGTGGGGAATGACCTGGACCGTCTTGCCCAGGTAGTCGCCGCGCCGCTCCTTCAGGATGATCTGCTCGTAGATGCGGCCCGTGGTCAGGTTGTTGTCGCGGGAGAGCGGCGCGTGGGTGAAGCGCTCGTAGTGGCCCAGGTCGAGATCGGTCTCCGCGCCGTCGTCGGTGACAAAGACCTCGCCGTGCTGAAAGGGCGACATGGTTCCGGGATCGACGTTGAGGTAGGGGTCGAACTTCATCAGGTTGACGCGCAGGCCGCGGCTCTCAAGCAGGCAGCCGATGGAGGCCGCCGCCAGGCCTTTACCTAAACTGGACACAACTCCGCCCGTCACAAAGACATACTTTGCCGACATCGATGCAACCTCTTGATTGGAATGTTGGGATTGGCCGTACCAGGTGGGCACAATCAAGTATGGCAGAGTTCGCGCCGGGAAGGAAATGAAAAATGTTGGGGTTGATGAAAACACGGGCGGATCATGCTGTAACTATGTTCTTTTTCAAAAACTTGAAATGGCCACGCTCCGCATCTTGGCAGGACCGGCCTGCGACAACTGGCAATTGCAAACGGTTGACGATGAAAAATAGAATGAACGGTGAATCGATGATCGAAAAGATCGCCATCCTCAAGACGGACATTACAACGCTCGCAGTGATTGCGATCGTCAACGCGGCTAATAGTTCATTGCTCGGCGGCGGTGGGGTTGATGGCGCCATCCATCGAGCGGCCGGTCCTGAGCTTCTCGATGAATGCCGGCTGCTTGGCGGGTGCAAGACCGGGCAGGCGAAGCTTACCAAGGGGTATCTGCTTCCCGCCAGATATGTCATTCATACCGTTGGACCGGTATGGAACGGCGGAGAAAACGGAGAGCGGGAGTTACTTGCCAATTGCTATCGTTCCTGTTTTGCAATTGCGCGCGAGCATGGGCTGCGGAGCCTCGCATTTCCAGCCATCAGTTGCGGGATCTATCGGTTTCCAGTCGATCTCGCTGTGGAGATTGCAATGCGCGAGACATTGGCGGAGTTGAGCGGAAATGATGCGATTGAGAAGGTAATCTTCGCTTGCTTTGGCGATGAGGTTTATGCGTCGTATCAGCGGGCGCTTCGATCAATCCTTTAGTCGAAATTGTGATTCGATAGCCTTTGAAATAAGCATGAGGCGAGCCGTGTTGGCTCGCCTCATGCGGTCTACCCGCTAAAAGTTCAGCGTGATCTTCGCGGTCAGCGCGCGCGGAGTTACATAGTGCGTGCCGCTGAAGGTGGAGAGGAAGTTATACAAGGCGTACTTGTTGGTAACATTGATTGCCGTCAGGTCGAGGTCCACCTTGTAGCGCTCGGCATGGAAGATATTGTTTTGGCCGATGGTGGCGTCGAAGAGACTGCGCGGCGCGATACGCGGCGGGTTATGGTCGTCGTTCTCGGTTCCCGGCGCGGGGATGCCAACCAGCGACGAACCGTATTGAGATGGCGCGCAGGACTGGAAGCCCGCAGTGCGGGTGGCCGCAACGCCGCCGCAAGTGAGGCCCGCCTGGGCTTGTTGATCGTAGGTGAGGCCGCTCAGATCGACGGGCGTGGTTGTGTCGGCAGCGAAGGGTACAGAGCCGGCCACCAGGCCCGAGTCATAGCGCCAATTCCACCCGGCCCACGGACCGCGTTTGCCGATCTGGTATTGCAGATGGGTTGTCTGGTTGAACTTCTCGTCGTGATCGATGCGGAAGGGCTGGCCGGTTTGCCGGCGTGGCGCCCGCTCCGGCCGATTGCGGCTGGAAGAAGCGCGCGGCCACGGATGAGGCCACCATATAGGCGCTGAAGCCGTGCAAGACAGGCACATCGACATGCAAGGCGTAGCCGGGAATCTTGGAGTTATGCCAGTCGATGGGGAAGAAGATGGGGGTGTTGCCCAGCACGCTGAAGTCGAAGGCGTTGTGCGTGTACTTCCAGATGTACTCGCCGCTGACCACCACGCGCTTGCCGAAGGCCTGCTGGAAGCCGGCATGAAACTCGTTGCGGAAGCCGGGAGCAAGCGTACCGGAAACGCCGGGAGCGCAGCCCAGAAGCGGCGCCAGCACGGCATTGGAGCAGCCGCTGCTCGAAAGCACCAGATTCTCATTGAACGGCGTTTCCAGCGTGCGCGCATAGGAGACGCGCAGCACGGTCGTGGTCGGCTTGATGTTATACGCGATGCCCACGCGCGGCTGGGTCTGGTTTGCATCCGTGAGACCGTTGTAAACGTCCTCGCGCAGGCCTAGATTGAAGAGCCAGTTGCCGGCCTTGATCTGGTCTTCGACAAAGAGGGCCAACTCCTTGACGTCGCGCGCGGCCGATGTAGTTGTAGTAAGAACCGCTGCGCGTCAGGTCGTAGGGCGCAAGGACAGGGAGATAGTTGGCATTCGCAATCACCGGGTTGCCGTTGGAGTCGACGCCGTTGCAATCCGCCTGACCGGTGTATCCCGGCAGAGGGATGCCCGTCACGCTGTCCACGCACGGCGCGCTATAGATGTAGGTTGGATCGACCACGCCCAGGCTGTCGTTCTCGCGCAGAAAGGTCTGCCCGTACTGCGCGCCGACCTTGATGTTATGAATACCCTTGGCATAGGAAAAGTCCGAGTGAACCGCGGCATTGGTCAGCGTGCGGTACTGCGCTATGGACGAGGTTTGCAGGTTTGCCGGTCCCAGATCGGCCAGCGGATTGCCGCTGGGATAGTAGTTGTAGGCATCCCTGCGGACGAAGGCGCCGAGGTTGAATACTGAGTTATTGCCGATAACTCGCGTGTAAGTGGGCGAGATATTGAAGGTCCCGATCTTCGAGCGCTGGTCGGCGTTGCCCACATTGACAAAAGTGGGATTGGCGCTGAAGCCGGAGTTCGGGCCTGTGGTCTCCACGTTCGGCACGTTCAGGTTGTCGTAGGCGTTTGGCGTCTGGAACCAGGAACGGCTGTAATTGAAGTCCAGGTGAATCGAATCAACCGGGCTGAGAACAATAGTCCACGCGATCGAATAGGTTCTGTTCGTTGCCCTTGTCGTGAAAGACCTGAAACTCGGGAGGATCGAGAAAGCGTCCGGTATTAAGGCCGTCGGCCTCGATAAAGTTGCCCCACTTCTTGCCGCCATAAGCCAGGTCGAAGCCGCCGGTCGCCGAGCCGAAGGCGCCATACGAAGCTGCTGACGCTGCCGGTGGGCTTGGTGACACCCTGACCGGAGCGCGTGGTGGCCACGATCACGAGGCTGGTCTTGCCGCCGTATTCGGCCGGTGGCGCGCCGCTGATCACTTCAATGGATTGAATCGAGTCTGCCGGAATCTGGTTGGAAAAGACCTTGCTCTGCTGGTCGGTAATCGACTGGCCATCCACTGAGAATGAATTGGATGCGTGGTCGCCAAGCCCGTGGAAGAGGCCGTTCGAATCGGCCGCGACACCGGGAGTGGTCAGCGTAACCAGCGAACTCAATCCGGACGATGCGCTCTCCAGGGGCACTTTGATGAACAGGTCGCGGTCCACATCGGTGTGGAAGGTGGGATCGTTCTCGACCAGGTCGCCGCCGGCTTCGACGGTGACCGTCTGGTTGGCGCCAGCGATCTGGAGAACAACTTTCAGGCTCGCTCCCACCACCGAACGAATCTCGAAACTCCGGTTCAACGTGGCAAATCCGGTGGCGGAGACGCTGATGCGGTAGGGATTGAAGGGGATGTTGGGGAAAGTGAACTGGCCGGTCGCGTCGGTGGTTGCGGTGCGGTCAAGTCCGCTGTTGGCGTTGGTTAGATGCACGGTGGCGTTGGGGATCACGGCGCCGGAGGGATCGGTGACGGTGCCGCGAACGGCTCCGGCGTTGCCGCTTTGGGCAGACGCGGAGAGGACTGCGAGCGCCAAGACAACGGCGGGAAGAATTCGAAGAGTCGTGCCACGATTGAACGGCATAAGAGGCCTCCTGATGATGGCTAGAATGCTGAAGGTGAGCCGTGGCTGGAAGCGCCGCGGCATCCTCTGTGCATTAGGGGCTTTCTCCGCTCTGCCGAATCAGCATGTGGGAATGCGCCGATGCCTTGCCGTCGAAAGTGGCAAGTCCAAACGGGAACCAGGCTGAATTGGAGAACTGTGAAGATGCCCTAACAGGAGGCTGGGGGAGGACGGGTTAAGAGCTGCGGATGCCAGTAGCGGACGACCGTCCGCGGTTTGAAAACCGGGGTCGCCGATTCGATCTGGACCAGGACGACGACTGCAGCCGTTACCGCAACAGGCGCGGCGGTGTGCATGACGATGCACAGCGGGCAATGGTCGGCGTCGCTCTCAACGGGATGGATGTGCGCCACCTGGACTACGGTCAGCAGCGCAAGAAGAACAAGACACACGAGGAATACGACATGCCAGGCATGTAACCTGGCGTGGAGTTTTCCGCGAAAATGAGTCTTGAATCCTGTCAGGAAACCATCCCCTCACTCAAGAATACACATAATTGGATGCGGCGGGAGTGCTGGGGGTTACGTGGTCGACCGGAATTTAAGGAGGCCGGGAGGGCAAACGCGGGCTGACCTTGTTCGTCTAAACTGTGGTGCGATGACTCATCCTATTCATTTGCGTGGCCTGCTGAGCGGTGCCCTGGCGATTCTGCTGGCGGCTGCGATTGCCGCGCCGGCTTGCGCACAGAAGAAACTCCCGCTCAAGCCCGATGAGCCGGACACGGCCGCCAATCATAGGCTCATTTTGAAGGACGGCACGTATCAACTCGTGAGGAAGTACGAAGTTGTGGGCGATCGGGTTCGGTATATCTCGCTGGAGCGCAGCGGCGAGTGGGAAGAGTTGCCGGAGAACCTGGTGGACTGGGCGGCGACGCGGAAGTGGGAGCGGGACCACGCCGCGGCGACGGTGGAGGAGACTTCGCCGGCGATGAAGGAGGCTGCGGACATCGACAAGGAAGAAGCAGCCGAGCGTAACGAGCAGGCGGCCCGCATGCCCGAAGTTGCGAAGGGCCTGGAGCTGCCGGATCAGGATGGGGTATTTGCGCTGGACACGTTTGAGGGCACGCCGGAACTTGTGGAGCTGTTACCCAAGGAGCTGAGCGCAAATGCGACTGCGAAGACCAAGCACGGGATCAGCACGCTGAACCCGTTTGCCGGCAAGACTGCGAGCCTGGAACTGGACGGGGCGAGCTCCAAGGTTCATCTGCACGTGAACGATCCGGTAATTTATCTGTCGCTCAATGTTCCTGCCAACGCGGAGCAGGTTGTATCGCACGCGATGACGGTGGACACAAGCGGCGCCAAGGACGTGGCCAGCCGCAAGCATGGGGCGCATTCCCCCAACTCGGGATTCGCCCTGGTTCGGGTAGACCAACGCAATGCGATGCGCATTGTGGGCGCCATTCACATGAGCGCGAACGGGACGGTGACCCAGGACGAGGACGTGATGGCGGCCAAGGTGGAGGTGTTGCCCGGCAAACACTGGCTCAAGATCACGCCGGACAAGCCGCTGCTGATCGGCGAGTATGCGCTGGTGGAGATTCTGTCAGCTTCCGACATCAATCAGTCGGTGTGGGACTTTCGCGTGGACCCGCGATTGGGGGACAATCCGGGATCGATCGGGCCGATTTTCAAGCAATAGCCTGAGACGCTAAGCCTCCGGCGATTTTGCGCGCGAGAACTTCTGGCGGCGCTTCTCCCATTCGTCGGAGTTGAAGAAGCGCGGGCCCACTTCGATGAGGCGGGGAATCATATTGAAGACGGCGACGCGGCTCCAGGGGCGGCCGTCGCGCTGGCGGAAACCCTTCTCGTTCAGGTCGCTGACGATGCTGGAATAGGAGAAGTCCTGGACCAGCAATTCCATCATGAGCATCAAGGTCTGGTGCTCGGCGAGATGGACTTCCAGCCGTTTGCAATCGTCGGAAACGCGGAGACCATAGGGGATGGCCTCGTCGAAGACGCCTTCGGTCGGTGCCTCTGCGTCCGGCAGCTCGCGCCGCCACTCGATGGAAACCAACTGCCACCCGGCCGCCGTTCGCTGCCGGATCACGTCGGGACTGAACGGCCCGGAAATCACATCGCGTACGCGCTCGAAATATGCCATCGCAAGCCTCCGTGGATGGTTCTACAGAGGATTTACAAGCAATTCGATTGCCAGACTTCCGGCGGGTCGGAGGGCTCTCAAGCAGCTCATTGGCAAGAGGATAGTGAAATGAGCCGCACATGCGGCCAGGTCGATCCTTGTCCGCTTTCGCAAAGAATTGTTCGATTGCGGACAGCGGAACCGGTCGAACTTAGATGTCTTCTACGGATGGCGTGTGATCGCGAGGATGGTGATGATGGGAACACGTTTCTTCCCTCTGACTTCATCGGAGCCGTAGCGCCAAAAGATTCGGTAGGCGCGTGGTCTCCCACCCATTTCGGTCGCCGCGGCGACCGCGAAATGGATGAGGCACCCAGCTTCTTTCAAGTATTAAGAGTGAGTCCTGGGGCACACATGGGGCTCAGATAATCCCTGGTCCCCGCCTACTCGCGCACGCCGATGCCTAGCGCTTTCATCTTGCGATATAAGTGGCTGCGCTCCAGGCCTAGCAACTCGGCGGCGTGGCTGATGTTGTTGCGGGCTTCTTCAATCTTCTTGAGAATGTACTCGCGCTCGTAGGCGTCGCGAGCCTGTTGCAGCGACGAGAATTCCTCGGTCGAGCGCGAACCGGCTTTGTGGGTAAGCGGGGGCAGATGCTTGCGTTCGATGCGCAGGGTGCGTGGATTGAGGATGAGCACTCGCTCGATCACATTCTTCAGTTCGCGCACATTTCCGGGCCAGTGATACTTTGAAAGCACCTCCAGCGCATCGTCGCCGATCTCCATGCGCGGGCGGCCGTACTGGCGGCCAAACTCGAGAAGAAACTCGCGCGCCAGCAGGGGAATATCCTGCTTGCGTTCTCTGAGCGGCGGCACGAAAAACGGGACGACGTTGAGCCGGTAGAAGAGGTCCTCGCGGAAGTTGCCCTTGGCAATCTCTTCTTCGAGGTCCTTGTTGGTTGAGGCAATCAGGCGCACGTCCACGCGCAAAGGCATTGTGCCGCCGACCGGCGTGAACAGTTGGTCGTCGAGGGCCGAGAGCACCTTGGCTTGGGTCTTGAGGCTCATGTCGCCCACTTCGTCGAGGAAGAGCGTGCCGCCGTCGGCGCGTTCCAGCGTACCGCGCTGTTCAATGGGACCGCCGGGTTGGGCGCTGTACCGATAGCCGAAAAGCTCGGCCTCAATGTGGGCTTCGGGGATGGCCGCGCAGTTCAACTCGACAAAAACACGATCGCGGCGCAAGCTCTCGGCGTGGATGGCGCGGGCAATTAATTCCTTGCCGGTGCCCGATTCGCCGTAAATGAGCACGCGGCCGTTGGTGGGCGCCATCAATCTAATCTGCTGGCGCAGCGCCTTGAGTGGAACGCTTTCGCCGGTGAGCACCGAGCCCGCGTTGAACTGGCGTTTGAACTCGAGGTTCTCGGTACGCAGACGGCGCGCTTCCACGGCATTCTTGAGCACAATCAGGGTGCGATCGAGCGAGAGCGGTTTCTCAAGAAAGTCGTATGCGCCCAGTTTGGTAGCCTTGACCGCTGCCTCAATGGTGCCGTGACCGCTGATGATCACCACCTCGGGCCGCATCTCCAAAGCCAACTGATGGATGTCGCCCAACACATCGAGCCCGTCGCGATCGGGCAGCCAGATATCGAGCAGGACGACGTCATAGGGCGCGTCCTGAATCAGGACCAGGGCCTCGGCGGCAGTGCCTGCGCCGGCCACACTGTAGCCCTCTTCGCGCAGAATCTCTTCGAGCGATGTGCGAATCTCCGCTTCGTCGTCAACCACCAGAATGTGATTCACGATTGCAGTTCCTTAATCGGCTCGACTGCGTTGCCTGCGGTGACGGCTCTGGCGTCGATTGTGGCCGGCGTCAACTGCGCGGCAGTGGCGGGCGCCATCAACGGAAGCCGCAGCAGGAAGCGCGCTCCCTTGGGGCTATTGGCCTCGGCGCGCAATGAACCGCCATGCTCCTGGACGATTTTGGCGGCGATGGAGAGGCCGAGCCCGCTGCCCCTTTGCTTAGTGGAATAGAAGGGGAGGAACAGCCGTTCGCGAATTTCATCGGTGAGGCCGTGACCCGTGTCGGAGACGGCGACCTCGACCGACCCGCCGTCTTCGCTGAGCGATGTGTGGATGCCCAGCACGCGCAGCAAGCTGCCGTGCATGGCCTCGGCTGCATTGTCGATGAGGTTGGCCAAGGCGCGGCGAATGGCCTCCGGATCGGCCATGACAGTCGGCAAGTCCGGCTCCAGGTCCCACTGCACGGTGATGCCGTTGAGCCTGCCTGCAAACAGCGCCAGCGCCTCTTCGGCAACCCGGTTCAAATCGCAAGGCCGCGGCTGCGACGCTGGAAACTGAGCGAGCGCCGAGAACTGATCGACCAGCGTGCGCAGGGTGCCAACGCAGCCCAGAATCACCTCGCTGCACTTGCGGATAATGGTATGGGAGTCGGGCGAGCCGCGGTCCAGGTGGCGGGCGATTCGCTCGGCGGAAAGTGCGATCGGCGTAAGCGGGTTTTTGATCTCGTGGGCCACGCGCTGCGCCACTTCTTTCCAGGCCAACTGCCGCTGCGCGCGCAACAGCTCGGTCGTGTCCTCCACCACCAGCACGGTCCCCGTCTGCCCGTGCGCCAGATCAAGCCGCGCGCTGGTGACAGCCAGATGAACAGTGGTTCCGCGGCTATGGAACTCAATCTCAGTGGAGGCTGCTCCCATGCGATGGCCGCGCCGGATCACGCCGAACAGATCGTCAACACAGTCGGCGGGCAGCAGAGCATCGACCCTCTCGCCCACGAGGCTCTGGTTTTCGCGGCGTCCCATCAGCGCGGCAAAGGCGCGATTGGATTGCAGCACCACACCTGCGCCATCCAGCGTGACCACACCGCTGGGAATGGTCTCGACGATGGTTTCCAGTTCGCGGCGCCGCTCCTCGATGGCCAGGTTGGCCGCAGTCAACTGCGCGGATGAGCTCTCAGCCAACTGCCGGCTCGCATCCAAATCGGCCGCCATCTGGTTGAAGGCGCGCACCAGATCGCCCATCTCGCCATTGGCAATGAGCGCGACCCGATGGTCGTACTTGCCGGCGGCGATCTTGTCCATTGCATCGCCCAGAGCCTCGACCGGGCGGGTAATCTGCTTGGATAAGAACAGCGCCAGCCAGACGCTGGAGAAAAACACGAAGACCGTAATGACCAACAGCATCAGGAAGAATATGGTGCGAACCTGGTTGCGTGAACGGAACAGCTTCCAGTACGCGTCTGCGCCGGCGCGAATTCGGGTCGCGGTCTGGCTGAGGCCCTGAGGCATGGGCAGCCCTACCACGACCACCTTGCCGGAAGCGGTTGCCGACATGCCCAGCGCGTACTCATGCCCGGCTATCTTGATTGCCGCCTCGTCGCCGCGCTGCGCAGAGGAAAGAAGGTCTGCCGAGAGCGGCCCGTGCAGCGGAACCGCCGTTCCCAACTCGCCTTCATCGGTCTTGGTCGGTAGCCAAGGCAGCAGGCTGGCCTGGCTTTGTTCCGGCGGCGCCTGGAAGCTGGTCAACGTGTGCAGATCCTTGCCATAGACCACGACAAATCCACCGCCCAGCGTGATGCGATGGGCGCTCAACTCATCCTGCAACTCGGGCAAATCCCGGTCTGGTGCGCCGGAGGCGGTAATGGCCTCGGCTTCGGTGCGCGCATTTTCAGTGACGTATTGCGCCAGTTCCCAAACGGCGCGCGTTGAGTCCTCGCGCAGTTCCGAGGTGGGCTGTGAGAACCAGCGATCGATCGAGCGGTTCATCAAAGTGAAGCTGAAAAGAAACATGAAGACTGCGGGGATGAGCGCAATCAACGCCGCGCCCACCACCATCCGGGTGCGCAGCCGGGCGCCCAGTGCGCTGCTGCTCTGGTCCGCATAGAGCTTGAGCATGTTCCTGAGAAACAGCATCAACAGAACCAGCAGCACCAGAAACACCAGCACAACGACGCCGGTAAAGACAAGCGTCTCGCCCGAGGTTTCCGGATTGAGGAAATGGAGGTTGGTGGTGTTGAATGCGTTGAGACCGACGAGCAAGCCGAGAAGCAGCAGGACCCCGCAGGCAAGCAGAGCGATGGACCGGCGCCGCGGATCGGCAAAGAACGGCATGGGGCGATTATAGTGCGGAGGTTGGAAGAGAGGGAACAGAAACCGGTCCCTGACGGCCTTATTTGAAGACCAGCATTTGCAGCCAGCCACCCCAAATATCAGCCCATGAGTGAACGATGATGTTTGCGCGAAGATTTTTGCGCCACGCCGCGAGCATGCCAAACATGACGCCAAGCACGCCGATGACGGCAACATTCCGCCAGCCCCGATAGGCGTGAAAAAGGCCGAACACCAACCCTTGCGCAAAGATTGCCAAACCAATATTTCCGGTGAGCGCATGGAATTGGCGCTACCATTTTGTCGACTGTCTTCACGAATTCGGGCCGAATTTGATCCCAGGGCCAAGCACCCCGACAAAGATGATCAGAATGGCAACCGCAGCCAGAATCCATCCCACGCTCCGAGAGATGGCTCCCGCCGGACGAGACGGATCGTTCACGCGCACCGCTGAAAAATGATCCATTTGCGTAAGTCCGAACGCGGCCGCGGCCCCCGGCAGCGCAGCGGTGAAAATGATGGTCCATCCTGAGGGATTCAAAGCTCCGGCAAGGCTCGCGGCCGCGAGTGCGGCGACAAACGGAATCAGCGTAATTCGCCGTAGCCGCGACTGCGCCTCCCTCGCCTCCGAGCCACAGAACGGCCGCATCTCCACGGCCAGCAGGCGGAGCGAAAGGTAGTAGGAAATCACACTGAATACGACCAGCGTAACCCGCCAGAGCCATGCCGGTGAAAGCCCGGAAATCACCGCGGCCCAGTCTCCAAATGCCGCTATGCCGGAGTAAGCCGGATAGCCCGCGGCGAACAGCAGATTGAATGCGAGGACGAGCGTGAAGAAGTAGCGAATACGCGGCCCGGCCCTTCGCAACAGACGCAAGGCCAGAGCCGACAACAAGCCGACTACCACGTTGGCTATGCCGCCCGCGGCTGGAATCCACCGGCTCAGGCTCCCGCTCGAACTGAAATAACACGTCGTCAGCATCACCGGCTTCCCGCCTACCGCCAAAGTTGCCAGCCCATGCCCCAACCCTTCGTGGGTTACGATCGCAATCGCAAAAGCAACAATTCCCAAGGAGGCCAGCGTAAGAGCGTCGTCCGTCGAATTGTCCGTCACGCCCAAGGATCTCTTATTTGACTGCATGAGTTTTCTCCTTTCGGACGTTTGCATGACTCCCCGGTTTTCTAGCTATCTTGCGCAATGCCGCCAATGTCTCTTCGCCCCAGCGCAGATGCGCCTCTAGTTCAAACTGCCCGAAGCGCGCCGCCATCAACCAGTAGGGCGTATCGGGATACTGCTCCTGGGCGCTCACGGCCTTGCCGGTTTCGATAAACTTCTGGACCAGCGCCCGCTGCTTCTCGACCATCTCTTGCACGTATCCGATCAGGATTTCCGCCGGAACCTGCGCGCCAAAGAACAGCTTGAGCAGCAATTCATTGCGCGGAATCTCGGCTTGCGGCGGGACTGCCAGCCAATTCGCCAGCCGCTCACGCCCTTTCTTTGTAATGGAGTAAATGCGGCGATCCGGCTTGCCCTTTTGCTTCTCGGTCTTCGAGCTCACGAGCCCATCGATAGCCAACTTTTTAAGGTTGGGATAGATCTGGCCGTAACTTTCGTTCCAAAAGTGGCCGATCGATTCGCGAATCGTCTGGCCCAGGTCGTATCCGGACATGGGCTCGACGGTCAGCAGTCCCAGCAACACTTCCATGGATGAACTTGACCGTTTTGCCATATGACTATACGATATATTACTAATAGAGTGATGAGTCAAGAGAAATCTTCCTGACCTTTGCGCGGCGATTGCGGAACCTGCCGCTCACCGCCGCCGTATTGCTCTAAAGAAAGGACAATTCCAATGAACCGTCGTTCCTTCATGGCAATCGGGGCTGCCGCGGCAGCCACCACCTCCCTGGCGCAGGCTCCCGCCGCCCCGGCCGCGGCGGAAAGCGCTGCGCAGGCATCGCCCTTCACCGACCCGGACTTTGGCTTTGCCGCTCAAATCGCGCTTGGCCACAGTTACTATCGGGCCGGCGACCCCGGAAAGCTGCTCGCAGTTGTTTCCAAAATCAAGGCCGGGGACTTCGAGTCCGCCTGGGCTGCGTATCACCAGGCCGGCGTCGAATTGCGCGCGCTGGCGGAGTCGGCCGCGGCCAAGCGGCACAATGTCAGCGCGCGGGAAGCCTACCTTGGGGCCGCAAGCTACTTCAGCGCCCCGCTTCGCTTCGGGGATAGCACGAACGATCCTGGGCGGATGCTTCCGTGCTTTCAGGAGTATGCCGCCTGCTGGGCAGCCGCGGCCGCGCTTTTCGACACGCCCATCGAGCGCCTGGAGATTCCCTATGAGGGCGGCAACCTGACGGGCTGGTTCCTGCGCGCAGATAACTCGCGCCGTCCAAGGCCGCTGGTCATTCTCAACAACGGCGCCGACGGCCTGGAGTTGGGCAGTTATGTGCTAGGCGCTGCCGGCGCCCTGGCGCGCGGATACAATTGCCTGATCTTCAACGGTCCCGGGCAGGGCGATTCGCTGTGGCTGCGCAACCTGTACTTCCGTCCCGATTGGGAGAAGGTGATCACTCCAGTGGTCGATGCGATGCTGCGCCGTCCGGAGGTCGATCCCAAGCGCATCGCCCTGGTAGGCATCAGCCAGGGCGGCTACTGGGTGCCGCGAGCGCTGGCGTTCGAGCACCGCATCGCTGCCGGCGTGGCCGATCCGGGCGTGTGGGATGTTTCGGAACCATGGCTGATTCACTTGCCTGGATTCATTCGCAGCGTCCTGGACAGCCAAGACAAGAGCCAGTTCGACCAGATCATGCAGAAGGGCGTCGAATCGAATGCAAGGGCAAGGGGATTGATGCGTTTTCGTATGCGTCCCTTTGGAATGACGTCTTACTACGACACTTTTCATGCCGTGCAGGAATACAATCTCGCCGCGGTTGCCAGCCGCATTCGCTGTCCCATGCTGATCACCGCCCCCGAGGGCGAGCAGTTCTTCCCCGGCCAGGCGCAGAAACTCCACGATACGTTGAACTGCCCGAAGACGATGGTCCACTTCACGCGCGCTCAGGGCGCGGATCAGCACTGCGAAGTGGCTGCTCCGGGGTATCGGGATTTCTGCATTTACAACTGGCTCGACGAAACATTGGCATGACGTCCGGCTCGCTCCTAGAGCAGAACCAAGGAAGATGTATCCCTCAGGGGCTAAAGCCCGCTTTCTTTGCTACCGCCAGCGGCACGGCTGAAGCCGTGCCCTTTCAAGGCGGGACATGGCAACTTTAGGCCTGCTCTAGCTTGATTCAGATCTGGGAGCAGGCCAGCGGGCTGAGAACCAGGTTGGTGATGTTGTCCACGATGTTGTCGAAACTGAAGCGCGGGCTGGCGGAGAGCTTCTTCCACGCCGGATCGTTGCGGAAGACGTCCCATTCCGCATCCAAATCGGCCATGCTATTGAAGGCCAGCATGTAATGCAGGTTGGGCATGCGCGCGCCAATCTGGGTGTCGCCGAAGAAGACGGGATGGAAGCCGGCGGCCTTGAATATCTCGAACTCGCCGGAGTGAAACATCTCCACCTTGCGGACGTGGTCTCCGTTGCTGGGGCTTTCGTAGATCCGCAGTTGAAAGATGCGCTTGGCGTTGGTGGCGGACCATGGCGGCGGGGTGAGCTTTGGCCAGCCTTCAAAAGCAGCCAGCAGCGAGCTCTCGACACGCTGAAACGCAGGGGCAGCAGCGGTTGCGTTCCAGAACGGTTCGGCTGTTTTCATGAAGCCGGCGTCCTGGGCAAGACGCAGGTCGAGCGTTGCATGAGCTTCGATCGAAGAGCCCGGAATCAGCAGGTAGTAGGCAGGCGTCTCCGGCCCAATGGTGATGCTGAACGCGCCGATGGGGCCCATGCCGATGCGGGCAAGCGCCGGAATGAGCGCATCCGCGAAGTAGCTTTCGGTGAGTTTTAGCTGCGCTCCGCTTTTCAGGCTATAGCGGCGAAGCTGGTAGAACTCGCGAGCGCTTGACGCGGGGGCCTGGGCGGCGGCGTTGCCTGTAAAGGCGACGGCTGAGGTGGCGATTGAAGCGGCGAGAAACTGACGGCGTTCCATAGTGTCCTCCGGGGCGAAGGTTTATTTTACGGCTAGCGCGTGGCTACGCAATCAGACTTGACGCAGCCGTCCAGGGGCGGTGCTGACCGTCGGCCACCCCGCGATGGGTTAGCGATCCCAGCCAGGTGTTCAGGCCTTCGGCGAAGCCCGGGTCCCGCTTGAGCGCTTCGCGCGCTCCCAGGTTGGCAATGCGCAGCAGGTAAGGGAAGGTCGAGTTAGTCAGGGCCAAGGTGGAAGTATGCGGCACTGCTCCCGGCATGTTAGTGACGCAGTAATGGACGACGCCGTCTACCACATAACTCGGATTGGAATGCGAAGTAGGCCGCGCTGTCTCCACGCATCCGCCCTGGTCGATGGCCACGTCCACGATCACAGCGCCCTTCTTCATCGCGGCCACCATGGCGCGGGTGACGATCTTAGGCGCCATGGCGCCGGGAATCAGCACTCCGCCAATGACCAGATCTGCTTCTCTTGTAGCCTGGGCCACGTTGTAGCTGTTCGAAGCCAGGGTGTAGAGCCGCCCGCCGAAGATATCGTCCAACTCACGCAGGCGGCTCAGATTCACATCGACCAGCGTCACCTTGGCGCCGAAGCCGAGCGCGATGCGGGCCGCGTTGGTGCCCACGATTCCTCCGCCAACGATGCAGACGTGAGCCGGAGGCACGCCCGGTACGCCGCCGAGAAGAATGCCGCGCCCGCCGCGTTCCTTCTCGAGATAGGTCGCGCCGACTTGGACGCTCATGCGGCCGGCCACTTCGCTCATCGGTACAAGAAGCGGCAGCGTTCCCTGGCGGTCGCGCACCGTCTCATAGGCAATGCCGATGACCTTCGCCTCGAGCAGCTTGTCGGTGAGCACGGGCAGCGGGGCCAGGTGCAAATAGGTGAACAGGACCAGGCCCTCGCGGAAAAAGACGTATTCACGCTCAATGGGCTCCTTGACCTTGACTACCGTTTCGGATTTGCCCCAGACGTAGCCGGCATCGCCGACAATCTCCGCGCCGGCATTCTGATACTCGGCATCGGGAAAGCCGGATTGCGCGCCTGCCTGGGTCTCGACCAGCACATGGTGCCCTGCTTCGGCGAGCGCCTTCACGCCCGCGGGGGTGACACCGACGCGGGCTTCATTGTCTTTGATTTCTTTGGGAACGCCGATGATCACGATTGGCTCCTGTGGGTTGGATGCTGGCTGCGGATGATTGGTCCGTCGCCGGACTTGCGCTGGTTTTCCATCCGGTCTCGCCGATGCTATCTGCTGCCGCGATGCGCACTACTCTGGGAGTGAATCAGTTCCGCGACTTTCTCCGCGCACCAAAGCTTGATGAGAGACTGATACGGCACATCAAGTCTGCGCGCATGGTTGCGGATCGTGTTCAGAACGTCCTCCGGCATGCGCAGGGAGATTGTCTCAGTGGAAGGACGCAGTTTGGGAAAGGCCGCCAGCTTGGCTTTGCTCCAATCCACGTACTCGGTGCTGTCGTTTTCGGGCGACTCCCAGAAGGCGCGCTCCTCGGCTTCGTTGGCAAACTTAGGAATGGGCTTTAACGACTTGCTCATAGACGGCTCTCTCCTTCCGGCTCATCGCGCGCGCCGAGATGGGGCGAATCAACATTCCATTTCCGCGCTCGGTGAAAGTTACGTGTAACCTGCGATCAAGGTCTGTACGCCCAAGCGCTCGGAATCTAGGCTCCTGCCGGCTGTGCTTCAGATCGTCGGCAAGAAGCAGGGGCGAATTGAGAAAGACCTGCTCCACTTCCGACCTGGTTACGCCGTGCTTCTCATTCTTTCTCGCATTTCCTTCGTCCCAATCAAACCCGGTATAGGACATTGTATAGGCTCCTGTATATTTCTGCAATATACGTAAGGGCGACTCGTCCGCGCAAGAGGATCAAGGCGCCTCCTATTCCGCATTGTCGATCTGGGCTCTTTGCAGCTTGTCGCTGTAATCGATGTAGACTGCTTTCCACGTGGTGAAGAAATCGATGGCGCCGTTGCCCTCGCGGTGGCCGTTGCCGGTGTGTTTGACGCCGCCGAAGGGTAAATGGACTTCGGCGCCGATGGTGGGAGCGTTGATGTAGGTAATGCCGGCCTCTAGGTCGCGGATGGAGGTGAATACGCGATTTACATCCTTGGTATAGAGAGCTGTCGAAAGACCATAGTCGATGGAGTTAGCGATCTCGATGGCTTGCTCGAAAGTCTCGAATTCGATCAAGCTGACGACCGGGCCAAATACTTCTTCGCGGGCGATGCGCATGGAAGGTGTAACTCCACCTAGCACAGTTGGAGCAAAGAAAGTGCCTTGAGCATATGGTCCTTCGGTCAGGGCGTGTCCTCCAGCGAGTAACTTAGCTCCCTCGGCGAGAGCTATCTCGACATATCTTGCCGACGTTTCAACCTGGGCCGTGTTTATCTGCGGACCTACCTCGACGGAGGCTTCGAGCCCATTTCCCACCTTGAGTTTCCCGGTGCGAGAAACAAACTCGGCGGTAAACCTGTCGGCGATCCCCTTTTGCAGCAGGATGCGGCTGGTGGCGGTGCAGCGCTGGCCGGTGGTGCCGAACGAACCCCACAGTGCGCCCTCCAGAGCCAGTTCCAGGTTGGCGTCGTCGAGGACGATCTGCGCGTTCTTGCCACCCATTTCTAGCGAGACCGGCTTGAAAGTGGCTGCGGCGCGCTGGGCAACGTGCGAACCCACTTCGCTTGACCCGGTAAAGCTGATGGCGCGGATGCCGGGGTGGTCCACCAACGCGGCGCCAACGGCCGAACCGCTGCCGCTGACGATGTTGACCACGCCGGGGGGCAGCCCGGCATCCACTAGAGTCTGCACCAGATTGTAGGTGGAGAGCGGCGTATCGGTGGCCGGTTTGATAATACATGTGTTACCGCAGACCAAAGCGGGAAAGAGCTTCCAACTGGGAATGGCCATGGGAAAGTTCCAGGGCGTGATCAGGCCCACGACGCCCACCGGCATGCGCACGCTCATGGCGAACTTGTTCTGCAACTCGCTGGGGGTGGTCTGGCCAAAGAGGCGGCGGCCCTCGCCGGCAACGTAGAAGGCCTCGTCGATGGCCTCCTGCACGTCGCCGCGGGTCTCAGCCAGGACCTTGCCCATCTCGCGGGTCATATCGCGGGCGTATTGCTCTTTGCGCTCCTTGAGCAGCAGGCCGGCGCACACCAGAATCTCAGCCCGTTTGGGCGCGGGAACCAGCCGCCACGTTGAGAACGCTCGCTTTGCCGCGGCCACGGCCAAGTCCACGTCGTCGACATGCGAAGAGGGGAATGCGCCCACGACGTCCGTGTGGTCGGCCGGGTTCAGGTTCAGGATGGTCTTGCCGGTCGCCGCGGCGACCCACTGGCCGCCAATCAGATTGTGAAACGTGGGATAGGACATGAGAGCCTCGAAAAGCAGTGGCTAGTGGTTCGTGATCAATGGTCAGTTGTCAGGGGTCAGGGAACAGTTGATTCCCGGATCAGGAAAACTTCGTCGACAACCCACGAGTTTAGCGCAGCGTCGACGGCTCGCGATGCGGTATTTTGCGGGCTTTGCGGGGATTCGACGCGGGCGTCGCTTTGTGGCCTTACAATACTCTTTGAGGTAAAACCAGTTTCCCAATGTCATTAAACGGTTATCCATCCCGCTCCGGGCGGTCGCACGGATTTCGCTCGCTTTTCAGCATGTTTTCGAGCGATCTGGCCATCGATCTCGGCACCGCTAACACTCTGGTCTACGCGGCCGGCAAGGGCATCGTGGTCAATGAGCCCTCGATTGTGGCCATTAACAAGAACACCGGTGAGGTGGAGGCCGTGGGCAAGGAGGCCAAGGAGATGCTGGGCCGCACTCCCGGCAACATCGTGGCCATCAAGCCGATGAAGGACGGCGTGATCGCCGACTTCAAAGTCACCGAAAAGATGCTCAACTACTTCATCCAGAAGGCGCACAACCGCAAGATGCTTGTACATCCGCGCATCGTGATCGGTGTGCCTTCAGAGATTACCCAGGTTGAAAAGCGCGCGGTCGAGGACTCGGCCTACCGCGCCAAGGCCAGCGAGGTTTACCTGGTGGAACAGGCCATGGTGGCGGCGATCGGCGCCGGCCTGCCGATCACCGAGCCGGGCGGCAACATGGTGGTCGACATCGGCGGCGGGACTACGGATATTGCGGTCATCTCGCTGTCCGGCATTGTGTACTCGCGTTCTGTGCGCATGGCCGGCAACCAGATGGACGAGGCCATTACCAACTACCTCAAACGCAAATACAACCTGCTCATCGGCGAGCGCACCGCGGAGCACATAAAGATTGAAATCGGCTCGGCGTTCCCGCTCGATAAGCCGCTGACCATGGAGATCAAGGGCCGCAACCTGATTGAGGGCGTTCCCAAGACCATTACCGTCGACGACAGCGAGATTCGCGAGGCGCTGGGCGAGTGCATCGCGGTCATCATGAACGCGATCCGCGTGGCTTTGGAACGGACTCCGCCGGAACTGTCGGCAGACATCAGCGATCGCGGCATCGTTCTTACGGGCGGAGGCGCGCTGATCAAGAACCTGGACAAGCGTATCCGCGAGGAGACCGGACTGCCTGTGTCGGTTGCCGATGATCCGCTGGCCTCGGTGGTGCTTGGCACGGGCAGGATGCTCTCCGACTTCCGGCTGTTGCGCAAGATCAAGATCGATTAAAGCCAGTTGTCAGTGATCAGTGGTCAGTTCAATTCCGGATCGGGATATCCAGACCTTGGGCACAAGTGCCTGAATGAAATAGTTCAGGTGCTTGTTTTGGTTGCCCGGCACTGATGCGTAGACACAAGAAACAGTGAAACTGCGCCAGCCAAGTTTACGGCTAATTCAGCATGTCTTGGTGCAGGTCTCACCGGTCTCTTACCTTGCCCGTGAGCATCACTGAGGCGGTTCCGCAATGCGCCCAACCCTTCTACCACTGCTGTACAGCCTCCTAAAATCTGCTTGAATATTTGCTCTGAGTGTTGGCTGGGAGCGACGTTTAGTAGTTTTGCGGCTGTCTTGTATAGCGCGGGTAGGTCGGTATCTGTTTCGTAGACGGTATTGCTCTCGTCAAGAATGTGTTTGCAGACAGTTTCAAGAAGAGACCGAGCCAGGGTAATCGCCCCTTCCGGGTCAGCCTCACGACGCTCCATAGCTCGAAGCCATAGTTGGTTTACGGTCTCAGCGTCAAATCGTTCTAAGGCCTCTGCAATGCTCACATCTGAAGGAGTTGCTTTAGATCCCTCAATTCTGTCGAATAACGGTTTGAATTCTTCCCAGATGTATTTTCTTCGCTCCGCGTAGCTGGGATACTTCTCCTTGATGTACTGCCAAAATTCACCGCTACTGCGGCAGGTTCGAAGAAATCGTGGAGCAATATCTTTGAGAAGGAAGTGGTTTACGATCTCACGTCGGAGCCATTTGTACTCTCTGCCATCACTGCTGCCACCTGTTGAGACATTTATCAGGAGATTTTGAAGAGATTCGACCATTTCCGCAAGTTCATTCATTGCATGCCTCGATTGCTGAATCCCCAGGTCCCGCCTTTGTGCGCGGGCGTGTTGCAGCACCGATTTATTTCGCGGCCGCCCTGAGCGCCGTCAGCATCTCGCGCCGCAGAATGGCGTTGATGCGCGACTGATAGCCCTTGCCTTGGGACTTGAGCCACTCAAGCACATCCGCATCCACGCGCGCGGTAATCTGGCGCTTCACCGGACGATAGAAATGGCCGCGTTCGGCAGTCTTCCACTGCTCCTCGGTCAACTCGGGAATATCGCTGAAATCGATCTCGCTGTCGGGGCGTGCGGCCAGCGCTTCCAGTCTGGCCATCCGCTCTTTCGTCATCGGAGGCAGCGTGTCCAACGTATAACTAACGATTTTCGCACTCATAATGTCTTTGCTCCTGTCGCGATGCGTATCGTGCCGAGATGATGCGAATCACCTCGATGGTTGCTCCGTGCTCATCTTCCTCTCGTGCTGTGTGCGCCACCATCATGAGTAGCCTGTTGCCGACCTTGCCGAAGGTCTGCCAGCGCTGCTCGCCGTCCTGAATGCGATCCTTCAAGGACACGTAGAGCGGATCACGAAACACTTCACTGGCATCCTCAAAGCTGACGCCGTACTTGCGCTGATTGGAGAGGTTCTTGGCCTCGTCCCATTCAAACCGCATTCCACTCACGGCAATATTATAATTACAAATGCGTAATTATACAACCGGAGTTCATTCCGGGACATTCTTGTGAGCGGTGATTTCACAGGAGGATTCGGTTCGACAGCGGAAAAGGGAAGAAGGGTAATCCAGATAGCCGCCGGTATACTGGTATTGCTCTTGCCTTCCGTATAATTCTCTCCCTCAGCATGAGCCGCTGGTCATGGAATCGTTTTTCATTCGCTATCGGAATTTACTGGTGCTGCTCGGCGTTCTGCTGGCGCAGATCATCGGATTGGCCGTGCAGGTACGCCAGACGGGCGCTGGGCGCAACACTCTTGACACGGAAGACGCTGCGAGCGTGCGGCTGATCCGCATGTGGGCCAGTGCGCTGGTCACACCTCCGGAGCGGCTGATTCACCTGTCAAAATTGGGGGCGGGGGGCTTCTGGGAGAACTATATCGACCTGCGCCACGTGCGCGAGCAGAATCAAGACTTGCAGAAGACCGTCGACCGGCTTCGGCTGGAGCAGGCCGCGCTGCTTGAGGATGCCCGCCAGGGCCAGCGCCTGCAGGCGATGCTCGACTTCCAGCAAAAGTACATCTACAAGACGGTGGCGGCGCAGGCTATCGGCTCCAGCGGGAGCGATCAGTCGCATGTCTTTTACATCGACAAGGGTGCCGACTACCAGCTTCGCCCGGACATGGCGGTGATTACAGCCGATGGAATTGTGGGCAAGGTCCGTGACGTCTTTCCGCATTCCGCGCAGGTGCTGGCCATCAATGACCAGACCAGCGGCGCGGGAGTGATTCTTGAGACCACGCGGATTCGCGGCATCCTGCGCGGCAACGCGGCCGGCGAGCTCCAGATTGTGGGCATCCTGGCGGACAACCGCATCCAGCCGGGCGAAAGGGTGCTGACTGCTGGCGGCGACCTGATTTTCCCGCGAGGACTGCCGGTTGGGGTCGTGGAAAAGGTCGTCCGCGATCCCGATCGCGACTCGTTTATCGATGTCATGATCAAGCCGGCCGCGCATCTTGACCAGCTGGACGAGGTGCTGGCCATTACCGACACGGAGCCGCGCTTCCCGGCTGTGGATCAGCAGGACCTGGCCACAAGCGAGGCGATGAAGGGCCAGGAAGCGGCAGCTATCAAGGAACAAAAGAAGGCAGCGGAGATCATGGCCGAGCGGCTCCCTGCGCTGACCGACCCCAACCTTCCACCGGATCAGCAGCCGCTGCACGACAATTCCAATCCCAACCCCGTGGCCCATCCGCCGCAGGCGCTGCGTCCGGACCGATTCACGCCGGGAGCGGCGGCAAACGCGACGACTGACACAGATGCCGGGGCCACGGTGGATCAAACTGCGAAGCCCGCGCAGGCCAAATCAAAGGACAAATCGGACGCGCCGGACAGCAAGTCCGCCCCCAAGCCGAAGAAGCCTCAGAAGCCCAAGCCCCAGGAGAAACCTTAGCCATGTCAGTCCTGGGCGCAAACTTCCGGCGGGATTTGGAGATCCGCCGCTATCCTGTTCTGGCATACGCAATGGTGCCGCTGGCAGCGCTGGTGCTGCAGGCCTGGCTTCCGCGCCTGTTTGGCCGCTTTGCCTTTTTCGATCTTCCACTGGTGGTGACGGTCTACTTTGCCTTGGGACGGCGCAGCCCCATCCAGGGGACGCTGATGGGCGCGGGCATGGGCCTCTTCGAAGATGCGCTCACCCACCACGCCGTTGGTATCAACGGTGTGGCAAAAACAGTGGCCGGCTTTCTGGCTGCGTCGGTCGGCATTCGAATCGACGTGGAGAACTTCACCATCCGTCTGCTGCTGGTTTTGCTGCTTTCCCTGGTTGCAAGCGGGGTTTACGTTTTTGTCGACCGAGTCCTGCTGGGGCTCGACCTGGAGTGGAACTGGTACACGGAGTTGTTCAAGGCGGTTGGCAACTCACTGATCGCCATGGTGCTGTTTCCCCTGTTGGATCGTCTGCAGTTAAAGGACTGATGAGACAGGGAATAGTGAATGGGGAGTAGGGAACAGTAAGAATCGCGTTATTCTAAGGCGCAGAAGCATGTATTCGATGAGCGGCAATCGCGGCGAAAAGCTCTCACCCATCAAGCTGGCGGTGGTGCAGTACGGCATCCTTTTGATGATGCTGGCGCTGACGGGGGGGCTTTGGCGGCTGCAGATCCTGGGCGCGGAGAACTACCGGCTGCTGGCCGAGCAGAACCGCATCCGCAAAGAGCCGGTGCTGGCGCCGCGCGGCAAGCTTTTCGATCGAGAGAACCGGCTGGTGGTGGACAACTACCCATCGGTCTCCTGCTTTCTGGTTCGCGAGCAGAACCGCAACGTCGACAACGATCTGCCTCTAATCGCGCAGGGGCTGCACCTGGATGTGGAGCAATTGCGCGCCACTCTTCGCCGTTATCGCGCGTCTCCGGGTTATCAGCCGATTCCCATCAAGCAGGACGTCACTCCAGATGAAGAAGCCTTCATCGAGGCGCATCGCAATGAGCTGCCGGAGCTGGAAACGATCGACGAGGAGCGGCGGCTCTATCCAAACGACGGATTTGCCGCGCACCTGATTGGGTACGTCGGCGAGGTGAGCGAGGACGATCTGAACAACCCGCGCTTTGCCTATAACAACCCCGGCGACGTGGTGGGCAAAGCAGGCGTGGAAGAGACCTACGACGAGTTGCTGCGTGGGCAGGACGGGTCGCGGGATGTGATCGTGGACAGCCACGGCCGCGAAGTGGGCTACCTGGGCATCCAGCACGCCACCCCCGGCCAGGATCTGCGGCTGACCATCGACAACGATTTGCAGCGGGCAGCTGAACTCGCGCTTGGGGATCGCACCGGCGCGATCGTCGCCATGGACCCACGCAATGGCGAGATTCTGGCCATGGTTTCCCGGCCCAGCTTCGATCCCAACGAGTTCGCGGTGCGCATCAATCGGGCCGACTGGAACCAACTGATCACCGACCCCGACCACCCGCTGATGAACAAGAGCATTCAGGCCCAACTGGCTCCAGGGTCAACTTTCAAAATTCTTATGTCGGTTGCCGGCCTTCAGGAAGGCGTGGCGCAGAACATGAAGATCAACTGCTCGGGGGGGTGGGGACCTTACGGCTTCTACCACCACTGCGACGAGCACCATGGCGGCGTGGACATCCACACCGCCATTCCCTACTCCTGCGACACGTTTTATTACATGCTGGGCGACAAGCTGGGCATCGACAGAATCGCGAAGTATGCCACGGAGTTCGGTTACGGGCAGAAGACCGGCATCGATTTGCCCGGCGAACAGGCGGGCCTGATGCCCTCCGCGCAGTGGAAGATGAAGAACTACCACGCCCGGTGGTATCCCGACGAGACCCTCGATGTTGCCATTGGCCAGGGTGCGGTTGAGGCTACTCCGCTGCAACTGGCACGGATCATCGGCGGCATCGCATCGGGCGGGCACATGGTACGGCCCCACGTCGTGTTTCCCGATCAGCTTCCAACAGACTTCCGCAAGGCATTGCAGGAGAGTTTCCCGGGATCGGGCGACGCATACTTCCCTATCGATCCGGATAATTGGACCATCATCACGGACGGCATGTACGACGTGACCCAGCCGGGCTATTTCCACACCGCCAGCTCGGCCCATCTTGAGGGCATCGACTTCGGGGGCAAGACGGGAACCGCCCAGGTGATGAGCCACGAGGCCCTGGACAAGACAACCAAGGGGAGGGTTACCAATCCCAACGTGTGGTTTGTCGGTGTCACGCCGCGCCGCAATCCGGAGCTGGTGGTCGCCGTGCTGTGGCAGAACGGCAACAAGAGCTACTACCCCGCTCGGATCGGGGCCGCGGTGGTGTCGGCCTATGTGGAGAAGCAGCGGCGCCTAGCGCACAACCTTGTGCCTCTGAAGACTGCGGCTCCGGTGGAGATGGGGGCGGTCTGGACGGTGCCAGACGCTGCTTCCGGCGAATCTACAGCGAAGGATGGCGTGAAGACCGGTAACTTCCTGGTCGATCATGGGCAGATCGTTGCGCAGGCCAGTCGGCCGAAGACCTCTTCAGGGAAGGGGCAATAATGCCGGTGCGCCGCTTCCTGAGCTTTCGCGATTTCGACTGGACGCTGCTCGGCATGGTGCTGTTGCTGTGCACGATTTCGGTCTTTGAGATCTACTCGGCGACGCTGCACACCAAATATGCCGGCTTCCATACCAAGCAGATCTACTGGATCGCCGGCGGGCTGGCGGCGATGTTCGTCTTCGCAAAGATCGACTATCACAAGCTGATCGATTACGTTCCCTGGGCGTACGGCGTGTGCCTGGTGGCGCTGATTGCGGTACTGGCGGTGGGACAGAAGGTTCTGGGCGCGCGCCGCTGGATCAAGCTCGGACCGATGCACTTCCAGCCCTCCGAGTGGGTCAAGCTGGTGCTGATTCTGGCCGTGGCCCGCTATTTTGCCAACCTTGGCGGGCGCAGCCTCACCTGGAAAGAAATTTTGAAGGCGTTTGCCCTGGTGGGCGTTCCCATGTTGCTGGTGATCAAGCAGCCCGACCTCGGCACCACACTGACTTACATGCCCATCCTGGTTGCCGGCCTGTTCCTGGGGGGGATCAACTTTCGCCAGGCGCTGATTCTGGGCACATGCGGGCTGGCATTGGTGGCCGGCGTCTGGACCAGCGGCAAGCTGCTCAAGAACTATCAGAAGGCCCGTCTGACCAGCTTCATCAACCCCGATAACGACCCCCGAGGAACCGGCTACCAACTGCTGCAATCGAAGATTGCGGTCGGTTCCGGCGGCGTCTGGGGCAAGGGCGCTGCCAAGGGAACCCAGACCCAGGGCGACTTCCTGCCCATCCCGCATGCCGACTTCATCTTTGCCGCATTCGGGGAGGAACACGGCTTCGTGGGCGCGTTTTTTGTGCTGCTGCTATACTTCTTCGTATTGATGCGTTTGATTCAGAACGCACAAACAGCCGCTGACCTGTCCGGATCCCTGATTATCATGGGGGTAGTGGCTGTGTTGACATTCCAGATCGCGGTCAACGTCGGCATGGTCATTGGTTTCATGCCAGTCACCGGAATTCCTTTACCGTTAATGAGTTACGGGGGGTCTTCGGTGTTGTTTACGTTCCTGGCGCTGGGCGCGGTAATGAATGTCCGCATGCGCCGGTTCGTCAACTGACAGGTTTCGCGGCCAAATGGCCCGAACATGACTCGAAACGGGTTTCAAGAGTTTACCTCTTGTGTTTCACCGGAAGTGTCCGGAGCGCAAGAGACCAAAGATTGAGTGAATAGCCGGCCAGGTCCGGATGGATCTCGAGCCCGGCAGGACAAGGGTTCATGAGCACGCAGAGACGGGAAAGCCACTCCTCCCCAGCGACGACGACCAATCGCTGCGGACCCCGGAACCGCTGGCAGCGGAGAAGTTGCACGAGAAGCGCGATGGACTCGGGGCAGGCAACGCTTGCTTCGATCGTGCTGTACCGTCGTGCATTGGCCACGGTTGGATCGGCCCCATATGGGGTGGCAACAAACTCTCTGCAATCGGATCACAGTTGCCTAAATTTCGTTACTCCCGCATGGTTTGTCAAGCAAGATATCCGCCGCGGTTCGCCGCCCCTTGGGGCTGGCTTTGGCGCGGCAAGCGGCACACTAACGACTCGCAGGTCATCGCTTCCGTTCATTCCCTCCCCTTCCGGATTCGCGGATTTCCATCCGACCTTGCCGCAGTTCCCAGCGCTGAATAGCGGCTGGACGGAAAGGTACGATGGCAAAAGAGATTTGCATTTCAAGCACGCCGCATGAAACGCGGCTTGCGATTCTTGAAGACGATCAACTCGCGGAGATCTACTACGAACGCGAAAACGAATACACCCTGGCCGGCTCGATTTACAACGGCCGCGTCACACGGGTGCTACCCGGCATGCAATCCGCATTTGTGGATGTGGGCCTGGAGCGGGACGCCTTTCTCTATGTAACCGACTTCCTCGAACTGGAAGACCAGGAAGAAGCCGAGGAACTGGAAAAGGCCGCTGCGAGCGGCGGCAACCAGGCTCCGCGCGAGGTTCGGCACACAGCGGCGCCAGAGCAAGCGGTCCCGGCTGGCCGGAATGGCGGTCGAGGCGGCCAGAAGTCCGAGCAGAAGCAGGAGCAGCGTCAGGACCGGCATCCACGCGGCCAGAGTATCTCGATCGAGGCTGTGCCCGAGGCTGTCGAGGCTTCTCCAGCAGGTCCCGAATCGGGGTCTGTTTCTGAAGAATCAAACGCCACCGAGGCAGACTCCAGCGAAGGCGGAGCAAAGCGCTGGCGTGGACGCCGCCGCCGTCGCAGCGGCCGCCCCGGGGATCGCGAGCAGGGATCTTCGGGATCGCCGGAAAGCAAGGCGGAGACAGAGGAACCGGCAGAGAATTTCGCACAAACCCAGGTTGAATCTGAGGTAGCGCCGGCCATTCATGCAGCTGCGGCTCAAGTGCCCGCGCAATCGCCCCGCGCGCCGCACGCCCCGGCCTCCGTCGCGCCGGTTCCGTTTGTGCTGCCGGGTGAGTCGCTTTCAAAGTACGGCGGGACTTCAGCTAGTGACGCTCCCGAACCCGCGGCCAGTTCTGCCGCACCGGTGCGGCCTGCCGCAACCTTCAAGCCGTCGACGATGATTGAAGCTCCACTGGCGTGGGATGGCAGCGGCCTGTTGCCGGGCGAATCGCTCTCGAAGCATCGGCATCGCGGGCCCGAAGCCGTCACTGAGGAAGCATTGGAGGAAAACGGCGCCGCGCCCGACGAAATCGAGGAAGAGGAACTCGTCTTCGAGCGAGGTGAAGCCAGTCCAGAGACCGTTGCCGAGCAAGCCGCGGAAGCAACGACAGAAGCCTTTGTTTCACCGGCCACAGCAGACTACACTGCTCAGCAGGAACTGCTTGAATCGGAGCCAGCCGAAGACGACTTCTTCGAGGAGACGACCGAATTCGCGCACGAGCCGGCCGCGGCGAAGGCAATGGGGGGAGAAGCAGCTCCCGCCAAGCCGGCCGACGCGCAAGAGTATGAGGTCGAGCCGGTGATCGACGAGCCATCGGCCGATGAGCCAGTCGCCGATCCGGTCATCAGGCAGGATGAGTCCGCACCCGATCTTGGTTCGAGCGAGCCTCCGCCGGCCCATTCCGCGGACGAAGCGGACGAGTCAGAAGAGACTGAATTCGATGCGTCCGCTTCTCATCACGTTGACCCATTGCCGCCAACCGGCTTCCGGCTGTTTGGCCTTGGCAGCAAGAAGAAGAAGGAAGAACCCGCCGCAGCCCCTGCTCAGGCACCGGCAAAGGCCGCTTCCGTGGCCTCCGTCTCGGCCTATGCGCCGGGCAGCGGTGTCATCGAGGAAGAGGTGATTGAAGAGGAGGAGTTCGACGCGCCGCACCACCATCACCACAAGGCGGACGAGCACGACCTTGAAGACTACGAAGAGGAGACGCTGCCCAACCAGATTCGCTCCGGCGCCCTGGGCGAAATGTTGCAGGAGGCCCATCTCGACCACAAAATCCAGTTGAACTTCGACGGCAAGAGCGGCGAGGAAGAAGACGGATTCGACGACGAAGAAGACGAAGACGAGGCCGGCGCGACGGAGCAACCCGCTGCCGGCGAAGGTAAGAGTGCGGCCCGGCAGCCTCGCGACCGCGACAGTCGCCGTGGCCGTGGCGCGCCCGCACGCCAAGGTCAGGGCAACCGTGGCGGCCGAGGCCCTTCACGGCGGTCCATGCAGACCTCCGATTTGCCCATCATCAGCGATTTGTTGAAGCCGGGGCAGGAGATTCTGGTCCAGATTGCAAAGGAGCCCATCGCCAAGAAGGGCGCCCGCATTACCAGCCACATCGCGCTGCCTGGACGCTTCCTGGTCTTCATGCCCACCGTCAGCCACGTTGGGGTGAGCCGCAAGATCGCTTCCGACGAGGAACGCCAGCGCCTGAAGCGGATTCTTACCCACGAGCGCGGCGATGCCTCGGGCGGATTCATCGTTCGCACCGCGGCCGAGGGAGCATCGGAAGAGGAACTTCGCTCCGATCTTCGCTTCCTCATTCATCTCTGGGACGAGATCAAGACGCGTTCCGACACTTCCAAGTCGCCGGCGCTCATCTATCACGATCTCTCGCTGATTGAGCGCATCTTGAGAGACCAGGTCAGCTCCAACTTCTCTTCGATCTGGGTTGACTCCCAGGACGACTACGAGCGCATCGTGCGCTTCCTCAATCGCTTTTCGCCGACGCTGGTCCGGCGCGTCAAGCTCTACACCAAGGAGACTCCGCTCTTCGAGCACTTCGGCATTCAGGACGAAATCTCCAAGGCCCTCCGGTCAAAGGTATGGCTCAAGAGCGGCGGATCGATCGTGATCAACCAGACTGAGGCCCTGGTGGCCATCGACATCAACACGGGCAAATACGTGGGCAAGTCGGCGCGGCTTGAGGACACCATCGTCAAGACCAATCTCGACGCGGTGCCCGAAATTGTCCGCCAGATTCGGCTGCGCGACCTGGGCGGGATCATCGTGATCGACTTCATCGACATGGATGAACGCAAGAATCGCTTCAAGGTGCTGGCGGCGCTTGAAGAAGCTCTCAAGGCCGATCGCGCGCCGACGAAGGTTCTCCAGTTCAACGATTTTGGCCTGGTCGCCATCACCCGCAAGCGCGTCAAGCAGTCTCTGGAACGGACGCTTTCAGTCCCTTGCCCAACCTGCCAGGCCACCGGCATGGTCAAGAGCCCGATCACGGTCTGCAACGAGATCTACATCGAGCTGCGCAAGATGAAGAAGCACTTCGAAGGCACGGATGTGCTGCTCCGCGTGAATCCGGAGACGGTCAAGGCGCTCAAATCGAACAACGCCAGTTGGCTCACCGAATTCGAGGAGCTGGTCGGCAAGAACATTCTGGTCAAGAGCGACGCCACCCTGCATCCCGAGCAGTTCGACATACAGGGCTGATCGCAAGACCCGCAACGAACACCGAAGGCCGGAGCGATGCTCCGGCCTTCATTGCTTCTGCGCGCACCAGTGCATACCGGATTCACCGAATCACATGAATCGGAATGCCAACGTTGAGGTTTCTCCAAAGCAGTTCGGTTGTGTAGACCGGGGCCTTGAGCGCGATGGCCAGCGCAAGGCAGGATCGGTCCCCCAACGACAGGCCGTATTTCTCCGTCGTTGTAATTAGATCGCCGGCGATCTTCGCGTGTTCGGGCGTGAAAGGCTCCACGGAATCGACGGCCGAGAGAGCGTCCTCCCAGGACTCTCTGGGGTCACCGCCCTTCTTCACCAGCTTCGATTGCACCTCGGCAAGGTTCACCGTGCTGACGACAGACCGGTCCATAAGTTTCCCCGTTAGCTTCTCTTCCCCGCGCTCATGGAGCAGTAACGCAAGCATCGCGGAAGCGTCGAACACAACCTCATTCATGCTTGGCCGCCTCACGCCGCTCCGCGCTTAACTCGTCGGCAAGGCTGACCCCGGCTGGCACATATTTCCTTACTCGCTCCTGCGCCTGTCTCAGCCGTTCCCGCATCGTAGCGATGCGCAGTTCGCCATCCACAACGCGCATATCCAAAACATCCCCATCCGCCGTCCCCATCGCATCCCGCAGCGCTGCGGGAATCACGACCCGGCCCTTTTCCCCCATTCGAGTCCTGACCCAGAGTTTGTCAAGAAACCTTGGCCACTTTCGGCCCACCTTTTGCTCTTGAAGCTCTAGAACCTCCATCTGTCCCACTCCTTTTCATTAGTGACACAATCATATCATGGCGGCACATTCTAGAAAAGTGGGAATTATGCTGACCGTCCCACCATATCGCTGGCCGGCTTCCCTGCCTCCGCTACCGCGTGCTTGGCGGCGTCATTTTGGCGCCGACTGCCTGGAAGGCGTCCCAATTCTGTTCGATCAGCGCTGCATTCGCGGGGGTGATCGCGCCCGCTGGGTATGCCTTGATGAAGCCCTGTTTCTTCATCCCCACAAAACCCAAATCATTGATGATCGCGCCGGTGACCACAATGAATTCTCTGGTGGCCAGCCCGTTTGAGTGGATGATCGAGGCCAACTGAGGATAGTTCGAATCGATGTCCTGAGCCTGCTGCGTGATCGGCTTCTTGCCGGTCGTGGAGGAACCGGCATCGAGCGCCGCATTCAGGCTTGGGTTTGCCGCGACCAGTTGGTTGATGGCTTGCATGGCTGTGGCTGTCCGCTGAGCCTTATCCAGCGTCAATGCGTATTGCCTGACCTCGACGACATCGGGATTGTCGTTGGCCGCAAAGCCTGCGAGAGGCGCGGCATTCGCGGCCGCTGCCAGCGCCAGCATGGCAGCACCGGT
The DNA here is from genome assembly GCA_963757965.1 of uncultured Acidobacteriaceae bacterium. GTDB lineage: Bacteria > Acidobacteriota > Terriglobia > Terriglobales > Acidobacteriaceae > Telmatobacter. The sequence continues at coordinate 269,968 of CAVWTV010000021.1, forward strand.
GAGCAAGGGGAGAGCTTCACGCAGTTTCATTCGTTCATATCCTCTTTCCCTGAAGTTTTGCCGGAACCGGCTGAGCGATTCTATAGCGGGCTTCTGGCCGCTGCCAAGCATCTTTTGTCTTGAAAGGCATGGCCTGGCAGGAGCTGCCGCGCGACTCGCTTGTTTGTCGCCCTACAGAATTCCTAAGACGCGCAGGCGCACCAGGCCGCCGGCCAGAACCCCCAGCGGCATGATGGCTACCAGGGTCAATGCGTACCAGATGGGCTGCTTGCCGCGCGATTGCATGGCGCTAAGCGCGGACATGGCGAGCACCACCAACGCAAGGACCAGATCGTTGACCAGCGGATTTCCGGCGGCTATCAAGGCGGTCACGTAGCCGCCTGCCGCGGCTGCCAGAAAGGAGTAGCTCAGGTTGACGAATGCGTATGCGGGCTTCGGCCTGCCCTCCGCACCAACCCATCCCGGGGTCAGGCGAGTGAGCAGCGCAGTGATGACAATGACCAGCAGGGCCACGGTTGCGTAGCCGGCGAGCAGGGCCAGAAATGCGTGCAGGATCACCACGGCTTCTTCTCCTCCGGCGGTTTGGTTCCGACTTCGCCCTTTGCGATCCTGTCGAGGAACGCGCGCGCCAGCTTGCGTTCGCCGGGATTGCTTTCACCGTGAATCGTACACAGGTCGAGGAACTCGTCGCAGAGCTCATTCTGCTTTTCCTGTTGGGCAAAGACCGGCTGCAATGCAACAGCTAACTCGCGCAAGCGCGCAGCCTCGGGCCAGGCTTGATCGTCCGCCTCGCCGCCCATGTGCTCGTAGGCGTAGAACAGGCCCTTGCGACCCTGCGCGCACTCTTCCAGGCAGGCGAGTAGCTGGTCGCGAAAGGCGCTGGCCAGCATCTCCAACTGATCGGGTTCCACTTCGTCGCGCGGGTCCATCATTCACCTGTTGAACAGAAAGCACGAATCAATAGCATGCCTCAGGGGCTAAAGCCCAGTGGGTTTTGCACGGGCGTGATGTCGGGGTGAAGCCCCGACATACCAGCCCCGACCAGCCTCTCACTTGGCCTGCATGGCCGCTTCAACATCCTCAGCTGTGTGAGGCAGCGCAGCGACCAGATCGATCAGCTTGCCATCCACGCCCACCAGAAACACGCACTCGATGCGCACGCCGAGCTTCTCCTCTGGAATGTAAACGCCGGGCTCGATGGTGAAGACCATTCCCGGCTTGAGCTGGGCGGGGTAGTCCGACGGATCGTGAACATCGATGCCGACCATGTGCCCGAGGCCGTGCAGCCAATACTGGCCAAGCGGCTGCCCGTGCATATCTTTACCATGGGTGTTTATGTAGTTGTAGGCTGCATTGTCAAGGGAATCGGGGTCGCGGCGGTCGCGGTCGTTGATCTTCGATTTGCCCGCTACAAAGGCGTCGATCGCAGCCTGCTGCGCGCCGAGCACGATGTTGTAGATCTCGCGCTGGCGGGGCGTGAAGTGGCCGTTCACGGGAACGGTCCTTGTAATGTCGGAGGCGTACATCGAGTACTCGCAGGCCGCATCGACCAGCAGCAGGTCGCCGTCTTCGAGCGTCCGCGAATTCTCGGAGTAGTGCAGGATCGTGGAGTTGATCCCCGAGCCGACGATCGGTGAATAAGAAGGCCGCTCGCAGCCGTCCGCCAACCAAGCAGCCGTCATCTTGCCGGCGATTGCACGCTCAGTTGCGCCTGCCTTTGCCGCCTTCATCATCACGCGTTGGGCATCGATGGAAGCGTCCGCAGCCTTGCGCAGCAACGCAATCTCTCCATCGTCCTTCACAACCCGCAACTGCGCCGTGAGGCTGGTCACGTCGCGGGTGGCGGCATTTGCGCCCTGGCCAAGCGTTGCGGCGGTAAAGCCCACCAGCGCCTTGGCCGGGGCAGAGTCCGGCTGAGCCCACATGCCGTGGATGAGCCGCCGGTCGCTGTCGATCAGGCGGTTCAGCACCGCCGGCAGCTCCGTCATGGGCTGCACCGCGTCCACCCCGGTTGCTTCGACTACACTTGGTGAGGCCGCGTCCAGCTTCGCGCCGGTGTACTTCTCCATGCGCAGGTCGCGCGTCGGCAAGAACAGAATCTCTTTGTACGTTCGCGGAGTCTGAGTTTGCGGCGCATCCCCCACAATCAGCAGCGCTGCACCGGGCTCATTCCAGCCAGTCAGGTAATAGAAGTCCTCGTCCTGGCGATAGGGCATGAAGTCAAGCACCGGCTCTTCGGCGGCAAACAGCACGGCAACGCCCCCGTGAAGCTTGGCGGCCAGCGCTGCGCGGCGGGCGCGGTAAACCGACGAGGATTGCTTTTCGAGGGAATGAGCGAGGGGCGCAATCAACACCAGGAACGCGAACGAAACGACGGCAACGCGGGTGGAGCGAGACAATCTACTCATGAAACCAGCCTCATGCCCCGGCTCGCGCCTGTCAAGTTTGTCTCTTCCTCGGTTGCGGGTCGGCTTGAAGCTTGTTTCCCGAAGCGCCCGCGCCTCTCCGGTTGTTCCTTTGGCAAGAGAGCTATCAATGTCTTCTAGGCTCAACCCTTTATCAGTCAATCCTGCCTCCATCCCTGGGGCGAGCGCCTAAGGATTGTCGGACAGGGAAATGCCCCACCTTTGCGGGTAGGGCATTTTGGAGATCCTCGTCGCTTTACTGGACTGCTAATTCGACAGGTTCCGCTTGCTCGGTCGTTCTGGTGTAGCGAGCGATCTCCTCTGGAAGAATCACATATCGCTCACTTGCCTTTGCCTTGCCCTCAATCAGCTTGAATGTGTCGTCAATCATGCAATTGAGTTGTTGAACAGTCACGTTTCTCAGGATAGGTTTAGGTTCGCCCGCAATTTCAAGCGTCAGCTTTGCCATTGTCAGCAGACGCACGATTCTGTCAGTTCCTTTCCCGCATCCGGCCTTCTCCCAACGCGATACGACGCTCTTGCTGGAGCCCACGATCTCTGCGAAATCGTTGATTGAATATCCACAGAATTTGCGCAGAAAACGCACTTCGCTTCCTGCAAGCAAACTCCTCTTCATGATCAATCGAAGAGCGATCACCCGATGCAAAGCGCCAGCTGCGGGGATCTCTGGTACTATCGCGCTGCAATTTGTGCAGCGGAAGACCAGAATATCCTTCAGGGTCACAGATGCCAGCCCACATTCCGTGTACTTATGTTCTCCCTTTCGCCCTTCCATTTGATGTCCGCATTCGTAGCATCGAATTCTCGCGATCACTTCGTTCACTGATGTATCCATGTCCTGCCGTCCCTCCTGCGCCAGTTGAAACTTACTAGTAGGTCTTGCTCCGCTTTCCGGATGCCGTCTTGAAGCACCCAGTAATTAGCACTACGAGCGGTGATTCGATGAAATCGTGGTCAACCGACAGCGCGAAGACCGCATCGAAATCAGTTCCATCGATGCTGCCACGAAAAGTGTACTTATGGTTCCGTGCCTCCTCGCTGAATTCTCCACCCTCGATACATCGGCCATTCCGGATCACGTATTCAATATCAAAAACGTCGAAATCGCGTTCGGCCATTTGCTCACGGACATGCACCGTGGAATGAAAACGTCCCCTTTGGCCGCCTAAAACCTCAAGGGCAACCGTTCGAGCAAAAGCTGGGGACGGAGAAGCCGGATTAAGTTCTTTGCCCTTTCGAGCCTCCTCCGCATGGGAACCAATGTATTGGCACTCGTGTTTCACTTCCTTGTCGTTTGGCGCCACTGCTCACTCCTGAACTCCAAGAATGATTAATTGTATTCTGTGGATAATCAAAAGTCAACTGATGACAATAAATTATCTTACAACCATAAGATATTGATTAATATTGAGTTGCTAGATCTTGCATTTGCGACCCTTTTGCATTATCTCTGTGTCTTCTTGGAGGCAGCTTGGCAGCGCTGGCTCTTCAGCTTTTAGTTTCAACGAGTTTGCCCAAAACAACTGCCGCTTTATTCTTCGCAGCATCGGGGTCTTCGAGTTCCGTTTCGTCCATGTGCTCCCCGACAGCTTTCTCTACGACCCGAAAAGCGTTGGCGACGAAATCTCTTTCTTTGCGTGAGAATCTGGGCGCGAATCAAGTTTGAGCGCACGGAGCGCCGGATGCAAGCCTACAGAATGTCAATCCGTCTCACAGTTTGTTTTTCAGGCCGCGCCGAGGGGAATGAGCTCTCTCATCCCATCTTCGATCAGAATGCCAATAAATTCGTCTGCCGGAACGGGGTGTCCGTACAGCCATCCCTGCGCACGGAGGGCACGGATTCGTCCCTCTGCATTGGTAAAGTAGGCGGCCTGCTCTTCGGTCTCAATTCCTTCCACAATCACGCCCAGATGCAGGGCATCGGCCATCGAGAGTATCTGCGGCAGAATGGATCCAATCACCGACCCAGTACCGATGGCCCTGGTAAATGACCTGTCGATTTTGATGGCGTCAATAGAAAGGTCGTGCAGATAGGAGAGACTTGAGTAACCGGTGCCGAAGTCATCGATGTGGACACTGTAACCCCTTTGACGCAGAAGGCGGATTGTCTCCATGGCAGCCTGGTATTGGACGGTGCTGCTTTCAGTGATTTCAATTGCCAGTCTGCGCGGTGAGACGCCCGCTTGCTCCAAAGTCCGATCGAGCATGGGCAGGAACCTGGGATCGGCCAGATCGGCGGCAGCGACGTTGATGTTCAACTGGAAATCGGGATAGTTGCGCAACGTCTCACCCAATTCGCGCAAAGCATTCCGTACGACCAGTTCGGTGATAGCGCCGACGAAGCCCCGCTGCTCGGCGAGCTTGATGAAAACATCGGGACCAACCGGGAAGCCATCTTCGTCGGTCCAGCGCGACAGGGCCTCGGCTCCAACGATTCGCCGGTCTTCGAGGTTCACAATGGGCTGATACTCGAGGCGGAGCTTGTCGCCGGCGATGGCGCGGCGGAGCTGCTGCTCCATGCTACGGCTTCGGCGGTAAACGAGCGAAAGGAAGAAGCCGAACAGTGCTCCACCGACTCCGCCCAAAATCACGCACGCGGTGAGTTCGCGGTGACCGGTCCGCAGCGCATCCGCTATGGAAATGTAGTCCGTGACACAGTTGAAGTACTGGCTGGAGCAGCGTGTGGCATATAGGGTGTCCGCAACGCGTGCGTCGCCGTCGGTGGTGAGAACTTGCCAGCTTGGCTCCTGCAAAACGCCCACCAGCATGATGGGCTGATGGCTGGGATCGTTTCTCCCCGTGGAAGTGTAGTGGATGGGAGGAAACTCGCGGTGCAACTGCGGGAAGGGACTGAATACGACATATGAGTCGCGCAACTGAAGGCTGACGACATTCAGATCGCCCATTTGAAATGGGGTGAATTTCTTGTAAACTTTCGTGCCATCCTGCTGTGAAAAGTCCGGCGCGGGCGCCTGAATGGGCTGATCCAGGCGGCCAAGTGTTGACGAACAGTACACTTTCCCATCGTGCATGCGCCCGGCCTCTTTCAGATATTCCGACCGGTAGATCAGCGTGCGATACCAGGCGATCTCAGCATCCGAACAAAAGGCGTACTGGGAAGCGTTCATGGTAGCCAGCAACGCGCGCGACTCCGCGGAGGCCATTTTTGCATCTTCGAGAGCCCGCGTGGCGTACGATTCGAGACTGCCCTGTGCAATGTGAATCGCAAGGGCGCAGCCGACCAGGTACCCGAGCAGCTTGCCACACATGCCCGCGAGGAGTGTGGCAGCCAGGGTTACAAGTACGCGCTGCTTGAGTGTGCGCATCATTTGATTAATCGGCAACAACCGGCCGCCGGTTTAACGGCCCATAAACTCGTCCCGTATGAGGGATACTCCGGATTGGCGAAAGCAGGCAATAACGCTTTATGGGTAGTTCTTCAACGCATTACAGGAAAATGGCAAAAGAATGGAGCCGGTGCGGGGGAATGGACAGACGGCAACCGAACCGGTGCGGTGAAGGCAACGCGCAGAGAACACAGGGGCGGTTCGCCAGGCTGATAAGAAACAAGTTCGTAAGTTCAACAAAACAATACGTCGTCATGGAGTTCTGCGGGCTCCCGTCCATCGGACAAAAAGTCGCCGCGGCGACACGTCCGATGGATGGGGCACAGTTTCATTCCCCGTGGGTCGGCGAAGCCGGTGGGAGACTAAGAAGCAACCGGGATTGACTTCAACCCTATTCGTGCGCCGCCTTGAGGATGGCGGCCAGGCTTCGGTCGACGTCCTCCTTGGTAGTCGCCCAGGACGATATGCTGATGCGCATTGCGGTATGGCCTTGCCACACGGTCGATCCGCACCAGCAGGTTCCGTCGGCCTGGAGGCGGGCAATGGTGGCGAGCGTCCGGTCCGGCGAACCGAAGGAAACCAGAACCTGGTTGATAACAACTTCGTTGAGGATCTGATAGCCAGCTGCTTTCAGTCCTGCGGCAAAGCGCCGCGCGTGGCTCGATGTGCGCTCCACGATCTCCGCCATTCCCGACCGGCCCAGCGAGCGCAGTCCAGCCCACAACTCCACCCCGCGCGCCCGCCGCGAGAGTTCCGGATTGTAGTCGGACGGTTCGCGCCGTTCTCCTAACGCAAGATACGACGCCTTCACAGACATGGCCGCGCGCAGCTCTTGCGGGTCGCGGACCAGAGCAATCCCGCAATCGTATCCAATATTGGGCCATTTGTGACCGTCCGTTGCCCAGGAGTCGGCCAGCTCAAAACCCTTCGTCCACTTTCGATACTCCGGCGAAGCCGCCGCCCACAAACCGAAAGCGCCATCGACATGAATCCATGCTCCAGCCGCGCGCGCTGCCGGACATATTGCCGCCGCCGGATCGAAGGCCCCCGTATTTACATTCCCGGCTTGCAGACACAGGATCGTATTGCCGTCGAGATGTGGCAGTGCATCGGCCCGCATCCGGCCCTGTCCATCCACCGGCACGCGCACCACGCGCTTCCGCCCCAGCCCCAGCATTCCCAGAGCCTTCAGAAGCGACGGATGCACCTCGTCGCCGACAACGACAGTGATCTCCGGAGCGCCAAACAAGCCGTCCGCTTCCACGTCCCAATCAACGCGGGCGAGAAGCGCGTGCCTGGCCGCGGCCAGCGCCGTAAAGCTGGCCATGGTGGCCCCGGTTACGACGGCGCCACCAGTGCCCTCCGGCAGCCCAAGCAGCTCTCGCACCCATTCCAGCGCGATTTCCTCCAGCGTAATCGCCGTCGGCGATTGCACGAAAAACGCTGAGTTCTGGTCCCACGCGCTCGAGAGCCACGCTGCCGCCTGGGCTGCGGGAAGGCAGCCTCCGTTCACGAATCCAAAGTACCTGCCGCCGCCATTGGCCACCGTTGCCGGCGACCCATATTCATGCAATAGATGCAGCACAGTCTCGGGGCTGGTCGGGCCCGGAGGCAGCGGCCCACGCAACGCGCTTAGCGCAGCAACCGCCTCAGGGGTTGGCGCAACCGGTCGCGCGTCCACGCCTTCGAGGTAGTCCATCGCGTCGCGCGCGGCCCGTTTCAGCAGGGCGGTGCGAGCCTCGACGACAGAGGCGTCTGGCAAAGATGAGTGGGGCGGGTGAGGGGGACGAGAAGCGGACATAGCCTGAGCATATCCGGTTTGCCGGGCAGGCTGGCGCACTTGAAGTTATTTCGGAACCTGACTAAGATATATTAGCAGGATGGAGGCCGAGGTGATTACCGCAACGATATTCGAGGCGAAGACCAATTTTTCAAACCTGTTGAAGCAAGCGCAGAAAGGTGAAGCAGTCGTGATCACGTCCGGGCGCGCGAAGACTCCCGTGGCTCGACTGGAGGCCATCCAGCCAGTTGCAAAGAGGCGTCTTGGAGCGTTGGAAACGCCGGGATTCGTCCTTACCGAGCAGTTCTTTGAGCCGCTGCCAGATGAAGAACTCGGCTTGGGGAACGGAGACGGCGATTGAAGGTCCTGCTCGACACGTGCACCCTCATTTGGGCTACATTGTCTCCCTCGTCCCTCAGCCGCGAAGCCAGTGAGACGATTGCCGAAGGGGACAATGTGATTCTCGTGTCTGCGGCTTCAGCGTGGGAGATTGCAACCAAGGTGCGCCTGGGCAAGCTTCCCGGCGCGGAGAAGCTTGAGCGGGATTACCTTGACGTGATGGAGGACGCCGGGTATACCCCGCTGGCCATCGACCCTGCGTCAGCCCTGCGCGCCGGCCGGTTGGTTGCGGATCATAAGGACCCGTTCGACCGCATGATTGCGGCTCAGGCGCTGGCTTTGGACATCGCAGTTCTAAGCCCCGACCCGCTGCTCGATCGGTTCGGGGTTCGGCGTATCTGGTGAGTTGAACAAGATGACCTTTTTGTTGCTCTTGAAATTGCCCATAACCGCGGCCGGGAGAGAGAATCAGGTAGGGTCGGGGCGGCTGACCTTCTGCCGGCATCTTGAGGGTGGGGTGTCTGACCATGCGCCTGGCGACGCCGGCGATTTGGGAGAGGGATGCACGTGAGACGAGTTGCTCTGCTGGGAATTGTTCTTGCGCTGACGGCGGCGGCTCGCGGCATGGGGCCGGTGGCGCAGACAACCGATGCCCAGCGCGAGAAGGCGCTCGCTCTTGAAAAGCAGGGCAAGAACGCCGAGGCTGAGGCCGCATGGCGCGCGGTTCTGAAGGCGCACCCATCGAGCCCGGAGCCTTATGCGCACCTGGGCCTGCTTGAAGCGCGCCAGGAACATTTCAAGGAAGCCGTGCCGCTCTACCGCAAGGCCCTTTCGATCGGTCCCGACGTGCCGGGTTTGCGGTTGAACCTGGGTCTGGCTCTCTTCAAGGAAGGCGATCTCAAGGGGTCAATTCAGGAGTTCGACCCGTTGCTGAAGAGCCGGCCCGGCAATCAGCAACTGACAACGCTGATGGGATTGGCCCACTATGGCCTGGCGGAATACACCGAGGCAATTCCCTATCTGAAGGAGGCCGCGGCTCTGGACCCGCAGAGTCTTCCCTTGCGGCTGGCACTGGCGCACAGTTGCCTCTGGACAAAGCAAAACCAATGCGTGATGGACGTCTATCGCGAAATTCTGGCGCTCGATTCGGAATCGGCCGAGGCAGACATGGTGGCCGGCGAAGCGATGGACAACATGAAGGACAACGAAGGTTCCACCAAGATGTTTCGCGCGGCGGTCAAGGCCAATCCCAAGGAGCCGAACGCACACTTCGGGCTGGGGTACCTGCTGTGGACGCAAAAGCAATACAAGGAAGCGGGAAGCGAGTTTCAGGCTGAGCTTGACAACGATCCCGATCACCTCCAGGCACGACTGTACCTCGCCGACACATATATCCAACTGAACCAGATTCAGGATGCGGGCCCGCTACTTGAGAAGGTGATCAAGCTCGACCCATCGATCGGGCTTGGCCATCTGGATTTGGGAATTGTGTATTCCGAGGCGGGCCGCAATGAGGATGCATTGCGGGAGTTGACCCTGGCTGCCAAACTCATCCCGGAGGATGTGAACGTCCATTGGCGGTTGGGGAGACTCTACCGGACGCTGGGCAAGAAGGACGAAGCCAAGGCGGAATTCGACAAGGCCAGCACCCTGAACAAGGCTGCCGACGAAGACCTCTACAAGAAGATCGAAAATGGCAACGCGCACCCCCCGCCGGCACAGTCTCCGGCGCAGTCTCCGGCGGATGCGCCCGCGGACAAATGAAGTTGGCCTCAGGGGCTGGTCTAATTCGACAGCGACCTGGATGTGCTAGCTTGTTGCTGCGCCAGCAGGCCGTTGAGCGCCTTTTCCGGGCAGACGTGGTGCAACTCCACCCGGTTGAGTTCACCTTCCGTTTCGACGGAGAAGGCGATTGTCATGAAGCAGTCCAGGCAGCGTGTGTTGTATGTGCCGTTTTCATTTTGTGTACGGCTGTACATCTTGTCCTCATCTGTGCGACAGATTGCAAGATGCTAGGCTGCTCACGCACATTCTCGACGTGACACACGTCACCCGCTCATGTGATTGATTCGAGGGAGGCTCAAGGGCTCCGCGTGCCATATTGCCGATCCAGAGAGTTTTATAGATTTGTCTGCTGGTCGGTGTGGCGGCGCAGATTCCAGCATGGACTCATTCCCGCCTGCGGAAACAGCGACACCGAGCAGGGTACGTCCATTGTGCCGGTGTAATCGAATTCATACTTGTTGCCTTTGAGCGGAACAGAGAGGTAGCTGTTGACGGTGACCGTCGACCGGGGCGAACCGCGCAGCTTGAAGATGGCCCAATCGCAGCCGTAGAGGGCCACAAAGCCCCCCAACAGCACCACCGCTATCCGCAGCAACCAACGTTTGATCAAGTCTCAGGCTTCCTTCAAGAGGTTCGCTTCTTCTTTTAGTTTTACGCCACTGAGCTGCCTGCGCCGCGACTCGGTGAGGTAGAAATTCAGTTGTGCGGCGGCTTGGGGGTAGCTCAAACTCTTGGCGCGAATCTTCGAAATGCAGTTGCGCTCGGCGTCGGTGCGGCCATGATGTGGAGCCCGGGTGAGGTATCCGCCCAGTTCTACGGCCTCTGGCGCGGGGCGACGAGAGCCGGTCGCGGAGCGCCTTCCGGAACAACGAGCCTTTGCGGGACGCAGCAGACGCGGTCGAACCTGGCAAGATCGGCTTGCATCTTTTTATCATTGCGCAGCGAGGCGAGCACCTGGGTGACAATCGCGGTCTGGGCGGCGTCGGCTGGCGGGCGGATGCTGTAGTGCATCCATTTGCCTTCGCGGCGGGCAGCGACAATGCCGGCCTTGCGCAGGTAGGCAAGATGGCGTGAGATTTTTGGCTGGCCCTGGCGCAGGATCTCGACAAAGTAGCAGACGCAGACCTCGCGGCCTGCCATCAGGTTGAGCAGGCGCAGGCGAGTGGTGTCGGCCAGCGCCGCGAAGAGTGTGGCCAGGGCCGGGGATTGCGATCGGCTGTCCATGCGCCCAATTATATACGCATTGACAGATATGAGATCTCTTTATATATTTGCTTAAGCGAATGTGAGGCGCGAAAGATGGACACGAAGACCCTTGTGCGGGAAAAGTATGGGGCGGCGGCACGGCAGGTCAAGGCGAGCGGATCCTTGGCTTGCTGCGATCCGGGACTGCGCTGTTGCGACCCGATCACAACCAATCTATACAACGAGGCTGAGAAGAGCGGGCTGCCGGCAAACGCGGTGCTTGCTTCCCTGGGTTGCGGCAATCCCACGGCGCTTATCGAGTTGAAGGCGGGAGAAACGGTGCTCGATCTCGGCTCCGGCGGCGGTATCGACGTGCTGCTCTCGGCCGCGCGGGTGGGGCCGGCGGGCAAGGCGTACGGGCTGGATATGACCGACGACATGCTGGCGCTGGCGCGTGAGAACCAGCGCCAGGCGGGCGTTGAAAACGTCGAGTTTCTCAAGGGTGAAATCGAGAACATTCCATTGGCCGGCAATTCCGTGGACGTTGTGATCTCGAATTGCGTGATCAATCTCTCAGCCGACAAGAGCCGGGTGTTGCGCGAAGCGTTTCGCGTGCTCAAGCCGGGCGGCCGGTTCGCCGTCTCCGACGTGGTGGTGCGCGGCGAGGTAGACGAGCAGGTGCGCAAGAGCATGCTGCTGTGGGTTGGCTGCATCGCGGGCGCGCTTGAGGAGCGGGAGTACGCGGCGAAACTGGCGCAGGCGGGATTTACCGGGATTTCGATTGAGCCGACGCGCGTGTACTCGATCGAGGACGCGCGGCACTTTCTGGTTGAGGCGGGCATCGATGTGGATGCGATCGCTCCGCTGGTCGACGGCAAGTTCATGAGCGCTTTTATTCGCGCTACAAAACCGGGCGGGTGCTGCGCGCCCGGATGCTGCAACTGAGCAGGTTTTGATTGGAGGAGATGATGCAGAGACCGTACAACATACTCGTTTTGTGCACCGGCAACTCGGCGCGCAGCATTATGGGCGAAGCGCTGCTTAACACCATGGGCGCGGGGCGGTTCAAGGCTTACAGCGCGGGCAGCCATCCCAGCGGCCGGGTAAATCCATTCGCCATTGAGCAGGTGCGGGCGCTGGGGTATCCGGCGGAGAATCTGCGCAGCAAGAGCTGGGATGAATTTGCGCTCCCCGATGCGCCACAGATGGATTTCGTGGTGACAGTTTGCGATAACGCGGCAGGCGAGGTGTGCCCAATATGGCCAGGGCACCCGATCACCGCGCATTGGGGATTTGCCGATCCGGCTGCGGTTGAAGGCAGCGACGAAGTAAAGCGCGCGGCCTTCGCGCAGACGCTGCGGCAGATAAGGAATCGCGTGCAGCTCTTCATGAGCCTCCCGCTGGAGACGCTCGACCGGATGGCGATCGAGAGCCGGATGCGCGCAATAGGCAATGAGCCGCTGTAACTGCGCATGTTGCCCCCCAAAAAGGAGAGATCGAATGCAGACTGACACGCAGCTTTGTTCCCCGGCACCTGTGCCAGGGCAAACGTCAAGGCTTTCGTTTATCGACCGCTTCTTGACGCTCTGGATTTTTCTTGCCATGGCCGTTGGCGTCGCGTTGGGGCGGTTTGTGCCGTCATTCCCCGCATTCTTGCAGCGATTTCAGGCGGGCACAACAAATATTCCCATCGCAGTTGGCCTGATCCTGATGATGTATCCGCCACTGGCCAAGGTGCAGTATGAGCGGCTGGGCGAAGTTTTCCGTAATCGAAAAGTGCTGGCGCTTTCGCTAGTGCAAAACTGGGTGATCGGACCGGTGCTGATGTTTGCGCTTGCCGTGATGTTTCTGCGCGGCTACCCGGAGTATCGCACCGGGTTGATTCTCATTGGGCTGGCCCGCTGCATTGCGATGGTGATTGTGTGGAACGAACTGGCGCGCGGAGACACCGATTATGCCGCGGGCCTGGTGGCGTTCAACAGCGTCTTCCAGGTGCTTTTCTATAGCGCCTATGCGTGGTTCTTTCTGGCTGTACTTCCGCCGCTTGTGGGATTGAAAAGTGTGGTGGTCGACATTCGCATGAGCCAGATTGCCCAAAGCGTCTTTATCTACCTTGGGATTCCATTTCTGGCAGGCATGCTGACGCGATTCGTGCTGGTGCGAGCGAAGAGCCGAACGTGGTATCAGACGAAGTTTGTGCCGGCCATCAGCCCGCTCACGCTCACCGCTCTGCTTTTTACGATCGTGGTGATGTTCAGCCTGAAGGGCAACCTGATTGTCCAGCTTCCGCTGGACGTGCTGCGGATTGCGGCGCCCCTGCTCATCTATTTTGTGATGATGTTCTTTGTGAGCTTCTGGATGGGACACCGGGTGGGCGCCGATTACTCGCAGACCGCAACGCTGTCGTTCACGGCGGCAAGCAATAACTTTGAACTGGCCATCGCAGTCGCGGTTGCCGTGTTTGGTCTCAACTCAGGGGCCGCGTTCGCCGCTGTGATTGGCCCGCTGGTTGAAGTACCGGCTCTGATAATGCTGGTGCAGGTTTCGCTTTGGTTGAAGAGGAACTGGTTTGGAGAGGTGGCCCGTATCCAGGCTTGAGCGGCGGGTTTGTGGAGTCCCGGTTTCATCGCGCTCGCATCCCACCCATCGAGGTCGCCGCGGCGACCGCTCGATGGATGGGGCACCAGCTTGTTTTTGCGATGGAACACGAGTCAGGCCATGACTGACGCGGCGCGCGCTGAGATGTCGCCTAACTCGGCGGCCTTTGCCTCGGCGTAGGAGGCGGCGCCGAGCAGCGCGGCACGGGGTTCCAGAATGATGCGCACCGGCATGTTGATGAGCAACTGGCTCAGACGGCCCTTGTCGGTGAAGGCTTTCATGAAGGTCCCGTCTTTCAGCTTTTCGACGATGCGGGGCGCGATGCCGCCGCCGATGTAGAGGCCGCCGACCGACAACACCTTGAGGGCGAGATTGCCGGCTTCTGCTCCGTAGGCGGAGACGAACATATCCAACGCCTTCTCGCAGATTTCACTTTTGGCTGCCAGGGCCAGCTCTGTAATCACTGCGTTGGGATCGGGAACGGCGGCGATGCGCTCGGCCAGCCAGGCCGGCTCGTCCACGCCGCGCACTTCGCGGAGGAACTCGTAAATGTTGGTGAGGCCCATGCCGCTGATGACGCGCTCATAGCTGACGCGCCCGTTGTATTTCTGCTTGAGGAAGCGAAGCAGGTCGATCTCATCTTCGTTCCGCGGGCCGTAGTCGACGTGGCCGCCCTCGGAGGGATTAGGGAATGTGGCTGTGGCCGTTCCAAACAAGAAAGCACTGCGCCGAGGCCGGTTCCGGCGGCAATCAGGGCGCGGTTGCCGGTTTGGCTGGGGTCGCCCTCGCTGAGCGTGAAGAGCTGGTCGTCGGAGAGCTCGGCAATGCCGTAGCCATTGGCTTCAAGGTCGTTGATGAGGAAGACGTGGCCGATGACCAAGCCCGCTCGCCAATTCGCGGCTATCCAGCGTCCAGGGTAGATTGGTGAGGCGCAGACGACCGTCACGCACAGGGCCAGGAACACCAAAACACGCTGCGGTTACTTTGTCTGTGCCGAGAAACTCTTTTACGATGACTTCCAAACCTGAATATTCTTTGGCTGGATAGATCTTGTCCCGTACAACCTTGAGTTTTCCATCGATAAATTCATACAGCGCCAGGTCAACCTTGGTGCCGCCTACATCCCCTGCCAAAATCATCTTTCTCTCTCCAGGAACCCACAGCCCTCCCCATCTGTAGCAGGTAGAAGCGCAGCTGCAGCCTTATCCAATATAAGAGTAAGTATACCGCTGACGGGCCATATGAGTTGGCTGGGCAGCCTTTCCGGGTTGTGCGGACCCATTAAAACTTCCTTTAGAACTGTGGCTTTATCTTCTCCCGCGATGAGGAAGAAGACGGAGCTTGCGTGGTCGATGACCGGCCAGGTGAGGGTGATGCGCCATGTGTCTTTTTGCGGGACGTGGTTGGCGGTGACGAGGCGTGCGACCTCGTGAATGGCTTCGGTGTGCGGGAAGAGCGAGGCGGTATGGCCGTCATCGCCCATGCCCAATGCGACGAGGTCAAAGCGCGGAGTTTCTGCGCCCTCGAGGCGGAAGGTGTTGCGCAACTCGGTCTCGTAGCGGGCGGCGGCCAACTCCGGCTCCAACTCGCCCTCGATGCGGTGAATCTGCTCGGGCCGCAGGGGCACATGATCGAGCAGGGCCTCGCGGGTCATGCGATAGTTGCTTTCGGCGGCTTGGGGAGGAACGGCGCGCTCGTCGACCCAATAGAGGTCGAGATTCTCCCAGGGCATGCGCGACCGCCAGGGCTGGTTGGGGTCGGCGAGCAACTGGAAGGCGGCCTTGGGGGTGGTGCCGCCGCTGATGGCAATGCGGGCGCGTCCGCGGCCAGCCACTGCTTCCCCAGCCATCTCGACAAAATACTGCGCCGCGCGGCGAGCCAGCGCTTCGGCGTCGGGCTCGACATAGTACTTGATGTGCAGCTTTCTGGGCATTGCGTTAAACGCCTCTGATCTCACGTTACGCTCAAAGTAACACGGTTGCCGTGAGGATTAGTTCATTCATCTCTTTGCAATTGCGAATAAGCTCAGGCGATGTTCGGGATTCCTGTTTTGTGAGCTTGCCTCTATCCCACCCATCGCAAAAAACGCGATGGATGGGGCACCAAAATTGCAACAAAATTGAAAATGTTTCAGCGGCCCAGGTAGACGCGGTACTGGGCTTCAAGGATGCCGGAGGCGCGTGCCAGGGCAAGTTTTGAGACGTTGTACCGGTACAGGCTTTCGACCAGGTTGGACTGCGCGGCGGCCAGGGTGGCTTGCGCGGCGACCAGCGGCAGATTGTCGTCGACGCCGGCGTTGACGCGATCGGTTTCGTCGCTGAGGGCGCGGGTCGCCAGGTCGACGTTGGAACGCGCCACTTCGACAAGCTTCGAAGCGGCCCCGGCATCGAGCAACGCAGAGCGCACCTGCTGATCGATATGGATTCTCATGTCCGCGAGTTGGGCATTGACGGCGGACAACTGGGCCTGGGCGGCGTCGCTATCTCCGCGCAGGCTGGCCTCGCGGAAGATGGGAATGCTGAGCGTGCCCTGAGCGATGAAGTTTCCGTGGGCGCCGACGCCGGAGACCTCGCTGACCCCGTAGTAGCCGCTGAAGCTGAGGCTGGGCAGGCGCTGTCCGCGATAGGCGGCGCGGACGCCTTTGTAAACTTCCACCTGATTCTGGAGGTTCTGGTAGTCCTGGCGATTTTGGAAGGCTACGGCGCGGACTTCTTCAGGGGTTTCCAGAGCGAGTTCGCTGTAGGGTGCGGGGTCAGCGAGCACGATCTTCTGGCCGGAGTCGACGCCGATCTCGCGCTTGAGCAGGATCAGGTCCTTCTCCAAAGCGTTTTCCTGGGCGATGCGGGTCTGCTGCTGGGCCTGAAGCTGAACGCGCGCGCGCAGCTCATCGAGATTGGCTACGGTTCCGGCCAGGTGCGCGTCGTGAGCGTGATTGAGCAGAACCTGATCCTCCGCCTCGAGCGCTTTGGCATTGTCAACCTCGCTGGCGGCGGCGATGGCGTGAAGGTAGGCCGTGGCTACCTGCTGCACTACTTCTCCGCGGGCAGTCATTTTGCCAAAATGAGCCGCGTTGGTCGCCGCGCGCGCTGCTTTGAATCCAGCAATCACGGGGCTGGAGAAGAGCATCTGCCGATAGTGGACCTGACCTTCGGTGAGGTCGTCGCGAGTGATCTCGGAAAACCTGAACCCGGTGGGCATGGCGCCGGCTGGGAAAAGCTTGGAGAACTCGCCGATGACGCCGGGACCGAAGCCGAGTGCGGCGAGGTTGTGCTGGTAGACGCCGGTATCGGCGGTGAGGGTGATAGTGGGCAGAAACTGCTGGACTGCCTGGTTTTCCTGACCATGGATCGACTTCTCTTCAGCCTCGGCTTCTTTGAGTCCAAGGTTGTTTTTGAGACCCATGCCGATGGCCTCGTCGAGAGAGAGCCTGAGGGGCTCATCGCTGGCTGGATGGGCGGTAACACTGCCGAAGAAGGGATTAGCAGCGGACGTGGGGTTGGGGGCCTGCGCGCCGGCGGCTCCCGAGACAGCCAGAATTAGGATGGCCAAAAGGGCCGAGGCCGATGCTGGGAGGAAGACAGGATTTTGCGCGCGATTCACTAGCATCATTATTTCAGATGAGGGAAGCGGGCGCGGGGATTCCGGGAACGGCAGGAAAGCTTCGAAGATGGCCGATCCTATACCTCGACCGCTTGAAAGCCGAGTTGCCGGGCGGCATCGAGAAGTTGACTGCCGCCGGAGATGAGGACGCGGTCCCTGGGCCGGTTCAGGCACCAGGTCATTGCCGCGGCAAGCTGCTGGGCGTCGGAGGCCCTGAGCGGAAAGCGATCGACGAAGCGTTCGGCCTGCTCGCGCAACGGCTCACTTGGGTAGACTTCGCGCCAGACGCGCCGCATATCGTCCAACGTCACCAGAGCCTCTACCTGTCCAGTAAGCGTCAACTGGCGCATCCTGATCAGGCGAGCGAAAGCACCGCGCATCTCCACAGGCGCGGACCACCAAACGGCCATGCCGTACGTTACGATTAACGCCTGCGCCGCTGTTGTGGCTCTCTGCCTTACACAGAGCGGAACCAGCGCGCTCGAATCCCAAAAGGCTTCGTCCAAGATCAGTCGCCCTTCGCCCACTCAATGGCTTCTTTCGCAGCTTCATCGGAGACCGTGGGCCTGGGAAGAGCCCAGAAGGCCTCCCAGTCCATCTTTTCTTTGGCCTCCGACATCTGCCCGGTTGCAATCAGATAAGCTTTTTCGGCCTCACGGTCGCCCTCCGGCGGCAGAGGTAAGGTGAAAGGCAAAATTCGCGCTACAGGCTTATTCCGGTCGCGCACCACGATCTCCTCGCCATTGCGGACGTATTGGAGGTACGCGCTGAGCTGGTTCTTAAGGGTGCCGATGTTTACGGTACGCATGGAGGTACCCTAGTGTACTGAGTCTGAAGTTCGTTCAATAAATGCCGCATACACGAAACCCCAAGAAAGGCGGTCATCCTGAGCGAAGCGTTCTACAGCGGAGTCGAAGGACCTGCATTTCCATCGCGTACTTCTGTAACGAACTTCTGACTCACCACCCTAGCGCAACTTGGCTAAGTTAGCCAAGTTGCAATGAGTCGCAAGTGTCGAGCCGGGCGGCGGCGGTTCTGCATTCTGTTGGCCGCCGAGTCGACCGCAGAGGGCAGGCAAGTCAAGAAGCGCCCGATTTTGCGGTACTAAAGTCCACTGTGGACCCAATACCACCAGGTAGGGGGGTAGGGGGGGCTATGTAGCGGGGTATAGACCGCCAGGCTTTCTCCGGACGCCGTACTTCTGATTATTGTGCGCCGAGCGTCGGCTATTTTGTGCAAAACGAAACAGGGACGGGAGATCGTATCCGCCCTGCCGCCATCAATCGTGTTTCGCTACTGCCAGCTTGAGGCCGAAGCCGACAAATACGCAACCGGTTACACGGTCCAGATTTCTCACCACGCGCGGCCTTGACAGGAATCGGCCAAGCGGGACGGTGAGGGCGATCAGCAGCGCGAACCAAGCCAGCGAGAGCAGTACGTGGATGCCCGCAAGCAGCAGCGAAAAACGCCGCGACATTCACACCGTGTGGGATGAACTGGGGAAGAAACGTTACATAAAACACGCCGACCTTGGGGTTGAGCATGTTGCTCATGAAGCCGCGATGAAACGCTCCGCTGGATGCGCGGATTGTGGCCGGGCTGCCTGTATCTGCCTGGGCCGTGGCCAATATCGCCCGCGGCTTGAGCAGGAGTTTGACGCCGAGATAGACGAGGTAGGTCGCACCGGCCCACTTGACAATGGCAAAGGCCAGTTCAGACAGGGCAATCGCATTTGGATTCTTCTTCACACCAATTGCAGACCTGACCGTTATCTCGAATCTCTTATCTTCTTTGCCGATCATTTCGGCTCTCCGGCGCACAATGAGAATACAAACTGAGATCTCCACGAGCGAACCCATGGCCCAGAACCTTCATTCCCACAACTCGACTCCATCTGGCAGGGAGGAAAAGTTCCCGAAAACAAAAAAATCGACCCCCCTCCCCCCCCTTTTTACGTAACTGGATGAAAACAAACCTGTTGAGTTTTTGAACTCTTCGCCCCTCGTTGATAACAAAGGACTTGTCAGTGCCAACTTTTGCGCAAACCTTCGCATCGCGCCACCGCTCTGCCGAAAACAAAGAACTTACGTTCAACCGGGCTAGCCAGCCGCCGCAACAACTGGGTCATGAGGAACGATCTCCTACACGGAGAATATCGCTAGAAATCTCCGCTCACCACCGTTTGCGACCCTCGACTGCGAACAAACCCGACGACGGGCGACCTTCACCATAATGGAGCTACCGGTTGTTCCTGGAATACCGGCTTAGGTCCGCCCTGGTTGGAGAGGTGGATCGCTGTCAGGTAGGGTTTGACCTGCGGATCGTAGGTCACAGTGATGCTTCCGCCGCTTCCCGACGAACCATCCGAGCCGTCCTGTCCACTGCGGCCGTCGCTGCCGCTGCTTCCGTTGGGCGAGCCAATGCCGCCGGAGCCGCCTCGGCCAGCGCGGCCGCCCTTGCCCCCTGAGCCTCCCTGACCACCGTCGGCTCTCACTGTCAGCGACCCTCCCTGGGGATCGACCAGGTAGAGCCTCTTGTGGCCTGCCGCGGACACGCTCGCCTGGAGAAGGGGATGGCTCCCTTGTCTAAGCGTGATTTGAACCTGGACAGACGGCGCGTCTCCCCCCGGTCCTCCATTTGAACCATCCGAGCCGTTGCCTCCGTCCGAGCCGTTTCCGCCCGCGGAGGGATTATTCGGGTCCATGGAACCAGGGCTGCCGCTCATGCCGTCCGACCCATCGCTGCCGTTCATACCGGGGGAGCCGCTGCTTCCGGAGAAATCCGAAACGAAGTTGTAGTCGTAGCGCAGTGGGATGTCGAGATCCGCATGGATGCCGGGATGGCTGGGCACCGTGATGGTGACGTGGGGGAGCTTGCCATCGCTGACCCGAGGATCTTTGGGAAGGGAGACGACTCCTTTCTTGTTGACGGTTACAACGGTCGCCGTAACCGTCAGGTCGCTCCACATGACCTTCCCTTTGCCCACCCCTTCCGTTTGCAATATCTTGCCGCCGGGCTGGGTTACATCGACCATCAGCGAGGACTTCTGTCCCGGACCGATGCCTGGACCTTTGGGCTGGCTTGCTTCGATGGACGTGACCGGGGCCTTGGCAAGGTAGACCTTCATCCCGAGCTTCACCTGCAAAGCCGCACACCCGCTAAGCGCAAGCAGGGAAATCATGGTCAGGCAGGCCGCCGAGCTTGTTTTCAACCAACGGGGAAACCGGATTTTGGCAAAGATCCCTCGAGTAAAGAGGCCTGGCGCAAACATGGGATTGGCAAGGAGGATTCCCAAGTGACGTAAGAATGCTATCGAGCTGAACTTGCCCATCATGCGACTCCGTTCATTCTGTCTACAACGTTGAGCTGCGGTCTTTGACTTGACAAGAGCACACGAACCACTGAGAACAGCGCGCCCTGGCAAAGAGCCCAAAAAGTTTCAGATGCAGAAGTTCACTTGAAGACTCGAAGTCGATCTTGCGTTGTTTTGCGAGATCCGTCGATCTATTGGACACCAAATCAAGCTGCATGTTGTGTGCGGTGTGTCATAGAGCGATTCGCGATAGAGGTTTTCGAAGATCGCCATGTGATTTGTCGCAGATGGATCAGGCGCCACCCGGAGGTTGGCCTGACGACGGGTGGCGCGGCCGGAATCGCAGGCAGGTCTAAATTGACCGCCGAGCCGGTTTGCAGGTATCGGCAAAGGCACAGTGCGCAACAAAATTCATCGTTCGGTGCATTGACTCATTAGACGGTTGGCGCTACTCTCAAGCGCAGATACCCGATTTGGTCGCCAATGCCATCCCGCGGTTTCGCCTCAGGGCTGAGAGCTTCGGCTTGGCCCTGCCTGACGCGCGCAGGGTCTCAGAACAAACAATTGGAATTTGCGTAAAGCGTTCCTCCGGGGCTAAAGCCCCCAGGTATTTCCATTCCTTTTTTGGCACCCTTCGACTCTGCTCAGGGCAGGCTATTGAAGCCGTGCCCTTTCAAAGCACCCGAACTCAAATCAACTCAACGCGTCAATGCCGCACTGACTCAACCCGTCAGCGCCGCACCAACTCAACCCGTCAACGCAGCGCTGGAGGCCGCCGATTCCTTTGAAGATCGCTCTGGAGATCACGCCCAACCTTGAGCCCTTGTTTGGGACTCGCGATGAAAACCTCAGGCTGATGGAAGACTCGCTCGGCGTCAGGATCGATCTTCGCTCCGATGCCGTGCACGTGGAGGGACCGGAAGAGGGCGTGGCGCGCGTTCAGCGCATCTTCCAGGACTTCGAGGCGCTGCGAAAGCAGGGCGTAAATCCGCACAATGGGGAATTGAATGGGATGCTGCGCCTGGTGGTGGCCGATCCGGCGACTACGCTGCGCTCGCTCTCAGAAAGCGGCAAGCAGCGTTCGGCGGGCGTGAAGAGGACGGTGCAGCCGCGATCGATCAATCAGCGTAAATATGTCGAGGCCATCGAGCAGAACGATATGACGTTTGGCGTGGGGCCGGCGGGTACGGGGAAGACGTATCTGGCGGTGGCCATGGCTGTGGCCGCAATCAATGCGAAGAAGGTGAGCCGAATTGTTCTCGTGCGGCCGGCGGTGGAGGCCGGCGAGAGGCTGGGCTTTTTGCCGGGCAGCTTGCAGGAGAAGGTCGATCCGTATCTGCGGCCGCTCTACGACGCGCTCTACGACCTGCTCGAGCCGGAGAAGGTCGACAAGATGCTGGAGAAAAACGTGATCGAAGTCGCGCCGCTGGCATTCATGCGCGGGCGCACGCTCAACGACGCGTTCATCATCATGGACGAAGCGCAGAACACGACCATCGAGCAGATGAAGATGTTTCTTACGCGCATGGGCGCGAACTCGAAGGCGGTGATCACGGGCGACATCACGCAGATCGATTTGCCCAACCCGCGCAAGTCGGGGCTGCTCGACGCGATCAACATTCTCAATGGCGTGGAGGGCATTCACTTCTGTCACTTCGAGGACTGCGACGTGGTGCGGCATGCGCTGGTGCAGCGGATTGTGCGCGCCTACGAGTCGGCCAAGCCGCAGCAGCAGGAGCTGCCGCTGGCGATGGGCGAGGCCATCGAGGTGGGGATTGCAAGAGCGCGAAGAGCGCCCGCAGGCGCAGGCGATGCATCCCGGGAAGCCGCAGTAACCGCCGACGAAGGATTGCGCGCAACGAGTTGATTGGAATCCCTGGTCCCAAAATCGGGACCAGGGGCACCCGGCGGAACTTGGTTCGGCACACTTCTGGTCTTTACCCTGTTGGGTGCCTTGCTTGGATTGGGTGTTGGTATGAGTACTGAGCCGAAAATTAAGCGATAAGGGGCAGGTAGCCCACCTGCCCCATCCTTCGCGTACTTTGCGATAGGTGGAAGGCCACGAACCTCGACCGTCCGTCTTCCGCTAGAAAACTTCGCTGTGAGAACCGATGCGCACCAGCCGCAATGTAGAATCGTCCGGTTTTTTGTAGATGAGAAGCAGATCGGGTTTCAGATGGCACTCGCGGTGATTCGTATATTCACCCGTCAACGGATGATCGTGGAATCTTTCCGGCAGGGTTTGGTCCGTCGCCAGAAGTGAAATGGCTGCGAGAAGATCGGCATCGAGCGTGGCGCGATGCTGTCCTTTGGCCTCGCGCTTGTAGTCCTTCCTGAAATGAGCGGTTCTGCTAATCGTCCGCATGGAGATCAGCCATCAACTCTTCGACGCTGTTGAACTTCACAACCTCGCCCCGGTCGCCCGCCTTCATTGCAGCGACGGTTTTGGCGTTGGGAACGCGAAGCTCAAAGGGAAAGGCCTGGTCGGTCGCCGCTCGCGTCAGAAAGACGCGCACCGCCTCGGAGAGAGTCAGCCCCATAGCGCCAAAGGTCTTCGTTGCCTTCGACTTCAGCTTCGGATCGATCCGGACATGAATCATCTCAGTAGCACTCTGCATAGAACCACCCTTGAGGGCATTGTATACGAATTGAGATACACACGCAAATCTGAGGGTTATTCCATCAACTTCTGTACTCCATCCCTACGCGCACTCGGCGAAGAGGTGGGATTCCACCTGGAGAACCACGCGGTCCATTGCGGCCCTCATGGAACCAAAGCGTAGAATGGAGAGCTAGCGGGGCCGTCCGCCACGGCGGAGGGCGCGGGGCACAATGATCCTTGCCGGCCCAGTGCAGGAACTCTCCGCCGCGGCGGACGCGCCGAAGGCAACATTTGCCGGGTGCTACAACCCTTAAAGAAATGATCGCTGCCAACGCTCCCAAATTCCAGATTCAAGGAGAGATTCCATGAGAATCAATGGCCAGAAGTTTCTTTCGATCTACTCTGCTCTGCTGACCACAGCCCTGGCCGTCGTAATATTGATGGGGGCTGCATCTCATAACATCCGGGCCTTCGATGAGATTCAGGTCCATCGCATCGACGTGGTCGAGCCGGACGGAACCCTGAGAATGGTGATCTCCAACAAGGACAGGCTGCCGGGCGTGATCGTCAAAGGGAAGGAAAACCCGCCGTCGGACCGGCCTCAAGCGGGAATGATCTTCTATAACGATGAGGGATCGGAGAACGGCGGTCTCATCTTTGGCGGACGCCGCAATGAGAAGGGCGAGGTCGTCGATTCAGGCGGGAGCCTCTCATTCGATAAGTACGGCGACAATCAGATCGTTCAGCTAGCCGGCGTGGACGATGTCCACGATCGCTTTGCGGGCCTCGCCGTCAGCGACCAGAACCAGCGCATCTGGGTGGGCAGAACCGGCGATGGAACCGCCGCTGTGTCGCTGATGGATAAGAAGGGAAGGAAGCGCATCGCGATGCAGGTAGCCGGGGATGGTAGCCCCAGCCTGGAGTTCTTCGACGAGAAGGGACAGGTCATCCAGAAGCTGGTTCCGGCCGGCAAGCCCTGAGCTTCGCGGTTCGCGTAGAATGGAGAGCTATCGGAGTTGCGTAAGCCGCGGCCTCCCCGCAAGATGATTCTTCTCGACCCAGACTTGGACCCCGACCCCGCGCCGAAGGCGACTTTGGCGAGGCGGGCGGCTGCGCCTGCCGCCGGCTCAGGTTCGCGCAACTCCCGCCTGCCCGCCGCGCGCACGCTGACCCGGTTTCTGACGGCTGCGCAAGCGGCCGTGCGGCTCAAGGGCGAGGTTACTGTGCTGCTGACTACCGATGCGGCCATTCGCAAGCTCAATCGCCGGTTTCGCGGCAAAGACGAAGCTACCGACGTGCTGTCGTTTGCGGCGGAAGGCCCATTTCCAGGCTCGTCCGCGGAAGAGATTGCCGGCGACCTGGCCATCAGCGTGCCGGCCGCGCTGCGCCAGGCGGCCGAGCAGGGGCATTCGCTCTCGACGGAGATCAAGGTGCTGATTCTGCACGGGCTGCTGCACCTGGCCGGCGGCGATCACGAGGCCGACGCGGGGCAGATGGCGCGGCGCGAGCGGTTGTTGCGCGGGCGGCTGGGATTGCCGCAAGGGTTGATCGAGCGGGCGAAGACCGCAGCCCAACCGCCCCGGAGGGGCGGATCGAGAATAGCCCAGGGCAAGCGTAGCGCGGCCCTGGGAGTGCTAGCGCAAAATGTTTCTGCGCCCCGGAGGGGCGCCGCGAAATCCTTGCACGCGAGCGCCGGCCGGGGCGTCCATCCATGAGCGCGCTGGCCATTGCGATGGTGGTTCTGCTGGCCGTAATCGAGACCCTGGCCAGCTACATTAGCCGCGTCTACTCGGAGTTCGGCAAGATTCTTACGTACGAGATCGAAGAAAACCTCGACGCGTGGGAGGAGCTTGTCGAGCCGCAATTGGGCCTGAGCCGCGAGCATGCGGCTATCTCCGCGGCGGTGCTGCAGCAACTGGCGCTGGGCATCATCGCGCTGGAATTCGGCGCGGTTTTGTTCGATCGCGCTGCCCATGCGGCGAGGCCCACCTATGGTGAGATTGCACAGGCGGTGCTCGGCGTGGTGCTGGTGGTGATCTTCTGCAATCAGCTGCTACCTTCGCTGCTGTTCAATCGCACGCGCGGAAGATGGGCGGGGCGGCTGGTCTGGCCCATCCGTTTGCTGTTGTGGCTCATGACCCCGATCACCGTTTTTGTGCGCTTCTTTTTCTCTGTGGCGGCGTTGGCGGAGGAACCTGTAACCGCGGAAGAGGAAGCTGCCGTTGATGTGGAGGCGCTGCTCGAGGCCGGTGAAGAAGAGGGAATTCTCGAAGAGAGCGATCGCGACCTGGTGCGCTCGGCGGTGGAATTTGGCGACAAGCTGGTTCGCGAAGTGATGACTCCGCGGCCGGCGGTTTTTGCGGTGCGCGATTCGATCACGCTCGAGGAGTTCCTGAACCAACTGCGCGAGCACAACTTCTCTCGCGTTCCTGTGTATTCCGGATCGTTGGACAACGTGACCGGCATTGCATTCGCGCACGACCTGTTGCAGATTGCCGACGAAGAAGCTCGCACGCGCACGGTGGCCAGCATTCAACTGCCGGCGGTCTTTGTCCCGGAGACCAAGCGGGGCTACGAGTTGCTGCGCGAGATGCAGCGCGAAAAGCAGCATATGCGCATCGTGATCGACGAGTACGGCGGCGTTGCTGGGCTGGTGACCATCGAAGATTTGCTGGAGCAGATTGTGGGCAACATTCGCGACGAGCACGAGGTTGAGACGCCGATCGAGGAGCCGCAGCGTGAGCCTCACGGAGTGTGGGTGGTCCCGGGCAGTTTTCCAGTGGATCAGCTAGCCGATCTGTTCGGCGAATCGGCTGGGCTGAGCGATTTGGACGCCGCATACGAAGCCACAACGCTGGGCGGCCTGGTGAGCGAGATCGAGGGCTGTATTCCGCTGGCCGGCGAAGTGGTGATCCTGGAGCCGGTTGGGTTGCGCATGGAGGTGGTTGCGTCCACGGATCGGCGCGTGGAGCGGCTGCGGGTTTTTCCGCCGGCGGGGGCAACGCCCGCAGCGGAAGCTTCGTCGAAGACCTAGTTTCCTGGACAGATTTCACAAACGCTTCTGGTCGCGATTCTTCCAGTTGCGCCATTCTTCGGCGGTGATCTCCCATCGTTCGGAGGGAAGGCGGCCGGAGACGTAGTCTCGATCTTCCACTCCGACCATGCGCATGCCCTGCTTCTCGGAGATTCGTCGCGAAGCGGTGTTGGCTATGGCTTTTGCAACTCGCAGGACCGGGAAGCCGAGCGTATCGAACCAATAATCGTTGGCCCACGCGGCGGCTTCGCTCATCAGACCATGACCCTGCCAGGGAGGCGCCAGCCAGAATCCGCGATTGGTGTTTCCGTTGACCAGATTGATGACGCCGATGACTAGCGCTGGCTGGCTGCGAAGGCGGATGGTCCAGTGCCAGGCTTCGTCTCGCTCTTCTTGAGGAATGGCAGTGTCCCGTATGAACTGAAGCGCGCCATCCTCGGGGTAGGGCCACGGGACGCGGTTCATCAGGAATTTCACGATCTCCCATTGCGGAAAGAGCTCTTGAATCTGGCCGGCATCGGCGATCTCGAGCGGGCGCAGGATGAGGCGCGCGGTTGTGCCTTCGTGGATCATGGCGAAATGATAGCAACGCCGAACGTGGCAATCCGCGATAATGGAAGATCAGGAGCAAGGAAAAGTTTTGAAATCTGGATTCGTCGCAATTCTGGGCCGGCCCAACGCCGGCAAAAGTACGCTGCTCAACGCCCTGACGGGCGAAAAAGTGGCCATCGTCTCTACCAAACCGCAGACCACGCGCAACCGTATCGCCGGGGTGGTGGAGGTGGAGGCGCGCAAGGGTGTTCATCAGGCGGCGCAGATCGTTTTCGTGGATACGCCCGGCGTACACAAGCCCGGCTCGCACCTGGATCGCCGCATGTTGCAGGAGGTCTATGAGGCGCTGGAGACGCGGGACCTGGTGCTGGTGTTGATGGATGCTACGCGGCGGGTGCAATTGGAGGGGGCGGCGGTTCCGCATGTTGAAACGGGCGCGCAGGCCACGGATAGTTCGGAGGCCGGAACCGCAGGTCCTTCGACTCCGCTGCGCTCCGCTCAGGATGACAGCGTTGTTGTTGAGAAGAAGCGCGAGCGGACAAACTGGGCTAGCGAGGATGAGTTTCTGTTCGGATTGATTCGCAAGCTCGACTGTCCGGTCTTTCTGGTGCTGACCAAGATCGACCTCGTGCCGAAAGACCATCTGCTCCCGCTGATCGACACGCTGACAAAGCAGTTCAACTTTGCCCAGATTATTCCGGTGAGCGCGCGCAAACGGGACGGGTTGGATATTCTGGTGCGCAAGATCGTCGATGCGCTTCCCGTCGGCGAGCGCTACTACCCCAAGGATCAGTACACCGACCAGCCGCAGCGCTTCATGGTGGCCGAGCTGATTCGCGAGAGCATCCTGGCAGAGACAGGCGAGGAAGTTCCTTACGCTTCGGCGGTGGTGATTGAGCAGTTCGAGGAGCCTGCGCCGTTTGTCCCGCGCAAAAAGGGCGCTGTTCCTGCGCGCGCTCCGCTCACGCGGATTGCAGCGGCCATTTATTGCGAGCGCGACGGGCAAAAGGCGATTTTGATCGGTAAAGGCGGCGCGAAGTTGAAGGAGGTCGGCACGGGCGCGCGGCGGCAGATTGAATCGCTGCTCGGCACACGCGTGTATTTGGAACTGCATGTCATTGTCGAGCCCAACTGGCGCGAGTCGAAGGCGTTTGTCGAGTCATTGGATTGGCGGAATCAGCTGGAGAGGCTGGCCGGCGATCAGATCACTGAAAAGCATTTGGGCGAAGAGGAGTGAAGGAATTGCCGCATTTCACCGCTTCATGCGGCGCTGGATACAAGGGGACTATTTCATAGACCCGGAATCAAGCGCGTGAGTGGCAAGCGCGACGACACGCGGAATAGGCTTCGCGCCTTGTTCGTAATAGGCAACCATGCGGCGGCTTAGCCCCAGCGCGGCGGCGGCGGTATCGAGCGTATAGGCTTTGCGTTCGCGCCAATGCCTGAACGCATCGGGCGACATGGTCAGCCCCGATTGCTCTTGAGCAAGCCGCCAAAGCGTGTCGGCGGCCATGTCGATTTCATTCGGCCAGCAAACGTCAGTGCCATAATCGCCAACCTGCACGCGCCCAAACAATTCCGGCGAGCGGCGCAACGGCTCATAAACGCGAAAAGTTTCTACTAAGCCGGAAACATCGACCCGGCTCTCCTCGCCCTTTTCCCAACGAATGCGCAAGGTCAACGGCTTCTTGCCGGCGGCAACAAACGCGATACGCGGCAATGTTTTTCTCGGCATGATCGTCACCCCCGTTCGTTCAGTTCTGCCCAACGAAGCGCCAACGCCTCCAGATGGCTTTGCGCCCAAGCCAAAGCCTCGGCAATCTGGGTCGGCCGGGCTTCCCCCGCGATCACCGTCAAATCCGAAATCCGCACCAAAACTTGAAAGTCCGGCGCAACAATGTGGAAGTGTGGCGGGCGGTGATCGTCTGCGTACATGCGCACACTGACAGACCCAAAGCGTTGTAAAACCGGCATGCCGTCCCATCGATACTATGTAATGCAACTATTGCACTACTGGCAATCAAAGTCAATCTCTGTTCTTGGGTTCTCGGTTACCTTGACTAGGGAGAACTCCGGTGCGTATTTGCGCTATCGGCGCCTCGAATCGGTCGGTTCTCTGTCTCAAGTCCTACCCTTTCCGAGACAGTCAATCGATAGCGCAGAGAGGCGCTTTGTGCAATCAGTCGGGGCAGGAGAGCGTAGTTCAGGGAATTGCCAATCGCTTGAGTTTCAGACGGTCCCGGCGAACTTGTGCAAGGTCGTACTGGGCCTGTTGCACAAGCCAGCCTTCTTCCGTTCCTCCAAAGACCGTGGATATTCTCACCGCCATTTCGGGGGATATGCCGCGCTTCCCGTTCAGGAGTTCCGAAAGCGTGTTGCGCGCGACCCCAAGGGCGGCGGCGGCGCCTGTAATCGTCATGCCCGAAGGCTCAATGCACTCCTGCAACACGACAAGGCCAGGGTGCGGCGGGTTCTTCATGTTCTTGGGCCGTTCTCCCTGTCTAGTGTAGTGAATCCGAAGTTCGTGTTGGGATGCATTCGATGAAAATGCGGGTCCTTCGACTCCGCTGAAGTACGCTCCGCTCAGGATGACCGCCATTTATATGAGGCTCAGGATGATCGCCTCTAGCGCCCTACGCGCCGCGCACCTGGCCGCGGCCACTGGTTTTCACGGAGTACATGCGCGTGTCTGCGGCGCCGATGATGGCGTGAAGCGAGTCGCCGTCGGCGGGGGCGGTTGCTACTCCCATGCTGGCGCTCACCCTCAGGTAAAGCCCGCTCAAGATGGGAAAGACGGTCTGCTTGAGCGCCCGGAGCAGAAACGTGGCCTGGGCCAGCGCGTCCTCGCGGCCGGTCTCGGGCATGAGAATGACAAACTCGTCGCCGCCGTAACGAAAACAGACGTCCTTTGGGTGGCCCGAGCTCAGATCCTGGAGGCGGCGGCCGGTGAGGGCCAACAGTTTGCTGCCCACCAGGTGGCCGTGCTCGTCGTTCACCAGCTTGAACTTGTCGAGATCGAGAAATGCCAGGCTCACCGGCAGCTTCAGTTGGCGGCAGCGCTCCAACTCCCGCCCCAGCACGTCGTATAGATGGCGGGCGTTAAAGAGGCCGGTGCAGTCGTCGGTAATGCTTAACTGCTGGATGCTTGTCACGTCGCGCGCATTCTCGATTGCGATGGCCGCGTGGTCGGCCAGAATGTGAAGGAACGCGATTGTATAGTCGGTCATCTGGTCGGAGCGCGGGTTGAGAATCTCAATGACGCCGTGTGTGCCTTTGCGTCCGCGCAACGGCATGGCAATCACAGAGCGCACCTTGCGCGGCTTGGCGGGAAACTCTGTTCTGATACGCGGATCGTGCTCTGTTTCGGGAACGATCAGGGTCTCGCCGTGTTGTGCGACCCAGCCGGCGACGCCCTCGCCCACCTTCACGCGCAAGTCGCCGAGCGCAGCCTGCTCGCCGCCCGCGGCAATGGCGTAGTAGAGCTCATTGGTTGTTTCGTCGAGCATGAGCAGCGTCCACAACTCGGCTTCGATGATTCGCTCCATGTGCTCGAGGATGGTGCGGAGTATGGCGTCAAGGTCGAAGCTGGAGGTGAGGGAGCGCGTCAACTGGTGGAAGACCAGCAGGTCCGCGAGGGGCATGCGATTTTCCGTGTTGTCTGTCATCTGCGAAGCCTGATTCTTCTTGAGCATTCTGTCACACGGCGATCTCGCGCGAATTCAAAATCCGCAACCCGATTGCAGAGACACAAGGCGCAACCTAACATGAGCGCATTGGCGAACTTCATTGGCGAACAAGGATCAGCCGCCGATATGCACCATCGACCGCGAAGGCTTCAGGAATCCGGGTTCTCCGATGTGATGGCGGGCTTCCTTACCCTCGACGGTACGGAAAATGTAATCGCGGAGTTCCGCATCGCAGTCTCCCGAGCGAAATCGTCCGTACAGGTCGTGCTCCACTTGAGAAAAGAGGCAGGTGCGGATTTTACCGTCCGAGGTGAGCCGCAAACGGCTGCACGCTCCGCAAAATGCCTGGGTGACGGGCGCAATGATGCCGATTTCGCCAACGCCGTCGGCGAAAGTATAGCGGCGCGCCGTCTCGCTCGCGTCGCGCGGCTCGAGGTCAACGAGCGGGAAGGCGCGACCGATGCGGGCGACGATCTCTTTCAGCGGCACAACGATTTCCGGTGTCCAGAGGCGGCCCTCTTCCAGAGGCATGAACTCGATAAAGCGGACTACTACGTCTTCTTCCCGCGCAAACCGCGCGAAGCCTTCGATTTGATCGTCGTTGAAGCCGCGCAACAGAACGCAGTTGATCTTGAGCGGTGCGAGCCCGGCGGTGCGCGCCGCGCGAATGCCACGGAGCACAGTTTCAAAGCTCCCCGGAACGCGCGTGATTCGCTCGAAGGTGGGCGCATCGACGGCGTCCATGCTGACGGTTACGCGATTGAGTCCGGCGGCTTTCAGGGGCGCGGCGAGCGACTCGAGCAGGTGGCCGTTGGTGGTGAGCGCCAGGTCCAGCGGCTCGTCCCAAAGCGTGCGCAAAGCGGCCAGTTCCTGAACCAGTTCAACCAAACCGCGGCGCAGCAGCGGTTCGCCGCCCGTGAGCCGCACCTTGGTGATGCCCAGGCCCACAAAAAGCTTGATCAGGCGGAGATATTCTTCGATGCTGAGCTCGGGATATTGCGCCCCAAGTTCACCGGTGCGGCAGTAGACGCACTTGTAGTTACAACGGTCCGTAATGGAGACGCGCAGGTCGTGAATGACGCGACCGTGGCTGTCGGTGAGCCGGGCGGGCGAGACGAGGGTGTCGGAAGTTGGGGAAAAAGCAGCCATTGACACCTTCAAGGCTATACCGTTTGGGGCGGTTGTGCGTGCTCACGCACTGTTACCGATTGGTTATGCTGACACGACGCCCGCATGACACAAACACTGAAAGACCCAAGTGCACGGCCGGTTGTTGCGTGCGGGCCTCAGTCGAGCCGGGGCGTGCCTTTGCGGAGTGCGATGCCCGCGATGCCGAAGACCACAATGATGGCAATCGCGATGGCGAAGTAAAACGCCATGGGATGCGCCCAGCCGGGCGAATACGTCAGGTCCTGGCCCACCCAAAGCAGCAGGATGGTGGCGATGACAGCGAACTGGCCGGCAATGACCAGGAACGTGTGACCGAGGTCGCGCCGCTTGTCCAGCGCCTCGACCTGGTCGGGGGTCAGGTAGCGCTCTTCGGGGGGAAGCAGGGAATTTGCCATGGATCTTGACCTCTCCTTGCGGAATCCGGGTGTGACCTCCGGGGGAGCCGCGCCTGTCTTCGATTCAATCACAACCCGGCGGGGCTGCGCCAGTGAAGCGAGCCGGGAACAGGAAGGCGTCTGCTCCCGCAACTCGTTGGGCGGGGCCTTGAGTTCATTTGGGTGGATAGCCGACCGATTCGGCGTAGAGAGCGTGTCTATCGGGCGCGAGTTTCAGGATTGCGGACAGGTCCTGGCTTCCGAAGGCATAGAACCATGCGTTCAGTCCTTCCGAAGCGGCAAAGAGATACACGTTCTGGCCGATGAATCCGGTGTCGACCTGGGCATAGCTGTCCTTGTCTGCGGCCACAAACACAATGGTCGCTGCGGCGTGAGCGGCGGCCTCCGTGCCGACTTTGGCGCGCACGTCGCCGGCCAGAATCGGACGCAGGCGGTTCGCTTCTGCTTCGTAGACATAGTCCCCGCCGGCGAGAACCACGTCGAGCTCGACTTCCTGGCGGTTCATGGCCGAGGGCGCGGTCCTTCCCAGTCCCGGCTTCGCGTCACGCGGGCGGTTGACGCCGAATGCTGCCCAGAGAAGATTGGAGAGCGTTTGCAAGGGGAGCGGCTGGTCAAGAAAGGCGCGCGTGGTTTTGCGCTGGGCCAAAGCCTGCATCAGAGACATGGAGGCATTGCCCGATGTGATTTGCGGCTTGGGCAATTGAATGGGCTGAGCCGGCGCTGGTTGGCACAGAGCCTGCGCGGTCCAAGCCAGGGCCACACACGCGAGCAGAGCGAATTGAAGTTGAGCGCGCATTGTTCTCTCCTAAGTGTGAGCACGCCGGCCTCCGATCTACGATGGCGTGGGGAATGGGGAAGGAATTCTTCGATTCAACTGCTGAGGAGTGGGCGCGGCAGTCGTTTTGCGAGGGACTTCAGAGCTGGCGGCCCGTGTTTTACAAGGCCCGTTGCGCGTGTGTGCTGCGCTGACCCCATGTCTTACAGCGTTCGGTGTGGGCAGCCCAGTTCACTCCGAAAGGAACGCGAGCGACTGCAACTGTGTAATTTCGAATGGTTTGCGGCAGCGAACATTGGTGCAAGCCAGTTTGTCGTCGCGTCTTACCATGTAAGACTGCGCTTTGGCGAAGCGGGCACGGTCGCGCTCGTCGGCGTTGCGCGGCAGTTGCGCACGCTTGCGGCGGACCACCCAGGTGACCTTGTATTCGCCCGGCTGCCCGCACTTGGGGCAGATGAGGGTGTGTGGGCGCTGCTCGGTTGTCTCATTGAAAAATTCGCGTTCTTCCATGGCTTCCAACTCTTCCCCTAAAGCAGAATCTATTCCATACTCATGCTTGTCATGAGGAAACGCAAGCCAGCCAAGTTTTCAGCCACCAAGGCGGTGAAGGCGAATGCCCGCGAGCGCGTGGGCCAGCCCAAGCCCGCGCGTGTAATCGCCAGCGAGCCGCGGACCGGCCGCGCAGCCAAACACAAGGTTAAACTGGAAGAGATTCTCAGCCATGAAGATTCGCGACAGGAGGAATAGAAATGGCCAAGGCAGTAGGAGTAGGAGGCATTTTTTTGAAGGCGCGCGATCCGGCGGCGATTTCAGCCTGGTACGCAACCCATTTGGGGATTCAGGCACAAGACGGCGGGACGCTGGCCTTCGAAGGACCTGAATCTGCCGGAATGACGGTCTTTGCCCACTTTCCGGCGAATAGCGATTACTTCGGCGACGGCGGACAGCAGGTTATGGTCAACTTTCGGGTCGATGATTTGGACCAGTTATTGGTTCAATTGGCGGCTGCCGGGGTGCGCATCGACCCAAAACGGGAGGACCACGCCTACGGTCGATTCGCGTGGATCTGGGATCCTGAGGGCAATCGGGTGGAGCTGTGGGAGGCGGTGAGTGCGGATTGAGGGGGGCGGATCGCAGCGCATTAGATTTCTCTCAGCTTTGCCCCGTTAGACGTTTTGCGAGACGGAAAACCAGGCCAAATCGCTTTGTTTTACGCTGTCTTACGCTGCCTTGCGCGCGTGGGACAAATTGAAGACTGCGGTAAGTCAGGCGTCCTGCCGGCCAAGGCCGCGGCAGGGGCGGGATGCTACGGACGTAAATGCCTCGGCTGCCGTGAAGCGAACCGATCCTTGGCTGAAAGTGTGCAATCGAGTACAAGTAACAAGCGCAAACCGTCGTCGAGACCATGCGCAAACCTGCCGCAATCGCTCAAGGTGAATCTGAACCCGCGGCTACGCGTCATTTCCCAGTCCTGCCCAAGGCCCAGCACAATGGATGAAAACGACGACTTACCCAAGAACGGAGCTCACCCCAGCCCGCCTTCCCGCCTGCTCTTCGGCGCCGCCGTATTCCTCGCCTCCTTTCTGCTCTTCCTGGTCGAGCCCATGGCCGCCAAGCAGCTCTTACCGTCTCTCGGCGGATCGGCCGCGGTCTGGATCACCTGTCTCGTTTTTTTCCAAACCGCACTTCTTGCTGCTTACCTTTACGCACATTGGCTCGCCAAACGGTCGCATTGGATGCTTCATTTCGCCCTGCTCCTGCTTGCCGTTGTCTCTGCCATAGCATGGTCCACGCAGACAGTTCATCTGGACTCAACCCATCCCGTTACGTCCATCTTTCTGGCGCTTGGCGTCTCCATCGGTCTCCCTTTTCTCATGCTCGGCGCAACCAGTCCTCTCTTGCAGGTATGGCTTGCCCGTATCGAGACTCGCGGCATTCCTTATCGTCTCTTCGCTCTATCCAATCTGGCGTCGCTGCTGGCGCTTGCCGCCTATCCAACTCTCGTCGAGCCTCACTTCACGCTTCGGACACAGCGTCTTTTCTGGTGCTGCGGTTTCGCCGCGTTCGTATTCATCTCGGGCATCTTGACCTGGCGAACCCGATCCACAAGCGGGGCCTCGGCGCAGGCGGCGAAAGAAGACGAGTCCCAAGTCACCCCAGCGCCGCTTGGCCACAAGCTGCTATGGATTCTGTTGCCCATGGGCGCCGCCATGCAACTCAGCGCGGTTACCAGTTATCTCACCGCTAACATCGCCGCCATTCCGCTGCTCTGGATTCTCCCCCTCGCGGTCTATCTCATTACCATCATTCTTGCTTTCCAGTTTCCACGATTCCTGCCCCGCTCGATCATCACTCGATTCCTGGTAGTAATGCTTGCCGGTCTCGGTTACATGCTTTCCAAAGTGGATGTATCTCTGCCGATGAGCATCGGCATGACCTTCTTCCTTGTGGAGGTTTTCATCTCCTGCCTCTTCTGCCATACCGAGGCCTACGCCCTGCGGCCCAAGCGAACTTCTGAATCCACCCTTTTCTATCTCTGCTTTGCCGCGGGCGGCGCGCTGGGATCGTTCCTCATCGGCATCGCATCCCCGCTCATTTTTTCCTTCAACTACGACCTGGCGCTCTCGTTTCTTGTCACCGCGCTGCTGGCGTTCGCCGTCACCTGGTCAGGCGGATGGACGCAGCGCCTGCTCTGGTCCGTTTCCAGCATCCTGCTTATCGTTCTGGTCTTCATGATTCACACCGCGTACCAGCGAAACACTCCGCTGGCTATCCGCAACTTCTACGGCAGCCTCCGCGTCAAAGAATCGCATGCCGCCTACCCCGGATTCACGATGCGCACTCTAGCCAACGGCACCATCCAGCACGGCACGCAGATCTTTTCGCCGGCGTTGAGCAGAACTCCCACCACCTACTACGCTGAAGATTCCGGCGTCGGCCTGGCGTTGCGCTTCTGCTGCAAGGGCCGCGCGCGCAACATCGGCGTCGTGGGCCTCGGTGTGGGAACTATCGCCGCTTATGGCCGTCCCGGCGACCGAATCCGCTTCTATGAGATCAATCCCGCGGTAGCCCCCGTCGCCCAGCATCTTTTTACCTATCTGCGCGACTCCGCTGCCCAAGTCGATATCAAGGAAGGCGACGCCCGGTCTTCGCTGACTGGCGAACCTTCGCAAAAGTTTGACGTCCTCGTCATCGACGCATTTTCAGGCGACGCCATTCCGCTTCATCTGCTTACCACCGAGGCCGTCGCCCTCTACAAGCGCCACCTCGCCCCCGGCGGCATCCTGGCCTTTCACATCTCCAACCAGCACGTCAACCTGGAGCCGCCCATCGCCCTGCTGGCCAAGGCCGCCGGCATGAAAGTCATGCATGTGACGAGTCTTCAAAACGAGCAGCGCGGCGAGTTCACCGCCGACTGGATGCTGCTCACTGAAAACCCCGATTTCTTCACCCGGCCTGAAGTTGCGAGCAAGGTCCGCCCGCCTGCGGAAAACCGCAACGTCCGCCTCTGGACCGACGATTATTCAAGCCTCTTGCCGCTCATCCACTGGTAGAAGACGGGAACGCCCGACTCCGACCGGCAGTTTTCGATCCCTGACCCCTGATCCCTGTTCCCTATTCGTGTCTCCAGTCACAGGACGTTCACACTCCGGCTGTGATAGCATCCCTTTTCTTAGAGATTGACGCCTGCAGCCTCATCCTCCATTCACCTGCACGGCGCCGGCCCCGAACCTTTATGGATGAGGTAGACGGCAGACCGGGACACGTGGCCCTCCAATCCGGCCACCTGGACGCTCCTCAGGACGTCCCTAATCCTTCCCTGTGCCTGACTCTCTGGGACTGTCATCCTGAGCGAAGCGCAGCGGAGTCGAAGGACCTGCGTTTCCGTCATCCCCGCCTCGCAGCCCATCCAAACCTTTCACCATCAAGGAGAAACCCATGAAAACGTACCAGGGAAGTGAGATCCGCAACGTAGCTGTAGTGGGGCATGCTCACAGCGGTAAAACCACCATGATTGCCGCTCTGCTGCATGCCGCCAAAATGACCCCCTCGCAAGGTCGCGTCGAGGACGGAAGCGCCGTCACTGCCTACGACGACGAAGAAGTTGCCCGCGGCGTAACCATGCAGAATGCCGTCGCCTTTGCCGAGTGGCAGGGCGTCAAAATCAATTTCGTAGACACTCCCGGCTTCCACATGTTCAGTCACGAAGCCCGCGCGGCTCTGCTCCCGGTCGAAGCGGCAATCGTCCTGGTCAACGCCCAGAATGGCGTCGAAGCCGTCACCGAGCGGGTATGGAGATATGCCGAAGAAGCCAACGTCCCCCGCATCGTCGTAGTCAACCAGATGGACCACCCCAAAGCCGGCGGCGGCGGCGGACTGAGCGCCCTGGTCGACGACCTCGTCGACCGCTGGGGACGCAACTGTGTTCCCGTCCAGTTGCCCATATCCGATGCCCAGGGATTTCACGGAGTCGTCGATCTGGTCACCATGGAGGCGTTCTTCTACACCCCCGGCGGCGACGGCCGCGGCAAACTCGGCGAGATTCCCAACGGCCTGGCAGCCGACGCAAAGGCTCGCCATGAGGCGCTGGTCGAACTGGTGGCCGAGGGCAAAGACGAACTGATGGAGGAGTATTTTGAAAAGGGAACCATCGCCCAGGACCATCTGATCGCCGCGCTTCATGAGGCTATCCGCGAAGACCGCATCTTCCCGGTACTGTTTTCGAGCGGCCTGGCCAACATGGCTATGGACCACCTGCTCGATTTCATCAAGGTCTACACGCCCTCGCCAGTCGAGCGTGCGCCGATCGCTGCCCATCCTCCATCCTATGAGGCTGCCCCGGCAACAGACGATGCCGAGGCCGAGGCCATCTTCCGCAAGGTGGACGACAAGGAACCTTTGGGGCTCATGGTTTTCAAGACCATGACCGATCCCTTCTCCGGGCGCATTACATTTTTCAAAGTCTTGAGCGGTGTCATCCGCAACGATGCGACCGTTGAGAACTACACCCGCCGCGGCCAGGAGCGGTTCTCCCATTTAGGTATCATGCAGGGCCGCAAGGCCGTCGAGGTGCCGGAATTGCATGCCGGCGATCTGGGCGCCGTGGCCAAGCTCCGCGATACGCTTACCGGCGACACGCTGGGCCAGAAGGGCGCCGAAATCCAGGTTGATATGCCTTCGTTCCCTGAGCCCGCCATGACCTACGCCATCGAGCCCAAGAGCCGCGCCGACGAGGACAAGCTCGCGCCCGCCATCCACAAGCTTATGGAAGAGGATCGACTGATCCGCTTCTTCCGCGACCCGCAGACCAATGAGTTTCTCATCGCCGGCGCGGGCCAGCCGCACATTGAAGCCATCGTCAGCCGCCTGAAAAAGCGCTACCATGCCGAGGTTCTCCTCAAGGCGCCCAAGGTGCCTTATCGTGAGACCATCCGCGCCAAGGTCGAGGCGCCGGGACGCCACAAGAAGCAGACCGGCGGCCACGGCCAGTTCGGCGATTGCAAAATCCGCATGGAGCCTTTGCCGCGCGGAGCCGGCTTCGAATTCGCCACCGAGGTCTTCGGCGGAGCCATCCCCCGCAACTTCATTCCGGCGATCGAAAAGGGCATCGTCGAATCAGCCGTCCGCGGCTACCTCGCCGGTTTCCCGGTGGTGGACTTCAAGGCCACGGTGTACGACGGCAGCTACCACGACGTTGACTCGAACGAAATGTCCTTCAAGATGGCCGGCCGCATCGCCTTCCGCAAGGCCATGGAAACGGCCAAGCCCTGCCTCCTCGAACCCATAATGAAGGTAGAAATCGAAGCCCCCGACGAGTTCGCCGGAACCCTCATGGGCGACCTCAGCAGCCGCCGCGGCCGCGTCCAGGGCACAGACTCCAAGGGCCGCACAACATTAATCAACGCCCAGGTCCCCATGGCCGAGATGCTGACTTATGGAACCCTTCTAACTTCCATGACGCAAGGCAAGGGAAGTTACCGCATGGAGATGGACCACTACGACATCGTCCCGCAGTTAGTAGCCGACAAGATACTAGCCAACGCCAAGCGCCCCGTGGAGGAAGAAGAAGAATAGCCACCTGCGGTGGGGCAGCCGCTCGCTATCCGCTCGCATAAGTTTCGTGGTTTCCCAGGTTTCAAATCATCGAGATATGGGAGGTCATCAGCTCTAGGTCGGTCAGATCTGAGTCTCCCGCCCTCTTCATTGGTACGTTCGCTGCTTTGTGGATTACCAAAGAAGGAAGAGCGCATGTCTGAATTTCTTGCGGCTTCGGATGAGACGGATTGTGGTGTGAACCATGAAGGAACGTTCTTTCATTGTGGGTTCCTCGCCCCAGAGCAAGACTGGGCAAATACTTTTATACCGTTGTGGGATGCTCGTGTTCTCCAAGGTCCACCCAGGATCACGAAGTTTCATGTAACGGACCTGAAGCACAAACCTTGGTGTGAAAAGAACGGTATCGACCCAGAAGGAATGGAATTTAGAATTGATGAAGCCTTCGGAGTGATCTCTGAAATTCCCAGCCTTACTCCGATTGCCTGCGAACTTAACGGCGGACATCTGCGTAAAGTCTTTGAGAGAAAGGTGAAGTTCTCGACGGGAGCCGTGCGTCGATTTGAGCCGGATTATCTTGGCTTCTTCGGCTTTGTTGTTGGAGTGTTGGGGCGCATCAAACATTTCCATCCCGAGGCCCAGAAAGTCAATTTTCTCGTTGAAAGAAATGGAGAAATAACCAAGCGAATTCAGGAATTCTATGGGACGATTCCAGCAAATTTAGAATTATTAGGAGATTCAGGCCTCGCAAACCTCATGGGTGAAATCATCCCCAAGGGAAAGGATTTCACTCCCCTGCACGCTGCCGATTTGCTGTGTTGGTATACCCGCCGCGCTCATCTGAAGTCTTTAGAGCCAAAAGATCAGGAGCGGTACAGCGTTATCTCGAAACGAAAAGGCGCACGGATTGCTTTGTCAGACGATCAGTTGGAATGCCTGTATTCAGCATGTATCGAGGAGCCGGGCGGCTCAAGTCTGACTAACCCATAAGACCGGCCGGTGCCCCCTCGCATTCGGGGACCGGGGATGAGAGTCATACCCCTCTCACTTGTCCGGGGCGGGCGCGCGGCCCAGGTCCGACCACCAAGAACGGGTGCCCCAGGTCTCGCTTTTGAGACCTGGGATACTGCCATGCTAGCCATCGAGCAGACTCTCAATGTCACGGGCTCCATGAATGACGTGAACGATCTCAACTCCGTTGCGTCTCGGCTGATAGAAGACCAACCAGTTCTCGAAGCCTTTCACCGGCCAGCGACGAATGCGGCGAAGGGCTGGCTTGCGGAAGGCGCACAATACGCCGAGCCTCGGCATTTTTGCCAATGCCTCAAATGTGTCCTGTGTTGCATCCAAAAAGCGTTGAGCAGCCTCCACGCCTCCATGCTCTTCGAGATACTCGGCGTTCGACAGGATATCCCTGCGAGCACGGGCACGGACAAAGACGTCCGCCAACTCACTTCTCCCGGATCGTATGACGCGCCTTGGACCGCTTGCCCAGTTCATCGCGGAGCGTGGCCCAGAATTCAGGAGTGGCCTCCTGCGGATCACCTTCGAGCAGCGATTCCAGCAAAGTCCGCTCAAGCTGCTCTCTAGCGTTGCGCTTTTGGTCGGCGCGCACCAACTCACGCATATACTCGCTTGCGCTGCTGTAGTTCCCCACCGTGACCTGCTCCTCAACATATTGCTTCATGGGGTCGGGAAGAGAAATATTCATGGTTTGCATCGCGAAATCCTTTGTTGTCAACGTAGCATCCATGGCAATTCTTGTCAATTTATGGCAGTATTCCGACCGATAGCAGCCCCCTGTTGGCGAAAGGGTGGGAGACCCACCGGCTTCGCCACGCCAACCGTCCGCCTCCCTTTGGATGTCCCTCGAAATGGGCCGCCATCAGCCTTCCAGTCTCCGCATCAACTGCGCGTCGGTCAGAACCTAGATCCCGCAGTTTGCCAGGAATACCGAAGCAGGCGGCTCAAAGAAGTCCCGATCGCCAGAGCAAAGCACGTCCGCTTCTCCGCTTAACGCGGTTTGCAGAACAAAGATGTCGTTTCGGTCGCGAATGGGAGCACAGGTCAGAGGATCGAGCGCAACGATCTCCGCTGCGTCGCGCAGCCAACTCGTAAAATTGTAGATCGCGTCTTCGCTCTCTCCGTGAACCGCAATCAAGCGCGGATAGCGCAGCACCCTCGCCACTTCGAAGAGCATCTAATTGGACAGAATCAGGGCGTGGCCGCTCGAAAGAACCGCCAGCAACAGATCGTGAGCAAGTCCATGCGATGTAACAAAGGACCGCACAAGTATATTGCTGTCGAGGACGATTCTCACGGGATCTGCGTGTAAGCCGGGCGCTCACTGCGAAGGGCTTCTAGGAGCGCGGCCTCGCATTCCTCATCGGAGACGCCGGCGCGCGGACGGTCGCCCTCCAGAAACCTGCGCAGCTTTTCTGCTGCGGCCTGCCGCTCCGGCAAGGCGACCGGCGGCGGCGCAAACGCACGAAGGCTGATGGCTTCGGCCTCCCGTATCTGCCGCCCCAGGATCTCTTCGATCGCAGATTTTTGCGCCGGTGATAACGCCTCAGCACTCAAGATCATCTTGCAATCCGTCCTTCAGTTGTTCAGCATGCGGGAGATGCGGGCATCCATCTCAGCCTCATCGACAAACATCCCTTGGTCTGCCTGATCGATCCCCTTGCGAACGGCGGCGAGGAAACGCCGATCGTCCTCGATGAGCAGTAGAGCGGCATCCTGCACCAGGCGCGACGGCGCGACCCCTTCCACGCTGGCGATCTGACCCAGCCTGGCTTCCTGCTCGGGAGTGAATTGTACTTCCATTGCTAGAGTGTGGCAGTAGCCTTGCGGGCTGTCAAATTAAGACTTCCGCCGGGTGCCCCACCCTAGCCACGTCTCTGCTCTTGTGGCTAGGGTGGAATACGACAAGGCCCTTCTGGACTACCGTGCCTCA
The DNA here is from genome assembly GCA_963757965.1 of uncultured Acidobacteriaceae bacterium. Classification (GTDB taxonomy): domain Bacteria; phylum Acidobacteriota; class Terriglobia; order Terriglobales; family Acidobacteriaceae; genus Telmatobacter. Next base: position 311,565 of record CAVWTV010000021.1, read on the forward strand.
ACCTCAAGGCATCGGTTTGGATTGATCGTGGTCCAGGCAACCGCACCGATTACGGCCAGAGCGGCTGCGGTCACAAACGACATCTCCCAGCCGAAGTGAGCCGCGATCAGCGGAGTCAGCGAGGCCGTGCAAGCGCCGCCAATTTGCCCGCCCATGTTCATCATGCCGGAGACAACGCCGGCATTTTCTCCAGCGACATCCGCGGCAACCGCCCAGAAACCGCTCTGCGCGATGTACAAGACTCCCGCTCCGCACGCGAGAATCACGCCGGCTGCAGCCGCACTGTGCGCCCGCGATCCGACGACCAGCAGAACCGCCGTGACAGCAAGTGAGAGCGCGGGCAACAGGCAGCGTCCCATGCGCAGGCCAAAGCGCGCCGCGATCCAGTCGCTGACCACGCCTCCGCCAAGGCAGCCGATGGTCATTGCAATAAACGGCAGCATGGAAAACGCCGCGCTGGCCTTGAGGTTGAGCCCGCGTACCTGGGCCATGTAAATGTAGAACCACGCAAAGAATATCCAGGCAATGTAGCCGAAGGCGAAGTAACTCACGGTCAGCGCTAACACCGCCCTGCTCCCGAGTATCTTCGCCCAGGGAACCGAAGGCCTGCCGCTGCGCGTGCGATCGTCTCGCGAAGCAGAGGGACGGGCGACACTTCGCTGCGCAGCGATCAGAGCCTTTTCCGCGTCCCCGGCGAGTGGATGTTCTTCCGGCGTGTCGCGGGCGGCAAGGTACCACACCAGGCAGACCGCGGCGTCCGCTCCGGCGCTGAACCAGAACGATGCCCGCCATCCGTGGCGCAGAATAATCGCCGTGACCATCGGAGGCGTCAGCCCCGCACCGATGCCGATCCCGGCGAAGATCAATCCATTCGCCTTGCCGCGCTCTTTCACCGGGAACCAGCGCTCGACGAATTGGCTGGCGGACGGATACATGGCGGCCTCGCCGGCGCCCAGCCCGAAGCGCACCAGCGCCAGCAGCAGCAGCGCGCCGCGAACATTGGGAGGCACAAGTGCCGTGAGGACAGCGAAGGCACTGCACCAGGCCAGGCCAAGACTCAGCGAGCGGCGCGGGCCAAGCCGCCTGGCAAGCAGCCCGGCGGGCACCTGAAAGCTCGCATAACCAATCAGGAACGCGCTGAACACCCAACCCAGATGAGTATTGTCAACCGCGAACTCCCGGCCGATATGAGGACCGGCGATCGAGATATTCGTTCGATCCAAATACGCAACCGCGCTCAATACAAACAACCAGAACACGAGCGCGTAGCGTATCGGAAATCCGGTGCGCGATGGTTCGTTCTTCATCTTGCTCATCCGTCAGACCATCGCATGGACGGCCCCCATCCCATTGGATCGAAGTCTATCCCATTAGCGATCGATCCGCTTGGTGAGTTTGTCCAGCGCGGCGCGATCGATCGGATAGCCCATCCCCGGCTCGGTCGGCGCATGGATGTAACCCTCCGCATCGGGACGGAATTTGTAGTTGAAGTACGGATGGTCCGAGAGCTCCGGCGGATACGGCACTTCAAACCATGCCGAGTTAGGCAGTGCAAGCTCAAGATGGAAATGCAATGCGAGATCCAGCGTGTTGCCCCAGTTATGCGGCGTGCATTCCAGGCCGAATGCATCGGCTAGTAACCCAACCCGCATCGATCCACTAATGCCGCCCACGTTATCTGCTATCAGCCTCGCCACGTCTAACGCGCCCTTGCTGATATATTCCGCAAAGTCGGAAATAGAGTAAAGAAACTCCCCAACATGCAACGGCAAACTTACCTTGGTGCGTAGCTCGATCAGCCCGTCCATATCCGTGGTGCGGATAGGATCTTCAAACCACGCATAGTTCAACTCATCCAGCAAGCGGCCAACTTTCAGGGCTTCATACCGGTTGTATAACTGCACCGGGTCGTGCGCCAGCATGAATTCATCGCCCGCGGCGGCGCGCACCTGCCGAATCTCCTCCATGTGCCCGATGTATGCGGGAATTGCCGACGTGGCCTTATTATGTTCGCCGCCGCCGGGATGAATCTTGTAGCCCTTGAATCCGTCCGCCTTCACCTTCACCACTTCCGGCGCGTAGTCTTCGATGGCCGGGTGATGCGTCGAACTGGCGTACGCCATGATCCTGTCTTTCGCTCCGCCGCAGCCCCCGCTCAGCAACTTGTAAATAGGCCGATTCACGGCCTTGCCCAGAATGTCCCACATGCAAACATCCGCGGCAGCCCCATACCAGTTAGGCCAATTGCCGCCCGCGTGCGTCACCAGCCCGCCGCCGACATCCGCTGAATCGAATGCCGAGCCGTTGCCCCGGCCCGGCGGCCGATGGAATGTATTGCCTCCCGAATAGCGCGGGCCGGTTGATCCATTCAGCTGTCCGTTGAAGCCATAACTCCCGCGCAGCCCGGATGTCGAAGTTAACACCGGAAGTAGATCGACAATGTTCTTGCCCACAAGCGTTGGCTTGGCCCAGTCAAGCCAACCCGGCGTTTGATTGCGATTGCCGAGCGTGTAGTTGCCCTCGATGCCGCTTTCGGTGACGATGGCGATAAGTTCGCCCCGCTCGCCGTTCAAGCTGCGATAACCCGTGAGGTCTGTAACATAGACCTTCACTTCCTTGATGGTCAGGTCGGGCAGATCGCCGGTCTTCACACCAACAGCCTGAGCCGCAGCCGCGGCAGGATCGGCGAGCACCGCAAGACCGGAAGCCGCTGTTGCCGCGGCGAGTCCGCCCGTTACCCCGAGAAATTCGCGTCGCGAAGTCTTGTTATTCATCTCATACCTCCGGTTTTTGAAACCAATTACCTGTTGATGCGCAGAGTCATCTTATCCAATATGTCGTGGTCAATCGGATAGCCTAGGCCCGGTTCAGTCGGCGCAGACACATACCCGTCCGCATCCACGCGGAACTTATCCTTGTACCATGGCCGGTCGGCATACTCGGGCGGAAACGGCATCTCAAACCAGTAAGCGTTGGGTAGGGCCAACTCCACATGGAAGTGCAGTGCCATATCCGGCACGTTGCCCCAGTTATGCGGCGTGCATTCCAGTCCATGTGCATCGGCCAGCAGGCCCACGCGCATTGACCCGGAAATTCCGCCCACATTGTCCGCAATCAAACGCACCACGTCGAGCGCGTCGCGTTTGATGTACTCGGCAAAGTCTGCGATAGAGTAAATAAACTCACCCACGTGGATGGGAAGATTCAACGCCGCGCAGATTTCGATCAACCCTTCCTGATCGGTAGTGCGGATCGGATCCTCGAACCACGCGTAGTTCAGTTCATCCAGCAGCCGGCCAACCGTCATCGCCTCAAAGCGGTTGTAGCGCTGCACCGGATCGTGCATCAGCACAAACTCATCGCCAACCGCCTGGCGCACCTGGCGAATCTCCTCCATGTGTCCGATGTAACTTGGAATCGGAGGCCCATCTTTATGTTGGCCGCCCCCTGGATGAATCTTGTAGGCCCTGAACCCCTGGGCCTTGGCCTTCATTACATCGGGCACATAGTCTTCCACCGTTGGCAAATGCTGCGAGCTGGCGTAAGCCATCAGCTTTTCCTTGGTCGGCGTTCCGCCGGACAGGATCTTGTATATCGGCCGGTTCACCGCCTTGCCCAGGATGTCCCACATGGCCACATCGGCCGCGGCAGTGTAGTAGTTCGGCCAATTACCCGCGCCGCGCGTTGTAAGTCCCGAACCCGCAATTGCCGGGCCACCGAAGGCCGGCCCCGATCCCGGACCAGTCGGGCCTCTTCCCATCATCCCCCCGGGGGGCCGGCTCTGTGCCGCATCGTATCCCGCCGGTCCCTTCATGCCCGTGGTCGAGGTCAGCGTCGGCAGCAGGTCGACAATGCTCTTGCCCACCAGGTTCGGCTTCGCCCATTCCAGCCAGTTAGTCGTCGCATTCCGGTCCCCAAGGGTATAGTTACCCTCGATCCCGCTGTTAGTCACAATCGAGATCATCTCGCCCGACTCCGGGCTGTTTAACTTATGCACCTTGCTGATATCGGTGACATATACCTTCACTTCCTTGATCGTAAGATCGGGAAGGTCGCCCGCCTTGACTCCCACAGCCTGTGCGGCCGCTGTCGCGGGGTTAGCGAGAGAGACCAGGCCGGCCGCCGCGAACCCGCTTGAGCTTGCCAGAAAACTGCGCCGTGATGTGTTCGGATTCATTTCCTTCTCCTTCTCCTCATTGTGGCCTGCGCCGCTTATCCCCGTGAGCGGATAGAAAGTCGCTCCCCATTCCGCTCAGACTCTTGTTCCGCTAATCATCACTTCGGTAAGGCAAACGAAAGAATGTTTGGCCCGGAAGCGATCGCAATGTATTGCCTGCCGTCGATCGCATAAGTCATCGGCGAGGCCTTGATCGCGTGATTGGTCTCGAAGTGCCAAAGGTATTCTCCGTTGCGAGCATCCACGGCCGCAAACCCTCCGGTGCTTTCACCGAAGAAGAGCAGACCGCCTTTGGTGGTTAAGACGCCCGAGTAATTGGATTGCACCGGCCCAGGCAGAACAATCTGCCAGGCCACCGATCCGTTTTCGATACTGAACGCGCGAAGTATCTTTTGCGCGGGATCGGCAGGATTGTTATACCTGCGATAGCCTCCGTCCTCTGCTTTGACATAGATGCCGCAATCCTCGACGGTCATCACGTAATAAAGATGAGTGGCGGGATTGAAGGCCGTCGAATACCAGTTAGTAGCTCCGCGAACGGGCGGGCAGGTTACCGATCCCGCCACGGTCGTTTCGTTGGCTGGAAGCAGGATCGGGGCCCATGTATCGGGGCTTATTCCGCTTGCCCAATCGAGATGCTTCACCATTTTGGTTGCCATCAGCGGCTTGCCTGTCGTCCGGTCCAGAACATACAGAAACCCATTTCGATTGGCGTGCAACAACAGCTTGCGATCCTCGCCGCTCCACTTGGAGTCGGCAAGCACAATCGGCTCGTTCGCATCCCAGTCATGTAGATCGTGCGGAGTGAACTGGTAATACCACAGCATCTTGCCGGTCGTTAAGTCGATGGCCAGATCGCTGTTGGTATAAAGGTTGGCGCCGAGCCGCTCATCGCCATCTGTGTCTGGATGCGGGTTGCCGACAGCCCAGTACAAAGTGTTGGACTCGATGTCCGCGCTACCTGTCGTCCATGTTGCGCCGCCGCCTAAACCGAGCGCAGACCCCTTCCACGTTTCCGCTGCCGGGCCTGTGTCTCCAACCTTTGGAATCGTATAAAGACGCCAAGCAAGTTCTCCCGTAGCCGCCTTGTAAGCTGCAATGTATCCGCGAATCCCGTTGTCTCCACCGCTAACTCCGGTGATAACAAGGTCGCCCACAACCAATGGGGCCGATGTGCCCCCGATCTGTCCCGGCCCGTCCCTCGCAGACACATCCCAGAGAAGGGCACCGGTCAACCGATGAATCGCAAGCAAGTGAGCATCGTCGGTGAGATAGAAGACGCGGTCCCCAAGCACAGCGACGCCGCGGTTGGAGCCGATCGCAGCATCGCTCGATATCGTTCCCGACTGGCTCTTGGGCCGTTCGTACCGCCAGATCTCGCGCCCGGTCTTTCCGCTGAGTGCATAAACCTGGTTGTTCCCTGTTACGTACATCACCCCGTCGACAACCACCGGAGTTGTCTCCAGCCCGTTGTAATTGATCGAGTAACTCCACTGGAGCTGAAGTTTCGAAACGTTGTTGAGATTCACCTGTTCCAAGCTGCTATTGCGATTTCCATCCAGCGTGCCGTTATAAGTCGGCCAATCGCCGCTCTTCGGATGAAGTACTTCGTCAACCTCTGCCTGTGTAACCGGCGTTTGCGGCTCTGTGAGCGGCCCTGTGCCGGCCCCGTTCAAACTGCTCAGATAGGCAATAAGATCTCGCCGCTCATCCGCGCTTCCCTTGTAAGCGGGCATCGTGGAGTGCTTGTCCTGCGCCAAGGACTTATATTCGCTATCAAGCAACAGGTGAAGTTTGCCGTCATAGGTTTGCAACACAAGATCGTGGCTGCCCCGGGCTCGGGCGAACCCGCGCAGCTTGCTCCCGTTATTCAGCGTTGCTTCAACGGTGCCCCACCCATCTGCGATCTTTGCGTCCGGCTCAGTCAGGGACTCTTTCAATTCGGGCAGCTTCAACCTTCTCCCAACGCTGGAAAGGTCCGGCCCATTCGCGGTTCCCCGGCCTCGCACCATATGACATGAAGAGCATTGCCCGCCGCCAAAGAAGGTGCGCTCTCCCGCGCCTGCGTCGCCCGGAACGGCCTCCGCTTCAACCGGGCTCAGCGAACGAACGTATCGAGTTAGCTCATCAATATCGGCTGGCGGCAGGGGAAACGCCGGCATCCTGTCCTTGCCCTTGCGAATCAAGTTTGCAATGTCGCTGTCCGACATACCCCGCAGTTTTGCGGAATTTACCAGCGAAGGCGCTCGGTCCGTACCCCGCGAATCCGATCCATGACACAAAGTGCAGGTTCGCGTGTATTGCCTGGGAACCTCCTGCGTTTGGGCCGCTGGCGGTTGCATGTTATACGCACCTTGCGACCAGCCCGGCAAAACCGCGGCGCCGCACACCAATGCCATTGCCAGCATTCGCAATAAGAGCGGCCCTGCGGAGCGGAGAGGCGTATTCAATTGCAATTCCTCAGTTGGTGGGGCTTGGAGGTCAGGACAACAAGCATGAGGTTAATTCATTTAGCCGCGCAGGTAAGGCTTCAAATAGGTGTCCAGCGCCTTGAGGACCGCCTTCTTATCGCTTTCAGTCAGCGGAGCCGACTTGCTATTCGGATCGCCCATTCCAGGAGTCGGGCGCGACTTGGTGCTCTCCTTGAAGATGCCGCGCGCCACCAGCAGATATTGATCCGCATGCACGATGGAGTCAAATGCCAATATTCTGCCGAACATATCGAATGCTTCCCGGTGTTTGCCTGCTTCGTAAAGCTCAAAGGCCTCCTGATAAACATCCGCAAGCGCAACAACAGGACAATATCCTGCAAACCCGAGCTGCATCTCATCGATCATCAGCCGAACGCCTTTGCCTGCAAACACGCCAACCTTGTCGTCAGTCCTTTTTCGTATCTCAGTGATTCGCTGCAGAGGATCGCCAGCCTCATCTTTGACTATTCTCATGGTCGGGATAGTGTGATACATCTGCACGATCAAATCGACTGACATGTCGCCGATGGTCTGCACAAACAAGGGAAGCTCCGTAGCACTGCCAATCGCCTTGTAATAACTCAACAGTGCCGCATCGTCTCCCTTGGGAGGAAGCGAACAGATTGCATCGGCGCCGTTCTTGGCGGCATGCTTGGCGTACTCGATTGCTCCTTGCAGATCATTGTTTTGCGTTTGCACTCCGATGACGAGCGCGGTTTTCCCGCCCTTCCCCGCAGCCAGAATCGCCTCCGCTCCGGCAATGCGCTCGCTCGAAGACAAGGTTGACCAGCCGCTTGCAATCTGCGGCCAGATCAAGCCTGCAACCGAGCCACGATTGCAGAACTTCACCTCGGCAGCCAGACAATCGAAGTCCAGCTTGTCGTCTTGTGTAAACGGAGTCTGGGCGATGGGAAAGAGCCCGCGAAGGACCTTTGTTCGCAGGCTGGAAGATGGTGCTGCAAAGCCGGCCCGCGACAGCGCCACTCCCGCAGCCACAGAGCCGAGCGTCTTCAGGACAGTGCGGCGGTCTACTTCTTGGGCCACGAATTTCCCCCTTGATTAAGTTTCTGTATTGTCATACAGGCCCCGATTTTGACCTGTCAAGGCTTTTCTTCTCAGCAGATTGACACCCCCGTTCACGGTTCATATAATCCGCCTCCAGAGGCGTCATCGCAACGTTCGATTCTTCGGCAAGGTTGACGCTCATCGGTTCAATCAACAGAGTTTTTCAACCGCACGCATTGGAGACAGCCTTGCCGCGCCAGACTAAACACGTTCTCACATCCCTCGCCGTTGCGGGCATTCTCGCCGCCTTTGCCCTTGCTGCCCAGACGCCTTCTGCCCAGCACAGTTCGAGCATCAGGATAGCCACCGGAAGCGGCGTTCAGGCGCTGCCCCAGGTTAAAGGCCCCACCTTCGAAATCACTTCGTTCGGAGCAGTGTCCGACGGGCCTGCGCTCAAGAATCAAGCGGCAATAAACGCTGCGATCGATGCTGCCGCGAAGGCTGGAGGAGGTACGGTCGTTATTCCAGCCGGTATCTTCAAGAGCTATTCCATTCGTCTGAAGAGCAACGTCGGTCTGCACTTCGCCAGCGAGAAGTCAATTATCAGAGCGGCCGTTCAGGGCACCGGCGAACATCAGGACGGAGGTTTTTACGATGCCCCGGAGGAAAACCTGTTTGTCGGCGTGCAGGACGCAGGCCACTCCCATATTTCGAACAGCCTTATCTATGGCATCGGCGTCAATAACGTGACGATCTCGGGGCCCGGCCTCATCGACGGAAGTTACACCGATAGCAACGGCGTAACGGTGAACGTGTTAACGGGCTTTGAAGCGCGCGAGGTCATGACCAGGACCGCATCGGGCGTGGCAGGGGGCGGCAACAAAGCGATTGCATTGAAGGACGCAACGAATATTGTCTTTCGCGACTTTCACTTAAAGAATGGCGGCCACTTCGCAATTCTCGGTGTCGCGGTAAATCATTGGACCGTTGACGGCTTGATTGTCGACACCAACCGGGACGCGCTCGACATCGATGTCTGCCAGAACGTGACGGTAAGGAATTCAGTTCTTAACTCCCTGACAGACGATGCGCTGGTTCTGAAGGGTTCCTTTGCGGATGGAAAGCTCATCGCGACAAAGAACATCTTGTTCGAAAACGACACGGTCAGCGGATACGATGCGGGCTCGGTTCTTGACGGGACATACTCGACTCACAAGCTGGTTGCAACCGATCGCGACGGTCCCACAGGCCGCGTCAAGTTCGGCACGGAAGGCACCAGCGGCCTTGACACGGTTACCATCCGGCACATCGTCTTCGATCGCTCCCGTGGATTCGCGCTTGAATCCGTCGATGGAGCCGAGCTGAAAGACATTCTCTTCACCGATGTGAAAATGAAGAACATTAGCAGCTCGCCTATCTTTATTGACCTCGCAGACCGGGGCCGCAGTCCTGTCACCGGCACCAGTGCGGACCAGATTGTCAGCCCGTCCAACAATGTCCGCTTGAACGATACTGGTTGGATATTGCCCAACTTGCCCGGTGAATACGGAAGTTATCCGCCTGTAAGATACATTCCCTCCTACGACAAATCGACGGCTGTTCCGATTGGAGGAGCGACGCATCCCTTCACCATCGTCAATCCCGATTCTCCAACCAGGCTGAACCCGAATTCAAGCAAGCCCAACGACCCTCGATTCGCGAACGCAGCCGGTCCCGGCTTTGCCAGGATTCATAACATCGAGATATCCAATGTCGTGGTCGAGAATGCCGATCCGCGTTACCCCATCCTGCTCATCGGCCTGGTGGACCACCCCGTCGAAAACGTTAGCATCAGCAATGTCGTTGTCGAATATCGCGGCGGCCTGAAGATGGAGCATGCGGTAGAGCAACGGCAGTTGAACCAAACATACGCTTATTCCTCCTACCTGGGGCCGCCCGCAACCCAGCCTCTGCCCTGGCTTGTGAACACCTTCTTCGCCAAGAATGAAGCTTTGCTCCCAAGAATCAGTTGGGACTCGGCAGCAAATGATGGCAAAGGGGCGTGGAAGAGCGATCCGTACAACATTCCTGAAATGCCGCGCGAGTATCCGGAGCCGAGCATTCTTGGAATTCTTCCGGCCTATGGAATCTACGCACGCCACGTGAGGGGACTGAAGCTGAATAACATCACATTGAAGTACAGAGTCCCAGATGAAAGGCCCGCTGTCGTATTGGACGATGTGACAGACGCGCGACTCTCAAATCTAACTGTCAGGACTGTGCCGGGTGTTCCCGCCATTGTGGAAGTTATGAACACAAAGAAGCGGGAAGCAGACCTGGAATATGTCAAAGACACGCCGTACAAGACCACTGCTGTAACCCGCGTTGTGGTCGCGCCTCCGCTGAGCATCGCGAAAGTCACCGTCGACAAGCCGTCACCGGGGACCCCACCGGATAGTCTGTATTCATATCCGACGGCGCCATCCGCCGAGCATCCTTACGCGTATGCGGTTCCCGACGATAAGTATCCGCTGCCGCTGACGGTCTACAGGCCAACCTTCGACTACATCGGCCCAAAGACCGTCGCCGCGGGAAGCCCGCTGCAATTCACGGTTGTGGCCAGCACTCCTGTTGCGGATGCGAAGCTGAGTTACACGGCATCCAATCTACCTGCGGGCGCAAGCTTCGACGCGGCTACGCGAACCTTCTCGTGGACCCCGAGCAAGAGCGCAATTGGACGCCACGCCGTCACCTTCACCGTCGACGATGGCGTGCTTCCGGAGAGTACTTCAGTCAAGATCACCGTGCTGCCGTCGCCGTGATCCGAACCACGAGGAACGCGCAAATGGAAGTTATCCTTTGCGGCGTTCCACCTACTCCACATCCGTCTTTGTAATGGCGTCGCCCTCTTTCACGACTAACGTGAGGCCTTTCAGGTCTACATTCCGCGCGTGGTCGAGCTTGAAGCCCTTCTCCGCGGTGATCTTGCAGTTTTCGAATGTGATTCCCTGAATCGGACTATCCGCGAGGCCGTGGATGATACCGACAGACTGAACGTCGCCCGAGACATTGACGATCCTGACGTTTCTGACTATCGGAAGCACCTTAGCGGGCGGGGCTATCGGCGGCACCATGCGCCACTCAAGGTTGAATTCGAATGCCTGCTTGGTCTCGTGCAGCTTCATATCGCGATAAGTGATGTTTTCCACCACGCCGCCGCGGCTTGGCTGCGTCTTGAAGCGAATCGGCGCCCAGTTTCCGGAGTCAGAAATGCAGTTGCGCACTTCAACGTTGCGGATTCCGCCCGACGTTTCGCTGCCCATCGCCACCCCGCCATGACCATAAGCGAAGTGCGAATTCTCAATGAGAATATCTTCTGCCGGTCGATTGACGCGCAGCCCATCTTCGTCTTTGCCTGACTTGATGGAGATGCAATCGTCATCGACATCGATATAAACAGTGTTGATATGTACGTGCTTCGATGAATCGATATCGATGCCATCGGAGCTAGGAATATTGTGCTCCGCCGTGATGCGAAGATTCTCCGCCAACACGTCTTCAGAGTACAGAATGAACAGGCACCAAACCGCCTGGTTGTGCAGATTCAAGCCGGTGATCCGTACCCGCTTGGAGTTCTGAATTCCAATCAGCCTGGGGCGGCCACGGCGAGGCGGTCCCGGGGGTGGCGTCAATGGAGTCGGGGCAGTTCCAGGCGGAGGCGGCGGAGGCCGATGATACGGATTGTTCTGCACCCACTCCTCACCCGAGCCGTCGATCGTCCCCTCACCGGAGATTTCAAGATCCGTCAGCCCCTCGGCGTTGATGAAAGCCGAAGTCCACGGTTCTTCCTTGCCCTCCCACCGCGTCGGAATCAATGGGTAGTCGTCGATATTGGTCGTCCCCTTCAACACGCCGTCCTTCTCGACCAACAGGTTCACGCCTTGCTTCAAAAAGATTGCGCCACTGAGGAAGGTTCCCTGCGGAATCACAAGGACGCCGCCGCCGGACAACGCACACTTGTCGATGGCCGATTGGATCGACTTTGTATTGACCGTCTTTCCATCGCCGACCGCGCCAAAGTCCGTGACCACGCAGCGCCTGGCCGGCTTCGCAGCACTCGCATTGGCAATAAGAGAACTTGTCACAACCAGCATCGCAATCATCGGAATCATGGGTTTTCTCATTCTTGGCTCCTCAAGCGCCACGGCAATTGATGCTAACACCTCGATCGCGTACCCCGCGAGAGAGCGCCGAGCACGCCTGCGTTTTCGATACTTACGGCTTGTCTGCGAATATCGAGTGTGATACCACTGTGAGCGTGACGAAGCAACTCCTGCACAGCCTTCCGATACATTGGTCTCGCCATCGCGTTCATACCCTGGCCGCTCTCGTCTCCTGCGCGCTCCTTCTGTGTCCAAACCTGTCTTCTTCTCAAACCCATGGCGATAACTGGGCTCAATGTGAGGGACAGAATCCGAATCTCAGCGTCGCCGCCTGCACCGCGCTCATCCAGTCGGGAAAGGAATCAACTGAAAATCAGGCAGTGGCGCTCAATAGCCGCGGCATTGCATACGACATGAAGGGCCAGCACGACCAGGCCATCGCCGATTTCAGCCATGCGATTCAGCTCGAACCGGATTATGCCGGCGCCTTCAGCAATCGCGCCAATGCCTATGCCGCCAAAGGCCAGCTCGACAAGGCAATGGTCGACTACAACGATGCCATCCGCCTGAAGCCGGATGACGCTGGCGCGTTCAACTCACGCGGCATTGCGTTTGCTGTCATGGGTCAGTTCGATCGCGCCATCGCCGACTTCGACAAGGCGATCGAGCTGAAGCCGGATGATGCTGGAAGCTTCAACAACCGCGGCAGCGCCTATGACGACAAGGCTCAATATGAGCAGGCCATCGCGGACTTCGACAAAGCCATCCTGCTCAAACCGGATTACGCCGAAGCCTTCAGCAACCGCGGCAATGCCTATACCGATCTGCGCCTCTACGACCGGGCCATCGAAGATTACACTGAAGCCATTCGCCTGAATCCCAAGGATGCAGCAACCCTGTTCAATCGCGGCGTAAGGTATCTGGTGAACGGCCAGGTTGACCAGGCCATCGCGGACTTTAGCGAAACCATTCGGATCAGGCCCGATTTGGCCGAAGCCTTCAACGATCGCGGGATCGCTCGCCACGGCAAGGGCCAGGACGGCCAGGCCATTGTCGACTTCGATCAGGCCATTCGGCTCAAGCAGGACTATGATGAGGCATACAGGAACCGCTGCTTTTCCCGCTCGATCGTCGGCGACCTGCAGCGTGCCCTCGCGGATTGCAATCAGTCGCTGTCCCTGCGGGCAGGCGATCCGCTTGCGCTCAACAGCCGCGGCATGGTGTACCTCAAGATGAAGAATCTCGATGCTGCAATCGAAGACTTCAGCGCCGTTCTCGCGGTAAATCCAACGCGGGCCTCGTCTCTCTACGGGCGCGGGTTGGCAAAGCAAATGAAAGGGGATGCCGTTGGCGCGGATGATGATTGTGCCGCCGCGAAAGCACTCCAGCCGGACATCGCAGATCAGTTCGGCAAGTGGGGTCTCGCGCCGGCAAGTTCAAATCTGAATCAGCCATGATCCCGAACCACTGCCAGGGATCGTCCATTTCTCTTATACTCGCTGGCATGCACCGTTCCACGTGGGGAAGGCAGAACGCTCGATGAACACCAGACTCGCACTCGTGCTCGCTTTCGCAGTCGCAGCCGCCGTTCCCGCGCATGCGCACCACTCCTTTGCCGCCGAATTCGATATCGCCAAGCCTGTGCGCCTGGTTGGCAAGGTTACCCGCATTGAATGGACCAATCCCCACACCTACTTTTATATCGACGCCGTCGATGCCAATGGCAAGATAACTAACTGGGCAATCGAAGGCGCCAGCCCCGGCGCGCTTAGCCGCCGCAGTTGGGACAAAGATGACTTGAAGATCGGCGAGACGGTCGTAGTCGAGGGCTATCGAGCAAAGAACGGTTCAAATACCGCCAATGGCCGTCGCGTAACTCTGCCGGACGGCCGCGCCCTCTACGGCGGCAGCCCTGGCGACGGAGGTCCAGGCGACAACGGCACAGACCAGGGAGACCTCCCTAGCACTTCTGTCGCCAAGTAAGCGATCGGGAGTGCAATTGCGTTCGTCAATTCGAAAAGGTAACAATCGTCTATGCCAGTTCTCCAACATTTATGTCAGATGCTTTATGACTCCGGCTTCGGCACAATGCTCCGTGAGTCGAACAACGCTTTCTCTGTCATCGAGTCTATTCACGTCCTGAGCATTACTCTCGTCTTCGGTACAATCGCAATCCTCGACCTTCGCATGCTTGGATTCATTCTGCGCCCCATCTCTGTAACCCGTGTCGCGCGCGGCGTCTTCCCAGTTACATGGACCGGCTTCGCAGTCAGCTTTGTAACCGGATTCCTGCTCTTCTGGGCCGAGTCGGCGAGGATCTACCCTAACCCCGCATTCCGCACCAAGCTCGTTTTGCTAGCTCTGGTAGGACTCAACCCGCTCATCTTTCATACCACGGTCTATCGGCGCGTTCACGAGTGGGAGATTCTAAACATATCGCCTTGGCGGGCCCGCGCCGCCGCCATCGCGTCAATAACACTCTGGAGCGGCGTCATCATCGCCGGCCGCGCCATCGCGTACTTTTGATCCACCGCGAGAGGTATTAGACTTTCATGTCATTGTACGCATGGTTCATGGCTCTTGCGCACTCCCAACTTGGTCATGTCATGCAGACCTCCAGGTGGGGCTTCGCCATTGTCGAAATGGTGCACCTGCTCGGGCTCGCCATTCTCGGCGGTTCCGTGTTGATCGTCGACCTCAGGCTCCTGGGCGTCATTCTCAAGAGCGAATCGGTCCGGGCCATCGGCCGCGATCTCGGCCGCCTGCTGATCGGCAGCCTCGTCGTTATGATATTAACGGGGGTTGCACTGCTTTCGGAAGAAGCCGGCAAGTGCTACTACAGTCCTGCCTTTCGCTGGAAGATGGTCCTGCTTGCCGCCGCGGTTCTTTTCTATTTCACAGTTCATCGCCGCGCACTTCTGCGCAGCGATAAGGGAACACCAACACTCTGGACGCGCATAACAGCAATCGTATCTCTCGTGCTCTGGCTCGGTGTGGGAATTGCCGGACGCGCGATAGGACTTCTGTAATTTGGCGTCAGGCTCGGCGCCGGGAGAATGCCCTTGAAACGATGTGCGAAAAACATCAGGCTGCTTCAATTGTGCGCAGGATGCCTTCTATATTCTTTGTTCCGTATTCCTTTTCACGGACAGGTTCTGCCACAACTGCGGGCCGGGGTCGTGAGAATATGCGGCATAAATTTCGAAAAGGATTCAAAGCGCCAGGCTCGCGTGGAAGATAGCGCTCTTCCATGCCTTGAAGAGGCCGTGAAGGGACTAAGAGCCAACCCGAATGTAAAGCTGGTGCTGGTCGGCGTCAAGGACCCCTCGAAGGACCACGAAGCCGCAGAAAACGGCATGGAGAGAGAGACCGAAGATAGAACCGGGTACGACATCCGGCTTGAGGACCTGGCTGCATACAGGTCGCTCAACACGAAGGATTACTTAGTTCGTTGGTATCGCGTCGATCCCTCGCGCATCATCCCCACGACCGATGAGTCTAATTTCGGGCGGGATGTTACCTTCTATCTTGTCCCAGGAGATGCGGACTTCAATCATAACTACCTGGGAACGACTAAGACGAATGAGCGCCCATGCACGGTCAAGCCGTGTTATCCACCTGACGAAGAGAGTTTGGCAGCCCAGCCGCGCTCGCGCATTGCACGTTTGAACAGAAGCAGCCCCAACAGTAGGTAGACTTTGCCGGCCTCCAGGTCCTGCCGGTTCCGAAGTCTTCCTCGGTTGAACCTCGGGACTCTGCTTGATGCCAAGAAAGTCAGCTTTTGATATTCGAGGGCCATCGGGTCGAATGGCCGATCCAGAAAACATTCAAAATGATTGAAGCGCCAACAACACTTTCTGCCGTCGAGGTTACTTTGCGTCATGTTCGGGAATTTCCAGCCCAGCGTCGCCTTCTCAGGCATTCAGGCCTGACTTGCAACCGGAACCAGCGGGTGGCATACAATGGTCCCATTGCCAGTCAAGTCCATTCGCGCGCACGCCAGGCTTGTTGCCTGGCGAATCACGGCCGGTAGGCGCACGCCGGCGGTTGTCGGTGCGTGCCTGATCCTTCTACTGGTCTTTTCCACGGCAACCGCCTTCGTGCAAAATGCCTGGTCGCTTCAGTCTTTTCAAATCGGCATCTATGCGGCTGTTGCCGTGTATTTGCTGGTAAGTATCCGCAGCAAGAACGAACGCATGGCAGACGGGCTGGCGCCCTGGCTCGTCTACCTGATCCCGGTCTGTGGTCTGGTTCAGATCTTTGCGCACACGACTGCTTCCACCTTCGAAACCCGCGCGGAAGTCCTTCGATGGGGATCTCTTGCCGGAGTCTTCTTCTTGAGCCAGATTGCCGCTGGCACCCATGCGGCCCGGCACACTCTCCTGAGCGCGTTCCTTCTCTTCGCGACAGCGATGGCTGTGCTTTGCATCGCCCAGTTGTTTACCTCTGAGGGTCGCGTCCTTTGGATTTTTCCGACCGGATATTCCACTGTCTTCGCAACGTTTCCCAACTATGACCACTACGCGCAATTCGTGGAACTGGCCTTGCCGATCGCTCTCTGGCGCGCCTTGCGCGAGGGCTGGAAATCCTGGTGGTATGGGCTTGCCGGCGGCATTCTCTACGCGTCTGCGATCGGCTCGGCTTCTCGGGCGGGCACCGCGCTCTGCACGGCTGAACTGCTGGCGATGCTGGTTATTGGGCTCGTCAGATTTCGCGATCCGGCTACAGGCCGGCCCTCTCGGTCAACGACTGCAATCTTGGTGATGCTTCCCGTCCTCGCCGCGGCATTCACTTTGGTCGTCGGGTGGGAACGGGTCTGGTCCCGCTTCCAACAGCATGACCCGTATGCGGTGCGCAGAGAGTTGACCCTGGCCGCAGTGGATATGGTGAAGCATCGGCCGCTGACCGGTTTTGGCCTGGGGACATTCCCGGAAGTCTACCAGAGATACGCGATCAAAGATTTTCCGTTCTACGCCAACCATGCCAACAACGACTGGGCGGAGTTTGCTGCTGACGGCGGCGTGCCCTTTTTGCTTCTGGTGTTGATCCCTTTTGCCGCTGCTATTCCGGCGGCCATTCGGAATCCCTGGGGGCTTGGGCTGGTCGCAATCATTCTGCATGCGTGCGTGGACTTTCCTTTTCCGCGCTCTGCGGTGTCGGGCTGGATGTTTGCCTTGCTTGGATTTCTTTACATGGCGCGAAAGCCGGACGTGAAAACACCGCGATGGTCGTTCCGTCCACCCAAGGCAGCGTAGCCGCGCAGGACCTTTCTCGGGCTACGCGATAGCGATCTTGTTGCTCGCGCTCGCACGATCCGGTTTCCAGGAAAACGCAGGCTAAGAGAGAGAACAAGTGAGGTGAAAACTCACTGCGCCGGAATCCCCGGAAGCGCTGCCTTCAGTCGTGAGATAGCGCAGGAAAAACAAGAATATGATGGCCGCCAATGCGAAGATCGAAATTACCGTCAATCGGCGGATCAGAAGCTTCTTGCTTCGGGGGCTCAGGAGCTTTGCGGATCGATGAATGCCTTTCGATAAACTGACTGGCTGCAGAGGCGCACCGGCCAAACCCGCGGCAAAGAAGCGCATCCTGCACTTGCGGCATCGCACGGCCTCATGCCCGCGAACCAGGTGGATAGCATCCGTCCAGCGAGTGGTTTTCGAAGCACGAATTTCTGAGCTTCCGCACCTAGGGCAAGTCATGACGTGGGAAGAGCTTTTATTTGAGTTGATAGTACCACGAGCATACCCGAAATTCGGGTTGTCCCGAGTGCCCGTCGATACGCAAGTCGCAGCCGAATGAGGGGAGCATCCGGCGGGACAAAGAATGCCAGCGAAGAGTGCTGCAATGCTTCGCTGGAAAGGTCGGAAGAGTCGGCAAGGACAGCGCTCGACTTCGCATCGATAATCTGCCAGCGGATTCCCGTGGCCGGAGGGATGTCGGAGGTGCGGTAGGCATAGGCCATTGTGTAGCCGCCGGGCGTCAGAGGCACCTCCTGCTCAGCGATCGTGCAATCCTCCGGTTCGCTTCCGTTGAGTTCGGTCTCAAGTCCAGACGGCCCAGGCCAGGAATGTAGTCCGGAATACTCCGGAAGGGACCAGTCGAAACTGACCGGCAGCGGCGCACGCGCGAAGTCGGAGTTATTGGGCATCGAGTCGTCGGCCACGACCCAATGCTGCTCGATCAGGAAATGCCACACGGAAACGGCCGAGTTCGAATCATTGGCGGCAACCAACCGGTTTACAACGGCAAAAAGCAGAGGGCGATCTGAATCCTGATTGCCGGAACGAACTAACTGCCGAGCAATGCCGGCGATGGCAGGCAACTGATCCTTCGCAAGCAGGAATCCGAGGTACTGGTGAATCAGTTCTGGCTTCTCGTTGAGGATTGCCGTCGTAGTTGTTTCTGGGTCCGACGATACGCGTCCGCAAAGTTCAAAAAGCGAACCAATGTCGTCGGCAGGCATCTCGGCGGCGCTGCGAGCCCATGACCAGAATGCCGGAATGTTGTTACGGCGAAAATAATAGTTGGCAAGGCTCCAGCGGGGCAAATAGGTGTGGTCCGCATCAAACGCAGCCAGCAGCGACTTCTCTGCATTGCCAAAGTCCCCCTCGGCTTCGTATTGCAAACCCAGCTCGATATCTGCCTCGGCGTTGAAGCGGTTGAGGCGCACGGCAGTGCCGAGTAACTCACGCGAGTCCGCTTGATCTAATTGGGCCAGGCGCATGTAGTACTTCCAACCGTCCGGCGCCACGCCAATCGCCGCGCGCACTGACTCCTCGCTGTCCTTTTGGAACAGGTAGTCCGCACGCGCAAAGCTCCACGAACCCCAGATTCCAAGGCAGCACGCCGCCGCGACAAGGCCTCGCAGTCCAACCTCAACCGACCGGCGAAAAAGAGAGTTCATAGCCAAGCCCAAAGCATAGCACCCGAAACAATGTCATGAAACCTAGTCCAGCGGGCATCGTCCAGCGCGTAGTTCTGCAATGACAATTCAAGATTCGCCGTTGAGCTCTTGCTCTTGGCTCAATTCTAGAGTATACGGGGAGTGTCGAATCTAGTTCTAGTTGTCGTGTTTGCGTTGCACGGCGAGGAATCGTTTTATGTTTAGAAAGCTGCAAGTCGCCCTGGTTTTCCCGTGCCTATTCTCCTGCGCGGTGGCCGCGACAGTTTCAATTGGCGCCATCTCCGCTCGTGGAGACATGCGCGTGGACAGCTTCATGGTGAAGGGCAACGCCACGCTCTTCGATGGATCGGTGGTGGAGACCGGCCAGGCAAGTGCGGTTCTACGGCTGGAGAACGGCGCCAGGATCGCGATGGCAACGAGTTCGCGCGGCGTCTTGCATCGGGACCGCCTCGTGCTACAGCGCGGAACAAGCGAATTGACGGCTTCCACCTCCTTTCAGATCGAGGCAAATGGCCTGCACGTTACACCGAGTCATGCGAATTCGCGCGGTGTGATTTCGATAACTTCGGGGAACACGGTGGAAGTCGCGGCCCTCACAGGCAGTTTTGGAGTAACAAACGATCTGGGCGTCCTGCTGGCGAATGTGAGCCCCAGCCAATCGATGTCCTTCGCCATCCAAGCGGCTGGAAATTCCTTTGCATGCACGGGGACGGGCCAAATAAGTCTTGAGGGCGGCAATTACTTCATCACGATTGCTTCAACCGCGGTCAAGTACGAATTGGTTGGCAAGGACCTCGCAAAGCTGCTGGGAAGCCTGGCAGGAGAATCTGTCACCGTAAAGGGGACTATTGCTTCTGGCGCGACGCCTGCGGACGGCGCCGCAGCCGCGATTACTCTGCAGAATGTCTCGCCACCGGCACCCGGATTGCCAACTGGGGAAACCTTGCTCATAAGCGGGCGCCTGATTGTCTCAAGCGCTGTTGGTCGCGTCACTGGAGTCAGCGCAACGAACCAACCAAGGACTCCGGCTGGTGCCCCTTAACATCAGGTTCAGGTCACC
>CAVWTV010000022.1:0-17907 GCA_963757965.1 uncultured Acidobacteriaceae bacterium
GGAAAGCCTGAGTCCGAATACTGGTCCATTCGCGCGCCATCCTGGTAGATCAATGCTGCCGCATCGTAGCCACGAACAGAAAAGCTGTCACTCGTGCCAAAGCTGTCGTTGGTGGGGGTCACGCCGCTCACGTTGACCAAGGCATCGACCAGATTTACCGTCTGCTGGTCGTCCATTACCTGGCGGCTCACCACCTGAATCCCAAGCGGCGTCTCCATGAGAGGGAGATCCATTTTGGTTCCGGTTGTTGCATCCGCAACTACATAACCGCTCTGAGCCGACACATTGACAGTCTGCTGCACCAGTCCCACCTTTAGAGAAAGCTCGACCTGCACCAGCCCAATCGGGACCAAAACAGACTTCTCTTCATGAGCGAAACCTGCTGCATCAACAATGAGCCTGTAACGGCCTGCTTCAAGCGAACTGAACGCGAACTGGCCATTTGAGCTGGAAGTTGTACGCCCCACAGTTGTTCCAATGCTATTGAGCAGCACAATTGGCACATTCGGAAGTACGGCGCCTGTTGGATCGTGCACAGTTCCAGTGATGCTTCCAGAAGGTTGTTGGGCGTATAGCGTCGCTGCAATCAGCGTGAGCGAAAGAAGAGATGCAAAAAAGCGGATCACGGACTCGACCTCTCAAGGGGAAAACTGTCTGGAATTGCGACTTTGCCTTCTCATGAGAAATGATTTGGTGCACGATCTGCGTGCGGCATATTGTCGCATCGGGCAGCTCGCGCGTTGAATAGAATGGTTCAGACAGAGCTTCCATGAATTGGCGCGCTGCCCATTCCAATGCGAGAGCTTCGGATGCGTGTTTCGCTAACAGAACGAACTGCGGTGTCGGAATCCGACATTCGACTGGGCAGCGATATCGCCCCGGCGCTCGCGGCACCGTGGCTCGTTCTGCTGCGTTATGGATTGATCGTCGGCCTGATTGTGCTGATTCTCTTTGTCGCTTTTGCAGCGCATGTGCCGCTGCCTCTTCCTTGGCTTGCGGTCCCCATCGCCGCCATGCTCCTATCAAACCTGCTGTTGCCGCATCTAATTACCGGCTTTGGCGGCCGACGCGCCTTGGGCCTGACTCTCATCCTCGATGTGCTGGCTCTCACCGCGTTGTTGGCGTTGACCGGCGGACCGGCAAACCCACTCACCCTGCTCTATCTCGTTCAAATCACGCTCTCGGCTGTCGTGCTCAGCCGAGCCTGGACCTGGTCGCTGGGCATCCTCTCGATTCTCGGATTCGGTTTTCTCTTCCCATTTCATATTCCATTGCTCGCGCTGGAAGGCCATCATCCCGCCCTGGGCTTTTCGGTGCATCTATACGGGATGTGGATTGCATTTGTTGCGGCAGCGTTGATGATCACGTTTTTCGTTGGCGAGGTGTCAGAGGCACTGCGCCTTCACGAACGCCAGTCGCTCGAACTCCAGATCAAACTGGCCCGGCACGAAAGGCTAGCTGCAGTGGGAACGCTTGCGGCGGGCGCTGCACACGAGATGGGGACGCCTTTGGCAACGGTCGCCATCGTCGCCAAGGATCTCGAACGCTATGCGCAGCAAGTTATTCACGATCCGAGCATGGCTGCGGATGCGGCGACCATCCGGGCCGAAGTCGATCGATGCGCCTCGATTCTTCGCGCCATGAGTACACAAGGGCCGGAATTCGCCGGCGAATTGCCCACAAGGATCAAAGTTGGGGCGCTCTTGGATGACTTAGTTTTGTCTCTGCCATCGGCCGGTCGCGGTGCTGTGAACGCTTCGGCGGCCGAAGATCTGGAGGCGTATTTGCCCGCAGAAACGACGCGCCAGGTTCTAAGTGCTCTGGTAAAGAATGCGCTGGACGCCAGTGCGCCGGGCAGTCCAGTCGAGATTTCGGCAAACATTCGTGACAATCGGTTGTTACTAACAGTTCGGGACTTCGGTCAGGGAATGACCGCCGAGACTCTTGCTCATTTGGGTGAGCCATTCTTCACAACGAAGGAGCCGGGCCGCGGCATGGGATTGGGAACATTTCTTGCCCGTGTCTTCGCGGAGAATCTGCATGGTTCGCTTGAATTCGAATCGGCTGCCGGTGAGGGAACTACCGCAATTCTGGAGTTGCCAATTGACGCCGCCCGATGAGATTGAAAGGAAGACTGTGCTGATCGTCGACGACGATGAGCGCCTTCGCACGACTCTGGTCCGCGCATTTCAACGGCGAGGCTGGAATGCTCTCGCCGCCTGCAGCCGAGAAGAAGCCATCCGCATTGCTAAGGACTCCAGTCCCGATTTGGCGACCGTCGATCTGCGGATGCCCGGCGAGAGCGGGCTCACCGTTCTGCGGGAACTGCGGGCCCTCGACAGCACCATGTTCATTCTTGTTCTAACGGGATATGGCAGTATCCCTACAGCGATGGATTCAGTCCGGTTGGGCGCCGATCACTATATGAGCAAACCCGCCGATGTCGATCAAATCATCGCTGCATTCGAGTCGGATGGCGACTCTAGTCCCACAAGGGACGCCGACATCCCAGTACCGACCCTCGCGCGTGTCGAATGGGAACACATCCAGCGCGTCCTCGATGACTTCGACGGCAACATCTCTCAAGCCGCCAAAAAGCTTGGCTTGCATCGCAGATCCCTGCAGCGCAAATTGGCAAAATACCCGCCAAGAACCTGACTGTACCTATAAGACCGTCAACCCGGCAAGAACCCTCGATGCGCACGAATCTCTAGTCGCAGTTCTTCCCTCAATGCCTTGCTCTTCTTGAGGCGTTTGAAGAATTCGTCGAGGACACTGACGACGATGGCGTTTACGCTCATGCCTTCGGCCTCAGCCCATTCCTTCAGCTTAGTGCGGGCTTCTGCACCAATATGGATGAGCTGAGGGTTGGTGAGATCCATGCCGGCCTTGCGGGTCTGTTGAATATCGACCTCTTCCTTGTCTACATGGCTCAAAGCAAAAAGGACGATCCTGGCCAGATCGCCCTTAATTCGAGACTCTTCGGTGATGGCTTCGCGGAGATCAAGGGGAAGGCGCAGCGTCATGCCCGGCCGATCATCCGTCCAACGCTGCCCCTCACGGTTCACCTTGCGAGTTGATTTCTTTTTGACTGTCTTGTTGACTGCCACCTGGTCCCCTTTTCACTGCCTTAGTTACTCTTGCTTCCGAGCTGGAGCTGACGCTCCGCCCGGTTCCGCCTATCGACATCGCGGTCAAGGGCCCATAGGGGCCGCTAAACAGGATGTCTTTCTCAACCCGCACAAAGAACCTGTATCCAGGCCTCACGACGACCGTGGGCTGAATGTTCAGGTTCCGGCGCGTCACTTCCGTGCCCAGTTGACCGACTTGCTGGCCAACCGCTTGCCCCACCGTCTGGCCGACACTCTGCGACTGCAGGACCGAGGAGTTCGTTCCCTGGCTGACCTCAATACCGGCCGCAAAGACCGAAGTCAACAGAGCGCCGGAGAGAATACGGCCCCAGTGATTGTTGACCTGGTCCCGGAATCCCGCTGCGCCAGCATTGTCGTCCCCTTCAAAGCCGCCGAGAGCCAGGCTTGAGCCATCCGGGAAGATAACCCTTTGCCAGACTGCCTGCAAGGCACTCTGCCCATAGCCAACGTGGGAGTTGTAAACACCAATCAGTGTACTCCCGGACGGTATTAGAATGTACCTCCCAGTAGCGGAATCAAACACATTTTCACGAACCAGCGCCCGGATCATTCCCGGCAGGTCGGAGTTAAGTTGTTGTTCCAAAATAGCCGGGATGAGCCAGCCGGCCTTGACTTCATATTGGCCCTCGGCAGGCTTGCGCGTCGCATTCAGGTATTCCGTCTGCTGTTTCGAGTGTTGCAGGCCGAAGGCTGTCTTTTGCTCCTGATCGTTCTGGCGCTCGTAGTCTGACCGCTGCTCGAACGCTCCGGGAGTACCGGCCTGCGCGAGAGCGGGCTGGGTCGTGCTTGAGTTCCCGTTGGCAGTCCCGGCCCCCATCATGGATCGAGCATTCAAGAGCGCCGATTGGATCGCGGACAGCGGATCGGCGGAGGCCGAGGATGTCTCCTTGCCGGTGTCGGGAAGATTGCCTTTGACCGAGGTCGGGGCCTCCATCGCCTCGCGCTCGCGGTTGTACTCGTCAAGCCGCCTCTGCTCGGCAAAGGATAATGAGCCGTTAGCAGCAGTTGAAACTGGAGTTTGCCGGTATTCGAGAGGGGGGATGGATGTAGTTTTCGAGGAACTGCCCGCCCCCGGCTGAGCCGTGCGGCCCGCCGGGGTCTCGCCGGTCAATATAGATGTACGAAGCGTCGAAGAATCGGGAACGTGCGATTGCCCAGTGTTCAGCCCGTTCCGGGCCTGGTCAGACAAGAGGCCATTTTCGACCGTCGTTGCCGGTCCTGTTCCGATCTTCGCAACATCGGACTGCTTAACCGTTTTTTTGTGGCGGTTGGCCAGCCCATGCCGCATGTAGGCCGCGGCCAGCACAACCAGCGCGATCAGAATGATTCCGGCCAGCGGGCGCAGCTTACGGGCCTTTGGCGTGAGCGAACCATTGACGCCGCGCACGACTTTTTCCGTCTGAGCCGCTTCGAGGATCTCGTCCTGATTTTCTTCGAGCGCTCCTTCGAGATTGACGGAGTTGGGGTTTTCATCGGGCTTGACCATCGTCAGTTCTCCTTTCCCGTCTGGGAATAAGGCGCCTCGCGTGTGATCGTGATCCGAGTTTGCTTCTTGCCCACGCCCACCACGAGAACCGCTTTGTCGAAGAGCCGGTCAACGATGTAGCGCGAGCCATCGACACGGAAGTTGACCAGTTCCGTCTTGCCGTTGACGACCAGAAGCAATGTCGGCAGTTCGCGGAAGCGCCCATCGTTCGGATAGATCAGATAGGTATGCTGGCCATCGTCGAAGACGTGATCCGGACGAAGATGCTCGTCACCTGTCATCTTGTAGTCGAGGTAAAGACGATCAACGGCGTTCTCACCCATCGGCAAGACGCCATCTTTCTTGTCATTCGCACGGCGCTCCTCGGCAATGGACTCGGCGTTGCGCTTGGCTTCATTCTGCCGGGCCTCAAAGTCCGCCCACTTGGCCCGGTCCTCGTCGGGATACTGAAAGGCCAGCCGAGATACGAACCGCGTGGGATCGGAGACCAGCCGGATAACGTATGTGCGCCGGTCTGTCGGCACGATCAAATCGGTCTCAAGGCCCGCTTCAATCGGCTTGACGATCAGGATAGGTGTTTCATCCAAGCCCGATCCGGAGAGAACCGGCGTGATCTCCCACCGGCGGGAATCGCCGAGCTGTGGCTCGCTCTGGAGATGCTCGCCAACTTCGAGCTCGATTGCGCAGACACGCAATGGCGCGCAGACGAGGACTGGCATTCCCTGGCCATAGATGTAGACGACCTTTCCGTTCGGACCAGGCGTCGGCATCGAGACGCTGGTCTCCCAAAGGCGCGAAACCTCTGCTGCACTGATGCCCGCGGCGTTCAGATCGGCATGCGGCGGACTCCAATTCAAAGGAACTGCTGATCCCTTTTCTGCTGGCGTTGCCGATTTGAGAGACTCCGCGGGAGTGACGGCAGTGACAAGGGGCGGAACCTTGAGCGGTGGAATCGCCGTACGCAGGTCCTGCTTTTTGGCTGGTTGATTCGATTGTGCTTCGAGCGCGGTTTCCGCGCCCTTGAAGTTGTAGCCGGAAAGATCCTGCTTCTGTTGCGGCGTCAACTGCGGAGCGCTCTGCGCTCCAGCCGCCACACTTCCGAGTGCAAGGACCACTACGATAGTTACGAACCGTTTCATTGATTCTGCCCTCCGTTCGGCTTCTGAGCGTTGCCGCTTTGAACATTTGTGGATTGCTGGTCCGTGCCCATCGAGACCACTTCGCCCCAGGTCAGACTCGTGACGTAGAGGCCAAGTGGATTAACCAGCGCCTGCCTTGCATCCGTCACTTCCTGCGTCACGACAGAAACGAAGGCCCGGTATCTGTGGCTCGACATGAGGTTGCCGTTCAGGTCGCGCGTCACTTCCGTCCAGGCCACCTCATATGTCTTGGGCGACTGCTGCACAATCGATTCAACGGATGCGTCCACGGTCTCCTTCGTCAGCAGGTCGAACGGCGAGTTCTTCGAGTAGAACTCCGTAATGGTTGCCGCAGCCGGTGAGTTCTGCCCGGTCTCGGCATAGACCTCATCGACCAGCCGCCGCTGGGCCACTGC
Organism: uncultured Acidobacteriaceae bacterium; assembly: GCA_963757965.1. Classification (GTDB taxonomy): domain Bacteria; phylum Acidobacteriota; class Terriglobia; order Terriglobales; family Acidobacteriaceae; genus Telmatobacter. Next base: position 6,194 of record CAVWTV010000022.1, read on the forward strand.
GTCTGCAATCACCGTCCGCAGATTGGTGACCCAACGGGCGACGACCGCTTCCTGCAGACGCACATCCTTGACCGCGACCTGCTTCGCCGGGATGACCGGAACTGCCCTGCCTACATCGTCGAGGGCGACGACATAGGGAACGGTATTCGAGCGATAACCGATGGCGACCATGCCGGTCACGCAAACCAGCGCCATCGCCATCGAAAGGAATGCGGCCAAGCGCCAGTTATTCCGGCTCTTGATCTGGTCGCCAAATCGTTCGTCCCACTCCTGCCGGGCGCGAAGATAAGGCGTCTGAGCTGTTGCTTTCTCTGTCACGAGCTACTCCTCTCTCTCGATCCTGAGTTGCGCCGAAGGCGTGTGACCGCTGCCATCGTGCGGGACATTGATATTGGTGGCATGCCGGGCCAGGGTTTCGATGCTTCTGGTCGCGGACGGTGAGGCTGACGGAGCCGGTGGAGAACTGGCAGGACTTTCCGCTGGTGCAGAAGGCGGCGGAGGTGCTGGCGGTGAACTTGGCGTGCCAGTTTCCCCTGAACTGGGAATGGGCGGTGGCGGCGCGCTGGCGACTTCCATTGCCGCGTCACCCGCTCCACTTGCAGCAGCCATGCCGACGCTTCCAGCCGCGCCAGCTCCTTCCGCGGCTGCGCCTGCCGTTTCGGTTGCCGCGAGGGCGCCGCCCGCGGCGGCTCCCGCGCCTCCCGTCGCCGCAACAACGGCCACCGTTGCGGCGGTTAGAGCTGCGCCCTTGGCGACCTCCATTCCCATTCCGACCAGATCGGCCGCGCCGGCTCCCAATGTTCCCGAAGCGATTGATGCCGCCATCTTCGGAATCATCCACGAGGCGAAGGCGAACAGCAGCATCGACATCAGCGTCGGGAAGATTTGAGTGATGGGCTGATCGGCCGTATAGCCGTTCAAGGTAGCGATCCAGTTGTTCGAGATCGTATTGAAGACGCCCAGCATCAGGTAAATCAGCATCAACCGGACGCCAGTGCTGATGGCTAAAGAAATGTACCTTTCAAAATAAGGCGCAGTCCACCGACTACCACCGAAGCCAAGGAAGATGTAGCCCGCCGACATCACGATAATCGCTTCGAGCTTGGTTACGACGTAATGCAGGGTGATGATGATGTAGGACGCAAGGATAATGCAGGCCGCGAGCATTGTAGTAAGCGCTCCGCCTGGCTCGGAGAATAGGCTCACCGCCGAGACCTCAGTGAAAAGGTTCGAGACGAGTTGAAGGCCCTGCGTCATGATGTCGGACGGATTTTGAGCCACAGGGACTCCAGCGGCATTCGCGCCCAGTTGCGCAAAGCTGTTGACAATGGCCGGTATCCAGGTCTGGCCATTGATGAGCACGGCGTAGAAGAACCCGATGACGAGCAGCTTCCGAATCAGGCTGAGAAACAGGCCCATGAAGTCGTGTTCGCGAAGGAACTGCGGCGCACTCCATGCGAAATCCAGCGTCGCCAGCACATAGAAGAGGTAGGTAGCCTCTTGCATGATGGTGGGAATCCACGCGTTGGCCGCCTGCTCAATCTGCTGAAACGTACCGCCGACATCGACCGGCGCCTGCGCATGAGCCGTGGCGGCCGAGGCGACCGCCACCGCCGCCACAAGAATGAGTCTTTGTCTTCGCGCCATCGGTCAGGCTCCCTTAGAACTTCACGCCATCGGATTTCAGTTGTGGCTTGCCGAAGAAGTTGGCCCGCTCGTTAGCGGTGCAAATCTTCCCTTCGTCCGAGGTGGACCAGTCCGCCGGCGCTTTCGCCCTCTGCGCGTTGCACAAAGGCGTCAATTGCTTGCGAAGATCATCGTGCCTGGCAAGAAAGGACGAAAGTGCTTCGGGTGTTGCCTGCGACACTTCACCGCCGCCGCCGTTCTGAAAGGCGGTGACAATTGCGCTTTTCTCGGCCGTCTTGCAGCCGGCCAGCACAACCAACCCCACGCCAATACCACAAGCTAAAATCCACCTCATCGTTCTCTCCTAGAAGGTCACACCATCACTTGTGACCTGGGTTTGGCCGAAGAACTGGTCGGAGTTTGCCTGCTTCGTTGCCTGCGCTTGAACCATGGTGCTCTGATATGCCGCCTTGCTCTGCATATCCGCCATCATCAGTTGGCGCAACTTCATCAACTGTTCCGCTTGGTTTTCGGCAATCTGGTTTCCGACCTCAATGGCCTGCATTCGCCCTACGGCCGATTGGCTTTGACCCTGTAGGGATTGCAACAATGCTTCATCGCTGTCGAATTGGTCATTCTGGACGCCTGCGGCCTTCAGCGCCCCGAGCGTGCTGTCGAGACTCGTCTGGCTCCAGGTCTGATACGACTGACCATAGTTAGTAGACGTACTGTAGCCGGGAAAGCGGAGCCGGAAAGTGCCGTCCATATTGGCTAGCGTGTAAGAGAGGGACTGGCCAGTGTTGACGATCTGACGCAGACTCGTGATGTCCGAGGCCACGGTTCCGAAGAGTTGATCGGTAATCGTGATTCCGTGTTTGGCCATGTCAAGCAGTTGGTTGAGCTGATTTTCAACCATCAACACCTGTTGTTCGAGTTGCCCGGCCAACTCGACATAGTTGAGGAGTTGCGTGAACTCGGTTGCGAATAGTCCCGGAACGCCCGCGTGCGCCGGCGCCGGGCAGACTGTCTCGACCGCCATCATGGCGACGAGAGCGATTGAGGTTGCGCTCTTAACCAACCATTTGGATTTCATGCTTTGTCACTCCTTCGTAGTATTCGATCCAGCCTTTGTCCACCTTGCGTTCTTGCATCCATGCCGAGATCCACGCTGGACCCATTTGCTCGGCAAGAACATCGATTCGCGCTCTGTCTTTTTGGCCCGACACCGCGACAAAGGCGAGAGCCACCGGCCCAAGTCGGAACGAGATCATGCGCCTCCCGAGCCGCTGCACAATGTAGTAATCCCGCTTTGGCGTGGCACCCTGAAGCAGCTCGATTTCTCGGCTATTCAGGCCGGCGTACTCATAGAACTGGCGCATTCCCTCGTTGCCAGCCTCCGAGTTCGGCAGGTAAATCTTCGTAGCCGTGCTCTGGAGAATCGCCGATGCGATCGGCGACTCCTTCACATCAGCCATGCTCTGCGTTGCCAAAAGAACGACCGCGTTCTTTTTGCGCAGAGTCTTCAGCCAGTCCTGAATCTTGTCTCGCCATGCCGGGTGCTTGAGGAAGAGCCAGGCTTCGTCGATGGGCACCAATGTCGGGCTGCCATCGAGGGCGCGCTCCATTCGGCGGAAGAGGTAGAGCAGCACCGCCATAATCGTCGCCTCGCCGTAGGAGCCGCTTAGTAGCGTCTCCATCTCGCAGACAACGAACCGCGAAGTCGTCAACCCGTCATTGCGGGCGTCGAGCAGTCCGCCCAAAGCACCGTCGATTACGTAGGGCTGCAATCCAGCCTTGAGTTTCTCGTCCTGGAGGTTGGCTTCGAGTTCGGTCAGTGTCCGCCGTTCGCGCGGGGCCGAGGCGAGCTGCTGAAGAGCACGATGAATTGTGTGCCGCTCGGCCGGACCGACCTCGACCTGCTGCATTCGCAAAACGGTTTCCACCCACTCCTGCCCCCAGCCAAACTCCGCCTCATCGTCGATGTCGCGGAGAGGCTGGAAGCTCAATCCGCCCTCGCCGATGTCATAAAAGCGTCCGCCCGCGGCCTTGCACAGGGCGTACAGAGAATGCCCCTTATCGAAGGCGAAGACCTGGGCGTTCGGGTAGCGGAACCATTGCGCGACGAAGAGCGCAAGGCTGACGGATTTGCCGGCCCCCGTTGGGCCGATCAACAGAGTATGCCCCACATCGTAGTCGTGCAGGTTGAGCCGGTACGGGACACCGCCCTGCGTCGCCGCATAGAGCAGCGGCGGCGAATTGGGCGGCATAAGAGCGGAGGGATTCTTGCTCTCACCGGCCCAGACGGACGAAATCGGCATTAGGTCCACATAGTTGCGCGTGTGAGCGATAACGCGGCGCACTTGCGCCACGCCATTGCCAGGCAACGTTCCAAAGAAGGCGTCCACGGCATTGATGTCCTCAAGCCGGACGCCGAAACCTCGGTTGATAAGAGCTTTGCGAAACTCGCCGATCATGTTGTCAAGGAAGCGGCGGTCCTTATGCTGGAGAACGATCGATGATGAAAAGTAGCAAAAATGCACATCGCCAGAGGTGGCCTCGGCCAGCGCGCCATCGGAATCCGAAACCATGGTCATGGCGAACTGGTTCAATTGGCCGCCGCCGCTCGACTTGAAGACTTGATCCTTCAAGCCGCGTTGCTGGAACTTCCACTTCTTGCCGATCTTGGCAATGACTCCTTGCGCCTCCGACGGATCGAGCAGGATCGCGCGCGTGTTCCAGCGGTATTCGCAGGGAATCGTATCGAGCACGGAAAGCGCGCCGGGGTACGTCGAACGCGGGAACCCATCAAGCGCGAGCGTGCGCAGATGGCGATCACCCATCATGGGCTCGGTCCCGCCGCGCAGGTCCTCCATCGCGAGCAGATCGTTCAGAAAGACCGGAATCTCCGGCTGCATGACAGGGCCTTTGATTCCGGTCAGGCAGCGGCGCAGATAACCGAGCAGGTCGTCATCGACGCGCTCGTATCCATCGCCAAGATTGGTCACTTGCGCTTTCAGGCGCGTGACCGGAAGCTGGGCTGCAAAGACATCCTCGAATTGCCGGACCTTTGCCTTGAAGTAGCGCAGCGCTTCCGCGCCTGCATTGCCGCTCTTGTTCGATTCGCCGGAGATCATGAACCCTTCGAGCTTTTCCGAAGCCACAAGCGGCGGCAGATAGGTCAGCGTCAGGAAGTATTCGTTCTCGAAGTGGCTGCCTTCCTGCGCGAACTGCTCACGGCGCTCACGGTCGATCAATGCAGTCACCGGATCAGGGAACGCACCCTCGGGCGCGTATCCGCTCGAAAACGACCGGATGCAGTCCACCTGAATCATCCAACCGCTGCCGAGCCGCAAAATGCGATTCAATCGCCGCGCGACAGCGGCCATCTCGGCATGAGTTGCCGATTGGAGATCCGGCCCGCGATATTGCCATGCTGCGAGCAACGATCCGTCCCGCTGCAACACGATCCCGTCATCGACAAGGCCGAACCAAAGGAGCAGGTCGGCCAATCCCGCAGGCTGTTTTCGCGTCTCTCCAAACACTTCCTACCTCCAGCCCCTTTTGGGCGTCTTGCCGAAAGCCGCGACCCCGCTCTTCGCGGGGTAGAAATCCTTGTAGCCGAGATGTCGGCCATACACCTTCCGCATCATCGGATCGGCCTTGCCGATTCTGGCCAGCACGGCAACGATGGTCCAGAACGCAATGATCGCGATCAGAAAGGACAGGAAGCTCATTACGGTCACGGCCATCATGGCCGACCCAAGGCCGGCCATGATGACCAGCTCACGGTCCCCGCCAAGAAGTTGTTGCGGCCTACTCAGCGATGTCCGCATGATTGTTTGCTCTGGCCCATCGAAATCCTAAATTGCCCATCTCGCCTCCGACCGTGGGGATGGCTCATGTGAACCATCCCCACCGCACACAGGTTTTCGTTATCCCCTCGAAAGAAGCCGAAGGGCAGGCTGAGCGACTGCATGAGCCGGGTTCAGCAAAGAGACTTCCGCGGCCTGTCCAATAAAGGAGGACATCACCTGCGCGGCGAAGACGACCAGGCAGACGGCGATACCGATCTGCAGGAGCCGTTTCATTGTCTCGCCCATTTCGCCGCTGGCGAAAGCGAGCGTGGCGCCGAGTGCGACGATGGCGATGACCGAGATGGCGTAAGCGACAGGGCCGGTCAGTGAGGTGACCAGCGTATTGAGGGGGCCTTCCCAGGGGAGGTTGTTTCCGTTTTCTGCGGCAAAGCAAGCGGCCGATCCGAGCAGTACTGCCGAGCCGAAGAGATAGACAATTCGAATCCGGTTGCGAACGCCGCCGGAATGTGTGAGTGTTCCTTGCATGAAGATCCTCCATGTGCCCTCCGGCACGGTTGGCGAAAGGCACCCGCAACGCCCTTCTTGTTTTCGTCTCAGCACCGGTACAAGACCGGAGCCCTGCCATCAAACCTGCGTCAGAACGTAACGGCCATTCTCGTACCCGGTGACGACGGCCACTTCCTGCACCTTTCGGCCCTGTATTGGATCGTTCACGACGGAGATCACAAGATCGACTGCGCTCCCGATCATGCGTTGCTGTGGCGCGTCGGTCGCTTCACGGACCAACGCCTCAAGCCGGTCAAGCGCTTCGGTTGCGCTGTTCGCGTGCAGCGTCGAGACTCCACCCGGATGCCCAGTGTTCCAACTCTTGAGCAGGGGAAGAGCGGCGGCACCGTCCCGGACCTCACCGACAACAATTCTGTCCGGCTTCAACCGCAACGCCACCTTCAGGCACTTCAACTGATCGAACTCTGTCGTCGCCAACATGCTCAGGCTGTTGGCGGAGTCGAGAAGTAACTCCTGCGTGTCTTCAATCACGAGCACCCGGTCACCGGGGGTCAATGTTCCGATCTCTTCGAGAATGGCGTTGGCAATCGTCGTCTTGCCCGCGCCGGTCCCGCCGACGACAAGAATGTTCTTGTGCGCGATGATGGCCTGCTGAATGACCTCAAGATGGTCGAGATTGCGAATGGCGGCGATGAAGTCTTCCTGCTCGGAGCGCCGGTTCCGCGGATCGTCCTTGGTTGTGAGAATGCCCTGGCGCTGAAGGTCGCGCAGGCTCCGCTTCTTGTCCGACTTCACACGAATCGCAAACGATGGCGACAAAACAACCGGCTCAATCAAGCCCGCAAAGCGGTATTTCCAGATCGGAAGCTGCGTTTCAAGAACCGGCTTTGATTCGGTCACGGTCGTCTTCTGCATCGAGGCGATGGTCATCATGGCCCCGCGCGACTGGCGGCTCGCGAGTTCGCCGATCTGCTCGAAGGCGGACCCTGTCCGCTTGACCCAGATGCGGCAGTCCTCATTAACGAGAATGTCCTCGATGCCGCTCGACTGATCGAGCAGTCCGCAGATCAGCGGCCCCAACTCGTCTCGGAGCTTCTCCTTGAGCCGTTCCTGCTTCTCGTCCGAGTGGGAGTCGTGAATCCATGGTCCCTCGCGATTCGCTTATTCCGGGCCTTGCGCACATCTCAAAGTGAGATGTACATTTCAATATGAATACTTGTAACACCAGTTCCCGGAGTTTTGCAAGTCTGCTGAAAGGGAGGCCGTGATGGACAGAACTCAGAATGCCGTCCAACGGATGCTGGCCGCGCTCGACGCTCCGGCCTACGACCTCGGCGTCCTGAGCGAGCGGGGGATGCTCCCCGGACTTGGCGAATCTGTCCGCGCAGCGAAGTTCTGGCCCGGATTCCCCTCCTGAAGGCCCACAATGCGCGGGGTGCGCACATCTATATCCGGCCAGCCGGTGAGCATCGCTACACCGTCCTCGACGACCTTTCAGCGGAGACCGTTGAACGGCTCTCCGTAGACGGCTACGAGCCATGCGCCGTGGTTGAAACCAGCCGCGGCAACTTCCAGGCATGGCTGAAGCACGATGAAGTGTACCCGGCGGCGCTCTCCACCTTCGTCGCGCAGACGCTCGCCAAGCGTTACAGCGCCGACCCAAGCGCGGCGGACTGGCGCCGCTTTGGCCGGCTGCCCGGATTCACCAACCCAAGCCGAAGTACCGGCAGAGCAACGGACTCTTTCCTTACGTTCTTTTACGGTCAAGACCCGGGGTGGAGTTCAGCGCGGCCGCGCGATTGCGCCTTGAGATGGCAAAGCTCTACCAGCTTCAGGAACAGGAGCGCGAAGCCCGCGCCGTCCAATATCAGGCGAGGCCTGTACCTCGATCCGGCCAGCCGGCCTATTCGTGCCTGTCCCTTGAGAGATTCCGTAACGCCGCCAAGTTCCACGACCGCCCCGCCGCCGCCGACATCGCCTTTTGTGTCGCCGCCATATCGCTGCGGATGCCGGACGATGCGATTGCCGCGTCCTTGAGACCAACTACCTATCGAGCGATCCCAACCCCTCCCGGCGCGCTGCCTACATTCGCCGAACGATGGCGAAGGCGAGATCTTGGGCGCGACGGTAAGCACCATGTCCGTGCGCCGATACTCGCCCCGATGCTTCCAGCTCGGAAGTTCGCCGTGCCGGGTCTCCGGACTCACTCCTTCTTTCCAACGCGCTGACCTCTGCAATCTCGAGCGGCAGATGTGAGGAGCTTGAACAGGCTTGCTCCACTTCAGTTTGCCTTTCTGTTTGCGTTCAGCGTGCCGCGCTCAAAGCACCCACGCCCTGCGGACGCACGCTCTCCCTCCAGAGATTCCCCTGGCCCCTGCGGGTGCGGACTCCTCCCCCGAGGCAAGCTCGTGTCCCCTTCCACAAATCTCTTCCACTCGCCTTGGGAGTGGGCCGCGACGGCACACCCTCCGGGCAAGCATGTACCGCATCCAGCGGACAAACTTCAGAAAAAGGAGCAATACACCATGTTCAACAAAGTCATCCTCATCGGCCGCCTCGGAAAGAATGCAGAAGCCAAAACCGCGCAGAACAAGAAGGACTACGCCGTCCTCAACCTTGCCACCAGCGAGAGCTGGAAGAACGAGCAGGGCGAGTACGAAACCCGCACCGAATGGCACCGCGTCTACGCCTGGGGCAATCTCGCCAACTTCGCCAAGACGCTCCAGAAGGGCCAGCTCGTCAGCCTGGAGGGGAAGATCAAGTATCGCGCGATCGAGGAAACCGTCAAGGGCCAGCAGGTCAAGTACACCATCGCCGAGATCCACGCTTCGAGCATCCGGCGTCTCTCGAAGGTCGAAGCCGCTGACGATCCCAGCGACGGGGCGGACGAGGCGTAAGCCTCGTCCTGCATTATTCGGGCAAGTAATTGGCCTCTCCATGAGTGGAATAGACGGAGACCCGGTTACTTGCCCAAGATTGCATTCTCACTCAACCACGGCAGGAAACTAACCGCTGATGCCATCGACCGCGTCTTTTTTGTGCAGCATACTTGCTCAAACCAACCTATGTTTTGACCTCTATAGGAATCGCTATTTGCGCGTGAACTGGCGTATATATATCAACTTCAGAAGAAGCCGCCCGGATTGACACGATCAGAGAGTAGCGAACACGCTTATCGTACCTCTTGTGGCCGGGATTCTCTTTCCACCAGCCGCCAATGGGATAGATGCCGATGGCTGATTTCTGGGCCAGGGTAGCAGCGTGTCCGTACCAATGATCGGAATGAACTGAGCCCGGATTCCGTGTGCGACCAAGGAACCAGTCATCGGTGCCGCCAGCGACAGGAGCCAAGCCGGCCTCTTCAGCCTCCACGGCGGCGTTAATGCGGCTTCTGAACTCCTGAAGACTTTCGAGTTCGCGCTTCACTGCGAACCGTAGGGCGTGGGACGCATACCTGTGCCTTCTGAGCCACCCTCTTTCGCCCGGGTTCGGTTCGATATAGTACGACAGCGTCACACGCAGCTCAACCTCAGTTTCTCCCAGTTGTTCGAGTTCCGTGCGCGGCCACGGGAACTCATGGAGATTCATGTGACGCGTTTTGATGCTGCCGTCATCCTTTCGGAAGGGATAGAGTTCGTCTTCCGCAATGAGGGTAAGATCGTTGGCTGCGCTTAAGATTGCGCGATCGTAATTGGCCACTCCGTATCCGTATTTTCTCAGCAATGCACGCTTCTGATGTTCAGCCCGAGCAGCTTCGAATTGTGCCTTCATGGACGGCGTCCACTCTGCCGAATGGACCATCAGGGCGCGAATCGTCTCCGGCCATCGTTCCGGCATCGCTGCGAAGATTCTCCCCGCTAAATTGCTCGCAGCGGCTGTTGCCGCGCTCGTATCTCGAAAGATGTCAAAGTGTCGAATGGTCGGGTCGCGGTAGGTCGTTAGTATCCCCAGATCATCGGGGCAGTCGCAGTCGTCGCCTGATGTTGCCCAATTTCCGCCTTCCATCAAGATATCGGGCTTTGCAGGCCATTGGCGTTCCCAACTGATCGATGTACGGCTTGTCGGGCAAAGTTCACCTTCAGGAGCGAGCGGTTCCCAACCTGCGAAGCTGGGGTCGTTGATGACGGTCTTCTCTGTAAAAGCACCGACCGTAATGGCATTCCACGCTTGGGCAGGATTCTCGATGGGCTCGATCTCGTTTTGCGCTGGATAGTTGTCCTTCGAAATGCCGTTCCGTATGTTCCCGGCTGAGACGAGGACCAGGCGCTTCGAGTTCTCGTCGCCAAAACAGAGCTGATCGATTGCTGCCGACCATGAGGATGGTCTACCGAGGTTTGTATCGATGTCGCTGGTCACAGCGAGACAGACAGACCTCTGTCTGTTTGGCGCACTGATTTCCGCCTGTGAAACGGCGTCACGTGTGATCGCTCCGTAGAGTCTAGGATCATTTCCTCCCTGGTCGGGAAGGATTTTCACCGATTCAATTCTGTGCGTCAATTCGACTGGCTGGGCTGAAGCAGGAGGAAGCGAAATCCCCGTAGAGCCCGAGGCCGGCCATATTTGTCCCATGTCCACGAACGTCAGAGGCATCCCACGAAGGTTCGTATCTGTGAACGTCACTTAAGTCCAAGCCAAGGGTAATAAGTGGGTGGTTTTGGGTAAGCCAGTGTCGAGAATCCAAACCGAGATGTCTTCGCGGACGGGCAACCTGACTCTCTGGGCGAGATCCGTTGCCCATTCTGCTTGTTCGGAATTGGACCAACTCACGAACTGCCCTGGAGTATCCTTGGCGCGGCGCAATTCGGCAATCGAGTCGCAATTGAGGAACAATCGGCCCATCGTGGGACATCCGCATGGACGAGGCAGACCTCACGATCTGGGAAAGTCAAGGCGCGTTTCCTGGACCCGCAATTCGAGGCTGCGAATTATTCTCCGAAAAGCTTCGCTGTGGCCGGCGCGAAGGCCAAACTTCCCACCAAACAGCCTCATTATCTTCTGGAAACAGATCGGGGTCGTCCGTAAACACCGACCTGAGGGCCGACTTCACTACACGGTCAATGCGGGCAACTAACGCCTCCCCTTTGGGATGCCCCTTCTTGGTGTCCTCGGTCTTGTAACGATCGACCTTCGAGAGATAATAGTCGCGTTCGCTATCGGGAACAAATACCGTAGCCACGGCCGGCTGAGTCTTGTCTGGTTGCCGGAATGCGACAAGTTCGATGTGCTTCAGCCGGTTTTCGAGCAGTTCGGCAGCTTTCTCCGATCCCGCTGGAAGTTCGAAATCGAGATAGAAGCCCGGTGTGCCTGCAAGCAGCTCAGGATCGCGGTTTTGTCGCTAGCTTCGGCCGCGACCAGAGCTACGGTGAGAGCCTCGCGAATCATATCCGCGTGCGTTGCTCGTTCGCGCTGGGGCAAGGGCTGGCGCGGAGGTGGATTCTTGCTGGTGTATGGCTCCGGTTTGCCGTTATTGCGTAGATAGAGATGAGGCCGGTCTCGTGGAAAGTCTGGCATCTTTACAGGCAGGCCGCCTTTCTTTCTTCAAGAGCGGAAAGAATTGACTCGGTGGTGATGCGTTTGGAGTCGATGAGCACCGCATTCTTTGCAGCCTCTTCGCCGACCCTGACCAGATCAGCAGGGCTGAAAGGTTGACCCATTCCAAACATGCTGACCAGTCCAGGTCGCTCGTATCGAACGGAGCGAGCTTTGTGCGGAGGATTTCCTCAGTCAGCGTGAGATCCGGGAAGGCATATTCGATCACATCATCAA
>CAVWTV010000023.1:0-15470 GCA_963757965.1 uncultured Acidobacteriaceae bacterium
CGCCCTTGAGGAATTCTACCTTCACGCCCAGCCGGCGCGAATTCTCCTGAATCTTGGCCTGGAAGAAGAGATCCTCGATGAAGCAGAAGATGCGTGTGGTGGCGTCCTCGCGGACGGGAGCCGGTGGCGGCGGCTCGCTGGCCTCCTGGTAATGGCTGCCGTGGCCATTGTTCCCCACCTGAATCGTCGATGGCGGACCGTCGGCTACATTGCCGTTGACAGCGCGGTAGCTGTGGTCCATGGGACCGACAAACTCCCGCGGGCCCTTCTGTTTGCCCTTGCGCTTGCCCTGCGAGGGCGTGGAAAGATTGTTGCCGGGCTGCGCGGCGGTGGCTGAACCCTTCTGGAAGAACTTCTTCTTCCGGCCCTGTCCCTGGCTGGGGCGCGCCTGATGACTCGGGGCCGCGGCTCTAGGCTGTGGAGGGGGTGGCGGCGGAACTGGCGCGGGAGGTTGCGCCTGGGCTTGAGCCTGCTGCGCCTGGGCCGCATTCGCCTGGCTGGACTTGTTCTTGCGGCGGCGGCGGCGCCGCCGATGCCCTTGCGGCTGCACCTGCCCATTGGCCGGTGCTGGCCCCGGTTCTGGCTGGGGCTGGGTCGATTCTGTCGTCATGTGTGTACTTCCTGGCACTGTGCCATCTGGTTCTTTACGTGTCTAGCTTCAGCCGCTGTCTGGCCCCTTGCTAAGCTTCCTTTGCCTGTCGCCTGCCCGGATTTGGACGGGGAACACGACGACCTGCAGTCCAGTCAACTGAGGACATTGAACGGATTGCCCCGGAGCCAAGCTCCGCGCGCAATCCGCCACGATTCCCAAAAGCCTTGCCGCCCTGCCGCCTTCTCCGCGGAAACCCTCAACGAGTCTACCCGGTTGTCAGGCCCTTTGCCGGACCCTATGTCGGGTCCAATGCCGGTCCCTATGCCGGAATTCAAACGGCGTGGCTGGCGCTTTCTTCAGGTAATGCCCTACCTATGGGAGCTTCCGCCGCACGTGCTGAGTAATAAATGAACACCCGGCGGAGATTCCTTGCTCAACGGCGAGCGCGCTCTGCCCGTTTCGGGTGGCTCGCGTCAGCCGTTTGATAGGCTATCTCGATAGTACAGCGAAGACCCGCCGCGTGCAAGTACGCCCTTAGAGCGCGCGGAACTTCGGAATCCCCGGCCTGCCCGCAATTTCCCCATCCAACATACAAAACGCCACTCCAAACGGAGTGGCGTTTTTGCGCCCTGTGCTGGTCACTGGCCCCCCAGCGGTTGTGTGGCCGATGGTTCTCCACCTGGCCTACCGGCAGTCTTCCCCGGCCGGTCATTCCCTTTAGGGCCGCTTCGTTGGCGGTTGCTCTTGCCGGGTATCTGCTCTTCTCTGGGCTGGCCGGACTTCTCTCCAGCAGCCGGTACATCACTGGCGCTTATTTGATTGCAATCAAAGAGCCACTTTATGAAATCTTTATTTTCAATGACTTGTGGAAACGAAGAACAAGGAATTCTCTCAGTTCTGGTAGCGCCAATCCAAGAAAGCTCCTAAAAACCATAGAAATCCATCTCATCGCTGGCAGCGGGGACAATAGTGCGTTCCCCTTCCGGCCACCACAACACGCCTGATCGGAGTCTGGCAGCGCAAGCACGGAAGCCCGGCGCGCATGTAGACGCAGTGCTCCAGTTGGAAGAAGCCCCGCACGCCGTCCGCGTCCACGTAATCGCTCACCGACGACCCGCCCAGCCGGATGGCGTGCTCCAGAACCGCGCGCAACTCTACGCGCAGCCGTTCCAGTTCGCTCCGGGTCAGCCGACCCGCCCTCCGTCTCGGCCGAATTCCGGCCCGAAAGAGGCTTTCGTCCGCATAGATGTTGCCCACCCCGGTAAGCAGCCTCTGGTTCAGCAGGGCGGCCTTGATGGTGAGCTGCCTGCCCCGAAACAGCGAAGCAAACTCCTCCGCCCCAATGGTGAGCGGCTCCGCGCCAGCCGCACTGAAGCCCTCACTGCCGCGCAGGTCGCGGAACTCCACCCGTCCAAAGCGCCGCGGGTCGACAAAGCGCAACTCCCGGCCGCTCCCGAGCAGCAGCCGGACGTGCGTGTGAGCCGCGACGGGAGCGGAGGGCGCCGTGACCAAAAGCCGCCCCGTCATTCCAAGATGCACAATCCATTGAGCTTCTTGACGAACGTCCGGTCGAGTTTTCACCTCGTCCGGCTGCGGGCCAGCGGACGCTAGCGCACCCCGGTCCCCCCGCGTTCCGAGCTCCCAACCCCCCAAATCGCAAACAACATGCTTTCCGATGCGATGCACGCCCAGGATGACGCGCCCCTCCAGGCCCGCTGCCTGCATGCCCGGCGGCGACTTGAACGGCTCAACGTGACCGCCGAACCAGGCTTGCACAATGCGGTCGCCGCGCACTCGTTCGTTGACGCCGCGCGCAATGGTCTCCACCTCAGGCAGTTCCGGCATCGGTCTATTGTAGAAGGACTTCGGCTTCCGCGCCCGGAGCGAACTTCCCTGGGCGCTCCTACCGCGAGATGGCCTGTTCTTCCACCTCATGCGCCGGCATCGCGGCCGCGCGCAAACCAGCCGCCTTCTCCTGCCGCAGCGCCTTGAAGGCGCGATAGACAAACCAGCCCATGTACCAGCCGTCGATGAACTTGTACGGCGTTTCGCCGGTGGTGTAGTGGCCGCAGGGCAGCACGCGCGGCTCAAAGTTCAGCCCGATGCGCCGGAAGGCATCGACCACCTGCAGCGAGTACTCCCTGGGGAAGGTCAGGTCGTAGTTGGCGTAGACCAGCAGCACCTTCTTGCCGGGTCCGCCGCGCCTGCGCGCTTGCGATTTTGTCGTAGTAGTAGCAAGGGCTTGCGGCCGCCCACAGCGCCCGAACCCGCTCCTGCGTCAGCCCGGCCTCTTCCAGCGCCTGCTTCACATGGCGGGTGCTCTGCCCGGCCCAGGTCACGTCGCCAAAGGCCGTTGACGCGTGGTTGAAGGCATTCACCCGCAGGCGCGCGTCGTGCGCGCTGGCCAGGAAGGCGTAGCAGGAGCCGAGGCTGGTTCCCAGCACGCCGAAGTGCTCGTAGCCCTGCTCCTCCAGCCAGTCCAGGCAGCAGCGAATGTCCACCACCGCCTGGCGGCAGGCCGAGAGCGTGCGGCCGATGTTGGCGCTGACGGCGTAGTCCGAGCGCTCCAGTTCCGCCGGCCGGCGAATGTCGTGGTAGGGCATGGAGAGCCGCAGCGCCGAGATGCCCATGCGGTTGAAGATGGCGCACAGCGAGTTGTGGCTGAGGCCGTCGGAGTTCCACTGCGGCAGCACCACGATGGCCTGCTTGGGCCGCGCCGGGTCCTTGTGCGCGGGCGCAGGATACCAGCGGGCATTCACCAGGTCGTTCTCCGGATAGGGCGTCCGCTCCGGCGAGGTAAAGCGCAGATACTGCGCCGTCGCCAGCTTGCCCTCGGCGGCCTGCTGCGCATCGCCGCGTCCTTGGCCAGCGTCTCCGGGCGCACATTGGTGGGATACAGTTGCGGATGCCGCTCTTCCAGCCGGAAGTCGGTGGGCCGCTCGTAGCCGAAGAACTTGTCGCTGTGGCGGATGAGAAGCTGATTGATGCGCACCATGGCGGCCTCGGCGGCGGCAGGGTCGCGCGCCACCTCCGGCCCCGGCACAGCCTCCGCAAAGCCGTGCGCCTCAAGAAACGGCTCAATCCACTCGAAGCCCCACTCCAGCGGACGCACCACGCGATTCTCGTCGCGCGTGGTCAGCCGCGTCTCCCACTCGTACATCCAGCGCGCGTAGCTTCCCTTGAGCATGTCTTTGCTTCAAGTTTACCAGCGCCTATCAATCCGCGCAGGGCGAGGTACTCTCCCAGATACCCAAATGCGGGGCACCTGGGCCACCCGCCGAAATATCCGCCGCCTAATTCATGCCAATTTAACAGCCCATCCTGAATGCTGATACTCCAGCCTTGACGCCCTCTCGTTCAGAGCATTACGGTAATATCACGGCACAGTTAGGGCGCACTAACTCTTCGACCCAGATGTGAGTCGATTCACGGTTTTTCCGGAACCGGCTGCATTCTTGTGGGTTCTGGGAGCTTGGGGGGCGGCTCTGCTCAGCGCCATCGGTATCTTTATAACGCAGCTGCAACTAGTACTCGAACGAAAGGAAGTACGTGATCAAGGGAACGAATTTCGCAGCAGTCAGCCTTGCTTTGTTTTCGGCATTCTTAACATTGAGTTCCGCCCGGGCCGCGAGTTTTGTCGTCGAGGGCGCAACAGGCACCACACACGTGGAAGACCAGTACCAAACCGCAGCGTACCAGCCGGAAACGAGCTGGATCGTAAACGATTCGGGGGTGCCAAGCTCCAGCGCCATCAACTCGGCTGCCTGGGGGACATCTTCTGCAGAGATCCAGGGATCTCCACTGCTTGTTTTTGCGTCTTCAATTCAAGGGAGCGGTTTTGGGGTGCCGGATACCTATGCGCACGCGGACCTGATCTACTATTTTGCGGTTCTCGGTCCCGCGAACTCGACGGCCTTGGTGGACATCAGCGGAGCGGCCTGGGCGATCGCCGCGCCAGGGCAGGCGGAGCCGGGCGGCGGAAACTTTCCAGTAGCCGAAGCCGGGATCAGCATTCCCGTAGCTGGTGTGGATGTCACTGCGGCAATGAACACCATCTTTTATCCGAGCTCGGTAACCATCGACAAGCAGGTGTCGGTCAACACGAACACCAACTACCTTGTGGAGCTTACAGCTTCGACTTATATGGTGGGTGCGCAATCTCCTTACCCGCCAAACGTGGCAGCTGGCCGATCCCTATATTTACCTCGATCCGACCTTTGCCGCGAATAATCCGGGCTACTCGGTCGGGGTAAGCGACGGCGTCGATAACTCGCAGGATCTCACAGGAACACCCGAGCCATCCACATTTCTGCTGGCCAGTACCGGGATGCTGCTGATGATATTCCTTGGAACGAAAATGAAAGCGGGCGGAAGCACAATTTGACAGAAGCGCCAGGCGCGTTGCTCACGCTTCAATCTTCCATCAAAGCAGAGTGCCCTAGACCCTGCCTGTAATTTAGGACAGGATCAGGGGCACTTTTCTCTGTGCCGAGACGAGTTGACGGAAAGCGTCTACCTTGGGTGGGTGGCGCACCCCAAGCTCTTCTGATTGTTAACCTGTTAACCTTCCTCCGAATGAGGATGCCCCATCCCTTGCTTCTTTCTGGCAAAGGGCGGGAGACGACGAACCTAACCGGGCTATTATCCGGCCACCCTTCACAAAAGCGTGAGGGAATAGAGCGCGCGCAATGTTTTCTGATAGAGAACGAAACGGGTGGGGCGCCCGATCTTTCGACCTTCCGCTCGATGAGTTCCCGAATGAATGCGTGCCGATGACGATCCTGGTACGGATCGGTCGTGGTGCCCGACATTGGGAATCATCGGAGAAGAAGATATGAGAGGCGCCTGCGATGGCGCGAGGGAACGAACTTCTCGTCCAGCATGAGCCTCGCAGGCGATCTCATCGACAGTAAGAGGGTAGCAGCCTCTCCGGCTCCTCGCGGATCACGCCTTCGTCCATGCAGGTACTGCTCTGCTCTGCCATTCGTTCCGCGTACGCTCCGCTCGACTCACCTCCACCGCCACCTCCACCGCCGCCAGGCGCGGCCATATTCATCGGGGGCAGGGGTGGCGTCGCGGGCTTGAGAATGAGCTTGAGCGAAGCTGGAGACGGCTTGTAACTGGCGAGTACGGCTTCAGCTGTGGCGCGCTCCTGAGCTGCAAGAGAGGCCGGAATCGTAGCGTTCATCCAGAAAAGCTTGTAGATGCCGTTGGTGTCCATAGGCAATGAACAGAATCGCGACTCGAAATTCGATGGGCCTTTCGCGTTCGTCTGATTCCCGAGGAAGATGCCGCACTGAGCGATGTTGCCGAGCGGAATGGGTGTGGCCGAAGTCACGTTGACGCGCTCCGTGGGATCGCCTGCGGCGGCGGCCGCCTGCTGCCAGACCATCGCGTACTTTTGAGCAAGCGTGGCTTGGTTGGGCATCGTCATCGAGATAAGCCCGTTTGCCTTTTGACCAGGCTGGTATGGGCCGTTCCGGACGAATAGCCCGTTTCCCAGGGAGATGGCCTCGCCATTCGGACCCGACATTTGGATGACGGCATATTCGGCTTTGGTCACCTTCCATCCGGCGGGAATGCCGACGGTCGCACTCTGATCGGGCGCTGTGTAGGTCTGCAACGGAATGGGCGGAGCGGGCGCCGCTGGTTGCGCAGTGGCCAGCGAAGCGACGGCGATGAAGCCTGCCGCCAACGCGGTGGATTTCAGGATTTCGGAACCGTGTCTCGTATGCATAGGGAAGTTGATCCTTTCGTCCGGGGAGATTCTACTCAGATTCCCAGCTGTATGATGCCGGATTCTTTGCCAGTTAGTAAGAAATTGAAAGCAGACTGCTGACAACAGTGCCGTTGGGTGGCCCGGGCCTGACAAATAACAAATGAGGGTGCTCCAGGTCCCGCTTGGGCCGCGCGAACATGGAGTTCACCGTCTTCGGAAACTTGTCGGCGTAATCCATCAGCACCGCGCCGCCCGCGGTTCCGCTCTTGGGCGCATACACAATCGCCAAGCCTTCCATCGGCTTGCCGTCCAGGTTCTTGCCTGTCACGGTAAAGAAGCCGGCCAGAATCTCGCCGCTCGTGTTTTTGTCCAGTTTGCCAAGCTGCGGGCGGTCTCCGCATAGGGCGGTCACGCGCTGCATTACCTTTCCCATCGCATCCTGCGGCGTGGGCTGCCCGGCCAGCGCACCCAGATAGATGCGGCCGCCGCCGGGAACGTCTATGGTCCTTACGCCGCTTTGCGCGCCGCCGCTGCTTTGCGCCGGCGCTTGCGCTGCGCTCATCCCTGACCAAAGCGCTACCGGCAGCATCGCCCCCGCCGCCCAAATCATGGATCTCCAAGCCCTGTATGCCATTTCTGATCTCTTTCCTGATCGCTCTACCGCGAATCTGAGAAAGGCTCAACTTCAGCCGTCTGCGCTATGTCACATGTTTCACATCTCACACCTCTGCGGATTGACGCCCTTTGTTGCTTAGCAAAGAGCCCGCCAACGGAAGGAGATTTGAAAGATTCTGTTTTCCCCGGAATCAAATTCCCTGTTCCCCAACCGCTCCGCCGCGCATCCGCAGGTTCCGGAGGGAGCCTTTGGCGTCAGCCTCCAGGAAAGCGCCTATGCGCTCAACAGCTTTGAAAGGGCACAGCTTCACGAGCCTTCCCTGAGCGCAGACGAAGGGCGCCGAAAGCGACCCACAAAATGACGGGGCTTCAGTCCAGGAAACAGCGCGAGATCCGCTGCCTTTTTGAGGAACCGCTGCACAATCCTGTTAGCGATCATCTGAAAACGTATTTTTCTGAGTCTCTGCCGGGGGTTTCTGAGTCGCCATTCGTAGCTTGAGGCGGAGGTATTGGCGGTAATTTTCCGGGGCGGGATTCTCCTGGAGTTCCTCGATGACGGGACGGAAGTAGGCCAGGGAGCGGATGGGCGCCAGACGCGGACAGTCAGCCGGGCGGATCAGGCGACGTAGCGAGCCGAGCAGCAGAGCGGTTTCGACGGTTTCCAGTGGCACACCATCTTGATAGAAGTTGCGGGCCAGCCATTGATCTGAGGCACTGATGCGCATGGGCGTGTCGGGCATATCCATATAGAGAGTGACAACCGCAGTCACATAGGCAGCTGTGGGATTGGGCTGATTCATCTCTTCCTCCTGCGGCGGGCCGTTGCTTCCTGTTCGCTCTCGCGAACGCGGTAGCTGGAGCCCTCGATGACGGTGACTTCGGCGTGATGCAGCAGGCGGTCGAGCATGGTGGCGATGCAGGCGGCGTTGGGGAAGACCTCGTTCCATTCTTTAAATGGCTTGTTCGTGGTGAGGATCAGAGATTTCTGTTCGTAGCGCTGGTTGATGACTTCGTAGAGCAGGTCGGCGGATTTGTCGTCGAAGCTGAGATACCCGACCTCATCGATACACAGTAGTCCTACGTTGGCGTAGGAGCGCAGCTTGCGCAGACGGCCTTCCGGAGTCTGGCGGTGCAGTTCGGTGAGTAGCTTGGAGGCGGTGCGGAACAGGACGGAGTGGCCGGCCAGCACGGCGGCGTGGCAGATGTTCTGCGCGATCATGGTCTTGCCCAGGCCGTTGGCTCCAACGAGTACGAGGTTGCGGGCCTCAGCGAGGAAGTCCAGCGTCATCGCCCGCTCGATGACATCGCGTTCGATGCGCGTTGGCCAGGACCATTCGAAGTCGGCCATGGGCTTGAACTTCCTGATCTCGGCAGCACGCAAGCGGCGTTCAAGGCTGCGGTGCGCACGCTCGGCCACTTCGATCTGCGCCAGTTGTTCGAGCAACTGGCGCGGCGACCAGCGCTGTTTCGACGCGTAAGCCAGCAAGTCATCCAGTTGCGCGGCCACGGCGGTGAGGCTGATCCGCTCTAACTGGTCGCGCAGGTTAGGATTCGGGTTCGGGGTCTTCGTCGTGTCGTTGAGCGAGTTCATCGTAGGTCTCCAGATCATGTGGGCGGACTTCGACGCTCTCAGCTTGCGGATGGCGTCTGAGGTCAAGCGGCAACGGTGCGGTGCGATTGGACTGGCGCAGCAGGAACTCGACCGAGGCAGCACGCGGTGTGTTGCGTTCAAGAGCTTCGCGAACAGCGCCGCGCATGGCGCGAGCGCCGTAGCGATCGAGCAACTGAAGCAGATGCGCGATCTGATGCGGAGCCGATTCGCCGTCGGCGAAGGCCCGCTCCAGTAACTCCGCACTCTCGGGAACAACCAGCTCCAGACGGCCAGAGCGCGTGGACTCGATCGCCTTGCGCTTGGTGCGCAACAGAGCCTGCTGGTGCGCCGGATCGAGAACCATCTGCTGGCGGTCATAGCTGCGGCGATGGCGGGCGATCTGGTGCACGCCATCGAGGATGCGCACCTCGGTGTCGGATGCGGCCAGCATCAGTTCGCGGCCCACCGCCTCGGGCGGGATCGAGTAGTCGTTGCCGTCGAAGCGCACGTAGATGGTCTTGGCCGAGCGCACCGCCACCACGCGATCGGTCGAGAACTCGTGCGCCGGCAGCGGCAACAGGCGCGGGCGCTCTTCCCCGAAGGCCTCGGCAACCGTGCGATCCCGATTGTCAGGCCATGGTCTCTGGTGCGCCACCTCGTCGCGCCACTTCAGCGCCTGGCGGTTGCACTCCTCCAGCGTGGTGAACGTGCGCGCCGCCCAAAACGAGTCGCGCACGAAACGTATCGCCCGTTCCACGCGCCCTTTTTGATTACCGGCCCGCACCTGGCAAGGCTTCGGCTCGAAGTGGTAGTGACCGGCCAGTTCCAGCAGCCGCGGATTGAAATGGATCAGACTGCCGCGGCGCTCCAACACGGCCGATTTCAGATTGTCGTACAGCAGGATTCGAGCAGAACCATGGAACGACGCGAACCCGTTCACGTGGCCGCGCAAAAAGTTCTCCATCGTCTGGTCGAAGAAGAACTCCAGATACAGCGCCCGCGACCAGGACAAGGTCATCACGAAACAACTCAGAGCGCGCCGGGCGCGGCCCACCATGACCGTGCCAAACGATGCCCAGTCAACTTGCGCCTGTTCGCCGACGAAGACATGAAGGCGCAGAAATGCTTCCTGCGGTTGCGGACGCAACCGCGCCACCACACGCCGCACCTGCTGGACATTTCCTCGGAAGCCGCGATCCTCGAGCATCTGGTGCAGCCGCGTGGCGCGAAGACGCGGGTGCGTTTCCAACGTCTGGCGTACCAGGGGAAGATAAGCATCCAGCATGGTGGACCGCAGCCGCTCGGCGCGATGAAATCGCTCCACCTCGATAGCGCGCTTTACCGTATCGGGATGAACACCGAGCGCTTGAGCAATCGTGCCCACCTTCCAGTGTTCGGCATAAAAGTAACGGCGGATCTGTACCCGCACCTCCGGATCAATCATCTCTCCCTCATCTACGAATCGATGTGCGCGGAAAAGGATCGATCAGGTGGCCAGTGCGGCCGCAGACTATGCAGCGCAGCCAAAAACCGCGCAGCTCACTCGGCCGGACACGCAACCGAGCCACCACCGGCGTCGTGATCGCTTTTCCACACTCCGATGGTGAAGGATATGAAGCCGATTGAGAACCATGATCCGTCACGCTTTTTCTGTGACGGCGGCGATACCGCTTCTGACGGTCGCGATGATCCAGCCGCCCCTCGATGCTCTGCTGATGACGCCGGTTGGCCGCGCGCTGCTGCCGACGCCGCACTTGGTCGCGACACGCTGCCGTGCAATACTGCTGCCCGCGATCGCAGCACACGCAAATCCAAAATATCGACCGGCACTCCGGGTTGCGGCAAAACCGCTGCCGGAGAATAACCTCTCCGTGAACCGCCATCCGCGATTACAGGCGGCTTTTGACAACGGCTGCGGTTCATGCCAAGGTAAAAACAACTCCGGTTGCCTTCGCTTTGGCATGAAGGCCGCCCATAAAGAACCCCGCTGCTCGATACAGCGGGGTTCTTTTTGAAACCGCCTTCTCCCGGAAACACCTTACAACTTCCGGCCTGCTGACGATGAGTGACCGATGATTGCGCCTTCGGCGCCGATGATATCAAGCTGCTCTATACCGGCAACTGCTCAGAAAACTACGCTTTCAGATGATTGATGACAACAATCCTGCCTTGTAAAAGAACACGACTTTACAGGCTGCGGAAAAACTCCACTCGGGCCGGCAGAAGCGTCAGGGCACGACTTCAGTCGTGCCGCAAACAGCCAAAAGAATGACTGGGCTTTAGCCCCTGAGGGAACCCCGGCCACTCGGCAAGGACTTGCCAAGAGCCTTCCTGGATCGCAGCTTCCGGAGAAAGCCTCTGGCTTCAGCCCCAGGAAAGCGCCCATGCGCTCAACAGCTTTGAAAGGGCACGGCTTCAGCCGTGCCACCCTCACCCCACCGTTTTTTAGAAATCAATCAACGCGGCGAAGCCGCGCTCAAACCTGATCGATCGACAATCCAGCCAGTTCCCTGACCAGCCGCACGGTCTCAAGGGAAACCGTCACCACCTGCCCCACCAGCCCCACAATATACTCCGGGGCGTCCTCCCGGTTAGGATCGTTCACAATCCCCGACCTCGCATCGGTCGAAACCCGGTACTGGTCCACCACCCACTCCAGCGCGCTGCGGTTACCCAGCCGGTACTCGTACACCTCCGGCGGAATCCCGCTCAAGGTCAGGAACTCGTTATATTTGAGCTGCGTCTTGTCCTTCGAGAGCGCCATCTTCTCCACGCGCCAATTCAGCTTGCCCGTCTCCCTACGCTCCAGCGGATACTCCGCCTGCCGCTCATACTCGATATGCAGCTTCATCAGCGCCGCGCCGATCTCCGCAAACCGCCTGAACTCCGGCGCTATCGGAATCCGCGGCAACGCATGCTCGGGTACCGTCCGGCATCAATTAAACAAGCTTCCCTGGTGCTCGAATTGCAGGTGCGTAGCCATGCTCTCAATTACAGAGCGAGCGGGAATTTGCGCTAGTTCCTTCGGTTCCACTTTATATAAGCCGCCGCCGTAGACTCTTCCCTCGGAAACCATTTGAGCTGGAGTGATATGTTGTAGTCCCTGAAAAACGCGCGCTGCCATTTCGGGATGCCGTTCAAGCGCTTTGCGCAGCGGATCCCTCGGGTAAAGCATAAGGTACACATTGTGTGCCGTTGCCTGTGACTGATTCCAGAGGAAACGGAATGGCGGCCTCCCGTTGCCCGAGCGCCCCATATATGTGCAGAGAAACGGGGCAGGCGGGCGCTTCTCCTGGGAGTACCAAGGCGCACGTCGGCTTGTGAGATAGGAGGAGTGAATCTTCCGCTCATGGCCGATCCGCAGGTATTCGTAAAAACGCGGCCAGCGAGCCTCAATCTCCTCCTCCGAGTCGGTGCAATCGAGTAGATACAATCGCTGCGAGACGGCTGGTGCGCCACAGGGCAATGCTCCGACTACATCTTCATCGAGATAGCGCGGGCTCGGAAGGATTGGCTTCAGGAATTCGTGGGGAATATCCCAACGCTTTGCTTCCGCGTCTGTGAGGATGAAGAAGTCGTTAGCTCCGGTTGCCAGCCCACGTTTAATTGAGAAGATGTCGCCAAGCGTGGGTTCGCCGTCAGGTTCGGCGGCGGCACCTTCTGGAAACTGAGTCCATTTACCAGAACGCGCGAGCGTGCCGACCGGAATTGAGGCCTCGGTCGCCGGGTTTTCAAGCGACCCACCAAGGGAGAAGCGGGCGCAGTGTCCGAGGGGCGGCGGCGACTTGCGAAAAACTACGATGGCCGACGACACGAGCGCATCGGTGAATTGAACATCTTCAGGGCGGAAGCGATGGATGTGGAGCAGAGTAACGGATTCTGTGAGATAGCGGCGTAGTGTGCTGCCATAGTTGACGTCCATAAACTCCGATGGGATGAGCCACACCGCAAGGCCCTGATCCTCCGTCCAATCGTGCGCGAGCAACATGAAATAACAATAAAGCCCGGCAAGACCACTGATTTCAATTCGGAGCGATCCTGCGAGTCTTGCTTTGAGCCGGCATTTATCGTCAGCCGACAGGTGGTGGTGCCTAACGTATGGGGGATTCGTAAGAACGAGAGAAAAACGCTCTTTGGGGATTGGCTGTCGTGTGAAGTCTCCCTGCACCACCTGAAGCCCCGAGCTGGCCCAAAGGGAGCGGGCGGCTGCTGCAAAGAGTGGATCGAGTTCGATCCCAACGGCCGACGCGAGGCGATTCGGTGACGAAACACGGGTGAGCGCGGAAAAAAACGAACCAGTGCCAATAGCTGGGTCGAGGAAGCGGATCTGCTTGCCTTGCATCGCTGCCAAGGCATAGCGAGCAATGCTCTGTGCAAGTTCTGGCGGAGTGGCAAATTGGCCCCACTTGTTCCTGTCCGTAGCACTCTTCATGGCATCAAGCCGCTCCTGCTCATGGAGGCGACGTTCCTCAGTGAGCGGAGTATCCGCCGTACATGTCGCCGTTTCAAATGCCAAGCTGGTCAAGGTCGCCAATCCGGTGCTCCCACACCCAGTCTATGCCTTCGGCAGCTTCGTATCCCAGGTACGCGGCGTCGAAATATCCACATAGGAACATTGCGAAGACCACATTCCCATTAAAGGTCGCTCTGAGCTGATTTACCTTCGTGGCCTCCTCCTTGCGCCTCTTGTTAACGTTCGTGAAGTCTCCAGCAGACTTCGCCTCGATCAGTATTGGTAGGTGTGGCAGTTTTGCGCCCTTTGGCTGAATTACCACATCGACGGGGATTTTCACGGTCTTGGCTTCAATCTTTGAAGGCGTAACGAGAACATTCATGCGAAACCCAAAGGTACCAGGCTCCATTTGTGTGATTGGAGCACCGCTGGCGTGCTCGACTTTTCGATAGCCACGCTTCGCGAGGTACTCCTCGACCAGCGCGAGTTGGCGCTTCTCTTGTGCGTTCCGCACGATGGGGTCCGCCCACGCACCGCACAGCCGGTCGGCGACAATCGTCGATGATCGGTAACGCTCTTCGCTGGTTGGACGCCGATTTTCGCCGAGCCACGGAAAGATGTCGGTATCTCGCATCTTGACAAGAACATTCGTGATTCGCTCAAGATGCGCCAGAAGCAGTTCAGATGACAGGCGCGGCGGTATGCGTCCCTCCTCCATCGAACCAACCAGATTCTTGCTGGAGTCAGCGAGGCCAATGAGCCGATCACGAGCAAGCGGCGGGCAGGTTGACATTCTGAGCGTAGGCAGGATTCCAGGGTGCGCTTGGAGGATTGCGGGCGTAACTGCGGTGAGATTATCGGTTAACGTGAGGCCATCCTCGACGCTCTCGACCGTTGTCTTTCGAGTCTCGCGGAATGCCTGGGGTGCAAACCTCAGAAACCATTGGTTAAACTGGTCAACCGAGGCCAGCGTGTCGGCCTTCCAGAGATGCGGCTTGTCAGCGTTGATGGCCATAATCTGAATTTAGCAGCCAGCAGTGGAAACCAAAATCATACGCCCTCGGGTACACGAGGGCGAGCTTCTTGTTCATCTCCGCTTTGAGATCGTCCTTTTCGTCTTTGGCTTCCCAGCATCCGCGCGGCAGGTTGAATGCGTCCAGAACAGCGGCATCCACGCGCAGCGGGCTTTTGCCCGAGCGCGATCTGATACTCGGCCACCACAAACCACTCGAACTTCCGCACGCAATTCTCCGGCAGCCCCTCGAAGGCCCGCCGGATATTCCCTCGTTGTCGATCTTGCCCCGAGCGCACTTCTCCAGAGTCTCGTAGTAGGCCTTGACCGGCGCGTGCGTTGGCGTCAGTTTGAAATTGCTCATGGTTTCACCACAACTCTAAACCGCAATGCCCCACCGGGACCACGGCTCTAACCGCTAGAACCTTCCTTGACACTCACGCCGGGGTTGAAAATCGAACGGGCGTCTGCCCCACCGCGGCTGGTTGCAGAGAATTGCCTCCCACCGGCGCACAATCGTACTAGAAAGAATGTGCGGTGAGGCACACCAAGGCCCCCGGCCCGCCGTGGAGGAGTCTTCGTCACCGGGGCGGTTACACGCCGTCCGGCCGGAGGGGCAAAACAGGACGATCTTCGCCCGATCTTCTCCTTTGTTTCCGTTCGCAGAATCCGACCCCCACCCCCCTCCCCCCTGGAATGCCCTGTCATTTCAGTGTCCCCGGTGCCCGTATGGGGAGATAACATCCCTGTAATCATTAGGATATAGGACTGGATCGAAGGCCAATCTGTCATCCAAACAGTGAGAATAATCCCTCAAAAACACCATGTTCTGGGCCATTTCGACCCGCTTTTCGTCGATTTCTTGACGAAAAGGCAGCCTTTTTGAAAAGCGCATGGCACCAACAGACTTGTATCCTCGCGCCACTGTGAAACCAATGATGTGTTGTCGGTGGGCGCTATGGCCAGGGCGATGCCGTAGCGCTCGGCGCTGGCAGCCAGATTGGTCTTCCGTCCCGGAACGTAGAGGTTGGCAATCTCTTCGTGACCTGAGCGGTAACAGGGGAACCGGGGCGGCGCGGCGCGCGTATTGACGAGTGCGGCACCTTTGAGTCTTGCGGCCCGGCTTCCGCTATTGACGCGGAACGCGGCGCAAGCCAGACTCGAATCAGTGCCGATTGCCAGTAATTACTGGCCGGAGGTTACTTACCATGGGCAATTATCCCCCTTACGGTCCCGGCTCAAGCAGCGTGGGCCGCCGCATTGACGAAGCCATCGAGCTAATCGAGATGGAGGTGCGCCACGCCGCGGCCTATGTCAACTCCGCCGTGATTCCGCAGGTCCGCAGCGAGTCGATCTCCGCCCTGCGCGCTGTGGCCAACTCCCTGCAACAGTTCGCCGACCATCTTGACAGGCAGCCGGGTAACCGCCCAGGCCAAGCACCGCCCGCGCAGCCGCCGCAACCACCCGAGGCGCCAAGCTCTTGACGAC
>CAVWTV010000024.1:0-157516 GCA_963757965.1 uncultured Acidobacteriaceae bacterium
CTAGCCTGCATTTCTCACAGGCGGCGCGACAGCCCAGAATTCAAGGTCTGGCGATGTCTCTGAGGGCCGGGAGGCCCTCAGAACAGCCGGTCTGGAGACCGGCGCTACGATTTTCGGCGACGGGTGAGAAATGCGAGCTACAGCGGGCCGAAAGCTGCGGCTCAGGCCTGGGCGGCGGCGCGCTCGTGGTTTAAAGCGAGCAGCCGGGCCAGAATTTCCTCCTTGGGCAGATCGGAGGGCCAGCCATACGCGGCGAATACCGCTTCGTCCAATGCGCGATGGGCGTTCGCCAGCCACTCGGGACGCTGATTGTAGAGGTTGGTGAGCGTGCGGCTCTTCAGCTCCTCCGGCGAAATTCCCGGCGGATTCAGCCACGCATCCCGGAGCCGCACAAGCTCACGCGCCGCATCGGCAATCGCCTTGACGCGACTGTCTTCCACCTCGGAGGGTTCGCTGCCCGGAGGCCAAGGGAAGGGGAAGGTGCGAAAAATCGTATCAGAGTTATAAGAAGGGTCATTTCCCTTTCCGATCCAAGAGCAAGTAGCAATCGACCATGCTTCGTGCGCATAAGACTGGAGCACGCCGAAAAAATAGTCGTCCTCACGTGGGAAGATGTGTAGCTTGTGATCGGGAATTACATCCTTATCGATCCAAACAAAGACCCGGTGCTTGGACACTTCTGGAGTCGCGATGTATCGACTCAAATTCGAAATGGCGCGTCGCAATCCGGGGCGAGCCTCCCCATGAATCCACCACCTTTGTTTCATTCGCGCACGCCGATTCAAATCTCGGAGCGGCTTCACGTGCTTCTTTACATACTCGAAGGGCCACTCATAAAGCGCAGCCTCAGTCAGGGGCATATCAACTCCAAAATCGATAATCCATCCCTCCCGATCCGTGCCCGTTATGTCCTGACCACCAAGACGTCTCTTCACCACATCGCTGTTCGGTAGCCCATTGGGGTTCAAGGGGCGCGAGAGCATCTTTCGAGCCTCATCGCCAGAAATATCGAATGGGCCGCCCTTCATCATGCCAAGAAAGCACAATCCAGCATTCTCTTCGAGTGCGAGCGCGCCCGAAAAATCGGATTCCGCCGTGAGGTCGGCGTGGATCTGGCCGACCTTGACACCGTCGAGGACGTGCTCTGTATCTGTTCCATCGTCGAATCCAATCATGGAGACGCGAACCGCCGCACCCTCCAGTAACCAGGGACGATCACTCCAGGCCATAAAGATGTTTCCAGACGACTTGATGCGTTCGAGAACCGGACGGTTTCGGACCATCGAAATTGAATTGGTTGCCAGCAGCCCTGCGCGTTTCGTTTTCCCCAACTCGATTTGCCGTCTGGCCTTTTCAAACCAATAGGTGACGAGGTCAGCCCCGCCGGGAACTCGCCCATCATAGATAACACGGAGCTGGTCCACATAGGCCGGATGTGGCTCTACGTTCAGTTCGCTCCGCATTTTCTTATCGCCCAAGAACGGCGGGTTCCCAATAATGAAATCCGCCTTCGGCCATTCCGGCTCATACGGCTTGCCTTCATCGTCGTAGCGCAGAATCGCGTCCGCGTGCTCGATGTTAGCCAGCTTCTCAAGAATCGGCTCGCGGTCTTCGCGGATGGCATGCTCGTGCTTCCATTGCAGGAACCCGATCCACACGACCACGGAGGCCAGCTCGTGCGCGTAGAACTCCGTCTCAATGCCGAATAGTTGCGTTGGCGAGACCATTTTGCTCACCACGATGGAGATGCCTTCCTCGGCGGCAAAGCGCGTTGCCCCCAGCCACAGGTCGAGCATCCGGCGCAGGGCCAGGTAAAGAAAGTTGCCCGAGCCGCAAGCCGGGTCGAGTACGCGGATTGAGGTTAGCTCTTCGATCCAAGCGCCGAGCAGCTTCTCAGAAGGGAGATCGACGCGGAGCCGGGCCTGTCGGCTGTTGCGCGCGGCCTCTTCGGCGCGCTCAATCTCCAGCGCCTGCAGAATCTGCTGCTTCGCGTTCTCCCAACGCTGCTGGAGGGGCCGTACCAGCACGGGCTCGATCAGCAGGAGGATGTCCTCTTCGCTGGTATAGTGCGCCCCAATGAGGGAGCGGCGCGCCGGGTCGAGCGACCGCTCGAAGAGCGTGCCGAAGATGGCGGGGGCGATGTGCGACCAGTCGTAGTTCTTTGAAACCTCATAAAGAATGCCGAGGTCGGCGACGTCGAGCTTAATGATGGAGGCCGTATCGAACAGGCCGCCGTTGAAGTACTTGATGGTGTGTACGCCGAAGATGCCATCCCTTTCGCTCATGGCCTCGAAGAGCAACTTCAACTTGCGCAGAAATCGGTTGGGCAGGAACCGGTCGTCGCTCTGAAGAAGATTTCGGAAGACGTGATCGGGAAGCAGGCCAATGGAGTCGGCGAAGAGGCAGAATAAAAGCCGCATGAGGAAGTGCGCGATCTCGGCCCTGGTTGCGCCGAGACTGCGCTCTTCCAGCTCCAGGCGTTCTGCAAGCCGGCTGAAAAGCTTTGCAGCTTCTTGCGTGACCTGCGCGTCCGTGCGTTCCGGCCGCAGGAGGTTGTAGTCGCCGAATAAAGCGCGAAGGACATCGAGCGGGGGAAGCGGACAGGTGGCTGTGACGTGGTTGCGGTTGAGGTCGTCGAGGCTGAAGGCATACACGCGTTTCGACGTGGCCGTGAAGTTGGTGTGAACCTCGAATCGCTCAAGATCGCAGACCACAAGGAGCGGAGGGTTTCCCAACTCCTCGCGGTAGTCGTTGAGTTGCGCGTAGGCCTTCTGGAGGTCCTTATGCTTGCCCTTATATTCCCAGGCGAAGTGGTCGCGGAGCCAGACGTCGGCAAACCCCTTGCCGCCGCGGGCCTTGCCGACGTACTTCTCAAAGGCGTAGCGATCGCCGACTGAATCGCCGGCGGCTGGATGGGGCTCCCCAAGCAGGTCGCAGAGATCGATAAAGTGCGACTGAGCACCAGCGCGTTCGGATTGCGCGTTAATTTTCCAGCGATGAACAAACTCGGCGATTGTCAGCGGCATGGTTGCATGGGTAGTTTACAGCGGCGGCAGGGCGCCAGGCAGGAGAAACCGGTGGCAACTGTTGACCTTGTTGGCCCTTTTGCGCTGGGCGCGCCAAGGAATCTACCGGCGACGCGTTCACTTGCTCTGCACGCGATCAATGCTGGGGTGGTTGTTCCCTGTTCCCTGCTTTTCTCAATCGAAGAATACGGTCTTGTTTACGTAGCTGAGGAGGCGGCGTGGAAGGTCGCCGTTTCTCCGGGGCTAAAGCCCAGGTTTTCTGGGCCGCTGGCTTCAGGGGCCTGAAGGCCCCAGCTCCCTCCGTTGCGATCATCCGGGCCGAGCGAATGAGAAGCATACCTCAGGGGCTGAAGCCCATCTTTTATTTTCAGCTGCTTGCGGCACGACTGAAGTCATGCACTGTTACAGAACCGCCCCCAAATGGAGTTTTTCCGCAGCCTCTGAAGTCGTGCCCTTTCAAAGCAAGGAGTTTTTCCGCAGCCTGTAAAGCCGTGCCCTTTCAAAGCGGCGAGCTCTTTCGGAGCGGCGAGCGGTTTCAAAACTGCGGCTTTTTCAGAGGGCTGCTGAGATCCCTGTTCCTTGATCCCTACTCCCGATTCCCTAGTCCCTGGTCCCTTCTTTTCTCAATCGAAGACTACGGTCTTGTTTCCGTAGCAGAGGATGCGGCGGTCTAGGTGCCAGCGGACGGCGCGGGAGAGGACGATGCGCTCGAGATCGCGGCCTCTTGCGACCAGGTCTTCAACCTGATCGCGGTGGGAGATGCGGGCAACGTCCTGCTCGATGATGGGGCCGTCGTCGAGGATGTCGGTGACGTAGTGGCTGGTGGCGCCGATGAGCTTGACTCCGCGGGCGTGGGCGGCGTGGTAGGGCTTGGCGCCGGTGAAGGCGGGCAGGAAGGAGTGGTGGACGTTGATGATGGCGGCGGGGTAGCTGGCTACGAATTTGGGTGACAGAATCTGCATGTAGCGTGCCAGGACGATCAGATCGATTCGATTGGCGGCGAGGAGGTCGAGGATGCGGGCCTCGGCTGCGGTGCGGGTGCTCGGGGTGACGGGAACATGGTGGAAGGGGATGCCGTAGAAGGCGGCGAGCTTTTCGACGTCGCGATGGTTGGAGACGATGAGGGGGATCTCGCAGAGCAGCTCGCCGGTGCGCCAGCGATGGAGCAGATCGGCCATGCAGTGGAGGTACTGGGAACAGAAGAGGGCTACGTGGGGGAGGCGTCCGCTGGAGGTCAGCCTCCAGCGCATGCCGAGTTCATCGGCGAGGGGAGCGAAGGCGGCGCGGAAGGCTTCCAGATCGAATGCCGGCGCGGAAGGGCTGGGGTCGGCAAGACCCCACTCGACGCGCATGAAAAAGAGGCCCAGTTCGTGATCCTGGTGCTGGTCGGCGTGGAGGATGTTGGCGCCGCGCTCGTAGAGAAGCGAGGAGACGCGCGCCACCAGACCCTTGCGGTCCGGGCAGTCGATGAGCAGAACGGCCGAGTCTTTCATCTTCACTTCAGATTACGGCATTCGGCGCGTTCAGGGATTGGGCGCCCCGGCATGTCGTAAATCAGGCCTCTTGGCTTCCCACCCATCGCCGGGAATCCGGCGCGGCGGACGATGGATGGGGCACCCGGCGATTGGCCCCACCGCAGGGGGTCAGGCCGCCGTATCGCCGCGGATCGGCACAGGCGCGCTCAGTTGCTGGCGCAGGCTTCCGGCCAGGTCCGCCACCACGCGAAGCTTCTCGGCGATAGGGGCCGGGACTTCGGCGCCGGACAGCGCTAACTGAGAATGCAGCAAGAGGCCGGCGACCGTGGTCTTGAGCTCGTTCTCGATAGCCTCCGCAGCCGCCCGGCGAGCCAGGGTCTGTTCGCGCTCGCGGCGGTGCAGGGCGGCGCGAATCTCACGAATCAAGCGGGCGGCTCCGGAGAGCGCGAAGTTGATCTGCAGAGGAATCGCGAGCCCGGCGCGCTCCCATACCGCTTCGGCGGCGGCCGGATCGCACTCGGCCATGGTTTCATCGACCACTACGGCGGCAAACTCGCGGTGGCGTAGTGCTGTCAGCGCGGCTTTGCGCCCCTCCGCCACTTCAACCTCCATGCCCAGTTGCGCGCTCACCATCGCGGCGCAATTCCGGGCGCCCTCGACTCCGGTCACAATCAGAATGCTCATTCCCAGCTCCTTCTTCGATTTGGTTTGACGCCCCATCGATCTGGCTGCGGGGCTGGTGATTGCGGTGGTTGCAAGGAGCGATTCCATGCCGGCCTATGGCCCTTTCGCTCTTGTGTCTGGTCGCGACTGCGTCCGGCGGCTTCGTGGCCGGCTACTCTGCGCGCAGCGGATCGGCGATGCCGTATTCCTTCAGCTTGCGGTAGAGAGTGGTCTTGCCGATGCCGAGCAGCTTGGCGGCCTGCAGCTTGTCTCCGCTGAGGGTGCGAATGGCGCCGAGAATGGCCTGGCGCTCAAGATCGGCGAGGGTCTGGACTTCGGGAGTGGCGCCGTCCGCAACCGGTTCGCCGAGTTGAGCGGCGGTGCGCCGGGCCTCCAGACCCTGTTGCTGAAGCTGCGTCGGCAGGTCGCCGAGATGGAGCACGGGGCCGGAGGAGAGAGCGCAGGCCCGTTCCACGGAGTTTTCGAGTTCGCGCACGTTTCCCGGCCAATCGTGGCGCATCATGGTGCGCAGGGCCTCGTCGCTCAGCGTGAACTTGGTGCCATGCTCGCGGCTGATGCGGTCGAGGAAGTGCGCCGCCAGCAGCGGAATGTCCTCGCGGCGGTCGCGCAGAGAGGGGAGGCGCAGATTGACCACGTTGAGACGGTAGAAGAGATCCTTGCGGAAGGTGCCCTTCTCAACCATCACCGCCAGGTCGCGATTGGTGGCAGCGACAATGCGCGCCTTGATGGCTACGCGATGAGTGGCCCCGACCGGCCGGACTTCCTTCTCTTGCAGGGCACGGAGCAGCTTGGCCTGGAGGTCGAGGGAAAGCTCGCCGATCTCATCGAGAAAGACCGTGCCCCCCTCGGCCGAAACCAGCAGCCCATCCTTGGAGCGGTTGGCTCCGGTGAAGGCGCCCTTCACATAGCCGAAGAGTTCGCTTTCGATCAGCGTCGGCACCAGCGAGCCGCAATCGACGGGCAGAAACGGTTTCTGGGAGTTGGGCCCGTAAGCGTGGATGGTCCGGGCGACCAGTTCCTTGCCGGTGCCGCTCTCGCCCAGCACCAGCACGGGGTGCGAGCTCTGCGCGACTTTGGAAAGGATGCGATAGAGCTTCTCCATCTCGCCGGAGCGGCCGATCATGGCGCCCAGGCCTTGGGAGAGCCGCAGGCGCTCCCGCAACTGGCGGGTCGTGGTGTCGGTCAGGTGGGTCGCGGCGGCGCGATCGAGCACCGTCGAGAGCTCGTCCATCGCGAAAGGTTTGGTCAGGTAGTCGGAGGCGCCGCAGCGCATCGCTTCCACAGCCGCATTCACCGATCCGGAAGCGGTCATGGCGATCACCGAAGTCTGCGGGTAGAGCAGCTTGACCTCGGAAACAAGCTCGAGGCCGTAGTTGCTCCCGGCCGGTAGATTGACGAGCAGAATGTCCGCCGGCCGGCCGCGCAGCAGGCTTCGCGCCTGGCTCGGATCGCCCGTGCTTTCCACCGCGTAGCCGAGGCTGGCGGCAATCTCGGCGCAGGCCGAGCGGATGGCATTGTCCGCGTCCACGACCAGCAGGTGCAGCCGCACAGCCGGCTCCGGGGATTGCGAAACTTGAGGGACAAACTCCATGGTTCGGGTGGTGATCACTGTATCGAGCATTGTATTCGCCTCGTGTGTGCTTGGGGTGATTTGGGTAGGTGACGAAGGTCTTGGCGCCTTCCGTGGGACTTGCTGGTTGAGTGTTTAACGGCTTCCCCGGGTCCGGACGGGAAGACCGATCTCGAAGCACGCTCCCGTTTGCGGGCGATCTAGGGCGCGAATCTGCCCACCCGCGCCTTCGATCACCGAGCGGGTGATGGACAGGCCCAGCCCGCGGTGCGCGGCCGGCCAGCCGCCCCTCTCCGAAGAGCCGCGCGCATGCGTTGTGTAGCCGGACTCGAAGATCTTTTCCATCGCCAGGCGGGGGATTCCCGGCCCGTTGTCCTCGATGGTCAGCGTCAGCCGGGATGCATCTCCGGCCTCCGCGGCCACCTCACGGAGGCCAAGCTGGATGCGCCCGCCCTTCGGCATGGCCTCGGCGGCGTTCTTCACCAGATTGACCAGCACTCTGGTCAGGTCCTCTCCCGTAAGCCACACCGCTTTGGCGCAGCCTTCGGCATCCACGGTGAGGGAGATCGATGGTCCGGCAAGGGCGGCCAGAAGACTTCGCGTGGCCTCGAGCTCTCGCGCCAGATCTTCGATCGGCTCGGCCGGCATCGGATCCCAGCGCCGGGGTCGGTCTGGCCGCATCGATTCAAGTCCGCTTGCCGGTTGCCCACCCTTTGCCAGCATGCCAAATTCGAGCCTGCCCTGTCCCAGCCGGACCTCTTCGCGGCTGTCATTGGTCGAGGTTTCCATCGAGGTTGACATCGAGGCTCCCATCGAAGGCCTTCCCGTGATGCGCAGCCCGGCCTGGGAAAAGCCGCCTCCTGGAACCGCGCGGGTATCCAGAGCCACCAGCTTTTCCACCAACCGGTGGCTGGCCGCGGCCACCAGCCGCAACTCGTTTCCATAGTGAAGAAAGGGAGTGGCCAGCACACCCGGTTCTTCAAGAAGATCGCAGTAAAGTCCCAGCGCCGTAACCATGTTTCTTGCGTCATGCGCCACTTCGGCAAGGGTCTCGCCCTCGCCGCGCAGCGTGGCCAGCGTCTCCACCACCGCTTCCACCCGCTTGCGCTCCGCCCCGCCAATTACGCTTGCCTCTTCCGCCTGATGCATCGCCCGCTTCCTTTCCGTTTAGCTACCAGCCACGAGCTGCCAACTGCTCCGACTCACATGAACTTCGTTTTGTCGCCTGTACCGGACCAGCAGGAAGGCCGAGGCTTTTCTGTTCGCCTTGACGCTTCCCATTCCTGCTTATCCGCTTCGCTTTGTCCTCTTCTATTACACGTGGCGTGCCAAACTAGGACGCCCGATCTAAGTTCCTAATAAGGGAAGGGCTTACTGTCCGAAAACCAGACACCCGTTTCACGCCGATACGTCATGAAACGTTCCAAAACGGAACAGACCACTCCGGTCCAATCCGGCTAATCCGCGCGCTTTCATTCGCTTACAGTCCAATTCCTCTTCCGGGTCGCATCGATGCCGAATTCCCGTTGTGGAGCCCGCGCCTACCGGCGAAACGGCTCCCCAGCCGGGCTCGTTCCCGTACAATCTCCCTATGCACGCCCCCAGCAAGATCCTTGACCCGGTTCTCAATCCCGCGGCTTTGTTCTTCCGCCCCGGCAACCGCGCCCCCGGCCAGCTTCGCCCGCTCACGCTTGTACCCGGTTTTGTTCAGACGGCGGAAGGCTCGGTGCTGGTGTCGCTTGGCAACACGCGGGTTCTGGCCAACGCGACGGTTGAGCAGGGAGTTCCGGGCTGGCTGCGCAACTCCGGCCGCGGGTGGGTCACGGCGGAGTACTCGATGCTGCCCCGCTCCACCGTTACACGGACTCCTCGGGAGAGCGAGCGCGGCAAGATCGGCGGGCGAACGCACGAGATTCAGCGGCTGATTGGGCGGAGTTTGCGCTCCGTGGTGGACATGAAGGTGTTGGGTGAACGAACGGTGATTCTCGACTGCGACGTGATCCAGGCCGACGGCGGGACGAGGACGGCCGCGATTACCGGCGCCGCGGTGGCCCTTGCCCTGGCCTTGGATGCGCTGGTCGAGGCGGGAACGCTGAAGCAGTCGCCGCTGAAGCAATTGGTGGCCGCGACCTCGGTAGGCATCGTCGACGGCAAGATGCTGCTGGACCTGTGTTATGAGGAGGATTCAGCAGCCGAGGTGGACATGAACGTGGTGATGACCGCCGATGGCGGATTGATCGAGACTCAGGCTACGGCGGAGAAGGGTTCTTTTTCCCGCTCCGATCTGAACGGGCTCATCGATCTGGCGGAATCCGGGCTCAAGGAGATCTTCGCCGCGCAGCGGGCGGTGCTGGGCGGATGATCCACCAACAAGGTGCGTGGTTGGCTACTTTCGAGCAGCCGACGACTCGACCGGAACCTTGACTGCCGAGGAGGCCGTAGGACACTTTCCGTTCTGTCACAGTTCGGGGGGCATTAGGTCGTAACTGAGCTACGATGCTTGGGGAGGCAAGGTATGAAGTGGGAGGTAAAGGCTGTTCTGATCTTTCTCTCTCTCGTCGCCATGACTGGTCGTCCTCAATCTTCGACGGGATCTTCCGCGCCAGCCGTCGCTGCTCAGGTTCGTCCGGCTTTTCCTCAAGACCAGTTGTCTGCAACTCAGGAGCAGGACGCTGCCTCCCGCGAGAAGGCAGACGCGGACAACGCTCGAAGAGAGGCACAAGCGCGAGAGGAACAAAAGCTGGCGCTGGAGGCTCAGGCGCGCGGGTATTGGGTCGACCCCGCCACTGGACTGATGTGAGCCTGGAAGGACAATGGCAAAAGAGTGAGCTGGCACGGGGCGATGAAGTACTGCCGAAAGCTGCGATTAGCTGGGTTTTCCGACTGGAGGCTGGCGACGATCAATGAGTTGGAAGGCCTTATCGACCATACCTGGTCTCCAGTGCCGGCTGGCGAGGTCAGGGGCTACCTTTTAGGCGGGCACTCAGTGCGGGAGGTGCTTATAACATGCTCAGGGCTGTGGAGCAGCAATCCCGTAATGGATTATCTTGGACATCCTTCCCATGCGTCTTATTGGTACTTCGATTACACAAGAGGGAGGAGGGCAAGAGGGTTCGAAGATTTGGCGGAGGGCGATCAAATGCCCGCGCTGTGCGTGCGTCGCCCCAGAGAGTGATGGTGGGCAGTCCTCATTGCGGATTTGCCAGGCGCCCTCTTCGCCCCCCTCCTTGAGCACCGTCCCCGCCTGTGCCAACCTATTCTCGATCTTGGATGTAGTTGAAATTGCACTGGTCTACCCAAGACCCCGACGGAAAGGTTTCGCACTCAAGCCCGAACCTCGTTGGGCTCATGCAAGGTCCCCCGCATGACCGGGCGCTGCTGCTGTCGCCTCTGCCGTGTGCGCAATGACACACGTTCCCCTTCTCCGTCTCTGCTACCATAGGGACGATTCGTGTTCCCGCCGCCCGTTGGGCTGATGCTTCACTCTGCCGGACGCGAACGTACAGGCGGCCGGATCGAAACCGGGTCCAAAACCGGACCCAAACCGGATCCATTTTGAGAAGGAGAATTCTTATGCCTCTAGTCTCCATGCGGCAGCTGCTCGACGAGGCCGCCAAGGGCGGTTACGGCGTCGGCGCATTCAACGTCAACGATATGGAACAGATTCAGGCCATCATGGGCGCGGCCAAGGAAACCAATTCCCCGGTCATCATTCAGGCCAGCCGCGGCGCCCGCGCCTTTGCGCAGGATCGCTATCTTTTTCACCTCATTCTGGCGGCCAGCGAACTCTATCCCGAAATCCCAATCGCCATGCACCAGGATCACGGCAACAGCTTCGAGACCTGCAAGAGCGCTATCGAGCTGGGCTACACCAGCGTCATGATGGACGGGTCGCTGAAGGAAGACGGCAAGACTCCGTCGACGTTTGAGGAGAATGTGGAAGTGACGCGCAAGGTGGTCGAGTACGCGCATCCTCGAGGCGTCACGGTCGAAGGAGAAATTGGCGTGCTCGGCGGCGTTGAAGACGGCCACGGCGCGGGCGGCAGCGGCCTCGATCACATCACCGACCCCGACCAGGCGGTCGAGTTTGCCGAGCTTACGGGCGTGGACGCGCTGGCGATTGCGATTGGAACCAGCCACGGCGCGTACAAGTTCACGAAGAAGCCAGACGGCTCGGTCCTCAAGATGGACGTCCTCATCCAAATCCACAAGCGCTTGCCCAACACCCACCTGGTGATGCACGGCAGCTCGTCAGTTCCGAAAGATTTACAGGACATCATCAACGAGTACGGCGGAAAGCTGAAGGAGACCTGGGGCGTTCCCGTCGAAGAGATTCAGCTCGGGATTCGGAACGGCGTTCGCAAGGTGAACGTCGACACGGACAATCGCCTGGCCATCACCGGCGCCATTCGGAAAGTCTTGTGGACTCAGCCGGAGAAGTTCGATCCTCGCGACTACATGAAGCCGGCCCGGGAGGCCATGCAGAAGGTGGTTGCGCAGCGCATGACGCAGTTCGGCCAGGCCGGGCACGCCGGCGACTACGCCCCCAAGCCGATCTCCGAGATCGCCAAGGGGTACGCCGACGGCAGCCTCACCACTCAACCATTGGTCGCCGCCAAGTAACTTCGGCTGCACGCATCAACGAGAAGGGCCATCCGCCGCGGCGGATGGCCCTTCTTTCTGCTTAATAGCCTGTGGTAATGGTCCAAATTGCCGAAGAACATCCCTCCGGGGCTACAAAGGCTGCGGAAAAAGGCCTGTTCTCAGCCAGAATTGGAATGAAGGATGCCTCAGGGGCTAAAGCCCGCGTTGATTCTGTTGATCTTATACCAGGGATGAATCCCGGGCCTACCGCCCGAACGAGTTTTCCGCAGCCTGTGAAGTCGTGCCCTTTCAAGAGCCGACTTTCACCACCGGCTGTTAAGCAGCTTCTATCGATGAGTCCCGCCGCCGCTTGGGTTGGCGCTGCTGCTGCTGGAGCTGGAGCTGGCGCTGCTGCTGGAACTGCTGGCCGCACTTGAACTGCTGCTTGATCCGCCGCCGCTGCTTCCGCCACCGTGAAAGCCGCCGCCGCCATTACCCATACTACCGTTGCTCCCACCGCTGCCGTGAAAGCCGCCACCGCCCGAGCTGGTGCTGCTGCCGCCACGGTCGTGAAAATTACCGACCGAATCGTGAACGGAGACACCGCTGGCCGAAACGTTGCTGCCACCACTGCGGAAGCCGCTCCCGCCGTTGAAGCTTTCCGCCCGCGACTGCAGGCTGCCGGTGCGGTTGGTCATCGGCGTAAAGACCGTCGCGGCTTTGTCGCCCCGCGCCTCCTGCCTGGGCACCATGAAGCTGAGCGACCTGGGATCGAAATGAATGGGAATGGACGCGCGACTCAGGCCGGCGGCCTTGCGTCCGGGCTCGTTGACAATTGCACGCGCCTCCATGCGCGGTTCCTCGGCCCGTGCCAGCGGGCGCAAGGATTCGTTGCGATACTCCCTCGGTGGCTCTTTGAGGAACTCGACGGTGTGGCTGGAGTCGAACGTCACCGGCTGCACGCGGACTTCATTCTTTCCGGTTACCTCAAAGACAATGTGCTTCGCGTTGAGTGCGGGATGGTCCTTCACGTCGTAGGGATGCAGCGGGACAAACCCCACCCTGTGACCGCACTTTACCCAGCGAACCGGCGGAAGATGGTGACGCTTGCCTCCAGCTACCCACGCATAATGTCTCCTGTGGCGAATCCAGCTCCCCGCGTGGCACACCGCCCATTCGTAGGATTCGGCCGACACCAGCCTCCGATCCATGACCGTAGTCTTGCCGGTCGATGGGTCCCTGGCCGTCCGATAGCGCAGAGCGTCCGGAGTGCATGGAAAGAAACCTTCGCGCTCGAAGTCCTGTTCGACGGTGTCCGCCTGCACAGCCTGTCCGCCCAGCGAGGATGGATCAAACGAGGCCAGCACCAATCTCGGCCTCCGGTTCACAACTGCTTGCGCGCCGGCCAAATCCTTTGGCTCCCAACAGGTTCCATACGGAGCGCAATCGAAGAACTCTCCCTGGCCATACATTTCCGCCATGCCCGGAATCGGGGCGGTCAGCCCCGAAGCATCCATGACGGCAGATATCGCCGCGGCTCGCGCCGTTACCCGTGCGCCGACCCACTTGTCCCATGGCGCGAATTCCTCCCCGCTGGGTGCGCCAGCAACATCCGCAAGCACGCCGTGCCGATAGGTCCACGTCCGGCCCGGAACAACCGTGTCCTTTGGCACTCCCGTCATGCGCATATCTCCGCCTGCCAGGGGCGTAAGCGAGGTGGCATCCGTAAAGCTCTCGACGCGCATGTAGGCTTTATCCGGGTATCTCGAGACCAGGTCGTCGGTCGGAGTCATCAGGTAAAATCGCTCGCCCGCCACGTAGGGATGGATGTACAACGACACCGTTCCCGTGAGCAATCCGAGCTCGGTGTAAGGGATGCCTGCCGTCGAGTGCAGGTCGTTGAAGGTGAGAACCGAATTCTCACCCAGGTAGAGTGTTGAGGCGTTTTCAAATTCGATCTCCGCGCGCCCCGCACCGGTGGCCAGGCTGAAGCCCGTTTCGAGAGGCAGATCGGCAACTGCCTTCTCCCAGCTCCCGATGTCCGCTTTTCCGTTTGCCGCGCCCCGCTGGATTCGAACATCCCCCTCGACATAAGCGATGCGCACGATCTGCGCGTAGGTGGCATTCGAATAATGCTGGCCGAGGATGAACTGCGCTTCCTTCTTGAGCGATTCGCTGGAATCGCCGTTCAGAATTGCCTGAATCTCCTGAAGGGCCCGCGGCTCATCCTGGCGCATCATGGCGTTCAGCGCCAGAAGCTTGACTTCGTCGCTTTGCCCCGGCTCAATCCGCACGGGCTTGCCTGTCTTGGCCCGAATCTCAACCTCCAGCGCGTCGCAATCGTCGATCCAGCGGCTCTTTGAATAGCCGCTGCGGAGTTCCGCGCAGCTATCTTCCGAGGGGTTGAATTGACCCAGCTTGTCCTGGGCATAGGCTTTCCAGTAGAGCGCACCATCCGCATGACCGCCATGCTGGGCAGCCACGCCGGTAAAGTACTTGACCGCGTCGGCCCAACGGGCTTCATTGATGGCGCGCGTTCCATCCGCGAAGAGGCTGCTGTCGGCCGAATCCGGCGCTGAGGGTGCTGCTGCCGCCGGCCCGCTCGAACTCGCCGCGCCGGTGCACAGCGGCAGCCAAACGATTCCCGCCACCAGAGCAGCAAGAATTCCAGTCTTGGTCTTCATACGGTTCCTCCCTTAACGGGGTTGTTCCCGGCTGCTTTTCGAGTGGCGATTCTGGAGCGCAGCACGCGCACCTCAAAGAGCAGCCCGTCGCTGTTCATCTCGTCCTGGAGTTTGGCAATGGACCTGGCATTCAGGCCGCCGGGCTCGTTGGCCGCCTCGGCCAGCAGCCTGTCAAGATGGTCGAGCGCTGTGGTCAGGTCCGGATCGCTGGTCGTGGCGGCCTTTTCGCGCCAGACTTTGTTGGCTGCCAGAAGGCTGCGCGCTTCATCCCGGATCGGCGACGTCATCGCGGGCGAGTCCAGGTCGGCATGTTTCAGTTCCACCAGGAATCGCTCCGAGCGGTCCAGGTGATCGTCCAAAACCACCACGACGATCGGCTGTTTCGTCTGCGGAACCTTCTGTTCCACCCTGGCCGCGGGCTGTTGGTTCCAATGCTCCCACTGCCTGCCCGCAAAGAATGCGCCAACAGCGAGCAGCGCACAGGCGGCGGCATAGCCCAGTCCTCGCCACGCGGCCACGCTTGGCCAGCCTCGCCGCCAGCCCTGCTTGGGCGTGGTGTACGCGGCAAGTGAAGGCGCCAGCGATTGCCACATCCGGTAGCCATAGGAGTGATCGCGGTCCGGCGGCGTCATTTGCTTCATCGCGGCCAGGTCGCTCAGCAATGCCAGGTAAGAATCCGCGCACTCCGCGCAAGCCGCCAGGTGCTCCTCGACGTTATCCGCGCCGTTGCCCTCGCGCTCACTCAAGGCTTGTGCGGTCAGTTCCTCTTCCGTCAAATGCTTCATATGCTCACCCTCAATGCGGATAGCCGGAGCCGCAGCTTGTGCACAGCGCGAAAAACCGTTTGCTTGGCCGCATTCGGCGCAATGCCCAGCACGGCAGCAATCTCTTCGGTCGAGCAACTTTCCACGTGCCGCAGTACGAAGGCGGTTCGCTCGGTCGGCGACAGGCCCCGCATCGCCGCTTCCTGCAATGCTCCGATCTCGGCGCTCAAAAGGATCCGGTCAGGCCCGGCCGTACTGTCCGCCACCTGCACATCGTCCAGCTCCGGATCGGTTTCTTCGGCTACGCGGCTGCTCTCGTTCACCTTCGAGGCCTTCAATTTGTCCAGCGCGCAACGCACCGCTATCCGGTAGATCCAGGTACTGAAATTGGCCCGCGACTCGAAGGTATCGAGCTTTCGGTAGCCGCGCAGGAAAGCCTCCTGCACCACGTCGTCCGCGTCGGCCTCATTGCCGGTAATGCGAAACGCGACCCGGAAGAGGCTATGGCTATGGCGCACCACCAGCGCTCCATAGGCTTCCTTGTCCCCATCGAGAACTGCTCGAACCGCCTCGTGGTCGCTCTTCCCCATGCCGAACATTAGACACCAGTTTCGTGGGGGCGGTTAGGGCTGATTGAAAGGGAATGGAAATGCCTGGGTTCCCGGACGACTATTGGCGAAACGAGCCAGGGCAATTGCGAGCCGGAGCGGGGGAACAGAGGCCTTCAGGGGCCTAAATGGCCGCGGCCCCCCAGCCAGCTTCCTCCACGCAGGCAGATTTTCAGGGGAGCGGTCCCTGGCGACTGAGGCGTTGTTGCTTTCCCAGGTCTCAAAATCGAGATCTGGGGCACCCTCATGTTGTGGATCGATCAGCATTTTTCAAGACTTAGGCCACCCGCCAGGTTAGCGGCGGAATCGTCGAACTTGGTTTTCATCGCTCCGTGGGTCGGCGTAGCCGGTGGACAACCGATACAGAGTGGATTCTTAAAGCACGCTCAAGCGAGAGGTCGCAAAGGTCGCGGGGAATCTGGCGGCGTCAGCGGCTTAAATCGCGGGCGCGACGGAGGGTTCGGATGCCGGGTTTGCTATTCGCTGTTCCCTGTCTTCCTGGTCCTTATATTGCAGTTGATACAGCTTCCAGTAGAGGCCGCGTTGGGCCAGGAGTTCCTGATGGTTGCCCATCTCGCGCAACTGGCCTTTGTGCATCACTAGAATTGTCTCGGCTCTTTGTACGGTGGATAGACGGTGGGCGATTAGAACACTTGTGCGTCCCTCAACCATGCGCTCGAGGGCGCCGCGGATGCGCAGCTCGGTGTCGGTGTCCACGCTTGAAGTGGCCTCGTCGAGGATGAGGATGCGGGGATTGTAGGCCAGCGCGCGGGCAAAGTTGATGAGCTGCTTCTGGCCCGTCGAGAGCGAGTTGCCGCGTTCGCGAACCGGCTCGTCGAACTTGCCGGGCAGATTGTCGATGAAGTCCAGCACGTTGACGTCGCGGGCGGCCTGGCGAAGTTCGATTTCTGTAATGCTTTCGTTGCCAAGGCG
Source organism: uncultured Acidobacteriaceae bacterium (assembly GCA_963757965.1). Classification (GTDB taxonomy): domain Bacteria; phylum Acidobacteriota; class Terriglobia; order Terriglobales; family Acidobacteriaceae; genus Telmatobacter. The sequence goes on from CAVWTV010000024.1 coordinate 16,329, forward strand.
GATGTTCTCGGCGAGGGTGCCGGTAAAGAGGAATGGATCCTGCAACACAACCGCGAAGTGCTTGCGGAGGGAGGCCAGGTCCTGTTCGCGGAGGTCGAGGCCGTCGAGCAGAATCTGGCCGGCGGTGACGTCGTAGAAGCGCATCATCAGGCTGGTAAGGGTGGTCTTGCCCGCGCCAGTGTGCCCGACGATGGCGACGGTCTGGCCAGGCTCGATGGTGAAGGAAACGTCTTTTAGAATCCATTCGATGCCTGGAATGTTGGCCAGATCGATAGAAGGATTTCCCCGAGGGGCTAAAGCCCCGCGTCCATCTAATTGCATCTTCGGCACGACTGAAGTTGTGCCCTGACACGGTCGACATTTGGCTTCGAGCTTTTCCGCAGCCGCGGCCACAGCGGCCTTTTGGGCGTCGGTTAGAGGTTGATAGGTAAACCAGACGTGGCGGAACTCGATGCGATTGCTGCCGTCGCCCTCGATGGGATGGGCCGGGCTGACGATCTCCGGCGCGGTATCGAGGAGCTTGAAGATGCGCTCGCAGGCGGCCATGGCGGCTTGCAGGATGTTGTACTTGTCGCTCAGGTCCTGAATGGGGCGCCAGAAGCGCTGCGAGTATTGGATGAACATGGCGAGCACGCCGATGGTGACCGAGCCTGAGAGCACGCCGAAGCCGCCGCGCCAGATGACCAGGGCAATGGCCGTGGCCGAAAGCAGCTCCACTGCCGGGTAATAGAGCGCATAGGCGAAGATGGTGTCTTTGAATGCGACCATGTGCAGGCGGTTTACATCCTCAAAATCCTTGTAGGCGCGCTGCTCGCGGTTAAAGAGCTGGACGACGGCCATCCCCGATATGTGCTCCTGGGTGAAGCTGTTGATTCGGGCGATGGCGGCGCGGACACGGCGGTAGCTTTCGCGGACGCTGTCGCGGAAGAGTCGGGTGACGATGAGGATGAGCGGGAGGACGGCAAAGGCGATGAGGGCGAGCCACCAGTTGATGGTGAGCATGACGGCGGCCATGATGGTGAGGTTGAAGAAATCGTCGACGATGGCGAGGACGCCGGCGGTGAACATCTCGTTGATGGCGTCGACGTCGGATGTGAGGCGGGTGACCAGGCGGCCGACGGCGTGGGTGTCGAAGAAGCCGATGTGCATGTTCTGCATGTGGCGGAAGATGTCGCGGCGGAGATCGAACATGATCTTCTGGCCGGTCCACTGCATCAGGTAGACCTGAATGAATTCAAAGAGATAGGCGGAGAGCAGCGCGCAGAGGTAGATTGCTGCCAGGACGGTGATTCCGTGGTAGGCGTCTACGGGCAGACGGCGCGTGAGCCAGTTGGTGGCTGGGCTGGTGTTGCCGGTGAGATAGCGGTCGATGGCGACCTTGACGAGGTAGGGGCCGGTGACGTCGCTGAGGGATTTACAGGTGACGGCAAGTGCGGAAATGGTGGCCTGAATCCAGTACGGGCGCAGATAATGGCCGAGACGGCGAACCAGGCGGGAGTCGTAGACCTGGCCGACTGGGTCCTCGTCGCGTTTTTTCGGGTTCCGCTTTTGGGTGTCTTTTTTCTCTTCGTCCGCCATGCGTGGTGGGTCGGCTTCCTTTTTCATTGTAGCGGCTTGAGAGCAGTGGTTAGTGAGAGTGGCTCAGTTTGAAAGACGCTTCCCTCAGGGGCTAAAGCCCCGATTCATCTTGCTCGATTTACGTACGGTCTGAAGCCCGTACCCTTCAAACTGAACCGCTGCCGTGGTTAGTGGTTTGAGGATGTCGGGTTGGCGCTTGGGTGGGGTTGGAAAGCGAATGCTGTTGGGGGGAGATGGGGAGGAATGGCGAAGTTGGGACATAAATATTCGGTTCACGTGGACGACAACTTCCACTACCAGGACGAAGGCGCGCGGTACAAGCTGGGCGATTTCGCCACTCTGGGCGATGCGGTTGCGGCGTGCAAGAAGGTGGTTGACGGATTCCTAGAAAAAGAGACCTCATCCGACGGGACAGCGGCGGAACAGTACGAGCGATATACGGGCTTTGGGCCGGACCCGTTCATCATGACGGACGATCCGAATGCTGGAAAGGTTCCATTTTCGGCTTGGGACTATGCGAGGGAACGGTGTCACGCGTGAGGGTGAGTATGCCCTGGCGGCGAATGGACCCCCGTGCCGCCTGGACGCGATGTGTGCAGGGACATGAGGGCTTAGCCGGGTACTTCCTTTTGCAGATTGGGTCGGATTCGAACTAGAACGACGCGACTCGCTTCATTGCAGGGACAGGCGCGTGGGCCGGCTGCTTGAAAACGATGGTCGTGAAGAACTCGATCATCAACCCGAAGAGTCCATTGACAAAGAAGTTGACCAGCGGCATCCCTACCGTTCCCAGAGTCATGAACATGTAGTAGGAGAAGATCGATCCGACGGCAATTCCTATGACGATGCCGTTCCAGGCCCAGGGCAGCTTCAGCCCCGAGATGCCGATGGCAAAGCCCATCGCAGCCCGGTTAAGCAAGACAAATACCAAGGTGATCGCGGAGAACTTAAGTATGCCGGCAGAGAATGCCAGGGTTGCACAGATCCCGCCTGCGACCAGGCCGAAGATTACAGCAATTGCAATACGCTTCATGGGTCTTACGCTCCTATCGGAGCCTTGCTCGGGCTCTGAACATTGATACGTCCCGGGGTCCTCTCTGGTTCGCGATTGTTTTTGATTGTCGGTCGGACGGGATTGACGACAGGGCAATCGCATTTGAATCGTTTGGGGGGTGCGAGCTTCACACGGGAAGAAAAATGCAGCCTGTGAAGTCGTGCCCTGTTACCAAGCAGGTTGATATTGAGTTTTCCGCTGCCGGTAAGGCACGCAACCTTCCTTTCTCATCCAAATTCCAAATGCGATTGTTCTGGCATTGATGATCCTTGTCACCGACGAATGCGGCGCTCAGTGGTATGCTTTCCCCGTCGCCCGGTGGGCAAGTAAAACGATTGATCCGCACTTACGTCAAAGCGTCACGAGTGTGAATGTTGCGATGTTACGGCCGAAGAATGGCAGGAATATTATGTTTGGGTCTCATTCTATTTTCGATCTTGAGCGGAAGTACGGAAGGTTGGCCGCAGTCTGGTTCGTGTTGGCTCTTGGAGCGTGCGGGACGTGGAAGACGGCTGGGGCGCAGGGAGCCGGTGCAAGCGTGCCGGGGGCCGCATTTCCGGGCACAAGTACGGTGGCGGCGCGGGTTCTGATTACGCAACCGCTGGATGAGACACAGCGTACCGTTTTGAAGGGCAATACGCATCCATTGGCGCGCGCGGAATTCGACGCGGGCGCGGCGCCGTCCAGTCAGCCGATGCGGCGGATGCTGCTGCTGCTGAGGCGCAGTGCGGAGCAGGAGACCGCGCTCGATGTATTTCTCGACGACCAGCAGACAAAGGATTCGGGGAACTACCGGCAGTGGCTCAGCCCGGAGCAATTCGGTGAGCAGTTCGGGCTGGCCGACAGCGACCTTGCATCGGTCAAGGCATGGCTTGAATCGCACGGGTTCCAGATCGCGGCTGTTTCCAAGGGCCGGACGACGATCGAGTTTTCCGGCACTGCCGGCCAGGTGCAGGAGGCGTTTCACACGGCGATTCACAAATACCTTGTGAATGGGGAAGAGCATTGGGCGAATTCGAGCGACCCGTCGATTCCCGCGGCGCTGACGGCGGCGGTGAACGGGGTGGTGACGCTGCATAACTTTCCCAGGCATCCGCAATCGGTTCTGCGCGGAATGCGAGCGCAGGCGGCGAAAGGCGCGGCCGCGCTGTCTCCGCTGTTCACTTACACGCAGGGCACGGAGACTTATTACGGCCTTGGGCCAACCGACTTCGCGACTATCTACAATGTACTTCCGCTGTGGAGTGCGGGCATTGACGGCACCGGGCAAACGATCGCCATTGTGGGTGAAACGAACATTCACGTCACGGACATCGAGAACTTCCGCAGCCTGTTCGGGTTACCGGCGAAGGATCCGCAGATTATCTTGAACGGCCCGGACCCCGGGGTGGTGGGCGATGAGCCGGAGGCGGTGCTGGATGTGTCGTGGTCGGGCGCGGTGGCGAAGAACGCGACGATCGACCTGGTGGTATCGGAGAGCACGGAGACGTCGGCGGGCGTGGATCTTTCGGCGCTCTACATTGTGGACAACAACCTGGCTGCGGTGATGAGCGAGAGCTACGGTGAGTGCGAAGCCACGCTGGGCAACACGGCCAACGCGTTCTACAACGCGCTTTGGCAGCAGGCGGCGGCGGAGGGCATCACGGTGGCAATTTCGGCCGGCGACGGCGGCTCGGCCGGATGCGACAACTTCGACAGCCAAGCGTTTGCCATTGACGGCTTGGCGGTGAGCGGATTTGCTTCGACGCCATACAACGTTGCGGTGGGCGGGACCGATTTCGACCAGAATGCGACGACGGCGCCGACGTACTGGAGTGCGACCAACAACGCAACAACGGGGGCATCGGCGCTGGGATATATTCCGGAGACGACGTGGAACCAATCGTGCGCGGGACAGGGCATTGGGATGTGCCCAGCCAGTTCGAACGAACTTGACATTGTGGGGGGAAGCGGCGGTCCGAGCAGTTGCTCGACGCAGGGCGAAAACGGCAATTGCCTGGCGGGATACAGCAAGCCGGCATGGCAGACGGGGGCCGGAGTGCCCGCGGACGGAGTGCGCGACTTGCCCGATGTGTCTCTGTTTGCCAGCGCGGGTTTCAACGGCAGCTTCTACATTATGTGCGAGGCGGACTTTGGTCCGTTCGGGATTCAGTCGGGGATCAACGAGCCGTGCAGCCTGAAGACCGACAGCTTCGTTGGCATTGGCGGGACCTCGGCATCGTCGCCTGCCTTCGCGGGGATGATGGCGCTGGTGAACCAGAAAACGGGCGCGCGGCAAGGGAACGCGAACTACGTGCTGTACAAGCTGGCTGGGCAGAGCGGGGCGAGTTGCAACTCGTCGAAGGCAGCGGCGACGGGAAACACGTGCATCTTTTACGACGTTACCAAGGGCAACAACTCTGTGCCCTGCGAGGTGGGTAGCCCGAATTGCAGTCCTGCGCCTTCTGGAGGCTACGGGATTCTGGTCGATCCCAAGAACCCCACGACGCCGGCCTGGACAACGACCGCCGGCTACGACCTGGCGACGGGCCTGGGGACGTTGAATGCATACAACCTGGTGAACGCGTGGAGCGCGGCAACATTTGCGCCGAGCACGACAACGCTTGCGAATGTATCTCCGGTGAACATTGCGCATGGCCAGCCGGTGAGCATCAGCGCGACGGTGGCGGCGAAGAGCGGAGGAGGCACACCGACCGGATCGGTGGCGCTGATGGCTGGGCAAAGCCTGGGCATCGGCGATTTTGCGCTGGTGAACGGCGCGGCCAGCGGCACGACCACGCTGCTTCCGGGCGGGACCTACAACGTGACGGCTCACTACTCCGGCGACGCGAATTTTGGCGCCAGCGACTCCGCGCCGGTGCAGGTGACGGTGGGAAAAGAGAACAGCCAGACCAAGGAGTCAATTCAGTTGTACAGCTATACGACCGGTAGTTTTTCGTCGGTCAACTCCGTCCCTTACGGCAGCATCTTCTTCCTTCGCGGCGACGTTGACGGCGCAGCGGGAACATCGTGCGCTCCCAACCCGGAGCAAAGTCAGGTTGCGTGCCCGACGGGGAACTTGAGCTTCACGATCAATGGTTCGAGTGGCGGGACATACGCTCTCAACAACCTGGGCTACGCGGAAAACCAGACTCTGGCCACGAGCCTCAAGACGGTGGGCGGCTTCACGTCTGGGGCACAGTACAGCGGGGACAACAGCTATAGCGCGAGCACGGCCACGCTGAACGCCACTGTGACGCAGGGTCCGACTGTCCTGGATACTTTCGAGATCAAGGATCTTCCACAGCAGTACAACGGGTACGGGGAGAACTACATCGCGTGGTCCGGGCAACAGTTCCATGTGATGGCCGCGGCTCGCGACCAGAGCATTCTGCAGGCGCCTTCGGGGACGGTATCGATCTTCGAGAACGGCAGCCCAGCTTCGGGCACCGCGGTGAACAGCGTATGGAACGGAAGCGGAAGCCTCGATGAACTTGGATTTGGCTATCTGGAAACGCAGCTGGCCACGACGATCAATACTCCGGGAACCTATGCCTTCACGGCGTACTACGCTGGAGACACGTACTACTCCGGATCGGTAGCCACTTATCCGTTGAGTGTGATTGTGGAGGACACGACATTTAACATCACGCCGCCGATCCCGAACGTGACTATCTCGGCGCCGGGACAGGTCGGGACGACCAACGTTACTGTCTCTGGCGTTGATAACTTTGTCGGACAAGTGAGTGTGACCTGCACATTGCCGGCGGCCATGGCCGAGGCTACGTGCGCGGCGATGAATACCAACCTGGGCAACAACACCACGGCCAATGCGCCAGTGACAATCATGACTACGGCGCCGCACAGTTTGACGGCAAGCCGTACCGGCGGCGCGGGACTCTACGGATTTGCGGCGCTGGCATGCGTTTTCTTTTTTGCGATTCCCGGCAAGCGCAGGCGCAGGCTTCCGCTGGCGCTGCTTTTGCTGGTGTGCATTGCCGGGTTTGGAGGCTGCGGCGGCGGGAGCGGCGGCGGAGGCAATCAGATGGACCAGGGGACCCCTGCCGGAACCTACACGGTGAATGTGACTGCGACCTCATCGGCGATCACGCGGACGGGAAGCTTTACCGTAACGGTGCAGTAGTTACGCGGCACGGGGATTTACGGAGGGCCCGGATTCTGTCGACCTTCTGGCGCGATCTTGTTGCGCGCAGCGTCTTCTCTTGATGGGCGGCTAGAAACCTGCCGGCTGGTATACTGCCAGATGAGGGAAGGTCGGCGATGATTCAGGATCGGCAGCGGCGGGGATGGGTTCTGGTTGCGGCAATCGCAATCGGAGTTGCGCTGGCGCTGCTGCTGGCGTTGAACGCTCACTCCGGTGACGCGGGCGCGCTGGTTGCGACTCTGCCGCTTCTGATTGTTGGAGTCATTTCACCGCTCAGCCTGCTGTCGCCGATGGCCTTTGTTTACGCGGGCCGCACGCCCGACGCACCGGCTCTGCCCGCATCCTTCCAGCGGCCTCCACCCCTCACACGCGCATAACTTTTTCGAAATGGTCCGGTTGTTCAAGGCTGCTTAGGCGGCTTTGCCGCTGCGACCCACTTTATTCGACAAGTGTTGCCTGCGATTGGCGAGGGTGCTTATGCACGTGGATGTTCTTTCTGTTTTGAGCCTGTTTGTTTCCGCTCCATTTCTGGCGATTACGGCGATTCTGAGTCTCTACCTGATACGGCGGGTGTCGTGGGTGCGCACAACGCGCACGGGAAGAAAGCTCTTTGGAGTGCAACCATCCGCGGTGGGGCTGGGGATGGCGTTTCTGTTTTTGCAGACGTTCTGGCAGCCCAGCCTGTGTCATGCGATCGAAGCTCGCGAGAAGGTCGATATGGAAGAGGACGATGAAGGGGACCCGGAGACGCCGGAAAAGCAACTGAACCGGCAATTGAAGCGGATACGGAGGGGTGAGGCGGTGGATCGGCTGGTGTTGAGGTTGTGAGGGGGTTCGCGGGCTCCATCCGCCCGAAATCGATTGGGGATGTTCATTCGGTGAGCGTTCCCTCAGGGGCTAAAGCCCAGGCTTGTTTTGGGTCGATGGCGGCACGGCTGAAGCCGTGCCCTTTCAAAGCGAAGCGCCGTGCGACCATGCCAGCGCTGCGGCCCATGTAACCTTCACCATTTACACTGGTAAACGGAGATTCCTGTGTTTTTCGATACGATTCTGACGAAGATTTTCGGTACGGCGAACGAGCGTCTGCTCAAGCGGCTTTGGCCGGTGGTGGCTCAAATCAACACTCTCGAGCCGGCGACGAAGCTGATGACAGATGAAGAGTTGCGGGCAAAGACAATCGAGTTCAAGGCCAGAATTGCGGCCAAGCTCGACGGGATTACGGACGTAGATGAGTTGAAGGCGGCTGAGAAAGCGGCGCTCGACGAAATTCTGCCGGAGGCTTTTGCGGTGGTGCGCGAGGCTGGATGGCGCGCCGTGCAGATGCGGCATTTCGATGTGCAGTTGATCGGCGGAATGGTGTTGCACTCGGGCAAGATTGCCGAAATGAAAACCGGCGAGGGCAAGACGCTGGTGGCCACGCTGGCCTGCTATCTGAATGCGCTCGCGGGGCATGGGGTTCACGTTGTTACGGTCAACGACTACCTGGCCAAGCGCGATGCGGAGTGGATGGGCAAGATCTACGAGTTTCTGGGGCTGACGGTGGGCGTGATCGTTCACGACCTGGACGACGCGGAACGGCGCGCGGCCTATGCATCGGATATCACTTATGGAACGAACAACGAGTTTGGGTTCGACTACCTGCGCGACAACATGAAGTTTGAATTAAAAGATTGCGTGCAGCGCGGTCACCATTACGCCATTGTCGACGAGGTGGACTCGATCCTGATCGACGAGGCGCGGACACCGCTGATCATCTCGGGACCGACGGACCAGACGACGGACAAATATGCGCGGGCGCGGAAGATTATTCCCGAGCTGGTGCTGGGCGAGGAGATTGAATCGATCGATCACAAGCGGCAGGCGGAGCTAGGCATCCAGCTTGCCGAGGGAGAGAAGTATCTCAGTGGCGACTACATTGTGGACGAGAAGCAGCGGACGATTGGAGTCACCGATGAGGGATGGATCACGATCGAGCGGCTGCTGGGCATTGGAAATATTGCCGACGCGGAGAACTGGGAACTGAAGCACTACGTGGAGACGGCGATCAAGGCGCACGCGCTCTACAAGCGGGACGTGGAGTACGTGGTCAAAGACGGCGAAGTGATCATCGTGGACACCTTCACCGGGCGATTGATGCCGGGGCGGCGCTGGAGCGACGGGCTGCACCAGTCGATCGAGGCGAAGGAAGGCGTGACGATCCGCAAGGAAGACCAGACGCTGGCCACGATCACGTTCCAGAACTACTTCAGGTTGTACAAGAAGCTGAGCGGCATGACGGGCACGGCGGAGACGGAAGCGGCCGAGTTCGAGAAGATTTACAAGCTGGAGATCGTGGTGATCCCGACCAACAAGCCGTTGCTGCGCCTTGAGAATGCGGATGTGGTTTACCGGACGGAGAAGGAAAAGTACAAGGCTGTTGCCGACGACATTGCCACGCTGCATGAAAAGCAGCAGCCGGTGCTTGTGGGTACGGTATCCATCGAAAAGTCCGAGCGGCTGTCGGCGATCTTGCAGCGCAAAGGCGTGCGGCATGTGGTGCTGAACGCGAAGTTCCACGAGCGCGAGGCGGAGATAGTGGCGCAGGCCGGGCGGCTGGGGATGGTGACCATCTCGACCAACATGGCCGGGCGCGGCACGGATATTCTGCTGGGCGGCAATCCGGACTTCATGACGCGGCAGGAACTGGTGAAGAAGGGGCGGGCGCGGTCGATCAGCGTGGCCGAGGGAGCGATCAGCCCCATGGCTCCGGCGGGATTCCTGCGCTTCTACTACAACGGGCAGGAGTTCGAGATTGCGGAGCCGGAGTGGGCCGAAGCGTTCAAGGCGCACGCGGAGACGGCGCAAACAGATCACGAGCAGGTGATTGAGGCAGGCGGGCTTTTCATTCTGGGGACTGAGAGACATGAGTCGCGGCGCATCGACAATCAGCTGAGAGGACGCGCGGGCAGACAGGGCGATCCGGGCGAATCGAGATTTTATCTTTCGCTTGAAGACGACCTGATGAGGATCTTCGCGAAGCAGTGGGTGAGTACGCTGCTGGAGCGGCTGGGGATGGAAGAGGGAATGCCGATCGAGTCGAAGATGATTTCGAATCGGATTGAAGGCGCCCAAAAAGCGGTTGAGGCGCAGAACTTCGAGTCGCGCAAACACCTGCTGGAGTACGACGACGTGATGAACAAGCAGCGCGAGGCTGTCTATGGTGTGCGGCGGCGGTTGCTCGAAGGCCTGGATCAGCGGGAGATGATTCTAGAAGATTATGTTGGCGGGATTCTGAGCGCGGCGCTGGATGAGTTTACGGGCGAGAAGCTGCATCCCGATCAATGGAACCTGAAGGGGCTGGATGAGAAGCTTCGAGACCAGTTTGGGCTGAGCTTGCAGGCGGCGGGGATCAAAGCGCTGGAGTTGGCCCGGCATGAGCTGGGCGATGCGATCTTCGAGAAGCTGAAACAGGACTACGAGGCCAAAGAAAAGATACTCAGCGCGGAGACGATGCGCTACCACGAGCGGATGGTGATGCTGAGCGTGATCGACGGGCTGTGGAAGGACCACCTGCTGTCGATGGATCACCTGAAGGAGGGGATCGGGCTGCGGGGATATGCGCAGCAGGACCCGCTGGTGGCGTACAAGCGCGAATCGTACGACATGTTCGAGGCGATGATGATGAAGTTCCAGGAGGACACGGTCCGGTTTCTATTCCGGATGCAGATCCTGGGACCGGATGGTGAGCCGATGGGTGCGGCGCCTGAGGTGCCACGCCCGCGCGGGCCGGTTCCGGCGGCTCCTCCGGTGGCGAGCGCGGCAAGGCCTTTGACACTCGATTCGGAGCCGCGGGAGATTTCGATTTCGACTCGGCAGCCTTCGACAACGATCGACGCGCTGGAAAAGGAGTTTCATCGCAAGAAGCAGCGCGAGCTGGAGGCGGCGACGAGGGCCGGGGCGGGGGAATCGAGCGAGCCTACGCAGCGGCGGACGGGCGAAAAAGTGGGGCGGAACGATCCATGCCCTTGCGGCAGCGGGAAGAAATACAAGAAGTGCCACGGGGCGGAGAAGTGACGAGGGAGTAGGGAGTAGGGAGTAGGGACTGGGGAGTAGGCGCGCGGCCGATCGTCCTTGAAAAGGCTGCGGAAGAGTGCATTAGCCGAACAGGCCGAAGAGCCTCTTCTTTTCGCTTTCGTCGCGCGCACCGCATGCTGCTCTGGCCATCTGGCGGATGGCTCTGGAGATGGGGGAGTCTTCGAGGGCGATGGCCGTGGCCGTGTTCTGAGTCCTGTGCGCCGCAGCGTAGTCGTCCGGGATTCTCCACTGGGGAGACATGGTGAGGGCCTTGGTAATGTGGTCCTCATCGAATCCCAAGGTGCGGGTCGTATAGCGATTGAGCACGATTTGAATTGGGTTGACACGGGGGCCAAAGACCTGGGAGATCATGCGGTTTGCATTTCTGAGTTCGGAGATGCCGACCTGAGTGACGAGGTAGATGATGGCGGCATCGTCGAAGACTGCCGAACCCTTCAAGTCGACTCTCGATCCGGCGTCGACGACAACGTAGTCGAGGACCTGGCGCGAAACGGAGATCAGCCGGTCGATGGCGGCGTGTGTTGGCTCGACCGGGGGGAACTCATTGGGAGCCGCGAGCACGTTCAACCCGGAGCTGTGTTTGGCGAGGAGCGAGGAGAGAAAACTGGTGTCGATTCGGCTGGGATCCTGAAGAGCATTTGCGGTGGAGTATTTGGGGATCATGCCGAGGTGGATGGCGGTGTCACCAAGGGGGACGCCGAGGTCAAGCAAGAGGGTGCTTTGGCCCGACTCCTGGGCCAAGCAAACGGCAAAGTTCGAGGCAATGGTGGTGACGCCGCACCCACCTTTGCAGCCGAGAAAGACGAAGAGCTTTCTGGCCCCCGGTTTTCTTGCTGGGCGAGCGGCGGCTGGATGTTGGACTGAGACCCGCCCGAGAGCTTCGGTCATGGCGCCGGTTGAGACTGGCAGATTGAGGAATTCTCGGGCGCCTGCGCGCATGCTGCGGACCACCAGATCCACGTCGGATTTAGCCGAATAGACCATCACGGTCGTCGAGCTTTGGGTGGCGATGTCCTTCACAACACCGAGGGCCAGTTCGGGGTCGCTGTCCAGGTCAAGGATGATGACGTCGTAATCCTGCTCGAGGATTTTGGTCAAAGCCTCGGGATCGGTAGGGTAGGCCGTGAATTCCCGGACGAACGACCCACCGCCGGCAGCTGGTTGCATTGACCTCTTGTCCGCCTGTTCCGGCAGCGAAGAAAGAGCATCGGCAACGTCTTTGCGCCGGTCTCGGTCCGGGCCGATCAGCGCCACGGAGAGGTTGCCCGGGCCGTGGGAGTCGGAAGTCTGGGTAGGGGACGGCATAACTACAAATTCGCTGCTTCCCGCAGCGTGCATCACCCCCAATTTTAACCTGTTAGGGTCTGATCGTCCGAGACCATTTGTAACAGAAAAGGTGTAGTTCGGATTGCCGGGAGCCAGATTTGGAAACGGCAGAGCCTGCTCGACGGCCCTGAGAAACCGAATCGGGGCTGAGAAGCCGGCGGCCGCGCTGAAGCGTTCAACAAAAGCCGGCTATAGCTCGGAACCGAGGCCGGCGACGTCGGCGAAGGTGAGGTTCTGGGCGCTGCAGTCGTGCTTCTCGCGCCATTGGTCGAAGAGGCGGCCATAGCTGAGGGTGATGTAGTGCGAGGGGTCAATGCCGAGGCGGGCGGCGGCCAGATCGATCCATTCGTCGGGGCCTTCGAGCTCGGCGTAGTTGCCGATGGGCGTTTCATCGACGACGCAATGGCCTTCGCCGCTTCGCCACTCGGTGCGCCATTTTTCGTAGCGGAAGGCGGGGATGAGGCCGAGGGAGAGGAAGACGTGTGCGAGAGCTTCGCCGTCGGAGATTTCGGTTTCGGTTTCGATTCGGTGCTTGTGGGTGTCTTGGCTGAGATTGGGGCCGGGGTCTTCTTCAGGGAGCCGTTTATGGGTGAGGGTCCAGTGGCCGGCGTAGTTGCGGATGCGAAGGATTTCAGTGCGGGCGCGCATCAGGCGGTCGGGGGTGTCGTACAAGACGTTGCTTTCGAAGGCGCGTGGAGTTTGGAGCGTGAATCCGGCGGCCTGGAGGCGCTGGGTGAGGGCGGCCAGGCCGGTCGGGTCAGTTGGATCGGCAAGGTCGGCAAGGTCGTCCAGGCGGAATTTGATTTCGGTTTCGACGGGCATTCGTTGAAGCGAGTATACGGCAGGGGACGCAGGGGATGCGGCATTTGGTAATGGATCAGTTTGATTGAAAGACCCTTCCCTCAGGGGCTAAAGCCCAGGGTCATTTTTGCTCGATTCATGTACGGGCTGAACAGGCTGCGGAAAAACTCGAGATTTCGTGTGAAATCAGCGAAAAGCGCCCCTCCGTGGCTAAAGCCAGCATTGATTCTGTTGGCTTTATGCGGGGGTTGAAACCCCCGCCTCCCTCCGGGTTGAGTTTTTGCGCAGCCTGTTGAAGCCCGTACCCTTCACACTGACCTACTGCCCAGGGTTTGGGCCATCGGAGGCCGAAGTCAGATGAACCCGACCTCCGCTGGTTTGATTTTGGCGGAGAGGACTGGAATGAAAGTAGCGATGCTTCCAAATCGGACATAGACATGGCGCTGGCGGGCTACGGGCAATCCTTCCATTTCCTGATAGTCGGAGGTGAAATGAGCGCCCCAAGCGGTTCTGCCGACAATGTCCGCGGTGTAGTCGTGGCGAACCAGCCGCCCGCTCTTGTCGAAGTAGAAAGTCTGCTTCCGGCAGTGGGAGTGGATTTGAATTGGAAAGTCTGCGTCAACCCGGAACCCGCCATTGCTCCAGCGCCGGACCTCGATGGGGAGGCTGGCAAGCAAGAAAGGGATGCTCAGGTAGACGGTAAGCGCATAACCGAAAAAGTAGATTGCATCCTGGGTATTCCAGGGCCGGTGTTTCTTAGCGCCAGCGAAGCTGGGCCGGTGATTTTCAATGGGAGCCAGACCTGGCTGACGGACGCTGCCTGAATCGAATTCGCCAAGCAACGAGCCATTTCGGTCAAAAAAGATGGAGCGGAACTGTTTGGGGAATACTTTGATGCGTCCAAAATGAGGAAACGTGCGGCCGATGCCCTTGATGGTGGGGAGGGGGCCGCCGATCGAGTGGATGTCGAGAAGAACGTAATCGAGCTTTTGCCACAACGCATCGCCGCCGAATCGGTTGATCGCTCCTTCAAGCATGGGTTCATTGTTTACCGGTTCCATCTTCACCGGCAATTCAATTCGATGCTTCTGTCTTTGAAAATGCCATGGCAGGCGGCTGGTAGAGGCGACAATAAGAGAGTGAAGACGCTGCGATTGGTTGTGGACCTTGCGCACCTGGATACCGCCCATGCTCGAGAGACGCTGGAGCGCGGAGCGCAGATTCTGCGGGCAGGCGGATTGGTGGCGCTGCCTACGGAGACGGTGTATGGGTTGGGGGCGAACGCGCTCGATGCGGCCGCGGTGGGGAAGATTTTCGAGGCCAAGCAGCGGCCGGCGTGGGATCCGGTGATTGTGCATATCTCCGATCTGGCCATGTTGGACAGGCTGGTGGAAGAGATTCCGGGACGGGCGCGGAGGCTGATGGGGGCGTTCTGGCCGGGGCCACTGACGCTGCTGTTGCCACGGACGAGGTTGGTCCCGGATGCGGTGACGTCGGGACGCGCGCTGGTGGGGATACGGATGCCGGCACATCCGGTGGCGCTGGAGGTAATTAGGCTGGCGGGGGTTCCGGTGGCTGCGCCGAGCGCAAATATCTTTGGACGAATCAGCCCGACGACGGCGGCGCATGTGCTGGAGGACCTGGACGGGCGGATTGACGCCGTGCTCGATGCCGGGGCGACCGTGGGCGGGGTGGAGTCGACAGTGCTTGACGCCAGCCAGACGCCGATGGTGATTTACAGGCCTGGGGCGGTGACGGCCGATCAGATTGCAGCGATTAGCGGAGCTGTGGAGGTTTTCAGCCGCAGCGGGGATTTGGAAGAGACGCCCAGGGAAGCGATGCCGTCGCCTGGAGTGGGACTGCGGCACTATGCGCCGAGGGCGCAACTTGTGCTGGTGGATGGACCGCTGGCTGGGCTGGCGGCGCGGCTGGCCGAGGCGGTGCGGAGCTGGCCGGGAGAACGAGTGGGGTTGATGCTGCCTGCGGAGATCCTGTGGACAAGCCCGGAGCCAATCGTGCGTGTTTGGGGACGGTGGTCGGAGCCAGATGAACTGGCGCGCGAGCTTTACGCGGGGCTGCGTGCGCTGGATGCGGAGGGCTGCGGGGTGATTGTTTGCCCGCTGCCGCCGGCGGAAGGGATTGGCGCGGCGATTCGGGATCGACTGTTAAAGGCAGGGACTAGGGACTAGGGAATAGGGAATAGGGACTAGGGACTGGAGAGCCGACTCTTGACGCGTTCGCAAGTTAGCAGGTTGGCGGTGCGAGGGCGGTGCGGGGGGTTGTTTCTAGTCCCTAGTCCCTGTTCCCTAGTCCCTGTTTTTCAGTCCCTCGTTTCGCCGAGCTTGTACATGTATTTGATTGCGGACTTGTAGATTAGGGATTTGACGCGGCCGCGGACTTTGATGGAGTTGCGGTCGTACCACTCGATGCATCCTTCGACATGCTCTCCATCCTCGAGCACAATGACCATCTGGGTCTGCGCGTGGATCTGCTTTTGGAGGTAGAAGAGTTCGGCATGCCGGTGCGGGGAGTCCTCGGGGGCTCGCGCCATGGATCGGAAGGGCAAGGGCGCCGGCGGGGTGCGGTGAATGCGCGATGGCGCGCGGCCGGGTGCGGAGCCGAGGGCACGGGCACCGTCGTTGCTGACCTTGGGCAGAGAGGCCGGAGTGCTCATAGGAAACGACCCTTCCTGGGGGAAAATGCAACCTGGCGATGACGCTTGAGCCTGAAGGTCACGAATCGTGCCGGAGGAACTCGGCTGACTCGTCTTGACAAGCAGTGTTCCGCTGAAACCGATCCGCAGTGCGAATGTCGCTTACACCCTTCGCATCGAATGCCGGGTAGAAGACACCGCTGGCTCGGAAGGCCTATCGAAACCGGAATAGGTGCTATGGGTGGAATTGATTGTACACAAGAAGATGCTCGAGGCCTGCCGGAAGTTGCTCAAGTTTCTTGCCGAAGGCGTTCTTTAAGCGGCGGAAACGGGATCGGCGGGATTTGAATTGGGTTAGTCGCGGATCATGGTGACAGCCATGGCGTCCAGGGAAAGGGATCGGAGCAGGTTTCGGCGCATGCCCTGCTCGACCTGGACGAGAGCCCGTGCGGCATTGTCTATCCAATCGATCGTGAGGCCTTGACCCAGGCGGGTCAGTTCGCTTTCCATGTCGAGGTTGCGGATGAGGCGTGGCGTGCCGGCTACGACGAGCAGCAGGTCCTCGAGCAGGCTGCCGAGAGCGCGAAGGAGGCTGACGGTTTTTTCCTGGCCGTCGGCGCCGGCGCGGTAACTCTCGGTGGCGTGGAAGAGCTGCGAATAGTCGGGTTCACGAAGTGCGGTGCTAAGCAGCACGAGCGCGTCCTGGCGGGCAGCAAGGTAGACGCCGAGATCCATGCCGAGGGCACGGCCGACAGCGCCTTCGGCAAGGCGGGCGGTGAGGGCGCGGTCTTGAGGCTTGAGCTCAGGGCGGCGCTGGGCTAGCAGAGCTTCGAGGTCGGAGACGGGGAGCGCGCCGAGACGGTGAATGACGGCACGCGAGCGGATGGTGGGGAGCATCTCCTGAGGATTTTCAGTGAGGAGGATGAGCGACGTATGCTCGGGCGGCTCTTCGAGGACCTTGAGCAGGCTGTTGGCCGCTTCCTTCATGAATGCGGATGAGGTGAAGATGGAAAAAGAGCGCTTTGATTCCACTGGCGGGCGGTAGTAAGCGACGTGGATCACCTGGCGAACCTGGCCGAGCTTGATGAGCAGTTGCGGCGGGTCGGGCGGAACGATCAAGACGTCAGGATGGGTCTGGATGAGGATGCGGGTCTCGCGCTTATCGGTTTCGCGCAGGGTCTCGCGGGCTTCGACGGCTTCGGCAACGAGGGCTTCGAGGTTGGCAGAGTTGGCGATCCGGATGCAATTGGAACAAACGCCGCAGAAGTCGGGCAGGCCGTCGGATTCGGTGGGGCTCACACAGTTGACGGCTTTGGCCAGCATTAGAGCCAGCGTGTACTTGCCTGCTCCCTTGGGTCCGGAGAGGATGAGCGAGTGAGGAAAGCGCCCGGCGCGGATAGCCTCGCGGAGATGGGTGACGGTTTGCGTGTTGCCGAGAAAGTCCTGGAAGCCCACGGATCGAGTTTAGTGCATTTGCTGGTGGATAAGAGGTTACGGGTCGCAAGGCAGGGCGCGGCGGGGCGAATTTCCAGAGGGAAGAAAAGATGACAAGGTCGCTTGACATTGTCGCACCGATGGATGTAAAGTAGCTTTGTCAGAAAGTAAAGGGGACCAACCATGATCTCGAAACTAAAGAATCCAGCCATTCGGCGCTACCTGTACCGGTTTCTGGTCACAATGGGGCTTTACGTCGTGTTCCTGATAACCGCCGTCCGGGGATTTCACCGGTACCATCCAACAGGATGGGCGGCATATCTGCTGGCGATTCTTCCCGCGCTTCCGGTCATCGGGGTGATCGTGATTGTCGGTCTTTATCTGGCGGAAGAGAAGGACGAGTTCCAGCGGGCGATTCTTGTCGAGTCGATGATGTGGGGGATTGGGGCGACTCTTTCGGTGACCACGGCATGGGGCTTTCTGGAGAATTTTGTTCCGGTGCCGCATTTCGATCTTTTCCTGGTGTTCCCGCTGTTCTGGGGGGTAGTGGGGGTCGCAAAAGGTCTGTTGCGGCTTAAGTACCAATGAAGAACCGATTGCGGGTTCTGCGCGCGGAGAGAGAGTGGTCGCAGGCGGACCTCGCGGAACGGCTGGAGGTTTCGCGGCAGACGGTCAACGCCATCGAGACCGGCAAGTACGATCCCAGCCTTCCGCTGGCATTCAGGCTGGGGAAACTGTTTGGGATCGCGATCGAGGATATCTTCCAGGACGAACAGTAGCGAGCGGCAAATCGCCTGAGGGTTGGCGCGCGGGCGGCAAGGGCGAGCATGAAGATCATGCCGAAGCCCGTGGTGCGCTCAGAATTCAACGATTTTTCAAACTTCAAGAATTGAGAGGGAGACTGAACATGAAACGGTGTGGCGGGATGATTTGTGTGGAGGCTTCAATTTCTCTTGCGGCGGTCCGGGTGGCGGCAATGGCATTGGGCCTGGTGGTTCTCAACGCTCCCGCATGGGGACAGCCAGGGCCGGCGGCGGCCGGGCCTACGCGATTTTCTGTGGTGGTGGACGGGCCCGCGGCGGGGAAGGCGCCGGATGTGATTCTGATCCCTGGGCTGGCGAGCTCGCGGGAGGTGTATTCGGCGGAGGTGAAGCTGCTCTCGCCGAACTACCGGCTGCACCGGGTGCAGGTTGCGGGTTTCGCAGGGGAACCGGCGGGGCAGAACGCGAGTGGGCCGATTCTAGGGCCTGTCGTGGAGCAACTTCACCAATACGTTGTGGCCAACAAGCTGGAACATCCGGCGGTGATTGCACATTCGATGGGAGGGCTGATGGCTCTGATGCTGGCGGACGCACACCCTGAGGATGTGGGCAAGCTGCTGATCGTGGACACATTTCCGTTTTATGGCATTGTTTTTGGGCCGGCTGCGACGGTGGAATCGCTGAAGCCGCAGGCGCAGGCCATTCACGACGCTCTGCTGGGGCAGACAGCGGAACAATTTGCAGCCACTGCTCCGCAGTTCGCGGCGCAGATGGTGGCCTCGCCCGAGGGAATCAAGGTGGTGGCCGCTGGGTCGATTGCTTCGGATCGCAGAGTCTTTGCCAACGCGATGATGGAAGACATGAGCACGGACATGCGGGGGAAGATTGCCTCGATCAAGACGCCGACGACAGTGATTTATCCGTATATGGCGGCGCAGGGGACGAAGGAGACGATGGATGCGCTGTATGCCGGGGCCTACGCGGGGATGCCCAACGTGCATCTCACCCGGATCGACGATTCAAAACATTTCATCATGCTCGACCAGCCGGCGGCGTTTCATGCGGCGGTGATGACGTTTTTGAGCGGGAAGTGAAGTGGCGGGCCAGCGGAGGTGTCTTGATCCAACGTCTCAAAGACGGGACCCTTGGATTTGGTTGGGGGCAAACGCATCTAAATGCATTAGCAACAGAAGAAAGAGCCAGGAGTCTTTCGCGGGCTCTCGTTTTGGAGGGAGCCGGGGCATTCATGCCCCTGAAGAGAGTTTGCGGAGGGTTTCGCCTTTAGGCGCGGGCATTTCATTTGCCGGGAATGGGAGGCCCCGGGGCTAAACAGGCTGCGGAGAAACGCCTGTTCTGGGCCAAATGCGGCGAAAAGCATACCTCAGGGGCTAAAGCCCGCATTGACTCTGTTGATCTTGTGCCAGGGATAAATCCCTGGCCTACCACACGAACGAGTTTTTCCGCAGCCTGTAAAGCCCTGTCGCTTCAAGCGTGGTTTCAGGGGCATGAATGCCCCTTTTCCTTCCGAAAAGGCAACCAAGGCAAGATCGATGCCTCGTTCTTGCGGAAGCTTGTAGGAGGGTTTGGATGCGTTTGCCCTGACCTGTCCGTGGGGACCCCGGCTCTGGGGCGCCCGATGGATGTATGCTCAATTGCGGTGGTGCAGGGCAATGAAAAACATGCATGAAAGGGTTGAGATGAGACTGAGATCGACGATTGCATTGGCTGTTTTTGGAGTATGCGGCGCAGTTTTTGCGCAAGGGCCGGCTGGGCCCGCGGTGTTGCCGGGCAACGGGCTGGCGCAGCACGACTTCATGTATGTGGGTGAGTCGCATGACCGGAACATCTCCATTGTGCGCGGCGGAAAGATTGTGTGGAGTTACTCCGACCCGGCGGGCAAGGGAGAGATCAGCGACGCGGTGATGCTGTCGAGTGGAAATATTCTGTTCACGCATCAGTTTGGAGTTACCGAGATTACACCGGACAAGAAAGTGGTGTGGAACTACGACGCGCCGGCGGGACACGAAGTACACACTGCGGTTCCCATCGGCAAAGACCGCGTGATGTACATCCAGAACGGCGATCCGGCCGTGTTGCGGGTGGTGAACAAGGTGACGGGCGCTACGGAAAAAGAGATGGTGCTGAAGACCAAGATGCCGCCCAGCACGCATGGGCAGTTCCGGCACATGCGGCTCACCGCGCAGGGGACGCTGCTGGTGGCGCACCATGACCTGGGCAAGGTGGTGGAGTACGACTCGAACGGAAACGAACTTTGGTCGTTTCCAGGGGATGGATCGTGGGGAGTGATTCCACTGGCGAATGGAAACGTGCTGATCACGGATCACACGGGAGTTCGCGAGGTGACGCGGCGCGGGGATTCGGTGTGGAGTTGGGTGCCGGCCGATGCTCCCGGCTACAAATTCTCGAACCTGCAAAATGCATGGCGGCTGCCGAATGGGAACACGATCATCAATAACTGGGTGAATGAGTGGGATGTTGCGCCTAAAGATATTGTGGGGACGCTACAGGCGATCGAAGTGACGCCGGACAAGAAAGTTGTTTGGGCGCTGGCGTCATGGACGGAGCCTGCGAAGCTTGGGCCGGCGACGACGATTCAGCTTCTGGACGGACGGGCGATGGAGGATGTTCACTTCGGGGAGTTCAAGTAGGGCAGGCGTTTCGGTGAATCCCAGGTCTTCCGCCGCAGTTCGCCACGGCGGAAGACCTGGGTCATCGGGCCTCTGCTGGACTTATTTTGCAGGTGCTGGTGGCGGCAGATAGCTTATCTCGGGCTCGAAGCGATATACGTCGAATTGGCTCGACGTAATCAGCGTTCTGATCTTGGCCACCAGGGCCTTGTAGCCCTCCTTGCCAAGCCCTTTTTCAGCCCCGAATTCCCCGTCGAAATCCGCCCAACTGTCCATTCCGGCCACGGAGATGAACTGCGTATTGGGGGCGCCAAATCGCCTCGAAGCGAAGGTGTATTCCTTCACTCCGCCCTTCTTGACCGCCGGCAGGATCTCGTTCTTCACCAGATCGAGATAGTCGCCGATCTTGTCGGGGCGCACATTGGTGACCAGGACGCGAATCATCTTGGGCACGTCGTTGCCGGGAGGCAGGCTGAGATCCGGATTAATTTCATCGATGAACCGGCGCCAGCCTTCCGTGCAATCGACGATGCGAACATTGATGCGCGCCAGGTCCGCGGCCTGGTCCTTCAGCTTTGGATCGGCGCTGGCATCGAGATCGGCCCACTTATTGCGATAACTGACGAGCGCGTACTCACGAGGACCCGTCAGCGAAACCCAAACGGAGTTATAGCGAGTCGACCCGCCTTTTGCCAGCACTGCGTTGTATTCCTTGACCTCGGCCTGAAAATCGCCGATGCGGTCCGGCTTGACGGTATAGAGCGTGACGCTCCGGATATTTCCATCCTGAGCGGACGCTGAGGTTACCAGCGCTGCCGCAACTGCCATTGCAAAGACGCATTGGCAGACTACTCTTCCTAGAATCGACCTCATGAACACCTCCTTGGTGCAAGCCGGGATGTGCCATCCGGGCATTTGAAGGTCCGGAATTTCAGCCGAACATTATTTTCACGAAGACCGTCGGCGAAAAGGGGTCCGGCATCGACGTCTTCGAAAACAGAAGGGCCCAGATTCAGGTTGGGATGTCCTGATCGGGCGAGTATACACCGGTAATCGGCCTGGTTTCACTTTTGGCCGCATCTTTTCGCTCTGCAATTGAATCTCCCAAGGGGGGCCCGAACATCAAGATGCAGGGTTGGCGCCCGGGAGGAGGGGGGATTACCATGTCCAGCGACAAAGCTCTACGCGAACATTTGGTCAAGTTGCTCAATGGCGGAAATGCTCATGCCGATTTCAAAACGGTCATGAAGGATTTTCCGGCTGAACTTCGGGGCGAGACGCCAAAAGGTGCGGAACACTCGGCCTGGGAGTTGCTTGAACATTTGCGCATCGCGCAATGGGACATCCTGGATTTTTCGCGCAACCCCAATTACAAGGCGCCGAAGTGGCCCGATGATTATTGGCCCCGGACAGCCGCGCCTCCCGACGCAAAGGCCTGGGACAGGAGCATGCGTGCGTATGGCAAGGACTTGAAGACGATGTGCGCGCTGGTCAGCGACGAGAAGACAGATCTGTTCGCGAAGATTCCGCACGGAGATGGGCAGACTGTTTTGCGCGAGGCCCTGCTGATTGCCGATCACAATGCGTACCACCTGGGGCAGATGGTGCTTTTGCGGCGGCTGCTAAGGGCGTGGAAATAGTTGGACTCAATGTGGGACAGCTAGTGCAGGCCGCCGCAAATAGGGTCATTTACCGATGCCCGCGAATGGAGTGAAATCCTGGAAGAGACTTCCCTCAGGGGCTAAAGCCCAGCTCATTTTGCGTTGTTACGGCACGACTGAAGTCGTGCCCTTTCAAAACATAAACGACCATCTGTGTGGCGGACACAACTAGTGTTTAGCCTGTACGATCTGGTAATTCCTCATGGACATGTGCGGGCGTGGATGCCCGCACGACAGCCGGTCTGGAGACCGGCGCTACATTCCATCCATTGCCAAATCACGCGGTCCCAGTACTAGTCAGGGAGACAGCGGGCCGGCGAGGCTTCCCACCCATTCCGCTAACCACTCCACAGACAAAGACCCGTCTGTGGGGGCCCCGGTCACGCGGAATGGATGGGGCACACCGGATTGCCGGCTATAGCGCGAAGGCGTGGCGGATCTTATCGAGGAATGCGACGATGGCCGCGCTCGGATCTCCCGGCCTCAGAGCCTCAAATGGAAGGTAGCCTCGATAGCCGGACCGGTCGACGATGGTCTTGATTTTTGCCAGGTCAGTGGGTTCCTGCTTGCCGTCGCGGCCGACACTCTCCTTGATCTGCCACGAGACCGCATAGGGCGCCAGCTTTTCAATCTCGACGTACGGGTCAGCGGATTGAAGACTGCCGATGTCGAGGATGCAGGCGAACCAATCCGAACCCACGGCATCGATGACGCGGATGGTCTCGGCGGCTGTCTTGAGAAAGTCATTGTGCTGCTGAATCGCGACAACGACGCCGTGATCCTTGCCAAAGGCCGCGCATTCCTTCAAGTCGGCAACCATCCATTCGAGCGCCTGATCGAAGGTGTACCCGGCGGGGCGCACATTGCCGGAGAAGACGCGGATGACAGGCGCACCCAGTTTGCCGGCCACGACGATCCAGTCTTTGACCATCTGCACGTCTTTCTTGCGCGCGGCTGCGTCGGGCACGGCGAAGTCGTTGCGGACGCCGGTGCCGCTGATGGCGACGCCATTGATAAACGCGGTGCGCTTCAGGGCATAGATAAATTCATCGGTGGGGACCTGGGGATAGCCGGGGAAGTAGTATCCGGTGGCGTCGAGGGCATCGACGCTATTCTTTGCGCAGAAGTGGACGGCGTCCATCAGGGTCATCGTGCCTGCGCGAAGCGGCCCATTGAACGAATAGGCGTTGAGCCCGAGCTTGAGCTTGATTCCGGGCTCGCGAGCGACGATGGGCTGGGCCAGGACTGAGGCCGGCATTGCGGCGGCCGCGGCCAGGCCGGCGGAGTGGGTCAGAAATCTACGGCGATCGATGGGCATGGGCTTCTCGTTGGGCGGTTGGATTGAGTGCATTCACGGTTCGCCGGAATTATAGATGACTCTGCCATTCAGGAGAGATCAGATGCGCTTGCCTGGTTGTTTGCCGGCGCTGGCGCGGAGGCGTTTGGAGACGGCGGCGACGATTCGGTCGTGGACTTCGTCGATGGTGATGTCGCCTGCGATGAGGACCACGCGGGTGGGTTCGCGGGCGGCGATCTCGTGGTACTTCTGCCAGACGCGTGTGAAGAAGGCGTCCTGCTCCTGCTCGAAGCGGGTTTCGTTCAGGCCGGTATTGGTCTCGATGTGCTGATTGCGGCGGCGGGCGCGGGTCAGGCTGAATTCGAGCGATGGAAGCAGCAGCAGGGTCAGGTCGGGCTGAAGGTTGCCACAGAGAAGCCGGTGAAGTTCGAGGACGGGTTTGGAGCCCAGCTCGCGGCCGCCGCCCTGGTATGCCTCCGTCGAATCGGTAAACCGGTCGCAGAGGACGAACTTTCCGGCCTCGAGGGCGGGCTGAATGACCTCGGCGATAGCCTGGGCGCGGTCGGCGAACATGAGGGCCATCTCAGTCATCGGCGCCAGGCCGATGGAGCGGGAATCGAGGACCAGAGCGCGGATGCGGTCGCCTGTCACGGTCCCACCGGGTTGACGGGTGAGGACGATGTTGGAATCCCAGGTCTCAGAAGCGAGACCCGGGGCGCCCAATTCTTGTGGTTTGCCGGCGCGCTTGCTGAGCCAAGCGGCGAGACGCTTGATTTGGGTGGTTTTGCCGGACCCGTCAAGACCTTCGAGGGTGATAAATAGACCGCGCGGCATGGATGGAGTTTACCATTGCAGCTTCCAGGCAACATCTGGGCGCATCGCGGGAGCGCACGGAGTATGATCTGGATCACATCCGGGCGTGATTTGGCCATGTTACAAGAGGTGGAACTTGAACGTCACAAGAGCCAGGCGACTGTCTCCACTGGAGTTACACGTGAATCTCCGCACTCTGTTCAAACTCACTGTTTGCGGCTTTGTTTTGTTGACGATGCCGTTTTCCAATCGCCTGCTGGCGCAGAATCTGACGTTGGAGGGCCAAACCGGCGGATTTCTGACGCCGACTGCCTACGTGGTCTATTCGGCGAAGGATCATGTCTTTTCGCATCCGGCCGTGGGCTTCCACTTCATCGACACTGCCGCGGTGATCGGCAATATTGAGACGTTCAGCATCACCGAAGGCTTCGCCAACCGGGCCGAGGTGGGTTATACGCGCAGCGTACACCAGCTCGGCGATAGCACGACGGCCAGCGCGGGTGCGTTCAGCAATTTATGGAACTTTGACGGCATGAACGTTATTCACGGCAAGGTGGTGGGAATCAAGGACGGGCAGTTCGGCCCGTGGACGCCGGGGATTGCGGTTGGCGGCGTGGTGCGCATCGACGATAAATTCGTCTCGGGCGCATTGGTGCAGCAGATTGCCGCGCTGCAGGGAGCCAATGTGCCAGCGAAGTCTTACACCAACGGGGACGTTTACATAGCCGTGACGAAGACCTGGGCCAAGCCGCCGGTGCCCTTCCTTTTTAACGTTGGCTGGAAAGCGACCAATGCCACGATCTTCGGCATCGGCGGCCAGAGCACGCGGTTCGGCGGACGATTCTTCGGCGGGCTGGGCATTCCGTTGCCCGTCGGCCACGGAATAGTGGCAGTGCCTTCGGCGGGATTCACACAGGAGCCGCACACGGCGCTCAATCTGGGTGCAATCATTCCGACCATCGGGCCATACAACGGAGTGCATTTGCCTACTACGCTGGACTACGCGGTGCGCGTGACCCAGAGGGAGGCTCCGCACTTTGCCTTCGACATCGGCATCGGCCAGGTGGCGGGAAATATCGGCACCGCTGTTCTGCCTACCGGCTTGCCTGCGCCATATCCTGCGACGATCGCCCTGCCGGTGAATCTTCAGGCGCGGCATGTGGTGGGCATGGGACTGAGTTACCGCTATTGAGAGGAGAGCGGCACACCGCCGCGGAGAGCGCTTTCGCCACCGAGGCCCACGGTCAGCCGTGGGCCTGATCTTTGTTCTTTGCAACTTCTTGTGGCGGGTTGGGTTACAGATCACGTAGACTGTTCGCTTATTGCGTATCCGGTTTGATTTACCCAACTTTTCAGGAGGTTTGTCTGATGCGAATGTTCCGTTCCGTGCGTTGGCTTCTGCTTGCGCTGCTTGTCTCACTTGTGCCCGCATCTTCGTATGCGGGAGTGTTTATCAGCGTTGGGTTTGCCCCACCGGCGTTGCCGGTTTATGAGCAGCCCCCTCTGCCCGCGCCCGGATATATCTGGACGCCTGGTTATTGGGCGTACGGTGACGCCGGGTACTACTGGGTACCGGGAGTGTGGGTACAGCCACCCAGCGCCGGGGTTCTTTGGACGCCTGGTTACTGGGGCTTCGGGGGCGGGGTTTACGGCTGGCACGCCGGCTACTGGGGCCCGCATGTGGGGTTCTACGGCGGGGTCAATTACGGATTCGGTTACGGCGGCGTAGGCTTCTTTGGCGGTGAGTGGCGGGGCGGCGTGTTTGCCTATAACCGGGCGGTGGCGAACTTCGGCGGCGTTCACGTGACCAATGTTTACGAGGATCACACCGTTATCGAACGAAACACGATTGTGAACGAGAACCATGTCAGCTTCAACGGCGGCGGCGGAATTCAGGCACATGCCTCGTCGATGGAGATGCAAGCGGGCAACGAGCACCATTTCGAACCGACATCGAACCAGGCGCAACACGAGAGCTTCGCGGCGCAGGATCGTTCGCAACTGGCTTCGGTGAATCACGGGACTCCCGGAACCATGGCGTCGGGCAGCGTTAATTCGTATCACCAGATTGCGCAGCAGCACAGTCAGTCGCAGCCCATCTCGGCAGGCGACCGGTCAGTGGGCCGCAATTACAATCCCAACACGCGCGAGGCGAATCAGGACCAGCGGATCGCCAACGGTCTTCGCAGCGGGCAGATGACCTCCGGCGAGGCCGCGCGGTCCGAACGGACGCAGTCGCACATTGACCAACAGGTCCACAACGACCGGGTTGCCAATGGCGGCAAGCTCACCAACCAGGAGCGTAACCAGATTAACGGCGAGCAGAATGCGGCCAGCCGTCAGATTTACGACGAAAAGCACAATGGAAACACAATCAAGCCGAACGAAGTCAACGACCGAGAAGCCAACCAGCAGCAGCGCACGGCGAACGGGTTGCGCAGCGGCGAGATGACGTCGGGTGAGGCGGCGCGCACGAACCGCAATCAGTCGAATGTGGCCCAGCAGGTGCACAACGAACGGGTTGCGAACGGGGGCGCGTTGACCCAGCAGGAGCATAAGCAGGCGAACCGGGAAGAGAACAAGAACAGCAAGCAGATTTACAACGAGAAGCACAACAACGTCACGACAAAACCGGCTGGCAAGGGGAAGGAAAAATAGGCATCATCAGGGAATCTGTGAACCGATGTTCAGATCGACGAGGCCCACGTTCAGGCGTGGGCCTTGTTGCGCTCAGGAAGCGGATGATTCGATGGCGGCGATCTCGACTTCGAGGCCGCCGAAATCGGGGTGGGTGTTTTCGCGGATGCGGTAGGCAATATCAATGAGCGAGCCTTGTTTGAGCTGGAGAGCGGCGGCGCGTGCGGCGAGGTTCCAGCCGACGGCGCGGATGGCGCTGCTGGAGCCGGCTGGGATCGAAGACTGGACGGCATTCTGCGGTGAGGTTTGCACAAGTTCCAGGCGGATATGGCGCTCTTTCATGATGCGGGGCGCGGAGAGCAGGCAGGCGTTGCGGGCTACGAAGATGGGCTCAGGATTGCCGTGGCCCAGCGGTTCAAGCTTGCGCAGCCAGCCCGCGAGCACGGGAGTGATTCGATCGAGGGGCAACTCGGCGTGGATGGGGAGCCGGTGCAGGGGCTCGCGGGCAGACAGGTTTTGATCGGCGTAGAGACGCAGGCGCTGCTTGAGCTCGGGCAGGGCTTGGGCGGGCATTGCAAAGCCGACGGCAAAGGCGTGGCCGCCGAAACGGGTGAATAGATCGGCGCAGGATTCGATGGCGTTGAGCAACTGGAAACCATCGACGGAGCGGCCGGAGCCGTGGGCAATTCGACCGTGGGGGCCGTCCTCGACGCTGACCACGATGGCAGGCTTGGCGGTGCGCTCGACCACGCGCGAGGCGAGGATGCCGATGACGCCGCGATGCCAGCCTTCTCCTTGAACTACGAGAAGCCGGTCTGAAGCGAGCTCGGCGTCGGTGGCCAGCATGGTTTCAATGGCGGTGAGCGCGGCGGCCTCGGTATCGCGGCGCTCGCGATTGAGGCGTTCGAGCTTGGCGGCCAGCTCAGTGGCGCGGGCGGGGTCGCGTGTCGAGAAAAGCTCAATGACGTCGGAGGCAACGTCCATGCGTCCGGCGGCATTGATGCGCGGAGCAAGGCGAAAGGCTACATCGAAGCCGGTGAGCTGTCTGGCTGCCGGTTCGAGTGCGGCGGCGGCAAAGAGCGCGCGCAGGCCGGCGCCCACGGGTTTGCGCAGCTCGCCAAGGCCGAGGGCGGCGATGACGCGGTTTTCACCTTGAAGGGGAACGGCGTCGGCGATGGTGGCGATGGCGGCCATCTTCAGAAAACTGGGCAGCGTTTTTTCGCGGGTACGGACGGGGTCGCGACGCTCAAGGATTGCCTGCGCGAGTTTGAGCGCGATGGCTGCGCCGCAGAGGGATTTTTCAGGGTAGGTGCAGCCGGGCTGGTTGGGATTGAGGATGGCCAGCGCGTGCGGGAGCGCGTCGTCGGCCTGCGTCAGGTGATGGTCAGTGATGATGAGGTCGAGACCCAGTTGGCGAGCGGTTTCGGCTTCGGCGAAGGCTCTCATGCCGGTGTCGACGGTGATCACCAGGCGAACGCCGTCGGCATAAGCGGCCTCGAGGACGCTGGATTGCAGTCCGTAGCCCTCGCGCAGGCGATGCGGGACGTGAAAGCGGACAAGATTGTTGGGGCCGCCAAGCATTTCGATGGCGGTCTTGAGCAGAACTACGGCGGTTGTGCCGTCCACGTCGTAGTCGCCGTAGAGAAGAACGGGTTCATGGGCGGCGATGGCTCGTTCCAGACGCTCGACGGCCGCGATCATTCCCGACATCAGGAAGGGATCGTGAAGGTGAGCGAGTTCGGGGTTGAGGAAGGCGCTGGCATCGATGGGCGAGGAGATGCCGCGAGCGATCAGCAGTTCCGCAAGCACCGCGGGAATCCGCGCGGCTTTGGCGAGGGCGGCGGCTTCCTCGGGATGGGGGTCGGTTAAAGCCCAGACTTGGCGAGGATGAGAAATCGGCGCGATGGCTGGAGTGGCTGGATTCAAGTGGGAACTCAGGAACCTCTGATTCACTTCGAAGGCCGCGTTGCTTTTCCCTCAGGGGCTAAAGCCCTGCATCCATTTTGCTTCGTTTGCGGCACGACTGAAGTCGCGCCGTTTCAAATCGCTTGCCGGGGGTAGAGTTTTTCCGCAGCCTGAAAAGCCCGCGTCGATTTTGTTGGCTTGTTGCCCGGGATAAATCCCTGGCCTATCGGATAAATCCCTGGCCTACCATCCGGGCCCCTAAAGCACGGATTCATTCGGAGGCGCCCTTACTCGTCCTCTTCATCAACCCCATGCACGTCGTCGATGACAATGTCCTGAAAGGCCTCGATGTCTTCAAGCAGCGATTGATAGCGCTCATACCATTCGGTGGTGGTCTCGTGCAGGAAGACCAGGCCCTGATAGACGAAGCCAAGCTGGATGTAGCCGACGTTGCCGGCGTACTTGCGCAGCCATTGCGCCTCGACCAGCTCAGTGGCCTCTTCGTCGGGGAAGTTCATCTCGCCGGCGTCTTCGATCAAAGCGTCGAGTTCTTCGCGCTCCAGCGCCATCTCGCTGAAGGTTACAAAGGGAGCGCCGACGTGCTTTGCCATCTCGACAAAGTCTTTCCACGAGTCGGGGTTGCCTTCGCCCTCCCAAACGATGGAGGGGATGTCCTCGGTGACGTAGCCGGGGAGCCGTTGCAGTCCGTGGCCTTCAACAAAGGCCACCATGTCGTCTTTCAGCGAGAGGAGGTTTTCCGTGGTCATAGTCAAGCTTCTATTTTCGCAGATGCGGGCGGGTGGGAGGGCGCGCATTGTGGAAAGTTCGATTCAGGGGTCAGAGATCAGGGGTCAGGCAGCGGAGGCGCTGGGGTTTAGTCTGGAATCGTCAGAATTGAATTCTCAATAAAACAGGATCGAGGGGGAAAACCATTTGCCTTTGTTTGAGCGTCACGTTTTTGTTTGCCACAATAGCCGGCCCGGGGATGCTCCGCGGCCGTCGTGCACCGCGGATGGAAAGAGCGAGCTGCACACGCAACTGCAGCAACTGGCAAAGGCCGCCGGGCTGGGGGCGAGGGTGCGGATCAACAAGTCAGGGTGCCTGGACCAGTGCGAGCATGGTCCGATGGTCGTGGTTTATCCAGAGGCGGTCTGGTACGGCGGCGTGCAGCCAGAAGATGCGGTCGCGATTGTGGAAGAGCACTTGATTGGCGGGCGGCCCGTGGAGCGGCTGCGGGTGGCAGAGGAGTGCTTGAATACGAAAAGCTGTCCGCATCGGGTGTGAGGGGCGCATCGATTTGAACGCGAGCTTCGCAGATTCAGCGACGGATTCATGCGCGCCGATGGCGGTAATTTCCCAGGGCAATTGCATTTGCGACAGATAGCCCCGGGATTAGAAAAGAGCTGCTCGGAAGGCGGGGAGCGGGGCGAATCGGAGAAGAAGTCGGATCCGAAGTGTCGCAGGGGCTAAAGCCCAGCCCTATTTTTGCGGCATTTTGCGGCACGACTGAAGTCGTGCCCTGTTACAAAGCGGCCTTCGATGGAGCATTTCGGAAAGCCTGAGACGTTGGTTCGCCATCAGGCTTCAAATGCGATTGCCCTGGGTAACCCCCGCTCTCTTTGGACACAGCTCGAAGATATCCTCCTTTGCTAACATGATTCGTATGCAGCGCAGGTCCGGGAAGATCGTGCAAATTGTTCCGTCGAATCTGCCCGGCCATTGCGGACTGGGCGACTATGCCTTTCACCTGGCCTGTGAGCTGCGCGACACCTGGAATATCGAAACAAGTCTTGCCGTAATGTCGGAGGAGTACCCGGAATTCAAGGCCTATCGGGAGTTTGCTGTTTACGGGGCTCCGGTAGACGAAGCGGATGGGATTCGAGATGCGTTGCAGCGCGCCTCCGCAGCAGATGGCGGCGATCCGTGGACAGTGCTGCTGCATGCCAGTGGCTACTCGTACGACCGGAGCGGCGCTCCCGAAGCGTTGGTCGAAGGGCTGGCCAAAGCGAAGGCGGCTGTGCCCGGGCTGGTGTTGGCCACGATGTTTCATGAGCTATATGAACCTATCCCGGTTTACCGCCGGTCGTATTGGACGATTGGCGCGAGGCAGCGGCGGGTGGTTGCGGCCACAATGGCACTGACGGACATCGGACTTACCAACTGCACGGCGCACCGGGATGTGCTGCAGCGCTGGAACAAGTCCGGCCGGGAGATCGCTGTGCTGCCGGTCTTCTCGAACCTTGGCGAGTCTGAGGAGTTTCCGACCTTCGAGCCAAGACAACCAAGGATGATGGTCTTGGGGCAGCCTCGCTCGCGGGGTAATGCCTACGGACGATTCAAGGCCGGGCTGGCGCGAGCAGTCAAGATGCTCGGAGTGAAAGAGGTGTGCGACGTTGGATTGCCGGTAGAGAACTGCCCGAAAGAGATTGCCGGCTGCCCGGTAGCCGAGCTTGGCTGGCGGCCGACCGAGGAGATCGGCCGGCTTCTTTCGCAGTCGAGGTTTGGATTTGTCGCATACGAACCGGAGGGGCAGGCTAAATCCGGCATCATGGCGGCGGTCTGTGCCCATGGGGCTGTGCCGGTTCTTGCAGGCAAGAGATCGGCCATTGTGGATGGGCTGATCCTCGACTTGAATTGCTGGTCGTCGGAGACAGGCGGGCCATTGTCTTTGGGCCAGGCAGAGGGAATCGCCATGGGAGCGCATGCGTGGTATCGGGGACACACCTTGAAAAAGCATGGAGAGTTGGTGGCGGGCGCGCTCGGATCCGCTGTTGAACCCAAGGCGCTCGCGAACAGGCCATGAAAGTGAAGACTGTCAACCCGGAAGTTGTAGATTCAAAGGCTTGTTGTAGACATTATTCTGGCAGTGGAACGCGCTGACTTTGACCTCTGGTGCGGTGTCTCAGAAGCTCTTCACAGAAGTGCACGATGGAAATGCAGGTCTCCTTCGACTAAGCTCAGGGCAGGCTTTCGACTCCGCTGTAGAGCGCTTCGCTCAGGATGACCGCCTCTTTTTGAGTCTCAGGACGGCAGTATTTATTGAACGAACTTTAGAGACAGGACACTAAGTTTGTGGCCGGGAGGGCGCCATTTCAGTTCGAATGCGATTGGGCGATCTGTTGATCCGCGCCAAGCTCGTCAGCGAAGACGATGTGGCGACGGCGGTAGCGCGCATCGCGGTGCATGGCGGGCGGCTGGGCGATAACCTTGTGGCCATTGGCGCCATCGAGCAGCGTGTGCTCGACGCCTTTATTCATCGCATTCCTACCGAGCCGAACGACATCGCGTCAACCGGAATCGACGAAAACCAACTGCTGGCCCTGTTGATGAAGCTCATCTATTCGGGGCGGCTGGAGACCAATCGCCAGTTTGTGGAAGCGATCAAGCTGCCGTATCACCTGGTGCTCGACCTGGTGCGCATGGCAGTGGACCGCGCGTTGCTTCGCACGCTTGGCACGCGCGACTCCGACAGCATGATGGACATGAGCTACACGCTCACCGACGAGGGGCGGCGCTGGACGATCGACGCTCTGCAGAGGTTGAGATATGTGGGTCCCGCGCCGGTCACGATCGAGGAATTCACCGACCAGGTAAACCTGCAGAAGCTTACCAACGAACTGGTCACGTTTGAACGGATTCGCACGTCGCTGAGCGACCTGATCTTCGACGACAGCATCATCGAACAATGCGGGCCAGCTTTGAATTCCGGCCGGGCAGTGCTGCTTTACGGTCCGCCGGGGAATGGCAAATCTTCGGTGGCGTTTCGGCTGGCCAGCGTGTTCAACGACGTGATTTACGTGCCGTACGCGGTCTCGGTCGAGGGCCAGATCATTCGCGTTCACGACCCCAGCATTCATAAGCCGCTCAAGGCGGAGACCGAGACCAGCCCCGAAGTGACCACGTCGTTTCTGCGGCACGAAGAGTTCGATGCGCGCTGGGTCGCCTGCCGCAGGCCGTTCGTGATGACCGGCGGCGAACTGACGCTGGACATGCTTGACCTGCGTTATGACGCCACCGGCCACTTCTACGAAGCTCCGTTGCACGTGAAGGCCTTGGGCGGGTGTTTCATTATCGACGACTTCGGCCGCCAACTCGTGCGTCCAACCGACCTGCTCAACCGGTGGATCGTGCCCCTTGAGAGCCGGGTGGACTACCTGAAACTGCACACGGGTAAGTCGTTCAGCATTCCGTTCGAAGAACTGATTGTCTTTTCAACCAACCTGGAGCCGGAAGACCTGATGGATACTGCTTTTTTGCGCAGGCTGCCCTACAAGATCGAGATCGGGGCGCCGACGCTGGACCTTTACAGGCAGATCTTCGAAAAGGAATGCGCGCGCCAGGGGCTGGCGATGGACGACGGCGCATTCGACTTCATTGTGCACCAGGTCGTCGAGGAGAAGGAACTCGAGCTGGCTGCGTATCATCCGAGGTTCATCGTGGATCAGGTGGTGGCGACCTGCAAATTCATGGGCAAGAAGCCGCACTTCGAGCACCGCTTCATTGAATATGCGATCAACAATCTGCGCGTGAAGCGCGGCGTCGGTTCGAAGCCGAAAAAGCAGACCGCGGCTCATGTGAGCTGAGGCGAAGTTAGCAATCCCAAAGGAGCTCTCAGCTCCTCCCAAAACGCAGAGTTCCCATTTCTAGGAAGAAACAAGGTTGTAAGTTTGACATAACAAGACGTCGTCATGGAGTTCTACGGACTCCCACCCATCGGACAAAAAGTCGCCGCGGCGAAACGTCCGATGGATGGGGCACAGTTTCGTTTCCAAATCAATGGATCCAAGACTTGTTCGGGCCAACCGCTAGGACGGCTTGGTCACGATCGTATGGGAGATGGATATCTGCGTCTTGCCGCCATTCTCCGAAGGGTTGGCGGTCACCGTCACCGTGACCTGTTCCTCGTTGCCTTTCTTCACGGTGAGAATCGCGCTGCTGCCGAAGTCCATGGTCGTGGCATCGCTGCCAAGTTTTCCCTTGTAGAAGCTGACGACCTGGTCTTTTGAATCCGACGTGGTGAAAATCGCGGTCACGGACGATCCTGTGGGCAGGGTCATCTTCATGCCGCCCTTGGTGGCTGTTGAGCCGGGATAGGGATCGGTGCCCAGATCGTCGGCGGTGTATGTCTGGTTGGTGTTGGCGGTAATCGAGCCGCCCGGCGTACTGATGGAGACGTCGCCATTAGGGCCGGAGACGTGGACGGAGTGTAGAACCCGCCATGTCATGAAGCCGACGGCGCCGAGGCTGAGAATGCCGAGCCCAATGAACACCACAACGACGATGAGAATGATCTTGAGTGCGCTGGGCCCGGTCTTGGCCGGCGGCGCGGGGACTGGTTGGGCCGGTGCGGGCGCAGCTTGCGCAGGCGTCACAGCCGTAGCGCCGGGTGTCGCCGGAGCGCCGGTTGCCGTGTGGGTTTGCTGGTCGGGGACTGGTTGATATCCACCGTTGGGAATGTCGCTGGGCACAGTGGTCTCCTTTTCTTTGTTTTGAGAGGGGAAAACATTTTGCTTTCCCGGCAACGCAACTATACCTCAAGAAGCGGCGGCTAACCCCGTATTTTTTGTGCAATATCATGGTGAAAAGACGGCAAGAGCAGGGGCAAATTGGAAGGCGCGGAGAATTGGCGCGGAAGCGATGGTCTGGCGAGGCATCTGGCCCGCATTTCCTCATGATTCCCTGATGTTTAGGTGTACAGAAGATGAGCCGATAAGGTATTCTGAAACTTAGCTCATGATCTTTTCCCGCGACTACATAGGGTATCTGGCCCGCCGAACGGTCAAGCACCTCATCGACGCCAAAATGATCACCACCAGTGAGTTGAAGGTGGTGGAGGCGCGCGTTGCAGCGGGCCTGATCGAGGAACTCTCGCTCGAGGACCGCATCAACGACGAGGTACGGGTGATTCTGGATGCGTACTCCGAGGAGATGCGCAAGTCGGGGGCGCAATATGCCGAGATGTTCAAGAAGGTGAAGACCGAGCTGGCCAAGAAGTACAAGGCGGTTCTATGAGGATCAACCCGGACAAGCTGAACAAGCTGGCCCACACGGTGGCCGACACGCTGGCCGAGATCGACGAAGTGGGGTTCCTGGAGGATCGCAATACCATTCGCCAGGAGGCGCGCAAGGCGCTGACCGCGCTGCTCGGCGAAGAGGCCAGGATCGACACCGCGGCGCGGCTGAAGATTGCCAACCAGCGGAAGATCATCCCCGAAGGCTCGCAGGAGTGGGAGATTCTTTACCGCAAGTACTACAACGACGAGGTCAAGAAGCTGGGGATCTGACGCGGTGTTTCGTCCGCGGCCTCTTTGGCAGCGGAACGGATTTTTGTTAAGGTAAGTGAGCGGTCGGCAACGGCTGTCCCATCAAGTGTGGCGCTATCGTCTAGGGGTTAGGACGTGAGATTCTCAATCTTAAAACCCGGGTTCGATTCCCGGTAGCGCTACCAGTCATATTGACGCTAAAGCCCGCTAAATCAGCGGGCTTTTCCTTTGCCTGAAATTCCTCATAGCGCGTGTTTGGTCACAATAGCGCGTTCCGTGGTACACAGTTTGGTACACAGTCCGCTGCGAAGCGATTCGCTCCGCCTCTTCAACCGTCATCCCCGGCGGAATTGAAGCAACTCGCCCTATCCGTCCCGGCTCACTCTCAATCCACGGAGTAAAGCGCGGCGGCTCATTTTCCTCACCGTCAACAATCAGTGTGATTGCCGTCTTGCCCGCCTGCCGCGCTGCCAGCATCCTCCGCACAGCGGCGCGGGATTGCAGTGATCGAAGCGGATAATCACCGGGTTTCACAGAAGCACCTGCAAACGGCAACTGTGCCAGCGGCGGGAATCGGGCAGGTACACTTCCGACCGGGCGCGGGTGGTGATCCGACTACCCGAATTACCACGAGAAGCCCTTCGCCTTCGATGGCTCTCTTAGATGCCAATAGCGACCGCGCAGCGGCCCTGGACTGCGGCGAGCGCAGCGGGAAGCACCCCAAACCCATTCCCGCCGCTGTTGCGGGCAAGGATGGCCGTCCTGTGCGTTCTGTGCGGGCTTCTGTCATTCGGGACTGTCACCCTCTGTTGCGCTCACGGTTACCGCCTCAAACCACTTCGGGAGCGTTCCGCGCTGTGCGTATTCTTCAAGCTCCGCTGTGCTCATGCGGTCAAAAAGATCATTCAGGCTAAGTTGCTCTGTGCGGTCAATCCACTGTCCCGCCGCATTGATCTTGCTATATGCCTGGACAGCCGCGACAACCGCGCTGGCGGTCACGTCCACTTCGCCCGCTTGTTCGATGATCCGCTCCAATGCCGCCCGGATGTTCTTTTGCCTTTTGGGGAACAGTCCAAGCGCGTGCGCGTGCCGGTAAACGCTGGCCCGATCTGCCAGCCCGAATTCCTCAGCAATGGCCGCTGGGGAACGCCAGCCGATGAAGGCAGTTTCAATTTCCTCCCGCTGCTCATGGGCGCAGACAGAGCAGGCCCGCTGGTGCCGTCCGAGGCTCACCGTTGCGTCTGCGCTGCGCTGTTGGCCCATGCTGCAATTGTGGCCCGACTCTTGCACGGTGGCAAGGCTTATCATTCCGGTGAGCAGCATTTCATGATTCGGGAGTGTGTTGCAATGGCTGGATCTGATAGCTCTGGGAAAAAAGAAGAAACGGCGATGGGTTGCGGTTGTCTCTTCCTATTGGCCTTTGTTGTTTTGGGGGTGCATAGCAGCTTTCTACGGCCTGAATGAGAGCGGCTGGATAACCCACAATCACGACACACCAGTATGGATTGCTGGCGATTGGCTGGTGGGAGAATATCGGGACTGCCAGATGCGGACGAAAACGATCCCAGAGAATGACAAGAACATTGACTACCCGGACAGACTGCCGCGACTGTTCTGCGGCGAGGATCGAAACGGGGTGTTCGACTTTCAACGCGAGTCGGGTCTGCTCTCTCTCCTACTTCCCCCGGCGGATGCCAAGCCTCCGCCGGAAGGGGCAATGTATTTTGTCACGGTCACAAGTGATGAATTGGACCATGATTTTCACGTCATGCCAGTGCGCTACTTCGGGCGCATCGACCGCACGGGCAAATGGGTCATTTCCTGGCGCTGCCAGCGCCTCAGCGAATCCCTGGAGTGCAAGGCGCTGGATTGAGAAATGGGAGCAGCTATGAATCTCAGAGAAGGAACGCGGCGGCTGGCCGTGCTCTTGGGAGTCTTGGGGGCGATTGCAGGCGGGTTTGTCTCATATTTGGAATTGCAAGAAATTCAGAGCCAAAGAGCGCGCCACAACAGATTTGAGCAGTTAGCGAATTCAGATGTGGTCAAAGAACAGCGCAAGACTCTTCAGAGTCCCGATCCATTCGCGGGCATAGCCAAACCGATTCCGCAACACGGAAGAGCAAAGCTGTCTGACGCGCAGCCTTTACCACAAATTGACCCGAAAACTGGAGAACGTGAGGGGTGGGAGTGGCCGTCTACTGTGGACAAAGGCGGCATTAAGGCTATCCGCTGGGCCGAAAATTACGGCGTTGAATCAATCGAGACAGAGGAAGGCGAAACCCTCTATTCGACACCAGCACCGTCCGCATGGCTGTATCTTTTGATTGCGTTCTTTCCGTTGCTTGGATTCTTCATCCCGTGGGGCGCGGTTCGCGCAATCGGATGGGTGGGAGCTGGTTTCGTCAAATCGTCCTAAATGCTATCTTTCACTTGAGCCGGATAGCTGCTGACCGATCATCGGCGGCGACAAAGCGGGACGCCTTCCCGTCCCGCCTTCCTGGTGATCCGCAAGAATCGGGAAGGTCACGGAAGGGTGACACATGACGGACCCCACTGAAAAATTGCGGGCTGGCAAAGGGCTTTTGGCTGCACATCTGCGGGGAAAACGAAAAGCCGAATTGGAGGAATGCCTCCGAAGTGCGGTCAATCGCCCGCTATATGGCACGTTATACGACAGCGATCAAGACAAGATCAGCGATGCAATCCGCGAAGTGGCCCTTCCTGCTATCGACCAACTCAAGCGCGAAAAAGAAGCGGACCGCATTCCTCGGCTTATCGCCCCTCCAATCACCATTCCCGATTCGTTACTTCCTACTCCCCCGTTTCGCGGCCAATTGCTCCGCAAGACTCGGAAGGGACGCCCAAGGAAAGATTCTCTCGCCGGTGAAGCCGCGCAACTAAAGAGTTCGGGCTTGTCCTACGCGCAAATCGCGCTCCGGTTGAACCAAGAGCACCCTCACGAGACCGCGACAAAGGAAAGCGTGCGTAAGTTACTCACCAGTCGCAAGGCCAAAAACGCGCATGGCGCGGCCCTCCCCCCGGACAAAAAGCCAAAGTAGTTTCGTCCACGGAGAATATCTCTCTGAGAATTGTCCATCTTCTCAGGCCGCTGCGCTGCGCTCAGTCTAGTCATAGAACGCGATGCTGCTATTGCAGCGGTTAGTGAGGAGCAGGAATGGTGATTGAGCAGCCGAGCACACTTACACCAAAACAGGCCGCCAAATACGTCGGAATCAGTGAGGCAGCGCTGAGGCTATGGCGCTCTGAGGGCAAAGGTCCGCGACACTTCAGAGCAGGCGAAAAACTAGTGCGCTATCGCCGCGCCGATCTTGACGCCTGGATAGAAGCCCGCTTGAGCGCTCCGACAGCAGGGGAAGCCCAATGAGCGCGGCCCTACCAGAAGAGGTGCGCGCCGCCGCTGGCCGTGGCTGGCGATTACTGCCCGTCCAGCCACGCGGTAAGACGCCGCTGGTGAATGAGTGGCAGAAAGTCGCCACGAGCGACCTTCGCCAACTTGAGGAATGGGCCAACAAATTTCACGGCTGCAATTGGGGAGTGGCAACCGGTCCGGGGTCCGGGATTTTTGTCTTGGACGTAGACGGTGAACCGGGCCGCTCTGCCTTGCTCGCTTACCAGCGGCAAGGTCACGAAATTCCAGACACTCTCAGCACATCCACCGGGAATGGTAGCCATGTGTACTTCCGCTGGCCCGTTGGTGCAGTCATTCGGAATTCCGCCGGGAAACTTGCGAAAGGCTTGGACATTCGCGGGGATGGCGGATATGTGGTAATCCCGCCGTCCGTTCACTCCAGTGGCAATCAGTATGCGTACACAGACCCCCAAGAACCAGTCTTGGATGCACCGGAATGGTTGCTCAATATGCTGTTGCATCCAACACCGTCCGCGCCGATCTCTTCAGCAAGCGTGGCGATCATCGGCCCTGGACAGCGTACTCCGTTGCTCTTTTCGCTGGCTGGCAAACTACGAGACGAAGGGGTGCCACAGGAGGGGATTCTTGCGGCTCTACGCGGCTTGAATGCGACCTTTGCGCCACCGCATGACGAAAAGAAGCTGTTGCAGATTGCCAAGGGGGTTGAGCGATACCCGGCGGGCCATATTCCCAGCACAGCCGAACCAGACCTGTTGTGTCTCGCCGATGTTAAAGCCTTGCCCGTCCCTTGGATGTGGAAGGGGTATCTCGCCTTTGGAATGCTGGCGATGCTATCCGGGGACCCGGACGCCGGGAAGACTTTCATCGCGCTAGCAATTGCCGCAGACCTTTCAAACGGCATTCTCCCTGCGTCCGGGGGGACCTGTGCGCCGATTTCCACGCTCTACCTATCGCGGGAGAACGCGGCGGAGTACGTCATAAAGCCTCGATTCGACGCCTTGGGCGGGAACGCAAGCCGCTTTCACCTCTTGAGGGGAAGCGTGGCAGGGGAGGGAGAATCAGCCGTCAGGGGCGGGATTACCTTGAAAGACGTTGCTTTGCTCGAAAGCGCGATTGAGCAAACCCATGCGAAACTGATCGTCATTGATCCGATACAGTCCTACCTTGGCGCTGACGTGGACTCGCACAAATCGAACGAAACGCGCCCGGTAATGGACGGGCTGATTGGCTTGGCGGAAAAGCATAATGCCTGTGTGCTGGTGGTTCGCCATTTGAGCAAGGCATCCGGCGGAAGAGCAATTCATCGCGGGTTAGGCAGTATCGACCTCACGGGTGCGGTCCGCATGGAAAATATTGCGGGGAACGCAGCCGGAGACCCTAACAGCCGCGCACTGGTGCAGATTAAAAATAATGTTGGTCCACGCGCAGAGTCTTTGGGATACGAGATTGTTGGTGAGGAAACGGATGCAAGGCTTGTATGGCGTGGCAAGTCTCAACTGACAGCCGATGATTTGCTGGCCCCGGATGCGGAAGCGGAGGGCCGGTCCGATATTGCTGAAGCAGTCGATTTTCTTCAGGAGCAATTGACGAGCGGCCCGAAACCGCAAAAGGACCTGAGCGCGGAAAGCGGTTTTTCAGACCGCACATTGCAACGGGCATTTAAAAAACTGGGCGGGAAGCGGTCCCGCGACGGAGAACGCGGCCCGTGGCTGTGGAGTTTGAAATGACCATAGGCGACAAAATAACGCATAGGCGACAACACCTGATATTGACGCCTAAGCAGAAAACTGTCGCCTATGTTCCCACCTGCTGCTGAGGAATTTATGTTCGCCCGGAAAAATTCTTTCTTGCATATACCTATCATGTTAGGTATTATTGGACGTATGAAATGTCCGATTCACAAAGTCGAGCTTATCTGCTACTGTCCCGCTTGCCGGGGGGAAGTGACGAGCAAGCGCAAGGCGGCAACGTCCCGCGCGAATGGCAAGCTAGGCGGACGGCCAAAGGGCAGC
Source organism: uncultured Acidobacteriaceae bacterium (assembly GCA_963757965.1). Lineage (GTDB taxonomy): Bacteria > Acidobacteriota > Terriglobia > Terriglobales > Acidobacteriaceae > Telmatobacter. The sequence goes on from CAVWTV010000024.1 coordinate 56,781, forward strand.
AAGAACAAACCGAAACCGAACCACAGGAAAGTGAGGAAGGCATGCTCTACAAACGCGGCAAAGCTACTGGTATAACTTCCGCTGGTCAATCAAGACAGGCAGACGGGACAGTGGAGAGTTTCCGCATCCGGCAGTCCGCCAAGACACAGAACAGGAACGCGGCAAAGGACGTGGAAGAGGAACACCGCAGGGCGCTGAGGCTTGGCGAGATTCACCCGAACGATCCCTGGCCGAAACCGGCCGCAATTGGTCCGCCGATCTTCCGCGCATTCGCCAAGGAATTCCTGCAATACGCCAAGACGCACACAAAGCCGGGAACGCACACTTTCTACAGCGTGTGCCTGGACAGGCTGCTGACCTTCGCTGCAATCGCAGATGCCCCGCTGGACGCGATTACAGGCGAGACAGTGAGCCGGTACGCGCGGCATAGGCAAGAAGTACCAGAGAATTCCGTTGTGACCGTGAACGGCGATCTGCGCACGTTGCGGCGGATTCTCCACCTTGCCGTGGAATGGGGCAAGCTGGACCGCGTGCCCACCATCCACGAATTGCCGCAGTCCAAGGGCCGGGACCGCGTTCTGAGCTTTGCGGAAGAGGCAAAGTATCTGGCGAAGGCTTCCGAGAATCTGCGGGATGCGGCGATTCTGGCGGTCGATACCGGGATGCGCCCGAACAGCGAACTGTTCCTGCTCCGGTGGGCCGATGTGGACTTGGCGGAGCGCACGGAATGCCCGCACGGTGTGCATCCACGTTCGCCAAGGCAAGACGGACAGCGCACAGCGAAGCCTTCCCCTCACCCCGCGCGCTGCGGACGTTCTACAGCGGCGCAAGAAGGCGGCAGAGGGCAAGGTGAACCAATCCGCATTCGTGTTTCCGGGGGATGGCATATCGGGACACGTTATTTCCATGCAGCACCCGCACGAAGAAGACAATCGAGGATGCGGGCTTGGCGAGCTTTGAATTCTATTGCTGGCGGCACACGTTCGGGACGCGGGCCGCACAGTCCGGCATGGACCGTTTCACCCTGGCCCGCCTGATGGGGCATAGCTCGCCCTCAGTGGCCGCCCGGTATTACATCCACGTCACAGAGACACACGTTGCCGCCGGGTTCGGGAAGTTTGTCGAGTACCAGACGCGCAACGTAGCAGAGGGATTGGCCGCCGCGTTCCCGCAAGCAAGCGAAGCGGTCCAATAGGCGGTTTTTGCGATTCGTGGTACACACTGCGGTACACAGTCCGGTCAGCAAATGGCTGTAAGTGATTGAATCCATTTGCTAGGCTGCTAGATTCTCAATCTTAAAACCCGGGTTCGATTCCCGGTAGCGCTACCAGATAATATCCGCTAAGGCCCGCTGAACCGGCGGGCTTTTCTCATGCTCGAAAGACGAAGCAGTACGTTGATCTCTCCGCCGCCTGGGCGGACGATTGTCATTGCCGCCTTTTCTCTTGGTTCTCCGCATCGATGGGCAGGTACTTTCGCCACTCCTCCGATTCCGCAACCTGCTTGATCACCGTATTACGTTCCCGCAGCAGGGCAAGCATGTAGCGGCGCAGGAAAAGAGCCTCTGCCATGAGGCCCAGCAGCGGAAGCGGCGCGGCGACGCGGAAATTGTCTCTCATTTCGGTTGCGCCGGATGGAAGAGTGCGGAACCAATGATCCGCTTGCATCGAGCGAAAGATGCCGCGGATCATGGTGACCTGAAAGTAGGCGGGAGCTTCAAGCGCGGTGGTCTCGCTGGTCAGGTCTTGCCAAATATAGAAATGCCTGGCGCGCCAGGTGACCTGCTGGCCGAGCCCGACCAGGCCTGAGGTGACGCCGCCGGCGGCGATTGCCTGTTCTCCTGAATGGACGTTCGCGAGCAAATGCACTTCGACGCTGCGCGAGAGATCGAAGCATCGTTCAATGGGCGCATCGATGACCGTGGTGTCTCGGATTCGAATCATTGCGGGTCAACTTTCAGTTGGCATACCGGCTTGATACAAGAGCAAACAGGACCAACTGCGGATTCGCTCATATTCAACAAAAGGGAGCGCTTTCATGACCTTTGTTCTCTTTCCAAGGTAACGCGATCGAATCACTCGAAGTTACCAAAACCCGGTCACTCCCGTGTTCAAAAGTCTTTGGTAATACACCTTATCAAATCTCTTAAGTTATTCATTTTGTGCATGTAAAGTGGAGCGAAGGTGTAGGCATGTCCAGATTTCGGGTCCCGTTCCGCATGCACGCTTCGGGTTGGGTGGTCGTTGGTTTTTGCAGTGTTATTGGCATCCGGCTTTGTGGTCTATGGCATGGCCTGGCGTTGGGAGCGTTGATCGTCGCCAGCCTGTTGCTGCATGAGATCGGGCACATGCTGGTTGCACTGGTCCTGGGAGTGCCGGTTCGGGAGTTCGGTCTCTGCATGGGTGGCGCCTACAACCGCAGGGGCACAGCTCGCCGCCGGCGGGAGGAGCTTCTGATCGCGAGCGCGGGGCCGCTGGTGAATCTGCTTCTGGTTGCTACTCTGATTCTGCCGTCGATCGGGCCTCAACTCGCATTCTGCAACATGGTGATTTGCGTGATGAATTTGCTGCCGTTGCCTTCAAGCGACGGATTGCGCATTCTGCGGGCGATATTTGTTTCCAGCCGGCCCGCCGGCATGATTCCGGTGATGAGCGAGCCCAATTCGGTCCGGTAAGTCCGCGCGTAAATCCATTCCTTCTTTCCGATTTCCAGATCATTCAGGTTGGTGCGGGGGCCTCTGCACGGGTCAGGTGACTGGAGGCGGTCGGCGAGGGATATGATTGGCTGGAGGTGACGCCGAACCTGCGGGCTGGCGAGAAGCTCACTCGGAGCCAGTCAACAGTCTGGGCTTTGCCCCGTCTAACGGAATGAAAGTGTATGTCTCGACAAATCATGATGCGAAATAGATGCGTTTCCCCCCTTGCCGTCTTGATGCCGGCCGTCCTGACGCTGGGTTTGCCGGGTCTGTCCGTGCCCGGTGTGGCCCAGCAGCCCGCCGCACAGCAGCCCGCCAGCCAGCAGCCGGTCGCCACGCTGAAGATTCAGGCGCGGGAAGTGGTGTTGCCGGTGACCGTTCGTGACAAGAAGGGCGCGCTGGTGACGAGCTTGCAAATCAGCGACTTTGCGCTGACCGAGGACGGCCGGCCGCAGGTTATCAAGAGCTTTACCAGGGAGAGCAATCTGCCCTTCAAGGTGGGACTGCTGGTGGATACGAGCCGCAGCGTTTCAGGGGCTCTGGAGAACGAGCGCAAGGCGGCCGGTAAATTTGTGGACCTGATGATCCCTGCCGATCCCAAGGCCGGCGCGGCCAAGGACGAAGGGTTCCTGATTCACTTCGATCGCGAGGTTGAACTGCTGCAGGACTTCACCAACTCGCGTGAAAAGCTGCACCACGAGCTGGACGACCTGGGGCAGACGCGGGCTTCGCAGAACGACACGCAGGGGCCGGAGACCACCGGCGACGACCGGGAGCGTCAGCGCCCTGCCCGCGGCGGGGGCACGCAGCTTTATGACGCGATTTACCTGGCCTCCGACGAGCTGATGAAGCCCAAGGACGGGCGCAAGGCGCTGGTGGTGTTCTCAGACGGCGTGGACCGGGGCAGCAAGGAAACGCTGAACGACGCTGTGGATGCGGCGGACCGCGCCAATGTGGCCGTCTACACGATTTACTTCAAGGGCGAGCAGCAGGGCGGTCAGAATTTCGGTATTCCGGGGCAGGGCGGCGGGCGGCGCGGCGGGATGGGTGGCGGTGGGTACCCCGGCGGCGGTGGTGGTGGCTATCCCGGTGGTGGGGGCGGCGGCTATCCCGGAGGCGGTGGACGGCGCGGCGGCGGGGGTGATCGTCAGCAGGAGGTCGACGGCAAGAAGATCATGGAGAAGATTGCCACCCGCACCGGAGGCCGGTACTTCGAAGCCAAGGGCAAGGACAAGCTCGACGAGATCTATGCGCAGATTGCCGAGGAGCTTCGCGGGCAGTACGTGCTGACCTATACGCCGGATGTGGTGGACAACGACGGCGGATTCCACAAGATTGCGCTGAAGGCGAGCAAGGACGAGTTGCAGGTGGTGACGCGGGAAGGCTACTACGCGCCGACGGGGAAGTAGGACCTGAGGTCAATTGGAAGCGGATTCAGGTAGTGGGTCAGTTTGATAAAAGCTTCCCTCAGGGGCTAAAGCCCGGTTTTCATTTTGTTCGATTGATGTACGGGCTGAAGCCCGTACCCTTCAAACTGACCCACTACCCGGATTCTTCCTCGGTGACCACGAAGAAGTGGCGCAGGTCTGCCTGGCCAAAGGAGGTGGTCATGGCTACATCGGATGCGTCGCGGCCCGTGGCCATGAGCACGCGGCCAATGCGCGGCTGGTTGTTGCGAGCATCGAATGTCCACCAGCGATCGTCCAGGTAGACCTCGAACCAGGCGCTGAAGTCCATGGGAAGCACAACCGGCACGCCAATGTCTCCCAGGTAGCCGGTTGCATAACGGGCTGGAATGTTGATCGCGCGGCAAAAAGTCATGGCGAGATGTTGGAAGTCGCGGCATACGCCGACTCGCTCCGTGTAAACATCGAGGGCGGTCTTTGTGGGCCGGGCCTGCTGATAGTTGAAGGCTACATGGTTGTGAACCCAGTTGCAGATGGCTTGCACGCGGCCCCATCCCGGCGGGATCTCCCCAAACAATTCGACTGCGATGTTTGAAAAGCGATCTACCTCGCAGTAGCGGCTATTGAGCAGGAAGCTCAGCATTTCATGGGGCAGATCGCCCACGGCCCGCTCGCGAGCTGACCAATTGACCGGGTCCGGCTGACCCGAGTCGCGAATGAGCGTGGAATTGCTGAGCCTGAGTTGGCCTTGTGGCGCGACGAACCGCGTGCAACGATTGCCAAAGCTGTCGATGTAGCCGGCAACATCAAGTCTGGGCTCCGTCAGTAGTTCGTCCGGTTCAAGCAGATCGGGAGCGCGCGAGGGATGGACGCTGAGCAGGGCCACCATGGCCGCTGGCGCCGGAATATCGAATTGAATGTCGTAGGACAAACGGATCAACATGGGGCGCCTCTTGTCTTGAAGGTACGGGCCGGGTGTGAGCTTGTACGAGGACTTGGGCGACGCGACGGTGTGGGTATCATCTCATGAATTGGGATGCGATAGATCGGAAAGACGGCTCGTGCGGTGCCCCAAAGGTCATCGCATAAGTTAGAAGCCCAACCGCAGGTCCTTCGACTACGATTGACGCAGAAAACGCGCCAATCTTCGCTCAGGATGACAGTCCATTTGTGATGCGAACTTTAAGGACACGATACTAGCGCTCCGTGAAGCAGATCCGGAGAAATCCAAGTAGCGATTCGGGGGTTAAGCGTTGATGGAAGCATCAAGGGCGTCCGCCGCGGCGGACGCCCTTGTGGTTTTGGAGCGGGTTGACGATCAGCAGGTCCCGCTGTGAATGTCGGGGCCTGTCTGGATTTCCTGGAGGGCGGCCTGTGCTGCTGCAAGCCTTGCCGTCAACAACCGGTAGGGCGAGCAGGAGACGTAGTTGAGGCCGATCTTGTGGCAGAACTTGACGGACTCAGGATCGCCGCCATGCTCGCCGCAGATCCCCACCTTCAGATTCGGCCGCGTGTTGCGTCCCTTGGCCGTGGCCATCTTCACCAGCAATCCCACGCCGGCCTGATCGAGCGTGGCGAACGGGTCCTGCTTGAAGATGCCGAGCTTGAGGTAGGCCGGCAGGAAATGGTTGATGTCGTCGCGGCTGATGCCGTAGGTGGTCTGGGTCAGGTCATTGGTGCCGAAGCTGAAGAACTCGGCCTCTTCGGCGATCTGGTCGGCGGTGAGGGCGGCGCGCGGAAGCTCGATCATGGTGCCGACCATGTAGTCGACGGTCTCGCCTTTCTCCTTGAAGACGTCTGCAGCAACACGGCGGACAATAGCGGCCTGATTGCGCATCTCCTCAATGGAGCCGATGAGCGGAACCATGATTTCGAGGTGTGGATCGCCGCCCTTTGACTTGACGGCGACGGCGGCTTCGAAGATGGCGCGCGACTGCATCTCGGTGATCTCGGGGAAGGCGATGCCGAGGCGGCAGCCGCGCAGTCCGAGCATGGGGTTGGTCTCGTGCAACTCCTGCACCCGTGCCAGCAGCGGACGAAGTTCCTTGAGCTTCGGCGAGCGGGGCTTGGTGTCTTCAAGGTGAGAGATCTCGACGAGCAGATCCTCGCGCGAGGGCAGGAACTCATGCAGCGGAGGATCGAGCAGGCGAATGGTCACGGGCAGCGCCTCCATGGCCTTGAAGAGTCCGGCAAAGTCGGCGCGCTGCATGGGCAACAGCTTCTTGAGCGCGTCGCGGCGCTCTTTCTCCGTCTCCGCCAGAATCATGGTGCGCACGTGTCCGATGCGGTCTTCGGCAAAGAACATGTGCTCGGTGCGGCAGAGGCCGATGCCTTCAGCCCCGAACAACCGCGCCTGCTTGGCGTCGCGCGGGACGTCGGCGTTGGCGCGAATGCGGAGGCGGCGGACCGGGTCGACCCAGCTCATGAACTTGACCAGATCGGCATCGTCGGGCTGTGCGGGCAGGGTCTTGAGCTGGCCTGCGATTACGCGGCCGGTGGTGCCGTCCAGCGAAAGCCAGTCGCCCTGCTTGAAGGTGTGACCCTTCACGCGCAGCTCCTTGGCGTGCTCGTCGACGGTGCAGTCGCCCGCGCCGGCTACGCAGCACTTGCCCATGCCGCGGGTAACGACGGCAGCGTGCGAGGTCATGCCGCCGCGCGAGGTGAGAATGCCGGCCGCGACTTCCATGCCCGCGATATCTTCAGGCGTGGTTTCACCGCGGACGAGGATGATGGTGCGATAGGCGCCGTTGGTGTGGTACTTGACCGCATCTTCGGCGGTGAAGACGATTTGGCCGACGGCCGCGCCGGGCGATGCGGGCAGGCCGGTGGCAAGGACTTCGATCTTCTCGCCCTTTTCAACCAGGCGGGGAACAAGGAAGTCGTAAAGCTGGTTGGGCTCGACGCGGAAGATGGCTTCTTCCTGGGTGATGAGGCCTTCGCGCACCATATCGATGGCGATTCGGACGGCGGCCAGGCCGGTGCGCTTGCCGTTGCGCGTCTGCAGCATGTAGAGCTTGCCATCCTGGATGGTGAACTCGAAGTCCTGCATGTCGCGATAGTGCTTTTCCATCTTCCAGGTGATGGCGCGGAGATGGTCGTAGACCTTGGGCATGGCGCGCTCGAGCTCGCTGATCGAGAGCGGCGTGCGTACGCCGGAGACGACGTCTTCGCCCTGTGCGTTCATCAGGTACTCGCCGAAGAAGACATGCTCGCCGGTGGCGGGATTGCGCGTGAAGCCGACGCCGGTGCCTGAGTTTTCGCCCAGGTTACCGAAGACCATGGCCTGCACGTTGACCGCTGTGCCCAGCCAATCGTCGATGTGATTGATGCGGCGATAGGTCTTGGCGCGATCGTTCTGCCAGCTTCTGAAAACGGCGTCGCGGGCCTGGACCAGTTGATCGAGCGGCCCCTGCGGAAAGTCCTTGCCGGTTTCCTTGCGTACCAACTTCTTGTACTCGACGATGATTTCCTTCAGCGCGTCGGGCTGAATTTCATAGTCGAACTTTACCTTCTCGCGATGCTTGATGGTATCGAAGATGTGCTCGAACTTTTTCTTGGGAACGTCGAGGACGACATCGCCGAACATCTGGATGAGGCGGCGATAGGAGTCGTAGGCGAAGCGAGGATTGTTGCTCAGCTTGGCCAGCGCTTCGACGGCCTTGTCGTTGAGGCCCAGGTTGAGGATCGTGTCCATCATGCCGGGCATGGAAAACTTTGCGCCGGAGCGGACGGAGACGAGCAGGGGATTTTCGCCCGTGCCCAGCTTCTGTCCCTGCAGCTTTTCAAGCCGCTCGAGCGCGGCCAGCATCTCGACATCGACATCGGGGCTGACAGCGCCGCGCATGTATTCGCGACAGGCCTCGGTCTGAATCGTGAATCCTGGAGGAACCGGCAATCCGGCGTTGGTCATTTCCGCCAGGCCGGCGCCTTTGCCGCCCAGCACATCCTTCATGCGCCCGTTACCGTCTGCGGTGCCGCCGCCGAAGAAATAGACATACTTGGTTGGGGTTGAGGTTGAGCTTGCCTGTCCGGCAAGCGAAGTGTCCACCACGCCCTGCGTCATGGGGTATTGCCTCCATTTAGAAGATTTCGCAACGTCGGGCCGGGGAGAGGGTAACAGAAGACAGGCTCAGCATTTCAACTTAGAATTGCGGTAAAAAAGCTGAGCGCCTGGTCGTCATCCAAACACACGACGGCGCTTCGCGGCGTTATGAGTCGCACTACAAATATCGCCGCAAGTATACTCTTGCCTGTGCCACTCGTCACAGACCACTGGTTTGCACTCAGAGTGAGATTCTATTTCTAAATGGGAATTTTCGCATTTTGAGACGGGAGCCGTTGCCAGCGCGGAGATTTGAGACGCGGCGGGCGGAATTACGCTGCGGAACGCTGAAGCAGCGGGCCGGAATGTGAACTCTGGACCGCATTCTGAGACATCAAAATCCGGTCCAGACCCACCAGCGCCAGAATCCTCGCCACCCGGGGTTGGGCATTGGAGACAGTAAAGTGGTGGCCCGCCTGGCAGGCGTTTGCATAGAGCGTAACCAGGGCTGCCATGCCGGCGGCGTCGATGCGCTCGACAGGGGTCAGATCGAGTGCGATGGATTGCCCTCGAACGAGCGGCCGCATCTGCTCGAGAAGAGCCTGTTCGTGGCCCTTCACCAATTCGGTGAGTTCGATCGGGCCGTCTTGAGCGATCGCGCTTGCGGCTGATTCGTTGCAAGTCATTATCGTCATAAAATCCTCCGCGGGGATGTTTCCTCGGGTTCGACGCCGGCCCGGAATGAGGCTGGCTGCCATGCTCTCTGAAGTTGCACTCGGGCTGCCAAAGCCGCTCGGAGAGAATATGCTGAAATCAAAGGGGATAGGAACATTCCCACGTCCAATGGCGTAACGCCGGGTGTTCAGAATTGATTTGGGCGTCCGCAATTGGACATACATCTCTCTACGCAAAAAGGAGGTTCGCCAGTTCCATGTCTAGCCCAAATCCCAGCCCAGATCCCAGCTTTGAAGACGGCCCCAGCTCCGAAACTGGCCCATCCGCGGCTCGCGGTATGCGGCGTGAAGAGGTGCGGGCTTGGGCTCTGGAGGCCGGGTTTGCGGAGGCGGGGCTGGTGGCGCTTCCCTATCAAAGTCAGGCTCGGGACGCGGAGCGGTTTGAGGAGTGGGTCAAGGCGGGACGCGCCGGGACGATGAAATACCTTGAGCGGCGCGAGCCTGGGCCAGATGGGGTAGCCGGGCGGCTAGTGCGGTCGCAGGTGGGGATTCCGTTCCCATGGGCGCGGTCGGCGGTGGTTGGCTTTTCCGGCTATCACAGCGCGCAGCCGCTTTCGACCGATCCGGCGGCTGAGGGTTCGGGGTGGATTGCGCGCTACGCGTGGTCCAGTCGCCAGGGCGCGGACGGAGCACGCAGGCCCAGCGATTATCACAAGGTGCTGCTGAAGCGGATCAAGGGGCTTGAAGCGCGGATTCGAGAGGAGCATCTGGCGGAGCAGTCGGGCGCATTCGAGGCGCGGGCTTATGTCGATACCGGGCCAGTGGTGGAGCGTGCGCTGGCTACGGCGGCGGGCCTCGGCTGGACGGGGAAGAACACCTGCCTGATCCATCCAAAGCTGGGGTCGTACGGGTTTCTGGCGGTGCTCTTGACGTCTCTGGAGGTCGAGGAGGGAAACGCGCCCCCGGCGCTTCCGGATCGCTGCGGAACCTGCCGGCGTTGCATTGACGCGTGCCCTACCGATGCGCTTATTGCTCCCTATCAGATGGATGCGGCGAGGTGCATCTCCTATCTGACCATCGAGCACCGCGGGGCGATTGCCGGGGAGTTGATGGAAGGGATAGGGCGGCAGGTCTTCGGCTGCGACATCTGCCAGGACGTGTGTCCTTGGAATCGGAAAGCTCCGATCACGGCGGACCAGGAATTGGAGGCGCGTGCGGAGATGGTCAATCCTGCACTGGAGTGGCTGGCGGATTTGGAAGAGGCGGAGTTCGAGCGCCGGTTCAATGGGTCGCCGGTGCGTCGCGCGGGGTTCCTCGGATTGCGGCGGAATGTGGCCGTTTCGATGGGGAATAGCGGGTTGGACAAGTATGTGCCGTGGCTGGGTCGGTGGGCCGTGGCTGGCGACGAGGGGTTGCGCACGGCGGCGCGATGGGCGCTAGAGCGGCTATCCTTGAAGAAGTAGACAATCGGTAGCATTGAGTCCCACCCATCGGACAAAAACAAGAACGTCCGATGGATGGGGCACAGTTTCATTCTCCATGGGTTGGTGAAGCCGGTGGGGGACTCGGAAGAAACAAGATTCCAATTCTTCTGTAAGTTGAACAATCCAAATGAAAACGGGGCGTTCATCTACATGCAGCGAGTTAGCCCCCGCTGAAGCGGGGATAGCGAGTTGGCAGGTTAGCGGCGGAATCGTCGAACTTAGTTTCGTCTCCAGCGGGTCGGCGAAGCCGGTGGACGACTAGACAGAGCGAAGGAGCAGCGCGTGATTCAGGTCTCAAATTCCGGTGCGGCCGATGGGGTTGAGCCGGTAACCAGGTCGAAGTGGTACCGCTGGCGCAAGGACGGCACGGCGCTGATTTCCTACTTGCTTGACAGCGAGGTGCATACCTACGCATTCAGCGTGGCGGCCAACGCGATCATATCGTTCATCCCGTTCATCGTGCTGCTTTATACGCTGTCGAGGTCGGTCTTTCACTCGACGATGATGGTCACCGTGGTAGGCGACATGGTGCACTACTTTCTGCCGGCGAACCAGGATTTCTTCGCGCAAAGCCTGCTGGCCGAGGCGCCGCGGCATGGGGTGCAGATTCTTTCGCTGGTCATGATTCTGGTCTCCTGCACGGGAATTTTTCTCCCCCTTGAAGTGGCGCTGAACCAGGCGTGGGGCGTGACCAAGAGCCGCAACTATCTGCACAACCAGTTGGTGGCTTTTGGGCTGGCAGGACTGATGGTGGCGCTGGCGCTGGTGAGCATTCTTTTGAATGCGGGGGAACAGTGGCTGCTGACGTTTCTTTTCTTTCATCACACCGATAACCTCGTCTTCAACGGGATCAGTTGGATGTGGCTTGCGCTATCAACCGGGGTGGCGTCGATCCTGTTCTTCTTTGCAATTTACTGGCTGCTGCCCAATCGCAAGGTGCCGTGGCGGCCGGTTCTGCGCACTGCGATATGGACGGGAATCATCTGGCTGGCGGCCAAGTATCTGTTCATGGCGATTCTGCCGCACCTGGATCTGCAGAAGCTTTACGGGCCGTTCTACGTATCGGTGGGGCTGCTGTTCTGGGCTTATGCCTCGGGACTGATATTGTTTGCCGGGGCGCAGTTCAGCGTATCGCGGTGGGGGGATAAGAAGGGCTAGAAGCAGCAAGTTTGCAAGCCAGCGAGTCGGCGAGCCAGCCTTGAGTCCCAGGTCTCAGGATCGAGACCTGGGGCACCCTGGACTGACCCCCAAAAGTGAGACATTTTAGAAGGACACAGTTTGCAGCGAATGGGGGGCTGCAAATGCGAAGGAAGAGGATTTATACGGAGGAATTCCGCCGCCTTTCGGTGGCGCGAATGCAGGGTAGCCACAACATTTCTGCTTTGGCCAAAGAACTGGATGTGCCGCGCCGACTGCTGTATCGGTGGCAGATGCGGATCGAAGGCCCGGTTGCGCCTATCGCGGCTCGATCTTCGGGGCTCGAGGAAGAGAATCGGCTTTTGAAGCAGCTTCTGGCGGAGCGGACGCTGGAGGTGGATTTTTTCAAGGGTGCCTTGCAAAAGATAGCGGCTCGACGCCAGGGGGACGGCGGCACTGGCGAGACGGCATCTACGACCAAGTGCGGTCAATGATGTCGCTGCAAGGCGGTTTGACGATCGAGCGGATGTGCATGCTGGCGCGGGTAAGCCGGGCGGGATTTTATCGCTGGCTGACGGCCGAGGCGCCGGCGGAGGAAGAGATGGAAGTGCGCGCGGCGATTCACGAGGTGGCGCTGGAGCATCGCGGCCGCTACGGCTACCGGCGAGTGAGCCGGGAGCTGCGCCGCCGCGGCCTGGTTGTGAATCACAAGCGTGTGGCGCGGCTGATGCGTGAAGACAACCTGCTCGCGGTCCAACCACGGGCCTGGGTTCAGACCACTGACTCCGATCATGAACTGAAGGTCTATCTGAATCTGGCCGCGCGCATGCAATTAACCGGGATCAACCAGTTATGGGTGGCTGACATCACTTATATCCGCCTGCAGACTGAGTTCGTCTATCTGGCCGTGGTGCTGGACGCCTGGTCGCGCAAGGTGGTGGGCTGGGCGCTGGGGCGCAGCCTGGCGGCACAGCTGACGGTAGCCGCACTTGAGCAGGCCATCGCGAAACGGAAGCCGCTGCCGGGCCTTGTGCATCACTCCGATCGCGGCAGCCAGTATGCCTGCCGGGAGTATGTGAACCTGCTTGCCAGTCAGGGCATGGTACCCAGCATGAGCCGGCCCGCCAACCCTTATGACAACGCCAGCTGCGAGAGCTTCATGCGCACGCTCAAGCGGGAAGAGATCTACGCCAACACATACCGCGATCTGGAAGACCTGCGTGCTCACATCGAGGAGTTCATCGAGCGCTATTACAATCGCATACGGCTGCACTCGGCGCTTGGCTACCTTCCGCCGGAAGAGTTCGAACAGAACGCGGGCGGCACTGCATCCGGCCACGCGGGCAGTGGTGCGGCAGCAAGCATGAGTTTTTTCAGGCATGGGGAAATCTATCGATGGGATCAGAAACCAGGAAAGGAGCGTGGGGAGCCGAATCGCTCCAACTCCCCGGCCCATCCTATCGATGAGTCTCCAACCGGCTATTCCTTGGCGGGTTGCTCTCCAGCAGAGCCCGACTCCGCTTCACCGGCTATCGACCACTTTCAAGGAGAAGCTACACCTTGAAAAGACAATTACACTGAACAGCAACTGTGTCTTCGGAAAAATGTCTCACTCAAGGGGTTCACCCCAACCCTGTCGTTTTCTGGCAAGGCGCTACGGGAGTTTGAAAGCCTTCACGGCGATGGCGTTGGGGGCGCGGCCGGTGGGGAGCATGGTAAACAGCGGGACTGTGGCAGTGCGAAGGACGGTGACGTCGGCGGTACGAACGACGGCGACATCGGCGGAGCGGGCATCGACGACGAAGAGCAGGAAGCCGTTGCTGGAGAATGCGAGCGCGGAGGGGCCGTCGCCGACGTGGATGGATCCGATGCGGCGGCCGTCGTTGATGGCGTAGACGGTGACCCACTGGGAGCGGAGATTGCCGACATAGAGCAGGGAGTTGTCGGCGGAGACGAGGCCGCGGACGGGATCGTCGCCGATCATATATGCGCCGCCGACTTCGTCCGTGCCTGCGTAGATTTCGGAGATGGAGTCGGAGAGCGAATTGGAGACGAAGATCTCGCCGCCGTCGGGCTTGAGGGCCAGTTGGACGGGCGCGCGGCCAACGTCGAGCAAGGTTTCGAGGCGGTCGGGCTTGTCGGGATTGGATTTTGAGTGGGCGAGGGCGATGACCATCACCTGATGGCCGTCGGCGCAGGCTACGAAGGCCTTGGTTGAGTCCGGCAGAATGACGGCATCGGCCGCGCCGGGGCACCCTTGGAAGACGGCGCGAACTTTTCCCGTGGACGGATCGAGCGTGCTGACGCTGTTTGCACGGCGGTTGGCGGCAACCAGGGTCTTGCCGTCTGGGGAGATGCGCGCGGAGACAGGCTCCTCGCCGGCGCCGATCTGGGTTAACTCGCGGCGGGTCTTCAGGTCGAGGACGGAGATCGAGTTGGAGCCTGAGTTGGCTACATAAGCGAGAGCCCCATCCGCGGCGAGGTCGATCGAGACGGGCCGGATGTGTACGGGAATGGTGGCGGCTACGGTGTTGTTTTCCGCGTTGATGACGGAAACGGAGCCGTTGCCGTTTTCGATGCCGGAATTGACGACGTAGACTTCGTTGCGAGTGGGGCTGGCGGAGACGGCGACAGGATTGCGGCCGACGGCGAGCTCGCGGTCAATGCGGATGTTGACCACGTCGAGCACGGTGACGGTGGCGCTGCCGCCGTTGGCGATGTACGCGTATTCACGATAGTTGGGTGGATATTGAGGGAAGTCGCGAGTGCCGCAGGCGGTCAGGGTGAGGGCTAGCAGGGTGAGGGCGGGAAGTATCCCAGGTCTATCCGCCGCGGGGGACGAGACCTGGGGCACCCGGGCGGTTGAGTCTTTGGCTTCCCACCCATTCCGTCCGCCGCGGCGGAAACGCGGGATGTATGGGGCACCCGACTTCACTGCGCTCAGGATGACAGTCGATGTTGATGGAGCGTTCATGGCCTAGATTGCGGCGGCGACGTGGATGCCTCGCGGCAGATGGCGGGCAACTACCGGGGCGATTTGCTCGATTTCGTCCATCATGGTGATGAACTGCGCGGGATAGATGGACTGTGGGCCGTCGGAGAGCGCCTTTTCGGGCTGGTGGTGAACCTCGATGATGAGTCCGTCCGCGCCGGTGGCGATGGCGGCGCGCGCCATGGGCAGCACGCTGTCGCGCCGGCCCGTGCCGTGGCTGGGATCGACCAGGATGGGCAGGTGGCTGAGGCGCTGCACGGCCGGAACGATGCTGAGGTCGAGGGTGTTGCGGGAGTGGTCGGTAAACGTACGAACGCCGCGCTCGCAGAGAATGACCTGGTAGTTGCCCTCGCTCATGATGTACTCGGCGGACATGAGGAACTCTTCCAGGGTGGCCGAGAGTCCGCGCTTCAGCAGGATCGGCTTGCGCAGGCGGCCGGCACGCTTGAGAAGTGAGAAATTCTGCATATTGCGCGCGCCGATCTGGATAACGTCGGCCCACTCGGCGGCCATGGCGAGTGATTCGTTGTCGATGGCTTCGGTGACAATGCGCAGGCCGAAGCGGTCGCGAATATCGGCCATGATTCGCAAGCCTTCAAGACCGAGGCCCTGAAATGCGTACGGAGACGTGCGGGGTTTGAAAGCCCCTCCGCGAAAGAACTGAGCGCCGGCCGCGGCGACCTGTTCCGCGATGGTGAAGGCCTGTTCCGGTGTCTCAATCGAGCAAGGCCCGGCGACGATGGCCAGGTTGCGGCCGCCGATGGCGGCGTCTGTGCCAGGAAAGCCGATGACGGTGTCTTCTTCTTTGACGTCGCGGCTGGCCAGTTTGTAGGCCTTTGAGACGCGGATCACTTCGGCGACGCCGGAAAGCTCCTCGAGATTACCGCGTTCGACTTCGCCTTTGTTGCCGGTGATGCCGATGGCGGTGCGCTGGGCTCCGGGAAGCGGGTGGGCACGGAAACCCAACTGCTCAATGTAGTCGCAGACGGCCTGGATTTGCTCCGGCGTGGCCTGCGCTTTCATGACAACCAACATGACTGGCCCCTCAAACCATCAGTTTAATGGCTGGAAGGGCGAAGGGCAATTTCTTTGAGGAGATGCGGGGGGCCGCGGAGGAATGGGCGAGGCTCGAAGTTGCGACGGGTTTACAGTTTGCGGCTTGATTTCAAGCAAGAAACGCAGATCTGGAGTAGCAAAGATCGGAGGAAATGGACAGCCTTCAGTTCTGTTCGTTGGGGCTTTCCGGTCCACACCTGGCCGCAACAATTGCTGGGGCAACCACGATGCCGATAAATGCGAGAGCGATCAAAAGGTCATGCATCGGGAGTCCTCCGTGTGCGGCTCGATTGGGTTTGTCAACACCTGCATCATCGGCGAGTTTGCGCGGAACTTGAATCCCACGAAACTCTGGTGTGTGGGTAATGCGTGTTAGGGCGTACCACTTCGGTAATGGGCGGTGCAGTTGGGGGAAGCATTCCTTCGAGGAATGAAGAGGTTGCGGAAAAAATCGATCCGGAAGGAGGCGGGGGTTTCACAGGCTGCGGGAAAAGTCCTGCTCTGGGTTAAGCGCGGCAAGAAGCATCCCTCAGGGGCTAAAGCCCGCATTGATTCCGTTGATCTGCTACCAGGGATGAATCCCTGGCCTACCGCCCGAACGAGCTTTTCCGCAGCCTGTGAAGCCAAGCTCTTTCAAAACAAGCGCAGAAATGGGCGCGTTACGAGGTTGACTGCGAAATTAGCGACTATCGCGGGCGGCTTCGCGCTTTTGCGCTCGCCACTTGAGCCCCAGCCAGACCAGATAGCCGAGTTGAATGATCCAGGTGACGGAGTAGGCGGCGACAACAAATTGGTGATCGAGAAGTGCTTTTGCGTCCATGTTGTTTCCTCCGTGGGGGCTTGGGTTCAGGCGTCGAGAGCTTGCTGGGCTTCGTGAGCGGCTATTTGCTGGTGCTGGCGTTCGACACGATAGCGAATGGCGAGGATGAAGATGCCCCACATGAACCAGGCCAGCATGTTCCAAAGAAAGGCGCCCACCATGGACGGGTCCATGCCGGAGCCTTCAGCGCCGCCGAAGACCGGCGCGGGATGCTGGGTGCGCCACCAGCGGTTGGACATGTAGACGATGGGGACGTCGAGTGCGCCGAAGATGCCGAGGACGGCTGCCAGGGTTTGCATCTGCGGACCGGCGGCGAAGCGGCGGAGCAGCAGGTAACTGACGTAGATCAACCACAGAACCAGGGTGGTGGTGAGTCGCGCATCCCATGTCCACCAGATGCCCCAGGCGCGGCGTCCCCAGAGCGGGCCGGTGGTGAGCACGACAGTGCAGAAAACCACGCCGACTTCAGCGCCGGAAAGAGCCCAGGCGTCGGAGATTTGCGCGAAGGCCGGCCGGTTGCGGCGGAAGGCGAGAAAACCGATGGAGCCGGCAAGCGAGATGGCGAAGAAGAGGAATGCGACGGTGGCCGAGGGAACGTGGTAGTAAAAGATGCGAAACAGTTCGCCTTGCATGGCGTCATTGGGGGCAACGTAGATGGCCTGGTAATAGCCCCAGACCATGAGGGCGATGGTCAGTACGACGTAAAGGCTGATGGCGGCTTTTTTCATGGGGATCCTGACGGGACGAATTCAGTGTACGACGGCGGGGGACAGGCGGGGCCGATCTTAGAGTGGAGAAAGTGGACCGAACGGGCTCCAACGCTTCACCGGGATTACCGCACAACCAAATCCACTTCCGAACGGATTGAGGGTCAGCCTGAAGCTGAGCCGCTCTACTGAGGCTTTACGGCTTTTTGTGCGGGTGAAGTGTCTCACCCACGTGTCGTGCAGACGCACCGAGCGCATGTTTCGTGTGACTGTAGCTTTTCTGAAGTGCATTGCCGGTACCGTCCAGCGCAACCGAGATGGCCACATCCGTGGCGGTTCCCGCAATGGAGAGTGATGACGTTGTGTGGCTGGCCCCGGCTGCAATCACCTGCTCAGTGGAACTACTGTCGGCAATGATCTGCTGCGCGGGATGCTTGCCGGGATTGAACCATGCGATGTCTGAATCCGGTAGTTGGTTGAGACGAGCAATCGGCCCAGGCGGGAAGTTCGTGCTGCTCATTTTTTTCATAAGCGGCCATTCGCTCGACGCGATAAAGACAGAACCGTTCATGGGTTGATCGACCTCACCGAGATTGATGATCTTGCCGGGGCGAAGCGCCACCATATCGACGCACTTGTCTGCGCCGCACCCGGCTTGGCAGAGGGTCTCATTCAAGTAAGAAGCATGCTTGCCAGGCGAGATCCAAACCCTGGCGCCGTTGGCCTCAGCATGGATCGTTGAGGCGCGCGTAATCTGGCTTACGTCGCATACCGTGTTCTCGTGGGCCGCAGCATACCAATAGACGGCCTTCCATTTTGCGGAACCAAGATCGCGGTCCGATGCGCTGACCAATACAGCCACGTGCTCCGTGTCGAGGGGATGCCCATGAGGCCCGCAGTCACGTTTCCAGAGATGATAATAGCGAATCTCCGCAGCCGGGAGATCTTCGCTTGAAGGCTTTGCCGGAAACACCTGGCCGTAGATGGTCCCGTCTTCGGCTGTCACAGTGGGAGTCTTTGTATTTGGCGCAAACTCCGCGGGAATTTCGGAGCAGTCATGCCGCCCGACCATGAACGTTGGAGCAAACTGCACCAAGAGAGCCTGTTCGAGCGCATCGCTCATACCGTCATGGTCGGAATCAATGGCGAATTGCGCCTTCTGCTCGGACTCCTGGGCAGTTGCATTTCGCAACACAGTGGGGATAAGCAGTGCAATGACGTACAGGAGGAGAGCGGAGCGCCTGAGCGTTCTTATTTGCGTCTCTCGGCCTCCGATCTCTTAGGGACAGTTTACTCCCAGTGCTGGATGAGAAGCATAACCTGCCTCATTCCCGCGAAGATCTATTCGGCGTGGAAGACCACATCGAACAGCAGCAGGCTGGCGGTGGTGAAGACGATGTCATAGCCGAGCAGGAGCTTGATCCAGAGGGTGGGGTCGCTCTCGCCGGTGAGGATGGACGTAGTGGCCTGGACCATAGCCAACAGAGCCGGGACAAAGATGGGAAAGAGGATGAGCGAGAGCAGCAACTCGCGGTTGCGGCTGCTGATGGCGAGCGCGGCGAAGAAGATGCCGTTGGCGACCAGCGCCCACGTGCCCAGCGGCAACACCAGCAGCAGCAGCCAGGCCTGACCCTCAATGCGAAGGTCGTAGAAGACAACAAAAAGCGGCGCCAGGATGACTTGAACGATAGAGACAAAAAGAAAGTTGACGATTACCTTGGCGAGGAAGAGATCCGCGCCGGGGGTGGGCGCCATGCGCTGAGCATCGATGACGTTATGGCGAATCTCCCTTGCCCAGGCCTGGTTGAGTGCGCTGACCGAGGCGAACATGGTGGCCACGCAGAGGACGCCGCCGGCGATCTGCCGGGAGAATTCGCCGTGCGGGTCGAAGGCGATGGAAAAAAGCACGACGACCAGCAGGGAAAAGAAAAGCATGGAGATAATGGCGTCGAGGGAGCGCCACTCGATGCGGAGGTCTTTGACGAGGTGGGTCCAGAGGGCTCGGGTCATCGGGGTTGGCCCTCCGGAGTTGAATTCTGGAAAGAAGACGCAGGTCCTTCGACTCGCTCCGCTCGCTCAGGATGACAGCTTGATTCAGGTCCTTCGACTCGCTCGGCTCGCTCAGGATGACAGCTTGATTGAAGGGGAGCGATGGACTTAGTCAGGTCGGCGGTCTGGACTTCGACTTCCAGGGCTTGCGCGGCGCGGAGGTAGTCCGCTGGGCTAAGGATGAGCTGGACACCGCGCGCGCCGGCGGAGACGCTGATCTGGTCAAAAAGGATGGCGGTTTCGTCGATGTAAACCGGGTATGGCTTTCTTGCGCCGAAGAGGGTGACGCCGCCGCGGATATAGCCGGTGAGGGGCTGAACGTCTTTGAGCGGGGCCATCTCGGCTTTGCGGAGGCCGGAGGCGCGGGCGAACTTCTTGAAGTCGAGTTCCGCGTCGCCGGGGATAACGGCGAAACGGTAGACGGCCGGCCCGCCCGTGGCCAGGTTGCCGGTGACGAGCAGCGTCTTGAAGACCTGCTCAGCGGGCATTCCGATCTTCCTGGCTACGGTGATGGCGGAGAGGTCGTTCGGATCGACTTTGTACTCGCGGAGTTCGAAGGGGATGCCTAGCGATTCGAGGAAGCGTGCGCCGTTGGTCTTCATAGGCTCGGGCTCCCCGGCTCAAACGAGGCAACGCGACCGGCGCGGAGGGCGAGTACCCAATCGGCGATGGGGGCGGCGTGCTCGCGTTGATGAGTGGTTATGACGATGGTGCGGTTGCCCTGGCGGAACCCAGCCAGCAGGGCGACCATCTGGCTGACGGATTCGACGTCCATATTCGAGAATGGTTCGTCGAGCAGGAGCAGCTCGGGGGCAGGGAGCAGTACGCGGGCAAGCGAAGTGCGCTGGCGCATGCCTTGCGAGTATTGACCCAGGGTGCGGGTCAGATCGGGATCGAGTCCCACCTGGCGCAGGGCTTCGGCCGGGCTGAGGCAGGGGCGATGTGGGTAGAGGCTGGCGAAGTAGCGCAGGTTCTCCTGGGCGGTCAGCTCGTCGTAGAGCATGGGTGCGTGGCTCATGTAGCCGATGCGATCGCGGGCGTCGTGCGGTTCGAATTTGCCGAATACCCTGACCGATCCGGCGCTGGGACGCAGCAGGCCGGCGAGGATGCGGAGGAGCGTGGATTTTCCGGCGCCGTTCTCGCCGATCAGGACATAGCAGCGGCCTGGCTCGAGATCGATCGACACCTGACGGAGCGCAGCAAAGGAGCCGAAGAGCTTGGAGACCTTATTCAGGCTGGCGGAGACTGGCCGGGCGCCGGTTGGGAAAACTGCGGCCTCGGGAGCGGGTAGGGTCATTCGATCAGTTTGCTACGGCGGGGGTCGCTGGGCCTGATTGAGGAGCGGGCGCGACGGCAGCGCGCGGGTTGGCTGTAGCGGGCGCGGCGGGTGCACCGTTAGGCTGGGCGGGCGCGTACTTGCTGGCGCACTTGGCCTGTAGCACCGACGCATGGAAGACACCGTCGCGACCATAGGAACCTTCGGCGAGGGCCTGGGCGTCATCCTTGAAGGTGTCTGGCGGCGGCTCGGAACCTTTGTAGACGACCTTGAGCAGGCGGCCAGAGGCGGCCTTGGGGGAATGGCTCTCGAACTCGTTCAGCACGAAGGTGACGTGGGGTCCATCATGCTCGATCGAACCGGGCTGAACGAAGCCTTCCACACGCAACTGGCTGTGGTAGGCCTTGTCACCCATTCCGCCGAGCTCGGCGATGGTGACGTAGTAGCTCTTGTTGGCGCCATAGCCGGAATAGGCAAGCCACCCAATGGTGCCGACGATAACGATTGCCGCAATCCCGATCCGCAATGTGTTTCCAGAGATCTTCATAGTCAACTCCTACGATACGAGCCGAAGTGGGCAGGGTCAACCATCGGAGGGATGATGTGTGATCCAAATCACAGTTTGGCGGGGGTGGGGATGAAGGTGGGTGATCCGGCAAACCCAGGAGACGGTGTGGATTTGCCGGATTTAGTGCAACTGGTGAATCAAGGTCGAGGAAAGCACCGGGGAGCCGGCCGGCGCTTACCTTTTCCTTGAGCGGCGCGAGGCCGGTTTGGATTGCACCAGGTCGTCGGCGGTGAACTCGACGTAGCGGTCTGATATGACGGGTTGACAGGAGGCCAGAAGCGCAGGAGTGAGAACGATAACTAGCCAGGCGAGACCGAGCAATAGATCAACCATCTTAGAGAACCCTCCGTGATTCGAATTCGTTCGCTTAGAGCAGTTTTCGGAATACACGTAGACTTTTTGAGGGCGGTGAAAGGTGGCTTTTTCTTGATGAAAAAGCCACTTGAGTGCGTACCTTCGGTCTACACCAATTCCGAAACTGCTATGGCCGATCAAAGTGGAGGTCCGGATCAGCTTGAGGGAACTCTACTGAAACTTCGCGTGGAGGGAAATATCCACTTGGTGGGATTGGGGATGGCTATGCAGTAAGAGGCAGCACGGTACTCATGGGTTTAGCGAGAGGGTACTTAGTGAGACCACCAAATGAGGGAGGGGCCAGCGGCATTGCGGACTGGCATCCGCGCTGGGCTACCCGCTGGCCCGCTAGCTTAAGCCTCTTCTTCGACCGTGACAGATTGCGGCAACATGGCCGCGATGGCCGGGCAGGCCACCAAAGTGAAGAAGGCGACTGCAACGAATAACTCGTGCATCAAATTGACTCCTTGAAGAGACCATTCGCTCAGGAAGCTCAAGACGTAACGTGCTGAGCGAGCCTGGGTAACTGCGATTTCCCTATTAGAGGTAATCGACGAGGTATTACTAATCTACTCTTTCTGCGCGTGGATGCAAGATGGAAGTCGTTGATTTTAGTGGTACTTACGTACATATAAGGTGGGGTATTCGTGCCTCAAAAGTTGTATTCGAGATTCTGGGGGCCTACAAAGAAACAAGATTTCTATTGTTCTGCAAGTTGAACAGTCCAAATGGGAACAGCGTGTTCGGCCCATGCGGCAAGTTAGCATTGGCGGACGCCGTTTCATCCCTCCGAGGGTCGGGAAGGCGGTGGACGACTGACATGAGGTTCAGTGCGCGGAGTCGAGCGTTTGTGCGGCGCGCTCGAGCGCGTGTGTCAGGACTGCCAGTTGCTGGGCTGCGCGGGGTAGGTCTTTCGCATCGATGGCCTCGTTGACTCCGGGGATGGCGACGGCCGCGTAGCCGGTGAATTGGCCAGGAGCGTAAATGGTGTGCCGGTACCAGGGACGATTTGGCAGGCCGGCCTCAGAGATGAGAGCGGTCTCGGTCTGGCGGAGGGCGAGATTGAGTTTGGCGAGATCTCCTGTGGGAGCGATCTGACGTTCATGGGCTTCCTTCGCAACGGTGCTGAAGCGTGCAGCGGCGGCCAGGGCCGGGGCAAAGTCAAGCGTGGCGAGGCCACTGTCTGTTGCTCTCTTCTTCGCCGCTTCCAAATACGAAGAGATGGAGTGGGCGTAGGTCATGTAGTTGTAGGGGAGCACATCGGCATCGGCCATGCGCACAGCTTCAAGGCCGAGCACGCGGGCCATTTCCTGTAGATAGAGGAAGTGCGGGTCGGCGTTCTGGACGAACCAGGCGAAGTTGTCGAAGACTGAGTGGTAGACGCCGTAGGGGCCTTCGGAACCGATGTCTGTTGAGGGCACGCCCACATGCTGAAAGAAGGGCGTGAAGTCGGAACCGGAGCCGAGTTCGCCAATGTGAACCTCTTCGGAGGCAGGCGAAGAGTTGGAGACGCGGTGCTCGTCTGAATCGTGGCGAACGGTCTTCCACTGGTCATAGACGGTGGGTCCGGCGGGACTGGGAACGGAGCGGGTGACTTCGCGGATGAACTGCTTGAGCGAGGGCACGGAGGAGGCCGAGAAATTGGGTCCGGAGACGGCAACGTCGGTGTTGAAGTAGGCAACGGCGCGCTCGAGGGGCTTGGCGTGCTGCTCGACCCACTCGGTTGATCCGATGAGGCCTTCTTCTTCCGCGTCCCAGCTTGCGAATATGACGGTCCGCTTGGGACGCCAGCCGGTCTTGAGCAGGACGGCGACGCCGTGGACGGATTCAAGCATGGCTGCGGTGCCACTGTTTGGATCGACCGCGCCATAGACCCATGCGTCACGATGATTGCCAACGATGACCCATTCGTCGGGGTAGGTTGAGCCCGGGATTCTTCCGATGACGTCCCAGATGATGCGGCGCTGATAGTCCTGCTGAGAGACAAGGTGGACTTTTACGGAACCCAGCGCGCCTGCCGGAGCACCGGTCTCTGCGCCAGTCTTTCCAACTATCGGAGTTCCGGTCTTTCCGGCTGGCTGGGCTCCAACCGCTCCCAGGTGATAGCGGAAGGGCAGAGCGCCTTGCCAGCCTGTGGGCACGCCTGGGCCTTTCAAGGCTTTGAGGATGGGCGCGGCATCGTAATAGCTGATTGGGATGGAGACGATGCGGGGCTGGTTGCCTTCAGGAGAGATGCGAGCGGAGTCGGGCAGGTCCAGCGTGGAGGCTACGCCGGGGGTTTCAGGGTCGCCGGGATACTGAAAAAGGAATTGGACCGATCCGCGCTGGATTCCGGTTTCTGGACGCCAGGGCCCGTTGGGGTAGGCATCGCCCTTGAAGTAGCCGTCGTCCTGCGGGTCGGAGTAGATGAGCACACCGGATGCGCCGCGCTGCTGAGCCAGGTAAACCTTGACGCCGCGAAAATTGGCGCCGTAGCGGCAAATCACGATTTTTCCGTGCAGGTCGACTTGCTGGGCGGCGAGCAGGTCGAAGTCCTCAATGCGGCCGTAGTTGGCGTAGACCACGTCGCCGGTAACATCGCCGGAGCCTGACGATCCGTTGAAGGGCATCACGACGCGGGGATCGTCCTGGTAGGGATCGCCTGGGACGTGCTCGCGAGCGGGGCCGGACAAGAGTTGGTGGCCGGCTTCGTCAAAGGCTTCGACGCGGACGACTTTGGGCTGATTGAGGAGTACGCGATAGGGAACGATTTCGGTATCGAGGCCAGCCTGGCGAAACTTCTCGGCAACGTAATCGGCGGTCTTGCGATCTTCAGGTGTGGCGGCGAGATGAGGCTCGGCGGTGAGGATCCTGAGGTGCTGTCCGGCGAGTTGCGCGTCGGGAACTGCGAGGAATGTTGCCTCGATCTTGGCCTGCGCGGTGAAGTCAGTGTAGCCAAAGACTGTGGGCGCGGCGGACTGGGCCAGAAGGGAAGCGGGAACGAGCCAGAGGAGCAAAAATGCAAGCGGGTTGCGCACGGTCATAGTTCGATCCTTTAAGACGCACAAAAGGGATGCGTTGGATTTGCAATTCTGCGGCTTTGGTAGTGGGCGGTTTGAGAGAGCTTCCCCTCAGGGGCTAAAGCCCACGCTCATTCTGCTTGATTTGTGTACGGGCTGAAGCCCGTACCCTTCAAATTGACCCAAGCCGCCGCTGATGGAACCCAAAGGGAAATATAAAGCCACAGCTTACACTAGAGGGCAGGGGGCGTCCTTTTTGAGTGCCGACCGGGAGTTGCAGGAGGAAGCCCAGAGCCTCGCCGTTGAAGAGGCGGCCGCGGCTACGGCGGCGTTTCCGGGTGAGCGGGAAGAGCGAGTGCCGCAAATTGTGCGGGCGCTGCGGAATCCCAACTTTCGCCTGTTCTGGAGCGGCAATTTTCTCTCCAATATCGGCACCTGGATGCAGAACGTGGCGCAGGGCTGGCTGGTGCTGACGCTAACCAATTCGGCGTTCTGGCTAGGAGTTGTAGGGTTTGCCGGGTCGATTCCGTTTTTGCTTTTCACGCTGTTTGGGGGCGTGGTGGCCGACCGTGTCAACAAGCGGAGGCTGCTGATTGTTACCCAGTCGGTGATGATGGTGCTGGCATTCGTCCTGGCGGGGCTGACCTGGCTGAAGTCGATTA
The DNA here is from genome assembly GCA_963757965.1 of uncultured Acidobacteriaceae bacterium. Taxonomy (GTDB): domain Bacteria; phylum Acidobacteriota; class Terriglobia; order Terriglobales; family Acidobacteriaceae; genus Telmatobacter. The sequence goes on from CAVWTV010000024.1 coordinate 81,702, forward strand.
CGGTGTGGGAGGTTGTGGTTCTTGCCTTCCTCAACGGGATGGCGATGGCCATGAACGCGCCCAGCTACCAGGCGCTGGTGCCGCGGCTGGTGCCGCGCGAGGACCTGACCAATGCGATCGCGTTGAATTCGGCACAGTTCAATATGTCGAGAATTCTGGGGCCGACGCTTGGCGGCTATGCGATGGCGCTGTTTGGCATGGCGGGAAATTTCTTTCTCAACGGCGTAAGTTTTCTGGCGGTACTTTGGGCCTTGACGCGGATCAAGTATCCGGAGCAGGAGCCGTCGCATTATCCGGGGCTTCTGACGAGCCTGCGCCAGGGGTTTACTTACCTGAACGGGAAAAAACAAATGCGGGTGCTGGTGTGGATGACGGCGACGGCGAGTTTGCTGGGGCTACCGTTTATTACATTCATTCCATATTTTGTGCGCGTGCAGTTGCATGCAGGCGAGACCGGGCTGGGCTGGCTGCTGGCTGCGTCGGGGTTGGGAGCCGTGCTGGGCGCGGTGACCGTGGCGGCGCGGGGAACGTTGCGCCATCGCGGGAGAGTGGTGACGCTGGGTGGATTGGTCTTCTTTTCGGTCATTATCGCTTTCTGTTACTCGCATAGCCTTGTGCTGTCGCAATGCCTCCTGCTGGTGGAGGGATACAGCGCGATCCTGATGATCTCTTCGTTCAACGTGGCGATTCAGCACTTGTCCTCGGACGCAATGCGAGGGCGGGTGATGAGCATCTACGCGACGAGCTTCCTGGGGCTGCCGCCGCTGGGCGCACTTCTGGCCGGAGAGATGTCGCGGCACATCCCGACCGGTCATGTGCTTGCCTTGATGGCGGGAACGGCGGGGATTGTTTTTGTGGGGATCTATTCTTTTTCACGGCCGCTGCGGGAGTTGGACTGAAAAGACAGCCGAGTTAGCCGCGCTGCGCGCGTGTTAGCAGGTTAGCAAGTTGGCGAGTTAGCCCGAGTTCTACACGGGTGAAGATCAGACTCCGACCGGCTCTGCTTCTTCGCGGCGCAGGGCGGCAAGACGGGTGGTTTCGAGCTCGCCGCGATAGAACATGTTGAAGGTATCAAAGGGAATCAGGCGCTTTCCATCCGGATGGGCGATGTGGATGCAGCTCTTCTTCACGCTGCGCACATCGAAGGCCTCGGCGTCGATGAACTGCACGATGAGAATGCGAAAGAGATTCTTGTAGCCGAGGTCCTTGGGGATAAGCACCTTGGGCAGGCAGCAAAGCAGCTCCTTGAGCGAAGAGGCTTGCGAGCTAGGCGAGTGGTTGGTGGCGAAGAGCTTAAAAAGATGGTCGCGCAGCCCTGGCTCCTGTTCATAGACGATGGTGTTCTTGGCGCCATCGATCAGCACTTCCGGGGGCACCATGCCTGTGAGTGGAACTGTCTTCGACCCCAGCTTGAGGGCATAGGCCATGGCCAGGGCGTCAGGGTGGCATGGGACGGGAATCAGGTCTTCAGGGCGGAAGACACTGGTCTGCTCCAGAATGCGGCGGCGCACTTCGGTGAGGGTGAGACGGTGTTGTTTAGAGTCAAAGCCCTGAACGCGGCCGGCCTGCTGGACTGGCTGAAATGTCACTCCGCGCACCGCCGGCTGCTGGAGCGCGTAGTCCACAATCGCGCCGAGCTCGCTATCGTTCACGCCGCGCTCTACCGTCACGACAAGCGTGGTGGAAATGCCCAGCTTGTTCAGCCGCTCCAGCGCCTTCTCGCGAATCGAGCGAAGGTCCGCACCGCGCAACTGCATCAGGGGCTCGCGCTTGAGCGAGTCGAACTGGAGATAGATTTCGAACTGCGGCATGAATGCAGTGAGACGCTTGGCAAACTCCTCGTCTTGCGCAATGCGAATGCCGTTGGTGTTGACCATCAAGTGGCGAATGGGCCGTTCTTTGCACATTTCCAGCACGCGAAAGAAATCCGGATGCAGTGTTGGCTCGCCGCCTGAAATCTGCACCACGTCGGGCTGCTTCTCATTGCGTACTACGCAGTCCAGCATGGCCGCAATCTGATCGAGGGTGCGAAATTCCGTGCGGTGCTGGCCGCTGCCTGCGTAGCAGATGGGGCAGGTCAGGTTGCAGGCATCGCAAATCTCCACCAGCGTGAGGCAACTGTGCTGCTCGTGGTCCGGGCATAGGCCGCAATCGTAGGGGCAGCCCCACTTCACCGGCGTGTTGTAAACCATGGGCTGTTCGGGCGTTTTGATGAACACTTCGCGGGAGCGGCGGTAGTAGTCCACGTCGTCGGCTACCAGCACGCGCGCGTGGCCGTGCTGCGGACAGCGCTTGAGCATCCAGACCTTGCCGTCTTCGAAGACGATCTTCGCGTCGACGCGGCGATAGCATATGGAGCAGATGGAGATGGCCACGTCATAGAAGAGGTAGGGGCGAAGCTTTTCCGTCATTGAAGTCTCCGGAGCGCATTTTCAGCTACCCGCATGCGGGTCCCAAATATCTGCGTGCACTTGATTCTACGTGCCTGGATGATTGCTGTCGTCGGGGGGACGAGGCGGTTCCGCGGCCTTGCGGCCGGAGCTTCTCGCAATCGCCACGATCGCCCACGCAAACAGCGTTACAAGAAGGCTCACCCCGGCAATCAGCATGCCCGCGGCGCCGGCGAACAGCATGACAATGTAGACGGTCCCCTGGCCTGCGCTGGCTGAGGAAAGGGCAACGGACAACCCGCATAAACCAAGCGAAAGGACGAAAACGATCGCCATCACCACGACGACCTTGGCAAAGGTGATGCGGGAACGCTTCGACTCGGTCATGATGTTCCTTTCTTTCTGCAAAAGTCTACTGCTTGTCGTCGTGTTTCGTTTCGTCAGTCTTGTCGAAGAGCTTCTGCGGCTCCGATTCGTTGTGGCTGAAGCTCCTTGCGACCGTGACAACGAGCCAAAGAACGAGCGTAATCGCCAAACCAATTGCGGAGAGGATCATGACGGCAAGCGACAGGCCGTCGAGCGGACCGACGCCGAATTCTTCAGTACTCTTGCCGATGCCGTTGGAGGCAAGTATGTAGTCCAGCCCGCAGAGCCCCACACCAACAACAAAGGCTACCGCCATGAAGATGGTGACCTTTGCAAAAACAGACTTCTCAGACTTTGGCATGCTCATGTTTTCCCTTCGATGCAGGGAGTTCGTCGAGGATGAGAAAGGCGATTCCGGCCAGGCAACTCCATTGAATCAGATTCAGGCCATGGATCAACGGTTGAGGCTTGAGAAAATCAATTGCGAACCGCCAGGCAAGATAGCTCCCAAGAAAAATGCGAAAGCGCGTGCCTTCAGGGAGCTTAGCGCGGGTACTCACCAATAGCCCAAGCAAAATCAGGAAAAGAATCTCGTAAACCTGGACCGGATGGCGGCCGATGCCGTCGCCAAGATCGACGGCCCAGGGGAGGGTGGTTGGCGTTCCATAAGTGTCGTCGGCGAGGCCGGCCAGAAGGCAGCCAACACGGCCCACGGCGATTCCGACGCATAAGGGCAACGCGAACAGGTCACCTGTACGGCGACGAATTCCGATGAAGCGTTTCGCGATTTCTACACCGAGCCAGCCGCCCAGCAGGCCGCCGACAATTGTCTTTCCGCCGGGCGACAAGAGCAACACCAAAACGTGTCCGGAGCGCCAGGCTGCCTCGACCGTTGGCCACTGCTCGCCGAGGCCCAGAAATCGGCTCCCGAGCAATGCGCCGACAGCTGCGGCTGCCAGTACGGTCCAACGCTGAGGTTCGTCCACAACGTCTCCCTGGCGGGCGCGAAGATGGCGAAAGACCGCATATCCGGCGGCATAGGACAGGGTCTCGAAGACCGGGTGCCACACCGGGTGGGAACCGATGGGAATCATTGGGGAAGTATAGCGGGCTGCGGCTGGGGGACCCAGTCACGAGTTGCTTGTTGACGTCCCACCCATTCCGCCAACCACCCCACAGACAACGACTCGTCTGTGGGGACCCCGGTCACACGGAATGGATGGGGCGCTCGGTTCATGCCGAGTAAGCTGGCAAGAGGGCGAGAGCTAGGCTACTGGCTGGGCGCAGTGGGCGCAGCGCTTGGCGGCCAGGGGAATCTCGCTCAGGCACTCTGGGCATGTCTTGTTGGTCGATGGCGCTTCCGGAGCTGGTTTCTGCAAGCGGGCCATGAGGTGGTTCAAGGGCAGGACCACGCCGAAATAGACGACGAAGGCCACGATCAGAAACTGCACGGTGGCGGTGAGGAAGTTGCCGATCCGGATGTCGGTGCCCAGGAAGGTCAGCACAACGCCGCTGAAGTCAGGTTTGCCAACGACGGCGGCAATCAACTGGCCGAGCACATCCTTGGTGAAGGATGTGACAATGGCATTGAAGGCCGCGCCGAGAATGACGGCGACAGCCAGATCGACTACATTTCCACGCAGAATAAAATCTCGAAAGCCTTTCAGCATGTCGTTCTCCAATGATCCCCCGGGAGATAACCCGTGCTCGATCGCGGGGAGTGGAATCGCGGGTTTCGCACCATCCTACACTGGCGGCGCTGACTTGGGATAGCCTGCGGCCGAGTGCGCCGCGAGCTACAAGGGGTAAAGCGAGAAGAAGAGCGCGAGGGCCAGAATCATCAATTCCGAGTAGAGCAGGATGAGCACGCCTGCGTGGTATAGGCTCCATTTGCGGCCGAGGCAGCGGGCGGTTTCGATCATGCCCCAGAAGGCCGCGGGTACGACGAGAATCTGCCATGGCGAGGCATGAAGGGAGTCTGTGTGGGGAAAGCCCTCGAGGAGCAGACTGGCTGCAAAGGCGCCGAGAGATAAAAGGATACCGCGAAGCAGCGACTTGCCGCGGAACTGGAAAAGCCGGAGGATGTATGGGCGGGGCGACACCCTCTTACTGTAGTTCGGTTGGGCTCAGCTTGCTGCCAGCTCCATCTGTTTGAGCGATTCGGTGTAGGGAGCACGGAGGACGCCCCGTTCAGTGACGATGGCGGTCACATACTTTGCCGGAGTTACGTCGAATGCGGGGTTGCAAATGCCGATACCGTTGGGGGTGAGCTGTTTGCCGCCGTGGTGTGTGACTTCGACAGCGGGCCGCTCCTCGATGGGGATCGAGTCTCCTGTGGCCGTGGCCAGGTCGATGGTGGACCAGGGGGCGGCGACGTAGAACGGGATGCCGTGCTCTTTTGCCAGAATCGCCACGTTGTAGGTGCCGATCTTGTTGGCAGTGTCTCCGTTGGCGGCGATACGGTCGGCGCCGACGACTACGGCCTGAATTCGGCCGGCGCGCATGAGGCTGGCGGCCATGTTGTCGCAGATCACGGTGGTGGGGATGTTGTCGGCCATCAGTTCCCAAGCGGTAAGGCGCGCGCCTTGGAGGAAAGGCCTTGTTTCGTCGGCGTAGACATGGATGCGCTTGCCGTGCTCGACGGCGGAGCGGATGACGCCTAGCGCGGTTCCGTAGCCGCAGGTGGCGAGCGCGCCGGCGTTGCAGTGGGTCAATACGCCTGCCTGGTCGGGGAGCAGAGCGCCGCCGAAAGCGCCCAAGGTACGGCAGGCGGCGATGTCTTCCTCATACATGGCGTGGGCTTCAGCGAGGATTCTTTCCTGGACCTTGGCGAGGGTTGCGCCTTCGGCGAGCAGTTGGGCAAAGAGGCGCTTCATGCGGTCGATGGCCCAAAACAAATTCACAGCCGTGGGGCGGGTTGCGGCCAGCCGGTCGCAGATGCGCTCGAACTCGATCTGCGAACAGATGCGGTGTGAGGGCGGTCGAGTGGATTGCGCCAAGGGCGATGCCGTAGGCGGCTGAGACGCCGATGGCCGGCGCGCCGCGGACGACCATGGTGACGATGACATCGGCCACTTGTTCATAGGTGGAGGCGAGTACAAAGCTCTCCTCGAGAGGGAGCTTGGTCTGATCGATGAAACGGACGCCTTCGGGGGTCCAGGCCAGGGTGGGAATCATGCACTTCCAGTGTAAACGGCAACGCCAGGGATCAGGGGTCAGAGATCGGAGATCAGGGCCAAAACCGGCACGGCTGAAAACCTTTTCAAATTTTGCTGGACTTGGCTCCGCCCTGCTGCGTTAGAGTGGTTTGGTTGATTCCATTCGCAATCGCAGAGCGTTGAAGCCGTTTCTTAACATAAGGAGCCTTTCGTGTTGAACCTGACCGCAGTCGATTGGCTGATCATGCTGCTGTACTTCGTGTTTGTGCTGGGCATCGGCTTTGCGCTGAAGCGCTACATGAAGACGAGCAAGGACTTTTTCCAGGCGGGACGGGCGCTGCCGGCGTGGATATGCGGGCTGGCGTTTATCAGCGCCAACCTTGGTGCGCAGGAGGTGATCGGGATGGGCGCTTCCGGGGCCAAGTACGGCCTGGAGACGGCTCACTTTTACGGCATCGGCGCGATTCCGGCGATGATTTTTGTGGGCATCTTCATGATGCCGTTTTATTACGGCTCGAAGGCGCGATCGGTGCCGGAGTTTCTGCGCATGCGCTTCGACGAGAAGACGCGCGCACTGAACGCCTGCTCGTTTGCGGTGATGACGGTGTTCAGCTCCGGGATTTCGATGTACGCGATGGCGCGGCTGATCCAGGCGCTGCATGTATTCGACGGGCTGTTCAGAGCGCTGGGCTGGGCGCCGGAAGGAATTTTCACCTTCTCGATTTGCCTCTCTGCGCTGATTGTGCTGGCTGTACATCTTTCTGGGCGGACTTACCAGCGCGATCTACAACGAGGTGCTGCAGTTCTTCCTGATTATCGCGGGATTCCTGCCGCTGGTGCTGATCGGGCTGCGGAACATCGGCGGGTGGAGCGGACTGAAGGCCGCGGTTCCAATGCAATACATGCACGAGTGGAAGGGCGTGGCGCACGCCAGTACCAACCCAATGGGCATTGAGATTATCGGCATCGGAATGGGGCTGGGATTTGTGCTCGGGTCGGGCTACTGGTGCACGGATTTTCTGGTGATCCAGACGGCGATGGCTTCAAAGAACATGGAGTCGGCGCGGAGGGTGCCGCTGATTGCGGCGGTGCCGAAGATGTTGTTTCCATTCCTGGTGATTCTGCCGGGATTGCTGGCGATCGGACTGCCGACGCCGCACACAACAACTGTGGTGCGCAACGGTGAACGGCGCGATCATTCACGAGACAACGGTGGTGCCGCCGCAGGTCTCAGAAGGCCGCGGGCTGGTTCCGGCCAAGATCAACCCGGTGACGGGCAAGGCGATGCTCGACAGCCAGCGGCGAGCCGCTGCTGGACTACGACATGGCCACGCCGAACATGCTGCTGCACTTTTTCCCGACCGGGATTCTGGGGCTGGGGCTTACAGCGCTGCTGGCCAGCTTTATGAGCGGCATGGCAGGCAATGTTACTGCGTTCAATACGGTGTTTACTTACGACTTATACCAGAGTTACATTCACAAGGGCGGCAGCGACAGGCATTACATGGCTGTGGGCCGATGGGCGACGGTGGGCGGGATTCTGCTGTCGATTGCGACGGCATATGCGGCCATCAACTTCAATAACATCATGGATACGCTGCAACTGGTGTTCAGCTTTGTGAATGCGCCGTTGTTTGCGACGTTCCTGCTGGGCATGTTCTGGAAGCGGGCGACCGGGCATGCGGCGTTTACGGGGCTGATTGCGGGCACGGCGACGGCCATGATGCATCATGGGCTGACGCTGCCGATCGATGGCGCATCCGGGGATTCATGGCGGATGGATTGCGGTGCTGCATCACTATCCCAGCGATATGGCGCAGAATTTCTGGACTGCAATTTTTGCGTTCAGCGCTAACTTGGTTGTGACGGTGGTGGTGAGTTACTGCACCAAGGCGCGTCCGGAGTCGGAGTTGGTAGGGCTGGTGCATTCGCTGACGCCAAAGCCGGCGCGACCGGCGAATGAGTTGTGGTGGCATCGGCCCGAGGCGCTGGCCGTGGCTGTTCTGCTGGGTGCGGTGGCGTTGAACATTTTCTTTTACTGAGAACAGGGGTTAACGATGAGTCTCGATTTGCGGATTCCGCTGGGAATGATGTTTTCGCTGCTGGGAGCGATCCTCTCGGCGTTTGGGTTGGCGACCAACGGCAACGAGAAACTCTACGCGCCGAGCCTGGGGATCAACGTGAATATGTGGTGGGGATTGGTGCTATTGGCTTTTGGGCTGACTATGTATCTGTTCGGAAAACGCGGACAGAAGCGGTTGGCGAGTTTGCCGCCGGAAACAGGCGAAGCAAGAAGGGGACATTAACAAATGCGGCAAGTTAGCAGCGCTGGCGCGGGTTGGCGAGTTAGCCAGTTTGCGGCGTTGCGTTGGTGCGGCGAAAATCCTTCAGGGTGGGCTTGAGTCGCCAGTGAGGTTCTGAGTTAACCTGCTATTCAGGTTTTACGCTGAAGCGCATGGTGCGGTAGTCGAAGGTGTATGCGCGCAACTGGTCCAGGACATCGAGGCCTAATACTCCATAGACATCGTCTAGGGCGGCACTGCCGAGCGGCTGGGTGAGCACCTGGATGTAGTGCACGTCGACGGCAGTGGGGCCGACGGCGAGCGGGATGGTTTCGGCGACGAAGGCCGGTTGCGGCTGGTTGGATTCGTGGCCGGGCAGGGTGAACAGTTGCATCTTCTGGCCGGTAAAATCGGCTGAGTGCTCGTCGTAATAGCGAGACGTGAGATACGTCTGCTGGCTGCTGGCATCAACCACATACATTCGCTCTTCGCCTGCATTGCCAAGGGCCACAATCATCCGATCACCATCGAGGAAGAAGCGCGCTCCGGGCATGGGCGGATCGTCCTTTGCATTCTTGTCCTGCGATTTGAAGGGACGCACCTCAATGGTGTCGTCGGCGGTAATGGTAAGGCTGCCGAGTGCTGAGAGCGCCGGATAGGCCAGAACCCCTTCAACCTGATAGTGCGACTTCGGGAAGGTGTAGTCGGCATCTTCAAAGACGAAGGCAGTCATGTTGCGAAAAGTGATTCGGCCGCCGATGGTGAAACGGGGAATGACGGTGACGTGGACCTGCATTGGGCGGCCGGTGAGGGCGTGGATGGTGGCGAACCGATCAGAGACTTTGAGGCCGGCTTCCTTCGCAAGTGACCGGGCGATGAGGTTGAAGGGCGCCGTGGGGTCGAGCATGAAAGTGTGCGGACGGGCATCGACGAAGACGGGAAGATCGGTGAGGCCGAGCGGATTCTTAGTAACCTGGAGCAGAAACGGGTTATAAGGCTCGACGGTCATGGGCGGATTCGATGCAGCGAGGGGAAGAAGTTTGAGCGGGAGCTCGATCTCGTCCTGCTCGTCAGGGCTCAGGTGGTCCTGGAGACGGGATTCGAGCGTCTGATAGGCTTTGGCGGCTTTTGCCAGATCGCCGGCGCGGAGGTAGTCCTCCGCGAGGGTTTTGCGAAGCAGCTTTTCACGAGCGGTGTTGCCACTGGCGGCGACTTGATCGATTAGCGGCTCGAGCAACTGGATGGATGTCTTGAGGTCGTTGTTTCGATTGGCGAGAATGCCGCGATAGAACTGGGCTTGGTCGGGCGGCAGTTGATCGAGCTGGGATTCGATGCGCAGGAACTGATGGTCGGTCAATAGATTCTGCAAGCGGGCATCGGCGTCGAAACCGCTGCTGACACCGGTGTGAACTTGCTCGCCTGTGCCGGGTTGTTGCTGGGTCTGCGGAGGCGGGGCGGCTTGCTGCGGAAGCAAGGGCGCAGCGGCGAGGGCGAGGATGCATCCCGCAAAGGCGCTCACGATGCGCCGACTCTTTGTCGCTGCCACTCTAAGCAAGCCGCTCATGGTCAATACGAAGTTAACAGATTCGGTTAGCAACAGTTGCTGACTGATTGTCAGGGTGCTGAATCATGAAAGGCTATCCGCGTGTGCCCGGAAACTGAGACGTTCTTCATGGTGGGGCCGGTACACTTGAGGGTAGATGAAGCGACGCACGATCGAGCATTACGAGATTCAGCGCAAGCTTGGCGCTGGCGGCAGCGGCGTAGTCTACCTGGCCAACGACACGCTGTTGCAGCGTCCGGTGGTGCTGAAGATTCTGCGCACGGGGCTGCTGTCGGCTGAACAATTGCGCTCGACGGTGCTGCGCGAGGCACGGCTGGCCTCGGCGATCGAACATCCGAATGTCTGCGGAATTTATGAGGTGGGCGAGAACGGCGACGAAGGCTTCATCGTGATGCAGTACGTGCCGGGCCAGTCGCTGGACAAGCTGATTGAGCGCGGGCCGGCCAGCTTGCAACTGGTGCTTTCGGTGGGCATCCAGATTGCGGACGGCTTGCAGGCGGCGCATACGCTGGGCATCTTTCATCGCGATCTGAAGCCGCAAAACGTGATGCTGACCGATGGCGGGTTGGTGAAGATTCTGGACTTCGGCCTGGCGCGGCGGCTGCGGCCCGAGGATGCGAACTTCGACCCGTCGAAGCCGGGGCTGGCCAAGGATGCGTCGATGGCGGCCACCTACACGGCGCGGGGCGGGACGATCCGCTACATGGCGCCGGAGCAGTTTGTTACCGGGCAGTCGAGCGTGCAGTCGGACGTATGGGCGCTGGGCGTGATTCTGTACGAGCTGGCGAGCGGCAGGCATCCGTTTGCGCGGCCGGATGCTGAGGATTTCAGGCCATTCGCGCGATTCAGTTTCAGGAGCCGGTGGACCTGAGCGATATTGTGCCGGGCATTTCGGTTGAGCTGAAGAGCGTGATTGCGGCTTGCCTGGAGAAGATTCCTGGAGCGCGCTATGCGTCGGCTGGCGAGGTGCGCGAGGCGCTGAAGACGATCATGAAGGCGCTGCAGATCGAGACTGGGATTATTCCCGGCGATGCGGCGGCGAACCTGCCAACGACAGGGCGCAGAGGCGGAGAAGCGGAATACGGGGTTTCTGTCGATGCTGGCGGAGCGGTTTCGCGAGTCGGCCGTGGACCGGGCGCAACAGAACGTCGCTGGTCGTTCTGCCCTTCACCAATCTGGGCGCCGGCGAGGTGGCACCGCTTTATGGGTTTGCGCTGGCCGATGCGATTGCGGCGCGGCTGGCGCGGATTCCGGCGCTGGTTGTGCGGCCATCGAGTACGCTGATGCCGCTGCCGATTGCGCAGATGGATCCGTTGTCGGTCGGGCAGAAGCTGCTGGTTTCGTTTGTGCTGGCGGGGAGTTTTCTGCGTTCGGATGAAGGGTTCGATCTGAACTGGCAACTGCTCGACGTGGCTTCGCAGAGCGTGCGGTCGGGCGGCGCGATTCGCGTGGCTTCGCTGGATCTGATTGCGGTGCAGACGGAGATTTCGAACGAAGTTTTTGCATCGCTGCACGGGCTGGGGGCCGGGGATCAGATGGATGCCCGGCGAGCAGGGACACGAGACGCGGCCCGAGACGGATCGTTGCCGGGGCCGGTGAGCGAGGATTATCTGCAGGCGCGGGCGCTGCTGAGTTCGTTCATGGTGCGGACGGGTTCGCGCGGCGATCTGGACCGGGCGCATTCGCTTTTTATTCAGTGTGACGGAGACCGATCCGGAGTTTGCCGCGGGGTGGTGCGGGCTGGGCATTGCGGAGCTGCAATATGTGCGTCACGGATTCGGCGGGCAGATTCACGTGATGCATGCGCGGCGGGCTTTCGACGAGGCGCTCAAGCTGGACCCGGCTTCGACCGAGGCCAATCTATATCGCATTTACATGTTGCTCTCGCGCGGCGAGAAAGAGTCGGCGCGGCATGGAATCGCGAACCTGCTGGCCGGAGCGGCGCAACGACTGGAACGTGCACATGGTGGCCGGGCTGGCGCTGCGCGGCGATGGGATGTACGACGAGGCGCTGGCTGGAGTTCAGCCGCGCGCTGAAGCTGAATCCGGCGAATGCGCCGATTCTCTACAACCACCGGGCGCGCGTTTATCACTATCAGAATCAGATCGAGCTGGCTGGAGATGAGCTGGAAAAGGGGCTGGCGCTGGAGCCGCGGCATCCGCTGCTGCGGACTTCGGCGGGGTATCAGCAGATGCGGCAAGGCAACTTGAGCGCGGCGATCGAGATTCTGGAGGGAGTGGTTCGCGACGACGATTCGTTGCGCATCGCGGTGCCGACGCTGGCGCTGTGCTATGTGCAGGCGGGCCAGCGGGAGCGGGCCGCGGCGCTGCTGAAGGACGATACGCTGGCTGCCGCCGAAGCCGACAGCGAGATGGCTTACCGGCTGGCTACGTACTTTGCGGTAGAGGGCGACTCGAGCGAGGCGCTGCACTGGCTGCGGCGGGCGATTTATCTGGGGAATGAGAATTATCCGTGGTTCCAGAAGAATCCGGCGTGGAACAATCTGCGGACGAATGCGGACTTCGAGCGGATTCTTGAGGATTTGAAGAAGGGGTTCCGGAAGAACCAGAGGACATGGAAGCGGCTGCTGGAGCAAGTGCCGCCCGATGGGGAATGAAAGCGAAGTTGTTTGACGGAAGCGCCGGTCGAAGGAGCCGGATACGATTAAGCATGGCAGGTTCTTCATCGCTTTTGCGGAATAAAATGAGCCGACGGCGGCTTCTGAAGGGAGGCTTGCTCGGCGCTGCCGGGCTGGCCCTCTATTCAGGCGAAGTTGCGCGTCACTGGATTGAGGTCAGCCGGATCGACATCCATCTGCGCAGCTTGCCTGCTGCGTTTGACGGCCTGCGCATTGCACAACTCAGCGACATCCATCTGGATGAGTACACGGAGCCTTTCTTCCTGCGCCGTGCTATTGAAGAGATCAACCGCCTGCAGCCAGACCTGGTTCTTCTTACCGGTGACTTTGTGAGCGACGGTCCACTGGGGAGGGAGTTTGCTTTCGGAGCGGCGTGGCAATGCGCAAACATTCTTCGCGAGGTCACTTGCAGGGAGTTGTACGGGATCCTGGGCAACCACGATGTTCGTGTGGGACGAAGATGGATCAGCAAGGCTCTGACAACGAACGGCATCACCATGCTTACCAACGCAAATCGCCCGATTGAGCGCGGCGGCAGCAGGATGTGGCTGGCGGGGCTTGACGATCCCGTAGAAGGCCATCCGGACCCGGAGAAGGCAATCCCTCCATCCATACGCAAGGTGCCGAACGAACCAGTGATCCTGATGTGTCATGCGCCGGACTACGCCGACGATCTGCTCGAGCATCCGGCGGGTCAAGCTGTCGATCTGATGGTGAGCGGCCACACGCATGGAGGCCAAGTTCGCCTGCCGCTGGTTGGTGCGCTAAGCCTGCCCACACTTGGCGAAAAGTATGTCGAAGGACGGTTCAGGCTTGGAGAGATGCAACTCTATGTGAATCGCGGCATCGGCACGGTGGGAGTGCCGTTCAGGCTGAATTGTCCGCCGGAGATTACACTAATGACGCTGCGCAGAGGCTGATCGTTGGGGATTGCGCGAGCTTATTTTCAAGGACGGCCGCCTTATCTCGATTGCAGTCCCTCAGGGGTTAAAACCCCGTGTTATTTCGGGCTTTTTCGGCACCCTTCGACTTCGCTCAGGGCAGGCTATTGAAGTCGTGCCCTGACACAAAGCGGTTTTTTTTGAAATACGCTCTAGTTCGCGCAAATTGAAGATCGCGAAAGAAGAGCCGCGAGGATGTGGTTTCAGGTTGACAACAGGAGGCGAAAATGAAGATTGCGATTTTGCTTGTAGCAGTGCTGCCGCTGGTTTGCGCGATGGCGCAAGCACAGACGAGTGGAGCCAATCCGCTGGCGAGTTCGCGGGTTTTTCTCTATGAGGATATGCCTGTCCGAACGGCTCCGAATGGAGCTGAAGGGCGCATCGTCTTTACCGGAACGCTACAGACGGGCGAGGCAGTGGGGTCGCATGAGACGATGCAGCCGGCGGGAGCGAAGCCGCCTTCGCTTCATGTTATTCAACACTCCGAGTTCATCGTGGTGCAGGAGGGGACGCTGGAGTTCAATCATGACGGCAAGGCGGAACAGGTCGGGCCGGGCGGGATTATTTACGTGGCGTTGGGGACGAATCACTTCATAAGGAATGCGGGGGAGGGCCCGGCGAAGTATGTGGTGATTCAGGTTGGCGGCGACACCAAGAAGTAGCGAAAGACAGCGAGCGGATTCATGAGAATCCGCTCGTCGTTTGCAGCACAATAGCTGTGGCCGATGGTTTCGGGAGCGGCAAGGGCCGTCAGGCGGTCACCAGCGGCTTCTGCCAGCTTGTGATCTGCTCCCATTGGCGCGGCAGTTGATAGGTCTTGGCAACGTCCTTGATTGCGGGGCCGAGAATCTCAATCTTGGTCAGGTCTGCCTCGCCCCGGTCGCCGGCTTTGGCGCAAAACGACAGGTAGCCGATCTTGTTGAAGTCGACGCCCATCAGCTCCGCCCCTACACGGTCGGCGGCGAGCCAATCCATGCTGGCGAGGCAGACTTTCTGGTCGATGGGTGTGCCATTTACCGGGCCGGTGCCTTCCATGCCCTGGAACCCGTCGATGACCGCGAGATCCGGGTGCAGCTTGGCAGAGAGGGCAAAGAGGTTGTAGTTGATGCCGTGCGTACCTCCGCCGTGGGTGAGGCGCTTGTCGTTCTTTCCGCCGGTGGGCACGGGATCTTTGAGGGCGGAACCGACAACGACATTTTTCAAGGAGAGCGTGATGCCGACGAGGTCGTGCGTCTTCAGCTTGGCGGCGGAGATGATGAAGTTGTTGGCGTGGTCGATCATCATTTTGGACATACGGACGGGGTGCGGCTGCATGTCTTTCTCGTCGACGCACTGGACGATCTCGAAATCCTCTTTGTCCAGACTCACCAGCTTGACTGCGTACTTGGCCTCAAACTTGTTGTAGTCGTAGTTGGAGAAGCCATCGAAGGCTGAGCCGTTCGCCGGCGACTCGGCGATGACGATGTTCTTCTTGCCGATGGAGTGCAGGAATTCGATAATGCCCTCGAGATTGTCGGCGTGCGTGGCGCAAAGCGGCTTGTTGATGATGACATTGTTGGGTTTGAGGATGACCCGCTTGTTGCCAATGGCAGCGGCGATCTGCTTCTTGAACGGCTGGAGCGATTTGAAGGCAATATTGGCGCGGTCGTCGCCGGTGGCGAGCGAGACGCGGCTGGTGAAGGGGCCGGGAGCCGGCGAGGGTGAATCGGCGGCCATTGCCAACGGGAGACGCCAGGCCGCTGCCGCCGCCGCGGCGCTGCCGATCAATGAGGTCTTGAGGAAACTTCTCCGGGAATCGAAGCAGGCCGTTGTCTTCATCTGAACCCCTTTCTAGAACCATCCGCCTCAGGGGCTGGATGGACGGACCAGTATAGTTCCGGCGCGGGTTGAAAAGGCTGTGACTTGGATCACGGAGCGAAAAAATTTCTGGATTGAATGAAGATGGGAGTAATTCGGGCATTGGTTCCGATGTTGGCTTCCCAGATCTCACGGGCGAGACCCATTCGGCTTCGCTCGGGGCAAGCTCTGGGAAACCCAAATCGAACGTTGGCTTATTTTGAGTCGAGATCGGGTTTCATCGAGTCCAGGTCTACGGGGAAGGACACGTGCTCGTGGCTGATGAGCCACTGGCCGTTGACCTTCTTGTATCCGTCGGTGACGCGAACGGTGAATTCCGTCTTCTTGCCGGTCTTGTCGGTCGCGATAACGTGCTGGATGCTGTGGCTATAGGCGACATCTCCTCCGACGGTAACGTCCAGATCGGTCAACTTGAAGTCGATCGGACCTGGGAGCATGGCAAAGAAATTATCCCAGTCCTTCTTGTAAGCCGGCCAGCCGGTGTATTGGCGCGGCGGCGTTGCGTCGAAGACGACCAGGTTCGGGTCCTGCGAGTACAACGCCCCGATGGCGTTGACGTCTTTGGCATTGAAGGCAGTCACGAAACGATCTTCGAGCGTTTTGATGTCGGCTTGATCTTGCGCGGATGTATTCGCAACGGGCTTGGGACCGCAGCCTACACAAGCGGCAAGTAGCGCCAGGAACAGTAGTCCACTCAATCTCATCACGGGTGTTTTCCTCCGGGGATTCGGATTGCGATTGGGGTGTCGCCGAGGGTTGATTTTTAGCGCGAGGCACACGGATTGTCAAGGAGATTTCTGCGGGCGGGCGGATTCAAGTTTTGTGCGGCGGTGATCTAATGGACACGTTCGTACGGCAGGTAGACGGGCTCCCAGACGTAGGCGCGGAGTTGGGCATTCAGGGTCGAGGGGTCTTCGATGGCGGCAATTCCGTCGGTGACGGCCTGCATGGCGACGGCTTCGGCTACTACCAGGCTCACACTCCGCGAGTCGGCGATGGGCGGGAGCAGGCGGGCATCCTTGTCATGCCGGGCCGGTGAGAGAGACGCGAGCGCCTTGGCGGCGGCCATGATCATGGCGTCAGAGACGCGAGTGGCGCGGGAGACCAATATGCCGAGGGCGAGGCCGGGGAAGATATAGGAGTTATTTGTTTGAACGATGGGGATGAGCTTGCGGTCGATCTCGACGGGGGCAAACGGGCTTCCGGTGCCGACGATGGCGCGGCCATCGGTCCAGTGAAGCAGGTCGGCCGGCAAGGCTTCGGCGCATGAAGTGGGGTTTGAGAGCGGGAAGACGATGGGGCGCAGGGTGTGGCCGGCCATCTCACGAATGACGTCTTCGGAGAACGCGCCGGGTTGAGTTGAAGTGCCGAGAAGCGCCGTAATTTTGGCATTGCGAACTACGTCGAGCAGGGAAATATGCTGGATGTTTTGGCCGCCGGAGAGCTTCCAGCCCTCAACGTCCGCTCGGTTACGCGCCAGGGACAGTTGGCTGGGACGCATGTCTTTGCCGCCTTCGACGAGGAGGCCGTGGCGATTGAAGGCGTAGATGCGCTGGCTTGCTTCGGTCTGGCTGAGGCCTTCCTGTTGCATTTCAGATACGATGAGGTCCGCGATGCCAATGCCCGCCGAGCCGGAGCCGAAGAGTGCGATGGTCTGGTCTTTGAGCGGAACGCCAGTGGCGTTGACGGCCGCGAGCAGGGTTGCGGTGGTGACGGCGGCGGTGCCTTGAATGTCGTCGTTGAAGGTGCAGAGCCGGTTGCGATAACGCTCCAGGAGACGGGCGGCGTTGTTGCCGGCGAAGTCTTCCCATTGCAGCAAAATGTGGGGCCAGCGGCGCTCGACCGCTGAGACGAAGGCTTCGACAAAGTCGTCGTATTGCTGGCCGCGAACGCGCTCGTGCTGCCAGCCGATGTAGATGGGATCGGCAAGCAGGGCTTGATTGTCGGTGCCCACGTCGAGCAACACGGGGAGGCAATGTTCGGGCGGGATGCCTGCCAGGGCGGTGTAGAGCGCCATCTTGCCGATGGGAATTCCCATGCCGCCCGCGCCCTGATCTCCGAGGCCGAGAATGCGTTCGCCGTCGCTGACCACGATACAGCGAATTTCGTCATAGCGCGGGTCAGAGAGAATCTGCTGGATGCGGGCTTTGTCGGGAAAGCTGATGAAGAGGCCGCGCGGCTTTCGCCAGATCTCAGAGAAGCGCTGGCAGCCCTCGCCTACCGCAGGGGTGTAGACAATGGGCAGAAGCTCCTCAATGTGCTGGGTGATGAGCGAGTAGAAGAGGGTTTCGTTTGTGTCCTGGAGGTCGCGCATCTGGTTGTATTTGCCGAATTCGGTGTCGCGATGATCGAGGGCCAGCTTGCGGCGTTCACGTTGATCTTCGAGGGTTCCTATGTGCGGCGGCAGCAGACCATGGAGAGCGAACGCGTCGCGTTCCTCCTCGGTGAAGGCAGTGCCCTTGTTCAGGCGAGCATTCAGGAGCAGATCGACGCCGTGGAGACGGGTGCGGAGAACGGTGGGAATTGCGGGCAGGTCGGCGTTCAATTCGGGGTTCTCCAGGATCTCACGTTGCGAAAAGGGTCAACTGCGGGTTTCTGGTCTCCCACCCATTTCGCAAAGAGCGCGAAATGGATGGGGCACCTGCGAATTCACTTTCAGGCTACTCCTCAATGATAGCGAGGTCCCATGGCGCCAGTGTCAATTGAGACCCGTTGGCGATGGACGTTCCGTCGAGCAGGTTGGTTCCGGCGGCGTAGTTGTAGGTCGCTTTGATTTCCGCACCTGAATAGTTGAAGTAGTAGTGGAGGCGTTTGCCCAGGCGGTTGACGCCGTGTTGGACGTGGACTGCGCTAGGGAGTTGCTGGTCTGAGCCAGTGAGGCCGAGTTTCTCAAGCGCGCCTCGCAGAATGGCGGTTTGCAGTTTGTCGGAGAGATAGGTTCCTTCATAGAGCAGGGTCCCGCGGCCGAAATCATTCTCGGTAATGGCAGGCCACTTTCCGAAGAAGGGGTGGTCGTACCAGGCGAGGGCTTTGGCGTGTTCGGGGATGAGGAACTCGGCCCAGTAGCTGACCTTGTTATCAGCGTCGACGTGGAAGGGGTCGCCTTTCAGGGCCAGAGGGTGTTCGAGGTTGGAGAACTCCTGGTAGCTGAAGCCGGCGGCTTCGCGGAGGGGGCCGGGAGCGCGGACCCAGCGAACGGCGGAGTTCTCATTGGCGAACCCGCTCTTGAATGTCATAACGACATGGCCGCCGTTCTTTACATAATCGGCAATGCGCTGGAGCAGAGCGTCGTCTGAGATGTAGAGGGCGGGAACGATGAGGAGCTTGAAGGCGGAGAAGTCCTGCGTCTCGGGGAAGACGAAGTCTGCGCCGATGTTGAGGTCGTAGAGGGAATGGTGAAGTTGCTGTACGACGGAGGCGTAGCCGTCTGGCTCGCCGGTCCAACTGTTGGCCGGTACGCCACCACCGTAGGGCATGAAGCCGATGGCGTTTGCGGAGTCGCGGCTCCAGAGAATGGCGACATCGTTGCGGACGTTGAGACCGACGAGGTGAGGGCCGACTCTTTCAAGCTCGTGCGCGGTGCGGCTGACCTCGGCGTAAGCGCGATTGGGCTCGAGATCGTGGGAGAGGACGCCCTTCCAGTAAGTCTCCTGGTTGGCGGCGATTGAGGCCCAGTGCCAGTACTCGACCATGTTCGCGCCGTTTGCGAGGTAGGTGTAAACGTCCTGGCGAAGCTGTCCGTCGTAGGGCGGGAACTGGCTGCCGGAGGTCCAGCCAATGGTCTGGGCGTTGGTCTCGGTGACCAGGAAATTTGCGTGCTTGAGCGAGCGGGAGAAGTCGCTTTGCAAGGCCTGAAATGAGCCGTCGTAATGGTCTTGCGTGCCGTGGTAGATGTTGTCGGCCACAATGTCGAGGGATTGGGCGACGGCCTCTTCGTTGACGTCGCGCTTCATCATGCCGCCGTAGTCGGTGGTTACGAACTGATTGCGTCCGGCGCATTCGCGCACTAATTCAGCTTGCCAATGGAGGAAATCGGTGACGCGCATCTGGCTCCAGCGGGTCCACTCGAGCTTGTAGCCGGTGGAGATGGTGCCGTCGCGAGTGGGCAGGTCTTCCCAGGTGTGCAGGTTCTCTCCCCAGTAGTTGAGGAACCAGGCCTTGCTCAAGGCTTCGGGGGTGCCGAACTTCTTTTCAAGGAAATGCTGAAAGCCGATGAAGACGTCTGGATTGGCGGCGTCGTAGCTGCCGGTTTCGTTGTCAAGCTGCCAGCCGATGACGGTTGGGTTGCCTTTGTAGTGGGCGACGATGTGGCGGATGAGGCGCTCGGCGTAAAACCTGTAGGCAGGGGAGTCGGTGTCCATGTTCTGGCGGATGCCGTAGGCGCTTGCGATTGGCTGGCCGCCGAACATGCCGGGGGGAATGCGTTTGGCTAGAATCTCGGGGTGCTGGTGGGCCATCCATGCGGGGATGGAATATGTGGGCGTGCCGAGGATGACCTTGATGCCGGCTTTGCCCATGGCATCGACGACGCGGTCCATCCATGCGTAGTCGAACTGGCCGTCTTCGGGCTCCCAGAGGCTCCATGTGGACTCGCCCATGCGGACGACATTGAGGCCGGCGGCTTTCATGAGGGCGACGTCTTTGTCGAGACGAGCATTCTGATCGCCCGGCATGTACTCGTTGTAGTAGGCGACGCCGTAGAGGACAGTGGGGAGGTCGAGATTGGGGCTGGGAGCGGGTGCGCTTGTTTGCTGTGCAGCCGACATCGCGGCCAGGAAAATGGCGGTTGCGATGAGTCCGATAAAGCGCGTTTGCGAGATGGTCATCGTTCACCCTCACTTTCAAACGAAACGCAAGTCTATATGAGCGGGATCGTCTTTGAAATGACGTCAGCTTCGGCGCGGGTTATCAACTGAAATCGGCTGGGCGAACGGGTTCGTCGCCGAGACGCGGCGGGTCGAATTCGATCTCGGCGGCTTCGGGCATGGCCAGCAAGTCGAGTATGCTCTCGCCCCTGCCGCCGATCCTTCGATACTCGTCAATTGTGAGCAATACAAAGGCGTGTCGGCCGCGCTCACTGATAAAAACAGGCCCGTTGGCAGCCGCCTTTCGCGCGCGCTTGGGGTCTTTTACGAATTCCCTACTCGTAATGGTCGTTGTGCTCACGGCTGTCCTCGCTCTGAAGCCCCACATTCATTATCGACCGAAACTTGCCTATTCAAAGGTGAGCAAGACGATTTCGGAGCTTGTTCCCACGCGCATGGGCGGACCCCAGGTTCCAGCGCCGTAGGATGTGTAGACCTGGAGCGCGCCGAAGTGGTGCAGGCCGTGGGTGAACTTGCCGAAGATGCGGCGGGTGAACCAGGTGAAGGGGAAGAGCTGTCCTCCGTGGGTGTGGCCGGAGAGTTGGAGGCTGACGCCGGCTTGTTCGACGATGGGCAGGCGGGTGGGGGCGTGATTGAGCAGGATACGGGCCTGGCCTTCGGCTGGACGCAAGTCTTCAAGAGTGGCTTTGACGCGCATCGGGAAGGTGGAGTCGTGGTAGGGAATGCCGATGATCTGGAGGCCGTCGACGGTGACCTTTTCGTTGGACAGGACGCGGATGCCGACGCGGCTGATGGCAGCGGAGTATTGTGCTGCGCCGCCAAACTCGTCATGGTTGCCGGCGGAAAAGTACATGCCGAAGGGAGGGGAGAGCTGCTTGAAGGGTGCTAAAAGCCGGTCAGGGTCACAATGAGTGCCATCGAACATGTCACCAGGGATCAGAACGATGTCTGGGTTGAGGCGCGCGGCCACGGCTGCGATGCGGCGGCAGAATCCGACGCCGTTGATGTGACCAAGATGGAAATCGCTGAAAAGCAGGGCGGTTCGGCCGCGCCAAGCGGCGGGCAGGTTGGGGAGAAGGATGGGGACGCGGCGAATGCGAATCCACCGGGCGTTGAGGAGGCCATAGCAACTCACCAGCAATGCTAGCGAGAAGAAAAGGATGGCGACAACAGGGCGGTCTTGATGCAGTCCGGTTGCATATTGGGCAGAATCGACCAGGCGACAGAGGAAGGCGGCGAGGAGAAAGAAATCGAACATTCCCAGCCAGATGGCGGCAATTTCATAGAAGAGCGAGACCAGGGGATTTGCGAAGCGAAAGCCCAGCAGGGCGGCCGCCACGAATGTGAAGGCAAGCCCGAAGAGTATGTCCCGCAGTGCAAAGGTCGCGGCGGGGCTGAGGCAGCCGGAGAAAAAGACGACCAGGGTGCGATAGATGAACCAATGACCAAGAAACAAGGTGGATTGGATAAAGGCGATTGCCAGGACAGGCCAGGCTTTCAAAAGTGGTCTCCTTATCTCAATTCTTGCATAAAAGGGATCAGGGATCAGGGGTCAGGGGTCAGGGATCAGCGATCAGCAACGTGCGCCTGCGTGAAAGAATATTGGAATGGTTGTTGAGAAGGGCAACGCGCTGGGCATTTACATTTCGATTCCTTTTTGCCGGTCGAAGTGCACGTATTGCAATTTTGCTTCGGGGGTCTATCCGGCCAGCGAACACGCGCGGTATGTGGACCGGGTGATTCAGGACCTGAGGGGGGCCGGGGCGTGGGCGGCGCGGCAGAGAGTAGAGCTACCGCGCCGCGTGGACACTGTTTACCTGGGCGGAGGGACGCCGAGTTTGCTGGCGCCGGAGTTGCTTGAACGGTTGTTTGCGGCGATGAGGACAGAGTTCGACTTTGAGGCCGATGCGGAGATCACTGTCGAGTGCGCGCCGGGGCAGATTGCGGATGAAACTCTGAAAGCGCTGGATGGGGTTGGCGTGAATCGCGTGAGTCTGGGCGTGCAATCGTTCATTGACCGCGAGGCGCAGGTGAGTGGTAGGCTGCATGATCGTGGGACGGTGATTGAGGATATCCGGCGGCTGCGCGAAGCGGGAATCGCGAATTTGAACGTGGATCTGATTGCGGGGTTGGCGGGGCAAACGCTCGCCTCCTGGGAAGAGTCGCTGGCGGGTTTGGTAGATTGCGGGGTTCCTCATGCCAGCGTGTACATGCTTGAGGTGGACGAGGATTCGCGGCTGGGAAGGGAAATGCTGGGGGGCGGGGCGCGGTACTACGCGGAGCAGGTTCCAGCGGACGATGCGATTGCGCAGATGTATTCTGTTGCGATCGAGAGGCTTGGAAAGGCTGGGCTTGGGCAGTATGAGATTTCAAATTTCTGCCGGCCGGGGTTTCAGTCAAGGCATAATTTGCGCTATTGGCAGAGGCGGCCGTATCTGGGGTTGGGGCTGGATGCGTCGTCGGCATTGTATGCGTCGGACTTCATGGACACCGGTTACGTTTTGAGATCGACGACGAGCGACGATCTTGGCGCGTTTCTTGACGGAGCGGAGGCGGCGGAGACGGCGTGGCTGACGCTGGTGCGGCAGCACGACGAGGCATGGTTTCTGGGGTTGCGACTAAATGCGGGGGTCGATGTGGCTGCGCTGGAATTGGCGTTTGGCTGGGAGTTGGTGGCGCGAGCGATGAAGGCTGTTAGACGGCTGGCTGGGGATGGGCTGCTGAACTCGGACGGCAAGACGGTTCGGCTTACGGCGCGGGGGCAGCTGCTTTCCAACGATGTGTTTCAGGAGTTTCTTGGAATCGAGAGGGAAGAAGAAGTTAAAGCAATGTAGCAAGTCAGCGAGTTCGCAAGTTAGCGAGTTAGCAAGTCGACGGGACAGGTTCAGGTTGCGGACGTTCAAGAATTCCCAGGTCTCAGGGGCGAGCCCCATTCGGTTTTGCTCAGGGCAAGCTCTGTGGCACCTATCGTTTCGTGATTTGAGGAATCCGTTTTTACCAGGCGAGGAGTTCGTCGCCGGAGGTTGACAAGAGAAAGGCGACGGGCGCGGCGGAGGATTGCGGGCAACCGCTGAAGCATTGGGTGGATTCGGGGCCCATGTATTTGGCCATTTGCAGGGCTTGCTCGGCTTCGCGCAAGACCACCATCGGGGAACGGCCCTGGCTATTGGCTATGCCAAAACATGCCGAGAGGCGGATGGACTCGCCGCCGGTATGGAAGGGTGAGCAGAAGACCTCGAGTCGGATCCGTTCTGCCAACATGGCTGCGTTGGCGGGGCTGCAACCGGGCAGGGCGATGAGAAACTCATCCAAGCCGGGGCGGCCGAGCAAGTCATAGGTGCGCAAGAGTCGCGAGGTGCGGTCGACGATCTGGCAGAGCAAGTCGTCGCATGCGCCGGCGCCGAGGCGCGAGTTCCAGTGGCCAAAATCGTCGATGTCGAACAGGATCATGCAGAGCGAGCTTTTCAATCGCTGGACGCGGTCGGTCTCGCGAAACAGCATGGAGAGGATGGTTTCGCGATTGTAGACGCCGGTCAGGCGGTCCATTTGCGCGTTCAGCATTGCGCCCTCGCGGAGGGTTTCAAGCTCCCGTGTTCGGTGGTGGTTGCGGAGCACCTGGTCAACGCGGACTTGCCAGAAAGGCGGCTCAATTGAGCGCGGGATCAGGTCGTCGATGACGCCCTCGGCAAGCCGGTTTGTCCATTCATGGGTCACGGTGTCGGTAATGAGGACAATGGGTAGATGCTTGCTGCCAACGTGGGCGCGGACCGCGGCGAGTAACTGGCCAATCTCCAAGCCTGACGCCATGCCGGCTTCCTCGCCAGGCAGGTTTACGTCGAGCAGCGCCAGGCTGGGCGGGCGGGGCGCAGTCATTAAGGCCAGCGCGGCTTCGGCGGAGAGGACAACCTCAACGCGAGCGCCCGATGCGAGGAGTACCCGTTCAACGGCGGTGAGCAGTGCGGGCTCGGGTGAAGCAAGAAGGAAGGTTGGAGGATTGTTGGCGAGCATCGATCAAGGGCTCCTTAGTGGATGCATCGGCGGTGGTTAGAAATAATTTAGAGAGGGGCGGTGGAATTATGCGGTTGGTTCAATGACCTTTGGCGGGAATTTCGGTTCCGGAGGTGCTGCATTTTGGATTGACAATTGCAGTGGTCCAATTTCCGGATCACCGCTCGCTCTTTTCGATGTGACACACTTGACGGATGGAGCCCCGCGCGGATGACGATTGCGCTCGAGAGACTGATCGCGGAACTGGAAGAAGATCGTTCTTTGGACCAACCCGATGGTGTGCGCCAGCGGCTGGAGGCGCTCGATCGCCTCGATACCTGCCTCTTGAATGGCGAGCTAGCGGATGCCGACGCCCAGCAGGTCAGGACCGGAATCTATCGCAGGGCAAGAGGGCTTTACGGCAAGCTGGAGCTTGCCAACCTGGAACTGTACAAAACCATACGCGATGAGATTCAACAAGGCGGCGGAGCTGGTACCTTGCTTCATTGGGTAAGCGAATTGGGCTGTGTATGGAGCGCGTCCGGTCACGTGAATGGCGAAGGCTACGATTATCTCGACGAGTTGATAAGCGGAGTGATGCAGTTGGAAGAGCCCGAAACCGGGGTGGTCAAGTTGGAGCCGGAGATGGTGTTTTATCAGCCCACGCCTGCGCGCCAGATTTTCGATCTGATAGGCCGAATCGCACTCTGCGAACACGATGTGCTGGTCGATCTTGGGTCCGGGCTCGGTCACGTTCCGTTGTTGACAGCCATTTGCACGGGCGCTCGCAGCATCGGAATTGAGCTGGAGGCGGCCTACGTCAATTGCGCCCGCCAGTGCGCCCATGCGTTGAAGCTGAACAACGTGACCTTTATCCACAATGACGCGCGGGCAGCGGACTTGTCGAGCGGGACTGTGTTTTATCTGTACACGCCGTTTGCCGGGACCATCCTGCGCGACGTTCTGTACCTGCTGGGCCGAGAAGCTACGCGGCGCGAAATTCGAGTTTGCACATTTGGACCCTGCACGGCAACCGTCGCCGAGGAGCATTGGCTGTCGGGCTCCGGTCCGTTTCAGGCGGACCGGGTTGCCGTCTTTGATTCTCGCAATTGAGGCATGCGGGAGGGGCTAGTGTAGGCCGTCGCAAATAGGGTCATTTACCGATGCCCGCGAATGGGTTGAATGCGTAGCAGAGGCTTCCCCCAGGGGCTAAAGCCCAGCTCATTTTGGGCCGTTTGCGGCACGACTGAAGTCGTGCCCTTTCAAAACATAAACGACCATCTGTGTGGCGGACACCGCTAGTCGACGAAGTCGACCTGAGGTGCGATGGGGATGATGCCGCGTTCGTGGCCGAGATCGAGCAGCTTGCGGATGGCCTCTCGGCCGTCGGGGCCGTAGTCGAGGGTGCGGTCGTTGACGTACATGCTCACAAAGCGATTGGCGAGGCGCGCGTCGAGATCGCGGGCAAACTGCATAGCGTACTCGAGGGCCTGTTCGCGGTAGTCGAGGGCGTGCTGAATGCTGTCGTGAACCGCCTTGGTGACGATGTGCATCGATTTAGGGCCAAGCGAGCGGCGAATGGCATTGCCGCCGAGGGGCAGGACCAGGCCGGTGGTTTCGCGCCACCAGACGCCCAGATCGAGAACCTTGTGGAGACCGCTGGAAGAGTAGGTGAGCTGTCCCTCGTGGATGATGAGGCCGGCGTCGAAGTTGCCGGCGAGAATTTCTGGAATGATGCGATCGAAGGGAACGGTAACTGTTTCGATTTTGGGATTGAAGATTTTGAGAGCGAGATAAGCGGTGGTCAGTGTGCCGGGAACGGCGATCTTGATGCGGCCGAGATCGTCCGGAGTGTGCGGGCGGGCAGAGACGACCATGGGTCCGTAGCCCTCGCCGACGCTGCCGCCGCAGCCCATGAGCGTGTAGTTGTGCTGAAGGTAGGGGTAGGCGTGGAAGCTGATGGCCGTGACGTCGTAGAAGGCCTCGTCGCGGGCGCGAATGTTCAATGTCTCGATGTCGCACAGCGTGTGATTGAAGCGATAGCCGGGGACGCGGACCTTGTTGGTGGCGAGTCCATAGAACATGAAGGCGTCATCGGAGTCGGGACTATGCGCGATGGAGATATCGATCGGAGCGTCGGGTTTGGCTGCTCCGGCTTTCAGATTGCTCACGGGAAGTTTGATTCCTTTCAAAAACAAGTGAAGCGATTTTTTGAATCGGCTACGACGTGTGGCGGCGCAGGCGGACAAATCCAGAGGCCAGCCCGGCCGCCGCGACAACCTTGAGCGCGTCGCCGGGCAGGAATGGAATTACAGCGAGGGTTAACACGTTCTGCACCGGTGCGTGGGAGAAGATGGCAAGCCAAAGCGCTCCCAAGGCGAGAATACACAGGCTGCCCGCGGCGGCGCTGAGCGCGGCTGCAAAGAATCCGCGTCGTGTATTCCAACCAGCACTGCGCCAGAGGAACGAAGTGAGGGCAGCGGCTATCGGGTAAGCGAGCAGGTAGCCGCCGGTGGGCCCGGATAAATGCGCGAGGCCGCCGATGCCGAGAAGACTTGGAGCAAAAACTGGCAGCCCCAGGGCGCCTTCGACAAGGTAGGCTCCGAGCGCGGCCGCGGCGAGGCGTGGCGAGAGTAGCAGGCCCAGGAGCAGCACAGCCAGCGTCTGCAGGGTGAGCGGCACAGGAGTGAAGTAGAGAGGAAGCGCAACGTGGGCGCAGACTGCGACCAGAGCGCTGCCGGCGAGCACGATGCCTGCCTTGCGCAGCAAGGATGCATCCGCGGCGATGGGAGCGAACTGCACTGAGAGTACTTTGCTCACGAGATTTCCTTCAGCGTTAGAGATCGGCTTCATCGGCCGGGTCGAGATTCGGGTCGTTGGGTTGGCTGGCGCTCACAACCGGCTGGCTGGAGCGCTGTGAGCGTTGCAGCAAGATGTGGCGCGCCACGCCTGCGGCTGCCAACAGCAGCGCTCCGAGCGAGACGAGAAGACCGATCATTAACCAGCGCATCGTAAAAAATGAGCGGTTTTCCAAAACATGGGGCCCCGAACGGCTTGTCCGATGTGAAGCACCCAGTCTGGAAGAACATCGATAGCCGCTGTAAGCCAGAATACCAGAGGGCATGGACCCGGCTGCGGGCCTCAGACCCGGCGCAGGGAAGCCTGCAGCCACTCGAGATAGGGATGGCTGCCGGCTTCCACATTTAGAACCAGGAACTCGGGGGTCTGATAGCTGTGCAACTCGTGCAAACGGTCTTCGAGGGCAGGCAGTTGGTCGGGTCCGGTCTTGAGCAGGAGCAAGGTTTCAGTGGAGGCCTCGACCTGGCCCTGCCAGTGGTAGATTGACTGCACGGCTGGGATGAGCGTGGCGCAGGCAGCGAGGCGCTCTACGACCAGTGTGCGGCCGATGCGGGTCGCTTCCTCAGGGGTGGCTGCGGTGGTTAGGACGATTCGGGCAGGCGGGCTGGTGTCAGGCATAGGGCTCGCTTGAAGGTAGAGTTCGATTCTCAATCCAATGTATTCCGAAATACCTGCACCGGGAGGCTCTTTGTTAAGAAATGAGACCGGCTCATGTTGCGACTTGCCGAGCTTGCCCGAGTAAGGCAGTATGGACTTTGCGGTTCGCCGCGGCGGGCGCAGGTGGAGAAAAGCGAAATGAGTAGAGCGATCAAGTTTGGGACGTCAGGCTGGCGGGCGATTGTGGCCGAGGAGTTTACGTTTGCCAATATCCGGCTGGCGGTGGCGGGAATTGCCGCCTATGTAAAAACGCAACCGGAGCCGCACCGCGTATTGGTGGGGCGCGATCCGCGGTTTCTCGGCGAGAGCTTTGTGGCTGAGGCTGCCAAGGTGCTGGATGCGGCCGGCATTGTGCCGATCGTGATTCCGGAGGCTGCGCCGACACCGGCGATTGCCTACGCAGTGCAACAGATGAAGACCTCAGGGGCCATCAACTTTACTGCGTCGCACAATCCGCCGGAGTACAACGGCATCAAGTTTTCCACGCACGACGGCGCGCCTGCGCTGCCCGAGGTGACCAAGCAGATCGAGGCTGCGATTGCGGGACTGAGCGACGGCTTCAACATACCCAAGGCAGAGGGAGTCACCTTCGATACAGCAGACGTAAAACCTGCGTTCCTGAAGCGGCTGGCAGAGTTAGTCGATCTGAAGGCGATTGCAAAGTCGGGAGTCAAGGTTGTCTACGATCCGTTCTGGGGCGCGGGGCGAGGTTACCCAAGCCATCTATTGCGCGAGGCCGGCGTGACGGTTGCGACGGTGCACGACTACCGGGACGTGCTTTTTGGCGGTCATGCGCCGGAGCCGGACGACTACCTGCTAGGCGATGCGAAGGCCAAGATGCGGGAGATTGGCGCGGCCCTGGGCATTGCGACGGATGGAGATGCGGACCGCTTTGGCATTGTGGATGCGGACGGAACGTTTATCCAGCCCAACTACATTATTGCGCTGCTGTTCGACTACCTGGTGGAGACGCGCGGGTGGAAGAACGGCGTGGCCAAGAGCGTGGCGACAACCAATTTGATCAACGCGCTGGCCGACTACCACAAGGTTCCGCTGCACGAGACGCCGGTGGGTTTCAAGTATATCGGCGAGCTGATTATCGCGGATGCGATTGCAATCGGCGGCGAGGAGTCGGCGGGGCTGACGATTCGTGGGCATGTTCCGGAAAAAGATGGCGTGCTTGCCGGCCTGCTGGTGGCGGAGATGGTGGCCGTGCGTGGCAAGAGCCTGGGCGTTCAATTGAAGGAGCTGTTTGGCAAGGTTGGTTCCTTCTATCCGGTTCGCGAGAACTTCCGCTTGACCCCGGCGGTGAAGGCCGCGTTCACTGAGAAGTTGAAGGCCGATCCGACGGAGCTGGGCGGGCGCAAGGTCACAGCGGTGGTGCGGACCGATGGGCTCAAGCTGATTCTGGATGACGGCTCGTGGGTTTGCTACCGGCTCTCAGGGACTGAACCTGTTGTTAGGGCCTACACGGAAGCACGTAGAGAACAGGACTCGGACGGCTTGAGAGCGGCGGCGGAGAAGTTTGTATTGTCGTAGGACCTGTCCAGAAACTGTGACGGTTGAAGGGTACGGGCTTCAGCACGTACGTTAAGATCCGATTTCGTTCTTCGGCTTTAGCCGCTGAGGGAATGCAAACTTTTGAAAAGCCCACCCTCAGGGGCTAAAGCCCAATCATTTGTAGGTTCTGATGTATGGGCTGAAGCCCGTACCCTTCACACAAAACAAAGTTATTGGGCAGGTTCTTAGAGCTTAGGTTGAGGTCGAATGCGGAACGAAAAGATGCAAACGGAAAAGCGCGCGGCACGGTCCGGTTCCGAAACGGACCCGATGCGCAAACGAGCATTCGAATGGACGCAGCGGGTCTGGCGTCCTGCAGGCACCGTGGTGGCCGTGGGACTGGCGCTGCTGCTGACCTGGCACGTGATCAACGGCAAACACGGTCTGTCGGTCTGGCAGCAAAAGCGCGTCGAAGACCGGCAATTGCAGATGGAGATCAAAGAGCTGGGGCAGGAGAATGCGCGGCTGCGCGATCACATTGAGCGGCTCAAGTCCGATCCCGAGGCCATTGAGCGCGAAGCACGGGAGAAGCTGCACTATGCCAGGCCGGGCGAGGTGATCTATGCGCTGCCTGCCGAGGCGAAGACGCAAGCGCAGCAGGCAGGGACGGGGAAGTGAGCGGTGCAGCAGCTCTTAGCCTCTAGCTTCTAGCCTTTAGCCTCTGGCTTCGCAAGTCTCGCGCGCCGGACTGAAGCAGAATGATCGGAAGCCAAGATCCGGAGACCCATCCCTGCGCGTCCGGGAGCCTGCAGCCAGCAGCCAGAAGCTAGAAGCTACAAAGAAACAAGATTTCTATTGTTCTGCAAGTTGAACAATCCAAATGAAAACAGGGTGTTCACCTAGGTGCAGCGAGTTAGCACCCGCTGAAGCGGGATAGCAAGTTGGCAGGTTAGCGGCGGTATCGTCGAACGTAGTTTCATCGCTCCGTGGGCCGGTTAAGCCGGTGGAGAACTACAAAGAAACAAGGACACAAATTCAACAAAACAAGGAGCGGTTTTGCGATCCCACCCGAGCCGCAAAAAACATAGACGTGGCGTGGATGGGGCACCCAGTTTCATTCATTGCGGGTCGGCGATGCTGGTGGGGGACTAAAAGCTACAAGCTGGTCTCTCAAAAATCTACGTGTGCGCGGGCCGAGGCAACCCAGACAGGGCCGCGGTCCCGGTTGTATCCGGGGTTATCGATATGCTGTACGTCGAGGGCGTAGAACAGGCCGCGCCAGGCGTGAAGGTTGTAGTAAGTCTCGACGATGTTTTCGCGGCCGTAGTTAAGTTTGCCGTCGCCGAGCAGGAAGCCGAGGCCGCCTAACTTCAGATACTCCTTGTGGTCGGCTTTGATGGCATTGGAAACGACGGCCAGGCCGACCTTATCCTCGGGACGGCGCCAGCGAGTTGCGGCGTAGTCGGCGCCTGCCTCGACGGTCTGGTCGACCTCGGTGTAGGCGAATGATTCGTGTTGGCCCTCGTTCCAACCGAAGCGGCCAAAGACGCGCAAATTCTCCGTGACTTCCTGCTCGGCGTTGTAGCCGAACCCGTATTTGAGGGCGCCGAAGCGTTCGTGGAGAGCGATGTCTGGAACGAGGGCCCCATATTTGGCGGTGTCGGTACCGTTCAGAAAGTCTACGACTGCTTCGCGGTAGGTGCCCATGTGGGCGCGGTTGGCATAGAAGAGCAAGCGCTCGGTTCCTTTGCGCTTTGGAACCAGGGTGTAGCGCAGCTCGAATTCGCCGTTCTGCCCGTGTGCACGGCTGAAGGCCCAGTCCATATCGACTCCGTTTGCAACGGTGGGCATGGCGAAGATGCCGTAGCGCACGCTCCATATCCTGTCGTCGTATTCGGCCATGCCGCCTACGGTGTAGCCACGGGTGTCGGCGGCGTAGTCCCATGCGCCGTTGTTGTCCAGCGTCCAGTTCATGAACTGCAGATGGCTGTCGGAACCGGGGCCGTTGATGTCGAAAAAGTCGGGCAGCCCCATTTTGCCAATACGAAACTCGACGCGGCGAAGAGGCACGCTGGGAGCCGGAGCCCACGGCCCTGGTTCCTGGCTGGTGGACTCTTGGGTGAAGCCGATGACCTGGTGAATCTCGTAGTGGGAAATATAGGGCTTGGGGCCCAGGTTGGGGTTGCGCACCACGTCCAGGTTGGTGAAGCCAGCCAGACCAAATGCTTCGCTGAGACCGCGCCCGCCGGCACTTTCGATGTCCAGAATCAGATCGTTGTTGTAACGAATCGAATTCGTGGGCCGAAGCGCGGTGTAGATCGTGCCTACCAAAGAGGTTTTGTACTCACCCCTACCGATGAAGCTGTTGGCGCCCTGATAGGGAGAATGAAACGGAAGGTCGCCCTGGAAGATGATGTTGGCCTGACCGGAAAGCCAGTAGCGGCTGTCTTCGGGGTGGGGGGCCATGGTGAGAATGGGGGCGGCTTGCTTCTCGCGACCTTCAGGACTCATGTCTGTAGCATTGGGTCCGCTGCCGCTCTGCGCTGGGGTGAGCGGGGACTTTGCAGGCGCTGACTGGGCAAATAATTGCAGCGGCAGGAGTTGTGGCTCGGGCGCGCTGGGCAGGCGATCACGTATCTGGGCGGCTGCGGCGCCTGCGTTCAGAACCAACGCGAAGAACAGGCTGGCCGGAATGGTGGCGCAAGCCTGGGGGAGAGAATTGAGTCGGCGTCGGAATTGGCAGGACATTAAGTGCCTTTGTGATGAGATGCAAGCCTGGGAATAAAGGGCTAGAATGGAGGCGAAACTATACCCCCACTAGGTAGATACTATACCGGGGGTAGGTAGTGTCAAGGGGAGGATTCCGGCCATGTCGCATCAGGAGCGTGAGAAGGTCAAGCTGTTGCAACGAGTGAAGAAAATTCGCGGACAGTTGGACGCGGTGGAGCGGTCGCTGGCGGCGGATGAGGAATGCGGCGGCCAACTGATGCTGCTGGCAGCGGTGCGTGGCGCTATTAACGGGTTGATGGGCGAGGTGCTGGAGACGCACATTCGGTTCCACCTGGTGGATGGGGTGAAGGAGCAGATTGCCCCGGAACTGGCCGAAGATCTGATCGATCTTGTTCGCGCCTATCTGAAGTGAAGTTATTGAACAGGGGTCAGGGGTCAGGGGTCAGGGGTCAGCCGAACCAATCACAGCTCCCTATTATGGTAGTTCGTCGATGGGTCGGGGATTGTTAAGGTCTGGTTGATTTGGAACTAGGAGTTGCCTGTGGACCGAGGGGCATGTGGGATATGCCCCTCGACCGGTTGGATCTTAGAGTCCGCCTATTTGGGTTGGGCGGCAAAGGTGTCGGCTTCTTTGTCGATCTGGGTGGGGGTGGTCGTGTGCGAGAAGAGGATCACTCTGTAGCGGAAGGTTGCTGACTTATCCTTCTCCAGCGTGTAATTGAAAGGCGATTGCTTGGGGTCGAAGATACTGCGGCCCAGGGGGTTGGCGGCGAAGAGGCCGTATCCGCGGGCATGCCAGTAAGTTGGATAGCCAGGGTTGCCGGGGTGGTCGAGGATGGCGATCGAGGCAGTGTGGCTGCCATCGTTGCCGGTGAGGGTACACCAGCGGCCGCGTGTTGACCAAACGGCCGGCCCTTTGACGCCTTCGCTGGTGAGATAGACACCGGTGGCTGGGTTTGCGGCGCCTGCCGGTGGGGCATCGACCTTGGTGGGGTTGCCGTTGGCGTCTCTGAAGATACCGCCTTTTTCTTCAGGCGATTCCAACCAGCGGGCGACCCTCATTCCGAAGACGCCTTCCTTGTCGTCCTTGAAAACGACCTTATCGAGGGCTTTGAGAGTTATTACCTGATCGATAACGCGGGCATGATCGCGGCGGCTGAAAATATAGTGAGTGGTTTGCGCAAGAATATGCTTGTCCTGCCCATCGATCCAGACCGACTCAACAACTAACTCGCCGGAGTTGGCGCCGCTCCTGGTGGACACGATCCTGGTATGAAGGACGGTGCCCATCTTGGCGCGGTTCTCGGGTTTGATGGCGTCAGAGTTATTCCAGAAATCGAAGCCGTTGGCATTGCCGTAGTTAAACCAGAGGCCGGCGTGGTGAGGATGGTCGATGCGTTCGCCGGGTAGAGGATTCAGCGGGTAGCCGCGGGTTACAGTGACGCCCTCATCGTCGATCAGGGGATAGAGGGTAGGCTTCTTGAGCGTCGTGGGCCAGATGTACGATGTGAACGGTGCGCCGTCGATGGTAATGTCGACGCGACGATTGGCTTCGTCGGGCACGACCTGAACGCCCTTGGACGGGGCAGCAAAAGCGCCGGCCGCAAACGTGATCACTGCGGCCAGCGCGATCAGGTTACGCATAGACCTTGCCTCCTGCCATGACTTGCTGGGTCTTCTCGTCGAAGGTGACTTTCTCGCCGGTTTGTATGGCTGCGACATTCATGCAGAGGGCGATGGAGTGGCTGTAACCGGCTTCGATCGATGCGTTGGGAGTTTTGCGCGAGCGGACGCACTCCATCCAATTGCGCATGTTGGCTGCAGTTTCCGGATCGCCGTGGGTGTCGGCATCGGTGGCGACGGCAGCGGCCTTTTCAGAAAGCGAAAAGCCATTCAACAGATTTGGCTGCATGTCCATTTCAGCGGCGGAGCGGGCACTGAGACCACCGGTGTTGGTTACGACGCCTTTGTCCATATCGATCATGCCGCCGTTGGAGTAATAGAGCTCCTTGACGCCGCCGGCTGAGTTAGTGAATCGCGAGGAATACTGGACCTGGAAGCCTTTGGTGAGGTCGTCGAGCGGGCCGTAATCGAAGACGGCGGTCATGGTGTCCCAGTTCTGGCGGCCGTCCTTCCATAGGTAGATGCCACCGTTAGCGACCACGCTGCGTGGATGCGGCAGACCTGTGAACCAGTGAACTGTGTCAATCTGATGGACCAGCCATTGGTCGGGAATGCCGGACGAGTAAGGCCAGAACAGCCGGAACTCAAGGTACTTGCGGGCGTCGAATGGAACCATGGGGTAGTTGAGCAGATAGCGCTTCCAATCGGTGTCCTCTTCCTTGAGCAGCGGGACGTCCTTGGGGCGACGCCAGCGGCCGGGCTGATTGACGTTCCAGGTCATCTCGACCATGACGATGTCGCCGAATGCGCCGGACTTGATGTATTCCGCGGCCTTCATGTATTTTGGCGTGGAGCGGCGCTGGGTTCCGATCTGGACAATCTTGCCGGTCTTGTGGACGGCGGCGCGGAAGTTGCGGGCGTCCTTCATATTGTGGGCGGTGGGCTTTTCAACATAGGCATCGCGGCCGGCGTTGACGGCTTCGACGCCGTGCTGGGCGTGCTGGAAATCGGCAGTTGCGATGATGACGGCATCGACATCCTTGCGAGCGTAGAGTTCGTCGTTGTTGCGGACGGGGTCGACGGGATTGCCACAGAGCTTCTGGATGAAGGCGGCCCCTTCTTCGCGGCGGCGGTTCCAGATATCGGAAACGGCCACGATCTGGAAGTTCATGTCCTTGGCATTTGCCTGGAAGGCGGGAAGGTCGCCGCCCTTCATGCGATCGCCGCAGCCGACGATGCCGACGCGGACGCGGTCGTTGGCGCCCATGACCTGGGCATAGCTGCGTGCATTCCATGAGACGGCGGTCGCGGCGACGGCCGCGCTGCCGGCCTTCAAAAACTCTCTGCGATTGTTATTCTCGAAAACCATGTTTCTCCCCGTTTGGATCTTCTGTTGATTACGCTGCGAATGAGGGGGATTTCAAGTATCTCCCAAGGACGTTCATGTACCCGTGGGTGTTATAGGCGGGCCAGGTGAATGTGGTCAAGAATCGAGTTGCGGCGAGGTGGAGGATTTCGGCAATTCCACTCATACTCCGTAGGACGAATGCGGAGATCGGCGAGACGCAGAAAGGATGACCGCTTAACAAAACTTTACCTTGAGTTCCGGCGGTTGTTCTTGGGAAAAAGGCGCCCCGTTTCAAGGTTCGAAACGGGGCGCCTGGTTGGGTGGCAGACTTCCTCTGGCAGGTCTATCCGTGTGCTAGAAGCTGAGCTTGACGCCGCCCTGGAAAACTCTGGCCGCATTGCCGCTGGCGGTTCCGCCGATCTGGCCAAAGGTTGAAGACGTAAAAGATGCGGTGGGATTGCCGAAGTCCGGATGATTCAGCACGTTGAATGCTTCCAGGCGAAGGTCCAGAGTAAGACTGTCGTGGATTGGGAACAACCGGGAGATCTGGCTGTCGAACTGCAGGTACGGCGGCGAGCGGAATGCGTTCCTGCCAATATTTCCATATCCGCCGAGAGCAGTGCATCCGTTGGCAACGTAGGCCCCATTTGTGCCGGTGTTGCAGGGCACTGTGATCTGCGCAAAGGCCAGGGGGTTAAGGTACTCACGGTTAGCCTCACCTGTGGTATTGCCACCGTGGAACTTTACCTCGGCATAGGGATTGACCCCGGCCACCAGATTGGGGCGGTCTTGGGCGATTTCTGTTAGCGAGTTGTCCTGGCCCGAAGTCACGTTGACAGCGGTACCGGTAGTGATGTGGATGAGCGGGGCGATCTCCCAGCCGTTGAGAATCAACTTCTCCGCACGGTTGAAGCCATGGAAGTCGCTCTTGGCCACAACGACGAAGTTCTCAATGTGCCGGTAGTCGAATCCGCACGGCCCGTAGTCCAGCTTTGGGTTGAATGGATTCTCAGTCAGCGTGGCGGCAATGTCCCCCTGGCCGTCAGCGATGTCCAGGCACTTGGAGTAGGTCCAATTCGCCAGGAAGCTGAAGGTGGACGAGAGCCGATGTTGCAGTGTGGCGACCATGCCATGATAGTTGGCGGTACCCGTGTCGTTTACATAGTTGGAGCCGGCCCCGCCGCCGGAAATCTGGTTCCCCTGTGCGGGATTCGCAATGGTGAGAGCTAAACGCGAGTTTTGGTTGCC
Organism: uncultured Acidobacteriaceae bacterium; assembly: GCA_963757965.1. Classification (GTDB taxonomy): domain Bacteria; phylum Acidobacteriota; class Terriglobia; order Terriglobales; family Acidobacteriaceae; genus Telmatobacter. The sequence goes on from CAVWTV010000024.1 coordinate 117,677, forward strand.
AGTGGTAGAACAGTTGGTGCCGGCAGCGCCCGCCTTCACGGCCGCTGGGCCGGTGGTCACGATGCCCGTGCAACCTGTGCCGCCGGCGCCCCATACTCCGGGGATGTAGGTGGCCGGGCTGAGCGGCGTACCCATGGGATCGTGGGTGGTCTTGTTACCGATGTAGTCCACCTGAGCTTGCCATCCGCCAGCGAACGTATGCTGAACACTCAGCGTCCATTGGATGGTATAGGCAGCCTTGAACTGAGTGGGCATCACAATGTACTGCGACTGTGCGAAGAACTGCGCCTGGGACGGGGTGGGAATCTGCGGCTGCGGGAACGGGCTGGTTGTTATGGACCCGACAGACCACGGCGCACTGAAGCTGATGGGGCCGGTTGAGGATGTTTGCGTCTCTGAAATAGCGGTAGCAAACGGCGGGTTCTGCTGGGTGCGCTGGCCAGTGAAGAAGTTCGGCTTGTCATAGGCCAGTTCCGCGCCGGCGCGAATGACCGTCTTGCCGTCGCCGAAGGGATCGAACGATCCGCCGATGTTCGGAGAGAACTGCCACGGCGAGTTGGCGGTGAACCCTCTCGGAACTCCAGGATCGCCATAGAACATGACACCCGCGGGAGCATTGGGATAAACGCTGCTTACCTTGTTGGCGAGGAAGTTGGCCATGTTGAAGACAGAGCCGCGGTTGAAGTAATCCACGGGCATGAAGTTGGGTCCCCAGCGCAAGCCGGCCACTAATGTCAGCCGTTTAGTTGCGTGGAAGGTATCCTGCCCGTACAAGCTTGGAATGGCTCCGCGCAGGGCGTTCTGCTGCTGCTTGCTCTGCTGGAAGGCGCTCAGAGTTCCCTCAAGGAAGTCGAGGTTCTGGTCGCCAATTACCGATCCGCCGGCCGGTCCGCTGCCGCTGTATTGTCCGTTGAAGGTGAAGATGCCATTGGTTTCGTATTGGTTGCCAATGTTGAGCTGGTTCTGAACCCATTCTCCGCCGAATACTAATTGGTGCTTTCCGCGGAGCCAGGTCATGTCGTCATCAAAGGCAAGTGTGTTGTCGTTGAAGTGGGAGACCGAGTTTGTGCCGCCACCGATGGTGAACTTGCCTTCAGTGATTTGCAGACCGTTGGGCACTGACTGGTTCAGAGTAATGCCCAGGTTACTGGCGTTGATGTCGCTGGCGTTATACCCGCGGTTGTTTCTGCGCCGCAGCAAGGTGGCATGTGCCGAATTCACGAGGGTTGGCGTTATGCTGTACGCCTCGCCCAGGGTGAAGGACTGCACCCGCTGGATGTTTCCGGACTGGGTAGTGATGAGGATGTTGGTTGGAGAGAAGTACGCGGGGAACTGATAGCCGTCGATAAAATACCGGCCATACAGGTTGTTCTTGGAGTTGATTGTGTAATCAACCCTGGTCACAAACTGGTTATCCGCATTTTGATAGGGAATGGAGTAAGAAACAAAACCGCAGTTGCTCGTATCGTACGTGGGGTTGATTTTCGGTAGGTACTTCTGGAGGGCCAGCGCTGCCGAGTTCCACGTGGGAACCGTGGTGTACTTATTTCCAGTCACAGTTGCGCCCGTAAGCGGGTCCTTCATCTGAATGGCAGCATGCGTCGAGTTGCAAGGATTGCTCAGCGCGACACCCGGTACGCCGTCCGTCGTGGAAAAGTCGCCTGCCAGGTTCGCAGCGGTAGGAACCGTGGCTTGCGTATTGGCCTGGGATTGGTCGGCCTTCTGGTGCTGGTATCCGGCAAAGGCAAACAGCTTGTCGCGAATGATCGTGCCGCCGAAGGTGCCGCCGAATTGATTCTGGTGCAGCGTGTCCTTCGCCGTGCAAGTTGTTGCCGGTGCAACTGGTGTGCAAGTGGAGAAGAAGTTCTGTGCGTCTAGGTAGTTGTTGCGGATAAACTCAAAACCCGAACCGTGATAGGAGTTTGTTCCGGAGCGGGTGACGACGTTGACCATGCCGCCGGTGTGCTCACCATCCTGCGCGCCGAGTGCGGTCGACTCCACGCTGAACTGGCTCACCGCATCGGGGAAGGGGAACGGCAGGTTGCCGTTGGCCATGTAGTCCTGATTGTCGCCGCCATCGAGGCGCCACAGGGTGGTATTACCGTTGCCGCCCGCAACTGAGATGGAGATGGTCTGATAAGAGTATTTGCTGCCGGTAAAATCGGTGGCGGGCGCGTTCGCCGAACCGCCTGAAAGTGCAATCAGTCCGGTCATCTGGCGGCCGTTGAGGGGCATCTCCATGATGTCCTGTGAGTCGATGGTCTGCTTGAACGAGGCGTCCTCTGTTTGCAGTGCCAGGCCTTCGGCATGAACCTCGACCTTGACGTCGGCCCGGCCTACAGCCAGGGCCATGTTGATGGCGATGTTGCTGCCGACTTCAAGAACGATGCCGGTCTGCTCATAAGTCTGAAATCCCGAGGCGCCGACGAGAAGGTTATAGGTACCGATGTCCATATTGGGAAAGCTAAATTCACCGGACTTGTCGGTCTTTACCACGTGCTTGATTGCGGTTGACGTGTTGGTCAGGGTGACCGAAGCATTCGGCACGAGCGCTCCGGATGCGTCTGTAACTGTGCCTTGGATACTGCCGGTGCCGGCGATCTGCGCATTCGCATGTGTGCCGAACAGGAGCACGGCCATCAAACTGAAAACGGTTACCCAGCGTGGTACGCGCTCAAGTTGCAAAAGAAACTTGTAGCCCATGATTTGGTGCCTCCAAATGAAGCTTGGTTTGTGGGCTGCTTAAAGCCCATCCTCAGGGACAGACTCTCCACCGAATTGTGAGTTGAGAATCAAAGGAATTTTTGCTGACTGAAATTCTCTACCTGATAGTCCAGTTCAGGTCTATATAGTGGTCGGACCACCAATGTCAAGGAGTATTAAGCGAGGATCAACGAGCAGGAACAAAGAGTTCATAATGAACGAGTTGCTGGGGGGGGACGGCAGAGGCCGGCGGGGCGCCATTGTGGCTCGAACGAGAGGCCGGAGCGGATTCTTAATTCAGGTATTATTTATCTATTGGAAGTTCATTGCAGCCATCGGCGATGGATCGGGCCTGGGCCGGCAATCAGCCGGGACGAGCATTGCGTCGGCGCTTAATCCTGTTGCAGGCCGAGGGTTTGGATGGTCACGTCGGGAAGCTCTTCGAAGTAGATGACCGCGGAATTGGCGCGATGACGGTTGAAGGCCCAAAGGGCACAGGAAACGGCGGCAAGGATGCCGATCATGCAGGCGTAGTGAACGAGATCCTGCAGCGCACGCCATTCCTGCCACATAAGCGGAATTGCGATGGCTACCACCACCACCAGGAAACCCCAGAAGATGAATTGAATATTCGATTTGCCGGGAAGATAAGAGCAGGTGAAGGGGACTTTATGGAAGCCGATGAGGTTGAGCTCGGCAAGGATGTATCCGATCAGCGCGAGTACGACGAGGTGACCCGCAACCAGATTGACTGGCCTTAAGGGGAGCGCCAACAGGGCCGAAAGCAGCCAGACCGGCAGGACCGCCAACACCAGCAGCGACAGCCTGGTCGCGGCAATGTAGTTCTGCGACGAGCGAAGCTGCGTGGTGCGCAAGACCCAATTGGCGGTGAGCGAGATAGGCAGCGCAAAGACCCAGCGGAGTCCGATGGTTGCGAAGATCATCATCATGAGTGTGGAAATAAGAAAGTCCGGGGAGAGTGGCGCGGGCGCAAAGGCCGGCAGTTCGCCTCGAAGTATCGCCAGCGCGATGGCGAAGACGATTGACTGGAAGAACGCAAATGCAACGCGATGCTGGCGGCTGCGGGTTAGAGAGCGGATGCTGAAGAGAACAATTGCGGACTGGAGTGGACTGCCGATGGGGAGCGTCCAATGGAAGCCGCGTGCCGCGGGCACCAGGTCAGGCTCTTCGACGGTCTTTTTCATGGTGTGTACGTAGCAAAGGACCAAAGACAGGGTTGCGCCGAAGACGACTGCGCCGAGGCCGATCCATGCGCGCATGGCCAGCCAGGCCAGCGTGGGGGGCAATGAGCCATTCAGTTGATTGAAGAGTGCAAAGAACCAGAATGAAGGGGACCAGGCGAGCCACGATTGGTTTTGCGGTGCGGATGCATTGGCAGCGGATCTCAGCGTTGGCTGCAGGAAATACACGCCGAGGAAAAGACCGAATGCGGCGAGCTGCAAAATCGCGGAGAGGCGGAGGAAGATGCGCCGGGGAAGCAGGAGCGCGGTAAATCCCTGCACGGTGAGCACAGAACCGCAGAGGAAGACGCTGGCGGCGATCACCGTGAACCACCAGGCCGCGCAGAATTGAAGGAAACCGATCCCGCCGCTGCGCATCCCCAGGATCAGCGACCACGCAAAAGCCGAGGCGCTATTCAAGGTGAGAATCGCGAGCCCTACCAATGCGGCCGATGCAGTCACTTTGGCGAAGAGGATGGTATGCGGAGCTACGGGAAGAGGCGAGAGCACCATCACGTCGCGGCGATCAGGGAACGTGGCGTCCCAACTGATGACCGTGAGAAGCCCAACCACCAGCATCATTGTCGCGATGGAAAACTGCTCTGTACTCCACTCCAGGCTCAACCAGCCCGCCGGCGTGGTAGGCGGAGCAATGGTGGATATGAACGCGCCAATCGCAGAGATCAGGCTGATCATGATGAGCACGCCTGCGAACTGGCCCAAGAAGCGGACGACGTCGGCTTGAATCGACAGCGCTTCGAAATCGATTACGCGCAGCAGAAATTGGCGATAGAGTACGCGGAAATCGAGCGGCAGGCAAGAGACTAACTTGTCGATCAAGTTATGCATGGATGAGATCCGCGATCTGCCGCGCCATCGATTCAGTGTCCTGTTCGACGGCTAGCTGAGAAAAGATTGCTTCGAGCGTGGGCAGCTCCATCAGAGAGCGCAGGCGCTCGATGGAGTCGTCGGCAACGACTTTGCCGCGGTGAAGAATCACCACGTGCGAGCAGACGCGCTCGACCGTGTCGAGCTCGTGCGAGCTGAACAGCACGACCTTGCCGCGTGAAGCCAACTCTTGAATCAGGCTGCGAAGCACCAAAGCCGTGCCGACGTCAAGCCCGGAGAAAGGTTCGTCTAGCAGGATGAGATCCGGGTTGTGCATCAGGGCCGCGGCGATGAGGACCTTCTGGCGCATGCCTTTCGAGTAGCCGGAGATGGAGGCGTGGCGGTCGTCGTGGAGCGAGAGCGAGCGGAGCAGGCCGTCGATGCATTCTGAAGCTTGTTTAGCTGGAAGGTTGCGAAGCTGCGCGACCATGGTCAGGTATTCGACGGCGGAGAGATGGTTGTAGAGGTATGGCTCTTCGGGGACATAGCCCATGCGCCGCTTGAAGCCGATCAGGTCGTCCTGGATGGGCTTGCCCTCAAACAGGATGTGGCCCCGCGTCACCTCGATCAGGCCAGTGATCATCTTCATGGTGGTGGATTTGCCCGATCCGTTGGGGCCGAGGTAGCCGGTGACTTCGCCGGGGCAGGCGGAAAAGCTGACGTCGTCAACGGCGGGAATGCCGGAGAAGCGTTTGGTGACGTGGCGCAGTTCGAGCATGAATAACCCCGAATTCAGGATGATCGAATACCTATGTAGCATTCTACCTTTGAGTGTGGGTTTGCGCAAGAAGTTGACAAGGTTTGGAGGGGAAGGCCGTGAAGAGCTTCCCTCAGGAGATAAATGGGCCGCGAAAAGACTCCCAATCAAGTCCGGTCTTGTATCAGGGCATGACTTCAGTCGTGCCGAAAGTGGCCGCTTCATATCCCGACTCTAGCCGCTGCGTAATTGCAAATAGCTGAAAACAAATGACGCAGGGGCTAAAGCCCGACATTTCTTTGTTTCCTCTGCGGCACGACTGAAGTCATGCCCTGATACAAAGCCTTCCCCAACGGAGTTTTCCCGTAGCCTGTGGAGCTCACGTCCATTCTGTAGCTGCTTGCGGCACGACTGAAGTCATACCCTTTCAAAGCGCAGAGCGCCTTCCCCACGCTGAAGCGCGGGGCTATCAACCATTGCGCCTACGGCGCGGGGACGGGCCGCTGCCGGCGGGGAGCGCTTCAGCACAGGCCCCTTTGAGGGGCCACCAACCATAAAGCCTCGGCTCTGCAAGAGGATACTTACTGGATGGAGGGGGTGCGCATGGCTTCGAGGGCGGTGTTGAGGTCTGCGGCGAGGGATTGCTGGTCTTCTTCGGTTAGTTTGGCGTCGTTGCGGGTGAGGTAGAAGACATCGATGGCCGTGTCGCCTTCTGTGTCGATCAGGGCCACGGTGATGTTGCACTTGTGAACGCTGAGGATAATAGCGATCTGACGCAGGAGACCGGGAACGTCCTGGGCGACGACCTGAAGGAGCGTGGAGTGGGTTGAGGATTCAGAGTCGAATTGGAGTTTGGTGGCGACTTCGACCTTGAGGTTGGCGGGGTGGTTCATGTGGCTGCGGGCCTCAAGCAATTGCTTGACGGAAACCTTTTGCGCGACCACGTCGTGAAGATTCGCGAGGAACCGGTCTTTCTCGCTCGGGTTCAACTCGAGCGTGTGAAAGATGTCGGTGAAATGGAAGCTGTCAACAATCACACCTGCGTCGTTGGAGTAGGCTCCGGCCTTGACGATGTTCATGCCCCAGGCGGCGAGTGCTCCGGCGACATCGGCGAACAGGCGGGTTCGGTCGCGGGTAATGACGGTGAGGTCAAAAAGCTGTCGGTTGGGGCGCAGATCGAGCTGAACGTTGTCCTTGTCGAGGTTGAGTGCCATCTGGAAGTGATTGCGGATCTGCTCGGGGAGGCGGGTTTGCAGGTAGCGCTGGGGCAGGCCCTCAAGGAATTGTTTCAAGGCATCGAACTGCGGGGGCGGCACCATGGAGCGGATGCGGTTGAGCAGGGTGGGGTCAATGGCCGCGTGGTAACGGACCTCGTCGACGCTTCGGTCCATGAAGTTGGCGGTGGCCATGTAGAACTGCCAGAGGTTCTCAGCCTTCCAGGGCGTGAGGGCGTCGGGGTTCACGGCCTTGATGTCGGCGAAGGTCATGATGGTGAGCATCTTCAGCAACTGGGGGTTGCCGATCTTCTCAGAAAATGCGCGAACGTTTTCGAGGTCGAAGATGTCACGGCGCAGGGCGTTGGACATTTCCAGGTGAAGGCGGATGAGGTTGAGAATGGATTCGCGCTCTTCGGAGTCGAAGTCGAGGCGGGCGAGAAATGCGTCGGCCAGCTCGACGCTTTGGCCGGCGTGCTCGCCTTGGCGCCGGGCCTTGCCGGTGTCATGCAGCAGCAAGGCCAGCAAAAACAGATCGAGGCGGTCGATCTCCGGCAGCAGTTGGGCGAGGCGATGTTCGTAATCGTGGGCGGGCTGTCGAAGCGAGTGGACGTTATGAATGGTGAGGAAGGTGTGCTCGTCGACGGTGTAGCGGTGATAGCTGTCGCGGATGACCAGAGCGTCGATGCCGTGAAACTCGGGGATGAGCATTTCCAGCACGCCGAGCGCGTGCATGGTGCGCAGAGCGTGTGCCGCGTGGGGTCCGAGCAACACTTCGCGGAGCGCGTTCCACAGGTAAGGGCCTTCGGGGATGTGAATGGCGAGGGCGGGCAGTGCGTCGGTGATGCGATCTTCAGCGGCCTGGGAAAGGGCGTAGCCATGGGTGGCCATGAGCGAGAAGATGCGGAGGATGGCGGCTGTGTCGTTGAACTGCGCGCCGGGGGTAATGTCGATGCGGCCCTGGTCGAGCAGGAAGTCGGTCCCGGCAATGGGTGAGCGGCGGCGGCGGAACTGGCGGTAGAAGCTGACCGGTGCGGGCAGGTGTTCCATCAAGAGAGCCGCGCGTCGATAGATGATGCGGGCGTGGCGATAGTAGGTCCTCATCCAGTAACTTGGATCCGCGGTTCCGCGGGTCTCAAGGCCGATGGAGTTTGCGGCGGCCTCGTCCTGGGACTGCCAGTCGAGGGTGTTGTCGTCACGGCCGTGGCGGAAGTGGAGAAAACATCGGGCGGCTGCGAGGAAGTCGAATGCGGCCTCGGCGTCGCCGCGGGCGCTCTGGAAGACACCGCCGCGCTGGCGAGGCCATTCCTTGGTGTCCTTGAGGTGGAAAAGAAGGGCGAACCAGACGGCGAGGTGGTAGTCGCGCAGGCCGCCGGGACAGTCCTTGAGATTGGGTTCGAGATGAAAGATGGTGTTGCCGAACTTGGCATGCCGGGCGCGCGCCATCTCGCCCAGCTTCTGTGTAATGGTGTTCCACTCGCTGAGCACGAGGCCGGGGAGGACAGTCTGGTGGAGTTGCTGGTAGAGCGGAAACTGGCCGGCCAGGAAGCGGCGGTCGAGCGTGGCGAGAGTGAACTCCATGTTGTCGGGATCGAAGCGGCCGATCTCTTTGACGGTGCGCGAATTGGGGCTGGCGCGGAGGCCGACGTCCCACATGCCCTTGATGATGGCCTGGACGGCGTCTTTGGACTGCAGTTCGGTCTTTTCATCTGCAAAAGCGAAGAGGACATCGATGTCGGAGTAGGGGAAGAGATCTTTGCGGCCGTATCCGCCGAGGGCGAGGAGCGAAATGTTCTGCGCGGGCTGTCCGGTGAAGACCCGGTGCCACATTTCGATGAGAATCCGGTCGACAACGGCGGAGCGGCGGCGGATGGCAGCGGTTCCGTCGCCGGTACGCTCACACGTCTGGCGGACAAGCGCCATCTCGCGAAGATACTGGTCCCGAAGGTCGTCAACCGCCAAAGCGACTGGATTCATAAGTGGTTGTGCGTGGCTCGCCGGAGCAAGTAAGGATGTTTTAACAGAATAAGCGATGTTGGAGCGGAAGGTGGGATTTTGGTTCAGTTGTTTCAAGAAATAGGACCGGAGGCCGACCTCAGTATGGGAACGGGACGAACTTGCCGGCGCAGGAAACAGAGGTCGCGGCAGACGGGGCTTTCTGGATTGAGGAGTCGTTTCCCGTGGGGATTTGCAGGTTCGCGGGTCGCGAACCGAGATGAATGTCGGCATGATTCAGAAAGTAGTAAAGTGCGATCCCCGCTTCTAAATCACGCTGCTGCCTTAGTTTTGCAAGTGGCTCTTCTGTCTTTCTTCTTCGGACCAGAAGCAGGCCGTATGAACCGGCTTCAGATCCGGATGTCGTGGCTTGCAACGCGAGGACTGTAGTAAGATCGGCCCTCACGTCTTCCTCCGGGCTGAGATACAAACCTATCTTCGCTGTTGAAAGGAAAGAAGTGGCTACCGTCAAAGAGATCCCAGCCAATCTGCCGATGCGCCTGCCGGGGCGCAAGTACGACCGTCAATTCTTCTTTGCGATGACCGTGCTCCTGGCGGCGGTCGTGGCGATCGGGTTCGCGCCCACCTACTATCTGGCGGGTCTTGTTCGAGCTCCGCTGCCGTCACGGATCGTCCACATCCACGCGGCGGTATTCAGCACCTGGATGATTCTGCTGATGGTGCAGACGGGCCTCATCTCAGCCAAGCGGGTTGGCTGGCACCGCAAGCTCGGCATGGCGGGGCTCGTGCTTGCTATTGCAATGGTGGCGATGGTGGTCCTGACTGCCGCGGGCCTTGCCGTGCGCGTGACGGGCGCTCCGTCCATGGAACTTGTGCTCGGCCTTCTCGCTGTCACGTTTACAGATGCGTTTGACTTTGCTGTGCTTGCGGGATTTGCTTACGCGCTGCGGAGGGATGCGGCAGCGCACAAGCGGCTCATCATCATCGCAACCGCCTGTCTCACACGGGCCGCTTTCTTTCGCTGGCATGTCCCAATACTGTTCCGCCAAGTGTACCCTGCCTATGCCGCCACGTATGTTTTTCTTCTCTTGCTGGCCTCATATGACTTGTGGTCCACGCGCAAGATTCATCGCGCGACGATCTGGGGCAGCGCCTTTCTGATCTTTATGGGGCAGATGACTCGCTTCATCGGACCCAGCGCGCCTTGGCATGCGATTGCACACTGGGTGCAGAGTTGGGGAGTCTAGAAGGCTGATTCTGTAGGAAGATCCCTCCGGTTGGCCGGTGGCCCATGTCTGGCCATCCCAAAATGATTGGGTGCCGCATGTCTCGCTTTTGAGACATGGGATCCAGTGGCGTTTGGGATGGTCGGTTCAAAGGGGTACCGTCCAACCGCCCAATTGAGGCTCGCGCGCTCCCAGATCTGAAGATCCAGACCTGGGGCATTCGCATTCATGCTTCACATTTAGAGGGCGGTTTCGCCGCGTTCGTCGTTGCGGATGCGGATGGCTTCTTCGATGCGGCTGACGAAGATTTTTCCGTCGCCGATGCGGCCGGTACGGGCAGCGGCTCCGATGGCGGCGATGGCCTTGTCCTTCAAGTCGTCGGTGAGCACCAGCTCAATTTTCACTTTCGGCAGGAGGTCGACGGTGTATTCGCGGCCGCGATAAAACTCGGTGTGGCCCTTTTGGCGGCCATGGCCGCGGGCTTCGAGAATGGTCATGCCTTCGATGCCCGCTTCGAGCAGGGCATCCTTTACGGCATCCAGCTTGGAGGGCTGGAGAATGGCTTCAATCTTGAGCATATGCGAAATGCCTCGTCTGACAGCGTAACAGGCGGGGTGGCCAGTTGGGGCCAATTCCCGACGAATGTTTATTGTTGAACCGATTCGATCAAGCTGAATCGGAGGTAAAAGCCACCGCAGGTCCTTCGGCTCCGCAGGTCGCGAAAAGCGCGACCTGCTTCGCTCAGGATGACAGGACTTAGGAATTGAGATCGTATCCTTCCTCGCCGTGCTGTGAAAGGTCGAGTCCGGCGGCTTCCTGATCGGGCGAGACGCGCAGACCGATGATTTTGTCGACGACGAAGAGCAGAAGCAACGTTCCCACGATGGAGATGGTCCAGGCAATGGCGACGCCGGCGAACTGATTGAGGATCTGTCCCCAGTGTCCGTCGATTGCGCCGGTGGCGACCCCCTTGCCGAATGCGGCATTGATGGCGCGGGTGGCAAAGAGGCCGGTGAGCAGAGCGCCGAGGGTTCCGCCGGCTCCATGCACGCCGAACGCGTCGAGGGAGTCGTCATAGCCGAGCCGGCTTTTTACAGCAAACACCATGAAGGAGCAGAAGGCGCCGGCGACAAGGCCGATGGCGAGTGCGGCAAAGGGTTGGACAAAGCCGGAGGCCGGTGTGATGGCGACCAGTCCGGCGACGCAGCCTGAGATTGCGCCCAACGCGGTGGGCTTGCCGTTGTGAATCCACTCCGCGACCACCCAGCCGATGGCAGCGGCAGCGGCGGCGAAGTGGGTGTTGACGAAGGCCGAGGTGGCCAGTGGGCTGGCAGCCAGGGCGCTGCCGGCGTTGAAGCCGAACCATCCAACCCACAGCAGACAGGCGCCAATAAAGCTGAGCACCATGGAGTGCGGCGGCATGTTGGTTTGCGGGTAGCCGATGCGCTTGCCCAGATAGATGCAAGTGACCAGGGCCGATACTCCGGAGGTCACGTGAACGACGGTGCCGCCGGCGAAATCCAGGCTGGGAAAGTGGCCGCCGGATGAGTTGAGCAATCCGCCGACGCCCCAGACCATGTGGGCCATGGGGCAATAGACGAAGAGAGACCAGAGGGAAAGAAACAGAGCCATGGCGCTGAACTTCATGCGCTCGGCAAAGGCGCCGGTGATCAGGGCCGGGGTGATGATGGCGAACATGAGCTGATAGACCATGTAGGTCTGTTCGGGAATGGTGGCGGCATAGTCTGTGTTCGGTGTGAGACCGACTCCGCGCAGGAAGAAGTGCTCGAAGCCTCCGACGAAGCTATTGCCGTGACCGAAGGCGAGCGAGTAACCGGCGACAGCCCAGATCACGGTGACCAGGCCCATCATGGCGAAGCTCTGCATCATGGTGCCGAGGATGTTCTTCTTGCGGACCAGGCCTCCGTAGAAAAGCGCCAGGCCGGGTCCGGTCATCAACAGCACGAGGGCCGCGGAGACCAGCATCCAGGCGTTGTCGCCGGCGGACTGAGCATTTTGAACGGCCTGTTGAAGGGCGGCGATCTGCGCCTGGGTGGCTGGGGCGGAGTCGGGTGGGGCTGAGGCGGTCTGGGCAAGGACAAAGGCCGGAATTCCCAGAAAGGCAGACAGAAACAACAGCTTCAACGTACAAGAACGCATTTTCTTTCCGCTCCGAAAAAGGCGTCCGCGATTGCAGGGCGTGGACGAGGAACACGTGTATGGTTTCGGCAGACTGCATACGATCTGGGGAGATTCGGCGACAGTCCACAACTGAATTGCGATCGGCAAACGCCGACCTCAGGTCGAGAGCAAATTCAATATCAACTGAGCGTAAACATGATTCTCATCAACACGGGGGGATAACGCAAGCATTTTTCGAGAATACCCATGGATTCATGAGGACTTCTGTGGTAAAGGCGTAAAGACAACATAAGAACCTAGGAGTGCATGGTGGTGTTGGGTAGGAAACTGTGCGAGGGTGGAAGCGGCGGGGCACGATGAGGATGAAGTTGAGCGAGCTGCGAATGGTCCACTATCTGGGATTTTCGATCGCTGTGGCAGCCTGAGAAATGGAAGGCGCCGGCGGAGCTTCATGCGGTGCGCTCCGCTTGTTCGGAGTGAGAAGACCAGGGAGGATGGAATTGAAACGCCGATGGCTACAGTTTTGGCCACTTCAAGACCGTGTGAATGTCACGCGAGCGACGGCGGGAACGAGCAAATCTGACCATGTAATCTTGACGACGATCGGGGTATATTAGAAACATGGCGGCTACAGTGGAGCGAGATCACTATCTTTTCGGAGCACTGGAGAGCAGCGCCAGGAATCGGACAAAGCTCAAGGAAGTAACCTACGGCTACGAAGAACCGGAGGGTGTTTTTCTGACGTCGATGGATTTTGCGGTGAACTGGATTCGGAAGAATTCGGTTTGGCCCATGACGTTTGGTCTTGCCTGCTGCGCGATCGAGATGATGTCGATGGGCGCGTCGCGCTTCGATATAGCGCGGTTTGGCGCCGAGGTGTTCCGGCCTTCTCCGCGACAGTCGGATTTGATGGTAGTTGCGGGGCGGGTTTCGCAGAAGATGGCGCCAGTTCTTCGACGGCTTTACGACCAGATGCCGGAGCCGAAATGGGTAATCTCGATGGGCGCCTGCGCAACTTCAGGGGGTGTCTTCAACAACTACGCGCTGCTGCAGGGAGTCAATCAGGTTGTGCCGGTGGACGTGTATGTTCCAGGGTGTCCGCCACGCCCCGAGCAACTCTTGTACGCAATTACGCTTCTACAAGAGAAGATACAGCGCGAACCAAGGAGTCTCTTGAAGACTCTGAATGCAGAATGATCAGTCAGGCGTGGGCCAAGACTCCCGGCGAAGAGTTACTGAAGTAACCGGCCAGATTCGTGCTGTAGAGTGGACGCAAGGTGTACTGAAAGATTGCATCCTATTGAAAAATGTGCTCTGCCAGAACGGTCATATGGTACGTTTAGTTGTGCTATTTGGACGTTTTAGCGTCTGCTAGCTTTTCGGGGTCAAGGCAGTCGGAGCAGCATTCCGCGCTCGCGCACAGCAATCACTATTTTTTCATTCAGCTTGATTTGCGGAGGAGAAACGCATGTACGCTCGAGTTTTCAAGTCTCTCAGCCTGGTTCTGGTGCTGGCATTCGCGGCCTTGGCGCCCGTTGCCTTGGCAGCCCAGGTGGTTCCGGCTGCGAAGGGAGCCCCTGCGGCCGATCCCGCATCGAAGTGGGACATTTTTGTGGGTTACAGCTACATGGCGCCGTTTGATACTGTGAACCCCATCCAGCTCTATGGCGGGACTGCGAAGTTCAGCTTCAGGCCGGAGTATAGGGGCATGGACGAGAGCGTAAGCTACTTCTTCAGCCACAATTGGGGCTTGCAGTTTGAGTCGGGCCAGCATGACCTGTGGACCAATACGGGTCCGAATCCTCTCACGACTTCAAGCAACAGCGGCATTCTAACCCTGGAGCCGGGCTTGATCTACCGGTATCCATATGGGCACGTCACTCCATTTGTGCATGCATTGGTTGGCGCTGCGTATGTGGACGGTCCGGATCACGAGCCGTATACCTGGGGCCCAGGAGTCACGGTTGGCGGCGGATTGGACTACTGCACCGGCTGGATGCATCATCGTTTGTCTCTTCGCGTGTTCCAGGCCGATTACGAATACATGCACGCCGACTCCGGTTTTTCCCACTTCGTCGGCACAAGTTGGGTTTGGGGCGACGACGAGAACGTTAACGCGGTCAAGTTGAGCACAGGCGTTGTGATCGGTGGCTGCGGGATTGCTCCTCCTCCGCCCCTTGCCATGGCGTGCATAGCGATGCCGGTTACGATCTTCCCCGGCGAACCTGTGACCGTGACCGGGACGACCTCGGACATTCAACCTAAGATGAATGTGATTTACAGCTGGTCTGGAAACGGCGTGACGGGCAACGGAACGACGGCCACGGTGGCCACGGGCTCGCTGGCTCCCGGCACGTATACGGTGAAGGGCGAAGTGAAGGAAGGGAAGGCCGGCAAAGAAGGCCTGAAGCCCGGCGAGATGGCCGATTGCTCCGCTCTCTTCACGGTGAAGGCATATGAGCCGCCGACGGTGAGTTGCACGGCGGTCCCGATGTCGCTCCACCCCGGTGACACGAGCATAGTTACCGCAGTCGGGGTGAGCCCGCAGAACCGTCCGCTGACCTATAGCTACTCGGTTCAGGCAGGCACCATCAGCGGCAACGGCACGACGGCGACCTACAATTCGGCTGGCGCTCCGACTGGCAATGTACCAATAATCTGCAACGTCGCAGACGATAAGGGCGGTACCGCAAGCGGTGGCACATCGGTGACCATTGTTGCGCCACCACCTGCGCCTCTGCCGCACGCCAGTGCGCTTTGTTCAATTTCGTTCGACAAGGACCTCAAGCGTCCGACTCGTGTGGACAACGAAGCCAAGGCTTGCCTTGACCAGGTGACCAACGCTCTCAAGAACGATCCGACAGCAATGGTTGTGGTGGTTGGCGAATCGACAGCGGTCGAGAAGGCGCCGCCGAAGAAGGGCAAGAAGGCCAAGACCCCCGAGGACTTTGCCGCCGAGCGTGCCATCAACACGAAGGATTACCTGGTGAACGAGGAGCAGAGTGGCATCGATGCCTCGCGGGTTATCGTTCGCACGGGCACCGGGGACAGCAAGTCTGTGGAAGACTACCTGGTACCGGCGGGAGCGACCTTCGACAGCGATGTAGCCGGAACGACCGCGGTGGACGCGAGCGGAATCAAGGTTCTAACGCGCCAACCCATCGGTGCGGTTGAACCCAAGAAGGTGCACAAGAAGAAAGCAGCAGCAAAGCCATCGGCGGGGCAATAAGTCCGCTGACTTACTGGGCAGGTGAACAAATCCGTCAAGCCTTCCACGATTTGTGGAAGGCTTGACGGAGAAAAAACATAATGACTCCTCCTGCAATCCTTAGAGGCTGACCGGGAAGCTGGTTGGCCTCTTCACTTTTGTTAGCATCCTTTCTTCATCCGATATTCTATTGAAATCAGGGAGCTTCCTTCTTTCCATGGGTCGTTCACGGAATTGTCTCGATCTTCTCTGCCGGCGCGCAACCATCACGCATGTCATTGCAGTGATTCTGTTTGTTCTCGCCGGACAGGAATTGGCGGCACAGGCGTCTTGGACCCCGGTTGGTCCGGCCGGAGGCGATGCGCGCGCCTTTGCTCCGGTTGCTGGGGAGCCCAACCATCTTTACCTTGGAACAACCAATAGTTGGGTCTACGAGTCCCTGGATCAAGGCAGCACGTGGCATCGGCTGGCAAGACTGAATGCGGCGGAAGACCTGGTGGTTGACAGCATCATCGTCGATTCAGCTCATGCCTCGGTCATCTTCGCCGGCGGATGGAACCCGAACCAGAGTCCTGGCGGGCTGTATGTAAGCCGGGACGGGGGCAGGCACTGGAACGCGGTGGAAGCTCTGCGGGGCCAGTCGATTTTTTCTCTGGCTCAATCGCCATCCCAAGCCAACACAATTTTTGCCGGTACACTCGATGGAGTCTATCGGAGCGCCGATTCAGGCTTGTCGTGGACGCTGATCAGCCCAGCCGGCAGCCACGAGATTCACGAGGTCGAGTCGCTCGCAGTCGATCCCAGGGACCCGGACATTGTTTATGCCGGTACGTGGCATCTGCCGTGGAAGACCGAGGACGGCGGAAAACATTGGCACAACATCAAGAACGGCGTGATCGAAGATTCCGACGTGTTTTCGATGATCATCGATCCGGACAAGCCGCACACTGTGTATCTCAGCGCGTGCAGCGGGATCTACAAAAGCGAGAACGCCGGCGAACTGTTTCATAAGATCCAGGGCATCCCCTCAACCGCGCGGCGGACACGCGTGCTGATGCAGGATCCAACCAATCACGATGTTGTGTATGCAGGCACTACGGAGGGGCTCTACAAGACGGTCGACGCGGGCAAGACATTCCAGCGCATGACCGGGCCGGAAGTGGTGGTGAACGATGTATACGTCGATCCGGCAGATTCAAATCATGTGTTGCTTGCCATCGATCGGGGTGGCGTGCTCACGAGCCAAGACGCAGGGGTGACCTTCCGGTCCTCAAACGAGGGATTCTCAGGGCGCCGCGTCGAGGCGCTTCTGGTGGATCGCAACAACCCGGCGCGGCTCTTCGCGGGAGTAGTGAACGACAAGAGCTACGGCGGGGTGTTTGTTTCAAACAATGGTGGCACCAGCTGGGATCAGATCGGCGAAGGGCCCGGAGGCGGACTGGCCGGGCGCGATGTCTTTGCACTGGCCGAGGCAGGGGATGGGACCGTTGTGGCCGGGACCAATCACGGAATCTTCGTCTTGAACCTGAGCAATCGCAGTGGCGACAAGAATACGCAGCCGACGCCGACGCCACCGCCGGATAACTCGAGCGTGGATCGTGCGAACGATCCGGACCCGTCGTCAGGAACCCCGAGCTCCGCAAGCGACAGCCCCACATGGAAGCCAAGAAACACGATCGCGAATACGCGGATGAAGGTGGCCGTCGAGACCCACCGTGGAGAACACATTGACGTGGAGAAGCGAGTGGCCGATCCCACTATCGAGCTTGAGAGCCGCGTCAACGCGATCGATGTTTCAGGAGACGTCTGGCTTGCCTCGACCGGATTCGGATTGCTTACAAGCCGGGACCAGGGCGCTAGTTGGCAGGGGGCGGGGGGCATGGGCTCCGGCGACTACCTTTCAATTGCGGTGCGGGATGGCCTGATGGCTGCATCCCGGGCCGACGGGGTGGTGTTGTCTACCGATTCCGGTTTGACCTGGGACCCGATAGGGATTCCGGCGACGCTCACGCGCATTCATGGCGTGATTTTTTCCGCGGATGGCACACTCTGGATGGGGGCGCGCGAAGGACTCTTCTTTACACACGACCGGGGCAAGACCTGGAGTTGGATCGGGCGTCTTCCCTTCACCGATGTGGACGATCTTTACTATGACGCGGCCATGAACAAGGTGCTGGTGTGTTCACGGTTAAGCGAACAAATCTACGCGATCGACCCCAAGACCTTTACCTGGAAATGGTGGCAGACCGGATACCGCATAGGGCTGGTTCGGACGGCCGGACAGCGCGTGGTGGCGGCAACCCTCTACGACGGGATAGTGGTTGAACCGAAGGCGGATGGAACGCAGACCGGCCAGAAGTGATTCGAGAACACGGAATAGGGAACTTGAAATAGAGCCGTTTGAGGCGGGGCAAGAACGAACTTCTGTATCATGGTTCTATGAGGGCTGAACCGCTCAACTCCCGGGAACCGATCGGTCTTCGGAGCCACGCTTTTCAAAGTCACGACCCACGGCTTGAGCCGATTGCGGCCAAAGTGCTGGCCGGCCAGCGGCTCGACTTCAACGACGGGCTTGCGCTTTACGGCTCGCCGGATGTGCTGGCGGTGGGCTGGTTGGCCAACCATGTGCGTGAGCGGCTCCATGGCGACCTGACCTACTTCAATGTCAATCGCCACATCAACCCTACGAATGTTTGTGTCGCGGCGTGCAAGCTGTGCGCCTTTGGGCGCAAGAAGGGCGACCCCGCAGGCTACACCATGGCCCTGGAAGAGGCGTGGGAGACGGCCGCCTCCGGCTACTCTGAAGCGGTCACTGAGTTCCACATCGTCGGGGGTTTGCATCCCGACTTGCCGCTTGAATATTTTCTCGACCTGGTGCGGGGGCTGAAGCAGCGGTTTTCCAAGGTGCACATCAAGGCCTTCACCATGGTGGAGGTGGCCTACCTGGCGCGGCGCGCGAAGCTGAGCATTGAAGACACATTGGTGAAGTTGCGCGACGCCGGCGTGGACTCGATGCCCGGTGGCGGCGCGGAGATTTTTGCCGCGCGCGTGCGTTCCATCATCTGCGACCACAAAATCGACGGCGAGGAGTGGCTCACAACCGCGCGTTTGGCACACAAGCTGGGCTTTAAAACCAATGCGACGATGTTGTACGGCCACATTGAGAACGACGAAGATCGCGTCGACCACCTGCTCAAACTGCGCGCGCTGCAGGACGAAACCGGCGGCTTTCAGACCTTCATTCCTCTGGCCTTTCATCCGGAAAACACGCCGCTCGACCATCTGCCTGTGACGACGGGGCTCACCGATATTCGCCAGATTGCGGTGAGCCGGCTGTTGCTGGATAACTTTGCGCACATCAAGGCTTACTGGCAGATGATGACGCCGAAGATTGCGCAGATTTCGCTTCGTTTTGGCGCCGACGATCTTGACGGCACCGTGATCGAGGAGAAGATCTACCACGACGCCGGCGCCACCACGCCACAGGGCATGACGCGCAAGGAGTTGTGCAGGCTGATTACGGAGGCCGGCCGCATTCCGGTGGAGCGGGATACGCTGTACCACGCGGTGACGCGGACCGAACATAGCTTTACGGTGGCGGTATAAGCGCCTCAGAAATGGGATGGGGTTGCCATGAGTGGATTTGGACCGGCCGCAGTCCTCGGGCTGTGCATCGGCTTCCTATGGGGCACTGGATGCTCGCTGGCAATCATGTACTCGATCTATCTTGGCGGCTATCGAAAGGCGGTCGAAGATTCTCTTATGCCGGCGAAGTCGAAGCATTTTCGTGAGACGCTGAAGAGGATTGAGGCGCGGCGGACGCAGGAAGCAGCAGCATCCGCGCCCAAGTGAGCATGGCTGATGAAGATGAATGCATACATTGCTCTTCTTCGCGCGGTCAACGTTGGTGGCACTGGCAAGCTGCCTATGAGCGAACTCAAATCGATGTGCGAAGCGCTGGGCTTCCAATCTGTGCTGACCTACATCGCCAGCGGCAACGTTGTGTTTCAGTCCGCGAAGACCGAAGCACAGGTGAAGGCTGCGCTGGAATCTGCCCTTGCCAAATACGCCAGAAAGCCCGTCGGCGTCCTCGTTCGCACCGCCGGGGAGATGGCCGCCGTTCTCGCAGCCAACCCGTTCCCACAGATGCCCGGCAACCGCACTCACGCGTACTTCCTCGACAGGCCGCCCGCCGCCGACGCTCTTCAAACCGTGTCCAACCGGGCGCGCGAAGAACTGCAGCTCGGCTTGCGCGAGATTTATGCCTATTACCCCGACGGCATGGGCGAATCCAAACTTAAGATTCCTGCCGCCAAAAACGGCACAGCGCGCAATATGAACACCGTCGCCAAGCTTGCGGAGATCGCATCCGGACTTGATTGACCCTGAGTAAGCAATCGCTTTGAAAGGGCATGGCTTCAGCTGTGCCGCAAACGCCACAAGACCAACTGGGCTTTTAGCCCCTGAAGGACTGCCGGTTTGTCCCATCGGGTTTTTCAGAACCTCTACGGGCGCACAACCGCGCCGCCCTTCATCACAAAACTCACGTGTTCAACCGCGGTGATGTCGTCGAGCGGATTGCCGGGTACAGCGACGACGTCAGCGAAATAGCCGGGCTTGAGCTGGCCGATCTGGCCCTCCCATCCGAGAAGTCTTGCACCGTTGATGAGGTCGGCTTGCAAGACGCCCAGCGGTTTCATGCCGTAGCGGACCATCAGCTCCAATTCGACGGCCTGCGTGCCGTGCGGAAAGGGACCTACGTCGGACCCCACGGCGAACGGAATCCCGGCGGCAACCTGCTTCTTGAATTCGCTGATTTTGTAGTTGAGCAGAGCTGATTCGCGCGCGGCTATGGCTGGAGATTCGGCGTGCTGTGCGAAGTACTCGAAGATGGCGAATGTGGGAACGGCAGGGATTTGCTTCTCGCGCATCAGGCGCATGGTTTCGTCGCTGAGCTGCGTGGCGTGGTCGATGGAAGCAACGCCGGCCTGCGCGGCGTAGAGCGTCCCTGGCTCACCCATCGCGTGGACGGCGACCACAGTGCCAAAGCGGCGCGCTTCTTCGACGGCGGCGGCAAGTTGCGCCTCGGTGTATTGGTAGGGCGTGTGGAACTCGCCGTTCAGGAGCTTGTCAGGCCCAGTTTCGTAGATCTTGGCGAAGTCGGAACCTTCCTTGTGCTGTGCGCGCATCACTTCGACGATCTCGTCGATGGAGTTGGCGTAGTCCGCGTTGGAAAGCACGTGCTGGGCAGGATTGAAGTGGAGCGCGTCCTCATGGCCACCCAGAATATCGATCGCATTGCCACTGATGCGCAGCCGGGGCCCAGGAATGATTCCCTGGTTAATCCCGTCTCGAATGGCCGTATCCGCGGAGCCTGCGCCTTCAGTGCCCATGTCGCGCTCGGCCGTGAAGCCGGCAAGCAGATCGGCCTTGGCGGCCTGCTCGGCGAGGATGGTGCGCCATGGAATCGATTCCTCGACTGTCTGAAGGTCTTCAGCGCCGGGATGCAGGAACAGATGCACGTGAGCGTCGATGAGTCCGGGGAGCAGAGTGACATCGCCGAGGTCGATCACCTTTGCGCCCTGCGGATGATCCACGGAGACGCCCACAGCGCGAATGCGTTGGCCTTGAACAAGAACTTCGCCTGGTTGGAGCACGGTTCCGGTGTCGACCTGGAGCAGGCGGGCAGCGTGGAGGACGATGGGGGTCGTGGGCTGCTGCTGCGCCAGTGAAACGAATGCTGCAAGACAACAGGAAGCGCAGATTGAAAACTGACGAATACGCACAGGAAACTTCGGCATGGATACGACTATGCCGCATCCGCGGCGGGTTGTCGATAGGGTCAGATCATCGGGCGCTTCACGAGAATGAAATGTCCAAAGTTCAGAATTGCCGTGAGAGCGAACGCACCGGCTATCATACGAATGGAACTGGAGAAGGCATAGGGGGGGAAACGTGGCTTTCAAGGAATCGCAGATACCGCGCGGGAAGGTGATCCGCCACGTCATCCAATCGAGCCCGCAACTCCTCGTCGCCGTCGCTCTTCTTCTCGCGATCGCAGACGCTCCGGCTCAAACGCAGCCGGCCATAGTCAAGGCCAACGACCACCTTCGTTTCACACTCATTTTTTCGCGCCACGGCGTTCGTCCACCGCTCGTCGCCAACTCGACACTCAACCTCAATTCCTCTGATCCCTGGCCTGAATGGGAGGTCCCAATCGGCCACCTGACACCGCACGGCGCGCTTGCAATCCAGAGGATGGGCGCCTATATGCGTCTTGACTTCGCGCGCCATGGCCTGTTGCCCGCTTCAGGCTGCCCAAATAAGAACGAGATCTATCTCGAAACCGACATCGACGAACGCAATATTGAAAGTACGCGCGCTACGCTCGCGGGCCTCGAACCAGGCTGCGATCCGTTTCCCATCAATACTGGTGGTCCGGCGGCCGGCGGAAAGGATCCGCTTTATTCGCCAATTCCTTTGCTCTTTCCGGCGCTGTCGCAGGACGCGGTGGCGGCTGACCAGCGAGCCACGTTTGGGAGCGACCCTCAAGCCTTTTTTTCGGCCGCAGCCAATCCCGGGCTCGATCAACTTGCCCGCATTCTCGCGCCCAATCCAGCTCATCCAGCGGCTAAACCCATTCTTGATGCCCCCAGGCCTCTTACTGCGGCTTCGACCCTGATCGAAGACCTTTTGCTCGAGTATGCCGACGACAAGCCGATGTCTGAAGTAGGCTGGGGCCGGGTTGACGAAGCAACCATTCGCAGTCTTCTCCCGTTGCACACGAAGCAATTCAGCGTATCGACGCGCACGCCGTTGACGGCTCGCACGCAGGGTTCCAACCTGATGGCGCATATGCTTCGGACGCTCGAACAGGCGGCGCAATCGGGCGAGCGTAAAGCTGTTCCTGGAGCCATCGGGCCGGCTGGCACGCGGCTGGTCTATTTGAGCGCGCACGACTCGAATCTGAGCTACATCGGCGGCTTGCTCAATGTGCATTGGACCGCCGATGGCCGCACCGACGACACTCCGCCGGATTCCCAGATTGTTTTTGAGCTTTGGCAGAACTCGCAGTCGAAGCAGTACACCGTCCGCCTCCGATTCCGCGCGCAGACCATCGATCAGTTGCGGTCGGGTGAAGACCTGACGTTGCGCAACCCCCCTGCGGAGGTTGATTTGACTCCTCCCGGATGCCGCGCCAACCAGAAGTGTCAGTTTTCAAGCTTCGATCGCGCGGTGCATGACATGCTCGATCCCGCTTATGTCAAAGCCGACCTCATGCCCATGCGCGAGATCGAGGCTCAACAAAAAACTGTATTGCAGAATCAATAAGCGGCGATCCCGGTGATGTGGTGGCCGAGGATCAAGGCATGAATGTCGTGCGTGCCTTCGTAAGTCTTTACCGATTCGAGGTTCATCATGTGACGCATGATGGGGTAGTCCTCTGTGATTCCATTTGCGCCGAGCATGTCGCGGGCCATGCGCGCGGTTTCAAGGGCCATCCATACGTTATTTCGTTTGGCCAGGGAGATATGCTCGTGGCCCGCTTTTCCCGCGTCTTTAAGGCGGCCGACGTGGAGCGAGAGCAACTGCGCCTTGGAGATTTCGGAGATCATCCAGACTAACTTTTCCTGAATGAGCTGGTGGCCGGCGATGGGCTGGGAGTGAAACTGCTTGCGAACCTTGGCGTATTGCAGAGCCATGTCGTAGCAGGACATGGCCGCGCCGATTGCGCCCCAGCTGATGCCGTAGCGTGCCTGGTTGAGACACATGAGCGGGCTCTTGATGCCGCTGGTTCCGGGCAGCAAGTTGGCGGCGGGGATGTGGACGTCCTGCAAGGTGAGGCCGCTGGTGACGGAGGCGCGGAGCGACCACTTGCCGTGGACCTCATGGGCGGAAAAGCCGGGGCGGTCAGCTTCGACGAGGAAGCCGCGGATGGCGCTCTCCGCATTGCTGTCTTCGCTGGCGACCTTTGCCCAGATCACGGCGACGTCGGCGATTGTGCCGGAAGTAATCCACATCTTTTCGCCGTTGAGTATGTACTCATCGCCGGATTTGCGGGCAGTGGTGGTCATCCCTCCGGGGTTCGACCCGAAGCCGGGCTCGGTCAACCCGAAGCAGCCAAGCTTTTCGCCCGTGGCAAGGGCGGGGAGCCAGGTGCTTTTCTGCTGGTCGGAGCCGAAGGTGTAGATGGGATACATGACCAGGCCGGATTGCACGCTGACGAAACTGCGCAGGCCGGAGTCGCCGCGCTCCAGTTCCTGCATCACCAGGCCGTACTCGACGTTGGACATTCCGGCACAGCCGTAGCCCTCGAGGTTGGCGCCATAGAAGCCGAGCTCGCCCATGATCGGGACCAGCTCACGCGGGAAGCGGCCTTCGCGAAAACAGTCTTCAATAATGGGGATGATTTTGTCTTCAACGAATTCGCGAGCAGTACGGCGGACCAGAAGTTCTTCTTCGCTGAAGCTGGAGTCGAGATGAAGGAAGTCTACGTTTTGGAATTTGAAGGACATGGATGTACCTGCCATTTGGCGTAGAGATCAAGACAGGCAAGGGTAGCAGATGGGAGGGGCAAGCGGCGTGTAGCAGCGTTCAGGTTTTTCCGATCTCCACTGGGAATGCAGTCTTTCGAGGTGGCTGCCCTCCCGCAGATTGCGGATATGAGTTTCGGTGCCGGGGAGGCCGGTGCGATCTTTCCAAAGTCCAACAATGCCGTCGTGGCAGCTTTGCGCTCTTCGAGATTTTCGGCGCCGGGTTCGTCGGGCCTCGTGATAGATCAAGGATACCGACGTAAGAGCTGGAGTATTTGAGATTCGTGGCCTCCCACCCATTCGCCAGAAGAAAGCGAATGGATGGGGCACAAAGCTTCTTCTTTGGCCACTGTTCCCTGACCACTGTTCTCTGATCCCTATTCCCTGCTCTACTCCAGGAACTCGCGAACGAAGGGGTTTTCACTGCGAAGCAATTCGTGAATGGAGCCGTCGAAGATCAGGCGGCCGTCTTCGAGCATGAGGAATGTGGTGTTGGGATCTGTTTGGCCGGCGGGGAGAGCGGCCATGCAGCCGCGTTCCTCATCGAAACGGTGCGTGCACAGGGTAAACGCGTCCTGAAGGCGGTGGGTGACGAGCAGCGAAGGGGTGCGGTAGACGTCGCGCCCCTTCATGACCAATTCAATAATGGTGGTAGAGGTGACGGGGTCGAGGCCGCCGGTTGGTGAGTCGTAGAGGATCAGCTCGGGCTGATGGATTAGAGCGCGGGCAATGGCCACGCGGCGGCGCATTCCGCCGGAGAGGCTGGCGGGATAGAGGGCAAACGTGTCATCCAGTTCGACGAAGCGCAAAGCTTCATGGACGCGAACATCGATCTCGTCGTCCGGGACCCCTTCACCGATCAACTGGTAGCCAACATTGTCGCGCACTGTGAGCGAATCGAAGAGCGCGCTTTCCTGGAAGACCATTCCGATGCGTGTGCGAAGGGGAAAGAGATCGACCTCACGCATCTTCGAGATTTCCTGGCCGAAGAGCCGGATGCTGCCCTGTGAAGGGCGAAGCAGTCCGTTGACAAGCTTGAGCAGGACGCTCTTTCCCACACCCGCTGGGCCGAGCAGGATGCGAGATTCTCCTGGCTTGACCGAGAAGCTGACATCTTGAAGCACCGGAGGGCCGTCGAAGGAGATGGAAACGTCATGAAAGGCCACAACCGGTCCGGCATTCGCATCCGCAAAGGTGTTCTGGCGCGGCTCTGGTTGGACGGCCTGAGCGGAGCGTGGGGTCTCACTCATAGCGGGGGAAAAAGGGCGAGGAGCACCCTGGTGAGGAGGAAGTCCACAAGGATGATGAGCACCGAAGCGGTGACGACTGCCTGAATGGTGGCGCGTCCCACGCCTTCGGTTCCTCCGGTGGTTCTCATACCGTAAAAGCAGCCGATGGAGGCAATGATATAGCCGGAGAAGAGCGGCTTGACCAGTCCCTGAATGATGTCCGGATAGCGGAGCGACTCCCAGGCCTTCGAGAGGTACTGGGTGCCGTCCTGGTGGTTGAGGAAGACTGTAACCGCAGCGCCGCCCAGGATGCCGAAGGCGTCGGCAATGATGGTGAGAAAGAGCAGCATGGTGATGCAGGCGAAGATGCGCGGAGTGACCAGCTTCCGCATGGGGTCAACGCCAAGGGCGCGCATTGCGTCGATCTGTTCGGTGACGACCATGGAGCCGAGTTCGCTGGCCATCGAGGAGGCGTTCCGGCCGGCGACCATGATGCCTGTGAGCACTGGACCCAGCTCCCGGATCATGGTGATGCTGACGAACTGGCCGGTGACGGCGGTAGCGCCGAACTGGGCGAGGGTTGCAGCGGACTGGAGCGCGAGCACGCCGCCAGTGAAGAAACCGGAGAGCAGCACGATGGAGGCCGAACCTACGCCGACGATGTCCGACTGCATGAGGAAGTCCGGCAAGTATCGTGGCTTGGTAAAGAGGTTGGTGAAAGCCTGCCAAGCGAACAGGGAATAGTCCTGCACGGTGAGCACGAGTTGCTTGGCAGTTCTATCGATCGTGTTGGTCGCCATAGGATGATCCGGTTTGACGCACGGGGAGTAACTTCTCACTCGAATTGATCGTGCATGGTCAGAATAGCGCATAAGGCGGGTCGGAGCGTGGGCACAGTCTTGTGCGAGCGCGGTGCATCGTAAACTGGCTTAGTGAGCGAGCAAAAGGTGACTCCTGTCGCAGCGGACAAGTTGGAGCAGTTCTTTCGCGGCTTTGCCGGTGAGGCCAGGGCGCTGCTGCTGCTGGATTACGATGGGACGCTGTCGGGGTTCCGGGTCGATCGGTTCAAGGCGTGGCCGTGGGCGGGTGTGCGGGAGTTACTGGGGCGCATTCAGCGGCAATGCGTGACGAGAATGGCAGTGGTGACCGGGCGGCCGGCGTCTGAGGTTGCGCCGCTGCTTGGCCTCGATCCGCAGCTTGAGGTGTGGGGGTTGCACGGGGCTGAGCGGCTCTATCCCGATGGCCGGCGGGAGCTGGAAGCGCCACCCGCGGCGACGCAGGCCAAGCTTGAAGAGTTGAAGGGTATGTTGCGGCGAGATGCACTGGGCGGACTCTTCGAGGATAAGGCCAACGGAGCGGTGATGCACTGGCGGGGGCACTCGCGGAAGAAGCAGGCCCAGATCGAGCGCCGGACGAGGGAGCTGTTTGAGCCGCTGGCGCGGGTGGACGGGCTGGCGCTGCTGGAGTCGGAGGCCTGTCTGGAGTTGCGCGTGGGGCGCGACAAAGGCGGAGCCGTTGAGGCAATTGTGAAAGAGGCCGGAACGAGTTGGCCGGTTGCGTACCTGGGCGACGATCTGACCGACGAACCGGCGTTCCGCGCGGTTAACAGTCTCGGGTCTCGCGGCCTGAGCGTGCTGGTGCGGCGGGAGTGGCGAGAGACGGCGGCGGAGGTTTGGCTGCGGCCACCTGGAGAATTGAAGTGGTTTCTGAAACAGTGGGTGGAACATGCCGGCAGCGCGATCGGAACCGGGCCGCCGGCGTTGGGATCGAGATAGTCCGCTTGCGGCTGAAAAATATATCTCGTTTCTTTTCAATGGTTTATCTGATATGAAAAAACGTATCTTGTTCGGTTTCTATGACTTAGCTAAAAACAGGGGGGGAGGGGGTGTCAGCCGCACCGTTCACAGGGTATTTGCCCGTGTTTCTTCGATTGTGCGCCGACGGGGCGTAATCTTCTGCAACGGGTCGCTAAGAGGCTGAAAAGGACCGCTCCGATGGCGCTCTTTGGGGAGCGATTTTGGGGTGGTTTCACAAGATGGGAAACTTGTGGGGAGACGTTGGTAAACCGAAGCCGACTTAAGGGGCTGACCGGGAGCATTGCTAACGGATTTTGGGTTGAGTTTTGTGGCATCCCCGGTCCCTCGCCTTTGGGGACCGGGGAGGGAGAATCGAGCTGCCTGTAGCGCATCCATTCAGGCAGTTGCCAGCCTCTCTCGCGGGCGGTCCACTCCGATTCGATTTCTACGGTGCCGCGCATGCCCGTTTGATAATGGCGATAGCTTGACCAAAGCGACTCCTCGGGCTTGGCAACGAGGCCGCGCTTGACCGGATTGCGGTGACTGTAGCGCAACTTTTCCACGAATTTCTGGTGCGCCGAGACGTTGAAATCGTAATAATGCGCCTGCCAGAAGGGTCTTTCGCGGCTGCGCATCGAAACCGACAGCTTGAGGGCATGAACGGTTCTGGATAAGAGCCCGCGCCCTGGCTCACTAACCAAGAGATGCACGTGTTCCGGCATGACGACGTAACCGGCAATTGCAAAGAGATAACGCAGCCGAACGCGCTCCAGCGCGTCCTCAAAAAGCTCCATCGCCGCGACGGTAGACAGGTATGGCTGACGCCGGAAACAGCTGAAGGTGAGGGAGTGAAACTCTCCCGTTTGCTGATAACGGATGCGCTGGCCTTTCATACACTGCGAGAATACTCCAACCGGGAAGTTCGGGCGCGGTGGTGCTTCCATCCCCGGTCCCCAAAAGCGAGGGACCGGGGGCACCCTTGCATGGTCTGTAAATCTGACCTGGGCCGGGGCCACGCGCCCATTTCTGCGGTCCTTTCGGCACGACTAAAGTCGTGCCCTTTCAAGAATGCGCTCTTTTTGACCGGCTCCTGGATGCCTGACGACTGACCCCTGTTTTGTCGTTTACTCTCTGCCCTTTTTGCGGATCTCGATGTTGAGGCGCTTGATCTTTTGATTGAGGGTGGAGAGGGGGATGCGGAACTGCTCGGCGGCGTCGGTTTGGTTGCCGTTGCAGCGCTCGAGCTTCTCGACGATGATGCGGCGCTCGATGTCTTCGAGGATGTCGAAAAGCGAGGCGTTGGGATTGTGTTCGAGCAGGGCGTCCTGGAAGCTGCGGCCGGTAATCTGGCCGGGCAGCAGATCGGAACCGATGACGGGCCCCGAGGAAAGCACGACGCCGCGCTCGATCGAATTCTCAAGCTCGCGCACGTTGCCGGGCCACTCGTAATCGACCAGGGCGCGCAGGGCATCGGCGGAGAGCTTGCGTGCAGGCAGATCGTTTTCCTTGGCATAAAACTCGAGGAAGTGGCTGGCGAGCAGCGGGATGTCTTCGCGGCGCGCGCGCAGGGGCGGCAGGTCAACGGTGATGACGTTGAGGCGGTAGAAAAGATCTTCGCGGAAGCGGCCATCGCGCACGGCCTGGCGCAGGTCGATGTTGGTGGCGGCGATGATGCGCACGTCCACCTGAATCTCCTGAATTCCACCGAGGTGCATGAAGCGGCGATCCTGCAGGACGCGCAAGATCTTGGCTTGAGTATCGGTGCCCATGGTGGCGATTTCGTCAAGGAAGAGCGTGCCGCCGTTGGCGACTTCAAAAAGGCCTTTCTTCGAGGCTACGGCCGACGTGAAAGCGCCTTTGACGTGGCCGAAGAGCGTGGATTCAAGCAGCTCCGAGGGCATGGCGCCGGTGTTGATGGGGACGAATGGCTTGTCGCGGCGCGGCGAGTTGGCGTGGATGGCCTTGGCGATCAGCTCCTTGCCGGTTCCGCTTTCGCCCTGGATGAGAACCGTGGAGCGGCTGGGCGCAATCTGGGCCACCAGGTCGAAGACCTTGAGCATGATCTCGCTCTTGCCCACGATATTGACAAAGTTGTACCGCTGCTTGAGGGTGCGCTTGAGCTGCAGGTTCTCTTCTTCGGCGCGATGGCGGGCCACGGCGGAGCGAATGTCGGCGAGCAGCTTCTCGTTGTCCCAGGGCTTCTGAACAAAGTTTTCCGCGCCGGCGCGGACGGCCTCGACGACATTGTCCACAGTGCCGTAAGCGGTGATCATGATAACCGGCAATTCAGACTGGCGATCCTTGATCTGGGGCAGGAGTTCGAGTCCGCTCTGGCCGGGCAGGGCAAGGTCGAGGAGCACCAGATCGAAGTTTTCCAGCTCCAGAATGCGGAGGCCCTCTTCGCCGTCGTTGGCGGTTCTGACGGAATAGCCCTCGAGCGTCAACAGCACTTCAAGCGACTCGCGAATGCCGGCCTCGTCGTCAATCACCAGAATGCTCGCAGGAATGCCGGTCCCGGCGAGGTTGCCGGATGCGCCATTCGTCATGACGGGCAGATTCAAAGGCTGTTCAACCTCAGGCATGTACGGACTTCCTTAACAGCGGAAACTCGAGATGAAACGTTGTGCCGGCGCCGACGGCGCTCTCAACATGGATTTTGCCGGCGTGCTCCTGAATGATGCCGTAGGAAACGGAAAGACCCAGCCCAGTGCCGCGGCGATCGCCGGGCCTGGGCGTGGTCTTGGTGGTGAAGAACGGATCGTAAATACGCTTGA
The DNA here is from genome assembly GCA_963757965.1 of uncultured Acidobacteriaceae bacterium. Lineage (GTDB taxonomy): Bacteria > Acidobacteriota > Terriglobia > Terriglobales > Acidobacteriaceae > Telmatobacter. The sequence goes on from CAVWTV010000024.1 coordinate 147,285, forward strand.
GATGCTCGGGAGCGATGCCGCTGCCCGAATCGTTGACAACCGCTTCGACGTGCCCGTTGGCGAGCGTGGCGACGCGCAGACGGCCACCGCCGGGCATTGCCTCTTTGGCGTTCAGCAAGAGGTTGAGAAAGACCTGTTGCAGCTTGCCGGGGTTGCCATGGATGGCGGGCAACTGTTCGGCCAGGTCAAGATCCACAATAATCTGCGCGGTCTTGAACTGGTGATCGAGCAGTGAGAGCGTATCGCGGATCACCTGGTTCAGATTGGTCTCTCGGAACTCGGTCGTCGAGGTGCGGGAGAAATTGAGCAGGCCATTGGCGATCTCGGCGGCGCGGAAACTCTGCTGCGTTATCTTGTCGAGCACCGGCCCCAGCCGCGGATCGGCCTTGAGCTGCTTGGAGAGCATCTGCGCATACGACGAGATGACGGCCAGCGGCGTATTGATCTCATGGGCCACGCCCGCAGCCAGCAGTCCGATGGAACTGAGCTTGTCTGCCTGCGCAAGCTGGGTTTCAAGCGAGACTCTCTCGGTAATGTCATCGACCAGGATGATGCGTCCCACCGAAACAAAATCGCGCGACAGCAGCGGCGCGATGGCGATGTTGGCGGTGCGCTGTTCGCCGGCGCGGGTGATGAGACGGAACTTGTAAAGATGATGGACACCTTGCTCGTTGCGGAAGCCTTCCAAAGCCTCGATAAATTCCTGGGGAAATACAGCGCGAAGCGGCTGGCCGAGAGCCTCCGCGCGGCTGAAGGCGTACATGGCCTCCATCTGCGCGTTCCAGCTCTCGATTCGATCATCGAGATCGATGGCCAGGATGCCGACGTTGATCGATTCGACGATGTTTTCGTTGAACTCCTTGAGCCGCTCGAACTCGCCGATCTTTTCCTGCAGGCGGGCATAGAGGCTGGCGTTTTGGAGGGCGATGCCGATGTAACTGGCAAGGGATTCGAGCAGTTCGACGTCTTCGCTGGAGAGGAAATCGCCGCCGACGGTGCGGCCCAGTCCGATAACGGCAATGGTGCGCGTAGCGGCAGGCCCGGATGGGCTTCCTTCGCCGGGTTGCATCTGGCCCGCGGCGACGCGGCAAGGCAGGTAGTAATTCAGGTCGAGCAGCGCGGCGGTGCGCTGTTCGTCTTCAGCCAGGTGCAAGGCGTTCTGCGCGTTCTCAAGAAAGATGTGCGAGTGGTCTTTTGCCTGGTCGAAGTCAAGGAAGCCCAACGTGAGCATGCCTGAGTTGAGCTGGTCCTGCGCTTGTCCTTCGTCGAACGGCGCCTGCAGGCCGTGAGACGCAGCCAGGCGCAGGCGGCCGGAATCTTCAGTAAGAAAGATGGCCACGCGCGCTACCAGCAGTGTGCGCGGCAGCCGCTCCACGATGGATGAAAGCAGGGCCTCGAGATTGGTTTCCGAACTGAGGCCGCGGCCGAATTCAATCAGCGCCTGGCGGTAGTCGTAGCGATGGCGGTCGAAAGCCTTGTCCACCCAGCCCTGAATTCTGCGCTTGAGGGGGTCGAAGATGGCAGCCGCCAGGACGATGGCGATACCCTCGCCCCAATCCCGCACCGACTCGGGCAGGCGATGGTGGGCCAGCCCGGCGGCCGCGGCAATAACGCCGAAATACGCTCCGAGAATGAGGCCGGTGGCCAGCGTGTAGGCCACGCCGCGCTTGAAGATCAGGTCGGTGTCCATCAGCCGGTAGCGGACGATGGCCCAACTGAAGGTGAGCGGCAGAATCACCAGCGAGAACCCGGCCAGATTGGACAGGAGCCGGGGAGGATTCAGGTCGAGCAGAAAGGGGAGGGCGTAAAGCAGGGTGAAGGGCAGAACGGCCAGAACGGTGCCGCGTGTGACCCACTTCAACTGCTGGCGCAACAGGGGAGTGTCTGCCCGGCTGTAACTGCGCAGGAATAGCAGCGCGGCGAGCCCGTAGAAGATGGCAACGTAGGCCGTTCCGGTCTGGTCCAACCGATGTTTGAGTAGCTCGGTCGCCTGCCTTGTCGTGAAGGCCCAGATCCACAAGCCGAGCATGCCGGCGCCTGGAGCATAGACCAGCGGCAGCAGCCAGCGGCGGTGAATGTCCTTGAACCGCTCCTCAGGGAAACTTAGCGCGAAATGGAGAAAGAGCGCAGGCTGGAGCGACTCGGCCAGAAGGTTGAGCCAGAAGACAGCCTGGTCAAGCCTGTCCCACTGGCCTGACTCGTTGAAGGCGCCGGTGTACTTGAGCGTGAACAGCGCAAACGAAACCAGGCAAAACAGGTAGAAGTGTGTAGCGCGCGGCGCGGTCCAGCGGCGGAAGAGCACGTAGATCCCGATGGCCAGATAAACCAGACCGATGACCCGCTGCGCCTGGGAGAGGCTGCGATCCAGGGGTACGGGAATAACTTTGACCGAAGTATCCAGCTCCTCGCCATCGCGAGTGATGGTGTAGTACGCCTGCCCATATGGGCCTGCGTGGTAGAGAGAGCGCTCGAGGTCGGAGACCCGGGAGGTAGGAACCCCATCGCATGAGGCGCAGGTCGCCACGCCGGTGAGCAGATCGTGCGTTTTGATTCCGGCCTGCTGGCCGGGCATATCGGGGAGAACTTTGTCGGCTTCCAGGCCCGCACCGCCTGGAACTTCGCGCCACCAGACGCCGTCGTCCGGCTGCTGGAACTCGCGTTCCTGGCGCAGATTCAACAGCGCCAACAGGAACAGAGCTGCCGTGGCCAGGGCCAGCAGGGTCGCCTGCAAACGTGTGAATAGGCTAGCTTCCATTGGAGGGGCTCGCTACATCATTGAGGTCTGTTGCACGTGGATTGCCATGTGTGAGAAATGTTCCACCCGACGCGTTACCATTGACAATCGATTGAGAACACGCAAGATAGTGACGCCCAATTTCTGGAAACGTCATCGTTTTGCGCGGTAAAGTCTGTGGAGAATGCAGAAAATAATAGTGATGCTACGTCAAAGCGGATCGATCTATGAAAATCGGTAGCCGCGTAAACGGAGGCAGGTTATCAGACGAAGCCGCGAGAAAGGACAGGGTCGTTGGGTGGTTTCAGGGCTGGCCATAGGTGGCTTTGGGACCGTGTTTCCGCTGGTAGTGGTATTCGGAAACGTATGCGGGGATTTCGGATTCGGACGGTCTAGAAGGCTTCCTGCCGGACCGGAGCAGGACCGTACGGAAGGCGAGACGCGCAATGTATTCAAGAACATCGGCGTGCTCAACAGCGGCCATCACTGTCTTGCCCCAGGTAAATGGGGCGTGGCCGGCAACAAGGACGCCAGGGACGGCGAGGGGGTCGAGGTCTTTAGACCGGAAGCAGCGAACAATGACAGCGCCCGTATTGCGGACGTAGGCCTCGGCAACTTCCTCTTCAGTGAGGGGCTCCGTGACCGGAACGGGGCCGTGGAAGTAGTCGGCATGGGTCGTGCCGAAGCATGGGATGGGGCGGCAAGCCTGAGCCCAGGAAGTTGCAAACTCAGAGTGGGTGTGGACAATGCCGCCGATCCGGGGAAATTCGCGGTAGAGATAAATGTGTGTGTCGAGGTCACTTGAGGGGCGAAGGTTGCCTTCGACAATTTTGCCGTTGAGCTTGGTGACCACCAGGTCGGCGGCGGTGAGGGCGCCGTAGTCGATGCCGCTGGGCTTTATGACGACAAGCGGCTCGGGACCGGAGCGGCTGATTCCGCTGGCGTTGCCGAAGGTGTGAGGCGCAAGTCCGCGACGGGCAATTTCGCGGTTGGCGTGGAGAACTTTTTCGCGGAGGGCGGGCAGGAGCATAGCAGAACAAGTCTACAGTCGGCAGTTGGCAGTTGTCAGTGACAGTTGCGGCTGGCATCAATTCGGCACGGCTGCCGTGTAAGGCAGAGTCGTAAATCGAGCGCTCGGACCGGAGGTGAATTCGAAGCGTGGCCACGACGCTTCGAACCGGTCTAGAAGTAAAGCTGGTCGCCTTCGGCTTGCGTCATGAGCGGCTTCATGCCCAGCGGGATGGCGACTGCGCGCTCGACGTCATCTTTCGCTTTCATTGCGCTCTGGACACCAAAGGTCATGGCTATGTCGTCGATCTTCCGAGAGTAGTTGCGGCGAAGGCCGGCAAGTTCGTTGCGCAGTTCGTTACGGTGCTCCAGATCCACTTTAAGGGACGCTTCCCATAATGCGGTGAGAATAATCGAGAAGCGCAAACCGGCCAGTTCTTCGATATTGGAGGCAAGCGATACTTTCTGTTTCTCGTGAACGTACCGGGAAGCGGGGCCGATGGAGACTTCGTCGAGCAAGCGACTGGACATGACAATCCTCCGAGTGGGCTCTCCCCATTGAATTGAAGTCGACAGGTCAGGGTGAAATCGCCGGCAATTGAAACGCCGGCGCGGAGCCGGATGAACCACATTCTTTCGGTGGATTCATTAATGAGTTTGTCGGTTAGCGTGGGCAGATCGCTGTGATTTAAATCACTCGCTTCCATTTCTTGTGTACGAATGCTTATTCCGGGAATGAATTTCCCGAATAACTTCGCAGGCAATGTCTCCAGTTCGAGGGGTCGCCCGCCAACTTTACTGCACCTTTTCCAGCTTTGGGTCGAAGCCGGTTTCAGTGGATGGAACGATGGGACTGTCGCCGATGTAGCCCACTTTGGAAAACTCGAGATGAACGTGTGCGGGCGGCGGCGGGGGCAGGTTCTGCAATGTGTAGGCGCCGCGATCGTCGGAGATGGCGGTGTAGGTTTTGCCATCGCGCAGCCTCAACCTCACTTCAACGCCGGCGATGGGTTGGCGGGTCTTGAGGTCGGTAACTTCGCCCTGAAATTGCCACGGCGGGGGCGGGGGTGGGTTGAGCTTGTGCCAGATGGGGACGGCCATTGCGACAGCGATGAGGACAGCGGCCACCGCCTGGACGAGGCGGCGGCGAGAGAGGGTCCAGCCGAGGGAGCGGCGCAGCAGAGCGGCAACCTTGACGCCGTCGGGCTCGGAGATGCCCTGAATCTCAAGCATGGCCGGCAGCGGCGTCTTGTCGAGCAGCCATGGGAAGACCGGCTTCTTGAGAGCCTGGGCGCGGGAATATTCGAAGGTGATGTAGTCGGAGCCGTGGGCGTTTGCGGACCAGCAGAGGATGAGTGTGCGCGCGCCGCGGATGGAGTTATCGAGGCGTTTTTTCCACTCTTCGCCGGGGTCAATCGATTGGACGTCGAAGAAGACGATGTAGCCAAGGCGGCGCAACTCGTCGACCAGAGGGCGGATCCGCTCGGTGTCGGCGCGCGAGTAGCTCAAGAAAACGTCGTAGCGGGGCAGGATCATCTCAGTGCTTCATCGCCTCCTGAAGCTGCTTCAAGTCAACGGCCATGGCGGCGCCGTCTCCTTTTTCGAGACTATCAAACAGGGCAACCCAGGAAGGGCGGCCGGCATCGAAGGCAGGCGATGAGCCGAGAAAGTGGCGCGTGCCGGGGAACTGAAAACCGACATCCTGCAGCTGTGCGGATTTGAGCAACAGCGCATTCGCGGTTTGTTGCGCGTCGGCTTTCTGTCCGGCGCCCCACTGGCAGGCCATGCGCATGGAGTCGCGGATCAATGTCATCGGGACTGGAACATCGGGGAATGCATCATCGCCGATGCTTGCCGCCTGCTTGCCGCAATCTTCAAAACGGCTGGTGGTAAGGTCCTGCTCGAGCATGCTGATCTTTGCATCCGGCGAGGCATCCACCTTCATCCAGTGCTGGGCTAACTCATATGCGCGGTCATAGCGGTAGAGGTTGTCGTGGTAAATCGAGATCGCGGTATTCAGGATTCCGGCGTGGTCCGGAAAATCCTCAAGGCATTCTTCGAGGGCCTTGGCCGCGCCGGCATAGTCTCCCTCATCGACCAGCGCGTTGCCCAGGTTGTTCTGAGTCATTGCCCAGGCCAGGGGCTTCTCCGTCCTGGTGTAGACCTGCAACGCCGCACGGTAGGCATCGACTGCCTGGGCAAACAGGTCTTTGGCTTGCTTGCCGCTGCTCCGCTCGCCTTCAAGGCACAAGGCGAGAGCCAGGTTGTTCTGAACCATTGCCCATTCCTGGGGCTGTTCCGTCCTGGTGAAGACTTCAAGCGCGGACCTGCTGGCCTGCACGGATTGTGCCGCAGAATCCAGCGCTTGAGCTTTGCTGCTCTTCTGACCCTGGGTGTAAAGGGCAACAGCCAAATTCTGCTGCGTCGTGGCCCAGTCCTGGGGCAGGTCGGCCTTGGTATAAACTTCCAGCACGGCGCGGTAGGCTGCCACGGCCCGGGCGAGCAGGTCCATCGCCTTTTCCCCGCCGCTTTTTTCCGCCTGGCTCCTGAGAGCGGCGGCGAGATTGTCCTCCGTATGGGCCCAAGCCTGGGGCAGGTTCTCCCTGGTTCGCACCTCAAGCGATGCCTGGAACGCTTCGGCTGCCTTCGCCATTAGATCGGCCGCCTGCGATCCGTTCGCACGCACGGCCTCATCCGCGAAAGCAACGCCGAGATTATTCTCTGTTTCGGCCCAGTCCTGGGGCAGGCTCTGCTTGGTCTCCACTTCGAGCGCGGCGCGAAAGGCGTCGGTTGCCTTGGCCAACAAATCCTCTGCCTCCGGCCCCCCGCTCCACTCTCCTTGATGCCAAAGAGCGGCTCCGAGATTGTCTTCGGTGTGTGCCCATTCCAGCGCGTCGTCTGCTTTGGTTCGAACCTCCAGCGCCGTCCGGAAGGCTGCCACTGCCTGGGCCAACAGGTCCGTGGCCTGCGTACCGGTGTTCCGCTCGCCCTCGGCCATCAGAGTCTGCCCCAGGTTGTTCTCTGTGGAGGCCCATTCGAGCGGCATTTCCGCCCTTGTCCGCACCTCTAGTGCTGCCCGGTAGGCCTGCACCGCCTGAGCCAACAGCTCCGCCGTCTGCGCTCCTCTGCTCCGGTACGCCTGTTCCTCAAGAGCGTTGCCCAGATTGTTCTGAGTCCACGCCCATTTTTTGGGCTGGTCGGGCCTGGTATACACGCCCAGCGCGGCCTGGTAGGCCTCCACTGCCTTGGCCAGCAGATCTGTGGCCTGCGCGCCACCGCTGCGCAGGCCCTGTTCCTCGAGGGCGATGCCCAGATTTGTCTGTGTCTTTGCCCAATCCCGCGGCTCTTTGGCTTGCGACCTTTCCAGCAGCAGTCCCTGAAAGTCTTTGATCGATTGAGCCAACAGCGCAGCGCTGCTGGCAGCGTCGCCAAGGTCTCCTTCATCGCGACGCGCGTTTGCCAGGCGAGTGACCGCGTCGAGCCAGATTTCGCGCAAGGCCGCGTCTTCAGGGTAGTGATTGTGTTCGGCAGCGGCGCGATCGCAGGCTTGTGTGAGAATCAGAGTCGCCTGATGGAACTGAAGGTTCAGCTGATAGGTATTCGCGCTTTGGAATTTCTTATCGACCAGCTCGCGCAACTGCTTGCGGCGCTGTTCGAGAAACTTCTTCTCTTCCTCATCCATTGACTGGCCGATGTCGTCGGCGGCCTGGTCGAACAGTTGAGCGGCAACGCCGTAGTGCTTGAGGGCCAACTCCGCGAGCGCTTTCTCATTTGCAGTGGCCTGATCTTTGCGCTTTTGAATGTCTTCAGCCCATTGCTGCACCTGCTTGTCGACATCCGCGGCTTCGAAGCCGTTGGCCTTGGCCCAGTCCGCCATGGCCGCGGTCAGGTCGTCGGGCTTCTGGCTTTGGGCGGCGGCAAGCTCCGCTTTCAGCGCATGAATCTCCTGGTTCTTGGCACGCGTCTGAATCGACATGCGTTGCAGCATTGCCTCGATTTGCGGTGGCCCCAGCAAGAGAACGGAGCCTTTGGGAAGCAGGCGGACGGTGATATTTGCAGGGAGTCCCGACAGTTGTCCATCCGCCGGCTGGAAGATGACCAGATCGCTGACTCCGCCGATCTCGAGGCGCAGATCGTCGCGCTGGGCAGCTTCAGGAGAGACGAGCAGCAAGGCCTGACCGGAGCGATTGGTGGCATCGCGGGCATCGACTACTTTTTCAGAGGCGGCAACAAAGCTCAACGATACGCGCACGCCTTGCACAGGCTGGGAAGGGTCAGCGTGGGCGTCGACGACGACTACGGACAACTCGCGTTGAGCCGGGCTTTGCCCCACGGCTGCGGGAGCGGCGAGAAGCGTCAGAATTCCCAGGTACAAGATGGAATGCTTCATCGTTCCCTTTCGCCAGGTTTGCCCAATGTTGAGGGCCGGTTCGCCGTTGAGTTCCCCGAATAATGAAGCGGTTGATCGCGCAACAAACTGTCTACGGCGTATGGTACTACGCGCAGATAGACGGCTGAAATCGATATGGAGCCTCAGCGGTGGGTAAGTCTGAAGAGGGCTTTCCTCAGGGGCTAAAGCCCAGGAATCTTTCGGCCAAGCGCATTGGCACGACTGAACAGGCTGCGGAAAAACACCTGTTCTGGGCTAAATGCGGCGAAAAGCATGCCTCAGAGGCTAAAGCCCGCGTTGATTCTGTTGATCTTATACCAGGGATGAATCCCTGGCCTACCACCCGAACGAGTTTTTCCGCAGCCTGTGAAGTCGTGCCCTTTCAAAGCGATGGTTGATTCGATTGCCCTGCACCTTGCAGTTATGCCGAGTGGGAGATCCAGAGATAGACTTTAACTGGGGGTTTCACTCATGAGGCGTGTTTTCCTATTCGGCTTGGCCGCGGTTGCGGCGTGTCTGGCGCTTTCGACAGCGGTCGAGGCCAGTGGGCCCGATCCTGCCGACTATCCGATGCGGGTGCTTGTTTTTCGCAACACGTCCCAGGCGCGGCACGGCCGAGACTCAAGACGCTTTGAGGACGGCGCGGACTACATGGATGGAATGGGTGTGGCCAATCTCTTTGAGAACGGCGCGCCGCGCGGCTTCGCGTACAGCTATAGCTGCACTGAAGGCATGAGGGCTTCGAGCGGATATGAGACCTTCCCCGCGCGGTGGAAGAAGAAGGAAAAGACGCTACAGATTCTGCTGCCGCGTCCGGGCAAGCCGTGGGATAACGTGACCTGCGATCTGCGGGCGGAGATGAGGGATCCGTTGGCTTTCTACTGGAACGGCGACGAAGTGGCGGCGGAGGTAGCCGCGGCATTCAAGGCGTGGATGGTGAAGCACCAGTACGATCCGGAGAATGACAAGAATGACCCGGTGGGCCTGCCGCAGTAAGAGAACCGCCAATTAGGTTGGAAGGCCGCACCATCGCTTCCTTAGGGGCCAAATAGGCCGCGGAATGAGACCTGCTCACTTACCGAATCAGCAAAGCGCAAACCTCAGGGGATAAATCCCGCACTCATTCTGTTGATCTGATGCCAGGGATAAATCCCTGGCCTACCGCCCCGAATGAGTTCTTCGGCAACCTGTTTAGCCCGCATATCTCACAGGCGGATTGTCGATTTGGGTGAGTCGGGAAGAAGAAAATAGCTGGAAAGGCCGTCTTTTCTGTGGCATAACTACGTTATCGAGACGGGTTATGGCCGAGGAAAGGGCGGCCTTTCACATGACAGAGTGTAATCAAGAAGTCTTCTCGTTTGCATCTCATTTTTCGCGCCGCGTAGAGGCCAGTTTCACAGCGGGTCAAGTGTCGACCGATGGCGGAGCGCTGTTGTTGCGTCAGGCCGATCGCAAGATCGGTTTGCTGAAGCGGGTGGCGTCTTGTTTTACCGACCGGCGTTCGCCGCTGCTGGTTGAACACCAGCTCGGTGAGATGCTCTCGCAGCGCATCTACGGGCTGGCGCTGGGCTATGAGGACCTGAACGATCATGAGCAGTTGCGCCACGATCCGCTGATGGCGGTGCTGGCAGGCCGGCGCAAGCTGGAAGAGCCCCTGGCCGGCAAGAGCACGCTGAACCGGCTGGAACTTCCCGGCGGCAGCAAGCGCTATCACAAGATCGATTACGCGCCAGAGAAGATCGACGCGCTGCTTTGCGATCTGTTCATCGAGTCGCACGGCGAAGCGCCCGACCAGATCGTGCTCGACCTGGATGCAACCGACATCCCGCTCCACGGCCATCAGCCGGAGCGATTTTTTCATGGTTACTACGACAGCTACTGCTACTTGCCGCTCTATATCTTCGCCGGCGATCAACTGTTGTGTGCTCGGCTTCGCGCCAGCAATGTGGATGGCGCGGCCGGTGCGCTCGATGAGGTCAAGCGCATCGTGGCCCAGTTGCGCTCCAGGTGGCCCAAGGTGCGCATCGTGCTGCGCGGCGACTCGGGCTTCTGTCGCGAGGAACTGATGGCTTGGTGCGAGGCCGCGGAGAACCAAGTGGA
>CAVWTV010000025.1:0-8434 GCA_963757965.1 uncultured Acidobacteriaceae bacterium
GAGGGAGTCATTGGGGACCAGCAACCAAGTATTGAGGATTACAAAGACAGCGTACAAGGACAAGATGACTGCGATCCATGCTGCCACCGCGCGAGCGACAGTTTTGAACTTGCCCATGCTGAGCCAAGCATAACGCGACTTTCGAGGTTCCGATTGGATTTTCGTCAAACCGGACCTAACTCGAAAATGCACCATAATTGAGTAATGTCAGCATAGGCGGTCATTCGGGAACAAGACTCATCTGGCGATAGCATTTGCCTATGCCAGATGCTACGTTCTTTCTTAATCAGTCTTGTGGTCGCGGCATGTGGGCCTGTAAATCAGCCAAGAAACTGGGATCGAGGTGACCTTTGTCCGGCGTGGACTCTGCGAGTCTCACTTTTGCCCACGCTTCGGAGTATTTTCCTTCGGCGAACAAAGTCATTGCCCAGTTCTTCAAATTCCTCCCGTTCTGAGGAGCCTTCTGGTAAATGTGCTCGAAGCGATCAAATGCATCCTTGATCAAGGCGTCGTCTTTTCGCTTAACCCCTGCCATTCCAACTGCCCTTGAGTAGTCAACCGAAAAGTTGATTTCACTGCCAACAGACTTTTCAGCTTCTGCGAAGAGCTTCAAGGACTCATCGAATTTTTCCCACTCGGTCTCAACCGCCGCCATTCCCCATAGTGCAATGCCGTTTTTATTGTTCAATAGCCACGCTTGATTGAAGCGTCGCATTGCGCCCTCAAGATCACCTCCAGCCAAAAGTTGCCAACCACGCATTGCTGTATCGGTCGAGGCTTTCTTTCTGTCACCGTGATATTCCTCGTCCGTAGCTTTGATGTAAGCGTCGTCAGCCGCTTTCTGCCAATCGGCTTTTGGTATGTTACCGTATTTCGGCAACAAGTTCCGATCGTCTGCATGAGCGAGATTGGCACCAAAAATCAGTGCAGCGGTAAGCAGGACATAGACAATTCGCCTTCTTCGCATAACCAGAACGTGTCTCGCTTTGTTCTTGAAGATTGAAGCAAGTATATCGCGAACGGAAAGGTTTGATACCGGAGGTCGCGGAAGCCGAAAACTCGCGGCTTACCAAGGATTCTGCGCACTCCGAGTGGATTGTCGCCAAACCGGAAATTACTATTTTGTAAACATCGTCAAGGTGGCAAAATCCGGCTGCCTCCGATAGCGGGAAAGCGCTGGACCAAACTGGGCGCCACCGGCGGCATCCCATTTGATTCGGCAGTCAAGACGTCCACTCCCGCAAACACTAAGTAAATCGTTGATTCGATATGCCTTACAATCGACACTTTGTTTGCAGAAGATATACCTCCGATTGCCTACCCTTATAGATAGCCAGACCAGCGACGGATATGCCGCGCCCGGCGAATGAGTTCGCCCTCCGATAACAGAGGGCTCCGGGGCGCGGGACCGTCTTTGTCTGCCAGGCAACTCTGTCCCGAGCGCGGCAACAACCACGGCGGCGCCCGATTTCGCGGAGCTGCGACATGCCGAGTCCAGCGGCCCGCCCGTAACGGGCAGGCCACTGAACCGGACAAAAGCCATAGGCGGCTTCGGCCGCCCTTTCCGCATTGAAGGAGCTTTCTCGATGAACCCTATCTCGAACATCTGGAATCAACCAAAAACGTCGGTCGCAGGCTTGCTGATTGCGGTCGTCTCCATTGCCCGCGTGCTCTCTCAGCAGGGCCTGACGCTGGGCTCGGCGGGCAGCGGCACAGTCGTCACGCTGGTCGGCGCCGTTGCCACCGCTCTTCTGGGCCTTCTCGCCCGGGACCCCTCCAACCAGGCTGTCATCCTGAGCGAGTCCGTCGCGGCGGACGAGTCGAAAGCCTGCCCGGAGCCTTGCGAAGGGAGCCTGCGTTCCAACTCCACCGCCAAGCTCGGCGTCTGGGCGCTGATCGCACTGCTACTGCCCTTGCCGTTTGTGGCCGGCTGCTCCGGCACGACCGTTGCGCAGGACATCGTCAACTGGACCCCGGCGCTCGAAAGCGCCGTGGCGACCGTTGACACAACCGCCGCGCTGCTGGTGCCGGCGGATGCGCCAATCTTTGCGGCGGCCACCTTTGGCTTTGACGCAGCCTCAAATCTGCTGGTGACGCAGGCCAAAGCTTACCTGGCCAACCCAACCGCGAGCGTGCTGGCACAACTCCAGGCTCAGGTGGTGATCTTCCAGCAGCAAGTCAACGCCGCGCTGCTGCAGGCGGCAAGAATCACCAACACGTTCAGCCAGCAGCACGCTTTGGCCTGCATTCAGGGCGTCGCCACCATTGTGTCCGCGGTCTTCGCGCTGGTTCAATCCATCTCCGGCAAAGTCGCGCTGGCGCAGATGGCTGCTCAATCCACCATCAAGCTGGCCGCCGTTCAGCCCTATATCGACAAAGGCGTGGCTGCCCGTATATTGGCCAATCACTATGCGGAGCCGGTGGAACTGGCGCGAATGCAACTGGCGCAGGCAGAGGTCAGCGAGATGAGGGCAGGCTTCTAGGGTTTCTGCCCGGGCCGTACCCCCCGCCGCTGATACCCCCCCCTCCCCCCCTGTTTTTGGCTAAGTGATAGAAATCAAACAAGATACCTTTTTTCATATCGCGTAAGTGATAGAAACTAAACGACATGGGCGCAGTCAAAATGAGCTTTACAACCGCAAAAGAGGCACAAAACGATGCAATCCATCCTCGCGAAGCTGAAACCGGCCCGGGCCGAAGTACATAAGACCGCGCATGACCAGGACCTGCTTGAGGTTCCGAAGCGGGCTCGCCTCGACCGGGAAGCCGAACACATTAACGACTCGCAGGAGTCCCAGGGCCGCACCCAGCAGAACTTGAACGCCCTGTAGGGAAGCCAAAACGGATCGGGCCGCGCCAACTCAGGTACGGCCCGCATTCCTCGTACAGAATCAGATCGAATCGATCCCTCGCCTACGTATTCGCGTCCCGCGCTTCTCCCAAAATCAACTTGAGCGTGATCTGTCTGCGTCCGCGATAGAGTGTGACGCTGATGGTGTCGCCGGCCTGATGCTTGTCCATCATGGCGGTGATGTCCTGGGGATCGTTGACTTCCTGGCCATCGACGGCCACGATCAGATCTCCGCCGAGCATGATCGGCGTGTTACCGACATAAGCCTGCTGGTTGCCGCCGCGAATGCCGGCCCGCTCAGCCGCGCCGCCGGCTACGACCTGTTGCACAAGGATGCCGGAATCAACAGCCAGTCCCATCTGCGAGGCCAGATCGGGGCCGATCGCATAGGAGACAATGCCCAGCGAGGGCCGCTTGACGCGCCCGTAGCGAGTCAGATCGGCCAGCACCGCTTTGGCTGTGTTGATGGGAATGGCAAAGCCGATGCCGGAGCTTTGGTCGGCTCCATTCGAGGCGATCATGGTGTTGATGCCGATCACCTCGCCATGCGAGTTGAGCAACGGTCCGCCGGAGTTGCCGGGATTAATTGCTGCATCGGTTTGAATCGCATCGGCGATGGGTGCGCCGTCGGCGCTCTTGATGGGACGGATCGCGCTGATGATGCCGCGCGTCATGGTGCCGGCCAGGCCGAACGGGTTGCCGATTGCATAAACCTTCTGGCCCACGGCAAGCTCGCTCGAATCCGCCAGAGTGACCGCCTGAAGGTTTGGCGCGTCGATCTGCAAGAGGGCAATATCGTGAGCCTTGTCGGAGCCCACCACCCTGGCGTCATAGCTGTTCTTGTTGCTGAGCATCACCTTGACGCCGCGATTGGCGCCCTCGATGACGTGGTAGTTGGTGAGCACGTGCCCGGCCTTGTCGAGGATGAAGCCCGAGCCTTGGCCCTCCTGCGGCACCGTGCCGTAAAAAAAGTTGAACACCAGCGCCTTTGAAGTGATGTTCACCACCGATGGCAACACCCTCTTGTAAACAGCAATATTGTTCTGCTCCTCGGCGTCGTAGACGGGCGCGGCTTCAGCTTCAGTGAGATTGAGCGGCGAGTCGCCGCCATGCCCTCCGAAGAAGGCGAGTGGGCTCCAACTCGGACCGGCCTGGCCGGTGGGACGCGAGAAGAGATGCGACGTGAGAAACCAGAATCCGCCCACAATCAGGACAACAAAAACAACGAAGCGCCATGGTTTCATAGCTCTGAACATTCAAAACCTTCCTTACACAGATACGGCGGCGGCGCGCCGATGTTCCGCTGGGAAGGCGCGACCGTCCCTTCCTATTCTAAAGACAAGTTCCGAAGGAATTTGTTGCTCTCCGCTTTAAGCCGATGCCAAACCTCCACTGTCTGGGCATGAAGAATGGATTTATCGCCTGTGTTGTCAATGACATAGTCCGCCCCGGCGGCCTTCTCGGCATCGGGAATCTGGTGCGCCAATCGGCGTCGGGCATCGGCTAAGACCGCCTCGCGGCCTCCGCCGGCGCCTTTGCCAGACTGCCAAACTCGATCCACATAGCGCGCGATCTTCACTTCATCCGCCGCAGTGACCACGATCAGGCGGGTAATGCGCCGCCGCCAGTCGGACAAGATCGTATCCGTTTCGCCGCGGGAACGCGCATCGCGCTCGACCTCAAAGATCAGAGCCGATTCAACCACGGCTACGGCGGCTGGGTCGCGCGCAAAAACCCCGTCCATCCAACTCTGCTGCGCAGCGATGACCGCGGGATGAACAATGCGGTTCAGCTCATCGATCCGGTTGTCCTTGAATGCCATCTCCGAAAGCCGCGCTCGGTTCAGACGGCCATCGGCGCCGACCACCTCCGGCCCGAACACGTGCACAATTTCCGCGTAGACCTGCTGCCCCGGCTCCATGAGCGCACGCCCCAACTCATCGGCCTCGATCACCTCCGCGCCCAGTTCGCGCAGGTAGGCGGCAACGGTGCTTTTGCCGCTGCCTAGACCGCCGGTAAGACCAACTCGAAGCATCGTCTAGTGTCCCGTGTCTGAAATTCGTTCGATAACTGCTCTTCCTGAGGCCTCAAAAAGATGCGGTCATCCTGAGCGAAGCGTTCTTCAGCGGAGTCGAAGGACCTGCATTTCCATCGTTGCACGCAGTATAGGCGATGAAGCCAAATCTGCCGTAGAATGATTTCACGCCAGGAGGCGCGGCGGACTATGTACGCTCTGAACCCGCGAATCACGGTCGAAGCCGGCAAGATGGGAGGAAAGCCCTGCATCCGCGGCCTGCGCTTCAGCGTCTACGATCTGGCTTCTTACCTCGCCTCCGGAATGACCGAGGAGCAAATCCTCCGCGAGTTCCCCTACCTCGAAAAGGAAGACTTCCAGGCCGTTTACGAGTTCTTCGCCAGCATCCCTGAGAGGATAGCGGTCCTTGAAGCTTCTCGTTGACGAGAACCTTCCGCCCCGGCTCGTCCAGGATTTGGCCGATCTCTTTCCTGACTCAGTGCACGTCAACTCGGCGAGTTTGGCGGCGAGCGCCTTGTGGGTGGCGAGCATCTCACGCAGGCGGAGGAAGGCGCGAACCACGTAGATGCTCATCTCTACCGCCCGCGGTGAGTTGAGTACGCTGGCAGCCATAATCGCTCCGTGCTCGGTAAAGGCATAGGGCGCGTAGCGGCGGCCTCCACGGCTGCTCTTTGAGGTCACAATTTGTGACCTCAAAGCCTCGTCCTCTTCCGGCGTGAGCCGAAAGACGAAATCCGAAGGGAAACGATCCGGGTTCCGCTTGACCGCCTGATTGAGCGTCCGGACTTCTACGCCATACAACGCTGCCAGGCCAGCATCGAAAAGGACCCTCTGGCCGCGAACCAGAAAGATTTGGTCCTCAATCGGCTTCGGCGTGAGGGCGCTGTCCCTGGTCATTCCGCCTCCTGGCTTGAGAACACACTACACTCCCCGCCGCATCTTGGCGGCTCTAACCGTGTTGGCCATGAGCATGGCAATCGTCAGCAGACCCACGCCTCCGGGAACGGGCGTGTACGCGCCGGCCAGCTCGAATGCTTTGGGATCCACGTCGCCCACAATTGTGGAACCCCGCTTGGCGAAGGTGGCCTCGCGCTTGGCGTTCCCGGCAAAGAAGCGCTCAAACTCCTCGCGGCTGGTGATGCGATTGATCCCAACGTCGATGATGGTTGCGCCGGGCTTGACCATCTCCGCGGTGATAAAGCCGGGACGGCCGATGGCGGCTACCAGTATGTCCGCCTGGCGAGTGAGGGCGGGCAGGTCGCGGGTCTTAGAGTGGCAGATGGTCACGGTGGCGTTCTGGTGCAACAGCAGCATGGCAGCGGGCTTGCCCACAATATCGCTGCGGCCCACCACCACGGCGTGCTGGCCGGCGATAGGAATGCCGCTGCGATGCAGAATCTCAATCACCCCGGCAGGCGTGCACGGCGCCAGCGCCGGACGCCCCGCCTGCAAGCGGCCCGCGTTCACCGGGTGAAAGCCGTCCACATCCTTGGCAGGATCGATTGCGTCGAGCAGGGCCTTTGCATCCACCTGCGCAGGCAGAGGCAACTGGATCAGGATGCCGTCGATATCGTCGCGATCGTTGAGGCTGGCGACCAGGTCGAGCATGTCTTCGGTTGTCACCGTTTCCGGCGGCGTGATCAGTTCGCTGAAGAGGCCGAGTTCAGCGCAGGTTTGCACCTTGTTGCGTACATAGATCTCCGACGCGGCTACGCTGCCCACCAGCACCGCCGCCAGCCCCGGCCGAATGCCTTTCGCGGCCAGCAGCTTCACTTCTTCGGCTACTTCCTGCTTGATGGCTGCGGCAATCGCCGCGCCGTCGAGGACCCTTGGCATCTTTTGCTCCCAGGATTCATCGTATCGCTTCCCGTGGCTTCGGTCCCGTCTGGCGGTCCATGCGCGCGTTTCGCGGGCTGTGCGTGCCCAGCATCACGTCCGCATGTGATTCAACTCACATACAGCCCCCCGAGACTCTCCTGTACGGTGAGGCGTACGAGAAGTGTTCCAGATCACATGGAGCTGCTTCTCGAAACGTCCGGAAACTGACGTTTAGGGGATTGGGCTTGATGAGCGTTTTCAAGGATGCAAAACATCTTTTCGTGTTTGCCGGGCTATTTGTCCTCGCTTTTCTGGTGTTCCTGGTGGTCCGCCACTTCGTTGTCCCCAAGAGCTTTGGCGAGTATGGCCACTATCGCGGTGCTGCCATCGGCGAGATTGCCTCGCATCCTATCAAGTTTGCCGGCCACCAGACCTGCGAGACCTGCCACTCCGATGTTCTTGATGTGAAGTCGAAGGGCAAACATGCGCACGTGAACTGCGAGGCCTGCCACGGCGCTCTGGCAAAGCACGCCGACGATCCATCCGCCGAAACGCCTGTTCTTCCCGACACGACTGTTCTTTGCGCCCGTTGTCACACTGCCAGCGCGGCTAAACCCAAGGGCTTTCCGCAGGTTGTGCCGGCGGACCACTCCGGCGGACTGGCATGCAACACATGCCACAAGCCGCATAGCCCGGCGATGGATGCAGGAGGTGCGAAGTGAGTATTTCCCGGCGTCAGATTCTGATTCTCTTGCCGGCTGCGGCTGTTGCATGGAAGTCCGTGCTCGCCGGAACTCCGGAAGCCTCGCCCAACTACAACATGACCGATCACTGGTGGGGCATGTTGATCGACATTCCCAAGTGCATCGGCTGCGGCAACTGCGTGCGGGCCTGCCAGACTGAGAACGACGTGCCCGACGGGTACTTCCGCACCTGGGTCGAGCGCTATCACGTGACCGACGAAAACATGGTCAGCCCCGAGGTCATCTCGCCCGACGGTGGCAAGGAAGGTTTCCCGGTAGCCCAGGAGGATGCAGGGAAGTATTTCTTCGTTCCCAAGATGTGCAACCAGTGCGCGGATTCACCCTGTACGCAGGTCTGCCCCGTGGGCGCCACCTTTGCGGCTCCCGATGGAGCGGTCCTTGTGGATCAGAAATACTGCCTGGGTTGCGCTTATTGCGTGCAGGCCTGTCCGTACGGCTGCCGCTATATTCATCCGGAGAAGCGAGTCGCGGACAAGTGCACCCTTTGCTACCACCGGATTACCAAGGGGCTTACGACTGCGTGCTGCGAAGCTTGCCCGACCGGCGCGCGCCAACTGGTGGATTTCAAGAATCCCAACGACCCGATTCACGAGTTCTTGAAGACGCACAGCGTCCAGGTACTCAAGCCCCAGATGGCCAACGGCGCGAAGGCTTTCTACAACGGCCTGGACGGCTCGGTGCGATAAGATCAGGCAGCTATCGGCTAAATAGAGTGAGGGGTTATGCACGGTGTTGAAGGCTTCATGTATCCCAATGAAATTGCGCTCCAGTGGAGCGTGCTGATCGTCCTGTATCCGTACATAACGGGACTGGTAGCCGGCGAATCACCTGGCGTCCCTGGTGCGCATTTTCCGCGTGAAGGCGATCAAGCCGACCTATCGCCTGGCCCTGCTGACAGCGCTCGCGTTCCTCTCGTTGCGCCCCTGCCGCTGCAGCTTCACCTGGGCCATCCCGAGCGTTCTCCCG
>CAVWTV010000026.1:0-32899 GCA_963757965.1 uncultured Acidobacteriaceae bacterium
GAAATTACCAGTTGGTGAACACGCCAAGGCGGCGGAATCGGGCTGCTACCGATTGCGGGAAAGCGCTGGACCAAACCGGGCGCCACCGGCGGCATCCCATTTGATCCGGCAGTCAAGAAGTCCGCTCCAGCAAACACCAAGTAAATCGATGATTCCATAAGTCTTAAATCGTCGCTTCGTTTGCAGAAGATATACCTCCGATTGCCTAGCCTTATAGATAGCCAGACAAACGACGGAGATGCCGCGCCCGGCGAATGTGTACGCCTTCCTATAACTGAGGGCTCCGGGGCGCGGGACCGTCGAGGTCTGCGCGGCGGCTCTCTGGTGAGCGCGGCAACAACCACGGCGGCGCCCGATTTCGCGGAGCTGCGACATGCCGAGTCCAGCGGCCCGCCCGTAAAGGGCAGGCCACTGAACCGGGCAAAAGCCATGGGCGGCTTCGGCTGCCCTTTCCGCTTGAAGGAGCTTTCTCGATGAACCCTATCTCGAACATCTGGAATCACCCAAAGACCTCGGTCGCAGGCTTGCTGATTGCGGTCGTCGCCATTGCCCGCGTGCTCTCTCAGCAGGGCCTGACGCTGGGCTCGGCGGGCAGCGGCACAGTCGTCACGCTGGTCGGCGCCATTGCCACCGCCCTTCTGGGCCTGCTTGCCCGGGATCCCTCCAACCAGGCTGTCATCCTGAGCGAGTCCGTCGCGGCGGACGAGTCGAAAGCCTGCCGGAGCCTTCGAAGGGAGCCTGCGGTCCAACTCCACCGCCAAGCTCGGCGTCTGGGCGCTGATCGCACTGCTACTGCCGTTGCCGTTTATGGCCGGCTGCTCCGGCACGACCGTTGCGCAGGACATCGTCAACTGGACGCCGGCGCTGGAAAGCGCCGTGGCGACCGTCGACTCAACCGCCGCGTTGCTGGTGCCGGCGGATGCGCCAATCTTTGCGGCGGCCACGTTTGGCTTTGACGCAGCCTCGAATCTGCTGGTGACGCAGGCCAAAGCTTACCTGGCCAACCCAACCGCGAGCGTGCTGGCACAACTCCAGGCTCAGGTGGTGATCTTCCAGCAGCAAGTCAACGCCGCGCTGCTGCAGGCGGCAAGAATCACCAACACGTTCAGCCAGCAGCACGCTTTGGCCTGCATTCAGGGCGTCGCCACCATTGTGTCCGCGGTCTTCGCGCTGGTTCAATCGATTCCGGCAAAGTCGCGCTGGCGCAGATGGCTGCTCAATCCACCATCAAGCTGGCCGCCGTTCAGCCCTATATCGACAAAGGCGTGGCTGCCCGTATATTGGCCAATCACTATGCGGAGCCGGTGGAACTGGCGCGAATGCAACTGGCGCAGGCAGAGGTCAGCGAGATGCGGGCAGGCTTCTAGGGTTTCTGCCCGGGCCGTACCCCCCGCCGCTGATACCCCCCCTCCCCCCTGTTTTTGGCTAAGTGATAGAAATCAAACAAGATACCTTTTTTCATATCGCGTAAGTGATAGAAACTAAACGACATGGGCGCAGTCAAAATGAGCTTTACAACCGCAAAAGAGGCACAAAACGATGCAATCCATCCTCGCGAAGCTGAAACCGGCCCGGGCCGAAGTACATAAGACCGCGCATGACCAGGACCTGATTGAGGTTCCGAAGCGGGCTCGCCTCGACCGGGAAGCCGAACACATCAACGACTCGCAGGAGTCCCAGGGCCGCACCCAGCAGAACTTGAACGCCCTGTAGGGAAGCCAAAACGGATCGGGCCGCGCCAACTCAGGTACGGCCCGCATTCCTCGTACAGAATCAGATCGAATCGATCCCTCGCCTACGTATTCGCGTCCCGCGCTTCTCCCAAAATCAACTTGAGCGTGATCTGTCTGCGTCCGCGATAGAGTGTGACGCTGATGGTGTCGCCGGCCTGATGCTTGTCCATCATGGCGGTGATGTCCTGGGGATCGTTGACTTCCTGGCCATCGACGGCCACGATCAGATCTCCGCCGAGCATGATCGGCGTGTTACCGACATAAGCCTGCTGGTTGCCGCCGCGAATGCCGGCCCGCTCAGCCGCGCCGCCGGCTATGACCTGTTGCACAAGGATGCCGGAATCAACAGCCAGTCCCATCTGCGAGGCCAGATCGGGGCCGATCGCATAGGAGACAATGCCCAGCGAGGGCCGCTTGACGCGCCCGTAGCGAGTCAGATCGGCCAGCACCGCTTTGGCCGTGTTGATGGGAATGGCAAAGCCGATGCCGGAGCTTTGGTCGGCTCCATTCGAGGCGATCATGGTGTTGATGCCGATCACCTCGCCATGCGAGTTGAGCAACGGTCCGCCGGAGTTGCCGGGATTGATGGCTGCATCGGTTTGAATCGCGTCGGCGATGGGTGCGCCGTCGGCGCTCTTGATGGGACGGATCGCGCTGATGATGCCGCGCGTCATGGTGCCGGCCAGGCCGAACGGGTTGCCGATTGCATAAACCTTCTGGCCCACGGCAAGCTCGCTCGAATCCGCCAGCGTGACCGCCTGCAGGTTTGGCGCGTCGATCTGCAAGAGGGCAATATCGTGAGCCTTGTCGGAGCCCACCACCTTGGCGTCATAGCTGTTCTTGTTGCTGAGCATCACCTTGACGCCGCGATTGGCGCCCTCGATGACGTGGTAGTTGGTGAGCACGTGCCCGGCCTTGTCGAGGATGAAGCCCGAGCCTTGGCCCTCCTGCGGCACCGTGCCGTAAAAAAAGTTGAACACCAGCGCCTTTGAAGTGATGTTCACCACCGATGGCAACACCCTCTTGTAAACAGCAATATTGTTCTGCTCCTCGGCGTCGTAGACGGGCGCGGCTTCAGCTTCAGTGAGATTGAGCGGCGAGTCGCCGCCATGCCCTCCGAAGAAGGCGAGTGGGCTCCAACTCGGACCGGCCTGGCCGGTGGGACGCGAGAAGAGATGCGACGTGAGAAACCAGAATCCGCCCACAATCAGGACAACAAAAACAACGAAGCGCCATGGTTTCATAGCTCTGAACATTCAAAACCTTCCTTACACAGATACGGCGGCGGCGCGCCGATGTTCCGCTGGGAAGGCGCGACCGTCCCTTCCTATTCTAAAGACAAGTTCCGAAGGAATTTGTTGCTCTCCGCTTTAAGCCGATGCCAAACCTCCACTGTCTGGGCATGAAGAATGGATTTATCGCCTGTGTTGTCAATGACATAGTCCGCCCCGGCGGCCTTCTCGGCATCGGGAATCTGGTGCGCCAATCGGCGTCGGGCATCGGCTAAGACCGCCTCGCGGCCTCCGCCGGCGCCTTTGCCAGACTGCCAAACTCGATCCACATAGCGCGCGATCTTCACTTCATCCGCCGCAGTGACCACGATCAGGCGGGTAATGCGCCGCCGCCAGTCGGACAAGATCGTATCCGTTTCGCCGCGGGAACGCGCATCGCGCTCGACCTCAAAGATCAGAGCCGATTCAACCACGGCTACGGCGGCTGGGTCGCGCGCAAAAACCCCGTCCATCCAACTCTGCTGCGCAGCGATGACCGCGGGATGAACAATGCGGTTCAGCTCATCGATCCGGTTGTCCTTGAATGCCATCTCCGAAAGCCGCGCTCGGTTCAGACGGCCATCGGCGCCGACCACCTCCGGCCCGAACACGTGCACAATTTCCGCGTAGACCTGCTGCCCCGGCTCCATGAGCGCACGCCCCAACTCATCGGCCTCGATCACCTCCGCGCCCAGTTCGCGCAGGTAGGCGGCAACGGTGCTTTTGCCGCTGCCTAGACCGCCGGTAAGACCAACTCGAAGCATCGTCTAGTGTCCCGTGTCTGAAATTCGTTCGATAACTGCTCTTCCTGAGGCCTCAAAAAGATGCGGTCATCCTGAGCGAAGCGTTCTTCAGCGGAGTCGAAGGACCTGCATTTCCATCGTTGCACGCAGTATAGGCGATGAAGCCAAATCTGCCGTAGAATGATTTCACGCCAGGAGGCGCGGCGGACTATGTACGCTCTGAACCCGCGAATCACGGTCGAAGCCGGCAAGATGGGAGGAAAGCCCTGCATCCGCGGCCTGCGCTTCAGCGTCTACGATCTGGCTTCTTACCTCGCCTCCGGAATGACCGAGGAGCAAATCCTCCGCGAGTTCCCCTACCTCGAAAAGGAAGACTTCCAGGCCGTTTACGAGTTCTTCGCCAGCATCCCTGAGAGGATAGCGGTCCTTGAAGCTTCTCGTTGACGAGAACCTTCCGCCCCGGCTCGTCCAGGATTTGGCCGATCTCTTTCCTGACTCAGTGCACGTCAACTCGGCGAGTTTGGCGGCGAGCGCCTTGTGGGTGGCGAGCATCTCACGCAGGCGGAGGAAGGCGCGAACCACGTAGATGCTCATCTCTACCGCCCGCGGTGAGTTGAGTACGCTGGCAGCCATAATCGCTCCGTGCTCGGTAAAGGCATAGGGCGCGTAGCGGCGGCCTCCACGGCTGCTCTTTGAGGTCACAATTTGTGACCTCAAAGCCTCGTCCTCTTCCGGCGTGAGCCGAAAGACGAAATCCGAAGGGAAACGATCCGGGTTCCGCTTGACCGCCTGATTGAGCGCCTTGACTTCTACGCCATAGAGCGCTGCCAGATCGGCGTCGAGCAGGACCTTCTGGCCGCGAACCAGAAAGATTTGGTCCTCAATCGGCTTCGGCGTGAGGGCGCTGTCCCTGGTCATTCCGCCTCCTGGCTTGAGAACACACTACACTCCCCGCCGCATCTTGGCGGCTCTAACCGTGTTGGCCATGAGCATGGCAATCGTCAGCAGACCCACGCCTCCGGGAACGGGCGTGTACGCGCCGGCCAGCTCGAATGCTTTGGGATCCACGTCGCCCACAATTGTGGAACCCCGCTTGGCGAAGGTGGCCTCGCGCTTGGCGTTCCCGGCAAAGAAGCGCTCAAACTCCTCGCGGCTGGTGATGCGATTGATCCCAACGTCGATGATGGTTGCGCCGGGCTTGACCATCTCCGCGGTGATAAAGCCGGGACGGCCGATGGCGGCTACCAGTATGTCCGCCTGGCGAGTGAGGGCGGGCAGGTCGCGGGTCTTAGAGTGGCAGATGGTCACGGTGGCGTTCTGGTGCAACAGCAGCATGGCAGCGGGCTTGCCCACAATATCGCTGCGGCCCACCACCACGGCGTGCTGGCCGGCGATAGGAATGCCGCTGCGATGCAGAATCTCAATCACCCCGGCAGGCGTGCACGGCGCCAGCGCCGGACGCCCCGCCTGCAAGCGGCCCGCGTTCACCGGGTGAAAGCCGTCCACATCCTTGGCAGGATCGATTGCGTCGAGCAGGGCCTTTGCATCCACCTGCGCAGGCAGAGGCAACTGGATCAGGATGCCGTCGATATCGTCGCGATCGTTGAGGCTGGCGACCAGGTCGAGCATGTCTTCGGTTGTCACCGTTTCCGGCGGCGTGATCAGTTCGCTGAAGAGGCCGAGTTCAGCGCAGGTTTGCACCTTGTTGCGTACATAGATCTCCGACGCGGCTACGCTGCCCACCAGCACCGCCGCCAGCCCCGGCCGAATGCCTTTCGCGGCCAGCAGCTTCACTTCTTCGGCTACTTCCTGCTTGATGGCTGCGGCAATCGCCGCGCCGTCGAGGACCCTTGGCATCTTTTGCTCCCAGGATTCATCGTATCGCTTCCCGTGGCTTCGGTCCCGTCTGGCGGTCCATGCGCGCGTTTCGCGGGCTGTGCGTGCCCAGCATCACGTCCGCATGTGATTCAACTCACATACAGCCCCCCGAGACTCTCCTGTACGGTGAGGCGTACGAGAAGTGTTCCAGATCACATGGAGCTGCTTCTCGAAACGTCCGGAAACTGACGTTTAGGGGATTGGGCTTGATGAGCGTTTTCAAGGATGCAAAACATCTTTTCGTGTTTGCCGGGCTATTTGTCCTCGCTTTTCTGGTGTTCCTGGTGGTCCGCCACTTCGTTGTCCCCAAGAGCTTTGGCGAGTATGGCCACTATCGCGGTGCTGCCATCGGCGAGATTGCCTCGCATCCTATCAAGTTTGCCGGCCACCAGACCTGCGAGACCTGCCACTCCGATGTTCTTGATGTGAAGTCGAAGGGCAAACATGCGCACGTGAACTGCGAGGCCTGCCACGGCGCTCTGGCAAAGCACGCCGACGATCCATCCGCCGAAACGCCTGTTCTTCCCGACACGACTGTTCTTTGCGCCCGTTGTCACACTGCCAGCGCGGCTAAACCCAAGGGCTTTCCGCAGGTTGTGCCGGCGGACCACTCCGGCGGACTGGCATGCAACACATGCCACAAGCCGCATAGCCCGGCGATGGATGCAGGAGGTGCGAAGTGAATATTTCCCGGCGTCAGATTCTGATTCTCTTGCCGGCTGCGGCTGTTGCATGGAAGTCCGTGCTCGCCGGAACTCCGGAAGCCTCGCCCAACTACAACATGACCGATCACTGGTGGGGCATGTTGATCGACATTCCCAAGTGCATCGGCTGCGGCAACTGCGTGCGGGCCTGCCAGACTGAGAACGACGTGCCCGACGGGTACTTCCGCACCTGGGTCGAGCGCTATCACGTGACCGACGAAAACATGGTCAGCCCCGAGGTCATCTCGCCCGACGGTGGCAAGGAAGGTTTCCCGGTAGCCCAGGAGGATGCAGGGAAGTATTTCTTCGTTCCCAAGATGTGCAACCAGTGCGCGGATTCACCCTGTACGCAGGTCTGCCCCGTGGGCGCCACCTTTGCGGCTCCCGATGGAGCGGTCCTTGTGGATCAGAAATACTGCCTGGGTTGCGCTTATTGCGTGCAGGCCTGTCCGTACGGCTGCCGCTATATTCATCCGGAGAAGCGAGTCGCGGACAAGTGCACCCTTTGCTACCACCGGATTACCAAGGGGCTTACGACTGCGTGCTGCGAAGCTTGCCCGACCGGCGCGCGGCAACTGGTGGATTTCAAGAATCCCAACGACCCGATTCACGAGTTCTTGAAGACGCACAGCGTGCAGGTACTGAAGCCGCAGATGGCCACCGGCGCGAAGGCTTACTACTACGGTTTGGACGGTTCGGTGCGATAAGTAAGGCAGCTATCGGCTAAATAGGTGAGGGGTTATGAACGGTGTTGAAGGCTTCATGTATCCGAATGAAATTGCGCTCCAGTGGAGTGTGCTGATTGTTCTGTATCCGTACATCACGGGACTGGTAGCCGGCGCTTTCATTCTGGCGTCGCTGGAGCGCGTCTTCCGCGTGGAGGCGGTCAAGCCGACCTATCGTCTGGCGCTGCTGACGGCGCTCGCGTTCCTCTGCGTTGCGCCGCTTCCGCTGCAGTTGCACCTGGGCCACCCGGAGCGTTCTCCCGAGATGTACTTCACTCCGCATAGCACGTCGGCCATGGCCATGTTCGGGTATGTGTACCTGTGGTACCTGATGGCCGTCCTGGTCCTGGAGATCTGGCTTGACTACCGGCGCGATATAGTCCTCTGGTCGCAATCGAGCAAAGGCCTGATGCGCCTTCTCTATAAGGTGATGACGCTCGGTTCGAACAATATCAGTGAGCGGTCGCTGGCGATCGACGAGCGGGTGGGATACATTGTGACGCTGATCGGCATTCCCTCCGCATTCCTGTTGCATGGATATGTCGGCTTTATCTTCGGCTCCATCAAGGCCAATCCCTGGTGGTCGTCGCCGTTGATGCCCGTGGTGTTCATCTTCTCGGCGATGGTGTCCGGGATTGCCGGAGTGATGGTGCTGTACATGGCGCTTACCAAGCTGCGCAAACAGGTGATCGACATGCGCTGCGTTGACACCATTGCGATGTACCTCTTTTACATCTTCATCATCGACTTCAGCCTGGAGATGCTTGACCTGGTACACCGCATCTACGAGGCCGACGAATCCTTCCGCAGTCTGGACTTCCTGGTACATACCCAGTTGTTCATTCCGCACATCGTCATCCAGATACTGCTTGGCACACTCGTGCCGATCGTGATGTTAGGCGTGACGCAGATCGTAAAGCTGCCGGAGATTGTACGCAAGCGCATCTACGCCGTGGCCGGGGCCCTGACCCTAATCGGGATCTTTGCCATGCGCTGGAATGTTGTGATTGGCGGACAGTTGTTCTCAAAGAGCTTTCTCGGATACACGACATACAAGATGAGCATGGTGACAAAAGAGGGCCTGCTGCCGGCAATTTTTCTGACTCTTCTTCCGCTGGCTTTTCTGTGGGCGCTGGTGAAGGTGCTGCCTCCGTGGTCCGAAAAGACTGTGCACGGAGCCGCAGCGGCGGATTGAGCGCGACAGCTTTCTTCAGTGAGAGCTTTCCCTCGGGTGGAATGCATGGACGATCTTCCCGAATCCTTAAATCGGCTCGCCACGCGCGTGGAAGCACTGGAGCAGCGCATAGCCGCGTTGGAACATCCCTCTCAAATGTCCAGCCCAGCCACTGTGCTGGACCCCGTCGCAAAGCAGGCTGTCGAGCCGCGATCCGTCGCCCAGGCGGGCGGTGTTTTTTCAGTGCTGGGCACGGCCATGCTCGGCATTGCCGGCGCTTACCTGTTGCGCGCTGTTGCGGAATCGACCTCGCTTCCTAAATTAGGTGTCGCGGCGATCGCCATTCTGTATGCGATGTTCTGGCTGGTATGGGCCACGCGTGCGCCGGCCGGAGCATGGCTGGCCAGCACGACCTACGCCTGCACCTCCGCTCTGATTCTCGCCCCCATGTTGTGGGAGCTTACTCTGCGCTTCAATGTTTTGCCGGCCGAGGTGACTGCGGGCGTGCTCGCCGCATTCGTATGCGCGGCCTCGGCGCTGGCGTGGAAGCGCAATCTCATATCCGTCGTATGGGTGGCCAATGTTGCCGCTGCCGTGGTTGCCGTGGCCTTGTCGATCGCCACGCACAAGTTGACTCCCTTCATCGCAACCCTTCTGCTGATGGTCGCTTTAATCGAATACGCGTCGATTCGCAAACACGGACTGAGCGTGCGTTCGCTGGTGGCGTTTGCCGCCGATGTGTCCATCTGGGCGTTGATCTTCATCTACTCCAGCCCTCAAGACACGCGCACAGATTATCCGTTCCTCGGAATGGCCACATTGCTTGCGCCCGGCTTCGCATTGTTCGCAATTTATGGAGTGATAGTGGCGATCAAGACCGCGGTTCTCCAACGGCAGATCACGGCCTTCGAGACGATTCAGACCATGATCGCGTTTCTGCTTGCGGCTTCGAGCCTGCTCTACTTCGGCTCACAAAGCAGCGCAATAATTCTGGGCGTCGTCTGCGTGGCCTTGTCCGCCGCTAGTTATGCCGCCGTCTTTGCTGTTCTCGATCGCGTTCCGGCACGCCGCAACTACCACGTGTTTTTGACCTGGAGCGCCGGGCTTCTGCTGTCAGGCTGCCTGTTGTGCCTGCCGCCGCTTTGGGCGTCGGCGAGCTTGGCGGTGGCCGCATTTGCGGCGGCGTTCGCCGGCGTTCGACTGAACCGGTTGTCGCTCCAGTTTCATGGACTGGTATATCTGCTTTCAGCCGCGGCTGTATCCGGCCTGCTGAACTACGCGTTTCTTGCCTTGGCGGGAACACTTCCGACCGCGCCTTCAATGAGCATGGGTGTGGTCTCCGCCGGCGCGATTCTCTGCTACGCTGCTGGGAAATTCTGCCCGGGAGAGGCGTGGACCCAGCAGCTTCTTCACACCGTCTTCGCGGTGGTCGCGATTGGCGCGGCCGCGGCGCTGCTGGTGCAAGGCCTGATGGCTCTCACCGCATTGAGCGTGAATCCCGGCGCCCACCACCTGGCATTCATCCGCACCCTGACGATCTGCCTGGCTGCACTTGCACTTGCTTTCAGCGGCGCGCATTGGCGCCGCATGGAACTGACCCGCATCGGCTACGCGACGCTGGCGCTGGTCGCGGCAAAGCTGGTGTTTGAAGACCTGCGCCACGGCCATCTGGAGTTTATTGCCGCTTCCATCTTCCTCTTCGCGGTTACCTTGATCGCCGTTCCGCGCATTGCCCGCATGGGACATAGAATCTAGAGCGCCTCAAACTTTGGAGAAGAGTCATGGGTGCCCCAACTGCAGGGCAATCGCATTTGAACTTTCATGGCCAGCGAACCTCTCAGGCTGCCGCAAAGATTCCATCGAAGCGAGCTTTGTAACAGGGCATGACTTCAGTCGTGCCGCAACTCGCCAATTTAGATTCCGGCTTTAGCCGCTGCGCAACCGCAAATAGTCGAACACCAGAAACACAGAGGCTAAAGCCCAACATGATTTCATTGTTCTTCCGGCACGACTCAAGTTGTGCCCTGACACATTTTTGTGCCTTCAACAGAATTTCGCAAAAGGCTCAGCGGACCATGATCTGCGGCCTGACGCGACGCTCTTCACCCTTGAGCTTCAGTTTGCTGATGTGGACGTCGTATCCGGTTGCGGGCAACAGCGATTCGAGCACGAATGTTTCCGTGCCGCCCGATTTGAGTTCGCGATAGCGATAGATGCCCACTTCGCCATCGCTGCTCTCCGTGCCGCCTGTGGGCGCGTCCAGAAAATGCTGCGCTTCGGCGATCGTCGCCGCGGAGTGTGTCTCGCCCTCCGTGAGGCTCTCTGCCGCGTAGGAGCGAACCAGCTTGGTCCAATAGCGCGAAAGCAACTCCGTGCCGGCAAACAGATCGGCCCACACGATCTCGCCGCGCACGGCCACCACCACGCCAACCGCGTGTTCCTCGCGAAGTTTGGCCAGCACCTGGTCCCGCGACTTCATTACTGGAGCCGCCGCTTCATCCACCTTTGCGCTGACGTTGCTGTCCTGCATGGCCTTCGCATAGCTTGTCGTGTTGAAGGACCGGGGCTCACCGTACGGGCTTGCGTTCATCTGGCCCGGAGAAACCGGCGGCGCCGCGGCGGCCATCCCCGACATCGCTCCCCGCACGGAATCCCACACCGATTGCTGGCTTTTTGAAACCATGGCCTCCTGGCGCACGGTAGGCTGCACCATGAAGCTGGCGACCTTGTCTTTTCCCGCAGCGCCGAATTTGGCCGAACTCTCCGTCCAGCGGCCGGGCTCGATGCAGAAAACGGATAGATCGATCGGGGCGCCGCCGGCAGGCACAATGCGATCCTTGGCAATGACCCTGTCCTGCTTGCCTCCCGTCACGATCTCGCCCGCAAGCAGCAGCAGCGGCTGATTCGAATTGTTAACAAGCACCAGCGTATTCACCTGGTCGCCGCCGGAGTTTTCAACCGCCGGCCTGCCGCCTCTTGGCCGCACCAGTCCACGCACCTTTCCCGCCTCAGTAACTTCAACCTGCCCGCTCTTGATTCCTTCGTCCAAAGTGAGAAATGGAGTTGCGCCGGGGGATTTGCCATTTGCCCGGACAACGGGGAAGAGCAGTAGATTGCCGCTCTCGATGGGGGCGAGCACCCTGAAATCGTTCGCCGTTTCCAGCGGTCCGCCTGCCGCCATCACTCCACTATGCTGCTCACACGCAGCGAGCGCGAATAGCGCGGCGCCCGCAAGTCCAATCCTGCTGAGATTCATTTAGTCTCTCCTTCGCCGGCTCTACCGCAAACCGGCCTTTGACTCAGGAACGTATCGCCCCGAATTTCTTGCGGACTTTTTTATGCGCGTGTCATTTGCAAATCTGGGGCGTATCTTGAGGGCGTGGGGATTACGCCATCCGAACCCGTGGAAAGTTCGCAGCCGGCCGGGATTTCCGTCCTGTCCGGCGCCATCGACCCCGCTTTGCTTGAAGAACTTTGGCGACAGTCGAGCGCGCGTGCTTACGGCCTCACGCGGGATGAGTTCACCGGGATTCTGCCTCGTGTTGGAAGCGCCCAAAGCTACGGGTTAGGTTTGGAATTGGCGGCTGGAGCGATTCCTTCGCGGCAGCAGCAAGGGACATTTTTCCGCAGCCTGAAACTTGAAGATCTTGTACTGGCACAAGCCTGCGCAATGGGGAACGAGCGCGCATGGGAGCATTTTCTCGCGCTCTACCGGCAGCCATTGCTCCGCGCGGCCATTGCCATCACTGGTAGTGCGTCGCTGGGCACCGACCTTGCCGACCAACTTTACGCGGAACTCTACGGATTGACGATTCGGGATGGAGAGCGGCGCTGCCCGCTTGAGTCTTATCGCGGAAGAGGTTCACTGATTGGCTGGCTCCGCACCACCCTGGCTCAACGCCACGTGGACCATCACCGGCGAACTCATCGCGAGCAGCCGCTCGAAGAAATCGACGCGCCCGCCGTGGATCCACCACCCGAAAAGACTGGCGGCGAACTCACGGTCTTAGCCAAGGCCATTGAAGCGGCTCTTCGCAGCCGGCAAGCCGAGGATCGCTTTCTGCTGGCGGCCTACTACCTGGATAAGCGAACGCTGTTGCAGATTGCGCAGGTGCTCCACGTGCATGAAGCCACGGTCAGCCGCAAGCTGCGCCGCATTGTCGACGACCTCAGGAAGCAAATCCTCAAGACTCTGCAGAGCTTTGGCCTGAGCAGGCGTGCCGCCGAGGAGGCGCTTGGAGCCGACCCGAGGGATCTGGACATCAATCTGAAGAAACTGCTGCAAAGTTCTCAATCGGACGCGTTCCAAGAGAAAGCTGCATTATGAATTCAACGTTCAAACCCGATTCTCACCCCGACGCGGAGAGCCTCAACGCCTTCGCCGAGCAGGCCCTTCCCGAGCAGGAACGCGGACAGGTCCTGGCTCATCTTGCCGCGTGCAGCGGGTGCCGGCAGGTTGTCTTTCTTGCACAGGAGGCAGCTTCAGAGTTCGAATTGCTAGAGGCAGCCGCCTCCAGGCCGGAGCTGGACCGGGCCGCAGCTTACAAGTTTGCGGCCGCAATGGCTGTGGCTCCGGCGCCTTTGGCCGCTGCCGGTGTGGCAAGCGGTCGGATGGCGGGGAAGCGAAAGGGCTGGTGGCGGGGCGACTGGCGGCTTCCGTGGGTTCCGGCGGCAGCTCTGGCGGCGATCGTCGGGCTCGTGGTCTTCGTTCACGGGCGGCACACGCGGCTGACTTTGCAATCCGGATCGGAATCGCGGCTTGTCGTACCGCAATCCCCATCCCATCTGCAGGCAAAGCCCACCGAGCCTTCGCCCGCCGGTAAGCCGGCAATGGAACAGGCCAAGCCCGCAACTTCGCCCATCGCCGCCAAGGTTCCAACAGAAAAGGTGCCGACCACATCGACAAGTGCGCCGTCCGAAGCGTTTTCAGCACAGGCTGCTCCTCCTGCGCAAGCGCCGCCCGCGGCAAGCGCAATAGAGATGTCGAGCGCCGAACTCAATCGGGACAGGTTGCGTCAGGAGGCGCAAGGGCAGGGAGCCGGAATGCCGTCGAATGCGGCCACGGTCCCACCGGCGGCGCCACCAGCCCCGGCCCGGCCTCCGGAGCTTGCCGCTGGCGGGAGATCGATCAACAAGACGAGCGCCGGCACGGCCTCAACAACAGTGCATGACGCGGCCGGCGAGGCGCGGGCCAGCCGAAGCGCATCGGACAGCGCCATGGCGCAAAGGTCCACTATGAAGGCCGCGTCTATGGGCAGTTTTGGGGTTTCCAGCCAACAGATGACGGAGAGAAAAACCGCGGCGGTATCCGCGCTCAAGGCGAAGATTACGCCGCTGCCCAGCGGCCTGGGCGCGGTCTCGACTGTCACTGCGCAGCATCGCACACTGGCCGTCGATAGCTCGGGCACGCTGTTTCTACGTGAAGACTCAGGAAGCAAATGGGAGCCAGTGACCCGGCAATGGAGTGGCCGTGCCGTTGTTATTCGCATTCAGGGCGGCTTGAAGATCAATGGTGCGGCGCCAGCGGAAGCCAAAGCCGCAGTTGCGGAAGATGAGTTGAACCGATCGAATCCCTACACCACGGCCGTGCCTCCCGCAGTCTTTGAAATCCTCAACGATAGCGATCTGGTATGGGTAAGCACCGACGGAAAGACCTGGAAAGCGAAGTGATCCGGCGCCCGCCGCGCCAATACTCCCGCGAAAACTATTGAAGTCTCTGTTTCCTGCCGAAGAAGCACTTATCGGATTGCGACCGCGACGAGCGGAGTGTCTGCCGGTTCTGACCAGGGACCGAGGGCCCGTTCGAGCGATTGACTGTCTGTTGAGCGGAACCATCCATGGCAGTGATCGAGCGGCCGAGACCCGACGTAGGCAGTGTCGTCTGGACCCAACTGCGCCTTCCCCCTTTTCCTCAAGTCGCCATCCGCATTTTGCAGTTGGCAAACAAGGAAAACGTGCAGTTGCATCAGCTCAGCGACCTGATCTCCTCCGATCCGGCGTTTGCCAGTGAAGTCCTCACCATCGCGAACTCTCTCCTCTACGCGCCACGTTACCCGTCCAACAGCATCCTGCAGGCGGTTGCCGTTATGGGCATCAACAACCTGCAAGGGATGTGTCTCACGGTCGGCGCGCGCGTCTACATGGGCAAGGCTCGAGCTCTTCCCTTCATGCAGCGAATCTGGCGCCACAGCATGGCCACAGCGTTGATCGCCGAACAGTTGGCTTCGGCGGGATTCATGGACAAAGACCACGCTTACACTTCGGGCGTGCTCCATGATATCGGCCGGTTGGCGCTGTCTGCCGTCCGCGCCAAGGAGTACGCCGCTTTGTTCGAGACGCATACCGGATCCGCGGGCAGCATCCTTCAGGCGGAGCGAGACAAGTTTGGATTAGACCACTGTGAGATCGGACGCCAGCTCGTCGCCGATTGGAAGCTTCCTCGAGATCTTGTGCCCATCGTCGCCCAGCACCACGCTCCCCGGCAAAAGGGCGGTTCCTGGGCCATGTCTGAACTGATCAACGTCAGTTGCAGAATAGCCGACTCGGCAGGCTTTCCCGCGTTTCCAGGCTGCGAGATTACACCGTATGCCGGCCTGTTAGACCAGCTGCCAACGCGCGAGCGGGGACTGTTCCATCCCGACCTTCAAGCCTTGACCTCGTTGGTTGCCAACAAGATCCAGGCGGTCGAGGCCATCTGACGCATGACGAAAACCTAGAGCATGTTTCAAAAAAACCGCTTTGTATCAGGGCACGACTTCAGTCGTGCCGAAAAGGGCCTGAAGAAGAAAGGGTTTTAACCCCTGAGGAATTGCAACCGGAATTCGTCGAACATTCTTGAAACACGCCCTAAGTAACTCCATCCAATCAACTGCCTTGAATGGCTGCGGATTTAGTTATCGAGGGAATGCTTCTAAAGTCATACCCATTACTCGCGAACTCTATCGCAGCTTTCTTCAACATGCAATTCAAGTTCCTATAGCTCAAATGAAGTTATCGACTATCGAAAGATCGATTGCGAGCCGAAACAGTTCTTATCGGCGTGCGAGAGAGATGAAAGTTGCGCTGAGCAGACAAGGCAGGCGGCAGCCGGGGCAAGCATTCGCATCTCTAGGCCGGCACTCAATCGGCGGAGGCTCCAAACGTGCAGGTTCAGCAACGAAAAAGCGAGGCCAGTTTGCCCTGGGCCCACCTGCGCCTCCCTCCGTTTCCCCAGGTGGCGATCCGCTTGCTGCGGTTGGTCCACGATGAACACGTCCAGTTGCACGAACTGAGCGACCTGATCTCTTCCGATCCGGCTTTTGCCGGCGAAGTCCTCATTATCGCAAATTCGCTCCTGTATGCCCCGCGCACTCCCGTGTGCAGCATTCTGCATGCGATTGCAGTTATGGGCGCCAACCAACTTCAGGGGATGTGTCTAACAGTCGGAGTAAGAGCGTATCTTGGCAAGTCGCTGAAAATTCCGGCGATGCGCGACTTGTGGCGTCATAACCTGGCGTGTGCGTTGATCGCCGGCGAATTAGCTTCAGCAGGCTTCATGGACAAAGACATTGCCTACACCTCAGGCATCCTGCACGATATCGGCCGTTTCGCGCTGGCGGTGATCCGGACTGAAGAATATGCAGCTCTTCTCAGTAGCCATTGCGGGGCTTCCGCCAGCATCCTCGAGCGCGAGCGGGAGTTGCTGGGATGGGATCATTGCGACGCAGGCCGGCATCTCGTCGTCGATTGGAAGCTGCCCTCGGACTTCGAGGCGATTGTGGCGGATCATCATTCGCCCAGACGCACTAATGGCTCATGGGGTATGTCTGAATTGATCAAAGTGAGTTGCAAAATGGCCGACGCGGCGGGCTTTTGTGCGTTTCCCGGCTGCGAGGTGGTTTCGTACTCGGATTTGTTGGACGAACTCCCGGCGCGTGAACGGCAATCGTTTCATAGGGACGTTGAAGCACTCGCATCCACGATCGCCGTCCGAATCCAGGCGGCGGAGTCGGTTTGACGCAAACCCGAAGTGACTTGACTCGAGCCAGCGACTTCATTTCAGTCGAAGCATATTTGTTCGAGACTCGCAAGGACGGCCGATTGCATACCCCTCCTCATGCTTGAGTTCCTTGCGGCATCCAAACGTCACAGATCGGCCTCAAGTGAATGACATAACTCCTCTCGATATCATTCACGATTCTCCGGCGCGGATGTGTGACAGGCAGGTATTTGAGCGTACGATGTTGGCAGCGTGCCGATTATTGACGCACATTTTCTGGCCGTTTTCGACGATCTGCGACTAGGAAAACAAGAGGCGCCTGGGGCGAGCTGGTCCGGGCAGGTGCATCATGCTTCGTTTCCTCAGTTCTACATTGCTTCATCCGCGTATGTCTCCCTCTGACAATCGGTTTGGCGTCACGGCAGGCAGGGCACTTGTTCTGGCCCTCGGGTGGATGCTTGCCGCAAGCTGGCCGGCGATGGCGGCTCCGGCTACCACGACGACGCTGGCCGTGACCAGCAGCGGGAGCGCGGTCACTACAGTCGCATCCGGCTCCGTGGTCACGCTGACCGCAACGGTAGCGGCTGGGACCACGCCGGTGACTCTGGGGCAGGTGAAGTTCTGCGACGCCACGGCAAAATACTGTGAGGACATCCATATATTGGGTCCGGCGCAGTTGACCGGCGCGGGGACGGCTGCGTTCAAGTTCCGGCCGGGAGTTGGCAGCCACAGCTATAAAGCCGTCTTCGTGGGGACGAATTCCTACTCGACTAGCGCATCAGCCGCTGCGGCGCTGACTGTCAGCCCACCGGCCAAATATCCCTCTTTTACGGCAATCACTGCGACCTCGATCACGGGGACCAATAACTACAACCTGACTGTGTCCGTGTCTGGCAACGATAGCACCGCTCCCACAGGGACTGTGTCGATCGTCAACACAAGCAACAACAATGCCCTGCTAGCCACCGAAACGCTGGGTGCTGGGACGGCGGGGCCCATCTTTTTCAACTCCTCGAACCCTGGAACAGATTCTTCCCCATATTTCGTAGTGGTCGGGGATTTCAACGGGGCGGCATCCCGGATCTGGCAGTAGTGAATGTAGGCGGCAATAGCAGCTCAAATGGAGACGGCGACCTCACGATTCTGCTGGGAAACGGAGACGGCACGTTTACGCCCGCGCCTGCAAGCCCCCTGACGGGCCCTGAACCCGAGGGTCTCGCCGTTGGCGACTTCAATGGGGACGGCATCCTCGATTTGGCCGTCGTGAACATTACAAATAACACCTTGACAATCCTGCTGGGGATCGGGGACGGGACCTTCACGACGGCGGCGAGTCCGTCCACGGGCAGCGAGCCAATAGCGATCACGGTCGGTGACTTCAACGGGGATGGTATCCCGGACCTAGCCGTGGTCGACGCTATCGGCAACAACGTGACAATACTGTTGGGCAACGGTGACGGGACATTCAAGGCGGCACCGAGCCCTCCGACGGGTGACACCCCCATTTCCATTGCGGTAGGCGACTTCAACGGGGATGGTATTCCGGAGCTGGCCGTGGTGAGCCAGGGCAGCAACACGGTGACGATTCTGCTGGGTAACGGAGACGGGACATTCAGGACGGCGGCCAGCCCGGCGACCGGTGATATTCCCGTGGGCATCGTCGCGGGGGATTTCGATGGAGATGGCAATACCGATCTGGCCGTCGCGAACACCTACGGCACGGTGACAGTCTTGTTGGGCAACGGGGACGGTGCCTTCACGGCGGCGGCGAGTCCGGCGGCGGGATCGAATTTGAGTAGCATCGCGTTGGGTGACTTCAATGGGGACGGCATCCCGGACCTGGCCGTTACGAATCTAGTCTCCGACACGGTCACGGTGTTGCTTGGCGACGGAAAGGGCAACTTCGCCGCCATTGCGGGAAGCCCGGCGACCGGAAGCTATCCCCAATCCGTCGCGGTGGGCGACTTCATTGGAGACGGCCTCGATGATCTGGCCGTCGCAAATTATCTCGACAACACGGTGACGGTTTTGCTGGCGGAGAATCAGGCGGCAACCACAGCGGCGACGCCCATTTCCCTGTCGCCGGGAGCAACGATGGTGGTTGTGGCGAACTACGCTGGCGATACCAACTACAATTCGAGCATCTCCAGCACAACCACTCTACCCGAATCTATTATCGCAACGACGTTGAGCCTGAACGCGACCGGCTTCGCAGCGGCACTGACGCTGACCGCGACTCTGGCTCCGTAAAGTGCCCTGGGCTACAGCACAAACGGTCAGGTTGTCACCTTCAGCAACGGAGCCACAGGAGGCGTTCTCGGCACTGCAGTGCTGTCGGGCGGCGCGGCCACGCTGACCTTGACCTCTTTGACGCCGGGTTCGTACATCGTGCTTGCCAGTTTTGGGGGATATGCCGTCTTTGCACCGACAAGCATCGCAATCCGATTCAGCCTGACCCCGGCACCCACGACACTCACGCTGAATGCAGCCCCGAGCGCTCCTGTCGTTGGCCAGCCGGTGACGCTGACCGCGACTCTCAATTCGGCTGACACCTACACGGCGCCGGCCAGCGGGACTGTCAGCTTCACCGGCTCCAGCGGAAGCGCCCGAGCAATGTTCAAGACCTTGGCACAGTGCCTCTTTTGCCCGGTGTGGCGAGCATTACGGTTTCCACCTTGCCTCCGGGTATCGATAATCTTGTGGCCAAATATTCAGGCGATGCGAACAATTCCTATGCCAATTCGAATACTGCCCAGGAAGCCGTGGCAAAGGCCGGGCAGACGCCATCGGCTTTGACCTTGGCGCTGACAAGCTCGGGCGCCGCTGTAACTTCAGTGGCCTCGGGTACGCCGGTGACTCTCACGGCAACCGCAACGTCGTCTGGGCCCCCGGGCACGCGGGGAACGGTCGTCTTCTGCGATGCCTCGGTAAGCTCTGCCTGCACCGGGTTGGCGGTGCTGGGAAGCGCGCAACTGACATCGAACGGGACGGCGGCCATCGCGCTTCGCCTGGGCATCGGGACGCACTCGCTGGAGGCAATCTTCAATGGCGCCGGCAGCGCCGGCCTGGCGATTTCAATGCCGTCTCCGCTGACGGTTACCGGGAAGTACCCGACCAGTACCGTTATGTATCCCCTGCAATACCCGAGCAGCCCATCCTCCTACATGCTGAGAGCTCAAATCCAGGCGGTAGCGCCGAGTGGCATTCCTTCCCCGAGCGGCATGGTGCAGTTTGTCGATACCAGCGTCTCAAATACGGTGCTGGACTCTGTCGAGGCCACGCCCGATTCCTATCAGCCATATCTTTTCAACAGCACGGCACAGACCCCGGAAACCGGGGCGAAGCCGTTTGCGATTGTGGCTGGGGACTTCAACCGTGACGGGATTCCCGACCTTGTAGTGGCCAATTCTGGAAACAATACTGTAATCAATCCGACGCCTTCTCTATTGACGTGTCTCTTCCGAGGTTTTGGCGGGCGAAGCGCGGAGTGGAAGCCATTCTTGTCATCCAGGGAATTGGCGTGGACTGATCGAGGATTCGCGTTCAAGCGGCATTCCCCCGGTTGACAGATGGTTTTTGCGCATTTAGCCTCGGTACCACCGCCTTGGAGTTTGACGATCCGCCGACCAGCCAAATGCTTTTCTGTTAGGAGCTTCCCCGACCATGCACTCCTACGTCGAATTGCCTCCGGCTTCGATCCGTTCCTGCAACGATGACGGTATGCTCCATGAACGTTCGCATGTGCGCCTGGCCGCGGTTGCGCTGCCTCTCATGTCGCTTCTGCTGGCTTTGCCCTGCCTGGCGCTTACCAGGAGTGTGAGCCTGAATGTCTCCCCCGCGAATGCGCGGTTTGGGAGCCCCATCACGCTGACTGCGAGTGTTCAGGACCAGAGTGGCAACCCTGTCACCACCGGCAGTGTGACTTTTTACGATGGCAGCGCGGTTTTAGGGACCGTGCAGGTTGTCACGACTACTTCAGGTGGCGGAGCCATTGGCACGGCAACCCTGAAAACAATCCTTGTGCCGCTTGGGACCAACACCATTAAAGCAGTTTATGCGGTCGGCGCCGAGTCCAGCGCTTCCGAACCCGTAGTGGCCACCGTGACAGGGCAGTATCCATCGGCCATTCAGGTTGCCTCATCGGGCGGCGCGCTGGACTATCTCCTCACTGGTACCGGGGCGGGTGGGAAGCTTGTCGCACCTACGGGTAATGTCACTTTCACTGACAACACCACCGGACTTGTCTCAGGCACGGCGGCCTTGGGTCAGGCGACGCTTGCGCAGACCTTCATCAATGCCCCAAACCTATCTGGATTCTCAAACCCGTTGGTCGTCGTGCTCGCGGATGTCAACGGCGATGGCATCTCCGACTTGTTGATGGGAGACGCCAACCAGATCACAGTCGCGATCGGAATCGGCGATGGTTCGTTTCAGGCGCCAAGCCTCGTTCTCAGCGGTGCGGCGGCAGAGAAGGGGATCGCCGTAGGCGATTTCAACGGAGACGGCAAACCTGATCTTGCAGTTCTCTCCGGCGGGAATCTTCTCGTGCTTCTTAACAAGGGCGATGGAACATTTAACGCCGCGGTTTCCTACGACAGCGGGAGTCTCAGAGATCTCGCAGTCGGCGACTTGAATGGGGACGGGATACTGGACCTTGCGACGCTCAATTCGTCGGGGACAGTTGACCTGCTTCTCGGCGCCGGAGACGGGACGTTCAAGCATCCGGCGCACTACCCAGTCAGCTCCCCACTATCGCTCGCGGCCGGCGACGTGAACGGCGACGGCATCCTCGATCTGCTGGTCGGAACGGCGCCGAATCATGTCAGCGTCTTTTTTGGGAACGCAGATGGCACACTCCACCCCGGCGGGACGCACGTTACGCAATATGAGCCGGGGAATCTGATCCTCGCCGACTTCCGCGGCATAGGCACCCTTGACCTGGCCAGCGTCTTCAACCAATGCTGCGAAGGCGATGATACCAACCTCAATCTCATGCTCGGTAATGGTGATGGGACCTTCCAACCGGAGAGGAGCATTCTCAGCGGAGCCAATTACAGCGGCTTGGCGGTGGGCGATTTCAACGGGGACGGCAAGTTGGATCTGGTGGTTTCCGGCTACGGCTATCCGCAGGTAAATGTGTTGCTCGGCAACGGGGATGGCACCTTTCAGAGCGCCGCCACCTATCCGACCGGAGCCGGCCCGATTACGCCTGCAGTTGCCGACGTGAACCACGACGGATGGTCCGACATCGTCGTTCCAAACCTCAATGACGGAACTGTGGACATTCTGCTCTACCAGGTGACGCAGACTGCTACGGCGCCCATGGAACATGCGATTCTGCCGGGCACGGGAATTCACTCCGTTTTCGGCACATATTCGGGCGATACAAACTATCTCCCTGCCACATCCAACACAGTGCAACTTGCCGCAAGCCGTCTCACACCCACGATGAAGCTGGCGGCGCTGTCCGGCGCGACGGCGCCCTATGGTCAAGCGCTCAGCGTGAAGGTGACCATTTCAGGACCGCTCTTGTCTGTCCCGGCTCCCACCGGCAGCGTGCGTTATGCCATCGATGGTGGAACCGCACACTTGACGACACTCGCCGGGGGCACGGTTACGATTCCTCTGGGCGAACTGAGCTTGGGCGCACACTCCATAGCCGTCTCTTACGGTGGCGACGGGTATTACACGTCCCTTGCGAGTCAGACACTGCCGCTGACGACAGCGAGCACGAGTTGCACGCCGTCCATGAACATCGCCTATTACACCATTGCAGGAACGGACCGGGATGCTAACCGCTTTTTGAGCGGCGTCAGCACCAACTATGTGCAACCCATGCTCGGGACAAACGGTTTTCCGATATATAACCCAGGTGCAACGGCAATCAGCGGGTTCGTCTATGCCCCGGAAGATCTTCTCGGCGATGGCGAGATCGCCTGGTGGAGTCCAGCCCTCAACAATGGAGCTCTTGGTGGCGTCTCCGATGTTGTCGTGACGGGTGGAGGAATCGTTTTGCTTCCCTTCGCGAACAATGCCTTCTTTCCTCCGAACGGGACAGGCCCGAATGACCTCAGCGCATTCCAGGCAGCGGTTCTGTCGGGCACGTTGGTTGCACCGACAGCGGAGACGGTCACCTTCACGATCGCCTCCGACGACATGGCCTTCCTTTATCTCGATGGACAGATTGCTTGCGATGACGGCGGCGTGCATGGAAACACGCCCGTTCCGTGCACATCACCGCTGATCTCCGCCGGGCCACATACTCTCGAGCTGTTTTATGTCGATCTCAATCCAACTCATGCGGCGCTTGATTTCAACTTCACGACCTCGAACGTGTGTGTCAACCCAG
The DNA here is from genome assembly GCA_963757965.1 of uncultured Acidobacteriaceae bacterium. Classification (GTDB taxonomy): domain Bacteria; phylum Acidobacteriota; class Terriglobia; order Terriglobales; family Acidobacteriaceae; genus Telmatobacter. The sequence continues at coordinate 22,556 of CAVWTV010000026.1, forward strand.
TTTTGACGATTACCTGGCCAACCCCGGCGCCAATCGCCTACGGCACGCCGTTGACCGCAACCCAACTGGATGCCTCCTCGGGCGGAGTGGCAGGAGTCTTTTTATATGCACCGCCTGCCGGTACCGTGTTGCCGGCCGGAGTGCAAACGCTGTCGGTGAACTTCAGTCCCACCGATATCATCGACTTCGCTACGGTTGCAGCGAATGTGCAACTGACAGTGAACCAGGCAACTCCCACGATTGCCTGGCCAACCCCGGCGCCAATCACCTACGGCACGCCGCTTAGCGCGACTCAACTGAACGCCACCGCGAGCGGAGTGAATGGGGGCGGATTGGCCGGCGCCTTCGTCTACACCCCGGCTGCCGGTACAGTGTTGGCGGCCGGAGTGCAAACGCTGACGGTGACCTTCACCCCCGCGGATCCCACCAACTACACGGCGGCCACGGCGACTGTCCAACTGACAGTGAACAAGCCCAGCACCTCCATTACCTGGGCAACGCCGGCAGCGATAACCTACGGCACACCGTTGAGCGCCGCCCAACTGGATGCCTCCGCGAGCGGAGTGCCTGGGGGCGGACTGGCTGGCGCCTTTGTCTACACGCCGGCTGCCGGTACCGTATTGGCGGCCGGAGTACAAACGCTGTCGGTGACCTTCACTCCCGCCGACACGACCGACTACACGGCGGCCACGGCGACTGTCCAACTGGCAGTGAACAAGGCGACTCCCACGATTACCTGGCCAACCCCGGCGCCAATTACCTACGGCACACCGCTGAGCACCACGCAACTCGATGCCTCCTCCGGCGGAGTGGGTGGGACCTTTGTCTACACCCCGGCTGCCGGGACCGCGTTGGCGGTCGGTGTACAAACGCTGTCGGTGACCTTCACTCCCACCGATACGACCGACTACACCAATTCCACGGCCACTGTCTCATTGACTGTGAGCCTGGCTGCGGTAACTGTCGGCCTCACCTCAACCTCGACTTCAATTCCAGCCGGCAACCCGTTCACGCTGACGGCCACTGTGCAAAGCACCACCGCTGGAACCCTCACCGGAATCGCGACTTTCTTCGACGGCGCGAACACACTCGGCACGGCTTCGCTCGTCAATGGGATGGCGACGTTTCCTACCGCGCTGTTTACCCTCGGAAACCACACACTGACCGCCAGCTATGCGGGGAACGCGCAATTTCAGGGCGGAGTATCCAATCCAGTTGTAGTCAACGTGTTGCCCGCCACAACTGCGACATTGCTCAGCGCGTCCCCGAATCCGTCAGTCATTGGGGCCGCCGTCACCTTCTCTGCCACGGTCTCCGGTCTTGCGGGCACGCCTCTGGGCAGTGTTTCCTTTTACGACGGCGCCACCTTGATGGGAACGGGTACGCTTGCCTCCGGGGTGGCAACTTACTCCACCAACATTTTGGCCGGGGGCTCGCATAACATCGTTGCTACCTACGGCGGCGCAACAGGCTTCGCCACGAGCACATCGAGCGTGGTTGTCGAAGTGATTGAGGACTTCGGCATTTCTGCCTCTCCAGGCTCACGTACCGTGTACACGGGAGAAGCGGCATCCTACACGGTAACGGTCACGGCCGATCCAGGTTTCAATCTGCCCGTTGCTCTCAGTTGCTCGCAGTTGCCGGCGGGCACCACCTGTGTTTTCACTCCGGCTACGATCGGCGGCGCGAGTGGAATCTCGACGCTGGTTGTGCAGACTACGGCTCCCAGTAAGGCTTCTATCGCTCCAGTCTTCTCTCCTGGATATCGCGTTGTCGCGCTGGCGGGTCTCTTGCTGTTCTTCATTCCCAAGCGCCTGCGCCGCAAGCGCTGGCCAATCGTTGTCCTGATCCTCGCGTTTCTCGCTGTCGACTCGGCAATCACAGGATGCAGCGGATCGAGATCGCTGGTGGGCGGAACGCCTGTGGGCGCGCAAACCATTACAGTCACCGGGACCGCCGCCACCGGAACCCAAACGCTGAATCATCGAACATCCGTAACACTGAATGTCAATTCGCTTTTCTGACAGTGTTGAAACTTACCCTAACGAGGCACGTCGATGCATCTTCTAAAACGCATGCCCGGCTTGAGACACTTCTGTTGGACAGCGACGCTGGCTGCAGGAGTGTTTGCCAATCTGGCCCAGGCGCAGGTTGTCCCGGATGCCATCGACTCGCGGCATTCGCTTTGGGTGGGCGGGGAATACTCCAATATCCATGCAGGGTTTCCGTATCAGAGCAGCCAGCGGCTTTGGGGAATCAGCGGCTTTGCCGACTACCACGTGAGCGTCCACGTTCATGCCGAGGCGGAAGCGCGCTTTCTGCGATTCAATAGCTTTTACGGAGAGACTGAGGATAACTATCTAGCGGGGCCGCGATACCTGGTCGGAACATTTGGAAAGTTTCAACCCTTTGCGCAATGCCTTGTGGGTTTTGGCAAGATGCAGTATCCCTTCAACATCGGCAATGGGCAGTACTTTGCGCTTGCTCCGGGCGGGGGCGTGAACTATCGCATCGGCCGCAGATGGTCGCTGCGGGGGGAATATGAGTACCAGTTCTGGCCGGGATCGCCAAACTTCGTCAACGAGCCCGCCCATGAGATCGCTCCAAACGGCTTCCATGTCGGCGTCGCTTTCAGGCTGCTTAGATGACTTGCTGGTTGATTTCGTGGGGCCTATTGCACGTTGATCGTGCGTGGTCCGAATGTGGTCGACCAGCTGCCGGAGTCGATGGCGACTACGGTGACGGCATGGGTGCCTAGCGAGAGCGTTGCCGGAGGACTCGATTGTTTGTTTGCCGGGATTGACTTGTTTGACGGCGAAGCCATGCGAGTGAAGCCATGATTCGACGGTGGCAATATCCTCGTCCGACGGTCCAAACTGGCGGCCAAACCGCTCCGGCGTGAGCCACTTGTGATAGATCGCGCTGCCCGGCGTGTGCACGTCCTGGATCAGTTGATGAAGCGCCTGTTCCTGGGTGCCGCTTCGTCTAAGCACGAGATGAATTCGTTCCAGCGGAAGGCTCTCGGCCGCCTCCCCGCGATCGTTGGCCGCGTTGGCCAGCGGACGGGTGTCCCCTTCAAGGCAACGCGTGCGTTCTCATCGATCGGTTCCGTTAGCCTGTTCGCAACGCTTACCGGATCTGAATTGTCAGGCGTTTGACACCTGGCCTGCAGCCCATGAAGACAGGCCAAGACTAGAGTCGCGAAAACGCCGGAACAAAGACCACGAGCAGTGATCGAATGCATGGAAAATCTCCCTTTGTTAAGAACGCCGTGAGATTCGCAATCCTAATTCCGGTGCGCATCGGGCGCGGTGGGTCTCTCCAACTTCATGTCTACGATGTTAATCAAGAGAACATGCGCGAAATATGAGGTATTACCTCAGTACCCGTAAAATGCAAAGTTCAACTGACCCGGTCCTCGCCCTGGCCCTCTTCCACCTGAACCAGACGGAAGCTGCGCGTCGTCGGCACGCCGGGGATACCATCCATCGCGATTGCCGATGATCAGCATCGCGGTCGCCTGTTCCGCGCCAGGTGAGCGAATAGAGATAAGGTATGCGCATGCCGTGACCGGTCTTGACACCGAGTTTAAAGCAGGCCGAAATTGCCGGCGATCGGATCGTGACCCATCGTCGAGAAAGATGCCTGTGCCGACTCGCGCACGTTACGGCAGTCCGGCGTGAGGCACCTGGACTCTCGTCATCAGGATCGAAGCGCGGTGGTTCGCGGCCGCCTCTGTCTCGTCGAAAGTGGGCGAGGCACATGCAAACAGGGTGCGGCCGTCTTCTCCGCCCAGCATGCAGGCGAACACGCTCACTCCATCGGTCTTGCGTTCGTCCAGGATGGCGCCGCCCTCGGCGACTCGGATCAGGCGGCTATTGAAGACGTCAGCTACCCAAACCGCACCTTCAGCGTCGAGACAAATCCCATCCGGCCCAACGTCCGCTTGTTCAAAGATTTCAGGAACGTCGGTGGATGTTGGAGGATAGCCAAACGCGGCCCAGGTTCTGCGCTCGCTCAATGAGCCGCCGCTAACCGTGAATGCGCTCAGCCGACTCATCATGGTTTCGGCCACAATAAGTGTGCGGCGATCCGGCGTGAGCGCCATTCCATTGGGGAAACCAAGTTGGTCGGCCACTACGCTGGCTGTTCCGTCAGGCGAAACGCAGATAAGAACGGTGGAGCGGGCTTGCGCGCCACCAAATAAGTCGAAGCCGAAGTTGCCGGCCCAGGCCCGGCCCTCGTCATCCACCAGCATGTCATTCAACTGCCAGGGCGCCAAAGCGGACAAGTCCGCGTGTTCGACAAGCGAACCGTCGAGCTCGCGCCGCAGGATCTTGCGGTCGAGCATGGACGTAATCAACAGCCGTCCGTCGGGTAGAAATCCCAGCCCGCAGGGCAGTCCCGTTGTGCGAACGAATGTCTCCGCTGTGCCGTCCATCGCCAGGGAAAGCACGCGCCGCGTGTAGCGGTCGGATACATAGAGCCGTCCGTCGCGCCATCGCGGGCACTCGGTGAATGACAAGCCGCCGATAAGTGTCGTGAACTCCGGCACGATGCCCCTCTTGATCTGTCAATGTCGGCTCGCACGAAGCTTAACATGTCCGCGGCGATCCTCGGCAAAGAAAGGGAAAGTCTCTGCATACGCTGAATGTAAAGTTCTCGATTGGTTCGCCGGACGGAACGGGCCTGCATCTCCGTCCCGGCGCATATAATTGCCCTTCACAATCCTCGCTTGCCAGAGGCGTTCGATGTCTCATGCGACTCTCAGGAATAGCTACGTGGCGCTATCGGATCGGCTCAACCTTTTTCCGCAAGGCGCGCCGCCTTCCGAGCTGCTCTTCCGAATACTGGAGGTGTTGTTTACCAGAGACGAAGCGGCTCTGGTGGCGCTGCTTCCCATCAAACCCTTCAACGCTGCCGCGGCGGCAAAAGTATGGAAGAAGCCGGTTGCCGAATCGCGAAAGATTCTTGAGAGGCTCGCATCGCACGGCATGCTTCTTGACATGGAGATGCAAGGTGAGCAGATCTTTGTCTTGCCGCCGCCCATGGCCGGCTTCTTCGAATTCTCAATGATGCGCCTGTGCAACGGATACGATCAGAAGCTGCTGGCCGAGTTGTTCTACCAGTACCTGAACGTGGAAGAGGATTTTGTGAAGAACCTCTTCGCCGGGGGCGAAACGCAACTGGGCCGCGCGTTTGTCAATGAGAGGGCTCTGGCTTCGGATCAAACCTTGACGGTGATGGATTACGAAAGAGCCAGCGAGGTGATCCACACGGCCTCGCATATGGGAGTTGGAGCCTGTTACTGCCGACATAAGATGCAGCACATGGGGAAATCCTGCAAGGCCCCCATGGACATCTGCATGACCTTCAGCGGGACGGCCCAGTCGCTGATCAAGCACGGCATCGCGCGCAAGGTCGATGCAAAGGAAGGCATGGATCTGCTCGACCAAGCTTTGGAACACAACCTCGTGCAGTTCGGGGAGAACGTACAGCAGAAGGTGGCGTTCATCTGCAACTGCTGCGGATGCTGTTGTGAGGCTATGCTCGCTTCCAAACGCTTCGCTGTCCTGAACCCCATCGCCACCACCAACTTTATGCCGGAAGTCAGTGCGGATTCGTGCGACGGCTGCGGCAAGTGCGTGACGGTCTGTGCAGTGGAGGCCATGGGACTCGTGTCTGCGGGCGACCCTCATAAGCCCCGGCGCAGAAAGGCGCGCGTCGACGAGTCCCTCTGCCTGGGTTGCGGCGTCTGCGTGCGAATCTGTCCCAACCGCGGGATCAGACTCAGAGTCCGGAAGAAGCGTGTAATCACCCCGGTCACCACTGCCCATCGCGCGGTGCTCATGGCCATTGAGCGGGGCCAGCTTCAGAACCTGATCTTCGACAATCAGGCGCACTGGAATCATCGCGCCATGGCCGCTATTTTGGGAGTGATTCTGAAACTCCCCCCGATCAAGCAAATCGTGGCGAGCAAGCAGATGAAGTCTCGATACCTTGAACAGCTGATGCGGCCCAGAGATTTTGTCCACCTGGAGCATTGAGAGAGAAGTCTCAAGAAACCTGGTCTGGAATCTGCTCCAGCAGCCGACGAAGCCCCAGTTTGAGCCTGACTCCTGGATGATCGGCGATCCGGAGCCAACTCTCAACTGACGCCATCGGACCCTAACTTCATTGACGCGGTCCCCTGTATGGTCGCCCCATCGATCGGTTTGGATGGGAATAGTGGCGCTCAACTAATGAGAATCGCTCTCGCAGAAGACGAATTCTTCCCGCCAGACCTCTCCCACGCAGGCGGTCTTGCAGGCCGGAAATTCAGGGTCTTTCCATCTAAGTTGCTGAAAAATATTGGTAGGCACGACTGGATTAGTAACGACTAAGAAACCATGTAGTTACAGCAACTTGCAGAATTTACAATTTTGAATACCCCCAAATTCACCCCGAAAGGACTTGGCTTCCCCTGAACGCGCTTGGACGAAGGAAGACAATGCCAGCGATTTTCAGCGGATGGTTCCCGGTCTCCGGTTTCATTTCGTCTTCCGCCGCCCTTGACCAGCGAGGAGTTCCGACTTCCCGACGACGGTTCTCGGGTTCTCCAATTTCGGCGGGTCGAAGATTCCCTCGAAAGCTTCGCTCGACTTCCATGGGCTTAGGTTGTACATCCGTGAATCCCGCAGCGAATTCACACCTTCGCTCCACGCCGCCAGCATCCGCTTTCCAGTGTCCTTGAATCCGTCAAGGCCGTCCATCTTTTCGCGAACTGCGGGAGCGGTATCGGCAATCGAGTCACTGATTCTTTCCGCCATCAGCTTCTGCTCCCGGTCGGGGATGCCGAAGTTAGCAGTGATTAACTTCGCAAGAGTCTTCCCCGGCAACCACGTCTTCGTGCCGCCGAACATGATGCCCGGGGGATTGTCTCTGTATCCGGCGTAGACGGAAGTTGTCAGGAAGTCGTACGCCGGGGCGAGTCGCGCGTCGCGTCGAGATGTGTAGAGCAAAGCCAAGTTCTTCGAGTGGCAATCGGCATTCCGCAAGGCGTAGGTCAGTAGCAGCATCGCCGTGAGCTTCTGAAAGGCCTCGTAGTGGTACTTGCCATCCACGAAGGTACGAACAGCCTTGGCGATTCTTTCCCACGTGGTTTCGTACTTGTTCTGTGGCCGGAGTCCGAGGAGAGCGCAGAAGTCTTCCATTGCTCGGAAGGGCTTGCCTGTCTCGTCAACGTCAAAGCGGTGAACAAGCAGGATATTGCCGTCCTGCGAAAGTTCTGTTTTTGCACTTTCGACCACTTTGCCCACAACCTGCATACAGAGGTGTTCATTGGCCACGGCAAACGGAAGCCTCGCCGATGAGCCCTTGATGATGTGCTGATGCGTAAGGAGAGTCGCCTTCCTGTGCGGCCCGAGTCCAACCTGCCTTTGCGCTTCCGTGTCCAAGAACTTGGGCAGGACCCCCGATACGCCACTCTTTGCGTGCTCCCGGACAAGCCGGGAGAACGCTTTTTCTGAGTTGTCTCCTTTGAGCAGCTCCGCGACCTCAATCGGTTTTGCCGGTTCGTCCAGTGCCGCCCCGGCTGGTGCGATCTTCAACCTGCCCACCATGTTTCGTCCGATGACGGAAAGGAGGGCGACCGGGCTTGCGCCAATGTGCGGGCCAAACTCCTCTTGCAAGACTTGTAGCAGGTACCCCTCAGGCAGATTCATGCGGAAGATCGGATGAAGTTCGTCATCCCATAGATAGGATTCGGTGCGGACGGGCATGGTCAGGGATACGAGCCACTCTTGGGCAACATCGGGGACATAGGTCATGACGCTTTTGAAGTCGCCTACTTGTTCGAGCACTCCGACTTGCTTGTTGTGGACGTGGACATTCAGCTTCATGCTCCACCCCGCTCACGGCGCAACTCGTCCAAAGTGCCAGCCTCCGCGACTTCGGTGAAGGTCAGTTCGAGCCCGAGTACCGCGAGGATAGCCAGCAGCTTTCGGGAGCCGAATTCAGTCAAATGCCCTCGCTCCAGACGAGACAATAGAGCTTGTGAGAGTCCAGACTGCTCCGCAACCTGGCCCTGTTTCTGCCCTAGTGCCTTTCTTCTTTCTGCAAGAGATTGTCCGAGTTCTCGAATGGTCTGCATGTTTGCAGTATACGTCAAAAGCGCTGGCATTTTTTTGCGTTGTTGACGTGAACATCAAAATTCAACGGTATAAAGTTCTTCCTCTGCGGGAGAGGCGTTGGTGTTGTAAAGACTGCTGCTTCCAGACCTGGACTGTGCTCTTGTCCCGTGCAACTTGTAGCGATGATTTCTTACGGCACGGGATTGCGCATTTGCGACTACCGTTTCATCTTCGTCTGCTCTGACCCAAATTCCATCGAGGCTCGCCGCGCCCATCATCGCAGCGAAGCCTGCCGCTGATCAACCTGCGCCTCTTCACCGAGGTTGGTCTCGATGATCGCCCGCGCTTCCGGGGTTGCGGCGCCGCGCAAATTATGCACGAATCGCCTCACGGTCTCTTTCGTTGCGCCGCCAAAGTCGGCGCCCATGGCCAACTAAACTTCGGCTGGATGACCTCAGACAAACTTTGTGCTCCAAACACGACGACAGATCCACCTAACCCATTCTGTGCAACCGGGCACATTTCTGTGCAAAATGAAGGGCGGTCCCATTTGGAGCGAATTCTTGAGATGAGATAAGCTCGCGGAGATGTACTTGTATTGCGAGAACTTTCAGGCGAAAATGAAATACGATTTTCGAGGTTGGACGATATGCCCGGCTGTCCAAGCGGGCTGGAACGCGAGGTGCCAGTGCGGATTCGCAGGGAATCGGTGTTGTCGATAAGCCGCAGAGGATGGGCCCGTCAATTCCTGCGCGATTCAGCCGGGCATGTGAAATTGATTCTCGCCATTCTGGTGTGCTTGTGGTTTTTTGGCGCGCCCGGCTCTTCAAGGGCGCAGGCCTCCGGTCCGGCAGCCGATTCCAATCCAATACCCGTCGCTCTAGTTCCTGGCCAAACCATCTCGGCAGAAATTCCGGCGCAGATAAAGCGCACCTTCACGATTGCCGCATGCGCAGGCTGCTTTGTTGAGGTCCGGATTGAGCAAATGCATCTGTCGATGCCGGTAGCAACATTATCCGGGCCCGGGATCGATGATCCGCTTTCCCGCTCGTGCGATGCGGGTTCTCACTCAGTCATTCGCATTCCGTTCATCGCACCGCAATCGGCAGAATACAAGCTGGAAATCCATCTGGCTCGGCAATCTTCCGAAGCGGTCGAGATCAAACTCGGCGCCCTACGGCCCGCTGTTCCATTCGATAGCGACGTGGCCGCCGCTTACGATGCAATGGCTCGCGCCGAAAGCTTGCGCCGCGCGGCCTCAGCGGATGCAACTCAAAAAGCAATTGCGGCCTTCGATCAAGCGGTTCAACTAGCGCAAAAGACGAGTGACCGTGAGCTCGAGCAGCAAGCCCTGATTGGCAAGACCCGGATTTATCTCTACAGATTGGGTGACTATTCGGCCGGCCTCAAGACTGCGGAAGTGGCCAGGGCGCTGATGACGAAGCCGCCAGACAATTCGGCTAAAAGCGATCTTGTAATCGATGCCGCTACCTGGAAAGTGCTTTCTTCGGCCTATTACTTTCTAGCACGCTATCCGGAGATGATTGACGCAACCAATCATTCTCTGGAACTCTACGTCGCGCTCGACGATCTCTACTGGCAGGGAATCCTCCAGGGCAATATAGCAAGCGTCTACGCAGAAACGGGCGATCTGCAGCACGCTCTGTCGTCGGGCGAAAGTGCGCTGTCCATCGCGCGGCAGCTTTCAGACGCAGACGGGATCAGCTTTTCTTTGGCCACGATCGCATCCATTCATGACATGCGCGGAGAGTATCAGTCGGCACTCGATGCCGACCAGGCCGCGCTCGATGAAATCGGCAAGCATCCTTATCCCGATGAAGAGGGGCAGGTATGGATGGCCTTGGGGGAGCTTTACGACGAGTTAAACGATCTGGGTCCTGAGCGCGATGCCCTGACCCGCGCTTTGCCGCTGCTCCGCAAGTCAGGCGACATGGCCAGTGCGAGCACAACACTTTCCGATCTCTCGCTGCTCGATATTCGGCAGGGCCATCGCCACGATGCGGAACAGGCTCTCGATGAGGCAATGGCCATTGCGGGCTCTCATCAACTTCATCGCGAGCAAGCTGTTGCGTACCTTCGCCGGGCGATCTTATCTTCCGAAGAAGGCCATCCTGAAATCGCGCTGAAAGCAGTGCACGATGGGCTTTCACTGGCCAACGTTGCAGGCGAGGCCGCTACCAGTGCGTTGCTGCTGCAGGAGCAGGGCGATCTA
>CAVWTV010000027.1:0-79153 GCA_963757965.1 uncultured Acidobacteriaceae bacterium
ACCCGGCTGCTCCAGAACGAAAGCGTCGAAGTTGGCCCTGTGATAATTTGGAATGAGCGGCCTTGAACGAGCTCGTAGCTCAGTAGGTAGAGCAACGCCCTTTTAAGGCGTGGGTCCTGGGTTCGAGCCCCAGCGAGCTCACCACACCCTTCCGGCCGCATCCCGCGAGTCTCAAGATCAGGTCAGGATTCAGTCTCTTGGCCAGAAGTGCTTTTCCGAGCAGTCGCGCAAGCGCTGGGCCGCGGTTTCGGGGGTGATGTCCCGCTGCGGCATGCCCAGCATCTCAAACCCCACCATGAACTTGCGCACGGTTGCCGAGCGCAGCAGCGGGGGATAGAAATGCGCGTGAAAGTGCCATTCCGGATGCTCATCGCCGGTAGTCTCCACCCCGGTGGTGGGCGCCTGGTGGAAACCCATCGTGTAAGGAAAGCTGGTCTCGAAGAGACTGTCGTACCGCGTGGTCAGGCGCTTGAGAGCGTCAGCCAGTCCGTCCCGCTCATCGATCGAGAGTTCCGGCAGGGCTCCGGCGTGACGCCGCGAAACCAGCAGCACCTCGAACGGCCACACCGCCCACCAAGGGACGAGTGCCGTGAAGTGGTCATTTTCGAAGATGACTCGCTGGCCCCCCGCGCGCTCGGCGGCAACGTAGTCGCACAGCAGGCAGCGGCCGGTGCGGGCAAGATGCTCGCGCTGGGACTCGGTCTCGGCGGCGGGCTCGTCGGGCACAAAACCTGTGGACCAGATCTGGCCGTGGGGGTGGGGATTGCTGGCGCCCATCATGGCCCCGCGGTTCTCGAAGATCTGCACGTACTGGATCCAATCCAGATTGGCCAGCTCGATATATTCCCTCGTCCATGCGTCGACTACGGGTCGAATCTCTTCGCGAGTCATACGGGCCAGGGTGAGGCTGTGGTCGGGATGGTAGCAAAGCACCTTGCACAATCCGCGGGCAGGCTCGGCCAGCAACAGTGGCGACCTCGACGCCTCGGTGGCTTCAACAGGGTCCGGCAACAAGGCGGCGTAATCGTTTACAAATGTGAAAACGCCGCTGTACGGCGGGTTGATTGCGCCGCCGGCCCGCGTATTTCCAGGGCATAAGTAGCAGTTCGGATCGTGCGAAACAGCCTGCGGCGCTGTCTTTTGGCCCACTTCGCCCTGCCAAGGCCGATCAGTGCGGTGCGGCGAGACCAGCACCCATGAGCGGCGCAGCGGATTCCACCGGCGATGCACGTGCTGTCCCTGATTCCCCATGCTGGCTCCTTCAGGCATTCTAATGCGGACAGCTTGTGACCGTTAATCCGCCAGAACTGCCGGTATTGGGTTAGTTCGAAAAGAGCCTCCCTCGGGGGCTAAACAGGCTGCGGAAAAACTCGGAGTCGCTGCGGATCAAGCCCCAGAAGGACCCCGCAGGGGCTGAAGCCCTGTTCATTTTATTGGCTTTATCGGCACGACTGAAGTCGTGCCCTGACACAAAGCCAATCCGCATTGAGTTTTCCCGCAGCCTGTGAAGCCCACACTCTTTCTGGTGCATATTACGGCACGACTGAAGTCGTGCCCTGACACAAAGCCAATCCGCATTGAGTTTTTCCGCAGCCTGTGAAGTCGTGCCCTGACACTAGGCGGGTTCTTGAAAACACGCTCGCAATGAACAAGGCTGTTTGAGAGTCCTGGTTTCCCACCCATTCCGCAAAAAGCGCGGAATGGATGGGGCACCAGCTTTTTGTGGGACTCGCGGCCCGTTCATTTCTGTCTGTAACTCGCCGCGACGAGTCGGGCTGCTCAGGAAGGAAACCCCAGAAGAACTGCGACTCAGGCCGGCGTCAGGCCTTCCAGCGGCGGCATGGTGGCCAGGAACCGCCGAGCAAACTCGTCGCTGTACTGCTCCAGGAGCAACCGTACGCGTTCCGGATCTTCGGAGCGCACGATCATGCCGGCGTGGTGGTGCTTTTGGATGCGGACCACGATCTCCGGATCGCTGAACGAGGATGTATCCGGCTCGGCAGTGTGGGCCAGGCAGAGGACGCTGCCCGCGTAGCTCTCGAATGTCTCTGGAGGCGTGTAACTATGGCCGCGAAGATTGGCGATCTCGAGGCGCGCCCACTCCCGCCACAGATTCACGCCCGTCGCGACCTCGACCAGATCGGCAATGAAGGCTCCGCCGACGCGGGCAGCAATTTCGAGGAAATAAAATCGGCCATCGGCGTGGCCGCGGATGTATTCAGCATGGGCAACACCGCGCACCATGCCCAGAGAGGGCGCCAAGTCAGCATTCAGAGTGGTCAGTTCGTCCCAGTCATGGCTGTTGCGGTCCACGGTGCGGGTGGTGAAGACACCGCCCTCGTGCATCACCTGCATGGGCGGGCGGCCGTATCGATGAACGACGGAAAACACCACCTCGCCCTCGCTCACGATCGAGTCAACATGAAAAATGTCGCCGGGCACAAACTCTTCCATCAGGAAGTGACTTTGCCGGTCGCCGAGCTCGTCGAGCGCGCGCCAAAGCTGCTCCGGCGCTTCGATCTTACGAATGCCCACCGCCGATGCCTCGGATCGGGGCTTGAGCAGCCACGGAGCGGGGACGCCGTCCATGAATTCGCGCAGTTCGTCGTAGTTCAGCACGCGGCAAAAGCGCGGGACCAGAAACCCGGCGTCCCGGGCGGAAGTCCGCATGGCCAGCTTGTCGCGGTAGTTGGCCGCCGTGGTGATGCCCATACCGGGGATGCGCATGTGCTCGCGAATCTCCGCGGCCGTTTGCAGGTCGAATTCGTCGAGAGCAACGATCCGGTCGAAGCGCCGCGACCGCGCCATCCAGGAAACGGTATTGAGGATTTGCTCGCGGGTGAGGCCGGAGGGCATGGTGAGAAGCTCCTCCAGCACTTCATTGGGCCACGCGGCATCGCGCAGCTTGTCGAGTGTGAGCAGCGTGGGCTTCACGCCCATCTCCGCGCACTGGCGCAGAAAGTCGTGGCCCTTCTCGTAGCTGGCAAGGCAAAGAAACCGTTCGATTCCGTCAGCCATCGATCCCCCGCTTGGACTCCAGGTGAGGATAGTTCTACCATAGACGTTGCACCTGCAACCGCCCGGCCCGGTCAAGGCACGGCGAAAAGGAACGCGAAAGATGCTATCGGCTGACAGAATCGTCGAACTGCAAGACCAGCGAACTCGCGCCTGGCATCATCTCCCGGCGGATTCCGAAGCCGGGGAATCCCACTGGCTCAACGCCGTTACCAGCCAGCACCGAGCCAACTTCGACCTCTGGCACATTGAGGACGAAGCCCGCGCGCCCGGCGCAACCGAGGCGGAGCTGGCCAGCGTGAAGCATCGCATCGATCAGACCAACCAGCGGCGCAACGACCTGGCCGAACAACTCGACCGCGCATTGCTTGGCTGGCTTGAAGCCCAGAGCTTGCCCAACCTGGAGGCTCCGCTCCATTCCGAGTCGCCGGGACTGATCGTCGACCGGCTCTCCATCCTGGCTCTGAAGATCTACCACACGCGTGAAGAGGCGGAACGCAAGGACGCGCCTGCCGGCCATGCGGAGCGAAACCGGCAGCGGCTCGCAATCCTCGAAGAACAGCGCTCCGACCTGGCCGGCTGCCTCGACGCCTTGTGGCGGCAGACCCTGGCAGGTACGCGGCGCTTCAAGCTTTACCGCCAGTTGAAGATGTACAACGACCCATCGCTAAACCCAGCCATCTACAGGAAAAAAAACCTGGAGCCTGGCCGGTAAGACCTCACTTTCCCGGCTGCCCATTGACGTTTGCCGGGGTTCTGCGTATAAAGAGGGCCAAGCACTGCGATTCCCTGTCGCCCGTTTCCAGCCGTTCACGCTTCGGCTCAATCGTGGTTTCAGGAGGTCGTGCCGCCGGCAAACACATGATGCAAGACGCCCGAACCGCGGCGCCCAGCCGCAAGAAAACTCCACCTCCAACCGCCAAGCCCGGCGGTCACGCCACCTCGACCACGGGACCCGCTTTCCAGCAGTATCAGTCTGCCGTGCAACTGCTTCAGCAGGGAAAATACGAGAAGGCGATGGCCGCCTTTGAAAAACTGCTCCCCAACGCGCCGGCAGAGATCACGGAACGCTGCCGGATGTACATCCAAACCTGCCAGCGGCAGTTGGAGCATTCGCGGCTCACGTTTCTGACGCCCGAGGAGCACTACGACTACGCCATCTCTCTGTTGAATACCGGCTACTACGAGGATGCGCACGAGCAATTCGGCAGCATTCTTGCCGCCTATCCCGAGGCCGACTACGCCCTCTATGGGCTGGCCCTGCTGGACTCGATCACCGGGCGCTCCCAGGACTGCCTGGACAACCTTGCCCGCGCCATTGAACTCAATCCCAGAAACCGGCTTCAGGCCCGCGCCGACAACGACTTCCAAAGCATGGCGGACGATCCTCGCTTTACCGAGCTCCTCTATCCTGAGATTCCATAAGATTCTCAGGCTTTGGCGCCCGAGACCTTTGACAGGTTCCAAGCCATGATTCTCAGCCTCGATCCGATGACTGATCACGATGCAGACAACCGGGAATCCGCGGCCCTCCGGCCGTTGCGCGTTGTGGCCATCGGAGGGGGCACGGGGCTTTCTACGCTGCTGCACGGGCTGCGCGAATATGTAACCTCTTCCGCTCCAAACGCTACACCGGGACTCATTTCCGACCTGGCCGCGGTGGTCACGGTGACCGACGACGGAGGATCGTCGGGCCGATTGCGCCAGGGTTTCAACATGCTGCCCCCCGGCGACCTGCGCAACTGCATGGTGGCGCTCTGCGAAGAAGAAGACCTGCTGGCCCAGCTCTTCGCTCATCGCTTCCGTGGCGGCGACGCGCTCAAAGGGCATAACTTCGGCAACCTCTTCGTGGCCGCGCTCACCGAGATTACCGGAGACTTTGGCCTGGCCATTCAACTGGCCTCGAAGATTCTTGCGACGCGCGGACGCATCTACCCGGTCACTACGGCCAACACCACTCTGGTGGCGCGCATGGACGACGGCTCCGAGGTGCGCGGCGAAACCAAAATCACAGCCAGCAAGAAACGCATCGCCGAGCTGAAGCTCGATCCTCCCAACGCCGCCCCGCTGCCGGAGACTTTGGAAGCGATCGAGCGCGCCGACCTGATCACCGTGGGGCCGGGCTCGCTCTACACCTCGCTGATCACGAATCTTCTGGTCGAGGACATTCCCGCGGCATTGGCCAACGCCCATGGGGTGCGGGTTTATATCTGCAACCTGATGTCGCAGGCCAATGAGAGCCTGGGGCTGACCGCGTCCGAGCACATCAAACGCATCTACGAGCACACAGGCGCCCCGATCTTCGACTATGCACTGGTGAACACCGCATGCTTTTCGGATGAGACGCTGGCCCGCTATGCGGCCGAGGGCGCGGCGCCAGTGATTGCAGACATCGAAGGCATCGAGGCGCTGGGCGTGCGCTGCATCCCGGGCGACTTCGCCAGCGAGGAGACCACGGTCCGCCACGCCGCCGGCCGGGTTACCGGGACCCTGATGGCGCTGGGGCGGGCATCAATCGCCGGCGCCTGAATTCGTGGTCGCGACGAGGCTTGGGACTGACGGGGGGGGGGAGGATTTTGCTTTCCCTCCCTTCCGGCATTGAATTAAAGTGAAACGGCGCGCCTCGTTCTGCGCGACGAACAATTGGAGGTAGTATGCGTAAGTCGCGAGTTTGGATCACATTGAGCTGTTGCCTGTTCGCTTTGGCGATTGTCGCCCTAGCGCAAGCTGTTAGAAAGCCTGGCCTCTGGGAGATGACCAGCACGATGACCTACCAGCAGTCTCCCTTCCCCGCCGGAATGCCCGCATCCGCCCTTGCGGCCATGAGCGCACCGCGCACCACGCAGGTCTGCCTCACCCAGGCCATGATCGACAAGTACGGCGCCCCGGTGTCGCAGAACCGCGACTGCCAGATCACCAACATTGTAATGAAGCCCACCGGCATGACCGCCGAGATGGTTTGCACGGGGAGAATGAGTGGCCACGGGGAGATGGAGTCCTCATGGACAGACGGCAACGTCGCCAAGGGCAAAGTACACTTTGTCGGAACGATGGCGGCCGGCCCTAACTCAATGCCGGTCGAGTGGACGGTTGCGTCCACCTCCGTGTACAAAGGCCCGGACTGCGGCAGCGTGAAGCCCTTGCCCATCCCCAGCAATTAAGCTCGCCGGAATTTCGACCGGGCGACCGCCGTTTTCAAATGATCCGTGCGAATCCCGTTCTCTCTTGCTATCACTGAGGAGAGGCGGGGTTCATCGCGCTTGATCATTGCCCTCATCCCTCCACCGTGCGCTTCAACTGGCCGCAGGCTGCGTAAATATCGCGGCCACGCGGTTTGCGCAGGTAGGCGGGAATGCCCTGGTCAACCAGAACGTCGCGAAACGCCTCCACGGCCTCGGGCTTCGGCATCGAGTAGACAATGCCTGGGCCCGGGTTCCACGCGATGAGGTTCACCTTTGCAGGCAGTCCTGTTCGCCGCACCAATCGCGCCACTTGCATAGCGTGCTCGGGCTGGTCGGTGACGCCGCCCAGCAGAACATATTCAAACGTGATGCGCTCGCGGGTGCGAAGCTTCACGCCTCGCACAGCGTCCATGACCGCCTCGATGGGCCATTTGCGGTTGATGGGCATCAGCTCCTCGCGAACCTGGTCATTGGGGGCATTCAGGCTGATGGCCAGCTTGGGACGCAACTCCGCAGGCTCCTGGGCAAAACGCTCGATGCCGGGAACGATGCCAGAGGTCGACACGGTCATACGTTGCGGGCTCAGCTCCACTTCCCTGACCAGGAGCCCGACGGCGCCCATGAAATTGTCGTAGTTCAGGAACGGCTCGCCCATGCCCATGAAGACCAGGTTGACGCGGTCGCGGCCCACCTCGACGTTGTGGCGATCAAGCACGGAGACCACCTGGCCGGCAATTTCGCCCGCCGTGAGGTTGCGCTGCAGTCCGAGCTTCGCCGTCAGGCAGAACTGGCAGTTTACCGCGCAGCCCACCTGGCTGGAGACGCAGATGGTGGCGCGGCGACTGCGACTGTCCTTGGGCTCTCTACTATCCCTGCTCCCAAAATCGAGGCCAGGGGCACCCGCATCAGGAAGACGAGACGCAGGTCCTTCGACTCGCTTTGCTCGCTCAGGATGACAGGATTGGACAACCAACTCTTTGCCACCCGGCATTTCGGGAACATCTACCTCACTGCCGTCGCCGGATTCGCCTTCGTCGCCCTCCGGCATCCAGACGGTCTCGATGGTCACACAGTCCTGACATTGGACCAGGTAGCGTTCCGTCCCGTCCACGGAGCGAAAGACCTGGGCAATCCGCGGGCGGCCCACCTGCCAGCCCTCGGCTAGCAGCTTCGCGCGCAGCGTCTTGGGTAAAGTGGTGATTTCGCTTAACTCTGCAAGGCGTTGACGATAGATAGCTTCTGCCAATTGCGGACCGCGCCAGGCGGGTTCGGCCATCTCGATCATGCGCGCCGCAAGCGAGACGGTATCCAGGCCAAAGAGCAGCTTCGCACTTGCATCAGAGATGGCCTTGCTGCCGCCTTTGGAAGGAGAATCGTCTAATCGAACGAGTTGGCTGGAATTCCGTTTCACGGCTGGGCTCAGGATAGAGCATTTCGTTTCCTCATGCAGCAGCCATCTTCGGCCCGGCTATCGTCATGGCCGTCGTTGACCTACAATCGAGCTTGAAGCATGACGATGAGCACTGAACGCAACCTTCGCCGCACAGTATTGCCGAACGGCCTGATCATCCTGACGGAGCGCATGGATCATCTGCGTTCGGTGGCGATGGGCGTGTGGATCAAGTCCGGCTCACGATGCGAGCCGGCCGAAACCAACGGCATTTCGCATTTCGTGGAACACATGCTCTTCAAGGGCACACGCTCCCGCACCGCCCAGCACATTGCCCGCGAAATGGATTCGATCGGCGGCAACCTCGACGCTTTCACCGGCAAGGAGACCATCTGCTTCAACGTCAAGTCGCTGGGTGACCACGTTCCCATCGCTCTCGATGTTCTGTCTGACCTGGTGCTCAACCCGATCTTCGCCGCCACCGACATCGAGCGCGAACGCGGCGTGATTCTTGAAGAGATCAAGATCGACGAAGACAACCCGGACGTGCTGGTTCACGAGCTGTTCACGCAGAGCTTTTGGAAGGACCATCCGCTGGGCTGGCCGATTCTCGGCACTACCAAAACTGTCACGAAACTCGACCAGGACAAGCTCTTCGCCTATCACAGCGACCGTTTCCACGCCGGCAACATCGTCTTCTCCGCAGCCGGCAACTTGGAACACGACCACTTTGCCGAGGCTGTGGCAGCCAAATTCTCCGGCCTGGCGGGCGGGGAGACGCTGCACGAGCTTTCAGCGCCCGATGCCAGCGCCCGCATTATTCTGCGCAACAAGAAGTCATTGGAACAGGTCCAAATCTGCCTTGGCGTCCCGGCCCCGCCGATCACCGACGACAACCGCTACGCCACGCTGATTCTCAATACCGTGCTCGGCGGAGGGATGAGTTCGCGGCTCTTCCAAACCATTCGCGAGGAGCGCGGCATGGCCTATTCCATCTACTCCGACCTGAGCCCCTACCGGGATACTGGAACCCTGCTGGTCTACGCCGGGACCTCCGCGGGCAAGGCTCTCGAAGTGGTGGACCTGATCCTGGCCGAGTTCCGGAATTTGAAAGAAACTCAGCTCCACCATGAAGAGCTGACCCGCGCCAAGGACCAGCTCAAAGGCAACATTCTGATGGGCCTGGAGAGCTCAAACTCGCGCATGGCCAACCTGGCTCGCCAGGAGATGTACTTCCACAACTTCTTCACCGTGGAAGAGGTCATTGCCCGCATCGACGAAGTTGAAGCCGTCCAGGTGCAGGCCATGGCACAGCGCCTTTTCGATCCTGAGAAGGTGGCTGTAACCCTGCTAGGCCGCCTCGACGGTATCAAGCTGAACAGGTCGAGGCTGGTGTGTTGAAGAGCAGAGATCGGGGGTCAGAGATCAGAGATCAGTTTTCAAAGCCCGGGCTCAAAGCTGTCAGCCCTCTGGTGGCCTCACGCGGTGATTACTGATCTCTGACCCCTGATCTCTGATCTCTGTTCCGAGCGTCTCATTTCCCTTCCGCGTCTGTACGTTGTAGCATTTTGTCGGATGGGCTTGTGTGTTTCGGCCCGCTCCATGAGGCACTAGACCCATGAATGACAAGTTCTTGCTCCGCCGCTGCCGCAAACAACATTCGCTCACTCCTGACGGCTTTACGCTGATGGAACTGCTGATTGTCATGGCCATCATCACCATCCTGATGCTGATCGGCTTTCCAACCTATCGCAGTGTTATGAAACATACGCGCGAGCTCTCGGCCAAGAAGTCTCTGCAGACCATTCAGCAAGCCGAGATGATGTATGCCCAAAGTTATCCGAGCAAGGGATTCGCCTGCGATTTGAAGTATCTCGGCGGCGAGCCAACACCTGGAACGCCGCCCTCGGCGACCGCCTCGCAGATGCTGCCCGATGAGCTGTCGAAGGGGAACAAGGACGGCTACAACTTTGCCATCACCAACTGCGCGAAGAGTTCGCAGAGCGGCTCGGAGCACGTGGATGGATACACCCTCACGGGGGTTCCCACCACCGTGGGCAAGACGGGCGATCTCGGCTTTTGCACCGATGAGGGCGGTGTGCTCAAGCAGGATCCGCTGGGCGGCGTAAACTGCACCGAAAAGGTTCAATGACCTCGTTGCCCCACCAAACTGTGCGGTGGAGAGCCATCCTTATTTGGGCAGGGCTGCTGCTCGCTGCCGTTGGCGCCGTTCGTTTGGCGATCGGGGCGAGCTTCCTGGTAATTCCCATGTTTGGATCAACGAAGACCGATCACGAGAGGACTGCGCTTCGCTCCATCCGAGCGATCCAGCGGGCGGAAATGATGTACGAGTCCACCTATCCCGCGAACGGATTCGCATGTACGGTGGCTGCTCTGGGCGGCGACCCGAGCGCAGGGGCCGCTTCGCCTCAAGCAGCGCAAATTCTGAAGGCTGACCTCAGCTCGGGATTCAAATCCGGCTATGTCTTCTCGGTGAAGTGCAACGGCCGGGTCACAAAGAATGGCGTTTACCGCGATGACAAGTTTGCGGTCACGGCGGTTCCACAGATCGTCGGCAAGACCGGCACTCGAGGCTTCTGCGGCGACCAGTTCGGCAACATCCAATCCGATCCGGCGGGCGGCACCAATTGCACCCAGCCGATCGAATGAGCGCGCACACAGGTTTGCGGCGTGTCAGCTTCATGGTGGCTGCCGCTGCCCTCATTCTCTCGTGTCTCAATGCTCAACAACGTTCGCCCTCCGCGCAGGAGGCGCATGACCTTGCCCAACGCGTCGACCGCCATTACAACCAGTTGCACTCGCTGAAGGCCGGCTTCACCGAGACCTATGAGGGCCTGGGAGTCAAGCGCACTGAGAGCGGTACACTTTTGCTGCTCAAGCCCGGCCGGATGAGGTGGGATTACATTTCGCCGGCTGGAAAACTTTTTCTGCTCGACGGCAAGTTTGCCTGGTTCTACTCGCGCGGCGACTCTCAAGTACAGCGCATCCCCGCCAAGGAACTCGACGACCTGCGTTCCCCGCTGCGGTTTCTTCTGGGCCGCACCGAGCTCGAGAAGGAAGTCAACACCCTCACGCTGGCAAGCGGCCCCAACGGCCAATTCACCCTCACCGGCCAGCCCAAGGGTCAGGAGAAGCGAGTCAATCGCCTGACCCTGAGCGTTACCGCCGACGGAACCATTACCGCAATCGAAGTTGAAGAAGCCGACGGCGCTCTGACCCGCTTTACCTTCACGGGCGAACAGATCAATGCGCCCATGCGGGCCGAAGAGTTTCGTTTCACTCCGCCGCCTGGCGTACCGGTTGTAGATGCGATGCCGCCGGGGTGAGACGAGGGAACAGGGATCAGGGATCAGAAAAAGCAATCGCGACCGGAGATATGCTTTTCCTTTTTTGTCCCTTTTTGAGCGACTCCCCCACCAGATCAGACGCCCGTCGCGGGTTTCCTGTTCCCTGTTCCCTAGCCCCTGTTCCCTGCTTCACTCGTACCTGAGCGCCTCGATCGGATCGAGATTGGCGGCGCGGATGGCTGGAATCATGCCGCTGACAAGGCCGGTAACGATGAGAATTGCAGTGGCGACAAGGACCGAAGTTGGGGAGATGATAAGACGGATATCCGCACTCTCCGCGTTTTTTGCCAGGGCGCTGTAAAACGTAATGCGGCCCACCAGGGCGGAAACCACGTAGGCCAGCGCGATGCCAGCCACGCCGCCTATGCCAGTGATGGCCATTGCTTCGGCCAGAAATTGGATGAGGATATGATGCCGGCGCGCGCCAAGTGCCTTTTCGATGCCGATCTCACGGGTCCGCTGTTGCACGGCAACGAGCATGATATTCATCAGGCCGATGCCGGCGATTCCCAGGGTGAGGGCTCCGACCAAGGTAAGCAGAATCGACAGCGCGATTGACAGCAGGCGAAAAACGATGACCTGGGACATCAGGTTTGCCACGCCCATGGCCCTGTGATCTGAAGTCCTGAAATGATGAGCCGCGGCCATGGTCTCGCGGAGGGCCTTCTCCACCATCTCGTGATCCCCGCGATAATCGAGCCAAATGCTATCCAGGTACTTCGTGTCCATCAGGTCGCCGCTGGTGTTGAAGGGGATATAGATATTCCGGTTGCTGTCGTCGTTGTCCCCCTCCTGCATCTTTGGTTTCATCACGCCAATCACGGTAAAGGCTTCGCCATTCAGACGGATGGTTTCCCCCAGCGCCCAGCCGCCGGAGAAGAGCTTGATCTTGTTTTCCGATCCGATGACGCAGACGTGGGCTCGCTGCTCGTCCTCGGCCCCAGTGAAGAAACGGCCTTGGTCGATGTTGAGCTTCCAGATCTCCTGGTAGACGGGGCGAACCCCGTTCACGCTCCAGGTATACAAGTGGAGGTCGTTCTGGACGGGAACGTTCTTACTTGCCATCGCCGAAATATGCAGGATTCCGGGAACGCTGTTGGAGACTCGATCTACATCGTCGAGGGTAAATCGCACGCGCGCGCCTGCTTTGTCGCCGCCGGCCTGCTCACTGGTTCGACCGCCCCAGAAGATGATGGTGTTGGTTCCGAACTTGGCGAAGATGTTCTCGATGGCGTTGCTGAAACCGGCGCCATAAGCGACCAGCAACACAACCGTGGCGATGCCCCAGGCCATGCTAACCATGGTGAGGGCGGTGCGGCGGCGGTTGTAGACCATAGCTTCCCAGGCCTGACCGAGAATGTCTCGCAGCATGATGCAGCCTCTAGCTTCTAGCCTCTAGCTTCTAGCCAGAAGCAGGTGGTTCAATCTAGCATCTATTTCCAGTCACTCAAGACCAATGACGTCTTGAATCGAATACTCTCAATCTGCATCGTCTTAGGTAGAAGCTGCCTTTCTACTCTCTGCGCAGCGCATCGATCGGATCCATCTGTGCCGCCTTGCTGGCCGGATAGAGCCCTGCGGCCACGCCGCACAGCACAAGCGCGGTCAGGGCCAACGCGGCTGACCAGGGCACAAGGCGCGGCGGATCGAACCCTGGCACCTTGCCGGTGAGAACCTTCTGAAGAATCCACATGAGCCCCGCGGAGACAGCAATCCCAATGAGTCCGCTGACTGCGGTTAGCAGCAGGCCTTCCCAGAAAAACTGGGCCAGGATGCTACGTTTTGTCGCTCCAATGGCCTTCAGCAAACCGATCTCGCGGGTACGCTCGGTGACCGAGACGAGCATGATGTTGATAATTCCAACAGCGCCGAGAGCCAGGGTAACGATGCCGACGCCGCCGAGAAAAATGTCCATGGCATTGAAGATAGCGCCGATCATGTGCTCTTCCTCGATCGTGTCCCACTCCTCGAAGGCGTCTTTGAGCGCGGGGTCAAAGCCGTGGCGCTCGGCGATGACACGATGGACCGCGGGGACGGCGGCGGTGGTGTCGCCCTTGGTGGCCGGCTGGTACTGGATGGAGCTCAGTGCGTCGTGGGGGACATTGTCGCCCTTCATGGCGAAGAGTTCCTGCATGGTGGTGAGCGGGATGTAGACCTTTTGGTTGTCGCCGTCGTTGTTGCCGCGGCTAATGGACTCCACGCGGCCGATAACGGTGAAGGCGACGTCGTTAATGTTGATGGTCTCGCCGAGCATGGGCCGGCCGGGAAACAGCAAACTCGCGGTCTTCAACCCGAGCACCACGACCCTGCGGCGGTCGGCTAGATCGGCAGCGTCGATGAACCGGCCCTCGGCGAGGGGAACAAAGCGAACCTCCGCATAATTCGGCTCTACGCCCATTACCTGGCCGGAGGAGTTGGCATAGGCGCTCACTTCGTAAAGGTCGTTGCGGTTCAGGAAGCCGGTCACACTGCGCAATTCGGGGAGATCCCGGAGGGCCGCTTCATCGGCGGGGGTGAACTGGTAAGGGCGCATTCCGGTATGCTGGTTGGCCAGCGCGGGAATGGTGCCGTTCCACATCATCACCACGTCGTTGCCGAAGGTGGCCAACTGCTTGTGCTGGCCGGAGCGAAAGCCTTCGCCCAGGCCCACCAGCACCAGCAGAGAGCCAACGCCCCAGGCAATCCCGAACATGGTCAGGAAGCTGCGCAGCTTGTTGGCCATGATGGCGCGGAAGACCTGGCCGAGAGTGTCGAGGAAGCTCTGCATAATCCTTTGACGGCGGGGGAGGCAGCTCGGTGAATGATACGTGGCGGGAGTGAAATCAGTTCCACACGGCCTAGCCTGAAGAAGGATATATTCGGATTAAAGCAGGCGCATCCCAGCGAACTTAGAGGCGTCCGTGTCGAAGGTGACCGTCTCTGCGCAACCAGCGGCGTGTCCCAACCGTTCGATGAGGCAGTCGGCGAAGTCGGCCGTCGAAGCCTTGAAGCGTTGCAGTGCCTGACTCACCGCCTCCTCCCTTTCCATCGTCAATTCGGGGGCGTCCAACAACTCCCGGACGAATCGGACGATGTCAGACTTGGACAAGTTGTAACGATTCTCCAACACCCACACCGACTCAATCAGCGTAACGATCGAGATAAAACCAACTTCCTGCCGGGACAGGCTGGCCAGGAACAAGTCCACGTTGGCACATTGAATTGGATCATCCTGCAGCGCCAGACGAATGAGGAGGTTGGTGTCGATCCCAATCACTCGCTTCGCTGCCTCTCAAATCGAGCCCAATCTTCCTGGATGTGCGTGGCAATGGCTTCATCCATTTCTTCAACTGAGACAGTCTTTCCCGTCCACTTGAAGATGCCGCGCAAGTTCATGATGGATCCCTTCTTGGGCCGAATGAAGTACTTGCCGTCGTCCATCTTGACAAACTCAATCCGATCATGGGCCTTCAAGCCCAGATCTTCGCGCACCCCGATCGGGATCGTGATTTGCCCTTTTGACGTGACAGCCGCAGTAACCATCGGAGTTCCTCAGAGTTGATTCTACTCTTGCTCCTTACTCCCGGTAAGGAGAATAGACAAGGGCGCAACATGATCGAATGAAGTCATTATTTTTCATATACATAGAATCCGCGCCCCGACTTCCTCCCCAGCGAGCCAGCCTCCACCATGCGCACCAGCAACGGGCAGGGACGATACTTGGGGTCGCCGAAGCCGCTCTCCAACACTCTGAGAATATCGACACAAACATCCAGGCCGATCAAATCCGCCAGCGTCAGCGGCCCCATGGGATGGGCCATGCCCAGCTTGAATATCTGGTCCACGGCCTCCGGTGTCGCCACGCCCTCCATCACGGCGTAGGCCGCCTCGTTGATCAGCGGCATGAGCACCCGGTTGGAGACAAAGCCGGGCGCGTCGTTGACCGCAACCGGCGTCTTGCCCAGCCGGATCGCAAGCGCCTCAACGGTCGCAAAGGTGTTGTCGCTGGTCTCCGGGCCGCGAACCACTTCTACCAGTTCCATCACGGGCACGGGGTTGAAAAAGTGCATGCCGATCACCTGGGCCGGCCTGCTGGTCTCGGCTGCCAGCCGGGCGATCGAGATCGATGAGGTGTTTGTGGCCAGAACGGCGTCTGTTGGCAGAATGCGGTCGAGTGCTTGAAAAATCCCTGTCTTTACGTCGAAGCGCTCAGAGGCGGCTTCGATGGCGAACTCGGCCGCAGCAAGCGCCTCGCGGTCCACGGTAAGCGTGATGCGAGCCAGCACCGGCTCAATCTCGGTTTCAGCCAGCTTGCCCTTGGCAGCCTCGCGGCCCAGATTGATGCGAATTATCCCCACGGCGCGGTCGAGAAAACGCTGCTCTACATCGCAGAGCAGAACGCGAACGCCCGCGCGGGCAAAAACATGAGCTATGCCGGAGCCCATTGTTCCGGCGCCCACCACGCCTACAGTCTGAATGTTGGTCCCTGTTGCCCCCGAAAGTTTCGCCATCGCCAACCCTTCCGCAACGGGAGTGTAGCAGGCAGGGTGTGCCGAGCGCCTTTAATTCCCGCTTGGTCTAGCTGGAACCAAATCCAGCGGCTCGGTCAGCGTGAGCATCATGTTGGTGCCCTGCTCCAGCGTGGCCTGCGGATGGTTGACCAGCAAGTGAACCGTGATAACCCCGGCTCCGATCAAACCGCCAGCCGCCGCGCCAGCCGGTCCGCCGATCATTGCGCCGGTCACCAGCCCTGTGCCCACCGCGCCGCCATATTCAATGCCATCGCGTTTCAATCGCGAGCCCGGCGTGATGTTGCCTTCGTTCCCGACACGCGTCGCGGACCCTGGCGCCGAGGTAATTTCTGCGTGCAGCCTGTAGCGCGAGCCGTCGGGCATGGTGACCGTCTCCGGCGCGAGGCGCATGGAACCGTGCCCGCCCAACTTGCCGCTCGATACTCCGATTACCTGGCCATCGATCTCAGCGCCTGCCGGAATCACCACGCGCCCTTCCTGCACCACGTCCGAGGCCACCATGGTGTGGAAGGCTTCGCCCTTTTCACTGGAAGCCGTCGAAAGCCGTTGGAGCAGCCGGACTCGAATC
Source organism: uncultured Acidobacteriaceae bacterium (assembly GCA_963757965.1). Classification (GTDB taxonomy): domain Bacteria; phylum Acidobacteriota; class Terriglobia; order Terriglobales; family Acidobacteriaceae; genus Telmatobacter. The sequence continues at coordinate 16,035 of CAVWTV010000027.1, forward strand.
GTCGTTCCCTCCAGAATTTCTCCGGGCCGCCGCGCGTGCGGATGCACGATGTCTCCATCCGGATCGCCGGCAAAGGCGCGATCGGGCAAGGCTCGCGGGGAGTCAGCCCGATGCACAATGCCGTCGTCATTGCCAGATTCCAAAGAGCGGTCCGGAGATGCAAACCGATCCTGCGAATTGATCCGGCTGGGCTGTGCGTCATCCTGCTTCTGGACAGAAGCCGGCGCAGGCTCGGTTGGCTGGCTGTCTATCCGGTGCCCCGCGGCAGGCTTTGCCTCGGGTGTGCTGCTAGTCGTGATCTGGTCGTCCGCCGGTGGCCTTGACGTTCCCTGATAAGGGCTTGACTGGGCTGTCGCCCGCACTCCCAATCCGGCAGCCGCGGCAACAAACAACGCGCAAATAAGCATCGGCCGATTCATCCAGGACTCCTTTTCGCGGGCGCAATTCCCCTTGATCATCCAAACCCCGTCTGGGCCGAAGAGTTTCGCGCTGGACGCAACGTCCGGCCTTGCGTCAACTCACCCGTTAAATCACCCAATTTAAGGCTAACGTAGCCCGGCATGGCCGTTCGCGCATCTGGCCGGCGCAGGTTCCTTTGACGGCACGAATCAGCAAAGGCAACCCGGTTCAGCGGCGCAATTCGCGCATCGCCCATGATTGCAACCACTTGGCTACTGTGTGATCGCTGCCACACCGGTATGCTCCGTCTCGTTTGCTAGAATCCGTAGGGAAGATCGCTATTCTTGAGCACTGGACGGAAGAGAGATTCACAACGTGCATGAGCTTCTGGGAACGATTCGAAGCGCCGCTGGAGAGAATCTTGCCGTAGATCGCCGTCCCAAACTGAATGACCGTTTGCAGCACCGCATTATGAGGACTGATATGACTGAGATTGTTGCCATTCGCGCCCGCGAGGTTCTGGACTCGCGCGGCAATCCGACCGTTGAAGCGGACGTGATCCTGGAAAGCGGCGCTTTGGGCCGCGCCATTGTGCCTTCGGGCGCCTCCACCGGCGAGCATGAGGCCGTGGAACTGCGCGACGGCGACAAAACCCACTTCCTCGGCAAGGGCGTGTTGCAGGCCGTGGAGAATGTTGAGACCGTGATCGCTCCTGAATTGGAAGGTCTGGACGCAGCCAACCAGCGCCTGATCGACCAGACCATGTGCGCGCTTGATGGCACGCCGAACAAGGCCAAGCTGGGAGCAAACGCGATCCTTGCCGTCTCCATGGCCGCCAGCCGCGCCGTGGCACAGACACTCGAAATTCCTCTTTATCGTTATCTTGGCGGCGTAAATGCCAGCATCCTGCCCACCCCCATGCTGAACGTGCTCAATGGCGGAGCCCATGCCGACTCGAACGTCGACTTTCAGGAGTTCATGATCATGCCGGTCGGGGCGGAGCGTTTTTCCGATGCGCTGCGCTGGGCCGCTGAGACCTTCCATACCCTCAAGGGCGTGCTCAAGAAGAAGGGCTACAACACTGCGGTTGGCGACGAAGGCGGCTTCGCTCCCTCGCTCAAGTCCAACACCGAGGCCATCGAACTGATTCTCGAGGCTATCGAGCAGGCCGGCTACAAGCCCGGCGAGCAGATCGCGATCGCGCTCGATCCCGCGTCGAGCGAGTTCTACGACAAGGAAAAGAACAAGTACGTCTTCAAGAAGAGCGACAAGCGCGAGCTTTCCAGCGAGGAGATGGTCAGCTTCTACGACAATTGGACGCGGCAATATCCCATTGTCTCGCTCGAAGACGGCCTGGCCGAGGACGACTGGGCAGGATGGCGCCTGCTTACCGAGAAGCTGGGCAGCCGCATTCAGCTCGTCGGCGACGACATCTTCGTCACCAACGTCAAGCGCCTTCAGCGCGGCATCGATGAGGGCGTGGGCAACTCCATCCTCATCAAGGTCAACCAGATCGGCACCGTGACCGAGACCCTTGAAGCCATCGAGCTGGGCCGCCGCTACGGCTACACGTCGGTGATTTCCCACCGCTCCGGCGAAACCGAGGATACTTTCATCGCTGATCTCGCCGTCGCCACCGGCGTGGGCCAGATCAAGACCGGGTCAGTGAGCCGCACTGACCGCATCGCCAAGTACAACCAGTTGCTTCGCATCGAAGAGGAACTGGGGGCCGGCGCAGTCTTTCTCGGCCTTGAAGGGCTTAACTACAACGGCTAGCTCACCTGAGCCGAACCCACTACCGACTGTCATCCTGAGCGAAGCAGGTCGCGCTTTTTGCGACCTGCGCAGTCGAAGGACCTGCGGCTGCTCCTGTCCCTGCTCTTGCTTTTCAGTTGAACGTAGCAGTTCAGGCCTCCTTGCCAACCGTCGGATCGACCACCCACCACCCCTCACTCAAATCGCTCCAGGTTGGATTGTCTTTTTCGATAAGAGCAATTTTCTTCGCACGACGCCAACCCTTCAGCTGCTTTTCGCGAGCAATCGCACTATTCGGCCCCGTGAATCGCTCAAACCACACCAGTCGGTTACAGTTGTACGTCGATGAGAACCCATCATGCTTCCTCTGCTTGTGCTCGAAGGCCCGCTTAAGCAGATTCCCTGTCACGCCAATGTAAAGCGTGTGGCTCCGGCTGGCAACGGTGTATGCGCAGTAAACCCTTTCTCGCATGGCGGGAATCTACGCCAACTGATGAGTCGAAGCAAAGTACGAAAGTACAACCGCGGGTCCTTCGACTCCCTACGCTTCGCTGCGGTCGCTCAGGATGACAGTCAGTGGAGTGGATAAGAAAGCGAAGTGGAATCTGAGAGAGGGATCGGGCTCTTTGGACGCGCCAACGCGATATTCGACTTACGGGAGCGGTCTCTGTGCGTGTGACGGGCGCCACTTGGCGCGGAGCATCGGCGGGTTATCCTGAATATCAAGTATTTCGATTTATTCTGAGGTGTTTTTCATATGCCATCCAAACGCCCTCTCGTACTGACCATTCTCGACGGATGGGGCTACAGCCCCCAAACCGCGAACAATGCCATTGCGCTGGCCAAGAAGCCCGCTTACGACAAGCTGCTGCGCGAGTTTCCCAACACGCTGATCCGCGCTTCGGAACATTTTGTGGGACTGCCCGACGGGCAGATGGGCAACAGCGAAGTCGGGCACTTGAATATCGGAGCGGGCCGCATTGTGCAGATGGACATCACGCGCATCGACGCACAGATCGCCTCGGGCGAGTTCCAGAAGAACCCAACCATCGTGAACGCCATGCGGCGTGCGCAGGAGGGTGGGCGGCAGCTTCATCTTTTCGGCCTGGTCTCCGACGGCGGCGTCCACTCTCACCAGAATCATCTCTACGCCCTGCTCCGCATCGCGCGCGAATACGGCTTGGAACGCGTCTTCGTGCACGCATTCATGGATGGACGCGATACGGGTCCCAATTCCGGCGCGGGCTTCATTGCGCAACTCGAGCAGAGGATGCGCGAGTACGGTGTGGGCAAGATCGCATCCGTCAACGGCCGCTACTACGCCATGGACCGCGACAAGCGCTGGGAGCGCGAGTTGAAGGCCTTTGACGCGATGGTCAACGGCAAGGCCGAGGGCGGCGCCTATCCCAATCCCGTGGCCCGCATCAAGGAAAACTACAACAACGGCATCACCGACGAGTTTCTCATCCCCTTTGTCGTGGTTGACGCAGCCGGAAAGCCAGTCGGCCAGATCCGCGGCGACGATGTTTGCATCAACTTCAACTTCCGCGCAGACCGCGCCCGCCAGATCACTCGCGTGCTGGCCCGCGAGAGCGGCCTCAATCAGTTCGGCGGACGCGATCTAGACGGATGGGAGTCGCTCGATGAGACAATCCCGCGCTCAGCGATTCCGAAGAACCTTCTCTACGTCTGCATGACGCAGTACGACAAGAAATTCGAGCTGCCGCTCATCATGCCGCCGGAGTCGCTCGATAATATCCTGGCCAACGTGCTCGCCCAGCATCACCTGCGCAACCTGCGGGTGGCCGAAACGGAGAAATTCGCCCACGTAACCTACTTCTTCAACGGCGGCATTGAGACGCCCTTCCCCGGTGAGGAGCGCATTCTGATTCCGTCGCTCAAGGTCGCCACCTACGACCTGGCGCCGGAGATGAGAGCCGAAGCCATCGCCGATACGATCATCAAAGCAGTGAACGACACGGCATTCGATGTGGTTGTCTCGAACTTCGCCAATGCCGACATGGTGGGCCACTCCGGCAAGCTTGAACCGACCATCAAAGCCTGCGAGGCGATTGACGCGCAATTGGGCCGCATATATAAGACCATCAAGGAGAAGAACGGCAGTTGGCTTATCACCGCCGACCACGGCAACGCGGAGCAGATGGTCGACCCGGTCACCGGCGGACCGCACACCGCGCACACAACCAATCCCGTGCCGTTCATCTATTTCGCCGAAGAGGCTCCTCACTACCGTTTGCGCAACGACGGCTCGCTGCGCGACATCTCGCCCACGTTGCTGGCAATTCTGAAGGTCGAAGAACCAAAGCAAATGACCGGCGGCGACATGCGTGTGCCGATCGTGAAGTAACTTCAGCCGGGGTTCATACACATCTCAGGCAAGCACCTTCAACCCGTGCTTTTGCACAATATCCAGCAACTTGAGAGCCATTCCGCTGGGCCGCTTAACACCTGTCTCCCACTTCTCGACGGTCGATTCACTTGTATTGAGATAGCGGGCAAAGACCGGCTGGCTGACCTTTTGGCTCTCGCGAATCTGCTTGATCCGGCGGGGTTCCAGCGCGGCTGGAACCGAGAGGCAGGACTCGTCAAAACGCCGCATCGTCGCCTTGTCGATCGTGCCAGCTCGATACATATCGGCGACGTTGCTATGTATCGCTTCATAAGCATCACTCTTAGACTTGCGATTCATTGTCATGGCATATCTCCATCAGCACCTTGAGTTGCAAATCCTTTGCGATATCGGCATTAGTCTTCTGAGCATAGAGGCCAGCCAAATCACGGAAATCCGCCAACTCCGCGTCATCGATGTTAGCCCTATCCTTTTTCGCGAAGAGATAGGCAAAAATCCAAAACTGACGACCTTTTGCTACGACAATCGAGCGGTACATGTTCTTGCTCAATCGCTTCTTGAAAACTCCACCGCCCAAGTCGTCGGCTTGGCCCTGCACGATCTGCCGGATGGCAACACAAAGTTCGTCATCGGCGATGTGCGCCTTCCGCGCCGCCTTCGCAAACCAGGCTGTCTAGAAGATTCGTTCCCTTCCAGCCGGATTTACCATGCCCAAGTATAGCACCTGGTGCTATCGACATGAGACAGAAATCAGCTCGATCAATTTCACGTTCTTGTCGCGCCTCACACCCGAGAGAGTCCACCTCGCCCCGCCTCATACAATAGAACCATGCTTCGCGATCTGCGCCCCCTCTTCGTCTACATGCGCCGCTACCGCTGGGGATACGTGTGGGGCACTCTCGCGTGCGTTGCAACCAACGCCGTCTGGGTATTCTTTCCGCAGGTGCTGGAAAAGGCCATCGACGGGATGAGCCACGGGATTACGCGCAATGGGATTGTGCTTTTCTCCGGGCTGCTGGTGGGAATCGCGGCCGTCAAGGGCGTCTTTCTATACGCCCAGCGCTGGATTCTTATCGGCATCTCGCGCGAGATCGAGTTCGACCTGCGCAACGACCTCTTCATTCACCTCGAAAAGCAGGACTCGGGCTTCTATCAGCGCTATCGCACCGGCGACATCATGGCCCGCATGACCAATGACCTGCAGGCGGTGCGCAATCTGCTCGGCCCGGCCCTCATGTACAGCGCCAATACCGTGTTCTTCACTGTGGGCGCGCTGTATTTCGTGCTGCGGATCAGCCCGTTTCTCACCCTGGTCGCGCTGGCGCCCATGCCCATCGCCAGCATCCTGGTACAGTACTTCGGAACCAGAATCCACGACCGCTTCGAGCGCATCCAGGCCAGCTTTTCCGACATCTCCGCGCAGGCTCAGGAGAACTACTCCGGCGCGCGCCTGATCCGCGCCTTTGCCCGCGAAGAATCGCAGATCGGCCTGTTCGAGAAGCTCAACCGCCAGTACATTGCCCGCGCGCTGCGGCTGGTTCAACTCATGGGCATGCTCTGGCCTACGCTGGAATTCATCCTCGGCGTGTCGATGGTGATTACGTTGCTGGCCGGCGGCCACCTGGTGCTCGCGCATCGCATTACGGTGGGCGCGTTCGTGGCCTTCAACACGTACATGGTGATGCTCATCTGGCCCATCATCGCCGTCGGGTGGGTGGTAAACCTCTTCCAGCGCGGCACCGCCTCCATGGTCCGCATGGATGAGTTGTTGAAAGCCGAACCGGCCATCAACGACAGCACCGCCGATCCGGCTATTCCCGCCGACGCGACCCTCCGCGGCGAAATCGAATTCCGCCATCTGAACTTCAGCTACGGCGACACGCCGGTACTTCGCGACATCTCGCTGCACGTTCCCGCCGGTTCGAGCCTGGCCATCGTGGGCCCCACCGGCTCAGGCAAGACCACGCTGGTCAACCTGCTCTCACGGCTCTTTGAAGCGCCCGACGGTTCCCTGCTCATCGACGGCCGCCCGGTGCGCGACTATCCGCTCGCGGCGCTGCGAAGCAACATCGGCATGGTGCCCCAGGAGACATTCCTCTTCAGTGAGACCATCCGCGAAAACCTGTTGTTCGGCGCGCCTCACGCCACTGCCGACGAGCTGACCCAAGCCACCGAGGCCGCGCACATCCGACAGGAGTTCGACGAGTTTCCGCAAGGACTTGAGACGATGGTGGGCGAGCGCGGCGTCACGCTGAGCGGCGGACAAAAGCAACGCGCCGCCATCGCCCGCGCACTGCTGCGCCGGCCGGCAATTCTAATTCTCGACGACGCACTGTCCAGCGTGGACACCTACACGGAAGAACGCATCTTGAACGGGCTTCGCGGGGCGGGCGGCTCGCGCGGCTACACCTCCGATTCCACCACCCTGCTCATCTCTCACCGTGTCTCCACCGTGCGCGATGCCGACCAGATCGCTGTGCTCGACCACGGCAGGATCGTGGAACTGGGCCGCCACGATGAGTTGCTCGCGCTCGATGGCTACTACGCCGGCCTTTACCATAAGCAGCAGCTTGAAGAAGAACTCACAGTCGCCGGATAAGCTGTCTTACGCATTCCAGCTTGAACCGGCGCCGGCATCCGCGCCGTAATCGTCGGTCTCAAAGCCCGATTGCTTGCGCCCACCGGATCTTGCCAGGACCTGGACCGGCGCCGGATTGACATCGGGGTCCCTTGCGACCTGGCGCCACGCATCGCGCACGTTCCTGACGCATTCGATCGCGTGCTCGAACTTCTGCCGCGACGCCGACTGCGATGCCTGCAAGATCTGCGCGAACATCGATGCGTAGAACTCGCTGAGTACCTGCGCCGGGCGCCCGCCCACATCCATGCGCAGCCGGGCCTGCAGGTGAATGATGATATCGAGAGCCCGCTTCACGGCGTCTCGCCGGGCCGCCTGGTCTCCGCGCTCCACGGCCGCGCTGGCAGTGTAAAGAAAGCGCAGGATGCCGTCGTAGAGCGCCACCACCAGATCGACTGCCGAAGCGCCTTCCAGCGCATGTTCCTGATAACTTCCCATCGGGGTAATGCTCCTTAGCCATTTGTCTGCTGGTTATAGCCGGTGATCGCCGAGTAGAGTTCGTTGACGCCCTGCAACTGCGAGGGCAGTTGCTGCATGATCTGGTTTGCTTTGGTCAGCTCCGCTGTCAGGCTCGTCTGCTGGGCGGAAATCAGGCTCTGCTCCTTGGAGATGTCCGCGTTCAGCGTGGATTCGATATTGCTGTTGGAACTGGAGACAAGCGACAGCACACCCGTGTTTGCGCCGGTTCCTGCGTTGGTGAGCATGTTGGAGAAGCTCTGACCCCATCCGTTCGCGTTCTGAAAGAGGCCGACCACGCCGCTGTAGTCCGAGTTGAGCAATGAATCGAGCGATGTGGCGTCCAGAGCGATCGACCCGTCGTTGTTCACGCTGATGCCCAGGCCAGTCAGACTGGTGAGGTCCGACGAATTGGAGTACTTCAGTGTCGTACTGCTGGTGCTGGTCGTATCCAGGATGTTCGAGGTCACGGTCATTGTCCCGTCCGATCCCCCGGTTCCAGAGGCCAGCGACAGACTCGACCCATTGCTAGTGATGACAACCGAAGCTGTGACCCCGATCTTTGCGCCATTGATTGCACCTGCCAGCCCGGAGAGCGTGTTCGCGGACGAAGGCACCATCACGGTCTGGACTTTGCCGTTGCCTACCTGAATTGACACCGAACCGGAGAGCGCATCGCCGGCATCGGAGATTGGACTGAAAGTCCCGGTCGAGTTCTGTGTGCTGCTGCCCGCCGAGCCCGAGTAATGCAGCGCAGTATCGCTGGTGGCTACGATTCCGGAACTTACCGTCAACGCTCCGCCCGCGCCCTCGATTCCCGACATCAGCGTGAGAGTCGACTGGCCGCCGCTGGCAACCACGGTTGCCGTCAACCCGATGTTGGCAGCGTCGATGGCGCTTGCCATGCCTGCGAGCGTATTCCATCCGCTGCCGGAGCCGGTATAGAACGTATTCGCCGCGGGGGGGCTCGGAGCGCTACCGATGACGATGGTCTGCGCCGTGCCGCCCGCCACCTGGACCGACAGCGAACCGGTGAGCGTGGTATTCGTGCTGGTGGAGATTGAATCCAGACTGCCGCTGGGGTTCTGCGCGTTCAAACCGCCCAACAACTGCTGCTGTAACAACGAGAGCGTTGGCGATCCGTACAGCGGCTCAGAATTGCCCGAGCTGTCGTTCCCGTCCTGGGCGTTCATCGCGCTTACCAGCGAGTTGTAGTTGATCACAAACTGATTCACTGTGCTTTCGACGTCGGCATTGTCGTTGCCGATGACAACCTGCACCTGCTCCAGGCTGCCATCCGAACCCTTCGAGCTCGGCGCCAGCAGTTGAAAGGTCACGCCGGGAATAAGATTTGCCACCGTGTTTGAAGCGCTGGTGAGTGGAATTCCGTCCACCGTCAGATTGGCGTTGGCGCCCGGCACCGGGGAGGTGTAGGCCAGCGAAGAGGTGAGTGTGTCGAGGACATTCGAGCTTACCGCAAGCGTGCCTGCGGACCCTGCGGTCTTTGAGGTCAGATTCAGGCTCGACCCGCTGCTGTTGGTCACCACCGACGCTGTCACCCCGGTGTTGGCCGTGATGAAACCGGCAATGCCGGCCAGAGTGTTGACGCCGCTTCCGGTGTAGATGGTGTTGGCCGCCCGCGAGCTGGGCGCCGCGCCGATCACCACGTTCTCCGCCGTGCCGTTGCCCACCTGGATCGACAAAGACCCGGAGAGCGGATCGGTTGGGGTCGAAATCGCGTCCAATGACCCGCTTGAATACTGGCTGCTCGCGCTTGTTGAACCGTTGTAATTCAGGTACGCCGCAATCAAATTGGCGCTGACCGCGATGTTTCCCGCGGTTCCGGAGGTGCCCGAGATCAGGCTAAGCCTGGATCCGGATGCATCGGTCAGCACGCTCGCGGTGATGCCCACGCCGGACGAATTGATGGTCGAGGCCAGCCCGGCCAGCGTATTGTTGGTCGAGTTCAAATTGATGGTCAGGGCCGTGCCGCTGCCCGCCTGCAGCGTGATGGCTCCCGTCAAGGTCGCATTGGCGTCGACAATCGGAGCCAGGTAGCCGCTCGATGTCTGAGCCAGATTCGTTACCTGGACCGTGTGCGTTCCCGCAATCGCCGTCGAACTGGCAGCGGTCAGCGACAACACATTGGGATCGGAACTGGAGCCCATCTTCTGCGACAAAATGCCCTCAAGATTGGTCAACGAACTCATGTTGTTCGAGAGGTTCGAAAACAGGGTCCCCAGGCTCGAAATCGCCGTATCCTGGGCCTGCAATGCGGTCAACTGCGTCTTCCACGGTGTCTCAACATTCTGCAGATTGCTCACAATCTCGGCCACGGTCGAGCTGACATCGAATCCAGCCCCGCTGGTTGGCGATCCAAAGCTCAACCCCACTGTGCCCATCAAGTCCTCCGCGGTGAATTGAAGCAGTCAAGTAACCACCCGGCCCTGAACCGGATTGGAAAACCTTCATGGCATGGAAACAAGTCAGCCTGCCATGTCGTTCCAAAATCCTTCTCACCGAAGACTTTATCGGCGTCGAACCTTGCATCTTTAGGCAAAGCTGGATTGAAACCGCGTTCCCCACATCCACGGAAAAGGGGCGCCCTGCGGACGCCCCTCTTCGGTTGTTTGTCGATCCATCTGCCCCGGATTGCTGTGCCCCGGAACGACTCCACCCCAGCGACGAAATCCGCCGGAGACGCCGGACTACTGGAGCAGCTTGGTCACTTCCTGCTGGATGCTGTTGGCCTGCGCCAGTGCCGCGATGCCGGTCTGACTCAGGATCTCGTATTTGGACATATTGGACGTGGCCATCGCATAGTCGGTCGCCTGCACCGCGTTCTGCGCAGAGGTCACGTTCTCCTGTTGTGTGCTGAGCACGGAGCTTACGGAGTTCAGGGTGTTGATCTGCGCCCCGATGTATCCGTCCTGCGCCGCCACATCGGTAATCGCCTGGTGGATCATGGTCAGCGCGGTTTCCGCATCTGTCTGGTTGGACAGATCGGTTGCGCTCAGCGACGCCCCGGCGCCGTCGGAGTAGCTCATCGTGGCAATACCGCTTGATCCGCCGGTATTTGCAACGAAGTTCGAGTAGGCGGTGCTGGGTCCTGATGGCACGCCCTGGGTGGATGAATCGTAGAGGCTGGCTGTTCCCGTCGAGTTGGTGATCCCCACGCCGTAGGCTGACCCGATGGTATAGCTGAGGCCCTGGCCGGCGGTCGTATCGGAGACGTTGGATGTCATGGCGGATATGTCTCCCGCCGTGCCGTAGAGCGTCGACGTCATGTCTACGCTGCTTGATCCGGAGTTCCATATGGCATGGACCCCGTACGGGTTGGTCTGGTTGCCCAGGACGCCTGTGTTGATCTGGCTCATCAGCTCGGTGACGGTCTCACCGGCGGTCGTGTCGATCGTTGTCGGACTGATGCTGCTGCCCATCGTGAAGCTGATGACGCCGTTGGAGAGCGTGTCGCTTTGGTTCCTGAACGTGCCGAGTGTAGCGGTCGAGGCCGCGAATCCCAACGTGTCATGCAGCGATGGGCTCCCCACAACCGAGATGGCCGTGTTGATTTCGCTGGTCATTTGCAGGTTTAGCCCCGCCGCGGTTGCCGTGGCGCCGATCCCGATGGTGCTGTCGGAGATCGCCGTGGCCAGGGACGCAAGGGTTGTACCGCCGTTGCCATTTGCTCCCATGGTGAAGGTCTCGGTGCCGCCGGTGCCGGTTAGGGCAACGGAGCCGGTTAGCACAAATGTGCCGTTGGGATCCGTTCCGCTCGCCAGATTCAGCGTAGCCAGTGAATGTGCTGCCGGATTTCCGGGAACAACCGTTGAATTCGCTGATCCCGTGCCTCCGACAAGAGTCTCATTGGCAGTGTCGGTCAGGTTGCTGGAGCTGTCCACGACGATGGTGGTAGCCGCAATGCTCGATTGCAGTCCGAGCACGCCGCCGGCCGTTGTGGCTCTCAGCCCGAGAGTGCTGGAGTTGATTGCCGCAGCCAGGGTGAGGATGGTCGTGCCGCCGTTTGCGGACGAGCCCATGGTGAAGGTTTGCAAGGCCCCGCCGTTGGAGAGAACGAGGCTGCCGTGAAGCGTATCGGTAATCTGGACCGTCCCGGAGGTCCCGATCACCGCTGAGGCGTTGGTTGCCGGGAGGGTCGGGTATCCGCCGGTCGTGGCTGCTGTCACGCCGTACGCATCGTGCAGCGTGTTGGTTCCCACGGGTGCGATGACGCTGGCTGTGTCGGTGGACGTAATTGTCAGGCCGTTTCCGCTAATGCCCGTGCTGAAGTCGAGGCTGTTGCCGGCGGTGATGGTGCCGCCGGTATGAACGCCGACCGCGGAAGCATCGAGGATCGCCTGCGACAGGGCCAGGAGCGTATTTCCTCCGACCGTAATGTTGGCCGTCCCGAGCCCAGACTCGGCAGTGCCGCTGGTCGCGCCCATGGTGAAGGTTTCGGCCGCGCCGCCGAAGCCGTGGCCGCTGTTGGCAATCACGATGCTGCCGGTGAGCACATCGCTTTGATTGTTGCCTGTCGCAGCGCCAATGACTACATCTGCACCGATCGCATTAGCCACGTAGGCTGTTCCTGCCGAGCCGTTGGCGGGTGTTTCAGCGATGGTGTCTGTCAGACCGGCTGTGCCGCTGGCGGACAAGACAGTAACCCCGGTGGCAGTTGACTGTATGAAGAGGCCGCCGGTGGCGCCGTCCTGAGAGGCCGTGACGCCGAGAGTGGAGATGCCCACAGACTCTGCGTTGATTTCGTTGATCAGGCTAGTGAGCGTGGTGCCGCCAGTGTGATAGGTGGCACCATCCGCCCCGGCAACAGTGGCGGCTCCCCCCATCACGAAGGTATCGCTGACGCCGTTGTTGGTGATGGTGATCGAGCCGGCGAAGGTGCCGCTGCCCGCATTTCCGGTTCCTGGAACCTTGCCGCCGTCGGCCAAAGCCACAACATCGGACGCATACTGGCCGGCGCCTCCCGCCGCAGGATTGGTGTTACTGAACCCGTCCGTATCCGTCAGGCCGGCCGAGGTAGGTGTGATGGTGGCGCCAAGCGTGGTTGTCGAGAAGGTGAGACCGTCGTCTGCCGCGTTCAATGTCGCGGTGATACCTGTAGCGCCGGTGGTGTAGTTGACAGCGGCCAGAAGGGCGTTGAGTGTGGTGCCGCCGACTGCGATTGCGGCGCCAGACCCGGTTGGACCACCGGTCCCGCCCATGGTGTAGGTTACCGGTGTGCCGCCAAGGCCGTTGGAGAGGACCAGGCTGCCACCGAGCGTGTCGGTGTTCCCATCGACTGGATTCCCGCCGCCAATGATGCTAAAGCCCGCGACGCCGGCGTTTCCGCCTGCTGCGCCCACATTTGCCGCGGTTGCCGCAGTGACAGTGCCGGTCGTCAAGGCTGGCGTATCCACCAGGTTGGTTCCGGCACTTACCATGGAGATGGTGGTGCCGACAGCGGCCGATGTCAACACGATTCCACCGGTGCTGGTGTTGATTGCAGCGCCGCTTACGCCGAGTGCAAGAGCGCCCGCGCCGGTGCCGATGGCGCTGATCAACGAGTTGAGGTTGGCGCCGCCGCTGAATATTGTGGTCCCGTTCGCCCCCGCTCCACCCATAACGAAGGTGATTGCGGTTCCGGGGGCGTCGACATTGCCGTTCTGCAGCACGATGCTGCCGGTGAGCGTGTCGTTGGCGCTAAAAACGCCGGGGCTTGTGTAGCCGTACCCATTGCCGCCAACCATGCTCAGCGTGGTCTTTCCGTCGGTGCCATTCTGGGCGCTGGCCGATCCCACGCTGCTGGTCACACCCATAGCGGGCGAGGCTGTCAGGTTCGCGGTTCCCGCAATGGTCGTGCCGACTGCATTGGCGGTCAGCGCAAGACCCGTCGCACTGGCCACGGCAGTGATGCCTAGAGCCAGCGAAGCTGACCCGGCTGTGGTTACACCCAGTGCAGCCGCCAGACCGGTAAGATTGCTGTCAGCGGCGAGGAGGTTGATGGTCGTGCCGCTGTTTGAGGCACTGCCCTGATTCATGTTGACGGTGATGGTTGTGCCGCCGTTGGACAGAGTCAGGCTGCCCGCCAGAGCAGCGCTCACGCTGTTGGTTCCGCTAATGCTCAGGTTGCCCGTAGCAGCGGTGCCGCCTGTACCGCCGGTGGTGGGCGTGCCTGCCGTGCCCGTGGTGCCGGCAACGAAGCTGAAAGCAACCGGCTGCCCCGTGTCGGCGTTAGTGCTGGTTGCAGCCACATAGCTGCCCGCAGTGGCGGTTACAGACAAGACTCCCGCGTTGGGGTTCTGATCCACCAGCGACAGGCTCTGAACACCCTGGCTATTGGTTTCCACCGTGGCCACAACCTGAGTAGCCGTGGTGTTGGCGTTGGCTGTCGAAGCGTTATTGATCGCGATGGCCAGGTCCGCAAGAGTGTTCATGGCCGGACCCACCGTAACCGAAATAGCAACCCCCGTGCCCGACTGAATCGAAACCGTCTGGCCCTGCGTCAGAAGTCCGCTGGCCGAGGTTCCCGTCAGATTCAGAGTCCCGCTTGTGCTGGCCGCGTTTGGGTCGACGCCGACAGATACCAAGCCGCCCGAAATCTGGATGCCGGTCTGGGTTCCGCCTCCGGCAACGCCGGCTTGCGACTGCGTGGTAAAGTTCGCGCTCAGACCAAGCCCGGCGTCGTTGATCGCGCTGACCAATCCTGCGGCCGTGTTTTGGTAGCCGGAGGTCCCGCCCACCGAAATGCTGGTGGCGGCACTGGTCTCGCTGCCGTCCGCGCCCTTTACCAGATAGTTCACATTGATGGTGGTGGTCCCGTTTGTGTTCAGGGCGTCCGTGCTCTGCGCATTCACGCTCGCGCCCGACAGGTTGAGAAACACGCTGTTCTGGCCGTTGCTGTATGCCATCACACCGCCGGTGTCGCCCAAATTGGACGAGGACAGCGACGAAATCTTCAGCGCGTCGATCGACGAGCCCGTCGTCGAAGAGTCGCCCGTGTATACATTGTTTCTCGAGTTGAAGACCGCCTGATTGTTGTAAGTGGTGGTCGCGCCGATGTTATTCACTTCAGAGAGAATGGATTGGTACTCCTGGTTGGCCGCCATATCCTGGCTGGAGTTGAGGGTGCCGTTCGAGGCTTCGGTAGCCAGCGTAACAGCCCGGTTGAGCAGGTTTGTGACTTGCGACAGCGCGCCATCGGCAACGGTCAGCAGGCCCACGCCTTCACTTGCGTTGGTCTTCGATTGGGCCAGGGCTACGGAGTTAGCCTGAAGACCATCGACCAGCGAAAGGCCGGCTGCGTCGTCCGCGCCGGAATTGATTTTGGATCCGGAAGACAACTGGTTCAGCACAGTCGAGAGACTGTTGCTGGTGTTGTTAAGGTTATTCTCCGCATAGATAGCGTTCAGGTTATTCAAGACACCCAGGGACATGGGGTTCTCCTTGTAGATGTGTGGATTTGCGGATCCTGCCCCTGAGTTTCTCCATCTCTGGAGTGCGCCCATATCATCTGTAGCCGACTGGGCTGCTGCTTTCGAGTTAGGTACCGCCGCATCTGGCCCATTCTTCGGCAGGGTACTTATGGACTTTATCCGCCTACGCTTTGTGTCCCACGCGTGGACACTTACGGCACTTCGGTTCTAATTCTTTAACCTTTCGCGGCGGCCGCCGATAACAGCAGCGAAGGAGTTACAAGGCGATGATCGAACTTACCCGGCTCAACGGAATCCCGATGGTGCTGAACAGCGACTTGATCAAGACCGCCGAGGCTTCACCGGATACTATGCTCACCCTCATCAATGGAGAAAAGCTGATTGTGCGCGAGAGTTGCGACGAGGTGACGGAGCGCGTGCTTGCCTACCGTGCTCGCCTGTTGGCCGGCGTGGCCCGTCGCATGGCCTCTTTGGGCGAAGTACAGCGTGTTGTTTCAATCGCCAGCCTCGACGTCTCAGGACATTCAAGCGCAGTGCAGGCGCCGCCGCGGCGCTCGATAGCCACCGATCGCTAAGTATTCCCGGGGCTCCATCGACTGGTTTTGGCCGATGGGGTCATAAACCGCGCACCGCTTCTCGAAAAGCTTTGCATGGAGAAGGCCAACGATGGATAAGGGGAGCATCGGCGGAGTCACTCTGGCCCTGCTCGGCATTGTTGCCGGGCTGCTGATGGAGGGCGGAAATCTGGGCCAGGTCCTGCAGCCAACGGCGGCCCTGATCGTCTTCGGTGGCACCCTCGGCGCCGTCCTTCTGCAGTTTCCGCTTCCGACCGTCCTCAACGCGTTCAAGAGTCTGGCGCACGTCTTTGCAGCGCCGCGCAAAGAGAATGACGAAGTCCTCCGCATGCTGCTTGCCTTCGCCAACAAGGCTCGCCGCCAGGGCGTTGTCTCGCTCGACGCCGACCTGAACACTATTCAGGATCCCTTCCTCAAACGCTCTCTCATGCTCGCCGTCGACGGCACCGAGCCCGGGGAGCTGCGCAAGATCATGAGGGTCAGTCTCGACTCCGCAATGGAACGCGAGGACCAGCTGCCCATGGTCTTCGAGTCCGCCGGAGGCTTCTCGCCCACCATCGGCATTCTCGGCGCGGTGCTCGGCCTGATCCAGGTCATGCAGCATCTCGACAATATGCAGGAGGTGGGTCGCGGCATCGCTGTGGCCTTTGTCGCCACCATCTACGGCGTGGGCATCGCGAATCTATTCTTCCTGCCTTTCGCAGGTAAAATGCGCATCCGCATCCGCGACACCCAGCAGCGCCGCGAAATGATGCTTGAAGGCGTCATCTCCATCCTCGAAGGCATGAATCCGCGCATGCTCGAACTCAAGCTAGCCGGATTTCTCCATGACTCCAACCCCGGGAAAAAGGAACGCGCCGCATGACCCGGCGTCCAGACCGGAGGCGTCCTAGCCAGGAGCGCTGGCTGGTCTCCTATGCCGATTTCATCACGTTGCTCTTCGCCTTTTTCGTGGTCCTCTACTCGGCGTCAAAGGCCGATCAGAAAAAGCAGATGCAGGTATCGGATTCAATCAACTCAGCCTTTCGCTCGCTGGGTATTTTCGGTGGGGCACAGCCGCTGCGGGGTAGTGCCAACGGCGCCAGCGGTGTCGACAAGCCGGCCTTGCCCGTGAACATCGTCATGGGCGAGGATGTGCTCGCGCCGGCAAGGGTCCAGGGTGACCTCGGCAAGATTCGCCGGGAAATGGAACAGTTGCTCTCCAACCAGGTCGCCCAGCACACCGTCTCGATCCAGATGGGCCGGGACGGCCTCGTCATCAGCCTGCGCGAGGCCGGGTTCTTCGACTCCGGCTCCGCGGCCCCCAAGCCCGCAACCGTGGCAACTCTGCGCCAGATCGCCACTGCGCTCGGCGGTACACCCTACAGCCTCCGCATCGAAGGCCACACGGATAACATACCAATCCACACCGCCGAGTTCGATTCCAACTGGGAGCTGTCTTCGGCCCGCGCCACCCACATCGCCCGCATCTTCCTCGACCTCAAGGCCATGCCCCCAGAACGCATATCCGCCGCCGGATACGCCGAGTTCCATCCCGTGTCGGAAAATGACACACCCGAAGGCCGCGCACAGAACCGCCGCGTCGATCTGGTCATCCTGCCGCGCACAAAAGTCGACTTATCCGCGCCTCCCGCATCCGTTGCAACCGGCCAGTGGCGCAAAATTACCGACGACAACTGAGCGCTCAATCCACTTCCAACACCTTAAAAATCACCCGCCGATTATGGTTGGCGCAGCCTGCATTCTGGCAAGCGCGAGCATCCTAGATCATTTCTGCTGAGCAACATAGCAATTGTGTTTTCGGGCGTCTTCATATATTCTGCTGTCCTGTCCTCATAAAACGCTTCTTCCCTTTGTCTTTTTTGCGGACAGCTCTGGACCTTCCCGGCACATTCATCCCCAGAGCTCGATGCGCGTTCGCGGGCCAAGTCAAACTCAAATGCAGCGGTTGTCTGCTTAACATTTCGCCGATTTCGACGGGGTCAGTTATGAATAGCGCAGCGAGATTTGCGGCTATTGCCGGTCTGCTTGTTTATGGCGCGTTTGCCCCTCAAGGGGTGAGCCAGGCTCAGGGTTCGAACACGTGGTCCTCGACGGGGCAAATGACGCAAGCCCGCTCTGGGGCGGCCGCGGTTTTGCTCACCGACGGGCGGATTCTGATTACCGGCGGCACCGACAGCAGCGGAATTCCCCAAGCCACGGCCGAAGTGTACAACCCCGCGACCGGGGCCTTCACGGCCTTGCCGGCGATGAACGTGCCCAGGGCAAATCATGCTGCCATTGTTCTGGACACTGGCGACGTTCTCGTAACGGGTGGTTTGACCACGGGTGGCGGCTACAGCGATTCGGCGGAAATATTCAGTGCCAGCAGTCAGCAATGGACCCTCCTGTCTTCGTCAATTGGTACTGGCCTTGCAGGCCACACCATGGCCACGCTATCCGATGGCAACATCCTGATTGCCGGTGGCACCAGCACAACCCGGGTGGTCGGCTCCATCGTTCTCTTCAACCTGACTGATCAGACTTTCACGCCCATTGCCACGCTGCTGACGCCGCGTACCGGCGCCGTAGCAGCTGCCACACCGGACGGCCGGGTTCTTATTGCGGGCGGCACAGACATCAACGGCGCAGTACTGGCATCTACTGAAGTCTTTATATACAGCAAGGACACGATGACCGGAACCGTATCTTCCGGTCCTACCATGACGTCTCCCCGCGTGGGGGCCACGGCAACCGGCACTTATGACGGTGTGGCCATTATTGGCGGCAACAATGGGCAAAACGATCTTGGCACGGCTGAGATCTTCAGCCAGTGGACCAATACCTTCAAGGTGGTGAGCGGCGGCGTGCCGCGCAGGGACCACTTTGCCACGCTGCTGCCCCAGAACGGCAGCATTCTGGCTATGGGCGGCACCGGCGGAACAGCCGTGGACTTGCTTGAGCCATGGGCCAACGGCACGGCTGGAGCCTTTGTCAAGGCTTCCCCTTCGCTGGTCAATCAGGATGGAGGTTTTGCCTCACCGGCCAGTCTGGGTTCGCTGCTGGCTGCCGGCGGCATGGGCAGTTACGCCAGCGCGGCCGAACTCTATTGGTTCCCGACGATCTCTACCGACAGGTCCGACTACCCGCCGGGCACGCCGGTGGTGATGACCGGCGCCGGCTATCAGCCCTTCGAAGGGGTCGCTCTTCATCTCCACGAGTGGGTCGACCAGACCACGGAAGACGATCCGGATGCCACGGCGACCGCCGATTCATTTGGCAATTTCACGTATAACGGCTATGCGCCGACCCCGAAAGACCTGGGGGCAAGATACCATCTGACGGCCGTCGGCATGAGCTCCGGCTACCAGGCCCAGACCATATTCACGGATGGCACTACTGGCATCGTTTTCACAAACGCTCCTCTCAATCAGGCAGCTGGCGCCTGCGGCGAAATAACTTTGGGGCTGGAGGGAACCCCTGCATATGGAACTGTCCACCTTTCCGACCTTTCCGGCAACGGCGCGTTTTACTCGGACTCAGGTTGCACCATTGGCATCACAACCATAGCAGGGGCTTCGACCGTCAGCTTCTATTACAATAACGGCACGGCGGGCACCGCTCAAATCTATGCGTACACAAATGTGCTGGGCTGTTTTATTAATGGCGCTTGCGCCAGTCAAACCGAGACTATTTACGCCGCCCCAACGAAACTTGCGTTCTTGGTGTCGCCAGGCGGTGGCGCCCCAGGCGCGATGTGGACGCAGCAGCCGGTTGTGGCAGTTGAAAACGGTAACACGGTGACAAGCAGTTCGGCGCCGATCACTCTGGCGATCTCAGCGGCATCTCCGGCCGGCGGCACGTTGAGCTGCGGGTCAAATCCTGTGAATGCGACCTCCGGCGTCGCCGCGTTTTCGGGCTGTAAAATCACCACTAGCTCTACCTCCACCTCCTGCTATTACCTGACGGCGACTTCGCCAGGTCTTACGACCGCTACCAGTCTTTGCTTCTATATTACGACTGCGGCGAGCCCCGGCAACTCGAAGGTGTATATTACAATCCCCTGTGCCGTTTCCCCGTGCACGACGGCCTCGATTCCGGACGACGGCACGACGACTGCAACGATCACGGTGACGCTGAAGGATGCAAGCGGCAATGACTTGCCCGGCAAGACGGTGACGCTGGCAGCGAACGGCGGCGATTCGACGATCATACCGGGCAGCGGGCCTCCGAATATGACGAATTCCAGCGGCCAAGCAACCTTTACGGTGACCGACACGCACGCACAGACGGTGATCTACACGGCTACTGACGTCACCGACGGTTTCGCGGTCGGGAGCGTTACAGTGACCTTCACGGCCGGCTCGGTCACCGCGCCACCCTCGACGGTGGTTGCCAGTCCGACCTCGGTTGCGACCGGCGCCGCCTGCCCGGCGTGTTCGACGATCACGGTGACGCTGTACGACGCAAACTACAACCCGGTAGACGGCCAGAAGGTAACTCTGACAGCGGGCAGCGGCACTTCATTGATCGATGGACTCGCCTCGCCACAAAGCGTTACCGCGAGTTCGACCAGCAATGTCGTGACCTTTACGGTGACTGACACGACCGCACAGCCGGTGACCTACACAGCTAAGGTCGGCACCACTACGATCGGTACTGCCACGGTGACATTCTCGGCCACCCCGCCCAATCTGGACTGGATCACGAATCAGACGCCTCCGAATTCGGAGGCCGACGGCGGCACCTTCATCGTGGGAGCGTCGAGCAGTACCAACACGTCGGGGACGATCAGCATCAGTGTCGCCGGCGGCTGCAGTATTTCTGGAAGCACCTCTGGGAGCACCGTGACGATGTCGAGCGGCACGATAGCCTGCGTGGTAACGGCCAGCGTCACGGCTGCAAATACTTACCCCGCCGACTCGATTTCGGCCACCGTGACGGCCGCCCTGGCAACGTCGAGCGTGACGATAGACTGCACAGTGGGCGCTCCCTATATCTATAACGGCGCGGCGCAGACGCCGTGCACGGCGAAGGCGACGGGCGCGAACGGACTGAACCAGCCGCTGACGGTGACCTACACGAACAACACCAACGCGGGCACGGCGACGGCCAGTGCCAGTTTCGCGGGCGACGCGAATAATGCGGCGAGCACTCCAACTCCAACCACGGTGAACTTCAGCATCGCGCAGGCGCCGCCGACGGTGACGATAATCTGCCCGGCGAGCGAGGTCTATACCGGCTCGCCGCAGACGCCGTGCACGGCGTCGGTGACGGGCTCGGGCGGACTGGACCAGTCGGTGACGGTGACCTACCCGACCGACACCACCGACGCGGGCACGGTGAACGTCAGTGCCACCTACGGCGGGGGCACTGGGAATTATTCGCTGGGCAGCGCGACGGCGAGCTTCATCATCGTGCCGGCATCCTCGACGGTCAACGTGACCTGCAATCCGGCGACCGAGGTCTACAACGGCTCGGCGTGGACAACGCCGCCCTGCACGGCGACGGCGACCAGCACCCAAGGCCCACTGTTGACCTCGCCGGAGCCGCTGACGATCACCTTCACGAACAACACCAACGTGGGCACGGCGACAGCCAGTGCCAGCTACGCGGCCACTACGGACTATTCGGCGAGCGCCAGCCAGGCGACCTTCACCATCACGCAGGCATCGTCGGCGACGGTGGCGATAAGCTGCGGCGCCGGCCCCGGACCGTGGAGCGTTGTCTATAACGGCTCGCCGCAGGCGCCGTGTTCGGCGACGGTGTCGCCTGTGGGCGAAGCACGGGACCAGCCGGTGGCGGTGATCTACACGCCCCAAAACACCAACGTGGGCACGGTGACGGCCACTGCCACCTACTATGGCGATACGAATAATGCGGGGAGCACCGTCACGGCGACCTTCAACATCACGCCGGCGCTGGTAACGGCGACGGCGGGCAACTATAGCGGCGTTTATGACGGGGCGACGCACGCGACTTTGCCTACTTGTGCCGTGACGGGTGCATACGTGGGTACCCTGACCTGCGCGAACAATCCATCTCCGGTGGGACCGGGGGTAGGCTCGGGAGCGGTAACGCCAACGGTGAGCGGCGGCACGCTGACGAACTTCACCATCACCCCGGTCAACGGCTCGTGGAGTATTACGAAGGCGGCGGTAACGGCGACGGCGGGCACCCTCAACGGCGTTTATACCGGGTTGGCGCAAACGATACCTGCTTGTGCCTTCACGGGCGCAACCACGACCGGCCTGAGCTGCGCGAACACTCCAAATTCGGTGGGACCAAACGTAGGCTCGGGAACGGTAACGCCAACGGTGAGCGGCAGCACGCTGGCGGACTACACCATCACCACGGCCACCGGCACGTGGACTATTGCGCAGGCACCGACAACTGTGACGATGAACTGCCCGGCGAGCGTTGCCTATACCGGCGCGGCGCTGACGCCGTGCAACCCGGTGGCGACGGGCGCGGGCCAACCACCGCTGAACCAGTCGCTGACGTTGAGCACAACCTACCAGAACAACATCAACCCGGGCACGGCGACTGCCTTTGCCAGCTACACGGGCGACGCGAACCATTTGGCAAACAGCAACTCGGCGAACTTCACCATCGTGCTGGGGACGGGGACGCCGACGGTGACGACGGTAATCTGCCCGCCTTCGCCCGTTGTCTATAACGGCGCGCCGCAGACGCCGTCGTGCACGGCGACGGTAACGGGCGCGGGACGGACTGGCCCCCAGACGGTGACGTGGTAACCTACACGAACAACACCAACGCTGGCACGGCGACGGCCAGTGCCACCTACCCCGGCAATGCCACTTATGCGACGAGCAGCGGCTCAACGACCTTCATCATCAACGCGGCGCCGGTAACAGCGACGGCGGGCAGCTACAGCGGCGTTTATGACGGATTGACGCACTCGCCTTCGCCTGCTTGTGCCGTGACGGGCGCATACACGACCGGCCTGGCCTGCACGAACACTCCAACTTCGGTGGGACCCGCGGTAGGCTCGGGAGCGGTAACGCCAACGGTGACTGGCAACACGCAAGGGAACTTCACCGTAACCCCGGTCAACGGCTCGTGGAGTATTACGACGGCATCTTCGACGGTGACGGTAAGCTGCATCCCGTCGAGCGTTGTCTATAACGGCTTGGCGCAGACGCCGTCGTGCATGGCGACGGTAACGGGCGCTGGCGGACTGAACCAGCCGGTGACGCCGGTGACCTACGCGAACAACACCAACGTGGGCACGGCGACGGCCAGTGCCACCTTCGCGGGCGATGCGAATCATACGACGAGCAGCGGCTCGACGACCTTCACCATCACCGCAGCGCCGGTAACGGCGACAGCCGGCAGCTACACCGGCGTTTTTGACGGGAATCCGCACTCGCCTTCGCCTGCTTGTGTCGTGGCGGGCGCATACACGACCGGCCTGACCTGCACGAACACTCCATCTTCAGTGGGACCCGCGGTAGGTTCGGGTACGGTAACGCCAACGGTGACCGGCAACACGCAAGGGAACTTCACTGTCACCCCAATCAACGGCACGTGGAGTATTACGTCGGCTTCGGCGACGCCGACGGTGACGACGGTAATCTGCCCGCCTTCGCCCGTTGTCTATAACGGCGCGCCGCAGACGCCGTCGTGCACGGCGACGGTAACGGGCGCGGGACTGACTGGCCCCCAGACGGTGACGTGGAACTACGCGAACAACACCAACGCGGGCACAGCGACGGCCAGCGCCACCTACGCGGGCGATGCGACTTATGGGGCGAGCACCGGCTCGGCGACTTTCACCATCACTCCGGCGCCGGTAACGGCGACAGCCGGCAGCTACAACGGCGTTTTTGACGGGAATCCGCACTCGCCTTCGCCTGCTTGTGTCGTGGCGGGCGCATACACGGCCGGCCTGGCCTGCACGAACACTCCATCTTCAGTGGGACCCGCGGTAGGCTCGGGTACGGTAACGCCAACGGTGACCGGCAACACGCAAGGGAACTTCACAGTCACCCCGATCAACGGCACGTGGAGTATTACGTCGGCATCGGCGACGCCGACGACGACGACGGTAATCTGCCCGTTGAGCGTTGTCTATAACGGCGCGCCGCAGGCCCCGTGCACGGCGACGGTGGCGGGCTCGGGACTGACCGGCCCCCAGACGGTGACGTGGTCCTACACGCCCCAAAACACCAACGTTGGCACGGTGACGGCCAGCGCCACCTACGCCGGCAATGCGACTTATGGGGCGAGCAGCGGCTCGGCGACTTTCACCATCACTCCGGCGCCGGTAACGGCGACAGCCGGCAGCTACAACGGCGTTTTTGACGGGAATCCGCACTCGCCTTCGCCTGCTTGTGTGGTGGCGGGCGCATACACGGGCAGCTTGGCCTGCGCGAACAATCCATTATCGGTGGGACCCGCGGTAGGCTCGGGAACGGTAACGCCAACGGTGAGCGGCGACACTTTGACCAACTTCGCCATTAACGCGTTTAACGGCACGTGGAGTATTACGTCGGCATCGGCGACCCCGACGACGACGACGGTAAGCTGCCCGCCGAGCGTTGTCTATAACGGCGCGGCGCAGTCGCCGTGCATGGCGAACGTGACGGGCGGGGGCGCGGGCGGATTGAACCAGTCGCTGACGGTGACCTACACGCCCCAACAAGACATCAACGTGGGCACGGTGACGGCCAGCGCCAGCTACGCGGGTAATGCGACTTATGCGGCGAGCAACGGCTCGGCGAACTTCACCATCACTCAGGCGGCAGCGACGGTGAATCTGGTCAACCTGGCGCAGTACTACACGGGTTCGCCGTTGCCGGTGACGGTAACCACGACGCCACCGGGTCTGAGCGTGACGGTGCTGTACAGCAGCGCCAGCTATCCGTCGAGCCAGACGGCGCCCACCCAGCCGGGTATTTACACGGTGACGGCAACGGTTGTGGACCCGAACTACGCGGGGGCCGCGACGGGGACGCTGGTGATCTATCCGGCGAGCGCGACGGGACTGACGCTGGCTCTGCGCAGCGGCATGCCGGAGCCTTCGCCGTATGGGACGATGGCGTATTTCGATCTGGGGGGCCTGAGCGGGACGCCCTGTCCCACGGGGATTGTGCAGTTCTATGTGGACGGCGCGGCGGCTGGATCGCTTGTAACGCTGAGCGCCAGTTCGTGCTCGAGTCCGGTGACCTTCCAGACGGCGACGCTAGATCCGGGCTCGCATACTGTCTTTGCGATCTACAGCGGTGATACCGTCCATGCCGGCGGCACCTCCAACACGGTGACGCACGCGGTGACGGCGGACACCACCGCAGTGACGCTGGCGGCCTCGGCGACGACCGTGAACGTGGGCCAGCCGGTAACCTTCACGGCGACGGTGACTCCGTCGTCGACGCCTGATCCCAGCGCGCATGGCCCCGCGGGGACCGTGGAGTTCTTCGATGGGAGCACCTCGCTTGGCGTCGTCACCCTGTCGAGCAGCTCGCCGTACACGGCTGCCCTTACGACTTCGTCTCTGACGACGGGATCGCACAGCATCTCGGCAACCTATACGAGCAGCGACGGTGAGTTTACTACAGGGAGCAGTTCGGCGATCTTGGTCCTGGTGGTCGCGGGGACTCAGGGCAAGATTGCTCCAACGATTAACTGGGCGAATCCCGCAAACATCGTCTACGGGACGGCGCTGAGCGCGACGCAGTTGAATGCCACGGCGACGGATGCGACCAATGGCAATACCGCGGTGGCCGGCGCCTTCGCCTACACACCCCCGGCGGGTACGGTGCTTCCGGTGGGAACGGTGAACCTGCAGGCGACCTTCACGCCTTCGGATACGGCGACCTATTCGACGCAGATGGCGACGGTGACGCTGACGGTGACGGCGGCGCCGCTGACCGTTACCGCCTCCAGCACGACCGTGGTTTACGGCAGCGCCGTCCCCACCATCACGCCCATCTACTCCGGGTTCGTGAACGGCGATACGAGCTCAGTCGTGACCACGCCGCCTACCTGCACAACGAGCTACACAGTGACCAGCGCGGTCGGCTCCTCGCCCTCGACATCCTGCTCCGGAGCCTCTGCCGCCAACTACTCCATCAGCTATGTGAGCGGATCAGTGACGGTGACGGGGGGGTCGGGAACGCCGACGACGACGACGGTAAGCTGCCCGGCGAGCGTTGTCTATAACGGCGCGGCGCAGACGCCGTGCACGGCGACGGTGACGGGCGCGGGACTGACCGGGCCCCAGACGGTGACGTGGTCCTACACGCCCCAAAACGTCAATGTGGGCACGGTGACGGCCAGTGCCAGCTTCGCCGGCAATGCGACTTATGCGGCAAGCAACGGTTCGGCGACCTTCACCATCAACGCGGCGGCGGTAACGGCGACGGCGGGCAGCTACAGCGGCGCTTATGACGGGTTGTCGCACGCGCCTTCGGCTTGTGCCGTGACGGGCGCATCCACGAGCGGCCTGACCTGCACGAACAATCCATCTACGGTCGGACCCGCGGTAGGCTCGGGAACGGTAACGCCATCGGTGAGCGGCGGCACGCCGGCGAACTTCACGATCACCGCGGTCAACGGCTCGTGGAGTATTGCGCAGGCAACGTCGACGGTGACAGTAACCTGCCCGGCGAGCATTGTCTATAACAGCGCGGCGCAGACGCCGTGCACGGCGACGGCGACGGGCGCGGGCGGACTGAGCCAGCCCCTGACGGTGAGCTACACGCCCCAAAACATCAACGTGGGCACGGTGACGGCCAGTGCCAGCTTCGCGGGTAATACGACTTATGCGGCGAGCAGCGGCTCGGCGAACTTCACCATCGCGAAGGCAGGAACATCGACAACGGTGACCGCAAGTAGTTCCTCTGTCGCTCCGGGACAAAGCGTTACGCTGACCGCTCAGGTGGTTTCGGTGACTGCAGGCACGCCGACAGGTTCGGTAGCCTTCTACGATGGGACCACTTTATTGGGTACGGTACCGTTAACCGCGGGTACAGCAACTATAACCACATCGTCGCTCACTGCCGGAGCAATCAACGTTCTAAACGCTGTATATAGCGGCGATAACAACTTCACCACCAGCCAGTCATCCACATCTGTAACTGTGGCTTCGCTGGACTTTACCCTGGTTGTCTCCGGGCTGGCCAACCTTACAGTGAACCCGGGAGATGTTGCCACTTATCAGGTGACCGCGGATCCGCTTTATGGAAACTATCCAGGTCCGGTGAGCTTCACGGCGAGCGGCCTGCCGTCGGGTGCGACGGTCACATTCAGCCCCTCCACAATTTTGGCCAACGGTGGTAAGCAAACGGTAACGGTGACCGTTACCACTCCTGCGGTGGCCGAGCTGGTGTCCCCATCAATTGGACGCAGGCTGGCTCCGTTGACCTTGGCTTTGCTCCTATTTCCGTTGCTTGGTGTGGGGCGATTGCGGCGGCAGGGACGTCGACTGAGCAGGCTAGCTTCCTTAGTGCTGCTGCTGCTCGGTTGCACACTAGCAGGAGCCATGATGACTGGGTGTGGCTCGCCTTCCGGGTCCGGCTTCTTTACGCAGGCTCAGCAAAATTACACCATAAACGTCACCGCGACGAGTGGAAATGTACAACACGCCGCCGCGGTGACGCTGCTGGTTAAATAGCCTCATGAGGAGACAGACGATGCGTACCTACCTTCTTAGCAGCTTGCTCCTTGTGGGAGCTACGGTGACCACTCCACTCGCGGCGCAGGTTGTACCGGCGGCTGATTCGCACGGTTTTCATCTGAACGCAGCTGCCTCTTACAGCCCCGCGCGTTTCACCGAACTTAGCGGTAACAGCTTTTGGGTTCAGGGCGGCGGTGTCCAGGCACAGGCCAGGCTGGGAGATCACCTGGGACTGGTGGCAGATGCAAGGGGCTTTCACACTTCCGACATCAGTTCTACGGGGGTGGGGCTGGATATGATAACTATCACCGGTGGACCTCGCTACACGTTGTCGTTTGCACAACGCAAGCTGTCGGTTTTCGGACAGGGGTTGGTAGGCGAAGCGATGGCTTTCAATGGACTGTTTCCTCATCCGCCTCACACGGTAACAAGTGCAAGCAGTCTCGCCTTGCTCGCAGGCGGAGGCGTCGATATGAGGCTTTCCCGCCGGTTTGCAGTGCGTGCTTTTGAGGCTGAATGGATGCATACTCAACTGCCCAACGGCGCCGGCAATGAACAGAACTCTATTCTTCTTGGCGCGGGAATGGTCTATCACTTCCGGTGAGATTCTTCTTGTAGATTGTCACATTTGGTGAGGTGCTTGCAGGCGCGGGCTTGGCGCGGTCAAGCAGTTCTTGGGTTCCTCCCGGCAGCAAGCAGCACGCAAAGAACCCGCTTCGCCCGCTGACGTCCGCCGGATCGTCGCCCCCTGCCGGCGGGACGTACTGGGACTTCGGGACTCCGCTCTCTTCCGTGCTGAAACCGATCAACAACCTGAAGCGCAAGAAGTAGACATGATCGAACAGCGCCGCTGGTCCCTTGCCGAGATCAAACTTCCTCCGCGAGTTCACGCTATTCCACTCCGAGCACCTTCACAATCACGCGCTTCGGGCGTTGCCCATCGAACTCCGCATAGAACACGCGCTGCCACGTTCCCAGATCCAGTTTCCCGTTCGTCACCGGCAGCGTGGTCTCCTGATGCAGCAGCAGCGATTTCAAATGCGCATCCCCGTTGTCCTCGCCAGTCCGATGGTGCTTGTAATCCGGCCGCGCCGGCGCCAGTTCCTCCAGCCACTTGCCGATATCCTCAATCAATCCGCTTTCGTGGTCATTCACGTAGACCGCCGCGGTAATGTGCATCAGCGACACGAAGCACAGTCCATCCTTCACCTTGCTGCGCCGCACAATTTCCTCCACTTGATCGGTGATGTGAACCATCTCCCGCCGCTTTGCCGTCTGGAAAATCAGATACTCCGTATGACTCTTCATCGCGCCCTCCATGTTCGTGCTCCCTCAACGCTGACTCCGCTATTCTAAAGACAGCCGTGACCGCCTCCAATCCACAGACCGCAGAATCGCTTTCGGAAGAGGGGCTAGTCCTGCTTGCCGCCGGCTCGCCCCTTGAAGCCGCTGATGCGTTTCGCGCCGCCATCGCAGCCGCTCCCGCGCACACTGAGGCTCACCACGGCCTCGTCCGCGCCCTCCGCGATGCCGGCCAGCTCAATCAATCTGTCGCCGCAGCGATGGCGCTGACAGCTATCACTCCCGCCGACCCGCTCGCCCACACCGCGCTCTCCATCTCACTTCAAGCAGCCGGCCACGTGCCCCAGGCTGAAGCCGCCGCCGCACGCGCACGCATCCTCGAATGGAAACTTCAGCTCCAAACCCCGCCCGGTGAGGATACGCTGTCGTGAAGCTGAGTCACCAACCAAGCGCCGCGCAACGGCTGCGGACTATGCAGAATCGCTTGTTGGTGGCCTACGGCCCCCAGCACTGGTGGCCGGCCCAAACTCCCTTTGAAGTCGTGCTCGGCGCCTATCTCACCCAGAACACCGCGTGGAAGGCCGTCGAACGCTCGCTCGCCAACTTGCGCAAAGCAGGTGCGCTCACCCTCGACGGCCTGCGCGCCATCCCTCTCGGCGATTTGCAGAATCTGATTCGCCCATCCGGCTTTCACATCCGCAAGGCGCCCGCGCTCAAAGCGTTTGTGGCCATGCTGGACGACGAGTTCGCCGGCTCGCTCGAAGCCCTCGCGGCGACTCCAACGGTAATTCTCCGCCGCCGCCTGCTGGCGCTGCCTGGCGTAGGTCCCGAGACCGCCGACGCCATCCTGCTCTACGCCCTTAACCACCCTGTCCCAGTCGCCGACGAGTATCTACGCCGCATCGCCGAGCGCCACCAGTTACTTCCACCCTCACCCATGCGCCCAACTTACAACGTACTCGCCGATCTTATCCGCGCGGCCTTCGCCTCCGACCCAACAGCTAACCACGCGCGCCTTTACAATGAGTTTCACGCCCTCACTGTCGCTGTAGGCAAGGCGCACTGCGGCCGGACCGCCCACTGCGCGGGCTGTCCCCTTGCCGCCGATCTTCAACTAACGAAGCTTGCTTAAGAGCATCGGGAAGGCCCGTGCATACCGCGAACCGGCAGGTCTACATGGCTAAGTAAGTTACAGTGGCCGCAGGGGAGCAAGCGATAACAGGCAAGCGGCGCAGTTAGCGCGCGGGTGGTGGCTTAGTTCTCTCAAGAAGTATCTTTCCTAACTACACGGTCATATCAAATCAAGACCGGCACATCCGCGACACCTGCCACGCCGAACACGCGCCGGTACCGCTCCACCTCGCCGGCCGGCCCCATTGCTTTCGAGTAGTTATCGGAAAGCTTGACCGTCGGCCTGCCCTCGACCTGAGTTAGCTTGCACACCAGGCTCACCGGATCGAATTCCTCATCCCCCTGTGGATTGCAGTTACGAAAATCGTTTGTCAGGTAAGTTCCCCATCCCGAACTAAATCGAATTCTGCGCTCGGGAAGCCACTTGCTCTCATCCAGAAAGTCGCTGGCCCGCGCGAAGTCCGCCGGCGTCGCTCCGTTGCGAATCGTCCCGCCGAAGTAGGCGTGAAGCCCAAGGATCTGCTTCACATCAAGCGCATCGGAAGCAATCAGCCGCTTCCTTCTGGGATCGCGCCCGCGCCGCTCAAGCCAGGCAATATATTCGTCGCCAGCCACGTACGGATCCTTGCTGTCGGCGCGCTGACCCGTCCAGTCAGCTACCCATTCCGGCGCTTGGTCAAGAAACTGCGTCGTCCCAAAGGTGTCCGGTAGCAAAATCAGTAACTCGCCCTGATAAGTCTTCTGCCATAACTCAAGCAAGCGGTATTGCGACGTGAGTAAGTCCTCGTCGTCGTTGGCCAGTGCCGCCAAAGCCATGGGCAACTCGTGGCCATTGGTTCCCATCGCTTCAAGATCGTGCTTGTAGGCCAGGTAAGTGTTGGAGCTGCCGGCAAAGCTTGCACCCAACACATCTCTCATGGCAATGACCACATACTCGTGCCATAGGAAGCTGTGCCGCCGCCGTGTTCCAAAGTCGCTCACGCTCAGCCTGGGAACGCCGCGCAACCGCTCCATCTTCTCCCAAAGGCGCGTCTTGGCGCGCGCATACAGAATGTCGAGTTCGAACTCGCTTAGCCGCTTCAGGCTAGCCCGCGACTTCAGTTCGTCGATAGCAGAGAGCGCATAAATCTCCCACATTGTCGTCTCTGCCCAAAGACCGTGGAAGCTGAGCGACAACTGGCCGTCCCGAACCGACAAATCGTAATCGGACAGCCGGAAGTCGCGCTCGAGCCACTCCAGAAAGGCCGGCTCAAAGATGCCCCGCCGCCCAAAAAATGTGTTGCCCGCCAGCCAGATCAGTTCCGACTTGCGGAAGCGCAGCTTTCTGGTCTCTTCCAGTTGATCCCGCAACCGCTCCACGTCGACGATCTCGCCCAGGCGCACTTCGCGCGCACGATTGAGCAAGGTAAACGTGGCATGGGTCGTCGGAAAATGCTTCCAGATAAACTGCAGCATCAGCAGCTTGTAGAAATCTGTATCCAGCAGCGAACGCGTGATCGGATCCAGTTCCCAGTTATGGTCGTGCGCGCGCCTGGCGATGTTAATAATCACAGTGACCCCAATTTACCTCAACGGCCAGCCATCCGTTCACGACAAATCGTTTCAGCCGCCCGCGGTTGA
This sequence comes from uncultured Acidobacteriaceae bacterium, assembly GCA_963757965.1. Classification (GTDB taxonomy): domain Bacteria; phylum Acidobacteriota; class Terriglobia; order Terriglobales; family Acidobacteriaceae; genus Telmatobacter. The sequence continues at coordinate 47,332 of CAVWTV010000027.1, forward strand.
ATCTGCAATTGCCGCCGCGATGCCGGCGCGCACCGCGTCGGGCAGCATCGGCATGGCCCCGGCCTGCGAAGCCACCCATGCACCCCAGCGGTTGCCTGCCTCGTTGAGCGTGGCCAGGTCTGCCCCGCGCAGCATGTAGTGCGTCAGCGCAGCCGTAAATGCATCGCCCGCGCCAATCGTGTCGGCCACTCCGATCGCGAGGCCGGGATGCTCGTGCCATTCGCCGCGCGTCACCAGCAGGCTGCCACGACCGCCGCGAGTTACAGCCACCATCCCCAACGTGGGAAATGCTTCCAGCAACCGCTCTGCATCCAGCCGTAGCCGGTTTGGCTCTGGCCCCTCGTCAGACGGCAACCCCAGCAGCCCCAGCACCAGCGGCATCTCCGCGTCGTTCATCTTCAACACCGTTGCCAACTCCAGCGACTCCTCGATCACCTCGCTCGAATAGAACGGCGCACGCAGGTTCACGTCGAAGACCCGCACGCACGCCGACGAAGTCTCAGCAACCAGCATCTGAATCGTTTGCCGCGACTTCCGGCTGCGCTGAGCCAACGACCCAAAGCAGACTGCAGCAGCACGTTCGGCCAGTTGCACCCACTCGTCTGAAAGCTCCAGAAAATCCCACGCCGCAGGCTCGTGAATCGCATAGCTGGGCTGCTCGCCGTCGAACCGTACCGTCACCCGCGAAGTCTCATGCACCCGGTCCACCTGCAACCGGCTTGCGTCTACCGGCAGCGGGTCCAGCACTTCCATCGCCCTGCGGCCGGGATCGTCTCGCCCAATGCGGCTCAGAATGGCCGCGTGATTGCCCAGGCGTCCTGCCATCACGGCAAAGTTGGCCGGCGCACCGCCCAATAATCCCAACGACATCGAATCGTCGATGGGGACACCGCCAAGCCGGGCTCCCTCCGGCAACACGTCCCACAACAACTCGCCCAAACCCAATATCAGATGTGGTTCTTTCAATGTCATTCTCCAGATAGTTCCCCGCCCCTCCGCATGATTCGCAGTTGTAACATAATGGGCGGGGGACAGGCAGCTCTAGCGGTCTATACAATGATCTCACTATGTCCCAAATCGCCTGCCTAGAGTTGGAAGACTGATTTGCGCGTCCACGTCAAGTCTCAGTTGCCGGCAGTCTCTTGCGCGCTGGCAGTCGCTCTTTGCGCCCTCCTCATTCGTCCTTACGCCGAGACCGGCATCTGTGACGACTGGTCCTACATCAAGACCACTCAAATACTGGCGCAGACCGGGCACATCGTTTATAACGGCTGGGCATCGGCGATGCTCGGCTGGCAGCTTTATCTCGGAGCGTTGTTCGTCAAGTTATTCGGTTTCTCCTTTACGACGGTTCGACTCAGCACGACCCTTGTTGCCATCGCCACCACTTGGCTGCTGCAGCGCACGCTGGTGCGCGCGGGCGTTTCTCAGTGGAACGCGACCCTCGCGACATTTACTTTCATCTTCTCGCCGCTCTATCTCCCGCTTGCTTTCACCTTCATGTCCGACGTGGCCGGCGTATTCTCGATCGTGCTCTGCCTGTATATGTGTTTACGCGCATTGCAGGCCGATACGCAAGCTTCAACGATAGCCTGGATCGGCTCTGCCGCCTTGTTGAATGCTATAGGAGGAACTGCGCGCCAGATAGCATGGCTTGGCGTCCTTGTTATGATTCCCTCCACGCTTTGGCTGTTGCGGCGCAGACCGCGCGTGCTCCTCGCCGGAAGCCTCTGTTGCCTGGTTGGAATTGGAATTCTCTTCGCGTCGATGCACTGGTTCAACCAGCAACCGTACGCGCTTCCTGAAAGGTTGATCCCGGAAAGTCTCGGCCTTAAATCGTTCGAGAATATTGCGGCAATGGGCACGCGCTCTGCTTTGGAACTGCTATGCCTCGTGCTTCCCGTGCTGCTGATGTTTGTTGGGCCAGCCCTCAAGCCCAATCGCCGAATGGCCGTTCTCCTCGTTGCGGGTATTGTCTTTTTTGCGTTGACGGGATTTGTTCTTTTTTGCTACCACGGACTGGATCATTGGATTGCGCCCTTTCTCGGGCGTAACATGACCGTTCCCGGCCTGCTCGAAGACGACTCAATCATCGGCGCGCGCTCGCTCATTCTGCCTTTCGGCTTTCGCGTACTGCTAACGGTTGCGACAATCGTCGGCCTTGTCAGCCTGTTCGCGGTTCTCTTCGGGAGCGGGCCCAGGCCGTCTTCGCTGCCCGGCAGAGCTGTCTCCGTGTCGTGGCGCAATCTCGCGGTAATTCTTGTGCCCTTTTGCGCCGCGTACATCTTCATGCTGATGCCCCGCGCCTCGACCGGCGGATTCTACGATCGATACCTGCTGCCGCCGATGGCGCTTTTTCTGCTGGTGCTGACGCGCTACTACCAGGAGAAAGTCGGGCCAGGACTGCCGATCCTCAGCGCCGTCTTGATCGGCATCTTCGCTTGTTTCACGATCGTCGCAACACACGACATGTTCGCGATGTATCGGGGCTACCTGGCTGCGTTTCAGGAGGTCCGTTCGAGTGGCGTGCCGGCCACCGCCATCTCCGGCAGTTGGGAAAACGATGGCTGGACCGAACTAGAAACAGTTGGCTACATGAACGAGCGCAGAATCCGCAATCCCCGCGGTGCTTACGTGTATCAGCCCGTCACCATTTTCCCCGCCGGGTGCGGCGGAAACTCCCTGGATCGAATTCCCGCTGTCAAGCCGGTTTATGCTCTGTCGTTCGATCCCGCAGAGTGTAACGGGCAAGCCGGTTTTCCACCCGTGGTTTATAGCACATGGCTGGCCCCACACATCAACTCTATCTACATCGTGAAGTTTCCGGCCATACCGGGCCGCTGAGAGCTGTTACTCGCCGCTCTTCAGTTCGAGTGCATTTGGATTTGTAACTGCGGCTCTAACTCTCAGGTAGCTCACTTGCTTCCGGAGCAGGCATCCGCCGCGTGAGCAGCCGCTTTGAATCGACATAATACCGGTAATCCTGAATCGGCAAAACCAATCGCTGCACTCTGCTGTTCAACAACATCAGAATCGACGACATGGTTGTGAAGAAGACCTGCATCAGGATGATGATCATCCCGAAACTGACCGTCGTCGCCCAGCCTGGAGTGGCATACTGAGGGTGGAAAATCCTCAGGAAGAGCAACGTCGCAATCGAAACAATCGTGAATGTGAAAAGAAAGATCGTCAGCAGCAGCAAGCGCACAAAGATTGTGTCCGCGTAGACCGAAATTCCGCTCAGGCCATGCACGATCAGCGAAATGAAGTTCATTTTGGAGCTGCCCGAGTACCGGCTCCCGCGATCGATCGGAACTTTGTCCACGGGAAGACGGGATCGCAGAATAGCCGCCGGAAGATTGTTCCAAAGCTCTGAAATCATGACAAGCCGGCGCAGGTAGCCACGCGACGTGAGCGAGAAGTTTCCAAAGCTGATTTCCTTCCCGGTAACCAGCCGGAATACGCCTTTATAGACCAGGTAGGAAGTCTTGAAGCTTAACTTTTCCATCCGCCTGCGCCGCTGCGCGACGATGCAAAAGTCCTTTCTCCCGCGCACATTCGCGAGCAAAGTCGAGATGCTCTCAGGCGGGTCTTCCCCGTCGCCGTCCATCACCACAACCGCGTCCGTATTGTGGTCTTCTACCGCGACGCACAGGCCGATCGCAATGGCCCGCTGATGCCCGACATTTACAGCCAGATGCACTACCTCGACGCCCAAGAGGGAGGTAAGCGTGGAAAGATCGCCGATCGAATCGTCGATAGGTTCGGTCGAACCATCATCGACGACTGTAACGAAGATACCTGGACCCGGCGCCTTCGCAATCTCATTCAGCCGGTCCAGCAGCACGCGCAGCGAAGTCCAATCGTTATAGACCGGCACCACGACAGAAAGGCTATTGATCATTGCCGTCCAGCTTTACCTTTCTCTGCAACAATTCCCTGTGCTCTGGGCAAGGTCTCCTGCCCTGAACTTTGTTGCATCCAGCTTCGAATTCAGTGTAAATGAGTTCGTTGTCTGACTTAACCTGCCCACCGCCAAATCGAGCAGTCCTCCCAATTCGCCGTTGCATATTCCCCGTCCGGCTGGTTGGCCAGAATCTTATGGTCGGCAATCGCATCCGCCCGCGAGCGCCTCACCTCGCCTTGAAACATCCGTCGAAAACCCGCCTGCCTCTTCAGGACGCTCTCATGCTCGTTGTTGACGTAAAAAATGTCCAGCTCGCCGGCTCGCCCCGCAAAGCTTTTCGCAAATTCAGCCAACAGCCGCCGCAGCACCGGAGCGCCAAATGGATTGAACAGGAACCCAACGCAAGGTCCATCGGGAAACTTGAACTCGACCGCATCGCCAAAAACCATCCGTATCGGCGCCAGGGCCAGTCCCGCGCTACGCCAGATCGTTACATTCTTGCGCGCGATCCGCGCCAGCGTCGGATGCAGTTCCACACCCACGGCCTCTCGAAACGGGTACTCGGAGGCAAGCAGCACGGCGCGGCCCATTCCAGCGCCCAGATCGATGAAGGTAAACTCATCGATCGACGCTGCTGGCTTGGTCTGCCGCCAGCGCACCACCATCGCGCGAAACACCGATGGCGCAACGCCGTAGTAGGCCGTGTTATGCCGGTCGTGGCGATGGCCGCTGGCCAGATGACGACCGGCAATCAGGCCGCTGGTGCGCACGCCGAACTCCAGGTCGAAGGGATGGCGCGTGAAACCGTCACCAACCTTCAGGCCGGGCAAAAGAGGCGGACGGGCTTGGCGATTGGCGGTTTTCTTTTTTGCGGCTGCGTTCACGCTTGAACCTTAGCACACGGCGGCAAATCGTTTGGGATGAACGGAGTCGGCGGCGAAGGGAGCGCAGCTTTACAGGAATGCAATCCTTGCGCGCGGGAATGGCGGGCGGGTGGAAGGTGTTGATTCCGGGTGGGTTGGAGGGATCTGCACGGGTGTACAGGTGTACAGTTTATGTACTCCTGTAAGATTTTCTGCTGTAAGTTATTTATTTTGAATGGGTTGGTCTGCCGTACAGTTTCGCAGCGGGGAAAATGAGGTGTGGGGGGCAGCTTGCCGCTCCGGTGGCGACGAATTGTGGTTGGGGGCTTTGCGGTGGTTGGGTTCATGGCAGTTCCTCTACCCTTTAATAATGCGCCAGAGCAGGCTTATTTTCTGCAAACCTCGGGGCGAGGAGGCAAAGGCGGGCGCGCTAAGGCGCAGCAGAAACGTTCCAGAAAACACAGAGGCTCCAGGTTATCGGCCTGGGGCCTTTGCTTGCTGGGTGTCCCTGGTGCTGGACGGCGTCCGCGAAACTGAAACCATACTGACAGATCGTCGACTGGCGGTCAGTTGTTGAGGTCGAGAGTCATGCGGAGGGCGTCGAGGGCGGGAACGTGGCTTGGGCCGCATATACAGGTATTCAAAATGGGATGGAGGGGCTTGGGGCGGGGTTGAAGAGGCTGCGGAAGAACCCATCATTGCGGGTGAAACTGACGGAAAGCGTCCCTCCGGGACCAGGCAGTGTCTGACGAATCGAACATAGCCGAACGAAGAGGAAAAAGAGCCCGCAGGGGCTGAAGCCCGGCTTCATTTTGCAGCATTTTCGGCATGACTGAAGTCATGCCCTTTCAAGGCAGGGAGGAACGAGGGGAGATTGGTGGATCTATCCCACCCAAAGCCCAAAAAACAAAGACGTGGCACCCGACCCGTTCCTCGAAAGAACAAATGCGGGTCCTTCGGCTCCGCTGTAAAGCGCTTCGCTCAGGATGACCGGCTTCTACTCTTATGTTGCTCGGGATAAGAAACGAATACAGGTCCTTCGGCTCCGCTGTAAAGCGCTTCGCTCAGGATGACCGGCTTCTACTCTTATGTTGCTCGGGATAAGAAACAAATGCAGGTCCTTCGGCTTCCTGCGCTGCTCTCCGGTCGCTCAGGATGACCGGCTTTCTTTGACTGTGGAATCCCAGGTCTTCCGCCGCGGCGGACGAGACCTGGGGCACCCGGCTGGCGGCGTGGACGCCGCCAGGACAGCCGCTCTGGAGAGCGGCGCTATTCGAATGCGCAATTCGGGGTGCGGGCTGGGGGTGTCGAGTTGGTAACGGCTGCTACTTTGGTAATTTGATGGTGGCAGTGACAGGCTGGCGCGAATCGAGTTACCCTGTTGTATCTGTGCCCGGCACAGATGAAGGAGTTCTTCTACCCCAATGCCTATTCAAACTACGTCGAAAATCTGGCACAACGGCAATCTGATTCCCTGGGAGGACGCCACCCTCCACGTGATGAGCCACGTAATTCATTACGGCTCAAGCGTTTTTGAGGGGATTCGCTGCTACGGGCAGCCCTCGGGCTCGGCGGTGTTCCGGCTTCCGGAGCACATGCAGCGGCTGCTGGACTCGGCCAAGATTTACCGGATGGAGCTGCCGTTTACGCTCGAAGAGCTTTGCGCGGGCGTGGTGGATGTGATTGAAGCCAATGGCGTTACGCCTTGCTACATCCGGCCGATCGCGCTGCGCGGGTACGGCGAAATCGGGGTCAGCCCGAAAGGGTCGCCGGTGGAGGTCTACATCGCCAACTTCCCCTGGGGCAAGTACATCCAGGGTCATGGCGGGGCGGACGTGTGCATCTCGAGCTGGAACCGGCTGGCGCCGAATACGCTGCCGTCGCTGGCAAAGGCGGGCGCGAACTATATGAATTCTCAGCTAATCCACATGGAAGCCGAGATCAACGGCTACCAGGAGGGGATCGCGCTGGACGTGAACGGGCTTGTCAGCGAGGGGTCGGGCGAGAATGTGTTCATTGTGCGCAACGGGGTGCTGTATACGCCGCCGCTGGCGAACTCGGCGCTGTCGGGGATTACGCGCGACAGCGTGCTGACGATTGCGCGGCACCTGGGCATGGCCGTGACTGAGCAGGCGCTGCCTCGCGAGCTGCTTTACATTGCCGATGAAGTATTTTTCACCGGGACCGCCGCCGAGGTCTCGCCCATCCGCTCGATTGACCGCATCGTGATTGGCGACGGAAAGCCGGGCGAAATTACCAAGTGCATTGCGGACGAGTTTTTCGGGATTGCGAACGGGCTGAAGCCCGACCGCTTTGGCTGGCTCACGCCGGTGAAGGTCAGCGCCTCAGAACCCGTAACCGCCTAATCTCGCCGCTGCTTTTAATCGGGCGTCCGCAACTGCGGACGCCCAATGCTTTTTGGGACAGTAATTGATCTTCCTGACCGATTCACCTCCAACAGAGCCGCCGGCACGCTGTCAGTCGCACCCGGCAGTTCGACCTCTCCACAAAAAAACACTTTACATATTCCCATATAGGAATGTAATGTTTCGTTATGGCTAGAGCGAGTACTACTTCGGACGCATTTAACGCGGTTGCCGAGCCCCGCCGGCGGCAGATTCTGAACTATCTTGCCGTCGCTGAACGGCCCGTCGGAGAGATTGTGTCAGCCACCGGACTTGAGCAGCCTTCCGTCTCCAAGCACCTGCGGGTGCTGCGCGATGTGGGGCTGGTTCGGATGCGCTGCCAGGGCCGCCAAAAGCTGTACCGGACCAACGCCGACGCGATACGCCCTCTTCACGAGTGGGCCGGAACCTTCGAGCGTTACTGGCAGCACCAGTTGAATCGCGTGAAGGAACGGGCGGAAGAGATGGTCCGCCAAGCCCCCTCGGATTTGAATTCCCCAAACCCTAATCCAAAGGAGAAATGATGATTGCCACCGGCCAGACCCTCGAAAACCTAACGTTTACACTTAACCAGGAGATCCGTGTCCAGGCGCCGCTGGATATAACCTTTGCCGCATTGCTGGAACAACTGGGCCCCGGCAACGAGACGCCTGAAGGCAAATCTCTCAGCCTGAAGATCGAACCGTGGCCGGGTGGCCGTTGGTACCGCGACCTGGGCGATGGCAATGGGCATCTTTGGGCCCATGTGCAGGCCATCAAGCGACCTACATTGCTTGAATTCGTCGGTCCGATCTTCGCCTCTTTCCCGCTGAACAACAACGTCCAGTACCGCCTGAGCGAAGTCGAAGGTGGAACCTTGATCACCTTCCGGCATACGGCACTCGGCCTCATGACGGACGATAACAAGGCAGAGATGCCCAAAGGCTGGGCCTCGATGCACGAACGCGTGCGCAGTCATGCCGAGGCCCACTGACAACAGCCCGCATCGCGAAAGGAGAGAAATCATGACGGAAACAAGGAGAGAAGCAGTGCAGAATCAATATCTGACGACCGCCTTTACGGTAGACCAAACTCCGGAAGAAGCCTTTGTGGCCATCAACAATGTTCGTGGATGGTGGTCGGGACAGATTGAAGGCAGCACCGACAAACTCGGCGATGAGTTCACTTATCGCTACAAAGACATCCATTACAGCAAACAGAAGCTGACGGAGTTCATTCCCGGCAGGAAAGTCGTTTGGGATGTTTTGGACAGCTACCTGTCTTTCGTTGAAGACAAGACCGAGTGGAACGGCACCAAGGTCACTTTTGAAGTCGGGAAGAAGGGCGACAAGACCGAAGTCCACTTCACCCACGTGGGCCTGGCTCGTGACCATGAATGTTTCAATGCCTGTTCAGACGCATGGGGCTTTTATGTGAGAGATAGTCTGCGGAACTTGATTACCGAGGGTAAAGGGCAGCCTAACAAGTGAGTTCAATGGGATCGGGAACAGCCCTCCCTGGTATGAAGAGACCAGTCAAATCAGTTTGAAACGGCAAGCCCGGCGAGATCACCATCAGCATCGCGGACGGCCTCAAGAGCGCCCCCTTCAGCTTGCGGACACCAGTCAAGGTCACCGCGCCCGAACCCGTTACCTTCCAGGGCTTTGCCTAACCCCGAGGGGCGTCTGCCACGGCGGACGCCCTTTCTGTTGCTCGATGCAACGCAATCCCCCAGCGCCTACCGAGTATCATGAATACGACGTCCGATTAGTGAATGCTGACGACTGACGACTAAAAGAGGAAGATTCCCGCACGTGAAGCCCGACATGAGAGTTTCGTTTGCCGGCTTGAACCTGGTGAACCCGGTCATCGCCGCGAGCGGTACCTTCGCCTACGGCATCGAATTCGAGGAGATCGTCTCGCTGGAGCGCATCGGCGCCTTCGTCACCAAGGGCATTTCGCTCGAACCGATGGCCGGCCACGCCGCTCCGCGCCTTGTGCAGACCGCGGCCGGAATGCTGAACGCCATCGGACTGCAGAATGTCGGCGTCGAGGAATTTCTCACCCGCAAGCTGCCTCCCCTCAAGCGCTATCCCGGCTGCAAAGTCATTGTGAATGTCTTTGGCTACACAGTGGGCGAGTACGTGGCCGTGATTGAACGACTCAACGAGGCCGAGGGCATCGCAGCCTATGAACTGAATGTCTCATGCCCCAATGTTCATGCGGGCGGTATGGCATTCGGCTCCGATCCGGGTTCGCTTGAATACCTGGTCAGCCGCGCCCGCGCCGCTTCTACGAGGCCGCTCATCGTCAAGCTGTCGCCCAATGTCACGTCCATCGCCAACATTGCCAAGATCGCCGAACACTCGGGCGCTGACGCGTTGAGCCTGACCAATACGTTTCTGGCCATGTCGATCGACGTGGAGATGCGCCAGCCGCGGCTGAGCAACGTGACGGGTGGGCTATCCGGCCCGGCCATCAAGCCGATCGCGCTGCGCATGGTTTACGAGACAGCGCAGGCCGTGTCGATTCCGATTCTTGGCATGGGAGGCATCGTCACGGCTGAAGATGCCGTTGAGTACCTGCTCGCCGGAGCCACCGCCGTTCAGGTGGGCACAGCCAGCTTCGCCGACCCTAGAGCCGTCGAGCGGCTGGCGCGAGGGCTGGAGTCATGGTGCCGCAATCATCAGGTAGAGCGGGTTGCCAGCTTGACTCGGGGTCTCGACATCCCGAATAAGTGAGCGGGCGCGGCTTCTGTGTGTTGGCGGCTTAACGAGACCGACCCCGCCAAAGATGCTCCGGCAGCATCCACGCTCAACCGCGGGACTTGGGAGCCCGTGAAAAAAGCGCGAATGCAGGAAAGATCCGGCGCTTCCTGATACATTCCTTATCTCCGACTTCACGCATTCGTGTTATGATCCGAACAATTCCCCAGACAATTTAAAGGAGCACGGCCTCATGAGAAGCCGCACGATCGCTTTTTCAGGCGCGGTTGCTGTTCTGTACGCTCTTCTAGTCTGCGCCTGCGCACTAACCGCGGTGGGGCAGACCTTCCGGGGAAGCATTCAGGGCACCATCACGGATAGCACCGGAGCGGCTTTAGCCGGGGCGCAAATAAGAGTCTTCAGCGCAGCCACTGGCCTGTCGCGCACGGTCACCGCCAACGATCGGGGCGAGTACGTGGCGTCGGAGCTGCCCCTGGGCACCTATAGCGTCACGGTCGAGCAGCAGGGCTTCCGCACCACGACGCTCACGCAGATTCCGGTGAGCGTGGGGTCGCCGACGCGTGCCGACGCCCGGTTAGTCGCCGGTGCGGTTCAGGAAATTGTCGAGGTGAATGCCGAGGTGCCGTTGGTGGAAACCAGTTCCAACACCACGGGCGGCACCATCGAAGCCTCCGTGGCCTCCGAGCTGCCGGTAAACGGACGCGACTTTACGAAGCTCCTGGAACTGGTTCCAGGCTCGACCAGCGATCCTGTGGGATCGACCGAATCGGCCGGCTCCTACGGATTGTTCAGCCTGAACGGCAATCGCGGCCGCTCGAACAACTATCTGCTCGACGGCACCGACATGAACGATGGCTATCGCAACCTGCCGTCGATCAACCAGGCGGGCGTGTGGGGCTGCCCCTCGACCATTCTTCCTGTCGATGCACTGGCCGAAATTCCGGTGACCGGCAACCCGGAGGCTGAGTTCGGCCGCAGCTCGGGTGCGACCGTCAACATCGTGACCAAGAGCGGGACTAATCGGGTACATGGAAGCGCATTTGAATACTTCCGCGACGGATCGATGAGCGCACGCAACTACTTCAATACCGATGCCCAGCCCAAGAACTCGTTTACCAACCATCAGTTTGGCGGTTCGGCCGATGGGCCAATCATGCGAGACAAGGCGTTCTGGTTTGTTGCCTATGAGGGGCAGAGAGAGAACGGCGGCTTGCCTCAGTTGGGCACAGTGCCCGCACAGGCAGACATCAACGCCTATACGGCCGGGGGGGGAACCATCAATCCGGTGATACAACGCCTGCTGGCCAGCAAGCCGTGGGGCGCATTGCCGGCTACAGGCGGCGACGAGACCTTTACCACGCCGTTCAGCAACAACAGCGACAATGTAATCGCCAAAGCCGATCAGCATCTGCATTTGTTCAGCGCCGGCGACCTGTTGACCGGCCGCTACTTCTTCAGTCACGGGACGCAGAGCTTTCCGCTGGGCATGCTTTACACGGGCAGCAGCGCGCCGGGGTACAACACCTCAACACCGACTCATGTAAACATCGTTTCGCTATCGTATACTTCCGTTCCGAAGTCGAACCTGATCTTCGAGCTTCGCGGCGGGTACAACCGCTTCCTGCAGCAATTCGTGCCGCAGGACACCGGCCTCAATCCGAACACCGCCTTTGGCCTGAACTCTCTGCCGCCCGGCTTCACTACCCGCGACCTGGGATTGCCGACCATCGACGTTGGCTCCTATAGCCCGATTGGATCTACAGCCAGCGACTCGCGCGGGCGCGTCGATACAAACTATCAGCTCTTCGGAAACGTTTCGCTGACCAAGGGCAGGCATAGCTACAAGGCAGGTGTCGAGTGGCGGCGGACCTTCATCAACAGCTTTATAGACTCCGGACACCGCGGCAAGCTGGTCTTTAGCAGCCTCGACGATTTTCTGGCGGGGAGCATCGATGGCGGCAGTTCAGCCGCAGGGAACGGCACGCGCTACTCCTATCAGAACAGCAGCGGCGCCTATGCGCTGGATTCCTGGCGAATGAGTACCCGAATCACGCTCAACTATGGCTTGCGCTGGGACTACTTCGGTGTGATCGGCGCCGAGGACAATGCCTTCAGCATTTTCAACGTGAAGACCGGCGGCCTTCAGACCGTAGGCGCCGCTAATGGGCCAGCGTCGCTCTATCCGAAAGACCTGACCAGCTTCGCGCCGCGCCTCAGCGTTGCCGACGATCTGATGGGCAACGGCAAGTTGGTGGTAAGAGCAGGTGGGGGCATCTACTACGATGGCGCATCGCAGGACTTTTTCGTCGGCAACCAGGCATACAACACCAACGCGGGCGAGGCTGGGCCGGCATTCAATGGCATCGGCTTCGCATCGCCGGTAGTTTCGACAATTACCGCGGGCACCCCGATCTTTGGCGACTATTCTCCGAGCAGCGTATTCACCGTCGACCAGAAACTGGTGACGCCGAGGTATGTTTCCTACAACCTCAACATCGAATCGCAGGTCGCCAAGAAAGTTGCAATCCAGATCGGATACGTGGGATCGCAAGGACGTCACCTCTACCACTTCCGCGATCTCAATCAGTTCAATAATGTTGCCGGCAGCAGTGACAGTTGCGGAAACGGCCAGACCATCGTTTATGGTGAGCAGTGCTTCCCGACTTACTCGGTCGGCTCGTACGTAGACATCCCGCTTTATTACATCAACCAGATCGAGACCAGCGCGCTCTCCAACTACAACTCAGTGCAAGCGTCGCTGAAGGTTCAGGGCTGGCGCGGCTTGACCTCTACGCTGAACTACACCTGGGCGCATTCGATTGACGATGCAAGCGACGGACTGGACTTCGTTCCCAACGCCTCGCAGCCCGACAACAGCTTCAATCCCCACGGCGATCGCGCCAGCTCCAACTTCGACGTTCGCCATCGCCTGCAGTGGTTCTGGACTTATAACCTGCCCAAGTCTCATCGAGCTACCTGGATCGCCAACGGCTGGGCCCTCGACGGCATGTTCAACTTCGCGACCGGCCAACCGTACACGGTCAGCTATCTATTTGAAGGCGATTACAACGGCAGCGGCGAGTACTTTGGACGCCCCGACATCATTGGCAATCCGCATACCGGCGCAGGTGGAACCAACCTGCTGAATCTCGCCGCGTTCGCCGCGCCCTGTACCGTGGACAACAACCCAGCCAGCTCAACTTATGGAAACTGCATCAACGGGCATCCCGGCAGCGAGGGCCGCAACGCCTTCAAAGCGCCAAATTACACGAACTTCGACTTCTCGCTGACCAAGACCTCTCACCTGACCGAAACGACGACCATCGAATTCCGCTGCGATGTCTTCAATATCTTCAATCATCCGAACCTCAGCAACCCTCTTCTGCCGGGATTTGGAGTCGACGTGTTTGGGAGCAGTTATACAAAGGGAAACCGTTTGATGGCCGGCTCCGACCCGGGCTCCAGCGGCCCGCAGTTTTTAACCACCACTGCAACGCCGGATGTAGGCAGCGGCAACCCGTACCTCGGCGGCGGAGGTCCGCGCAGCGCACAGTTGGCGGTTCACTTCACGTTCTAAATGTGAACGTTCACGAAGTTATTTATGATTGCCAGGGCCGAGACAGGCTGGCTCGCCGATATCGATCTGGAGTTATGCCGGGGTTTCAACCCCGGCCCGGCATAAACAACCCCACACAGAGTTGCCATCGGTTCCGGAGCAATGAGGTCCGGTTATGGCTCAGCATTTTGGCCTACAACCTGGGCAACCTGTGGCGGCGGCTGACCCTACCAGCCGGGATCGAAGACTGGTCTCTGACCAGCCTGCAACAGAGGTTGGTGAAGACGGGCGGGCGGCTGGTGAAGCATGCGCGGTACTACTGGATGATGCTGGCGGAAGGACATTTGACGCGCACACGGTTTGCAGCGATGTTACGCAGGATCGCGTTGTTGCCGCTGCCGGCAAACTGATCGGCTGGCGGCGTTGAGCATAATCCCAATGACAGGAAGAGAAGGAGGGAGAGGTGTCGGAGAAATTGGCGAGGAACGACATCGATAACCTGGGCGAGACTAGGACGGCACGGAATCGCTCGGTTATTCGACTGCAAATGCAACTTTGGCCTTGCGATTCCACTCGGAGCGGTACAATTGAGGCAAATCGGTCCCCAAAAAGGAGATTCCGGTTTACATCCGCGGCACTACCGCCAGGTGTTCGTGATACTGTTTAGCATTCCCCTTTTGTCAATCACAACAGAACCGGTTTGGGAGGCAAAAATGAGACATCCGCTTCTAGTTACCGCGGCCCTTGGGATTTGTGTGCTTGCGGCGCTGCCGCTGAAGGCAGATGACGGAAAAAGTCCAGACATCACCCAGGTCGTTGTTTCCGGCACTGCCACTCAGCCTGTTTTTACGATTACTGGATGGGGCTTTGGAAACGACGACGCTCCGTGGGTGTGGCTGGGATCGCAGGAGCTGACCATCGCCAGCCACACCGACACAACGATCGTTACGTTGCCTGCGCCGTCCAGCGCGTCTTGGGTCGGCGCATTCGATTTGCTGGTGGCAGAAGGTCACGGGAAGAGGGTTCCGACTCTCGCGGAAGAACGAAAGAACTGGAATGACTCCGACGAAATTTCGGTGATACTTGGCGCGGTTGGTTCTCCCGGCCCTGCGGGTCCCGCCGGGTTGCCCGGGGCTCCTGGTCCTGCCGGTGCTGTTGGCCCGGCGGGGGCGACCGGCGCCGCAGGTCCAGCGGGTCCTGCCGGCCCAGCAGGTGCAGTGGGCCCGGCGGGAGCGGTTGGCGAAATAGGTCCAATGGGTCCTGCCGGTGCTGTTGGTCCAGCGGGTGCAGTTGGCCCGGCAGGTCCGGCGGGCGCGGCCGGAGCCACGGGTCCTCCCGGCGCGCAGGGTCTCAATGGGCTGCCTGGCGACGTGGGACCTCAGGGTGCGCCGGGCCCCTCGGGGCCTGCTGGCACAAGTCCTTACACACTCACTTCGTACGCGACGCAAAGGCAACTCATCTGTAGCGATATCAACGGCTGCAACTACAGCAATGAGCTCGTCATTGCGGAGCCTCCGGACAATACCTGGCTACGCGTGAGCCTGCTTTATTGCATTACGCCGCAGATCAGCACCGTGTATGCCGTTGCTTATACCCCGCCCTACGAAGAGACTGGCATGGGCTGTGCCTACAGCGGGTCTTTGACCAGGGGCCAGACCCTGACCATCGGCGCGGTTATGCTGGCCGTTCAGGGGGACATTACGGGGCCCATTCAAGATCAATAGCGTGAGGTGCACTCCCTGGATAAACACAGCAACCGGTGTCCGGGCTTTTCGGACAGGTGCCCCACATCTGCGCGCTACCCGCCGGGGAGAAGAGAGCTAAAAGGACTCGGGCCATAAGCGGGCCGCATGCCAGATCCCAATTATTATTGCCAGGGCCGAGACAGGCTGGCTCGCCGATATCGATCTGGAGTTATGCCGGGGTTTCAACCCCGGCCCGGCATAAACAACCCCACACAGATTCAAGAGCCGGGCGCCGCCTTCTTCGCCTTTTTTCTGGCGATAGCACTCAGCAAATGACCGGGCAGGATGCGACGGGGCGAATTCGCCCGCTTGCGTGGCGCGCTCTTGCTAATCCTTGCTATAACCGCTGTCCCACTCGCCGCGGGCGCGCAACTCCGCGATTTCCTGGCGCGCCATTTCCTGGGCGCGCATGTAATCCGGCTTGACAATTCGGTTCAGCGGCATCTGGCCGGGTTCGAGAATAATCCAGTGACGTGGCCGCATGTAGGATGGCAAGGAACTTGCGTGCCGATCCAGTTCCTTGCGGCTCAGTTCAATGTTGGGTTTCTTCTCCACCACTGCCACTGGTGCTTCCGAGACTACCGCGTGCGCCACGCCGACCACCACACAGTTGGCTACCTTGTCTGCCAAGGCGCAGATATGTCTTTCCACATCGCCAGGGAAAACCCGGTAGCCAAGCGACTTGATCACCCACTTATCCCGCCCGGTCAGATGCAGGCCCGCGCCGTCCTTGTATCCAAGATCGCCTGTATATAAAAAGCCGTCGCTCGAAATCGCCTGTGCGGTGGCGGCGGCATCGTTGACATACCCAAGAAATGTCTGTGGCCCGCGAAAGCATACGTGGCCAATCTCGCCGGACGGCAGTTCATCGCCCGCGTGGCCGTCGGCGCGCATGGCTTGGCGAATTGTACACGGGTAGATCGGCATCTGCTCGCCAAGCCCGTCGAGAATCGCCTCCCGGTCGTCTGCGCTCGCCTGAATGTAGGTGCAGAAGCCGGCGGCTTCGGTGAGCCCCAGACCGGTGCCGATCACCGGCGCCATGGTCGAAAGCCGGTCTACGAATGGCCGCGACACCGCATTGCCACCATAGGCGGCGAATTTCAGGCTGGAGAGATCGTGGCGATCATAGTCTTTGAGCATCCATTCGAGGTTGAACATGGCCGGAATCTGGCCCAGTATCTCCACTCGATGCTGGGCGATGGCGCGCAACGACCGACCGGCGTCGAAGACCTCAAGCAGCACCGCCGTGCCTCCCCCGAAGAAGGTGCTCATCAGGATCTCCGTCTGCCCGCCGACATGAGATGCAGGCAAGTTGACCAGAGTGCGCGTGCCGTTATCGCCGCCAAAGAAGCAGCCGGATATGCACATGTTCTGTACAGTGATGTTGCGGTGCGAAAGCAGCGCCGGCTTTGGCGAGCCGGTTGATCCGGTGGTAAAAATCACCAGCGCGCCATCCTCTTCGGCCACGTCGGGAGTAATGCTGGATGCGATATCGTCCAAGGCAACAGGATCGGCATTCGTTTCGGCGCATCGATCCCTCACTGCGCGCCACGCGGGCTCGGCAATCGCGGCAAAGGATTGCGTCCCGGCGATTGCCTCGTCCGAGTCCACGGCGATCGAATGCAGGATCCATTTGCAATGCTCCTGAACGACACGCCAAAGCTCCCGAAAATCGAATGGAGCTCTCACTCCCAGGCCGGCAAAGCCGCGCGGCCTGAGGATTTCCAACGATCGAATCACCTCGGCGGAGGACAGTCGCAGATCCAGCGGTGCGACAATCACGCCGATATTGAAACAGCCATATTCCAGCAGAACGTGATCCACGGACATGGGCAACAACGTGACCAGGAAATCGCCCTTCACGAAGCCCAGGCGCGACAATTCGCACGCCAACGCCGTAGTAAAGCGATCGAATTCGCTCCACGTGATTGTGCGACTGCCGTCTGAACTCAGAATGGCCGGGGCTTCCGGCTTGGCCTTCGCCCATTTCGCCACCACGCCATGCAACAGATGGCGATCGGCAAAAGCTGTTTCGTAATCTTCGAGAGTAAATCGAGGGATATCCATAGGTTCAATCATTTGTGGTTTAGTCGATCATCAAGGTTGCGGATGGAACCTCGCGTACCCGGCATTCCTGGTGGATGAACATCGGCAGGATGGCAGCAGCGATCTGCTGGATCTCAGGTGCGACCGGCGTGAGACATGGACACTCCTGAGATCCGCGGCAATCCACAACTACCTCTTCTGGCAGAAAGCGACTTCATTCCCACTTGAGTTGCGGAAGCTAACAGTCGGCCGGCCCTGGGGTGCGTGATAAATGGAATAGAAACCCTGGGGCATCACGCCGTCGAGGGAACCGCCCTTGAACACGATCCGCTGTGAACCGGGATCGAAAGAAAAGGTCCCGGATCCGCCGTTGGCGCCCGCGTATTGATGCGCGCCGGTGATGCTGAAGTTGAGCATGAAGTTTGCGCGGCCGCTTGACCAGCACTGGTAGACGCCTTGAGGAACTGAACCACCGGGGCTGTCGCCCTGGACAGCGGCGGGCCGAGCGGGTTGCGGAGCCATCGCCGGGTTCATCGACAGCTGAGGTCTCGCCTGAGTTCCAGGCGCGCCATGGGCCGGAGCCCTGATGTAATCCGAAGCGCCTACGTCAAGCTCCGCGGGGCCGGTTTCATATCCCATGTCGCATCTCAGGTGATAGAGCCCGATTGTGGCTCCATTGCCTTTCACATTCAGCACAACGCAGGTGTGGTACCCATTCTGCTCGCCATAGGGCGCTGCCTCGACATGTGCGCCAATGGGAAATCGCTTCGCCCACCGGTCGGCCATTACCGCCGCGGCCTGCCCGCTGTCCGGGCGTACGCGATTAGACGGGACACCGTAGTCCGAGGTCGATCCGTCGATAGTTGTGCACTTGACGACATAGTTCGGAGCGCCCCGCGTAACCACGCATGGATACCAGTCATTGCCGAACGGAATGGCCTCCACGTGATCCCCGATCCTGAATCCCTGCGCCATTGCCGGGGAAACACCGATTGAACCGAAGGCAAGAAGCCACAAGAGGAACTTGATCTTTTTCATCTCTCCCCCTCTCCCCCTTCACTGAGTAGGACTGTCGATGGAATGCCATCGTTCCGCGAAGGCACTCTTTGTGGTTGCCCTTGATTGAGACCCGTTTCTGTGCAGACGACGGAACGCTGCCTGGGTTGCAAACAGCGATTCCGCAACGCGGTCACCCATCATATCGGCCTAAAACCAGACCCGGTAAGATCGCAGTGAATTGCACTGAGCGTCTCGTGCATCCGGATCACGCAGCCAGCGGTGCAGAGCTAGCAGGCCGGATGGGGGTTCTTGAACACAACCTCGATCGGAAGCCAGTCTGACAGGCGCTTCTCGTCTAATTCGGCGTCTCCGGCCTGGGGGTTGAGCGACGACCTTGCAATCGCCACGGATATCTTTACTTTTCCCTTGACGCAGTAAGCCCCGAGAAACCTCGACAGCTCCTTATCGGCGGCATCCATGTAGTCCGCGGGAAGGGCGCCCTCCGTGCCGGAGATATCGACCGGGGCCATAATCATCTGGTTCATCATCGGCCCATGTTTCGTAACCCCCGAAGCGTCGAATCGCACGACAAGGGTGGCTCTTTTCTCGAGCGCGTCAGGATTCGCCGTGTACTTGATAGCCGGAATGGTGACGCCCGCCGGGTTCGGTTTTGCTGCCTTCGTGTCAAACGCGATATGGTAGGGTGCGCCCGGCCATTTGGGCGTAACGGGAATGTTGGAGGCCTTGTCCTGGTTTCCGCACCCCGCCAAAAGCGCCAATCCCCCGATCGCCAATACGATGCCTTTTCTCAAGTCATCCTCCTCGTTCCCAACAGACGACGTGCAAGAATACCACTCTTGTGTCTCACTGGAACAATGATCGCGAGGAGTTGCCGGCTCTACGCACGGAACCAGCCGATTTGCCAAGTCGCATTCGCGGAATGTGGCGTTCACCTGTTTCCGGGCGAATTGCCGCCTGTTTTCAGGAATGAGATGCAAGGGGCAATCCCACTTCCAGGCGTACAATCGGTGTCAATTGAAAAGGAGAGTTGCAACTGTTGCGGAATGAGGCGCCAATCCACTCAGGCCAGCCTCCTCTGCGTCGCTCTCCAATCACGGTCTCACCTGGAGTCGTCTATGCGAACGAATCGGATCATTTTCTGCGCCATCATGCTGTGTGCTTCATGCCTCCTGATTCAAAGCCAGGCACAAACCGATGCGGGGATTCCGCATCTCCAAAAACAGGGCAATGCCACGCAACTCATCGTGGACGGCAAGCCGTTCCTGGTTCTCTCCGGAGAGCTTTCCAACAATGCTGCCACGAGCCTCGAATCAATGGAACAGGTCTGGCCAAAGGTCGTGGCCGGCAACCTCAACACCGTGCTGGTCGCCGTTTCATGGGCTCAGTTTGAACCTCAGGAAGGCAAATTCAATTACTCCCTGGTCGATGGCGTTATCGCCGGGGCCCGGGCAAACCACCTGCATCTCGTCCTTCTCTGGTTCGGTTCGTGGAAGAACGGCACCTCCAGCTATCCGCCCTATTGGGTCAAGAAAGACTACACCCGCTTTCCACGCATTCAGATCGGAGAAGGCAAGACTGTCTCGATCTCAGGCCCTGTCGAAACCCTGAGCACCTTTGCCGATGCCACGCGCGACGCGGATGCGGCAGCCTTCGGCGCTCTGATGCGTCACATCAAGGAAGTGGACGGCGCCCAGCATACGGTGATCATGATGCAGGTGGAAAACGAAGTTGGCGTTCTGCGCGATTCGCGAGATCGTTCGCCCGCCGCCAATCGCGCTTTCGCGAGCCCCGTTCCAGCCGAACTGATGAACTACCTTGAAGCCCACAAGGACAACCTGATCCCCGAATTTCGCGAAGTCTGGGCCGCCAATGGCTACAAGAAGTCCGGAACCTGGGAACAGGTCTTCGGACCGGGCAAGCCCGCAACCGTTGATACTCCCATTCAGACATCGACCTCGCTGCTGGGCCTGATGGAACATGAAGGCGACTGGCTCAAGTTGACCTGGCCATCGGATGAGGTATTCATGGCCTGGAGCTATGCGCGCTTTCTTGAGAAAGTGGTAAGCACAGGCAAGGCCGCCTATAACATCCCCATGTTCGTGAACACCTGGCTGCAATCGGCAAACGAAGCCTGGCCGGGAACCTATCCGAGCGGCGGCCCGCTGCCCGAGGTGCACGATATCTGGAGGGCCGGCGCGCCCAGCCTGGAAATTCTCGCGCCCGATATCCACATCGAGTACTTCGACGACGTTTGCGCCCGCTACTCTCGCAGCGGCAATCCGCTTTTCATCCCTGAAACAAGCATCAATCCAGCCAACGCGATCATGGCGGTCGGCAAATACAACACCATCGGCTTTTCTCCATTCGGCGTAGACACGGTCAGGCCAGTTACACAGGACCTTGCCGCTACCTATAACATGCTCTCCCAGTTATCGCCCATCATCCTAGCCAACCAAGGGAAAGATACGCTCACCGCTGTGCGGCTCAACAAAGGCGACCCGCCGAAGCAGGCCAAGATCGGCAACTACACGCTGACCTTCACCTACGCCGGCCGCAATGTCTTTCTTCCTCCGCAACCCAAGGGAGGAGTAGATCCTTCTCCGCGTTTCGTCGCCGCGGAACCGGCCACCGCTACCCCGCTCGAGGCCGCCGCGCTTGTCATCGCCAGTGGACCCGACGAGTATTACTTCGCTGGAGGCGGCATGCGCGTCGACTTTACCCCCAACACCGCCGGCCCGCAAAACGTTGGACTCGGCGAGGTCGAGGAGGGCAAGTTCGTCGACGGGAATTGGGTCGTGACCCGCGAAATCGCCGGCGACGACGATGCGCAGGGGGAGATTCTCACCCTCCATCCCAACACCATCCGCCGCGTGATGCTCTACCGGGTTCCATAGCTCGAAATGGCCTGTGGGTCCGCTGGGAGATTGACGGCGGACCCATGAATTCCGGTCACTCCCCTGTGCGTCCGCCATCATTGTGGACTTCGCGGTTGGAGCGTTTTATTCGTTGGAAAATCAGAACTGAAAAAACGTCTTTGCCGCAAGGCCTTGCAGAGTTGTGCGCGCGATGGAATTGAGCATCCCGCTGGAAACTGTTGAATTGCCGGTTCTCTATTCCGGTAAGGTGAACCAGTATTATCGATTGAACGCGATCAGGTTGCGATTCCTTGTCATCGCACTCATGAATCTGTTTGGACTTGTGGGCCTTGCGTGGGCACAGGCAGACCAAGGCGCAATCACCGGGCTGATCCAGGACCCAATTGAGTTGCATTGCCAGGCTATTGGCCTTGTTGACGGTGCTTGAAGTGACTGGAAAGGAGCTGTTCCGTCCAAAACTTTCACAACCCAGTGCCTCGCCGAAGAAGGAACAGCGCGAACGGGCGCGAGACCAGGCGTAGCGGGGACCAAACGTCGCGGTGACCAGGTCCAGCCCCACACCGGAATTGTTCATGTTACCTGTGTGCAGGCCAGCCACGCCGGCAACGAGACCGAGGTCACGCCAGACTTGGCCGTGCACCTGTGCGCTGCCGCCCTGCATCCTGAGCGGCAGCTATACTGGTTAGGTTCGCAGCCTGGTCACCCAGATGCCTACGCTTGCGAAAGCCGGTCTAAACGCTCCAGTACCGGAGTCCCAAGCGCGGTGCTGGGAGACTTCAACGGACGCCTGGAGATGCAAGGCGGAGCCCAGAATAAGTGAAACAGTGGCGCGTCGACGGCATTGTAGATTCAACGTTCTCGGTGCAAATGAAGATGATTCGCTCCTTGCTTGCTCTTCTCGGATGCTTCCTGCTCTTCGTTGCGGGCGCTTGTTCGCAACAGGCAGAGCCTGCCGAACTGGCCGAAAGCAAAGAACTCATTCTTCAACTCAGCCCGGGATCGTGGCCCGATCCAGCCGCCGATGAAATTGTTTTTCGCAGATACGGCTTCGAGAGAACTCAGAAACTGCTTTCCCTGGTCATGTCGAAGGGGATGAATTCCGCGGCCACCATCGGCGATTGGGCCGATATGCATAAGGCGCTCAATGCACTCATCGAGATCGACGTTGTCCAGCAGCAGTTATTCAAGGCGAGTATCTACGCCAACATGCAGGACTTCGCCTATCGAAACGATGAAGGCGACTACGTGTCGGCACTTGCTGCCGCGCGCCAGGCACTCGATTTGCAGCAGCGCGCGGGAATCACCGCGACCCTCTACATCCCGTGGAGAAACCTTGGCGAGGAACTCATCCATCTTGGCCGCCTCGACGAGGGCTTATCCGCTTTTTATAAGTCGCGAGAGTCCATTCCGGACAAAACCGATTCGCACGCCGGGGACCTCTGGGGGGAGATCGTCTCGCTCGAGTCCGCTCGCGGAAATTCCGTCGTGGCCCATCGTGAGTCCGAGACCTTTCTCCATGCCGCCAACGATTCCACACCGGCGGCGTTCCGCACCGACGCATTGCTCGCCGCGGCCGAGGTCGCAATCGACGATCGCCGTTACGACGACGCAATCTCCCGCATCCACGAGGCTGTGGATGCAAGTAAAGGAACATCCGACTCAATACTCGTCGCCATCAAGATTTCCGATTCGCTTCTGACGCTTGGCATGAATGCGATGCAGACCATGCCCTACGATCAGGCGCTCGCCCTCTGCGAACACCTGGACAAGGACTTTCCGGGGCTTCTCTATCCAATATCCGGCTTCGCTCACCAGGTCTTAAATCATCGCCGCCGCCTTGCCGGACAATTCGACCTCGTTCTCCACGACGACTCCGCTCAACTCGAACGAGCCCGCGCCGCCAATGACCTCTCAGGACAGGTCTCGGCCCTGCAATCGACCGCCGTCGACTTCGCCTACCTGCACGAAACCGCTCAACAAGTCGCCGCGCTCGAAGAGGCAGCGAACATCATTCATACATCCCTGGCCGGAAAGGTATCAGCCGAATACCGATTCCGCCTTCTCAACTCACTCGGCGCCGCATACCTTGGCCGTGGCGATCTTCGTCCTGCCCGCGCCGCGTACACAGAGGTGATCGCTGGTATCGAGGGCATCACCTCCGCGCAGATGCAGAAGCAACTCGGCAGCCTTTATGGCGAAGCACAGCTCGGCGTGGCGGCAGTGGATGAACGGGACGGGAACCTCCAGGGCGCACGCGACATCCTCAACAAGGCGCTCGACCCGCCCGCCGGTTTCCTGGGGAAATACACCCGCTCCGAGGTTCTGCTGGAGTTGGCCCACCTTGAAGCGATTGCCGGCAAGCAATCCAACGAGGTCATTCACCTCTACCTTGAGGCTATCTCCTCATTTCATCCGGACGCCAGCCTGAAAGCTGCACGGCTTGCGCAGGGCGACCTCAGCGCAACAATGGGAGAGCCGAGAGATCTGACCGCTGAGGTCGATGCACGTCTCCAGTTCGTGCAATACCTCACCACAATCGCGCATTCAGATGCAAATGGCGGTGCTGCTGCGCCAGGTACACCTGCGGAATCACCTGCTGCGATGGCTCGTGAGCAACTGGCGCTCGCGCGCGCCGCTTCGACTTCCATCGGCCTCGCCGACGCAAATTGGCGGATACAGTTTCTGCAAGGCATTCTCGAACAGAACGCCAGCGATCGCGCCGCCGCCATCCAGTCCTACTCGGCCGCCATCGAAGCGCTTGACCACATACGCGCCAGCCTTTCTGAAAAAGAGGCGCGGCAATCGTTCGTCGACAGCGCCTCGGTGCAAGAGCTCTACCGCCGTCAGATCGAGGTGCTCACCGCCGCTGACGATCGCGATCGCGCATGGGAGTTTCTCGAGCGCAACAAGGCGCGCAGCTTCCTTGAGACACTCCATGGCCGTCGCTTCACAGCTCCGTCTCCCTCCACCAAAGCACCCGCCGTTCAGCGCTCCACTCCCGAACTCGACCGGCTTGAACAGCAGATCGTCTCGGCACGCCTCACCCTATCTCAGGGAGGCGGCGACACCAGCCGCGACTCCGGGCCTCTGCCGGATGTTATGCGCGCGAACCTCGCTTCGCTGGAAAACAACCTGATTCTCGTTCGCCGGCAACAGACGCTTGTCAACTCGCGCGCCACCCAGCCTCTCGCCTTGCACCCCATCAGCCTGGCAACAACTCAAGCTCAACTGCCCCCGGGCGCGGCATTGATCGAGTACGCAATCCTCGACCACGAGTTGGCCGCATTCGTCGTGACCCACACCGCTGTCAAAGAGCTGCATTGGCCGGCAGACACGGCTGCTCTCCCGGCCCAGCTCGACAAGCTCAGCAAACTTCTATCCACCGCTCATCCATCCGAAGACGCTCTCGACGCACTGCTCGCCTCTGTCTCCGAAGTGCTTCTCGCACCTGTCGTTCGCGCTCTCCCGGCGGAGATCGATTGGCTCATTATTGTTCCCACCCAGTCGCTCTCCCAGGTTCCGTTCCAGGCACTTCCGCTCCCGGATCGCAGTTCCGGCGCTCGCGGTCTCGTCAGCGATGCACCATCTCCCCAATCGGTCGACCCGTCGTTGCGCACTCTTGTGATCGACCGCTATGCGGTCTCCTATCTTCCCTCCGCTTCGACCCTGCAATTTCTTCATTTCGGTCCTCCGGTCGCCTCGCCGGATCTGTTCCTCGGCGCAATCGGCGATCTATCGGTGGAAGGCCTGCCCGCGCTGCCTGGAACGCTCGACGAGACCGCCGGAATCCAGAAGCTGTACCCACGAGCCACCCGCTTGACCGGATCTGCGTTCACCCACGATGCGGCCGTCCAGGCGCTGTTGGACCACAAGGAGGTTCACTTCGCCACGCATGGACTCTTCGATGAGCAGGCACCGCTTTTCAGCGCCTTGATTACCGCACCGGCGCCCGGGAAGCCCTCTCGGCTCTCTCTTTATGAACTAACGGATCTGAATGTCAAATCGCGGCTCGTCATCCTCAGCGCATGCGAAACCGATCGCGGCCAGGTGACTGGTGGAGATGAGATCGCCGGCCTCACGCGCACGTTTCTCCAGGCCGGCGCCGAAAATGTCGTAAGCAGCTTGTGGAAAGTGAGCGACGAATCGACCGCGCTCCTCATGGAATCGCTCCATGCTCATCTTCGCGCAGGGGAGTCCACGCCTCTTGCTCTCCGGCACGCCGAGCTTCAAGTCCGACGCAAGTTTCCGGAACCCTACTACTGGGCGGCCTTCGTCGACACCGGTGTCCGATAGCAGTTAGGTCTTTTGCAGTTGGGCACCCACCTGCTGGGTAGAGCGTTATGCTGCCACCTGGTAGAACTTCATGCTGCCACCTGGGGCCGCTCCGGAAGGATGCTATTCTTCCACCCAATTCGGAGGGGTTCTTCAGCCGCAATACTGTTTGCTCAGGAGTAACTGACGGATGGGCGACAATACGGAAACCAACTAGTGTGGTGAGTCAGAAGTTCGTTACAGAAGTACGCGATGGAAATGCAGGTCCTTCGACTCCGCTGTAGAACGCTTCGCTCAGGATGACCGCCTCTCTTGGGGTTTCGTGTATGCGGCATTTATTGAACGAACTTCAGACTCAGTACACTAGGACGAAAGTCAGATCAACTTCAGCTCTTTTGCTTCCGCTACCAATTCCGGATGCTTCCGTAGGGTTGGCTGCATCAAACTGCGATCCATGTCAACGATAATGCTGCCTATTGCTCTGGCAATTCTCTGAAACTCGTCCTTCGGCTCAGTTGAACGACTTCTCTCAATCACACGAACCAGTTCCTTGTCGCAGACGCTGATCGCTGATAAAAGCTCTCTTGCAGAATCAGCGTTTGCGAATAGGTTGTTTGGCGACTCCGATGTTCGCGTGACTTTGGTTGGCGGATCAGCCTCACCATCTACCAGAATGCTAATTCTGGCCGTATCTCCGATGGATAAAGCTCCCAGGTCCCAAGTCGAATGTGTTGTGTTTGGCTCATCAGAGCTATCTATCGCGTCCACCGACAGGTGACCGGACGCGTCGTCAGTATCGTCGGATGAGAGGTTCAAATGAACGCTGAGCCATCCTTGAGATTGGAGTGAAGCTCGTACTGGAACTCCGTCGTTTACAGAGCATTGAAGGCGCATATCGAACATCCTACACGGACAACGCGCCATCGCGGATGTATGACCGCTAGCCGTCAGTTACTGCTTGATAAACATCCCCGCACGCCTTCGGCGAGGATGATGCTGCTCATTCTCTCAGACAGCCCATGGCAGGATTCCTGTCTATCAGGTGGCAGCATAAAGTTCTACCGGGTGGCAGGATAAAGTTCTACTGAGTGGCAGAATCGATTCTATCCAGCAACCCACCCTCATTTTTGGGGTTTTGGGGTCGATGGCACACTGCGTGGAGCCGGTGCGTTCGATCTAAGCAACGACACGCGCTGATAGAACGCCAGATAGAATGTAGCCTTTGAGTACAGCTCGGCTACGATCACCGCAATCACCAGCGGAACCATCGCGCCCCACGCCGAGAAGCGATGGAACAGGATCCAGTTTGAAGCCAAGGACAACGCCGGCACCATCGCAAGCGAAACAAAGAATGCTGTCCGGAATTTCAGCCAGTGATACACCGCCAGCGTCGCCAGTCCGCCCACGACCAACAAAAGCCCGGTCATCCACCTGCTCACCGCGCCGATGTACGTGCCGTCAATTTCCGCCGAAGCAGCCTGCGCCACAACTTCGCACCCGTTCATCAAGCCCTTCGGCGTCGAATACTGGTCACGCCCAAGCCGGTAAGTTCCCCCGACGACCACGACTTGTCCGGTAAAGAGCGCCAGCTTCTCCCATGCGGCGGACTTCGCGTCCTGCACCAGGTCTCCGGCCTTGATTGGGACGAACCGATACCGATAGTCGAGAAAGTGCGTCTCGCCACCTTGCGTCGACGGCGCGCCAGGCACGCGGCCCGCAACCACCTGGGCTGCCGCGTACCCTGGTGAGTCGACCAATCCGCCAGGCTTCAGCGGATACTGAGGCTGATATCCCCGTACGATTCCGCGGTCGTCCTGCGGGGCAGCCGCGAGCGCAGCCACAGAGCCCGGCGGCAACTGGCGGCCGCCAAGCGGCGCATCCAAAGTGAAATTTCCCTCTGAGTCCTGGTCGCCGGAGACATTCCACACGATCGGAATTTGCGGCGTCTCCATATTGCGGAACGTGGGGTCCGAAGTGTCGATGTCCACCACGATGGCGCGCGGATGTCCCTTTGCTATCGAGCCTAATATATTCGCGAGCACATCGGGGTCCAACGGACTGCGCGAGTGGAACATTGCCTTATAGTCCTGATCGTCGATCGTTACCAGGCGCACGGATCGCGCCGGCACCGCACGCTCTATTTCGATGGCAGCATCCAAAGAGCTGTTCGCCAGAGTTTCCGGCATGTTTCGCAGTTGGAACAGAAGGACCATCATGGCAATGACGGCCAACGCAAGCTTTGAGTGCGACAGGCGGCTCAAGAACGAAATCTTCGACTTCTCAATAAAGCCTTGCAGCCTGGCAATCTCGTTGTCGAGGATTTCATCCGTGGTCATCATCGCGGTGTCTCGAAGAGCAGAAATGCCCGCAGGAAAAGATGTTCGTCGTTTCGTGCGCCGGGTCCCGTCCAGGCAGCGGTACGGCTGCGCATCGCGTCAAAGCTCTCTCGCAGGGCCAGATAGCGCGTTTGCGGGACCACCAGCAGCATCCATTCGGCGATCTGCTCGCCTCTGGTGTTGGTAATCGAAGCTTTGAACAGTCCGGCGGCCGGAAAGGGAATCGGCTTCCACAATCCCTCGGACGTCAACACCGCAGTCTGCTCCGTCGCAGCGGATTTCTTTCCCGGCGGCCAAATCGAAATGGAGTACTGCCCGGCCGGCATGTTCGCCGGTGCGGGAGGCAACACGATCCCCACGGCAGGATCAAGCGCAATTACCCCTTCAAGCTGCTGCACGTCCTGCGCGCCTCGGGAAAGCGTGACCGCAAAATGGTTCTCAATCTCCGGCGGCTTGCTTAACAGGATCGAGATTGCGGACGCCACGATGTTCTCGATAGGGTGTTGGGTTGGGGGCGTCGCGGCGGAGGCATCCGCCACAACGATCGGGTTGCGGCATGGGTTCGCCGTGGAACTGTCGCAAGGAACACAAATGCGCGACATGTCCTCGTCCCGCACAATCGTGATCGCATCGCCCGTCCGGTTCGATTCGGCCGTGACCCTGGCGCCGGCTGACAATCCCTGCCCCGCACTTATCGGCCCCGTTGCCCCTTGCAGGCGCCAATCTCCCGCCACTTCCAGAACGTGGGCCACCACTTGCTGCTGTTGGGCGCCAAGGGCTGGGACGATGGCCAAGGCGCACGACAATACGCAACCGGCTCGAATTATGAGATTGCGCCGCATAACAGCAAAATTACCACAGCGTGGCCCTCACCTGGCCGCAGTTGAAGAAGTCCGTTTCCACCAAGAAGAAGGGGAGATGGGCGATACGAGATGTTCATTCGACCAGACAAAGTCGTTTATGGAGCACCCTGGCGCGATCTTAAGTTCTGACGATTTCCAAAGGTCGACCTTTCAACAGCCACAGGACTTCCACTTGAAAATCGCAGAAAACTGTACGAACAACCGGGGCCACCGCCTTAAAGCCCTCGTCGCTCTCGCCTGCACGTGGATTTGCCTGCAACTATATGTCGATACGGCCTAGTGTGGTGAGTCAGAAGTTCGTTACAGAAGTACGCGATGGAAATGCAGGTCCTTCGACTCCGCTGTAGAACGCTTCGCTCAGGATGACCGCCTCTCTTGGGGTTTCGTGTATGCGGCATTTATTGAACGAACTTCAGACTCAGTACACTAGCAGCTTTGGAACAAAGCGGCGCTAGGAGTGACATTAGCACTATTATCGATGTTTTCCTGGAAAGGGTAACTCTCTCTAAACTATTGATTTTATTGGTGCCCGGAGGGGGACTTGAACCCCCACGGCCTTGCGGCCTGCGGATTTTAAGTCCGCTGCGTCTGCCAATTTCGCACTGATAATAAAGCACTTAGTACGTCTACATGAATGAGATGTGAAAGAGACTGTGTAAGTTTTCTGGTTTTTTAGTGAATTGCCCTTCATCGTCGCGTAATGTCCTCTCGCGTAACGCACGGTAAGAAGAGAAGTGTAGCGCTCTATCAGAAAGAGGGACAAGCATGGCAACCAAAAAGAAAGCCGCCGGTAGTGGCAAGCCTCCCAAACGAATCAAATGGCCATTTCCGAGAACCACCTTGGAAAAGGCTCTTCAGATTCCTCTCGCACTCAAGGAACATAACGGTGGAAACCCTTGGGAACCGGATGAAGTGCGTAAGGCGGTTAATGCCCCCGGCGGCAATGCTTGGTTTTATCTGACGGCCGCTTCCCGGGATTATGGCCTGACGAGCGGTACCAGCGCCGCACCGAGAATAGCTCTCGAGGAACTTGGCCGGAACATTGTTTACGCACCAGACGCAGGTGTGGAGCTGGCGTTGAAGAAGCAGGCATTTCTCGGAATCGAGATTTTCAAGAAGGTGCTGGATTACTACAAGGGAAGCAATCTGCCCGAGATGAGGTACCTGGGCAATACCCTCACGAAAGAGTTCGATCTGGATACGGAGACACATGAGGAATTTGCAAAGATCTTTCGTGAGAATTGCCAGTACCTCGGGATCGTCTCGGGAGAGCCCGTGACAACAGGGGAAAAGCAGGACGAATCCGATACCTCAGCGGAAGGTCCAGATACTGTAACCCTGTCAGAGGGCACCAGCAATTCAAGCCTGACCGCCTTCGTCATTCTGCCGTTTGTCGAGCGCGACCCGAAAACACCCCAAGGGATTCTTTGCCGAGGTTCTCCGAAGCATCATCACGCCGGCAGCGAAAGACTTCAAGGTAAAAACTGCTAATCGCCAAGGCAGCGACGTTATTCAATCGACGATCATCACCGATCTTCTCGAAGCCGATCTCGTTATCGCCGACCTTACCGAGCACAATCATAACGTCATGTTCGAACTCGGCGTACGGATGGCCCAAGATAAGCCGGTGGTTTTGATGAAAGCTGAAGGAACTGGGCCTCTGTTCGACATTGACAACATGCTCCGCGTGTTCGAGTATAGCCCCAACTTATGGCCGACAACAGTCGAGAAGGACATGCCCAACCTACGCGACTTTATCAAAGGGGCTTGGGAAAACAAAGGCTCAACGAAAACCTATATGAACATTCTGCGTGGCCGTGGGAAGGGTTGAACGTGTCCTGTGGACCTGCGGAGACGCTCGCCGCAAGAGATAGCCGTGGT
Organism: uncultured Acidobacteriaceae bacterium; assembly: GCA_963757965.1. Classification (GTDB taxonomy): domain Bacteria; phylum Acidobacteriota; class Terriglobia; order Terriglobales; family Acidobacteriaceae; genus Telmatobacter. The sequence continues at coordinate 77,807 of CAVWTV010000027.1, forward strand.
CTGCGCCTAGGCGGCAATAACGGGCTGAGCGCGCTGGAATAGCGAGCTGGAGTGCCTGCTCCACACGTAGAAACCTAGAGGCCTACGCCAACTTCGATTCCAGGGGTGCGCGCAGGTTGCAGCGCTTGTGCGAGATCTTGCTGGACAGGAGAAACCGCCTTCTCCGCTTTATGCGCACTCTCGTGCGAAACATCTCGGCTTAACGCCTCGGCGAGCCGCCGTGGCTACGAGGTGAACGTGAAGCGTGTGTACCGGCTGTACGTTGAGGAGCGCCTGATGGTGCGACGCAAGAGGCGCAAGCATCTGCTGCGCGAGCGTGCTGCCGAGCCTCGGCTGACGGGTGCCAATCAGGAGTGGGCGATGGACTTCATCGTCGATGGGCTGGCGACGGGGCGGATGGTGCGCATCCTGAGCGTGGTGGATGCCTACACACGCGAGTGCCTGGCGCTTGAGGCCGACACCAGCCTCGGCTCGGGCCGTGTGACGCGCGTGCTGGAGCGGCTGATCGACGAGCGTGGCCGCCCGGAAAACCTTCGCTCGGACAACGGCCCGGAGTTCACCTCGCGCCGGATGCTGGGTTGGGCCGAGGACTGGAAAGTTGGACTGGTGCACATCCAGCCAGGCCGGCCGATGCAGAACGGCCATGTCGAAAGCTTCCACGGCAGACTGCGCGACGAGTGCCTGAACGCAACCTGGTTTCGAACGCTGAACGATGTCCGGTGTACTCTGGCAACGTGGCGTCAGGAGTACAACTGCGAGCGGCCCCACAGCTCGCTCGCCTACCGCACGCCCCAGGAGTTCAAGCTAGCCCTCGAAGGGAGCCGGGCCATGGCCCGGCTCCCTTCGGCAACCACAACCATCCAAACCAATGAGAAACTCCAGTTATGAATGGTTGAGAAAAAGGGGGCAGGTCAGGGGGCCGGGTGAGTAGTCGGTGTTGTCTTCCAATGACTTTGCCATGTGCGTCCTTGACTTCTTCTCCCGCGCGCGACTCCAAGAAGAGAAGAACATCGAATAATCCACCGACGGTCGCATGTGGTGCATTAGCCGGTTTCTGTAAGCAATGGCGATATCTGCTCCGGGTTTGTTGTTTGGAATTGCAAGGGCCTGAGTGATAGCGTCGAAATTCGCCTGTGATATTGCGCCGCTGGCTCGTCTTGTTTCAAGTTGCTTTTCTATGTTCTCGCGCGTGAGTCGGGATTTCTCCCAATTCGGCTTAGTGGTATCGACGAGATCACCGCCGAGATTTTCGTGAGGGAGCCGATTGACGAGGTCCTGCACACGTATGAGGTCCTGAACCGACTGGTTCAGCAGGTTCATTTTGCGGTCGTGGATATAGTAAAGATC
>CAVWTV010000028.1:0-13321 GCA_963757965.1 uncultured Acidobacteriaceae bacterium
CAAGACGACGATTGCCAACGCCATTCTCGAAGAGATCGGCGCGCTGACGCCCGGTGACCGCGTGCTGGTGATCGAAGATACGCAGGAACTTCTTCTCGACTCGGCAAACAGCCTGAGCATGTTGGCGACAACAGAGTTCGACCAGTTGAAGTGCCTGAAGGTGGCGCTGCGACTGAAGCCGGACCGGATCGTGGTCGGAGAGGTCAGAGATGGAGCCGCCGCTCTGCCGTTGCTCAAGAGTTGGAATACCGGGCATCCGGGCGGTGTCTCGACGCTCCACGCAAATAGCGCAACGGAGGCGCTTGACCGGCTGGAGGCTTTGGTTCGGGAGGCGACGGACGCCCCGCAACAGCGCATGATCGGAAGCGCCGTCGATCTCGTGATTTCGGTAGTCAACGATCCCGTTGCGGGCCGGAAGGTTCAAGAGGTGGCTGTTGTCACCGGGTATGAGGGTGGGCGCTACCTCATGACGCAGGTTTGATTGTCGTGGCTCTGCGCGGTGTTGGCAGAGCTTGGTTTCAACCGTGGAAGGCTGCAAGAGAAAGTTGCCTTTCGCTTAACCGTGCCGGAGGGCACTCGGAGGGATCGATGAATCAAATGCGTAGTTTTCTTCTGGCGCGGCAGCGGACGGCTCAGATGGTCCTCATGCTTGGCTGCGCGTTAGCGGCGGGTTCGTGCTGTGCATTTGCAGCCGAAACCGGAACCAACCTGCCATGGGAAGGCCCGTTGACGACACTGGTTACATCGTTGACCGGGCCGGTCGCCTATGCCATTTCCGTTGTCGCAATCGTGGCGCTCGGAGCGACGCTGGCCTTTGCCGGCGGCGAGATGGGCGAGACGATGAAGCGGCTGCTGCACGTCGGCATTGCCGTATGCTGCGTCGTCTTCGCCGCACAGGTGATGTCGTCGTTCATTGGGCAGGCTGCGGAGATCTCATTCTCACAGCCGGTCCACACAATCACACAGTCTGCTCTCGTGCTCGTCGCGAGAGGGTGACAACATCGAATCCCTGAAACGGGGATGGGAGCAAGCTCGACCATCCCCGTCTATTCGAGCCTTTGTTCTTGGAGAGACCGATGAACGAACCGGAACAAACCATCATGCGGACTTCGTTGAGCAGGCCGCAGCAACTCCTGGGCGGTGACCGGGAGATGGTCATCATGGCCGGGCTTGGCGCGGCCATGATGGCCGTGAGCGTCATGACCTTCGTCTCGTTTCTCCTGGCGATTGTTGGCTTCTGGACGATTGTCATTGTCCTGGCGAGGATCGGCAAGGCCGATCCGATGATGCGGAAGGTCTACAGCCGTCACCTGCAATACAAGGATTTCTACCCCGCGAAAAGCGGGGTCACCGGCTTTGGCAAGACGCCGAAGCGGGGATGGAGGTAGAGAGTGTTTGGAGAGACGCGGAAACAGCCGACTGGATTGGCGGACTTGCTCCTGTGGTTTGGGCTGGTCGATGACGGAATTGTGTTGCAGCGGGACGGATCGCTGCTTGCGGCGTGGCAGTACCGGGGGCCTGATCTTCAGTCCGCCACTCATGCGGAGATGGCGGCGATAGCGCGGCGGATGAACCGGATTCTGCGGCTTGGAAGCGGCTGGATGATTCAGGTCGATTCATTCCGCTCGTTCTCAAGTGGCTATTCCCCGGAAGGCGCGTTTCCGGATGCTGTCACCGCGCTGATTGATCGGGAGCGGCGGGAGCAGTTCGCCCTTGAGGGCAGTCATTTTGAGAACGAATACTTTCTGGCTCTGACGTATATGCCGCCGCTGGTCGCATCGGAGAAGCTCACAGGCTTCATGATGTCGGGTTCGGACTCGACTCATAGTGAAGGGGCCAACGCGGGCGCAGAGGCGTTGCGGTTCTTCAAAGCGAAGATTCGCCAATTCGAGGATGTCTTCGCGGCACAGTTTCCCGTGTCGCGACTGAAGGCTGCCGTTACGAAACTGGGCGATGGATACGAGCGCGTGGACGATGAATTGCTCGCCTACCTCCGCCGCTGCCTGACCGGCGTGAAAGGCCCGGTCATGCAGCCGGAGATTCCGGTTTTCTTAAACGATCTGCTCTCGATGGAGGATCTCCGCGGCGGGACCGAACCAATGATGGGAGACCGTCACCTTCGCACGTTGTCTGTCGATGCCTTCCCACGCTCGACGTATCCCGGCGCTCTTTCGGTGCTGGACACCGTGCCTTGCGAGTATCGCTGGAACACGCGCGCGATCTTGATGGACCCGTCGGAGGCACAGGGAATCATCGCTAAAATCGGGCAGAAGTGGAAGTTTCAGCAGCGCGGATTGAAGGACCAGGTCTTCAAGTCAAGCGGCGGCGGTCAATTGAATCAGTTCGCCATGACGATGGTCTCTGACACAGATGGCGCGCTGGCCGAGGCAACTTCGGGAGACGTGCATTTCTGCTACCTGTCCTCTTCCATCGTCCTGCAACACAAGGACCGGAAGTTCCTGGAGAACATCATCGGCGAGTTCCGCAAGGTACTCATCAATCGCGGATTCGGTGTGCGGGTCGAAGACATCAATGCCGTCGATGCGTTCTTCGGCACATTGCCGGGGAACGGCGTGGCGCAAGTGCGCCGCGTCATCGCGCATACGCGCAACTATGTAGACCTGATGCCGATCTCGGCGGTGTGGGCGGGCGAGAAGAAGAATCCCTCCTCGCTGATGCCGCCGAATTCGCCGCCGCTGCTCTACGCGGCCACGCAGGGCGGCGTGCCGTATCGCCTGAACCTGCACGACTACGACGTTGGGCACACGCTTCTGATCGGTCCAACAGGCGCGGGCAAGTCCGTAAGTCTGGCTCTGTTCGTTGCGCAGTGGTTCCGTTATCCCAATGCCCAGGTCTTCGCCTTCGACAAGGGGCATTCCCTGTACGGCCTGTGCAAGGCCGCTGGCGGGCGCTTCTATGACATTGGCGAAGGCGGGCTGTCCTTCCAGCCGCTTCGGGATATTGACGACGAAGCGGAGTTCGGCTGGGGGCAGGAATGGGTGGAGACCGTACTGCGAATGCAGAAGGTCGAGATTGGGCCGGGGGAACGGAACACCATCCATCGCGCCCTGCAGCAGCTCGCCAGCGCCCCGCGCGAACGGCGGACGCTCACCGAACTTGAGGCCAACCTTCAGGATGAAAAGCTCAAGGCCGGCTTGCAGCCTTACGTCATCGATGGCGCATTGGGCGGATTGCTCGACTCGCGCAACGACGGCCTGACGACGGCGCGATTCGTTGTCTGCGAGATGGAGACGCTGCTAAGCGGCTCCTACGGCGAAGCGACGGTCATGGCCGTTCTGCTCTATCTGTTCCGGCGCATGGAGCGGGCGCTCGATGGCAGTCCGACGCTGGTTCCCATTGATGAAGCCTGGCTCTTCCTGAAGCATCCGGCCTGGCGCGACAAGATTCAGGACTGGCTCAAGACGCTGCGGAAGAAGAACGCAGTGGTTCTGCTTGCAACGCAGAGCATGGCGGACGTGAAGGAATCGCCGATTGCATCGGCGATTCTGCAAAGCACTGCGACGAAGATTTACCTGCCGAACTCGGAGGCCGGAAACGAAGGAATGCGCCAGTTCTACGAGTACGCCGGTCTCAACAGCCGGGAGATTGAGCTGCTTCAGACGTGCGACACCGAAGCGCGATTACTACATCGTCCAGCGGCTTGGACGGCGCATGATCTCGTTTCCGGCTTGGGCCGGTGGCGCTCGCCTTCCTCGGCGTCTCCGGCCAAAAGGATCGGGCACGAATCGACGCCCTGGCCGCGGAATTCGGCGAGGGCTGGATTTCCGAGTGGATGAAGGAAAGGAAAGTTGAGAAAGGATGGATCGACTACTACGAAGGAGGAGTGAATCATGCAACCCAAATGGCTCGCTAAGAGCGCAACCGCAATCGTCCTGGTCGCCGTGATGGCGACTGAAACCGTCAACCCGGTCCCGGCTTATGCGGGAGTGCCGGGCGTCTTCGCAACCGAATACACGCAGATTCTCAACTACCTGCAATTGATTGGTTCGCTCGAAAAGCAGGTGATTGATGGTTGAAAACCAGCTTACCCAGATCGCGGACATGGCAAAGCACGGTGTCACCATCACCAATCAGCTCTTCGGGACCGTGGCGTCGGATATTACCAATCTGAATCAGATCGTGAAGACGGGCCAATCGCTCTCCTACACGATGAGCAATCTGGACGGAACATTCCGTCTCCGGTTCCCCGGCTACTCTTCGTCCACCAACTACGGGCAGTCGTATCAGACCTGGAGTCAAACCAGTCTCGATAGCACGCTCGGCGCCCTGAATGCCGCCGGGCTACAAAACTCGCAATTCAACAGCGACGAAGCATTGCTGCAAACGCTGCAAGGTCAGAGCGAATCGGCGGTCGGCAGAATGCAGGCTATCGAAGTGGGGAACCAGATTGCGGAGAATCAGGCTGAGCAATTGATGAAATTGCGGCAACTGATGATGGCGGATATGCAGAGCAAAGCGTCTTATCAAGGAGCGCTCGTTCAGGCGGAAGCAACAAGGCAGGCAAACTCCGACTTGTTCTTCGGCCAGACTCAGGTGACGAGCGACGGCGTTTCATTCTAGGAGAATGCGATGAAGACGTTCTGCGCTTTTGTGGTCGGTGCCGGCCTGACGATCTTGGCAGGATGCAGGCACGTTGAGCCGAGTCCGATCGTGACGGCTTTTCACAATGCCGGGGGTGGCGATGTCGACCATGCCACTCCCGGCAGCATTTCGGCGTTTCTTGCCAAACACGAGGATCTCCGCAAGCAACTCACTCCACTCTGCAAGCAAAGACAGGCAAGTGCTCCGGCAGACTGGGCAACCACGGACGAGGGGAAGGTGTGCGCGGGCAATGCAAGCGCCAACTTCTTCGGAAAACCGACACTGAAGTCCGATGGTGTGGCGTTTTGAGGTAACGAATGGCTCAAAGACGAAAACTTCTCTATGTGGTGGCCGTGGCGTTTGCCTCGGCCACCACAGCCCATGCTCAGGCTCCTGTCGATGTGGGCGGAACATTTCAGCAGATCGAGCAGGCGGCGAATGCGTGGATTCCCGCCATCATGCAGGAAGCCTCCTTCCTGTTCTACGTTCTTGCCCTACTGGACTTCGCCTGGGGAGCGCCGCAACTTCTCCGGGAACACGACTTCAACGGCCTGTTCCTCAGCCTGATTAAGAAGCTGCTGGTCATCTCCTTCTTCTACGCCGTCCTCATCAATGGCCAGATCTGGATACCGGCCATCGTCAATAGCTTCGCCCAGCTCGGCGCAACTGCGGCGGGCGTTTCCGTGGCGCAGAATCCATCGGACATCATGACCCAGGGGCTTCAGATTGTCTCGGACCTTTTCACCAAGGTCTCATCTACAAGCCTCCTGACGGAGCCGGGCGGGGCCATCACGACGATCCTGGCTGCCTGCATCGTGCTTGCCTCCTACATCATCATCACGCTTCACTACGTGGTCACCAAGCTCGAAGCGATTATCGTGATGTCGGCGGGCTACATCTTCCTTGGCTTCGGTGGGAGCCGGTGGACTTCGCCTTATTTTGAAAGGTACATTTCTCTAGCGGTCAGTACCGGCGTTCGCCTGATGCTGATTTACCTCATGCTGGGCGTTTTCAAGACGATCTCGAACAACTGGATCGCGACGATGAACGGCTATACCGCCGATCAGCCCATCACTCAAATCTTCCCAACCTTGATGTCGATGCTGCTGTTTGCCTTCGCGTCCTGGATGATCCCGAAGATGGCGGCGTCGATTGCCTCGGGGACGCTTGGCTCCGGCGCGGCGGACCTGGTTGGCATGGGCGCGGAGATTGGCAAAGCGGCTGCGCTCGGCGCGGCCACGGTTGCCGTGGTCGCGGCAACCGGAGGAGCCGGGGCCGTTGCCGGCGGCGCGTTGGCGGCAACTGAAACGGCAGGTGCGATGGGAGGCGATGGCGCGGAGGCCGCCTCGGGCGCTGCCTCCGCTGTTGGTGGAGTGGGTGAAGCGGCAGCGGAAACCGCCAGCGCGCCAGCGCCGCCGGTTCCGGCAGCGGAAGCGGCTGGTTCTCCCAGTTCTCCTCCGGCTCCGCCTCCGCCGTCTCCAGCGAGCGCGCCATCTGAGACTCCTTCTGCGCCTCCAGCGCCACCGTCGTCTGCCAATAATCTTCAGTCCTTGGCGCGGCACGCAACCAACGTCAACGTCCCGCACGATGGCAGCGGTCACGCGCCATCGGCACAACTGCGAATCGAGAGGGAGGAATAACCAGTGCCAGAAACAGCTATACCCCAAACACCTTATGTTCGCGCCCGTCAGGAGTGGGATGAGCGGTTCGGCGACCAGATCAAGAGCAAGAACAACTGGCGTCTCGCCGCGTTCATCGCGATGGGAACGACGTTCTTCTGCGTAACCGGCATGGTCGCCATCGGCTATCGCTCGAATACCGTGCCTTATGTCGTCGCGCTTGACGACGTGGGGCGGGCGGTTCCGGTCATCCCGGCTAAACAGGTTGCGGTCAAGGATGTGCGCTTGCAGGAAGCGGTGGTTGCCCGATGGATCACTGACCTGCGGACGGTCGTCACGGACGCGGTGGCCCAACGGCGCCTGGTCGATGAGGTCTATGCGCAGACCGGGAAAAACTCACCGGCGTCGGCCACTATCACTGAGTTCTACTCGAAAAGCTCGCCCTTCGACCTGCTGACGAAAGCAGACCGTTGATGCCTCGGTCGAATCCATCGTCCAGCAATCTTCCAAAACCTACGAAGTGGCCTGGACGGAAGTGACCCGCGACCTGGGCGGCGGACTTGTCGCTACACATCGCTATCGGGCCTTCGTCTCGGTGGTGACGCAAGAGGTCACGGACGCAAAACAGGCATTGGTCAACCCGCTCGGCCTCTACGTCACGAATCTGACCTGGGGCGAAGTGGTCACGACGGGCGGCGACGCTCAAACCGGAAATGCCCAAACAGTGAATGGAGGCAACAACAAATGAAGTGGCTCGCGGCAATGATGATGGCAGCCCAAATAGCGAGTGCGGCGGCGGGCGTGACGGCCAGCGCCCAACCGCTCCGGCACTCACACCACAGCAAAAGCAAGAGCTGTCTACCTACAACTTCAAAGGCGCGGAGGCGGCTCTGGAGGCACAGGCGAATCAGCCGGCGCCGAAGCCAAGCCCGCTGACTCCGATTCCTCCGCTGAAGGTTCCGCCGATCACAAGCCGCGGTCTCCCGTGGCTCAGCCTTCACCTGCTGGCGCTGCGGCGGACAAAGGTTCGGAGGTTCCGCTGAACTGGAAGCCTCCCCACGCGGAATTGAACGCCGCCGCGGTCAGCGCGGCGGAGGTTTCCCATCAATGGGAGACCGGAGTCGCAACGCCAACGCCCGGCGCTGACGGCCGGGTGGTCTACATCTTCGGCCAGGGAATGCCGGTCATGGTCTGCGCTCCGCTGCGCGTCTGCGCCATCGAATTGCAGGCCGGCGAGCACCTCGAAAGCCAACCCCAGATCGGCGATTCCCGCCGCTGGGAGATCACGCCCGTTCTCTCCGGCTCCGGCCTCGATGAAACGCCGCTGCTGATCGTGAAGCCGATTGAGGCGGGGCTTGAAACCGACTTGATCGTTTCCACAGACCGGCGAACCTACGTTTTCCGGCTGATCTCCGATCCCACACGCTTCGTCTCCCGGCTGGCCTTTCAGTATCCCGGCGAAGACGCCGCAAAAGTGGGCGGCATTTCAGGCCCGGCAGGACGCGGCAAAGCATGATGCCGAGGCCATTGCGGAGCAGGCGCGCGAGAAAGACAAGCGGGCTGGCGTGGTGCCGATGGCTGAGAACGCCCTCGACAACCTCTACTTCGACTACAAGCTCAACGGAGACGCGGCCTACCGTCCCCAGCAAGTATTTGACGATGGCCAGCACACCTACCTGATTTACCCGAACGACGGCCGGTTCCGCGAGCTGCCGACGCTTCTGATTCAGGTCAACGGCAAGTCGGAGCTGGTCAACTTCCGCGTCGATGGCTCGCGTTACATCGTGGATCGGCTGTTCGATAAGGCCATTCTGGTGGTCGGCGTCGGCAAGAAGCAGACCCGTGTGACCATCACGCGGGCGACACCCTACTCCGGCAGCACCGGGAAGAGGAGCTGAGTATGGCGATAACAGGAGAGAATTCCAAGCCGCTCGATCTTGAGAGCGCGGCAGCCGAGCAAAGCGCGAGAGAGTCAGAGAGATCCGAAGCGCCGCACAGACCGATAAGGTCGTGCGCGGCGTCAATGGCAGCCTCACCCCAAAGGCCCGCAAGCTCCGTCCGCTGGCCGGAATCATCCTCATCGCCCTGGTCGTTCTGGCGGCGGCCTATATGCGGCATGGACTCGCAAGCCGCAACAATAAGACCGAGAAAGCAGACGGAGACAGCGCAAGTTGGCTCGGGGCCAGCCACTACGGTTGAAAAGGGGATGTTGTCGGACCAGGCGCGGAACGGACTGGACATTGGCCAGATCCCACGTTCCGGAATCTGCACAACGCTCCTCCATTGCAACCGGCGACTCTCCGACTGGCCGGTCATCTCTGTCGGCTGGCGCAGGGGCCGGAAGCCAGGCCAGCTCGATCCCACCGCTTGAATACCGGCAGACTCCAGTCTCGACCGCCGCGAATGGTTCGTTGTCGTTTGCGGAGCAACGGCGACTGGAGGAATACAACCGGGAACGCGAGGCGATGGAGGCGGCAACCTCGGTCAAGGGGAACCTCCCCGGCGAAGACAAGGAAAAACAGAATGCGGAGACCGATCCGCTGCAAGCGATTCAAGCCGCCCTCATCAATGCCCGTTCCGCGCTGGGAGCCAATCCGGCGCAAGGCGGCCTTCCCCAACCCGTCAGCTCACAGCTTGCCGGGGCGGGACCACAGGAGCAGCGCACGGAATATGAGCGCCAGAACGATCAGCAGCAAAAGGCCGGCTTCGGCCAGCAGCACGGCAAGCAGGAATCGGAATATCTGGACAGCGCGCGGAAACCTGCCCTGGGCAAGTTTGAAATCAAGGCTGGCTGGCTCATTCCAGCCGTGCTGGAACAGCAGCTCAACTCCGATTTGCCGGGGCTGATCCGGGCTCTCGTCCGAGAAAATGTGTATGATTCTGCTACTGGCAGGTACATTCTAGTACCGGCTGGAAGTACACTGGTAGGGATTTACAATTCCCACGTCGGGTATGGGCAAAGTGCGTTGCAGGCGGTTTGGCGGCGCGTTATATTTCCTGACGGAAGCAGCCTCTCGCTCGGCGGCTTTGAAGGGGACGACAGTACTGGCGCGGCGGGGTTCCGAGACCAGGTGGACAATCACTGGGGCCGAATCCTTTCCGGCGCTCTGCTCACGTCGCTTTTCTCCGCCGGAATTGAGCTGAGCCAGGGGACGAACTCCTCGGTGCTGCAATCGCCGAGCGTCGGGCAACAGGTGGGGCAAGCGGTCGGCCAGCAAGTCGGCCAACTGGGAGTCGAGGTGACACGCAGGAACCTGAATATCCAGCCAACGATTGTCGTGAGGCCGGGGTACAGGTTCTTTGTAAGGGTTGAGAAGGATATTCTGTTCAACGGTCCTTACTCGCCGATGAGAGCAGAGAGTGAGTCTCGACAGAGACTCGGAAACAGTTTTGGAAGGGCATCCAGTGGCAGTGCAAGAAGGCAGCGAAGAAGGCAGTGCGGAAAGTGAACCGCGAGGGGCAGCGGTGGACGGACGACCGTCCGGGAATGACGCTGCGCCTCCCCATTGATCTGCGCGAAGCAGTCACAGAAGAGTCTCGCGTAAAGGGCGATCTGGCCAGGATCGTCCTTTTTGCTTTGAGCCACGTTGAGCGCGAAAAGGTAGACATCATGCAGACCCGCAAGGCCGGCATGGAGCTTTCCAACCCTCAGCTCCTCCACGTCGGCGCCGAAGCCCGGCTCAAGCTCAAGGAATGGGCCGAAGCGGAAGGCGTCAGCGTCAACGCGATTGTGGTCAGCGTCCTCGAAGAGTTCTTCAAGCGCCTCAAGAAAAGCAAGGCGCTCCGGGAAGAACTGCGGCTGGAGATTCGTGCGCACCGGGGATTTATGCCGAGCTGAGGCGCGGTCCTATTCTCGCAGGAACGATTTTGAGAACGCCTAGGTTTCAGAAACGAGACCTGGGGTACATGGCCATTACTCGGAAGAGGTCAAGAATGTCATTGAATACTGACCAGCAACAATTGCTTGAGGCGGCTGCGACTGCGGTTAACACTGCTTGGTGCGAACAGTGGACGATGATTGAGGAGGAGGACAAGACCATCGCAGCGGAGTACCTCATGACTACTGCTGTAGCGCGTGGCCTATCTGCAGTGGCTGGCGGCCGTGTCAGGATCGAAAGACTCATCGGGCGCGCATTTCGCAATGCAATTGTCAGGAGCATGTGCACGACCCCTGTTCCTTCGGCTTACGGTCAAGGAAGAATTGATGTGTTTGTCTCCGAAGATAGTTCAGGATTCAAGCCATACTGTTTAATTGAGCTAAAGAGAGAGTTTACACGTCCTGCAATTGAAAGTGACGCTGATCGAATTGCTCGTCTCATTGCACATACCGGACCGAAACTCCCAAATATATTTGGTTTCTGCCTTTTTCCACTCTTTCCTGCGGCGGCTGAAACTTCGCCGGACGATTATGACCCTTCTCAGAAAGTAGAGCGGGGAAAGGTCATTTCCTTAAGAGACGCGCTGGCTGCCTCTCATCCTAGCCTCTTGATTAGTGTGCAGAACTTTCCAAAATGTTCGGTCACTCGCCCTTCTGTCGTGAAAGAGACCTATGATGATGGGACGGAAGAATTGGTTTGGGATACCGCAGGGTTCCAGATGGAGCCAGCAGCAATCGTGATTCAGAAAGCAACACGCATCGGGAAGCCGGACACAGCGAGTGGCTAAAAGTAAGAGACGATGTTGGTAGAGTCGAAGGCGGGGCTATTTAGGGGATGAATTCCCCGAGTTCTCGCTTTGCATAGCCACACGCCCCTGGATGTAGTGAACACTATTCTTTATTCGCTGGAGTTGCTTGGGCACTCGTGGGGTCATTGCTGTCGGGCAACGATTGAATTGGCGGCTGAATTCCGCGTTCATTATAAACCGCGGGAGTAAGGCACAACGAGATGCCATTGGATTCTTCGACCTGGACGTCAACTATAGTGCCGTCGCTCAACCGACTCACAGATAAACCCTTATAGCTGGACATAATCGGCAAACCCTTTCAAAATCAGCAATTATCACCGTTGATTATGTTAAAGATTGTTTTGCCAAAATCGACAAAGCCTGCAACGTTCAGCGTTCGCGGCGATGTTAGTAGCGAATGCTGATCCGCATGTTACTTCAACCGCACTGTGCCATATTGTGATGCATCCCTTACACCAATAAGGACTAATCTTCCCGGAAAACGCCGACCCACTCTCCGTTTTCACCTTTGCGTAAACCACATATTTTACGGCCTATTTTCCCTTGTATCTGTTCAATGATCGTTATAAGACCTTTCATTTCTTCAGTAATACGAGGGTCATTCAAGATCAGCGGAATTTCTCCATTAGATGTGCTTGCCACAGTAGTCCTCCTTGTTGAATGTTGGTTGCGAAAGTCGTTTAGGCTGCAATCAACTCAGTTGATTGAGTTGATTGCAGCCTTATACTGCGCAAAAACCTGCTGCGCATCTTGCGGTGTCATTTGGCGACAGTTTGATTGAATTGCATAGCCACTTTCAAAAAGGCTGCCATCTGCAAGTTGTGTAGTTATGCCGTGTGCGTATTGATACTTCACGCTCACTGCTTTTTCGTCGTAATAAATCTCGCGGTCGCCTCTCGTTTCAAGTTCATATTGGCGGTCGACGCCAGCGTATGTTGGATGGAGGGCAGAAATATCGGAGTCGCGCTGGCCTTCTGTGAAGAAATACCATTGTGACTTGTCATTATTGTCATGGATGTTAACTGGAGACAGGTCAAAACTCTTAGACAATGATGTGCCATTGAATGTAAATAGCTTTCTAAACCCATTTGGACTCCAGAAGAAATAGTCATGAATATTTCTCATTACTGATGTTATGTGTGTCTGCATATGTTTCAGTGCATGAAAGCTCCATGCCCTTCGGATCGGGTTCATGGGATTCCGCAACATGAGATGACTTATTGGGTGAGCTATCTTCCATGCTCCCTGCAGCCAGAATGCAGAAAACTCCCAAAGCAAGAATGGATAGCATGTGCGTTATGAGCGAGGACTTCATACGTGCAGACTCCATTTCCTGAAGTGGCATGCCTTGCCACCGAGGAACATTTGCACGGAAACCGTAGCAAGTGCCCATGCCGCGAGATACGAGAACATGTCCGCCCAGTCAAACGTGCCTGGAACGAGCCGAAAACTCTGCCCTATTTCTGCGACCGCTGCCATGGACACAGGGAGAAGTGTCCAAAACAACTTTGCAGAACTTCGCGGGACACGGAACCAAATACAGCCCATCAGGGAAGTGAATGCGTAGACCCATAGACCGTCTGGCAGCGAGTAAAGGATAGGGCTTGGGATTAAATGCTTTACGCCACCAAGATAGGCTCTCAGCGACAGCATTGGCCCATACAATCCAACCCACCGATACCAGGTAAATACGAGCAGAGCTTTGGATCTCCACAGGCTATAGATTCCCGCTCCGGTGAAGACGGGTAGAATCACATGGGCGAAAAGGAAGATGAACGGGGCTCGCTTCGAGGGCGCAGAATTGCCACCATGTTCTTTAAGGAGTTTAGTTTGCGAGCGATCCATATCGGCCCAATGCTAACGGTCATGCGTTTTGCATGTCAATTCGCGGGTTGTCCCTGCTTAACGCATGAGACTTCGGATTCTCAACGGCCCTGACTAGACGCCGCGTAATAGGCGTTCAAGCCCGTCGGGTGGGCCAAACCAAGTCTGACGCGAAGCGGCAGCACATCAAAGGGTGGGAAGACGGGCGAAAAAGAACGGGGCCTGCGTCGGCAGACCCCGTTTGAAAGGCTTGGAAGTTGAGCGTTACGCGGCTTTGGCCTTTTTGGTTGCCGTGGGCCTCGCCGCTGGTTTTGGCTGGGCCTTCGCGGCCGTCTTCTTGGCGGCTTGCGCCTTCTCTTTCGCGGCAAACTCTGCTTTGACTTTCTGAGCGATGGCGTCGGTGTCCACTTTGTAGTGCTGGGCGGCATCTTTGAGCGCCTTGCCAGTCTCCGTTTGTGTCCGGGCTGCGTGGAGAATGACTGTCTCAACCAAAAGCTGACCGAGTTCACCCTCCTCGGCCTTGCGGACATAGGCGCCCAACAGCTTCCCGATGGGGTCGGATAGCAATACGTACTGGTCCAGCAGATGAC
>CAVWTV010000029.1:0-29642 GCA_963757965.1 uncultured Acidobacteriaceae bacterium
GCGCTGACTTGCTGACCCGCTGCCGTGGGCGGCTAACCACTAACCACTAGTCACTAACCACTCGCAACAAAAAAGCCCCCGCCAACCGGCAGGGGCTTCTTCGTTGGGCCGTCGTTTCGCGGCGGCAATTACGCGCTGAAGAGCAGAACGCCGGCGGCTTTTTCGTCGCTGACATTTTCATCGGCGCTTACCGGACGGTAGAAAAGCTGGTTCGCGTCGAGATAGACCTCGAGGAAGGCCGGGCGCTCGAATATTTTTCCGGCGATCAGCGCTTCTGACAGAGGATCTTCGACGTACCGCTGCAAGGCTCTGCGCAAGGGTCGCGCGCCGTAGCTGCGGTCGACGAGGGTCTTGTCGAGGATCCACTTCTTGGCTTCTTCAGTAACCGAGATGGTGATGGACTTCTGCGCCAGATTGGCGTTCAAACTCTGGACGAGAAGTTCGACGATCTGGATCAGGTCCGCATCCGACAGCGACTGGAAGAGAATCACCTCGTCCAACCTGTTCAAAAACTCAGGATTGAAGGTCTTCTTTACCTCTTGCTTCACTAACTCCTCGACCTTGTCGCTGACGATGTCTTCGCGATCGCTCTGGAAGCCGAGGCCCTGCTTTTTCATCAGGTGCCGCGCGCCGATGTTCGAGGTCATGATCAGAATGACGTTCTTGAAGTCGACCGTGTTGCCGAGGCCGTCGGTCAACTGGCCATCTTCAAAAACCTGCAACAGGATGTTGAAGACATCGGGGTGCGCCTTCTCGATTTCGTCGAGCAGGACGACGGAATAAGGCGAGCGCTTGACGCGTTCGGTCAACTGGCCGCCCTCCTCGTAGCCGACGTATCCCGGAGGCGAACCGATGAGCTTGGAGACGGAGTGCTTCTCCATGAACTCCGACATGTCGAAGCGAATGAGGGCCTTGTCGGAGCCGAAGAGGAAGTTGGCCAGGGTGCGAGCCATCTCCGTCTTGCCCACGCCGGTTGGGCCAAGGAATAGAAAGCTCCCAATCGGCCTGTGCGGCGATTTCAATCCAGCCCGCGACCTGCGAATGGCGCGAGCCAGCGCGCTGATGGCCTTCTCTTGCGAGATGACGCGCTTGTGCAGTTCCTCTTCCACCCGCAAAAGCTTCTGAGTCTCTTCTTCCTTGATGCTGGTAACAGGAACGCCGGTCCAGCGGCTGACCACGTCTTCGATGTCTTCGCGCCCAACGATGCCGGCAGCCGAATCGTCGAGGTGATACTTATCGCGCAGCGCCCGCAAGTTTTCGCGTTCCTTGCGCTCCTCATCGCTATAGAAGCGGGCCTTCTCGAATTCGTGGTTGGCAATCGCTGAATCCATGCGATGCACAATGAACTTGATACGCTTCTGGACTTCGGTGATCTCCTCGGGCAGCGAGGTCTGGCGAAGCTTGACGCGCGCGCCGGCTTCGTCGATGAGGTCGATGGCCTTGTCAGGCAGAAAGCGGTCGGGGATGTAGCGATTGGAATGCGAAACGGCGAACTCAACCGCTGCATCCGTGTAACTGACCGCGTGGAATTTCTCGTAGCGGTCCTTGATGCCCATGATGATCTTGATGGCATCGGCCTCATTGGGCGGAGGAACCTTGACGGCCTGGAAGCGGCGTTCGAGGGAGCGATCTTTCTCGATCGACTTGCGGTACTCGCCGGGCGTGGTTGCCCCGATGCACTGAATTTCTCCGCGTGAGAGCGCGGGCTTGAGGATGTTGGCCGCGTCGAGCGAGCCCTCGGCGGAGCCGGCGCCAACCAGCGTGTGCAGCTCGTCGATGAAGACGATCGAGTTCTGATTCTCCATCAGCTCTTTCATGATGGTCTTGAGCCGCTCTTCGAACTGGCCGCGATACTTTGTGCCGGCCACGATGAGCGAAAGGTCGAGACCGAGAACCTTCTTGTCGGCGAGGAAGCTCGGCACTTCGCCGTCTGCGATGCGCTGGGCAAGGCCTTCGACGATAGCAGTCTTGCCCACGCCGGGTTCGCCGATGAGCACCGGATTGTTCTTGGTGCGGCGGCAAAGGATTTGCACGACGCGTTCGAGTTCGCCGTCACGGCCGACCAATGGATCGAGCTGCCCATCCATGGCGGCCTGCGTCAGGTCGCGGCTGAATTCGGCCAGCAGGCTGGACTCGCGCTGACGTTGTTGTGGCGGAGCTTTTTCCTGGGTGACGCGCGCAAGCTCGTCGCGAATCTGCGCAAGCTTGAGGCCGCGCTCCTGAAGAATCTCGGAGGCGAAGCACTTCTCTTCGCGCAGCAGGCCAAGCAGCAGGTGTTCGGTGCCGATGTGCTTGTGGCCCAGCCGTTCGGCTTCTTCAGCGGCATAGGCGAGGACGCGCTTGCACTCGTTCGAGAGCGGCAAATCGACGGAGGTGGAGACCTTCTCGCGAATCGTGGTGTGGGATTCAATCTGCTTGCGGATCGACTCCACCGATGCGTGCGAGCGCAGAAAACGGTTGGTTAGGGCTTTGTCCTCGCGCAAAAGGCCGAGCAGCAAGTGCTCGGTCTCGATATAGGGTGAGCCGAACTGGCTGGCCTCATACCGCGCGAAGAAGATCACGCGCCGTGCCTTCTCCGTATAGCGTTCGAACATGATGTTCTCCCTTGAAACCGGCTATCGGCTGGAGTGGCCGTCCGGTAATTTGCCGGCTTCAGCCCAACCCGCGCGTGCCTTCTTCTTCACTTCGCCGCCGGAAGCCCCATGGAAATGGCCTGCCTGCCCCGAACAGCTCTTTTGGATGGTCGCGAGCTTGCTTTCCGCTCCTTGAGTCCCCGGCGGTCTTGCTGCCTTGAGACTTCCATCCCGCCCTGGCAACCTGACGAAGATGAATACCCATCCATTCGCAGGTCGCTTACTTGTTAAGACTCGTTCAGCACTCGAAAAGGTGCTTTTTCAGCTTGTGGACTCCGGTTTGGAATCCCGATGGGCGGCTGCCAATGGTGCGAGCCGGCCACCCTCTAGGCGTAATGCTCTCGTACAGCGCGCGGCAAGGTCAAGGTTGTGCGTCACCAGTATGGAGGTGAGGCCGTGACTTGCATGCAGCCGTTCGATCAGATCGAAGACACGACTGGCCGTGGTTTCGTCCAGATCGCCTGTGGGTTCGTCGGCCAAGAGCAGCCGAGGGTTGTTGACCAGAGCACGGGCCAGCGCCACACGTTGCTGCTCACCGCCGGAGAGCTCGCCGGGACGATGGTCGCTGCGATCTTCGAGACTAACTTCCCGGAGCCAGTTCGATGCCAATGCCAAGGCGTCTCGTTTTCTTGTGCCGCGAGCCAGCAGCGGCATAGCCACGTTTTCCAGCGCCGTAAACTCCGGCAGCAGGTAATGAAACTGCCAGACGTAGCCGATCTCCCGATTGCGAAAAGCTGCTGCCTCTCGTGGGGTTAGGAGTGCCACATTGGTTGAGGCGCAGTATACAGTTCCCGCTGAGGGGGCATCAAGCGCGCCCAGAATGTGCAAAAGTGTGCTTTTACCCGCGCCCGACTGGCCGACAATGGCCACCATCTCGCCGGCTTCTACATCGAGACTCAGATCGCGAAACAGCGTGAGCTCGCCGCGGGCGGTTTTGTAGGACTTCTGGAGGTCTGTAACCTGGATGAGCGGTGAGGCGGTGGACGCCCGCAGTTCCGCTTCTCGCGCAGAGCGAGGGATTGGGCTGGCAGCCGCTGGGGAGGTTTGAATCATCAAGTTAGGACTGATTTTACATTGGAGGGCATTAATTAAGTGCAAAGACGATTGTTGGGGGAGGCAATCGGTGGTACTCCGGCGTGGGTTACGGATTGGGGAGGCACCTGCGGTGCGGCAGACGCCGCGGGCGCGGCCAATCACTCCAGGGGCCATGGACTAGGCAGCGCCGACGAATGCGCTTGATGACCGGCTTTGAAAGGGCACGGCTTCACAGCTCGGTGAAAAACTCGACTCTTCGTCCGTCGGAGGGAGCGGGGGGCTTCAGCCTCCCGAAAAAGTCCACTGTATCCCGTGTGGCTTTAGCCACGGGCCTCTCTTGAGAACCGACTGGACGACTTTTTCGCCAGCCTGTTCAGTCGTGCAGAAAACTGCCGCAAAGAATTACTTGGCCTTTACGGGCTGCGGAAAAACTCCACTCAGGAGCCTTTTTGTGTCAGGGCGAGGAATCTCGCAGGGCCTCAATGCCGTGCAGGCGGCAGAGCGGCGGAATTGAGGCGGGCGATGCGGCCGTTGGGGCCGACGATGAAAGGCAGCGAGAGGGCGTTCCAGTTGCCTTTGTCGAGCGGCTGCCAGGTGCGGCCGTCGTCGCGGCTGATGTCGGAACCGTTGGTGCCGGCGGTGATCCAGAGCTTCAGCGATTCAGACCATTGAACGGTGGAGCGGTAGCCGTGCGGCGGGGTGGTGGAGGCGGTCCAGTGATCGCCTCCATCGGAAGACCATGCGGCGGTGCCAGTACTTTCGTTGGGCTTGGTGTAGTCGCCGCCAACGGCGACCAAAACGTCTCCTATGTGCGTAGCCCTTTCAATAAACTTCGCCCGGTCTGCGTCCGCTACGGAATCTGTGCCGAGGTGTGCAGAAACGGAAAAGGCGCCTGCCGATTGTCCATGTTTCACCGGAATGCTCCCACCGACAAAATTGAATTGAATGTAAGGATCGTGCTTCACGTGCAATTCAAGCGTGCGGCTTCGACTCGTCGATCCCCCTGTGACGAAGAAGGATGCATTCCGAATCATAATCATGGAGGAGTTACTCGCCGCGAAAAGGGCCTCGCCGCTCTTCGCTGATGCTACCTCTGGATGGCGTTGTGTATCCGCTTCCCAGGTTCTCCCATAATCGTAGGTTATATATTCCGAAAACTTGCCGTTTACCGGGTCGCCGATGAGATAGCCGATGCGGCCCCTATCTGTTCCCGCTCCGGGTATGAACTGCAGCCCGTCCCAGAAGCCAGCGGGGGCTGGATTCGTGAAGAGGTGGGTCCAAGTCTGGCAGCCATCGGTAGTTTTGTAGAGGCGGCTTTTATCGCCAGGCCCCGAAGCCATAACGATTGCGGTCTGCCCGTCCCAGGCTTGGACACCGCGAAAGTCGAGCGTCGCCCCGTCCGTGCCCGCATCCGGCATTGTGCACTTCAGCCAATGCGCGCCACCATCGGTGGTCTTGAGCACCGTCCCGCCCGTTCCGCTAGCCCAGGCAACAGTTCCGTCCACCGAATCGATACCGCGCAGTCCGGCGGTCGAGCCGGAGTCCTGCATCTGCCAGACTCGTTGCGGCTGAGACTGCGGTTCGGGCTGAGCCTGAGTCAGCGAAGGGGCCGGCGATTGGGCTGTGGCAGCTCCCGCACAAGCGATCAGGACAAGAAGGAAACGGCCAACGTGCATGGCTGGAAGTATAGTCGCGCTGACTGCCCGGTTGCACTTGCCTCATCAAGTGTCAGAGGTCACTTTCATGCGATGAAGGAACTGCTATAAACAGCTCAATTCGTGAGCACATTCAAGACCATTTCATTGTTGGCATTGGCGGCCGGGCTTGCAGCGGGCGGGTTTTCGGCGTTGGCCCAGCAATCCTTCGCACAGCGATTCACGGCGCACAACTCTGCCATGACGGCGCTGCAACCGGCGCTCGTCACACCGCTTGTCGAAGCCGATCCGCGCCTGATTCAGTACGCGCGGGCTTCATTCTCGAGTGAATACACCGCCGCCCGCACAGAGACGGTGAGCTACGGCAACGGGCGCGGCGGAGGCGTGATCGTCGGCAACCGAATCGAATTTGACTTTCTGCCGCCAGCCTACATCCAGCACAACAGCAGCGCAGTGGACGGCCTCTGCGACACCTCGCTGGTGGGCAAGGTCCGCATCGCCTCGGGCAACGCGGAGCACGGCAACTTCGACGTGGCCGCGTTGTTGAGTCATAGTTTTGCTACTGGAACCTACAAGAATGGCGCGGCAACCGACACGTGGACCCCGACGATTGCCGGTGGTCGCGCCTTCAAGCGGTTCGACGTGCAAACAACGCTGGGCGGGACCATGCCCACGGGCAAGATCGCCGCGCAGGGCCGCTCGATCGCGTGGAATGCGCTGACGCAGGTGCACGCGACGCCACATGTGTGGCTTGAGTTAGAGAACAACGCCACGTTTTATGTCGGCGGCAGCCACGACGGCAAGATGCAGAACTTCGTCACCCCGGCGGCGTTCTACATTTTGCGGCGCAAGCAGTGGAAGCCGGCGCATCCCTTCCTTATTTTCGATAGCGGCATGCAAATCGCCACTTCTGGGTTCCATACCTACAACCACAATCTGATCTCTGAGGTGCGGGTGCTGTTTTAGCGAGCGCCCGCGCTTTCCCTCCGCGGCTGTAGCCCGTATCGGTTTCAAGCAGTCTTTGGCACGACTGAACAGATTGCGGAAAAACTCAATTCCTGCTCCACCATGTGTCAGCGCACGACTTCAGAGTTTATCTGTGAAACGCGAATTCGAGTAGCGCCGCTCTCCAGAGCGGCTGTCCTGGTGGCGTCCACGCCGCCAGGATCCGTCTGCACAATTTGCCTCTTGACCTTGAGGCGGCGCGGGCGCAAGACTAAAGCACCGGAAGACAATCAGACGCGACCATCAGGCAGCGAAAGGCGGACCGGTGACGGGCCAGACAAAAGGCGAAGTGTATTCACAAGGGGAAAACTATGGGCTGCGCGCCGGCGCGCTTGGGCCGCTCGAGACACTGGCCCAGTCGGTCTCCGCAATGGCGCCGTCGACTTCGGCGTCGCTGACTATTCCCCTGGTGTTTGCGCTGGCAGGGAACGCGACGTGGTTTGTGTATCTGCTGGCCACTGGAGCGACGCTGCTGGTGGGATTTTGCGTGAGCCGGTTTGCGCGGCTATCGGCGTCGCCTGGGTCGTTGTACTCGTACGCTGCCGACACGCTGCCGCCGCTGTTTGGCGTGGTGGCCGCATGGGGACTGCTGCTGGCTTACATCGCCACGGGCGCTTCGGTGGCCGGCGGAGCGCTGTACTACGCGGGCGTGCTCTCACAGCAGTTTCTCCATTGGACGCCGCCTGCGCTGCCGACGCTGATCTTGGTGTGCGCCGTGGCGGGGTGGGTTGCTTACCGCGATGTGAAGCTCTCGGCGGAGATGATGCTGTGGATCGAAATCGTTTCGGTCAGCCTGATTCTCATTGTGCTGGCGGTGATGCTCTTCCGCTTCGGCTTTCAATTCGACATGGATCAGTTTCGATTGAAAGGCGTTTCGATGGCGGCGCTGGGCCCCGCGCTGGTGCTGGCCATGTTCAGCTTTGTGGGGTTTGAGAGCGCGACCACTTTAGGCGGCGAGGCCAGGGAGCCGCTGAAGACGATTCCGCGCGCAGTGCTGCAATGCGCGATTCTGGCCGGTGTGTTCTTCATGCTGTGCTCCTACTCCGAGGTGCTGGGTTTCAAGGGCGAATCGTCGAAGCTGAGCGACTCGACAAGCCCGCTGCATCTGCTGGCGACAAAAGCCGGCATTTCGCCGCTCGGCGTGGGCATCGACATCGGAGCGGCGGTGGCCATGTTCTCCTGCGTGCTGGCATGCATCACAGCAGCCGCGCGGGTGCTGATGCGCATGGCGCACGGCAAGCTGTTGCCTCAGATGTTGGAGCGGACGAATCGCCATCATGGGACGCCGGGCCTTGCCGTTGCGGTTTCGGCTGGGCTCATGCTGGCAGCAACGGCGGCGTTGTCACTGCGCGGTGTTGCCGGATCGGATATGTACGATTGGCTGGGATCGCTGTCGGTGTTTGGATTTCTGACCGCGTATGCGCTGGTGGCCGTGGCATTGCCGTTTGCACGCCGGGCGCTCGGACAGCACTCGCACTGGGTGGCAGGCATCAGCGTTCTCACTGTGCTGGTGATGATCCTGATCGTGATCTTCGATCTGAAGTCGGCGACCGACGAGAATCATGCGCGCATTCCGTGGATCTATCTCGCATATATTGCCGCGGGGGTGGCGTGGTACGCGGTGAGGAAGGCAGGGAACAGGGATCAGGGATCAGGGATCAGCTAGAGCTCCCTTAAGCTCATGGGCATTCGTCTGCTCCCTCCTCCTGTTCTCTGTTCCCTGCTTCTTACTCTTCACCGATGTCTTCATTCCACACTTCGGGGTGAGTGGCGACAAAACTCTCCATCAGTTCCCGGCACTCCGCGTTGTCGAGATCGATCACGTCGACGCCGTTTTCGCGCAGCCAGTCGAGACCGCCGGGAAAGGTGCGGCTCTCGCCGACGACCAACGTGCCGATGCGGAACTGGCGCACGAGGCCGCTGCAATACCAGCAGGGGGCAAGCGTGGTGACCATAACCAGGTTTCTGTAGCTGCGCTGGCGGCCGGCGCGGCGAAACGCGTCGGTCTCGCCATGGACGCTGGGATCGCCTTGCTGCACGCGGCGATTGTGGCCGCGGCTGACCAGCTCGCCGGCCTTGGTGAACAAGGCGGCGCCGATGGGGATGCCGCCTTCAGCCAGGCCGATGCGCGCTTCCTCAATCGCTACCGCCAACATGCGTTCGTACAATCCCAGGTCGGGCACAGGAATCCTCTCGTTGAAGGATAAGCCACGGGCGCCGCGCAACTCCTACTCGTGCTGGTAGCCACGGTTGGGAATGTATTCGAACTTGAGCAGACCGTCGCGGTAATCGATGTGCATGATCAGGAGCTGGAAGGTATTGGCGCCAATGTGGCCGGAGATATCCATGCCCAGAGATTTCGAGATGGGCGAGGTATCGGAAGTAAAAACGTTGGTCACCTTCTGCGACATGCGAGCGAAGTTGTAGGTGATCGCGTCGGCCTCGAAGACTTTAGGCCCGGGTCCTGGCTTTTCATGAACCTTGGTGACATCCATGGCCACGCCGGGAGAGATGTTGCTTTCTGCGGCGCCGAGGTCCAGGACAAAGAGCTTGAGCTTGGAGGCGTTGATAACCGCGGGAAGGATCAGGTTGTCGCCGACGCGGAAGATCTGCGTGTAGTCCTTCATCTCGGGAGCAACAAAACGGTCGTAAACGCCAGCCGGGACAATACCGGCGTCGTCAGGACTGGTTGTCCTCAGGCTGGGTGCAGGGGCAGTCCCTTCGGCGGGGCGAACGGGTAACGGCCCCAACTGGACCTTGCGCATGGGGTAGTCGACGGTGACAAGGTAATCGGAGAAGACATCCATCCCAATCAGGCCGTCTGTGTCGTCGAATGAGCTACCGCTGTCGATGACTTTCACCGTGCAGTCCTTGAACTCCAGACTGCCGATCTTGATGGAGTCGGCGTAAGCCAGATAAACGGGCTTGCCGAAGGGACCGCCTGGCTGCGATTCAGTGAGGCGCTTCAGCCCGGCGCGATCGGCTATGGGGCGGTAGACGGCCAGACCGCCATCGCCCGCGCCCAACTGCATGCGGGTAGAAGCGTTGTTCAACTGAACCGCGAGGCCGAAGGCGCGGTTACGCTGTTGGTCGAGCAGATCGCCGCCTGACACACCCAACCTGATGAATGGAATATCCGCGGGCGCGGCTGTTGAAACCAGCCGGCATGACCGGGCAGGCTGGCCGGCTTGCTTCTTCCATTGGGCGAGATCCGCCTGCATCTTGTGGACGGTCTCCGGATCGTTGCCGTTGGGCGCGGCGAGATAAGCTTCCATCTCGGGAATGCGCTGAGCGATGGGCAGGGTCTGAATCCACGCGGCGCTAATCTCGGGATCTTCCGGATCGAACTGGTGGGCGAGGCCAATCTGCTGACGGGCGGCGGCGTAACGCGAGTTGATTTCCGCATAGCGGGCATAGAGCAGGCGGGTACGCGGGTTGCAGGGGTCGAGCTTGTAAGACTGGATCACGATCGGTTCCACGTCCAGGAGCTCGCCCTGGCGGAACTTGACTTCGCCGAGCAAAGTAAGCAGGGGCGCGGAGTTCTGGCTGCCATCGGCAGCTTTTGGAGCGGCATCCAGGGCTGTGTGAAGGGCCTCTTCGGCATCGAGAACCTTTTGCTCGCGGAGCAGCGTGCGAACCAGGCCCGAGGTCGCGTCCAGATCTCCCGGATGCGCAGCCAATTCAGCCTTGTAGAGGCTCTCCGCTCTGGCGAGGTCCGCGGCCAAAAAAGCCTTGTCGGCATCCGTGGGCGGATTGTGCTTGAGCACGCTGCAATTGGCCGCAAACAGGCTCTGCGCCGGGAACGCAAGCACAGCAACTCCCAGAAGCATATTTACAAAGAAACGATTGGCGGCGCCTGCCGCAAAAATTCGCGCTGACATAAACATACCGATAGCCCCCGGTCAACAATGATAAGCGATTCGCATTGTTCCATCCGAAACCGGGGGAGTAGGTGAGCCCGATCACGCTTGCTTGAGGTCAACCGATTTTCTCAGGCCGATGGGGCCCCGAGGTGGGCTTCGAGCACTTCAACAAGGCGCGCCAGCCAGACGGGATGGGCGGTCCAGGCTGGGCCTGTGACCAGATTTCCATCGACGACCGCGCCGAAAAAGTCCACGGGCACAAAGGTCCCGCCGGCCAGTTCCACCTCCGGCGCGCAGGCCGGGTAGGCGTTGAGCTTGCGGCCCTCCAGAACACCCGCCGCGGCCAGCACCTGCGGGCCATGGCAGAGCGCGGCAATGGGCTTGCCGGCCTGGTCGAAGTGGCGCACGATATCGAGCACCCGGGCGTTGAGGCGCAGGTATTCCGGGGCGCGCCCGCCGGGGATGACCAGCGCGTCGTAATCGGCGGGGTTGACCTCGTCGAAGGTCGCGTTGAGCACGAAGTTGTGCCCGCGTTTCTCGGTGTATGTCTGGTCGCCCTCGAAGTCGTGGATTGCCGTGCGGACTTGTTCGCCATTCTTCTTGCCGGGGCAGACCGCGTCGACCTTGTGGCCCACCATCTGCAGGGCCTGGAATGGAACCATGATCTCGTAGTCCTCAACGAAATCGCCGGCGAGCAGCAATATTTTTGCGGATTTCATGACATGTGCCTCCGGTTCAAGTTTGCCACTAGCCGGAAGCGATTGTCTCTTAGAATCTGTCCAGAAACTGCCACCGCTACGGGACGTTTTGAAAGGGCACGACTTCAGTCGTGCCGTAAATGCCACCAAAATCAACGCCGGCTTTAGCCCCTGAGGGATCCACTTTGTGACATCTTAGGCACCTCTTCAGAGTTTCTGGACAGGATCTTAAATGGAAAATATTTTTCACCGATTTCGTCCGAGCCGCCAATCTTCTGTAAACTCGTGCGTGGATTCGAGCCGACACTTCCCAGGTGGCCAAATTGCGGGAGTTTCGCTCGCCGTTAGCCAGGAGCGGAAACAATGAAAATGACTCCCACTGTTCTCGCCGCTTTTGCGGTCATCCTCGCCGCGGCAACTCTTCAGGCCCAGGTCGCGGAGCAGCCGATTCCCCACCTGGAGAAGAAGGATGGGCGCTACGCCCTGTTTGTCGACGGCGCGCCGTACCTGATGCTGGGCGCGCAGGTGCACAATTCCAGCTCATGGGCGGCTGAGCTTCCCAAGGTGTGGCCCGCCATGGAATACCTTCATGTGAACACGGTTGAAATGCCGGTCTACTGGGAGGAACTCGAGCCGCAACCCGGACAATTCAACTTCACCATGGTCGACACGCTGCTGACCGAGGCTCGCCAGCATCGGGTTCGACTGGTGCTGCTCTGGTTTGGCACATGGAAGAACGGCAGCCAGCACTATATGCCGGAATGGATGAAGGCGGACACCGAGCGCTATCCGCACATGATCGGCAGGGATGGGGAGGCTGTGGACTCGCCTTCGCCGCATGCCGCCGCGTCGCTCGAAGCCGACAAGAGGGCCTTCACCGCTTTCATGCGCCACTTGAAGGAGGCCGACCCGCAGCGCACCGTGCTCATGGTTCAGGTGGAGAACGAAGCCGGCGCATGGGGCAGCGTTCGCGATTTCTCGCCGCCGGCGCAAAAGCTCTTCGATGCTCCCGTGCCGCCCGAGGTGCTAGCCGCCATGCAAGTGAAGACCGCGCAGCCATCTCCGAATTGGCAGCAAGCCTTCGGTCCCAATGCGGACGAATACTTCAACGCCTGGGCGGTTGCGAAGTATATCGGACAGGTCGCCGCCGCGGGCAAGACGGCTTATCCTCTGCCCATGTACGCCAACGCGGCGTTGCGCAATCCGCTCCATCCGGGACCCGCGGGCCAGCCCGGCGCTCCCGGCGCATATGAGAGCGGCGGCCCCACCGACAACGTGTTGAACATATGGAAGGCTGCGGCGCCCGCAATCGATATTCTGGCGCCCGACGATTATGAGGGCGATGACGCCTCCTATTTGAAGGTGATGGATCTGTATCGTCGCGACGACAATCCCATGTTTGTGCCTGAAACCGGCGGCCCGGGCAAAGAGCGTTTCTTTTTCACGGCGCTTGGCCTTCAGACGATAGGCTTCTCGCCGTTCGGCCTGGATTACACGCACCGAGCGGCAAGCCGATCGTTGAATCAGGGCGATCCATCGAGGCCGCAAGAGGAGTTTCTCACTCCGTGGGCCATGAATTACCGCCTCATCGGGCCGATGCAACGGGAGATTGCCCGCCTTAATTTCGAGGGCAAGCTTCAAGCCGTGGCTGAAGAGCAGGGCGAGGCTTCGCGGAGTTTGCAATTCGGCAGTTGGGATGCGATCGTCTCGTTTGGAGCGGCCCGTAACAACCGCGGGACTGGAAACGCGAAGCCCGAAGGGCGCGCACTGGTTGCCCAACTCAACGACAACCAGTTTCTGGTCACTGGATATTTCTGCCGCGTGGACTTCAGGCCGGCAGGCGCCGAGCAGCAGCGAAAGACCCAGCACATCGTAGTGGGAACGCAACAGAATCCGTCGGCGCTGATCGACGGCAAATGGCAACATCGCCAGTTCCTGCGCGTCGAAGAGGGCAGCTATGAGAACGGCGTCTTCAAGCCGCTTCGCAACTGGAACGGAGACGAGACGGACTGGGGCCTCGACTTTGGCGAAGAGCCTGTGGTGCTGCGCGTCTCGGTTGCCACGTATTAGGGGCAGCCGACGGGGTTAAGCCTCGATGACTTACAACAGGACAATCGAATTTGAACTTTCATGGCAAGCGAACGTCTCAGACTGCCGCAAAGACTTCATCGAAGCGGGTTTTGTAAAAGGGCATGACTTCAGTCGTGCCGCAAAACGCTCGCAAAAGGAGGTCGGGCTTTAGCCCCTGCCACATTTCGCGCTGCCGGCGGTCTCTCTTTCTACCCTTTCCCCTCCTAGTATCGCGACCGCGTGATTGTGTAATAGACGGATTGTAGCGCCGGCCTCCAGACCGGCTGTCGTGCGGGCGTCCACGCCCGCATTTGATATGGAACCATAGCCAAATCAAACGGTCTGAGCACTAGAAAGCAGCTTTCCTCTAAATCCCAACGCAAGCTCTTTCAAATGCGATTGTCTCGATCACTTGCGATTTCCCGGATCGCAAACCGCCAAAATCGCGTTACTATCGGAATTGGAAATCGCCCCTTGATCCCCTGGAGGCAAAATGAAAACAGACCTCAAGCGCAGAGAGTTCCTCCAAGGCTTTGCCGCTGCGGCCGCGGGCTTGTATCTAGCCCCAACCCGGCTGCTGGCGAGCACCGCCGCTCCCACAGCGCCTGTAGCGGTAGCGAAGTGCTCCACCTACGGCGCGGAGATGGTCACGACTCTCGCCGCCATGTTCGACCAGCTAGGCGGGCTGCGGAAGTTGGTCAGCGGCAAGACCGTTGCCATCAAGATCAACGTGACGGGTAGTTCGACAAATCGCTACAACGGCATGGAGCAGGGGCAGACCTACTGGGTCCATCCCCAGGTTGTGGCCGCCACGGTTCACCTTCTCGGCAAGGCGGGTGCGCGCCGCATTCGCCTGCTCGAGAGCCCGACCGATTCCAAGCTGCACACGCTTGAGGGTTTCATCTCTGAAGCCGGTTGGCGACCGTCCGATTTCACCAGCGCGGCCTCCAACGTGGAATTTGAGAACACAAACTTCGCCGGCGCCTCAAAGAAGTACACGCGCCTCTGGGTTCCCGGCGGCGGCTTGCTGTTCAAAGCCTACGACGTCAATCGAGCCTATGAAGATTGCGATGTATTTGTCTCCATGGCCAAGCTGAAGGAGCACAGCGCCGCCGGCATTACAGGTTCCATGAAGAACTGCTTTGGCATTACTCCCACCACCATCTATGGCAAGAACGCTGGCATTGATGAGCCCAGCGAAGAGGCGGGCGGATCGCGCGACATGCTCCATAGCGGCAGACGGCAACCGTCAAAGAGCGCGCTGCCGGAGCTTGATCCACTGTCGCCGCGCGAAGCAGGTTACCGTGTGCCGCGAGTGACCGTCGACCTGATCTCCGCGCGGCCCATCCACCTGAGCATTATCGATGGCATTCAATCCGTTGCCGGCGGCGAAGGCCCCTGGGTGAAGACCATGCGGGCAGTTCCTTCCGGCTTGCTGATTGCGGGCACAAATTGCGTGACCACCGACTCGGTTTGCGCCGCGTTGATGGGTTTCGATCCCATGGCCGACCGCGGTACGGCGCCCTTTGAACACTGCGACAGCACGTTACGGCTGGCGGAGCAGCGTGGCATCGGCACCCGCAACCTGAGCCGCATTGAAGTGCTCGGGCTTCCTATTGCGAAGGGCAAGATCGCGTTCCGGAACGTATAGGCGCGCTGCTCCCCGAGGCTTTATGGTTGGTGGCCCCTCGAAGGGACCTGTGTAGAAGCGCGGCTTGCCCGAGGCTTTATGGTGAGTGGCCCCTCGAAGGGGCCTGTGTAGAAGCGCTCCACGCCGGCAGCGGCCCGTCGCCCGCGCCGTAGGCGCAATGGTTGATAGCCCCGCGCTTCAGCGTGGGGTTGACGAAACCAACATTCACACCGAGTCCCGTAGGGACGGCGCCCATGCCGCCACCCCGGCAAAGCCGGGGTTCTCCCAATCGCGTAGAAGCGGGGCTCGCCCGAGGCCGACGCCGATCGCATTAGCTGAAGAGCGCGTCATCCCACGACTGCGGCTCGTCCCACATGGGTGTCGGCTCAAAGTACCCTGTTCCCGGCTTCAGATGCCGCTTCATCTCGTCGTCGTTCAGCGTAATCCCCAACCCCGGCGTGTCGGGCACTTTGATGAAGCCCTTGTCGATAATCGGCTTCTCAATTCCTGTAACCAAATTCCTGCCAGAAAGGCACGTCGAGCGAGTGGTTTTCAAGCGCCAGGAAGTTGCGCGTAGCCGCGGCGCAATGCACGCACGCCATGCAGGCCACCGGCGTCCCCGCAAAGTGCATGGCCATCGGCACGCCATAGCTTATAAGCCATGTCGCCAATCCTGTGCGTCTGCAGAATGCCGCCGGAGGTGGCCAGATCCGGATGAATCTTATCGACAACATGATTCTTGCAAAGCGTTTCGAAGTCACTGAACTCGTAGATGTCTTCGCCGGTGAGCGTGGGCGTGGGACTGGCTTCCGTGATCTCCTTCAGCAGATCGGTGTAGTACCAGGGAATGACGTCCTCGATCCATTCCAGGTTGAATTTCTCATACGCCTTGCCCAGGCGGATCACGGATTTCACGCCGATGTGGCCGAGGTGATCCATCGACAGCGGCATGTCGTAGCCGATGTTTTCGCGCACCGCGGCAACGTACTCGCAGAGACGGTCGATGCCTTTGTCGGTCACTTCGGTGGCGATGAATGGATGAGGCTGGTCGTGCTGCTCCCACTTGTCCAGGCCGGCAGGCTGCATCACCGTGTCGGGTATTCCCTTCAAGCACATCGATGCCCAGGTCCATCTTCATCCAGGTAAGGCCCATCGCCTTGCGCTCTTTCGCGCGCTGCCCGTACTCCTTCGGGTCCAGCGACTCCGTTGTGTCCGCGTAGATGCGGATCGAGTCGCGCCATTTGCCGCCCAGCATCTGGTAGACAGGGATGTTGTACACCTTGCCCGCAATGTCCCACAGCGCCATCTCCACCGCGCACACTCCGCCGGCCTGGCGAGCGCCGCCGCCAAACTGGGCGATCTTTTGAAAAAGGTAGTCGATCTTCAGAGGATTCTCGCCGACGAATGCGGCTCTTCAGCACCATGCGCATACTGTGGGCCGGCAATATCGCGCACTTCGCCCAGGCCGTAGACGCCCTGGTTGGTGTCGATGCGAATCACCACGCAGGGGCTCGGGCCCGGCTTGACGATCACCGCATAGCGCATGTCGGTAATCTTCAAGGTCGATGGGCTTGAAGCGAGATTTACGTTCTTGATCTCGGGCTCGACTGCTTGCGCGGTTCTGCCAAGAGCCCCGCCTGCCAATACAGCCAATGAGGACTTGAGAACACTGCGGCGGTTGAAACTGGGCCTGTTGCCATCGGACATGTTTGCATCTTCCTTTCCGCATTGAGCCATCGCCGCCGCATCCTGATTCCGTGCCTGCTTGCGGCTGCCGGCTTGAACGGGCCAACTATCTCCGCCAGCACTCCGCGTTGTCAAGCCTGTGGACGAACGCGATTGCTTTGTGGAAGAATCCAAGGCCGCAATACATTTCAGTTCATGGGAGCAACCAAGCATGCAGTCTTCCATCTCTCGCAGAAGCCTGATCAAGGGAATGGCGACGTCGGCCATTGCGCCCGCACTGCTGCCGGTAGCGGCCGCGGCGCAGTCTCAGCAGAAGCCATGGTGGCTTGGCAACGGCATGCCGCAGGAAGGCGCGGGCACACCCAAGATCGCATGCGCCATCAGCCTGCGCGACAACGGGACTGAGGAGGCGATTCGCAGTGTCGTCCAACTCGGCGTTTATCACGTGCTGAGCGGCGGACCCGAGATTCCATGGAGCACAAGCGATCTCCAACTCATGGTCGACAAGCTCAAAGCGGGCGGCCTGGTGCTCGGTAACCTGATGATCGGCGGTTTTCCCAAGACGATCTACGGCCAGCCGGGTCGCGATGAGGAGATTGAAAAGGTCAGGCAATCGATTCAGGCCGCGGGCCAGGCCGGCATTCCGGTTGTGGAGTACAACTTCTACGCGCATCGCGCCATGGAAGGCTACTACGAAGAGGTTGGCAGGGGCGGCGCTGGATTGACCGGCGTGGACTACGACCGCATGAAGGATCTGCCGCCGCTGCCCGAGCGAAGGCGCCCGCACTCTCAGCGAAATGTGGGCCAACATCGCGTATTTTCTGAAGGCTGTGGTGCCCGTTGCCGAGAAGGCCAACGTGCGCCTGGCCTTGCATCCGAACGATCCGCCCTTCCCCTTGAGCCGCGGCTCGGAGCAGATCATGGCTACCCTGGCCGGATGGAAGCATCTGATCGAAATCGTCGACAGTCCGGCGAACGGCATCACCTTCGACTGCGGCGTTACCCAGGAGATGGGAGAAGATCCGGTTGCGGTCTGCCGCTATTTCGGCTCCAGGGATCGCATCAACCACATGCACTACCGCAACCCGCATGTCATGAAGCCTTACGTGAAATACGACGAAGGCTTTATCGACGAAGGCGATGTGAACATGTTCGCGGTGATGCGTGAGTTGGTGCGGTTGAAATATTCGCGCGAGGTATACCCCGAGCATCCACGCGCTCTCGACTACGATCGCTCTCGCGGGCCTATCCACGGTTATCCTGGGGGCGGCGGTTATGCAGGCGATCTTTACGACATCGCCTATGCCAAGGCAATGCTTCAGGCGGCTCTGGTGGTTGAAAACGGCGGGTGAATTCCGGCCCGCCGTTCCAATTTGAGACCCCGGCGAAGACCGCGTCTCTGCAACTCGCTCATGGTTCCGCGTGCGCCTTGGCCTTGGCCAGCATCGCGTCGAATTCACCGCGCGGCATCTTCAACTTGTCCGGATGAGCGTCGATCCACTTCCCAAAGCCGGCGTATTTTTCCGCCGTCCATCCGCCCTCAAACTCGGCGCCGTTCTTGCCCTCGCGATTCAATTCGAAGTTATAGTCGTCCTTCAGGCCGGTAAACTCCGCTGTATCGATCGCCTCTTCGGCCAGAATCGCCGGAATGAAAAGAACCCCTTCCGTTTTGGCTAGAACCAGGTCCCCCGGCAACACCACCGCCCGTCCAATACGAATCGGAGCATTGATCGACGTCAACTCCATCTGCGCCCAGGCGGAGGGATCGTAGCCCCGATAAAACCCGTTGAAATCCGGAATCTCCCGATTCTCTTCCTGATCGCGGATGCCGGCGTCGAAGACGAATCCCGTATGCGTATGCGCGGCCACCGCGTTGCCGAGATTGGAACCGATCAACGTGCCTTCGACGATCTTGCCGAAACCATCCGCGACATAAACGTCCCCAATCTGTAGCTCATTGATGGGCCACATATTGGTCCCGCCCACACGTCCCTCGGCCTTCCCTTCGGCAACGATGGCCTTAGCCATATCCGGCCGCGTGGGCATGTATTGCGCGGTCAGCGCGCGCCCGGCAAACGGCTTTTCAATGTGCAGAGCCTGCCAGCCACCTTCAAACTGATTCTGGTAGCCGTGTGCGCGCAGAAAATCCCAGATGTCCTCAATGGAGATGTCCACGGCTCGTTTGAGCAGCGAATCCGGCACCTTCGGACGCCCGTCGGGAAATCGATCGCCCTTCCAATCCGACGTGTAAAACAGCATCTGGTCGCGCGTCATCTTCACCTGGCTCATCGCCGGAGACGCCCCCAGCAACCCACTGACCAACAGCGCGGATACAATCAGGTTCTTCATCGAGTTCTCCGTATTCGAAGTCTTCTATGACGCGCAAATAGTACCGCGTCCTCTCTTGCAATTGGAATTACTATTCTGCCGCTAAGGAACCTCTGAATAAGTCGGAGTTTTGAAAGGGCACGGCTTTAGCCGGGCCGCAAAGATCGCAAAATCAAGACGGGCTTTAGCCCCTGAGGGAACGGCCGCTCGGCAATTAGACCTGCGCAGAGGTTCCCTAACGGCGACGAGCCAGTTTACCACCGGCGGTACGCACCGGTTTCCGCACACAGTCGACCCGCAAGGACAGGCGAATCTAAATCCTCCGACAAGCTTCCGCAAGAATGAGGCATTGATCTTGCCTTGGTTGCCTTTTCGGAAGGAAAAGGGGCATTCATGCCCCTGAAACCACGCTTGAAGCGACAGGGCTTTAGCCCCGGGGCCTCCCATTCCCGGCAAAAGAAATGCCCGCGCGGATGTGCCCCATCCATTGTGCGTCCTTTGCACAATGGATGGGCGAGCAATGATGTCCATCTCGACGGTAAAGAGTTAACCCGAATGCGCTCTAACCCGCATTTCTCACCCGTCGTCGAAAATCGTAGCGCCGGTCTCCAGACCGGCTGTTCTCAGGGCCTCCCGGTCCTCAGAGACATCGCCAGACCTTGAATTCTGGGCTGTCGCGCCGCATGTGAGAAATGCAGACTAACGTCTTTTCGAGAAGAATGAAAAAACACAAACCGGGAGCGACTCCGGTAAATGTCAAACTCCTACTGCCACCCCGGCAAAGCCGGGGGTTCTCCCAATCGAATAGGAAACCTTGCCGGGGCCAGGGCGGGCGCTCTCTGCAGCCGCTCGGTTTTTGCCAGGTGTAGGGCTATCAAAATCGCTCCAGGGGCATTGCGCACACTCTTTATGCGCGCCAGTGCAAAACTAGGCCACAGTGCGCCTCTATCCGGTGGGTAGCGCCGCGTGGAGACGTGTGCTAGTGCCAGTGGCAGGCTCGCTCGCGATGGGCTTCTTGCTCTTCCGATTCTTTCCTTACGCCAGAGGCAGCGGCGTACCCCAGACCAAGGCCTCCCTCTTCGCCCGGGATGGATTCATCTCGCTGCGCACTGTCCTGGGCAAGTTCTTCTGCACGGCCACCACGCTGGCGAGCGGGATTCCGCTTGGCCGCGAGGGACCATCTGTCCAGGTAGGCGCCGGAATCGGATCGGTCCTCGGCCGATGGCTCGGATTGCGCCCGGAGAAGGTAAAGGCCCTGATTCCCGTGGGAGCCGCCGCCGCCATTGCCGCAGCATTTAATACGCCGATGGCGGCTGTGTTGTTTTCCCTCGAAGAGGTGATGGGCGATATGCACGCGCCGATTCTTGGTTCGGTCGTTCTCGCCTCTGCCACCTCCTGGGCGGTCTTGCGCCTCCTGCTTGGCAATAACCCGCTGTTTCAAGTGCCGCAATACACGCTGGTACATCCACTGGAACTCGCCATTTACGCCCTGCTGGGCATCGCTGGCGGTTTTCTGTCCGTAGCCTTTACCCGGCTTTTGTTGGAAATGCGCAAGTTCTTTCTGCATCTGCCCGCGAGGACGCGCTGGTGGCATCCCGTCGTGGGCGGTGTGACGGTTGGTCTGATGGGTTGGTTTGTGCCACAGGTCCTGGGCGTTGGGTATACCTACGTCGGCAGCGCTCTGAATGGAACGATAGCGCTCAAGCTGATGCTGCTACTCGTGGTCCTCAAGCTCTTTGGCGTCACTGTCAGCTATGCCTCTGGAAACGCTGGTGGAATCTTTAGCCCTAGTCTATTTCTCGGCGCCATGCTGGGCGGAGCCATCGGAACCGTAGCCCATGGCTTGTTGCCGGGATACACCGCAACCCCTGGAGCTTACGCGCTGGTCGGCATGGGCGCGCTCTTCGCGGGCATCGTGCGCGCTCCCATGACATCGGTGTTGATGATCTTTGAAATGACGCGGGACTACGCTGTCATCGTGCCGCTGATGATTGCAAACATGACCAGCTTCTTCATCTCTTCCCGATTTCAGAAGCAGCCCATCTACGAGGCTTTGGCTCATCAGGACGGCATTCATTTACCCAGCCACAGCACTCGCAACGAGCCCAACCAGCGCACCGTGTTTCAGATCATGCGGAAGACTCCGGAGATTCTCACCGCTGAGAGGCAGGTCCAGGATGTGATCGAACAAACTCACGCCAGTAAGCTCCGTGCCTGGCCTGTGGCCGAGAAGGATTACTTTCTGGGAATGCTGACCAGAGAGACGCTGGGGTGCGCCTTTGTCGATGGGAGAAAAGAACAGCCGCTCAAAGACCTTGTGGAAACCCTCCAGGTTCCGCACCTCCACACGGATCACCCGCTGCATCTGGCTCTCGAACGCATGAGCAATTACCATCTCGATGTCTTGCCGGTCGATCACCGGGCGAATATTCACAAACTCGAAGGCGTCGTTACGCTGCCGGATGTGCTGAATGCGTATGGCGTTGATTGCGTCGGCTCTGAGTAGCGGTACACGGCAATCCTCCCTCTCCGATTGCGTACGGCTTTTCCGCCTTCTGAGAATCCCCCTCTCTCCGCCACCTTACAAGAAAAGTTATTGAAACTATGGTAAGCGTCCCGAGCTCCCCTATTGACCTGCATGAGGAGTGATGCTTGAAGTGCCCACTACCTTTTTGGTGGACACCTGATGAGTGTGTCTAAGCAGCCTTTGAGGGTTGAGCCTGTAAGGATGGGGCGAGATTCCAGGGCAGGAGTTCCTCGATGCGGCACTTGGGCATCCTAAAGTATCTAGTCATCAAGTGCATTGACGATGATTATCTCTTCCGAAACGCACGGGGAACACCCCTGACAAGATTCGGAATCTACCGGCTGGTTCAAAAAGCAGGAGTAAGCGCATCATCCAGCGGCCTGACTCTCAGATCAAGGGGCATCAGTCCGCACATTATTCGCCACACGACGGCAGTTCACTTTCTTCGAGCCGGCGTCGACATCAACACGATTCGCGCTTGGCTCGGCCATGTATCGATCGAGACGACAAACATCTACGCAGAAACTGACCTCGCCATGAAGGCGAAGGCCATCGCAGCCTGCGCTCCCAACATTGATTATCCATCACACCCGAAGAGATGGCCAAATGATCCAGACCTGCTGACATTCTTGAGACAACTCTGAAAAAGCTAGAACAAATGCTGAGAGGTTGCCCAACTGACACTCAGACTCTTGAAGACCACCGAAACGATCATGATCGACGGCGGCAGAAAATGCTGCCGCCACAAGCCGTAGGAATCAACGCTGTACGTGGTCAACGCGGCGTGTCCCCCGGGGAACAACAACTTAGCGAGCAAACCCCTACCTAGATTCGACGTACCGCGGATCAATCGCTCCGTGGATGGTCTTTTCAAAGTCCTGCCAATTGCAGGAGAAGTCCGCTTTGCCGCATCCCGGAAGAAGGACGGGGACACGTTGGGGCGGATTGCTCATAGTTAATTCGGAAGTGGACCGCATCTGTTCGAGGGTCTGCACCGTAAAGTACGTCCGAATGCTGTACTCCCCGCTCTTGCGATTCTTCCAGAGTTCGAAGACAAGCGCGCCCCCCGGAGGAGTGTCATCGCGGCGGCCGTCGGCAATCCATGTCAGACCCAACAAGCCTCCGATGCTGGTCAAGTTTGTGTCATGACCAATTAGAAAGAGCGCTCGGTCTTCAGGCTTGCCAGGCGCACCGGCAATCTCTTTCTTTGATATTGCCTGTTCCATGCTGCGAAGGATGTGATCGAGGACATTCGAAGCTTGCATTCGCGCAAGCGCCGGTGTGCGCAAAGTGAAGTCGGTAGCTGCCGTGTGCAGATCGATCAGAGATCGTACATCGGCGCCGGTTACACAACCCCAGCCGACATTGGCGGCGCTCATGCCCTGGGCATACTCCAGGAGAATGTTCTCGGCAAGCGAGGATGCCGTGTTCAGCGGGCCGCGCAATTCGGCAAGGTGGTCGCCCTTGCCCGGAGCAAGGATAGCGGGAAGATCGAAGAGGGAAGTCCGCGCCTGCTGGGTCGAAGATGGGGCACCGCATTTGGCCAGCAGTTTGTCCATTGCGCCAATCTGCGCGTGGTAGGCCTGGGTGAGATTAGCTGGGTCATTTCCAATTCTTCCGGCGATGGCAGCGGTGGCCATGGCAGTGTCCACGGGGCCAAAGTCGGCCGGATTCGGATGGAAGAGTGAATCGTTGGCACCCTCAGGCAGCGCTCTAACCGGAACGTTGCAGCCCGGAAAGAGACCTTCGGCCAGAGCCTTGCCAGTCTCGCGGGTACGCTGATCCGAGTCTGCGTAGATCGTCACACTGGTCGCGTCGCTGCATCCGTTTGAAGCCAGAAGACCTTCATTCGACAGTTGCATGCGGTCGTAGGCGCCAAAGAGTTCCATCAAGCGATAACCGTGCGCAGTCAAATCGCCGGGGGGCACGTCCCACGCCGGCCAAGTTGCCGTGGAATACGTATTGTATTGTGCAGGTTTTCCGGTTGGTGAGCGAACTCCGTGACGGCTGAAATAAACCACGAATTTCAACTCGGCGTCCCCGGTTGTTGAAGCAGCAGCGACCATCTGTGCGGGCGCAAGGGTGGCAGCGAATGAAAGAAAACACGCAAAAAACAGAATCAGTCTTTTCATACAGGTCCTCGCAATTAATCAGACATCCTTGTCCGACACAACATGCACGATTGAGTATCTCTTAATCTGGACTACGAGCAGGCCACGCGTCGATAGTGTGAAGCGTGATCATGAAAAATGGGGTATACGCAACTAAAGAAGCGTATACCCCAGTGAGAGGATCATAAGGTCCTCAGATGGCAGTTACCGCTCGCCCGCGAAAGTGTAGCGCAAGCCAGCAGTATAGGTAGGCTTGTAGTACTCACGCTGATTTACAAATTGTGTGCTGCCCTGGTAGTAACCGAAAACTTCGTTGTTGAGGTTGAGGCCGACAACTTTGACGCTCAGGCCGCGCCAGATGCGGTAGCTTGCCTGGGCATCCAACTGGTAGTGGGGCAATGTCCAGGTGTCGCCCGAGGGGCCGCTGGGACCAAGGCCGCTGACGTCAGCGCCCGTGACCAGAGCCGGCGAGGTGTACATGTACTGGAAGACGCTCGGTCCGTCGTATGCAAAGCCGACGCGGGCGGAGAGGCGCTGGTTGTCATAGGAGGGGCTGATCCTCCATGTGTTTGTCGGCTGGTCGATGGTGCGCGGCTGATCGAGGCGCAATGGAAGGCCCTTCTCCTGCGAGTTACCGTAGCCGTAGTTGGCGTTGATGCCAAAACCACTCAGAAAGCCAGGCAGGAAACCAAGGTGCTGCTGGTAGCTGGCCTCGAAGCCGTAGAGATAAGCATTCTGTCCATTCACAGTTATAGAGATTGCATCCCCAGGGTAATTCGCGATGGCCTGCAACTCGGCAGGCGGAATGGAGCCCGCGGGAAGGTTGGCGAGGTTGATCGCGCCGGAAATGGAAGTTGGAACCTGGGGCGCCGTCAACTGCTTGAAGTAGAAGCCCGCCTGAATCAAGCCCAGCGGATGCAGCGAAGTTTCGTACAGCAGATCGTAGTTGTTGGCGTGCTCGGGACGGAGACTCGGATTGCCTACGGATACGGAGACAGGGCTTGCCGTTGAATCTTCCGTCACATAGGGAACCAGCAGATAGGGGGTGGGGCGCGCCACGCCACGGGCGTAGACAGCGCGCAATGATGAGTCTGGAGTGAGCGCGTAACGCAACTGCACGTCGGGCAACACATCAAGATAGGAAGGATTATTCGTGACCGCGTTCACCACCCATTGCTCGCCCGTGCCGGTATAGGATGTCAAGCCGCACGACTTTGCTCCGGCCAGGTTCGAGTAGTAGCAGAGCGTGTGGCCAAGAGTGTCCATTTGCGTATTTTCAAAGCGCAGCCCGGTCTGCATGTGAAGCTTGCCGAAGTCGATGGTGTTCATCATGTACCCGGCAGTCACCCGCTCAACGAAGTCGAAGAGATTGGGAGCGGTATAGCCCGCGGTCTTGATCTGATCCACAGATCCAGCGAAGTTGGCTAGTGTGAATTTAACGACCTTATTAAAGTCTGAAACCGGGCCGAAGTTTCCTCTGAAGAAGTTTCCGCCAAAGTAGTCTGTGTTGTGGAATCCGCTTTGTAATGCGGCCATGGTGTACGCGCTCGTGCCTGCGCCGGTCAGCGCCCACCCGTCATAGACTGTCTCAGTGGCATCCTGCGCCTTGTGGCCGTTGGTGAATTTGAATCCCATCTCGAACGTGCCAAAGTGCGAACCGGCAGTGTAGTTGCGGGCATAGGAAGAGGCTGCGGTCAGGTTGAGCTGCGAGTCCTTTCCAGTGGAGGTGGTGAGATCCTGGAAGACCCAGTTATTGGCCGTCAGAAGCGGTGAGGTGGCCGAGGTGTCGCAGGCGCCGAAGTGCGGGTGATAGGGATCCGCGGCTCCGGTGAGGCTGTAGTCACAGGTGTTCCCTAGTGAGGGGCCATTCCATGCAAAGTCGGCCTTGGGGTTGCCCGCCGAGTCAACTTCGTATGCGTAGGAGGCAGACGTGGTAGCCGTGAACCAGGACTTGTTACCGACATGGCGCCCGCCAAGGATGAGCGTTCCCACCGAAGCGTTTGGGCGTTTGCTTGAGGTATAAAAGGCAGGAGCTTTTGCCGCCTTGCTGCTGTAGACGCCGGTGGCCGACAGCACCTGCGACACGGGCTTGTAATACCACTTATCACCCCAGTCCTTCAGGTCGGAGTAGATTCCGTTGGCATAGAAACTTGTGTTGTCGTTCAGCTTGAAGTCCGCAGCGCCTGACATGCCATAACGATAGCGGTAATAGCGATAGTCGCGGATCGTGTTGCTGTCATAGAAAGGCGCCGCAAAAGTCGAGAAGGGATCGAGGGCGGGCTGGAAGTTGTCGATACCTCGGCCATTGTAGTCATAAGCGCCATTGAGGAGGATGCCGAAGCGCTTGGCAGCGCCGAAGCGCCTTCCTGCGGTCGCACCAACCGCGCTCGATGCGCGCCCATTCATGATGTTGGTGTAGCCGCCGTCCATAAATGCATCGAAGGTCGGGCGCTCGCCGGCTGTTTTCGTGCGGATATTCACCGATCCCGCGATACCGTCGGCATCGATGTTGGCGGAGAGAGTCTTGTTGAGTTCGACCGCGTCGATCATCGACGACGGCAGCACGTCAAGACGGACCTCGCGAACGGTAGGCTCCGGAGCCGGAATCGTGATTCCATCCACCGTGACGTTGGTCAGACGGGGTTCGGTGCCACGCACCTGGATGTAGACGCCTTCGCCTTCAATCCTGTAAAGCGAAACCGAGGGAAGGCGCCCGATCGCGTCGGCGGCGTTTGCGTTGGGAAGGCTGACGATGACCTCCGCGGGAAGAACCTGGAGAATGTTGTCCGCGGTGCGGGTCTGGTTGATCGAATCCGCCTCGCCGTGTACGCGCTCGGCGGTCACAATGACTTCATCGTTCGCGGATGCCACGTTCAGCGTGACTTGAGAGCTCTTCACCTCGCCGGCCGCAAGTTCCACCCTGGTTTCAGATGGCTTGAAGCCGACATAGGAAACGGCTAAAGCGTACGATCCAGCCGGAACGGCGGGAATCTCATACTCTCCCTGGCTGTCTGTGGCGACAATGACGCCAAGGGGAAGCAGCTTGACCTGCGCGCCTTTGAGAATGGCACCCGAGTTGTCTACCACTGTCCCTGAAATGACGCCTGTGGCGGATTGCGCATTGAGATTTGAAACCAGCAATGTGAGAGTAAAAAAAAGTAACAAGACAAAGGAGCGGACGCTCCAACTTCTATTGAGAGCAGACATAAGGCCTCTTTCCTAAACTTGGTTCCCGCACGCTCGGAGAACTTCTCGATCTGGCGGGAGTATGGCAGGCGAGTCTAAGCTGAATCTGATGGAGCCCCTGAACATCGCCATTTTTACGGAACATTCACAAAATGCGCCTACGATTGACCCCATGCGAATTCTGATCGTCGAGGACAAGCGAAGCCTCGCTGGTCATCTAGGCCGGGCATTAGAGGGTGAGGGCCACACGGTGACACTCTCATTCGATGGAGAGGATGCTCTCAAGCTCGGTAGAACAAACAATTTCGATTTGATGCTCCTCGACGTGATGCTTCCGCGCATGGATGGCTTCAGCGTGATTCGCAAGTTGCGGGAAGACCGGCTTACGACGCAGACCATTATTGTTTCAGCACGAGACTCGATGGAGGACATCGTCCGCGGTCTGGATGCGGGAGCGGATGATTATCTAACAAAGCCATTCGTTCTGGATGTGTTGCTGGCCAAGGTGAGAGCGGCCGCGCGCCGCGCACCGATCCCTATTCCTCACGAGCTGATTTTCGAAGATCTGGTTCTCCGGCCTCATTTGTTTGAGCTGCAGCGAGGAGAACGCATCGTGTCCCTCACGCGAACCGAGTGCGCGCTGCTCGAGACCCTGATGCGCCGAGCCCCTGCAGTGGTTCCACATGCAGTGCTTATTGAAGGAGGCTGGAGCACGGACGCCGACGTAGGCTATGACAGCCTATACGTTTTCATTCGGGCACTTAGAGCGAAGATTACGCAACCCGGAGAAAATGAGTTGTTGCACACGATTCGCGGAGTCGGCTACTCCCTGCGGTGCGATTCATGCTGAAAAGACCATTCTCGATCTCACTGCGCCTTACATTATGGTTTGGCGGTATCTTCTTCGTTGGCTGGTTGCTTTTCGGCACGGTGATGTGGCTCAACCTCAAGAACACGTTGAAAAACGAGCGCTATCAGACGCTCTCTCGGCGCGTAGACCGGTTGCAACAGTTGTTGAGCAAGACGAAAACCGAAGATGAAACCGATCGTGACCAGGACTTTGCGGACTTTGCCCGCGCAACTGGAAACGGACTCGCGGAAGTCTTTCGTGTTGACGGGCAAAGGGCCTTTCCCTCGCCGTCGGCAGCAGCATCGGCGTTCCCATGGCCTGCGATCAAAAGCGGCGATTCCGAGCGGTTCCTGCATATTGTGGCCGCGGGTCAGCCGTATTGGGTGCTTATACGTCCTTACTCGCTCGTCGGGCAACAACTATATCTCTTACAGCGCCCCCGAGGCAGGGAACCTGGTCGTACTCCAGAGTTTTTGGGAGGGCCTGCTTGCATCTGCCCCTATCCTGTTATTGATTTCATCTTTAGGCGGTTACCTGTTGAGCCGCAAGGCCCTGAAACCTGTGGACAGAATCACGACAACTGCGCGATCCATCAGCATACGAAATCTATCTGAACGTCTGCCTGTCGCAACCACCGGAGATGAGTTGCAGCGTCTTGCAGAGACTTGCAATGCTATGCTCCAGCGGCTGGAATCCGCTGTGAATCAGATAAAGCAGTTCACGGCCGACGCGTCGCACGAATTGCGCGGTCCTTTGTCGTTTACGCGTACGGTTGCCGAGGTAGCGCTA
Organism: uncultured Acidobacteriaceae bacterium; assembly: GCA_963757965.1. Taxonomy (GTDB): domain Bacteria; phylum Acidobacteriota; class Terriglobia; order Terriglobales; family Acidobacteriaceae; genus Telmatobacter. Next base: position 28,067 of record CAVWTV010000029.1, read on the forward strand.
AGAAATCCTCATGCCGATCCAGATAGCCGAAGAGCCTTCGAGGATATTGTGGAGGAATCCTCCAAGGCCTCGGAGCTGCTGGAAGGGATGCTCACATTGGCTCGTGCCGATGCGAACTCCTTCGATGCCGCGTTGGAACCAGTGGATCTGGTTGCGGTTGTCGAAGAGGCTTGTGGCATGGCGCGCCCGATTGCCGACGGACGAAATCTCACGCTGTCGGTTTCTGCCGGGGCCGGTTCTTCCATCAACGTGCTTGGGGATTTTTCAAGCCTTCGAAGGCTCGTCTGGATCATGCTCGATAACGCGTTGAAATACACTCCGGCGCCAGGCACGGTGGACGTGAAGATCAGTGTGGCTTCGGAACGAGCAACCCTGCAGGTGAGCGATAGCGGCATCGGAATCTCCCAAAACGATCTGCCACACATTTTCGACCGCTTCTATCGAACAGATCCTTCGCGCAGTCAAGTCGAAGGTAGCGGATTGGGCTTGGCGATTGCAAAATGGATCGCGGAGATGCATCACGTAGAACTCTCCGTTGCCAGTACTGAACACAAAGGGACGACCTTTCAGGTTGTATTTCCGATTCGCGTAGCATAGGCAGCAGCTTCGCAATGAAAGACACGTGCAAGGCGCGGCCTTGTTACTTCTGAATTTCGAAACACGCACTCTCAGACCGGCCTGCCTTCTCGCTGTTCACTCTTCCCCCAAGTAAGTATCCCCCGGCAGAGCCGGGGGCTTTATGAGTGTGAGCCGCTCAAAGCGGCTTGAGCGGGGTCGCTAACGCGGCCCCGGTTAAGTTGAGCCACCTTATCGGTGGCAGGTCACTTCCACAGATTCATTTGGTCCAACCGCTGGTCTTCCTGCTTCCTGGTTGCGGATGTACTCCCGGATCGTGGCCTCATCGCGCCCTACCGTGGACACGAAATATCCGCGCGCCCAGAAGTTCTGCCCACAAAATTCTGCTTCCGTTCTCCGTACACCCGCGCCAAGTGGATCGCGCTCTTGCCCTTGATGAACCCGACCACTTGCGACACCGCATACTTCGGCGGAATCGAAATCATCATGTGAACATGGTCGGCCATGCAGATGCCCTTCTTCGATCCGGCTCTCCTTCTGCTCGGCCAGCTTGCGGAACACCTCGCCCAAATGCTGGCGAAGGCTCTTGTACAACACCTTCCTGCGGCACTTCGGGATGAAAACAACGTGGTACTTGCACTCCCACTTCGAGTGGCTTAAGCTCTCATACTCGTCCATCCAGATTCTCCTTGATGTGTGCTTGGCGGCTCACGTCGTGGAGTTTCTGGATGGACTCCCGTAAATGTCAAACTGCTACTGCCACCCCGGCAAAGCCGGGGGAACTCCCGGTTGGATTAGGGGAAATCAAAATGCCTGATAGGAATCGTTGTCTCAACTTAGGAACCGGTGTCCGATAGATCATTCACGATCTAAGTGTTCACATTCTGGGCACAATACAAAGCGGATCTCACCAACCTGAAGATTATGTTGTCATTCACCAACAAACAGCCGCAATTCACGGTAAATCCATGAGCCATGACAACATAACCGATATCGCAAC
>CAVWTV010000030.1:0-90966 GCA_963757965.1 uncultured Acidobacteriaceae bacterium
CATATCTCACAGGCGGATTGTCGATTTGGGTGAGTCGGGAAGAAGAAAATAGCTGGAAAGGCCGTCTTTTCTGTGGCATAACTACGTTATCGAGACGGGTTATGGCCGAGGAAAGGGCGGCCTTTCACATGACAGAGTGTAATCAAGAAGTCTTCTCGTTTGCATCTCATTTTTCGCGCCGCGTAGAGGCCAGTTTCACAGCGGGTCAAGTGTCGACCGATGGCGGAGCGCTGTTGTTGCGTCAGGCCGATCGCAAGATCGGTTTGCTGAAGCGGGTGGCGTCTTGTTTTACCGACCGGCGTTCGCCGCTGCTGGTTGAACACCAGCTCGGTGAGATGCTCTCGCAGCGCATCTACGGGCTGGCGCTGGGCTATGAGGACCTGAACGATCATGAGCAGTTGCGCCACGATCCGCTGATGGCGGTGCTGGCAGGCCGGCGCAAGCTGGAAGAGCCCCTGGCCGGCAAGAGCACGCTGAACCGGCTGGAACTTCCCGGCGGCAGCAAGCGCTATCACAAGATCGATTACGCGCCAGAGAAGATCGACGCGCTGCTTTGCGATCTGTTCATCGAGTCGCACGGCGAAGCGCCCGACCAGATCGTGCTCGACCTGGATGCAACCGACATCCCGCTCCACGGCCATCAGCCGGAGCGATTTTTTCATGGTTACTACGACAGCTACTGCTACTTGCCGCTCTATATCTTCGCCGGCGATCAACTGTTGTGTGCTCGGCTTCGCGCCAGCAATGTGGATGGCGCGGCCGGTGCGCTCGATGAGGTCAAGCGCATCGTGGCCCAGTTGCGCTCCAGGTGGCCCAAGGTGCGCATCGTGCTGCGCGGCGACTCGGGCTTCTGTCGCGAGGAACTGATGGCTTGGTGCGAGGCCGCGGAGAACCAAGTGGACTTCCTGTTCGGTCTGGCGCGCAACAGCCGGCTTCAGAAGATCATCGGCAAGCAGATGCACGAGGCCACGCTGCTGCACGCCGAGACCGGCAAGGCAGCGCGTGTCTTTACCGAGTTCGACTATCAAACGCACAAGAGCTGGGCGCGGGCCAGGCGAGTAGTTGCAAAGGCTGAGTATCTGGACAAGGGCGAAAACCCGCGCTTCGTCGTTACCTCACTCAGCACCGATGAGTGGGCGGCGCGCGAGCTGTACGAGAAGTTCTACTGCCAGCGCGGCGAGATGGAGAACCGCATCAAGGAGCAGATGTGCCTGTTCGCCTATCGCCTCTCGACGGAAGAAATGAAGGGCAATCAGCTGCGGCTGTACCTGTCGGCGCTGGCTTATACGCTGGTTGAAGCTCTGCGGCGGCTGGCGCTGAAAGGCACCGAGTGGGCCGAAGCGCAGGTGGATACGATCCGCCTCAAACTGTTCAAAATCGGCGCCCTGGTACACATCAGCGCCCGGCGCGTGTGGCTGGAACTCAGTTCCACCTATCCGTGGAAGCAGATTTACGCTCGGGCCTTCGACGCGCTGCGATGCTGAGCGTCTCCACCGCGACCAAACAACTTTTCCACACCAACACAAGAATCGGCCTGGCGGAGCTATGCCTCAAATCCAACCTCGACCTGCGATGAGCCCCTCCGCGCACTTGCCGAACCCATCGCCAAGCCGATTTCAAGCCGGTTGATGGCCCTTCCCGCATGCTTCGCACCGCTGACCACCTTCAAATCGATCCATGTGAGAAATGGCGGTTAACTCTTTGCATCTTCAAACTCCTCGTGCCAGGCCATCTGAATGGCTTCGAGACGCGGCTCGTTGGACTTTGCAGGGTCATCGGCGAAACCCTCCAACTCAATCACGTAGCGATGCAGGTCAGTGAAGCGCACGGTCAAGGGGTCAAGGCCGGGGAACTTTTCCTGCAATTGAATGCCGATCTCTTCGGCGTCGGTCCACAGAATTTCATGGGGCATGGGTTCGGTCCTCATATGGTCTCCCAGGTCTCAGAATCAAGACCCTTCGGCTTCGCTCAGGGCAGGCTCTGGGGCACCCAGCTTATTTCGTTTCGGCCAGGGTCAGCGGCTTGCCTTCGGAGACGTAGTTGCGGTTCCACTTGGGAATTTCGACCACGTAATCGCCGGGGCGAGTGATGACGGCCTGGCAGCCCAGGCGCGAGTTCAACTGCTGGTCGGCAGCCATGTCCATGCGGTCCAATTCATCGTCGTCGGCGGGGCTGATGCCGCCCTGGTCTTTGATCCACAGGTGGCAGGTGGTGCAGGCGCAGACGCCTCCGCACGCGTGGTCGAGAAAGACGTCGAAGTTCTCCGCGACGTCGAGAAACGACATCGGTTTGCCGTGATGCTCGTACGGCATTGTTCCAAACTCAAACTCGACCGTCTTGCCCTCGGGAAGAAAGGTGACGCGCACAAGCTTGTCGGCGGGAATGCTTTTGTGATTTGCTTCACTCATGTAATCCGTCTCTTTCGCGCTCGCCAGCCGTGTTGGAACAAAGGCCTGAAACGCATACCTCAGGGGCTAAAGCCCGGCTTCATTTTGCAGCATTTTTGACATGACTGAAGTCATGCCCTGATACAAAACGGTTGATTCCAGCATTCGACAGACACTTCCTAAAGTCCACGTTGATTGTGCCGCCTTCATACCAGGGACAAATCCCTGGCCTACCGCTTCACTTGAACTCCGCGGCGGCCATGGGATGAGGCGCGGTGACAGCCTCGCCCAGTTCTTCGCCGGCAGCGTCCATTGTCTTGCCGCGCATGGCCGTAGTCACTGCGGCATCCATCATCAATTCGGCATAGCGGCGCGTGGCCTGGTCGAGCGCAAGCGTCGCATTGCGAATTGCCGCCGCGTCATTGCCCGGCTTGACGACGGACAAACGGTCACGCGCCGCCGCAATTGCCTCGTGCTCCGCGGCGGTCAACTGCTGCCACGCCGGGTTCCTTGGTGCGCTCTCGACCAACGAGAGAATTGTCTCCGCCTCGTTGCGCGCCTCGATCAAGAGGCGCACGGCAAAGTCTTCCTCAGCGTGATCGAAGGAGTCGAGAATCATGCTCTCGACTTGCTCGTCGGTGAGGCCATAGGTCGGCTTCACTTCGATCTTTGCCGCCTTGCCGCTGCGCTGTTCGCGCGCCGTCACTTTGAGAATGCCGTCAGCGTCGATGAGGAATTTGACTTCGATGCGGGGCAGTCCGGCGCTCATGGGTGGAATGCCCTTGAGGTCAAAGCGGGCCAATGACCGGCAGTCGGAGGCCAGTTCGCGCTCGCCCTGCACCACGTGAATGGCCACGTTGGTCTGGCCGTCGACGCCTGTGGTGAAGTGCTCTGTAGCCGAGGCCGGAATCGTCGAGTTGCGTTGAATGATGCGGGCTACGGTTCCACCGAGAGCCTCGATGCCCAGGGACAAGGGCGTCACGTCGAGCAGCAGCAACTCTTCAGTGCTCTTCGAATCGCCGGCGAGGATGTCGGCTTGCACGGCCGCGCCCAGCGCGACAACCTCGTCCGGGTTCAGTTCGATGTGCGGCTTCTTGCCGCGCGCGGAAAGATGAAAGAGCTCGTCCACCAGCAGCCGGACAGCGGGAATTCTCGTCGAGCCGCCCACAAGTACCACTTCATCCACCTGTTCGGGTGTGATGCCGGCATCGATGAGAGCCAGCTTGCAAGGGCCTGCTGTACGCTCTAGAACCGGCTCGATCAACAGCTCGAAGCCCGCGCGCGAAATCTCTCTCTGATAGCGATCGCCGTTGGGCAACTCAATATCGAAATGAGCAACCGGCTCCGTGGATAGCTTGATCTTTGCTTCGATCGCGGCCTTGCGCACAGCCTGCACTGCGCCTGGATGCCCGCGCAGATCTACGCCGTGCTCGGCGTGAATCTCGTCGAGCGCGATGGCAAGCAGCAAGTTGTCGATGTCGTCGCCGCCCAGGTGCGTGTCGCCGTTGGTGGACTGCACTTCGAAGATGCCGTCGCGCAGTTTGAGAATGGAGATATCGAACGTCCCGCCGCCAAAATCGTAGACGGCGATGGTACCTGCTTTGGCGCGATCGAGTCCGTAGGCCAAGGCCGCGGCTGTAGGCTCGTTGACCAGGCGCAACACCTCGAGGCCGGCCATGCGGCCTGCGTCTTTGGTGGCTTGCCGTTGCGCATCGTTGAAGTAGGCGGGAACGGTGATGACCGCCTGCGTAACCGGCGCGCCGAAGAAACGCTCGGCGTTGCGCTTGAGCTGGCGCAGAATGTACGCGGAGATCTCCGGCGGCGTGAAGCGCAGTTCGCCGAGTTGAATGCGCGGGACTTCGCCGGCCTCGATGTCGTCGGCCAGCCGGAATGGAAACAACTTGAGCTCGTCATGAATCTCTTCAAGGCCGCGGCCCATGAGCCGCTTGACGGAATAGATAACCCGCTCCGGCGTCTCGATGAGCGCCTTGCGCGCGGTGTTGCCGACGGTGACGGTGGGCCGTCCGCCGTCGGCAGGACATGGGATCGAGAGCAACCACCGAAGGCACAAGATTGAGCCCATCCACGCCCGGAATCACCACCGGCGCATCGCCCTGCATATATGCGACGAGGGAATTTGTGGTGCCCAGGTCGATTCCAACAACGCGGCCAGTCAAGTTCGAATCCGCCATGCTCTTCTATTGAACTCCCAGTGTGTCGGTAACGTCGCGAAGCAGATTGCTGAGGTAGCGGCGTCGGTCGAAGCAGGGCAACCATCGCTTCTTGCGCGGCCTGGCGCGCGGTTGAGTCGCCCGCGTCCCACACTTGCCACTCTGTTCGCATGTCGCGGTCTACGGCTTCGAGCAGGCCGATGAATTTTCCCTTCGCCGCGGACAGACTCGCCAGAAGCTCCGGATCTTCTTCGCCCATCTTGCGAGCCATGCGCATCTCTTCCAGTTGCATGTTCAGGTCGAAGACTTCTTCCAACAGATCGGCGGGAACGCGCGACGGGCCATTTTCGCTGATTTGGCGATCTTTGCCGTTCGCCGCGGCGAACTCCTCGCCGATCTCCGCGCCTTCAAGCTTGAGCAGATACTCAGTGCGGTACAAGGGGTCTTTCAAAGTGCGATAGGCATCGTTGAGCAACGCAGTGTCGGCAAGGCTCCACTGGCGCTCGTTCTCGCCGGCGCGGGCAAAGCGGTCAGGATGCACTTTGCGGCTGAGGCGATGAAACTCGTGTTCCAACGCCTCAAGATCGACTCGGAAGCTGCGCGGCAAACCGAAGACCTGAAAAAAATCGCCTCCCGGTGGAGGCTGAATCTTGCTGCAATGCGGACAAAACAGCGTGGAATCGTTGTGCCCGATCGAACAGGACCAACAAGCAATGGGAACCGCGGAATCGATGACTTTGAACATAATTGAACTCTTGCTGTCTCGAAGGGTACGGGCTTTAACCCGCTGGCGATGTACGGGCTAAAGCCCGTACCCTTCAAGAGAACGACGAACCGCAGCCGCAGGAACGGGTGGAGTTCGGATTGATGAAGTTGAATCCCTGCCGCATCAGCGTCTCCTCGTAGTCCAGCGTCATGCCGTGCAGGTAGAGAAACGATTTGGGATCGACGAAGACGCGCACGCCGTCAAAGTTGTAGATGCGGTCGCGCTCGCGTGGGCGCGTATCGAACTTGATCGAGTAAGAGAGCCCCGAGCATCCGCCGCCCGTCACGCCAATGCGCAGTCCACCCTCTTCCGGTGAGACGCCTTCCTTGGCCATGGCGATCTTGACACGCTTGATGGCGCGCTCCGTCAACTGCAGACCTTGAACCGGCGCAGCCGGTGCTGCTGGCTTAACATCGGGCTGGGGAGCCGTCCGCCGCGGCGGACCGCCTTCCGCCGGCTTCGATTCGATTGTGACCATGTTCGACATACTTGCTCTTTCATTCCCCATGCCATGGTGGCACGGCCTGCGCCGCGCCACCTTCAGGAAAGGGGAAGCATCTTAGTGCGCTGCAGCAGCGGCGTCTGCCGTCTCGGCAACGCTGTTCTTCTTCTTCCAATCGCCGATGGCCGCGCGAATCGCATCCTCGGCCAGTACCGAGCAGTGAATCTTCACCGGCGGCAGCGAGAGTTCCTTCACGATGTCGGTGTTCTTGATGGCCATCGCGTCATCGACGGTGCGGCCCTTGATCCATTCCGTGGCCAGCGAAGAGCTGGCAATCGCGGAACCGCAGCCAAAGGTCTTGAACTTGGCCTCTTCGATGACCTGCGTCTCCGGGTTCACGCGGATCTGCAGCCGCATCACGTCGCCGCACTCCGGTGCGCCCACCAGGCCGGTGCCGACTTCCGTCGAAGCCTTGTCAAGCGTGCCTACATTGCGCGGGTTGTTGTAGTGGTCGATTACCTGATCGCTGTATGCCATGGTCCGTCTCCTCTGCGGGGGAAGCCGCTTTACATTGGTTAGATTCGGAAAGTATGCTTGCCGAATCGGAAAACTTTCGTTGCTCGCATGGGCATTTCCTCAGGGGCTAAAGCCCGGACTCTTGAGCTGGCTCTTACGGCACGACTAAAGTCGTGCCCTTTCAAAACTTCAACGTCGTACGTTCAAAAACGTCGTTCATTCAAATCCGCCATCATGACGATGGGGTTCATGCCCGCCAAAATTCCGAAGGCGTCTGCTCCACCGCAGGTGGTTAGTGCGCGGCCCATTGAATCTTGGTTAAATCGATGCCTTCTTTCACCATCTCGTAGAGCGGCGAAAGTTCGCGTAGCTTCTTCACGATGTCGATCACCTTGTCGGCCACGTAGTCCACTTCGGCCTGGGTGTTGAAGCGGCCCAAACCAAACCGAATGGAACTGTGCGCCACATCGTCGCCCAGTCCGAGAGCCTTGAGCACATACGATGGCTCAAGCGTGGCCGAGGTGCAGGCCGAACCGCTCGAAACTGCCACGTCGTTGATGCCCATCAGCAGCGACTCGCCTTCGACATACACAAAGCTCATGTTCAGGTTGCCCGGCAAGCGGTGTTCCCACGAGCCGTTCACGTGAACGTAGTCCAGCGCGGACTCAAGCTTTGCCTTCAGGTGGTCGCGCAGGCCGCGAAGATACGCGGCTTCGTTGTCCATCTCGGCGTAGGCAATCTCGCATGCCTTGCCCAGGCCGACGATTCCGGGGACGTTCAAGGTGCCCGACCTCATGCCGCGCTCGTGGCCGCCGCCGTCGATCTGCGCAGCGATCTGCACGCGCGGGTTACGCCGGCGGACATACAGCGCGCCCACGCCCTTGGGCCCGTAAATCTTGTGTCCCGAAAGCGATAGCACGTCGATGTTGTCGGCGATCACGTTCACCGGAACTTTGCCCACCGCCTGCACCGCGTCGGTGTGGAAGATGACGCCCTTCTCATGGCAGAGCTTTCCGATCTCCCGGATGGGCTGCAGAACGCCGATCTCGTTGTTCGCGGCCATAATGGAAACGAGAATCGTCTTCTCGTCCATGGCGCGCTTCAAGTCCTCCAGGTCGATCAGGCCGTCTGCCTGCACGGGAAGATATGTGACGCGGTAGCCGTACTTTTCCAGCCGCTTGCAGGTGTCCAGCACCGCTTTGTGCTCGGTCACCTGGGTGATGATGTGATTGCCGCGCTCGCGATACATCTCCGCGATGCCCTTGATGGCCAGGTTGTTGCTTTCGGTGGCGCCGGAGGTAAAGATGATCTCCTTGGCGGTGGCGCCGATTAGCTTGGCGATCTGCTCGCGAGCCGTTTCCACGGCCTGCTCCGCCTCCCATCCAAAGGAGTGGTTGCGGCTGGCTGCGTTGCCGAACTTGGTGGTGAAATAGGGCAGCATCGCTTCCAGTACCCGCGGGTCGAGCGGGCTGGTGGCGTGATTATCCATATAGATCGGCAGGCTTACGCCGGCCGGGACTTCAACATTGCTGGTAACTGTACTCATTCCGATCTCCATCCTCTTTGATGCTGTTCTCCGCCCCGTCAATCTGCGGTGCGGAGGGGAAAAACTCTTGTTACAACGTCAGGGCAACCAGCCCGTGCGCTTCGCGAGCGCGGACCGCCGGCTGCTCGTGCTCCGCCAGATCCTGAATGCTGATGCTCTTCAGAACTCCGGCGATGGTGTCGTTGACCCGCGCCAACGGCTCTTTGATGGTGCAGCTCGGGGTCAGCTCGCAGCTCTTGGAGCCCTTGGTACAGGAGGTAATGAAGAACGGCCCGTCGATGGCGAGAATCACCTCGTAGGCGGAGATCTGGCGCGCATCCCGAGCCAGGGCGTAGCCGCCGTTCATGCCGGCGTGGGAACGCAGCAGGCCGTTCTTGGTGAGCAGTTGCAGAATCTTGGCCAGCAATTGCGCTGGAATTCCGTAGGCGTCGGCAACATCCTTGGCGCTCAGCGCAGGCGTCTCCGGGTGCTCGGCAAGGTACTTGAGCGCCATCAACCCGTAATCGGCCTTCTTGGTCAGCTTGAGCATTTCAATATCCGACTTCTTCGGTCCGGATTTAGTATACGACCAAATCTGTCGGCATTTCAAGTCCAACTATAGCGTTGCGGTTTTTATTGGCATGACTGGACGCGGGTCTTTCCCTCGGCGGCGCCTTCTGGGGCCTCAGTGACGATGCTGCCGCAGTAGAGCTGACCCCATTGGCCATCAATGTTGCCGTGGCCCTCGAAATCCAATTCGAGCATATCCAAATGGTGGAAAAGAAAGACGTCGGGACAAGCCTGCGCTTGTCCCCGTCCTCTAAACGCGCGCCGCCGATAGCTTACACCAGCTTGGCGTCGAGCACGATTTCGGTGTTGTTGGCGAAGAGTTTGGAGATGGGGCAGCCGCCTTTGGCATCTGCCGCTGCCTGGTCGAAGACCTCTTGCGTGGCGCCGGGAACGCTGGCTGTGGTGGTCAACGCGATCTTTGTGATGGCGAACCCGCCCTCGACCTTGCCCAAAGTTACTGCCGCGTGAGTCTCGATCTTTTCCGGGGTGAGGCCCGCGCCGCCCAACTGGGCGCCCAGAGCCATGGAGAAGCAACTGGCGTGAGCCGCAGCGATGAGCTCCTCGGGGGTGGTGCCGGAGTCTGCGCCCTCAAACCTGGTGGCGAATGAGTAGTTGGCGTTCGAGAGCACGCCTGTTGCCGTGGAGATGGTGCCCTTGCCTTCCTTCAGTGAACCTGTCCAAACCGCACTTGCCTTGCTTGCCATTGTGTCCCTCCTTGGGGGTTCCGGATGCCGGATGTTGGAAACTTCAGATGTGGTTGCCTTTTAGCGGCGCGCCGTTAGGGAAAGTCAGGGCGCTGCCAGAGAATCGATGCATCGGGCGCCTGCCGGGATGTTTCGTTGCAGGAAGCCGCCACTTCCATGCTAATCTGTCGGGCATGTTGCCGGAGCGCCCACAAGCATTCGATGCTGATTTTGAAGCAAAGATTTCACATGATGAGGCGACCGGGCCGGAAGCGGCCAAGGTGGATCATCATTGCCAGATTTGCCCGAACTGCGGGGAAACGCTCACGGGGCACCACTGCAAGCTGGTTTGCACGCGGTGCGGGTACTATCTGAGCTGCGCGGATTACTACTGAGGACTGTACGCCCAGCGGAAATCTGGAGGCAGCAGTTTGAGCGGATTGGAATCCCAGGTCTCAAGATCGAGACCTGGGGCACCCAAGTTCATCGAGCGTTACCGAAATTTGCTGGCTTTGCGGGGGGCTTCGAATTCGTCGCCGGGGAGCCATTGCACCGGCTTTGGTTGGGCGCTGGCAAGCCAGCCGAGCACGAAGCCGAAGCGAGCCAGCTTGGCGTTGCCGCGGAAGTCCCAGTCGGGGCGGTATTCGTCGGAGGGTTGATGGTAGTGGTGGGCCACATAGTCTTGCGCCTGCGCGCGGCCCCACTCCGCCGTGTGACCTTCGAAGAGCTCGCCCTGATCGACCGAAAATGCGGGAATGCCCACCCTGGCCAGCGAGAAATGGTCGGAGCGGTAGTAGTGGCCGGCACTCGGGTCCGGATCGGGCAGAAGAGCAAGATCGAAGGCCTTGGCGGCAGTCTCGACGGTGGGCCAAAAGTCGATACGTTCGGCTCCGGTCAGATTCACAGAGCGGGGAACGCCGATGGGGAGGAGCATGTCGTAATTGAGATCGAGCGCGAACTGACCGACGGGGATGGGCGGATGCATCCCCAGAAATTGGGAGCCCAACAGGCCTTGCTCCTCGGCGGTAACGGAGGCAAAGTAAACGGCATGAGGAGGGTGGACGGGAGATTGGGCAAAGGCGCGGGCCAGCTCAAGAAGGATTCCGCAGCCCGTGCCGTTGTCGGCAGCGCCGTTGTAGATGTTGTCGCCTTTTGCGTTGGGGTCGATTCCAAGATGGTCGTAGTGGGCGGTGTAGAGAACGCCTTGATTAGTGGAACTCACCCCGGGCACGCGGCCAACGACATTCGAGCTGATGTAACGGCGGACTCGGCTCTCGATATGCGCATGAAGCCTGACCGGCAGTTCAATTGCATGGAAGGCGCCGGGTTTGCCAGCGTTGTCGATTGCCTGATCGAGGTCGCCCAAGCCAGCGAGTCTGAAAAGGCGCTGGGCAACATCGTGCTGGATCCACGCGGCTGCGCGGAGCGTGGCGTCGGGGTCGCCCTGGAGGTAGCTCTTTTCTACAGCTTGGGAGTTCCGCACCACTTCCCAGCCGTAACTCGCAAGATCGGTGCGATGAACGATGAGTACGCCCGCGGCTCCGCGGCGCGCGGCTTCTTCATATTTGTATGTCCAGCGGCCGTAGTAGGTGAGGGCTTTGCCTTTGAAGAATTTCTCGTCGCCGGAGGGCGGCTCGTTGACGATGACGAGGGCGATCTTCCCCTTCAGGTTGATCTCCTCGCCGTCTGGTCCGGCGTAGTCGTCCCAGTGATATTCGGGCGCGTGAATGCCGTAACCCACATAGACGATGGGTGCGTCGATGTCCGCCGACGGCTGGCCGGTCTGATCTTTGGAAACGATCTCGTCGCCATAGACGAGGTTGATCGGCTGGCCCTGAGCGGGCACAAGGGAGAAGCTGGTCTTGTCTTCGATGGTGTGAACGGCGACAAGTGGAACGCGCTGGAAGTAGGTGCCGTTGTCGCCCGCGGGCTCGACACCGGCCAGGGCGAACTGTGTGGCGATGTACTGGGCTGCCAGCTCGCCGCCGCGCGTGCCGGGTCCGCGGCCCTCAAGCAGATCGAGAGAGAGGAAACGAACATGGGCGCGAATCTTCTCCGGGTCGATGGAAGCTGCGGCGGTGCGCGCGGCTTGCGGCAGGCGGGGAATTTCAGAAACCGGATTTGCTGCGGGTTGCTGGGCATGAGCAGCGGTTGCGGCCAGAGCGCCCGCGGCTATAGCGACAAATACCAGGCTGAGATGCATTGAATCTCCTCGGGTTCTTGCACTGCTTGCAAACACGCCGGACGGGATGAGGCAATGACCTCAGGGTACGTTGCCATATCGCTCAGGGGCAATGGCTGGCTGAGTCCTGGTTGGCAGCAGGTGAGCGCGTGTAAGCACCTTGCGAGCCAGGCCGGTGAGCGCCATTTCGCCAGCCTCAGTGAGCGGAACCCAGCGCCGCTGGCCGCCGCCTACGGTCATCGCCTTCACGTCGTCTTCAGAGACGGCGCGGATGCGGACGTAATAGTTGACCTGCATAATGGCGTGGCGCACGTTCATCAGTAGATTCTTTTGCGGGACTGCCCCGTTCTTCAGGGCGGGCAGTTCCCACAGGCCGGGCATTACGGTGTGCGAATCCGGCCGCTGTTCAAGCAGCACCTCAATGCGGGATTGATTGGGCTTGCGACTGGTGCGCAACGACAGTGCGTGAGCTACTTCGCGGCTTTGCATGCGGGGACGAGCGGCGGTTTTGTGCTCGCCTTGAGTCTTGCAATCGGCGGCCACCGGGCACACATCGCATTGCGGATTGCGAGGCAGGCAGACCGTCGCGCCCAGCTCCATAAGCGCCTGGTTGAAGTCACCGGGATGGGCGGGATCGACATACTGCGCGGCCAGCGCCTCAACTTTGTGCTTGAGAGCAGCGCCGCCTCGGCTACTGCCCGCCCAACCTTCAAGCCGGCACAACACACGTTCCACGTTGCCATCGACTACGGCAACCACTTCGCCGTGGGCGATGCTGGCGATGGCCGCGGCCGTATAGGCACCGATGCCGGGTAACACGCGCAGCGCCTCGGAGGTGGCCGGCAGCTTGCCATCGAGCTGATTGGCTACGAAGTTCGCGGCCTTGTGGAGCATGCGCGCGCGGCGATAGTAGCCGAGGCCGCTCCACAGCGCCAGCACGTCCTGCTCCGGCGCACTGGCGAGGGAGTTCAGCGTGGGAAAGCGCGCCAGAAAGGTCTGATAGCGATCGACCACCACGGCCACCCGGGTTTGCTGAAGCATGATTTCGGAGACCCAGATGGAGTAGGGGTCGGGGTTGCGGCGCCAGGGCAGGTCGCGGCGATTGCGAGCATACCACTCCAGCAATTGGCGTCGGAGTGTTGCAATCTTTGCGGGTTCGCGTTGCTGCCTGGCCATGGGGTCAGCTTAAAGCATTGCCCCGAAGTGCATATTGCAGGTGCAGCGGAAGGCGGGGCGTGAGGCTCAGCGATCAAGGTGGCAGAGGCTTTCCCAGAACGGAGCGCCCTCCTGAATTGACCGTCGCGGCTCGTTCGCGCCTCAGATTCAGCGATTGGAGATTCACTTACCGCCGTACCATTACGGCAATCACCAAGCTCAACGCCGCATTGGCATCGGTTGGTGTTGTGAATGCGCTGTGGTTCCCGAAACTCCGCACATGGACACGGTAATTCTTCGCGTGAGGGGAACGTTCTTCATTCTGCATGGAGGCAGTTTTCATGAAACGAATCGCAATCTTTGTCTGCGCCGCCTTGGTCTGTACCGCATTGATGGCCGCGCCCTCAACGCTCCTGGGCCAGTCGTCGCCGCCTTTCAAGTATGGACCCGGCGTCGCCAGGCCGTTCTCGCAGTTTGCTCTTGACGGCGGCGTTTCACCTTTAGGCATCCAACTGCAAACGGCCACAAATCTTAACAGCCACTTCAACCTTCGCGCTACGGGCAGCTTCTTCAACTATTCCGCCAATTTCACCCACGACGGCATTACTGCCACCGCCAAGCTGAACCTGGCTTCCGCGAGAGCTTCGCTGGATATTTTTCCCTTCCGCTCGGGCTTCCGAGTGAGCCCCGGCGCTCTGTTTCACAACGAAAATGAAGTCACGGCGGCTGTTGCAGTGCCCGGTGGAACCAGCTTCAAGCTCAATGGCCAGACGTTCTACTCGGCCAACAGCAATTCGGGCACTGGCGCAGCGCCCTTGAATGGAAGCGGGGCTCTGAGTCTGAACACAAACAAAACGGCATTCACCATGACGACAGGTTGGGGCAATATGATTCCGCGAAGCGGCCGGCACTTGTCGTTTCCGTTCGAGGTCGGCGCGGCGTTTATCGGTGCGCCAACGCTGAAAGTGAACCTTGGGGGCTGGGTTTGCAACGACCAGGCACAGACACAATGCGCCAATATTGCCAGCGCGACAGACCCGATTGCGATTTCGCTCGAAAGCAACTTGACCGCGCAGGTTTCCAATTGGACCAAGGACTTGAACCTGTTGAAGACATACCCGATTGTCTCGGGCGGCATTGCCTACAGCTTTGGCGCCCGGTAGGTTGCGGCTGTCGAACGCCAGCGCTTGTTCGTTGAATGCCTAGCCCAGCAAATCCGCAAGCAGCGCAGGCGCAGCTTGCAAGGCCGCATCGATCTGAGCCTGATCCTTGCCGCCGGCCTCGGCGATCTCCGGCTTGCCGCCGCCGGAACCGCCGACCAGTTTGGCCACTGCGCCTACCAGCTTTCCGGCTTGGATGCGCTTGATCAGGCCGGGGGTTACGCCGGCGATGAGCGCGACTTTGCCTTCAGGTTGGGCGGAGGCGAGAACGACTACGCCTTCGCCGAGCTTCTGCTTGAGATTGTCGACGAGTGTGCGAAGCTGGCCGCGTTCGAGAGAGTCGGCGCGGAGGGTTACGAGGCGGACGCCCTTCACGTCGACGGCGCGGCTGAGGGCTTCGTCCAGCGCCCCAGCGGCGGACTTCATGCGGGATTCTTCAAGCTCGCGGCGGAGTCGTTTTAGCTCGTCTTCCTGGTTGGCTAGCTTGGCGCGGAAGGCTTCGGAAGGGGTGGTTCCGGCTGGCGCGGGGGCGACCTGGGCGGCGAGTTGGGCGACGGCAAAATCCTGCCTGAATGTATTCAGAGCTCCGAAGCCGCTGATGGCCTCCAGGCGGCGCACGCCGGAGGAGACTGAGCCTTCACTAACAATTTTAATGAGGCCGATTTCGCCGGTGGCTGCGGTGTGCGTGCCGCCGCAAAGCTCCGTCGAAAAGCCGTCGGAGAGCTTTACCACGCGCACCTTGTCGCCATACTTTTCGCCGAACAAGGCCATGGCGTGGTACTCGTTGACAGCGACATCGATGGGCACGTCTTCGAGGGTCTCGACGCGGGCGTTGGACAAGACTTCGCGGTTGACGATGGACTCGATCTCTTCGAGTTCTTCATCGGCGACCTGGGCAAAGTGAGAAAAATCGAAGCGCAGCCGCGTTGGATCGACCGAGGAACCGGCCTGCTTGACGTGGGTGCCGAGGACTTGACGCAGCGCGGCGTGGAGCAGATGGGTTCCAGTGTGGTTGCGGCGGATGGAGTCGCGGCGGTCGCCATCGACGACAGTGTTGACGCTGGTCGCCGACGGCCAGCGGCTGCTTGAGCAGGGCCTTGTGCGCGCGGACGCCTTGGACGGGCAGAACGCAGCCTTGAATTTCGGCGACGGTGGAGTTGCCGTCGGCGGAGGTGAACCAGCCGGTATCGCCGATCTGTCCGCCGGAGTCGCCGTAGAAGCTGGTTTGATCGAGGACGACATCGACTTGATCGCCTGCAGCGGCGGCGGGAACGCCTACGCCGTCCTTGACGATGGCGAGGACTTCGGCGTTGTTTGCGGTGAGCTGCTTGTAGCCGAGGAAGTCGGTCTTGGGCAGTTCGCGAAAGGCGGGGCTGGCGGATTTCTGGCTGCCGCCTTTCCAACTGGCGCGGGCGCGGGCTTGTTCTTCGGCGCGGGCGGCTTCGAAGCCTTCGTGATCGAAGCCGACGCCGGCGTCGCGCGCAGCATCGACCATAAAGTCGAGCGGCAGACCGAAGGTTTCGTAGAGGTGGAAGGCATCGGTCGCCTCGAAGATCGAGTGGCAGGCAGTACTGCAAGTCTTCGGCGACTCCTCGGCCACGCAGCCTCTGCTGCTCGTTTGTTGGCCGAATTCGATGCTTACCGAGACTGCCCTTTCAGCTGCAGCTTTTTCTGCGTGGTCCTCACTACATGCCGCAAGATCGATCATTGATCTTGTAAGTTGGATCTTCACCGATGAACTCGCGGATTAGGAGGTTTTCTCGTTGGTTAATTCTGGCCATCTCCCTTTGGTTCATCCTGTTTAGTCTCCGCGCACGCCGATTCTATTTCCCTCTCAAGTGCCAGGCACCTGATCTTTAAGACACGATCGAATTGCTTCTCTTCTGCTTCACCACTTTGGCCACGCGCGGAGCCGAATCCATCAGCTCTGGATACGCACCCTGCATCAGATCGCGGACGGCGTAGACCATCTCGAAGAGGAACGGCTTGTTCCTGGCCGAGCAGGCGGCCATGGCGGATGCCGCGGCGAAGGATTTTGCGCAGGACATAGCCGCGGCCTTCGTTGGAGGGCAGGACTCCGTCGTTGATGAGGAAGGTGGCGGCGCGGGCGTGGTCGGCGATGATGCGAAGGCTGGCAGCAAAGCTATTGGTCTTCATGGCGCCGGCTATTACAAGACGATGCGCTATCTCCGCCCTCGTGAACAAGTTCGTAGCTCTGCCCGTCTCAATGAGCGGCGTAAAGAGGTCGGTTTCAAAGTTGCAGACCTTGCCTTGCAGCACCGCGGCCACGCGCTCCAGGCCCATGCCGGTGTCGATGGAGGGCTTGGGCAGCGGCGTCAGCTTGTAGCTCGTCGTCTTCGTTGCCGGGTCCACCACCGCTGAGCGGTCGAACTGCATGAAGACCAGGTTCCAGATCTCGACGTAGCGGGCGTCGTCCTGGCCGAAGGGCTTATCGATACCTGGCGTCTCGGCGGCCTCGATGCCCATGTCGTAGAAGATCTCGGAGCAGGGGCCGCAGGGGCCGGTTTCGCCCATCTGCCAGAAGTTGTCTTTGAGGCCGTATTGATGGATGCGCTCCTTGGGTACGCCGGCTTCGATCCAGTAACCTTCAGCTTCGTCGTCGCGCGGCACGCCGTCCGCGCCTTCAAAGATCGTCACGTACAGACGGTCTTTGGGGATGCCGAACCACTCATCGCTGGTGACCAGCTCCCAGGCGAAGGCGATGGCGTCGCGCTTGAAGTAGTCGCCAAAGCTGAAGTTGCCCAGCATCTCGAAAAATGTGTGGTGGCGGCGCGTGAAGCCGACGTTTTCAAGGTCGTTGTGCTTGCCGCCGGCGCGGACGCACTTCTGCGATGTGGTGGCGCGGGAGTAGTCGCGGCTTCTCGGCGCCCAGGAAGAGGTCTTTGAACTGGTTCATGCCCGCGTTGGTGAACAGCAGCGTCGGGTCGTTGGCAGGCACCAGCGAGGAAGAGTGCACGCGGCGGTGCCCCTTCGTCTCAAAAAAGCGCAGAAACAGTTCGCGTATCTCGTTCCCGGAGCGGAATTGCATGGCGTAACCAGTGTATCCAATGTGGGGTGCAATTGAGAGGCAAGTACAACCGCGGGTCCTTCGACTCCGCTGCGCTGCGCTCAGGATGACAAGGTTTGTAGGGGTGCTGGCTTTCTGAATTGCAGGGGGATTGAGCTACTCCTCGTGGGGCGATTCGTCGAGGTTTTCGAGGGCGGCTAGGGCTTCGTCGGGAACGTCCCACTGGCGGAGGATTTTGTAAATCACGCCGGTGGAGAATCCGGCGGTGACGAGGCGGCGCATGACGCGTGCCGTCTCCTTGGGATTCTCGGGCTTCCGGATTCGCTTTCGCTCCAGGTGCTCGCGGGCCAGGGTTTCTTCGCTGGTCTGTCCATAACGGGATTCGAGGGTTTCTGCAATGAGATCTTTGGCGACGCCCTTCTGCTGCAAGTCCTGCTTCACGCGGCGCTGGCCCAGCTTTTCGTTCTCGTGGCGCAGGCGTGCATAGGTCTCGGCAAAGGCGGCGTCGTTGAGGTAGCCGTGCTCGCGGAGGCGGATGAGGACGGCCGTGACGACGGCCTCGCCGCGCTCGCCGGGCTCGACGCGCGGGTTCATCAGGCGGCGCAACTCGGCCTCTGTGCGCATGTGCCGACCCAGGGCTTTCACTGCGTAGTCGTATAGTCCGGCTTCGTTGAGGAAGACGCGAGGCTTGGCGGATTTGGGTTTGAACGGCAGCTACCAGCTCCTAGCTCATCGTTTATTGGAACAATCCCAGGTCCGAGAATCCGAACCTGGGGCACCCTAACTGACCACTAACCACTGATCACTGACCACTGCTTTTGGTCCACTCATCCACCCAGTCGTTGACTGTCTTCCACCAGAGCTGCGAGTTCTGCGGCTTGAGCACCCAGTGGCCTTCGTCGGGGAAGTAGAGCATCTTGCTGGGAACTTTGAGACGCTGCAGGGTGGTGAAGAGCTGGAATCCTTCGCTGACGTCTAGGCGGTAATCGAGCTGGCCGTGGATGACCAAAGTGGGCGTCTTGAAGTTTTTCGCAGACATCATCGGCGCCCATTTGCGGTAGGGATTTTCTGAATCGGGCTTGCCGTAGTAGTCCCAGGGCTTGCCTTTGAACTCCCACTCGTTGAACCATAATTCTTCTGTGGTCCCGTAGGCGGATTCGGGGTTGAACATGCCGTCGTGCGAGACGATGCACTTGAAGCGGTTGGTGTGGCCGAGGACCCAGTTGGCCATGTATCCGCCGTAGCTGGCGCCGAGGGCGCACTCGCGGGTCTTGTCGATGAAGGGATAATGCTGCTCGGCGTAGTCGAGGCCGTGCATCAGGTCGGTGAAGGGCTTGCCGCCCCAGTCGCCGTTGACGCCGTCGACGATGGCCTGGCCATAGCCCGTTGATCCGCGGGGATTGATCATGACGACGACATAGCCGTTGGCGGCAAAGAGCTCGGCGTTCCAGCGGTAGGACCACATATCGCCCCAATAGCCTTCAGGGCCGCCGTGGATCAGGAATTTGACGGGATATTTCTTGGCGGAATCGAAGCCTGGGGGCTTGATGAGGAAGCCTTGCAGCTTGGTTCTGTCGGCGGCGGTGAACCAGAAGGATTCCATCTTTGGCAGGTCGAGTTGGACGAGAAGGGCGTCGTTGAGGTGAGTGATGAGGTGCGGCTGGTTGCCATTTGCGGGCAGGCAGGACAACGTATCTTCCTGATCGCACGGATGAAGGCCCCAGTACCCGGCTACGGTGATGATGACTGCTTCAGAAGGACGGCCAACCTTCATCCCTGTGGCAAAAACCGAAATTGGAATACCCTCGATGTAAACGGTCCCGGAAGGCGGTGTGCGTGTTATTACATGGAGATCGCTGAACTCCGCGCCACCGGCGATTTGCTTTTCTACGCCGCCGTTCAGCGGCTTCGTTGAGTAAATGTTCTCCTCGCCATGACGGGCGGACGTAAAGTAGATCTGCGGCGGGAACGCATCGGGGACCCAAACAAACTCGTCCACCCAGCCATCAAAATCCCGCAATACGTCCTTGATCGTCTTTGCCGCGCGGTCGTAGAGGACGAGGCGGAATTTGTCGCCTTCATAGCCCGCCCGCGCCTGCGAACGCCAGGCGAGATATTTGCCGTCGGGCGAGTAGGCGGGGTTGAAGTCGCCGCCGAGGGACGTGCTTACCTTCATCGGCTTGGCTTGGGGGTTGGTGAGGTCGAGAGTAAAGATGTCGGCGTTGGTGCTGATTGCCGGCTCGGGGTCGAGGTTTTCAGTGAAGGCCAACTCCTTTGAATCGGGCGCGAAGGCGCAGCCACAGCCGCCGCCTTCGAGCGAAAACGGCGGAACATCGTGGGGATCGTTGGGCGTGAGGTCGCGGATCGCGGCGGTTTCGACTGAAGCCAGGAATAGATGGCTGCGCTTGTCTCCGGTGTAGCGGTTCCAGTGGCGATAGAGCAAATGGGTGAAGATCTGAGCCTTGACTTTGCTGGATGCGAGAGCGGCGTCGCGATCGGCATTGCATTTGTCGCCTGACGGGTTCTCTGCGGAAATAGCCGGGCAGTCGGGATAGACGGCGGAGGTGAATACGATGGACTTGCCGTCGGGCGACCAGATGGCGTTGTCGGCTTCGGTGGAGATGGAGGTCAGCCGCTTTGGGTTGCTGGTTGCGCCGGTGGCGGGGTCGAAGTCGGCTACCCATATTTGCTGGCCGGCAACGCGGTTGCTTTCAAAGAGAATGCGCTTGCCGTCGGGGGCGAACTGCGGGCCACCATCGCCGGGTTGCGCAACGGCCAGTTTCTGCGGATTACCGCCAGATATTGCCTGCAGCCATAGCTCGGCGGTCTTGGTGTTCTGGTCCAGGCTGACGGTGGTGACGGAGTAGGCCAGCCACTTGCCGTCGGGCGAGACAGCGGTTTCGCCGAGGCGCTTCATCTTCATCATGTCGGCGAAGGTCATGGGGCGCGGGGCGGTGTCGGCGATGGCCTGTTCAATCATTTGAAAGAGCCTGGTTCGATCGACGACCTCGATGAAGGGCGCGCCCTTGCCAAAGGCTGTGACCACCCAGATGGTGGGCGTGTGCTGCAGGCCGACGTTGCGGCCCAGGTCGAGGTCGGCTTTGACCAGGGCTGAGAGCGCGCCGTCGGGATCGATGGGCGAAGGCAGGGTGATCTTGTGGCTCTCGGCGAACTTTTGCGTGAACTGTTGCAGGTCGTCGGGGTTGGTGATCGAGGGCTGCGCGGTGAAGATGGCGTCGCGATATTCATTGCCCAGGCTGCCGTTGCCGTCGAACCAGCGGGCGTTGATGGCCGCTGGCATGGCCCACGCGTGAAATGGGAGCGGGAAGTCGTGTCGAACTACCGGGATTTTGTATTTGGCGGCGGCTTCTTCGAGCAGCGGGTTGGCTCGGGCGCAGTCGGGGCATTCCAGGTCTTCGAAATCGATGATGGCGACGCGAGCGCCTTCTGGCGGCTGAAGGGCGGAGGAGTCGTGAACTGGAGTTGAAGCCGACGGCGGGGCGAACTGGGCGTGGATCGGGAGGGCTGCGAAAAGGAGAACGGAAAATGAGAGAGAAAGAGCGGATTTGCGCATGGTTTGGCCTGTTCGCGGAAGCGAAGAGATCGCTTTCGCATGAAGGAAAAGTGTACACCGGGCGGAACTGCGGAAAGGGTTTGGCGTATGGCTATCCCAGGTCCCAAACGCGAGACCTGGGGCACCCGGCTCCCCGGCACCCAGATGGGGCACCCGGAAGTTTCGCCATAATTTCGCCATAGAAGCTATCTAACATATGTTGTTTCAATGTCTTACGTGAAAACGGTGAAAAAAAGAAGAGGGAGGGGGCATTTTGCCGGCAGTTGGGCTGGCGGTGCAACATGCGGGAGCAGTTACCGCGCTGTCTTAAGTGACTTCGCCGGGCAACTTCATTCCTATTGTGCGCCAACAATAGGTAATTCTCTGCAAGGTTCCAAATGGGGGTAACAAGAGAAGCAGCGAGTTAGTCCGCCGCGGCGGACGGGTTGGCTGGGGAGGCTGGCGGGCTACTTGTTTTCGTTGCCGGTGAGGCGGAAGGTGATGGTGCCCCAGAAGAGGCGGGCGCGCATCTGCACGGGGAGGTGGCGATCGTCGTCGGTATACCAGATCCAGATGTTGCCGCGGTTCTTCACGACGCCGGCGTCGGCGGTGGGCTGCACGCGCAGGGTTTTGAAGGTGCCGAGCGTGGTTTTGATCTCTTCGCGGCCTTCGACCTTCATGGTCACAGGCACGGTGTGCAGGGCATCGACGACGGGGATCACAAAGGTATGGCCCAGCTCCATGGGCTGCGACGAGGCGTAATAGACGCCGGTGAGCAGGTCGGTGAGGCAGCCGGAGATGGGTTCTTCGACATGCTTGGTCTGGCCGGTGACCATATTTTTTTCGTCGAGGACGGACTTCCCCTGGGCATAATCCAATCTCAGGGTGGAGTTGATCTGGCGGCGGCCCTCGACGGTCTGCTTGTCGAACTCGTAGGTGCAGCCCTTGTCGCGGTCGAAGGTGGACTGAAAGCGGTCGCCGACGTGGAACAGCAGATTGATTGCGCCGATGGTGTCGGCATTGGCGGTGATGCGTTCGCGATCGCCGGTTGCCTCAAAGTGCAGAACGGCTGTTCCGGCGGGAAAGACTCGCCAGTCCACGGAGTAGGTGAGGGTCTGCTTCTGGGGAAAGCTGAAGCCGGCGCGGGGCGGGGTGAGCGGGGCCACTTGCTGGCCGTGAGCCATGGCGGCCAGGGCAAGGGCGCAGAATGCGGTTGCTGCGGTCGTGCGCGTCTTCACCGTCAGGCAGGGCTCCTTGGAGATTTGGAGAGATTGAAGGATTTGGAAATTCTGGCGCGGAAAACTCTCACCGCAGCCCACGCGCGAAACCGCTTAGAGCCAGCCTCAAGAAAAGCAGGCTGAGGTAAAGCAGTGCGGCCCCTATTGCAGCATTGTACTCGCGGTGCTGGAGGTAAAGCGTGAGGGAGAAGCGGCCGCCGGATTCGCTGCCGGAATCGCGGGCGGGGGTGAGGCGTGGAATCAGGCGGGGAACGCGGCGGCAGTAGGCGTCGAAAGCGGGGAAAGTGGCGCGCAGAAAGCGCTCTTCAGAGGCGATGACGGGAATGTAGATGACGGCGAACCCGGCGGCCAGCACCAGCGCCACCGGCCAACTGAGCAGGGCCACGGCAAAGCCGGCGGCGATGAGCATCGAGCCCAGATAAAGCGGGTTGCGGGTGTGGGCGTAGGGGCCGGTGACGGTGAGTTCGCGGTTCTTTTTGACGTAGCCGGCGGCATAGGCGCGCAGCCAGAGGCCGGGCAGGACCAGCGCCAGGCTCCAGGCGACGGCGGCCGGCAGGGGCGCGCGCCGCCAGAGTTCGAACAGGTAGAGAGCGGCGGCGAGAAAGCCCAGCGGCACGCGGATGCGGCGGGCCATGCGCTGCCAGCGGGCGATCCAGTCTTCGCTCACAGGCCGGGGGTTGGATTTGCCGGGCTGAATCATGAGGTGGTCTCCGGGGCGAGCAGTTCGTCGGCGGCGCGCAGCACATCTTCCGGCTGGATGGTGAGCAGGCCGGCTTCCGGCTCTGCGTGGCGGGTGTGGTCGCGGCGGCTTTCGGGGCTGCGCAGCACCTTGAATCGGGTGCCGAAGGGGCCGTTGCGGCTGGGGTCGGTGGGTCCGTAGATGCCCACGACCGGGCGGCCAAGGGCGCAGGCCAGGTGGAGCGGGCCGGTGTCTCCGGCGATGACCAGGGCAATGCGGCGGGTGAGGGCGATGAGCTGTTCGAGGGAGCAGGTGAGCGGAGTGGCCGCGCCGCTGGTGGCTCGGGACGATGGCGTCGGCCAGCGGCTCTTCGCCGGGGCCGGCGTTGACCAGGACGCGACAGACCGCGGTCGATGAGGCCTTGGGCAACGGCGGCATAGCGCTCGACGGGCCAGCGCTTGGCGCCCCAGCCGGCGCCGGGGTTGATGAGTACGGCGGTCTGGCTGACGGCTGGAGGCAGAATTCGTCGGCCCAGGCTTCGGCGGCGGGGTCGACGGGGAGCCAGGGCTGGACGGGGCTGAGGTCGTCGCCGGCGACGGCGGAGGCCAGCTCGATATCCTGCTCGATGACGTGCGCGCCGTGGGTTGCGACGCGCTCGGTAAACAGCCAGCGGGCGGGACGCTCGCGCGGTTCGGCCTCGCCGATCAGCCGGCGGCAGCCGGCCAGCCGCCCCACGACGGCCGAGCGGATGGCTCCTTGCAGGTCGAGAACGGCGTCATAGGCGCCGGCCCGAAGTGTCTGCCGCAAAAGTTTGATTTCATGGAGGGTTTTCTGGCTGAACGGCGCGTTTCGCCACTCTTTGGTGGGGGCGAAGAGAAGCCGGTCGACGAGCGGGCAGCGATGTAACGCGGCCAATGCTGTCCTCTGCGGCGAAGAGCGCGCGCCAGCGGGGTTCGACAACCCAGTCGATGACCCAGCTGGGATGGGCCAGGCGCAGCGCCGTCACTGCCGGCAGCGCGTGCAGGATGTCTCCCATGGCGCCCAGCCGGACCACAAGCAAGCGAACTTGGATTGCGTGTGCAAACTCTGATTTTCTCACAGGGGCGGGTGAGGGCGAGCGGCCTCAAGCAGTTCGACGAGCCAATCGATGGCTTCGTTCTCGTGCTCGATTTCGATGCGCAGGCGCGCGGTCTTGAGCGGGAGGGAGTCCGGGAAAGGGGCGGAAAGCGTCCCAAGGCGAGCGAGATCTTTTTCGGTGGTGATGAGGGCTGTGGCTCCAGTCTGTTCGGCTGCGGCGACGAGGCGATTTACGTCGGCTGGTGTGAAGCGGTGGTGGTCGGGAAAGGCGATGCGGGCGGCGATGCGCAGGCCTGCGGCTTCGAGTCCGGCAAAAAACTGCTCGGGGCGGGCGATGCCGCAGAAGGCGACGACGGGGCCATCGACTGCCGGGAACGTCCATCTTGCGGTGCAGCCGCCAGATGGGGCCTTGCCAGCCCCATTTGCGGAGTGCGGCCTCAAACTCCGGAGCTTTGTCCGGAGCGGGAATGGCAATCACGGTGGCGCGGCGGGCAGCTTTGCGCGGTTCGCGCAGATTGCCGGCGGGCAGCAGGCCTTCGCCCAGCCAGTCGCGGCGATCGAGAAGCAGAATGTCCACGTCGCGGTGGAGCTGGCGGTGCTGAAAGCCGTCGTCGAGCAGGTGGATCTGTACCTCAGGGGCTAAAGCCCCCGTCAATTGTGCGGGCTTTGAATCAGGGCTAAAGCCCTGCCCTACCAGACCGGGACCTTTGTTTGCGAGAGGTTGCTCGGCTTCGGCCAGCTGACCGGCGCCGAATCGCTGCGCGGCGACGTAGACGGGGACGCCGGTCTCGCGGGCGATCAAGAGGGGCTCGTCGCCAAAATTCTCAGCCGTCCCATCCGGATCGACACGGACGGGGTGGTTGCTACGGCGGCCGTAGCCGCGGGAGAGAACGTCTACGCGCAGGCCGCGGCCTTCGAGAGCTTTGGCGAGCGCGATGGTGAGCGGCGTCTTGCCCGCGCCGCCGGCGGAGAGGTTGCCGATGCTGACGACGGGAAAACGCAGACGGCTGACGGGCTCCAATCCGGTGCGCAGGCTCAGTTCACGCAGCAGCAGCGCCAGCCGGTAGGCGAGAACCAGCGGCAGCAGCAGCTTGCGCGAAGACGAGGGCTCCGTCATGAGGGACGCTCCGGGATCGCGATGGGAGAGAGCAGTTCCCGCAGCGCGTCCACGCATCGGCCGGTGGCGCCGGCTTGCTGCTCGAAGACCTGCTTGGCGCGCTCGCCCATTGCAGTTGCTCCGGCGGGGTCGCGGAGCAGTTCGATCAGAGTCGCGGCCAGATCTTCTTTGGCTGCAATGCGGAGGGCATCGTGCGCCAGCAGGTCTTCGGTGATGGCGCGGAAGTTGGCGTAGTGCGGGCCGATGACGATGGGAACGCCGAACTGGGCCGGCTCGAGGGGGTTGTGGCCGCCGGTGGGAAACAGGCTGCCGCCGACGAAGGCGACAGTGGCAAGCGAGTAGACCGAGGCCAGTTCGCCGATGGTGTCGAGGAGGACGATTTCGCCGGGCCGGAGCGGCTTGGGCGGGTTGGCAGGATTTGAGCTCCAATCGGAGCGCTTGACCCAGGGGACGCCGGAGTTGTCGAGCAGGGCGGCGACTGCGGCGAATCGCTCGGGATGGCGCGGGGCCAGGACCATGGCAAGTTGCGGATCGGCTTCGAGAACGCCGCGGCCAGGCTTCGAGCAGCGCGGATTCTTCGCCTTCGAGCGTGCTGCCGGCGACGATGAAGCGCAGATTGGGGGCCAGAGCTTTCAATTGGCGGGTGGCATCGGCTTCGGTGGCGGCGCGGACATCGAATTTGAGATTTCCGGCGACTGTGATTCGGTCCGGCTGGCAGCCGATGGCCTTGAGCCGCTCGGCATCGATCTCGCTCTGGGCAAGCACGCGGCGATCCGGCTCAGAAAGGGCGGCCAAAGGCCGCGCAGCATTCGGTAGCGCGGCCAGGAGCGGTCGGAGATGCGGGCGTTGACGACGGCGACGGGGATTCCGCGGCGGAAGCAGCCATTGAGCAGGTTGGGCCAGAATTCGGTCTCGGCGAGGATGAGCAGGCGGGGTTGCAAGGCGTTGAGGTAGGCGCGGACCGCCCAGGGCAGATCGAGCGGGCAATAGAAGACGCGGTTCGGCGCCGAAGCGCTCGCGGGCCAGGGCCTGGCCGGTGCGGGTGGTGGTGGAGATGGCGACGATGGTATTCGGGCAGGACGGCGATCGAGGGTCTTGACCAGCCGGCTGACGGCGAGCACTTCGCCGACGGAGACGGCATGGACCCAGATCAGGGGACGGTCTGCTCTAGCCTTTGGAAGACCGTACGCGCCCCAGGCGCTCGGGCAGGCCTTCGCGGTACTTCTGCGTGGTGGCCATTCGCCACAGCCACCAGGGGGCTCCGGCTACCAGGGCCGCAAGCAACGCGAGATTGTAAAAAAACAGAATCATGCGTAACGGATCGAACCTTGCCCCGGTCTAACCCTCAAATGATACAGTCGAGCACGATGAGAACCTTGCGGGCAATTCCGCCGTTCTTGCTCTGGCTGGCCCTGCCGGCCGCTGGCCAGCGACCACACACCGCCTCCGGTGCAGCCGGCCACGACGTTTGCCGCGGTTGAAGTGCACGAGGACGAGAAGGTGGCCATTGCCGCCGAACCGTACGACACGCAGCGCGAAGGAATCCATCTTTCGCGTCGATTATCTGAGCCACGGGGTGATGCCGGTGCGGCTGATCGTGACCAACAACGGCGACCGGCCCATCTCACTGCGCGATGCGCGGATTCTGTTTCTCACCGCGGCGGGGGACAAGATTCCAGGCCGCGGAGCCGGAGGATGTGGAACGGCTGATGAGCCAGAAGGAGCGGCAGGGCAGCAAGATTCCGATGCCCGGGCCGATTCCGAACATCAAGCTGAAGCCGAAGGCCAGCGATAAGGAGATCGAGCAGGACTTCGACACCTTCGAGTATCAGGCCCTGGTGGTTGAGCCGCACACCACGCGGGCCGGGTTCCTGTTTTACGACGTCTCCGAGCTCGACCACCCGCTGATGGGCGCCAAGCTGCACATTGTCAAACTGCGCGACGCCGATGGCAACGAGCTATTTTATTTTGAAATTCCCTTCGACAAGTACCTGAGATCGAAGTCGAACCAGATGAACTGATCTTTACAATCGGCCGGCGGAAGTTCAGCGCTCACTCGTAGTAAGTAGCCGTGGTGGTGTCCGTCTCCCAGATGGTGCAGTCCTTCACGCGCACGCGGCCTTCGGTCATCTCGGCGAGCTGGTCGCTGGTCTGGTCGTAGAAATACTTGGCGATGTTCTCGGCGGAGGGGTTGAGCACCGTGAACGGCTCAAGGTCGTTGAGCATCTGGTGGTCGATGCGTTCGATGACCGGGCGCAGCACATGCTTGAGCAGCTTGAAGTCGAGCAGCAGGCCGGCCGCGTCCAGCTCAGTGCCGGCCAGGGTCACGCTGGACCTTGTAGTTGTGCCCGTGCGGGTTCTCGCACTTGCCCTTGTAGTTGCGAAGATAATGGCCGGAGGAGAAACCGGCCTCCACGGTGACTTCATACATCGGCGTCTGCTCGTTGTCCTATGCGGGGAAGGGTCCCACCAACCATTTTAGCGTCTGGCACAGGTTTACGAATTCAGGTCGCCGCGGCGCTTGCGCCTTGCCGCCTGGCGAGCCTCTTCGCTGCGCCGGTCGACTTGCTCGAAGAGATGGCTCATGACGCCAATCAGCGCCGCGCCAAGCCCGCCCAGAAGCAGGAACAGCGCCACCGTGCGCCAGAGGGTGCCGTTGGCCGGCAGTCCCGGCTGGAAGCTCGAAGGCACCAGCGACATGCCCGCCGAGAGCAGCGCGAAGAGCACGAGCGTTGCGGCGAGGATGTAGAAGTTGCGGGACATAAATAGGTGGCGGACGGTCCGCTGAGCCTGCTGCGATTCTACGTTCTCTGGGTTAAGGCTGAAAGCTCGGCAGACTCGATCAACTCGACTCCGGCCTTGGCAAACTTCGCTTCGATTTGTGTGACAGAGCCATTCAAGTCGATGGCGCGGCTGGCGTCGCGAATGATTACGGTCGGCAGGCCGAGACGGCGGGCATCGAGAGCGGAGTAGCCCACACAAAAATCGTAGGCGAGTCCGGCAAGGAAGATACGGGTCAGGTTGCGTTCGAGCAGATAACCGGCCAGGCCGGTGGGCGTGACACGGTCGTTTTCAAAGAAGGCTGAGTATGAATCGATTTGGGGCCGGAAGCCTTTGCGCAGGATTAGCTCAGCTTGCGGGAGGTGAAGTGCTGGATGAAACTCTGCGCCCTCGCTGCCCTGGACGCAGTGGTCGGGCCAGAGGGTCTGGATTCCGTAACCCAGCTCAATTTGCTCAAAGGGCGCCTTTCCGGCGTGAGCGATGGCGAAGGATGAGTGGTTCGCAGGATGCCAGTCCTGGGTGAGAATGATGTGCTCGAAGAGTGGCGCGATTTGGTGAATGGGCGTGATGACGGCGTCTCCGTCGGCCACGGCCAGCGCGCCGCCTGGACAGAAATCGTTCTGCACGTCGATGACTACGAGGGCGTCGTGGGGAGTGATCTGCATCGGGTATGTTCCCATTGATGATCGGATTTAGCCAAGATCGGATTTGGTGAAATCCTGCCGGGCGCCATGGCGGATATGGAGGATGTTTACTCTCTTCTTATCCTCCAGTACGCGGTAGATAATGCGATAAACGTGAGGCTTATGGCCATAAAGCATATGTCGCAGTTGCGGATTTTCGGTTGTCACTGGGCATCGATTGGGCAGCTTCTCCAGAGTCAGAACTGCCTCCAGGAGTCTCTTGTACCAGGTCAATGCAGCTTCGGAATTCTCGGCGCGGATGTTCCTGAACAAGATGGCAAGGTCGCGGCGTGCTCGATGAGTGATCCTAACGAGATATGCCATGGGCGGCTTCGAACTCAGCGAAAAACTCCCTGATCGGCTGGAGCCTTCCGTTCTTTTCGTCTTCCAGACCCTGACGAATGCCTTCCTTGGCGTCGGCTTGCGCCGCAATGTCGAGCAGGCGCTGATAGGCCTCGGCGTCCTGCACGACGGCGGCGGCCTTTCCGTTTACGGTGAGCACCAGGGGGCGTTTGCTCTTCTTGAGATGCCTGATGAATTGGCCGGAGGAGCGGCGGAAGGTGGTAAGGGATTGGATGTCGGTGGTGATGTCGAGCATGGCGGCCCTCCGGAGCGAGCACCTTATTCGGTGCTTTCAGGATAGCGCATGATGATACGGGGTGGAAGGGCGAGATCTTGGAATCCCAGCGGACGACTCCGCAATCGCCCGGTTCGGATTAGGGCCAGTCGGGAAGAAGTTCGAGGATGGCGGGCTCGAAGCCGCTCGGCTCGCTCAAATGAACCTCGCCATCCTCGAATCGGTAAGGCAGGCTAAGGCTGCATGCATTGAGGGACGGCCCCGAAATGGTCACCGTTATTGCCCGTTGGCTGCCGCTCTTCTCAAGATCGCCCCATCGGTAATCGCGGAGTTCATCGGTCCTCGCTAACGGCTTCTCAAAGCTAGTGTTGAGCGTGATGATGGCGGTTGCCCTGTTCTCTTTCGCTCGACTGACTATCTCAGCGTACGCTTCGCGTTTCTCATCTTCATTCCCGAAGTCTACCTCTTCCCAATACCGTCCTCCTGGCGCAACGACCACAACGACTGCGGTCCACATTCTTCTTTCTCTTCCAAGAGGAAGAGCTTCTCAGTCTCAAGAAGCTCAGATGCGAGTTGTCTCAGTTCATCCATACGCTTCACCACACGATAACTCACGAAAACATAACATATGCTGCGCTGGTTTCGTGGATTGGTCCAATATCGTCGCCGATCCGGGAAGGTCGGTGGAGTCAGGTCATCCGGCTCTCGCCGGCATCAGGGAGCTTTGGTCTCAAAAAAGCTCTCCACGTCTGTAATTGTCGCTGTCATGCGGTAGGGCGGCAGGCTGGCCAGGAAGGTTTGGCCGTAGCGTTTTTGGGTGATTCTCGGGTCGAGCAGGACGAGGACGCCGCGGTCTTCCAAGGAGCGGATGAGGCGGCCGAATCCTTGCTTCAGCGTGAGCACCGCCGCAGGAACCTGATAGTCGAAGAACGGCTTGCCGCCGGCCTCTTCAATCGCCCTCATGCGGGCCGCCACGACCGGGTCGCTGGGCACGGCGAAGGGCAGGCGGTCGATGATGACGCAGCTCAGTGCCTCGCCCTGCACGTCGACGCCTTGCCAGAAGCTGGCGGTGCCGAAGAGGACGGCGTTGGGGGTGGAGCGGAACTCTTCGAGCAATGCTTTGCGAGGAGCGGTGCCGTGCAGCAGGATGGGAAAATCCAGCACCGGCAGCAGGCGCTCGTAGAGATCGCGCATCTGGGCGTAGCTGGTGAAGAGGCAGAAGGCGCGGCCGCGGGTAATTTCGAGCACGCGGCGGATGCAGCGCGCGGCGGCTTCGGGAAACTCGGGATCTCGCGGGTCGGGCATCTCGGGAGGCAGGTAGAGCAGCGCCTGCTTTCCGTATTGAAAATGTGAGGGCACGACCAGTTCGCGCGCCTCGCTCAGGCCCAGCCTTTTTCGCATGTGTTCGAAGCCGCCTTGCAC
Source organism: uncultured Acidobacteriaceae bacterium (assembly GCA_963757965.1). GTDB lineage: Bacteria > Acidobacteriota > Terriglobia > Terriglobales > Acidobacteriaceae > Telmatobacter. The sequence continues at coordinate 29,713 of CAVWTV010000030.1, forward strand.
GGTGAGCGTGGCCGAGGTGAGCACGACGGTGGGAATCTGTTCGAAGACCAGCTCGTTGAGCAGTTCGGAGACGTCGATGGGCGTGGCTTGCAGGAATGTGGTGCGCGGCCCTCCGCGGGCGGCGAACGCTTTTGTGTCCGAGCCGAGATGAGCGCGCCGCTCCATCCAATAGACCATGTTGCTCGAGTTCGATTCGAGCAGGAACTCAAGCTCGGTGCGGAGGCGGGCTACGCGCTTCTTCAACCCTGGCGCTTCATCGGCCTTCAGGCCGTCCATCTCCGCTTCCAATCGGCGGAGCGTGGCGCGGACGCCCATGTAGAGGTCACCTGAGGTTTCGAGAAACTCTTCGCGGCCGGTGAAGGGCTGGCGGCCATCGCCAGACATGGGCAGGCCGGCAAAGAACATGCGGGCGCGTTCACGGAGTTGCTGCGTGGCGGCGGGCAGGTTTTCGGCGCCTTCCTTTCCGCGCAGCAGAGTGTCGGTGTCGCGGGCCAGCTCCTCGAAACGTATGTTGCTTACCGAGAGGCCGAAGTAGCTTGAGGCCACTTCTTCAAGCTCATGCGCTTCGTCGAAGATCACTGCCGCTGCCTCGGGAAGAACCCCGGCATCGGGCGCGCCGACGGCCTCCTGCTTCACGCTCAGATCGGCGAAGAACAGGTGGTGGTTGACGATGACGATGTCCGATTCGAGAGCCTTGCGGCGCATCTCGGTGATAAAGCAGCGCCGGTAGTCGGGGCATGTCGAGCCCAGGCAGGCTTCGCTGCGCGCGTCGAGCTTGTTCCACAGCGCGCTTGATTCGGGCATCCCAGACAATTCGGCCCGGTCGCCGGTTTCGGTGGTTTGCTCCCATTGGGCGATCTGGTGAAACTGGTCGATTTCTTCAAGGCCGGAAAGAATCGGCTGGTTGCGCAGCGCGACCAGCTTGTGGCGGCAAAGGTAGTTGGCGCGGCCCTTCATGTAGCAGACGCGCAGCGGGCCGAGCAGCGTTTCGAGGAAGGGAATGTCGCGGAAGTAGAGCTGGTCCTGGAGGGCCTTGGTGCCGGTGGAGACGATGACGCGCTGGCCGGTGCGGAGGGCGGGGAGCAGGTAGGCCAGGGTCTTGCCGGTGCCGGTGCCGGCCTCGACGATCAGGTGGCGGCGTTCTTCGAAGGCCCGCTCGACGGATTTGGCCATTGCGAGCTGGCCGGGGCGATACTCGTACGGGAGCGACGAGCCCGCCAGAATGCCGCCCGGCGAGAAGAACTCATGCAGGGTGGGCAGGGTGCGGGTTGTGGTGTCGCTTGAAGCCATCGGGACTCACTCCATCATAGTGAGCCGGGCCTGTGTGGTTGAGTTTGGCTCCTCCGAGATTAGGGTGCGGCATCGAACGAAGGTCTCGTGTCTCATTCCCCAGGCGGCAGATTGTCTGAGCCGCGGGCGAGAGGGCGATCGCTACTTCGCGCCCTGGCTGTAGCGCGAGTCCATCCATCGGCCGACCATGAATGCCTCGTCGGGGCTGGGTGTATTTTCGACCTCAGCCGCCCTTTTGAGCAGTTTCTTTCGGGAGCTGGACGAACGTTTTGCCGCTAGCGCTTTTTCCGCGGCGGCGGCGTACGGATTGACCGGATTAGGATTCGTTTGGGTACCGTGGATGTGCATGTTCTTCTCCTGAGCATGGGAGGGCAATCGGCAGACCTGAATTGTGCCGAAATGGTGAGAGAAACCTCACGTGGGTGGTGCATCTGCGTTCCAAGAAGAAACGAGATTCGGATTTAGCCGCGAGATGGGAAATCTGAATGAGAACAGTGCGTTCGGTTCCATGCGGCGGGTTAGCCCCCGCTCAAGCGGGGATAGCGAGTTAGCATGTTAGCGGTGGCGAACACCGGTTGACTTCTCCAAGTGGACTAAGGATACTTAGTCCATGGCATATACGGTCCATCAGGCGAAGACTCACTTCTCGCGACTGCTGAAGGAGGCGGAGGCCGGCAAGGAGGTGGTCGTGATGCGCGGGAAGAAACCGGTGGCGAAGATTCTGCCGATCAGCGAACCGAAGCCGGAAAAGCTACCCTTCCGTTTAATGGGCGCCTTTCACGGACTGGTTCATGCTGACGACAGCGCATTCGACCCAATGACCGATGAAGAACTGGTTGAGTATGGGTTTGGTTGCATGCTTGAGGGAGAATTGGTCCCGCCGCCTGACGCGAAATGAAATACCTTCTCGATTCACACACCTTGCTATGGATACTGGAAACCCCGGCCAAGCTCTCCAAACCTTGCCGTGAAATCGTCGAGGATCCGCGAGCGGAATTGCTGGTTTCGATCGCCACTCCGTGGGAGTTGGCAATCAAAACCAATTCGGGCAAGTTGGATGCTGGGGAGATCCTCAAGGAATTCGAGGTCTCGATCTTTTCCGCGGGCTATCAACTTCTGGAGACGAAGCTCTCTCATGTGATTCGGGCAGGAATGCTGCCCCTGCATCACCGCGACCCATTCGACCGCTTGATGGCAGCGCAGGCTCTGGAACTTAGAATCCCAATCGTGAGCCGCGACCGGAAATTCGAACTATATGGCGTAAAGAGAGTTTGGGATTAGCGAGTGCGGTCCGCGGTTTGGGCCGGCCGTTGACTGGAGACAGGTATTGGCGAAATATCGCAGATCGGTTTTGCCCAGGGAGGCTGGCGCCGCGGCGCTGCCGCTGGTGGCCATTGTGGGCCGGCCCAATGTGGGCAAATCCACGCTTTTCAACCGGCTGACAGGAAGCCGGCGTTCGATTGTGGGCGATGAGCCCGGCATCACACGCGATCGCATCTACGGGGAATATGAGTGGGCGGGGCGGGAGTTTCGTGTTGTCGATACGGGCGGCATTGTGCCCGACGATCCCGAGCTGATTCCGACGGAGATCTACAACCAGGCGAAGGTGGCGCTGGAAGAGGCCGATGCGCTGGTGCTGGTGGTGGATGCGCGGACGGAGCTGGCCAGTCCCGACTACGACCTGGTGCGGATGCTGATCCGCGGCGGCAAGCCGGTGTTTCTGGCGGTGAACAAGGTCGAAGGCGAGGCGATGGCTTTCGCGGCGGAGAACTTCCGCCAGTTGGGAATGCGCAACGTGTTTCCGATCAGCTCGGAACATGGGTTGGGCATCGGCGACTTGCTGGATGCTATTTCGGAGGCGATTCCGGAAACGGAAAAGGGATTTTCGGAAGAACACGACTCCGGGGCTAAAGCCCCTGCTGATTCTTCTGGCTCTATGCGGGGGTTGAAACCCCCGCCTCCCTCCGCAGCGAACCCCTCCGCTGCAAGTGAATCCGAGGCGGCTCATCAAGAGATGCTCGAGGAAGATTCGCTGGATGCGAAACACAACCGGACACATGGGGAATTTGAGCAGCACGAGACTTCGGTGGCCATTATCGGCCGGCCCAACGTGGGCAAATCGACGCTTCTGAACGCGCTGACAGGGACTTCGAGAGCCATTGTTTCGCCCATCGCGGGCACTACGCGCGACGCCGTGGATGAGGTGGTGGAGTTCGAAGGCAGTCAACTGCGCTTTGTGGATACCGCGGGCATTCGGCGCAAGGGCAAAACGCACCTTATGGCCGAGAAGATGAGCGTGGTGATGGCGCGGCGGCATCTGGAGGCGGCGGATGTGGCGCTACTGGTGATCGACGCGACGGATGGAGTGACGGCGGCCGACGCCACCATCGGCGGCTATGCGCACGAGAGCGGCCGCAGCGTGATCATCCTGGTGAACAAGTGGGATGCGGTGACCACCGGGCGGACGGATGGCAAGCCGCCGGCCGATCGCGAGATCTTCGAGAAGCAACTGCGCTCGGTGCTGAAGTACCTGAGCTACGCGCCGGTCATTTTTCTTTCCGCGCTTGAAGGGACGGGCCCCGGAGCGAAGAAGCTGCTTCGGGTTCTGAACGAAGTAGTGGCTGTGGCTGCCGAACGGCGCAAGCGCGTTTCGACGGGGCAGATGAATCGGTTCCTGGACAAGATCGATTTCCAGCGGGCGCCGGTGCCCATGGCCAACCGGCTGCGGATCTTCTACATGACGCAGGCCGCGGTTGCGCCGCCGACGTTTGTGCTTTTTACCGATCGCGACGTCAAGCTGCACTTTTCGTTCGAGAGGTTCTTGGAGAATCAGATTCGCGAGGCGTTTGGATTTAAGGGCACGCCGATCTGGTTCAAGGTGCGGGCGCGGAATGCGGAGAAGAAGGAATAAGGGCGAAGCGCGGCCCTTCATCTGGCAGTTTCACAGCTTCCCGAAACGGCAATGACCGCGAGCAAGCCGCACGTAGGCGTCTTGAATCAACCGCAGTACCAGTAACAGGCGGAGTTTTTCATCCACCAAAGCCACCATAGCAAGATCGCTGTGATCGCGGTTGCTGCCAAAACGATGAACATGAACCGCAACGGCCTGTGATCACGGGTGCTCGGTATCATGCTCTGTGATAGCACATTCGTTTCCTGTCGATCAGCATTGCCCGGAGTCTTCAGCCGGGGCGCTGCTGCCGAAACGCTCTGCACCCGCGGAGCCGCCGGCTTCTTGAGTTGGCCCGCAAGATAGCGGAAGCCGCCCGGCAGGCGCCAGGCGGCAAACCACCCGGTGGACTTCAAGACGGTATAAAACCCGTTAGGAGCTACGGTGAAACCCCTGCGATTCCAGGTGCGAGGACTCTTTTTCATTGCATCCGCCTGAACGGCTGTTGGTGGGTTTCGTCCCAGCCGCTGCGATTCTCTGCGCCGATGTTGGACTGAATTATAACAATGCCGATGCGCCAATGGACGTGCAGTTCCCTGAACTTGACGCGGTGACGAATCATTGTTCGAGTCAGTTGACGCCGGAGCTTGGAAGACGAGCAGTCCGGGGCTGAAGCCCTCGTCGATTTGTTGGCTTCATGAACCCCCTCCTCCCTCCGCTTCAGGCCCTGGGCTTGGAGCGCATGAAGGGCTTCTCGAAGACACGGTAGAAGGCGAAACTTATCAGCAGAATTGTTGCTGTGCCTGGACCGGCGACGATCAGGAATCCAGTGACCCTACTTAAGTGATAAGGCTGCACAAATAACTGCCAGATCAACTGCTGGATGGGGAAGTGAAGCAGGTAGAGGCTGTAGGAGAATCCTCCGACCCATACGATGGGTGGGAAGTTGGCGATGCGGCGGATGATGCTTTTCTCGCTGCGGGTAGCGGCGATGAGCAGGAATGCGCTTCCGATGCCGACGAAGAAATTCAAGACCGGTCCGGAAGATCGATTGCCGGGGATGAGCCATAGAGTTCGAATGATCAGGAGGGCGGCAATCAGGGCTAACACCTTGAACTTCCAGTCTCTGACCTTTGGAGGTTGCTTCGCTTCGCGAAATGCCCGGATCGCGGCAAACATGCCGATGGCGAAGATGAACACGAACTCGGGGTTGAGCATGGCGATGAACTTGAAGTAGACAAGAACATAGAACCCCGCCGCGAGCGCGGCTGTGAGGGCGAGAACCGGAGCAATGCCCTTGCGCATCCAGATCCAGACGAGAAGAGGAAACAGCACGTAGATTTGCGACTCGGTAGCCACCGACCAGAGCGGAGCGTTTATCTCATAGGGCGCTGCTTGCAGATTCTGAATCAGAAAAATGTGGCCGAGGATTCCGCGTATGGTGAGCGGCAGCGACCCGTCGTACATGGTGTGGGTGTGAACCTTGAGAAAGACTGCCGCGATGAAGATGGAGAGAGCTAGGGCGGCATAGTAGGGCGGGAGGATTCGACGGATGCGCCCCACCGCAAAGCCTTTGGCTCCGCCGCGAAGAGAGCCGGAGCGAAGGACAGGCATCATGAGACAAAAGCCGGACAGAGCGATAAAGAAGGTCACGGAGAAGTGGCCGTAGATGAGCCAGCCGAAGAGAATGCTTTCAAGCTTGCCGGGGCTTGAATCGGGATAAAGGAGTGTCGGCCAGGACTGGAGGTACGCATGATGGAATACGACGAAGAGAGCAGCGAAGGCGCGCAGCCCGTCAAGATAATCCAGATGTTGATTCCGGGATGAGGTTGCAGTAACCGCCTGAACCGTTTTCGAATCGGCCGACATCCGTGTCCCCCGTAGCTTGAAGACGATTCACGCAGTGTACGATGCGCGTGAGATATTTGCGTTTGAATTGAATCCAATCTTATCGCGCAGCTTCGGGCGGGCTGCTATTTCTGCCGTTGCTGCGGCGGTTCGGCTGGAGGGATTTCTGAAGATGCGTTGCCAATCTTGGTGATGTGAACGGTCGCCTGGGTCTCTGGAACTGTGCCGTCGTTGACTTGTACTTCGAGGGGCTTACCGAGAATGAGGATGCGCTGCACGGCTTTGCCGCGCGCGGGGACCATAAGCCGCTCGGTGACGGCGTTCGATTCGGCGCGCACAGTGACCGGAACCTCGCAGGAGGCGTAGCCGTTGTTGGACACGTCGACGGCTACGAGCCAATTGCCGGCCTCTGCCTTGTTGGGAAAGATGCCGTCGATTTTGAGGTCGGGCAGGCCCTTGTCGGCATCGACCCAATCGGCGAAAAACCAGGCAAGATCTCGGCGGTCTCCGGCCCCCGACCCCAGCGACGAAGACCCGTCGCTGGGGGCCCCGGACTGCTCGAGCAGTTTTTCGAAGGAGCTGCGCCCAGCGCTGCCGATAAAGCTGCGGCCTGCGTCCACCGCGGGATCGTACGCGCGGAGGGCAGAGGAAAGAGCGTCGTCGCCGGCAACGTCGCGGAGCATCCACAGCACGTACGCGGCCTTGGTGCGGTAATAGACCGGTGAGATGGCAACGGCCAGCGGCTGGCCCGCACTTTCGCCTGGGCTTTCAGGCTCGGCGAGCGTGAGGGCGGGGCGCGAAGCTTCCAATGCAGCCAGGGCCTGACTGCGACCGCGCTGATTGTCGACCCAAAGCGTGCCTATGAAATGGGAGACTCCCTCGTCAAGCCAGGCGGGCGGCGACTGCGTGGAGGTATGAAGGAAGGCGTGCGTGAGGGCGTGGGCGAGGATGCCATTGAGCTGCTCGGGATTGGCCGGGCGAATGGCTGTCGCAAGCAGAGCGCCGGTTTCAAAGGGAGCGTCTTGCGGGTCGGGCAGGTCGAGCAAGGTGAGCTGCGAGCGGGGGCTCTGGCCTAGCCAGCGCTGCAGCAAAGGTGTAACGGCGGTTGCGGCGGCGGTCCAGTCATCGACGGCCGATTCGTCTTCAGGGAGGGCCCAGACGGTCGTGTTTAGAGCTGTGTTGGGCTTGCGAATGGCGACGAAGAGGCTGGGCGACTCAAATCCCAGGATTGCGCCGTCGAGGCTGGCGGTGGCTACGCCTGGAACTTCCTGATTCTGGTCCAAATCTTGACCCGGAACGGGTTCAGGACCTTTCGCTTCAGTGACGGTGAGTGCGGCGGGATGGCCGTTGATGAGGGCTACGGTTGGGGCGCTGCCGTGAGGAAATTCGACGGTGAGGCGCAGACGGAAGTGCGCTCCCGACAGCCGCAGCTTGTGCTCGCCGATCTCGTCGAAGAGGCGCGCGCCATCGCCCAGGATTACTGGGACGCTCGAGACCGGATACCAGACCACATTGCCAAAACCGCGGATGCCGGTGAAAGGGATGCCGATCTGGTCCCAGTCCGAGTGCAAGGCCACTTCAGCGGGCGTACCGATGGTGAGCAGGCGTTGGGCGGAGGGAGCGATGGTGCCGGAATAGGTGACGTCGAGTTGGAGGCTCGAACCCGGCGCGAGAGGCTGAGCGAGCGAAACGGCAGCCTCATGCAACTGGCCGGTATGGTCGGCGTCGGAGTTGAGCGTGGCTACGGGGAAGGTTACGTCGTGGGCGTTGACGCGGATCCGTTCCCAGTTGAGCGAAGAAGAAAGCTGCAACGGGATGCGCGCCAGCGGGGCTTTGCCGTCATTGCGAAGCGTAACCAGGGCGCGGACGGCGATATGCTGCTCCGCGGTGCGCAGATGCACGTCCATGTCGAAGTCGGTGAAGGTAACGGCCTGGCGCTCGGTGTCTTCGGCGGCCACCTGCGGTGGGGCAGACTGCGCCTTCGGCGCCGCGGCTGTTTGGGGGGCGCCTGGACTGTCCGATTTGATCTCGCCGTTTTCGTCGATGGAGCGGGAGAAGATGACCTTGCCTTTGGGCTGCTGGTCTTGCTCCGTGGTCTGGGATGTGGGTTCGGAAGGCGGAGCGGGATTTGTGGTTTGCGCGAAGCCGGGAGGAATCGCAATACAAACGGCCGCCGTTGCTACAATCCCGGCGATGGTGAACTTCATGAGCCCAAGCCTTTCTGCTTTCTCGGTTTGGACGCTTCCGTAGCAGCAGGGCGAGCGGCGCCTGCGGTGCGGCCAACTGCGCCTTCGACGCGATCATTCTTTGCGCGGCGCTGGCGGAAGGCTTCATAGAGCACCGCCGCGCCGGCCGCTGAGACGTTGAGCGAACTGACGCCGCCGGCCATGGGGATCCGGAGCAGGTGGTCGCAGGTGCGGCGGACCAGGTCGTGGAGGCCCGCGCCCTCGCGTCCCAACACGATGACGCAGTTGCCGGTGAGGTCGAATTGATCGTAGTCGGTCTGGCCGCGTTCATCGAGACCGATGATCCAGAGATTCTGGCGCTTGAGCTCTTCGAGGGCGCGGACAAGGTTGACTACGCGGGCGATGCGGAGGTGCTCGGCGGCTCCGGCGCTGGCTTTGACCGCTACGGGGCTGAGGGGCGCGGATCGCCGCTCCGTTAGCACTACACCGTCGACTCCGGCGCCATCGGCCACGCGCAAGAGAGCGCCCAGGTTTTGCGGGTCTTCGATGCCGTCGAGCGCGAGCAACAAGCGGGCGCCTTTTCCCGACGCGGCTGGGTCGGCGGTGAAGAGGTCCTCAATGGCCAGCGACTCTTGGGGGCGAACCAGAGCTACAACGCCCTGATGCGCAGGGGTCTGGGCCAGCAGCGTCAACTGCTCCCGCGACTCCTGGCGAACGCGGACGCCGGCCTGGCGGCACAGGGCTACCAGCTTTTCGAGGCGGACATCGTTTCGTTCGTGTGCTACCTGCACGTGGTCAAAGCGGCGCTTGCCGGCCTTGAGCGCCTCCTCGACCGAATGCAGCCCGTAGAGAACTTCCATGAAGGATAGTGTAGTTGCCGCAGCGCCTACGACGACAGCTTTGCACTCGCCAGCCGGTTCAGGCTGACGCCTTGCTCTGCAGCTTGCAAAGCCAGCGAACGATGCACCTGGGGCGGGATGCGCACGCGGAACGCGCCGCTGTAGTGCTTCTCGGCCAATGGGGTTGGAATCGGCTCCCCGGAGGCTTTCATATCGCGCACAACATCGTGCACGACTTTGCGAATCCCGGCCAAAGCGGCTTCGGGAGTGGGGGCGAGCCAGGAAAGGGACGGGAACTCAACGCATAATCCGGCGTGCTCTCCGTCTTCCGCAGACCAGGTAACGCGATAGGTGTAATGGTCAGTTTTCATAGTCTGCCTTGACATGCCTTTCGGCTTCTATCTCTTTCGTTCTTTCAATTGCCAACAGCACTTGTCGGACCTGGTACGCCTTCGCCTTGCCCCTGTCCTCTTGAATGTTGACGCGCGGATCGCCGGGCCAAGGCGTCTTGAATACCGCATGACTGGTTCCACGTTGCCGAGGCTCGCCAAAATACTCAACGCACAGTTTGAACAGGTCGGCGAATCGCACGTTTGTTGGTGTGCGGCTTATTGCTTCGAGAATCTTCTTCGAAGTCGCCGTTTAAGATTATGGTACCACTATTGGCCCCACTTTGGCGAGCCTGGGTTTCTTCGCAGGCAGGGCGGTGTTCGCCCGCTAGTGCGGCCGTCCGGGCAGGACGAAGTGCTCGGCGCAGCGTGGTTCGTAGAAATCACCGGCCATGATGATGGGGCTGTCGTAGGGGGCTGGTTTGCCATCGACCAGGCGCTGCGGGTAGATGGCCTTGGCTCCGCAACTGCAATAAGAAACCAGCTCGGTGAGATTTCCGGCGTACATGCGCACCAGCCAGGAGAGATCGATCGTCTCGCCGAAGGGCATTCCGCGAAAATCGAGTTCGAGGCCCGCGACCATCACATCGTAGCCCGACTCAAGCAGGCGCTTGGTGAATAGAAACAGATCCTGGACAAACTGACCTTCGTCGATGGCGACACATTCGATGCGCTTGCCGATCTGCTGTTCCGTGGCCGCCATGACGGGGAGAACCGACCAGGGATTCCCGGACTGGAATTCGATGGCTTGCATCTTGCCGCAGCCGTTCTGGTTGCGGCTTTCGACAAGCCCGGCTGCTGCTTTGGTGTCGTCACTCGGCTTCAGAAGCATGACGTACTGCTTGGCGTACTGGCGGCGCGTCTCGATTCTGCGCAGCAGTTCAGCCGTTTTGTTGCTCCGCATGGGACCAACGATCAGTTCCAATTTGCCTAGCACGGTTGTCTCCAACATTTTCCGGAGTTCATTGTCGCGCGGAAACGCGACTTCCACAACTTAACAAATCTTTACAATTTGATACAGTTTTGCCCACGACACGCGCCGCTGGGGTAGCGTCTAATTGAGAAAGATGAGTACCGCAGCCACTGTTCACCCCTTCTTCGCGCAAGCCTCCGCCACCGCAGTTGAGGATCAAGTCCGGCAGGAGAGCCTTGCCGTTTCCGCCGGGCTCAAACGCCAGGACGCAGGTTTGCTGGACGAACTGATCGTCCGCTACCAGCACCGGCTGATGCGCTATCTTCTTTATTTGACCAGCAACCGCGAGATGGCCGAAGACCTGTTTCAGGAGGTCTGGATGCGGGTGCTCGTTCGCGGCGCGCAGTTCAACGGGCAGGCGCGGTTTGACACCTGGCTGTTTACCATCGCCCGCAACCTGGTAATCGACATGCGGCGGAAGCGCACGATGTCCAGCCTGGACGAGCTGTTTGAAGGCGGGAGCGACGACGACCGGCCCATGAGCTTTGAGGTTGCCGCCGGCGAGCCGACGCCCTTCGACCGTTTTTCAAGCCTCGAAGACCGGGAACGGATTGCGGCGGCGCTGCTGCAGGTGGATGCGCTTCACCGCGAAGTGCTGGTGCTCCGGTTCCACGAAGAGTTGTCATTGGAAGAGATTGCGAAAGTCACACGGGCTCCGCTTTCTACTGTAAAATCAAGGCTATATCGGGGCATGGCCGCCATCAAGCCGAAGCTGGAACGCGACCATCTTCAATTGCAGACGGCGGTGTGAATTCGGTGAGACTGGTGGGCGACGCGACTGGCGATGGAAGGTCCGGGCAGGACGCTAACCGCGATCTGTTGTCGGCGCTTGCCGGAAAGCAAGCTGGCCGGGACCGCGATGTGGCCCATCGCGCCTGTCGCGTTGTGAATGCCTCGCTGGGCGTAATGCAGGAGCAGAAGGCCGGGCGCAGGCGGGTTCGGTCAGTGGCCTTGGCGGCCGCGCTGGTGATTCTGCTGGTACTTGGCCCGCTGGTCTGGTGGGCCGGCGAAACCCTGATTGAAGAGGAGCGGCTGACCGGGCTAGCCGGCCAGTTGAGCCTGGGAATATTCTTCCTGAGCGCGGCTATTCTTGCCTGCGCGCTGCTTGCCGGCTGGCTTCGCCGCAAGTCCTGATCGGAACTTCCGGCACAAAGAACGCTCGGCTCCGGGGAGACGCGCAACTTCCGGAATTGCTTTGCCGTCAATCTAAACAGAGATTAAGCTGACCTTATTCTCTCGATATGCCCTCCGAAGGAGGGACTGCCTTATGCGCGATCCACAATCGATTGCCGCCAACGAAGACGCACGGATGATTCCGATGTGGTCGATTATCGTTGCGGTCGCAGCGTTTGTGCTGTTGGAGTACTACTTCTGGCTAATCTTGCCGCAACAGCAGCACCATCCGCCGCCGCTTGGTTTTCACATTTATTTCAGCCTTTCCGGTGGCGTGCTGGTGGCGCTTTACTTCCTTATGGTGGGCTACGTCAGCAGGGACGCACCGCGCCGGGCGATGAGTTCGCGATTCTGGATTTTGATTTGCTTCGTGATGCCGGGAGGGATCGGCGCGGTGCTTTACTTCCTGCTGCGCCAGCCCGAGGTAACGCGGTGTCCGGCCTGTTCAACGCATGTGCAGAGCGACTTTCACTTCTGCCCGCAGTGCGATTACCGGCTGACCGCCAACTGCGGCAACTGCTTCCGCACAGTGCGCGCTACCGACCAGTTTTGTACGCGCTGCGGTCATGAGCTGGCCAAAGATCACATGCCGGCTCGGTTGCGGGTGATGGCCGACTGAGGCGGAATTGACCGCGCGGCGCTGCCTTCCTACAATCGGACTTTGTATCCACTGTGTTGTCTCAGAAGTTCTTTACAGAGATGCACGATGGAAATGCAGGTCCTTCGACTCCGCTGTAGAACGCTTCGCTCAGGATGACCGCCTCTTTGGGGGTCTCAGGATGACAGAATTTATTGAACAAACTTTAGAGACAGGACACTAGGTCTCGCATGTCTATATCCGCGCTCATTATCGACGACGAACAACTTGCCCGCGACGAGCTCAAGTACCTGCTTGACTCCGTGGGCGGCGTCAAGGTTGTGGCGCAGGGGACCAACGGCATCGAGGCTGTGGACCTGATCGAAGAATACCGTCCCGATCTCGTCTTTCTGGATGTGCAGATGCCCGGTCTGGACGGCTTTGCTGTGATTCAACGGCTGATGGAGCGGGCCAGGTCACGGGCAGATCGGGAGCCGGGACACGAGGCCGAGCCGCTGCCCCAGATCGTCTTTGCCACGGCCTACGATCAATACGCCGTGCGCGCCTTTGACGTAAATGCGGTTGATTACCTGCTGAAGCCCTTCGATCGCACGCGTGTCGAGCAGGCCGTGGAGCGGGTGCGGAGCCGGATGGCCGGGGGCCAGTTGAATGCGGGCGGGACGAACCAGCCGGCGGAGTCCCAGGTGGAGACTCAGTTGGACGCCCTGTTGCGCCTGCTCAACCGGCCGAACGGCGCATCCCGCACCCCTCAGCCGGCCAAACTGATTGTCCAGGCGCAGAGCCGGCTGCTCTTGGTGGACCAGGCCGACATCTGTTATGCGGCTATCGATGAGGGTGTGATTCGCGTTGTTACGCAGACGTTCGAGGGCCACTCCAAATGCCGCACTCTTGAAGAGTTGCTGGAATTGCTGGATCCGGCTGTGTTCTGGCGGGCACATCGCGGCTTTGTGGTAAACATCAATCACATTCGCGAAGTGGTGCCGTGGTTCAAGTCGAGTTATCAATTGCGCATGAATGACAAGCGGCAGACGGAGATTCCGGTGAGCCGCGCGCAGACGAAGCGACTGCGGGAGCTGTTCAATCTGTAGTGGATTTCTGCTGTTCGGAGAGCCTGACCCAGGCGATCGCGGCGAATGCTCCCATCACAAAAATCGAGACTAAGGCCGAGGCCGCTGTGATGTCGTCGACGCGCCACTGCTTGCCTGTCGGGTCTGAGACCATCTCGGGGACGGCGTGGTGCAAGGCCTGGAGCACGTTGCCCGCGGCGCAAATAGCATAAAAGAGCAGGGCAGCGGGCCAGCTTGCCTGCCGGGTGGGAATGGCCGGCGCCGGTTTGGTGCGCAGATAGAGCGCGAAGAGCAGGTAGATGGTGAATACGTTGCCATACCAGCCTAGATAGTTTGAGATGGGCACGCCGAACCAGGGACCGCCGTCGAGCCAGGCCCAGCCGTGGAGGACGGTTGCCCATACGGGGTCTTGCGCCAGGTCCCAGGCGACCATGATGAAGCTGGCGACGAGGGGGAGTGCGACGATCCGGATGCCGGTCGGCCTATCTTGTTTGCCGACGATCACGCGGGCGAGCGTCCAGGAGACGTAGGCCATGCCGATATATGCGATCCCCAGCAGGACCGGCACTTGGAAGAGCTTTGGTCCCATCAGCTCTTTGAAGTAGTAGTGTCCGAATGGGAAGCCGGTGGCCACTCCGAGGTTCTCAACGATGTTGCCGACCACGACGCAGATGCCGGCAAAGACCAGGATGCCGCGCAGGCGATAATGAAGCGCGCCGTGGACGAGGGCGAACGCAAGCGCGGAAAGAACATCGACGGCTACCACGAGTACTTGCGGAATCTGGGATGGCGCGGCCTCGGCAATTCGGACACACGCGTAGATGGTCAGGATGAGGGTGAGCGCGATGGATGTTGCTTTGCTGCGCGACGGTGCTGCCGGTGGATTCATGGAGGGCTCTTGGTAGTGACGAAAGCTGCCGCTTTTCGTCGCGGGAGCCGATGCGCTCCTAGTCGTAGCGTTCGAAGACGATCTGCTTGCGGTGCCAGCCGAAGCCCGCCAGCAGTTCGCGCACTCCGGAAACCATGAAATTCAGACCGCAGATATAGACATAGATGTCAAAGTTCAGCTCTGCGGGAGGCGTTGCCGGGTCGGGCGCGGGAAGTGGCAGCGACAAGCCGAGGCGGGCGGCGCGCTCTTCCACGATCCGCGAGACGTGGACCTGCACGTGGCCGCGCAGGCCGCTCCAGCTCTCCTGCGCGCGGCTCAACGTGGGCAGGTAATGGAAGTTCGGCTGGCGCAAGGCGAGCGCCTCGAATTCTTCCTGGTAATAGATATCGGTCTCGTAACGGGTGCCGTAAACCAGCCAGATCTCCTTGCCGTTGCTGCGGTCCTCGCCATTGGCCGGAAACAGCCACTGCAAATAGCCGCGCATCGGCGCCACGCCGGTGCCGGTGGCCACCAGGATCGAATCGGTGATTGGACTCTGCAGGATAAAGTGCCCGTGCGGCCCATGCACCTGGATCTCGGCGCCGATGGGCAGGTCGGGCAGATCGGCCAGGTGGTTTGAAAAGAAACCTTCCTCCACCCGGTTCACGCACAGATCGAAGCGGTTGCCGTTGGCCGCCGAAGCGATCGAATAGGCGCGGGTCTGCAGTTTGCCGTTCGCGTCCTGGGCCACGGCGGAGACAAACTGGCCGGCGGCAAAATTGAAGCTCTCCAGCCCGTCGAGGACGAACCCGAAGTGGTAGCACTGGGCCGGTTCCGAGATGCAGACTTTTCGTTCAAGACGGGCGGTGTACGTTTCACGTGCCAAGGTGACTCTCGCTGGGGAATCGGATTAAGCCCGCATGGGGCTGTAGCGAGTATCGCCAGTGGAGGGCAGAAGTGGCAAGCCCCGGCGCGGGTTCTTCGCTTTGGAGCTTGAGCGCAGCCAGTCCTGGAACGGGCGCTCCCACCCTATAATTGACAGGGAGCCGGATGAGATCTTCTCAAGGCTTCTGGCATTCACGTTTATATCTGAGGGATTCATGGCCGCATTGATCGAAGCGATAACTGTAAAGCGCAAAATGGTTTTTGAGTTTGAAAACACTCCTTACTACTGCCTTGATGCGGAAGTTTCAACGCCCACAGCCCGCGGCGGGCAGACGCTGGTTCGCCTGAAGATGCGCAACCTTATCACGCGCGCCGTCTTCGATAAGACATTCAAGGCTGGGGAAAAGTTCAAGGAGCCGGACTTGGAGTTGGTCGAGGCATCCTATCTATATAGCGATGGCGAGGGATCGTATTTTCTGGACCAGGAGAGCTTCGACACCCACACTCTTTCGACCGGCATGGTCGGGGACGCGCTGGACTTTCTGGTTGAGGGCGCGCTGATCCAGTTGCATAAGTTCAACGGCAACCCTATCGGCTTGCAGTTGCCGGAGAAGGTCGAACTGGAAGTCACTTACACGGAGCCGGGCGCGCGCGGCGATACGTCAGGCAATGTGACCAAGCTGGCGAGGCTCGAGACTGGCCTCGAAATCAAGGTTCCGCTCTTCATTCAGGAAGGCGTGAAGGTGAAGGTGTTTACGGAGACGCGGGAGTTCGCGGGGCGGGCATAAGCGCTATTCCACCGTGACCGATTTGGCGAGGTTTCTGGGTTGATCGACGTCGCAGCCGCGGCGGACGGCGATGTAGTACGCCAGCAGTTGCAGCGGGACTATTTCGATCAACGGGGACAGCAGCTCAATAGCCGGGGGAATGTGGATGACGTGCTCTACCAACCCACCAATCGTCGTGTCGCCTTCGGTGGCTACGGCGATTACGCGGCCGGAGCGGGCCGTGACCTCCTGGATGTTGGAGATGGTTTTTTCGTAGCGGAGTTTTGACGCGGGGTCGGACTCGTCCCTCGTGACCAGCACCACCACCGGCAGGGTCTCGTCGATCAAGGCATTGGGGCCGTGCTTCATCTCGCCGGCGGGATAGCCCTCGGCGTGGATGTAGGAAATTTCTTTCAGCTTCAAGGCGCCTTCGAGTGCGATGGGGAAGTGGATGCCGCGGCCAAGGTAAAGAAAATCGCGAGCGGTCGAGAAGTCCTTGGCGAGCTGTTCGCACTGCGGGGTGCGCTGGCGGAGGACCTCCTCGATTTTGACGGGGATGCGGCTCAGCTCTTCGATGAGCGCCACCGACTGGGCAGCGTCAAGCGTTCCGCGCAGTTGGCCGAGCTTGAGCGCGAGCAGGAACAGAGCCGTGAGTTGCGCGGTGAAAGCCTTTGTGGAGGCGACGCCGATCTCAGGGCCGGCGTGGGTATAGATTGCGCCGTGCGCTTCGCGAGCCACCATGGCGTCGACCACGTTGCAGATGGCCACGGTTTTTGAGCCGAGCGCGATCATCTCCCGCTGGGCGGCAAGGGTGTCTGCGGTCTCGCCGGATTGGGTGATGAGCAGGCCCAACGTGTCGGGGCCGGCAATGGGGTCGCGATAGCGGTATTCGCTGGCGTAGTCCACATCGACGGGCAGACGAGCCAGCCGTTCAATCATGTACTTGCCGGTAAGCGCGGCGTGCCAACTGGTGCCGCAAGCGGCTATGCTGATGGTTTTGGCGGCGGCCAGCTCATGGTCGGGGATCTTCATCTCGCCGAGGAAGACTTTGCCTGAGTCGAGCGAAACCCTGCCTAGCGTGGTGTCGGTAACGGCCCGCGGCTGCTCCCAGATCTCCTTGAGCATGAAGTGCTTGTAGCCGCCCTTTTCCGCCTGGATCGGGTCCCAGAGAATGTGAGTGATTTTGCGTTCCACGGGGTTTCCATCGAAGTCGGTCAGCTCAACGCCGTCCAGGGTGAGAATGGCCATGTCGCCGTCGGCCAGGAAGTAGATGTCGCGCGTGTGGTGGAGAATGCCGGGCACATCGGAGGCGACGAAGGATTCGCCTTTACCCACGCCGATGACGACCGGCGGGCCGAAGCGCGCAGCCACGATCTTGTCGGGTTCAGAGGCCGACAACACGCCGAGGGCGAAGGCCCCGGTGAGCCGCTTGACCGCGCGGCGAACGGCCGCCTCTAGAGGAATGGGCGCGCCGGCCGCCTCAGCGTCCAACTGAACTTGTTCGATCAGGTGGGCGATGATCTCGGTGTCGGTTTCGGTGACGAACTTGTGACCCTGGGTGATGAGTTCGCGCTTCAGGTCAAGGTAATTCTCGACAATGCCGTTGTGGACGACGACAATGCGGCCTGTGCAGTCGCGATGCGGGTGGGCGTTCTCTTCGGTTGGACGCCCATG
Organism: uncultured Acidobacteriaceae bacterium; assembly: GCA_963757965.1. Classification (GTDB taxonomy): domain Bacteria; phylum Acidobacteriota; class Terriglobia; order Terriglobales; family Acidobacteriaceae; genus Telmatobacter. The sequence continues at coordinate 47,160 of CAVWTV010000030.1, forward strand.
CGTGGCCCAGCGCGTGTGGCCGATGCCGAATGTGCCATCGAGCGGATGCTCGCGCAAAACTTCTTCCAGGTTGTGCAGCTTTCCGGAAGCGCGGCGAAGCTCAAGCGTGGGCAAGGGAAGCGCGGCGCGAGCAGGACTGCCCACGGCGATTCCGGCCGAGTCGTAGCCGCGGTATTCGAGACGCCGAAGCCCCTCGATGATGACTGGAACTACCTTCTTGGGACCGACGTAACCGACGATGCCGCACATGCAACGATTTTATGCGACCCGGCTGGCGGAGGGATGTGATATTGCACAGCAGACTGGATGCGTTAACAAGTGGACGTCCAGGGGCTGCGCGCTATTCCTCTATGCGATATGTAAATTCTTCGATGACCGGGTTGGTGAGCACCTCGCGGGCGATGCGCTCGACCTGGGCGCGCGCGGCTTCGGCGCTAAGGCCGTCGGCGAGCGAAAGCGCGAAATACTTGCCCTGGCGCACGGCTGTAACATCGGAAAACCCAATCTTGCGCAGGGCGTTCTGGATGGTTTGGCCCTGGGGATCCAGGACCGATGACTTCAACGTGACATAGACATGTGCCTTCATCATCCTTGATTATAGTAGCTCCGGCGGTTGTTTTTTCCCCGACAAGGAACCGGCAAAACGTTTCGCGCGGAACTCATCTCCCCCAACCCCGAAGGAGAAATAAGAATTGATGGTTAACTATCTGGAACTGCCGATCGGCGATCGGTGCCCTGAGGTCTTTCGCACTGTCGTTGAAATCCCCAAGGACGGAACACAAAAGTTTGAATACGACAAGGAATTGCATGTCTTCAAGCTGGACCGCAACCTGCACTCTCCGGTGCACTATCCGGGGGACTACGGCTTTATTCCCTCGACTTTGAGCGACGACGGCGACCCGCTGGACGTGCTGGTGCTGGTACCGAGTCCGAGCTTTCCCGGCTGCGTGCAGGAGGTGCGTCCCATCGGGCTGCTGGAGATGATGGACCAGGGCGTACTGGACGAGAAGGTGCTGGCGGTGGGGAAGAACAATCCACGCTATACCAATGTTTGGAACTACACCGATATTTATCCGCACATGCTAAAGGAAATCACCCACTTCTTCTCAATCTATAAGGACCTCGAAGGCAAGCGAGTGGAGATCAAGGGCTGGCGCGACGCGGCTCATGCCCGCGACCGGGTGGTGATTTCAGCCAAGCAGTTTCTGGCCGGCAAAGCCCAAAAGGCGGAAGCGGTCAGCGCATAGCATTCGGCATCCCCAGCGTTGCGTCAGACGCATGGCGCAGACACCTCAGTTCCGAAGATGATGCGGCGCCTGCCGCGCAAGGGGCACGGCCGTAGTCCAGTAAAGCACTGGACCGAGCAAACCCACCGCGACCGAAAAGAGCAGCGCCGAGGTTGAGCCGAAGAGCGTTTCGCCGCGTGAGGCATAGAGCGCGTAGGCGATCAATGCGGCTGGGCCCACCCCCAGCAAGACTGCAACTGTCATGTTGCCTGCCTTGAATGGCCGCGCCAGACCCGGCTCTCGAATGCGCAGAGCAACCAGGGCCACAAACTCCAAGAGCAAGCTGGTGCCATAGAGAATCAAATCGATGGAGATGAGCCGTTCAAAGGGCAGCTTCAGCGCCAGCGCCCAGGCCAGCCCGCAGAGCAGCACGCTCACCCAGGGAACCTTTCGGCTGTTGCGCCGGGCAACAACGCGCGGCAACATCCCGTCCTCGGCCATGGCCATGGGCAGGCGCGTATAACTCATCATCAGCGCGTTGAACATGCCGACGCCCGAAAGGCAACCGCCGGCGACCACGGCCACGCCTAGCCCGATGCCGACAAGCCCGCTTCCTCCGAGCGTTCTGGCAGCATCCGCCCAGCCGCCGGTCGAGAAGCTATCCGCGGAAAGGCCGGCCAGAGCCATTGCCGCCAGCGGCAGGATGTAAGTGACGGCCGTCAGAATTGCGGCAAAGATCATGGCGCGGGGATAATTGCGCTGTGGGTTCTCCACTTCCTGCGCCACGGTGGAGGCGTTGTCCCAACCCATGTAATTCCACATGGCCACCAGAATTGCTGTCGAAAGACCTGCTCCCAGGCCGGAGCCAGACTGGCTCCATTGCACCTGGGGGTGCAGCGTGAACCCACGCCAGAGGCCGAGAGCTATGAAGACCACGAAGGGCGCGAGCAGCAGCGCAAACAACCCCACCGAATCATCGCCGACTGCCGGGGCGCCGCGCAGATTCCATGCACAGCAGATCGCCACAACCGCCAGGGACCACGCATAGCCATGCCAATCTCTAGTAAGTGCCGGGTTAAACTTGCCGAGGTACAAAACAAAGATCGCGGGATAGAGCGCCATGTCGAAGACGCTGGCCGAGAGCGAGAGCCACGCCTCCTGATAACCCCAAAAAGGTCCAAGCGCGCGGCGCACCCAGATGTAAAAGCCGCCTTCGGCGGGGATGGCGCTGGCCAGTTCGCCGATCATCAGCGCCGTCGGCAGGCTCCACAGAAAGGGCAGGGCGAGAAGAATGACGATGGCCTTCAGGAATCCGGCGCCGCCGAGAATGTCCTCGATGCCGTACGGTCCGCCCGAAACCATGAAATAAGTGGCGGCTACCAGTGGCAGCAAGCGCATCTTTCCCCGACCGCGATTGAGAGCAAAGCGCATGCTAGTGAATCTAGCAATCGCGGCCACAAGCCGAAAGCGAAAAGTGAACAAGAATCAGAGCCGGAGAAATCAGCGAAGGGAAAATGATTCAGCGCCGGTCTCACGGACTCCGCCACTTCCCCGTTCGCAGCGGGGCTATCATGGTTTGGGTGTCAGTTCAGAGGACCCCGGGGGCACGATAATTGGGGCGATTGTTGTATGGAGAACTGGCTGTCGCGCCGAGCGTGTCTCGCACCCGGAGCTCGTGAGAAGCGAAAGCAAAGGAGAAGCAATGAAACTTTCGGGAATGAAATTGGTTGCGGCAACCTTTGTGCTGGTCATTGGCGTGGGAGCGGTTCAAGCGCAGGGCACGTCCGATTCCCTCATCGGCGGCTTTCAAGACCCTCCCGAAAGTGCGCGCCCGCGGGTGTGGTGGCACTGGATGAACGGCAACATCACCAAGGAAGGCATCAAGCTGGACCTGGAGTGGATGCACCGCGTCGGGCTGGCCGGGTTCCAGAATTTCGATGCAGCGCTGTCGACGCCGCAGGTTGTCGATCAGCGCCTGGCCTACATGACACCGGAGTGGAAGGATGCATTCAAATACGCGACGACTCTTGCCGACCAGCTGGGCATGGAAGAGGCCATTGCGGGCTCGCCGGGCTGGAGCGAATCGGGCGGCCCGTGGGTGCCGGCGTCGCAGGGCATGAAGAAGTATGTGTGGAGCGAGACCTTCGTCGAAGGCGGCAAGCCATTCACGGGCACGCTGGCGCATCCGCCGTCGAACACCGGCCCGTTTCAGAGCATCGACATTCGATCGCGCGGGGCACGATTCCGCAGTTTTACGCCGATGCGGCGGTCGTCGCCTATCGCAGGCCGGCCACCGATGCATCGAGCGAAACATTGCATGCGAAGATCACAGCGAGCGGCGGCTCACTGGATACAGCGATGCTCAGCGACGGCGATCTCGCGAAGACCACGAAGCTGCCGATCCCGGGCGTTGGTGAGGCCTCCTGGATCCAATACGAGTTCGCCGCGCCCACAACGATTCGCGCTATCACTTATTCAGCGAAGAACCCGGATAGGATGACGACGGCTCTTTCGGGCATCGGCGCGCCGGTGAAGTCGCTGCAGGCCAGCGACGATGGGAACAGCTTTCGGCATGTGACAACGCTCCCGGACAGCCGCGCGGCTGAGCACACGGTCTCATTTCCAGCGGTGACGGCGAAGTTCTTTCGCGTGACATTCAAGCGAATGCCGCCGCCGCAAGGCTTCGATCCTGCTTCGCAAGGAAGAAAAGGCTTCGTGCCGCCGACCGATTATGAGATCGCCGAGTTGGCGCTGCATTCGGAGGCGCGTGTGAACCGGTTTGAGGAGAAGGCCGCTTTCGTTCCAGAGCCGGACCTCTATGGATTCGCGACTCCCGCCGTTGCTCCGGCTGAAGCTATTGCAAAGTCCGACGTCATCGACCTGACCGCAAAGATGCACCCGGATGGAACGCTCGACTGGACGCCGCCGGCCGGCAATTGGGTCGTGCTGCGGTTCGGCTATTCGCTGCTGGGAATCACCAACCATCCGGCGACCGCCGAAGCCACGGGCCTCGAAGTCGACAAGCTGAACCGCAGGTTATGTGAAGAACTACATGGACACCTATCTGGACAGCTACAAGGAGACGGTGGGCGCGGACTTGATGGGCAAGCGCGGCATCCGCTACGTGATCAACGATAGCTGGGAGGCGGGCTCGCAGAACTGGACCGACAACATGATCGCGCAGTTCAAGAAGCTGCGCGGCTACGATCCGCTGCCCTGGATGCCGGTTCTTGCCGGGCAGGTGGTGGAGAGCGCCGAAGCCAGCGACCGATTCCTGTGGGACTTCCGCAAGACGATTGCGCGACCTGATCGCCGACGAGCATTACGGCCAGTTGGAGGCAGACGCTGCACGAGCGGGGCATGGGCCACTACGGCGAATCGCACGAGGGCGGGCGCGCCTTTGTTGCCGATGGCATGGAAGTGAAGAAGTTCAACGAAGTGCCCATGAGCGCCATGTGGACGCAGACGCCGGGCGTGAACAAGGAGCAGCTACGGCTACAACGCGGACGATCGCGAGTCGGCGTCGGTGGCGCACATCTACGGGCAGAACCTGGCCGCGGCCGAGTCGATGACGGCGGCAGCCGCGCCCTGGGCGTGGTCGCCCGCGACGCTGAAGCCGACCGCCGATCAGGAGTTGCTGAACGGCATCAACCGCTTCGTGATTCACGAGTCGGCGCACCAGCCGCTGGTCGGACAAGGCGCCGGGACTGACGCTCGGGCCCTACGGCCAGTGGTTCAACCGCAACGAGACCTGGGCGGAAGAAGCGGGCCCCTGGATCGACTACCTTGCGCGCAGCAGCTATCTGCTGCAGCAGGGGCACTTCGGCGCGGACCTGGTTTACTTCTACGGCGAAGATTCGAACCTGACCGCGATCTTCGCGGACAAGGCGCCCGATGTTCCGGCGGGATACGGCTTCGACTACATCAACGCCGACGCGCTTGATTCACGAGCTGAGCGTGGCGGACGGCCGCATCACTACGCCGAGCGGCATGAGCTATCGCGTGCTGGGGCTCGATCCGTACAGCCGGCACATGTCGCTGCCGGTGCTGCGCGCCATTCACAAACTGGTGGAGGATGGCGCGGTGGTTGCCGGGCCCAAAGCCAACCGACGATCCCAGCCTCGCCGACGATCAGGCGGAGTTCCAAAAGCTGAACGACGAATTGTTTGGCGACGGCACGGGCGTGCATGCGGTGGGCAAGGGCAAGGTCTACGCGGGACAGAATCTCGGCGATGTCTTCAACGCGCTGCATGTGGCGCCGGACTTCGACTACACCAAGCCGGAGAGCGACGCGCGCTTAGTCTTTGTCCATCGCAAGCTTGCGGACGGCGATCTCTACTTCGTGGATAATCGCAGCGACCGCGACGAGACAGTGGATGCGACCTTCCGCGTGACCGGCAAGGCGCCGGAGCTGTGGCACGCCGAAACCGGGCAAGCCGAACCCGCTTCTTACAAGATTGCAGACGGCCGCACCACCGTGCCGATTGCAGCTGGAGCCCTGGGGCACTGTGTTTGTGGTCTTCCGCAAGCCAGCGAAGGAGACCTCGCGCATTGTTCCCGTCAAAGCGGAGACGCAGCTCGCGACCGTGGACGGCCCATGGAAAGTGAGCTTTCAGCCGGATCGCGGCGCGCCGCCGTCGATTACGCTGGACAAGCTTTCGTCATGGAGCGATAACCACGGATGCGGGAGTGAAGTACTTCTCCGGAACCGGCACATATACCAAGACGATCGATGCAATGCCGGACTGGTTCAAGAGCGGCGCTCAGGTGTGGATCGATCTGGGCGATGTGAAGAACCTGGCGGAGGTAACGGTCAATGGCAAGCCTCTGGGCGTCGTGTGGCACGCGCCGTACCGTGTGGACGCGACCGCTGCGCTGAAGCCCGGCGCAAACGAAATTACAATCAAGGTAACCAATGCGTGGGTCAACCGGCTGATCGGCGATCAGCAACCGGATGCGGCTGCGAAGTATACATTCACAACGGAAAAGCCGTACAAGGCAGATTCACCGCTGCTGGCTTCGGGCTTGCTGGGGCCGGTGCGGCTGTTGTCTGTGACTGCGCGATGAGCGCGGCGGGGTTCGTCAGAGCTTGGCAATGACTGATTTCACGGCCGTGTATTGCTGCAGCCCGTACTCGCCCAGCTCACGGCCGATACCCGATTGCTTGAAGCCGCCGAACGGCGCCCTGGTATCCATCACGTTATAGCAATTGACCCAGACAGTGCCGGCGCGGACGCCGTTGGCCACGGCCAGCGCGCGCTTCATGTCGCGGGTCCAGACGGCAGCCGCCAGGCCATATTTCGTGGAGTTGGCGCGGGTGATCGCTTCTTCGACCGTCTTGAACGGGATCACGGACATGACCGGTCCGAAGATCTCTTCGCGGGCGATCTTCATGTGGTCCTGGACATCGGCAAAGACAGTCGGCCGAATGAAATATCCGCGGCTTCCGATGCGATCTCCACCGCAGGCGAGCGTGGCCCCCTCGCTGCATCCGGATTCGATGTAGCCCATCACGCGGTCGAACTGCGTCTGGTCTATCAGCGGGCCCAACTCCGTGCGCGGATCGAAGGGATCGCCGACCACTCGCTTGCTCGCGCGGGCGATACTTTTCTCCATGAAGCGGTCGTAGATGGTCTCCTCGACGAACACCCTCGATCCCGCGCAGCACGACTGTCCCTGGTTGGAAAACAGGCCCATGTGCGCGCCTTCCACTGCTTCGTCGAGGTCCACATCTGCAAAGATGATGTTGGGACTCTTGCCGCCGAGCTCGAGAGTCACAGGCTTGAGATTGGACTTTGCAGCGGCTTCCATGATGAGGTGACCTACCTCTGTGGAGCCGGTGAAGGCCACTTTGTCAACGTCCATGTGGCTCGCGATGGCCGCACCGGCGGTGGGCCCAAAGCCGGGCAGCACGTTCACGACGCCCGCGGGGAAACCCGCCTCAACGATCAACTCTCCGACGCGGAGCGCCGAGAGCGGAGTTTGCTCGGCCGGCTTCAATAGCACCGTGTTCCCTGTAGCCAGTGCGGGCGCCAGCTTCCACGCCATCATCAGCATGGGAAAGTTCCAGGGAATAATCTGACCCACAACGCCGATGGGTTCATGGCGCGTGTAGCAGAGAAAGTCGCCGTCGATGGGGATGGTTTTGCCGTGAACTTTGTCTGCCCATCCGGCGAAATACCGATAGCAGGCAACGGTCTTTGCGACATCCACCGCTCTGGCAACGGAGACTGGCTTGCCGTTGTCAAGCGATTCGAGGCGGGCCAGCGCGTCACCATTGCTCTCGATAAGTTCCGCGAGACGATACAGAAGCCGCCCGCGCTCTGAAGCGTTCATCTTGCGCCAAGGCCCATGCTCGAATGCGGCACGCGCAGCTTCGACCGCCAGGTCCACGTCGGCAGCGTCGGCCTCGGCCACCTGGCAGATTTCTTGGCCAGTGGAGGGATTGACGGTGGCGAAGGTCTTGCCGGACTGGCTCGCCAGCCAACGATTGCCGATAAGGAGCTTCAACTCGGGCAACGCAACACTTGTTTCAGCGTGCATGAGAACGCCAGAGGACATGGGAATAACTCCTTGAGCCAACTTTACCGGGCCGCCGCGATGGCAAAACGGACGCCATGATCAACCTTGGTTGACTGCTTGCGCGCGCGAATATATTCCAGCCAGTTTCTGTAGATGAGAGCCGCCGTCAAACGCCAGGTGTTCTCGATCTCCGGGTTTTCCAGCACAGCCGCAACGCGGCCAAGCAAATCTTTGCTGCGGGCGGCCATCGCTTCTTCTCGCAGTGCACTCAAGGTATCCGCCGTAGGCTGGTCGAAGTAACCGCTCGGGATCAAAGGATAGCTTTCCGATTCGCCCCTCAAATACCTGCCGGCATCCCGGCGGTATTCGCGCAGCAACGTGTCTGCCTCGTATTCCGGATGGCCCTGAAAGAACACGAAGAAGCTGTTTTCATGCTTCACAAATGCGTCGACTTCGCCGTCGCCGGTGCGTGAGAGCACCGTGTATCCACGCGCGGCCAACGCTTCTTCGGCGACGCCGTTCCAGCGGGAATGAGGGACAAAGAATCGCTGTGGCGCGCCTGCCATCAACGAGTGGCCGGTCACACGCGTGCATTCCAATGCGCCAAAGTGCTTGTCGTCGCTCTTGCATCGGCCGATGTCATCCATGTGCAGAACAGCAGCGTGGGCCGCGAGGCAGGACCATACTGTCGAGTAAGTGTTCTCACGCGCCCATTCAAGAACGCTGGTAAAACTATCCCAGTAAGGCTCGTCCCGCAGGTCCGCAGCTATTGGTTCTCTGCCCGTCACGATGAGTCCATCCAGGTGTGTGCGGCCCGTTGTGTCGACGCTTGAATAGAAGCTTTCCGCATGGTGCAGGCAAGCTCCCTCGCGGGGGACGCCGGGCAAAGTGTAGAGCTTCAGGCGAATGGGAATTTCATCGGCGGCTGCGTCAATGAGAGAGATGAACTGCCGCTCGGTGGCTCTGAAAGCCGCATCGGGCATATTGTTGATGAGCCCGATGGTCAGCCCCAGGCCGGCGCGCACAGGAAACCGCAAAGTGCCCTTGCGACGCGGTCCTGGCGCGAATATCTCGCGGTTGTTGGGGGCGCGGCTTGAGTCAACAAACACGGGCATCGGTGTCTCCTTTCCGCAATCGTCAGCCTTCGCTGGATGCATTTTCATCGCACGCCACGGCCGCGGCGAGAGCCTGGTCCAGATCTTCGAGAATGTCGTCGATGTGCTCGATTCCGATGCTGAGGCGGATCATCTCCGGAAGCACGCCCGCGCTCCGCTGTTCCTCCGCGGACATTTGGCGATGGGTGGTCGAGGCCGGATGACAGACCAGCGATTTTGCGTCACCCAAATTGACGAGCCGCGTGACCAGTTTCAATGCGTCGTGGAATCGAACCGCTGCCGCATAGCCGCCCTTGATGCCGACCGACATGAGCGAGCAGGCTCGGCCTGCAAGATACTTTTGCGCCAGGGCATAATAGGGGCTGTCGCTAAATCCCGCATACTTGACCCACTCGACCCTTGAATCGGCGCGCAGAAAGTCGGCCGCTCTTCTTGCGTTCTCAACATGCCGTTCGACGCGCAGCGCCACCGTCTCGATTCCCTGCAGCAGCAGAAATGCGCTCAAGGGCGACAGCACAGCGCCGCCGGTGCGCAGATAAACGCTGCGGCAGCGCGCGATGTAAGCGGTCCTGCCGAAGTGCTCGGCGTAGACCAGGCCATGATAAGAAGCGTCGGGCTGAGTGAATATCGAAAAGCGCGAAGCTTGCGCTTTCCAGTCGAAGTTGCCACTGTCGACGATGGCGCCTCCGAGCGTGGTGCCATGGCCGCCCATGAATTTGGTCAGCGACTGCACCACGATATCCGCGCCAAAATCGATAGGCCGCAGCAGAATGGGCGACGCGACTGTGTTATCGACGATGAGCGGCACTCCATGCTCGTGGGCAACGCGCGCGAGTCCCTCGATGTCGCAGATGTTTCCCGCGGGATTTCCAACGCTCTCGCAAAAGACCGCGCGTGTCTGCTCGTCGATCAGGCTGGCTATGGCTTCCGGGCTGTCGTTCTCCGCAAAGCGAACGGTGACTCCCTGGCTTGGCAGGATGTGCGCGAAAAGTGTGTGCGTGGTGCCGTAGAGTTGCGGGACTGAGACGATGTTCGAACCCAACTGCGCAACGTTCAGAACGGCGTAGTTGACCGCGGCCTGGCCGCTGCTGACGCACATGGCCTCCAGTCCGCCTTCGAGTGCGGAGACGCGACGTTCGAGCACAGCAGTGGTGGGATTCTGGATGCGCGTGTAACGAAAGCCTTCGGCCTCGAGATTGAAGAGCGCGGCGGCATGCTCGGCGCTGTCGAATGCGTAGGCGACGGTCTGGTAAATGGGCACAGCCACGGCCTTGGTGGTCGGGTCGACCTCATAGCCGCTGTGTATTGCCATCGTCTCCGGCTTCATAGCTCCATCCATCCTTCAGTTACTGCGCATGCCGTTCATGCCGTTTTGCGGTGTGCCGAATCGTTTACCAGGCGATTCATCTCGTCGACCACTTGCTCAATGTCCTGCTCAGTCGTCCTGAAACTTGTGATGCACGCGCGCACCACCGGGATGCCGCCTAGGTTAGCCTCGGACATCCACGCAATCTGGCGCTCTCGCATGGCGGCAAGCAACGCGGTAGGAACCAGACCATCGCGCGTAAAGCAAATCACCGGCAGCGGCGTGGAGTTGACGATGCGCCAGCCGCTTGCCGCGAGCAACTCGCGCAGCAGACTTCCCATCCGCGCCTGGTGCTCGATCATTGCAGCGTATCCCGCTTCTCCGCGCTCGGCAAGCGACATGAACAGCTTTAGCCCGATGAAGCGGCGCGACCATTGCGCCGAGTGCGTCAGCGGATCGAAGGTCACCGCGGCATCGCCAATTTGCCCGGCTGTCTTGCCCGGCATATAAGTAACATCGGACCGGAAGGCCTGAGCCACGCTGTCGCGATGCCTGCAGAAAAACATCCCGGCTCCCATGGGAACCGAGAGCCATTTATGCGCGTCACAGGTGATGGAGTCGGCAAGCTCAATGCCTGCCAGATGGCCTCGCAGCTTTGGCGAAATTACAGCAGCACCGCCCCAGGCCGCGTCGGCATGGAACCACAGCCCAGCCTGATTGCAGAGGCTGCCGATCTCTGCCAGGGGATCGATCACGCCCGCGGCTGTCGTGCCTGCGTTACCGATCGCCATGAAGGGCAGCAGCCCTTTCATGCGATCCTCAGCCACGCGGGTTTTCAGCTCTTCGACATTCATTTTCAGACCGCTGTCCGTTCCGATTACGCGCAGATTCCTCCGTCCAAGCCCCACCATGTGCGCGATCTTGTTGAAGCCGTGATGCGCTTCCTCAGTGAGATAAATCGCGGGCTCGCCGGCAAGGTGGCGCAGTCCATGTTCGCCGTACTCAGGGAACGAGTGCGTCAATGCGACCACCACAGCCGATAGATTCGCCTCCATGCCTCCGCTGGTGAACGTTGCAATCGATTCTTCCGGCAGACCGAATTTTCCAGTGAGCCAGCCAAGCGTGTGGCGCTCAATTTCGTTTGCCGCAGGGGAAGTGCGCCAGTTGGCCAACTGCGGATTGAACATTGCCACGAGAGTGTCCGCAACCACTCCAGCCAGCGTAACGCTGGGGTTGTACAGGCCGAAATAGCGCGGGTGGGTTACCTGCACCTGCCACTTCCGCAGCATTGCTTCCACATCGTCGACCACATCTTCGCAGCGGCATGGTCTGCTTGAACGCGTAATGCGACTCGAGGTGACCGCGAATCTCGTCCACCGTCACATGCGGAACGATAGGACCGTCGGCGATCTCCGCCTCCAGCTTCGCGAATTCATCCCGGATTTGATCGATGTGCATTGGCGTCTTCTTTTCCCGATCTCTCAAGATCTCAATTTGCTTGCTGCCGCGTCCGCCGTCCAAACTTAAAAACGAATCGCGCCGTCGTGAATTCGCTGGTATAACTCCCTGTCAAGCGGAACGAAGGCATCCGATTCATGATCGTCGAAGTAAAGCGCATCGTTGCTGGATTCTGGATTGTAGGCTTGGCGGATCAATTCCGTCTTCGAATACTTGAACGTCCCGGTCAAATCGATTTGCTTGCGAATGCGAAGGAAAACAGGCCGCGCATAAGCTGGAATCGAGCTGCCCAGGTGCTTGCGAAACCGGGTCAAATCCAGTTCGCCGCCGGCCACCACAGCCGCCATGCCCACGCGGCCTTCCGTGCCGGGAACCGCTACGCCGTAGACATTGGCGTGCTCGATTCCAGGGAAAGCGCAGATGGCGTCCGCAACCTCGCTGGCGGCAACGTTCTCCCCCTTGCGGCGAAACGTATCGCCGATGCGATCGACGAAGTAGAAGAATCCCTTATCGTCCCTGCGCATCAGGTCGCCAGTGCGGACCCATGCGTCCCCGGCCTCGAAAACGTTGCGAAGGATCTTCTTCTCGGTCGCGTCAATCGCTGTGTAGCCTTCAAAACGGCTGCCGATGTTAGTCAAATCGCTCGCTGATTCTGCTCAGCGCTTCGCCGGCCTGATTCGGCTCGCAGCGAATGCAGAAGCCTTGCTGGTTGCGTGCAGGCTCGCCCGCTTCGGCATCGAACAATACCAGCGCGGGTGAAAAACGATGCGCCAGGTAGGCAGGGATGTGGCCGATGGCTCCGCGCTTTCCCTGCACGTTGAACAAGGAGACGTTGCCTTCGGTGGCCGCATAGAATTCGAGGATGCGTAGAATGCGAAAGCGATCCTTGAAAGCGTCCCACACCTCCGCCGACAAGCCGTTGCCGCAGGCAAGTCGAATGCGATGCTCCGTCTCCTGCGCGCACGGCGCTGTGTGCAGCAGATAGCGGCAAAGCTCGCCGATGTACTGAAGCAGCGTGCAGTCCCAGCGCACGATGTCGCTCCAGAACTGGCTAGCGGAGAATTTTTCGCGGATCACGACCGAGCCACCGCCGGCAAGCATCGCACCGGGCGCCTGCACGCCGCCCACGCTGTGGTACATGGGCAAGCAGTTGTACAGCCGGTCGGATGGCTGCACCTCCATCATGCCGGCGAACCAATGGGTCCATTGCATGACGCGCGCATGGCTCACGTTGGCGGCCTTGGGCAAGCCGGTCGTGCCCGACGTATAGATGAGAAGAGCCGTGTCGTCGATGTTGGTCTCACGCCGCTCATTGGTGCTGAGCGGGTCACCGGAGTAGCGCGTCACGTCCAGATCGATGCGGGCAAAACTTGCATCGTGGGCGCCATGCATCCAGACCGCGGGTGACGCCTCAAGCAGCGGCAAGGCCGAGATGAGCGTGTCGACGAACTCTGTTGACGCGATGACCTGCTTTGGTGCGACGGCGCGAATGCAATGGGCCAGCGATGAACCGCTGAGATTGGTATTGAGCAGCGAGACCACTACGCCCACACTCGTAATGCCCATCCAAATCGCCAGGTACTCCGGGCGATTGGTCATCAGCAGGCAGACGACCTCGCCTTTGGCCAGACCCTGGTCGAGCGCCCATCGGGCATACTGGTTTGCGCGCTCCGCAAGGCCGCGGTACGAGAGACTTTCCCGGTCGGAGAGCAACGCTGGAGCGTCGCCACACTGCGCGGCTGCCTGCGCAATCACAACCGGCAAAATGCGATCGCGATTGCGCGCAATGGGAGTGGTGAGCTCCAGCGCGCGCAACCAGGCCTTCGCAGATGAGCCGCCGCTGTGAATCGCTTCTCCTGTTGGTTGGTGGCTCATGCGGTATTTCCCGCGTCCACGGTGATCACGGTTCCAGTAATGTTTTTCGACCGATCGCCCATGAGAAAGTCAACCGCGTTGGCCACATCCTCTACCTCAACCAGGCGCTTGAGCGCACTGCGGCGCACGATTTGCTCGCGCTGCTCCGGTTTATGCCCCTCTGTCATGTCAGTGTCGACGAAGCCCGGCGCGACTGCGTTCACATTCACGCCCATGCGGCCAACTTCTCTGGCCAGCGATTTTGTAAAGCCCACCAGCGACGCTTTGGTGGCTGCGTACACCGAAAGGCCGCTGTAGCCGGTGAACGCGGTGATCGACGAAATGTTGACGATGCGTCCTCCGCCTTCGGCCATCATGGCGCGAACTACGTATTTGGTGAGCACCATCGGCGAAGTCGTGTTCAACCGCACCAGTTGCTCGATCTTCTGCGTTGAAGTCATGGCGAGCGCGCCATCGATACTCATGCCTGCGTTGTTCACCAGTCCATAGATAGGGCCGAATTCCTTGCGAAGCTCCTTCACCAGATCCGGAATGCGATCGATATCCGCGAGATCGAAGGGCACGAAGCGCAGCGATCCTGGATGCGTTTCTTCAATCTCGCGCATGGCTTCAGCCAGATCAGCGCTCTCCTTGCGTGCAATCGCGATAACGCGAAAGCCCGATTCCACGAGCCTTTTGGCGATGCCCAGACCAAGCCCGCGGCTCCCGCCCGTCACAATCACGTTACGCATGGCCACGCACCATCTTCCCGGAATCGGACACATCCAGACTCGGCACAAAATTGATTGCGGCCGGAACTTTATGCAGCGCAAGTTCTCCGCGGCAGAACTGCAAAATGTCGCGTTGGAGCACTGGAGTCCGGCTATCCTCTGTTAGCGGCGGCGTCCGCAGCACCACGTCGGCAATCACAATCGCACCCGTGATGGGACTCTTTCTGCTCCTCACCAGCGACATGCTGACCTCGGGATGCCGATTGATCACCGCCTCCACTTCTTCGGGATATACCTTCAAGCCGCCCACGTTGATGATGCCGTCACGCCGCCCCGCAAAGTAGAAGCGGCCGTTGCGCAACTCCATCGCATCGCCGGTATCGACGAAGCCATCGGCGCCCTTCAAGGTCGGGCTGTCCGCGCCCAGGTAGCGAGTTGCGGTGCGGTTCGAGCAAACCCGCAGCGTGCCGCCCTCCACCTTCATTTCAACTCCAGGTGTGTGCGTGAGCGACTCGGAGGGCAGGCCCATCAAGCCGTCCTCGACAACGAATGCGACCCCGGCTTCTGTCGAGGCAAAGGCATGTGCAATGGTTGCCCGCGGATATTGCTGGTGAAGATTGTTGAGGATGGCCTGGTCGGCAATCTCTCCGGATAGACGCACGTACCGCGGCGCGATCGAACTGGCCGCGGGACTCATGAGCGCGCGCCGCCAGTGCGAAGGTGTGCCCAGAATATGCGTGACTCCAAGAGCGCCTGCCCGGGACAAAAACTTCGCTGCTGTTTGCTGTGCGCTCTTCAATACCAGCGGTGTGCCGGTCAGGGCCGCGCGAAGAAATATCTGCAGCCCGCCATAACGGCGAATGTCGTAGAACGTGCTCCACACACGGCTACGTTCGGATTCAAGTTCAATTGCGCAGGTCAGGCTTGCCAGCGTGTGCTGCACCAGTTTGGGCCGTCCAGTTGTGCCGGATGTGAGCAGAATCCATTCCGTCTCAAGCCCGGAGATTCCGGTAACCCGCTCCGCACGGGACTCGCGGCTGGGCGCGATCCGGAGCTCGCTCGTATGGATTGCCTGGGGCGCCGGCTCATCCGTCACAGTGAAATCAGCGCCCGCAACCCCGGCGACAAACGCTAGATGCTGCCGCGAAAGATCGGGAGGATAGAGAACGATCCGGCGCGCCAGACCATCGAGCTGAATGAGCGCAGCGGCCGCGGTGAACTGGTCGATCGCGGCCAGCAGCACGCAACTTCCTCGAAGCTCGTCGGTCCGGAATTCAAGAGCGGTTCCAGCAGCCAGCTCTCCCCAACTCGCGCTTCCTTCAGGCCCGGCGTCGAGGCGCGAAGAGAGTGCTCCCGCGGCGATGATTGCGCTCGACAAAGATGTGGGACTATCGTGCTGCATTTTCGTAGAATCCAATGAAGTCGCCGAATGTAACGGGAAAGCGGACGTCTTCGTCGGCACTGAACGGATCGACTCCCAGCGAGTTCTCAAGTCTTGCTACCACGACAGCGAAACAAAGTGAATCAAGCCCGCAGTCGATCAGCGCAAGATCGTTTGTCAACGGCGCTAGCTCTTTGTCCTGCTCCTGGGCTACCTGCTCGAATTGGGCAATCACTTCCGTTCTAACGTCCATGTGAAATCTCACCGGCCTTCCAGCGCGCAATCTTGATTTGAAGCCGGCATGGTTGTTCTTGTGGAATCGTTTTGCCTGGTTTTGACACTTGACAACGATGCCGGCCGAGCGCTTGTCTCAAAACCTTGAAAAGGGAAATACCTGACCAGCCAGCTCTCGATCTCCTGGCGAACGGCCTCGCGTCCCGCGCGATTGGCGAACGAGTGATCGGCCTTTTCAACGGTCTTCACCGTGACGCGGCTCTTGCGTCCCGCCAGTTTCAAGACATGCTGAATGTAATCGAATTCTCCGAGCCTGGGCTTGCTTCCGGTGGCCTTGATCCCCGGCGCCTTGAACATGAGAATCGGCAAGCCCGCTCCAGCGACCTGCTTCCACCGGCTCAGCAAGGCGACATTTGCGTTGCCGGGAGGAGTGCTGCCGCGCAGAAACAGGCGGAGGAGTTTGGCGCGATCATAGAGGTTGCTGAGCATTTTGCCAATCGTGCTGCGCCGCACCCAATCGCTCAAATGCTCACGCACCTCGGGTCGCTTGGCCACCGGCAGGTGAAAATATGGGTCCATGAGGATCAGGCCCTTGCACTCCTTGGCGGCAGCAGCAGCAAACACGGCGGAGACTGAGCCCGCGCAATGACCCACGACGACCACCCCGGAAACTCCAGCGCGCGCGGCCAGCTCCTTCGCGAGCGCAACTGCTGAGGGCGCATATCCGCCGGCGTTGATGAAGTCGAGCAGATCGGTTGAAGTTTCTCCGTCGGAGTCTCCCAGCCCCGGCAAATCGAAGCGAAATGCAGGATAGCCGCGCTCAGCAAAGGCGTCCGCCCAATAGACTGCTGAGTCGCCTGTGGCTGCCCTGGGCAAGGCCAGCGAATTCAGAAACAGAACTCCGGTTCGCCCCTGGTCGCCGCTGCCGGATCGCAAAGCCGCGAAGGATCTCGCGGGCCGATGGAACGTGCCTCGCAGGCGCAGCCCGAGCACTTCGACGTCAATCAGTTCGCGTGTGTCAGTGGCCTGCTGCATGAGCCTCTACCTTATTAAACGTGAAGCGGCCTCGACAATCCAGTCGCAATGCGGAGCAAACAACCAGGTGAAGTCTTTCAGGTCGTCGTATCCCACCGATCCTCCCTTGGCCAGTGGAGCGGCTTCTTTATCGAGCCGGGTGATCTTGACCGGCCGTTGGTAGGCCAACGCGGCGCTCTCTTCGTTCGCGAGCGCTTGCGGAAGCGTGAAACCGAATGAATCCTGCCAGAGCCTGGTTGACCACTGGTATCCCTCAACCTCAAGGGGAGAGCCTTGCTCCAACTCGCGAATGTAGTCCGACGCAGACCTGCGATCGTTGCCGAACTTGAAGATCTGTTCCAGGCCCACCCAACGCATGAGCGTGGAGCGGAGAGCCTGATTTGCATTGGCGGGCGGAGACCAAAGCAGTAAAGCGTCGCCGATGCCGCTATCGAATGCACGGCCCGCAAGTACCGCGCCAAGAGCGTGCCCATGCAAGACCAGCGGAGCAGCCGGAGAACGCTCGGCGAGCCATGCGGAAAGAAGCCGCACATCCTGGCTCCAGTCCGCGAATGTCATCTCATCGACGGCGCCCGTGCTTTCGCCGATGCCTCGATAGTCATAGCGAAGCACTTCGATGTTTCTGGCGGCCAGGTACCGCGCCCATCGCACCAAAGGGATGTACGTGTTATGCCGCTCAGATGCAAATGGGCCCACCAGCAGCAGTCGCCCGACCGGATCCTGCACCTCGTGCAATACGGTATACAGATGCGCGCCGGAAACTTCGAAGTAACCGGCGCGCACTGTCAACCGCTCGTCGGCATGAAGCTGACTCTGCAAGGGTGACACCTCATCGAGTTGGTTAAGAAGCCGCTTCTGCCGCGGGGCTCTGAATCATGTCCTTGATCAGGGCGCTGAGAAGTTCTACGCCCTCATAGATATTTGTCTCTGGGCTCACCGGGTTGTTCGCCAGTTCGATGTTGACCGCGCGGAACAGTTCCTGCGAATGCACAACATCGCAAACCCCGTGCACGTCGGTGTATTCCATCTCCGAGGAGCCCTGTGCCGCGGCCACAGCCGCCAGGTACGACATGAACCTTTGAATCCAGCCCTCGAAGAAGGCCATGCTCACGAGCGACGGCACGCCCTGCAGCTTGCCCAGAAAGAGGCGCATTTTGGTGAGATTGACGTCCACCGCGAGTGCATCGGCATCGCTGGGAAAAGCGTGAGCCGCAATGGCGAACCTGCGCATCATCGCCGGGTGCGAGTCGCGGCATTCCTCATATAGGTTCTCGAGCAGGATCGGATGCGCTTCTTTCGATTTAACAGCCAGGAAAGTCGCAGTCATCCAATAGATGAAATTGCCTTCCAGCACGGCGGAGTACCTGGCGATGATTCCACGCCGCTGTTCGCCCGACAGTTGCTGAGGGTTGGGAAGCTGCGCCATTAGCTCATCGACTATGGTAGCGATCCTCTGCTGGATAGGGTCTCCGAGCAACTCATTTTGAACGTGCGGAGCGAGAAGGGTTGTGCTCATGTTTTCACCTTTCGTGAATTCTGGTCGTGAGAACATAGCTCGAAGCGATCCTTGCCAATACTCAGAGCTACACGGCTATGGTAGCTACCGGTCGGCAACGGGTAAATACAACAATTGTCGCAAGCCATGAATGAGCCTCGAAGTCCAATCAGGACTCTAGCTTACCAGTCATTCCGCGTGGCGGCGCCGCTGAGATTTGTTTTGGATCGACCAGAGAGTAACCAGCGACGAGATTACATCTCTTCACAGGTAACCGTTACCTTATGGGCATTCTACTCGAATGCACGCTGCTTTGAAATATTGGAACGGTTGGCGGTGAAGCCGGGTTGCTTAAATCACTGCGTTTTGGCGCGGTACGGCCAGCATGGCGCCCCAGTTCAATCCCGATCCAAACGCCGAGAATACTAGCGGACCAGCCAGAGGCCTGGTTTGCCCTCGATGCCACTCGTCGGCGGCAATCAGCAGCGATGCCGACGAGGTGTTTCCATGGCGGGCAATGTTGGTGAAGAACCGGTGGAGGGGCGTCTTGAGCGCTGCCGCAACGCGCGTAATCAGATTCAGATTGGCCTGATGCAGCAGGAACGCCTCCACTTGAGCTGGGGCAAGCTGGTTGCGGGTCAGCAGTTCATTGATGGCCCGGGGCATCTTGCGCGAAGCATGAAGGATGACTGCCGATCCATCCATGTGAAACTGGCCATCGCGGAGGAAAAGAACGTCCGCAGAAGCTCCGTCGGTGTAGATGCAGGAGTCCGCGATGCGGGCGAATCCGGTCTCTGCGTCCACCAGGGCCGCCCCTGCGCCGTCGCCGAAGAGGATTGCGGTGCTCTTGCCTTCGGGGTTGAGAGAGACGCGGCGTGACATGATTTCCGCGCCCACCACCAGCACCCGGCCCGCGGCGGGCGCAAGCTGTGCGGCCAGAATAAGTCCGATGAGAGACCCGGCGGAGGAGACGGGAATGTCGAAAGCGGGAGTTGTGGCAAGGCCCAGTCCAGCGGCGATCTGGCTGGCTGGTCCGGGGCAAAAGCGGTCGCTTGACCCGCTTGCCACCAGAATCATCCCCAGTTCGGCGGCGGTTACGCCGGCCTTTTCCAGGCAATCCTGAGCGGCTAGAACGCCGATTCCGGCGACCGTGTCCGTTTCCGCCGCGTAACGGCGCTCCTCGATACCTGTAACTTCAAGGATCCATTCCGGAGTTGCATCCACTAGCGGCGCAAGCTCCTTGTTGCTTACGCGGCGAGGCGGAAGCCACGAACCAAAGGCGCGCAAAAAAGCCATAACTTATCTCTTGGCGGCAAGGTAGGCATCCACCTTGCCGATCGTATCGAACTTGCGCGCCGATAAGTCGGAGTCGGGAATCGTCACTCCAAACTCTTCTTCCAGGCCGGTAACAAAATCGGTGAGAGCAAAGGAGTCGAGTAACCCGGAGACAAACAGCGACTCATCGGCTGCCGGGCTGATCTCCTTCCCGCTGACTTTATGAAGAACCTTAAGGATTCGAGCTTGTGTTTCCAATGGCCGCTCCTTGTGCCGTGGTTACGCTGCTTTCCGTTTGCCGTTGCTTGTACGCTTGATATCCGGTTTCAATGTCGATCAGCAGTGCGTCGGCTAGCTCCCGGTATCCTTCTCCGGTGAAATGGGTGTGATCCGGCTGCGCCCAGCCTGCGTAAACCCACTCCTGCATGGCCCCGAACCCGCCCATGCGCTTGCGCTGGTCCCAGTAGGCGCACCCATGCGTGCGGCAAACTGTTCGCTGCGCCTGGATGATGTGATCGGTTCCAGCGAAAGGATGCCATGCGCGATGCTGGGTAACGGAACGGTCGGGTGGGCCTACGACCAGGATCGACGACTCCGGCACATATTGGTGCAAGTTATCGATGATGGATGCGAAGGCCTGCTCATAACTCGCCTCGTCCCAGTAGGAGCTTGCTGCTTCATTGGTTCCGTAAGCCAAAACGATCAGGGCCGGGGAGTTATCCTTGAGATACTGCGAGAAGAGCGGCTGATCCCACTTGAGAATTAATGGAGCTTCCGCACCGTTGATGCCGATCGACTCCCATGTTACTCCCGGCTGTGTAGCAACCCATCCCAGCAGAGTTACTGGAGCGCTGTGCCCCGTGGTCACTTCAAAATGGTGATCTCCCGGTGTGCAGAAGTAGGTATAGGTGCCGGGACCAGCCGCCGCGGCGTCGGTCTGAATCTCCGCGGTATCCACGCCGTTGTCAGAAAAGCGCAAGCTGCCGCCGCCGGGCTGTTGAAGATATTGAAGCTCGAGCGTAGAGCAGGGTGCGTCCAGCGTGACCCATTCGCCGGGGCGCTCGGTTGAGATGCTGATCCCGCCGAGGCCTGTCTGGCCGTCGCCAAGCTGGAGAAACTTGTTGCCCTGGGTCCGCCATCCCACGGACTGCGACCGCTCCGAACCTAGAATTCTGTAGCCGGCAAACGGATGGCCGGGGTAGGAGTAGCCGATGCCCCCGTTGCCGAACTGCTCCTGGAAGACACGCCTGGCTTCGCCCGTGAACATATCGGCCGCGGTGTGCGAGTCGCCAAACTGCATGACGCGCACGGTGCTGGTAAGCGGCCCTGTGTCGCGAAGCTCGGACTCGTGGGATTCAAGCTGGGCATAGAACCCGTCGAGCGCCGAGCCGTACGCGATCGCCTGCGGGGGCGGGTCCTTCATCCGCGTGCCGATCTCCTCGATAAGTGCCAATTTGCGCTTGGGGTCAACGCGTGGCCCGGCGTAGTAGCGCACACGGACGCGCCTGTGAGATTGAGCGGTTTTGCCTGACGTTGTCCGTCCGGTTGTGCGCTGTGCGGGCGCGGTTCGTGAACTCTTATGCCCCTTGGCGGCCGATTGGGTTGCCGCCGGGGCGTGATGCTTCTTTTTCGCCGGGGCGGCCGAGAGCGCGGCAGTGCCCACCAGCGCCAGCAGCAGCGCGACGGCCATGCCAACCAGAGAAAAGGAGCGAATCGTAGATAAGATACCCGAAAGCCAAATACCAGGGATAAATCCCTGGCCTACCGCCCGGTAGGTCTCGAAGCGCCGGGTTGGAAGTCGCCGGCTCATTTTTCCCTGGCCTTCTTTCCGGTGTCCTTCGTGGCAGGCTTTGATTTTGATTTCGCCTTGGGCTTTGAATTCGCAGCGGCCTTTGGTGCGTCAGCCTTGGGGGTGGTTACGGGGCTTGCGGCCGGCAGGGCAATTCCGTGTTGCATCTTCCATCGATTGTATCCCAGGTCCAATTGATCCACGAAAAGGCCGGCCACGATGGTAGCTCCCTGCGGCGTGGGGTGCAGCAGGTCCGCGGTCACCAGCCTGGGGCTGGCAGCATACCAGCGCGCCATGGTGCCATCGCCGCCCATGGCGTTGAAAGTGTCAAAGAAGGCGACATGGGTCTCTGCGGCCACCTGGCGCTGAATGGCGACGATCTCGGGAATGGTGTCCATGGTCTTGATGTCGTCCAATCCGCTGCGTTCCCCTCGATCCATCGGGCTCATGATCAAGATAGACGCGCCTGGGGCGTGATCGCGAACTCGCTGTATACCGAGACGCAACTCGGTCGCGTACTGCTTGTGGACGAAGGATCCAAAGCTGCTCTCGTTCGAGCCGTAGTTGACGATCACCAGCGCAGGCGCCGCATGATCCAGCTCCTGCTTCCACACGACGGGCTGCAAGACACGCGCTATGACGGAAGTGGTTGCGCCATTCAGGCCAAGGCTATCGTAGAGCAGGCCAGTCGTCCCGCGCCGGAAGTCCGCTCCAAATAAGGTCACACTTCCCGATGTGGGCCGGATGGAGACAACCTTTGTTCCGATGGGAAGCGCCACGTGGACTGATGCGGCCGCCTGGGCTTCGGAGTCGGTAGTCTGCTCTATGATTTGCTCATCGTCCGCCTCGACGGCAAAAGCGCCGCCGCCGGGTTTGGCCAGGTACTCCACTTCTACCGCCGATTGCGGCGACTCGGTGAGCCGGAACTTGCTCCATGCGCCGGGCTGCCCCTCAAACGCCGCGCCGCCCAGCCCATAGATTCCCTCGCGCATCAGGCCTATGCTGGTTCGAATCTTCCAGCCGTGGTCGCTGATCTCCACGCCGCGGTGGCCGTACCAGGCCCAGGGCTTGGCGATGAGCGTGTAGCCGCGGCCGGCGTCGCCAAACCTGTCTTGCAACTGAGCGCGTACGTCGCCGGTGATCATGTCGGCGGTGGTAGGCGAGTCGCCATAGTGCAGAACGGTGACCACGGCGCTCGCTTTCCCCTGCTCCTGCTTCGGTTGTTCCTGTTTCGCTTGTTCCAGGCTCCAAAGCGCTGCATAGAACGAGTCCAGGTTGTTGGTGTCGTCGACAAACAAGGGCGAGATCTGAGGCAGCTTTCCGTTTCCTCCAGATTCGACCGCGGGAGCTTTGGGAACCACCGGGGCGGGCGGCTGAGGCCAATGCAGCCGGAACGTTTCGGTGAAGATTCCACGGAAGGTTCCTGGGTCCAGGCCTTTGCCGCGATCCACAAACCAGTGCCAGCCCACCAGCGCGCCCACCACCACCGCGATGGCAAGCGCGGTCTTGAATGGGAAGCGCCAGCCGACGCCAGCCGGTTTGGCGGCGGCCTCGGGTTTGCCCTGACCAGACTGGCCGGGCTCGGGATCGTTGAAGTTAAAAATTGCCATAGACAAAGGGAGCGGAACCACGGCCCGCCAGCGTTTGAATCAACAAGATCAAGCCGGCCATGGCCAGACCCTGCACCCAAAAGGGCGTGCGAGCGGCCACACCCGCCGAAAAATCGAACCAGCTCGGCGGCAGCGAGTGGAGGATGGCGGCAAGCACCAGTACGCCCACCAGGATTGGGGTCAGATTGTCCACGGACCCGGTGAGCGAGCCCAGGCTGCGCAGGATGGCCAACGCGTTCTCAAGCGAGCTGGCGCGGAAAAAGATCCAGGTGAAGCAGACAAAGTTGAAGGTGATCAGGCCGCCCAGCAACTTGGCCCACCAGTGAGGCGAGGGCAGCTTGCGCCACAGCTTCCAGGCGAAGACCACGCCGAGGGCCAGCCCATGCAGCACGCCCCAGATGAGAAAAGTCCAAGAGATGCCGTGCCATAACCCGCCCAGCATGAACGTAATCAGGAAGGCGTAGCTGTAAGAGGCGAGTGGATGCTTGCGCCGTTTGGGCAGCGCGTCGAATAGGTAGTCGCGCAGCCAGTTGGAGAAGGTGATGTGCCAGCGCCGCCAGAAATCGGCTATGTTGACAGACAGATACGGCCGGCGGAAGTTCTCCGGCAACTGGATGCCGAGCAGCAGCGCCGCGCCAATGGCAATGTCTGTGTAGCCGGAGAAGTCGAAGAACAATTGCAGGGCGTAGGCGTAGACGCCAACCAGAGTTTCCACGGAAGAATAGAGCGCCGGGGTGTCGAAGACGCGGCCCACCAGGTTGTTGGCCAGGTAGTCGGCGATGAGCAGCTTCTTCACCAGGCCGATGCCGATCAGCAGCAGCGCGCGGCCGCCATCTTCAGCGGTGAAAGCAAGGGGCTTGGAAAGCTGGTCGAGCAGCTTGCCCTGGCGCGGAATGGGCCCCGCCGTCATCGACGGGAAGAACAAGGCGGAAGCCAGATAGGCCAGGTAGCTGCGGGTCGGCTGAATCTCGCCTCGATAGAGATCGATGGTGTAAGTAAGCGACTGAAAACAATAGAACGATAGGCTCAGAGTAAAGAGCCACCCGTATCGCCCCGCAGTCAAGACTGGAACCAATTTGAGTCCGGCGAGCAAGCCCAGATTGATGACCAGAGAGACCGAAAGCAGCAACCTGCGGAGAGCTGGCTTTTGCGACCGCCCCAACCCAGCGCCGACCAGAAAATCCGCGCTTGCCGCCAGGGGCAGCGCCAGGTAGATCAGGCTGAATCGCGCCAGAAAAAACAGGTTAGCCGCTACCAGGATCGCCAACTGGAGTCGGCGTGACCCGGCAGCGGCCCAGTAGAGCAAGCACACCGCAACCAGAAAAACAAAGAAAGGAGCCGCGCTGACCAGCATGGAAGGATTCCAGACTATAGTCCATGACCCGCGGCGGGCAGGTCAAGCGCACCCCGACCCGGCCAGGTCCTGTGTTCATGGTGAAGGCTTTCGAGGCTTTCACGATCGGCGGGGCACGAAGAAAGCGGTTGCACGAACCCATTTGATCACCTTGTTTGGGCGCTGGGAATCGAAGCTCAGAGAGGCGCTGCTGTCTCCTTCCGAGCCAGGTAACATCTTTTGCATTACTTTTGGTGCAGATTGCAAGCTGCTGATTGCACATATGTTATCGAAAAAGATGCGCGAATTCCAAACACTTTCCACAGAAAAAGTGGTGTATCTCTTGCCAATAGATGGGCAAAGGGGGTGTCAATTTAGTAATATAGGCAGATGGTTATTCGAAGGAAATCACGCAACATGAGCTTGAAGACTCCGCTGGGGATTTGTCTCCTGGCGGGAGCTTCATCGGTTGCGCTGGCCGCTGTGGTGGTTGTCCTCTCCACACAGCCAGTGCATGCGGATGCGCGGCTTCCCGGACCCGCTTCAACCCCGCCGCCTACTTCCCTGATTTTGAACGCGACACCAGTGAACCATCCCAGCGACGAAGACCCATCGCTGGGGGCCCCGGTGAGCCAGGCACCCAAGAAGACCGCCGACGCCGCACGGGCAGATAAGCTCAAAGGCATTGCCTCGTGGTACGGTGCGGTTCTCGACGGCCATCGAACCGCCAGTGGCGAACGGTTCGATATGTACGCCATGACCGCCTGCCACCCCACCCTGCCCTTCGGCACCCTGGTGCGCGTGGTCGACCGGGAAACAAACCGGTCGGTGGTGGTGCGCATCAACGATAGGGGCGTACTTTCCGAGGGGCGCATTATCGACCTCTCCTACGCCGCCGCCCATGAACTGAATATCGTCAAGGCCGGTCTTGCTCAGGTGGATGTCGAGGTCATCTCGCTGGGCCAGTCCCATCGCCACCGGAAGTAGCCGGTTCCGCACGGAACGAAAAGACGGCCAGCCTTTGGGCTGGCCGTCTTGCATGGTGGCTCGCTTGCTTGCAGGCAGTCTGCCGCACGGGGTAGTATGGCGCACGAATGAGAGGTCCCATGAATCGCCGCGAATTCTCCGCACTACTGCCCTTGCTGGTTGCCGCTCCGGCCCTTACGCCCAAGGTTGAGGCCCAGGCTGCCGGGACGCCGCCCGTCGTGGCACCCACCCACGCTTCGGCGCAGTTGTCCACCTTGACTTCGGGCCTGTACCCGGGAGACGTGGTTCCCGACCCGAAGGTACTGCACGTCATGCACCATTACATCCAGGGCATGCTGCCGGACAATATCCGGCTGGAGGCGCACGGTTCGATTCTGGCGCCGGGCGCGCCGCACGAGAAGGTGGGTCATCACAAGCACACGGAGATATGGTTCCTCCGCGAGGGCAAGGCAACGCTGATGACCGCAGGCGTCGAACATGAGCTGAAGCCCGGCGACATGGGCGTTTGCATCGCCGGTGATGAGCATTGGATCGGGAATGCCAGTTCGACCGATCCAGTGTCGTACTTCGTGCTGACGGTCGGCCCGCCGGAGTAAGGCGGCGCGGGGCGACAAACTGCTGTTTGTTCTGGCGGAGGGAGCAGGGGTCTTCAGACCCCTGAAGCAAACGCAAACGCGATAGGCTTTAGCCCCGGGCCTTCTGCACACAGCCGAAAAAAAGCCCGTGCCTGAACAGGCTGCGGAAAAACTCCGCTGCCTGCAGTGGCTTTGAAAGGGCACGACTTCAGTCGTGCCGGAAATGCAACAAAACAAACGTCGGGCTTTAGCCCCTGAGGGACGGGCTTTGAAGTTCTTCACCACAAGCTGGCCTTTTTCCGCAGCCCCTGAAGGCCCTTCAATCCGAATACCGGGTTCAGGGGTCTGAAGGCCCCTGCTCCCTCCGAGAGTTGGCCTCTGCATCGAATCCAAATCCAAAAAATGCGTTGACGGGCGAGACTAAGCTGCCTGAGCCCCGATCTGTGAGATCTTTCCCTTGACAATCGACAGGAGTCAGCGTAATCCTATTGTCGAATATCGAGGGGAGCGAGATGCCGCCATCCACAGACTTGTTGCAGGGAACGCTGGATTTGCTGATTCTGCAGACGCTCGCTCTGCGGCCGATGCATGGCTGGGGAGTTGCACAGCGCATCGAGCAGGTTTCCGGGAAGGTTTTGCAAGTTGGGCAGGGGTCGCTTTACCCGGCTCTCCACCGGCTTGAATACAAGGGCTGGATTCAGTCCGACTGGGGCAACTCGGAAAACAACCGGAGGGCGAAGTTCTACTCGCTGACCGCGACGGGCAGGCGGCAGTTGGACGCGGAACTCGAGACCTGGGAGCGGCTTTCGTCTGCGATCGGCCTGGTGCTGAGCAGGGTTCCGGAGGCATCGGCATGATCGGCGAACTCCTGACCCGGATGCGCTTTCTCTTTTCGCGCCGGAGACATGGCGATCTCAACGACGAACTCCAGTTTCATGTGGAGCAATCGACCGCGGCCAACTTTGCTGCGGGCATGACAGCAACCGAAGCACGCCGGCAAGCGCTGATCGACTTCGGTGGCGTGGAGCGGGCCCGGGCACAGTCCTTCGAGCAGCGGCCCGGTTGGTGGCTGGGCACGGTGGCCCAGGATGTCCGCTATGCGCTGCGGGGTTTTCGCCGCAATCCTGTTTTCACGATCACGGTAATTGCCACGCTGGCGCTGGGCATTGGCGCAACCACAGCAGTATTCAGCGTGGTCGACCGGATTCTCTTCCGCAGCCTTCCCTATGCGCACGACGACCGGCTGGTGTCATTCGGCCTGGTGCAGTCGCTTGAAAAGCAGGAGTTCACACTGGGCGGATTCTTTTACGAATGGCGCGACAATCAAAGGCCGTTTGAGTCCGTCACCTTCGAGCATGGCACGAGTGAGTGCAACCTTTCCGAAGCGAACCCCGTGCATCTGCAATGCGCCGAGGTAGCGCAGAACTTTCTGCCCACGCTTGGCATTACGCCAATCCTCGGACGTAATTTCGCTCCCGAAGAGGACCTTCCCAACGGACCGAAGGTTGCAATGATCTCCGACGGGCTTTGGCTGAGCCGCTACAATCGCGACCCGGGTGTCTTGAATAAAACGATCATGATCGACGATCACGCGGTCCGCATCGTCGGTGTTCTTCCCAGTGACTTTGAGATGCCGCGGTTGCAGGAGACGGAGATTCTGCGGCCCGCGCAGATTGACCCAGCGAAGCAGCACAGGGTGAATAGCGGCATAGGAGTCCCACTTTGGGCATTTGCGCGGCTGAAGCCCGGCGTGAGCGTTCAAGAGGCAAAGGATGAGATGGAGCCGCTGTTCCTGCATACGCAGCAGTGGATTCCGGCGCAGTTTCGGAGCGAATTCAAACTGCAAGTCCGGTCCATCCGCGACCGCCAGATGCAGGAGGCCTACACGGTTGCGTGGATACTTCTGGGCGCAGTGCTGGCCGTGCTTCTGATTGCTTGCGCCAACGTCGCGAGCTTGTTTTCGGCGCGTGGCGCGGCACGCGAGAGGGAGTTGGCGGTGCGCTCAGCGCTGGGTGCCAGTCGTGGCCGGTTGATTCGCCAGACGCTGACAGAGGCATTCCTGCTGGCGGCTGCGGGAGCCGCCGCCGGATGCGCGCTGGCGGAAACTCTGCTGCGGGTCTTCATCGCCATCGCTCCCACAGGCGTCCCGTTTCTGTCGACCGCGCAACTCGACCTGCGCATCATTTTGTTCGCGGTGCTGGTCTCTCTGCTTTGCGCCGCCTTGTCTGGGATTTTGCCCGCGCTCGAGAAACCGCGCGCTACGGCCCTGGTTGGCAGGCTGACGAGATCGGGCGGACATGCGCGGATGCAGCGCGTCCTGGTAACCGCGCAAATCGCCATCTGCATGGTGCTACTCTCCGGCGCGAGCCTGCTGGTGAAGAGCTTCTGGAACCTCGAACAGCAGAATCTCGGCATGCAGACGCGCGATGTGCTCACATTCCATGTTCCGCTGAATTGGGAGCGCTATCCATCGGGTCAGGCGTACATGAGCTTCTATCTTCGTGTGGAAGCAGCGTTACGGCGCTTGCCTGGCGTCACAGCGGTGGGAATGACCAACTCGCTGCCTCCGGATGCAAATAGTTGGCACGGTGGAAGCCGCCTTGCAGACATTTTTATTAGCGGCAAGCCAAGCACCGAGCCGGAAACTGGCGGAACCGTGGTTGCCCGCATCGTGACGCCCGACTACTTTCGCGTTCTGCAGATCCCTATCGTTCAAGGGCGGGGATTCACCGAGGAAGAACGGAGTTCCAGCGGCGACTTCATCATTCTCAGCAAGCTGCTTGCGGCGCGGCTCTTCCCTCAAGGAGATGCAATCGGGCAGCACATGCAGTTCGCAAACTACAATCCGTATTTTGTCCTGGACGGGCCAGTCTTCACAGTCGTGGGAGTGGCGGCGGACGTGAAGAACGCCGGACTCGCCGGCCAGGACGAACCCGAATACTATGAGTTGCGAAGCAACCATCACCCGGAAAACTGGGATCAGCATCACATCTTCCTGCTCGAATCCACGCTTCCTGTATCCGTCGTTACCCCGTGGGTGCGCTCGCAGATTGCGCAAATCGATCCCACTGTGCCGGTTGAAATTGAGACGCTCAGCCAGACGGTGAACAGGCTGGCCGATCGGCCGCGCTTCGAGACGGCCCTGCTCGGGTTTTTCGCGCTCTGCGGGCTGGCCATGGCGGTCATCGGACTCTACGGGGTGATTGCGTTTGTGGCCGCGCAGCGCACGCAGGAGATTGGCGTGCGCATGGCCCTGGGCGCGACGCGGCTGGACATTCTCCGGCTGATCGCTGGAGAAGGCGTGCGGTTGATCGCATTGGGTGGGGCCGTCGGATTAGGTGCGGCGTTCGCTCTCGCGCAGCTACTGAAGAGCCTGCTCTACAACGTGGGTCCGCACGATCCGGCTATTTACGCGGCGGTCGCACTGCTGCTGGCATTAGTGGCTCTGGCGGCGACGCTGATTCCGGCGCGCACGGCCATGAAGATCGAGCCGGTCGAGGCGCTGCGCTACGAATAGCCTCTGAGCCAGGCCGCGCGCCTTGGCTCGAGGGCCAGATTCCGGGTATACTAGAGATTCGGGAAGCCGGCGGGGTGGCATGTCTTCTTTGGCCCCGTGAGTGGCGCCATTCTGAGCGGGGATTCAACTGCGCTCGAATGCCGCTGATTCTTCCGGCGGCGAAGAGAATCTGAACAAGAAGAATTTGGAGTGAAGTCATGGCACAGGTATGCGATATTTGCGGGAAAGGCCCGCAGTTCGGCAATAACATCTCTCACGCGCACAACGTGACTCGGCGCCGCTGGAGCGTGAATCTGCAAGCAGTGAAGGCGCTGGTCAACGGCGCGCCCAAGCGCATCAGGGTTTGCGCCAGCTGCATCAAGAGCGGCAAGATCGCCAAGGTGTAACGGTCTGCTGTTTTCCCACCCTTCGCAAGAGACGCGAAGGATGGGGCACCCAATCCTCCCCAAGAATTCAAGATCGAAGCGAACCCCGTCCCTACTCTGACGGGGTTTTGTTGTGCGTTGAGAGCGCCTCTGAACGCGATTCGCAATCGGAGTGCGAACGCGGGCTAGGGCTCCACACGGGCGAAGCTGAGGCTGGCGGAGTTGATGCAGTAGCGAAGGCCGGTGGGCGCGGGACCGTCGGGAAAGACATGGCCGAGGTGGCCGCCGCAGCGGGCGCAGGTGACCTCGACGCGGCGCATTCCGTAGCTCCGGTCCTCGTGCTCGTCGACGGCCTTGGAGTCAGCCGGCAGCATAAAGCTGGGCCATCCGCAGCCGGAGTCGAATTTGGCCCCGCTCACAAACAAAAGCGCGCCGCAACCCGCGCAATGGTAGTTGCCGGTGTCGTGGTTCTGTGTTAAGGCGCCAGTGAATGGCCGCTCCGTGCCTTTCTCGCGCAGCACCTGGTACTGCTCCTGGGTGAGCATAGTGCGCCACTCGGGGTCGCTCCGTACGATTTTTTCAGGCAATTCGCTCATGGGGAATTCAAAACCTCTTCAGACCTCGGCTACGAGATCGATCTCAATCAAAACATCCTTGGGCAGGCGGGAGACCTCGACGGTTGTGCGGGCCGGCGGCGCCCCGCCATCCGCCGCCAGGTAATTGCCGTAGACGGCGTTCATGGCCGCAAAATCGCTGAAATCTTTGAGGTACACGGTGGCCTTGACCACGCGGCCAAGGTCGCTGCCGCCCGCTTCGAGAATGGCCTTCAGGTTTTCAAAAACGCGGGCTGTCTGCTCGGTAATACCGCTGGCAACCACCTGCTGAGTTTCCGGATCGAGCGCGATTTGTCCAGCAGTGAAAATGAGGTTGCCTGTCCGCACGCCCTGGGAATAGGGTCCGATGGCGGCGGGAGCTTTGCCGGTTGCAATGACTGCTTTGCTCATGGATCGATTGTAACGGGCGACGGTTACAGATCGACGTGTGAGCAGAATCGGAGCGATCAACGCCAAATGGCCAGAATGATGCCGGCGGCGATCATTGCCACCAGCCAGTAGCCCACATTGATGGCGAAAAGATTGAATGGCCGCCCTTCGTAGACGTGGGCAGCCGAAAGCGGCGCTACGATAAAGCCGACCCAGGCGATGAAGCCGATCATCGCGCCCCAATGAAGAGTGGTTGCTCCGGCCCAGAAGATGACGTGGGCCAGCACAAAGCAGAGAATCAGGCTGCCGATGAACGACACGACCATGCCGGCCACCATGCTGTTCTTCTGCGGCTCAGAGCGAGGATAGACCATGGCCTTCCAGGGCTTGGCGAAAAGAACCGGCGAAAACCAGAGAGCGCCCAGAACCCATTGAGCGAGAGCGGCGACCAGAATGGCCCAGTGATTGAACAGAAGATGGTGCATTGAAAGCCTCCCGATTGAACGAATTTCGCCTCCGAGGGGCCGGGGACTCATGGAAATTGGGGGCGGGTCGCCGGCCTGCCTGCATGGAGCCGCGAAATCACTTTGCGAGACCCGATAGCGGAGTGTCAAGGCAAATGCGCGACGCAAACCCTGAGTGGAACCATGAATGCTAAATCCGTTTAGGCCGCATGAGGAGGTCTGCTTCAGCGTCGCTTCAATGCCTCCAGCTCATCGAGGGTACGCGGCCAGTCCGTTCCGAGTAGACGCGAAAGGCTTCGGTCAGCCAGAACCTTTCCGCCTGTCTGGCAGCGAGCGCAGTAATTGGTTTCGTTGTCGGCGTAGCGAATGCGCTGCACCTTCTGGCCACAGCGCGGGCAGGGCTGGCCAAAGCGTCCGTGAACGGCCATCTCCGGGCGGAATGCCGTGACGTTCTCCGGAAAAGCCTTCGCGGCTTCGGCTTTCATGCGGTCGATCCAAAGGGTGAGCGTCGCCCGCGTGGCGGCAAACAATCTTTCCCATTCCTCGGGCTTGAGCTTGTGGGTGAGCGTGATGGGCGAGAGCTCGGCCGCGTGCAGAATCTCATCGGAATACGCGTTCCCGACGCCGCTTACCAGTCTCGGATCGGTGAGGGCGCGCTTAAGGGTGCGGTTCTCCTGGGTGAGCGCAGCGCGAAAGACTTCGAGATCGGTCGAGAATATTTCCACGCCGCCGGGGTCGATGTCGTGAAGGGCTTGTTCCCCGCGAAGCACATAAAGAGAGGCTCGCCGCTTGCTGCCGGCCTCGGTCAGCACCAGCGAGCCCGCGGGGAAATCGAAAGCTGCAAGAGCCTGGCGTCCGGCGAGTCTGGCTTGCGGCGGCTTCCAGTGCAAACGGCCGGCAATCATCAGGTGCAGCACCAGCCAAAGATCGCCTTCGACTCCAATCGCGATGCGCTTGCCGATGCGGCGGATTTCCTTGACCACGCGGCCTTCGACGCTCTCAAGCGGCGGGGCGACGGTGCGCAGCAGAAAGACGCTGGCCAGCCGGACGCGCTCCAATGGCTGGCCCAAGACGCGAGCTTCCAGTGCGGTAATGTAGGCGGCGATGTCGGGCAGTTCCGGCATTGGTTACAGAGTGCAGCCAAGGCGGTCGGTTGTGCAATGCGAATCTGCATAAGGATGCAATGCCGGTTACGCGCCGCGAGGCTCGATTTGCGCAGTTCGCGTTCCGAAGGCCCGAATGAAAATCCAAATGAGCTCGAAGAAGATGGGCCAGACGATCACGGCCGTCACAAACCAGCCCGATCTCGAACCGAAGTTCCCCGGCGCTCCGGCATAAACGACAAGACACAATGCCATGTTGGCGAGATAAGCGGTGTCGAGACCGGCCAGGCAAGCCAGCGTGGGAGCGATGTGACGGCGGCGCAGGAACAGAATTGCGGCGCTGGCGACGACGATGCCGAAGCCCAGGCTCAGCACAATGAAACGTTGCCATTCGCTGGTTCCAGCCAGGTGCAACAGAAATGGCGCCTCCACTGCCACTGTGCCGGCAACAGAAAGGCCCACGATGGCCCAGATCAAGCGTCGTCCCATCGCGGTGGAAAGTTGCGTCGAGAAGAAGGGTCGCAGCCTGAGCCAAATCATGGGAAAGGCGAGGAAGGCCGGAGCACCGGCAAGAAAGTGCCACCAATTGCCCTGATTGCCCGGAACCCGAAGCGTCACCGCGTCCCAGGGCGACGTGTCAAATGCAAAGGGAAGAAAAGCGGCTGCCCCTGCCGCGAGCCACACCAATAGTGCGAAAGCGTTGACCCATGTCGGGCTCCGTTCTTCCTGCGGCTGAGCTGCGGTGCGGTTGCGCAGAACTGCTGAGCGATTGTCCAAGATGACCTCTACTCAAGCGTACGCAGAGAGAGAAGCAGCGGTTCCGCAGCCTCACGGCATATTGGAGAAGCAGCGAGCGTATTGCTGCCGATCAACTTAGAATCGCGTTGTCGATGAGCCGCGTTGCGCCGACCCATGCGGCGACGGCAAACAGCGTGCCGGCTCCGGCAGTTTCTACGGGCTCCAGCCTGGTCCAATCGACTAACTCGATAAAATCGATGCGCACTTCCGGCTCGGCGGCGAATGTCTGACGAGCTGCATCGAGTAGGGAACTGGCCCGCCGCTCGCCTGAGACGGCCAATACTTCGGCCTGGCGCACTGCGCGGCTCAGCACCAGTGCCTGTGTGCGTTCGGGCGGACTCAGGTAGACATTGCGCGAGCTGAGGGCCAGACCGTCAGGCTCGCGGACGATGGGGCAGACAATAATTTCGGTGGCGAAGCGCAGGTCGGCAACCATGCGGCGGACTACCGCGCACTGGGCCGCATCTTTCTGGCCGAAGAAGGCGCGGTCGGGCTCGGCTGCGATGAGCAGCTTGGCAACAACTGTTGCCACGCCCCGAAA
This sequence comes from uncultured Acidobacteriaceae bacterium, assembly GCA_963757965.1. Taxonomy (GTDB): domain Bacteria; phylum Acidobacteriota; class Terriglobia; order Terriglobales; family Acidobacteriaceae; genus Telmatobacter. Next base: position 80,857 of record CAVWTV010000030.1, read on the forward strand.
ATGGCCGGGGCGGGATGCGCCGTCCAACCGGTTGCTCAAGCCGTCGACTTCGACGAAAGTGGCTGTGCCCGGAGGATAAATTTCCTCGACCGTCGGAGCGAATACGACATCGGCGTCTTCGGCCTCGGCTAGAGCGCAGTCCGCGTCGAAGCTGCGTGGATAGCGGGCAAAGTCCTCATTGGGTCCGAACTGAGTCGGGTTGACGAAGATGCTGACGGCGACCCGCCCGCATGAGGCCGCCGCAGCCCGAATCAAGGCCGCGTGGCCTTGGTGCAAAGCGCCCATGGTGGGAACCAGGCCGACGCTCTTGTCACCGCTCCGTTCATGACGGGACCACTGCCGAAGTTCGTCAACCGTGCGAATAATTCTCATCGAACTTTGCGCAGCGCCGCCGTCTTGCGCGCTCCGTCGAGGGCTCTCCGCGCGGCCTCAGGCAGATGATAGCTTTCCTCATCCGAGGGGAAGGCGCGGTGCTCGACGTCTTCGCGATAGTGCTCGATTGCGCTGCGAATCAGCGTACCTGCGTCGCCGTAGCGGCGGACAAATTTGGCGGGCGGCGCGAACGTCAGGTTGAGCAGATCGTGGAAAACGAGAATCTGGCCGTCGCAATCCGGTCCGGCGCCAATGCCGATGGTAGGAATTGCCAGCTCGGCCGTAATGTCGGCGGCCACCTCGCGGGGAACGCCCTCAAGCACGATCGCCCCGGCTCCGGCATCGGCGAGGGCGTGGGCATCGGCTTTGATTTGGAGAACAGCTCCGCCGGTGCGGGCCTGGACGCGATAGCCGCCCATGCGATGCACGCTTTGCGGTGTGAGCCCGAGATGGCCGATGACCGGAATCTCGGCTTCAGTGAGCGCGCGGACCAGATCGACGCGCGCGCCTTCGATCTTGACCGCCTCAGCGCCCGCCTCTTTGACGAAGCGAATGGCGTTGGCCACCCCATCCGCAACTGTTCCGTGATAGCTGCCGAAGGGCATGTCGGCAACAACCAGAGCCCGGCGAACGGCGCGGCTGACAGCGCGCGTATGGTGAAGCATCTCGTCCACGGTGACGGCGAGCGTGTTTTCGTGGCCCAGCACCACCATGGCCAGCGAGTCGCCCACCAGCAGCAAGTCGATGCCGGCTTCGTCCGCCAGCCGCGAGGATGGATAGTCGTAGGCGGTGAGCGCGGAGATGGGCTTGCCCTGCCGCTTCATCTCGGTGAGCGCAGGCACGGTGACTTTGGTAGTGGAATGGGCTGTACTGGGCAGGGTGGAACTACAGCCGCCGGGGAAGCCCCCGGGAAAACTCGCAAGGGTCATGTTGTCTCCAGTGCCGCTCCGCAGACTCAGGATGCGACCCGAACAAGATGAGTATACCGCCGATGGGGACGCGAGCGTGATGGAGGCCGGGAAGCGTCCCATTTCGGTTACGCTGACCGGATAAAGGCTAAGGCTGGCTTGCCGATTCGCTCTCTGACGCTGCACACTTGATTGCAATGCTCTCACCAATCGGGACAGAGGTCTCTGCCGGACTGGGCGCGGCGGCTGTGCTTGGCGCGGGCGGCTGTGCTTACGCCGCGTTGTGGCCGGGGTCGAGGCTATTTGGAAGAGCCTTGATTGCGCCGCCGCGCCCCGGCGAACTGGCGATGACCTTCGACGACGGTCCCAACCCGGCATGGACGCCGCGCCTGCTGGAGATTCTGGTTAGCCACAATGTGCGGGCTACGTTTTTTCTGATCGGCAGCCATGCCCAGGCCGAGCCGGAGTTGGTGCGCCGGATTGTGGCAGGCGGCCACCTGATCGGCAACCACTCCTGGAGCCATCCCAACCTCGCGCTTACCGGGGCCAGCCGCGTGGAACAGGAGCTGTCCCGCACCAGTGAAGAGCTGGAACAGATCGCGGGCGTTGCCGTGAAGTATTTTCGTCCGCCGTTTGGAGCGCGCCGCCCGGTCGTTTTTCGCCTGGCCCGATCCCTTGGAATGGTTCCAGTGCTGTGGAACGCGATGACTTCGGATTGGAAAGAGCCTTCAGCGGACGCAATCGCGTTGCGGATCACACATAAAATCGACCAATTGCAGCGGCGGGGCCGGGCATCGAACATCGTGCTCCACGACGGAAGCCATCGGGATCGGGGCGGGTATCGAGCCCCGTCCGTAGCGGCTGCCGGGCTGGTGGCCGCGCGTTACAAAGCTACGCATCGCTTTGTGACGCTGGACGCGTGGGGAGAGTCGCAGGCGTGACGACGCGGCGCTTCAAAGGGTCCTGCCGCACCCGGCCCTCCTGCGCCGGCTGCAGAAAGGCGCCAGCCAGCCCCTCACGGTTCTCGTAGAGCCAGTTGGCTTCGTCGGTCTCGTTTTCAAACTTCGGAATCTTCAGTGTCTCCATATCATTTCGGCAGTGCAGCTTTGAAGGCTTCTCTCGCGGCCTCAATCGTCGCTTGCACTTCGGCTTCACCGTGAGCAGTGCTTAAAAACGCCGCTTCAAATTGCGACGGCGGAAGCCAAACGCCGGCGTCGAGCATCGCATTGTGGAAACGGCCAAAGGCGCGGGTATCGGACTTGGCGGCTTCTGAATAATCGGTGACGGGCCCCGGCGTGAAGAACCAGGTCCACATGGCGCCAACGCGATTGAGCGTGAGCGGAACTCCGGCGTTGGCAGCTTCGGCGGCCACTCCTTCGGCTACGGCCTTGGCTGCGGTTTCAAGTTGCGGATAGACCTGCGCCGCGTGTTCCTGAAGATAGCTGAGCGTCGCGATTCCGGCGGCCATGGCCAGAGGGTTGCCGCTGAGCGTTCCGGCCTGGTAGACCGGCCCGAGAGGCGCCAGAAGATCCATAAGACGGAGTTTCCCGCCAAAGACGCCGACCGGCAGGCCGCCTCCGACGATCTTGCCCAACGTAACGAGGTCCGGGTCGAGCGAGTAAAGCTGACATGCGCCCCCAAGGGCAACGCGGAAGCCGGTCATGACCTCGTCGACAATCAGCAGCGCACCTTCGCGAGCGGTGAGCGCGCGCAGGCCCGCGAGATAGCCTGGGGCGGGCGGAATGCAGCCGGCGTTGCCGACAATGGGCTCGATGATGACTGCGGCAATGGCATCGGGATGAGCAGCGAAGGCAGCTTCAACCACGCCAAGGTCGTTGTAAGGCAGAGCGAGGGTGAGGTGTGCGATCTCCTCGGGGACACCTGCCGATCCAGGGATTCCAAAGGTCGCGACGCCGGAGCCGGCCTTGACCAGCAACCCGTCGGAGTGGCCGTGGTAGCAGCCCTCGAATTTGACGACGATTTTGCGGCCGGTCGCGGCGCGGGCCAGCCGGATGGCCGACATGGTGGCCTCAGTGCCGGAGCTGACGAAGCGCAGCTTTTCGATGGCCGGATAGCAGGCGACGATGCGTTCGGCCAGGTCGGCTTCCACTGCTGTCGAAGCCCCAAAGCTGGTGGAGTTTTTGGCGGCTCGTTCGATGGCCTCAACGACGGGTGGAAAGGCGTGTCCGAGGATCATCGGTCCCCAGGAGCCGAAATAGTCGATATAGCGGTTGCCGTCCGCGTCGGTAAGCCAGGCGCCCTGGGCGCTCGCGATAAACAGAGGCGCGCCGCCCACCGCCCGGAAGGCCCGCACTGGCGAGTTGACGCCGCCCGGAAAGAATTGCTCGGCTCGCTGCTGCAGCGCCTGGGATCGTTTGCGGACGGGAGCTGGGAATTGGGGAGTCATCGTGGGTTCAGTATAGATTGCAGGCGGAATGGCCGGGATATTCAGGACATTCTGGGGCTGTTCAAGGCTGTTCGGAGGTCAGAGATCAGTTTTCAATTTTGGTGCATATGCAACGCATTTGCATCAAAGTGTGTAATTGCACTTTTCATCTCAATGGCGCATAATTGGCCCATGAGAACCAGCATTACACTCGATGAAGATGTCTATCAACTGGCTTCGCTTTACTCAAAAGGGCGGGGAACCACCCTTGGCGCGGCCATTGGTGAACTGGTGCGGAAGGGCGTTTCCGCGCAGCGTTCCGACTCTCCTTCGCCACGGCTGAAGAGAGCGCCCAACGGCCTGCTAATCCTTCCGGCTAATGGCAGGGTGATTACCTCCGAGATGGTTCGAGAGGCTCTGGAAGAGGACGACTTTGCTTAAGCATAGCTATCTGCTTGATGTGAATGTGTTAATCGCTCTTACGCAGGAGGGACACGAGCATCACCGGATGGTAGCGAAATGGTTTAACACTCCCGGCCTCAGTTGGGGTCTGTGCGCGTTTTCCGAAACGGGCTTTCTTCGAGTTTCATCGAACCCGAAGGTGGGCAAGTTAACGGTTGAAGAGGCGACCAATGTTCTGGCAGCTTTTGCGAGTCATCCCGGTTACCGGTTTTGGCCCATCTCGACCGGCTGGGCTACCCTTGCCGCGCCTTTTCAAGAGCGGATATTCGGGCGCCAGCAAATAACCGATGCGTATCTGCTTGGACTCGCCGTGAAAGAAGAAGGAGTCCTGGTCACGATAGACAAGGGGATCAAGTTCCTCGCTGGGGCGCAATACAGCAAGAATGTACTTCTTCTCGAATAATGGTCCGTGCCCGGCGTGAATGGAACGTTTGCCATAAAGCGATGGAAGCCTATAACGCGCGGACAATTCCGATTCGCATCCTGACACACCTCTACAAGTCGCTGCACATTCAAGCGCCTTTGGGTGGGGTTCTGTCATCCTAAGTGCGGATGACAAATCGAATCGAACTCGGCGGGCGCCTGCAGGTCATCTTCGATGGCCATTGCGGCTTTTGCAACGGCTTGGTTTGGTGGTTCCTCAAGCGCGACCGGCATGACCGGCTGCGCTTTGTAGCTTCCCAGTCACCGAAGGTGGCCGAACTGCTGGCACGCCACGGATTGTCCTCCGCGGACCTGGAAACCGGCCTGAACACCATCCTGATTGTGCGCGATGCGGATGGTCCAAGTGAGCGAGTTCTTCTCCGCTCGGATGCGGCTGTGGCCATGCTGCTGGAGCTGCCGCGTCCCTGGCCGGACGTCGGGCGCCTCATCGGCTGGATTCCCCGGCCAGTGCGCGACCTGGGCTATCGGCTGGTCGCGCGCTGGCGTTACCGCATCTGGGGACGGCTCGAAAGCTGCCCCGTGCCCACACCCGAAGAACAGGAGCGGTTCCTGTAAGTCACAGTCGAAGCCCCCGCGATGCTGCTAGAATCGACCTTTCCGGCCAGAGTGCCGCTCAACAATCGATCCGCAGAAAGCCCCTTCCGTGCCTGACGAAACGAAAACCAAAGTCGAGACCAAATCCAAACCCGTGACCTATGCCGATGCCGGCGTGGACATCGGCAGCGGCGACCTGGCCAAGCAGCGGATCAAGTACCTGGCGCAAAAAACCTTCAACCGCAACGTCCTGGGCGGCATCGGCGGCTTTGGCGCGCTCTTCCGGCTGGACATGCAGCGCTGGAAAAACCCGATCCTGGTGAGCTCGGCTGACGGAGTGGGAACCAAGCTGAAGGTGGCCTTCGAGCTGGGAATGCACCACACGGTGGGCGTGGATCTGGTCAACCACTGCGTGAACGACATCGCCGTCCAGGGTGCGACGCCGCTGTTCTTTCTGGACTACCTGGCCAGCGGCAAGCTCGATCCGGATGTGACCGAAGACGTGGTGACCGGGCTGGCCGAAGGATGCAAGGCCAACGGATGCGCGCTGATCGGCGGCGAGACGGCGCAGATGCCGGGTTTCTATGCCGATGGCGAGTACGACCTCGCTGGTTTCATCGTGGGCGCGGTCGACCGCGACAAAATGGTGACCGGCGAGGAGATCAAAGTTGGCGACGTGCTGATCGGCATGCCCTCGACGGGGCTGCACACCAACGGCTACTCGCTGGCTCGCAAGCTGCTTTTCGAGGTGGCCGGCTACAAGCCTGCGCAATACGTTCCCGCCATCAAGGACAAAGCAGGCGCGGTGCTGATGAAGACGCATCGCAGCTACCTTCATGTGATCCAGAAGCTGGTTGCGGCGGGCTTGACGACCGGAATGGCGCACATCACCGGCGGCGGAATCACTGAGAACCTGCCCCGCATCCTGCCCAAGCATACCGGGGCGCAGGTGGAGCTGGGTTCGTGGCCGGTGCTGCCGATCTTTGAGCATCTGCAGAAGCTCGGCCAGGTGTCGCAAGAGGAGATGATGCGCACCTTCAACATGGGTGTAGGGCTGATTGCGGCGATCCCAGCGGCAAAGTTCGCGCGCGCCAAGAATCTGCTCAATCGCTCTGAGGAGAAGTTCTATCTGATCGGCCGCGTCGTCAAAGGTGACCGCCGGGTGCAGTACACCTAAGCTTGCTGAACGCAGAATTGTCAGGCGCGGCTGTACCTATTGGGGAAAGATTCGTTCGCGACGGCAAGAAGTGTCAGGGCACGACTTCAGTCGTGCCGCAAATGCAACACAATAAACGGCAGGGCTTTAGCCCCTGAGGGAGAAGTTTGGAACTCGCCCCGAAAGATCGGCCCCTCCGCCTGGGAATCCTCCTTTCCGGCCGCGGCTCCAATTTCAAAGCCATCGCCCGCTCCATCGCTGAAGGCCGTCTCCCCGGCGTAGAGATTGCAATCGTGGTCTCGAACGTAGCCGATACCGCCGGTCTCGAAGCAGCTCGCGATTTAGGACTGCCCACCGCAGTCTTTGTTTCCAAAGGCCGCGCGCGCTCCGAGCACGACGCCGATCTGATTCAATGCCTGCGGGCGCATCGAGTCGACCTGGTTTGCCTCGCCGGCTACATGCGCCTCCTGTCGCCGGAATTCGTCGCCGCTTTCCCCAATCGAATCCTCAATATCCATCCGTCTCTGCTGCCTGCCTTTTCAGGCCTGGAGGCGCAGGCGCAGGCCTTCGAGCACGGGGTGAAGATCGCCGGCTGCACCGTTCACTTTGTGGACGACCAGCTGGACCACGGAGTCATCGTCTTGCAACGCGCGATTCCAGTGCTCGACAGCGACCACGCGCACTCGCTTTCGGAACGCATCCTGGCCGAGGAACATATCGCCTACAGCGAAGCCATTGCCCGCGTGGCTGGCGGCGACTATGAGATTCGCGGACGGCGATTTGTAAAACGTGTGGGTTAGTCCCGCTACTGCCTGTTTGTGTAATCGCCGGAATGTAGCGCCGGTCTCCAGACCGGCTGTCGCGCAGGCGTCCACGCCCGCGTTCGTCCAAGAGCAATTACGAAATCACAAAGCCAGTGTAAAGTCCCGCGCCCTGTCAGGTTCTGAACAAAGTCAATTCCGCTAACCAGCGCAAAGAAATGGAGCCACGCGATACAAAGTCATCGCGCCGCACAATCGCACAAGGCCGCCCAACACCATCATCCACGCCGGTAGCGTGCCGGTTGGCCGGTTGCCGGTCATCCAGGCATTACGCGGAAACGGGCGAAGACGCCGATGCGTTCTTTGCGATTCAAGGTTGCGATTCTTGTTGAAGTGCGCCAACGAAATCTTCCCAGCAGCCCTCTTACGGCGCTGCAATTTTAGCGGGTCGGTGTTGCGGAAGTCGCAACGTTCACGGGGCAAGGGCCGTAGTCCTTGCTCAGCTTCTCGACCACGAAGACCTGATCGCCGGTCGAGTCTTTCGTCTTCTTCAGTTTTGACCCGTGGAATTTGACACGATCTCCGGCCTTGATGGTTGCGGCCTCGCCTTGGAGTGTGAAGACCTTCGCATCGCCTGTGCGGAGCTTGAATCCATTGGCATCGGAGAAGACGCAGCCCTGCAATGTGTGGTGGCTGTTTTTCACTGCATAGGTGACGCCCACTGTTGTACCTACGAGGACCGCCGCGATGGCGGCCGCCGAAAGCCCAACCTGCGTCCGGGTACACGACGTGGCGCCGGAACACACGAGCGCCGCGAACACTGCAAAGGCGGTGATGCGCTGGCGACGGCTGGCGCGTGATGACGCTTCTGGCGTTGCAGATGAATTCGAAGCAGGTTGAGCGATCTTCATGGATTGTCCCCGTATCAAAACTGAAAGAATCGAGATCGGTGGACCAACTTTACCGATAAGTGGTGATAAACACCAGTCAAATATTTAGACGCCGGCGTGATCGCATCACATCTCAGGGTAGTAATGTCCGAGTTGCCGGTCAACCTCCCGGAACCCTAAGCTCTGGAATGCTCAAGCCCGCCATGTTCAGTTCGCTGCGCTGTAGACGTACTAGGGCTGTTTTTGGTTTGCTTAGGATCAGGTTGTGAATCAGGAGGACCTATGAGACCGAACAAGCAGACCCGGAAGTCCGACGAGAGCACCGCCCCCGTGCCAGGCAAGGCGGTCAGGGGATTCACGGACGAGGAACGCCTCGCAATGAGGGAGCGCGCCGAAGAGCTAAAGGCGGAAGAGCGGCGAGGCCCGCGCGCGAAAACGACGGATGGGGAAGATGACGTGCTTGCGAAAATTGCTGAGATGCCGCAATCGGATCGCACCATGGCCGAGCGGCTTCATGCCATCATCAAAGCCAGCGCACCGGTCCTCTCGCCGAGGACCTGGTATGGGATGCCCGCGTATGCTAAGGATGGCAATGTCATCTGCTTCTTTCAAAGTTCGCACAAGTTCAAAGCGAGATACGCCACGCTCGGCTTCAGCGACAAAGCGAACCTCGACCAGGGAACCATCTGGCCAGTCGCCTATGCATTGAAGGAGCTGACTGCCGAAGACGAGGTAAGGATCGGGGCGCTCGTGAAAAAAGCGGTGCGCTGAGGAAATCGCTGCATTGGGAATTGTGTTCCGCCAGTCATCCTGTACCGTTCCTCAATTCACGGTTAACAGCCCAATGCGCTCGTTGAGCGTAGATGAGGGGCGTACTTTGAGTTCCGGTCGGATGGTCGGCCAACCGTACATGACGCCATTTTTTCCCCATGTACGCATGGCCGGTTACACGGCCAGAACCCAGGAGTTTGCCTCTCAAACGCTCAGTTCGCGCCTCGGCGAAGATTTTAGGTCAATCGAGAATCCCTGCCAGTCGCGGCAACAATTAATAGCAAGGTTGAATTGCTAACAAGCGTGAGCTGCCCTGGGAAACTTCGGCCAAACGGCGGCGGAACCGTCGGCTATCGGCTACAATTCGGTTTCTATGGACGAGCAGCCCTCCGAGAACCCTGAAACCGTTGCCGTCGATTTTTCCATCGGCTTTGGAGACAGCACAATTGCCGCGACCGCGGTGGTCCCCGAGGGCCGCACCAACCTTACCCAATTGCTCCCCATTATCCGGAGCCTGGACCAGGTCCTCATCGACGCGGTGGTCACGCAGTCGGCTTCGGTGGGCCGCCCGATCTCATGCAAAGCGGGCTGCGGCGCCTGCTGCCGGCCGATGGTCGCCATCAGCATCTTCGAGGCCGAGGGTTTGGCGGAGTGGATCCATACGCTCCCCGAGGCCGAGCAGCAGGAGCTCGCCCGGCGCTTCGACCGGGCGCTGCGCTCCCTGGCCGAGGCTGGCATCGTCGATCGCCTGGTCAAGATGAACGCGGACGGCCCGCAGGCCGATATTGAGTCGAACTCTAACCTGACGCGCGACTACTTCTACGCGCGCGTTCCCTGCCCCTTCCTTCAGGATGAGTCCTGCTCCATTCATCCCATCCGTCCGCTCGTCTGCCGCGAGCACCTCGTCGTCACGCCATTTGAGCATTGCTATGACCCCGAGGCAAACCAGGTGCTGACCCTTGAAATGCCCATCAGACTTTCCCCCGTTCTAATCCAGATGGGCGCGTCGGTCGAGCGCGATGGACGCGGATGGATTCCCCTCGTCTTCCTTTTTGCCTGGATGCAAGCCGGCGCCCATCCCGGCCAAGCCGTCTCCGGCACCGGCCCTGAAGTGCTTTATGAGTTCGTGAGGCGCATTCGCCAAACACAGTCTTCTGCGCCACAGGCAAGGAGCCGGGCCTGAAAGCCGCGTTGGGGACGACTGCCTGTTCCTCGCCAAATTCTCATCCGTGAGTCAGGTCATCATTTCCTGTGGAAGGTGCTTGATTAGCAAAGCCATCCAAGCTCCCGTCTTCTGGGAGCCCACTATTCGATGTCACTTGGCGATAACAGGCACAGCATGATCGGTGCGGTCACAACGAAGCATGAAAAGAGCCGAAACTACTGTCCATTATTTTCAATAACTTCTGGCTCTTATCAAGGGAGT